>JHVA01000001.1:0-4067500 GCA_000688615.1 Acidobacteriaceae bacterium KBS 146
AGAGCAAGGCAGTTAGCTGGCAGATGGAGCACTTGTTGCGTCCGGGTTGCTGTTGCTGGTGACCACGTCGCCCGTGGGAGTGGCGCATGGACTGAAGCTGTTGCAGCTGATCGGGAGTGAGGAGGGAGGAGAGCTGATTTTTGGTGTCCTCATGGATCGCCTGGAACTGCTGACGACGCTGATCGCGGCTCAGGCTGGTATCGGAGCGGAGAGCCGCCATCTTCTGCTGCTGCGTGGCGAGAATGGGCTCGAGCTTCGCTGTCTGATCGTCGGTCAGATTGAGGCGTTTGCCGAGACGCTGAGCAGCTTTATGAGCGTCGAAGTTGTGATGGCGTTGTCCGGCCTGATCGGCGGGGCTGCTGCTGCGTGGTGGCATCGTTTGTGGGCTGCTGAGTCGCCTGCTGGCAGAAGGCCGCAGTGGCGGCGAGAGAGAGTGCCAGGGTTGAGCTAAGTAGGATGCGTTTCATGATCGAGATCTACTCCTTGCAGTAGCGCTACGCTACCGTGTGCTGCTGATGGAATAAACACGGATGCAAAGGAATGTTGTGGTGATTTATTTGTGGGATTTTGAAATAGCGCTCTATGAGGTTGAGGCAGACGAATGGTGTGAAAATGCGGGGTTCCTGGGCTGCCTTGGAAGGACACGGTGGCGGGCTTCTCCGCTTCGCTGCCGCCGTATGACGGCAGCGAGGTCGGGCTGACACATTTAAAGTGCTGCGTGACGCTTTGATCTATCTGTGTTGCGTGAAATTTCTGCTGGCTGCAGTTAGAACAGGATTCGTGCTCCAAGCTGGATGCGGCGGTTGGGGAAGTAGCTGCTGCTTCCGAGAATCTTTCCGAAGTTTGCATTGGAAAGCGTCCCGTTGGGCTGGCCGAGGTTGGTGAGGTTGAAGACGTTGCTGACCTCGCTGCGGAACTGGAACTTGACCCGTTCGTGAATGGGGAAGTCGCGGAAGAGGGAGGCGTCTACGTTGCGGGTCCCAGGGCCGTCCAGCGCGTTGTAGCGGAAGGTCCCATCCTGACCGGCAGCGCCTGCACCCTTGCAGGTTCCAGCGGAGGGCGAGAAGACGCAGAAGGCGTTGGTGTCGAACCACTGATTCATCATGGCCAGGCGCGAGTGGCCATTGTCGAGGACACGCGCGGATCTTCCGGTAGCGACGTTGGGACGGTCGTTGTTGTTTCCATCGGCGTTGGTGTCGCTGCCGGTGGTGATGTTGAAGGGGGATCCGCTCTGGAGCGTGATGATGGCGGAGACGGTCCATCCGTTGAGCGAGCCGCGAACGAGACGATTGGAGCCGGTGAAGTAGTTGGGCTTCCACACGACGGAGCTTACGAAGACGTGACGATAGTCGGAGTCGGCGCGCTGCCGGTCGAGTTGCGGAAAGTTGTAGTCTTCGAAGGCATTCGCGAGCGTATTGTTCGCCATGTAAGCGCTCCACATGGTCTTGGACCAGGTGTAGAAGCCCTGGAAGCTGATGTTTTTGGTCATGCGCTCATCGAGCGAGACCTGGAGGCCGTTGTAGTTGGAGCTCTGGCCTGACTCGACCACATAGACGGTCTTCAAGGTCGGATCGGCTGCGGAACCACCGGGCTGTAGCGGTCTTCGATTGTCGACGTTGGAAGTGGTATTGGCGGCGGGGTTGGCGGCGTTGTAGATGGGATAGTTGTGATCGAAGTACAGAGGCAGCTTACGGCTGAGCGAACCAACATAGCTGAGCGAGAGAGCGGTGGAACGACCGAACTGCTGCTGCACGCCGAAGTTGATTTGATAGCTATAGGGCCATTTGTAATTCGGGTCCATCGCTACAAGTCCAGCGGGACGCGTAAAGCGAGGATTTTTAGGATCAAAGTTGTAAGGATAGGGCGAGACTCCGCCGGCAAATTCAGAGGTGTCGGTGGCGTAAGGATTTGCGAGCGAGACCACCTTGTTGTACTGCTGACGGATCGCGTAGGGCTGATTGTTGGAAGGATATTGCCACTCGTTGCCGCCGATGGTCCCGAAGAAGAGGCCTGCAGCGCCACGAAAGACGGTTTTGCCGTCGCCGAAGGCATCGAAGGCAAAGCCCGCGCGTGGAGAGACATGATTGTGCGGTGTGTAAGCGCCGCCCTCAGGAACGCCGGAATCGCCAGGGAAGAGAAGGCCTGTGGGCGCAGAGGGAACGACGACGGATTGCACTCCGGGACGGAAGTTTGATTGTCGGCGCAGGGAATCTGTAGGTGCGGTCTGAATGTCATAACGAAGGCCGAGGTTAGCGGTCAGGCGCGGTGTAAGCCGCCAGTCATCCTGAAGGAAGGCACCAAAGTTCCAGTAGTTGGCGTTAGCGTAGACGGTGGAGTCCTGATTCATGGTGTTGGGACGGCCGAGAAGGAAGTCGCTCAAGGAGATACCTGTACGTTGGCTCGAAGTGCTGGTGAAGCTGAAGACGCCGTAGTTATTCAGCAGGGTCTGCAGCATGTCCTTTTCAAGGGACAGCTCGGCGCCTGTGGCGATGGTGTGCTTGCCTTTGGTGGTGCTGATGACATCGCGAATCTGGTAGACGTTAGCTCCGGCGAGAGGTCCGGAGATCGACTGGCCAAGCGTGAACCAGTTGGCCACCGCAATCTGAGGTAGCTGCGGGACACCCTGAATCTGGAAGGCCGATCCGAGATCACCGAGGCTGATCTGAGGTGTGTTGACGCGGCCTGCGATCTGGCGTGTGTAGCCAAGCCAGAACTGGTTGACGGTATTGGGGGTGAGAGTCCAGACATCGCTGAGATTGGCGTTCTGCTGACGCCAGTTAAAGTTCTGCGTGGACCATCCGACGATGGTTCCGCCGGGGTTTTGCTGACTGTTGCCGGAGGTGTTGAAGTAGCTTGCGGTGATGCGGTGCGAGTTGACGGGCTGATAGTCACCCTTGATGAGGAACTCGTCGGTGATGTATGCGAGCTTTAGAGGATCGGTGCGGGTGTTGACTGTATCGGTGGGACGACCGATGGGATTTGGGAGAGGGACGTAGGTGTTCAGGATGTTGAGAGCAACGGGGTCGAACTGACTTTTGGGAATGATGTTGCCTGCATAAGCGCCGCTACGGTCAGGTTTGCAGAGGACGAATTGCGTGGCGTTAACGACGCGGCATGCGGTTCGGCTTCCTGAGGTGGGAAGGTTTGCGCTGAAGTCGCCGTTGCGCTGCGCTGCAGTAGGAACGAGTGCGGTAAGCGTGCTGGTGGTGCTTTGGCGCAGCCCACCATAGCTGCCGAAGAAGAAGAGCTTGTCCTTCATTATAGGGCCGCCGAGGGTGGCTCCAAACTGGTTGCGATGGTAGGGTGTCAGGTTTTTGTCGATCCCGTTGTGCGTAGTTGCGATGAGCGCGGTGTTGCGGACGAACTCGAAGATGGAGCCGTGGAGCTGGTTGGTTCCGCTCTTGGTGAGGACGCTGACGAAGCCGGCGGAGGAGCGTCCGAATTCGGCAGAGAAGTTGCTCGTCTGGACCGTGAACTCGCGAACGGCGTCGGGGTTGGGAAGAATGTTGCCGGTGTTGCGAAGGCCGGTCATGTTGGTGCCGCCGTCGAGGTAGTAACTGATCTGGCCGACGGTGCCATCGGTGGATCCATTGATGAGGGTGTGCTGCTCCGGGAAGCCGGTGTTGTTGATGTTCTGCGTCAGCTGAACTCCCGGGGTGAGGGTGAGGAGCTGGTAGACATCGCGGCCGACAAGTGGAAGATTATCGACCTCCCGGTTTTCGACGACGCGACCGAGGGTGGCGTTGCTGGCATTGATGAGCGGCACGTCACTGGTGACGTTGACGGTTTCTGAGACTTCGCCGACAGAGAGGATGGCATCGAGCGTGGCGGTGTTGAGCACCTGTAGGACGAATCCGGTGCGCTCAAATGCCTTGTATCCGTTGGCCGTCACCTTCATCCGGTAGGGGCCGACGGGAAGAAACTCGGCACGGAAGGCACCGTCGGCCTGCGTGGTGGTGGTCCGGGTGACGTTGGTCTCCGTCTGCGTGAGGGTGACGGTGGCATCGGGAATGGCTCCGCCGCTCGCGTCGGTGACAGTTCCAACCGCAGAGGTAGTGCTGAGCTGTGCGTGGATGGCGCTGGGAGCGATGCCAGCGAGCAACAGGAGTGAGAAGAGTGTCCTTTGAAGCTTCATACCAGATCTCCAGGGTTCCCGTACCGTTTGCAGCGATTGATTCCGTTGGCGCTACGTCCCATCGGGCGGGAAGAGAGCTGGAAGGACTCCGTTAGGGCCGGGAATCGGTTTCAGACAGGAGTTAATGTGTTATCGTTACCACGTTGAGCACCCTACACCATCGCAGATAAAACTTTCAAGAAGATTCGTCACCGAATGACACGGAGAGGGGCTCGGCGGCTTATTTGGCGTAGAGAAGATTTTAGGGCGAGGCGCGAGCGAACTTCGCTCAATTCGTCATGGACGATCGTATGCGGAGGTGGAAAGGTAGTTACGATCTTAGTTCAGGATTCGAGAGATCCAGTGCGCCAGTCCGCCGGCGCACTGGTTTTGATTTCGCTAGACATTGCCCGGCGTTTATTTGCGCTGTTCGTTCCACTTGAGCTGGCCCCGATCTTCTTGCGTTGTTGTCTCGGGGCCATCTGGCGAGTCGGAAGGAGCGTATTCGGGTGGATCCTGGATTATCTTCCTAGCGGGAGGAAGATTGGCTTCGCTGTTGGCCGTGTTAACTCCACCACCGCCGAAGGGCGATAGTGTATCTGGTTTGTTTTTTTCAGTCATGACGGATCTCCATTGTTGCGTCATTGTTGGATTGGGCAACGGATGCGGGCGGGAGAAGGCGCTAGGACGGTAGTGATAGCCGGGTGGAGTTCCCCGGAATTTGGTCTCGATAGGTGCACGCAAACCATGCACAGCCGTACTGTACTCCATTCTCCACGCTGCGTCCGTGAAACTTCCTGGCAGATGGAGTACCACGCTGATTGTCCCGATTTAAGTTAGCGATATCACAGAATCTGCCGAATGAGTATGATTGTCGACGAAGGTTCCAGAAGATTCTTATGCCCCGACGGATTCCCGTTTCGACGACTCGACCGACGACGCTGGCTGATATTGCTCGCCAAGCCGGTGTTTCTGTGATGACCGCTTCGCGTGCCATCAATGGGAGCGGTTATGTCAGTGAGGACGCACGCAAGAGTGTGATGCACGCGGTCGAGAAGTTGAACTACCGTCCTAATCTGTCGGCGCGTCAGTTGAAGGTTCGCAGGCTGGACGCGATTGGAATTCTTCTTCCCGATATAGCGAACCCGTTTTCGAGCGAGTTGGTGAACGGGATGAAGCGAGTGCTGGATCCGGAGGGCTATACGGTCTTTATCGCAACGGGGAATCGTTCGACGCGACAGGAGGATGCCAGCCTGCAGTCGTTTCTGGATCATCGGGTGGATGGCTTGATTGTTGCGACCCGCGGAACGGCGATGGGAGACAAGGCGCTGCGGTCTGTGGTTCAGCAAGGCGTTCCTCTGGTCACGATTGGAAGGCCTATCCACTTTCGCGGCGTCGATTCCGTGACGGCGAATCATTATCAGGGTGCATTCGACGCGGTCACCCATCTGATCCGGATGGGGCACAAGCGCATCGGGTTTATTGGAATTGCGCCGGCACATGGGAAGCAGTTGCGACGATACCAGGGATATCTGAATGCATTGCGGGAGGCAGGAATTGAGCCTCGCGAGGAATATACCGTCGGCCCTACGGAAGGGCCAGCCTTTGCGACGCAAGAAGATGGCTACCACGGAATGCTGCAACTAGCGCAGCTCCATCGGCCTCCGACCGCAATCTTTGCGAGAAACGACTTCACAGCCATTGGGGCGATGCATGCCGCTCATACTCTGGGCCTGAGTATCCCGGATGATGTTGCGATCGCGGGATTCGACAATATTCCGCTGGCTGCCTTCACGATGCCCCCACTGACGACGGTGGAGCAGCCGATTGCCCAGCAGGGGGAAGAGGCGGCGCGGTTTCTTCTGGAGCGGATTCGGGGAAGGTCGCAGGATCGCACTGCGACGATGGAGTGCCGTTTGATCGTGCGGCAGTCCACGGACTTGAGGCTGCGTAATTCTCATCGATAGTCGTGGTTCCGGCTGAGCGACTAGCTTGCCGAAACTGATTGTGCTTTGGTGAGTATCTGTGAGTGGGATGAAAGATGGGGAGTTCCCTTCGGCGGTGACCCGCCTGGGCTTCGGCCGACAGATAACTCTTCCTTATAGGAATGGCAGGTTTTCGACTCTCAATAAGTTTCATATTTACCGATAGCTTTCAGCTTTACTTTTCATTTCAAATTCGATTCGATATAGTTGCGCAGGCCGGAATCTATCTTGTTAGCGCACCAAATGGAGGGCCTCGCACGGGTCGATTTGGTTTTCCGGACGACAGATAATGGCTCACCGAATTTCATGGCCCTTGATAAAAAACCGCTGACCGCGAGAATAGGGACGAGATGAAACGGACCCATGCATCCCGGCCAGGCGCACCTCGATTTCTCATCGTCGCCGATGATCTTACGGGGGCGTGCGATTCTGCCGTGGCCTTTGCCGGCCGGGGCATGCCGATCGAGGTGGGACTGGATCGCGGCATTGATGGACGAAGTGGCGGGATCTGCGCGATCAGCACGGAGAGCCGGGACATACCAGAGGACGAGGCGATCGAAAGAGTTCGCGGGGCGATGGTGCGGGCGGGGGAGGCGCAGGAGGCCTTTAAGAAGATCGACTCAGTCTTTCGAGGCAATTCGTTTGCAGAGATTCGCGCCGCTGTGGAGGCTTTCCCCAGTGCTCTGGCCATCATGAGTTCGGCGTATCCAGGAGTGGGTCGGATTGTGAAGGAGGGCCGGATGCATGTTGTGGACGGCCACCAGAATCGCAGCATCGATCTTCGCGAGGGGTTGAGTGGCGTGGGTATGAGCGAGGTGCGGGTGCTGCCTTGTGGAGATTCCGTAGTGGTTTTGTGCCAACGGATGCATAACGCGAAGGCCAACGGATGCAGGCTGGTGATTTGCGATGCTGAGCGTGATGAAGATCTTCGAAGCGTGGTGGCGGCTGCGCGGAAGATGGATGAGAGGATCCTGTGGATCGGGTCTGGCGGGTTGGCGCACGCACTGGCTTCGGAACTGCCGTTGAGCGAGGGTCGTGCGGAAGGTGCGGGCAGGAAGGATGGCCGCGTTGTGTTATTTATCGGGAGCGATCACGCCGCGACCGTGAAGCAGATAGCTGCCGTGAAACGAAGCTGCGCAGCCGAAGAGATCGAGATGGAAGATGTTTCAGAGGTGCCGGAATCGCGAGTGGTGATACTGCGATTGCGGCGCGGGGTTACAACAGAAGATCAGATACGCCGTGGGGTTGCGTTGCTGGTCCCTGGCGGAATTGGATGTTGCGTGCTGACCGGAGGAGATACGGCCATGGCAGTCTGCCGTGCTCTGGGAGTGCAGGCGTTGCGGTTGAGCGGCGAGTTTGCTCCGGGGTTGCCGCGGGGAGTTGCTGTGGGAGGCGTTCTTGACGGCACTCCTGTGATTCTGAAGTCAGGCGGCTTTGGAAGAGAGGATGTTCTTTGCGAGGTCGCCGATCGTTTTACGAGCAGAAAGGAGTTCGCGTGAGAGCACGTTTGCCCAAGATAGCAGTGACGCTGGGAGATCCGGCTGGAGTGGGAGGCGAGGTGATCCTGAAGGCGCTGGCTGATCCGGAGATCACCGCCTCGGCGCAGTTGATCGTGATTGGAGACCGGATCGCGATTGAGGCGGCGGAGCGGAGCACGGGAGTGAAGTTCGATGGGTTGGGCGTGGAACTGCGCGAGTGTGGCGCGCTGGGTGACGATGAACCGATTATGTACGGCGCGCTGCGTGCCGATTATGGAAACGCGGCGGTGCGCTATGTCCACGACGCGACCCTGATGTGCCTGAGCCACGAGGTGGATGCGATGGTCACAGGTCCTCTTAATAAAGAGGCGGTGACTTTGAACGGGATGAAGTTTTCCGGGCACACAGAGTACATCGCGGAGCTGTGCGGGGTGAAGGGTTCGCGCATGTTGCTGGCCGGGACGAAGCTAAGCGTAATCCACGTCTCGACCCATGTCAGCCTCAGGCAGGCTTGCAACCTGGATACTGTACGCATTATGGAGACGATTGAGTTAGGCAATGATGCGATGAAGCTGCTTGGAAAAGAGCGTCCGCGAATCGCTGTGTGCGGGCTGAACCCTCACGCGGGAGAACACGGCCTTTTCGGTACAGAGGATGAGGAGTTCATCAAGCCTGCGGTGCAGGCGTGCAGGGCGCGCGGAATTGACTGCGAGGGACCGGTTGCGCCGGACACGATCTTCTTCAAGGCGGCGCGAGGTTCCCACGATCTGATTGTGGCGATGTACCACGATCAAGGGCATATTCCCATGAAGCTGCTGGATTTCGAGGCGACCGTAAATACTTCTCTCGGAATTCCGATTATCCGGACCTCGGTCGATCACGGTACCGCCTTCGACATTGCGGGGAAGAATCTGGCGAGCGAGGCCAATATGAAGGCTGCGATCCGGATGGCAGTCACGATGGCAAGGCATCGTCTTCTTCAGCCTACTGCGGCATAGCCATCAGACAGATGCGACTTCTGCATCTCACCATATATGGCATGCCTGATCGGCATCGAAGTTCGTTTTGCGGGGAAGCAGACGACGGCGGATCACTACTTTCTGGCGAACCGATCGATTCCGGGGCTGGGCGGTGGGACTGTCTCTGCTGGCGACGATCATCACTAGCGTTACATTTATAGCGTATCCAGGGTAGGCACATGCGGGTGACGGGTCTCTGCTGATTCCGGGCTTCATGTTTGTCGTCGTGCTGATAGTGGCGGGAGCGGTGATCATTCCGTTGTGGGAGAGTCCTTCAGAGACAGCCCTGGCTGAGGCAGAGAAGCTGGAGGCGCTTGCTCGGGAGGTGCGGGGTAGGGATCTGCGCCAGTAGGGTGTATTCCCTGAGCATGTACCACAGATGGCGGCCAGCGCCGCTAGGGTGACACGGTTATTGCGGAACAATCCGCGGGAGCTGACCGTTTCGGATATTGAAGCTCTTTATAGACATTGCTTTGCCTCCGCCTAAGGCAGGTCTCTGCGAAGACTGTCTGGCCCAAGGCGAAGAAGGTACGCTGTTGAACGAACAAGCTGTGCGTGTAGAGTTCTATGCGTAGGGTTGGGGCAGGAAGGCACGGAATCGGGGAAGCCGGTTTGGCATCTCGGTTGAACCGAATCGGTCTGGATTCTGCTGTCTGCAGAAATTTTGAGAAGGTGGAGTGCAGCTTGGAAGAGAGGCGCAAGAGTAACTCGAAGGAGGCTGGCCAATCTTCTGGTGGGTCGAAAGGACGCGGACGGCATAGAAGCGTCGTAGCGGAAGAAGCGATCCTAAAGGCCGCGCTCCGATTGCTGGAGCACAAACCCCTGCGGAAGGTGACAGCGGATGCGATCGCCGAAGAGGCCGGGGTCAGCAAAGCGACCATCTATAAATGGTGGCCCAACAAAAGTCTGGTAGCGCTGGATGCTTTTCTGGCCGGAATGACGGAGCGGGTTCCGATGCCGGATACGGGGTCGGCTGAACAGGACTTCATCCAGCAGTTGCAGTCCGTAGTGGCGTTCTATGTGTCGCCGTTGGGTCGGCTGTTTGGCCAGTTTATTGCGGAGGGGCAGAGCGATCCGGAGTTTCTTTCTCTCTTCCGGGAACGCTTCCTTTATCCCAGGCGGGTTGCGGCCCTGCTTATGTGGAGGAAGGGGGTCGATCGTGGGGAGATACGGCGCGAGGTCGATCCGGAGATGGTGCTGGACCTAATGTACGGCCCAATGATCTTCCGGCTGCTGGCGGGACATGGTTCTATGAACGCGGAAGAGTCTCGGGTTATGGTAGAGACTATATTCAGGGGGCTTCGGTGCTCGGACCGCATCGGTTCGGATGCGGTGGAACGCCAGGCCTAGTCGATTTCCGCAAAACAAGATTCTGAGACTTAATCGCTGTTGGCACGTCCAATATTAAACTACGTGTCTAGTATTTGATGGTTTCTGAACACAAATGCCTCCAGGCGATACGCTGCTGACCTTATTTTTGTCAGGCCCGGAAGCACTTTTTCGATGGAGTTCCGATGTGGATTGTCCGGCTTGCACTCAGAAGACCCTACACCTTTGTGGTGTTGTCGCTGCTTCTCTTTATTATTGGACCGCTTGTAGTCTTGCGAACTCCTGTTGATATCTTTCCGAATATCGATATTCCAGTTGTCTCTGTGGTCTGGAACTATGCAGGCCTTTCTCCGGAACAACTGAGTAATCGAATCGCCCTTCCGTTCGAACGAAACCTGACCACTACGGTCAATGACATCGAGCATATTGAGTCGCAGACGCTGAACGGTGTCTCCGTCGTCAAGATCTTCTTTCAACCGACGGTAAATATCTCACAGGCGGTCGCGCAGGTTACAGCCGTGGCCCAGACGGCTTTGCGGCAGTATCCGCAGGGAACGACACCTCCGCTGGTGATTCAATACAGTGCGTCCAGCGTGCCTGTGCTGCAACTGGGCTTGTCCGGTAACGGATTGACCGAGCAGCAGCTTAACGATTTTGGACAGAACTTTATCCGGACCCAGCTGGCGACGGTGCAGGGTGCGTCGATTCCATATCCGTATGGAGGCAAGCAGCGCCAGGTCCAGGTGGACATCAATACCCAGAAGTTGCAGGCCTTCGGCCTCTCTCCTTCGGATGTGGTCAATGCGATCAGCGCGCAGAACATCATTCTTCCGGCGGGTAACGTAAAGATCGGGCATGTGGATTACCCGGTGGAGACGAATAGCGCGCCGACGTCCATTGCCGACCTGAATAATCTGCCGATCAAGACGGTCAACGGCGCCACGATCTATATTCACGATGTCGGAAACGTCCGGGACGGCTTTCCACCCCAGACCAATATCGTTCGTGTGGATGGACAGCGAGCATCGCTGCTGACCATCAACAAGACCGGCAAGTTTTCGACGCTGGACATCATTGCGAATGTTCGAGCGCAGTTGCCGCAGATTGCTGCGCAGCTGCCTTCCTCGCTCAAGATCAAGCCAACCGCCGATCAATCGGTCTTCGTGAAGGGGGCGATCAGCGGCGTGGTGCGCGAGGCGATGATTGCAGCCTGCCTGACGGCCGCTATGATCCTGATCTTTCTGGGCAGCTGGCGTTCGACGCTCATTATTGCTGTGTCGATTCCGCTGTCTGTGATCTGTTCGCTCCTGATGCTGTCCGCCCTGGGAGAGACGATCAATATCATGACGCTCGGCGGACTGGCGCTGGCGGTTGGAATTCTGGTGGATGACGCCACAGTCGAGATTGAAAACATCAATCGCAATCTGGAGGAAGGCAAAGAAGTCGAGCAGGCGATTCTGGACGGCGCCGCTCAGATCGCGATTCCGGCCTTCGTTTCGACGCTTTCCATCTGTATCGTCTTCGTCCCCATGTTCTTCCTCGGCGGGGTGGCCCGATACCTCTTCGTTCCGCTGGCGGAAGCCGTCGTCTTTGCGATGCTGGCCTCGTACTTTCTTTCGCGAACCATTGTGCCGACGATGGCGAAGTATCTATTGAAGCCGCATGAATCAACTTCCGCCAACGGGAATCACAGCAGAAATCCGTTCATTCTCTTCCAGCGGACGTTTGAGCATTACTTTGAAAAGCTCCGCAGCTGGTATCACGGGGTGCTGCATCTTTGTCTGGAGCGACGGGCGCTGTTCCTGCTTTCCATTGTGGCCTTCTGGGTTCTTTCGGTTGTGATCCTTTATCCCTGGCTGGGGCAAGACTTCTTCCCGTCAGTCGATGGAGGACAGTTCAAACTGCATGTCCGGGCCCATACCGGAACGCGAATTGAAGATACGGCTCGATTATGCGATCAGATCGAGGATGTGATCCGACAGGAGATTCCGGCTGCTGAGCTGGGAACGATCATCGATAACATCGGTGTTCCGTACTCCGGATTGAATCTCTCCTACTCGAATTCAGCGACGGTGGGAACGGCGGATGCAGACATCCAGGTATCGCTGGCGGAAGATCACAGACCGACCGGCGAATATATGCATTTGCTACGCGATCGATTGACGCAGGCGTTTCCGGGAACGCAGTTTTACTATCTTCCGACCGATATGGTCAGCCAGATCCTGAACTTCGGGCTTCCGGCGCAGATCGATATTCAAGTGGTTGGCGCGCAACTGGAGAAGAATCGGGAGCTGGCGGAAAAGATGATGCAGGAGTTGAGCCACGTCTCCGGAACGACGGACCTGCGGATTCAGCAGCCTTTCAACCTGCCGAAGTGGACGATCAATGTCGACCGCACACGGGCGCAGCAGGTGGGATACAGCCAGCGGGATGTAGCAACGAATGTGCTGATTGCGTTGAGCGGGAGCTTTCAGACGACGCCAACCTTTTATCTCAACCCGCAAAACGGCGTGAGCTATCAGATTGCGGTGCAGTCGCCTCAGTATGACGTGAAGAGCTTGCAGGATCTGCAGAATTTTCCGATTGCGACGACGAGCATGGCGGTGCCGCAGATCCTGGGAAATCTTGCCTCGATCGATCGTGGCACCGAACAGGGCACGGTGAGCCACTATAACGCGCGGTCGGTCATCGATATCTACGGCGCAGTCGAAGGAACCGATCTTGCAGGGGTCGCAAAGAACATCGACAAGATCGTTAAAGAGAATGAAAAGAAGTTGCCGCGCGGCTCGCAGATCTTTGTGCGTGGGCAGATCGACACGATGCGTAAGTCGTTTGTCGGGCTTATCTCGGGCCTCCTCTTCTCGATCGTTCTGGTGTATGCCCTGATTGTCGTGAACTTTCAGAGCTGGCTGGACCCGTTCATCATCATTGCGGCTCTTCCGGGCGCGCTGGCGGGCATCGTCTGGTTTCTGTTCCTCACTGGAACTCATATCAGCGTTCCTGCTCTGACCGGATCGATTATGTGCGTTGGAGTGGCCACGGCGAACTCGATTCTTGTGGTCAGCTTTGCCAAGGAGCAGATGGAGGCAGGAATGGATTCCACGCAGGCCGCGCTGGCTGCAGGGTTTACCCGATTCCGGCCTGTCATCATGACGGCATTGGCAATGATCATCGGTATGGTACCGATGGCACTGGGTCTGGGAGATGGCGGAGAGCAGAACGCTCCGCTAGGCCGGGCTGTGATCGGCGGCCTTCTGTTGGCGACCTTCGGAACGCTGACCTTTGTGCCCACGTTCTTTGCTTTCATGCATCGCAATGATCCGCCGCTGGCGGCGAAGCAGGGAAATATCGGAAGCGAAGACTATCTATGAGAGAAGCGGGAAGGAAGCACTTCAGTAGCAGCTGCAGGGATGAGAGCATAGAGGGAGAGAATCGATGAGCGGCGAAGTTCAAAGACGGCAGACGGTCCAGGACGGAGCCGAGTCGCGCCAGGCAGCCGGTCACCACCCGGCGACTCACCAAGCGCCTCCACCGATTTCGCGAGGCTCTCTGGCTATTGTTGTGGTGTTCATAGTGGTGATTGCGATTGCGCTGGCGATCTTTGGAATTCTGCGTAGGAAGCACACCAGTTCAGAGCTAACGAAGTACACGGCGGAGACCGCCGCGCCTCCGGTTTCGCTGGAGACGCCGAAGATGCAGCAGAACGCTTCGGAGATCGTGCTGCCAGGTAATATGCAGGCGTTCACGATGGCTCCTATCTATGCGAGAACGACGGGTTATGTAAAAGAGTGGCGCCACGATATCGGATCACGCGTACGCAAGGGCGAATTGCTCGCAGTGATTGAGACGCCTGAGCTGGATCAGCAGCTTGCTTCTGCAAAGGCAGACCTGGCAACCGCGACCAGTAATGCTGGGCTGGCTAAGACGACAGCAGATCGGTACAAAGACCTTATCGGGAGCAGCGCGGTATCGCAACAGGACACGGATAATGCAGTGAGCCAGCTGCAGGCGAGAGAGACTGAAGTGGCTTCAGCTGCGGCGAATGTTCGCAGGCTTGAGGAGCTCGTTTCGTTTGAGCGCATAGTGGCTCCGTTCGACGGCGTAATTACGGCGCGCAATATTGACATTGGGCAATTGATCAGCGCAGATGGAAGCACGAACACGGCCGGTGCTGGCACGGTTCGGAGCAACCGGGAGATCTTCGATATTTCGTCGATCGATACGCTTCGCGTCTTTGTGAACGTTCCGCAGACATACGCTCCGGATGCGAAGAAGGGTGTGACTGCGACATTGACTCTGCCCCAGTACCCAGGTCGCACGTTCAAGGGGAAGCTGGTAAGGACGTCGGATTCAGTCGATCCGGGAACAAGAACGCTGCTGGCCGAAGTAGATGTGGAGAATCGTTCGGGCGAGCTGCTTCCTGGCAGCTACACCCAAGTGCATCTGAACGTATCCCGGGCTGCTCCTGCGTTGATTGTCCCGGTAAGCGCTCTGATTCTTGAGCCAGATGGGCTACATGTCGCCACAGTAGACAGTAACCACCGTGCGCATATTTTGCAGGTTACGCCGGGACGCGACTTTGGAGCGACGATAGAGATCCTGAGCGGCCTGGAGGAGGGGCAGCAGGTGATTTCGAATCCTCCGGATTCGTTGACTGAAGGGGAAGAGGTCCGAGTGGTCACTCCCGGCGGGCACAAGACGGCTCCGCCGGAGGAGGCTCGACGATGAAGGTGGGCAGCGCTACCAAAATTGCTGCCTTGATTGGCGCCCTGGCCATCACGGGTTGCAAGGTCGGGCCGAACTATAAGGCCCCGGCAATGCCTGCGCCGCCTGCGTACAGCGAAGAGGGGCATAACGGTCCCTGGACTGCGGCGACGCCGGCGGATGCAACAGATCGCGGGACCTGGTGGACGATCTATGGCGATGCGGAGCTCAATGATCTGGAGCAGCGGTGCGCGGCGGCCAACCAGACGATTGCCGCGGCTATGCAGGCGTATGAGCAGTCGCACGATCTTGTGCGAGAGAGCAGGTCTTCGCTCTATCCCACGATCTCGATTGGAGCTTCGGCGAGCCGAAATCGAATCTCGAGCACGCGTCCGTTGCGTCCTTCGAATGCGGCACAGGACTACTGGGACTTTCTGATCCCGCTGAACATCTCGTGGGAGCCGGATCTCTGGGGTCGAGTGCGCAGGCAGATCGAATCGAATACGGCGTCCGCGCAGGCCTCAGCTGCCGACCTTGCCAATATTCGGCTGAGTTTGCAGGGAGAGCTCGCGGTCAGTTTTTTTCAGCTGCGCGGAATCGATCTTCAGGCACAGCTGTTGCAGAATACGTTGAATGCCTATGAACAGACGCTGAAGCTAACCCAGGATCGTTTCAGGGGCGGACTGAGCACGGACAGCGATGTGCAGCAGGCCAAGGCTCAACTGGAAGAGACGCGAGCCCAACTTATCGACCTGGGAGTAGGGCGGGCACAACTGGAGCATGCAATTGCCGTTCTGGTAGGAGCTCCCGCTACAGGTTTTCACATTGCCGAAAATCCGTTGATGGGGGATCCTCCGAGCACACCCACGGGAATACCGTCGGAGCTGCTGCAGCGGCGACCGGATATAGCGTCGGCAGAGCGGAGAGTTGCTGCGACCAACGCGTTGATTGGCGTGGCCAAATCCGCCTACTATCCGACGATCGTGCTGGGGGCGAGCGGAACGTTGGAGAGCAGCCAGATTACACAGCTCTTCAACGAAGGAAGTGCAGGATGGAATGCGGGGCCGAGCGCTAACCAGATACTGTTCGATGCCGGGCGACGCCGTGCGGAGGTGGATTACGCTGTCTCCCAACGAGAGCAGGCTACGGCACTTTACCGGGAGCAGGTGCTATCCGCGTTTCGCGATGTTGAAGACCAGCTTGCTGCGCTGCGAGTGCTGGAGCAGGAAGCCGGTGTGCAGGCTGCGGCGGTTGCAGCGGCAAAACGGAGCACGGAGCTTTCGACATTGCGCTACAAGAGAGGGCTGGCGCCGTATCTCGAGGTCTTGACGAATCAAACCATCGAGTTGAACAACGAGCGAGCTGCGGCGGCGCTGGTGGCTTCCCGGATTCTGGCGAGTACACGGCTTCAGATTGCGCTTGGCGGGGGATGGAGTTCCGCGCAGTTACCGCAGAACTAGTGCTGCTCTTGTGTGGCGCAACAGCAACAATAACGGCGAAATAAAGGGATTCTTCGCTTCGCTCAGGATGACACTTTGTCTCTTTGACCCTGATTTTTGTCCTCTCCAGATCCACACTGCAAGAAAATGAGGCCACCGGGGTCTGCGATGGCCTCCAAGGGTGTTTGAAATCAGCCGTTCTGGTTTTCGGGGTGGATGGTGCGATAGCTTGCGCTGCCTTTGGACCAGACCAGAAGCAGAAGGTCTTTCCCTGAGGTGTCGTCTTTGTGAACCTGGTTGACGAACTGGCTTGCCGAGGTGGTGGCCTGACGATTGACCTCAACGATGACATCGCCGGGCTGCAGACCGGCATCCTCTGCGGGGCTTGCGGGCCGCACGTTCTGGACGACAACGCCGCTGAGCTGGTCTGGCGCATTGATCTGCTGCCGGAGATCCGGGGTGAGATCGCTGACGGCGAGACCAAGCTTTCCTTTCTGGGAGGAAGGGCTGTCATCGTTGTCTGCGACGTCGGCGTTCTTCTGGAACTGCCCAACAGTGAGATTGAGAGCCATAGGTTTGCCATCCCGCAAAATTCCGAGGGAGATGTTGGTTCCGGGTGTCATCTGACTGACAGCAACCTGCAGCGCGCTGCCGTCGGTGATCTTCTGACCGTTGATCTCCGAGATGACGTCGCCTCGATGCAGTCCACCTTTGCTGGCCGGTGAGTTTGGCGTTACCTGCGAGACGATGGCGCCGGTCGCTGTCTGCAGATTGAAGAAGTGAGCATTGGCAGGGGTCACATCGTTGAGGCTGATTCCGAGATAGCCGTGATCGACTTTGCCATGCTTCATCAGCTGCTCGGCCGTGGAACGAACGATCTGTGAGGGAATGGCGAAGCCAGCACCGGCAAAGGAGCCGCTGTTGGAGATGATGAAGGTGTTGATTCCGACGAGTTCTCCATGCGAGTTGACGAGTGCTCCGCCAGAGTTGCCGGGATTGATGGCAGCGTCGGTCTGGATGAATCCACCGGGTTTACGAGCGTCGTCAGAGTATGGATTTGGCCGGTCGACTGCGCTGACGATTCCACGGGTGACGGAGAATTGGAAGTAGCCGAACGGGCTGCCAAAGGCAAGAACGGTCTGTCCTGGATGCAGTTTGCTGGAGTCGCCCCACGCGATGCTCGGCAGATCGCTGGCGTTGACTTTGACGACTGCGAGGTCGGTCAATTTATCCGTTCCGACGAGCTTTCCTGTGAGGACGCGACGATCATTCAGCGTGACCTTGATCTCAGTCGCCCCGTCGACGACATGGTTGTTGGTGACGATGTAGCCGTCGGGCGAGATGATGACACCACTGCCGATGCCATGCTCAATCTGCGGCTGCTGCGGCGCGCCGCGTCCGCCGAAGAACTGCGCGAAGCCTGGAGGGAGGCCCTGCAGTTGATCGTCTGAGTCGGCGACCTCGTGCTGCTGTCCCTTGCTGGTCACGGCGATGTTCACCACTGCGGGAGTAACGCGGGAGGCCACGGATTCCATCGCTTGATCGAGCGAGGTAAGAGCCCCGACACTATGGTCATCGAGGGGAGCGGCGCTGAAGGCTCCGGCGGCATGTACGCCACCTCCACCAACGAAGATTGCGGCGCCAAGGCCGAAGCTGCCTATCAGTGCCGCGGGGAGAGCCAGTTTTCTGGCCTTTGCTACTAATTGATTAGTTGATAAAGACATGACTTTCGGCTCCTTGTGCTCGAAATCAGATGGTTAGAGTTGGAAGATGAGCCAGCCGTTTCCAACGGAGACGGCTGCGTAAGATGAGGTGGTCGTGGATTCCGAAACGGCGAGAACGGGCCTTGGTTGCTCAGAGACAGACTGCCAGTGCGTAAGGACGATCCATTGCTGCTGCCGGGGTTTTGGGATGCGGTGAATCGCTTTGACCGAAGTCGGAGGACGAACGGACTGACGGGCCCGGGTGGAGGTCTTCTGTGACTGTGGAAGAACAGCTTTCACAGGGACCGCGGTGAGGTGCCGTCGTGAGACCGAGTCCGCGGGGACGGTTGTTGCAGGGATTTCCGCAGAGAGAGCGTTTGAAGAGGGACGCCCGAAGCTGATCAATTCCGGACTGTGCGCGAAGAAGAGGGCTCCCCCCAGAAGTCCAGTCATCAATGTGCCGGTGATCAGGTTTGCTGTCCGATCTTTCATGGTGCTCTGGGGTTTGCTGAGAATGCGATGGACTCTGCGAGAGAGCTCCGATTGTTTTTCCCAGGCACCGAGTGCGAGAGAGACTCCCCGGCGGACCAAGGAGTGCTCGGCGAGATTAGCGAGGCAGGTTGCGTAGGTTTTACGCGCCGAGGTGAAATTGAGAACGCAGTCGTCGCATGCAAGCTCCCGTTCGACGCAGAGACGGCGCTCGACCCAAAAGAGAACCGGATTGAGAGGGAACAGGATCAAGGCGATCTTCTGGAAGAGATTGGTCCAGTCGTCGCGACGCCGCAGATGTTCCATCTCGTGGAGGAGGATCTGTTCGAGTTGCTGGTCAGATAGTTTTGAGATCAGGTCCTCGGGTAAAAGGATCCGTGGATGGAGAAAGCCGACGACGCTGGGGCGATCCACTACGGAGGAGGTGCAGACCTCCGCCGATCGAAGGCCAGCTTTGAGAAGCTGCGGATCTTGAGAACTGGCGGGTAGAGGCGTGGCAGACGATGCGATCCGGCGTAGCTCGAATACGCTTTTGACGAGCTTGATTGCGCGAAGGAGCGAGAGAGCACCCCACAGACCAAGGATCAAGACGCTCCATCGGAAGTCAAGATAAAAGGATGCCGTGTTGGAAGAGAGAGGCGAATCAAGGTTGGTCTTTAATCCTGGAATCAGATGGAGACAGAGAACAGCGAAGAGGACGGAGAACCAGACGACGAACCGCGCCGCGGGTTTGATTCCTGGAAGAAGACGAAGGCAGATGGTTACGGCGGCGGTGAGCACAAGTCCCTGCGCGATTGCGTTGAGCAGCGACCCTGAGGCTGCGGCGGAGAACAAGGTCAGCGTGTCGATCAGATGCTGCAACATTAGCGATTCTCCTCTTCGGGAGTGCGAGCGATTGTTTCTCTGAGTCTTTGCAGTTCATCAGGAGAGACTTCGTCGTCTCCCAGCAGCGAAAGGAGCAGCCGCTCGCGCGAGTTGCCGAAGAACCGCTGCAGCAACTGGCGGACCTCACTTTGACCGGCTTCGTGCTCCGCGACGCACGGGCTGTACAGGAAAGCGCGGCCTTCCTGCCGGTGGCTGACGTATCCCTTTCTTTCCAGAATCCGGATGGTCGTCAGGACGGAGGTATAGGCCAGGGGAGTGGTGTCGGAGACGCCTGCAACTAAGTCCGAGACTGCCGATTCGCCTCGTTCCCAGAGGACCTTCATGAGCCGGAGTTCAGCCTCTGTCAGCGTGTTGGATCTCTTTGGTGGCATATTCGCGCCTGTCAATCGGACGGACAACTAATAAATTAGTTAGCAAGAAAAGAAAGAATTAGGTTTATATTTTTTGAGTGTTGAAAATATGATTAGGTTCGTTGCGAAGCGAATAGGTTTGGTGGATGGGTCTAGAGCGGTAGATTCTGCCATTCGCAGTGGCGATCCTGTAATGTTTCTTGGCAGGAGATAGATAGGACAACGATGCGGAGTGCAAAGCTTGTGTGGGGTACGTTGGCAGGGGTGCTTTGTGTAGGCGGAAGTCTTTTTGTTTTTCCTGCCGCGGGGCAGGCACCGCCGCCTGCGAAGCCGAGCCCGGAGATGGTGGCCCATATTGAGGCCGGGAACACTCAGTTCCAACAGAAGTGCGCGTTCTGTCACGGCCGCGATGCGGGAGGTGGCGAGAGTGGCCCCGACTTGACTCGCTCGAAGCTGGTGCACGATGACGTGAATGGAGACAAGATCGCGGATGTCGTGCGGAATGGCCGTCCCGGCAAGATGCCTCCCTTCACCCTTTCAGACGCAGAGATGGCGGACGTTGTGGCATTTATTCATGCGCAGCAGCTGAAGGCTCAAAAGGCTGGTCAGCGGAAGGGCGTCGATGTATCGGACCTGCAGACGGGAAATGTAGCTGCGGGAAAACAATATTTTGAAGGGGCAGGGACGTGTTCCAAATGCCACTCGGCAACTGGAGACCTTGCGCATATTGCTACCAAGTATCAGGGACTGCAGCTCGAGGAACACATGTTATATCCCCGGGACGCAAAGAGCAGGGCGACGGTGACGTTGCCATCCGGTAAGGTCGTTGAGGGGCAGGTCGAATATCACGACGAATTTACGCTGGGGATTTTGCAGGCGGATGGAACCTATCAGTCCTGGCCGGTGAAGAAGATCAAGTACAAGATCGATGCGCCGCAGGAAGCGCATGCGGAACTCTTCAGTAAGTACACGGACGATGACGTTCACAACTTGATGGCTTACCTGCAGACGCTGCGGTGATGGTGCTCGAGAGGCTGAGAGAGATATCTATGAATCGATGGAAGGACGCGGGAGCGTTTGCAGGGTCTGTTCTGGCGCTTGTGCTTGGCCTGGGAGGATTTGCAGCAGGCCAGGGACTGGATAGTGCGACTTTGCTCAAACCGGGGCCGGACAGCTGGCCTCTGTATCACGGTGACTACACGGGACAGCGGCATACAAAGCTTACGCAGATTACACCGCAGAATGTACACAACCTGAGCCTTGCCTGGGCGTTCCAGACCGGCATGCAGGCAGGCTTGAAGTCGTCGCCTTTGCTGATTGACGGAGTTCTGTACTTTACGTTGCCGGATCATGTCTGGGCGGTCGATGCGAGAAACGGTCATCAGCTGTGGCACTATACGGCTCCTCCGAATAAAGGCCTGCATATCGGCCAGCGTGGCGTGGGCGCGTTCAAAGGATGGATCTATTTCCTGACACCGGATGGCCACCTGATTTCTCTCGATGCGAAGACAGGAAAGGTTCTCTGGAACGTCGAGGTCGCGGATGTGACGAAGGGGTACTGGACCACGATGTCTCCCTTTGTTGTGGGCAATCATGTGATTGTTGGAGTGTCTGGTGATTTCGATAATCTTCACGGTTATCTGAAATCGTTTGACCCTGAGACCGGCAAGCAGCAATGGCATTGGGACAGCACGCCGAAAGACCGAACGGGCGGCATGACGTGGATGACGGGAACGTATGATCCAGAACTGCACCTGATCTATTGGGGAACGGGAAATCCGACCCCTGTGCTTGCGGGAGCTACGCGGCCCGGCGATGACCCGCATACGTGCAGCATTGTTGCTCTGAACCCTGATGACGGCAAGCTGGCGTGGTCCTTCCAGGTATCTCCGCACGATACGCATGACTGGGATGCTGCGGAGACGCCGGTGCTTGTGGATGGAACCTTCAAAGGAACACCGCACAAGATGCTGATGCAGGCCTCGCGCAATGGATATTTTGTCGTTCTGGATAGGACGAACGGCAAGAGCCTGCTGACAGTTCCTTATAGCCCGGTCAATTGGTCGCTTGGGCTTGATAAAGATGGCCGGCCGATTCCGAATCCGGCCAAAGAGCCGGCTCCGGATGGCCGACTTATCGCTCCCGATGAAAATGGTGCGGCAAATTTCCGATCGCCCAGCTTTGACCCGAAGACAGGATTGTTTGTGGTCAGCGCGCGGGAGGCATACAGCATCTATTTTTCAAAAGCGGCAGATGGAACGTACGGATGGGCAGGGGCCGACTACAGCGTGTGGTCGAAGGGCATCGTGAAGGCGATCGATTATCAGACCGGAAAGGTGCGATGGACGCACGATCTTGGCAACAGTGCGTCGGCGGGCGTGCTGACGACCGGTTCAGGGATAACCTTCACGGGAGATTTCCATGGAAATGCCCTGGCTCTGAGTACCACGGATGGAAAGACGCTTTGGCATGCTAATACAGGGTCGATCATTGGCACTTCACCGATCAGCTATGAACTGGACGGCAAGCAGTATGTTCTTATTGGAAGCGGTGGCGTTCTGTTTGCGTGGACCTTGCCAGATCAGATCGGCGAGAGATAGTGCAGATTTGAGCTCCATCAGCGCGGTGAAAGTTTCTGCGTGGTGAGTTCTGTATGAATTTCCTGCAGGCTGGGTTGCCTTTCCTGGCCTGTCGCAGAGTATTCTTTGGTAGCGCGAAAACTGTACATCCCTGGACTTGAGGAGAGAAGCATGAAGGTTGGCGTATTCACACCGTTGTTGTCGCAACTGTCTTTGGATGCGGTGCTGAAGAAGTTGAAAACGTATGACATTCATACGGTCGAGCTGGGGACGGGGAACTATCCGGGCGGAGCGCACGCCAAGCTTTCCATGCTGGACCATGCTAACGAACTCGCAGAGTTTCAGAAGGCGTTGAAGGATCATGGAGTCACTATCAGCGCACTGAGCTGCCACGGAAATCCGTTGCACCCTGACAAGGCACAACGGGATGCGATGGTAAAGGTCAGCCGCGACACCATCCTGCTGGCGGAGAAGCTGGGGATTAAGACGGTGGTTGATTTCTCAGGATGTCCGGGAGATTCGCCCACGGCATCGTCACCGAACTGGATCACCTGCCCATGGCCGCCTGATTTCCTGAAGGTGCTGGATTGGCAGTGGAATGAGGTGGTTGCTCCTTTCTGGGTGGAGCATGCGAAGTTTGCCGCAGATCACGGAGTTCGCATTGCGATTGAGATGCATCCCGGTTTTGTTGTTTACAGCCCGGAGACGCTGCTAAAGCTGCGTGCGATTGCAGGAGCTAATGTAGGGTGCAACTAC
Organism: Acidobacteriaceae bacterium KBS 146; assembly: GCA_000688615.1. Taxonomy (GTDB): domain Bacteria; phylum Acidobacteriota; class Terriglobia; order Terriglobales; family Acidobacteriaceae; genus Edaphobacter. The sequence continues at coordinate 22,831 of JHVA01000001.1, forward strand.
GACCCCAGCCACATGTTCTGGCAGAACATCGATCCGATTGGAGCGATTCGCGTCCTCGGCGATGCGATCTTCCATGTCCATGCCAAGGACACGCAGATTTATTCAGCGAATCTGGTCAAGGCGGGCGTGTTGGATACAAAGCCTTACACGGATGAACGAAATCGAAGCTGGATCTTCCGTACGTGCGGATATGGCCACGGCGCCGAGTGGTGGAAGGAGTTTGTCTCAACCCTGCGGATGTATGGCTATGACGATGTTCTTTCGATCGAACATGAGGATAGCTTGCTGTCGCCGGAAGAAGGTCTGAGCAAGGCGGCGCGTTTCCTGCAAGAGATTGTGATCCAGGAGAAGCCCGCAGCAGCGTGGTGGGTTTAGCTGTAGCCAAGAACTTATAATGTAGAGGAGCGGATGTGAGCCGGTTGAAGACTGCGGTGATTGGAACTGGATTTATGGGGCGGGTGCATCTGGAAGCTCTTCGCCGTGTAGAGCATGTGGATGTCATTGCGGTTGCAGGCAGACAGATGGATTCGGCGAAGAAGCTTGCGGATCTCTATGATGTCCCTGCGGCAGTTACGGATTACAAAGAACTGCTGAAAGACCCCACTCTTGATGCCGTGCATATCTGCACGCCAAACGCCTCTCATTATCCGATTGCGAAGGCGAGTCTACTGGCTGGGAAGAATGTCTTGTGCGAGAAGCCGGTTGCGGTATCGACGCAGGAGGCCGAAGAGCTTACTGCCCTTGCTGCTGAGACAGGTCTGCGCAACTGCGTATGCCACAACCTGCGCTTTTACCCGATGGTGCAGCAGATGCGCAGAATGCGGGAAGCTGGTCAGTTGGGCGACGTTCTTGTAGCGCAGGGAACGTACTCGCAGGACTGGATGATGTTTGACACCGACTGGAACTGGCGAGTCGACGAGAAGGCCTCAGGGCCCTCAAGGGTGATGGCGGACATTGGGTCGCACTGGTTCGATATGGTCGAACATATTACAGGCCTGCAAGTACAGTCCCTGTGTGCGGATCTTCAGATATTTTTCCCGACCCGCAAACAGCCGAAGCGGAGCGTGGAGAGCTTTACGGGGAAGATGCCGTCGGAAGAAGATGTCGATATCACTCCAGTGACGACAGAAGATTTCGGCGCGGTCATCTTCCGCCTGGGCCAATCGGCTCGAGGAGCGATGACGGCGAGCCAGGTTTCCGCCGGCCGGAAGAATGGGCTGAGTGTGGAGATCTACGGGACGAAGGCGTCCGTTGCCTGGAATCAGGAGCGGCCTGATGAGCTTTGGATTGGGAATCGGAATACGCCAAACCAGATCATCATCAAGGACCCGTCGCTGTTGCTTCCGTCAGCAGGCAAGTATGCGGACCTGCCGGGCGGCCACAGTGAAGGTTATGATGACACGTTCAAGCAGGTGTTCCGGAGATTTTATGCATCAATCGCGGATCCCTCACTGCCTGCAGACTATCCTCAGATGAAGGATGGCTTGCGTCAGATGAGACTGCTGGATGCGGAGCTTGCGAGCTCAAAGAATCGGTCCTGGGTGAATCCTAAATAGATTCGTCGCGTTTCTACTTTATCCCGTGACAGTTAAAGACCTTTGTCTGCGTTCTTGACAAGGAATTTATAGATCTTCTTTTTCATGTAAAGAGACTATTTAGTCTGCTGCCCATAAGATAGACCTGCCTGAACACAAAGAATGACAAGACGGAAACATTTGCCTGACATCTCGTGCGCGAACGGGATGTTAACTCTCTTTAAGCAGCGAATCTGTTGTCGTCATTGCTCTTGGGAGAGGTTCAGTAGATGGACTCAGTCCGTCTACTGGTCGATGCATCGGCCCTGTTGTCAGTAACGAGACAATTGCAAGTTACCGACGAGACATCTTTCCCAAGAAGACAATTGAGCCATTTGAGTAGCTGTATTTATTTTTTGCGAGGCAAATGTGGCTACTCGACTGAGATCGATTCTTTCCAGGATCTACGCGATGAAGTGTTCAGTTCTGGGGAGTGCCTTAGTTCTTTTTCTTTCTGCTTCTGCCGTCGCCCAGACTCCGGGTACCGGAGCCATCGCAGGACTTGTCTACGATCCCGATGGCCGAGTGGCGCAGAATGCCGAAGTCACGGTTATGGACAATGCGACTCACTTTTCAAGGTCGGCAAAGACCACAGACGAAGGGCTGTTCCGTGTTCCGTTACTGACTCCCGGGCTGTACACGGTAACTGTGACGGTGCCAGGCTTTGCGGAAAACAAGTTGAATGCGGTGGAGGTCTCTGTAAGCCACACCACATCTTTGAGTCTTCGACTTATTGTGGCTCCCGCGAATTCGAGTATCGAGGTGAAGGTCGATACGATCTCTGCGGATACGGCGAATGCAACGTTGGGCGGGCTCGTTAATGCCACGGCGATTCGCGCACTCCCCTTGTCGAGCCGTAACTATACGCAGATTCTGGGTCTTTCTCCTGGAGTCATAGCGGATCTTCCGACCGCGACGACGCTCGGAAACGGAACACAAAATGTTACTTCGAATGGAGCCACGCCGACCTCCAACAATATTCAGTTCAATGGAATCGACGCTAACAATCTTCAGGAGAATTCCGCTGCGACGGCGCAAAATTTTGAGGTAGGTACAGCAGTTCCAGCTCCTGACACGATTGAAGAGTTTCGGGTACAGACAGCAAACTACGATGCAAATTACGGGCGAGGTTCAGGAGCAAACGTTGACCTGGTGAGCACACGAGGCACAAACCAGTTCCATGGGAGCGCATGGGAGTTCGTCCGAAACAATATATTTAACGCCAACGATTTCTTCTCAAAGCTGGCTGGCCAGCCTCGAGCCGATCTAAAACAGAATGAGTTTGGCGGGGCGATCGGTGGGCCGATCTTCAAGGATCGCACCTTTTTTTTCACGTCGTATCAGGGAGTCACCCAAGTCAATGGTCTTGGCAGCCTGAAGACGGCCACGCTGCCGATGTTGACCTCTGACCGTTCGGCTAAGACGCTGGGTGCACAGTTTTGTCCGGCGGGTCATGCCGGTTCCGACGGAAAGCCATCTGTCGGTTATCTGACAACGGCTGGGGGAACGCAGGTCGCCTGTGATGGATCTAATATCAGCCCGGTTGCACTCGCTATATTGAATGCGAAGCTGCCCAATGGGCAGTTTGCCATTCCGAGTCCTCAGGTGCCGTTGTCTCCGAGTAGTGGGACTGACCCCGCAGATCAATTGCCTTTGGGGCTTTCGACCTTCTCTCCACCTTCACATTATCGCGAAGATCAGTTCGCGGTAAACCTCGATCAGGTCGTCAATGAGCGCAATACTCTGGCGGGACGGTTTTTCTACTCTCGCGGCACGATACAGCTGCCCTTCGCACCGAATGGCGAGAACCTTCCGGGATGGCCCACCGATGCACGGAACCGGAACACGATCTTCGTACTGACGGATACTCATGTCTTCAATTCGAATACGACGAACATCGGCAGATTCGGTTTTGTTCGTTATGACGGTCTGGTCACGCAAGCAAATCCAATCGCTGCTCAAGACATTGGTATCGGCACGCCAACCGGAGCAACAGGCCCTGGCCTGAATATGCCTGCAATCACTGTGGGCGGGTTCCAGATTGGCGACGGCGGAACACCGACTGACTGGTCTGTGACCAATACGTTCGTTGCGCAGGATACGCTGGCGTTCACCAAGGGACGTCACAATGCTCGTTTCGGGGCTGAGGTGAAGTGGCATCAGGTGCATGAAGATCAACCGCAGCAGGTTGACGGCAATCTTATGATTGCGGGTGTACCGGATCTTCTGGTTGGCCAGAGCGCGTCGCAGAATAATAGTCCGTTAGGACTGAGCAATGTCGGACTGAGCATCGCTGGCGGCGGAATTTTTCGCAGGGATGAGCGCTATATTGACGTTGCTGGGTTTGCGCAGGATGATATTCGGATTCATCCGCGACTCACGATCAATGTAGGGTTACGTTACGAGATCTTCGGCGCACCCTCCGAAATCAATGGACGTTTGACGAACTTTGATCCTGATCAGGCGATCAAAGGGCCAATTCCAGACTCAGGGACCTTTCGGGGGTTCCGCGTATCTTCGAACTTCCAGGGGCCATTTCCCGAGGGTGTGACACAGAACTCATTTGCGGGTTTTTACAGAACACCGTATGGCGATGTTTCCCCGAGACTCGGGGCTGTCTGGCAAGTGACAGAGAAGCCGATGCTGGTTCTGCGCGGCGGATTCGGCATGTACTACGATCGCCATTCGGCCAACGTTCCTGAAGCTACGCTCGGTCAGATTCCATTTGCAATGTCGGTCTTCAATGGAGGACCGCCGAATGGAACGGCCTCGCTGCAGGACCCATTTGCGGCAGCAAGGGTGCCACCCAGAGCAAGCTTCCCCGTGTTCACGCCGCTGGTGCCCTTTGGAACCCCATTTGTTCAGGGAACGAATCCCAACTTGAAGGACGGCAAGACCTACGAATACAACCTCAGTCTCCAATACGACGCGGGAAGAAACTATGTGTTCCAACTCGGGTATGTGGGAACCCAATCGGTAGACAGACCCGGGCAGGTCGAGTTTGATCAGGCGCTGCTGGCAAGTCCGCAAAATCCAATCAACGGAGAGACCACCAACTCCACGAGCAACGTTATTGCTCGCATGCCAGTTCAGGGTGTGAGCCCGGGATCACTGTTCACGGATTCGGTGTTTGTGGCGAATTACAACTCGCTGCAAGCAAGTGTTATCCGGCGAATGGGCCGCAGCCTGCAACTGCAGGGAAGCTATACGTGGTCGAAGAATCTGGACGAGGTGAACGGCGAAGGAGGGCTTGACGTCTTCGAACTACAGCTACCGACGAATAATCAGCTCGACATCCGTAACTCCTCGTATGGCTTGGCGAACAGCGACCGGGCGAGCCGCTTTGTGGTGAATTTCATCTGGTCTACACCGTCGCTGAATTTTGCGCCTGCAGTTGTCCGGCACACAGTTGCTGACTGGAGGTTTTCAGGAATCGCATTGTTCCAGTCCGGTGCGGCGCTGAGCGTGTTCGATGGCAATGCTGGAAATGTTTACGGTTTGCTTGGCAGCCAGACACGCGCACAGTTGGCGCCCGCCGGGAAGCTTACCACCAGTGGATCGATCTTCTCGCGGGTGGTGGGAAATGGCCGCTATCTTAACACCGATGCTTTTATGCGTGCGCCCATGGTAGCGAATGGGACAAGCATCGCGGATGAGGACTTCGGTAACAGCGGCGTCGGTATTGTTCGAGGACCGGGACAACACAATCTTGACTTTGCTGCGGAGCGGATTTTTCCAGTAACGGAGAGAAAGAGCTTTTTGTTTCGCGCAGAGTCCTTCAACCTGACGAACACGCCACAGTTTGGCAATCCCAACACGAGCCTTGGCTATGGAAATCCTTTGCTGCCGGCGGTTGCGAGCCCCGGCTTCGGCCAGATTACGAGCGAGCAGGGGGGGCCTCATCCACGCCTTATTCAATTTGCGCTGAAGTACCTGTTCTGAGGTTTTCCTCTCTCCAGTTTTGTTTAGAAGCAGAGTGCGCGGCGTAGAGGTTGTCAATGATTTTACCGATGAGAAAGACGGCGGTACTTTTGTTTCTGCTCGTCTTTATAACCTCGTATACACGAGGGGGGATTCTCCAGCGCGGCGGCAGAACGAAGTTGATCTGTCATCGGACGGCGAATCGAGATCTTCCTGAGAACACGTTGGAGTCACTTGGACTGGCTGCACGCATGGGATGCGACATCGTCGAAATTGATGTTCGTCGCACTCTTGATGGGAAGCTGGTGCTCAACCATGACGATATGCTCGAGCGGCTTACCGGTGGCATGGGGAATGTCGAGCGAACATCCTGGGACGAGCTGGAGATGCTGGAGACGGGTACCTGGATGGGTGAACGATTTCCTTCGCTGCGTATCCCTCGCTTGGAGGATGCACTGCGGGTCGCTCGGGAGCAGGGAGTTGGACTCTATCTGGATGTCAAGACGAAAGGAATAGGTCTGCAATTACTCGCTGAGTTGAGACAAGAGGATATGTTGCAGAAGGTGATCTTTGGCGGCGAGTCGGAGGATGTGAAAACTCTGGATCCGTCAGCAAATGGTGATGCGAGTGGATCTGTGGGGCCTAAGTGTACCCGGGAACAGGTTGACAAGCTGCATCGAAAGGGCCGGTTTGTGATTGCGAACTTCTCCGAGACCCCGTACGAGATGGATCTGGATGCGATGCGAGCGGCGGTAGCCGCAGGCGTCGATGCGATCAACGTGGACTATCCGCGGATAGGGGCGGAGGCTGTCGGCAGACCCGTAGAAACAAAGCTGAATGCGCTGGCAAAGCTTGCATCTGTTGGCTCTACTGCATCGCGCACGGACGCTATCCGGGAGCTGTCGCGATACTATGGCTTTCCGACCCGGTCTCTTTTCGTTCAGCTCCTTTGGGACAAGGACGATCAGGTTTCGAGAGCGGCCGCAGTAGCGTTGGTCCGTAGTATGCCTCGCGCTCAAGAGGCCGTGTTTCTAAGTGCTCTCTCCGCGCCGAATGGAGATGCGCGAAAAAACGCCGCATGGGCGCTTGGCAATATCCATGCTCCCGTAGCGGGCGTACTTGCGATGAAGTTGCAGGAACGGGATCCTGAGGTACTCAAAGAGATCCTGCTTGCAATCAGCCAGTGTGAGGGGGAGGTTTCTGCAGACAGATTGGTGCCTTTTCTCAGGAACGATAGTCCCACGGTGCGGGCGGCAGCGGCGCTGGCTCTCGTACGTCATGATCCTGAGGTTGCCGCCAAAGAAGTTCCCGCACTGTTAGCCAGAGAGGAACGGCATGCCGCTGAAGATTATGCGCAATACGTAAGACGCGGGAAGCCACAGCTGACCCAGCAGGAGATCGATCCGATCATCGAGGAGTATCGGGAGCAGATGAAGCTGGTTCAGGCTATCGAAAAACTGCCTCCTGACACGGCTCTTCGAGAGCTGACGTTCCAGTCTTTCCGCCCGGTCGAGGACTACTCTCATGTTATTGGCCTGGTAGCGGGGTACCAACTGTGGGACAGAATTGGAACAGATCCGGAACCGGTCATTCAGCAGCTTGGTTCGTCGAATCCAACGATTGCAAACCGGGCCGAGTGGATTCTGAGCAAGGCAAGTCCGGCGGCCTTGCCGGTGATTCGAAAGGCCATGGAACGCGCCGATCCGAAGATACGTGCGAAGCTGATTCGCATTCTCGCGTGGCAAGGCGATCAGGACGCGATTCCGCTGTTGCAAAAGGCTCGTCTCGATCCGGGACAGAACCAAGCCCAAATTGATTGGGCTATCGGGAAGATCAAAAGCCTGACACTTACGCATTAGGACGCTGCATAGACCGAAAGCAAGGCTCGACTACTTCGATCCCTGCTTGTCAGACATGGAAGGTGGAGGAGCATCCGTGTCCCAATGTACTGGTTTGTCGGTCATGGTAAGCCTGAGCTCGCCGCCCGACATGAGTTGCTCGTGCGTAAACCAGGAACGATGGTATGGTTTTCCGTTCCAGGTCGCTTTTTCGATATAGATGTTGTGAGACGAGGTGTTCTCTGCGACAACCGAAAAGTCCTTTCCATTGGACAGGTGGATGGAAGAGCGCGAAAAGGTCGGCGAGCCGATGAGATAGATGTCCTGAGCGGCTACGGGGAAGAAACCCAGTTGATTGAAGACCAGGAAGGAACCCATCGCGCCGGAATCGTCGTTGCCAGGCAGGCCATCCGGGCCGGTGTGATAACTGGCGGGGAGTATGGAGCGGATATGCCTGGCAGTGCTGCTCTGTTCTCCGATCCAGTTATAGAGATAGGGAGCAAGGAAACCGGGTTCGTTTCCGACATCGTAGCGATATCGTCCTGCCACGCCGGGAGCGAAGAATAGGTCGAGGCGTTTCTTAAACGCTGACTGGCCCCCAGCGGTTGCGATGAGGCCGCGAACATCCTGAGGCACATAGAGTGAATAGGTCCAGGTTGTTGCCTCGTAGAAATTGTCCTGATACCAGGTTCCCACCAGGTGAGGATTGAAGTTCGCCTTCCAGCTTCCGTCAGCGTGCCGCATCCAGATGAAGCCCTTCACCTCTCCGCCTTCGGTGCGATCGACCGCTTCCGGGTACCACAACTTCTTCCAGTTCTGCGAGCGTGCGAGGAACTTCTCGGCGTCCGCGTTGTGATGAAGCCCTTTGGCCATTAGAGCTACGGCGTAGTCATTTGCTGCGTACTCCATCGAGCGTGATCCGGGCCGGTCAGGACCGCCTATGGGATCGGAGTGTTCGATGGAGAGATAACCGAGCTTCTTCCAGTCATCCATATCGCCTCGCCCGAAACGAATCGGTTCCGGAGAATTGGCATCCGCGTCGTGAACCATAGCTCGATAAACCCGCTCCCAATCCAATCCGGGAAGATGCTTTACAAAGGCATCGGTGAACATCATTTCAGCGTCAGAGCCACCCTGGGTTCTGCCGGAGAAGTTGCCGGACCGGCCATCGAGAAAGAAGTGGTCGTGGTCCTGAATCTCCAGGAGGGCCTGCAGTATGGATACGACACGCTTTTGATCGATCAGGGTAAGAAGTGGGGTGGACGACCGGAACGTATCCCAGATGCAGTAAAAGTCGTCATAGTACGGTGTAACGCTCTTCCACAAAGGATTTTCGCCGGTGCGATCCACAGGCATGAGCATGGAATGGTAGAGCCCGGTGGCAAACTGCTGCCGCTCGCCCGTAGTACCTCCTTCAATCTTTACCGGCGAAAGCTCCTTGTTCCATGCATTGACAACGGCTTTGCGTGTGCTATCGAAGTCGAAACCGGAGATCTCCGTTTCGGCATTTTTCTTTGCCTGATCGATGGAGACAAAGGAGATGCCCACTTTGACCATCACCGGCTTTTCGCCGGCAGCAAATGTCAAGTACGCGCCGGTGCTGACGATTGGCGCCGGAGGCGCAGGTAAGGTAGCCATGGTAAATGGCATCTTGTAACTGGCCGACTTTGAGCCGGGCACAACCGCCTTCCCATCTTCCCAGGTGCCGCTGACGACTGCGGGTGTGTCGGTCACCAGATAGAAGTAGACCTTCATGGGAGTGGTCTGGATATTCCATCCCATCACAGAGGACTGCACGCCAGCGACTTCTGTCGGCGATAGGACCTGAACCTGCGTGGAAGAGACGATCTGGCTCTCATGGTAACGATGAGGGGAATCGTGCCTTCGCATCAGGAGATGGCCTACATCGACCAGAAGAGTGCGCTCGCCGTTCCTGGGATAGGTCAATCGATAGATGGGAGTACGGCGCGCTGTCGTGACTTCGGCTGTGATGCCTGAATTGCCTAGTATGACGGAGTAATACCCCACCTCCGCATGTTCCTTTTTGCGAGGCGCCGCGCTGTGGAGAGGATCGGCCTTTCCAACTGCGGGCTGTATGAGGATGTTGCCGTATTTTGGGCCGCCCCCTGTACCTGAGACGTGGAGCTGAGAAAAACCATTCAGGTTTCCGTTCGCTTTCCAACCTGCATTGCCTTCGTTGTCACCGTAGTCGGGACCTGGCTTTGCCATGCCGAAGGGAAGTGTCGGTCCGACAAATACATTCCCACCCTTGTCCGCACCGAGCATCGGATCAATGTCTGATGCAGTTTGTGCGTACACGAACGATGCTGTCGTCAAAAAAAACAGGGAAGCGTAATACTTCGGGTGGATCCTCATACTTAGTTCAACCTTATTTGGCGAGAAGCCGAAAAGCTAATTCTTGGCTTCTGTCGCGGTGTTTTCCGGCTCGGTTCTGTTCAACGTATCAAAGAGAGGCGAGGCTGTGCTCACCTTTGGATTTTCGCTCGCGACGGAGATCGCCAGAATCCGAATATTCTCGTTGTTCGGAAGTTTCAGCGTTTTGGCTCCAGCGTCTACGGGAATGGAATAGGCGAATAGGTAAGAGTATTGATAGGGCTGATTCAATCCTTCAGGAGTGTGAAGATGGGAGACGTACCACGCGAGAGCTGCGGGTTTCACATAGCCAGGAGTGATGCCGAGGTAGTCTTCCGGGTAGCGCGGAGAGGGCGCTCGTTGCTCGCGTTGTTGCAGATCCGCCGGAGGCCATACTGCATGATTGGCCGAGATCGCCCAGTCTCGCGAAGGCTCATTCTTCCACAGCCGCGTATCCCACTGGCCGATGAACCCTGTCCAATTCTGGATAGTAAGGTCAGCTTTGGTCATGCCTGCCTCAAACGTGGCTTTTTGATCTCCGTTTGCAGCTGCAGCGAGAAGGTAGATGCGGTTGAAGTTTCCTTCCGGAAGTGTGATTGTCTGTCCCTTTGCCACGATTGCGTTGGGGCTACCGGTTTTTGCGGAAGCAAGCTGGAAATCTACGTCATGAAATTTGAGGGTCTGGGGAAGTGCTTCTGCCGGCATCGCCTGACCCTTGCTGTCGATCCCTGCGCCCGCAGTTGTCGTATCGTCATTGCTTGCAACTGCAAGGTCATAAGACAGCTTGACGGGCGTCGAGGTGATCGCCGCAAGTTTATTGGCTGGAGTTCCGAGACGTAGCGCGAGCGTTCTCGTCTGGTAGGGGGTGAATGAAAGCTTCAGCTCTCCGTTATTGAGATCGACGGAACCGAGCGGCTGTTCTTGTGCGTTGACTTCGCGTGCCGCGACTACTGGAGCAGGGAACGATACTTGAACTTCAGTAGTGGGCTTGCCGTCAAGCTCGACCATACGAAAAATGATCTCGTCGCTGTTTTCGGCTTTCTTCAAGGCAAGCACACGGACCCGCGAATTGCTCAGGCGAACCAGAGAAAAAGTTTTGCCGAGGGAGCCTTTGTGTTTTGTTGTCTGAAAGCTCATGATCGGTTGATTCAACCTGTATGCTTGCCAATCGGTCTGCGCGGTCTGCCAATCGCCTGCGTGACCCGCGAGACCGAAGATAAACTCATGGTGACCCCAGTCCTGATTAGCCTGATCGGTATAGCCTGACGGGCGACCGTTGGCGGGCGGTTCGATTCCGGGCGAACGCATGAGAGTCAAACGAACGGTATTGTCATTCGGCTTGTCCGAACCATTTTTGTAGTCCGTCAAAATGGTCGCTCCGTAGGAGCCGCTCTTGTCGGTAAGATCGATCCATCGATGTGAGGCGACTTCGAACTGTCGCTCGCTTGCGTTAGGGCGTTGAACCGTCCCTATGTCCCAGTTGTAGGTGGCGTTCTGATTGGAAGCGCTGAGAGGGAAGGTCGCTTTGAGGTTCGCAGATAAGGTCTTCCAATCGATCGCGTTTCCAAACTCGACACGATTGCCGTTATCGCCAGCCGATAGGCTGATTGTTTGAACAAATTTGGAGCCCTCGGTTTCGCGCGTCACCTCAAGACAGACCCGGACTGGGCCCTTTTCCTTGATTCGGATCGTTGCCGGTCCCGCAACATAGGCACGTGGAGCAGCCTGCTCCTGGTCGAAATCCATGTTCCAGGCAGGATAGACTTTGGGTTTGTCGTTGGAGATGGCGAGACGAATGGGCGCGGAAAGCAGCTCTTTCTTCAACTGCTTGTCGTAGATGCTGGAGACGTCCCCTCCGGCGTTTAGCTTGACGATATAACGGGCGTTTTCAATCGAGGACTGTGTGACCTTCAACTCCGAGGATGATGCCGCTTTCGAAGAGGGAACGACGCTGTAGACGGCGTAGCCGACAGAGGGAGCTTTAGCCAGAAAGAGTACGCGGCCACCTTCTACTTGCGACGGTACGGTCTGGCCTTTCCCATCGACTACGCGAACTGCCTTCGGTGTTGTTCCAGGGAAGGTGACTTTCGCTTCGATGACATCTTCGCGGGCGATGTTGAGAGGATTGAAGACGACGATGGGTACACCGGGGCCGTCGGTATCGAGTTCGGAGGCGATAGCCTCGGTGGCGCTGGTAAAGATTCCGCCGAATTGATTAGCTACGATGACATCATCGTTCCAGGCAAACTGATAGGAACGCGGAGTAGCGGTTCCTGCACCGGTATCGTGGAAATGTCCGCCAAGAGCCAGCATCCATGCGTCGTTGATGCGTTGTTGCGGATAGCTTCGACCTCCCATCCATGCGGCGGCGACGGATGCTTTTTCAGCGGAGTCGGCAAGAACTTCGTTTCGTAGCACCCACCGCTTGTGATATGCCTGGGATGTGAGCGAGCCTGCGGAGTGGTTGATGAGTTCGAGGTCTCCCTTGTACTGCGGAAGGCGGGATGACATCGCCGGCGTGATGTCTTTGAACATCTGGTCGGCTGTGGCTTCGACAACATGAACCGGCCCCTCGCCGACTTGGACGTCTGCGCCAGAGGCCTGTGCGGCGGGTGTCTCTCCCATGGCAAACGGGCCGTGCGGAGGAGTTGGAAGTACTGTCTTGCTTTTGGTAACGATGGCCTCCAACAGCTTCACGGTCGATTCCTGCGTGGCTCCTCCCACATCACCGGTACCGACATAGTGATAGTCAGCGAAGATTCCTGTTGCTTTGCCATCAATATCAATGCGCTTGACCCAATCCTGTTCCTGAGCTCTGCGGCGTGCAAGCGCTGCTGACTGTTGCGGTGTGAGGCGGGCACGTTCTTCGCTCGTCAGCTGCGGACCGGACGAAGCGGCAGGCTCGGTGGGTTCCTTGCTGAGATCGGTGTAGACGTTACTGCCATAGCCACCGGGATTGAGAGCAGCCATCACGGTTTTGCCATCAGGGCCGGCCCACAGACCGACATTGAAGGGGATGCCTTCGGGAGTCTGCTCGGGTGAGTTCGGTCCGCCGATTCTAGGAGCGGGCTGCCATTGCGCGTTGAGCTTCTGGGTCGAAAATCCTTTCACGCCTGCATGCGCCAGGATGCTTGGCAAAGAAGCAGGGAAACCAAAGCAGTCCGGCAGCATGTACTCTTCGCTGGCTTTGCCGAAGTCCTTGCGAAAATATTCGTTGCCATAGAGGATCTGCCGGAAGATTCCTTCGGCACTGGGAAGGTTGACGTCGCCCTCTTCTACCGACGAGCCGGCAGGGTACCAGCGGCCTTCTGCGACGTACTTTTGCATTCTTGCGTAGTCAGAAGGGAAGTACTCCTTCATCAGGCGGTAGCGATTTGCGCCGGTCCAGTTGAAGACGTAGTGCGGGTAGCGGTCGATGTAGTCGAAGTTGACCCGCATGGTTTTTAGCAGATATTCGCTGATGGTTTGCGGGAACTCCCAGCGCCACTGCGTGTCGAGATGGGCATAGGGAACAACGTACAGGGTCGGCTGCCTGGTGATGTCGGGCGCCTTCATCGTCTGGCTCTGTGCAGCACCGGCAGACGCAAAACTAACGACCAGCCAGCAGAGGGCATAAAACTGGAGTTTTTGAGAAAAAAACTTGCCGGAGGGTACGTTGTCTGTCTTCATCGGTCGCGTGCTCATGACTTTCTCGTGTGGATAGGGCCAGAAATATCAGCAGTTGTAATGTGTGGACCTAAAACGATCCCGCAGCTGGAAGGCGCTGCGGGATCGTTTTTCTTGGGGTTATCAGTACGGTTTAGAAGGCGTAGCGGAGGCTGAACTGATACTGGCGCTCCGAGGAGTAAGTAGTGCCCTTTCCGTTGACGCGTCCGAAGGTTCCGCTGGTCGGGTTCATATCGGGGTTGTCGAGGTTGGGATGGTTGGTGTAATTGAATGCCTCGGCCTTGAAGATCAGCTGGTGATTTTCATGAGCGGGGATAATATGGAAGCCCTTCTGCAGCGCCGCCGAGAAGCTCTGGAAGCCGGGTCCGCGGATGAGGCCACGCATTCCGCGTGGAGCGAACGTGCCAAGAGGAGCAGCCGAGTAAACGCTGGTCTGGAACCACTGGTCGGTCGTCTTGCCCCCAGCAAATCCGTGAGGGAGCTTCGGGGTATCCGAAGCCACCCAGAGCTGGTTACCCGATCCAGGTCCAACACCGGCACGGTCGTTGTTCTGTGAGACAGTCTGCGGACGGCCTGACTGTCCCTGGATGGTTCCGGAGAACTGCCAGTCTCCGAGCACGGTACGGGCGAAGGGGTTGGTGAGAGTGTTGGCGTACTTGAGGTCCCAGACGTAGTTCAGCACCAGCACGTGGCGGGTATCGAAGTCGCTCGGACCGTAGAAGTTGCGATTGCTGTAGGCGTTCGGCTGGCTGGTTCCGGTAGAGGAGCCGAAGTCGAGGCTCTTGGACCAGGTGTAGGCCGCACCAAAGAGGATGCCCTTGGTGAGGCGACGCTTGAGGTTAGCCTGGAACGAGTGGTAGTTGGAGCTACCGTCGTTTCGTGCCTCGTTGATGATGGAGAAGCCCCGATAGGGACGAAGGGAATCGGGGTTGGCTCCCTTGTTTGCCGGGTCAAGGGTAGTTCCCTGCGGAAGCTGGTTGCGGTTGACCAATTGCTCGAGGTGATATCCGCGACGGCCAACGTAGCTCAGGGTGAGGACCGCGACATTGGTGAATTCATGCTCGACGGTCATGTTCCAGCCCCAGGCCTCGGGGTTGGGATAGTCGTAAGCATGCGAGTAGAAGCCCAGAGGAGCCTGATTGACGCCGATGCCTCCAGGGTTGTCGACGCTGCCGCGTGAGACGGTGGCAGAGGGTTGGAATGGAGCGTTACCGCCGACATGCACGGTATCGCTGATGCCGAGGCGCTGTACGTACCGTCCAAAACCGGCGCGAAGAACCGTGCCGGGCGACACCTGGTACGCAAACCCGATGCGGGGCTGAATGTTGGTCTTCTGCGTCGGCGAGTAGTTCGAATCGAAGCCGCGGAAAAGACTGGCATAGCCGTTGCTGAGGATAGCGTCCGGTACGTGTCCCTTAGCCGAGTCGGGAAATCCGTTGCCGGGGATCACGACGCCGTTGTACAGGTTGCCCCCCGTGAGAAAGCCGGTCGTCCGATCGACGGTCGGCGCTTGTGAGGCGCTCCACACACTGGGATTGAAGAAGGCCTGGTTGCCCCAGAGAGCGTGGTAGTTTTCCATGAAGGAGTAGCGGAGTCCGAGCTCAAGAACGAGCTTGGAGTTGACGCGCCACTGATCCTGAGCGAAGCCCTCGAACATGTTGCCGCGGAACAGGGTGTAAGAGCGGGTGCCGATTTCGCCGTAGGTATCGAAGAGACCCAGGGCAGTATTAGCAACGGCCGCACCCGAAGTAGGTGCGGCATTTCCGCCACGAGTGTCGGTGAAGACGAAGAGGCCGTTTTGGTTGTTGGTGGTACCAGGGCGCGTGTTGTCGACGCTGATCTGGTCGTAGTTGTTCTCGCCGGCATATTCCCAGAGGCCGCCGAACTTAAGCGTGTGATTTCCCCAGACCTTGGTGACAGTGTCGCCGACGTCGTACACGATACCGCCAGAGCGCGACGGATACGGTCCACCGTCCAGCGTGCCGAAGTTCTGCAGTTGAATGGTGGGAATTTTCGTGGGAACAACCTTCCCGGCAGAGCCGAAGAGATACGGATAGTTGATGCCGTACTTCGTGCGGTCGGAGAGACCCGACGACGTGTCGATTCCGATGGTGACGTGATCGGCGGCGCCGGAGACGTAGGCATCGTTCACCCAGGTGGGGCTGATGGTGTATGTCCAGTGCAGAACACCGATCTGATTTGGACGATTGAAGATACGTGGGTTGGTGTTGAAGTTACCGAAGTGCGGCTCGTAGTCGTTGTAGTTGTAGTTCAGCAGGCTGAAGCGGAAGTGGTGCCTGTCAGTGGGGACAAAGTCAACGACAACGGAGTCCTTGCGCTGGAACTCGGTATAGAGAGCAGAGTCGACCCAGTTATTGGGGTTGTTCGTGCGGTTGGGAAGGGGATACGCGTTGAGCAGGCCGACTCCATTCGCGCTGAGCTGGTTCTGCGGGATGATGTTGTTGGCATAGGGAACGCCGGTGGTCGGGTTCACCAGCTGCACAGGCTTGCTGTAGAAGATATTAGGACCGAGCAGTTCGCTGAAGTTGCCCTGGCGCATGAGTGCGGTCGGAACCTTCTGGTTCGCCGGATCGTCGTGGTTGTACTTGATCCACTCCTGTCCAACGAGGAAGAACAGCTTGTCGTGGTTCTTGTTGAAGCCGGGGAAGAAGACCGGACCGTTGAGGTTCCAGCCATACTGGTTGAAACGGAAGGCGGCGCGAGCCTGATTATTGAAGTTACGCTGCCAGGTGTTGGCGTTGAGAGCGCTGTTGCGGAAGTACTCGAACGCACTGCCATGGAACTCGGTCGAGCCGCTCTTGGGAACCATGCGGATCTGACCGCCGGAAGTGCGACCATACTCCGCAGCGTAGCTGGTGGTCAGGACCTGCACCTGAGAGGTGGAGTCTACGTCCGCTACGCCGACGCTGGTGCCGTTGGAGCGCGTACGCACCATGGGAGCGCCGTCGAAGGTGATCAGGCTCTCCTGCGAGCGGGCGCCGTTGACGTTGATGCCATTGTCGAGGCCGAAGGAGAAGGCTGCCATCGAGTTGCTGCGAACGACGCCAGGCTCAAGCTGCGAGAGGTAGATCGGATTGCGTCCATTGAGCTGGATGTTCTTTACCTGCTCCTGGGTGATGAGCTGGCCTACGGCTCCGCTCTCTGTCTGGACGGTGTTGGCGTTGGCTTCGACGGTAACGGAGGTGGTGGTGTCGCCGACCTTCATCGAGACGTCAACGCGTCGCCCGATGTTCGGGTCGACATGTACATCGCTGAGCGTTGTCGTCTGGAACCCGGGGGCCTCAACTCGCATCGTGTAGATGCCGGTAGGCAGGTTGGTGATGTTGTAGTTGCCACCGTCGTTCGTGGTTGCATGGAGCTCAGCACGGGTAGCCTGGTTGTTCAGGGTGATATTCGCTTTGGGAACAACGGCTCCGCTCGAGTCTGCAACCGTTCCCGAAAGAGACGATGTGTCAGATTGAGCATGGAGCGGAATCCCGGTGAAGAGAAAAGCTATCAGGGTTAGTAATAGCGTACGGGCACAATACCTGTAGGGTGTCACTTTTGCCTCCTCAGAAAACAACGAAACAATTACTGCTCTTTATGATTGCGCTATCACAGCGATCCCTTGTTTACGCGTTTCAATATAAGGTTGTCAATACAGGGACACTGAATTTATTGTGAATCCTGAAGTTGGGGCGGCGTTGCAAGACATGATAGCCCTCTCATAAAGGACGGACCCGGGTGCGCAACACTTTTCCGAAACGTGCAACGCTGCAGGATGTGGCGCGGGCAGCGGGTGTTGGCCCCATGACAGTCTCGCGAACCATCAATGGTCACCCCTATGTGGCCGAAGAGACCGCCAAAAAGGTTCAGGAGGCGATCCGGCGGCTGGACTATCGCCCGAATCATGCTGCACGCATGCTTACCGGAAAGCTCTCTCGGTCGATCGGGCTGATTGTTCCGGACATCTCAGACACTTTCTTTTCTCTTGTGAGCCACGCCGTGCAGGAGGCCGCGCGGGAGAACGGTTACCTTGTGTGGCTCGCTGCCTCGGACGAGGACTCTTCTATCGAAGAGGCACAGGTTGAGATGATGCTGCATCATCCTGTGGACGGAATCCTCCTTGTGCCGTCGGATAGCCGTGCGAAATATCTGAAAACGATCGCCTCAGGCGCGACTCCCATCGTGACAATTGATCGGCCCATGGAGGTCGCAGTTACGGATTCTGTCGGAGTAGAGAACCGTGCGGGCGCACGTGTCGCAGTGGAGCACCTGATCGAGCATGGTTATCGAAACATTGTTTGCCTCACTGCCAACTCGCATCTGCTTACCATGAAGGAACGGATTGCAGGGTATCGAGAGGCGATCCGGAATGCTCGGCTTCCACGACTGAAAGAGTACAACCTGTCGACTCGCGTCGCCGCACAAGAAGCCATATCGGAGCTTTTTCGTTCTGAAAACAAGCCTGACGCCCTCTTTACCGCCAACAATGCTTCAACGATCTGGGTGATCGAAACACTCAAGGAGCTGGGGATTGAGATGGGGCGGGATGTCGGGCTCGTCGGATTTGACGACGTAGACTTTTTTACCCTGATCACTCCTTCTGTAACCGCGGTGCATCAACCGGCTTCGGAACTGGGGAAGGTGTCGGCTCGGCTGCTGCTGCAAAGGATCAATGGGGAGTTCAAGACTTCGAGCGTGAGGACGGTGCTTCCCGTGACGCTGACCGTGCGCGAATCGTGTGGATGTAAGCCGAAGTCAAAGACCTTAGAGGGACTTCATGTTGAAGTCCGCTCCGTCGCTCGATAACAAGATGAGTGGATCGCCAAGACGCTTTGCTAGACGGTCGTCCGACATTTGACGGGTCGACAAGAGGGAATCTCTCGATGATTGGGAAGAATAAGAATGGAGGCGCGGGTCGGGATCGAACCGACGCATAAAGGTTTTGCAGACCTCTCCCTTACCACTTGGGTACCGCGCCTCGGTGGGCTGCTGCTTATTTGTTCAGCCCTGCAGATTGTATTGGAAGTGTAACTCAGGCAGGGATGTTTGGAGCGGGAGACCGGGGTCGAACCGGCGACATCTTCCTTGGCAAGGAAGCACTCTACCACTGAGCTACTCCCGCTCTCACAACTCAAGTATAACCATGGCGGCCTATGCGGTCAATCATTCCAACGCAATGCAAGTCTTTGAATCTCGTGGTGCTTCTCAATCAGGAAGACGCTGTTCAAAAGCGATTCTGGGCCCCACCGTATTGTCCTTGCGATGTCTGACGACGTGAGGCGTAATCAGTAAAACAAGTTCGCTTGTATCCTGCTCCGAAACCTTATTTGCCGTTGCTGTCTGAAAGCCAGGAAGTTCCCCAAGCCCGGGTAAGCCGCTGATTGCAGCCGACTCGGTCTTTGAAAGCGAGCTGGCGAGTAACGCGCTCTCTCCATCGCCTACTGTCACCGTAGAGATAAATTGGCGATTCGCCAGGACGGGAATGTTATTGAGGGCCGCGGTTCCAAGCGCTTCAATCTTCAGATCGAGCTGCATGCTCACCTCGCCCGACTTCTGGACGGTGGGCGTCGCTTTCAGCGTCAGACCCAGATCTTCGAACTGAATCTGAGGAATGGTCACACTTGCCTGGTTGAGGAGGGACTGCGCGCTCACCCCGTTGATCGTAACTCCCGCAAGTGAGCTTGAATTTCCCGTGATGCCGCTGGAGTAGGTTGAAGTAATGATGGGGTACCGGGTTCCCGAGCGGAAGGTGCCTGTCTCGCGATCGCTCAGCCGTAACTTGATGGTGTCGAGAGCGCGAGTGTCGCTGGAGTTCAATGCCAGGTTAAAGGTCGTTGCAGCATTCGTCGTTACTCCGGACAGCGTGAGACCGCCTCCAAAAAAACCGATCGTATTTGCGAGAAGAGAGCTTTGCACCAGTCCTGACGAGATGAGGGCGAGTGCGATCGTGATGTCGTTTGCATCTGCGGGAACCAGTCCCTGCGCAATCGCCTGATCGACCAGAGATTGATTTGCCGTCACAATGTCGTGGGCTGCGCTTTCCGCGTTGTAGACGCCCAATTGCTGCGGAAGCTGCACTCCAATGTTGCGCTGCCGTGTGCGGTCAACGGTGTAGAGACTGATGTCGAGCACCACTTCGGCGCCTCCATCCACCAGGTCGGCAAGGGTGAGGTTGATCGCTGACAGAGTATCTTCAGGAGCCCGGATAGCGATGGTTCCACCGTTGCTCTGGACGCTCGCTTTTTTAACGTCGAACACGCTCTGAACAACTGTTCCCAGTTCCTTCATCTGCGCAGGAGTGAAGCCAGGAACATAGACTGTCTCTTGTAACTGGTGCTCAAGCCGCTGCCGATTTTCGGTCGTATCGTTGGCAATCAATACGGTGTGATCGTCGACAGGTGTAGCGAAAGCGTGAGCCATGCTCAGCGCAATGTCGGTCGCTCGTTGGTAAGAGACGCTGTCGAGATCAAGCCTCAGCTGCTTCCTTTCTGTAGAGTCATCGAATACGGTGCGAATTCCGAACTGAGAGAAGACGCCTTGCAGAACCTGCTGCGTGTCCCCGCGGAGATGAAGTTCTTTGTTTCCGGCGGCGGGAACTAACGCGATTGGCCCCGCAATATGGTTAATATCGCGGGAGAAGAGATTTTGCTGAGCATCGCGGATTTCGATCTGGCGATGCAATGCAGGCTGACGATTCGCCGGTTCGGCGTGTTGCGTGACGATGTTGTTTTGCGGGTCAAGTCGTCGCGCATCTGCGAGTAAGGCATCCGCCTTTTCTGGGTGGCCCAGCAGGCGGGCTCTTCCGGCTTGCTGAACCAGTTCCGTCACCCGATGTTCGTGGGCGAGAGCTGCAGCCTGGATATAGTCCGCTCGTGAAGGAATGATCTTCGATGCCTTGAGAAACTGCTTCTCGGCGCCCGCAAGATCATTGCGGTCCAACAGTTTTGCTCCTTCAAGATAAGCATCTTCTGCGTCTCGCAGTTCGCGCCTGGTAAATTCACGAGCTGGTGGGATCGCTTGACCAGAGGGATCAATCTTTGTTGCCACAGGAGCAGATGCCTGCTGGGAGTAACCCATGCAGGCAAGTGCGAGAGTCAACCCAAATGCTGCTGCTCGCGGCGAAAATATCTTATTTTTTTGCAGGAAAGACCGCATAGTACTGCAGATTAGACGCGGAGAACCTTCATCGGACACCGGTCACGCTCCGGCTGAAGCCGGGAGCAATCTCCTGGACGCGCGGGCGCTCGCTTACAGGCGGACGGCGCATTCCGGTGCGAATCTGCGCAGTGTCCATCTCCAACTCGGCGAGGGTACGGCTTAAGGTGTTGCGGTGCATGCCGAGTTCTTCGGCCGCTTTGCACTGGTTGCCCCTGTGATGCGCGAGCACTTCCAAGATATAGCGCCGCTTAAACTGGCGGACCGCCTCAGAGTAGGAGATTCCGGCGCTGTGCATCTGAATGACAAGACCGTCCAATTCGCGCTTCAAAGGTTTACTCCTCGCTTGGTCGTCTTACTGCGACACTTCCTCATTGTGACCCTAAGGACGGGATTTGATCCAATCGTGTGCGTTGTGCTTGAGTTCGGATCCACCGGCCAGGATTTGCTGCTCGAGGTCGTGAGGTACAACGAAGGATACCGCATGTGACCCCGCAAGGAAATAGGGTGCGAGGCTAGAATTTTTAAGCCAGTCGGCTGTGGGAAGGAAAGCAGTTATTGCCATCAGAATCGCTACCCCCAGCAAGGCACCTCGTGCCAGGCCAAAGGCCGCTCCCCCGAGGCGGTTGAAGAACCCGAGCCCGATAGCGTGTGCAGAGGCGTGCAGGATGCGTCCCAGAATCGCCGCCGCAACCATGATCCCAACGGCGATCAAAAGAAATCCGGCAACGCTGGCAATCGCTCGATTTGTGATCAGGTAGGACAGCTTGTCCGCAACAACCGGATAATTCCATGCGGCGAGAACGATGCCGCAGACGAGCCCAGCAAGTGAAAATAACTCGAGCACCAGCCCTTTGAAGAAGGCCTGCACCATTGAAAAAGCAAGAATGGCAATCAGCAGCCAGTCGAGGGGAGTCATAGTTCTGGGCGGCCGGTGATCAGCCGGAAAGCCTCAAGGTACTTGGCTTGAGTCTTCTCGATCACTTCGTCCGGAAGTGAGGGTGCGGGAGCCTGTTTGTTCCACCGGATCGATTCCAGATAGTCGCGGACGTACTGCTTGTCGAAAGACGGTTGCGGCCCGCCGGGAGCATAGGATTCTGCTGGCCAGTAGCGGGAAGAGTCTGGCGTGAGTACTTCGTCCGCCAGGACGATCTCTCCATCAATTAAGCCAAATTCAAACTTTGTGTCCGCGAGAATCAGTCCCCGGCTCTCGGCATGGCGGGAGGCCTTCTCAAAGATGTCGAGCGTCAGACTGCGGAGCTTCCGGGCGTTTTCTTCGCCCACGGCTGCAATCACGTCGTCAAAAGAGATGTTTTCGTCATGACCGCCAGTGTTGATCTTTGCTGCCGGGGTAAAGATTGGCTCAGGAAGCCGGTCCGATTCTCGAAGACCCTGCGGCAGAGCGATTCCACAGACTGCACCAGTTGCCTGATAGTCCTTCCATCCCGATCCCGAGAGATACGCCCGAACGACACACTCCACCGGAAACATCTTCGCGCGACGCACAATCATGCTGCGGCCTTCCAATTGATCGAGGTATGGCTTCAGTTCAGGCGGAAACTTTACAGGATCGGCGGTTAGGACATGGTTCTTGACCATTCCTTCGAGGAACTCGAACCAGAAGAGCGAAAGCTGCGTGAGGATTCGTCCTTTGTCCGGAATTCCACTGCCGAGCACATGATCGAAGGCAGAGATGCGGTCCGTAGCGACAAATAAAAGTTCTTCCTGATTGAGCGAATAGATATCGCGAACCTTGCCGCGTGCCGTAAGAGCAAGTGATCCAAGACGGGTTTCCAGAAGTGCGGTCTTCATAACACTTTTGACGGTATCACCTTCTTCGCTGTCAGAAACGCTCTATCGGAGAGGGAGAATCACATCAAGCGGGGGCTTCCTCTCTTCACGAGCGGGGCAGTGAAAGTGGACCATACGCTTCTCCGGATCGACCTTGACCCAGGCGTCTCCGGGATTGCACTCATCGTCCCCAAAGGAAGCTCGTTGCGAGGTATGACGAAGGAAGGGGACGAGCGGGGGACGGTAAAAAACAATCATGTCCACTCCGGAATTCCCCGCACCATCCGTGTCCCATGGACTGCGCTCGAGGATGTAAGGACCACTCAACCTGGAGATGTCGGCGGCCGACCAGTCAAAGACCCGCGTCAGCGGAATGATCAACGTCGAACCGATAAGCGGCGTTAGCAGAACGAATGCGCTGATTGAGGTAAGCCACCGTGGCCGCATCAGGCTGAACCTGGCCAGCAAAATCTCGTAACCGGCGACGGCAAGCCAGCAGATTACGGCGTTCAGGCGGGTCGATGTCATCGTCCACTGGGTTGCAATCGACCCTACTCGGATCAGGACCATGCCACATGCCAGCACTACGACGCCCTTTCGCAGCCCTGGGGGAAGTTTCCACCACAGCAGGCGAAGCACCAGCACAACTCCGGTAAGCAGGGCCAGCAGGCCGAATGTCAGAGGAAGATGCATCTTGCGTTTTACCCTGACGAATCCCTGCGGCACCTGGCGGCGGAGCAGAGGATTGGTCCGATCCTCAGGCTACCGCACGCCGTGTCGTGTTGTCGTCACGCCGATTGAGATTGACGCTGACCACCTTGGAGACGCCCGGTTCCTGCATGGTCACTCCATAGATGATGTCTGCCTGCGCCATCGTCCGTTTGCTGTGTGTGATCACCACAAATTGTGTAGTCGCGCTCATATCGGCGATCAGTTTTGCGAAGCGGCCCACGTTGGTCTCGTCCAGCGGAGCGTCCACTTCGTCCAGGATGCAGAAGGGAGCAGGCTGGTACTGGAAGATGCCGACCAGCAACGACAGCGCTGTAAGAGCCTTCTCTCCGCCAGAGAGCAAGAGGATATTCTGTAGCTTCTTGCCCGGAGGGGAAGCGACGATATCGATTCCGCTTTCGGCTGAGTTCTCCGCATCGGTCAGCTTCATAAACGCCTGGCCACCGCCGAACAACTTCGAGAACGTGATGGAGAAGTTCTCATTGATCACGCGATAAGCTTCGTCGAACTTCTGGTGCGAGATTTCGTCGATCTCCTTGATGGAAGCCTGCGTGTTCTCAATGGAATCGAGCAGGTCTTTTCGCTGTGTCTCAAGGAAGGCGTGCCTCTGGGTCGTCTCGTTGTACTCCTCCAGGGCCATCATGTTGACCGGACCCATCGCTTCGAGCTTTTGCTTCAGGCCGCGCGAGGCCTCTTCTTCTTCTTGCAGTGCATCGCCTTCGATTCGAACGATCGTCTCATCCCCTCGAAGAACTGCTGCCTCAACCGCCAGATCGTTCAGGCAGGTAGCGTCGATATGCTCGATGTCCGAAGCCAGCTTCGCTGCGCGAGCTGTATGAGCCGCGCGCTCTTCCCGCAAAGCCTCCGTCTCATGACGCAACGTGCGCAGGCGCTGATCCAGCTCAGCCATCGCTGTCCTGAGCTCGTTTGCCTGGGCGGTGAGTTGCTCGCCTTCTGCCACCGCGCTAGCTCGGATCTCCGCAAGCTCCGTGTGCTGCGTGGCGAGACTAGCGGTCTCTTCTTCCCGGCGAAGCTTTTCGGAGGCTGCTGCTGCAAGCTGTTGCTCCGTCTGTTGAATCCGCTGGTTCTGCCCGTTGTAGAGCCTGGAGGTCTGATCGAAGTTTGCCTGAGCGTTCCTGCGTCGCTCTTCCAGACCTGCAAGCGATGCCGATGCCTCCGCCGCGGATTGCTGCAGCTGTTCCCGTCGGTTGCGCAGCTCATCAAGTTGCGCCTGCAGCTCTGCCAGCGAGCTCTCCAGGCCAGCGCGTTCTGCCTCCAGGCCTGACGCTTCCTGCTGCTTGCGTCCGATCAGTTCGGTCTTCTGATTGCGAGCATCGCGATTTCGCTCCGTGGCCAAAGACCACTCCTGCAGTCTGCGTTCGATGCGCGCGGTCTCCGACTCCATCTGGCGAAGCGCTGCTCCTGAGTTCGCGGCCTCTCGTTCCGCCTCACGTCGCTCCTGCGTTTTGCTGTCAATGGTTGCGTTCAGATCGGTAATCTGCCGTTGCAGGTCGGCAGTCAGCAGGTCGGCCTGAGCCAGCGCCTGCTGCGCCTGTTCGATCTTCTGTTGCACTTCCGTCAGCTCACGCTTTAGAGCAAGCGGACCCTGGGCGCGAGGACGTCCTCCGGTGACGGTGACATTGTGAAAGGTCTCACCGGTGGGCGACAGGAAGAAGGCATGAGGGTTCGACAGTGCCAGGGTACGGGCTGTGTAGGAGTCCGGAGCGACAAACCCCTCACGAAGCTTGGGAAGAATCACCTCAAGAGACTTTCCAAAGCCATCCAGAACGCGTACGCAGTCCCGTAGCGGCACGACGCCTTCAATCTGCGTTGTGCTCGAGGCGGCTTCGCTGGCCATTCCTTCGGCAAACGAAAAGTTCGCCTGTGCGTCATTGGGATGGACCATAAACGTAGCGCGTCCCGCCACGTTGGTCTGGAGAAGATGCATGCCGGCATCGGCGGCGTCCCAGCTCTTGACGACGATGTAATTCAATTCGTCGCGCAGAAACTCGTCGACGACGCTCTCGTATTTGCCCTCGACTTCCAGGAAGTCCGCAAGGGTCCCAACCGGTGCGACCTTGCCCGACTGGGCCGCTTCGCTGGATTTGAAGATATTCCGCACTGTTTCGGTCGAGTAGCTGTGGTCCCGGATCAGTCCCTCAAGGGAGTTGCGTCGACCGTTGAGGGTGGCCAGCTCACCACGAAACTGATCACCGCGCCGCTTGCTCTCGTTTTCTTCCTTGCGGCGTGCGTCAATTCCAATCCGCATCTCGGCGATCTCAGTCTCAAGACGCTTCAGTCGTTCCGTCACGGACTCAAAGGAGAGTTTGACCTGTCCGCGTTGCAGACCCAGTGTCTCCAGCTCCTGGCGGGCGACCTCAGACTCCCTCAGCAGGCGCTCCGCCTCCTGTTCCATTCCGGCGAGGGAGGCTGCCGCTTGAGCCTCCTCGTTGCGAGTCTGCGACGCGCGCTGTACGAGCTGCAGAGTCTGCCTGCGGTTCTGTTCAGCACGTTGCTCTGCAGTTTGCAGCGACCGCACGGCCTCCTGTGCCTCGGTCTGTTGCTGCTGCACCGACTGGCGCGAATGCGTGGCTTCGGTCGTGGCATTTTCAAGAAAACTGCGATGCTGCTCGAGCTCACCGGCCAGCGAGGTCAGCTGTTCCCGCGCCTGTGCGAGGTCGTCTGCGCCGGTGGCAAGGCGCTGCGTCAACTCTGTGATGCGATCGGTATTCGAGGTTGTTCGCGCAGCGATTCGCTCCAACTCTACGGCCGACTGATTTGCCCTTGCTCCCGCTTCGCGGATCTGCTGGTCCAGCGTATATCCGCGGTTGATACCGTCTGTGTGCTCGGCATCCATCTGTTCGAGCGTCGTAGCATGGCTGTCGATCTGGGAGCCGAGTGCAACGATCTTTTCGTTCGTCTGCGTGGATTCTGCGTCGAGCTGGGCCATCCGGCTGGCGAGGACCACCCGCAGGCGCGTGCGAAGCTCATCGCGCAGGGCACCATATCGCTCGGCCTTTGCCGCCTGACGTTTGAGTGTTCCCATCTGCCGGGTGACTTCTTCAAAGATGTCATTGACGCGAGCAAGGTTCTGCTTTGCTGACTCCAGGCGCAACTCGGCGAGGCGCTTCTTCGTTTTGAACCGCGTGATGCCCGCGGCCTCTTCGATGATGCCGCGACGATCCAGAGGCTTGGAGCTGAGGAGTTGACCGATGCGCTCTTGGCCAATGATCGCGTAGGACTCTCCGCCGAGTCCAGTGCCCATGAAGATGTCCTGAATATCGCGAAGCCGGCAGATCTTGCCATTGAGCAGATACTCGGATTCGCCCGAACGGAACAGGCGCCTGGTGATTGTCAACTCGCCCGCACGTACGGGGGCACGATTAAATTTGCGACGCCGAATCTTGAGGACAACATTGCCGTTGGCTGCGCCCTCCTCGCCTTCGACCGGAGCCGTTTCCGCGGCAACGTCACCCTCAATGACAGTGCCCGGTTGTGCCTCAGCGACGGCATCTTCTGTGTCCTGCGCGCTCTGTTGACGCATTGCCGCTTCATCCCAGTCGCTGGTCTCAGCCGCGCGCTCGGCAGGATGCTCATCCGTGATCACGACCTCCGGGCCGTCGGGTGCAAGCGCAGCTCCGTCATAGACCTCGGGATCGACCAGGGTAAGCGAAACCTCGGCCATGCCGGTAGGCTTGCGATCACGTGTGCCAGCAAAGATGACGTCTTCCATCTTGACGCCGCGGAGACTCTTGGCCGATTGCTCGCCGAGAACCCACGTGATGGCGTCGGAGATGTTCGATTTGCCGCATCCGTTGGGGCCAACGATAGCGGCGATGCCTTCTCCGGAGAGCTGTACCTCTGTTCTGTCGCAGAAGGACTTGAATCCGAGGATCTGGACTTTCTTGAGCTTGAGCAAAGTCACCTCTCTGCTGTGCGGTCGTTTTCCTGCAGGGGAGAGCACAGTAGTTTAAGACTGAGCTAACTGTAGCGTCAGGCAAGGGGAGGAATCAACGGTTTCAATACTACAGGTTGTGGATAAGACGTCCCTAACACTACGAATGGGTTAGGCTGACGAAAATAGTTCCATTTGGGCCGTTTTGGCGGAAACCCTGACTCCAATTTTAAGGCCAGGATCGTGAACGGGAGGTTTTGTTGAGTTTCGGGTTGTCGTAGGGCGCTCCGGAGGCTGAAATGCGCGGGGTAGAAGGGCTCACCCTTGCCATGGAGCAACTGGGTTTCTATAATCCGCATCATCATGCCGTGATGGATCATGCAGTTGAACCTCTTGACCATTTGGTTGAAAGGCCATTGAGTTGACTGCCTAATTTGCATCATATTGTCGTGGTGCATTCAAAATGTGGTATATCGGTCTGACCATCTGGCAACGGCCGGGCGGAAGAATTCAAAAAGAAGAAATAGAACTATCTGAGGAGTGTGGGAATGAAGAAGGCAGTCGTTGCGTCTCTCCTGGCGGTCGCTAGCGTTGCATCCGGTGCGCGTATTGCGGTTGCACAAGACCAAGCCCCGGCCAGTGCCGGAGCGAACGCGCAGCAGGCGGGAGGCGGAGTTCAGCTCGCGCCTGCCGAATACAACGCATATACAGCGGCAATCGCACAAAGCACACCTCAGACACAGGCTCCTGCGTTAGAGTCCTTTCTGCAGACTTACCCCAACTCTCAGGTTAAGAGTGATGTGCTTCAGCGCCTGATGCTGGCTTACAGCGCGTTCGATCCTGCCAAGACGCTGGATGCTGCGGATCGTCTGCTGCAGGTTGATCCAGCCAACATTCGCGCTCTGACAATGGCAACCTACTTCCATATGCAGAATGCCGATAAGGCGACCGATCCAGCTGCAAAGCAGCCTGACCTGGACAAGGCCGCCGACTATGCTCAGAAGGGCCTGACGGCTCCCAAGCCGAACGGGATGAGCGATGCAGATTTTCAGAAGGTGAAGGAGGCTGCGAACCCGGTCTTTTATCGGGCCATCGCGACCGACGCACTCGTCAAGAAGGATGCAGCCACGGCGGTTAAGAACCTGAAGCAGAGCCTCTCCAGCGTTCCGGTGGAGCAGACCAAGACGCCTGGTCCGCTGCTGACCGATACCTACCTGCTGGCGCAGGCCTACTACCAGATGACCCCGCCCGACCCGCTGAACTGCGCCTGGTATGCGACGCGCGCTGCGACGTTCGCTCCTGAGCCCTACAAGTCGCAGATGATGCCGCTGGCCAAGTATTGCTATAAGAAGTACCACGGCGCGGATGATGGCTTCGACACGCTCGTTACGGCTTCGCAGGCGAGTCTCGACCCGCCGGCGGACCTCGCGACCACCGTCAAGCCGGCTCCTTCGCCTGCCGATATCGTGAAGCAGGTGATCGCGAGCACTCCTGATCTGGCCACGCTTGCGGTCAGCGACAAGGAGTTCATCCTCCAGAACGGCAGCCCGGATGATGCTGCCAAGGTATGGGACACGGTCAAGGGCAAGTCGGTCCAGTTCCCGGACGCGACTGTGGTCTCGGTCAGCGATACTGCCCTTCAGCTGTCCGTCTCCGATGATGCGGTTCAGTCGAAGACGGCCGACTTCACCTTCAATCTAACCGCTCCGTTGAAGACTCCTCCAGCGGCTGGCGACAAGATCACGGTGACCGGAACTTACGACTCCTACACGCAGAATCCGATCATGATTACGATGAGCAACGGAACGGTGGTGGAGCCGAAGAAGGCTCCGGCCAAACCGGCTGCAGCGCATCATCGGCCTGCGGCTCGCAAGCGCTAAACTGCACTCTGATTCAGGAGAAAGGCAGCCCTTCGGGGCTGCCTTTCTCCTTTGCGCGTGACTTTGGTCCAATGCGTGCGCGTACCCCTCGTCATTTTCATGCAAAGTCTTGGATCAAAATGATTTAGGTCCGGACTTCGTTTTTTGCTCCCAGGACGAATCCGCTCAGAATGCGAGTGAAGCTGATAATTTCATGATAGTGAAAGCGTCAGATCAAATCGGCACTTTTAAGTGGTTGAAATGTATATATTTACGCCGATTCGGGCTTGACGGGGTTTGACGAGCGAACCGAGTGAATCTGATAGAACGGTTGGATGGATCTTCAACCTGCCACGGAGACCGATCTGTCTGAGATTATTGCCCTAACGAACCTTGCTTTTCGCGGAGAAGTTGGTTGGACGCTGGAGAGCAAATACATTGAGGGCGAGCGAATTAGCCTGACGGGCCTAAAAGAGGACCTTACCGCCCATCCTGATGCCCGAATGATGATCTGGCGCGACCAGTCGGATGGCAGTCTGATGGGTTCTGTCTGGCTGGAGCCGAGGAAGAACGGGACCTGGTACATGGGGCTTCTGGCTGTCCGACCGGAACGTCAGGGCCAGCAGCTTGGCCGGAGGATGCTCGAAGCCTCAGAAGCAATGATTCGACGGGATGGAGGAAAGCGCGTCCGAATCTCCGTGGTGAACGTTCGCGAAAGATTGATGGGATGGTATGAGCGACGCGGCTATGTGCGAACAGGAGAGCGCGAGCCGTTTCCTTATGGGAACGAGAACGTCGGGCGCCCGTTGCGGGATGACCTCGAGTTCATCATGCTGGAGAAAACGCTGTGAGAAGAGAGACGCCTTTGATGGATGCTGACCTGTTTTATCCGGCCAGACGCTGAATCACTCCCCCAGCATGAAGTGGTGAATGGAGTAGGCGCGTCCGGTTGCTCCATCACAGCCAATAAGCGCAGCGGCCATCTTTGGATTTCCCTTGGCGGCCTCGAACTTTCCAGGCATTCCGGTGAGAAAGCGGTTGAGGACGAGTTCCGTTTCGACCCCGATCACCGAGTCATACGGGCCGGACATGCCGACATCGGTGATGTAGGCGGTCCCGCCCGGAAGCACGCGAGCGTCGGCGGTCGGGATGTGGGTGTGGGTGCCGAGCACGGCGGTGACCCGGCCATCGAGATACCACCCCAGCGCTACTTTTTCGCTGGTGGTCTCTGCATGGATGTCGAGCAGAATGACCTTCGTGGTGAGCTTGCTGATAAGCTCGTCGGCCTTGCGGAAGGGGTCGTCGCAGGACGACATGAAGACGCGGCCCTGAAGGTTGAGGACAGCGTAGGTCTGTCCGGAGGGCAGCTCGCCCTGGTAGACGCCGAAGCCGGGAGTTCCCACAGCGTAGTTGGCGGGGCGAAGAATCCGCCGTCCGCGTTCGTGCGAGTCTTCGGGCACGGTCATGTACTCGAAGATCTCGCGCTTGTCCCAGATGTGGTTGCCGGTGGTGATGACATGGGCGCCCATGTCGAAGAGCTCTTCGGCGAGGGAAGGGGTGATTCCGAAGCCCCCTGCGGCGTTTTCGCCGTTGATGACAAGAAGGTCGACTGAATTGGTTTCGATAACGTGGGGAAGGTGCTCGCGGACGATGTGGCGGCCGGCGGAGCCAAAGATATCGCCGACAAAGAGGATATTCACCTGAAGATTTTACATGGTCGGTCTGGGCCGCAACGGCGAGACGTCTGCGCAGGAGTGAGTCTGCGACGCTGAGAGCGACGATGGAAGGTGTCGCCAGAGAAGCGGATCTCTCCACTGCGCGCTTCCGTCGATATGACATCTGTTACGAAATTCGTTGAGCATTCATCAAAGGGTGAGCGTCGAACGAGATTCGTAAACGTCGCCGTGACCCGGGTTGTGTTAGCTTGCATTGCATGGCGCAAAATGAACGTTTTCAGCTGAGTCTTCGGGTGCTCGCAGTCCTTGCTGAAGAACCAGGCACGATGAAGACCTCTGCAGAGATTGCAGGCCGCCTGAAGGAAAGTGCCGTCATGGTGCGGAGGGCCTTTCTGCTGCTGCATAAAGGTGGGCTGATCGAACAGCGAAAGGGCCCAAATGGAGGCGCAAAGCTGAAGCTGGCTCCCAAGCAGATTGGCCTGGGAGACATCTTCGCAGCAACCGCAGGCGACTGGCTGGCGGTTGAGGAAAAGGCTGTGGCCGGGCTGATCAAAAAGGTTCGCCAGGATGCAGTGGAGGCGATGAACGAGCACTCGCTTGCCGGGGTGGTGAAGCGGCTGAAGAAAGGGAAGTGAAGACTTCTCGCAAATGTCCACATCTCAAAATCGAGATGTGGGACACCCGATGCTATTGAGCGCAGATTCCTTCGACCTGCTCAGGACAGGCTCGTCGTCTGCGCTACGCTTCGTTCAGGATGAGCCCGTTCCAATCCAAATCTTTATTGCCTGTGTTGGTTATGCCGGTACTTGGCCCATAGGAACCGGGCGAAGAGGTCGATATCGCCCGTAGTACTGCCTTCGGTGGCGGAGACGTCAGCGCCAACGGTGACGGCGTGGCTGACGATATCGTTGTAGGCGTCCGGGCGGAACTCTGCCAGGAAGAGAAAACCGTTCTTTACCTTTGTAGTGGTCGCGGTATGCGCGGTGCTGCCGGAGGTTCCGTCGACGCGGCCCGCGTAGCTACCAGGCGCAAGCGTGATGATGTCGGTGAAGGTATTGGCGAGCCGCATCATCTCGTCGCGGGTGACGGGATAGCTGCCGTCGAGATACGACATGTAGAGTCCTGCGACGTCCATGCGGGCGTGGGTCGAGTCTTCGCCGCCTTTGGCGGGCAGAGCGTAGGCCCAGTTGTAGGCGGGACGGCCCTGTCTGGTGGTGACGTTCTGGACGCCTTCGGTGAAGAACCAGGTGATGTTGTCGGCGACGATCTGGTGATAGCGGGTAGCGCGTGCAGCGTCATCGTGCAGCAGCGTGTGCGCAGTCGAGAGCATCTGGAAGCCGTAGTTGAACATCATCACCTGGTTCCAGGGGACGGGCGTGCCGCCCTTGTAGGGTGAGCCTGCGGCGAAGTACTGGTGGTTGTGGCGCGACAGGTCGAGAAGGCCGTTAAGGATATGGCGGTCGACGGCGAAGTCGGCCTGTTTGACGTAGGTCTTCGCACGATCGAGGTAGGTGGCGCCGAAGTGGTGTGGATCACCAGCGGGCACCGTCCTGTTCCAAAGCGCGCGCGTTTGCAGAATGGTGACGGCGCAGTTGCCGAGGTTTCCGATCATGTCACCCTGCTCGCCGCCGGTCGAGAGCGGATCTTTTGCGAGGGAGTTGGGCCAGGCGGGATCGACGCGGTTGGTCCAGATCGTGTGCTGGCCGATGGGAGCAGGGGCGAGATCGTTGCGTTCGACGAGTTGGGCGTCGCAGAAGCGCACCATCTGGTCGACGTAACGTGGATCAGGAGCGTCTTTGTTCATTTGGTAGAGGAGGCTGAGGGCACGCACCGCCTGTCCTGAGGTCCCGTAGGACCACGCGTTCTTCTCGTTCGAGGGAGCGGGCTGCATGGCGGAGATGCGGGAGAGAAGGGAGTCGGTCTCAGTCTTGGTGGCGGGACCGTTGACGCTCTCGACCTTCATCTGTGCGGGTGCGAAAGGAGTGACGAAGAGGAGCATGAGGGTGGCGAGGCGGCGCATGGCTTGCAATTTTACAAGTAAAAATAATGTTTTGTCTGAAGCGAAAAATATCATGAGACTTCCCGCCATGGTCTACCAGCGGCTAAAGCCGCTTCTCTACTGACCGTTTCTGGCTCGATCTTTATTCGTACGTCAGGCAACAATTCGGGTGCCCCATCTTCGACGCGAAGCGGCTAAGGTGGGCAATCTTCGCGGCGGCGAAGATCCTTACTTCCTTTCGACCCTGAAGACAGATCGCGCTTTGCGCGATGGCCCACCTTAGCGACGATACGGCCGTCGCGAAGATGGGGCACCCGGTCTGTGGCTCTACTCGGCGGACTCGCCGTGCGGCTGCTCTTCCTTCTGGGCGATCTGCTCGGCGCTCTTCTGGCGCGGGCGCATGAGGGGGAAGAGGATGACGTCGCGGATGGAGCTGGAGTTGGTGAGGAGCATGGTAAGGCGGTCGATGCCGATGCCTTCTCCTGCGGTGGGGGGAAGGCCGTAGCCAAGGGCGCGGACATAGTCGTCATCGACGGCGGACATCGCTTCTTCGTCGCCCCGCTCCTTCTGCTCGATCTGCTGCTGGAAGCGGTTGTCCTGATCGATGGGGTCGTTGAGCTCGGAGAACGCATTGCCGACCTCGAAGCCGCCGATGTAGAACTCGAAGCGCTCGACCCATTCGGGATCGTCCGGCTTGATCTTGGAGAGTGGGGAGACGGCCAGGGGGAAGTCGTAGATGATCGTGGGCTGGATGAGGTGGGGTTCCGCAAGATATTCGAAGACCTCTGCAACAGCCTTGCCAAGTGTAGACTGCTGCTGCTCTGCAGTGTCTCTTGCAGACCCATGGATAACACCATCGACGACTTTTTGATTGAAAGCAGCTTCAGCCGCTCGCTCTAGATCTGAGTAGAGACGATTGAATTGCACATAGGCAGCATTGAAGGCAGATCCTTCTGTGAGGGATTCTTGGCGCTTCTTTAAATTGAAGACAGCAAGAGCTTTTGCGATCCTTGAGAATTCTTTGCAGGATCGAAACTCATCGACCGTCGGTGTAGGGCCGGCCTCTGGCTGCCAGAACCTAATAATCGCCTCGCGCATCGAGAGTCTGGTCCAGTTGCCGAGATCAATCTCGTTCCCATTGAAGTGGGTGATCAGCGATCCGTTCACCTCCTGCGCGACAAACTTGATGAGCTCTTCGGTGAGGTTCATCAGGTCGTGGTAGTTGGCGTAGGCCTGGTAGAACTCGAGCATGGTGAACTCGGGGTTGTGCCGGGTGCTGACGCCTTCGTTGCGGAAGTTGCGGTTGATCTCGTAGACGCGGTCGAGGCCTCCGACGACGAGGCGCTTGAGGTAGAGCTCGGGCGCGATGCGGAGGAAGAGGTCGATGTCGAGCTCGTTGTGGTGGGTGATGAAGGGGCGCGCGGCGGCTCCACCGGCGATCTGCTGCATCATGGGGGTTTCGACTTCGAGGTAGCCGCGGGTGTCGAAGAACTTGCGCAGGGCGCGGAGGATGGCGGCGCGCTTGACGAAGACTTCGCGGACGTTGCGCGGGGCTTCCTCGGCGGGCTGAACCGCAGATCCTTCGACTGCGGCTGCGCCTTCGCTCAGGAAGACACCAGGTTGGGTGGCTTGGGGTTCCGAGCCGGGCTGCGGTTGCGCGGCGGCCTTTACGCTGTGGCCGGTGTTCATGAAGAGATCAACGTAGCGCTGGCGGTAGCGGAGCTCGGTGTCCTCGAGGCCGTGGTACTTGTCGGGCAGCGCGAGCATGGCCTTGGCTAGGAAGGTTATGCCCTGCTGCTCAGGAGTTGACGTGACATGGACGGTGAGCTCACCGGTGCGTGTGCGCATGAGGTAGCCGCGGACGCCGATGTGGTCGCCGAGGTCGAGCAGCTTGTAGAGGGCGAAGGCGTTTTCGCCGACGTCGTCCTTGCGGACGTAGATCTGGAGGCGCTGTCCGCCCTGCTGGAGCTGGGCGAAGCCGGCCTTGCCTTGAAGGCGGATCGCCATGATGCGTCCGGCGATGGCGACCTGGATGCGGTCGGCCTCGAGCTGGGCTTGAAACTCCTCGGCGCTCACGGACGATTCGGAAGAGTCGAACTTCTGTTTGATCCAGGGGATGAGGTCACCCTGTTTTTCATCCCAGCCGGGGGCGCTGACGGTGAAGGAGTTGGGGTAGATGGCCTGTGCGGGGTTGAGGCCGATCTCGGCGCCGAGTGCGGCGATCTGCTGGAGCTTCTCCTGGCGCTGCTGGTAGAGCTTCTGCTCGAATTCAGAGTCGAAGTGCAAGATGTTTCCTTTTGTATGGATAGTCGTTGTTCAGTATAGCGGCGCAGGGGAGTTCGATTGCGGAAGCTGGTCCGTGATGTAATGGTGATCGCTATGGCAGAAGACGAGAAAAAAGGCGGGGCGCTGGGCGAGCTGGTCAAGGCGGAGTCGATGATTCAGCTGGCGATTGCGCTGCCTGCCGGATGTGTGATCGGCTGGCTGATTGGAGCGTGGCTGGACCGGCACTTTCATCAGCACTGGATTGGGATCGTCGGGATCGTGATGGGAGCGGTCGGCGGATTTCTGCAGATCTTTATGACGGCTTCGCGGTACCTCAGGCGGGACAAGTAAGGGCGATTTGGAGTCAATGAGAGCCTTAGAGACATTTTCGGACGAGGACTTCCGGCAGACGATGCTGCGCGCGCTTCGGCTGCTGGCAATCGTCTCCGCGGTTGGCATCGCGGTCTTGTGGTGGAAGCTGGGTTGGCAGTCGGCCGCGCTGCTGGCGGTCGGGGCGGTGATCTCCGCGTCAGGCCTGTGGGAGTGGATGCGGCTGATGTCGGTCGTCATGTCCCGGATGGATGAGGGCGGGACGGCGAAGCCGATGGCGATGGTTCTGCTCGGATTCTTTATCCGGTTGGGAGCCACGATTGTGCTTCTCTATGTTAGCCTTAAGGTACTGAACGGTTCAGTCTATGCGCTTGCGGCCGGACTCGCCCTTGGAGTGTTTGCACTCACGATAGAGGGTCTGAGGCTGGTGAAGGCGTGGACTGTCTGATAGATCCCAAACACGTTCAGCTTATTTTTCTATATGCCGACTCAGCTTTTATTGACACGATTTCTGAACGCCCACCTCGCTGCGCCCGTTACGGCGCTGCTTGAGGCGTTTCATGTGCATCCGAAGTATCCGCAGGCTCCCATTACCGATGCGTTTGCGATGGAGCTGTTGGTCTTCGCGGTTCTTGTGGCTTACTTTCTGCTCGTCCGGGTAACGCTGAGCGTCGAGAAGCCGGCGGCTGCGCAACACCTGGCCGAGATGACCCACGAGTTTGTCTCCGAGCAGGGCGAATCGGTCATCGGACATGGATCGGAGAGGTTCGTCAGCTACCTGACGGCGCTCCTGCTGTTCATCCTGCTGAGCAACCTGTTGGGTCTGATTCCCGGTCTGGCTTCGCCGACCGCCAACCCCGTGGTTCCGCTGGGATTTGCGCTGGTTACGTTCCTCTACTACCACTACCACGGCGTTCGGGCTAACGGTGGCGCTTACATCAAGCAGTTTCTCGGGCCGGTGTGGTGGTTGTATCCGCTGCTGTTCCCGATCGAGATCATCTCGCACTTTGCCCGCGTGCTTTCGCTCACGGTCCGTCTTTACGCCAACATGCTGGCGGGCGACCTGGTGACGCTGGCGTTCTTCTCGCTGGTGCCGGTTGGAATTCCTTTGATCTTCCTGGGGCTGCATCTTGGCGTAGCCGTGGTGCAGGCTTATGTGTTCTTCCTTCTGGCGGCGGTTTATCTGTCGCTGGCTGTGGCGCACGATCATTGATGCTTCGCATCACTCAGGGCTGAAGCCCTGAGCTACCAATTTTTGCGGCGGAGGGACTCCCTCTCCGCCGTAGCTTCAACGCCGCGAGCGTGAGGGTGCCAGCACGGTGAGCATCAACCACCCACTGGCGGCGTATCTGACGGGAGATGGAGTCGTAATGAAGAAGCTTCAGTATCTGTTTATGTCGTTGGCCGCGATGCTGCTCGCAACGCCGGCTTTTGCACAGAGCGCGGGGAACTACTCGCCCGCTTCGCAGTGGGTTCCGCTGGCCGCCGGCCTGGGCATGGCCCTCGCAGCTGGTCTCTGCGGTCTGGGTCAGGGCAAGGCAACCGCCTCTGCCACCGAGGCTCTGGCACGCAACCCCGGCGCTCGCCCCGGAATCTTCATCTTCCTGATTCTCGGTCTGGCCTTCATCGAGTCGCTGGCGCTGTTCACCTTCGTTATCATCTTCCTCAAGGTGCAGGCGTAAGTTTCAGTCGATTGGTTCAAGAGAAAGCCCTCGCTTCGGCGAGGGCTTTCTTGTCTTTTGTGGGCCGCCACCCTGTACTCTTTTTAATAATTCTCCCCCGCACTCATGCAAGAGTAATTGATTAGGAATTTTGGGGAGTTGGCATATCTAGGAGTTCCAAGTGTCCAGAATCTGGACGGTTGTTTCAGGACCACGCTACAACTGCATTACCGAAATACCGCTGTCTACCCGCTTTGGTAGTTGAAGCACGGTGGAATCAGGATGGGTCCAATCTCCTGTATGCGGTGAAAGTAATGACGAATATGGCTTCGTTGGAAATCATGCAACGGTATAACAAGCCCTACAGAGCCTTATCAGTGGGAGTGGGATCTTCCGTCACGAACTGGAACCCATCTGCCGGACCATACAGACCAGAATGACCACATTTCCCGCATTTGATTGCTGTTGACGGCACGGTAAACCACTGAACTTGAGTAGGTCCGACAGGTTCGATTGTCTCAAGACTGATTGCTGTCTTGCATTTTGGGTTCTGGCAGATAACTCCGTAATGTTCGGTCATTTCGCTCCTATAAAATTGCCTACATATTCGCATGGCCGATGCGAAAGCAGCAGAAGACAAATTCGACACTGTATTGCGTCGAATGCTGGATATGAAGCCGATGACGGCTAACGAACTAAGTGCAAAACTAAGGCCGAAATAATGCCCTAACACTCACCATGAGTCAAAGGTATAATTATTCTCTTTTTGTGCAAAGTCTTGAGTGAAAAGCTACTTAGGTTCGGACTTCGTGTTTTTGCGAGCCTGCGAGCCGGGATCGTTTCGCTTGTCCTCTGTCTTTAATTTTAGTCGCCGGGAGGGTTGGAATTGGCAGTCCGGATGTGGCTTGTTTTGTGTAGGGCAGGTGGGATCAGGGGTTGACAAGGGGACGGCTGCAGGGCGTCCGGCGCAGAACCGCAGATCCTTCGACTGCGCTCCCTGCGGTCGCTTGCTCAGGATGACACTTTTAGGTCGCGACTGACTAAGTAGATGTTGGGATAGAGGTTCGAGCTTCGCTCGAAGGTCCACTCATGTCGCAGAGAGACTACGTCATCAAGGGGGCACCCGCTGCAAAACCGCAGATCCCTCGACTGCGCTCCCTGCGGTCACTTCGCTCAGGATGACACTTTTTTAGGTAGCGACTGGAGTAAAGTGTTTGTCCTGAAGCCTCTTTCGGTAAGAAAGTGCTGAAGGCGAAGCCCTATGGCATTTGTCGTACGTTTCTCTTTATCTCTAGGCCTATGACAACCGACCTCGTTTGGGGTCTGATGGTGATCATTCATCATTCTCTCTCCAGCAAGGCCCTCTTCTGAGGCTGTTACTGAAAGGAAGGTTCTCCTAATGTCTACCGGAACAGCTTCCGGCGCGCTGACGCGCCGCGGTTTTCTGCAATGGTCGCAATCAATGTTGGCGATGCTTGGCGTGGCCCCACTGGTGGGTTCTTCTGCGG
Organism: Acidobacteriaceae bacterium KBS 146; assembly: GCA_000688615.1. GTDB lineage: Bacteria > Acidobacteriota > Terriglobia > Terriglobales > Acidobacteriaceae > Edaphobacter. Next base: position 61,077 of record JHVA01000001.1, read on the forward strand.
AGGCGTTTGCTGCACCTTCGTCCGCTGCCGGTGCTGCATCTGCCGATTACTACGCCAAACTTGGCGTGACGAAGATGATCAATGCGGCAGGCACTTACACGATGTATACCGCCTCGGTGATGCCGCCGCAGGTGCAGCTTGCCGTCGCTCAGGCTGCGAAGCATCCCGTGCATCTGAGAGACCTGCAGGTGAAGTCGGGAGAGTACCTGGCTCAGAAGCTCCGCTGCGAGGGTGCAGTTGTGACGTGCGGAGCATCTTCTGCTCTCACCCTGGCGACAGCGGCCTGTATGACCGCTGCGAACAACGTGAAGCCAGAAGACATTCCGCAGAATGTGGGCTCGCTGAAGAACGAGGTCATCGTTCAAAAGGCGCATCGCTACGGCTACGATCACGCGATCTTTCTTTGCGGAGCGAAGATTGTCGAGGTCGAGACGCTGGAGGACTACAAGCGGGCCTTCAACGAAAAGACCATCATGACCAACTTCTTCAACGCCGCAGGCAAAGGTGAGATCGGGCACGAGCAGTGGCTTGAAGTGGCGCATCAGCACAACGTTCCCTGCCATATCGATGCCGCCGCAGACATGCCGCCTATCTCCAATCTGTGGAAGTACACAGGAATGGGATTTGACCTGGTCTGTTTCTCCGGAGGGAAGGGAATTCGCGGTCCGCAGAACGCCGGTCTTCTGCTGGGTAAAAAGCGCCTGACCGATCTTGCGCACGAGAACAATAATCCCAACGAGGGTGTAGGGCGCGGGATGAAGGTGGCGAAAGAGCAGATTGTAGGCATGGTTGCTGCAGTCGACTGGCTGCTTTCGCAGTCTGACGAGGGAATGGAAAAAGAATTTACCCGCCGGGCGGACATCATCAGCCACATCGTCAAAGATGTGCCGACGATGAAGACCACGATCTTTACCCCTGAGGTCGCCAATCACGTTCCGCACCTCATTCTTACCTACGATCCTGCAGTAGTTGGAGTGACGCCGAAGGAAGTTCAGGAGCGGCTTCGCGCTTTGGATCCTTCCATCGAGCTCAATCCCTCGACGGGAAGTCCACGCGCCAACAACGGCATGCCTTCATGCCCGAACGCGTTGGTGGTCGGCACCTGGATGCTGTTGCCCGGCGAGCCGGAGATCGTTGGCCGCCAGATCCGTGCTGTTCTCAAGAAGGGTAAAGCCTAGAGGTTTCATACAATGGAGCCGGATCCAACTTACAAAAGGAGTGAGATCAAAATGGAGCAACAATCAAGAAGAGGCCTTCTCAAGAACGCAGCCAAGGCGGCAGTTGCAGTAACCGGAGGAGCGGTGGCTGTGAAGACCGCTTCTGCGCAGGTCACTGGAAAGCTTGAAAAGAAGTCGTATCCAGCGCAGCCTGCCACGCCTGCCAATGGCAAAGCCCCGTTGTTCTCGGGAGCAGTTTCCTACGGAAGCATGCTGTTCCTCGCGGGTGTTGGCGCTCACTTTCCCGGCACGATCGAGCAGCACACGCAGCACGTTCTCGACGAGTTGGAGAAGAAGCTGATCAGCGCAGGATCTTCCATGGAGAAGGTGCTCAAGGTCAATGTCTACCTCAACGACCTCAAGGACTACGACGCTATGAACAAGGTCTACGCCACAGCCAAGTGGGGAAGCATACCTCCGGTCAGGACCACGGTGTCTCCGACTGCTGGCATTCCCGGAAACTCCCTGGTTGAGATCGATCTGATCGCTTACATCTAGCATTTCGTGTGGGTGGCAAGGAGCGTATGGTTTGCGCTCCTTGTCACCGCCTTCATTCCCCAAAAATCAAAACAACAATTAAGGTTCAGGAGGCAGCAATGTCATCGCTTCGTAACGGTAAATGGTCTCGCCGAGAGGTTCTCAAGCAGTCAGGAATCCTTTCAGCGCTGGGAGCCGCGTCCGCTGCCGCTCCTGTCGCTGCCAGCGCCGCGGGACTGGCGGACAAAGCTGTCTCGAAGCACACTCTCGTTCACGAGGGTGACATTCGCGACAATCTGTTTACGCGGATCGGCGTTCGCCCGATGATCAACGGCCGCGGTACTTATACGATTATCAGCGGCTCCTGCTCCCTGCCTGAAGTGAAGCAGGCGATGTATGACGCTTCCTTCTACTTCGTCCATCTCGACGAGATGATGAACGGTATCGGAGCGCAGCTTGCAGAATTGACTGGAGCGGAGTGGGGCATTACGACAACGGGCTGCGCCGCTGCTATCTGTCTGGCCACCATTGCCTGTATCGCCGGTACCGATGTCGAGAAGTGCCAGGCACTTCCTTACACCAAGAAGAAAGATCAGGTCATCATCCCGAAGCACTCGCGCAACCCGTATGACATCGGTGTGCGGATGAGCGGCGTCGAAGTCGTTGAAGTGGGTACACCGGAAGAGTTCCGCGAAAAGCTCTCTGACCGCACAGCGATGGTCTATATTCTCTCCGGCCCTGACTCCACCTCCGGGCCTATGAGCATCAGCGTGCTGTGTGCGATGGCAAAGGAGAAAAACATTCCCGTCTTTGTGGATGCCGCGGCAGAGGAGCCCATCAAGCCTAATATTCATCTTGCTGCGGGCGCCTCGCTGGTCGGCTATTCCGGAGGGAAATGCATGCGAGGGCCGCAATCCTCGGGCATGATGATCGGAAACAAGAATCTATGTAAGGCCGCTTATTATCAGGCGGCGCCCCACCACTGTTATGGCCGCGCCTTGAAGTGCAGCAAAGAAGAGGCGATGGGGCTGCTTGCAGCGGTTCGTCAGTGGTACAAGCGCGATCATGCGGCGGAGCAAGCGCAGTGGAAGGCATGGATGCAGCACATCGCGGACCGCCTCAAAGGAATTCCCGCAGTGACCGCTGAGGTGATTCCTCCGCAACAGGATCTTTCCAATCGTTGTTCGACTCTCCGCATCCGTTGGGACGCTACCAAGGTGGGCATCACCGGAACAGAGCTGGCGGCTCGTCTGGACGAAGGTACCCCGCGCATCACGTTGCTGGGAGCCCAGGGAAGTCGTCCCGACAAGATGGAGAGCTCGATCGGCGTCACCTCGTACATGATGGAGGCGGGCGAAGAGAAGATTATTGCCGATGCTCTTTATGAGGCGCTGACGAAACCGGGCTCGCATCCGAATCCTCCCGCTCCTACGGGCCCGCTGGCATCGGTACAGGGAACATGGGCTGTGACCGTCGAATACCTTCGCGGGACCGGAGAACAAAAGTTCGTCCTCAACCAGAAGGAAGGTGAGGTCTCTGGCGAGCATCATGGCGAAATCTACAATGCTCCGTTCCATGGAACCGTGCAGGGAGATCAGATTGAGCTGCACAGCGTCATGCCGGTCGCTGGAAACCCCTTGTATTGCAACTTCAAAGGTACGGTGACCGGAAACAATATGGCCGGAACGGTCAACATGGGAGAGTACGGCGAAGCCAAATGGAGTGCCGTTCGAGGCTGAGCCTCTAGGCAATTTGGCCTAGCTTGATCCTGAGCACTGGACCCATGACAGCAGTGGATCTTCGTTCGAAAATAATGGAGATCCACTCTATTGTTCTCTCTGGAAGAGTTACGAGGTAGAAGATGTTTCGAAACAGCTCCTTGTTGTTCTGTTCGCTTTTATGCAACACCCTAGTGTTTACGGGAGTCAGCCAAGCACAACATGAGATGTCTTCTACTCCACAGGGACAGAGCGGAGCGCCACGCCGTGGATTTGTGGTCGCCCCGAACCCGTTGCCGTATGACCTGCTTCTGGTCAAAGGCCATGTCATCGATGCGAAGAACCACGTGGATAAGGTCACGGATGTCGCCATCAAAGACGGCAAGATTGCTGCCGTCGGGGACAATCTCAACACGAAAGATGCTGCGAAGACCATTGATGTCAGCGGATACTATGTCACTCCCGGCCTGATCGATATCCATATGCATATGTATGCCACCCCGGGAGAGAAGAACTCCTACGCCGGTGACAACTCCATCTGGCCGGACGGATTCACCTTTCGCACTGGCGTTACTACAGCCGTGGATGCTGGAAGCTCCGGCTGGCGCAACTTTCCCGACTTCAAAGAACACGTCATCGATCGCTCCGAGACTCGCGTTCTCGCCATGCTCAACATCGTCGGAGCAGGAATGCGTCCCAACGGGATGGAGCAGAACCTCAACGATATGGACGGCGACACAACCGGGCAGATGGCGCTGAAATATCCCGGCCTAATCGTTGGCATCAAGAGCGCCCACTTTACCGGCCCCGAGTGGAAGCCGTATGACCAGGCCGTGAAGGCGGGCAATATCGCGAATATTCCGGTCATGATCGACTACGGCTCGCGCCGGCCTGAGCGCCCTCTCTACGACCTTCTGGCGACCCATCTCCGTCCCGGCGATATCTACACTCATGCCTTCTCCGGACACCGCGGCGAACAGGATCCGCAGACCCTCAAGCCCAGCGCAGCTATGTTGATCGGACGCAAGCGAGGGATTTACTTCGATGCTGGGACCGGTGGCGGCAGCTTTGGCTGGTCCGTGGCCATCCCGCTTCTCAAAGATGGATTTCCGCCAGACTCTCTCTCGACCGACCTCCACATCGACAGCATGAACTCCAGTACAAAGGATTTGCTGAACGTTGCGGACAAGTTTCTTGCCCTGGGGCAGAGCCTGCAGACGGTGATCGCCGAGGTGACCTGGAATCCCGCCCGGGAGATTCGCCACACGGAGCTCGGCAACCTGTCTGTGGGGTCGCCCGCCGATGTCGCAGTGCTCAGTGAAGAGCATGGGAAGTTTGGCTTCATCGACATGAATAACACTAAATTTATGGGCGATACGAAGCTGATCTGCCAGCTCACGGTGAGGAATGGCAAGGTGGTCTACGACCTGAATGCAATCTCGATGGACATGTGGGATCAGCCTCCATCGAGCGATCCGAAGCTCTCCTCCCATTGGACGTCCTTCCGGCTACGCACCCCTGGAGCGGCAGCGCCTGGCCACTAAACACTGGACACTGAAACATCCGGGCACGGGAACTACAAGTCGATGTGCTGGGCCGCACGCACAACAAGAAATTTGAAGAAGCGGAACGCGGTGAAGCGAACTGCCGCGAGAGGTAAAAGATATTGGAACGTTGGAAGCGAGTGCGGTATTTTCTGGCATTCTGGCTGTTTGTATTAAGCGGTGTTGCATTTCTTGACCGCACAAACATCTCCATTGCCGGCCTGCAGATCAGCACAGAATATGGTCTGGGAAATCAGCGTCTTGGCTGGATCTTCAGCTCCTTTCTCATTGGATACGCCGGCTTCCAGCTTCCGGCAGGCTGGCTGGCAGCCCGGTTCGGGCCTCGCCGTGTGTTGACGCTTGGCGTCATGTCCTGGGGAGTGGCGACCGCCTTTACCGCCCTGCTGCCTTCCAACATTCCTTACGCTGTCGTTTTTCTTATCGGGATTCGCTTTATTCTCGGCGCGGGGGAATCAGTTATCTATCCTGCGGCGAATCAGTTTGTGGCTCGCTGGGTGCCTGTCCAGGAGCGAGGCTTTATCAACGGCCTTATCTTTGCGGGAGTGGGAGCCGGCAGCGGTCTGACCCCTCCACTCCTCACCTGGCTGATTACGCATCATGGCTGGAGGGCAGCCTTCTGGTTCAGTGCTGTGATCGGCTTTGTCGTGGGCGCGGTCTGGTGGATCTTCTCTCGGGATACACCAGAGGAGCATCCCTCCATGTCGGCTCGCGAGCTGGTAGAGATACGCGACGGCCTGACGTTCGGGACGCCTTCCATCGCCCCCGTCTCTGACGAAAAAACATCCAAGCCGAAGATCTCCTGGAGCGCGATCTTCCATCGTCGCGATCTTCCGGCGCTGATGGTTGGATACTTCAGCTTCGGTTATATCGCGTGGATCTTCTTCAGCTGGTTCTTCCTCTACATGGCCCAGGTGCGCGGCTTCGATCTCAAATCAAGCGCGCGGTACGCCATGCTCCCATTCCTCTCCATGACGCTCTTCTGCCTTGTTGGTGGAATGCTGAGCGATCGTTTAACCACGAGATATGGTCTGCGCGTAGGCCGTTGCGGCCTTGCTTCGGTTGCTCTTTTCCTGACGGCAATCTTTCTGGTCCTCGGTTCGCAGGTTCATAGTCCCCAGCTTGCCGGCCTGATTCTGGCAGGAGGCGCCGGAGCTCTCTATCTTTCGCAGAGCTCCTTCTGGTCTGTCTCGGTCGATATCGCAGGCGGCGACTCCGGAGTCTTCTCGAGCATGGTGAACACAGGAGGTCAGATCGGCGGAGCCGTCACCGCGTCGCTGACACCCTGGATCGCGCAGCGTTATGGCTGGACAACCTCCTTCGCAATTGCGTCTGTTCTGGCGATTGTCGGCGCCATCTGCTGGATGACGGTGCATCCGGAGCGGCCCCTTTTGACGGCATCTCCGGTAGAGGAGCGGACCCTGACGAGGTAGGTCATACGTCCTAGGCGAAAGATAAGTCATTTGCCTGTAGTCAATCGAGCTGCCTGAAACCTATGATTCGACACAAATCATAAGATCGAATCAGAACTGCCTCTATTCGGCATGCCATCGTCACCGGAGTGCGACGCCTGGCCGCTCAATGCCGTTGCTGCCATGACGAAGGCTCTGTCACCCTGATCCTCCCCGTCTCGGAAGCTCTGCAAGTCTCCGATATCCGGCACAATTACTGTTACGCAGAGATCGTTAAGGAGAAAAGGCATGGAGATCAACTCGCGACGTACGTTCTTCGGAAAGCTCGCGGCCATGGCGGCCGTGGTGACCGGGGCTCCCCGGCTCTTAGGGCAACAGCCCTCCAGCGCAGCTGCTCCAGCAGCACAGCCAGGCGCAGACCGCCCCCGCCCTCACGGCAATCACGTCCATAACGGGATCTACTATTTTTCGGGCACGGGCTCGAACGACGGCTATCCCAAAGAGGATCACGTGCTGGTAACGGATGCATTCGAGAAGCATGTGACCCGGTCAATGGATGCTCTCAAAAAGTCGGTGGAGCGCGCCGGAAGTTCGATGGATAACATCCTCAATATGCAGGTGTTTATCTGCCTTCCTTCAGCCGACGGCGTCCCTGCTCTCACGGGAAAGGCACGTTTCGACGCCTATCTGGCCCACTACCAGGCACTGAATAAAATCTATGGTACGTATTTCAGCCCCGGCAAGGCTCCTTCGCGAGCTTTCATGGCAGTGGACTGGATACCCGGAGATTCCCTCGTCGAGCTTGTAGGGAGTGCCCTCGTTATCAATCCGCCTTCTACTGCGTCGAACTAGTTAACAAATGAACAGGAGCTACAAATGATTCTGAAGTCCCGTTGGAACCGTCGTTCCTTTTTGTCCGCCCTTGGTGCTGCGACGGGCGGCCTGCTTGCGCCGCATGCTGCTGTCGCCGAAAAGAAAGAGAAAGACGAAAAGCATGGCGTCGATGGTCACCCCATCGTTCCCATCAAGAGCGGTCTGGGCTCGACGGGCGATGTCTATAAGGAGCTTGGCGTCACCCCGCTGGTGAACATCGTTGGCACCGTCACCGTCATCGGTGGAACTGTGATGAAGCCCGAGGTGATGGAGCTGATGCGCCAGGGCAACCAGCACTTCGTGATGATCAATGAGCTCGAGGTTGCAGCGGGCCGGTATATCGAGAAGCTCTGCAAGACTCCTCCGGGCTACACCGGGCTGGTTACAGGTGGCGTTGCTGCGGGCACAGTCTGTGCCTATGCAGGCATGTTGACCGAGGACCTGGAGCCGCGCCTGAAGGCATGCCCCGATCTCACCGGCTTTCCCAAGACCGAGGTCCTCATCCAGAAGGCTCACCGCAACAACTTCGACCACCAGGTTCGTCAGACTGGCGTCAAGCTCATCGAAGTCGAGACCAAGGACCAGATGATCAACGCCATCAACGACAAGACGCTGGCGATGCACTACATCAACATCCAGTCCGACCGTGGGCAGGTCAGTGGCCCCGAGATGATCGAGATTGCGCGCAAGGCCAACATCTACACCTTCAACGATGCCTCCGCCGACGTGCCGCCGAAGGAGCGCCTGTGGGAATACCCGGCGCAGGGCTGGGACTTCGTCGCCTTCTCGGGCGGCAAGGACATCTGCGGACCGCAATCAACCGGCTTCCTGATCGGCAAGGAGAAGTTGATTCGCTGGGCGCAGATGAACATGAGCCCACAGGAAGATCGCATTGGCCGTGCCTGCAAGGTCGGCAAGGAGCAGATCTTCGCTGCACTGAAGGCCCTCGAGCTGTTCGTCAACCAGGACTACGACGCTGTCGTCAAGAGCTACGACGAGCGCGCTGCCGTGATCTCCAAGGCGGTTGCAAAGTTCGGTGTCACCCCGCTGCCAAGGGAGTTCAATCCTCAGGCGCTCGGCAACGTGACCCCGCATTACAGCTGGAAGATCGACCAGACGAAGCTGAACATTACCTCGCAGGAGGTTCTGCATCAGCTCGCAGAGACCAAGCCCGTCGGCATCGGCAGCCTCAACGCTGACGCTGCTGGCATGCGCGGGCGCAATCCTGATGCTCCCCAGCACCCGCCGGAGCGTCACCGCCGTCAGCAGGATCCGGCGACGTTCGGATTTGCAGTCTGGCAGCTTAAAGAAGGCGAGGATAAGTACATTGCCGACCGGCTGGTAGAGATCTTCAGCGCGGCGAAGAAGGCCTGACTTCTTCACGAACCCTATCGCCATACGGCATAATTGGGACCTTCTTTTCTTCTGATGAGAAGGTCTCATCAAACCTGAAATAAAAATGCTGCTCGAAGATCGAGGAGATTCATGAACCGACCGCTTTACCGAATGACCAGAACTATTGCATCCTGTTGCGCCGTGCTCTCGCTCGCCGCTGCCTCCGTACACGCCTTCGCTCAGGCCCCTAACCTCGCCTACGATCTGGTTCTGCAGAATGGTCATGTCATCGACGACAAAAATCACGTCGACTCGGTGATGGACGTCGCCATCAAGGATGGCAAGATCGCCAAGGTCGCCCCGCATATCGCAGCTTCGGATGCTCTGAAAGCCATCGACGTGAAGGGCCTCTATGTGACCCCCGGTCTCATCGACCTGCACTTCCACGGCTTTGAAAATCCCGGCGAGCGTGGATCCTATGCCGGTGACAACAGCATCCGTCCTGATGGCTTTACCTTCCGCACTGGCGTTACCACTGTCGTTGATGCCGGTTGCGCGGGATGGCGCAACTTTGAGGAATACAAGAGCCGTATCATCGACCGGCAGAAGACCCGCATTCTCGTCATGCTCAACATTGTTGGCGCCGGCATGCGCGGCGGCAAGTATGAGAACAATCAGGCGGACATGGATGGTGCAGCCACCGCGGCGATGGCCCTCAAGTATCCGAATGTCGTCGTCGGCATCAAGACGGCGCACTACGCTGGTCCTGAGTGGACTCCGGTCGAGCAGGCCGTCATTGCCGGAACCAAGGCCAACATCCCCGTCATGGTCGACTTCGGCGAGAACCATCCCGAAAGCCGCCCGCTCTATGACCTGCTCACCAAGAAGCTGCGTCCCGGCGACATCTACACCCACATGTACTCCGGCCTGCGCAACGAGCAGGATCCTGTTACCAAGGGACCGAGCAAAGCCTTCATCGAGGGCCGCAAGCGCGGCATCATCTTCGACACCGGCACCGGCGGGGGCAGCTTCCGCTTCTCGCTCGCTGTACCCATGGTCAAGGATGGCTTTATTCCTGACTCTCTCTCGACGGACCTCCACATCGGGAGCATGAATGGAGCCACCAAGGACGAGCTGAATGTTGCCAGCAAGATGATGGCGATCGGTCTCACCCTGCAGCAGGCTGTTGCCGAGATGACCTCGCACCCGGCGCGCGAGATCAAGCATGAGGAGCTGGGTAACCTCTCCGTCGGCTCGGTCGCGGATATCGCGGTTCTTCGGCTCGAGCAGGGGCACTTCGGCTTCACCGACATGGACAACGTCCGCGTCGATGGGACGAAGAAGCTGACCGACGAGATCACCTTGAAGGACGGAAAGATCGTCTATGACCTCAACGGTATGGAAGCCGATAAGTATGGCGCTCCCGCCAGCCCTCACGCCGACCAGGCCTACCGCTGGACGAGCTTCGCGCACGGTCCCCGCCCGGCGACGCCGTCCGACAACGACCGCCACTAATCGTTTACCTGCAGCAACAGAAAAGCCCAGCTCCGGCTGGGTTTTTCTGTTGTCAGGCTGTTTTCTCAGGTGAAGACTCTACACAAACACGATGCACTGCGGTCGTGAGAGCGGCAAGTTCTTGCCCTCACTCGAAAGCTTTCCTGTCTTCTCATCACGCGCAAAGACAGAGAGATTGTCGGTCGCCTGATTCGCTACCAGAAGCCAGCGTCCGGTAGGATCCAGTGCAATATGACGCGGGGTCTTGCCTCCGCACGAGGTCCTCTCCAGCAGGGTCAGCTTGCCGTCCGTTGGCGAAACCGAGAACGAAACCATAAAATCGTCCAGCCGGTTGGCCAAGTAAACGAATCGGCCTGCCTTGTCGATGATGATCTCCGACGGAGCCGATGGCCCCGTATGACCCTCAGGCACGGTCGAGATCAACTGCGCCGTGGTGAACACACCCTTCTTCGCGTCCCAGTCCAGCACATTCACCGACGAGCCGACCTCGTTAGCGCAATAGGCCCACTTCCCATTGGGATGGAACGCCAGCGCACGCGGGCCTGATCCAGGGAGTGCCTTCCATGCCGGAGGATCCTGCGGCGTCAGCTTTGCTGTCGATGCGTCCAGGTGATAGACATGAATCTCATCGAGACCAAGATCGTTCACGAAGAGATACTTGTTGTCGGGCGATACCGTGACGCGATGGCCTCTTGGTCCGGCCTGCTGCGGCTTCGGCCCATGGCCGGTGTACTGAAAGAACGAAACCGCCTCGCTGAGCTTGCCGGTCTTATCGACAGAAAACGACGCCGCGCTTCCACCGCCGTAGTTAGCTGCAAAAGCACATCGCCCGGTGTGATCCACACTGACATGGCAGGTTCCGGGGCCGCCGGCGGAGACCTCATTGACCTTCGTCAGTTTTGCGGCGTTGCGATCGACCGTATAGCTTGAGACGGCGCCGCTCTTCTTGCCTTGATACTCGTCCAGCTCATTGGCCGCAAAAAGCACCTTGCGGTCGGGAGAGAGTGCAAGGAACGTTGGGCTCTCCGCCTCCGCAGCCAATCCCTTCTGGGTCAGCTCGCCCGTCGTCGCATCGAAGCTGTACGCATAGATGCCCTTGCTGCCTTTTTCCGTCTGCGTCCCAACAAACAAAAGCATCCCACCTCCGCGCTGCGCAAATGAGGCCCACGGATACGCTCCGAGAGCCGCTGCGGAAGATCCCTGGAGGAATCTACGCCTCGACATCCTTACCATTCTCTTTTATCTCCCTTGTTTGAAACAGCAAGGCTAACTGTAGAGCAGAGCGAGGCTGCTTGGCGAATCCACCTGTGCCAGCACACGGCCGGAGCGCAGTTTTCCGGTTGCGGCATCAATCTCCGCCTCCTGGACCAAGCCCTTGGCGCGGTTCAAACCCACCAGGCTTCGTCCATCCGGCGAGAGCGCAAGCGCGTGCAGCTCGCCCATCTCGGCAATCTGCACACCCAGTCTTTTTGCGACTGAACTGCCGCCATTGGATAGCGCCCATCCGCTGACACCGCCTCCACGCTTGCTTGCATAGAGAAACCGTCCCGAAGCGTGCATCGCCATGGTTCCGGAACCCTCCAGCACCTCGTGGCTGGAAAGCTGCTGCACGCCGGAAAATCTCCCGGTCGATGTTTCATAACGGTGGCTTGAGATTCCACCCGCCCGCAGCACATAGACTGCATCGCCCTCCGGATGCATCGCGATCTCCGTTGGCTGGCATCCTGGATCGAGCGCGAGGCGTTCCTGGGACTCAATCTGGCCTTCCTGCAGAGAAAACACATTCAACCGGTCCGCGCCGCCATCTACGCTCACCACGCGTCCCGCCTTGTCGAACGCGATCATGTGGGGCTCTGCATTGCGGCCTGCTCCGCCACGTTCTACGCCGGTCTCCTTGAGGATTCCTGACACTCCCCCCAAGCTCCCATCTTCACCAATGGGAAGGACGTTGTACGCCCCTCCGCCGCGGACAGCGACAACCACATGCCGTCCATCTGGCGTTATTGCAGCGTGCCTCGGATTCGTCGCAGACAGCGCAAGCCCTCTCCGGTTCAGAAGCCTCAGCCGGCCATCGGATCCCACGGCGTACGCTTCAACGGTTCCCGTTGGCAGCCCTTGATGCGAGTCAACCTCATTGACGGCATAGAGAAATCTCCGGTCTGCAGACAATGCGAGCGACACCGGCTTCGCGTTCTCGATCCTCTCAAGCTTCTTCCATCCACGTGCGCCTGCAGCGTAAGTATGGATGCCTTGCTCTCGACCATCTTTCACCGCGACATAAGCGAACTTCGCGTGGCTGCGGTTGTTCGCTACCGGCAGCAGGGAAGAGGCCATGCCCGCAGACGCAAATGACGAGTACCCCATCCACTGCACGAACTCCCTGCGGCTCCAGCGCATGCTCATCTCGTTCTCCCCTTCGTCCGGTCTTCTGGTCCTGCCTGTCGTTTCATCCCGGACGCTACGGCGCAATCCGGGCAATTTACCTTGCGACCATCCTAATATGCCACGCCGAAATTCTCTCTAAGTCAAATGGTCTATTGTCCGCTCGAATCCAGCTAACCTGTCCCCAGACAGTAAAATAAGGCTGTAGCGTTACGATTGGCCGCGCAGCTCGGCGCCGATCGCAGTTCACTCTGCTGGCAAGAAAGGTATCTCCCCCGTGAAGGCACTCGTAAAAAGCCGCAGCGAACGCGGCCTCTGGCTCGAAGATGTTCCTGAGCCCCAGATTGGAATCAACGATGTCAAAATCCGGGTTCTCTACACCGGAATCTGCGGCACCGACCTCCATATCTACGACTGGGATGCCTGGGCGAGTTCCACGATTCGTCCCGGCCTCGTCATCGGCCACGAGTTTGTTGGCGAGGTCGTTGAGTTTGGCTCGAACGTCACCGATCTGGCGATCGGCCAACTCGTCAGCGGCGAAGGTCACGTCGTCTGTGGCCGTTGCCGGAACTGCCTCGCCGGACGCCGCCACCTCTGCGCCCACACCCAGGGCGTCGGCGTCAATCGCGATGGAGCCTTCGCCGAGTATGTCGTCCTGCCTATGTCGAACATCTGGCAGCATGCTCCCGGCATCAAGCACGAAATCGCAGCCATCTTCGACCCTCTCGGCAACGCGGTGCACACCGCGCTGGCGTTTCCTGTGCTTGGGGAAGACGTCCTCGTCACCGGGGCCGGTCCTATCGGAATTATGGCTGCCGCCGTCGCTCGTCATGCCGGAGCCCGCTACGTGGTGATCTCCGATCCCAATCAGTACCGACGCGACCTCGCCACCAAGGTAGGTGTGACGCTGGCCGTTGACCCGCGTGCCACGCCGCTCAAGCAGATTCAGCAGCAGCTTCACATGCAGGAGGGCTTCGACGTAGGACTTGAGATGTCCGGCAACCCGGCCGCCTTCCGCGAGATGCTCAACAACATGAGCCACGGCGCAAAGATCGCCATGCTCGGTATCCCTTCCGAGCAGATCTCCATCGACTGGAACCAGGTCGTCTTCAACCAACTCACCCTTCGGGGTATCTATGGTCGTGAGATGTACGAGACCTGGTACAAGATGACCGTCATGCTGCAGAGCGGACTCGACATCTCAGGCGTCATTACTCACCGTCTTAACTGGCGCGACTATGAACAGGGCTTCGACGCCATGCGCTCCGGAAACTCCGGCAAGGTCATCCTCGACTGGAGAGACGTCGCCTAGTCCCGCAAGCTTCCTCGAAGTTCGTTCCTGTTTCATAAAGCAGATGACACCTCCGCCAATAGAGGTGTCAACCTGAGAGAAGGGGTTCGCCAGATGGCGAACCCCTTCGTCGTATGACCTGCGTTTTGTCCTGCTAGGCCTTTAGCTTCTTGATGTAATCGGCGTCGATCTTCAGTGACTCCTTCCACGGAACATCGAAGGCTTCCTGCTCAACAAAGATGTGCCGCAACTTTTGCGTCTTCGCCGCCTCGGCGAAGATCGGCCGATAGTCAATATCGCCCATTCCAAGCTCCGTCACCTTTGCGCTTTCGGGACCGCCGGAGCCCAGTTTGAAATCCTTCACGTGCAGCATGGAAAAGCGGTTCGGATGCTCCCGCATCAGGTCCACCGGTTTGACTCCGGCGACGGTCGCCCAGCCGCAGTCCAGCTCCAGAGTCACCTTCGTCGGATCGGTCAGCTTCAGCAGCTCAGTGTAGGGTACTCCGCCATCCAGATGCTCAAACTCATGCACGTGATTGTGGTAGCCGAACGTAATGCCAGCGGCCTTGGTCTTTGCGCCGAATTTGTTGAACTCTTCCGACAGCCACTTCCAGTCATCCAGCGTCATCGCCTTCTGCTTGCCATCCGGGCCGGGAGTAGGATCTTTGGGGCCGGGGCTGGAACAGATGATGTACTGCACACCCAGATCTTTGTTGTACGCAAGAATCTCGTCAAACCTCTTACGCAGGTCTCCATAGGGATGGTGCGAGCTGACGCAACGCAGCTTCGCCTTCTGCATCGCCTGCTTCACCTCGGCTGCACTCTTGTTATAAAAGCCCGCCGCCTCCACCTCCGTGTACCCGGCCTTGGAAACCTCGAGCAGGGTACCGTCGTAGTCCTGCGCGAGCTGCTGCCGGACCGAGTAAAGCTGAATTCCTGCCGGGAGGTTCAGGGGATTGGCAAACGAAACTTCGGTCTGAAAGGCTGCATACGCTGCTGCCGCGGAGGCGCGGCCAATAAACTGTCTTCTGGAGATCATCCAATAGCTCCTTTTATCTTGCAGAGGAATTATCCCTGAAAATTCTTCTATCTGCTTGCCCTGTATTCTTTACGAAGATTCGGGAGCGCTGCTTCCGTTCGGGAGAGCCGATCCAGCCGGTATCGATGTGTCGGGGCAAAAGCCTGTGGCGATGTCTATCGGCACTTCGACAAACTGAACCGAACGTACGAACGCAGAGACTAGGGTAAGTTCTCTCTTCGTCAAAGTCTTTGGGACGCAGATAAAACGCAGATCCCACCTAGCGCATGGAGAGCCACCACGTGTCTCCCGCGCACCACGCCGTCTCATCGGGGAGCCCCTCACGTTCGAGCGAACGAACGCGCGTCATCCGCCCTCGCCCGAAGCACTGAGATAATTGTCTCGCCATCTTGTCGGAGCGGGCGCCAGCGCATGCCACAAACTTGGCTCCGCACAAAAATCGGGCTGCATAGGTCTCAGGATGCCGTGTGACCAGCAGCATTCCTCCATACCCTTCATCCGGGGTCAGCGGAAAGAGCAGTCGGCCCTCGAGGCGAAGCGCATCGAGCCACGCATCGAGAATGTCAGTCGCGCCGGCATTTACATAAAGTACGTCACACAGCGGCAGCCGTCCCGCGGTACCCGATTCGGCATGGACCCGCACCCAAGGCATCTCGCGCAGGTTTGCTGCGGCCGCTGCTGCCAGGTCTCTCTCAATCTCATAGGCATCGACGCGTCCCTGGCTTCCGGTCAACTGCGCCAGCATCGCGGTGTAATATCCGGTTCCTGCGCCAACGTGTACGACCGTCTCGCCTGCAGCGATATGCAGGGCAGCAAAACACAGCGCATGCAGGCTGGGCTGACCATTGTTGATCGCGGCCTCACCTTTAATCTGTACCAGCACATCGTGATATAGCTGTTCCGGATCGTTCACCAGCCTTGTCTCGCCTTCCCCCCCAAAGATCCGCCATGGAGGCGGCCCCAAAAACTTCTCTCGCGGAGTGGTCGCAAACCCTTTGGCGATGGCGCCGTCTTCCGCCAGTCCGGCGCTGTGTGCTATCTCCTTCGCGAACCTTTGTCTGTACTCTGCCAGTTCCACAGGGCCCCTTTGCTAACTAAGTAAGACGCTGCTTTTGGGTGGCACGGCGTTCCAACTCGCGCTCGGCAATCCCTGCCTGGCGGATTTTGCGGGCTCTATCTGCTCTAACTCTCTCTACCCGGACAGTTCCGTCCCGCAGGAAATGCATCGGATATCGTTGACGACGGAACGGCATAGAGGAGACCATCGTCTCCATCGCCTCAGACGAGTGATTTCCACACCTCTTCTTGACATGCCTGATAGCCTTAAAGCAGAAGAAGATGAAAGCCCGGCCTCAACGCCGGGCGTTCTCGTTTAATATCGTTTTTGACGAAGTCCGGACCTAAGTTCTATTTTTGGAAGACTTTGCACGCTTTTATGGGGGAGGGGGAGGTTCCTCGACCCGCTGGAAGCAACGGGAGATGGACGTTATGCAGCACAGAATTATTGGCACCACCATGCCGGTCCTCGAGTTTGCTCTCGATCACAACGACGCTGTGATCTCTGAGGCTGGGGAGCTCTCCTGGATGAGCCAGTCCATCCAGATGACAACCCATACCCAGCACGCTGGCGGCGGAGGTTTTCTGGGAGTGCTCAAGCGGGTCGCCGGAGGTGGCACCCTCTTCATGACCGAGTACCGAGCCTATGGCGCTCCGGGAACCGTAGCCTTCGCGACCCGTGTTCCCGGCCATATCGTTCCCGTCGAAGTGTCGCAGGGCCATGAGTACATGGTTCATCGTCATGGCTTCCTGTGTGCGACGGAGGGCATCGTTCTTGGGGTCGGCTTCCAGCAGTCCCTCGGTGCTGGAATCTTTGGCGGAGATGGTTTTCTGCTGCAGAAGGTCTCCGGGCAGGGAGTTGCGTGGCTCGAACTCTCCGGTGAGGTCATCGTCCGTGACCTCGCGCCGGGAGAGACGCTGCGAGTCCACCCCGGCCACGTCGGAGCCTTCCACGCTGGAGTCTCCTTCCAGATTCAACGCGTGCCCGGTATCCGGAACCTGATCTTCGGCGGTGATGGCGTCTTCCTCGCCGCACTCACCGGGCCGGGCCGAGTCTGGCTGCAGACGCTTCCCATCCAGCGCCTCGCCCATCAGCTTCAGGAGTATATGAAGGTCGAACGCGTAGAACAGAACACCGAGGCAGGCGTCATTGGAGGCGTCATCGGTTCCGTCCTCAAAGGCTTGTAGAAGGACGTCTCGATCTGTTGCGCAAAGGCTCAGGCTTTATTCATGCAGCCGTCGAGCGACCACGAGTTGTACTGCCTCAGAAAGAGCAGCGCCGCGAAGACGAGAGCATACATCAGCTGCGACCCTGTGATTGCCCAGTCCTGAACCAGTGCCGTACCGAAGGTGAGGACCAGCATCAGCAGCAAAGCCGCGATTAATGCCCAGCGCGTCTTAAGCCCGATCAGCAGCAGCAATCCGATCAGTCCTTCGATCGGAGGCAAAGCAACTCCGAAGCCGCGCACCAGGGATTGAGGCAATGGCGAATGTGCAAACTGCACTGTCAGATGCGATGCAAATGCCTCGGGCCCTGCCAGCAGGCGGCTGAGGCCGTGCATCAGGAGGTTGACTCCGGCGACCGCACGAAGCAGAGCGTAGGCGATCTTTTCATCACTCTTCGAGGTGTTGAACTTCATGCGAGGTCTCCTCTCGATTAGATGGCTCGCCCACACATCCGTCACAAAGGTTATTTTAAGGAATGGCCCTGCAATCCTCCGAGCCCTTTCTGCACCTGTCGAATGTGAACGTTGCCCGCGGTGAGAACGTCGTTCTCCATGATGTGAATCTCTCAGTCAACGCTGGCGAACACATCGCCATTCTTGGACCGAACGGTTGCGGCAAATCGACCCTGATCAAGACGATCACCTGCGAATGTTACCCAATCGTGCAGTCGGAGACAGAGGTCCGAATCTTCGGCCGAAGCCGCTGGGATCTGACCGAGCTCAAAAAACGGCTCGGCGTCGTCTCCACCGAGCTTCCCGGGAAACAGACACTAACTACTTCAGGACGCGATGCGGTTTTGACCGGCTTCTTCTCGAGCTCGACGCTTTGGCCAAACCTCACCGTTACCGATGCGATGCGAGCCCGCGCCGAAGAAGTTCTCACGCTGATCGATGCCGAGCTTCTTCGTGACAAGCTTGTCGGCCATATGTCCGCGGGACAGCAGCGACGCATTATGATCGGCCGCGCTCTCGTGGCTTCCTCGCAGATGTTGTTGCTGGACGAGCCATCCAACGCGCTCGACATCGCTGCTCAGCAGGAGCTGCGTAATCTTCTTCGCCGGCTGGCGCAGCAAGGAACCGGAATTCTGCTCATCACGCATCAAGTCTCCGATATCATCCCCGAGATCGACCGCATCCTGATGATGAAGGATGGACGCATCATCGCCGACGGCCCCAAGCTGGAGCTTCTGACTGCACGCTCTCTGAGCGATCTCTTCCGCACCGAGGTCCACCTCACGGAGAAAGACGGCTTCCAGCACGCGTGGTAGCGGCCTAGTGGCCGTAACCTTCCGCATGCTCCGGAACCTTGCCCCGGAAGAGCCAGTACACCGTGACCGTGTAGCCGATTGCCAGCAGAATTCCAAAGGCCCACCAGACAAGTCCGACCCGGACTGCGTGAGGGCCGGCGAGTGCCTCGTCGATGGTGATGCTTCGGCCTGCCGTTCCAACGCTGGGCAGTACGACCGGATAAAGCCCTGCGGCTGCCCCCACGAGCATCGAGGCGAGGTAGGTGCAGGAACCGAGAAAGGCTCTCCACTCCCAGCCGCGAGCCAGAGAGATTGCGATGGTCGCCAGGCTTACTACTACCATCGCGGGCGCAAGCCATGCGATTCCATGCTGCTGATAATGCTCAAGCGACGCTGGTCGCGCGATGACCGTCGCGGGAACGCTCGCAAGCGTGATCACCGCTACGATGGGCAGCAATCTCTTCGCGAGCATCGTCGATCTGGTGTTCAGAACACCTGCAGCTTTGAGCGCGAGATAAAGCAGGCCATGCAGCGCTAGTGCAAGGCCTGCAAGAACACCTCCCAGAACGGTGTACCAGTCAAGGATTCCGGGATTCGGTCCCGTTCTCCAGTCTGTCCAGAGCGGAAGGAAAAAATAATTGTCCGGGCCGAGTGGAACGCCGCGGATGACATTGGCAAGCGCCGCCCCGAAGAAGACAGCGAGTACGAGGCTCGAAAAAGAAAAGGTGGCGTCGAAGAGAGTTTTATATACGCTGTCATGCGTATGCGCCCTCAGTTCGATACTGAGTCCGCGAACGATCAGCAGCCATAACACAATGGTCAGCGGAAGATAAAAACCGCTGAAGGACGATGCATACAGAAGTGGAAAGGCGAAGAAGAGCGTTCCTCCGCCAGCAATCAGCCATACCTCATTTCCGTCCCACACCGGACCGATGGCATGCATTGCTTTGCGTCTGTCTTGTTCGTCGCGCGCAACAAATAAATAGACAATGCCGACGCCGAGATCGAAACCGTCCAGAACGACATAGATGGTCAGCATCGCCGCTACAATCCAGAACCAGATTGTTCCCATGCGCTTCTCCTTAAGCTGTCGTCAATGTATGCGCGTCGTGTCCCTGATCAACCACAGGAGCCCTCGGCCCTTTCTGAATCGCCGTGTATACCATCACGATCCAGAGAATGGATAAGAGGGAATACATGCCCAGAAATCCGAGCAAGGTAAACAAGCTCGTGCCCGGACCGACGTGCTTGGAGTAGCCTTCGGACGTCCGCATCAGCCCGTAAACCAGCCAGGGCTGCCTGCCGAGCTCAGCTGTCATCCATCCAGCGGTGTTGGCGACGTAAGGCAGCGGAAAGCTCAGCATGATGGGCCACAGCAGCCAGCGCGCGTTGTAGAGTTTGCCGCGCCACAAAAGGAATCCAGCAGTCGTCATCAGGGCAGCGAAGTAGGTTCCGAGCCCTGCCATGATGTGGTAGCTGTAAAACAGCAGAGGCAACGCAGACGGCCACTGATCCTGCGGGAACTGATCCAGTCCTTTGACTTCGGCTGCGGTCGTTCCGTAGATCAGAAAACTCAGGACCTTGTTGACGACCAGCGGATTGTCGATGGTCTGTCTCTCAACATCAGGTTGACCCATCAGAACGATCGGCGCTCCAGGGGTCGAATGAAAGAGGCCCTCCATTCCTGCGACTGCCGCTGGTTGATGTCGAGCCATGTATTTGCCATGCAGATCGCCAGTAGGAAAGATCTGTGCGATGCAGGAGATGACGCCCGCCACGACGCCGACCTTCAGGAAGACGCGCCCGAACTCCTGATGCTTTTGCTGCAGCATGTAAAGCGCCCCCGTCGCCGCCACAACAAAAGCTCCCGTAATTACAGCGCCCGACATATTGTGTGCGTACTGCAACCAAGCCCATGGATTCATCAGCAGTCCCCAGAAGCTGGTCACCTCGTAGGTGCCGTTTGGCAACTGCTGATACGCAACCGGGTGCTGCATCCAGGCATCGGTGACGATGATAAAAAATCCCGAGATCCACGATCCCAGAAAGACCATAAATGACGCAAACCAGTGCAGGCGGCGAGAGATCCGTCTCTCGCCGAATAGAAGCAATCCCAGGAAGGCAGATTCCAGAAAGAAGGAGAAGACGCCTTCCATTGCCAACGGCTGCCCGATGACGCCGCCGGTACGGCGTGAGAATTCCGACCAGTTGGTGCCGAACTGAAACTCCATCGGGATGCCGGTGACGACTCCAAGGACGAAGTTGATGGCAAAGATGCGCGCCCAGAATCTCGCGGCTACGTCGTAGCGCTCGCGCTGATCGACATCCTGTGTGCGGAGCGCGACCGTCTTCATGGCGACGATCAGGAGCGCAAGCCCCATCGTCAGCTGCGGAAAGAGATAGTGGAAGGTGATGGTAAACGCAAAGTGGATCCGGTGAAGCGTAAGTGCATCCATCCGAGCTTCTCCCTGACGT
Source organism: Acidobacteriaceae bacterium KBS 146 (assembly GCA_000688615.1). Lineage (GTDB taxonomy): Bacteria > Acidobacteriota > Terriglobia > Terriglobales > Acidobacteriaceae > Edaphobacter. The sequence goes on from JHVA01000001.1 coordinate 81,902, forward strand.
TCGCCAACAGTATGACGCTTCCGGCCGTTTAGCGCAGAAAAATCTTACGGATAGGACGATTACCGAAGAAGAATCGTACAGCGTACGATCATCCGTTTAGGGAGCTACTTTGTTGGAGTGGGAACGATCGAGCCGGCCTGCAGCTTAACCAGCTCAGGCTGCGGAAATCGGCTGGGACCGAGGACGGCAATTCGCGGAATGGGACCGCGAGCCATCGCGACCTCGTCGCAGGCATAGAGCCGCGGACAGGTCTGGCAGTCTTTGTATATCTTGTCCGGTAGGGCCGTGCGGTCGACGACACGAAAACCGAAATGAAAAAAGAAGTCGGGAATTCTGGTGAAGAGAGAGACACAGGTCACACCGTGCTCCTCAGCCTCTATAAGAAGGGCACGAAGCAATCTTCCTCCGGCCCCCTGCCCCTTCGCTTCCGGCTTGACGACGATGGAGCGCACCTCGGCGAGATGAGGCCCATAGAGATGCAAAGCGCCGCAGCCCAGAAAGACGCCGCTCTCGCTCTCTGCGACGGTGAAGTCGCGAACGTTCTCGCATATCTCAGCGTAGCTTCTTCGCAGCAAGGTGCCGTCGCCCGAGAGCGAGTTGACGAGCTCGAAGATGTTGACTGCGTCCGGAAGCTTCGCCTTGCGAACGGTGGCCCCGCCTACGCGCGGACGCGAGGAAGAGGTCGATTCGCTTACAGGCATCAGTGACGAGTTAGACAAGGGCAGCGGACTCCAAGCCAAGTTTCGCAGACTTTTTTGATGCGAGCGAGGCCTTGTCGGACTCAATCCTGCGGGAGGCATCTCGAACGGCATCCCTGACCCGGTCTCTGGCCGTTCCGCCGATAACATCGTGACAGTCCAGGGTGGCTTCCAGGGCGATCGCGGCGAAGAAATCCATGTCGAATTCCTCCCCAAAGCCTCGCAGTTCCTCGAGCGTCAGATCGTCCAGCTCGCGACCAGACTCAAGCCCCAGCCTGACAGCCTGACCGATCTTTTCGTGTGCCTTGCGAAAAGCGACACCTTTATGGGTCAAATAGGTCGCGGCCGCCATGGCGTTGAGGTATCCCCTGGTAGCGGCGGCTTTCATGACTTCAGCACGGAAGCGCAGCGCCCGCGTGAACTCGGGAAGCACAGAGAAGATCCCGTGGATCGTGTCGGCGGCATCGAAGACCGGCTCCTGCCCTTCCTGAAGATCTTTGTTGTAGGCCAGGGGCAGTCCTTTGACGATAGTCGCCAGCGTGATTGCTGCGCCCTGCAGGCGCCCTGCTTTGCCGCGAACCAGCTCCGTCAAATCAGGATTCTTCTTTTGCGGCATTGCGCTGGAGCCAGTGGAGAAGCGCTCCGGGAGATCGAGGAAGCCGAATTCCGCAGTCGAGTGCAGCGTCAGCTCCTCAGCGAAGCGGGAGATGTGCAACCCCAGCGTGGAGAGCGCCTGCGTAAACTCCAGCGCAAAGTCGCGGTCACTGGTTGCATCCATGCTGTTCGAGGTCGGGCCATCAAAGCCGAGAGCCTCGGCAGCGATGTTGCGATCGAGCGCAAGGGTCGCGCCGGCGATTGCTCCTGATCCCAGCGGACAGAGGTTGAGTCGCTTGCGGCAGTCCCGCAGCCGGGTAAAGTCACGCTCAAGCATAGCCACATAGGCCAGCAGCCAATGCGCGACAAGCACCGGTTCGGCCCGCTGCAGATGAGTATAGGAAGGCATGACGGCGTCACCGGCAGCGTCAGCCTGTTCGGTAAGGGCTTCGCGCCACGACAACAACCCATCGAGAGTCTGGTCGATTGCGTCGCGGACAAACAGGCGCATGTCGGTTGCTATTTGCTCGTTGCGGCTACGCCCCGTATGCAGCTTCAGCGCGAGATCGCCGATAAGCTTCGTGAGCTGCAGCTCCACGAAGTGATGAATATCTTCGGCCTGAGGGTTTAGTGAAGCGATCGCAGCGAAGTGCGATTGCAACGGTGTGTTTTTGGAATCACTGCCGTTAGTGGCTTCTTCGACGGAGAGTGGGATGATGCGGTCGAGGCCGTCGAGCATCCGCGAAAGCTCGTCTGCGGAGAGAATTCCAGCGGCCGCGATGGCTCGCGCATGTGCCTTCGAAGCGGCTACTTCCTGGGGAAGCAGCCGCACATCGAAGGGAAACGAACGCTGCCATGACTCGAACCCTGGGTCGAGTGGCTCGCGGAATCGGCCTGACCACATCTTGCTCACTTCGCGAGCTCCTTCTCTTTCTGCTTGCCGAGGACAGCTGCACGAACCCGTGCGGGAAGTCCGAGGATCTTGATGAATCCGGCAGCGTCCTTCTGGTCGTAGCTCTCGCCCATGGTGAAGGACGACAGGTCGGCCGAGTAGAGCGAGACGTCACTTGAGCGGCTGACGATCGAGATGTTGCCCTTGTAGAGCGAAAGCTTGACCGAGCCCGTGACACCAGCTTCGACAGTGGTGAAGAAAGCGTCGAGCGCCTCGCGCAATGGCGTGAACCACAGGCCGAAGTAGACGAGCTCGGCGTACTTGAGCGCGAGAGCTTCCTTGAAGTGTGCGGTCTCGCGATCGAGCGTGAGCGCCTCAAGCTGCCGCAACGCTTCGAGAATGAGCGTGCCGCCGGGAGTCTCATAGGCGCCTCGTGACTTCATACCGACGAAGCGGTTTTCGACGATGTCGATACGACCGATGGCGTTGCGGCCACCGATCTCGTTGAGAAGCTCGACCATCTGGACAGGAGGAATCTTCTGCCCATCGACAGAGACCGGAGCTCCGGCTTCGAATCCAATCTCCACAAACTCTTCGCGATCCGGAGCATCCTGCGGGGATTTGCTGATGCGCCAGGTGCTGGGATCGACCGGCTTGTCGGTGCCCTCGAGCTCGCCGCCCTCGTGAGAGATGTGCCAGAGATTACGGTCGCGCGAATGAATCTTCGTGCGGCTCGCCTCGACCGGGATTCCGTGAGCCTCAGCATAGTCGAGGCAATCCTCGCGCGACTTCAGGTCCCACTCGCGCCAGGGCGCAATCACCTTCAGCTGCGGAGCCAAGGCCTGGAATGCATGCTCGAAGCGCACCTGATCGTTGCCCTTGCCGGTGCAACCGTGGGCGAGAGCAGTAGCACCCTCCGCCAGGGCGACTTCAACCTGATGCTTGGCGATGATGGGGCGGGCGATTGAGGTGCCGAGCAGATACTTATGCTCGTAAACGGCGCCTGCACGGACGGTCGGGAAGACGTAGTCGCGAAGAAACTCCTCGCGAAGGTCTTTGACGATAACTTTCTTGGCGCCGGTCTTATACGCCTTTTCCACGACGGCATCGATATCTTCGCCCTGGCCTACATCGGCGACGAAGGCGATCACGTCGTAACCATAGTTTTCATTCAGCCAGGGGATGATGATCGAGGTATCCAGTCCGCCGGAGTATGCAAGAACAACTTTTTCTGCCATGTCGAGATCCTTTTTCGTAAAGTTTGATGTCTTAGACCAGCGAGGGCCGTTTGCGGGCCTGAGTTCCACGTCCGCGGGCGCTGGAGATTCGTTTCGCTCCACCAAGCAGCATCAGCAGCAGAGCCTTCTGTGCATGCAGGCGATTCTCCGCCTGGTCAAAAACAATCGACTGGGGTCCATCCAGGATGGCATCGGTGACTTCAGCATTGCGGTGGGCAGGAAGGCAGTGCATGAAGACGGCATCCTGCTGCGCCTTCCCCATCAGCTCCTCATTGACCTGGTAGGGCTTGAAGATCGGAGCTCGCTTGGTCGCCTCATGCTCGAAGCCCATGCTGGTGCAGACGTCTGTGTAAACGGCATCGGCTCCAGCGACGGCCTTCACGGGATCGTGCAGCAACGTAATGCTGCCGCCGGTCAACTCTGCGATCTCGATGGCCTTGTGGATGATCTCGAGCTTGGGCGCGAAGCCCTTCGGCGTTGCGATACTGACATGCGAACCGAGCTGTGCGCCGGCCAGCATCAGCGAATGGCACACATTGTTGCCGTCGCCTACGTAGGCAAAGCGCAAACCTTCCGCTGAGCCGAAACGCTCTTCGAGGGTCAGGAAATCGGCTATCGCCTGGCAGGGGTGTTCAAGGTCAGAGAGTGCATTGATGACCGGCACCTTGGAGTATGCGGCCATCTCCGTGATGGTCTCATGCGAGTAGGTGCGAAGAACGATGACGCTCATCCAGCGTTCCAGGTTGCGCGCCATGTCGGAGAGAGACTCGCGCTCGCCCAGCGGAGACTGCGTTTGGTCGACAAAGATAGCACTGCCGCCGAGAGTATTGATTGCCGTCTCAAAGGTGAGGCGGGTACGCAGTGAAGCCTTCTCGAAGAACATCACCATCTGCTTGGCATCAAGGGCATGACGGAAATCTTCCGGAGAATTCTTTACCGCATGCGCCAGTTCCATAATGGCAGCCATCTCTTCCACGCTGAGATCGCCGATGGAACAGAGGTCGCGTCCGCAAAGGCGCTTGGCTGCTTCATTAAATGCAGTATCGGACTGAATCCCGAGTACTGCCGTCGCCTTGCGAGGTGGAACCTCAGTGCCGGAATTGTCGGACTTTGAATTCATCATGACGGTTTTGCTACCCATGTACCTTTTCTCCAGCCGGCGTCACGCCGGCAAGTTCCGTGTTCGCCTTCAGAATCTCGTTCAGGGCATCGACCGCCGTATCGACGTGCTCTTTTTCGAGGATGTAGGGAGGAAGAAAGCGAAGCACCGTTTCGCTCGTACGGTTGATGATGATGTGCCGCTCCATCATCTGCGCGGCCACAGTTTTCGCAAGTTCTGCGGAGTTCAGCTCGATTCCGAGCATCAGGCCCATGCCACGTACTTCGGTAACGGCGTCGTGCTGCTCTTTGAGGTTGTTCAGCCGCGCCTTGAAGAGGCCACCGACCTCCTCGATATGCGTCAGCATATTCTCTCGCTGCATCGTGTCGATCACGGCGATTGCGACCGCGCATGCCAGCGGCCCACCGCCAAAAGTAGTCCCGTGCATCCCCGGCGTAAACGCCGAAGCGGCACGTTCCACGCAGAGCATCGCTCCCATCGGAATGCCGCCGGCGATTGGCTTCGCGAGGGTGGTTACGTCAGGTTGAATACCGTAGTGCTGATAGGCGAACCATCTTCCGGTACGGCCCAACCCGCTTTGAATCTCATCAGCCAGCAGCAGAGCACCGGTTGAGTCACAGAGTTCGCGTGCTGCGCCAAAAAACTCCTTCGAGACGGGATGAATCCCGCCCTCGCCTTGAAGGGGCTCGAGGCAAATTCCGCAGACATCGTCAGAAAACTTTGCCCGCAGATCGGCTACATCGTTGAAACGGACAAATTCGACGTCCGGCATGACCGGAGCAAACGGCAGGCGGTATTTCTCTTTGTGGGTCGTGGCGACCGATCCCATCGTGCGGCCATGAAAGCTGTGCTCCATAGCAAGAAATTTTGTGCCGATGTGCTTTCCGTTCTCACGAGACCTGGTCGCGTGGGCACGCGCGAGCTTAAGCGCGGCTTCCCAGGCTTCGGTTCCGCTGTTGCAAAAGAAGACCCGATCCATGCCGCTGATCTCGGTCAGCCGCAAAGCCAGCTCCGCGGTTCCCTGATGAAAGAAGAGATTCGAGGTGTGAAGCAAACGCGCGCTCTGCCGGGCTATGGCCTCGTCGATGGCAGGATGACCATATCCCAACGCGGACACTCCGATGCCACTCAAGAGGTCAAGGTACTGATCTCCTTTTTCATCTTCGAGAAAGACACCCTTCCCGCTGACGAAGAGATAAGGGTTCCGCTCATAGGTATTCAGCAGTAGCTTGCTTTCTGCAGCCTGAATCGATGCCAGGTTCATGCGACCATGACCTCCGTTCCGTCGTTGACTCGAGTTGAGCAGAGATCGGGCAGATGCACCGCAGCCTCCGCAGGCAGGATCCGTACGCGTTTGACGCCGTTCAACAACGCCTGACGGCAGGCGTTCAGCTTGGGCAGCATGCCGCCCGAGATAATCTGCTGTTTTTCAAGTGCAGGAATCTCCCCCAGGCTCAGCCAGCGCATCACGCTGCCATCTGCCCCTTTTACCCCCGGCACATCCGTCAAAAAGACCAATGCGTCGGCCTTCGTCGAAATAGCACAGGCGGCTGCCATCTCATCCGCATTGATATTGTAGTACTCGCCATCGAAGCCGAGTGCGATCGAAGAGATCACCGGAACCGCTCCCATCGCCCAGATCGCCTCCAGCCAGCGGGAGTCCGCTGATGCGATCTCACCCACAAAGCCTAAGTCGGGATTGGTCTTCTTCTTACGCGCGCGGAACACGTGACCGTCGCCTCCGGAGAGACCGACAGCCGCCTGCCCGTGTGAGGCGAGGGAAGCGACCAGCGATTTGTTCACGCGTCCGGCCAGCACCATCAGCGCAGCATCCCTGGTCTCAGCATCGGTGACGCGAAGACCTGCGATAAACTCGCTTTTTTTACCCAATTGCGCGAGCGTGCGTGTCAGCTGTACGCCGCCGCCATGAACCACCGCCACCTGGTTGCCGTCGGCCACCAGCTCGGCGATTGCTTTGCCGCACGCGAACAGCAGTTTCGGATCCTCGAGGCCTGCACCTCCAAGCTTTACGACGAATCTCACAGCAAGCCCTCCTCTTCGTTCCACCCGCACATCACGTTCAAATTCTGTACAGCCTGACCCGCTGCGCCTTTCAACAGATTGTCCAGGCACGAGACAACCACCAGCCGTTTTCCGTCATCCCCCAGAGCAAATCCCAGATCGCAGAAGTTGGTGCGAACCACGTGCTGGATCTGCGGAAGTTGAGGTGTGGCGTGCAGACGCACCAGCGGACTGCCTGCATAAAAGTCGCGAAACAGCTGCTGGATCTCTGCCGGCTTGGCAGGCTGCTTGAGCCGCAGATAGATCGTCGCAAGAATTCCACGCGGAATCGGCAACAGATGCGGCGTGAACTGAATCTGGTCCGAGGTCAGGCAAAGCTGTTCCAGCAGTTCACCGGTATGCCTGTGACCGAATACGGAGTACGCAGAGAGGTTGTCTGCCGCATACATGAAGTGCGTCTTGGAGGTAGGGGCCTTGCCCGCTCCACTGACGCCCGACTTGGCATCGCAGACGATTCCGGTCTCGAGATCGACGACCCCGGCCCGGACCAGCGGGGCCAGCGCAAGAATCATTGAGGTCGAGTAGCAGCCGGGGTTGGCCACCAGACGCGCCGTCCGTATCTCGTCGCGATGGAGCTCGGGGCAGCCATAAACCGCTTCCTGCTGCAGCTCGGCTGCAGCATCAGGATCGGCATCGTGCAGCTTGTACACGGCACGATTGCTGTCTTCCTTAAGCCTCCATGCACCGCTCAGGTCGATGACGCGAATCCCACGACGAATCGCCTCCGGCGCCCATTCGCGCGATTGCTCGTGGGGAAGGGCGAGAAAGAGAATCTCAATGCCCGCATCGGCAAGTCGGTCCCAGTGGAAGGGCTCGATCGGATGGGTAGGCACTGTTCCGATTGCCGCCAGATGCGGATGAAGAGACTCGAGTGTATGAACCGTATCAGAGGCCGTCTCCCCCGCGCGTCCCAGAAACAACGGCGCGGTGCCTTCCAAACCAGGATGACGAAGCAGCAGGCGTGCCAGCTCTCCGCCGGCATAGCCGCTCACGCCGGCGATGGCGACCTTGGGTACGCGTGGTTTTACCCCGCTGCCGGTCTTAACTGAAGTGTTTATCGCCGCCGCCTTTTCGATTGTTTTCAGATTAGCCAATGTAGTCATCGATCCGCTTCTTAAGTTGGGTAGCCTGTTCCGTATCCGGGCAGATAATGAGGACCGTATCATCGCCCGCGATGGTCCCAATGACTTCGGGCCAGTCTTCGTAGTCCATGCCGGCGGCAATCGGTTGGGCTCCGCCAGTCGTTGTAATCACTACAAGCAGATTCGCCGCCTGACGAACCTCAAGTCCAAAGCTCTGCAGCACTTCACGAATGCCGGGGAGGGAATCGTCTTCATTGTCTCCGCCATTGGAGAGCGAATAACCCTCCGGTCCTTTTGACATTCTCAGCTCGTGGATGTCACGAGAGAGGGTTGCTTGTGTAACATGGAAACCACGCCCTGCAAGTTTTCGCCGCAACTCGTCCTGGCTGGCAATAGGTGCCTTCGCCAGTAATTCACGAATTACGGTATGACGTTGTTGTTTCATCTTCGTTTCAGCGCCGTTTCTGCCACGGTGAGGAGAGGAAACTTCCGGGCTATGTATAAATATACATTCTCGTGTATATTTATACAATGACGTTCCACGCGGAATGTCACCCATACCTTGACGGAAAGGTTACCCGGTGAAATTGCTCTTCATCGGACGTATAGTGAATCATGGAAAGGTTTCGCCCCTTCGTCTCCGCCTCTACGCATGGGCAGTCGTCTACAAGCCCAAAGCTGACCCAGGCACTCTCTCTGATCGATGAACGCTTCGACCACGACTCCTGCGGGGTAGGTTTTGTGGCCAATGTGGATGCTGTGGCGTCCAATGGGATCCTCGCCCAGGCGCTTACTGCATTAGCGCGACTGGCGCACCGCGGTGCGACGGCTGCAGACGGCAAGAGCAGCGATGGCGTCGGAGTGTTGACCGCGATTCCACGTGATTTTCTGATTCAGTCCGAAGGTCTGTCCATTGGTCCGGACGCCACGCTCGGTGTGGGAATGATCTTCATCCCAAAGGAAGAGACGCGTGCGGAAGCCCTGATCGAGCGGGCGCTGCAGTCCCACGACTTTAAAGTACTTTGTTGGCGCGACGTTCCTGTGAAGGTGGAGTACCTCGGCGAGATGGCTCTCGCGACGATGCCGAAGATTCGCCAGGTTCTGGTGGTGGACGGCGATCAGGCAGATTCGTCAACGATGGAGCGCCGGCTGTATCTCGCAAGAAAGCAGTTTGAGCGTTCGCACGAGAACGGCGACGTCGAAGGCTATGTCTGTTCGATGTCGACCCAGACCATCGTCTACAAAGCGATGTGTACGGGCCACGACCTGGCCCTGTTCTATCCCGATCTTGCTTCGCACCAGTTCGTCACCCCGTTCGCCATCTTCCACCAGCGATACGCGACGAACACCCTGCCTACCTGGCACCGCGCGCAGCCTGGCCGCATGATCGGCCACAACGGAGAGATCAACACAGTCTGGGGCAATCGCGCCCGTATGGCGGCTCGCGACTCAACGCTGCCGGTAGAGTGCAAGCCGGTCCTCACCCAGGGCGGGACTGATTCCACCAGCATGGACGAGGCGATCGAGCTGATCTCACAGAATGGTCGCACGCTGGCTGAAGCCATGCGCATGCTCATGCCCCCGGCAGCAGCGTCGGGTCGCAACTCTTCATTCCTTCGGTACCACTCCGACTGCACAGAGCCGTGGGATGGTCCGGCAGCAATTGCCTTCTCCAATGGCCGATTAGTTGGTGCTGTGCTCGACCGGAATGGCCTTCGCCCATGCCGCTTTGCGATCACCAACGATGGTCTGGTAGTTGCAGGCTCAGAGATTGGTCTGGTTGATCTTGACCCGGAGACTGTGGTCCATAGCGGACGGCTCGGTCCGGGACAGATGCTGGTGGTCGACCTTGAGAAGCATAAGGTCCTCGAGGATGAGGAGCTGCTCGCGATCTTTGACTCCGATCCCAGTTACTCCCGGCTGCTTGAGGATGCTCCTCTGGTCCCCGCTCCGGTTGCGGCGCCAGAGTCTGCGGCCCTCACCGCCCTCCAGAAGGGATTCGGTTATACCCGCGAAGATGTTCGGATGATTCTGCAGCCCATGGCTACTGATGGCAAAGATGCCGTCTGGTCGATGGGCGATGACACTCCGCTCGCCTTCCTGGCCCGCACACCGCGCCCTGTTTACGCATATTTCCGGCAGCGCTTTGCCCAGGTCACCAATCCGGCCATCGATCCTCTGCGCGAGGCCTGCGTGGTTTCGCTGCATACGCGTCTTGGCCCCTGGCCCCATCTGTTGGATAAAAATTCGCCTCTGCCGGGTCTTGCGCTTTCCTCTCCTTTTCTCTCACTGGGACAGGTTCAGGCGCTCCGCTCCGGCAACTACCCGCATGCCGCCGAGCTTCGCTTCGCCGAGCTTTCCTGCGTCTTCCTTCCCAGCCTCACGCTGGTTCAGGCCCTGGATCAGCTTTCGAACAAAGCCATCGAGCTGGTTCGCAACGGCGCGCGGTTGCTGTTGTTGAGCGATCGTGCTGCGACTCCGCAGACGCTTCCTGTACCGATGGCGATGGCGACCGGTGCCGTGCATCAGGCCCTTGTGGCTGCTGGTCTCCGCACGCTCGCCGGAATCGCGGTTGAGGCGGGAGATTGCCGCGACATCCACCACGTAGCCGTGCTGATTGGCTATGGCGCAGGCGCTGTATGTCCATGGCTTGCTCTTGAGACGGGACGTGCTTTGGCTCCGGCTGGGACCGATCCCGATACCGCAGAGAAGAAGATGCTGAAGGCGCTTGATGCCGGACTGGCCAAGGTGATGTCGAAGATGGGAATCTCCGTAGTCGACAGCTACCGGAGCGCCCGTCAGTTCGATATTCTCGGTCTTCACTCCAGCATTGTGGAGCGCTGTTTCCCGAATACTCCCGCGCCTCTCTCGGGAATCGGCTTTGCCGAAGTGGACCGTCAGATCCGTCAGACCTGGCATCCCTCGGATGCAGTAGCTGCGCAGGCCGATCTGCCAGACTACGGCTGGGTGCGATTCCGTAAAGCCGAGGTTGCAGAGCCGCACGCGTGGCAGCCGCCCACTGTAAAGGCCCTGCAGTCGGTTGTCGGAAGTGCGCGAAATGTTCCGCCGTCTGCAGACCCCACGGCCGCATTCGCGATCTTCACCAAGGACGTTGTCGAGCGAGACCCAGCAGTTCTGCGTGACCTGCTGGAGATTCGTCCCGCAGGGCCTGAGCTTCCCATCAGTGAGGTTGAGGCTCCGTCGAGCATCACCAAGCGATTTGTAGCCAGCGCTATGTCACTCGGTTCGCTCAGTCCTGAGGCACATCAGACGATTACGGCTGCAATGAATATGCTTGGAGCCCGTTCGAACACGGGTGAGGGCGGAGAAGACTCCGTCGTCTACCGCAAGCATCCGGTAGGGACAGAGAATCTGCCGGGCGCAGGTGGCTCCACTGCCATGAATGCTCAGGGCGGCGTCGCTGTGGCTGAGCCTCAGATTGAGGCGCCCGCGGTTCACGTCTCTTTGAACAACAAGATCAAGCAGATTGCCTCTGGACGGTTCGGTGTGACGGCAGAGTATCTGGCTCACGCAGAAGAGATCGAGATCAAAGTGGCCCAGGGAGCAAAGCCTGGAGAGGGTGGACAGCTTCCCGGTCACAAGGTCAGCGGCCTGATTGCACGCCTGCGTCATGCGCAGCCCGGCGTCTCCCTGATCTCGCCGCCGCCGCATCACGATATCTACTCCATCGAGGACCTCGCGCAGCTGATCTACGATCTGAAGCGTGTCAACTCGAAGGCTACGGTCGGAGTCAAGCTGGTCTCAGGCTGCGGGGTTGGAACCGTTGCTGCCGGCGTCGCGAAGGCATACGCAGACTACGTGGTGATCGCCGGAAATACCGGCGGAACCGGTGCCGCTGCGCTGTCGAGCATCAAGTATGCCGGTAACCCGTGGGAGCTCGGTCTGGCCGAAGCACAGCAGGTGCTGATGCAGAATGGCATGCGCGGACGCGTCCGTCTGCGTACCGATGGCGGCCTTGCAACGGCCCGCGACGTCCTGGTCGCAGCGCTGCTGGGAGCCGATGAGTACGCCTTTGGAACTGCGGTGCTGGTGGTTTTGGGCTGCGACATGGCCCGTCAGTGTCATCTCAATACCTGTCCTACCGGCATTGCGACACAAAAGCCGGAGCTTCGGGCCAAGTTCCGTGGCAAGCCGGAGCATGTGGTGCGGTTCTTCGAGGAGCTTTCCGCAGACCTGCAGCATCTGCTTGCCCGTTACGGCCTGCCTTCCCTCGAGGCCGCGGTCGGCCGCTCAGATCTTTTGGAGCAGGTCCGCTTTGATGGCAATCTGGATCTGTCGCCCATGCTGGCCCAGCCAGCGGATGGACCTCGTCGCTGGATGGGAGGCCGGAACGATCAGCCGTTGGCGGAGCCGCCGCTCGATGAACATTGGACTGCACCCGCCCTCAAGGCAGTAGAGGAAGGGAAGCCGTATGTCGTCGAATCCCGGATTGCTAACTGCGATCGTGCTCTCGGTGCAAGGTTGGCAGGGGAGCTATCCCTCCGCCGGGCGCAGGCTGACCTGCCCGCCGACGTTACCTTCGATCTGCACGGAACGGCAGGCCAGTCCTTTGGCGCCTTTGCGGTCGACGGCATGAAGCTGATCCTCGACGGCCAGGCCAACGACTTCGTCGGCAAGGGCCTCTCGGGCGGAGAGATTGTCATCCGTCCCCGTGGACTCGCTGCGAAGGACAGCGGCCAGCACGTTATCCTCGGCAACGTTGCGCTGTATGGTGCAACTTCGGGTAAGCTCTTCGCCGCAGGTCGGGCGGGCGAGCGATTTGCGGTCAGAAACTCCGGCGCGACTGCTGTCGTGGAAGGCGTCGGCGACCACGGCTGCGAATACATGACGGGCGGCACGGTCGTTGTACTTGGAAAGACCGGCATGAACTTCGGCGCTGGAATGACTGGGGGGCTATCCTGGATCTATGACATGGATGGAACCTTCATGTCCGAAGCGAAGTACCACCCCGAATTTATAGAACCAGAAGGGTTTAGTTCGGTAGACACATCTTCTCAAGAGACTTTGAAGGCTTTAATCGAAGAGCATATTTCCACATCGGACAGTGGTCTCGCTAAAGGCCTTCTCCTGGATTGGGAAGAGAAGTCCAAGATGTTCGTCCGTCTGAGCCCCAAGTCCCAGGTTTAAGAGCGCAGCACTTCAGAAGTTGAACGTAGATGCCCCCGGCTTTGGCCGGGGGCTTTTCTTTGTGCCAGATCATTCTTGGCAAGAAGAGGAGCTTTCTTTAGAGTGGCCAGAACCGGATTCTTCCGGATCTTTGAGGTAGAGCCTGAGGAGCCGAGAGAGAAGCGCGACGGAGGCGAGCGGGGTGGCAGAGGCGGAGAGATCTGCGGCAGTACCTGGCAGCCAGAAATACCAGCGGATTCTGGACGCTGCTGTCGAGGTAATAGCCGAACGCGGCTACTTCAATTCTCCGGTGAGCGTTATCGCAAAACGCGCCGGAGTCGCCGACGGCACGATCTACCTCTACTTCAAAAGCAAGGATGACGTCCTGCGAACGGCGATCGACACGACCTTCGGACGTTTCTTTCAACAGGTGGAGGAGCAGTTCCGTATCCTGTCCGGCCCACGAGAACAGCTGGAGTACATCGCCCAGGTCCACCTTGCAAGTCACAGCATCAATCGCAGCATGACCGTCCTGATGCAGACCGAGATGCGGCAGAGCGCCAGGTTTATCGCGGAGTTTTCCCACCATCATCTCGTGAAATACATCCAGATGGTGCGCGAGGTGATTCGCCGGGGGCAGGAGGAAAAGGTCTTTCGGGCGGACATCTCCGATGGCATCGTTGCGCATTGTATGTTTGGAGCCATCGATGAGCTTCTGAGCTCCGCGGTCTTCACGGGACGAGCGTATGATGCGAAAACAACCGCCCGTCAGGTCATCGACGTTCTGCTGTGCGGAATCGGGACGAAGGCTGCTTTGGGAGAGTAGACCGAGCAGGAATCTCTATCGTAACGATCGAGCAACTTTATTAAAGTTTCGTTTTGAACCAGACCAGAATAGCTTCGCAAAGGTACGGCGAATTTTACGGGACGGATGGCAGGGACAAGCATGTTTGATCTGCGAACGGTGAATGATGTTCTGGTGCGAGCGACAGGACGGGGCGATCGTACTGTACTGATGGTGCAGGAGGAGGCCGGTCGATGGTCCCCTATTTCATCGGTGGATCTGTATGGGCGCGTTCGCGCCCTGGCTGACGTACTGCGAAGCTGGGGAGTTGAAAAGGGGGATCGCGTCGCCCTGCTGGCAGAGAATCGTTGGGAGTGGCCGGTTACGGATTTTGCTGTGCTCGCGCTCGGCGGTGTCGATGTTCCTCTTTACCCGACGCTGACCACCGAGCAGATCGGCTATATGCTCCGCGACTCTGGAGCGAAGGTCGCCTTCGTATCGACCGCCGAGCAATATCAAAAGGTCCGCCAGGCTGGTGAACTGCCCGACCTGAAGGTCGTTGTAGTAATGGACCCCGGAGAGAACGAGGGGGCGGAGAGCTTTTCGAACCTGATGAAAGAGGCTCCGGAAAAACAGCAGAGAGACGCTGCGTTCGACGTCATGCTGAAGACGGCTCGTCCTGAGGACCTGGCGACGATCATCTATACCTCAGGCACGACCGGCGAGCCTAAAGGTGTCATGCTGACGCACGGAAATCTCGCCAGCAACCTGAATTACTCTACAGGCCCTCTGGGGCTGGGCGACAAGGATACGGGAATCTCGTTTCTTCCGCTTTCGCATGTGACGGCGCGACACCTGGACTACGCTCTGATGTGTCACGGAACCAAGGTGGCCTACTGCGCCAAGTTCGATCAGCTTCCTGAAGCGATGAGAGTCGTGCGGCCGACGATCTTTGTCGCGGTCCCGAGGGTTTACGAGAAGATTCGCCAGGCAGTGGAAGCGAAATCTGCGCAATCTCCGCTGAAGCACAGAATCTTCCAGTGGGCCCTCAAAGTAGGCAAGGCGCATCGAGCGGAGATTCTAGAAGGGAAGAAGGTTGGTGGCACGAGCTGGGCGATAGCGAACAAGCTGGTCTTCAGCAAGATCGCCGATGCCTTCGGTGGAGAGGTGAGAATCTTTATTGCTGGAGGAGCCCCGCTCGGTGTCGATACAGCCGGATGGTTTGCTGATGCTGGAATTTCTATTCTCGAGGGCTACGGACTGACCGAGACCTCACCCGTCATTGCCTTGAATTATCCGGGTGTAAACAGGATTGGGACGGTGGGACGACCGCTTGAGAACGTGCAGTGCCGTTTTGCTGACGATGGTGAACTCGAAGTGAAGGGGCCCTCAATTTTTGTTGGTTATTGGAAGAAAGAACGGGAGACGAAGGAAGCTTTTGCGGAGGATGGTTGGTTCAGAACAGGAGACATCGGCAACCTTGATGAACAGGGATTCTTGTCGATTACCGATCGCAAGAAGGAACTTCTGAAGACGAGTGGCGGCAAATTGATTGCTCCTCAGCCCATTGAGAACAAGCTTAAGGCCAATACGCTGGTGGGAAATGCGGCTCTGGTTGGCGACAAGCATAAGTTCGCCTGCGTCCTGATCTCTCCCAATCTCGTAGCGCTCAAAGGATGGGCCGGCGGACAGGGACTCCAGGCCGGAGATCTGACCACTCTTGTTCGGAATCCCAAGGTCATTCAGGCGTACCAACAGATTGTGGATCGTGTGAATCAGGAGCTGGCGCACTTTGAGAGCATCAAGCGCATCTGCGTGGTTCCTGACGAGTGGAGTGTGGAAACCGATGAGTTGACGCCGAGTTTGAAGCTAAAACGCCGCATCGTTGAAAAGAAGTATGAGAAGCAGATCGCGGACTTCTACGCTGACGAAGCGACGGCGAAGGGCTAGAACCAGCGACCAGCGGTAGACGCGGTGCCAGAAAGTGCACCGCCGGTACAGGGCTCGTGTCATCGTCCCATTTTTCTTTTGGGCCCCATGGTGGGATGACATTTGATCGATTCACGAACAGGGAGAAATCCGATGAGAGCGAAGCTGCGTTTTCTGGGTTTGGTTCTATTGGCCACCGAGATGGCGATGGCTCAGGCAGCTGGCCCTCCTGCTTGTCCGGTCGAGCCTGGCAGCAGGCCGGTCAGCCTGACTCCTGCCAAGCGTCCCACAGCGGCGCAGATTCAGCAGACGGCCGAAAAGGGCGCAGCTGACCCGACGGTGATTATCTCTGCAGAGCCCGTTGGAAACTTCGGGGTAGAACGCTATCGTCTTGCCGACTATGCGGAGTGCGTCGGCAGCGGTGGATGTTATTGGGCTGACCTCGATGCTCAGACCAGAAGAGCGGAAGCCGCACTGGATCGTGTTATCGCCTTGAAAAACCCGGGAGAGAAGCTGGCCGTCGTCCTCGACATTGACGAGACCTCGATGTCCGGCTTTTGCGAGATGCGCCGCGAAGACTACGGTTTCCTGATAACGGAGATGAACCACTGGATGACGACTCCCCAGGCCGCAATGCCTATTCCAGGCACGGTGCGCCTGTTCAACAAAGCCCTCTCCGCCGGGGTGGATGTGTTCTTTATCACGGGACGGTGGGATGAGCTACGGGAGGCGACAGTCAAAAATCTGGAGATCTCCGGGTTTAAAGGATGGAAAGGGCTGGCACTCCGGGTTGGTCGGCAAAAGCAGATGGCCACGGTGGAGTACAAAAGCCAGGAACGGCAAAAGATCGTCGATGCAGGCTATCGCATCGTATTGAATATGGGTGATCAATGGAGCGATTTGAACGGAGATGCTCGCGGCGAAGTAAGTGTGAAGCTGCCGAATCCGTTCTACTATCTCCCTTGATCCCGGAGGTGACAGATGGAGTCCGATGAAACGTCGGAGGCGGAACGGGCCAAGACCTTGCTCCGGCGAGCTGTGCAGGATCGCAAGCGGTTCCTTAACCCTTTGCCGACCTCGGTCGGTGGCTGGGAGACTTTGCGTAAGGCGCTACCGCTTTATTTTTCAAATAAGGAAGAGAAATCTCCCCGGAGACCTCTTGGCCCGTTCCGTACGGACCCGTCCGTCTACGCCACACCTCCTGTAAGCGGCCTGCGGCTGACATGGATGGGACACTCCTCCACCTTGATTGAGATGGACGACAGACGGATCCTGCTCGATCCTGTCTGGGACCAGCGGGCCTCTCCACTGCGGTGGGCTGGTCCGCGAAGATTCTACGCGGCTCCACTCAATCTGGAAGAGATGCCACAACTGGATGTCGTTGTGGTCTCGCATGATCATTACGATCACCTCGGCGAATCCACGATCCGTACCCTGGCGCGCTCGCCTCAGCTACGTGATACGGAGTGGGTGACCTCACTCGGCGTCGGTGAGATTCTCGAAGAGTACGGCGTGAAACGGCGTCGAATTACGGAACTGGACTGGACCCAGAGCGTGGGTGACGCTGCGCTTGAGATCACGGCTTTGCCCTCTCGGCACTTTTCAGGGCGAAGCATGTTCAATCGCTTCGGTACGCTGTGGTCATCCTTCGTGTTCAAAGGAGAGAAGCACAATCTCTACTACGGAGCGGACTCCGGATGGTGGCCGGGCTTCGCCGAGATCGGTGCCGCTTACGGACCTTTCGACGTCTCGATGCTTGAGATCGGTGCTTATCATGATCTCTGGAAAGATATCCATCTTGGCCCGGAAGGCGCGTTGAACGCGTTTGAAGCTTTGGGCGGCAATGGACTTCTGATGCCGATTCACTGGGGACTGTTCGATCTGGCACTCCATGGATGGAAGCAGCCTATTGAACGCATCTGTGAGCTCGCGGATGAGAAGGGAATTCCTTTATGGATTCCAATCCCGGGCCTCCCGACCGAAGTCCTGAGCAGAACTGCGCTCCGTTCAGAGTGGTGGCGCTGAGGCTGCGGTATCATTCTGCCGTCGTAGAAAAGGAGATTCGATGCGTGTTGGAATGTTGACTGGTGGTGGAGATTGCCCGGGCTTGAACGCTGTCATCCGTGCTGCGGTGCGGAAAGGGATTCTGCATCATGGCGATGAATTTGTTGGTTTTATGGAGGGCTGGCGCGGCGTTATCGATAACACCACCATGCCGCTCAATCTCGAGACCACCTCGGGAATTCTTCATAAAGGGGGAACCATCCTCCGCTCCTCACGAACCAACGTGAAGAAAATCCCAGGCGGATTTGAGAAGTGTCTGGAATCGATTGAGAAGAATAAGCTCGACGCTCTGATTGCCCTCGGAGGAGACGATACGCAGTCGATCTCACTGGCGCTAAGTGAGCGCGGCGTTAAGTGCGTCGGAGTTCCCAAGACGATCGACAACGATCTCAATGGAACGGATGTCTGCTTTGGCTTCGACACGGCTGTCAGCATCGCGACGGAAGCCATCGATCGACTGCACTCCACGGCAGAGGCCCACAACCGTGTTCTTGTGGTTGAGGTGATGGGCCGGGACGCTGGGTGGATTGCTGTAACCGCAGGCGTTGCCGGAGGCGCCGACGCGATCCTGGTCCCCGAGGTCCCCATCGATCTCGATCACGTCTGCAAGCTTTTGAAGTACCGCCACGACCACGGCAAAAAATTCAGCATCGTCGTTGTCGCGGAGGGCGCACATCTTCCTGAAGGTGGCCAATCGAAGCAGGGAGCGTCTGTGGATGCCTTCGGGCACGCCCGTCTGAGTGGCGTTGCGCAGGCGTTGGCCGAGGAGATTGAAAAGCGCACCCAGTATGAGACCCGTAGCGTCAATCTGGGGCATACGCAGCGTGGTGGCACTCCAACAGCCTACGATCGCATGTTGGCAACTCGCTACGGCATCGGAGCCATCGATCTGGTCCATCAGGGCAGATTCGGCCGCCTGGTTGTCCTCAAGGGAACTCAGATCTCCGATATTGCCCTCGCCGACGCAATCTCCAAGAACCGTACCGTCGACCCCGCTCTTCTCGAGGTTGTCCGGAGCCTGGAGCCCTCTGTTTAACATCTGGTTATCAGTAATTTGTGGTCGATAGCGGAAGAATCCGATTGAAACGGGCTGAAGAAGGGATTACAAAGAGTGTGCCGGGTCAGGTAGGCTCTTTCCCGTTTTCTGCCCGTTTCTTTCTGGAATTGAGGGAGGTCTCGACCGATGGCGCAGGCGCAGCTGGCAACCCGTGAAGTTATGGATATCCGGCAGGCATCCGAGTATCTCGGTATCAGTGGAGATACCCTCTATCGCTATGCCTCGGAAGGCTTTATCCCCGCATTCAAGCTGGGAAACCGCTGGCGGTTCAAGAAGTCCCTGCTGGACGCTTGGATGGACGAGAAGAGCGGAGTGAAGCAGTCCGCTCCACCAGTGGTGGCTCCCAAACAGAAAAAGCCTGCTGGCCGCGCCCGCTGAAAAGTTACTGAGCCTTCGTCCGCAGCGACGAATCTATCTCCCATGAAAGAGACTGTCCGCTGCAGTTGGGCGCAGAGCGATCCTCTGCTAAGCAAATATCACGATGAAGAGTGGGGTGTTCCGGAACATGACAGCCGGGCGCTCTGGGAAAAGCTGATGCTGGACGGCTTTCAGGCGGGGCTGTCCTGGCTGACGATCCTGCGTAAGCGGGACGCCTTCCGGAAGGCCTTCCACAACTTCGATCCGGTGAAGGTCTCGCGCATGAAGGAGGCTGACGTTACTCGCCTCCTGGACAATCCGGGCATTATCCGCTCCCGGGCCAAGATTGAAGCGACCATCGGAGGAGCCCGAGCTTATCTGAAGATGCAAGCCGAAGGAGAAGACTTCGCGAAATTTGTCTGGGGAATGGCCGGCGGCAAGCCGATCCGCAATAAAACCGGAAAGGTGCCAGCGAAGACGGAGCTTTCGGAAGAGATGTCGAAGGCGCTGAAGAAAAAAGGCTTTAAATTTGTCGGACCGGTTATCGTCTACGCCTGGCTACAGGCGACCGGGGTAGTCGACGATCATGCGCCGGGCTGTTTTCGTCGAAGCAAAGCGTGACCGCGATCATTTAGGCGGGTTGCAATGTATGAATTGTCAGCTCCGGAGGACAATCAAAGCGGAACGGCAGCCCGACCGCGCCGAGACCCCGGTTGACATATAACTGCAGCGAATCGAATTGGAAGTGTCCCATCACATATTTCTGCCCCATCGGCGGAAGGATCAATGGGCCGTAGAAGGGAATGCGCACCTGCCCACCGTGCGAATGCCCCGATAACATCAGGTCCACGGACTTGCCTCGAGGGTGGCGGACCACCACATCGACGTAATCCGGTTCATGGACCATGAGAACGACGGGCCCATCCGGCTTCTCGGGGATGGTGAGGTCAAGATCCGGCCTTCGGGTTCCGGCATCATCGGAGCCGCAAAGCCAGATGCGGGACCCCGCTCTTTCGATAGGAACATATTGGTTGACGAGGACAGGAATCTTCTTTGATTCCAAAGCGCCGATGACGAGGGGCGCGCTCACGCCTACATCGTGATTACCGAGGATTGCGTAGACCTGAGGCGTTTTGAGGGTGCTGAGGATCTCTGCACTGCGATAGGCGGCATGACGGCTGTCGATGAAAGTCAGCGAACCGCGTGTCACGAAGTCGCCAGTGACAAGCACAAGATCGGGAGCCAATTCGTTAATGCGGTGAACGACATGTTCCAGAAAAAATGGTTCGGTGAACTCGTCGAGGTGGATGTCCGATATTTGAACGATGCGGAAGCCGTGAAACGCTGAAGGCAGATGATTGATGCGAATCGTCGTGTTCACGACATCGACCTCGTGACGCGCGATCTCTCCGGCGTAGAGAGCCACCCCGGCGGCAGCAACGCCGGAACCCACGATAAATTGACGACGTGAAAAGCGTGACGGCGAAGAACCGCCCGGCGAAACGGACATGGTTCATGATAACGGTTCCTGTGCTCCGGTTACTACGCTCGAAGGGCGCTGGTTGAGTAGAATCGAAAGGATGAACTTTAGAGCACGAAAAACAGCAGCAAGCCGGGCAGCGAAGGCCGCCGGAGCCGATGGCTTGCTTGTGACGCACAGGCCTGACCTGCGTTATTTGTGCGGTTTTACCGGGTCGAACGCCGCATTGGTGCTCGCAGGCGGCAAGTCCGTGCTGTTTACGGATGGCCGTTATACCGTGCAGGCAAAGAGCGAGGCTGCCGGAACGAGAGTAGTCATCGCGAAAAAGCCCGTCATGACGGCAGCCTGTGAATGGATTGTTGAAGCAGGCATACAGCGTTGCGGCTTTGACGCCGCGGTTACGACCGTAGCGACCCTCGAGGCCATGCGCAAGGCCGTTCCTGCAAAGGTGCGACGTGGACTTTTTCTCGCCCTGGAATCTCCAGTCTCCCGGTTGAGACAGGTGAAGGATGCCGACGAGATACGGAAGATGCGAGCAGCGGCGAAGCTGGGATGCAGCCTCTTCGATGATATGCTCGGCTATCTCCAGCCTGGGTTAACGGAGATCGACGTCGCCTCGACGCTCGAGCATCGGGCTCGTCTGGCTGGCGCCGAGGCGATGTCCTTTCCAACCATCGTCGCCAGCGGAGAGCGCAGTGCGCTTCCTCATGGGCATGCCAGTATGGCGAAGTTGCCGCGACGAGGGTTCGTGACGATGGATTTTGGCGTGGTGCTGGATGGCTATATGAGCGATATGACTCGCACCATTCATCTGGGAAAAGCGCAACCGGAAGAGCGAGACGTGTATGATGCGGTTCTGGAAGCGCAGGAGGCGGGAGTCGCAATGGTTGCCCCGGGCGTGACCGCGGGCGAGATCGACGAGGCGGCGCGCAGCGTGCTCCGTCGTGCCGGGCTCGATCGCTGGTTTACTCACTCTACCGGTCATGGTGTGGGATTGGAGATTCACGAGGGACCCAGGCTCGCTGCGAAACAAACGCAGAAGCTTGAAGAGGGAATGGTAATCACAGTCGAACCGGGGGTCTACATGCCCGGACAATTTGGCATCAGAATCGAAGATATGGTCCTGGTAACGTCAAGAGGCTACGAGATTCTGACACCGAGTATCAAAGCCTGGATTGAGCTATAAAACAACAAGTGCCGCAA
Organism: Acidobacteriaceae bacterium KBS 146; assembly: GCA_000688615.1. Taxonomy (GTDB): domain Bacteria; phylum Acidobacteriota; class Terriglobia; order Terriglobales; family Acidobacteriaceae; genus Edaphobacter. Next base: position 103,609 of record JHVA01000001.1, read on the forward strand.
CAGGCACAGGAGTGATGGATGGACGGAACAAAGATGCAGGAGCTTCGCGAGCTGGTGGAGTTTCTTAAAGCGAACGAGATCGCAGAGTTCGATATGGAACAACCCGATCTGAAGGTTCGGATTAAGTTCGCTGGCGAGCCCGCCCCTGCGGCGGCCTCTGGAGGTATTGACCTGGCGCAGTTGAGCCGGCTGGTTTCATCAGCTCCTGCAGCCGCAGCGGCTGCTCCCGCCGCACCCGTGGCAGATACTTCCGCCACTGCCGCTGCTTCGGCAGAGAAGCTTCATGAAGTGAAGTCCCCCATCGTCGGAACCTTTTATGAATCCCCAGCACCCGGTGCTGCGCCCTTCGTTCAGATAGGAGATCAGGTCGAAGCTGGCCAGGTGCTTTGCATCGTTGAAGCCATGAAGCTGATGAACGAGATTGAATCGGATGTAGCTGGAGAGGTCGTCCGGAGAATCGCCAGCAGTGGACAGCCCGTTGAGTACGGCCAGCCTTTGTTCGAGATTCGGCCACGATAACGTTTCGGAAAACGAGCGCCGAAGGACGGTACACAAAACCTTACTGAGCTCGACGGAAGGCACCTGGATTTATGTTTCGAAAGGTACTGATTGCAAATCGTGGGGAGATCGCGCTGCGCGTCATCAGCGCGTGCAAAGAACTTGGGATCCGCACGGTTGCGGTGTACAGCGAAGCCGACAGAAATTCGCTGCATGTGAAGTTTGCCGATGAAGCTATCTGCATCGGGCCGCCGCGTTCCGCAGAGAGCTATCTCAATGTTCCAGCTGTGATCTCTGCCGCTGAGATCGCCGATGTGGATGCAATCCATCCCGGGTACGGCTTGCTGAGTGAGAATGCGAACTTTGCCGAGGTATGTCGTGCCTCCAATATCAAATTCATCGGACCTCCCCCGGAGGTAACGCGCATGATGGGCGAAAAGTCCACGGCGCGGCAGACGATGAAGAAGGCAAAGGTTCCCATCCTTCCAGGATCTGACGGCGTGATTGCCAGCGAAGGCGAAGCTCTCGAGTGGGCAAAGAGTGTCGGCTACCCTGTCATCCTCAAGGCGGTCGCTGGGGGCGGGGGCCGTGGTATGCGCATCTGTCGCAACCCCGAGGAGCTTCCTAATCTTTATAACCAAGCCTCCACAGAGGCAGCTGCTGCCTTTGGCAACGGCGACCTCTACATGGAAAAGTTCATTGAGCGGCCACGGCACATTGAGTTTCAGGTGCTCGCGGACGAGCACGGCAATGTGATGAGCCTGGGCGAGCGCGAGTGCTCCATTCAACGCCGCCATCAGAAGCTGATTGAGGAAGCTCCCAGCCTTCAGATCACGCCGAAGCTCCGTGAGGAGCTAGGGAAGACCATTCGCAGATCCCTCGAAAACATCGGCTACTGGAACGCAGGCACGATCGAATTTCTCATGGATGAGGATGGCAAAATCTACTTCATCGAGATGAACACGCGTATCCAGGTCGAGCACTGCGTGACGGAGATGGTGACCGGCATCGACCTTGTGAAGGCACAGCTGCGCATCGCCGCCGGCGAAAAGCTGAACTCGATTGTTCCGGGCCCGGTTGAGATTCGTGGCCATGCGATCGAGTGCCGCATCAACGCCGAACACCCTGAGAAGTTCACACCCAGCGCCGGCAAGATTACGGCGTTCAACGTGCCGGGAGGAAACGGTGTTCGCGTGGACACGGCTCAGTATGCCGAAGGCGTTGTGCCACCTTATTACGACTCCATGATCGCGAAGTTGATCTGCCACGGCAAAGACCGCGAAGAAGCGATGAACCGCATGCAGCGTGCGCTCAGCCAGTTCGTGGTGCAGGGAATTCACACGACCATTCCTCTCCATCAGAGGATCTTTGCCGATGAAGAGTTCCGCGCAGGCAGATTCGATACGAAGTTCATGGAGCGTTTTTTGGAGCGCCAAAGGGATTCTGGGAATCTCTGAGGGAATCAGGTGCACCAGGACAATCGAGGTCGAATAGCACCGCGCCCCGTAAGGCTTCCGCGCCTCTATCCCATCGTTGATGCTGAGACCCTCGCCCGCGCCGAAGTCTCTCTGCGAGCGTTCGCGCAGGAGCTTCGCGACGCTGGAGTCACTCTTCTCCAGTACCGCGACAAGCTGGGCGACCGGGATCAGATCCTTCGCAACGCTGCTGCGATCGCTGCAGTCTTTCGCGGCGTAGATGCCACCCTTGTCTTGAATGACTCGCCGGAGTTAGCGAGCCTCGCCAGCTGGGACGGTGTTCATCTAGGTCAGGGAGATGGTGATATTGCCAACGCTCGGAGTCTACTGCCTCGGAACTGCATCGTCGGCTACTCGACGCATACACCGCAGCAGGTTCTCGCTGCAGACGCCGCCGGAGCCGACTACATTGCCATCGGCCCCGTCTTTGCCACCGCGACGAAGCAAAATCACGAGCCGGTGGTCGGGCTTGATGGCGTACGTTCGGCACGCTCGCTGACCACCAAACCGCTGGTGGCGATCGGCGGAATTGCCCTTGACAACGCTGCAAGCGTGATTGAAGCCGGAGCAGACTCGGTTGCCATCATTGGCGCTCTCTTCCAAAAAGGAGTTCGCTCCGGTGACCTCGTACACGCGTTCGCTAAAGCGATGCCGGCTGCACAGCGGCAGTAAGCGAGCCTGACCCTCGTGGAACCTTTCGGGCGCGGTGATACGCTCGTAACCATGGTCTCCGGGGTAAACCACATCACCCTCTCGGTGTCCGATCTTGAGCGAGCCTTCCGTTTCTACGTAGATCTCCTCGGCCTGCGTCCCGTCGCCCGGTGGTATAAGGGCGCACACCTCACGGCAGGCGATCTTTGGGTCTGTCTCTCGCTTGAATCGGACATCATCGATCGGTCACCGAGCCAGACCTACGACCACATCGCCCTGTTGGTTTCTGCCGCCGATTTTTCTCCCCTTCGTGACCGCTTGCTGCATGCGGGAGTCTTTCAGTGGCAGCAGAACCACAGTGAAGGAGACTCGTTTTATTTCCTCGATCCAGACGGTCACAAACTGGAAATTCATGTGACGTCTCTCCCGGACCGCATTAATTCTCTAAGGCAGAGGCCTCCCAAGGATCTCGTTCTTTTTTCATAAGTCTGAGGTCTGAAAAATCGAACAGAGATCCTTAACATCGGCTTTTCCATTTCATAAGAGACGATTTGCTATGCTTCGTCAGGAGCCATTCAGCAGAGGAAAACGACGATGAGCCCCAACGGGGACAAGAAAGTGCACAGCACGGTAACGGTTGTCATTCCGGTCTACAACGGAGAGAGATTCATTCGCAGGGCTGTCGACAGCATCCTAAAGCAGACCTATGCCGTCACGCAGATCATTGTCGTCGATGACGGCTCGAAGGATGCCACCTGTTCGATCGTCGAGTCTGAGTACGGTGACCGGGTGATCCTTCTCCGCCAGCAGAATGGTGGACCGGCTAAGGCGAGAAACGCCGGGCTTCGAATCGCCATCGGCGAATACATCGCTTTTTTGGACGCCGATGACTGGTGGGAACCGGAGAAGATTGCCAGGCAGTTGCAGGTCCTGCGGGAGCACCCCAATGCCGTTGGAAACTACACCGGCCTCCGGGTTATGACCGACGAAGGCGAACATCTGACCGATCTCAAGCCAGTCGATCACACCACGCTGTGGCCCACTCTGCGGTGGTGCAATCCCGGTGTTCCGCCTTCTTCGGTCTTATTGCGACGATCTTTCCTCGACCAGCTAGGAAGCGGTTTCAACGAGAGACAGTTGGGAAGTGAAGATTGGAACTTGTGGTTCCGGCTCATCACCAAGGGGCCTTTCTGCGTCTGTCCCGAGCCGCTGACGGACTACCGTTCAAGCGCAGGCGGCCTGAGCGGCAACGCCCACCACATGTACAACGACTTTATGAAGATGCTGGACGACACGCTGCTCGTTGATATGAAAGGCCTCAAGCGATCGTTATGGCGTCGCAGGATTATCAGTTATCAGGCATTCAAGGCGTGTCTTACCGCGCGTGCTGCGGGCGATAAAAAGACCGAGCGCGAGTACATGAAGAAGTCGGTGCTCGAATGGCCTTCGCCCTTTTGGGCGCCTGAGCGCTTTCGTTTTTTTGCCGTGACACTGATGAGGACCTGAGCGACAAGACTTTGACAAGACTTTCTTCGTCATTTGCGATAGAACAAACTGCAACGTGAAGATTTCTGAAAAGCAACCTGACGGCACCTCTGCCCAGCAACCACAGTTCGTGCAGGGGATGGGGCTGTTTTCCGCGACGGCGATTGTCATGGGCTCCATGATCGGGTCCGGCATCTTCATTGTGCCGGCGGACATGTCGCGCCTCCTCGGTTCACCGGCTCTTTTGATCGGTGCGTGGCTGGTAACGGCCGTGATGACAATCATTGGGGCTCTCAGCTATGGCGAACTGGCGGCCATGATGCCCAAAGCCGGTGGCCAGTATGTCTATCTTCGTGAATCCCTCGGCCCCTTATGGGGCTTTCTTTATGGTTGGACCTTGTTTCTGGTTATCCAGACAGGGACCATCGCTGCCGTTGGGGTTGCGTTCGGAAAGTTCCTGGGCGTCTTCTTCCCTTCGATCAACACCAGTCACTGGCTCTGGCACATCGGCCATGTCCCCGCCTGGCACGTAGGCCCGATGATCCTGGGCAACATGGATCTGGGGGTCAACACCGCCAATCTGGCAGCTGTCCTCATCATTGTTTTCCTCACGCTGCTTAACACTCGCGGGGTTCGGATGGGAGCGGCGGTGCAGAACTTCTTCACCTCTGCCAAGGTAATGGCGCTGGCGGCGGTGGTTCTGGTGGGCGTCGTTGTCCGCGATGCCGATGCTATTGCAGCGAACTTCGGCGCCGGATGGCAGAACTTCTGGGCAGGTGCCGGTTGGCACTCTCTTCATCTCTCTCAGCCGGGAGGCAGCGAGTATGTCGGTATTCTGACCATTCTCGCGATCGTACAGGTGGGTTCGCTCTTCAGCGCCGATGCTTGGAACAACGTGACGTTCACCGCTGGAGAGATTCGGAATCCCAGGCGCAATCTTCCGCTCTCGCTGGCGATCGGGACGGGAGTTGTTCTGTTGCTCTATGTGCTCTGCAACTTCGTCTTCCTGAGTGTGCTCCCGCTGGCAGGCGATGCGCATGCTGCCACGGTGACCGGTCGCGGCATCCAGTTTGCGACGGAAGACCGTGTCGCAACTGCCGTGATGGAGCAGGCGTTTGCCGGATACGGAGCCAGGCTGATGGCCGCGGCAATCCTTATTTCGACCTTCGGCTGCGCCAACGGAATGTTGCTCGCAGGAGCTCGTGTTTACTACGCGATGAGCCGCGACGGCCTCTTCTTTAAATCAGTCGGTAAATTGAGCGAGCGTTCCAGGACGCCGGTGAATTCGCTCTGGGTCCAGTGCATCTGGACCTGCCTGCTCTGCCTTTCGGGCAGCTACGGTCAGCTTCTGGATTATGTGATCTTCGCGGTTCTGATCTTTTATATCCTGACGATTGTGGGGTTATTCGTACTCCGCAGGACCCGTCCCGAGGCGTCGCGACCCTACCGCGCCTTAGGCTATCCGGTGCTTCCGGGGCTTTATATCGTCATGGCTGCGTGGATTTGTCTTGTACTATTGCGTTACAAACCTCAATATACCTGGCCGGGCTTGATCATCGTTCTGCTTGGAGTTCCGGTGTATCTGGTCTGGAGGCGGAAGGGCGCTGCAATGGGTGCGGAAGCCTCTGAGTTGCGAACCACCGGGATGTAAAGAAGGGAAATCGTAGAACGATTATGTCGATGTTGTTTGCGAAGAAATCGATGGATGCCTTGATGGCGGAGGCCAACGCCGAGGGCGAACAGACGCTCGAGCGCGCGCTTGGGCCTTTTCAGCTGACTGCGCTCGGCGTGGGAGCGGTGATCGGCGCAGGCATCTTTGTGCTCGCCGGCCTGGGCGCGCATTATGCGGGACCGGGCCTGATGCTCTCTTTCGTTCTCAGCGGCCTGGGCTGCGCTTTTGCGGGGCTCTGCTATGCCGAGTTTGCGGCGATGATCCCGCTGGCGGGCTCGGCTTATACCTACGCCTACGCTACGCTCGGTGAGTTGATCGCCTGGATTATCGGTTGGGACCTGACGCTGGAATACGCCATGGGCGCCAGCACCGTAAGCTCCGGCTGGTCGAACAACTTTGTCGAGCTGCTTGAAGTCTTCCACCTGAAGTTTCCCCTTTGGCTGGCCTACGATCACTGGACTGGCCTGCGGAAGGCGATGGAGGAGGTCGGCCGCCAGGTGATGGCTACGAACTTCCCGTCGCTGGTTCCAGGAACACAGGAATACATCAAACAGATGGCTGACCTGATCGCCGCGCCGACAGTCGATATGACGACGCGGGCACATGCGGTCCTGGGCGCTCCGATGCTCTTCGGCCATGAGATCGGGATCAATCTGCCGGCATTGCTGATCGCGTTGGTCATCACGACTGTTCTTGCCATCGGGATCAAAGAGTCGGCAAAGTTCAACACCGCCATCGTTGTGGTCAAGGTCGCAGTGGTTCTGTTCGTTCTTGGCCTGGGCGCGAAGTATATTCATCCGGGCAACTGGGGCTCGAACTGGCACGAGTTCGCTCCGTTCGGGCTGAGCGGCATCGGCGCGGGCGCGGCTTACATCTTCTTCGCGTACATCGGTTTCGACGCGGTCTCGACGACGGCCCAGGAGGCCAAGAATCCGCAGCGCGATCTTCCGATCGGGATGATTGCGTCGCTGTTAGTCTGCACCCTGCTTTACATCGGCGTCGCGGGGGTGCTGACGGGAATGGTGCCGTGGCAGTCGGTCAACATCGAAGCTCCCATTGCGCGCGCATTTCTTGATCGCGGCCTGGTCTGGGCCAGCGACATTATTGTCGTAGGCGCGCTGGCGGGCCTGACCAGCGTGATGCTGGTGATGCTGCTGGGACAGACTCGCGTGCTGTATGCGATGGCGAGCGACGGTCTGTTGCCGAAGAAGTTTTTCGCCGAGGTTCATCCCCGCTTCCGCACGCCCTTCCGCAATACCTTCCTGGTGGGAACGCTGGCCGGGCTCGTCGGCGCGGTCACGCCGATCGACGACATCGGCAAGATGGTGAACATCGGCACGCTGCTGGCGTTCGTGATCGTATGTATTGCGATCATGGTGCTTCGCAGGACCGACCCGGAGAAGCACCGGCCATTCCGCACGCCCTGGGTTCCGTTCGTCCCGGTGATGGGAATCATCTTCAACGGGTACATGATGCTCAAGCTGGGCTGGCTGAACTGGGCCCGCCTGATCGTCTGGCTGCTGATCGGGCTGGTGGTCTATTTCACCTACAGCGTCAAGCACAGTAAGGTCCGGCAGAGGCTGAGCAGCTCGGTCAATGTAAAGGGGTAACCTCCCAGCCGCAAAATAGCGCAAAGTCTTCAATCCATTGGACTTAGTCTTGGACTTGTTTGCTAAAGTCTTCTAGAATAAGAGTTTAGCGGTAAAGTATTCATAAAAAAGGAGATTCTCGATAGAGGATCTCCTTTTTTATGTGCTGTCTTTAGTTTATCGAATCCTGCGGGGGAAACCGGCAGATCATTTAGCATGCATGTTTCGATATACCAACAACTTACCTTTTAGACGAGCTTGACAGCTTATCGGGCTGCGGCTGAGGAGAGTTTGCAGGCGGGGCGGCCTGAGGAGCGGGCTCCGGGGCTGCAGGTGCCGGTTCGCTCGTTGCCGGTGGAGCAGGAGTTGCCGCAGGAGCAGGTACGGGCTGTGGCGGCGGTGCGGAGGCCCGTTGAACCTGAACCGGGATGGTCACGATGTTGGCGGACTCCGGCTCGTCCCGCAGCTTGAGAAAGAAGCCGCTCTTTGGTGGACGGGGAACGGAAAGCGTATTGCCGACAAAGCCTTCCGGCACCTGCACAGGATTGGCGAAGCCCGGGTCATTGGCGACAGAGTCGACGAGGTAAAGGTCCGATCCGGTGAGGGTGCAGGCGGCTGTAGGATCGCTGGGGCAGTGAACGTCCTGCAGGGCAGGCAGACGCACCAGATTGACCAGGGCGATCCAGTCTCCGGGGGTTCCGTCGGGAGCGATGGGACGAAGCCGTACAGGGCCGAATGCGGAGGTTCCAAAAGCCTTCAGCGGGTCGAAGGATCCGAGGATGGTGTGCGCGTTCTGCAGGACGAGGCCGGAGGAGACAGAGAGGCTGGTATGGAGGCTCTCGTCCGCATTGGCGATTTCGATCTTCCCATCTCGCGGGAAGGGCGAAGAGGAGTGCAACGAGAAGGTGAGTTTCTGATTTACAGGAAGATCGTCGGGGTTGGCGAGATGGATCGCCGGAGGTGACTGCGAGATGGCCCGGTTGAGCAGAGTTACGGAGGGACGCGGCGTATCGACGGTAACCGGAAGGCTGAGGGTGCGGCCATCGCGAAGATCGATATGGGCGGTCAGGTGGTCGCCAGCGTGAAAGTTCGGAGTCTGGGCGGATTCAGGCAACGTGAGCGTGAGGTTCTGCTTGTGTTGAGCCGCGCCGGTCTGAGCGGGGACCGAGACGGGTTCGCCGATCGGATTGAAGGTCAGATTGTTGAGAACCAGATGGCGGACCTGGTTAAGACTGGTTCCGGTGAGGGTGGCAGCGGTGTCTCCTGCATGAAGCGTGAGAGCGTCGAGCTGCGCCGGTTCGGAGAAGGTCTGGGCGGTGACAGAAGCATTCGCCGCTCCACCGAACTGGCGGACGTCGAGGTGAATGTTGCCCGGATCGATGGATTTGAGCGAGAGCGTAACGTCGACCACATTGGGCTTGTCCGACGGCTTCCACTGGGCCTCCGCAGTGCGACCGGAGGAGCGCTCGAAGGTGATGGCCTGGATGCAGGCCGTGCCGCTGGAGCTAAGAGTCAGGTGATTCTCGCGGCCCGCGATAATTACGGAATCGGCCGCCAGCTTCCAGCCGACACCGGGAATGTCCTGAAGCGGTAGCGTGGGACCGATGAAGGGGTCGAAGCCCCAGTAGCCGGTGATGGTTCCGGTGACGGCAGTCTTGGGAGCGGCCGGGTCTGTCGGCGGTTTGGGGCCGGGCGCTGGCGAAGACTTCGCGTCTTCTTTTTTCTTGTCCTCTTTGTCGTCGTCAGAGGGCACTGGCAACACCTTACGCCCGGGAGCAGAGGAGAGAACCAGACCGCCTTTGAAGGGATCGGCCGTAAGGGGGATTTCGGGCCGCGCCGCGCCACCGTCGACGTGCAACACCATGTCGTGGGCAAAGCCGGTCGAGAAGACCAGCGGAGCTCCTTCCACCGGCAGCGTAACTCCGGGTTCCAGCAGGCAGGTGACATGCTTCGGGTCGGAGGCGCGGAGCGGTGGCGGTACAGGGTTCTGGATGGAAGGCAGGCCGATGACAATAACCGATTTCGGATTATGGAACGACGGGGCCACGTTAAGACGAAGGTTGAGAGCCTCGGCCTGCGGGAAGGCGATGGCCGGGATGTATTGATAGTGCGCGGTGTGAAGGTTGCTGGTGAGGCGAACGAGGTCAACGACCGCGCCAACGTAGGCGCTGTAGGCGCCGCCGCCTGCCATCGATGTGGCAGAAGCTGCGTTGATGAAGTCGGAACCGGAGCCGTTCGACAGCACGGAGACGACAGTCTGCCCATGGCCATCGTCCAAAAGCGTCTGGGTTCCGGTCTGGGTCAGACAGTTGTATTGCTGGTCGAGAGGCTTGTTGAAGCAGTCCTGATTGGGCTTCAGGCTGAGGGTTCGCGCGAGCAGCGTGGAGTGTTCCTGAAGTGCCTTGGGATCGCCGGGAGGAACGGTTTTGATGGCGGCGAGGTATTTTTCAATACGGGCCTGTTCAAAGCCGGCTTCCGCGAGATCCTGAGAGGCCCGGACGAAGATTCCCGGGCGACCCTGGACGGCCGAGCGCAGGGTGCTGAAGTCACCACCGGTCTCAGGAGCGAGGAAGAGGAGGGCCTGCTGGGCCTCGTTGGGGACCGTGATGGTGACGCCCTCTTCGCGGACCTTTTTGTCCCAGGTCTGGATCTTGAAGAACCACTTGTCTGGCGGAGGGTTGGTCGTTCCACGAAGGAATACCGCGACTAGCAGGTAGTGGACGGACTGGGTTCGCGGCAGGTCAGCGAACAACCACAGTTTGTCTCCGGCCTTGAGATTAGGGACCGAGGCGATAGGAAGCGTTTTGTCGCCTCGCGTGACGCGTACATCGACACGGGGGCCTGTGAGATCGAAACGCCCAGCTGCCTCAGCGAAAGAGGGATGGCAGCAGAGGAGAGATACAAAGAGTCCAGCAGCGGCGGCGCGCAGGCGACCGGAATGGATTGCCATAGTTCCATTTTAGACGTCTGCGGTGGTAGAACCGGATGCTAGTTGCGGGGAGGAATCAGGGAGGTATTGAAGTTGTTTATTGCAGGATCGTTACCAGAGGGTCCGATTCAAGGTCGTGCCCAACGATTCTCATACGGGGCACCATCATCCTGCTATTTACCGGTTGTGGACGCGCCCCGAGGCCTGATCGCTGGCAATAACGCCGTCGCGAATGGTGACGACACGATGCGCATACTCGGCGATATCGGGCTCGTGGGTGACCAGAACAATCGTGTTGCCGCGGGAGTGCAGCTCATCGAAGAGGGCCATAATCTCGTCGCCGGTCTTGGAGTCGAGGTTTCCGGTGGGCTCGTCGGCGAGGATGATGGAGGGACTGTTGACCAGAGCGCGCGCGATGGCGACACGCTGACGTTGGCCTCCTGAGAGCTCGTTGGGTTTGTGGAGCATGCGCGAGCCGAGGTTCACACTCTCAAGTGCGGCCTTGGCTTTCTCTACCCGTTCGGCCGCCGGGGTGCCGTTATAGATGAGCGGCAGTTCGACATTGTGCAACGCGGTGGCGCGGGCCAGCAGGTTGAAGGTCTGGAAGACGAAGCCGATCTCCTTATTGCGGATGCGGGCGAGTTCGTCGTCGTTGAGCTCGGAGACGTCGTGGCCGTTGAGCCAGTACTTTCCCTGTGAGGGTGAGTCGAGGCAACCGATGAGGTTCATCAGCGTCGACTTTCCTGAGCCGGAAGGACCCATAATGGCGACGTACTCGTTATGCCGGATACGGAGGGTGACGCCGCGAAGGGCATGGACCTGCTGGTCGCCCATCTCGTAAGTCTTCCAGAGATTATCGGTGACGATGACATCGCCGGGGCGGGGTCCGGCAGCATTAATTACGGTGGTTTCGACTGCGGTTTCGATCGCCATCCGATTCTCCGGTTCGTGGTTCCCAGGCTGCTGTAGATTCACAGGGCAACACCTGGTTCTTAGGATAGTCCTTTTCTTCAGACAAGTACGGCTGCGATGGCCCAGAGGTTCCGTGACGGAATAGGTACGGAACTTTTGAGGAGGCCGTCAGGACTTATCGGTGACGGTCTCGGGGGTGTTGTCCCTTTTGACGATCGTCCCGCTCTTGAGGGAGCGGAGAATTTTATAGCGGCCCGTGACGATCTCGTCTCCAGGCTGAAGCCCATTGAGGATCTCGATGTCGGTCGCGCCGGTCACCCCGGTCTTTACCGGCACGAAGATGGCGCGGAGCTTCTTGTGATCGGTGCGGAGGACATAGACGCCGGTAGTCATCTGGGACTTTCCGGGAGGAGGAGCGGTGCTGGCGGCGACGCCGCTGGCTCCTGGAGTTTTGCCGTTGTTCTGCTCCATGGCTCTTTCCATCTCAGGATTGCGCTGAACGAGAGCCTGAATAGGGATGGTCAGGGCATCGGTGCGATGGGCTGTGGTGATCTTGGCGGTGGCAGACAGACCGGGCTTGAGGTCATCGGAGACCTGATCGAGCGTGACGACAACCTTGAAGTCCTTCGCCTCTTCGGTTCCGGTGGTGGATTGGCTGGTGGCGAGTCCGGTGGTCCGGAGCAGGGCCTGATCGCCGACTTCGGTGACATGTCCTTTGAAGATGCGGCCGGGAAGAGCATCGACGGTGACGTCGACAGGCTGGTTCATCGCAACGTTCACGATGTCGGTTTCGTCCACTTTGACCTCAGCGGTGATGACAGACATGTCCGCGAGGGTCATCAGGGTGGAGCCCTCTGCGTTCTGGATACCGACGACGACGGTCTCGCCCTCACGGACCGGAACGTTGGTGACGAGAGCGTCGAAAGGTGCTCGGCTCTGGGTCAGGCCGAGCGAATAGTTACTTCCACGCAGGGTGGCGACGGCCTGATCGACATGCCCGCGGGCGGATGCGGTCTGGGCTTTTGCCTGGGCGACGGCGGCCTGACGCTGCAGCAAGGTCGCCTCGGAGACGTCGAGGGCAGCTTTTTTGGCGTCGTAGTCCTGCTTGGCGATCAACTTTTCTTCGTAGAGGGCATGGGCACGCCCGTAGTCGAACTTTTTCTGCTCCAGATCGGCCTTGGCCTGGGCAACATTCGCTTCGGCGGTGCGCTCGGCGGCGGCGTAGGATTCGACGTCGGTCCTGGAGGCCGCTATGGTGGCATTCTGGGCCTGTACGGCAGAGGCTGGCTGCTCGCTTTCGACGGTTGCGACCAGCTGTCCGGATTTCACGTGATCTCCTTCTTTGACATAGAGATGGGTGATCCGGCCGAAGGCGGTGGCCCCTACGTTGACGTAGGTCTTGGGCTTGATCTGGCCGGTACCATTGACGATGGAGACGAGATCCTGACGGACGGCGTGGCCGGTGGCGACTTTGGTGACAGCGCCCTGGCTATGGAGGATGCTGCCGATGACGACTCCTGCAAGAACAAGGACTCCCACCACAATCAAGGCGATTTTTTTGAGGCTCATCTGGTTTCTCTGCGTCTTTCTCCGGGCCGGCCCGGGATGGCGCTTTCGATTTGAGGTTCTATCGTGAGATACGAGGCTCAGGCGTCTCTCGTTCCCAGCTTTTCGCGCGACCTTTTTAATCGCTTTCCGGGATACGGATGAGCCGGAAAGACTTATATAACGTCCAAACAGAAATGTTTTAGGTGCGCCCGATGATATCAGGGTCCCGAGTGTGGTTCTACACCTTGTAACAGGGGTGTAAACCGCACTACAATATTGGTTGGTATCAGGAGCAATCGCAGCATTATGAAAACCTCGCGGCACTTGGTTTGTGGAACGGCCTTCTTCTCGCTTGCTCTGTTTGGAGCCTGGATTCTGCCGGCACGAGCGCAAAACGCGCAGGGTGATGTCAAGCAGGGAACTCCTGTCGAGGAAAAGCCCGATCCTCTGAGGCGCCAGCCAAGCGACAAGGAAAAGTTCGCACAGCAGAAGGCGCTGCGCCAAGAGTTGAAGGGCGTCTACAAGAAGTGGCTGGACGAGGACGTTCGCTGGATCATCACCGACCAGGAGATGCAGGCTTTTAAGAGCCTGTCGAACGACGAGGAGCGCGATCAGTTTATCGAGCAGTTCTGGCTGCGGCGCAACCCGAACCCTGATTCCCCGGACAACGAGTATCGCGATGAGCACTACCGGCGCATTGCTTACGCGAACGAGCATTTTGCCGCGGGCAAGCCGGGATGGAAGACCGATCGCGGCCATATCTATATCGCCTATGGCAAGCCGGACTCGATCGATTCGCATCCGAGCGGCGGCAACTATGAGCGCCCGATGGATGAGGGTGGCGGAAACACTTCGACCTACCCTTTCGAGACCTGGCACTACCGGTATCTACAGGGCATCGGCGACAACATCGATATTGAATTTGTCGATACCTGCATGTGCGGCGACTACCACATGACCATCGACCGCTCCGAGAAGGACGCTTTGAAGTACGTTCCTGGCGCGGGTGCGACGATGTACGAGCAGATGGGAATGGCGGAGAAGAAGGACCGCTTCTCGGGCGGCGGTCTGGAGCAGCTGGGAACCGGTCCGATGTCGACCATGAACCAGAGCAAGCAGTTCGATCGCCTGAATCAGTATGCGAAGCTGATGGCTGCTCCCGAGATCAAGTTCAAGGATCTGGAAGCCTATATGGTCAGCTCGAAGATTCTGACCGGGCCTCCGTTCCTGTTCGACGTGCGTACGGACTATGTGAAGGTAACCAACGATACGATCCTGGTCCCGATCACGCTGCAGATTCGCAACAAGGACATCACCTTCCAGAACAAGGACGGCGTAGCGACCGGCACGGTCAATATTCTGGGCCGGGTCTCGAACCTGAACCACCGAATTATCCAGCCGTTTGAAGACACCGTGCAGGTGCAGGTTCCCAGTGAGCTTCTGGGCAAGACGCAGAACAACGCTTCGGTCTACTGGAAGTCGATTCCTCTGCGCCCCGGTCTTTATAAGGTCGATATCGTCATCAAGGACGTAAATAACCCGGACCACATCGGACGCTGGCAACGAAGCATCAACGTGCCGAAGTATGACGATGATCGTCTTGCAGCCTCTTCGCTGATCCTGGCGGACCAGATGGAACGGGTTCCATCGAAGGACATTGGAGCCGGAAACTTCGTCATCGGAAACACGCGGATCCGTCCCCGAGTCTCATCAGGAGGGACCCAGCCGGTGACCTTCCACCGCAACCAGAACTTGAACTTCTGGATGCAGGTGTATAACCTCGGAATCGACGAAAAGAGCAAGCGCAACGGAGCCAAGATCGAGTATCAGGTCACGAATACAGCGACCAAGCAGGTTTTACTGAATACCGAAGAGCTTACGTCGAAGACGAGTCCGAATTCGGACCAGGTGACGCTGGAGCGTTCGATGCCGCTGGCGAGCCTGGAGCCAGGAAAATATGAGATCACTATCAAGGTAGATGATGGAATCTCCAAGCAGCAGATCGCAGAATCTGCGCCATTTGTTATTGATTGATCTACTTGGTGTTTGACTTTCAGGTGTGCGGGCTGGAGGCGACACGGTTACGTGGATAACAACAGACGTAGCCGGTTCCTGGCGCAACCTCTTTCCTGCGGATTCCCGTACTTTGCGGGTTCCGGTTTTTTGGAGCAGTCGTCGACGCCCAGGTGCCAAGACTGTGGAACGTAGCCGAGTGAAGATCGCGATCCTGGCCGTAGTGATGACAGTATCTCTACGCGGATGGGCAGCTGCGCCTGCAGCGGTCTCCGGCGTGGTGCGCGATGCGCAGGGAATCGCCCAGATGGGTGCCCTGGTACAAGTGATGGGGCCGAATGCGTCCCTGGTAGGAACCGCCTTCACAGACCTTCACGGCCGTTACCTGATCTCCAACCTGCTTCCGGGAAAGTATGAGGTTCGAGCTTCGGCCGCGCTCTTTGTCCCCACGCTGCACGGCAACCTCAGGCTAAACCCCGGCGCAAAGGCGGTCGTCAATCTGACGATGAACGCCATCTTTGACGCGGCTGCATGGATTCCGGCGGAGCGGCGCAAGGCCGATGAGCCGAAGGATGACTGGACCTGGACGCTGCGGTCTGTGGCGAATAAGCCGATTCTGCGCATCTTCGATGAAAACGGCGACATGGTCATCATGTCTTCGAGCTCTGCAGAGAAGGCAAAGCCGGCGGATCGGGCACGAGCGGGCGTGCAGTCGGGCGACGGAGGATTTGGGACCGGCGGCATCCATAACGTCTTTCAGCTGGATCGCTCGATGCCGGACGGATCGGATGTTGAGGTCCGCGCTGACTTAGGCGCGCAGACCGGACCCAGGCTGCGTGCGCCTTCCACATCGCTTCAGGCGGGATATCAGCGGAAGATGGGGTTTGCCGGGGCGGGCCGTGTGGTGACCAGCTACCAGTCTCATCCGGAGATGATTGGATCAGGCGGGACCTCCGGGATGGAGGCGATTCAGCTGGCCTCCGCGGAAAAGACACAGCTTGGCGACGCGGTCGACCTTGAGGTCGGCGGAACCGTCTACGTGATACGCGGGGCTGGATACGGAATGGCATCACGTCCGTTTCTTAAAGTTACCGCGCATCCGGGGTCACACTGGCAGGCCGGATACCGGATGGCGACTTCGCGCGATCTGCAGTCGTTTAACGGGCTGGATACAGTTGAACTGGAGTTGCCGGTTGGTGTGATGGAGCAGGGCCGTATGCGGACTGAAAGCGGCCTGCATCAGGAGATTTCGCTCTCGCGAAAGGCCGGGCGCGGTGTCGTTCAGGTCGGTTACTACAAGGACAATCTGCAGCGAATCATCCTGGCCGGAGGCGGGGCACTTACGGCTGCGGATCTCGCACCTGCTTCGGTTCCGGGTGCGACAACAAACGGCATTCTCGCCGACACGGTATCAGATACGTTCCGTATGCTGTCAGCCGGGTATCGGTCGCAGGGCGTCAGCCTGCTGATGACAGAGCCGATCACACCGGCGATGTGGGTAGCTGTGGAGTACAACACCGGCGCTGCGATGGCAGCCCCTGACGGCAAGCAGCCGATGCATCTGGACAAGGTTTCGATGGAGTTAAAGCCGAGAGCAGCCCAGTCAGCGACGATCGCCCTCAATGGCCGTGTCATCCACAGCGGAACCCAAGTTCGGGCATCGTACCGGTATCAGCCTGAGGGCCTCGTAACCGCGGTCAACCGATATGCTGCCTTCAGTGATCAGGCCTATCTCAGCTTCTTTATTCGTCAACCGGTACGTTGCGGCAAGATGCTACCGGATGGCCTTGAAGCTACGGTTGATATTACGAATCTGCTGGAGCAGGGCTACAGGCCGGTCCTTTCACGCGACGGGCGCATGCTGTTTCTGGCACAATCGCCGCGGATGATTCAGGCGGGGCTCGCCTTCAACTTCTAACCCACGCCCCCTGGTTCCGCAGCAAATCAAAAACTGTTCAAAAACCGATTCTTGAACTTATTCAAAGGCTGCATCGGAGATCGCGGCGTCTGACCCCGTTTTGCGGTTCGTACGCAGCATTATTGAATAGATGATGAGCCCGGCAACGATCCAGAGCAGACCGAGCAGCTGGGCTGCATGGTTGAGGTTCAGCCAGATGAATGCGCTGACCAGAAGACCGAGGAGCGGCGCTGTGGTGGCGAAGGCGACTTTGTGCGCGGAGCGGCTGCGATAGTGGATGAGTGCAGCAGCATTGACTCCCATGAAGGCGATGAACGCGCCGAAGTTAAGTAGCTCTGCTCCCCGCTCGTAGGTGAGAAGGAACGCTCCGAGGAGGGCGCAGGCTCCCACGGCCAGAACGTTTCTGGCGGGGATTCCTTTGCGCTCGTCGATGCTGGCGAAGAAGCGGCGAGGCAGAGCTCCGCCTCGGCCCATGCCGTAGAGCAGGCGCGCTGCCCCGAATTGTGCGGCCACTCCGGAGCCCAGGTTTGCAATCAGCAGCGTTGCATTGAGCAGATGAAACAGAAACTTCCCTCCAACCCGCTGTGCGATGTGCACGTAAGCGGTATCAACGATGGAGGCAGGGAAGGGAGAGCGTGAGGGCCAGGCAAGTTGTGCGACATAGGTAGTGACAGCAGCGATAATTCCGATCACAAGACAGGTCAGTACCGTAGCGAGCATGATGTTGCGCTCGGGGTTTTCGACCTCTTCGCTCATGGTCGAGATGCCGTCGAAGCCAATGTAAGTCAGGGCTGCGATCGAGGTTCCGCGGAAGAGACGCGATGCAGCGAAAGTGGTTGGGTCGTAGAAGGGGACCAGCCATGCTCCACCGACGGGCCGAACAACCAAGGCAATGTATCGGATCGCGTAGGCGAGAAAGACGGCGACGACGATGCTCATTCCGAGCGCCAGCAGGCTATTGAAGCGAGCGGACGCTCGAACGCCACGCAAATTGAGAGCAGTGAACACGACGGCGAAGGCCACGGCCCACGCAGCATAGGGAATCTGAGGCAGGATGTTGCGCGCGGCGTCACTGCACCAGATGACGCAGATCAGCGGATTGAGAATGTAGTCCAGCAGCATGGACCAGCCGACAACATAACCTAATACGGGATGAATCTCGCGGCCGACATAGGTGTAGGCAGAGCCGGCGCTGGGATAGACGCGTGCCATGCGGCCATAGCTGATGGCGGTAAACAGCATGGCTACCATGGCGATCAAGATGGTTGAGACAACGTGACCCCCGGCGACGTTGCTGACCACTCCATAGATCCCCATGGGAGCTGTGGGCTGGATGATCACGATGCCGTAGACGACGAGATGCCACAGCTTGAGCGAGCGGCGAAGGCCGCCCGGCGATGACGTCTGCGACGTGTTGGACGACGAGGGCAGGGCGACTCCGTTCTTTGGGCAGATGGCGAAAAGCTCAGGGTATTTAGTGAGCGGAGGACTTCTCGCTGGCCAGGAGGAGGGTTCCGAAGTGCTCGGGAACGTGGAAGCTCTTACTCATGCTCGGCTGCCAGGCGAGGTAGTGCCGGGTTTCGGTGGGGCCCTGGCAGCGGAAGAGATTGATTCGGAGCTTTTCGCCGGCGGCGGCTGGCCGGGGGCTTATCGAGGCAAAGGGGATCCGCATGGCGCCGTACCAGATCTTATGGGTGCTATCGATGCGGGCGCTGACCTCGAGACCGGAGTTCCACTTCCAGGCGTTCTTGTCGCCCTGCTTGTCCAGGTCGATGTCCAGATCAACCCACTCGCCCTGAGGGGAGAGCTCGAACTCTTTGTACTGGCGGATGTGTTCGAAGTCCGAGCCGATGAAGGCCTCCGCAACGTCCCAGTTCCAGAGCTGATTGGTCTCGGCCTTGGTATCGGGAGACGGCTTGAGATTGAGCTGCTCGTAGGGCGATATAAACAGGAGGTAAAGGCTGCCATGGGTCCAGCGGGCGCGAACTTCGGTCCGGTGCGATGGGACGGGATTGCCGAAGGTATCGCCGGTGATAAAGACCGGGTGCGTGTGTTGCCAGAAGGCCGCCGACGGGTCTGTCGTGAGCGGGGCATCATGGGTTGCCTCAGTGGCGGTAATCGTAGACGAGGGCGATGGAGATGCAGTCTGGGCAACAGTCATGGTGGCAATCGAGAGAACGGCGAGAGAAAGCTGGATGCGAAGCAGCGATGGCATGGCATCCATCATCTCATCTTCGAAAGAGATGCCAGGCCATCAGGGGAGAGGCGATGGCCAGAAGCCAGGCAAGGGGATATTCGAAGGGAATGTCAGACATCCGTTTTTGGGCGAGGGTGATGACCGCCGCAATCCAGATGACCAGCCAGGGGAGGGCGGTAATGGTCGCCAGAGCTCTCGAATGCGAAGGATGTTCCTGATGCATATCTGTAACCGTAGCAAGATCATGAGTCGCCTTCTACGTGCCTAAAGTCGTCAAACTAACGTCATAACACTTTGGTTGCAAATGCGGAGGATGCAGGTGACGAAGAGAGGGAAAAAGGCAGAGAAGTCAGCCGGGAAACCGAGTGGGAGCAATCCAGACGAAGTTTCGGATTTTCTGCCGATTGAAGACTACGGCGTACTTGGCGATCTGAGAACGCTGGCGCTGGTAAGCAGAACCGGATCGATCGATTTCTTCTGCTTTCCTCACTTCGATTCACCCACCGTCTTTGCCGCTCTGCTCGATCCCCAGAAAGGGGGACACTTCTGTATTCAGGCGAATCTGAAGCACAGCGGGACGAAGCAGCTTTATCTGCCCGATACCAATATCCTGCTGACGCGCTTCCTCTCGTCGGAAGGCATCGCTGAGATTACTGATTTCATGCCGATCTTCAAAGATGGAGGGCGCGGCCGCATTGTCCGCAGAGTGGCGGTCATCCACGGCAAGGTCGAATTCAACATGCAGTGCCGCCCTCGATTCGACTATGCCCGCGCGTCCAATACCGCGAAACATCATGGCAATGCTGTTGTGTTTCGCCCCGAGGACGGCCATCCACCTTTTGCGTTGCAATCCACGCTGAAGCTGAAGATCGACGGCGATGGTGTGGAGCAGTCGTTCCGGCTGAAGGCGGGCGAGGTGGCCTGGTTCGTCTTCGGTGAAGATGGGCCTGAGGCTCGTGAAGAGCTGAATACAGAAGAACTGCAGGCCGAGTTTGAAAAGACATCGGAGTTCTGGAGGTCCTGGATCGCGCAATCGAACTACAAAGGCCGGTGGCGAGAGATGGTCAATCGATCGGCGCTTGTGCTGAAGTTGCTCACGGATCGGGAGTATGGTTCGCTGGTGGCGGCTCCTACCTTTGGCCTGCCGGAGAGTATCGGGGGCTCCAGAAACTGGGACTACCGCTATACCTGGCTACGAGATTCTTCTTTCTCGCTATACGCCATGATGCGCCTCGGCTTTTTTGATGAGGCTGCACAGTTCCAGCGGTGGATTCACGACCGACTGAACTACGATTCGCCGCAGGGCCCGCTGCAGGTCTTGTACAGGACCAATGGGGATCAGGAGACTCCGGAGATAGAGCTGGATCATCTGCGCGGCTATATGGATTCAAAACCGGTTCGCGTGGGAAATGCCGCGTGGAAACAGCTTCAGCTGGATATCTATGGAGAGTTTCTGGATTCTGTTTACCTTGCAGCGAAGTATGGAGACGGCATCAGCATCGATGACTGGGAAAACATTAAGCGGATGCTCGAATGGCTTTCGAAGAACTGGAACCAGCCCGATGATGGAATCTGGGAGATTCGCGGCAGCCGCAAACACTTTCTGCATTCCAGGCTGATGTGCTGGGTTGCCTTCGACCGTGCCGTCCGGCTGGGAGCCAAGCGGTCCTTGACGGGGCCCTTCGACTGGATGGAGAAGACACGCGATGCCATCGCCGACGATATCTATACCAACTTCTGGAATGAAAAGCTGCAGTCCTTTGTGCAGTACAAGGGAGCCGATGTCGTCGATGCTGCGATTCTACTGATGCCGCTGATGCGTTTTATCAGTCCCAGCGATCCGAAGTGGATCTCAACCCTGAATGTGATTGAGCGCGAGCTGACGGTGGATACCTTTGTCTACCGTTACAAGCATGTGAAGGGTTTCGATGGCTTGACCGGCGACGAGGGCAGCTTTACGGCCTGCTGCTTCTGGTTTGTGGAAGCGCTGGCGCGATCGCACCAGACTGCGAAGGCGCGGCTGCTCTTTGAAAAGATGCTGGGGTATGCAAATCATCTGGGTTTGTACTCCGAAGAGGTTGGATACAGCGGCCGGCACCTTGGAAACTTCCCTCAGGCCCTCACTCACCTGGCCCTGATCAGCGCGGCGACCTATCTCGATAGAGACTTGTCGGGCGAGGAGCGGACCCCGTGGCGATGAGGCGTTGCTGCTTTATGGTTAAAAGAAGGCGCAGCCAGCACAGGTTGAGCAGTCATTCGCTATAAGGCACAAGGAGCAGAAGAGGAGCGTTATGGATAGGAAGAAGCTTGGAAATTCGGATCTCGAGATTACACCCATCGGGTTCGGCGCATGGGCGATCGGTGGTGGCGACTGGCAGTTTGCGTGGGGGCCGCAGGACGATAACGACTCCATCGCGGCAATTCACAAAGCGCTTGACCTTGGAATCAACTGGATCGATACGGCCGCGGTGTATGGTCTGGGTCACTCGGAAGAAGTAGTTGCGCGTGCACTCAAGTCGACATCCCATAAGCCCTACCTCTTTACTAAGTGCGGTCTGGTGTGGAATGAGAAGCGCGAGGTCCTCAACGACCTGAAGCAGATTCGCCGCGAGGCCGAGGACAGCCTGCGTCGTCTGCAGGTGGATACGATTGATTTGTACCAAGTGCACTGGCCCAAGCCGGACGAGCAGGTCGAGGAGGCATGGGGTGTGATGGCGGATCTCAAAAAAGAAGGGAAGGTGCGCTGGATCGGCGTGTCGAACTTCAGCGTCAGCCAGATGGAGAGAGCGTCGAAGATCGCTCCCATCACCTCCAACCAGCCTCCCTATTCCATGCTGAACCGCGATGTCGAGAAAGAGATTCTGCCGTTCTGCCAAAAGAACAATATCGGTACGATCAGCTATGCTCCGATGCACTCCGGCCTGCTGACCGGAGCGATGACCAGGGAGCGTGTGGCGAATTTCCCGGAAGATGACTTTCGACGACGGGCGAAGAATTACCAGGAGCCGTTGCTCTCGAGAAATCTTGCCGTGGCGACGTTCCTCGGGGAAGTTGGGAGGCGGCACGGCGTTAGCGCAGGCGTTGTTGCCATTGCGTGGGTTCTTCATCACTCGGCAGTGACCGGAGCGATCGTTGGGGGGCGGAACGCGAAACAGGTAGAAGGCGTCGTCGCAGCCGCAACCTTCCGCTTGCCAGAGGATGAGTTCCAAGAGATTCAAAGATATCTGGCGGAACACGTCGCGTAGAGCACATCATTCCGGCACAGAATTCTTGCATTTCGTCTAGAAGCGGAGATAGGCAATTCTGCCTATCTCCGCTTTTACGTATGGATCCAGCCTGGGTTGGACTTCAGCAAAACGGTCGATGTTCCTCAAAAGTTCCTCAAAGAACTCGGAAACGCCTTTAATTCCTTGACCGCTTTTGCTGGAAGGGAGTATTTAGTTATTCGGCAAAGGGATCGTCGAATTGAAGGCGTCAATATTTTAGTTCCGATTGGAACTTCTAGTTCGAATCGCATGTCTCGGTCGCAAGCTGCAGTCTCATGCGACGCAATCGGAGATGCGCTCCCAGAGCCGCGTTAAAGCTACCTGGAGTTCACTTACAAGTTTACGGGGTGGAAGCGAATGAGTCGCGATGGAGCAGAGCTGCAGAAGACAACCGAAGTTCTTGTCGAGCCGGATCGAAGAGAGTTCTTTAAGCTTGCCGCCGGTGCGTTGAGTGCGGCTGCTCTTTTGCCGTCACTGGCGACCACCGCAGCCGGCGGTGCGGTGAAAAAGAATGCGTCCGGCATAAAACTATGCGCGCAGTCGACGGCCAAGCCTACGGACGAAGACCTGCTTTTTCTCAAGCAGATGGGTGCGGAGTATGTGAGTGTGGGATCTACTCCCGATCTTCGAACGGCAGAGGGTTTTAAGCAGATCAAGAAGCGATACGCGGATGCGGGCATCACCGTCTGGAATATCGGAAACACCGATGTCCACAATATGCCGGAGGTCACGCTCAATCTTCCCGGCCGTGACAAGAAGATCGAAGAGTACAAGCAGTATCTTCGTAATCTGGGACAGGCGGGGATCTATTACACGACGTACGCGCACATGGGTAACGGTATCTGGAACAGTGGAAGAGCTGAGATTCGAGGCGCTTCCGGCAGAGAGTTTGATATGGCAAGCCCAAACAAAGTCGGTATATGGGCAGGCCAGAAGTTTTATGAGCCGCTCTCTCACGGTCGGGAATTCTCGAAAGAAGAGATATGGGAGAACTTTACCTATTTCATCAAACAGGTGGCGCCTGTCGCGGAGGAAAACAGCGTGCGGATCGGCATTCATCCGGATGATCCTCCGGTGCCGGTTCTCGCGGGTGTACCACGGTGCATCTTTTCGAACTTCGAAGGGTATAAGCGGGCTATGGAGATTGCCAATAGTCCCAATGTCGGGATCTGCCTGTGCTGTGGGTGCTGGAACGAGGGCGGTCGGCAGCTGATGCAAAAGGATCCGGCAGAGATGATTCGTTACTTCGGCGCGGAAAAGATATGGAAGCTGCACTTCCGAAACGTCAGCGCACCGTTGCCGCATTTTGTAGAGACTTTTATGGATAACGGGTACTACGATATGTACCAAATTATGAAGGCCGCCCGCGAGGTGAACTTTGATGGAATCATCATTCTCGATCACACGCCTACGGTCGTGGGTGGACATTTCACAGAACAGGCGTATGGCTTTGCCTATATGAAGGCGCTCAAGAATCGAGCAGAGGCTGAAGCGAGAGCGTAGTGAAGAGCTGTCGGTGGGAAATCCATTTCAGAGGGATCGGGATTGGGATGGGAAGATTCGGGACAGCTTTAGTGACAGTTCTAGGGCTGAGCCTATGCCTCAGCGAGTACGGCGTAGCCCAGCAGGCCGGAAAACATCACGCCGGTACCGACTGGCCCGTTTACGGTGGCGGAGATACGCAGGACCATTATTCGGATCTCTCGCAGATCAATCGCAACAACGTCAAACAGCTGACGACTGCGTGGACCTACGATACGGGAGAAACCGGCTGGCTCGAGGTCAACCCCATCATCGTCGGGCGTGTGCTTTATGCGTGTACCCCAACGCATCACGTCATCGCTCTCGACGCAGCGACAGGGAAACTGCTCTGGAAGTTCGACTCCGGCTTGACGGGCGTCGCGCGATCGCGAGGGGTCTCCTACTGGTCAGACGGTCACGACGGCCGTATCTTCGTGGGCTTTCGCAGCTTTCTGTATGCAATCGATGCGAAGACCGGTAAGTCCATCCCAAGTTTTGGAGAAGGCGGCAAGGTCGATCTTCGGAAGGGGCTTCGCGGAGATGACTATCTCTCGCAGTCGGTGCAACTGTCGACTCCAGGTGCGATCTATAAGGACCTCATTATTGTCGGAGGCCAGAATCCTGAGACGTATCCGTCACCTCCTGGTGATATACGAGCCTTCGATGTGCATACAGGCGCTCTTCGCTGGACGTTCCACACGATCCCGCATCCCGGCGAGTTTGGCTACGAGACCTGGCCAAAGGAGGCGTGGAAGAAAGCGGGGGCAGCGAATAACTGGGCCGGAATGGCGGTGGATACCAAGCGGGGAATCGTCTATGTCCCTACCGGTTCCGCGGTGTTCGATTTCTACGGGAAGAACCGGATAGGCGATGATCTCTTCGCGGACACCTTACTCGCTCTCGATGCCTCCACAGGAAAACGCTTGTGGCATTTTCAGGGTGTGCACCATGATCTATGGGACCGCGATTTTCCGGCACCTCCAGCGCTGTTGACGGTTCACCGCAACGGCAAACCGATTGACGCGATTGCGCAGACGACGAAATCCGGTTTTGTATTTCTTTTTGATCGAGCCACAGGCGCTCCGCTCTTTCCCATTCAGGAGGCCCATTATCCCGCCAGTACCGTGCCGGGAGAGGTGACCTCGCCGACGCAACCCTTACCGTCACTTCCGGCTCCTTTCACGCATCAGGAGGTGACCGAAGCGACACTGACGGAGCGCACCCCTGAAGCGCACGCGTGGGCGCTGAAGCAGTTCAGGACTTTTCTTCACGGAGGACAATTCACGCCTCCGAGCGTCGACAAGCTTACGGTAGATATGCCTGGCTTTGCAGGAGGAGGGGAGTGGGGTGGGCCTGCTGTTGACCGGGCGAACGGCATTCTCTATGTCAACGCGAATGACACGGCGTGGCTCGTCGGATTGACGGTACCTCCTCCGGCAGGAAGTGCGGGCGAACGTATCTACCAGAGCCAATGCAGCGTATGTCATGGGATCGACCGCGCTGGGAGCCCGCCTTCTGTCCCGGCACTGCAGGGGATCGAAGGCATCCTTACCGAGGATGAGATCTCCGCCACCATTCGTCAGGGCAAGGGGCGAATGCCGCCCTTCAACAGCCTGAATGACAAAGAGGTGGTCGATCTTGTCCATTACCTGACGCGTGCGCCCCAACAGCAAAGGCGTAACGCCACGGTGCATATTCAGGCAGGATCTGAAGCCAAGCCTGGTCCCTCCTCCGTTGCTGACGATGATATGCCCTATAAGACGATGGGATTTCGCCGCTTTCTCGATCCCGAGGATTATCCGGCTACATCCACTCCGTGGGGAACGCTGAGTGCCATCGATATGAACAGCGGGAAGTATCTCTGGAAGATTCCATTTGGAGAGTATCCAGAGCTTGTCGCAAAGGGTATGGGGAAGACGGGCTCCGATAACTATGGCGGTCCTATCGTGACGGCCGGGGGGCTGGTCTTTATTGGAGCGACGGTCTTCGATCAGAAGTTCCATGCTTACGATAGCCGCAGTGGAGAACTATTGTGGGAGACCACGTTGCCATTCTCCGGTCTGGCTACCCCGGCGACGTACATGGTTGATGGGCGGCAATACATCGTGATCGCGGCCAGCGGTGGCCAAAGCAGCAAAAAGCCCGTGGGGGGCCTCTACATCGCCTTCGCGCTTCCCTAGGCTTGAAGTCACTTTTCCTGGGAAGAAGGTTCGGCAACGATCACCGGATTTCGAGCGGCGAAGGGTTTCTCGCTCGCGGGATAGCCGCTGACTTCAACTTGAGACTCAATCCCGCGGCGAGTCTCTTCCGCGTGGAACTAATTCTCCGACATAGTTCCTATATGAACTGTTTCCAAAAAAAGATGTACCCAACCCTTTAGTGGAACTGTTATAAGGCTGCAAAAGGATTTGTAGGAACCGAGAGTGCTTGCCGAAATTCTTTGCGGTCAAGGCAGCAATTCTTACTCCGACGGAGAGAGTGATGATCGCCAGGGCGAAGACAGGAGTAGCGTTCGCGTTACTTCTGGGGTGTGGATTGGCAATAACCGCAGCAGCTGTAACGTCTCTTGTCGCACAAAGTGCACAGCCGGCTGCAGCGCCTGCAGCTGATTCTGAGGCTGTCGCGCGTGGCCAGGCGACCTTTGGATCCAGCTGCGGTTTCTGCCACGGATCGAAGGCAACAGGCACCGAGCAGGCACCCAACCTCCTGCGCAGTCCGCTCGTCACACAGGATCATGACGGAGACAAACTCGCGCCATTCCTGAAAGAGGGAAGACCGAGCCTCGGGATGCCATCCTTTGCGTCTTTGCCGCCAGCACAGGTCTCCGATGTCGCAGCGTTTCTTCACAACCAGCTTCGGACAACGAGACGCAATCGTCTGCCAGAGACCGCGTTGCTGGTTGGCGATGCTAAAGCGGGCGAGGCCTACTATAACGGGGCGGGGAAATGCAGTACCTGCCACTCGGTAAAGGGTGATCTGGCAGGCATTGGAGGAAAGCTTCAGCCTCTGGCGCTGACGACATCGTTTTTGACGCCGCCTGCTCAGCCCATCAAAGTTTCGGCAACGCTTCCTTCGGGAAAGGTGATTACGGGTACGTTGGAGTATGTCGATGAGTTCACGATATCGATGAACGATGCCTCTGGCCTTTATCACACGTGGCCGAGAAAGTATCTGAAGAGCCTCTCCATGGTGGATCCCCTTGCCGCTCACAAGAAGCAACTCTTGAACTACACCGATAAAGATATTCACGACTTACTGGCCTATCTGGTGACAATCAAATGACCTTAAAGTCTTTCTCCCTCTGGGCTTCCGTTTTATTTCTTCCTGTCTGTCTGATGGCGCAAAGTCTGGATCCGAAAGCGTATCAGCAGCCGGCGATCGACACGTGGCCCACGTATAACGGCGACTATACTGGACAGCGTTACAGCACGCTCTCGGAGATCAACGCTGCCAACGTCAACACGCTGGGGCTGGTCTGGACGCACAAGGTTGATTTCGGAAGCGGCTCGTATGCGCAACAGGCCAGCGAAGGACGCCGCATTAAGTCGACGCCCCTGCTGCTCGATGGCGTTTTGTACTTCACCATCACTGACAACGTATGGGCGATGGATGCACTCACTGGCCGGGAGCTGTGGCACTATTCCTGGCCAAATAATCGAGCGATCCATGTCGCAAATCGTGGCGTTGCGATCTATAAATCGTGGCTCTTCTTCATGACTCCCGACAACTACCTCGTCTCCTTGAATCTCAAGGATGGGAAAGAGCGTTGGCGGCAACAGATTGCAGATGTCAAGGATGATTATTTTTCTGCAGCTTCTCCGCTCGTGATCGGAAATCATGTAATTGTGGGGCCGGGCAATAACGATAATGTTCGCGCCTGGCTTGAATCCAGAGATCCTGAGACGGGGGCACAACAATGGAAGTGGTGGGTGGATCCATCGCCGGGCGAGCCAGGTTCTGATACCTGGCCCGACGATGCGACGATGGCAAAGGGCGGCGGTTTCCCGTGGCTGACAGGGACCTACGATCCACAGCTCAACCTGTACTATTTCGGTACTGGAAACGGTGTTCCGGAAGATAGAAAACCACATCCCACCGATCACGGGGATAGTCTCTACACCGCATCTGTGGTCGCGCTGAATCCCGACACGGGCAAACTTGTCTGGGCTTATCAGATAACCCCGCATGATACGCACGACTACGATGCTGGCCAGACCCCGATTCTCTTCGATGGCGAGTTCAAAGGAAAACAGCGAAAGCTCCTGGTCCAGGTGTCTCGCAATGGATATTACTTTCTTCTGGATCGTGTGACCGGCGAACACCTGGTGACCACCAAATACTTGCCGCAGACAAACTGGGCGAAAGGAATCGACAAACAGGGACGACCAATTCCGGACTACGAGAAAGATGCGTCGCCAGCCGGGGCTCTGGTCTCTCCCTATCCCATCGGTGCCACGAACTGGTGGTCTCCGGCCTTCGATCCAAAGCGCGGTCTGGTCTTTGCGAATGTGGCGCGGACTTGGGCTTATTTCACTACCTCGGGCTACGGGCGCTTTCGCTCTCCGCCGGAATATGCGACCTATGCCATCGACTACAAGACCGGGAAAGTGGTGTGGAGTCATGAGCTGGGGGATAAGAGCGCCGTTCTTATTTCGGGCCTGTTGAATACGGCGGGCGGTCTTCTTTTCGGAGGAGACTCGGTTGGAAACTTTATCGCGATGGATCCTGGTACGGGGCAGACGCTTTGGCACACCAACCTCGGGCAATTCGTGACGAACGCTCCAATGACGTATCGACTTTACGGACGACAATATGTGCTGGTTGCGGCGAATGATTGTTGGTTTGCATTTGCCCTGCCGGAACCTCGAGTCGTAGTCTCTGCTTCTGCGAAGAAGTGAGTGAGGCCGTACCTTTCATCAGTCTGCTGTTAGCCCAGAGTTTCCAATCGCTCGTGAAGGAGTCCATGATGGACCGTCGTCAATTGATCAAGGGAATTGCAGCTGGTGCTCTTTCTGCGGAAGCTCTTCCTGCCGGAAAACTATTCGCTCAGTCGACGGCCCCCGCACCGCAAACTCCGCCAACCTACCGGCGTGAGGACACGTGGCCTGGAAAGAAGATCATTCTCGCGATCGCCGACCCGCAGGAATGGTACTCCTCCGCTGGATACCACCACGATTCAGCCTCTCATACTCTTGCAACGGTAGAGCGCCTGGGACGCGAGTCGGGTTTGTGGACGACCATCATCCGCACTGATATGCATCTTCTGACAAAGGAGGAGATACCAGGCGCGAATGTCAGGACGCTGAATCACTTCGATGCGGTGTTCTATATGGGGGAAGGTCCGTGGAATATAACGGACCGTCAGAAAGCGGATCTTTTATCTTTCGTGCACGATGACGGTAAGGGCTTTATCGCAGGCCATGCAGGCAATGGAGGACATCTCCTCCTGTGGCCGGAATATGCAGCGATGATTGGAGGAAACCTCATTGGAGAGTTTCCCACTGCCGACATGCCGATCATCGTCGAAGACCCCCATTTTCCCGGTGTGCAAGGATTCCCCAAGGAGTTCAAATTCAAGGATCAATACACGATCGTTGGTCCAAACTTTTCGAGAGATGTCGATCACGTCATCATGAGGATGGACCCGTCAAAATTCAAGGAAACCTTCGACGCGATTCGTCCTGATTCAAATTCACGTGCTACACCGGAGCAGGTTCGACAGCGATTCGAGAAGTTGGCGGCGTTGCGATCTGACGGGGACTACCCCATTGTCTGGGCGAAGAAGTACGGTAAGGGTCGCGTATGGTACTCGACTTTCGGTCATCTCGAACAAACCATGGATGACGCTCGGGTACAACAGATGTATGTGGGCGCCATCAAGTGGGCTCTTGGGTTGGTCGATGCGGACCTTACGCCTCATCCTCTCTCGAGCTAACCAGCGAAGCAGCCAGAACAGGTTTCTCCGGCGTCCAACCGCCTCTCGAGCTTACCTCTTCTGAAAGAGGAAGACTTACATTGCAAGCCCCAGATTAGATCTTGGGGCTCGGAATCATCTTCATTCCAAGACTCCTGACCGAACGGCCGGCCGGTGTTTTTTGCATTGCTGGGAACTCTTTGGGCGAATCCCGCTCAAAAGTGGCACCTTGTCTAAATCTTCAAAATAGTTCCCATAAGAAAATAATTGGATATGGAGCGCATCTTCGCAGGCCAAGTGTGTCGCTGTTCTGCCGAGAAAACACCTCCCTTTTGGAGAAGCTCTTGGAAGCCAATTTTGGAGTTTATTGTCCGGTTGTAGGGAATGACCGTTTCTGGCAAAAGCGCGGCTTATAAAAAATGCAGAAAGCAATTTTCCCTATTTTTTACAAGGTTTTTTGCTGAGGTAAGGCGAGGCTGGCAAGCCTTTGACAGGTTGGCTCCTTGCCTTCCTGGTTTAGCTGTCGATCGCTTTTTAGGCGATCTCTCAAGCAGAACCGTTCCGCAATTCGACGGGGATGATTTCTAAAAATGTTCCATAGTTCTGTTGGGAACTATCAAGAATTAATTCTATTGACTTCATTCAATAGGCGGGAATATACCGTCTGTGCGCAGAAAATGCGTTCACCTCTGAAACGTGAGTTAGTTCCCAAGGCAATAGGTCCTTGGAGTGGATTGCCGCAAGTAGACCGGAGTACCGGCAGGAAAAGATAAGTTTTTCAAGAATTGCAAGAGATAGAGGAAACAGTTTCCTCATGGAGAGCAGATAGATGAAATCCCAGTTAAGGATGCTCCGAAGGATAGCGGTCATCGTCATGATGGCGCTCACTCCAGCCATGTTTGCTCAATCGTCCGGGGGCGGTGTTGCGGGCACAATCTACGATTCGGCTGGCGCGGTAGTTCCGAATGCCTCGGTGACGATCGTGAATATTGCGACGAACGTCAGCTCCGTGTCCACGACAACGGACGCAGGCCGATACACATTTCCGCAGTTGAACCCTGGCGTCTACAAGATAACGGTAGTTGTCAGCGGCTTCAAAGAGTCGGTGCAGACGGGCGTAACGGTCTCCGTCGGAGCTATTGCCACGCAGGATATTACCCTGCAGGTCGGCGAGTCGACGCAGTCCGTGGTTGTGACCGCCGATGCGCAACAGATTCAGACTGAGTCGTCCGATATCGGCACGACCGTAACGGGACAACTCATCAACCAGCTCCCGCTGAATTTCAGCGGGCTGGTTCGAAGCCCTCTGGCGTTCCTGACGCTCACCCCGGGCTTTCAGGGGAGCGCATCTGGAAACCCAGTCTCCCAGGCAAGTTTCAAGCTGAACGGTGGCGGAACCGGCAGTGCCGATATCCTTCTGGACGGCGCGTCGATCTCTCTGGCATCGCCGAACTATCAGATGCCTTTCGGCATCAGCGTCGATGCCGTCGCCGAATTCAAGGTGGAGACCAGCACGTTTCCTGCGGAGTATGGGCGCACGGGTGGTGGCTTCGTTACGATCGCTTCGAAGTCCGGAACCAATGATATTCATGGCGGTGTCTATGAACAGCTGAAGAATCGTGTTCTGGACGCGAACAGCTGGCAGAACAATCACGTGGGTATTCCAAGAGCAAACGATACGCAGCATGACTTTGGAGCATTTGCGGGCGGACCTGTATGGATTCCCAAGATCTACAACGGACGATCCAAGACATTCTGGTTTACAGCATATGAAGGTTTTCGGTTCAAGGCTGGAGGAGGAGCGTTGACCTCCGTTCCCACACCGGCGATGTGGAATGGAGACTTCTCCGCCATTCTGCAGACCCAGGTGATTAACGGCGTAACGTACCCCGGCAAGAAGATCTACGATTACACCACCTGTTCTGGCGCCAATCAGGGAAAACCGTGCCAGCCTTTTCCAAACAATCAAATCCCTCTTTCGCGGCTGGATCCGTTTTCCAAAAACATGATCGCTTTGCTTCCGCAGGCTACTTCGCCGGGACAGGCCTATCAGAACCTCCGGTATTCGACGGTCTCGCCTGTTAACCAGGATCTGTGGTTTCTTCGAATCGACCACACCATCAACGCACAGCACAAACTCTACGGGACCTACTCTCAATCCCTGCAGCCCGTCATGACAAAGTATTCCTACGGGGATCTGTATCAAACAGGGCAGGGCAGCACGAAGTCACGTTATGTGCGATTCGCAGAAGACTGGAGTATTACGTCGTCCCTGCTGAATCACCTCAACTTCGGTTACACCCGCCGCTATCGTCTCGAGCAATCCATCAATACTGTGGGCCAGTGGGGTTCGAAGCTAGGGTTTAAAGGATATCTGGAAGACACGCTTATCCCTGGCGTCGGGGTTCATTACGATCCATCGGGAAGCGGCAACATACCGGCTCCTCCGCATAGCAATAGTCACTTCGCCGATAACAGCTATCAGATCAGCGATAATCTGCTGTGGTCCCATGGGGCACACAATTTCAAATTAGGCTTTGACTATCGCCGGCAAGGTTTCAATGCCTACTTCGGAACAGCTGCCGGTCCCAACTTCTCCTATCAGGATGCTCTGACCTCTGCTGGAACCAATGCTGCCGGGACCGCGATTGATCCAAACTCCGGGTCAGGAGCAGCCTCATTCTTCCTTGGAGCAGCGACGACGGGTTCCATCGGCGGCAGCCAGGTGGCGAGTATGAGGACGAGCTACTGGGGAATGTACGCTCAGGACGACTGGAAAGTGAATCCCAAACTAACCCTGAATCTGGGCCTTCGTTACGAGATTCCACACCCGGTGTATGAATCTCAATGCAGAACATCTCAAGTAAATCCCACCATGCCGAATCCCAAGGCCGACGGACTGCCGGGAGCACTGGAGTTTCAGGGGAATGGTACGGGGCGAGATGGTCGATGCTCTCCGATGAACCAATACTGGGGTTCGTGGGGGCCGAGAGCCGGAATGTCGTATCAACTCGACAAAGATACCGTCGTCCGCGCTGCTTACGGGATCTACTACACGCCGCTGAAGGTTTCGAACTTTGCCAATACGGATAGTAAGGGCTTCTTTGCTGTCGGCTATAACTACACGGCCAATGTGAATCAGCAGACGCCGTCCGTCATTCCAAGCCAGATCCAGTCCTATCCGGGAGTGATCCCGCCAAATCTGGATCCATCTGCCTCGAACGGACTCAACGGGGCGGCTACCAACGGTACGGGCGGACCGGTCTTCCTGCCAAGCAGACTCGCCAGACCTGGTCAGGTTCAAAACTGGACCGCGGACATTCAACGACAGCTACCCGGCCAATGGCTCCTCGATGTTGCTTATGTTGGAAACCATGGCGCCCACCTTCAGAAGCTTCTCAAAGATCCAAACGTAGGTCCACTTTCTGCTCTGGCATACGGTCCTTGTCTTGCCGTACAGTTGGTGAACCAAGCGACAAGCGCTGCTTGCGCTGGAAAGCCACGCGTTCAAGCACCGTATTCGGCTTTCATCTCCGACTTTGGTGTTGGCGCTACCGTATCTCAGGCCCTACGACCGTTCCCACAGTTTCAGGACGCCAACCTGGATACGGCCTTCTCCGCAAATCCCTGGGGAAATTACACGTACCATGCTGTGCAGGCACAGATTACGAAGCGATATGGCTCTGGTTTCACCGTGTTGGCCAACTACACCTGGTCGAAGAATCTGACCGATTCGGACGCCGACTACGCTGTGCAATCTGGCTGGAATGGTGGAAGCGGTGGTATTTTGAATCCTTACAACCCAAGGGCTGAGAAATCGTACAGTCAGTTCGATCAACCTCAGAGCGTCAAAATCTCCTACACGTACGAGCTTCCATTCGGTAAAGGGAAGAAGTATATGGCACACGCAAATCCAGTCGTTGAAGTCGCGGCGGGAGGTTGGATGATCGGCGGCGTCGACACCTACTCGAGCGGATTTCCCTTATTCGCCACACAAACCGGCTGGACCTCTGGTATTTTTGCTGGAGAAGCGACCGGCGCAAATCCTCGACCGAACGTTGTACCCGGACAAAACGTCTCCGGATTCAAAGGCGGGCCGTATGTCTTCGGCGTTTCAAGGAAGTTGAACCCTGATGCATTTACCCTTGCACCGAACTATACCTTCGGAAATGCGCCGAGATTACTTGGAGGCGCCAGATACTTCGCTCACAAGAGCGAAGATCTCCAGGCCTCCAAGAGAATCGCGTTGTTCCGTGAGGGGGTTGCTCTAACGTTCCGATTTGATATCTTCAATATCTTCAATCGTCACGGATGGGGCTGTCCAAATCAGGTCGTCGGTACACCCACCTTCGGACAGTTCACCTGCGGAACAGGACCGAATGCGGAGATCAACAATAACGTAAGTTCACCATCAAGTAGGACAATGCAGGCGAACTTCAGATTAACATTCTGATCAGCTATGGTAGTTGTTTCTTCAATGCGAAACCGGGCTCATCGGATCCGAACGAAAGATCCATGTAGCCCGGTTTTGTTATGGAAGGCCCGCTCCTTCCGAGGCGGCGCGCTGTACAAGCTCGGTTTTCTTGCTTTAGTCCTGGCCGCGAGCAGTCTATCTGGCTACTCGCAGGGAAGAGAGGAGGAGGCGCTCCGTCACTTCAAAGCAGCCCAAAGCGCTCAAAGTGCAGGATCGCTCGATGTTGCAGCCGCGGAGTACTTACAAGTAATTCGTCTCAGTCCGGAAATTGCAGAGCCCTATGCAAGTTTGGGTTTGGTCTATAACGCACAGGGAAAGTACGAGAGTTCGGCTCACACTCTTCTAAAGGCAGAGAAACTGAAGCCGGGGCTTCCCGGCGTAAGTCTCTTTCTTGGCATCGACTATGTTCGACTGCAGCAGCCCGCACTTGCGATTCCGTATCTCTCCGAGGCCATCCGAATTGAACCGAAAAACCGGGAGGCGCATACCTGGCTGTGCAGAGCTTTGTGGAAGGATGGCCAGATCGCTGCCGCACTCAAGAATCTTGACGAAGCCAGCGACCTCTTTCCGTCAGATGCTCCTCTTCTGCTCGATCTTGGCGAGGCCTATCGCAGAGCCGCAGATCGAGCCGTTCGAGAGATTCTTTCTGCGTCGAAAGGAAAGCCGCTTCTTCATCAGGTCTATGGGGATATCTATAAAGACGAGCGCTCGTGGGACAAAGCGATGGCCCATTACGAGCGCGCCGTGTCAGAGGATCCTCATTGGCCCGGCGCCCATTTTGGATTGGGAGAGATTGCTCTTAGCACGGGCAGATTGGGTGACGCAGCCCAGGAGTATCACCTCGAACTTCAGATAACTCCAAACTCCGCGGCCCCGCTCGCGAGGCTTGCGGAAGTTGAGATGCTAAAAGGCAATGCTGATGAGGCACTCACTCTCCTCCACTCAGCCATTCAGATATCGCCGGAGGCGGCTTCGAACGCTCTGGGATTACCAAGGATGTATCCGGATGCGACGGCTAATCTGAACGAACAGCTACAAAACCAGCTTCGAGGGTCGGTGAAACTCATCGAAGGAAGTCAACCGAGTGCCGAGAGAAGCTTGGCGCTCGCTGTCGCGTATGTACGTCTTAATAAAGATCGCGACGCCTCCTCACTCCCGGAATGGGTAGCATTTCAAGCTTCCCTCAAGCAAAAAACTCCGGTCAACTTTTATGAGAAGAGTGTGGCTAGCTATAACCGACATAACTTCAAGGCAGCGGCATCCGATCTCAATAAATGGCACAAGCTTCATCCATTAGATCTGCAGGCCGACTATCTGTTGGCCAGATCGTATCGAAATCTCTCTTACGCAACACTGGAAAGGCTGTTGACGGTCGCGCCCGATTCCTATTCCGCGCATCAGTTGCTGGGAGAAACCTATGAAGATGCCGGTAAAAATGATCAAGCATTAGCGGAGTACAGGATAGTTGCAGCCTCGGTCCCTGATTTACCTGGAGTCCATTATTCCGTCGGCCATCTGCTGATGAAGATGGGGCAAGGCAAAGAGGCGCTTCCTGAGCTGATGGAAGAGCTTCGATTGAACCCAAACCACGCGGAAGCGAATGCGGAGGTGGGTTCGATCCTTCTAGCAGAATCGGAACAGGTCGATGCAACGCCTTATCTCGAAAGAGCAATCCAGCTCAACCCTGAACTTTGGGAGACACGAAGGCAATTAGGCAAGGCCTACTACCTACAGAAGAATCTCAAGAAGGCTGAAGAGGTGCTACAGTTAGCAACGAAGAATGACCCTCAAGGCTTAGCCCACTATCAGCTAGGTCTTGTGTATAGAGATCTCGGAGAGAGAAGTGCCGCCCAGGAGCAGTTCAGTATCTCTCGGAAGGCCAAGCTTGACAGCCTTTCCGAAGCCGAGAACCAGATGACCACGGTCGAAACTCTAAATCGATGATCTTTTATCGCCAGGTCGTAGTTCTGGGGCAGGTTCTCGCATGTGTTCTTGCTTCTGCACAATCTACCTCGTTGCAACGCGGAATCATATCGCTTCAACAGGGAGACTATCAGTCCGCACTCAAGGAGTTGAAGGCCGCTAGTCACGATCGCCCGAACGATGCCTCCCTTCATAACTTCATCGGAATCACTGAGACGAGGCTCGGCCATATCGCCGATGCCAACCTGGAATACAAGACCGCACTGCGTCTGGATCCAACCCTCGCCGGACCTTATAAGAATCTCGGATTCAACTATCTGAATGCGGGTCAGTATGAGGCTGCTGAAGCACCGTTAAAGACGGCATTGAGTCTGAATCAGGAAGACCCATTCGTACACTATTACCTGGCTATCCTTTACCTCTCCACTTCTCGAGTCGCCGACGCCATTCCGCAGATTCGCCCCGCACGCGATCTTCTAGGAAATGACGTAGTTAACGGAATGCTGGCTGTGAAGGCGTGCCTGCGGTCGGGCCAAACTGACGAAGCCTTGAGTCTGATCCATTCGCTGGAACGCGAATCCCTTCTATCGTTCGCCCAGGAGTATGAAGTTGCCAATCTCCTCACTGAGCAGGGGATGTATGTCGATGCCGTTCCCCTCTTCAAGAAGCTTGTACAAAGGCAACCCGGTGCCTGGGAGAATAAGTACAACCTCGCGATCGCTTTTCTTAAGGCGAAGCAACCGGAGGATGCTCGGTTGTTGCTTCTACCGCTCTCTGCGGAGCACAAAGGGAACGCGAATATCCTAAACATGCTTGGGTCGGCTTATGACCTTGAAGGCAAGCCCGCCCTCGCTCTGAAAGCTTATCGGGAGGCGATCGATGCCGATCAGAACAACCCGAACCGCTATCTGGATTGCACGCGGGTGATGGTCGATTTAAATCAGTTTGACGAAGCAACCGCTCTTCTACAACAAGGTATTGCGAAAGTTCCTGAACCGTACACCTTGACCATCCGAATCGGCGCCATCGAAATGATGCGGGGTCATTTTGAACAGGCGCGCAACAGTTTCAACGAAGCCGTCCGTGAGCATCCTGATGTCGCTTTAGGTTATGTTGCTTTGGCTCAGACATACATGAAAGAAGGAAACAACGAGACGGCCATCCATGTGTTGATCGACGGCCGCAGTAAGGTGGCAAAAGATTTCGCCCTTGAATATGTGCTGGGTCTTATCTCGTTTGAGGCGGGCCGGCAGGAGCAGGCTCTGGAAGCACTCAAAAATGCGGAGCTATTAGGCCCCGATGTGGTCGAACCGCATTACCAACTGGGGATGCTCTACATGCAGCAGCAACGGTGGAGCGAGGCGCAATCTGAATTCGATTCGGTTCTCCGAATCAACCCGCATCACGCTGCTTCTTTTTATCAGTTGAGCAGAACTTATGAGCGAATGGGGAATGTGGAGAAAGCTCGACAAATGGCGGCCGAAGCAAGCCTTCTCACGCGGACCCAGCGCGAAGAAGCAATCAAGACAGAACAACTACGTTTAGGTATCCCACTTAATCCCGATCGACCGTGAGGGATTCGTCTCAAAATCGGTGTGAGGGATAACGAGGAGTGATTGATGGCTCGAGCGGCAATCGCACTGGTCTTAGTGGCGATCGGATTGTGTTGTCCAATCTTGCGGACGGCAGCGCAATCTTCCCACGAAACGATGGTGCAGGCGCATGCGGCCGACCGGAATGAGAAAAAAGGACTAAACGGGAGTGCTGTAGCGGATCAGGTATGCCTTCAGTGCCACCAAGACCAAAGTACGTACGAGGCCACGTCGCATCACAAGACCTCCCAGACGAGCAGCAAGGAGAGCATCCTGGGTTCGTTCCGGACGGACGGATCAAGTGTACTGATGATCGCGGACCCTGCTAAAGCAGAGGATT
Organism: Acidobacteriaceae bacterium KBS 146; assembly: GCA_000688615.1. Taxonomy (GTDB): domain Bacteria; phylum Acidobacteriota; class Terriglobia; order Terriglobales; family Acidobacteriaceae; genus Edaphobacter. The sequence continues at coordinate 141,526 of JHVA01000001.1, forward strand.
CTCCAGGTCTCTACTTCAAGATGGAACAGAAGGCCGATGGTTATTACCAGACCGCCGTAGCAGGCTGGGCTGATCAATTGCGAACGCGAAGCGAAAAAATCGACATCGTCATTGGATCTGGAAAACGCGGTCAGAGCTATCTCTACTGGCATGGAGACCAGTTATTTGAATTGCCTGTGAGCTACTGGTCAGAGGGACATCGCTGGATCAACAGTCCTGGCTATAAGAACGGAACGATGAACTTTGCTCGCCCTATAACGCCTCGTTGTATGGAGTGTCATGCCGGCTTCATTCAGCAGTCCACCAGGGATCTGTCGTCGAACCGCTATCGGAAAGACAGCCTTGTGGTTGGAATCACGTGTGAAGTATGCCACGGTCCAGGCGAAAAGCACGTTGCGCTGCATACCTCGGGCCGGTCCGGCGGGCTGACGGGTGAGGCAATCGTGAATCCCGCAAAGCTCTCTCGAGACAGGCAGGTCGATATATGTGCACTCTGTCACAATGGCAACCAGTCAGAAGAAAAGGCCGCCGCGTTCTCGTTTTCCCCTGGGGAGCCGCTCTATAAATACTTCCATCCGGATCTTGGGGATACGGCGGAGCATCCGGATGTGCATGGAAATCAGGTCGGCCTGCTAAAGAAGAGCCGCTGTTACACTTCATCGTCCTCGATGAGTTGTTCAACCTGTCATGATACCCATGCTCAGGAACACGAGCCTGCGTGGTACTCGTCGCGCTGTCTAACGTGCCACCAGCCGGAGAGTTGCGGCATGTCGAAGACGTTAGGAAAGAAGATTGTCGGTGCTTGTGTCGGTTGTCATATGAGTGTAGAGCCCACAACTGCCTTTAACTTCGATACGGTGGGCGAGCCGCTGAAACCGACCATGCAAAATCACTGGATCAGGATTCCAGATCCAGCGACCGCTGCGGCGAGGATGCTCCCGGTGGTTCATCAATCTTTCCCGTCACCTTCGCTTAGTCCACATTAGGCCGCATATCTTTTCGCTGTTCGGGAGATGGCACAGTGTCACCAATTTCCGTAGCAGGAAAGTTCACTCGGCGAACGGCGTTAGAGAGGTACAGATTTCTTGACAGGTTTTTGTCGAACGGCGTACTGTCGCCTATGCACGCAAAGTGGAAAAAAGTTCTTCTTGGAACTTCGTCGGAAAAAAAGACTTGAAAATTTCTCACTAAAGCAACGATGCTACTTTGTGAAGCGGTGTCAGTCGTCGGTGCCGTTCTTATGATGTGTAGACTGAGCCGTCAGGCCGAGTAGCAATAGCAGGTTCACCTATCAAGAGCGGAGTAAAAGTGAAAAAGCTTACTTACCAATGCTTGTTAGTCGTGTTTTTGACTGTCCTATGCCATCCCTTAAGCGCCCAGCAGGGAGCGACGGCACCGGCCAAAAAGATTCGCGTTCTCATCCTTACAGGAAGCTCGGATTGGTCTCATCCCTGGCAGGGCACCGCACCCTTTTTGCAAGGCGCTTTGATAAACACCGGTCGATTCGACGTGAAGCTTGAAGAGGAAGTCGTAGGCATAACAGCAGCAACCTTGGCCAACTACGATGTTTTGATCAACTACTACTATGGGCCTCGCTGGGGAGAGGTGACCGAGCATGCCGTGGAAGAGTTCCTCAAATCCGGTCACGGTATGGTGGGCATTCACGGCGTAACCTATGGGCCATTTTTTGGTCAGGCGGGAGGAAGTGCAAAGGAGCCGCGGCGTATGGAAGGAGAACCGTGGGCTGCATATTCCGACATGCTCGGCATGACATGGACGATCGATAATATTGGACACGCGAAACGCCACGTCTTCGTTGTTCAATGGACAGATCAGGAGCATCCCCTCAGCCATGGATTGCCTCCCACCTTCGTCGCAAATGACGAGCTTTATCACAAGATAGAGCTCAAGCCGAACGCTCATGTTCTGGCTACAGCGCGTGACCTCCCAGTAGCCGAGAAGGGAACAGGCAAGGATGAACCTGTCGTCTGGACGGTTCCTTATGGGCAGGGAAGGGTCGTTATGACGGTGCTCGGGCATGATCTCCTGGCGATGAGTCAGCCTGGCTTCCTGGATGTGCTGGTTCGGGGAACGGAATGGGCAGCGACCGGCAGCGTGGAGTCTGGAACTCCAGTCATGGCTCCTCCGACGAGTTTGCCCGCAACTTCATCGAGTCACTAGATTGCCTAAGCTGATCGGTCGAGTTTGAACGTGTCCTAATGATGGAGGAGTTCGGTCAATGCATCGGAAGATGTTGACGCTCATTATTACTTCGCTGATGTCTTTTGCACCCGCGTGGTCAGCTCCTCCTGAGATGCAAATCACCAACGGCATCGTGAGCCTGCGTGTTTATCTGCCCGATGCTGCAACAGGCTTCTATCGAGGCACTCGATTTGATTGGTCAGGTGTGGTTGCAGCTTTGCACTACAAAAGCCATAACTACTACGGCCCCTGGTTCTCAAAGACTGATCCCAATGTTAGAGACTTTATCTATGATGGCGCGGACATCACGGCCGGCCCTTGCAGCGCAATTACAGGGCCGGTCGAGGAATTCAGCCCCGCACTTGGGTTTGACGCAGCAAAGAGCGGAGGTCGCTTCATCAAGATTGGAGTCGGCGTGCTTCGCAAGCCTGACGATCAGAAATATGACTCTTTTCACAGGTACGATCTGGTGGATGGCGGGAGAAGGAGCGTAAAGAAGGGGCCAGACTTTATTCAGTTCAGTCAGGAAGTGCACGACGCTGCGTCAGGGTATGGGTATGTTTATACGAAGACGCTCAGGCTTATCAAGGGAAAGCCTGAGATGGTCATCGAACATACTTTGAAAAATGTGGGCGCGCGTTCGATTCAGGGAAGCACCTACAATCACAACTTCCTTGTGCTCGACAATGATCCGCCGGGACCGGCCTTTACAATCACTCTGCCGTTCAGAGCCAGTATCGACGAAGACAAAAACCGTGGCCTTATCCAGGTGCAATCAGACCGCATTGCTTTTCTCAAAACCCTGAGTGGAAAAGAACGCGTCTTTACTGGAATTGAAGGATTCGGAGATACTCCTGCCGACTACAAAATTCGGATAGAGAATAAGAAGGTGAGGGCGGGGATGGTCATCTCCGGAGATCGACCACTCTCGAAGATGGCTCTCTGGTCGATTCGCTCTGTGTTAGCGGCTGAGCCTTTTATCGATTACGCTGTCGATCCCGGCAAAGAAGCATCGTGGACGATCAGATACGAATATTACACGTTCTAAATCGCTTCAACGCCTGGCACACTACTGCGGCCTCGGTCTTGACGATGCGCTCGCCTGGACGGGTTTCCCCTCGACAATCGTATAGAAGGTATCGAGAACCGTAGGTGGTGCGACCTGCTGAAGAAATCCGTCGGGCCAGCGAATTTCAATTCGATTAATTGTTGTTGCGTTTCCCAGACCAAAGTGCAGGCGCGGATCCGGGCTCGATGCGAAGCTGCCACCGCTTATCAAATCAGCGCGCTGACGAAATCCATTCGCTGTGACATACACAGTGGCTCCGATTGCATCATGTGGCGACTTCGGTCCGCCTATGAGGTTGAACGTTATCCAGTGGCTTGCCCCGGATCGTGCGGTGCTTACGGTTTGGCCTGTTTCAGCGGAAGTATCCGTAATATTGGCTAGGAGAGTAGGTGCGGCATCCATGTTGTTGATGACAACATCAATTTTTCCATCATTGAACAGGTCTCCATACGCCATGCCGCGTGAGCTTGCGAGCTTGGCGAGCCCGGACCCTTCCACCGGTGGGACGAGATGCAATGCCCCATGATCATTGTGAAACAGCAGGGGGCGTTGTGCCCACGTTGTGCCCCAGTTTTTGCCATCGACCTGAGGATAAACATGTCCATTGACTACGAAGAGATCGGGCCAACCGTCGTTATCGTAGTCAAAGAAAGAGGTACCCCAACCAAGGAAGGGAATCGTAGCTTCTGCAATGCCAAACTGATGGGCCACATCGCTGAAGTTTCCGTGACCGTCGTTTACATAAAGCGGGTTATAGTCGTCAGAAAATGTTGTGTGATAGATGTCGATGTTGCCACTGTGATTCAGATCTCCTGCAGCAATGCCCATCGAAGCCGTCTCCGCTCCGCTTTCGTTGAGGGCGTAGCCACTCACAAAGGAGGCATCTTCGAACGTGCCATCGCCTTTGTTGATATATAGGTAGTTGGGCGTGGAGTCGTCCGCGACCAGAAGATCAGGCTTGCCGTCACCGTTAACATCGATAAAAAGTGAAGCCAGGCCATAGTACCCGGGCGCATCAGCGACGCCTGCCTTGATGCTGGTATCCGTAAAGGTTCCATCGCCATTGTTATGAAAAAGATGATCGGGCTCTCCCTTCAGACCCCGAGGCCCGCACATGACATCAACGCCACGAAATGTGCAGAAAGCAATATGAGAGGTTCGGCTGGCTGGCTTAGTGCTTAGTCCGGCACTCGCAACATGTATATATCCGGGAACGAAGAGGTCAAGTTTGCCATCGCCGTCGTAGTCTCCCCAGGTTGAACCGGTCGACCAGCTATCAACGGCTACACCTGCCTTTTCGGCCACATCGGTGAAGGTGCCATCATGGTTATTCCGATAGAGGCGATTCTTGCCATAGTTGGAGACATAAATATCCGTCCAACCGTCATTGTCAAAGTCGCCAGCGACCGCTCCGAAACCCCATCGATCATTTGTTGTGCCGGCCTTCGAGGAGACGTTCGTAAAGGTGCCATCATGATTATTGTGAAAGAGGGCGGCCTGAGGAGAGGGTTCCTTGCCTGCAAGGGCTTCGAGCGTTGAGCCGTTCACAAGATAGATGTCCAGCCATCCGTCGTTGTCGAAGTCCAAAAGGGCGACACCGGAACCGATCGACTCCAGGATGAGCGTTTTTTCTGGAGTGCCCATCTTATGGGTCCATGCCGCTAGACCTGCTTTTGCAGCGATATCTCTGAAGATGACGGGACCTGATTTGACAAACCCACCAGCTGTAATCGGTCGATGTTGATCGTCCAGAGTCGGGGGTCTTGCCGCGCCTGTCGCAGATCCTGAGGAGGTTCCTGATGTCAAAGGAACTTGCGAAGTCTGACTCGCCGGCTCATTCTGAGGGCCAGAGCCCATTCCAGCCTGAGACATTGCAGTGCGGGGTAGGAGGGAAAGCGTGACTGCCAGAGTCGCCAATGAAACTATTTTTTTTGAAATGGTTGCGATCAGAGCGGCTCCATCCAGCTTCGACAGTCCGGTGCCGAGAAATGGCGCTCGAACATATTTGATTCGATTGCTGTCACTCTCTCCGATCAGGTGATGGCACGTCAACCAAAATCTCTTTGCCAAGGGAGGTTCCATTTATTGCAATGTAGCTTTGACACTCACAGGAAGCGTCGCATGGCTGGTCCGTAGATCGGGGGCGATGGTTGAAGAAAGCAACGAACCAGCGTACGGGCTTTGACCCGCAGAAAATTGTTCCGGCAAAATAAGGCCCTCATAAAAGCGGGCGGTGGCGCAGACTGTGTGGACTCCAGTTCCTACTCCCTCAGCGCCGGGCGCGAAAGAATCTACTGCGTCGGAAATATCCGTCGACCCCGGGGGAACTTTCCACGCTGTCCAATATCTATCCCGGGTAGAGATGATGGCCGCCCCAGCAGACTGTATGCCAGTAAACGTTCTGGTGACTTCTTCTACGATATAGCCACCCTCATGCGATGGGTGGGTGAGATGCCATCGTCTGCTCCAACTTGGAGATTTCGCGCTTCCTGCGATTGTCGTATAGCTCAACCATTGTCCACCTACGTCGATACCACTTACGGTGAGGGATAAAGGAACTAAGTGACCTTTCGCCGACACACGATTGTTATCTGCAGAAAATTCTCCGGTGCTGTTTAATAGCGATGTCGCCATAAAACTTGCTCTCCAATCGGCGTTGACGGGCCAAGTACCATCTTTCGATGGCTGAATCACCACGGAGACATGGTTTCCTCGAGCTGGAGTTGCGAATGTCAGTTCGTAGCGTTTTCGGTCCAGGGATGTAGATAACTTCGCGCTGGAAAGCGTGGACGATCCAAACTCCCATGTAGCATCGCCTATCTGAAGGATCGCGTTCGTCCCAGGTGCGGCAGTGGCTGTATTTGTTATTTCAGATTCGGTGATGATTTCTTTATCGACGGCGAGGATCTTCTCTTTTCCTCTCTGGTCATCAAAAGTGTAGATCAGAGTGAATGGCGTGCCATCGGGGATATGCTGGTACGAACTGTAGCCGAAAATCGGCCCTTCCTCCACATAAACATTCTTCGTGGCTCCGGTGACCGAAACGCGGACCGTTGCTGCAATCGCCGACGGAAAGCAGGCCAAGATCAGAACATATGAAGCCAGTCGCCGCACGAACACCTCACAGGAAACCTCCAGCCGTACTGCACCTTTGGCATAAGGATTTTATATGGAGGACGCCCTACGAGGGGAGTCTCAGCCTATTGTTTTTTCTATTCAAAGTTCTAATAGGAACTTAGCGTATTTCTTTGCTTGACAGGTGCAAATACAAGAATATATCCACTCTCTATAAACCTTTAAAAGGTTTGAGGCTCAAGCTAGACGTGAAACCCAAGTTCCAATTAGAACTAACGCTGCTACCTTTTGGGTGGATGGCTGTCGTTGAGTCGATAAGCTATGCGCACATAGAGCGGGACAAGAGTTACAGAGGAGAATTTATGGCGGATACTATTGTTCTGAACGTTCATATTGAAGCAAAAGAGGGTCGTCAGGAAGACCTGGCGAGAGAGCTGCAGGCGCTTGTGGCACCCACTCGCCTGGAGATCGGGTGCTTGACATATGAATTGCATCGCGATCCTGAAGATGAACGGAAGTTTATGTTTTACGAACAGTTCGAAGATCAGCAGGCACTGGATGCCCACCTTGCTGCGCCCTACTTCAAAAGATTTGTAGACTATCGCGAACAGGATGATCCCGTGCTTGGGCAGACCGTAACTCGATGGAATAAGCTCATCTGATACGGACAAAAACGGGAGTCAGCTTGAAGAAGATAAAAGTAGCAATCTTTGGTACCGGGTTCATGGGGCGCGTGCACACAGAGTCACTGCGGCGGCTGGGCAATATTGAAGTGGTGGGAGTTGCTGGGTCGACCGCCCAGCGCGCCAGAAAGTTCGCCGACGAGGTCGGAATCGAGCGCTCTGTCGGAGATTATCGCGAACTGCTTGAAGATCGCGAAATCGAGGCAGTCCACATCTGCTCCCCAAATGCACTTCATTATGAGATGACGATGCGTTCCCTCGAGCACGGTAAGCATGTGGTCTGCGAAAAGCCGTTGGCGTCCACGGTGGCGGAAGCACATGAGATGATCGCGCTTGCTAAAACGAAAGGCTTGGCGAACTGCACCCTATATAACATTCGGAGCTATCCTCAACTCCAGAATCTGCGCCGAATGCTGGAAAATGGGGATCTGGGGGACATCCGGATTGTTCAAGGTGCTTACTCGCAAGATTGGTTGCTCTTCGACACAGACTGGAATTGGAGAGTGGATTCAGGAAGCTCGCGAACGTTTGCCGATATTGGTACTCACTGGTGCGATCTTGCGGAGCATGTGACCGGCCTGAAAATCACGTCCTTGTGCGCCGACCTTCAGACCTTCATGAAGACACGAAAAAGGCCAAAAGGGTCAGTGGAAACTTTCAAAGGGAAGAATTTGACCCCCCCGGCTGACTTTGATGAAGTAGCGATCAATACTGAAGATTTTGGATCAATGATCTTCAAGATGGGCGATGTGGTGCGTGGATCGATGACGACGAGTCAGGTGTCGGCCGGCAGAAAGAACAGGCTATTCCTCGAGATCTATGGAACTAAAGCTTCCGCAGTCTGGGATGGTGAGCGTCCGGAAGAGCTGTGGATCGGTCACAGAAACAGATCCAGCGAGTTACTGATTAAGGATTCGACAATCTTCCCGGAAGCGGCCCAGAGTTATTCCGATCTGCCAGGCGGCCATAGCGAGGGGTACGACGCGACCTTCAAGCAGACGTTTCGACGTTTCTACCGCACCGTTACAGAGAGAGGGGCACCGATTGAATATCCCACGTTCGAAGATGGCCTTCGTCAATTGACGTTAGTGGATGCGGTGTTGGAAAGTTCTAAGCAACAATCGTGGATCAGGGTGTAGGCAAGAAGCATAAGGCTTCGATCAGCCTTCTGGTCGAAGAGTACTTCATTAAGTCGGCTGTATCCAACCCTGTTCCGCGGTTGGATTGCCAGCTGTGTCCAGCGTATGCATCTGTTCTTTGGTTAGAGTGATGTCTAACGCTGCGATGTTTTCCTTCAATTGGTCGATCTTGCTGCCCGCAATGATGGGGAGTACTGAAGGCGTACTCTGCCGCATCCAGGCGATGATGACCTGATTCACACTGCGGCCAATCTCTTTCGCCAGGGCCGCAAGAGCTTTAAGTCGATCGTCGGATTCCGGACCTGCGAACTGAACGGGCAGCTCTCTTTCGGTGCGGCTATACGCTCCTTGTAAAAGCACAGAATAGGCGACAAGGGCTACGTTTTCTGTAAGAGCAAAGTCCTTTAACTCCGGACCGATAACGATCTGTGGGCCGAAGTCTGCTCCGTGGCGAGGCCGAAGGTACGTGTAGCGCTGCTGGACGACGCTGTAAGGAGTCAGGTGATGAGCCTTTGCGATCGTGTTCGCTGCCGCGATACGCCAGACAGCGACATTGCTGGCTCCAAGGGCACGCACCTTGCCTGCCTTGATCAGACGGTCAAAGGCGTTCATGGTTTCTTCCTGAGACACGTCGCGGTCATCGCGATGCGCGTAGTAGAGATCGAGTCGGTCCGTTTGCAGGCGCTTTAAGCTTTTTTCGCATTCGCGTTCAATCTCACGTGCACTGAGTCCACCGTCACAGCCGGGATAGTCGAATGCGAGCTTCGAAGAGAGGACGATCTCGTCACGGTTGCCGCGCGCTTTCATCCAGGCGCCGATGACGGTCTCGCTCTCCCCGCCCTGACAGCCCGGAAGCCAGCTCGCATAAAAGTTGCCGGTATCGATGAAGTTGCCGCCCTCACCAAAGTAATAATCGAGGAGCGCGAAGGTAGTCTCCTGGTCGATCTTGCTTCCTAGCACATCTGTGCCCATGGCCAGCGCGCTTACTTGAAGGCCGGTGGCACCTAACAATGTTTTATACATAGTGATCCCTGCGCGTAACGATATGATGATGCGCTGTCTATTTGCTGTAGGTTGCCAAGGCGACGCCGGCAAGCATGACAACAGCGCCGATAATGTTGTGAGGAGTGATGCGCTGTACCGGAGACCCAAGCCATCCGAAGTGGGAGATAATCATGCCACCGAGGACCTGCCCTGCAATCAGGCTGATAAACATTGCCCTTGCACCGACGTCGGGCAATAACCAGGCGATGGCAAAGACAAGGCATGCGCCAAGTACACCTGCCGTCAGCAGCCAGGGATTGACTCCCTTCAACCCGCTGAGCGCATTAGGCTGCCAACCGGTAAGACCGATGAGAATAGCCGTGAGGGCACCGATACACCAGAACAGGGCGTTCCCGACACGCGGATTACCAATGGATGCACCGACCTTCCCGTTCATCGAGAGGTGGAGCGCAAGGATGATGCCCAGAAAAATGGAAAAGACTAAGGAGAAGCCCTTCATTGTTCCCTCTTTTTTCTTTACGTTGCATCGGACTCTGGCATGAAGAGAGGAGCCTCGGCCGTATCTTCTTCAAGGATGAAGTTTGTACCCTTACAGCGTTTGTTTCACCCGAACAGATTGGGCAGACGAGGTAGCCAAGATGGTGTGAGCAGGGCATTGAGGTTACCGTTGCTGGCCCAAGTTCCCAAAAGAACTTCTTTCAAATTCAAATCAGATACGTGTATACCTTCGGGATTTGAACCTTGTCAAGATATACTTCCGGGCTTTCCCCTTCTGCTTTCCGCAGGTCAACCGCAAAAGGTTTAGCCGCCGGTTTCGGCGGCTACGATATGGGTTTAGCGGATCCGGAGAAAAGCTACTTGGCACTGGCACGGCTGATCAATTTATGCGGAACATAGTGGCCGGTTGGAGCGGAACGGCCCTGCACAATGGGCAATGCAAAATTCAAAAGCTCAGTCCCATAGCGTTCTGCATGGAACGAAACCACCCCAATGCATGGACTCTTCGGATCTTTGAGAGCTTCCAGGATGTCAGAGCTTCCGCCGAAGCCGACGATGGCGATCTGCCGCGATCCCTTCATCGCACTAACAGCATCGGCCGCCCCGAGGGCGCTCTCATCATTGATCCCGGCGACGAGAATTCTGCTGGAGGGACGCATTGTCCTAAGGAAGCTGGAGAGAGCCGTCTTGGATATCGCTCTGTCCCCGCCTCCATCGAGATGATGAATGGCGTTCTCCGGAAGCTTGCTCAGTCGCTCCTCCAATCCTTTTTGAACACCAACGCTCCGGCTTTGCGTGGTTCTGCCAGCCAGAGGCGACTCCAAAAGAACGACAGCATCAACTTTGCCTCGCCAGTGATTGATGGCGTGGTCCGCGAGTGCTATGCCCGCGGTCAGGCCGGCGCGGTAATTGTTGACGCCGAAATAGACGGTGCCGTGATGAGGGTTGACGAGTGAGATCAGCGGAATTCCCGCACGGGCAAAGATATCGGCGATAACCGGCGCAACCTGCTCGAACAGCTGGAACTCAATCGCCAGGTCCACCTTTTCAGCGACCATCAATTCTGCATTGCGGATGGCAGTATCGGCATTGCGATCGTTGTCCCACACGACCAAGCTGACGCCAGCTGCTGTCGCAGCTTTTTCAAGACTTGTCTGAATTTCAACTGCGAGGTGAATGTGAGTCGAAAGGTTGGCAAAACCAAACTTGATTTTCTTGCGCAGACGACTGAGTCGATACTGGCGGCCGGATTGGCTTAGATAATCTCGGACAACGAGGGTGTGGAGGATGCGAAATGCGCTTGTGTGCGGAATACCCGTCCGCCGGACGACTTCTTCCAGTGTCAACGCCTCGTTGACAGAATTGAAGCAGTCCAGAAGATCAAGGGTTTTGGCCACAATCGGCACCCAGTACTTGTCAAGTTTTCTCGAAGGCTCCTGTTGTTTTGCTGGCGATTTGCTCTTCATCGTGCCTCATAGTAGCACCTGTGCCTCCACAAAGGCGGCATAAGACAGCACCGCGAACAGGCGGATCTCCTTAAAGCAACGGGTCCGGGTTCGGCAGCATGATATCGCGAACACGCACGGCCAGTTCCTGGCCTGCCTCAAGAAACTGACGCAGCGTACGCATCGTAGGACCGTAGTGATCAAACTCACTAACGGCAAGACCGCGGTCGTTGAAGGCGCGGCCGAAGTCTTCAAACTTTCCGAGCAGCTCCTCAATAATCTTTTGATCGACAGGTTTGTCTATGCGTGGGGTCACGGACACATCGCTCGAGTTAAATCGAACCTGCCATTTATAAGGTGGAGAGATGACGACATCGCCGCCGATGAACTCGCTCCAGTGCATATGGTTGCGGAAGGCGGCGGACAAAAGCCTGATTCGATACTTCCGTTGCCGGAAGAGTTCGTAAGTCTTCTTGAAGACTGCAACACCCGCCCACTCAAGATATCCCGGATCGAGGGTAATGTTTTTCTTCTCGGCAACAACCTTCAGCCAGTCGTCCAGGCGCCCCACCATAATGGTGCAGACCGGTCCCATGGCCGAGATATCTTTACCCTCTTTTTCGCGTCGAGACAGGCCGCGCTCCACAGCTTCCGCTACCGCGACACACTGGGGAAGGGTAAAGCATGCGGTGGCGTTGATGGTAACTCCAGCATAAGTTGTCTCTTCAATAGCGGCGATTCCTGCTTCTGTAACCGGGATTTTTACGATCATGTTGGGGCCGAGCGTATCGAAGTGCAGGGCTTGTTCCGTCAGTGCCTTGGCATCGCGATAAAATCGCGGATCGGTCTGGATCGAAAGCCGACCATTCTTGCCCTTGTACTTCTCATACATCGGCAACAGTAGCTTCGCGCGGGTAGACGAGATGTCCTCGACGAGTTTCCAGCCAATCTGGTCCTCGGTCGCTGTAGGCATCTCAGCTGCAAGCTTCCGGATGTGGTCATTCCAGAGATGGGGTTCGCGCTTGAGCGCTTCGAGAACGATGACGGGGTTACAGGTCGCTCCGACGGCCCCGTGCTCAATCGAATAGGTCAGTTCATTGAGGGTTGCAGAATCATTCCACAGAACGGTCGGGGTGCTCTGCGTCATCTCATGCAGAGGACTTTTGTATGCAACAGGTGTTTGGGTAGCGCTGCTCATATTGTCCTTTATCGAGGGCGACTCGGGTTACATGCGAAGGCCCGCATGGCACGGAATCAGGCACTATTCCGGATACATCAGTACCTTCAGGGCCTTTTTTGTCGTACAGAGATTGAAGGCAGTCTCCCAATCCGAGATCGGAAGCTTAATGCTGATCATCTCCTTGAGGCTGATCCCGCCAGTCGCGTAGATCTTCATCATGCGGTCCCAGGTGTTGGCCGTGTAGCAGACAGATCCCGACATGGTGAGTTGCTTATAGAAGATGTTGTCGATAGGGAACTGAATCTCCTGCCCGCAGATTGCCACCTGGACGTGCTGACCCTGAGGGCGCAGCGATTCGAGGCATCCCCGTACGGACCCAGCTACACCTGCGCACTCGAAGGCGACATCTACTCCTTCGCCCTTCGTATGTTCTTCGATCGCATCCTGTAGCTTTTCGCTTCCCAGATTCACGACGGCTGCCGCACCAAAGCGTTTTGCCGCGTCCAGGCGATCGTCGTCACCGGGTGCGCCTGCGACGATGGTCTTAATTCCTTGAGCGACCAGCAGCTTGAGGCACAGAAGTCCAATCGGGCCAGGCCCCGAGATAAGCACCGTATCTCCCGGGGTGACACGAGAGATCTCAGTTACCGCCTGGACGGCTGCGGCGAACGGCTCGCTCATCGAAGCTTCTTCGAGAGTGAAATTTTCCGGGATCCGAAAAAGTTGATCCGGACGCAGCAGAACGTACTGCGTAAACGCGCCATTCACGCCGTGACCCATGCCTCGTCGATTCGAACAAAAGATGAAATATCCCGACCGGCAGTATCTGCATTGACCGCACGTCACAGCAGTCGCGCCAAGACCGGCGATCCGCTCCCCGATCCTGACGTCCTTGACGTCCTTGCCTACTTCCACAACAGTCCCGGCAAACTCGTGGCCGAGAGTTACAGGGGGAAAATTACGAAAGGTGTCATGCAGTACGTGGATATCCGTGCCGCATACACCGCAAAAGGCGATCTCGACCTTGACATTATGGTCGCCACAAATGGGTTCGGCAACGTCTCTGATGCCGACATTGCCTTCACCTGGCGCGTATTTCACGAGAGCTTTCATTCGCAGACTTCTTTGTCAACCCTTCTGGAATTATTCAAGTGGAAATCAGCACTTCTCACGCCAACAATTAAAACTTTCGAGACCACTCCTTCGGCCATCGCTCGATAACGACTTTCTTGTCGGTGTAGAAATCGATGGCGTCGTGACCCTGTCCATGTTGGACCCCAAGGAAACTGTCCTTCCATCCGCTGAACGGGAAATAAGCCATCGGAGCCGCTACACCAATGTTCACGCCAATGTTGCCCGCTGCTACTTCGTATCGAAACTTACGGGCAGAGTTGCCATTCGAGGTGAAGATCGATGCCGCATTACCAAACTTACTTTTGGAAAGTATTCCGATCGCCTCATCCAGGTCAGATGCTGACTTCATCGAAAGTACAGGTCCGAAGATCTCCGTGTCGGTGAGTTTGCTGCTGCTCTCAACATCGCTGAGGATCGTTGGGTTCAGAAAAGAGGTTCGCTCCTTCGATCCGTTGTTGCGCCGCCCATCGAGAACAAGTTTGCCACTCCCCTGAAGCCCAGTATTGATAAGGCCTTCGATGCGTTCCTTGCTTGCTGGAGAGATGACCGGTCCCATCTGAACTCCTTCGTCGAGACCATTCCCAACTTTAAGGTTTGACGCAAGCTCCGCGATCTTATCGGTGAAGGGCTTCGAAGCCTCGCCCACGGTGATGGCGACGGAGACAGCCAGACAACGCTGTCCGGCGCAACCAAAAGCGCTGTCGCTTACGATCTTGGCCGACATATCGAGATCTGCATCGGGCATCACCACGACGTGGTTCTTTGCGCCGCCCTGGCACTGCACCCGTTTCCCGTTCGCGGAGCCTTCTGCAAAGACATACCGCGCAACAGGTGTGGACCCCACAAAACTGATCGCTCTGACCTCAGGATGATGAAGCAGAGCATCCACGGCAGCCTTACCGCCGACGACCATACCCACAACACCCTCTGGGATTCCAGTCTCCTGCAGTAGGTTTATGAGAAAGCGTGCTGTAAGCGGGACACGTTCCGACGGCTTGAGGATGAAAGTATTCCCACAGGCAATGGCATAGGGAAGAAACCACAAAGGGATCATCGACGGAAAGTTAAACGGCGTGATTGCCGCAGTAACTCCGAGCGGTTGACGGATCATCATCTCATCAATACCGCTTGCGACGTCCTCGAGGTTGTAACCCTGCATCATGACAGGAATACCGCAGGCCACCTCGATATTCTCGATGCCGCGCTGCAGCTCCGCACGAGCCTCCCCAAAGGTCTTGCCATTTTCCTGAGTGGTCAGCTGTGCAATCTCACTCGCATGCGACTCAAGCAATGCCTTGTACTTGAAGAGGAATTGAATGCGGCTTTGAGGCGGGGTACGACGCCACTCGGGAAAAGCCTTCGCGGCGGCCTTGACGGCTTCATCTACGTTCTGTTCCGTTGCACCGGCGAACTGAACAAGAACATTCATAGTGGCCGGATTGAAGACCTCCAGTGTTTCGGCAGCTTTTCCCGGAGTCCATTTGCCGCTGACGAAATTGAGCGGCTCCAGTTGACCAGCAGACATTTGTTCCATCCTTGAAGAAGCTGTTTCAAACAATTCCGGGACACGAGCCGGTAAAGTTTGATCTAAAGCGTATCTCTTAGTTCTAATAGGAACTAATTTCAAATACTCTTTGCTGAAGCCCAATATAGTGGGACGCCCAATCGTTGGCAAGGCTTCTTTGGTCTTATCGAAGCTTCCACAGTATATTTTTTGACGTAGTTTCTACTGGGAACTTTTAATGGGAGGAAGTGCGCTGGTACTCATTCAAGGGAGATAGGAGCGAAGCAAGACCGTTCACTCAGGTCAGAGATTTGAGGTAGGAACCCAGAACTCTGGCTCCCGTCGATGTGACCAGGACATCGTCCTCAATACGGATGCCTCCAAAAGATCTGTCATAGATTCCAGGTTCAACGGAAGTCAGCATTCCGGCTTCCAGCACATCCTGAGAGTGTGGACCGAGGATTGGCGAGGACTCGTGATAGCCAAAACCGAGACCGTGACCTGTGATGTGCGGGAAGAAGCTTCCATAGCCTGCAGCTTGGATTGCTGCGCGGGCCGCGTTGTCTACGCTTGAGGCCATGATGCCAGGTTTGATGGCCGCGATGGCAGCTTCTTGGGCGCGAACGACTGTAGCAAAGATTTTTTGCTGAGTCTCCGTGGGCTTGCCGGCGACACGAACACGGGTACGGTCGGCCCAGTAGCCATCGGCCACCAGGCCAAGCTCGAGGACTGCGATCTCGCCGGATTGCAGCGGTCGCGTTGTGGAGATAATGTTCGGCCGATAGGCAAGGGCTGTCTCTTCCGGCCCGACAGTCACCTGAGCGTAAGCGCGGACACGCACAGCGCCGCGGTATCCTGTGCCACGAATCATAATTTCATGTTCCACGGCCGCCGCTAGCTCTACTCCGGTTTTGCCAACATCCACCGCATTCTGAAAGATTTCAAGTCCGATGGAAGAGATCTCGCTGGCGATCTCGAGACGAGCGATCTCATAATCCGTCTTCGTGCGGCGCTCCTTCTTTAAGAGGCCCGATGCATCGACGAGTTCCGCTGTGGGAAAGGTAGAGCGCAGCAGGGAAACCGTTGTGGCTGCGGGAATGAGAGATTCTGCGCTGTTCCATGAGGGCGCGATCGCCTCAAAATCAGCCTCGTAGCCGATTCTTCGCCACGATGATGCGTTGTCAAGGCTGCCGGCGATCTTGCGAATGGCGTCGTTCGCGGAGGGCGAATCGATCAGACCGTACGGGAAAAAGATCGGCGCAACAGAGTGAAGGACAGAGAGCGCTTCACTTCGATAACAATCAGGAATAATGCAGACGGGATCTCCACGTAGCGGGAAGACAAGAAACGCCGCTCCGATCATTGGCCAGAATCCGCTGAGCAAAAGAACATTCTCAGGCAGCCGAAGAACAAGCGCATCGAGTTGCGCTGCTTCCATCGCCAACCGCATCCTGTGTTGCCGTTCTTGATCAGGCAATTGAGTCCACCTCTTCTTTCAATTTGAAGGATCGATCAGCCGGCTCCGATAAAGCCTGGATACAGCGTCATGCCGCCGTCAACATAGACCGTCGTACCCTGTACGTAGTCAGACTCATCCGACGCAAGCCATACAGCCAGACGTGACACGTCTTCCGGTTCACCAATCCGTTTGGACGGAATCAGATTGAGCAGCGTCGACTGAAATTGCTCCGGTGTCGTGAGCTTTTCGACGTTCATCGGTGTTCGTATGGCTCCCGGCGAGATTGAGTTCACACGAATCCGGAGGTGAGCGACCTCCTGAGCAAGGCTCTTCATGAACAGCATAAGGCCGCCCTTGGCGGCAGCATAGTTTGCGTGCCCTTCCCAGGGAATAATGTCATGAACGGAGCTGATGAAGATAAGTTTCCCGCAGGCGTAGGATATGGATCGATCGATGCCTTGACGTTTGAATGCCCGAATTGATTCGCGGGCACAAAGAAACATTCCTGTCAGATTGACGTTGATGACCTCCTGCCACTGATGAAGCGTCATCTCATCGACGCGGGCGTTCAGCTGAATCGCGGCATTGGGAACGCAGATATCCAGCCTTCCGAACGTGTCGTACATATGCTGAAACATCGCCTGCACTTCATCTTCCTTGGAGACATTGGCTTTGAAGATCGTTGCGCGCCTGCCCAGACCTTCGATTATCCTTGCGGTCTCTTCTGCACCTGCGAGGTCCGTGCTGTAATTGACCAGAACATCGGCGCCAGCGTGGGCAAATCCGATCGCCATGGCCTGCCCGAGACCTTTGCTTGCACCGGTGACGAGCGCTTTTTGACCGACGAGCACCTTGTGGATAGGCGCCGGGGGCATCTCATTGGGTGGTGTGTAGCTGTTGCTCGAACTCATCGGCATCCTTTCAACTACGATGCGGTCTTGCGTGGAACTGCAATGCAGTCCTCTGGGGAGAACCGTGATACTGCCTGAAAAGCTCGATCACAGAACGATGCGGACGCTATCGGCAGGAAGACCGCAAGTCCCGTTTCTATCAGATTCCGTTCCGGATTGAAAATAGTTCTAAACAAACATTGCCGGAATAATACCGTAAGAACCCGAGGAGAGAACAGCCCAAATTTTGCCGGGTGCCTCGGCTGATGAGCGATCCTTGACCCAGGACGCTGCCCGCGGAATCCTTTTGATCATGGAGCGCTGTGCGGTCTTCCATCCCAGAGAGGCGGGATAGAAATTCCATTGGACCCAACTTGCCGCAGTGAGTGCCGGCCGATCTTCCTTCAAAAGGAGTTCTTCATGCGGTGATTGTCAAGATCGCAGCACTCACGGCAATCGCCGCTCGGCCCGTTTCTGCTCCCGCTGGTCGAGCATCGATCGTTGCAGACCCAGATCCTCAAAAAGTTTAGGAATCGCTGATGAATACGGAGCATGACGGATCCGTCTTATGGAGAAACGAAAATATCGCCACATAGACTGCAAAGTTGAGGTGGATTTGGGAAGGGAATTTCCTACCAGAATGCAATCCCCGCAGAGAATGCCGCGATGGAAACCCGGGCGACCAGGCTACATGGGAATGGGATGCCAAGCAGGAGATGGTGGACGCGGAAGGAATCGAACCTTCAACCTGTCGATTAAGAGTCGAATGCTCTGCCAGTTGAGCTACGCGTCCAGGTTTGCTTCATTTCCTCGGGAGAGGAGCATCAGGCGAGAGCCGTCTCAGGCTGCAATCACTTGACTTGTTAAAGATAACACAGCCTGCCGGGTTTTGTGTGCCCCGCAGGCTGGTTCTTGCACAGGCTTACCCGACAAAATCGACGTTGGCGCGATGCGGAATGATGCCACGCTCGTAGCCCATATCCAGCAGCTTGCGGATAGCCTCGCGACCGTCTTCGCCGTAGTTCAGCGTGCGTTCGTTGACGTACATTCCGACGAAGCGATTCGCAAGCGTCGGGTCGAGATCGCGCGCAAACTGCATGGCGTAAGCAAGCGCCTCCTCACGATGATCGAGAGCGTGCTGGATGCTGTCCCGCAGCGCCTGGGTCGCCATCACCATGGTCTCCTGACCCAGCGAGCGGCGAATCGCATTTCCGCCGAGAGGGAGTGGAAGATTAGTCTTCTCCCGCCACCACTGGCCAAGATCCAGCAACTTGACCAGGCCGTCATTGGCATAGGTCAGCTGTCCCTCGTGGATGATGAGTCCTGCGTCAAACTCGCCTGCCGTAACCGCAGGAATGATCTTGTCAAAGGGAACGACGCTGTACTCGATATCCGGCGCGAAGAGCCGAAGAGCAAGAAACGCCGTCGTCAGCGTGCCGGGCACGGCGATGCGGGTCTTCTGCGCGTCGGCGAGCGTCATCTTCGGGTTGGCGACGATCATGGGCCCGTAGCCTTCGCCAACGCTGCCGCCGCAGGCCATCAGCGTGTACTTGTCCTGCAGATAAGGATAGGCATGAAACGAGATGGCGGTGATGTCGTAGAAAGCTTCGTTGATCGCCTTGTGGTTGAGGGTTTCGATATCGGTCAGCACATGGGTGAACTTGTAGCCCGGCACTCTTACCTTGTTGGTGGCAAGGCCGTAAAACATAAACGCGTCGTCGGAGTCGGGGCTATGGGCAATGCTGATCTCTTGAACTGCTGTTTGCGGGGGAGTCATGATGCGGCGTTCCTCTGAAAGAAGTGGGACAAAAGGAAGGATGCGCCATACCGGCGATCCAGAGGGAGAAAAAGGAGCTTCACGCCTGGCGCAAGCTCCGGATAGAGGCTGCGAGACCCGCAGCTGCAGCAATCTTGACAATCTCGCCAGGAAGGAACGGAGCGACCGACATCGTCCAAACCGCGGAGGCACTCAGATGCATGACCTGAGCAATCCAAAGGGAGCCGCAGGCGAAGAGCAGCAGCGTGGCGAGCGTGCCCGCAACCGCAGCGCGGCCGTAGAGCGACTTGAGGCGAAGGGAACGGAAGGCCCACCCGGCAAGCGCCGCGACGAATGGATACGAAAGCAGGTAACCGCCCGTGGGGCCAAGAAGCTGCAACAGCCCGCCTGCCGCGTTCGGATTGAATACGGGCATCCCCATCGCACCCTCCGCCAGATACAACGCCATCGCGGAGAAACCGGCAACCGGACCCAGCATCAGCCCGACCAGCAGGACTGCGAAGTTCTGCAACGTCAGCGGAACAGGAGTGAAGGGAAGCGGGATGGAGACATGCGCGCAGGCGGCTACAAAGATGGTCGCTGCGAAGGCGATCGCGATGCGTCCCGGCAGCGATTCGGCAACGGAACGGGATGGCTGCTGCGCCAGGGTCGAGGAGGACGGAATGGTGGATTGCATGAAAGAAGATCCTTTCGCGCTATAAGTTTTTGGACGATGCTGTCCGATTGCTGGCGACGACACGAAGTCGAGGAGAGGCCGGGTAAATCTTGTTGACGCTGTTCAGTCCTTGCGCTTCGGAGCCGCCGGAAGCTCTCCGGATGAGATGCGGTCCAGGCCTGCCGCCCGACCCCCGATCTCCTTCCGATCCAGTTTCGTTGCTCTGCCCGGAGCCGTGTGCTTTCTTCGCGCTGATCGATTGTACCGACTGAGAGGGGACAATTCTCGGGGAGCGCGGTGTGCCGTACTCCGCGGCCGCATGGAGATGGTCGGAGAAGCTGGGTTCGGGAGGAGCTTCCGCGCCCTCACGGGAACGGTGGCTCGCTCGGATATGATGAACGATCGCTGCGGTCGCGCCGATAAGCACAAGAAGAGAGCCAACAGAGATCAGAAAAAGAATATGCACCAGGGAAAGGATATCAAGCGCAGCCATGTCGTGCACCCCTATTCCTTGGGAGGGGCAGGGAAACTTTGGAGATGAGTGGCAGAACGGGAACAGGGCCGGCGAAAGCCTCTGCGGGCATCAAAAGCAGTACGAAGTAGGTACGCCGTGCGCAGAAGGAGGTTTTCCACTTGACGGTGTTCCTCTTGGAAATTTGTACTTTCAATAGCCATGGCTGGCACAGGAACAAAACTCGCAGGAGCTCCGCGTCATGGAATTGCCATGCGCGCGGTTCTGTCGATGATTGGATCCTGGAGGCGATGGGCAACCGTCGCGGCCGCCGTGCTGGCGATTGGAGTTGCCTTCCACGTCGTCTTTGGGCAAAACGGCCTGACCGCCTACGAAAAGAAGAATCGGGACGCGCGCATGCTTGAGGGGCAGTTGAACAGCCTGCAGCATGAGAATGAGATGCTCAAAGCCCACATCGATCGGCTCAAGGATGATCCCAGCGCGATTGAGCACCAGGCCAGGGAGGAACTCCATTACACGCGGCCCGGCGAGGTGATCTACACCCTCCCCGCAACCCCAGGCTCGTCCTCTCCTTCACCCAAGGGAACACCCACACCATAGGGGTGTCGATAGATGGTGCTACACCATCCATGTCGATCAATAGCTCTTCACCCGGTCAGTGTCGATAAAGGAGTTCCAGCCTGAAAGTACCAACACATAGTTCCACATCTCAGGCGGTATCCGGTCAAAAGGCCGGGCACTGGCGTAATCGCCAGCACTGACGCAATCGTGAGCAATGGTGTCGTCGTCCGACATAAAAACTGTCATCCTGAGCGGAGCCTCACGCGGCCTCATCGCGTGAGGCGCAGTCCAAGGATCTGCGAGTCGCCGGAGCAGCGCGACCTCTCGTTGTCTCCCCTCACGCCTCCTTTCTGTTCGCTATCCATCCCGCCCAATTCATCTGTTTCCTAACTCTTCAAGCATCCGCTCCCGATTGACATCCCATTGAGTCGCACTTATCATCCCATTAGTCAACGACACTTTATGATTGCCTTCAATCAAAAGCATGTGGCGGCTTCGTTCTGCCCTCAGCCTGGTGCCTTCCGCACCGGCTGCTCCTGTTGTTGCTAATACTCTTCTTCTCGACTTTCTCCCATCCAAAAATCCGCTTCGAACGATAGTTCTGCCCGGTCTTTAAACCGGGAGTGATTGATTTTCTTCCAGCTCAGAAACTTTGGAGTCCACGTGTCTTTCCGTAAAGCAACATCTTTTGCAATTGCATTCCTATTTGTGACGGCTGCTGCATTTGCCCAGGTCGATACCGGCGCTATCGTAGGAACGGTTGTCGATGGCCAGCAGCAAAGAGTGGCCGACGCGACCATCCGGCTTACGCAACAGTCCACTACCGTAGAGCGAACCGCGAAATCGGACGCCGACGGCAACTTCAGCTTTTCTCCAGTCGCCATCGGTACCTACTCGGTCTCAGTCGAGCATGAGGGGTTTGAGCGTTACGTCCGCACCGGCGTTGTGATCAGTGCGCAGACCACAGCTCAGGTGGATGCGGTCCTTCGTATCGGTGCTGTGACCCAATCGGTCGAGGTCGCGGCAGACACCGCTCTTCTGGAGACGCAGACCTCATCGCTCCAGCAGGTCGTCAACGCCCGCAGTATTACCGATCTTCCTTTGAATGGCCGCAACGTCACGTTCCTGGCGCAGACGGCACCCGGCGTGACGTTCGCACAGGCCGACTCTCGCGGTCTCTCTGCGAGCGGATCGTTCAGTGCCAACGGTGCACGTCGCGGACAGAACGACTATCTTCTCGACGGCATCGATAACAACGCCGCCATTGCCGACTATGTGAACCAGACCCAGTACGTCATCATGCCCCCTCCGGATGCTCTGCAGGAATTTGTGGTGCAGACAAATAACTACTCGGCAGAGTTTGGCCACTCCGCCGGTGCCGTGCTGAATGTCTCCACCAAATCGGGCACCGACGGCTTTCACGGTTCCGCGTGGGAGTTCGTTCGAAACCAGGTGCTGGACGCTCGAAACTATTTTGCGACCGCTCCCAGAAAGCCCGCTTACCGACAGAATCAGTTTGGATTCTCCATCGGTGGGCCGGTCGCTATCCCAAAGATCTATAACGGACGCGGCAAGACATTTTTCTTCTTCGACTATCAGGGCACGCGCATCGCTCAGGCGAACAGCAAAGTTGTCACGGTTCCCACCGCTGCTGAACGATCCTCCGGCTATACCAGCTACACCGATCTCATCGCCCTGCAGAGCGGAACCCGCACCGATGCCCTGGGCCGGGTCTTCCCGGTTGGTACAATCTTCGACCCAGCAACCAGCAGAGCCGTTACGTCTGGAGCGCGGGATGCGACGACGGGTTTCGTGGCAACTTCGACAGGCTTCGTACGGGACCCCTTCTATCAGGGATCGATCGCGGGACAGAGAAACTTCACCAGCGATGCGCAGAAGGCGCTGCTCAACCAACTGCCCGCTAATCGTCTCAGTCCCTCAGCGATTGCGCTGCTCAATCTCTATCCCTCGCCGACCGGGGCAGGAATCACTAACAACTTCACTGCCTTTCCGTCCGCAACCAACAACAGTGATGGATTTGACTTTCGCATCGATCATCACTTCAGCGAAAGCGATTCTATCTTTGCGCGCTACAGCTATCTCAATACCGATCAACTCAACCCGGGTCCCTTTGCCGGTATTGCCGATGGCCAGTCGAGCCGGCCGGGAAATGGTTCAACCCAGGCGCAGAATGTGGCTTTGAGCGAGACTCATATCTTCACTCCGCGTCTTGTCAATGAGGCACGCTTCGGATACAGCCGCGTCGCCGATATTCGCAGGCAGCCCTTCGCCACGGAGCTTGGAGTTCCCGACCAGTACGGCATCGGAGGTATTCCACAGTTTCCGGGCAATGGAGGCCTTCCCCTGCTGACGTTTGGAAGCATGGCCAATCTCGGACAATCGGGATCGCTGCCCAGCAATAAGGCCAGCAACATCGTTCAACTCTCCGACAACGTAACCATCTCGCGTAACCGCCATGTTCTGCGTTCAGGAGTGCTGTTCCAGAACATCGCCTATCCCACCTCGACGCCCTCGTCCTCGCGCGGCACCTTCGGCTTCAGCGGGATCTATACCTCGGTCGTCAACCAGACCGACGGTTCCACAGACCGGGCGCAGTTCCTGCTCAACCCGACGGCGAGCTCCATTGCAGGTGGTCTCAACAATGTTGGCGGAGCCAACAGTGTTAGTGCCTCGAACTTTCCCTTGATCAGCAATCTGCAGCGCTGGTACCTCGGGCTCTATCTGCAGGATGATTACCGCATCAGCCCGAAGCTGACCGTGAATCTCGGGCTGCGTTGGGAGTACTACGGTGTACCAAGGGAACGCGACGGAAGGCAGGCCAACTTCATTCCCGGCCCGGCCGATCCCAGGGTCGGGGCGAAGTTCCTGATCCCCCAGTCGCAGGCTGCCAATGTTCCTGTGGCCTTTCAGGCGCTGCTGGCGAAGGACAACATCGCCTTCGTGACGACGCCCGACATCACGCAGGGCAACGCCCAGAAGGAAAACTTCGCACCGCGATTCGGATTTGCCTATCAGCCGAACACGAAGCTCGTCCTTCACGGCGGATTCGGCCTCTTCTATGGCGGATATGAGAACTACGGACTCAGCGCGAGCCCACCGGCTAACTTCCCGTTCAACATAGCGACCAGTTATTCGGCAGGGAACTCAGTCACGCCGCTCACGCCTGACAACTCCATCGGTACCATCAACAACGGACTCATCAATGTTCCTCTAAGCGCAGCCAACGCCAATCTGACGAACATCAGCCTGCTGGGCCGACAGTACGACTGGAAGAGCGCTTACAGCGAAGCGTATAACTTGCAGGTGCAGTATCAGCTGACTTCCAAGACGGTTCTCAAGATCGCCTATGCCGGATCGGTCTCGAGACACCTCCAGGTACCGATCACCAGCAATACACTCAACCAGGTCCTTCCCGCGACAGCCAATGCACAGGCCAACAGCTTCTTCCCCGACTTTGCCCGCGGCGGTGCCTTCCTGAGCCCGATCGCTTCGACCAACTACAACGGCCTGCAGCTTGACGTCACCCGGCGTTGGGGCAACGACCTCACCCTCGATGCTAACTACACCTTCTCGAAGTGCCTCGGCAACGCTCGCGATCAGCTCGACAACACTATCGGCAGCTACCGTGCTCCGTTTGTCCCCGGCGCGGGCATCGGCCTCGATTATGCGTTGTGCGATACCGACGTCCGCAATATCTTTCATACCAGCGGTGTATACGAGCTTCCCCTTGGTCGGAATCAAAAGTACCTGACCCAGGGATTCACATCGGCTGTGGTGGGTGGCTGGTCCCTGCAGTGGATCGCAGCCGTGCAGGACGGCCAGCCCTTCACGGTGCCCTGCAGCGTAACCACGGCGGCAGGCCTCGGCTGCAACGCCTTCAAACAATCGGGACAAAATCCCTATAGCGGCCCCCATAATGCAGTTCACTTCCTGAATGCGGACGCCTTTGCAAATCCCTCGTCTTCGGCAACCGGCCTGTCTGCCCTGGGTGGATCTCCCACGCAGGTCACTGGACCTGCCTACCGAAGACTCGACCTCTCGCTCTTCCGTAAGATTGCTCTCGTCGATCAGGTACATCTGGAGCTTCGTGCCGAAGCCTTCAACATCACCAACACGCCGAACTTTTCTGCTCCGGGTAACCTGAACTTCACGTCACCCGCAACCTTCGCCTCCATTACGAGTACGCGCGATAACGCAAGACAGCTCCAGTTCGCTGGAAAAATTTATTGGTAGGAGTCAGGAATGTCTGAAAATACGCAAAGCCGCCGATCGTTCTTCAAAGGAACGATGGCGGCCGCGGTAGCGGCCGCAGTTCCGGCCACAGCCGAGGCACAAAAGAAGGCCGCAGCGCAGCCGGCCGCCAGGAAGCCGAACATCATCATTTACCTGGCGGACCAGTTCCGAGCGGACTTCGTAGGTGCCAACGGCCGTAACAGCTCTACCCGCACGCCCAACATCGATGCGCTTGCAGCACGTGGAAAGAACTTTACCCATGCGGTCACCAATCAGCCCGTCTGCGCTCCCGCACGCTCCGTGCTGCTGACCAGTCGTTATGCGACGGAGACGGGCGTCTGGCACAACGGCCTCGAGCTCGATAAGTCTCTTCCTACTCTGGCGACTGAGCTGCGAAAGTCCGGCTACACCGCCAACATGATCGGCAAATGGCACCTCGCGCTCGGAAATCCGAAGCAGGGCGGCGACCCCGGCCCCGTAAAAGCTGAAGACCGGGGCGGCTTTCTGGATCTCTGGGAGGGAGCAAACGCGCTTGAGCACACGAGCCATCCCTATGAGGGAACCATCTGGGATCGGGACAACAAGCCCATCACCTTCAAAGACCAATACCGCGTCGACTTCCTCACCGATCGTGCCGAACGCTTCCTCCGGCAGAAACAGGACAAGCCCTTCTTCCTGTTTATCTCGCAGTTGGAGCCACACCAGCAGAACGACATGCAGCGACCCGTTGCCCCTAAAGGCGCTGCGGCACGCTTCGTAAACTCCAACGCTCCCGAAGACCTGCGCGCTCTGCCCGGTACCTGGCAGGATCAGCTCCCCGACTACTATGGCTGCATCGAAGCCATCGACGCCTCCGTGGGACGCATCCATCGCATCCTTGAAGAAGAGAAGCTGGACGACAACACCATCTTCGTCTTCTTCAGCGATCACGGTTGCCACTTCATGACACGCAATCAGGAGTACAAGCGCAGCACGCACAACAGCTCTATCCGTGTTCCGCTCATCGTCGACGGTCCCGGCTTCCGCGGAGCCCAGCAGATCTCCGAACTCGTAGGGCTGATCGATCTCGCGCCAACGCTGCTCGAAGCCGCCGGAGTTGAGGTGCCCTCAAGCTGGAAGGGACGCAGCTTCTTTCCACTGGCCGACGATCTTCAAGCCAGGCAAAAGTGGCAGAACCAGCAGTTGATTCAGATCAGCGAATCGATGACCGGAAGAGCCATCCGCACGCCCGACTGGACCTACTGCGTCGCCGACCTCTCCGGCAGCACCAAAGAAGCTGCGGCCAAGGTCTACCAGGAATATCAGTTCTACGATCAGCGCGCCGACCCGCACGAACTGGTCAATCTTGCTGGACGGAAAGAGTATCGCGAAAAGGCGAACGAACTGCGTGACCAGCTGAAGAAGCTGCTCGCTGCGGCAGGAGAGCCCGAGCCGGAGATTCTTCCGGCAAAGCTCTACCCATAGGAGCTGGCGATTGGTCATCCTTTAGGAGCGCGATAACCGCAGTTACGAAAAAGAGCATCGAGAGTCCACATTCTCGATGCTCTTTTCTATTTCGATATAGCCAAACTATTTTTTATATTGGTATGGCTTTGTATTGATCGACTCGTTGTAACGGATGTTGGTGTAGGTCGCCGTGCGATAGTCGCCAGATGGTGTAAAAAACTGCTGCTTAAGAGAGATATCTCGGTTCGTGTCGACCCAAATGACAATATGACTGAACATATTACGGACATTCGCATCCTTCGCGACCAAATCCAGTTTCCGGGTCTGGACTGTGGTGCTGCCGTTTGAGATCGTTTCAGAGCCGAGATCCGTTACTGTCCAAGCCTTGGTCAACTCCGTGCCAGTGCCCCCAAAGCCAAGTGTGAGGAAGCTTTCCCACTGTGCTTTGTTCTGTCCGGCTGACAACACCTTCAGTTCTTTTGTATTTGGATCGAATAGAGCGACTTTGCCACTCTTGTAGGAGAGGAACTTCGCTGCCGGGGGTAGTATCTTCGCCCCCATCTCCAGATCGCTTCCGCTCTTCTTGAAGTAGATGTTTCCGTGCTGCGTGGTCGTCTCTTTGACGACCAGCTCATAGAAATCCCACTGGAAGTCGGCTTCGGCAGACTTGAAGCGCGCACTCGCCGCGTCCATCTGGCGAATCGCCTGATCGAGTTCGCCTGGCTTGACTTGGGCAGACAGGGCAAAAGGGCTGCAGAGGAGGGAAGCGATAACCAGTCGGCGCAGAATCGTCATGCGGTATAAGTTCTCCAAAAACATTAGATGCAGCTGACGCAGCTGGGTCGTCCGGAATACTTCAAAACGGAGTGGTCTGTTATCGGGTAACCCATGCATCGTAAGCGATCAGGTTTCCCTGGGCATCGTGCACCAGCTCATAGCGCTCGATGCTGACCTCTCCTGCGATCGGTTCAATCACTCGCAGAATGGCAGCGCGAATCGCCTGGTCACTCTCGTTCCCATCGATGAGGCGATGAATGTCATCGGCGCGGATCTGGTACAGGAAGCGGCTGGTGTCGTCGATGGTGCCGGCCTCTTTGACGAGTACCTCTGAGGAGTGGATCGCGACCGTCTCGACCGGCCGGTCCTTGAAGTCGATAAAACGCGGGCCAAGAAAAAGGAACAGGAGAATCAGCGTCACCATCACGTCGTAGTGAAGGCTGCCACGGTCATAGGTCCACCAGAAATACGATCGCAGGGTTTTGAGCATTGCTAGACGCACTCCTCAGCGGTGCCACTCGACAGAGCATCAGGGCGTCCTTCTGACGTCCCTCCCGGACAGCTGTTCCACAAAAGTTTAGAACAAACAGTCATTAGAGGCGCTCCTGCTTCGTAAGGACCGCCTGGCCGTTCATGTAAGGAATCAAAGCCTCCGGTACCCGAACCGAACCATCTGCCTGCTGATAGTTCTCAAGAATTGCAAGATAGGTGCGTCCGACGGCGAGGCCCGAACCATTCAGCGTATGCACGTACTCCGATCTCTTCGCGCCCGCAGGACGGAACCGAATGTTCGCGCGCCGTGCCTGGAAATCTCCAAAGTTCGAGCAGGAGCTGATCTCGCGGTACAGTTCCTGGCCTGGAAGCCAGACCTCAAGATCATAGGTCTTGGACGAGGCAAACCCCATATCGCCGGTGCACAGCAGCATGCGCCGGTAAGGAAGCCCAAGCCGTTCCAAAACCGTCTCCGCATGACGAGTCAGTGCTTCATGCTCTTCCTTGGACCTCTCCGGCGTCGTGAACTTAACCAGCTCCACCTTTTGAAACTGATGCTGCCGAATCATGCCGCGAACATCCTTGCCGTACGACCCGGCCTCGCTGCGGAAGCACGGCGTATAGGCGCAGAAGGAGACAGAGAGCTGCGCTTCGTCCACCGTCTCGTCGCGCAGCAGGTTCGTTACCGGGACTTCGGCCGTTGGAATCAGCCAGTGATCGCCATCCTGCAGCTCACCCGGAACATAAGGGCCCTTGTCATCGCAGTGAAAGAGATCTTCTGCGAACTTGGGAAGCTGGCCGGTCCCGAACAGCGACTTCGAATTAACCATGTAAGGAGGCAGAACCTCTGTATATCCATGCTCGCCGGTGTGGAGATCGAGCATAAAGTTTGCGAGGGCTCGCTCCAGACGAGCACCGGAGCCATAGTGGACCACGAATCGGGAACCCGAGATCTTGGCAGCCCGATTGAAGTCTAGAATATTCAGTTCTTCGCCAATCTCCCAATGCGGCCTGGGGTTGAAGTTGAACGAAGGTTTGTCACCCCAGACCTTCTCTTCGCGATTGCCATGTTCATCGGCTCCGACGGGTACATCATCCTGTGGCAGATTGGGAATGCTCTTCAGAATCGTCTGCAGCCGATCGTCCGCCGCCGTCGCACGCGACTCCAGCGATTCAACTTCGGCTTTCAGAGAGCGTGTCTCCTCAGTCGCTGCAGTCGCATCGCCCCCTGAATTCCGAAGTCGGGCGATCTCCTCAGTCAGCTTGTTGCGTCGTGCCTTGAGCGTCTCAACCTGGGTGATGGCATCGCGCCGCTCCCGGTCGATTGTGGCAAAGTCGCCAAGGGCGACGGCAGGATCCATGCCACGCGCACGCAGTCTTTCTTCTACCACGGGCAGATTTGCCCGGACGAATGCAAGATCAATCATTTGGGATTAATTCTAAGGCTTTTTGCGATCAGCGTTTTTTTCGAATACAAGGCTGATATAGACGGCAAAAGAAAGTGTCATCCTGAGGTGGGTAACAACCCGTCTTCGCGAACCAAGCAAGAAGTGTCATCCTGAGCGAAGTTGCCGCGTAAAACGCGACAAACGAAGTCGAAGGATCTGCGGTTTGTCTGAACCGCCACCAACCCCAGGAAATAAAGTTTTCATCCGCCCGGGGGAAGAAGGATGACAACCGCCGAACACCTGCACGGAAAATGTAAGGTTTTGTAAGGAACGAAAGCGGTTACTCTACAAAGATGCGTGTCTTTGCATCCGCTTTTCTTATTCTCGCCCTTCTTCTGCCCGGTTCTGTACCCATGCGGGCCGATGCCTATCATGCAACCCCGAAACTGGTAGTCGTTCTGGTGATCGATCAGTTTCGCGGAGACTATCTGGATCGCTACCGCGACGATTTCAAGACGCCCAACGGATTCAATCTGTTCCTCAAGAAGGGCGTCCACTTCACAGATTGCTATTACGACTACGCCAACCTGGTAACAGCGGCAGGGCACTCGACAATTGGAACCGGAAGCTACACCGACGGTCACAAGATTCCTGTCAACGAGTGGTGGGAGCCAGGACCGAACGGGAAGCTGCGGCTGGTCACCTCCGTGAGCGATGATCGCTACAAACTTGTGGGCGTACCGGAAGGTGGGGAGACCACTCCCGGAGCATCGCCGCATCGGGAAGCTGCTTCGACGCTCGGCGACGAGCTTGTACTCGCCACGCAGGGTCGCGCCAGGGTCTTCGGCGTCTCCTTCAAAGACCGCGCAGCCATCCTGACCTCCGGACATGCGACTAGGGGAGCCTTCTGGACCGACCATGACTCCGGTGCCTTCATCACCTCGTCCTACTGGATGCCACAGCTTCCCGCGTGGGCCACGACATTCAACGCCAGCGATGAGCGCGATAAGGCTCGCAAAGCGGCAGGAGTTCCGACCGGGAATTTCTATGAAGAAGTAGGGCAGAAGCCCGCAGCCGTTCAGTATCTCGTTGACTTCGCCAAGGAGCTCGTCAAGAACGAAAACCTTGGAAAAGACAACGTAACCGACATGCTGACTCTCTCCATCAGCAACACCGATATTCTCGGCCACCGCGTCGGACCGGATTCGCCAAAGCAGCGCGAGATGATCGATGCTGTGGACGTATCGTTGAACGACTTCTTCTCGTTCCTCGACAAGCAGGTCGGGCTTCAGAACGTAATCATCGCCCTCTCCGGGGACCACGGCGTAGCGCCTACCATGGAGGCAGCCAACAATGCCCGGATGCCATCTTCGGCCATCAAGAGTGGCGCTCTGCTGAAAGGCCTCGAAGCTGGCCTTGAAAAGAAATGGCCTGCAAAGAAAGGTTTGAAGTACGTCCTCGGCGGAGAGTACCCGTACATCCAGCTGAACCGGGAGGCCTTTGAGGCAGCTCACGTCAACGAGCTTGAGGCTGAGACAACCGCTGCCGACACGCTCGAAAACCTGCTCGCAGAAGACGGTTCCTTCGCGGTGAAGCGTTCAGAACAGGCGCTGCCTGAGGGACGCGAGCCCGATCCTCTAGGGTTAGGATCGGTCTACCCCGTCGCCAAGATGCGTTCGGGCGAGATTCCCGATACCGAACTTGGACGCAGGATCATGCATAGCTACTCTCCGTATGTGGGGTGGGCCATCTGGATCAACTTCAGCGCCTTCCAGTTTCCGGGCAATGAAACAGGTGCGACCCATTATTCTTCCTTTGCTTATGACCGTCACGTTCCCCTCGACTTCTACGGTGCGATGTTTGTCCCGGGGACCTATCATGATCGTGTAGCCCCGGTGGACATTGCGGCGACGTTCGCGTCGATTCTGCGGGTCAATCAGCCCTCCAGCATCGAAGGCCACGTCTTGACTCAGGTAGTGAAACCAGACACGGGAAGCGGTGCCGTGGCGCCAGCAAAGGGCCATAACGCAGCGCAGAGAGGAACCACACGTTGAGCACGCATGTGCCGGATATGTCGGTGAACGTAGCCGGAGTCGAGCTGCGTTCACCCGTCATTGCGGCGAGTGGAACCTTCGGGTACGGCATCGAGTTTGAAGATATCGTCTCCCTCGACCGTATCGGCGCCTTCGTTACCAAAGGGTTGTCGAAGGAACCGATGGCGGGGAATCCCACGCCCAGGATCATCGAGACCGCCGCGGGGATGATGAATGCGATTGGTCTCCAGAACATGGGGGTGCGGGCCTTTGTCGAGGAGAAGCTGCCTAAGCTCCGCCAGATCAAAGGTGCCGTCACTATCGCAAATGTCTTCGGCTATACGGTCGAGGATTGCCTTGAGGTCATCGAGGTTTTGAACGATGCTGAAGGCGTCGTGATGTACGAGCTCAACGCAAGCTGCCCCAACACCAGCCACGGCGGCATGGTCTTCGGGACCGATCCCGAGCTTTTGAAGGAGCTGGTTTCCCGCACCAAAAAAGCAGCTACCCGGCCCCTGATGGTGAAGCTGTCTCCCAACGTCACCAGTATCGGTCAGATGGCAAGAGCAGCCGAAGAGGCGGGAGCCGACGCCGTCTCCCTGGTAAATACCTTCGTCTCCATGGCGATCGACGTAGAAACCCGGAAACCAAAGATCGCCAACGTCACCGCCGGCCTCTCCGGCCCGGCGATCAAGCCGATCGCGGTCCGAATGGTGAACGAGGCCTTCAAGGCGGTAAAGATTCCGGTCGTGGGAATGGGCGGCATCGTTCGGGCCGACGACGGCATCGAGTTCATGATGGCGGGCGCCACGGCGGTCGAGGTAGGAACAGCCAGCTACGCCGACCCCAGGGCTGTTGAAAATATTGCCAGCGGGATGAAGAAATGGTGCGCCTCCCACCAGGTCGAAAAAGTGAGATCCCTGACGGGCTCTATAATTTTGTAGTAACCGCCAAAAACGATTTTGGCGGTTACGCTTTTAAGGCGAGAAATACGCCTCGAAACGTCTCTCCCCGGCAGCGGTTAACCGGGATAAACAACAGAAGTAGCCCCGACAGTACAATAGAGGACGATGACTTCCCATAGTGCTCCTTCTACTGTTTCGGTGGACCTGCGCCCTATCCGCCGCGCTCTTCTGTCTGTCACCGACAAGACAGGTCTTGTTGAATTCGCCCAGGCCCTCGCTCGCCATGGCGTCGATTTGGTTTCGACCGGCGGTACCGCGAAAGCCTTGAGAGATGCGGGTTTAGCGGTCAAAGACATCAGCGAGCTGACTGGTTTTCCAGAGATGCTGGACGGGCGCGTCAAGACGCTGCACCCCAAAGTGCATGGTGGAATCCTGCACATGAGAGGGAATCCGGAGCACGTCGCAGCGGTCGAATCGCACGGCATCGAGCCCATCGACATGATCGTGGTAAACCTCTATGCCTTTGAAAAGACAGCTCAAAAGCCAGGTGTCGCCTTCGCTGACGTCATTGAGAATATCGACATCGGCGGCCCGTCGATGGTGCGGTCGGCGGCGAAAAACTTTGAGGATGTGGCCATTGTGACCGCAACCGCCGACTATGGCGCGCTGGCTGAGGAGCTTGAGGCAAATCAGGGATCGCTGACGCGAGCCACCCGCTGGCGATTGGCCAGGCAGGCCTTTGCGGTCACGGCTGCTTACGATGCAGGTATTGCAACTGCGCTCGAGAGCGTCGAGGCTCCTTCGGGACCTGCAGCCTTTACAGATGGACTTCCTCAAACTCTGAGGATCATTGACCCATTGGCACAGACGCTGCGCTATGGCGAGAATCCACATCAGCGAGCAGCGCTGTATGTGGACGGCAGCGGAAAAGGTGTGGCTGGAGCTCAGCAGCTGCAAGGCAAAGAGCTAAGTTACAACAACTTAGTAGACTTAGATGCCTGCTGGGAGCTGGTGAGCGAGTTCGACGCATCGGCTGACGCGGCGGTCGCGATCATCAAGCATACGAATCCATGCGGAGCCTCCACCGGAGCGACAGTTCTGGAGGCTTACAAGCGGGCTCTGGAGTCGGACCCGATCTCAGCCTTCGGCGGGATTATCGGCGTCAATCGCGAGGTGGACGGCGAGGCAGCCGAGGAGATTGCCAAGCTGTTCGTGGAAGCGATTGTGGCCCCGGCCTTTACAAAGGAGGCCCTCGAGCGGTTCGCAACTAAGAAGAACCTGCGATTGGTGAAGATTACCCCGGCAGATACGAAGCGAGTGATCAAGCAGGTCTCAGGCGGATTTCTGGTGCAGGATGCCGACCGCCTCCGAGTGACCGAAGCGGAGTTGAAGACTGTGACCGATCGCAAGCCGACGCAGGAGGAGCTACGCTCTCTACTCTTCGCCTGGCGTGTCTGCAAACATGTGAAATCGAACGCGATCGTCTATGCCCGTTACTCGGATGGACACGGCCAGACGGTAGGGATCGGCGCAGGCCAGACCAGCAGGGTGGACGCTGCGAAGTTTGGGGCGATGAAGGCAGTACTCCCCCTGCAAGGAACGGTAGCTGCCTCCGACGCGTTTTTCCCGTTCCCCGATGGTCTGGAGACGGTCGCCACAGCGGGGGCGACGGCGGTGATCCAGCCGGGAGGGTCGGTCAAAGATGCGGACGTCATCGCCGCTGCGAACAGGCTCGGAGTCGCCATGGTGTTTACGGGATACCGTCATTTCCGCCATGGATGAGAAAAGACGAATATAATCACGCCCAAGCCCACGCGCGGCCACTGAATTAGCGATTTGCAGCCAATACGCTGGAGGCGTCGTCTAAAGGAAGTGACCTGCGTTTTGGGTAGGGAAGCCTGCTGATTCGAGCTTCTCAATTCGGCGGCACAGGAACCTATTGATGATGAAGCCAATTTCACGTGCCACCACTGCCAGAATGCTGGCTGCGGCAGCAGTTCTTGCTACTTTTCCAGCCTGGGGCCAGACGGCGGCATCGAAGGACGGTCCGCCTCAGCCGACCGGACGTGCCTCGGCGTACTATCACTACGGTCTGGCCCATATGTATGAGGATATGGCTGTCAGCGCCGGCAGACCGGACTACGCGAGTCAGGCGATTGAAGAGTACAAGCTGGCGATGGATGCCGATCCGGAGTCCGTCACGCTGCAGGACGGAATGGCGGAGTTGTACTTCAAGCTGGGACGAATTCGTGAAGCGGTGACGTCGGCGCAGGCGCAGGTAAAGAAGAATCCACAGGACGTAGCGGCACACGAGCTGCTGGGGAAGATCTATCTGCGATCGCTCGGAGACATGCAAGGGCAACAGTCCGGGCAGATGCTGAAACTGGCCATCGCAGAGTACGAAAAACTCGCTGAATTAAAGCCGAGCGAGGTGGAGACGCGTCTGCTGCTTGGCCAGCTGTATGGGTTGAACCACGATTCCGCCAAGGCCGAGATGGAGTTTAAGGAAGCCCAGAAGATCGACAGCGACTCCGAAGAGGTCGTGTTGAATCTGTACCGGTTGTACACGGAGCAGGGCGATTACGCACGCGCGGTCGATATTTTGAAATCGATTCCTGTGGATGATCGAAGCGCGAGGATCGATTTTGCTTTGGGCGCGACATATGACCAGTTGAAGAAGCCGAAGGATGCCATCGATGCATATCGCAAGGCTCTCGACGACGACCCCGACAATGTCGACAGTGAGCGCGGTCTGGCGACGGCGCTGCTGCGTGACGGGCAGCTGGATGAGGCTCTGAAGATCTTCAACAATGTGGTTGCCGCAGAGCCCCAGGATGCGCAATCGATGATTAAGATTGCTGATATTCAGCGGCAGCAGGGGCACTACGACCAGGCGCTGGCGACGCTGGAGAAGGCAAAGCCGCTGGCGCAGGACAATGTTGAGCTGGCGTATAACGAGGCCCTTGTCTACGACACCCTAGGAAGATACGACGATGCGACTCGCACGCTGAAGGCGCTGGTCGATGCAAGCTCCCACACGGACGGCGTCTATACGGATCAGGAAAAGCAGAACCGGGCGATCTTCCTCGACCGGCTGGGCATCATCTACCGCGAGGAGAACAAGACGGCTGAAGCCGTAGCTGTATATAAACAGATGGTTCAGCTCGGCGGAGATTTTGCAAAGAACGGCTATCAGGGCCAAGTCGATGCTTTCCATGATGCGCATGACTGGACCGCTGCAACGGCCGCAGCCGCTGAGGCCGCCAAGGCGATGCCGAAGGATCAGGCAGTCCAGTTGATGTATGCAGGACAACTGGCAGATACCGGTAAAGCGGAGGAGGGCATTGCGCTTGCGAAGGCTCAGATCTCTGCCAGCGGCGATCAAAAAGACGATCGCGAAGCTCACCTGGGGTTGGCGAATATTTACATCCGTCTAAAGCGCTGGCCTGAAGCAAATAAAGAATTGGCTGCGGGTGAGGCACTTTCAAATAGTGCTCCGGAGAAGCTGTACGTCTACTTCCTGCGGGGAATTATGGCGGACCGGCAGAAGCAGTATGACGCTGCAGAGGCGCAGTTCCGCAAGGCGTTAACGATTGATCCGCAGAACGCGACGATTTTGAACTATCTGGGCTATATGCTTGCGGATCGTGGCGTTCGTTTGAGCGAAGCGCTGACGATGATCCGTAAGGCGGTCGAGCTCGATCCGCAGAACTACGCGTATCTTGACTCCCTGGGGTGGGCTTACTACAAGACGGGTCAGTATGCCCTGGCGGAAGAGAATATTCGTAAGGCAAACGAACGAAACGGCGGTGACCCAACGATTCACGATCACCTTGCGGAGATCTATGAGAAGACCGGAAAGTTGAAGCTGGCGGTCGAGCAGTGGGAGCGGTCGCTGCACGAATATGGACGTTCGCTGCCATCAGACGCGGATCCGGAAGATGTAGCCAAGGTGCAGCACAAGCTGGATAATGCCAGGGTGAAACTGTCGAAGTTGAATACTACATCCGTCAAATAAATCTTGTTGTCTCTCAACGGAGCTCACCATCGATGATGGTGGGCTCTTGTTGCGAGGAGGGATGATGGTGATCCATTACACTCGTAGAGAACATGATGGATGATCTGAAGTATTGCGCTGTGGCCGGAGATGATTGCGATCCGTTGGTCGCGCGAGTCTATCCTGCGCCGCCGCGTTCCGGGCGAACAGCCTTTCAGCGGGACCGCGAGCGCGTCGTACAGTCGCGCGCGTTTCGCAGACTGGCGGGCAAGACGCAGGTGTTTACCAGCCGGTCTTCAGACCACTTTCGCAGTCGCCTCACACACACGATCGAGGTGGCTGAGATTGCCCGCGCAGCGTCGTCGGTGTTGGGACTGAACGAAGACCTTACCGAGACGCTGGCGTTGGTTCACGATATCGGCCATCCTCCATTTGGTCATGCGGGGGAACGGGCTCTGGATCGTTGTCTGCAAAGACATGGAAGAAGTTTCGACCATAATCTGCATGCTTTGCGCATTGTGGAGCATTTTGAGCAGCGTTATGCCGCTCATCGTGGATTGAACCTCACGCTGGGAGCGCGCGAAGGGATCATCAAACACTCGCGGGATTACAACCCGGATGAGTATGCAGAGCTTCAGGATTATTTCCTGGCACTGCGACCTCCTCTCGAAGCTCAGTTGATCGACCTGGCCGATGAGATTGCCTACCTGACGGCGGACCTCGACGATGGGGTAGAGTCAGGGCTTTTGGAGATCGGGCACACCTGCGAGAACGTTAGGATCCTGGGAGATTGTTATCGCCGGATTGCGGAACGCCATCCTACGGCAGAAGACAAGTATCTTTTTCACGAAGCGCTGCAACTGATGCAGAACATCCTCACGGACGATCTCATTGCGAATACGCGGGCTAACGTCAAAGCTGTGGGAGCGAAGTCCCTGGAAGATATCCGCCGACATCCGCGGCGACTAGCATTGTTTTCTGCCGAGATTGAGACGCAGCGACTGGAGGAGAAGCGATACCTGTACAACACGTTGTACACATGCGCTCCTCTTGAACGCGAACACGAGAAGGCGGAAGAGGTCGTAACGGCATTATTCAATTTCTGGATTGGAGATCCGGAAGAGCTTCCGCCCGGCCATTTTCAGGATATTGAAGCAGAGGGATTGGCGCGTGTCGTTGCAGATTACATCGCGGGAATGACCGATAGCTTCATCCTTGAGCAGTATGCCCTGGTTAAACGCGCAGTGCGGCGCTGAATTTCCTGGTGCCTGAATGTTGGAGGTCGGGAGTAGAATTCCTGCACCATGCACTTTTCCCCGGCAAATATCACAGCACTCATCGTTGCTGCTAGCTTTGCGGGCGGCCTAAACATCTACGCGACGGTTCTGACGTTGGGGGTGCTTGCGCGAACGCATTGGGTAGCGCTTCCTCCGGGACTGAGCGGCATCGGTGAGACGTGGGTAATGGTCACATGTGCTGTTTTATTCAGCATCGAGCTTTTTGCGGATAAGATCCCCGGCTTCGACATGGTCTGGAACGGTCTGCAGACGGTTGTGCGAATTCCGGTTGCCGGTCTGATTGCGTACCATGCCAGCTCGCAGTTGTCCCCGCAGATGCAGCTGCTGGCGACAGCGATGGGAGCCGGAATTGCATTGATGTCGCACAGCTCGAAGACGCTGGTGCGGGCAGCGGTGACACCAAGCCCGGAGCCGATTTCGAATATTGCACTGAGTTCAGCAGAGGATGTACTGGCAGTGGGGATTACGTGGTTCGCAACCCACCATCCTTTGGTTGCGGCAACGATGGCGGTCTGTCTGCTGATGGTGGCGTTTCTTGCGGCGCGCGCGCTGGTACGGGCGATTCGGAGGCCGTTGAATAAGATCTTCGGAAGTGAGCGCGACAAGATTGCAGGTACAGAGCAGAGACCCGGCGTTTGAGTGACAACGCTTTCCTAGAATGCTGCGCTATCGTCTATGACGCGGGTGTCGGCAGTTTGAGCGAAAGAAGCTGTGCGGGATCGAGATAGTCTCCCTGCCAGCGCACGCTGAAATGAAGATGTGGTCCGTTTGCGCGGCCAGTTCTTCCGCTCAGGCCGACGAGCTGATGGCGGGTGATGCGCTGGCCTTCCTTAACCCTGAATTTTGACAGATGCATGTAGATGGTTATCATGCCGAGGCCGTGATCGATCGCAACGCAGTTGCCCTCAAAATAAAGAGATCGCGCGAGGATGACGCGGCCAGAGTTGGCGGCGTGAACAGGGGTTCCTGGCCGGGCATGATAGTCGAGGCCACGATGAATGCTGGCGAGCGATCCGTTGAAGACGCGGCGGGTACCAAAGGAATCGGTACTGGGCGCGCTCGGGAGAGGTGGAGAGAACGATACTGTCCAGAGCGGCGCAGCTGCGGAGTGTGAAAAGACTCGACGCTTGAGCCGTTGATCGGCTTCGATCACCTTTTGAGCTTTGGGGCTGGGCTCGACAAACTTTTCGGGAACGGAGAGCGCGACTTCGGTATAGGGAGCAGAGGCAATCGTGATTGAGCGTTGAATAGACTGTGGTCCACTGATACTGCCGATATTGATCTCGATAGGATACGTTCCGGGTTCGACCCCCACATCAACGCCAGCGAGAGCGTACCAGGTTTCGTGATCGTTCCCGCTGCGGAAGAATTCCAAAGGATGCTTTTGCCAGACACCAGTAACGGTGCGGGCTCCGGGAGCCCTGACGGTGAAGATGCAGGGCGAGCCATTGGTAAGGTAGTCTGGCAACCACGTGACCGAAGCGCTGTGTTGAGCCCATGCCGGCGTATGCAGAAGCATGAAGAGCATCGCTGGAACGAGAAAAAAGTTTCTTCTGGACGGATGTGCACGAAGGGATCGGCCGGCGTTCGGCAAGAATGGCGTCATCATGAATCCTTACACCTCGGGGGCTTAAGAGGAGGATACTGTGAGCCACTGCTCGAGGAACTGGATCAATTCGTGAGGGGGACGCAGCCAGGCCTGCGCGGCGGTTTCGCGGTATTCTTCGCGAACAAGGATCGGTAACCCACGGTTTACCAGCCTGCGAAAGCCATCTTCGTCGGTGAGATCGTCGCCGAGAAAAGCGACTGGGGTTTCGGGGGACAGGTTTCCCAGTATGCTCGCCACAGCATCCCCCTTGTCGGGTCGATTGAGGCGCAGTTCCAAACCGCCGTCGAATTGAAGAAGTTTTAGACCCTCTTGTAGAGAAAGAGAAGACCACCCCTGCAGCGTTTGTGTGCGCAACGCCTGAGCGTGATCGTCCGATAAACCACGCCAATGCACAGCTACTCCACCTGACTTGATCTCTGCGTGGGGCAGAAGGTCCTGTGCCTCCAGCCACTGCTCGGCCTGGTTGAGCGCGTTCTGCAGCTCGGGATCGATCTTTACAGGTTGACGCGTTCCGTCGGCGAGGAGATGGTCGAGTCCGTGCGCTCCCCATATTTCGACATTGCTGAGCGGGGAAAGGAGACTTTGCACCTCGTGAATTGGGCGCCCAGTGATGATGATGAGATTTGTTCTGCGGCGTTGGATCGTCTCAAGCAGCGGAAGAATACCAGGATAAGGGTATGCCTGATGACGATCGATCTGGAAAGGAGCGAGCGTTCCATCGTAGTCCAGCAGCAAGGCGGATGACGGAGCGGCCTTCACCTTCTCGAGGAAGGCTGGGATGATTTCGCTGTGTTGAATCGTTTGCATCCAATGACTCCGCGAAGGTCTTATCGTTTGAGACGGAGCTCGCAGAGCTCGCCGATGAGAGAGCCTGCCCACCAGTAAATGTTGTGTTCCTTCACAATGCGTCGCATTCTGCGCATGCGATCGACGATCTCGCTGACATCCATCTCAAGAACCCGGGCGATCGCATCTCCGGTTCCTTGAATGTCGTAGGGGTTGACGATAATGGCGTCGTACAGTTCCCGCGCGGCGCCCGTGAACCGGCTAAGGATCAGTGCTCCTCGTTCGTCGCTTCGTGAGGCGACATACTCTTTGGCGACAAGGTTCATGCCGTCGTGCAGTGATGTGACCAGGCACATGTGCGCGGCACGATAGTAACGCCGCACCTCTTTGTGCGAATGCTGCCGATTGAGGAAGACGATGGGCCGCCACTTGCCTCGCTTGAAGCGGTCATTGATGCGATTGGCTTCGAATTCGACCTCGCGTTGAAATTCGGCATAGCGAGGAATATTGCTTCGCGTGGGCGCACCGATCTGGATAAACGTAAATTTGCCTTGATAGCGCGGGTAGCGTTCGAGGAAGGATTCGACCGCCTGAAAGCGCTCGATGATTCCTTTCGTATAGTCAACACGATCTACGCCGACTCCAAGGAAGGTCGCATCGATGCCAAGTTCGGCGATGATTGCGCTTCGTTCCTCTTCGGCGCTGTGTTCCTGTGGATCGTCGGAGACGTCTTCTGTCAGCTCGACGCTGATGGGGAAGGGAAGCACGATCGACAGGTGGTCGTTGCGCTTGACAGAGAAGTGTTCCCAATCGACGCGGGCCTCCAGAACGCGGTCCACGGTGCTGAGGAAGTTATTGCAGTGGGCCTGCACATGGAAGCCGATGAGGTCCGCTCCCAGTAGCCCGTCCAGAAGCTCACGCTGCCAGGGGCAGATACT
This sequence comes from Acidobacteriaceae bacterium KBS 146, assembly GCA_000688615.1. GTDB lineage: Bacteria > Acidobacteriota > Terriglobia > Terriglobales > Acidobacteriaceae > Edaphobacter. Next base: position 182,197 of record JHVA01000001.1, read on the forward strand.
GAAGGACTCGGGATTGGGCCAGGGAATATGCCAGAAGATGGCGATCCTGGCACGAGGAACCCGATCCTTGATCATTCTGGGCAAGAGAGCGAAGTGGTAGTCCTGAATGAGGACGACAGGGTTTTCTTCTCCCGCCATCTCTTCCACCAGGGCATCGGCGAAGCGCTCATTGACCTTGTTGTAGTAATCCCAATCGGAGGCACGGAAGGTGGGCCGTGTGTGCGCCATGTGGCAGAGCGGCCAGAGTCCCTCATTGGCGAAGCCGTAATAATAGCCCTCCTCTTCGGCAGCGCTCAGCCAGACACGTCGGAGCGTGTATTTGGGGTCATCGGGAGGGACCTGCAGGCGATCGTGGCTGTCTACGGTCTCGGCGTCTGCACTGCCGCTACCCTGTGCGACCCACGTGCCATTGCAGGCGCAGAGGATGGGTTCGATGGCGGTCACCAGACCGCTGGCAGGAACGGTGACGGTGATCGAGTTTCCCTGCCAGTTGTGAATATAAGGTTCGCGATTGGAGACGACAAAGAGGTTGCTGCCATCCAGCTTGTTGCGGACGTGTTCGGCCAAGCGCTGTGCGGTCCAAAGAGATTCGTTCGTATTGCGGAGGCGGGCTTCTGTCTCTGCAGCTTCGCGAGCGCGCTGCACGCTCTCCGCAAGCGGCGCAATCTCGCGTGTTAATGGCAACAGAAAGTCGAGATCCTTGGACGGCGGTTGACCGGCGGATTTACCGGTTCGCAGTGTCTTCATCCACTGCGCGGCGCGAGCGATCGGGCCCACGAGGCTCCACCGGAGAATGAGCAGGGTTATGGCGACAATGACAAAGACCTGACCGGCGATCCGTGCGAAGACGCGGCCCCATACGCCAAATATCTGAGAGCGGATATAGCCCGTCTCGTAGACGATGGCGATACCGCCGATAACGCTCTTGTCCGCGGAGTGAAGCGGGGCAGCGAGCAGATAGACGCGCGTGAAGTGAAGCCGTGTCCACCGAGTTTCGGGCCGATCCTGCGACAGCGCGGTCGAGAGGGCCTGGGGCGTGCTGGAGAGCAAAGAGCCGAGCTCCCGCGTCATGATCAGCGGAGACCCATTGTTGTCATAGATTCCGATGCCGAGGAGATGATCGCGATTGCTGAAGCGTTGAACAAGCTGTTCGAGCCGATTGGTGTCTCCATTGGCAAGATAGAGCTCGGCGTTACTGGCAAGACTTTCTCCGAAAGTCTCTGCCTTGTACTGCAGATCGCGCCGCAGCACCTCTTTCTCAGCCTGTACATCAGACCAGGAGGAGATGAGCGATACGAGGGTGACGCCAAGGATCAGCGCGATGATCAACCGTAAACTTAAAATTCGCATAGGCCCATAGGTGCAACCTCAAAGAGGACTGCAAAAGATTAGTTTAAACGTCGCTCGCCCGAATGTCTTCCATACGCCAGCGGCCTGGAGACAGGTGCTTCGAAGGAACGCGTTAGGAATCAGCAGTCTGCCGGTCCGAGTGGCCAAGATCACGCTGCGGTGCAATGCGATCGCGAACAAGCTGTTTGAGTTCTTTCATCTCGGGAAAGCGTTGCCGGGCAGCGCGCGACCAGAGAATATCGGAACCGATTCGAACTTCGAAGATTCCCCCGGTTCCAGGTTGAAGTGCGACTTCTCCCAATTCATCCTGAAATGTTGTCAGCAACTCCTGCGCGGTCCATGCGGCACGTAAGAGCCAGCGACATTGGGTGCAGTATTCGATCTCTACCTTGGGAAGATCTTTCTTCATTTTTAGATTGAGGTGTATCTGGAGCCCTTGCTATGTCACTTTACGTTATGGTTCCTGACCAATTGGAGTTTGCACTATAGGGAGACTGATGAAACTTTCGGCCTCCGGGTTGTGCCAGATGCGTTGCGTGGCTTTTTTATAGTCTCCAGGCTTGGCGTTGAAAATATTGGCGATATAGCTCTGAGGATTGCGATCGTAGAGAGGAAACAGCGTTGATTGGATCTGCACCATGATGCGATGCCCGGGAAGGAACACGTGATTGACGGTTGGCAAGCCGAAGCGATAGAGCAGGGGTTTGTCCGGGGTAATCGCTTCAGGGTGCTCGAAGCTTTTTCGATAGCGGCCGCGGAAGATATCAAGGGATATGGGAAGCTCATATCCGCCCATGGTTGGTTGTGATGGCATCGTATCCGGGAAGACGTCGATGATTTTGACCACCCAATCGCTATCAGTGCCGCTGGTGGATGCATACAGATCGGCTTCAGGAGCACCGCTTACGCGGAGAGGCTTCGTGAGCGGATCGGTGACGTAGGTCAGTACGTCGGCCCGGTCGTCGACAAAACGCTGGTCCATGACGAGCCACGTCTGCCAGCCATGAGTATCCGATTCCGAGATGGGACGAGGACGATAGGGAATCGGCTTTTCCGGATCCGAGATGTACTCATCAAATTTTGCGGCTCCTGCAGCTGGATACTTGAACGATAGGCGGTGGTTCGGAGCAAGGTATAAGGGTTCCTGCTTGCTGGAGCAGTTTGTGTCGCAGCTTAGTGGCCAGGATTTGAATCGATCCCAGTGATTCTCTCCCGTGTTGTAGATCAGCACGGGTGGCGTGTCTGCTTTCCGCGCACCATCGACCAGATATTGATTGAAGAAAGGGAGCAAAACATCGCGCCTGAACTGAAGCGCGGTATCCCCGTTCCATAAAAGAGGACCGAGAGAAGAGGCTTCATAGTTGACCTGACTGTGACGCCAAGGACCCATGACGAGAAAATTTTTATCGTTTGCGCGGTCTTTCGGCTCTAGGGCCTCGTAGCTATGAATGGCTCCCCACATGTCTTCCTGATCCCACAGTCCCTGCAGCCACATGGTGGGAACGGTCGGGGGTTCCGTGGCGATGATCTTGTCGAGAGCCTGACCTTGCCAGAAGGCATCGTAGGCCGGATGCTCTTTCACCTTGATCCAAAAGGGAAGCTGGTCAAGTCCGCCATCGTGAGCGAAGTCACCCGCAGAACCTTTACGCAGAAAGTTTTCATAATCGTCGAAACCCTCCCGTGGTATCGCCGAGCCGTGGCCACGAGCCGTGGTCTGTTCGGGAAAGTAGTCGAGGTTCACCTGACGAAAAGCACCGTAATGAAACCAGTCATCTCCCATCCACCCGTCCACCATGGGGCTCTCCGGCGCTGCGACCTTGAGCGCAGGATGCGGATGAAGGAGAGCCATCACTACGGTAAAGCCCTCATAAGAGGATCCCAGCATGCCCACTTTGCCGTTGGACTGCTGAATATTTTTTACAAGCCAGTCGATCGTGTCGTAGGCATCAGTTGTGTCGTCGACGCCGCTGGTATTGAGAGGCCCAAGCGGCGGCGGTGTCATAAGGTAGGCTCCTTCGGAGCCGTACTTGCCGCGGACGTCCTGAAAGACGCGGATGTAGCCTGCCTGTACGAAGACGTCATCTCCCTGAGGCAACTCATCCAGCATATGCGGCGAGTTGTTGCGCGCTGCACGACCGGCAGCATTGTAGGGAGTTCGCGTGAGCAGGATGGGTGCGTGTGTAGCGTTTTTGGGAATGATAATAACGGTATAGAGCTTGGTGCCGTCCCGCATGGGGACCATCTCTATCCTCTTTTCGTAGTCGAAAGCCGTCGTCGGCGTCGCGAAGGAAGAGGGGATATCAGAAGCTGCACCCTTGTCCTGCGCGAGCGTCAAAGTACCGGCGAAAGCCAACTGCACTAGAACCACGATGGTACGGCAGGAAAGCTTCATGGTCTTCCTTTCGCTGCGATGTGGTGCATCGCATCTACCTCTAAAAGATTTCCCTGCAATGGTGGGGGCCCATTGCAGGGAGAGCGATACAAGGCATGGTTACTTTTTCTGTGCTGCCAGTTTCTTTTGCGCTTCCAGGAAGCGACGGATTCGATCCAGGGAGCGTGCCTTGCCAAAGACGATCATGCTCTCAAGCAGCGGCGGCGACATCGTACTGCCGGTAATGATGGCTCGAAGCAGCATGAAATTTTCTTTGACCGACCAGGACTTTTCTTCTCCCAGCTTTTTCAATGCAGGTTCTAGGGCATCGTGGGTCCAGTCCGTGGCCTCGAGGACGGCAAGCTGATCTTGCGCAAAGTTCAGTGTTTCCTCAAGGTTACGTTTTTTGGAAAGAAAAACATCCTGGGGTGGAATGACATTGTCGGAGAAGAAGAAGCTGGTGAGATCTCCGAATTGGGCCAGGGTCTCGATGCGAGTCTGCATCAGAGACGAGATCTGGCGGAGGTAGTCGTCACCGAAGACACGGCTGCGCACGACCTGGAAAAAGTCCTCCGGCGTGAGCTTTCGCAGATATTCTCCGTTCAGCCATTTCAGCTTAGTGAGATCGAAGACGGGGCCACCGACCCGGATGTCGGTAAAGACGAAGTGCTCCACCATCTCTGCAAGTGTGAACTGCTCGGTTCCGTCATTGATGTCGGCAGGCATGCCGCCGCCCATCAGGCCCAGAAAGTTGATGAGGGCTTCGGGAAGATAGCCGCTATCGCGGTAGTAGATGAGCGAAACGGGATTCTTACGTTTAGAGATCTTGGACTTATCGAGATTGCGCAGAAGAGGCATGTGCCAGAAGCGAGGAATCTGCCAGCCGAACGCCTTGTACAGGAGCACGTGCTTGGGGGTGGAAGAGATCCACTCCTCGGCGCGGATAACATCGCTGATCTGCATAAGGTGATCGTCGACGACGTTGGCGAGGTGATAGGTCGGAAAGCCGTCGGACTTGAGGAGAATCTGATCGTCCACGTTGTTGTGTTCGAAGGTGATCTGCCCTCGAAGCTCGTCGCGGAAGGTGGTGGAGGAGGTCAGATCCGCACCGTGAGGCGGTACCGCCAGGCGTATGGTGCACGGTTTGCCAGCGGCGAGGTTCTGGCCGATCTGCTCGGCAGAGAGATGACGGCAGGTGCCCGGGTAGCGGGGAGGAAGCTTGGCGGCGATCTGCTGCTTGCGCACCACTTCGAGCTCTTCGGGAGTACAGAAGCAACGATAGGCCTTTCCTCTGTTCAGAAGGATATCGGCGTGTTCGCGATAGATTTCAGTGCGTTCGGACTGTCGATAGGGCCCGAACGGGCCACCAACATCGGGGCCTTCGTCCCAGCCCAGTCCAAGCCAGCGAAGCGAATCGAAGATCATCTGCTCGGAGGTGGGGACGAAGCGTGTGCGGTCCGTGTCCTCGATGCGGAGCACAAATTTGCCGGAACGCTGACGAGCGTAAATGTAGTTAAGCAGGCCGATGTAAGCGGTGCCTACATGTGGATCACCGGTCGGCGAAGGAGCGATACGGACGCGAATTGCGGTTTCTGAGCTAGCGCTTGTCATGATGGGATCAAGCATTAATGCTAGCAGAGCGCAGTCTATGTGTCTGATAACCGATGTTTACGGATGTTCGCCATAGAGCGTGATGCTGAAGGTCGAGTCCTCGAAGCGATAAGAACGAGCTAGACGAAATGTAGAGGTCTTCTTGTGGATGTCGTAATGGGTTCCTGTGACCACGGTAGGGACGGAGAGCAGGCAGGCGGCGCTGAGCGCAGGGATTTTGGATTTCCATGCGCCGGCGAGGATGTTGGCAATTTCGCCAAGTCCATCGAGAACCGTGTCATCGACAGTTGTAACCTCAATCCCCATCATGCACGCGGTGATCTGTTTCGCCCCGGCTTCGTTGACGACGACCGTAAACGCTCCGCTGAGGGCTCCGGCGAGTCCGATTACGGCGGTGAGAGTGATGGGGACGTTGGTCGGGGATACCACTGTCTCCGAGACATTGACCGGAACGCCCATCATGAGTCCCAGGACTTCAGCAACAGTCTGGTCGAGGATGGCCATATTGGTGACGGTAGCGACGAGGTTGTCGGAGGCTGAGGCGTCGAGAGACGGGACGGCGGATGGCACCATGAGGTCTGGAGGTCTCCTTCGAATGTATGAAAACTCTATCGGCGACCTTTGAAGAAAGATGAGCGTTCTCTATGAATTTGACGGAGGGCGGGTGACATGTTGCGATAGGACGGTGAAGCACAGATCTCCTCTGCCGGTCGACGCGCTCCTGCCGGAGATTCTTAGCTCTCTTCAACGAATTCCAAGCCTCGTTCTGGAAGCTCCGCCGGGTGCGGGAAAGACAACTCGCGTTCCGCCCGCCCTGCTTGAGATTGTTTCAGGTGAAGTCGTGGTTTTAGAGCCGCGCAGAATCGCCACTCGCATGGCGGCAATGCGGGTAGCTTCAGAGATGGACGAGCAGGTTGGAGAGACGGTCGGCTATCAGGTCCGGTTCGAAGAGAAGGTCGGCCCACAAACGCGGCTCCGGTATCTCACGGAAGGGACGCTGACGCGGCGCCTGATCTCGGATCCAGACTTAAACGGAGTGGATGCACTCGTTCTGGATGAGTTCCATGAGCGCCATCTCGATAGCGATCTGGCCCTGGCTCTGCTGAAGCGCCTTCAGCGACGACGCCCTGAACTGAAACTCGTAGTCATGTCGGCTACTCTCGATGCCACCCCAATCGCTCAGTTTTTGGATGGGTGTCCGATGTTGCGATCGGAGGGCAGAATGTTTGCGCTGTCGGTGACGCATCTCCCGTATTCTCCGGAGCCTCTTGCGGTGCAGGTGAGAGATGCGGTGCAGCGGCTCATCCATGAAGGCGGCACAGGGCATGTCCTGATCTTTCTGCCCGGTGCCGCAGAGATTCGTCAGGCAATGCGCGAATGCGAGCCTATCGCACGACGGCACGGGATGTTGCTGCTGCCGCTTCATGGTGGATTGTCTGCAGCAGACCAGGACCGTGCCGTAATGCCAAGCACCCAACCAAAGCTGATCTTTTCTACCAACGTCGCAGAGACGTCTGTGACGATCGAGGGCGTTCGAAGTGTGATCGACAGTGGTGTGGCGCGCACTGCCAGTTACTCCCCCTGGACAGGATTACCGATGCTGCAGCTGGGCAGGGTAAGCAAAGCTTCTGCGAAACAGAGAGCAGGACGCGCTGGACGAACTGGGCCAGGACGCGTCCTCCGGCTTTATGCAGAAGAGGACTACGCCCGACGCCCTGAGCACGATGTGCCGGAGATTCTGCGCACGGACCTGTCCCGGCTGTGTCTTTCGTTACGCGCAATGGGAGAAGATAAGCCCGAAGAGATGGAATGGCTGGATGCTCCGCCGGCAGACGCTCTGACAAATGCGGAATCGCTGCTCGATCGTCTTGGAGCTGAGGATGCGATGGCAGCGCGACTGGTCCGATATCCTCTGCCACCCAGACTGGCGCGAATCCTGGAAGAGTCGGTCAAAAGGGGAGTGGGGGAAGAGGGCTGTCTCATAGCAGCGATCCTGGAGTCAGGACTTCGCGTCGAAGGAAATGACATATTCGACGCGATGGAGTCACGATCTCAGGATCCTCAGTTTCTTTTGCATTTAAAGCAACTTCGGAGGTATGTTCCTGCAGCTCCCAGGAAGCAGCAAGCGCACGATGATGCTGTTTTGCAATCGATTCTCTGCGGCTTTCCCGATCGCGTCGCTGTGAGAAGAGCAGGGAAGCAGATCATGCTTGCGAATGGCGTGACAGCGGAGATTCAAGGGGAGCGGTCGCAGTACGAGTTTATGGTGGTTATGGATGTAGAAGATCGAAGCGACAGATCGCTTCCGCTTGCCCGAATGACGGCCAGGATAGAACCAGAATGGCTGCTCGATCTGTTTCCCGAGCGGGTAAAGGAGCGAGCCCAGCTCGAATGGAATCGGTCTTCAGAACGAGTGGAGCTGGTCAGTGCGTTGATGTATGACGGTCTCATCCTTGAGGAGACACGAAGACCAGCGCCTGAAGAGGCGGCGGCAGAGTTGCTCTATCAGAAATCAACTGAGATAGGAATCGAACGCTTCATCAAGAAAGAAGAGCTCGACCGCTTACTACTTCGAATGGACTTTGCCGGGTTGAAACAGCCAGATCTTTTGGATGCCTTTCGTCAGCTATGCACGGGATTGAGTAGTTTTTCTGAATTGCGGAAGGCGGGGGAGTTTTTTGTCTCGGCTCTGGAGCAGAGCGCAGATCAGCGGCTGCTCCTGGAGAGAGCTCCCGACAGCATTCGTCTCGCTGGTGGTCGGCAGGTAAAGGTGCAATACGAACAAGGCAAAGAGCCCTGGATCGCGTCCCGACTGCAGGACTTTTTCGGCATGCAGGAGACACCGCGTATCGGAATCCATCAGAAGCCCCTGGTGGTCCATCTGCTTGCGCCGAACCATCGGGCAGTGCAGACCACCACGGATCTCAAAGGATTTTGGGCAAGGCTTTATCCAGAGGTTCGGCGCACTTTGATGCGGCGTTATCCGAAACATTCCTGGCCGGAACGGCCATAACCCTTGGCGTGTGACAAGCAGTGATCTACGGGACAGAAGCATTCCGCATCTAAACCCGGTATGGCTACTGGGCTGAATGCGGAACGTTATCTTCCCGACAAGCGAACGCTACCGGTTCTTCAGAAGGCCGTGCAGAACTGCCATGGATGCGATCTCTATCGGAATGCAACTCAGGCAGTTTTTGGCGAGTTAGAAGCTGGCTCTGAAGGCAATCGACCTGTCGCGGTGATGATGATTGGGGAGCAGCCAGGTGACAAAGAAGATATTGAAGGACACCCGTTCGTCGGTCCAGCTGGCAAGCTTCTGGATGAATGCCTGCAGCAAGTTGGCATCGACCGCAGGGAAGTCTATGTGACGAACGCGGTAAAGCATTTCAAGTGGGAGCCAAGAGGCAAACGCCGCATCCACAAAAAGCCCTCCGTGCAAGAAATCAAAGCTTGCCGCCCATGGCTTGATGCAGAGTTAGAGGCTATCCGTCCACGACTCATTGTCTGCCTCGGTGCGACAGCGGCTCAAGCCATCCTGGGGTCAGCCTTCAAGGTGACGCAGGAGAGGGGAAAGATAATCACCAAAGCAGGGCTTCCCCCGATCACTGCAACGGTGCACCCTTCCGCAATCCTGCGCACGAAAACGGATGAGGATCGTCACCGAGAAAAGAGAGCCTTCATCGCAGACCTGAAAAAGATTGCCGCATTGATTGCGTAATGCCGAAGAGACTCTCGTTTTGCACAGATCTCTCTTCGATCAGGTCCTTATAGGGGATTGAGAAGATTGACCCGATGTAACAACAGCGTTATATTTAACAAGCGGGGTGGAGCAGCCCGGTAGCTCGTTGGGCTCATAACCCAAAGGTCGTAGGTTCAAATCCTACCCCCGCAACCACTTAGCGGAAACGCCAACCCAGATAACCCCACGTAAGAGAAGCCAACAATTCTCCGTGGGGTTTTCTGCATTTCGGCAACGTTTCCCTTCATCGCTACGAGCTCCTCAAGGTCTTGTTTACAACTGCTGTGTTCGCCTCGCGTTTGGACTCCATCAGGGCGTTGCCGTAGACGTTCATCGTGGTAGAGACCTGGGCATGCCGCATCAGCTTTTGTTGAATGCCGATGGGTGCTCCCGTGTCGTCAAGCCATGAACGGTACGTATGGCGGAAGGTGTGCCAGCCGACATGGCCGTACTTGCCTGCCGCCTCCCAGCGCTCATCGTGAATCGGTAGACGCTTTCCGTTGGGCACCGGCGAATCCGTGAGACACCAGACGCCGGCACCGGCCCCACACGTTGGACACGCCACGAGGCAGCACCATGCAGGACGGAAATAGTCCTGTTGGATGGGCGACGCGTGGTAGTGGCGTCCCGTGACGGGACTCGTGAAGAGAAGATCGGATTCCTCAACCTCGATTCCGGTTCTCTCGAACGCCTCCCGGGCCTCTAGTTCGCATTGGCGTATCCAGTCCAACAGGATCGCCGCGAGGTCTGGATCGAGCGGCAACTCATCCTCGGAATACTCAGTCTTCACGAACTTGACCCGCCCGTGGACAACCGCGCGGAAGAGCTGAATGCTGAGCTTCTCAAAATGAATGTCCGGCTTCTCGATCGCGAGAACCTCTTCGGCGCGTACTCCTGAACAGATCGCCACCAGCACCATCGTGCGATAGGGCTGGGGCACGAGTTCAAAGCCCAAAAAGAACTGATCGACCGTCAGGATCAATGGCCGTTTGCGCCGCTTGCTGATCCCTTTGATCTCCACGAGTTGCATAGGATTGCGCTGCCATTCGACCAGCTCCCAAAACATCGCCTTCTCGAACAAGCGGTGCATGACAGCCTTGATATGGCCTTTGGTCTTCGGTGCCAAATCAAGGCCCTTCAACCACTCCTGGATCTTCATCGGCTTCATCCGAGAGAGGCGGGTGGTTCCCCACTTCTCCCGAATACGCTTGATGTTGCTGAGGTAGCCTGAAGCCGTTGAATAGCTCAGTTCGCCGATGTCATCGCTTCGTTCACCTGGGCGCACGCTCTTGATTTCAAGCAAGCGTTCTTCGGTGATGAAACGATCAAGGATGATGTCAAAGGTCGGGTCTAATACAGCGAGGGTTGGATTTTCATCGTTGAGTTTGAGCACAAACGATCCCAGATGCCTTTCGGCAGCGGTCTGTGTCGGGAACTGTTCCACGCTCAGGTACAAGGATTTTCTCTTATTGGTTTCGGGGTCTTGGTATCGGTATTCCCAAGCCCATTGATTGTCTGCCCGCGCAACTTTACGGAGGGTGCCGCGCTGAAAACGCTGCCGTGTGAACTTCAAGGACGCTCCTGTCCAGTCACAGCGGCCTGATCGGTTGTATTCGATTTTAGGCCCGTCTCCAGCCACGAATCCAAGGAACTTAATCGGAATCTCCAACGTTTTCCTACCTTGAAGGCGGGCACTTCTTTGTGGCGTGCCTTGCCCTCTAAGGTCTTCCAATGCATCCCCAAAACCGAAGCGGCTTCGTGAAGATCGAGCAATGGCTCGAATGCAGGAATTAGCCTGCGGGGGTTGGTTTTTGCGGTTGAGAGCATGGAACCTCCCGTCGAAGCGGCCCCGGCGCGGCTCAGGGCAGAGATAACGTACCGTCCTCCGAAGATGGCCCACCATGCGATACGGTGTCCAATTCACAGAGGGAGGCTACTTATCAACAGGGAGAATAAGGGTCATTACGTTTACCTTTTGTGCGCAGGCTGCATCTAAATCCGCAATGTTTTAGCGGTGGGACGTCCAGCGCGCAACCAGTTCATTTGATACCGCTTATCGCTTCACCAGCGCGTAGTCCCATCCCATCTACTCAGAGTTTATGGGAGCCCGTATGGTGCGAAATGAAACGAAATTGATGGAATCGGCCATCGCTCTTGCTGAAGAGTTGCACTATCAGCGGGCCGCCCGGAAGGTCCGTATCAGTCAGCCGATGCTGACGAAGAACATCCAGGACCTTGAAACCATTGTCGGCGGACCACTATTCATTCGGAACCGCAAAAGCGTGCTTTTAAATGATGCGGGACGGGCCTACGTCCAACAGGCGAGACTTTCCCTCCTCTACAGCGAGCGAGCCGTTCAAGCGGCCAGGGCCGTGATGCAGGACGTGGACGTGCCTTTCCATATCGGACGTTCCCCTTATACCGACCCGTTCCTCACTTCGACTCTGATGTCTATCCACCTTCCGCTCTACCCGAAGCTGAGAATCGAATTGGCAAGCCAATACTCCGTGGACCTCGTTCATGATCTATTGGACGGCACACTAGATTTGGTGATCGCTAACGAGCCTCCAGAATCGGCGTTGCTTACCCAAATCCAGATCGCAGATTCACCCTTCTATATTGCGATGGCGCGGAGAGACGCTTTGGCGGAGAAACCAGAAGTCACCTTCGCAGACGTGAACGGGCGCAGATGGATTCTTTTTGAACGTAGGCTGCATCCCCCTCTTTATGATCTGATCCTCGAAGCGGCAGAACGACGTAATGTGCGCCCCGGAAGTATTCAGCACGTCACCGCCCCGGAAGAGGCATTTCCGTTTGTTGCGGACAGGTCTGCGGTGGCATTTTTGGTGAAAGCGGGAGCGTTGTTAATGGCTCGAAACGGAGTGACTATCAGACCACTTGCGGAACACAAGCTCCGCCTGCGTACATTCCTTGTTTCCAGGGCAGATAACGACTCCAAGATCGCGAGTGAGATCGTGCGGACGTTCGTCCGTAAAACTTCTGAAGTTAGCACCTATAAACAGTTACCACTTCCGATTTCGGCGTGAGTTCTATTTCTACTCCCCTCATTTCGGTGCCGGACCGCTGGTGCCAACTATCTGAATCTCTATCTTGCCCGCCCATTCGCAACGGGAACACGATACGATTCCAGTCGTTATCGCGCGGAGATCTATATCCGCAAGGTTGATGACGTATTCACAATTAGGGCAGACGTGGACACTCTCCCAAGGCCCACCACTTCCCCCGTTGGCTCCGGTCTCGCTCATTCGACTTCATCCGGTCTATCAGGACCTCCCCAAAGATTCGGGGTGTATTGGACGGCAGCATCGGAAAGGATGGTTCGCGCCATCTTATTTGATGGGCCATCGGACAAAAGCTTTGGACCATTTTCTTGGCAAAGAGGATTGACGAATGCTCACTCTCGCTTATGGCTTTGCGCTCTTCCAACGCTGCGAGTTCCTGCAGATCGCAGTCCCAGATTCGAATAAATTCTTCATGGAACCCCTCCCCGCTGTTTTGTTGTCCGGCACTAGAGGGATCACGTAGACACCTCAATTCGAAAGCTACCAAATAAACTCTGCTGAAATAGCAAGACGAGAGCCAGATGACAAAACTTTACATTGGCTATTCGAATGGCAGATTGGACCATACAGATCGAATTTCCGTTCCCCATGCCGGTCCGACAAAACTTGACAAAGTGAAGAGTGAAGATCGGTCTTCCCTGTTCGTATCCTTGATTGGGAAGCCCACTTTGTAGGAGCAGACATGGCAACTGTTGCGGTACCCATTACGTATGCGGCGAAACGTGAGACGGATATTCCCTGGTGCTTGTGGTGCTTAGCGCTAGCTGTGACTTCAGCATCGATCGGTGGGAGATGGGATGTGTCCTGGCATCAATCGATCGGTCGGGACACTTTCTGGACCCCGGCGCACATTGCAATTTACCTCTGTGGTGTCCTGGCGGGCATCGCGTGTGGATACTTGATCCTCAAGGCTACGTTTCGGCGACCCACGGAGCTGATCGCAACGTCTGTACAAGTCGTGGGGCTCAGTGGTCCTCTCGGTGCATTTCTAGCGGCATGGGGCGGGCTAGCGATGTTGACCTCTGCACCGTTCGATAACTGGTGGCATAACGCCTATGGGCTAGATGTGAAGATTGTCAGCCCCCCTCATACTTTGTTGATACTGGGCGATGTAGCGATCGAGGCTGGGGCATTGCTACTCGCTATGTCGGCCTTGAACCGAGCCGAAGGCCAGCCAACACTCTTTTCGCGATTGCGAAAGCTGGTACTGTACCTCTCCAGTGTTCTGCTCATGTCCGTCATGTTTTTCTGTATGGAGTTCACACGCGACGTCCTCCTTCATACCTCTCTCCCCTACATTGCTCTAAGCATCGGCGTTCCGGTGTGTTTTGCCGCAACGTCGCGAGCTTCTCGATACAAATGGGCAGCCACATCGATCGCAGCCCTCTACATTGCGTCCGTCATTGGATTCATCTTGATCCTGCCGCTATTTCCGGCGGAACCGAAACTGGGACCCGTCTATCAGCCGGTCACACATTTCGTCCCTCCACAATTTCCTATGCTTCTGCTTGTTCCAGCGATCCTGCTGGATCTTTTCTGGACGAGAGTAGGAAGTCTCGGCAAGCTGTGGGCAGCTGCACTGAGCGGGCCTCTGTTTGTCTTTAGCTTGTTGGCGGTTGAGTGGCCTTTCGCCAGCTTTCTCATGACTCCCGCATCCAATAACCGATTCTTCGCCACAGGTTCTCATCCCTTTTCCGTACCTCCATGGGCACCAGTCGTGCTCCGCCAATTCATTCGCAGCCCACAGCCTTCCATGCTTTTAAAGGGCCTGGGAATAGCGACGGTGTGCGCCGTGATCAGTGTGTGGCTCGGACTAACTGTTGGTGACTGGATGCGAAAGATACAGCGATGAAAAGATGGAAATGGTTGCCTTGTGTTTTGGTTCTGTGTTCAGCGACATCCGGATATGCTCATGTAGGGAGCCCCGACGTTTACGCTGAAGGACAAGCGGGCCCCTACAAGATGTCGATCGTGCTGCGCCCACCGCTCGTAATCCCGGGCGTTGCAGAGATTGAGGTACGAACAGAATCTCCTGGAGTTGATAACATCACGATCACTCCGATGCCTTTGACCGGGGAGGCTGCGAAGCACCCTCCGGTCCCAGACACCATGCAGAAGCCATCGAAAGATGTTCAATTCTTCACAGGCCACCTTTGGATTATGGGTGCTGGGTCGTGGCAGGTTCGCTTCGTGGTCAATGGCAATAACGGAGAGGGAACCTTGTCTGTCCCCTTGCCCGCAACCGCAACCGTCACGCAGTCAATGCATAAGGATCTTGGAACGCTGCTTGCGGTTCTTGGAATGGTCCTTTTGTTAGGCATGGTGGGTATCGTGGGTGCTGCATCAAGCAAAGCGATGGTGAAACCGGGACAGACCAGCTCGGCTACAGACACAAAGCGAGGCCGCATTGCCATGGCAATCGCATCGCTCGCGCTGCTGGTGGCCGTTGTTTTTGGAGATCACTGGTGGACGGTCGATGCAGCGCAATATGCCGGCAACATCTATAAACCTCTGCAAATGGCCTCTGCTTTAGAAGACGGAAATGTCCTTGATCTAAAGCTGCGCGATCCCGGCTGGCTTCGTCAACGAGGTATGGACGATTTTATTCCCGATCACAATCACGAGATGCATCTCTATGCGATTCGGTGGCCAGATATGGACGTCCTCTTTCATTTACATCCTCAACCGACCGGAGCCGGGGAATTTCGGCTTGCATTGCCCTCCATGCCTGCGGGCGACTATCGACTCTATGCGGATGTGGTCCATGCCAGTGGCTTTCCCGAGACTGCGGTCTCGGAACTCACTTTTCCGACAGTCCACGGGCTTCCACTGCGCGGCGACGACGCCGAAGGTAAAGCGCAGCCGGTTACCTCCGGCGTTGCCGCTCGGAAGCGACAGGTTGAGGCAGGTGACACGAAACAGAGCTCGAAGCAGCGTTTCAAGCTTCCAGATGGCTACACCATGATCTGGAAAACACCTGCGTCACAGATTCCGAGAAAGGCTGAGACATTTCGATTCGAACTCCTGGACCCGGAGGGGAAACCACCTCGTGATGTTGCCCTTTACATGGGGATGCTTGGCCATGCTGCCTTCGTAAAATCCGATGGGAGTGTTTTTGCTCACGTGCACCCCGATGGCACCATGGCAATGGCGGCAATGGTTATGGCAAACTCCAATGCCTCAAAGAACGATCAGAGTCATTCGAATGCAAGCAATATGGGAACAATGCCTGGGATGGATATGGTCAGCAATGGCCTGCCCAATACCGTCTCCTTTCCCTATGGCTTTCCATCGTCGGGCCTTTATCGGATCATCGTGCAAATGAAACATGGCGACACGATTGAAACCGGGGTATTCGATACCGACGTGCCAATGTTGGGTGGCTCCTGAAGGGAGGCTACATGCACTTAGAAACGAGAATTCTAGTTTCGCGAACACCTGAAGAGGTGTGGAGCTATCTGAGCGATTGCTCGAATGTTCCTCAATGGGATCGTGGCGTAGGAAGCGTGTGCCAGAACCCCGATACTGCGCCCGGAGTTGGCTTCGAATTTTCCACATTTGGCATCGTGGATAAACGAGGTACCGATACAAAGCGTGGGAAGATGTCGTATCGCGTCAGCAGAGCTGACCCGGTAGAGGGAGCTACGGTGCAGTTGACCAGCTCAGATGGCAACGCCAGATATTTCAAGCGAGCTGAATGGCGCTTCAAAGTCGATCCAGCTCCGGAAGGTGCATGGATTACATGCGCTGCCCAATTTACGCTCCGTTTCAGATACATCTTCCTGGCCCCCGTGTTCTCCATGATGAGAGGGGCGATACATCGTGACCTCGAAAGTCTCAAGAGAGTATTAGAGACTGTCTGAAGCTCACGTGATTTGGTCACCTTGTATTTGCAACATCGCGAAAGACCCATCTGTAGTCTCGTCTAAACACGGATTTGCTGGATGGGTCATCTGCCTTCGCTACTGATGATCGAAGATATCGGTTGAAGTGGTCTCGCCAGGTCGGCGAGACCACTTCTTCCTAGCGCTTCAAATGAGCCGAACCATGGGCTGCCAATACCGGATTCACAATGGTGAATCGCGGGCGTGCAGTTGAAAGTTGGGTCATGGAAGATCCGCTCGGAGGGTTCTGGAGTTGAATCGTCCCGATTGAGAGCTGGCTCGAGTCCGTTTCCAAGAGGAGCGCAGTGGAACTATCGAGGACGTAAATCGTCGAATTAAGCGCGGGGATATAAGAATTTGCATTTACCTGCAAGCCGGGAAATGAGAGTGAGCCGCGACCGTTTGAATTGATCGAGTAGCTTCCAGTTCCGAGACTCGCGCCGGTAACCAAATAGCCAAGATTATTCGCATCGTAAAGTCCAGACATGGTGCTTCCCGACGTCGTAAATTCAGCGATCGAGTCGACCTCTCCATTGCCATTGACGCCAGAGAGATTCAATCCGTAGCCCTGAGAGGCTTCTATCGAGGTCGCGCTCTGAACATAGAGATTGCCGCCGGAAATTCCGAAGGTGGAGCCTGCGCCATTGTCGGCTTCGAGCAGGAATGCGCCTCCATCGTATGGATAAGCGGCGAACGTATAGCTTGCTGCACCGGGTGTGTTGTTCGTCAGAATGCCGTCATAGATCCCATTAAGTGTCAGCACAGTGCGTGGCCCGCTTGATGAAAAGCTTCCGGTAACGCTCGGTGCTTCCGCGACGATTCCCTGGTCGTTGATGTCTTCCAGCCCGGAAGTGATCTGGCCTGTTCCGTCCGACATGAGCAGGCCGCCGGCGGCAAACGGCCCTTCAGAGACGTCCTCTCCGGAAAGAGCAAGCACCAGTGGACCAGATGGGAAAGAAGTGTGCCCTGTTGAAGAAATCGCATCGCCTTCCATATAGCCGACGGAGTCGGTTTCGATGAATTTCAAATGGGTGGAATCGATCGCCCATACGTCGAAATGCAGTGTCCCGAATCCGAAGGCGCTTGTCGTAAGTTGAGACGAGCCGGGCACCCCCACAAGAACGGAACCGCTGATGGGGAGATTTCTCAGTCCCCTCGAGTTCCCGTTATCGCCGAAATCCTGCTGTCCCGCTGTCACCTGACCGTTCCCATCTAGAGTGAAGGCGCCAACCGTCGACAGAGAATTGACTACGGTCGAATCAACTCCATTAAACCCGAACGCATAAGAACCGGCGAGACTGCTTTGTGCGAGATTCGCGCTTTGGAGGTCGATAGAACCGCTGCCGCTCCCGTAGTTATCGAAACGACTGATGGACCCATGCGAGTTCGATGTAAGAACGAAATCGAGACCGAATTGAACATTCGTACCGTTGATTGAAACGGAGATGTTGCCAGTGCCTCTGCCATCAGGTGTGACGTTGTAGGTCCCGGTTGTCGACAGATGTGTGAAGGCATAATTAGTTCGCAACGCGGAACCCAACGCGGGATCATCGAGATCGATTGTGCCATTCGTAAAGCCGCCGCTGCCGTTGGCTGTAACGCTTCCGAGAACTGAAAAATAACTTCCGTATCCGTTACTGGTGTCGTACCCAGAAAACGAAACTACATAAGTGCCATTTAGATTGCTATTGGTGAAACTGCCGCCGGGTGGTGGGGTCAGCTGATCGCTTGAGCTTCCGCAACCAGCCAGCGCGAATAGAGCAAAAATTGAGAATAGGGGGGCGATGAAGCCACGTATACGCATAGTGTTTTTGTCCTCCGATTAGGAACCGTTCAGACATTTCCGCTTTCGAAAAATCTCTGTCAGTTGGTTTTCTCGATATGGATCGTGCAATTGAAAAAGTGCATGATCCAGCCCTTTCTCAGTGCACGGGGGGTGAATCACCGCACCAATCGGAGAAACCCGAATCGAATCAGAGTTATGTCAAGAATTGTCGGAACTCGCAATGTCCGACTCGATTATGAAAAACGGCGCAACGCTGATCTGGCATCGGGATTCGTTCACTGAAGACTTGGTCGGTTGCAGACCGTCCATGACAGCGCGACGAACGGATAGAAGTCATGAACGCGATCATCCGCGCAGCTGTGCCTGCGTTGCTCAACGCTTCTTGATGCCTGACGAGGTAATGGAGGCTGCTGGTGCCTATCTCTTCGCTGCTGAGCCGCCCCACTCTTCCGGATCGGTGTCGGATAGAGTCTGCGAGAAAGTCCAGCGATGTCCTGCAATGTCTTCGACCGTATACTGTCGCTCACCGTATGGATAATCCGCTGGTGGAGAAATCAAGTGCGCGCCGTGTCCTATAGCAACTACGCTATGCCGATGCACATCCTCCACCCGTACCATCACCGAGCCTGTTGCTCTAGCTGAGGACGCATGTTCCTTCGTGATGACGATCGCACCATCATTGATCACAAGCTGAGCACGATGGTCACCAATTCTTAAGCGGAGGGTAAACCCAAATGCCTTGCACAGCCAATCGATGGCTTGGTTGACGTCGGGATACGAAAGAACTGGTATGACCGTACATTCCGGCATCGAGCGATTCGTTAGCATTTTGTTCTACGCTCCTTGGGTCAAGACGTTCATAGAGAACAGCGATAGCCCAAGATCTTGTCGTGGACTGGACTATTCGCAAGCTAATGAGGCTGCGATCTTTGCGAATCGCAGCCCCCAGTTGGGTTAGGGCTGCGGCGGAGGTGTGACAGTTCGAACATTGTTCACCTGGCCGTTGGAAACACTTCGCTGATCGGTGTAAACACCTCCATTGGGACCTACAGCTGTCTTTGTGCTATTGAGCTGCCCAGGCTCGGCCGAGCGATGCGATGTATACGTCGCACCGTTTGGCCCGGTTGCGGTCCGATTGTCTGTGTACTGTCCATTCCCGGAAGTCCGCTGATTGGTGTACGTTGCTCCATTCGGCCCCGTCGCTGTTTTTGTACTCGTCAACTCTCCGTCCTGGGCAGATTTCTGAGAACTTCGAGTAGCGCCGTTTGGTCCGGTCATCGTTCGAGTGTCCGTGTAGTGTCCGTCAGACATCGTCCTCTGATTTGTGTAACTAGCTCCATTGGGGCCGGTCGCTTGACGCGTGCTGGAGAGCTGTCCGTTACCTCGGGTTTGGGTCACGGAACGCGTGCCTCCACGGGGTCCGATACGAGTTCTTCCACGGATAATTTGTGCGGGGGCCATACTCGTGCAGAGAAGAATGGCTGCGACGGCAAGGCCGGTTTTGGCTTGAGAGACCATGTTTCACCTCGATTTAGAAAGTCACGGAACCAAGCCGTGCATCCATTGGAACGCAACTCCCAGTGGCATGTCGCTGTTTCAAATGTATGGATATGTAAAGCTTGCCTCGGACACCAGGCCACAAATCTTTACCCACAGAATCTTCGCAATCGGCAACCATTGACGAAGGTCAAAGTCCTTCGAAACCACGCGACATGAGGTAGGAAATGATGAACAAGAAACAACAGTTTGCTGGCGCAGCGACACTCCTCTTGCTGCTAACCATGGGAGCGTTTGGCCAGGAGGGTGCAAACAACGCCGCAAAGCCCAAGCAGCCGTCTCAGCCGCTGCGTGGCCCCGGAAGTAGCGAGGTCACTTCTCACTCTGTGGTCACCGTAAAGATCGCAGACGGGGGCCAAGGGGGATGGATATTCCTTCCGGCCGATCCAAGTCCAAGCAAAGCACCTGTCACCATCTTGTGTCACGGATGGGCGGCCATCTCTCCACGCGGATACCAGGCGTGGATCAATCATCTTGTCATGCGAGGAAACATCGTTCTATGGCCCAACTATCAGGACAACCCTCTGACACCGACGCGTCAGGCTTTGCCGAACGCTCTCGCTGGGGTGAAAGCTGGCTTGCGAGTCCTGGAATCCGATAACTACAGCGTTCGTGCCGATCTTGACCGCGTCGTCGTCGCAGGCCATTCGGCTGGCGGAATGGTCGCAGCTGGAATCGCGGCCAGAGCAGTTGCCGAGGGCCTACCCAAGATGAAGGCTCTGATGTCCGTGGAGCCGGGAGATAGTCAACGCGGGGGGGGAGCTTCGGTTCCCCTGGCCGACTTGAGCACGCTTCCATCCGACACGTTGATGCTCATTCTGGTTGGACAAGAAGATACTTCGGTTGGGACTTTCGACGGAGAACGAATTCTGCACGAATCCACCTCTGTTTGTGCATCGGACAAGGCGCTTCTTATGCTTCACAGCGATGATCACGGTTCGCCTGCATTAGTCGCGAACCACTACACACCGTCTGCAGTGCTGAATTCCGACGGTACGGTTGCGAAGGAACCAACCAAGGCTTCGTTCAGTAGAAACACGGCCGATATCGGTGTTGTCGACGCATTGGACTACATGGGGACTTGGAGATTGCTCGACAGGCTCATGGATGCAGCCTTCGGAGGCGAGGGGAACCGCCTCTTTCAGGACCCGGGCGTTCTTGATATGGGAACCTGGAGTGACGGCGTTCCAGTGAAGCGGCTCACCCGTCTCAATTAGCACAAGCCCTCGCAACTACTGCATGTTGCCGCCTGCATTTTGTTGTCTACGCGCTTGCAACTGCTCCTTCGTTTGTTCCTTCATCTGCGCGTAGGTCTTCTTCTGATCGCTAGTGAGTATCGCCTCAATCTTCTTGTCGCTATCGGACATGATCGACTTGGCTTTCCTTGCCTTCTGCAATCGGCGACCTGAGGTATCGGCCATCAGTGCTCTCATCTGCGTTTGCCGATCGGCGATGATCGGAGTGATCTTGGCTTTCTGATCGTCAGTAAGGTTGAGTTTGCTGCTCATCCGGGTCACAGCTTCTTCGGGGGTTGGCCAGCCACCCGTAGTCGTTGGAACAGATTCGCTTGGAATAGGTTGATTTGCAGGTGGTGGGGCTGGCTGCTGTCCGACTGCATAGGATGCGCCAGTGGCGACAACAAATGCTAGACAAGCTAGGGATAAGAATATATTCGACTTCATAGTTCCTCCTTGATCGAATCTAGGTCAAAGACGGCTGCGAAAGCGCACGATAGCGTGTAAAGTTTTGTCCGAGCCAACGTATCTAGTACGACCTCCGTCATACTGGATTTGTGCCAAGAATCATGCACACTTTACTGGGCTGGAGCTTGTTCTATGGCTATGAAATCCGCTCGTCCTGCACTTCGCATTTACGACAATCATCTTGCAAAATCGTTCTACCTCGACTGGCTTGCATTTCAGTTGAACTGGGAACATCGCCCCGAGGATGGTGGCCCTTCCATCATGGAAGTGAAACGCGATGACACAACTCTGGTCTTATCGGAACATTATGGAGATGGGACGCCGGGAACGAAGGTGTTCATCGAGATCGACGGCCTCGATGCGCTGCATCAAGAGCTGACGGAGCGACAAAATCCATATATGAGACCTGGCATTGAAGACGCGGATTGGGGCAGGATATTGACAGTCATTGATCCCTTTGGCAACAAGCTCGTTTTTGTTGCGAAGGCAATCTCGAAAAAGCAAGAGCTCTGATTCGAAGGAAAGGATAAATTTGATGGGCATAATGAGCAGTTCGATCCTTCTCGTCGACGACGATACCGAGCTTTGTGAATCGCTCACGCGCCTTCTGGCAATGGATGAAATTGCCATTACCTCTGCCCACAACATTGCGACAGGAAAATCCGAGCTGAAATCAAAGCGGTACGATCTCGTTGTTCTCGATGTCATGCTTCCCGATGGCGACGGGCGCGTTCTTCTGAAGAAGATCCGAGATCGTTCTGATGTCCCTGTCATCATGCTCACTGCACGAGGGGATGCCGGCGATCGAATTGCAGGCTTGGAAAGTGGCGCCGATGACTACATCCCCAAACCGTTCGTCCCTGGAGAACTGGTTGCGCGCATTCGTGCTGTCCTTCGTCGCCGTGTTGGTGGCAAGGGCGACACCCTTTTGGCGGGAGACTTGAAGATTGAAGTATCGAAGAGGCGGGTACTACGTGATGGAGAAGAGGTTGTTCTGACTGCAGCAGAGTTCGATATCTTGTTGGCTTTAGTTCGCCGTAGCGGCGAGTGTGTCACTCGCGATGAGCTTACCGAACAGGTCTTAGGCCGTCCCGTTGGTGTCACAGACCGGGCAATCGACAACCATATTAGTAGCCTGCGCCGAAAGCTCGGTGCCCAGGCAGGAGATACAGATCGAATTCGCAGTATTCGCCACCTGGGATACTGCTATACAGGATTGGCACATGCGTAGCCTCTTTCTTCGCGTGTTCCTCACATTTTGGCTGGCATCCGCACTTGTTCTCTTGAGTTTAGCCGTCATTACAGCTGCTACAAATGCACGCCCTCTCTCCCACCGATGGCTCATGCATTCTCTGGATCTCTATGCGAAGACTGCAATTGACGCCTATGAAGAGGGAGGCTCGAAAAGACTCAATGAATATCTCTTAGACATTCAAAGCGATGCGCTAACATCCGCCGTTCTTCTTGTGGATGATTCTGATGCAGCCGCGAGTCCAATCCCACCTGGTGCTGTAGATTTACTGGCCAGAGCTCGTTCTGAGAAGCGTTCGGAATACTCCTTCGATTCTCCGTGGCTCGGCGTAGTCAGGCAGCCGCACGGTGATCACGTTTACTTCTTCATCGCTCAGGTACCGCAGGTGAAGATGTTTGGCAATTATGTCGACCCGGAAAAAGGTCCGTTTCGAACAATCTTTGTGTTGATCATTTCGGCGGCTCTCTGCGGTCTCCTTGCTCGAAGCATTACGAAGCCGATCAGAAGCTTGCAGAGAACTGCGATGGACATCGCCAGCGGCGATCTCACGGCACGTGCCTCACCCGCACTCGCGGGTCGTACCGACGAGCTTGCTTCTCTGGCCCATGATTTTGATCGCATGGCGGACCGGGTCCAGCTTTTGCTTGAGCAGCAAAAGCTATTACTCCGTGATATATCCCACGAACTGCGCTCGCCCCTGGCGCGGCTAACTGTCTCGGCAGAACTGGTCCAGCGTGGTGATCTCACTGCGGCAGCGCGTATGCAGGCCGACATCAAGACATTGGAGACGATGATCTCCGATTTGCTGACGCTTGCTCGTATTGACGCCTCGGATAAACACTCACGACGCGAACCAGTTCATATCGGTCGGTTGATACAGCAAATTGTTAAGGATGCATCGTTTGAAGGTGCGGCTGAGGCAAAGACGGTCGTTCAGACAGGCGTGTTCGACCGTTATATTTCAGGCGACACGGGTCTACTGCACAGTTGTATCGAGAACATCGTGCGCAACGCGCTAAAACATACGCCCGGCACCGGAGTCGTGGAAGTGAATATTGCAGATGTTTCCAACTTCCAAGGCTCGATGATCGCCATCACCACGACAGATGAAGGCACTGGTGTCCCTGAAGAGGCTCTGGAGCAGATCTTCGACCCGTTCTTTCGAATCGCCTCTCAGAACTCTCACAAGCAAGGTGGCGCAGGTCTGGGCCTCTCCATCAGTAAGAGAATCGCGACGTTGTACGGTGGAACAATCGCAGCCCAGAACCTGCCCGGTGGTGGTTTTCAGGTACAACTCCGCCTTCCAGCGGCTCTCCATAATGCTGGGAGGGACTGACTTAACGCCAGCACCCTGCGACAAATACCCAGGAACCATTCCGTTGAACCCAGCGAGGAGCGACCCAGACCACGCCAGGGCGGGGTGGAATCTCATATCTTCCTGGCACCCACACATACCGGGCGCCTCCCCAGCGATAGTAACCAGGCAACCAGACATATCGTGGTCCTGGACGCGGGATTGGTCTTTCAACGATCACTCGGGGTGGTCCCACACGCACGACAACTTGAGACCATGCTGTAGATGAAATGAGAGCAGCGGCTCCAGCTAATGTGATAAACAATTTCTTCATATCGAAGGCTCCGAATTGGATTGGAGTGCATCACCACAAGAGCACTCTTCATGGTGACCGTTTCCAATCAGATAGACACGTATGTCCTCTGCCTCGATGCTCCCGCTACTGTAAAGAAATGTCGGACGCTATATTCGTTTCGGAAGAGCTCTTCAAACGACAAATCTTTACATGAAACCGAACGGGCCGTTCGGTAGACTTCCTCTTGTCGACTCAATGTTTTGCTCTGAACTAATGCTCAGAATGCTAGGAACTACCGTTTTCGTTTTCAGCGCCTGAGACCTCCGCAACGCGGTCACCTCAGCTCCGGCGTGGTTCTAAATGTGACTGGTACAACGAATACCAACGTGGTCTGTGCCGAACATATTTGGATGTCCTGGACGGCCGCAAGTAATCTGGCGCTGGCTTCGGCGCTGGTTGATCAAATAAAGCTTGTGAGAATCGGTCTTTTGTGGCGTCGCCTGTCGACAGGATGATGGGCGTCAAGCATCTGGGTTTCCGAGACGCTCACGAGGCACCACCCTTTCTCGCCATCTAACGAAAAGGATTGCAATGCGGAGTATTCCAATGACCTATGAGGTCGTGATTGTCGGCGGAGGGCCCGTCGGTTTGTTTCTGGCCTGTGAACTACGTCTGACAGGAGTTTCAGTGCTTGTGCTGGAGCGTATGCAAGATCCGAATTCATTGTTGAAGGCCGGGTGGATGGCAATGCGAGGTCTGAATTTGCCTTCCGTTGAAGCCTTCTATCGTCGCGGACTGCTTGACGCCGTTCGGGCGGCTTCACTTGGTTGGATGAATGCGAACCAAAAAACAGGTTTGGAGATGCGAGGTGCAGGTGATCGGGAAGGCACACCCGCACCTCGGTTCGCCGGCCACTTTGCCGGCATTATGCTCGACATGGAAAAAGTTGATTTTTCAGATCGTAAGTTCGCGATACCGGGGCCCTCAGCATCCGGTGGCATGGTCAGTCTCGAAGCCATTGAACTGTTGCTGGCTGAACGTGCGGCAGAATTAGGAGTTGACCTTCGGAGAGGCATAGACGTTTCGGGTTTTACAGAAAATGAAGACGGGGTAACCGCCTATGCTGGAGAGAACTCTTTTCAAGGACAGTGGCTGGTCGGCTGTGACGGTGGCCGTAGTATTGTTCGAAAACTTGCGGGATTTGAATTTGCGGGCACTGAACCAGAGTTCACAGGATATACGGCGTCGGTCAAGATCGCCGATCCTGAGAAGCTCCGGCCCGGCTTCAATTTGACCGAAAGAGGCATGTATCTTGTCGGCCCCGGGCCGGATCGTATCGGCATGGTGGAGTTTGACGATGCATCATTTGATCGTAGCCAAGTCATCACCCTTGAGGGTCTGCAGGAAGTATTGCGCCGCGTTTCGGGGACCGACGTTAGCCTATCCGCCATGAGTGTAGCGTCAACCTATACGGACCGGGCGCGTCAGGCAACGACTTATCGAAAAGGCCGCATCCTGCTCGCCGGCGATGCTGCTCACGTACATTCGCCACTCGGAGGGCAAGGATTAAATACGGGTCTCGGTGACGCGATGAACCTCGGCTGGAAACTCGCTGGGACGATCAAAGGTTGGGCGCAGGCAGATCTTCTTGACACATACAACACGGAACGTCATCCGATAGGAGCATGGGCACTGGATTGGACTCGCGCGCAAGTTGCAATCATGCGACCTGACCCTCATGCCCGTGCATTGCAACTGTCATCCGCGACCTTATTCAAACACGGGATGCTACGACCTATTTCGTGGAAAAGATGTCTGGCATGTCAACGCGATATGCCTTTGGTGGGGATCATCCTCTCATCGGTTGCAGCGCGCCTGATTTTGAATTCGAGGATGGTACTCGGCTCGGGGGCCTGCTGAACGAGGGGAAGGGCCTACTGCTGGATTTTGCGGATAACACGATGCTGGAAGGTTTAGTTCAACCCTTCTCAAGTCGCTTGAAGTATGTCTCTACAAAAGTGAGAGACAATAAAGGCCTCAACGCGTTACTTGTCCGACCAGACGGATTCGTCGCTTGGCTTTCCGAATCAGAGATTGACATCGATGCAGCCAAAACATCCATCAACCGCTGGTTCGGGTGTACCTCCTGAGTCGAACCACTTTCTCGGAATAGATCAACTCCCTGCTGCTCGACAGATCCACTCAAGGGCGACGTCATAACTTTATCGTCAGTTGGGGATTACTTCCGAAGAGCCGACGCGCTCGACGATGAATGATCGCGGCACGTCAAGTCCCAAGCTTTCTTTGAAAGACGAAAGCACATCCAATGGCTCGGCTGACCGGAAAGGTCGAGAACCGCATTCCCAATGTATTCTGCACCAAGTTTCTTGGTTGCATGTTGTGAGCGAACGTTTATTGGAGATATGTGGAACCAGACCTCGGAAAAGGTCAGGAAGGCGTGGTCTAGCATAAGCCGTTTCAGTTCGAAGTTCGTACCGCCGCCCCAGTGGCTGTGATGAAGAAAAGTAAAACCAATGGAGATGCTTTCAGGCTGATCCGGCGACACGTAGTACCGAGAGCAACCGATGATGCGGTTCTCGGCACGGTCGATGATTACAAGCGTTCCTCCACTTTCTAGGAGCGTTCTCGAATAAGGTTCGAAAACCTCTCGTCGGTATCGATCCGTCGAAGGGTGGCCCGCCCATATCTCCGGAGCACTTGCCGCAAGGTATAGATCTTCGAGATCACTCGCTAGTAGTGGTCTGATGCGGAGCCGGCCGCCGGAAAGGTCTGGCTGGGAGTCGAAGGAGAGCGCCATACGGCGAGTCTATCAATTCGACTTGATCCTAAAAACGCTCTCATTATCTGAGTGCCGCAGACAGCAAAGAGGAGAAGTGCAGGAAGGGGGAACGAACCGCAGGTCGCCATTCTTCTGGCTCCGGCCGCTGACGGGAACCCGACTTCCCCGGACGAATGTTGTTCTAGAGCGCATTGGGCTTTAGCACCCACGATTCTGTCAGGCGACTTTGCCCTCCCGACGGTGGTAGAGAGTCAAAGCGAGAATTACAAGCGGCATGATGATCTCGGTGACCAGGAAGATACCTGAGTTGTTGGAGGCGTGATTGTTGTTAATTGTCATCTGCCGAAAGTGCCCGATGGCATCCCCCAGCAACCAGACTGCGTTTGCAATTGCTGTCGCCAACCAGAAGTCGGCCCGAAACTTCAGACACAGAACGCCTAAAATGCCAACGGTGAGGTCCGCCATCCCGACTTCGTATTCATAAGGGCTTGTCGACCATCCTATGGATGCCGATGTTTCAACCGGGCGGAAGACGTGTGCATACGAGGTGAGCACTCCCATCAAGCCAACATAGAAGAAGAGCAAATACAGCAGATATGTTCTGGCAATTGCCGCAACACTGCTGCGGCGTTCGGATGAGAATGCAAGGTGAACAGATGCGCAC
Organism: Acidobacteriaceae bacterium KBS 146; assembly: GCA_000688615.1. Classification (GTDB taxonomy): domain Bacteria; phylum Acidobacteriota; class Terriglobia; order Terriglobales; family Acidobacteriaceae; genus Edaphobacter. The sequence continues at coordinate 209,586 of JHVA01000001.1, forward strand.
ACAATCGCAATCAGTGTAAATATAACTTGAAACATGGAGCCTCCAGAGAACTCTTAATAATCGGCACCCCGTTCGCATTCAGGCGACGGTGACTGCAGGATAGGCTTCGATGTACTCCTCCCCATTGCAGCCTTGGTAGGCCACGGTGCGTGCTTTCAGGTCTACGTCATAGCGCACGACTCCAGCTCGCCAGGTGGCATCCAGAAACTCGGGGAATGTACTTTCACCAGCCTGATCCACGCGAAGCGCCTTGATCAGGGCCTCCTCATCGAAGGCCGGTACATCGACGGCACCGTTGACCAAAGGTGCGCCCTGCATGACGACTGGTCCTTCCTGCGTCAGGTACAGGCTCTGGCAGGATGGCAGCGACCATACGTTGCGCGTCACGCCAGCTTTTCGTAGAACTTCTGCCAGGTATGGAAAGCCACCCACGCGGGGACGGCTCGCGCCAGCAAATTTCATAGCTTGAGTCAGGTTATCGATCGGTTTGCTCATGAGATTTCTCCTATTCGGTTGGAACATCGTGGATGTAGTTGTGATCTGCAAGTTTGATAAGCAGTTCCCGAAGAACGCTCTTCTCTCTTGCACTCAGACAATCGAAGTAGCGCGCATCGTTTTGGTCAGCAATCTCGGCGAGTACAGGAAGACTGCGCCGTCCTGCCCGTGTAATGGAAAGCAGGCGGAACCGGCTGTCGCCCTCTTTCGCCTCCGTCTGAATCCAGCCCTTCGTATCGAGTTTGTCGACGATTTTGGAAACCGCCCCTCGAGTCAATCCCAAGCTATCGGCCAACTCGCCTGGAGCAGTTTGTCCGCGCTCGTGCAGCTCACGCAGAAGCACCCATTCCGCAACCGAAGTTTGCTTCTCCTGGAGGGCGCGGGCAAACGCGCCTGAAACGGCATTCGAGACGCGTCTGAGCCAATATCCAAGGTGCCCCTCCAATGGAGTTAACCGGTGAACTCCTGCTTTGTTAGTTTCCATGGAAACCATGGTACTTTCCATGGAAACTAAATGTCAACAGAAAGAGAATTTTCAGTCAGGTACCGATAAACGCTTGTGGGAAGTTGGCGCGCCGCAGGCAGTAAAGGGGAAAAGTGCAGGAAGGGGGAACGTCGTCCTGCCGCCCGGCGCGGAGCCGCCCACCACAGCAAAATTTGGGGAGCCTCGCGGCTCCCCAAAGTGACTATGCCGCCTTGCGACTCTTCACCGTTCCGGGGACCACTGGCTTGGCCTCCTTCTTTGCCTTTTCCTTGGCCGCGAACTCCTGCTTGACCTTCAGGCCGATGGCTTCGGTGTCCACCTTGTACACAGCGGCGGCATCCTTGAGGATGGCCGTGGCGTTGCCGCGTGAAGCTGCCAGCAGAATGCTTGCTTCTACCAACAGCCGGGAGAGGGTGCCTTCATCCGCACGGCGAAGGTAGGCGGTCAGTGTCTTCTTCATGCCTCCGTCGTCGCGCTTCTGGCGGATATTCACCCTGGGCTTTCTTATCGAGCGCGCGAATCACATCACTGAGGTCATCAACTGCAACATTGGCAGCTTTCGCACCGGCTCCGGTATCGAGCGATGCCGTGTCCTTGCCAGCCATCACCCGCGAGAGCACGCCAACCCTGAAGAAGCTGATGAACTTTTCCTGCTGGTCGATCTCATGCCGTGCGGTGGAGGTGGATTTGGGTCGCCATGTCGAGCAAAGGATGCTATCGCAATACGTCTGCCGATGCGGAGATGGTCGCTCTCCCAGGCCACAGGAGCTTGTACGATCTGGCGGTCCACGCCGGAGTCGATACGAAGCTGCCCCCATTCTGCCCAGTCTTGTAGGTTGAAGAGATAGCTAAAGAATTGGAAGGCACACTGCTTGTCGAGCAGGCGTAGTCCGATAGAACTGCCAAGATTCCCAGCGAGCAGTGCCGCCATCTTCTCCAGTTCTGCAAGCATTCGCGACGTGGCAGCAGTGTTCTCCTGCGGCTTGCGCTCGAAGGCTTTCACCCTAGACGGCTCCAGCGTGAGGCACCAATGCAGGTCGATCCGGCGAAACGCTGCTGACGCTTCAAGGAAGCTAAGGCGATCCTCGACAAACACCTTCGTTACGGGGTTTAGGTACCGTGAATCGCACGGTAACTCGAATCCAGACCGGACGCGCGTGTATTGCGTAAGGCAGGCTCCTTCTGGCAATCCGGCCAATGCACCTTCGATCATGCGGAGTTGCGATTCCAACTCCTGGTCAGTCAACCCTTCCGCGTCCAGACCGGAGAGCTGAAAGAGGCATCCATATCCGCCGCCTTTCAGAGCGAAGATATGGTCGCTCACGAAGCGGGCAATCGGGACGATGCTGCACGCCGCACCAGCCTTAGCGAACCACGGAACGGATTTTGCTTGCTCAGTCTTTGCGTGGGTCATAGTAGCTCTTCTGGCTCAGGCTCAGGCCCCAGAGTTGGAACATCTTTGGGTGTTTGCGGATGATGAGCCACGCGCCAATCGTCAGCGTGGGAAAGGCCATCATCGCCAATAGGCGAAACCCAACGAGAAAAACCGCAATGCAGACGAATACGATCGCCATCCATGCTGTGAGGTCGAGACCAAGTTTGGCTCTCGGACGATTCAGCGCTTGATTGATTGCCTGCGGTTCTCCTCGCCGAGTCATAGCCGATGTCACCTCCTACATCGACTGCCCGGTAAGCGAGCCGATCCAGCCAGCTCCCCAGCCGAGAACGCCGGCACCAAAAAGCGCACCGAAGAGTCCGGGAATAGCGTCCTGAAACCGTCCGGACATCATGCGGATGCCGGCGAAAATCAGTCCACCAAGGCAAATGACGGCCCCGGCGTACATGGCAAAAGTTTTGAACGTGCCCATGAGCGTCTGAGCGCCTGAGAAGTCCATCGTGCCTTGAGCGTGAGCAGCGGTTGTGAGGGATAGCGCGAGAAGCGTTGGTGCCAGCACTCGCGCGGCATGGATGAGACGTTGTTTGGAAAAGCGTTCAGCCCACCGATTGGCGAGCCGCGAGTCGAACCTGAGTTTGATCTGCATTTGGCACCTCATTTCAACCGGGAATCGGTTGCGATATGCGCCAACGTAGAGTCGTTCTGGGAAGTGTGTCCAATAAACGCTGGAACATCGCTTATCAATGAGAGGAATAAGTTCTGATTTTTCGTTCCCCAGTCGAGCCGGATGCTCACCAGATATTCTTCCTTGATGCGATCGAAACTATTGATATAATTGGGCACCGCCGTACAAGACTTGGGATCCGGATTCTGGCTGCGCGATGTTCAGAGTATGCGGAGCTGTATCTGTAGTTCGGGTCACTGCAAGGTGCCACACATGCGCAGAGCTTTGATTGCCTTTGTTTTGACTGCAGCCGTAAATCTCGCTCCCACAACTTATGCACAGACCGCGCAAGCCCCAGCCAACCCGGGCTGTGTTAGCGATTCGTCGCAGCACATCGTGCGATTTCCATTTGGCGGCAATACAAGTCCGTCGCTTTGCTTGGAAATAGAGCAGCGCCCGCAACGTTTTTTGGTCCCTAATGGGCAGTCTGACACCGCTCAGCAGTTACAGGCCAAAACATCGACAGTAGCCACGACGAGACAAACAGACCGCGGATCTGAAGTAACCGCTAATGTACCGAGTACCGCGACGCTGCAGGTGCTGGAGTTAGCGACACGGCAACTTAAAGACCTCCTGACCGGATTCAACGCGATCAGTCTACCGCCAGACTTCCGCGTAGCCCTTTCTAAGACTTCGCAAGCGGCAATCAATGCTCAACAGCTTTCGGCTGACAAGAATATGCAAGGCGACGATCCGCCGCGTCGGATTGTGGCACTGGCAAGCGCCACGAATGGACGGGTGATAGATCTCCTGCAGCAGTCGTCAGCCTTCATCTTCTCCACAACTGATCGCCCGATGATTCTAATCACGATCGGGAACCTAGCGGCTTCGCGAAGAAGGACATCGGATCAGGCGGCGGCGGAGCTCACATCTAGGCTATGCTCTGCTCAATTCATGATCTCCGACTTGGAGAGATGCTATTTTCAGGTTGCTCTGGCTCGAAATGCCAAAGGCGAACTCGTGGTAGCTGCCCAACAAACGTCATCGGGAACTCAGATCTTCGACACGTTAGTGTCAGACGCTTCTCAGGTTGTCAACGTCAATGGCGTCGATTTGCTCCCAAACGACGCACCATTCACATATGAATCTTCCCAGACGGTGACGATCAACTATTACCACCTTCCCAACGGATGTCGCGCTTATCCTTCAGATCCTAAGGACTCGGTAACACTTGTGTTGCAGGCGGCCCCCCAGGTGATAAACGAGGCGAAGTGGCTGAATGGAATCTCAGTTGATACGCCGAAGATTTACGACACAGCTACCCTGCGACAAATGCTGCTAGAAAGTGAAACCCAACTCAAGGCGATACAGGGGTTCTCTGGACAATCCATATTCGGTGCGATTGGCTCCTTTCAGGGAGTTTCGCGTGACACCTCCTATTTCTCTGCTCAGGCCACCACTACACCGACCAGCGGTCTTTCGACTACCGCAACATCTGGTTCGGCGACGAACAATAGTTCCCAAATCGTGGCTCCGATCAGCGGAGGAGGAACGATCACAGTTACTTGTCCTGTCGGGATGATTCCAGGTTCAGTGGGGGCGACGACAACCTGCGTTGCAAGTGCAGGTGCCCCATCATCGTCGGCAAGTGTGACCACGATCCCGGCAGGAACGAATACTCAGACGAGCGGCGGCAATACCTCATCTAGTTTGGCTTCTACAGTCACTACACCGCAGATCAGCGCCAGTGTTCCGACGGCCATCTCGACCCCAGGTTTTTCGGCTCCTACGTCTACATCGCTTTCCCCAGAGGATCTGCTCGATAAACAGGTACAGCTCAATTCCCAAATCGAGATGTACCGGCTACTCATGAGGGGCGCAGAATCGGACAAATATATGACCTCCGATACCAGGGCGGTTGGGCTGAGAGAACAAACGACTGTAGGATTTACGGTTTCGTTGACGCCACCCAAGCAGTATCCCCACGCGGTAGCTGAAGTGAGAGTGATTCTCGTGCCTAGAGTTGGGCATCGTCCGCCTAGCATCATGACCCTGCTGCCAGAGGAAAAGAGCTATAACGTTGCAAAGCTAACTAGCCACGCCGATGCGTTCGGAGCTGGTGTCGCAATTGCCCCGGTAAGTCTCGGAGTCAACACTGGGCGTGCCAAGGATCGCAGCTATATTGCTCGGGACACCGATACGGAGGCAGAACTCCTGCCACGTCCCCCCGGCAACAATAATCCAATGGATGCCGATCAGGGAGTCTGGGAGCCGTGGTGGCAGCGGGCCGGTTATCACATCAAGGGGAAACTACGTGATAACAGGATGACGGACGGCTGTCCTCCTTTTGCAGGCAATACGCGTGACGCCATCGCCTTCGGTTGGCAGTTTCATCCGGTTTTTGGCGAAGCGTATGTACGTGGCGGCAACCGTCAGGTTTTCGCTCAATTGGCGCTCCCAAACGATGATACTGACAATAGTCAGCCCTTGATCTACGTACAAACATTGTGGCGTGAGTACGACAATAAGAACCGCGTTATGGGCGCCACCTACGTTAACAGCTGCAGCGTGATTAACACGCCTACAGATATCGTGGTCCGTAATCAGCCGCATATCCGAAAGCTCACAGTCGGAGATATCGGCAACGGCCAGGTGCGTCTTCGTGCGGAGGGTGATTTCTTCGCGACCGGAATCTCCGTGAGATCGGCAACCCAGACGATTGCTCCTGTGGCGTTCGACGGAGCTACGATCGAAACCTTTGGGGATATCCACGATCTGATTCGTGCCGGCGATATGACTATGTTGACGTCAAACGGGCATCGCCAAGCTTTCGCGGTGCAGACAAATCCCAAAAAGAATGTTTGCACGGTAGCACTGATCGAAGAGACCGCACTTCCAAAGCCCGATGGAAACTCGGAGGTACACCTTCGTCTCCAACTTGGAGATGGGTTCGATCTTTCTTCAACCGAGGACGGGCAGCCTACTCCCTTTGTGATGATCGGATCTTCGGTATTCGGAACTCTTGAGCAGCCGTTCGATAACCCTGAAAAGGATCACTGCACAAAAGCAGCGGCTCCCGGAAGCAAGATCCAATGTGATTATGACTTTATCGCCCCAACCGCGTCCCTCAGAACATCCAAGCAGCTCGTTCTATCCGACTTGACCCGCGAGAATTTCCGCGTCCAAGGGGCACTCAAATTTGCTCCCACATTTACAGCAATCTCGCTTAACGATGAAGACAAAAAGGCAAGCACAAAGCTGTTTGACGTGGTTGCTACCGATCTATCGAACGCAACGTTTTTATGTGCCGCAGTACAGGCTGGGATGGGTAATTTTTGCGTCCAGCCTGTTCTAAGAGCTGCAACCCTTCCGCTAGGTGCGGTCGCCCCCGCGCCTGATAGCATCACAATCGCCAACCCAACCTTGGCCCAACTCGCCCTGAAAGAAACTACTTTAGGCGCCGCGAAGAAAGTCAGCTTCGACGTATACGGCAGGACCCCGACTCAGCGCACACGATGGACATTGTCTCTCGCCGAACCAGAGAAACCTAAGCTAGTTGCCACGCCCGAGATCGTACGTCGGAACGATAGCGTCCCGATCACTCTCAAGGGACTCGACTTCTCCGACGCAACAGGCGTGGTTTTCGAGGGCGCTACGATCGCAACTTTCCCTCAATCAAAAGATAAAGACACTCGCAAGTTTACGATCCCCCTCAGCGTTACGAAGCTGACTGGAACCAAGACATTCACACTACAGTTTTCGGGCAAAACCCCGGAGCAGACATTCTCCATTGACGTTGTCCAACGCTAAAGACCCAAGATTGGTCGCGGGGCAAAGGCGCGACTGAGTCAAGAGAAAAGCATGTTGCTTGCCTTCAGAGCTAGGGAAAATCATTTCTTACGATGTGGAGACGGGATCACGCCTTCGATTCGAGCGTTAATGTGAGTGCTACGATCCAGAATGCTGAGCCGCTCCCCACAGACAAGGGAGTCCACAAAAACATTGAGGCAAGAGCCGCTTCGGTGCGCGGCGCTAGGAACTCTCAAGGCGGAAATATTGCCGCTAAACGAGCAGGCGGCACCGAGCCTTTGCGTCGGGGTTGCGTCTCCTTGCGCATTGAGAATAAAGCGGGAAGGCGTTGGGCTGATGAGTTCAGTGAGCGTAGTGCCGAGCCCGGCGTAGAGGTCGGTCGTTGTAAGATCGAGAACTCGCAATAATTCACATTGAATAGTGAGAACGAGATCTGGGTCTCGTGGTGCGCCTTTGAGCTGTCCATCCGCCGTCGCGAATAGAGCCTCAACCTCCATTAGGGCCGTCATTTGGCTATCGGCACAGTAAAGTACAGGAAATGAGTTCGGCGCGTTGTAACGACCGCCAGACCGGGTCGAACCAATCGCAGACAGAGGAGAGCCTCTCCATCGGTCTGCGATGATCCGGTATGCAAAACCCGAATAGGGCGCAATGGGAGCGTTATCCAAGGCTCGGACAAGTTTCTCGAGGGAGTGCAATGTCGTCTCGTTATACCGGTTGCCTTGCGCTCATAGCTTCGACCAGGGCTTCAAGAGGATTAAGGTCGCCCCTCTCGATGAATTCGATTGGAGCCTGGCTATCCAAGTGTCGGTTCGGCGCGTTCAGGAAGATCCGCGCATTCTTCTTGTTGCCCGCATACAGATCCACGATGGCTACCCAAATGCGATATACCCGACGCAACTCTGGCTGTAGGCTGCTTGCGTCTGGATGCTTGCGAACGCTTGGGGCCTTCTTGCCAATCGCCTCGGCGATCGTAGCGACGGGAAGCTGAATCTCACGAGCGATACGGGCCGCATCGAGCCGGCCTGACTCTGGATTGAAGAGGGCCGGATCGGCGCTTACGAATGCAGGGTTAGCCAACATGGATGTCACCTCTACAGCCATCATAGAGTCTCCCATTAGTATCGTCAAGGTATCGCTACTGTACCGTATTAGTATCGCCACGGGTGGGTTTGGGCAAACATGGTCGTTTTCAACCCCAAACCAACCCCGTGTATGAATTCGGCCAGCCTACTTTCAACAACTTACGACTATGTTACGCTACCGATCAGGAGCTGTAACTCGTTGAAACTACGTTTATACCGCCACTCATAACCCAAAGGTCGCAGGTTCAAATCCTGCCCCCGCAACCAATCAAGTTTTCGATCTGATGCCACACAGGCAAACTCCCTAAAAATATTTTATTTAAATAGAGGCAAGCATTCGAATGCTTGCCGCTACATGCTTAATCGTCATTTCGAATCGTCCGATGCCGATTTTTTAACGACGTCGTCCAGTCATCGTTCCGTTCCAGTTCTCGTCCTCCAGCGTGCGAAAGGTGCATCATCGAAGACGCACCTTTCGCAGACCTAAATAATGGCGCGATTGAGTTGCGTTCGCCATTCGCCAGGATTGTTCGTCGTGTCCGGCCCAATGAGATATACCTCCCAAATCTCCGGCGTGACCTGTAATCCCATAGACTGAATCTCAGTCATAAAATCCTGCCATCCGCGCGCTAGTCCCTGGTATTCGCCGTGATACGTAGTGCGGACCATCTTTCTTGCGGGCCATTCGCCTGGCGTTACTCTTCCGTTGGCCTTGACGGGGGTTCCGACTGGAAAGCAAACCTCGAAGTCGAAAAACTCACCTGGGCTTCGAAGGTGATGGGTGAACCAAGGACCTGTTGGCTTAATCCCCTGACTGCGCAGTTCGTCCGAAAGCTCCTTCAATAGAAGTCCCATCTGGCTCTGAATCTCTTTTGCCGGAATTTTCGCATACAGCGTTGCCGTTGGAACTGATTCTGTCTGGACGATCTCCGGCTTTTCAATTCGCTTGTTGGAGGTCATTTCCTTCATCGCTGGTTCTCCTTCTCCTGTTTTTTCATCGTTTCCAAAAGCAAATCCAGTCGTTGAAAGTTAGCGGTCAACGCTTGTCGGTAGGTTTCAAGCCATCCCGTTACCTCCGAGATAGCTTCTCTCTCGGCTCTGCACCGTCGGAGCCTGCCTACCTTGGTTCGTGAGATCAGTCCGGCTCGCTCCAACACATTCAAGTGTTTGGTAATGGCGGGTTGGCTCATCGAAAACGGCGCAGCCAGGTCCATGACATTGGCATCGCCCAAGGTAAGGCGCGCCAGGATGGACCTGCGGGTGGCATCAGCCAGTGCCATAAACGCGACGTCCAGTTTCTCGGAGCTGAGAGGATATTGCATAACTAAATGGTTATATATTGATCATCGAGATGTCAAGAAGACTTTTCATGCCGGTGCATCAAAAATAGCTGCATCTTTATCGTGGCGAGCCATTCGGCATCACCGTAACTTTCTCGCAGAAAAGGCGTTTCTATAGACTGCGGATGTTCGCTGGAGGAATGGGGTATGAGGCGGGACGGTCGTTGGTGGAAGGCTGCGGGCGGGACGGTGCTGGCGATTGGTTTATCTACAGTGGGTCAGGCACAAGACAAGCCCGTGCCCGATGCCCAGATTGAAGCCAATGTTCTCAAATCCCTGGCCAGTGCGCCGGACTTGTCCGATCAGCCAATCGGTTCAACGACGGTGTATGGAACGGTGACACTCAGTGGTTCCGTCGAGACCGAAGCGATGCGGGACCGAGCGGAGCAACTGGTCGCTAACACAGCAGGTGTCAAGAAGGTTGTGGATGAGCTGACCATCGGCGCTCCGGCTACTCCGGCTCAGACAGGGGTTTCGCAGCCTCCCGAAGAGCCGATTGAGCAGACGAGTCAAGGAGCAGCTCCGCCGGCGAATGACCCGTCGATGGCAAATGCTCCTGATGTAGCCGTGCAGTACCCTCGACAGGATGCTCCTGCTCCGCCTCAGGGAGCAGCCGCTCCTGTCGAGCGTTCTCAGGAGCAGGCTGGCTATCCGGCTCCCTCTCAGCCTTATCCGTCGCAGCCTTATCAGGGCCCCCGGCAGTCCTATCGTGTCCAGCAACAGGCAGGACGGTCCGTGATTGTTCCGGCGGGAACAATGATTCGCGTACGAATCAATCAGGCAATGGACAGCCGTCACACCCAGCCTGGAGCCCCATTTGATGGCGTCGTTTTGAACGATGTTCTTGTAGAAGGCATGGTTGCAATCCCACGTGGGGCAAGTATTCAGGGTCAGGTTGCGGACGCTCAACCCGGAGGCGACCTGCGGGGAAGAGGCGGTATCGCGCTAGAACTGTCCCAGGTTATTTTGGAAGGCCATCCTTATCCTTTGGCAACCGTTGCCTGGTCGCAGCGAGGTTACGACAAGACCGGCCAGACGGTAGGAACGACGGTTGGGCTTGGGGCAGCTGGAGCAACCATCGGCGCGATTGCCGGCGGAGGCCCTGGGGCTTTGTTAGGAGCAGGGATCGGTGCTATCGCGGGGTTGGGAGTCTCGTCTGCATCGCATCAGGGCGAAGCTGCCATGCCATCGGAGGCCATTGTCTCCTTCCGTCTGGCGCAGCAGACGGCTTTGATGACGGTCTCCCAGGCGGAACTTGACCGGCTCGGGGCAGGGTTGCCGCCGCCTCAGCCCAGTGCGCAATCGATGAGGCGGCGTTATTATCCGCCTCCACCGCCTCCTCCACCCTACTATTACGGGCCAGCCTACTATCCTTATCCGTACTATCGCTGACAATAAATAGAGTTACGACCGATAGCGCGGCAGGCGGCGGTCTCCACCCCTGTCGCGCTATCTCGTGACGAAACCTTTTCGTATCTCTCTCGTCCATTGTCTTGTTGTGGCGGGTTGGCAGGGAAAGGAAAAGAAATCTACTCTGCGCCTGATTTATACTTGTTCCTTGCCCTGCATCCAGTGCACGCTCTCGAGGCGTATGTTCTGGCTTCGCAAATTCCGGGCGGCCGCACATCCGTGGTATGACGGTGGCGGTATGGTGAAGGTCTTCAGTCAAGCATGATTCGTATTCTGCAGCAGGACAACCGCATCACGAAGATACTCTTTGCTGTCATCATTGGCTTTGCATGCATCACGATGGTGATCACGCTCGTTCCTGGAGTGTTTGACAACTCAGACACCAACAATGCCAATAACTTTGCCACCGTGCGCGAAACAGGCTTCTTTGGCCGGCTTGGTGTCAACAGCGCAACGGTGAAGATGACTGAGGTCAACCAGCTCGCGACACGTCAGTTGCAGCAGCAGCGTCTGCCCGAGTTTCTGATGCCTTATATGACGCAGCGTGCCGGGCAGATCCTGGTGCAGCGGCAAATTCTGAAGCACGAGGCAGATCGTCTCAATCTGCAGGTCACCGATGAAGACCTGCGTCGCGAGCTCCAGATCGGTCCCTTTGCGCAGTATCTCTTTCCCGGCGGCAAGTACATTGGCGACGATGCGTACATGAACTTCGTCCAGAACTTCTTCCAGGTGAACCGTGCGGATTTCGAATCGCAGATTAAGAGCGATATGGAGCTGCAGCGCCTGCAGGCTCTGATCACCGGCGGGGTTACGGTCTCTGACAATGCCGTACGTGAGGCCTTTAGGCAGCAGGGAACTAAGGTCAAGTTCGATTACGCCGTCCTCTCTTCCGATGATCTGCGTAAGACCATCAACCCCTCGGACGCAGATCTCGAGAAGTTTTTTAAGGACAATCAGGCCCGCTACGCCACCGCGATCCCGGAGACCCGCAAGATTCAGTACGTCTCGTTCGACGCCTCGAATGTTCCTGGCGGCAAGCCCCAGATCACGGATGCCGAGGTACAGGGCTACTACAATCAGCATCAGTCCCAGTACCAAGTGAAGGAGCAGGTCAAGGTACGTCATATCCTGATCGCTGTTCCTAACGGAACTGACAGCAAGACGGACGCAGCTGCAAAGGCGAAAGCTGACGATCTGTTGAAGCAGATTAAGAGCGGCGGAAACTTTGCCGATCTCGCCAGCAAGAACTCGGACGACCCGGGTAGCAAGACGCAGGGTGGCGAACTGGGATGGCTCGATCGCGGCCGTACCGTTCCTGAGTTCGACAAGGTAGCCTTCACCCTTGCGCCGGGACAGACCTCCGACGTCATCAAAACGCAGTTTGGATACCACATCCTTCAGGTCGAAGATAAGAAGACAGCTCATCTGCGGCCTCTCTCAGAGGTCAAGGCAGAGATCGTTCCGATCCTCGAACAGCAGCGTGTGGGAGCAGCGGAGCAGACCTACGCTTCACAGCTCGCCGCCGACGCCAAGAAGAACGGGCTCGAGAAAGCGGCTGAATCCCGCGGGCTGCATGTGGTGAGCACGGATTACGTTGCGAAGGACGGCGTCATTGCTGGTCTCTCCGACGGATCTGCAATGCTGACCCAGGCGTTCTCGGTCGTCAAAGGAGCCGATCCCGCCTCTGTCTCCACTGGTGACGGATTTGCGGTCTTCCAGGTGGCGGATATTAAGGCTGCCCACGCTCCTGTTTTCGCGGAGTATAAGACGCATATCCTCGATGACTATCGCTATCAGCAGGTACCCCTGCTGTTGAATACGCAGCTCAGCAAGCTCGAAGACCGGGCCAAAGTTCTCAACGACCTCAAAAAGGCCGCTGCGGAGATGAAGATCACGGTCAAGACCAGCGATCTGGTTGCCCGCGACGCGCAGGTTCCGGAGATCGGATCGATGGGAGGTCCTGCATCGGTAGCCTTTACGCTCAATAAAGGCGCCATCTCTGGCCCGATCAATCTGGGACGCTCTGGTGTTGTCCTTACCGTCACCGACAAGCAGGAGCCGACGTCTGAAGAGATCGCGAAGAACTTTGACCAGACACGCGAACAACTGCTGAACGATCAGCGTGAGGAACTCTTCCGAGTCTACGTGGGCAATCTCACGAAGAAGTATGAAGAGGCCGGGGCAATCCGTTACTCCAAGCGGCAGCCTGCGGCACCCGCCCTGCCCGGCGGCAGCGCAGGAAGCTAACGCGCTCAAGTCGCAACCGATGGAGCGGGCCTGTTCTCTTCTGAGAACGGGCCCGTTCTTTTTAGCATCAGACCTGTCACAGTCCGAATATTGGGCCAGAAGCATTGTGCCTGTCACAAAAACGCTAGTCTGATTACTATGGGGGTGTGATGAGCAGTGGGGAAGTCAATCAGGCGCGGTTGTCCGGAATTTTGTTGCATGTCACTTCGCTCCCTTCTTACGGAGGAATAGGAGACTTTGGACCGGCCGCGTATGCCTTCGTAGATTTTCTGGCGGCAGCCAAACAAAGGTTATGGCAGGTTCTTCCTCTCAGCCCTACTGGCTACGGAAGCTCTCCCTACTCGGCTCTCTCCGCCTTTGCGGGGAACCCTTTGCTCATCAGTCTTGAGAAGCTGGTTGAGGCCGGCTGGCTCGCCCCAGAACGAATCGCTGGCCTTGCGGGACACGACGGACCGGTCGACTTCGAGCGGGCGACCCTCGAGAAACTACCTCTGATCCATGAGGCAGCCAATAACTTTCTCAATCGCGCCTCTCAGGAGGATCGCGCCAGATACGACGCGTTTGTGCAACACAATGATCCATGGCTTCCGGATTACGCGATGTTTACAGTTCTTCGGAGAAGATTCCAGCTCGCAAGCTGGAATTACTGGCCGCAACCGTTTGCGCATCGTCAAAAGGACGCGATCGCAGAATTGCGCACAAGTGCCGCGCAGGAACTTGCTGTCGAACAGGTCATTCAGTTCTTCTTCGAAGAACAATGGTGTGCGCTCCGAAAATATTGCTCGGATCGTTCCATCCGTATTCTCGGCGATGTCGCGATCTTTGTGAGCTATGACAGCGCCGACGTCTGGCTTCATCCCGAGATCTTCGAACTCGATGATTCAAGGATGCCGCTCCGCGTCTCTGGCGTGCCTCCCGATTATTTTTCGGCTACAGGGCAGCGGTGGGGAAATCCCTTATACAAATGGCAGACCTTGACGGAGCGAGGCTTCGACTGGTGGGTCGCTCGCATTCGCCGGTCGCTTGTCCTTTATGACATGATCCGTCTCGATCACTTCCGCGGATTCGAAGCCTGCTGGTCGATTCCGGCTCAGGAAGAAACGGCGATCAACGGAAGCTGGATCAAAGCTCCAGGAATGGAGCTCTTCGATCACCTGAAGACCATCTTTGGAGACCTGCCGTTTATAGCGGAAGACCTTGGCCTGATCACTCCCGAAGTTAATCAGCTGCGGGAGCACTTTCAGATGCCAGGTATGAGGGTCCTCCAGTTTGGATTCTCAGACCGTACAGCCCATCTCCACCTGCCGCACTGCTTCGTGCCGAACACCGTCGTCTACACCGGAACCCACGACAACAACACGACGCTGGGATGGTGGCGCGAAAACGCGAGTCCGCAGGAACGCACGAACGCCGAGACCTATCTGCATCCGATACGGTACGAAGGGGAGATTGTCTGGGCGATGATGCGTGCCGCCGCACGGTCTGTAGCAAGTATCTGTATCTTCCCACTACAGGATGTCCTCCATCTCGGGAGCGAAGCACGGATGAATACGCCGGCAGCCTCCTATGGCAACTGGGCATGGCGTTATCACTCCGACGCACTTCATCTGGATTTTGCGGTTCAACTGGCAGCTTTGATGGAAATGACGGACCGAGACGGATACGTTCCTCCTCAATCAGTAGTGGATACCCTCTCAAGCGTCTCGGCAGAGTCCAGCCAGACGATTTAGACTGAAGACGTAATCTCAAAACACAGGAGTATCCATGCCTCTCTCTGGCGAAGCCATCCGTACCATGAACTACGTTGACGACATTTCGGTGACGCTGCGTCGTATTCTCGCCGTTCTGCCTTCGCTGACCGAAGAGGAGCGCCAGCGTGTTGCAGAACACATCAAGCATGCCGATCCCAGCTATGATTCGGTGCTCGCCGCTGTTGCAGGAAAGAAGTGATCAAGATGACGGAGCCTCGTCCTGCAATCCGCGTGGTTGCCGTGATCGGGGCAGGCAAGGCGGGCCGGAGCTTTGCGATGGCCTGTGCAGCCGCTGGTTTTTACGTTGTCCTCGAAGATGTCATGCCTTCCAATCTGCGCAGGGCCGAGATGGAGTACTCCGATCTCAGCCTGCGGGGAGGGTATGGAGAGCTTGAACTGGCTTCTACCGTCGAGGGTGCCGTGCGCGAAGCCGACATTGCCATCGATTTTGTCCCCGATGAACTTGAGTCCAAGCTCGAGATATTCAGCATGGTCGATCGCATGGCCCCTCCCAAAACCATCCTGTGCACGCCGAGTGTCGCCCTCAGTATTACCGACCTCGCCTCCTGCGTTTATAGGCCCGATCGTTGTGTCGCTATCCGGGGAGAGGTATTGAAGGGAAGCTCTGTAGAAGTTCTCTATCCGGCACAGATTGCGCCTGCCGTTCTTGACGCTGTTGAGGATTTTTTCCGGCGTCTCGGTACCATTCCGGATTCGATGCCCGATCCGGAGGCTGCTGCTCTCACAAAAAACATGAGTTAGGGTCACTCACCCCGGTTCGGTACCAATTCGGCTCATTCTGGGTACCTTTCATCACATATGGAACTCTTTTGCTTCCCGTTGCGTAACAAAAAAGTGATATCTAAGTCAAAGAACCGTCATGCGCGCCCTTGTTGACATCTTCGCTCAGGTCTTCCGATCCATTGCCGCGAATAAGCTGCGCTCGTTTCTGACCATGTTTGGAATCGCCTGGGGCGTGGCTTCGCTTCTGCTCCTGATTGGACTTGGGGAGGGTTTTCGTTCCGGACAACGTCGGGGCCTGGCTCAGCTCGGGCAGGATGTCATCATGACCTGGGGCGGGACCATTCCTGCGATGCCGAATCAGCACACCGGAATGCGCCCGTATAAATTGACGGTGAGTGATGCGGTGGCCATTCGCCAGCAGGCCCAGCATGTGCGCAATGTCACGGCCTTCATCAACCGGGGTGACCTCAAGCAGGTCAGCGAGTTCTCCAGCTCCGGAGGCTCAGTCATGGGAGTCGAGGCAAATTATCCGGAGATTCGCAATATTCCCATCGACGAGGGCCGCTTCCTCAATGTCGATGATGTGGCGCAGCGCCGGAGGGTCGTCGTCCTCGGCCAGAAAAACAACAAGCTGCTCTTTCCCGGTCGCCCATCTGTGGGAGCTTTCATCACGATTAACGGAGCTCGTTTCCAGGTGATTGGTGTCGCGCAGAAGATTGGTCGTGGCAATAACGATGGCGACAATCAAAGGCTCTACATTCCTTTGTCGACGATGCTCGAGCTGTTTCCGATGACCGGCGAGAACATTCCTGAAGATTCGGTCTCTTCCATTCAGTACCAGCCTTCTACTCCTGATCTGAATGAGACGGCCAAAGCCGAGGTCCATCGCGTCATCGCTGAAAGGCACGGCTTCGATCCAGCGGTCAAAGACGCCTTCGAAGAATGGGACACCATCAAATCTGAGCGAACAGTAGGACTCATCTTCACGGCGATGGATGTCTTTCTTGGCGGAGTCGGCATCGTTACGCTGGCTCTCGGTGCTGTCGGGATTATCAACATCATGCTGGTGACTGTTACCGAACGGACCCGGGAGATTGGCTTGAGAAAGGCGCTTGGAGCGACGAATCGCAGCATTCTGATGCAGTTTTTTCTCGAGGGTCTGCTGCTTACGGGACTGAGCGGGATGATCGGCATTATCGGTGCAGGACTTCTGATGTTTGCTCTGGGCAAGGCAATGGGAAATAACCAGATGGGCTTTGATCCTCCCCGACTGGTGCCCTGGTCTGCGGCGATGGCGATGGGAACCCTTGTCTTGTGTGGAGTTGTTGCGGGGCTGTATCCGGCGAGCAAAGCAGCCTCGCTCGAGCCGGTAGAAGCCCTCAGAAAGGAATAGACCCGATGATCAGAGATATCTTTCTTCAGGCGATGGAGGCCATGCGCTTCAATGGCCGCCGCACCGCAATTACTGTCGTCGGGATGGCATGGGGAATCGCCACGGTGGTTCTTTTGCTCGCTTACGGGGCTGGGTTCGGGCGCGCCTTTGAGGCGATCTTTGCGCAGTGGGGAACGCACATGATCGGCATCTTTCCCGGGACAACCAGTGAGCAGGCCGGAGGAACTAAAGCCGGTATCAAGGTCAGGTTCAAGCAGGATGATGTCGAGCGTATTCAGGAGACTGTTCCCGGGATCATGCATGTGTCTCCTATGCTCTGGAAGCAGGTTCCCGTCCAGAACGACCTCCACACGTTTACGTGGGAGGTCGACGGAGTCACTCCGGAGCTTGCGGACATCATGAACATCCAGATCGATGAGGGCAGGTTCCTCTCCCCGGCGGACATGCAGCAGCGCAATCATGTGGTCGTCATCGGAGCCGAGGCGAAGAGGAAGCTGTTCTCCGGGATGTTTCCGCTGGGTCAGAAGATCCATATCAACGGCATCAGCTTCGAGGTGGTCGGTGTCCTTAAACCCAAGATGCAGGAGGGAGACGACAATATCAACCGTGTCAGCTACATTCCGTTTCCCACCATGGGAGACATCAAGGACACCAAGTATCTCGACGGCATCTGGATGAATTACCACGGCGATCATATGGCGGTGGAGCGGGCGTTGCGCAACCAGATGGGAGCGGCGCATGGATTTCGCCCCACCGATAAGAATGCGATGTGGGTGGCGAACATCATGTCGCAACTGGCACAGTTTCGCCTGATCTCGATCGGCCTGCAGGCGCTGCTTCTTTTTATTGGAGTTCTTACGCTTGGGATTGCGGGCATAGGGCTGATGAACATCATGCTGGTCAGTGTGCAGCAGCGAACGCGGGAGATCGGCATCGAGAAGGCCCTTGGCGCTCGCAAGCGCCATATCCTTTTTCAGTTCTTAGCCGAGGCCCTCGTCATTACCGGTGTCGGCGGTTTCGGAGGCATCCTGCTCGCCTTCACCGTGAGCAAGGTGGTGGGCGGCATTACCTTCTACAGTGCCATTGCCACCAACGCCAGCGCTGCCGATATCTATCTGCTGATTTCGCCGAACATCGTGATTGTGGCGACAGCCGTTCTGGTTGTGGTTGGCATCGTCAGCGGAATGATTCCTGCCATCCAGGCTGCCAATCTCGATCCTATTGAAGCGCTTCGGTACGAGTAGGCTATCCCTATACCAATTCATGCAAAGTCTTGGGATAAAAAGACTTAAGTCCGGACTTCCATCTGCGGGCCTGTCATTCCCCGGCTTTCACCCGCTGCATCCAGTATAGCGGCGGAACAGCATTCATTCGGCAGATGTAACTCCAGGCCAGAGAATAGTTTCGGTCGCTTCAGGGGTTGACAGGTTTCGTGGAGACCTGGGCGTTACAGACGAAATACAGGGATTCTTCGGCTACGGTTCAGAAGGACGGAAGTTGTCAGCTTCGGGAGGAATTTGTCGCTTTCGCGACGAAATCTCCGCGTTCAGATTGATTTCGCGCTCAGATTTAGTCGGCGCTTAGAGGTTCGAGGCGAACGTCGCCGCCGGGACCGGTTCCCAGCTCCTGATCCTTGTACTGCAGCTGGTAGAGCTTCCAATAAAGTCCGCGTTGCGCCAGAAGCTGCTGGTGGGTGCCTTTCTCTCGCAGTTGCCCTTTGTGCATTACAAGAATGGTGTCGGCCTTCTGGATCGTCGACAGGCGATGCGCAATCAGGATGGAGGTGCGGCCTGTGATCATGCGCGAGAGGGCTAGACGGACGCGCAACTCGGTGTCGGTGTCGACGGAGCTGGTCGCTTCGTCAAGGATGAGGATGCGCGGAGCATGGGCGAGGGCACGGGCGAAGCTGATCAGCTGCTTCTGGCCGGTGGAAAGTGTAGCCCCACGCTCCTGGACAGGCTCTTTGAACTGTTGAGGAAGGGTACGGATAAAGTCCCCGACATTGACCTCATCGCAAGCCTCTTCCAGAGCTTCATCCGTAATCCATGTCGATCCGAGACGAACGTTGTCCGCGATGGTGCCGGAGAAGAGGAACGGATCCTGCAGGACGACACCGAAGCGCCGTCGAAGCGTGGTGAGATTCTGCTGGCGAACATCGACGCCGTCGACAAGAATCTCGCCGCGCTGGATGTCGTAAAAACGCATCATCAGGCCGGTGATGGTCGTCTTGCCAGCGCCGGTATGGCCAACGATGGCAGCGGTCTCGTCGGGTTCGATGGTGAAGGTGACACCGCGAAGAATCCACTCGATATCGGCGAAGGAGTCCAGCTCCTGAGAGGTTGTGGCGTTCCTGATGCGGGCCAGCTGATGCTCATCCAGGTGCTGATAGGTGAACCAGACGTCGCGGAACTCGACGCGTCCGGAGTTGTCGCCCGCGACGGGTTCGGCCGGCGATACGATCTCGGACTGGGTATCGAGGAGCTTGAAGACACGTTCCGCCGCTGCCATGGCCGCCTGCAGGATGTTGTACTTGTCGCTGAGATCCTGAATAGGCCGGAAGAAGCGCTGCGCGTACTGGATAAAAGCAATCAATACACCCAGCGTGACCGTCCCGAAGATGCTGCTGTGGATGGCACTGGAACCCGGAATGACGTACGTGTGAGAAGTAAGCCAGGTGAAGGCCCCCGTGTGGAGAACGCTGATTCCGCCGCGCCAGATGACGAGAGCGATGGCCGTCGAGCTAAGAAACTCTACGATGGGGTAGTACAGCGCGTAAGCAAAGATGGCATCGGTCCAGGCCTTTTTGTTCTCCGCGTTTACGGCGGAGAAGTCATTGAAAGCCCGGCGCTCGCGATTGAAGAGCTGCACGATCGCCATGCCCGAGACATACTCCTGGGTGAAGGCGTTGATGCGTGCCGTGGCCGAACGCTGCCGGCGATAACTATCGCGGACATGCTTGCGGAAGATGCGGGTGACATACAGGATCCCGGGGATGACCGAGATGGAGAGCAGGGCGAGCGGCCAGCTCATCTGCAGCATGATGATGACGATGAAGGCGAGGACGAAGACGTCTTCGAAAATCGCAAGAACGCCTGAGGTGAACATCTCGTTCAGGGCATCGACGTCGGAGGTGACACGGGTAACGAGCCTGCCGACGGGATTGCGGTCAAAGAACGAAGGCGACATGCGCTGCAGATGCCGGAAGATCTGGCTGCGCAGATCGAACATAATCTTCTGCCCGGTCCACTGCATCAGGTACGTCTGTACGAACTCCAGCCCGAAGGTTAGAACCAGGGCCCCGAGATACAGAAAGCCAAGTTGCGTGATTCCCGTCATCGCATCGGGGCTGAGGTGATGGGCGAGCCAGGATAATTGCGCCGGAGGCGTCTCGGTCATGTAGGTATCGACCGCTACCTTGACCAGATACGGTCCCATGACATCGGTGGCCGCCTTGATGAGAATGGCGATTGCGGAGAGGACAACCTGGAGACGATAGGGGCGAAGATAGGTCAGCAGCCGCCGCATAAGACGGCCGTCATACACCTTACCTACGACTTCATCGTCCTGCGCAACCTTCTTCGCAGGGTCTTTCGGGGCGTTGCCGGCTGTCTTTTGATCGGCCATCTATCTTCATTCTAGATGCTTGGGGCGAGGGGCGGATGCGAAAGTATCGGTGTGGCCAGGTCCTGGTTCAATCTGTGCAATGCCTTGTACAGCGCCCTGGCTGGGAAGCTGGGCAAAGACGACGAGGCGCAAGTGGGAGGCGTCGGTCGTGGAAGGCGCATTGATTTTGAAGGCGAGGGGCCCGTGTCCAAGATCCTGTAGCTTTCCGATCTTCGCAAAGGCGCGCGCCACGCTGACGTGGTCCAGTCTCTTGCCTCCGTTCTCTCCCGCTTTGACCATGGTCGAGGCCGAGGGTTCCACCAGTACGGCATATAGATCGCCATGGGGAAGCGATGAAGCAGAAGGCAGCACCGATACCGCGCTGCTGACAGTTTTGCCATCGATGACAGGAGCGGTCAGGGACAGAGGTATTTTCGCCGCCCGCGCTGCCTCCGAGATCACTGCGATTGCTTTTGAAGAATCACTGCCGAGAAACTGCGTCTGTCCGTCTACGACCATCTGCGGCGTGTAGGAGTCCTCGAAGTGCAGGCGTGGGGCGTAAAAGCTTTGCCGCTGGGTGAACTGTGCAGACGAAAACTGATCTCTCCATCCCTGGCGGTCCCAGTAGTCCACATGCTCTTCGAGCACGATGATGTTAGCCCCTGGCACGGGCTGCTGTTTTTGCAGTACAGCCAGTAGCTTGTCGGCCGGAGGGCAGCTGGAGCAGCCTTCGGAGGTAAACAATTCAACCAGAACGGGCGCGCGTGCGGCGGTGGTCTGGGAGAGCACAGGCATGGCAAGCCCAAGAAGAACGACGGCGACGGAACAGCGGTTCATAAACGTCACAAGCATTGCCTTTCTCGAAAAAAACCGCACGAGCGGGATTCTACGCTTGTTAGATAGGGATGGGATGAGGATGGTCACAAAGAAGCAGGGAAAGGCAATTCCGTCTGGAAGACGAGATGTTAAGGGGATTTGCTATTCTCGGCGTACACCGTTCGCTGAGGCCGGGGAGAGATGCTGCTCGAGTTACGTGCCGAAAACTATGCTGTGATCGACCGCGCCGTTGCCAGCTTTGGCCTCGGGCTGAATCTGATGACGGGCGAAACTGGCGCTGGAAAGTCCATCCTGATCGACGCGCTGCAGATGCTGCTTGGAGGCAAGGCCTCTGCCGATGTGGTGCGGCATGGCGAAGATAAGGCCGTCGTCTCCTGCGTCTTCGAGATGACACCGGGTGCGGCAGCCGTGCTTGAGGCCAATGGCATCGATGTGGACGGAGACGAGGTTCTGCTGCGGCGCGAGATTGCCGCCAACGGCAAGGGCCGCGTCTTTGTGAACAATCAGCCGGCTACGGTGGGAGTTCTCAAGCTGCTCGCTCCGGAGCTGGCTCTGGTGCACTCGCAGGGCGAGACCATGGGAGCCTTCGACCAGGTGCAACAGCGAACCCTGCTGGATCGTTTTGGTGAGATAGCGACCGATGCCGTGGCTGAAGCATATGCAGCGTGGCGCGCGACCACGGCACGACTGGCGGAGCTGGAGGCCGATGAACAGGATCGGTTGCGTATGGCCGATCTATGGCGATTCCAGGCCTCGGAGATTGAGCAGGCGAGTCTGACCACCGAGGACGAGGATCGGCAGCTTGAGACCGAGAAACGTGTCCTCGCAAACTCCGAGCGCGTTTATACAGCCGCCATGAGCGCCCACGAGCTGCTGTACGAAAGCGAAAACTCGGCTGAGACGACGCTGGGCGCCGCACTGAAGCAGATTGAAGATCTGGCCCGGTTTGAGCCTCGATTTGCGCCGATGGCGCAGCAACTCCAGGCAGCAAAGGCGACCGTCGAGGACGTTGCAGCCGAAGCGCGGGAGTTTGCCGAAAACGTGAGCGCCTCTCCCGGACGCCTGGAAGAGATCGAGGACCGGTTAGCTGCGCTGGACAAGCTAAAGCGAAAGTATGGCCAGACGCTGGCCGAGGTCATGGCGTTTGGAGCGGAGTCCGGACGTCGTCTGGCTGAAGTTGAGAATCGCGATGCTTTGCTGGCAGAGCTGAAGATTACACAGGCAAACGATGCAGATCGATATCGTGAGGCGGCAGGAAGAGTGACGGCGGCACGGAGAGAGGCGGCCAAGCGTCTCGAGAAGCTCGCGGTCGCGCAGATTAACGATCTGGCCATGAATACAAGGTTTGAGGTGCGGGTTATCCCGGAGGAGTCTCAGGCGGGATTTACCGCACACGGCTGGGATCGCGTGGAGTATCGCATTGCGACCAACGCCGGGGAACCTCTCAAGCCGCTGGACGAGATCGCCTCGGGTGGAGAGATGTCCCGCGTGATGCTGGCTCTGAAGGTAACCGTGGAAGAGGGACAGGGATCGGGCAGGAAGAAAAAAGCTCCTCTGCCGCGAACCCTCGTGTTCGACGAGATCGATATCGGAATCGGCGGGCGGGCAGCTGAGGCAGTTGGCCGGAAGCTGAAGACGCTATCGCGAGGACAGCAGGTGGTGTGCATCACGCATCTCCCTCAAATCGCCGCCTTTGCCGATCAGCATTTTCTGATTGAAAAAACAGAAAAGCGGGGAAGGACCCAGACGGAGATTCGCAGGATGGATGACACCGAGCGTGCCCGCGAGATCGCCAGAATGTTGAGCGGAGAGAAGTTGACCGAGACCAGTCTGAAGCATGCCGAGCATCTTCTTTCGACGAGCCGTTAGCTTTGCCTCGAAGCAACTCGCCGGTTCTTTTCTGTGAATTCATGGCTTCGCACACATCTCTCGCACGGAAGGTCGCATCCGAGTAGGCAAAACTGGCCCTCCGGAGGGGTCTTGCGATGACGAATACTCCCCAGAAATGCGCCAAGCAAGGGTGCAATTGTATGGCCCAGCCAGGTAGCAAGTACTGTTCGACGCAATGCGAGGATTCCCGGAAGTTTATGACGCTGCGATGTAGCTGTGGGCATCCAAGTTGCGGTTCTTGATCCGTCAAAGTGACTGAGGTCTTTAGGGTTAGCGAGGCAGGAAATCCGCCGGGGGGCCTGGAGTGCGAATCGGGATCGTTTGACCCAGGGACGGCACCAGAGTAGGTTCCCGAAAGGGGCTTTTTGCCCTTATCGCGGTATACTTAACAGGTGACGACCACATCGACCCTCGCCCCTGTTGCTGTCTCCGAGAGCGGCCCTTCCAATTCAACCAAACGTGTTCTCCTCCTCAAGCCGCGTGGCTTTTGCGCTGGAGTCGTACGCGCGATCGATATTGTGCGTATCGCGCTGGAGACGTTTGGAGCGCCGATCTACGTCCGCAAGGAGATCGTGCATAACAGCTACGTCGTCAATGATCTAGCGAAGAAGGGCGCGATCTTCGTCAACGAGCTCGATGAGGTTCCAGAGGGCGCTCGTGTCATCTATTCGGCGCATGGAGTATCTCCTGCGGTACGACAGAGGGCGAAGGATCGTGGGCTCAAGGTAATCGATGCTACCTGCCCGCTGGTAACGAAGGTGCATGTCGAAGCGATCAAGTTTGCCAGGCAGGGTTATTCGCTGGTCCTGGTCGGACACCGCGATCACGAAGAGGTTGAGGGAACTCAGGGTGAGGCTCCCGATGTAACGCAGGTAGTCTCGACGGTGGAAGAGGTCGAGGCGCTGGTAGTTCCGGATCCGGATAAGGTTGCATACCTCACCCAGACCACACTTTCGCTCGACGAAGCGAAGTACATGATCGACGCCCTCAAGAAGAAGTTCCCAAATATCGTCGGACCCCATGCGCAGGACATCTGCTATGCGACGGAGAATCGCCAGACGGCGGTCAAGAACGTCGCTCATGGAGCGGATGTTGTTCTGGTGGTGGGTTCGCGCAATAGTTCCAACTCGAACCGGCTGGTCGAGGTCTCCCAGAATCTGGGAACAAACTCCTATCTGATCGACAAGGCTGAGGACATTCGGCCTGAGTGGTTGGAGGGAATGAACGCGATCGCTGTGACGGCAGGCGCCTCGGCGCCTGAGGTGCTGGTCCAGGAGGTCGTTGGATACCTGCAGTCCAGAGGGTATGGCTCCCTGGATGAAGTTGAGGTCATGCCGGAAAATGTGCGTTTTGGCCTGCCGCCAGAGATCGTTCAGGCGATTGCTTCCGCTCCGCAAACCGCTCAGTAAGAAGGAACCGTTTCTCCTTTGTGTTAACGGTTTTTCAGAGAGTCGAGAATGAGTGAAGTTTCAGAGAACCCGCAGAAGCCAAACCAGTCCACACAGCCGCGGTTTGGCCGGCTGGACCTTGGGCTGAATCAGGTGGCGGACGGAATTCGCCGCGCTAAGGATTGGCTCCTCGGGCAACAGGATCCCGATGGATTCTGGTGTGGAGAACTCGAAGCCGATGTGATGCTTGAGGCGGACTACATCTTCATGCATACGCTGCTCGGCACCGGAGAACCGGGAAAGATGCAGCGGGCTCTCAATGAGATACTGCGGCACCAGAACCAGGACGGCGGTTGGAGTCTTTACCCCGGCGGCCCATCGAATATTAACTACGGTGTGAAATCCTATCTTGCGCTCAAGCTGATGGGATGGTCGAAGGATCATCCGCTGATGGTGAAGGCGCGCGAGTGGGTTCTGGCCAACGGCGGCGTAGTTGAGTGCAACACCTTCACGAAGATCTATCTCTGTGCTCTCGGACAGTATGACTACGACGCTGTCCCGGCAGTTCCGCCGGAGATCGTGTTGTTTCCCAACTGGTTCTACTTCAACATCTACGAGATCTCCTCATGGTCGCGCGGAATTCTGGTTCCGCTCTCGATCATCTATGCGAAGAAGCCTTTTAAGAAATTGCTTCCTGAGCAGGGAATTGAAGAGCTTTTCGTTGGTGGCCGGCAGAATGCCAATCTGCACCTGCGCTGGGATCGGAAGAAGCTGGTCGGCTGGAGAAACTTCTTTCTGCTTATGGACCGCATGGTGCACTGGTTCGAGCGCGTGCATATTCGCCCCCTGCGAAAGATGGCGATCCGTTATGCAGAAAAGTGGATGCTGGCACGGTTTGAGAAGTCCGATGGTCTAGGCGCCATCTATCCAGCCATGTTGAACTCGATCGTGGCCCTGCGCTGCCTGGACTACTCTCTCGACGATCCACAGCTGATTCGTGCCATGGATGAGTTTGAGAAGCTCGGCATTGACTGCCCGGAGGGAACTCCGGATTACCCCACGCCGACCTTCCGCATGCAGCCGTGTTTCCCGCCCGTATGGGATACAGCCCAGGCGATCTATGCACTTGGCGAGGCCGGTGTCGGCCGAACCGATCCCCGCCTCCTCAAAGCCGCCGACTGGATTCTCTCGAAGGAGATTCGCACCAAGGGCGACTGGGCGGAAAAAGTACGGAATGTGGAGCCGGGCGGATGGTGCTTCGAGTTTAACAATGAGTTTTACCCGGATGTCGATGATACCGGGCAGGTTCTGCTCGCGCTAAACTGCGTGGACCATCCTAAGGAGCGTTATCACTACGAGGTTTGCCAGCGAGCCCTGAACTGGGTCTGGGCGATGCAGTGCAAGAACGGTGGATGGGCCAGCTTCGATAAAGACAACACGAAGATGATCTTCCAGTACATCCCGTTCGCCGACCATAACGCCATGTTAGACCCGCCGACGGTGGACATTACCGGTCGCATGCTGGAGATGCTGGCGCAGTACGGGTTTACCCGGAAAGATCCAAGAGTCGAGAAGGCCGTTCAGTTCATCCTTAAAGAGCAGGAGTCGGACGGAAGCTGGTTTGGCCGCTGGGGCGTCAATTACCTGTACGGAACCTTTCTCGTCCTGCGCGGCCTGGAAGCCATGGGGATGTGGAATCACGAACCGGCGATCCAGCAGGCCGCAGAGTGGATTCGTATGGTGCAGAACACAGACGGCGGATGGGGTGAGACATGCGGGACCTATGACGATCCCAATCAGCGCGGCATCGGTCCAAGTACACCGTCCCAGACGGCTTGGGCGGTTCTAGGCCTGCTGGCTGCCGGAGATACCCGGTCCGACTCTGTCGCAAAGGGAATTCGCTGGCTGATCGAACGCCAGCACGAGGATGGAAGCTGGGATGAGCTGGTACCAGGACGCAATGGAGAGAGCTACTACACGGGAACGGGATTCCCGCGGGTGTTCTACCTCGGCTATCACTTGTATAAGCAATACTTCCCATTACTGGCATTAACGACGTATGAGCGCGCAATGAAGCGCGAGGCAGCCGAGTCGGCTGTCGCGTAACAGACTTTTCTTTGGAGGAATCTCCGAATGGCAGTACCAGTTTCACAGGCCTGGACGGTCGCAACTTACGTACTCAAGCAGAAGCTCAAAGGGCGGAAGCGATATCCGCTGGTGTTGATGCTTGAACCACTCTTTCGCTGTAATCTCGCCTGCGCAGGCTGCGGAAAGATCCAGTATCCGGCGCATATCCTGAAGTCTGAGCTGACCCCAGAGGAGTGCTTCCGGGCGGTCGAAGAGTGCGGCACGCCGATGGTTTCGATTCCCGGCGGAGAGCCTCTGCTGCATCCGCAGATGCCGGAGATCGTTGCCGGCCTGGTGGCACGGAAGAAGTACGTCTACATGTGCACCAATGCGCTCCTTCTTAAGGAGAAGCTGCACCTGTTCAAACCGTCGAAGTATCTCTCCTTTTCGGTCCATGTGGATGGGGAGCGGGAGCATCACGACTTCTCCGTCTGCCGTGAAGGCGGTTATGACATTGCGATGGAAGGCGTCCGCGCCGCGGTCGCTGCCGGCTTCCGTGTAACGACGAATACGACTCTGTTCGACGGCGCAGACCCCAACAGCGTCCGGCGTCACTTCGACCAGCTGATGGAAGCCGGCGTCGAGAGCATGATGGTTTCACCGGGCTACACCTACGACAAAGCTCCGGACCAGAATCACTTCCTGGGCAAGGCGAAGTCTCGCAAGCTCTTCCGCGCGATTCTCTCCAATCGAAAGAAGTCCTGGGAGTTCAACACGCATCCGCTGTTTGCAGAGTTCCTGATGGGCAAGCGGAACTTCGAGTGCACGCCCTGGGGCATGCCGACGTTCTCTATCTTCGGCTGGCAGAAGCCTTGCTACCTGTTGCAGGACGGCTATGCCGATACCTTCCAGGAGTTGATCGAGACGACGAACTGGGAGAACTACGGCGCCAAGAGCGGGAATCCGCGTTGCGCGAACTGCATGGTGCACTCTGGCCACGAGGCCAGCGCAGTGGACTATAACTTCGGTTCGCTGAAGGGCTTTCTGGTCACCGCCAAGAAGTACATGTTCCCCTCCACGTATGCTGACGCGGACGCAATGAAGCTGCTGAATGAGTGGAAGCCGGAGCACAGCAGTCCTCTGGTCCAGATTCAAGCCTCATCCAGTGACGAGCTGCAGACGGTTTCGGGAGATTAGTCGATGGCAACGGAACAACAGGAACATCTCAAGATCGAACAGTTGCGCCACCACAGTGCCGACGAGCTGGAGCACATTGCGGGACGGGAGAAGGAGAATCTCGAGGGCTGGATTCCTGCCCTCGCATCCGATGCGGAGATTCGTGAGGCGCTCGAGAAGGCCTTCGATTATCGCGGCGATGTGACGATCACCCGTAAGGATGGAACGAAGGTCGAGGGGTATCTCTTCGATCGCCGTTCCGGGTCTTCGCTTCAGGATTCTTTTGTGCGCGTTATTCCCGCGAACGACCGAACCAAGGTCAATGTAGCGTACTCCGACGTCGCAGCTTTGGCCTTTACCGGACGTGACACCGCGGCCGGTAAGACCTTTGACGCGTGGGTGAAGAAGTACTGGGAGAAGAAGGCGGCCGGTGAGAAAAACATCCAGATCGAGCCGGAGAAGCTGGACTGATCCCATCCCCTGGCTCATCCAGGAATGGGGATGTGCATCGCACGGGTAGCTTAAAGACAGGCAGCTGCG
Organism: Acidobacteriaceae bacterium KBS 146; assembly: GCA_000688615.1. Classification (GTDB taxonomy): domain Bacteria; phylum Acidobacteriota; class Terriglobia; order Terriglobales; family Acidobacteriaceae; genus Edaphobacter. The sequence goes on from JHVA01000001.1 coordinate 237,906, forward strand.
CTTCAGCCAAAAGGTAAGGGTATACTTGCGCTCGGATGAGAAGCGGCGGGAAGTCGCTTTTTCTCGGAACGATGAGATAGAAAACACGCTCCAGTTCCGCGGATGGAACCAGGAAGCGTTCGAAAGACGACACGTGCGCGTATTCATTACTGGAGCGACAGGCTTTGTAGGATCCCATGTGGCGCAGAAGTTTGCGGCCGAAGGCGCGAAACTGCTTCTGCTCGCACGCAAGAGCAGCAACCTGGAAGGGATCCAGGGCCTGGATGCCGATGTGATTACAGGGGATCTGCGGCAGCCGGAGACGCTGCGCAGCGCGCTGAGTGGATGCGATGCTCTCATCCACGTTGCTGCCGATTACAGGCTGTGGGTTCCTGATCCGGCTGACATGTACGCTGCCAATGTCGATGGAACGCGCGAGCTGCTGCGGCTCGCGCGGGAAGCTGGCATCTCCCGCGTGGTGTACACGTCGAGCGTGGCGACGATGGGGTTCAAGTCCGATGGGTCCGTCATCGATGAAGACACGCCGGTATCGTTGGCGGATATGATCGGCCACTACAAGCGGTCGAAGTTTATGGGAGAGCAGGAGGCCATCAAGGCTGCTGCCGCGGGCCAGCATGTGATGATCTTGAATCCAACGACTCCTATCGGGCCGGGAGATGTGAAGCCAACGCCCACGGGAAGGATCATCGTCGATTTTCTCAATCGAAAGTTTCCCGCCTATGTCGATACAGGGCTGAATCTTGTGGATGTAGGTGAGGTCGCGAGGATGCACGTAGTGGCTCTGGATCACGGGACACCGGGGCAGCGCTACATTCTTGGCGGCGAGAATCTGACATTGAAACAGATTCTGGATCGCATGTCGGCGATCACGGGTCTGCCTTCTCCAAATGCAAAGGTGCCGCATGCCGTTGCGATGGCCTTTGCCTTCTTGGATGAGACCTTTACAGGCAAGCTGCTGAAGAAGGAGCCGCGAGCGACGGTAGAAGCTGTGAGGATGGGAAAGAAGATGATGTTTGCCTCCTCGGCAAAGGCAGAGCAGGAGCTTGGCTTCAAGCATGTTCCCATCTACCACGCCCTTCGTTCCGCGATTCATTGGTTTGTGACTCATGGCTATGCTCCTGCTCCGGGTGGAAATCGTTCATGAGGGTTGGAATCATTGCAGCCCTGCCGGGTGAGCTCAAACCGCTGGTTCATGGATGGGAGCCGCAGCGTTCCGGAGTACGGGGGCTTTCAGTCTGGAAGACCATCTCCCAGGGCAAGGAGCTGATCGCTGCCTGTGCGGGAATGGGAACGAATGCGGCGCTTCGAGGTTTCTCCGCGGTGGAGTTTCTCGGGGCGTTGGACCTTGTGCTCTCCGTTGGCTGGGCCGGAGCGCTGCAACCGGGAATGAAGCCTGCGACCTGCTATTCGCCGGCCGAGGTGATCGACACTCAGACGGGAGAGCGATTCGCTGCAACCACGGGAGAGCCTTCGGTTCGACTGGTGACAACACCCCAGGTGGCAGATGCAGCGGAGAAGTTGAGGCTGTATCAGAGTTACAGTGCAGCGTTGGTCGATATGGAAGCCGCAACGGTAGCGCGGCTGGCCCAGATGCGTGGTATTCCGTTTGCCTGCTTCAAAGGAGTGTCGGATAGTGAACACGCAGATCTGCCGGACCTGAATGGCTTTATCGATGCGCAGGGCCAGATGCAGATGCCGTCCTTTCTGGCGCATGTAGCTCTACGGCCACGATTCTGGGGGCCGTTGCTGGAGCTGGGACGAAACAGTTCGATAGCAGCGAAGGCGATTGCAGAAGGCGTCAACCGGTTCCTTGCGGAAAATACTTTTGAGGAATCCACGAAACGGGAGCAGTGAGTGAGTAGTGAAACGATTGTTGTACCGAAGACCATGCGTGCCGCCGTCTATCGCGGCATCAATGATGTGCGCGTCGAAACCATTCCTGTTCCCGAGATCGGGCCGGGAGAGGTGCTTGTCAAAATTCATACCTGTGGAATCTGCGGCACCGATCTCAAGAAGATCCATACGGGATCTCATTCCGCGCCTCGCGTCTTCGGTCACGAGATGGCGGGTACGATTGCCGCGGTCGGAGAAGGAGTCACCGACTTTGCTGTGGGCGATCGAGTGATGGCCTACCATCACATTCCGTGCGGCGAGTGTTTCTACTGCCGCAAACAGACCTTCGCACAGTGCGAAACCTACAAGAAGGTGGGCTGCACGGCGGGGTTTGAGCCCTCTGGTGGCGGCTTCGCCGAATACATTCGCGTCATGGATTGGATCGTTCGTCGCGGACTGGTAAAGATTCCCGACGGTATCTCGTTTGAGCAGGCTGCTTTTATCGAGCCGGTTAACACCTGTTACAAGGCAATCGATATGCTCCAGCTTCAGCCCGACGAGACGGTGCTGGTGATTGGGCAGGGGCCAATTGGAGTCTTGCTGGCGGCCCTGGCACGCAGGACGGGTGCGACGGTATTGACCAGCGATCTGTATCCGGAACGCCACGCCGTAGCGGCGAAGTTTGGTCTCGACCGTCCACTGGATGCGCGCGGCGACGTCGTTGCCGCAGCAAAGGCAGCGACCGAAGGCAGAGGAGCTGACGTAGCTCTCGTAGCTGTGGGGGGCAATGCGCTTATCCAGATTGCGATGGATGCCATTCGTCCGGGAGGCCGGGTCATGTTGTTTGCTGCGACACAGCATGGCGAGGCCCCGTTTGATCCCGCAGCGGTCTGCATGGACGAAAAGACGCTGATGGGCTCCTACAGCGCTTCGGTTGCGATTCAGGATGAGGTGTCAAAACTGGTGCTCGATGGAACACGCAACGGTTTTGATCTGACGCAGCTAATCTCGCACCGATTCTCCATCGAGGATGCCGTGGCCGCGATTGATTTGGCGTCCAATCCGCAGCCGGACTCAATGAAGATTGTGATTCAGCCGGGAGCGTAGTAGTTCCGGCTGAATCACGTCAAACCTAATCGCGATTGCGCTTCTTGATCTCGACGTTCAGGCGCTTAATCTTTTGATTGAGGGTGGACAAGGGGATGCGGAAGTACTCTGCCGCCTCGGTCTGATTCCAGTGGCAGCGCTCGAGGCGGTCCGCAATGATGCGACGCTCGATCTCTTCCATCAGATCGAAGAGAGAGGCGTTAGGCTGCTGCTCAAGCAGCGTGGCGGAATAGGTATTCCCCGTAAGCTGCGCCGGTAAAAGCTCGGGATGGATGATTTTGCCAGTCGACAGCACGACGCCACGTTCCATGGCATTCTCCAGCTCGCGTACGTTGCCGGGCCACTCGTAGTCCATCAGGATCCGCATCGCCTCCGGCGAGAGGGTGCGCTCCTCCATTCCGTTCTCGGTGGAGTACCGCTTCAGGAAGTGCGATGCCAGCAGCGGGATGTCTTCGCGGCGTGAGCGAAGCGGAGGGAGCTCCAGGGTAATGACGTTGAGCCGATAGAAGAGATCTTCGCGGAAGCGACCGGCTCGTACTGCATCCTGCAGGTTGACGTTGGTGGCGGCGATGATACGGACGTCCACCTGGATCTCCTGGGTTCCGCCGAGATGCATGAAGCGGCGATCCTGCAGGACGCGCAGGATCTTGGCCTGCATATCCATCGTCATCGTGCCGATCTCATCGAGAAAGAGCGTGCCCCCGTTGGCGACTTCAAAGAGTCCCTTCTTGGCGGCAATGGCTGAGGTGAAGGCTCCTTTAAGGTGGCCGAACAGCGTGGATTCGAGCAGCTCGGAGGGAACAGCCCCTGTGTTCACCGGAACAAAGGGGCGTTCGCGGCGCGGAGAGTTGGCATGAATTGCCTTGGCGATTAGTTCCTTGCCGGTACCGCTTTCGCCCTGGATCAGGACCGTAGAGCGACTGGGCGCGACCTGGGCAATAAGGTCAAAGAGCTTGAGCATCGGCTCGCTTTTGCCGACGATATTTTCGAAGTTATAGCGTTGCTTGAGCGTCCGCTTCAGCTGGACGATCTCTTCTTCCGCACGATGCCGCGCAATCGCCGTGCGGATATCTGCAAGCAGTTTTTCGTTGTCCCATGGCTTCTGAACGAAGTTCTCTGCACCGGCGCGAATCGCGTCGACGACGTTGCCCATGGTGCCGAAGGCGGTGATCATGATGACTGGCAGCGTGGGGTACATCTCCACGATGCGCGGCAGCAGGTCCATGCCGCTCTCGCCCGGAAGAGCGAGGTCCAGCAGAAGCAGGTCGAACTGATTGCGCGACAGCTGCTCCATTCCGGAGACGCCTTCTGTCGCCAGTGTGACGGAGAATCCCTCAAGAGTCAGCATCGTCTCGAGCGACTCCCGAATTGCGGCTTCGTCGTCGATGATGAGGATACGGGGGCTTCCCGCGATATGGTCTGCCGCTCGCTGAGTCGTCGACTCCGCGGCCGCGTCGGTAGTGGTGTCAGGCATGAATCGTCTTCCTATCCTGCTCCTCCGAGGAGGCAGGCACTGTAGGCGGAGCGAGCGTTCGGGTGGCGGAGACCGGGAATTCTAACTGGAAGGCGGTGCCGACGCTGACCTCGCTCTCGACGTGAATCTTTCCTGCGTGCTCCTGCATGATCCCATAGGTTACGGCAAGACCGAGCCCCGTCCCCTTATGTCCGCCCTCTTGCGGTTTGGTCTTCGTGGTGAAGAAGGGATCGTAGATTTTGTTTAGATGCTCGCGCTCGATCCCTGCGCCTGTGTCCTGGATACGAACCAGCACCCGGCCCGCACCACGGAAGGTGGCAATGCGAAGCGTCGCATTGGGACGACCGAACATCGCATCCTTGGCATTAAGCATGAGATTCAGGATGACCTGCTGCAGCTTTCCGCGATTCCCGTGAATCGTCGGCAGCTGCGAGTCGAAGTTCGTCTCGACACGAATCTGAGCTGTCTTGAGCTGATGCTCCAGCAGGACCAGCGTATCGTCGAGGAGTTCGTTGAGATCGACGCTGGTGAACTCACTTCCGCTGGTGCGTGAGAAGTTGAGAAGCCCGTTGACGATCTCAGATGCCCGGAAGGTCTGCTGCGTGATCTTCTCAAGCACGGGAGCCAGTCTCTCATCGTCCCGCATATGTTTGGTCAGCATCTGCGCGTAACTGGAGATGACCGCCAGCGGAGTATTGACCTCGTGTGCGACGCCAGCGGCCAGCAGCCCTATGGAGGAGAGCTTCTCCGATTGTGTGAGCTGCGCCTCCATCTGGATCCGGTCCGTAATGTCATCCACCAGAATGATTCGGCCGATCGTGATGAAGTTGCGCGTGACCAGCGGAGCGATGGCGATGTTGGCCACGCGAGCCTCTCCGGAGGGAAGAGCGAGGCGGAATTTGTAGAGCGTGTGGGTGCCCTGCTCCTCGCGGATGGCGTTGAAGCGCGCGATGAAGTCTGCCGGAAACAGCTCCGAGATGGGCTGGCGAAGCGCCGTCGAACGAGGTCGCGCGAAGAGGACCTCCATCTGGGCGTTCCAGCTTTCGACGCGATCGTCCAGGTCGACGGCGAGAATACCGATATTGATGGATTCGACGATATTTTCGTTGAACTCCTTCAACCGCTCGAAGTCCGTGATCTTCTGCTCGAGCCTTCGATAGAGCTGTGCGTTCTGAATCGCGATGCCGATGTAGCCGGCCAGTGACTCCAGAACCTCCATCTCTTCGCTTGAGAGAAAGTCGCCGTCGTTGGTACGGCCAAGTCCGATTACTGCAACGGTGCGGGTGCCGGCACCTTCCCGGTTCGCGACTCGGCAGGGAACGTAGTAGTTCAGGTCGAGCCGCGCTGCGGTCAGCCGCTGCATCTCTGGAAGTCGGAGCACCTGTTGCGGGTTCTCGAGGAAGAGGTGGTTATTTGCTCCTGGACGATCAAAGTCCACGAAGCCGAGATCGAGAAGCTTGAGCTCAGACGGAGAGAGATTCGTGAGGCCGTGCGAGGCCACGAGATCAAACGCATGGCCTGGATAGGAGACCTCGGCCTCCGCAGCGAGGAAGACGGCAACCCGGGTGACAAGCAGCGCCTCCGGGAGCTGTTCAACGATCGAGTCCAGCAGGGCGCGAAGGTCGGTCTGCGAGTTGAGTCCGCGGCCGAATTCGACCAACGTCTCTTTGTAGTCAAACCGTCGCTGATCGAACATGCGGTCGACCCGCCCTTGAATGGCGCGCTTCAAGGGATCGAAGATCAGACCGGTGACGACGATGGCCAGCAGAAGGCCCCAGGTTCGCAAACTCGGCAGCCGCGCATGGACCATCTCCGCTGTGACAGCGACGACGGCGAAGTAGAGACCGACGAGGGCAGCTGTCGCCAGCGTGTAGGTCACGCCGCGCTTGAAGATAAGATCCACGTCCATCAACCGGTAACGGACAATCGCCCAGCTGAAGGTGAGGGGAAGGAAGACCAGCGAGAGCCCAGCCAACTTTGTGAGCAGGCTTGGGACGTGAATATCGACGAGGTAGGGAAGAGCGTAAACCAGCGTAAAAGGGGTAATCGCCAGCAGGGTTCCACGGGTCAGCCACTTCAGCTGCTGACGCTCGAGCGCCGAATCCGCACGACGGTAGCGAATCCGGAAGACCACCGCCGCAATCACGTAGTAAAGAGCAAGGTAGCCAACCGAGATCTGGTCGAGCCTGTGACGAAGGACTCCAGTCGCTGACCAGTACTGAATTGCCCATGCCTGAAGGCCGATCAGGAACAGGCCGGGAAGATACAGCGCGGTACACAGAATTCGCCGGCGGCGCCTGCTTGCAGGCTCCTTGTAGTCATCGGAGAAATTGGCCGCAAAGTGGAGAAATAATGCAGGCTGAAGCGCGCCCGCGGCGATGTTGCCCCAGTAGATGATCCAGTCGAAGGTGTCCAGCTCGGATGTGTACTTGAAGGCGTACAACACAAACGACACCAGGCAGAAGACGTAGAAGTGCGTGGACTTTGGAGCGGTCCACCGCCGGAAGAGCACATACAGGCCAATGCTGAGATAAACCAGCGCGATGAAGCGAAGTCCCTGGTTGATCGATCGATCTGTCGGAACCAGAATGACTTGAATGTCCAGCTTGGCTGCGTTCTTCAGGTCTGCAGTGTGCGCCATCGGACGCAGAATCGAGTAGGTCGCGTGAGCCCAGATTCCGCTGCGGAACATCTGGCGAGCCAGGGCAGCGGTTCGTTCGACGGGATGTTCGTTGACTCCGACGAGAACATCGCCGGTTCGGACACCAGCGCGGTCCGCAGGAGAACCGGAGGGAACATACTCGGCCCGCATGCCATGGGACGTCTCCATCCAGGTGACGCCATCGGTCGGGATCTCATAGCCGTTTTCGCGCTGCAGATTGATTACTGCGAGCACGCACGCCGCTAGCGTCGCGATGGCAAGTGCGACAGCCAGAATCCGCGTTTGGGCGACATCTTTCATCGGGCCTTAAATAGTTACAAGCACATAAGAGTCCAAATCCCAGATGCATGAACAGTTAGGGTTTTGCTCTTCGATGGGCTTCTTTGTCTATGAAAAATCATAACTCTTTTTGCAAATTGGAGATAGAAACCTTTCTTCCATAGAAAACAAAACCGATCAAACTGTCTGCTTTTGTGACCGACGGCAGGCTGGCGGATCAGGAATCGATCATTGCTCACGGTTCTTATTCATCTTCCTGTAACATGAATCTTTGGGTGGAGCCGAAAAGAAATGCTGCAGGAGCTGGAGAATCCGCTGGTGTTGGAGGAAGGCTATGTCGCCATCGACAATGCCCGGCTTCATTACCACAGGGCGGGCTCCGGGAAGCCTCTGCTGTTGATCCACGGGTTGGTAGGTTCAGCCAGGAACTGGCGAAAAAATATCTATTTTCTGGCTCGGCACGCAGACGTCTACGCGGTGGATCTGCTCAATATGGGCGAGTCCCAGAGGGTCCCAGGGCTGGATGCCAGCCTCGAAGCGACCGCCGATCGCATCGCATCGTGTATGGATGCTCTTGGACTGCAGTCCGCCGATATCGCGGGTCATTCGCATGGCGGAGCGGTCGCAATGATGCTGGCGGCGCGCCATCCGCATCGTGTACGGAGTCTGATCTTGTTTGCTCCAGCAAATCCGTACTGCGATCTTGGAAGGCAGCTCATCGCGTTTTACCAGACCAGATTCGGGATGTGGCTGGCTCGGCAGATTCCCTGGTTGCCCCGGCAGCTCAAGGCTACGGCCCTCAGCCGTATGTACGGCAACCCGGCACGCGTGTCGAGTGAAGCCCTCGACGGCTACACCGCCGGACTCCATATCCCGGGCACCATCGAGCACGTGCTCAACATCGTTCGAGGTTGGTCCTCCGATATGCATCGGCTGGGCGCAGTTCTGTCGAATCTGGCGGAGAAGCCCACTCTTCTGATCTGGGGAGATCGCGATCGCGCCGTGGGGCTGCGGTCGGCAGAGCCGCTGCAGCAGATGCTGCATCAGTCCAGCCTGGTCGTACTTCCCGGCGTCGGACATATTCCGTTTGAAGAGATGCCCGATGCCTGTAACGGCGCGATGCGTGAGTGGCTCTCGAATCCGGCGATGCTGCGTTAGGCCGTTTCCTCGAGGCTAAAGGTCCGTTTCAACCACGAACGTAAGGCGTCCTGCATCTGCGAGAGCTTCGGTGCAGTCGAAGGAGCGACTCCCTGAAAGAAGTGCTCCGCTCCTTCGATCCATACGATCTCTTTGGGTTCAGCGGCATGCTTCAGAATCGGAGCCATCAGTTCGCGCGGGCCAAACTGGTCTTCCGTTCCGCTGATAAAGATCTTTGGCTGGTGGCATCGCTCCAGAAACTCATACGCATAGCTGCGCCCTTCGGCTCGATAGGGGACGCCGAGGCCGACGAGGCCCTTGACCAGAGGGTCGCCGCAGCCGGCCTGTAATCCGATAAACGAGCCAAAGGAGAAGCCCGCCAACAGGACGGGGAGCCCAAGCGTGGCGTCAAGCCAGTCCAGCGCCGCTCGTGCATCGTTCAACTCCCCGGGGCCATGGTCGTGGGCTCCCTCGCTAAGACCCACGCCGCGAAAGTTGAATCGCAGCACCGGTAAGCCGAACCCGGAGAAGACCTTCATGGCGTGATAGACGACCTTGTTGTGCATCGTTCCCCCGCCGAGGGGGTGTGGGTGGCAGATCAGCGCAGCATATGGGGCGTCTTCGCGTCCTGTGTTCAAAACCGCTTCCAGTTTTCCTGCTGGGCCGCGAAGATCGTCGATGGATCGGATCACCGATCCCTGGGAGGAGGTCATATTCATCACCGTCATACTTCTTATTGATGCAAAAGTCAGCCGGATAGACGGGGCCCGAACTCTGTATCGTATGCTGGAAACTATATGCCAGTTGATCCTATTCAGCTTACCCGTCAGCTCGTCGATATCGAATCCACCACGTACCACGAGGGCCTGGCTGGAGCGTTTTTACAGGAATATCTGGAAGGTCAGAGGTACGCCGTGGAGCGTATGCCCGTCAGCCAACCCGACCGCGTCCTTACCCCGGGGGCAGGAGACGGCGACCGGTTTAATGTCTATGCGGCGTTGCCGGGAGTGACACCTGACATCGTTCTTTCGACCCATATGGACACGGTTCCGCCCTACTTTGGCTCCAGCGAGGACGACGAATTCCTCTATGGCCGGGGAACCTGCGATGCCAAGGGCATCATTGCGGCCCAGGTAGCGGCTGCAGACCGACTGCGCGAAGCCGGGGTAAAGGTGGGCCTGCTGTTTGTTGTGGGGGAGGAGCGCGACTCCGCCGGAGCGAAGGAAGCCAACCTGCATCCCAAAGGATCGAAGTTTCTGATCAACGGAGAACCAACGGACAACCGGCTCGCGCTTGCCTCCAAGGGCGCCCTGCGTGTGGAGCTGCGGGCAAAAGGAAAGATGGCGCACTCGGCATATCCGGAGTTGGGCGACTCCGCCATCAACAAGCTGGTGGAAGCGTTGCACGATGTACTCGCCCTGCCGCTTCCGGTCGAGCCGGAGATCGGGCCGTCCACCCTCAACATCGGCCTGGTTGAGGGCGGACGCGCGCCAAATGTCATCGCCGATAAGGCCGAAGCCCACATCCTCATCCGCCTCGTCGGGCCCTCCGAAGAGATCCGCCACAACATCCTGCGAACGGTCGGCGATCGCGCCGAGGTCAGCTTTTCGCTCGATCTCCCCTTCGTGAGAATGCGCAAAGTAGGCGATCTCCCCACGATGGTGGCCAAGTTTACGACCGATATTCCATCTCTCACTTCCTGGGGAGAGCCGTTCCTGCTGGGGCCAGGATCGATTCACGTAGCGCACACGCCGAACGAGAAGATCGCGAAGAAGGAGCTTCTGGAGGCAGTTGACCTCTACTACAACCTCGCCTCCAGTCTGGTGCAGTAGCAGGGAATCAGCCGAGATTCAGCGGGAAATTAGAGACACGTTTTCCTCACGGACAGCGGGCTTAACATAGAGGTATGGCCGCCGAGTTTACCCACCTTCACCTGCATACTGATTACTCCCTGCTCGATGGCGCCTGTGACGTCGATAAGCTCGCCAGCCATCTGAGCAAGATCGGCCAGAAGGCCGCCGCCATGACCGACCACGGCAACATCTATGGCGCGGTCCACTTCTTCGACGCCATGAAGAAGAAGGACATCAAGCCTATCCTCGGCTGTGAGCTCTATCTCTCCGAGACGGCGGATCACCGCGAGATGTCCGGCGGCTACAATCACTTTCTGGTTCTTGCAGAAAATGAAGAGGGCTATCGCAACCTCGTCCGCCTCACCAGCGAGGCTGCCCTCCACGGCTTCTACCGCAAGCCCCGCGTCTCCAAAGAATTTCTCTCAAAGCACACCAAGGGTCTGATCGCCTTCTCAGGCTGCCTCGCCGGTGAGCTTAATCAGCACCTGATGGCCAACAAGTACGAGGAGGCCAAGAAGACCGCGGGCATGTTCCACGACATGTTCGGCAAGGACAACTTCTTCCTCGAGGTCCAGGACCACGGTCTTGAGCCCGACAAGCCCGTTCGCGAAGCTCTCTACCGCATGGAAAAAGAGCTGGGCATCCCGCTCATCGCGACCAACGACTCGCACTACGTGGCCAACGACGACTCCCGCGCCCACGAAATCCTGCTGTGCGTGCAGACCGCGGGCAGCATGAACGATCCCAATCGCTTCAAATTCGACACGCAGGAGTTCTACATCAAGTCAGCCGAAGAGATGCATCGCCTCTTCGCCGACAACCCCGACGTCTGCACGCGCACGATGCAGTTCATCGACCGCTGCAACCTGAAGCTCAGCAAGGTCGACAATCCCTTCCCCGACTTTCCTCTTCCCGAAGGCTTCGACCTCGACAGCTACTTCGAAGCTGTCTGCCGCGAGGGCCTGAAGAAGCGCCTTGAGACCAACGTCGCGCATCTTCGCGCCAACGGCCTGCTCAGGAAGACCATCGCCGACTACGAAGATCGCCTGAATCGCGAGCTCGATTGCATTAAGCAGATGAAGTTCCCCGGCTACTTCATGATCGTCTGGGACTTCATCCGTTACGCGAAGGAGCAGGGAATCCCCGTTGGTCCGGGCCGTGGTTCTGCCGCAGGCTCGCTGGTCGCCTACGTCATGGAGATCACCGACATCGACCCGCTCCAGAACGAGCTGCTCTTCGAGCGATTCCTCAATCCCGAGCGCGTGTCCATGCCCGATATCGATATCGACTTCTGCATGAACCGCCGCGGCGAGGTGATCGAGTACGTCAAGCGGAAGTACGGCATCGACCAGGTCGCGCAGATCATCACCTTCAACACGATGGCCGCCAAGGCCGCCATCAAGGACGTAGGCCGCGCCCTCGAGATGCCCTACGGCGAGGTCGACCGCATCGCCAAGATGATCCCGCCGACGATTGGGATCACCATCGATGCCGCACTCAAGGACAATGGTCCTCTGGCGAACGCATACGAGAACGAGCCCAGGATCAAGGAACTGATCGACACGGCAATGCGTCTCGAAGGTCTGGTTCGCGGTGCCGGCGTTCACGCCGCCGGTGTCGTCATCGCGCCCCAGCCCCTTACCGAGCTCGTCCCGGTCACCCGCACCAAGGACGAGGCCACCGTCACCGCCTACGACATGAAGGCCGTCGAGAAGATGGGCCTACTCAAGATGGACTTCCTCGGCTTGACGACGCTCACCGTCATCGACGACTGCCTGAAACTGATTAAGCAGACGACGGGCGAAGTGATCGACATGGCCAGGATCCCGCTCGATGACGCCAAGACCTACGAGCAGGTCTTTCATAAGGCTTTGACCTCCGGCGTCTTCCAGTTTGAATCCGGGGGCATGCGCGACGTTCTGCGCCGCTACAAACCCACTACCGTCGAAGACCTCACCGCTCTCAACGCGCTCTATCGTCCCGGCCCGATCCAGGGCGGCATGATCGACGACTTTATCGAGCGCAAGTGGGGCCGCCGCGCCGTCGAGTATATGTTCGTTGAGCTTGAGCCCATCCTCAGGGAGACGCTCGGCGTCATCGTCTACCAGGAGCAGGTCATGCAGATCAGCTCCGCCATCGGAGGCTACTCGCTCGGCGGCGCCGACCTCCTGCGCCGAGCCATGGGTAAGAAAAATCCCGAAGAGATGGCCAAGCAGCGCGACACCTTCATGGCAGGCGCTGCCCAGCTCAAATTCGATAAGAACAAAGCAGGACAGCTCTTCGACCTGATGGAGCAGTTCGCCGGCTACGGCTTCAACAAGTCGCACTCGGCGGCCTACGCCCTGCTTGCATATCACACGGCGTGGCTCAAGACGCACTATCCGGTCGAGTTCATGGCCGCGCTGCTGACCAGCGAAACCTCGAAGCCGGAGAACGTCGTCAAGTACATCGGCGAGTGCCGCGAGATGAACATTCCCGTCGTCCCGCCGAACGTGCAGTTCTCCGACGCCAACTTCACCCCTATCATCACCGAGAACGGCAAAGCCATCGGCTTCGGTCTGGCCGCTATCAAAAACGTCGGCCACAACGCCATCCTTTCCATCATCGAAGCGCGCAATGCATTGAAGTCCGAGGGCAAGCAGGGCTTCGCCAGCCTATGGGAGTTCTGCGAGAAGGTGGACCTGAGCAAGCTCAACAAGCGCGTTCTCGAGTCCCTCATCAAGGCCGGGGCGATGGACAGCTTCGGAGCTCGCGCCCAGACCACTGCCGCGCTCGACAAGGCGATGGAGCAGGCCCAGAAGTCGCAGCGCGATGCGGCGGCCGGTCAGCATGGCCTGTTCGGAATCTTCGACGCGGACCCTGGTGCTGGAGGTTCGAGCGATCACGCTTTGCCCAACGTGCCTGAGTGGGACGAGCACACGCGCCTGCAGAACGAAAAGGAAGTGCTCGGCTTCTTCGTCTCCGGTCATCCCATGGACAAATACCGCGAGAAGCTGCGCAACATGAAGGTCGTCGATACCGCGACCGCCTGCGAGATGAAGCCCGAGCCCCAGGTCTTTCGCCGCGGACGCGATGAGCAGCCGCAGAACGAGATCCAGATCGCCGGCGTCATCACCGGATTGAAGGTCGCAAAATCCAAGCGGTCGGGCGAGCTCTATGCGCAGGCCACGCTTGAAGACACGACCGGCAAGATCGAGCTGATCGCCTTCCCGCAGTCGTACGAAAAGCTGGCGGAGAAGCTGAAGATCGAGGTTCCCGTACTCGTCCGCGGCGTTCTGCGCGGCGAAGAGGACTCTGCTCCCAAGCTTGCCCTCTCCAATATCCAGGCGCTCGAAGACGTCAAGATCAAGCTGCCCGAGGCCCTGCGCATCAAGGTCCCCCTGCATAATCCTGACGTTGCGCTGCTCGAAAAGTTACATGCCATCCTTGTGGCAGCGCCGGGCAAGGGCAAGCTGCTGCTCGACCTTGAAGAGCCCGGCGAGTTCTGCGCGGTGCTCGAACCCTCGGGTGTTATGGTTGCCGCCGATCGGCTTTTCATCGATCGCGTCGAAGAGCTGGTAGGCCAGGGCGGTGTGCGCGTCATCGACTAACCCATAGCCTCGCACGGACCATGAGCACCACATAGAGTCAGGAACACCGCACCGGCCACAAGCACCGCACGGGGCGACAATACCGCACCGGCCCATGAATACCGCACGGGCCATAAGCATTGCCCAGCCCGAAGTTCCTCTGAGAGTGTCATCCTGAGCGAAGCGACCGCAGGGAGCGGAGTCGAAGGATCTGCGGTCTCTTCGTCTCGCGGTCCCATCGCTTGCCGTTTTTGCGCTTCACGCACCGCCACTCTCCATGTACCTTTAGGGGCATGCCACGGTCAAAGGTAGTCCTCAGGCTGCTCTGCTCAGCCGCACTCCTTTCATGTATCCCCGCCTGCGCACAGTTCCAGCGCCCAAAGCTCGACGCGCTCAGCGAGACTTTCTGGACATGGCGCGCGACCGAGCAGCCCTTCACTAACGACGACATTCCACGCATCGAGCGTGCCCAGGACTTCAAGGTCGATTGGTCGGCTGCAGCGGTGAAGCGATATCACGCGCAGATTGCGGACTTCGAAAAGCAGTGGCGCGGGCTCGACATCGGTGGAGCGTCGGTTGCCGACCAGATCGACTACCGCTTGCTCGGCTCGGCAATCGCGCGCGTCTACTGGGAGCTCGACGTGATGCCGATGTGGCGCGAGAATCCAGACTTCTATCTGCAGCAGAGCCTCGGCAGCGTCTATGCCGTCATTCTTCCGCCGCCTCCCATTCAGGCGGATCGGCAAAAGCAGCTTCTCGCGCGGCTCGAGCGCATTCCAGCAACGCTCAACGACGCGCGCACCAACCTGGCCGATATGCGCGGTCCCTATGTTCGTGTCACGTTGCGCGAGCTTGACGGGATCGAGGGCCGGTTGCAGCGTTTCAGAGAGGCCATGCAGCCCCAGCTGGCGGAAGCGAACAAGACCAGCTTCGACAAAGCGGTGACCGGCGCACAGGACGCACTCGTCAGCTACCGCGCATGGCTGCAGGGCAGGGAGCAGGGGTTGTCCGAACAGACTGCCGTGGGTCGCGAAGGATATCTTTATTTCCTCCGCAATGTGGCGCTCATGTCTTACACGCCCGAGCAGATGCTCGCGATGGGCAGGCAGGAGTGGGAGCGCTCTGTAGCGTTCGAGAGCTATGCGCAGGCAGCCAATACCGGCAGGCCGAAGGTGCCGGTCTTTGCGAACGTCGATCTACAGGTCCAGAGCGCCGAAAAAGCCGAACTTTCCATCCGCGAATACCTCGTCAGCCACGGCATCCTTTCTGTGCCATTCGAGATAAAGCATTATCGCGACCGGCCCATTCCGGCTTACGTGGCTCCCCTCGGATTTTTGGGCGTAACCGACGACCTTACCGGTCCCTCACGGCTCGATCAGGACGCCTCCAGCTATAAAGGGGATCCCACAAAGGCTACGGGCTTCTTCAGCGTTATTACGGCGATGGATACACGCCCTCTGATGGTGCATGAAGGCATCCCCGGACACTACTTCCAGATGGCCTGGAGCTGGCATCATCCCGACCCGATCCGGCGTCACTATTACGACTCCGAATCGAATGAAGGCATCGGCTTCTACGCCGAAGAGATGATGCTGGAGGCTGGTCTCTTCGACGACGCACCGCTGATGAAAGAGAGCATCTACAGCATGATGCGCCTTCGTGCGCTCCGCACCGAGGTAGACATCCGCCTTGCGCTCGGCACCTTCACGCTCGAACAGGCTGCCGAGTATCTTTCCACAACTGTTCCGATGGACGTGCCCACGGCGCGCAGCGAAGCCGCGATGTTCGCTTCGACGCCAGGGCAGGCCATTACTTATCAGATCGGCAAGCTCGACATCATCCGCATGCTCAGCGGTGCCCGGCATAAGGAAGGTAGCTCGTTCCAGCTGCAGCGCTTCCACGACTTCGTCTGGCTGAACGGCAATCTGCCGTTCGCTTTGCAGCGTTGGCAGATGCTCGGCGACCCGGCAGACGTACCATCGATCCCCGCGTCCTTCGCCTGGAATCCTCACTGAACCTGGCTTCCGCTCAACTGACCTTCACTGCGGCTCTGATAGTCTTGGCTCCGGTCGCACCATCTCCGCCAAATTCAGCCATCATCCGGAACGTGTCATCGACCCTCTCGCAAAACTTAGCAACCACCCAAAAAGTGTCATCCTGAGCGAGCCCGAAGGGCGCAGTCGAAGGATCTGCGTCACCTCGCAAGAGAAGCGTCCGTTAGAACCGGATCACAGGGCCAAGCTGCACGCCCCAGTTGGTCGTGTTGACGTAGTTGTCGTGCGACAGGAACGAGAGCCGGGGAGGCGTGCCGATGCCGGGCGGGTCTCGTTCCATGCTCTTGACGCGAATCAGCATCTGCGTGACGGTCGCTCGAAACCCGATGTGGTCCGTAAAGCGAAGATCGCCCGATACTGTTGCTGCGGCTGCAAAGCTGTAGTTTCGCTTCGGCGAAGATGGATTCATCCCCGTCCTTGAGTAACTGGCGAAGCCCGGAGCCAGCCCCACCTTGAGGGCATAGTATTTTGTAGCGTAACCGGAGCGAAAGCCGAACGTCGCCGTCGTCAGCGTTCCCCCTACGCTGAGTGCTGAAACCGGGCTCGCCTTTGGATAGAGGTTCACGTCGCTTACAAAGTCGAGATAGCGCTTCACGCGCACGCCCACAGAAAGGCCTGCCCCTGATGCGGTCTCACGACAGTTCATGCAGGAGGTGTGGTTGGTCTGAAGACCCATCGCAGAATAATGCGGATTCAGATCGATATGCTCGACCGGTTGCTCTGACATGAGCTTCTCGAACCGAATGCCGACGGGTGACTGATATTCGCTGGGGTGCTCATAATCCCTGTACCAGGGATACCGTCCGCGAAGCATATTCGCCAGGGAACGCGGCGGATTAAGCGAAGACCGAACTACCTTGTAGCCGAAGTTATTCGGATGATGCTGCACCAGAGGATCGGAGATGTAGCGATCGATCGTATCCTCGCCAATCTGCCACAGCGATCCCACAACTGGTGTGATGATGAAATCCACCCAGCCCGTATTGTTGGTGTACATCGTGTTCGGGTTCTCACAGTAGTCCTGTGCCCCCCGATGTTTGCTGCAACGAATCGGATACGTGAATCCACCTTGGTTGAAGATCGCCGTCTCTCCAAGCGGTCCAATCTCCCAGTGGGTTGAGTAGGCGAGGTTCCACAGAAACGCGCGGAAACGGCTATGCCAGTATTCGCTGCTCCTCGATATCTCCTGAGTGCGGCCGCGAGGGTCGTTCTGCACCTCGATATAACCGGCGATAGCGCCCTGCATGGGATGACCGATGTAGTTCACCGGAATACTGTCGCCATCGTTCCACCGCCGCATATTAAATTGCCGCAGCGATGTCCAGTAGTCCGACCAGAAAGGCTTATTTAAAAGAATGTGTCGATCGTTTTGGTCGGCCGTCATAATGCGCGTGACATTTTGCAGCAGATCAAAAGAAAGAGACTGCAGCAGAAGCCCCTTCCAATGGAAAGGCTCGACGACCTCCGGATGGGGGCTGGTGCGGCCGCCAAGAGCTACGACGTCATATCCGTCAACCGCGTTGTGATAGGGAAGCAAGCCTCCGTTGGTGTGGAAACCGCTGTTCTGTGCGACCGGTGCTTTGTCTTCGATCAGGCTCGAAGGTGCATCGATCAGACTGGAAGAGGTGTTCACACTAACGCGTTCGAGCGAAGAATGCGAATCTTGCGCGAAACAAAAGCAGCTTAGAAAAAGGAGCACTCCAAAAACACAAGGGCGAAACATTCAGATTTTACTTCCAGTCTCAGTCAGCGTTTCGCTGCCAGAACGAGGCAGCTCTACCGTGCTGAGGGATCATTTTTTGATAAAGATCGGGGAGGAGCTTTCGCAGGCGATCCTCTGGTTCAACAGAAGGCCTTCGTCCTTGCTAAAGGCCACAAGCGGCTGGAGAGTGTCTCTTCGTTTCAAGGCTCCCTCTCTATCTCATTCTATCTACGATGCGATCCAGTGACGATGTGCTGTACTTTCCGGAGTAAACATTCCGGCATCCTCGCCATCTTTCGATACAATCAAAAGAGGTGCAGGACTAGCCGAGATTATGGCCGAAAAAGAAGCGAGCAGAACAACGCATAGCAGCCCTACGGCTCCTCAGGTTCCAGAGGCATGGTTCAAGACGGAGTTGGCAAGACATCCGCAGCGTCCTTATCCCATGGACTTCATTCAGGCAATCTTTACGGGTTTCAGCGAGATTCACGGCGATCGCTCTTTCGGAGACGATCAGGCGATGTCCGCGGGAATGGCATGGTTCCGTGGCGAGCCTGTGATGGTCATTGGCAACCTAAAGGGCCGCACGCTCAAAGAGCGCGTCGCCCGTAAGTTCGGTTCACCCGACCCGGAAGGGTATCGCAAGGCGTTGCGCGCCATGACGATTGCGGAGAAGTTTTCCCGCCCCATCTTCACATTCATTGACCTTGCAGGAGCCTACCCGGGCATCGGCGCCGAGGAGCGTGGGCAGGGCGAAGCGATCGCTCGCAACCTGCTGGAGATGTCTCGTCTCCGCGTCCCTACGATCGCCACGATTACGGGCGAGGGAGGATCCGGCGGCGCTCTGGCGCTTGCCGTTGCCGACCGCGTCCTGATGCTCGAAAACTCGATCTATTCGGTCATCTCGCCTGAGGGATGTGCCTCCATCATGTGGAAGGACGCCAACAAAAAACAGCAGGCTGCCGCCGCGCTGAAGTACACCGCTACAGACGTGCAGGCTCTCGGCTGCGTCGACGACGTCCTGCCGGAACCCGAGGGTGGCAGTCAAAATGACCCTCCGTCAACTTTCGCCGCACTTGCGGATCGGCTCCAGTTCCATCTCGACAGCCTTCGCAGACTTCCAGTCGATCAGCTCCTTGAGGAGCGCTACCGGAAATTCCGCAATATAGCCCAGTTCTACACCAGCGAAGCCGCGGACCCCCAGCCTGCGGCCTCCATCGGTGCTTAGCGCCTTCGCGTACACGGAGCCCATCTGTTGTCGTATTCCTACGATCCAGCGACCGCGCACCGGCGAAC
This sequence comes from Acidobacteriaceae bacterium KBS 146, assembly GCA_000688615.1. Taxonomy (GTDB): domain Bacteria; phylum Acidobacteriota; class Terriglobia; order Terriglobales; family Acidobacteriaceae; genus Edaphobacter. Next base: position 256,872 of record JHVA01000001.1, read on the forward strand.
CGGGAGAGTTCTCCAGATAGCACGATTCGCCGCGGCAATCGCCTGGTCAGTCTCCTCGCGCCTGCTCTCCTCAAGCTCCGCGCGCGGGCTTACCAACCGCTTTGACATGGACGCTTGGCAGCCACTGCTCAGCGCCCTGTTCCTCGTCTTTCTTCTCGCCGTCGGTTTCTACCTGCTTGAAGTGATCGCTCGCCGTCCCGCGTCGGCTCGTTCGGTTCTCGGTCTGCCCAGGCGGTCTACTTCATCGGAGGAGTGGCTGATTGGAGCGGCGATCGGTTGGGGAATGGTGGTCCTGGCCATCCTTCCCATGGCTCTCGCAGGCAGCCTCCATGTCAGCTTTTGGACAGAACCCGGCACGCTGCGCCTGTTCATCATCAACCTTCTCAGCGTTGCTGCCACCAGCCTTGCAATTGAAGTCATCTTTCGCGGCTATCCCTTCCGCTGCCTGATCGAAACCATGGGACCTGTCGCCGCCACCCTCGCCATGTCGATCCTCTTCGCCCTGGCACAGGTTCTCATCAACGGCGCGACCTCCACCGGAATCTTCATTGCAATTCTGATGGGAATTGTTCTCTCGATCGCGTGGCTCAGAACCCACGGGCTGTGGCTCGCCTGGGGGATTCACTTTGCCTGGGCCGCCAGCATGGGACTTCTCTTCGGCCTGCCCGTCAGCGGAAACACCGATCTGTCGGTGCTCGTTGAAACCACTGCCGTCGGTCACAGGTGGCTGACGGGAGGGCAATACGGCCCCGAGGGCTCGCGCCTCACGGCAGTGGCTCTGGTCGTCGGTCTCATCGTCCTGGTTCGGGTTACACGAGACTACGCATGGAACTACACCCATGTCCCCATCGTTGCGGGTGGTTATCCCATGGAGGTCAAACCTCCCGCGGCTCATGTCGCTATGGAGGAATCCGCGCAGCAGAACCGTCCAGCGGCCCTGGTGCAGATTCTCCCAACAACCCCGCAGGAGCGTTCCGCAGGGGACACTCCGGACTCGTAATTCGTCCTGCCATAGCGACGAATTGTAAAAATCTGTTCCCGATCCAGAATTCTCAAAACCATTCCTCCCGTCCCCTTGTCAAAAGAGAAGAGAAGGCGCAAGCTTGTCTGTATCTGAGGTGCTTCCATGGCGACTTGCACGCACAGATGGGCCCTCTTCACCGGGCTGATTCTTCTCACGGCGCCCTTTGCTTCCTCACAGGTATTCGTCGTGGGAGAGAAGACGGCAACGGCTGATATCTCCACATCGTTTACGCCGACGAATCTTCCTTTGCCCACCGACAAGCTCGGCGAGCGTGGAAGGCGCGAGCTTGTCCGTAACCTCGAAGCCGAGCAGGGATTTGCCCATCGCCCCCTGCCCATCGGTGTAATTACGCTCAAGGCGAACGGCGAGCTCTCCCCCGGTGGTGAGAAATACCGCGAGATGATCTATCAAAAAGGGCAGGCGGCGGCACCAGGAGACCGCGTGGTCATCACCGCGCTCAATATCAAGGGCGATCAGATCGTGCTCGATCTCAACGGCGGCCCTTACGCCAAGCACCGCTTCCTGAGCCACATCCAGTTCAATGACAATCCGGTCGCGGCCACCACCGGCGAGAGCCCCATGGGTTCGCGCATCACGCTCGTATTCCCCGGCGGCGTTCCGGATATCTCGGCTCCGGAAGTCAAAGCGTTGCTGGAGCCGGTGGTCGACTTCGGAGTGAAATCCGGAGACCAGGCGTATGCCGATACGCTTCCTCCCAAGGTACGCAATGCCATTGCCGCTCACGAAGTTCTCGTCGGCATGAACCACCGTATGGTTCTGGCGTCACTCGGAGCTCCGGAGAGCAAGGTCCGCGAGCAGCAGAGTGGAGACGCCAACGGAACCCGCTACGAGGAGTGGATCTACGGTCACGTCCCCCAGACGGTTCGCTTCGTTCGCTTTGTCGGGGACCGCGTCGCCACGGTTGAGATCGCCGCACTTGGCAAGCCGCTCGAGATTCACGATAAGAACGAGCTTGAAGAAAGCGAGATGCCTTCCAACACCCGGCAGATTGCAATGGGGGATCGTGTACCCGGAAAAGACGACGAGGAAGGCACAGCCGCACCGGCTCCTCCTTCGCTGCGCCGGCCCGGCGAGGCCGCACCGGCCAACGCCCAGGGAAAGGTTCAGTATCCAGTGGATAAAGAGAAAGACGCCAGCCGGCAGGCGAATCGACAGCCCATCCCAGCCGCTCCGGGGTCTCCCGCGGATCCGACGACTCAGATACCGCCACAGTCGCAGTACCCGCAGACTGGTCGTCCGCCTGATAACAACAGGCAGACGGATAGCAACCGGCAGGGTCGTCCACAGGATATTGGCAGACAGCCTCCCTCCCTCGATCCTCAACCATAGCCACAAAAGCGGCAACGATGTAAAATCGTAGGAGCCGCAACCGCAGTTCTTCTCCTTCGATTTCTACCGAGGCTCTGCCCGGACAATCCTGAGAAGTTCCGGATATTTTGGATGCTCCTCGTATCTCATTCAGAGAGCATCGGATATTCCGCGCGCGAGCCGAAACATTCGTACCTGGGGAGAGCAAGATTATGGCAAAGATTGCCAAGACCGGCGACCGTAAGAAGGTCATGGATACCAACAAGAGCACGGATTGCCCGAAGTGCTCCAAACCGACCCGTATCGTCAAGCGCGTGAAGGATCGTGAGCGCGGAGTGCCCGGCGGAGTTTACATCTCCTGCTCTGCCTGCGATTTTTACGAAAAACTCTAGTTCCCCAGACGGCATCTCTTAGTTATGGGTCGCTCAAAAGAGCCCTCTCGTGGGGCTCTTTTGCTGCCGCCGGCTAAGAGGCAGAGGAAAGCTAAGTTCCGTACCAGCACAATGGTACCAAGGTCGTACAATAAATAACCGTTACTTGACTTGACGACTGTCTCTTCGTCCGGGCAGACTCTAGACCGGAAAGTAGGGAATTCGTTCTATATGAGCACCATTGCAGTGTCGAAACCATCTTCATCTCCTAGCAGTCATACCTTTACCTCCCTCCCGCATTTCGACCGACCCACCTACCTGATGTGCCACCCGGAATGGTATGACGTCAATTACGTTATCAATCCTTGGATGGCCGGCAATCTTCACCGCCCTGCACGGGATCTCGCCTTCGCTCAGTGGAAAGAGCTTCATAGCCAGCTGCAGCGCATCGCCGACATTCGCTTGATCCACGCCCAGCAGGGATTGCCCGATATGGTTTTCGTCGGCCATGCAGCGCTGGTGCAGCACGGCATCGTAGCTCTCTCCAGCTTCGCGCATCCCCAACGACAGGCGGAGGAGAAACATCTTCGCCGCTGGTTCGAATCCGCAGGCTTCCTTCTCTGGGAGACTCCGCGCGAGACCGCATTTGAAGGTGAGGGCGACGCCCTCTTCAATGCAACTGGCGACCACCTCTGGGCTGCCCATGGCCTTCGCACCTGCCTGCAGAGCCACCGTCATGTCGCCGACGCATGGCACACCGAGGTCAGCTCTCTGCATCTGATTGATCCACGCTTTTATCACCTGGACACCTGCTTCGCTCCGCTTGCAGGCGGCCACGTCGTCTACTTTCCTGGAGCTTTCGATAAGCCGTCGCGGGCCCGGGTTGAGGCAGCGTTCGCGCCGGAGATGCGCATCGAGGTTACCGAAGCCGAGGCCACTCGCTTCGTCTGCAATCTGATCAATGCAGGCCGAGAGATCATCATGGGGGCAGCAGGAAGCGATCTCGCCGAGAGGCTAGGGTCGGCCGGGTATAACGTCACCGAGGTCAATCTGAGTGAGTTCATTCGCGGCGGAGGGTCCGCAAAGGCGCTGGCGTTACGCCTCAGCGACTCGAAGGTCACTAACGCCTAGATATGGCCTGTCAAGGGGAGATCTTTATAAGTCGCTGATTTTAGATGACATCGATCTGCGCATTCCCTTATACCGGATTGATAAACTTACTAAAGAGGAAAGCCCGGAGATCGTCTCCGGGCTTTCCTCTTTGAGCTAACCCATTAAGTCATTTACTTTGAAGACTTTGCATTTTAGTCCAAAGCTAAGCATCATCGTTTCAAGACTTTGCGCGAAAAGTACACCGGGGGGGGTATCTAGCTTCCGATTGTTTCGCAGGCAGCTTGAATCTCTCGCAGGATGGCGTCGACCGCTGTGGCAGGTTCGGCAGCGCGTGTAATAGGGCGACCCACGACCAGAAGGGAGGCTCCCTGCGCGATCGCGCTTCCAGGGGTAGCAACCCTTCGCTGATCGTCCACAGAGGAGCCAGAGGGCCGTATGCCCGGGACTACCAGAGTCGCATCCGGCCCCACCTCCTGCCGCAGCGCGTAGACCTCTTCGGCAGAACACACCATTCCGTTCATCCCCGATGCCTTCGCCAGTCGAGCCAGCCGAAGCGCCTGTTCGGCCGGGGTATCTGAAACTCCAACGGATGCGAGCTCTGCCGCATCCATGCTGGTCAGCACGGTTACAGCAATCAGCTTTGGCGATCTTGGCGCCTCCGCAGCCTGTGCCGCCGCCCGGAGCATCGCTCCGCCGCCGCAGCCATGCACGGTCAACAGTTCGGCTCCAGCAGTGGTCGCAGACCTGACTGCGCCCGCAACGGTGTTGGGAATGTCATGCAGCTTGAGATCCAGAAAGATGCTGTATCCGAGGTTCCGCAGGTCGTGGACCAGTGCGTTGCCGGCGGCATAATAGAGCTCCATGCCGACCTTCAGCCAGCGGCAGGTTCCTTCCAGGCGATCTACCAGGTCGAGTGCTGCTTTGGCGTCAGGAACATCGAGAGCGACGGCGAGGCGGTCTTTCGGGGAGAGATTTTGTTCGGAATGAGACTTCACAGCTTCAGTCTAGCGGATGCTCTGTGATTTCTTGCCGCAGACTGAAGCCATAAAAAGAAGCGGAGATTCAGTTTCCTTATCCAGCAGAAACTAGATTCCCTGACCGACGAAGACCGGCTGATGCAGCTGCGCGATCAGTTGTTGCGCCATCTCAGGATCGCCCGGCCGCAGCTTTTCCAGCTTGACCTTCCCTAGCCCCTTAATGCCGACAGCTTTTGCGGCAGCATACGAAAGATCGACGATCCGGTCGTCGGGCATCGGACCCCGATCATTCACTCGGACGAAGATCGACTTGCGGTTCTTCAGGTTGGTCACCCGCAACCAGGTCCCGAGAGGGAGACTGCGGTGAGCGCAGGTGAGGCCGTTCATATCGTACGATTCACCATTCGCCGTCTGCCGGCCCTGAAAGTATCGTCCGTACCACGACGCTGTGCCGACCTGGAGCCAGCGACGTACCTTGCCTTGCTGAACCGGTTTGTTCTCCGTTGGCTTGACCGGCGCAGCAGGATCGCTGGCCGATGCTGTAACTCCCAGCGCAACCAGCAGTGTTGCAATGGCAACTCCACGCCTGGTGGGAACCGTCTTGTCCCCCATCTTCGTAGAAAATATTGTCATGCCACCTCCTTTTGATATTTTCCCTGTCTGGCAGAAGCTAAGTCAATCAACATCATGGAGTTACAAGGCATTTCGAGTTGCATACTCTTGTGGGGTGTGCTAAAGCGGATCGGTTCTTAGGACGCCGATATTCGGCCTGAAAAACCGGATTTCGAGCCCATTCCAACCGGTTCGGGAGTGTACTCCCCCGAATTGCCTATTTTTAAGAAAAATTAGAAAAAAGTCAGAATTGCCCAAAAAACGGTCCCGCTGAGCCATTCTTGTATAGATGCAGACAGTCCTCTCCATAGCTGGCTTTGACCCGTCATCCGGTGCCGGAGTTCCGGCCGATCTGATGGTTTTCGCTGCCCACGGCCTCTTCGGAACCTCCGCCATCACGAGCCTTACAGTGCAATCAACCGTTGGAGTGCGAGCCAGTGAGCCCGTCTCCCCCGAGATCCTGAGGCAAACGCTCGACTGTCTCCACTCTGACCTACCGCCTGCAGGCGTGAAGGTGGGCATGCTGGGAACTGCCGGGATCGTGGCAACCGTGGCTGAGTACCTGGAGAAGCTGCGGACGCTTTCGGACAACATCCCTGTCGTCGTTGACCCTGTGATCCGGTCCAGCTCAGGAAGAGAGCTGCTGGACTCCAGCGGAGTCAGGCTGCTGCGTGACCGGCTCCTGCCGCTCGCAAGCTGGGTCACCCCTAATCTGGATGAGTTGAGTCTTCTGGCGGGCGCACCGGTTTCCGGGCCGGAGGAAGTAGTAGCGGCAGCTCGCGCACTTCAACTCCAGTATCCGCGATTGACGGTCGTGGCAACAGGAGGGCATCTCGAGAGGCCGGATGACCTTCTGCTTGTTCCGGGCAGGGAACCGCAGTGGCTGCGAGGAGAACGCATCGAAAGCAACTCGACCCACGGCACCGGCTGTGCGTTCTCCAGCGCCCTGCTGAGCCGTCTCGTGATGGGAGACGATCCTCTCGTCGCGGCCACGAAAGCGAAAGAATACGTGGCGGAAGGCATCCGCCGTGCCGCGCCGCTCGGAGACGGAAACGGCCCACTCGATCTCTTATGGCCTCTTCGATGAACCGAGGTGATAAAGAGAGCACCTTTCGGGCCGATAGGAGCCGTATCGGAGGATGTCTTAAGAATGCTGGCAGATGGTTATCACTTCGAACGCTACGAAAATGCGCTGCAGGTCCTTCAGGGCGCGGCCGAATATCTGGAGAATAGACTGGCGTTCACGACGGGAAATGGCGAGAGAGCAACAGACGAGGCCCGTCACATCCTTGCGCGAAAGAGCCGTCAGGTCTTCGACTCTTACGTCGAAGCTATCGGGATGCAGGGTGCCTGCAAGCCATGCGAGTCCGGGGTCATTTTGGCAGCTGCCTAGGGGGCAGAAAACTCCTGCTACCTTATAAGCAGTTATGTCGCTAAAGCTTGTTTTGAATGGCCAGCCCCGCGTGTTCACCGCTCTCTCTGAATCAGCAACCCTTGAAGACCTCGTAAAAGATCTTGGACTGAAAGGAGACCGTATCGCGGTCGAACACAATGGAGAGATCGCTTCGCGGACGACCTGGGATACGGTCAAGCTGACCGAAGACGACCGTCTGGAGATCGTTCACTTTGTGGGTGGTGGATTGGCCTAACGAAGTTGACCCGATCGGCTCAAACTATGCCGATCAGACTCCGTGGCCCGTTGCTTCCAGAAGAAGGTTCTCCCACTTATCTCCATAGTCTTTCCATCCTCCGAGGGACTTGACCCGGATCAATCCGGCTTCGCTCATCCGCTGGCGCAGTGCCGGATCGTCGGCGAGCTGCTGCATCCGGCTGAGAATGGCGCCGGGATCGCGAATGGGAACGATAAATCCCTCGACCCCGTCAGTAAAAAGATCTTCCGAACCGGTATTGGTGGAGGCGATCACCGGGCAACCGCAGGCCATCGCCTGCCCCTGAACAAGAGCAAGGCCCTCCTCGATGCTGGGCAGCACCATGACCGTGCTTGTGCTCATCAGCTCGATCATGCGTTCCTGCGAGACAGAACCCAGAATCTCCACATGGTCCTGCGGAAGGCGAGAGAGAACAGCTTCGAGATCGGGACGCATCGCTCCGGCGATGCGAAGGCGTTTTGCAGGATGCCGGAGCCGGGCGAACGCCTCCAGCAGATAGGGAACTCCTTTGCGGAGACTCACTCCGCCGGCGAAGAGCACTTCGAAACGGTCCGGCGGCGGCTGTCCTACGGGGCGAAAACGCTCAAGCCGGACGCCATAGGGAACCCGCCGCATCTTCTCCCTGGGCACTCCCATCTCGACGAACGATCGCTCCGCAAAGCCGGACGGGACCGTAATCAAATCGGCAGCTTCATAGATCTTTTCTTCGCGGACGGTATCTCTCGGATCGGTGACAGGAAGATCAACTCCCCAGCGCCGATACTCCTCAGAGACGATCTGTTCCTGGTAGCGCTGGTGCGAAGAGCCTCGATCGCAGATAAAGATGCCGCCGTTTTTTTGGACCTTCCTGCCTGCTTTGAGTCCGGCTCCTGAGATGGCAATGAAAGCGTCACAGGGAGGGATTCGCCGCAGCATCCACTCATCGAAGGCGAGAGCGTTCGCGTAACCGAGTTGATCGGACACCCATTGGCCTCCGATGCGGTATCGCTGCAGCAGAAATTCCGGAGTATGCACCCAGGGAAAGGTCTGTACCTTGGAATGAGGCAGACCTTCCCGCTGAAGCCGCCTCCACGGGAAGGTGGAGTAGATCACGGAGAGATGCCCACGGCGGTCCAACTCGCGAGCTAACTCAAAGTGATGAAAGACACCAAAAACAGCCTGAACAATTCTCATGGAAAAAGCGGGAGGGCCTCAGGTCGATACTAACAAAGGCAGCGAACGATAAAAAAATAGCCCTGCGGGATGCCATTCCAGCAGCGTCCCGCAGGGCTCTCGTCTGTTAACTCGTTGTTACGGAAGCGTTCCTCCGACGTAGGAGTTTCCACTGTCCTTACGCAGCGGAGAGTGAATGACGAAGACGACATCATCTTTCGACTTCAACGCTCCGACAATCGCTCGGTAGGAGTTTTCGTCGGTAACCGGCTTCTTGTTAATTTCGGTGATGATCGCGCCCTTAGCGAGACCGATCTCATCTGCGAACGAACCCGGACGAACTGTCATGACGATGACTCCGTGGCTGATTCCGGTCTTCTGAGCAACGGCGGCTGGGATCGTCGAGACCGTGATGCCGAGCTTGGCCTGTCCGGCATCGGACTCCTGCGGCCCGTTGTCGTCATCGTTGTTATCGCCCGTCAGATCCGCATACGTCTTGGCCCGATCGCCGATCGTGACGTCTGCCGAGTTCTGCTTGCCATCGCGCAGATAACCGAGCTTGATCGTGCTGCCAACCTTACGGGCAGAGATATCATTCACCAGGTCGTCGCCGTCCTTGATCGGACGACCGTCGATGGAGACGATGACATCGCCGGGCTTGATACCGGCTTTGGCGGCGCCACCGCTCGGAGTGATCGTTGAGACAATGATTCCGTTTTTGAAGCCGTAGATGCGTCCTACCGCCGAGTTGGTGGCGGACTGGAAGCTGATGCCGATGGAGCCGCGAACGACCTTATGCTCCGGTCCGATCAGCATGTTATAGACGTTGGCGATAATGTTGGACGGCATGGCAAAACCGACACCCTGCGAACCCATCGACTGGGTATAGATGGCGGTGTTCATGCCGACGACTTCTCCGTCCATATCAACCAGAGGTCCGCCCGAGTTTCCGGGATTGATGGCGGCATCGGTCTGAATAAAGCGCTGGAACTGGGATTGCGAGATTCCGGAAGGAGTAGGTTCGTCAATGGAGCGGTTCTTAGCCGAGACGATACCGGCCGAGACCGTCTGAGACAGACCGAAGGGGCTGCCGATGGCCAATACCCAGTCGCCGACCTGTGCGCCGTCGGAGTTGCCCAGCTTTACGGAAGGAAGAGGCTTATCGCTCTCGATCTTGATGACGGCAATATCCGTGTCTTTATCCGTACCGATCACCTTCGCGGCGCGGCCAGGATCCGTGGGATTGTCAGGATCGGTGGACAGTTTGACGTAGATCTTGTCGGCCTTGTCGACCACATGGTTGTTGGTGATGATGTAGCCGCGTGGATCGACAATAAATCCCGAACCCAGAGCACGGCGCTCCGACCCTCCCATGCCGTCTCCGTCGTCACCGCCACCGGGATTCCCGAAGAAGCGGTTGAAGAAGTCCTGCATGTCGTTCTGCTGATCGTCATCGCCACTGCCATCATCCGGATTGCCTGGCGTAGGATTGCGCTGCATCCCACGGCGCCCGCGAGGTTTCTGGGATTGCTTGGGAAGCGACTCGGTATTGATGTTGACGACCGCAGGACCTACCTGTTTGGCGATCTGCGAGAAGCCGTTGGAGAGTGATTTTGCCGCAGGAATCGTCAGAGGCTTGGCATCCGAACTATCCGGTGCCTGTTCCTTGCCGCTGACCCCCCGGGTGATCACGGAGCCGACGAGAATGCCGGCCGACAGTGTGGCCAGAAGGGCAAAGGTCGTAGTGAGTCTGTGGCTGCGCATGCCTCGCAACCAGCTCTTGAGCTTGCTTGTCGGTGTATCCATCAAAAAATCAAACCTCTTTCGTTTGCTTCCTGTCCATCCCTCAAGCAGGCGACGGGCGAAGTATTAAGTATATTCCTCTCGGGATACATCTTGGTCTCGAGCGCACCCGGCTTATTTCAGGTGTTAGACGCCAAGTGGTGGCAAAGGTATATCCCGCTGCGGGGAGATAAGATCCGGCGCTCAGATCTTACAGAGCGGGTTGAGGTTCTTTTAGAGAGGATGCTCCGAGATTGGAGTCTGCGAGGGAGCAAGTTCTATCAAAAGGATTCCTCCGAGGATTAGAAGAGCCCCTTCCACCGAACGGAGACCGAGGCGCTCGCCCAGAAAAAGGAACGAGGTGATCCAGGCGAAGACCGGCTCGAGAGTGAGAAGGAGCGCGGTGTGGGTCGGAGGGAGATGTCTTTGGGCCCAGCTCTGAATCGTAAAGGCGGCAGCGGTGGCAAACAATCCGGTGACAACGAGAGCGACGAGCACCTTCGGAGTCATCGAGAAATAAACCGGGCCCCCGACGGGGAGGGTGATCAGCATAACGAGCGCAGCAAAGATGATCTGCAAGGTTGCGAGCTGTCGAATTGGAACCTTAGGAGAGGTATGGGCCAGGGCGAGTAGATGTCCTGCGAACGCGATAGCGCAGATCAGTGTTAGCAGATCACCGCTGCCTATGGTCGAGAAGACGCTCGACCACACGGTTTCTGCTGGTGTGGTGAGGAGCAGCAGCCCTCCGAAAGCAAGGAAGGCACCTGCTGCGATGGCGACGCTGGGAGCAGGCGTCGACGCAGGCCGAAGACTCGGGATCATTGTCAGCAGGGGGACAAAGACCACGACCAGGCCGGTGATAAACGCGGACTTGACGGCAGTCGTTCGGGCAAGACCGGCGGTCTGAAACTGATATCCCGCAGCAAGGAACAGGCCGACGATCGCTCCAGCCAGAATGTTCCGTTTCGACAGGCCACGAAGTTGACGGCGGTTTACGATCGCCAGGGCAATCGCGGCCAGCGTCATTCGGAGCAGGTTAAAGAGAAGTGGGGAGACATCTTTCAGGGCATCTTTGATCAGCGCAAAGGTTGCTCCCCACAGAGCCACCACGGCGAGGAGCAGAAGATGAGCGAGAGCGGATGGAGTCAGTCGGAACACTTTGCTGCCTGAGATGGAAGGGTCGAGAGAGCAGAGACGCGGGTGCTCAAGAGGTCGAGTTTATCGCAGGATCGAGATCCGCAAGGGAGGATTCGGTTGCGAGCTGCGGCGCAATCTGCGTGACGGCAAGCAGCAGCAGGAGAATTCTGCGGAGAGCGATCTCCCGGCCGGTGGGATCGTACCACTCATCCAGAGTGTGAATACTGCCGCCAAGTCCTCCGGTCCCGATCGCCAATGCGGGGATCCTGAGCGACAAAGGAAGGTTGGCGTCAGTGGATCCCAGGCGAAGCTCTGTGCGGAGGTTCAGGTGGCGGTCGACCGCCCGGAGCATGGAGAGCAGGGCAGAGGTTTCCGGCAGAAGACCAGCAGGCCGGTCGCCGATGGACTCCAGCCTCACCGTTGGATCTGTCGGCGAAGATCCTGAGGGAGCGATGGAGTCCATGACCAATCGGCTGATGTCGAGCGCCGCGTTTCGCAGGGCGTGATCCTCACTGGAACGGATCTCAAGCAGAGCGGTTGCAGAGGAGGGAATGGAGTTGACCGAGGTTCCCCCCGAGATATGACCGACGTTAAGTGTCGTAAGAGGGGACGACGGCAACGGCAGGTCAGCGATCATCGTGAGAGCGCGACTCAAGAGCAGGATCGGATTCGGTGTGCCGGCGTCGGACCAGGAGTGTCCGCCCGGACCTGTGATCGTACATCGAAATCGAAGACTGCCCAGTGCCTGTGTCACCACACCTGTTCCACTGCCTTCGAGCGCAATTGCGGCAGCGATTCGATTTTTGTAAGGTCCCTCCAGGAAAAGGTGGCGCATCCCCCGAAGATCGCCCTCTCCCTCTTCCCCGACATTGGCGGCAAACAGGATCGTCGAAGGGGGATTGATATGTGCGTATCGCAGCGCTGCAGCGATTGCCAGCAGGGCCGAGAGGCCGGCAGCGTTGTCGCAGACTCCTGGCCCATGAATCCTTGGATTGTCGTCAAACTCGACGGGCTCACAGTTCGTTCCCATCGGAAAGACCGTATCCAGATGCGCTGACAAAAGAATGACTGGCCCGTTTTGTGGCGTGTCGTTTTCCAGGGCGAGCTCAGCCAGGACATTTCCTTCCGCATCGAGATGGGCATTGGTCAGACCGAGTGAGTGAAATCGATCGAGAAACCAAGCGGCTCGGTCCTGCTCCCCAAAGGGCGGAGCGGGGATGCGAACCATCTCCAGCAGCCACCGTCGCACCTGGAGCTGGTGCAGATGCAGCCAATGAAAGGCGCGGTGCACCGCCGTGAGCGCGGCAAGATTGCTGATTCGCTGATGGGAAGAGGCGGACATGCGTTCCTTGAAGGTTAGCGCGATTTTCAGGAATTTTCGTAGTCGACTTCGACAAGGAAAAGTCCCTGGGGTGGTGCGGTGGGGCCGGCTGCTGTACGGGAGCGAGCTGCGAGGATTCCAGGCAGGGCCTCGGAAGCGGTGCGGCTCCGGCCGACATCGACAAAGGTTCCAACGAGGTTGCGCACCATGTGATGCAGAAAGCCTGAACCGGTGACCCGGTAGATGAGAAGTTCACCTGCCTGATGCCATCCCGAGGCAAAGATGGTGCGGATGGCAGTCTTCTTCTGGGCCGGATCATCTGCTTCGTCCTCCTCAGCAGTTCGAGTAGCTAGGTCAGGAGAGGCCGCAGCGAATGACGTGAAGTCATGGGTTCCGATGACATGCAGGGCGGCTTGTTGCATTGTGGCCAGATTCAGGGGCCAGGTACAGTTCCACACAAAGGGAGCCAGGGTGGGAGGGCAGATGGGCTGGCCGGAGATTCGATATTCGTAAGTTTTGTGACGCGCGCTGTGGCGAGCGTGAAACTCGGGGCCAACGGCCTCTACGGTCATCACCCGAATGCTCGATGGGAGAAGACGATTCAGAGCGCGCTGGAGATTTTCCCTGGGGATGGGGGAGGTCAGGGGAAACGAGGCGACCTGGCCCAGCGCATGGACCCCTGTATCGGTCCTGCCGGAACCCTGAGGCAGCACCGTCTCTCCGGTAATATGACGTACCGCTTCGGCCAGGGTGCCCTGAATTGTCGGAAGCCCGGGCTGGATCTGCCAGCCGTGATAAGAGGTGCCATCATAGGCAATCGTGAGTTTCCAATGTTGCATGGGACACTTTGGACGGTAACACGGGAGAGGTCCCTTCATGTTCGACCGGAACCGCCAAGATCCCCGTACCGGCTTAACAGGCTGGGGTTGATATACTTAGCCGGTTACACCTCAAAAAAGCGAAAGACATTCGGAACGAAACAGGAGCAGCATCCGTATCAAGGACCAATCGCAGCTCCTGAAGATCGATTGACGTAACTGAAGCATCATCATCTTTAAAGAGTCCTTGGCATGGGGCTGCGCGTCTTTAGTAAGACACGGTTGAAAGTACAGAATTCATGCCTGTTGCTACCCGTAAGGGTGCGAACAAGGAAATGCATCCCGGAGAACTCCCCGAGTGCAGGGGACTCCTCGGGCCAGAGTCAAACGGAAGGTTGGAGATCGCATCGTGAGATTAAGGGATATGCAGGCAGCAGCGAGTATAGGACTGCTGCTGATGAGCGTAAGCACACAGCCGACGATGGCGCAGCAGGTCACACCTCCGCCCCAGCCTCCAACGCAGAACCAGCCGCAGACCCAGACCAACCCGACGGCACCGGCAAACCAGCAACCGGTGGTGACCGACACGACCGGAATCCCGGGACTCCCGCAGGCTCCCCAGCCGAAGCCGACGGAGCCCTTGTATCTGCGGGATACGACGGTGGATTACACCAAGCCCAAGAGCCACTTCTGGAATCCGATCGCTCCCTATACCTCAACCAATCTTCCGGCGGCTCGGCTAGGCAATACTCCTCAGCTGGATCAGCTTCTGCGCGATGGCAAGATCTATCTGAGCCTCAATGATGCGGTCACCCTGGCGCTTGAGAACAACTACGATATCGAGATCGCACGGATCAACCTTGACATCGCGGATACCGATATCCTCCGGACCAAGGCCGGCGGAACCGTTCGCGGTGTGTCGACAGGCCTGGTGCAGGGCACAATCGGCGGTACGACCTCGACGGTTGCGGGCGGCGGCGGTCCCGGCGGCACCTCAAGCGGTGCGGGCGGCGGCGCGGCTGGTGCTACCGGTATTGTTTTGAGTACCAATGGCGGCGGACCCCTCCCCACGAATCTGGATCCGGTGTTTACGGGACAGTTGCAGTACGAGGACGCGAACACCCAGCAGACCAATACCCTGATTACCGGAACGGATACCCTGAAGCAGAACACAGGAACCTATAACTTCGGATATCAGCAGGGGTTCATTACCGGAACGCAGTTCAACTTTACGTTCAATAACTCGCGTACGACCACAAATAGCGTTCGTTCTACCTACAGCCCGCAGCTGAACTCCACGTTTCAGGCTAGAGTGACGCAGCATCTGCTGCAGGGCTTCGGCCCAGGCCTGAACGGGCGTCTCATGCTTCAGGCGAGGAACGACCGTCGCATCACAGACTCGGCCTTTCGACAGCAGTTACTCTATACCGTCACTCAGGTTGAGAACATCTACTGGGGCTTGGTGAGTGCCTATGAAGATGAGCAAGCCAAGGAGCGAGCACTTACGCAGTCAACACAGTTGACCGCAGACAATCGCAGACAACTTGAGATCGGCACCCTTGCACCTCTCGATGTCGTGAACTCGGATGCCGCTGTGGCGACCGACAAACAGGCTCTGGTCGCTTCGCAGACCAATCTTGAGTATCAACAGCTCTTAATGAAACAGGCGATTGCCCGCAACCTGAATGATCCTCAGCTCGCGACCGCGCCCGTGATTCCGACGGACCGCATCGGTCTGGACCGTCTTCCCGAAGAAGACACCCCAATTGAAGATCTCGTGCGAGAGGCCTACGCGAATAATCCGCAGATCGAACAGGCTGCGTTGTTGATGAAGAACAACGAGATTACGATCAAGGCCTTCAAAAATGGCCTGCTTCCAACCGTCGATGCTTATGCGTTCTATGGTGGATCAGCATTGGGCGGTGTGCAGAACCCGGCATTGGCTTGCGATTTTACGACCAATGCTCCATGCCCCCCGGGTACTTTTCCAACGCGTGGCTTAAACGATGTATTCGGTAACACATTCAACGGCCGGTATCCAGATAGCGGTGTGGGCGTTAATATCAACATCCCGTTGCGCAATCGTATCTCTCAGGCTGACCAGGCTCGTTCGCAGATGGAATATCGCCAATCGCAGATGCGGCTGCAGCAGCTCTACACACAGACCCGTATCAATGTGATCAACGGGCAATATGCGTTGACGAACGACCGGGCCCAGGTGCAGGCTGCGCAGGCCTCACGCGATTATGCCATGCAGAGTCTCGATGCCGAACAGAAGAAATACAAGCTGGGAGCATCGACGACTGCACTGGTTCTTCAGCAGCAGAGAAACCTTGCCGTCGCAGACAACACTTTGATCTCGGCGACAGCGGTCTACGCAAAGGATCGCGTAGCTCTGGGGCAGCTTCTCTCCACATTGCTGGACAAGTACAACATCAACATCGTGGATGCCGCGACCGGAAATATCACGCACCCCATTGCAATTCCGGGCCTCACAGCACCGAAGCAGCAGGAGGCGCCGAAGCCAATCTCGGCAACACCTCCTGCTACTCAAAATTAGAAATCGATCATCGAAAGACGAAGAGGCCCGGACAGCGTCCGGGCCTCTTCGTCTTCGCTCCACTTCTCCGTCGATCACCGACGGTTGAGTCCTGCTGCACTACACTGTAAGTATGAGTGAAGGACACAACACAGCGACGGAAAACGCCCTTAAAAATTCGGCTTCAGCATATCTGAGGTCGGCAATTCATCAGCCGGTAAAGTGGCATGAGTGGGGCGAAGAAGCGTTTGCGCGAGCTCAGGCCGAAAACAAGCCGGTGCTGTTGGATATCGGTGCCGTCTGGTGTCACTGGTGTCATGTCATGGATCGGGAATCGTATGAGAACCCCCGCACCGCGGAGCTGATCAACGAGCACTTCGTTGCTATCAAGGTTGATCGTGATGAGCGCCCCGATGTCGATACGCGCTATCAGGCTGCCGTCTCCGCTATCAGTGGACAAGGAGGATGGCCGCTGACCGCATTCCTGACCCCGGATGGAAAGCCGTTTTTTGGTGGAACCTACTTTCCTCCGGAGGATCGTCACGGACGCCCCGGACTTCCGCGCGTGTTGCTGACGATGGCCGAGGCGTTCCAGACGAAGCGTGGAGAGGTGGATGAATCTGCCACCAGCGTCATGGCCGCCATTGAGCACAACGAATCTTTCATGGGGCGTGCGGGCAATCCCGGCTCCGAGCTCGTCGGGAAGGTCGTCGAGGCGGCGCTCAAGCAGTTCGATTCGCGTTCGGGGGGATTTGGCTCGCAACCAAAATTTCCACACTCCGGGGCTATCGATCTGCTTCTGGATGTGGCCTCACGAGCGTCCTCGCTTGCTACGCCTGCGACTGCCGATCAGGCCAAGGTCGCCGCACTTGTGTCCCTTGAGAAGATGTCGCGCGGAGGAATCTACGATCAGCTGGCCGGTGGTTTTCACCGCTATTCCGTTGACGACCGCTGGGTCGTTCCTCACTTTGAAAAGATGGCGTATGACAACAGCGAGTTGCTGAAGAACTATGTTCACGCCTACCAGAGCTTTGTTGAGCCGGAGTGTGCCCGGATCGCGAAAGACATCATCCGATGGATGGATGAGTGGTTGAGTGACAGAGAACGTGGAGGTTTCTATTCCTCTCAGGACGCGGATTTTTCACTGGACGATGACGGCGACTACTTCACATGGACCCGAGACGAAGCTGCGGCTGTGCTTACGCCCGAGGAACTTACCGTGGCGGGCGAGTTCTACGACATCGGCGAAATCGGGGACATGCATCACAACCCCGAAAAGAATGTTTTGCATGTCCGCTCAGCATTCGAAAGTATTGCTTCGAAGCATCGCATTGGGTTCGATGTCGCGCGGAACCTGCTGACGTCGGCGAAAGCAAAGCTATATGCGGCCCGTCTGAAGCGCCCAACCCCGTACATCGACAAGACCATGTATGTCGGCTGGAATGGGATGTGCATTTCCGCCTATTTCGAAGCTGGACGTGTGCTTGACATGCCGCAGGTTCGTGACTTCGCGTTGAAGTCGTTGGATCGAGTGCTGGCCGCTGCGTGGGGACAGGAAATTGGCTTGGCGCACGTGGTTGCTTATGGCGAAGGTAAAGAGGGCAGAGGCGTTCCTGGAACATTGGAGGATTATGCCTTCCTTGGGAATGCAGCGCTGGACGCCTGGGAGAATACAGGAGAGTACAAGTACTACGAAGCTTCTCAGAAGATCGCCGAAACGCTTGTGGATCGTTTTTACGATGCCGTGGGTGGCGGCTTTTTCGACACCGAAGCTGGTGACGGAAAAGAAAAGCTAGGGGCTCTTTCTGTCCGCAGAAAGCCGCTGCAGGACTCCCCGACGCCTGCCGGTAATTCCGTGGCGGCGATGTTGCTGCTGCGGCTTTGGGCGGTCAATGATCGTGAGGATTACGCCACCAAAGCTCTTGAGACTCTCGAAACCTTCGCCGGAATTGTGGAGCACTTCGGCCTCTACGCTGCCAGTTATGGACTCGCCTTACAGCGCATGGTGAAGGGGCCGGTCGAGGTCTGCATCGTGGGTGAAGGTGTACTGGCTCGTGAGCTTGAGGCGGCTGCGCTCGCACGCTACGCAGTCAATAAAAGCGTCGTTCGCCTTCGTAAAGATCAGTTGGCCGAGCTTCCACCGGCTTTGGCGGAGACCTTGCCTCATCTTCCCGGGGTTACCGACCCATCTGTTGTCGCGATAGCGGTTGTCTGTACAGCAAAAGGGTGTCTGCCTCCGGTCCACAGTGCGGAGGAGCTGGCCGAGATGTTGAATCAGACGCTGTAGGTCTTTCGTGAACGAATCGAAACGAATTGTTATCTCCGGAGGACCTGGGGCAGGAAAGACGGCTTTGCTGGAAGAGCTTCACAGACGTGGATACGCCTGTTCCCCAGAGGTCGCGCGGCAGGTCATCCAGCAGCAGGTTCTTGCGGGTGGCGACGCTCTTCCGTGGTCGAATCGAGAACAATACGCCCGATTGATGCTCGCCGGGTCTATAGCCGCATGGAAAGAGGATGCAACGTCAGGACAGACTGTCTTTTTTGACCGGGGAGTTCCGGACACGCTGTGCTACGTTCATCTCGCGGGACTTTCCAAAGAGCTTGAGCGGGACGTGCAGCGGGCCTGCAGCCAATATCGATACTGGACGTGCGCCTTCCTGGCTCCGCCCTGGAGAGAGATCTATGAGACGGATGCAGAACGCAAACAAGACTTCGAAGAAGCCGTAAGGACCTACGAACTGATGGAGAAGACCTATCGGGATTGCGATTACAAGGCCATCCCTATTCCGATGACCTCTGTCTCAGGGCGAGCGGACTTCGTTCTAGAGGAGATTGCGACGTGGGAATCTAACCTCCGAGCGTAGGAGCGGAGGGCGGGGCAGTGGGATCAGGTTTCTGCTGCACGACCAGCATGTTGGACGAAATTCCGAGAGGAATACCATCCTTTTCAAATGCAAGGATGATTCGTCGACGAAGCTCGCGGAGGACGCCGTCCCGTTGGTTGGCTCGGACGCGAATATTGATGGGGTAGATCACCTCGCGGCCGCGGATTTCATTTACCCCGAGAATATCGGGATCGGAGACCACGATGTCTTTGAAGGCGGAGTCCCCACGCACGCTTTCAGCCAGGGTCTTTAGAAGGGCCATCACCCGGTCCGGGTTTGCGCTGGCGTCGACCGAGACAGAAAGCTGAGCGATAGAAAAGTCGCGGGACTGGTTGGAGACGGTGGCGATCTGGCTGTTCGGAATCAGGTACAGAGTACCGTCGCCGTCACGAAGTCGGGTGCTGCGGAGCGAAAGATCCTCAACGGTGCCTTTCAGGCCTGCGATCGTAACAACCTCGCCGACGTTGTATTGATCTTCCAGAAGAATGAAGATCCCGTTCAGCATGTCTTTGAAGATCGACTGCGCTCCCAGACCGATGCCGACACCCAGAATTCCTGCCGACGCCAGCAAAGGTTCGTACGGGATGCTGAAGATGGTCAAGACCTGCAGAAAGGCAAGGAAACCGATGACGCCGAAGGCGGTCGCCCGCAGAATGGACGCCATGGTTCGCAGCTGCGCCGCACGATGGAAGTTACCGACCTGCTGATCGGCGCGCTTCTGGAGCCGCTTTACGAAGAACTTCAAGATGCGGAGCAGAATGAAGACGATGATCAGGACCGCGATCAGCTTCGGTAACTTTTCCCGGACGAAGAGAATGACGTATTGGTGCCAGTCATGGGTAAAAACGTAGGAAAGGCGTTCGTCTGCCGGCGTACCTTGCGGGGCCATGGCCAGATGGAGCATGATACTGTCATCTCGCTTTCGTCTTAGATTTCTCTTCCAGCATGCAGGAATCCCAGGATTGGATGCAATCGGTGGAAGGCGAGAGAAGGAGGCCATATGAGGGCAGTATGGTTTACCGGATCGTGCGTCTTCCTTGCTTTGGGGGCTTCCGTCGCGGTGGGGCAGCGGCAGGGAGGCACATCGACACCAATCCAGCCAGCCCCTTCTTCGAGGACCAGCCTTCCGTCGATGGGTGGAATCAACCCGATGGGCCCGATGGATGCCTCCGGGGTCCCTGATGTCCTGAATAGCCGCATCGCCGAGCAGCAGGCGCGAAGCCGCAACAGTGAGCGGCAGAAACGCCTGGAATCAGATACCGAGAAGCTGGTGGGGTTGGTGGATCAATTCAAACAGCAGATGCAGGACGAGAAATCTCTCACTCCAGCGGACGTAAGCAAACGTGCCGAAGAGATCGAAAAGCTGGCGCGAAGCGTCAAGGATCGGATGAAGGGCTAGCTCGGCCATCACTGAGGTGAGAGCGCCGAAGTCAGGTCTACCTGCGGATAAGGTAAAGATGCGCTTGCCGGACTGGCCGTTGATCGCAACGCGGCGATGACGGCCGCGGCATCCCAGTCAGGATGGGCCGCACGCAGCAGGGCCGCGGCACCTGCCACCAGGGGAGCCGAAGCGCTCGTCCCGATTGCCTGAACATAAGGGACGTGACCCAGGTCAAAACAACCAAAGCTGTGAGCCGCATCTGAGGGAACCCCGGAGACGGTTCCTGGCAGGCCTGAGCTGCAGGCCCCACGGACCCAACCGCTGATCTCCATCTCGCCACCCGACGGATAACTACCGCCGGGTGCGGCTACAGCGTTCAGCGGAACGCCATAGTTACTGTAGTAGGCAAGCGAGGGAGGTCCCGCCACGCAGGTTGAGCCGGCGCTGATGTTTTCCATGCAATCAGGATTCGTATCGGCTACGACTGCCAGTACGCCTCGCGATTGTGCCGGAATCTCGACGTAGCGCGGATTGCTGAGATTGGTGGCGTCATTTCCCGCAGCTGCAACCAGCACCGCCCCTGCCTGTGCGGCGGCATAACTGATGCGGTCGAAGACAGCCTTGGTTCCCGCGCCATCTCCCGTTGAGAGGTCGAGCATCGTCCCCAGTGACATCGAGATCACATCGGCATGATTCGCAATTGCGTCTTCAACCCCTTGAATCACCCAGCTCAGCAGGCCACTCGCCTCTCCCGCGTTGCAGCGGGCGTTATCATCCGCACCGGTTGCCGCAGGCAGGCGCTCCAGGACCTTGATGTTGAGGAGCGTAGCCGACGGAGCGACTCCCACGGTCTTACCCGTGCCGGGACCAAGCGCGGCCGCTGCGAGAGAGGCTGTCCAGGTTCCGTGTCCGTCCTGGTCCTGAGGCGAACCGTCATCGCACACGCTGGGCAACTCTCCCGGGTTGACGTCCGAGAGGTTTAGAGCCAGATTTGGAGCGATGTCCGGATGCGTCTCGTCAACGCCGCTGTCCAGGATGGCAATTCGGACTCCTTTTCCGCGAGTGGTGTCCCACGGACCCTGGGCGGGTCCCCCGGGAATATTCGCGCCGAAACCGCCTACCTGGCGCACGGCCCATCCCTGCGGGGAGTTGTAATAAGTGTCAAAGGTTGCGGCTCCCACTGCGACGGAAAAGACCGGATCCGGTATCGCCCGAACTCGCAGACGATGCGCGGTCACAATACGGTCGTGCAGAACCAGGGCCACGTCGGGCTGGGCTGTCAGGTCCCGGAGAAATTGCTCCTCCGTAGCCGTGCCGGTCATCGAGGGCGACGAGCCTGCGATCCTGGACCTCTCTGTACGCGCGAATGTCTGAACTGCTGCAATGCCGAATCGCGGCTGCGGCCTGACCAGGTGCCCTCCCAGCCGTTGAATGCGGGTGGCTGCGTCTCCAGGTACGGCTCCGTCACGATACACGACGATATACCGATGGGGTGCAATCTGCTCCCCGGCCGGGTTCGAAGCTCCCTGGGCGTCAAGCATGCAGCCGGTTCCGAACACGATGCACAGAAGGAAAGAGAGAAGACGACAAGCAGACACGGAAGCACCTCGAGCTCTTTGGCTGATCTTCTGATCGGCGCGAAAATAAAATCGCGCAGCCAACGTTTACGAATGTGCTATTACTTTGGTTTATCAAACAGGATCGGCTCAAAAAACGCATCAGACCGTACGTTGACCCTGTTTGGCGCTCCATGCTCTAATTGGCCGCTCTGCGGAGCAAACCCAGGAAAGTCCGCTGACTAGGAAGTTTGCTGATTCAAGGAGACCTTTGCATGCATGTTGTAAGCCTATTGGCTATGGCTTTTAGTGAACAGATTCCTGTAACACCCGAAACGGTATATCAAAGTGATGGACGAATGTGGCTCTGGATTGCGTTGGCGGTTGGAGTGCTGGCACTGATTGCTGCCATCGCTCTTGCGCGAACTGTAATTGCCGCCGATACGGGAACGGCGGACATGCAGGTGATCTCAGACGCTATTCGTGAGGGTGCCGAGGCCTTCCTTCGGCGGCAATATCGTACCATCGGGATCATTGCGGTCGTTATTGCGATCGTGCTCTTTATCGGCTATCACATGTCAGACCGGATGGCCCCCTATGCGGTAAAGACCGTGGTGAGTTTTCTGATGGGCGCCATCTGTTCGGCGCTGGCGGGATATACCGGCATGTACTGCTCCATCCGGGCCAACATCCGTACGGCCTCAGCTGCGCGGTCCAGTCTGAACCAGGCGCTCCAGATGGCCTTGCGGGGAGGCGCGGTCACCGGCCTGGTGGTCGTGGCTCTATCCCTGCTGGGGATCGGCGTACTCTTTCTCCTCTTTGGCGGCTTGGATAACCCGCGGGCGGTACCGTATCAGCTTGTGGGCTTCGGTTTCGGCGCCTCACTCGTGGCCCTCTTCGCTCAGCTTGGAGGTGGCATCTACACGAAGGCGGCCGACGTAGGCGCGGACCTCGTGGGCAAGGTTGAGGCCGGAATCCCGGAGGATGATCCGCGCAACCCCGCGGTAATCGCCGACCTGGTGGGAGACAACGTCGGAGATTGCGCCGGTCGCGGCGCCGATATCTTTGAGTCCACCGCGGCAGAAAATGTCGGTGCCATGGTTCTGGGGGCAGCGCTCTATCCTGTCTTCGGGATCAAAGGAATTCTGTTCCCCCTGATCGTGCATGCCATTAATCTGATCGCCAGCACCGCTGGCGTCTTTGTCGTGAAAGCAAGTGAGCGGGAAGATCCCATGCACGCGCTGAATCGCGGGTTCTATCTCACCTCCGGGCTGGCCCTGCTTGGTTTTGCCGGCGCTATCTACACCATGTTGAACGGTCCCGGCGTCCAGCCGATCTGGTTTCTCGGCTGTGGAATCATCGGTCTGGCAACGGCCTTTCTGTTTGTCTGGATCACGGAATACTACACAGAATCTGCGTACCGCCCCGTGAAATCGATCGCGGAAGCTTCGCTTACCGGGCCGGCTACCAACATCATCAGTGGGCTTGCTGTAGGGATGGAAACCCCAGCACTCCCTGTTGTCGTCATCTCTGCGGCGTTGTTGTTGAGTTACTACTTCGGTGTTCGAGGGCTGGCCGCTATCGGTGGCATCAGCGAGTATGAAAAAGGAATCTACGGCACAGCTATCGCCACCATGGGTATGCTCAGCTGCGCGGCCTACATTCTGGCGATGGATACCTTTGGACCCATCACCGACAACGCGGGCGGAATCATCGAGATGTCCCATCAGCCACACGAAATTCGTGAACGGACAGATAAGCTCGATTCAGCCGGCAACACAACCAAGGCGCTCACCAAGGGATACGCCATCGGGTCTGCCTCGCTGGCAGCGTTCCTTCTTTTCTCCGCCTATCTCGAGGAGATCAAGACAATTGTGACCGATAAGGTTCTCGCCGCCGGAGGGTACATGCCGGTTGGCTGGAGCTTCACCAACATAAACCTCGCTCAGGTGCCGGTCTTTGTCGGCGCTCTCCTGGGTGCGATGCTCACGTACCTGTTCAGCTCTCTGGCGATCAAAGCCGTAGGCCGGACTGCGCAGATGGTCGTTCAGGATGTGAGAGCGCAATTCAAGGAAAATCCCGGAATCATGGAGGGCACTTCAAAGCCCGACTACGGCCGATGTGTCAGTATCGTGACGGGAGCCGCCCTGCGTGAGATGGTCGTGCCGGGTGTGCTTGCCGTAGGTCTTCCGATTGCCGTGGGTCTGATCTTTCGCCACCTCAGCCCCAGCTATCACGCCAATACGACCGCATACGCTCCCGGAACGATCCTTCCGGTGCCGGCGATCGCGGGTCATGCGGTCAACCTCGCCGGTGCCGAGGCTGTTGCCGGCCTGCTGATGGTTGGAACCATCTCCGGCATCCTGCTGGCCATGCTGATGAATAACGGTGGCGGTGCCTGGGACAATGCGAAGAAGTTCATCGAAACCGGTCAGTATGGCGGCAAGAAGAGTGAAGCGCACAAGGCAGCTGTGGTTGGTGACACCGTGGGCGATCCTTTCAAGGACACGGCTGGCCCCAGCCTTCACGTGCTTATTAAATTGCTTGCGACCATTACCCTGGTACTTGCGCCGCTTTTTGTCTGAACCAGATGGGACGAGCTGACGACTCCGCTCGTCCCATCTGCTGCGAAATGACAATAGCGGGGGACGCACATAACCTCACTTGCTGTTGTTAAAAATTAGTCTCGACAGTTGACAGCTTCACTTGAATTCGGGTACTCGTTGCGCTTGCTGGATATGAGTCAATCCACGCAACAACCGGTACAATCTTCTTCGGTGGTATGAGTCTTCATGCCTGCCAAGGACAAAGTGTATGGCTCGTCAGTCTGGAAGTGGATTAGCGGAAAAGAAGAAGGCCGTCGGGACGGTAAGCGGGACCACGCTTACCCGCGAGCAGCTGGTAGAGTTCTACCGGCTGATGTATCTCTCCCGGCGAACCGATGATCGTGAGATCGTCCTCAAGCGCCAGCAGAAAATCTTCTTCCAGATATCCTGTGCCGGACATGAGGCGCTCCTGGTCGCCGCAGGGATGGCGATGCGTCCGGGCTACGACTGGTTCTTTCCCTACTATCGAGATCGTGCCATCTGCCTTGCGCTTGGCAATACTGTTGAAGATCAGTTGCTTCAGGCCGTCGGTGCCGCCAGCGATCCCGCAAGCGGGGGACGCCAGATGCCGTCCCACTGGTCAAGTCCAAAGCTTCACATCGTAAGCCCGTCCTCTTCCACGGCAACGCAGTGCCTCCACGCGGTCGGCTGCGCCGAGGCTGGACGCTATCTCGCAAAGTATCCTGAGGTAGCTGCCAGGCATGACGGAGATTATCGTCAATTCAAGGACGTTGTCTTTCGAGGCGATGAGGTAACCTACGTCTCCATTGGAGAAGGCGCCACCAGCCAGGGCGAGTTCTGGGAGGCGTTGAACACGGCCAGCAATGGCAAGCTGCCCGTCTTGTTTGTCGTCGAGGATAACGGGTACGCCATCTCGACGCCGGTCGAGGCAAATACTCCGGGCGGAAATATTTCGCATCTGATTGCGAACTTTCCCAACTTCCACTTTGCCGAGATTGACGGAACCGACCCCATTGCAAGCTACAACGCGATGGTGGAGGCCGTGGCCTACTGCAGGGCAGGGAACGGTCCTGCGCTGGTACATGGTCATGTCATTCGACCGTACTCTCACTCACTGAGTGACGATGAGCGGCTCTACCGCACCGTGGCCGAGCTCGATGCCGATGCATTGCGGGATCCGATCTCGAGAATGCAGATGTGGCTTTTGCGTGAGGGAATTCTCGATGCGGAAGCGATCAATCGGCTTGAGCGTCAGGTGGATGAAGAGGTGCAGCGCGCGGCGGACAAGGCAGTTATGGCCCCGCTCCCCTCGCCGGATACCATTCTTCGTCATATCTATTCGGAACACCTGACCCCGATGGATCAGCGCTTCCAACGAGAGCCGGAAAAGACGGCCGATCAGAGCGAGCGCACCATGGCGGACCTGATCAATCTCTGCCTCAAAGACGAGATGCGCCGCGATAGCAGAATCGTAGTCTTTGGCGAAGACGTCGCTGACGCAACCAGGGATCGCGCATTGCGTGAAGGCAAGCTCAAGGGCAAGGGCGGAGTCTTCAAGTTGACCTCTGGTCTGCAGCTGGAGTTCGGTAACGATCGCGTCTGGAACTCTCCTCTAGCCGAAGCTAATATCGTTGGCCGTGCCATTGGCATGGCCGTACGCGGACTCAAGCCCGTCGTCGAAATCCAGTTCTTCGACTACATCTGGCCGGCCATGCATCAGATGCGCAATGAGATGTCCGTATTGCGCTGGAGATCAAACGATGGATTCAGCTGCCCGATGGTCATCCGGGTTCCTATCGGAGGCTATCTTACCGGCGGATCTATCTATCATTCGCAGTCCGGCGAAAGCATCTTCACACACACACCCGGAGTTCGAATCGTAATGCCGTCCAACGCGCTCGATGCCCTGGGGCTTCTGCGCACATCGATCCGCTGTGACGACCCCGTGCTTTTTCTTGAGCACAAGCGTCTCTATCGGGAAACCTTCGGCCGTGGCATGTACCCCGGCCCGGAGTACACAATTCCGTTTGGGAAAGCCAGCATCGTTCGTCCCGGGAAAGATCTCACCGTGATCACTTACGGTGCAGTTGTTCCCAGAGCTCTTCAGGCAGCACAGAAGATTCAACGAGACAAAGGTATCGACGTAGAGCTCATCGATCTCCGAAGTCTTGCACCGTACGACTGGGAGACAATCGCAGAAAGTGTGCGAAAGACCAACCGGGTGATCGTGGCACACGAAGACATGATGAGCTGGGGCTACGGCGCAGAGATTGCTGCCCGCATTGGGAGTGAACTCTTCCATGATTTGGATGCCCCCGTTCGCCGGGTAGCTGCGATGGATACCTTCGTTGCGTATCAGCCGCTGTTGGAAGATGTCATTCTCCCGCAGTCGCACGATATCTACGAAGCGATTGCTCAATTGGTGGCGTTCTAGGTTTCCTGGCAGGAAGTTTCGCTTTTTCAACGAAACTTCCATCGCGGGACTGAGTTCTAAAGATAAGAGCGTTCGGTACCTGGCTCGAATCTCCATTTGAGGAGCGTGCGGTGAAGAAGCTCATCACCCGGCGAGGTCTCATCAAAGATGGCGCGCTTGCGTTGATCGGAACGACGGTCATCCCTGCCTTCCTGATGCGCAGTGTGATGGGCGAGGTTACAACCGCCGCGACCAATAAGAAGAAGCTCATTGTGTTATTCCAGCGCGGGGCTGCAGACGGATTGAATATCGTCGTTCCTTATCGTGAGAAAAACTACTATGCGATGCGTCCATCGATTGCCATCCCCCAGAAAGACATTCTCGATTTGGACGGTTTCTTCGGTCTTCACCCGGCCATGACGTCGCTCAAACCCCTCTACGACCAAGGGCATCTTGCGGTGGTGCATGCTGCCGGTTCTCCCGATATGACGCGCTCCCACTTCGACGCCCAGGATTACATGGAGGGTGGAACTCCCGGAGTGAAGATTACCTCCGACGGTTGGCTGAACCGGGCGCTGCAGGCAGAGGGCTCTCGTGGATCGTCTTCTCCTTTCCGCGCCGTGGCCCTGGGACCTCAGCTTCCTCGTACTCTCGAAGGGATCGTTCCGGCCGTTGCTATCAGCAATCTGAAAGACTTCTCGGTCGCCGGACGCGGCCCGCAGGCCTCTCCCCTCAGCAATGCCTTCGAAGCGCTCTACGACACCAGCACCGACTCGATACTCCATGGCACAGGGCGCGAGACATTCGAAGCGATGCGTATGTTCCGGTCAGCAGATCCGGGCAAGTACCAGCCCGCGGCCGGTGTCGACTATCCCAACACCCAATTTGGAAACAATCTGCGGCAGATCGCCCAGCTTCTCAAGGCGAATCTTGGGGTAGAAGCAGCCTTTGCGGATATCGGAGGCTGGGACACCCATCAGAATCAAGGCGGCAGTCAGGGGCAGCTGGCCAACCGGCTTCGCGACTTCTCCGATTCCATCGCGGCGTTCTGGACGGATATGGGAGACGGCGCAGAGAGTATCACTCTAGTTACTATGTCGGAGTTCGGCCGGACGGCTCGCCAGAATGGGACTGGAGGGACGGACCATGGACACGCAAATGTGATGTTCGTGCTCGGCGGCCAGGTACGAGGTCGGAAGGTCTATGGAAAATGGCCTGGACTCGAAAAGGAAAACTTGAATGAAGATCGGGATCTTAGTGTAACCACTGATTTTCGATCGGTCCTTGGCGAAGCTGCCTCAAGAACTCTTGGCCTTCAAAGTCTCCAAAAAGTCTTTCCGGGGAGCCACGTGGAAGAATCGAATTTTCTGCGAATTATCGGATGAAGAGTCGTTATCAGATAACTACCTGGAAATTCTATTTTTGGAATAAATTTATACTGCGTCTTCAGAAAAGCATAAAATCCACACAACTTTTCGCATTGGGTAGCGTCTTATTGGATGTAACACGTAAACGCTGAGGCTTGCGGTTCCCACAGTCTCGGTCTCACCTATCCGCAATACCAGCTCCCCCCTTTTTGTGAGGCCTCCAGTACACCGGAGGCCTTCTCGCCTTTCAGAATCAGTTATTTATCTAGAACTCAAGCAAATCCAAGTCTACGATCAAGGGCGTACACTCCTGCTCCGTAGAAGGCAAGCATCAGGGCGATGGCCAGCAGGGCAAGGGAGTATTCCGATCCGGCGTACCCGTGGTGGCGGTTCACCATCAACACGGCAAGCAGCATATTGATCGCGACCAACAGAGCGGCAAAGCGGGTAAAGAGGCCCGACAGGATCAGGAGTCCGCCCAGAAACTCCGTGAGTGCCGAGACGATCCCCATCCAGTAGGGAAGCCCAAGCGACGCAACAAACCGGCTATGGCGCTCAATGGCTGAAAATGCGTTTCCGCCATGAAAGCCTCCAGCCGGGATCACCTTGCTGTAGCCGTGATAGACCATTGCGGCCCCAAGAACCAGTCTGAGAAAAAATGCCCCCCAGGGTTGAAGGTTGTTCAATGATTTAGACATGACAGACCGTCCACTTTCAGCGGGAATACTCTGAGCCTAGCGCACTGTCTCTCCGTTCAGTGGAGCTTTATACCTGACGGTGCCGGGGTAGATACCATCACATCCTGATCAAGGAACCGGCTTACCGTCTGAACGAAATTCGGTCCCGTGCTGCGAGTCAGCGAGACGACAATCTTTGGGTCGGCGGCTGCGCCAAAAGCGCCAGACTCGGATGCCTGACCATGCGTGATCAGCAGCTTGGGCCGTTTGAAGTCGGACAGCGGCTTGATGAGGGGGAAATCCTCATGGCAAAGAAGCCCGACTGGCAAAAAGCGGAAGCGCGAGTCGTTGCGCAAAGCGTCGCAAAGATCAGTATGGGGAGAGTCCAGGATGACCCCTGGCGTGTCAGGATGCGAGGTCGCCAGGCCCAGAGCAAGCGATGCCCCCACACCGACGCCGTAGGGAAGAATGCCGGATCGCGACACTCCTCGTGAATCCGTAAGATACCTCCAGGCCGCCTCGCTATCTTCCGTCATCTGCTGCTGCGAAGGATGGATGTTCGCGCTTGCTCCATACCCTCGATAGTCGAAGGTAAAGACATTCAGTCCGAGATCCCTCAATGCTGATTGTGTCTCTGCGAAATCGGACCGTGTCGCATCTCCCCCAGCAAGGAATAAAACCGTAAGCCGGTTGTAGGAATTTGTTGCAGTCGCTGGAAGCCATTCGCCCGTGAGTTGAGGTTGACCTGAAATACCCGGGAAGAAGTGGATGAGATTTTCCGCCGAAGCCGTTGTGCGGGCGGGGTGAAGGACCAGCCGCCACTGAGTTTTGTAGAACAACGTGCACAGGGTCGCATAGGTGCAAAGAAAGGCCACAACGATAACAACAGCGAAGGCCTTGAGCAGCCACGCACCTTCTACCACGGGTGGAGGCGGTGGCGATGCAGGAGATTTCTGGGAACGGCGAGACATCGGCTGATCTCTTACGACTTTAGCATCTCATCGCGCTGTCTCCGTTAGCATGGAGAATGTGGAGGAGAGAAGTGGCAAAGTGGGTCAAGCTGTGCAGCCTTGCTGAGGCGCCCCCGCCAGGCACCGTCGCAGAGGCTGAAGTAGAGGGAATAGCCATCTGTCTGGCGAATGTGAACGGCGAACTATCTGCGCTCGACAACTGGTGCCCGCATCGTCGAGGGCCGTTGGGACAGGGATGGGTAGAACGCGATTGTGTCGTTTGTCCCTGGCACTCCTGGACCTTCCACGTAAAGACTGGAGAGGCAGAATTTCCACCGAACGAGCGCGTCGAAGTTTTTCCGTTGAAGATTGAGAGCGACGACGTCCTGATTGATATCGAAGAGTAATCTCTCGATTCTTCGCTGACCGCGCCGCGAGTCCAGGCCAACTCTTGTTATCCTTTCACTCAGCAATGGCAAACAAACCTATCGTTCTGACTATTCTTGACGGCTGGGGCTACCGCCCCGACACACACGGCAATGCCATCGCGCTGGCGCGCAAGCCCAACTATGACCGGCTTCTGGAAAGCTTTCCAAACACTCTGATTCACGCAAGCGATCACTTCGTAGGACTTCCGGACGGCCAGATGGGCAACTCCGAGGTGGGCCATCTCAATCTTGGAGCCGGCCGCATCGTCCGCATGGATCTTACCCGCATCGACAGCGCCATCGTGGATGGCAGCTTCTATAAAGACCCCACGTTGGTCGAGGCCGTCACCCTGGCGGCACGGGAGAATCGCGCGTTGCACCTTCTCGGATTGGTCTCCGATGGTGGTGTTCACTCCCAGCAGCGGCACCTTTATGCTCTTCTGCGCCTCGCCGCGCAGCACAAGCTCACTCGCGTCTTTGTCCATGCATTTATGGACGGACGCGATACGATGCCGACCAGCGGACTCGGCTATCTTGAGGCGCTCGAACAGCAGATTCGTGAGATCGGTGTTGGACAGATTGCGTCTGTCTCTGGCCGTTACTATGCCATGGACCGCGATCTCCGCTGGGAGAAGGAACGGCAGGCCTTTGACGCGATGGTTACGGGACACCCGCAGGGTGGAGTGTATCCCGACCCCCTGGCGCGCGTCCGCGAACTCTACAGTAACAAGATCACGGACGAGTTTATTCCTCCATTTACAGTCGTCGATCAGCATAGTGTTCCCATCGGACTCATTCGATCGAACGATGTTTGCATCTGTTTTAACTATCGCGCCGATCGTGTTCGGCAGATCACCCGCGTTCTCGGGCGCAACTGCGACATCGCAGGCGGCCTTACCGAGAAGAATGGTCTCGATCTGCCAAAGGCCGCAGAACTGGATCTCGAGATTCCCCGTGTAGAGGCTCCGTCAAAGATTCATTATGTCTGCATGACGCAATACGACAGGAACTTTACCGTCCCCGTCGTGATCCCGCCGGAATCAATGGACAACCTGCTGGCCAATGTCATGGCGGATGCCAACCTGCGCAACCTGCGCGTTGCCGAGACGGAAAAGTACGCGCACGTGACCTACTTCTTCAACGGCGGGATCGAAAAACCCTTTCCCGGCGAGGATCGCGTGCTGGTACCTTCGCAGAAGGTAGCTACTTACGATCTCGCTCCTGAGATGTCGGCTGAGGGAATTGCAGATGCGGTTGTAAAAGCTGTCAATGACACTGCTTTCGACATCATTATCGTCAACTTCGCGAACGCTGATATGGTGGGGCATTCCGGCAGAATCGAACCGACCGTTCGCGCGGTTGAAACGGTCGACACGCAGCTTGGCCGAATCTATCAGGCAGTTAAACAGCGCTGCGGATCGCTCCTCGTGACGGCTGATCACGGCAATGCTGAGCTGCTGATCGATCCCGTAACCGGCGGTCCTCACACCGCACACACGACCAATCCGGTGCCATTCATTCTGGTAAGCGACGAATGCGATACCAGCCATCACGAGATCCTGCGGCCCGGAGGAAGCCTGCGCGACATCTCCCCGACGATCCTCAAGCTGCTTGGCCTGAAGAAGCCGGAAGAGATGACAGGGACTGGACTGCAGGAGGTGTGAGGCAGAAACGGATGATCGTATCGCGTTATCTCGACGGGAAATCGTAAGTGGGGCTAGGAGCGGGCCAGCCTCCGTTTCCCCTTTCCGTCCAAGTCAACTGTTCGCACTTTGACGTGAACGTTTTGTTCGCGGTCTGAGTGGAAAATTTCGTTTCTCCTCCACCCGGAACGAACCAGCGAAGGTTGCCGGAAATATAGATTGCGCCATAATTTGCTGGAACTCTCGTAAATGTTAGCGGATGGTGATGGACTGGAATAATGGCTAAGCTCTTTCCTTCACCCGCAACATACTCTACAAGGAACGAATTCTTACTCAACCCGTTGCTTGTCCCGGCAGAGTCGCATTTATATCGAAGTGTAAGTTTCTTCAGCTTTGGATTGGCGTCTGCATTGCGAGCTGTTATCAACACGGACAGGAAGACTACTCCAATCCCTGCGACAAATCGCATCCTATGCAACAACGTTAGCCATGACGGGGTCATCGCGCCTCCTGACTATGGCCTCCCTTATACACTTTTCTCAATGCGCCAGAGAATCCTGCTATCCTGCGAAAAACCAAGGCGCTCAGCTCAAAATCTTTACTGCGCCTTCCGGCGTCTTCGTAAATCCGTGAATGACCTTGCCGCTCTGATCCATATGCAGCAGCGTTAGCTTGTCGGGATCGATCTGCAGGTGACTGAAGCCGTAAGCCTTTGCTGCATAGGGACCGCGTCGGGCTTCGTCAATCTTCAGGGTATAGAGATCGGCGCCGCCTCCGCCGGAGAGCACGAACGACGTCGGATGCCCCTCGAATTCCAGGTGCTGCATGTCGTGGTCGTGTCCCGCGAGATAAAGATGCGCTTTGTGTTCCCGCAGCAGGGGTTCCCAATCAGCAATCAGCATCTGGTGGTCGCCATGTGGCCCATTCGAATAGATCGGATGATGCGCCATCACGACCAGGTAAGGCGTTGTTCGTGGCTTTTCCAGCTCAGCCTTAAGCCAGCGAAGCTGCTCAGCCCGTTCTTCTTGTGTCAGGGTAAAGTTAACACCTGCCGCCTGCGCTCCGATAGGATGCGGCATGTTGCTGTCCAGAGCGATTACGGTCACCAGAGGTTTTGTCGTAGGGAACTCGAAGCTGTACCAGCGAGAGGGCATCGTCCATCGAGTGCCACCCTTCTTCGCATATGCCAATTCGGAGTCCACCTTGCTCTCCGGCATCCTCTGATAGTCGTGATTTCCTAACACCGCGTAGGCCGGGCAGTCGAAAACTTCCCTCGGATACAGCTCTTCGAAATGCGTCTTCCATCGGGTGGAATTCACTCCGCCTGGAAGCTCTCCGTACCAGTTGTCGCCAAGCATCAAAAGAGCATCCGGCTTCAGAGAGTGGCTTTGCACATAGGTACGCATCGCCGCTGCAACAGCCTCCTGGCCCTCCGGCTTCTCGTAACCCCAGTCGCCGATCATGAGCCAATGCAACCCCTCTGCGTCAGCTTTACGGGGCGCTGCGAGCGAGGGAAGAGAACCGAGCCCTAATCCGGCTACTGCACTGAAGACAAAACTTTGGCGTAAAAAATCGCGACGGCTAACCGATACCTTCATAGAGGCGCTTATACCACTCTGGGATGAAATTTAGTTGAAGCGATACTAAAGCTCGCGACGGCCTTCGAGTGCTCGCGACATTGTTATCTCATCTGCATATTCAATGTCGCTGCCGGCAGGTACACCTGTGGCAATGCGCGTCACTTTCAGGTGAGCATTGGAGCGATGAATCTCATCGACCAGATAACGCGCCGTTGCTTCTCCCTCGGTCGTCGGAGAGGTGGCGAGAATGACCTCATCCAGCTCTGGAAGCCGGGTCATAAGATTTGCAATCCGAAGTTGCTCCGGCCCGATTCCTGCGATGGGAGAGAGGGTTCCGTGTAGCACGTGATATACGCCGGAAAAACTTCGAGTCTTCTCAATGGTCGCTATATTGGTAGGCTCCTCCACCACACACACCAGACGCTGATTTCGTACTGCGCTGGTGCAGTATGTGCATGGATCGACGTCAGTGATGTTGTTGCAGATGGAACAGAGCTGCAGGCGCGCCTTCAGCTCCCGAATCGCCTGCGCGAGTTGCTCGGCATCTTCAGCTGACGATCGAAGCACATGAAAAGCAAGCCTCTGAGCGCTCTTCGTTCCAATCCCCGGCAGTTTGCGCAGCTCTTCAATCAGCCGCGTCATGGGTTCGGCAAATCGCGCCACTAGCTAAGCCCCGGCAGGTTCAAGCCGCCCATCATGTTGGCAACGCTCGCCTTCATCGTATCGTCAGCCCGCCGGCCGGCTTCGTTAACTGCGGCAATGATCAGGTCTTCCAAGAGCTCCAGGTCGTTTCCCGAACTTCCAATCGCAGTGGGATCGATCTTTAACTTGAGAAGCTCCTTTTTCCCATTCATCTTTACCGTGATGACTCCGCCGCCACTTGTAGCTTCCACGGTCGTCTCGGCGAGCTTGCGCTCCATCTGCTCCTGCATCTGGCGCGCCTGCCCCATCATCTCTTTCATCTTGGCGAGGTCAGAGAAATCCATATCGCTCAATCCTTCCTTCGTCTCATCAGATCTAATCGTTATCCCGAAGGTCTATTACGTTGCGAATCTCGGCATTGAACAGCCGTTGCGCCTGTTGCACCACAGGGTGGTCCATCGCCTTTGCCTGAGCGCTTCCCGTCTTTGCAGCCCTGGGCTTTTTGGCGGCCGAGGCATTTCCGCCTCCCGGCAGCAGCACCAGCTTCAGTTGGCCGGCACCGGAGCTCCGCAGTGCGGTCCGAACAATCTTTTCCGCTTCTGGATTGATCACCATCGGCAGCATGGTCTTGGAAAGCTCCGTCTGCACCCGAATCTCATCTCCGGCCACAGTCCACTCGGAGTCTCCAAGTGCATCGGCTGCAGATCCCTGGCTCTTTGCTCCCGAAAGAGCTTCAACCGCCATACGCTGAAGATCTTCGCCGGATTGAGTCCCTTTTGCAGCCGGTGCTGCACTGGCTGCTATAGCGATGGGAGACGCCTCAGGTTGCAGAATCTCTGCTGGCAAAGCCCCAACACCCAGCAGATCGGCTGCAACCTCGATCGCCGTAATCTCATCCACCGGATCGGTCTGCACAATCGATACCGCCGGTACGGGAGGCGGCGGCAGATCAGGCTGAATCAATACCTGAGGCTCGACGGCTTTTTGGGGCGGAACAGATGCAGGCTCATTGAAACTTTTTAGGTTCGAAGAAAACGGAGAAAATGCAGGCTTGGGAGGCGTAGGCGGCGTAACCGGTCGAGGTGCTGCCGGCGCAACTCTCGTTACCGGTGCAGCCGATGACACGGCCGTCGAAGCTGTTCGGGATTGTGGCGAGGCAGATCCGCCTGCGCTTCCTGACGTCGGAAATCGGCTCAGGATCTCTTCCACTGGAAGCAGCCGCTGCAGGTGGACCAGCTTGAGCAGGCCCAGCTCGAAGTGGAACCGCTGCTCCTGACGATACCCCAACTCGTCAAACGTCCGCAGCATGACCTGCAGAAAACGCGTCAGCTCCTCTTCTGTAAACAAGGCTGCCGATCGCCCTGCACGCCGCTGTTCATCGGCGGATATCTGCAGCAACTCGGTCGAGCCTCCGTCTTCTCCGACTCCAGCGATCTTGGCAATGATGCAGTTGCGCAGATAACGCACAAACTGGCGCGCGAGCTGTGCAGGGCTGTTCCCGGCATCCAGCAGCTCATTGGCGATTGTCATGACATCGGCGCTTCGGTTTCCATGGATCGCCTCGAGGAGGCGCTCGAAGATCGTATTCGCGACTGTTCCCATCAGGTCGCGAATCTGTGTCGCATCCAGCCTGGGTCGTCCATCCTCGACCGGAGCGCTAGCGATCGCCTGATCCATGATGGACAGGGCATCGCGCATGGAGCCATCCCCGGCCTCAGCCAGCAGCGCCAGCGCAGCTTCATCGGCCTCCACACCCTCGTGGGCGGCAATGCCCCGAATCTGCTCCAGGATGTCGACAAGCTTCACTGCATGAAAGCTGAAGTGCTGGCAGCGCGAACGAACCGTCTGTGGAATGTCCTCCGGCTGCGTCGTCGCCATCATGAAGACGATGTGCTCAGGCGGCTCCTCGAGCGTCTTCAGCAGGGCGTTGAAGGCGGCGTCGGTGATCTGGTGAGCCTCATCGAGGATGTAAATCTTGTACCGGTCTCGTGCCGGTCGGTATCGTGCCGCGTCCCGCAATTCGCGAATCTCATCGATGCCGCGGTTCGTGGCAGCGTCGATCTCGATGACATCAACGGAGTTTCCGGCCCGGATCTCCACGCACGAATCGCAAATCTCGCAAGGCTCGGCCGTAGCCCTCTCAGCACTGCCGATCACATTCCGGCAGTTCAACGCCATCGCCAGAATCCGGGCGATCGTCGTCTTTCCAATGCCGCGATGCCCGCTGAAGATATATCCATGGGCAATTCGTCCCTGCGTGAGCGCATTCATCAGCGTCACGGTCACGTGATCCTGACCTGCGACATCGGCGAAGCGTTGTGGACGATATTTTCTTGCTAAAACCTGGTATGCCATAAGACCCGAGGCGGCCGGAGCCGTATCTCGTTATTGTAGCGTCGGAATCATCTTCCGGTTTTTGCGGCACGTCGAGCCCTGCGAGCACGGCGCTTTACCTCGTCTTCGCTGAACATCGTTCCCCTGCACTTCGCCGCGCCACAGTAGCAGTCCGCATCATCGTCATCGCTGTCGTGCAGATTGTATTCGTACGTCAGCTCTTCACCCGGAGCAATATCGCGGATCGCGACCACCCAGATCTCGTCGTTGATGTGCTCCGTCTCACAGTTCGGATCACACGAATGGTTGAGAAACATCGCTGTACCGAATCCGTCGATGACCTCCCCATCTCCAGTGCTGAACAGGTAGGTGATAAAGCGATCTCTATACCGCTCATCGGCCTCCTGCTTACTGAACCGGGGGCCGTCATACTGCACTACTTTGGTGCCTTTACGAATACGCCGCGTGGTGTAGCAACCAGCAGCATGGATAGACGAGGAACGGATCATCAGGCCAGGGATCATCGAGAACTCATTTTAAATGTATGGATTTGAGGGCCACAGGACATCGAGTGGCGCGTCGTAGAGCTTTATGCTGACGGACTAGCTGACTATAACAAACTCGCACCGCCAAGCGTCAAACCGTACAGACGCGTAGTCTGGATACACAACATGAGCCGTACTTTCATCTACGCCCTCACGTTCCTTGCCGTTGCCTCCCCCGCATTCGCCCGGGCACAGGCTGCTCCGTCACCCCCTCCATGCCAGAGGAGCGACAATCCATCCGGCAATGCTCACGGCAATCCCTCTTTGGGCACTGCTCCTTGCGCTCCTTCGAACAAGGAGCCATCTGCCGCACAAAAGTTCCCGTTCCCGGGCCAGTCGGCACCCGTTAAAACGGACCCGAGGCAGGATGCCCCAAACGCTCCTGCACCTAGCGGAAAAGAACCTTCCGCAGCGGATAAATTTCCTTTTCCATCCGATGCGCCGCCTCCAATGCCTGGTTCCGAGCCGGACAACCCGAGCAGCAGCTCCAGCTCTTCCAGCAGCAGTTCCAGCGCCGACGATCCCGCGGATGCACCCTCTGCCGATAAGCCTCCCCTCGATACCAAGGGAGATCAGCCCCGTCCTTCAGGCCGCCGTCGTCTTCCCAAGATAGAGAAGCTCCAAAGCGATGAAGAACGAGCCGAGGAAGATCTCAAGGTATCTAAGTTTTATGAGGATGCGGGAGACCTCAACGCCGCATATCTTCGGGCGGTGGATGCCGTGAAGTATCTTCCGTCTGATGGGGAGACGCACTTCGCCCTGGCCCATGTTGCACAAAAGCTCAAAAAGCGCGAGGAGGCCATTGCAGAGTACAACAACTATCTGCAACTAGCCCCCGACGGCCTCAAAATCAAGCAGGCCCAGAAAGCGCTGGACGAACTTCGACGTTAGTCTGACTACGGCAGATGGCTGAACAGGTTGTTCTGTTGCAGCGCGGTGATGACGCTTAAAAGGGCCTGATACTGTGTCTCATTCGACTTCAACTCTGTCGCCACGGTCGCCGGATCCGAAGAAACCAACGCCCCCTGCTGTACCTTGAGTTGGGCCTCCTCCGTCTGAGCATAGGTACTGGTCGATCGAATCGTGCCCAGGGAATTGTTCAAAAAGCTGCGCTGCGTAGAAACCCCGTTGAGCGCATTCGTAAGGCCAGAGCTGTCGGCGGAGA
Organism: Acidobacteriaceae bacterium KBS 146; assembly: GCA_000688615.1. Taxonomy (GTDB): domain Bacteria; phylum Acidobacteriota; class Terriglobia; order Terriglobales; family Acidobacteriaceae; genus Edaphobacter. Next base: position 294,850 of record JHVA01000001.1, read on the forward strand.
TATTGGCCGTGGGCGCCCCACTGGTCAGATCGGCAACGAGCTGATTCAGCACGCCAAGAACTCCCGTAGACCCCGACCCAAAGACCGTCGAGCCCGGTAGACTGATCTGGATCTGCTGCCCCCCCGGCGTCACAACGGATTGAACGCTGGCATCGCCGTTGTAATTCGCTGTCGCCGGTGTGGTTGTGGTATCCAGGGTGAACGGCGCTGTATCTCCCCGGCTGCCGGAAAACAGATATGCCCCCTGATAACTCGAGTTCGCGAGCGACAGAACGTTGTCGCGAATGGAGGCTACCTGCTGCGCGATCGACTGCAGATTGGCTCCGTTGACGGTGCCATTCGCAGCGCCCACCGCCAGCGAGATCGCAGACGTTACCTGCGAGACCACCTCGCCGAGCGTTGAGTCCACCATCTGCAGCCGGGACGAGACACCCGATGCGGTCTGGACATAGGTATCTATTTTGCTGATCTGCCCATCCAGACGCAGGCTCTGGCTCGCTGCCGCCGGGTCGTCGGAGAGCGATCCCACGCGAAGACCGCTAGAGAGCTCTGCCGCAAGATCGTTGGAGTTCTTCATCGTGTGGTTGAGCGCGAGCACAACATTGTTGAAGTAGGTCGGATCTGCCCTCATGGTCTTCGTCCTTTTTGCTTAGGAGACTGCAGTTGTGACGCCAAGATTCAGTGCGCTGGCCATCATCTCGTCGGTGATCGAAAAGAGCTTAGCCGCCGCTTCATAAGCTCGTTGATACTGAGTGAGATTCGCCGCTTCCTCGTCGAGAGAAACCGCCGAAAGAGCGTTCCGCTGGCTCGACATCTGCGACAGAGCCGCCTGCTGGGTCGTATTGTCTGCCACGGCTGCAGCAGTGTCATTGCCGATCTGCCCCATCAGGCTGGTCAGAAACTCGAACGGAGTCGCCCCGCCAACATTCGCGCTATTGGCGAGACCGGCGAGCAGCAGAGCATTCCCAGTACCGGTCGCACCCTCACCGACAGCCGCCGCAGCGATCGATTGAGGATCGGTCGTTGCCATCGCGATCAGCGATGCTGCGCCGCTCGACGTGGCGGGAAGCTGAAAGATCGCCTGCCCAGCGTTCCCATTCCCATCCAGCCCCTGCGCGTTGACTTGGTTTACCTGCGTGGCGACATCGTAGGCCAGTTCATCAAGCGCGCTCTGGTACTGCGGAAGCGACTGGTCTCTTGCCGCGAGAGCTCCTCCCAGGGCTCCGCCAGTCAGCCCCGAGGTGACATCCGCTGGCGGAACTCCTGCCATGACCTTTGTCTTGCCGCCTACCTGGATCGTGCTCATCGGATATGCCTGGTTGCCGCTCATCAGCACGGCGCCGTTGGTGGTGGTGAGCGTGATCTGATTGTTCTCGTTCGAAATCTGATCCAGCCCAATGTACTGCGAAAGTTGCCCGATGGCCTGCTGTCTCTGGTCTTCCAGCACGCCAGCATCCGCGTTAGGGCTCGTACTTGAAATCTTCTGGTTCAAACTCGCGATCGTCGAAAGCAGTCCGTTCACCGTGTCCACATCGCTCGAAACCTGTTTGTTCAGGTCCGAAGACACTCCCGCCATCTGGTTCGCTGCACTGTTGAAGGCTCCTGCCAGGTTGCTTGCCGCCGAGATCACCTTTTGCCGCGTCGCCGTATCCGATGGATTCGCCGTCAACGACGACAGCGCGTTGTAAAAATTATTCAAGGCCGTACCGAGCGCCGTGGAACTGGCTGAGGTGGAGTTTGAGGTCAGGCCGAAGATGCTTTGAACCTGATTCAGCGAATCCTCCAGCGATTGGCTCTGCGCCTGGACCTGAATCTGTTGCTGTAATCGCTGTTCCAGAACACGGTCTCTCTGGGACACAGGCCCACCCGCACTCACTCCCATCCCGAGGGTCGTACTTCCAATCGTGACCGTGTCGTTTTCAGTCCAGCTTGCAACCTCCCGGGTATAGCCGGGAGTGTTCTGGTTGGCGACGTTGTTCGACGTGATATTCAACGCTGTCTGATTGGCCATCAAGGCCTGCTGCGCCAGCGCAAGTGCGGAATTCAGTGTTCCCATCTCTTGTATTCCTCTCTTATGTCAGCCTTGCAGCACTCTCAGATTCTTCAGCCTTAGGCTCCTTCGGATTGCTCTGCTGCTCTGGAAAGAGCTGCCGCAGGCATGGGGTAACGCCGGAGCGTACGAGCCGCAGGATCCGTTCTTCGAACGTAAGATATCTCTCGAGATCGAGACGAGAGAGTGTCTCCATCGTCTCTTCCACCATTCCAGCCATAGCCTCGTCCCGCCAGCAGCCGGAGAACTACTTCAGAAGAGAATCGATGATCTTGCCGGCCACATCCGAAGACGACACGTGGTAGCTTCCATCGGCAATCGCCTTTTGCAGCGCCGCGACCTTGTCCGTTCGTACATCCGACCCAGAGAGGGCCTGCGCCATCAATCCGGCCGCAGGGCTCAGCTTTGTCTCGTCGGACTCTGTTCTCGCCGCCGCTTTGCCCTCGATCGCCTTGCTTCGCTCAGTCGCTTGTTGGGTCTGTGCAGACGACGGGGTTGCGATGGGATTCAGAACCTGTTTCCAATCGCCAATTCCATTTGAGTAGCTCATCGATTCCTCCAGCTAGGTCCATTCATCGGCAGGACCCTGGCAAACTTTAGTACCGTAAGGCGTCAAAATCGTAACTTCACAAAGATGCCCGTCGGTTGTTCAATGAAGGGGAAGCGTCTTCCTTACTGCAAGAAAGTTTGTTAGAGCAGCCCTCCCGCTGATTCCGCCTGAGAGCAGATTCTTTTTACGCCTGAGTGCGATACGATTCCCTTGGAATGAACCAGAGAAACCCCGCTCCGAATCCGATCCAGCCGCGGATTCTCCGAGCCTACTCCACACTTCTCCAGCTTCACCCCATGTGGTCAGGGTCGCTCGTCCTCTCTCTGGGGCTGTCCCCCGAAGCGAGCGCGCTCCCCATCGCCTCCAATATCGCTGGGGCAGTTTCGCTCGCGATCGACGACGATCCCGTTCACCTCAGAGAGATCGTTCGTTCCGGTGCCGTGGATTTTGTCGTCAACTCTCTCGATGAAGCCATACGCGCTATGAAGAATGAGCTTCGCAAGCAGGCCCCACTCTCCGTCGCCCTCCAGGCGTCGCCGCTGGCAGCGCTTGAGGAGGCCATCGACCGCGGTCTCGCCCCCCAACTCTTTTCCAGTTTTCTTCCCGCAACTCCGGTTGTTTTGGAGATGGCCGGCAAACTTCGAGCCCTCGGGGCCGATCTGATCGATTTCAGCTTTGGTTCCCGGGAGCCCTATCCCGGATTTCTCGACAGTGAAACCATCCTCGCGCCAAAGCTCACAAGCCATTCCTGGCAGCTTCACACATATTCGTTTGAGACCTCTGCCGAGCTCCGGGACTTCGATGCCCATGCCTTAAACCTGCTGCCGTCGAACGATCTGCTTCGCCGCCGATGGCTTGAAGCCGCACCTCGCATTCTTCAGCGCCAGCGGCCCCCCCAGCGTTCCCTGTGGCTTGCTCCTCAGGAGGCAGATCTGCTTCGGGAGGCCGTCAATAGATGATCGGGCCTAAGCTGCACAATCGATGCGCACTAAATCTGCCGTTTCTCTGCTCCCCACTGTCTACAATTAAATAGGGAGAGCGTATGAAGGCAGCTCCATGATGGAAACGTGAAGTCCGGACCTAAGATGTGTTTATAGAAGACTTTGCGCAAATTGTGTAGGGGTAGGTCTCAGGTGGCGACGGCCTGAATCCGTTCCCACAGGACCGGCATCCCAGCACCGGTCTTTGATGAGACTGGAATAATCTCATCGATCTCGTGCTCCTGCCGAAGCGTCGCGAGATTTTTACCGAGCACGTTTTTCGAGAGTCGATCTGCCTTCGTTCCGACGACGACAAATGGTCGCTGCATCTCTTTCAGGTAATGAATCAACTGGCTGTCGCTCGCCTGTGGAGGAATGTTGGTGTCGACCAGGCATACGCAGAGGGCCAGATTCTCCCGCTCGGCAAGATAGGGCTCAATAAACTTGGGCCACTCGGCCGAGATCGATTTCGAGATCTTCGCGTATCCATAGCCAGGCAAATCCGCAAAGATGATCGAAGGGACAGCCTTTTGCCGTCCACCCGTCACCTCGTGGAGTGCGAAGAAATTGATCGCTCGTGTTCTTCCGGGTGTAGAGGAGACGCGCGCCTCTTTGGAGCCAAGCAGGGCGTTAATCAGCGACGACTTACCCACGTTCGAGCGCCCAAGAAATGCGACCTCAGGTCTGCCAAAGGTCTTCGACTCGGTAGGGAAGTGAGCCGCGCTCGTCGCAGAGAGAAGGAAGACAGGGTTTAGACGCATAGTGTTCAGTCTACCGGCAAGAAGTCCTCAACGACGGGAACAAGAAGAGGCGTCCCGAAGGACGCCCCTTCTTGCTGCTTTGATAGAAGATTACCTTGTCACCGTAAGCGGGGACTGCAGGGTGAACGTAACCACGGACTCTGCCGGGATGACAATGTCCTTGTTGCCGGTAAGGGCTGCTCCAGCTGTGCCTGCTCCGGCGCCAGCAAGGCCACCGATCAGGGCTCCCTTTCCACCGCCGGCGAGGCCGCCAATCAGGGCGCCTACACCGGTACCGCCCCCAATAATGCCAGCCGTGCGCTTGCCTTTGCCTTTCTCTTGCCGCAGGTAAGAGGTGGTTGAGACCTGGTGACCGCCAATGGAGGTCAACTGAATCGCAAGATCACCCTCGCCCTTGAACTTGCCACGGCCCTTGGCTGCGACGACCGTGCCCTCAACGTGCGTCCCTCGGGGCAAAACGACCTTGCCACTTGATGTGGTCAAGGCGGAAGAAAGCTCGCCGCTAAAGGCGTCTCCGACGTTATTTGTCTTGGCGCTGATCTGCTGGGACATGACGACTGAGACCTTGGAGCCGCTGGGAACCGTCAATTTCGCAGGAGCGGGGGGGCGCGCTGGTTCGGCTGCTGGAGCAGAAACCGGAGCAGCGGCTGCTGCAGGTGCAGCTGCTGGAGCCGGAACTGCTGCAGGCGTTGCGGCAGGCGCCGTAGCTGGAGTCGCCGCTGGGGCTGCAGGCGGAGGGGCTGCCGGAGCTGCGGAGGCAGCCTCATTCGTCGGCGCCGCAGGGGTCGAGCTCTTGCACCCTACCAGGACAAAGGCCGTGGTCAGAGCGAATGTGATTGCCAACTTTCTGGGCGTAACGTACATGCGTTTTCTCCTCATGGTGCAATCTCGGTAGAAATATACTCTCGATAGAGTACCTGCGGCGGATCGAAAGTTGTATGTATCTCGTTTTACAGCCACTTTTATCCCCAGGGCGCCTTTTAGGAAACCTGCAGTTTCAGGCCTTGCTCCCCTCGAAATGGCGCTCAATTTCTTCGAGTGTCTTGCCCTTCGTCTCCGGCAGGAAGAAGGTTACAACGACAAAGTAAATGACTGTGAAACCGGCGAACAGGAAGAACATGAAAGAGTAGCCGTGTTTGCTGACAACCGGCAGGAAGATGCCAGCCAGCGTCGTTGAGACCAGCTGGTTGATAACGAGGGCAATACTCATCCCATTCGAGCGAATGCGTGTCGGCATCAATTCCGAGAGCGCCAGCCAGACGCCAACGCCGGGACCAACCGCGTAGAACGACATAAACAGATACAAGCCGATAGCGACCATCCATCCATGGCTCGATTCGGGAACACGGCCAACAACCGCGCGATCGATTCTGAGCGGAGCTGTCCGGGCCGCATCCAGGTTGCCGAAAGGATTTTTGAAGAAGGCCTCGACCTTATTCGATGGTACGGCGCTCTCGCGAGTAATCTGTACCGGCGCCGCGCTGGGGTCATCCGAGCGCACAAAGCTCGTTGCTGCCGTATAGTCGCCGTAAGAATAGATGACAGCCAGAGAGGCTCGTTGGCTATCAATGGAGCCTCCTTTGCCTGCAGCATCCAGCAACCTCTGCGCCTCCGCTGGCGTAAAAGTGAGGTTCACTTTCTGCTCCGGCGTCACCATGGCCTGAACCACCTCGCGGCAGTCCTCGTTGGCTTTCTCCGTTCCGAGAAACAGCAGGCCCACTCCGATCAGCGAGACGATGATCCCAGACGTTCCCAGAATGAAGAGGAATTTTCGACCTTTTCGGTCGATCAAAGACATACCAATGATCGTCATCAGGAAATTGACGATAGTAAAGATGACATATCCCCAATGAGCGTGAAGGTCGGAGAGCCCGCTTTGCAGAAGGATGGCGGTGTTGTATCCGATGATCGAATTGACGCCGGTTGCGGTATTGCAGAACAGAATGATGCAGGCCAGCAGAAAGGGAATCACATACTTTCTGCGCAGAAGGGACTCTTTGACGGCTCCGCCAGCGGTTTTAGTACTCTTCGCAGCGGCGGCGATCCGCTCCATCTCCTTCATCTCGATCTCTGCCTGGCCCGCCTCGCGCGACCGTAGAAGAGAGGACATTGCTTTTTCAGCTCGTCCGCGCAGAAGCAGCCATCGTGGTGACTCGGCGACAAATAAACTGCCGATGACGAAGAGGACCCCCGGTGGGAGAGAGACCCAGAATATCCGTCTCCACGCCTGGTCCTTGAAGGCGAAGACTGTGGCGGCGTCGGCTGCGCGAGCAACTGTCTCCACGCGATAGCTGTAATAAATACCGATCAGCGCGGCCGAAACGATCCCCAGCGTCAGCAGCCACTGAAAGACAGCGGTTCCTTTGCCACGGTTGCTGGCCGGGAGGCATTCAGCAAGATAGAGCGGAACGACAACTCCGATCAGTCCGCCGCTGATGCCCTGCAACAGACGTCCGAAGAACAACGGACCGTATCCATGCGCGACTGCGATCATCGGGATGCTGAGCACGAAGGTCAACCCGCTGACGACCATCAGCGGTTTCCGTCCCATCCAGTCAGCGAGAAGACCCGCAAAAAGAGTCGAAATGACGCTGCCAAGCAAAACGGCCGCGACAATAATGGAGAGCTGACTGGCCGTCAGCCCTGAGGTGGCTTCGAGATAAGGAAGTGCCCCGCCGATGATTCCGACATCCACACCGTACAGCAGGCCCCCAAGTCCCGCCACTAAGAGGAGAAAGCGGTTGTAGCTGGACTTCACTCCCACAGTTGGAGCTGCTGCGGACGAACTGGATACGTTATAGGGCATAGGCAATCAGAATTTCGAAATTGGATTGGATGTTGCGGTCAATGCTTACAGTCAAATAATTGTGGCGATACGCCGATGGAGCGCGCCGTTAGGCACAAGGTTGAATCATCTTTGCAGAACACCATACCAGTCCTGAGAGGGATAGGGAATGGATAAAGTACAGCGCGGATGATCAGGAACATCAGCGACTTGAGTCGCTATCGGTTCTGCTCCTGAAGGCTGAAGATGCGCTCCATCCGAACCCAACGCTGGCCGGGCCGCGACTCGGGCAGTGGCTGCTGAAACTGACCCATGAGGGCCTCCCACTCCTGCACCTTCGGGTTTGCCGCATCCGCTGCAGCCTTCGCTGCCAGTGAGAAGCTCTCATTCACATCCATGATCATTAAGAGCCTTCTGCCGAGGAGATAGATCTCCATATCGTCAATACCGGCACCGTGGATGCTGTCCCGAATCTCGGGCCATATCTTCTGGTGGTACCGCTTATACGCCGAGATCGCGGTTTCATCGTCTTTTAGATCGAGTGTCAAACAATAGCGAGGCATAACTCCTCCAGCGGGCGGCGTTCTCAAATCAACCTACAACATCTGCGCGGATGAGAGTAAATCCCGTCAGATGCAAAAGGCGGCAACGCTTAGAAAGTCTTGTTAAGGTTGAATACGTCAAAGATTCGAAAACAAGGTATGCTTTGAAGGACGGTATTTCAATATATGAGTGAATCCTTTTACCTGGAAAATAAGGTTGCCCTTGTCACGGGAGGGGCCAGCGGGATTGGTGCGGCTACAACCCGCGAGCTTGCTCGCGCAGGAGCCAACGTTATCATCGCCGATATCCACCTTGAGGCCGCCGAGTCTCTTGCAGCGGAGCTTCCGGGCTGCCGGGCCGTGACCATGGATGTTACCAACTCAGCCTCCATTCACGAAGCCTTCTCCGGAATTCCCAAGCTCGATATCCTCGTCAATAACGCGGGCATCGGATTAGTCGGAGACATCGCGCACACCGCGGAAGAAGACTTCGATCGCGTGATGCGTGTGAACGTCAGCAGCGTTTTTCTGGTGACCAAGGCTGCCCTGCCGTTGCTCCTGAGCTCTCGCGGATCCATTGTCAATATCGGTTCTGTTGCAGGGTCGGTGGGGGTGAAGCAGAGGTTCGCCTACTGTGCCAGCAAGGGCGCGGTTCAGGCGATTACACGGCAGATTGCGGTGGACTATCCAAAGGAGCTGCGGGTGAACTGCATCGCTCCGGGAACCGTGCAGACCCCCTTCGTCGAGGGGTATCTTGAGAAATACCACGCTCATGAAAAAGAAAAAGTTCGCGCGGAGCTGGTCGCCCGACAGCCCATCGGAAGGCTCGGAACTCCGGAAGATATCGCTTCGCTGGTACGTTATCTCTGCTCGAAAGAGGCGGAGTTTATCAATGGGGCAGTGATTCCGATCGACGGCGGATGGACGGCTGCATGATTTTCCCGAAAGCCGTTTCAAAGCCGAATTGTCCATCTATCGAAGAAGGGAAAGTCTAGACATTGAACGAGATTTTTATTACCGGTGTTCGCGTCATCGATCTAAGGTTTCCCACCTCGCGCGAGCACATCGGCTCTGATGCCGTCAACAAAGATCCCGATTATTCGGCGGCGTATTGCATTCTTGAAACCAATGCCGGGCTTACCGGGCATGGCCTTACCTTTACGCTTGGCCGGGGTACGGATCTCGTTGTACAGGCGGCCGAGTATCTTGCCCGCTACGTCGTCAATCGTTCACTTGTTTCGATCACGGACGACTTCTGCGCCTTTTCGCGACAGCTGACGGAAGACACCCAGTTTCGCTGGCTGGGACCGGAGAAGGGTGTCATCCATCTGGCCACCGGCGCCCTCATCAACGCGGTATGGGACCTGTACGCCCGCGCCGAAATGAAGCCATTGTGGCAGCTGCTTTCGGATCTGGAGCCCTGCCAGCTCCTCAAGGCAGTCGACTTCCGTTACATCGACGATGCGCTGACGCCGGCAGAGGCGAAAGATATTCTGGAGAAAGCTCGCAGTGGCAAAGTCGAGAGGCTTGCGCGCCTGCGAAAGACGGGATATCCGGCATATACAACGTCGGTCGGATGGTTCGGTTATTCCGAAGAGAAGATTCGGCGACTCTGTCACGAGGCTCTTGCTGAAGGATGGACCCACTTCAAGCTCAAGGTCGGTGGCGACCCGCAGGAGGACCTTCGCCGCGGCAGGATCGTTCGCGAAGAGATTGGCTGGACCAAAAAGTTGATGGTGGATGCGAATCAGAAGTGGGGAGTCCTCGATGCGATCGAGCGCACCCGTCAGCTCGCCGAACTGAAGCCGTGGTGGATGGAGGAACCTACCAATCCCGATGACGTGCTGGGTCATGCACGTATTCGCCGCGAAGTCCCTGAGGTACGTATTGCAACGGGGGAACACTGCCACAATCGCGTTATGTTCAAGCAGTTCCTCCAGGCACAGGCGCTTGACGTGGTTCAGCTTGATAGCTGTCGGGTCGGCGGAGTGAACGAGAATATCGCTATACTTCTGCTTGCAGCCAAGTTCAACACACCAGTGTGCCCGCATGCGGGCGGTGTCGGGCTTTGCGAGTATGTGCAGCACCTGTCGATGTTCGACTATCTTTCGGTTTCTGCGACGATGGAAGATCGCGTGATCGAGTTCGTCGATCATCTGCACGAACACTTCGTTACGCCGGTTCATATCCGGAATGGCCACTATCTCGTGCCTACGGAGCCCGGATACAGTATCGAGATTCGCGAAGAATCTCTCAGCCGCTTTGCTTATCCCAATGGCGAGGCATGGAGCACGAAGGCATGAAGTTTGTTACGTTCTCAGGGAAGCAGCCGTCCACCCAGAATTCTTCGGCGATTTTCAGCCGCGATTTTCCCACCCCCGGCGTCCTGATCGGCGACCAGATTGCCGATCTCACGGGACTTGCTTATCCGACCGTTCTTTCCATCATCGAGGCTGGCAACATCGCTCGTTCCGAAGTTGCTGCGCTGCTGGAAAAAGCGCCACGCGTCCCTGTCTCCGACGTCACCCTGCATGCTCCTCTGCGCCCTCCACGCATCTTCGGTATTGGACTCAACTATGCCAGCCATGCCGCGGAATCCAAGATGGCGGTCCAGAAGGTCCCAACCGTCTTCATGAAGCTTCCAAGCTCGATTGTCGGGCCTGATGCGGATGTCATTCTACCGAAGATCAGCAGCCAGCCTGACTACGAAGTGGAGCTTGGAGTCGTAATCGGCAAACCCGGCTATCAGATTGCCGCAGCTGACTGGGAGCAGTATGTCTACGGCTATATCGTCGTGAACGACGTCAGTGCGCGCGATATCCAGCTGGCGACCTCACAGTGGACGTTGGGCAAGTCCTTTCCGACGTTTACGCCGCTTGGCCCCTCTGTCGTGACAGCAGACGAGGTCGGAGACCCACATAAGCTCAAGATCTCCATGACGATCAATGGAGAAACGCTTCAGTCGTCCAACACCAGCGATCTGGTCTTCAAGGTTCCCACGTTGATTGAGTACATCTCCAGCACGACGCCGCTTGAGGCCGGGGACGTGATCAGCACCGGAACCCCTGAGGGAGTGGGTCTTGGCCGCACGCCGCAGCGCTGGCTCAAGCCCGGGGAAGAGATGATCGCGACGATCGAGAAGCTTGGCAGTCTTCGTAATCGGACGGTTGCTGAATAGACATCGATTTCGGACGCTTATGACGCTCAAAGGGGATAGGGAGACCTGGAGGTGATCCTGTAAGCTCTACGAGGATCGCCCATGGGCCTGCTGAGCACTCCTCCGTTCAATCCCCGAACCGCAATATCCGCGGCCTTGTGGCTGATCCTGCTGCTTCCGTGCAAAGCTGCCGCACAGCAACTCGCTACAAGCGTCCCCATCCTGCTGCCATCGGCAGTGGCATTCGATGCGAACGGGAATCTCTATATAGCCGAAACGTCTCGCCACGTCATCCGCAAAGTCGATGCTTCAGGACGCATCACTACGGTAGCGGGAACGGGTTCGCAGGGCTTTGATGGCGATGGCGGACAGGCCACATCTGCTCTATTGGATTCTCCGGAGGGCCTGGCGATAAGCGCCAGCGACCTTTACATCGCGGACACGCATAACCATCGAGTCCGCAAAGTGAATCTGGGAAGCGGAGTCATCACAACCGTTGCGGGTGGCTCGACGGCAGGTGCAACAGGAGACAACGGACCAGCGACTGCCGCAACGTTGAGCCGTCCAGTGGCTCTAGCACTCGACGCAACAGGTGATCTGTTTATTGCGGATTCGGGGAGTCACCGCGTTCGCCGTATCGACGCCGCCTCGGGAGTGATAACAACGATAGCCGGCGTTGGAACCCAGGGCGATGGGGGCGATAAGGCGGAGGCGGTGGCCGCCTTGTTGGATTCTCCTCAAGGGATCGCCGTGGATGCGAACGGCAATCTTTATATAGCCGACACGCATAATCACTGCATTCGCCGCGTCGATGCCGTCACAGGAGTAATTACGACCATCGTCGGTACGGGCGCGTTCGGCTTTGCGGGAGACGCGGGTCCTTCTGCCTCGGCAAAACTGGCTCTTCCGCGCGGTCTTTTTGTCGACCCTCAAGGCAACATCTATTTCGCAGACAGCGCCAATCATCGCATCCGCCGGATTGATGCCGCCACCAACGTCATTACGACCGTTGTGGGAGATGGCACACAGGGATTTGAGGGCGATGGCGCCGCGCCGCAGAGTGCTTCTCTGGATAGTCCGCGCTCGACGGCGCTCTCTCCGTCTGCCCGCGTGACCTTCAGCGACGCGGGTAATCAGAGGATTCGTCAACTCTCCGGAAGTAATGTCCAGACGATCGCCGGCCTGGGAAGCCTCGTCCCGGGGACGATTACGGTTTCTGGCCCTGACATGACCTCTTACGGTTCGGGACAAGTCACCGCAACGATCAACTCAGCAACCTCGGCGACAGGAACGATGACCTTCTTGGATCAATCGGAAGGAGGTTCAAAAATTCTCGCTCAGGCAGCCATCCTTCAGAATGCTGCTGTGCTCGATCTATCGCATCTGCAGGCAGGGCTTCATACACTGGTGGTCTCCTATAATGGCGATGCGTCTCATGCTGCCGCCGCGAGCGCACCTTTTTCTGTAACCGTTGCTCCGCTTCCGTTGACCGTAGTTCTCTCGCCATCGTCGTTGAATTATGGAGAACCCGTTCCCACCTTGATTGGCAGTCTCAACGGAGTTCTGGAGAGCGACCGCTCCAATCTATCTGCTGCTTACATCGCCAATCTCGGGATTCTTCCGACGGTTGGTACCTATCCCGTCACAGTGATGCTCAACGGCCCTTCGGCGCTGAGCTATATTGTTCCCGTGGCGCCGACGATGACGATCACCAGAGCAGCGACGATCACGACGCTGAATGCGACCACGGCATCGCTTGCTACGGCCAACAGCGTCGATGCCAATCAGCCTGTTCTGCTGAATGTTCATGTCGCCAGCACAACCTCGGGACATCCCGGCGGAACGGTCATCATCTCCGATGGCGCGACATTGCTGACTGCGGGTAGTCCGAACGCCTCCGGCGACCTGAACTTCGTAACATCCTCCTTGAGCGTGGGACCTCATAATCTTGTCGCGATCTACTCAGGCGATGCGAACTTCCAGACCAGCCAATCTCCTTCGGCACTTTTCCTGGTGAATACACCAGCGAGCGGGCCAGTAGATTTCACCGTGGCGCCAAGTAGCGCGACCACCCAAACCATCCTCTCAGGAAGCTCTGCAGACTTCTCTTTTGTCCTGAATGTTCAGGGCAGTCTGTCATCTCCTGTGACGCTGTCGGCCTCGGGGCTGCCCGATCTTGCGACAGCATCGTTCAATCCCGGAAGCATCGTGGCGGGGACTTCCTCTGGGCGCTTTACGATGACAATTGCAACGCCCAAAACCACCGCCTTCGCCCACAAGAAAAAAACCGTTGCATTTGCTCTCTTATTCTTTCCTTTGCTGGGGATTGCAGGAAGAACGAAAAGCCGTAGAACACTCATGTTTGTTGTTTTGGTGTGCTCGTCTTCACTAACGCTGCTTAGTGGTTGCGGAGACCGCGTTCGCACGGGAACAGACATTCCAGCGACCACCAAGTCTTACACCATTACGGTTGCCGGTACGACCATAGGAAATGACGGGAGTGTGTTGCGACACACAGCGAATGTGACTCTGATCGTCCAATTCGCGAACTAGAGTGGGGAAATCAGCTTCAAGATAAAAAAGACGGCGACCCCGGCGAAGAAAATCAGAGCCATCCGTATGCCAGGTTCGCGATTTACCTCGGGAACAAGGTCCGTCGCCGCGACATAGATGGTGACTCCAGCAGAGAGCGGCAGACCGTCCCTTACCCAGGTCGGCTTCAGGTTGATGACGAGCACTCCAGCTAAGGTCATCGCTCCCAGAATCATTGCCGAATTGAGCGCAGCGCGTCTTCCTCGACCGCTTGCAAGCATTACACTCGCTACTGTGAACCCTTCGGGAAGCTTGTGCAGGAAGACCGCGATAAAGATGATCCATCCCAGCCAGTGTGAGAGCACAAAACCTGACCCGATGGCGATGCCGTCGAAGAAAGTGTGAGCGGCGAGCCCTAGAAGAACGGAGTAACTCGTCTTCGCCGAAAGAAACTCATGATGATGCGTCTCTTCCCCAAAATGAAAGTGGGGCACCAGCGTATGTTCCAACAGGTGGACGCCGCAGTAGCCGGCGAGAATGAGGATAGGGGCCCAGCGGGGATTGAGCGCAACTCCTTCCGGCACCATCTCCAGCAGGGCCGCGGACAGCATAAAGCCGGCCCCGAGAGCCACGAAGTAGCGCAGTGCGCGCGCGGAAGGAGAACGCCGTACGAGAAGCAAACCTCCGAGGTAGTCAGCCAGGCCTGCTGCGACTCCCAGCGTCAGACTCAACCATAACGATGACATTTGGCTATCCGTTCCGTGCGGCTGGAGTTTCTCCGCGGCCTTTCACGGGACGTCGTTCGAGCCCGAAAGCTCGCATCGCATTGAGTCCTGAATTCATATCGTTTTGATTTTACCCGTCTCTGGCCACTGCGACTCACGAGCAAGGACCAGGATCACGCCGACTCCGCAAAGCAGCACCAGACCCTCGAGCCGCTCCGACCACTCATGTAGCCGCTCAAAGTCGACGCGTGCAGGCGATGAGATATCAGCAGTTTCAATGGAGCCACCGGCCGCTATTCTGTCCTGCTCCATCGCGGGAAGGATCCGGAACTGCGAATAAGCGGTCACGCTCAACATAATGAGGGCTAGCGCAACTTCGATCGCGAATCCGACCCGAGCAGGAACCTCTGCTCGGAGCCAGAGCGTTGCTGTGGCGAGACAAAAGAGGATTCCACTGATGATTCCGATCCAGTGGAGGAGATTGAGAGAGCCGCCCACCACCAGACCGGCGTCGTGAGCGCTTGCCAGCCGACCAAAGGCGACCGGTGCAACGACAAAGGCAAAGAAGGCTATTCCGCCGACCCAAACTGTCATTGCCAAGAGTCTCAGAGCACGAAGTACTTTTTCCAGCACTAGACCAGGTCCCTCCCAATCAGGCGGTGTATACGATCCTTGATAGGAGGATGCGTCGAAAACAAATTCGCAAAACCTCCGCTGCCAAGCAGGGGAGCCACGATGAACAGATGGGCCGTCGTTGGCGAAGCTACCAGCGGAATGCGCCGTGAGTAGGTATCCAGCTTCTGAAGCGCGCGTGCCAGAGCATATGGATTTCCGGTCTCTTTCGCTCCGGTCGCATCAGCCTCATACTCTCTCGATCGCGAGATCGCCAATTGAATCAGGGTCGCCGCAATCGGAGCCAGAATGAGCATCAACAGGCCGGTAAAACCACCACCGCGATCCCGGTCATCGCGGCCGCCATATCCGCCGAATAAGGAAGCCCAGTATCCCATCCGGGCGACCATCGTGATTGCTCCGGCAAGCGTCGCAGCGATGGAGCTTGTCAGGATATCGCGATTCCGCACGTGGCCCAGTTCGTGGGCCAAGACACCCTCGAGTTCTTCGTCATCCAGCAGATTAAGAATTCCGTGGGTTACGGCAACGGAGGCATGTTCTGGATTTCTGCCGGTGGCGAATGCGTTGGGGCTCTCGCTCGGGATTACGTAGATCTTCGGCATCGGCAGGTTCTGTTTTGCTGACAGCCGTTCCACTACGTTGTAGACGCGGGGAAGTTCCTCACGACTTGCCGGCTGCGCTCGATACATGGAAAGAGCCAGTTTGTCTGAGAAGAAATAAGTGCCGAAGTTGAAGAGGACCGAGAGGACAAAGGCCAGAATCATCCCATTCCGGCCGCCGAAGTGGTCCCCGATAAAGACCAGAAACAACGTCAGCAGTACCAGAAGAAAGGTTGACTTGAAGGTATTCATCTTAGCCTCGCAGAGGATTTGCCTCTGTTGGTTTCGATGCGGCGGAGCCCGGATTCCTGCGCGCCAGCGCCCGCTTCAGAACGACTTCGAGCGCTGCCTTTTGTTCAGCATACTCCGTCTCGTTCAGTCTTCCTTCCAGCCTGTCTGTTTCTACGGCAAACAATTCTTCTTTCAGGCTGGCCAGCAACGAGGTAGGTGTAACCGGCAGGCCAGCAGCGACTGGCACCGGAGCGACTGGCACGGTGCCAACCTGCGGATTGTTTTTGAGCATGACTCCTGCTCCTGCAGCCATGGCCAGGCCGAGCGCTCCGAGAATCCACCACTTGTACTTCGACCAGGGATCGTTATTTCCTTCCGGATCCAACGGGTTCCCTAATCCACCTCCCGGACGGGTATCGGCTGCCGCGGAGTTCCCGCCGGCCTGCTGAGCTGCCGGACCTGACTGGCCACTGTCGCCTGCTGTCGCCGCAGTGCTATCGCGCGGAAGCTGGCCTGTTCCCGAGATCGTAAAGCCCAGTTGCTGAGAGGGGGAGACGTTTCGCGCTACGTACGTCTGTGCGGTCGTCTCCTCAGTGACCGGGCTATAGTTTACAGATGGCGCTGCCTGGAAGGTCATACTCTTCGGCATCATGATGGCGATTGTGTCCGTAGCCATTGTCGGTCGAGGGGTCAGCTTTACAGTGCCATCGTAGGGAATCCGGTAACTGATCTGGAAGCGGGTCTCGCCCGGACGAATAGGAAAGACGAAGGTATAGTGTCCCGGATCTCCGAGCGGCATCGGAGAGGCCTGCACCGGCATTCCACCCGGAGCCAGAGCTGCGGATCCCTCCACTACGGCCCCTGCCGGAAGATAAAACTCAAAGGGACGATCCCCAAACTGCGTCTTCGGGGGATTCGATTCGTTTTTGACAAAGAAGTTCTCGACAACTCGGAGCGATTTGCCGCTCTCATCGGTCTGGATGCGCATGACATCGGCTTCGCTGCTTACTCCAGAAACCTTGGTTGCCGCGTCGTACACGTCAACTTCGACTGACTGCGTTCCCGGAGGCGCGGGCCGAAAATAGTTGGCCTTGTCGTGGGTGACGCGGATCAGATGCATGCCGGAATCGGGAAGATCAATCGAAAACTGGCCCCTCGCATCCGTCTTGGTGTGGGTCGATTCCTGCATGCCCTGGGCAAGGCGAATCAATACAACCTCGTCGCCGGCAGCGGGTTTGTTGTTCGTCTTGTTGGTCACGGTGCCGGTGATGGACTCGGCGAAGGAAAGACCGGAAAAGACGGCTGCCACAGCGGCAATCGCCGCCAGGCGTCGAAGACTGAAAGATGAGCAGATCACATTTCAAGTCTACGTCAAACTGAGGGATCGCAGATGTGCTCAGATGCGGCTGCGTGCGCCCATGCCGCGCTGTTCCAGTGTCTCCATCTCGCCGATGACCTGGGCGGCTTCATCCTCAAGAGCAGCCCTCTGCTCCGCGTAGTCCTGCTCAGGGTACTTGCCGGCAAGGTACTCAAAGTTCAAGTCGCGCAGATTTTCGTAAATGACCTCCTTGCGCTCTCGCAGATAGTCGATGCGAGTCTTGTCGGCCTGAAAAAAAGGATTCTTCTCGGGCCAGAAGATAAATGCAAACAGGCCAATCGTAAGAGCGATTCCCGCAATGGCTCCCATCAGTACTCCGTCTCCCGGCGAATACGCGCCCGCAAACTATCGTCTGTCGCCGTGCCTGTTGCTGAAGCAGGCGCTTGATGTGCCGTTCGCTTCCGCCACATTGTGATCAGGACTCCAGTCCCTGCAGTTGCCATCAAAAAGACCACCAGAGGTGTGATCCATGCGACATTATCGAAGCCACCCCGGATCGGGGCTGCCAGGACTGTCGGACCATATTTGGCAGAGAACCAATTCAGGATTGGAGTATCCGCGCTTCCGGATGCTAGCTGCTGCCGGAGTTCCCCAATCATTCGGTCCGAATCCGGACAGCCCACATGGTTGCACTCGAGCAAAATCTGTCCGCAACCACAGACACACATCATCTCGTGGCCCAGCCGGCCGAATCGGCTACTGGAATCCGCCGCGCCCAGCATCACCAGCACCAGCAGGCAGGCTGCTGCGCTTTGCCACCATCGCTTTGCGGTCATCCGCCTAAGCATGGTTGACCTCAGCTTCCCGCACCGCAAGGGGTACTGCAACTCTGCTCTCCGCTGTCGACCGATTCATATTGGGTACGAGGGCCAGGAACGTTCCCATCACGACGATCAGAACGCCGATCCATATCCAGTTCATCAGAGGATTGATGAAGACCTTGATGATGGGTTTATCGGTATCGGGGTTTTTTCCTTCGTAGATGACATAGAGATCTTCGGCAAGCGTAGAGTGCAGCGCCACCATGGTCGAGGTGGTCTGGCTGGCGTTATAGAAGCGACGCTCCGGTGCAAGCTGCGTAATCTTCTTCGATCCCTTATAAACATCCAACAGTGCGTATTCGGTGTCGTAGTTCGGATTGGTGTCCTGGGTGAAGCTCTGGCATACCAGCTTGTAGGAGCCCATCTGCATCGAGTCGCCGAAGCCCATCTCCTGTTCTCGTGATTGGTTGAAAGCTCCACCCGCGATCCCGATAAACATCACCACAATGCCGAAGTGAACGATGTAACCACCGTAACGCCTGGTATTGCGCCGGATCAGGAGGACGACGGAAGCGACGAGATTTTTGCCAGTCTGGGTGCTGACGACTGCAGCGCCTCGTAAAAACTCCGCGACGATAGCGGTAATCACCCCCGCGGCGAGAGTAAAGGTGATCAACGAAAAGGTCTCAGCCCGCATATCATCCCCTGCACTCCAGGGACGAACTCCGCAGGCGATGACCACGACGAACATCGCAGCCATCGCAATGGAAGGAAGCACGAAATTGCGACGGATCGAACGAAGGGAGGTTGATCGCCACGCCAGCAGGGGACCGATCCCTGTCAGGAACAGCAGGAAGAGACCAATCGGGAGGTTGACGCGGTTGTAGAACGGAGCCCCCACCGTTACTTTCGATCCCTGGACATATTCGCTGAGGACAGGGAAGAGTGTTCCCCAAAGGACAGTGAAACAGGCCGTAAGCAGGATGAGGTTGTTGAACAGAAAGCTTGATTCCCGGCTTACCAGCGACTCAAGGCGATTTTCACTCCTCAGGTGGTCCTTCTGCTTGAAAAACGTGAACAGGCAGACCGCAAAGACTATGAGGATAAAGCCGTAAAACCAGTTCCCGATGGAGGACTGCGCGAAGGCGTGGACGCTGCTGACAAGTCCGGAGCGCGTGAGAAGAGTGCCAAGAATGGTTAGCAGGAAGGTCGAGAAGATCAACCAGACATTCCAGGTCTTCATCATGCCGCGCTTCTCCTGCATCATGACTGAATGCAGAAACGCTGTGCCTGTCAGCCACGGCATCAGGCTGGCATTCTCGACCGGGTCCCATCCCCAGTAGCCGCCCCAGCCAAGGACGCTGTAGGCCCAATGCGCTCCGAGGAAGATTCCGCAGGTGAGGAAGAGCCAGGTCACCATGGTCCATCGCCGGGTGATGTGGATCCATTTCTCTCCGGGATACCGCATCATCAGCGCGCCCAGGGCAAATGCAAACGGAACCGAGAAGCCCACATATCCCAGATACAGCATTGGGGGATGGATCACCATCTCCGGATACTGCAGCAGAGGATTAAGACCGAAACCATCCGCAGCAACAGGACCGGGTTGAATGGCAAAGGGAGGCGCGGCAAAGTTCAACAGAAGAAGGAAGAAGACCTGTATGCCCGCCAGGATGGTCGAGGCAAATGCGGAAAGCCGAACATCCACTTTATGCCGCAGCCGCAGGACAAACCCGTAAGCGCTCAACAGCCATGCCCACAGGACCAGAGATCCTTCCTGACCACTCCACAGGGCGGAGAATTTATAGGCTGTGCTCAGATCGCGATTCGTGTGGTGGAGGATGTAGCTGACGGAATAGTCGTTGGTGAAGGCAGCCCAGACCAGTGCGAAGGCCGCACCGCTGAGAGCAAGGAAGCTTGCGAGACCGGCACGTCGCGCGGTCTCTCCTAGCCTGCCAGCGCCATCGCCTCCCGCAACCATGCCGGACTGCGCCCGGGTTCGCCATAGTGAGACGGAGCCAATGACCAATGTATAGAGACTGAGAACAAGGGCCAGAAGCAGGGCAAAACTGCCGAACTCAGGCATGGGGTGGGTTCGCATGGATTCCTCTCCCCATTCTCTCAAGGCAGTGCCTATCGAGCAATGAAGGAGGTGACGACGTAACGGTTATCGCGCAGATTTCAGGCGCTGGCTTGGTTGGCGAACGGTTCCAGCGATGCTTCGGCCTCTAACTGACCCGCCATTTGCCGGACGCACTTGATAAGGTGGTCGGGTTGCAGCGGCTTCGTCCTAAATTCAACGTTCAGCCCGGTATATTCCGCAAAGGCCTCTTCCATCCCGCTAATCACAAGAATGGGAAGCTGAGGGTTGATCGCGCGAATTGCGTGCGCAAACATGCTGCCGCTCATTCCAGGCATGATGTGGTCCGTGATAACGAGATCGATCTCACCAGCCAGACTTCTGTCTTGCAGCTGTTCCAGAGCCCGGGTCGCGTTGAGAGCCGAGATGACGGAATAACCATTTCGTTCCAGAATTGTGCGCCGAATCGTCGCCTGAATGGCATTATCGTCAACTAAAAGAATGGTTTTCTTATGCATCTACTGCGGCTCCAGGAGAAAATCGACAAGGAATCAGTCAGATCCTCTTTTCCAGTCGTTGGGATAGGGGACAACGGAGAAAAAGAGATCCGCAAAAAAGAAAACGCAATTTGTACCGTCGCAACGAAATACGTAACTTCCTGCCCTTAAATCTATTTATCAGTGATATCCGGGTTCTAATCTACTCGATGCCGTCAACGGTAAAGTGGTTTTCCGTAACCAAAAAGAAAATAGTTCCCGCCAGAGAAACCCAACTCCTCGGGAATGGGACTTTTTAGGTGCTTGATCCTCGATTTAGCGATCACCGAGATCCAGCTGCGGAGATCTGCTGGACGAGCGATGGTTAACAATTTAGAGTTGCCGCAAGCAAGAAAGCCTGCGGAATCAAAAGGGAAGCCGTGACTCTGTCCATCATCGACTGGCTGATCATGCTGGTCTATTTCATCTTTGTTCTGGGCATCGGATTCGCCCTGAAGCGCTACATGCGCACCTCCAACGACTTCTTCCTGGCGGGCCGGTCCATCCCCGCCTGGGTCTGCGGTCTGGCTTTTATCTCGGCCAACCTGGGGGCTCAGGAAGTCATCGGGATGGGAGCCTCGGGCGCGAAATACGGTATCAATACCAGTCACTTCTACTGGATCGGAGCCATCCCGGCGATGGTGTTCGTCGGCATCTTCATGATGCCGTTCTATTACGGCTCGAAAGCCCGTTCTGTGCCGGAATATCTCCGCCTTCGCTTTGATGAGAAGACGCGCGCTGTCAACGCCTTCTCATTTGCCATCATGACGGTGCTCTCTTCGGGCATTTCGATGTATGCGATGGCTCTCCTGATCCAGACTCTGGGGCTCTTCCGTGGAATCATTCCCGACCAGTACATCTTCCATGTCTCGGTCTTTCTCTCTGCCATTATTGTTCTGATCTACATCTTTCTCGGCGGTCTCACCAGCGCCATCTACAACGAAGTGCTGCAGTTCTTCTTGATCGTGGCCGGCTTTGCTCCCCTTGTCTGGATTGGCCTGCGCAATGTTGGCGGGTGGCAGGGAATCAGGCACACTCTTCCGGCAGCCATGACTCATTCCTGGCGCGGGATGGCCCATGCGAACACCAATACGCTGGGCGTGGAATGGATCGGTCTCTCCATGGGGCTTGGATTCGTGCTGAGCTTTGGCTATTGGTGCACCGATTTTCTTGTGATTCAGCGTGCTATGGCTGCGGACTCTGAAGTCTCTGCACGGCGCGTTCCGCTGATTGCTGCAATCCCGAAGATGTTCTTTCCGTTCCTGGTAATCCTTCCTGGACTGATTGCTGTGAGTGTGACGTCGAAGGTTGTCACTCCGGAACAGAAGAATATTTCTGTAACGCAACAGGCCGCGACTGCTGCAACCGGTCCAGGCACAACAACTGCCCCGCTAGAGGATGCTCATCCCCATGGAATCGTCCCTGAGAAGGTGAATCCTCTTAACGGACAGCCGGTTCTTGATAGCAACGGCCAGCCGGTCTATAACTACGATCTGGCAATCCCGGTTCTGCTGTTGCACTATTTCCCGACGGGTATCCTTGGCCTGGGGCTCACCGCTCTGCTGGCCAGCTTTATGTCCGGGATGGCAGGCAATGTCACGGCGTTCAACACAGTCTGGACCTACGACATCTATCAGGCTTACATCAACAAGAAGGCGTCGGACTCCCATTACCTGTGGATGGGGCGGATGGCAACGATAGGAGGAATTCTTCTCTCCATTGCTGCCGCCTATGCCGCAACTAACTTCAACAACATTATGGACGCCCTGCAGCTGGTCTTCTCCTTCGTGAATGCTCCATTGTTTGCGACCTTCCTGCTGGGCATGTTCTGGAAGCGCACGACCGGCCATGCCGCCTTCGCTGGCTTGCTTGCAGGTACCGCAGCGGCGCTGGTGCACCACGGTTTGACCATCCCAGCCGATACCGCCTCTGGAATTCATGGCGGATGGATAACGATTGTTCATCATTATCCGAGCGACATGGCGCAGAACTTCTGGACCGCAATTTTTGCCTTCTCGGTGAACATGATAGTCACGATTGGCGTAAGCCTCGTGACCCGGCCCCGCGAAGATCATGAGTTGGTAGGTCTTGTTTACTCGCTCACGCCAAAACCGGTCGAGAGTCACCTCGAGTGGTATCAGAAGCCATCGACCCTGGCTTATGGCGTGCTCGCGATGCTCGTTATCCTGAATCTCGTATTCGCATAAGCCTCTATTTATTTGTCTTCGCAGGAGCCAATCTATGGGACTTGATATTCGCATACCGCTCGGCCTCATTTTCCTTGTCATCGGCGGAATCATGACCATATTTGGCTTCATCACTCGCCATTCCGCGATCTATTCCCGCTCGCTCGATGTGAACCTCAACCTCGGCTGGGGGCTCATCATGTTCTTCTTTGGCCTGGCTATGTACCTTGTAGGTCGACGTCAAAGATGGCAGGACGATCCGGTCAATCCCCGCCCGTGGGAGCGCTAGGGAATCGCTCCGTGCGCATCATCTACTGTTCTGATCCGGGAAATCATCGACTAGATCGCTTCGGAATTCCTCAGGCCCACAGCTTTCCCACGCATCTGC
This sequence comes from Acidobacteriaceae bacterium KBS 146, assembly GCA_000688615.1. GTDB lineage: Bacteria > Acidobacteriota > Terriglobia > Terriglobales > Acidobacteriaceae > Edaphobacter. The sequence continues at coordinate 317,724 of JHVA01000001.1, forward strand.
TTGCAATAATGGAAGCATGAAGCGGCGCATCATCCGGCAATATGAGCTCATCCGCAAGATCGGAGCTGGGGGCAGCGGTGTGGTCTTTCTTGCCAACGATACCCTGCTCCAGCGACCTGTTGTCATTAAGCTGCTCCGGCGCGGTAATCTCACGATTGAGCAGATGCGCGCCACGCAACTGAGAGAGGCCCGTCTGGCCTCCGCCATTGATCATCCCAACGTCTGCGCCATCTACGAGGTGGGTGAAGCTCCCGCAGAAGCCGGTGAGGCCGAAGAAGCCTACATCGTCATGCAGTTCATTCCAGGCAAGTCGCTGGACAAGATCATCGCCGACGGAGCCTCCAGCCTGCAGCTGGTCCTCTCCGCCGGAATCCAGATTGCCGATGGTTTGTCGGCGGCGCATTCGCTCGGCATCTTCCATCGCGACCTCAAGCCCGCCAATGTCATGCTCACCGATGGAGGCCTGATTAAAATCCTGGATTTCGGCCTGGCCCGTCGGTTATCTCTGGACAAAACCGACTTCGATCCGTCGGGTCCGTCCGATCCTCGCTCGCTTCCTCCTCTCGGTGCAACCTATACCGCACGCGGAGGCACGATCGCCTACATGGCGCCGGAACAGTTCGTCACTGGGCAGTCTTCGGTCCAGTCCGATCTCTTTGCTCTGGGGCTGATTCTCTACGAGCTTGCAACCGGAAGGCATCCGTTTCACCGCCCGGACGCTCCCGACTTCCAGACCATACGCGCGACGCAGTTTGCCGATCCGACCCCTCTGCGCGAGATCAACCCGACCTTGCCGGTAGAGCTGGAGAGCGTCATTTTGCGCTGCCTTGAAAAGCAGCCTGCCGCTCGCTTTGCCTCGGCTGCCGATATACGGGAATCGCTCAAGACGGTCATGCGGTCGATGCAGCTCGATACGGTTCTCATGCCCGGCGGAGAATCGCTCTCACTTCACTCCCAGGGACACCGTGCCCTCGAGTCTCCGGAAGAAGAGAAGCGCACCACCGGAATTCTGTCCATGCTGGCTGAGAGATTTCGCGAGTCTGGATCGTCAGCCAACAGCAAAGAGACCAACAGCATTGTTGTGCTGCCCTTCATCAACTACGGGCCCGCAGACGTGGCTCCGATGTATGGCTACGCTCTCGCCGATGCCATCGCGACCCGCCTCGCACGGGTGACTTCGCTCGTGGTGCGGCCGTCCAGCTCGCTGGCCTCCATTCCTGCACACCAGCTCGATCCTTTGAGCGTAGGCAAGAAGCTGCTCGTGGACTTTGTGCTCGCTGGAAACTTCCTTCGATCTGAAAAGGGGTTCGACCTCAACTGGCAGCTGGTGGATATCTCCCGTCAAAGCGTGCGCGCAGGTGGCTCCATTAACGTAGCTTCCTTCGATCTGGTCAGCGTACAGACCGAGATCTGCGATGAGGTCTTCAGCACGCTCCAGGGAGTGGGAGGACTTCGAAGCGCAAAAGAGAATCACCGCGCCCCGTCACTCTCCGAAGATCTCTCCGAGGAGTATCTTCAGGCACGAGCTTTGCTCTCGTCCTTCATGACCCGTACCGGCAGTAGAGATGATCTTGACCGCGCTCGCGAGCTCTTTGACTCCGTGATAAAAACGAGCGACAACTATGCTCCCGCATGGTCTGGTCTAGGCATCACTCACCTTCAGTACACGCGTCACGGGCTGGGAGGGCAGATGCACCTGCTGGAAGCCCGTCGTGCCTTCGACCGCGCACTGCAGCTTGATCCCGGTTCGATCGAAGCTAATCTGTATCGTGTGTATATGCTTCTTTCGCGTGGAGAAAAAGAGTCCGCGCGTCATGGCATTGAGCATCTACTCCACACCGCAGGAAACGACTGGAACGTCCGCATGGTGGCGGGCATTGCGCTTCGCTTCGATGGAATGTATGAGGAGGCTCTGGAACAATTCAATGCTTCGCTGCAAATGAATCCCTCCAACGCTGCGATGATCTACAACCATCGCGCGCGAGTCTATCAGTATCAGAACCAGCTCGAGCTGGCAGCTGACGAGATTGAGAAAGCGTTGACGCTCGAACCCCGCCAACCGCTCTTGCGGATTTCCAGGGGATATCAGCAGATGCGTACGGGTGATCTGCTTGGGGCCATCCAGACCCTGGAGAGTGTCATCCACGACGAGAGATCTGTCCGCATCGTATTTCCTACCATTGCCCTCTGCTATACGCAGCTGGGTGACCGCGAAAAGGCGGCTACGTTCATCATCGATGAGACGCTTGCTGCTGCTGAGGCTGACAGCGAGATGGCCTATCGGCTGGCGACCTATTTCGCCGTCGATGGAGACGAGAGTGAGGCTTTACACTGGCTGCGCCGGGCAATTTACCTGGGCAACGAAAACTACCCATGGTTCTCCAAGAATCCGGCATGGAAGCGCCTCTCCGGTCACGGCGACTTCGAAAGAATTCTGGAAGATCTGAAGAAGAGCTATCGCCGAAACCAAAAGAACTGGAAGCGTTTGCTGGCTCAGGTCCGCGACTGACGCGGTCTCACCCTCAATAAAAAAGAGCGAGCCGCAAGCTCGCTCTTCGGTGTTTTTAAGACGAAACCCTACTCTGTCGCTCCTCGCGGCCCTGGACCATCTCCACCGGAGACCATGGCCGTACCTTGGTTTGAATTCAACGGTTTGATCACCAGAGGGGTCGTCAGGCTGAAGACAAGTCGCGAACCTTCTTGAAGCGTCGCCTGCCTCTCCTGCTTGAGCCACATTACGGTGCTGGCCCCTGCGCCCACGCCGGCTCCGACCAGGGCTCCTACACCTCCTCCGATCATCGCTCCGGCAGCGGCACCCCCTCCGGTTGCGAGGGCCGAAACAGCCAGCGTCTCTTTGACGCGATCTCTTCGCTTCAGGGTTCCCTCACGGTCGATGTTGAAGTTGCTAAGGGTTGTGTCGATCAGCTGTGCATGAATGACATACACAGTTCCGTCCGGAAGAGTTACGCGCTCTGGCTCAAGATGCAGCGAGGCCGCCCCCGAGATGCGGCGCCCGGCATGAACGGCGGTTACCTGGCCCTCGAGAATGGAACCGATCGGGATAATCACTCTGCCGTGGTTGGTGAGGGCTTCCATCACCTCCGCGGTAAATTTTGTGCCGGGCTCTGTCGTCGCGGTCGAGAGCTGCTCCCGCATCTTCACGCGTAGCAGGGTGCCCTCATTGATCTCACCCTCACGTTCCGGCACGCTGGTCACAATCTCTGCATCGATATCATCCGTGGTCGAAGGTGCCGCCGCTGCAACGGTGGCTGCCGTATCGCTTCCCTTGTTCGGGGAATACGGGCCATAGGCTACACCGGAGTTCTCAGGCTTGGCGGCTGAAGGCTTTGCGCGTGTGAGCGGACGGCGCTCTGTTGCAGGCGCTGTTGCTGCTTGAGAGGCTGCGACATCTCCATTGTCCGCATCGATCACTACGGCTTCAGGGTTCGAAACCCCGGTTCGAGCATTTTGAGCCGTCAGCGGGAGCGCGACGGCGAAGAGCGCGGCTGCAGAAATAGTCCGAATCTTCATGGCGCTTTAATCCTCCAGGACAAAGGTACGGCTCCTCGCACGCAGCTTTGTTCCTGATATCGAGTTTAAGACTTGTAAATGAAGCTTCCGCAAAATCGGGTCAAGGGAATCGAGCCTGCTACTACATCCCTGAGCACCTGTTGGATTCCATTCGTCGGTCAGACCCGTCATTAGCCCCGGCTCCAAAGCCTTGCTAAAATCCAACAGGAGATGTTCCAAGGCGCAAAGATCGTGGAGACAATCGGTTTAGCTGGCGGTCATCGCATTTCCGTCGACCGCCGTCCGAAGCTTAACGAGCGCCTCGCCCACCGCATCGTTCCCCAATCTTTCGAATTACCTAATGACAGGAGCAACATGACTGAGATCGTCTCGATTCACGCCCGCGAAATCCTCGATTCTCGCGGCAACCCCACCGTTGAAGCCGACGTCGTCCTCGATAGCGGAGCCCGTGGCCGCGCCGCCGTTCCCAGCGGAGCCTCTACTGGAGAGCATGAGGCCGTCGAGTTGCGTGATGGCGACAAGGAGCACTACCTCGGCAAAGGAGTGCTCAAGGCGGTCGAAAATGTGGAGTCCATCCTTTCGCCTGAGCTGACCGGTATGGATGCCTCCAACCAGCGGCTTATCGACGCCACGATGATTGCCATCGACGGGACCGACAACAAGTCCAAGCTGGGTGCCAATGCCATCCTTGCGGTTTCTATGGCTGTCGCCCGAGCCTCGGCCGAAGCCCTCAAGCTCCCCCTGTATCGCTACCTTGGGGGAGTTAATGCGTGTCTGCTGCCTACGCCCATGATGAATATCCTCAATGGAGGCTCGCATGCCGACTCCAACGTCGACTTCCAGGAATTCATGGTGATGCCCATTGGAGCGGAGAGCTTCTCCGACGCACTTCGCTGGGGAACGGAGACCTTCCATACGCTGAAGGGAGTTCTCAAGAAGAAGGGCTATAACACTGCGGTTGGTGACGAGGGTGGATTTGCCCCGAACCTAAAGTCCAACGAAGAGGCGGTCGACCTGATTCTGGAGGCGATCGAGCTTGCGGGCTATCAGCCGGGTGAGGATATTGCGATTGCCCTCGATCCTGCCTCAAGCGAGTTCTACAACAAGGAGACCGGAAAGTACGTCTTCAAGAAGTCCGACAAGCGCGAGCTGTCTTCTGCAGAGATGGCCGCCTATTGGCAGCAGTGGACAGAGAAGTATCCCATCATCTCCATTGAGGATGGATTGGCTGAAGACGACTGGGATGGCTGGAAGATTCTGACGACCGCTATCGGCGATAAGGTTCAGCTTGTAGGAGACGATCTATTCGTCACTAATACCCGCCGCCTGCAGCAGGGAATCGAACAGAAGGTCGCCAATTCGATTCTGATCAAGGTCAATCAGATCGGCACCGTCTCTGAGACCCTCGATGCCATTGAGCTGGCCCGCCGGTATGGCTACACCTCCATCATCAGCCATCGTTCCGGAGAGACGGAAGATACCTTCATCGCCGATCTCGCCGTCGGAACCGGTGCCGGCCAGATCAAGACCGGTTCAGCTTCGCGTACTGATCGCATCGCCAAATACAACCAGTTGCTTCGGATCGAAGAAGAACTGGGGCAGGCTGCTCAGTTCCTGGGAGTCGAGTCGGTCAACTTCGGCGAATAAACTCTCTCAAAAAGCATGCGCTGGTGTCCTTGTGACACCAGCGCATGCGCGTTTAGGAATCTTTTGCAGATTTGTTTGTAAAGCGTCGGGGATGACGAATCTTTCGGCACCGTCATCCTATCTGTAGAAACTGCGGGTTCGCCGATTTCGATGCCTTCGCGTAATCTGTCGAAGATCGAGCCCAACCCCCGAAGGAGAGAACTTACTTGAGCCCGCAAGTATCTACCGTCAAGCCTGCCGTCCACTCCGATGCACTCGTCTTCTTTGGCGCTACAGGGGATCTGGCCTACAAAAAGATCTTTCCAGCCCTGCAGTCGATGACCAAACGGGGAGAGCTGAACGTTCCGGTGATTGGTGTTGCAAAGGCGGGCTGGCATCTTGATCAACTCAAGGCTCGTGCCCAGGATTCGCTTGAGAAGCATGGCGGGATTGACCAGGAGGCGTGGCAAAAGCTCTCTTCACTGCTTCGGTATGTCGACGGCGACTATGAAGACCCAGCCACCTTCGCGGCAGTTCGAAAAGAATTGGGACCAGCGAAGCATCCAGCCCATTACCTCGCGATTCCGCCCTCCCTCTTCGAGAAAGTAATCGAACAGCTCGTCAGCTCGGGCTGTTCCTCTGGCGCTCGCGTCATCGTTGAAAAGCCATTTGGGCACGACCTGGCGTCGGCGCAACAGCTGAATCAGGTCCTGCTTGCGTCCTTCCCTGAGTCCTCCATCTTCCGCATCGATCACTACCTTGCCAAGGGTCCCGTTCACGACATCGTCTCGTTCCGATTCGCGAACGCGTTTCTCGAGCCGCTGTGGAACCGCGACCACATCGAGAGTGTTCAAATCACCATGGCCGAAAACTTTGGCATTCAGGGCAGGGGAGCCTTCTATGACCAGAACGGCGCTGTGCGTGACGTCATGGAAAACCATGTCTTTCAGGTCATGTCCAACCTCGCTATGGAGTGTCCCGCACGCCGTGACAGCGAATCTATCCGGGACGAGAAGGTAAAGGTGCTCAAGGCCATTCCTTCCATCGAGCCCTGTAATCTTCTTCGCGGGCAATTCCTGGGCTATCGCAACGAAAAGGGAGTAGCGCCAGACTCGACAGTTGAAACGTATGCGGCGATGCGTCTGGAGATCAAATCCTGGCGGTGGGATGGCGTACCCTTTTATCTTCGCGCCGGTAAGAATCTGCCGACGACCTGCACAGAGGTCATCGCACGCATGCGGCGTCCTCCCCAGACCGGCCTTATAGATAATGCACAGCAGAACTATTTTCGGTTCCGGATCCTTCCCGAGATGACCATCGCTCTCGCCGTCTCCGTTGCCGCTCCTGACGAAAACGGCCAGCGTTCGCTGATCGAGTTGGAAGCATGCCGCCATCCTCGTGCCGAGGAGATGGAGGCTTACGAGCGGGTCCTCTCCGACGCGCTGATTGGAGATTCCACCCTGTTTGCGCGTCAGGATTATGTCGAAGAGGCGTGGCGGATTGTAGACCCCATGCTCAAGGCACAGACGCCCATCTATCCTTACGCTCCAAACACATGGGGCCCGAAGGACGGGGTTCCCGAGCAGATCCTGGCCAATGTGACGCCTCCGGGCGGCTGGCAGATTCCGGAGGCGGATTCCGAGGCTACTCCAGGTGTCTGATGCTGTCTGAATCCCACAGAAAATCGCAGACGGGCGCCTCGCCGTAACCGTTCGCGCACAGAGATTCGGGAGATTGGCCTGTAATCGGCGCACACCCGAGCAGAGAGGCCGTGGATGCTGGTAGAATCTATTAAATCCACTCCTCGGAGAGGCAATGCAAGCAATCTTGGCGCTCGAAGACGGGCGCATCTTTCGCGGCAAAAGTTTTGGCGCACGTGCGGAGTGCTCCGGCGAAGTGGTCTTCAATACATCTCTGACCGGCTATCAGGAGATCTTCACGGATCCTTCCTATGCGGGACAGATCGTCGTTCTCACCAATCCCCATATCGGCAACTACGGAACAACCCCTCAGGACGCTGAATCGAAAAAGCCTTACATCGAGGGTCTCGTCACGCGCGAGTTCTCTCCGGTAAGCTCCAACTGGCGTTCTACACAGGTTGCAGACGAATATCTGGAACGCTACGGCGTTCCCGTCATCGCCGAGGTGGATACACGAGCCATCGTCCGCCACCTCAGGGCCAACGGTGTCATGCGCGGCGTCATCGCCAGCGGCGACAATCTGGATGCTGAAGCTCTGGTTGCAAAAGCGCGGGCTATTCCTAGAATGGAAGGCACTGATCTCGCAAGCGTTGTCAGCACCAAAGAGCCCTACAAATGGGATGCGACCGAGCCAAAGAACCAGACCGGCGATCCTCTGCTGAAGCCAGCTGCAGACATGGACCCTCTCCATGTCGTGGCTTATGACTTCGGTATCAAGGAAAACATTCTCCGCATGCTAGCCCGGGAGAACATCAACGTAACCGTGGTGCCCGCCAGGACAACTGCCGAGGAAGTGCTCGCAATGGATCCCGACGGTGTCTTCTTTTCGAATGGCCCCGGTGATCCTGAGCCTCTGAACTACGCGATCGAAAATGTGCAGAAGCTACAGGGAAAGAAGCCGCTCTTTGGAATCTGCCTGGGCCATCAGATCTTCGGTCTGGCCCTCGGGGGAAAGACCTACAAGTTGAAGTTCGGTCATCACGGTGGAAATCATCCGATCATGAACCACCAGACCGGCAAGGTGGAGATCACGGCGCAGAACCACAACTTCAATGTCGATCCTGAATCGCTGCCGGAAAACGTTGAGAAGACCCACACCAATCTCAACGACCAGACTCTCGCTGGTCTCCGGCACAAGACCGACCCGATGTTCAGCGTTCAGTACCACCCCGAAGCCAGTCCCGGTCCGCACGATTCTCACTACCTCTTTCAGGACTTCCGCAAAATGATGGAAGAGTGGAAGAAGTAGCAGTTTTTATTCCGGGCAACACGACAAGGGCGCAGAAGTAGGCGCCCTTTGAAACGCCAGCAGGTTTCAGCAACAGGAAAGATGTAAAGATGCCACGTAGAAATGACATCGCGAAGATTCTTGTGATCGGCTCTGGGCCGATTGTGATTGGACAGTCGGCGGAGTTCGACTACTCAGGCACGCAGGCCTGCAAGGCCCTCAAGTCAGAGGGATATGAGGTCGTGCTGATCAACTCGAATCCGGCCTCGATCATGACCGATCCCGAGGTAGCCGACCGCACGTATATCGAGCCCCTGAGCGCTGCCTATCTCGAAGAGATTATCCGGATCGAAGTCGGCATGATGCCCGCCGGCTCCGGAAAATTCGCCGTGCTGCCCACCGTGGGAGGTCAAACGGCCCTCAATCTTGCCGTCGATCTTGCGGACTCAGGCTTCTTGGAAAAGCATGGTGTCGAGTTGATCGGAGCGAAACTCGAGGCCATCAAAAAGGCCGAAGACCGTCTCCTCTTCAAAGATGCAATGAACAAGATCGGCCTTGATATGCCGAAGTCGCAGCTGGTCAATTCAGTAAGTGCTGGACTCGAATTTACGAACAAGATCGGTTTTCCTGCCGTCATCCGTCCGAGCTTCACCCTGGGAGGCTCCGGCGGTGGCATCGCCTATAACCGCGAGGAGATGACCGAGATCCTCAGCCGCGGCCTCGATCTCAGCCCTGTGCATGAGTGTCTGATTGAAGAAAGCGTCCTCGGCTGGAAGGAGTACGAGCTTGAGGTCGTTCGCGATCTCAAGGACAACGTCATCATTATCTGCTCCATCGAGAACTTCGATCCGATGGGCGTCCACACCGGCGACTCCATTACAGTCGCTCCTGCCCAGACCCTCACCGATCGCGAGTATCAGGTCATGCGCGATGCGGCCATCCGGGTGATCCGCGAGATCGGTGTCGAGACCGGCGGCTCCAACGTGCAGTTTGCAGTCAACCCGATCACAGGCCGCATGACTGTCATCGAGATGAACCCGCGCGTCTCACGGTCCAGCGCCCTGGCGTCGAAGGCGACCGGCTTCCCTATCGCCAAGATCGCTGCCCGGCTCGCTGTCGGATACACGCTTGACGAGATTCAAAATGACATCACCAAGGCAACCCCGGCCTGCTTTGAGCCGACCATCGATTACGTCGTCGTAAAAATTCCCAAGTGGCAGTTCGAGAAGTTTCCCGGAGCCGACGAGACCCTCGGACCACAAATGAAGTCTGTGGGCGAAGTCATGGCGATCGGCCGTACCTTCAAGGAAGCCATGATGAAGGCCGTCCGTTCTCTGGAGACAGGGAAGCGCGCAACAGCTGACGACATCGAACCTCGCCGGCTCACACAGCGCTTGGTGACCCCGCATCCGGAACGCCTGACTTACATCCGTTACGCCTTTGAGCGCGGTATGACTGTGCGTGAGGTGGCGCGTCTGACCACGATGGATCCATGGTTCCTGCACCAGATCAAACAGATCACGGATGAGATCAAGGCCATCGGGGGAGTCTCGATGGACGAGGTCACCGCGGATCAACTTCGTGCCGCAAAGCGGATGGGTATCTCCGACGAGCGTCTCGCCGCTGTGTGGGGATTGACCGGTTCTGAAGGGACAGCAAAGGTGCGTGCCCTCCGTAAGAAACTGGGGGTCAAGCCCGTATACAAGCTGGTCGACACCTGTGCCGCAGAGTTTGAGAGTCTCACACCGTACCTCTACAGCTGTTACGACGAAGAGGACGAGGCCGCACCGACGTCGAAGAAGAAGATCCTCATTCTGGGCAGCGGTCCCAATCGCATCGGCCAGGGAATTGAGTTTGATTACTGCTGCTGCCATGCCGCCTTTGCCCTTAGGGAAGACGGCTACGAGACCATCATGGTCAACTGCAATCCCGAGACAGTTTCAACCGACTACGACACCAGCGACCGTCTCTACTTCGAGCCGCTGACCCTCGAAGACGTGCTGTCTGTCTACGAACACGAGGCGAGCTCTGGAGCCGACATCGGTGTGATCGTCCAGTTCGGTGGCCAGACTCCGCTGAATCTTTCGCTCCCGTTGAAGAATGCCGGTGTCCCCATCATAGGAACCTCGCCGGAATCGATCGACCTGGCTGAGGACCGCAAGCGGTTTGGAAAGCTGATCGAAGATCTGGGGATCCCCCAGCCGCAAGGAGCCATGGCAACCAGTGTCGAAGAGGCGGTTGCCGGAGCTAACCGCGTTGGTTATCCCGTGCTCGTACGCCCCTCCTATGTGCTAGGCGGTCGCGCCATGGTGATTGCCTATGACGATGCTGCCGTGGTTCGTTACATGACCACTGCGATCGAGTACTCCCAGGAGCGGCCCGTCCTCATCGACCACTTCCTCGAAGATGCGACGGAGGTCGACGTTGACGCTCTCTGTGATGGTGATGATGTCGTCATCGCCGGAATCATGGAGCACATCGAAGAGGCTGGCATCCATTCCGGCGACTCTTCTTGCGTCCTGCCGGCGGTTGATATCGCGCTTGAGGTCCTGGAGACTATTCGTGACTACACCCGCAAGCTCGCGCGTTCTCTCGATGTTCGCGGTCTGGTCAACATCCAGTTCGCCATTCAGCGCGGTAAGGTTTATGTGATTGAGGTCAATCCTCGGGCATCGCGTACCGTGCCGTACGTCTCTAAGGCCACGGGAGTGCCGCTGGCCAAGATTGCTTCTCGCATCATGGTAGGCCAGAAGCTAAAGCAGCTTCTCCCCGAGCAGGTTGCCTCCGGCAAAGATCTCGGAACCGGCGCGCACTTCTTCGTCAAATCCCCGGTCTTCCCTTGGGGCAAGTTCCAGGGTGTCGATCCAGTGCTTGGGCCGGAGATGCGCTCCACTGGTGAGGTCATGGGAGTTGCCGATAACTTCGGCGAAGCCTTTGCCAAGGCACAGATCGCGGCCGGTCAGCAGCTTCCTCTCAAAGGCACGGCTTTTGTTAGCGTGAATGATCACGACAAGAAGGGCGTCGTTGCCCTGGGCCGTCTCTTCGTCGAGATGGGTTTTCACCTCGTGGCTACACACGGGACAGCGGAGGTTCTTGAAGCCGCCGGCCTGCAACCTGAACGGGTCTACAAGGTTAAGGAAGGGCGCCCAAACGTAGTGGACCTCATCAAAGGAAGCAGAATTCAGCTCATCATCAACACACCGCGGGGCCCGGACACGTTCTTCGACGAGAAGGCAATTCGCCGGGCGGCGGTTCAGGCGCGAATTCCAACCATTACCACCCTGGCTGCGGCGCGAGCTGCTGCCGAGGGGATCTCAGCACTGCAGCGTGGAACTCTGAACGTCTTCGCGCTGCAGGCCTTGCACGCCGGTCGCTGAGAAAGGAACCAAGGACCATGCTGTTTGAAGGGCTTCATCTTCCGCTGACGACACCGTTCTATCCGGATGGCCGGCTCAATCTCCGCAAACTCGAGCACAACGTAGACCGCTACTCCAAAACGCCGGCAGCCGGTCTCGTCGTCCTGGGACAGATAGGCGAACCGGAGTTGTTGTCGGACAGTGAGACGCGAGACGTGCTCTCCGTGGCGATTCAGGTTGCCGGTGAGACCAGGGTGATGACGGCCGGGGTGTCCCGCGCAAGCGTGGAAGGTACGCTCGAGCTAGCAGAGTTCGCAGCCTCCGCGGGATATGACGCCGTTCTGGTGAAGCGCCCGACTTTTTTGCGTTCCAATCAGCGTCGTGAGACTTTGACCTTCTTCCAGACCATCGCTGACCGCTCTCCGCTTCCCATTCTTCTCTATTCGGTTGCATCGGCTGCGCTCTCTCCCGAGATCATCTCCGAACTCGCGGCTCATCCCGCCGTAGTTGGTCTCACTGACGACGATGTGTCACAGGATCGGATCGAGTCCATCCGCGACTTGACCTCAGGGATCAGGCGGGAGGCTACGGTGACAACTGTGTTTGCCGCGGTCACCGGTCGTATGCTCAGGCAGAAGGAAGATCAAGGATCCGCCACCTTTGTTTCGGCGGTCAGCTTGGGTGGGGGGGCGGCGATTGCCTCCGCACCCCCAAAACCTGCCATCAAGACACGAACGAAGACCGTGGGATTTCAGCTGATCACATCGGCTTCGGAACGAATGCTGTCTGGCCTCCGCGCCGGGGCTGCAGGCATAATGCCGGGCTTTGCTGCTGCGGCACCCCAGGCATGCTACGAGGTCTATGCCGCATGGAAGGACGAGGATCAGGCTCTGGCTGACGAAAAACAAGCATGGATTGCCCCGGCTATCGCCAAAGTCGAGATGGAGTCAGGTGTCCCCGGCATTCGTTTCGCAAGCGATCTTACCGGATACTTCGGCGGACGTCCCCGCCTTCCTCTACTCCCTCTAACCGAAGCTCAACGCAACGAAATCGAAACACTCATGAGCGGTATTCGAAACTAGGCCTCTGTTCATCCTTGCTCGACGAGAGGTCACTTTCACCGGAGCGCGACTGATTTGAAGCCTGCAAGTTCTGCATATGCGGACTGATTCCAGCACGGTCTTTCGCGTGAGGATTCTACTATCTTTACTTGCAGGATCTGTTTGTCTCGTTCGTCACAATCCACCATTGCAGAACGCAAAGACAGGAAGACACTACCGCTTCGGTACGACCGTGATGCCCATGCCGCTCAGTTTGCTGCGAGCCTGCATAGCCTCAGGGGAATTGGGAAAGCGTTGGATCAGGGCGCGAAGCTCACGGACGCCAGCATCATTTTGTTTGAGGGCGATGAGTGCTTGACCCTTATGTAGATGGGCGACAGGCACTTTATTGCTGTCAGCGTATTGCTCAATCACGCGATCGTAGCTCTTGATGGCGTCATCGTAGTGACCGGCGCGATAGGCGATCTCGCCCTGATAGAAAGACGCGTTTCCGGCAAGAGGATGGTCAGGATAAGACTTGATCACGTCTCCGAACTCGGAGGAGGCGAGCTGGTACTTCGCCCCCATGTAATCGCCAAGCGCGGTTTTATACAGGTCGTCGACTGGAGGTGCGGCGGGTGCTGCTGTTTCGGCGGGTGGTTGAGGCGCCGGAACTGCCTCCGACATGGGAGTTCCGGCTGTGGGTTTTCCCCGCTTGGCAGGTGCGGGAGCAGGAGTTACCGGGGCTGCCGCTGGTGGTGGCGTATTCATCGAGGGCGCTGCATTGTCGGCAGGAATGCCGCCACCTGTAGGAGGCATATTGGCGTTGATCGATTGCTGCTGGCTCTGGATGTCCTGCGCAACCTTCTCCAGCCGGGCTAGCCGGGCCTTGACCTCGTCGAGCGAATCGTTCAGTGACTGAATCTGTCCGGAGACCTGCTCGAGCTTGGAGTCCTGATTCTGCTGACGGTTCTGAAGTTGTTTCTGGAGAGCATCGATGTTGAGGGACATGCGATTGACCGAGTCTGCGCTCTGCTGGACCAGGTCTTTCATCACACCCATGCGCTCATCGTTGGATTGCTGAAGACGGGCAACCGCGTCCTGCAGCTGTTGCACCTGCGTCTGGAGCTGCACGATCTCCTTGCTGACCGCGAAGGCGGGGGAGGCAGGGAGGAGCAGAGAGACGGCAAGGGCTGCGCAGGCCATGGAGACCGAACGTTTTGGGATAGGAAATGGAAGGTTCATAGCGTTTTCCTGCGGTGTTTCTCTTCGGTTCACGTCTTTGACGGTTAGCCTCCGCAACCTGAAAGAGTCGCGGAGGCCTTCAGAAAATGCGTAACCGTCAAAAGCGATTTTGGTGGTTAGCGGTCCAGCGAGAACTGAGCTCGGCGATTCTGCTGCCAGCAGCTCTCATTCTGCTCAGTGCAGAACTGCTTCTCCTTGCCATAGCTGATGACCCGAATACGGGAAGCGGCCACACCTGCGTTGACCAAGGCGGTCTTGGCGGCGTTGGCGCGATTCTCGCCGAGAGCCAGGTTGTACTCCGCTGAACCACGCTCGTCGCAGTAGCCGCCGATCACAATCTTGATGGCCGAGTGCGAGTTGAGGTACGAAGCGGCAGTCTGCGAGGAGGTCTGGGCGTCCGGACGCAGGTCGTAGCTGTCGTAATCGAAGAAGACGTCCTTCACGTTCTGGTGGAAGGCCGCTTCTGAACCCATGTCGCCATCGCCGTTGGCGTTGGAGGGAGCCTGAGGCACCCGTACCGTGACGCGGACATTGGCATCCGTGCTTCCACCATCGCCCTTGGCGGTCAGATGAAAGTCCGTGGAGGTGGAGGGAGAGACGGTCTGGGTTCCGTTGGTCGCGACTTCTCCGATACCGTCGATCGTGACGGAGGTGGCGTTGGTGGTGCGCCAGTTCAGCACCACGGACTGGCCGACGTCGATGGCGACGGGGTCGGCGGTGAGTGTGGCGGTCGGCGCGGGAGCCGAGGGAGCGGGGCCAAGCGTGGCCGGGGCCACCGCCTTCTCCTTCTTGTGGCAGCCTGTGACGGCGCTAAGGGCGGCCACGACTGCAGCCATAACCAGAGCCTTGCGGTAAATTGCGGGCGATACGTTCATCTTGGAGGTTTCTCCTGCTCTTTCTTTCTCGATCGGGATAGAACTAAGGGTTTCAGGTTTTCTGCGAGCACTGCAATGAAAATCTCTCGCAGAGGAAGTCGCTCGACTACTTCCAGCTCCAGTTTGGCATGTCGGCGCCTGGGCCAGTCAGGTTGCGACGGCCAGTGCCGTCGGCCAACATACTGACGATGCGTGTGCTGGAGGCACGACCGTCAGGGGAGTTTGCAAACACAAGGTGCCGCCCATCTGGAGACCAGGAGGGGAAGTCACAGCGTCCGATGTCGTGAGTGACCTGAATCCAGCGCTTGGTCGCGACCTCCATGACGTAAATGTCCTGTCCGCCGGGGGCTCCGGGGCCGTATTTGCGATCCCAGGCGAATGCGAGGAACTGCCCGTTTGGAGACCAGGAGGGCGAGGTGGCGTATCCGCCGTCTGTCAGACGCGTAATTGCGGAACCGTCTGCGTCCATGATGTAGAGCTGCGGCAGATGTGTGCGCCCGCTGATCCAGGCGATCTGCGAGCCGGTCTTGGGATTGAATACGGGGGAGACATCCGGTCCACGGAAACTAGTGACGCGGCGAGCCGATCCTCCATTGGAGTCGGCGATATAGATCTCAGGATCGCCGGTACGAGAAGAGGAGAAGGCGATATCGCGGCCGTTGGGAGACCATGCGGGCGATAGGTTCGTTCCGCCTCCACCTGACGAGAAATTGACCATCCGGTTGAGCAGAAGGGAGTACATCCGGATCTGGAAGCCATCCTTGCCGAGTGAGGAGAAGGCGATCCGGCTGTTGTCGGGAGAGACGCGCGGAGAGATGGAGACCGTGCCGAGGTGGGTAATCTCGTGCTGGTTGGCGCCATCATAGTCCATCGCCCAGATCTCTTTATTTCCTCCGCCAACTTTGACGTAGTAGATCTTCGTTTCGGCGATGCCGGGAATGCCGCCACCGAGGCGGAAGATGATCTCGTCGGCGAAGCGATGGGCGACCTGCCGGGCCATCTCTTCATTGGCCTCTTCGCTGTACTGCTTGGAGAGCACCTGCGGAAATTGGGTGTTCTTTGCGTCGAAGAGAAAGCCGTTTACGGTGAGGCGTCCGCCGGAGGTCCCGAGGGCACCGAAGGCAATCATGGCAGCATTGGCCGGGGCAGCAGACCACTGGGCGAGGTTAATCTCGCCGGGAGCTCCGGGGGTCGCCTGCGGCAGCAGACTCTTAGAGACGATGTCAAAGATGCCCGCGCTGGAGAGGTCGTTGAAGAGAGTGCTATCGAAGGTCTGCTTGAGGGAAGCGGTCTGCGGATCCACTGAGGCGGGTTTGAAGTCGGCCACGGCCAGACGGATATTGGAAACCCCTGCAGAGGTCTCAGTCTTGAACCAGTCCTGGGCCTGCAAGGTCACTGAAGAAAAGGTGAGCAGTGCAAAGGCGATGAGGAAGAGCCCGGCGGGCCGCAGAAGAAGTTTTTCCAGAGAACGAGCAGGACGATATTTCATCTCTTTTATCGTAGACGCAAAGACCCAAGACAGGGTTATTTTTGACTCAGATTACGAACCAATCTTTGTACAGCCTGCTGTTTCTGTCATTTAGCATCTAGGCTTTTTGCCTTAATCGACCAGAGAATGCTGCGGCGAATGAGATTGGAAAGGATGGGGTTGCTGTAGTCCTCTTTTCGATGGCCGAGGGCGATATAAACCTCCCGGCTGCCATCGAAGGTGTGATACCAGGCCAGAGGAAGAGGATTCCGATACGTGCCCTGATCGGTACGCATCTTTTCCAGCCCTGAGAGCCTGGTGCGGTCGGTGGTCAGGATGGGATGGATGTCCGGGTTGAGATGGTCGGTGAAGTAGCACTCATCGGTCCAGGGAAAATCCGGAGTCAAACCTTTTGTTGCTGCGAAGCCAGGATCGGTTACATGGACCGTGAAGGTCTGAAGACGAGGGTGCTCGACGAATTTTCCACCGACGACCTGCCAGAAGTAGGGCCACGAACGCTCAGAGCCTGACGCGGAATGAATGGCGACGAATCCGTGATGCGACTGTATGTAGCGCTTGAAGGCGTCCCGCTGGCCATCACTGGTAAAGGCTTCGTTGTTGCTGTTGGCGAAGACGATAGCGGCGTAGTGGCGTAGATTGGCGTCGGTGAAGACCTCGGGCGAGTCTGAGGAATCGACGGTGAAATGACTCTCGACACCCATCTTTTTGATCGCTTCCACGCTGGTGGCGATGTTGTCGTGGACGTAGCCCTTGCCGTCAGGGGTGTAGTTCCGGGTGTAGACGAGAACTTTGGGCTGTGCCGCAAAGGCAAGATTGGCGATGCCCAGGGCGAGAAGAAGGGAGACGGTTCCACGGAAGTTTCGCACCACAGCATTATGCGGGAATCCGGCGGAGTGCGGGAAAAACAGAACAAGTGGCTGTGGCTGGAAGCCGGGAGCAGTGTAAGCTTCTCCGTGTCATGGCGATGAATCGACGGGATATGTTGAAGATGGCCGCAGCTTCGACGGCGTGCGGTATGACTGCTCCGATGATGAGGGCAGAGGCGCAAGTTGCGAAGGCGACGCGAGGGATGGCGGCGCCGAAGATCAAAGACATCAGTGTGATTGAATGCGCGCCCGCAGGCTCGCGGCTGACAGTGGTGAAGATCACCACTGACCAGGACGGCCTGTACGGCTACGGCTGCGGGACGTTTACGCAGCGAGCGGATCTGGTGAAGCCGGCGGTGGAGAAGTATCTGAAGCCGCTGCTGATGGGCAAGACAACGGACCGCATCGAGGATATCTGGTGGACGTGCTACGACAGCTCGTACTGGAAGAACGGGCCGGTGCTGAATAACGCCATCAGTGGAATCGACCAGGCGCTGTGGGACATCAAGGGCCGTCAGGCCGGCATGCCTGTCTATCAGCTGCTGGGCGGCAAGGTGCGCGAGGCGGTCGATACCTACGCCCACGCCGATGGGCCGGATTATGCGGATGTGGTGGCCTCGGCAAAGCAGTATATGGATCAGGGGTTCCGGAATGTGCGGGTTCAGATCGGTGTGCCGGGGATGGCGGGATACGGGTCGAAGAGCGGCGGACAGTCGAGCTATAAGCCGCTGCATGACAAGCCATTCTTCGAGCCCGCTGCCTACATGCGGCGCGCGTTGAAGATGCTGGAGACATGCCGCAAAGAGCTGGGTGATGAGGTGAACCTGCTGCACGATGTGCACGAACGGCTGTCACCGAACCAGGCGGTGGAGTTCTGCAAAGACGCTGAGAAGTTCAACATGTTTTTCGTCGAAGACCCGTTGTCGCCGGAAGACCTCGCTTACTTCAAGCAGATTCGGGATAACTGCACGACGCCGATCGCAATGGGAGAGCTGTTCAACTCGCCGCATGAGTGGAGGCCACTGATCGAGGGTCGGCTTATCGACTACATTCGCTGCCACCTATCGCAGATGGGAGGCCTGACCCCAGCGCGCAAGGTAGCGATTCTGGCGGAGAACTTCGGTGTGAAGACAGCGTGGCATGGTCCGGGCGATGTGTCGCCGGTGGGGCATATGGCGCAGATTACGCTCGATATCGTCAGCTCAAACTTTGGCGTCCAGGAATACACACCCTTCAACGACCGCACGAAGGAGATATTCCACGGATGCCCGGAGATGAAGGATGGATACTTCTGGGTAAATGAGGCTCCTGGGTGGGGAATTGAGATCGATGAGAAGGAAGCGGCGAAGACCCCATTCACTCAACCCAAGAATGGACTCAATGGAGGATGGGGCGAGATCCGGCGTCCGGATGGAACTGTGATCAAGCAATAGGTCTGGGTGCTTATGCTGCCTCGTCGGGGCGCTGAAATGGCAGCATAAAGGCTAAGGGACCGGGGCGCACGGGCATCCTGCAAAAATACAGGGATTCTGCGCCTTCAGCTCAGAATGACGACGCCGACTTCAGCGTGGGGCTGCGTAGTGGGTGCTGAGGGCTCGTGGGGCGGTTGAGATTTGTGTGTGCTTAGGGCTGCGTGTAATGGAAGGTGTACTCGACGGTGATGTGATCTCCGGCGGGGAGAGGACCGAAGCCTTCCACGCGCTGCACAGCGCGAAGTGCTGACTGATCGAGAGAGGGTGAGCCGCTGCGGGTTTCGATGCGCGGATTGGAAGGTGTACCGGCTCGATCGATATCGAACAGGACGGTCACACTCTTGCCGACAGAGGCACGAGGGTCCGCCTCCTGGGTGAACCAGTTCTGCGCCACTGTCCGGTTGACGATGTTCACGTAGTAGGCGAACCGGCTACCGAAGGTGCGATCCTGCACCATGGCCGAGGCGGTTCCGTTCTTCAGCTCAAGAGTCGATTGCGGAATCCGTATACCTGCAGTTTCGCCGGTGACGGCCTTATTGGGCTGCGGCGGAGTTGGCTGCGGATGCTTGGGCGGAGCCGGCGTGGGCTTCTCGGCGACTTTGGGCGGTTTGACCTTTTCCGGAAGAGCGACTTCGTGGGGATCTGGTGGAGGTTCGGTCTTCAAAGGCGCGATCAGAGGCGCGGGGCTTGGGTTCTCGGAGGTGAGGACGCCGGTATCGAGCTCGCGCTGCTTTGGCGGCAAGGGAAGCGAAGCGACCATCGTGGCCTGAATGGCTCCTGCAGTGGCGGCGTTTTCTCCCCAGCTATGGCCTCGATTATGGAAGTAGGCGAGTCCTGCGATGGCTGCGGCGACGGTGATATGGAGGACGAGCGAGCCAAAAAAGTTCTTTCGCAGATTGTCGTCTGCAAATTGGTCGTCGGGATTCCAGCTCAAGTCGGCCATATTCGTTGGGTGCAGGGATGTTGTTATTTGTTTTCGATGGGACGAGTGACGATGCTGATGTTAGTGATGCCCGCCTGCTTGACGGCGTCCATGACAGAAGCGAAGGCTCCGAAGGGTACACGTTCGTCAGCGCGAAGATAGATGACACGTTTTGCCGGATCGCCTTTGCCTGTAGTGCGGAGACGCGTAGGGAGCTCATTGACGTTGACGGGCTTGTCCTGCAGGAAGACGTTCTGATCGTGATCGATGGTGACGACCATCCGCTCATCAGTGACCTGGTTGACGGTACGGGTCTTCGGAATCGCAACGTCGATACCGGACTGCAGGACTGGTGCGGTCAACATGAAGATGAGGAGAAGCACCAGGACGACGTCGACGAGGGGAGTGATGTTGATCTCGGCGAGTGCAGTTTGCGTGCGTCCTTTTGCGCTGAAGGCCATGGCTAGAACGTCCTCCGGCGAGGCAGCTCTTCAACGGGCGCGTAGGTTGGCGCGGGAGGTTGGGGCTGCGTGGGAGTTACCATAGCTGCGTTCTCGATCGCATTTAAGAGCTCTCTGCCGAAGTCGTCCATGCGGGAGCCCTGCTCGCGGAGACGGGCCGTGAGCTGGTTGTAACCGATGACGGCCGGAATGGCGACGACGAGGCCGGCGGCAGTCGTGATAAGGGCTTCGGAGATTCCAGGGGCAACGGCCCGCAGCGTAGCGGCTCCGGCAGTGCCGAGACCATGGAACGCGTCGATGATGCCCCATACGGTTCCGAAGAGTCCGATAAAGGGTGCGATGGCTGCGATGGTGGCAAGCCAGGTCATACGCGATTCCATGCCCGTGAGGGCCTCACTCGACGCTGTGGCCGCGGCGCGTTCCAGGGCGATGGGATTACGGGGCAGGCCGCGACCGCCATTCTGGCGCTGGTATTCGTCGTGGATTTCATTGAAGACGGAGACGAGCGGACTGGGGCGAAACTGCTCGGCGACGGTGGCGACTTCGCTCAAGCGGCTGGACTTGCGGAAGGCACGCAGGAAACGCTTGCTCTGCTTGTCGGCTCGGCCGAGGCTCGACCATTTGGAGAGCATGATGGTCCAGGAAAAGATGCTGGCCAGCAGGAGAAGGACGAGCACGGTAAAGGCGACCGGCCCAGAGTTATGAATCATCTCGGCGAGTGCGCTGGAGCTGCCTGGGTTGGCCGGAGGGACGGATGCGGCGTCTTCCTGGAGGAAGTGAAGGGCGAGGGCTAGGGTCCAAACCATAGTTATTTGTCCACCAGATGGTAGTGTAAATCGTTCGACGCAACTGGGGCGCATCCGCTGTGGTGCGGGGATTTGGATCTGTATTGACTTTTCAGTGTCTCCAGGCGGTGCTTGACCGGAAGTTGTCGTGAAATCAGCGCGTGAAAGAATAGGCATGAGGCTTTTTTGTGAGTTGTCCCGTCGGCATTTATCTGGCCATTCCGTTCTGCAAGGCGAAGTGCAGTTTTTGTAACTTCGCTTCGGACGCGTTTGGACCCGACCGAATGGGCGGCTACGTCGATCGTTTGTGCAGGGAGATTCGAGAGGCGCGCAGTGAGGCGGATCGGATTGGCGCTGTTCTGCATGCGGACGCCGATAGCGTGTACTTTGGGGGTGGCACGCCGAGCCTGTTGTCAGGAGAGCAATTTCAACAGATCTTCACCACCTTGCGAAATGAGTTTAACTTGTCGGCGACCGCGGAGATTACGGTGGAGTGCGCTCCGGGCCAACTGAGTGAAGCGACCCTCGAGGAGTTGCAGCGACAGGGGATGAACCGGATAAGCCTGGGGGTGCAGACCTTTGTGGATCGCGAGGCCAGGGCTGTCGGAAGGCTGCATACCGGAGCAGAGTGTGAAGCCGAAATCAGTCGCCTGCAGCAGGCCGGGATCAACAGAGTGGGGATGGATCTCATCGCTGGATTGCCGTTCCAGACGGAGGCGAGCTGGAGGGAATCGGTCGATCGAGCAGTGAGCAGTGGTGTGGGGCACGTCAGTATCTACATGCTGGAGGTCGATGAAGAGTCCCGCCTGGGACGCGAGGCGCTCGCAGGAGGACGGCGCTACGGAGCCGCAGAGCTTCCGGCGGATGACCTCGTTGCAGACTGGTATGGAATAGGATGCGAGGTCCTAAACCACGCGGGGGCGCGGCAATATGAGATATCAAACTTTGCCCGCGAGGGAGAGGCGTCGCGACATAACGTCAAATACTGGCGACGGCTTCCGTATGTCGGTTTTGGCCTGGATGCTCATTCGATGCTTGCCGGGAGAGAAGCGGCAGTGAGGTTTCAGAACCCGGATGATCTGGATGCTTATATGGCCGCTGCGGAAGAAGGGCCTTTTCGCATGGCACACCGAGGGAATCGCGAGACGGAATGGGTAGGGAAACAGGCGGCGTTTGAGGAGTCCCTCTTCCTGGGATTGCGCCTCGTCGAAGGGGTGAGACTGGGTGAATTACGCGAGGCATTTGGCGATGCCATGTTGGCATCCATTATGCCGTCGATCGCAGATGCCTGCGATGCAGGTTTGCTGGTGGTGGAGGACGATCGTATCCGATTGACGGCAGATGGACGCCTGGTCTCGAACGAGGTGTTCAGCAGATTGCTAATTGCGGACGCGGCGTGAGAATTTTTGCAACGGATTGGAGGACTGATGGAAGGCGCAATCGATCTGCGCAGTGATACCGTAACTCGCCCGACGCCGGCGATGCGACAAGCAATGTCTGCGGCAGAGGTTGGAGACGATGTTTATGGCGAAGATCCAACGGTGAATCAGTTGGAGAGGGAAGCCGCGGCTGTGTTTGGCAGAGAGGCAGCTCTCTTTGTCCCAACCGGGACCATGGGGAACCAGATCGCGATTCGTCTGCACACGCAACCCGGGCAGGAGGTCATCTGCGAATCCAAATCGCATGTTCTGGACTGGGAGATGGCGACGATGGCATCGTTTTCCGGTTGTCAGGCGCGCACGGTTGAGGGAGAACGCGGGATTCTGACGTGGGAGAAGATCCGGCATGCGATCAGTCCGAAGATCTACTACCGTCAGCCGACAGGCCTGGTTTGCCTGGAGAACACGCACAATATGGCGGGCGGCACCGTCACCCCTCTGGAGGTGTTGCAGGACGTCTGGCGTGGGGCAAGGGAGGCGGGACTTCCCGTGCATCTGGATGGGGCGCGAGTCTTCAATGCGGCGACCGCGTTGGGAAGGAGTGTCGCCGAACTGACGACCGGTTTTGATTCGGTAATGTTCTGCCTGTCCAAAGGACTCGGGGCTCCAGTGGGCTCAATGCTGTTGGGGTCGGCCAAGGCCATGGAGCGGGCAAGAGGCTTTCGAAAAGCCCTTGGTGGAGGAATGCGGCAGGCTGGCATATTGGCGGCCGCGGGCCTCATCGCGTTGAACGAGATGAGCAAGCGGCTGGCCGAGGATCACGCGAACGCTCGACTGCTGGCTGAGGCAGTTGCGAATGAAACGAACGCTGAGATCGATCTGAAGGCGGTGCAGACCAATATCGTGATCTTCAGCCTGCGTTGGAGTGGAGATGCGGCGGCCTTTTGCGCAGCGCTCAAACAGAAGAAAGTGCTCGCAAGCGCAATTGGACCGCATAGCGTCCGGTTTGTAACTCATTACGACGTGAGCCGGGAAAAGTGCCAGGAGGCTGCAGCTGTCGTGGCAGCGGAGTTGAAATCGCTTTAATTTGGAGCGGGAAGGGATACGGTCCCGATAACTGGCTGCTCGGGGAGAAATACCGTGACGATCGTGCCGTGAGCCGCAGGATCGGTTTCGCTGGATATCTCGATGGAGCCACCGTGCTTGCTGATGATGCCGCGGCTTACCCACAGCCCGAGACCGGTTCCTTGCTCTCCTTTGGTCGTAAAGAATGGGCGGAATAGCTGGGTGCGGGCCTCTTCGGCAATTCCGGCTCCATTGTCCTGAATAAAAACGACAGCTCCGGAGTTCGCTGAACCGTTTGCGATTTGCGTGTGGGCGCCGATGCGAATCTTTCCACCCGGACTGCTCGCCTCAGCAGCGTTGGAGACGAGGTTGGTGAAGACCTGACGGAGCTCCGCCGGGAAGGCTTTGACTTTGACGCTGGAAGGAAGATCGGTCTCGATCGATACATTGAGCTCATGGAACCGATGTTCCATCAACAGCAGAATGTCTTCCAGAATCTCCTTCAGGTCGACCGGTACCGGGGCCCGAGATTCGCGATAGAGGCCCAGCATGGCGCGGCTGATTTGCGTGACGCGGGCGAGTTCACTCTCCGCCATCTCGATAAACTGTTTCGATTCCTCTTCCGTTGCACCTGTCCGCATGAGATAGAGGAGATTGGAGACAGCGTCCAGAGGGTTGTGGATCTCGTGCGCGATGGTTGCGGCCAGACGTCCTGCAACGGCGAGCTTCTCATTCGAAAGCAGGGTTTCCTGGGTACGCCGTTCAAGGGTAATGTCGCGAAAGACGAGGACGATACCTACAATCGCGTCGGTCTGGTCGCGAATGGGAGCTCCGCTGTCGGCGATAAGGATGCGGCTCCCATCTTTCCGAATGAGGGCAGTGTCGTAGCCAACTCCCACGACCGTTCGAAGCCGCTTTAC
Source organism: Acidobacteriaceae bacterium KBS 146 (assembly GCA_000688615.1). Classification (GTDB taxonomy): domain Bacteria; phylum Acidobacteriota; class Terriglobia; order Terriglobales; family Acidobacteriaceae; genus Edaphobacter. The sequence goes on from JHVA01000001.1 coordinate 341,684, forward strand.
TTTTGCCACAGGAGTTTCAACGGGCTCTCCGGTCTTCTGATTGACGATGCGGAAGACATCCTCAAGCATGCGGTAGGAGGCTTCGATCTGACCCCATCCGGTGAGTTCACACGCTACCGGATTCATAAGCTGGATGCGTCCGTCGGCATCGCAGGTGATGACTCCATCGCCAATGGAGACGAGAGTAGTCCGTAACTTCTGCTCAGATTGATAGAGCTCTTCAGCGCGGCGGCTGAGGACCTCCAGGGAGCTTCGGTAGGCCGAAGAGACGGATTTGAGGCGGCTGCGTGTGAATAGACCGATGAGCACACCCATGCCGAGCGCGATTGCGATCAGCGCCTCGATCATGTTGTGGACCTGGTGCTGCCACTGCTCGATGCGGGCAGAGCGAACCTTCTCCGCACGTCTGGTGATCGCCGCAACGTCCTGGCGGACCTGGTCCATCAGGGTTTTGCCATAAAGATTGAGGGTGACGTCGTTGGCGGTGCCCCCGGCACGCACGGTAGCCATGATGGGAAGAGCAAAGGCGTCGTGCCAGTTCTGGTATTCATTGCGAAGATCTTCGATGTTGCCCCTTTGATCCTCATCAGCCTGTATCGCCAGATCCAGGTTTTCCAGTTCCGACTGAATGCTTCCTTCGACCTGGTGGAACTCGGAGAGGAACCGGTCATCGTGTGTCGCCTGGTAGCCCCGGAGACCCGATTCCTGGTCGGCGATCAGTTTTCCAACCAGCGCAGCCTGCGCAATGGTTGCATCGGTATTTTGAATTAGCCTTACGGTGTCGTTGGAGCCTCTGACCTGCAGGTACAGTGCGCCGGCGGTGATGAGGAGTGCAATGACCGGGAGGAGAAAGACCTGCCGCAGGACTCGATTGAACTCTGAAAGGTTCACGTCGTTATCTGGCCCATTTGAATTATGGAGTAGCTACTGGCTGCTGCAAAAGTCTACCGAGCTTTTCCAAAAGCACGGGTGCTCCCTCACCTTTGGTCATATAAAGGTCGACGAGGGAAGTTACGTCTTGAGGCAGACCAACGTAAGCCGATAGAAGCAGAATGGGAATATGAGGTTTGAGGCGTCGCAAGCGGACCGCTACCTCTCCGCCATGCATTCCGGGCATGGAGTAGTCCAGCACTACAGCGTCCACAGGCTCCTTTTCAAAGAGAGAGATGCCGCTGGCCCCGTCCATCGCCGTAATAACGTGATACCCCACACGTTCCAGCAGGATTTTGCGGACTTTGAGTCCAACCAGTTCATCATCGATACAAAGGACGAGGGGGCCATTCTGTGTCATAGAATTATTCTCAGTTACGACTCATCAGATAGGGCCAGGACAAAAAGTGCAATCCAACAAAGAGGTGATCTGAGTATACGCAGGCTGTCCGGGCGAGACCAGTCATCAACGATTTACCGTACGTTAGCAATCCTGGAACCCCCATTGCGCTAAGCTCATAGACGGAAACGTCCCGTAATTCGGTTGAGGTCGATCCTTTGAGTCAGACGATTTTTCTGTTGGAAGATGACACAGATATCTCCCGGCTGGTCCAGTACCACCTGGAAAGTGCAGGTTTCACTGTTAAGGCCTATCCTGCTGTAGGGCAAATACTTCAGGACGCTGAGCGGCAGCCGCCGGCGCTCTTTCTGCTGGACATCATGGTGCCCGGGGGCGATGGGTTGGACCTTTGCCGCCGCCTTCGTCAAAACCCAACCTTGAGCGTGATTCCGATCATCTTTTTGACCGCACGAGCGGCGGAAAATGATCGGGTTCATGGTCTCGAGCTTGGCGCCGACGACTATATAACGAAGCCTTTTGGAACACGCGAGCTTGTGGCGCGGGTGAAGGCGGTATTGCGGCGGTTCGAGCGTCCGACGACACCTTCACTGGTGAAGTTTGAGAATATCGAGATCGACGCTGGAGCCATGCAGCTTCGCGTGGCGGGAGACCTGGTCACGACGACGGCGACGGAGTTTCGCTTGCTTGATTATCTGGCGCGCCACCCTGGACGGGTTTTCAGCCGCGATCATCTTCTGGATGCGGTGTGGGGAGATGCTCGGTTTGTCACGCCTAGGTCGGTCGATGTCTACGTGCGGCGGATTCGGGAGAAGATCGAGTTAGATCCGGAAACCCCGCGTTTTCTGAAGACGATGCGTGGCGCCGGTTATCGCTTCGAGATCCCAAAGACCGCACAGATTCCGGCTTAGGAGGCCGGAGGGTGAAGCGCAGCCTATTTATCGCTCTTTTCTTTTCGATGGCAGCCGCTCTGGCTCTTGTCGCCTTGGTAGGTTCTGTGGGATGGACCGTAGGGGGTTCCCTCGTTCTCCTGCTGAGCCTTGCCGTCTCGTTGTTATGGGTGCGACGGATACGCAGTGAGATTGCCGCGCTGGAGATGTCGACTGCGGCGATCGGAACCGGTTCTGTGAGCACACCGAGGCCGGGGTTCAGTGACTTCGAAGATATGGCGCAAGCGATCTCGCAGACGTCGGGTCGCGTAGAGCGCACTCTGGCAGAAGCCGCCGAGAGCAGACACGAGTTGGAGGCAATGATCGACAGCATGCAGGACGCTGTCGTTGCCGTCGATTCTGCGGGTCGCATTCAATGGACGAATCAGCGAATGCAGCGACTGATTCCCGGCACGTCGTTTTCCAGCGCGATCCGCGTAGGACATGCGCTAGTTCAGACGATCCGTGATCCGGAGGTTCTGGATTGCATGCGGATTGCTCTTGAGCAACGGGTCGTGAGTGAGAGGCGTTCTACATCGTTGTTGCCGGGCCGCATCTTTGAGGTTGCGGCTTCGCCCATGCCGGGAGGAGGAGCCGTTGCGGTTCTGCACGACATCACTCGAATCGAGCAGGTGGAGCGTACCCAGCGTGAATTTGTCGCGAACGTGAGTCATGAACTGCGAACGCCGCTGACCTCGATTACGGGATATGTCGAGACTCTTCTGGATCACGAGGCAGGGCTGAGCCCGCAGGCCCGGGAGTTCCTGACCACGATTCACAAGAACGCGACCCGCATGAATCGTCTAACCGAGGACCTGCTGATGATGGCACGAGTCGAGTCGTCGGAACAGGATCTGCATCCGGCGCCGGTACGAAGCGACATGCTTGTGAGGGATGCGGTACAGGCGATGAGCGGGATGGTTCAGGACGAACAGGCCGTCCTGGAGATTGGAGAGACCACGGAGTTCGAGGTGCTGGCGGACCAGGATTCGGTTGTTCAGGTGCTAAGTAATCTGATCGAAAACGCAATCAAGTATGGGAAGAACCGGACCGAGGGTCGCAGCCGTGTCGTGGTGAGCTGCCAATCGGAAGAAGAGGTGGTCGCGTTCCGGGTACAGGACTTTGGTCAGGGGATTGCTTCCGAACATCTGCCGCGAATCTTTGAGAGATTTTACCGGGTCGATAAGGCCAGGTCACGGGAGTCGGGTGGAACGGGACTGGGACTCGCAATCGCGCGCCATGTCGTTCAGAGTCAGGGAGGAACGATTCGCGTGGAGAGCGAACTCAATGCCGGGAGTACGTTTATCTTTACGCTTCCGAAGCCTCCCCTGGCGGCTATCTAGCGTGTTTTTCGTCGTTTTCACTGATATGTAACCTTCTCGTAACAATTCGCGGTCACACTTAAAACTGTTGTATAGCGCGTTACTTGCGAGGGGGAAGTGTGAAAAAGAGCATGATTGCAGTTGGCGTGTTGGCTCTGGCAGCCATCGGAGCCAGCGCACAAAGCTTGAATGGAGCCGGAGCTACCTTTCCGTACCCGATCTATTCGAAGTGGTTCAGCGAGTATAACCAGCAGCATCCTTCGGTAAAGATCAACTACCAGTCCATCGGCTCGGGTGGCGGAATTCGCCAGGTCTCCGACGGCATCGTCGATTTCGGCGCCAGCGACGGCCCGATGAGCAACGAGCAGATCGCCGCTGCCAAGGTGAAGACGCAGCACATCCCCACGGTCCTTGGAGCGGTTGTTCCGGTCTATAACATCCAGGGTTTGAATAAAGAGCTGAACTTCTCGGGCGATGTGATTGCCGACATTTATCTGGGCAAGATTACGAAGTGGAACGATCCGCGAATCGCGAAAGACAATCCGGGTGTGAACCTGCCGGCGAAGCCGATTCTTCCGGTCTATCGTTCTGACGGCAGCGGCACGACCTACATCTTTACGGACTATCTCTCGAAGGTGAGTTCGGACTGGTCGAGCAAGGTCGGGAAGAATACCTCTGTAAAGTGGCCGGTAGGTATTGGACAGAAAGGCAATGAGGGCGTTGCGGGAATGGTGCGCCAGTCGCCGAATTCTTTCGGCTATGTCGAGCTGATCTACGCGGTGCAGAACAAGATGTCGTTCGGTTCGGTTAAAAACGCATCTGGCAAGTTCGTCAAGGCTACGACGGAAGGCGTCACTGCTGCTGCCGCTTCTGCCGCAAAGACGATGCCTGCCGACTATCGTGTCTCGATCACCAATGCTCAGGGTCCGGCCTCCTATCCGATCTCGAGCTTCACCTGGCTGCTGGTTCCTACCCATTCGACCGATGCCACAAAGACCAAGGCGTTGAAGGATTTTCTGAACTGGATGCTCGATCACGGAGAGGGCGAGGCGTCGGGATTGAGCTATGCACCTCTTCCGAAGCAGGTTCAGGATATGGTTCGCAAGACAGTTGCTGAGATCAAATAACGAACAAGGTGCCGCGCGTGCAGGGCCCATGACACGCGCGGCACAAGTGTCTTACCAGATACAATCACAAGAGCTTCTCAGCAGGAAAACGATTTTCTCCCGTCGTATGAGCATCCAAAATGAACACGGTGCACCACCGCCGCCCATGAGAGCTGTGCGTCCTGCGCCATCCAGTGCGGAGCAGAGCACGTCGCTGGCTGCCGAGTCTCCGTCTGTAGTCCGGAACTTCTTGAACTCCAGAGGAAGCGGGCGGCTTGCAGATGCCAGTTTCGCTACCCTGATGCTGATCTGTGCATCCACGATCTTTCTTATCGTGCTGTTCATCTTCTGGATTCTGATCCATAACTCCCATCTGAGTCTCGTTGCATTTGGCTGGAAGTTTTTTACGCGAGAGGCCTGGGACCCGGTCTCAGGGGACTTCGGAGCGCTTCCTTTTATCTATGGGACTCTGATGACGTCCCTTCTGGCGCTTGCGATGGCTGTACCTCTCGCGCTTGGAGTGGCCATCTTCCTCACAGAGCTTTGTCCGCGGCCGTTGCGCGCACCGATCTCCTTTTTGAGCGAGCTACTGGCCGCGATTCCCAGTGTGGTCTATGGTCTGTGGGCCGTCTTCGTCCTGGTTCCGTTGATGCGGGATACCATTGGTCCTTTCCTTGCGAAGACCTTGGGCTGGACAGGATTTTTCGAGGGACCGAACTTTGGCGTCGGTCTGCTGACCGCGAGCATCATTCTGGCGATCATGATTCTGCCGATCATCTCGTCGCTGACACGAGACATTATGACGGCCGTTCCTAACAGCCAGCGGGAGGCAGTCCTCGCTCTCGGAGCGACTCGATGGGAGATGATCCGTATCGGAGTGCTTCGCAACTCCCGGATCGGAATTGTCGGCGCGGTCATGCTCGGTCTGGGGCGTGCCCTGGGTGAGACCATGGCCGTCACCATGGTGATCGGAAATCACCCTGACATCAGCAAGAGTCTTTTTGCCCCTGGTTATACGCTGGCGAGTGTTATCGCGAATGAATTCTCTGAGGCCACCGGCGACTTGTATTACAGCGCCTTGATCGAGATCGGTCTTGCCCTGTTTCTGGTGACGATTGTCGTGAACGCCATCGCGCGCCTGATGGTTTGGGCTGTTACCCGCGGCGCCCCATCGAGGGTTTCCTGATGAGTACGAAACCGATTGAGATCCAGCCTTTGGGAGAGCCGCGCAAACCGTCGCGAGTGAATGTCGCTCGTCGTCGAGCTGCTGATCATCTTGTCAGCGGGCTTGCGATCCTGGCGACGCTTGTGGTGCTTGCGCCGCTCGTCGCGATCCTTTTTTATCTTGTTTACAAGGGTGCCTCCTCTCTCAATGTTGCATTCTTCACTCGCATCCCCGCTCCTGTCGGTGAGGAGGGCGGCGGAATGGCGAATGCCATTGCCGGGTCAGGAATCATCCTGGTGCTGGCAAGCCTGATGGGAATTCCGATTGGCATTGCAGCAGGCGTATATCTCTCTGAGTTCGGAAACGGTAGATTCCTTGGGAACGCAATCCGGTTTACGGCGGATGTTCTGAATGGCGTGCCGTCGATCGTGATGGGCATCGCCATCTACTCGCTTGTGGTCAAGCCGCAGCATCATTATTCAGCGTTTGCCGGCGGGATTGCTTTGGCAATCATGATGATTCCGACCGTGACTCGCACAACAGAGGAGATGCTGGCCACGGTTCCCCACGCAATTCGCGAGGCGGCGCTGGGACTCGGTGTACCGAAATGGCGCACCGCTGTTTCCATCAGCCTGAGGACGGCTTCTCCTGGCATCATCACGGGTTGCATGCTGGCGTTTGCGCGTGTCGCAGGAGAGACGGCGCCACTGTTGTTCACAGCATTCGGCAACCAGTTCTGGAGCTTCAAGTTGAACGAACCGATCGCGGCGCTGCCATTGCAGATCTTCGTCTATGCCATCTCGCCGTATGATGAGTGGCACCGGCTGGCATGGGCGGGAGCGCTGGTACTGATCGCTCTTATTATGGTTTCGGTGACGCTTGTTCGCATCTTTGCGAATCGCGGCATGCTCAAGGGAGGAAGTTAGTGGGAGTCGGCATCTTAGTGGAAGATCTGAACGCATGGTATGGGTCGACACATACGCTGCAGGACATCAACCTGCACATTCCGGCCAATCATGCGACCGCTCTCATCGGACCTTCGGGATGCGGAAAGTCGACCTTCGTACGCTGCCTGAACCGCATGCACGAAACGAATCCCATTGCACGCGCTACAGGCGTGGTGAAGATGGGAGATGTCGATATCTACCGTGAGGCTTCGCCAGTAGAGATTCGCCGACGCGTAGGCATGGTCTTCCAGAGGCCAAACCCATTTCCGACGATGTCCATCTATGACAACGTGATCAGCGGCCTGAAGCTGAACGGATTCCGGAATCGGCGAGTGCTCGATGAAACGGTAGAGCGATCGTTGAGGCAGGCCGCTCTGTGGGAAGAGGTGAAGGACGACCTTAAGAAGAAGTCCGGAGCATCGCTCTCGGGCGGTCAGCAGCAGCGCATGTGTATTGCCCGAGCGCTTGCAGTCGATCCTGAGGTCCTGTTGATGGATGAACCGGCTTCGGCCCTGGATCCGGTATCGACGTCGAAGATTGAAGACCTGATCTTTCAGTTGAAGAGCCAGTACACGATCGTCATCGTGACACACAATATGCAGCAGGCTGCACGCGTCGCCGAGAATACAGGCTTCTTTCTCAACGGAAAGCTGGTTGAGTTTGATTCGACGCACAAGATCTTTACGAACCCTCGTGACAAGCGAACGGAGGATTACATTACCGGGAGGTTTGGCTAATGCGGGTTAAATTTCATCAAAGCCTTGACGAGCTCAAAGAGAAGCTGCTGGTCATGGCGGGGATGGCAGAACAGGCTATCCAGAGGTCGATTGAGGCCTATCGTACCCGCGATCTGAGCATCTGTGAGCTGGTGCTTCATTCGGAGCCTGCGATCAACCGTCTTGAGCGAGAGATTGATCAGATGGCGCTGGATCTGCTGGCGATGGAGCAGCCTATGGCGATTGATCTCCGCTTCATTCTCTCGGTGATCCGGATCAACGCAGATCTTGAGCGCGTGGGAGATCAGGCCGTCAACATTGCTATCCGGGTGCGCGAGATGGGCGCCTTTGCCAATATCGATCTGCCGGTTGATATTCCTAAGCTCGCAGAGTTGGCATCCGCCATGGTCCGCAAGGCTCTTCAGGCCTTTATTGAAGGGAATGCGGAGATGGCAGACTCTGTCTTTCTGATGGACGATCAGGTGGACAACATGAACGATGCTGCCTATTACGCGTTGAGCTCCTTGATCAAAGAACAGCCTGAGTTGACGCCCCAATCACTGAATGCTCTGATCATTGCCCGCAACCTGGAGCGTGTAGGGGATCATGCAACAAATATTGCGGAAGACGTAATCTTCTGGGTGCGTGGAGCCGATGTCCGACACCACGCCGCTTCTGTCCGTCCTTAATCGAGTGGCATGGGCCACCAGATAAAGCCAGAGATCACCGGATAGTAAAGGGCAAGACGGATCGATTCGGCACCCACTCTGGGTAGCATTGTCCTTCCGTAGGCCTCCAGTTGGGCAGCGTACTTCTGACGCTCCTGCGATAGAAAATCGTTCAATGCCAAGCCCTGATTGTGAGTGGTCTTGTAATCCACAATCCAGAGATGATCCTCACCAGGAAACAGGGGCTTTTCGCCGGCAGAAAAAGTGCGATCCAGGCGAAGGTGTGAAATCTCTTCGTGCCATGACGTCAACGCTTGTTCGCTGGAGGAGTTCTTATGGGCGCTGAGCAACCAGACCCCCACAGGATCGCGCAACGTTGACAGCAGGGCGTTTTGGACGCGTCCTGTGAGTTGATCGACGATCTGCGGTGACAAGCCCTCGCTACGGAGGACCCCAACGATACGCGGTCTCCAGCTTGGCAGTAGTTCCAACAAAGAGTCGGGCGTTGTTCCACTCGCAAAATCAGCAGAAAGAACCTCCAGGAAGGCGTGCACTGCCGTCCCAAAGGCGCGTGCCTCAAAGGAGCCCTCAGGCCTTTGAAAGGTTTCTGCCAAAGGTCTAGGTCGCGCGTCGAGCCGGACTGCAGGTTGAAAGCGAGCGATAGGCAAGACATGCAAAGGAAGGCGGTGAAGGATCGCTTTTGGCGATTCTTCCATCTCGGCAGCCAGCGCTGGCAGAACGAGACTTTCACTCTCGGGCGACCGAAAGGCGATGACGGGAGCCGTCAGAGGCCGCGAGGTGGTGCTGGTGTCGACGAAATGAGGTTCAGCTGCCAACCATGCTGCCTGCAGCAGACTTCCTGGACTTCTCTGGATACTTCCATCCTGGTTGTGCGCCGGTGAGGCGAAAAGGTGGAGCTCCTCGCGTGCCCGAGTGCACGCGACATAGAAGAGCCTTCTTGATTCCGCGCTCTCACGCGAACGTTGAATGCGGTTCAGCCACAAAGTGAGGGCTTCGGAGTCCCGCCCCTTGCCGGTGATGGGCGCAAGGATGACGGATGCTGCATCTTCTGACGTGCTCGCCACTTCGTTCCATGCGAGCAGGCGGCTTGTGCCGGTGCGAGTTCTCTTTTCAAGACCGGGAACCAGGACAACATCCCACTCAAGGCCCTTCGCACCGTGGATCGTTAGCAGGTCCACGGCTCCCGGGACAGGAGAGGTCTCAGCGTACAGGGAGGCAAGCCGATTGCGGAGCTGCGAAAGGTCGATCGCGTTGTGGTGCTCGAGATCATCCAGAAGTTCGAAGTAGGTTCGTGCATTGTTTTTTTGCTCCTGGCTGAGCGGGAGATCGCCTCCGAGAGATTTCCATGTCCTTTCGACCAATTCTGACAGAGGAAGTCGAGAGTGTTGTTTGATTGCCGTCTGAAGAATAGGCCAAACCCTTGCCAGCCGTTGGCAGCTGTCCTCGCAGAGTTCCTGGCCGCGCTCCAGAAGCAACTCTTCCACGGTCTTCTCAAAGAGATCCGGAGTATCTTTCCCTGTTAGGAGGTGGAGTTCAGCGAGTTCGAGTCCGCACCAGGGGGCTCTCAAAAGCGCAAGCCATGCCACTCGATCCGCGGGATGGAGAAGCGCCCGTGTGAGGGCAAACAGATCGAGTATCTCCGGGCGCTCATCGAGCGGTTCAATCCTGACAGCGCGAAAGGGAATAGGAGACTGGCGCTTCAACTCCTCGACGATCGCGGAGAGATGAATACGGTTCCTGACGAGAACGGCAATCTTCCACGGTTCGGTTCTGCCCGAGGTCAGCGGGCGGCAGCGCCATCGTTCGATGACATTTCTTACTTCCATCGCTTCGCGTCGCGCCTGGCGGCGCAGGATTCGTCTTCGATCCTCAGGAGAAGCGGACTTCGATGGAACCACCTGCGTGTGCCACGCAATGTTTTCAGTGTCAGGAGATATTCCCCGGACAGGCTGTGCGGGGACGTAAGGAGCTTCATCAGGATGATCTTCACTGAGATCCGTAGGAAAGAGGCGCGCAAAATCGTCGTTGAAGGAGGTAACGAGCGATTGCTGCGAACGAAAATTTGCAGTCAGGTACAGACATCCAAGATCGATGTCTCCAAGACGCTGCCGCTGCATGGTTTGGATAAATCGCTCGACCCGAGCCTGGCGGAAGAGGTAGATCGATTGCTTCGGGTCGCCTACAAGAAAGACCGTCTGGCTGTGCCCATCCCATCCCTGGGTAAGAAGCTGGATCAGCTCATACTGGGTCGTCGAAGTGTCCTGCATCTCGTCTACGAGCAGATGCTGTAGTTTAGTCCCCACGGCATTTTCCAGGGCAGCGCCTTCGTTGCGAAGTGCGGCACGGGCCACCAGACCGGGCTCCGCAAAGTCGCATTCTCCTCGTTCTGCAAATACCAGTTGCAGTTCGGCCAGCGCACGGTATAGCACGCGGAAGAGGGCTTTGACCACGCGCCATTGCTCTTCCGGATACTTTGCAGGGGGAATCGTTGCGATTCCCTCAAGGGCCTCGTAAAGCTTGTCATCCTGGCTAAATTGACTAACGATCTCACCCAGACGCTTTGCTTGATCTTTGCCGATATCGAATTGAAGATAATTGCGGCTGAAGCCCGAACGCCACCCTCCGCTTGGTTTTATCAGCAGGTGAGCCAGCGCTCTCCAGTGGTCAAGATCTTCAGCCGTTTCACCGGGGGCACGGTGCAGACCCACGCAGATGGCGATGGGGGAGGGAGCGCCGTTGAGTCCGTCCTGGCCTGCCATCTCCGCCGCCAGCATAGAAAGATCATGCAGCAGATGGGGCGAAATCAAGCGTGCGAGCCTGGACAATTCTATACAAATGGCGTCGGCGAGAGTTCGCTCAATCTGTGGCAGCACTTGTTGGTCGAGATATGCTTCGGCGAGCATCTCTTCGCCAAGAGGGACCAGTCGTCCCCACTGGTCACGCAGCGCAAGCATCTCGGCCAGCAGTTGGCGCACCTGCGAGAGGTTGCCATCGCGATGCAACAAGATCAGGCGTAGGGCATCGCTCAGCGCTGCGTCTTCGCCACCGAGTTGCAGGAGTGTTCGCTCAGCGGCGGTCCGATAGAGAGACGAAGCATCTTCGACCGGCGCGTAAGCTGCGCTTCCAGAGAGCACGGGAAGGCTTCGGGCGATCTCCGCGCAAACCGAGTCGATGGTGCGTATATTGAATCGTCGTGGATGGTCGAGCAAGTTCCATCCATGATTGCGGTCGCGTTCGAGAACCGCTGTGGCAAGCTTACGAGTGGACCGTTCGAATTCATGCCTGGTCTCATCAGATCCCGCGGCTTTCTCCAGCTGCTCGAGGACACGTTCCCGTATCTCTCCCGCTGCCTTTACCGTGAAGGTGATGGCAAGCACCTCCTCCGGCTGCTCTACTCCCGGAAGTGCCAACAACTTGAGGTAACGCTGGATCAGCAAACCGGTCTTGCCAGAACCTGCAGGCGCTTCTACGATCCAGGATCGCGTGACGTCCAGAGCGAGCTCGCGCTGGGGGCGATCGGGAGGTTCCGCAGCTGAAGGCCGTTCGACCTTCTCAGGTTCCGGTGGAAAGGTGAAGAGCTCACCCATTCCCAGAGTCGAAGGTCGTTTCTTCATCAAGGTCCTCGTCAAATGCGGCCGGGTTCAGACGGCACAGGATGCGTTGGGCGCAGTAGGCGCAGGTGCTGGGATAGTTCTTCGGATCGACGTCCGGCGCACCACGGTGAAAATCGTTAGCGAGATCTTCAAGAATGTTTCGCCAGACAACAAGCTGTTCCTCGAGCGTTATCTCGCGTCGCCTTGAGGATGATCTTCCAGTCGCAGCGATCTTACGGGTATAGCCCTCCAGAGCCATATCCTTGCCTGCGCGGATCTGTGCGAATGCGAGATCTGCCAGAGGAACATCCGGTTGCGCTGCCTGGCTGATCACGGCATAGAGCGGGAGTTGAGGTTCTTCAGGACGTTCCGACTGCCAGTGTGCAGCTTTTGCGCCACCTGTCTTGTAGTCAAGAATAACTTCTCCGTCCTCGGTGACATCGACGCGATCGACGCGGAGATTCAGGCGAAGGGAACCTATCTGCACATCGGAGGTCTCTTCTTCACTGAACTTGACCGTGAACGGTTCGCGACGGAGCTCGAGGTCGAGCCACGAGTTGATCAGGTTGACCAGACGGGCGCGCTGCAGGTCGACATACGCTTCTTCCCACCGCGTCTTAGCGGAAGCAGAAGGTTTCTGGAGACCGTACTCGATGGAGCTGGACAGCACGCTCGCCCTTTCCGCAGCCGACATGGCTTTGAGGGCAGACTGAGAGCGGACCTGCTTCCAGAAATGTTCGAGAACCCGATGGAGAATGTTGCCGCGCTCTCCGGCATCCATTCCGAGCTCGATCTCGCGAAGCTGCGTCGAGCCAAGGCGTCTCTCCGCAAAAGCGCGGAATCCGCATGCAGCCTGCAGCTTCAGGATCTCAGCCCCACCGGGAACAACGTGATCCGGCACCTGTGGGAGCGGACGGAGGTCGGAGAATTCTTCCAGCTGGAGCGGAACGGAATCGGGGACCGAGGGTACAAGAGAGGCCATGGAAGTTGGTTCAAGGCGAAGAGACTGCAATAGAGGCGAAGGGCGTTGGGTACCTTCGGAGACCTCTATGGGATAACTGAAGACGACAAGAGTTGCGCTCTCCGCAATTCGTTTGGTGATGCGTTGCGCAGATGCATCAGCAAGGTCAGGAGCCGCGCCGGGAATTCCCAGTTCGTGTTGCAACGCCCAGGGGAGCAGGGGACTGGTGGTGCTCTTTGTCGGCCAACCCAGGTCGCCTGCACCGAGGAACCAGATAGCGTCGAAGCTGCTTCCGGCGGCCTCCAGAGGACCCATGATCTGAACCGGGGCTCGATGAGACTCAGGTGCGAACATGGTCTGCTGGGTCAATCTTTGGAGTTCAGAAAGAACCTGTTGGAAGGACACCTTTGTGCCGTCGATATCCAGGGTGATCAGCTCGTCGAGCGTGTTCTCCCATTTTTGACGCGTCTGAAATTCAACGCTGTCTTCGCCATCGCTTCTGCCCCACTGAGCGACCTGTAGCAGCTTCCTTATGAAGTCGACCCATGCTGCATGGGGGCGCTGTTCTTCGGTCAACGATTGCGCGGAGCGCATCATTGCGCGAAGGGTGTTTGTGAGGAAACTGAGGCGAGGCTTTCGCCGCGATCGAGACAGAGCTTCCGTTAACCACGCTAAGGAGATCTCCGGGCGAAGGAGCTTTGCTTTGCGGAGCTCGAAGGCATCGAATACCGCCCTGCTATTCCGCTCAGATTCGGCCATGGCGAATAGAGGAGAGACAAGTAGTGTACTCACTCGTTCTACGGGTAAGGGCGCGGCGCACCAGTGCACGAGATCCAAAGCGATTCGCGTCATCGGTGTCTCTGACAGCGGAACGCCAAGAGAGAACTCGTAGGGGGACGCAGCATTGATTGCATGAATCGATTGAAGCTCGGGAGCGAGGACTTCGCGAAAGATGCGATCGATCGAACTCCGTTTCGTCTCCAGGGAGGTCACAATCATGGCAACACGCTGCGCTGGGTCTTCTTCCAGAAGCTTTCTGGCCCAGCGCGCAGCCATCGTGACCTCCTGGATCCCGTTCTCAGCAGCGACAAGGAGTCGCTGTTGCGAAACGACGGAGACGTCCAGACGCTCGACGGAGACTCCAGAAGCCGAAATTGCATCCACAAGCATGCGTTGCGCAGGCAGCAGCTCATCGAACCCGACCAAACCTATGGGGCTCGAACGGAAACGGCCTTCGGAAGCGGCATGGCGAAGGGCGTCTTCAAGTGCAGCGCGAGATAAGAGTTGCTGGGTACGGCATCGCCGGTCGAACTCTTCCGCCCAGCGCTGAAAGGCCTTTGTCTCGGGATGAGACCAGCCGCTCTGCAACCGCCTGAGACCGTTGTGGCGAAGAAGAAGTTGCCATGCGTCCGCAGCCATTCCGGCGATTGAATCATTGGAATGCAGGCTTGCCGGGAGCTCCTTGTCCGACGCAACGATCTTGCGCCACAGAGCGTGTTCTTGAGTGCGATTCAGCAAGACTCTGGTAGCTTCACCCCTGACGATCAGGTCTTGCCAATGACCGGTGCACCAGGCATCCCAGGAGAGAATCGCAGCAGACCCCCAGGTAACCTGTCCGGAGATACGATTCCGTTTATCGAACGCATACTGCAGGGTGCGGGCAGCCCGCTGATTGGCTGCGACAATGGTTGCGCCTCGTTCCAACGCATCAACAACGGTCTGGGGGAGCTCTTCAGCGAGACCTTTCACATGCATACACTTCAGGTTATACGCCGTCGACCGAAGGAAAACAGCGGTCGGTCCGGATAAGATACGTCGGGACGAATGGACGTATGATCGATACAGGAGTGAGCCTCGTGTATCGGAAGCAAACGGTCCTTTTTCTAACCCTTGTTTTGGGCATCATCAGCATTCTCTTTACGGGATGCCAACGAAGTGGCCTCTCCAACCCTTCCAATGCTGCACAGACCGGCACTCCGAAGACATTTCCGTTACGGGGAAAGGTCATCAGCACGGATGCAAGTCATGTAACGCTCGCCCATGATGCGATCCCCGGTTTTATGGAAGCCATGACCATGCCCTACAAGCTGAAGGATCCCAGCATCGTCAGCGAATTGCATCCCGGAGATATCATTACCGCAACGCTGCATGTCGTCGAGGATGAGGGTGGCTATCACGATGCTGTGATCGACAATGTGGTTGTCGTCGCACAGGCCAAACCCGACTACAAGCCCGCAAAGCAATACCACGTTCCCAGCGTCGGAGATTCGGTTCCCGACTTTCGCATGCTGAACCAGAGTGGCCACACCATTCATCTGGAGCAGTTCCGTGGCAAGATCCTGGTGGCGACCTTTATCTATACCCGTTGCCCGTTGGCGGACTATTGTCCTCGCATGAGTCATAACTTTGCCGAGATCGATCAGGCCCTGGCCAAGGATTCAGCGCTCTATCAAAAGACACATCTGCTTAGCATCAGCTTCGATCCTAAATTCGATACCCCGTCCGTACTTCGCACCTATGGGGAGGCTTATACGGGCCACTCAACCAAACAAAACTTCGCGCATTGGGACTTTGCTGTTCCACCGGCAAGGGAGCTCGATCAAGTTCTCGAATTCTTCGGGGTTGGCGTCACTCCAGACGAAAATCAGACGATTGCGCACTCGCTTTCCACCGTTGTGATCGGAAAAGACGGAAAGATCGCAGCATGGTATCCGACAAACGAATGGAAACCATCTGAGGTCGTTGATGCGATCAAAAAGGCGGCTGCGGCTTAGTGGTTTTATGGAATAGAGATTAGCGTCCGCAGATATACGCTTCGAGATGACGGATCGTCTCTTCCTGTTCCGTGATGATCCAATTCACAAGATCTCCAATCGAGATAATCCCTGCCGCCTTCCCGTCTTCCATCACGGGCAGATGACGGATTCGATTTTTTGTCATGACGAGCATGCAGTCGCCAACCGTGTGCTCAGGAGATACGCAAAGAGCGGGGGAGGCCATGATCTCGGAGACCGCCGTCTCTTTGGACGATCGGCCCTGCAGGATTACTTTTCGCGCATAGTCCCTCTCCGTGATCAACCCCGCAAGGTGGTCTTCCTCCATCACCAAAAGCGCGCCGATCTCTTTTTCGGCCATGATTTCCATGCAGCGATACACCGAAGTATCCGGGCGAACGGACCAGATGAGGCGTCCTTTTCTCTTTAGGACAGCGTTGACCTTTGTTGCCAGTTCACTCATGAACGATCTCCTTTTCAGGAAAGAGAATTGCCCGGGAACGGCTGATCTGCTCTTCGAGCAGACTGCAGCTTAGTCTTCCGCGGGCTCACCTGGCAAAGATTCTCAATAAACTCAGAAGTCTTTTATTGAAGGTAAGAGGGTTCCATCAGTTATTCTTGGCATTCACACGTTTAGAGTCTTTCTGACAGAGGAGTAAGCGGTTATGGCGAAGTTGACGATTGGATTTGGAGTTCTTCTCATCCTTCTGGCGATCCTTGGTTTTGTCTCGACCGGAAGTACCCACCCGACCGCCCTGATTCCGGCTGGATTTGGCATCCTTTTCATCGTCTTCGGTGTTCTCGCAGATAGCCCCGATCCCAAGCGGCGGATGCTTTGGATGCACATCTCTGTTACGCTCGCTCTGCTGGCTTTTCTCAGCACGATTACGGCCGATGTGCAGGCGATCAAGATGTCGCATGGAACGGTATATCCTCACCCCGCAGCCGTACTCGAAAAAGCTGCGATGTCACTGTTCTCTTTGATCTATGTACTCTTCTGCGTGCGTTCCTTCATTAATGCTCGAGTGAAACGCGCTTAGATCGCACCCCGGGAGGGTGTGTGCGACGAGGTCACGGCAGGCGTACACTTTCAGTAACATGCCATCAATTGGACCCTCCAGCTTCGGAGCACCAGGAATGAAAGCTGCGGATCGACCGATGCGGGGCACCCGGACCGCGTCAGAAACCACGGCCCGGCCAAAGCCGAATTTACAGCGCGTCCTTCCAGAGATGTGGAAGCTGATGAGGCCGCGGCGCTGGCTTCTGGGTGGCAGCTTTCTGTTGATGGTGATCAACCGTGCGAGCGGATTGGTTCTTCCAGCTTCGACCCGGTACCTGATCGACAACGTGATGGGAAAGCATATGCTGCATCAGCTTCCCATCATTATTGGCGTCGTCATTGCCGCGACTGTAATCCAGGGAATTACTTCCTATACCCTCACACAGCTGCTCTCGAAGGAAGGCCAACGCCTGATTGCCGAGCTGCGAATCAAGGCTCAAAGACACATAGGACGTCTCCCTGTCGCCTTTTATGACGCCAACAGGACCGGAGCACTGGTCGCTCGCATTATGTCCGACGTCGAGGGTGTTAGAAATCTTATCGGCACAGGAATCATTGATTTCCTGGGAGGCTTGCTGACGGCGCTTTTTGCGTTTGGATATCTCATTCATCTCAGCGTGCAGATGACCATTATCACGTTCGTTATTCTGCTCGTGTTTGGTCTTATCCTGCAGCGTGCCTTCAAGACGATTCGGCCGATTTTCAGGGAGAGGTCGAAGATTAACTCTGAGGTGACGGGGAGGCTTACCGAGTCGCTCGGTGGCGTCCGCGTGATCAAGGGCTACCACGCTGAGGAGAGCGAAGCGCGGGTGTTTGCTAGTGGAGCCCATCGGCTGCTTGCCAACGTTATCTCATCGTTGACGGCGCAGTCGCTGATGTCCCTGGCGTCTACTATGGTTCTCGGAGTTGTCGGCACTCTGGTGATGTATCTCGGCGCGCATCAGGTGGTTGCCGGCAAGTTGACGACCGGCGGTTATGTCACGTACGTGATGTTTCTCGCGTTTATGATTGCCCCAATCGTGCAACTGGTATCCATCGGGACGCAGCTTACAGAAGCCGCGGCTGGCCTGGACCGAACTGCAGAGCTTCTTTCGGAGCAGACCGAAGACGACGAGCCTGCTCGCATCCATGCTCTCGAGAGCATCCGGGGCGAAGTCGTGTTTGACAACGTAACTTTCGCCTATGAGCCTGAAAAGCCTGTCCTGCATGGAATCAGCTTCGCGTCGCATCCCGGCACGGTGACGGCACTGGTCGGCTCCTCCGGTTCCGGCAAATCGACGATTATCTCCCTGATCTGCGCCTTTCATACCGCCACAAGTGGGCAGGTGCTGGTGGACGGTGTCGACCTGGCTACCGTGCAGCTGGCAAGCTATCGCAGTCAGCTGGGAGTTGTGCTGCAGGAGACATTTCTCTTTGACGGCACGATCCGGGAGAACATCCTCTTCTCTCATCCGACGGCGACGGAACAACAATTTGAAGAGGCATGCCGCATCGCTCGCGTCGATGAGTTTGCGGAACGGTTCCCGGAGGGATACGGGACGATCGTCGGTGAGCGTGGGGTCAAACTCTCAGGCGGCCAGCGGCAGAGGCTCTCTATCGCTCGTGCGATTCTGGCGAACCCTCGGATTCTCATCCTCGACGAGGCGACAAGCTCCCTCGATTCTGAATCTGAGGCGATGATTCAGGCTGGACTTAATCATCTGATGCAGGGAAGAACGACCTTCGTCATTGCGCATCGATTATCGACGATTCGCCGTGCAGACCAGATTCTCGTCATCGAACAGGGAAACATCCTGGAGCGCGGAACCCACGAATCACTCTATGCCTTCGCAGGCCGCTACTACGATCTGTACACCCGTCAACATGGCCTTGAGACGAACCTGTTTCTCGCGCCTGGCGAAGGAGATAAGGTAGAGGAGACTGAAACGACGGAAGTCTAGCAGTCGCTTCAGTCCGCCTCGTTTACTTTTCGGCATTTAGCTCACGCAGAAGAAATGCGTAGTCGAAGGCGATCTCCTTGAGGTAGTCATAACGGCCTGAAGCTCCTCCATGACCAGCGTCCATGTTGATATGCAGCAGGAGAGGGGCATCGTTCTTCTTCAACGTCCTCAGTTTGGCGACATACTTGGCTGGTTCCCAGTACATGACCTGCGAGTCATTGAGGCTGGTTTTCACCAGCATCGCCGGATAGTCTCCTGCCTTGAGATTGTCATACGGAGAATAGGAGCGCATGTACTCAAACGCTTCCGGCTCATTCGGATTTCCCCACTCTTCGTATTCGGCAACCGTCAAGGGAAGTGAGGCGTCGAGCATGGTATTCATCACGTCGACGAAGGGGACGTGGGACAGGACGACACGGAAGAGATCGGGCCGTTCGTTCACAACCGCTCCCATTAGGAGCCCACCCGCGCTCCCCCCTTCAATGGCAACCCTGCCTTTTGCCCCATATCCTTGTGCCACAAGAGCTTCGGTAGTCGCGATGAAGTCGGTGAAGGTATTCCGCTTCACCATCATCTTTCCGGCGTCGTGCCATGTATCTCCTAGGTCTCCACCGCCCCGGATGTGTGCGTAGGCGAGTACGAGACCACGATCGAGCAGGCAGAGCCGTGCGGGGCTGAAGCCTACCGGCAACGGATAGCCGTACGATCCGTATCCGTAGATATAGAGTGCATTGGTGCCATTCTTCTGAAACCGGTCTCTGCGGTAGACCAAGGAGACCGGAACGCGAACTCCATCGGAGGCCGTGATCCATAGCCGCTCAGAGGCATAGTTCGCACGGTCGAAGCCGCCGGGAATCTCCTGTTCTTTGAGCAGCTTCGAGGCACCCGACTGAATGTCGTACTCGTAAACCGATGCCGGAGAGACGAGGGACTGATAGCTGTAGCGGAATTTAGCCGTGTCAAACTCCCGGTTGATGTGCCCCATCGCGGTATAAGTGGGCTCAGGAAAGTGGATTTTTTGGGGAGCTTGGACTGTGCTGTCGGGATTGAAGAGACAGACCGAGAGTGAGGTGAGGCCCTGTTCTCGCTTGGAGAGAACGCAGAACCTGCCAAATACGTCGAAATCTTCCAGTGGGGATTCTTTGTCTTCCGGGAGGAACTCTCTCCAGGACTCCCGGCCGCCGCCGTCAACAGGAACGGTTACGACCCGGAAGTTCTTGCCGGTATCGTTGACTCGGATATAGAAGAGACCATTCCTGTGATCGACGTAGTATTCCTGCTCGTCCAACCGTGGAGCAATGACTAGAAAAACGCCGCCAGGAGTGTCGGCGGCTAGATAGCTGCACTCATTGGTGGTGTGGCTGCCGGCCTCCATCATCAGATATTTGCCGTCGCGGGTCTTTCCTACGCCTAGATTGAAGCGCTCATCTCTCTCTTCGTAGACCAGCGCGTCGTCACCGCTCGATTCATTCAGCGAATGGCGAAATAGTTTGTCCTGACGCTTCGTCACCTCATCTTCGGTGGTGTAGAAGAGAGTTCGCGAATCCTCCGCCCAGACCAGTGAGCCTACGCGCTCGGCAGTGTCCGGATAATCTGATCCGGTCACGAGATTTCGAATGTGCAGCGTGTACTGGCGAAAACCCGTATTGTCGGTGGAGTAGGCCAGCTTCTCCCCGTCCGGGCTGACGCTCATGCCGCCCACCGACATAAATGCCTGCCCCTCGGCCAGCTCATTGACGTTGAGGATCACCTGTTCCGGCTGGGCGTCGTCGTAGTCCTCTCCAACGGCCTTCCGTCGGCAATGAATGGCATATTGGCTCCCTTCTACAGTGCGGGTGTAGTAGTACCAGCCTCTGTCACGGAAGGGAACCGACTCATCGGTCTCCTTGATGTGCGAAAGCATCTCCGCGTAGAGTTTTGCCTGCAACTCTTCGGTGGGCTTCATGATCCCGGCTGTGTAGGCATTTTCGCCTTCGAGATACTGCAACACCTCGGGCGATCCTTTATCGCGCATCCAGCGATAGTCATCCTCCAGGGTATGCCCGTGAATCGTGGTCGGTGTGGGTTCCCGGCGTGCTTTGGGAGGAGCTACAGCTGTCGACGGCAATATGGCCGCGTCGCTTGACTTCGGTGTGGTTTCAGTTATCTTTTCCATCGCTCACAAAAGCATACCGCGTCTCGACTGAAAGCACGGGCAACCCTAAGTTGCTGTACTGCACTAATGAAGCAGCACCATTGGAAGTTTCCGTTTAGGACTACAATGATTCGCCGAAGGAGGCCTTTATGAGACGGTTCGTTCTCCCTGCTGTTGCCTTTTGTTCCCTGGTGATACCCACGCCTTCTCTGTTTGCACAAATGCAGGCTCCTGGTCCGCAGACGCAGCCCACTGAGCCGGGCCGTCCAACCGCCCCTACGCCATCCATGCAGGACTCCAGCGGTGCCCCCGGAGATTCAGCCCAGCAGATGAAAGACAAGATGTTTCTGCGTGACGCTGCCCAGGGTGGACTGGCCGAAGTGGAGCTTGGCAAGCTGGCCAGCCAAAAGGGCTCAAGCGAAGAGGTCCAGGCCTTTGGCAAACGAATGGTGGAGGATCACACAAAGTTAAACGAGCAGCTGGCCCAGCTTGCGGATACGATTGGAGCCCGGCTTCCAAAGAAGATGGGTAAGGACCAGCAGGCCGAGTACGACAAGCTCTCAGCGCTCTCCGGCGAGGAGTTCGACAAGGAATACATCACATTTATGGTGAAAGATCACCA
This sequence comes from Acidobacteriaceae bacterium KBS 146, assembly GCA_000688615.1. Classification (GTDB taxonomy): domain Bacteria; phylum Acidobacteriota; class Terriglobia; order Terriglobales; family Acidobacteriaceae; genus Edaphobacter. The sequence continues at coordinate 362,930 of JHVA01000001.1, forward strand.
CATGGATCTCCGCGAATTTCGGATGGAAGGCAGTACAACGCATGACGCGGATCTCAAAGCCGCTGTCGATGAAGGAGCTGGAGTGATTCGAGAGCACATGATCGCCGCAGACAAGATGGCTCATGCGCGGGGAATTCAAATGCCCGGACATCCGCATCATCCTTCGGATGGCACGCCGCCGCCAGCGCCTCCCCAGTAAATGTGCTGAGGTTGCGTGCATGTCAAATCCCGCTGCTCTCAATTTCCGGAGAATAAAGAAGCGTAGAATGACGAGGATATGAGCCGCATCTCGCGAGGGCTGGGAATTACTTTGCTACTGTTTCTGCCGATAGCTCTTTTCGGCGAATCGGTGAAGTCTCTTCCAGCGCCCACAGGCTACATCAGTGATTTTGCGGGAGTGCTTTCACCCACCACCAAGCAGGAGATGGAGACCCTCTGCGGGCAGGTGGACCGTCAGGCCCATGCTCAGATTGCAGTTGTGACGATCAAGCAGCTCGACGATGACCAAACGATCGAGGAGTTCGCTACCGAGCTTGAGGACAAGTGGGGCGTCGGCAACAAGGACGATCGTGGCGTCCTGATGGTTCTGGTGATGACTCCCAGGCGCGGAAGGATTGAAGTCGGCTACGGCCTTGAGGGAATCCTCAACGATGCCAAGGTTGGAGATATCGGACGCTCCATGGTTCCGGCGGCGAACCGAGGTGATTACAACACGGCGGTGCCCCTGGGAGTGCGGCAGCTTGCCGGCATCATCGCTCAGGATGCCGGAGTAACTCTAACCCTTCCAGGCCACCCGTATGGGCGGCAGGTTCCTCAACGGCAGGCGGCTCCACTTACCCTGACGCAGGTCCTTATCGGCGGCGGAGCGATTCTGCTGTTGCTCTTCGTTCTGGCCCGCACCGGTAATATCGGATTGATCTTTTTTCTGCTCGGAAGCCTGATGGGCGGAGGGCGGGGAGGCGGCTATCGCGGAGGAGACGATCGTGACGGCTGGGGTGGTGGCGGTGGCGATGGAGGCGGATTCGGCGGTTTTGGCGGTGGCAGGTCGGGCGGCGGCGGGGCAAGCTTTTAGTGTGGGTGCATACCGAGATCTGGGGAATGATACAGTACAGCCGAGACGCCTTTCGGCCATGTAAAGCTCAAGAAAGGAAACCGGTTCGAGACAAATGAAACCTTTATGGATTGTTCTGGGCGTTGTTGGCCTCATCATTGTGCTCCTCCTTTTTGCAGGCGGAAGCTATGTAAGTACCAAAAACACATTGGTCCAGAAAAATGAGGCGATCAACCAGGCCTATTCGCAGGTCAATATCGTACAACAGCGACGTTTGGACCTGATTCCAAACCTGGTTGCTTCGGTCAAAGGCTATGTGGCTGAAGAATCGACCATTCTTACCAACATCGCCAACGCCCGTGCAGGTGTGCTGGCGGCGGGGTCGGACCACTCGGCCAACATCGATGCCAATCGGAAGCTCGACGTCGCTCTAGGGCCGTTCTTCCGGCTGCAGGAACAGTACCCTAACCTGAAGGGTAACGATCAGTTCATGCGCCTGAACGATGAGCTGGCCGGCACGGAAAATCGCATTGCTGTGGAAAGGCAGCGGTACAACCGTGTTCTTGAGGATTACAATGTCTACGTTCGGCAGTTCCCAAACAGTATCTGGGCCGGCATGGCCGGTTTCCACTACCGGGATGAGTATTTCAAGGGGAACCCTGAAAACAGTGTCGCGCCCAAGGTCGACTTCTCGAAGTAAATCCGAAGCCGAGTGAACCTTGGCACGAAAAAAGGCCGTCGTTCTTCAACGACGGCCTTTCTTATTTGGAGTGGAGTTTACTTGGTGAAGGAGGATACCGCGGTGGCTTCGTCATCGCGTACGTCGAAGACGGTGTAGAGTTTGGTGATCTGAAGGAGATCCTGAACCTTCTTGGTCAGATTGAGCAGCTTCAGTTCACCCCCGGCATTTTTCACTGTCGTAAATGCGCTGACGAGTTCTCCGATGCCCGAGCTGTCAATGTAATTGATGTCAGCCAGGTTCAAAAGAATCTGCTTCTGCCCCTTCGCCAGCAGGTCGCGAACCGTGTCGCGAACTGTTACGCTGCCTTCGCCCAGGGTGATGCGGCCGCTCAGATCCAGGATAGTGACGCCGTCCACTTGGCGAGTAGATACTTTCATGCTCATGTTTGCTGTTCTCCTTAGGTCCCCGACTTCGCGGGTGTGCGGTGCTTAATGAGGGTGAGCTCGGTACCGGGATGCAACTTGCGAAAGTTTACCTCATCCATGAAAGATCGAATCAGAAAGATGCCGCGTCCTGATCCACGCAGGATGTTTTCCGGAGCGAGCGGGTCGGGGAGTGTGCTTGGGTCAAGCCCGGGGCCCTGGTCCGTGATTCGAATCACAAGGTCGTTCGAGGTGGTTTCGAAAGAAGCCGTGATGTGCTTGCCCATATCATAGGCGTTTCCGTGCAGTACGGCATTGACGGCTGCTTCCCGTACCGCCATGGCGATATAGGGAATGGCTTCTTCGTCGAATCCGGCGCGTTGAGCATATTGCTCGGCAGTTTGCTCAATCTTATTCACACTATCCAGTGTCGAATCGAGAGTGTAACTGACGCGGCTTGTCGTTGAGTCGGCCAAGGATGTCCTTGAAGTTCTTGTGTGCCCGTCGTCAATGGCAGACAACAGCGATGATGGCAGTGTGCTTGTGCTTTCCACGAATGTCAAGATTTGCTCCCTCGCTCCTGCATCTCAACGCCGGAGGCTGTACCGCCCGGAAGTTCCTACCTAAACACAACATCTACCCTATCGGCAAATCAGGTGCGCTAACATGCGAAGAAAAGGACATTTGCTTCCGATCGTTCGTTACCTCGGTTTGTTCCGGTTCTTCAGGTTTGAACCCATACTCTTCCGGCGACAGCGGGTTGTGGCGGGGAGCGGCAGACCTCTCAAGTTTTCACGGAATATCTGGTAATCTCGCGCGAGTAACCCTATGACTCGACATGGCAATCTCAAAACGACAGTCTCCGCCTTGGTCGGCAGCGCCCTGACCGATGCGCAGGGTGCGTTTCTCGGGCGTGTGCATGAATTTGCGGTTTTGCCCGGCGACGATTCCTCACGGGTGCTGGGGTTCCTGATCAAGCCCTCAGGCAAACGCAACGGGAATCAGGGCACGCTTGCTCAAATAAAAGATGTGGAGAGATCTGCCCATGGACTTCGCCTGAGGAACGGGACGGCCCTCATTGAGACCCCTCAGGATGCTGCGCTTGTTCTCCTGGAGCGCGATCTGCTTGATCAGCAGATCATCGACGTTCATGGACGTAAGGTTGTACGGGTCAATGATGTGAACATGGATTGGGAGGAGACATCCGACTCCACCCTCGCCCTGCGAATTGTCGAAGTAGAGGTAGGCCTTCGTGGAGCCGTTCGACGTCTGCTCAAGGGCCTGCCTGTGACCACCGTCGACCGCCTGGCGTGTCGCTTCAGTCCAAGCGTTATTCCGTGGGAGTTTGTCGATCTTATCGACCCCGCGCGCAGGGTTCGCCTCAAGGTCGATCAGGATCATCTTTCACAGATGCATCCATCGGATATCGCGGACATCCTTGAAGAACTTGCCCCTCCCGAACGCCAAGCGTTGTTCAGAAGCCTGAATGAAGAGGTTGCGGCGGAAACGCTGGAGGAGGTTGAACCCAAGCTTCAGAAATCCCTCATTCAGTCTCTGGACTCGGAACAAGTGGCCGGCATCGTCGAAGAGATGGATCCCGGCGCAGCGGCAGATCTGCTTGCCGAGCTTTCGGAAGAAAAGTCCGAGGCGATCCTTGAGGAGATGGATCCGGAGGAGCGCCAGGAGGTCGAAGAGCTTCTCGAGTTTTCGCAGGATTCCGCTGCTGGACGGATGACCACCGAATACGTTGCTCTGCCGGCGACCGGCACCACCGCGGACGTTCACACAGCGATACGCCAGTTCGAAGGCGATATCGAACTCATTACCGACATCTACCTTCTCGACGCCGAGGAGCGCCCCTTCGCGGTGATCCCCATCGTTCATGTCCTTCTGGCAACCTCTACGGATCTTCTCTCCGACCTGACTCGGGGGCATTTAGTCACCTGTCAGGTCGACACCTCAGGCCGAAAAGTTGCCGAGCTCTTCGATAAATACAATCTCCGCTCTCTTCCAGTCGTCGATACAGATCGAAGGCTGGTCGGTGTCGTTCATGCTGAGCAGGTGATCGCCCTGTTACGGGAGAAATAACAAAGTTCGCTCTAGCGGATAATAGATTGGAATGAAGATTCTCTACGCTGCGAGCCTTTCGCCGAACGATTCTGCGTTGTACCGTCTCTGGGCCCTCGAACGACTGGGGCATCAGGTTGTTCCCCTGGATTCCATCTCGTATGCTCCTTCCAATTCCTTTATTCGCCGAATTGTTTTCAGGCTCGTCATGGGGCCGCATGTAGATCGGCTGAACCGTGACATCATCCAGATTGCGGAGCGGGAACGACCTGACGTTCTTTGGGCGGACAAGCTGTTATGGATGAAGCCGCAGACTCTAGACCATCTGCGTTCGCTTGGCATCGTCACGGTCAGCTATATGATCGACAACCCCTTCGGGCCCCGTCAGGACCCGGGATGGCGGCTTTACATGAAATCTATCCCGCACTACGACCTGCACGTCGTTCAGCGCGATAAAAATATTCAGGATTATCGTTCCCGCGGCGCTCGGGACGTTATCAAAATTCAGACCGCATATGAGCCGACGATGCACTTTCCGCCTCCGGAAAGCTGGTCCGATAAGGATCGCAACCGGGACGTCTCTTTTTCAGGCACACATTACGATGATCGCGGTGCGATTCTTGCGAAGCTCTCAGAGCAGTTCAGTGTGGTTATCTCCGGACCGCCTCGCGGGTGGCAGCGCGCGCTTACGCCAGAGCAGTTCTCGAAGTTGTACCGGGAAGGGGAACTCTACCGCGATCAATATCGAGAGGCGATCTGGCGATCCAAGATCAACCTGAGTTTTATTACGCGTTCTAATCAGGATGAATTTGTTCACAAGAGCTTTGAGATCGCAGGATGCGGAGGGTTTCTTCTCGCTGAACGATCCCAGGGCCATATGGATAGATTCGTCGAGGGAGAGGAAGCGGAATTCTTCACCGGCTATGACGAGCTTGTCGAAAAAATTCGGCGCTATCTGCCGGATGAGGCTGCACGTACCCGTATAGCAGCGGCCGGTCGGCGCCGTGCCGAACGTGACGGATACCATAACGACCATCAGGTCGGCCTGATTTTGGAACGGGTCGAATCGATCGCGGGTTCCCGATCCAGCTAAGACCTGTTCTCCGGCGCTGACGGAACCTCTCGAGGAGAGGTTCCGTACCCAGCGCTGAGTTTTTATCGGCCCTTGCGACGAGCGGAGCTGCCCCTCTTCTCACATCCGAGACCCTCGACGCCGGTCGCCCAACGAAAGCTGCCAATGGTGTTGTTCAGATCCGGGCGCGTTGGACGGCCAGGAGGGTATCCGGTGACGCCTGCCTGCGGAGACTCCCTCCTCCACGCTATACTTGATCTATGTCTATCGTTCGCAATGCCGCTGCCATCGCTAAGGGAATGAGCGTTACATTGAGAGAGGCTTTCCAGCCTACGGAAGTTGAGAACTATCCCGACGGCAAAGGCCCCATGCGCGGCGCGAAATTCCAGGAGCGTTTCCGTGGAAAGCACCAGCTGCAGCGCGACGAAAATGGCCTGGAAAAGTGCGTTGCATGCTTCCTCTGCGCTGCCGCATGCCCTTCGAACTGTATCTATATTGAAGCCGCCGATAACACGAACGAGAAGCGCATTTCGAGCGCGGAACGCTACGCCAAGGTCTACAACATCGACTATAACCGCTGCATTTTCTGCGGTTACTGCGTAGAAGCCTGCCCTACCGACGCCATTACTCACGGCCATGGGTTCGAGCTCGCCTCCTTGAACGCGACGACCCTGGTGATGCGCAAAGAAGATTTGCTGGTGCCTACTCCCGCTATGCCCGATGTCGTGCTCTCGGATAAGGACAAGGCAGAGGTTCTGGCCTAGAACACAGAGAAGGCGCGGCAGCGACAGGTATCCGAGGCCGAGCCATCGATGAGCCGCGAATTGAATCGCGAGATGCCGGAAAGACGTCAGATAAAGATGACCACAGCCAAATTACATCCCCTGCAGAAGGTGCTTGAAAGCCGTATCGCCATCATCGATGGCGCAATGGGCACGACGATCCGTACCTATGGGATGAAAGAGGCGGATATGCGTGGTGAGCGCTTCAAGGACGCGAATAAGGACCTCTTGAACAACGGCGACCTTTTCTCACTGACGCAGCCCGAGATGATCGGCGATATTCACCGCCGCTTTCTGGAGGCAGGCGCCGACATCATCGAAACCAATACGTTTGGTGCGACGAGCATCTCGCAGAGCGAATTTTTTGTCGATGATCCGCGTGAGCATGGTGGACGGAAGGATCCTGAGTTCTACCAAAAGATCATCGATGACAAGTTTCTAGGCGACCTCGCCTGGGAGATCAACGAGCAGTCGGCTCGGCAATGCCGCGAGTGGGCGGATCGCGTGGCGAACCAGTCGGGACGGCAGCGATTTGTCGCCGGTGCGATCGGTCCGTTGACAGTATCGCTTTCAAACTCGCCCGACGCCGACGATCCTGGGTTTCGCGTAGTCACATTCGACCAGGTCAAGACCGCTTACGCGCAGCAGGTGCGCGCGCTCATCGCTGGAGGGTCCGATCTGCTGCTGGTGGAGACGATCTTCGATTCGCTGAATGCGAAGGCGGCCTTGGTGGCCATTCGTGAGGTCTTTGACGAAGACGCTAAAGAGCTGCCAATCATGATTTCGGCCGCCGTAGGCCGCGGTGGGGAGACCATGATCTCCGCACAGACAATTGAAGCGTTCTGGAACGCTGTGGAGAACGCAAAACCGCTTTCCGTGGGTCTGAACTGCTCTCTCGGCCCGGACCTGATGTATCCCTTCCTGGAAGAGCTTTCAGAGAAGGCGAACGTGGCGGTCTCTTCGTACCCCAATGCGGGCCTGCCGAATCCCTTGTCGCCGACAGGGTTCGACCTGAATCCCGAGGACATGGCGCGTTTCCTCGGAGACTTTGCCCGCGGCGGCCTGATTAATATCGCAGGCGGTTGCTGCGGGAATACGCCGGAGCATATTGCTGCGATTGCGAAAGCGCTTGAAGGGAAGGCACCGCGACCGATTGGCCGGGCCAGAGCAGAGGTCGCGGCGTGAGCGTATCGGATAGTAGTTCTGCGGTCGTAGAAACAAAACCACTTCGACTCTCGGGTTCCCAGCCATTCACGCAGCAGCCAGGCGTTTTTATCGTCATCGGCGAGCGGACTAATGTGGCCGGCTCTCCCAAGTTTGCCAGGCTGGTTAAAGAGGGCAAGTACGAAGATGCCGTAAGTGTTGCGCGCCAGCAGGTAGAGAACGGTGCCAATGTTCTTGACATCTGTATGGATGAAGGCATGATCGACGGCGTGGCCGCGATGACGCGCTATCTGCAGCTGCTCGCGAGCGAGCCAGAGGTCGCGAAGGTTCCGTTCATGGTCGACTCCTCGAAATGGGAGGTCATCCAGGCAGGACTGAAGTGCCTTCAGGGCAAGGGAATCGTGAACTCGATCTCGCTGAAGGAAGGCGAGGACAAATTCCGCCAGCAGGCCCGAACGATTCTGAAATACGGCGCGGCAGTTGTGGTAATGGCCTTCGACGAGCAGGGCCAGGCTGCCACGTACGAAGACAAGATTCGCATCTGCGGGCGCGCTTACCGGATTCTGGTGGATGAGATGGGATTCGCGCCGGAAGACATCATCTTCGATCCAAATATCCTGACGGTCGCGACCGGCATGGAGGAGCATAACAACTACGCGGTCGACTTTATCAACGCCGTGCGGTGGATCAAGGCTAACCTTCCTCATGCGAAGGTGTCAGGTGGCGTTTCGAACATCTCCTTCAGCTTCCGCGGTAACAATAAAGTTCGAGAGGCGATGCATTCGGCCTTCCTGTATCACGCCATCGCCGCGGGATTGGACATGGGCATCGTCAACGCCGGTCAGCTTGAGATCTACGAAGAGATCGATCCCGAGCTGAAGGTTCTGGTTGAAGATGTCTTGCTCAACCGCCGTCCGGATTCGACCGAAAGGCTGGTCGATTACGGCGAGGCGCTGAAGGCTGCGGGAGCAGATGGAACTGCAACAGAGAAGAAGACAGAGGCCTGGCGTAGCGGAACCATCGAAGAGCGCATGACCCATGCCCTGGTCAAAGGGATCGATACCTACATCGAAGCCGACACGGAAGAGGCGCGCGCCGGGTTGGGACGCCCACTGCTGGTCATTGAAGGCCCGCTGATGGCCGGGATGAGCGTCGTCGGCGACCTGTTCGGGGCGGGCAAGATGTTTCTGCCGCAGGTGGTCAAGTCCGCCCGGGTGATGAAGAAGGCGGTGGCGTACCTCACCCCATTTATGGAGGCAGAGAAGGCGGCCATGGCCGCTGCTGGCCAGGAGGTCAAGACGCAGGGCCGGATCGTGCTTGCAACCGTAAAGGGCGATGTCCACGATATCGGAAAGAACATCGTTGGAGTTGTGCTCGCCTGCAACAACTACGAGGTGATTGACCTCGGGGTGATGGTTCCAGCAGAGAAGATTCTCGCCCGCGCCAAAGAGGTGAAAGCCGACATCATCGGACTGAGCGGACTGATCACTCCTTCGCTGGACGAAATGGTGCATGTTGCGCGGGAGATGGAGCGGCAGGGCTTTACGCAGCCTCTGCTGGTTGGAGGGGCAACGACGAGCAGGGCACACACTGCCATTAAGATAGCGCCGCACTACAGTGCGCCGGTGGTCCACGTGCTCGATGCCAGCCGCGCAGTTCCCGTCTCAACTACGCTGTTAAACGAAGAGAGCAAAGCTGTCTTCCTGAAGCAGCATCAAGCGGAGTATGAGGCAGTGAGAAGGTCGCACGCTGCGCCGCGACACAAGGCGGTCTCTCTCGAAGAGGCCCGCCGCCGGAGAACTCCCATCGAGTGGCGTCCGGAGGATCTTGGAGTACCGGAATTTACGGGCATTCGCGTTCTCGACAACTTCCCGCTTGCAACACTGCGCGACTTCATCGACTGGTCTCCCTTTTTTCATGCGTGGGGACTGAAGGGAATTTATCCGCGCATCTTCGATCATGAAGAATACGGTGCGCAGGCGCGCCAGTTGTTCCAGGAAGGTAACGCTCTGCTGGATCGGATCATCGAGGGAGATCTGATTACGGCGCGCGGTGTCTACGGATTCTTTCCGGCGGATGCCGTCGGCGATGACGTAGCGCTCTACACAGACGACACACGCACAAGGGAACTCACCCGTCTTCATTTCCTGCGCCAGCAGGTAAACCGTGAGGGAAATGAGCCCTGCAGATCTCTGTCAGACTTTATCGCCCCAAAGGAAACAGGTCTGAAGGATTCGATTGGCGCATTTGCGGTCACAAGCGGAATCGGCCTCAAGAAGCTCTGCGAACGGTTCAGGGCGGAGAACGATGATTACAACGCGATTATGGCGGAGGCACTTGCCGATCGCCTGGCGGAAGCGTTTGCAGAATGCCTGCACAAGCGTGTTCGCGAAGAGTGGGGATACGGTCGCTGCGAGAAGTTGAATAACAGCGATCTGATCGAAGAGAAGTATCGGGGAATTCGGCCTGCTCCGGGCTACCCAGCGTGTCCGGACCATACGGAAAAGGGAACGATCTGGCGACTGCTCGATGTGGAGAAGAACACGGGAATCCAAATCACGGAGTCGTTTGCCATGTGGCCTGGATCGAGCATCAGCGGGCTCTACTTCGCGCATCCTGAGTCCCGGTACTTCAGTCTCGGCAAAATCGATCGCGACCAGGTCGCGGACTACCAGCAACGCAAGGGGATGGCCTTGACCGAGGTCGAGCGCTGGCTGGGCCCAAATCTCAACTACGATCCTTCCTAACTTCTATTTGCGTCTTTTCTGGCGTTGAATTCGATGAAATAATAAGCCTGCCTCCTATCCCGACTGCGGCACACTGTTCTCGCTGGAAGACCAGGGCGTGCTTGTCCCGTATGTCAGAAGTTTGCGACACTACATGAAATCTACCTCGGCCAAACCCTCCATTCTCCATCTTTGCAGCCGCGAAACGTTGCGCCCCCTGCGCGATCAGATCCTTCGTGTCTCTGGATTTGATGTCGATTCCGCTCTCTCCGCGCCCGATATCCTGCGAAAGTTCTCAGAGAAGCGCTACGATCTCGTTCTCGTCGATGTTGAAGGAGAACCGGCTATCCACAGTGCCGAAGACCTTTGTTCGACGATCAAGGAAGCGGAGCCGAAACAGCGTGTCGCCTTTGTCTGTAACTGGCGGGTTGCGATCCTTACTGACTGCCCGGATGATATTCTCCGCACCGAGTTCGATCCTGCCGCATTCGTTCAAGGGGTAAAGGATATCCTCACCGTAAACAACTGAAACGTAACGGGAGCGAGTGCCTTGCTTGCGACTTCTTTTGTAATGTGTTAAAAAAGAAACATTCAGTCTGATTCGGGCGGTTTCCGACCCAGACGCGAATTTCATGAAGAGTGGTTGAGGGACGAGCCCTATGACGCCACGACAACCGGCCTGAAACCATTATTTCAGGCGACCGGTGTCAACTCTCTCCTGGAAACAGGGTACATGGGATTCGAGGGGTGAACTTATCAGTAACCCCGCGATTTTCAATCCACCTTGCTGCACATGTTTTTTACATGTGCAGAATTTCATGAGAGACGTCATACGACTTTACCTCCTCCGCCTTGGAGAGAGCGTAAATGAGCTATTCCTGTACCTCGACGGTCTACGAGCTGAAATGCAATGAGTGCGGCAAGCGGTTTGGCAACCAGCCGCTCTCCGCGTGTCCGGACTGCCTTGCACCCCTCGAGGTGGTATACGATCTCGACTCCGCACGCGGCATCTTTACCCGTGAAGCGATCGCGAAGGGACCTGCGAACATCTGGCGATATGCTCCATTGCTCCCATTGCCGAGAGGCTTTGAGCCAGACCTTCCAGTCGGATTTACCCCTCTCGTCAAGGCGAAGAATCTCGGCAAGCGAATCGGCGCTTCCAACCTCTACGTAAAGAACGATGCCGTATGCTTCCCCACGCTTAGCTTCAAGGACCGCGTCGTCTCCATAGCACTTGCAAACGCCCAGGGTTTCGGCTTTGAGACCGTTGGCTGCTCTTCAACGGGAAACCTCGCCAACTCCGTGGCCGCACAGGCGGTTCGTCTTGGATTGAAGGCGTGCGTTCTGGTTCCTTCCGATCTTGAAGCAGCGAAGATTCTCAACACGCAGGTTTACGGCGCTCGCCTGGTCCGCATCGATGGCAACTACGACCATGTCAACCGCCTCTGCACCCTGATTGCGGACGAGTACAACTGGGGCTTCGTCAACGTCAATTTGCGGCCTTACTACGCGGAAGGATCCAAGACCGTCGGCTATGAGATTGCCGAGCAGCTCGGCTGGCGTCTTCCTGATAACGTCGTCGTTCCGATGGCCGGTGGATCGTTGATTCGTAAGATACGCAAGGCGTTTCAGGAGCTGGTCTATCTCGGTTTGGTGGAAGATAAACCCGTGCGTTTCTTCGGTGCACAGGCCACAGGCTGCTCTCCTATCTCGCAGGCCGTCAAGCAGGGGCTGGACTACATCGAGCCGCAGCGTCCAAACACGATTGCGCGCTCTCTTGCTATTGGAAACCCTGCAGATGGCCCGGCAGCGGCCAAGATGATCCAGGAGACGGGTGGCTGGGCTGAAGATGTCTCCGATGTCGAGATCGTTTCGGGCATTCAGGAGCTTGCCGAGACCGAGGGAATCTTCACAGAGACCGCGGGGGGCGTTACCACTGCTGTTACGGCGCGGCTCTACGCCCACGGCCGCATCTCGCCCGAAGAACTTACGGTAAGCGTCATTACAGGCAATGGCCTCAAGACGACTGATGCCGTGGCAGGACACTATCAGCAGGGGCGCGCTGTTCGTCCGCGCCTGGCCGATTTCGATGCCTATTTACGTGAGCTCGACGAGCTTCCCGAGCCCGCTTTGGTTACAGCAGGAGGAAACTGAAACAGATGGCCGTCAAAGTAACGCTTCCCACCGCTTTTACCCGTCACACCGACGGTCGCAAGCAATTCGACTCCACCGCCGAAAACCTTCCGGCGCTGCTCTCCGATATCGATCAGACCTTCCCGGCTCTGGGAACGCAGATCAAGGATGAGGATGGTAAGCTGCGCCGCTTCATCAACATCTACGTCAACGATGAAGACATTCGCTTTCTCGGAGGAGAAACCTATGCGTTTCAGGATGGAGACGAGATTATGTTGATCCCGTCTATTGCGGGTGGCTGTAGCTAAGAAACCGCATATCAGCAGATATTCGTTCTGAAAAGGCACCGGGGTCCCCGGTGCCTTTTTCCATCAGGAGGACCGAATGCTGCCCGAGCAACGATTCCCGCTCATCTGACCTCTTATCTTACAGATGTCAAGTATTTTAGCTATAGAAAGAAGGCAACTGCGATGTTTCTAATTTTAGCTGTAGTCTTGTTTGTCATTTGGATCGCCAGTTTCCTGGTCTTTAAAACCGCCGGGGTCTTAATACATCTTCTGCTTCTGTTTGCAGTCCTGTCGGTAATCATGCATTTCATCAGCGGAAGGCGCGCTGCCTAGGGTGCCAAAACGAAAGCCGGGCCTCTTAGAGACCCGGCTGTTTCGATGGTGTGCAAGTTGAAGGGAACTACTGCCGCGAGACCGGCTGCGGAGGAATCTCCATATTGGCCGGAAGAACTGTGGCAAGCGCCTCAGGATGCTCTTCCTTAAGTTCTGGAAGTTTTCCTTCCAGCGCAATCTGCAGAACCTGATCCATGTCCTCCACGAAGTGCAGCTTCATGGAAGTCTTGAGGAGCTCGGGGAGTTCCGCAAGATCTTTCTTGTTCTCGTCCGGAAGAATCGCCTCGAAGATGCCTGCACGATGCGCTGCCAGCAGCTTCTCTTTAAGACCGCCGATCGGCAGGACCTTTCCGCGCAGCGTAATCTCTCCCGTCATGGCGATGTCGCGGCGCACTTTGATTCCTGTCAGCGCGCTCGCCAGAGCCGTCGCAAGCGTGATACCGGCGGATGGACCATCCTTCGGGATCGCCCCTTCTGGAACGTGGACGTGAATATCTACGTTTCGGTAGAAGTCCTTGCCGAGCCCCAGTTGATGCGAACGGGAGCGGATGTAGCTCAATGCCGCCTGCGCCGACTCCTGCATAACATCGCCGAGTTGGCCGGTCGTCGTCAGTTTTCCCTTGCCGTCAAGAACCTGAACCTCGGTCTGCAGAATCGTCCCTCCCATCTCGGTCCATGCGAGACCGGTGACGAGGCCGACTTCGCTCTTCTCGTGAACCTGGGAGTCACGGAACTTCGCCACTCCCAGCAGATCCGAGAGATTTTCTACGGTGATGACTTCTTCGTGAGACGGCCCGTTCTTAACCACACGACGAGCGACCTTGCGGCAAACATTTCCAATCTCGCGTTCGAGATTTCTTACGCCGGCTTCCCGGGTGTAACCGCGAATCAGATGCTTGATCGCATCGTCCTCGAACACAACCTGCTTCTCGGTGAGACCGGTGGCTTCCCGCTGCTTCTTCACCAGATACTGTTTCGCAATCTCCAACTTCTCAAGCTCGGTATAGCCGTGCAGGCGCAAGATCTCCATGCGGTCCTGCAGCGGGCCCGGGATCGTGTGCAGAACATTGGCAGTCGCTACAAAAAGCACCTGTGACAGGTCATATTCGACATCAAGATAATGATCCTGAAAGGAGGTGTTCTGTTCTGGGTCCAGAACCTCGAGAAGGGCACTAGCCGGATCGCCACGGAAGTCAGAGGCCATCTTATCGATCTCATCCAGCATGAAAACCGGGTTCTTCGTCCCCGCCTTTTTCATCGACTGAATAATCTGACCGGGAAGAGCTCCGATATAAGTGCGTCTGTGGCCGCGGATCTCAGCCTCATCGCGCACACCGCCCAGTGACATTCGAACAAACTTACGGCCGGTCGCCTTGGCAATGGACATGCCGAGCGAGGTCTTGCCAACGCCTGGAGGCCCGACGAAGCACAGGATCGAACCTTTGGGATTCTTGACAAGCTGCCGTACAGCAAGAAACTCGAGGATGCGCTCTTTGATCTTTTCGAGCCCGTAATGATCTTCGTTGAGAATCGTCTCTGCATGCTCAATGGAACGGATCTCTTTCGATCGCTTCTTCCACGGCACGGCCAGAAGCCAGTCCAGATAGTTCCTGGAGACGGTAGACTCAGCCGACATCGGGGGCATCGCTTCGAGCTTCTTCAGCTCTTGAAGTGACTTCTCCTGAACTTCCTTCGGCATGCCTGCCGCTTCAATCTTCTTCTTCAGTTCATCGAACTCGGACTTCTCGCCACGGCCAAGCTCTTTCTGGATCGCCTTGATCTTTTCGTTGAGGTAGTACTCTTTCTGAGCTTTCTCCATCTGCCGCTTTACGCGCGACTGGATGGTGCGATCCATGTTGAGCTTCTCAATCGCAAGATCAAGCACATCGCCAACTCTGGTCAACCTCTGCTCGGGATCAAAGACTTCCAGGAGCTGCTGCTTTTCCTCGATCGACAATTGCAAGTTTGCTGCAATCGTATCGGCAAGCTTTGCGGGTTCATCCGGGCGAACACTCGCGGCCATCGTCTCGTAGTTCAAAGACTGCTGCAGCTTTACGTACTGTTCGAACAGGGAATGAACGCGTTGCATCTGCTGCTCGACCTGAGGCGTCATGTCCAGCTGCGTTCGGCCAGTGCGTACCGTGGCGACAAAGAAGCCGTCAGCATCATTGACCTCGATGGAGCGTGCGCGTTCCACGCCTTCAACAAGAACCTTGATGTTGCCATCCGGCATCTTCACGCTCTGGACGATGTTTCCGATCGTGCCGGTGGCATAGATGTCATCCGCAGTGGGTTCGTCGACGGACGCATCGTGCTGAGTGGCCAGGAAGATCTTTCTGTCGCCGGACAGTGCCTCCTCAAGAGCGCGTACACTCGATTCGCGGCCGACGACGAACGGCGTCATCATGTAGGGAAAGATGACCATGTCGCGAATCGGCATCATGGGAAGCTTCTGGGTGCTGCCGCTTAAAGTTTCTTTGTTTGGGTTACTCATTGTTCTCCCCGTTTAGACGCTTAAAAGAATGCAAAGATGCACCCTGTACTCGGCTTCAGGTGATTGTACTGCTTCGTGCCAGACAGGTTGATAGCGAAAAAGTAGCAGAAAAGCCGTCACATCGCGCTTGACAGAATTCCTGCCTCTCTCTGGAATGACGCAGGAACAGAAATGCATCTGGCAACTGGTTTGCAAGTCAACCAGGAGATCTGATTACCCTGCTTTTTCAAGAAGCATGGGAACCGTGAGGTCACGATTTTTTACCATCGTGTCAGTGATGACAATCTCCTTGACCTTCTTGTTGCCGGGAATGTGATACATCAAGTCCAGCATCAGTTCTTCGATAATCATGCGCAACCCGCGGGCTCCGACCTTTCGCAGCAGGGCCTCACGCGCTATGGCTCTCGCCGCCTCTTCCGTGAAAGTCACCTTGACGCCTTCGAAGTCGAACAGCTTCGCGTACTGCTTGAGAATCGCATTCCGGGGCTTGGTAAGAATCTCGATCAGAGCCGCTTCGTCCAACTCGTCCAGAATCCCCATCACCGGCAGACGGCCAACAAACTCAGGGATCAGCCCGTACTTCAGCAGGTCCTGCGGCTCTGCCTGACGCAAGAGCTCGGAGTCACGCTGTGCTCGAATCGGCATGACCTCTCCATCCACCGCATCCGGATCGGCCACGGCACGAAAGCCGAGAGCCTTCTTGCCGACGCGACGGCCAATGACCTTCTCGAGCCCAACAAAAGCGCCGCCGCAGATAAACAGGATGTTCGTCGTATCGACCGCGGTGAACTCCTGGTGCGGGTGCTTTCGTCCGCCTTGCGGAGGAACATTGGCAACGGTGCCTTCCAGAATCTTGAGCAGCGCCTGCTGCACACCCTCACCCGAAACGTCACGAGTAATCGAGGGATTTTCGTCCTTGCGTCCGATCTTATCGATCTCGTCGATGTAGATGATGCCGCACTGCGCTCGTGCCACATCGCCATCGGCGGCCTGCAGCAGCTTCAGAATGATGTTCTCGACATCTTCGCCAACGTAACCGGCCTCGGTCAGCGTCGTTGCATCGACAATGGCGAACGGTACGTCCAGCATCTTCGCCAACGTATGCGCCAGCAAGGTCTTACCCGAACCCGTCGGGCCGACCAGAAGAATGTTCGACTTCGCCAACTCAACATCGTTGCCGCGAGTCTTATTCATCTGGATTCGCTTGTAGTGGTTATAGACCGCTACGGCAAGCTTCTTTTTGGTGGTGTCCTGTCCTATGACGTACTCATCCAGAAATGCCTTTACCTCTTGCGGCTTCGGCAGGTGAGCAGGAGCAGCGCCAGGGGCGGCCTCCGTGCGATCGTCCTCGAGGATGGAATTGCAGACCGCTACACACTCATCGCAAATGTAAGCCCGCGGATAATCCGAGGGTGACGAGATCAGCTTAGCCACGGCATCCTGCGACTTGTGGCAAAAAGAGCAGCGAAGCGATTCCTCTGAACCCCGGGACGTTTTCATAGCTGGGACGACTCCTGGTAAACCGGTACAGCTAACCTTCTATTAATGATCTTACACCCGTTTCCAGAGAGGGAGCGTTGCTGGGGGAACCTGCCCCTATGCCTCCTGAAACAGCAAGGCCCGGGTCACCCCGGGCCTCTGGTCTTCCATCGCGTCTTTCCTAAGTACGTGGCCTGTCGATAATGTCATCGATAATGCCGTACTCTTTGGCCTGCGGTGCCGTCATGATGAAGTCACGCTCGACATCCCGCTCGATTCTCTCAAGCGTCTGTCCCGTACTGGCGCTCATCAGCTTGTTCGTGATCTCGCGGATGCGAAGAATCTCTCGTGCATGGATGTCGATATCCGTCGCCTGCCCGCTCAAACCACCCATGGACGGCTGGTGGATCAGGATGCGCGAGTTAGGAAGAGCAAACCGCTTGCCCTTCTTGCCTGCCATCAGGAGAAATGCACCCATCGATGCCGCCTGACCAATACAGAAGGTCACGACGTCATTCTTGATGTACTGCATCGTGTCGTAGATCGCCAGACCCGCCGTAATTGACCCGCCAGGCGAGTTGATGTAGAGCTGAATGTCTTTTTCCGGGTCCTCACCGCTCAGGAACAACATCTGCGCAATGATCACGTTCGCGATGTTGTCGTCGATCGGGGTTCCCAGAAAAATGATGTTGTCGCGAAGCAGACGGCTGTAGATGTCGTAGGCACGCTCGCCACGACTCGTCTGCTCGATCACCATCGGTACCAGTCCCATAACGCTCTCTTTCCTTTTGTTGTTAAAACCGGGTTGTGAGCTAAAGGGATTACTCTTACGAGGCCAGCTTCTCGTAGAGCACGCTTGCTGTCTTTTCGCGCCGCATCTGCTCGCGAATCCGATCGAGGCCGCCGTCCTTCGACAGGCGGTCACGCAGTGTCTCCAATGGCTCACGCGACTGCAGCGACAGCATCAGGAGCTCCCGGTCCATATCTTCCTCGTTGATGGCGATCTGCTCAGCTTCCCCGATCTTGTCCAGGATCATCGAAGCCTTCACTTCATTCAGCGCCTGATCCCGCTGGGCTTCACGAAGACGACCGAAATCGAGCCGGCGCATCTCTTCCGCGCTCATTCCTTGCTGAGCCAGCGCCCTCAGTCCACGATCCAGCCGAGCGTCAACCTGCTGTTGCACGAAGGACTCTGGAACAGGGAACTGGAACTTGTTCACCAACTCATCCAGCATCCGGTCGCGGGCCTGGCTCTCCAGTGCGCTCTTCTTGCGATCAGCAGCGCGTTCCCGTAGCTGAGTCTCAAACTCCTCCCAGCTCTCGTAGCTGCCCAGCTGTTTGGCAAACTCTGCGTCCCGCTCCGGATAGGTCTTGCGCTTGATTGCTTTGACGGTGACGTCATAGCTCACTGTCTGGCCCGCCAGCTTTGGCTCGCCAAACTCTGCTGGGTAGGCTACCTCAAAGCTCATCTCCTGGCCGGGCTTAGCTCCCCGCAAGGCTTCGGTGAAAGCAGGCAGGGTATTCTTCCCACCAACCTCAACCAGAACATCCTCTCCGGTGATCGGCTCGTTCCTGGATGCATTCTCGACACCATCCTCGGTCACCGTCTGAGCCAGATCCTTGACCTCGCCCTTGAACTGAATCTCCGCCCAGTCGCCATCCGCCAACGGACGATCGTCTTCAACGGATTCAACGGTTGCATGGGCATCCAGAACGCGGCTCAGCTCTGCTTGGTACTCGTCCTCACTCAGACCAACGTCGGGACGTGCAATCCTCACGCTGTCGTAGCCTTCGACCCCGAACTCCGGAGCGATCTCAAAAGCAGCCTTGAACGTCAGCGGCTCTCCGTCGTGGAGTTGCAGGTCGAGAAGCTGGGGCTCTGAGATCGGGCGCAGCTTCTGTTCCTCGATGGCTTTACGGAAGCGCTCGGACACCAGGCTCTCCAGCACCTCCTGGCGCAGCTCCTTGGCAAACTTCGAGCGGACCAGTGACTCAGGCACTTTGCCGGCGCGGAAGCCGGGAATACGCGCCAGCTTCTGGTAACGCTTGATGACACTCTTATAGGCCTTCGAAACTTCATCGGCAGGCACTTCTACTGCGATCTCTTTGGTCAGCTCCGGATTCAGGGTCGGACCGTGCTGATGCTGGTGATCGTGTTCATGATCATGATTGTGGGCGTGCGCCGCCTCGGGTTGCTGCTCTGCAGCGTTTGTCGTCTCAGTCGTTTCTGTCGGGGTCAAGTCCATGCCTTCCAATAGGGTCGCGTGAAATTGCGCAGCAGTCGCTCACAAAGATTGGGACCGCGCGGTACGCGCCTCTGTACTACTGTACGAGGCATCCTCGCGGAGGGTCAAACCAGGTGTCGAGCTGGAGCCGCAGCCTTTACATACTTGGAGAGGGTCTGGCCGGGCCATAGATCTCCAGGCGTATCTGCCATTGCACGGAATCCCCAGGCTGGAGGATAGTCATTCCGGACTTCTCATCCTTGGACCACTCCGTCCCGAACGGATCGTCGTAGTTGAACCGAGGCTCCAGCACGATGGACTTGCCATCTGCCGGCGCCGATACGTGGATCGCCTTGATCGAAGCACTCAGCATCGTGATTCTCAAGCCGAAGTTGTTCTCGGAATCCCATAACTCCATCACTGGGCCGGAATCGAGAGGAGCCTGACGCAGATGCACAAAGGTGTCATCCAGGCCTTCTTCGCCAAGCTCTTTGCCGGTGATTGCGCTGAAGTCCTCTTTGCTCTCCTCCACTGAGATCAGGCGGCCGGTAGGCAGCCCGGAGCGCCGGTCACGAATCTCTTCCTTCGTCACACTCGGCAGCCGAAGTCGAATATTGCTGCGGTCTTTGCTCAGGAGCGCAAAACGTGGCCGCCAACCGATTCCTACTGGCTGTGGCTGACCTCCTGTATTTGTGGCAACAATCTTCATATCCAGGGATCGGCCGCTCAACTGTACGACCGATTTGATCCTCATCTTAGAGGGCCACATTCCGTCAAAATCGCCCGCGTCATAGACAGCCTCTCCTTCGCCGCCATCCGGCATCACGTGAGTCTTTGCAGCCGTGCCTTGCCGGTTCAGTAGAAGACCTCCCGTAGCGACTGCCTCCTCGCCTCGTCGTTCGGCGGGGACACGAATCTCCGTTCCATTCCATCTCGTAGTCAGAACCTTATCTCCTGGTGACCCGAAAAGGTTCCCCGACCACGGTGCCTCGATCGCTGCGCCGAATGCGAGACTTGCTCCTCCGTTCGCATCCACCCCTGTACCGTCCATGACTTTGGCAGCCTCCTCTACCGAAGGGGAATCCAGCAGGCTGACCACACCTTTATGGGGCAGCATGGCCGTGATCTGCAGAACATTCAACCCGCGTCCGGGAAGCAGTGTTGCCGAAAGGAACTCCGGAGCCGAGCCCTCATCAATAGGAGATCGCTCGAGAGTGAATGCCTCTTGCCCGCCGGGTCTCGGAATCTCCACCTCGTGCCTGGCGTCCTTTTCCCGAAACTCCGCCTTCAGGCGCGCGAAACGTCCTCTGGTATGGGCGCGCCAGCCAATTGCCAGGCTTAGGACTAGCAGGACAAGAACTCCAATGGTAACGACTCCGGAACGCAGGACAACCTGCTCCCACAATTGTCCGCCCCATTTGTTTACGCGTTGAATGACCTGCGACCAATACATCCGACTTACCGTTCTATCGTCCAAAACGTTTCCTCTGTATCAATTCGCAAGTCTAGCAACATGGAGATAGGGGAGTCACATTGGGAGCAGTTGAGTCTCACGCCCGGAAGGCGAATAATAAAGATGCAGTGAGAAGCACGCCCCCCATTTCCATCTCTCCCAGCCTGACCCGGATTCAGCAAGGCATCATCGCTTGCGAGAGCTGTTCCCGCCTGCGCACCTACTGCAAAGGCATTGGTGAGACTAAGCGCAAGGCATACCGGGATCAGACCTACTGGGCTCGCCCCGTTCCCGGCTTCGGCGATCCACGGGCCCGTGTACTCATCCTTGGTCTCGCTCCCGGAGCCCACGGAGCCAACCGCACAGGCCGGCCCTTCACGGGCGACGGTTCCGGGGATTTTATGTACCCCGTACTCCACGAAACCGGCTTCGCCAATCAATCGAAGGGTATCCACCGGGACGACGGCCTCAAATTACGCCATGCCTGGATCGCTTCGGTGGTTCGCTGCGCTCCTCCGGGGGACAAGCCGTCGCCGCAGGAGATTCGCAACTGCGCCGTTCATCTGACCGCTGAGCTCAGCGAGCTGAACCAGCTCCGCGTCGGCGTCTGTCTCGGCAAAATCGCCTTTGACGGCTACATGGCGTATCTTCTTGCGCAGGGCATCATCCAGCGAAAATCCGCCTATCGTTTCGCTCATGCAGCCCACTATGTTTTGCCCAATGGCAAACATCTCCTCTGCTCCTACCACCCTTCGCTGCGGAACACGAATACCGGCAGGCTGAATAGTGCCATGTTTACTCGCATCTTCGTCCAGGCGAGGAAACTGGCAGGTTTGGACGGATAAGCTATCTCGTTCAATCTTCAAGGCAAAGCATCAGATCTTCTGGGAAGGCCAACCTCTACGGAAGCTGTCGAATCCTACGATGGAGTGCGCGAGACAACATTATGAAGATCAAAAGATTATTACGAGGTAGGTCGAGAATGAGTGCTAAAAACTATTGGCTCGCTTTCGGAGTGGGCGTATGTGCCGGAGCCGCGATTGCACTTTTATATGCTCCGCAGAGCGGAGAACGGACCCGTAAGAAGCTGCGCAAAAATATCGGAGAAGCGGGAGATTACCTGCAGGATGCAGGCGATTACCTCAAAGAACAGGCAGAGCGCTTTACCGACGAGGCTCAGGAAGCGGTTCGTCGCGCTCGCAGCCAGGCAGTCCATCTTGTGGACAAAGCCGGAGACCAGGCGAGCGATATCGCAGACACGGTCTCCGGGGCCGTAAACAAGGCTGCCAAATCTGCAAGAGCTCTTGTTTAGCGCAACAGCCGTCTAGAGCAACAGCCAGCGATCTACTCCGGGGGACCTAGCGTCACCACGAAGTAGGTCGCTGGTGTGTTCCCGACGTTCTGAATGTAGTGTTTATCCCCTGCCACACAGAGTCCCATCTCTCCCGCCGATAAGCGGTGTGGAGTTCCGTTGATGGTGAGCTCGAGAGTCCCTTCGCGAACCAACCATACCTCGCTGTGCAGGTGCGTCTCCTCTGGCTCGTGAGGCGCCCCAACCTCTTGGGTGGTCTCGTGAACTTCAAGGCGAATATTTCCAGCTGTCAGCATGCCGAGAGCAAAACGCTGGGATTCCCGTTTGGGAACGGCTCCATGTGAGGCTGGGCCGGGCTTGAAGACTCCCGACTTGAGAGAAGCCATTTCTGCAGCTTCGGCTCGGTCCGGTAAGGCAGCCATTCCTGTGAGCACTGCGGGAAGCAGCGTGGCAAACTCGCGACGATCCATAAACCTCCTGTACCTTTTTGAAAATTGAATTTTCGTCAGCGATTAAACAATACGCCCCGGCTGTCGTGCCGGGGCGTATCCGTTTTCTTAGCGAGGAATTAGACAGCAGACAGCGCGAAACCGCCTACCTTTTCTTCACCGTCGCTCGAGATCGGTCTGTAGAACAGCTGATTATTCTCCATGTAGACCTCGAGGAACGCCGGCCGTTGCGCGATTCCGCCAGCAATCAACGCCTCTGACAGAGGATCTTCGATGTACTTCTGCAACGCCCTGCGCAAAGGCCGGGCGCCGTAGGTACGATCCGATGCGGTCTTCTCAATGATCCAACGCTTCGCGTCGTCGGCTACAGAGATCGTGATCGCTTTATGCACCAGGTTTGTATTCAACTGCTGCACCAGCAACTCGAGGATCTGCATCAGGTCCTGATCCGTGAGTGAGGTGAAGATGATGATCTCGTCCAGACGGTTTAGGAACTCAGGATTGAAGGTGCGCTTGACCTCGCCCTTCACCAGTTCCTCCATCTTGTCGAGCACCATGTCTTCCTTCTCGCTCTGGAAGCCCAACCCCTGCCGCTTCTGCAGATGCTTGGCTCCGATGTTCGAGGTCATGATGATGATCGTGTTCTTGTAGTCGACCGTGTTGCCCAGACCGTCCGTCAGCTGGCCGTCTTCAAAGACCTGCAGCAACAGGTTGAAGACATCCGGATGCGCTTTTTCGATCTCGTCCAGAAGCACCACGCAGTATGGATTCCGCTTGACGCGCTCCGTCAGCTGACCACCCTCTTCGTAGCCCACGTACCCTGGAGGCGAACCGATCAGCTTCGAGACCGAGTGCTTCTCCATAAACTCGGACATATCGAAGCGGATCAGTGACTTCTCGCTTCCGAACAGGAACTGCGCCAGGGTTCGGGCCATCTCCGTCTTTCCGACGCCGGTCGGTCCGAGGAACAGGAAGCTGCCAATCGGACGCGCAGGGTTCTTCAACCCGGCGCGCGAGCGACGAATCGCTCTGGCCAGCGCCGAGATGGCCTTCTCCTGCGAGATCACGCGCTTATGCAGCTCTTCCTCAACGCGCAACAACCGCTGTGTCTCTTCCTCCTTCAACGAGGTGATAGGAACACCGGTCCAGCGGCTCACAACGTCCTCGATATCCTCACGCGTCACGATGCCCGCAGAAGAATCATCGAGGTGGTATTTATCCCGCAATGCCCGCAGGTTCTCGCGCTCCTTGCGCTCTTCGTCGGAGTAGAAACGTGCCTTCTCGAACTCGTGATTCGCGATGGCGTTCTCCATGCGATGCACGATGAACTTGATCCGTTTCTGGACCTCGGTGATCTCCTCGGGTAGGGAAGTCTGACGTAGTTTTACCCGCGCTCCCGCCTCGTCGATCAGATCGATGGCCTTGTCTGGAAGGAAGCGATCGGGAATATACCGGCTTGAGTGCGACACAGAGAACTGGATCGCATCATCGGTGTAGCTGACAGCATGAAACTTCTCATACTTGTCTTTGATCCCCATGATGATCTTGACCGCGTCCTCTTCGTTCGGAGGAGGAACCTTGACAGCCTGGAACCGACGCTCGAGGGAACGATCCTTCTCGATCGACTTCCTATACTCACCTGGTGTCGTCGCGCCAATGCACTGAATCTCGCCACGGCTCAGCGCGGGCTTCAGGATGTTTGCGGCGTCCAGTGAACCTTCTGCCGAACCTGCGCCCACAAGCGTGTGCAGCTCGTCGATGAAGACGATGGAGTTCTGATTCTCCATCAGCTCTTTCATGATCGTCTTTAGCCGTTCCTCAAACTGACCGCGATACTTGGTGCCCGCAACAATCAGCGAAAGGTCGAGCGCCAGGACCCGCTTGTCTGCCAGAAAGCTGGGAACTTCGCCGTCAGCGATCTTCTGCGCCAGCCCTTCGACGATGGCCGTTTTACCGACGCCTGGTTCGCCGATCAGGACAGGATTATTCTTCGTCCGGCGGCACAGGATCTGGATTACTCGGTCGACCTCGGAATCCCGTCCCACTAGGGGGTCGAGCTGCTGATCCAGGGCGCTTTGCGTCAGATCGCGCGAGAACTCGGCCAACATGCTCTGCTCGCCACGTTGCGCCTTACCGGAGGTCGACGTCGGGGTCTTTTCCTGCGTCGTTCGCTGCAACTCTTCGCGGATGGCCGGAAGCCGCAAACCGCGCTCCGTCAGGATTTCTGCAGCAAAGCACTTTTCTTCACGCAGCAGGCCCAGCAGCAGGTGCTCAGTGCCGATGTGCTTGTGCGAAAGCCGCTCGGCCTCTTCGGCCGCATAGGCCAGAACCCGCTTGCACTCATTGGAGAGAGGGAGATCTACAGAGGTAGAAACCTTCTCCCGGATCGTTGTATGTCCTTCAATCTGCTTGCGTATCGATTCAACCGACGCATGCGATCGCAGAAATCGGTTTGTAAGAGCCTTATCTTCCCGTAACAGACCTAGCAGCAGGTGTTCAGTCTCAATATAAGGCGATCCAAACTGACTTGCTTCGTAACGGGCAAAGAAAATCACCCGCCGCGCCTTCTCTGTGTAGCGTTCGAACATGTTCTCCCCTTCGAACCCGGCATCCACCTCCGGACCTCAAAGAGGGCCGTCGAGGATGCCTTTACCACTACCATTCCCCACGTCATTACTGCCCGTCTGGAGAACACTCTAGGTGCCACCGCGCTCTGCGGCTCACCCATCCACTGTCAATAGTGTAGTCGCCGCGTCAAATTGCATTCCTGCCGTGCAAAAGTTACTGCTTACACTACATCAATACCTATTCGACGCAATATATGAAAAAGAGGTTCGAAATCAAAAAGGGTACAAGGTAGATGCTTGTCCCGCCGCAGCCGCGGGACCTCAAAACTCCCGGTATATCTTCCGTGATCGCCGGGAAGCGCTCGAAACTCGCAGAGGCTCGCGCTCCTGCCTGTCCCTAAAGCGGATGCCCAGGAAGGTGGGGACCGTAAGTATTTGTAACTGTGACGTTTCCTTGAAATCCTTGACGATCAGCTCTTGGCCAGATCTTCGAGGGCCCCATTTCTAAGGCGGAGCATACGGCTGCATCTCGCTGCAAAATCAAGGTTATGCGTTACCAGCACACTGGTAAGCCCGTGTGCCTGATGCAGTCCTTGAATCAGGTCGAAGACCGTCTCCCCGGTCTTTGTATCCAGATCCCCGGTGGGTTCATCCGCCAGCAGGATCTTCGGTTCGGTGACCAGAGCCCGGGCAAGCGAGACCCTCTGCTGCTCCCCTCCGCTCAGTTCACCGGAGCGATGCTCGCCCCGAGCCTTCAGACCGACCTCGGCTAACCAGTTCGCGGCCTTTGCCAGGGCGGATGGCCGGCTCATTCCGCGCGCCAAAAGCGGCATGGCAACATTCTCAGCCGCCGTAAACTCCGGCAGAAGATAATGAAACTGCCAGACATACCCTACATCGCGGTTCCGGAACTCCGACGCCTGCCGGGAGGAAAACTCGCTCAGGCGAGCCTGGCCGCAATACACCTCGCCAGCCGTCGGCTTGTCCAGCGCCGCCAGCAGGTGCAACAGACTGCTCTTGCCCGCACCGCTCTCGCCGACGATCGCAACCATCTCACCGGCGCGGACCGTCAGGTTCAGATCCCGGAACAGCTCCAGTCCCGGTCCAGTCCCGGAGACCTGCGGGTAGATCTTGGTCAGTCCCTCTGCCCGCAACACAATCCGCGGCTGTTCTGGAATCACCGGCAGTGGCTGCAGGTTTTTATTGTCTCCGCCATCTTCCATCCAGACCAGGCTCACTCGCGCGCTCCCTCGTTGGGCCCCGTCCCCAGGGCGATCGCCAGACGGTTCCAGGCATTGATGGTGGTAATGACGAGTGTTAGATTCACGGTCTCGACTTCACTGAACATCGCCCGAACCTCTTCATAGACAGCGTCCGGCGTATGGCCCTCCTGAATATTCGTGACGACCTCCGTCCACGATAGTGCCGCACGCTCGCGCTTCGTATACGCCTGCGAGCTCCGCCAGTCGGCAACTGCAATTCTCTCCGGGGTTTCATTCAGCTTTTCGAGTTCTTTGGTGTGAACTCCGACGCAGTATTCGCAGCCATTCAATAAAGAGGCGCGCAACTTCACCAGCGCCAGCAGCGTCGGATCCAATCCGCTTTCGGTGTTTAGGTAGTGCTCCAGCTCGCGAAGCTTTTTGATGCCATCGGGAGCGATCTCCCAGTACCGCATACGCACATCACTCATAGCGCAACGCCTCCGCCGGTAGCACCTTGGCCGCACTCCCGCTTGGATACAACGTCGCCAGCAGGCTCACTCCTAATGAAACTGCCGCTACGATGACACCATCCCGGATTCGAGGGGCAAACGGCAGGTAGTCGAGAGAGTAGACTGCGGCATCCAGGCGAATAAACCGGTAGTGCCCCCCCGCCCAGCTAACAGCATATCCAAGCACCAGCCCCAAAGCGGTTCCAATCACGGAGATCAGCAGCCCCTGCAACAGGAAGATCCTTCGAACCTGCATCTCGGTCACGCCGAAGCTCATCAACACCGCGATATCGCGTGTCTTTTCCATCACCATCATCGTCAGGGCGATCAGGATATTCAGCGCGGCAACGCACACGATCAGGGCCAACACGATGAAGGTCACAATCTGCTCCAGCTTCAACGCGCGAAACAGTTCGCGATTCTGTTCCATCCAGTTCGTCGTCTGGAAACCCTGGCCGGCGGCCTGCTCGATCTCTCGGCCGATCTTGTCCGCGTTGTAGAGATCATCCACCTTGAAGCTGATCACGGAGATGAGGTCGGGTTCCGAGAACAGCCGCTGGGCATCCCTGAGCCGCATGAAGGCATAGCTCGAGTCGTACTGATAAAAGCCCGACTTGAAGATTCCGACAACCTGGCAGCGCTGATATTTCGGTACCAGGCCAAGGGGCGTCAGCTCTCCCTGAGGGCTGGTGACCAGAACCGTATCTCCAACCTTCGCGCCGATGGTTTCAGAGAGATCGTTCCCAATCACAATCGGCGGTATCGGCGCTGCAGCGGAAGCAGATGGGGCATCGAGAGCTGTCCTGGGCGACGGATTCACCGGCTCCAATGCTCCAGCCGAGCCCTCAGTAATCTTCTGAAGCAGGTCTCCCACGGCCTTCTCGTCAGTGGGGATTACCCCTTTGATCAGTCCGCCCCCACTCCTCGCACCTCGCGAGATCAGCACCTGTCCGTAGAGGCCCGGAGCAGCAGCCTTCACGTGGGGGACTTCTTTCAACCGCTCCAACAAAGGTCGCCAGTCGCGGATGCCATCCGCCGCAACCCGCATCAGGTCCACGTGCGCAGTCGATCCCAGCAATCTTTCCTGCATGTCCCGGCGCATGCCGTTTGTGATCGCAAGCGCGATGATCAGCGAGGCGACTCCGGCAGCTACTCCGATGACAGAGATCGCCGTGATGACACCTACGACGGCCTGCCTTCGCTTTGCCCGCAGATATCGCGCTGCTATGAACAGTTCAAATCGCATCGAACCCCAGCTTACTAGGTCTGGCAACCTTACCGGTGTCTGCTGACGCCATCCCGTCTCCATCTGGATGTTTCATCCTGGGCGGAACACAGCGAAATCGAACCGGCGTAGATGGCCCTGCGGTCTATCGCACCACAGCCTTTACGGCTGCCATATTGTCGTAGCGGTCGTACACTCTCACCGCGATCACATGCTCCTTCGCATCGGTTACCGGTGTGCTCGATTTCGGAATCTCCGCCGTAAAGTCATAGTGCTCAGCAAGAGAATCCGAGACCTGTCCAACCGGCTCCAAGTACTGCCATGGTCCTGCATCGACGGAGTACTCTGCATGAGCGATCGGAGAAGTCGCATCCCGCGCATCAAGCGTCGCATGAATCTTCGCTACGCCATCGCGACTTGCGGACGCAAGCGCAGCTATCAGGGCTCCAGGAACCGGAGGCGTTGTGTCCACCACAAAGACCGAACTCATCCGTTCTCCTGTCAGCGTCTCGGAGTCGGTGTGTACGGGAGCATCACTTGCGACCACCCGCAGTTCATAGCTGCCATCCGGCAGCAGGGAAGAGTCGAAGCTATAGAACCGGTCTGTGATCTTGTCCTTCAGCAACCGCCAATTCGTCTCGCCCACACCGCGATACCACACGGCAAACATCAGATCGTCTCCGTTGTCATCGTGTGCTTGCCAGCGAGCCGTGACCGATCCCTTATCTTTCTGCGCTGTAAGGGGAGCCGTGCTCGCGTCCGGCTGAAAACTCAAGGTGGGCGATGCTCCCGCGGGCTGAGGAAACGCAACCTGCACGGTCGTCGGTGCCGGCACGCCCCCGCCAGCCGCCATCTTCGCACCAGGCTGCACCACAATCTCATCGACCATCGGAGCAACGTTGCGCGGAAGATAGTTCAAACCGACCGCATCAATTCCCGCTGGCGAACCCGGATGCAGAACGGCCTTCCACTGCGCGAACCGCCCCGCCGGGACCGTCACTGCGCCATCAGGGCCGACGCGCGACCACTCGCTCCAGCCCATCAATGGACTTCCAACATTTCCGCTCCGCAACCAAAGCTCATACCCTTGGGAGCTCCCTTCCGCACGCGCCTCCACTCGGCCCCATCGCGAGTATCCCTGCCCATCGAACACCTCACTCGTATACACCGGCTCCTTCGCTGGTGCATCCGTCAGCAGAAACAGCTTGCCGCTGTTGCTCGTCGCTACCAGAACGCCATCTTTGGCCGCCGCAAACGCCATTCCCTGTGCCGCTTCAAGATGGGCAATATCCGTGAACCGCCCCGGCATGTTTATGTCGATGCGATACACTCGCCCGCGATTTCCCGTGGCCGCCAGCAGCGCTCCATTCCGAACGGCAAGCGCGTACACCACATCTTCTTTCAGCGCCACGATGCGCGCTGGGGTGCCATCTTTGGCGATCCGAAAGATCTCGCTTCCATCGGGAACCAGAGAGTTCGACCCCGCTGCCGTCGAAGATCCCGGCTGCGCAAACGTCACCGTGACCCCCACATTCCCCGTCACCGGCAACGGAGGAAGCGGCATCGATCCGCGCGCACCCACTCCCGCCGCATAGACATTTCCGGCCTCGTCCATCGCCAGCGATGTAATCTCTCTCCTCGGCGCTGCGTAGGCGGCAAAAGGTTTCGCTCCAGCAGTCTTGGTATCGATCCGGTAGATGACCCCGGCGCCATCCGACCCCGCCCAAAGCATCCCATCCGAAGCCATCAGAAGGCATCGGATATGCTGATCCGCAGTCTTGAACAGAACTTCGGCCTTACCTCCGCTCGCCGGTATCCGATACACCACAGCAGGCGCTCCGGCGGCAACATAGACATCCCCATTGCCGCCCGTCACGATGTCCCAAAGATACTTTGGCTTTTCCTCTGTGCTGGAAGGATCGAAGACGACTGTCTCTGTTCCGCCGTTCGCAGGAATCCGATAGACCTTCCCGCTCGGTGAAGTTACAGCCAGTACACTCCCATCCCGCGCTACCGTAAGCGCCTGCACTGCAAGCTCCTTGGTGTCGAGCACCTTCACCGCTTTGCCATCTCCGCCGACACGCATCACCATCCCGGAGCCGCTTGCCGTTCCCCCCAGGCCGAGATAACCGTTTCCTGCACGATCGCTTGCCAGCGACCAGACATAGCTCTTGCCCGTGTCATAGAGCAAAGACTTTCCCGGACCGGCTTCTAATCGTCCGTCGCTTCGGATCCCGACGCCGTCAGCAGAGCCGCGCTCCATCGTGTCGTACCGGTCCACGGTCCAAAGCTTCGTTCCCTGTGCCCATCCCGCACTCGTCAGCAGCACTGGAGCAAGGCATACCGTCAACAAATACCGTCGCATCATCGTGACCTGAGTCTAAAGCACCGGAACGCAATCAGGCGGAGACCTCAGTCTCCGCCTGTTCCAACTCCAGCTTTTTTTGCAGTCGTTAGGTCGCCAGGACTGCCCTATACCGGATCTGATTTTTCTTCACTCGAGACACCGCTTCGCTGGCCTTGGCCATCGCAAACTTCTCGATGATCGCCTTGACTTCGTGGCGTGCGGCAACGTCCAGCATCTCATGCAGATCTCTCGGACTTCCCGTGGAAGAGCCACAGACCGCACGCTGCCCCCCGATCAACGGAGGAGCCTGTAGCTGCAGCGGCGATGCTGGAGCCCCCACCAGGCACAGCATCCCATTCGGCCGCAGCGCACTAATATAAGCCGACCAATCCTGATCAGCGTTGATGGTCGAGAGCAACAAATCGAACGATCCCGCAACCTTCTTCAGCGCTCCCGTATCCCGAGTATTGACGAAGTTGTGCGCGCCCAGCTCTCGCGCCTCGCTCTCTTTGTCCTTTGAGGTAGAAAATGCGGTCACCTCAGCTCCGAAGACTCGCGCGAACTGGATTCCGATATGTCCCAATCCTCCAATGCCGATGACGCCGACACGGGAAGAAGGATTCACTCCATGTTTGCGCAGGGGAGAGTAAACCGTAATTCCTGCGCAGAGCAGGGGCGCCGCGTTCTCGCTCTCAAGAGCCTTGGGCAAGGGAATCGCAAACCGTGAGTTGACTCGGACCTTGTCGGCGAATCCGCCGTTCCGGCCCACGCAGGTCGGTTGAGCCTGCGCGCAGAGGTGCTCCTCACCTTTTCTGCACCACTCACACATTCCGCAGCTGTCGGCTTGCCAGCCCACACCCACGCGTTGTCCGGCAGCAAGACTCCGAACATGTTCGCCAATTGCGACGATGGTGCCTACAATCTCGTGTCCTGGAATGAACGGATACTTGCTGATTCCCCAATCGTTATCGATTAGATGAATATCACTCCGGCAGACTCCGCAGTGTGAGACCTTGATCTCGACTTCATAGGGCTTGAGTTCACCCGGGTCGAACTTGTAAGGCAGCAACTGTGCACCGGCCGCGTGCACAGCCAGGCCATGAATCTCACTCATCTCGAATAGGTGTCCTTTTCGCGCCTCATTCACACCGGCGTCTTGGCTTTGATGCTACATCATGGCTTTGAGGGAAAAGATAGCGCCCCTTACCCCATTTGGGTGAGGGACGGACACTTACACAGTGCTTCATTCTTAACGAATTATCAGATTCAAAACCTGCGAACCGCTTACTGCATAGCCTGCTTCTGCAGAGCCCACCTCGACCACGCTCTCGCCGCTCAGGCTCAGCTTCTGGGAATCTTTCAACGGGCCAAACACGTTAGCCATCGACAAAGGAACGCCTGGAAGCGTCTCGCCCTCCAGGACCGCCTGCGCCTCCCGACTGAGTAACGTTACGTAAACCTTATCGTTTGAATGCAATCGATTCATCTGATCGATCGCATCGGCCAGTCCTTCGGCGCGGCGCGACGACGAGCCTGGTCCCAGCAACCGGTCCACGGTCGCTCCGTCGCTGATCAGGACACGGACCTGGCCGGGCGCCACATCCGCAGGAAGCTTGACCTTCAAATGCACTACCCGGGAGTCGGATTGATACGGCCGCAGTGTGACCTCAGCATCAACGGTGTCTCCGGCGTTCGCTTCCAGAACTCCCAGTCGCGCCGATTCCAACGAGGCAGCGCGGCGCTCCGGAACTCCCTCTACTTTAAGCTTCAGCTCCGTCACCACGGGTTGATCCTGAGGGTTTCCGTAGACCCGGCTGAAACGATCGTTCACAAACAATGCCGCGTTGATCGCTGCCGGATTCAGTTCGTTCTGGGTGACGATGCCCGACAACTTTACCTGCGGGAGCCCCTGGACCCCAATCTCTCCACTCACGCGGTAGCTCATCTCGGCAGCCGCAGCGTTCGTTCCCTGCAGGCTCTGGTAGACCGAAACCAGCATCGCGGAAGGAGTGAGCTGGCGGTTATCCAGCACCTCAAAGTGGAAGGTCTTGTCCTTCATCACGGTCGCGCCTGGAATGGCTGGCGGAACAACCTCCACCGTCACGGGAATCATCCGCGCCTTGTTCCCAAAACGGCCCATGATCGCCGAAGCACGATCCTCAGTGAAGGCTCCTACAGTCTCCGTGGTGTTGACAATCTTGAACGCGTTCAGGGGGGAGGGAAGCGTCGTCACCACTGCAGCCTTCGTCATCGGCATATCGACTGGGCCATACTGCGTGATTGGGTGCCCGCAAGCCAGCAGACGGGTGGGGTCAACATACGTTACCGTGCAGGTCCCGGCGATCGAAAGATCTCCCCGAACCAGAATCGCGCTTACGGCCGAACCTGGGACCAGAGGCTCAGGCTGGACCGCACTGGCATCGGAACTCCCGAGACCGGCTACAGGAGTCATCCCCATCGCCCGGAACCGGTCTCCGAACCGGTCCACGGCCTCCTGGCTGAAGCCGCTGAAGACCAGCGGCGTCTCCATCGCCTGCATCGCGACGCCCGTGCCTGCATTGGCCGCCGGTAAACTGATCGCTTCGGAGCCGCCGGCTCGTTGGCTCTGGGCGGTCGCCGGACGTACGGAGTCGTCCCTTACCTCCAGCATCTGCTCGATCGGCGTAATTCCCGCGATGGGCTCCTTGCTGAACTGTCCGATCCGATAGCTCAAGGCACCCACAAGTTTGCCGTCGATATAGACCGGGCTTCCGCTCATTCCCGCCACTACACCGGTAAACTCGGGCTTGCTTCCGTAAAGCCGGGCAAGAATCATGTCACGGCCCGGTCCCAGCGAGTCCTTCAGGACTCCCAGGATCTCTATCTGCATCGGCTCCGGATTGACCCCTTCAAAGACCGTGTAGGCGACGCCCTTCATACCGCGCTTCAACTGGGACAGAGGGAAGATCTTAGCCTCAGCGGTCCCACCCATCGCCGCCGCAGCGGTTGGAGGCAGAGAGGCTGCCGCTGCACTCGCCGTGCCCGCTGTCGCATTGACCGCCTGTCCCCGGCCCACAGCGGCGTGGACTCCCGCCCCGGCCGTGACCATCAGGCCCAGCACCAGCCCTCGCGTCTTTCGTCTGTTTCTCACGTCTACAAGACTAGAGCCTTCGCCTATGCCAGCACCAGTGAAAGCGTCCGCTCCCGTCCGTTCTCCTCGGAAGATCGCAGGATCTTGAACATTGGACGCCCCCACTGGCCAAAGGCTGTACCGAACCGGCTTGCTTTATCGTCCAACGGACGGAGTAAAGTTGCAGATGATGACCTCTAACTTGCGAATTCGTCATGCGGTTCCTGTCCTTCTTGTGTTTCTCGGCCTAAGCCTCTCCACTCTCTCCACTGTTGCTGGATTCTCTCAGTCGTCCCCGCAGCAGGCCCCGCCGCCGCAACAGCCCGCCGACGACTCGGCAGGCCCTCAGACCGACTCCGGCCCGATCGTCATCAAGAAAAAGAAGGAAGAAGAGGCGCCCCCTCCCGCTCCTGTGGCTCCGCCGGAGCCCAAGGTCAAAAACCCCAACAACGAGACCTACTCCCTGCGAGTCGATGTCCCGATCGTCAATCTCGACGTCAACGTCATCCTCGACAAGACGCACCAGTTCGTCCCCGGCCTTAAGGCGGGAAACTTCCTCGTTCTGGAAGATGGCGTCCCTCAGAGCATTACCAGCGTTCGCATGGCTCAGACTCCGATTACGGCCGTCATGCTGCTGGAATTTGCGGCCAATAGCTACTACTTCATCCGCGACATGCAGAACGCTTCTTTCAGCTTCTTCAACACGCTTCGGCCGGATGACTATGTAGCCGTCGTTACCTACGATCTCCGCACCCACATCCTCACAGACTTCACCAATAACAAGCAGATCGTTGGCAACGCTCTTTCCTCGCTGATCATCCCGGGCTTCTCCGACACCAATCTCTTCGATGCCCTATACGAGACGCTCGATCGGACCAGCCGCATCGAAGGCCGCAAGTACATCATCCTCATCGGTACCGGTCGCGACACCTTTTCCAAGCTGACCCTCGACAAGATGCTTGCCAAGATCAAGGCAACACAGAATGTGACCATCTTCACCATCGGAACCGGAGCCCTGGTTCGTGAGCTGGCCGATGCCCGGGGAGGCATGGGACCGATCACTCGCATGGATTATCTTCAGGCCGATAACCAGCTGAAGACCTTTGCTCGAATGACCGGCGGCCTCAGCTTCAATCCCATGTTCGAAGGCGCGCTTCCGGACATCTTCTCGCAGATCAACGATTCCATCCGAAACCAATACGTTCTGACCTATCGGCCGACCAACACCAAAAACGATGGCTCCTACCGTCACATCGAGGTCAAGCTGGTCGACAACGAAGGGCACCCTCTCCAGATGCAGGACGAAAAACACAAGCCCCTCAAGTACTCCGTCATCGCTCGGGATGGTTATCGCGCTAAAAACGAGGTGGAGTAGCTGTCAAGGACAGCCGCGATCATGTCGCTCATAACAAAAGGATTAGAAGCTGAGAGAACTGCCGAATCATAATCCCGCAAACGATATAATCAGTAGGTGAAGGAAAAAAGGCCCACCGATGGTGTGGGCCTTTTCTGCGCTATATAAAAGAAAATAGAGGATTTATTGCTAAGTCTAGCGTTTTCAAGACTTTAACGTCTAAGTCCGGACCTAAGTCTCATGAATGGAAGACTTTGCGCAAAAGTGTAGGGGGCTACCGCGGTCTCGGCATGGTCAGATCCAGATCTGTCCCGCACATCTGTTTGGTGAGCAGGATGATCTGTCCCGTGTGTTGTTGCACGTGGCCGACAACCTGATAGATCGCTTCCAGAATGGAGACATCCCGTCCTTGGGGGGTCGTTCTTTCGGTCAATCTCTGTGGCGGGACCGACTCGATGACAGCGCGGGCTTCGGCGACGGTTTCCTCGAACAGCCGCATCAGGTCCTTCGCACTCATGTTGCCGTCTGCGCTGAACTCTCTATCCCGGACCCGAACGTCGGCAACTCCTCCGACGCCGTGCATGATCCACTGCCGCATATTGCCACACAGATGCAGGATCAGATTTCCGACTGCGTTTTCGTGGTCGCCATGCCGCTCCCATGCCTGTACATCGGAAAGACGGCTCATGCATGTTCTGAGGAAGGTCGTCATCTGCTCGAGCTTGCCGCTCGATGTGGATAGAAACAAAGCTCCGATCTCGTTGTCCATGCACGCATTGTAGATGGCAATCGTTTGACCGAATCGCTCTGAATCCGTACACTCGAAAGAGTCAGGACGTCAGCTTGAGAGTTTCAGTGCAAACCACTGAAAACCCAGCGGCTCCAGTCAGTCTGTTGCCTCCTCGTTCAATGGTAGGACAGTCGGCTCTGAACCGATCAATCGGGGTTCGAATCCCTGGGAGGCAACCAACAAATTTTTACAGTGCGGAAATCATCCGGGGTTGCGCTCCTGTCATTCGGCCGCGCTATGTGTGTTGGACTGCATGCGCTGTTTTCGGTGTGATACTTGGCAGCTTATCCGGCTGCAGCTCCATCGCGAGCATTGGGACCCGCCTCAAGTAGATTCTCAACTCTACTTAAGGTCGAATCGTAATTGAACGTAAGTAGTCAAAGGTCCCCGACCCCTCGGGCTTCACGCCTTCAATTCTCTTCGAGTGAACAACCTCGTTGTTCGGATACCACAGCGGAATTCCGGGCATATCGACGGCGAGTATCTTCTGAACCTCGACATAATCCTCCCGCCGCTTGGCCTGGTCTGTCTCACCGGCTGCCGCCTGAAGCAGAGCATCGACCTTCGGATTGGAGTAGCGGCCTCGATTGGCTCCTTTTGGAGGGAACGCGTTCGATCCATAGGTGTAGCGGAAGATGTCCGGATCCTCATTGGATCCGATCCATCGCAGCGCATACATCTGGAACGCTCCTCGAGTCACGTCTGCGTAGAACGTTCCAAACTCTGCTGCTCGCAGATCGAGCTGGATTCCTGCAGCTCTTAGTTGCTGCTGCAGCACCGCCGCCATTAGCCGCGTCGTCTCATCGGTGGAGGTCTTCAACGTGATGTGCAGGCGAATGCCGCCCGGTCCTGGGGGAAATCCAGCTTCGTCCAGAAGTTTTTTTGCGCGATTTACATCATGAGGATACTGCGCAAGCTCTTCCGGTGCAGCGGCTGCCCAGTGGCCTGCTGGAAGCA
Organism: Acidobacteriaceae bacterium KBS 146; assembly: GCA_000688615.1. Taxonomy (GTDB): domain Bacteria; phylum Acidobacteriota; class Terriglobia; order Terriglobales; family Acidobacteriaceae; genus Edaphobacter. The sequence continues at coordinate 399,121 of JHVA01000001.1, forward strand.
AGGTGTCGGCCAGTTTTGCCTGTCCTCGCCAGATGGCATCGACGATGGCCTGTCGGTCTGTGGCGTATGCGATTGCCTGCCGTACACGCCGATCGCGCAACATCGGGTCATGGACGTTGAAGTTCGTGTAAATGACCACAGAGCTCGAAGCAGATTCGATCCCGAGATTAGGCGCCTGTTCGAGCGTGTGGAGCATATCGAAGGTCAGCACATTGCTGGCAAGGTCCGCCGATCCTTTACGAAGCTCGAGCGCGCTGGTGATTGCATCGGGAACCACCGTGAACCGGATCCCATCGACCTTGGGAGCACCGGCCCAGTAGTCTGGATTGCGTGCGACGATCACTTCTTTATCCTGGACGGCGCTGACAAATTTGAAAGGTCCTGACCCGATCGGATGCAGGCCGAAGTCGCGGCCTGATCCTCGCGGAACGACTCCAAACAGGCCATCGCTCATATTGAAAAGCAGCCCGGCATCAGGGTGCTTCAGTCGCAGAATCAGAGTCAGTCTGTCTGGGACCTCGACATGGTCCACCGCGGCAAAAGCACCACCCTTCGATGTAATCAATGTTCCATCGATCATGCTGCGAATCGTCCATGCGACATCTTCCGCCTCGAGCGGCCGTCCGTTGTGGAATCGCACGCCGTCGCGGAGATGAATGACGAGTGTCAAAGCATCGAGTTGCTCCCAGCGCGTGGCGAGCCAGGGTTGCAGATTGTAGTGCTGGTCTTTCTTTACCAGCGCGTCAAAGATGATCCCGCCGACGCGTTCCGATTGGGCATCCGTTCCCTGGCGCAGATCGAGATTGTTCGGGCTACTCTCGATGATCATCACAACTGTTCGAGGGTTGGTTGTTGTCCGATGACACCCGACGAGAAAAAGAAGGAAGATTAGAGAAGCCAGCACCACAGATTGTCGTGAGAGACGGGCCAACTTTGGAACACAGGCACGTAGGTGCTTCATGCCGGGGTCACCCTGCCAAGAATGACGGGACGCGAGGCGCCGGTCGCGCTGGGGACGTTTCCAGGAAGCTGATTCCACGTGAGCCATGCCAGAAGTGCGAAGGCTACCGCTTCCTTCGCCTGGGTTGGGATTCCAAAATCATCCGTGGAGCGGACCTTCACTCCGAGGGGCTCGAGTCGCTGGCGCAACATCTGCATCAGCACTGGATTTCGTGCGCCGCCGCCTCCCACGACGTATTCGATGCCGCTTGCCATGGGGGCCTTCTGTCCCAGGTGAGGCCAGACGAATCTTCGATAAGCCTCGAAGATCGACTCGGCCGTCAATGCCGTGGCTGTAGCAACGATGTCCTCGTCCCTGGCTGGAAACTTGCGACAGCGGCTGATGAAAGCCTTTACGAAAGATTCGCCGAACTCCTCTCGCCCGCAGCTTTTTGGTGGCGGGGCAGAGAAGTACGGATCGCGCATCACGCGCTCGACTACCAGCCGAACGACAGATCCCCGCTTTGCAACCGCTCCACCGCGATCGAACGGCTTCTGGAACAGGCGTGCCATGCACGCGTCGATGATCATGTTGGATGGTCCGGAATCGAACGCCAATACGTCTTCCGCTCCGGCTCCGGCAGGAATCGCAGTCATGTTCGCGATGCCGCCGAGGTTCTGTAGAACGCGGCTGACCTTCTCTGAACGGAACTGCACATAATCGAGCATGGGAACCAGTGGGGCTCCCTGGCCTCCCGCTGAAAGGTCGGCAGAACGGAAGTCGCTCACCACGGGCGTTGCAAGTTTTTCTGCGATAACGGCGGCCTCGCCGATCTGCCACGTGCATCGGGTCGGCTTAGCCAGATATTTCGAGGCCCGCGCCTGATGATAGATCGTCTGGCCGTGACTTCCGATCAGATCAGGTTTCACGCCGAACCGCGCTGCCGTTTTGCCCACAGCCTCAGCATAGAGATCTCCCAGGCGCCAATGGAGCCGCGAGAGCTCTGCCGTAGATATTGATTTTGCATCCATCGCGGCGAGTACAGCCTTTCGCACGGAGGGCGGATATCCGAACTCTGCCGCACCAAGAAACTTCAGGCGGGGCGTTACAGATGTGGAGGCGGAAATACGACACAGTGCGACATCGACGCCGTCCGCAGAGGTACCGCTCATAATGCCGGCTACGATCATGCTCTTCGGTTTCATCATCCCTTCAGCTCCCGTTGCAGCTCAGCCAGAAGGTTGAGAGCCTCACGTGGGGTTAGTCCATCGATATCCATCTCGGCGATGCGATCGACAATTCGTTGCGAGAGAGGAGTGAACATGGTCATCTGTAATGGAGGCGCGGAGTCGCTGACGGCTTCGCGGACCTGCTGGCTTTCGGCCCGCTCGTGCAACTTCAGGACCTCACGAGCACGCGCGATAACCCCTGCCGGAAGACCGGCCAGCCGCGCAACTTCGATACCGTAGCTCTTGCTTGCCGGACCGGATTCCACGGAATGCAGGAAGACGATTCCTCCGGCGGTTTCCTTTACCGTTACACGAAGATTCCTGAGTCGTTCGAGCCGATCTGCCAGCAAAGTCAGCTCGTGATAGTGAGTTGCAAACAGCGTTCGAGCGCCGATGCGGTCATGCAGATATTCGACGGTTGACCAGGCGAGTGAAAGGCCATCGTACGTCGCTGTGCCGCGTCCCATCTCGTCAAGCAGGACCAGCGAGCGATTTGTCGCAGAGTTCAGGATAGCCGCGGTTTCGGTCATCTCCACCATGAAGGTGGAGCGTCCGCGGGCCACATTGTCGCTTGCCCCGATACGGGTATAGATCCGGTCAACCAGTCCCAGCCGCATCTGGTCCGCAGGCACAAAGCAGCCACACTGGGCCATGATGACAAGCAGCGCAGCCTGCCGAAGGTACGTACTTTTACCTCCCATATTCGGGCCGGTAATCAGCAGAATGGAGGGACCGGCGTCGACATTCAGATGGACCGAGTTGGGGACAAACTTGCCGGCGCCGGAGTCTTCGAGGCGGCGTTCGACGACGGGATGGCGTGCCGCGATGAACTCTAGCAAGCCACTTGACTCGACAATGGGTCGGCTCCAGCCTCGGAGCGCAGCGAGATGAGCAAAGCAGCCAAGAAGATCGATCTCCGCGACCCGCCGGGCTGTTTCGCGGATTCTGGCGGCAGCATCGAGAATCTGGCGACGAACCCCGGCGAAGATTCTCCGTTCGATCTCAACAGAACGCTCCTGAGCGGTCAGAATCTTGGTCTCGTAGTCCTTCAGCTCTGGGGTTGTAAATCGTTCCGCGTTCACAAGAGTCTGTTTGCGCTCATAGTCAGCGGGAACTGCTTTGGTGTTGGCTTTGGTGACCTCGATGTAGTAGCCGAAGACATTATTGAAGCGCACCTTCAGGGAGGTGATGCCGGTGCGTTGGCGTTCCCGTTCCTCAATGGCAGCCAGGGCCTGGCGTCCGCTTCGACTAAGTTCGCGAAGTTCGTCGAGTTCGGCATCGACACCTTCGCGAACAACACCCCCGTCTGACAGGGAAACAGGTGGGTCTTCGGCGATAGTCCTGGCAACCAGGTACTGCAGATCCTCCAGTGCATCGAAACCGTTCGTCAAGGATGCCCATTTTGGAGTCGTGAAACGCGCCGTTGCGGCCAGGAGGGCTGGCAGGCAACGCAGCGTCGAAGAGAGTGAGAGAACTTCCCGGGGTCCTGCGGAGTCCAACGCCACTCGACCTAGAAGCCGTTCAAGGTCAAGCAACCCTGTCATCGCCTGACGAAGATCTTCACGGCGTCGCAGATCTCCAACGGCCTCCGCTACGGCTTCCAGACGGGCTTCGATCTCAGCAAGACTAGTCGACGGTCTGAGGAGCGTAGCTCGCAAGAGCCGCTTACCCATAGGAGTGCAACACGTATCGAGAGTGTAGAAGAGGGTCGTCTGCTGGCTCTCTCCCGAGAACAGAGGCTCAACCAGCTCCAGATTTCGCACGCTGACGGAGTCAAGCTCAAGACAGGACGATCGCTCATAAAAACGGAGGCCGTCTACATGCTCAAGCTCTCCTTGCTTGGTGGTCCGCATGTAATGTAACAGCGCGCCGGCGGCGATTGCCGCAGATTCGTGGCCTCCGAGTCCGAGCCCGTCCAGGGAGTGGAGTCGAAAATGGCTACGCAGAAGCGGGAGCGCATGGTCTGAGGTGAAGACCCATTCTTCAAGACCGGTTTTGGTACGAATTGCATCCAGTGCCGACGATGCATCTTCGATCGTTTCACCGGTGAGATTCTTTCTGCCAAGCAGCCCGGCTCCATAGAGAAGCTCCACCGGTTTCATGCGCCCAAGTTCGTCTGCGGCTTGAGTCCAGGCAGTCGATCCGGTGAACTCAGTGGCGCGGAACTCTCCTGTTGAGAGATCCAGCAGAGCTAGCCCGGCGACCTGGCCCACATCTGTACCGCGGACAAGCACGCTCGCAAGATAATTGCTCTGTTCCGCGCCCAAAGTCGGGTCGAGGGCGGTTCCGGGGGTCAGAACCCTGGTCACTTCGCGGCGGACGACACCTTTGGCCTGTTTCGGATCTTCCATCTGCTCACAGATGGCGACCCGAAATCCCTTGCGCAGCAGCCTTTGGAGATACGTTTCGGCAGCGTGGTACGGAACTCCGCACATGGGGACGCTTTTTGTCTTGTCCCGGGCGGTAAGGGTCAGTTGCAGCTCTCGGGAGGCTACGATGGCATCTTCGTAAAAGAGCTCGTAGAAATCGCCCATACGAAAGAAGAGCAGAGTGTCCGGATGGGCTTCCTTCGCAGTGCGATATTGCCGCATCGCGGGCGAGAGTGTTGCTATATCTCCGGTGAGTGGATGGGATACTGTTTCCTGTGCCATTTGCGAATGGTCAGAATACCGCACCGGACACCGCCTGGGGAGCCACAGAACCTTTCCACACCCGGTATACTGAAGATTCGACGAACGTACCTCATGTCTCTCCTCTGGCTCAGGGTCGCGGTTTTTCTTTACGGTGTCGCCGCGCTTGCGGTGCTGCCGGCGGCGCTCTACGACCGTCCGCGATGGAATCGAATTGCAATTCCGGCAACGGTGGCCGGGCTAATGTTTCACTTCGTCTCCCTGGCGGAAATGCTCAATGCGGCCCACCACCGCCTGCCTGTGGATACCCATGAAACACAGGCGATGCTGGGACTTCTGCTTGCGGCAGCCTTTCTGCTGGTTTACTGGCGCTATAGGACGGTCTCGTTGGGGGTTTTCGTCCTGCCAATTTCCTTTTTGCTCGTTTTGGTTCCGGCATTTCGGCCAGGGCAGGAGTCTATGCCTTTCCCTCAGTTTCAGACGGGATGGATCTTCCTGCACATCGCGCTTCTGTTGGCAGCCTATGCGGGGTTGCTGCTCTCGCTGCTGGCATCAATCCTATATCTCGTCCAGGAACGCACGCTCAAATCCAAACAGACATCGGCTGGGGCCTCGTGGCTTCCCCCGCTGGAAACCACTGATCAGATTGCATTGCGATCACTCCTGTTCGGTTTGCCCTGTATGACGGCCGGTCTATTGATCGGTTCGCTCATCGCGCAGCAGACCATTGGGCCATCCTACTTTCTCGATCCCAAGGTCCTGCTTTCCTTTGCGATGTGGATCGCCTATGTCGGAATGATCTATATCCGGAGACATTCCGGGCTTCGGGGTAGGCGAGCAATTTATCTCTCGGGATTTGTCTTTCTGGTTGTGCTTGCCGTGTGGTCGGCGAACCAATTCTCTGTCGTACACAGGTTCACGACGCCATGAGCCGAAATCAACATCTGGTGCTCGTGGGCATCAACCACACGACAGCTCCCATCGAGGTTCGGGAACGTCTCGCAATCCCCGCCGGACAACTAGCAGATGCAATGCGAACTCTCGTGCATCAGCCTGGAATTCGCGAGGGCTTGATCCTATCCACCTGCAACCGAGTGGAACTGCTCACGTTGCAGGAAGGAGATACAACCTCGGGGGATAACTTACTCGGTTTCCTTCACGAATACTTTTCAGTGCCTTCCTCGTCCATCACTCCCCATCTTTACGAATATCGCGAAGGCGATGCGGTTCGTCATCTGTTCCGGGTAGCGAGCTCACTGGACTCGATGGTCGTGGGAGAGCCGCAGATTCTGGGTCAGGTTAAGGAGTCCTATACGGTAGCGCGCGAGGTGGGAGCCGTCAACGGCTCGCTGGACAACCTTCTGCAACGAGCCTTCACGGTGGCCAAGAAGATTCGCTCTGAGACTCAGATTGGTTCAAATTCTGTCTCGATTGCGTCGGTAGCGGTCGATCTCGCTCGTAAGATCTTCGGCTCTCTTGACGGCAAGACAGTGCTCCTCGTTGGAGCCGGGAAGATGTCGGAGCTGGCTGCTCGGCACTTAATGCAACAGGGGGCGACCAACATTTTGGTCGCAAATCGCACGCTGGAGCGGGCCGAGAGGATTGCGGCCCAATTCGGCGGTCAGGTAATTGCCTTTGAAGATCTTTACGCGCAGACCTCACGCGCCGATATCGTAATCACTTCGACCGGAGCCCCTCAGAAGATCTTTGGCAAGTCCCACGGACAAAATTTCCTGCACAACCGCAGGAACCGCCCGATGTTCTTCATTGACATAGCGGTGCCACGCGATGTCGATCCGAAGATGAATGAGGTGGAGGGCTGCTTTGTCTACGACATCGATGATCTCCAGCAGGTAGCAGCTGCAAATCTGGCGGACCGTAGCCGGGAGGCTGCTGCTGCCGAATCCATCATCCGTCAGGAAGTGGATAAGTATCAGCAACGGGTACAGTCTCGAGGGGCGGCGCCTGCGATCATAGCGCTCCAGCAGAATGCGGAGGCCATTCGAGAAGCTGAACTGACTCGATCTGCCAAGCGTCTTGCGTCGCTCACTCCAGAGCAACGGGAAGCGGTCGAGGCCTTAACTCGCTCTTTGACGGCGAAGCTTCTTCATCCGCAGATGGAAGCGCTTCGCGAGTCCGCTCGGAATACCGGCAGCGACCTCTCCAAAGAGGGTGAAGAGCGGCGAACGGGACCAGAGGGTAAGGGAGTCGGGTTCTCTGGGTAACCCGGTTCTGCACAAAATGTTTCGCTAATACAAGCAGACTAAGCTTCCATTGTTCATGCACTTAGCGGAGTATCTTTTGCTTTTGAAATGCGTCTAATCTTTGAGGTTTGAAAATGCCAAGGTTGAAGATCTTTCTCTTCCTGGCGACTCTAAGCGCATTTTCGTACGGGCAGAATGCGAAGTCAGCCAGCCCAGGAACAATTAATTACATTGAGGGGCAGGCCACGATGAATGGCCAGCAACTTTCTTCCCAGTCTGTAGGTCATGCGAAGCTGGAACGGGATCAATCGATAACTACCGCTAATGGAAAGACGGAAGTCCTGCTTATGCCTGGCGTGTTTCTCAGGCTAGGTTCTAACACCAGCGTCAGTATGGTGTCGCCGGATCTTACGCGGACTGAAGTCAGAGTCTTACAAGGGCGAGCGGACGTTGAAGTCGATGAACTCTACAAGGAAAATCTCTTATTGGTCGATCTGCCAAACGGTCAGGCTCATCTGACGAAGAAGGGTCTGTACGGTTTTGATGCCAACAATTCCAATGTTCGGGTCTTTGATGGTGAGGCGCTGGTCTATCCCGGATCCGACCTGAACACCAATGTCAAACCAATCAAGGTAAAAGGCAGCCGAGAGATCTCGTTGAACCGAGAAGGTGTCAAACCGAAACACTTCGATAAGGACACCGCTAAGGACGACCTATACAACTGGAGCAGTTTGCGTTCCCGGTATCTGGGTGAGGCGAACATAAATCTGGCAGAGGCTTATGTCGGTACAGCAAGTTTCTATCCCGGATGGTATTGGGCTGGAGCGCCGTATGGATATACATGGCTTCCTGGAAACGGGCTGTTCTGGAACCCGTTCGGATACGGCTTCTACTCTCCCTACTACATTGGTGGAGGCGGATTTATTTACGGACGCTATGGAAGAGGATTCTATCCAGGCTATCGGGGTACCTATTACCCGCGGGTCGGCGGATATGGCTACGAATATCGTGGAGGCAGACCGGTTGTAGGAGGTTTTCCCCATGGAGGCGCGGGCGCTTCGTCCTCCGGTGGTTTCCATGGCGGAGTAGGCGGTTTTCACGGCGGCGGGGGATTCCATTCCGGAGGCCACCGCTAAATTGATCGTTTCAGGCGGGGTCGCGGAAGATCGCTCACCCCGCGCCTCAACATTTCCGCGTCGAAATCACTTATTCTAAATGTGTCATGTGTATGTCCATTCGAATAGGTTCCCGCGGCTCCCAGCTTGCGCTTTGGCAGGCTAACCATGTACTTGAGGCGCTTAGAAGTGCGGGCCACTCTGCTGAGATTGAAGTGATCCGCACCGTTGGCGATCGGATGCAGCAGACCGATTTTGTTGTGCCAGCCGAGATGGATGGAAAGGGAATTTTCACAAAAGAGATCGAGGAGGCATTAGCAGAGGGCCGCATCGATCTGGCGGTACATTCGCTGAAGGATCTGCCGACATTTCTGGACCGCCGTTTTTCATTGACGGCAATCCCCAAACGGGCTGATGCGAGGGATGTTTGGGTCTGTGAGCCCTTTTGGGCGCTCCACACACTCCCACAGGGAGGCCGTATCGGAACCACAAGTCCCCGACGAAAGGCTCAGTTGCTTTCGTTGCGCCCCGATGTTCAGTTTGTGGAGATTCGCGGCAACATCGACACGCGGCTGAAGAAACTGGCTGCGGGTGAGTGCGACGCTCTTGTGCTGGCGGCGGCAGGGCTTGACCGCTTGGGCCGGACCGAGTGGGTTCACCAGCGATTTTCACCGGATGAGCTCTGTCCTGCTCCAGGTCAGGGTGCCCTTGCGATTGAGACCCGCAGTCCTTCGCATCCGATCGACGAAGCACGGGATTTCTCGATTCGCCAGGCAGTCGCTCTTCTCGATCATACTGAGACGCGATTCTGCGTTGAAGTGGAACGTGTTGCCTTGGAAGCGTTGGGTGGGGGATGTTCCATCCCGATCGGTGTGCACTGCGTCCCCGAGGGGGATGGCTGGAGAGTCTTTGCGCAGGTTGTCGCAGCGGATGGGGAATCCATGGTTGCAATCGACCTGAAAGCGAATCTTTCGACTGAGATAGAGGCCCTTGGCCAAAGGGTGGCAGACGATCTGAAGTCGCGTGGAGCGATGGAGCTTCTATCTCCTTCCGTGGCATAAATCGATTCCTGAGTATCTGACGAAAAATCCGTCGGGAGATTCACGTTTTAGTGTGTCAAATCGCTATAAACTGCTTAATTGTTTGCTGTGGTGAGGTGGAATGAACGAAGGCCGTTGGGTATTGCTGATCGCGAGTGAAGTGGGTGGAACAGATTCAGTCTCAGACCGCGCGATGGAGCGTCTGGTCGAGGCGATCCGCGAAGAGGGATATCAGGTCATCCGCACCTCTACCCCAGAGGATGGGTTGTCGCTTGTGACCTCGGATCCCTCCTATTCGGCGATCCTGCTGGACTGGGATCTCGAAGGCGAGAGCCAATTCGATGAGCGTGCCGCGCTCAAAATTCTTCGTGGTGTTCGTCACCGCAACAAAAAGATTCCGATCTTTCTGATTGCAGACCGAACTCTCGTCAGTGAACTTCCACTTGAGGTTGTGAAGCAGGTGCATGAGTACATTCACCTGTTTGGAGACACTCCTGCCTTTATCGCGAATCGTGTTGATTTCGCGGTAGAGCGTTATCATGAGCAACTGTTGCCGCCGTACTTTCGTGAGCTGAAGAAGTACACCGATCAGGGCGCCTACTCCTGGGACGCGCCTGGCCATATGGGCGGAGTCGCCTATCTCAAGCATCCGGTGGGCATGGAGTTTCAGCGCTTCTTTGGAGAAAATCTCCTGCGCTCCGACCTCGGTATCTCAACGGCACAACTTGGCTCCTGGCTCGATCATCTTGGACCCCCAGGAGAGTCGGAGCGTAATGCCGCACGCATCTTTGGAGCAGACTGGACGTTTTACGTCCTGGGGGGATCTTCCACTTCGAATCAGATCATCGGCCATGGCGTGATCGCGCAGGATGACATTGTTCTGGCGGATGCCAACTGTCATAAATCCATCTGTCACTCGCTAACTGTGACTGGAGCGCGCCCGGTCTACATGAAGCCAACGCGCAACGGCTATGGAATGATCGGTCTGGTTCCACTGAAGCGGTTCAGCCCGGAATTTATTCGCGGGCTTATCGATCGCAGCCCTTTGACCAAAGGGGTTGAAAATCAGAACCCCACCTATGCCGTTGTCACCAACTCGACCTATGACGGGCTTTGTTATGACGTCAACCGTGTGGTGGAGGAATTGTCCAAGTCTGTTCCTCGCGTTCACTTTGATGAGGCATGGTATGCCTATGCGAAGTTCCACAAGATCTATCGTGGGCGCTTCGCCATGGACGTTCCGGACGATATGGCAGAGCGTCCTACGATCTTCTCTGTCCAATCCACCCACAAGATGCTGGCCGCCTTTTCTATGGGTTCGATGGTGCACATCAAGCTAAGCCCCCGCGCTCCGCTTGATTTCGATCAGTTCAACGAGTCATTCATGATGCACGGCACGACATCGCCTTTCTATCCATTGATTGCGTCGCTGGACGTTGCTGCGGCGATGATGGACGAGCCGGCGGGGCCAACGCTGATGTACGAGACGATCCAGGATGCTATCAGCTTCCGTAAAGCTATGAGTTCAGTCGCGCATCGTCTGCGCGCGGCAGAAAATGGGGAAGGCTGGTTCTTCCGTCTGTTTCAACCCGATCAGGTAACAGATCCCGCCACGGGCGAGAAGTATGTGTTCGAAGAGACGCCAGATGAGGTTCTTGGCTCGAAGCCGGCGTGCTGGACCCTCAAGCCGGGAGAAGACTGGCACGGATTCCAGGATGAGGACATCGCGGACGGATATTGCATGCTCGATCCGACGAAAGTCACGATCCTGATGCCCGGGGTCAACGCCCAGGGCTTGGTGAGCGAGTGGGGAATTCCCGCTGCAATTCTTACCGAATTTCTGGACTCGCGGCGTGTCGAGATCGCCCGTACAGGCGACTACACCGTACTGGTTCTTTTCTCCGTTGGAACCTCCAAAGGGAAATGGGGATCACTACTGGAGAACCTCTTCGAATTCAAACGACTGTATGACAGCGAGGCCCCTCTTGAAGAGGCCCTGCCCGAACTCGTCGCAAAATACCCGCAGCGGTATCGCAATGCGACGCTGAAAGAGCTCTCTGACGAAATGCACGCAGCAATGGTGGAGCTCAATCTGCCCACCCTGGTCGGCGAAGCATGCGACGAAGACTTCGATCCAGTTTTGACGCCCGCGCAGACCTATCAGAAGCTGCTGAGGAACGAAACGGAGAAGATCCGGTTTACCCAGATGCATGGCCGGATCGGCGCTGTGATGCTTGTACCTTATCCTCCAGGGATTCCGATGTGTATGCCGGGGGAACGGCTCGGAGGAATGGATAGTCCAGTAATCCGTCTGATCCTGGCCACCGAAGAGTTTGGAAAACGGTTCCCGGGGTTCGAGCGTGAAGTTCACGGTATCGAGGTGGACGAGCAGGGAAATTACTGGATGCGTGCGGTCATCGAGACGCCGGGCCAGCGGCGCACAAGCAATGGAAATGGGAAAACCCATCCTCCAAGCGCAGCCCCACCGGTCAAAAAAGGCCGCCGGTCCGTACTGCGTGAGAATCCGGAATAATATTGTTTGTGAGAGAAGGTCCAACTGATCGAGTTGAAATGACATCTGAATATCATTCCAAATGAAATCCAGGTCTGGCCGTTTACTGATTCCCACGCTCCTTGTGTCTGTTGCCATTATCGTTACTCTCAACGCGTGGCTGGGCTTTCGCGCCATTCAGTCACTTCACGACAGTGAATACGCCGTAGCACATACCTGGCAGGTCATTAACCAGGTCGAGAGCATCATGAGCTCGGCGAAAGATGCCGAGACCGGAAACCGTGGGTACCTCATCACCGGCGACGATAACTACCTCGAGCCCTACACGACGGCGCAGCGCGAACTCCCCGGCAAGCTGGATCATTTTGCATCTCTGACAGTAGATAACTCTTTACACCAGCGCCAGCTTGTCGAGATGCGTGCGGTGCTCGATCAACGGCTTGATCTGTTACGGCAGGGAATTGAGCTGCGCCGCACCAGCGACCACGATACCATTCGTTCCCTGGTTCTTAGCGGAACAGGCAAAGCGGAGATGGATCACCTTCGCCGGATCGCGGACGTTATGGAGTCGGAGGAGAGAAGACTATTGGCTCTCCGCTCGGAAGCGGCCGATCGTGATAACCGTCGCGCGCACTACATTATTGCGCTTGCCAGCGGGCTTGATTTGCTGTTCATTATCTTCCTGTTCCGTTATTTCGCGACAGAACGGGCGATGCGACTGGCTGCGGAGCAGGATGCAGAGAATATCGCGATAGCACGGATGGATGCCGAAAAGAAAGCTGAGGAGGTTCGTTTGTTGAACGCCTCACTTGAGCAAAGGGTCAAGGAGCGAACTCGTGAGTTGGAGACCATCAATCATGAACTGGAGGCGTTCAGCTACTCGGTATCCCATGATCTTCGGGCTCCACTTCGTACCATCGATGGCTTTTCTTTGGCGCTGGAAGAGGATTATCAGAACGCCGTCGATGCGACCGGGCGTGATTACATTCGTCGGGTTCGCAACGGCGTTCAGCGGATGGGCCAGCTGATCGACGCATTGCTTCAGCTCTCGCGAATCACGCGAGCAGAGATCAGCCGGGAACACTTCAATATGACGGAGCTTGCCGAGGCCGTCGGCTCTGTCTTGAAGGAGGAAAATCCTGATCGGGATATCGTCTTTACAATCGGGCCAGGTCTTGAAGCCGATGGAGACCCCCGCCTTATCCGTGTAGCTATGGAGAATTTATTCGGAAACTCTGTGAAATTCAGCTCCAAGAAGCCGAATACCGTGATCGAGTTCGGATGGGATAAGGAAAAGCGAGCCTGGTTCGTTCGCGATAATGGCGCCGGTTTCGATATGTTTTACGCTGATAAACTCTTTAATGCCTTCAACCGCCTTCACGGAGACAAGGATTTTCGAGGTTCCGGTATCGGTCTGGCGACTGTCGCCCGTATCATCCATCGTCACCACGGCACTATTTGGGCCGAAGCCCTCGTCGATCGTGGTGCCACCTTCTGGTTTACGTTAGGATAACGAAATGACTGATGCAACAAGGCTCATTCTCCTGGTTGAAGATGATCCCGATCACGAACTCCTTACCATTCGAGCCCTCAAGAAGTCGAACATCGCTAATGAGGTTCGGGTTGCGCGGGACGGTGAAGAGGCGATCGATATACTCTTTGGCGAAAACGCCATTACACCCCAGGTGATTCTGCTCGATCTGAAGCTTCCGAAGGTAGATGGCCTTGAAGTACTTCGGAGAATTCGCACGGGCGAGACGACCAAGTATCTTCCGGTAGTCGTTCTGACCTCGTCGGATGAAGAGCGCGATATCGTACGCAGTTATCAACTGGGCGTAAACAGTTATATTCGCAAGCCGGTCAACTTTTCTGATTTTGCAGAGGCGACCCGGCAACTCGGGATGTATTGGCTGGTGCTTAACGAATGTGCGCCGCAAGTTTAGAGTCCAGCAAGCTAAAGGTTTTGCTGGTTGAAGATAACCCGGACGACGCATTTCTTCTCGAGCGACATCTCCGCCGCAATGGCTTCGCTCTGGAGATGATTCGAGTGGAGACTGCGGATGAAATGCGTCATCAGCTCGAACAGGGAACCGCACCTGACGTCATCCTGGCCGACTACAACCTCCCAAATTTCAGCGGTCCCGCAGCTCTAAAGCTGCTTCATTCAACCGGCCTCGACATCCCTTTCATCATGTTTTCGGGAGCCGTCTCTGAAGAAACGGCCGTCAACGCGATGCGTTCCGGTGCGCACGATTATGTGTCCAAGCAGAATCTTACCCGTCTGATTCCTGCGATTGAGCGCGAACGCAACGAAGTCGTTACTCGAAGAAATCGCCTTGCCGCCGAGCAGGCGTTAAAAGCAAGCGAGGCTCGCTTTCAGGCACTCGTCGAAGCACTCCCGCTTGGCTTATTGATCACGGACAGCTCCGGCAAAATCATCTATGCAAACGTGGCCGTCGAGCGGCTGCTGGGTTATTCCGGCAGCGAGCTGTTTTCGGGCTCTCTAACCCTCTCAGATATCTCTCCCGCTCTTACAGCGCAGCTCGAGGACCTGATCGCAACCTCCGTGAATTTCGAGCCCTTTGAAGTTGCTTGCACTCGCGAGGATGGCCAGACCGTAGACGCGCTGATTGGGATGTCGTTTCTCGATCCAGAAGCGACAAATGGCAATCGCCAGGTAGCAGTCTTCGTGGCGGATCTCTCGCTGCAGAAGAAGAGTGAGGAGGTCATTCGGCGCACCGAGAAGCTCGCTGTCGCCGGAAGATTTGCAGCTTCCATCTCTCACGAAATCAACAATCCCCTTGAAGCAGTTACAAATTGCCTCTATCTCGTAGCTCAGGCCGATCTTCCCAGTGACACTCGCCATTACCTCGATCTCGCTCAAAAAGAGTTAAATCGCGTCAGCCAGATTACGGTTCAGACTCTCAGGTTTTATCGTGCTTCGACAAGGCCCAGCCACGTCGATCTTCACGACCTGATCGAAACCGTTCTTGCACTCCTGGATTCACGTCTCCGGCAGATGGAAATCGAAGTTGTGAGAGATCTTCGTGCCCAGCCAATGCTGCTGGCTCACGACGGGGAGCTTCGACAAGTTCTCGCAAATTTGATTGGGAACGCAATCGACGCTGTTCCCTCGTCGGGCTGTATCACCGTACGCAGCCGCTCCACGCGGGACTGGGCCTCCGCACGCAATGGGATCAGCCTTACAATCGCCGATAATGGCATAGGAATGGATCCTGAGATTCGCGAGCGGATCTTTGAGCCGTTCTTCTCGACAAAGGGAATTACTGGAACAGGATTGGGGCTGTGGATCTCACGAGAGATCGTGACCAAACATCAGGGAAACATTCGCGTTCGGTCCCGTCGCACTTCCAAAGATCTTAGCGGTGGCACAATTTTCAGAATTTTTATTCCAGCACAATACCAGCCGGATCAAGCCAAAGACACAGAGCCTCTCGAGAGGGAACCTGATTCCGATATCGCTTCTGAGTCTGTGGCCGTAAAAGTCTCCTGAAGCACCAGAGCCTTACAATATCTGCGTGCCACAACCATCTCCACTCTCTAGCCGACACGTCCTTATCACCCGGGCGAAGGATGGCGCTTCTGAACTGTCGTCCCAGCTACTTGCAACGGGGGCGATCGTCACCTCCATCCCAACGATCGAGATCATTCCTCCAGACTCGTTTCTCTCTTTGGATCAAGCCCTTGCCCGGCTGCATGAGTTCGAATGGATTATCTTCACGAGTGCGCATGCCGTCGAAGTCTTTGATGAACGGCGAAGTCAATCCCTTATCCCCGGAAATATAGCTGTCATTGGCCCTGCGACCGCGCGTGCTGTGGAGAAAATTGGTCTGAAGGTTGCGCTGCAACCTCAACGCTATATTGCGGAATCCCTTGCTGAAGCGTTAATGCCCCTGGTAGCTCATAAAGAGCTTCTATTGGTTCGTGCCGCTGAGGCTCGCGATATTCTTCCGCTGGCACTTCAAGAAGCCGGAGCCGAACTCACCATTGCTGAGGCCTATCGAAACCGCGCTCCCGAGGAATCTCTCCCGTTGATCCGGGAGATGTTTTCTTCGCCAGAAAGATATCCCGACGTGATCACGTTTACCAGCGCATCTACAGTTCGCAATCTCGTCGCATTATTGCAGGCCGCCGAGGTCGTCTTGCCTGCGAGCGTAGTGCTTGCCTCGATCGGACCGATTACGTCAAGTGCACTCCGTGAACTTGGGCTCAATCCTGTGATTGAAGCGAAAGAGGCCTCGATTATCGCGTTAGTCCAGGCAGTTGTTGAGTATTTCGCGAAATCGACTGCGGTCATGTCCAAAAACCGCAAGCCGCGTCTAGTGTGACGTCCATGTCTTGTCGCTGGAGAAACACAACTTCTCCAGCGAGCAATCAATGCAACGCGGCTTTCTTGCGAAACATATCTGCCGCCCATGATGAATCAGCTCATGAGAAAAGCTGATCCAGCGGTCCTGGGGAAGAATTTTCATCAGGTCCTGCTCAATTTTCGGCGGAGTGGTCTCTCGTGTCAGTTCCAGACGGCGTGAAAGTCGCATCACGTGTGTGTCTACGACGACACCCACTGCGATTCCATACCAGGACCCCAGGACCACATTTGCGGTTTTTCGCGCAACGCCAGGTAACTGAAGGATCTCTTCCATTGTTTGTGGAACTTTCCCTCCAAACTCTTCGACGACGACCTGGGCGGCGCCCTTGATCGATTTCGCTTTATTGCGAAAGAAACCAGTCGTGCGGATGAGATCTTCGATTTCAGAAAGAGAGGCCGCGGCCATAGCCTTAGGAGTGGGAAAAGCTCGAAACAATGCCGGTGTGACCAAATTTACCCTAACGTCTGTGCATTGTGCCGAAAGAATGGTCGCGACTGTCAGCTCCCACGCATTTCGGTGTGTCAATGCACAGACGACATTCGGGTAGGTCTTTTCCAGAATCTTCAGGATCGAAGATATTCGCTTCGGATCAAGAGGATCTCTGGACTCTCGTTCTTCCTTTTCCGGCTTCTTCGCAGCTTTCTTTTTCGTTCCAGCTTTGAGCGTGGCCATTCTCTATCCCAGGCGGTCCAGCATCTCAGCCGGGGATAAGCGGACACAGCTAAAAATCGGAGTGTCCTGCAGCGTGTACATGCTGATCTCGGTTTCGCGCAGTTGCTGAACCAGATCGAGAAAGTCTTCAGGGAAGTTGGTCTCAAAAGCCACTACAAACTCCTGATCGTCGATCCCGAACGAGTAGGTTGTATTGAGCTTGACTCGCGGGTAGCTCAGCCCTATACGGATGTGTTCATCCATCAGCCGTTTCCGTTCGTCCGCAGGCAGAAGGTACCACGGGCGTGTCTTCCAGAAGGGATAAATAAAGATGTATTTTTGCCCGCCGGGACGAATCGCGCCTCGGCCTTCCCCCTCGCTCTCGTCCGGTCGATCGATCTGGTACTGGGACCGCTTTGTCATCGCGAGAAAGTTGTGAGGCGTCGTCAGGTAACCGCCGAGAGGGGTTGAGAGCAGTTCACTCCGCATGCGGCTCATCTCTTCCACGGAATAGCAGATAGACCATACACACATGTCGACGTCCCCACGGGTTCCGACAGTGGAATACGTCATCGACAGAAACTCGCCGGGCCGATTCCACTTCTCTAAAACCTGGATAAACGCAGTCTTTTGCGCGGCTTTCTCTTCAGCTGAAAGCCTGCGCCACTCGGGCATGATCTTATAAAAACTGAAACAGACGATCTGACGCTTGACAGGGGGCTTTGAGGGGTCGTGTGGCTGCGCGCCATAGCTGCTTGCTGGTCTTGAGCTTGCAGGAACGATATCTGCGCTGGCGGGAGCGGCAACGGTATCTGACATTTGAGCGTTTCTCCTGATCCTTTTGGTTGCTATTCAGCGCTGAGTTGGCAACCACGCTGCAACCGCATCACCTTCATGATAGAGCACTCAGCCGGAGCAGTCATTTCTGAAGGTCTCTCCACGTGAGGACGAGGATCCGTTTTGTCTACTTCAAAAGGCGCAAAATCTTTGATTGACAAGATTCTCTGCGTCGTCACGCATCAGGATTCCATCTCAAACCGATATACTGCGACTGCATGTCTGAGAAAATCCTCACCATCCTTGCCAGCTTTATTATCTCTGTCATCTCCGCGGGTGGTTATGTCGGAGTCGCAGTACTGATGGGCATCGAATCAGCCTGTATTCCGCTGCCGTCAGAGATCATCATGCCCTTTGCTGGCTATCTGGTGCATACGGGACAACTTAAACTCTTCTGGGTTGCTACGGCAGGGGCTATTGGATGCAATCTGGGATCGATTCCCGCCTATTGGCTCGGTGCATGGGGAGGTCGTCCTGCCGTCGAGCGATTCGGACGATACATTCTGTTGAGCCGACATGATCTTGATCGAACCGAGCACTTCTTTCAAAGGTACGGGGGAATTACAGTCCTCCTTGCACGACTGCTTCCTGTTGTCCGTACCTTCATTGCCCTGCCGGCCGGTATTGCGAAGATGTCACAGGTACGGTTCCATTTGTATACCTTCATTGGGTCCTGGCCATGGTGTTACGTGCTCGCCTATGTCGGTATGAAGTTGGGAGACCGCTGGGAATCGGACCCGCGCTTCAAAGACATCTTTCACCGGTTTCATCTCGCGGTTGAACTTGTGCTTGTAGCTGGGGTGATTTGGTTCGTCTGGACGCACTGGCGTAATCGTATGCGAGTCGAAGAGGCGTAATGTCACCTGAAGATACCTCCCTTGAGGCCTCTACTAGCGACCTCTAAAAGCTGACTGCCCACTCAGTTTTATTGCGGCTCTCTGGCACGCAGACCGACGCCTCGTGGCTTGGAAGAAGATTTACGTAAATCCATTCTCGGATGCTTTCCCGTAAACGTATCTTTGGTCATTGGAGAACTGGAGATTTTGCGTTACCGCTAAAGCCTCGTTAGCGTTTACGCCTGTAAAATTGAGCACTTTGTTTGCGTTGCCTTTTTTACTGCTCCATACTGGCCTTCCGTTCATTCGGAAAAATCGAATCATGGAAGGGTACTCACCAGGCATGTCTAAATCCCACACCGCCAGCAATGAAGCGGCCTCCAGCATCCCACCGGCCCAAGGCAAACTCGGTGTCATGATCCCAGGAATGGGAGCGGTCGCGACAACCTTGATCGCCGGTGTCGAAGCAGTTCGTCGCGGACTCGCAAAGCCGATTGGTTCTACTTCACAGATGGGCACTATCCGCCTGGGAAAACGCACCGATGGTCGGAGCCCGCTCATCAAGGATTTTGTTCCTCTCGCTTCGCTCGATGACCTGGTTTTTACGGGATGGGATATCTTCGGTGGCAACCTCTACGACGCCGCCAAGACCGCCCAGGTGCTCGATAACGACCAGCTTCAGCAGATCCGCCCCTTCCTTGAATCCATTGAGCCCATGCCCGGTGTTTTCAACCAGCACTATGTCAAACGCTTGGAAGGAAAAACGGTCAAAACAGGAAAGAATAAGTGCGATCTCGCCAACCAGATTCGTAACGATATCGCGGAATTCAAGACGAAGACCGATCGCCAGGTGATGATCTGGTGCGGTTCTACGGAAATTTACTTAGAGCAAACGGCCGTCCATCAGACTTTGGCCGCCTTCGAAAAGGGATTGGTGGAGGATGATCCGAACATCTCACCTTCAATGCTCTATGCCTGGGCCGCTCTCAAGGAAGGCATCCCATTTGCGAACGGCGCGCCGAATCTTACTGTCGATATCCCCGCACTTCAGGAACTCTCAAAGAAGATGGGCGCTCCTATCTCCGGCAAGGACTTCAAAACCGGGCAAACCTTCATCAAAACTGTCCTCGCACCGGCATTCAAAGTTCGAAATCTCGGCGTCGCTGGCTGGTATTCCACCAACATTCTCGGAAATCGGGACGGCGAGGTGCTCGACGATCCCGACTCCTTCAAGACGAAAGAAGTCTCCAAACTCGGGGTGCTGGAGCACATCTTTCAGCCTGAGCTTCATCCCGACCTTTACAAGGATCTCTACCATAAGGTCAGAATCAACTACTATCCACCGCGGGGGGATAACAAAGAAGGCTGGGACAACATCGATATCTTCGGTTGGCTCGGTTATCCGATGCAGCTTAAGGTGGATTTCCTCTGCCGCGACTCCATCCTCGCTGCGCCATTGGCCCTCGACCTCGTTCTGTTCATGGACCTGGCGGCGCGCACGCCTTCCTTGCGCGGGCTTGGCATTCAGGAGTGGCTCAGCTTCTACTTCAAAGATCCTGATTCGGCGGCAGGCGTTTATCCCGAACATGATCTCTTTATTCAGAACATGAAGCTAAAAAATACTCTTCGCCACATCATGGGAGAGGATTTGATTACGCATCTCGGATTGGATTATTACGGAGAGTAGACTGACCCCGCTCCGTAAGAGTGATTTGGCAGCTGCAATGCAGGTTGCAGCTGCCTATTTGCTATTTACTGTCAGCTCGGACTTTCAAAGGCGAATGAGTCTTCTCTCCTTCCGAGGAGACCTGTTGGATCACCTGTCGGGCAATGCCAAGGCCGCCACTTTGTGAGATAGCCTTGGCGACGGCCTCAACGCCAAAGTTATTGATCGTGTCAGTTCCGCCATCGGAGTCGCTTTCTCCGCTCTTCCATCCGTCGTCATCACTGGAACGAAGCGGTTTCATCATCTCCTGAAGGAGCATGCCTTCGAACTGTTGCGCAGCGTCTGTAAGTTTTGAGCGCGAAGCTTGATCGACGTGCAGGGGGTTGTTCTTACTTGTTGCATCTTGAATCATCATAGAACTTCAATCTCCGCTTCCAGAGCCCCTGCAGACTTCATTGCCTGCAGGATAGAGATGACATCGCGTGCGGAAGCTCCGATCTCTTGCAGACTTCGGACCAGATCGTCTACAGTCGCGCCCTGCTTCAGCTCGATACGATTGACAGGTTTGTCTAAGGCATCCACATTCGTCTGTTGGACGACCTTGGTTGTGCCATTTGAGAAAGGACCTGGTTGCGAGACCTGAAACTCGCTGACGATATTGACTGCAAGTCCACCGTGCAAGATCGATACGGGCTGTAACACTACTCTTCCTCCTATGACGACAGTGCCTGTTCGTTCATTCACGATGACCTTTGCTCGCGGGTAAATCGGAACCTCGATAGATTCAACGTCAGCCAGAAATGCGGGGACCTCTTCTCCTGGACTCACATTGAGAACGACTCGTCGGCTGTCCAGCGGGTGGGCCGCTGCTCGATTCAGTTTTTTGTTGATTGCATCTGCGACAGCTTCGGCGCTGCGAAAGTCAGCATCGTTCAGCAAGAGAGAAAACTGGCCCTTACCTTCGATATCCAACGGCACTGCCCGCTCCACGATAGCTCCATAGGGGACTCGAGCTGTATTGGGATGGTTCATTTGCTTTACGTTTCCATTGACGCTGATCGCATAGCCCCCCACGATCAGTGGCCCTTGAGCCTGCGCGTAGATCTTGCCATCGGCACCATAAAGCGGTGTCATCAACAGAAGCCCACCTTCCAGGCTTCGAGCATCGCCTGCAGAAGAGACCGTAATATCCAGCTTTGTGCCGGATCGTGAAAAAGGGGGAAGTGTCGCCGAGACAAATACTGCGGCCAGATTCTGCACGCGAATGGATCCCGCCGGCACGCTTACTCCCATACGCAGAAGTGTCGATGCAAGGGTCTGTATTGGGAAGGTGGTTTGTTGACTATCCCCAGTGCCTTGCAGGCCGACGACGATCCCGTAGCCAACCAGCTGGTTATCTCGGATGCCCTCGATCGACGCAATATCCTTAACACGCGCAAGTTTCTGGCTGGGATCGAGTGCACTTGAATACAGAGTTAGAGACAAGAAGAAACATGCGGTCCAAGCGATGTTTCGAGGCAGGGAACTAAGAGCAATCATAATTCTTATCTCCACTGATCTAGAAGATCAGGGCTCGTTGCAGCAATCGAACGATGACGTTCGGTCGATGTGTGTAGTCCGTGATAATTCCTTTGCCCCGAACCTGCAATTCAAGGCTGGAGATAGCGGTCGACCGGATCTGGTTCTGCTGGGAAATATCTTCTGGGCGAACTACGCCATGAAGCACAATGGTTTGCGTCTGCTGACTGAACTCAACCTGCCGTGCGGCCTCGATCACCAACATGCCGTTCGGTAGCACTTCGATTACATGGCCCCCGAGGACTGTACTCAGGCTAGAGTTGGTGGCGCTGGTACCCTGCGCATTGAGACCGGCAGAAGAGTTTTGGCTAACGAGGTTCTGGAGTGCATTTCCAGCATGGAGTGTTCCGAACAGACTCGAAACCTGAGAGTTGGCATTGGAGGCTCGTGTATTCTTGACCGTGCCATCGGTCGAAGCAGCAAGATTCTCGTCGACAATGACAGAGATCAGGTCATGCGGGCGCATCGCTCGCACATCTGCCATCATGCGGGTCAGACGGCCGCTGTCTACCCAGATGGACCCCGGGGCGGCCTGGACCGCTGAATTTTCCGCTCTTACTCGGGCCAGGTAAGAGTCAAGAGATGCCTCTGCAACATTGGGCTTAGGGTGAAACAATTCTTTTGCTGCTGCTTGTCCGTGAAGCGAAGGTGCACAGCATGGGAGCATGAAGATAAGGATGATCACGCCGATAGGTTTTTTCATCGCGCTATCTCCACGTCACCGGGACCCCGAACGATTCCAGTTACGATTTGCTCCGTGCCGAACTCGAATCCTGACCGAAGCAGCCGTATTCGCACCCGGCTCCCAATAGCCGCGCTCTCCTCCGCACGACCCGCGATTTCGATGCGAAGGTCTTGTTCCTGCCTCCACATTTGGACAAGATCTCCCGCGTGTATGACCGGAAAAGGCAGTGGCGCACTTTGGTCTCCCCGATGGGCCAACGCAGAAATGCTCTTCGGAGCGAATTCGGAGAGCGGTAAGGCCACAACCGGTCTCTCAGGATGTTGACAACTCTCAATCATCGCCCAATGTTGGCTGAGGAGAGGATCCCAGCGTACAGCCTTTATCCGATAACCATCCTCTCCGGAAGTATTCTTGACACCGCTGTGCGCTGAAGTAGCTTTGAGGGCAAGCTCCGGAGTTCGCGCGCAGACGGAATTTCCTGCAAAAACCCTGGAGCAGCTGACAGTACTGGCGATTGCGACCAGAGCGCTTACAAGGAAAAATGAGGATCTCATCGCGACCTACCGCACCAGTCCATTAATCTGCGAGTACATGTCGTCGGCCACATGGACGACCTTCGAGTTGCTCTCATAGGCGCGCTGCGCGAGTATCATCTGGACGAACTCCGCGACGACATCCACATTCGAGCCCTCGAGATAGCCCTGCTGCAGGGTTCCCATGCCTGTGTTTCCCCCAGGGGTGTCCGTGATAGGAACGCCAGACGCATCGGTCTGCAGGAAGAGATTTCCGCCGATGGACTGCAATCCTCCGGGATTAGCAAACGTTGCCAGCTGAATCGTTCCCAGCTGACTCGGCGTTGCCTGACCGGGAATCGTCGCCGACACAACACCGTATTGTGAAATCATGACGTCTTTTGCGTTGGAAGGAATGGAGATGGAGGGCACGACGGGATCTCCATCCGCTGTCACTAGAACCCCTTGATTGGTGGGATGAAAGTTGCCTGCCCGTGTATAGGCGATCGTCCCATCGGGCCGCGAAACCTGAAAAAAACCACTGCCTTGAATGGCAATGTCATAGGTATTGGATGTCTGGTTGTAATCACCCTGCGTCATAATGACCTCCGTCGCTGCCGAGCGTGTTCCGAGCCCGATCTGCAAACCTGCCGAGGTCGTCTGCTGAGTCTGCGGAGATCCAGGAGTAATCATGTTCTGATAGATCATGTCTTCGAACTGAAGGCGTCGTCGGCGAAATCCAGCCGTAGCAGAGTTGGCGAGATTATTAGCTACGGTATCCAGATTTGCCTGCTGCGCGCTCATGCCGCTGGCTGCTGTGTAAAGCGCTCGAATCATAATTGCTCTCCTTGAGTGAGATCAGATACGCGGAAGTTCTTCCGTCGCGGTCTTGTCGAATTCGTTGTTGAAGACACTGAGTGCCTTTTGCATCATCTCGGCCTGGCGTTGTACCAGGACGAGTTGCATAGAGCCGTGAACGGCATCCTGATTGGCACCTTCAATAGAACCTTGTTCAATCTCGCCTTTACCCGCAATCGGTTTCGCTCCATTGGCTACAAATCGATTGGTCCCTTCTGCCGTAAGCGCATAACGATTGTCGAAATCAAAGATCGCGATCTTACCGACAATTGCGCTGCCGGCGGGCGTGGAGACCGACACGCTTCCGTCCGGCGAGATATGAATGTTGCCGGTAGGGATCGTAATCGGCTGCTGCTTCGCATCAAGGACAGCCTCTCCCGAACCGGTCTCAAGAACCCCTGTTGTAGAGCGCCGGAAAGCTCCATCACGCGTATAACGAACTCCATTTGCTGTCCGGATACCGAAGAAGCCGCCGCCCTGAATGGCAAGGTCCAGCGGATTGCCTGTAGCGGTGAGCTGCCCCTGGCCAAGATCCAGCGCATTTCCGCCGAGAATCCCAAAGTCGTTGAGGGTACGGCCCAGCTGCGAATCGGCAGTAGAGCCAGGGCGAAGGCTGTCGACCAGAACCCCGCGAAAGAAGTCGCGCTGTGCACGAAAGCCGTTCGTTCCCGCATTGGAAAGATTATTGGCCGCCGTATCCAAAGCCTGCGTACGCGCCATCAGCCCGGTGTAAGCCGCATAGAGTCCACTGTCCATGCGAACAACGGAAGCAGGTTCTGTGCCAAATCAAACGCCGCTCGGTTAGAGGCGCTTAAGCTTGCACTCAAGCATTCCGCCGTGCAGCCGATAGAAGCTCAAGAGCAGCAGCGATGTGGAGGGTAGGTGCGAGCGCTAATTATCGATGATTCAGCAGTGATGCGAAAGGTGATTGAGCGGGCGCTTCGGCAGTCCGGTCTCGATTTGACCGAAGTAGTGCAGGCATCCAACGGAGAAGAAGCCCTGGAGATTCTCCGAACCGATACAACCAGCCCGACGAAGATCGGTCTCATTATCAGCGATATCAATATGCCCGTCATGGATGGTCTTCAGTTCCTCGAAGCGAAGCGCGATCAGCAGCTCGCAGTAGGGGTTCCCGTCGTCATGATTACCACTGAGGGTAGCGAGCCATTCGTCCTGCGGGCGATTGCAGCAGGGGCGCAAGGGTACATCTGTAAGCCGTTCACAGCGGAGCAGGTGAAGGCCCGTGTCGTGCCCTTGATCGAGGCTGCCTAGATGACGGCCTGGCAAACCTCACAGCTAGACTGGATCGGAAGGCTCGACTCTGCAGTCTCAGAGGTCTTCGGGATGATGCTTGAGCGCGATTGTTCTCCTGCGGATATAACTGGTGCAATCGCTCCTTGCATCTCCGCTCGTATCTTGTTTTCAGGGGCGATCCGCGGTGAGTGTGTTCTCTTCGCCAGTGAATCGGTGGCCCAGGCTACTGCTGAGGCTTTGCTCGGAACACCTTCGGAACCAGGCGATCCGATGACCGGAGATGCGATTGGCGAGCTATGCAATATGATCGCCGGCGGATGGAAGAGTAAACTGGGTTCCGACGAGGCTGGATGCGCCATCTCGCCTCCCACCATTGGAACTCACGATTCCGAAATGGATTTGAATCTGGAAGACGGTTTTCGCCGCTTTTATCGTTTTGAGTGTCACGTATTCGGCGTTCACATGAACTTCTAGAAGCTGATTCTTCCGTGCAAAAAGAAAAGAGGTGCTCAGCGGCACCTCTTTCTTTTGTACAGACTCGGTAAAGAGCTAGATCTATCTGACGACCGACTGGAAGAGCGAGGACGAAAGTAAAGACGCAAACTGGCTGTCAGACGACGAATACGAGACCGTCAATGTGCCGGCGTTTGAATCAATTGTGGTCGAATCCAGTGCCGTCTTTTCCAACGGAGCACCCTGGGTCTTTTTCAGCATCGAAACGCCCTTCAGAAGGGTTGCGCAGGTCGCTGCAGTCATGGTGTCACTCATGACGACTGCCATATCAAACTTCACACCGTTATCGAAGTCCATGGTGTAGCGCGAGCTCTTCATTCGATTACGAACGGTGTCATAATCTGCCAGCTGCGAAGCCTCGCCCAAGACAGACCGCATCATGGTCTGGGTGCCTTTCTGATCCAGCAGACTCCATACAGCATGTCTTTCCACCGCAAGCATCTCGTTGGTCATGTCACTGTTCTGAAGGAAGTTTGATGTAATGCCATCACGGGCATCGAGAGCCGCCCTGACGGCAGTACGATCACCAAAAACCATGGTCGTTTGGTTCAGGAAAACCACACTCATTCCATTGGAGCCCATGGGATAGATGCTGTTATTTCGCAAAACCGCAGGTTTAATCTTGTTCTTTGCGAAGTTTGCCATGATTTCACGGGTGTGAAACTGGCCCTGAGCTACCCCCATGATGTGGGAGCCCTGCGATGCAGCGTTCTCCCGAAAAGCTGCGAATGTCAGAATGTCCGCATCCTGATCGACCTTCAGGCCCGAGGTCTTGAGGGCGCTTTCCAGACGTTTCAGTTCGGGAGGCAATACTCTATCTTTCAGCTCCATGGCCGCAGGAGAGTTCTGCATGGCACGGTAGTCGACCGAGATGATCTGCTGAATGTCGTGTGGAATTGCCCCTTTTGCGTCACTCGATAACTCAGCTGCCGTGCATATCCCGACAGCAAAGAACAGTACGGCGCAGGGGAAAACGAACTTTATTTTTTGCAAGAGAACGACTCCTTAGGCCTAAGTGTCACAGGCCAGCGGTCCGGCATAGAACCGGGCCACCTTTCCTATTCTTACGTGATCAGGGAAGCGAAGCAAGCCTCCGACGCTGCCACTTTTGACGCAGGATATGCGAAAAGGTGTGTTATCAGCACAGTTATAAATCTTTTGAACCGCAATCAAGCATCCGCGCCGCTCGGCTGCAAGGTGCCTATGCCGAGCAGAGCCTGAGCAAGCAGAAGCTATCGAGCAGGCGCGGGGCAGATTGGCGGCATCCAACAAAAAGGAACGTCGATTGATATAGCAGGAGGTGAAACACTGATGCTTACGTTCATTTGGATTGCGGTCGTGATCATCCTGGCGATAGTCGCATTTTTTGCCTATTCCACGCGCACCAAGAAAGCCCTCCCAAGCCAGGAAATTACTGCCACGGATACTGCAAGGAACCCGGATAGAAAACGCGCTGTCGGACGGGGAGAAGATTGAGTTTCGATAGAGAGGCGCCAACCTTTTGAGGGACAGACGCCTCATCGGTTAGCAGGAGCGATCGATTCTCTTCATATTTGCAGCAGCATAACGCTCTCCAGCGATAGCTTCTTGAGGAACGGCGGCTTCTAGTTCTCTTATCTCGTCTGGACTAAGCTGAATCTCCGTGGCCGCAGCATTCTCTTCGAGGTATCTCCGGCGTTTCGTACCCGGAATAGGAACAAGATCTTTACCCTTCGCCAGAACCCATGCCAGCGCCAGTTGGCCGGGCCGCACATGACGGCGCTCGGCGATAGCACGGACCCGCTCGACCAGCACCTGGTTCTTATCGAGGTTTTCGCCCGTAAATCGTGGATAGCGTTCCGCCCGCGAATCTCCTGTCGCAAGGTCGCTCGGTTTTGTGATCGTTCCGGTCAGAAATCCACGTCCCAGCGGAGAATACGGAACAAAGCCGATCCCGAGTTCTCGGGTCGTGGGTAGAATCTCGCCTTCCACATGTCTCTCCCACAGAGAGTATTCGGTCTGAAGTGCTGTGATTGGATGAATCTTGTGAGCGCGCCGGACTGTTGCCGGCGAGGCCTCCGATAAACCAAGATATCTGACCTTGCCTACCCGGACGAGGTCAGCCATCGCGCCGACAGTCTCTTCAATAGGAACTTCGGGGTCGACCCGGTGCTGATAATAGAGGTCAATGTAATCGACGCCCAGGCGCTTGAGAGAGGCATCACATGCGGATTTCACATACTCCGGTTTACCGCTGATCTCCCAGAAAGAAGGGTCATCCTTCTTGCGGACGTTAGCGAACTTTGTCGCTAGAAAGACTTCCTCGCGGCGAGGGCGAATCGTTCTGCCAATCAGCTCTTCATTGTCGCCGATACCGTACGTGTCCGCTGTGTCTAGAAAGTTGATGCCAAGATCGAGCGCGCGAAGAATCGTTGCCGCAGACTCTTCATCATTCCGCTCGCCGTAAAACTCACTCATCCCCATGCAGCCGAGTCCCATACGAGAGACAACTGCACCCTGCGAACCGAGTTTGACCTGTTCCATGCTCATGTCTGGCTTAGATGCGCCGACCATATCGACGTTCCATTTTCTGTGAGCGCGCGAATAAGCGATGAAGTGGGTCCGGGCTTTGGAAGAGAGGCATCGTTTGCTATTCAGCGATCGAACGGCGGATGGCGATGCTGAGACTCAATGGATAACTGTTTTGTTCTGCCATTGCGTCCCAGAAGGGTTGATAACGATGTTGAGCGGACCTTCAGCGCCTTCCTTCAGCTCTGGCCCCTCGGCCTTCTGTTCCTTGTTTACGGCGTCGGTGTATGTGAGCTTGAGCTTTCCTTCTCCGATAACTTTGAAGCGATAGTGGAAGTCTGTCCCAGGGGCAAGCGTCTGGGTCCCAAAGCTGGCACTGGGATAATCCACTTCAATAAGCTGTAAAGTTTGCGGCGTTCTGTTGGAAACAGTTGCCTCGACGAACGCCGAACGGCAACCTGTGAAAAATAACAACGCAACTAATACGAGGGAACCGCGGAGGAAACTCATACAGATTCAAGGGTAACAGCCATAGGAGCGGGGCGTGCTTTCTTTCCTGGATGAGGCCATATCAAGGAAAACCTTACCTATGCAAACGGCGACGAGCGCTCAAGAATACGAGCCGTGAGAACTACTCCGGTACGGGAATCGTGTAGCGTGATAGGGAACGCAAGCACACTCCACGTCACGTTCTGTTCGCCATGCCGCGGGAGCGCCAGCAGACCACGGCGAGTGCGGTCGATGTAAGTCTCCCGAGTCTGGGCGACCGTACGAAGTACATCGCGCCAATCGCGCATCAGGGTAGGCATCTCATCAAAAACGCAACGGCCGGGAAACCAGTCTCGGTTCTGCCCCAGATATTCGGCGGCAGAGTCATTGCAATAGAGCCAAACGCCATGATCGTCAAAGATCTGAACAAGAACATCGGAGCCAATGGCAAGAGAGATCCGGGAGTAAAAAAAATCCCGTGCATCCACAACGACAGGGGCTCCAAGACGCTTTGCCTTCAGGGAACTAAGGGCTGAGAGAAGGTCTTCTATCGAGGAGTATCCCTTCAACAGGTGCATGTCCTCCGCGCCGCCGAAATGACGCTCGAGCGTCGCAGACAGGATGATAATCGGCACCTGTGGCCGGCTCCGACGAAGGTGAGCGGCTACCTCAGTCCCAAAACGTCCTGATCCAAGGTGGTAATCGAGGACGGCGATATCGATGCTGTTAAAGGCCTCTGTTGCTTCTTCGATCGTAGACGCGGGCACGCAACTGTAGCCATGCTGACGCAGGATCGCCGTCCGAAGGTGAAGATTCGCCGGCTCATCATCGAGCAGGAGAACGCGAACGTCCGGAGTACTTTTAGGCACACTAATCGTTGTGTTTTCAGGCGGTTCAGCCATCGCTAGGCCATTGGATGCAAAACTTTACAGTTTGGTCAACGCATACTTCTTTTTTTTGCTCGAGGCAGGTCATTCTTCAGGATTTCGGGGAACGACGAAGTTCGCGCAACAGCTCGGGGAGGCGATTCATCAGGGCAACCACGCGAAGCCACTGACGGTTGTCGATCGCAGGATAACCGCTCACGACCTTGCCGGGCTCAACATCGCTGGGTATGCCACTCTGAGCGGTGGCGATGACTCCGTCCCCGAC
This sequence comes from Acidobacteriaceae bacterium KBS 146, assembly GCA_000688615.1. Lineage (GTDB taxonomy): Bacteria > Acidobacteriota > Terriglobia > Terriglobales > Acidobacteriaceae > Edaphobacter. The sequence goes on from JHVA01000001.1 coordinate 428,721, forward strand.
TGTACAGTGTCCTGCAACCCCGACTTGTCCCGCTAAGATCACGCCCTTGCCAATGGTTGAGGAACCTGCCAGGCCTACCTGGGCACAGAGCAGGGTATTGGCCCCCACGGACGAGCCATGCCCCACCTGGACGAGATTATCGATCTTCACGCCGTTTCCAACCGAGGTCGCCCCAATCGAAGCGCGATCGACACAGGCATTGGCCTGGACTTCCACCTCATCTCCCAGAATCGCAGGTCCGGATTGCAGAATCTTGTACCAGCTGCCATCGCTCTGCCGGGCAAACCCGAACCCGTCAGCCCCTATCACCGCCCCGTTTTGGAGGACGACGTTATCGCCTAAGCGACAATATTCCCGAATCACGGTGTGAGAGTGCATGAAAAGACGATCTCCAGCCCGCACGTGCGAGTAGATGACGGCGTGAGGAAGTATCGTGGCATTGTTACCAATGGTGACATCATCTCCGATAACGACATAGGCTCCAATATGAGGATCTGAGCCGATCCTGGCCGAGGGAGAGATGATCGCCGTCGGATGGATACCAGGGAGATAAGCCGGCGGGACATAAAACACTTCGATGGAACGTGCAAATGCCAGATAAGGATTTGCGATACGCAGGGTGTTGGTTGCGATCTCAGGGAACTCCGGTTCCACCAGAACGGCCGAGGCCCTGGTTGTTTTGGCCAGGGAAGCGTACTTCGGATTTGCGACAAAGGTGAGAGTGCCCGGGCCTGCGGTTTCTATGGAGGCAACTCCCGTGATTACGGTAGAGGGATCGCCTTTGAGGGTAGCTCCGAGGTGCTGGGCAAGTTGGGCGAGCTTCATGGTCGGATTCTACAGCCACGGCTGTAGTCGGGGCTTAGTTCGGCCTGCTGTTCGGAGGAAGGGATTGAAACAGGTCTTCCTGGAGAGATTGAGCGGAAGACCCCGGAAGGGGTTTCTTGCGCGATGGCGTCGTAATAACGGCCAGCAACTGCAGCTCGGCAATAGAAGACCGGGGAATGTAGATACGCTGGGTATTGGACCGTACATCCGGAGGGATCAGAAAAAGCCCGGCATCGTGGAGCAAATCATCCATCAAAGCGGCATCCAGAGGAGCGAGCCCTTCAAAGTGTTCCAGATCATTTGAGGGGGAGGATTGTCCCCGAAAGGACAAACGCAGCCACAGCCCTTCCGTACGGGGGCGAGCAAGAAACGTCCGGCGAGTCAGTCGCTCGGGGTTTGCGGAGTCGCTGAGATTGAAGTCGCGAACATAGCAGATGTGCTTGACTTCCGTGAGCGCCACAGACACGACACGACCAGATAGGTCGAGGAGATCGACAACGCGATCCTTCTCGCCAGACCCCAACCGGACAAAGCCCGACTGTGGGAGATAGCCAGGCACAGTATCGCCTCGGAGGCGCCGAAGAATAACCTTTTTGTGTGCTGGCGACATGGACTCCTTCACGCGGATTGTCGCATGTAGGGTGAGTGTTTTGCCGGAAAAGCTGGACCAGGAGTAGTCAATTTACCAACGCTGTGTTACATTCAGCTTTTGCGTCTCGGTATTGAGACTTTCTAAACGATTGATTTTCCGTGGCTTATGGTTCGCCATGTGCGCGGGGATCACGTTTAAGACCGGCTTGGAGCGAATGCAACCGATATGGCCGATTACATCTACCTTCTTGAGAACCGGCTTTCAAAGGCCCAAAAGGACGCGCTCGGAAAAGTAAGGGAAGTTGCTCGTATAAAAGGGCTTACGATATTCCTGGTAGGCGGAGCGGTTCGCGATCTGACAAACGGATCTCCCGTTCGCGACCTTGATGTAGTGGTTCAGGGAAACGCCTCTAAGATAAAGAAAGATATCGAAAAAGTTGGCGGCAAAATCTCGGGGGAATCCGAGGCGACGCAGTCTTTTTTTGTCGAGTTTCCAGGGAATGTCCGCATGGAGATCGGTTCGACACTGTCCGTCACCTATCCAAAGCCCGGCAAGCCAGTCTATAAACCCGCAGCCATCCTTGACGATCTCCGCAGGCGCGACTTCACGGCCAATGCAATGGCTCTATCGCTCAACGAAGGCTCGTATGGGCTGTTGATGGATCCCCTGAATGGTGTAGCGGACATCGAGAATCGTGAGCTGCGGCTGGTGAATAACTATGGGTTCATTGAGGATCCCGTCCGGATGATTCGCGCAGCGAGGCTCATGGCACGCCTTGGCTGGCAGATGGATGAACGTACCCGGAGCCGGTATGAGACCGGCAAGGAAGAGGGATACATCGCTGCGATGTCACCCTGGCAGCAGGGCTACGAGACCGAGGAGCTCTTCTACGAGGAGGATCCGCTGCGGATTTGGGGACGGTTGGAAGCGGAGGGCTGGATGAAGCACTTGAACCCGGCGATCGCGACCAGCAAAGCGAATGTTTCAGAGCTGGAGAAACTCCGGGACGCTCAGCTCCAGCTTCAGATTCATGGCATTCACGCGGATGCTGCAGCCGCCAACTTTCCTCTCCTGACTGCAAAGATGGCGCCCAAGGACGTGGTTGCCCTGAAGAAAAGCTTCATCCGTCAGGCATTTGTGGAAGAGATCGACGCTCTGGAGAGCGAAGGTAAAGCGTTTGCTGCCCAGTTGTCCAGCAAAGAGGCCGCCAAGCCATCCCAGGCTTGGAAGCTTTTGCATTCGGCGTCCCCAACGGCAATTCTTTGGGCTGCTCATCATGCAAAAGGTGCGGGCGTCCAGAACAAACTGAAGAGTTTCTATACCGAGTGGCCGCAAGCCAGACAGCGAATCCCCTACGCATTAATGCAGGAGATGAGGATTACGCCAGATCTGCCGGAATATGACGAGTTACTCGACAAACTGTTCTTTGAGCTGATGGATAATCATCTGTCTACAGTCGAAGAGCAGAAAGCGTTCCTTGAGCCTTATTCGCCACCGGCACCTCCGCCACCAGTCAATCTCCGTCGTGCCCGCGCTGGGCGGAAGGAACCGAAGGCCGGCAAAGGAAAAAAGAAAGCCGCTGCTCAGCAAGCGGAGGAGACGGATCTGACAGGTGTAGCCGCTTCAGAGGGAGAAGCACAGACTACGACCGGCTCCGAAAAGACAGCCCCAGCAAAGAAAGCCTCTGCGAAGGTTCCGGCTGTCTCGAAAAAGACGCTTCCGCCTTCGAAACAGGAGAAGAAAGCCGAGCCTGCGAAGAAGCCTGCAGCTCCTCCTGCTAAAAAGGCACCAGCAAAACCTGCCGTAAAGAAGCCAGTTAAGGCTGTTGTGAAGAAGGTCCAGACTAAGCCTGCACCAGTCAAGAAGGCCACAGCTTCAAAGCCTGCCAAGAAAGCACCCGCCAAAAAGGCGCTCCCGCTCAAAAAAGCGGCAGTAAAGGCGCCACCCTCGAAATCAGCGAAGAGTCCGGCTAAAAAGCCCGCGCCTAAAAAAGCTCCGGCAAAGGCTGCCAAGAAGAAGCGATAGTTACGTAGGTCTGCGGTTCATCCCGCAGACCTACCCGTCTTGATATCTACGAAAGATCGTGATCAAAACAAGCACGATCAGTGCCGCGGAGCTGAGCGCGAGGGCCCATTCGCTTATGTGTATATAGATCCCATAAGGCGCTGGCACGGAAGTACCTCGAAGGCGAAGCCAGTTGATCGTTTTGACGATCAGGATGACAGAACTAATCAATGAGATCACGAAAGCAGAGCCGGCGACGAGCGAGGCATACCTAAGGCTGGAACTCGCGCGCGACGGCTTCCTGGCCTTTAAATCGTCCACAGGCGAAGTGTACTTCAGCTAAGGCGATAGAGCCCGATAAAAGCCAGTTCTACTGGAAGAACGCCAATAAGACAAACAGAAAGACCCAGAAGATCCCCATCGTGTGCCAATACCATCCGGTGCAGTCGACCAGGATCTGGCGGGTCTCCAGCTGACGCGAAACATAAAGCGCGATCAGTGAGGCTCCCAGAGCGCCAATTCCCAGGAAGAGGTGGAAGGCGTGCGTGTAGGTGATGAGGTAAAAGAAGTGGCTGCTGGGGTTCGAAGCGAAGAAAACGTGCTGTAGACCAAGCTGCCTCCAGGCTTCCGCCTGACCGGCAAGAAAAAGCAGACCGAATACAGTGGTTGCGGCTAACCAGGGAAGAGCTCGGCGGGTGAGAGGCTTGCCCAGGCCAAGCCACTCGTCCATAACGTCGTTCTCGCGAAACATCGTCCGCCGAGCCATCTCCATCGTGACGGAACTCAACAAAAGTACAGCGGTGTTGAGCCATAGGATAGGGGGAATCGCAGTTGGAAACCACTCGTTGACGTACCGGTTGTAGATATCGATATGGCTGCTTCCCTGGGCAACAAAGAATGCGCTGACAATGGCGATAAAGAACATCGTGTCGCCTGCAAGTGCAAAGAAGAGGCCCAGACGAGCCCGGCTCAGCTTTTCCCGTGGTCCTCGTCGGCCGTGCGGCCGATCATTCCAGTTGTCGTTATCGCCTCCGCCACCGGTTCGCTTATCTGTGGGTGGACGACGTCCGTGTCCGCTGTCATGATCGTCGATGCGGCGTTTCTTTTCCCACTCAGTGTTGATAGGCGTGATGGTCGATGGCATGATTGCCCTCTGGAAAAACTCTAGTGACAGCTTACTCCCGTTTGACGCCAGGGGCGGCCGCGCCGCTACATTGCTTGAAGAAAGATTTGCTAGGGGCAGGTCGATGGGACGTCTGAGAATTCGCACACCTACCGCTGACCACGAGATTTGGACACGCCGGATCTAAAGCCGGATGCAAGGAAATTCCAGAGTGGAAGAGAGTTACAGGAAACTTACCGGCCTAGAAGACGCCTCCACCAGCTGCGAGGAGCCTGATCCTCATAAAGGTCGATCGGTTCCAGCTGTGGCTGCATGGGCTTGTTCATAAAGGCAGCCAGAGGATTCGAGACGCAAAGCAGGTGGGCATAGTCGGAGCCATACTTTTCCGCAACCAACTCCATCGCCTCACGCATCCTGGGTGGCCGGGAGGTGACATTGTGAGCGTCCGTCGCAAGAAAATGGACCCACCGTTTGGATAAAAGCTCATGCGCCATACGCTGCGCCGTCTTTCCCATTCTGCCGGTCACTGATCCCGCGGTGACCTGTACCAGAACCCCGCTCCGCAGCCATTCTTTGAGTCTTGGAAGGTCCTTTTGCAGCGTGAGATTGCGCTCCGGATGGGTGAGGATAGGGATAACGCCGTCCAGTTGCATCTGGTAAAACACTTCATTCAGCGTCGGTGGAAGAGCATGATCTGGAATCTCTACCAGAAGATAGCCCCCGCTGTTCAGTGAAAAGCGAGTTGGATCATTGTGCGCGAGCTGAATGTTGTCATACGACGTGTGGAAGTCGCAGCCACGGCCGAGGATAACAGGGATGTTCCGCTGCCGGAGAAGCTGCTGCAACTCCTCGATCTTCGCGGTTACCGACAGCGGATCGTAATCGTAGTAGCTATTGGCGTGAGGAGTGCAGGCAATGTGAGTGATTCCATCCTCGGCCGCCATCTGCGCCATTTCAAGAGAAAGCGCGAGGCTCGTCGAGCCGTCGTCCTGATCCCAAAGGAGATGATGGTGAATATCAATCATGGTTGATTCCGGCCATCCGTGCTCTTTTCCTAGAGCTTTGTAAGGTACTACCGAGTAACAGCGAAAGAAGCAAGCATCGATCGGAAGAGGAGTAAGCCATCGGCCGAGCCGAGCAGGCTTTCACTCGAGCGATCCGGATGCGGCATCATGCCAAGCACATTTCGGCCTTCGCTCAGAACGCCGGCGATATTTTCCAGTGAGCCGTTTGGATTGGCGCTCGCCGTGACAGTTCCTTCAGGGGTGCAATAGCGAAAAGCGATTCTGTCCTGATCTTTCAGACCTGCAAGTGTGTCGGCATCGCAAAAATAATTGCCTTCCATGTGCCCGATAGGCATTCGCAGTACCCGTCCGCGCTCAAGCCCGTGAGTAAAAGGGGAGTCTGCGGTTTCGGTGCGCAAATGAACCTGCTTGCAGATGTAGTTCTGGCTGGCATTACGCATCAGCGCACCGGGCAACAGACCCGATTCACAAAGAATCTGAAAGCCATTGCAGATTCCGAATACGAGGCCGCCACCCTTCGCAAATCGGATAACTGACTGCATAACCGGAGCAAATTTCGCGATCGCCCCCGTACGAAGATAGTCGCCGTAGGCGAATCCGCCGGGAACCAGGATGGCGTCACAGCCTTCGAGGTCCTCGGAGGCATGCCAGAGAAACGTAACCGGCTGTTCCACCAACTTTTCAATGACGTTATAAGTATCGTGATCGCAATTGGAACCCGGAAAGACGAGAACACCGAATTTCATGCTTTAAGGATAGCATCGCCCGACACGAATGTTCCGTGCGGAGACGAGGCGGGAGATGGGCAGAGGGGAAGAGAAGATGGTCCCGCCGCCGCGGCCTCTAAGCGTTGAGTAGTTGATGAAATTATTCAAAGACCGGGGCGTAGACGGCGTATCCGCGAGGCGGGGCTGGAAACTCCGCATTTCCTTCCGCATCCGTAGTTCGTTCGTCGGGATGAGCGAGGTCGTGTCCGTCCCAGGCGACCGGCTTGAACTTCTGGTTCGTCCACTGAGTCTTGATGGAGGTCCCAGACCACTTGTCGCCCAGATTGTTGAGAACGTACACGCATCCGCGGCCTTCGATGCCGCTGCGCTGCAGAATGTAGAGGTCCGGATCGCAATGGAGGATGCGGGCTTCACCATCGGCATATTTTTGATGAGCGTCGATGAGGGCCTCAATGCCGTTTGGCGTTCCGGGCCGAGCTAAGCCCAGGTTGTAGTAGTCGTACCAGAAGATGCAGGGGTAGCCTTCGTTCATCAGGATGAACGAGTAGGCGAGATTCTTGTCGTTGACAATCTCGTTGCCACCCATGTCGTGGTTTTCGACGAAGGTAACGGCATTGAAAGGGCGTGACGCAACGACGGAGCCCTCGTTGGTCAGATTGCGCAAATCGTACTGGAGCGTGTCGCAGACGTCCTTCAGCTTGTACCGTAAGGGAAAGTCGAAGGCGGCGATCTGGCTATCGGTAAAGTTACGGACCTCGTCAAGCCAGTTGCCGATATCTTCGTGGCTGGACCAGAACTCACCGACGACGAAAGGGGTGAACTCTTTACCGTCGCGCTCGTAGCGGTATTTGGCCAGCAAGGCGATCATCCACGCACCAAAGCCCTTGACGAAATCGAACCGGAAGCCGTCGAAGCCGAGTTCTTCGATGATCATGCGCGCGTACTCGAACATGGCGGTGTAGACGCGCGGATTGCGATGGCAGAGGTGAGGAAAGCCGGCGAATTGTTCGCCCTCGATCATCACGTGCTCGTAGCGGGAGGGATGGAAGCAGTTCCAGTCGCGGGGAAAGCGGCCTGACTTCGGGTTGAACTTCGTCCACCGCTTCTCGCCATCGATCGGGTTGACCTCTTCTTCGTCGGCGCCGGAGTTGTGGTTGATGACCATGTCGGCGTAGGCGCCGATGTTGTTTTCGCGCAGAACCTTGATCAGGTTTTCAAGCTCGGCGCGATTGCCATAGAGAGTTTTGACGCTGCCCTTCTGGTCGTAGTCTCCAAGGTCGAAGTAGTCGTAAGGATCATAGCCGTTGGAGTGTGGATCGGCGGCTTTACAGAACGGTGGAAGCCAGAGGGCGTTGATGCCAACCTTGCCAAGTTCGGGTGCTTTCTCAGCGATGAAATTCCACCACTCCCCTTCCTTTTGCTCCTTGATGGGAGCATCCCAGTAGAACGCCTGCATCATAACCGCCATGGATAAATACTTCCTTTCTTCCTTACATCCCGCAGACCGAGGCCAGTACCCAGAATGAATAGGTTCGCGTAGGTTAGTTCTCTAGAGGAGCCTTTGGGTTCTGAGCTTCAGATGCAAAAGAGGAAGGATTGGGTTGGTATGACGACGTCGGGCACACCACAGTCGCCCTTTCGAACTGCGGGCGGTGCACTCCTGAACTGGTGGCGGGCAGCCACTCTCGATGCGCTGATCGTTGGCGGGTTGTGGCTGATCGGGCTGGAGCTGATCCGCGTCCCCTGGGCGCCCTTCTGGGCTCTGCTTGGAGCTGTGCTGCAGTTCATTCCCACCTTCGGCGGCATGATTGCCCTGATTGGGCCTGTGTTGTCAGTTGCATTCCAAGGCTCAGAGGACTGGTGGAGACTCGGCCTGGTCCTGGGACTTTATGGCCTTATTGCGATTCTCGAAGGCTTGGTGATCGGTCCCTACGTGCTGCACCGAACAACCAGGGTTCCCTGGTGGGCCGCTTTCCTTGGGCCAATTGTGCTCGGCATCCTGATTCCGTTCTGGGGGGTATTGTTGGCCCCACCGGCGCTGGCTGTGATCTATGCCTTTCGTCAGCGGCGCACCGATCCCAGATAGGCCTCAGGCCTCTACCTTGTAGCGGGTTTCAGCAAGACGATAAAGAGGACGCCAGACCAGCCGATTGATCGTCACCACCATCCCGGCCATGACGATGGTAGCGAGAAGGAGGATTTGAAACTTCCCGGAGTCCGTGGCGGCACTGATAACAGCTCCCAGACCTACGGTCTGCATGGTCTGGTTCTTCAGTCGAAAGTACTCCGCAATAATGCTCGCATTCCAGGCACCGCCGGATGCGGTAACAAGGCCAGTGAGCAGGTAAGGAAAGATTCCCGGCAGGATAAGGGTCTTCCACCGCTGCGTAGTCGTGAAATGAAACAGCGTTGCCGCCTCACGTAGGTCGGTTGGAATGGCCATAGCCCCGGCGATCACATTGAACAGGATGTACCACTGGGTCCCTAGCATCATCAGCAAAATGGAGCCGATTCCGAGCCCTCCGCCGATTCGAACCAAAGCTATCAAAACCACGGGAAACAACGCAGTCGCCGGAACCGAGGCTGCAATCTGCGCAAGTGGTTGCGCGATGCGGGCGAGTCGCGGATGGAAGCCGATGGCAACTCCTGCCGGAATCGTCCATGCGGAAGCAAGCAGCAACGCGGTATTGACACGCAGAAACGTCGCCAGCGCCCCCACAATAATTTCGAAGAACTCCGAGCGCTGAATCTCTCTGAGCAGCGAGAGGGCATGGAACGCAGCATAGAGCACACTTGCCACAACAACGATTAGAGCGACTGCACGGACAATGCTGTTCCACCGCTCGTGTCGCCTGCGAGACGCTTCATTCGGAGCGGGCAAAGCAGCAATTCGGCGCCTGTTCTCGGCAAGGCGCTGGTAAATGGTTTCGGCAATAGGTCCAACAGTGTGATTCCGAAGACTCTGAAGGCCGCGAGAGTGTTGTAGAAGGTGAAGCAGCGGAGATCGAACACGCGACGTTGTCTCCACTTGCTCAAACTTGAACTTGTCGCTCCAGGCGATGATGGGGCGCCAGAGAAGCTGATCGGTTGCCACAATAATGGCAATCATCGTGAAGAGGCCCCACACGATCGCTTCGGCATTGCCGGTGCTGGCCGCAGTCTGCAGATACGATCCCAGCCCCGGTAGACGAAAATCGCGCGAACCGAGGACGAACATCTCGCAGGCCATCAGAAAGAACCATCCTCCCGCGACCGAAACCATCGAGTTCCAGACCAGACCGATAGCGGAGTACGGAAGTTCAAGCTCAACCAGGCGTTGCCAGGGGGAGAAGCGGTAGATTGTCGCAGCCTCGCGAAGCTCACGAGGAATGCTCTTTAGCGAAGAGTAGAAGCTGAATGCCATGTTCCAGACCTGACCCGTAAAGATCAGGATGATCGCACCCATCTCAACGCCGATCTGGCGAGAAGGGAAGAGAGCTACCATCGCCAACATAACGCCCGGAAGAAAGCTCAACACCGGAATCGACTGGAGGATATCGAGGCCCGCAATCATCAGTGCCTCGACGCGCCGGTTGTAGGCCGCCGTGTACCCATAGCCGATCGCGAAGACGAGACTCAAGGCGTATGCCAGCCAGATGCGAACGATGGAATAAAACGCATAGCGTGGAAGCGCGCGCGGGCTCAGCGAGATCGTGATCTGCGGCATCGGGTGCCCGAACCAGTACCGCGCGAGCTGGACCACCCCATAGAAACAGGCGAGGCCAATCCCAGCTACGCAGAGATCGAGAACAATAGGCCAGCTTCGCTGCAGAACCTGCGAGCGGGCCAGGGTCTCACGATCTCGAAACTGACCGAAGCTGTTCGGCAGCTGAATCATGCTTCAATCTCCGCCGCTGCTGCAGACTCCCGCTCATTCTGAGGCTGAATGAAGCGGCGGCGCGAGGCATCAAAGTCGAACAGTTCGGCATATCGGCCCCAGTTGATTGCAGTCTCAAGCTGACGAAGAGTTTCATCCTCGCTGAACTGCTCATCCAGCATGTCGTGGAAAAACTCCTCGGGAACAGTTTTGTCGCTCTTTGCTTCAATCGCGCGCACAATCTGGCGCAGTAGAAGGACGTTTTCAACGGCGGCAATCCGGAAAAGTTCTTTTTGGCGGAGAATCTCAGAGTTGGCGTACTCAGCCCCCGTTGGGGTAATTACGGCATCTCCCTCCGTGACTTTCAGGAAACCGAGGAGTTGACCGGCGTCGACAATCGGCAACAGATCATCAATTTCAAACGCAAGATCGTCGGCCAGTCTGTAAATATCGTCTTTGCCGTTGTGATCGAGCAGGATCTCAAGTAGCCCGGCGATGCCGCCCGGACGGGCATGCGGGAGCATCTGGTAATGCATCTGGCGCTGGTCGCGGACTGGCTTGCCTTCGGGGGTAAGGGGTAGCGCCGGAGGCTTTGCTTCCGGCTGCGTGAGCACCTTGTAGATGTAGTCGACCAGCTGTGTAAAGGCAGCCGCTTTACGCTCTCGCGGATGGGCCAGGGCAACCTTAAAGTCGGTGCGGACATGACCCGGATTTCGGCCCAGAACAATAATCCGATCCGCCAGAAGCACCGCTTCTTCGATATTGTGCGTCACAATAAAGATGGCGCGAGTGGGAATCGTTTTGTTTTGCCACAACTCCAATAGTTCGCTGCGAAGATTTTCCGCTGTCAGAACGTCGAGAGCCGAGAAAGGCTCGTCCATAAACAGCACCTCCGGCTCAACAACCAGCGCTCGCGCAAAGCCGACCCGCTGTCGCATGCCCCCGGAGAGTTCCTTGGGGTACGCCGCCTGGAAGCCATCAAGGCCAACCGTATCCAGCATCTTGAGGGCGCGCTTGCGACGCTCCGTTGGGTCCAGACCCTTGGCTTTCAGGGGAGCCTCGACATTCTCCGCAACCGTAAGCCAGGGAAACAGTGCAAAGCTTTGGAACACGATGGCGACGTTCACTTCCGCGTTACCCACCGGTTTTTCGTGCCAGTACACCTGCCCCGCGGACGGGGTGGATAGACCGGTCAACATGCGCAGCAGGGTCGACTTACCCGAGCCTGATGGCCCCAGCAAGGCAACGATCTCGCCTTCGCTGATAGATAGGTCAGTGGGCGAGATAACCTGAATCCGATTCTCGCTCGGCTGCGCGTAGTATTTTTCGACCTGCTCGGCACGTATGATGACTTGCTGCATAGGAGTATGGCTTCAGATGAAATGATGTGGTGGAAACGGTACAGAGCGGTATCACATGCTCCGCGCTCAGCGTATCATTAGTATCTAGGGTTCATGGTAAAGCGGCAAACCTCCTGATTGCATTGCAATATTTGTGTTGAATAAATTTGAATGAGGAATGATTTTTTATGTCCACGACACCAAAACCGAAAGTTCTCGTCGCTGACGACGAGCAGGTGATTGCGAACACGCTGGCGATCATCCTGAACCAGTCAGGGTTTGAGGCGCGTGCCGTGTTCAGCGGGGAAAAAGCGGTCGAGATGCTCGACAGTTTTCAGCCCGATATGCTGATCAGTGACGTCATTATGACCGGGATGACCGGGATTGAGGCGGCAATCATTGCGCGACAACGTTTACCTGGCTGTAAAATTCTTCTCTTTTCCGGCCAGGCCGCGACGGCCGATCTGCTGGAAAAGGCCCGCGCCCAGGGACACGAATTTGAGATTCTGGCAAAGCCCGTTCACCCGACCGATCTCCTTGCCAAGCTTCGCAGTTAGAAACAGACACTTAGGGCACCAGGACTAACTGTTCGGGTGCCCTTGGTCGGACGGTTCATGTCTTCGGCGTTCTTTTACCCTGACTGCAGGAACGCCAGCGTAGACCGTCCAGGCCTCCAGATTTCGAGTGGCAACCGAACCAAGCCCCAGAACGGCACCCTCCCCTACATGAACTCCAGGTGCTACCGATGCACGGGCACAGACCCAGCTGTACGCTCCTAAACTCATTGCATAGGCAAGCAGCGGAAACGCCGGATCGTCATAGTCATGCGTTGCCCCGCAAACATAAGAGTCCTGGGAGAGGATTACATGGGAGGCAAAGGTGATGGGGGCAGGGTTATAAATCTCAGCGCCGTCGGCGGCAGTTACCTGGTCCGCGCAGACAAGATTCCATGGCGCCCATATCTTCGACTTTGGATAAAAATGGCAGTTTGGCCCCATCCTGGCCCCGAAAAGCCGTAACAACATCGTGCGCCACCCGTGGAGCGGACGTGGCGAAGTCCGGTAAAAAAGAGCCCAGCAGATGTTCCATACCAGCCTGCGCAAACGATTGCTCAAAGAAAAGGCCGGCCTTTGATAAGGATCGGAGGCCGTATCCGCTGAGATGTGCTCCGCCGCGTTGTAATGAATGGGTTTGGGCATTCGCGATCTGATCTATGTGTGGTTGGGGGATGTTTTGTGATCCGGCTTTTTAGCCGCTTCACAGAGCCGCATAATGGTTTTGGCGGTTTCGCGCATATCATAGCGCTTTCGAAAACATTCGAAGGCAATCTCAGACATGGAGCGACGCGCCTCAGGAGACGTGGACAGCCAGCGTTCGAGAAGGCGCAGGGTACCTTCTGCAGTATCCGGTTCCACCAACCCGGCCCCATCCTTGCCGATGTCCTCGGCGATGTTGACCTTGTCCGAGAGCAGCACGGGCCTGCCGCAACTTAATGCCTCCGCGACTGCGATACCAAAGTTCTCCTGGTGCGAAGGCAGGACAAAGGCCTCGCAGGCATAGAACGCGCCCCATTTCACATCTCCGGTGAGCATGCCCGGCCAGTGAATACGATGCTGTACGCCGGCACTTGCCGCGCTCTCTTCAAGGTCCTTGCTCCATCCTTGTTGATCGGGGCCCGCCATAACCAGATCAAGGCCTGGGTCTTTCTGCGCAATCTTTTTAAAGGCTTCGATGAGAAGATCGCAACCCTTCTTGCGATGTATCCGGCCCAGAAAAAGGAGGAATCGTCTGTCACGAACCTGCGGGCATTGATCAAAGAAGGCTTTACGCAAATCTTCCGGAGAGGTCTTAGGCGGGCCGTTCACTCCATAAGGAACTACATGGGGATGCCAGCGGTGCAGCCAGAAGCTCTGTTCGGCTAATTCTTTTTCTGCAGGCGAAGTAAAGAGCACGCGATAAGCATCCCGCAACACACGGTACTCGAAAGGTATCCAATAGAGCCATTTTTTTAAATGCTTGAGTCTCGACGCACGCTTGAAGTAGGGGTCGAGCATGCCATGAGTAAAGACCATGTAAGGCATCTTTCCACTCAAGGCTTTATGTGTGGCTCGCCCGCAATACTGCCATAGCCCATGGACGACAACGCCATCGAAACGCTTGTAGTTCTCTTCGATCCAGGGGACCAGCTTTGGACTGTAGGCATAGGTTGACGATATCGGCCCAAGCGGAAAAACAGGGAAGTCGAGTGTGTTAAGAAAGGGGGCAGAGGGGTCATCCAGGGTAACGACCTCGCCTTCGTATCCAATATCGCGGTGACTCAGTATCGTGCGTATCGCCTGACTGGGGCCACCCGCCTCCAGATTCAGCGTCTCAATAATGTGCAGAATCCGCATCTCTCGACTCACCTGGCCTTCCGCAGCTATGCAGTTATCTTTTTTGTGACCGCAGCGATCGCCTGCCGCAGGCCGCGTACATCTTCCTCATAACTCCAGCGGTTGATCCGCTCCAGGCCGCGTCGTCCCATCTCGACGGCCACTCCTGGGGTCGCGAGGGTTCTGCGTAGCGCATCGGTCAGTCCGTCAACACTTCCAGCGGGAAAGATCGCTCCTTCCACACCATCCGTAATTAGATCCCGCTGACAACCCACCTCATCGGAGACGATAACAGCGCGTCCTGCATTCATGACCTCGTTCACGATCAGTCCCCAGGGCTCGTGGCGAGAAGGAAGTACGAACACGGTCGCTAGATCGAAGAAGCGCGGGAGTTCGGATTGATTCCTGAAGCCACAGAAGCGGATGCTCTTCAAGCCACTCTGCTGGGCTGCGCGCTCCAGTGCCTCCCGCTGCTCTCCGTCTCCCACAATAACGAGATAAGGATGTGGCTCTGCTCCTGGGCTCGGCGCAAGGCGCTTGTAGGCCTCCAGAAGGTCGTCGGCACGTTTGCGGCGCTGAAGCTTTGAGGCGAACAGAATGACAGGCCGGTCAGGCGCGAGATCCAGTTCGCGACGTAGCTCTTCGCGACGGGGTGCAGCTTCTGCACTGCGTTGCTGAAAATACTGGTTGTCCACGGCATAGGGCATCAGATACAGGGGGAAATCCTCACCCAGGTAATAGCGCCAGTACTCCGCGTTCAGTGTGCCAATAGGCATAACGCCATCGATCATCTGCGACAGCGTTCGGAAGAATAGTTTCTTGGCCGCGAGCTTCGCGCCGCTGCGCTCACGATCTCCAAGCCACGACTCGGCGCGGATCAGCACTGGAATGCCGAGTCCGTTTGCTGCTGTAATCCCATGCAGCGCATTCACGCTGGCGTATCCATGCACCCATAGAACGTCGAATGCCGGGCGTCCGCGTTCGCCCTTGAGACGCCGTGCGATGCCATGGTTCATGGGAGTGGTCGGCGTTACACGAGCATTGTCACGAAGAACGGGGAGAAACTCGTGTTGGTATCCCTCCAGCAAGGGAACGTCCCATTTGACTCCCACTCCACCAAAACCATCGTCCTTGTATTCCTTCACCGAAAAGTCTGAGCCGAAAAAGACAGTGAGGTCGATATCCGGTTCCTTCGCGATACGTCGGAGCAGGGGAGCTTGATATTGGATGGGATGACTTACAAGGTAGGCCATCCTGACACGGTCGTTGCTTCCTGCGTTTCTTGTGGCCGGGGAGGTCATAGATTCGGCAATCATCCTTCTCGAAAAACGGTTATCTGGTCGCGAGTACGAGGAGAGAAATAAAGGCCAGCACGGTTCCTATACCGCCTGACTTGATCGCGCTCTTCATCCCGGAACTTGGAAGAAAGACAATATCGTCTGCCTGAAGGACAGGATCGGGATCTTTTCCGTTGATCACCCGCTTGATATCGAGCCGCATAACCGTGCGATTGTTGCCAACCGTTCGGATCAGCCGGAGATCATCCATCTTGCCTTCAAAACCTTGTCCCCCTGCCAGACTGGCTGCTTTGATGAGTGTGAGGGGCGAGCTCTGTTGGATCGGAATCGCTCCAACATTCTTGAAGGCGCCGAGAAGATAAACTACGCCAGCGCGGGCAACAACGATGGTATCTCCAGCGAAGATAGGGATATCGCTCTTCTGGCTGGTCATCGGGTCGCTTCCGAGATCAACCACAATCGGCTGTTCGACCCCCAGTCTGTGTATGGTGATGACGCGGCTGGCAACAGCCGGTAGCCCGCCCGCAGCTGTGAGTACGTCCAACAGCCGGTTCTGGCCAACGATCGGAACTGCGGCATGAAGTTCGCCTACAACGGTAGCAACCTGGTTGGGGGACTCTGTGAGCTGTAGCGTGATCTGCGGATTGCGGTACATTCCAGCTGCGATGAGTTTGTCTGATATCAGCTTCTCCGCTTCCGGAATCGTCAAGCCCTGAACGGGAATGCTTCCGATGAGTGGCAGTTGAATCGAGCCATCCAAACTTACTCGCACGACCGGAGAGTAGTCCGACGTGGGGTACACATGAACCGCAATAAGATCTCCCGGAAACAGATGGAGATCATGTTTCGGCGGAAAAAGGATAGCCTGATCCGTGGTGAGCGCTACCGGTTTGTTGATATCTCCTGCGGATGTCGGCGACGGCCCGTTGAACTGCGCGCGAGCCATGAGAGGGAGGGCGCCGAGCAGGAGGGATACAGCCACTATGGTTCGCAAAGCATGGAAGACTGACCGCTTGCGCATCATTTCACCTCCTCCGACTTGTCGTCGCCGTTTGCGTTTGCCTTGGCCTGCCAGCTCTCGGCGTCGGCTCCTGCACTGGAGTATCCGGAGTAGCCGTAATAACCGTAGTAGTCTGGCGAACTGATATCGACGGCGTTCAGCAGAATGCCTGTGACCGGCGCGCCGGAACGGAGGAGAAGGTCGCGTGCACGACGAACAATATGCTTGCTCGACTTGCCCTGACGGATAACCAAAACCACAGCGTCGGCTTCTCGTGCCAGAATGACGGCATCTGTAACAGAGAGAACTGGCGGTGAATCGATGACAACGTGGGTGTAGATCTCGCCGGCGTGTTCCAGCACCTGCCGCATGGTCTCCGAACTCAACATCTCTGTCGGGAAGGGAGGCATCGGTCCACTGACCAGGACATCGAGATTGGGAACCTCTGCGACCTGCTGAACTGCTCTTTCAAGAGTGACTGCGCCAGTCAATAGGGTGGACAGTCCAACTTTCGCGCTGAGCCCAAATCGCTCATGCACTGTTGGCCTGCGAAGGTCGGCATCGATCAAAAGTACACGCGAATTGCTCTGTGCCAGTACCGTGGCGAGGTTTGTCGAAGCCGTCGTCTTTCCTTCCGATGGCGTAGCACTGGTCAGCAGGATGAACTTCGGAGGATGTCCTGCAGACGACAACAGAAGCGCTGTTCGCAACGAGCGGAAGGCCTCAGCAAACTGAGATTTCGGCTGCGACAAGGAGATGACGTTGCGAAGAGCGGCCGATTGACCCGGCGACTCGGACGGCCGCCGAAAACGCGGAATGATTGCAAGCGAGGGAAGCTCGAGAATGCCCTCGACCTCGGCCACACTGCGCAGTCCTGTATCCAGACTTTCCAGCAGGAAAGCCATCATGATGCCCGCTGCAAGGCCAATGACAAAGTAAGTCAGGACGAGGGTCGATTTCTTCTTGAGGATAGGGCTGGCTGGGAGCAGAGCTGGATCGACAACGTCGATCTCGAGAGATTCCAACCCTGCTTCGACGCCCGCTGTGCGAAGGCGCTGCAACAGCCCTTCGTACAGGTTGCGGTTCGACTCAAACTCACGTTGACGAATCGTGTATTCCACCAGATCGTCGCGGAGTTTATAGGCCTTGTTCTTCTCAGACTCCAACGAGGCCATCGTGTCTTCTTCGTTCTTGCGGGCCGCCAGGAAGTTCTGCTTGGCCTGCAACACGAGACGCTGCTGTTCGGTGTTGATCTCCTTGGCGAGCTCGTCAATCTGCGCCTTCTGCGCCTTGACCTGTGGATGATTCGGCCCGAGGTCCGACTCCATCTGCGCCAGGCCTGCGCGAGCAGTCGCGAGCTGAGCACGAAGCGTACTGAGCTGGGACACCGCCGCTCCGGATTGCGGCATTACCGGACCCTCAATTGTGTTCGGGTCCATGCCGTTCAGCATCCGGTACTGCGACTCCGCCATGATGCGTGCGATGCGAGCCTCATTTGAGGCCGTCGAAAGCTGCTCCAGCGAGGCGGTGATCTGACTGTGGTCGGGATCGAAGCCCAGAATGCCCAGACGCTTTTGCACATCCAGCATCCGCTCTTGAGAAGTCTGCACCTGCTGCTTCAGATCGTCGAGCTGCCCCGAGAGCCAGTTCGAGACGCGCTGACTGGAAGAAAAACGAGTCTCGTAGCTCCTCTGGATATAAGCAGAAATAACCTTGTTGACGATCGCGGCCGCCAGCTTGGGGCTGAGAGACTGATAGCTGATTCGGATGATCTCGGTCTTTTGAACCTGTGAGATCTTCAGGTTTGCCAGCAGCTTATGGATAACCGCCTGCCGCACTGCGGGCTCATCCAGCGATGCTCGCGGTTTCGGCGTTTCGCCATCCAGAAAATCTGGATTATTGGCGAGGTCCATCTCGCGAGCCACCGTCAACATCAGGGAGTCGCTTTGAAGGATAGCTACTTCCGTAAGCAGCCGCTGGCCAGAATCAGCAGAGACTCCAGGAACAGCACTCACCCGGTATTCGTTGGAAGAACCGGAACGAACCTGAATGCGTCCGAAGGCCTCATAGATGCGAGGCTGCGTTTCGGCATTGTAGATGCCGTAGATCAACCCCAGCAGGACGAAGACCAATAAAACTTTCTTCCGTTTGCGCAGAGTAATCAGCGTCTCGGAAAGAGTTGTATCGGTCACCGCGGTGCTGAATGCGGGGGGAGTAAGATCAGATGCGCCGCCTCCTTGAGGCGGTGTCTGCGCGCTTTGGGGACCCATTCTGTTTAGTTTACAAGAAAGACAGCGAAGGGAAGATAAATTGATGTAACCCTTTCTGTTCCCGCGAATCCCCTCACTTCGGATATCCTTATCTAAAAGATGTCGAAGGACGAACTCCCCAATTTACTTATGAGCAAACCCATTCCAATTGCTGTGGTCGGTTCCGGATATGTAGGCCTGGTAGCCGCTGTCTGTTTTGCAGAGATGGGCCATCCCGTCATCTGCGTTGATAATGATGAGCGCAAGGTCAAGGCTCTTCGCGGAGGGGATACCCTCATCCACGAACAACATCTTCCAGAACTTCTTGGCAGGTATCGCAATGACAGGGTCCGCTTCACCACGGATCTCGGCGAGGCGACGCGGGAATGCGACGCAATTTTCATTGCCGTTGGTACGCCACAAAGTGAGACCGGCGATGCCGACTTGTCTTATGTCGAGGCTGTAACCTGCGAGATTGCCCGCTCCATCACAAGCTACAAAGTCATCGTTGAAAAAAGCACCGTGCCGGTCTACACAAACGAGTGGATCAGCCGCGCCCTCGAACGAAATGGCGTCGAGCGCAATTTGTTCGATGTTGTCTCGAACCCGGAGTTCCTTCGTGAGGGAACGGCCGTCGTCGATTTCCTTCACCCCGATCGCATCGTTGTCGGTGCTGATAGTGAACGAGCCGGCGCGATTCTCCGTGATATCTACTCTCCGCTCACCAGCGGAGAATATTATCAGCGTCCCGATGGCATCGCCGGTTGCTGCTCCGTCTCCGAGCCCCCACCGCTTCTCACGACATCCACGAAGAGCGCAGAGATCATCAAGCATGCATCGAACGCTTTTCTCGCTCTGAAGATCTCCTTCATCAACGCAGTGTCGAATCTCTGCGAGGCAACGAACGCGAACGTTGAGCAGGTAGCGCGAGGCATGGGCCTCGATACCCGCATCGGTCCCAAGTTTTTGCGTCCCGGTATCGGCTACGGAGGGTCCTGCTTTCCAAAGGACGTTGCAGCCTTCCGCTCCGTTGCAGAACAGTTGGGTATCGATTTCAATCTTCTGAAAGAGGTTGAAAAGATCAACGTTCAGCAGAAGAAACGCTTCGTCAGCAAGGTTCGTTCCGCTGTCTGGAATCTTCGTGGCAAAAAGCTTGCTGTACTCGGCCTGGCCTTTAAGGGCGATACCGATGACATCCGGGAGTCACCCGCGGTCGATATCATCAGCATGCTGTTGAACGAAGGTTGCAGCATCACGGCGTTCGATCCTGCTGCCGTTGAGCGCACCCGCCAGATTCTGCCCGAGGGCGACAATATGCGCTATGCCCCCGATGCCTACGAGGCAGCGAAAGATGCGGATGCCTTATTGATCCTCACCGATTGGGCAGAGTTTGCCGAGCTCGATCTTCGCCATCTCAACCAGCTCCTTCGTTATCCCATCATCATCGATGGCCGAAACCTCTACGATCCCGCTGTGATGATCGATCACGGCTTTACCTATCTGAGTGTGGGGCGGCCTGTTGTGCATCCGGCTCGTGATATGGCTTCAGCCTCTACCAACATCTAGGCTGGGATCTTCGTAAATGATGGAAGTGTCCGAATGGATGCGTATGACCTATGCATCCATTCGGGACCTTGCATAAAGAAGAAAGGCAAACTAAGTTATGGCATCTCAGACGATTCTTGTCACCGGAGCAGCTGGGTTTCTTGGGTCACATCTCTGTGACACCCTGCTGGGCGAGGGCCACACCGTAATTGGTGCGGATAACTTGTCGACGGGGAAAACCGCCAATCTGGAACACCTTTCGTCTGAGCCGCGCTTTCGTTTCCTTGAGCAGGATATTACGCGTCCTTTCGACCCTGGCAAGGTCGACTATGTCTTCAACCTCGCCTCTCCGGCCAGCCCGGTCGATTACACTCGGCTTGGAATCGAAACTCTGCAGGTAGGCTCCGTTGGCACCTTCAATACGCTGGAGATCGCTCGCAAATATAACGCGGGATATCTTCACGCGTCGACCTCTGAGTGCTATGGCGATCCCGAGGTCCATCCGCAGGTGGAGACCTATTGGGGAAATGTAAATCCCATTGGACCGCGATCCGTCTACGATGAGGCCAAGCGCTTCTCCGAAGCTGCGGTCATGGCTTATCACCGCTACCATGGCGTAAATACTCATCTGGTTCGCATCTTCAACACCTACGGCCCTCGTCTGCAGGCAAACGATGGCCGCGTGATCTCAAATTTCATGATGCAGGCGCTGCGAGGGGAGCCGTTGACCATCTACGGTGATGGCTCGCAGACACGCAGCTTCTGCTTCGTCTCCGACCTTATCGACGGTATCGTCCGGCTCTCTCGCTCCAGCGAGCACCTTCCCGTCAACATCGGAAATCCGGATGAGTGGACTATTCTCGAGTGCGCCAAAGAGGTGCTCGCCGTCACGGGCTCCAGTTCGGAGATTGTACGCAAGCCACTGCCTCCGGATGATCCAACGCGTCGTCGTCCTGATATCACGCGTGCCAGGAATCTATTGGGATGGGAGCCCAGAATTCCACTGCGCGAAGGCCTACAGCGTTCGCTGGAGTACTTTCGCTCCAGCGTTGCCGTAGTAGCTTAATAAGTCTTCGAATTACCGCGGTAGGTGTTGAAGCTTCGGATACCAGGTCAACTGGACAGAGGCGGCGGTGTTCTGTTGATAGCCGGTCTTATAGACCGGTGCCTTCCAGCCCTCGTACTGAAGCCACGATTTCAACTCGATGTCGCGGCCAAGGCGTTTTACCAGTTCGACTCTGAACTGATTTTGTGTTGTGCCCAGAGGAATGAAGTCCCCCGGAGTCTTCTTCCGCAGGTATTCCAGCTGAATCCACTCGTTGCCTGAGAGGTGATAGGTCAGCCACGCCTGTCCTCCTTTGGCTTCGCGTCCCATCCAGTCGCCCATAATGATGCCTTTGTTGGTATAGCCCTGGAGCTGAACGCTCTCCCAGTAGGTAAACTGTCCCGCGTGACTGGGGCCCACATCGGGATCTGTGTTCCCGGCCTCCACCCTCAGGTCCAGCCTTTTTAATCTGCCAGGGAACTGCGAGATGTAAATTCCGGTTCTGTACGATGCCCGTCTTGGCGCGCTGATCGGTGTAACGTCATCATGCGAGATCGCATCCGCGTACAACATGGCGTACTTACGTACGAAGGGGAGTTTGTAAGAGAAATTGAAGTCGCTGTATCGTGCCCCGGGATCTTCTCGCGAATGCTTCTCCGCTGCCGTCGTATCGTTGATATCGAAGAATCCCTTGAGAAACGTGTGCATGGTGACCGGGGTATGGCCCTTGCCGCCAAAGATGATCGTCCTCTGAAATCCAAACTGGAAGTTTTTCGTCGGCACGAAGGAGAACATCTCGGAGTGGGTATAAGGACTATTAGGCATGGTGTGGCCCTTCAAACTGCCATAAAAGAAGTCATAGCGGAGAGGGCCCATCAGTTTTGAAACGTACGGAATGTACATCGGTTCCACTCGATTGATGCGGAACGAATAGATGTTTTCTGCGTTGTTCGACCATGCCATCGCCCCACCCATGCCCGGTCCAAGCCATGCGTCATTCTTTCCCCCCGAGATCTCATGTCCCAGAAGGTGGAACGAGAGAGAGGCCTCGATGAGACGGAACTGGTTCTGGTTGGTTACAGGGCCCTCCGGAATGGTGTCCTGGGGCCGGTTCGGTGGAGCGTACGGAATCGTCCGATCCTGGGTGGCGAGCTGCTTCGCTAGATCGTATGAATATCCTGTGCCGGCGGCGGAGTGCTGATACTCCCCCCGCAGATACAGCGAAAAGCGGCCCGCTTCGTTCAGGGTAGAGAAGCCCGTAATGTTGTTGAAGCCACTCTCGTACGGGCGTCCGTAGTCATTCACGATCGTCTGCCCAAGATGGTAGCTGTCCCTTAGTACCGGTCCGCCGATTCCCGTAAATCTCGTATATGCGGAGTGGATTCCATAGAGAACGCCGCGATTAATATTCCCTGACGGTATCTCGTCTTCAAACTCATTCAGAAGGCTGGCTAGAATCTCCTGGGCCTCTTCATTGTTGCTCTGCATGATGTCAAGCCGCGACTTTTGCAGCATGTGGACCACGCTGCGTCGTGTCCACGGCCTCATCGCGATAAAGGCGGTATCGACATATCCCAGCGAATAGAGACGCATCATCTGCGGATATATCCAGCTGTCTACCGGAATATATGCAGAGCCAAGTGCGTCCGTACTTTGCTTGTGAACAGGCGCCTCGGGAGCATACCCTTCATATGCCTTTCCAGGGCCATCCGGAGGAGGTGCAGGCAGAGTCGTCACAGGCTGCGGCGCATTTTCTGAGGGCAACGGCGTTCCAGACTGTTTGGGCGGCCGCTTGTGCGTCGGATCCGGATCATAAGGTGGCAGAGCCGGGATCTGCTGGCTCGGCTGGGCGGTCGGAGATGGTTCAGTTACTGTAGGGGAGTTCTGCGCAAATCCAGGGGAGGAAGTACTCGCTAATAGCAAGCTGCCTGCGAGAAGAATGATTCGAATCTGCAATTGCACCTCAAGTGGCCCAAAAACCATTTGGCCCGCGTGTAATTTGCCAAGGCTGGAAGGGAAGCAATGGGGCTATTACCAGCTTATCTGGATTTTAGTGTGGACCGTTTTATGCGTGACCTCTTGTGGGCCTGCGCAAACCATTGAGCATTGCAGATTTTGCGGTCGAGCAGAAATTGCTGCAGGTGTGTGAGTGGATCGTCGATGGAACTTCGGACCCCGTCCTTGCGCCAGCTCACCGCTTCAATCAGGATAGCGCCATCGCCTCCGCGGGTTCGTCCCAACGACTCCTGTGTAACCCGATAGAGCGCAACGGCATCGCACACGTCGACCGGGATACCGGGTACTCCCGATGCTCGGGCGACCTTGCAAAGCTCACTGAGCTCCGAGCCTTTCTTGGCTGCTCCGGCTCTCGGTAGAGCCACAAAGATGATCGGAAGGTCCAGCTTCGCCGCTAAGGTAAACGCCCTGCGCCATGCCGCTGGACTCATCTCTCCCTTGCGGGCAAAAACCACCACACTCCCCTGACGCCCCTGCGCCTTCAGACCGAGGGCTGCTCCCACCGCAAGCTGCAGCCGTTCCTCTTCGTCGCTAATCCGCTCTAGAGTGCGAACGCGGACGCCGTTGGGCAGCGCATCTTCGCGCTTGTTCTTTGCGCGTGTAAATCGTCGCAAAAGAGCCGCACGGTCATCTCCCAGAATCAGACCCATGCCGGCGGTAGGCTCGGTATCGCTGATCAGGTCGCTCTCAGACAGCTCAATCGTTGTTGCAACCCGCACGGCCTCCTGTCCCCGAATCGTGGCAACCCGCTTGCTTCCTCGTGCAGCGGACCGCTTCGCCACAGCCTCATCCAGCAATCGAGCCTCCAGCATCTTCGCGTACATCTGTCTCAGCTTTGCGTTGGGTACCAGTGGATTCTCACCGGCTTCGCCTGCACTCTGTCCCGTCATCGTTCTCCTGTTTTCCCCTCAAGACACGGAGAGGGTCCCATCTGGAACCCTCTCTCCTGCGACTTCCACTTGTTTGATTAAGCCTTGGCCGGATCGATAGCTTCTGTATTGAGGCCAAGGTCCGCAAGCGCCTTCTGTGCTACCTTCGGCTTCACCTTGCCTTCTCTCGCCAGCTTGGAAAGCGCAGCTCCGGCGATCGAAGCTGCATTCACCTCAAAGTGACTGCGCAGATACTCCCGGTTGTCGCTGCGGCCAAAACCGTCCGTACCCAGCGTCACCAGGCGATTCGGTAGCCACGGCGAAATCGAATCCGGGAGCACCTTCATATAGTCGCTCGCGGCAATGATCGGTCCATTCGCGCCTTCCAGCGTTGTCTCCAGATAGCTCTTTTTCACTGGTTCTGCCGGGTGCAGCCGATTCCACCGCTCTACCGCCAGGGCATCGCGCCGAAGCTCGGTGTAGCTGGTCACACTCCACACGTCGGCCTCAACCTTGTACTTGGTCGAAAGAATCTCCTGCGCACGAAGCACCTCATTCAGAATCGGACCCGATCCAAACAGCTGAACCGTGGCCTCTCCCTTCGACGCTGGACGCAACTTGTAAAGCCCGCGCAGGATGCCTTCCGTGGAGCCCTCGGGCATCGGAGGCATGGCGTAGTCTTCGTTGTACATCGTGATGTAGTAGAAGACGTCCTCGCCATTCTCGTACATGCGCCTCAGGCCATCCTGCACCACGACCGCAAGCTCGTACACAAACGCCGGGTCATAGCTCAGGCAGGTTGGCACGGTGCTCGAGAGCACATGGCTGTGGCCGTCCTGATGCTGCAAGCCTTCGCCAAGCATCGTTGTGCGTCCGGCGGTGCCGCCCATCAGGAAGCCCTTGCCGCGTGAATCCGCAAAAGCCCACGCCATGTCGCCGATGCGCTGGAAACCGAACATCGAGTAATACATGTAGAAGGGAATCGTCGGCACTTTATAGTTCGCGTAGGCCGTGCCTGCCGCAGTAAAGGAGGCCATCGAACCTGCCTCGGTGATGCCCTCTTCGAGAATCTGGCCGTTCTTCTCCTCGCGGTAGCTCAGCAGCATGTCCGAGTCGTGAGGGGTATATTTCTGGCCTTCCGGAGCGTAGATTCCGACCTGCTTAATCACCGACTCCAGACCGAACGTACGGCCCTCATCCGGCACGATCGGAACGACCAGCTTGCCAAAGGAAGGATCCTTCAGAAGGTGGCGCAACAGGCTGACGAAGCCCATCGTCGTTGAGACAGCACGATTGTTCGAGCCTCCGGTCCACTCCTTCAGGGTCTCCAGCGCAGGCGTCTTGAACTCGATCTTCGGAACCTCGCGCTTCGGCAGATATCCTCCCAGCTCCTGCCGCCGCTGGTGCATGTACTGGATCTCAGGAGCCGAATCGTCCGGACGGAAGAAAGCGCCTTCTTTTGCCGCCTCAGCCGTTACCGGAATCTCAAAGCGCTCGATGAAGTACTTCATCGACTCGTCCGTCAGCTTCTTCTCCTGGTGCGAGGCGTTTCGCGCCTCCGTCGATCCCAGCCCGTAGCCTTTAACCGTCTTTGCCAGAATGACCGTCGGGCCACCCTTATGTTCAAGGGCGCGCTTATAGGCGTTGTAGATCTTCACAGGATCGTGGCCGCCGCGGTGCAATCTCGCCAGATCCTCGTCCGTCTTGTCTTCCACAAGCTTCAGCAGCTCCGGATACTTGCCAAAGAACTCCTGCCGCAGATAGGCGCCGCCCTTCGCCTTGAACGCCTGGTAGTCGCCATCCACGCACTCTTCCATGCGCTTCAGTAGCAGCCCCTGGTGATCGCGCTCGAACAGCTCATCCCAATCGGAGCCCCAGACCACCTTGATGACGTTCCAGCCCGCGCCGCGGAACGTTCCCTCAAGCTCGTCGATGATGCGCTTGTTGCCGCGCACAGGACCATCCAGACGCTGCAGATTGCAGTTCACTACAAAGATCAGGTTGTCCAGCTTCTCGCGCGCACCCAGCGAGATCGCGCCCAGGGTATCGACCTCATCCGTCTCGCCATCACCCACAAACGCCCAGACCTTGCGATCGCTCTTCTCGATCAACCCGCGATTCTCAAGGTAGCGCATAAACCGCGCCTGGTAGATCGCATTTAGCGGTCCGATACCCATCGAGACCGTGGGGAATCGCCAGAAGTCCGGCATCAGCCACGGATGCGGATAGCTCGACAGCCCCGCCTCCCCCCGCAGCTCATGACGGAAGTTCTTGAGTCGCTTCTCGTCAAGTCGTCCCTCGACGAAGGCACGGGAATACACGCCAGGAGAAGCGTGACCCTGGAAGTACACGAAGTCGCCCGGCAGATCACCCGCGCCAGAGCTACTCGGATACTTGCCATGGAAAAAGTGATTGAACCCAACCTCCAGCAACGTCGCCAGTGACGAGTAGGTCGAGATATGTCCGCCGATACCAGGGTCTTTCTTGTTCTGGCCGTGAACCATGGCCATGGCGTTCCAGCGGATCAGCGCCTCCACCCGGCGCTCCAGTTTCCTGTCCCCAGGGTAGGAAACCTCATCATGTTTCGGAATCGTATTCAGATAGGGAGTCGTCAATTCGCTGGCGACCGGAACCCCAGCCTCGCGAGCACGGGTCCGCAAAGCCTCCAGCAGTTCCGCACTCTGCTCCCAGTCGTTGGCTACCACCTCGTCAAAGGCTTCAATCCACTCGGAGACCTCGGCAGTAAAATCCACCTGCGCGGCCGTTTCAAGCTTTGTCGTCATAAGCGGTCCTTATATCCCCATCTCTCCACGGCCATACTGTGCCGTGGGAAAACCATCTCCATCTAAGATAATCGCCAAAGCCCATAACCGTCATCCGCGGGACAAATTCCCGTGCGAAAACCGGCTTTTCCAGGCATTTGGACCTCGTGGAGCGTCACTCCACGGTCAGCACCGGAATGGTCGTACCGTCATACTGCACAATACGTGCCGACGACCCTTTGCTGGAGAGCTCATCCATGACGAACCAATCTACGATAGGGTTTTTTGTACTGGCATCCGCGCTGAAGCTCAGAATCATGGGTTTACGAACCCTACGTCGAGTAATCGGCGTTGATCCGCACATACTCAGCGGTCAGGTCGCATGTGACAAAGCGGCACTTTGCCGTGCCCTGACCAAGATCCAGCGAGATGGTGTAGTCACGCTGCTGCATGATCTTGTGTGCGCGAGCTTCGTCAAATGCAGGAGACCGCATTCCGTTTTCAAAGATCGATTCCGCGCCAATCTTTACAGTTACCGCCTCCGGGTCGAACTCTACGCCGGAATACCCTGCAGCCGCCATTAGCCGTCCCCAGTTCGGGTCAGCACTAGACCATGCCGTCTTGCATAACGGCGAGTGCGCGATAGCCTTTGCAACCTGCTTGGCCTCGTACTCACTGCGCGCTCCGGAGATATCCAGCGTCACGACATGCGTCACCCCTTCGCCATCGTCGACAATCGCATAGGCGAGCCGGTTACACACCTCAGCCAACGCCGCAGCAAAGCTCTCTTGCGTCTCGGCACTCAGCCGGATACCGCTGGCGCCGCTGGCCAGCAACAGCACCGTGTCATTGGTCGAGGTATCTCCATCGATCGAGATCGAATTGAAGCTCTTATCCACCGCCGATGGCAGTAACTCGCGCAGTTGTGCGCTGTCGGCCTCGATATCGGTGAAGAGATAGACCAGCATCGTCGCGTGGGGTGCGACCGGAGCCCCCAGCCGCGGATGAATCATACCCGCGCCCTTAGCCGCGCCAAAGATACGGACCACGGCGTTACCCACGGTGAATTCGGCTTGGGCTACCTTCATCCGGGTATCCGTAGTCATGATCGCCCTGGCAAAGCTCTCAGCGTGGGTGTCCGTGCTCCCGAGAGAGGCTTTCAGCTCCGGGAGAGCGGCAACCACCTTATCAGCAGGAAATGGAACACCGATGATGCCGGTAGAGGAAGGGAAGACTTCGTCGAAGATGCAGCCGAACGTCTCCGCGGCTGCAATGCAGGTCTTCTCACAGGCCTCAATGCCTGCCTGTCCTGTGGCGCAGTTGGCATTTCCGGCGTTCACCAGCACCATCCCAACCCGGCCACTTGTAGACGCCATATGGCGGCGTCCGATCGTAACGGGAGCCGCCACGACCTGGTTCGACGTGAACATCGCTGCTCCCTGGGCAACGCCCTCCACCAGGCAGGCCGCCAGATCCGTGTTACCGCTTGCCTTGATTCCTGCCTTGACCGCACCCCACAGGAAACCCCCGGGTAGGCTCTCCGTCACCTTCATCCAAAACACTCCTGACCTTCGAATCCATCCTGCATGCTCGATCCTGCTGTGCTCCGTAGCAGTCTCCGCAGTCAAGGAGACTTATGTACAAATTACTGAAACAAAAGCAAATACAAGTGCCGATTAGTTATGTGCTGCTTGATAAACTGAAAGCAGAGGATGGAAGTTATCCGCTACCCGCTATCGTCGATTCCACCTGCTAACTCTAGAAGCAACAGGACTTTACGAGAAAGTGCAATGGAATCAAGACTTTGCCAAGAAGTCCACCCCTAAGTGCATTTGTTTGAAGACTTTGCACAATTAGGGGGGTGGGGTTAGAAATCGATGGGGATGCTGCGCTCTTCGGCGCTGCTCTGTCGGGCCAGTTCCAGAAGCCGAATGACCCGGTATCCATCTTCCGACGACACCGCAAGGGGACTCACTCCGAGGATGGCGTCGCGGACGTTCGCATAATATCCACGGTAGTCTCCCGGCTCGGTCTTGATCGTGGTGCGCGTCAACTGCCCGGGCTGGTTCGGATCGGGCGCAACCGTCAGCGTTCCCCAGGCTGCCTCGGGCTCTTCCAGCCACTCACGAGAATCGCCCATCGGCGGTACGGTCGCCCCGCCCAGGAGGGCCGGTTCCTGCGGATCCAGGCCATACTTTCGGAAACTGCCCAGAGTTCCATGAATCAGAAAACGGGGTGCCGGCTCGGCCGCCAGCATGGTCGCGCGGCAGAGCGCCTGAAGTTTTGGGTAATGCAGCGTGATATCGAAGGCATCTTCGATGGCGGTTGTGTCGCGATCGCGGCGCACGCTCGCAGTGAGGCTCTTCGGCGTTCCGAACAGGCTCAGAGCCTGATCGACCAGATGCGGCCCAAGATCGAAGAGCATACCGTTAGCGTCATTCGACGCTTCCTTCCAGGTAGCCTCCCGGGGCAGCGGCCGGAAGCGGTCGAAGTGCGACTCGAAGGTCGCAATGCGGCCCAGTTCGCCCGAATCTAACAGCTTGCGAACGGTCAGGAAGTCTCCGTCCCAGCGTCGATTGTGGAACGGTGCGAGAACCAGCTTTTTTCCGCGGGCAAGATCGATGAGCTCCCTGGCTTGAGCGCTGGTTGCGGCAAAAGGCTTGTCGATCACGACATGCTTGCCTGCCTGCAGCGCCTGCTTCGCCAGATCGTAATGAGTTTCATTCGGGGTGCCGACAACAATTAACGAGATCGTTGGGTCAGAGAGGGCCTCTTCAACCGAGCGCAAGATACGGGTTTTTGGATATGCCTTCGACGCGTCGTCGCCACGGCGTTGCACAATCGCCTCAAGCTTTAAACCTGGCACCGCACTGACGAAAGGTGCATGAAAGACTCGCCCGGCAAGCCCGAAACCAATGACTGCAACCCCAATCTCCGCCATCCATCCTCCTGAGTTCATGACTGTTCGAAAATCTCCAACAGCAAGAAGTCTATTTTATGCGGAGCTCCCCCAAACGCCTCATCTTCAATCGTCTGCAAAACTTTTTGAGCCCCGAAAAGAGAGCAAAGCATCACACTTCATAGATAAATAATGCCGCCAGATCAGTCCGCCTTCTTATAAATGGGGACCGCTGGAATTCAGGGATACGGTTAATATCGAAGATATGGTTCAACGCAACGGGAAGATCGTCGAAAGCCGGGCGATCGATACAGATAGAACTCGTCTTCTCCTCGGAGCCGCGGCCGTTGTTGGTCTGACGCTTCTGGGGTCACCGGCGTTAGCACAAACTCAGACCGCGCCTTCAGGAAATCAACCCAGGCCAACACAAACCGGACCAAGCACCGGCCCCGCAAGTTCGGCGATGGCGGGAGCACAGCAGCAGCTCTACACTGCCGCTGGTCAAAACGGTGCGCAGGTATCTCAGGACTCGTTCAAGGGAAGTATTGTCGAAGGCAAGTCGACCGGCACCGTGATGGATCTTTCTCTCGACGACGCCATTCAGAGAGGCCTGCGAAATAACCTTGGAATCATCTTGCAAGGGGCCTCGCAGAGGAACGCGAATGGTCAGAGGCTTGAAGAGCTGCAGGCGCTCCTCCCGAACGTTACGGGAGCCGCAAGCATCAACGTCCAGCAGGTCAATTTGGCCGCTTACGGCCTGAAGTTTTCAGGACTGAATCCGATCGTCGGGCCTTTCCAGGTTGTGGACTTCCGCGCCTACCTCACGCAGAACCTCTTCAATCTCTCTGCACTCCAAAACTACCTCGCAGCGAAACACAATTTCGCAGCCGCTAAGTTGACCGCTGCCGACGCACGGGATCTAGTGGTTTTGACGGTCGGCAATGCGTATCTGGTCTGCGTGGCTGATAGCGCCCGTATCGAAGCAGTTACCGCTGAGCTCGCGACCTCAAAGGTGACGCTAGATCAGGCGGTAGCAGCCCACGATGCCGGAACCAGCCCCAAGCTCGATGTCCTGCGAGCCCAGGTGGACTATCAGAACGAGCAGCAGACTCTGATCTCCGCTAAAAACCAGCTCGCAAAAGACAAGCTTGCCTTGGCACGCGCCATCGGCCTTCCTCTCGATCAGGAGTACCGGCCCACGGATCTTACGCCTTATGCGGCATTCGGCGATGTCGATCCACAGGCAAGCGTCGACCAAGCGCTTAAGACGCGAAAGGATCTCGCGGCTTCCGGTGAGCAGCTGAAAGCCGCCGATGCACAGAAAAAGTCCGCATGGGCCTATCAACTCCCGGTTGCCAGCTTCGTAGGAGACTTCGGCGATCTTGGGCAAACTCCCGGCCACTCCCACTCGAGCTATACGGCGACCGGACAGATTACCGCGCCTATCCTTCAAATTGCGAAGACGCGTGGACAGAATGAGGTTGCGGCCGCCAGCTACGAGCAGGCGCGCGCACGACTCGGAGATCAGGCGCAACAGGTCAACCAGGATGTCCGCGATGCCATTCTGGATATTCAAGCCGCCGCCAAGCTTGTAGAGGCAACTCATTCAAACGTCGAGCTCGCAAATGAAGCTCTCAGCGAGGCCCAACAGAGGTTCAAGGCTGGTGTGTCGGACAATCTGCCCGTCTCGCAGGCACAGTCCCAGACGGAACAGGCGAATGATCAATACATCAGCGCTCTGTATCAGCACAACATTGCCAAGCTTTCGCTCGCGCGCGCCCTGGGCGCAGCGCAGACAAATTACAAAGATTATCTCGGAGGAAAGTAACCTTGCCAGAGCAAGCAGAAAAGAAGTACGAGGCGAATAACGCGCCGGAACCGGAAGATGAATCTCCGGAAAAGAAGTCGCGACGCAAGCTGATTATCATCGCGGTGGTTACGCTTCTGGCCATCGGCGCTGCGCTCTTTTACTGGCACTCAACCTTTACCGAAGACACCGATGACGCGCAGGTAGATGGCGATCTTTATCAGGTAAGCTCGCGCATCGCGGGACAGGTCATCAAGGTTTACGTCGAGGATAACCAGGAAGTGAAGGCGGGCGATCTTTTGGCTGAGATTGACCCAAAGGACTTTCAGGTTGCACTCGAACAGGCACAGGCAAACCTGGCAAGTGCTGAAGCAGCAGCGATCCAGGCCAATGTGAATGTTCCGATCACCAGCATGACCTCACGTACCAGCATCAGCACCACGAGTTCTGACGTCCAGGGTGCGCAGGCGGCTGTGGCTCAATCGAGCAAGCAGGTCGCAGCTGCGAATGCTAGGGTCGAGCAGGCCAAAGCGAACTCGAGGAAGACGGATCTGGACGTGGAGCGCTACAAGCCACTGGTCGAAAAGGACGTCATCTCCAAGCAGCAATATGACGCCGCCATCGCGGCTGCGGCCGCGAATCGGGCAGCGGTGCTCGAGGCTGAATCGACGCTGATTGCACAACAGGAGGGTGTGCGTCAGGCACAGCAGAAGCTGGCGCAGGCCCGCTCGACTGCGGTCGAAGCCTCCCAGAACGGACCGAGCCAGATTAAAGCCCAGCAGGCTAAGGCGAACGCGGCTCTCGCCGACGTCAAGCAGGCCCAGGCAAAGGTCGATCAGGCCAAGCTTAATTTGAGCTATAGCAAGATCCTTGCTCCCACTGCCGGCATCGTCAACAAAAAGAATGTGAACGTAGGAGCTAACCTGTCTGTTGGCCAGGATCTGTTGACGATCGTTCCTCTCACCAACTTGTGGGTGACGGCGAACTTCAAGGAGACACAACTGGAGCATATGCGTGACGGGCAGAAGGTCGTCATCAAGGTCGATGCGCTCGGAGGAAGGAAGTTCCACGGTGTCGTTCGTCAGATTGGCGGCGCTACGGGATCGAGGCTTTCGCTCTTCCCACCTGAAAATGCGACTGGCAACTATGTCAAAGTCGTACAGCGTATTCCGGTTCGCATTGATTTCACCAATCTGGATCAGGAGAATGGCGACCACAAGTTACGTCCGGGGTATTCTGTGACACCGATCGTCTCAGTCAAGTAACTGAATTCAAATTGAGTAACCGCCATACCCACCTCTGCATCTGATAGAGGAACGAGTAGTTTCTACGAGGTGGATATGGCTATTGCTCTTAAAAAGACTGGCGTAGCGGATCCCGCGGCGACGCCCCATTGGCATGCGCAGGCGCGCGAGATTCAGAAATTCGGTACCGTCATTGAGGACCTTCCGCACGCTCTGAATGCCAAGATCAGAGCCGATATGGTAGCTCAACTGAATCAGTTGCTGGCCGATTCGATTTCTCTGCGGGACATGTACAAGAAGCATCACTGGCAGGTATCCGGTCCCACGTTTTACCAGTTGCATCTTCTGTTTGATAAGCATTTTGATGAGCAGGTGGAGATCGTAGATACGATCGCCGAGCGCGTGCAGCTTTTAGGCGGAGTTACAGTCGCGATGGGAGGCGATGTCGCAGAGATGACCCGGATCGCACGCCCACCTCGCGGCAGGGAGCAGGTTCCTGTTCAGATCTCGCGACTGCTGGAAGCCCACAAACTGATCATCAAGAGCTGTCTGGACATTTCTGAGGCTGCGGATAAGGCAGGCGACCAGGGAACGAATGATCTCGTCGTGAGCGATGTTCTACGGCCCAACGAACTGCAATCCTGGTTTCTGACGGAGCACCTTGTAGAGATGCCGTTGGTTCTTGAAAAATAACCCTGCTTCGAACTAAGATCGCAGCCCGGTCACCCCGCAGGGGCCGGGCTGTGTATCTTTAAGTAACGTATACACATCCAATCCGCATACGCTGAGATTGTTGGACCTTATAAGTTATGCCGATAGCGCTCGCATTTTTCGTCCATTACGCCTATCTGATCCTGTTCCTCTGGGTTCTCGTAGAACAGATCGGCGTTCCTGTGCCCAGCATTCCTGTGCTGCTGACGGCCGGGACTTTAACGGCGACGCACCGGATCCATCACTCTTACGCCTTGGTCGCGGTTCTCGCTGCCTGCGTGCTCTCCGATTCGATGTGGTTCGCACTTGGCAGGAGGTATGGTGCAAGCGTTCTGAAGCTTCTGTGCCGCCTTTCCCTCGAGGCATCCACCTGCGTCAGCAAGACCGAAGGTTATTTTTCGCGGCGGGGACCGGCGACACTTCTGCTGTCAAAGTTTGTCCCTGGCCTGAGCACGGTCGCTCCTCCAATCGCCGGTCAGATCGGCATGCCGTACGGCCGTTTTCTCCTATGGGACCTCGCCGGTTCCTTCCTCTGGGCAGAGACTTTTCTGCTGTCGGGTCGTTTCTTCGGAGATATCGCGCAGAAGAGCTCTTCGTTCTTCCATTGGCTGGGACATTTTGCCTTCGCAATCTTCGTCCTGATGGTCATTGGTCTGATGGCTTACCGGTTTCTCAAGCAGAAGAAGTTTTTACAGCAGGTGAAGGAGTTGCGTCTGGAGCCTGCCCAGCTTAAGGCGATGATCGATCAGGCGGAAGAACAGGGAAATACGCCCCCTTTTATTGTTGACCTGCGACACCCGCTGGATTACCTTCCTGATCCACGAGTTCTGCCTGGCGCTCTCCGGATTGGGCCAAACGAGATACGACAGCATAGCGAGATCATTCCGCGCGATCGGGATGTAGTCCTCTATTGCACCTGCCCGAGTGAAGAGACGAGTGCGAAGCTGGCGCTTCAGCTCCACAAGCTGGGTGTCTACCGAGTGCGTCCGTTACGAGGTGGCTTTGATGGATGGAAGGAAGCTGGCTATCCATTGATGGACTACATTGTGGATACACCCCAGTCTGGTGTCTTGGCGTCGCAGATTTTGCCATCTCCCGGTTCCAAGAATCTCGTGCCCTCTGAACGTATCAGCCACTAAGTGTGAAGTTCACCGAAATTGTCGTCTCAACTTCGGTAGGCTCTCCATTCAAAAGATAAGGCCTATATCGTGCTGCCCGAATCGCTGCCAGAGCGGCTTCTCGCAGGAGCGGTGGCCCGCTGACGATCCGCAGACTTTCAATCGTGCCGGCTCTTGAGATGATCGCTTCAACGATGACTTTGCCTGAAATACCTGCGGCACGGGCGATGGCGGGATAAATCGGGCGAATGGGAGTGATGATCACGCCGGCGGAGACACCGTTGGAGACGCGAAGACGGGGGACGGCAGGATTGGAGCGGGCGACGCTTACGGTAGTTCCGCGCGTGGAATCCATCGCGAGGATGGCTGGGAGCGCCTCTCCCCACCCTGGTTTTGTGTCCATCAGATTTGGGGGAACTTCTACCCCTCGTCCGCGATTTTCACCAATCACAGGCATCTGCTGGTTTCCTGAAAGCGGGAGCGAGGAAGCAAACTCCTGTTCGCTCACTCGAGGCTGTTGCCGTACCCGTATCGGAGGCCGTGGCGGGATAGGCGTGAAGACGATAGGACTGGAAATCTGGAATCGGAGTCTTTCAGGGTGAAACAGCGGGATCGTGATAAGGCCCAGCGCCAAGAGCGTTTGCAGGATAATCGCCCCTGCCATCGTCCATCGTTTTACCGGTGAAATAGGCAGAGCTATGGATTCCACCATATTTTCCTCAAACATAGCCACCTCCAAAACCCTTCAGGCTCCGGGGCGCATCTGCGAGGAATGCGACCGTCAGGGAGTTAGACCCCAATGGTTCCGAGATTGTTCCCACAGAAAAAGGTGCACAAGAGCACCTCTTCTGAGCGATGATGAATCACCATGGCTGAACTCTCCACCCCCCTCGCTGATTCGACAGTGGCGGCGTCTACCCAGACCTTCGTAGCGCCTTCTTCGCGTGTACTTTCCGTCGATGTTCTGCGCGGCATCACGATAGCCTTTATGATCCTGGTCAACGATGCGGGTGATGGCAGGCATGTTTACACACAGCTGGAACATTCGGCATGGAATGGTTGGACTCTGACCGACCTGGTTTTTCCGACGTTCCTGTTTATCGTTGGCATCTCCATCATCTTGTCGCTCCATTCGCGACTGCAGCGGGGAGCCAGCCGGCGTGACCTCGCCCTGCATACGGCACGACGGGCGCTGACCATCTTTGTCGTCGCCATGTTGATTAATCTGGTCCCATATTTCCGCTTCTCGCACCTGCGAATCTACGGCGTACTCTCTCGTATCGCTCTCTGTTATCTCATCGCCGGGCTGATCTGCCTCAAGACCCAAAAGGCTAAAAACCTGCTGGGAATCACTGCTGTCCTGCTGATCAGTTATTGGCTGCTGATGCGCTTTGTGCCTGTCCCGGGCTTTGGAGTTCCAACCCATGACATCCCACTCCTGGACCCCGATCGAAACCTGGCGGCGTGGCTGGATCGAGGAATTATGGGCTTCTTCCAGCGCACGCTTCATACAGGCAGGCTCTACGAGATCACGCGGGACCCTGAGGGTCTCTTGAGCACTATTCCTGCCGTCGGAACCACGCTACTTGGCTCTGTCGCCGCTCTCTGGCTCCGTCGTGCCGGAGGAAAGTCCCCCTCGATCACCAGAATGCAGTGTACCTTTGGCCTGTTTCTGGCGGGATTGTTCGGGATCGGTTCGGGACTGATCTGGAACCTTTGGTTTCCCATCAACAAGAAGCTATGGACGAGCTCGTATGTGCTCTTCGCCGCAGGTTGCGCGCTGGTTGGGTTGGCAGCATGCTATTGGCTGATCGATATCCGTAAGTTCCAGGAGACGAAGGTAGGCGGGTGGCTGACGTGGCCCTGGCTGGTCTTCGGATCGAATGCGATTGTGGCCTATGTCGTGGCTGCGATTGTCGAGAAGACTCTCGTGCTGGTTCATCTCGCGGGGACAACACCCGATGGCAAGCCACTTACGGGCTGGGGGTGGGTCTACTGGCACATCTTTGCCAGCCAGGGCTCGACGAACAACACCTCGGCAGCATTTGCTATCGCATTTGTGTTGGTGTGTTTTATCCCCAATTTAATTCTTTGGCGCAAGAAGATCTTCGTTAAGCTTTAGCCGAACTATCCTGGGTTTTCCTGCAACTCGTGCGAGCCGTTACCATAGACAACGGACCGCATCGCCATGCGGCAGGAGAATAAGTTGGCCTATAACGATCTGCGCGACTGGATCAACACGCTTCATAAGGCAGGAGAGCTGAAACGCATTGCGGTTGAGGTTGATCCTGTTCTCGAAATGGCGGAGATTGCAGACCGAGTGGCCAAGATGGGGCGCGGCACATCAAAGGCGGGTGGACCGGCGCTGCTCTTTGAGAAGGTCAAGGGATATCCGGGCGCCCGAGTGCTAATGAACCAGTTCGGTAGCGAGCGGCGTATGAAGCTGGCTCTGGAAACGAACTCTCTGGATGCGATTGCGGATCGAATTCGAATATTACTGAAGCCCGATACTCCCACCGGCCTCCTGGACAAGCTAAAGATGCTGCCCAAATTAGCTGAGGTGGGAGCCTTCTTTCCAAAGCTGATCTCTCCTAAGGATGCGTCCTGTAAGCAGGTGATCCTGCGAGGGGCGGATATCGATCTGAATCGAATTCCCGTGCTCAAGACATGGCCCTATGACGGTGGCAGATTCATTACGCTTCCATGCGTCATCACACGCGATCCAAAGACAGGCAAACGGAATATGGGAATGTACCGAATGCAGGTCTACGATAGCCGCACGACAGGGATGCATTGGCAGCGTCAGAAGGTTGCGGCGGAGCACATGCGGGAACGGCTTCGTGCCACCTCAGAAGGCGCCGCTTCGGCAGTAGACCTGATGGCTCTTACCGCAGGAGGGACGGCTGTCGCGGAGTCGTTGGAGTCTATACCCCACGTCACGCTCGGCAGGATTCGTAACGAACGTATGGAAGTGGCTGTTGCTATCGGGACGGATCCTGCAACGACATTCAGCGCAATTGTTCCTGCTCCCCCGGATGTGGAGGAATACATCATCTCGGGTTTTTTACGCCAGAAACCACTGGAGCTGGTAAAGGCTGAGACGGTCGATCTGGAGGTTCCGGCCAATGCAGAATACATCTTGGAAGGATACGTTGAACTGGGAGAACTGCGTACAGAAGGGCCCTTTGGCGATCACACAGGTTTTTACACGATGCAGGATGACTATCCGGTATTCCACGTAACCTGTATCACCCACCGCCATGACCCGGTCTATGCCGCTACGATCGTTGGAAAACCGCCGATGGAGGATGCATGGATGGGCAAAGCTGTAGAGCGCATCTTCCTGCCTCTAATGCAGCTTACGCTCCCTGAAATCCGGGATGTGAATCTTCCCGCAGAGGGAGTGTTCCATAACCTGATGATCGTCTCCATCCGAAAGTCCTATGCGGGTCATGCTCGCAAGGTAATGAACGGGATCTGGGCGATGGGACAGGCGATGTTTACCAAATGCATCGTTGTTGTCGATGAAGATTGCGATGTACACGATATTCCGGAGGTGGTGCTTCGGACGACCAACAATATCGATCCCGAGAGGGACATCCAGTTCACGCTGGGACCAGTGGATTCGCTGGACCATGCCAGCCGACTTCCGAACTATGGCAGCAAGATGGGAATCGACGCGACTCGCAAGTGGAAGGCAGAAGGCTTTGAACGCCCCTGGCCGCCGATGCTTACGATGGACCCTGGGGTGAAATCGCGGGTGGACGCGATGTGGAAACAACTGGGAATCGAATAAACCAGCGGGATGGTGAGCCTATTTTGGACCTTAGAGGTTACTCTACTAAGACAGACGGGTCCTCACCCGACTCACCGCACAAATGAATGGGTTGGCCTGCCGGCCAATCGAGATATCGTCCTCTCTTCGTGTTTTTAGGGGCTTAGATGGCACTGTGGCGCAGATGGAGAAACCGGTTGATGTTGCTGTTCGCCGTCCTCGGCCCGGGCTTCATCACGGCTAATGTGGATAACGACTCCGGCGGCATTCTGACCTATTCGCAGGCCGGTGCTCAATACGGCTATAAGCTTCTCTGGACCATCATTCCGATCACGTTAGCCCTGATTGTCGTACAGGAGATGTGCGCCCGGATGGGGGTCGTCAGTGGCAAAGGACTCAGCGATCTCATCCGGGAGGAGTTTGGCCTGCGGATCACTTTTTTTGTCATGATTCTGCTGGTCATCGTGAACTTTGGGAATGTAATGGCTGAGTTTTCCGGGATCGCCGGAAGCATGCAGCTCTTTCACGTAAGCAAATACATCAGTGTCCCTCTTTGCGCATTTATCGTCTGGGCACTGGTTGTGAAGGGAGACTACAAGAGCGTTGAAAAGGTCTTTCTCATCGCCAGCGTCGTATACATCGCTTATATCTTTGCGGGAGTGTTGAGCGGGCCTGACTGGCACGAGGCTCTTGTCCAGACCATAAAAATTCCTGGACGCTCCGTCTGGAGCGATCGGAACTATGTCTACATGACGGTTGGAATCATCGGAACCACGATTACACCGTGGATGCAGTTTTATCTACAGTCCTCTATCGTCGAGAAGGGAATTGACGTCCGCCAGTATAAGCACTCGCGGCTGGATGTGATCATAGGGTCGATTTTTACGGATGTCGTTGCCTGGTTCATCATTGTTGCCTGTGCGGCGACCCTTTATACGCATGGCATGCGCAACATTTCGGAGGCCTCGGATGCTGCCGACGCAATGAAACCTCTCGCGGGACAGTATGCCTTCATCCTTTTCGCAGCAGGCTTATTCAATGCCTCCTTATTCGCGGCATGCATCCTGCCTCTGTCGACTGCGTACACGGTCTGTGAAGGGCTGGGGCTGGAAAGTGGTCTCGACAAGAGCTTCAAAGAAGCTCGGTTCTTTTACTGGTTTTACACGCTGCTGCTGGCCGTGGGCGCAGCGGTAGTATTGATTCCTAACTTCCCCTTGATTCAGGTCATTATTGGTTCTCAGGTTCTCAACGGGATATTGCTGCCCGTCGTGCTGATCTTTATGTTGCGGTTGATCAACCGCCGAGAGCTGATGGGGGAATATACGAACTCTCGCTGGTTTAACTTCATCGCGTGGTTGACCACTATCATTGTGATCTGCCTGTCAGCGGTCCTGATGTGGAATGGAATCCACGGAGGGAGCTAACGAGTCTGCGGCGGAGTGCTAGATGAGCTTGCCTTCAGAAAGGTCCCGGATGAGGCCGAGGTCCGCTGCCAGAAAATCGAAATTTGGCAGATGTTCCAACTGGGACCAACGCATGTCGTTGAAGATCCGATTTTCGAGTTCCCCGGTAAACTCGCGAACAATAAAAAATTGCAGGTCAATCGTTCCCCCGTTTCGGTACTTATGCCGAACACGAGCGATACGTCGGCCGATCGTGGCATCAATTCCAAGCTCTTCGTTGAGTTCGCGCACCAAGGCGCCTTCCGCCGTCTCCCCGATCTCTATCTTGCCTCCCGGGAACTCCCATTTCAGGCTCATTGGCTGATCAGGTTTGCGTTGGCAGACGAGGACTTCCGGGCCGGATTCGGTATCGCGGAGAATAAGCGCGGCCACGACGAGTCGAACAGGCTTCGCCAGGGTGTCCGGGATCGGTTGTTCCTTCAGTTTGCGAATCGGCTCTTTCACTGTCTGTCAGTTTAGACGCCAACCCGGCCCTGAAAGGCTTTGAATTACGCCGGAGGAAGTGCTATGGACGCGGGATAGTAAACAGACCAGCCTGCCTGAGCACTCGCTTCGATAAGGGCAGGGGTGGGATTAACCGGGAACGCGCGACGTGCAATTCCAAGCATGGCCGCATCATGAATGGAGTTCCCAAAGACGGCGTCGGGAGAGAAAATACCAGCGCGGTTGAGGGAGGAAACCTTGCCCTCGTCGGTAGGAACGTCCAGAAGCGTATCCGAGATGACGCCGTTTCTTACCTCTACCCGGGCACAGAGAACGCGCTGCGGGGAAATGTCGAAACGCTGCACTCCCTCTTCGATGACCCAATCATTCGTAGAACTGACTGCCCAGATCTCAACACCGGCGGAGCGGAGTTTACCTAAAAGCTCGATCATCTCGGGGAAGATGTTCCGTTCAATGCGGGCAGCGAAAAACTCACGCGCCGCGCGCCGGAGTTCATCTTCCCTAAGTCCTTGATACAGCTGAACCATCTCCCCGCAGATGGCGATCTCCGAGACTTCGCTGCGATGGTACGCACGATACCGCGCATCGATCCAGTCAGCGGCTTCACGCGAAACCAGGCCCGTCTCAATCGACCATTTCATAAACGAGGAGCCAGCATCGCCGGACCATAGGGTTCCGTCGCAGTCAAAGACCGCAATCTTCGGTTCCAGGGAGTAAACAGCGGAGAAGAACTCTTCAGTAGAAAGTGCGCTTGTAGTAATGGTCGACATTTGCAATCTGCTTTTCTGCGCGGTCAGCGATCACACGCGGCTTCTGTTTCTTT
Source organism: Acidobacteriaceae bacterium KBS 146 (assembly GCA_000688615.1). Taxonomy (GTDB): domain Bacteria; phylum Acidobacteriota; class Terriglobia; order Terriglobales; family Acidobacteriaceae; genus Edaphobacter. The sequence continues at coordinate 469,654 of JHVA01000001.1, forward strand.
GTTTCTAAAAGTTTACTCTTCCTGACACACAAAGGGTACAGGTCTACGCCCTCGGTTCTATGACAAATCAATGAAACTGACTGAGCGATTACCGGAAGAGATTAGACCGGAGGCAGGCCGTTCACGACGGTTATTCCGGTTGGAGGCGAGAAGACGAAGTCAGCATCACGAGTAGACACATTCTCCTGCACCTGGTCGAATTCGAATTCAGTGATAGCACCATCGATCTCTTCGAGCTTCATGTGCTGAATCTCTCCCGACCGAGTTACGTCGAGGGTCAATCTGCTAATGCGCTGCTCCATGCCTTGGGGAATACCGGCAATGTGAATGCCGCGAGCATCCTCTGTGACGCTGACATTGACCAGTTCTTTCTTGAGCTGGGTGTGGCCAAGTAGAAATCGCAGGGGACTGCGCAGATCGTCAAGCTGCTTTGCGGGAATACGCTGTGCCTGTGCGTCACCGGGGGTGTAGAACCAGGCAAATTTCCCATCGAGGACAAAGAGCTTGCCTTCGGGCTGGTCGTAACTCCAGCGCATCCTCCCCGGTTTTTTCAGCAGGAGGGTCCCGGATTCTGTGCGATTGATTCCCATCCCGGAATAGCGTTCGGTATAACGTGCCCGGAGGGAAATCAGTCGATTGTAGTGTTGATCCACACGACGGAGCAGAGCGTCCGCATCCTGTGCCTGGACCAGACTGGACAATGTCAGAGCGACGGCCAACAGCAGAATTCGCTTAAACATTTACTGGATAGGCTGAGTGCAGTTCGTGCCACCAGCAGGGTCGAAGGTGATGCGATTATTCTCGTCAGAGCAGAAGCCGCGGTCACCGGATTTGCCAACCGAATTCGGGACAGCTGTCACCTCGTACGAGGTGTACATATCCTGATTGTTGACCGTCACCTTGTTGCAATTGGTAATCGCGAAGGTGTAGCCCGCCTTATTTCCCGAAGCCAGCCCGACGTCAACCAATTGGGCTGCCTGGGCGGACGGTGGACCGGCTTTAGGGTCACCACCGAGCTGAGCAAGCGAGCATGAAAAACCATTTCCCGGATACATCGAGTTGTATTGCAGCTGAGCCTGCACAATGGTCCGGACCGACTGGATGGCCGAGGTTTCGTGCGCCTGCTTTGTCAGCTTCAACATCTGCGGCACAGCCAGCGTCATGAGGATCAGCATGACTGACATGACGATCAGCAGCTCGATCAGAGTGAAGCCGTCTTGTCGTTGCTTCGCGAGTTCCTTTTGATCCTGCTCCCGACTGTGCTGGTGCTGAACCTTCATTGCGCTCCTCGTACCTTTAAGTCCCAACAATTCAAAACTCTATCAGCAAAACAGGTCTTCGCGCTCGATCTTCATCTCACTCAGATTTCCAAGCAAAGCGATTGCCATTGCTTCGGGACGGAAAAGCTCGTTCGCCAACCGCTGAATGTCGTCAGGGCTAATGGATTCGATCTCGGAGGTGATCTCCTCAACTCCGAAGAAGCGTCCGAAATACATCTGCTGCCTTGCGAGATTTGCCATACGGCTGGAACCACTCTCCAGGCCTATCACCATGTTACTTTTCAACTGGTCCTTGGCGCGGCCAAGCTCTCCGATACTGACCGTCTCCTGCTTCAGACGTCTCAGCTCGTGCATGGTAAGCTCGATGGCCTGCCGAGTCTTATCGACAGCAACGCCGGCGTAGATACAGAGAGAACCGGTATCCCGGAAGGGAGACATCTCCGAAAAGATGGAATATGCGAGGCCCTGGTCCTCACGAATCGTCTGGAAGAGCCTGGAGCTCATACCCCCACCAAGAATGCTGTTCAGCAGATAGATTCCGTAGCGGTCGGCATGACTGACCGCGGGTGCAGGAACCCCGAGGCAGAGCTGCACCTGTTCGAGAGCCTTTTTGCGCTTGAGGGTGATGTGGGGAGTGGATACAGGGACATCGCGACGGGCCAAAGTGTGGCTTGGGCCAGCTTCCAGCTCTCCGAAACGTCGTTCCACCTCGGCGACGAAGCTCTCATGTTCCAGATTGCCGGCTGCAGAAAATACGATATTTTTCGGGGTGAAGCGATCTCGATAAAAGTTGAAAAGGGTCGTCTGGTCGAAGCTGGAGACTGTTTTTTTCGTGCCCAGAATCGGTCGGCCGAGAGCATCGTCCTTCCAGAAGTTCTGAGTGAAAAGCTCATTGACGAGGTAGTCAGGGTTGTCCTCGTCGATCTTGATCTCTTCGAGAATGACACCCTTCTCGCGATCGAGATCCTCCGGAGTAAAGGTCGGATGCAGTACAAGGTCCGATAGGACATCAAGTGCTGGCGCAGCGTGCTCGTCAAGAACCTTGATGTTGAAGCAGACGGTCTCCTTTCCGGTGAAAGCGTCAAGATTTCCGCCGATCGTATCCACCTCACGCGCAATCTGCCGGGCCGAGCGCGATGTGGTCCCCTTGAAGACCATATGCTCAACAAAATGGGAGAGACCATTGATTTCGGGCGCTTCATCACGCGAGCCTGACCCGATCCACGCTCCCATGGAGATGCTACGGAGGTTCGGCATGCTTTCCGTGAGCACCGTAAGGCCGTTTGAGAGAATTGTCTTGCGAATGCTACGGGGAACACGAGGGGTCAGGCGAATATCTTCAATCAGAGTCGTTGCTGCCATGTCTCTATTGTTTCACAGCCACTGAAATTGGCGTAAACTACAGAAAGACAAGGGAATAACTGAAGTTTTACGGTATATGTTGAAGAAAATAAAGGATGTGACGGCTGAGCCCCAGAAACGGCTTTTCGGGTTGCTGCCTGAGGAGATCAAAACCCTGATGGGGGACCTGGGCCAGAAGTCCTATAGAGGGGTCCAGCTAACGCAAGCCCTTTACAATCAGAGAATTATCGGACTTGAGGAAATAACCGTCTTCCCAGCTGCCCTTCGCGAAGACCTGGCGAATGCCGGTTACACGGTAGGACTGCCAGAGATTGTCCAAGCGGCCCGCTCGGTCGACGGGACCGAGCGATATCTCATGCGCATGTCGGACGGTGAAACTGTGGAGACGGTTTGGATGCCGGACGGCGATGGTGGGGAGCGCGGGGATGGAAGCGAGGCATCTCTGGAGGAGGAAGCCCTAGACGGTCTTGAGGGCAACATCTCGGAGTTCGGACAGGCAGCGGGAAAGCGTGACCTTCGGAATGTGGGAGCACTTGAACAGAAAGGTTACAGGCGAGCCACGATCTGCATTTCGAGCCAGGTTGGGTGCGCTGTTAACTGCCAGTTCTGCCTGACTGCGAAGCTGGGTATCAAGCGGAACCTTACGGCAGGCGAGATCGCAGGCCAGGTAGTTGCTGTTTTGAACCGCCACGGCATCAAGATCGGTAAGGATCGGATCAATCTTGTCTTTATGGGAATGGGGGAACCCTTCCTGAACTATGACGAATTTATCCGCAGCGTCGAGTTGCTCGTCAGACACATCGGGATTCCCGAATCACGGATGACGGTCTCCACGAGTGGGATCGAGCCAGCTATAAGGGCATTTGCGCAGGAGCCGCTCAGACCCAAACTGGCGCTTAGTTTGAATGCCTCCAATGATCTGGTTCGGGAGCAGGTGATGCCGATCACCCGTAAGTGGAATATTGCCCAGCTTCTGGATGCTGTCCAGACCATCCCTCTGGGGAAACGCGAGTGGGTGACGTTTGAGTACGTTCTTCTAGGCGGAGTGAATGACCAGCCAGAGCACGCCCGTGAGGTGTTGGATCTGCTGAAAGGGATGAGGGCAAAGGTAAATCTGATCGTCTGGAATCCCGGTCCGGGAATTGCATATACCCAACCAAAGCCGGAGGATGTAGCGATCTTCCAGAAGATGTTGATTGACGCCGGTATGCCAGCCTATATCCGTCGTCCGCGGGGCCGCGATATCTATGCCGCTTGCGGACAGCTCAAGCGGACCGTGGACCTTCCTGAAGCCGCAGCATTAGTCGAGATTGCACCTGCGGCCAGTCGTCGCGGGTAATCGAAAACCACACGCTGTGGCGCAGCGATCCGTCGGGCATCACGTAGTGATTGCGAAAGGTGCCTTCATACGTCGCACCGAGCTTTCTTATTGCCGCCTGTGATTGCAGGTTTTCGTGATGAGTTTTGAAGGCTACCCGATTGAGGCGGAGATCTTCGAAGACATAGGTGAGTTGCAGGAGCTTGGCCTCGGTGTTGACACCTGTGCCGTGGAGCGCTGGGGTGAGCCATGTATGGCCAATTTCGGCGGTGCGGTGATGGAGATCAAGATCAATCAGCCGGGTTGATCCAATGATCCGGTCTGCAGATCCTTCTATCTTGAGGACAGTTGCCCATGTGATCTGCTTGTCGGAGGGAGCTGCAAGCGCTGCGTCTACCCACGCATTCAGTTCCTTCCGGTTGCTCACCCGGGTCAACATATAACGCCAGATCGTTGCATCTAATGCGACCGCCTCGAGCGCGGAGATGTGAGCCGACGACAGCGGTTCCAGTCGGACGCGCTTGCCTTCAAGTGCCGGATGGGTCATGTTTCCTGCCTGCAGATGCGTCTAGACCGGCTGTGGAGTGACGCTCCTCGAGAAACACAATTCAAGAAGAGTCTGGGCTACATGATCATAATCGTGGCGCAGGACCTCTCCTTCGTGGAGAAAGTTTCCTGTTACGGGCTCGACCCCGAGTTCGCGGATACGTTCGAGGTCGGTCACGATAGGCTCCTGCCCTTCGCGCGCATACTGGGCCAGCGTTGCTGAGGAGATGGGAGCAGCGTTGACTAAGGCATAATCGAATAGATTTTTTCCAGCCGTGCCTGCGTGTTCGAGAATTTTCTCAATGTGCTGAGAAGCGGTCAGACCAAGTGACTCGTTGGCCTGAGTCATCAGGTTGCAGATAAGAACTCGTGTCGCACGCGAGGAGGCAATGGCCTCGGGAATTCCACGGACAAGTAGATTTGTGATGAGCGATGTATAAAGCGACCCTGGTCCCAACGTAATGAGATCTGCATTAGCGATGGCGTCCAAAGTTTCAGGCAGAGGATCGGCTCCGCCCGGTTCGAGCATCAGCTCGATAATAGTTCGTTTGCTTTGCGTGATGTTTGTCTCGCCTCTGACGAGAGAGCCGTCATCCATCTGCGCTGCGAGGGTGACATTTTGGGTCGTAGCGGGAAAAATCCTACCCCGAATCGCCAGGATATGGGACGAGGTCTGAACCGCCTGCGCAAAGTCACCCGTGACGTGGCAGAGGGCCGCCAGAAAGAGATTACCAAAGCTGTGCCCCTGCAATTCGCCTTGATCGAAGCGATATTTGAAGAGCTTCGACAGCATGTACTCATCCTCAGACAAGGCCACCATGCAGTTACGGATGTCACCCGGCGGGAGAATGTTCAGATCGTCACGGAGGCGCCCAGAAGAACCCCCGTCATCGGTAACGGTGACGATAGCGGCCAGTTCACCGATCAGATGACTGGATGAGGTGGCGGGAGGATGATTCGCCCCTGTCCGCGGACGTCGGCGTCGATCCTGGATGGGGACATATTGCTTAAGTCCTCTCAACAAGGTAGACAGGCCGGTTCCCCCCCCGATCGCCACGACTCGAAGCGGTCGGTCAGCCTGACCAATTTGGCTAAGGAAACTCACGCGAACCTCTTCGTCAAAATCGACCTGCTTCCATGGTAACGGAGAGGAGTCGTTTCTGAGCCGGACCTAGGCGGGGAATGAGGGAGACTTCAGACCTCCGGATAGAGCAACTCGGTAAATCGTGGATCGTCGGCCATATCCTGAAAATCGGAGTCTGATCGAGCCTGAATGCGATTACGGGGGTTGCGTCGAATTGCCTCAGTGAGGTGTTCCAGGCAGGTGTGCGAATCGCCGGTCATGGAAGCCAACACGGCAAGCCCGTAAAAGGCGTAATCGGCCTCGCCGTTCTGTTTGAGAATCTCCTGAAATTGCTCTTTCGCGTCCTCATAGTGGCCATCGTTGAGCAGGGAAACAGCATAGTCGTAGTGCTCTTCGTGGTTGATAAAGGTGGCTTTTTGCCTTGAGAGTTGGGCGCCGGCGGCACTGATGTACATCCGGATACGGTCCGTCAGATTTCCTGCACCTGTTGAGAGCAGCTTCTCGAATGATGTTCGGGCTTTTTCAAACTTGCCTTCCTGCATCAGCCGTACAGCCGCTTCATAGTCTGCGAGAGCCTGGGCCTGTGTGGGATCGGCCGCCGGGGTGACCGCACCAGCAAGGGTGCGGGGGGAGCGCTTGGAAGCAGTTGCGGTCTTTGTTTGTGCCATGATTTATGTTCGTCTCGCCTGTGAGGCGTACTCCTGAGTCTGCCATTGTAGCGGTTGACCGAATTCTATCTATTCGTTTCGGATTTATACGCAGCCCTGGGCCCTGAGGTCAACTCCCGGATTGGGGGATTCGAGGTAGCATGGCTCCAGAGAACCCTTTCGATCGTCAATTTTTATGCTGGTAGATCACCGGGTTGAGCTCAGGATCGTTATACATCTTCATCTGCCGGTATAACTTGAACCTCCGCCGTCCCGCGGTTGCTTCTTTGAAGAAGATCTCGAGTGCCTGAGCCAGATCACTGCGCTGTTCCTGCAGAATACTGAGTCGCGCCAGGTTTTTCTGTCGGTGCTCTTCAGTCGCTGTTGCACGATTGGATTCCTCGTGTGTATGAAAGATTTTAAGGGCCAGGATGGAAAGCCGGTCAATCATCATTCCTGGTGTCTCGGAATGAAGCGGAGCTGTTGAAAAACTCTCTATACGCTCCTGGAATTGAGAGAGAAGCTGCGCATCAATCTGTTCGACGAGATCATTACGGCACTGATTGAGACGATCGATTGTGTGCTTTACCTCAGCAATGAGGTCATTGGAAGCCAGAGGATCACGTGCTTTATCTTCCTCATGCCAAAGATCAAAGTTTGCTCGATGCTGTGCGCGAATCAAAGAGAGAAGGTCACGAGTCGAACTCGCTTCAACCGACGAGACCTGATGCCAGGCTTCCGTCGTTTCGTCCTGCATCCGGATGATCAAAAAGACATCGGGAATGATTAGATCCATGGCTTTAGGAAGACTTTATCAGTTTGCATCTCGAGGCCCCTTGCAGGGAAGGGAGGGAACCCGCAGACTAAGAACAGAACATGACCAGATCCTTGACGAGCGAAAAGCAGAGTTCCGCCCGCCGTGTACTTATCTACAGGCTTGGAAGTCTAGGAGATACAATCGTTGCGCTTCCAGCGCTCCACCTTGTAGCGCGCGCCTTTCCGTCAGCCGAAAGGCGCATGTTGACTAATATGCCGGTGAACGTCAAAGCCCCTCCAGCCGCAGCGATTCTGGAACACACCGGGCTGGTCCATGGATATTTCCGATATTCCGTCGGAATGCGCAGCGTAGCCGATCTGGCTCGCCTATGGTGGAGCCTGGTTTGCTGGCGACCCGATGTTCTCGTATACCTGGGTTCGGCACGAGGAGTCGGCTCTGCCCAAAGGGACGACAAATTCTTTCAGTTATGCGGAATTAGCGAAAGGCTAGGCATTCCCCTGACGGAGGACATGCAAAAGAATCGATGGGACGATTCGATCCAGGTTTTCGAGCCTGAAGCTTCTCGCCTGCTGCGTAACATCTCCCCGCTGGGAGAGGCCGATCTGGACGATCCAGCGAGCTGGAATCTTCACCTTACGGATGGAGAGCAGAAACGCGCAGATGAAGCTCTCGGCACGTTGACTTCTCTTCCGTTGATCGCGGTCAGTGTTGGCACCAAGGTCCAGTCCAAAGACTGGGGGCGAGAGAACTGGCGAAATCTGCTGGCACGTCTGGCCGTTCTGTATCCCGATCACGCATTAGCTCTGACCGGAGCTCCGGAGGAAAGCGAGTCGAGCGAGTTCGCCGCAGAAGGATGGCGAGCGTCAGGAGGAGGCCCAGCGGTCAACCTTTGTGGCCTGCTCAAGCCACGTGAGAGTGCTGCGATTTTTCGTCGAGCACGAATCTTTATCGGCCATGACAGTGGTCCGATGCATCTTGCGGCTGCTGTACAGACCCCCTGTGTGGCAATCTTTGCGGCGCGCAATAAACCCCGTGTCTGGTTTCCGTATGGCCAACAGCACAGGGTTGTGTACCACAGGACTGACTGTTGGGGCTGCGGTCTGGAGACGTGCATCGTTGAAAAGAAGCGCTGCCTCACTTCAATTACGGTCGATGAAGTTGTGGAGCAGGTTCGTGCTTCACTGACATAAAACGGCGACTCCACGTTCGAGACATTCACACCATTTCTGCACGGAGATGCGATGATGGAAGAGAAGGAGACTACGGCTACCGCATGTTGACGGAACTTCATTCCATTCTGAACTTACTTGAAGGCGGATTTTCTCAGCTCAAAGTCCTTGTAGTGGGTGACATCATGCTGGACCGTTACATTCACGGCGAAGTTGAGCGAATTTCGCCGGAGGCACCTGTCCCGGTAATACGTCATGCCCAACGTTACGAGCGCGCAGGCGGAGCCGCCAACGTGGCGATGAATTTGGCGGGCCTTGGGTGTCAGGCCATCCTTGCAGGTTTCTGGGGTACGGATACAGAACAGGGGGAGCTAAAGGCGTTGCTGGATCGCGCAGGTGTGGATACGATCGGTGTCGTCTCCAGTTCGCTACCGACGATCTCTAAGACGCGAATTGTCGGCAGGATGCAACAATTACTGCGATTGGATATTGAAAGCCGAGACGCGGTTCCTGCCATCGAAATCAAACGGTTGATTGAGCGGACCACGTCTCTCGTTGATAAAGTTCATGCTGTTATTCTTTCGGACTATGCCAAGGGTGCGCTCCCCCGGGAAGTTTGCCAGGCCATTATTCAGGCAGCAAACCTTAAAGGTATTCCGGTGCTCGCAGATCCGAAGACTCCTGATCTTGGCAAGTATTCCGGCGCAACCTCCGTTTGCCCGAACTTGAGCGAGCTGTCATTGGCAACCGGCATCTCGACCCATCAAACGGATGCGTTACTCGATGCAGGACAAAGTCAGGTCGCGAAGCATGGCATTCAGTTTCTCACCGTGACGATGAGCGAGAAGGGAATATCCGTTCTGTGGCCGGAACAACGGTATTATTCACCGGCGCGCGCGCGTGAGGTGTTTGATGTTTCAGGTGCTGGGGATACGGTGATTGCAACTCTGACTGCCAGCCTTGCTGGTGGTTTGGAGGTGGAGACGGCTGTGGAACTCGCGAATCTAGCCGCTGGCATTGTGGTCGGCAAGATGGGTACGGTCCCGATCGCACAACATGAATTGATTGCCGCTCTTACGCCAAGCACAAATCTTACTGCCGGCGATAAAATTCTGAACTTCGACCGCGCCGTCAAACGCGTCGCGGAATGGCGCGCTTCAGGCGAAAAGATTGTATTCACGAATGGCTGTTTCGACCTGTTACACGTTGGACACATCACTTTGCTCGAAGACTGTCGGCAATTTGGTACCAAACTCGTACTCGGACTGAATGCAGACGCTTCTGTCTGCAGGCTCAAAGGGCCTACGCGTCCTATCGTTGGGGAAAATGAGCGAGCGCGTGTGATGGCCGCACTCGCTTCAGTCGACGCGGTAGTTCTTTTTGAGGAAGATACACCGTTGGAACTGATTCAAGCGCTACGACCGGATGTGCTGGTCAAGGGCGGCGACTATACGATTGAAACAGTGATTGGCCATCAGGAAGTTATCTCGGCTGGAGGCAGGGTTGAGATCGTTCCGACGGTCGAGGGATTCTCAACAACTAACATCGTTCGAAAACTGATGGCGATACAGGAGAAGGAAAATTGATCATTGTTACCGGCGGAGCTGGTTTTATCGGAAGCAATCTGGTCCACGAGCTTAATCAGATCGGCCAGAAAGACATCCTGATTGTTGATAACTTCGCTCCGGCCCCGAATCTGAGTGGGCCTAAGTTTCCGAACCTTGAGGGCGCTGAATTTTCTGATTACATGGACAAGCGCGAGTTCCGTGAGGCTCTGAAATCCGGAACGATCGATGGCGCGAAGATTCGTGCCATTCTTCATCAGGGAGCATGCTCGAACACGCTTGAAGATGATGGCCGCTACATGATGGACAACAACTACACCTACTCCAAAGAATTGCTTCACTTTGCGCTGGAGCATGAGGTTCCGCTTGTCTATGCATCGACAGCTGCTGTGTATGGAGCGAGCACTAGCTTTACAGAGGTTCCCGCAAACGAGCGGCCACTGAATGTCTATGGATATTCCAAGTTGGTTTTTGACAATTACGTCCGCCGGCTCATGCCCAAAATAACCAGTACTGTAGTCGGCTTACGTTACTTCAACGTGTACGGCAAACGAGAACAGCACAAAGGCCGCATGGCAAGCGTGATGCATCATTTCACGGGCCAACTGAAGGAGACCGGCATGATCCGTATGTTTGAAGGATCCGGCGGATACGCGAATGGGGAACAGCGCCGCGATTTTGTCTTCGTACGCGACCTGGCTCGTATCAACATGTTTTTTGCGGGACTGCTTCCCGATCAACCAATCGGGAAAAATGTGCAGGCGATCGTTAATGCCGGGACTGGCGAAGCTCGTACTTTCAAAGCGGTGGCTGAAGCCTTAATGCAGGTACATGGTCCAGGGAAGATCGAATACATCCCTTTTCCCGGAGACCTGAAGAATCGGTATCAGCATTTCACGGAAGCCGATATCAAAGGACTCCGCGCCGCCGGCTACAAGGCGCCGTTCACATCCTTGGAAGAGGGCATCAGGCAGACGTTTTCGGCTTCCTGAGAACCAGAATGAGAAGAGGATATAGTGAGAGCGCTGGGGCTCGAACCCAGGACAAACGGCGCACTGCGGTTGTCGCTGGCAGAAGACTCGACACATAGGTCTGTGTATTTGGGCGTTGTTTGGCGATTGCCAGGAAGCGGTCTACCGCAGCCGAGAGTACCTTGACCTCCGAACGCGGGTGAGTTCCATGCCCCCCGCCATGGAGACCTTTCGTAATCGGCTTCGTCTTAAAGCAATCCACTGGCAAAGAGAATTGCCTCGTATCTTGCACCGCCACGTTTTCCTGTACGCCGCAACAAACCCACAGCAGCCGTTTCAGATCGACGCCCACAGATGCGGCAGAAGCCGGATGGAAGGAATTAGAAGCGTCGATCCCGGCGCAGACTTTACCTGCCGAGGTGATGCGTGACAGGAAGGACAGCGCCGCCCAGGTTCTTCCTGAGTACTCCCCACCTACCAACTCCGTGACGGCATCCACCGGAAAGCCGCCTTGGATCACTCCGTCGAGTTCGCTGATGCCGGTCGAAACCAAGGGGCGGACGATACGCGCGGGCGGTGTCAGCGCAGAAGGAATTTTATGTGCGAGAGCTGACTCGATCTGAGCCCGGATTGTGGAGCTCGGCAGCATGGATTCGCCTTATCTTCGGCTATTTGCAGATGGTCCCGTCAACTCCATTTGCACCGGGAATGTAGCTGGTCAGACGCTAAACTGTAGTACTCATAGTGAGAATCATTTTCGGAACGTTGCCTTCTATTCCTTCGTCACTTGCGAAGCGCGCGGCAAATGAGGTAGCCGTGAACTGATTGAGATGCCTTCAATGGCTGCCGATGATTAAGCGTCGGTGTGCGCCCTCTGCTCGTAAAACTCGTGCAGCTTTGCCTGTAAGAGCTTTTTGTCGGGAAGTTGGGTCTGGTATTCCGCGACCAGCGCGGGGGAAAGGCTCCGGCTCAGGGCGTATTCCACGACCCTCATCGTTCTTGCTGGCGCAGAGCAGCAAGCCGATCGAAGGCCGTTCGTGGCTCTTGCGAATGGTTCTGTCCAGCGCTTCTAGATAGAAGTCCAGCTTGCCCATGTACTCGGGGCGAAACGCATTAATCTTCAGTTCGATCGCCACTAAACAATTCAGACCGCGATGGAAGAACAGCAGGTCGAGCGCGAAGTCCTGCCCACCGACCTGTAAGGGATAGCTGAAAGACTTCCTGATCGAGCTGGGCCGGGACTTCTGCTTCGTTGGTTCGGAGGCTAGTCGAGCAGGGCGCGGTGCCGGTCCGCTTCGGCATGGATCTCGGGAATTCCCAGAACTCCACGTTGTAGGCGTCTTTGAAGACGCTCACCGCTTCGGGATGGAATTGTCGCACCGCTGGTGAGACTTTTGGCGGGCTGAGGACGACCCGTGCAAACGGGGCGCTGTCCAATTGTCGTTCCACTCCCGTTTGCTCCAGCCTTCCCGGATGGCTGTCTGGAGATAGAACTCGCGTTCTTCCTTTCGTTTGGACTGGGCCAGGATGAGCAGATGGTGCGACCACGCCAATTGTCGTACCAGTGGTGCGACTTTTTCATCGTCGCGATAGGTCTCGTAGAACTGCCGCATCCGGAACAGGTTGGCTCGCGTAAAGCCCCGCAATCCCGGTCGCGTCCTGGCGATATATTCCGCGAGCTGGCGTACCACGCCGTCGCCCCATTCGGAAGACGCAATCTTCTCGCTGATGATTTCTCCGACCTTAAAGTAAAGGTCGATGAGAACTGTGTTGGCTGCCCGGACTGCCTTTTCCTGCGATGCCGCGATCAGTTGCACGATCTCAGCAAAGGTCGTTTCTTCTGTAGCGGTGTTCCGAAAATGCCTCGGATTGGAGTCGGAAAGGGCCATGTTCTTCCTGCTCCATGATAACGAAGGGACTCTTTAGAAACGCGCTTTGCAGAGGGAGGGAGGGGCTGTGCCCCTCGCCTGTCTTCAGCCGCATTCCGCGTCTTCCGACACCCTCCCCAGCGGCCTGTTCCTGCCGCAACGCAACCCTGAAAATCCTGTGCACTGACGCGCTCGAATGTTGAAACCAAACCTTGGCTGAGGTGAGTGGACCGGGACATGCGTTACGTTAGGGATGTTCGTCCTGATCTGTTGTCGATGAGTGCATTGGCGATTTTGCTTGCAAATGACCATGCGCAGGGACCCCGGAACCTCACCACATTTGGCTATTTCAAGTCACCCCTCGATGCCGGTTCCAAAGGCTCCTCAGCTCTGTCGCCTGATTAGCCCTTTTTGAAACACGGCAAGTTTTCTATAACATCCCCGGGGCCACGCATGTCCGTGGTTTAGGCGATCTCTAATGTGGGCGTGCTGGGGATCCTGTCATTTCTTTTTCCTGTTCAAGATGTCACTCAATTTCCTGATCGATTCATTGATTCCTTGCGTTGACAAATTGCCGGCACTCAGGTCGGTGAAGTTCATGCTGTACTCGCGAGTAGTGCGAATCTGCTGACTAGGTAGGATCTCCAGCTGCTGGATGGTAACTGTGTAGGTGTATGAGGCACCCAGTTGTGCAGTCCCCGGGCGATAGCGGATGACAGTAAAAGTGGCATTCCGGGTTTCGCCAGGCTGAATAACGAACCTTGGGTCAGCGCTGCTGCCGGTCGTGATCCCAATTCCTTGAGCGCTCAGATCGTGCGACCCGGCGTGGCCCCAGGAATACGTATTTCCCAGGTTGTCCAATGCTGAGGATGTGCCTGAGGCGTAGGCGAGAATAACTGGCTGATTTGATTGATTGCGAAACTTTACATCGATGTTGAGCACGTGATCCTTGAAATTGCCAACAGAACTCGCAGAGACATGCGCGATCGTCGCGACGATCGGGCCCGAACTGTAGCAGTGGGGCACCCCCGCGCAGCCATCCGGGAGCGGTGCTACCGACCCTCCGTCATTTGAGCCAATATGAGACACAGGCTGCGAAGAGCCGGCGTACATGGGATCGCTGCCCGACAGGCCGTTCCTCAAATGAGTGAAGCTGGCCTCGTACTCGCGTCCCAGACGGAGCTGATTGACGCCTGCACGGTCAATCTCTCGCAGCGTCATACTGAGCTGGAACGATGTGCCGTAGATGATGTTCCTGTCCATCGCCAGCATCATTTCCAGACGAGCGTCACCGCTCTCGCCGGGTTGCAGCGTGAACTTGGTGTCTACTTCGGCGGAAGACGTGATCACGCCGAGTCCCCGGACATTGCTCGGACTCTCCATCACGTACCGGTTACCCTGGTCGTCGAGCCCCAAGCCTGAATTCTGCAGGATGCCCAAGGTAAGCGGCCTGTTCAGCTTGTTGATGATGCGGAGGTTGGCGGTGAGCACTTTATACCGGCCGGAAGTACTGGTGCGAAAGTCATTAATCGTCGCTGCGAAGCTGTTTGACTCATAGCAGGGTGTCGCGGGCACGCAGAGGGGTGGCGCGGACGATACGCCGTCACGAGCGACAGGTTGCGCAGGCGGTGCTGAACCACGCGATGCGGAGTTGGATTGTGAGGCCCGCTGGAGATTTGCCAGTGCCTGCGCGAGCGCCGGCCGCGGCCAGTTTCTCATTCGGTCCATCGCATCGCGCGGAATGACCACGGTACGCTGGCGCTCTGCAAATGCAAGGACGGTAGTTTCTTTGTGTCGCAGGAAGACTTCGATGGTGTCGTTGGGCACGTCAATCAGCAAGACAGCTTCTTCTTCGCCCCCTCGATGTGGAGCGTTGCCTTCGGTGTGTAGTACCCCATCCTGTTCCTCCAGTTCTGAGGCGGGATCGAGGTTTCCGATCAGGGCGTTGTACTCAGCACCAAGCAGAGCCATCAGCCTTCTCTGAAGCGGCTGAGTCTTCCAGAGATCGTAGGGCTCCTGTCCCACGTGCTTTTGCAAATAGGCCAGGGGAGAACCACCCGTGGGGCGGTTCAGTTGGGCCCGGGCTGAAAGAATTGCGGGGCTGAGGAACGAAGGGACTAGGAAGAGGAATGCGAATACTCGCAACGAGGGCAGGGCAGTGCACCGGCTAGACATAGCAGCTCCAGGTGTATTCAGGGTTGCAGAGGATAGTTAGGGCGGAGATCAGGCCTGATGTACCAGCGCCTTTTTGATGGCTGTGACTGCCAGGTAAATACTTGCCGCGATGGCTATATACGTACCAACCCCGAGCGCGATTGCCTTCATGAGTTCCTGGCTGGCCTGCTGCGCCATCTCTTGCAGGAATTCCCCTGATCCACCTGCGTTGGTCAAGGAGCTGACGCTGTTCCGCAGCAGCCAACCCACGATGACCATGAAGCAGAGAGGCAGACAGCCACCCAAGGCCGCACGCCTGCCTTTCCAGACGTACGGCATGAAGGGCCCGAGCAGGGCTGCCACAGCCAGTAATCCGTAGATTCCGGTGTTGGTGGTACCTTGCGCTCCCTGCAGCACCCTTTCAAGCGGGCTGCTCGAGTTCAGCAACCCCAGTAATTGCCAGAATGTGTAATCGAGCCTACCCAGAGGCGTCTGAATCGAAAGAGCGGAAAAACTGAACCAACCGAGAAATAAAACGCCGACTGCCGCAAGAGTGGGCAGACCAAAGCGGGCCACCGCCGCCGCCGCCAGCTTCCCGCCCTTGTCACGCGCGGAGGCCAAAGCAAGCTCCGCCTGCTCTTTGGCAATCTGCGAGTCCGGGATGCTTCTTAGTCCTACGATTTCGCCCGCTGCGTCAAACTCGACCTCGACACTCATGCCGGTCGCGGGTGGCACGTCAGACTTCCAGACGTTTTCCAGCGCAAATGGATATTGCTGGCCTGTGACCGTGATCAGACCCGAACCCATACACGTATCGCGTAAAATCTTTCCTCGCGGCATAGGACCTCTCTGACTTGATTTTGCTGACTCATTGAACTCTGGCCCGACCGCGGAGATTTGTCCTGACGGAGATCTCAAGAAACTCTAAAGGCCGCTAACCCTATGTCTTTGCAACGTAACTCAGGCGACTCTCGCACTACGTGGATCTTCGGCAACTGTGAGCTGGATGAGCTCAGCCGCCAGTTGAGAGTCGACGGGAAGCTGGTTGAGCTGGAGACCAAGCCACTGGAGGTGCTACGCCAGCTACTGCTCCGTGCCGGTGAGGTGGTCACCAAGCAGGAGCTTTTTGACCTGGTCTGGCCCGGGCTGGTGGTAGTAGACGGATCCCTGGCCACAGCCGTCTCCAAGTTGCGCAGAGCATTAAATGACCGGGATGCCACAATGATTGCTACGGTGGCCAGGGTTGGATACAGGTTCGACGCGACAGTGCGGGTGAGGCACACTGAAGAGCCAATTGTGCTCGCCCCGCTTTCAGGGCAGACTGCTGAACTAATCTCGACCTCCGCCGCGCAACCCACGAGGTCGCGCCCTATCTCTCCAGGATGGTTTGCCGCTGTTTCAGTGGTGTGCCTCATCTTGCTCGCGGCGCCGGTGTTTCTGTCCAGCAAGCGCCGGTTGACGCCCCCCGGCCCAGCTGCCAATTCAGTTGCGGTCCTCCCATTTCAGAACACCGACACAAATGCCGATCTCGACTATCTCCGAGTAAGCCTGGCAGACGAGGTGGCCACAGAGCTTAGCAACGTCCGCTCACTTTCGGTCAGACCGTCGACGACCACCGATAAGGCGCTTGCAGTCGACCCTGATGTCCTCCGCGTGGGGCACACGCTGAATGTCACAAATGTAGTGACTGGTCATTACGGAACGGAAGACGGGCAACTCCGCGTCACGATGGAAGCGACCAACGTGCAGAATAATCGCGTCATCTGGCGGGACAGCTTGAGCGCGCCGGTGGGCGACCTATTGGCGCTGCGAGATCAAATCGTGGCTCGGACGAAAGGCCACCTCGCGGTCGCTTTGGGCGCTGGCCGCCAGAGCTCCGCAGATATCCGGCCGGCCAGCAACGAAGCCTACGAGCTCTACCTGCGCAGCCTGTCCTTTCCTTACGATCCGGAGCCAAGTAAAGAAGCGCGTCAAATGCTCGAGAAATCCATTGAGCTAGATGCTTCCTTTGCTCCGGCATGGCTGATGTTGTCGCGGCGGTACTACGTCGACACCCGGTATGCTAGTGGAAACGACCCGGCTATGTCGCGCTTCGAAGCCGCTCTGGAGCGCTCTCGGGTCCTGAATCCGAACGATGTCGCGGCAAGTGCAGGCCTGGTCGCGTATCACACCGAACGTGGCGAACTAGAGAAGGCTCTCGAGGAGGCTCAGGACCTGGTGCACCGTCGGCCGGACAGTGCGGATGCACATTACTCGCTGAGCTATGTCTTCCGGTATGCGGGGCTCCTGGAGAAGGCGGCAACTCAATGCGACATTGCATTCCTCCTTGACCGCCATACCCAAAATTCCGGGCTGCGGTCCTGTGCAGTCGTGTTCCTGCTGGGCGGGAACTATGAACGTGCGATGGATTACGTCCGACTCGATCCACCAGGCTCGAGTTGGAGCAAGGCGCTTTCCGCACACATCTTTCTGCGGAGCGGACGGGGCGACGAGGCTGTGCGGCTCGGCCCACCTGGCATTCCGCAATGGCGTAGCTTCGATGCTTTGGTTGCATGCGCGAACCATCAGCCGTCCGCGGAGGTCGATGCGCTCACCAGCAGAGTACAGCCGGCGGATGACCCTGAAACAAATTACTTCGCCGCTTCCCACTTGGCCTACTGTGGCAAAACCGATGCAGCTCTCGCTCTGCTAAAGCAGGCAATTCTAGGCGGCTATTGTTCTTATCCAGCTCTGGATACAGACCCTTTCTTCATCAAAGTTCGTAATCTTCCACAATTTGGTAAGTTGCGCGCATCCGGGGCGAAATGTCAGGCCAGATTCGTGCTTGAGCCAGGTCTTATCAAACTCTCGCGTTGGTAGTTTTGTTTGTCCCAGGCACTTCTCGCTTCGTGAGAACACCAATCACACTCGTCGAGACCGAGTAGGTAGCCTTCAAGATTGATAGCAGACAACCTGCTTCTCGGCCTGGAGGCCGTTGCTTAACCTATACCTTTCGAACAGAGCCGTGCTTCACTTTCGACCATCTATTCTCAGAAGTTTACCTGGCCGCTGCCCGGCAGCCCCGTCGAACGATCATGCGCGGGTCTGAGGCTGACAAATAACACACCGTCCGTTCGTGCGAACAGGCCGATGCACTCATCGACAAGCTCAGACAACTCTTCTCGCAGACCTGAACCGAAGCTCTTCCGCGTTAAGTCCTCCGATCTTCATGTTTCGAAAGTAAACTCTATAGAATCCGGGTGTTACTAACTCGAATGCCAACTCTTCGAAGCGGGAAACCTCGCTGATGAAGATTCTCGTCTTATGCCAACTGATATCTCCACTATTGTTCGCGCGTCGCAATAGAATGCCTTTCGGGTAAATGAACTCCGGCAACTTGCGTGGGAGGCGGACGGAGCTTGGCTGGTAGAGATTAGCTTGAACATGGTTGTCCAGCGCCTCATGGGGACGCTCGTTGTTGAACATGTAACGAAACTGATCGAAGAGACTCTGCGGTGCACGAAGGGATGCTGCAGGCGGCTTTGTCGTATCCTCCTTCAGCGTGCGGTGCATCCGCTCGTGGCGGCCGTTTTGTTGCGGTCTGCCAGCTTGAATCCGCTCATCCACAATCCCAAGCTTCATCCACCCGAGCGAGAGTTTTGACAGCCCCATCAACCCCGTGCCCGCAAATGGCACCCCATTGTCGGTCCTGATCCTTGCTGGCACACCGTACTCGCGTATGGCTGCCTCGCAGACCGCTCGGACCTGGCTAAGGTCGATACGTGAGACGATATGGCAACGAATCAAGTAACGGCTATGCGCGTCGGTGATGATAAACGGATCGCATCGCTTGCCATCGCCGGTCGAGAAGTAGCCCTTGAAATCCATGCACCACAGCTGATTAGGGCCAGTCACCAGAGAAAACGGCTCGGAGCATGGGGTGGTGCGCTTCCTCTTCCTTTGCGGACTGGTCAGGCCTGCGCGGCTTCAAGTGTTGCCGACAGTCCTCGCTGCAGGCCACACTAACTCTGGCTGTAGCATCTCGAGCCTCGCCTTGAGTTTGCGCACGCCCCAGGACGGATGCTTAGCTCGAAGCACGAGGATAGCGTTCTCCATCGGCTCGAGCGTCGCGTGCGAACAGGTATGCGGTCGGCGACTACGATCCACGAGTCCTTCTGGTCCCGTCTCATTGTAACGCTTGATCCAGCGGTAGGCTGTTGGACGCGAGATTCCATACGCGCGACACAGGTCCGCTACTGACATCTCTTCCTTCTGGTAGCTCGATAAGAACCGCAAACGTTGATCCAAGATATAACTCTCTTTCCAGGACGTAACCCATCGTCGTGCGTTCCCAAACACCGACTGCTCCTTTACCGCTGCGCTTCGCTATAAACCATGCCTTCGGTCTGTTTTGTAACGCAAGTGCTAAGTACGCTCAGGGGCTCGGCCCCGATCGCGCGGCGCAAGGGGTAGCCCCAATCTTCCGTGCTTCGCTTGTGCAGACCTCCGCTACGCTACGCCCTTTCCGTTCCGCCTTCGGCTCCTCTTCAAGAGGTGGTGAGACCCCTCCCCGTTGCGCCTTGCTACCCCCGCCTTCGCCAGGAGGCGTTCGGCATGTAGGTACATGCCACACATGGCATGAAAAGCAAAAGCAACCACAAGGGAGAAAACATCATGAGCACCACCGCCACCACCATCGACAGCAAGAAGCCCAACACCAAACAGGAACTCATCGCCGCAAACATCAAACTGCTGATTGAGCAACTGGAGGCCGGACATTCCGACGCCCTCACCAACTACCTCACAACGATGAGCCGCTTTCACAACTACTCTCAAGGAAGCCGCCACCGCCTATAAGGTGGACACCGACGCCATCATAGCTAAAGTACAGCAGGACTTCGCCGCGAAGGATAGGGCAAAGAGAATACCGCAGCCAGCGACGAAGACCCCGAAGAAAGCGGCCTGAACAATTCCATTCTTCGAGGGGGCGGCGAACCTGCCGCCCTTGGTTCTGCGTCGAAAACGGAGGCAGGGGGAACACACGCTGTTTTCCCCCTTGCACCCCTAATTCGCTTTGACTCCGGCCTCCACTCGCCGGCTGCGCAGCAAAGAGTCAAGTTCCTCCTCTTTGCATTCTTCTCCTGAACATCACAACATTACGTTCGGAAGCGTCTTCAACTTTCTACTATCTTGGCTGTCAATCGAGACCATGCGCATATGAAGGACAGGATACGAACGTCCCTGACTGTCGACATCCGTTGTGAGGATTGGGTGAGCACGTAATGCATATTCCGCGAGCGCTCGCCCCACACCACATTCATGCCGCGATGGATCGATAAACAACGCTTCCATATGTGAACTATCGAGATAGCATGAAGCCGATCGGATGATCCCTGTCATCCACAGCCACCCATGGCGGGCTGTCGCGACCCCAGATGACTTGTTTGGATTATTGGTCGACTGTTCCGATGATGGCGGTGCGGCGTATTTGAGCCCTCGTTGGATCAGTTTCTCCCCACAGCAATTCCCCGCGATCCGGGCCAATCTTTTGCTTCGTTCGACGTATATATTCCCGTTTGGTATGGTCGATTCATCTGGCCTCCATAAAGCAAGGCTATTTGCGGCGTAATGCAGTTGGGGAGCGCGCGAACGAGACTTAGGCCGGTCAGGGAGAAGTGTTCGCCCATGCCGTCATTGTTGATCTATAGGGTTGTGATAATTCAATGAGCGCGTCGCTCTGTCCGCAACATCTGAAATACTTCTAGAACATACCTATCAGAGTTCCGCGACGGAGACTGAAGGCAGCGCGCTGTAAGTGGGATCTTGGGAGCACGGCATTGAGACGATGAAGGTGCTTCCCCTGCCTGGTGTTGAGGTGACGGCGATGGTGGAGTTGTGAGCCTGGGCGACCCACTGCGCGATGGCGAGGCCGAGGCCGCTACTGCCCCCATCCTGGGTTCTCGATCGATCGACGCGATAGAAGCGATCGAAGATGTGAGGGAGAGCATCGGCGGGAATGCCGATGCCGTTATCGGTGACGCGGAGATGGGTGTGCAGCGGACCGGAGGTGAGGGAAATGGCGATAACTCCGTTATCAGGGGTGTATTTGATCGCATTGTCGATCAGAATTCCGATCATGCGCCGGAGCAGGGAGGGATCGCCTTCGATCGCGAGGTCGGGGGTGATCTGGGTTCTGAGGGTTTGGTGTTTGAGATTGGCCTTGGCCTGAAGGTTTTCTGCGATCTCGGAGGTGAGTTCGGACAAGGCCACGATCTCGGATTCGAGGTGCTGCTGCACGAGGTCGGCGCGAGTGACGGCGAGGAGGTCCTGCAGGAGGCGCGAGGTGGCTTCGCACTCGGTGAGGATGGTGCGGAGCGCGGCGCGATACTCGTCGGGTGTGCGCGGGCGGTGCAGGGCCAGCGACGAAGTGGTGAGCATGACTGTGATGGTGGTTCCGAGGTCGTGAGAGAGGTCTTCGGTGAACTGCGTGAGTCTGCTGACGGCGGTCTGAAGCCGCTCCAGCAGCTCGTTCCATGTCTGGGCGAGGACCTGCAGCTCATCCGAGGTTTTGGGTACGGCCAGCCTTCGCTGGAGATCGTGAATGCCGATGCTTCGGGCTTCGGCGGTTATCTGCCGAACGGGTTTAAGGGCGCGGCCGCTGAGGAGAAAGCCGCCGACGGCTGAGGCGGCGAGCAGCAGGGGACAGAAGAGGAGATAGGAGTTGCGGACACTCTCCAGGATTTCGGCGTGCTCGTCGATTTTTCCGGAGAGGGAGAGGCGCACTTTGTGTCCGCCAAGAGAGACGACATGATCGAGGGTTCGTACGGTGTGTCCGTTCTGATGGACGAGACCGAAACAACGCTCGACACAGGGCTTGTTGGGCCAGGGAACTTTGAAGGCGGCCTCGCCGGGCGAAGAGTAGATAGGAGAACCGTCGAGCTCGTAGATCTGAACGATGTCCGTTGCATTGATGGCGGTGCTGAGCCGGTTGAGCTTTTCGGTTAGCGAGAGGGTCTGATCTTTAGCAGGCCAGGTTTCGAGGAACCGGATGACGCGTTCTTCGCGCCCCTGCATCGTGCCTTCGCGCGAGGTTTCGAGAGCGTAACGCATGTAGATGTAGGAGAAACACCCCAGAGAGACCATGGAGATGAGCGCAAACAGGGTATAGAGGGCAGAGAGCCTGAACCGAAGAGAGCGCGGTGTGAGGCTCATTCCGACGAAGTCAGCATGTATCCGAGCGAGCGCACGGTGCGGATCATGCTCTCCTCTCCTTTGACATCGATTTTGGAGCGAAGGCTGTGAATGTAGAAGTCGACGCTGCTGTCGCTGACTTCAGTGTCGAAGGACCATCCGGTTTCGCGAAGCTGATTGCGAGTGGCGACTCTATTGGCGCGGCGCATGAGTAGCTCAAGGAGAAGGAATTCCTTTTTAGTGAGGGTGATGTTCCGGTCACCGCGGCGCACGATGTAGTTTTCCGCGTCGAGATGAAGATTTCCGACGGTGAGAGTGCGCGACTGGAGGACAGGATGGCGCCGTCCGATGGCGCGGACGCGGGCCGTGAACACCTGGATTTGAAAGGGCTTGGTGAGATAGTCGTCAGCACCGAGATTGAGGCCGTTGACGATGTCGGGGATGGTGTCTTTGGCGGTGAGCATGAGGATGGGCACGACACATTTTGCCGCGCGAACCTGTTTGAGGACAGAGAAGCCGTCGAGGCCGGGGAGCATGACATCGAGGACGGCGACATGAAACGGCGCACGGAGAAGGAGATCGCGGCCATCTTCGCCGCGTTCGGCGACGGTGACCTGATGCCCATCTTCGATGAGGCTTTGTCGCAGGATATTGCAGATACGCTTGTTGTCTTCGACGACGAGAACGTTCATGGCCCTGTGTATTGATTACACCTCGAGGTCAAATCTGCTGATTGCAATTCCATGAATTCCCTGTAACAGAGACGGGTTTCTAAGACTGGTCTAAGAACGCTTCGATTGAATTGCCACATCGGTCAACAGGATTTGCCCTACTGGGCAAGAGATATGCAAGCCGTCGTGCTGCGTCTGCTGCCGTGTATTCGCCGCAATCTACTACAGGAGAATTGAATGTTTGTTTCAGCTCACAAAGTTGTCCTCGCCGCCTCCCTCGGTCTTGCTTTGATGCCCGTTCTCGCCGGTGGCCAGTCCCAGGACCCAAGCACATACATGCATGTTCACGCGCCGTTTGCTCAGACCCTAGTGATGAAGGTGAAGGCGGCTCACGACAGCGATCTGGTGAAGCTCGGTTTGCATGCAGTTCCTCCGGGAGAGACCGACAACGTGATCATCGCCAATATTACGGCTTCGAAGGTGGGAAAGAAGTCTTCTGCCGCGGACATGGAGAAGCTTGCCACGAACAAGCCGGTGGCGGTGCGCCTGGAGAAGGACAAGACCTTTGACCTTCTGATTCCGATTCGCGATGCGAAGGGACGCGATCTGAGCGGTGGTTTTGTGGTGATGGAGGTTCCGTTTACGAAAGCTTCGACGGAGGAAGAGGCGATCGAGATTGGCGTCGCCGTTCGCGACGATATGGAGCGCCAGATTCCCAGCATGAAGGCTCTCTACCAATAAGTCGGAGCGCGGCCCGCGAAAGGATGGAAGGTAATGAAGAGGACTTTGCCGTTGTTGCTGTTGTTGCTATCGATGGCTCCGCTTGAAGCCCAGACGGATCGAGCGACACTGACCGGAACCGTTACAGATGCTTCGGGCGCGCGCGTGGCTGGAGCGAAGATTGAGATCACGTCGAATAGCACTGAGACGAAGCGCGAGACTGTGACAAATCGCGCGGGCGTTTATACGGTGACGTCGCTTTCGACGGGCTCGTATCGGGCTAGCGTCAAGGCGCAGGGTTTTGCTTTGTATCTAGTGGATGATCTGACGCTGGATGTAGGTCAGATCCGTACGCTGGATATGAATCTGGCGGTTGCGGGCGAGGCGACGCAGATTGAGGTGGACCCGGATTCGGGACTGTCGAAGTCATCGGCGGAGATTGGGGGAGTTGTCCATGGGAAGCAGGCGACGGACCTGCCGCTGAATGGACGGAACTACATCAATCTGGTTTCGCTGGCTCCGGGCGTGATCGATTCGGGAACGGGCACACAGCAAGATATGCGCTTTGCGGGGTTATCGGATGAAGACAATACGTGGCATCTCGATGGCGTGGACAACTCGGGCATCAATCACCAGTACCAGAAGGTGGATCTGCATCTTCAGATTTCGACGGAGGCGATTGCGGAGTTTCGCGCGAATGGCGTGGCCTATAGCGCAGACCAGGGCGGTACGGCGGGCGGTCAGGTGGAGGTGGTCTCGAAGACGGGCGGAGACCAGTTTCACGGAGCGGCGTGGGAGTATCTTCGCAACGACGTCTTCGATGCTGCTCCCTGGGGATCGCATGGGCTGCTGCCTCCACTGCGGCTGAATAACTTTGGCGCCAATCTTGGCGGCCCGATTCTTCGCAAGCGGCTTTTCTTTTTCACAAACTACGATGCGCTGCGCCAGGTGATCGATCAGGCGCTGACGGGCACGGTGCCGAGCCAGGCGTATCGTATGCAGGTCAAGGCGGCGCAGCCGGAACTGGCGACTCTGATCGATGCCTTTCCGGTGGGGCAGACGAGCATCAGCCCGGTGAGCGATACGTGGTTCGGCAGCGGGCGGCAGGTGACGCATGAAGATGCGGGCCTGTTGCGCATGGATTACCATATCAGCGACCGGATGAATGCCTTCTTTCGGTTCAACACCGATCACTACACGCAGACGGCTCCGAATGGGCTGGCTCCCTCGACGGGGTTCAACAACCTGAACACGCCGAATGTAACGCTGGGTGTGCAGAACACGTTTTCCCCGCGCTTCTATAACGATTTTCGCTACGGGTTCAACCGCGCCGAGTTTCTCCAGGGACAGACGACGCCGTTTCCCTTTGCGCTGCAGATCGGCACGTTTTCGAGCATAGGGAATCCGAGCGGATCGATCCGTAACGATAACTCGTTTACGGCGGTCGATGACGCCACGTACCTTTACGGGCGGCACACGCTGAAGGCGGGCGTCACGGTACGGCGGGTGCAGGAGAACAAGGCTTCTCCGAACAGCCCGGACGAGACGATTGCCTATACCGATTACACGACGTTCCTGCAGAACAAGATCGACTCGGATACATATAACGGCCAGGTCCCGGTTACGGGGCAGCGTATGACCTCGTACTTCGGCTACATCATGGACCAGTTCAAACTGAGCCCGACGGTGAACCTGAACCTTGGACTACGGTATGAGTACTTCGGCGTGAATCACGAGGTGCTGGGCCGTGGACAGCTGGTGGATCCGCTGCACTGCGCGAGGATCATCTGTCCGGCGGGGATGGCGTGGTATGACCCGAACCTTGCGAATTTTTCGCCGCGCCTGAGCGGGACATGGTCTCCGGCGTCGCTGCATGGCAAGTTCGTGGTGCGTGCGGGATTCGGGATCTACTACGGCTTCGGCCAGTTCGGCGGATTGAGCGCGCCGATCTCGAACCTTGCGACGAAGTACACGCTGAACCAGAAGCAGGTTCCGGGGCTGAGCTATCCGATTCCGGATGGCCTGGGAGTGGCAACGGGAAGCGCCAGCCCTTCGGGTTCTTCGACGAAGCGAAAAGATACCGCGGTGGATGAGTGGACGCTTTCGATCCAGCAGGAGGTGGCCAAGCAGACGATTGTTCAGGTGGCCTACTTTGGAACGAGCGCATCGCATACGTTCTCGGACACGACGCTGAATGGCATCGATCCGGTGACCGGCAAGCGCCCCTATGCCACCTTCTCGACGATCGACTATCGCGCGACGGACGATCATGCGAGCACGAATGCATTGCAGATGAGCCTGCAACGCACCATTTCGAGCCTGCTGTTCTCGGCGAACTACGAGTACTCCCACCAGATCGACAATGGCGGCATTGGCGGAGGCGAATCGGATGCTCCGCAGAATGTTGCCTGTCCTGAGTGCGAGCGCGCCTCGGGCGATTCGGACCTGCGGCATTACTTTGCCGGGAGTGCGGTGTGGCAGCTGCCGTTTGGCCGCGGGCGTGCTTTCCTGAGTGGAGCGTCGCGCACGACCAACTTCCTTCTTGGGGGATGGCAGACGAGCGGTATCGCCTCAGCGCGAAGCGGCCTGCCGTTGAACATTACGGTCAGCCGAAGCGCGAGCGCGCTGCCGGACCAGCTGAACAAGGGGCAGCGGCCGAATCGCGTGCCAGGAGTTCCACTGTACGCGGCCAATCGCTCGCCGCAGCTGTGGTTGAATCCGGCGGCGTTTTCGATGCCGGCGAACGGAACCTGGGGTGATCTTGGACGCAATGCCGCCAGGGCACCTTCGCACTGGCAGATCGATCCGTCGCTGAGGAAGCGGTTTACGCTGACGGAGCGTGTCGCGCTCGATTTCAGGGCGGAGGCCTTCAATGTCTTCAACGTTGCTCAATACGGCAAGCCGGTGACGAGCTGGTCGCAGCCTACGGGTTCGGGCACGGCGACGCCGACTAACTTCGGTGTTATCACCAGCTCGTACAACAACAATCCGACAGGCCGCGGAACGCCGCGAGAGCTGCAGTTCAGCCTGAAGGTTATTTTCTAAAAAGCACACCTCACTCCAGCTCTGTCCTTGTGGCAGAGCTGGAGTTTTTTTGCGATCGGGAGATTTGGCGTGCGTTTTGTATTTTTAGTGGCGGCAGCTCTTTTCTTTCCTGCCGTAGCGGCGATGGCTCAGCAGGATGTTCGCGGCGTGGTGGTGGATCCTGCGGGGGCTCTTGTTCCGGAAATCTCTCTTGAGCTGGACGGAGCAAACGGGACCACAGCTTCCGCGGTGTCCGATGTCTCGGGGAGATTTTTGTTTCGTCATGTGGGCGAAGGAAGATATCGGCTGCACCTGCGGGCTCAGCAGAGCTTTGCCCCGTTTCAAACGAATCTTGCGGTGGGCCCGGGAGCGATGGCTCCGATACGAATTGAACTGAGCCTGGCAGAGGTAAAGACGGAGGTGAGTGCGGAGAACGGCGAGCAGGGCGTTTCTACCGATGCCGGCGAGAATCGCAGCCAGGTGAGTGCGGACAGCAAGGCGCTGGAGGCGTTGCCCATCTTCGACCAGAACCTGGTTGCGGTTCTTACACCGTTTCTGTCGCAGTCAGCCGTAGGCACCAGCGGGGTGAGCATTCTGGTGGACGGGATCGAGATGAAGGGGACGGGGGTTACTGCATCGGCGATTCAGGAGGTGAGGATTAACAATGATCCGTTCAGTTCTGAGACGAATCGCCCGGGAAAGGGCAGGCTGGAGATTATTACCAACACGCCGGGCGACCGGCCGCATGGGACGCTGAATTTTATCGTTCGGGATTCCACGTTCGACAGCAAGAACTACTTTGCAACGGTGAAGCCGGAGGAGCAGAAGCGTATCTATGAGGGTTCGGTCTCCGGTCCGATTGCGCACGGACTGGGCTTTCTGCTTGCGGGATCGAGGCAGGAGGATGCGGCGCAGTCTGCGGTGCATGCGGTGGGTCCGCAAGGGGTGATTGCCGACAATGTACCGACGCCGGTTTATGACACGGAGTTTGCTGCGAGGGTGACCAGCGATCTGAGCAGGAGCCATCGGGTTTCGCTGCAGTACAACGTGTCGGATACGGTCTCACGCAACCTTGGGGTGGGTGGATTGGTGACGCGGGAGGCTGGGGTGAATGCGCAGGCGCGTGAGGATGATGTGATTCTCAATGATCGGCTGATTGTTTCGCCGACGATGATCAACCAGCTGCAGCTTTTCTATGAGAAGGACCACGATCCGACCCGCAGCGTAACGAGGGCAGCGAAGCTGGTGGTGGATGGAGGGTTTACCGTCGGGGGTGCGCAGGCGGATCTGTATACGACGGAAAACAATCTGAAGATCAACGACATTGTGAGCTGGAGCCACAAGCGGCACTATGTGAAGTTCGGGATAACGATTCCGAATCTCAGCCGGCGCGCATGGCAGGATGAGACGAATCGTGTGGGCACGTATAGCTTTGCAAGTCTTGCGGACTATGAGGCGGCCAGACCGAGCAATTTTACGCAGCGGCAGGGATACGGACATACGATCTTCTGGCTGAACGAACTGGGAATCTTTGCGCAGGACCAGATTCAGGTGACGCCGAGGCTGCAGGCGATTGTGGGGCTGCGCTATGACTGGCAGACGTACTTCGAATCTCCGCATAACTTTTCTCCGCGCGGGTCTCTGGCGTATGCGTTGAAGGATCAGCGCACGGTGCTTCGCGTGGGCGCGGGTGTGTTTTACGACCGGTCGGGTCCGGCTCCGCTTGCCGATTTGAAGCTGCTGAACGGGGTGAATCTTCGTTCGTACACGATCGTGAACGGTTTGTATCCGAATCCTGCGGTTGCGCCGTCGACTCCATCGAACCTGGTGCGGCGAGCGGACGATGCGTTTATTCCTTACACGGTGCATTATCTGGCGAGCGTGGAACGCAAACTTGCCTCGCGCACGACAGTCGCGATCAGCTATGACGGGTCGCGTGGATTTCATCAGTTTCGTTCGCGCGATGTGAACGCGCCGCTGCCGCCGTTTTATCTGGGGCGTCCGGACGCGGGCGTGGGAGTGTTGCGGCAGATGGAATCGAAAGGGAAGCAGGCCTCCAATGCGCTTGAGATCAATGTGGAGACGAAGGCAGGGAGCTGGTTTTCGGGAATGACGCAGTATGTTTTGAGCCGTACGGAGAACGATACGGGCGGGATCGGGTGGTTTCCGGCGAATCAGTATGACTTGCGAGGAGAGTATGGTCGCGCGGACTTCGATCAGCTACAGAGGTTCGATCTACTTGGGACGTTCCATGAAGAGAGCTGGTGGAATCTGGGATTGAATCTGCATCTTGCGAGCGGGCTTCCTTGCACGGAGACGGCTGGAGCGGATCTGTTCCACACCGGGATGCTGAATGCGAGGCCGGCGGGAGTTTCGAGAAACACACTGGAGACGTCGGGCAATGTTACGGTGGATGCGCGCTGGGCTCACGATCTTTATTTCAGCCGCGGCAAGGAGGACAGCAAGCCGCACCTTACGGTGGCGGTAGATGCGTTTAACATGGTGAACAGAACGAACTTCGGCGGGTATGTGGGGAATGTGCGGTCTCCGCTGTTTGAGCAGCCGACGACGGCACAGCCGGGAAGAAGAATGCAGTTTACGCTTCGCTACAAGTTCTAAGAAGGCGAAAGGGACCGGGTGAGTCCCTCCGCGAGGGTTTATTTGGATTCGACCTTGAAGGTGTCTTTCACCTGCCAGGTGGGCTGAGCGGCGGAGGGATTGGCGAGGCGGTACATCCTGCCGACGAGGGTGCGGCCTTTCAGCTGGAGCTCGACGAAGTGATAGTTGGGGAAGTCGGTGTCCTGATAGAGGTCGTCGGGCTTGCGTTCGACCTGTACGGGCGAGGCGGCTCCTCCGCCGGAGACGAGGTAGGTGACTCCATTGCGGGAGAAGCGCTCGTAGTTATGGATATGGCCGGCACTGAGGATGATTCTGGCTTTGATCTGCGGAGCGATGCGATCGAGATCGTCGCGCAGGGAGATCTCATTGGGGCGGGGATTGTGGCTGACGTTGATGCGGGTTTGCACGTCGGCAACCGGCGGATGGTGCAGGCTGATGAAGACGAAGCGCACAGATGCGGGGAGATGGGTCAGCTGGTCGTCGAGCCACTTTCTCTGATTGCTGCCTTCGAGCAGCGAGGTGTCGCTATCGAGGGCGATGGTGTAGAGGGACTTGCCAAGCTGCACGGAGTACCAGCGTCGATTGCGGAATTGGGGAAATGCGGTCCACCAGTGCTCGAGCGCCTGCTGCGGGTCGCCGTGGAACTCGTGATTGCCGAGGGCGGGATAGACATGGAGATTTTCGTCGCGCCAGACGGCGGTCTCGGTGTGAAAGACCTCGTAGTCGTTAGCCACGTCGCCGCTGTAAGGGACATCGCCGTTCATCAGGATGGCATCGGGATGTTCTTCGGCGATCTTCTGAACGAGGATGCGCCGTACTTTGGGATTGGTGACCTTGGTGTTGGCGGGGTCAGTGAAACGCTGATCGCCGTAGACGATGACGGTAGCGGGCTTATGGATGTCTTTATCGCTGACCTTGAAGCTGGGGCCCGGCTGGCTGACGAGCGAGTCGGTCGAAAGACTTTCGGGGGGAGGGAATTTTCTCTTTTCTTTCTTCTCCTCCTGCGCGTGCAGACCGGATGTGAGCAGAAGACTGCAGAAAAGAAGGGATGTTCCTAGCCGCATTGTGACGTACCTCTCTGAAACATGTTGGAAGTGAATGATTCCGTTCTATGTGGAGCGGCTTAGGGGAAGCTTAACTTCGATCGTGTGTCACGGAAGTTTCATTATGTCTTCTGTGTGAATTTAAGGAGAATGTCCTGCGCTTCCTAAGGAAGAGCTAAGCCAGTGACCGTTGAATAGCAACGGAGTGGAACTTTTTGCGGGAGAAGGCTTGCATGCGCCGGATCATCTTTTGGATTCATCTTAGTGCGGGTTGCGTGATCGCAGCCGCGATCTTATTTTTGTCGGTGACCGGATGCCTGCTGACTTATGAGCGTCAGATTGTGAGCTGGGAGGAGCGCGGATTCCGATCGACGGAACAGCTTATGGAGAATCGTCCAAGCCTCGATGCGCTGCTTGCGGAGGCCGCAGCGGAGAAGAAGGCGAGGCCGCAGAGCCTGACGGTTTTTAGCCGCGCCGATGCTCCGGTTGTGGTGAGCTTCGGCAAGAAAGAGAGATTGCTGCTCGACAGAAACAGCGGACGAATTCTTGGCGAAGGAGCCGTGAGAACGCGGCAGTTTTTTGAGACGGTGCGTTCGTTGCACCGGTATTTTGGGGTGGAGGGAGAGAACAGAAAGATTGCCAAAGTCGTGAAAGGGATCTTCGATCTTTCTCTTCTGGGGATGATCGGAACCGGGCTTGTGCTGTGGGTGCCGGGACGATGGACGAAGATCCAGCTTCGACAGAGGGCGGTGTTGCGCGGAGGCCTGAGGGGCAAGGCGTGGTTTTGGAATCGCCACAACACGATCGGGCTGTGGGCCGCGGTGCCGTTGACGGTGATTGTGCTGACGGGCGCGGCAATGTCGTACACCTGGGTGACAAGAATTATTTATTGGGCCACGAACAGTGCATTGCCTACGGTGGCTGCGAAGGAGAAAACGCATAAGGGCGGAAAGCGTGCGGATCGCAAAGAGGCTCTGGCCCTGGTGAGTCTCGATCAGGTGTTTCGCAGTGCGGCAGAACGGAGCCCGGGATGGCAGATGCTGGAGGCGGATGTGTCGCGCCGCAGCGACAAGGTGGTGATGATCAAAGCGGACAGGAGTCTTGGGAACCGCCCGGATGAGAGATCGGAGATGAGGTTCGATCGTGCGACGGGAAGGATAACCGGCCTGGAGGACTTTCATTCGAGGTCGATGGGGGCGAAGATAAGAGCGATGATTCACATGGTGCATACGGAAGAGGCCGGAGGGATTGTGGGACAGACGATCAGCGGCGTGGCCTCCGCATGTTGCTCGCTTCTGGTATTGACCGGGGCGTGGATGTCGCTGGAGCGCTTTCGGGGTTGGAGATTAAGAAGCGCGAGGCTCAAGACATTACTGGTTTTGGAGGAGGAGAGTGAGGGAAGTTCGTTTTCCACTGCATCTTCTGTGGAGAAATAGGGACGACCTTCAATCCGAACAAGAAGGCTTGGAGGCGCTTCGCGCGCTCCCACCTTCCGGCCTACAACGGTGGTATAAGCTCAACCCCCAAGGCTCATACACCATAACCTGCGCAGCACTTTGTTGCATTTATGCCAACGTGGGCCCACTTGGTCCACCGCCGACCATGGTGACCTTCTTTCCGTCAATTGTGCTCAATCTTACCTCCAACTCTTGCAACCTTTTCACGAGCCGCCACTGGCGATGTTGAATTCACACGATTGAGATCACAAGTGGTCAAAATGGCCGCAGTGATACAAAAGTGATGCACCTTCAAATTATTGCTGCACGGCCTGCAAGGTGCGGTAAAAGCCTGAATGTGCGGTTCGTCAAATCTCCCTCCCAAATCTGGTGGGACAGTCTGGGAGCGGCGGAGTCTTCTCTTCGGAGTTCTGATAAATGCGAGCGCAGTTCTATTTTGTTCAGTGCAGTCTGGGCAAAGTGTGCCTTGGCGATATCGTGCAAAGTTACAATTTTACGACCGTTTTATTGGGACACAGGGCGCCGGATGGTGCTTTTGTCTATACCTACCCAAAAAGAACTATTGGGAACGTGGATTTCGGGTTGATCGGTACAGATGCTTCTGGCAATGATCTATATACAAATCTTCTTCGTCTGACCACCGACCGGTGTAGCGTCAATACATCGTATCCAACGCCCTAGTGCGGGAGTCCAATTGAGGATCTTGATTTCATTTAGGGTTATTATTACTGAGCTTTGCCACTCCATCTATAGCCGTTTTCGTTACGGAGCAGCTTCAAGGCAGATTCAAATGTCGACCTTGGGCCGATTTTATTATTGTGCGACTGTTTGAGGGGGACGTATATAGCGACCCATGTGCGTGTATGCCGCGAAACGGCATACCAGCTTTTTGGGATGCGCTTGGCGTAGCGGAGGACGCGGAAGAAAAACTACAACCAGAGTGGGTCAAGGGTAATTTGATTCCTGTTGCGCCGGAATTTCCTGTATTGTCTTGGCTGATTCAGATGCAGATAGACAACTCGACTATTAAGTCAGCCGATGTACCAGAGTTGCTTCGTGAGATTGCAATCGGACGCCAGAACTGTAAACGGGCGTCAGGGCTTGCGGTCTTCGATGAACTCGAGAAGGCTGCGAATCTTGCACTTGCGAAAGGTAAATCAATATCCCTCTCACCGTTTGGTTAGGCGGGAATTGGTGCCCTGATCTGACCGAACCACCGCGCAAGGGTGCCTGTAGTCGTGTAGTCGGTCAAGAGGTTCCCATATCTGACAAAGCCAGGTGTGAGCCATCGCGCGTGAGCGCGATTCGTCTTCGCTATACCTCTTCGGAGTAAATAAACATGCTGGTTTGCGCTTCATTGCACTCGCGCAATAGAACGCGTCGACCGGCCGGTGTGAACCATGCGAACCGCTCTGCGTACGGTGGGAAGGTCGAGACTGTGGCGTTCGATCGTCCACGGAGCGAACTTGACGATCTGTTTTGCTGGAAGAGTTCCTGCTACGACGAGTCTGCGAACTACGGCAGCGCTGACGCCGAGTGAGACCGCAGCCTGCTGCATCGTCAGCCAGCGGCGCTGTTCGGGCGGAGGGCAAGCCGGAAAACCCTTCGTATGGCGAACGTGTTGCACGCGCTTTTCCGTCCAGGTGTTGCCAATGCCGGTGTGATATCCGAGTCTGTTTAGGATAGAGACGATCGCATGGTCTTCACACACAAGGGCGAGTTCGCGGATCAACTCCGTCACTCCTTTCGAATTAATGTGGTTGTGATAACCAGTGCGGTTTTTGCGCACAGTTAGTTCCATGTGAGTGCCACCGGCCCAGTGCAGCTTGAGATGCACAGCAGGTGGGTCGCTCGTCGTATCAGCCACGGCCTCTTCAAGAACTGTACGCAGTATCCGCTTCTTCAAGGCAACGGGCGCGTCTGGATGGTCCCACAACCGCTCCAAGTCATCACCCAGAGTGAGCAGTTGGTCACGCTGTTCAGGAGTCAGTTGAGGCGCGGCGCTGGTTGCCTCCTCAAGACGCCGTTCCATCTCGGCGGAGTGGACCAGGGCCTTGTTCCATCCGTTCTCCAAGTCGGCGGCAACGAGACGGTTCTCCGGTTCGGTAGCCTGATATTGTCGTGCGATGCGGGCTGCCTCATAGCGAGCCTTCTGAACAGCGAGTTCAAGAGAGCGTCGCTTTTCGTCGGTCCGGTTCTGACTCCGCTCCAGAGCTTTAAGTGAGGCGTCGATCCCGACTGGGCGCAACGCGTCGAGGACCTCGGCGGCAACCTCCTGGTCAACGCGCGTGCTGGCGAAGGTGATGCACGAACGCACCATCTTGCGACCGCGATCTCCGCTGCACGAGTAACGGGCAATGGATCCGTGCTGCTTGCTGTCGCAATAGCTGACCTGCAGCAAGCGTCCACAACGGCCACAGCGCAACAAGCCAGCCAAAAGTGCAGGGCCATTGCGAACTGCTCCCCGGGAGTTTCCCATCCGTGCGTTCCACCCCGCGTTGGCTCGCATCTGTTCCTGGGTCTGCATGAACTCTTCCCACGTAAAATACCCCTCGTGGTGGTCCTTGATTGTCACTTCCCACTGCTCCAGCGGGCGGTGTGGCCGCGGGTTTTGCGCGCACGGCCTTCCACAATGGAGGTGCGTGTGCCTTTTCTGCCCCAGACGAAGACGCCAGCGTAGGTGGGATTCTTGAGCATACCGAAGATGCGCGGATATAGAGGCTCGACCCAGACAACCTTACGATATCCGGAGCTTCGCGATAGCGCGGGGATCAGCAGTTTCTCATCCCGATACCAGAGCAGAACTTGGCGCACGCTGCCCAACTCACGAAATTTGCGGAAGATGCCCGTGATGGCCTCCAGGATCTGACGATCTGGCGTCTTCTCCATTCCTTCATCTTCCGTCCGAACGTGGCCGACAGGAACTTGTGTCAACACGAGACCACGTTGGATCTTCTGCTTGAGAGCTTCCATGGCACCCTGCCATAGCAAGCTTATCTCGAATTCGCTCATGGTGCCCTTTAGCCCGAGCAGTAGCTGATCATTGAGCAGACTGGGGTCGTAGACCCCATCATGATCGAGGACCAGGGTTCCGGCCATGGCGCAGAGATCGATCAGATGGTGCCAGTCACGGTTATTCCTGGCCAGGCGCGATGCTTCGAGCGCCAGGACTGCTCCAACCGTTCCGCTACAAACAGCCGTCAGCAATCGCCCGAAGCCCGGGCGTTCTATAGAGCCGGTGCCAGAGCGGCCGAGATCTTCATCGATGATAACGACGCGCTGAAACCCCAGACCCACTGCACGCTCGCGTAGGTCGTATTGGCGGCGCTGGCCCTCCAGCCTTGTGCGTACCTGCTGCATCGACGACTGGCGGACATATACATAGGCTTCGCATTCAGTATGTATGGGTTGAATTTTCTCGCTCATCGCTCTCCTCTTCTCTTGTTCCGCTCACGATCGCGAGCAGCATATGGCTTATTAACTCCCGGCAGCGCGTCTGCGCTGATTCCGGAAGCTCCGGGTTGTTGGGAATCTCCCACAGTAAGAGTCCCTGGTGTGGTGGGCTCAAAAGCTGCACCTCCTGGCGAAGATGCTTTTGAACCTACCGTGCCAGCGCGAGTAGAGAAAAGCGGTTGCACATCGAGAAGTGAACAAAGGGCCAAAAGGGCCGGCACTGCCACGGTGGGCCGATCAACAATCTCCATCCCCCGGCAACGCTCTTCATCCAGCATCCAGTCGGGGATGAGAAGCTGATAGCCGCTTGGAAGAACAACCTGCACCTGACGGAGCCCAAACGACCGACAACGGCGCACAACAGTTACGGTGTGACCACACAACGGATGATGCGGATAGTGAATCGTCAACGAAACATGGGTATTGTGTGAGTGCTTCGCAGACGCCCACCGCCACGCGTGTCACTGGTTTCTGGACATGGAAGAACATGGGCCGCAACGTCAACGTAGGAGCCAAGGGAAGCCGCATTCTTGCCGCGATGGTCGGTGTTCGCCGGAAGAAGGACAAGGAAGCCGAGAGGGACATCACCAAGCAGAACGAGCGGGTTTTGCTTGGATTCCGTAACGCATATGTCTTCGATGTCTCCCAGACTAAGGGCGTGGACTTACCCACCATGCCCGAAGTCAGAGGCGAACCCGGCGACAACATCGAGCGTTTGGCCGCATTCCTCAAAGAACAAGACACTCAAGGGTTAGTGGCTCCGAAGGTCATCGAGCTCGATCCAGCGTGTCCGACGGCGCCATCCGGTCATCCCATGCGCGATCATCACAGGCCACGACGAATGTCCAGGTCTCAGGGTGAGGAAACCTGGCGAGTTGGGCCTTCCGTGACACTCCCTGATCCAGATAGGCTTGGGGAATGGATTCGTTTGCTGGCGGACGGAAAGGGAAGTATCTGAGGGAAACCTGACTCACAGCGGGCAGGGTAGATATAAACAAAAGCAGATCGAGCATCGTGGGGATGCGATGTATCACTTTCGTATCACAGCGCCTTGGACCTTGTTCGACTAGTCTCTTTGCTTGTAGCGCTAAATTATTGTTTATTAGGGGTTTAGATGGTGAGAGCGCTGGGGCTCGAACCCAGGACCAACGCCTTAAAAGGGCGATGCTCTACCAACTGAGCTACGCTCTCAAAACCACAACTCCAAGTTAGCACATATGACAGTGCAAATGATGTGCTAACGCGAGTCGTTTCCTAGAAACCAGCCAAATTCACCTGCGGTAATTTTTTTGAGACATGCGAAGGGTATTAGCGTCTTGCCTCGAAGAATGGTTCGGGGTGAGTGCTGTTTTGCGGCGGTCGTACGGGCAAGTGGCACACTTTTACAGCAGCATTCGTATAGGCGCACGAAAATGCAGTATTCGAGTTACGTGATACGACAATCCAACTGACGCCCGCAGGACGCAGGGACGCGATTCTGTCATCATCGGTCCGTTCGCTGAGTCGGGTCTGAAGTGTCTGGCCGCGTTCCCATTCTCTGGTCAGGGATGGTGTAATGGCCGCCTCTCCTCCGTCTTTGGAATAGTCAGGCAGGGCGCTCCGTTCAGCGATAGCACGAAAGGATTGTGCATCTTCACCTGGCTTCGTGATGTAATCCGAGTCCAGAGCGAAGAGAGCGTCCTTCGGTGTATTACTACGGATCCATTCGAAGGCCTGCACCCAGGGATTACTTTGGTGAATTGCGGGTAGTTCGAAATGGGCAGAAGAAGGAAAGGTCTGACGTTCTGCGAAGAACATAATAATTGCCAATATTCCGAATGTTGCAACCCACCGGAAGGCGTTTTTCCCGAGCCAGACTGAAACTTGAGCACCGACAAAGAGGACCATCACGATGTAGATGGTTTGAAAGATCCGCAGCGGTTGCAGACGGGCCACAGACAGGCTTTCTGCGTTGAGACGCGCGAATAAAAGGGCGACTGTGATTGCAGCAATTCCTGCAGTAATACTCATTCGAGCCAAGGCCACTCGTGCACAGTTTTTATTCTTTTGTGTCTTTGCGAAGGCTGTAAATCCTATGATGACCATGGGACCCGCTAGCCCCATCCATTCATACCAATGCCATTCGCTCAGGAACCAGTAATAGCGTGACATTGCGACCTGTCGGTAATCCAAACTCTCCGGTGGCCCGACGGTCTGTAAGACCGCGGCGACTAAAACGGCGATCAGACACAAACCTAGGGTGCTGAGTAGCCAGGTTCTTCGTCGATACAGAGTCGATATGCCAAGCGCTAGGATGCAGCAAAAACCATAGGCGGCCATAAGAGGGTGCATTAGAGCTGCAAACACCAGAAGACTGCAGGCTTTGATGACTGCCGGTAACCCGTATTGATTTTCCTGCCGCCATTGCGTCAAAGACGCCAGCGCGTAATAAAGTGCCAGCAGAGTGCAGGGAGTTGAGATGCTGCGCGCTGTAACGTAGGGATCCATCAACATCAGTGAAGTTCCCGCGACAGGAAGCGTAAACCAAGTAGCAAGCAAGGTTACGGCCCCGATAGAAGCCCTTCCGCTAAAGCAGCGTTCCGCGAGAAGCCATCCCGCCCAGAGAGTGGTCCAGATCGTTGCGACATAAACGATCAACAACATAGCGGCCAAGCCAATACCAGAGTTGCGAACGGCAAAGGCCAGAATAGGAGCGAAGATCGAGAAGCGCAGGTGACCGAGCA
Source organism: Acidobacteriaceae bacterium KBS 146 (assembly GCA_000688615.1). Classification (GTDB taxonomy): domain Bacteria; phylum Acidobacteriota; class Terriglobia; order Terriglobales; family Acidobacteriaceae; genus Edaphobacter. The sequence goes on from JHVA01000001.1 coordinate 507,276, forward strand.
CGAAGCCAGATTGATAGGGATACATTGCCGGCTCCAGCACACGCTTAACGCCAGCGAGATACAGACCTCCATCCTCTGCAAACGGATGATATCCATGGATCAGAAATGTAAGAACAGTGAGCGCAGACACAAGGGAAAGTGACTTCACAGGGCACTGTTTAGGAGAGGCTGAATCAACCCTGTTATAGCCGGCTTCGGCTTCGGGATTTTTTGATATCGAAACTGCGGTGGTTGCCAAGTATCGGATGCTCCAAGATTGATCTCAACCTCATCGCCAAGGAGGTGACACAGTTGCCCAGGTCTTCACACCAGCACAGGGTGCAATGTGATGTAGGGTTAAGACGTATTCCTTCCTGATCTGGTCTACTCGATTGGACAAGAATAGTGAAGTTACAATGAGAGAAGTTTGATTTCTTCAATCTGTTTCATGTTTTAGGCGATTTGATCCTTGCAGACCTCACCGACCCAGACGCGGCCTCGTAATTATGTCAAGACCGTTCCAGGTCTTTTGGTCAGTATTTTCTTCCTGTGGTATACATTTCGCGGCATACACCCCTCGGAATTTCGCTCGTTAGGTCTAGTACATCCCACGTGGATTCTTGGGATCGTCGGATTTACTGTGGTCGGGTATACGCTTCGTTGCGTTCGTTGGGCCCGAATGCTGCAGTCGGCAAACGCTAGCTTCTCCACGTGCGCTCGAGTTTTGATGACTTCGCTGGCGGCCAACAATATTATGCCGTTGAGAATTGGCGATATCATGCGAATCTTCACCTATGCGCCCGATCTCGGTATCGCACCGTCCGCCATCTTTAGTACCGTCATTCTCGAAAAATTGCTGGACGTGTTTGTTGTCGGATTGATCTTTGTCCGAACGATGGGAGCGGATCTTCCTGTCAATATCCGCCATGGTGCAGACGCCGCACTCCTGATCTCCAGTGTTGGTCTTCTGGTCTTGATGTTCGGAGCCGGAAAGCTGGAAACACCTGTACGAAAGATCTTCGTTTCTCTCCCTCAAAATAAGCTGGTAGCGAAGGTCGAGCATTGGCTGCTTTTGGCGATAAGCACGCTCCGGCAGATGGGGGTCAGGGGCAACCTGGTGCTCCTTTTTTACAGCCTCGTCATTTGGTTTTGCGAAGGAATGATTTTCGTTTCGGCGATCCATCTCGTCGGGCTTACTGTCGATTTTCTTGGGCCTTGGGAAGCCGTGTCGTTCGCAAATCTTTCGTATATGTTGCCTAGCTCGCCGGGTGCGATCGGGCCCTTTGAATGGGCAGTGAAAACGGCACTTGCCAGTCATGGAACTGCTAAGCCACTTGCTGCAGTATTCGGCTTGGCGATTCACGCATGGATGCTCGTGTCCGTAACAGGAGCAGGCGGATTGATCTTCCTTCTCCATCGGATTCGCATCCATAATCACAGGCCTCTGTTGGAAGAGATCGAAACTCTTCCAACAGAGCTACCTTGATTCAACACAGGGACCACCGTTTTGTAGCGTGTAGGCCGCACTATTTCTGCGATTTGGATATGGGGATGTAATAGCCCTTCTATGCCTCGGCATCGCGTAAACTGAAAAAGTCCGTTAATTGGTGATTTCTAAAGCATGTATCGTACAGTTCAACTGTCTCTTCTTGCTCGCATTCGGGATGTTCTCGCACAGAAGTATGGCCTTAGTTTTACAAATTTGGCCGTCGAACAGCCCCCTTCGATCTCGCTTGGCGAGTTGGCTCTTCCTGTCGCATTCGAGCTGGCGAAGCGCCTTCGCAAAGCTCCGAAAGTCATCGCCACAGAACTGGCTGCCGAACTCTCAGCGACATTACCGGAAGGGATCGGTTCTATTGAGGTTGCCGGAGCAGGTTATCTGAATGTACGTCTCGAGCGAGCCGCGATTGCGCAGGATATCGCCGGCGACCGCCATGCCGATATCGGAGGGAAAGGGTTTCGGCTTGTCGAACATACGAGCATCAATCCAAATAAGGCAGCGCACATCGGGCATCTGCGCAACGCCATTCTTGGGGATACATTTCAGCGTCTGCTGCGGTCTGATAAGTATAAGAGCGGGTACGAGGTCGGCGTTCAGAATTACATCGACAACACCGGGGTTCAGGTAGCTGACGTCGTAGTGGGTCTTACGCATCTTGAAGCCTTCGATCTGGCGCAGACGCGTCAGCTTCTTGCTGACCTTGAAGAGAAGGGCGAGCGGATCGATTTTTACTGCTGGAATCTCTATGCTCGCGTCTCACAGTGGTACACGGCGGATGCCGATCAAGTGGGGATGCGCAAGCAGCTGCGTCTCGAGACGCTTCATGCAATTGAACATGGGGGAAATGAGACGGCGGAGATTGCAGACGTGATTGCAACGGCGGTCCTGCAGCGGCATCTGGAGACGATGGCTCGTCTTTCGATCGAGTACGATTTTCTTCCTCGCGAGAGTGAGATTCTCCATCTCCATTTCTGGGATGCTGCTCGTCAACTGATGACCGAGAAGGGCGTTCTCTATCTCGAGACGGAGGGCAAGAATAAGGGCTGCTGGGTCATGCGTCGCGCACAAGTGAATGGAACGGAGGCGAATCAGCCGTCAAGCGATGGGCCTGATGAGGATGCGAAGGTGATTGTGCGTTCAAATGGAACGGTCACTTACGTCGGCAAAGACATCGCTTACCATCTATGGAAGTTCGGGCTTTTGCCGAGCAAGGATTTTGGCTACCGAAAATTCTGGCAGTATCCCACCCACACATGCTGGATCTCCACTGATGGGGAGAGTGATCCCGACCATCCGATCTTTGGCCGTGCGGATGCTATCTATAACGTGATCGACTCACGTCAGAACGATCCTCAGACACAGGTTGTGCAGGCGCTCCGCGGGATGGGCTTTACCGAGGAGGCAGATCGTTATACGCATTTTTCCTATGAGATGGTGGCTCTGACGCCGCGATGTGCCCTCGAGCTTGGCTACGCAGTCAGCGAGGAAGATCAGAGACGCCCCTTCATCGAGGTCAGTGGCCGAAAGGGATTTGGCGTCAAAGCCGATGATCTTCTTGACCGGCTTATTGGAGCGGCGAGGGCGGAGGTAGACGCCCGCCATCCCGAGCTTCCAGACGCTGAGCGGGATACGATTGCTCGGCAGATCGGTGTGGGAGCTCTGCGTTACTTTATGCTGCGCTACACGAGGAACACGGTCATCGCGTTCGACTTCAAGGATGCGCTCAGCTTTGAAGGAGAGACCGGGCCTTACGTTCAATATGCGATCGTCCGGGCGGCGAATATCTTCCGTAAGGCAAACACCACGGCTGAGGCTTCGCTGGAGGAGTTTGCCAATCTGAAACTGAACGGACTGCTCGATGGCGAGGAGGGAAGCGTGGTCTGGGAGACCTGGCTGCTGGCGTCGAAGCTTACGCTGACGATCGAGCAGTGCATCGCCACCTCTGAACCGGCTTACCTGGCGCGGTACGCCTTCCAGCTGGCCCAGCAGTTCAACAATTTCTACCACCGGCATCACATCCTGAACGAGACTGATCCCGCCAAGCGTGGTCTCTATCTCGCCACCGCCGCTGTGGCGCAGCGAGAGATGGTGCGAGCGCTGGGTTACCTGGGGATCGAGGCACCGGAACGGATGTAATCGCGACAGGGGGAGGAATGGCAGGAAACGTGCGCCCTCCCCCCGTCAAATTCGTGCAAAGTCTTCAAAGCAAAGAATATAAGTCCGGACTTCGTGGTTGCCATCGGGTTGGATGGAACCGGAGATCCTTAACCGCGCATGCAGCGTAAAGCCGACGAGATGCTCCATTGGGACGGGAAGTCTCATTTCTGAAAGCTACCCTATATCTATTTTAGTGAAGGGGATGGAACTGATCGGCAACTTCATAGGCTTCCTTTTGTTGGGCTTGCGTCGGTTCGGAGTTGACAAGATCGCGCTGGGCACGATTGCCCCCTGATGTCGTGATGAAGCCGCGCAATGAATGGACCACCCGGCTAGTTCTGCATGCGGACGGGAGGATGAGGTTACCGCATCCTGGATGGGAACCGCAGATCCTTCGACTGCGCATCTCGCGGTAATGCATGCGAGATACTCCGCTCAGGATGACACTTTCTTAGGTGGCGATCTGCTCAGCAAATCATGCGACACTGCGCTGGATGGGTTGAGACCTGCTCTGACTGGAGGGAGGGTATCTATTGGAGCGGAATATGGAAAGCGACTGAGGCCCGGGGGAGAGATCGGCTCGGCACGAAGAAAAAGGCCCGGACTCTTTCGAGTCCGGGCCTTTGGTTATTGATTATGGATTAGAAGTGGTACTTGACGGACAACTGCATCGTCCGTGGGTTGGACCGGATCGGCGTACTCTGCTTGCTGATGTTGCCGAAACCAGACGAGGTCAGGTTGGTGATGTCTCTCCCGGGATTTCCCCAAGATGCGTTATTGAGCAGGTTGTCAGCATCCGCGCGGAAGTTGATCTTCTGCTCGTGCCAGATGGTGAAGTCTTTGGTGACCGAGGCTCCATAGGTCTGGAAGCCAGGGGCTCGTTCGGAGCCGACGTGCCCGGTACCGAAGGTACCAGCCGCTGGCTGACCGTATGCGCACTCAGCACCCAAAGAGTTGATCCTTGCACCCGCAACTGTGCAGGGAACTGCAGAAGGGTCGGTTCCAAACCAGTTGTCCATCGAGCGACCGACTACCTTTATCTTCTTGTACTGGTTTGGACGCTGGGCGCCACTATTGACTTGAGAGTTGTTAGATGCGCTGAGGGTCATCGGGAAGCCAGAGTAGGCGATGCCAGTCAGGCCGACCTTCCATCCTCCCACGACCTCATCCAAAAAGAGAGGCATCGTGGCACCATACTTGCGCCCGCGACCAAGAGGAAGATCGTAGACCAAGTTGAAGTTGACAGCGTTGCGAACATCCTGTCCGGTCGGACCGTAGTCCAAGCCCAGGTTGTAGACGTTCTCAGCATAAGCACTCGAGTTCTGGATGCCGGGCGCACCGTAGAAGCCGAGGCTGTTGGTCAAGGCATGGCTATAGGTGTAGTTTGCGGTGTACTGCAGACCGTGGGCCAGGCGCTGACGGAAGCTCGCCTGAAGAGCGTTGTAGTTCATCATTGCGTTGGAGTCGGTATAGCGGATGGTACCGGTGTAGCCTACACCCGGTGTGTCCTGGTAGGGAGATTTGGGGCAGCCTGTGGGTTGTGGCTGTCCGGCGCTTGGGAATGGAACAAGAGCCCCGTTGACGTAGCATGGAGATGGAAGCTGATTGGTCCGGTTTGCAGTGATGAGGTGTTGCCCGGACTCGCCGAGATAACCGATCTGGAAAGAGGCCGTATTGCTGACCTGATACTCGAGGGTCAAGCTGTACTCGCCGATGAAGGCGGGCTTGATCTTCTTGTTCCAGACGTTATAGACAACGCCGGTTGCTGCGCCGGTGCCGCTCGAAGTCCCGAATCCGCTCTGTACGGTAAAGAACTGTCCTGGAACCCCACCAGTCGAATTGGACTGAAGGCCACTCGCCTGGTAGGAGCCCTGGAAGGGAAGGTTGGTGGTCATACGAAGGTTCGCACCGGTTCCTTCCATGAAGTTCTGGATTCCGTATCCGCCGCGCACCACCAGGCGAGGAGTTGCCTGCCAGGCGAAGCCGATACGGGGCATAACGCTGCCGTAGTAAGGATCGACGAGTGCCCGATTGTATCCAGCGGCCTTAGCCTGCGCAGAGCCTGCAAGCAGAATGACAGATGGGTTGCTGGGGGCGATGGTTGACATCTTGTTGTTGACCTCATAGATCGGCTGAACATATTCGTAACGAACACCGAGGTTGAGGGTAAGGGTGGGACTGATCTTCCAGTCGTCCTGCGCGAAGTAAGCACTACGCCAAGAGCGCATACCGGCTGGTCCCGAGACGCCGCCCTTGCTAACGAAGCCGGCGCGGTTGAGGACGAAGTCAGCTCCGGTGTATCCACCGCTGGTCCCATTCGCGGTTCCGGCGCCGAGGTAGTAGAAGCCTCCGAGCGAACCGTCGTTGCCTGGATAGAAGTTGTTCTGCTGCTGGCGTAGGAACTGGGCACCGAACTTGAAGGTGTGGCGGTTCTTAGACCAGGTGAGATTATCTCCGTAGAGGAAGGTATTGAGAGTGTAGTTCGTGCCAAGGTTGGCGCTACCGATAGTTGTAACGTCGCCCGAGCCGTTGGAGGCGTTGAAGGCCTGTGGACTGCTCGAGTTGCCCGTTGCGAGGGCCGAGAAGCCAGCAAATTGCTGACCACCAGGGATGCCGAGAAGGCTGTTACCGTTCAAACCAAAGGCGCCGCTGGGATCGAGCAGGACAGCTCCATTGTTCTGAACACGGGTATAACCAGCACGGAACTCATTGATGACCGAAGAACTGAACTGGTGGACTTCGTTAATCGCTACTCCCTTGAAGGGGAAGGTGGGGGCGCTGTTAAAGCTGGTGGGTAACGCACTCACAGTCGTCTGTCCGCTATCCATCTGGGAGTAGCGAACGAACATGTTGTCTTTTTCGCTGATCCTATAGTCAACCTTCACGTCGAACTGATCGCCATAGTTCCGCTGCTTCTGGAGACCGTGGTAGTTGTTCCGCGTGGGCGTACCGGCGGTTGGAGCAAAGTTCGGAAGCGGATAGAGCTCCGGATGCGCAAAGAGGTATTGTGCAGCGGGGTTGGTGACCTGGATCTGGTTGTTGGCGTAAGCGGGGAGACCAGCCTTGGTTGCATCGTAAAGCTGAATGGTCTTGCCGGTGCCCATGATGGCGGGGTTTAGAAGCTCGGAGAAGTCTCCGTTGCGCATCTTCTGGGTATAGACGCTCGCAACTGAGGTACCACCAGAGTGGAAGCGGCCCCCTTGGTAGTCGACGAAGAAGAAGAGCTTGTCCTTCAGGACAGGGCCGCCGAAGGTTCCGCCGAACAGGTTGCGGGTGTAGGAGTTTTTCGCGACCTTGTTGAGGTTGTTTGCCCAGCTGTTCGCGTCGAGGTTGTAGTTGTTGACGAAGTAGAACATGCTACCGTGCCAGTTATTCGTTCCGCTCTTGGTCTGGTAGAGAACGTCGCCGCCGTTGACGTTTCCATATTCGGCGTTGGCATTGGCGGAGATGACCTGAACCTGGGCGATGGCGTCGACGTTGGGAACGTAGCCTTGGGTGTCATCGAGGGTCTGGTTGATGTTCATACCGTCGAGGAGATACTGGTTGGCTTGTTGACGATTGCCATTGACAGATACGGAAGCTCCGCTGGCCTGGCCACTCATGTTGTTGCCGCTCAGCGGTCCAGATACGGCCGCGTTGCTGACGAAGCTGTTGGGCTGGGTGCTGACCGACCCGGGAAGAAACATCGTAATGGCGGTCAGGTTACGACCGACGAGGGGAATATTCTCGATGGCGCGTGTGTCGAGGGTTGTGGCCAGAGTCGGATTCTCGGTATTGAGAATGGGAGCAACTTCGGCCTCAACCGAGACCTTCTGCTGCTGATTCTCAAGGCTCAGCTTGCCGTCGACCTTGGCGTTCTGGCCGGTTTCCAGAGCAAACGGACCGTAGGTTGATGTGGCAAATCCGGCCGCGGTGATTGTCACCTTGTATTGGCCGATCTGGAGGAAGCGGATATTGTAGATACCGTCGTTGTTAGTGGTTGCTTCTGTCGTTACGTTTGTTTCCACATTTACGGCCTGGACCCGGGCGTTTGGAACCACTGCGCCGGAGGGGTCCGTTACTGTGCCGTTGATGCTTCCTGTGATCGTCTGCGCTTTGGAAACAGCACAACAGACGACCAGGAGAAGGACGGCCAGAATACTTAGTCCTATAGGTTTGCGTTGCATCGATAGTCTCCTCGAAAGTTTCGTATTACGTGAGGTGTTGCTCAACGGCTGCGTGTCGGGGATAAGATTTAAGCCTGGATCCCGATGATGTTTCTCCGGGCCACACCAACTGTGCTTTTCCCTCAACTTTTTGTTTTCTTTCTTCGGCCGTGAGATCGTCATTGCTCTCGTCAGCGATGCGGGTTGCTTTGCCGCGAGAGTGCTAATCCTGGAGTACCTCCTTATGGTGAATCGTATTGCTGCTCTTCTCGCTGGTATATCCAACGGAAGGCGCACATTGTCGTTTTTGTGAACACGAATTGTGAGCCCTCGTGAAGAGAGATGTCCATTGAAAAAGGGCTTCACCGGAGCTTGCGGGCGTCCCGATGAAACCTGATTTTTCTGTACAGGAAAGCTCAGACATTGTCCGACCTTTCGGGGCAATCCGAAGGAGGGGTCTGCCTGCCATTAAGACGAGAGGGCTGGCTGGCTGGTCGTGTAGTTGTCTGTACAACGGTGTGCCTAAGGATATGCCCAAGGAAGCCTCCGCACGAAACCTCAAATCCAGAAACCGCGAACCGAAATCTTCGAACCAACACTCCAGATCCGTGCTTCAGGCCCGGATCGACATTGAAAAATGAAAGATATTATTGGGATCGTAACGCCGTTTGACCCCCTGAAGGAAGGAATAAAGTTGTTCCCCATAATAAAGTTGGGGCCAAAACGGGTACGCCAGCATGTCTGCGTCGGGATAATTGATGTAGCAGCCCTCGTACTGCTGGTTGGGATAAGGGGTTCCTTTGTGCTGCTCGTCCACATCGGGCCCTGAATAGAGGTCGCGATAGAAGTCCTTCATCCATTCGAGTCTTACAGCGTCATCGGCGGGATTCTGCCAGTAGCTCTGAAACTGCAGCTTCATCACCGAGGCGCGCTGGGAAACTGAGGTCTCGTTTGCGAGCTCGGGACGATTGACCGCTCCGCCGTAGGAGTCGACGGCCAGAATGCCGCTCAGATCGGCGCCTGGAATCTCACGTGTGAGGTGCTTGTAGATGTTGCGAGCCTCTGCGGAGGTGAAGTTCTTCTTCATGTAGCAGGATTTGTACTTGGCGCGGGCTCCACCTCCGATGCCTCCGCGGACATTTGCGTCGTACCAGGACGAGAGACTCATGTGGGCGTCGGTACAGACGATCGGAGTGCCGTCGGGATTCTTGCGGAGGGGAGCGTTTCCGGCCTGCGGGCTGTGCCGGGACTCCATGCGTTGGGGTTCAGCGACGAGAGGCTTGCAGGGCTTGAAGATCTCGACGAACTCCCTGAGCGGAGCGAGATCGTTACAGGTCCCGTCAGGATTGCAGAACTGTGCTGAGATTCCGATGCGACCTGAGGAGCGGTGGGAGAGCCCGAGGAAGGTAAACATCCCCCAGGTGTCAGGGTCCTTCGCGCGGGTTTCGTGGTAGTGACCGTAGGTGCTCAGGATTGTCTCGAACCGCTCCGGAGTCATGTCCTCCCAGGGGAAGGACATGCTGACGCTGGCCACCTGTTTGGGGGCTGGAGGAAGTTTGTCGAAGTAATACGCCGTAATGACGCCGAAGTTGTTGCCGCCTGCTCCACGGCAGGCGCGGAAGAGATCGGGCTCATGATCGCGGTCCACCCGGCGAGAGACGACCTTGCCGGAGGCATCGACGGTGACGATATCGACGGCTGAGAGCCAATCGATGGTCAGACCATGAAGGCGGCTGAGGACGCCGTAGCCTCCGCCGGAGATGTGACCGCCTGCGGCGACGCCGTAGCAGGATCCACCCGGCAGTGTCACATCATTTTCCTTGTAAAGACGGGTGTAGGCGTCGCCCAGACGGGCTCCGGGGCCGATCTTGTAGGTGTGACCGCTGCCGGTGGCATCCATGCCATTCAGCAGGCTGACGTCGAGGAGAACGCCTCCGGGATTATTGCAGACAAAATCCTCATAGCAGTGCCCACCGGATCGAATGGTGGGACGAAGTCCTGCGCTCACGGCTTTCTGCAGCGTCTCGGCGACATCGTCGGCGCTTTGACAGATTTCGATACGGCCGAAAGATTCCGCTTCCGAGGCAGGCCACCGCAGATTATTGCCCTTCCTGAGGGTGAGGAAACGAGGATCCTGCCGTGAAACGCTAGTAGACATGCTGTTCCTTGCACACGTTAGCTGAATGCGCAGTCCTGTTCACTGCGAGCCAGAATAGCTTTTTCGCAAAAAGTGAAAGTAGATCCAGAGAATCCAGGGACTGCAGAGAAAGAGGCAATCGTTTCAACTGGTTGTGCCATCCCGAGTGGATTGATTTCATTATAGTGAAACAAAGATGTCAATCGGTCATATGTCCTATTTGGATGTCAGTTTGAGGGCATATTTCTGCGCAAACTGATTTCCTGCACAGGTTAGCGGGAAGCGGCGGGCGAGGACGGCAGTTCAGGAGACCAGGATCCTTCGCTTTCGCGAGATTTTAGTGACGAGATACAGGGGAAGTCCGGCAACGGCGATGATGAGGGCAAAGGCGAGCGCCGACATTCCGGCTACGGTCTCGGTACGGGACGCGTAGAGAGCATAAAGGGTGAGAAGTGCGGGGCTGAGTCCGAGCAAGATCGGAACCCAATCGGGTCCGGGAATTCGAAACGGACGGGGAAGATCGGGCTCCTTCCGCCGCAGCAGAATAAGAGCGACGAACTCGAGGATCATGGAGAAGCCGTAGAGGACAAGGTCGATCGTGATCAAGCGCTCAAAGGAGAAGCCCAACGCAAGGGCCCAGCAGATGCCACAGGCAAGGACAGAGACCCAGGGCGATCCGTTTGCCAACCTCTTTGTGAAGACAGCGGGAAGAAATCCATCTTCGGCGAGAGCATGGGGCAGGCGAGTGTAGGAGAGGGTGAGGTTGCTGAAGGTGCCAAAGTCATCGAGCGACCCGGCAAGGACCACTGCAACTGCCAAGGCTGGACCTCCGAGGATATGCGCCGCGTCCACCCAGGCTCCGGTCGAGAAGCGTTCGGCTGGGATTCCGGCCCATGCCGCGGCAGCAATGGGAATGATGTAGGTCAGCATTACCATCACGGCGGCAAGCAGAATGACGCGTGGGTAGTTGCGTTGCGGATTTTCTACTTCATTCGCGATGGTCGTTGCATTATCCCATCCCATGTAGTTCCACATGGCTACAAGGATCGCAGTCGAGAATTCCTTGTTCCTTGGCGCCGCAAGAGACGCATGGCCGCCGAACGGACCATTTGCTACCTGCAGCCCGGCAAAGACGGCGGTGGCAATCAGGATTAGAAATGGTGAGATGGCGACCAGCCAGAGGCGAACGGACCCCTCGCCGACGGCCGCGGCTCCTCGGAGATTCCATAAAACCGCGGCGGCAACCACGGCGAGCTCCAACGCAATTGCGCGATGGCCCTGGGTAAGTCGTGGGGCCAGGTGTTCCAGATACAGAACGAAGGTCGTCGGATAGATAGCCATGTCGAAGACCGAAGCTGCGAGAGAGAGCCACGCCTCCTGGAAGCCCCAGAAGGGCCCCATCGCTCTTCGAACCCACGCATAAAAGCCGCCTTCTGCCGGTACGGCAGAGGCCAGCTCTCCAAGCATGAGCGCGGTAGGGAAGCTCCAGAAGAACGGCAGGAGAAGTAAAAGCCAGAGGGCATGGCCATATCCTCCGAAGCCGATGATGTCTTCAAGGTCATACGGTCCGCCTGACACCATGAAGTATGTCGCGGCGAGCAGAGGGATCAGGCGGAGCTTTCTTATCCGGCCATTTGAAGGGCCTGACATCGGCTTGGAGAAGGGCATAACAGATGCAATCTATCTTAGCGTCGCCAAAGATCGTTCTGCATTTGGAACGATTGATTTGTAGGGCAGCCCTTTCCCATTTGCCGTGCATTGCTCTTCAATGGAAGAATCGGAGGGGCAATGGGTGGATAGATCCCCTAACGAAACCGCAGAAGGAAGGCATATGTTGGAACAGCTGAAAGAGGCCACGCTGGAGGCCAATCTGGAACTAGTTCGCCGCGGCCTGGTTCTGTACACCTTCGGAAACGCGAGTGGGATCGACCGTGACGAGGGACTAGTCGTTATCAAACCAAGCGGCGTGGATTATGACGCTCTTAAACCTGAGCATATGGTCGTTACGGATCTTTCCGGAAAAATTGTCGAAGGCAGTCTGAACCCGTCGAGCGATCTGAAGACCCACCTGGAACTCTACAAAGCTTTCCCTGGCATCGGGGCAGTCGTGCACACGCATAGTGAACATGCGACGGCATGGGCGCAGGCGGGACGGGAGATTCCAGCGCTCGGCACTACCCACGCAGACTACTTTCATGGCCCGGTTCCATGTACGCGTGAGCTGACAGACGATGAGATCAACGGAGACTATGTACTGAATACAGGGAAGGCTATTATTGAGCGATTTGCGGGACTCGACCCTCTTGCCGTGCCAGCCGCGCTTGTCGCTGGACACGCGCCGTTCGCCTGGGGGAGGGATCCTCATGATGCGGCGCACAATGCGGTGGTTCTGGAGGCGGTCGCGAAGATGGCATTCATGACAGTTCTGCTGAATTCTCAATGTGGCGTATCCAACGCTTTGCTGGACAGGCATTACTTCCGCAAACACGGTGCAAAAGCAACTTACGGGCAGAGCAAATTAGGGTAGCGAGGTCAAAAGCAAGATGGCTGTTGTCGCGGGTGCGGACTTTGGAACACTGAGTGTTCGGGTAACGTTATTGGATTCCGAGCGAGGCCGTCTAGGGACGGCAGTTGCAAACTACCCTCTCCATCGCCGGCGCGAAGATCCTGATTTCGCGACCCAGTCACACGTCGATCAGATGAGTGCCCTGGTTAAGGCGACGCGAGAGGTGGTGGAGCAGACCGGTGTGCGAGGAGAGGACGTCCTCGCAATGGCGCTGGACACGACAGGCTCAAGCGTGGTCATGGTGGATGCGACTTTACAGCCTCTGGACGACTACTACCTCTGGTGCGATCACCGTGCCCATGAGGAAGCACAACAGATCACCGCGAAGGCTCACGAGATGAAGCTGGAGGCCATTGAATGGTGTGGCGGTGTTTATTCGCATGAATGGGGGTGGGCCAAAGTGCTTCACTGGCTCCGCCACGCTGACGAGGCCAAGCGATCCCGATTTGCGACCGCACTCGAGCACTGCGATATGGTGGCCGCCACTCTCACTGGAGTAAAGACGCCGGAACGGATCAAGCGCAGCGTCTGCGCGATGGGTCACAAATGGATGTGGAATCCGAAGTGGGGAGGCCTGCCTTCCGAGGATTTTCTTGTTGCCGTCGATCCGCTTCTACGAGGCGTTCGGGACAAGATCGGAGGAGAGTACCTCACCTCGAACCACATCTATGGTGGGTTGAGCGAGGAATGGGCAGCCGAACTGGGGTTGAGGCCGGGTATCCCCATCCCGGTCGGCGCCTTCGATGCGCATTGGGATGCGCTCGGAGCAGGCTGCAGCGAAGGGGACGTCGTCAATGTTGTGGGAACCTCAACATGCATTATTGCGATGGCCCGGGAGACTAAACTTGTGCCTGGGGTATGCGGGGTGGTTCCAGGCAGCGTCAACCCGGAGTTAACCGGAATTGAAGCAGGTCTGTCGGCGGTCGGTGACATCTTTGAAAGCATCGCTCGTCGCGCCGGAACCCAGGTAAAGGAGCTGGCGAAGGGACTGGAATCCTACAAGGCAGGGCAGACGGGCCTGCTGCGGATGAGCTGGGACAATGGAGATCGTACGGTTCTGGTAAATCCGGAGCTGGGCGGTGTGACTTTGGGCTGGAACCTGGTGCATACGGCGCAGGACGAGCTATTTGCCGCCATCGAGGGGACAGCCTTCCATACTCGCATTGTTCTCGAACGAATGGCGGAATATGGGGTCCCTGTAGAGCGGGTGATCAATGGGGGTGGTGTTCCTCAGAACAACGCAGTCCTCAACCAGGTCTATGCAGATGTTTTGAATAAGACGGTTCTGGTTCCGGATGGTACCCCTACCAGTCTGGGCTCCGCAATCTTCGCCTTCGTGGCTGCGGGGGTCTTCCCGTCGGTCGAGGAAGCTCAACGGAAGCTTTGCCTGCCGTTCAAGACATTCACTCCTGCCCCCAAAGCAGTCGAGTGTTACGAGCAACTCTATAAGCTTTACCGCAAATTATATTTCGCGCTCGGGTCCAGAGAGGCTGAGGCTGTTGCGCTGGGCGACGTGCTGCCGGAGTTGCGTCGTATTGCCAGAGAGGCAAGGGGAGACGCATAGGGCACGACAAAAGATTCAAGTTTCAGGCTTTACATCTTTGATTCTTATCAAGAAGAAGATTAGATATTCATCTCAGCTGAATGATTATAAGCAGTTTACAGAAATGGGTTGTCGGAACGCTCTTCTCCGATTGTTGTATTTGGCCCATGGCCTGGGACGACTTTCGTCTCGTCCGGAAGGGTGAGGAGCTTTTCCCGGATGGAATGAATGAGCTGCCGGGAATCTCCGCCAGGCAAGTCGGTGCGGCCGACCGATCCTGCAAACAGGGTATCTCCTGCAATCAATAGAGACTGTTGCGGAAGGTAGAGGCAGATGCTTCCCTGGGTATGCCCGGGGGTATAGAGCACCCTTCCCGTAATCCCGCCGACAGAGATATCTTGTCCCTCTTTCAGAAGGGCATCGGGGGGGTGAACCTCAGGAGTCGGCATCCTCAGCCATGAGGCCTGAACATCCATCATCTTCACCAGAGGAAGATCATTCTCGTTATAGAAGACTGGAGCTCCGGTGAGCTGCTTGAGTTTGTGGGCTCCTGCGATGTGATCGATATGGGCGTGGGTAATGATGATGGACTTTACCTTCAGGCCATGACGCTTCAGGATAGCCTCGATGGCTGGGATGTCATCGCCTGGATCGATCACTATGGCCTCGCGAGAGCTTTCGTCTCCAAGGACGGAGCAATTGCACTGGAGCAGGCCGACGGGAAGTATCTCGTGAATCATGGATCAAGGGTACCGTGATGCAAGAAAAAACGCAGGCGCACGGCCTGCGTTTTTGTGAACAACGGAATAGAGGTCTACTTCTTTGCAGGCGTACTCTGCTGTTGCTGCGTCGTCGGATGCCCAGAGAGTACGGAGTGCTCAGAGGAACGAGAAAGCAGAATGGTGAGACCGATTGAAGTCAGCATGAAGACAATGGCGGAGTAGGTCGTCAGGCGAGTCAACAGGTTTGCGGCGCCTCGCGGCCCAAATGCGGTCTGTGAGCCCTGTCCTCCGAAGGCGGCAGCCAGGTCGGCCGATTTGCCCTGCTGGACCAGAATGACTCCAACGATAAAGATCGAAACCAGCACATGGAGAATGACGAGAGCGATGATCATCGGTAGACGACTGCCTTGAAGAAAAATTTGGATTGGTGCGGAGGAGGGGACTTGAACCCCTATGCCTTGCGGCGCAAGCACCTCAAGCTTGTGCGTCTGCCAATTTCGCCACCTCCGCGTTGGCTCTGCACTGCAGGTGCCAGAAAGAGCGGTGAGCAATCCGAAATTCAGTATAGCATCCCTTGTCTTTTGTGTGATTCTTCTCGATATACCTTCTACGAAAATCTGTTGCGATCAGCGACGATAGAGCCCTGTTTTCCAAGAGCTTCTGATCGGGCAGCCTGAGGTGAGTATGCGGACAGGAATCAGGATTTGGGTTGTGGCTTTGATCTTTACCGGAGTCTCGATAGGGCCGGGCTCGCAGGCGGCTCAAACGGTCTCTGCAAAGACTCGCGGAACGAAGCACAGGTGGGCTGTGGTCTTGCACGGGGGCGCGGGCGTCATTGAACGCAGGTCTATGAGTGCAGCGACGGAGGCCTCTTATCGGGCGGCCCTGAAGACGTCTATCGAAGCAGCTGCCAGCGTGCTCGAGCGGGGAGGAAGTTCGATGGACGCGGTTGAGGCGGCCATCAAGCTGATGGAAGACAATCCGCTGTTCAATGCCGGCAGGGGAGCTGTCTTTACCGCTGATGGCAGGAACGAGCTTGATGCAGCCGTGATGGATGGCGCAACGATGAAGGCCGGGGCAGTCGCGGGAGTAACGAGGACAAGACATCCGATTTCACTGGCACGGGCTGTCATGGAAAAGTCTCCTCACGTGATGCTGATTGGAACAGGAGCCGATCAGTTCGGAGCGAGCGTGGGTTTGGAGCAAGTGGATCCCGGCTACTTCTTCACGGAACGCCGGTGGCAGGAACTGATTCGCCAGTTGAAGAAAGAGGGCGCTCCTATACCGCTACGGCCCCAGGGAGCTCCGCCAGCCCCGAAAGGGGGAACAGCGGAGATTGAGACTCCCGATGCTCACAAATATGGGACCGTAGGCGTTGTTGCTCTCGATCAAAACGGCAACATTGCCGCTGGGACCTCGACGGGAGGAACACAGGCGAAGCGATGGGGCAGAGTGGGTGATTCGCCCATCATCGGAGCTGGAACCTATGCGTCGAATCAGTCGTGCGCCGTTTCGGCGACCGGAACAGGGGAATACTTTATTCGGCTAACGGTAGCGCGCACTATCTGCTCGCTGGTTCAGTACAGAGGAATGAAGTTGCAGGATGCCGCGGATGAGGTCGTCCACAAAGAGTTGGGGACTCTTCATGGAGACGGCGGTGTGATCGCGATTGCTCCGGACGGCCAGGTAGCCTGGAGCTTCAATACGCCCGGGATGTATCGGGCTCGCGCTGTCGAAGGCGAGTCGGTGGAGATCAAGATCTACGCCGATGAAAAGTAGAACTGCGTTAGAGGGTTTTCGAAGCGGATCTGCAGGTGCAATCGAGGCAGCCGTTCCGGGCACAATGTCCACAACGGCTTACGAGTTTCTTTTTCAATGAACGCCGGGCACGGTGGACACGTACTGCGGCGTTGCCGGTTGTAATCCCTGCTTGCCTGGCAAAGGCCTCTAGCGGCATCTCGTCGAGATCGACCTGGTTAAGAATCTCCTGATACGAAGGAGGGATATTTTGGAGTAACCCGGACAAGCACGGACAGATGTTTGCCGGTGCAGTCTCAGGAGTGAATGATGGCGGGACTGTGACCGGCGTCAGAGGTTCAAACGCGCGTCTCTCGAAGGCCCTGTGACGATAGTGATCGATCACGCTGTTGCGTAAGATTCGGAAGAACCATGCCTCGGCGGAATCACTTGAACTGAGAGTTTCTGCTCGCGAGATTGCCTTCGCATATGCCGCCTGGAGGATGTCTTCGGCCGTGCCGTCATCTTGAACTCTCCTCTTCACAAAGGCGAAAAAGCGGTCTCTTTGGGAGATAAGGTTGGCGATCAGTGTCGACATATCCATTGGATGCGGCAGGGATTCTCGGGAATTACATTCTTCAAAAATGGTCAAGGAGCTGACGAAACGCCTGCAACTCCAACAGATTTTGTCCTGCGGGAGGTTGTTCTACCGCTTCATGTTCGAGGATCCAGGTAAAGTTATGCGGAATGAATATGGCATGGAGGCCGGCCCGCAATGCCGGGTTGATATCGGACCGCGGGCTGTTGCCGATCATCCAGGTACGCGCAGCGTCGCAACGGTGGTGTGCCGAAAGAGCGAGGTAGGCGTCATGGTGTTTCTCCGGCAAAACTTCTACTGCCGTGAAGCTCGAAGCAAGTCCTGAGCGTTCAAGCTTTCCGGTTTGTTCTGCGGGATCGCCCTTAGTGACGAGAATCAAGCGATGGCGAACGGATAGATCGGCAAGCGTCCCGGCTACATCCGGGAGCAACTCAATCTCGTGGTGTGCGATACAGTCGGCGAATCCGAGGATGCGCTGATGCTCCTCGTCGGTGACGGAGCATCCTGACAGCTGCTCGAAGCAGTTAACCAGTGAGCGGCGAAAGCTTCTGAGTCCATAGCCGTGCGCGGCGATCGTCGCATGCTCACAGTGATTCAGATGCTCTCGCACCTCTGCCGGAGTGTGGACTTTGTGATCGAGGTAGGAGATGAATGAAGCGATCGCACGCTCAAAATAGATATTGTTTTCCCATAGGGTGTCGTCGGCGTCGATGAGGAGTGTATCGCCAGGACTTCGACGAGATTGATTGTGGGAGCTCATCACCGGTAATTATAGGCGGCCCGAGACGCTGGATCGGGCGGAAGTGATTATGCATCGACGATGTCCTATTGTTAAGGCATGGGGGTCGCTATGCGTGGAAAGATTGCGACGTGCGTTTTGCTGTTCCATGTCTTTCTTGTGAACGCTCTCTACAGTCAGAATGCCGCCCAGCCTTCTGTCGGAGAGGGGACGGGTAGCGCCAGGGCTCTGCCGCTTGCATCGGACGCCGCTCAGGCAGCGGTTATCAGAGGAGAAGGGATCTCCGACGAAGTTTTCGCTTTGAACTGTGTCGCGCTCATCACGGGGGTGAGAATCAGCGGCAATCTGGCTACCTTCACTGGTGTCAATCAGCTTGTGCCCGGTCAGGAAGTTCGCATCACGAAGTTGAATCGGGCCACTTATTTGAATGACGCTGTACTGAAGGTGGTATCTGCCACTCCAGACAGTTTCACCGCGAATTTTTCTCATGCGGGTGTTGATTTTATCCATGACGGCGGAACTGCGTTGCGGACAGACTGCGCGGCGAACGCAACATTTCGGAGTAATCAGAAGATTGAGATCTTCCACAATAATCTGAATTTCTTCAAGCAACATCTTTCGTCAGACATACAGCTTGCCAAGTACGATCATTTTCTCCCGGCGGAGCAGAATACGCATTATGCGTCTTCAACCTTCAGCGCGCCGAGTTACAGCTGGGGAAACAACGGTGGCTGGGGCGTCCAGAAACATCGCTACGATGAAGTCGTCTTCAACAGCCGAGGCATCGCACAGGTCCGCAATCTCGTGTGTCGTAAGCATGGAACCGGGGACACTGCATGCGGCGACTATATCTACGGCTTTACCGATGGGGGAAGTACAGCTCAATCTGACGAAGGCTTTACGGTCGACACCAGGGAGGGCGGAGAAACAGACAGCTACTTCCATGGAACAGTCGGAAAGAGCGCAACTACAGGGGCGACGGTTCTTCCTGTCATTTTCAAGTCCGGGCAAGACACTACCACCGATGGTGCCTTTCTTCTCGATATCACAAAGGGGACGATCTCCGGGACGGTATCGGGCCTGGATTCCATCGTCGATGGAACGTCTACTCACGTTCTGCCGGTAGCAGTCTCTTCCGCAGAACACATGACACCATCGACGGGCGTTGGAATTATTCAGACGCCTATCCCGATCATTGCGATTGCCAATGTTCCGGAGTCGATCAGGCTCGATGTTTCTCTTACGCACGGAGCTTTCAAACCTGGAATTGCGTGTCTTGCCGGGGGCTGGTATCCGGAGCAAGTACGAATCACGGCGGTCTCTCCGCCAAGCGGCACAAAGCAGGAGATAACGCTGATTCATAAGAATCCGAATCCGACTGCTGCGACCGATCCCAATAATCCCTCTTCTTTATGGCAGGGAGGGCCATGTGGAACCTACCTTAGCCTGGACAGGAATTTTGCACGCGACGGATTCAGAACGAGCTATCCCGTGGTGGGCGCAACAGACGCCGAGCACATCGCTTACGTGTGGAATGTCAACGGATCCACTCGTCAGAACGGAATCAAACTCTATCTTCCCCCTACCCCTTTGAGCCACCTCGTCCGCAAGAATGGAATTGTTACAGCTCATTTTTCAAAAGCGAACGCACCCGTTATTTACAATCGTGCTGCTTCTGTCGTCATAGCAGGCGCAGGCGATCCCAGCCTCAACGGGGTAGTTGCCGCTCCTGAATATGGAATGGGTTCTGATGGTTCTCTGAGTTGGAAGCAAGCTGGGCCGGATACAACCGCGGCTTCCGCAACGATCGACCTTCCGCCTGCTTCGTATGGTTTTCATCTTTATCCAGGTGCTGAGGTCTTGGCTCCTCAAACCCCTGACGGTGTTCCGCTCGAACCCAATGCGGTCGCATGGGAGAGTGGCGACATCATCGAAAATCCACACAATCCGAGCTTTCAAATGCGATTTCGTGCCAATCTCGTCATTCAGCATACGCCGCCGAGTGGTGGCGATTCGCACGGGGAGATATGGGGATTTGTTGGGGCCGGAATCTCTTCCAACTTCCGTCCATCCCGATGGATCAACGATAATCCGTGCAGTCTCTACATAGGGTGCGGGGGAACGCTGGACCCGATTACATGGACCATTCATCACGGGCCTTACTCCATTCTTCATCGAGTGGACACCGCGCCGATGAATGGCGGCATACTCTTCCGTATCGGTTGTGACTCGCTGGGGTGCGACCACCCGAAACCGTATGCGTTGTTTGAACTGCAGAATGGATACATTACCTATGATCCAGCCACCAGCACGGTGACTACGACTGCGTTAAGAGCGAGCAGATTCAACGGTGATAACGCCAGCTTCGATAGGTTGTCGCTCAACAAGATGCCGGCACAAGGCACTGACTGTCTTGGAATTCAGGACCAGGTCGTGGTGTCCGGAAGGTCGCAGCCGAAGAGCGCACCGTGTATCACGTCGATCGCATGGCATGGCGGAAATGGACTAAGTGTGCAGCAGAGTGGAACTGCGGCCCAGCCCGTCTATACGATCGTTCCGGAGCCTGGCTACTATATACCGAAGACAGGCAATAAGCTTGATTCTGCAGCGGATGCAGCGACGAATTCCGCTGTGGCCACCATCAGCAAAGGCGGAGCAATCGCGGAGGGAAGCGTCGCATGCGCAGAGGGCTACCGCTGCAGTGCAACCCGTGGACGAATCGCGATCTCTGGAGTCGCTGCAACGTCTGCCGGAAAGATCGCAAGCGTACAGGTGACTCTCTTGCCAGGACAGATCTGTACGGCTACCCAGAATGGGGGAACAACCTTTCTCGGAATTGGGAGTAGCGGAGAGGCTGCGACCGGGTTCGACATAACATCGAGCGTGCCTGTCAGAGGGAAGGTACTTGTGGATTACTTCTGCCGCTAGCTGAGTTCGCTTCCAGAAGGTCTCAAATCAGGTTCTTTTCCGACTTACCATGATGGGGATACACTTCGGACAATGGCTGCTTCGATGTACATCGTGGTTGAAGGTGAGGATCCCGGTTTTGACATTTTCGTCAATGGGCGTGCACTCGCACGGAACGAGGATGCCTTGGAGAAACTTGCCCTGCGCCTCGGAGTCCGTCCGCTGATCGAGTTTTTTTCAGCGGATGAGAACTCGATGTCCCTTTTGATCGAGGAAGGAGCAGGGAACCGCGAGCTGATGAACCGGCTCCCTCCGCCGCAGTGGTATGCCGCCAGTGACGGCCTAGTGACAATCGAAGCTCTGATTCGTGCGATCGAACATGAACCGCAACAGTTGGGATCAGAGGGCGAGCAGATACTGGCCGAGCTGCTGGAGTACAGGCGTGTTTTGCAGAAGGCCCGACAGCGCGAGGTGCGATGGCATCTCGCTGTGAGCTGGCGCTAAGGCTCAACCGGTTGTGCTGCCTGCGAAAGGGACGATGCAGGATAACGCGGGCATCGATCAATGAGGGCCAGTATCTCCTCTTTGGTACCGATACCTCCCCGAGCCCCTACTGCGGTGCAATTGAGAGCGGCGGCGGCACAAGCAAAATCGAGCTGACGGCCGAGCGGCCAACCCTGGAGGAGGCCGAAGATAAAGCCGGCATGAAAGATATCCCCTGCGCCGGTTGTATCCAAGACGGGAACGCAATAAGCCGCTGCGTAATGAAATTCTTTGCCATCGAAGGCGAGTACACCATCGTGGCCCAGAGTCGCAGCCGCAAGGCGGCAGCCATAACGGGCATGCATGGCTTGAAGTGCGGCCTCAAGCGTGGGCTCCCCAGTCAAGCGCGAGGGAAAGTCGCGGCTTACGATCAGATAATCGATATTTTCGATCAACTGTTCGACCTCGGGATAGAGCTCATCAAGGTCCGCGATAACGGGTACTCCTGCCGAACGTGCCCACCGTGCCGCCAGAGTCGCAGCCGCGGTGTCATAGCCATCCACATGGAGGGCACCCGCGCTCACGATCCATTCGCGATCCAGATCTTCGGGGCGAAGCGCGAGAGCTTCGTCGCGGCGAGTCAGTACGGTGCGCTCCCCGTCGTGGTCCACAAGAATCAAAGACTCCTGGCTGGGGCAGCCGGGGGTCGTGAAGAGATGAGTCTCAACGCCGGCCTTTGCGAATTCGTCGCGATGGAGTTCTGCGGCGCTATCATCCCCAAGCTTTCCGACATAGCGGGTCTGTAGACCCCATTTCTGACAAGCGATCACCGTCGTGGCAACCTGGCCACCGGGGAGAATCGTCTTTTCGCGAAACTCAACTTTGGAACCTGGAGAGGGATAGCTGGAGAGGGGAATTACCGTATCCGTAGCATTCAATCCGACGCCGACCAGGTCTACCTTCGACGCTTTTGTCATCTTTTTAATGTAAATGAAATGGACCCGCCCTGGGTGAACCGGATATTCCTTCTCCGTTGCCCTAGGAGGTGGAGGTTGTGGCAGCCAGATCTCCCTCGCCAAGCTTGCGGTGGAAGAGGTCGAGAGCGATACCGTAGAGGGAGCGGGCAAGCTCAGGGTCATAGCGGGGTCCTTCATCGCGCAGAAAGGCGTGGGCTCCATTAACCTCATGCCAGCTAAACTGGATCGCCGCTTCGTTTAGACGTGCCAGAATTTTGAGCCTACCCTCCAGTGGAATATGAGGATCCTGGCGCCCCCAGACCATCAGCAGCTCCCCTTTGATGTCAGCTGCGCGGTCCAGGGAGTCGTCTTCCATGCCTTTGCCGAGACTATGTTTGTGGATATCTGTGGCGTAGAAGCAGGCAGATGCGAGCACTTCACGGTTCATCGCCGCACGAAAGGCGAGATGGCCTCCGATGCAGATCCCCATGGCCCCTACCCGGCCGGTGCAGTCGGCGCGCGATTGCAGGTGGCGGATTACAGCCTGGGTGTCCCAGTCATAGCTTTCTATGGTCTTTGTTGTTTTAAGAGTATTTCCGCGATCAGTTCCGGCCTGGTCGTATGCCAGAACCGTTCCTGCAGGGTCGAATTCGTGGTATATCTCGGGCGCTGCGACGATGTAGCCATGACCAGCCAACATAGCCGCCATGCGTCGGATCGGCCCGGTGATTTGAAATATCTCGGAGTAGAAGACGATTCCGGGATAGCGACCAGGAGCTACAGGGCGAGCGATATGGGTTCTCATTGCGCCTGTAGGCGTATCGAGGGTGACGTATTCGTCAGAAACAATAATCAAAGGAGACCTCTCGGATGTTACAGGTTACCTGCGGGCTTCTATGGACACCTGTCGTCAGGCGTGAGCTGGCAAAAAGCGCGAAGAAGGGAAGCCTCCGAAGCGCAGCTGCAGGCAGCGCCATGACTCGACTGTATAGAGCACGATCTTGTGATAGATGGCATATTCTTTCGGCCATTGCGAAGGATGCGTTTTCCAATCGAAATTAAGCTGTGGCTGACGCTGGTTGAAAGCCATCAGGATAAGAGCAGTGCGGCCGAGGTGATACGGCGAGCTGACAACTTCTGCCGAAGACCATCCATGCTGATGCATGATCACGGCAGAGTAGTAGATGTTTTGTACGGTGTTCTGGGCCTGGGACTCTTCAAGGATGTCGGGCGGCGGAACTCCCTGGCTGGCGGCAAGCTGCGCCATCGTGTGTGCCTCGACAAAATGATTGTGCGCCGGACCACCGGTCATGATGAGATGAGGCGCTACGCCGGCCTTGTATTCCCGGACCCCCTCAAGAACTCGCTCGCGCTGCTCCGGGGAAGGAGTGCCGTCGAGGCGTGAAGGGGTTCCAAGAACCACAATGGCGTCGAAGTGAGTCGCTGCCGTGTTATGAAGCGGGATGGTTGCAAAGTTCCCATAGAGAACCAGCAAGAAGACCCAAAAAGCGAGAAACAGGATGAAGAGCGTTTGGCGAAGGAGCTTCACGCCATTAAGGTAGCAGACCTCGTGGATACCGCGGGTTCGAGTACGCCATGAACCTCCGCCAGCAACCGGGGCAGGGAGAAGGGTTTCGGCAAAAACTTCCACCCTTGGGTCTCGATCTGGTCGCACTGTCCGGCCGAAACAATTGCCCCGGAGATGATAAGAACACGCACCGACGCACGTATGGATCTTAATTCCCTGGCGAGGTCGAAGCCAGAGCGTTGAGGCATGGAGTAATCGGTGATAACGAGGTCAATATCCGGAGTGCGAGCGAAGATCTTCGCCGCTCGATCTGGGTCGCCCGAAACGTACACGATATACCCTTCGTGTTCGAGGAACGTGCGAATGAGAGAGCGAATATCAGAGTCGTCGTCAACTACAAGAATTCGGGCGGGTCTTTTAGAGATAGTGATCTGGGAATCGAGATGCATTTAATCCAACTTCAGGTTGTGTCTCTGTTTTGGATGCACCGACAGGTTCGTTCTTTGCCTGCGCGTTTCTATTCTTTCTCTGATGTTAAAGACGAGGGTAACCCTGTGGATGTGAGCCAGATTAAATCTGTGAGAATCAATACTGGTTCCTCGTCTAGGTAAACAAAAACTCTTTGGTTCGAAGTTCTTTGACGGTGTCCCTTAGTTTGGCCGCTTTTTCGAACTCAAATTTCTTTGCGGCTTCGCGCATGTCGGTTTCAAGCTTGGCAATGTAAGAATCGAGCTCCTGCTGATTCGCGAATTCAGGCATATCGCCGGCCTCTTCAGTCAGGTCGGCATAGTCGGCGTTCAGGATTCCAGCCAATGTCATATCGGTCGGACGGATGATCGATTGAGGTGTGATTCCGTTCTCTTCGTTGTAAGCCTGCTGAATCTCACGGCGTCTGTTCGTTTCATCGATCGCTCGTCGCATAGAGTCGGTCATGGTATCGGCATAAAGGATCGCGCGGCCCTCCAGATGGCGGGCTGCCCGGCCGATGGTCTGAATGAGAGATCCCTGTGAGCGCAGGAACCCTTCTTTATCGGCATCCAGAATTGCGACGAGAGAGACTTCAGGCAAGTCCAGCCCCTCGCGCAGCAGGTTGATGCCGATCAACACATCGTATTCCCCTTTGCGAAGATCTCGCAGAAGCTTGATGCGCTCCAGCGTCTCAATTTCGGAGTGCATATAACGGCAACGAACCCCGATCTCGGTGTAGTACCCCGCGAGATCTTCCGCCATCCGCTTGGTGAGGGTCGTCACCAGAACACGCTGGTTCTTCGCCGTACGCTCTCGAATCTCTGCGAGCAGATCGTCGATTTGTCCCTTCACAGGGCGAATCTCGACGATCGGGTCAATCAATCCGGTTGGACGAATAATCTGTTCGACAACAACACCTGCAGACTTTGTCAGTTCATACGGCCCGGGAGTCGCAGAGACGTAGACGATTTGCCCTGTTCTCGATTCGAATTCCTCAAACCGCAGAGGACGGTTATCGAGAGCGGAAGGGAGACGGAAGCCGTAGTCGATCAGATTCTGCTTCCGGGAGCGGTCTCCATGCCACATCCCATGAAGTTGAGGGATGGTAACGTGCGACTCATCGATGAAGATCATAAAATCGCGAGGAAAATAGTCGAGCAGGGTTGGTGGGGGTTCCCCTGGTAGCCTTCCTGAGAAGTGACGGGAGTAGTTCTCAATACCGTGGCAATAGCCGACGGATTTGATCATCTCGAGATCGAAGCGCGTCCGTTGATGAATGCGCTGCGCTTCGACAAGGCGACCCTCTTTTTCAAGCTGGGCTTCCCACTCGAAGAGCTCTGCGAGAATGGAGTCAATCGCTGTAGCTTTCCGTTCCGGCTGGACGACGTAATGACTCTTGGGATAGATAGGGAGCCGGGAATATTTTTGTTTGACCGAACCAAAGAGAGGATCGATCTGCGAGAGGGAGTCGATCTCATCGCCGAAGAGCTCGATCCGGTACGCGTTCTCATCGTAAGTGGGATAGACCTCGATAACATCTCCCCGGACGCGGAAGGTTCCGCGGCGAAAGTCCACGTCGTTGCGTTCGTAGAGAATCTCGACCAACCTGCGCGTAATATCTTCGCGTCGTACGCGCTGGCCTTTCTCGAGCAGTAGCAACATGCCGTAATAGGCCTCGGGCGAACCCAGACCGTAGATGCAGGAGACTGAAGAGACGATGATGGCATCGCGCCGTTCGAACAAGGAGCGTGTCGCGGAGAGACGCAGCTTGTCGAGCTCTTCGTTGATGGTGGCTTCCTTCTCGATGTACAGGTCGCCAGAAGGGATGTAGGCCTCGGGTTGGTAATAGTCGTAGTACGAAACGAAGTATTCGACGGCGTTCTGAGGAAAGAACTGCTTGAACTCGTGATAGAGCTGCGCGGCCAGTGTCTTGTTGTGGGCAAGGATGAGCGCCGGCCGGTTCAGCTCAGCAATGACCTTCGCCATTGTAAAGGTCTTTCCAGAACCGGTGACGCCAAGGAGCACCTGGTCTTTTTCGCCGGCGCCCAGCCCGGAGATGAGTTCGCCGATCGCACGAGGTTGGTCCCCCTGCGGTTTATAGGTTGTGCTGAGTTGAAAATCCATCACCCCATAAGATAGTGGAAGTAGGGTGGAGGTTGCGGAATGAATGAAGGAATCGAGCTGTGGCTGATCCGGCATGGTGAGACGGAGTGGAGCCTGAGTGGACAACATACGAGCCGTACGGACATCGCCCTGACGGATCACGGGAGGCGGAGAGCAGAAGAGCTAGGTGAGTTCCTGAAGGGGACAAGTTTCAATGCTGTCTTCGTCAGCCCGATGCAGCGAGCTCGGGAGACCTGCGCAATTGCCGGATTTGGCCCCCAGGCCGTCATCGACAACGACCTCAAAGAGTGGGATTACGGCATTTATGAGGGTAAGACTACGGCCCAGATTCGAGCGGAGATTCCCGGGTGGAGTGTGTGGAAAGATCCGATTACCGAAGGCGAAACTGCGGAACACGTAGGAAGCAGAGCGGATGCTGTGATAGCACGCTCTTTAGCTGCCTCCTCGGTGGGCGGCAAGGTGGCTTTGTTTGCTCATGCGCATATCCTGCGGATTCTGGCGGCCCGCTGGCTTGGTCTTGCCGCAAGACAAGGAAGTCTTTTTGCGCTGGGAACGGGGAGCGTGAGTGTCCTGGGCTGGGAACGTGAGACGCGGGTTATCACCACGTGGAACCGGAGCTTCGAATAGCCTTCGGTGATCGTGAATCGCCTATTGAAAACGTCACTTCGTATAAGGAAGCGCAGGCGAACGGATGTGTTCTGGCTGAAGTCCCATCCCAATCAGACGGGCAGTTAGATATTTGAAGCCCGGAAGATGC
The DNA here is from genome assembly GCA_000688615.1 of Acidobacteriaceae bacterium KBS 146. Lineage (GTDB taxonomy): Bacteria > Acidobacteriota > Terriglobia > Terriglobales > Acidobacteriaceae > Edaphobacter. The sequence continues at coordinate 534,323 of JHVA01000001.1, forward strand.
GTGAGGACGCGAAGGATGAGAGGTGGATGGACCGGACCGGGATTCTTGAGGACTTTGTTGAGGATTCGGTGTGCAAAGACCTGAAATGCCTGCGTCCGGCGAACAGCCTTTTCCCGATATTGCTGCACCTGGCGAAGATGATGCGGTGTCAGAGAATTTGACCGGAGAGCCTCTGACAGGATATTTGCCGTGGCAACCGCGTCCTGCAGTGCGATGTTGATCCCGATGCCTCCGACAGGAGACATAGCATGGGCGGCATCGCCGATGCAGAGCAAGCCTGGCGAGGACCACCGCGACAGGCGATTCACCTGCACCGTCAGCAGCTTGACCTTGTCCCATGAATCGATCTCGTGGACTCTGTCTGCGAGGAATGGCACGATCCTGGTCAAGCTCTCCCGGAAGGCTGGGAGGCCAGCCTCTTGCAACTTAGGGAAGTCCCCTTTGGCGATGAGATAAGCGACCTGAAAGTAGTCGATGCGATTGATGAGAACGATCAAACGTCCAAAGTTGGCGTAGCCGAGCCCGTTTTCCGGGTCATCTTTTTGACGGGAAAGCCGCAACCAGAGCACGTCGATGGGAACACCCTCTTCCAAAAGGGGAAGATGAGCAGACTGGCGCGAGATAGCGTGGCGCCCATCACAACCGACGGTTAGTGTGGCTGGAATCTCTACGGTACCTTCGGGGGTGCGGGCTATAACACCTGTCGTGGCGCCATCGGCCTGAAGAAGTCCTATCGCTTCCCATTCCATGCGGAGTGTAAAGTGGGGAAACTTTGCTGCCTCGGAGGCCAGGAAGCCCAGAAAATCCCACTGCGGCATAAGCGCGACGTACTTCGCGTGGGTCGGCAGATGAGACAGGTCAGCTATGGTTACGTGGTAATCACCCACGCAGGCGGACGCCTGAGTGATTTTGGAATGGCGAATGGCAAGCAATTTGTCGAGGAGCCCAAGCTCATAGAGCAGCTCAAGCGTTGAAGGGTGGATGGTATCGCCTCGGAAATCGCGAAAGAAGTCCTTGTGCTTCTCCAGGACTGTCACCGGAACGCCTGCTCTGGCCAGGAGGAAGCCAAGCATGATGCCGGCAGGGCCACCTCCGATGATGCAGCAAGACGTCTTTGCAATAGCTTCATTCACCCCAGGCATGTTGCGAATGAAGGTAGCAGGGCGGTTTTGGAAGGTCAACCCGATATGTTCCTTGCTAAAAGATCTTCTTTCGCTCCGCGACGCGCATCTCAATGGCAAAAGAAATAAGCTGGAGGGCATGGAATCTATGACTCCAAAGTTGATTGTTTTTGATCTCGATGGAACTCTGATCGACTCGCGCCAGGATCTTTGCAACTCGGTCAATGCGATGCTTACGCATCTAGGCAAAACGGTGCTTCCCGAAGAGGTGATTGCAAGCTACATCGGTGATGGAGCCTCCATGCTGGTGCGGCGGTCGCTGGGGGATCCTGAAGGGGACGCGCACGATGAAGAGTATGTTGCCGAAGCGGTGCATTATTTCCTTGAGTACTACAGGCTTCATAAGCTGGACTTTACCTATGTCTATCCGGGAGTGATGGAGTCCCTGGCGAAGATTCGCGCTGCGCTGCCTATGACATTAATGGCGGTGCTGACCAATAAGCCCGTCAATCCGTCCCGGGTAATCTGCGATCATTTCGGGTTATCCGACTACTTCTTTCAAAACTATGGGGGGAACAGCTTCCACACGAAGAAGCCTGATCCTCATGGAATGATGACCCTGATCGCGGAGGCTTCCGCGCTTGCTGGCTCCCCCATTGGACCGTCGGAGACCATGATGATTGGAGACACCGACATCGATGTTCTGACAGCGAGAGCCGCAGGCGCCGTGTCGATCGGCTGCGGCTTCGGCCTGGCTCCCGAGAGGTTGGCGGCAGCCAAACCTGACTTTATGGTGGATTCACCCGCGGACTGGACCAGGATGATGGGTATACCCCCATACTAATACTGTAAGGTCTTGCAAATAAGATATTTAGGTCCGGACTTACAGTTACACACTCTTCTTCCTAACGCGAATGGCCTCGATCCCAGGATCGAGGCCATTGGCTTCTTGTTTAATTTTAGAAGATTGCATAGAGCAAATCGGCAGATGAAACGCCTCCGCTTTCAACGAGATCTGCGGTTGTGGCCTTGACAGAGGCGCGGCTTAACGGATGGTGATGTCGCCAGAGCCGGTGTTGGCGTGAATCAGGGGACCGCCTCCATTGACTGCACCGCTGATGTGATGCCGGTTGAGGCTACCCTGCATGGAGATCGGCTGGGAGACGTTGACCGAGCCGGAGCCCGTGTCGGCGACAAGGTTGAACTTCGCTCCGTTTCCAAGCGCCATCTGAATTGAGCCTGAACCGGTCGAGAGCTTCCAGTCCGTAGTAGGTTGACCTTCGACCTCGATATCTCCGGAGCCTGTAGAGGCCTTAAGGCCGCCATTGACGCCGTGAAGATGGACCGATCCTGAACCCGTTTCTGCCCGGACATCTCCGGGGCCAGACTTGCTGAGTTCAACGTCACCAGATCCGGATCCGAGAGTAGCGGCTCCCTGGATGCCGCTTGCACGAACCGATCCAGATCCTGTCTGGGCTTTTAATGTTCCTCCCACATTGTCGACGGTGAGATCTCCTGAACCGGTGGCCGCAGAGATATTGGAAGCCTTGGGGAGTGTGATGTCGTAGTCGATCGAGATATTGCGGAAGAGGTCATTCTCCCCATGACGATTGCCTATGGTGATGTCATTGCCGTTCTGCGTAATGGGCGGATTGGAGATGATCTGCTGAACGCGTGCTTCTACGTCGCCGTTCATCCATCCGTGATTGGCATGAACGTGACCTACGACATGGACCTGACTATCGGAGCCGGGCTTTAGGCGGATAGAGCCAGAGCCGGTAGCCACCGAGACGTTTGGTGAGCTGCCAACATTGAGGGTGCGGTCGAAGTTACCGTCGGCAGCGAAGGCTGCCGTAGCGGCGGTGAGGGCTGCTGCTGCAAGAAGATGACGGGCTTTCATGAAGTGGCCTCCGTTACGGTTGGGATTACGCGTGGGGGCTGCGATTTGTTCCGTGGATTTTGGACCGTGGGATCATGTCGCCACAATTAAGATCCTGCAAAAGAAACGCAGTGGTTCCTCGCTTCGCCCGGAATGACAGATGGGAAGAAGCAGTGGTGACGGGAGGTCTTACTGTTGAAGGATGACTGTGTCGCCGGCATTTAGACCGGAGAGCACTTCGGTGCGAGTTCCGTTAGAGATTCCAGCCTTGATGGTGACTTTGCGGCGGCCCTTCTTTTGGCTGGAATCAGGGACCTCTACCGAGGCGTTACGGTCTTTGTCGTAGATGACCGACTGCTCGGGTACGGTGAGTACACCCTTGTGTTCTTCCAAGAGAATTTCAGCGTTGGCGGTCATGTTTGCCTTGAGCTCGCCACCGGGATTGTCGATCGAAACGCGAACTTCAAAGGTGGTTACATTATCTTTCTCAACCCCAAGAGGTGCGATCTTGGTGACCTTTCCCAGGAACGTCTTGTCCTTGAAGGATTCGACTTTGATGCGAGCGGGCTGGCCCATATAGACCTTTCCGATGTCCGACTCGTCGACCTTGCCCTGAACGTAGACCTGCGTGGTATCACCGATGGTCATGATGAGGGTCGCGGTGGAGCCCATGACGAGAATGGAGCTGACCGCGTCGCCGAGCTCGACGTCACGGGAGAGGATGACACCGTCCATCGGTGAGGTGACCGTGGTGTAGCTCAACTGCTCTTCAAGCTGTTTGAGAGAGGCCTGCGACTGCTGTACCTGAGCCTGGGCCTGGTGAAGCTTGGAGGTATCGACTGCAATCTGTGCTGTGGCCTTATCGCGGGTATTGGCCGCGGCGAGGTACTTTTGCTGGGCGTCATCCAGGGCCTGTTGCGAGACAACACCATCTTTAGACATCGAGAGAGCGCGCTCATAGGTGTTTTTGAACATGGGAAGGTCGGGCGCTTCGGCGTTGACCTTGTCATATTCAATGGCTGCCTGAGCCGCGCGCGCATTGGATTCCGCCGCGGCGAGCTGGGCCTTCTGGGCGTTAACCTGAGCGAGAATCTCGATTTGATCGAGCTGAGCAAGAACCTGGCCTTGCTTGACGTGTTGGTTGATATCGACGTCAAGACGGGTGACGATGCCGGAGGCCTTGGATTTGAGCTCGACTTTCGTAATGGGCTGTACCTTGCCTGTTGCGACGACCGAGCGGGCGATATCGCCTTTCTCAGCCTTGGCTAGCTGGGATGGCTCCAATTTGGCAGTGTTTCCTCGCGCAGCAACAGCCACCCCAAGGATGACGGCAAGAACAACACCGATAACACCGGTCCAAATCCACAGGTTGCGCTTCTGTTTCCGTTGAGTAGCCAAGGTCTTGCTCCCGGTGGTTGCTGTTGCGTTCAAGTAAAGGTGTAGCTTCTCGAAGAGAGACTACGCAAGCAGGTGGCCCGGGGTTCCGTAAGATTTAGACGAAAAACAATGATTCCGGGTAGGAACCAGAGAAATGGAGACAGAAAGGCTTATAGGGCGCATGGTTTTAGGCGTATTTGCGGAGGACCCCAAGGACTTTTCCCTGGATACTGACATTCGCTGCCGGCGCAAAGATGGGAGCCATTTCGGTGTTGGAGGGTTGAAGACGGATCATGCTTCCTTCGCGATAGAAACGCTTGAGAGTAGCATCGGAACCGTCGACGAGAGCTACCACAATCTCTCCTTCCCGGGCCGTCCGCGTCCGTTCGACCAGAACATAGTCGCCCGACACGATGTGCTCATCGCGCATGGAGTCACCACGCACCTCGAGGGCGAAGACCTCACGATTTCCGATGATGTCTCCGAGCGAGATGCTCTCGGCGGTTTCGATGGCTTCCACGGGCCTTCCTGCAGCAATGCGTCCGAGGAGGGGAAGCCTGTCACCACTCCGTTTGGAGGCTCGAGCGGGCAGTACGTCAATCGAACGACTGCGATTATGGGCACGCTGCAACAGACCTTTGTTTTGAAGATTGGTAACGTGTTTATGGACGGTAGCCAGGGAACTGAGCCCAAGACCGCTGGCGATCTCTTCGTAGGACGGGGAGTACCCGTTCTTCTGGGTAAAACCTGAGAGAAAATCGAGAACCTCTTTTTGCCGCCGCGTGATAGCCATGCGGGAATTGTAGCGAATAAAAAGCGAATTGCAAGCAACTTTCTTGATACCCCCAGAGCGGAGCTAAAACTCGGCAACGGCCTCCCCTGTAATTCCCGTTTTGAAAATGGTCGAAGCAAAAAACTGCACATCAGGCTTGAAAGCTTTCTCGCAATACACCAAGGTAATGAAACACCGCAGCCTACATCAGACAGCAAACCAAGGCCTGCGGTGATGTGTGCTGATGCTATGCGCTAAGGAGAGAAAATGCAGGTCTTGATCGTGGAAGACGATGCTGCTTTGGGACTGTTTCTTGAAAAGGGATTGAAGCTGGAAGGTCACGAGGTTGAGCGCGTCGAGGACGGAGAAGCTGCGCTCGAGCGCCTCCAGGAAGCAACGCCGGACCTGCTGGTGCTGGATCTCAGCCTTCCAAAGAGGGACGGGGTCGAAGTGCTTGAACAGATGGCGGGCCGCTTTGGAAACACGGCCGTGTTAGTGCTGACGGGGAGGGGCATGGTTGAAGAGCGCGTGAACTGTCTCAATCTGGGAGCTGATGACTTTCTGCTGAAGCCGTTCAGCTTTCATGAACTGACGGCGCGATGCCGGGCGCTGTTGCGCAGGAGAGAACGCTTTGCGGACCCTGTGATCCGGCACGGAGATGTCGCCTTGAACCGGATGGAGCGAAAGGTGACGCGTCGTGGCAGAACGGTGGATCTGACGGCAAAAGAGTTTGCTCTTCTGGAATATCTGATGCAACGAAGAGAACGTTGCTGCAGCCGCGCCGAACTACTGACGAGCGTGTGGCAGATGACGGAAGACGCAGGGACGAATGTGGTGGATGTGTACGTGAACTATCTCAGAAAGAAAATGAGCTCATCATCAGAAGAGAGCGGTGGGCATGCCGTGATTGAAACCGTTCGAGGCGAGGGATATCGCATGAGCAGCATGCTGAAAAAGATGCCTGGCAGAGCACAGGTTTATAACGTGGGCTCGTCGAGGGCAGAGGCGTAGCGGGAAGGAGCAACGATGGAGCGTTTGATGGAGCAGATGGATGGCCTGCTGCACGGATTCTGCCAGCCGCTTACGGTGTTGCAATGCAGGCTTGCCCTTGGAGAGCTGAGCGGAGAGCCTTCGGCCATGCGGGAGGCGATAGAAGCCGCCCTGGGCGAGTGCACCCGCTTGAACGAGAAGATCAATGCAATGCGAGAAATTTTGCAGACAACAGAATGGCGCGGGAGATAACAGACGATGACTGGCGAAACGGCGATTGCGGGTACGGGAGCGGCGGAGCCAGTAGTTCTGCTGGGCGCATCCTCTCAAAGGAAGGTTGTCCTGGCCAGCGCGGATGCGGGACTGCGCGGGAGGCTGAGGACCTCATTGAACGGAATGCGATGGGAGGTACACGAAGCTGCCGGCGGCGCAGAGGCGATGGCTCGACTGGACGACGTGCATCCGGAGGCTTTGTTGGTGGATAGTTGGCTGCCAGACCTGGAGGTGGGTGAGTTTGCGTTGCAGATCCGAACGCTGTATCCGGCAGTCGACCTGATGGGAATGGACGGCGGTGTTGACGGGAGAAGTCGCAGCCCGCGTCGAAACGAACTGTTACATGCTCTCCGTGAGGCTCAGGGAACAAGTATGGGCGATACAGCGGCGTGGAATGCGGCGCCCGTCAGTGTGCCGGAGGCACCGCGCTTCGTCGATAGCGAGACACGACGGGCTCTGGAGATGCAGTCGTTGCCGGAGATGATCGGCGAGAGCGCTCCGATGCGGGAGCTTGCGCGGCTTATTCGACTGGTAGCGCCGCGATCCACAACCGTATTGATTGAAGGAGAGACGGGCGCAGGAAAAGAGGTAGTGGCCAAGGCGCTCCATCGGTTGAGCGATCGTGCGACGAAGCCATTTGCGGTGCTGAATTGCGCGGCGATACCAGAGGCGCTGTTAGAGGCTGAACTCTTTGGCCATACTCGTGGCGCCTTCACTGGAGCGGTTCAGTCCCGAACGGGACGCATTGAAGCGGCCCATGGCGGAACTCTGTTTCTTGACGAGATTGGAGAGATGCCGCTTGCACTGCAAGCCAAGATGCTGCGCTTTCTCGAGTGCGGCGAGCTGCAGCGGGTGGGGGACAACGAGGTGATCCGCGTTGACGTAAGAATCATCGCGGCAACGCATCAACCTCTGCAGGAAAGAGCGGAACAAGGAACATTTCGTCTGGATCTTTATCATCGTTTGGCAGTGTTTCCGATCGAAGTTCCCCCAATGCGGGATCGCATGGAGGATCTGGAGCTTTTGGTGGAACACATCCTTGCGAAGCTGGGACAGCGAATGCCGCGCAAACGTTTGAATAAGGTGGCAATGGAGCGATTGAAGGGGCACTCGTGGCCAGGAAATGTTCGCGAGCTAATGCACGTGCTGGAGCGGGCGACGATTCTCTCCGGAGATCAGATGGAGATTGGGATAGAGGAGATTCGCTGCGGGCGAGGCATGAGCGGCGCGAAGGTGTGAGTAAAAAATACTACGGAGTAGTTCCAATCGCTTTAGAGCGCTCTCATCTGAGGGTGCTTTCTTTTGGAGGTTCAGGTGCATAGGAATAAGCGGAGGTCTTGTGATGCAGGTGACGACACCTTTGAGCAACGCGTTGACACAGTATCTCGATTTGACGGCGGAACAGATGAAGCTGACGGCTGAAAACATGGCCAACGTGGATACGCCGGGATACAAGACAAAGGGATTTGATTTTGAACAGGAGTTTATGCGGCAGATGACAGCTTCGAATGGATCCGGCCAGGCCGGAGTGCAGGCAGAGCAAGTGGATGGATTGGTTTCAAGACCGGATGGCAATAATGTTTCGATGGATCGTGAAGGGGTGCAACTGGCGAAGGCGCAATTGCAGTTCAAGCTGGGTGTAGAGCTGCTGAAGAATGAGTACTCGACGGTCATGAGTGCAATTCATGCGGAGGCGAAGTAGGCGAATGAATCTCTTTGGAGTGATGGATGTCAGCTCTTCTGCACTGAAGGCCGAACGGGTGCGGGCCGAAGTGGTGGCGTCCAATATGGCAAACGCGGAGACCACACGAACTCCTGAAGGAGGACCGTATCAGCGTCATCATGTGGTCTTTGAAGCCGAGGGAGAAGGAGGGTTTCAGCACTCTCTAGTAAGTCATCTTGTAGGAAATGGTCTTCCATCGCTGAGTGGCGTTGGTTGGCATGGTGAAAACCCGACTGCGGCAATAACTGTTCCAGGAGGGGTAGCGGTTACGGGTGTGATCAGCGATGGGAGTGCGCCTTTGCGACGCTATGACCCTCAGCATCCCGATGCGGGGCCGGATGGCTATGTTTCTTATCCGGACATCAACCCTCTGACTGAGATGGTGGACCTTATGGGCGCCACACGGTCTTACGGTATGAACGCGTCGGCGGTACAGGCTGAGAAGAACATGGTGTCTTCGTCTCTGGAGATTTTGAAGTAACTGGCAGAATGTGATTTTCCTATTTTGAGGTGAACAGATGAGTGACATGTTTGTGGGAAGCAGTGCTTTGGCGGCGAGTGGATCCAGCTTTGGAGTGAAGGGGCCGGAGATCCTCGGAACAGGAGAGGCCGGTGGGGATAAGGGAACGCCATTCGCAGGATTGCTGCAGTCGATGGTAAAGGAAACGGCTGCGCTGGATCATCAGGCTACAACGACTGTAAATGGAATGCTGAGCGGACAAGGGGTGGATATCCATCAGGCGATGATTGCCACGCAAAAAGCCGACATGGCGTTCGAGCTGGCTCTTCAGGTGAGAAACAAGGCCGTCGGGGCTTATCAGCAGATGATGGGAATGCAGTTCTGAAGAGACTTCGGACGGATGAGTCGTGGATCTTCACAAGGGTCAAGCCTGTTAGTCGCACCGGCGGCAGTTGCTAACATCATGCCGGCATAGAAGCCAAAGTTGAGTGAGCAGACGAGAATGCCTGAGACGGAACAGACAAAGAGCGGCGAATTACAGACGGCGGGGCAGGTGCCCGTAGATCCTCAAGGAGGCCTTGCCGCCAGAGCCACGGCAGTGATTACAACCGCGCGAGATCGGATCATGTCGCTGCCATCAGCGAAACGCACTTCGTTGATGGCATTGGCAGCCTTTGTTGCTGCCATGGCCGTCGTCATGGTGTGGTACGCCGGCCGCCGTGACTGGAAGCCGCTTTTTACCGGTCTCGACGGAAAGGATCTCCAGCAGGTCGCACAGGAGCTTGCCTCTGCGGGCATTCCGTATCAGACGACAAACGATGGCGGCTCCATCGAAGTTCCTGCGGAGATGGTGGATAAGGCGCGAATGGAGGTTGCCACCAAAGGAATGCCCCAGACGGGCCGGTTGGGGTTCGAATTATTCGACAAGCCAAACTGGGTCGGCAGCGAGTTCGATGAACGGGTGAACTACCAGAGAGCGCTTGAAGGAGAACTGGAACACACGATTGGTACGTTAGGAGTTGTGCGTTCGGCGCGTGTGCATCTGGTGTTGCCGAAACAATCGTTGTTTACGAGTGAAGAACGTGCAGCGAAGGCATCGGTGGTGTTGAAGTTGAAGCGTTCGTTCCTGGGAGAGGAGCAGGCAGATGCCATTCGCAGCCTGGTCGCGGGTGCCGTTGAAAACCTTAGTCCGGCGGATGTGAATCTTGTGGATGCGGACGGTCGGGTAAATATGAAGCCGCGATCAAAAGACGCAGCCGCTGCTGATGTCGAACAGGAGATGGAAGCGAAGCTTGTCGCCATGCTGGAGCCGCTGGCTGGCCATGACAATGTTCGCGCCACGGTGAATGTCGGCTACGAGCAGGGAAGCGAAGAGCGGACCGATGAGATCTACGATCCAAATCAATCTGCGGCGTTGAGTCTACAGAAGAGTGAGCAGGTGTCGGAGCAACCGCAGCAGCTGGCGATGGGGGTTCCAGGAACAGCCAGCAATTCACCTTCAGGTGCACCGACAGGAGCCGTTCAGGGGTCGCAGGCGGCTGCAGCGCCCGGAACTCCTCCTCTCCTGCAAAAAGAGGCGCTACCGGTCTATCCCCAGCAAGGCGCTGGCGCGGGACAGAGTCTTCGCGAGGAAAGTGGAACGTATGGAGTGACGAAACACCTGGTCCATACAGAAGAAGGGCCAGGAAGAATACGCAGGATTACAGCTGCGATCGTTGTTAACGACCGCAGCATCGTGGAAGGGACAGGTAAAGCCCAGTATCTGAAATGGAAACCGAGGAGTGCAGAGGAGATGCGCAGGCTGGAACAGCTGGCACAGGCTGCGGTGGGATTTGACGCCAGGCGCGGCGATCAAGTGGTTGTTGAAAATGTCAGCTTCAGCTCGAACTCGCCAGAGGCTAAACCACCTGTAATGGAGCAGATGATGGAAGAGGCGCGCACGCTGGCGCGAACTCAGCCTGGTCTGGCGAAGACCGTCACTCTTGGTCTTTGCGCCATCCTACTCGTTCTGTTTGTACTGCGTCCGATAGCACGACAGGTTGTGGAGACTCTGCGTGAGCCTGCGTTGCTCTCTTCAGGGGCAGACAGTCCAGGTATGGAAGTCGAACAACACCATAATCTGTTGGCCGAAGCGATGGACACACCGCTTTCCTTGCCCCATAAGACAAAGGAGCAGATGCAGCATCAGGGCGTCTTTGAACAGGTTGCCGAACATATTCGACGCGAACCGGTGCAGAGCACGCGGCTGATTGAGGCATGGATCGGAAATTCGGAGGATTTGGGCTGATGGCGAAGCATGTTGGAAAAGTTGCAGCAAATACAGGCCAACGCAATCCACTGATGCTTCCTGAATCGTCAGGGTTCGAACCGCTTGAGGCCTCCGGTTTGCGAAAAGCCGCAATTCTGATGGTCGCGCTGGGGGATGACCTTGCGAAGACTCTCTTCCAGAGCCTCTCCGAAACAGATGTTCATCGTGTGACAGAAGAGATCACACGGCTGGGGGAGATCAAAGCACAACACCTGACTCAAGTGCTTACGGAGTTTTATGGGCTGCTCGAGACGCAACAGTACATGGTGCGGGGAGGGCCGGAGTATGCATTGCGTGTATTGACCGAAGCCTTCGGTCCCTCCAAGGCGGAAGCTCTCTTGGCACAGGTAAAAAGGATTCGGGAGCGGGCGAATGGAGATATGGCCGCGCTGCAGAAGATGGATCCCCAGCAGCTCAGCAAATTTTTAGAAAATGAGCATCCTCAAACCATCGCTCTCGTATTGGCTCATGTCGACGCCAAACGCGGGTCGATGATTTTGATGCAACTGCAACCAGCGATGCGTGTGGATGTTGTGAAGCGGCTGGCTGAGATGAGGCAGTTTTCACCAGAGATGGCCCAGAAGGTAGCACTGGTGTTGCATCAACGCATGGAAGGCATGGGAAATGGGGGACGTAAGTCCTATTCAGGATTTAAGGCTGTGGCGGAGCTTCTGAACCGGGTGGATCAAACAGCCAGCAAAGTAATTCTGGAAGAGATCGAGCAAGAGGAACCGAAGCTGGCGCTCGGGATCCGCAACCTGATGTTCACCTTCGAAGACCTTCTGACTGTGCCGGCGGAGAGCATTCGTGAATTTATAGCATCGGCCGACAAGAGAGTGCTGGCGATGGCATTGAAAGGAAGTAGAGAGAACCTCAAGGCTCATCTGTTCAAAGCGATGAGTTCTCGCGCTGTCGAGATGTTGCGGGAAGATATGGAGGTGATGGGCCCGGTACGCATGAAGGATGTTGGCCTGGCGCAGCAGGAGCTGCTCGCCCTAGCCCGCCAATTGGAGAGTGAAGGAAGGATGCTTTTGAAGATCGGGGCCGACGATGACCTCGCCATTTGACATGGAGCTACGTGGACAGGCAGCAATACGCGCAGCCGTTCCCCTCGAATTCGAAGACCTAAGAGATTCGTCAAGACAGGAAGCAGTTGAGATTTTGCAAGCTGTTATGCCCGCCACGAACAGTCAGCATGAAGACGATGCTCTGGTGGAGCTGGACGAGCGACTGAGGTCCCTGACAGAGCTGCATGAGAGGGAAGTTGCTGCTGCGCGAGAGCAGACGCGTGTTGCCGTGGGTGAAGAGCTGGCAGCTGAGATGGAGAATAGGATCGAACGCGAGCGCCAGGCTATCGTGCGGGCTTGCGAACAGTTCTCTAAAGAACGCACACGCTATTTTGCGGCAATCGAGAAAGAGATTGTCCGGCTTTCCCTGGCGATTGCATCGCGTGTGCTGCATCGTGAGACAGAAATGGATCCTCTCCTGCTTCAAGGAGTAGTGAGAGTTGCACTCGACAAAGTGCGGGGGAGTGAAGTTGTGACACTTCGTATTCCCGAGGATCAGTTAGGAGACTGGAAGAGGATTCTTGCCGCCGCCCACCACGAGGATGTGACGGTGAGCGGAGATGGCCGATTAGAAGCGGGAGAGTGTGTCCTGGACACGACGGTTGGCCGGGTAGACCTTGGAATTAAGGCCCAGCTCGAAGAGATTGAGAAGGGCTTCTTTGATTTGCTGCAACAGAGGCCGTCATGATCTGCAGCTATCCCCTGGAAGATATGGAACATTTGACACCTTACTTCGCTCAGTTGGAGCGAGGTCCGGCTTGGCGCTGGACTGGACGCGTAATCGAAGCCAACGAGCAGACCATCGAATCCGAAGGGCCCCTATGTTCTGTAGGCGAATGCTGCGAGATTGTCGATGTGCAGGGAAGGAGACATCGCGGCGAGGTTATCGGGTTTCGAGGTCGCAATGTACTGGCGATGCCGCTGGAGACAGCGCGTGGAATTCGCTACGGAGATGCCCTTTCCGCGACGGGGGCTGTACCGAGTATCGCAGTCGGCGAGGAGATGGAAGGAAGAATTCTCGACGCTTTAGGAGCGCCGCTGGATGGATTTGCAGCTCCGCGAATGCAGGCGTCATGGCCGCTGGATGGAGTCATTCCTCATCCCATGGAGAGGGTGCCAATTAAAGAGGCTATGAGCACCGGGGTTCGTGTCCTGGATGGAATGCTGACTGTAGGAAGAGGGCAGAGAATTGGTATCTTCGGTGGTTCGGGCGTAGGAAAGAGCACGCTGATTGGAATGATGACGCGGAACACTGCGGCTGATTTGACAGTAGTGGGATTAGTAGGGGAACGCGGGCGCGAGGTCCGAGAGTTCGTAGAAGATTCGTTGGGGCCGGAAGGGATGCGCCGCGCTGTTCTTCTCGTTTCCAGCTCAGACCAAAGCCCGTTGTTGCGAATGCGAGCGGCTCTGGCGGCAACGGCGGTTGCTGAATTCCATGCCGCACAGGGCAAGCATGTGCTCCTGGTGCTGGATTCTTTGACGCGTTATGCCATGGCAGCACGGGAGGTTGGTCTTGCCGCGGGGGAGCCCCCAGCAACCAAAGGTTATACGCCGTCGGTGTTTACCCGTTTGGCGAAACTTGTGGAGCGGGCGGGAAATTTTGAGCGGGGGAGCATTACAGCGTTCTACACGGTGTTGATGGAGGGAGATGATCAGCAGGATCCGATCGTGGATTCCGTTCGCTCGTTTGTCGATGGCCATGTGGTTCTGTCGAGACAGATGGCGTCAGCAGGATGGTATCCACCGGTGAATGTGCTTGACTCTCTAAGCCGCTTGATGCCCGCTGTTGTGGGCCGAACACACAAGATACAGGCCGCGATGATGCGTCGGCTGCTAGCAGCACATGCACGCTCAGAGGATTTGATTCGTATTGGAGCTTACAAACCGGGTGGAGATGCCGAGCTTGACCGGGCAATACAGGCGATGCCCGCCATTCGAGCTTTTCTCGAGCAGGAGAGTGAAGAGAAAGTAACTCTAGAAGAGACTGTTGAACGATTGACGGCAATGGAGTTGTAGCGATGCAGCGTCTGCTCACACTGAAACGGCTGGGGTCTGTATATGGGTTGATCGAGGAGATGCACTCTCTGGAAGCCCGTCTGGCTGCAGCAAATGTGGGCGAGGTCGAAAGCACGATCCGCAGAGAGGTTGCAACGCTAGATGCGGCCTGGAAGACGGAACGCCTGGCCCTACCGAATCAAGATCTCGTCGGCCGGTCGGCAATGATGGTGCGGGAGGAAGTGGCCGTTCGAAAGAATCGGCAACTGGCGCCGATTCTTGAACAACGCTGCGAGATTCGCGAACTTGCACAGATTCGATACAAGGACAGTCGGATTTGGAGCGAGCGCATGAAGAGCCTAGTTGAAGCAGAGCTTTCGAAAATCTACACCGTCGAAGAGCACAGGCAACAAGCTGTATCCGACGATCGTTTTCTGGCACAGAAACAGCGGAAAAAGACACGAACGGGAAGGCCAAGTCGATAAATTTATCCTAATCATGCAATTCGGAGATTTGGCACGTTGGTTGCATTCCTGAGACTGGGAGATGAGCGGAGATGAGGATTGCGAAGAGCATCATCGGACCGGAGCAGATGCAGAACCCGCCGCTCTCCAGACATTTCGAAGGAGATGGTTTGACGACTTCCTTTGCGGAAAGGTTTGGGGAAAGCCTGTCGAAGACCGAAACCGATGGGGCCCCTCCAGCGAAGAGTGGAGTCTTGGACGATCAACAGAAGCTGAAGAATCTTAATCTCGTTGAGCGTGAACAAAATCCTACCGGGCCCGCTCCGGCAAAGATGCCAGCTCAGAAGATCGCCATACAGCCGAGCTTCGCCTCGCAGGTGAATCCTCCGCGCGCAGAAACAGAAAAAGATGGTGCCACCATCTCGACCGCGCTTGATCAAAATAAAAAAAGTGACGAGATGAAGACTGCAGGCTTGGGAGGAGAGCAGGAAGGCGTGTCAAATCAGCCTCCGGCGAAGACGCACGAGGCGATATCACAGCTCCTGGTTGAACCTGTTTCAGATGCTCCTTTGTTGGCCCCGCAAACAATGGAAAACGACTGTTTGAGGCTCAGCGGAAAGCTCACTAAAAAAGGGTCCGACGTTATGGATGGAACTGCCAAACACAAAGAAGGGGTTGTCGAACATAAGGCGGATAAAAAAGTCGATGACAAAAAAGATGCTGTGAGAATGGCGAGTGTAGACGGTATGGCCATTTCGACCGCCTCGCAAGATGAAATATCGCATGTCGCTAACTTTCAGGCGCCACCTCCTCCTCCGACAACACAGTTAGAAGAAAAGACTTCAACGTCAGCAATTCAGCCTGGGATGAAACCCATTGCTAAAACCCTGAGAGAGGGTACTACAGTGCGCTCTTCTCTCAGGGTGGATGCAAAGAACATCAACGATTCTGAAACAACTACCTCAGGATCGCAGGCAAAGCTACCGGATCAGAAGGTCCTGGAACCCAGGTCGGTTGTCATTGCGCAGGCTGTTGACGGGGGCAAAAATCGTGAGATGAAGTCAGCGCCCCATGAAGGGAAGCTCTTGACGGCAGTTGAGCTGCAATCTGGCGGGCCTTCTGTTGTTTCATCGCCGCATGCGCAGCTCGTCCCGTCCCAAACCGGTAAGGTAACGGCCGATACTTATGCGGGGAAGCCTGCTCAGGATCCTGCATTCTCTCCGATTCTTTATGAGAACCCCGAGCACAAGGCGCTGACAGCTACATCAACAACCCTTGAGGTTGGTATTCCAACGGGGAGCCATGGATGGTTGAAGGTCCGAGCGGAGCTGTCGGGAGATGGAGGCATCCATGCTTCCGTTTCTTCCAACTCTGCTTCGGAAACAGAGATGCTGCGACGGGAGCTGCCTACCCTCACAGATTTTCTGCACCAAGAGCAGGTTCACGTTAGTTCATTGGCAGTCCATGCAACTCCATCCGCAATGGACTTTTCAAACCTTAGCTCCGGTGGTGAGCGAGGAAATGGAATGGGGGGAGGATCCACCGACTCGCAAGGAAGAGGCCCAAACGGCGAAGGCGCCTTAGCGAGCAGGGCAGATGATAGTTTCGGCGCGGGAATTCAAGAAGACGACAACGGCGACGGAGCGTTGTCGATGGGCTATGCGATAGCCGGTGGCTGGCTAAGCATACGGGCGTAGGCAAAGAGGACGGAGGAGATGATGGACCTATCACAGCTGGGATCGCTTATTGGGCAGGGAAAGGCGGCAGACCGTGTCGCAACGGCACTCGCCCCGAAGAGTCGTCAAAGCGTAAGCGCCAATGACGCAACCGGGACCGGAAATGAGACGAGTGGAAGCAACGGTACGACGACGGACAACTCGACGATCACTTCCAACGACTTTCTTACCTTGTTGGTGACCGAATTGAAGAACCAGGATCCGACGCAACCTACGGATCCCAATGCTTATATCCAGCAGCTGGTCGGAGTGAACAGCCTGCAGCAGCTGATTGAGATCAACAAAGGCCTGAGCACGGTTGAAAACGCCGTTACGGGTTAAAGGATACGAACGACAAGATTTCAACTTATTGGATGACTGAAAAAAGGAGAGAAGTATATGGGATCTTTTTCGATTGCATTAAGCGGTTTGCAGGCCGATACCACCTCATTGAACACGATCGGCAATAATCTTGCGAACCTGAATACCACGGCATACAAAGAGCAGGGAACGACGTTTGAAGACTTGTTCTATCAACAGATCGGAACGTCGGGATCGAATAACCCACTCCAGGTCGGCGTGGGCACCCGTGTCTCAGGCACTGCAACAGACTTTACCCAGGGAACACTTCTGCCTACCGGTCAATCGAACGATATGGCCCTTAGCGGGAATGGATTTTTTGTGGTCAATCAGGGTGGTGTGCAGCAGCTTACCCGTTCGGGTGACTTTCAGCTGAGCCAACGCGGTGATCTGACAACGACCTCCGGCGCAAGTGTCATGGGTTATCCGGCTGCAAACGGCGTCGTCAATGTCAATGCAGCATTGGTTCCGATCCAGCTTCCGGTAGGCGTAACCCAGGCTGCCCAGGCCACCCAGAATATCTCGATCACGGCAAACCTGAATGCCGCTGCTTCAACCGGAACGTCCTTCACAACCCCCGTCACGATCTATGACTCTCTGGGCAAAAGCCATGCTCTGACGGTGACCTATACAAAAACCGCTCAAAATCAGTGGGACTATAGCGTGGCACTTCCGGCGGGTGATGCTTCGGGAGTTCCCGCTAACAATACCGGAACGCTCACGTTTGATTCCAATGGAAATCTGACCTCACCTTCAGGGTCAATCAACAACATTACGTTTCCGGGGCTAGCCGACGGTGCCAGCGATCTGAACTTCAACTGGAATCTTGCTAGTGGCGGAAGTCCCACGATCACACAGACGACAGCAGCCTCAACCACGGGTGCGGCCCCGCAGGACGGCTATGCCAGTGGAAACTATTCGGGCTTCACTGTGGATGCGAACGGCGTCGTAACGGCAAAGTTCGACAATAACCACACACAGGTCGTTGGCCAGGTTGCTGTAGCTACGGTCACAAACACACAGGGACTCGTACGAGTGGGGCACAATAGCTTCGAGACCACTGCAGCATCAGGAGATGCAGTGGTGGGCCTTGCAGGGACGGGTGGTCGTGGAACAGTGGATGACTCTACACTCGAACAATCAAATGTAGATATCTCGACTGAATTCGCGAACCTGATTGTGGCCCAGCGATCATTTGAGGCTAATTCCAAGACGATTACCACCTTCGATTCGGTAACACAGGCGACCTTGGGAATGATTCGCTAATCTTCCTTAGGAGTTTCTAACAAAGGGGCGGCCTCGGCCGTCCTCTTCGTCTTGCTCCCGTCTTGTTGGACTGTGAAGATTCACTAATCGAGTCTGCCTGATATTTGGACCTTCGGTTGCACCAAGCACAGGCATCATGGCTACTACACCTCCTGTCATCCAAGCGAAGATTACATCGGATCCGGTGAAGATTCCGATCGTTCCACTGTTGATTTCTATTGTGGTAGGAGTCTTTGTCGCAACCACAGCAGTCGGTGGAGTTGTTTACTACTTGCTGCGATCAGGTAAGGTTCCGCTCCGGGTGGCTGAGAGATCTCCAGTCTCATCAGAAACGATCAAGACCCATACGGTTGCGCTTGATCCTTTGCTAGTCAATCTCGCCGATCCTTCGGGAAGCGCTTACTTGCGAGCCGCGATCACATTCCAGATCGTCGATCCTCCAACGGACAAAAGCAAAGAGACAAAAGGTACAGAGACCAAGTCTCCCGGAAAAGAGGCTGATGCCTCAATGCGCGACATAGCCCTTACCGTACTTGGCCGGCAGACATCGGACCAACTGTTGGCCGCAGACGGTAAGGAACGACTGAAGGCGGAGCTAAAAAAATCTCTGACTGACCAGAACCCAAGCGTCAAGGTGGCCGACCTGTTTTTCACCGAGTTTCTGGTACAGCGCTAGTACGCGAGAGGTTGAAAGAGATGCCGGAAAACGAATTGGCGAAGGTGGAATCGAACCCGGTTAGGGAATCCTCGACAACAGTTACTTCAACGCAACCGTCATGGATGATGCGGATTGAGGAGCATCCATCCTGGCCGCTCCTGTCGCGAATGACTGTCGCCACAACTGCCGGGATCCCAGTTATCGGCTTCAAAGTGGGAGATCTTCTACGTCTTGTACCGGGCCAGATTGTCGAGAGTGAATGGTCACACACGGAAGATATTCCGCTGAAGAGTGGGACCGTTCAGGTGGCCTGGGGCGAATTTGAGGTTGTGGACCAGACCTTGATGGTACGACTCACCCGGTTGGCGTAACAGATTTCATAAAGGATCAGCACTTATATGCGGGCGCTAACGCCAAAGACAAATACGATGCGACAGGACGGGCTCGCGGAATCTCTGCTTCGTTGGTGGTTTGCCCGGCGGGCGGCTAAGTCCGCGACGGTCCGGCAGATGGAGTTGCTGGAGACACTTGTACTGGGGGGTAAGCGCCAGTTGATGCTTGTACGTTGCTCAGGCGAGCACTTCCTCGTAGGCGGTAGTTCAGACCAGATAAACACCATTGTCAGAGTGGGAGCGATAGCGTCGTGCGTTGATCAGGAAGGTCCATGCGAATAAGGAGAACCATCGCGGGGCTTTTCTTAATACTCGTGGTCAGCCCCATACTCTCTGCACAGACTCATCCCCTGATCGCGGCGAAACAGAAGGAGGCGAGGCGAAACCTGATATCGCAGAAGAGCTCTAAACCGCGAATGAAAGAGAATCTGCAGAATCGTTCCTCACATGGGACAGGCGCTTCAAAAGTTGTGGGCCCGATCGACAATGCAACTGAATCGATTCAGGATGCACTGAAGGTAAATCACAGTGTGCCATGGTCGATCGTTCTTGGATTGACCCTGCTGACCCTCATTCCAGCAATCCTGCTATCGGTAACACCGCTGGTCCGGCTGCTAGTGGTCTTTCACTTTTTGCGGCAAGCCCTTGGCACCCAGACCGCGCCTTCGAATCAGGTGTTGATGGGACTCGGTCTGATGATGACCTGGTTTCTGATGACCCCGGTTTTGCTCCAGGTAGAGCAGCAGGCAGTGACTCCCTATCGCGTGGGAGCAATCTCTGGCGAGGAGGCTGTGAGCCGCGGTATCCAGCCTGTCCGGCAATACATGCTGCGCTATGCTCGCGAGAAGGATCTCGCAGTCTTTGCGTCGGCCGCAATGAGCGCACGGCCCGCGACCAAAGAGGATCTTCCGATACAGGTGGTCGTGCCTGCCTACATTCTGAGCGAATTGAAAGCTGGTTTCCAGATCGGCGCTGTGCTTTTTCTGCCGTTTCTTCTGGTGGACCTTGTTGTTGCAAGCGTAACCACATCGATTGGCATGATGCAGCTTCCACCAGTGGTGATCTCTACACCATTGAAGATCCTGCTGTTTGTGATGGTCGATGGATGGAATCTGCTGGCCGATCAATTAATTAAAAGCTTCTGAGCTGAGGAGGAAGAGATGGGGCCAGACCAAACCGTTGAGCTGATCCGACGACTACTAATCGAAGCGATGCTCCTGAGTGCACCTTTGTTGCTGAGTGCCTGTCTTATTAGCCTACTAGTCAGTCTTGCCCAGACGCTTACGGGGGTGCAGGAACAGACCCTCACAGCCGTGCCACGCTTGATGGTGGTGTTCGCAGTAACGATGGTGACCCTACCCTGGATGATTCACCGCGCCATTGAATACTCGAGTCGATTGCTTCATGACTTTCATCGGTATTTGGGATAGGTCATGGGAGAACTAACGGTGGGCGGGTCTGTTGCGTGGCCGCAGTTTCTGACAGTGGCACTTCTTGTAATGATTCGCATCAGCGGGTTGATGGTGTTTGCCCCTATTTTTTCGTCCGTCGCGATTGCTCCCAGAATCAAAGCCGGTTTTGTCTTCGCAGTTACGTTGTTGCTTGCGCCAGCAGTAGGCGCGGTTCCAGATGCAAGGCCTTCGCTCGACATGATGGCCGTACTGGGCGAGTTGGGGGTGGGACTTGTTTTCGGTTTGGCCCTCATGATGCTCAATGAGGCTTTGATGTTTGCGGGAACGCTTCTCGGGATGCAGTTCAGTTTTTCGCTGGTGAACCTTCTCGATCCCAACTCAAAGATTGAGACGCCAGTACTAGGGCAACTCCTGAGTTGGTTGGGTACCTTGGTCCTGATCAATACTGGACTGGATCGCACCCTGCTGGCAGCCTTGGTTCGGAGCTTCCGTTCGGTTCCGGTAGGGCATGCCATGATTCAGGCGAAGACAGGACTCGCATTGACAGAGATGGCAGGCGGCATCTTTCTCGCAGGGTTACAACTCGCCGCGCCGGTGATTGCTGCAGCCATGATCGTCGAGATCACGGTTGCACTCGTAGGGAGAATCGCCCCACAGCTTCCAGCGATGGTCCTTGGAATTCCCTTAAAAACGCTCATCTCTTTTGGCGTGTTGATTGCCAGTCTGTCCTTGTGGCCCGGATGGATTGAAAGTCACTTTACTTCTCTTCTAGACATGGCGGGAAGGTTGATTGCAAAGGCATGAGCGGACAGGCAACAGAAAAAGCGACACCACAACGAAAGAAGAAGGCAAAAGAGAAGGGCGATGGTGTCCATAGCCGTGAACTGCTCTCGGCCGTTGCAATGCTGGGAGGCGTCTTGATGCTTGGCGCCACAGCCCACGGCTTCTCGAGTAGTTGGAGCAAAGCCTACCTCGACAGTTTGCGTTCTGCGGGCGTTGGAGAGGTGAGCGGAGAACAGCAGTGGATTGAGTCGGTGTGGCAGATGCTTCATCCAGTGCTCCTCCCGGTAGGTCTCATTTTGGTGACAAGTTTTGGCAGCGCTCTGATGACCGGAATTGCCCAGACTGGCGGCTTGCAGATTCATCCGAACGCCATTCAGTTGAAAGTTTCCAAGCTGAATCCGGCAGAGAACGTAAAAAATCTCGTCAGCCTCCGCCAGGCAATGCGCCTGGTGAAGTCACTGGTTCCCGCCGCAGTGATGGTTTTTCTGGGGTGGAGTGCTCTCAAAGAGAATTTGTCATCGATGCCTTCGATGAGCCTGCTTCGCTTGCCTACGACCTTCTCGAGTGCCTACAACCTCTGTCTGGACGCGGCATGGTTGATGCTGGCCTGGTCCGGAATCGACTATGCGATCGAATGGAGAAGCTGGAATCAGCGACTCAAGATGAGCAAACAGGAGATCCGTGAAGAGATGCGGGATGCGATGGGAAATCCCGAGATCAAAGGAAAGATCCGCCAGATTCAGCATGCGATGCGGAGACGAAAGGTAAAGGCCGATATGTCAAGGGCAAGCGTTGTGATTACCAATCCAACGCATTATGCCGTCGCTCTCGAGTTCAGCTTTGAGACGATGCAGGCTCCTGTCGTCCTCGCAAAAGGCCGCGATCTTTTCGCGACAGAGATTCGTGAGGAAGCAAAGTGGGCGGGGGTGCCAATCGTCGAAAATCCTCCTCTCGCACGGAGCCTTTACCGAACGGTGGAACCGGGGCAATCCATTCCATTTGAGTTGTACTCGGCAGTGGCAGGAATTCTGGCCTACCTCTATCGCCAAAAGGTAGAGGAGCGGGTTCGACGGCAGCGTCAGGCACAGCATATGCATCAGCCGGCGTTGACCTATCCCGCAGTGAGGACAACGGGAATGCACGGTGTAGGAGGTGGAATGTGAACGTCAAAAAGTCGCCGGGCTGGTCTCCGGCAAAGATACAAGCTTTTCTACTGCCGGTATCCGCCATCAGCGTCATCTTTGTGATGTTGATCCCGATTCCGAGCTTTGTGCTCGACTTGCTGCTGGCAGCGTCAATTACCGCATCGGTTATTGTCTTTCTCACTGCGGTGCAGGTAAGGCGTGCCGTGGACTTTTCGGTCTTTCCTACCTTGCTTCTTTTGCTGACGTTGTTTCGCTTATCTCTCAACCTTGCTTCGAGCCGCAGAATTCTATTGCATGGGCATGAGGGTACAGCGGCAGCCGGATCCGTGATCGAAGCCTTCGGTCAGTTCGTCGTCGGCGGAAACTACGTTGTCGGATTCGTTCTGTTTCTTGCGTTGATCGCAATTCAGTTTTTGGTAGTGAGCCATGGCGCCGTTAGAACTGCCGAAGTTACGGCTCGATTTACTCTTGATGCATTGCCGGGCAAGCAGATGGCGATCGATGCGGATATGAACGCCGGCTTGATCGACGAGCAACAAGCTCGCAAACGGCGACAAGCCATTGCACGTGAAGCTGAGTTCTACGGAGCGATGGACGGCGCGGCGCGTTTCAATCAGCGCGACTCAATGGCAACCATTCTGATCACCGTCATCAATATTGTCGCGGGTCTTCTTATAGGAGTCTTGCAACAAGGAACGGACCTGGCCACGGCGGTCAAGACTTATACCATCCTGACCGTGGGCGATGGTCTGGTTACGATGATTCCGAGCCTTCTGGTGTCGGTAGCTGGGGGGATGGTCCTGACCCGGGCTTCGTCCTCGGGCTCGCTCGATCAGGAACTAGGGACTCAGCTCCTGAAGGGCAGGAATACGCTATGGATTGCGTGCGGTGTGCTGATTGCACTGGCATTGATTCCCGGACTGCCAAAGCTTGCGTTTGTCCTGATGGCGGCGGGAGTCGCCCTGATTGCGCGGAAGCTTCCAGCCGGGCAATCCCCAGTTGTAGAAAGCGGAAGTGAGGACACACCTTCCAGCAAGGCGAAGACGACAGAGGGGACGGTCAACGAAAATCTTGCCTCGCTCTTAAAGATTGATGAGCTGAGCCTGGAGATTGGCTTCCAGCTTATCTCTTTCGTTGACGAGAAGCAGGGTGGACAGATGCTGAATCGGGTTCGCGCTCTTCGACGACATCTTGCAACTGAGCTGGGCTTCATCGTTCCGTCGGTCCACATCACAGACAATCTTCGTTTGAAGCCGCGTGAGTATGTCGTAAGTTTGAGAGGAGTCGAGATTGCCCGGTGGCAGACAGAACAGAATTGTCTGCTTGCGGTGAATGCAGATCCGAAGGCAAGGCCACTGCCCGGTATTGAAACCAGGGAACCAGCGTTTGGTGTGAGTGCCCGTTGGATTCAACCGGGATTCGAAGAGCAGGCGTTAGCGGCAGGGTACTCGGTAGTTGATCAAACGACCGTGATTGGCACGCATCTGGGAGAGTTGATCCGACGCCATGCTCATGAGCTATTGGGGCGGCAGGAGGTCAAACGGCTTCTGGACAGCATCAATGAAACACATCCAAAACTTGTCGAGGAATTGGTTCCGAAGCTCCTGTCACTCGGGGAGGTGCAGAAGGTCCTACAACAGCTGCTTCGGGAGCAGGTATCGATTCGCGATCTCGGCTCAATTCTGGAGACATTGGTCGAAGCTGCACAGCAATCAAAAAGTCTGGTCCATTTGGTAGAAGCGGTTCGACAGTCTTTCGGCCGCGGATTGGTGCGTCCATTACTGGATATGGATGGGGGCCTGAAGGTCATGATGCTGGAACAGAGTGTCGAAAGCGAGCTTATCGGCACGTTCGATCCACAGAGCGCGAGCATGCTGTTAGGCGATGGTTCTCGTTCCGGAGGTCTGCCAGCGGACTTCCTTCGGCGGCTTGTGGATTCTGTGAAGCGACTAACCGGACCCTCGTTGGGATCGGCCCTTCCCGTGCTTTTATGTCCGAGTCCGGCGCGTTATCACGTAAGACGCTGGCTGGAGCCTTTTCTTCCCAAGGTGACGGTACTTTCCCCGGTGGAGATTCCTCCGGAAGTGCGGGTAAAGAGTATCGGAACGGTCGGTTG
Organism: Acidobacteriaceae bacterium KBS 146; assembly: GCA_000688615.1. GTDB lineage: Bacteria > Acidobacteriota > Terriglobia > Terriglobales > Acidobacteriaceae > Edaphobacter. The sequence goes on from JHVA01000001.1 coordinate 558,599, forward strand.
AGGGCTAGCAGAGCAAATCTGCAATGTGACTTGATGAGGAGGAAATGATGAACGTAGCACGACCTGTAGCTCTGGATCTGGTTGCTGAAGGTGTAGGGAAGCCGCAGTGGCTTGGCAGCGAAAGCGAGGAGGCAATGACGATGCCTGCATGTAAGCCGTTTATGAGTGATGCTGCGAAGACGGAGCAAGCTACTCAGACGGATTCTGCACAAGACAGGGATCTGCTTTTGATGGAGCATCTTCCTACGGTTCGATATATTGCCCGCCGCATTCATGAGCGATTGCCTCAGCACGTTGACCTTGACGATCTCATCTCGGCCGGTGTGGTGGGCCTGATCGATGCATTCTCAAAATTTGATCACAACAAAAAAGTTCAGTTCAAGAGCTATGCACAGTTCAGGATCCGGGGAGCGATCCTCGATTCCTTGAGGACCCTGGATTGGAGTCCACGCGAACTCAGAAGGAAGGGGCGAGCCGTCGAGGAGGCAATTCGTACAGTGACTCAGAGAATGCGGCGAGCTCCGACAGAACAGGAGATCGCAGGCGAAATGGCGCTAACGCTCTCCGAGTATCATCAGCTTCTCGGAGACCTCAAAGGGCTGGAGATCGGAAGCCTGCATATGGAGCGTTCCGAGGACTCCGGAGATGAGGAACTTGCCTATGTTCCAGGATCTCCGGAAGAAGATCCATTGTTTCGCTGTCTCAAAGGGGAGATGAAGCAGAGGCTGGCGGATGCTATTGAGGACCTACCTGAGAAAGAACGGATGGTGCTGACCCTCTATTACTACGAAGAGCTGACGATGCGTGAGATCGGTTTGACATTGGGAGTGGTCGAATCACGTGTCTCTCAGATTCATTCCGCGGCAGTGCTGCGACTGCGAAGTTCTCTCGCGGGGCTACGATCTGTGGAGACCAATAAGAGCGGGAAACAGGAACGCAGACGTCCCGACTTGAACCGCTGACAGGGAATTGAGGGAGATCTCTCAGGAGACGCTTTTGATGGAAAAGAATCTTGGTCAAGAAGATATCGATGCGCTTTTTGCAGCAGCGAATGCATCAGCAAAAGCCGTCAAAGTAGAGGTCGATAAAGGGCCGGAGAAGTATGTCTTTAGCCGTGCAGGCCAGATCAGTAACGATCAGTTAAGGGCCATTACCACCGTCAACGATCTATTCGCAAGAAACTTAATGCATTCCATGGGGGCCTGGCTTCGAATGCCGTTTCGCGTCAAGCTTGTCGCCGGGGAACAGCTCCCGTTCAGTGAGTTTCTTGAGAGGCTCTCGTCGATGGCCTACATCTGTTCGTTGCGTTTGGAACCTCTCGGAGCGGTTGGACTGCTGGAGTTGGATCTTGCGCTGGTGGCCCCGGTTGTAGATGTGCTGCTCGGAGGAGTGGGCCGAGCTGCGCAGCGGCGTGAGCCCACAGACATCGAAGAAGCCATTATGAGGTCAGTCCTTGAGATGATCGTTCAGGAATTGACCCTGGCATGGCAGGCAGTTGGTCTGGAGTTCGCCTTCGAAAAACGAGAGACCGAAGCGCAGGCGGCAAGGACCATGACTCTCGCAGAAAAGACACTCTGTGTAAGTTTCGAGGTCCGAATGCCGGAGGTGCAGGGCGTGATCAATCTCTGTCTGCCGGCAGTTGTATTGAACGCGATTCTGCGAAGACTGATTGCCGAAGGAGATCGCCCGCGACGGAGATCAAGGGAATCCGCAGCGAGGATGCGCGAGTTGATGTCTGATTCAAAGGTCGAGGTTTTGCTGCAGCTTCCAGCTGTGCGTCTGCGCGCAAGCCAAATTGCGGCACTTGAGCCGGGAAGTGTTCTTCGTCTTCCGGTTCCACGCTATGAGTCCTCCGAGCTGATTGTGGGAGGACTGCCTATGGGCAAAGCACAAGCTGTTCGGAGTGGTGAGCACCGCGGAGCGCGACTGGAGGCTCCGCTATTTAATCCATTGCCACAAAGCACGTCGAGCCCCGCAGCAGAGTCGCGGGCTATCTAAAAGGAGAACGAAATGGAACAGGCAGAGGGTGGAATGGAGAATGGGGAATTCGCATCGAAGATGGATCTTCTCTGCGACATCGATCTGGACGCGACTCTCCGCTTTGGTGCACGGGAGATGGCGTTACAAGAAGTTTTGGAGCTCGGACCGGGCACCGTGTTAGAGCTCGACCGCCATGTGACTGAGCCAGTGGAGCTGGTGGTAGGAGACAGGATTGTTGCAAAGGGCGAGGTCGTTGTCGTTAGCGGAAATTTTGCTTTACGGGTAACTGAAGTGGCAGCGCCGCAGCTGCGGCTGGAGAGCATACGATGCTTTTTTTAGGGAAGAAGTCAGATCAAGGTTTCGATAATTTGCAAGGGTCGGCACTCAACAATCCGCTGGTTTGGGATGGTGACCGTTATCAGCCATCGAACCGCGTCTCCGAGATGCTGACAGAGAGCAGCCCTGGAAAGAGGACATGCTCCAGCCTGCAGTGCACATCCACCTGGATTGCTCCATGGCGAAATCGGAAGCGTCCCATCTTTGAAGATCAGTGGGGGTGTAGCGGGCGCTGTGTTCTGAATTTTGTTCGCGCTGCGGTACGACGTGAATCTGCTGATCACACTGCAGAAACAGTAGCTCCTCATCGACATCGGGTTCCTTTGGGACTGTTGATGCTGTCCCAGGAATGGATCACACATTCCCAGTTGCAGTACGCGCTCGATCTTCAACGTACAACGGGAGGTCGCATCGGGGAGATCCTTATCTCTGAATGCGGCATCGCTTCGGAGTACATCACACGTGCACTGAGTCTTCAATGGAGCTGTCCTGTCTTGAGTTCCCGTGGATTTTCCGCGCGTGAGATGGCTCTGGTGGCACCGCGAACCTTCGTGGATAAGCTAGGCCTGGTCCCTGTTCGAGTTGCTGGATCGAAGTTGCTCTATCTGGGCTTTGAAGACCGTCTGGATGCTTCGGCGGCCCTGGCCCTGGAATTGATGAGTGGACTGAAGGTTGAGAGCGGGCTTATGCAGGCGGAGGAGTTCCGATCAATTCGAACTCTGCTGACTGAAAACGAAGGGGTAGAACTAAAAGAGGAATCCTGGGAAGAGACCGACGCAATGGCCGGCAGGATCACAGCAATTCTTGAACAGAAACAACCGATTGCCTCGAAGCTTGTTCGGGTCCAGGGAAACTACTGGCTACGACTGTGGCTTGAACCGGCAGCTAGAGGGAAGTTTGCAATGCTGCCTAGCAGCGGTGAAGACATGCTTGACTATCTCTTCACTATAGAACGGTGATTGTTCTTATGAAATAAGAAGCTCCCTTGCTGTTATCACTGCAAGGGAGCTTTTGAGTCTGCTAGAAACAAGACTAGCGCTGCGAGAGGTTAGTGCCAGAAGAAGCTTCTGCAATTGTCTGGGGCGTTGCTGGACCAGGACCTGCCGTCATAGAGGAGCCGGTCATCGTCGGTCCCAACCCCAGCTTGATAATGGCGCGCGAGTCCGGCATCAACTTAGTTTGCCAACCGTTGTCAGCCTGATACTTCTGCATGGCCGCCTCTGTAGTGGCATCCCAGTGGCCGGTCGCCTCCGTCATATAACCGGAACGAACGAGAGCCTGCTGAATCTCGGTGGCGCGGTTGTCATCGATCGAGCGCTGACCGGTGTGCTTGGCTGCCGTCTTGGTTGGCTTTGGGGTAGAGCTATGATGACGGTGAATCTTAGCGACACAGGGCGTCACTGTGATTGCTAAAACGAAAACGGAGCTAAGAAGTCGGCCTGGCCGCATGGAAGATAAAGAACCTCGCGATACAGTTTGGGGAGGCAGAGTACCGTTCGTTTCTGCCGAGCTTTAGTCAGGGTATCCTGCAAAGAGAAGCGGATGCAAGGAAAACGTTCGCTTGGAGCCATGGGTTGGTTCTAATTTGAAAAACGGGAGGTCTTTGAACTACTCAAGGATCCTCCAGAGTTCGAGTATACATAATCATCGTTATCAGACATAAAAGCTGCACGGCAATCTCACCTTTTATCTCTCCCATTCGTCTTAATCACCCGTGAGCGTGTCCACTTGTCTTCCTATCAATCTCTTGCCTTGTCTATAGCTTCCTTGGCGCTCATGTGCATGGGATTGCCTCCGCTCGTAGCCCAAAAGATTAGCACGGAGACCATCGGTCAGCCTGCAGCAGTTACCTTTTCAGGTGTAGTCATAAATGCCGCTACCGGAGTGCCCGTCTCGCGTGCGTTGGTCCGCATGAACGACCGAGCCATGCTTACCGATCATGAGGGTAAGTTTATGTTTGACCAGCTAACCTCTTCTGGGTCGGCTGTTGTCGAGGTACGGAAGCCCGGCTTCTATGCGAGTCTGGAGCCGGGACTTCAGTCGATAATGCTTCAGGGAGTTCAGCTTACTTCACCCATCACATTACGGTTGTATCCCGAAGCCCTGATAACGGGAACCATAACGGGGCCGGACGGGTCACCCTTGTCCCGCGTCTTCGTGTCTGCCCTCAACAGTGTCTATAACGAGACAGGACACCAATGGCTTCCGTCAGGTCACAGCTTCACGAACTCACGAGGCGAGTTCCGCCTTGCCGTTCCGCCGGGTGACTATCGAATTGCGACGAACTTTTCTCCGCGCGTTGGCGGGACGACAAATGCGGTTCTTCCATTGGCTGTTCCGTCGGGTCAAGAGCTTATTCATATGGGTAGCGGGACGGAACAACGATTCGACCTGCATCCAGTCGTAAGCCAAACCTACCTGGTAGACGTTCACATCGAATCGTCTCAAGAGCGAGGCTTCCCGAATCTGCTGGCGAGATCGTCCGATGGAAGCATCTTTCCTGTTATGGTTCTTCACGGCGAAGAGGCTGCTTCGGGAGCCATGCGGGTCGCTCTACCGAGTGGAACTTTTACCTTGATTGCCAGTATGAATCGCGGCGAAGTCATGGAATACGGAGAGGCGAACGTGACGGTAGCGGACCAGAATCTATCCGGACTTGTCCTGCGAATGGCACCTGTAGCTCCGATTCCGGTTCAGATTGTGGTGGATCCTGGGTCTACGTCTGATAAAGCGCCGCCCAGCCCCCAGCAGTTGGGTTTGACAATGCAGAATGCTCAGGCAGTTCAGATCGGAACCGCCTCTTTTTTCGTGATGGCGAGAGGCAATCAGGAAGCTTCATTTCGCCCAACGCCGGGAGTTTACAGATTCACTTCCCGGGTTACAGGCAGCGGCTGGTTCATAAAATCGGCAACCTATGGAACGACCGATCTGTTGCGAGAGAACATGACCGTCACTTGGGGGGCTGGAGGCTCTCCGATCGTTGTCACGGTCAGCAATCAGACTGGAGGTTTGCAGGGGTCCACGCGACTAAAGAGTACTCCAGCATCCTCCTGGATCGATTTGATTCCGAATTCCCCCAGTGCAGTTCCTTTTTACGCTGGGCGAAGCAGTGCAGATGGAGCCTTCAGCTTCCCTGCCCTCCCACCCGGCACATATCAGGTCGTCTGCTTTGAAAGCAGGCACTCTGCCAACTACCGCGATCCGTCGGTGCTCCTTCCATATGCAACTTACGTTCGAAGTGTGACCATCAACGCAGGAAATAAGGCAACGATCGATCTCGATGCTGTTCCGGATACGGAGTTGCATCCGTGAACCTTCTAATCTGTTTTGCGACCATTCTCTTACTGGCTTGCAGTGCATTTGCTGCTGCCCCGGTAGCGGCTACGCCATCTTACAGAATCACTGGCGTTGTCATTAGCAGTGTCGATAAGAATCCACTACCTCATGTGCACTTGAATGCGGTTCCGACTTCGGAGGGCAGAATGGGAGGAAATTTTGTTGCTCGGGGCGCTGGTTTCAACAGGGGCATAGAAGTTGACTCCGATGAGCACGGAAGGTTTGCTTTGACTGTCCCATCACCGGGCCGTTGGCGGTTGATGGCGGGAGCCTCCGGGTTCGTTACACAGGCTTATAACGAACACGATGGATACTCCTCGGCAGTCGTCCTGACTGATGCTGCTCCAACCATCAATCTGCGCTTTCAACTCGCTCCCGAGGCGCAAGTCGCTGGCATCGTTTTGGATGAGGCTGGAGAACCAGTCCGCGATGCACACGTGATGTTGCAACGCCGGCCATTTCCCTCTCCGGATCGAGAACAACAGGAATTTAGGAACCGAATGACGGCACAGACCGATGATCGAGGAGTTTATGAGTTCAGCGGGTTGGCCGAAGGCGACTATCGCATCATGGTGGATGCGAAACCCTGGTATAGCGTCTCAGGGCAGTCGCAGGTATCCAATACAGCATCTCCTATTGATCCTGCACTGGATGTGACCTACCAACTGACCTGGTATCCCGGAGTGGACGATCCGGCAGAGGCTGAAGTTTTGTCACTCCATTCGGCGGACAATCGTCACGCCGATTTCTATTTATCTCCCGTTCCGGCAGTTCATCTTCGTTTTCCGGTTCCTGCGTCGGCGAATTCTACGGGACGACCAGTTCCCTTCTTCCCTGTTTTGGAGCGAGTGGGTGTAGGAGCGTATGGGATGGGAACATTCAACCAAGGCAGTTCTTTCTCTACGGGGCAACTCGAACTCGGAGGCTTGGCCCCTGGTCTATACAGGATGCGAATACCGGGCTCTGATCGAGAAGGCCAGACTCGACTCATCGAGATTGCTCCCGGAACCTCACGCATCGTCGATGCAACAACGGTCGCTCTCGAAACTGCAAATCTTACAATTGAAACCGATCCTGGAGGAGAGGAACGGGATCTCGGAATCGAACTGCGAAATGTAGAGAGTGGAGCACGTTTTACTGCCTTCGGTGGTGATGCATTTTTTCGTAGTCGTTCCTCGGAAAACCAACAGAGTACATCTCGTCCCGTCGTCATTCAGGTTCCACCGGGGCGCTATGAAGTTAGGGTCACCGGAAAAGATGCCTATTTATTGGGGATTGCCGCGAAAGGGGCGGAGATCTCAGGTCATTTTGTTACCGTCCATGCCGGCGACGGAACACTTCGACTGCGAACAGGGCGAGGTCGCGCATCGATAAATGGCATCGTTGTAGCCAGTGGAAAGCCCGTCGAAGGAGCGCTGGTGATTCTAGTTCCCGCAGGACTGGATAATCCGGGATCCTTCGCAAGCGTAGTAAAAGATCAGACAAATACAGATGGGAGCTTCGATCTGAACAATATTGTCCCGGGGCAGTATATTTTGATCGCGGTCTCTCGTGGTTGGCAGGTCAACTGGGAGGATTCGGCAACCCTACAGCGATATCTTACACAGGGAATCCCGCTCGATCTCCACGCGGAGGCACATCTAAAACAAGAGATTACCGTTCAGGAGCCGTGAACTTTATACGGCCATTGTGGTAGAGTCAAGAAGGTCGCGAATACGCGGAGAGATGGCCGAGTGGCTGAAGGCGCACGCTTGGAAAGCGTGTATACCGCAAGGTATCCAGGGTTCGAATCCCTGTCTCTCCGCCACCGTTTTGCCCACACCCCATACAATATTGTCTGCCCTGCTCGAGCATCTAGGCTGGGAGCCCACGGTTAGATCGTTTCTGAGACGTGCTTGCACAAACTACCGTTGGTTGTGCTCTCGTTTCCTCCATTCTTTGAGGGCGCTCCAGTAGCTCAGTGGTACGAAGATAAGCATGGTTACACAATCGAGGAATCCGCGACCGTGTATATCGATTGGATGTCTCGAGAGTTTGTAGCCCGCATAAAGCCACAGCGGCGGACACAGGACCACGACCATCACATTTAGCCATCTACGCGCGGCATTTCCCACGGTTTGACTCACTTTCTTCCTTCGAACCGAATCCTGGTTAGCATCAAATTTACATCCGGACTATTAATAACTCTTTTAACTAATAGACTTCCGCTTCCATCCTTTAATCCCTTGATGGCGCGGAGTGAAGCGCTGTCACCTCAGAAATCCTGAAGCTCTTTTCCGGGGATAGACGCTCGTAGTGCGTTCAGCACAGCAAGTAGGTCAATCGCTTCCTGGCCAATGGCTCCCGCTATGGGCGGCAAAAACCCGGTCGCAGCTAGAAGCATGCCGAAAGCGCTCAAGGCCATTCCGCCTATCGCGCTCTCAAGGGCGATCAGTCGCATTCGTTTGCCAATATGAAGTAGCTCATCAACCCGTCCCAGGCTCGGCTCCATAATGACGACACCAGCGGCTTCGGCCGTGATATCGCTGTTTTGTCCAAACGCAACGCCAACCGTAGCGGCGAGCATAGCTGGAGCATCATTGATGCCGTCCCCAAGGAATAAGGTTGATGTCTTCGAAGTCTGCTCCCGCACAATCTGAAGCTTCTGCTCGGGAGTGAGGCCTGCATAACCCTCCCTAATGCCCACAATCTCCGCTAAATGCTGCACCTCGGCATCTCGGTCTCCTGACAGGATTACCAATCGTTCAACCTGGTGCTTCGGACTCAGGTGGCTGATGAACGGTTTGCTTTCACTACGTGGGCGGTCATGAAACCGAATCAGCCCAGCTAACTGACCCTCTACCAGCACGACGCATTCCATTCCGGACTGGCTTGGCGGGAGGAGTGTCGCCAGTTCTCGGCGGATTTTTTTGCGTCCCGTGACGAGAACACCCCTTGCGGAAACCTGGCCGCATAACCCTTCCCCGGGCTTCTCGCTAAGATTTTCTGCGTGAAGTAGCGATAGATGGCGTTCCTGTGCGGCCCGCAGAATCGCTCCTGCGAGTGGATGTTTGGAGTATTGTTCAAGGCTGGCAGCGAACTTCAAGACGTCTTCGGTGCTTGCGCCGGAAAAGCCAATCACCTCTGTCACAACGGGTTCTCCATGTGTCAGTGTTCCTGTTTTATCGAAAAACATGGTGTGGATGTTTCCAACCTGTTCTAAAACAATCGGCTTTTTAATCACGATGCCGCGCTTCGCAGCCAGCGAGATGGTTCCTATAATGCAGATCGGAATCGCCAAAAGCAGAGGGCATGGCGTGGCGATTACGAGCACCGCAAGGAAACGCTCTGGCCGGCCACTGAGAACCCAGCCAGCCAAGGCAATCAACACAGCAAAGGGCGTATAGACGGCTCCGAGGCGATCCGCCAGCCTCCGCATGGCCGGAGGGCTTTCTTCAGCCTTTCTCATCACCTGTATGATGCGTTCGTAGCGTGAATCTACGGCGAGTTTGTCGGCGATGATCGTCAAGGCTGCATCTTCATTCAGAGCTCCTGAGATCACCTGCGATCCTGAGGTCTTGCGAATTCGAAAGGGTTCCCCGGTGAGAAATGATTCATCCATTGTGCCGGTACCCGATTCCACTGTTCCGTCCACAGGACAGATCTCATGGGGGAAGACGACCAGGCGATCGCCGATACAAATCTCTGCCGCTTGGATATCTGCAGTGTTACTTCCGTCGAGACGGTGCGCAATGTTCGGCATGCGGCTTGCCAATGCATTCAGAACTGAAGACGCTCGACGAGTAGCAAACTCCTCGAGCGTCTGTCCACCGGACAGCATCAGAATGATGATTGTTGCGACTAACAATTCTTGCATCAACACTGCTGTCACAATCGACAGACCCGCAAGGAAGTCGGCACCAAATTGACGTTTCCAGATCTGAATAAGTAGCTCAAACAGTAAAGGGATTCCTCCAAAGATGATTGCAATCCATAGGGGAATAGAGGAAATTGAGATGTTGTAATGGAGCAGATATCGAATCAGAAGATGCAACAATATAGCCGCGAATGAAATAGCAACGGTGAGCCGGTTCCATATTTTTTTTGTTCGTTCGAAAGGACTAACTCGATCTGTGCTCGCCGCTCTCATAAGCGGGAAGAAATCGTAAGGACTGCGCAAGGTGCTGCAGCGATAATTTGAAAAGCTATTTTGGGCGCGAGGTGGGCAGCAGCTTCGGGAGCTCGACGAATTCCCATTACTAAAAGGTCAGATGGATATCGCTCTGCTTCGTTAACTACTGCTTGACTGATATTACCGCCGTGCAAAGTTACGTAATCTACAACTTTTGCAAGTTCCAATGCTTTTTTTATGGGATCGAATTGCTTGTTTTCTTCACCCAAAACGGGATCAGTCACAACATGAAGAACTCGAATGTGTGCTTCTGAGAGTCGCTGTAGCTCGAGCACGAGAGGAATCGCCGCGAAAGAAGTCCTGCTGAAATCTGTTGCGAAAAGAATTTTCCTAAGACTTGCTTCTTCCGGTAAGACATGCGGGCCAACCGTAATTACGGGACATTCGGCCTGTCTCAATACCTCTTCCGCTGTTGATCCCAGCAAAAAGCGCTCCATTCCACCGAATGCGTGAGTTCCCATGATTAATAGAGGGGCTTCACGTGTGCGTAGGAAAGCGAGAATTTGTTGCGCTGGAGGGCCATCTTCTAATGCGATCACCTCTGCCTGAATCCCGGATCGGAGAAAAAGAGCTCTATCTTCCTCCAACTGCTGTTGAACGTCCTTCCGGATGATCTCAACCATCCATGCTACGGGAACCCTGTATTGATGTTGAGGCACATACTGAAATACATGCAACAACGTGACCTTCGCATGAAAGACCGGAGCCAGCCTTCTGGCCACGGCCAGTGCGGCGCTGGATGCACGAGAAAAATCGGTCGCGACAATAATCTGATGAGGCGTGGACATTGTGTCTAATCCTTCCGTGGATCCTATCTTAAGGAGCTTCCCGGCGATCCTAGGTGATTAGCATCACGCTAACAGGTCCGTGGTGATCATTGTCACCGCACGGGGATATCCGCTTTGGAAGAATTTTCAGGTCATAATGTTTCGATTCGTAGAAGTCGACATGGCGGAGACGCGTGAATGATACGACTGGACGATAACAATCTACTGGGAATTGGTATCGCCTCCCTTGGAGGTGCAGCAGTTGGGATTGACAGGCAAAGGGTCTATAAGGAAGACGAACCCGGAGTTGTCGGAGGCGTTCGAACCTTTACGTTGCTTGGCACGATAGCCGGGGTATGCGGCTTTCTCATAAAAGCGGAATACAGCGTACCGGCTATCGTTCTCCTTGCTGGAGCCCTGTCGGCAATTTTGATCGTGCGTTTTGGAGCGGATAACATTTCGCGTGATGCAACTACCGAAGTCGCAGCGATTGCCGTATTGGCTAGCGGTCTAACTGCAGGCCTTGGCTATCCTAGTACCGCCTCCGCGCTTTACGCATGGATAGTCCTGCTGCTTATTCAAAAGTCGTGGCTCCATGCTTTGGTTAATCGTATTGGCATTGTAGAGCTGCAAGCAACGGCACAGTTCGCAGCGATGGCACTCATCGTCCTTCCACTGCTGCCGTCTCGCAATCTAGGACCGGCTGGTATCATCAATCTCCGTTCCATCTGGATTCTCGTTTTGGTCTTCTCGGGATTAAGCTTTGCTGGTTATCTCACTAGAAAAGCCCTGGGGAATGAGGCTGGTTGGGTTCTCACGGGACTAATTGGTGGATTGGTTTCTTCAACTCAGGTGACGCTGGCATTCTCACGTGATAGTCGAAAATATCCAGAATCCCAGATTCCTCTGTTCGGCGGAGTGATGGCCGCTTCTACCGTCTCGATGCTTCGAGTATGCGTTTTGTGCATTGTCCTTCGACCAGCTCTTGCGGCTTCCGCTCTGGCATATGTCGCTGCGCCGGTTCTAATCGGAGGGCTTGCAAGTTTATCTACTTTCCGTCGTCGGCACACCGGGAATCCTGAGACATTTACAGAAAAGAGTCCTCTCCGTCTCACTGTAGCTGTGTACCTCTCATTGATTTTCGTTTTTTCCCAGTATTTCGTTACACTTGCGCGCCTACATTTTGGATCGATAGGGATATTTAGTTCGGCAGGGCTGCTGGGATCCGTCGATATCGATGCTGTTATCGCTTCTCTTTTGCCCCTGATCCGTCAAGGCATACAGACCGACGAGGCTGCGAAGATGCTAGGGATAGGGATCACTGGAAATACGACGGTGAAATTGCTTATTGCCATAATCTGGGGCAGTTCAGCATTCCGGAAGTACGCGGTTCTGGGATTTACTGGCATCCTCCTGGCGCTTATCGGCGGCATTGTTTTTATGGACTGAAAAGCTAAATCCACCCGATCATCATTGGCTTACTGTCGTCAGTACCACTTCTATTGAGCCATGTGATTACGGTCACTGTTTCTCTATGCCAGTTCTACTAATGTGGGTCTAGGAGCCCCTATGCTGAGCCCATTGGAGATTCGTCCAGAGGAAACTAGGCCCGCCCGGTTCGCCATTGATTCGAGAAAAGACTTTCGTCACATCGTGCTTTGCACGGCCCTCTCACCGTGCGACGAAACACTTCTTTTGCTGGTCCGTCAATTGGCACTCAAAGGGAGTTTTTCGCAACTCACGCTTCTGCATGCCTGTGCACGGACGAACCAATCAGCCCAGCAACACGAGGAACAACTACATCAGATGATTGAGGGCCTTCGATCCTGGGGAATAAGCGCCTCTTCATGTCTCATCCATGGTGAACCCTCATCCGTGATTCTTAACTTTATCCGACGCAATAGGGTAGACCTCTTACTCCTCGGACGTCAGCGATCACGCCTGCTCGAGCGAGTTCATTCATGTTCTATCGTCGAGAGCGTTCTACGCTCCTGTGTTTGCCCAGTCCTCAATGCAGGCCCAAACGTCCGGACGGAATCACTCGAACATCTTGACGGACCAGTCATCTTTGCCACCGATTTTAACGATGCCGCGGAGGATGTTGTGCAGTTAGCCGCCCTATACGCGCGTCAGCGTGACGCTCGCCTTCATTGCATCCACGTTATACCTCCGGTCGGTAAGACAGCTGATAGTGCGACCGTGCGGTCGATAATGTCCAATACGCTCAATCAACTTGCGGTTCGCTCTTGCACGGATCAGCAGGAATTCTCGACTGGGATACTGCAAGGTGTCGACGTGTGCCAATCTATCGTCCAATACGCTGTGACCAACTCCGCGCAAGCCATTGTGTTAGCGATTCAGGATGCGCATGGTTGGTCTCATTTTTTTGCTCCTGACCTCACGCATCAAGTCATTTCTGCCGCCCCGTGTCCTGTGATCACTCTCTCTTCTCAAAAACTGCGGGAACTGTGACCACGGTCGCCGATGGACCTACCTCTTGGGAGTAATGCAAATATCAGGAGAAAAAAGTATGAAGGCCACCATTGAAAGCTTCGCTTTCGCAAACAGTCAGGATCAACGTATCTATGATGACGTTCTGCGCCAACTGACATGGCAGCCAGACATCGAGTCTAATGAAGTCGAAGTGACTGTTCGCGGGGCTGTGGTTTTTCTCAAGGGCAAAGTTCCGACGTGCCTCGAAAAACGAGAAGCTGAAAAAGCTGCTAAAGCTCCGTTCGGTGTTGTAAGTGTTGTCAATCAACTTGTAGTTGAACCCAACATCTCTCGCAGTGACGAAGAGATTAAGGCGGACATCGTCGCGGCACTCATTAATGTAACAAGCATTCTAGACTCGATCCCTGAAGTCGAAGTTGACCACGGCCTCGTTACCCTTGCAGGTCTGGTCCATTGGGAATTTGAGAAGCAACGTGCCGAAAATATAGCTTTAGCGATTCGTGGCGTCGGAGCCGTTACAAATCAGATCGAAGTGCACAATCGCCATGCTTCGGCGCCTTCCTCATTATTCCCGTCTCCTAGTCCGAAAGGTGTAAGCCCTAGAACATCTCAGCTCGGTATTGAACTGCGGACCGCCTGAAATGGCAAATGATACACGATAGGCAGATGCCTTGAGTTAGAGTGCGTCACGCCCTAAGTTGGGGCATGCAAATCTCTTTCGAAAGCTATCAAGGCTGCAGGCACCTCATGATGTCTTATGAGGTTGTTCTGTTCAAGTCGCAGAATCGGATGCCGTGTCGCAACTCCGGTGCCGTAGATTCTTTGATTGATAGCGGCCCTGTTCTGAACGAGCCTCATACACAGTGACGACATCTCGACATCGCGGCGAAATAGCGTCTCGTCACTCGTCGCTACCGTGTCGATTTCTCGTTAAACCGAGTTAGGGCGAAACAAGATCAATCCTATTTTCATAATGATACGAGAGGGACTTCTCTTCCCCAAAGTCTGGCCTCTGTCTTGCAATAAGTAGTGACGTTACAGCATAGACAAGGACCCGACGTGTTGAGGATTTCCCAAAAAGAGGGCTGCGACGTACTCACCATGATGATTGAAGGAAAGGTGGTCGGGGAATGGACTGCGGAGTTGGAGCGGGCCTGGACAACCATCCTATCTTCACTTGGAACGAAGAGATTATGTGTTGATATATGCGGCGTTACTTACCTGGACCAAAGAGGCAGGGAAATCCTACGTGAAATCTTTATGTCGACCGGAGCTCAGATACTCGCGGATTCCCCACTCACCAAACAGTTTGCGGAAGAAGCAAGGCAATAGCTCACGTGATTGCGTGAAAGGAAGGGTGTTAGCATGAACGATCTAAGAAAAGCTGGCAACAACCTAAATTGCCAGAGCTGCAAACAGAAGGAAAGTGGTTTTTTCTGCAATTTGTCGCTCGAGGCGGCGGTTGAGTTTGAGCGCATTCGATATTCGATGTCCTATCCAGCCGGGGCAATCTTATTCCGTGAAAACGAAGCTGGTCGAGGAATTTTTCTGCTTTGCTCTGGACAAGTCAAACTGTCTGTAAGCTCGAGTGCAGGAAGGACCTTGACCCTCAAAATCGCAAGGCCAGGCGAGATTATGGGTTTAACCGCAACTATGTCTAATGCCAGTTACGAAGCTGACGCCGAGACCATTCATCCCTGCCAAGTCGCGTTTATCCGTCGAGATGACTTCTCTCGTTTCGTCAGCAAATATCCGGAGATCTACCAAGCCGTCTTCAGACAGTTGAACTATCAATACAATCACGCATGTGAGCAGCTGCGAATGGTGGGTTTAGCGACGTCTGTCCATGAAAAATTGGCTCGTTTACTTCTTCAATGGTCGGCTGAGGGGCGACAGACCGCCGAAGGAACACAGACCAAAGTTTCTCTGACACATGAGCAGATCGCAGAATGCGTCGGTTCAACACGAGAAACGGTCACACGCACACTCAGTGACTTTAGGAGCAAACATCTCGTCATGTTCAAAGGCGCTACGATGATGATCCCGAATCGTGCAGCCCTTGAAGCGATCTGCGGAGCGTAACCCCGAAAAATTACAGTGCACTCTTTTGCACATGATTTTCGCTAAAGGCCACTATCACTTCCGGTTAACTCCAACCGGAGCATGTCGTCGAATTTTCTGTCACCAGGTGTACCATTGTCAGCAATAGAGCTAGGTGCGGAGAAGGCGATGTCCATTCACTGAATTGCCTAATTCTGCGCTGCGGGCAAAGGCCCTGGGATGCGCGCATGAGCAGGCAAATCGCTGGCGAATACAACAGCGCTCAAGCGCTTTTCGAGAAGCTGTTTGATTTCTCTCCGGATGCGATTTTAGTAACTGATTCCAGTGGGCATATCCGTGAAGCCAATCCGAAGGCAGAAATTCTCTTTGGCTACTCACGGGAAGAACTGCTGGACCGCGGAGTCGAAAGTCTTATCCCAGAGCGCTTTCGGCAAATTCATCCACATCACCGCAGTACTTATCATGCTGATCCTCATACGCGACCGATGGGAGCTGGGCTAAACCTTTACGGTTTGCGCAAGGATGGTAGCGAATTTCCAGTCGATATCATGCTCAGCCCAGTCCAGACGGACGGAGAATCGGTGGTCCTCGTTGTCGTTCGTGATATCACGCAGAAAAAGGAATTCGAGGATGCACTTCGTCAAAGCGAAGAACGTTTTCGTCTGCTGGTGGAAGGCGCACAAGATTATGCCATCTTCATGCTTGACCTGGAAGGAAGGATCGCAACATGGAATTCCGGAGCTGAGCGAATCAAGGGGTATCACTCCGAGGAGATTCTTGGGCAGCATTTCTCGCGGTTCTATACAAAGGAGGATATCGGCCGCGGAAAGCCGGAGTTTGAGCTGAATGTAGTAAAGGCGGAGGGTAGGTACGAAGACGAGGGTTGGCGGGTCCGTAAAGACGGTTCCCTTTTTTGGGCCGATGTCATCATTACGGCACTACACGATAAGCATGGCAAGCTCATCGGATTTTCGAAGGTTATCCGGGATTTCACCGATCGTAAGCGAGCCGAAGAATCGCTTCTGGTGGAGTTGAGTGGCGCAGTACTTTCGCGTCTCGATATCCAGCAGATGTTTAGTGCAATTGCAACCAGCATTCAGCATCTGGTTCCGCATGATTATGCGGCGATCTCTCTTTACAAAAACGATACAAATCAATTACATCAGCGTGTTCTGTACTCCCCTGATAAAGAGGCAACGGTCCAAGATATTATGCTCCCCGTCGAATCCACGCCAGATGGACAAGTATTTACAGCCCAGCAGCCACTGATTGTCAGTGAAATCAAACAAGCCTTTTTCAATCCAAAGTGGCTTAATCCCCTTAGTAAGGCTGGCGTGAAATCTGCTTGTTGGTTACCCCTAAAAAGTCAGGGAAAAGTGATTGGCACGTTGTCTATCGGGAGTCGATACGAGGCAGCGTTCAAGCCAAGAGATACTGAGATGTTGCTCCAGATTGCCAATCCGATTGCTGCAGCGCTCGATAACACCTATGCCTTGCGTCACCTTGTCGAACATAGCGATAGACTCAAAGAAGAAAAACGCTATCTTGAAGAAGAACTTCGGACAGAGTATAGCTTCGAGGAGATTGTCGGCACGAGCAATGGCTTGAGGCGTGTCCTGAAGCAGGTGGAGATCGTCTCACCGACCAATGCAACGGTCTTGATCATGGGCGAGACTGGTACAGGAAAAGAGCTCATCGCACGTGCGATCCACAATTTAAGTCCGCGCCGTGAACGTACCTTCGTCAGATTGAACTGTTCCGCGATTCCGCTCGGTCTCCTCGAAAGCGAGCTGTTTGGACATGAAAAGGGCGCGTTTACAGGTGCAATCACACAACGGATCGGTCGGCTGGAGTTAGCGCACCAGGGAACCCTGTTCCTCGATGAGATCGGAGATCTGCCTCTGGAATTGCAGCCTAAGCTCTTAAGAGCCCTCCAGGAGAAAGAGATCGAACGGTTGGGCGGTAAAAAAGCAATTTCCGTTGATGTTCGATTAATTGCTGCAACAAATCGGGATCTGCCGGGGATGATAAAGGAAGGCCTATTCCGAAGCGATCTGTATTATCGGCTAAGGGTTTTCCCAGTTACCGTTCCATCACTTCGACAGCGGCGAGAAGATATCCCGCTTTTGGTCAACTACTTTGTTACCAAGCATGCCAGGCGCATGAATAAGCCAATTGATACTGTATCTGGCGAAGTACTTACAGTGCTCTCGAACTGGCATTGGCCCGGCAACATAAGAGAACTAGAAAATTTTATTGAAAGAGCGGTGATTCTTACTTCTGGGCATACCCTCCGTGCGCCACTGGCTGAATTGGAGCTAGCCGAAGACCTAGAAGATTCGACATCTTCAAATAGCTCTGACCTCAGAACGGCAGAGCGGGACCATATACTTCGTGTTCTACGAGAGGCAAAAGGAATGATTGGTGGGGCTGGAGGCGCCGCAGCGAAGCTCGGTCTAAAACGGACGACCTTGAATTCCAAGCTTAAAAAACTGGATATAAAGAAAGAGGACTATACATAACTTTCCTCAAGAAGCCGTCGCGCTCCGACCGTCTTTGTGCTTTACGCCCTATGGTCGTATTGCGACCTTCAATACCCCGTCCTGTTGGTTACTGAAAAGAGCATACGCTTTCACAATCTCCTTCAAGGAAAAGTTATGCGTTAGCAATGGAGTCAGGTCCACTCGCTTATGCAGGACTAACTCCATCAAGCGTCGCATACGTTCTTTCCCGCCGGGACAAAGCGTTGTAACTATCTTGTAGTCACCGATTCCGGCGGCGAATGCATCGGCCGGGATATCTAATTTGCCTGCGTATACACCCAAACTAGAGAGCGTTCCCCCCGGCCGGAGACTTCTCAGGGCAGTTTCGAAAGTAGCCTGCGTTCCCAAGGCTTCAATCGCAACATCCACACCGCGACCTCCTGTGAGCCTGTAAATCTCAGACGGAATATCTCCAGTCCTTGGATCGAGGACAATGTCTGCACCCATTTTGAGTGCGATCTTCCTGCGAAGAGGATTCGACTCTGTTGCGATGATGAGGCCTGCACCCTTAAGTTTTGCGCCGGCGGTGGCGCATAACCCGATGGGTCCCTGAGCAAATACAGCAACGGTATCCCCTAACTTCAGATCTGCACTCTCGGCAGCGGAGAAGCCTGTCGACGCGATGTCGGCCAACAAGACCACTTGTTCATCTCGTAATCTATCCGGGATCTTTGCCATATTAGCTTGTGCATAGGGCACCAGCAGGTACTCTGCCTGGGCACCGTCGATGGTATTGCCGAATTTCCAACCACCGATCGGTACTCCGCCACATTGGGACCACGCTCCACTGAGACAAGATGAGCACTGTCCGCAAGGGGTGATCGCCCCTACCAAGACGCGGTCCCCAACCTCATAGCCAACGACATCCGGACCCAATTCGTGGATTACCCCAACAGCCTCATGCCCAATAATCAGCCCTTGCCTTACCGGATACTCACCCTTAAGGATATGAACATCAGTACCGCAAATAGTGGTCAGGGTTACCCGTATAACCGCTTCCCCATAGCTTGGTTTTGGGATTGGCCTCGATTCCATCGCGATTTGGTTGGGCGCGTGGAAAACCAGCGCCTTCATTGTCTCTATGTCTTGAGTTACTTCATTTCGCTTCAAAAGCGCTGTGCTGTCGGCCATGGTCAATTCCCTCAATAGGAAACAAGCAGAACTAGTTCCTGTCAGCGATAGTCCTTCATCGACCGAGGACGATCAGAAGGACATGAAACTAATTCCTTGTTTAGTTCTCTGCGATCCGCTGTACTGATGTTTCTAATCATGGGCAGACAGGCACTCATTTGGCGGTGAGCCGTTACACCATCCTCGGTGATACTCATCACAGCTATGCATTGAAATCAAGCATATGAGTTATGGCTGAAGTAAGTAAAGTATATGAGTCGATCTGATGCATCAGGAGAGCAGAGACCGAAGTTCAATCACGTCAGGACAAATGCTATGAAAAACGATACTCACTTCTGGTTGGCTACCATGGCTCGTGGAGCTCTCGCGCTCTTAGTGGGAAGCGCCGTCATGGTAATTCCAGATATGGCTAAAACTCTGCTGCTTTTGCCGTTTGCAGTCGCGATCTCGATCCTCTGCCTCGCAGCATATGGTGTTCTCGATAGCGTCCTCATCTTCATCACAAGCTTTATGACTCAGTTGACGGTGCCTCGGATTGCCCTCCGTATGCAAGGCACTCTAGGCATAATCGTTGGTATCACATTATTTTCCATAGTTTATGATCGAGTGCGCTTAGAGTGGTTCCTCTATCTGATTGCGTTTCAAGCTCTCTCTACAGCGATCGGTGAGTTTATCGTTGCCCGCCATGCTTCCACTCACAGTACGTCTCTTTGGAATTATGCGGCTGCGGTTGTCGCTTTTTTGTTCCTGATCATGTACTTACTTGCTGCAACCATTCTGGGTGATCGTCTTTCTCCGCGGGAGATGGCTTGGCTGATCTATGGATATCTTGGTGCGTTTGGTTTGGTGCAATGTTTAACTGCGGCACGAATGTTGTATGCGGATCATCAACTTACTGATGCTCATTCAGATCGAGGGATCATCGATCATGAAGTGAAGGATAGGGTGCATTCATGACCACGGAAATTGCTGCGAACATGTCTGATTCCGTATCTCGTTTGCCTATAACCGATGTGACCTTCGCTCGCATTCTCGTAGCAACTGACTTCTCCGAGCAGGCCAATCAGGCCCTCAAGTTTGCAATCTCTACGAGTCACCTGTTTGGCTCGAAGCTTACTCTCGTTCACGCATCGTCGTTAGTCCTAAGAGGGACAGACAACGAGCCCATCTCTGCAGAAATACTTGAGGCTAATCTTGATGCCGATAGAAAGGAGATGGAGCAATTGGTATTGAACGACCCGGAGTTGGGCCGTTTGCGTCCGCACATCGTCGTCGCTTATGGCGACCCAAAAGATCTTATTAAAAACATTGCCCTTGATGACAAGGCGGATCTGATCATCGCCGGTTCGCACGGTGCTAGCGGACTCGAGCGACTGGCACTAGGATCTGTGGCAGAGTCGCTGCTACACCAGGAATCCAGGCCGGTTTTGATCGTCGGTCCGAAATGTAAAGTGGCCCCAGATCCATTTCGCTCGATTTTATGTGCAACTGATCTGAGAACAACTGGCCTTCGTGGTGCACGATATGCCGCCAGCTTCGCAAAACATGCTCACGGAAAGCTGACCCTTCTTCATGTGGAAGAAAGCAGACCAGAGTCAGATGGTGAAGGTAATAAGCCCGCTCATGAGCAGATATTTCAGGACCTTCGACAGCTTGTTCCGGCGGATGTGGAAAACCATTGCACTGTCCAGCTACGTTTAGAGCAGGGTAAAGTGGCAGAGACTATCACCAACGTTGCTCATTCGGAATGTACTAGCTTGATAGTTGTCGGCTTGCAGGACCGCCTTTTCGCCGATCACCTTCCATGGTCGACGTTGTCATACCTTGTTCGGGAGTCTCCATGTCCGATACTTGGGGTCCGGAATTCATTAGCGCCTGAACTCTGAAGCCACTAATTGCGTCCCTCCACGCAGCTCGCAGCACACGTCGCTATTCCCTACCTTTGCGGCTATGACATTTCATTTTGAATTCGCGCCCACACGAAGAATTGGGCATCTCAGATGCTGAGCCAGCTTAGTCAAAGTCCTCCACGAGGCATGGTCGCTCATAGAGAGATGATCTTTACCTCCTATAATGACCAAATCAGCATGCTTCGAATCTGCAGCGGCGAGAATCTCCTGCTCCGGTTCTCCATATGCAATCATGGCTTCATGGTCGCATTCCGATCGGGCATCTGCGTCTAGCAGTTTATAGAGCTTATCGCTCACATTCTCCTCCACCCATTCGCGCATTCGTCCTTCGGCGCGAGGCTTCTTGGGGAGCACGTGGAGCAACACTAATCTGCAGTAATGGTCTGAAGCCAGATTCCCCGCGTACTGCGCCGCTCGTACGCCAGTTTCATTGAGATCACTTGCAAAGAGAATCGTTTTCAGAAGATTTTCTGTTGGGTCAAATTCTGGCCCTAAAATGAGCACCGGACAATTCACATGGCCTGCTATTGACTGAGAGACCGATCCGCTGAGAAGTTGTTCCACGCCATGTCTGCCGCGCGTTCCTACAATGATGAGATCAGCATCCTGCTGTCTGGCAATCTGCTCAATCAAAATGGACGGACTATCCAATCCAACGATGACCTTGGACCGAGAAGTTACTCCTGCAGCTTTGATTGCCTCTTCAATGCTGCTTCTTATCCCCTCCAGATGCTCGTCGATCGCCTCAGGGGGTTCTCCTACAACGCCAAGAGTGACAGATGTTGGAGGTACAGAATGAACAATGAAAAGTTCGGACTGAAATTCCTTCGCTATGGCAACAGCAGCTTCGAGAGCTGTCTGACCACATCCGCCATATTCAAATCCCACTACGATTCGCTTAAACGAAAATTTTCGCGGAAGGATGGAATGACTTGATTCAGTTTCATTGGACTGCCGCTCTTGCTGCATAGCTCCTCCCGATGATCAGCTGGGCAAACTAATCCTATGAATAGTCTGGAAAAGGATATGCTGCAGTGATGAAAATCACACATTATGTTCAAGAGCTCATTTTGACTGTGCTCTTGCTTTTCCCCAAAATACGAGCGTCCCAAAGCGGGTTGGCGTGATAATGTCCACCTTTCCGTCATGATTCAAGTCCTCAGCTACAAATTGCGAGCCCGCTCCGGACTCGTTATCAATCAACTCCGGGATAAAGCGAGCTCTTCCTGGTGCCTTTGGATCATGAACCGCCTTGTATACATAAAGCACTGGTTGACCGAATGGATCAGGATCAAGAAATGTGTTTACGTGCGACAAATAGCGTTTGCCGACAATAAAGTCTGGAATGCCATCGTTATTCACATCGGCAAAAGCAGAAGCATGGGGTTCGCTGAAAGCGACACCTCCCGCATTCTCAACCTTTGTATTTAGATCATCGGCGATCATATGACGGACGAAACTGATGTTACCTTCCTTGTCTCGCTTTTGCTCGAACCACGCCAGGCCCCAGCCATGCGCGTTTAGCGCAGTAACAACATCAGCCAAGTGATCTCCGTTTACGTCATAGACCCCCATCGTGGCACCGCCCATGATCCCGCGGCCATAGCGCGCAAAGGCCGAGGGATGATACGTCCAGGTGTCCTTCGCGGGATCCTTTGGGCCCTCCCACCAGCCGTAAGCGTTCACAATGTCGATTCGACCATCGCCGTTGATATCCCCTACACCAATCCCGTGTGCAGTGCCGAATCCCTTCTCCGAAACTTCCTTGATGATCCACGGTCCTGTTGGATTCGACGGATCAGGTTTTGCATATCGAACCTGGCCTCCCCCCATGTAGACGATTTCTTGCTTACCGTCGCCATCAACATCGCCCAGCGTCGCCACCTCACTTTGGACTTCTTTGACGACCTGGAACTTCTCCCAGCGGCGGTTATTCTCTGCTCCCGGATTCACATAGAGTGTGACACCCAGGTTCCCATAGTTTGTCGAGATGATGTCCGGCCACCCGTCGCCGGTAAAGTCCGCTGCACTTTGTATCCACGCATCGCTGGGGAATCCGGAAGTTTCATTAAAAGCCTCAGCAGGATAGATCTCTTCGCTTCTCGTGTAATCAGGACCATAGTAGATGAAAGGGCCACTCACTATGTCCAGCGTTCCGTCTCGATTAAAGTCAGCTGCTGCGACAGAAAAGGAGTAGAAGAACTGGGTCAGCGTCTGCGCGCGAAAGTTGGGCGAGGCCGTGTCAGGCTGCCGAAGCTTTACAGCGAGATCCTTGTACTTCAATTTTCTGAAACGGACTTCCCCCGTCCCGCCGACATAAAGTGCGAACGGGCCGTAGGTCTCCTCGCTCACAGCGCCATGTTCACGCCCGTCGTTTAAAAAAGTCCGGACAACGTTGGCATCCATAAACATCTCTGCCGTGTTCCAGTCACCGGATTTGAGGCTGGTATCCGGTTGTTTGAATGGCAACGCAGTGTTGAGGGGCGGCGGCCGGAAGGTCGGTTGAGGCTTGTTCGGATCCGGTGGTGGAGTGAATCTTACCAGCCCTCCCCCGCGTCTCGCCTTTTCACGCGACTCGATCGCACCATCAGCATTAAGCGTAACCGAGTACGCAGGGATCTCGGAATCGCTCAGGTCCACAAAGGTACCTTTCATTCCAGAATTGCTTTTCATTCCGCGGAACAAAATACCGGTCTGACAGTCGCCGGTGCAGCGATATTCCAGATACACACCAACATCTTGATAAGACTTATCGAGTACCAGCCATCCCCCGGAAGGCTTAGTCGGTTTTCCCACAATCTCGCCGTTCTCTACGTGCCACTCCACGTTCCCTACTGTGTGCCAGCCTGAGAGATTCGAGCCATTGAAGGTCACGTCGGGGATAAACGACGGCCCAACGGCAATCGCAGGCATAGATCCAGCCAGCATTAACAATGAAAGCACTACCAGGCATTTGCGGGGCATCAAACATCTCCGGAATTTGTAGATAGATCAATAATCGTTATCGGATCCACCCGTCGCGAGTCGGACTGATGGTCTTTCAAGGGCCGACAGAAGATACGGAAATTTTACCGAATTGAGAGACAACATCGGATTCATCCCAGCACTCCGAATTATTTTCACGCCGCACGAATTACAAAACGTACTAGAGCTCACAGGCTTTTGATTGAGCGGAAATGATCTACTGCTCCCTGCCGCAATCAAATGATTATTTGCACATATCGCAAACAATCCTGCATCATACCCAATGCACTGTACCCAGAAAACCCCGCGACCGTCAAGCTGAGAAGACCTGCGCACAAAAAACGGTAGT
The DNA here is from genome assembly GCA_000688615.1 of Acidobacteriaceae bacterium KBS 146. Taxonomy (GTDB): domain Bacteria; phylum Acidobacteriota; class Terriglobia; order Terriglobales; family Acidobacteriaceae; genus Edaphobacter. The sequence continues at coordinate 582,601 of JHVA01000001.1, forward strand.
GTAATGGGCCAAAGAGATCCCTCCAATTGACTCGCGATCTCTTATTGGCACTGGCACCAAGTCGGGCAAGTGACGGCAGCCATATAGATCCGTAAGTCGCAAATTGGGGTTAGTGGAGTGAATCGAGTTGTGCGAGACTGAGTGCCGTATACCATATCTCGAGACGGCCTGGCAGGATAAGACTGTGTCCTGATCGACCAAACATAAAGGCGAATACGCGAGGAGTTTAAGTTATGTCCAAGTTGTATGTTCGACGGCTTGCCACCTGCATTGCACTATCGACTGTTCTTACTCAAGCCGCATGTGCCGCTGAAATTCTTATCGCTGATGCGAAATCTCAGCCAGAGAGTTTGACTGTGGCACCGGGGGGAGTACTGATGGTTGGTAGCGCGAGCACGCCGTTCATCTATAAGGTGCGCCCAGGCTCTATTGCCGCAGAGAAATTCGTGGATGCAAGCGCTGAAGGTGCCGGGACATTTTTCTTCGGAATGTTGGCTGATGCCCCGACTAATACATTGTGGGCGTGTCAGCTAACCCCGGTGCCAGGCACATCGCCGGCGAAGCGTCACACCACTTTACGAGGATTTGATCTCTCCTCAGGCACCCAAAAGGTCCGTTGGGACCTGCCTGGCGACAACAGCACCTGCAACGATTTTTCGATCGGACCGGATAAAGCGCTCTATATTAGCGACACGGCCAACAGCAAAATATACAAGTTGCCGGCCGGCGCCGCTTCTGCTGAGCTCTTTCTGGAAGATCATGCTCTCTACGGCATTGACGGGATCACTTTTTTGGACGGTACGTTATATGTAAACAATGTGTTCTCGAACAATCTCTACCGCATCCCAATCGACGCTGCCGGCAAGGCCGGGCACCCTGTCGATATCTGGATGGATCAACCACTGAAAGGGCCAGATGGCATGCGCGCGGCCAATGGTAAGCTGCTCCTCGCTGAAAATGGCAGCGGCAAGATTGACCTCATTACGATCAGTGGCGATAAAGCTAGTGTGGTGGTAATCAAAGAAGGGCTCAAGACGCCAACCGCGGTCGAACCTGCAGGTGACACCATCTGGATTGCCGAACGCGGCGCTGGCAAAGCAGTCTCCATGCCAATGCCAAAATGACAGCGAGAACTGAGTCGACAGATCCCAGATCTCCGTCTCTTATTTTCCGAAGTTACCCCTCGGACTTCATGGCCATGCCTATCCAATTTTAGTGAACGGAATCCCGAGTAGCTTCGCAATTTTTGCGAGCACATCTGATTGATGTCCTAAACCAATCGCACAATGATGTGCAGGGCCTGCTGCGTTCCACCGTTCAACGAAACTGCGGGCTCCAATGGAAAATCGATATCGACTGCTCGTGTTGCCTATCTCGAGAATTTCTCCTGACACACTCTCTCCCTCTGCCACGAGAAAAGAGAAGCCGTCCTGTTTATCTTCGACAATCGATAGCAAGGTCACCGGGCCTTGCATAACGGACATTTCGACGGAGACACCTTTGCCGACCTTGCCATGATAGACGTGAAGGGGACGCACTTTGATCTTATCCTGCGCAATACCGGGATGTCCCGGCCCGTCGTGTCCCATAAGAACAACATCGTCATTAAAATCCATGGCGTAATACTCGGTAAAGGAACCTCCAACGCCAAGTAGATCCATGATCTTCATGGCGATTGCATTTTTGACTTCGTATTCCCCTGCTACCGGAATGTGATTGCCCGTCAGCATGGACGTTCCGAGGATGATCGAACTCATGGTGTCTTCGTTCTCCAGAACCCCCGTTCCTTTGTAGAAGTAGGCCATAAGGCCAAGATCGTATCTTCTTACTAGTCGGTCAAGTGCAATCGCCGTTCGCGCTGCACGCCTCAACTCTTCTTCCGGACAGTCCTTTTCGAGCAAAAAGAATTGCTCGAAGGCGTTCATTTTTGCAGCAATATCATCGTCTTGAACTTCGCGCCGCATTGCGCTAAGTTCATCTACCTCCAGCATCTCGATATGAATTCCGAACCTCCCACTAACCTGCGAAAGGTCGGTCGCAATATCGAGCATGCCGCTATAGTAATGTCCCATCAGACCCAGGGTGCTGTGGCTCAGAACGTGCACCACCTCTGCGCTTTGTAGCCATTGTTCAATCTCAGTCCAGCACAAAACATCGTCGTGAAGAACGCCGGTAACCTGATGGAATGGGATCGAGAGGCGCGTAAGTACATTTGCAATCTCAGGGACGGGACATGCGCTACAGTAGGCTAACCATTCGCCTGTCATCGCTGTCCGATCGTCCATTCGATTGAAAGTTTTATAGTCAATCGCAGCGGCAGGTTGAAGATTCAAGAGAACGACAGGAACTTTGGCTCGGCGTACAACAGGCAGTAACGTGGACGAGAGCGCATACGTCGTAACATAGACGAGCAGGATATCTATATCCTGTTCTCTACACTTGTGGGCGGCGCTGATTGCCTTTTGTGGTGAATCAAGGAGACCCAGATTCACAATGATACGCGAAGAACTTCCCACCTTATCGCAAACAATATCCAGGTATCCGCTCAGCCTCTGCTGCAAACCCTCGAATTGCTTCCAGTATGCTTCAAGCCCCAACCCGATCAGACCGACACGCATTTTTCTTTGTTTAGGTTTCACCTCGGTCCTCACAGGTCGCCTCTTTTTCTCTTGCTCCCGGCATGCGAAACGCTGCCACCTTGGGTTTACTTCACTTTCGTGAAGTTGAAGCAGTAGCTTCTGAAAGTCAGGCACCCCCAGATAAAAATAGTTGCTACGTATTCCCTGACTGCGAAGGATGTCAAAGCAGCAGCACTCTGGAAATCTCTTACGCGCCAAGGATTATTCAGAGAGAACAGCGACTTCGTTAGATTCAATCTTCATAGATTTTTCGGAAAAAGCCTTGGACACGGGAGGGTCGTCGCCTGTGGAAGGAGCAATATAAGTGATGCGCTTAGCCTTGAAACCTGCCGGCAATGTAACTTGTTGGTCCTTAATATGTTTATTCACTACGAGAATCTTCCGGCCACGGGATGTCATAAACGCCTGGACCGACAGACTGTGATTATCCTCTTTGGTGTCCACGAGTTTATCGCCAGGCCCGAAGTTGTCTTTCAATAGCTTCAGCACCCAAAAACGGGCATTCGGAGCCCCAGTCTTATAATTCATCATGCTGACACTGGGATACTGTGTTGGATATCCAACAAGCTGAGACTCACCCGCCACATCAATCCCCATCCGCGCTAGTTGAATGTAGAGATCGGCATACATCGCCCCCGCCATATTCCAATAGCCGAGCGGCTCTGGCTTGGCGACATATCCAGGAATACGGTTGCTCTTTCCATCTTCGGGAAGAATGACTCCAAGCTCGTCGAGATCCGTCTTCGTGCTGGGCGATAGACGCTTTCGAATCGCTTCTACATAACGCACGGTGTTGAGGAAACCTTCCTCCTGGTTAAAGAACGTATATTGCCAGTTCTCCATCGTCTCTTCTGCCGCTGGACCGGCGTAGAAGTGGTAGGTGATGAAATCCAGAGGAGCTCCGCCGTGATGATTTACGGGATTCAGAAAATATTCGAACATCTCCGGGGCCTTGCTGGGGGCGGCCAACGCGAGAGCCATAAATTTCAAGTTCGGGTCAACCTTCAGCATGGCGCTCGTCACAACATCATAGAACTTTGTATATTGTTCCGGCGTCCAATGGTGCTCAAAGTCTATCTCGTTCAACAACTCCCAATATGCAATCTTGTAGTGATGTCCGGACTCATGCCACTTTCCATACTCGTCTTTGAAGCCGCCCTTGGTGTACCAACCGAGCAGACGCACGAAATATTCGGATATCTCCTTCATGCTCGGATCACGTAGTTCTGTTCCCTGTGTGTAATTCCAAAAGACCTGGTTGGGGTCGGCCGGATATGTGACAGGCTTGTCGGTTTTATACATCCACGCAGGAATCGTGCTGAAATTCATGATGACCGAGTGGCCATCTGTGGCGTTCATGAAGTCTTCGAGGGTGGGGTCAATGTGGGAAAAGTCCCAAGACGTTTTCCCGTCCTTAGGCGGCTCAAGTTCAGCAACGGCCTGCTTTGGATACGGAAGCCATGGAACATAACGGACGTAGTCAGCACCAAGCTCATGGAGAGCCTTGAAGGATGGATCGTGCAGCATAGCCCCACGCAGCAGTTGCGGATTAACAACGACCTGTAGTGACGGCGTGGATCGAGAGGTCGAGGTTACTTTCCCCCAGTCAATCTGTATGCCTTTAGCAGGTTCATGTTGAGCGTTAGCTGATACCGACAAGACAAATCCAAGTATTACTGCTGCGGAGAGAGTCTTTCCGAGAGATATCATTTAAATCCTCGCCTTCACTGTAAAGTTCCATCGACAGACCTCCGCAGATCGAGTAGAGGTTCCAAAGATTTCCTGAGTCCAAACGACTGACAGACTATCGGAAAGCTGACCTGATGGCGAATGGAACTGAATAATTATTTTAATTTCACTCTGTGAAACTATGCATTAGACATAACTCGGCATATTTAGTGCCATTTTCTATGGAATAGAAATGGAATTAGCTTTGCAATGAACTTCTCTACATTTAAAATTATTTCATTCCATAAAATAGTAAATTGGCTTTGATCGCAAAGGATCCTGTGTGAAGCGCAAGCAGTCTGTAAAGGAACGGGAAGTGGTTTCGGCTTATTCGATTAGGTCGGTAGCCCGTGCCTGTGACATTTTGAAATGCTTTACGCAGATTGACGGCCCTCTCGGTCTTGGTGAGATCACCGAGCGCACCAACCTGAGTCGCCCCACCACCTACCGGCTTCTGCAGACGCTAGTGTCTTGCGGTATGCTCGACAGCCTTGGAAAAAACTCCTACGGCTTGGCTGCATTTCCTCGGTCACAAAAGAAATACCGTTTCGGGTATGCCTCTCAAACCGAGGAGTTCTCATTTTCTCGTCTGGTCTCCGACAGTATTCGAAGCAGCGCCTATGATGCAGGAATTGATCTCCTGGTGCTGAATAACCGGTACAGTCCAAAAACAGCAATCCGTAACGCGGAGATCTTTGTTCGTGAACGGGTTGATCTCGTCGTTGAGTTCCAGACCAACCATCAAAGCGCTTCGATCGTAGCCTCAAAATTGATGGAGGCTGGCATCCCGATTATCGCCATCGATATCCCTCATCCAGGTGCAGCCTATTACGGAGCCAACAACTATCGGGCTGGATTGATAGGAGGGCACGCGCTGGCAGAAGCATGTGTGCGCGAGTGGGATGGGCATGTCGACGAGATTTTACTTCTCGAGCTACCGATGGCCGGCCCGCTTCCCCGTTCCCGTTTGACGGGTATGCTTGCCGGAATTCGAGAGCGATTGAAGAACGTTCCTGACCAAAAGGTTCGATTCATGGACGGCAACGGCCGTTTTGAAAAGAGCCTCGACATCATGCGCCGTCACTTGAAGCGAAGCAAATCGCGTCGCATCCTGCTCGGAGCCTTAAATGACCCTAGCTGCCTTGGCGCTCTGCACGCTTTTGAAGAGGCGGGACGTGCCAAGCACTGCCTCGCTGTCGGTCACAATGCAAGCATTGAGGCTCGCAGGGAGATGCGCAGGTCAGGCTCACGCCTGATAGGATCGGTTGGATTCTTTCCTGAAAAGTATGGAGAAGCTGTCATATCCCTCGCTCTGGATAAAGTCCGGGCAAAAGAGATTCCTCCAGCCACATTCATCAAGCATCAACTGATCACCCGAGAAAATGTTAATGCGTTCTACCCAAATGATCCGCTAATCACTTCAGTCGATAGTGATTCCCTTTTATTCAGCCAGCACTAGACGACTAATCTCCGTTTTGCATCAGGCAGCGCTTTTTAGGGAAGGTTCTACCTGAAGAATTACTGCTGGCAAAGTAGGAAACTCGGGTCGCCTTACTGTTTGAAAATAAAATTTAGATAATTGCCATTAATTATTCTAGCTTTATCACCGTCTATAAAGGTTTATTCCCAGATTTTTACGGTGCGCAGTGAGGGATAGTAAGCCAGCAACCTCCAGTTACACCTGCTGGACCAATAACGTGAAACTTACTACGATGCCTTACGACCCGTATCAGATATGGAATCCATATTCGACGGTCGCACGAGTTCTGGTTCCATCAACGTCTGTCGATGCGCCAGTTCGCGGAAACGGAACAGCCAAGACCACCCTAAGCGTCAAAAAATGGAACGCGGAAAGCAATTAGCCTTAGCACAACGGGCCACTACGAAATACGGGCAAATTAGGTTACGTTCAGCCGCATGCGCTAAAAGAAAGGCTATTTGTCTGTGTAGGAAGCCATCTTCGGGAAGGGATGGCAGAATGGTACGTGCAGAATAAGGCCATTCGTTCGCCCATCTGCGAATTCGTGAAAACCAAGGAGAATCCTAATGCAGAAAGAGATGTTCCTGGTAACAAGCGGGGATTTGAGGCTCGCTGCAAACCAGATATGTTGGCCGGCGCAACGTGCCCTTGAGGAAAAGCTGACTGGCGTTTTTGCAGATTACGGAATTGCTCTACGCAGGGCTTTTCCGGTGAACCAAACACAGGGTCATGGCTTTATCTCGAGCCAGCGGATGGGCATGGATGTCTTCGCTAACATACCGGCTGACGCTCCTTTAGTATTTGCCACTGCCGCTTGGCAATACACACATCACGTTCTTCCGGGAATGCGCTTTCATCGCGGGCCCATCCTTACCGTAGCTAATTGGTCGGGACAGTGGCCCGGTCTTGTCGGTCTGCTCAATCTAAATGGATCGCTTGTAAAGGCTGGCGTAGAGTTCTCCAGTATTTGGAGTGAATCTTTTGAGGACTCCTTCTTTCTCGAAGGATTGAAAGAGTGGATCGAAATCGGAACGATTCGACATGATGTGTCGCATGTCCGAAGCCTGAATCTCGCTTCCTTACCAAGTCAGGCCCGCCATCTTGGACAACAACTCGGTGAGACTCTCCGCACGAAAAAAGCGATCTTGGGCGTCTTCGATGAGGGCTGCATGGGAATGTACAACGCTATCATCGACGATGAAATTCTGAATCCCCTCGGAGTCTTCAAAGAAAGACTGAGCCAATCAGCGTTGGTCGCACGGATGAGAACCGTCACGGATCAAGAGGCGGAACACATTCGGAAGTGGCTTGATAACCGTGGACTGCGTTTCCGCACGGGTACAGATGAATCCAAACAGCTGACGGATTCTCAAATTCTCTCGCAATGCAAGATGTATATAGCTGCAACACGAATAGCTTCCGACTTTTCTTGCGATGCAATCGGTATTCAATACCAACAGGGCCTCAAGGATATGGTTCCTGCTTCCGATCTGGTGGAAGGTCTGCTCAATAACCCCGATCGGCCTCCCGTGTATTCCGAAGAGGGTATCGAACTCTATCCAGGCAATGCTCTCCCACACTTTAATGAGGTGGATGAAGGCGCCGCCGTAGACGCCTTGGTCACAAATCGTTGCTGGAAAGCTCTGGGATTGGATCCATCAACCACACTCCATGACGTTCGGTGGGGAGAGATGCTCGACATCAATGGAGAAAGCCATTTTGTTTGGGTTTTACAGATTTCAGGCGCAGCTCCAGCTAGCCATTTTCGGGGCGGCTATGCTGAATCGACGAGCGAGCGGCAGCCAGCGATGTACTTCCCATTGGGGGGCGGATCACTCAAAGGTGTAGGTAGGGCCGGAGAGATCGTGTGGAGCCGGGTCTTCGTCGAAGGGGGTGCCTTGCATGCCGATATTGGCCGCGGCACAGTTGTTGAATTACCAGAAGCAGAGACGGAACGTCGCTGGCGGGAGACAACGTACGAATGGCCGATGGTGAATGCAATCCTTCACGGAATCAGTCGGGACGCCTTCATGGCGCGGCATCGAGCAAATCACATAAGTATTGCCTATGCAGAAGATCCTGACACAGCTCTCGCAGTAAAAGCTTCGATGATGGCCACTCTTGGTATCAAAGTACATCTGTGCGGACAGCTCAATGGTCTCTAGATTAATTGATGATTCCTCATCCGGACAGGAACGTATTGTGGATGAGGAGATACATCAAAATCACCCGTCGGGGCGTATGTGTCGTAACTTTGTTTGTCACTGAATCAGTGATCGAGGTGAATCCTACATGGGCAGCTGAGCGAATTTCTTAGCCGGCTGCCATCCTCTTCTCTGTAGAAACACCCTATAAGACACTGCATCTGGTCGAGACGCAAATATTCCCGAGCTACGATGAGTCGACTGCATTTTGACACAGGGACCTGAAATGAATGATCCAAGAAAACGCGGCACGATCGCAATACTTTTAGGGCTCGGCATTCTCGTTAACTATTTTGATCGAGTCAATCTATCCATTGCGCATGATGCTCTCCAGCAAACGTTTGGAATCTCGGACATCATGTTCGGTTATCTTCTGGGAGCTTACAGCTGGACATATGCTTTTATGCAATTGCCCAGCGGATCGCTTCTTGACCGGTTTGGCGTGCGACGCGTCATGCTCGTCTCAATTGTTTTATGGGCCTTTGCTTCTGGTCTAGCAGCCATCGCGCCCACTATTGCATTTCTGTTTGCAGCCCGTTTTTTGCTTGGAATCGGGGAAGCTCCCACCTTTCCAGCATGCGCAAAAGCAGTTGGGCTGTGGTTTCCGCAAGACAAGAGAGGCGTACCAACGGCAATGTTTGATGCAGCGGCGAAACTCGCCATTGGCCTCGGAACGCCAATTCTGGGACTGATACTGTTGCACTTTGGGATGCGTGCCAACTTCGCTGCTACGGCCGTGCTAAGCGCTCTCTATGCACTCATCTTCCTACTCATCTATCGCGATCCTGTATCGCCCCCGGAGATAGACGCGACAATGAGAATTGAGAAATCATTCTCTTCCCTGAATATCCCCGCGTTGCTACGGGAACAAAAGATTTGGGCCGTGGCTTTGGGCTCGGGGGCGTACAACTATTGCTTCTATCTTTTATTAACCTGGATGCCGTTTTATCTCCAAAAAGGATTGAAGATGACCGGTCGGCAGTCTGTGCTTTGGTCCGCGGTCCCCTGGATTACCGCGGCCCTGGTTGGATTTTTTGTTGGAGGAAAACTTACAGATACACTAGTGCGCCGCGGTTACGACGCAAGTAAAGTACGCAAAAGCATTCTGGTGGGCGGCACGAGTATGGGACTATTTGTTCTCGCCCCCGTTTTCTTTCATCGAACCAATTTAGTTTTGATCTGTCTCAGCCTTTCGCTGAGTGGGCTCGCAGCTGCTTCTCCAGTCCTTTGGACACTCCCCTCGCTTTTAGTTCCTCCGGAAAGTACGGGAAGAGTTGGAGCGATCATGAACCAATCCAATCAAATCGCTGCCATCGTCGCTCCTATTGCGACCGGTTATCTGACCACCTGGACCCACTCCTTTTTTGCAGCATTCCTGGTTGCTGGAGTCATCTTGTCGATTGGTGTGTCAAGTTATATATTTTTGCTCGGCCGCGTCGAGCCTATTCCGCTTCCGAGCTTACAAAGAGGACTGGCTATGTAGCCTTCGGGGCACCTACGGGAGACGCTGGAAGAGCTCGCGTTGCCCCTGTCGATATACCGCCGTCGACGAGCAAAATCTGTCCAGTCACGTAACGGCTTTCCTCCGAAGCAAGAAAGACTACCGGACCATCTAAGTCGTCCGGTCTGCCGGGACGTTTTAGAGGAATACGATCGCAAAGATACTGAACCCATTCCTTGTTTTCATACATGACCTTGTTCTGCGCAGTCTTGAACCATCCTGGCGCCAGACAATTGACCGTAATGCCGTGTGGCCCCCAGTCATCTGCCAGGCTCATTGTTAATTGGCGGATACCTCCCCGACTTGCGCCGTACGGCCCAAGCCCTGCATATCCGGCAACGGAAGTTACCGAACCGATATTGATGATGCGACCGTATTCGCGCTTTATCATACCTTTGGCCACTGCCTGTGCGACAAAGAACGATCCACGCAAATTGGTATCAAGAATCTGGTTCCAGTCTTCCCAGGTCACCTCTGTAGCGGGCTTGCGAATATTCATTCCTGCGTTGTTTACAAGAATATCGATCTTCCCAAACGCCGCAGATGCATCACTTATGGCAGCCTGAATTGATTGCTCGCTGCAGACATCCAGGGAGACGGAGGCACAGCGGCATCCCAGTTCTCGAAGTTCCGATTCAAATGCCTGTAGGCTAGCTTTGTTGCGACTCGTCAAAATCAGATCCGCGCCAGCACGGGCCAGCGCACGCGCAAAATACTGTCCAAGACCACGACTGGTGCCCGTCACCAAAGCTACGCGGTTCGTCAGATCAAAAAATGAGGAATGCTGCGATGATGCGGAAGAAGAGATATCTGTTTTCATTCCTATGCCTGGTTAGTTTGAATTTGGCGTGAGGATAATTTTGATGAGGTTAGGTTCTTTTCGATAGAGCCGATCAAATGCTTCCCCGCCCTTCGAGAGGGGTTCCACCGCAGAGATTAGAGGAGACACATCGATCTGACGCGATGCCATAAGTTCGATGGCACGCGGATATTCCCCTGCTGATGCTGCAGAACCTTGCAGCCTGATCTGCCGGGTCACTACTGCTTGCAGTGGCAGTTGTACCTCAGCCTCTATATTTCCAACGAGAGTGACTGTCCCCCCTTTTCGTACGGAGGCGATAGCCGTCTTCACTGTTGTACCGAAGCCTACCGCTTCGAAAACATGGTCGACACCCTCCGGATACTTTTCAGAGATAGTTGTCATTGGAGTAGAAGCGCTACCTTCTTTTTGTAAATGGATGCTGGTGTGGGCGCCGGAACCTCTCGCCGCCTCTACACGGCTCTTGTCCGGATCGGCAACGAAGATATGAGAAGCGCCTTCAACCCTTAAGGCTTGCACAATCAGCGTTCCTATCATGCCAGCACCAAGTACAAGAGCGGTCTCACCCTGCCGAAAGCCAGATACGGAGACAGCATGCAAAGCCACAGAAACTGCCTCGATCATTGCCGCTTCTGTGAATGACAATTCTGGAGGTAACCGATGCATTACACGTGTCGGTATCGCAAGATATTCAGCGAAGGCTCCGTGTCGACGGTAATCCTTGCAGGAAACACCAAAAACCTCACGAGAATCGCACAGATTGATCTCTCCCCGTTTGCAGTACTCGCACTTTCCGCAGTAGAGGGTTGAGTCGAAGGTGACACGGTCACCCACGTGCCAGTCGGTTACATCGCGACCCACCTTGGCAATGACCCCTGCCGCTTCATGCCCCATAATCAGAGGCGGTATTCGCCGGCCTGAAGATCCGTCATAGCCGTGCACATCACTTCCGCAGATTCCACAAGCTTCCACCCGAAGCAAAATTTCATCCGGAGACAGTTCCGGTACGGGAAAATCCACAAGTTGTAGCTGACGATATTCCGAGAGCAAGAGGGCGTTCATGGATACCAACTTTACACGAAGGTGCGCTCTTCACGCCCTAAGATCGGCAAATTGAGTCAATTAGCAAAGTTTGACATCACGTGGATAAGAAGGTGACAATTCGCGCCCTAGTCCTTCCTATACTCACCCTCGTTCCATCTCTTCGGCTACGACCGGATGGATAGCCACAATTCACTGGAGGGATGCGTGCCACGAGGTTTTCACAAACAAATACGCTGGCCTGCCGCAACCATCGCCATCGTTGTCAGCCTGGCTTGCTCTTTACGCGCACAGACACCACAAGTCCCACCTGTGCCGGAAAATCACGCAGGCCATGTTCCTGTTATCTCCGGCGGTTTTGCCTATATCCACAATGTAAATGGTGGCGTCACGACACTTCTGCCACAAATCAATCCTATTCTTCTCGTTCCGTTCGGCTCTCATGTTTTGCTTGAATCACGAACGGACTTCACCGGATTCTTTCAAAGAGAAAACCAGACATCGGGTCCGTTCAAAGGAAAGGTCTTCAAAACCGTTGACTTCGCGCAGATAGATTGGTTGGCGAATAGTCACGCAATTCTAAGTGTCGGTAAGTATTTGCTTCCATTCGGTCTCTACAATGAACGCCTCGTGCCTGTGTGGATCCGCAACCTGCAGGATTCTCCAATCACGGCGGCTATCGGGACTCGCACTAGCGGCGCGGGAGATGGAATCATGCTTCGTGGACTCGTACTCCAGCGAAGCGCCTACTCGATACAGTATTCCAGTTACTTTTCCGCACGCAGTGGGGTTAATCAACTGGAGGCTGCGCGCACTGCCGGTGGCGACTCAAGTATCTATCTGACGAGGCTACGTCTTGAAGCAGGTGTGTCTTACCAGCGTTTTTTACAGCAACGAAATATCAATAGCGTTGCCACATATATCTCATGGCAGCCTCGCACTGTTCCTCTGGACCTGAAGGCTGAGGGGGACTTCAACTACAACGGGCGGGGTTATTGGACTGAGGCAGCTTATCGCCTCCAGCAACTCCCAATCCCCGCGCTTGCCCGCAACATTCAATTGGTAACGCGCATGCAGCAATTCTTTCCTCTTCACGGCGGAGGTAATAGCCTGCCGACGGTCGATACTCACCGAATCGATTTTGGTTTGAACTACTACATTCGTGACGACATCCGCTTTGTCTCCAGTTACGGGAGGAGCTTCAGTGAACGGGGAAATGCGAACGTCTGGAATGTCGGAGTTACATATCGATTTCTATTCCCTCTTTTTCCTGCGAGGAAAAAATGAAACCTCGATCTCTCGTTCAAGTACTCTTTCTTTTTTTCATCACGGCTACAGCAACCGCGATCTTCTCGTACGGGCAGCAGCAGGACCAGTCGAAGGTGCCGGCCAGTCAGAAACCGCAGACACCAAAAACTGGAGAGCAGGTGTTCAACAACAATTGCTCGCGCTGCCATACCCCTCCGATGGCCATTTCTCCCAGAATTACGGGCACAATCGTCATGCATATGCGGACGCGTGCACGACTCTCTCGGCAAGATGAGAAGCTACTGCTCCAATATTTAGCGCCATAATGGCTGCTCGAAAATGAAATATCGCATGGAGGATTCTGAGAGTGAAATGGATCAAATGCATCGTACTTGCGCTGCTGCTCGCAACCCAAAGCATTACCATCGCCCAAGCCCAGCCAGCCCAAAAGACCATTGAAATTCATGCACATCGCTTTAGCTTTGAGCCCGCTGAGATCACCCTAAAACGAAACGAAACAGTTCGATTGCGTCTTGTCTCGGAAGATGTTACCCATGCCCTCCTGGTGCCGGATCTCAACATTAATCAAGAGATCAAAAAGGGCAACCCTGTTGAGATCGAAGTAACGCCGACTACCGTCGGGGATTTTCATGGTCAATGTGGGCACTTTTGTGGAAATGGGCATGGATCAATGACGTTTGTAGTTCATGTAGAAGAGTGATTTATGAATGTTCGGCAGATCACGATCGTATGCTCTTTGATGGTTAGTCTTCTCGCCGGCTGCCGGGCAACGCCTCCCGGTTACCTGGAGGCGTCTGCGGTTGACTGGACCAAGCATCACGTGACGGTGGGTGGTGAGCATATTAAAAATCCTTTCCCCGCCACTTCTGCCAAGATCGAAGATGGCAAGAAGATATTCGCCTTCTACTGCGTCGTATGTCATGGGCGGGACGGGCAGAATACAGGTGTTCCTTTTGCAAGCAAGTTGTCTCCTCCTGTACCCTCTCTTGCTTCGCTGCATGTACAGACCTACACCGATGGACAGCTCAAATGGATCATCGAAAACGGGATAGAACCTTCAGGAATGCCCGCGTCAAAGGGCATTCTTAGTGAAGACGATATCTGGAAGATCGTGATCTATCTACGCCATCTACCCCCTGCAGGAAGTTTGGGGGAACCCCGTGCTTATACAGGCGACGAATACGAAAAGTAGCCGGAGTTTAAATGAATGTCTTTACGACATCGACGCAAAAGCCTTCAGCCCACGATCAGGTTTTGGCTGATGTCGAAATGCCTTATCATGCGACTTACTACCCTCTCGGGTTTCCTGTCGATATGATAAGCAACTCCCAGCGCGTTTTAGATGCGGCAGCTGAGAGTTGGGGACAATTCAGACAGAGGTTTACCGTCCCGCCACTTACCGTAAGGCTTGGAGTCACACAGAACCCTGATGATCTCTACTCCCTCCCTCAGGCTCCAATCTGCCGACTTGATCACCACCTTGTATCCCACATTGCGGATTCATATAACTTCGCGACTTGCGATCTCAACGAAGGATCCGCCTTTGGCTGGGTTACCGAGCGAACGGTGGAGGCACCCCTATACCTCCGCTATCACTTCCTTGAAGCATCGGCTCTATGCATGATCGCTGCGAGTCGGGCATCTCCCCTTCATGCGGCATGCGTCAGTATGGATGGATTCGGCCTGCTACTGTGCGGTGACTCGGGCGCAGGAAAATCATCTTTAGCCTTTGCTGCTGGCCGCTCCGGATTTACCTATACCTGTGACGATGCCAGCTATCTATTACTGAATCGTAAGCCTCCGACTGTCGTCGGGAACTGTCATCAATTTCGTTTACGGGAGTCTGGGACCATACTTTTTCCTGAGTTACAGGGCCGCACCGTAACACCGCGGGCTGCAGGAAAGCCGTCTCTGGAAATTCCAACGTCTGAATTCGGCGACATTCTTACTTGTGAGCTTACATCGATTAGTGCCATCGTTTTTCTCAATAGACAGAACGTGACACAGGAGAACATTCTTCCGTTCTCTAAAAGCGAAGCTGCTCGATGGTTCAGACAGTCTCAAGTGTTTAAAACAACATCCCTGCCACTTCAGCTATCAGCAATCGAACGTCTTACCAATCTACCAATCTTTGAGATGCGGTACACGAATCTGGATTGGGCAGTTGAGTGTCTTCGCCAGCTGGCAACCGGAGGAAGCGCCGGATGATCTCTCAGAACAATTCGAACCTTCCAACTGAGGTGGAGGCCCTTCTGCGGGCATTACAGCTGTCCGAGCCAAACCTCCAACCCTTAGAGCACCTCAGCGAGGCCCAATGGAGCAGTCTCTTACCGTTTTGCGAAATCTCCCATCTCACTCTTCCGCTCTCAAGCCTCCCTTTGATAAATGCTCCTCTGTGGGTGCGCGAGCGCCTCGTGCAAAATCTGAGCGACAACGCGAAGCGGTATCAAGCAATAAAGTCCTCCTACCGTCAAGCATCCCTCGCTCTGGAGCAATCCGGGGTTGAACACATTGTGATCAAGGGTTTCACTCAATCTCCCGACTACGTCCAACGGCCGGAGCTGAGATTCCAATCTGATCTCGATCTCTTTTGCCCCCCGGGTCAAATCGACGCTGCACGGAGCGCATTGGGAAGGATCGGATACCAGCCTTCATTAATCAACGGCACCCTCACTGCGGATCATGATCACGCCCTGGTTCGATCCGGTAGTTGGTCCTGGAAAGGAAACCCTTTCGACCCAGAGATGCCTCTGGGAATCGAGCTTCATTTCTGTCTATGGAATACACACGTATCGAAGCTAAACCTGCCAGAGATCGAACAATTCTGGCAAAATCGTATAGTACGCAAGATTGATGATTTTTCGTTTCCTTGTCTAAGTCAGGAAGACCATCTCGGATACCTCTGCCTCCACATTCTTCGCAATATCTTTTTGCGCGACTGGATCGTTCATCATGTATATGAACTGGCCACGTTCCTCCACGCCAACGCGGAGAATAATGAATTTTGGAGCAGATGGATAAAATCTCACTCTGAGACCCTTCGTTCGTTAGAAGCGATCGCCTTTTATCACGCAACATCCTGGTTCGGCTGCCGACTTCATCCGTGTGCACAACAAGAGATTGAACGTCTTGCTCTCCCTCAGCAGGCCTGGCTCGAACGATTTTCCGATTCCGCCTTGAGCAACATGTTCCATCAAAATAAAGATGGACTATGGCTTCACCTTAGCCTTGTTCCTTCATTCAAAGACAAGTTGCACATCTTCAGGCGAACCATGTTGCCTCCCCAGATAGCAGGGTGGAGTTCACCAAAAGTCAATATAAGAAATAAACGCGTCGTTGAAGAATCTACCAATCCATTGGTCCGATACGTGGGATATCTCGTATCACGATCTGTCAGCCACAGCAAAGCAAGTATCGCAACCCTGTTTCGTGGCTTCAGCTGGTGGATCGCGCAACACCGTCTCCCCTCAGCTTATTGGCTCTTCTTGCTGGCTTCCTTTTTCTTCAACCTGGGACTCTCAATCTTTTATTTTCTTTTCAATCTCTTTCTTGCAGGACACGGCTACGACGAGAAGGCTCTAGGGCAACTCACGAGTGCAACAGCCATTGGAAATCTTGCAGGTGCATTTCCGGCCGCCCTCTTAATCAGGAAGATCGGACTTCGGCCCATCCTGCTCACATGCTTCGTGATGGCCGTCTTCCTATCCGCTGCGCGGGCACTGTTCTTATCGTTCTCCTCGCAGCTCATTCTTGCGGCCTTCGCCGGCATCACGCTTTCAGTATGGGCTGTATGTTTGTCGCCAGCAGTTGCACGTCTTACTCAAGAAAGACAACGTCCTCGCGCTTTTAGTCTGCTATTTTCTCTTGGCATCGGCCTTGGAGCCATTGCAGGGCTGCTTGGAAGCCGCCTACCTTCACTCGTCTCACACACACTCATCCACCGTGTTGTTGAGGACTCACAACAGCTTGTTTTACTACTTTCTTGCGTAATTGTTGCTATTGGCATTTGGCCTGTATCACGCCTTAAATTTGATCAAAACACTCCAGTTCCAGAGCGCCGCACTCCATTAACAACTTCACCCTTTTTAATGCGCTTTTTACCCGCCGTAGCTGTATGGGCACTAGTTACGGGGTCATTTTCTCCGTTGGCAACCGTCTACTTGGCCAAAAGTGTCCAGTTGTCTTTGCATGACATCGGAAATGTATTTGCCCTATCGCAAAGCATGCAGGTGGTTGCTGTCTTTTTGGCACCGCTCTTATTTCGTCGGGCTGGATTGATCCCGGGGATCCTGCTTACGCAGCTTGGTACAGCAGCCTCATTGGTGCTGCTCAGTTCCTCCACAAATGCCTCTCTTGCAGTAACCTCTTACATTTTCTTTTCTGCATTTCAGTGGATGAACGAACCTGGCATCTACAGCCTCTTGATGAACGCAGTCTCACCTTCCGATCAGAGCACCGCATCAGCTTCAAATAGCTTTGTTGTTTCCGCATCTCAGGCATTTGCGGCAACACTCTTTGGAGCGGCCGTCACACACTATGGATACTCGCTCTCGATTCGTTGTATAGCTTGTGTTGCACTACTCTCGGCCATTCTGTTTGCAAATTTGCGGCAGAGAAAGGCGATACAGCAGGAGTCGTCTGCGGTGTTGAGTTGAATTTCTATACGCAACATCACATATAAAAATGTATCTAACAAAAACAAGGGCTGCGCGGAGAGCGCAGCCCTGTTCTTAGTTAGGTTGACCTACAACTATTGGTTTCCGCCCTGAGACGATCCGCCGCTTCCTCCGCGGCGTCCGCCACCACCACGACGACGACGGCCACCCGGACGTCGCTGGCCAGATGGCGCGCCCTGCCCTGCTGGCCGCTGACCTTCCTGTGGAGCAGCATCGGTGTCGGCGCGATTGAAGTTAGGCTCATCATCCCCTTCTTCTTCGCCCTCATCGAAGTCTTCGTCCTCCTCGATTCCCTCCGGCTCTGTAGCCTGGGCTTGAGGCGAACGTCCGCGCCCTTCGGCATCGCCGTTCTGAGAAGCAAGATCCGGTAAACCAAGCTTGGCCCGCTGCTCACGCAACACTGCTTTGCGGGAAAGCTTAATTCGATTTCCTTCGATTGCCAGGACTTTAACCAAAATCTGGTCGCCCTCGCGGAGTTCGTCTTTCACATCCTTGACGCGATGTTCCGCGATCTCCGAGACGTGCAACAGACCATCGGTGCCGGGAAAGATTTCGACGAACGCGCCAAACTCCGCGATCCTGACAACCTTACCCAGATATGTCTTACCTACCTCAGGCACTGCCGTTAGATCGCTGATCATCTGAATCGCGCGTTCCAAGCCGTCGGGATCGCTCGAAGCTACGTTCACCCGCCCGGAATCGTCCACGTCGATCTTCACGCCCGTTGCGTCGATGATTCCGCGAATCACCTTGCCGCCCGGTCCAATCAGATCGCGGATCTTGTCCGTCGGAATCTGCATGCTGTGGATGCGGGGTGCAAACTTCGACTTCTCTTGGTTTGCACCAGCAATCACACCGTCCATCTTGTCAAGCAGGAACAGCCGTCCACGACGTGCCTGCTCTAGGGCTTCACGCATAATTTGCGGCGTGATTCCCATGATCTTGATGTCCATCTGCAGAGCTGTGATTCCGGTCCTCGTTCCGGCTACCTTGAAGTCCATATCGCCGTAGTGATCTTCCGCTCCGGCAATATCGGTAAGGATGGCGTACTTGTCATCCTCCTTCACAAGTCCCATAGCTACTCCCGCCACAGCTCCCTTCAGAGCAATGCCAGCCTGCATCAGCGAGAGCGACGCACCGCAGACCGTCGCCATCGAGGACGATCCATTGGATTCCAGAATGTCAGAGACAACGCGGAGCGTGTAAGGAGATTGGTCTTCCCCTGGCAGGACTGCCTCGATCGCACGGGAAGCCAGCGCTCCGTGGCCAATCTCGCGACGTCCCACGCCGGACATTCTGCCCACTTCACCGACCGAGAACGGGGGGAAGTTGTAGTGCAGCATGAAGCGCTTCTTAATCTCGCCTTCGTAGCTCTCCAGGCGCTGTGCATCGTCGGTAGTTCCCAACGTCGCTGAAACGAGAGCCTGGGTTTCTCCACGTGTGAAGAGCGCCGAACCGTGCACCCGAGGAAGGACGCCTACCTCAATCGAAATCTCACGAATCTCATCGAATGCACGATGATCCGGGCGGATTCGGTCATTCAATACCTGCTCGCGGAAGATATTCTCGCGCAACAGTTCGTAATACTTGCTGAGTTTCTTGGCGCCGTCCGCGTCACCTTCCGGAATCTCGCGCTTCAGTTCGTCCTTGATCTCCTTGACCTTGGCATAGCTCTCAGCTTTGGGATATTTCTTCGTATTGAGTGCATCTGCAAGGCGACCGCCGATCTTCGCCTTCAGAGCATTCAGGTACTCCGTGTCGGTTTCAACAGCGGTTACAAGACGCTTTTGCTTGCCGGCGCGAGAGACGAGGTCTTCAATCGCAGCGCAGATCTTCTTGATCTCACCGTGCGCAAACTCAATTGCATCCACCACACGCTCTTCGGGAATCTCTTTCGCACCCGATTCGATCATCACGATTCCGTCTTTGGTTCCGACAACCATGATGTTGAGCGCGCTCTTCTCACGCTCTGCATAGGTCGGATTGACGATGAACTGATCCTCTACGATGCCGATACGAACCGCCCCCACCGGACCGTGGAAGGGGACGTCGCTCAAGGCCAGCGCACAGCTAGCGCCGTTGATGCCGAGCACGTCTGGATCATTCTCTTTATCTGCGGAATAAACGAAGGCTACAACCTGGGTCTCGTTGCGGAAAGCTTCAGGAAAGAGAGGACGGATGGGCCGATCAATCTGACGGCTCGTCAAAATCTCTTTTTCGCTCGGACGCCCTTCCCGTTTGATAAAGCCACCGGGGATGCGTCCTCCGGCATAGGTAAATTCACGATATTCGACTGTCAAAGGAAAGAAGTCGATGCCTTCCTTCGGATCGGGAGCCGCAACGGCTGTCGCCAGCACAACGTTGTCTCCGCTTGAGGTCAGCGCAGCCCCAGATGCCTGCTTGGCCATGCGCCCCGTCTCAAATTTAATCTGCTTGCCGCCAGCAAGCTCTACGATTACGTCCTGCTTCATAGTCTGCTCTCTCTTTTCTCACTTCTATCAATAAACGTTGGAACTTGGATTTCGCGTCAACCACTTGCTTTGGGCGCGAAAAGGTGCAGCTTGCCTTCGGTCTCGTCAGACCGCCTGCATGCTGCACTCTCTGGGATGATTTATGGGATAGCTCTGCCCGGCCGACTTTCCGTCTCCAGCCTTCATGGCAACTTGAACGTTTGCCGCGAGTGCCATCGTTACCGGCTCCCGCCGCGCAGCGTTCTTTGTGCCTGCACAAAACCTGCCGCCGGAGTAAAACGGGCTGAGCGTGCTTCCATGGTTTTGAATGATGTCTCCGGGAATGCGGTTACTTGCGGATACCCAGTTTGCCAATCACATCGCGATAACGATCGGCATCGCACTTCTTCAAATAATCCAGCAGGCGACGACGCTTGCTCACGAGCATGAGTAGTCCACGCCGCGATCCATGATCTTTCTTGTGAGTCTTGAAGTGATCGGTCAGCTCTCCGATGCGTTCACTCAGAATCGCGATCTGAACCTCAGGACTGCCCGTGTCGGAATCGTGGGTGCGAAACTTCGCAATAATATCTGTCTTCTTAGCAGGTGCTAGCACAGCTTTCGTATACTCCTGATCTTCTAGTCCACTCTTAGTGTCCCGATAAGGATAGCACTGCCTCATCACAGGAGCAATGAGGCGACTCACCTAAAGTGTCTGCACTCAGGAGTCTTTAGAACGTTTCAACGCTCTCGCGGTTCTTCTGCATAGCCTCGCATCTCGCCCAGCCATTGCGAAAACCGTAACACTTGGCCACGTTCGCCCCACATCAGCTCCCAGAAGTCCTTTGCCTTCAGTGAATCGGCCTTCTTCCCCGAATAGGTCTCCAACCGCCAGCGCAGGTAAGGACTGCGCCACGGTCTCAGCCGATATCCATGAGTCGCTTTCCACAGAAACTGTATGCCAGCCACCATTCTTCCAGTGTACCTTTGGCAAAACATCCAATGTCCGAGTATGCATCCCACTCTCCAACAGCTGGTAAGCGAACTTAGTGGCCCTCTCCGCGGCCTGACTTATGCACAAATCCTCCAGACTCCCAGAGAAGATGCAGGCCGATGGAACATCCATCAGATCGTCGAACATCTTCGGCTGACTTACTCCTCAACTGCGGAATCGATGCGAATTCGCCTCGAAAAAGCGAGACCTACTCGTTCCAGGACGACTCCGTCTCAACTCCTTGCCCGTCTTGTCGTCCTCCGGTTCGGACTTATGCCCGGCCGGCGCGAAGCTCCGCCCGGTGTCACACCGTCTGGCGCGACACCGGAACCTTCCCTTACAGGCGATCATTTGATTGCTATGGTCTCAGGAAGCCTCAATGCCATGGACACCGCGCTGGTGCAGGCCGAGGCCCTATTCGGCTCCGCTGCACCTTGTGATTCTCACTTCGCGCTCGGCCCCTTGAGCGTCTCGCAGTGGCGGCGTTTTCACCTTGTCCACGGGCGTCACCATATCGGTCAGATCCTTGCCATCCGCCACTCCTGCCGCGACTAGGCCTCTTCTACGTCGTCCAGATCTTCCGCAACCCGTACAAAGCGTCGAATATATTTGAGGGGTTCTTCCGATACGGCCATCTCACGCAGGTGATAGCGCCACACATCTTCCCGGGCACTACGGCGGGTATAAGCTTTACGAGTCACTACCCGCACACTTCCATCCGACATCGCACGTGAAAATGTCTGCGTGGGTACTTGAAACGTAATCAATTCACCGGCCTTCCAGAAATTTTGAGCAAACTCATGGGAGAACAGCAACGCATAGTATCGCCGTTCCCCAGCCAACAGCTCCAGGGCATCCTGTGCGCTTATCCAGGGCCGTCCAATTCGCGAGACATACCACTTTTTGAAGGGAAATCCATTCTCTCTCGCCTGCCCCACGAGCACCTGCAGCAACTCAAAGCGTGTCATGCAGTTCCTTCCGTCTCGATAGAAATCTCAATCGCCACCGTCTTTTCGGCGACAACGTTATAGTCTACGGATGTCGTCGTCTAAACAGCAGATGCGTTTACTTATCGGTTCTGAAAACTCCATCATGCAGGCAAATTGTCCAGCGCTCCCGGCAACCGTCGACGATACCCCACGGCTGCTCCCCAACCAGGGTCGCTTCATCCTTCTCGGCATCTTACTGCTTCTCTGCTCGTTGATGACCACGAGCGCAGTCTTCGCCCAGCCGTCGAAACTTCATACCGATCCGCTCAACCTTTCGCCTGAGGTTCGCGAAGCCCACACATTCTTTTATAACCTTGATTACGACGCCGCTCTCTCCCATTTTGAAGCCGTCCAGCGGGCCAATCCGCAGAATCCGATGGCGACCAACTACATCCTGATGACTCTCATCTTCCGTGAACTCTACCATCAGGATTTGCTCGACACGACCTACTACGCACACGACTCCTTTCTCTCATCCAAACGCGATGTTCCTGTTCCTCAGGCCACGCGGGACCGCATTGAACAGCTCACGAACGCTGCCATCAATCTGGCGGATCAGCAGGTTAAAGCAAACCCCAACAACGCCAATGCATACTTCGCCCGTGGCTACGCTCGTGGAATGCATGCAGCCTTCATCACTCTCGCTGATCACAGTTTCGTCAGCGCAGCCCGGCAGGGCCTGGCCTCACGTCAGGACAGCGAGCAGTCTCTGCGCATCGATCCCGATTACGCTGATGCGAAGATGGCCGTCGGCATCCAGCAGTTTGCCGTGGCTTCCCTTCCTCGCATTCTTCGCATCATGATTGGAATCACCGGAGTCACCGGCAACAAAGAAAAAGGACTCGATCTCCTCCGCCAGTGCGCCGCACAAGGTGTCGTCAATCGCATCGAGTGCCGCACGGCCCTGTCGCTTTTCCTGCGTCACGACGGTCGCTATCCCGAAGCCCTCGCTGTCCAGCACGGCCTCGCAGCTGAGTTTCCCCGCGACTATCTCTTCCGCCTCGAAGAAGCAAATCTCACCAAGGATAAAGGCGACGGTCCCGGCGCTATCGCAGCCTATAAGCGTATCCTCGACGAGGCGCGAACCCCGGGCTTCTTTGTCGATCCCCGGTTGCAGATGACCTACTTCGGCCTCGCCGATACCCAGCGCGGCCAGAACCTCATCGCCGATGCAGCTCACAATTACCTGAATGCCGCCGCCCAGCCAAAGTGCAGCGAATGGCTCAAACGTCGTGCCCAGCTTAACGCCGGTCAGATGTTCGATCTCCTCCATCAGCGCGACAAGGCCGTCCAACAATACAAAGAGGCCTCCGCCGGAGGAGGCGATCAGTCTCAGGCCGATCTTGCTCGTAAATATCTCAAAACTCCCTATTCCGGGACGTAAGGACGCCGAAATACTCTTCGGAATCAACCGAAAACGTCCATCCAGAGATGGGCGCAGATAGGCACCCAGATTTGAGATCCCGGTTGTTGTTCTCAGACCCACGGATTCAGTTGGCCGAACCGCCCGCGCAATAATCCGGAACCGCACCCTTCTTGAGTGCGTATCACTCAACAGAAGGGCGAGCCGCTACACGACGCTCCCCTCGGTTGTGTAAAAATAGGATTCTCCCGGAGAAACTCGTATGTTCTGTTCACGTTGTGGATCGAAGCTGGAACCGACCTCACGTTTCTGCTCCTCCTGCGGAGCCCCGGTCGCGATGGAGTCTCCCTCCTATCCTCCGCCTTTTGCCACAGGACAGCTGTTGCGTCCGCGCAACAATCGTATGATCGCTGGGGTTTGTGCTGCCTTCGCTCAGCGCTATCAGTGGGATGTGACGATTGTCCGTATCATCACAGCTTTAATCTGCCTCAGTGGTGCCGGAGCGCTCGCTTACCTCATCGCGTGGATCATCATTCCCGAAGAACCCTACGCACTTCCTACCTAACTATCTATCCGTCACCCATACTGCCAAGAACTATCCACGCAGCCAGAAGCGACCAAGAAAGAGAGAGCATTCCCGTTTTGAAAAAGAAGATCGCCGCAGCCACAGCGACCGTAGCCTCCCGCCCCTTTGTCTACCGCAATCGTGTCCTTCACTGCGATCACGTCAGCCTCAACGCTCTCGCTGAGGGCTATGGCACGCCTCTCTACATTTACTCGGCCAGTCAAATCTCCGAACGCTTCCAGCTCTTTCAGACGGCATTCGCCTCCCGCCCCCATACTGTCTGCTACGCCGTCAAAGCCAATTCTTCGCTTGCCATTCTCCGCCTTCTAGGCCGGCTGGGCGCGGGATTCGACATCGTCTCTGGTGGAGAACTCGAGCGCGTCCGGCGGGCTCATAAACCCGCGCTCAGGAAAGTTGTCTTCTCTGGTGTAGGCAAGCAGGCCTGGGAGATCGATGCCGCTCTCAAAGCCGATATTCTTCAGTTCAATGTCGAATCTGTGCAGGAGCTCGATCTTCTTGCTGCACGAGCGCAAAAACTAGGCATTCGCGCCCGCTTCGCTCTTCGTGTCAACCCTGACGTCTTTGCCGAAACCCATCCCTACATCTCCACTGGGCTCAGCGAACATAAATTCGGCATCGACATTAAGGTGGCCCGTGCCATCTACCGTCGTGCTACAAAGTCCAAATGGCTCGAGCCCTATGGAGTATCCGTCCATATCGGTTCCCAGATTCGCAAGGTCGATCCCTTCGCCGCGGCCTTGGCGCGCGTTACGGAACTCGTCTCTCAGCTGCGTCGCGACGGCCACGACATTCGCACTATCGATGCGGGCGGTGGTCTGGGCATTGACTATTCCGACGCTCCTTTTGATGCCCCCCATCAGGTAGACCGCTACGCAGCGGCTCTCGGCAAGGGACTCGCGAACGAAACCGCCCACATTCTTCTCGAGCCCGGCCGTTTCCTCGTTGCGCAGGCCGGAGCCCTGTTGACTCAGGTGCTTGGAGTTAAAAAGAACGGTTCCAAAACCTTCATCATTACCGACGCCGCCATGAACGACCTGATCCGGCCGGCGCTCTACCACGCTCACCACGAGATCGTCCCTGTCCGCCAACCCACAGGAAAAGCCGTTATCACTGCCGATATCGTCGGACCGGTCTGCGAATCCGGCGACTTTTTCGCTCGCGATCGGGCCATCGCTCAGGTCAAGCCCGGCGATCTGGTCGCATTGCTTGACGCTGGGGCCTATGGCATGACCCAGGCATCCAACTACAACTCGCGTCCACGTCCTGCCGAGGTACTTATCGAAGGAACGAAGACAATCCTCACCCGCCGCAGGGAAACGATCCGCGATCTGATGACAACAGAAATTCTCTAACGGGACGGACTGTTTAATCTGGCTGGAAAAGCCTCAGGGCGCCGGAGACGATCCTCGGGCCATCAGCACACCAACTGATGGCCCGCAGATTTTCCGGAAAGAGATGTCGCCAATAGACACTTTGAACCGGTACACTCCTAGTGTTTTGAAACGTCTCAATTAAGGTCTGAAAGTCATGCCAATATCGAGAAATCATCTTCACTCCGTTCTGTCACTGGTCTCCTCCTTGGGCGCCATCGCGTTTCTGGGAGTTTCCCAACCAGCGCTCTACGGACAGGTCGTGCCACCCGCCCTTGTTTCCCCACCGGCGCGGCCTGCCGTCGTCGGATCAAATGGCGAAAAGCTTCCGGGAATGCCGAAGTTCCACGATCCGGCCCCCTATGACATCGATAAACACACCGGCTACAAGCAGATCTTCGACGGCAAGACCTTCAACGGCTGGGATGCAGACACAAGCATCTGGCGCGTGGAAGACGGCGTGATGATTGGGGAGACGCTGGAAGGAAAACCAAAGGGCAATAACTACATCGTCTATCGCGGCGATAAAACCCGTGATTTCGATCTGAAGTTGCAGATGAAGATCGAGAAAGGTGGCGGTGGCGGAATTCAGTATCGCAGCGTTACCGGCGAACCGTGGACACGTCCACAGCCGAAAGGCCTTCCCCCATATGACCTGAAGTTCATGATGACGGGACCGCAAGCGGACTTCTGGTTCCCTGTCACCGCAACCTCCGCTGGTCATACAGGACAGTGGTATTCAGAGAACACGATGCAGGGCATTCTTGCCTACCGCGGACAGGTGACGCAGGCACTCCCCGGACAGCCAAACCGCCTTGTCGCTAATATTCGTGACAAGCAGGCTCTGGGTGGCTACGTCAAAGTTAACGAATGGAACGATTACGAGATCATCGCTCGCGGTGGCGTCATGATGCACATCATGAATGGCCAGCTGATGGCGGTCTTCATCGATGACAATAAAGATTCTGTTAACAACCAGCCGGGACTGATCGGTTTCGAGATCGAGAGCCAGCCATCCAAAATCTCGGTCCGCGATATCTGGCTTCGAAAGTTCGACCAAAACCAGTAAGTTAGGGCTCTTCATGGTCAGTTCAATGGTTCTGGGGTAGTCTGCGAGCAAGGAGACTATCCCATGCCACTTCCGAACGACGAGAAGTTGATCGCCCTGAGCGAAGAGATACTGAAAGAATTCGAGAAAATTTTTGGACCCCATCCCGGGTTCAGGCCGGCTCACGCAAAAGGCACGATGCTTACCGGAACGTTTACGCCCTCACCCGAGGCTGCTTCCCTGACGCGAGCGCAACATGCCGTGCAACCAATAACCCCAGTAACCGTGCGGTTCTCGAACTCAACCGGGCTTCCTCTGGTCCCGGACACTGAAGCAGGCGCCGATCCTCGAGGTATTGCGGTCCGGTTCAAGCTGGCAGAGCATATCCATACCGACATCGTTGCGCATTCTGCAAACGGGTTTCCAGCTACGAACGGTGCCGAGTTCCTGGAGTTCCTGCGCGGGGTAACTCAACCAGATCAGGAAAAGGTCAAAGAGTTCGTCGGAAGCCATCCGAAGGCGATGGCCTTTGTACAGTCGATTACGCCGCTGCCAGCTAGCTTTGCCAAAGAGAGATACTTCGGACTCACCGCGATGAAGTTTACGAATAAGGATGGCGCGAGCAAGTATGGACGATACACAATTGCGCCCGAAGCTGGGGAAGAACATCTGAGCTCGGACCAGGCCGCTGCAAAGGGTCCAAACTACCTCTTTGACGAGCTCGCGGAACGGGCGGGGAAAGGACCGATCAGGTTCAGGATAACGGTCCAGGTGGCGGAACAGGGTGACACTACCAACGACGCGACTGTGCACTGGCCTGCGGACCGCAAGGTAGTCGAGTTCGGCACGCTAGAGGTGACGACGCCCGTTACGGACGACGCAGCGCAACAAAAGCAGATCATCTTCGACCCGATCCCGCGACTGGATGGAATCGAGCCCTCAGACGATCCGTTGCTCGAATTACGTGCCGCAGCATACCTCATCAGTGGTCGCCGCCGCAGGTCTGCGCCCGGACAATGAATAACAAGCATCATCGGGCCGCCTTCACCGGCGCCTTTCACTCTTCATGACGACGAGGACAGGACAACCTTATGCCGCAGCGATCCTTCGTGTCAGGTCGTCCTGCTCTTTGCGAGACTCAGCACCAATAGTGAAGGCGTCAAGCACTCCCGTAGAGAGGGCGTAACGGATCGCCTCCGCAGGGCGATCACGAAGATCGCCTTGTCCGAGAATCTTCATCCCGATGATGCCTTTGCCGTCAGCTCGCATTTTTTTGATCTCTTTGATCACCGTGGAAGGGTCGGCATCCATGTGCGAGCCAATAGGATTGAGGCGAACGAGATCAACATCGACCCAGCGCGAGGCGGCGGCAGCACGGAGCGCCTGAATGGAGTGGCAGGAACAGCCATGCGCTCGAATGATGCCCTTCTGCTTTGCTTCGGAGAGAACATCCATGGCACCGCGATAGCGTGTGGTCCAATCGCCTTCCGTCACACAGTGGATCAGGACGATGTCAATCATGTCGATGCCCAGCTCGCGTCGATAACGGTCCATATCGCGCCGCAACCCCGCGGCATCGCGAGTATCGGACTTCGTCATAACGACAACTTTGTCCCGGGGGAGCTGCTTCACAGCATCACGGACGTTTGGGTGGGACCCGTACGAGTCAGAGGTGTCGAAAAAACGGAGTCCATTCTCGTGATAACCATCCAGCAGGAGCCGCGTAAATGGATTGGAACCCAACCGGGTCTGATTAGAAGCTCCGCCAAATCCGACGGTTCCCGTCCCCATGGCAAGCCTCGAGGTCCGGATACCAGTTTTGCCAAGTACTACCTCATCGTGAGCGGTGACTTTCTGGGGAAGCGGCTCAAGACCCAGAATCGAACCTGGGGAGTTGCTGGCGAGCCAAGCCGCTCCCAGTCCTTTGGCCGAGCGGCGGAGGAAGTCTCTCCTGAGCATAGCGGCACCTCACTGCGCATTAAAATACTCCGCTGATACGAAGAGTGGCTAGCGGAACAGGCAAACTCCCTAAGGTTTTTGTGGCGAATTGCCTACTGCCTCGCCGTCGAAAGACTGAAGGGGACACCGTGCTCTTTAAAGATTTTCGCCCACGGCAAACCATTTCTACCACCGTCCACCGGCTTTCAGAGAGCTAAGCAAGAGACCTTCTGACAGAACGGCAGGATATTTGTATCGTGGAGAAGAGGGAGAAATCGCATGAGACTTACCAGCAAGAGTTTCAAAGACGGAACAACCATTCCGGGAGAGTTCGCTTTTGCCGTTCCCGATGCAAAGCACCATGTTGCGCTTAGCAGGAATCGAAATCCGGATCTCGCCTGGACAGACGTTCCCGAAGGAACAGAGTCGTTCGTGCTCATCGTGCACGACCCAGATGTCCCAAGTAAAGGTGATGACGTGAATCAGGAAGGGAAAGAGGTTCCAGCCGATCTGCCGCGAGTGGATTTCCACCACTGGATACTGCTCGACATCCCTGCAGACATGCGCGAGATACCCGCCGGAAGCCAGAGCGACGGCATCACCGCCCATGGCAAACGCGGTCCCGCAGCGCCGAGCGGAATGCGACACGGCATCAATAACTACACACAATGGTTCGCCAATGATCCTTCGATGGAGGGAGACTATTTTGGCTATGACGGCCCTTGCCCACCGTGGAACGACGCCATTGTGCATCATTATGTCTTCACCTTGTATGCGCTCGATGTCGAAAGACTCGATATAGATGGTGAACTGACGGCCGACAATGTTCGGGCAGCTCTCCGAGACCATGTCCTGGCTGAGGCGAAGCTCACAGGAACCTATAGTCTGAACCCAAAGTTGGCTGCGAAAGCGGTCTGAGAGAGTTATGTCGGCGAAGAAACGGTCTACAGAAGGCGTCTGGGAGCCTGAAAAGAAGTCTATTTCGCGTTTGTGGCCCTTTGTACCCGGCTTACTTTTTCCGGGACCGGTGTACTGAAGCCCGTTCCATCGTTACACTTGATTGCATAGAAAAACATTGTCGTAAAACCCGTCGAAAACAAGGACCTTTGTAGATGAAATTGCTGTTCGCGGTTGTGCTCTCGGTATTTTTTCTGATTCCTGTCTCCTCACAAGCGCAGATTGGTATCTACGTGAACCCGGTTGCGATCCGAGTGAGTAACTCGCAGTCGGATTCTGGCCCCTTTGCGTTTCTCGGCGACGGCACAACCTCGCGCACGTTTTGGGGCGCGAATATCGGCGGCTACTACGACTTCTTCCACGGAAAGAGCGTAGACGCAGGTGTGGATATCCGGGACACCCTCGTAGGTGCAAATAACGCCAGGCTAAACAGCTTTCTGATCGGCGCGCGTGTCGTGGCCAAGAATCTCTCTCCCTCCTGGCGCCCTTACGTTCAGCTTTCCGGTGGAGTCGGGACAACAAGAGCACCTCACACCTCGATTCACGTAAGCCGAGCTGGGTATGGAGTCTTCGCGGGTGCCGACTACAAGTTAAACCGTCATATCGATCTAAAGGTAGCGGAAATTGGCTACGGCTCGCTTGCAACCGTTAGCAGTTCGGCCATCGGCAACACCAGGGCAAGTTATCCTTCGTCGAGTCTTTTGCAAATCTCGGCCGGACTCGTCTTTCGGATTCGTTAGGCGTTCTCTCTTTGGGAGAGCCGTACCAGAAGCGGACCACGAGGCCGCAGGGTGATCTTTGCCTGCGGAACCGGCGGAGCAGAGCCCAGGTAACGCATCCGCCAACGTGACGCGATCGTCGCTATCGCCAGCACTCCCTCCATCCAGGCAAAACTCTCGCCAATACACTGACGAGAACCTCCCCCGAAGGGGAAATAGGCGAAGCGTGGTCGCGCGGCCCTCGCCTCCGGCAAAAATCTATCGGGGTCGAAGCGAAGCGGGTCCGGATAAAACTCCGGAGTACGGCTGATCATGTATTGGCTCATAAAGAAATGAGCGCCGGCAGGGATACGGTAAGGGCCCAGGGTCACCGGTTGCGTAGACAGGCGCCCCATCGCCCACGCCGGTGGATAGAGACGCATGGACTCCGCAAAGACCTGCTCGGTATAACGGAGAGCAGGATAGTCGGCGAGCGTGGGCAATCGGTGCGATGAAAATGGCGCAGCATCACCAGCAGCTTGGCCTCTATGGAGACCGAGCACCTCGTCGAGCTCGACGTGCAGCTTCGCTTCGGCCTCGGGGTTCTGTGACAGGAGATACCAGGTCCATGCGAGTGCATTCGCCGTGGTCTCATAGCCCGCCAGAAAAATGGTGAGGACTTCGTCCCGAATCTGCTCATCAGACATTCCCATCTGCTCGGCGGACGCATCCGATTGCTCGTAGCGGCTGCTGATCAGCATCGATAGCAAGTCGCCTTTATCGACGCCTGCCCGCTTATGTTCCTCGATAAGGCGATGAACAACGCGATCCAACCGCGCCCTGGAACGTCGGAATTTCACGACACCAGGAATAGGAAGATGAAGAAATTTTTCCATGCGCGGAAATGCGATCAGAAAGTTATAGAGGTCCATGATCGTATTGACCTCATCGTTGATGCGCCTGATGTCGTCAGTAACTTCCGTATGGAACAGAGTGCGAGCGACGAGTTCCAGAGAGAGAGACATCATGGCAGCCGAAATATCGACCACCTGTCCGGACTTCCACTGTCCCGCATGGCGCGCCGCACTGGTGATGATCTCATCGGCATAGGCCGCGATTCGCTGACGGTGAAAGGCGGGGGCGACGATCTTCCGCTGACGTATGTGAATCGGATCGTCAGAGGTAATCAGGCCTTCCCCGAGAAGGATCTTCATGCGGCGGACAGTGCGTTCTTTGACGAACGAGGATGCCTGCGTTACCAGAATCTCGCGAATGTAGTCCGGCTCATTGATGAAGATAATGGGGGTTCCCATAAACCGGTAATGCGCGATGGAGCCGTAGGTTCGGTGAAGGTATTCGAATAAACGGATGGGCTCGCCAAGCTTCACCCAGGGCTTATGGGCGTAGAAGTGCAACGGATAACGAAGTCCTGGGGGAAGATTCCATTCGCTGCTGTCGGAGCGAGTCATGAATCGTTAGATGACGGATGCTGGAATGCGAAGCGAAACGATCTCCCGAATCTGGCGCTCGATCTGGTCGATGGAGGCATCTTCCCGAAGGGCGACAACCCTCTGCGTCTCGCGGAGAGCGATTGCTTCATATGCCTCATAAATACGACGGTAGAAGGCGTCGTCTTCGCGCTCAAAGCGATCCTCGTCGGTTCCCTTCTGTTGCACACTGCGTTGATTGCGACGGCGAGCGCGGCGAAGTGAGGCGTCAAGCGAAGGAAGGAGCAGGAGCGTGAGGTCAGGCTGCAAATCATCGCAGACGGCACGATGCATGGCGAGAATGCGCTCGGAGCCAAGCTGCCGCCCAGCTCCCTGGTAAGCCTCGGAGGAATCGGTGTAACGATCGCAGAGAACGATCGCGCCGTCGGCAAGTGCAGGCAGAATCATCTCTTGAATCGCCTGGGCTCGATCCGCAAACATCAACGCCATCTCCGCAAGCGGGGCGATCTCGCCCAGAACGGCCTCGGAACGCGAATCCAGCAGGATGGAGCGAATACGGTCTCCCAGGGCTGTGCCACCGGGCTGACGAAGCGTAACGACTTTATGGCCTTCGGATTCCAGCCGCGTAGCGAGACGCCGCAGCTGGGTCGTCTTACCGGAGCCGTCCAGTCCTTCGAAGGTAATGAAGTAGCCGCGTGACATATCGACAGAATAGCAGTCAGTCGTTTGCCGGCTCCGATAGACAGGCGACTCAGGCATCCGGCCATTCGAGCGGATTCTTCAACCGGCGTTCGACTACCTTCAATTCCGGATCGAAATTGGGGACACGGAGAATCCACTCCGCTCCTTCTTCATAAGCCGCTTCGGGAATCAGGCCGATCAGTTCACTGTCGTCCAACTCGGCTCCATAACGGAAAGCCAGCTCCTGAAGACGTTTATAAACCTTCGTCATCGGCGTTGTGATGTGATCGGTGATATTCATGCTAACCTGCGCACGATCGTTCGCCAGCACACCGATTGCCTTCACTCCGTGTAGCCCGCCATTAGAAGCCCGTATATCGCGCGCGAGCGCCCGTGCGGCGGTGATATCCGGCTGACGCAGATGAACGTTATAAGCAATCAGAAAGCTTCGGGAGCCTACAGCAGATGCGCCAGCTGTTTCATGAAGCTCCGGACCGCCAACATCTGGACGGCGAGCGGTCTCCCGGCGAACAGCATCGCGAAGCCCTTCAAACTGTCCTTTCCGGACATCCTCCAGTTGAACGCGATCGGGACGAGCTGCGCTGGCTCCATAGAAATAGACCGGAATACCGTAACGCCGCCAGAGGCTGAGCCCAGCCTGCCGGGCCAGAATGGCGCACTGAGCCAGGGACGCCCCGCGCACCGGAATAAACGGAATGACATCCGCCGCGCCGATTCGAGGATGCACGCCACGCTGGCGTGTAAGGTCGATCAGCTCGGCGGCCTTGCCCGCGCCGCGCACGGCTGACTCGACGACGGCTTCTGCCGGGCCGGCAATCGTCACGACAGATCGATTGTGCGCGAGATCGAGGGACCAGTCGAGAAGGCTGACATCGGCGACCTGCATAGCCTGAACGATGCGGCTGACCTTAGAGAGGTCCGTCCCTTCAGAAAAATTGGGAACACACTCGATGATTGATTCGGAGTTCATAGATAAAACCTGGAGCGCGAAAGCTCGTCGTTTATTTCCACCATGTGTAGCCGACAGAGAATTGTATGCTGGCGTTGACGCCCGGATTCTTGTCGCCGAGAGATGACGAAGAAATGTGGATGGCATTGGCTCCGAAATCGATGGACCGGCGGGGCGTCAGGAAGTAGCGCATTCCAACGCCGAACTGCGGCGTAAAGTTCCAGACGCTGGTATTGGCGCCAGAACCGTTCGTAACTTCGTTGTATGGAGGCCCGCCCACGGCCGGATACTTGTGATTTGTCCAGATAAGGCCGCCTCCGCCTTGAGCCCACGGCGTAAATTTGCGGTGTCCGTCACCTGTAAAGTTCCACCGAAGCAGGATTGGGGTGATGGAGACTCCGGTATAAGTTCCCCCTACTTTGTAGGCCTCCGAGCAGGCTCCGGGACCGGTGCATTTACGGCGATCGAAGCGGGGTGTGTACGACTGCCAGAAAGGGAAGATCTGGATGCCATATTCGAAGTTCCCGTGCAGCGGTCCGGGACCTATATTCGGGGTGAGAACCTTCCCTGCCTGTCCGCCCAGCATAAGGAACTTGAAGTCGTTGCGATCCTCTGTAAGTCCGACTCCTCCCTGTGCGATGGCTCCGAACTCAATCGGGTGATGGGCAGTCTGAAAGGGCGTAGGCGAAGCCGTGGCAGCAGCCTGCGCATGGGCTGGAGATGTGGAGAGCAGAGCGGCAAGGGGCAGAAGGCAGAAAGCTGAGATGCGGCGAATGATCCTGGTCACTCCGTGAACTCCGTTCGAAGGTAAGTAGTGCGATGCAGAAGAAAGGCCGCCAGAGGATGGCGGCCTTTAGAAACAGGGTAGACCGCCTGGTTAGCTGGCGACTGGGGCCTCATCCATATCGAAGTTCGAGTAGACGTTTTGCGTGTCGTCGAGGTCTTCGAGGGTTTCGAGAAGCCGAATCATCGCGTTGGCCTGTGAGCCTTCGAGTTTGGTATAGGTCGAAGCGACCTTGGTGACCTGAGCGGTTTCAGGGGTGATGCCTGCGGACTTGAGAGCGTTCGTAACAGCCTCAAAATCCTTCGGATCGGTCAGAATCTCCCAGGATTCGCCCTGGTCGGAGAGGTCTTCGGCTCCGGCCTCCAGAACGATCTCGGTCAACTTTTCTTCGGAAGCGGCGTCCTTGGGAACGGTAATCACGCCCTTGGTCGTAAACATCCAGGCGACGGCTCCCTCAGCTCCGAGATTTCCGCCGTTCTTGGAAAAGGCGTGGCGGATTTCGCTGACGGCCCGGTTTTTGTTGTCGGTCAGGACATCGACGATGATCGCGGCGCCGCCGGGACCATAGCCCTCGTAGGTGATCTCCTCGTAGGAGACGCCCTCAAGCTCACCGGTACCGCGCTGGATGGCGCGCTTGATATTCTCCGACGGCATATTCTCGGCCTTCGCTGCAGCGACGGCTCCGCGCAGGCGGGGATTTCCATCCACATCGCCTCCGCCCAGCTTGGCAGCGATCGTGATTTCCTTGATCAGGCGGGTGAAGATCTTGCCGCGCTTGGCGTCGAGGGCGCCCTTCTTATGCTTAATTGTCGCCCATTTTGAGTGGCCTGACATTTACAACCTCTACTGTGATTTATTGCTACTGCGACCTTGCGATTTTAGCACGTTCAGAGGGTACCCCCTCCCCCCGTACTTATTTGCGCAAAGTCTTCGAAAAAAAGAAGTTAGCCTTGGACTTCCATATCTGTCGGGTCCCGGGATTGCAAGAGTACCGATCCGATACTTCCATTCTAAAACCTATGCCGAAGCAAATCGGCAGGTGGAAGTCATTTCTTTCTGAAGAGTTGGATGGTTTAGGGTCTTGACAGTCTTTTTCACAAGACTCAACGTCTGTACCGTTGACGATGGAAACCTGTCGAACGGGGAGCGTCTTGACCATGAACCCAATAGGGCGGTGGCTGATGGGTGGGATCGGTGTTCTTCTCCTGGCAGGAACCGGGAATGCGTTCCAGTTTCGCACCCCGGTCAAGGTCGATTCCTCTGAGAAAATTGCGGTCGGCGGAGCCACGCTCCAGGTGGATTTCGCCGAGGGTCCCCTGGATCTGGGACGTGAGGCCGTCCTGGAACGGGTCAGGAATGCGGCCCAGGCCGTGACCATCTACTACGGACAATTTCCGGTCAAGACGGCTCGTATCCTGATTCTTCCGGTTCGCGACCGGCATGGCGTCTTTCGGGGAACGACATGGGGAGAGATGGGCGGGTTCCCAGGGTTCACGAGAATCAGCGTCGGAGAGAAGACGACCCAACAAGAGTTGAACGAAGACTGGATGATGACTCACGAACTGACTCATCTGGCCTTCCCGGACCTGCCGGATGACGAACATTGGATGGAAGAGGGATTGGCGACCTACGTGGAGCCCGTCGCGCGGGTGCAGGCCGGGCAACTTGCTGCCAAAAAAATCTGGCAGGACATGATCGAAGGCATGCCAAAAGGAGAGCCTGAGGCCGGCGATCAGGGGCTGGACCGCACGCATACGTGGGGTCGCACCTACTGGGGCGGGGCACTCTTCTGCCTTGCGGCTGATGTCGAGATTCGGAGAGAGACGAAGAACCGGAAGGGCCTGCAGGATGCATTAAGGGCGATTGTGGCTGCAGGCGGAACCATCGATCACCACTGGCCCATTGAGCGCGCACTGGGGATAGGAGACAGCGCTACCGGCACACACGTGCTGGCGGAGATGTATGCGAAGTGGAAGGACGCTCCGGTAGAAGTTGATCTTCCGGCACTCTGGAAGCAGCTTGGGATCCGACAGGTGGCCGATGGGGTGGAGCTCGATCCGAAGGCTCCGCTGTCCCCGGTTCGGGAAGCCATTACAGCGCAGTGGAAATAAACATAGACAGGAATCGAAACGCGCTATCGTCCGCGAAACCTGGTCAACACTCTGCGATCGCGTTTCGTCGGCCGTCCGCTCTCCCAGGTCGACTCGTACACCGGAACGGCCTTCTTTGCCTCCGCGAGTGCACGTCGTGCTTCCCTGCTCTCCTCCGTCTCGCGATAGAGTCCCTGAGCTGTTGACGCTGGTCCGCGAACCTCGCTGATCCCCAGGACCTCAATCTGAAACTCGCCCGAGTCATTCTTGACCCGTAGCATCTCGGCGATATGAACCTCGCGGGCAGCCTTGGCGGGCTGCCACGTCAGCTCACCTTTCTTCCAGTCCACACGCCCCAGCTCGCACGCCTTGGACGCCAAGGCACGCGTCTTGAAGAACCGGGCCGCCCATAGCCATTTGTCCATCCGTACCGAGTTCATCTCTCTATTCTCATACGGAACGCCGTGCTCTCGGAAGCCGCTTCTCAGCTATGTGGAAGACCCCTCGTGCTTCTCGTGCTCTTCCCGCTTGCGCAGCTCAAGAAAAGTCTTCGCAGCCGCCAGCGGAAGCAGGCTAACCAAAAAAATTGCCACCACGGCACCGTTGCCGATCCAATGTGCCTGGCGTAGAACGACCACCGCTACGCACAGGAGCGGAAGGCTCGAGATCGTCCACTTCGCCCCGGTTGCCAGTCTGCTCATGCGTGAGATCCTTCGAGATCCTCTCTAACGATACCTGGTTCTATTGCGAGATCGGCATCGTACGAATGGCCGCGGCGATCTCGTCCACATGCGTCTCCAGAGCGAAGTGGCCCGTGTCAAGAAGCACAACTTTTGCATCCGGAATATCGCGCTTGAACGCCTCCGCTCCCGGAGGAATAAAGAAGATATCGTTTTTACCCCAGATCGCCAGCAAAGGCGGCTTATGCTTCCGAAAGTACGCCTGATACGCCGGATAGTTTTCGATATTGGCGCGATAGTCCAGTTTGAAATCCAGTTGAATCTCGTCGTTTCCTGGTCGCGCCAAAAGTGCCGTATCCAGCCAATAAGCCTCTGGCTCAATCAGCGAAGGATCGCGCACGCCGGTGAAATAAGCGCTACGCACGCCGTCAAAGTTGAATCTCGATCGAAGCGCATCACGATTGGCCTTCGTCGGATTCTTCCAGTAAGCGCGAGGAGCAGCCCATCCCTTCTCTCCCAGACCTTCCTCATAAGCGTTTCCATTCTGCGAAACGATTCCCGTAATCCGCTCAGGATAGGCGAGCGCAAGGTTGAAGCCGATCGGGGCGCCGTAGTCGAATCCGTAGAGCGCGAACCGTTCCAGCTTCAATGCATCCACAAACGCCTTAATCGTGTTTGAAACCGTCGCGAAGGTGTAGGTGTAGTTGCGCTCAGGTGGAACCACCGTAAATCCGAACGAAGGAATGTCTGGCGCAATCAGTCGAAATCGATCCGCAAGCCGTGGCATAAGGTGCCGAAAGTAGTGTGACGAGTTCGCGAATCCATGCAGCAACAACATCACAGGAGCATTCCTGGGCCCCGCCTCGCGATAAAAGATCTCAACGCCATCTGCCGTAATCGTGCGATGTGAGACTTCAGGCATGGCAATCTCTTTTGCTCCAAGCGGGATCGAAAGCCCTCCGATCGTTGCGCCAAGAACAGCACCGCGGGTCAGGAACGACCGTCGTGTAGCACGATTCCTCCGTATCGAATCCACAAACTTCTCCTCTCGGACGTCTGTCCTCTTTTCCGTGACCCCTGCAGGCTCTTCGCCGACCCTGCCCAGTCTTAAGACTGGAGACGAGACAAAATGTAGCCCGTCGTAAGATCATCCTAAGCACTCTCTGGTGACAGGTCGCTAAAATAAAGTGGAAGGTATGTCTCAGCGCAATACAGCTTCAGCTGAGGTGTCTGACTCCTTTCGTCGTTGAACTGAAGATGTGTGAGGAATGAAACCCGGTGGCCGATAACCAACAGACGCAACTTTCGCATCCCACCGACTTCAACTCGTTTCTTGGCAATGCAGGTGCCGTCGAGCATCTTCGCACTGCCATCGCCGCCGGGCGCCTTCCCCATTCCCTCATTCTCTCCGGACCCGCGGGCGCAGGAAAGTACACTCTCGCTCTTATGCTTGCCATGTCCGTCGAGTGCGAGCGCCAGCCTCGCGATCTATGGTCGAACGGCTTGTCTCTTGCCGGTTTCTGCGGAGTCTGCCGCAACTGTACGCGCATCGCCACCGCCTTCAATCTTGCCGATGAGATCGACAAGGCTGTTGCAGCCCGCGAAGAGTTGCGCGAGACGGACAAGAAAGAGACTCGCGTCCTCATCCAGCCGCATCCGGACGTCCTCATCATCCCACCCGATCCCCCACAGCTCCTCATCAAGCTCGGGCAGGTTCGTAGTCTTATCCACAGCGCAAACTATCTTCCTGCTGAGGCTCCGCGCAAGATCTTCATCCTCACCGCCTCCAGCTTTATGAAAGAGGCCGCCAATTCTTTGCTGAAGGTACTCGAGGAGCCACCGGCGACGGTTCACATCATCTTGCTGTCCGAGAATCCAGGCGAGTTGTTACCGACGATCCGCTCCCGATGCGCCAATGTTCGTCTCGGAGCTCTGCCGGTCGAAGAGATTGAAATGCTGCTTAGCGACCGCCGCCCCGATGTTCCAGCGAAACAGCGCACTCTTATCGCCCGTCTTGCCCAGGGAGCCGCAGGCCGTGCCCTGAATTTCGATCTGGCGACGTATACAACCGCCCGCGCCGACGCCTTGCTCTTCCTCCGTCAGGCTACGCAGGAGCCCGACCATACGGCACTTTTCAAAATGACCGAGACGTATCGCGCCGGAGCCGAGGGCCAGCAGAAGACTGGCGAGTTGCTCCACACCTTCTCACTCCTTCTCGAAGATCTCCTGCTGATTCAGTCTGGAACTCCTGAACTCGTTCGCAACACCGATCTTCGGCCTGAGCTCGAACGCATCGCTCACTCCGTGTCCTTTCAGTGGATCGAGCAGGCCTCGCGCTCGCTGGATCAGGTCTGGAGCGGGATGCGCCGTAACCTGCTCCGCTCCCTCTCACTCGACGCCTTCTCCGGACAGTTGGCCACCGCACGCTGAGTAAAAAGAATTGCTCGTCCTATCGTCTGCGAGCCGCATCCTTCCACTTGTCATCCTGAGCGAAGCTTCTCGCCAGCATTGATCGCGAGGTGCGCTGTCGAAGGAACTGTGGTCGGCTGCAGCCGAAAGATCTCCTGGTGCCAGAGCATCACTTCTCTCGCGCAGCCTTCCGCAGCCGATCCCGAATTGCCTCCCCGATCCCGTCCATCTCCGGCACCGGACAGACGATAAAATCGACGCCAGCCTCATCCAGCTCGCGCAACCCAGCAAACAGACGCCGCGCTAGTGCCTCTCCATCTCTCCACCGACCCCATGGATAGACGACCGCCTCGGATGGAACCTTCCATCCGTCCGGCAACATGACGCCGACCTTCGACCCCGCGACGGAAACCGCAGACGGAAACTCTTTTTCCTCCACCAGCACCAGCCTCGCGCGGGGAGCATAATGACGAATCCCCACACCGGGAGACGGCAGGCTCTCCGGTTCATGCGCCTGTTCCTTCGCCTGAAAGACTGTCACCGCTCCTGCACCCAGCAGATTCTCTAGAGCCTCCTTCGAGACTCCGCCTGGCCGATAGATCACCCAGCCGTTACCGTCCTCGGCAGGTCCAAGTACCGTCGACTCCACCCCCACGTGCGTTGGACCGCCGTCGAGCACAGCATCGATCCGCCCATCGAGATCTTCCAGAACATGGGCCGCAGTCGTCGGACTTGTCCTGCCAAAGCGGTTTGCGCTTGGGGCCGCCACGGGAACCCCGGCCTCTCGAATCAGCGCCATCGCCAGCTCATGGCAGGGCATTCTCACACCAACAAGCGGCCTGCCTGCGGTTACCGCGTCGGGAACGGCACTGGTTCGGGGCAGGAGCAACGTCAGCGGACCCGGCCAGAACGCCTCCATCAGTCTTTCTGCACCCACTGGCACCGTCGCTATCCGGTCAACCATCTTTCGATCGCTCACGTGTGCGATGACAGGGTCCCACCCGGGCCTCTCCTTGGCCGCAAATATCTTTGCAACCGCCATAGGATCAAGAGCATTCGCGCCGAGCCCGTAGACGGTTTCGGTGGGAAACGCGACCGTTCCCCCTTCCCGCAGAATCGCTGCCGCGCGCGCAATCCCCTGTTCTCCAGCCAACCGCTCTGTTTTTCCACCGGACATATCTCCATCCTATCGCCGCACCACGGTCCCGGATCGCCGTATACTCACCCCATGTCGAACGCTGAGATCGAACTCAAGCTCCCCATCTCCGATCCCACAGCCTTCCAATCAAGACTTCGCGAAATGGGCTTTCGCCTTCAAACCCCTCGAACCTTCGAACACAACACCCTCTATGACACTCCTTCGCGCGATCTTCGCGCACGAACCGAGATTCTCCGCATCCGCCAGTACGGCGACACCTGCACGGTGACTCACAAAGGCCTCGCCGATCCTTCAGCCGCAGTCAACTCCGTCCGCTACAAGGTTCGAATCGAGACAGAGACAACCGTCGAGGATGGAACTGCCCTGGCCGCAATCTTCGAACATCTTGGATATGTTCCTGCCTTCACCTACGAGAAATACAGGACCGAATGGTCCCACGACGCAGAGCCTGCGGCCCATGTCGTCGTCGATGAGACCCCCATCGGCACGTATGCCGAGCTCGAAGGGCCGCCGGACTGGATCGATCGCACCCTGATCGGCCTCTCCATCGATCCTGCTACCTGCATCATCGACAGCTATGGCAAGCTCTTTCTCGACTGGAAGCAGCGCACAGGAAGTAAGGCCGAAAATCTGACTTTTTCTGAGATCGCGGTCCCTGCGCTGGCCGGATTCTAAAGCTGAAACCGCTTTTGCCGATACAGCCTCTGAAATCTTTTTTCGGAGGCTAAATTCGTGGCACTCTCTCGCCGTTCTCTCTCCTCACTCTTTCTCCTCACAGTTCTTGCAGCGGGCTCCAGTACGGCTTTTGCCGGCGGCCGTCGCGCCATCGTCAGCAAGGTAGCGCCTGTTTATCCGGAGCTTGCACGACGGATGCATGTCAGCGGTGTGGTTGTGGTTCAGTTGACGGTCGCTCCCGATGGCTCAGTCTCGGATTCCAAGGTCGAGTCCGGCCATGCCCTGCTCGGCAGCGCCGCCCAGGATGCGGTTCGCCGCTGGAAGTTCGAGCCGGCCGCTGAATCCACCAGCATGACCGTCGACGTCAACTTCGCAAACCAGTAAATCGTTCGCCGGCACCCGGCGGCAACTCATAACTTCTACCTCAATCTCTGCGACGGGAAGGCTCATGAAACTCGAACAGAAACTCGGCCTGGCTACAGGCGCCCTGATCTTTGCCATGCTCCTCAGCGCCTTTACAGCAACGATGCGCATCCGGGAGGCGAATCGCCTGGCCACC
The DNA here is from genome assembly GCA_000688615.1 of Acidobacteriaceae bacterium KBS 146. Taxonomy (GTDB): domain Bacteria; phylum Acidobacteriota; class Terriglobia; order Terriglobales; family Acidobacteriaceae; genus Edaphobacter. The sequence goes on from JHVA01000001.1 coordinate 623,807, forward strand.
AGCGCCACAACCCAGCACATACCGATCAATGCTTCGACGCGTGATCTTCGCCTGCGAATGCTCTACAGCATTCACGCGCTTGAGTCCTACATGCTCTTCGGAATCGATCCTGCCTCTTCGGCCACATTCCGGCGTGCACGCCAGGAATATCTGGCGCAGGCAGACGAGGCGATGGTAAAGCTGCAGCAGTATGCCGAACGCAACAACCTTGGCTACGACACCACGCGGATTCACGAACTGGCGTCGGGCCTTTCGTCTCTGAAGGCACTCGAAGAGAAGGTGGAACAACTCAACGAGAGCAAAACCTCGCAAGGCACGGCCCAGGCCTACGACATCTTCCAGAACCAGGTACTTCCGCTTGAAAAATCGATCTTTGCGATGACCGGCGATCTGGGTGACTCGCAGATGACGCAGGCAGACCTTGAGATTGCACAGCTCCAGCATGCCAACAGTTCCACGTTGTGGACACTCTGGATTGCGACCATTCTCGGAGCCCTGGTGGGCGGCTGCATCTCGTTCCTGCTCTCACGCCGCATCACGCGCTGTATTGATCTTGTCGCGGAACGTGCGGACGCGATCGCCGAAGGCGACCTGACCGGCGAAGAACTCAATCATCTCTACGGCAGCGACCAGATCGGAACGCTTGCACGCGCCATGCAGAAGATGCAGTCCAACCTCAGCTCCATTATCGGCACTGTGGTGCAGACAGCGGGATCGCTGACAGGAAGCGCGGTTTCCATGCGTTCCGCCTCGGATCAGATTCATCGCCGCATCGATCAGCAGAGCCAGCAGACCCAGCAGGCCGCCACTGCCATGCAGGAGATGTCAGCCTCCATCGCTGAGGTCTCGCGTCATACTCAGTCTGCAGCCGAGACTGCACGCAACGCAGCGCAGACCGCTCGGGACGGCGGCGATATCGTGAAGGAAGTGCTCGGCTCCATGCACTCCATCGCTTCAGCAGTCAGCGAGACCTCATCCACGGTCGGGTTGCTCGGCGAGGATTCCAAGCGCATCTCGCAGATCGTCACCGTCATCGACGAGATCGCCCGTAAGACTAATCTGCTGGCGCTCAACGCGGCGATCGAGGCGGCACGCGCAGGAGACCACGGCCGCGGCTTTGCTGTCGTCGCCGGTGAGGTTCGCCGCCTCGCAGAATCCACAGCCCAGGCTACCGGAGAGATCGCAACCATGATCCAGGAGATTCAGGACCGCACCCGCGTCGCCATCTCCAGCATGGAGAGCGGCACTGGAACCGTACAGCAAGGCGTCCTGACCACCAACCAGGCCGGCGAAGCGCTTGAGCGCATCATCGGGATGGCAGAGCGGGTGGATAAGATGATCACTCAGATTGCGATCGCCGCCTCGCAACAGGCCGCAGCCGCCGATCAATCGTCGGCCAGCCTCGACTCCATCCACTCTCTCAGCAATGAGAACCTTGCAGGGATGGCAACCACGGCGTCCGGGATCGAGTCTCTGCGCACCACTGCAGTCACGCTGGAGGAACAGGTGGATCGGTTTCGTCTGCAGTCGAACAGCGTAAAGGTCACCCGGTCCGCAACGGGTCTTGCGCCTCAAGCCAGCCGCGCTCCCCAAGCCGCCTGAATCCGTTAGAAGCGCACTGCAACTGAAATGGCCTGCCGCGATGGCAGGCCATTTCATGCTCTGACAATTCGAGACAGCCTAGAAGATCTGGAAGTTGACCTCAACATTCAACTCCACCAGAACGGGCTTTCCACTTTCCATGGCAGGCTTGAAGCGGTACTGCTTCACTGCCTCCACAGCTTTTTCATCAAGCCCCATCCCTACGCCGCGGATAACCCGGACATGGCTGGGGAGACCATTGGTATCGACCCATAGGTTTACCAGCACGTTGCCCGCTACTTTGGCTTTGCGAGCTTCTTCGGAGAATTCAGGCTCGACAGAGTAGATCAGCTGCGGTGCAGAGACGCCACCGCCGATGCGCCTCGGTCCGCCACCAGTGTTTCCACCGGAGCCCGGCCCGATTCCTGAGCCACTGCCGGAGCCCAGACCCGTGCCCGATCCGTTGCCCATCGACATTCCGACAAGCGGCGAATTTGCCACACCAATCTGCGGAATGCTGGACGCCATGTGAACATCCTTCTGGACCTCTACGGTAGGCTCGATCTTGATCTTCGGGTCCTGTAGCGGGGGCGCCTTGGGAGGAACGATCTGGGTCTCCGCAAACTTCGGCGGAGTTCCCTTAGTGACTGGAGTCGGCCCACGCTGGCCGCCGCCTCCACCCATCGCCTGCGCCTTCATCGGCGCCAGTGGCGGAATCGTCACATTGGTTAGCTCCGGCTGCTTGACCGGGGCCGCAAAGGGAATCTTTTTGTGCAGAAGCCATGCGAACAACAGAAACAAGAGCGCATAGATGGCAATCGCCGATCCGGTCGCTGCTGGATTCTGTTTCGTCTTGAGAAGATCCGGAACCGGAATCGGCTGGGATTCCAGCACCAGCGGAGGAAGCTTCTTCGGAAAGAAGACATCCATCACGCTGTTTTTGAGCGAGGTAAAAATGCCCTCTTCTTCAATGATGAAGTCGCTCTCAATCGGCTTCGATTCCAGGGTCAGTGGAGCTTGTTTTGTGGGATTGAAGAGGTCGCGCAGATTTGCAATCAGCGAGGCCCACATCGAGCCTTCCGTCTCTTCACTCAGCTTTGGAGCCTCTGCGGCCGGATGCAGCGTCGTCTGACCTGCATCCTTGGTTTCCTCATCCGTTGAATTCAGCCAAGTATTCGCCATTAAGCTGCTTTGCCTCGACGACAGCGGAATCTCTTCTCGCTGCCGTATTCCTGGGATATCAATCTCCCATCTTTACCACCGGTCTACGCCGGCTTTCTCATTTGTACCGCGAAGGCAGGCAACTGGCTCCGGGAATATTCTACAAAGATTCGCCTCGCCGCGCTCGTCTCATTGGACGCGCACTCTCCCCAGATAGTCTCGCCCATTTTCTTCACAGAATTCTCTTTCTGCTCGTTGCAACCTCGGCACTCCTTTTCGTGAACCCCTCCGAAGGCAACCGGCAGGCTTTTTCCTGCCCGGATACAATAGATATTTGCCGTATCTCCTGAAAAGTGAGCCTAGGAAACCGATGCCGGAAGTAACTGCGACCAAGTCCGAATCTGCCCAGACCGAACCTCAGGCCAAGCCCCTGAAGTCGACCCTGAACCTGCCCCAGACCGCCTTCGCCATGAAGGCCAATCTTCCGGTCAACGAACCAATCCGTCTGGCCGCATGGCAGCAGCAGGACTTATACGCGCAGATTCGCTCTGCCCGCGCCGGAGCCCCCAAATACATCCTGCACGACGGTCCCCCCTATGCCAACGGGGCCATCCACCTGGGCCACGCCCTCAACAAGTGCATTAAGGATTTCGTCGTCAAGACCAAGACCATGGCCGGGTTCGACGCCCCCTACGTCCCCGGCTGGGACTGCCACGGTCTGCCCATCGAGATCAAGGTGGACGAGCAGCTCGGGCGCAAGAAGCTCGAGATGGATCCCCTCGCGGTCCGCAAAGCGTGCCGCGAGTACGCCCAAAAGTACGTCGACCTGCAGCGCTCCCAGTTCGAACGCATCGGCGTCTTCGGCCGCTGGCAGAATCCCTACCTGACGATGTCGCTTCCCTACGAGGCCTCCATCGTCGAGACTTTCTACGACTTCTTCGAGAAGGGATTCGTCTATAAGGGCCTCAAGCCCGTCTACTGGTGCATCCACGACAAGACCGCCCTGGCCGAGGCCGAGATTGAGTACGAGATGCATACCTCGCCCTCGATCTACGTCCGCTACAAGCTGACCAGCGATCCCGCGTCCGTCGATCCCGCTCTGGCAGGTCTCCCCGTCTACACCATCATCTGGACGACCACCCCGTGGACGCTTCCTGCCTCGCTCGCCGTCGCCTTCAATCCAGAGCTCGACTACGTCGCCCTCAAAAACACCGATGGCAACGTCTACATCATCGCCGAAGCTCTCGCGGAAGCAACCCGTCAGGCCTGCAATCTTACCGAGGCGAAAGAGATTGCACGCTTCAAAGGCACGCAGCTCGACCGCGTCACCTTCCAGCACCCCTTCCTCGACCGGGAGATCCTGGGCGTCAACGCCGACTACGTCACTACCGAGCAGGGCACCGGCGCCGTCCACACCGCGCCCGCCCACGGCGCCGACGACTTCGCTACCGGAACCCGCTACGGCCTCTCGCAGACCTGCGATGTCGACGCTGCGGGACGCCTTCGCAACGGTTTGCCCGAGTATGACGGCCTGCAGATCTTCAAAGCCAATCCGGCCATTATCGAACTCGTCCGCTCTCGCGGCGCCCTGATGGGCCTCAGCGAGATCAACCACTCCTACCCGCACTGCTGGCGCTGCCACAATCCCGTCATCTTCCGCGCCACCGAGCAGTGGTTCATCTCCATGGAGACGCCTGTGCAGAACCCCGACGGCTCTCCTACGACCTTCCGCCAGCGCACCCTCGACGAGATAGCGAACGTCGTCTGGGATCCGGCCTGGGGGCAGGAGCGTATCTCCAACATGATCGCCACCCGACCCGACTGGACCATCTCGCGCCAGCGCATCTGGGGCGTTCCCATCGCCGTCTTCATGTGCGAGAAGTGCCATACCCCGCTCAACAATCCCGGCATCAACAAGAGCATCGTCGAGCTGTTCCGCAAGGAGGGCGCCGACGCCTGGTACGCCTACGATGTCTCCACGCTTCTGCCTTCAGGAACCACCTGCGCCTCCTGCGGCGCAACCGAGTTCCGCAAAGAGATGGACATCCTCGACGTGTGGTTTGAGTCCGGCGCGAGCTGGCACGCCGTCCTCGACGTCGAGCCGGAACTACACTGGCCCGCCGATCTCTATACCGAGGGAGGCGATCAGCACCGTGGCTGGTTCCACTCGTCCATATTGACGTCCGTCGCGGTGCGAGGACGGGCACCTTATCGCATGGTCGCCACCTCCGGCTGGACCCTTGACGAGCAGGGCCGCGCCTTCTCGAAGTCCCTCGGCAACGGCGTCGATCCAGTCGATATCGCCAAGCGTCTCGGCGGCGAGATCGTGCGTCTCTGGGTCGCCTCCGTTGACTTCCGCGAAGACGTCGCCGCCAGCGAGAACCTGATGCAGCGTGTCAGCGACAACTACCGCAAGCTGCGCAACACCTTCCGCTTCCTCCTCGGCAATCTGCACGACTTCTCCCCTTCCACGGACGCTGTGCATGATTTTGCGAAGCTGGAGCCACTGGACCGGTACATCCTCGCACGCACCGCAGAGCTTGACGCAAAGATTCGCGCCGCCTACGAAGACTTCGAGTTCCACCGCGCATATCATGCGCTCAACGAGTACATCAACTCCGACCTGAGCGCACTCTACCTCGACGTCCTCAAGGACCGCCTCTATACCTTCGCGCCCAGCCACCCCGCGCGCCGCTCGGCGCAGACAGCGCTCTGGCATATCGCGGAGGTTCTCACCCGCCTCGTCGCTCCCATCCTCAGCTTCACCGCCGAAGAGGTCTGGCAGTCGCTGCCCGCCATCGATGGCCGCGAAGCCAGCGTACACCTCGCTCTCTTCCCTGCTATCGCCGAGATCATCCCCGGCAGCACCAAGGATCTGGTAGCCGACTGGCAGAAGCTGCTGGTGGTTCGCGATGAAGTGCTACTCTCGCTCGAGGCTGCCCGCCAGGCCAAACTGGTCGGCAAGGGGCTCGACGCCCGCGTCCTTATCGAGGCCAGCGAACCTACGCTCTCGTTGCTGCAGCGTTACGAGCCCAGCCTCAAGGAGCTCTTCAACGTATCCCAGGTCTCGCTCACGCACATCGAGCACCCCAATGGAGAGACACGCGTCACTACAACCGCTGCCGAAGGCGTCAAGTGCGAGCGCTGCTGGAACTACACCACCGACGTTGGCGACGATGCTCGTTACCCCACCGTCTGCCTGCGTTGTGCCGAAGCTCTCGACGCAATCGGGTATCCTCCTTATGCAGCTCAAAAGGATGCCGAGTAAACCGTTTTGCTTAAGGGCACGGCTTCAGCCGTGCCGAAACGAATGCAGAAGAATGGGGCTTTAGCCCCTGCAGTACGCTTCCTGAGTCTGCTACAAGGTTTAGCAAGCGAATTCTCCTCAACGGAGTAAGCACGAGATGCCCGAGCGCTACGAGTATCCGCCCACCGAGTTCGATCCCCGGCCCCGCCAGTCCCCAGGCCGGCGGCGACTCTACTTCCCCATGCTTCTTGCGCTCTCGGCTTTCATCGCCATCGCCGACCACGTCAGTAAGAAGTTCATCAGCCATCGGCTGCCGGTGGGGCGCTCTCACACGATTATTCCGGGCATTCTAAACATCACCCATGTTCTTAACACCGGTGCTGCCTTCAGCTTCCTCGCAGACACAGCCTCACCCGACATGGTCCGCCGCGGCCTGATTTTCTTCTCGGTGGCGGCCGTCATCATCGTCGGGATCATGCTGATCCGCTCCTGCAAGTGCCTCAACCTTACCTGCATTGCCCTCGCTCTTATTCTTGGAGGAGCCGTTGGCAACCTCTACGATCGCATCGTCTATCACTACGTCATCGACTTCATCGGCTTCCACATCGGCCCCTACCACTGGCCAGACTTCAACTTTGCTGACTCCGCCATCGTCATCGGAGCATGTCTGTTGATGATCGAGATTATCCGGCCTCAACCGGAAGACAAAGCATCCTGAATTTCTGTCATCCTGCTCAAAGCAATCGTGTATCGTTCTCCTGATTCCCAGGAGATTGCCGATGCACATCATGGATAATCCTTACCCTGAGACACCCGGCGACCGCGAACGAACCATTGCGCAGGCACGAAGCCAGATCGAAGCGATGGAGACGCTGCCTCTAGAGTTCCGGAATGAGCTGAAGAGCCATGCGCGAGAACTAGTCGAATCTCAGGTGAGAACTGCGAGGAACGCCGACTTCTACGGTGGCCAGTTGGGCTGGACCTACTGGGTGGTAAAGAACGACGACATGAACCTGATCGCGCAGCTCTCTCCCAGCGCGATTGCCATCACGACCTATCTCACCGTCGTCGGATCCAATCCGATCGTCCTTGCGGTAGGGCTCATCCTGAGCACCCTCACTGTTGCTTACAAATTCAAAACCAAGAACGTCTCGCTTGCTGAGATGGATTACAAGATGTTGATGACTCTCAGACACATCGGTCCTTCTTCGGTCGCCAAGCTTACCGAATCCATGAACGGGCTCTCCATCTTCGCATCCGATGCCTGGACTGAGAACCGCACGCTCAACGCTCTCAACCAGCTGAAGACCGCAAGGCAAAGTGATGGTTCCATCGTCGCTCTCGTCGGTGAATCCGGAGATGGTCTCTGGAGCACGAGCGGCATCTGACTTAGCGCCGCAGGCATCGATTCGATAGAGTATCAATCTTTCTACGACCTTCGGGCCTCTTCTCTATCTTCTCCCGTGCTTAGGGGCTCCTCTAACAGTGCCGAGGCACCACGCAAACAATTGCAGTCCACGGGTGTGCATTCCAGCTTCACCGCCCAGCGCTAGAATTGAGCCCTCCTCAGGAGGGAGAACCCATGGCGATGGATATGGACAAGCTCAATGCATTTGTCGGGCGTTTCGTCGCGGACTTTGGAGCAGCCGCACACGCAGGCATGGTAGTCATTGGCGAAAAACTTGGCCTCTATAAGGCACTCGCCGAAAAGCCGGTGACCTCGGCGGAGCTCGCCTCCAAGACCAAAACCGACGAGCGCTACGTGCGCGAGTGGCTCGCCTCGCAGGCAGCAGGCGGCTACGTCACCTATAACGAGAAGACGCAACAGTTCAGCCTTACCGAAGAGCAGGCCTTCGCCATGGCAGACGAAGACAGCCCCGCGTATCTACCGGGAGCCTTCGAGCTGGCCCTCGGCTCCCTCGCCGCCGTTCCCCGTATCACCGAATCCTTCCGCACCGGGGCGGGCATGGGTTGGAACGAACACAACGAAGGCGTCATTCGTGGATGCGAGAAGTTCTTCCGTTCCGGCTATATCGCAAATCTCCTCAGCTCCTGGATTCCCTCTCTCGACGGCGTCCAGCAAAAGCTGGAATCAGGCGCAAAGGTCGCCGACGTAGGCTGCGGCAAGGGCGTCTCCACGCTGCTGATGGCCAAGGCCTTCCCCAAGTCCCAATTCTTCGGATTCGACTATCACGACCTGTCCATCAAAGGCGCAGAGCAAGCCGCAAAAAAACAGGAGCTCACCGATAACACCAACTTCAAAGTCGCCAAAGCCAAGGAGTATCCCGGCAAAGACTATGATCTCGTCACCGTCTTCGATTGCCTGCACGACATGGGCGACCCCGTGGGAGCTGCCCGGCACATCCTCGAATCGCTCCACAAGGACGGAACCTGGATGATCGTCGAGCCCTTTGCCAACGACGATCTGAAGGACAATCTCAATCCAGTGGGCCGGGTCTATTATTCCTTCTCTACTCTCCTTTGCACGCCCTGCTCTCGGTCGCAGGAGGTCGGACTTTGCCTCGGAGCGCAAGCCGGAGAAGCCCGCCTGCGCGAGGTCGTCAACTCTGCCGGCTTTACCCGCTTCCGCCGCGCAGCCGAGACTCCCTTCAACATTGTGTACGAAGCTCGGCCCTGACTCCCCGAATCTGCGAGCATAAAGGTCCTGCAGCGATAGGATTTTTTGTTCCTGTATAAACGAATCATTGGGAACGAAGGCTCCAAAGCATTCCACCCATACATCCGCATAACGTCGTCTGTCATCAGTCACACTAGTATTCGTATTGCTGACGAGCGTCGAGGCGATATGGATCTCGGTAAAAGGCGTAGATGAATCGGGCCCGGAAAATTTCGATCGTACTCATATTGATCGTTCTTGCGATCACCTCTGTTGGCGTCTTCCTGACGCGTGGCGTCATGGAGTACCTGCCCTTCCTGCAGGCCAAGAGGGGTAGCTGGACCGGGGACTATGTCTCGCACGGTGTCGTCGATCAACGCCCCTGGCAGACTGCTGCAGCGCTCGCCGCTCTGGCTGTATCTGCTGAAGAAAAAGAACTGGCCCGCGAGGCAGAGCGTCTAGCCGACCATGAGGTCGATCAGGCATTCTCTCAATCGCTCCGGCAGGCCAGCCTCGAGAAGCCACAACTGAGCGGCAGGGCTCTCGAGCTGCAGCAGCGGGTCAATCGGCTCCAGGAGAATGTCAAAGCCGATCAGGCTCGCATCGCATCCCTCAGTGCGGGAACATCCGCCGCTGGTTCATCCTCCGATGCAGGCGACCTGGAGATCGCAAAGACGCAGCTGGGCCTTGATCAAAACGAACTGGCCGATTCCATCGAAGATCTGTCCCGCGCAACCGGAGATCAGCGCAGCAAGATCCAGCAGGAGCTGACGGCTCGGCAGGCTGCCATGAAGAAGTATCAAACCGATATAGCTTCCACGCAGGAAGGTCAGAATGCGGTTGTCTCTGCCGGAGAATATCGAACCATGGCAGCGCAGATTGCAGCTTTGCGCTCTCTGCGAAGCCGTAGAGAACTGCTGGCACAGGCCGAACAACTGGCCCGTGCCGACGTCGCGGCCCTCACTGAAGATCAAACGCGGCTTCATGCGGAAACAGATCGATTTGCCGCCCTGTCTTCTGCAAATACCGCAGCTCAATCCAGATCGGAACGTATCGATCAAATGCAGCAGCTCGCGGCACAACAGAATGTTCTGAGCATCCTGAATGATCGCCTCGACACGCAGCAGCAGCTCGCCGGGCTCTACGACCGATGGGGAAAACAGGTTGAGATACAGCGAAAGATCGTTATTCATCTGCTCCTGCAATCGCTCGCGATCATTGCTGCCATCTGCCTCCTGACGTTACTCATAGGCTGGGCCTTGCAGCTGGCTCTCGAAAGATTTCTTCGCGACCACCGCCAGCGGCAGACGCTCAAGACCATCGTCAATCTTGGAACGCAGATGATGGGCATCCTCCTCGTTCTCCTCGTAATCTTCGGAGTACCCCGGCAGACCCCTACGATTCTCGGCTTGGTAACAGCCGGCCTCACCGTTGTCTTCCAGGATTTCATCCTTGCCTTCTGCGGCTGGTTCGTCCTGATGGGTCCAAACGGAATCAGGGTCAGGGACTGGGTTGAGATCGATGGTGTTGGAGGCGAGGTCGTTGAGCTCGGCATCTTCCGCACGTGGCTGCTCGAAACCGGAAACTGGACCGCGCATGGTCATCCTACCGGCCGCAGGGTCTCCTTTCTCAACGGCTACGCCATCCGCGGCAAATACTTCAACTTCTCCACCGTCGGCCAGTGGATGTGGGACGAGATCAAGGTCAGTGTCCCCCCCGGAACCGGAATCCATCCGCTCATCGAAAAGATCTACGAGTCCACCGTCAAAGCCACCGAGGCGGACGCAAAGATGGCTGAGGCGGAGTGGAAACGCGTCACCCACGAAGAGTCGCCCCAGTTCAGCGCCATGCCGTCCGTCAACATCCGACCCGCGGGAGCTGGCTTTGACATCGTAGTTCGTTACATCACCCGCGCTGGCCTCAGGCTCGAGAAGCGAAATCATCTCTTCGAGACGATTGTCGATCTTTTGCAGGGTTCATCGCAAAAGACAACGGAGCCAACCGAACCCGAAACGGCCCAAAAATTGAAGTGAACCGCTCTGATGTATCCTCGTCGCGAGCGACAAAAGGGGACGATATGACCGCTACGAAGTGGCCTGAGTTACCGTGGAGTGCCTGGTCGGACACGGCAAACACCTTGCACATGTGGACGCAGATCGTCGGGAAGACGCGCCTTGCTCTGACTCCTTTACAGAATCACTGGTGGAACGTCCCCCTCTACGTCACAGCCCGGGGCTTGACGACCTCGGCGATGGATTATGGCGATGATGTTCTCGATATCGAGTTCGACTTCCTGAGTCATGAGCTGCACATGCGGCTCGGATCGGGGAGAAACGAATCTCTTGCTCTAAAACCGCGATCGGTGGCGGACTTCTATCAGGAATACATGCAGCGCCTGAGTGCGTTGGGGATATCCATCAAGATATGGCCGATGCCGGTTGAGGTTCAAAACCCCATCCGATTCGACCTCGATACCCAACATCATTCCTACGATCCTGAATACGCCCATCGGTTCTGGCAGATTCTTGTTCACACAGAGAAAGTCCTCCGCGCCTGGGCTCCAGGATTTTTAGGAAAGGTTAGCCCGGCCCATTTTTTCTGGGGAAGCTTTGACTTTGCCGTCACTCGATTCTCCGGGCGGCCCGCACCTCCTCGCGAAGGTGCAGACTCGATCCAGCGCGAGGCCTACTCGCACGAGGTCATCTCTGCCGGGTTCTGGCCCGGAAATGGCGGATACGGTGCAGCCGCGTTCTACTGCTATGCCGCCCCGGTTCCTGACGGTCTGTCGGAAAAAAAGATCGAGCCTGCCGCCGCGAGTTGGGACAAAAATCTGGGAGAGTTCATCTACCGCTACGATGACGTGCGCGTCCAGCCGTCCCCGGAGGTCGCCCTTCTGGAGTTTTTCGAGAACGCCTACTCTGCCGCGGCGGACGCGGCCAAATGGGATCGCAAGGCGCTGGATCGGGGATAAGGGCTTTGTCATTCCCGATCAACAACATACCTCAGAAAATCAGGCCCTCCCGGATCCCTTCTCTCACTTAACTCGCGCTTCTGGCTCAAATGCCTGAAAATAGAAGTTTGGCCATGAGCAATCCGAAGCCCGATCAGAACCTCAATCAGATCACCATCCGTGGTGCCCGCACCCACAACCTCAAGGGCATCGACGTCGATATCCCCCACAATGCCCTGACGGTCATCTCCGGGGTCTCGGGATCGGGCAAATCGTCCCTCGCGTTCGATACTGTCTATGCCGAGGGCCAGCGCCGCTACGTCGAGTCGCTCTCCGCCTACGCCCGCCAGTTCCTCGAGCGCATCGAGAAGCCCGACGTCGAGCATATCGATGGCCTCGCCCCCGCCATCGCCATCAAGCAGAAGAACCAGACGCGCAACCCGCGCTCCACCGTCGCCACCGCAACCGAGATCTACGACTACCTGCGCCTGCTCTACGCCCGCTGCGGAACCGTCACCTGCCTGCACTGCGGCGGCATCGTCAAAACCGACACCGTCGACGAGATCGTCACCGCCCTCTTCGCCCTGCCGGAAGGCACCCGCGTCTATGCCCTCTTCCCCATCCAGCGAGTCGAGATAAAACTCGAACCCATGCAGGCTGCCTCCACTGAAGCCATCCCCGAGACGCCAAAGCCGAAGAAGATTGCCGCAAAGAAGGCCGCCAAAGCCGCAAAGCCTGAGCCGACACTCGATCTCACCGACTCACTGAAAGACCGCCTGACCGAGCTGCGCCGCCGAGGCTATAACCGTCTCTTCCAGAACGGAAACATCGTCGAGTTCTCCACCCCTGAATCCCTCCTCGAACTCGATTTCTCGCAGCCCATCTTCGTCCTCGTGGATCGCCTGGCGCTCTCGCCCGACGTCCGCTCGCGCATCGTCGACGCCATCGAGACCGGCTACCGCGAATCCGGCGAGATCCGCTTCCTCACCGTCCCACGCACTCCCGAAACTTCTTCTTCAGAAAGTGCCATCCTGAGCGAGGCGCGTCAGCGGGGGGTCGAAAGTTCTACGGTTCTACCCTCGAAAGTTCCGCAACGGTATCGATTCTCTGCAGCCTTCGAGTGCACCACCTGCCATCGCGCCTATCGCGAGCCCGAGCCGCGCCTCTTCTCCTTCAACAACCCCTACGGCGCATGCCCCCGCTGCCAGGGCTTCGGCAACACCATCGACTTCGATCCCAACCTCATTGTCCCCGACAAGTCCAAGACCCTCGCCCAGGGCGCGGTCGTCCCTTGGACCACCACCAAGTACCGTCCTCACCACACCGAGATGCTTCGCGCCGCAAAATCCGCAGGCATACCCACCGACGTCCCCTGGTACGATCTCACTCCCGAGCAGCAGCGCTTCATCCAGGACGGCTCCGGCTCTTTCCCGGGCATCCGCGGCTTCTTTGCTGCCCTTGAGCAAAAGAAATACAAGCTGCACGTCCGCGTCTTCCTCTCCAAATACCGTGGGTATGCAACCTGTCCTGAGTGCCGCGGCCAGAGGCTCCGCGCCGAGGCCCGCGCCGTCCTCCTGAATGACAAAAACATCTGCGAGGTCGCCGCGCTCACAGTCACCGGCGCCCGCGACTTCTTCGACTCGCTCGATCTCACACCTTCGCAGGCTGAGATCGCCGGAAAGATCTTTGAAGAGGTCCGCCAGCGCATTCAGTTCCTCGATCAGGTCGGCCTCGACTACCTCACGCTCGACCGCCTCTCCTCCACGCTCTCCGGAGGCGAGTCTCAGCGCATCCAGCTTGCCACCTCGCTCGGCTCCCGACTCGTCGGCGCGCTCTACGTCCTTGACGAACCCTCCATCGGCCTGCACACCCGCGACACCGCGCGCCTCATCCACATCATGGAAGAGCTGCGCGACCTCGGCAATACCATCCTCGTCGTCGAGCACGACCCCGACGTAATCCGCTCCGCCGATTACCTCCTCGACCTCGGCCCCGGTGCCGGCGAGCTCGGCGGCCAGCTGCTCGCCAGCGGAACCGTTGCGGAAGTCACACACAACCCCAACTCCATCACCGGCAAGTACCTCTCCGGCCGCGCCTCCATCGCTGTTCCCAAACATCGCCGCGAACCTGGCCGTGAGCACCTTAAACTCACGGGCGCACGCATCCACAATCTCCGCGGGGTCGACATCGACATCCCCCTCAACATGCTCGTCTGCGTCACCGGGGTCTCCGGCTCTGGAAAATCGACCCTCGTCCATCAGGTCCTCTACCGCGCTCTGCAGCAGGCGCTCGGCCAGGAAGGCGCCAATGACGGCGTTGACGTCACCGGACTCTATCGCGAGCTCTCGGGAACCCAGCACCTCAACGAGGTCATCCTCGTCGATCAGTCCCCCATCGGCCGCACGCCGCGCTCCAACCCCGTCACCTACATCAAAGCCTTCGACGACATCCGCGCTCTCTTCGCCGCACAGCCCGACTCCAAACGTCGAGGCCTCACCGCCGGACACTTCTCCTTCAACGTCCCCGGCGGCCGCTGCGACGTCTGTGAAGGCGATGGCACCGTCACCGTCGAGATGCAGTTCCTCGCCGACGTCGAGCTTCCTTGCGAAGAGTGTGGCGGCACCCGCTACAAGGCCTCCATCCTCGACATCCGCTACAAGGGCAAAAACATCCACGACGTCCTCAACATGACCGTCAAGGAAGCCCTGGTCTACTTCGCGGGCCATCCAAAGATCGTCGACAAGCTCTACGTCCTTGACGAGGTCGGCCTTGGCTACGTCCGCCTCGGCCAGTCTGCCACCACGCTCTCCGGCGGCGAGGCCCAGCGCGTCAAGCTGGCCTCACACCTCGCCGCAACGCGCTCCAGCATGGCTCGCTCCAACGGAAACGATGCCGCGGCCCGCGCGCGCTCGCGCACGCTCTACATCCTCGACGAACCCACCACCGGGCTCCACTTCGACGATGTCGCCAAGCTCCTCGCCGCCTTCCGCAAGCTGATCGAAGGCGGTGGCTCGATGCTCGTCATCGAACACAACCTCGATGTCATCAAGTCTGCCGACTGGATCATCGACATGGGACCCGAGGGCGGCTATCGCGGCGGACAAGTCGTCGCCGCTGGAACCCCCGAGGAGATCGCCGCTACCCCAGCCTCCCACACCGGCCACTGGCTCGCTCCCGTCCTTCTGCCTCTCGTAAAACCGGAGCTCCAGGAGACTATCTAGCCTGCTCACGCCGTAAGTGACCGGGTACCCCATCTTCGACGCGGCTTCATCGCGCCTAAGGTGGGCTTCTTCAAGTAACGACCATCCGTCTATTCAGCCCGCTCCTTCCCGGTGTCATCCTGAGCGAAGCGCGTCAGCGCGTAGTCGAAGGATCTGCGGTTTTCTCTGATGAGGCTCCCTTGGCTCGAACCGCGTCGTTGAGAACACGCCTACATCCCTCCTATCGCTCAGCAACCGCCTGCCTCCTCTTTCCGGCGCAGCTTCATTCCACGCTAGCAACAGGCGACGGCTGGCCCGGATACTGCGTCGAATCGTTCATGTCGCTGGAGCCCTATCTTCCCGTCACGTCGTCCACGGAACCGGAGTGGGCCTCCGCCGCTCGTGACTTCTACCGCGAAGTTCTTTTGAGCCTTCACGATATTCCGTGGGCCGTCGGTGGTGCTCTTGCGCTTCAGTGGCACACAGGCATTTGGCGCGCCACCAAGGACCTTGACCTGCTGCTGCCACCCCAGGCTGTACCGACTGCCCTGCGCCAGCTTGGTGCTCGCGGTTTTCTCACCTGCATTGAAGACTCGGTCTGGCTGGCAAAGGTCCGGCATGGTGAATATTTCGTTGATCTCATCACCGGCCTCAGCAACGCCTGTCTCATCGTCGACGAGAGCTGGATCGACCGGTCTGTCTCCGGCAAAATCCTCGAGATCGACTGCCGCATTCTCGCACCAGAAGAACTGATCGCGTCGAAGATCTTCGTTACCCGCCGCGAGCGATTCGACGGCGCTGACGTCGTGCAGCTTCTTCGGGCATGTGGTTCCGAACTCGATTGGAAGAGGCTGATGCATCTCGTCGAATCCCATTGGCAGCTTCTCTACTGGTCCCTCGTCCTCTTCGCCTACATCTATCCGTCGCAAACGCAGTTGATCCCGACATTCGTCTGGCAACAGCTCAACGACCGGTTTCTCACCGAGGTCCGGCAGCCCTGCAACGGCGAACCGTTTCGAGGATCACTCGTCGATCCCCGAATGTTCGCCATCAACGTCAACGAGTGGGGCGAACGGGACCTGTACAGCGAGTATCGCGATCGTCATCCCTGTCTGCTTCAGGTCGAAGAAAAGTAACGGAAGGGAAAACATACGATGAGGCTTGCGGCCGTCGCCGATATTCACATCAAAAAAGAAAACTATGAAGAAGATATCCGCCGCTTCTCAACCGTCAATGATCTAGCCGACGCCTTGGTGATCGCAGGCGATCTCACCAACCACGGGTTGCCCAATGAGATGACAGCCTGCCTGCGAGTGCTCGAACAGATTCGCGTTCCCATCATCGCCGTTCTCGGCAACCATGACCATGAGAGTGGCCACCAGGACGAATTAGCGGGAATGTTGCGTGTCGCCGGCGTGCATCTGCTCGACGGAAACTGTTTTGAGGTCGGCGGCATCGGATTCGCTGGAACGAAGGGTTTTTGTGGTGGCTTTTCTCCGCACGAACTGATGCCCTTTGGAGAGACAGGCATCAAAAATTTTGTCGAGATCGCCGACCGCGAGATGGTCAAACTCGACTACGGCCTTGCCCAGCTCCACACCGAAAAAAAGATCGCCATCACCCATTACGCTCCCATCAAGGACACCATCGTCGGCGAGCCCGAAGCCATCTTTCCTTTCCTCGGCAGCTCACGTCTCGAGCGAGCGCTAAGCAGGCATAAGCCTGTACTTGCCTTGCACGGCCACGCACACAAGGGCACCTTCTCCGCCGTCACGCAGGACGGAATTCCTGTCCACAATGTAGCGCTTCACATCCTTCGCGCACGCAAGGAAGAACATCCCTTTGTCATCTTCGATTTTTGAAGCCGATCCTGCCGTCAATGCGCTGCGGACCTTGAAAACAGGTTCATGACCAGGACACCGGCGATGATCAGCGTCATCCCAATCAACGCGGCTCGGTCTAACACCTGCCGATAGACCACAAAGCCGACCAATGCAATCAGGACGGTACCAACCCCTGACCAGATGGCGTAGGCGACTCCGACAGGAATCGTCTTGAGCGTCTGGGAAAGAAAGTAAAACGCTGCGCCATAGCCCAGCACGACCGCAGTTGAGGGCCCCAAACGAGTAAACCCATTCGACGCCTTCAAAGAAGACGTTGCAAAGACCTCACTCACGATCGCTGCGGCGAGCCAGAGATAGTTCACGCTCCTGCCTCTACGGTCACCTTTTTCTCTGCCGGCAGAATGATCGGTCCCGCAGCCACAATCACTCCTGCCAACACGACCAGCCCCAATGCCTTGTCCAGGCCCGCAGCAACCGCCAGCCACCCGATGAGAGGCGGTCCCGCAAGAAAGCCAAAGTACCCAATGGTCGATACTGCCGAGATCGCAGGCCCGGCTCCCATCCTTGTATTTTTGCCCGTCAGGGTCATGATGACCGGAACGACATTTGCCACACCCATCCCGGTCAGGACCAGTCCGAATATGGCCACCGGCAGGCTGCGCGCTACCAGGGTCAAACCGAAACCGAGCGCGATCAGCAATCCACTCCCAATCAGGATCAACTTGTCTTCAAAACGGCGTATCAGCCAGTCGCCAAGAAACCGCGCACTCGCCATCGCAATCGCGTAGGTGGCGTACCCGGCTGCAGCAAGCGAGAGGCTTGCCTTGAGATTGGATCGCAGATAGACCGCCGCCCAGTCTCCGATCGCCCCTTCCGCAAACAGTCCGAAAAACACGATCAGCGCCAGACGCAGCAACGACGCATCCGGAAGTACAAATCGGAACTTCGCTTCATCCGTCTTCCGCTGCTCCGTAACCAGCAAAGGCAGAACGGCAAACACCGCAGTGCCCATCACAATGGCCCCTGCGGTCAGATTGAAACGCACACCGTACCCATGGTTCAACAGCACACTCGCAATCCCAGCGCCGATCAGGCCACCCACGCTCCAGCACCCTTGCAGCAGGCTCATGCTTGAGCGCCCATAAAACTGCTCGACAGCGATCGCCTGGGCGTTGACCGTAACGTCCAGGGCTCCCTTCGCGCCTCCATAAAGACATGCAAGCGCAATCAGAACGCCCCAGGAACTCGCATGCGCCAGACCGGCAAGCATTGCCACGTAGAGCACCGCAACCGTCCGGACCACGTTCCTGCTGCCGAATCGAGCGATCAGGACGCCCGTCAAGGGCATCGTCACAATCCCCCCTCCGACGAGACTTAGCAGCACCTCGCTCAAGGCGCCATTTCCAAGATGCAGATTCTGTTTGAAGACCGGAACATGCGCCGCCCACAACCCAAAGCCTGTTCCGTCAACCAGGAACAGTACTGCCAGCGCCCATTTTGGCCATTGGATTTTCATAGATATCTATAAGATCGCTGCCTTCCCGCTATCGATGAAAGAGATCTCTTCCATTATCGCCGTTGTGTATTCCTGCCTCCCCGTAGCAACCCTGTAAATGGCGTAAGAATCAGCTCGGGGCACCAGCATCCGGTGACGTCGCTGATAAACTGGAGTCGGTCAAGAGCAGGAGGCCCGGCCTACCGGCCGGGTCTTTGCCGTTAACCGAAATCTTTGCCGGAAGACCAGAGTCCGGAGCTCAATCGTATGTTTCTTAGACTTTGCACAGTAAAGAGTTCAGGGGGAGCAAGCAGCGTGCACCATAAAAACCAATCTCGGCGAAGAACCGGCCGTCTCTTACTTCGCAGTGGAGCGCTCGCATTCGTCCTCCTTTCAGTTTCCTCTGGCTACGCCCAACTCCCTGCAGGAACCCGTGACGCTTCCTCACCATCTGAGGCCCAGCAGGACCCTCTGCGCTCTCAGGCTGCCGATGCCCTCGCAAAGCAGGACTACACCACCGCCGCCAAGCTCCTCACGACGCTGGCTGAGAAGAACCCCAAGGACCCGCAGATCCTCTACAACCTCGCCTCGGTCCAGGACGCCCTCAACCAGCCTGCGGACGCCGAAGCCACCTACCGCCGCGCTATAGCCGCTGGCCCCAACCTTCTCGAGCCGCACCTCGCCCTCGGGCTTCTGCTCGCTCGCACCGGAAAGATCGCGGAAGCGCACGCCGAACTCGCCACGGCCTCTGTCATCCCCAGCGGAGACGCCGCTCTGCGTGCCCGCGCCTACCGCGCTCTGGCCCGGATCGATCAGGCTTCAAACTCAGGCGCTGCCAGCGAAGAGCTCCTGGCCGCCCTCAAGCTCTCCCCGGAGACACCGGACGACATTCTTTTGACTGGGGAGCTGGCCGAGACCAATAACGACCCTGCCTCCGCAGAGGCCGCCTATCGTCGCCTGCTCACCGCCGATCCCAGCAACGCTCAGGCGACCGCCGCCCTCGTGCACCTGTTGCTGGCGCAAAAGAAGTCCGATCAGGCAGAATCTCTCCTCACTGCGGCCGTAGAGAAACATCCGGACGACCCAACCCTCAACTCCCAGCTCGCCAGCCTTTACGAGTCCCAAAACCAGCCCCAGAAGGCGCTGCCCATCGTCGAGAAGCTCCACGCGGCCCACCCCGAGGACGCCGCCGTCACCCGGCTGCTGGCCCGCCTCTATGTCCGCGACCGTCAGTTCGAGAAGGCGCTGCCTCTTTACGTTGCTCTCGTCTCCGCTTCCCCCCACGATCCAACCCTGCTCGACGACCAGGGGGACACCCTGATTCGCATGCGCCGTTCCGCCGAGGCCGAACCGCTGCTTCAGCGTGCGATCGCCGATCCGGAGGCCTTTCCTAATCCGGAGGCATACGGTGTGGCCGCCAGTCACCTCGCCTTTGCAGCCTCCAGTAACAACCATCCGGAGCTCGTGTTGCAAGCGCTCGAGCTTCGTGCTAAAGTGCTTCCACCTTCGACGTCGACGATATTTCTCGCGGCGACGGCGCACGACAAACTCCACCAGGTCAAAGAGGCATCTGACCTGTACAAACAGTTCCTCGCGGCAGCAAAGGGCCAGTTTCCAGACGAAGAATGGGAGGCAAAGCACCGGCTATCGGCCCTGGAACATATGAAGTAGGCAGACGAGTAGTTACAACAATAAGGACTGACGTCGACTCCATGGAATACTGAAGCCCGACGCCTCTAAAACGAGGTGGGTTATGCGGTTCATCCTTCGGCTTTGTGCACTTTTTCTCTTTTTGGTTGTTATCTGTCTTCCCTCCCACGCAGCCGATAAGGTTGCCGTTCTCGACGAGCAGCAACTCCTCCAGCTTGAGCAGCGGGCTGAACAAGCCAATCCACGCGATCAGTGTTTCCTCTACACCGAGCTCGTCTCCGCGATGACCGATCTCGCCGGTCAGCAGATGCGCAACGGCTATCCGGATCGCGCTGCCGCCACGCTCAAGAAGGTCACTAAATATGCGCAGCTGATTCAGAACAGTCTCACCCGCGATGCCAAACGGCTGAAGAATGCCGAAAAGCTCATGCACGATACGACGTTCCGGCTCAACCAGTATCTGCACAGTGCATCGTATGAAGACCAGCCAACCCTGCAGGCCACGCTGACCCAGCTCAATCAGGTTCAGACGCAGCTCCTCACGCAGGTCTTCAGCCACTGAAATCTTTCCCTACAATGACTCGCATGCGACGTCTCGGCTCATGTCTCGCCCTCTTGTGGTTCGCCTCCGCTCTTCTTGTTCCTTCGGTTCACGCTCAACGGAATGAGGCCACTCTGTCAGAAGGTGAGATCGAACAGCTGCGCGATTCGGCCTATGTCGCCAACGACCGGGTGATGGTCTTCATCAAGCTCATCGATACGCGGATCAAGTTGATCGAGGACATGTACGCGAAACCCCGTCGACCGGGACGGGAGCAGGACACGCACGACCTCTTTGAGCAGTTCACCTCTCTGGCAAATGAGCTGAGCGACAATCTCGATGACTACAGTCAGCGTCATCGCGATATCCGGAAAGCCCTTCCCAAGCTGACGGAGGCGACGGAACACTGGGCTACTGCCATCAAGTCTCCTCCCGAAAACGACTCTTACAAGGTCTCCCGCAAAATTGCTCTCGAGTCTCTCGACGATCTTCGCCAGCAGACAAAAGAGATGGTTGAGGAGCAGAAGACCTGGTTTGCCGCCCATCCTCCGCCGAAGAAAGGTTCTCCGGATGAGGAAGG
The DNA here is from genome assembly GCA_000688615.1 of Acidobacteriaceae bacterium KBS 146. GTDB lineage: Bacteria > Acidobacteriota > Terriglobia > Terriglobales > Acidobacteriaceae > Edaphobacter. The sequence goes on from JHVA01000001.1 coordinate 644,673, forward strand.
AATCGCGCCCCGCTGAAATCACTCCATACTCCACCTTCGGCAGACTGGCATCATTGGCATACCAGGCGATCCCGTCTTCGCTGCTACCCTAAGTAACGGATGACAAAACAAATCTCGGACCTCATTCGTGTCGGCCTCATCGGCTATGGCTACGCCGGCAAGACCCTCCATGCTCCCCTTATCCGCGCAGTTCAGGGGATGGAGCTCTCGACCATCGGATCCAGCCGCCCCGACCGTGTCCTTGCCGATCTCCCAGGTGTCACCGTACTGCCGGCGATGGAGACGGCGACCCATCCCGATCTCGACCTGATCGTGATCGCAACACCAAACGACAGTCACTTCCCTCTTGCAGCAGCCGCCATTAAGGCTGGCAAGCATGTCGTGGTTGATAAGCCCTTCACCCTCGACCTCGCTGAAGCCCGCGCGCTGGTCGCGCTCGCCCGCCAGCACAATCGTCTCCTGTCTGTCTTCCAGAACCGCCGCTGGGATAGTGAGGTCCTGGCCACCAAATCCGTCATTCAGTCAGGCGCCCTCGGGCAAATCACGCACTTCGAAGCCCACATGGACCGCTTCCGCCCGCTCATACGTCAGCGCTGGCGCGAAGACCCGGGCCCCGGCGCCGGTCTGTGGTTCGATCTCGGACCCCATCTTATCGATCTGACGCTGCACCTCTTCGGCCTGCCTGATGCCGTCCTCGCCAGCTTCGCTGCCCTTCGTCCCGGCGGCAGGACCGACGACTGGGCGCACGTGCAGCTCATCTATCCCCATATGCGTGCCATCCTCAACGCCACACTACTCTCCTCCGGCGGCATCCCCCGCATGCTGCTCCACGGCACTCGCGCCAGCTGGGCGAAGTACGGCATCGATCAACAGGAAAAGCAGCTCGTCGAAGGCATCATTCAACCGGGCACACCAGGCTTCGGCGACGATCCTGATCCCGGCATCCTCTTCGACGGAGCCACCGGCACGCGGACCGAGATTCCCGCCCCTCCCGCCGACCAGATCGGCTATTACAACGGCGTGCGCGACGCCATCTTTGGCCTCGCTCCACTGCCGGTCTCCCCCGAATCGGCCATCGCTGTCATGGCCGTTCTTGAAACCACATTTGCGTCGAGCGAACAGGGCCGGATTCTTCCTCTTGCACTGACCGACGACGAACGCAGCGCCTGCAACGTCTGAGTCGTAGCCTCGTCGCCGATCCGCTGCCTTTCCTCAGTCTCCGATCGCACGAATCACTTTCGCCGGATTTCCTCCGACAAAAGTGTTCGGCGGAACGTCTTTGGTGACGACCGAACCTGCCGCGACGACCGAGTTCTCGCCTACGGTTACGCCACCGATGATCGTCGCCCCGGCCGCGATCCACACGTTTCTTTCAATCACAATAGGCTTTGCGACGACAAAGGCGCGCCGCTGAGAGGGTTCGAGAGGATGGCCCGACGTGATGATGCTCACGTTCGGCCCGATCATCACGTCGTCGGCAATATCGAGCCCGCCAAGGTCGTAAAAAGTGCAATTTTGATTAACGAAGACATTGCGCCCGACCCTGATATCGGCCCCGCCGGTTGTGTAGAACGGTGGGATCAATACAAAGCTGTCGTCCACCTTCGTGCCGATGAGATCGCTGAACAAGGCTCGGACTTCGTCTGCATCGTTGAACGTCAAACGGTTGAGACGAGCGGTGATCGTCATAGCTCGTTGGACGCTCGCCAGCATGGCCGCTGACTCCGGCGTTCTTCTGGGAATGATCTTGGTGCGGTCGTCATTCGCCATTCATTATTTTTCCTCGAGGTGTGGTGAGCGTACGTTTCGGTGCATGAAGGCCGCGCCAGGACTTTCCGAATGAAACATAAAAGGAAGGGACCAGAATCCATTTGGAGCGGCAATTAAAAACCCACGAGCAACTGTTCCAGACTCTCAGATTCCGATTCCGGCGTTGTTGATGAGTTGGGTTCGAAGCAAAGCTCGAAGATAAGAGAAAAGCGCCATCAGACGAAGAGTGAGCGTAAGAGAAAGGTGTCATCCTGACCGTAGGCGCAGCCGAAGCCAAAGGATCTGCGGTCATTTGCCCGCCCACACCGCCTCGGCTTCCAACAAGTTGACCTCGATGTTAATCTGAACCTACCGTGTTCTCCCCGCTTGTACCCATCTTTGAGGAGCAGTACCGCGCCCTTCGTCCGCGAGCGCCGATTCCTCCGTTCGACATCCGGTTCCGTCGCTTCACCTCGCTGAATACAACCATCCGGCTGCGCGAAGGCCGCCTGCACGTCCGGCTCTCCGATCTGCTCGAGCACGCGCCCGAGACCGTCCACCAGGCCATCGCACATATCCTTCTGGCCAAGCTTTATCGCAAGCCCATCGCCGCAGGACATGCCGACCGCTACCGCCGGCACGTCTCCTCCGAAGCAGTCTCGCGCCAGGCCGAACACATCCGCCAGACCCGCGGGCGCAAGCGAATCCTCACTCCGGTAGGCCATCACTTCGACCTCAACGAAGTCTTCGACGCCCTGAACCTGCGCTTCTTCCATGGTTTGCTTGGCCGTCCCATCCTCACATGGAGCGCACATCACGCCCGGCGCATGCTCGGCCACTATGACGCTGCACACAACACCATCATGGTCAGCCGCGTCTTCGATCGGCCGGATACGCCCCGCTGCGCCATCGAATACCTGCTCTATCACGAGATGCTCCATCTCAAGCATCCCGTGCGGGTGAAGGGCGGACGTCGCTGCGTTCACTCCCGCGAGTTCCAGGCCGAAGAGCGTCTCTTCCCCCATCTCGAAGAGGCAAAGGCGTACCTGCGTCGCCTCTAAGTTCCTCCTCTTCAAGAATTTCGACTGATTTTTTATAGGTTCGTGGTAGCATCCTCCCGTCACAATTCCTCTTCCGCAGGCACTCTGGAAAACCCACCACGATGCCTGATGCGGCCCCGTAACAGAATTTGGCAGCAAAAAATCTCTCTCTTCAGGGGTGTTTAACGATGCCGATACATAAACGCGCAATCGCCGAGTTCTTTGGCACATTCTGGCTCGTCTTCGGAGGCTGCGGAAGCGCTGTCCTCGCCGCCGCCTTTCCCCAACTTGGCATTGGCTTCGCCGGTGTCGCTCTGGCCTTCGGACTCACCGTATTGACCATGGCCTACGCGATCGGTCATATCTCCGGCTGTCATCTCAACCCAGCGGTCTCCATCGGTCTCGTGGTCGGCAAGCGCTTTCCTGCTTCCGAACTTTTGTCCTATATCATCGCGCAGGTTCTGGGAGCCATCGCCGCCTCAGGCGTTCTCTACGTCATCGCCAGCGGCAGGCCGGAGTTTTCCCTCGCAGGAGGCTTTGCCTCCAACGGCTACGGCGCTCACTCACCTGGTGGATATTCGCTGCTGGCAGGATTTGTTGCTGAAGTCGTCCTGACCGCATTCTTTCTTCTTGTCATCCTCGGGTCGACCGATCAGCGCGCCCCCAAGGGCTTCGCACCTATCGCCATCGGGCTCTGCCTGACGCTGATCCATCTCGTCGGCATTCCCGTTACCAACACCTCTGTCAACCCGGCACGCTCTACAGGACCCGCCGTCTTCGTCGGAGGCTGGGCGCTCGCTCAGCTCTGGCTCTTCTGGGTAGCTCCCATCCTGGGCGCAATCCTCGGAGGTCTCATCTCCAACCTCTTCTTCGCCGCGCCTCAACCCTCTGTGCGGGAAGAGCTCTCACGCTGATCTTCAAGAGCAAAAGGCCCGCAGAGAGTGGTCTCATCCCTCTCGCGGGCCTTTCTTTTTCCACGGATGCCATCCTCGAATGGGCGGCTAGTCTCGCACTTCCACCATCTCGGAATCCCACTGCACATTCTTCGCCCGCGCTACCATCACCAGCGCGGCTCCCGCCAGAATCGATCCCAGTGCCGCCACCTGCGCGTTGCTCATGCCCCAGTACAGCTTCGGGTTGATCCTCAGAAACTCCACCAGGAATCGGCCAACTCCGCTCAGCACCAGGTACTCGCCCGTAATCACGCTGACTGGAGGCCGGCTCTTGGCCCTGCGCCAAAGCCACCACGCCAGCGCCACCGAGTACAGCAGCTCGTACACCGGCGTCGGCTGCACCAGGTCTGTCGTCGGAACCAGTGCATCCGCGCGCATATGCACTCCCCATGGCAGCGTCGTCTTGATCCCGTAGTCGCCGTCTCCCGACAGCAGGCAGCCGATCCGGCCCACGCCATACCCGATGGCCGCAGCAGGAGCCGCGAGGTCCAGCATCCGCAAAGCCCCGATCGGCCTGGCCGGAACTCCTTCGATCGGGCGAAACCGCGCCGACCGGCCCATCCACATCAGCATCAGGATTCCCGCAACCATCCCGCCGAACCAGGCAAATCCAGCCTGGAACCAATGCAGAAACCCGACCACCACATCCACGGGATGCCCCCATCCGGGAGCCGCAATCCGTGACATCGACATGCGCAACGTCGCCGGATCCTGCAGCTCATGCCACAGCTTCGCGCCCGCTACACCTGCAATCACCACAAAGGCAACAACATTCAGCGCGTCGGCATCAACACCGTTGCGCACAAAATTCTTGTGCAGCACAATCGTCGCAACCACCGCTGCCAGCCACAACAACAGCCCGAACGTACCCAGGTGCACCGGGCCAATATCGATATACGGATACATAGTCCTCGCTTCTCTTTCAGTGTACCGTCCGGGCGCTCCCTAAGTGCCGCGAAACTCCGGCTAAGGCTTGGACTCCCGGCGCAGGTTCGCGTACCTTTTTCTTATGCCCACCAGTACGACACCCGCACCTACCGCATTTTTTCCGGCCCCCGAGACCATGGAAGTCCTCCTCTCCCGAGAGCAGATCAAGGCACGCGTCCGCGAGATCGGCGCACAGATCTCTGCCGAATACGAAGGCCAATCCATCGTGCTCATCGGTGTTCTCAAGGGAGCAGCCATCTTCCTCGCTGACCTCGCCCGCGCCATCCAGGTCGACAACACCTTCGACTTCGTCGCCGTCTCCAGCTACGGCCGGGCCCGTGTCTCCTCCGGCGCCGTCAAGCTCATCAAGGACATCGACAATCCCATCGAAGGCAAGCACGTCATCCTGGTCGAAGACATCCTCGATACCGGCCTCACCCTCAGCTTCCTTCGCCAGATGATGCTGCAGCACAAGCCCGCCTCGCTCAAGATCGCCACCTGCCTCGACAAGCCCGACCGCCGACTCGTCCCCATCGAGGCCGACTACGTCGCCTTCAAGATCCCCAATCAGTTCGTCATCGGCTACGGCATGGACTACGCCGAACGTTACCGCGGCGTCGAAGACATTCGCCTCTTCCCCGAGGACGCCAGCCACTAGAGAGGTATCCGTAGATACCGCAAAGATCGTCCATCACCAGAGTGTCATCCTGAGCGAAGGCGGAGCCGCAGTCGAAGCATCTGCTGTCCTCCGCTCAGGGCCGCCCATATCATTCCAATTCGTCCCTTACACGTACGCCACCGCATCAATCTCCACCAGACTGTCGCGCGGAATAACCGCCGCCACCGTAGTCCGCGCGGGCGGCTCCTTCGCAAACCTCGCCGCAAAGATCTCGTTCATCGCCGCATAGTCACCGATGTCCTTAAGAAAGACCTGGATCTTGATCACCTTGTCCATCGACGAGCCCGCATTCTTCAACTCCGCCTCGATCTGATCGAACGCATAGTTCACGCAGGACTTGATGTCCTTCGGATCGGGCGCGCTGTACGAGGCCTTTCCTGAGACATACAGCACATTCCCATAAGCAACCGCAGGTGAATACGGCGGCTTGGGAGTAGCATTCGGATTCGCAGAGAAGATCTTCTTCGTAGCCTTCGCTGCAGCATGAGCCATCGGAGCAAACAATGCAGCTCCGCTAAAAGCGGCAAACCAACGTCGCGTCATAAAGAACCTCACAGAGGAAAGTAAGAAGTGCTCCCTATCTTAGGCCGAGCGCGCGAAAGCTCCATAAGGCGAATGCCCCATCTCAGATCGCGAAGCCGCTGGGCATACCTCAATCACACCGCCAGCCGAACCCTCGCACCAGCAGCTCATAACTCCCAATCCTTTTCTAGTGATCCCACACAATCGGGTGACGATCACTCGCCAATCCCCACCTCGCTCGCCATCAGCTCTCCAAGTGTCATCCATTCATCGTCCCGTTGCACACCCCGTGATATAGTTCGCGCGTACTGTTGCGTCTATTCAAAGCTCACCTCCAACCACCAACTGAGGAGTTCCATGCCGACTCGGCTGAAGTCTCTGGTCCCTGCCTGCGCCGTCCTGCTCTCAATCGCCTCCATCGCCCAGACCCCCGGCTCAGTCAACAATCACGCCCTCGGCGAGCAGATCAAGCGCCTCCCCAGGCACTTCACCGACGGCTCCGACCTCCCCAACGGATGGCGCATCACCCCTGCCGGCAAGGCTGTCGGCGAGATGGGCGACCTCGTCCTTAACCTGCTTCCCTCGCCCGACGGACGCCTGCTCATCTCCGTCAACGCCGGCTTCCTTCCCCACGCCATCGACGTCTTCGACATCAGGCAGCAGAAGTTCACCCAGCACATCCACCTCACCTCTGCCTACAACGGCCTGGCCTGGTCAGCCGACGGACACAGCCTCTTCGTCGCGGGCGGCAACGCCTCCGGCAAAGCCAGCCAATCCGATCCCATCGCCCCCATCTACGAGTTCTCTTACGCCGACGGCCGCCTCACCGAGCAGCCCGCCGCCCGCTTCGTAGAAACCATCGACCCCAAGGAAGTCTGGTGGTCCGGCGTCGCCTACCTTCCGTCCAAGAACATCCTCTACGCCGCGAACCGCGGAACCGGCACCGGTCCGGGAAACGTTGTCGCGTTCAACAGCAAGTCGCGCGAGATCGTCGCCCGCATCCCCGTCGAGACCACGCCGTACCAGCTCGTCCTCTCCGCAGACGGCAAACACCTCTTCGCCTCCAACTGGTCCAGTGAGTCCGTCAGCGTCATCGACACCGCCACTAACAAGGTCGTCCGCACGCTCCACGTCGGCATGAACCCCAACGAGATGAAGCTCTCCGCCGACGGTCGCCTCTTCGTCGCCTGCTCCAACGACAACACCGTCTACGTCATCGACGCGAAGAAACTCGAACTCATCGAGCGCCTCTCCACCACACTCACCCCGCTCGCTCCCGAAGGCTCCACCCCCGACGCACTCGCCATCGACGACGCGCGCCACCTCCTCTACGTCGCCAACGCCGACAACAACTCCATCGCCGTCGCCCATATCGAAAACCGCGAGCACTCCACCGTCGTCGGCTTTATCCCCACCGGCTGGTACCCCTCTGCGCTCGCCCTGACCGGTCAGAACAACACTCTCTACATCGGCAACGCCAAGGGCGAAGAAGGCCATCCCGATCCCAACGGCCCGCACTTCGGCAAGGACAGCGACAAGACGCTCCAGACCTCAAGCCTCGAAGTCCTCCCCGTCGCCAACCTGAAAGAAAAACTCGTCGCCTGGACGAAGCAGGTCACCGCCAACACGCCGTATCACGACTCGCTGCTCGCAGAGGCCCGCACGCCGCAGCAACCGAGCGTCATCCCGCAGCGCGTCGGCGAGGCCAGCCCCATCCAGCACATCATCTACATCATCAAAGAGAACCGCACCTACGACCAGGTCTTCGGCGACATCCCCAACGCCAACGGCGACTCCAAACTCGTCCTCTTCGGCGAACAGGTTACGCCCAACCAGCATGCCCTCGTCAAGCAGTACGTCCTCCTCGACAACCTCTACTGTGACGGCGAAGTCTCTGTCGACGGCCACTCCTGGTCCAACTCGGCCTACGCCACCGACTTCAACGAAAAGCAGTGGCCCGCCGAGTACGGCGCCCACAGCAGCGCCTCCTACGCCGTCCGAGCCATGGTCCCCTCCGCCGGCCACCTCTGGGATCTCGCCCGCCTCAAGGGCCTGACCTACCGCTCCTACGGCGAGAACGCCGCCCGCGCCTCCACCGGAACCACCATGGAAGCCGCGCCCGGAGCCGAAGGCCTCGTCGGTCACGTCTCCCCCACTTACGGCATGGGCATCGAGAAGGTCCGCGACACCGACCGCGTCGCCGTCTTCCTCAACGAGTTCAAGAACTACGAAGCCAACTTCGACAGCACTGACCCGGCCAAGCGGCTACCCAACTACATCGTGATGAGCATGCCCGAGGACCACACCCGCGGCACAACTCCCGGAGCCGACACCCCGCAGGCCATGGTCGCCAACAACGACTACGCCATCGGCCAGCTCGTCGACGCCGTCAGCCACTCGCGCTACTGGCCCTCTACCGCCATCTTCATCATCGAAGACGACGCGCAGGACGGCGCCGACCACGTTGACGGCCGCCGCACCGCCGGCCTCGTCATCAGCCCCTACGTCAAACGCGGCATCGTCGACAGCACGCTCTACTCCACCAGCTCTATGATCCGTTCGATGGAGTTGCTGCTCGGCCTGCCGCCCATGAGCCAGTACGACGCCGCGGCCATGCCCCTCTACAACTCCTTCAGCGCAACACCCGAAGTCACGCCCTTCAACGTCATCAAACCGCTCATCGACGTCAACGCCAAAAATACAAAGAAGGACTACGGCTCCAAAGCATCAAGCCATATGAACTTCAAAGAGGTCGACCGCGCCCCCATGCACGCCCTCAACGAAATTCTATGGAAGAGCATCAAGGGCCCCGACTCCGCCATGCCCGCCCCCGTCCACCGCTTCCGCCCACTCGTCGACGCCAGCGAATCACCCACCCGCAAGGACGACGACTAACGAAGGTGGAGTTGTTGTGCCTAAGCCTAGCCAAGGTGGGGTTCTTGTGCCCAAGCAGCCGGGTGCCCATCTTCGGCGCAGCTTCATCGCGCCTAAGGTGGGCCATCGCGCAAAGCGGGATCCTCACCCCACCAACCCAAACTCCCGAGCCAGCAGCTCATAACTCCTGATCCTCTTCTCGTGATCCCAGACAATCGTGTTCACGATCACCTCTCCAATCCCCAGCTCTCCCGCCATCTGCTCCAGCCGCTCCCGCACCAGCGCCGGAGTTCCCACAAAGTACCGCGGCCACTCGCCCTCCTCCATCGGAATCTCTCCGCGCATCTTCAACTCGCGCATTGCCTCCTCAGGCGCCGCAACCGGCTTCCTCTCTCCCAGCCGGATCCTCTGCTGCAGCAGCTTCACGCTGGCCGCCAGATACTCCGCCTCCTCCTGGGTCTCCGCGCAGATCACGCCCACCGCCACCGTCGCCTCAGGTCGCTCCAGCCTGATCCCCGGCCGGAAGTGCCGCATGTAGGCCTCAATCGCATCCCTCGTCTTCACCGGCGAAAAGAAGTGGGCAAACGAGTACGGCAGCCCGAACTCCACCGCCGCCGCCGAGCTCCACATACTCGACCCCAGCATCCACACCGCCGGCCCGGCATACCGCTCCTCCGGCACAGGAGCTGGCATCGCCTTCACCTTTAAGAAAGGATGTCCCGTCGGAAATCCGTCCTCCAGAAACGCCAGCAGCTCCGTCACCTGGTCCGGAAAGTCATCCTCCATCGCCACCTTTCGGCTGCGCCTTAGCGCCAGCGACTCCATCGGGCCGCCCCCGGGAGCGCGACCTATCCCCAGGTCCACGCGCTCCGGATACAGTCCGTACAGCGTCCTGAAGACCTCCGCAACCTTCAGCGGTGTGTAGTGCGGCAGCATGATCCCGCCTGACCCGATCCGGATCCTGCTCGTCTCCGCCCCAATGCGCGCCAGCAGAATCTCCGGAGCCGTACACGCCAGCAGGTCCATCGCATGATGTTCCGACATCCAGAAGCGCGTAAATCCCAGCTCATCCACCCGCCGTGCCAGCCCTATCGAGTTCTGCAGCGCCTGCGCCGGAGCCGTTCCCTCCGGTACCGGCGACTGGTCCAGCACCGAAAGTCTCAGTCCACTGTCCTTAGCCATAGCTATCTGATGACGCAGCACTGACATCGGAATCAAACCTGCCAGTAGCTCCTGAAACAACAGGCTGTGGAAACACTTTCGCTTTTTATTCGCTATACTGATCCCGGAGCATAGAGATCGAGTGAACACCCAGCAAAAACTCGAGATCCTCGCCGACGCAGCCAAGTACGACGCCTCCTGCGCCTCCTCGGGAGCAACACGCGCCGGCAACGGAAAAGGCGTCGGCCATACCGACGGAACCGGTATCTGCCACTCCTACACCCCCGATGGCCGCTGCGTCTCTCTGCTCAAAATCCTGCTGACGAACTTCTGTACCTACGACTGCGTCTTCTGCGTCAACCGTGCCTCCTCCGATATCCGCCGGGCACGCTTTACCGTCGAAGAGGTCGTCAGCCTCACACTCGACTTCTACAAGCGCAACTACATCGAAGGCCTCTTCCTCTCCTCGGGAATCATCCAGTCGCCCGACTACACCATGGAGCAGCTCATCCAGGTCGCGCGCTCCCTGCGCCTCACCCATCACTTCGGCGGCTACATCCACGTCAAAGCCATCCCAGGCTGCTCAGGCTCACTCATCGAAACTGCAGGCCTCTACGCCGATCGCCTCTCGGCTAATATCGAACTGCCCACCCAGCAGGACCTCGTTCAGCTCGCCCCCGAGAAACGCTCTGTCGTCATCGAGACGACGATGCACCAGATCCACTCCCGCAAAACCGAGATGGATGAAGACCGGAGACGCATCCGCTCCACCCCAAAGTTCGCGCCCGCTGGCCAATCCACCCAGATGGTTGTTGGAGCAACCGATACCACCGATCACGAGATCATTCATCGCGCAGCTTCCCTCTACTCCAGCTATCGTCTGCGGCGTATCTATTACACCGGCTTCAGTCCGTATCCGCAGGCGGACCGCCGCCTTCCCCTCGCCGCCACGCCCCTGGTTCGCGAACATCGTCTCTACCAGGCCGACTGGCTCCTTCGCTACTACGGTTTTCAGGCCGGTGAGATTACCACACCCGACGCTCCCGATCTCGACCTCAGCGTCGATCCCAAGACACTGTGGGCGCGCCGCCACCCCGAAGCCTTTCCTATCGACGTCAACGCCGCGCCCCGTGAGACCCTTCTTCGCGTCCCCGGCCTCGGCTATCGCAACGTCGACCGCATCCTCGCAATCCGCCGTTACCACCGGCTCACCCTCGAGGACCTGCGTCGCCTTCGTGTCAGCGTCAAAAGCATCTCTCCCTGGATCGTCACTGCCGACTATCTGCCCCATCCATCCCTTCCCCCGCAGCAACCACCGCTCCAACAGCTCTCCCTCAATCTCGAGGCCGATCCGGGCACCATCAGCTCCACGTTGGACGGACAGCTATGATCGCTCCCGCAGTTACCTCCATTCTGATTGAGCCGCGAACTCCTGAAGACTCCGGCTTCGATCTCTGGCGCAACTTCGCTCGCAATCTGCTCCTCTCCGGTACACTTCCCGACCTCGTCGACTTCCACGACGCACACGATGCGCCTTCGCCCTCTCTCGGACTCCTTCCTCCCAACCCACCCGCTCCGCAAATTCGTCCCCACTCCAGCAAGCTTCCGCATGTTCCCAAATCTTTTCTCGACGACGCGTTCTTCGCCGCGCATCATCGCTCTCCGCATCGCTGGAACCTGCTCTATCGCCTGCTTTGGAAACTCCAGCGCGATAAAAACCTCCTTCACATCGAAGTCGATCCCTGGGTCTCGGAGTTCAGGTCGCTCTCCCGGCAGGTCCGGCATGACCTCCACAAGATGCATGCCTTCGTCCGCTTCCGCAAAGTCCAGGACCGCAAGGGCGAGCACTTCATCGCCTGGCATAAGCCTGCGCATCGCATCCTCGCCCTCGCGACTCCCTTCTTTGCCGAGCGCTTCGCCGTCATGCGATGGACCATCCTCACTCCTGACAACTCCGTCTCCTGGAATCCCGCAACCCGCTCCGCCACCTTCGGTCCGGGTGCCGACCGCAGCCAGGCCCCGGCAGAGGACGAACTCGAACACCTCTGGCAGACCTACTACTCCAGCATCTTCAATCCCGCACGCCTTAACCCCTCGGTCATGCGCTCCCACATGCCCGTCAAATACTGGTCCACCCTGCCGGAGATCGACCTCCTTCCCAGTCTCATCACCCGGGCCAACTCACGGGTCGCTTCCATGGTCTTTACCCAGCAGGCCACCCCCAGCGCCCAGCCCTTCGTCCCCACTAACGCTACCCTCACCATGCTCCAGCAAGCTCTCTCTGCCTGTCAGGGCTGCAGCCTCTTCCACTACGCGACTCAAGCTGTCACCGGCCGAGGCCCATCCACCGCCGCTCTCATGCTCGTAGGCGAACAGCCCGGCGACAAAGAAGACCTTGCGGGTGAGCCCTTCGTCGGTCCCGCTGGCGAACTTCTGCGCCGCGCCTGCCGCGAACTCGATATCGCACCCGACGCTCTCTACATGACCAATGCGGTAAAGCACTTCAAATTCGTCCAGCGCGGCAAGCTGCGCATCCACAAGAACCCAGCTCAGTCCGAGGTCAACGCCTGCCGGCCCTGGCTCGAGGCCGAGATTCAGGCACTCAAGCCCAAGGTCATCCTTTGCATGGGAGCCACCTCCGCCAAAGCCCTCCTTGGCGGAACCTTCGCTCTGATGCGCGACCATGGCCATCCGGTATCTACCCGCTACTGCGACGAGACCATCGCCACCGTCCACCCCTCAGCCATTCTTCGCACCGGCGACAAAGCCAAAGCGCAAGACCTTTACGGCATGATGAAGGCCGACCTGGCTATGGCATGGTCCCGAAGCCGCAGGCCCCACGTCATGGATGTCAAGTCCGAATCCCGGCTAAGCCGTTCATCTCCATAGAGATATGCCTTGCCGAATAGGGGAGGTCGGGTTGATATACTTCTCTTAGCGGCCTGAAGTTTGCGGGGTCTCAAATTGCTTTATAAGCCCTTATTTTTGAAGACTTTGCGTTATTGCTCTTTGTTTTGAATACTTTAGCATGGAAGTCCACACCTAAGTCTTTATATTTGAAGACTTTGCAACAAAATACCCCCGGGGTGGGCACTCGCAACAGAAGCCAACGTTGTGAGCCGTGTGATAGAAACAGACCGCGCCGGTATACCGGCCCGCAAGGAGAATCATGAGCAGCCTGTCGCACTCGGAAACACAAATCTTTGATCGAAACTCTTTCGCAGCTCAGGCTCTCTCCTCTCCTCAAAATCTCGCCGCCGTTCTCGACCACACACTTCTTAAACCGGACGCGAACCGCTCCCAGGTTCTTCAGCTCTGTCACGAAGCTGCCGAGCATCGCTTCGCTTGCGCTATGGTCAATCCCACCTGGGTTCACACTGCCGCCTCCGCCCTTCAGGGCACTGGCATCCCCGTTGGCGTCGTCATCGGATTCCCTCTCGGCGCGACTCTCTCTGCCTCCAAGCGTGACGAGACCGCTCGCGTCCTCAAGCAGGGAGCACACGACATCGACATGGTCCTCAACATCGGCCTGCTCAAGAGTGCCACGCCCGCCGACTACGAAGCCGTCAAGCAGGACATTCGGGGCGTCGTCGAGCTGGCCCACGGCGCCGGTGCGATTGTGAAGGTCATTCTGGAGACATGCCTGCTGACCTTCGAAGAAAAACTTCGCGCCTCAGAGCTTGCTCTCTCAGCCGGAGCAGACTTCCTCAAAACCTCCACCGGCTTTTCAACCGGCGGAGCCACCGTCGATGACATCAGTCTGTTGCGCGGCGTCGCCGGATCCCGCGCAGGCGTCAAGGCCTCCGGAGGGATTCGATCGCTCGCAGACGCCTCCGCCATGCTTCACGCCGGAGCCTCCCGCATCGGCGCAAGCGCAAGCATTAAGATCGTCAATGAACTCGCCGGACGCGAGGCCGCTTCAGCGCCCTCCAACGGCAGTTACTGAAAAAGTACCGGTAGAAGGAAGGCACCCCCGAAAGAGGAACTGCTCTCTTCCCACCCCTGTCGGTAGTATCATCGGCTCTTCTCATGTCTACGGCCAACAAACAGCGACGCGGAACCTCTTCCCCGACCGCGCCTCCCGAGGAGGCCGCACCCGAGAGCACGTTCGAGGGGGACTACAGGCCACGTACCGAAGGCGCTCCGCAGACTTCGAACATCCGCGTCGATCCCGTCCATCAGGTTGAATTTCTTCACTCGCTGGCCGATGCGCTGAACACCACGCTTGACCTGAACACCCTGATGCATCGGGTCGCGGATCTCGTCCGCGCCGTCATCGACTATCGCATCTTCGCCATCCTCCTCATCAACGACCGTACCCAGGAACTCTGGATGCGTTTCCAGATCGGCCACACTCCCGAGGTGGAGCGCACCCGCCTCAAGATGGGGCGAGGCATCGTCGGTCAGGCCGCCCTCCAGCGCAGAACCCTCCTGATCGATGACGTCACCCAGCAAGAGCACTACATCAACGCAAATCCCGAGGTCCGTTCTGAGCTGGCGGTGCCGCTGATCGTAAAAAATCGCGTCATCGGCGTCTTCGATATCGAATCCGAAATCCCGGGCTTCTTCACAGCAGAGCATCAGCGGCTGCTCGAGCTCGTCGCCTCTCGCGTCGCCATCGCGGTCGAAAACGCGCGCCTCTATACGCGCGTCTCGCGTCAGGCACAGACGCTGGCGGTTCTCAACGAGATCTCGCGCGAGATCACCAGCATCCTCGATCTCGACGATCTGCTGGAACGAATCGGTCAGCTCATGAAGCGCGTAATCGACTACCAGATGTTCACGATTCTGCTCTGGAACGATCGAACGCAGCAGTTTGAGCATCGCTTCTCTTCCCGTTACGGCGAGCGCATTCGCCGCGACCGTAATGTAGCGCTGGGAGAAGGCATCATCGGCTCGGCGGCCCAGGCTCGCGAGTCTATTCTCGCTCCGGACGTTCGCAAAGATGCGCGATATCTCAACGTCAACCCCGAGACTCGATCCGAGCTGGCCGTCCCTTTGATCTATAAGGGCCAGGTGATCGGCGTCATCGATCTGGAACACACACGCGTCAACTACTACAACGACGATCATCAGCGCACGCTCTCGACCCTCGCCGCGCAAGTGGCCATTTCGATCGCCAATGCCCGGTTGTATCAGCGTATCCACGAAGAAGAGCAGCGGATGGAGCGCGACCTCGATATGGCTCGCAAGGTTCAGCTGCGTCTGATGCCACCGCAGCCGCCGAAGATGGAGCGAGCCGAATTCGCCGCTCAGTTCAATGCTGCGCGCTCTATCGGTGGAGACCTCTATGACTTTCTCGACTACGGTCCGGGTCGCGTTGCCATTGCCATCGGCGATGTCAGCGGCAAGGCCGCTCCCGCCGCGCTTTATGCTGCGCTGGTCAGCGGAATTTTGCGATCGCTCGCTGCGCAGCACCTCTCCCCGGCCTCACTGCTCGCTGCGCTCAACGATCAGCTTCAGGAGCGCCGGCTGGACTCGCAATATGTCACCATGCTCGTCGCAATCTGGGACGACTCCAACCAGACGATCCAGATTGCGAATGCAGGCTCAGTCCAACCGCTCTTCGTATCCATCAGTTCCACCAGTTCCCGCACCACGGTTGACGTAAAGACCATTAAAGCCGAAGGCTTCCCGCTTGGTCTTTTTCCAGACGTCGAATACGAGGAGTTCACACTGTCAACGCGGACCGGCGATCTGCTGGTCTTTTTCTCAGATGGTATTCCGGATGCAGAAAATGCAAAAGGCGAGATGTTCGGCACCGACCGATTGGTGAAGGTGCTCAAGACGCAGCGGCAACCCACCGCTGCCTCTATGGTCGATGCCATTCAAAAGGCAGTCTCGGACTTCCAGTCCGGAACCGAACACTTCGACGACGAGACCATTGTCGTCTTACGGGCGCTTTAGTCTTTTATTGGTTTGCTATCTTCGCCTCCACCTGCTGATACCCCGAAGGTATAGAAAACTTCGAAGGATCCGCAGGAGCCTGCGAGAAATCGCTCATTTGGGTCGTCGATTCAATCAGCACCGCCGCTCCAGATTCACCAGGCTGAGATGGGGCCGGATCGGCAGCCTTTTTCTTTCGACCGAAGCCCCCCAGACCTCCAAGTCCAAGGCTGCTTGTAATCGCAGAGGCCGCTGAATCTTTCGCAACCTGTCCGGCGCTCACGGCCGGCGCGGAAGTGGATTGAGGCAAAGGCGCTTCTGAAGCTGCGGGCAACGGTTCCCCATTCGCTGTAGTTCCCATGCGCATAATCTGAAGCACCGGGATTCCTTTCAGCTTCGACATCTCCTTCACCATGTCGGCCATCGCCTTTCCAGCACCCGGCTGCGAGGCGAGCATGGCGGGGTTGAAGGACTCGTTAAAGACCGTGCCGAGTTTCGCTGCGAATCGCTGCTGGAACTCCCGGACCTCCTCATAGCCAGGCACTTCAGGGGCAAGCCACATATCGTTGGTCAACGCCAGCGAGCCCTTCTCTCCGGTCTTTTTATCGGTCGCATCCATGGCCATGCTTAAGATTGATTCGTTCGTATCGATTCCGGCCACGTCCTTGGTTGCGCCTGTATTCCGCACCTTCACCTGGAAGGAAAGATCGGTATTGGCAGCAGCTGACTGAGAGTCAGACACCTGCTGCTCCTTACCCTTACGGATCGCAGCATCGATCTGCTGCCGCATCTGTTCGAAGGTCATCGTCGTATATTGCCTCCGCGTGTGGTCGACGGTCGTAATGGTCTCTTTATCGAGATCAACGATCTCGGTTCGCAGGGAATTCGCACGAACCATCCGATTGCCCTGAATGGTGACCGTCGAGAGGATCGGTTCACCAGCCTGGCGTGCTTGTTTACTGAAGGCACCTGCCATCTTCATCATTCCGATTACGGCTCCTCCAGTGATCTGGGTCTTCTCGGAGTACGAAAAATCGGCATGGAGTGCCGGGGGCAACATGCCCAGAAAGCAGAGAGCGATATATGTAGTTTTCATGAAGTTGTGCTCCTGATCGCAAATTGGATCTCTGGGCCCAGATGGAACGACACCGGCAGGAGTGTACCAACGCCGGTCCAAGAAAGGTTAGGATAAAAGTAATGTCTTCCACGATGACCTCGCAGAACTCCACCACGACTCAGATTGTTCGCCCGGCCCGTAGCTTTCAGGGTTCCGTTACAGTTCCTGGAGATAAATCCATCTCCCATCGCTATGCCATGCTGGCCGGACTTGCCGAGGGAACGACGCGTCTTAGTAATTTTTCGACGGGCGCCGACCCGCACTCGACCTTGGGCTGCGTGGAGGCTCTTGGGGCAAAGGTCTCCAAAGAGGGAACGAAGATCGAAGTGACAGGAACCGCCGGAGCCTTTCAGCAGCCAGCCGGGGAGCTCGACTGCGGAAACTCGGGCAGCACCATGCGCATGCTTGCAGGCCTTATAGCGCCTCATCCGCATACGTTTACGATGATTGGCGATCATTCCCTGACTATGCGTCCCATGGAAAGAATTCGTAAGCCCCTGTCGGCGATGGGAGCGAAGATCGACCTGGTGGACGGCCATGCCCCGATGACGATTCATGGTGGTCCTTTGAAGGCGATCAACTTTGACACTCCCATCCCTTCTGCACAGGTCAAAACCGCCGTCCTCTTTGCGGGACTTCAGGCGGAAGGAACAACGAGCCTCTCCGAAGCGGTCAGGACTCGTGACCACTCCGAACATGCGCTGAAGGCCTTCGGTGCCAGTCTGACCCGCACCGGCGAGCGCTTGAGTATCCCAGGCGGACAGAAGCTAAGGGCCATTGAGGCGACTGTGCCGGGAGATATCTCTTCGGCCGCCTTCTTCCTTTGTGCCGCACTGCTGTTCCCTGACTCAAACCTGGTGCTCGACTCGCTTGGGTTGAATCCGACGCGCGCTGCACTGCTGGACGTCATCACCACGCTCGGCGGCAAGATTAAAGTGCTCACGGTCGAAGAGCACCATGGCGAGACCATCGGAACAATTCAAGTGAACCGCTCCGTAGATGGCCTAAAAGGTGCCGAGATTACAGGAGCGTTGTCGGCGCAACTGATCGACGAGCTGCCGGTCATCGCTGCCATTGCACCCTACACACGCGATGGCGTTGTGATCCGCGATGCCAAGGAACTGCGTATCAAAGAGTCAGACCGCATCGCACTGGTCGCCAAAAATCTGAAGGCGATGGGCGCTGAGGTCACCGAGTTCGAAGATGGCCTCATCGTTCCCGGCAACCAACAGCTTCACGGCGCCGAGATCGACTCGGGAAGCGACCATCGCATCGCCATGGCGTTTGCCATCGCAGCACTTCGAGCCACCAGCGAAAACGTGATTCATGGTGCTGAAGCCGCGGCGATCTCCTTCCCTGAGTTCTTCACGTTCCTTGAGGAACTCGCGAAGCGTTAGGCGAAAGCCTCTCCGCAGCAAAGCGCGAGAGAAGATCGTCGAGCGCTGAGGTGACTTCGGCGACGCTGACCTCGTCGATGATGTAGTCCGGAATCGCGGAGGGCATATCCGCGTTTTTGAGAATGCGATATCGATCGATGCCGACCGGAAGCCATTCAATCGGAGGGGACCACGCTGGCGCAACAATCACCATGGGAAGCCCCGCAGCGCGGCCGATGTGAAGCGGTCCCGTGTCGAGGGTCAGACCTACCGTCGCCAGGCTCATCAAGGCCGTAAGCTGTGGAAGGTTCGTCTTTCCCGCCACATTAGTTGTGGCAAAGGGAAGACCGTTTCGCAGCTCATCGATTGCAGGGGACTCTGCGGCGGTTCCAACGAAGACAATATGTGCTCCGTAGCGCTCGTTGAGGAAGATTGCGGCCTCGCGAAAACGCTCAGAACGCCAGCTCTTGCGTTGCGTCACGCTGGTTTGAGTAACAAATATAGCAAGTGGCTGTCCCGGCACTGTGCCTGAGCCAGCCAAAAGATTACGTGCAAAGGCTAAATCTCGCTCGGTGAAGAAGATCTTCGGCTCTACATGATTCGGTGCATGTCCGAGTGCTTCTATCAGCCTGAGGTTATTGGCGATCTGGCTCTGCGTATAGTCAAACTTCAAATGCACCCGGAAGAGTTCAGGCTCGACCGCAAAGCCCACGCGCGTGGAAGCCCCGCCTAACAGCGCCTGTAGCGTAATCTTGGTTCGCTCGTTACCGAGCGGGAAAAGACTTACAACTTTTGCATCTGGAAATGGAAACTGGCTGCGCAAGGACTGGACGGAGGATTTCAGATCCTTCAGCGGATTTGGAGTTTCGATCAGTGTGTCGATATGAGGATTGTTCCGCAAAGCTTCTATAGAAAATCCGCTCCCGACGACTGCGATACGAGCGTCAGGTACAGCTTGCCGTAAGGCCGTAAACAGCGGAGTCGTATGGATAGCGGTGCCTAGTGCGCTTGCGTGCTGGAATACCAGAAAATTCCTGGCTTCCCGCAATCGGCTTGCCGGCACAGATCTCCGGCTGGTTCCATCTTCGACTGCGACCACTCCGGTAAACGCAACACTCTTCAGCTTTCGGATGAGACTCAAGATCGGGTCCTTCGAGAGTTGTCTGTTTTCGATAGGCTACATCTTGTAACGGCCCATCTCGTCATCGTTCAGGTTTTCGAGCCAGCGACGCATCTCGTCTGCATTGACGGACTGCGTACCGCTCGCGGCCTGGCGGGAGTTTTCAAGAACATCGCGATTAACGTAGATCGGACAGTCCCAACGGAGCGCAAGTGCGATGGCATCGGACGGTCGCGCATCCATCGCTACGGTCTCCCCCGCCTGTTCGAGCCAGATGATCGCGTAAAAAGTGTCGTCCCGAAGCTCGGAGACAACTACTTTACGAACTGCGGCATTAAGATTTCGCGCCATATTCCGCATCAAATCATGCGTCATCGGCCTGGGGGTAGCCGTCTTTTCCAGTTCAAGCGCAATCGCGTTGGCCTCAAAGATCCCGACCCAGATCGGAAGAACCACGTCGCTCCCGACATCCTTCAGAACGACGATCGGCATATTGGTGACTGGGTCCATCATGAGCCCGCGAATCTGCATCTCGACTTCATCGGGGCCCGGGGTAGTCGCTTGTAGGTTCTGGCTCATATCAGTTCAGTACGACGAAAGGTTGGGGTGTCCGGGTAGCCTGAAGAGGTACAGAACCGGGGGCCGCCTCCCCGATAAGGCAATTCGGCATGGTACGGGTAATTTGAACGGGAAGGTAGCTTCCGATGGGAGGCTGAGAGAGGCCCTCAGCCTGCGTAAAGTTGACCGTCTTGTTCTGAGTGGAACGGCCAACAACCTGGCCACGTGCCGGGTTGAAGCTTTCGACCATCACCTCGATTGTCTGCCCAAGGTGCCGCGCATAGTGCTCGCGTTGTATCTCACGCTGGCGATCGTTGAGGATACGAAGACGTTCACTCTTAACCTCATCCGAGATACTGTCGGCCATATGAACGGCTGGAGTATTGGGTCGGGGCGAGAATTTGAATGCGAATACTGCGTCGTAGCGGACAGCACCGAGCAGCGTAATCGTCTCCTCAAAATCGGCGTCCGTCTCTCCCGGGAAACCCACAATCATGTCGCTGGTAATACTAATGTCCCGCTTGGCAGCATGAATCCAGCTCATCCGCTCGAGATACCACTCCCGGGTATACTCCCGCGACATCGCATGAAGCACGGACGAAGATCCGGACTGCACCGGCAGATGAACGTGATCGCAGAGCGCTGGTGTAGCATCGATCGCTTCGACGATATCGCGGGTAAAGTCACGTGGGTGCGAGGTTGTGAAACGCACACGCCGGATCCCTGGAATATTTCCTACCGCTGAGAGCAGCTCCGCGAATGAAAGCCGTCCTGAAGGATCGCGCCACGAATTGACGTTCTGCCCCAGAAGCTGGATGTCCGTGAATCCCTGGTCGGCCATTCGGCGTGCTTCCACCAGAACGGATGCCGAGGTGCGAGAACGCTCCTTGCCGCGTGTGTACGGTACGACGCAGTAGGCACAGAACTTATCGCAGCCCTCGATGATGGTGATGTAACCGCGATGCGGATTCGAGCGGACCGTGAATTCAGTGTCAAAGGTCTGATCAGTCTGCCGGTCGTCGAGGCCGGTGATGCGGTTCTCGCCTGCTTCAAGCCGAGCCAGCATGGACGGAAGATTGCGGTAGGAAGCCGAGCCGGCAACGATCGAAACATACGGCGCGCGCTCGAAGATTCGCTCCCCTTCCTGCTGCGCCACGCAGCCGATGACGGCGAATTTCTTCCCTTCGCCCTGCATGCGTTTGTACTCATTCAGGCGATGAAAGACCTTTTGCTCGGCCTTGTCGCGAATCGAACAGGTGTTGTACAGGATCAGCCCGGCCTCAGCCTCGTCAGGAACCTGAATATAACCTTCGTGCTCCAACGTGCCAATGACCTTTTCCGAGTCATGGGCATTCATCTGACAGCCAAAGGTTTCGATATAGAACGTCTTGCTCACAACAACAGTATAGCGTTCGGTATCAGGATCAAACTGCGCTTGCAACGCTTCGGTCCAGGTAGATAAGTAGATTGTCGAAAGGTGGTAGCGCCAACGGGGATCGAACCCGTACTCTCAGCCTTGAAAGGGCCGCGTGTTAACCAGTTACACCATGGCGCCAAGACTTCGATTCTGAGAAAGGCTTGGTAGCGTTACCGGGGCTCGAACCCGGACTCTTCGCCTTGAGAGGGCGACGTGTTAACCAGTTACACCATAACGCCAAATAGAATTCAGGAGGATTTTCTCTCCAGCTCAAGTACAGATTATAGACCAAAATCAGCGGATCGCAAAGGCGGAGAAACGATTAGAGACCGAGCTTCTTGACCTCGTCGTTGTAGTACTTGCGATAGAGAATGTCCCACTCCTGGGAACCCTCAAGAATGATCTTTCGCTGCGAAGCGATCTTCTGTCGCGCCGCCGCATCGATCTTCGTCTCTTCAGTCAGCAGCCTTTCGAGCGCCTTCCGGGCTTCCTGCCGAATGGTGTTGCGATCTTCAAGAAAGTCGCACTCTGGAATCTCGGCCAGCGTATCGGCAACGGTGTGGGCCAGTTTGTTGACTTTATCGCGGGAGATTCTCACAGCACCGCCTTGTACTTACGCGCCAGTTCGTTTTTCACCTTCTTGAACATCTCCGGATAGCTTGCTCCGGTTTTGCGCATGTCCTCTTGAAAAGCCTCAAGAATGACCCGGACCTCATCGTTGATACGATCCTCGAGCGAGAGCTCGTCGACCATAGCCGTCGCGACGCGTTCCTCAAGGATCGCCGCTTTTTCCGTCTGGATCATCTTCTGCGCAATGAGTTGCTTCACCGTCTGGCGCGCGAGATAGCCTACGTAATCTTTAGAGAAAATCATTGACTTTAAATTCGACTATAACACGTGGATGTTCATGAGTCTGCGCAGGTTCCCTACTTACGATGAGGGCACCGGTCGCTGTTGATGCAGGATTCCGCCAGGCGCAACCGTTCGACTGGCCGCCCCTTGAGAAGATGCTCCTGGACAATCTCCTGCGCATCACGCGGATGAACCTTCCCGTACCACACCGCATCCGGGTAGACGACGACAACAGGGCCATGCTCGCACTGATCCAGACAGCCGGACTCGTTCGCCCGAACCTTTTGTTTCAGGCCCGCTTCCTTGATGGCGTCCTTGAAGGCCGATTTGAGCTTCTTGCTTCCCTCAGGCAGACAGCTTGGCCGCGAAGCAGAGCTATCCCGTTCGTTGGTACAGATAAAAAGATGATGTTCGAAAAGGGGCATTCTCTCTTGGATTCCTTCTTCTGGAGAAGGATGCACAGGCACCGTTCCACAAACGGTGTTCCTGCATCCGGTTTTTCTGAGACAATATCGCTCGATGCATCCTGACAATCTCATCTCGCTCAAAGACGACATGGTGGCCTTCATCTCGGGCCACGGCATGCGCAGAATGAACGGCTACGTCTCCGACGAGGTTCCCACCGTCCTCTTTGAAGAAGAAAATTCCGACGGCTGGAAGGATTTCGTGGAGCTCGCGAAGGCCACCGGCGCGCCCTTCGTCACGATGAGCGAGGCTGTCCTTGAAAAAGCCGATATCGCCACATTGATTGAAGAGATTCGCGACCAGATGTACCCGGACGATGAATCTCCCGAGATCGATGACGCCGAGAAGCTTCTTCGGCATATCGGAAAGATCGGCTATCTCCAGCTCGGATTCGCATACCAGGGAGTGATGTTTCTCTTTGAGATTGCGACTGACTGGTACGACAAATTCCAGAACCTGATGGAGACCGTCGCGGACCTCGGGACCATCGTGGTGGATGACCGCGATAACAACGAATAAGGGTGTACAGGTTGGTCACCGGCCAGATTGCGATGGAGCGGGAGTGGGTAACGAATGTTGCCGACGAAGCTGCAGTACGTCATCTCACATCGCTTACGGGCTGTCCTCCGGCAATCGCCCAGCTTCTAGCGGCGCGCGGTCTGGCAGGAGAAGCCGCGATCCGTTCCTTCTTCTCGCCATCGCTCAGTGACTTGATCGACCCCATGCGAATGCTCGGCATGGAGCGAGCGGTCACTCGAATTCGGCAGGCAGTCCAGAACTCTGAACCCATTCTGATCTACGGAGATTACGATGTCGACGGCACGACCGCGACCGTACTGCTGAAGACAGCCATCGAGCGCAGCGCACCCAAAGAAACCCCGGCCCTCGTGCGGTATCACGTTCCTCATCGCATTCGCGAAGGGTATGGAATGCGAAGCAACGTCCTCGCGGACGCAGCTGCTGCCGGAATACGTCTCGTGATCAGTGTGGATACGGGGATCCGCGCCTTTTCCGCCGCCACAGAAGCCAAGGCGTTAGGTCTCGACCTCATCGTCACCGATCATCATCTTCCAGATGATGTACAGGGAGTTCCGGAAGCTCTCGCAGTCATCAATCCAGCCCAGGACGGATGCGAATATCCCTTCAAATCGCTCTGTGGAGCCGCTGTCGCCTTCAAGCTTGCTCACGCAATCCTGCGAGCCGGATGCTCAACCGAGGTGGAGCGTCTGCGGCTCGAACAGACCCTGGTCCCTTCGTTTCTAAAGCTGGTTGCTATTGCAACCATCGCCGATGCGGTCCCGCTCGAAGGGGAAAATCGAGTCCTGGCCGCCCTCGGCCTTCGAGAGCTGATCAATCCGGTTCAACCGGGACTGCGCGCGCTGATGGAAGTCGCTCAGATTCCACCGGACCGCCCTCCTACCGCAATCGAAGTCGGTTTTCGCATTGCGCCTCGTATCAACGCCGCCGGTCGCATGGACGTCGCCAGCGATGTCGTGGAGTTGTTTCTGACGCGGTCCGCAACACGGGCACGGGAGCTGGCCGAAAAGCTCAACCGGCTCAACGATGATCGCAAAGTGACGGAGGCGCAGGCACTTGAAGTTATTGATGAAGAATTATCTGCAATACACAATAAAGAAAACCAGTTCCCCGCTACCTGTTTCGTCATGGCTGATCCTGAATGGCACCGCGGGGTCTTAGGGATTCTAGCGTCGCGCATCGTCGACCGCACAGGGCGCCCTGCGTTGGTTCTGACCTACGAAGGCGGCGAGGCACATGGGTCTGGCCGATCAGTGGCCGGATATCACATGTTGCATGCGTTGACCGAGGTTCATAGCGAGGATGGTTCGCTCTTTACGCGTTTCGGAGGCCATGCCCACGCCGTCGGATTCTCGCTTCCCTCAGAGCGTATTCCGATTCTGCGGGAACGAATGGCGCGCCATAGTGCGACAGCTCTGCTGGGAGCAATGCTGCTGCCGCCGCTCGAATTCGATGCAGAAGTTCCACTCGACGAACTAACCATGCCGTTTTTCGACTGGCTCGAACGTTGTGCTCCTTTCGGGAATGGAAATCGGGAGCCTGTTTTTGTAAGCCGTTCGGTCACTCTCGCCGCAGCGCCTCGGATCATCAAAGATCGCCACGTGTGTCTGGACCTTGCTTTTGAAGAGGTGCGCCTTAGTGCTCTGGGCTGGAGCAGAGCCGGCACACTCTGGACAAAACGCTGTCAGGGGATGGAACTCGATGCGGGGGTCAAGCTCGATATCGCATATCGCCTTCGATCCAAAAGCAATGCCTGGCACACGGGACTTGAGCTGGAACTAGTGGATCTGCGTCGCTCATCGAAGCTTTAATCGTCTGTTTATGCGGTGCGGCTCATGGTTCGGGCACGAGAAGTAATTCGTATGCATCGTCTTAGGGGGTCGAGCGTCTTATATACTGACCCTTCGTAATGCCGACGATAGAGACAAGACGAATCAATCCTTACGTATTGGCGGGAGCCATTCTCGTCCTCGCTACCGTGGCTGTCATGGGGCTGCGGATGATCACTCGCGACGTCGTCGAAGTACGGGCTGCCGCGGTGACCCACCAGAACCTGTTGAGCACGATCTCAACCAATGGACGCGTCGAGCCGATCGAACCATTCCAGGCCCATGCGCAGACTCCCGGCGTCGTCCAAAAGATTTATGTCCAGATAGGCGAGAAGGTAAAAAAAGGCGATCTTCTGATGAAGATGGAGGATGCCGATGCCGTCTCGCGCCTGGCAACGGCGAAGTCCAGCCTGAGCACCGCCCAGGCATCCATGCACGATCTTCAACAAGGCGGCACTCAGGAAGAGCGATTGTCCTTGGCAGCAGACCTGAGCCGTGCACAACAGCAGAAATCCCAGGCGGAACAAAGTCTGGCGGCGCTCCAGCAGTTGCAGCAGAAAGGGGCTGCCTCTGCTAGCGAAGTCGCAGCTGCGGAACAGCGTCTCCAGTCCGCCAATACCAGCCTCAAAAATATCCAGCAGAGGCAGACGGATCGCTACAGCACCACCGATAAAAGCAAGGTTCAGGCGCAGGTAAATGACGCTCGCGCCTCGGTCGCAGCTGCAGAGAGCACGTACGGCAATGCCAATATTCGTACGCCGATCTCCGGTACCGTATATTCCATTCCGGTAACCGCCTTCGACTTTGTAAGCGCAGGCGAGAGTCTGATCGATGTCGCCGACCTGAAGCGCATTCAGGTGCGCGCCTACTTTGACGAGCCGGAGATCGGTAAGCTCGCGGTTGGCCAGGCAGTCAGGATTGTGTGGGACGCCAAGCAAAACCAGACCTGGCACGGACACATCAGCCGTGCGCCCTCGACCGTTATCACCTACGGGACCCGCAACGTGGGCGAGTGCATCATCTCAGTCGATGACGCGCAGGAAGACCTGCTGCCAAACACCAACGTCACGGTCACCGTTACTACCTCGCAACGATTTAATGTGCTCAGCGTGCCGCGGGAAGCGCTGCATACCGAGGGAACCAGTGATTATGTCTATCGCATCGTGCAGGGCAAGCTAACCCGCACGCCGGTACAGGTGGGAGTGCTCAATCTGACCCGCGTCGAGATTCTCAGCGGCCTCACTGAAAAGGACACGGTCGCGCTGAACGCTACCAGCAATCGGGATCTTTCGAACGGTCTTGACGTAAAGATCGTCGAATAGCCTATGGCCACCACTGCACCTTCGTTTGCGCGTCTCGCGCTTTTGCTCGTCACGGCTTTTGCTCCAGCCACAGCTGCTCGGGCCGACAACGGTCCGACAGATTCCTTGCTCAAGCAGGGCCGTGTTGACGAAGCTGCAGCGGCTCTTCGCCAGACACTCTCCGCAGAACCCCATGATGGTCGCGCCCATCAGCTCTTGTGCCGCGTTTACTACGCGCAGGACATGGCAGACGCCGCGGTCGATGAATGCGAACGGGCGGTAAAGGACGATCCCTCCAGCAGCGATTCGCAGATGTGGCTCGGTCGCGCTTATGGACTTAAGGCATCCCAGATCAATATGTTGAGCGCTTTTTCCGTGGCCAGAAAAGTGCATCTTGCCTTCGAACGCGCGGTGCAGCTGAACCCTTCCAACGTCCAGGCGATGAGTGACCTTGGCCAGTTTTATGTCGCCGCCCCCGGAGTCGTCGGCGGTGGCGTAGAGAAAGCGGAGGCGCTCGTTCCCCAGCTGATGGCTCTCTCGCCCCAAAAAGCACACCGTATCCTGGCTCTGATTGCCAAAAAGAAAAACGATATGACGACCGCAGAAGCCGAATTCAAAAACGCCATTGCGATAAGCAAAAGCGCGGATGCGTGGGTCGATCTCGGTCAGTTCTATCAGCAGCAGGGGGAATCCGATAAAGCAGCAGCCGCCCTTGAATCCAGCCTCCGCGCCAATCGCACTCGAACTTCTGCTTTGGTCGATGTTGCCAGCATCCTGACCGATGCTCACCGCCGTCCCGATCTGGCAGAAAAAGCTCTGCGGGAATATCTCGCATCTCCGGCCAAGACCGATGATGCTCCTGCCTTCAAGGCTCATCTTCAATTGGGAGATATTCTTAAGAAGCGCGGAGATCTCTCCGGAGCACAGCAAGAGTACGCTGCGGCTTTAGCCTTGGCATCCAACTTTGCTCCCGCTCGAAAAGCAGCAGGTAGATCGTAAGAACAAGCGCGATACGATGGTTAGACGTGAGATCGCAGGAGCCTTCCCCCGACGCATGACCTTTTTACGTTATCTCTTGATTCCCGTTGCATGCGCCACCATGGCATCCACGCCGGCCATCGGCCAGATCTCATTCACCACTGCCATTGATCTCGCCCTCAAGAACAGCCCTAAGGTTCAGGCCGCTCAGGCCGAAGTAGACAAGGCGCAGGCGGTCCTCGCTCAAACGAAGGACGTCTACATTCCTACCTTCAGCGTAGGGTCAGGGCTCGGCTACACCTATGGGTTCCCCTTCGGAGCGCCTTCGCTCTTCAATGTGACGGTCCAGTCGCTTCTGTTCGACCAGTCCCAACGAAATTACATTCGGGCAGCCCGGGTTGGCCTGGAAGCGGCAAATCATAATCTCAACGACGTGCGACAGCAGATTATGGAAGACACCGCGACCACTTATGTCTCCCTAGATGCCGATCTGGAACGGATGCAGGCAGCCGGAGAAGAATCAGGCTTCGCCACGGGCTTGACGAAGATTATTCAGGAACGCCTCGAAGCTGGGCAGGACACGCAGATCGAACTGACTCGTGCCAGGCTGACAGCCGCAAATCTCCACCTGCGCCAGATTCAGCTGGAGGATGATGCCGCCAACCAGCGCGATCACCTCGCGCATTTGACCGGCCTTCCCGCTCAAGGACTCGCAACGGAACATGCAAGCATCCCTTCGTTTCAGTCCTTCGATGCCTCCCCCGCGAGAGACACTGTACTCCCGGAATCTATCCGCGGAGCCTACGCAACGGCTCAATCGAAACTGCAAACCGCCTTCGGTGACTCGCGCAAGATGTATCGTCCCCAGATCGGTCTGGGCGTGCAATATAGCCGGCTTGCCAGCTTCAACAACTACCAGGATTATTACCGGCCCGGAAGCTTCACCAACTTCAACAACCTTCAGGTTGGGCTGCAGTTTACGCTGCCGCTGCTCGATTACACTCGCCGCGCCAAGGCCCGCGAATCGCTCGCCGAGGCACGACGGAGCATGCACGACGCAGATCAGGCTCGTGACCAATTCCTCGAAGGCCGGAGCAAGGTAAGCCGCACCATCCGTGAGCTCCAGGCCCGCACCGAGGTTGCTTCGCTGGAACGCGAACTTGCACTCAATCAGATTGACGTCGTGCGCGTCCAGCTCCAGACAGCCAACTCGGGCGCCGTGCCGGCCACTCCCAAAGACGAGCAAAATGCACGCATCCAGGAGCGCGCCCGCTATCTCGATTTTCTGGACACCGACCTCCAGTTGCGCCAGATGCAGATCAACCTCATGCGCTCCAACGGGCAGCTCGAAAATTGGTTGAAGGTGGCGCTACAAACCCCTGCCCCTGTTGCATCTAAGCCGGAATGAAATGGAAGGCGATCCTCACATCGGTAGTCGTACTTCTGCTTGTAATCGGTGCGGCGGGATACTTTCACGACTCTCGGATTGATTCCGACTTCCCGTCCCTTCGGCCGAAATCCTCCGAAGCGGAGATTCGCCGCATTTTGGGCAATCCCAGGCAGATTCAGAAGCCGTGCGACGCCTACGGAACTTCGGTGACGCCGGACTGCGATCACGTCTTTATCTACCGATCCATCTTTTATCCGGTTCGGAACAAGTACTGGCTAGTCTTCTTCAATGAAAAGAATCAGGTTACGGCAACCTCGAGCGAGCAGTAATCACCTAGGGAACCTCCGAAACTGATTTCCCCAGGGAGTTACCGAATGGTAAAATCAGAGTTAAGACCATGCCGCTCAAGACACTGTTTCTGAATCCGCCCTCCTTTGAGAACTTTGATGGCGGCGCCAGCTCCCGCTGGCCCGCAACCCGCGAGATCGAATCCTACTGGTACCCGGTATGGCTGGCTTATCCCGCCGGAATGCTCGAAGGATCGCGTCTCCTCGATGCCCCGCCTCACCATGTTTCGGCGGAAGAGACCATCGAGATCGCCAAAGGCTATGAATTTCTGGTCTTGTTTACCTCGACGGTAGGCTGGCATGGCGACCACGCCCTCGCCCAGGCAATCAAGAATGTAAATCCCGGCATTCGAATTGCATTTGTCGGACCGCCCGTTACTACCGACCCCGACCGCGCTCTCAACGAGTGCGATGTCATTGATTTCGTTTGCCGCCGCGAGTTCGACTTCTCCGTCGTCGAGTATGCCAATGGCAAGCCTCTGAACGAGATTCTCGGCATCAGCTACAAAGATGAAACCGGCGTCATCCAGCACAATCCCGACCGCCCGCAGGTCGAGGATCTGGACGCGATGCCCTGGGCCACAAAGATCTACAAGCGCGATATGGACGTAACACGCTACAACGTGCCGTTCCTGCTTCACCCCTATATCTCGCTCTATTCCACGCGCGGCTGTCCGGCGCAGTGCACCTTCTGCCTCTGGCCACAGACGCTCTCGGGCCACGCTTGGCGCAAGCGGTCTACAGACGATGTGGCGGCCGAGATGAAGTGGGCTAAAGAGAACTTCCCGCACGTCAAGGAATTCTTCTTCGATGACGACACCTTCAACATTCAGAAGGCCCGTACCATCGAGCTCTGCTCCAAGCTCAAGCCGCTCGGCATTACCTGGTCCTGCACCTCGCGCGTCACCACCGACCGCGACACCCTTAAGGCCATGAAGGATGCGGGCTGCCGCCTGCTCATCGTCGGCTTCGAGTCCGGCGACCCGCAGATCCTCAAGAACATCAAGAAGGGCGCCACCGTCGAACGCGCACGCGACTTCGTCAAGGACTGCCACGACCTCGGCCTCATCATTCACGCCGACTTCATCCTCGGCCTGCCCGGTGAGACTAAGGAATCGATCCGCAACACGATCAACTTCGCCAAGACGCTGGACTGCGAGACCATCCAGGTCTCCGTCGCCCATGCCTACCCCGGGACAGAGTTCTACGACTTCGCCAAGCGCAACAACTTCATCACCAACGAAAAGATGGAGGACGGCGGTGGTCACCAGATGGCACACATCGAGTACCCCGGCCTGCCCACCGAGTACGTCATGGAGATGGTGCACAAGTTCTACGACGAGTACTATTTCCGCCCTAAAGCCGCCGCTCGCGTCGTCTGGAAGGCAATCGTCAACCGCGACGTACCTCGCCTCTATGTGGAAGCAAAGAGCTTCATGAAGCTGCGAGCTCAGCGCAACAAGGCCGCAAGAGCGAAGGCTGAAGAGAATGCGCTCAAGGCGCAGGAATCAGTCAGTATGAACGCGTAAGACAGTTTCATCTTTTTAAGGCGACCGGTCATGCATCGGTCGCCTTTCTCATTTGAACACTGTCCAACTCCATTTCAATGGGGTTCCGTTTCATCTCCGCAAGACGCTTCGCATCCCGGAGCGCGAGCCGGCGAATCAACGCCGTTCCTGGCATTACGAGTGCCCAATAGCGTCGAAACCGGACGCGGGACGAACTTTTTTTGTTTCGCCGACTCGACCAGTCGCGGTTGCAGCACACGCTCCAGCAGCCCCTTCATCAACGCGGGCAAGCCTCCAAACCAGAGGGGAAAGATCAGCACCAGGTGATTGGCGTGCAGAATTGAATCTTGCAGGGCCTGGAGATCTGGCTCGAGGGGCTGCACTTTCTCAAACCCTTCGTGCAGAATCGGATCAAACTTCATTGCTCCCGCGACAAACAGATCTGCATCGTGCCCAGCATCATGGGCGCTTCTCACGTAACTCTGCCCTAGCGCCTCGCAAAGACTTCCCGTGCGCGGGTGACCGACAATCACTGCAATTCGCGACATAGGCTCTCCTCCCTTTCACCCGGTTCTGAGAGCATCTTCACTGCAACTCCGTGCAGGCCGCTGTGACCTGAATCACCGCTTCGCCTCCCGGTCTCATACCTTTCAGCACACTGAACCCGTATACTTACGCCGTACATCCACCCTTCTGCCTGAAAGGATCCACTCCATGCGCTTCCGTCACTCCCTTCTCCTCCCCGCCTTCGCTTGTATGATCACTACCGCAGCGCTTCAAGCCCAGGAAACCCCCGAGACCAATCGTAAGGTCGCTGGCGGCGGCATCACCGCTCCCGGATGGCAAGGCAAGGTCGACGCCGATGCCGAGAAATCCGGCCAGACCGTCAACGATGCCAAGCTCTCCGAAGAAGGAAAGGTCCTCCACGTCACCACCGGCCCGGCCATCACCTATTGGAGCCCGAAGAACGTCGCCAAAGGTGACTACACCGTCTCCGCCACCTTCACCGAACCGAAGTTTCAGAACCTCAACACCCACCCGCATCCCTACGGCATCGTCATCGCGGGCAACGGCCTCGGCACCGCTGACCAGAGCTACATCTACTGCGCTGCCTACGGAAACGGGAACTTCATTGTGCGCGGTTTTGGTCCAGAGGCTTTCCAACTCAATGGCCGTCGCGAGGCTAATGATGCTGTCCACAAGGCCGCAGGCGTCGGGCAGCCGGTGACCCAGGAGATCGCCATGCAGGTCAAGGGCGACAAGGTCTCCTGCATCATCAACGGAACCGTTGTAAAGACGCTTGAAAAGTCCGATGTCGTGGCCGCTGGCAAGCTCAAATCGACCGATGGCGTGTATGGAATTCGCTTTGCCCACAATACCGATGCAACCGTCTCCAACCTGAAAGTCACCAAGCCATAACGCAGCTTCCAGACCAGTATTTACAAAGAATGATCCTTTGGGTATCGAACGAGGCCGGCCGGAGCGCCGGCCTCGCAGTCTATGTACCAACGGTCAGGGGAAATTGACCCGAAGAAGACATCTAAGTGACAAGCGAGGCTAAACGGAGTTATATCGTGGTTTGCAGCAACCAGGCTGAGAGGTACGCCTTGTTCAGAATTCGTTGTTCTGGAGCTTTTCATGGGTTCCTTCACCAGACCGTACCTGGCGTGTTCTGTCCTCGCTCTTTGCTTTGTCTTTGTTTCCTGTAGCGGCAGCAACTCAAAACCTGCTGCGGACTTCGGCCTCACATCTAACCCCGGCACTCTTACGCTGATACCAGGCAGCGCTCCGCAACAGATTACCGTCAACGCCATGCCTTCTGGCGGCTTCATGGGTTCAGTCTCCGTCACCGTCTCCGGGCTACCCGCCGGGGTCACGGCGCAGCCCTCGTCCCTGACACTGACTCCAGGAATGCCGCAGAGCGTCTCGGTTTCAGCTGCATCCTCCGCAATGGGCGGCAACTCAACCCTGACCTTTACCGGCACATCAGGCAGCCTCTCTCACACCTCCTCGGTGGCCCTGACGATCTCTCCACCTCCGGATTTCAGCCTTTCGATCGCCCCGGCTACCGTGACGGTTACTGCGGGAGCCTCCAGCTCCTCCGTCAATGTGACGGCAACCGCGCTGAACGCCTTTGCGGGGAACATCGCGGTGTCGATCAGTGGCCTCCCGAACGGGATAACCGCGGCCCCGTCTACCCTGACGCTGACTACCGGCACACCTCAGTCTGTGTCCTTGAGTGCCGCCGTCACCGCTCAAGCCAGTGCCTCTACGGTGACCTTCAGCGGCACCGCAGGCAGCCTCGCCCATAGCGCCATCCTCGCGTTGAACGTCCTCGGCAGCCCTGTGACAAACGCCGCTGACGTAACAACTTACCACTACGACACCGCTAGGACGGGATTGAACTCCACAGAAACTATCCTGACGATTGCGAATGTTAACTCGTCTCAATTCGGCAAGGTGGCCTTCTATTCCATGGATGGCAAGGTTGACGCGCAGCCTCTTTACCTCGCCAACGTTTCTATCGGAGGAAAGCTCCATAACGTGATCTACACGGGAACAGAGCACGGCACCCTGTACGCCTTCGACGCCGACAACGGGACGCAGCTGTGGCAGACCTCGCTACTTGGAGCCAATGAGACTCCCAGCGACGACCATGGCTGCTCGCAGATAAGCCCGGAGATCGGAATCAGCGCCACACCCGTGATCGATCGCAAGCAGGGTCCCCATGGAACCCTCTTTACGGTCGTAACCAGCAAAGACGCAAACGGTGGTTATCACCATCGGTTCCATTCCATCGACCTGACTACCGGCTCGGATACCCAAAATCCAACAGAAGTGACCGCATCTTTCCCCGGAACGGGACAAAACAGTCAGGGCGGCAACGTCGTCTTCGACCCCGCACCATACGCGGAGCGGGCCGCGTTGCTTTTGTCGAACGGAACGGTTTACACCGGGTGGACCTCCCACTGCGACCATGGCGCCTATACCGGATGGATTATGGGGTATAGCGAATCGACATTACAGCAGACGCAGGTTCTGAATGTCACTCCAAATGGCACGATGGGGTCGGTCTGGATGAGCGGTAACGGGATCGCGGCAGATAGCAATGGATCCCTATACGTCCTTGTCGCAAACGGGACCTTCGATACGAGCCTCGATGGAAATGCGTTCCCTGCCAACGGCGACTTTGGCAACGCCATGTTACGGCTTTCCCTGGTCAACGGGAAGTTGATGGTGGCGGACTATTTCACCATGTACAACACGCAATCGGAGTCGTCCCAGGATGTTGACCTGGGATCGGGAGGGCCTCTGTTGTTACCGGACCAGGCGGACTCGCACGGGGTCGTTCATCGTCTGATCGTGGGAGCTGGCAAAGACAGGAACATCTACCTTGCCGATCGCGATAATCTCGGTAAATTTAATCCCTCGACCAATCCGGCCGACAACAATATTTACCAGGAGCTTGTGGGCGCTAACCTTGGCATGTCGTTTTCTTCAGCGGCCTATTTCAACGGTGTTCTGTACTCTGCTGCAGACGGTGATGCCTTGAAGGCATATCCAATGGTCGACGCAAAGATGTCGACCACGCCGTCCAGTGTTTCGGCAACGAAATTTTTACATCCTGGGCCGACACCGACGGTCTCAGCAAATGGTACTCAAAACGGTATTGTCTGGGCTCTCGATTCCAACACAGGGCAACCGGCCGTCCTTCACGCTTATGACGCGACCAATCTGGCACGCGAGATCTACAACAGCAACGAAGCGCCGAATGGAAGGGACAGCTTTGGGAAAGGGAATAAGTTCATCACCCCCATGGTTATCAATGGCAAAGTGTACGTCGGAACACCGACTGGTGTGGCGGTCTTCGGGCTTCTTTCTCAATAAGAGATTCATGTTCTGTCGCGCCGAAGATGCATCCTAGAAGTTGAGATGATCTATCGACTGGAACGAACGACGGTAATTCCTCGAGACCGGGAAGAAGTCTTTGGTTTTTTCTCGGAGGCGGCGAATCTGCAGCGGCTCACACCACCGTTTTTAGATTTCAGGATCGTCACCCCGCAGCCTATCTCCATGAGAGCAGGAACGCTCATCGACTACCAGTTGCGACTCTTTGGCATTGCTGTACGCTGGCGAACCCGCATTGAGGAGTTCGTGCCTGTCTCGCACTTCGTGGATGTGCAGTTAAGTGGACCCTATCGTTTGTGGCACCATCGCCATGAGTTCGAATCCGTTCCAGGTGGAACAGCGATGCGTGATTGCGTGGACTACGAACTGCCGCTGGGGCCACTTGGATCGCTGGCTCGAGCGCTTTTCGTGCGGCGTACTCTCGATCGCATCTTCGACTACCGGACTGCTGCTATCCAGGAGATCTTTCGCTGAATCGGTATCTCTGCCCCACGCAGGGATCACGCCGTTTTGATACCCTTGAAACAGACTGCACGTCATCTCTCACTCCAAAGAGGTGCATGCGGTAACTTTTGCATGAAGCACGCTCTCAAGCCATCCCAGTATCTGATCCTGATCGCTGTCATGCTGACCGCTTCGGTTGGAGACACGCTCCTGTCTCGAGGTATGGCACAGGTGGGGACGGTCGATCTTCAGCATCTTCACCTGCTTTGGAACGCGCTCTTCAATCCGTTTGTCATCTCCGGAATTGTGCTGTTGATCGGATTTTTTGCCAGCTATATGACTGCGCTCAGCTGGGCCGATCTCACCTTTGTGATGCCTGCAACCGCATTTGGCTATGTCGTCGTCGCACTGCTCAGCCGGTTCTGGCTGCACGAGCATCTTTCCGCTTATCGATGGGCTGGAATAGGCCTGATCGTGTGCGCGGTAGGCTTTGTCGCCGGTGGCCCTTCGCGAACCGAGCATGAAGATGAGCATCATGAGCTGGATCTGATGGATTCCGGAGCAGGTCGATGATGAAACCAGCGACTGCCATGAACACGTGGAGCGCTATCGGCGGTGTTGCGGCACTTGCGATTCTTGGCGAAGTCTTGATCGCATCGGCGATGCGAGGGCTTGGGGATCTCGACATCATCCGTGAAAAGAGCGGGTTGATGGGTGCAATTCGAGCTGTCCTTTCGAGTCCTGTCTTCCTGGCAGGTGCATTGTGCATGGCTCTGAACTTCTTCGCCATGCTGTATGCGTTATCGATTGTGGACCTCTCGCTGGCAGCTCCTGCCATCGCCTCGCTGACGTATATCGGGAATGCGATCGCTGCGAAGATATTCCTGCATGAAAATGTCGATCGCCGGCGTTGGCTGGCAGTTTTATTTGTTTGTGTGGGTGTTGTCTTGCTATCGCATTAGAGTGCGAAGAAGCCAGGAGACTCTAAGTACCAGCTCTGCTGAGCCAACGCATGAGACCGGTCGGGGGCAGTTCCTGCGCCATAAACCGTTTGCGATCTCCCAGAACGGCGCCAGCTGCTAGTCTTCCGCTTCGTACGGCTCCCTCCATCGTCGAGGGCCAATCCGTCGCGGTCCAATCCCCTGCAACGTACAGCCCCTTCCAGGGCGTAGTCTGTGGCTGGCGATAACGATCAAGGCCCGGTGTTACGGAAAATGTCGCACGTGCCTCTTTAAGGACACTACTTTTTACCAGCTTCGCTTCGCGGGCCGCAGGGAAAAACATCTGAAACTCGTTGAGGGCGGATGAAAGAATCTCTTCCCTTCCCATCTCGAGCTCAGGCCAGGAGGCGCTGATGACCAGTTCGCAGTAGCTCCCGCGTTCCTTCGCCCAGCGACGAATGCGAGACTTCGCGAAGACCCACTGGATCCTCGTATCGAGCAGAATCGCATGATCCATTCCCGTAACGTCGCGGTCGTACCAGAGATGAATGGTCGTAATCGGAGAAGGAACGAAAGCTTCGAAGCCGGCGTTGAGTTGATCCTTTTCACGCTCTTCGGCGACTAGCGAGTTCAAGAGAGCGCGGGTCTGTTTGAAATCGGTTGCCAACACGACGGAATCGGCGGTGAAGGCCTCTCCAGCGGCACGGAGACTCCATCGTCCTTCTGGAGTGGGCTCCAGGAACTCCAAACCTGTCTTCAAGCGGAGATCAACACCAGCTTGCGTCGCCATGGCTGCGATCGGCGCAAAGAACTCGCTCAAGGGGGCCGCGGGCACACCGAGGCGTCCTGCCTCAGGCGAGCGTAGGAAAGACTCGTGAAAGACTTTGCCCGCATACTTTACGGAACAACGATCAAAGGTATCGTTGAGAGCCCCGACGACGACAGGCTCCCAGAAGTGACGGATGGCGCGCTCGGTCTGTCCGGTGCGCTTCAGCCACGAGTCGAAACTCTCGGAATCGTCCTGCGGATAGCCTCGCAGAAAGCGCAGCAACCCTGAAGCGATCGCAGCCTTATCGGTCAGCCTCAGCATAGGAGCCCGCAAAAAACTGAGCGTCTGATGCATCGGAGCCGGAAGCTTCCCGGGCCGCAGCGAGGTACGCTGCCCATTGGGTTCCAGAAAGACCAGTTCGTCATACCATCGGATAGAGTCCGCCATTCCAGACTGGCGGGCCAGATCCAGCAAATTTGTGCAGCATCCGACCACGACGTGTTGGGAATCGATCGTCTCCTCAAGCGCAGGATGCTCGTAGGAATAAGCACGCCCTCCGATGTACGGACGACGCTCAAATACTTTTACGTCTGCCCCCGCTTTCGAGAGCGCAGCCGCGGCGGAAAGACCGGCAAGGCCCGCACCAATCACGATCACATCGCTGTGCGCGGCGTCGCTCATCCTCGTATCCGGTTCGCAAATGACATGGTGCCTCCGCGTGCGAGAATCCAGAGTTTCTCTCCGGCAGGAACACTGATACGCCGCGAAAAAACATCCCCCCGGGCTGCTGCGATTCGATGTAGCAGGCGGTGATAGATAGCGACCAGAACCCACAAGGCTGCCCTGCTGTCTGCATCAATCAAGGGAAGGAGCTTTTCCGCCGATTGGTAGTACTGCTCTGCGCGGGCGGCAAGAGTGGAGAACATCTCGCGGTTCGCAGACGAGATCACGGCGCCTGCCGCCAGTGCATTGACTGTTTCGACCGTCATGCCATACTCGCGAAGCATATCGAGGGGAAGATAGATGCGGCCACGCTCGGCATCCTCTTTTACATCGCGCAGGATGTTTGTCAGCTGAAAGGCAACGCCGGTTTCCTCGGCTAGTTTTTCCGCGCGAGAATCGGTGTAGCCGAAGATACGGATGCACACCAGCCCGACGACGGAAGCAACCAGGTAGCAGTACCGGTAAAGCTCTTCGAACGAAGCGAATGTCTGCATTTGCCCGGCATCGGCAGGGCGGGGATCGAGATCCATCGTAGTTCCCTGCACCAGCTCCTCGAGCAGTTCATTGGATATGTGGAAACGCTGCTGGGAGTCAGTAAGGGCGAGAAAAACGGGATCCTGCGTGGGAGCACCGCTACGAGCCTGGCGCCATTGCTCTACCCATTCGGCCATGAGGATGCGACGCTGTTCAATGGGCATCGATTCATCATCTGCAATGTCGTCGGCGCGGCGCATAAAAGCATAAACGGCACACATGGCATCACTTTTGTGTTGCGGGAGCACCCGAAAAGAGTAATAGAAGTTCTTGGCTTCCCGCCTTGCGATCTCCCTGCAGGCTGCATACGCTTCTGCAATCGTCACCAGGAGATCCTCGATCGAAGTTTTTCTATCAAGGAGCCGGCGAGGAGACTTACCTTTTTTACCTTCGTGACGACGGGCCGACCACGGAGAACATCGTAATCTTGCGCCACGATGCCATCCAGAATGGCATCGCCTCCCTTGCGAAACAGGTTGAGGGTGACCGCAAGATCGCGATCGACGTAGCGTGTGATCTCTCCGCCCTCGGCGAGCATGACGCGGGTCCGAACCACAAGATCCTGAATCATCGCGCCGAACTCCGGCGTGAAGACACGCCCTGCGATCTGGCCTTCATCGATGTGAAAATGCTCCATGGACTCTTCGGGCAGATAGCGGCGGCCGCGCTCTTTATCTTCCACAACGTCCTGCCAGAAGTTGGCCAACTGGAGCGCCGTGCATATTTTGTCGGACAGCAGTGCTGTCGATTCTTCGCGATGACCGCACACGAGGAGCACGAGTCTGCCGACTGGATTTGCCGAGTAGTGGGAATAGTGAAGCAGTTCGTCCCACGTCTCGTACTCTGTCTTTACCTGATCCATGTGAAACGCAGCCAGCAGGTCATGGAAGAGCTGGCGTGGGAGATCGCAGGCCTCAATCGTCTCATGCAACGCTACGAAGACGGGATGTGTAGACCGTTCAGGGGCGTCATAGCATTCGTCCAGCATCGAACCCCAGGCATCCAACAGCCGCGTAGCAATGGCTGGATTTTCGACCTCGTCCCCCAGATCGTCGGCGACACGGCAGTAGGCGTAAATGTTTTCGAAATGCTGCCTTGCGCGGACCGGAACAAAGATGGTCGCCACGTGAAAGTTTTCATAGTGCGAGCGGGTCAGATCGCGGCACCAGGCCTGGGCTTCTTCGAGGGTGGGCCGGGTCAG
The DNA here is from genome assembly GCA_000688615.1 of Acidobacteriaceae bacterium KBS 146. Classification (GTDB taxonomy): domain Bacteria; phylum Acidobacteriota; class Terriglobia; order Terriglobales; family Acidobacteriaceae; genus Edaphobacter. Next base: position 683,780 of record JHVA01000001.1, read on the forward strand.
CGGCGTCAGATATTGATGAGGCGCTCCCAGCAGCGCGTGCTCTGAAGCACTGAGCTCGGTCACTGCGACTCTCCTTCAGGAAAGACCGCGGTCTTGATGTCGCGCGATCCTCCTTTCCGAGTCAGCATGCGGGAGAAGAGCTCTGGCACCTGATCGAGCCGCACACGATCTGTAATCGCTTCTGCGCAGTGGAAACGACCGCTTGTGATCAGCTCAAAGGCGGTACGGCAGGTCGATGGTGTGTGATGGAAGCTGGCTTTGAGGGTGATATCCCCGTAATGGAGCCGATTCGTGTCGAACTGCACCCTGGTTCCACTGGGAGGCCCACCGAAAAGGTTAACAACACCGCCTTTGCGCACCATATCGACGGCCCATTCCCAGGTAGTCGGCGTGGCAACCGCTTCAATGACGGAGTCAGCACCTCGACCCTCCCCAGTGAGGGCACGGGTAGCGGCTACAACATTCTCGACAGCCGTGGTCTGCACGACCTGCGACGCGCCAAATAACTTTGCCGTGGCCACCTGGTCATCACGTTTGACGACCGCGATCACCTTCATTCCGGCGAGCTGGGCAACATGCATGAACATCAGACCAATGGGACCGGCGCCAATGATCACCATCGTGTCGCCCGGAGTGGCTGCCGTTTCCTCGAGACCACGAACGACACAGGCCAGAGGCTCGGTGAGCGCCGCATGCTCAAAGGGAACCCCGTCAGGGATCAGAAGGGTGTTCTTCTCAACGATCCGTGCGGGGATGCGAATATATTCTGCGTAAGCGCCGTTATTGAAGAGAAGGTCCTCGCAAAGATTCTGCTGCCCGCGAAGGCAGAAAAAACACCGGTCGCAAGGGGCAGAGTTCAGGGCAACGACGCGGTCCCCCGGGCGAAAATTTGCGACCCCGGGGCCCACCTCGGCTACGGTTCCCGCCACCTCGTGTCCGAATGGGATCGGCGGTTTCAGCATCATGGCGTGATAACCACGCCTGTAAACCTTCAGATCGGTTCCACAGGTAAGGGCCGCTCCGACACGTACGACCAGTTCGCCCTCCTCTGCGCGAGGGGTCGCGATCTGCTCCAGACGCAGGTCTTCCTTTCCGTAGAGGACCGCCGCGATCATCTTCTGATCCATCCTTACTATCTTCTCATCCCGCGGGGTTTGTTTCCTATCCTTATCCGCAACTACTAGAATCAGATGCAATCCCGTCGTGTCGGTCGCGCATCTGATACTCTGAGCCACAGATAAGACATGCCCTTCGTCTCTCCAGAGGACTTCGCAAAACAGAAGGTTGCCGCCGTCCAGGATTACTCTACCCTTTCCTGGCAAGCTGTAACTGCGATCTTTTCTCGCCCGCGATACTGGGCGGACATTTACACCCAGATGGACTCTATCGGCGTAGGATCCATGCCGATTATCGTGCTTACTGGCTTTTTTACGGGTTGCGTTCTCGCCCTCCAGTCCGCCACGTCGCTTAAGGCCTTTGGGGCCATTAGCATGACCGGGAATCTGGTCGCTCTCTCCATGGTCAAGGAGCTTGGCCCTGTACTGACGGGGTTGATGGTATCGGGCCGAAATGCGGCGGGAATGGCCTCTGAGATCGGCTCCATGCGAGTTACGGAGCAGATCGATGCCATGCGAGCCCTGGGAACAGATCCAGTCAGGAAGCTGGTTACGCCGCGGCTGTATGCCACGATCTTCATGCTGTTTTTCCTCACCATCGTAGCCGACGCGGTCGGAATCGCCGGTGGCGCCCTTGTCAGCGTGGCTTTGCTTGGATTGAATGCCTCCTCCTATTTCCATGCCTCTTACCGTGCCCTTGAGTATGCGGACGTCGTCCAGGGGCTCACAAAGCCTCTCTTCTCGGCGTTCATCATTGCGACGGTGGGGTGCTACTTTGGCATGAACACCAAAGGTGGAACTCAGGGCGTTGGCCGGTCGACCACCCAGGCGGTGGTCATCTCGTCGGTCTTTATCATCATCGTTGACTTTATTGTCAGCCGTGCCATGATCGGAATCTTCGGCAGGTAGGTCGAGCAATGGCCAACGAAATCCTCACCTCCACCAGTTCCCCGCAGACGGGTCTTGACGAACAGACTGCCGTCGTGGATTTCCAGGGTGTCTCCATCGCCTTTGATCAGAAGACGGTTCTGGATGACATCTCCTTTACCGTTGCCCGCGGAGAGACCCGAATTATCCTCGGACCTGCCGGGGGTGGGAAATCCGTTCTCATGAAGCTGGCAAATGGCCTGCTCCGCCCAAGTTCAGGAACGATTCGAATCTTCGGCGAGGAGATCAATCACATGCCTGAGAGAGACCTCTTCAAGCTGCGGGCAAAGATCGGAATGGTATTCCAGGAGTCAGCCCTCTTCGATTCCCTCTCCGTGGAAGATAACGTGGCCTACCGTCTGCATGAGGAACATGTTTCGGAGGCGGAGGCTCATGAACGAGTGGTGGAAGCGCTTAAATTCGTAGAGCTCGAGCAGGCAATCCAGAAGTTTCCTTCTGAACTTTCAGGCGGCATGCGGAGGCGGGTCTCCATTGCTCGCGCCATTATCTCCAAGCCCGACCTGATTCTCTATGACTCTCCGACCGGGGGTCTTGATCCGATCACTTCGACCACCATCGTCGAGCTGGTCATGAAGCAACGAGACGTGAGCCATACGACGTCGCTGATGATCACTCATCGCCTGCAGGATGCCTTCACGCTCGCGATGAACCGGTTTGATCCGGAGACAGGAAAGATGCGGCCGATACCGGATGGAGGCGTAGACGAGAGCACGAAATTTCTGGTGCTCAATGAAGGTAAGATTGTCTTCGACGGAACTACCCTTGAGCTCGTACAGACGCAGGACCCCTGGCTGCGAGACTATCTCTCCTGAGGATCTTCCCCTCTCCTTTTTTCCCACTGCTCATAAGGAATTCTGGGAATAGTCAGGAAGCTGTCGCGTGTGCGCACGTACGAGCCGAGCCCATTCATTCGTCCGATGGCGTGCAGCTCTTCGGCACGAATGTAGGGGCCCGGGTCGACGTACTGATCGTCGACATAGATGGAGACGACGCGGCCAAGAATGATGCGTGATCGTCCTATCTCGAGCGTGGTGTGCTCCCTGCACTCGAGTGCTGCATGGGCACTGGCAATCCTGGGAACCTTGACCACCGCGGAAGGCGCCGCCTCAAGGTTGGCCATCTCGAGCTCCGAGATACCTGCCGGAAAGTCAGTCGCACAGATATTCATCTGTTGCGCGATGTCTTCAGTAACGACATTAATGACGAACTCGCCGGAGCGCCCGATATTCCGCGCCGTATCCTTTGGGACCGGCTGGTCCGCAGGTCGGTTGGCCACTCCGATGCCCACGATAGGTGGATCGGTGCAGAGGTAGTTGTATGCACTGAAGGGAGCAGCGTTGAGAGCACCGTTCTCCTCCATGGTTGTTATCAGGGCAATAGGCCTGGGAGCAACCAACCCGATCAGCAGGTTATAGATCTCCCTGGGCTTTGCCATCTCAAGGTCAAATATCACGGAGTGAAACTCCTCGTTTCTTTTAGACGCCGCCGAAACTTAATTGAGCCACGTTTGCTGTCCTGATTGCTTCGTACGTCTGGCAACCATCAGGGAGTGTAAAGATGGCACCAATGACAAGTCGTGATCAACACAGCCCGGTGCTACCTTTGCCCCAAAGGATACCTCTTTGACGATCGTCGCGTTCTCTTTGAAGGGTCTGAACCTCAAGTGGTTTCATGGCTGGAGACAGGAACCTTTTCCGCGACGGTCCAGTCTTCCCCGCGAGCCTCCCGCCCCAGGCCGGTGATCAGGGCAATTGCCAGGGCTCCAATGACCACGGTCCACGACATGACCGCGTTGAGCACACCACCCGAAAAATGTTGCGCAAGTTTCGCCTGGAAGACTCCATTTCTTGATGAGACCAGGTTTCCGAGCTGATAGGTAAAGCCTGGAAAGACAGCACGGACAGGTGCAGGAGCCAGTTCATTGAGATGCGCCGGGATCACGCCGAAGGCTCCCTGTACTGCGAACTGCATCAGAAAGCCTCCAAGTGCGAGCAAAGGAACGGTGTGGGACCACGCCCAGAGTGGGATCATCGGAATCGCGCAGAGTGCCGCAATAATGATCATCCTCTTCCGACCCCAGCGCTCCGAAAGAGCCCCGCAGGTAATACCGCCCAACATGGCTCCTATGTTGGAGATCACCACGATAAATCCGACCCTGCTGGGGTCTAGGCCATGATCCTTCTCCAGCAGCGTTGGATAGAGATCCTGGGTTCCGTGGCTGAAAGAATTAAACGCAGTCATCAGAGCCACGAGGAAAAGGAAGGTTGGGAGATATTGAAGGATGTGACGGAGCTTGAGCTGTGAGCCTTTTTTCCCTTCGATACGCCGTCGTTGTTGAGCCTCGAGCCATGTTGGCGATTCCTCAACCTTAAATTGCATATAGAAGGCCAGCAGCGCCGGCAGGGCACCAATCATAAACATGACACGCCACCCGGTCAGCATGCCCGTTCCATGAAGGTGCGGAAACAAGGTGCCATAAAGAGCAGCCGCCATCAGGTTGCCGACAACATAGCCTTCCTGCAACACGCCGGAAAAGAAGCCCCTTCTTTTGGCAGGCATGGATTCCAGGGCGAGGGCTGCGCCCACTCCCCACTCTCCCCCCATTGCAATGCCAAACAACGCCCGGCACACCAGAAAGATAGACAAAGTGGGCGCAAATGCCGAGGCCAGCTCAAAGATCGAGAACGCAATCACATTCACGATGAGCGTCGGCCGTCTTCCATATTTCTCAGCAAGCATCCCGAAGACGAGGGCGCCCAGAGGACGCATCGCCAAGGTCCAGAAGATCGCCTCGGCTATCTTGGGTATTCCTACATGAAAGTCTGCCGCAATTGCTTTAAGGCAGACTGTAAGGAGGAAGAAGTCGAAAGCATCCAGCGTCCATCCCAAAAAACAGGCACCAAAGGTACTTCGCTGAGTTGAAGTAAGAGACTTGAATTCCGAACGGAAACCCATATCGCGAGATGCTAGCATCCAGGCTCGATGATGTCTCTAGATTGTCAAAAACAAAGGGGAGAAAGATTTCGATAGCGTTGACGTCATCTCCTCGTTAGAGTCAAAACAATCGATTTGCATGAACAATCCCTGCGTCACATTTTTTGCGAAACACTTCATCGAGTCGTAACTCTGTATCTATTAGAAAGAGGAAAACCCAGTATGCGCAATCGATCTTTGATGGCCCTCGCTCTGTCCTTTGCTTCTGTGGTTTGTGTGAGCGCCGAGGCTCAAACCTCCACATGGACTATCGACCCCGCCCACTCGAGCATCAACTTCGAGGTTCGCCACATGGGCGTCTCAAACGTTCACGGCTCCCTCACCGAAGTCAAAGGCACAGTGCTCTATGACGAGAAGGACGTCGCAAAATCCTCGGTTCAGGCGACCGCGGACACGGCGACGGTCAACACCAATAATGCGAAGCGAGACCAGGATTTGAAATCGCCCAACTTTTTCGATGTGGAGAAGAATCCGCAACTCAGTTTCAAGTCGACGTCACTTTCGAACGCAGATGGAAAACTTACACTGACCGGAGACCTTACCTTGAACGGCGTGACGAAGACGGTTACCTTGGACGTCGACGGACCCGCTCCTCCGCAGACCGACAAAAACGGCAAGACACGCAGCGGTTTTTCGGCGACGGGCAAGCTGAAGCGTACGGACTTCAATGTCGGCTCCAAGTATCCGAGCGCGGTCGTTGGCGAAGACGTGAAATTTTCGATCGACGTCGAGATCGACAAACAAAAATAGTGACCGGGCAACAAAAAGGGAGCCGCTTGGCTCCCTTCCCTTTCCTCAACTCCGCGATCGTTACATCTTTGCCCGCAGTGGCTGCATCGGTTCAGTCTGGGGCAACAGAACGCTATCAATCTCCTGCGTGTATTTCTTGAGCAACTCATGATGCAGACAATAGAGTGCAAGCTCCAGCCGGTCTGATACCCCGAGTTTGTCGTAGACCTTGCGGAGATAGTTCTTGATGACCTGTTCGGTCGTGCCGATCTGATAGGCAATCTCTTTATTGCGCATGCCGCGGGTAATACAGCTGATAATCGCGAGCTCTTTCCGGGAGAGCTTCGGCTGGACCTTCGGATCGGTGAGATTCGAGGCCTGGGCTCGATAAGCTTCAATGACCCAGCTAATGGAGCGATTGTCGATCCAGGTCTCCCCCTCGGAGATCTTGCGTACGCACTTCACCAGGAGGTCTGGGGAGATGGATCGCGGCACCACGCCGCGCACGCCACGACGATAGAGCTCTACCGTGTTGGATTCGTCAGATTCCGTGACCTGAACGATGAGCTTCGCGTCCGGCGCACGTCGAACCAGTTCCGGAATCGCATCGATCGTACCGGCAATCAACTGCCCTTCCAGTACGACTACGTCAGTGGGATAACGCTGGAGTGCGGCGTAGAGGTTACCCAATGTCTCTACCTGAGCCACCACGCGGATGTCGTCTTCAAGTGCGAAGACCTTTCGCATACCAACTCGATAAATCGCTTGGGAGTCAGCAAGGATGACGCGAATTCCGCCTACGGATCCGTTGTCCTCTACACTCTCTTCAGTATCCCGGGAAGGATCGAAATGAACCACAGTCATAAGATCAAGCCTTTAGGAAATATTCGTCGATGACGGCCGCCGCTTTTTTGGCGTCGTCCTGCTGAAAACATCGAACTACGCGACCGACGCAATGGATGATTACGTCGGTTGACGATCCCATCACCGCAGCCGGCATCGCAATCGTGAATTCGATTCTGCTGTTAACTTCAAGGAGATATTCACTTACAAAGAGAAGGCCGTTTGCCGAGATATTTTCCGTGACGGCCTGGAATTCCCCCTTAGGGCTCTGGATCTGCAAAGGGAGCTTCATGGGAAAGCGCACCGCAGTGCGGACCGGAACCGGATTGTCCTCTTTAAGCTTCATCCAATGGCCCATGAACCCTCCTTTCCACCTCTACTGGTAACGTTTTAGATACCTATCACACAGGAGTCTACAGCACAAAGTAACCAATGCGATCCTTTTTTCCGTGAGAAGTTTTTAATTGGGACGGACGAAAGTGGGATCGTCAAGTCTGGTGGGAAGCATTGCTAAATCCAGCAGATTCCGCCATACTTAGTTGTTGGGTACTGTCGTCTGCCCCGACCCGAGTGGACTCGGCGGCTTTGCCGTTTTCGCCCAAAAATACAGTATTGAGAGGCTTTTCTCGTGTTGATGATCCGTTTGGCGCGCGTTGGAGCGCGCAAGCAGCCCCACTATCGCGTTGTTGTCATTGAGAAGGACCGTGCCCGCAACGGACGTTCCGTCGAAGTGGTGGGCACCTATAATCCGCGTACCAACCCCGCCAGCGTCGACCTTAAGCGCGACCGTATCGACTACTGGACCAGCAAAGGCGCCCAGTTGTCGGATCGCGTTGGAAAACTCCTCGCCACGACTCCTGCCGCAGAGGCAGCGCCGGCAGCCTAGTTACTATGAAGAATCTTTGGGAACGCAGAAGTAGGTTCCCAAAGATTTGGTAATGCCGAAGGTTCCTCGTGTTCCATCAGGGAACTCCTCACGTAGACTTCAGGTATTGCGATTCCGATAGCTCGGGTTTCTCCAGGAGAAGCTTTGTGGATGCCGCCCGGGCATATCGACTAACCGCGGCTACGCTCGTGCAGTCCATCCTGAGATCTCGCAATAGACGAGGCGAAACGGTAGAGCAGAAGCCCGCATTGTGAATCCCCAGGAGGTGTGTGATGACCCAGTCCGAACAAAGGGCGGGCGAAAGTAGTAGCTACGCGAACATGATTGAGCTCGTCGGCGATATCGCGCGGGCCTTGGTGGACTACCCTGAAAATGTCTCTGTCGAAACTTTTGACGAAGAAGAGTCGACCGTAATCCGCCTGCGGGTTGCTGCCAGCGATATCGGAAAAGTCATTGGAAAACAAGGCAGAACGGCTCGTTCCATGCGAACCATTCTCGCGGCAGCGAGTATGAAGCTGAAACACCGCTTTGCCCTCGATATCGTCGAAGATCATCATCAGGCCTGATATTCCTTCACCAACGGCTATCCTGCTGTTATGCAATCCGATCCGTCAACATGGGTGGTGTTAGCTCACCTGCTTCGTCCTCAGGGGCGTAAAGGCGAGCTTCTCGCAGAGCTTCTAACCGATTTTCCTGAACTCCTCGTTGGACGTGAGGATGCCTTCCTTGTGCCTCCGGGATTCGCTGGAGATCGTGCGGGAGCGAGATCTGTTGCAATCAGCTCCTCATGGCTTCCTGTGGGAAAAAACCAGGGACGAGTTGTTCTTCAGATTGCGGGAATCGAGACGATTTCTGACGCCGAGACAATCGCCGGACTTGATGTTGCAGTCCCCGGAGATCAGCGTCTGCCTCTCGACGAGGATTCCGTTTACGTCAGTGATCTGATCGGGTGTGATCTTTTTGATAAAGAAGTACCGGTCGGAGAGATTACTGAAGTGCACTTCCCTGTCACCGCCGAGGGCACAAGGCTAAGGGATGTTGCCCCCATGCTTATCGTCCAGACAGACACAGGAGAGGAAGTTCTGGTGCCTTTTGTAAAGGCGTTCGTGAAGCTCATGGACCTTGCGGCCCGGCAGCTCACGATGGAGCTGCCGGCCGGCTTAGTCGACGTCAACAAGAAAAGCTAGAAGCGGTAGCCGAATCCCAGGGAAACTACCGGATAAACCGGAACATTGCTCAGGGTATCGTTGATGTCCCGGATCTCATCCCGCAGACCCTGCTGCGCATCGGCGTTGTCAGCAAAGCTGAAGCATCCGTCCTGCTGGCAGGCAGTCCCTGTAAGAGAGACGCGGAGCGTTGGCGCACCTACGTAGGCGACACCAAACTCCAGCGGAACCGAGATGTGTCGATGCTCCCCTGGAAGAATATTCCGGAAACCTGCGGTCAGCATCGGCGAGACCCGGCGGGGAAAGGTGAGTCTAGCGTCTCCGTGGACGGGGTCGTCCACGCTGTTAATGAAGTTTTCGTCGCCCAGGGTAAAGTGCTCTCCGGCAGGCACGTGCGATGGTGCGGTCACGTAGTTGTTGGCGTACAGGATTCCTGGGCTGATGTGGAAGTTCCTTCCGTGACGCGGAAACCAATCGAGGCGCAGGTTGCCGGAACGCAGTTTGATGCGCGAGTCATAGTGAAGGCCGTCTACATCGAACTCAGAGCCGAAGGACAACAGATTGGCTCCTCCACGCAGATCGAAGTGGCGGGCGAGCGGAGTGGAAACGGTAAACCCTCCACCGAGCGAATTGGCCAGGGCTTCCAGACGCCACGACCGGAATAGGCCCTTTTCACGGCTTGGAGCGGCTCCCGCTACATTTGCTGCAGGAGCAGAACGCGTCGGGGCCTTTGTTTCTGCCTCGGGAGCGCGATTCTCCAGAGAAGCTACTTCGACGTCAGTCGACTGTGCGCTGCTGGAGTAGCTCTGCTGGATAGGCGCGGACTGAGCTCGAAGTTCCCGAGTGACAGTGTTTGTCAGAAACAGCACGGAAGCTGCGAGAATGATCTGTGATGCGAAGCGCCGAGTTTTATAGCGCGTGCATGTTGTGATAGTTGTATTTACCCTGAAGTTCAGAGTCGAGAGTTTGCGAATCCCACGTACCGTTCGCTCAGAGAAGGTCCCTTTGATCCCCAATGCGCTTTGACCTCATTTCTATCTTTCCGGATTTTTTTGCCAGCTTCTTCGAGTACGGGATTCTCAAGCGTGCCCGCGCAGCGGGTCTGGTCGAAATTGCGACTCACGATCTGCGCGCCTTTACCAATGACCGGCATCGTACGGTTGACGACAGGCCCTTCGGTGGTGGCGAAGGAATGGTCCTCAAACTGAAACCAATCTACGATGCTGTTGCCTCCTTGAACATCACCCATAAGCGGGAGCGTGATCCCCTAAGAGAGTCGGTGATTCTCCTGTCAGCACAAGGCCATCCCTTTACCCAAAAAGTTGCGCATGAACTGGCCGGCCTTGATCGAGTCGTGCTGATCTGCGGGCGCTATGAAGGGGTGGATGAACGCGTGAACGAGTTGCTGTGTGATCGCGAGCTGTCCATTGGCGACTACGTTTTATCCGGTGGCGAGCTGGGTGCGGCTGTGATCGTAGATGCCGTCGTGCGTTTGTTGCCCGGGGCGTTAGGGCATCCCGACTCCTCCCGGTTTGAGAGCTTTGGGGTCCAGGACACGGATGAGATAGAACTCCCCGGCGATCCTCCAAGAACGACCCACGGCGCTGGGGGGATTCTCGACTACCCGCACTACACCCGGCCCGCCGACTTTGAGGGGCATGTCGTTCCGGATGTGCTGCAGGGAGGAAATCACGATGCAATTCGTTTGTGGCGCCGTGAGACAGCTCTTCGTAAAACGTTAGAGAACAGACCTGATCTGCTGGAAAAGGCGGAGCTTAGTAAACAGGATCAGAAAATTCTCGAAAGGCTGCAGTACGAATTGGGGGAAAATCGGAAGGAATGAACCAAGCCGGATTCCCTGGAGCGGGTTCGAGGTTTTCTATCCCTAATTGATTGAAATCGTGTAAACTGAAGACTCGAGTTCATATAGGAATTAGTCATGTCTATTCATCCCATCATGCAGAAACTGGCCGCGAAACTTGAGCGGACCGATATTCCCGATTTCGCTCCCGGTGACACTGTCCGCGTTCAGGTCAAGATCCGTGAGGGTGAGAAGGAGCGTCTGCAGGCATTTGAAGGAATCGTAATCGCCTGCCGCAAGGGACCCCAGGGTACCTTTACTGTTCGCAAGATGAGCTTCGGCCAGGGTGTCGAGCGCATCTTCCCTTACAACTCCAAGGTCGTTGACAAGATTCAGAAGGTTCGTTCGTACGAGGTTCGTCGTTCGAAGCTTTTCTATCTTCGCGGTCTCCGCGGCAAAGCCGCTCGCCTGCGAGAGGTCGAGCGCGCCAGCTAAATTCAGGTTCTTTATTTCCACAGAAGCCACGGCCTTGCGTCGTGGTTTTCTCTTGCTCCGGTTATAAACTTTGCCATAGAGCTATGGCGTCCTCCACTCCTCTTCGCAGCCAGAAAACCGTTACGGCGGCAACGGCAAAGCAACAGATGCTGCGCCAGCTGATCTGCAGCGATGCCCCCGAACAGGCCCTTCGTTATTGCGGCTACCGCGTCATCGCTGGTGTGGATGAGGTAGGCCGCGGCGCGCTATTCGGGCCGGTGGTCGCAGCAGCGGTGATTCTTCCCGAGCGCATCAAAGGGCTCGCTACAGCGGGACTTAAAGACTCTAAACAGCTTTTACGCAAAGACCGTGAGCGGCTAGAGCGCAGGATCCGCAAGATCGCACTCGCGGTCTGCGTGGCTGAAGTAGATGCGGAGACGATCGACCGGATCAACATCTATCAGGCGACGCGCGTGGCGATGCTGGCGGCGGTGCAAGGGCTTTCGATAGAGCCGGATCATCTGTTGATCGACGCTATGCGGATCGATCATCCCTGCAGGCAGACGAAGCTGATCTACGGCGATTCGCTGAGCCTTTCGATCGCCGCGGCGTCGGTTGTCGCAAAGGTGCATCGCGACGCCCTGATGCGTGAGCTTGATGCGCTGCATCCGGGTTACGGCCTGGCTTCGCATAAGGGTTACGGAACGCCGGAGCACCGGCGCGCGCTGGCGCAGCAGGGACCATCGATGCTGCATCGGAGGACGTTTGCTCCGGTGAGAGCTGTTGATCCGAATGCAGCGATTGAAGAATTGGTCTCGGGCGAGCTTTTCGACCTGGACCTGGAAGAGGGGGCAGCCGATTGGGCCAGCGACTGATGTGTGTGGTGGCGCATCCTGATGACGAGTGTTTCGGGTTTGGCGGAGCGCTGGCGTTGGCGTCCGATCGCGGGATCGAGACCTCTGTTATCTGCATGACAGATGGTCAGGCGGCCACGCATCGAGGGTCGGCGAACTCAGGCGTGGAGCTGGGGGAGACGCGGCGCAAAGAATTTGCGGCTTCCTGTGACGTGCTCGGTGTAACCGAGCATGAGCTGCTGGACTACCACGATGGGCAGCTTCAGAACGTCCCGGTGCTCGAAGCAGCGGAGCACCTGGTAAAACGGATGCGACGATTCCGGCCCAACGTTGTGATTACATTTGGCGGCGACGGCGGACTGAATGTTCATCCGGACCACATGATGGTCTCTTTCTGGACGACAACTGCGTTTCACTGGTCGGGTCGAACGAACCGGTTCCCGGAGGTTACTCCGATCTTTCAGCCGGAACGTTTGTTTCACCTGAGCACCAACGCTTTTCTTCCCGAGCGACATCCTCCGATGCCCAGCCCCTGGAGCGCGGCGGTGAATATCGAAGCGGTGCGGGAGCGGAAGACCGAGGCATTTCGCAGGCATGTCTCTCAGGCGCCGTTGATGGAGAGGACGAAGCCATTTTTCGCCGAGCACGGCAGCGAGGAGTTCTACACCCTTGTAGCGGCAGCGACTCCCGGACCGGTGGGGCTGTTGAAGGACCTCTTTGATGGTTTGGCTTGAGGGTACCCCGGCAGTCTTTTTACGCAAAGTCTTCAAAGATAAGGATTTAGCCTTGGACTTTTTCGCAAAGTCTTGCATGGTAATGGTTTAGATGCATAGTCTTGAAAATAAATAGGTTACAGCTGCATTCATTAGTCGCGAGCCTGTGACGTCATTGACTCGATCGACTGGGCAAACGCAGATCCTTCGACTGCGCCTCTCGCGAAAGACCGCGAGAGGCGCAGCTCAGGAGGACACCATGGTGGGAGCCGTTGGGATGGTGACTCCACGCTGTTGCCTGCAGGGCCAGGGTGTGACCATAAGGGGAGCATGCGCGGTCGTAACACCGATGCCGTTGCCTCACAGTGGTGGGTAGCGTTCGAGTGGCGTCAAAGGTTTGTGTGACCTAGGGCCGTTGCTCAGTGAATCCGTGGTCGTTGCGCACAGGGCGAACGGCAGAACGCGAGATTTTCTTTAGAGCGAAAGGTTGAGCGGACCAGACAACCGCAATGGATCCTCATCCCTACTAGAACTAGTTTAACTGAAACGCGAGAGTGATTCGGCACCTACAAGCTGTTATATTTCAGCAGCTTGCGGCCATTTGCGCTTGACACGGTAGACTTGGGCCATGGATTGGCATGTGCTTGAAGAGGTCCTTGATCCCCTTCCCGTCTTTCACGGCTGGATGCGGGAGGCGGAAACGACAGAACCCAATGATCCAAATGCGGCAGCGCTGGCGACGGCGACGAAGGATGGGTATCCGAGCGTTCGAATGGTGCTGGTCAAGAGGGTGGACGACCAGGGATTCTGCTTTTACACCAATGCGGAGAGTCGGAAGGGCCGCGAGCTGACGATCAATGCCAGAGCCGCGCTGTGCTTTCACTGGAAGAGCCTGAGGCGGCAGGTGCGCGTGGAGGGGCCAGTCGTGGAGCTGTCCGCGGAGGACGCAGACCAGTACTTTCATAGCCGGTCGCGTGTCAGCCAGCTTGGCGCCGCTGTCTCCCAACAGAGCAGGCCGCTTGAAAGCCGCAAACGGCTGGAGGAGCTGGTAAAGCAGTTTGGGGCGGAGCACCCGGGGGAGGTTCCTCGTCCGGAATCCTGGAAGGGTTACGCTGTCAGGCCTGAACGGATTGAGCTTTGGATGGACGGAGAGTACAGGCTACACAACCGTTTTCTGTTTGTTCGCCAGGGAGACGGATGGACCAGGACCAGGCTGTTTCCGTAGGGATGCCGTGAAGACTGGCGTGCTTTACTGAGGACCGTTCCGAGATACATGGTCGCCACTTTTTTGAACCCCGCGATCGCGGCTTCAAATCCCACTTCGACGAAGAGATCGGCGGCGTTAAGAAAGCCGGCGACGCGTTGCGTGCATTCTGGAATGCCGAACGATGGTTGTGATTGATATAGTTCGGGGTGCAGCGAAATTAGCTTTCGACAGGAGTGAGAGATGGCAATGGAGTTTTTGGGGCGACGGGAGTTTCTGCGGGCGGTGGGTTCAGCAGGACTGATGGCAGGGGTTCCAGCGCTGGCGGAGATGAGTGCGATTGAACCTAGCCAAATCGTCCACGAGATTGCGGAACCGGGCCAAGATGCTGGAGCGGCTCCGAAGCACTCCATCAAGTTTGCAGTGTGCGGCATGAGCCATGACCACATCTACGGCATGGTTGGCGCGATCCAGCGCGGCGGTGGTGTGCTGGTGGCGGCTTATGGTGCGGAGCCTGATAAGCTGGCGAACTTCAAGAAGAAGTTTCCCGATGTGAAGATCGTGTCGTCGGAGGACGCGATTCTGGACGATGCGTCGATTCAGCTGGTGCTGAGCTCCACGATTCCTGACCAGCGCGCGCCTTTGGGCGTACGGGTGATGAAGAGGGGTAAGGACTACCTGAGCGATAAGCCGGGTGCGACTTCGCTGGAGCAGATCGATGAGATTCGGAAGACGATTGCAGAGACGAAGCGCATCTACGGGATTCTGTACAGTGAACGCCTGGAGGTGAAGGCGGCGGTAAAGGCAGGAGACCTGGTAAAAGCTGGCGCGATCGGGCGTGTTATCCAGACGATCAATATTGCACCGCACCAGATTGTGCAGCACGGGATGGATCCCTATGCGGGAGGCTCGGGAGGAAGGCCGGACTGGTTCTGGGATCCGGCGCGGTATGGAGGAATTCTGACGGACATTGGATCGCACCAGGTAGATCAGTTTCTGTACTACACAGGATCGACGCATGCCGAGGTGGTGGCTTCGCAGGTGGCGAATGTAAACCATCAACAGAAGCCGAAGTTCCAGGACTTTGGAGACATGATGCTGCGCGGGGACCGCGGGTTCGGCTATGTGCGGCTGGACTGGTTTACTCCGGATGGGCTGGGGACGTGGGGAGATGGAAGGCTGTTCATTCTGGGAACAGAGGGATACATCGAGCTGCGGAAGTATGTTGACGTTGCGCGGAGCAAGCAGGGGAACAACCTGTTCATCGTCGATAAGAACCAGCAGCGATATATCGACTGCAACAACGTGACGCTTCCCTTTGGATCGCAGTTTGTGTCGGACATTGTGAACCGGACCCACACGGCGCAGGACCAGACACAGTGTCTGCTGGCGGCGGAGCTGGTGGTACGGGCGCAGATGAAGGCACAACACGTGACATTGAAGAGCTAGACTTGTCTGCGCAACGTGGACGGTTGCTTCAAGGGAGTCTGGACAGATGGGCGATGTAAAGCGAAGAGAGTTTTTAAAGGTAGCGGCCGGAACAGCGGCCGCTATGGGATTTCCCACTATCGTTCCTTCCAGTGTTTTCGGGCAGATGGCGCCGAGTGAACGGATCAACGTAGGCGCGATCGGAGTGGGAAGGATCTCGCGCGGACATGATCTGCCGGCGATCTTCAAGTACGATGGCGCGCGCGTGATTGCGGTATGCGATCTGGATGAAGAAAGAGCCGAGCTGGGACGGCAGTTCGTTACAGAGGCATACACGAAGAAGCTGGGCAAGCCGTACGATGCGGTAAAGGTCTATCACGACTATCACGAGCTGCTTGGTAACAAGGAGATCGATGCAGTCGTCATCTCGACTCCGGACCATCAGCATGCGATCGTGGGAGCGGCTGCGGTGAGAGCGGGGAAGGATGTGTATCTGCAGAAGCCAGCATCGCTGACGATTGCCGAGGGCCGCTATCTGAGTAATGCGGTACAGGCTTCGGGGAGGATTCTGCAGATTGGAAGCCAGCAGCGGTCGTGGAAGCAGTTTCACCGGGCCTGCGAGCTGGTGCGGAATGGGCGCATCGGCGAGGTAAAACACGTCGAGATTGGATTGCCGGGCGACCCTGCGGGTGGGAATGCCACACCAATGCCGGTACCGAAGGGATTCAACTACGATGCGTGGCTGGGATCGACGCCAATGGCTCCCTACACGGTGGACAGGGTGATGCCGCAGAAGGGGTTCGACAGGCCGGGATGGTTGCGCATGGAGCAGTTTGGCGCAGGCATGATAACCGGTTGGGGAGCGCACCACGTCGACACGGCGCATTGGGGAATGAACACGGAGTATACGGGGCCGGTGGAGATATGGGGAACGGCTGAGTTTCCGAAGAGCGGGTTGTGGGATGTGCATGGAAAGTTCCTGACGCATGCGCGCTATGCGAACGGGGTGACGATGGATATCTCGGGGGATTTCCCCAACGGCATCAAGTGGTACGGGACCAAGGGCTGGATCTTTGTGACGCGCGACGAGATGATGACTCCGACGGCGGGAACGGGGAAGGTAGAGAAGATTGAGCCGCTGATGTCAAGCGATCCAAAGATTCTGGAGTCAGTGATTGGACCGAACGAGATTCACCTGGAGACTTCGGCCGAGCACCACGCGAACTGGCTGGATTGTGTGCGGTCGCGAAAGCAACCCCTGGCTCCAATTGAGATTGGACACAGGGCCTGCTCGACGTGCCTGCTGCACCACATAGCGATGAAGACGGGACGACATCTGCACTGGGATCCGGAGCGGGAGCGGTTCAGGGACGACGAGGCTGCGAACGCGATGCTTTCACGACCGCAACGATCGCCCTATACCTTCAAAGAGGCAAGCTGGGTTTAGGGCGTCATTTTTCGGATGCGTCTCTGGTTTCGACAATGCCGCGCTCGATCGCCTGCTGATGAACTGCCTCATAACGATGCGCGAGGACATCAAGCTCCTTGTCGGAGAGATGCTCAATGTCGATCATCTCGTTTCGAGCGGATTTGATGGACTCGATGAGTTCATTGAGCTTGAGGTTGATTGCGCGGGCGTCGCGATTCTGAGTGTTCTGAATAAGAAAGACCATCAGAAAAGTGACGATGGTCGTGCCGGTGTTAATGATGAGCTGCCAGGTGTTTGAGTAATGGAAGAGCGGGCCAGTCGCCGCCCAAACGGCGATGATCCCAATGGCCACCGCAAAGGCCCAGCGAGAACCGAGATAAGTACTGCAGCTATTCGCGAACAGTGCAAAGTGGTCTTTATGCGGTGAATCGGTTGGAGCACTTTTCTTACTTTCCACAGGTGTCTTCATTCCGATGGATGAGATGCGTCGAGACTGCTTACCTTTGCCTGCCCACTGTAAAGTCAGGCGATCCAAAGTTTCGGCAGGGCACCTGCTTTTCCTGCGACCGGGTCGGAAGCTGGAAAACGGACACGGCTAATTCGTTGGAGGACATCAGGAGTGGCTGCGGTGCGGCAGATGTCCCAGTGTTCTCCCGGGGGATATGCGCCTACGACGAGAAAGTCATCGGATGCGGAGATGCGGCAATGTCCGGTGCCTGCGGGAAGAACGACGACATCTCCGGCACGGACGGTAACGACAGTTCCCTGCTCGCCGCCGAGCATGAGATCGGCGTGTCCCGCGGCAAATCCGAGCACTTCGTGAGCGGTGGAATGGTAGTGGTGAAAGTTATAGACCCCGTTGCGCCACTGGGCCGGCCAGCCATTTTGCATGAAGAGCTTTTCCATACCATCGGCAAGGTCGTGACTGACTGGCATAGCTTTGCGATAGAGAAGCACGGGAAGCGCATTATTCGGCATCCAACCATTGGGCTTCAGGTGCAGCTGTTCCGGCAACTGCGGGGCTTGTTCTGTGGCCATGGACTTTCCGGTCATGCCTGCGGCAATGATGCCAGCGGCAAACTTCCGACGATCGAGAGTGTTCTTCATCCTGTGTTGATTAGACGGCTTGAGCACTGATGACGGATTGAGATTTTTTGGGAGCGATCTGGAGCCACGCATTTCGGATGTGAAGGGCCAGCTCTTCGTCGTCGACGGCGGCTAGTTCTACGCCTACCCATCCTCGTACGCCTACAAAGGGTGGCTTGAAATATTTTGGAGCGGAGCTGCGAATCAGGACCTGTTGCAGACCCGGTTCGGCCGGGATCCAGACCGCGATATGACCGTCATGGTGGTGATTGTTTGCGAACATGGCGAAGACCTTTTGATTGACAAAGAAGGTGGGTTCACCATGGGACAGCTTTTCCGATACGCCTGGAAGTGAGGAGCAGATTCTGCGTACGCGTGTAAGATGCTCACCGTTATCGGTCAGGTGACGTTCCGGGGACATAAGACACCTCCCGAACGACAGTGTAGTCTATCGCATCTGAAACTCGGGACTTCCCATCACGAGTGCGGTAAGCAGGTTGAGGGTCTCGCTGGGCGAAGAAGGATTTAGCTTATCGAGTTGTTGATGAATGAGATCGTTGGTCTGGTGAGATATATCCTCCCCGATGAGAGAGGATTCGAGCAGGTGAAGGGCGAAGTCCTGACCGCTGATGCCAGCAGAGGACGGCGACGATGTAGAGAGAGAGGCATCGCGATAGAGCTGCTGCGGTGATTTTGCGTTCGAGGCGGTTGCAACAACGGTTGACTGGGTAATCAGCGCCGTGGCAACCAAATGGTCCGCATCGAATTTCTGGTTTGCGAACTTATTCTCGGTGAGGGCGTAGGCAAAATTCAAGCGGTCTACCAGCGCTGCCGAGTTCATCCAGTGATCTGCCGTGATGTAGTAGCCGGTGGGAGGAAGAGCGTAGTAAGGCGGCATTCCCATGGTTCTCAGGGTCTGGACAAGAGCGCCGGGATTGACGGGATCCGTTGCCGTTGTGCGGAATGCAGAGGCCACAAACTCGAGCGGGGTCTTCACCTTATTGCGGAAATACTTTTTTGAGTTGAACTCCGGGGACTGGACCATGGTGCGGAGGATCGATTTGATATCACCATCACTCGATAGCCAGGTCGCGGTCATACGATCGACCAGGGCAGGTGGAGGGTCGTCTGCAACAAAACGCTGAGCAAGCTTGTAGCAGATGAAGTGCGCCGTCTTTGGACTGGAAGCCAGAAGGGTAATTGCTTCGATACCCTCGTTTCTTTCCTGCTGTGCGTCCCCTGCTGATGCTCGATTCCCAATCGTGTGGCCGAGCCATTGTTTCGGACCGGGCTCATGGCGTCGTGGCTCGAAGATGAAGGGGCCTCCCTGGTGAGGACGATCAACGGTCCAACCGGTAAGAATTGCCGAGAGTGCGATCACGTCGTCCTGGGTGTAACCGCCGTCGACTCCGAGGGTGTGGAGCTCCATGAGCTCACGGCCATAGTTTTCATTGAGACCGCGACTAGTTTTCTGTGCTTTTGGGCGAGCTGGGTTGACTCCGTTTGCGATGGAGTTGGGGCCGATCGATTGCCAGTTGTCCAGATAGACCATCATGGCCGGAGAGGTGGCTGTAGCCAAAAGCAGATCGCGAAATTTCCCCAGAGCATTCTTCCGGATGACATCGCGCTCATAGCTGGTGGTGTACCACTGATCGGAGTTTTTACCGATGAAGACATTGAAGTGGTTGAACCAGAAGTCGGTCATCACCTCCTGGAGCTGTCGTTCAGAGAGGATGGCACGAAGGAGCTTCGCCTGAGAGAGTTCACTCGCGATCTGTGGCGATGAGTTCACGTTGGCCGACATGGCATTGAACAGCTCGCGCTCCCGAGGACTGAACTGCGACAGGAGCAGCCCCTTCTGCTCGCCGGAGAGGTAGGTCGTGAATGCGATGCGATCCGCTACAGGAAGCTTGATCAGCGTATTCATGCGCTGATTTCGCGGAAGGGTAAAGAGTTCTCCTGTGACGCGCGCGGCGACAGCGCGATCATGATCTACCTGTTGGCCGGGCTGAACATCCGTAGTCGAAGGAATGGTTTTGGGGTCGGTTTCTCCCTTTCGAATCTCCTGGTTGTGCAGCTTGACGAGTTGGACCTCGTAGACCGCAGCCAGTCCAGGGTCGGTGGGCGGCTGAACTTTTTCATTGGCGACAGCCTGAATCGTGGCACGATCGGGAAATGCAGTGAGTGCCTGTTCGGGCGTCATGGTGAGAGTCGGATAGTCGGCCAGGCGGTGGTTTACCGCATCGTCGTTGATGGTTTCCGGGGCCAGTTGTTGCTCAAACCATCGATCGATCCCTATCGAGAGCACCTTGTCTACTTCACCAGGACGAGGCCCAAAGGTAAGGCGATCGAGCAGTTGGATTGCACGATCCCGTTGCGAGAGAGGAACGAGAGCAGCTGGCTTTTGGGATGAAGATTTGGATCTGGCTGCCTTTGTGTGGACCACGGACTTCTTGGGGACCGATTGAGACGATGGGCTTTCCTGAGCACAAAGAGGCGCAACCGCGAGAGCCAGTATCAGGGAAAGAACCACGCGCATCATCAGGAGCCTCCTACCGGTTGAACAAGAGGTTACACACAAAAGTTGTGGTCGAACGGAAGAAGGGTTTCGAATGTGGGTGTGGCGATCCGTCAGCGAATACGGCAGGATGGAGCAACATCCTCCTCCACGACACCTAATCTTTCGTGGTTTGGAGGACAGATCGGGATTTGCGGAATCGCTTGCCTGCGGTGTAAACCGTTCGCGCCAGAAGCAGGATGACAAGCACGGCTGTCACTTTCCAGGGGGTCCGGACGCCGGTTTTTACAAGCCACCAGTAGTGAATCACCGCAGCGAAGGCGGCTAGGTAGACGAGGCGATGCAGCCCCTGCCATCGTTTACCTCCCATGGCACGCATGATGAAGGCTGGAGAGGTGACCGCCAAAGCCAGCAAGATGAGCCACGCAAGGAAACCCACCTGAATGAACCGACGTTTAAGTACGTCGTCCCAGATGGTTGGCCAGACCATCTTCCACTCTGCGACAGCCCTGCCGGGATGTCCCTGGCGCATGCTTGTGAGCACTGCGGGCAGATCGTAGCCGGAGAACAGGAAGACATAAGTCGCCAGATGCAGCGATGCGTAAAAGAAGGCGTATAGGCCGATGAGACGCCTAAAGCGGATAAGCCAAGCAAACCGAGGGGATAAGCGGCGAAGTGGAGTAATCGCAAGAGAGGCGAGAAGGATCCAGAGGGCCCAGTTGCCGGTGAAGTGAGTGATGTAGGCGACCGGGTCCGGATCGAGCTCAAGAGCGCCTGAGGTATAGAAGCGGATGAGCCAGAAAAACGGCGCAATGCATACGACGTGCAAGATTGCTTTGAGGATCAGGATGTTGCGTTTTGACATGAAGAAGATAGTCTGGCGCGATCAGTAGTAGCGCTTGAGGTCCATTCCATTGTAGAGGCTGGCTACTTGATCGCCATATCCATTGAACATCTGTGTTGGAATTGTGCGTGGGAAGGCTGAACTGTCGATGCGCCGCTCGTGAGCCTGACTCCAACGGGGATGATCGACCTTGGGATTGACGTTCGAGTAAAACCCGTACTCCTGTGAGCTGATCTGATTCCACGTGGTGTGAGGCTGTTTGTCTGTGAAATGAACCCGAACGATCGATTTGGCGCTCTTGAAACCATACTTCCAAGGCAGAACCACGCGAATGGGAGCGCCGTTCTGATTGGGCAGAACCTGACCGTAGCAACCGAAGGTGAGGAGAGCCAATGGATTCATGGCTTCGTCGAGCCGCAAACCTTCGCTGTAAGGCCAGTCGTAACCGCCGGGGAGATCGGGCATCTGCTTTCGGTCAACGAGCGTGAAGAACTGTATATATTTAGCGCTCGGGAGAGGTTGGCAGAGATTTACGAACTCCGACAGTGAGTATCCGTCCCATGGGATGACCATCGACCAGGCCTCGACACAGCGGTGGCGGTAGACGCGGGATTCGGTGGGCCGGTATTTCAAGATGGTGTCGATATCGAGCGACTGAGGCTTCTTTACCATGCCGGTGACCTGAACGGTCCACGGGCGAGTCTTCAAGGTATGGGCATTTTTCGCAGGATCGCTCTTCTCGGTTCCGAATTCATAAAAATTGTTGTAGTGGGTCGCTTTAGCGAAAGGCGTCTGGTTTTCGGTGGTGTTGTACTGGCTGGGAGCCGCAGGCAACGTTTGCGCGTGGACGGTAGAAGAAGGCAGGAGAAATCCGGGGAGACGGCCTGCCGCCAGAGCCCCTGCGGTAAGCGTAGCTGCTCCACCAATTACAAACCGCCGCTGCTTTCGATAACGTTCGAAGGAGTCCTGAGGGGTGATATCAGAGGAGTGAATGGTTGCGTCGAGGCTTTCAGAACGGCGGAGCAGCATTGGTATTCCCTTCCCGGAAGGAGCGTCTTCTCTCAAAGGAAGAACGCACCTCTTGTCTTATTGGATCGACTGTATCGGCAAAAGTAACGTATAAACAGATTTTCGTTGATTCGGAAGGGGAAGGTTGCGTCACAAGGCCGGGCGGGAGCAAACTGTCTGGCATGATAACCGCTGCTCGCGAGAAGGACTTGTTTAGTGCGGCTGATATGCTGCTCGACGCCCGTAGAACCTGCCAACCGATTGCAGACCTGCCAACAGAGCTTCGTCCGACAACGCTGGAGGAGGCGTATGTGGTTCAGGACAGGATGTCCTGGGCCTACGAAGCGATTGGGGGATGGAAGGTCGGCGCGCCGACCCCGGACGCTACCCCGACCTTTGCACCGATGCCGGCAGACTGGATCACTTGCACGGGATGTGAGTTGCGGGGACTGGCCCATCGGTATCGAGGTGTTGAAGCCGAAATTGCCTTTAAGTTGGGGGCAGATCTTCCCCCCCGCGATGTCCCCTATACGCGAGAGGAAGTCTTTGATGCGATTGCGAGCATGCATCCGGCGATCGAGATCCTGGAGACTGCGCTGATCGATCCCGACCAGGCGACCAAACTGACGGCCACCGCTGATATGGCGATGCATGGTGGCTTTGTGTATGGCAATCCTGTGCGCGACTGGAGAGATATCGATTTTTCGAAGGAGACGGTATCCCTGACGATTGATGGAGCCGTGCGGGTGGAGCGCACGGGTTCGAATACGTCCGGGGATCTAACGCGGTTGCTGCCCTGGTTAGCTAACGAAGGAGCCGGTCGCACTGAAGGATTGAGAAAAGGTGACTGGATTACCACCGGGAGCTGGACAGGAAACACGATTGCTGCCTCCGGAGTTGCGGTGGAGGCCAACTTCACTCGTGCGGGCCGGGTTACGTTCCGCTTCGCCTAGATTTATCCCGAGCTGCCTGCTCTGAGGGAGAGGTGGCTACGTCGCAAACACTGCATAACGGGTCTTTCTTCCCGGCCTACCGCATTTGTGGTGTTTCACCTTCAGTACCACAAAATGTTGTAGAAAAAATGGCATCTAAGACGGTATCGTGGGGAATCTGATGAGCAGGCGAGGTTTCTCCCTGTAATTCGTTCGACTTGGCGCTGTTTGCCAGATGCGAGGTTATCGATGGCACGTCCTTACTGGTCGGGGCAGGTACAGATTTCGCTGGTGTCTTTCGGCGTGAAGCTTTTTGTTGCGACAGAGGCGAAGAGCGAGATTCGGTTTCATCAGATAAGCCGGAAGACCGGTGAGCGAGTGCGTCACCAGAAGGTGGCGGCGAGCCAGCTGGAAGATAATCCGACCGAGGCCGGCGAAGCGCTGGAAAAGAGCGACATCGTGAAGGGTTACGAGTATCGGAAGGGCGAGTACGTCACGATTGAACCGAAGGAGTTGGAAGAGCTTCGTATTCCGTCCAAACACTCGATCGAGGTGTCGCAGTTTGTGGATCTGGATGAACTGACACCGGAGTACATGGAGAAGCCGTACTTTATCGTGCCGGAGGATGACGTACAAGCTGAGGCATATGCCGTGGTTCGAGCTGCGTTAAAAAAGACCAAGAAAGCGGCCTTGGGAAAGATCGCGTTTGGCGGACGGGAACATGTCTTCGCGATTGCTGCCGATGAGAATGACAAGCTGGGCGGAATGATGGGCTACACCATGCGCTACCAGGAAGAGCTTCGGAATCCTGCAGACTACTTCAAAGACATCAAGAAGGTCGCGGTCAATGAAGATTCGTTGCAGCTGGCGATGGAGCTGATCAAGCGCAAGGCCTCGAAGTTTGATCCCAGCAAGTTCAAAGATCAGTATGAGGCTGCGGTCCGGGAGTTGGTGGAGGCAAAGATTCAGCATGTGCCAGTCCCAACGGAAGAGGTGGAGGCGCCTCGCCGTGGCCAGGTTATCAATCTGATGGATGCTTTGCGCAAGAGTGTCGTAGGCGGCGATGCCGCCGAGAGCCAGACGGCCAAGAAGAAGCCGGCGACTTCAGCGAAAGCAACTGCATCGAAGGAAAAGAAGGGTATTTCGTTAGTGAAATCGGCGAAGTCTTCCGGCAAGCGCAAATCGGCATAGTTTCCGACTGCACGCCGAGAACCTCGCCGAGTTAACGCAGGAGCGAGAATGGCGGGTTCCAAGAAGGCTGTAAAGACGTCGAGTAAGACCTCAAAGAAATCAGCTGCGACAAAAAGACCAAAGATCCCTGGATCCGACACGGCAGCAAACGCAGTCGACGAACAGCTCTCTCGTTACCGCTCGATGCGTGACTTCAACATCACAGCGGAACCAAGCGGCGGCCACGAAAAGGAAGGCAGGTCACAGGGACTTCCCTTCTGCGTCCAAAAGCACGCTGCTTCCCACCTTCATTACGATTTTCGGCTGGGGTGGAATGGAGTTCTGAAGAGCTGGGCGATTGCGAAAGGTCCGAGCTACTTCACCGGAGATAAGCGCCTAGCGGTCCAGGTGGAAGATCACCCGATGGAGTATGGGGGCTTCGAAGGAATTATTCCTCAGGGACAGTATGGCGGCGGCACCGTAATGTTGTGGGATCAGGGGACATGGGAGCCTCAGGCGAACTATAGCGACGTCGACGCAGGCCTGAAAGATGGCAGTCTTAAATTTGTTCTCCACGGAGAGAAGCTCCGAGGAAAGTGGGCGCTGATCCGGATGGGGGGCAAGTGGCAGAAAGAGAAGAAGCCGAACTGGCTTTTGATAAAAGAGCATGATGAGTTCGAACGCAAGCAGGATGAAACACCTGTCACCGAAGCAGAACCTGACAGCGTTGTAACGCAGCGGTCGATCGAGGAGATTGCCCGCAACGAAGACCATGTCTGGAATTCGAAGGACACACGCTCGGGGGCGAAAGCGTGGTTTCGCCAGGAGACCCAAAATCAGGAGCCAAAGACCTCCACGAAACTAGAAATGAAAGAATTAGCGAAGAAGATCAAAGACCTACCTCAGGGTCGTCAGCCTGATTTCATTCCTCCACAGCTTGCATCGATGGCGGAGACTCCGCCTTCGGGTGCAGGATGGCTTCACGAACTGAAGCTTGACGGCTACAGGATGCAAGCAAGGAAAGACGGAAGTCGTGTTCAGATGCTGACACGAACGGGCCTTGATTGGACTTCACGTATGCGTTCGGTCGCCAATCAGATCGCCAACCTTGCGGCCGATAAGGTGACCCTTGATGGCGAGGTCGTCGTAGTTGCACCTAATGGAACGACCAGCTTTGCCGATCTGCAGGCCTCCATGCAGGAAGGAGCAAAGAATCCACTTACCTATTTTGCTTTTGACCTGCTGCACCTGGATGGCAAAGACACACGCGATCTGCCGCTCAAGCAACGCAAAGAGTTGTTAGCTTCGTTGCTGGACGGATTCGGCAGCGATCAGCTGCGGCTCAGTGAGCATATTGAAACGGGCGGCGCCGAGTTGTTGCACGAAGCCTGCAAACTGCAAGCTGAAGGCATCGTCTCGAAGAGGTCTACGGGGAAATACATCTCCGGCCGAGGTCGTGACTGGCTAAAGATGAAATGCCTGCATGAGCAGGAATTTGTGGTTGGAGGATTTACTCTGCCCACCAATAAAATCCATGGGGTGGGTGCCCTGCTGTTGGGATACTACGAGAAAGGAAAACTGGTTTACGCGGGACGAACTGGAACTGGCTTTACACAAAAGACTCACCGGCTGCTGCGAGATCGCCTGGAGGATCTAAAACAAACGAAGACTTCGTTTGTGGCATTGCCCAACGATGCGAAGAAGGGTGCAATCTGGGTAAAGCCTGAGATGGTCGTGCAGGTTCGCTTTGCAACATGGACCGCGGATGACCTGGTCAGACAGGCAGCGTTTCTGGGCCTGAGAGAAGATAAAGCTGCGAACGAGGTTACACGCGAGGAATCTCACGTTTCACTGGGACCGAGACAGTCTCGGAAATCTACTCGCGGCGCCAGTGGAGACGCCGTGGCGATCAAGCATTCGCCCACATCTAAGAGCCAGAATGCGTCTGAGCACGCACCAATTCGGCTGACACATCCGGAGAAGGTCCTTGATGCTGAATCTGGCATGACCAAACAGATGTTAGCCGATTATTACTGGGCGGTTGCGGAGAAGATGCTACCTCATATTGAGGATCGTCCAGTAAGTCTGGTGCGCTGTCCGGAGGGAGCGGGAGAGCCCTGCTTCTTTCAAAAGCACGTGAACTCGATGCTGCCAAAGGGAATTGGAAGCGTGGATATCGCTGACAAAAACGGCAAGGTAGAGCCGTATATTACGCTCAACACCGCGGAGGCTCTCGCAGGACTGGCGCAGTTGGGCGTACTGGAGGTCCATCCCTGGGGCTCACGGAACGAAGATCTGGAGCATCCGGACCGAATCGTGTTTGATCTCGATCCTGATGAAGACTTGCCATGGACTGAAGTCGTTCGCGCTGCAATGGAAGTCCGTGACCGAATGAAGAAGCTTGGGATAGAGAGCTTTGTGAAGACGACCGGCGGCAAAGGACTGCACATTGTCTTCCCAATCAAACCGGAGCATGCGTGGCCCGAGGTCAAGGAGTTTGCTCGGCAGTTCGTAAGCGCGATGGAGAAAGACTCCCCACAGCGTTATTTGACCAAGATGACGAAGGCGGCACGTAAAGGAAAGATCTATCTCGACTACTTAAGAAATGAACGAGGTGCGACCTCAGTTGCGGCTTATTCGCCTCGCGCTCGCGTGGGAGCCGCGGTTTCGATGCCGCTAAGCTGGACTGAGCTCAAGAAGATGACAGAGCGTCCTACATTTCACGTCGCTGATTTTGCTGACTGGAGACCCCGCCTAAAAAAAGATCCGTGGGAAGACATCGAAAAAGTGAGACAACGGCTGAAGTTGTGAATCGGGGCTCGCGATAGCAGATTATGTTTTGCCCATGGGAATGGCTGGGTGGTTCAGCTCCATGACAAGACATTTCGCAGCGCCGCCAGCTTTGAGAAACTCATCCAGTGCCAGCGAAATCATCTGAAAACCTGCGGTTTCCAAACGTTCTCTCAATTTTTCGCTGACGTTATTGAGCAGGATCGTTCGATCCAGGTTGATCGCATTGCACGCGAAGTTGCAGGCATCTTCCTCTGACACCGGGATCCGTTTGGCCATTGGATAGTAGTCTTCGATTCTCGCTAGAGATGCAGTCCCAAAGGCTGGCGGGTAATACAGGATGTAGCCGTCTGCCAGTGGGGCAAAGCAGGTATCGAGATGATAAAAACGTGGATCAACGAGATGCAAAGACACTACCTCGATGTTTAAGCTGCGGGAGAGGAATGCATGGCTCTCTTTCGTGGTGCGCATTCCATATCCGGCCCAAAGAAGCGAACGATCGTTTGAGAAGAGAGCATCTCCTTCTCCCTCGAACGAGATCTCTCGGGGAAGTTCGATGATGGTATAGCCGCGGCTTGAAAACCATCTCCGGAAGAAGTTCTCTTCTGGTTGCCGCTCAATGTGCCGGAAGCTGCTGAGAATAACGATGCCATTGTGCTCGAGTCCGGCGTTGGCGGTAAAAACCATATCCGGAAGACCAGACTGCGGCTCCAGCAACATCACGTCTGCAATCCCGCGGAGTGCGTGGTAAAGGGATCGCCATTGTTCGAGGGCGCGTGCAGACGAGGTCGCGTGAAGATTGCCAGTCATCCACGGATTGATCACATAATTTACATCGTAGAAGCGTGGCGGACACATCAGGTACGCGTGCCGCATCGTCGCAACAGGGAAAAACTCGTGGGAGACCTGGACGGACTGCGTGCTCATCCTGCACCTTCCATGGATGAGCATGGCCGATCTTCGAACCGAGCGTCAACACTAATGATTATGCAATTCGTATTGGATAATCATGCAAGAAAGCGCTTCGATGAACAAAAGAAACCCGCCATTTCGGCGGGCTTCTTTTGTTCGATCAGGGCCAATCTACCGAGAGATCGTTACCTGCTGTTGCTCGATTGGTGCGACATCATCGTCACATCCTTCAG
Source organism: Acidobacteriaceae bacterium KBS 146 (assembly GCA_000688615.1). Taxonomy (GTDB): domain Bacteria; phylum Acidobacteriota; class Terriglobia; order Terriglobales; family Acidobacteriaceae; genus Edaphobacter. The sequence continues at coordinate 711,857 of JHVA01000001.1, forward strand.
GACGGGGACGCGGCCTTGAACTGAAGCGAACAAGGATACTCTTGACCACAACGTATAGAACCGGAATGAAAAACAGGTTCAAGACGGTCGAGAGCACCATGCCTCCCACGATCGCGGTACCTACAGAGTGGCGGCCGAGAGCACCTGCACCCGATGCGAAGTAGAGTGGAAGCACGCCCAGGATGAACGCGATTGAGGTCATCAGAATAGGACGCAATCGAAGTTCTGCAGCGACGACCGCGGCTTCGATTACACCTTTTCCATGTTCGATCTGCTGCTCTGCAAACTCGACGATCAAAATCGAGTTCTTCGCTGACAGACCGATCAGCATGACCAGACCAATTTGAACGTAGACGTCGTCGACGAGACCTCGGGCTGAAACCAGACTGAGGGCTCCGAGAACGGCCATCGGAACTGCAAGCAGAATGATGAAGGGCAGAACCCAGCTTTCATACTGAGCGGCGAGTGTCAGATAGACCACCAAGAGCCCGAGTCCGAAGATGATCGCAGCCTTACCGCTCGATTCGATTTCCTCGAGAGCAAGACCCGTCCAGGAGTACATCATGCCCTGGATCTTGTTCTTCTCGAAGAGCTCCTGCATCTTCTGGAGGCCCTGCCCAGAACTGAGGCCTGGAGCTGCAGCACCATCGATCTCGGCTGAACGGAAGATGTTGTAGTGATAAATGACCTGTGGGCCGGAGGTTTCACGAATACTTACGAGGTTGTCGAGCGGAATCATCTGGCCGCTGTCAGAACGGACATAGAACTGGCGCAGATCCTTCGAATTACGACGGAATTCCTGATCAGCCTGGATGTAGACGCGATAGGACCTGTTGTTGAAGTCAAAGTCATTGACGTAACTGGATCCCATATAGGTCCCGAGAGAGGACGTAATCTGGGCCAGAGGAACGCCGATTGCTTTAGCTTTCTCACGATCGATGGTGACAAAAAGTTGCGGATCGTTCGACGTGTAAGGCGTGTAGAGGCCAACCAGACCTGAATGAGGATCGCGACTCTGGCCCACCATTGTGTGCGCGATACGATCGATGTCCTCAAAGGTGTTTCGTCCCTGATCCTGCAACATGAACTGGAAGCCGCCGACGGAACCGATGCCCTGAATTGCGGGGGGTTCGAAGGCGGCTACCAGACCACCGGGAACCTGTAGCAACTTGGGCGCGATTTCGGCGACGATATCGTGAGCTGAATGGCCCGCGCCTTTCTTACTGCGCTCCTCGATGGGCTTGAGCGGAGCGAAGATCACGCCTGAGTTAGGTGAGCTTCCACCTGCGAGCGAGAAACCCATTACTGAGAATGTTCCGAAGACATCATCGTTCTGCCGGATGATGGCGGCTGCGCGATCTGCCAGTTCGGTGGTATAGGCGAGAGATGCTCCAGGAGGCGCCTGCACCAGATTGATGAAATAGTTCTGATCTTCGGAAGGCACGAAGGCGGTCGGGACATGGTTATACATGTAGACCGTGCCGGCGAGGCCAGCAGCAAAGAGCAAAAGCATCACGGTACGCAGTCTGACCACATGGGTCACAAGATAGGCGTAACCGGCGATGACCTTCTGAAGCCCTTTTTCAAAGAGACCCAGCAGGCCTCCATGAGCCCGTTCCGGGCGAAGCAGGATGGCAGCCAATGCGGGGGAAAGGGTAAGTGCGTTGAAAGCCGAGATCGCAATCGAAAACGCAATCGTTAGCGAAAACTGCTTGTAAAGAATACCCGTGGTTCCGGGGAAAAAGCTCACCGGGATGAAGACGGAGATCAGCACCAGTGAAGTCGCAATTACCGCACTTGTGACCTCAGCCATGGCGTCTGAAGTCGCACGATGACTGTCGCAATGTTGATCGTGAATATGGCGCTGCACGTTTTCGATTACAACGATAGCGTCGTCAACGACAAGCCCCGTAGCCAGGACGATACCGAAGAGGGTCAGAGAGTTGATTGAAAACCCGAAGGCCTTGATGAAGGCGAAGGTTCCAATGAGTGAGACCGGGATGGTGGCAGCCGGAATGATCGTCGCGCGCCAGTCCTGAAGGAAGAAGAAGATCACAACGATAACGATGATGATCGCTTCAAACAGCGTGTGGACGACGTCTCTGACAGAGTCGCCGACGACCGTCGTGGTGTCGAATGCGACAACGTATTGCAATCCAGGAGGAAATGATTTCGATAGTTCCAGCAGAACCGCTTTGCACTGCCTGTCGACTTCAAGAGCATTGGCGTTGGAAAGCTGCTGCACACCGAGACCGACCGCATCCCCGCCTGAAAACTTCAACATGGTGTCGTAGCTTTCAGCCCCCACCTGAGCGCGGCCGACATCTTTGAGGAGGACAAGACCACCGCTGTTCGGTGAGTTCTTGAGAATGATGTTTTCGAATTGACGGGGATCAGAGAGCCGTCCAACTACTCGCACGGCCATCTGGTAGTCTTGCTTGCTGTCGGCTGGAGGGCGACCAAGCTGACCTGCAGCGACTTCGACGTTCTGTTCCGAAAGCGCATTGGTAACATCGAGAGCCGTGAGCCCACGGGCTGCAAGTCTTGCGGGATCGAGCCAGATGCGCATCGCGTACTTGCGCTCACCAAAAATGATGACATCGCCTACGCCCGGAACACGCTTAAGGGCGTCCTTGACGTACACATCCAGATAGTTGGAGATGAATTCCTGAGAATACTTCCCTCCCTGGGCAAATACACCGGCTGCAAAAACGAAGTTGCTATTCGCTTTCGTAATGGTGATACCGGTTGCATTGACCGTGGCAGGCAGACGTCCCTGCGCAGAGGCGACACGATTCTGCACGTCGACGGCAGCGATCGAGAGGTCATATCCCGTACGGAAGGTAATGGTGATCTGAGAGGTTCCGTCATTTGAGCTGGTAGAGCTCATATAACGCATGCCTTCGACGCCATTGATCGCGGTCTCTAGCGGAATCGTCACAGCAGATTCCACGATCTGCGAGTTAGCACCAATATAGTTGCTGGTTACGACAACCTGCGGAGGCGCCAGCTGCGGATACAAAGAGATCGGCAGCGTCGGAATGACGACGGCACCTGCCAGAACGATCAGCAGAGCGCAGACCGTAGCGAAGATCGGACGGCGGATGAAGAAATCTACAAACAAGATGAACCTCTTACCGGCACGGTTGGCACCGGAAAATACAATCGCCTTCGCGGCATCCTGGCTTAGAAGCCGACCGAAGGGAGAAGTTACCCTTCAACCATCCCTAGCCCATCGGCTGGACGGGAGCACCATCCTGCAAAAACTGCAGTCCGGAAACGATAACCTTATCGTTCGGCTTCAGCCCACTTATTACTGGATAGCTGTTGCCGATTGGCTCGCCAAGAATGACCGGGACCTGATGAGCCGCGTACTTTCCATCCTTGGCCGCCGCTACGAATACGAACGACTGGCCACCGATGCGGGTCACTGCAAGAACAGGAACGACAGGTGACGAATTCGTATTCCAGGTCACGCGAGCCTTGACCAGTTGCTCTGTACGAAGTCCTTTAGTTCCGCGGGGAATCGGCGCTTTCGCCAGAATACTTTGAAGGCCGTTATCCACCTGAGGCGAGAGAAAGTTTACAGTCGACTTGACGAGGGTTTTTCCATCTGTATCAATAATTTCGACCGGGAGACCGGTCCGGATTTCGCCAGCTCGCTCGGTGGGAATAAAGATATAGGCTTCAAGATCGACATTCTCATCGACTGTGGTCAATACCGTTGATGAGGAGACGTAATCCCCAACGTGGACCGGAACGTCACCGACCACGCCGGCAAACGGCGCGCGTATCTGGAAGTAACCAAGTTGCTGCTCTTGGGTCTGCGTCAGCGCGGCATTTGCGTCGTAATCGGCCTTCGAATTTTCGTACGCCTGGGTAGCCTGATCGAATGCGTCACGTGAAACTACACCCGCTTCGTACAGTTTCTTTTGCCGTTCCACCTGAATCTTGTTGTAGTCGTACAGCGCTTTTTTCTGAGCCTGAGTTCCCTGCTGAGACTGGACAGCTGCAGATTGTTTTAGAGGATCGATCTGCATCAAAACCTGCCCTGCTCTGACCACGTCTCCGGACTTTACAAAGATTCGGGTGAGATTACCATCCACCTGTGGTTGCAGGGTTGCCGACCGTCTTCCTTTTATGGTCGAAACATAGGTGTCCGAAGCGGGGACCGGCGACAAAGAAACAGCTTCCACTTTAACCGGCATCGCTTGCGGCGGCGGAGCTGCAGCAGCCTCATGTTTGCATCCGGACAATGAGACGCCGAGTGCTGCACTGGCAGCCAGCGAAAGTACAAACTTTAAAGATTTCGAAGATACGATCTCGGACAAGGGTCTCTCTCCTCACAAACTACACAGAACTACAGTTCTACTGTTCGCCTCTGTCGTTCTCCGGAAGATTGGACGAGACAGAAAGCCGCAGGATGCTCAAATTTAGCCGTGCAAATAACTTTAGTGTTTTAGCTTAGATGACGGTATCCGTTCAAAGATGCGCAAAAAGGAGAGCCTCAGGGACCAGTTCCGCCCCGCTTTCAATCTTCGGCTCGCAGTTTCTGAGAAAAAGAGAAAGGGTTAAAGTTTTCATGCCGGTCGAACGCATCTGCTCCTTCGGCTTGTTTGAGCCAATGAATCACCCCATAGGTTAGGGGTGTTGCCAGGATCTCGTACCCAACCTTGAGGAGATAGCCAGTAGCTATCATATTCCCCAAAATACGCAGCGGTACGATTCCACCAAAGGTGAGAAAAACGACAATTGTCGTATCAACCGCCTGTCCGATAATGGTCGAGCCGATGGTACGGGTCCAAAGCATCCGACCGTTTGTGAGCAGTTTGAGCCGGGCCATGGTGTAGGAGTTGGCAAACTCGCCGGCCCAAAAAGCTATCAGACTGGCAGCGAGAATTCGCGGGATAAACCCAAAGACAGTCGCGAATGCCTTCTGATTGGGCCATCCCGGAGCGGGTGGAAGAGCAATCGTGATGGCTCCTATTAGATAGAGCAATGCAGTTCCAAAGAAACCCAACCATATTGCCCTGCGAGAGGCGGCGAAACCGTACACCTCGGTGAAGACGTCTCCGAAGATATATGTGATCGGGAAGAGGAGGATTGCCCCGCTCACAGCAAATGAGCCGATGAGACAGACCTTCTGGGCTACAAGATTGGAAACCAGCAGGATGACCACAAATGCGGTCGTCAAGGCGTCGAGATATTTGTAACGGGAAATGGCCAACTGATTTGTCATTCTTTAGAGTTTGGAATCCTTTGAAGACATAACAGTAGTATGCCTTTGCCCTTGAAAGGTGACACCTTAGGTCGACTCGGCACAGTGATATCCTTAGTGCCAGGACCATCCTTCATAGTCCTACCAACGTCCCTGTCGTCTAGCCCGGCCCAGGACACCGCCCTTTCACGGCGATAACACGGGTTCGAATCCCGTCGGGGACGCCAACTGTTCGACGGCCGGTCTAAACCATCATCGGGCTTGATCTTTCACGGTTCGACCCCTAGAAAGTGATCCTCGTCACTGCAATCCCTCCAGTCGAATAGTAGCTTCCTGGGAATGAGGTATGAACTCAAACTGCACCGTCTGACCTTCGGCATACTGGCAGCTATCCTAACAATCTTTGTGGCCCTCCTGATGACACTGCATCCGATCTTTGCCAGTGAGAGCCTGGAGGTCATTGCATCTTTTATCGTCATTGTGCTGGCTGCTACTGCTTTCGGCTATATGGGCATGGTCGAAGGAGTCATGGCCTTTCAGTTTGGGAGACAGCACAAACGCGAGTTCCTGACTTATCTCACGCTGGCGCTGTTTTCGCTGGGATGCGCACTTTATCTTGCAATTGCTGAATCGGCATCCATTCAGACCGTTGCGCTTGTTGCTTCGCCACACGCTTTTTTGTTTGGTTTTGCAGAACTGCGTCTGGCTCGCCATTTGGAACGGCATCGAGCTTATAAACAAGCATTAATTATGGGGGCTGTCGTTGAAATTCTCCTGGGAATTGCACTTATCGTCGGATACCGGCTGTCGACACGAAACACAGCGACGTTGTTGGGCTATGTGGCAACGATGTCCGTCCTCCAGCTCGTTCCCATGATCTTTTTTCGAGAAAAGTTACATGCCAAGAGAGAAACATCTTAGCGGGCCTCCAACACAATCAGAAGCATTGTTCTGCACCATCTATCGTTTACATCGGAGTCGAAAAAGGAGAGTTTATGAATAGAGCGATTCTGCGCCGATGGAGCGAGCCAGATACGATTCTTCTTGCAACCAACCTTGAGGATGCTCCCCATTTGGTGTCGCATGTGATTGCGCAAGCAAAATGTAGCGACGCTACGGTTCTTCTGGTCCACGTCATCGAACCGACGCCCATCAAGGCAGATCCGTTGAATGGCCAGCCGTTCGTTCTTCCTGGACCTATAGTACGTTCCGCTCAAATGAATCTGAACCGTATCGTCAAGCAGTTTCAACAAGAAGGCATTTTGTGTGAGTCGATCATCCTGGAAGGCACGCCAGGAAATCAGATTTCTTCACTTGTCAAAGAACGCAATGTGGATCGAGTGGTTGTAGGCACAAGGAGTCCAGAGACGATCGAGCGTCTTCTTCTTGGTTCTGTGGCCGAGAGCCTTCTCCATGAGGTAGATGTGCCAGTGTGCGTTATAGGACCTCATGTCCGTCCGCAGGTACATCCAGACTCCGAGCCGAAGTCGATTCTTTTTGCTACATCTCTGCATCGCAAGAGTCAGGATAGCGCTCAGTTGGCCCTTGCGATTGCAAATCTTCATCAAGCACGCTTGACCTTATTGCATGTCATAACGCCTGAGCATTCAGATAAAAAGAAGCATCAACAATTATGCGAACAGCGCAAAGGCGATCTTGTACGCCTAATTACCGAAGAAACGAAAATCTGGTCATCGCCAAGCATCGCTATACGCGAAGGCAATCCAGCGACGGAAATCCTCGTGGAAGCGAGCCAGATGCATGCGGACCTGATCATCCTCGGAACAACCGGGGCATCTAAAGCAGAGCGTCTGCTCGCGGCTGGCGTCGTACATCACGTGATCACCATGTCGAAAGCTCCGGTCATCACTTTACGTCAGGAAGAACGTATCTCGGATGAACGCGTGGAAATACCCAAGGCTATGGACAATTCATTGGCTATATAAGGGTCAGCTCAATTCCCTGTATCAGTTTTGCCGCGATGCGCATCTCGCACTGCCCCCATCTCTACCCTACACCGCAGCTATTACGAAGTTCGGGACGAAGGTGAAGCCGACAGTCATGAATCCCCGAATATTTTGGAAAATCGAGCCCACTTTTGTATGAAGTCGTAGCGGTCTTTTGTCAGACCGATGCTATCAGACGTACCGTGTTTGACCTTTCTCCTCCATTACTCATCCTGGCAGATTCGACGATAAGGAGCGTGCGCATTCCCATCGAAGCGCAATCGTCTGAGAGACTTGGCCGTGGCAGCCGACCTCTATCTGAAAAATAGGCATCTGATAGCGAGATAGGTTCGAAACGGGGAGGATAGTCACGCAGCACCAACGTATGAATGGTTAGTGATCCATCATCGGGGGCTTCGCGTTCCTACGAGATATGGCACAACCTACCATGCAACTGTCTGATTGCACACACTTTCCCTCCGCGATCCACCGGTGCAGACTAAAACTACATTTAGAATCGCGGAGATTGTCATCTGAACGTCAGGTGCGAAGATGAGGAGCACAATGGAGTTTCATATTTCACGATGTGTCCGTGAGCGTGTCGATCTCAGTGATCTACTTTTCAGTTTTTCCGGCAATGTCATTTTCGCGAACGTGACCGCCAGCCGCAAATTGGCGGAACAACTTAATGTGATTGACGGTCGGAACAGTTCTCCTGAGACCACGATCAACGGAGCATCGCTCTTTGCGATGGGCCTAATAGACGAGCTCGGTCATGCACTGATTGCGAGCTACCGCAGTAAGGTTGACCCTCTCGTTTTGACCGATACGCTTCGTTTTCTGTCGAAGGAGATCGGCTCGGAAGATCTCGATAAGCTCCTTTGGTCCTTTACAGAGCAGTTCCCCAACGTTGCGGTATTTCGCAACGAAGTAACGGCGCAGGAGTGGCTTTCGGGACGAACCGATGGTGTGTCGAACCGTGAAGCCGCTCTCGAAGAGTTGATTTTGCTGTGGCTAGCGAATACAAATCCCGCTTTCGCACCCTTTAACATTTTGTTTAACGATAAGACCCTAAAAGACACGACTGCCTATACGGCTGCAACGGCCATTCTGCCCAACTTTTTAAAGACGCGCCCTCCGGTCGAGTCAGGTCTAGGGACATTGCTGGAGGCCCTCACCGCGCCGATGTTGGCCTCGCCAAACTCTCTTACGGGGCAGCTGGACTATATTCGGGAGCAATGGTCTCCGATCCTTGGCAAAGATCTCAGCCGTGTGTTGCTGGCGATTGACGTTTTGCGAGAGGAAGAGATCGCAATTTGGATGCGGTTCCATCCGCCGGGCCCCGTGCCGCATCAACACGGCGATCAGGGCCGAATCACGGAAGGTTTTATTGGAGACGAGTTTGTAGGTTTTGGGTGGGACAAGGACTCCCTTAAGAACAACGCTTCTTTTCGCCGATACGCAGAAGACTATCAAGCCCCTCTCAACGAATATGAAGCATTCAGTGCCGATCAGGCGTGGATGCCAACTGTGGTCCTGATCGCTAAAAACACCTATGTGTGGCTGGAGCAGTTGTCGAAGAAGTACGGTCGCCACATTCACCGTCTCGATCAGATTCCCGACGAAGAACTTAAATTGTTGGCGGACAGAGGGATCACCGGCCTGTGGCTGATCGGACTCTGGGAACGTAGCCACGCCTCGAGAACAATAAAACGTCTGCGCGGTAATAGTGATGCCGTCGCTTCCGCCTACTCATTGAAGAACTACACTATCGCGCAAGACCTTGGCGGGGAGGAGGCCTTCCTTCGCCTGAAACACCATGCAGCCGTCAGAGGTCTGAGACTCGCCAGCGATATGGTGCCGAACCATATGGGAATCGACTCCGACTGGGTCATTGAGCATCCGGATTGGTTTCTGTCCCGTTGGGAGAGCCCGTTTCCCGTATATAGCTTCGAAGGCCCGAACGTTTCCTTCGATTCTCGAGTCGAGATCAAGATCGAAGACCACTACTATGACCACACCGATGCTGCCGTCGTCTTCCGTCTTCGTCACCATGCGGATGGCGTAACCCGCTATCTGTATCACGGCAACGATGGAACAACGTTTGCCTGGAACGATACGGCGCAACTTGATTATTCAAAGAGCGAAGTACGAGAACACGTCATCCAGGTCATCCTGGATGTTGCGAGACGCTTTCCTATCATTCGGTTTGATGCAGCGATGGTTCTGGCGAAGCGCCACGTGCAACGTCTATGGTTTCCTTTGCCAGGAGCTGGTGGATCAATTCCCTCCAGAGCAGAGTATGCATTGTCCCAAGAAGCCTTCGACGCGCTTATGCCACAAGAATTCTGGCGCGAGGTTGTTGATCGAGTGGCAGCGGAGGTGCCGGGTACTCTTCTTTTGGCTGAAGCTTTTTGGCTACTTGAGGGATACTTCGTCCGCACACTGGGCATGCACCGGGTCTATAACAGTGCCTTCATGAACATGCTGCGCGATGAAGAGAATGCCAAATACAGATCGTACCTCAAAAAGACAGTGGAGTTCGATCCAGACATTCTGAAGCGCTATGTCAACTTCATGAGTAATCCGGACGAACGCACTGCAATTGATCAATTTGGAGCGGGCGATAAATACTTTGGCGTCTCGGTGCTCCTCGTAACGTTGCCGGGGCTTCCCATGTTTGGACATGGTCAGATTGAAGGCTTCACTGAACGATACGGAATGGACTTTAAGCAAGCCCGGCTCGATGAGTTTCCCAACGACGATCTGGTTGCAAGGCATCAACACTTGATCGCTCCCCTTCTGAAGTCTCGCCACCTGTTTGCAGAGAGCGAACATTTTCTGCTCTATGATTTTTGGAATGATCAAGGCAAGGTCGACGAAAATGTATTCGCTTACTCCAATCGCCATGGCCACGAACGTGCATTAATTCTCTACAACAACAGCTATGAATCAACTCATGGGACAATCCATTTCTCGGTGGGATTTCTCGATAAGGCGAGCGGAAATCTCCAACAGAAGAGTCTATTTCATGGGCTTGACTTGCCAACTGATGCTTCCATGCTCGTCGCGTATCGAGATAATGTCTTAGGTTTGGAATATTTACGGTACGTCAGTGACCTCCGCGATCATGGCTTAACCTTATCGCTTCGCGGATATCAGCACGTCGCATTGCTAAAATGGCGTGAACTTCAACCGAGCGCCGCTCAGCCATGGGATCGTCTGTGCCTGGCGCTTCATGGCTCCGGTGTATACAGTCTCGAAGAAGCTCTTTCCAAGCTCCAGACCCGCCCGCTTCTTGAAACGCTTGGACGAGCTATATCGACGAGAAGTATTGAAACATTTATAGCCCTCTCTAAGAGAGCCGAGAAGAAAACCGAGGCATTCCCTGACCAGGATTTCGATGGGGCCCAAGATATCGACGCCGCCGCAAGCGGAACGCCGCCAGGAACGAAGCCCGGTTCAAATAGGCGAGAGAGTATCAGTTCTCACCTCGCAGACTTTATTGAACACGCCTATCAATTTCGCGATCAGCTGGCAGAGCTTCTAATCATCGACGGCAGCATTTCTTCAAGCAAGGTGAAGACGTTCGACGGTCTGTCTGGCCTGGAAGGTCTCGACTCGGGGACGACCGATTCAAAGCAACCTCAGTTTATAGCGTGGACCGAAGCGTCCCTTGAGATCCCTTCAAGAGTCTCCGCTCTACCCAATAATCTCCGGAAGGCTGTCTCCGCAGTTCTGCCTGACCTTAATGTAAAGTTCTCTCCCATGCAGGCCTGGGCACCAGTTTTAGCATGGCTGGTATTCCAAGCTCTCCCATCGGAGATCGACCCGTTTGAAGCGTTTGAAAAGCTAAATCTTCGATGGGCATTGGCGGAGACATTCTCTTCTGTGGGGCTAGAAGGGGAGGCAGCCTGGAAAGCCGCGGCTGAGGTTCGCGCACTACTGAAATTTTCCGGGAAAACTCCAGAACAGATCTTCCGCACAGAAGAATTTTGGTCAGAACCTGATGTTCGTTGGCTTATTGGCACAAACGACACGGGCGGAATTGAGTATATAAACCAGGAACGGCTTGAAGAGATCTTATTTTGGATCCAGTTGCCACAGCTTCTTCGATCTGAATCCTCCTCGAAGTCTCTTGCAGATCTCGATCAGGCTGTCGCACTCGTCGCGCGATACATGGATCTGCTACGCCTGGCAGGCTTCAAATATAAAGGTTTTCTCGACCTTGCGCTCGCAACGGATGAAGCGGCTCAGCTGCAACAAGACGTTCCTAGTACGGATGATATCGAGTTTACTGAGGAGAAAAGTATCACCCAACGGCTATGAGTTCTGAACATTCAGCATTACAAAATGGCCTCATGCGAGAACTTTGCGAATGCTAAGTGCTGCCGTATGTCTGCATCCTCGTAAAATACACAACAGCGTAACTCAAGAAGCAGCAGAGGAAGTGTAGATCATATCGCCGACACTTCGCCTCACCTGCCAGAAAGGGATTCTTTCTCACCGTAGAGCTTAGCGTCACTTTCGCGAAGGAGATCTGCAATCGTCATATCCTCTCCGCGCAAGGTAGTGCAGCCAATGCTTAGAGTAATCGAGAAACTTTGTCCGCCAGCCGTCTCCAGAGTCACACCGTGAATGGTTGCGCGGAGCCGTTCGCAGATCTCGTCAGCGCTCTGCTCATCTGATCCAGGCAAAATCACAAAAAACTCGTCACCTCCAATTCGTGTAGCCACATCGGTTATGCGGAGCGAGGAACGAAGCGCGACCGCAACAGCACAAAGAGCATCATCCCCCGCTACATGACCATATGTGTCGTTTATCTGCTTGAAATAGTTCAAGTCGAGAGCTAAAGCTGAACATGGCAGACCGAGACGGCGGGCACGGCTGAGCTCGCGAGTACCCAATTCGTCCAAACCACGGCGATTCAGTAGACCTGTCAGTGGATCCGTCATAGCCCTGCGTTCCAGTTCTTCTCGGATTCGCAGAGAGTCGATCCACATAAACGAGATCGATAATCCCGCAATCGTAATCACGCCGGTCCATGTAAACCAGGCATCGGCTTTGTGCAACGTCAGGACTCCCACCACTCGCACAAAGTTCATCATCATGTGCACGACGAGTACGGCCGACATCGCTTGAAGAGCCGGCCTGATCGTCTTTTCTTTGCACCGGACCAAATGAATCCAGATCGGAATCTGCATCGCCGGCATAATAATCACCGCTTCGATCGTCCGCACGATCACATCGGGCTTGAAGTACGTGAAGTACACATAGTTCAGGATGAAAACGACATTTGCGCCTAGCAGCCACTGCATATAACTGCGACGATGCGTGGTGATTGCCACTGCACGTTCCATGAAGACATAGGTCATCAGGAACAAGAAATTACCTAGAATGATGGCAAAAAACGCGGGAATAATTCCGCGATAGGCCTGAAGATACAGGCCTATGCCGCCTACTACATAGCCGATGGAAAACCAGACCGGACCGTTGTCGGAGTACGGACGACGTTGGGTACGCCATGCAAGAAAGATGACGACACCCATGAACGCGAGCAGGCCACCCTGCATACTGAGCAGCGTAAGACGATCCATTTAAATGACAGCCTTGGGAAAAGCGGCTTCCGCCGCCTAGCTTAGTGTCACAGAATCTACACTGCACGACAATGACACTTCCGAACCATGAGGTCCCCCGCAGCGCTTTAACCATAGGTGGATTTTGTAAGGGTGAATGCCGCAGCGCTTGCAACACAGAGTGAGATGGTTGCCACAGTGCAACTCCCTCCCTAACGAATTCCTACTTGACATTGGTATGACAATATGACAATCTTTCGATAATTTCCGACCGACAGCATAATCTCCTCGATGGCTTTCGTAGCGGAATCTTTTCTTCCAGGAGTGTGTTTTCGTGGCGAACGTGGGTTTTCTGGGTCTTGGCATCATGGGTGCTCCCATGGCTGGCCATCTCATCTCGGCGGGTCATCAGGTGATGGTGTGGTCACACAATACGGCCAAGGCTCAGAAGTTCGCCCAGCAGCACGGCTGTGCGCTCGCCAAAACCCCGGCCGAAGTTGCCCGGAACAGCCAGACCAGTTTTCTCTGTGTCGGTAATACAGCAATGTCCCTTGAAGTCATCCTTGGAAAAGACGGGCTCGTCCAAGGTGCAGCGCAAGACTCACTGATCGTTGACTGCAGCACAGTCTCGCCGACGATCAGCAAGCAGATCGCCGGCGAACTGGCAGCAAAAAAAATCCGCTTCCTCGACGCTCCCTGCACCGGCTCCAAAGCGGGTGCGGAAAGCGGAACGCTTTCCTTCATGATCGGAGGCGACCGCGACACATTCGAGCAGACCAGAGCCCTATTCGAGACTATGGGCAGAGCCCTCTACTACTGCGGAAAACAGGGCATGGGTCTGCACGCCAAGGTCACGCAAAACCTCATCCTCGGCAATATCCTTCAAGCTTTCAACGAAGGATTGGTTCTGAGTACGAAGGGGGGCGTTGACCCAGAGGTCATGATCGAGATCCTAAACAACACGGGGGCGCGCTCCGGCTATACCTCCACCAAAGCAGACTCAGTACTGCGTGGAGACTTCGCGACCACTTTTTCGGTCCGTTGGCTGGAGAAGGATCTCGGTCTTGCCCTCGAGGTTGCATCGGAACTTGGAATACCGCTCTCTACTACAGCTGCGACACAACAGCAGCTGCGCGCGGCCATCGCCATGGGTTATGGCGATGAAGATATCAGCGGTTCCATCCGTGTTCTTGAAGACCTCGCCGCATGCCGAGTACGAAGCAGGAAAGAAACTGCGCCAGCGTAGCCTGCACGAGTTTCAAAAAAAAACAACCTGGAATTGTTCGATCAAAGGAGGTTGATATGTACCGGAAATTACTTCCTGTTCTCCTTGTACTCGTCACAGTCGCTATCTGCGCTGCTCCCAGCCTGTATGGTCAGAGCACGACCGCTTCCCTACTTGGAGTAGTACATGATCCCAGCGGGTCTGTCGTTCCCGGTGCAGCGGTTACTGCTACGAATACTCAGACTTCCTTCACCCGCACCACTCAAACCGATGCTGAGGGCAATTATCTCTTCACCAATCTCCCCATCGGCCCTTACCAGCTCAAAGTCACCATGTCGGGCTTTGAGACGTTCCTGCAGACCGGCATCACGCTGGTCGTCAATCAGAACGCCCGCGTCGATGCGGCGCTCTCCCTAGGCTCCACCTCTCAGACGGTTCAGGTGGATGCACAGGCCTCCGGTGTAGATACGCACTCCTCCACCATGGGAGAGCTCGTCAGCCGCGAACGCATTCAGGAGCTTCCTCTCAATGGCCGCAACGCCCTTACCCTTGCGGCCGTTGTGCCCGGAGTGACCAACATCATCAATCCACCCACCGTGCAGACCCAGAGCCGAGGCGGCGCCGGTATTACTGTGGCCGGAGGCCGGGACACGCAGAATGAATTTCGCTTCGATGGAGCGTCGTGGAAGAACATCACACAGAACACCTCACTGAATCTCCCCAATCCAGACGCACTCCAGGAGTTCCAGATCTTTACGAGCAGCCCCAGCGCTGAGTACGGTCGCAACTCCGGCGGTATCTTCATCGCCGTCACACGCGCAGGAACCAACAAGTTCCACGGCTCTGCATACGACTACTTACGCAACACCGTATTGAACGCGCGCAACTACTTCACCCGCGAACCTACTCCAAAGCCCTCGCTCAAGCAGAATCAGTTCGGTGGGACCTTCGGCGGCCCCATTCTCCATGACAAGCTCTTCTTCTTCGGCTCCTACCAGGGCACACGTGTCCGCCAGTCGCAGATCATCTCTCCTGCGTTTATTCCCACCGCGGCACAGCGCAACGGTGCCTTTGGGGCCAACACGGTCCTCAAAAACCCCATCCATGGCGGCACGTATCCCAACGGCCAGATCAATCCTGCCGACTTCGATCCCGTCTCCGTCAATCTGATGAACGCTTTCATCCCCACGTCACCCACTGGGACGGGTGTGGTTCAGCTCGTTCCGAGCCCCACCAATGACGATCAGTACATCGTCCGCGGCGACTACAACGTCACTGAAAGAAATCTTCTCTCCGTCCGCTACTTCCGCGATAAGGGAATCCTCACCAGCCAAGCCGGCACGCTCACTCCCTATGCTCCCAGTGATACCAGCCTGAACCTGCAGAACTGGGCCTCGCAGTTTACTCATACCTTCGGCCCTTCTCTGCTCAATGAGCTTCGCATCGATGTCTCTCGCATTGACTCCAACGTCACGCAGAAGGACAAGCGTCAGCTCTCGGACTTCGGCGCCAAGTTCCCCGGCGTCGTCACACCGCAGCTCCCCAACCTCAATATCAGCGGCTTTGTGAACATGAACACAACCGATCTATTCAACGAGCACGATAATATCTACCAGCTCGGCGACACTATCCGCTGGAACCGCGGAAAACACTCCGTCAGCATCGGAGGAGAGATCGAGCGGCTTGAGCTCTACAACTTCGGCTCCTCAGGCAACAACGGCACCTTTACCTTCGATGGCTCGCAGACCAACAACGCGTTCGCGGACTTCCTCATCGGCCGCCCCGTTCGTCTTCTGCAGGCCAGCCCTTATCACCGCAACGCCAAGACCTGGGACGGTTACATCTTCGCACAGGATGACTTCCGCGTCTCCAACCGTCTCACCCTGAATCTTGGCCTGCGCTACTCGATCTTCCAGCCCTTTGGCATTACGCAGAACCACACCAACACCTTCCGCGCCGGTCAGAGATCCACAGTCAATCCCAATGCTCCTCTCGGCATGGTCTTCCCCGGCGACACCGGCATCCCCAACGGTCTGGTTCCCGGCGACTACAACAACATCGCTCCGCGTGTCGGTCTAGCCTTCGATCCTCGCGGAGATGGCCGCACCAGCGTTCGCGCAAGCTACGGCATGTTCTTTGAAGATCTACGCTCCGACGTCTTCACGTACGCTGCCGTCAATCAGCCCTTCGTCATCTCCAATACAGTTAATGCACCCCGTAGCATGGTGGCCCCCTACACCGGAACCGTAGATCCGTTTCCCTACGTGTACTCTCCGCAAAACTCCAAGTTCACCCTCCCCATGAGCCTCTTTACTGTGCCCACGGCCACGCTGAACGCTCCCTACGTCCACAACTTCAGCGTATCCATCCAGCAACAACTTCCCGGAGGCATGCAGTTCAACATTGGGTACGTTGGCAAACTTGAGCATGGCCTGATCCGTATGCTGCAGGCGAACCCGGCAGTCTACACCGGCCCCTCGTCCACCATTGCAAATACCGACTCCCGACGCCCCCTGCTGCCCGGTGTCTACGGCAGCTTAAGGCTCGTCTGCACCTGCTCTCCCGCGACCTATCACTCCATGCAGGCGTCGCTCTCCAAGCGCTATAGCAATGGACTCACCTTCATGACCGCCTACACCTTCGGGAAGCTGCTCGATCAGTACTCTGCGACCAATCTAGGGCAGACCCCGCAGAACCCGGCAAATCCCGGCGCGGATCGAGGACGTTCCGACTTCGATCGTCGCCACGTCTTTGCCGGCTCCATCGTCTATCAGATTCCCTTCTATAAGGACGCCAATCCCATCCTGCGGGGCGTCTTTGCCAACTGGGGAGTCAATAGTCTTATTCAACTCTCCAGCGGCAATCCCTTCACGGTGACCACCGGCCGCGATGCCTCTTTCACCGGCGTCAACTTCGATCGCCCGAACGTCGTCGGCATCCCCTATCGCGCTTCGTATACCAATAAAACGGATAAGATCAACCGCTTCTTCAACACTGCTGCTTTCACCGCCAATCTCCCAGGCACCTACGGGAACGCGGGCCGGAATATCATCTCCGGTCCCGGCCTCGCCAACGTCAACCTCTCCCTCGTCCGCAGCATCCCCATCAGCGAAGACTTCGGAACCATTCAGTTCCGTGCCGAGTTCTTCAACGCGCTCAACCATGCCAACTTCGGTCAGCCCGACGGCAACCTCAGCAATCTCTCTACATCGTTCGGCAAGATCACGACCGCTGGCGATCCGCGTATCATGCAGTTCGCTCTTCGCTATCAGTTCTAACTTCAATCAGCGGGCTGCCTATTGAGCGAAGGCGGCCCGGATGAAAAAAATAGATACTCTTTGAGATCGATCCGGAGATTTATTCATGCTGACTCGCAGGGACTTCCTCCAGACCACAGCGGCCGCCGCGGCCTTCGCTATGACCTCACCAGGAGGTGCCGCTCCTCTGGGCTCTGACTCCGAGTGGTTCGATCGCCCCATGCGCTGGGCTCAGCTCAATCTCACCGAAGACGATCCTGCCAAGATGGATCGCGCCTTCTGGCTCGACTACTTCCGGCGCATCCACGCCGACGGCGCCTGCCTCTCCGCCGGAGGAGTCGTCGCCTTCTATCCCACCAAGATCAAGTACCACCACCGCAGCAAGTGGCTCCCCGGCAACGAGAGCTTCTATGCTGAGATGGTGGACGGTTGCCGTAAGCAGAACATCGTCGTGCTTGCCCGCACCGATCCCCACGCCACCTATCAGGACGTCTACGAGGCTCACCCCGACTGGATCTCCGTCGACGCCAACGGTAAGAAGCGTCCTCATCCCGACTATCCAGGCATGTGGCTGACCTGTACCCTCGGACCCTACAATCTCGACTTCATGACAGATGTCACCCAAGAGATCGTCGAGATGTACGACGTCGGCGGCATCTTCTCCAATCGCTGGACCGGCAACGGCATGTGCTACTGCGAGCATTGCGTTCACGACTTCCGTCAGGCCTACAACGAAGATCTTCCCCGCAATCACGACCCGCGCAATCCCGTTTATCGCCACTACCTCGCTTGGGAGCAGGCGCGCCGCTTCGAGATCTGGGAACGCTGGGATAAGGTCGTTCGCAAAGCTCGCCCCGACGCCCGCTACATCGCCAACTCCGGCGGCGGAGCTCTTAGCGGTCTCGACATGAAGAAGGTCGGCGAGCTCTCTCCGACCCTCTTCGCCGATCGTCAGTGCCGCGAGCGAGTCATGGTTCCGTGGGCCAACGGAAAAAACGGCAAGGAGTATCGCTCCACCCTCGGCAACAAAGCCATCGGCGGCATCTTCAACGTCGGCATCGTCTCGCCCTATCGCTGGCTCAACTCCACCAAGAGCCCCGCGGAAACTCGCGTCTGGGTGCAGGACGGCGTCGCCAACGGTCTCCGTCCCTGGTTCAACATGGTCTCCGGACAGCTTCACGATCGCCGCGGCCTCAAGGTCATCGAAGACCTCTACGTCTGGCACTACAAGAACGAACGCTACCTTCGCAATACCGAGCCCATCGCCCGCGTCGGCATGGTCTATTCGCAGCAGACCGCAGAGCTGTACGCCGGCGCCGCCGATGCTCGTCGTCTTGTCGAAGACCCGCAGCTTGGTTTCTATCAGGCTCTCATCGAGGCCCGCATTCCCTTCGAGATGGTGCACGACCACACCCTCACGCCCGACAACATCGGCCGCTTCAAAACTCTCATTCTGCCCAACATCGCCGCCCTCTCCAACGACCAGTGCCAGCAGCTGCGCGACTTCGTCCATCGTGGAGGGAGCATAGTCGCTACCTATGAGACGTCGCTCTGCGATGAGCAAGGCAATCTCCGCAAAGACTTCGGCCTGGCCGATCTCTTTGGTGCCTCCTTTGTCTCTCGCGTCAACACCAAGGGTCCAGTCCAGAACACCTATCTGTATCCGCAGAAGCAGAATCCTCTTTATCCGACTCTCCTCCGAGATATGGAAGACGCAGAAACACTGATCGGGGGAACGTGGCAGCTGAACGTAACCGCTCATTCAACCGCAGCTCAGCAACCGCTCTCGCGCATTCCAGCAGTCGCCAATCTTCCCATGGAAAAGACCTTTTGGACGGTCGATAAAACCGACATCCCTGATGTTTTTATGAATCAGATCGGCAAGGGCCGCGTCGTTTACTTCCCGTGGGATATCGACCGCGTCTATTGGGATGTCATGGCCCACGATCATGGTCGACTGCTCACAAACTCTATCGAGTGGGCCACCGAGGAGCCTTCGCCACTCCGCATGACGGGTCAAGGTATGTTCGACGCGACCGTATGGATGCAGAAGAACTCTATGACGGTTCACCTTGTAAATCTGACCAATCCCATGGCTATGCGGCCTCAGATGCACGAGCTTATTGCCTCGCCCCCACAGACTGTCGAGGTCGATCTGCCTAAAGGAAAGCGCGTCACCCGCGTCCATACTCTGGTCAAAGAAGGCCCGATGCAGCACACTGTAACTGGCAACACTCTCAAGTGCCGAGTTCCCTCCGTACTCGACTACGAAGTGATCGCCATCGATTTCGCTTGAAAACAGATCCTCAGCTCAAACCATCATGCGAAGACCATCCTTACCTGCCGTTCTTGTCGGCCTGATCCCCTTCCTCGGCATGTGCTTCTCTGTGCCGTGGTGGGATCGGGTCTCGCCGCTGATCCTGGGCCTGCCTTTTAACCTCTTCTGGCTTGTCCTCTGGATCGTGTTCAGCAGTATTTGCATGGCAATCGCTAACCGAATCGAAGAACGGCACAAGAAGAAAGGATCGACTGCCCCATGACGCCCGCCATCGTCGCCATGAGCGTTATCTTCTCCATCGTCTTCGTCGGCAGTCTCGTGGGTTTTCGCGCAGGTAAGGGTCGCCAGATGAACCTCGAGGAGTGGTCCATCGCCGGCCGCAGCTTCGGGCTGCTCTTTATGTGGCTGCTTATGGCCGGCGAAATCTACACGACCTTCGCCTTCCTCGGCGCCAGCGGCTGGGCCTACTCCCGCGGCGGCCCCGCGCTGTATATCATGGCCTACATCACGCTGGGCTATGTTGTGTCGTTCTACATCCTCCCCTACATTTGGGAGCTCGGCCACCGCCACGGTCTTCAGACACAGTCCGACTTCTTCGAGAAACGGTATCGCAGCCGGTTCCTCGGTCTCTTCGTCTCCCTCATTGGCGTCCTTTTCGTCATCCCGTACCTACAGATTCAGCTCACCGGACTTGGCATCATCGTTCAAATTGCCAGCTTCGACCAGATCCCCCGCAGCCTCTCCATGCTGATTGCCGTGACCATCGTGGCGTTTTTCGTCTACTCGGGAGGCATGCGCGCCGTCGCCTGGGTAAGCGTCCTCAAAGACCTCCTCATGATCCTCGCTGCACTCTCGATCGGCATCTACGTTCCCGTGCACTACTTCGGCGGCATCTCTCCGCTCTTCCATACGCTCGCCGCAACCCATCCGACGCATCTCGTCATGCCCGGCGCAACTAAAACCATGGGACACGCCTGGTTCATCTCCACCGTCATCCTCAGTGCCTGTGGCTTTTATATGTGGCCCCATACCTTCGGTGCTGCCTTCACTGCGAAGAGCGGGCATATCCTGCGCCGCAACGCCATCGTCACACCGCTCTACACCATCAGCCTCGTCTTTATCCTCATTGCAGGCTTCGCCGCTCTACTCATCGTACCCGGCCTTACCAACGGCGATATGTCTCTCTTGATGCTCGCCCGCAAAACCTTTCCCGCATGGTTTCTGGGTGTCATTGGGGGTGCAGGCGCTCTTACCGCCATGGTCCCGGCAGCCATCATCCTCCTCACCGCCTCTACGCTCTTCGCCAAAAACGTCTACCGTCCGCTCTTCGCGCCCCGCATGTCTGAGGATGGCGTCGCACGTCTCGCGAAGATTATGGTCCTCATTCTTGCACTTACCAGCTTCGGACTCGCTCTGCACAGCTCCACCACACTCGTCGCACTTCTCCTGCTCGGCTACGCTGGAGTCACCCAATTCTTCCCAGGCGTCGTACTTGGCCTGTTCTGGCCGCGGGTAACGTCCACAGGCATCATCGCTGGACTTGTCTTGGGCCTCGCCACGGCCTCGACGCTTATGCTCACCCACCGCGACCCTTTCCACGGATTTAACGCAGGATTCCTCGCCCTGATCCTCAACTTCTCCACCGCCTGTCTGATGAGCCTGGTGACACCTGCTCAGACCAATCCGCTTCCTCTCGAGGAACACGAGTCTTCAACGGCGGTGACGTAAGAACAGCACTCGACTAATCACACTTGGTCGTCTGAGCGAAAGCAGCTTACTCAGACAAAGCTGCATATGCAGTACTCGTGGCCAATTGTCTTCTATCCACTCAGATCGCAATTTTGTGTCATTGACACACCATATCTAGCGCTAGCAGAATACTTCGCAGTCGATAACTACTCCAGCAAGCACGGGAGTAGATCATTTGATCGCATCCGCCTTTATGGACGTGTCACGAGAAATTTCGAGGGCATTATCGTTCAACCGCAGAGAGTTTTTGCGTTCCGCCACGGGCGCGTGCGTGGCCTCAGCCCTTACACGTTCTCCATTGCGCGCGGCTCAACTGCCAAGACAGAAGAAAGCGGTCGTTGTCACTTTTGGAGGCGGTGCACGCGACAACGAAACTTTCATGACAGAAGGCCAGGAAAATATCCCCCACCTGCTTTCAGAGTTGCTTCCGCAGGGTACGTTTTTTACCCAGGTAGTCAATCGCGGAATCCTTGGCCACTACGTGGCGAACGCGAGTCTAGCTACCGGAGTCTACGAAACGATCAATAATTTCCTAGCTGCTCCGCCACAGAATCCAACGGTGTTTGAATATTATCGGAAAGATTTGAACCGGCCGCGCACTGATGTTTGGATCGTAGCCCCCAGCGTTGGTTTTGAACGTATTGGCGAGAGTCTTCATCCCGGATATGGTCCTGGGCTCGGAGGGAACGTTATTCTACCGAAGAGGTTGCTGGCTGCCGCTTTACCGACGGGAGCGCGCGGCAACTACGACTCTCTGCTTCGTGATAACTACGAGTCCCCTCTCTATTCTTCGGAAAGCGCCACCGTTGAAACTGACTTAGCCCGCATCGCAGGCGTTCTGAAACTGTCAGTCGGGGACTTTCTTCAAAATGCGCGTAATGCACAAAGCCCTGACGAACTTTCCGTCTTTGTTCTTCACCAATTGATGAAGCAGTTCGCGCCCAGCCTGTTGTGGATCACATTGCATGACATCGACATTGCCCATGCCGGTGCCTTCTCCCTTTACATCGATGGGATCCGTCGTACGGACCGATTATGCTCGAAGATCTGGAACTTGATCCAGACCGATCCGGAGTATGCCGGTAAGACAATCATGTACGTTCTTCCAGATTTCGGACGAGACTCTGACATGGAAGCAAGCGGCAATGGCTTTCAGCACCATCGCACTGGTGATGTTCGCTCTCGGACAACTTGGATGCTGGCGATCGGAGCAGGTGTACGTCAGAACGTCCTGGTGGAGCACCCGATTGAATCCACAGACCTCGTGCCTACGCTGGGTTCCTATTTAGGCTTTTCGCCACGCTTTGCACAGGGCAAACCAATTGAATTTCTTTAGTCACCATGCTGCCAAGTGAACTCAAGCCCGCGTCATTTTCCAGCTATCCGCCCCTTGGACGTGAAGTTGCCGTGCGGCGGATCAATCTCCTTCGCCAACTGCCATTGAGCTTCGTGCCTTTGTTGCTAAGAGAGGTTCAAATCTATGACTGGAACTTCCCTTCTGAGCGACAGGAGATAGACGCGCAGTTTACTTATCTTGATGGTCTGACGGCGCAACAATTGCAGGAAGTAATGCGGGGCTTTACGACGCTGCAATTACCGGTGGAAATGGAGCAGATCGACTGGGTCAATTCACCGCTGGAGTTTTCTGAGAGGTTATCGGCACAGCTCTGGATTACCGGGAAGATCGCCGCTTTCCGTACGGCAGCAATCGAGCTTTTAAACCGCGTTCATACCTCAGTCCCTTCACGAGCACCAGAAAGCTCACGGTGTGCGTTGGTGGTACTCGGACAAGGCGTCCGTGAAAACAATTACAAATTATTTCGGAAATTACGACCAGAGGGAACATACTTCACCAACGTCAATCCAAAGGATGGACTGTCGATTTTGATGGAGCACGTGGCGGACTGCGCCCGAAAGCATCCGGCTCGTTTCGCGCACTGGTACGTTGATGGAGGCATTCCGTTCCAACCCGTACCTCCGGGCGTTGAGGTTGTTGCCTACAGCGAAATAGAGCCACTTCGATCCCGCATTGTAGCCACAATGCATGGCCAACTTATTCAAGGACAAGCAACTGAAGCCCGCAGAAGTGGATTAGCAAAACTTGGCCCCGCAGACTTCGGGCTGGACACTTCAGGAACAAACGCAATTCTCAATCGTTTTAAAGTTTCGATCCTAGCTGAAGGATCCGGAACACAATTCTTCAGCACAACCTTCGTGCAATGGTCGGTGCGAGAACTTTTACGGCGTGCACAACCTTTAACGGTGCTAGCGCGATTCGCGCCAAGGATGACCGATCTTGCAATGAACGAAGCATTATCGGGAAGTTCCGAAAAGCCGACGTTGGACGCCGATGGGGCACTAATCGACGCAGACATGGCGGCTTACTACACTTGGATTAACTTGATGCGCCTCAGCGGCGCATCGAGCGCTTCTTTCCTTGTGTGGTTTGAAGATCACAAAGAAGCCGTGATCGTCTCACCAACGACAACTCGAGGTGGCCAATCAGACCAAGCGGTCAGTATCAGTAATCTAGTAGACATGCTGAGAATTCCCTCCCCCTAGATCACTAAAGATGAGGTGCCCAACCTTTTTCGTACTCCCTGCCCCAAAAAGCCATCGCCTCTTTGTCTCCCGTAACGTGCCCTGTGCCTTGGCCGAGCTTTAGCTCACGTTCAAGTTGCCATGCAACGTTTGACAGTTGAAGCATCGTTACCGAGATATTTCCAGACTCAATGGGTTGATTGAGCTTTTCTCCCTTTTGGATCGCGGCAATAAAATTGGCAAAATGACTATCCGTCATTGTGTCCGCTCCGGTTAGGTCGGCGGATTGAGAAGCTTTTCCCGTCATGTGCTCGCTCGTCTTCGCACCTTTCAAGTCATAGATCTCATAGCCACCTTCATCAAGGACGATGCTTCCGGTCGTGCCCACGATGACGACCCCGCGATCCCGTCCATACATCTTCGTTCCATTGCAACTCTTACTTTCCCATGAGATGAGCTTGTCACCGTAATCGAAGCTGGTGACCAGGGTGTCGTAGAACTGCCAGTCATCCTTGAATTGATAACGCCCACCAGAAGCTGTAATACGCTTGGGAAGATCCACTCCGAGAGCCCAACGGCATACATCGATCTCGTGGGTGCCATTATTCAAAGCTTCGCCCGTACCCCAGGTTTTGAACCAATGCCAGTTGTAGGGTTGAACGTTATCTTTATAAGCCTGACGGGGAGCGGGCCCTTGCCAAAGATCCCAATCCAACGTCTCGGGAACGGGAACCACTTTGCCTACACCGATAGATTTACGCGTATTGCTGTACCACGCCCTAGCGTAATAGGGACGGCCCACCAGGCCGCCATGTATCTTGCCAATGATGTCTATATAAAGTGGAGAAGAACGGCGTTGCGTACCCATCTGAACATGCTTGCCATACTTTTTCTGGGCTTCAACGAGTAGCGCCCCCTCGGCCGGGTTGTGGCTGCAAGGTTTCTCGACATAGACATGCTTGCCGGCTTGCAGCCCTGCAATCGCCATCGGTGCATGCCAGTGATCTGGTGTTGCAATCGTGATAGCGTCGACATCTTTCGATGAAAGAACTTTGCGGAAATCCTTATCCGAAGCTGGAGCATAGCCCAGAGTCTTCTCAGCCTTGCCGGAAAATTTTTGTAATATCGTGCTCTCCACGTCGCAGACGTGAGTGATTTTTGCATTTTTTTCGTTCGCCTTAAGCGAAGCGAGATGAGCTTGTGCTCGGCCATTGAGTCCGATCACCGCAAAGTTAACTCGATCATTCGAGCCAAGGATCTGTCCATAACTCTTCGCCGTTGAACTCATCGCCACAGCAGCGGTTCCTAGTGCAAGCCCATCGATAAATTTCCGTCTGGAGATCATTTTTACCCCGTTATAACTTTATAAATTTTACCGGCCTAATTTCGTTAGCTTTGAATCTACAACCGAATAGCTTGTCGCATTGAAGGGCGTTGAAGGGCCCTGAATAGTTGATAGCTGAAAAAACCGTACTCTCGCTTAACCTAAGGAACTAGCATTAAAGAATCGCCCCAATTTGCCAGGGCGCAAATTCATTCTGACCATACCCATGCCGCTCACTTTTGGTCTTTTCACCTGAAGCAGTTTCTAGGATCATTTTGAAAATCTCTCGGCCAAGCTCCGAAACAGTCTTCTCTCCATCCAGAATTGAACCACAATTCAGATCGATATCGTCTGCCTGCCTCTTCCAAAGTGCTGTGTTCGTGCTCAGCTTGAGGGATGGTACCGGAGCACACCCGTACGCTGAACCGCGGCCTGTAGTGAAACAGATGAGGTTCGCCCCGCCAGCTACTTGTCCCGTGGCCGATACCGGATCATACCCAGGTGTATCCATAAAGACCAAGCCGGCGGTTCGCACGTGCTCTGCATACCCGTAAACATCCATCAGGTTGGTGGTCCCACCCTTCGCAATGGCTCCTAGTGATTTCTCATAGATTGTACTGAGTCCCCCGGCCTTGTTCCCGGCTGACGGGTTATTGCTCATGCTGGCATTCATGCGATGGCAATAAGACTTCCACCACTCAATCCGTTCGAGCAGCTTTTCGCCAATCTCTCGAGATATAGCTCGCCGGGTGAGGAGATGCTCGGCCCCGTAGATTTCAGGGGTTTCCGAGAGAATTGCCGTCCCTCCTTGTGCCACGAGTAGATCAACTGCCGCTCCGAGCGCTGGATTCGCGGTTATTCCTGAATACCCATCGGAGCCCCCGCATTGCAATCCAATAACAAGATGCGAAGAATCGACGGGTTCGCGGGTAACCGCATTCGCCGAGGGAAGGATCTGCCTGATTTGGTCGACACCAGCTTTTACGGACTGTGATGTTCCACCAGAAGTCTGTATGTTCATCGTCCGCAATGCGAAGTTGGTGGCAAGTCCCTGGTTTTCCAACAGGCTATCAATCTGATTCGTCTCGCAGCCAAGCCCGATTACGAGAACGGCTGCAAAATTGGGATGCTTCGCATAACCTGCAAGCGTTCGACGAACGATAGCAAGACCATCCCCCTCTTCATCAACCGCACACCCCAAGCTATGAGTCAGAGCCACAACGCCATCGATGTTGGGATAAGAATCGAGCTCTTCCGGATGAATGTCTCTTCGAAACCTATCGGCAACGGCGCGCGCCACTGTTGCCGAGCAATTCACTGTGGTAAGAACTCCGATGTAATTCCGCGTAGCTACTTTCCCATCAGACCGCACAATTCCCAGGAACTTCTCTCGTTCTACGGCTAATGACGTCTGGAACTTATCGATTGCGAACGCATAATCGTCACCAATCGATCCCACCTGCAAATTTTGCACGTGGACGTGTTCACCGGTGCCGATCGATCGGGTTGCGAATCCGATAATTTGCCCATAGCGCTTGACCGCCTCTCCTTGCTTAATTGGACGGGTGGCTACCTTGTGACCTGCAGGCACCAACCCGCGAACGATTGCACCGTCCGCAACTCTCGCGCCTGCAATAAGCTGCTGCCGAGCAATCGCGATGTTGTCATCAGGATGAAGTTGAATAACGGAGTCTCGGTCAGTTTCACGTTTCACTTGCTCACCTTTAAATGGAGCGACTCAGAACTCTTGAATTGCCCAAATCTTGTTTCACCCAAGCCAGAAGGAACACACCTACTAAAGCAATCGCAGATAGAAAAAGCATTCCGGCATTCTGACTCCCGAAAGCCCTTTCGGCAACCGTTTTGAGTGTTGGAGCCACAAATCCTCCTAGGTTGCCAATCGATCCAATCAACGCAATGCCTGCCGCCGCCGCTCTACCGTTTAAGTATGCCGTAGGTAAGGTCCAGAACAGCGGTTGGACAACAACAAATCCTATAGCAGCCAGACTGAAGGCAATCGTCGTCAGAATCAAATGCGAAGTTTGCGTGGAAGCTACCATTCCAAAAGCCGCAAGCACGAGCAATATCATTGCGTATTGCCTGTGATTTCCTTTGGCATCAGCAACCTTGGTAATAATTCGAAGAGCTACAAACGCACACGACCAAGGTATAGCAACAATCAAGCCGACTCTCGTATTCATTTCGGTCGCCATGATCGTTGCAATGTGAGATGGAAGGTAGAAAATGACGCCATAAGCGCCGACCTGGATTGCGAAATAAATCGCAACGAAGACGACTACGAGACGATTGGTAAGGACTGAGATCAGATGTTGCGATGAGGCCCTTGGTCGCTCCCGCTCTTCCAAGGCTAACTGACACTCAAGTGCATCCCGCTCCTCGGAGGTTAGCCAGGATGCGTCGCGAGGCTTACTTGCAAGATAAAAGTAGGCAACAACTCCCACCGCGCTAGCCGTCAGACCTTCGAGTAAAAACATCCATTGCCAGTTATGAAGCCCAAGGTAACCTTTCATGCCTCCCATCAACGCGCCAGAGACCGCACTGCCAATAACGAGAGCAGCAGGCAAACCCATGTAGTAAATACCAAGCGCCTTGCCGCGATCCTGTTTGGTAAACCAGTAGGTACAGTAGAGCACTACACCTGGCGAAAATCCCGCTTCTGCCACGCCAACCAAGAAACGCAAGACGTAGAAAGAAATATTACTGTGAATGAACATCATTAGTGCTGATGAGATGCCCCAGGTCACCATAATTCGACTCAACCAGAGCTTGGCACCCACTCGATGCAACATTAGATTGCTCGGAATTTCAAAGAGTGCATAGCCAACAAAAAATATTCCAGCACCAAACGCAAAAGCTGTGTCTCCAATGCCAACATCGGCCCTGAGCGCCTCCTTCGCAAATCCGACATTGGCTCTATCCAATATCGAAATCGCAAACATCAGAGCCAGAAAAGGCCCTAAACGCCGAAGGGCTTTCTGCGATGCGGTTCTGGCAGCCTGCGCGTCCGCCCTGCTGGCTAAACCTGCTTTTTTATGATTCACGGTGACTGCTTCACGGTGTCTTTTCGAACGTTCGATATGGTTGATGAGATTCATTCCAGAAACAACCGCTCAGCCTCCTTCACATACTAAACAAGGGAATCAACATCCAGCTGATGTTGTAACGTTTCCAGCGAACGGCCACTCGTCTCTGGATAGATAAAAAGAACGAGGAAGAAGTCTAAAACCATCATTGCCGCGAAGAAGACAAAAGGCATGGATGCCGACCGTCTCGCCATGACTGGAAAGACGATGGTTATGATCGCATTGGTGATCCAATGAGAAGAACTACCCAGGCTCTGCCCTTTTGCACGAACATTCGTAGGAAAAACCTCACTGATGTAAACCCAAACGGTTGCCCCCTGCGAGATCGCAAAAAAGGCGATGTAGATCATCAACAACCAGACGAGCCAGTTCTCGTGGCGATGTGTCGCAAAAACCCACGCTATAACCCCCAGGCAGACACTGAGCGCAGCCGTCCCCGTCAACAGGAGTTTCTTTCTTCCAAATTTGTCGATGACGGACATTGCCAGCAAAGTCGCGATTAGGTTCATGCTTCCAACTGCAACGGCCTGGACGTCCCCAGAGATCTGGGAGGCACCACTCAGGGAAAAAATATCGTTCAGATAATACAAAACCGCATTGATTCCGCTAAGTTGGCAAAAGGCTCCCACGGACAGTGCCACAAAAACAGGAAGCCTATAGCGCATTTTTAAAATGCTGGTACCTGCCAGTCTCTGCTCTTCAGCTACCGCATTTTCGATTGTTTTTAGCAGTGACCTCGGGCTCTCCACACCGATAAGAATGAGAACCTCCAGCGCTTCTGCACTTCTCTGCTTCATGACCAACCACCTGGGGCTGCGTGGAATAAAGAATAGAGCCATGAAAAACAGCAGAGCTGGAATGGCCGATACCCCTAATTGGAACCGCCACTCAATCGCCCCAAGCTTCAGGGTCCGAATACCGAGGTTCGACATATAGGCCAGAAGAATGCCAATCACAACATTCGTCTGAAAAAATCCTACGAGTCGCCCGCGCCAGAGAGGAGGAGCGATCTCCGCAATATACATAGGCCCCAAAACCGAGGACCCCCCAATTGCAATTCCGCCGATGAAGCGAAAAACGTCAAGTGCTAATAGGTTCCAGGCAAACGCACAGCCAACGGCCGAGATGACATACATAAGAGCCATTACACGGAGGCTGTCGCGACGTCCCCAACGTTGTCCTGGATACCCCGCAGTAAGTGCGCCAAGAACGGTACCCCATAGAGCGATCGATACGGTGACTCCAAGGCTTGCCGGCGAAAGTTTATAAGCCGCTGTCAGCGCAGCGGTCGTACCGGAGATGACGGCCGTATCGAAACCGAAGAGAAGACCTCCAAGCGCCCCCACAACGGTACTCTTGATTACATGCGAGTTAATCTCCATCCTGCTCCTTTTGGATCGGGGCCGACACTCGATGATGCTGATCTTTAGAGCATCAGTCGCCCTGGGTTGCTGCATGTTTACCGGGGTTGAGGATCTTCGGCTTGCCGTGTGCTCTTTGCGTTGCCCGGACCTCCAACCGGTTGTTCGGTCGGGACTCTATCGCTCATCTCAGGAAGTGCCGGAAACTTCATATGCGGTTCGTTCTGATACCAATATGCGACAGAATAAAAATTGTCGGAACGGGCGTTTGCATGACCATGTTCAATGCTCGCCTTGAACGATTTTTTGAAGGTTATTGGCGCGTCCAGATGAAAGCGGTACACGCTCGAACGCGAACCAGCAAGCTCTGGTCCTACGACAGGGGAACCGTGCAGCGGAAAACTCTGTGATGAACCAAAATCCCATGCTCCAAGGAAGTAATCCTCCGAGCCGGTCCCGATCACCGATGGCGCAGCTTCGCCATCAATATCAAAGCGGTCGTTCCCTTCTCCCCACCAACCATCTTGGTTTTGGAAAACAGACATCGTCACCCCGATGAATTGTCCGTGGCCTTCGACCTCGCACCAGACATAGTTGTCCTTTCCGTCTTGGTTCCGTCGATAGTTCACTTGTGGATCACTGTTGGCATACCAATCAGTCGCCCATCCATGGTTGGGTTGAGCTTGACGGTACTGCGCGTGAAAATAGAGCGTCCCCGGAGGCAAAGGCTTAGCCTCTTCGCGATAATCAATGTTCCAGTACAGACTGTTGAGAGACTGCTTGCCTTCATTGGTGATCGTTATTCGCGCATGCTTGGCAAATGGCATTTGAAAATAACTATTCATCGACTTATCATTGCCGACCGAAAGCAACGGTGAAGACCACATATAGTACTGGCCGTTACCCAAGCCAAAAAAGTCTCCAATGGGTGTCTCCACACTGGGTGTGCTCTCGCCGTCCCAATACATTCTCAAAACGATTCGTTTGAGATGATAGCTTTCCGGGGAGTTCAGTGTGAACCAAATGTGCGATACCCTCCCAGGCCCATCAGCATCGAGAATCGTCAGCGTTTGACCTGGTGTCACCGTTCTATAGTCTGCGTTTGCCCCAGTGGATTCGCGACTTGAAGACCGATGCAGAGTATAAGTTTGCTGGATAGTCGGATCAGGGAATCCGGCAGTCCCTTGTGCGATAGCGCAACAAGACATAAAGAAATACACCAAGACACCTAACGAAGCTTTCACTATGAAATCTCCTTTTAAACACGAGCGCTTACCGATCGATCATCGAAATCAAGCTTCTTACGCCAACGATTCACGCGAACTAAGATTGTTGTTCCCGATTTTGATTAGCTGGATCTTTGGGATAAGGACAATCAGCACGATGAAACTGATGGGATACACAAGGCCAGCCAGCAGGAAGACACGCGCATAGCTGTGATATTGCCCAAGAATTACGCCTACGCCGAGGTTTGCTAGTGCTGCTCCAAACGACCCCACAGACCCCATCAAGCCAGCAGCTGTCCCGACCGTAGACGATGGAAACAAGTCGGTAGGAATCGTTTGAAGAATTGCTGACCAAAACTGATGGCCAAATAATGCAATGCTGAAAAATACGATCGCAAGCGAAAGTGGGGCACGTGTAATCAACAGCACAATCGGCATAACTGTGGCGCTGATACAGAGACAAAGCTTTCGTGATGTGCCAATCGATAGATCACGTTTTATCAGGTATGAACTCAGGAGACCCCCCGCAAAACTTCCGACCCCAGCAAATACATATGGAATCCAGGCATAATATCCGATCTGCTTAATGTTCAAATGTCTAACGTCGGCCAGGTATTTTGGCAGCCAGAAGATGAAAAAAAACCAGGCCGCATCGGTCAAAAATTTTGCGAAACAGAGGGCCCACATCTGACGAAAAGATAAGATTGCCCTCCATGACACACTCCTTTGTCCCCTTTTTTTTTCCAGTGCTGAAGTGTGTTCCTGAATATAACGTTGCTCATTTGCGCTGATCAGAGAGCTGCGGGACGGAAGATCATAGAGGCGCAACCACAATACAGCCCATAACACCCCCGCGCTGCCCATGAGAAAAAATACCCATCTCCAGTTCAACGTAATTGCGATAACTGCGATGATTGGAGGGGCCGCGACGGCGCCAATGCTCGAACCTGCGTTAAAAACTCCAAACGCCGCCGATCTCTCTTTCTGAGGAAACCACTCTGAAATCGCTTTAGCAGAACAAGGAAAACCGCCCCCCTCACCCAGACCCAAAAGAAAACGGGCAATACCAAGACCGAAAACAGTATTCATAAATCCATGAAGGATGGTCGCCACAGACCACAACAAGATCATTGCGAAATAACCGAATCGTGTCCCGATCCTGTCAGCGGCTTTTCCTCCTGCGGCGTACATAACCGAATAGGCACACAGAAAAAGCATCTGTAATTCCGAGTACTGCTGGTTTGTCAGCGGAATACTTTTCGCTATCGCCACCACAGCCACCGGAAAGCTCTGCCGGTCAAAATAGCTGAATGCAGTGGTGAGTGCCAGGAAGCCCGCGATCCACCATCGGTAATTTGGGATTTTCCTCATAGCAATCGGACAATAGCTTCAGTCCATCCATATCCCACCATTGACCTCAATGGCTTCCCCAACAATGTGCGATGAATCTTCACTTGCAAGAAAAGCAACCACAGATGCCACTTCCTCAGGTCTTCCAGGGCGGCCTTGCGGAATATTCGCTACAAGCGTCTTCATCTGTTCCGGGGATGTAAAGCGTTCATGAAACGGAGTGTCAATCACCCCGGGGTTGACCGCATTTACACGAATTCCGATCTTGATCAGTTCCTTGGCAAGGCCCTTGGTCATGCACAAAACAGCAGCCTTTGCAGATGCATACGGAATGATCCCAATACTGCCACCGTTACGCGCAGCGACAGAAGCGATATTCACAATCTCCCCGCGTCCCATCTTAGCCATGGAAGGCACAATAGCCCGGGTAAGCCTGAAGACGCTACTCAAATTCGTTTCTATGACTTCGTCCCAGAGTTCATCGGTAACTTCAAGGAGCTTATGGCGACTAATCATGGAGCCTGCATTGTTCACTAAGAGATCTATGTGCTTGACTCGGTCAAGAACGTCGTCGACCAGCTTTTGTGCCGAATTCGGTTGGGACAAATCTGCCTGAACAGCGAAGGCAGAACCGCCAGCCGCAACAATGTCTGAGACCACCTTTTCTGCCGCTTCTGAGTTGGATCGATAGTGAACGATGACTTGTGAGCCACCCTCCGCAAGAACCTTCGCAATCGCTGCGCCGATGCCAGTGCTTGCTCCTGTAACTAAGCTTATGTGTCCCGATCGAAAGCTCTGCATAATCCTGAATCGTCCTTTTACGATCTCTTTGTAGTCTGTCGTGTCGAAGAACTTGCATCCTGCCATTGGTTGCAAAATGAAACGTTTCGATCTAATCGAATAGCTTGAATATCAAATAAAATGTCTATCAAAATGAATAGAGCGATCCACTCTAGAAAGTTATTAGTTCAGTTGTCAAGTTGAAATAGAAACGTTTCAAAGATACGTCTACTGCCAGCATTTCATCCGTCATCAACGACGGGGGCCCGTAGAATCTCTCACTCTGAGCTCTGGCTCAAGCGTGATTTGGGTCGGAGTGCTGATGTCTCCCTTGATTCGCTTCATCAATTGCTGCATAGCTCTTCGTCCGAGTTCGCGGGCTGGTTGAGCAACCACGGTCAGTCTCGGATAGAAGTTTTCTGTCCACGCAAAATCGTCATAACCAACGACACTGATCGTCTTTGGGCAATGCACTCCAGACTCGCGCATGGCAGTCACGAAGCCTAGAAGAAGTTTGTTGTTTGTACAGAAGATTGCGCTGGGCCGATTGCGTGCTTCGAGCAGATGGCGGCCAATTTCATGACCGGTCTTCACCTCCATCCCCCCCGAAAAAGAGTACTCCCCAAGGATCGGTAAGCGGGACTCAATCATCGCCTTACGATGACCTTCTAAACGCGCGAGATGAGTGGACAGCTCTGTTCTGCCCACCAGGAGAGCGATCTCTTCATGCCCCAGGCTGATGAGATGGCGAGTAGCTTCATATGCTCCGTGAAAATTGTCCGTAGTTACGGAGTCCCCTTGAAATCCATGAGGAATTCGATCAAAGCAAACGATTGGAAAACGCCGCCTTGTCAGGCCATCAAGTGAGATTGCCGGGTCCGTACAACCGATCAGAACACCGTCAACCCGATGACCAAAGAGGATATTGAGCTGCTGTAACTCCTGAACAGGATCTTCATTTGTATTGCACAGGATTACGGAATATTGATTTGCATGCGCGACTTCCTCAGCGCCCGTAATCACTTCGGGATAAAACGGATTCGTAACGTCGGGCAAAATAATTCCTACCGTCTGGGTCTTTCCAGTCTTGAGACTTCGCGCTATGTGGTCGGGATGATAGTCCAACGCCTCCATCGCCTTGCGTACTCTTTCGGATCGTTTTGCACTGACAACAGCAGTCTTATTGATCACGGCGGATACGGTCGCGATAGATACCTCTGCCAAACGAGCCACGTCCTGCATCGTTGGTGTCTTCTTATGCATTTGTGCAACCCCTGGCCATATCTTGCTGCGCGTGACACATCTTCATGCCATTGTTTTCCATCGCGTAACGTTTCGAAATCTGCGGTATCATTACCGCCATGCCACTGAGCTTGCCACATATGTTCGATCTTTTTCAACCGTTCCCGGCCTCTCCGGAACTCAACTTTGAGACGCTCCTCCGGGATGAACTCGAGCAAAAATCCCTCCTGTCTGGGATAAAGCCCGGAATGAGAATTGCAGTTGGCGTCGGCAGTCGCGGAATCGCCAACCTGCAAGAGATCGTAACGACAGTGCTCGACCTCCTACGTTCGTCGGGAGCAGAGCCTTTCATTGTTCCAGCAATGGGAAGCCATGGGGGAGCCACTCCTTCAGGTCAACAGGCCGTCTTGGCGGAATTCGGGATTACACCGGATACAACTGGTGTTCACTTTGAAACAAGTATGGAGGTTCAGCAGATCGGCCTCTTTTTTGACCGATACCCCGTTGTCTTTAGCAGCGCAGCCCTCAAGGCAGACGGTGTCGTTATTATCAATCGGATCAAGCCGCATACTGACTTTTTTGGAAACCTCGGGAGCGGACTCCAGAAAATGCTGGCTATTGGTTTTGGAAAGCATACCGGCGCAATCAATGCACATAGGGCAGCAAGTCAGATAGGTCACGAAACTGCGATCCGTCAGACAGCGAAAGTCATTTTGCAGACTGTTCCCGTGTTGTTCGGAATTGCGATTCTTGAAGATCAACACCATCAAACTTACGATGTTCGTGCAATTCCTCGTGCTGATATTGCCGAAGAGGAAGATCGTCTGTTTGCCAAAGCCCAGGAATTGTTGCCCAAACTACCCTTCCCTCTAATCGATCTGCTGATTGTTGATGAGATCGGCAAAGAGATTAGTGGAACCGGTATGGACACAAATGTGATCGGCAGAGACGTGCTCGGCTACTTCGCTTCCCTTCAACCCTCTCAAAATGTGGGAACACATATAAATCGAATCTTTGTACGAGATTTGAGCCATGCGACCAATGGCAATGGCATCGGGATCGGTCTAGCAGACTTTACAACGACTCGACTGGTTAATGCTCTCAATCGCAACTACACATACACGAACGCTCTTACGTCACTTGGCCTGCCAACCGCCAAAATTCCAATGTATTTCGATACAGACTACAAAGCTATCAGCAATGCAGTAAGTTCGCTGGCACTAACACCACCGAATGATCTGCGAATCGTCAGAATCAAAAATACGCTCAGCATGGACCACATCCTCGTTTCGGAGCGTCTCGCTAGCGACGCCGCCCTACTCCCATCAGTCAACGTAGGGAAAAATCCCGTCAATCTTGAATTTGATAACCATGAAAATTTAACGGACTTCCAGCCGATCAGGTGACCCTATCCTTCACTCAATATCTTGACGATCGAAACGTTTCTTTTTTCTTGACAGTTCAAAAAATCGTTCGATAGAGTTGACCGGTTATTTTTAGAGAATGTGAAACGGTTTTATTTCGAAACGTTTCGATTAACCGGAGCGATTTATGCGACCTGTGCACTTTATGCGAGGCTTTTCGTCTTTTCTCCTGCTTCTACTAGCACCAAACGCGTTTTGGGGTCAGGCAACAGCCGTTGATCAGATTTCTGGTGTTGTCAAAGATTCAACGGAAGCAGCAATCCCCGGTGCACAGGTGAAGGCGGTTCAGACAGAGACGGGCTTTATCCGCATAACCACGACCGAAGCTGACGGAACATATATGCTAACGAGCCTCCCCATCGGCCCTTACGAAATTGAGGTCAGCGCGCCAGGATTTAAGGCATACAAACAACGGGGCGTCGTCCTACAAGTGAATACGAATCCGACTCTGAATCCGGTCTTGGAAGTGGGTCAGGTTACCGAGCAGATTGAAGTGCAGGCCAACGCACAGATGGCCGAGACCCAGACTACAGGCATCTCGCAGGTCATTGATCAACGACGCGTCGTGGATCTACCCCTCAACGGCCGTCAGGCGACCCAGCTTGTCCTGCTTTCAGGAGCGGCCGTCACCGCACCTCCCAGCGATCTGGCGAGTACAAAAAATTATCCATCATCGACGACCATCGCAATCGCCGGAGGACAGGCTAATGGCACTTATTACCTTATGGATGGAGGAGACTATAACGATGCGTTCGGCACCATTAATCTCCCAATCCCCTTCCCTGACGTTTTGCATGAGTTCAGCGTTCAGACCAACGCCATTCCGGCGAGTTATGGAGAAAAAGCCGGCGGTGTTGTAAATATCGTCACCAATTCGGGAACCAATACATTTCACGGTAGCGCTTTTGAATTTCTTCGTAACGGCGCCGTGAATGCAAAGAACTATTTCGCGAGTACAGTTGACCAATTGAAACGCAACCAGTTTGGTGGCACGCTCGGCGGTCCGATTCTGCACGATCGACTTTTCTTTTTCGGTGGCTATCAAGGCACGATAACTCGCACGGCTCCGCCCACGACCACTTCTTTTGTTCCCACGCAACAGGTGCTCTCAGGGGATTTCAGTACGCAGACATCAACGACATGCGGCACAGTACAGAATCTCATCGATCCGCAGACCGGAAAGCCGTTCCCAAATAAACAGATACCGGTGTCAAGATTTAGCCCGCAGGTTTTGAACGTATTGAAGTACATACCGACGAGTGGCGACCCTTGCGGAAAGTTGCTTTACAGCATCCCAAACAATTCCAGTGAGAATCAATATCTTGGCAGAATCGACTGGACAGTATCACAACAACATTCGATTTTCGGACGTTACTTCTACACGGGCTACAACAATCCCGCTGTATTCAACAACAATCTTCTCCTCACCACTCGAACAGGACTTGTTGACAGCGTTCAGTCTCTATCGGCTGGAGATTCATACACGCTGGGAAAGTCTGCGATCAATGCGCTTCACTTCACTTGGGCGAAAGAGAAAATTGATCGTGGGCCGGCGCCGGGACTCCCCAGCGCTACAGACCTTGGATTAAATATCCATGCATCTCCGAGTAACAGCCCTCAGATCACCATCAATACATTCTTTGCAAGTTCATGTGGAGTATGTTCTTTAGCAAAAATCTATTCCGGCAGCTTGCAGGTGGCCGATGATCTTATTCTGACCCTTGGAAGACACCAATTTAATCTTGGAGGAGAATGGATTCGTCGCTATGTCGACTACACAACGACCACCCAGGAAAACATCGCCTATTCCTTCAACGGCCAGATTTCTGGAAACGCCCTTGCAGATTTTCTGCTTGGAACGCCTAGCTCCGTGATTCAAGGCAATCCAACGATACTTAATTATCTGCAGAATTATTTCGCCCTCTATCTTTCAGACAAGGTGCGGATAAATTCGCGGCTGAGTCTGAACGCCGGCATTCGATGGGAACCCTATCTTCCTGAAGTCGAAACACAACGCAGAGTGACGCATTTCGAGATGGCATCCTATCTCGCCGGAAATAAAAGCCAAATTTATGACAATGCCCCCGTCGGCATGACATTCCCAGGAGATCCAGGGTTTCCCCGAGCTGGAACTAACTCGAAGTTCAGAAACATCGCGCCTCGCGTCGGCCTCGTCTGGGACGTGATTGGAAATGCTGAGACGGTTATTCGTGTAGGTTACGGGATTCTCTACGACCTTCCCGCAATGCAGTACTTTGACCGCTTTGGATTCGGCCCACCCTGGGCGAGCGCCTTAACCCTCAATAATCCGGGGGGCGGCTTTGGAAATCCGTTCCGTGACTACCCCGGCGGTAATCCCTTCCCTCTCCCATCGCCACCCCCCAAGAATGCTGCGTTTGTTTCGGCCGGCCAATATGTCAATTTGCCTCTAAATATTAAACCTAGCTATTTCCAGCAATGGAATCTCAGCTTGCAACAGCAGTTCGGAGCCAACTGGCTATTCTCCATGAATTACATTGGGAACAAAGGCACTCACCTTTGGCTGAGCTATCAGCTTGATCCTGCCGTATACGTGGCGGGCCAATGTGGCAGCGGTGCATGTTCTACCGTAGCCAACACGAATAGCAGACGTCTATTGACGAGGGTCAACCCACAGTACGGGCCGGCGTTCAGTTCAATCATTCAGGCCGACGACAGCGCTACGTCGTCTTATAACGGCATGCTCGTCAGTCTCAATCGCCGTTTAGCCAATAATGTCAGCGTTCTCGTAAACTACACGTGGTCCCACTGCATCAACCAGGGAGACATTACATCGGAGCTCACTAATACCTACCAGAACCCGTCCAGCCGTAAGGGAGATCTTGGAAACTGCAACACGGATGTTCACAACATCTTCAATGCATCTCTAGTCGCCGGTATACCTCATCTCACAAGTAGTTTAGGTTCTCGCCTGATATCTGATTGGGAGCTATCGGCGATCCTCACCGCTCGCTCCGGTCTTTGGTTTTCTCCAGTGACCGGTACTGACGCCTCCCTTACAGGTGTGGGTGCAGATCGACCCAATCAAATTGGTGACCCGAACAACCTTAATCGAACCCTCGGCAAGTGGTTCAATACCGCTGCGTTCAGCATCAACACACCCGGCACTTATGGCACAGCTCGCCGCAACTCGTTGCTCGGTCCTTCTCGCGCTAATGTCGATCTGGCCCTGTTCCGTAACTTTCCATTTGAGGTCGGCCATAGGTCTCAAATGATCGGCCTTCGAATCGAAGCATTCAACGCACTCAACCATCCGACTTTCGCAAACCCTAGTGGGACATTCACATCAGCAAACTTCGGAAGGATCCTTACGGCAAACGATCCACGAATTATGCAGATTGCTTTGAAATATTCATTCTAATAATTGAGATGAGCAGTAGTTGCAACCGATGAAAGGGGTGAAGTTTGCGAGTATTTGAATCAAAAGCTCCACGATGGCTTTTGCCGGTATTGGTGTCCTTGCTATCCGGACCCTTTGCCCTGACTCAAGCCAAAACGTCAGAAGCTATTCCGGTCGGCCTCGACGCATATCGATCCTGGGATCGATGGCCTGAACAACGGGTCGGGATGCGTACTTACATGCGAAGTACTTATGACCGACAAGGTGGCAACGAAGGAGCCGACGCTTCACACTTTCTATACCAAGAGAGAGACAACTTCAATGTAGCTCTGGATCTGGAAGGACCGGGCATCTTAAGCTTCGCCAGATTTAACCACTGGCATGGGAGTCCGTGGCACTTTGTCGTCGATGGGACAGATAACGTTATTCGAGAGAGCAGCACCGAAGATCCCTTACATCCAATTTCTGATTCGACCTTCCTTCCTGACAGCGCATTTCCTGCGCCTCTCAATTTGACCTGGGCCACGACCAAAGGAGCAGACCTCCTTTGGTCGCCGATTTCATTTGAACGAAGCTTTCGAATGGCGTACTCAAGAACACGTTACGGAACCGGCTACTACATCTACAGTCGTTTCGTACCGGGGCTGCCACTATCCCATCCACTGACAAGCTGGAATGAGTCGGTTGCTCCCGGTAAAGACGTGCTTGATTTTCTATCGCAAGCAGGAAACGATATCGCTCCATCCGTAGGAACCAAAGAGGAGAAGGGCACGATACAGCTGTCTCCTGGAAGCACTGTCACGTTCTTCAAAAAGCGCGGCCAGAATACAATCCGAGCAGTTAAATTTTCGATCCCTCGAGATCAAGCGGACGCATTTACAGATGCGCGATTAAAAATTACTTGGGATGACCGCGCCACACCGTCAGTCGACGTGCCAATCGCGTTATTCTTCGGTGCAGGCACTCTCTACAATCGTGATAACCGCGAGTTCTTAGTCAAAGCACTCCCGGTAAGTATCCGTTTTACCCGGGACAAAATTGATTTCGCATGCTATTTCCCAATGCCATATTTCAAGTCTGCACAAATCCAGCTAGTGGGCGCAGATTATCCGGTCCGAGATATTAGCTGGGAACTCCGTTACTCGCAGATGGCCGGATCGAGAAGTAAACAGACATATTTTCACGCCACATATAAGGACTTCCCGCACCCCGTGCGCGGACAGGATCTAGAGCTCCTCGACACCGCAGCAATCGAAGGCAGTCAATCGTGGTCCGGTCAATTCATCGGCACTTCTTTTATCTTTTCTCATAACGCCGATCTTCGAACCTTAGAGGGGGATCCACGATTCTTCTTCGATGGTAGCGAAACACCACAAGCGCAAGGCACAGGAACTGAAGAATGGGGAGGAGGGGGAGATTACTGGGGTGGACTCAACATGTCATTGCCACTCGCTGGACACCCCGTTGGTGCGAAGAATGCGCAGGTTGCACTCAATGAAACAGACAAGATTGAATCCGCTTATCGTTTCTTACTGGCCGATTTGATGCCATTTGGCGATCGTGCTGTTATTCGTCTCGAGCATGGCGGGAAAAACGAATCGACGGAACATTACGAAACAATCGCTTACTGGTATGGTGCTCCGATCTCGACGTTGTTCCAAACGGATCAACTTCAGATCGGAGACGAACGATCAGAACACGATCATCGGTATACCTCACCAAGTGCGTCA
Source organism: Acidobacteriaceae bacterium KBS 146 (assembly GCA_000688615.1). Classification (GTDB taxonomy): domain Bacteria; phylum Acidobacteriota; class Terriglobia; order Terriglobales; family Acidobacteriaceae; genus Edaphobacter. Next base: position 752,567 of record JHVA01000001.1, read on the forward strand.
GCAGTTTACACAGTGAAATCACGTTACGAGCTAGGAGTGGATGCCCTGGACGGAACGGAGATCTACCCGGCCAGCGAAGACCGCGGACGAACCATGACCGAAACTTCAGAGTTCAAGCTTCGTCTTCGTCCCGACAACATCGGTGTGCTGCTTCGTCGAAAACTAGACTATTCGTTCGCGGACCAACGTGCCGAGGTTTTCATTGCAGACGAGTCAAAATCGAAGTGGAAGCCCGCCGGCGTATGGTATCTCGCAGGATCAAATACTGTCGTTTATTCAAACCCTCCCGATGAATTAGGTCGTACACAGCATATTGCCCAGACTTCAAACCGGCGCTTTCGCGACGATGAATTCTTGGTATCAAAGGACCTGACTCAGGGGGAAAAATCCATTTGGGTTCGAGTCAAGTTCACACCAGTATCTCGACCGCTTTATCCGGGTTATCCGGTTGGAACTAGAGTGTGGAGTGAGATGAGATATACGGCATACTGCTTCGTTTCACCCGGGAAGAAATAGCTGTCGCGTCAGCAACTCAGGCTCTACTCTTGAAACCTACCTCTATTGGATCTTCAGGCAAACTTAAGCCACGCTTGAGACAATATTGTAGGAAGAGTCAAGATGCGCATACTCCTTGTTGAAGACGAACTAAGACTGGCAGAAAATATCGCCGCTGCCCTGCGCGAAGTCGGCTTTGCCGTGGATCACGCAGCCGATGGTGAAAATGGATCCCACTTCGCAGAGCAAAATGTCTACGACGCCATCGTGCTCGATCTGATGTTACCGGCCAAAAGCGGCCAGAGGGTTCTCCAGGACCTCCGAAGAAAAAAACTTCATAGCCCCGTGATGATATTAACGGCCCAGGAAGGCAAGGAATCAATCATTGATTTACTGAATGCTGGCGCAGATGATTACTTAAGCAAGCCCTTTGACTTGGGAGAGCTGATCGCGCGCATCAAGGCTCTCATTCGCAGATCCAAAGGCGTTGCGACACCCATTTTGAAGATTAGCGACATTGAGCTTAATGCCGTTCATCAAACGGTACACCGTCAAGGAAATGCAATTGATCTGTCCCCCACGGAATACCGGATACTTGAATATCTAATTCACAGACCGAGAGCCATCGTCTCTAAGCAGGAGCTTCTGGAGCACCTCTATGACTTTGACTGGGAACATCATTCCAACGTGATTGAGGCCCACGTCTCCAACCTGCGTAGAAAACTGAACCTTGCGGGAACGGAACCTTTAATTGAGACTCTACGGCATCGCGGCTATCGGCTGCGGCAAGGGGAGGATGCCGGTTGACTCGCCTTGCCTCCATGACGCGAAGGCTCATCCTGACCGTTCTTTTTCTCGAGCTACTGTCAGCGGTTGCCCTTGTGCTCGCCATCACCATCCATGAACGTCACACACAACTGGCTGCGTTCGATGCCCAGCTGCAAGGAACCGCGCAGTCTCTCATGGGAGCCGTTCAAGACGCTGAAGACGAGAGTGATAGCGTCATCCTAGAGCCGCGTGGGCTGAATCTCGATAAGCACGCTGTCTTTCAGGTGGATGAGGCAGGACGAGTACTTGGTGCTGCAGGCGTGCTTCCCGCCGAAATCAAGCCAGTTCAAGAGCCCACAATTCGTCAGGCCCGTGTAGGGAAAAAGCTCTATCGTTTCTACTCTTTCCAGGGCCTTCGCATCATCGATCCTGGTAAACCAGACGGGGGGGTGCGTCATACCGTCTCGATCGCCTACGGTCTTCCTGTTGAGCATATCTGGCATGAAATCGCGGAAGCCACTCGTTTTTTTGTAATCGCAACGATCGCTCTTCTTGGTATGACTGCCGTTATCATGACGTGGCGTATCCGCAAAGGACTTCAGCCCATTCGCGAACTGGCCCAAGAGGCGGAGCAGATCAGCGCAACGAATTGGAACTTCAACGCCCCAATCAGCGCAAGGAACACGCAAGAACTGCAACCCTTGGCCGCTGCCCTTGAAAGCGCAATGAATCGCTTGCAGCGTTCTTTTGAACAACAGAGACGCTTCACAAGCGATGCGGCCCATGAGTTGAAAACGGATGTTGCAATCATCAAATCTTCATTGCAGCTGTTATCCATGAAGAAGCGAACCGTCGAAGAATACAGCCAGGGATTGGGAGCTAGTTTTGAAGATCTCGCCCGTCTCGAGACCACAGTGCAAAGAATGTTGACCTTGGCCAGACTCGAACAGCCGACAGAAGCTTCGAGCGGCTCCTGTCTCCTGCGAAACGTCGTCGAAGATGCCGCCTATCAAAGCAAAGCATTCGCGGAAATAAAGGACATTGCCGTTACAACACAACTTGCCACCAATTCATTCGTTCCTATCGACAGCAGGGATGCATTGTTGTTATGCAGCAATCTGATCGTCAATGCAATCCAGCACAGTGATGAACACAGCATCGTGATAATTACGCTCAAGGCGCAGGAAGACAATGTGCACTTCATCGTCGAAGACGAAGGCGAGGGAATTGCCGAAGAAGATCTTGCTCACATCTTCCACCCTTTCTACCGTGGCGATCCTTCGCGGAGCAGGAAAAAGGGCGGCACCGGCTTGGGTCTTTCCATCTGTAAGGCAATCTGTGACAGAGCTAACGGGTCAATCGCTATCTCCAACCGGCCTTCCGGGGGAGCGCGAGTCCTTGTCGTTTTGCCTCTCTTTCACCCCTCGCCTCTTCCAGTTTCAGCTTCAATTAAGCATTAGCAAAGAAACTCAATTTGCCGACGGAAGATCGTCGAGCTCACCGAGGAGTTCTTTATGAGACGCTATTGCGGCCTCGCTACAGTCGCTGTTTGTTCGTTAGCCCTTTCCATATCGGCGACTGCCCAGACCTACCACATCGTCAATCACTGGAAAGTCGGCGGCGAAGGGGGATGGGATTATGTTGCCAACGATAGTGCGGCTCATCGTCTCTACATCGCGCATAATTCCCGTATTGAGGTTGTCGATACTAACACCGGTAAATTGGTCGGAGCGGTTACCGGGCTTAAGAGTACGCACGGTGTTGCATTCGATCCTGACGGAAAAACTGGATATATCAGCGATGGTGCTGGAAATGCCATCGTAGTTTTTGATCGATCAACTCTATCTACCAACAACGTCATACCCGCAGGAAAAAACCCAGACGGAATCGCTTACGAACCCGTAACGAAGACAGTCTGGGCCTTCAACGGGCGCAGCAATAACATCTCTGTCCTGGATACAGCCTCGCAAAAAATAATCGCGACTATCCCTCTTCCAGGTAAGCCCGAGTTTCCTCAGGTCGATGAACATGGCGCAGTGTTCGTGAACATCGAAGACAAAAATGCAATCGTTAAGCTCGACGCGAGAAAACATCAGGCGGTCGCGACGTGGCCTCTTGAGGGATGCGAATCACCGTCAGGGATGGCGATCGATCGCGCCCGGCAACGCTTGTTCTCTGTCTGTGACGGAGGGAGGATGGCGGTAATGAACTACTTAACGGGAAAATTGGTGGGCGTAGCTAACATCGGAGATTCACCTGACGCAGCCGCTTTCGATCCCAAACACAATCTAGCCTTCTCTTCGAACGGTGGCGACGGTACCCTTAGCGTTGTCGACACCACGAAATCTGGATTCCCTACCGTCCAAACACTTAGGACAGCAAAAGGTGCACGGACGATGGCACTTGATCCCTCCCTTGGACGTATTTATCTCGTAACCGCCCAGTTCGGTCCGCCACTTCAACCAACGGCAACAACCCCTCGGCCTAGGCCCGCGGTTGTACCTGGAAGCTTTGAAGTCATTGTCGTTGAACGCTAACTTTATATCAAACTCAGTAACCGGCTGCCTTATGGGCAGCCGGTACTTTTTATATCGTCTGCACTTTATTACGTGTAAGAAGATAGTAGACGACAGGCGTCACGATAAGGCTGAGTAACATCGAGATCAGTAGCCCTCCAATCACTGCGACTGCGAGCGGCTGAAGCATCTGTGATCCGGAACCGAGACCGAAGGCCAACGGAAGCATTCCGCAGATCGCCGCGCTCGCTGTCATGACGATCGGACGAAGACGTCGTTGGGCAGCGTGCAGCATGGCGTCGCGTGCCGATCCACCCTCTTGGCGAAAGCGCTCGTCCGCATCAAGCAGCAAAATACCGTTCTTAGCCACAATGCCAATCACCATGATTAGCCCCATAAACGATGCCACGTTAAATGTAATCCCAGTGACCATCAGAGCTAGGACAACCCCTGCAATCGAAAGCACCGAAGACGTGAGAATTGCGGTCGGAGCGGAAAAGTTATGGAACTCTGCCAGCAAAACACCGAATACAAGTGCAAGGGACAGAAGAAGCACACGCGAAAGTTCGTGGAACGACTGCTGCTGCTCCTGATACGTTCCTCCATACTCCACCCGAACCGTTGTCGGTAGATGCATTGCAGCAATTTTGTTTTGTACTTTCGCGATGGCCGTACCCAGGTCCGAGCCTTCCAATCTTCCTGTCACGCTAATGAGCTGCTGAAGATTCTCCCTCTTGATCTCATTCTGTGGAGGAAGCTCTGTAATCTGCGCCAATGACCCCAGAGTCGCAAGCTTTCCGCTAGCGCTATTGAAAACCGTGCTCTGAATCGTATCCAGGGATTGCCGTGTTTCTGCTCCCAACCGTACGCGAATCGTATAAGGTCGACCATTGGCGATCAGCGGGTCCGTGGTCGTCACCCCGTCGAGGATCGAGGTCGCGTCTTCAGCAATCTCGATAGGAGTAAATCCCATTCTCCCCGCTACACTGGGATCAACCTGGAAGTTCGTTGCTGGGCCACTGACGGTGTTGTCGATACCGTTTTGAATATCGACGACTCCATTTACCTTTCCGATGGCGTCGCCAATACGAGGGCCCAATCCAGCTAGAAGGTTCGGATCATTTGCAAAGACTTTGATTTGAATAGGCTCAGGAGCATTCGAAAGATCGCCGATCATATCCTGCAACACCTGGGTAAACTCTACATCGAGCTCAGGCTCTGTCTTCTTTAGCTGTGCTCTTGCATCTGTGATTACCTCGTCAATGCCGCGACTGCGTTTACTTTTCAACTTGACCGTAATGTCGCCCGTATTTGCTTCAGTGACTGCCGCCAGTCCCATCTGGAGTCCTGTACGGCGCGACGTGCTTTCAACCTCCGGCATGCTGTGGAGAATGCGATCGACATGATCAAGAACCCGATTCGTTTCCGTCAGAGAGCTTCCCGCTGGCATGATGTAGTCAAGAACAAAACCACCCTCATCCATCTCCGGCAAAAGATCGGACCCTAGTGCGCGGTATCCCACCCAGGTCCCGGCTACCAACAAGATGCAAAAACCCAAGAGCATGTATGGACGGCCCAGAGACCAGCTAAGGAAACGTTCATGCCAGTGAAGCATCGTTCGCATAAAACTACCCTGCTTCTCGCTTTTCTCTACTTTTTGATTCGGTTCGCGGAGAAGCACAAGGCTTAGCCCTGGAGTCCACGTGACCGCAAGGAGCAATGAAGTGAGTAGGGCGACCGTCATAGTAACCGCAAGCGCACGGAAAAAACTTCCCGTAACTCCGGTGACCGAGATTAAAGGAAGAAATACAACGACTGGCGTAATTGTTGATCCGATAAGGGGCGCACGGATCTCTCGTAGTGCCAGACGTGCCGACTCTGCGCGACTCTCCCCATGATCTCGGTGCATCACAATGTTTTCAACAACAACAATGGCATCGTCGATCACCAGACCGATTGCCGCTGCAAGACCTCCAAGAGTCATCAGGTTGAAGCTCTCCCCAATAGCCCATAAAAGTAGAATCGTGATCGCGACCGTAGCTGGAATAACAAGGCCAGCAATCAACGAGGAACTCCAGTCCCCCAGAAAGAGAAACAAAATTATGCACGCCAGCACGAGTCCGATAAAAATCGCATCGCGGACGCTGCGGATACTTTCACGCACCAGCTCCGATTGATCGTAGTAGGGCTCGAGGCTTACTCCGGGCGGTAAACTCTTTTTTAGCTGTTGCATCTTCACAGCAACAGCATCTGCGACCGCAACCGTGTTACCAGAGGGCTGGCGCGTGATGTTCAACAGTACGGCTGGCCGGCCGTTCGCCGTCACCGTCGTGTATACCGGCATCACTCCCGGCTGAACCGTTGCAATATCAGAAACCCGAATTGCAGCCCCGCCGGCAGTTGTCTTCACGACAAGACGGCCGAGTTGAGACGCATCGTGTGCCTGAGCACCCACCAAACCAAGGATGAGCTGGTGATTTGCCTCGTAAAGTCCAGGGGAGTCAATGATGTTTGAAGCCTGGACAGCATTGACCAAGTCAAGGATTGTAACGCCTGCAGTCTGCATCCGCGCCATATTCGGCACGATATGGAACTCTGGAACTTGACCTCCCTGCACCGTTACCGTGCTCACACCGGAAACTCGGTTGAGGGGTGGTTTGAGCTGATATGTCGCAAGTTCCCAAAGTTGCGTCTGAGAAAGCCGGTCGGAGATAAGACTGAAGCCTAGGATCGGAAAGGTCGCAAACGTTAAACGGTTCGTCGTGATCGTGGCTGTAGCCGGCAACGTCTGACGCACTTTGCTGATAGCTGCATCGACTAGCTGCAGCGTACGATACATATCAATGTTCCAGTCGAAAAACAGGCTGACCTCAGCAGATCCTCTGCTTGTCGTCGAGCGCACCGTCACCAGACCAGGGACAGCATTGACCGCGTCTTCAATCGGTTTGGTGATCGTAACCTGCATCTGTTCAACAGGCATCACTCCGTTGTCCACTCCGATTACGACACGCGGAAAATTCGTCTCCGGAAACACAGAGATCGGAACATACTGAGCCACGTAGACACCGGCGATCGACAGCAGAATCAGGAAGAAAAAGATTGGCCCACGAAAACGAACCAGCCAAAACGGTTTTCCGGCTGCAGGGGGTATAGATGTTTGCAAAATCATTTTTCTTTTTCTCCGGCCGCTGCGCCCTGATCGTCACCTTCCTTGGCAACATTGACCTTGGTGCCTTCGTCCAGACCGTAGGCGCCCGTAGTGATGACAGTTTCCGATCCACTAAGTCCTTGTGTGATCTGAACATCATCTCCATCAGCGATACCGAGTTGAACTCCCTTTTTACGCGCAGTTCCATCAGCAGCAACGATCATGACCGACTTGCCACCATCCTGCGCCGTAAGAATCGCGGCCTGAGGAACCTTAATCGCCTTCTCAACTGTCCGGCCAACAATCGATGTTCTCACCGGTGTCCCCGCCTTATATCTCCCCTCTCGATTGTCGAGGCGGAGCCAAACCTCAACCGTCGTACTGCCTGGATCGAGAGCCGGACTGATCAGAGTAACTTTGGCGGGAGCAGCCTGATCCACACCGGGTATGGCGATAGAGGCCTCATCTCCCAGGCTGAGTCTCTGTGCCGCGGTCTGAGATAGGTGAACCTTCGCCACCAGGGAGGAGGTATCCATCACAGTGATCAGTGTGCTTCCCGAATTTACGGTTTCCCCGGGAAACAAGGGCCGATCAGTCACAATGCCAGTAATCGGACTACGGATCTTGGAGTAAGACACTAAGGCTTCAGCAGCCAGATACTTTCCTTTGGCCGAATAAAGCTGCCCTTGCGCTTGCTGCATTGTTGCTGCACTGCTGACCTGCTTGAGCGAATCCAGATGATTTTTCGCGACATCATAAGCGGATTGCGCCTGCACCAGCGCCGCCACAGCAGTGTCGTAATCTCTTCCTGCAATTGCCCCTTGTTGCAGTAATTGCTTACGAGATGCCGCAATCTCGCGCTGCAGCTCCAACTGCGCCTTTGCCTGTGCGACGTCCAGCTGCGCCTTCCTGTAATCCTCAGGCACCTGTGCCTTGGTTTGCATTTCGAACAAAGCCTGCGCGGCATCGTACTGTCCCTTGTTATCCAGGGCTTGGGCAGCCAGATCGCGGCTCTCAAGCACAGCGAGCAGCTGCCCTGCTTTTACCTTTGATCCGCGCTGCACATAAAACGCCTTCACGGGAGCTGTAATTTTGGGAGAGATCGCAGCCTGCGCCAAAGGCGCCAGCGAAGCGTCCGCCATGATGTGCTCTGAGATCCGGCCTACTTCAGGTCGCTCTGCCTGCACCGTTACAAGCGTCTCTGTTTCAGCGTCCCCGCTTTTCTTACACGCCTGCATCCACAAAACGAACAGCGGCAAACCTGCCATCAGCACGAGGCGTTTGGGAAACATGGACAATAGGTTCACATGGACTCTCATAGATTACCCGTAAGAATTTGCAATGCAGCAAAAGCAGATTGATAGCGGACAAAACCGTCGGTCTGAGCCGTCCCCGCAGTAAGAAATGCGTTTTGTGCATCCACAACCTCAAGCGCCGTGGATTCGCCCGCTGAATAGCGCAGTCTCGTAAGGCGCAGACTCTCAGACGCTGTGCGGACACTCTCATCCAGAGAGGCCAGCTGACTCTGCGCTATCTCCGCCTCGGAGTAAACCTCTTCCAGCGTAGCAATAAGCCGTCGCTGTGTGGCCGTTAGCGTAACCTTCACCGCTTCCCTTCGAATCTCACTCTGCTTGACTCGCTTCTGCGTCGAGAGCCAGTCCCAAACAGGAATATCTAAGGTTCCGCTGATCGAGTAACCCAAATTTCGGACATCATCAGGTCCACGCTTCGCGAACTGCGGAGCATCAATGCCATAGCTGAAATTGAGCGCAACGTCGGGCAAGTAAGCGGACTTTGCCGATTTCACCTCGAAATTCGAGGCTCGAAGGTCCGCCAGTGCGCTTGCCATCTCCGGATTTCGTGCAGAGGCCATTCGATTCACGTCATCGCGATCCGGAAGGGGCGTAAGAGAAGAGGTCGGTTGGGTCGAATAAGCAGTTCGCGGATCCGGAAACAGAAGCACAGCCAGTTCCAGCCTCGCCCTGCTCGCTGCCAGATTAGCATCGCTCAACTCTCGTTGACGCTGCTGCAGCTGAAGCTGCGCCTTAACAACGTCTGCGTGCGCAACCTCGCGAGCATTCTCTCGTTTCTGCGTCAGATCAAGAAACGACGTCGCCTCATTGAGCGCCTCTTCCTGCAAGTGCTGCTTCTCCGCAAATGCTGTGACGGCGTAGTACATCGAAACGACGGTCGAAACCAGCCCGCGCCGCAGAACCTGCGTCTCAGCTGCAGCCCGAGCAGCATTTGCCGAGGCAACCTGCGCATCCGCAATCTGCCTTAGGCCGAAAGTTTCATTGATCGAAGCCTGGCTCGTATATTCATGGATTGCATTGTTCGCAATAAAGATCGGCAACGCCTGCGCTCCAGCCTGACCACCCTGGTTTGTCTGACCATTCGGCTGGGTATAGAGCATCTGATTGTGATAAGTGACCGATGGCAATAGGGCAGCCTTTGCCAGATATTTATCGATTGCAGCACTTCGCTCGACCGCGACTGCATTCGCGAAGACAGGTTCGTTCTGTTCAGCACGCGTGATCGCTTCGCTGAGACTAATCACGATTGGAACCGGAGAGGCCTGTTGGGCAGACGCGATTCCCAGCACACCACAGGAGAGGTAGACCGCGCCCAGAACTCTGCCTAGGTAATAATTCACTCCGCGCATATTCTGAAATTAGCGGATACACCTTAAGGCCAACTGAATCAAGCTCTTCTTGATTCAGTTGCCCTTAAGCATCTCACTCGGGCTTCGACTGGTCGTGCGGCTCCTCATCCATTTCCCCGAGGCAATAATCACTGTAGGCGACTCACTCCCTGTCGAATAAAAATTGCGGTCTACGTAACCTCGGGATTCATGTTCAGCTTGACAGGACTCGCTCAAATGAAGCGATTTGCCCCCGGATAGCCGAACGGCCCACCCCCCACGCTCCGCCAGAACGCATGCCTCCTCAACGCAGACTGAAGATCAAAAGCGAAATTCTATCCCTTCAGCGAATCCTGACAATCGCATAGAGCCAAAGTCAAGGCTGTTGTGGTAATTGCGAAGAATCCCATCCGCCGCCTAGAGACTTGATCAGCAGGACACTCGCTTCAAGCCGTCGACGCGTAATGTCGATATCATTTCGCTCATTCTGCAGAAGTGCCGTCTGCCAGGTAATGACCTGCAGATATGTATCCACGCCTCCCTCATACCGCGTGTTGAACAGGTCGAGAGACTCGCGCGCGGAAGCCGTAGCAGCTTGCTGTTGTGAGGCCTCTACCTCCAGGCGATGCAGCGCATTCAGGTCATCTTCCACCTGTTGGAAAGCGGTCAGCGTCGTCTGACGATAAGAGGCGACTGTTGCGTCGTAATCAGATCGCGCAATGTCAGTTGTGGCACGCCTGCGGCCATGGTCAAAAAGGGTCTGCGAGAGAGTCGGCCCCACGGCAAAAAATCGGCTCGGCCAAGTGAACCAGTTCACTGCAGACGTTCCTGTAAAACCTGCTGCGGCCGAAAGTGACAATGTGGGGTAAAATGCAGCCTGCGCAATGCCAATCTGCTCATTCGCCGCCGCCATGTGACGCTCTTCGGAAGCAATATCGGGACGACGCTCCAGCAACTGGGAAGGAAGTACTCCAGGAATCGCAGGCAAAATAGGACCATCAACGGTTACCGGATTACGGGGAAGGTCAAACTGCGCAGGAGCTTTGCCGAGGAGCGTCGCGATCGCATGCTCATAGTCCGCGCGCATAATGTCCACATCGGTAGCCTGCACCTGAGCACTTTGCAGTTGAGTCCTCGCCTGCGTCACATCCGACAGCGGTGCAGCGCCGCCGTTGTATCGATCCTCCGTGAGCTGCAGTGCATCCTGAAACGCTCGAACCGTCTCGTCTAAGAGCTTTCTCTGCGCATCGGCAGAACGAAGATTGAAATAGTCAATAGCCAGCTCGGCATGCAACGACAGTCTCGTTGTCTCAAGGTCAGCCGCTGAAGCCTGTGCCTGTTCCTTCGACTGTGCAATACTGCGACGAATGCGTCCCCACAAATCGATCTCGTAGTTAAGATCGATGGGCAAGGTAAAGTCGCCTGTACCGTTGCTCGCGACGTTCTTATTAAAGTAAGGCTGATTCGTAGAGTACCGAACAGCACCGATACTTGGATTAGCCCCAACAGTAGGAGCCAAGTCAGAACGGTAAAAGCGGATCGCAGCTCGAGCAGCGCGGAAATTAGACTCCGCCTGCTTCAGTGTCTGATTCGCCGGTTCAATCTGAGTTTCAAGTGAATTAAGTTCTCGATCGTTAAACGATGTCCACCAATCGCTCTTCAGTTGGGAATCCCCAGGCTGAGCAACTTTCCACCCATTGGAAGCTTTGAAATTACTCGGAAGTTCCTCCTTGAACTCAGGTGCTAGCGGTGCTGCAGGCCGCACATACTGAGGGCCAACCCGGCAACCCACGATACCCGACGTCAGGCTCGCCGCCAACACCACCAATGCCGATTGAAAGATGCGCTTCATCGCTGTCCCTTCGTCCCTTGGTTCACGCGCACTGGCATTCCATTTGTGATCGAATCGGAAGGATCAAGAATAATTTCGTCCGACGGATTAAGGCCTGAGGTAACTTCGACGGTCCCGCCGTAGTCATGGCCAATCGTGACCGGCACAAGCTGAACGCGATCGTTCCGAACCACACTTGCCCGCAGCCCTTCTGACCGGAATAGCAGCGCATTCGACGGAATGGTAACTGTGTTTACCGCTCCGGGAACATGGAAGTGGACAAATACATAGGCGCCCGGAAGTAGCGCATTGTCGCGATTGTCCACATCCACTTCAACATTCAGTGTCCGGGTAGTATGATCAATCGCGCTGGCATTCCTCACGATCCTACCCGGAATCTTTACGCTCGGGTTCGCATCTTGCGCCAAGTCGGCTTTATCTCCGTTGTGAATGGCGTCCGCATAGACCTCCGGGACGGCAACATAAACACGCAGCTTCCCGGTCGCTGCCAGATGGAATAGTTCACGAGGATTCGTCGCTCCTGAACCGGCTGTAATCAGGTCACCTATATCTGTATTGCGAGCCGTAATGATTCCATCGAATGGAGCAGTAATTTTCTCGTAGCTCTGCAACTGTTCCAGGCGTCGAACATTAGCCTTACTGGCATCGACTGCCGCTTGCGCAGCGATGTAGTTGCTCCGTGCCTGATCAGCCTCTTGTTGCGAAACGGCATGCTTGGCCAGAAGGCTCTGCCATCGATTGCTGGTAACACCGGCCAGCTCCATATTTGCCTGGATTCTCTCCAACTCCGCGCGCGATTGCTGAAGTTGCTGATCCACCTCAGGAGTTTCGATCTCAGCCAATAGCTGGCCCTTGCGAACGTGCGAGCCAATATCGAAATACCACTTCTTCAAATAGCCATTTGTTCGCGAGTAGATCGGTGTTTCCGTAAATGCCTGGACGTTTCCCGGCAGCACTAACTCTTGCGCCGCCGACCCAGCCTGAGGCCGAATCACATTCACGGTGGGAACCGCAGCCTCGTCGGTAGCCTGGGTAAGCTCCTTTTCATGCGACGAACGAACATGCAGCCCATAGAAGATCGCTGCAAGAAGCGCAATCACGAAAAGAATACCGAGAATTCGACCACTTCCCGTGCCGTCGAGCGGCGGGGTAGGCGAAACTTCTTCTTTATGCGCAGGAACCACATCGGTCCGCGCCGCTTCGACTGCTTCTTGTGTGGGCATCACGTTCTCCAGATTCTTGCTTCCACCGTTGTGGCTCATGCATGCTCCTCCACAAGGCGCTTCCGTTCCCGGCTTAGTCTGCGCTTTTCACTTCCATGAATCAGAGCAAATACACATGGTACAAAGACCAGCGTTGCCACGGTTGCGCAAAGAAGGCCCCCAATAACAGCTCGACCCAGCGGAGCATTCTGTTCTCCACCGTCTCCCAACCCCAGAGCCATCGGGATCATGCCGATGATCATGGCAAGCGCCGTCATGATGACCGGACGGAAGCGAGTGGTTCCCGCCTCAATGGCTGCCTTGATCGCATCTCCATGTTCTTCCAGGCGAGTCTTAGCGAAGGAGATCACCAGAATGCTGTTCGCCGTAGCTACTCCCATACACATGATGGCTCCCATCAATGCAGGAACACTGAGCGTAGTCCGTGTCAGGAACAAGAAAATCACAATTCCCGCAAGTGCCGCTGGAAGTGCCGTGATGATGATGAACGGGTCTGTCCAGCTCTGGAAGTTAACCACGATGAGCATATAGACCAACACGATCGAGAAGAGCAGCCCGCCGATCAGTCCTATATACGCGTTGCGCATCGTCTCCACCTGGCCCTTCAATGTCATAAACGTGCCGCGCGGGAGATCTTTTCTGTTCTTATCCAGAATCTTCTGAATATCCCGGCTCACAGCTCCGAGGTCTCTTCCTTGTACACCGCCGTAGATATCAATAACCCGGCGGATATTGGAGTGATTCACCACCGACATCTCATGACCTCTTTTCACGTTCGCAAGATCACCCAAAATCTCAGGAGTGGCCGACGTCGTCGGCGCGCCTGCAGTCGTCCTGTTGATCGGAATATTGTTCAGGTCTTGAATCGATGACATCTTGTACTGTGGCGTCTGCGCCACAATGGTGTAGTTCACATGGTTCTTCCAGTTCAGGAAGAACATCGGCGTGACTTGAAAGCTTCCGCTCAAGGTATTCAGCACACTGGTTGCAACGTCTTTTTCGCTGTAACCTCCCTGGGCCGCCTTGGTTCGGTCGACAGAAAGCTCCAGCGTCGGATAGTTGAATGGCTGCTGCACCCGAAGGTCCGTGAGGCCCGGAACGGTGCGGAGTTGCGCAAGAATCTTGTCAGCCTGCTCCTTGCTCGCTTCAACATCGTTGCCTTCCAGCTGGATATCGATCGGTGCCGGCAAACCAAAGTTGAGAATCTGCGTAGTGATATCGGCGGGCAGGATGTAAAAAGTAGCATTAGAAAACTTGCGCGGCAGCTCCGTGCGCAACGCGCGAACATAATCTGCGGTGGCATGATGATGCTCTTTCAGAGTCACCAGCACATCGCCATCGCTCGCTCCAATCGTGCCATTGGTCAGATGCTGCGTGTTCATCGGGCTGTAGGGCAGGCCGATGTTATCCAGAATGTTGTCGATCTCCGATGTCGGGATCTGTCTCCGGATTTCGTCTTCCACAAGATCCAGCAGCCGTGCCGTCTCCTCGATTCGCAGTCCCGGCGTCCCACGTACATGGAGGATGAACTGACCACTATCCGTGTCAGGAAAGAAGTCCTCCCCCAAAAAAGGAACCAGAATAAAAGCCGCCAGGCAGAGGAGAAGAAACGAAGGTACAAAAGCCCGCCGGCTCACAACCACCCTTGCAAGAATCCCGTGATATCCCGATCGGATCTTTTCAAAGCCGCGTTCGAAGGCTCGCTGGAACCGAGCGAAGAAGCCATTGCCCGGCAATGTATGACCATGCTCGCGAAGCAGAAACATGGCAAGCGTCGGAACCAGGGTTCGGCTCAACACATAGCTCGCAAGCATGGCAAAGACGACAGCCTCAGCTAGAGGTACAAATAAGTAGCGGGCCACACCTCCGAGGAAGAACATCGGCAGAAAGACGATGCAGATGCAAAGCGTCGAGACCAGTGCAGGCACAGAGATCTGGGCTGCGCCCTCGAGAATCGCCTCCCGCAGCGGATATCCCTCCTCCAGAAAGCGCTCGATATTCTCGATCGTCACCGTGGCATCGTCCACCAGAATGCCGACTGCCAGCGCCAGACCTCCAAGCGTCATCGTATTGATCGTCTCGCCCATCAGGCTGAGAACAATGACCGAGCTCAGAATGGAAAGCGGAATCGAAACTGCAATGATCAGGGTCGAGCGCCAGCTTCCGAGAAAGATCAGGATCATCACTGCCGTAAGGACCGCCGCAATTACCGCCTCCCGAATCACCCCCTCCACCGCGCCGCGCACAAACACACTCTGATCGGACAGCGGTGTCATCTTCAGCTCTGGAGGTAGGGTTGTGGCCACCCGCGGAAGCAGCGTTCTGATTCCTTTCACCACGTCGAGTGTCGACGCATTTCCGTTCTTAAGAATTGATATGAGGACGCCGCGCCGCCCGTCCTGACGAACCACATTCGTCTGCACCTGGAATCCATCGCTGACGCTCGCAACATCCCGCAGATAGATCGTGGTTCCGTTTACCTGCTTCAAGGGGATGTTGGCGAGTTCCTCCACGGTGCGAGGCGTACCGTTCGTCCGGACGTCATACTCCGACTGGCCGATCTTGATGGTTCCCGATGGCGTGACCACATTCTGCTGCGCTACCGCAGCCAACAGATCCCCCGGCGCGATGCCTTTCGACTGCATCGCTCCCTGATCCATCGCAATGCTAATCTGACGTTGCTTGCCGCCATAAGGCAAAGGAATGACGGAGCCGGGCACCGTCACGAGCTGCGTTCGAATAAAGTTGGTAGCGTAATCGTTCAGTTGCGCCTCTGACAGCCCTTTGCCTGAAACACCCAATTGCAGAATTGGCACGCTCGAAGCGGAAAAGTTAATGATCTCCGGAGGCAGAATCCCCGGCGGCAGCTGACGCAGCAAATACTGCGATGCCGCCGTCACCTGTGCATTGGCCGTATCCAGCGACGCCCCAGGCTGGAGAAAGATCTTCACTACCACCACGCCGTTGTAGGTAGTCGACTCAATGTGCTGAATGTTATCGACAAGAGTCGTCAGCGCCTTCTCATACGGAGTTGTCAGGCGACCTTCGAGCTCTTCGGGGTTCAGCCCCGTATACTGCCAACCCACAGAAACTACCGGAATATTGATATCCGGAAAGATGTCCGTCGGCGTCCGCAGAATGACGACCGGAGCCGCGATGAGGATCATGAGCGCAAGAACAATAAACGTGTACGGTCGGTTAAGCGCTACTTTGACGATCCACATCGGTTTCGGATGCCTCGTTTCTTCAAAAGCGGGAAAAATCTTCCAACATCTATATTGATTCTTTCCACTGGCAATTGTCGCGTAGTTCTTTCCGGCATCATCCATCGGAAAAACCGATATCATCATCCCATGGAGCTGCGCCACCTGCGTTATCTCGTTGCTGCCGCGGAACAAGGCAGCTTTAGCGGAGCCGCCCGCCGCCTTCATATCGCCCAGTCCGCCATCAGCGAACAGCTCTCCGATCTGGAGCAGGAGATCGGCGTTCAGCTCTTCACCCGCTCCTCCCGAAGAACCGCACTCACCCCCGCCGGCGAGCTCTTCCTCCAGGAGGCCCGGCGCATCCTCGTCGACTCCGACCGCGCAATCGAGATCGCTCGCCGGGCCGATCGGGGCGAAATCGGTAAACTCAACATCGGATTCTTCGCCGGTAGCGTCGGGGTCAACTTCCCCCGCCTCATTCGCTCGTTCCGCAAACAGCACCCAGGCGTCCGCTTGTCACTGGTCGAAATGACCTCAACCCGTCAGTGGCAGGCGCTCGTCGACGGCGAGATCGACGTCGGCTTTACCCGCCGAGTCGAGCCTGAGTTTCGAACCGAGCTGATCTCTGACCTCATGCATCAGGATCCCATCGTCGCCATTGTGCCCAAAGGACACCCCGTTGCACCGGGACCCGTCGATATTCGAGATCTTGCCAGCGAGCCCTTTGTGCTCTCCTCGCGAGACACCTCTCCCGCTGTCTTCGATAAGGTTATCGAACTTTGCTCCGAAGCCGGCTTTTCCCCCCGTATCGCCAGCATCTCCAGCGTCTGGTCCAGCGTCGCGATGATGGTCCAGGCCGGCGAAGGCATAGCTCTGCTCCCACTCAATCAGCAGCAATCCCGTACCCGCGACCTCGCCTTCTGTCCGCTGCTTTCAAAAAACGCGTTTGTCGATTTTGTCATGACCTGGTCACCGCAACACGACAGCAATCTCAATCGCAGCTTCCGCAAATTGGCAAAGGCGCACCGCATCGGTAGCGGAATACGCCTTTAGCCAATCCACATCTTCTATCAGCGAAGCTCACTGCCCCGTCTGATAGCGGATAGCCGCCAGCGTTCGCTGATAGTCATAGCGAGCGTTCGTATTGTCGATCTCAGCGGAGGTCTGTGCCAGCTGCGCCTGGCTCAGCTCAACAATGCTGCTCAACCCCAGCTTGTACCTCGTCTGTGCAAGGTCCAGCGCTTGATTCGACTGCGTCAACAATCGCGCTGTCACGCCGATCCTTTGGTAGGCTGACTGCGCAGTCAGCCATGAGACCCGCACATCATGCGCAATCCTGTTTCGCAGGTTGCGCACCTGTTCCTGGACAGCATTTGCACGGTAGTCCGCTTCTTTCGCACGTGCCGAATAAAGACCTCCGTTGAAGACCGGAACGCTGATATTCACGCCTGCCGCTCCATACCAACTCGACGTAATCGCATCAGCCCGCACCGGCGCGCCGCCCGCAACTCCCAGCGCGGAGATCGTAGGCCGCCACAGATCATGCTCAGCCTTCCGGTATTTATCCGCGGCCTCGAACTGTTCATTCAAGGCTGCAAGGTCGGGTCGCGAACGCATCGCCATTGCAGTCAGCGAGTCGAGACTGTCTGCCGGAGCCGCAGGCTGGCCCGCATCGTCTGTCAGAACGAAGTTCTGTTGCCTCTCGTAGCCCATCACGTTGCTTAGATCCGCGAATGCGGCGTCCTGGGCATTCTGCGCATCCAGCAGCAGCAGCTGCGCCTGGTTCAGGTTCACTTCGGCGAAGCTCTGGTCGAGAGTCGACTTCAACTTCGCATTCGCCAGCGAACCGACCAGGTCGGAGGTGTCCTGCCGGAAGGCCACCGTCTTCTTGGCCACATTCACAACAGCCTGTGCAGCCAGCGCACGATAGAACGCCTCGCCCACTGCCAGTTTGATATCTGCCTCCGTCGCCAGTTCGTTCGACTGTTGGGCTTGCGCACGCAATCCAGCGCTTGCCACAAGATTCCGCGTTCGGCCGAAGTCCGTGATCAGCTGGCTTACCGACACACCACCAGCAGCTCTCGTATAGAGCACAGGATTATTCAGCACGCCTGCCGTGACCCGACCGCCATCATGCGCATCGACTGCAGTCAGGTTCCCCGTCACCAGAGGCAACTCTGCCGCCTTGGTCTCTCGGGCAACCTGCCCTTCCGCCAACGCAAGCAGTCGGGCCATAGAGATTTGTGGATGATTTTTCAACGCAATCGCCTCTGCATCAGCCACACTTAGCTTCGGGGATGGAGCAGGCATTGTCCCCCCACCCCCCTGTCCCCAAAGCACCGTTGCTCCCGCCAGTAGGCAGGTTCCCGCAATCACCGTCTTAAACCTGCTCACGGGCAACCTCCTGCTGGTGCATAGCTGCATCGTTCTGCTCCTCTTTGCGGTGCACCAGAAGATACGCTGCGGGAACGACAAAGATCGTCACAATCACCGATACCGTGAGTCCACCAATGATGGCTCTTGCCAGTGGCGCATACTGTTCGCTGCCCGCCTCCAGAGCAAGCGCCATCGGCACCATGCCCAGAATCGTAGCCAGCGACGTCATCAGTACGGGCCGCAATCGTACGCGACAGGCCATTCCTACAGCTTCATCGATCGGCATCCCCTGCGAACGCAGTGTCCTCGTAAACTCGACAATCAAAATCGAGTTCGAGACCACGATGCCCGTCATCATGATGACTCCCATCAACGACATCACATTCAAAGTCGTATGCGTGATCAACAAAAAGACAATGACACCCGTAATCCCCGGTGGAATCGCGAGCAGAATAATCAGAGGATCGACAAACGAAGCAAACTGCGCCATTAGGATCAGGTACACCAGGACGATCGAGAGAATCAGTCCAATGCCGAAGCTCTTGAATGACTGGCGCATCCCCTCCACCGAACCGCGCATCGCCACATTGACCGTATCCGGAATGTGCTCGTTCGCGATCACCTTATCCACGCGAGTCGCGACACCCCCCAGATCCTCACTGGAGGGTGAGACGTAAACATCGATCACACGACGCAGCTGGTAGTGATCCACCTCTGTCGGCGTATCGATATTCTTGACATCTGCGACCGATCCCAGCGTCGTTACGCTCGTCCCATCCTTCGACCGCAGCGGAATCTGCTGAAAGTCCGTCATCGACTTCACCTGCGTATCTGGATACTGCACCGTCAGCAGATAATTGTTTCCACTCTTCGGATCGACCCAGTAGCTCGGAGCGATCATGCCGTTCGAACTCAACGCCGTGATGACGTTGTCCACGACCTCCCTCGACGTCAGTCCCAGCTTCGCCGTCATCTCGCGATTTACATTAAGCTGGATACCCGGATAATCGAGATCCTGTGGTATCAGCACATCGCTAACCCCCTTCAGCCCCTTGATCTTCTGTGCCAGAGCATTGGCCGTCTTGTAAGCCTCATGCATGTTGCTTCCGCTTACCTGGATATCGATCGGTGCCGGCAAACCGAGGTTCACCACAGCATCCACAAGTCCGCCCGTCTGGAAGTAAGTCGATAACTCCGGTAGATCGTCATGCAGCTTTGCGCGAACGCGGTTCATGTACTCAAAGCTGCTCACCGAGTGTTCTTTCTTGAGGCTCACCTGCACAAAGGCCGTGTGCTGTCCGGAATTGCTCGTATAGATCGCCGAGAAATCCGGTGTGATACCGATGTTCGAAACGATCATGCCCAGATCTTTCGCAGGCACAATGGACCGAATGTTCTCCTCCACGCGAGCTATATATCGATCTGTAACCTCCAGCCTCGTGCCTGTCGGAGCCTTCACGTTGATAACGAACTGGCCCGGGTCGGTGCGCGGAAAGAATGCCAGGCCCAGAAACGGGTACAGCCCTAGGCTGAAAAAGAAGACCCCGATAACACTCAGTACCACCGCCACAGGACGCAGTAGGCTGCGGCGTACCAGGATGTCGTACGACATCAGGCCTCGGTCATAGCGTCGGTTGAACCAACGCACAAACCGTTGGAACGGATTTCCCCCTTCATGGTGTCCCGCCTCATGGTGTGCACTCTTCAGGAACCGTGCGCAGAACAGCGGAACCACGGTCATCGCCACCACATACGACGCGAACAGCGACAACACTACCGACAACGCCAGCGCGATAAACAGGAACCGGCTGACCCCATACAGGAATACCACCGGGAAGAAGACGATGGCCGTCGTAAACGTCGCTGCCAGCACAGGCAACGCCACCTCGCGACCTCCTTCTTCGGCGGCCTGCTCCGCAGGCTTTCCCATCTCCATATGTCGGAAGATGTTCTCCAGCACCACAACTGAGTTGTCAATCAGTCGCGAAAACGCGAGCGCCAGTCCCCCAAGCACCATGCTGTTGATCGTTCCGCCGCCTAGGTTAAGGGCAAGAAACGCCGCCAGCGCCGACAACGGTATCGACAGCATCACCGCCACGGTCGCGCGAAAGTTTCCAAGGAAGACGAGGATCATCATCGCGGTCAGCACAAGGCCAATGCCGCCCTCGCTTCCAAGGTTCGCAATTGCCGTCTTCACAAATACCGATTGATCGAAGACAACCTTCGTCACCAGTGTCTTCGGAATGTCGAGCAGTTTGCCGATCGCAGCCCGCACTCCATTCACCACCGCAATCGTGCTTCCGCCGCCGCCCTGCTTCAGAATCGGAAGATAAACCGAATGTTGACCATCGACTCGCACGACATTGGTTTGGATCGCCGAGGCATCTTTTGCCTCTCCAATATCGGAGACCAGCAACTGCCCATTGCCCACACTCCGCAGTGGCATTCGATTGATGTCTGCGGTCGTCGGTGCCTGCGCGTTCGTATAAATATTAAAGTCCTT
Source organism: Acidobacteriaceae bacterium KBS 146 (assembly GCA_000688615.1). GTDB lineage: Bacteria > Acidobacteriota > Terriglobia > Terriglobales > Acidobacteriaceae > Edaphobacter. The sequence goes on from JHVA01000001.1 coordinate 773,292, forward strand.
GGGTCCGATACGAACATCGCCCGAAGGAAGAATCGCATTCGATTCGTTCACGGAACGGACCACATCCATCAGGCTCAGCTGATTCGCCTGCAACTTCACCGGATCGACATAGACCTGGATCTGCCGGTACTTTCCTCCGAACGGTTGAGGAACCGATGCCCCCGGCACACTCGCAATCTGGTTGCGAACCGTGTACTGGCCAAGGTCATGCAACTCAGTCTCATTTAATCCTTCACCCTTCAACGTAATCAGGCATACCGGAAGGCTCGATGCATCGAACTTCAGCACTACTGGAGGCAGTGTTCCAGGCGGAAGACGGCGAAGCTGCGCCATCGCCAGATTCGAAATGGTACCTACAGCCGCATCCGCATTTGTTCCCGGCTGAAAGTACACTTTGATCAAGCTCACACCCGTCAGCGATCGCGATTCAATATGATCAATCCCGCTGCCCAGCGTAAAGAACCGTTCAAAGGGATTCGTAATGCTTGCCTCAATCTGCTCCGGAGGCATGCCGTTATAGAAAGTAGCCACCACCACAACCGGGATGTTGATGTCTGGAAACAGATCGACCGGCATGCGAGCCACGGTCACAGAGCCCACCACAGCAACAATCAGGCAGATCATAACGATGAAGAAGGGATAACGAATTGCAAATCCTGACATCGTCTACTCTCCCTTCCCGCTCGCAGCCATTGCGCTCAATCGTGGATTGACCTTCTGCCCAGGTTCAAAACCAGCGAGATTCCCCACGATCACCATCTCGCCTTCATGAACGCCATCCAGAATCTGAACTACGTACGGGGTCTCAAGGCCTAACCTCACGCTGCGCCGTTCCACCTTCTTGTCTGGACCAACGACAAGCACTGATGCTCCATCCGTGCCTCGATCCACGGCCTGCACCGGAACCGATAGGGCGTTGGGGCTTCCCGCAATCTGCAGGGTCACATCCGCGTACATTCCCGGTGTCAGCTTCGACTTCGGATTCGGAACGTCCACTTCCACCTGCAGACTCCGCGTCGTCCGATCCAGCGCACCCGTCGTTCGCACGACCTTGCCGGTGAAGTGATCCCCAGTCGCCTGCACGTGGACATCTGCCGTGTCGCCCTCGCGTACATATCCGGCGAGAGACTCCGGCACCGGAATCCGCAGACGGAGCTTGTCCACCTGCGCCACCTTCACAACAGGCATCGAGCCGGAATTCGATGTCCCCGCCTGAATCAGCGCTCCCGTATCGGCATAACGCCACGTCACAATCCCGTTGAAAGGTGCCGTAATTTGCGAGTAGCTCGCCAGCGACGAATAGTGAAGGCGCTCAGCCCTCGCGATATCCATCTGTTGCTGCTGTGCGGACACAGTAGTTTTCGCAACCGCTACCTGGGCCTCTGACGACGCGTCCTTCGCCTCGGCATCGTCCAGCTCCTGCTGGGCAATCATGCCTGGACGCGCCGCAGCAGCTTGCTTCAGTCGCTCCGCCGCCATATGCAATGAGTTGTGATCGGCCTCCGCTCGCAGCACTTGGCTCTTCGCCAGTGCAATCTCTTCCTGACTATGTCGTACACCGGCCTCAGCCCCAGTTACCTGGGCTGTCAGCTCCGGTATCTCCAAACTCGCCAAAACCTGGCCTGTATGAACCTTGTCACCAATATCCACGTTGATCCGCCGGATATATCCGGCAACCTTCGCGTGCAGCTCAACCTCCTGGTACGGGATAAACTCGCCGGCAACCGTGAGGTCCTTAGCCAAAGGTGCTCTTCTCACCATCGCAACCGCCACACGTGAGGCCGTTGCGGCCGCGACTTCAGACCTTCCCTCTTCCTTCTTGCAGCCGGAAACAGCACCTGCCAGGCAGGCAGCATACAAACAAGGCAGCACGTAGCGCCGAGTCCACCAAGACCAATCCATAGTCAGCTCACTCACAAAATTTTCTGTTCGGAACTTCGATAACGGCGCTCGCCAAAGACACGAATCCTTGTGGCGAACAAATAGCTTGTTAGGAAGACTTAACGAACAGGAGGAGCCCTGAGCTGAGAGATACGAGAAAATTCGGTCTGCTGCAGTGACACAGCAATATCCCGCTCCAGCCAGTCACCAGCAGCCAGCGGCGCCAGGCCCCACCGTACTGCAACGGTCAGCAGCAGCACCGCCGAAACAACCGCGGCCATCTGCGCCGCAGCCAGCCCTGAATCTTCGGGAGAAGACATCATGGCCGCGGCCACCTTCGCCTCATGCTGCCACATCTTGCTCGAAGACAATGTCTTCACAGGCATACCGAGGCTCTTCGGCTGGTACCACGACAACTTCGCCGCAAACGAAAACACGAGGACAAGCAGGCACAGCGCCATTCCGGCTCCACGCGCCCACTGCTCCTGTCTCGTTCTGCCGAAGTCCAGAATCATCTCCATCCACCATACCATCCGGGCATGGCGGCACGCTCCGTCGATTTGACTCCGGACTCCGTTCTCTTGTTAGCCGCCCGTCCCAACTATCTTTCTGCCTCGTGATAACCTTCCACCCAAAGGTGGCTGATATGTCCATCACGCGAAGACACTTCTGCTCACGCCTCGCCGGTCGCACCGCAACCCTCCTCTTCGTTCCCCGCCTCTTCGCACAGACTCCTGCTGGCGGGACTCCCACCCGGCCTAACGTTGCTGTCATCGACCACGATCGCATCCTGTCCGCCGCCGACCGCGCTCTCACCCAACAGCCTACCCCCCTCACCACACTTCCAGCCCCTGACTCTCCGGGCACTCCGCGTGACTACTACTCAGAGCCCGACACCTTTACCTCTCACCGCGACGCTCTGCTCTCCCTCGCCCATATCGTCCCGGCCCTCACCTCCGCCTGGCTCCTCACGAAGGATCCGCGTTACGCCCAACACGCCGTCGCCCACCTCCGGGTCTGGTTTATATCGCCTGAGACGGCAATGCTGCCCAGCCTCGAATTCGCACAGGTGGTCCCTCCCGCGAAGACCGGCCGCCCTGAAGGACTTATCGAAGCCGTCCACCTCGCGGAGGTCGCGCAGTCCATTCCCTTCCTCACAAATTCGGAGGCAATTTCCCCTTCCGATCTCGTAACCATCAAACACTGGTTTACCGGTTACCTCGATTGGCTTAACGCCTCCCGCACCGCCGGGCTGGCGCGCGACATGCGCGACCATCACGGCTCCTCCTGGCTCCTCCAGGCGGCGGCCTGCGCACGGCTCAACGCAGATGCTGACGACGGGCCGCTCACTGCGCTGCGACATCAGTACCGCGCTTCCACCATCCGTGCCCAGATCGTCTTTGACGGCACGTTTCCGCGCGAGCTCACCACCCCCAACCCCTACCGCAACACCCTCTTCAACCTCGATATGCTTGCTGGCTGCTGCGATCTGCTCTCAACCCGTTTTGAAAGCGTGTGGGACTACGAGCTGCAGGACGGACCCGGCATGCGCGTCGCCGTCGCCCGCCTCTATCCCTTCATCGCCAATCGCAGATCGTGGCCTTATAAAGCTGACGCTCAATTCTTCACCGAGCTCCCTCTTCGCCGCCCCGCTCTTCTCTTCGCCGCCCGAGCCTACAGCCGTCCTGAATACGCTGACACCTGGCGCACTCTCCCCGCCGACACCTCAAACCCCGAGCTCGATCGCACCTTTCCTATCCGCCAGCCGCTGCTCTGGGTCACACGTCCCCACGCATAGCGCGATCCAAAACCCTCTCAAAACGTGTAAATTAACGATCTATTTACATCGCTTCGCAAAAACGGACATTCTAGACACAGCACCTGCTGAATAGTTCTGCTATTCATCGAAAAGCAACACGATTTTTACATTGGCCTCGAATACTCCTCGCAAGAGGTCCAATGAAACCCATACGTTTGTTAATAATTCTGTTTGCTCTTCTATCCGAGAGTTTTGCCCAGACCAGTACAGGAAGCATCACCGGCTTCCTCACAGACAAATCGGAATCGGCCATCGCTGACGCGCAGGTCACCCTCACTGACAACAGCACGGGCCGCCAGCGGACGACAACCACCAGCAACTCCGGTCAATTCACTCTCGTCCAGCTCCCTCCTTCCACCTATACCCTCGAGATCTCTCACTCAGGCTTCTCGACCCTTCAGACCAGGGGAATCGTCCTCCAGGTAGGACAGGAACTCAGCCGTACCTTCAGCCTCAGTGTTGAGAGCTCTCAGACCACCGTCACCGTAGAGTCAGGTACCGCCGCCCTCGACACCGAATCCGCCAGGATCGGAGGCAACGTCAGCACGCGCGAGATCGAAGACCTGCCCATCAACGGCCGTCAGATCTCACAGCTGTACCTCCTCGTTCCCGGAGCCACTAACTCCGGGTCTGGTACCTTCGACAACATTCGCTTCTCCGGCCGCTCCGTCGAGCAGAACATCATCCGCCTCGACGGCATTGAGGCCACCTCCATCATCGATAGCTCCCCCGGCAACCTCAACGGCGAGACGACCTCTCTCTTCCGCCTTCAGCAATCGCTCGAGGCTGTACAGGAGTTCCGCATCGACTCTTCCAGCTACCCCGCCGAGATGGGAACCGGAACCGGAGGCCAGATCAGCTTCATCACCAAGTCCGGCAGCAACAATCTCCACGGTTCCGTCTTCGAGTACCTGCGCAACGACTTCTTCGATGCACGCAATGCCTTCAACCCGCGCGGCAAAGGCAATCCGAAGTTCCGCCTCAATCAGTTCGGCGGCTCGCTCGGAGGTCCCATCTTCAAGGACAAGCTTTTCTTCTTCGGAAACTATGAGGGTCTTCGCCAGACGTGGGCGGCTCCTTACACGCAGGCCACACTCTCCAACTACGCCCGCTCTCTTGTCTCTCCCGGTAGCCCGGTCTCCTCACTGCTCGCGGCCTTCCCGTCCGATCCTAACCCGGTCGTACCCGGCGTCCTCCAGCAGACCGTAACCACCATCGGCTCCAACACCATTCAGGAAGACTTCGGCGCCGTCCGCTTCGACTACCACATCAACGATCGCTTCAGTATGTACGCCCGCTACAACCGCGATCAGGGTACCTCGCAGCAGATCCAGGACGCATCCCTCAGCAAGTACGGCCAGGTCATGGTTCCGCAGAACGGCGTGCTTGCCCTGACCCAGGTCTGGACGCCGCACATCTTCAACGAGACCAAGTTCGGCTACAACGGCATCAAGATGCGCGTGCTGGGCATCCCCGGCCCCAGTCCCAACGCTGACCTCAGCCGCGCGCGTATCGCCGTCGGCGGCCTCACCAATGTCGGCGCTCTCATCAGCCTCTCCAGCTCCTTCAACGGCGTTGGCGCGCCCTACACCGGCCAGACCTTTTCCTACATCGACAACCTCTCTGTCCTCAGGGGCAACCACAACATGAAGTTCGGTGTCGAGATCCGGCCTATCGGTCTTTACAACAACCAGATCGGTGGAACCACCTACACCTACCAGAACGTCTCCACCTTCCTCACCAACTCCCCTTCACAGATCCAGTTCTACGGCGACCTCAGCGACAAGAGTCCCTTCACCGGGCTCAGCGGCAACGCTCATGTCAAGCAGGCATATTACATCGGCTACGCCCAGGACGAGTGGAAGCTGCGTCCCAACCTTACCCTGACCTACGGCTTACGCTACGAGTACTACGCTCCGCTGCACGAGACCCGCAATAAGGACGTGATCTTCGACATGGTCGCAGGAACGATCTATCCGAAGTATTCCGCCGACTGGTACAACAGCAGCAAGACCAACTTCGGTCCACGCCTTGCCCTCACCTGGGCTCCTGACGCTCTCAACGGCGATACCGTTCTTCGCATAGGCGGCGGTGTCTTCTACGGTCCCGGCCAGACCGAAGACCAGATTCAGCCCGAAGCCAACGACCGCGTCACCCGCACGTTCACATCCGGCAAGATCTACCCCATCGATCCGCAGTCTGACGTCTACGCGAACTACGACATCAACAGTCCTACGCTTGGCTACCAGCCACGCGCTTACTCTCCGAACTACAAGATTCCGGAGAGAGTCACCACCTACACCGCCTCGATTCAGCAGAAGCTTCCAGGCGACATGCAGCTGATGGTCGGCTATGTCGGCTCCACCGGACGCAACCTCTTCATGCGCTCTGTCACCAACCTGATAACAGGTGCGACCACCAACCCCACGACCGGGGCAGGAACCGCCATCCGCCAGTTTGGCGGACGCTTCGCGGAAGTGGATTACAAGACCTCTGGCGGCACCGACATGTACAACGCTCTCCAGACTCAGCTCATGCGTCGCTTCTCGAAGGGGCTATCGCTCGGCGCGCAGTACACCTGGGCCAAGGAGCTGGGGACCTCCTCAGGGTCGAACGAAGCCAACACCGCGCAGGCGCCGATTCAGGTCTTCGGCGCCGCACCGGAGTATGGTCGCGGAAACTTTGATATCCGCCATACCCTCAACCTCAATCTCCTCTACGATCTTCCCTTCGGTCACGGCAGGGCCTTCAGCCTCTCCGGTCCAATGGATGCCCTCGCAGGGGGTTGGCAGATCGGTGGTATCACCAACTTCCGCAGCGGTGTCCCGATTGACGTGCTGATTACGCGACCCGACCTCGCCTACGTCGGCAGACCCGGTACTTCGATCGCAGGACAGGTCTTCGGCTCCCCCGTCGTCACCAACGGCGTCGTCCAGACCACCGCAGTAGTCAATGTTCCCGGAGGCGGCAACAGCCGTAACGTCCGGCGTCCTGATATCGTTCCCGGAGTTAACCCCTATTCCAGGAGCGGCTACAACTACCTCAACCCGGCGGCCTTCACCACACCGGCGCCCGGGGCCTTTGGCAACTTCCGCCGCAATGACCTCAGCGGTCCCAACCTCGCCCAGCTCGACCTGACGCTCTCGAAGCAGTTCCACTTCACCGAGCGCGCCAACATCGAGTTCCGTTCCGAGATCTATAACGTTCTCAATCACCCTAACTTCGCTAACCCAGGCAACGTCCGCCTCAACCAGACGCTCACCTCCGCCAGCCAGCCCGGTACTCCGTTCACGCAATCCCTGGCAGGCTCGTCCTGGGGAGTAAACTCAGCCACCGTAGGCAATCAGGTCGGCATCGGAGCGAATCGCCAGATCCAACTCTCGCTCCGAGCCAGCTTCTAGTCGGACGGTCCAGAGAGCACTCCGGGCCAAACCTCTTGGAGGCGCGCTCCGACCATCCCTTCACCCGACAACCGCCGGCTCACTCCGGCGGTTGTTTACTGTCACGCTCAGGCGCTCTACCCCGTGACCTTCAGAGTGCAGAGAGTCGCTCTCGCCGGTGTCATCCTGACGAGAGAAAAGGCCCCCCGTTATCCCCAATTGGAAGACAGCTAATGCTGTCGGTCGGAGCGAAGAGAAGCAGCGGGCTCTGCGGTCTTTCCATCCTCCCAAATTCCATGCATGTAGGCTGACCGAACCACCAGCGCGAGTGACCACATCGCGATTGTAAGATGTGGGACTGCCGCCAGAAGATCGTTGGTGCGGTCAGGCTGTCGGACCGCCATCCCCTCACGTCCTGTCCATCGAGAGCAAGTGGAAACTCTTGGCTTCAGCCGGGATTTATTTATATTGCGATCCGGAATAATCGCGGTGACGGCAGCCTTAGTTTGCGCATCTGTCGAGATTTTCAGCGACTCACTCCCGATTCCCCGTCTGTCTCGGTTGGAGCAGACCTTAATTTTTGTTTGACAGAACATCTACTCCCGCATGTATATTTTGGCTCGCGTAATAAATACAAAAAGCATAGCTGGAAGGGTGCTGCCAGGAAGGGCACGCCTTCCGGCGTTGTTAGATCCACCCAATTGAACTTTAGGGGGTCGTAATGAAGCGCCTGTTAGTGATCGTGTTTTTCTTAATCCTGTCATCCACAGGGCTGGCTTTCGCTCAGTCAGTGGATAGACAGCAAATTACGGGTACCGTCACCGATCCGACCGGTGCCGCGGTGCCGCAAGCGGATGTCGTTGTAACCAACCAGGCCACAGGAGTGAGCCGGGCCGTAAAGTCCAACGCCGATGGTAACTTCACCGTTCTCAACGTCCCAGTAGGTGCTTACACCATTACGACTACTGTGGATGGCTTCAAGAAGTCCGTTCTGGCCGGGGTCAACGTCGACATCGGCGGCAAGCCCGACGTGCCCGTGCAACTCTCTGTCGGCCAAGCTACCGAGTCCGTTGAGGTGCAGGCCGGGGTGGTCGCAATCCAAACTACGAGCGCTGAAATTGGTGGCATTATCACAAGCACGGAAGCCACGCAGATCCAGTTGAACGGTCGCAATTATATTCAGCTCCTGACGCTGCAGCCTGGCGTATCGCAAACGATCGCGGGCGGCTTCGCCCTCTTCGGTACCTACGGTGTCAGCGGGAGCTCTCAGTCGGTCAATGGTATTCGTACTGATTCAGCGAACTACTTCATCGATGGCGTCGACAACAAGGACAACGGCGGCGGCGGCAACAACTTCGTCAACATCTCTCCAGACTCGCTGCAGCAGTTCCGTAACGTCGCATCCAGCTACGACGCCAGCTACGGCGGCACGGCCGGTGCAACCGTCTCCGTCGCCATCAAGAGCGGTGGACGCGACTTTCACGGCAACGTATACGAATACATCCGTAACGATGCGATCCAAGCCTATCCCTTCCGCGCCATCAGCTCCTACAGCCAGAAGCCGATCAAGGCGCCCCTGCGCTACAACGACTTCGGCTACACCATCGGCGGCCCCATCTGGATTCCCGGTGTCTTCAATAAGAATCGAGAGAAACTCTTTTTCTTTGCCGCACAGGAGTACAAGCGGCTGCGTACCTCGACCGTGACGAACGTAACAGTTCCGACACCGGCAGCCATCGCGAACGCGATCGCCACTGGGCCATCGACTGCAACTGGCCGCGCTCTCGCCTCATCCGTGCTACAGGACCCCAGCGGCAACTACCGCTATCTGAGTCTGGGGAACAACAACCAGTCGGAGTATCTGGTCAAGATCGACTACAACCTCAACGAGAAGAACACGATCAGCGGCCACTTTGTTCACGACAACACGTTGAACGTCGGCAATCCGACCAACTTCGTCATCTATGACCGAACTATCCCCGGCCTTACGAGCTCTGTGTCCTGGACACACACCTTCGATGCAAAAACCGTGAATACCGCAGTGGGTTCCTATTCTGGAAACATTATTAATGAAGGTGGCAACATCCGCGCGAATCCACAGTTCGGCAACAGGTCTATCAACCGTTCTGACTATGGCATGACGTATGCAACCCTATACAACGCGTCCGCCATCATCCCACAGATCACAATCTCCGGCTATGGCAATCCCGGTGTAACTCCCCGGCAGTTCGATAACTACCAACGCATTTATGCAATGAAGGATGATTTCTCCCGCGTACTGGGCAATCACACACTGAAGGTCGGGGCCTACTTCTGGCGCGCCCGTAAAAACCAGACTGCGCCACCTGCCTTGAATGGCCAATTTAATTTTGCGAACCTGGCTGGTCTTGTATCCGGCAACTTCACACAGTACACCGAAGGCAGCAACATCCCACAGATTCAAGCTCGCTTCACGCAGTTCGAGACCTACGTGCAAGACGATTGGACCGTGAATCGCCGGCTTACCCTGAACCTGGGACTGCGTTGGCAGTACATGCCGCCGATCTACAGCTGGCCGAACAACACCGCCTTCTTCGATCCCAACTCCTATGATCCGGCGCAGGCTGCGACCGTTAGCCCGACAACCGGTGTCATCACCTCCAATCCTTCTCCGTACAATGGCCTGGTTTTGCCAGGTACCGGGTTCTCAGATAAAGCCAAGCAAGTCGTCGCACCTTCGGTTTACAACAACCCGCAGGTGCAGGCGCTGTTTCATAATCTGCCCTCCGGTATCGTCAACACCGTCTACAACACCTTTGCGCCACGCGTTGGGTTTGCCTATGACGTAACCGGCAGGCAAGAGACTGTTCTGCATGGCGGCTACGGCATCTCCTACGAGCGTGTTGAAGGAAATTACATCTACGGCGCTGCTTCACAACTTCCCTTCACCGCGGTTGCCAGCCTCGCCAGCGCCGGCAATGCCGACAGTCTGGGCGGCATCGGCCTCAGTGCAACACCGACGAATATTGGCAATTCAGCAGCACGCAATCTTGCGCCCCCGCGGATTCACAGCTATAGCCTGGGCATACAACAGAAACTGCTCAACAACACCTCCCTTGAGATTAACTATGTAGGCTCGAATGCCTCGAACCTCACTTATCGTAAGAACCTCAACCAGGCTCCCGCCGGCACCGAGCAGGCCAATCCAGCGGCAGCAAAACAGCGTAATGCCTTCCGTCCCTATAAGGGCTACGGCGAAATCTACCAGTACACCAACGGCGGAGAGGCTAATTACAACTCGATGCAAGTGCGCCTGCAGTCCCGCTTTGGTAGCAGCGGTATTGCTACGGTCTCCTGGACCTGGTCCAGTGCTCTGACCAACGGTTCCAGCTTCGATTACCAGCCGCAGGACAGCACCAACCTTCACGCCGATTACGGTCCGGCCAACTACAACCAGCCAAAGATATTTGTTGCGAGCTATGTCTATCCCATTCCGTTCTGGCAGCATGAGCACGAGTGGTATAAACAGGCACTCGGCGGCTGGCAGCTCTCGGGCATTACCCGTATCGCGAGCGGCCTGCCAATCAACGTCATTCAACCTCCCAGCCTGTCAGTGGCAGGCAATCTGGTTACGACCTCCAGCGTTGCACAACGCCCGAACCTGGTTGGCGATCCCTACTCGCACACAGGCGAAGGCAAGCAGTACCTGAATCCCGCTGCCTTTCAGGCGCCGGCTCCCGGTACCTACGGCAACCTGGGGTATGATGCCCTCAAAGGGCCGTTGTTCGACAACTGGGATGTAGCGCTGCAGAAGAATATTGCGATTCACGAGCAGATTGGAATGGAGTTCCGCGCCGAGATGTTCAACGCTCCGAACCATCTGTCTCCCTTCCAAATTGGCGGCTCTACCAGCCCTGCCCTGGGCGCTCAGCAGCCAGACGGATCGTATAAGCCCAATTACAACTCCGATGGAACATTCAACAATGCCTTCGGCCAGGTCACCAGCACGACCGATCCTCGCACCATGGAGTTCGTACTCCGCTTGCACTTCTAACCGATATAAAGACAGCAAGAGAAAGGCCTGGGATAATTCCCAGGCCTTTCTCTTTTACTCGCAAATCTTCTAACTGGTTCGAATCGAGCTCAGGCTTATTTCGCCTGATATTCCTTCACGATCGCAAGATACTTCTTCGCGCTCTCGGTGACGATCTCAGGCTTACCCTCGGCCATCGCCTTGGTGTTTACGAGGTCGGCTCCAACGCCCAGCGCAAAGGCACCGGCATCGAGGAAGCTCTTGGCCGTCTCCAGCGAGACGCCACCCGTCGGAATCATCTCCACCTGAGGCAGAGGAGCCTTGAGGGAGCTGAGATACTTCGCTCCGCCCATGGCGCTTGCCGGGAAGATCTTCACCACGTCGGCTCCCGCCTCCCACGCATTGACTACCTCAGTCGGGGTCAGCGCGCCGGGCAGCGCGGCGATCGAGTAGCGATGGCACATCTCGATGGTCTTGACGTTCAACGCAGGGCTAACGACAAACTTTGCGCCTTCGAGGATGCAGGCCCGCGCCGTCTCAGGGTCGAGCACAGTGCCCGCGCCGATCAGGATGTCCGGACGCTGCTCGGCAAGCTTACGCATCACCTGGATCGCACCCGGAACCGTCATCGTAATCTCAAGCACGGTCACACCGCCGGCAGCGATCGCTTCGGCCAGTGCCAGCGCCTTGTCTACCGACTCGGCGCGAAGCACCGGGACTAGTCCAATCTGTTTCAACGAAGCCAATACAGCGGCTTTAGTCATCTGAATTACTCGCTTTCCTGAAGTCTGGAAGTCCGGCCGAAGCCGGACTTACTTTAATAAGCCTCTGCTTGTTTCTTTATCGCTGAACTCGAGCGCCGCCGCCCTTCATCACGCGCTGCACCTCGTCGAAGGTCGCCATCGTGGTGTCGCCGGGAGTCGTCATCGCCAACGCACCGTGAGCGCAGCCACAGTTGACGGCCCAGTCAGCGCCCTTCTCGTTCAGGAAGCCGTAGATCAGGCCCGAAGCGAAGGAGTCGCCGCCGCCGACGCGATCGAAGATCTCAAGGTCAGGCATCGGACGAGCCTCATGGAACTGGCCCTCGTAGTAGCAGACCGCGCCCCAGTCGTTGACGCTGGCCGTCTTTGCATGGCGCAGCGTCGTCGCCACAGCCTTGAAGTTCGGATAGGTCGCAACGGCCTTCTCGATCATCTTGCGGAAGTTGGCTGAATCCAGTTCGCCCAGATCATCGCCGACGCCCTCGATCTCAAAGCCGAGCGCGGCGGTGAAGTCCTCTTCGTTGCCAATCATCACGTCAACATACTGCGCCAGGTCACGATTGACCTCGGTTGCCTTGGCCTTGCCGCCGATCGACTTCCACAGCGAGTCGCGGTAGTTGAGGTCGTAGCTGGTCATCACGCCGTGCTTGCGGGCGGCGACCAGAGCCTCTTTGCAGACCTCTGGCGTCGTCTCGCTCAACGCGCAGAAGATACCGCCAGTGTGGAACCAGCGAGCGCCTTCCTTACCGAAGATCTCGTCCCAGTCGATCTGGCCGGGCTTGAGCTGCGAAACTGCTGTGTTGCCGCGGTCCGAGCAGCCGAGCGCCGCGCGCACTCCGAATCCGCGCTCCGTGAAGTTAAGACCGTTGCGCACCGTGCGACCGACGCCGTCATACTTGACCCACTTGACGTGGCTCTGGTCGACGCCGCCCTGATTCATCAGGTCCTCGACCAGTCGGCCCACCGGGTTGTCGGCGAGCGCGGTTACGATGGCCGTCTTCAGGCCGAAGCAGCGGCGAAGACCGCGGGCGACGTTGTACTCGCCGCCGCCTTCCCACACCTGAAACTGCCGCGTCGTCGCGACGCGAACGTCACCTGGATCAAGACGAAGCATCACTTCGCCCAGGCTGACCAGATCCCACTTGCACTCTTCTTTTTTACGAATCTTGAGACTTGTTGACTCACTCATTGTTTTTATCGAAGCTCCGCGATGGCAACGCCATCCATATCGTCATACGCCTGATTTTCTCCGCCCATACCCCAGCAGAACGTGTAATGCTTGGTGCCGACACCGGCATGGATGGACCATCCCGGTGAAACTACAACCTCTTTGTCCTTCATCACCAGATGGCTGGTCGCGTCTGGCGGCCCCATCAGGTGAAGCACACGGTGCGCGGGGTCGACATCGAAGTAGAAATAAACTTCGCTGCGCCGCATGTGCGTGTGCGGAGGCATCGTGTTCCAGTTGCTTCCCGGCTCGAGCATGGTGAATCCCATGACCAGCTGGCAGCTCTTGATGCCTTCCTTGTAGATCGCCTTGTAGATCTTGCGCTTGTTGCAGGTCTCGATCGAGCCAAGCTCAACCGGCTTGATGTCCGCGAACTTCACCATCGCGGTCGGATAGTCCGCATGCGCGGGATAGCTGAGCAGGTAGAACTCGGCAGGCTTCGCAGTATCTTTGCTGGCAAAGCTGACGTCCTTTGAGCCGCGGCCAACGTAGAGGCAATCGAGCTTATTCATCTCGAAGGCTTTGCCGTCGACAGCGACTGTACCTGCGCCACCGATGTTGAGGACGCCAAGCTCACGCCGCTCAAGGAAAAAATCGGCCCGCAGCTCAGGCTCGGTCTCAAGCTTGAGGGGAGAACCGGTCGGGACTGCCGAGCCGATGACTGTGCGGTCGAGGTCCACATAGGCGAACTCAATCTCGCCGGGCTGAAAGAAGTCTTCCAGCAGAAAAGTCTCACGCAGCTCTTCTGTATTCATCAGTCCGTAGCGGACCGAATCTGCCATCTGATACAGCCTCATCGCATCTCTCCTCTATGTGCAGAACCTCTTGGCAGAGGCGTGCTGAGCGGGGCAAAACAAGCATATCGTCCCCGCCTTCATTACTGCTAAGCCATATGACCTAACGGAATCGCCAAGCAACCGGCCTTACTTCGAAGGCGCAGGCCGTACTCGCACTCTCGACGGAAGGCTGCAGCCAACCCTCTAACGATACGTAACCAAAATCAGCACCGTCAATAAAATGCCAATAAACGCACGTAGCTACCTTCGAGTTCAGGCAGTTGCACGCTCCTGATTTGCTCCGGTACGCAAGCCTCGTTAGAGTGACAGAAGCTATGCAAAACATCTTCGACCTCTTCCGTCTCGATAATAAGATCGCGCTTGTGACAGGCGCTGCCACCGGCATTGGGGCCTCCATCGCAGAAGCCTTGGCGCAGGCAGGAGCTACGGTAGCCGTGCATGGAAATCGCCGCCCGGCGACCGAGACTGCCGAGGCAATCGGGAGCAAGGCCGTAGCTTTCCAGGCCGACTTGTCGACCCAGCAAGGCGCTGAGCAGCTCTTTACTGAGGTAAAGGACAAGCTGGGGAGGGTCGATATCCTCATCAACAACGCGGGTACTATCATTCGCCACAATGCGGTGGAGTATCCGTTGGACGACTGGCAGACGGTCCTCCAGGTCAACCTTACCAGCGTCTTTCAGCTATCGCAGCTTGCGGGGCGAGACATGATCGGCCGCAATACCGGAGGAAAGATCGTCAATATCGCATCGCTGCTCAGCTTCCAGGGAGGGATTCGGGTTCCGGCGTACGCTGCCAGCAAGGGCGGCGTCGCCCAATTGACGAAGGCTCTGGCCAACGAGTGGGCCGTCAAAGGAATCCAAGTCAATGCGATCGCTCCAGGCTATATCTCCACCACGAACACGGAGCCGCTCCAGGCGGACGAGACTCGTAACCGACAGATCCTGGAACGGATTCCGGCAGGCCGGTGGGGACAACCACTGGATATCGCAGGAGCCGCCCTCTACCTGAGCTGTGCCGCAAGCGACTACGTAACCGGCACGGTGTTGACGGTGGATGGCGGATGGATGGGCCGCTAGCCAACAGATCCGTAGGGAGGCACCCCATGCAACAAAACACTCATCAACGCGCCGCAGAGCTGCACAAACAAGCAGCTCATGCTCACATAGCCGCTGCAGCGTCGCATGATAAGGCTGACCACCTGACAGCGCATGAGCTTTCGCGAAAGGCGTACGAATTGTCGATGGAAGCGCTTCGGCACTCCAAAGAGATGGCGGAAGACGGCCCAAGCCGCTGAACGAACGTATGAACTAATCGACTGCCGGAAGCTCTGTGCCTCCAGACTCACTTGAGAGATAGGCTGCCTCTACGGTTCGCATGGTGTCGATGGCGTCCTCGACGCTGGTGGGCAAAGTGCGGGCTTCGCCCTGAACATAGGCCTGTAACGAACCCATGGACCCCATAAAGGCATCGGGAAACCAGTTGCCTGTGATGGGGGCTTGTTTCCATCCCGCGCCATCCCTCAGGACATATTCGAGATTGTCGGGCAAACCGGCGGGGTAGTTCAAATTGACGCCCATCTGGGCGCGCATGGCTCCGTTCATTCCCTCCCACTGCACAAAACTGCGCTGCATATGAGGGTCGAAGTCATGACTATGATTGGTCGCAACGAAAGCCCGTTTGTCATCGGCGTAGTCCAGGATAATGACACTTTTGGTCGCTGCAAGAGCAGGGGTGCGAGGGCTCTTCACCGTCTTTGCATATACCTTACGGGGATTTCCCAGCCAGCTTCGCACCAGATCGACGTAGTGAATGGAATGATAGAGGATCTCAAGCCGTGGTGCCGTGCTTAGGAAGCTCCAAAGCTCCCAGGGCATATGGACGCTGACCTTCACCTCCATGTCATGCAGCTCTCCCAGCGCACCGGCACTGGTAATGGCGCGTGCGGCCAGCATGTTGGGCGCCCAGCGAAGCTGAAAATTGACCGCCGCCGTCAGTCCTTTTCTTCGGCAGATATGAAGGATCTCGGTAGCCTCGGCGAGCGTGTCGCCCATCGGCTTCTGCATCAGAACTGCAGCTCCATCGGGCAACTGTTCAAGAATGGAGGGCAGAACCTTCGCCGGGGTTGCGATATCGAAGATCGCATCCTTTGGAGAGAACTGGATCGCATCGGCGATGGAGGAGGAACCGCGAGGAATGCCAAACTCCTGGGCGAGGGACTTGGCCTTGTCGAGGTTCAGGTCGACCAGAGAGGCCACCGGAAAGCCAGCTTTGGCATACGCCGGAAGGTGCGCGTCCCGAACGATTCCGCCAGAACCAATCATGATGATGGGCCGCGGTGAGCGAGGGCGAGGCGCAGCAGCTTCCTTGACGATCTTCTCCAGATCCATTCCCGAAAACCTCTTTCATTGATCCAATACGGATTCTACCTGCAAAAAACGGATAGAACCTCCGAGGCTCTTTTCTATAGAAGATCAGAGGTTGCACCGTGTTCCTGTACCCCGTACCCTACCAGAGGATGTCGTCCGCGCTCGAACTCGCTTTGCTCTCCTGCGCTCTACTCGGCCTTCGCCATGGGTTCGATTACGACCACCTGGCTGCGATCACCGATATTACAAGCGTGCAGCGCACCTGGCGGGAAGGCATGCGGCTGGGTCTTCTGTATGCCCTCGGTCATGCTTTGACGGTTGCCATCCTCGGAGCTGCCGTCATCTTCCTTCACCTCGGGCTTCCGCGTCACCTGGACGCGGTCGGCGAGCGGATTGTGGGAGCCACCCTGATCGCGCTTGCACTTTACGTGCTCTTCAGTTTCTTTCGGCGATCTTCCAACCCCAACGGCTCCCACGCGCACGTTATTCCTGCCAGCCGCATTGCGCTTTTCGTCTCGGGAGCAAGGTATGCAAGCTGGAAGGTACGTCGTCTGAGAGATCCGGGGCTGGCGAAGCCTGAGCCCTTCCGCTTTCGCTACGATCGCAGCTCAGTCTTTGTTGTCGGCATCCTGCATGGCCTCGGCGCAGAAACTCCGTCGCAACTCCTGCTCTTTCTGCTGGCTGCGAATCTAGGAGGCACCAGCCGGGGATTTCTGGGGCTGTTCTGCTTTATCGCAGGGCTGCTGGTGATGAATACCCTGATGACCGCATCCGCGTCCGGAATCTTCGCCTCGAGCAAGAATCGTCCCCGAGTGCAGCTGTTCGTCACCTCCCTGACGGCCGCTTACAGTTTCGTGATCGGCACCATCTTCCTTCTGGGGATCAGTGACAAGCTGCCCGCCTTGATGCACTGATTCGATACTCCTCAACTACACTTCCTGTATGCTTCGGGTTCCCTTTGCTGATCTTTACGCTGTTTTAGAGAAGACGATGTCGCGGCTGGGCCTTGCGCCGGAAGCGGCGCAGCTCTCCGCCCGCCTGTTTGCGGAGACGACCCGCGACGGAGTTTATTCTCACGGTCTCAATCGGTTTCCGCGCTTTGAGGCCATGGTGGCGAATGGAAGCATCGACGTAAATGCCCGCCCCACCTGCGCCGCAACATTCGGGAGCGTCGAGCGCTGGAACGGCAATCGCGGCGTTGGAAACGTCAATGCCTATCTGGCGATGCAGCACACCATCGAGCTGGCACGGAAAAATGGGATAGGGGCGGTGGCGTTGGCGAATACGAATCACTGGATGCGCGGCGGAGCGTTCGGCTGGCAGGCCGTTGAAGAAGGCATGTTCGCCATGTGCTGGTCGAACACGCTGGCAAATCTACCGGCATGGGGCGCCTCCGTACCGACGGTAGGCAACAATCCACTGGTGATCGCGGTTCCGCGCGCCCAGGGACATCACGTCGTCATTGACATGGCGATGAGTCAGTTTTCGTACGGTGCACTCGCGTCTTATGCCAAACGCGGTCAGCCTCTGCCGGTTCCGGGAGGGTTCGACGCAGAAGGTCATCTTACGACCGATGCCGCGGCCATCGAGGCCTCGCAACGGGCGCTTCCGATTGGATATTGGAAGGGTTCAGGGCTTTCACTGGTTCTGGATATGATCGCGGCGATGCTTTCCGGGGGGCTGGCGACCCATCAGCTTCCGTTGGAACCGACGCTGGAGGCGGGCCAGTCGCAGATCTTTCTCGCGATCGACCCTGCGAACCTTGCTTCCGCTGCCGAATTGAATCACATCGCCGATGGCATCGTGGAGCATCTTCACCATGCCAAACCGGCAAACCCGAATGAACCGGTTCGCTATCCGGGAGAGCAGACCCTTCACCTTCGTAAAGAGAATCTTCGTCTTGGCGTGCCGGTCGACCCCGAGATCTGGGGACGGATCAGTGCTTCCTGATGGGATCCTCGCTAACCGCAAAGGAGTCGGCTAGCATCTAGAGAGATATGGAGCTTGCTTCCAAACGCGCGCTGCTTGAGGACACCCTGAGAGATCTTGGCAGTGTGATGATTGCCTACTCCGGAGGCACCGATTCGGCTTTTCTGGCCTGGGTGACCCGACAGGTTCTTGGCGACAGGATGCTGGCGGTCATTGCGGATTCGGCGTCGCTGCCGCGTGCAGAATTGGCGGCCGCTCTTGCTTTTACGGCGGAGCACGGTATCCCTACGCAGATCCTTCACACATCAGAGCTTGAGGACCCGGACTACCAACGCAACGACTCACGGCGATGCTTTCATTGCAAAGATGAGCTTTTTTCCCGTATGGAGACTGAGCGCGGAGCTCTCGGATTCCGTTATCTCGCTTACGGCATGAATCTTGACGACGGCGGGGAGTTTCGACCGGGGCAGCAGGCCGCGGCGCAACACAACGCGGTGGCTCCGCTGGTAACGGCACAGCTGACCAAGGCGGAGATTCGTCAACTGGCGCGCGAAGCGGGGCTGAAGCTGTGGGATAAACCGGCGTCTGCATGCCTCTCTTCCCGGATCGAATATGGCCGTCCGGTCACACGAGAGAATCTCAGCCAGGTAGAACAGGCGGAAGAGGCATTACATGCTTTGGGATTCCCGCAGGTTCGCGTGCGGCATCACGGGGATCTCGCCCGTATCGAAATCGCGCGGGATGACCTGCCGCGAGCCCTGAACATGGATACGCTGGATGCGATCACCAAGGCGGTGCGCCGTGCAGGCTTTCTTTATGTCACGCTGGACACCCAGGGATATCGTTCCGGCTCGATGAATGACATGCTGCCCGCATCTGCAATCGCACCCGCTGCCGTGAAACAATGAAACCGTCATGCGCATTGCTTATCTCGATTGCTTCGCCGGCATCAGCGGCGACATGTTTCTCGGAGCTCTTGTTGATTCCGGCGTTCCGGTCGAAGTTCTTCAGGATGCAGTAAAAGCCCTTTCGCTGGATGCCTCCCTCACGCTGGACAAGGTCGATCGCAGCGGAATCTCGGCCACACAAATAAAGGTTCTTGAAGGCGGCGAGCCGGCTGAAGGGGCGGCTAAGGCCGGTCATGCACACAGCCACTCTCACGAGCATCCTCATCATCACCACGAAGAAAAGCAGAGCCACAGTCACGCGCACGCTTCTGAAGAACGTCATGACCATGAGCATCAGCATGACCACAGCCATTCCCATACACACGGTCGCTCGCTTTCGGTGATTCGCAAGCTGATCGAGTCGGCCAAGCTTGCGGATGCGGTTAAGCGAACTGCAATTCATACCTTCGAACTTCTTGGCGCGAGCGAAGCGAAGATCCATAACGTCGACATCGAAAAAATTCACTTCCATGAGGTCGGTGCGGTCGATGCGATCGTCGATATTGTGGCGGCGAGTGCGGGCATCCATGCTCTCGCGGTGGATGCCTGGTATGCCTCCCCTCTGAACGTCGGCGGCGGCATGGTGGATTGCGCGCACGGACGCTTCCCTGTTCCTGCGCCCGCGACCGCCGATCTGCTCCGCGAGATTCCGACGTATTCGGCGCATGTACAGCAGGAACTGGTAACTCCCACGGGAGCAGCGCTGATCCGCGCCCTCGCACCCACCTTTGGCCCTCAACCAGCAATGCGGGTTCAGAGAATCGGATATGGAGCAGGCACACGGAATCCTAAGAATTTTCCGAATGTCCTTCGCCTCTCTATCGGCGAAGGAGGCGATTCCAGTCAGTCTTCCGTGGCTGTCCTCGAGACCGCAGTCGATGATATCTCTCCTCAGATACTTGCACACGTTACGGAGCGGGCTCTGGCTCTTGGAGCGCTGGATGTGATGTCCACCGCGGTGCAGATGAAGAAAGGCCGTCTGGGCACGCTGCTGACTCTTCTGGCAGAGGATGCCAAAGTCAAAGCGCTCGAAGACCTTTTGCTGCGCGAGACGAGCACGCTGGGAGTTCGCATCCATCATGAGCGTCGCTCCTGCCTGGACCGCTCACACGTGACGGTGAAGACAGCCTACGGGGAGGTTCGCATCAAGGTGGGGTCCCGTTCAGGGGAGATCTTCAATGCCGCTCCCGAGTTCGAGGACTGCCGCTCGGCTGCTGCAACGCATGGCGTCGCCATCAAAGAAGTCCAACAGGCAGCAATTGCAGCGTATCGCGCCAGCAGAGAGGGTTGAAGAAACCGTCATGAATCGTAACCGCCTTCTGGAACTGCTGGCCGCTGTAGAGCGCGGCAAGCTCAGTGCTGAAGATGCCTGCGCCAATCTCGCGAATCTTCCCTTCGAAGATATCGGGCACACACGGATCGACCATCACCGCGCATTACGCTCTGGCCTGCCTGAGGTGATCTACGCGGCGGGAAAATCTCCGGAGCAGACTGCGGAGATCTTTTCCCGCATGGCCGCTGCAGGCTCCGATGTGCTGGCAACCAGAGTGGACGAACCTACAGTGGCGGCCGTCCTTGCTTCCGTCCCCGAGGCGGTCCATCATTCGCAGGCTCGAGCGATGAGTCTTCGCCAGACAAAGGGCGAGGCTCGCGGCCACATCGCTGTCGTGTGCGCAGGCACCAGCGACCTTACCAGCGCCGAAGAGGCGGCGGTTACGGCGGAACTGTTCGGAACGCGGGTCACGCGTTTGTACGACGTCGGCGTGGCTGGAATCCACCGCCTGTTAGCCGTACGTGAGGAGCTGAACAGCGCGCATGCCGTTATCGTCTGCGCCGGGATGGAAGGCGCCCTGCCATCGGTGGTGGGAGGACTGGTGAAGGTTCCTGTAATCGCCGTGCCTACTTCAGTCGGGTACGGAGCCAGTTTTCAGGGTGCGGCAGCGCTCCTTGGGATGCTGAACTCCTGCTCCCCGAACGTTACCGTGGTCAATATCGATAATGGTTTTGGGGCAGCCTATACCGCTACCCTCATCGCCCGGGCCGCGGCGGGTTCTCAATAGTTTGCAGGTCACCAAAACCACTCTTATCCAGCGCATGGCATCCAAAAAGTATGCTCCGTCGCGACTTCATCAAATCCGCCAGCGCCGCTGGGATCGCCTCCACGGTCTCGGCCTCACCCGCGCAAAATAAAGCGTCCCAGGCAATGGCCAGGCAGGAAGCTCCGGGAATGATCTATCGCGAGCTGGGGAAGACGGGTGAGAGAGTATCGGCTATTGGGATGGGGGGAGCCCATATCGGTGGCGGCGCAGATGCGGAATCAAAGATCCGCCTAGTGCGATCGGGGGTCGATCAGGGCATCACTTTTCTGGATAATTGCTGGGACTACAGTGATGGCTTGGCTGAAGTGCGCATGGGACAGGCACTTCGCGATGGATACCGGCAAAAGGTCTTCCTCATGACGAAGATGGATGGCCGGACCAAGGAGTCCTACAACAAGCAGCTGGAGCAGTCGCTGGGCCGCCTGCAGACCGATATGATCGATCTGGTGCAGTTCCACGAAGTTATCCGGATGGAAGATCCGGATCGGATCTTTGCACCGGGCGGTGCTATCGAGGCGGCGGTCGCTGCACGAGAGGCTGGCAAGATTCGCTACATCGGCTTCACCGGACATAAAGACCCCGCAGTTCATCTGCGCATGCTTGAAATGGCCCAGAAGCATAACTTCCACTTTGACACCGTGCAGATGCCGATCAACGTCATGGATGCGCACTTCCGTTCGTTCACGAAAGAGGTCATGCCGGTCGCCCTGAAACAGGGGATCGGAGTGTTGGCTATGAAGACGTTTGGAAGTTCGTACATTCTCGACAGCAAGACGGTCGAGCCAATCGAGGCGCTGCACTATGGGCTTACTCAACCGGTTTCCGTAGTTATTACGGGAATCGACTCCCCGAAGATCCTCGAGCAGGCATTGACGGCCGCGAAGACCTTCAAGCCACTTAGCGAAGATCAGATATCAGCGTTGCTGGCAAAGACGAAAGATGCTGCCAGCGAGGGGCGTTATGAGCTCTTCAAGACCTCGAATCACTTCGACGGAACCGCCGCAAATCCGAAATGGTTAGGCTGACGTCTGCGCTGGTATCATCGATAGCATGACGCAGCTTGATGTTCTGTACCGGTACGGCGTGCCGCCGACGGAGGCGAGTATGCTCGCTTTGGCCAGGGTACGCGAGGTCTATGGAGTTCGGTCGCTTCTCATCGATGAAGCCAAAAAGACTGTACGTGTGGAATACGACGCTACACGTTTGAATGAGCCAGCGATTCACCAGCTTCTTCGTAGAGCAGGCGTCGACATTGTGGAACGCGTGACCCTGTTCACCGTGCCTCCGCCCGCGCCGGAGCCACAAACCACGGCAGCCCCCGCTACAAAATAAGCTGCTGAGCCAGATTTGGTTTAGGATCGTATTGTCATATGCGCCTGTAGCTCAGCTGGATAGAGCAACTGGCTTCGAACCAGTAGGTCGGGAGTTCGAATCTCTCCGGGCGCACCATCTTCAAGCCGATTGCAGTGCAGAGGGAGCCGCAAAGGCTCCCTTTCTTGCGCTTGTATCTTCTGTAGCGGCTGAAGACTGTTGCCGTAACAGGACGCAGGGGAAGCCTGGTTGAAGGTCTCTCCGCAAACTTCCGCGACTTGCGTCCGGGTTATGGAATCGCGGTGGCTGCATCGATGAACTTGCAGCGTGTGGATCTGAGCGGAGCAACGCTACGACGAGATTGTAATAGTACGTGTGATGTTTCAAAAACGAGCGAGGGTGATCTTAGTTTTCCTATGCTTCATCTGCCTGATCAGGTTGCTCTTCAGCACGAAATTCGGTATCTTAAAAAGGTTGCAGCAATCGCAATGTGCGCCCGTAGCTCAGCTGGATAGAGCAACTGGCTACGAACCAGTAGGTCGGGTGTTCGAATCACTCCGGGCGCACCATATCCTCTCGCAACTCTCTACCATCGATAATTAAGTGCCCCAAAGCAGTTTCCTCAGATCGTCGGGAGACAGCCTTCCGTGTCTGGAATTTGCCTTACAAAAGCGAAACCGCCCGGGAAGGGCGGCCTCGTTTGATGAGGTGGAGAGAAGCGATCCGCTAGTCCCGACGTCCCAGGGTGGGCCGATCGTCAGAGTTGGACGGATTGTTCGGGTTGGAGGGGTCGTTGTTGCCTCCTCCCACACGTCGCAGCGTCGGACGATTGCCATCCTTCTTGTCGTTCAGCTTCCGCTTGTTTTCAATGCGTGCCAGCCGACTTTTGACGTCATCGAACTCTGAGGTCGAGACGATGTAATCAGGACGTGCCGGCATGATGGTCGCAATCTCTTCTTCTGAGCGGCCGATACGGTCCGGCGTCTGAGGATGGTCTGAGAAGACTTTGGAGAGCGTGCCGGGCTTGTGCTTCTCAAGTGCGGCAATCTTTTCAAAGAACTGGATGAAGGCCTGGGGATCGTACCCAGCCTTGTACATGTACTGCAGTCCAAGCCAGTCCGCTTCGGATTCGTCGACCCGCGAGAACTTCAGAAATGCGATCGGCACCGCAAGCTGGGTGGCCTCGTAGATGCCGTATCCGGTCCACGAACCTGAGGTGAAGATGATCAGGGGGATAGAGCCGATTTGGGCCATGTTCATCTTCGTCATCTGACGAGCGGCGTGGTGGGCGCAGACGTGGGCGGTCTCGTGGGCCATGACGCCGGCAAGCTCGGCCTCTTCATCCGCAGCCAGAATCAATCCCGAGTTGACGTAAAAGAAGCCTCCGGGCAGCGCCATCGCGTTGATCTCGTCGGAGTCGATCACCTTGATGGTGAATGGAACCTTGCAGTCGGAGTTTTTGACGATGTTCTGGCCGACGCGGTTGACATACTCATTGACGACTGGATCGGTGACCATGTGGGCCGACTTCTCGATCTCCATCGAGTACCCCTTGCCGCTGCGGATCTCCCAGTCAGTCGAGTACCAGTTTCCGAGTCCGCGGCCGCCGATGTTCCGGGTTCCAATGGCGTTCACGTCATCTTCGCTTCCGGCCTTGATATGTGGGTCCAGGGCCTCGCCCGGAGACGGAAGAGAGTCTGCCTTCTTGCTGGCCTCATCCTTGGCTGCCTTTGATTCAGCCGGCGTGGCGGTTGGAGAGCCGGGAATAGGTTTAGAGCTACCAGGAGGGGGTGGCGGCGACGAGGACGGCACCTGTGTCGTCTGCGCGTAGGAGACAGCGGATAAAACCAGAATGGCAGCCAGACCGAGGTGCGTTGCGGGACGCATAAGGAAGTCTCCTGTGGGAGCCGCCTCCAAAGCTAATTTGCGGACGCAGCTCTGCACTCTTTAGACGTAGTATGCGCCTGAAAGTTACGGGAGACAAACCCCGTGCGGACACACGTTATCGGGAAAAAATCCCGGGCCTGAAATCGGCCCGGGAATTTGGCGAAGGATGCATCCAGCGGTTCGAATGGAGTCACTTACGACTGGAACACCCGGCGACGTACGGCACCAGCAGCGGCCAGAATTCCAGTCCCGAGCAGAGCAAGGGAGGATGGCTCAGGCACAGCCGGCGTAGAACCGGGCGTATTGATTCCAGATGTGCCCGTAGTTCCGGCAGCATCCATGATGTCAGCTACAAAATAGTAGCCGCTCGCGTTGGCGACAAAATCGCTGTAGGAGATTCCGGCCGCGTCGAAGATGTTGAATACGAGGGGGCCATCGTTATGCGCGCTGGCTCCCGAACCAGGGTTGTCGATGAAGTAATCAAACGTGCCCATGCCGGGTCCATTGGTCGCTACTGACGAAAGGTTGACGCTGGAGAGCGTCCACGGGCTGCTGATGCTGGTGACGGAGATGGTGGGGTCGCCCGAGAGGTTGAAGGCAAACCCCGGGTGATTTCCGGAGCCACTGCTGACGAAGTACTGTGCGCCATCCGTCAGGCTGACCGTAACTTCCATATTGTTAGTGTCCACCTGGTGGAGGTTAACGTCGAAGCAGCATTTGCCAGTCTGCGAGCCGGTGAAGAGAGAATCAGCTTTTGCCACTGGGATGAAGAGACTACCAACTGCACAAGCAACCAGAAAACGGGAGAGAGCCCTAAAACGCATAAGCATCCTTTCGTAAACGTTCCGCTAATGATCGGAAACACTACAGGTAAAGCATCTGCGGGGCCAAACGAGAAGACAGGAGAAATAAAACCTTAAGTGAAGGAATAACTAGGTTTAGTAAAGAAGCAAGGGATAACCACAATCTGGAATGAGTGAAATAGGAAAAATATTTCACAGTTGCCCAAGGGTAGTTCCCTACTTTTACCAGGAGGAATAGGACGTTCCGTCGGAACCAACTTCCTGGGCTCCGGAGTGCACGTCATTGATGCCAGGTTCCGTCTGGTCAACGCTTTGGAGCGTGTCATCCTGTCCGCCCACCCACGTATCTGTTCTGTTGGTGAAAGGATCTTTGGGCATGGACTTCAGGTAGCCAGCTTCCACCAGATCATCAAGGCTCTGTGGAGCCTTCTGCTTATCCACCGTGTAGGCGTCAATGGCGGAACGCATCGTGCGGAGGTCTTCCCTCAAAACCGCCTCTTTTGCGTGACGGACGCTCTGGACGTACATCGGCACAGCAATGGCCGCGAGCAGCCCAATGATGACCATGACGATCATCAGCTCGATGAGGGTAAAGCCGCGCTCAAGCCGCCGCATTCGAGATGGAGTGAAAGCTACCATGTGGAATATTTTGTACCGTCCAGGGCCGTCCCATCACTCTTGGAGTGCACATCGAAGACGTTTTGACCGCCAAAAGAATCTGATTCGGGATCGTCCTGATTCGATCGGAGGCCCCACTCGGCATTACCGGTCATCGGATCGACAGGGACGCGCCGGAGAAATCGAACCTTCTTTCCCTGCACATCGACACCGTTGACGAGGGTCTCAAGATCAGGGGGATAACCGAGAGAATCCGCTTTGATCTGAAAGGCTCCCTTGTCGGCTGCATCTTTGTAACGGTCAATCGCGGATCGCATCTCCCAAAGGTCGCGGCGCAGCTCGCGTTCTTTCTCGCGCTTGACCTGAAAACGCGCAATCGGAATAGCAGCAGTGGCAAGGATCGAGAGAATAGCAACTACGATAATCAGCTCGACCAGCGTCAGGCCTGCCTCATGATGGGAGGAGCGATCCGGCCAGCGTGAAGATGGAAGGTCTCCGAGTATCCCCCGTTGAAATATCGAGTTGCTGCAAACGCTCACTTCACATGTACCACGGACTGGGAGCCGACCGTCGGCAGGTTGGCCTGGGTGCTGTTTCGTGCACCAACCTTGACGAGCGAGAGATTGGAGTCGCCCGCACCAACCGCCTTGAAGGTCAGAGTCGCCACACTTCCCTGCCCACTGACGCCCTGCACGTTCGGCGGTCGAGATGTCGAAATCGTCACGAGGCCGTTCCCCTCATCACGATGGACGATGGAGACCGCCTGACCGTCACGAGCCAGCAGCGTACCGGCATCCACATTGACCAGCTGCAGGACCGCCGGGTTGAACTGAAGCTGCATGGGCACGGCGTACAAGTCTCTTGCGTCCGATGCGTTTACCGTCACCTGGAAGGTGCTTCCGACGTTCTGGGCACCGGCTGGCGGCTGTACCGAGAGGCTGATCGGCGGGCCTCCTGGAGCTCCCTGAGGCTGCGTCTGGGACGGGCTTGCCGCGGGCGGAGTTGTTCCCGGAGGCGGCGGTGTCGGCGGCTTGGCCTGCTGCAGGATCTGCTGGGCTGCCGCAGAGGCTGCATTCGCCGCCGTGGTCGGCTGGCCTATAGGCTTGGGTCGGCCCGGAAGCACGTCATCCTCCTGGCCTGTAAGCGTGGGGTCCTGACGCAGCTGGAACGAGGTACTGGTTCCGGTGTCGATGGCACGCGTGTTGAGCCGCGTAATGATCGATTCCCGGACGATATGCGGGATCAGAAGAAAGACGATCTCATTCTCCTGGGTCTCACGCGAGTTGGAAGCAAAGAAGAACTTGAAGAACGGAATCTCGCTGAGGCCCGGGGTCCCGTTGAGCCCACGATTGTCCTGCTTGGTGACGAGGCCGGCAAGGATGCTGGGCTCGCCCTCCTTCAATTGAATGACCTGTTCGACGACGTTCTGGCCGATGACGGGTTCGGCAACGCCTGAGATGGTGACGGTATTCTGCTGGGACGAGACCTCCATCTTCATCTTGAGGCTGACCTCACGGTCGTAATGGACCGTGGGCGTCATGTCGATCTGGACACCGACGTCGAGGTAGGTGAACTGGGTCTGGACTCCGATACTGGCAACACCTGTAGCAACACCGGCGTTATAAGACCCGGTCGCTACTGGGATCCTTTGGCCGATTTTTAGATTGGCCCGCTGACCATCCGTCGCACGGATTCTGGGATTCTGGAGGATTCTGGTGTCGTTATCGGTCAAAAGCGCATCGAGCGTCGCCGAAGGTATGCTTACGGCGAAGTTGTTGGCATTGATGTTAGCCAGGGTGTTGAGTGTGAAGTTCGACGGCGTCGTCGTGCCGGAAGAGGAAGAAGAGGAGCTGCTGGAAGTCGAGGTCGGGCTCGCTTGCGGCGTGACGGTGATCGACTGGGGCAGGGCTATTCCCAGCTTGCGCATCTTATCGCGGTTTACTTCGAGGATGGCCACATCAACCACGACTTCAGGACGAGCCCGGTCGACGTCGTTGATGAGTTTTTGAGCAAGCAGAAGCTGGTCCGGCGTGGCACGGAGAATAATCGCCTGCTGGCTGGGAACGAGGGTGATCTTTGAACTGGGGTCGAGCACGTTGCGCAGCGCCGTAAGCACCTCGTTGGCGTCCGACTGCTGGCTCGCGTTGGTCAGGTAAAACGTCTGGACCGCAAGCTCATCGAGATCGGTGCGTTTGGTGCGATTGTTCTGCGCCACAAAGATAGTGTTCGAGGTAACGGGCTTATAAAAGGTTCCGGAAAGCGTACCTACGATGCGCAAGGCGTCCGCGAGGCTGACATTTACCAGATCCACAGGAACGCGCTTGGACGTGTAATCAGGGTCGAAGATGACATTCAGCCCGGCGGCCTTACCGATCGCCTGATAGATGTTCTTAACATCCTCAACTGCGTGGAGTGTGATGGGCTCGTCGGAGACCGGCTTCAGGTCGATAGGACCGGCAACACTGCTGATCGAAGCAAGATTGTCGACACTGAGTTGCTGTCCGGTAGTGGGTGCGGCCGAAGACGACTGAGTGGCGATCTCGTGGGTCACCCGGTCAAGTTCCTGCTGAGCGGTCTGGTTGCCAGGATCAATCGCTACCGCCCGGTTGAACTCATTCAGTGCGCCCTGCAGATCGCCATTCTGACGAAGGACACGGCCGCGATCAACGTGGCTTACCGCCGCCTGAAACCGCATCAGCTCCAGGTGGGTTTTGTAGCGAAGATCCTTAGGCTTCTTGATCGTCGCCTGCAGATAGGCCTCGTACGCGGCGTCGAAGTCGTGGCGAAGTTCTGCATCCTGCCCCCTCTTGTCCCAGGTCTTGGCGGACTGAGCATCTGCCGGGGAACAGGTAACTACTGTAAAGAGGAGGGCCAGGAACGCCGCAGTGGCGCACGAAGCGACTCTGGAGAGAACTGGGAGCTTACCGCGACTCATACTGCGTTCGTCTGCGTCCTTTGCACCGAAAAGAGTGAGGCGTCTGCCGGACTGCACGCCTGCCCCCGCATAGCTGCGGGGGAGGACGCTACCTGTGGAGGCGTTACCTGCC
The DNA here is from genome assembly GCA_000688615.1 of Acidobacteriaceae bacterium KBS 146. Classification (GTDB taxonomy): domain Bacteria; phylum Acidobacteriota; class Terriglobia; order Terriglobales; family Acidobacteriaceae; genus Edaphobacter. The sequence continues at coordinate 802,177 of JHVA01000001.1, forward strand.
AGGCTGGAGCGCTCGGGTGAGTATAGCATTCGGGCTGTTAAATCCTCGTATTTCCGGCATTGGGAGATTGGCGTCTTCTGCCCGGGACATCAGGAAGTGTTTGCGAGTGAAGGATCAAGGGATTCTCTGAAGTTAGACGGCCGTAGAGGCGCGGGGTGAGTCATGTTGCGTCACATGTTAAAGTAAAAGGTTCATGCCTCGTTCGCTCTCCAACCCGACAACGGCGTATCAGCCGAAGGCATCCCCGGTTAAGCCAAAGGATAGGGACCCCGTGGCTGCCGGACAGCGCGATGCTGCCTTTAACCGCGCTGCCAGCCACAACTACTTCCTTACCGATCGTTTTGAGGCGGGGGTTGCACTACGAGGGACAGAGGTTAAGTCGATCCGTGAAGGAAAGGCGAACCTCAAGGATTCTTATGGCCTGCTCAAGGATGGCGAGTGCTTTCTGCTCAATGCTCATATCGGGCCGTTTTCTCATGGCAACGCCATGAATCATGACTCCCTGCGTACACGCAAACTGCTGCTGCACAAAGGCGAGCTGCGCAAGCTGGAGAGCCTGACCCGGCAAAAGGGATTCACCCTGATTCCGACGCGACTCTATTTTCGTAACGGCCGCGTGAAATGCGAGCTGGCTCTGGCGAAGGGGAAACAGGACTGGGACAAACGTGAAACGGAACGCCGCAGAGAGGCGGATAAAGAGGCCCGGGCCGCAGTGGCGCGCAGTCAGCGCAGCTAAACTTCTATTTGGCTCTGAAGCAACCTATCGAATAGGTACTGTAGATTCACCAGTTCCACACTTTTCGTTTTTCTGTTATCGGCAGTCACATTGGCTCGCGCTAGGATAATGGCATGGATATGAAGGTAATCTTTCAGGATGCGGCAGGATTTCAGACGCCGTTGCTGGCTGTGTTTGCAGTGGACATCGCAATCGGAAAGGACGCAGATCCTCTGATTGCCCTGCTGACGACATCGGATGCGGTGACCAATGCGGCAGCGGGAATCATTTCATCGGACGAATTCAAGGGATCGGTGGGAGAACAGGTCGTTCTTCATGACCCCAACGGGCTCAAAGCGCAGCGGCTGCTGATCGTGGGACTCGGCAAAGCGAAGACGCTCTCCGTGGACGAGATTCGAAAGGCCGCCGGTGCGGCGGTGCGCTGGGCCAAACCCCGGGGTGTCCGCCAGATGGCAATCGCATTTCCGGAGGACCATGCGCTCTCAGACGAGCACCTGGAGAATCTTCCCTGTACCCTGCTGAGCCGTGCGCTCGTTGAGGGAGCCACCCTCGCAGAGCGAGACTGGGATACCTATAAGAGCGACAAAAAAGAACGGCCGATCGAAACTCTGACCGTCATAGCTCCCGAAGGTGAAGAGTCGACCACCCGGGAGATCCAAACAGGTTTCGATGAAGGTCGCATCATTGCGGAGGCACAGAACTTCGCGCGTTCCCTCGTCAATGAGCCGGGCAATGTGTTGACCCCGACGGAACTTGGACGGCGAGCCGCCGCCATGTGTGCGGAGAAGGGCCTGAAGTGCGAGGTTTATTCCACCGCGAAGCTGGAAGACCTCAAAATGGGCGCCTTCCTTGCGGTCGCAAAGGGATCTGCCCAGCCTCCGGCGCTGGTCGTGATGACCTACGAGCCTAATGCGGAAAAAGGCAAGCCTGCCCAGAAGGATGCTCCAGTGCTTGGGTTGGTGGGCAAGGGCATTACCTTTGATACCGGCGGCATCTCCCTGAAGTCCGCCGAGGGAATGGAAAAGATGAAGTATGACATGGCTGGAGCCGCAGCCATGATCGGCGCCATGCAAGCGATCGCGGACCTGAAGCCTTCTGTCAAGGTCATCGGGATCGTCTGCTCTGCCGAAAACATGCCGAGCGGAACAGCATACAAGCCGGGCGACGTTGTGACTGCAATGTCGGGCAAAACGATCGAGATCCTCAACACTGATGCGGAAGGCCGCATGGTCTTGTCCGATGGCCTGCATTACGCAAAGACTCTGGGCTGCACCCATTTGATCGATGCTGCAACCCTTACGGGAGCCTGCGTGGTCGCGCTCGGAATGATCAACGCCGGTATCTTCTCAAACGATGACGATACCTACGAGCGCTTTTCGCAGGCGATGCGCGTCTCCGGGGAGAAGTTCTGGAGGCTTCCCTGCACTGATGACTATAAGGACCAGATCAAGAGCCAGATCGCTGACATCATGAATACTGGCGGTTCGCGATGGGGCGGGGCGATTTCGGCGGCGATGTTCCTGAAGGAATTCGCCGAGGATACTCCCTGGATTCATCTGGACATCGCTGGATGCGCATGGAACGAAGAGGTCAAGCCATGGCATCCCAAAGGCCCCAGTGGGGTGGCCGTCCGTTCCATCATCGAATGGGTACGAACCTACTCTTCCTGATTTGTATCCTCCAAAAACAAAAGCGGCTCGATTGAGCCGCTTTTATTTTGCAGATGATTCGAATTTACGCTGCGGCATGGCGCGTTGTGCTGCGACTGAACAGGTCGATCATCTCCCGGTTGTATGCAGGAAGATCATCCGGCTTGCGGCTTGTAACAAGGCCGTTATCCTGAACCACTTCGCGATCCACCCACTCAGCTCCCGCATTCCTCAGATCAGTCTTGAGCGAGGGCCAGGAAGTCATCGTGTGACCTCGGACGGCATCTGCTTCGATCAGGGTCCACGGAGCGTGACAGATCGCTGCAATCGGTTTGTGTTCCCGGACAAAGCTTTGAATAAATTCGACGGCGGTCGGTTCCATCCGCAGATAGTCAGGATTCATCACGCCACCAGGAAGATGCAACGCGTCATAGTCTCCGCTGTTGGCGTCTGAAAGCACGACATCGACCTCGATGTCATCACCCCAGTCGGTCATGTCCCAGGCCCTGATCTTTCCACCCTTGATTCCCGATTGCGGTGCAATCACATCCACTTTGGCTCCAGCGTCCTCGAGCGCTCTTTTGGGTTTGCTCAACTCGACCTCTTCCACACCTTTCGTGGCCAGGATCGCAATACGGCGACCCGCGAGTTTGTTACCTTTCTCGTCTTTGGAACCAGCCATGGACACCTCCATCTCCGGGCAGACAACCGTCCGGGTTAGCAAGGTGAGATTCGACTCACCCTGCCTGCGTTGTCCTTGCGGCTGTGAACAACTCGACATTAGAAAGACAGCATGAACTCTGCAATGGAACGGACTCCACGAGCGAGAACCTCAGGCGGAACAATCAGGCTGACAACGACTCTCTCGATCTCCGGCATTCCATAAAAGGCTCCTGGATGAACGATAATGCCCTCTCGCAGCATGAGATCTTCCGGCGTGATCCCGATTCTGGGCAGACGCAGAACCGCGCTCCAGCCTGCGTCCGTCTTGAGTACATCAAGTCCTGATGCTGTGATCTCTCTCAGATTTGCAGCCGTTCTCTCAAGAATCTGCTTCTGCAAACCAAAACGGTTGGCCAGCCATTGCGGCAACGCAATCTGGGCCGGAGCATTCATCGAAAGAAAGGTATCTGCAATCATCTCCAGACGCGACAGAGCGGCAAGGCGAGACTGATCCTCTCCTGCAACAGCGATCCACCCGACCTTCATTTGTGGCAGCCCCGCGATCTTACTCATGCCGCTCAAAACGAATGTTAGAACCGGGTGCGGACCCTCGGCGAAGCTGCGGAGATGATGCTTTTGAAGCGGATAGTCGAGAAAGACCTCATCGACGATCAACGCCAGACCGTGCCGGACGCAAACCTCCTCCAATCGACGCCGCTCCTCAAGCCCGGTGCCGTGCCCTGTCGGATTATTGGGATGAACGACAACGATCGCGCGGGTCTTTGGGCCAATCTCACGTTCCAGTTCAGCAAAGTCGATCCACCACCCATGGTCATAAAAAAGCGGATACGGCCGCAGCCGTACATCTTCGAGGTCGGCGAGGAATTCAAACAACGGATAGCTTGGCTGCGCTATCAGAATCTCATCGCCCGCATCGCAAAGCAGACGGAACAGATAGCCATATCCTTCGCTTGTGCTGGTCGTCAAGATGAGGGAATCAGGATCCACCGATGCCCCGTGATCGGCATAGTAGCCAGCCACTGATTCTCGGGCCGAAAGCATACCGCGCGAGTTGGGATCGTAGGTCAGGGCACGACGGTCCGACAACGGTGCAAGAATCGCCTCTGCATCGTAGATAAATCTACAGACAGTAGGATTAGAGACGGTTAGATCGAGTAATTCCCGCCCCTCGGATCTCGCTCTCCGAATCGTCTCCGCAAAATTGCTTTCGCGCAGGTCCCATCCCGTCCGTCTTGAAAACCTTTGACTCACACCTTCATGCTAATGGCTTTGTTGTAGAGATTCCCTACAATAGGTTATCGATGAAATCCATTCAGGCAGTTCTCTTCGATTACGGCATGGTCCTCTCCGCTCCTCCCGATCCTGCAGCGTGGGAACGGATGCTTCAGATATCAGGATTCGATGAAAAAACATTGCACGGCGGCTACTGGGCTCCTCGTCATGCATACGATCGCGGCGACCTGACGGGGCTCGCATACTGGCAGCAGGTTGCTGCGGCCGGAGGAACCAGCTTCACCCCGGAGCAGGTCGACGGTCTGATCGAAACGGATGTCGCCCTCTGGACGCGGATCAATGCTCCCATGGTCGCCTGGGCGCAGCAGCTGCAGCGCGCCGGCATTCGCACGGGAATTCTCTCCAACATCGGAGATGCCATGACCGATGGACTCTTAAATAAGTTGGACTGGCTCCAGAACTTTCATCATTGCGTATGGTCGTATCGGCTGCACCTCGCCAAACCTGAGCCTGCGATTTACCAAGCCGCAGCCGACGGCCTGGAAACTGCGCCGATGAACATTCTCTTCCTCGACGATAAGCTGGAGAACGTCCAGGCAGCCCATGAGTCCGGAATGCAGGCGATTCAATATCGCGATCATGATTCCTTCGAACGGGAGATGATCGAGCAGGGCTTCTCTTCCCTGCTGCATCCCGGTACGGTTTCAACGCGCTAAAGAACACTTCAAACTTTCCCATTTTGGGAAGAGGACCATGATCTTTGTGCAGTCCTCTTCTCTCAATTCCCTCAAGTTGCAATTATCCGTGGATATTAAGGACAGGCTGCATGTAGCGATGTACCCGCAGCCAGATAACCATGAATCTATTCCTGCGGATTTTTCTCCCCGCCGCGCGTTTGGTTGGCCTTCTGCTGGCCTTGTCCCTCTCTTCCTGGGCTCAGAACACTGCTCAGCAACTTGCCTTTGCAGGCCTGCGGGCAACAGCAGGCAAAGGACAGTTTCTTTCCGTACAGGCCGACCGTATCGGTAATCTTTACCTTCTATTCGACCAGAGGGATGGAGTGCGCGTTCTAAAGGCAGATGCGAATGCCACTCAGGTCCTCGCGGAAACGCACATCGGCACGACAGGAGACATGGGAGCGGCGCTTGCGCTCGATCCTTCCGGGAACGTCTACGTTACCGGCACCACCACATCAGGCTCTCTGCCGACCTCTTCCGGGGTACCCTTTCCCTCGCCGTCAGATACTTCCACGAACGGCTTCGTCGCAAAGTTCGATTCTGCTCTCAACCCAGTCTGGGTGACCTACACCGGAAGCGGCCGCATGGCACCGGCGGCGATTGCTGCTACGGCTGATCGCGTCTTCATCACCGGAGGAATCTATGCTCCAACGCTTCCGGTTACCGCCTCCGCCATCTTGCAGCATCCGGCGCCCGGAACCTCCGGCAACGGGTTTGTCGAAGCGTTCGATGCAGGCGGATCCGTCCTCACCTACGCCACGTATCTCACCGGGCTCAATGGAGACACCAACCCAGCCGCCATTGCAGTCGATCCGGAAGACAATGCGTATATCGCCGGTTACACCGCATCGTCCGGTTACCCGACGGTAGCTGCAGTCGTTCCTGAGCAGATCGGATACGGCTCCGGTTTCCTCACCAAGCTGACACCCGCAGGCGACGGGATCGTGTTTTCCACCTACATCCCAGGCACAGGCATTACCTCAATGGCCTTAGACACTGGGACGCAGACGCTCCTGTTTTCCGGAAACATTGCTCCTGGTGCGTTCCCCATCCTCACAGCAAATGCACCTTTGATTTCCACTCCCTACCAATCTGTCGTGCGCATGTCACTGGACGGCACCCGCGTTCTTGCCTCCACGCTGCTGGCTCCTGGAACGCAATCCGTAGTTGCCCCCACCCCGGATGGAAGTTCGTGGGCTGCCCTGCAACTGACGACTCCGCTGCTTCCCCTCCCTGCGATCTCTTCGACGGGTTCGAGTGCCGCTTTTCGATTGAACGTGCAAGGGACAATCGACCAGAGCGTCCGGTTCGGCGGTCCCACGAAGACCTCTTCCACGATTCCAGTTGAGATCGCATCTATTACCACCGGCCCAGACAGCCACCCGGTCTTTGCTGGCAGTGCGAATCCCACCACAAGCTCCAGCCTGCTTGCGACCGAGACCTACGACCTGCCACTGGTCAATGGTTCTTCTACCGTGCTGCCTTCGACAGTGCGAGACGCTGTTCTGCCTGCAGGCTCCAATTGCGGCAGCCTTTGCGTGGGCTCAGGAGCTTATCTTGCGAAGCTGACGCTTACCGGCGGTCCGTCGCTCGCTGCTTCCACCGACTCTCTGCCAAATCTTGTCCTCCGAAACCTTGGCTCCATGGCCGCAACGAGCCTGCAGATCGGCGGATCAGGTTTCACTTTCAGTCATAACTGCCCAACGCAGTTGAACGCTGGGGCAGCATGCGACATCATCCTCGGCGGCGGTCCGGGAACCCTTACCGTACAGGGCTCTAACGCGACCCCGCAGACTTTGTCTCTTCCTGCAGTCACCAAAACGGCGGAGACAGTGGTCTACTCGCCTCACGAGGTAGACTACGGAGTTCTCACCGCTGGCGGGGCACCCATTACACGGACGGTCGTGGCCACAAATCTGGGTTCTTCAGTCGTGACTGGCGCTCTTCCAGTATCCTTCCCCTCAAATCCAAACTATGCCGTTGCCTTGAGCGGGGACTGTCCAGGCACGGTTTCCTCACAGCCACTCGCGCCGGGAGCAAGCTGCAACCTCGCCATTCGGGTCTCTGTCCCGTCGAGTGCGAGTTCTGCGCCGTTTCAAAGCACATGGTCCTCCGAGGACAGTTCTATTACGCTGGCCGGATACACGCAGACCACACCGCTTAGCGTCTCCGCCGAAAAGGTCGATTTCGGCACGCAATTTCTGGGAGGCTTGCGTCTGTCTCGTTATCTCTACCTCTCGAATCACTCGGATACCGCCATCTCGCATTCTCTGGTTGCGCTTTCGTCTTCGTCGCCATTCACCGTGTTGGACCGTTGCCCCACGCAGCTTGAGCCACATACCATCTGCCAAATCAAGATCGACTATCTCTCTCCCCAGAGCTCGGCAGACTCAGCGACGCTCGTTCTTGACCAGGGATTGGAGGTGCTCGTTACCGGCAAGACGATTCCGCAGCCCGGAGCCAACGGAGAAACAGTCAATCCTTCCCTCGTCGTTACGCCAACGACCATCGATTTTGCTAATGCAGTTGCCGTCACGGGAACCTCGGCCAACACAGGCACGGCGACGATCTCCAATACCGGATCCCAGCCGTTTCCTCTCTCCCTGAACCTCACCGGGGATTTCATCGATGCGACCAGCTGTACCAATGTGCTTGCGGCAGGAGCATCCTGCTCGATCGTGTTCAGCTTCACACCCTCTCAACCGGGGACACGCCAGGGACTTCTCGCCGTCTCTTCAGGTTCGGGAACGACGCCTGCATACGTAACTCTCTCGGGCACGGCAACAGGGATTCTGCCAGCGAACAACGGCACCCTCGATCTGGGGACGAGTGCCGTGATGCAACCCACCATCCAGTGGTACAAGATCACGCAGCCACTCAGCCGGCTGACCGCCACAACAAGCGGAGACTTCGGCATCGTGCTCGCAGAAGATATTGGATACGGTCATGGACAGCCACCAACCGCTGCGTTTGTCTCTTCTGTCGTCAGCTCATGCGTAAACTGCTGGCTTGGAGTTCAGTTTGTTCCCTCATCCGTGGGCGTCCATCATGCATCCCTCACTCTCACATCCACCAGCAGTGGAGCGCCATACATACTGACTTTGACAGGAAATGGGCTCGCTCTGAATGGACTCCTGCTCACTCCGTCGCAGCAGGACTTCGGCCCCATCGCCGTTCACAGTTCGAGCTCCACGACACTCTTCACTCTGACGAACCTTACCGGAGGAAACGTTAGCTTAGCCGCCCCTGCGGTTACGGGAGACTTCGTCCTGGAAAGTACGGCGACCGGTGGCGCTGCGTGTATTGGAAACCTCGCTCCCACCGCATCCTGCTTTGTGCAGGTGCGCTTTATCCCGAATGCGGCTGGCATCGCTTCAGGGACCCTCACACTGTCCTCCAGCGCTGGCGTTGCAACGGCTGCACTGAGTGGCTTCGGTTCTCCGGATCCGGGCCTGGCACTCAATCCTGCCGCCCTTGTGTTTCGCAATGTACCTGCACCTTCGGCCACGCAACAGGACATCACTCTTACAAACACGGGCATCTACGATCTGCAGCTCGGAACGCTTCGCGCCGACGCTGCAAATTTCCAGATCAGCACGAACTGCGGAACTCTGGTGCCAGGCGCACACTGCACGGCCACGGTGAACTATATTCCCTCCACAGCGATCGTTTCGGCGGTACTCTCGGTTCCCGTCACGAGCAACGCACCCGGGGCTCCCCAGACGACCTACTCCATTCCCCTTTCCGGCACATACACTGCCGAGGACGCAAGTCTGCAGATTCTGCCTGCGCAAGCTGCTTTTGGTCCTACCGCAAGCGCAACGTCAGGAATCACACGTCAGTTTCTGGTGAACAATCTGACGACACAGCCGATCAGCCTCTCGCTCGCGATGCCGCGGCAGTTCAGGCTTACCAGTGCACCGTGCGCGACCCTTGCGGGCGGGGCGGGTTGCGCTTTCTCGGTCTCGTTCACGCCGATGACAAACGGGGATATTACCGGCACTCTGTTCGTCCAGGCCACTCCCTCCGACGGTCGTACGCCGAGCAGTGCTCTGGCTTACGTTGAAGGATTCGGCAGCGCGTCAGGGTCTCTCGCAGTCACGGGCGACCTTTTGCCCGGCCGTGTAGCGCAGTTTGGACAGGTGGCCTCTGGTCAGATCTCGACCCGCAACATCACCCTGACCAACAACGGAACCGGCGATGTCACTGTTCGGCGCATCACGAGCGAGTGGCCTTTTCTTTCTTCGACGACGTGCGGTCATTCGCTTTCCGCAGGCGCCAGTTGTGCGGTCACGCTGACCTACACTCCGCTCAATCAGGTCGCTGCGGGATCGAGCCCCGCCCCCTTCAACACCGACGCCGGGAATCTCGTCATCGAAAGCGACGCCTCGTCCAGCCCTGACCTGATCGACCTCACCGGCACAGTTACCCCTCTCGTCGTTGCCGTTCCTTCCAATTCCGCACCGCTCTCTTCGTTCACCATCTCCCAGGGTTCGCTTTCCTTCGAGACCACCCCGGCGGGCGAGATCTCCGCCCCGCAAACCGTCATGCTCACGAACACCGGCACGACCACGCTTCACGTCAAAGGGCTTATCACTTCGTCCGATTTCTCAGTGACCGGAACCTGTCCGGGAATCGTCCCCGGAGCAAACTGCCCTTTGACCATCACCTTCACTCCGCAGGCGTCCTCTTCGCAGACGCCGATCCAGGTCCTCAGTGCGCTTGAGATTGTCTCTGACTCCAGCACCTCTTTGGAATTTATCAGCCTCTCCGGAACAGCCGCTCCGGCCACCCTGGGTCTCTCGTCGACGACTCTCGACTTCGGGCCGGTGCTCGTCGGCCGCTCTGCGACTCTGCCCATCACCATTACAAACTACAGTCGCAATGCTGCGGTCTTTCGCAGCGTTTCGACCAGCGACGATTACACCGTCCAGGGAGATTGTCCTGCGTCCGGTGGACAGCTCTCCTCCTCTGCAAAATGCGTCCTGCAGGTCAATTTCAAGCCGTCCCAGACGGGCACCCGTCCCTCTGCGCTTACCATCTCGACGTCACTCACAACGCTGCCTTTGACGGTGAATCTCACAGGGAGCGGAACTCAATCACATCTGCTCTCCACTGCTGAAAAACTTGTCTTCAGCGATACATTGCTCGGTGCGTCAAGCAACCTCACGCTCTCGCTCACCAACACTGGGTCTGCATCGGTCACGGGGCTCTCAATCGCAATCACTGGTGACTATACGGTGCAAAAGTCCTGCGGCACTACGGTGATGACTCCGGGGGCGAGATGTGATCTCACCATCGCCTTCACGCCCAAAGCCGTTGGAAGCCGGGCCGGTACACTGCGAGCCATAAGTTCCGATTCAGGATCTCCCATGAATATTCCGCTTGCTGGCAATGGGATCCCTCAAAAAGGCTTCATCGTTTCGGTCGATGGAGGCGCAAAATCCAGCCTTAGCGTGAAGAGCGGTCTGCCAGCCAGCTATCATCTTACGGTTACACCACAGAATGGTTACACCGGCACGGTCATCCTGAACTGCACGCCGGTTCAGCCCGCACAATATGCAACCTGCTCGCTTTTGCCTTCGAGCATCAATCTGACCAGTAGTTCATCTCAGGTTTCTGTAGCTACCCTGAATACGGTCATGAAGGTTCAGGCTTCGCAAACACAGAGCACTCATCCTGCATGGGCAATCTGTATCCTCCCGATTAGCATTTTTTTCTTCAAACGCCGCCGAGCGTCGTTCGCCTGCTGCCTGCTTGCCATCACTGTGGCGTGGATCTCCGGCTGCGGAAGCGGAGGGACCGTCATCATCAATCAGGCCGACCCCAACCTCCACTACACTCCACCGGGAACCTATCAATACAACGTGACTGCTACCGGGACAAACGGAGCGCCACTCACGCAGACCGTCACACTTGGGCTGGTTGTCACCAAGCCCTAGCTCGTTGGCGATCCTAGGATTTCGACGTCACTTCAGACACCGCGACCGGAACCTGCTCCACAATCTCGATTCCGAAACCCTGCAATGCAGGGACGTGAGTCGGAGTATTTGTGAGCAGTCGAATCTTATGAATGCCTAAGTCAGACAGAATCTGTCCTCCAAGCCCCACTTGCCGCAACGTCCTTTGCGCGCGATCCTCACTGCGCTCTCTTGATCGGTGATCCCGATGAAAGACGACGCGGTGTGGAATGACGCTGCGATCGATTCCGAATCCCGCGCTGCCATTGTGGAGATAGACCAGAGCGCCACGCCCGGACTCGGCAATCATCTTCAATGAGTTCTCAACCACCGCCTTGCAGTCGCAAAGATTTGTGCCGAAGACATCTCCGGCCAGGCAATGCGTATGTACCCGCACCGTGACCGGCTCTTGCCCGGCAACGTCTCCGTAGACCAGCGCCACGTGCGACTCGCCGCCCTCAACTTCGCTCTCGTAAGCGATCACACGAAAGTCTCCATGCGCAGTGGGCATCAGAGATTCGGCAACGCGATGAATATAGCGCTCATTCTGAAGGCGGTAGCGGATGAGATCCGCCACGGTGACCATCTTCAGGCCGTGCACTTCACAAAACTTAACCAGGTCAGGAACCCGTGCCATCGTTCCGTCGTCGTTCATGATCTCGCAGATCACGCCTGCCGGTACGAGTCCCGCCATTCTAGAGAGGTCGACCGCGGCTTCGGTCTGTCCCGCACGTACAAGCACTCCGCCTTTACGAGCACGCAAAGGAAAGACATGCCCAGGACGAGCGAGGTCATGCGCCGTCGATTTGGGATCAATCGCAACCCGAATGGTATGGGCACGATCTGCAGCCGAGATTCCGGTCGTCACTCCTTCGCGGGCTTCGATGCTCTCCGTAAAGGCGGTCCCAAAACGCGAAGTATTCTCCTGAGTCATCGGGCTCAACCGCAGATAATCCGCTCGTTCTTCGGTCAGGGTCAGGCAGATCAGGCCACGGCCATATTTCGCCATGAAGTTGATTGCCTCCGGGGTGACGAACTCCGCCGCGAGCGTGAGGTCGCCCTCGTTCTCGCGGTCCTCGTCGTCCACCACCACGACCATCCTGCCCGCACGAATCTCTGCGACGGCTTCACTGACCTCAGCAAACATAGCCTGACCTCCGGCAACTCTTTCGACGGCTTTAATCATACGTTCGACGCAAAAAGAAGAACGCCGCCCGTTCGAGGGCGGCGTCTTTTCACGGAACTTCATTCTTTATAAGGTCGATTCAATCTCAAATCCCCACGCCTCCAGCAGCGCCTCAGGGATGTACTTCGAGTTCTTGTTCCGGCGCGCCCATTCGCGCAGCCGCGTCGACCGAATGTACTGGTCAGGGGTCAGTTTGAACTCTTTCACGACCTGCTCGAACGATGTTACCGTTGGGACCACGGGGCCGATAGGCTCCGGCTTGCCCCAGTTCGGATTTCCACGACGTTTCGCCATAGTGTGCAAGTACCTCTTATCTGTTTTTTCTCAGGGTTCCCTTCCAAATTGCCAGCTAAAGAAGAAAGAGACCTCTGCCATTTTACGGCAGTTAACCCTTGAAAATCAAGGAACTTCCGGCTTTCCGGGGGGCTGCTCCCGAGACTTTGCGCAACCTCTTTGACTGCCTCAGTTATGGGTCGCCTCGGCATAGAACTTCGTCAGGTCCCCTTTCATCTCCTTCAGGGCGTCCACATTGAGATACACCATATGACCGGCCGGGTAGTAACCAAATTCGACGTTCCGCACCAGCGCCGGAGGAAGGCTCATATGGCTCAGGTCGTATTCGGTGGCAAAGAAAGGCGTCGCCAGATCGAAGTATCCGTTGGCGGAGAACACCCGAAGCCCCGGATTCTTGCGCATGGCATCGGCAAGGTCGACCGCTGTATCCGGAGCCGGCTGCGGACTTTTGCCCGATCCAGATGCCTGGTGTTTAAAGTCCCAGGCCTGGTTCACCCCAGGACCCGAGGTGTAATACGGCTCCTGGCTCATGTACTTCAGCTCATGCTGAATGTAGTCGTGGAACGCCCCTACAAACGCTCCGCTAATGCCCGTATCGGACGGATCGAACCCAGGGGTCTCCCCCGCTGCGTCCGGATCCCACCCCATAAACCGGGCATCATAGCGGCCGAGAGTACGATCATCATCACGCAGCAGTTCCTTCCGAAATCGTCCTGCAGCAATTCGCAATCTGGTCTCCCGGAGATACTCGACACTAAGTCCGGTGAGGGCTGCAACCTGATTGGCGACGGATTCCAGCTCGCCCTGCGGTAAACGGTCTCCCTTCGCCAAGGCCTGCGAATATGGCCCTCGAGCGTACTCCCGCGCCTGCTGGACCCATTCGGCGAGGGAACCCTGCACCTTTACCTTTTTGTGGTAATAACCAATCGCGGCAAATGACGGAAGATAACTAATGGATTCAGTATCATACCCAGCATTTCTAATGCCATAGTTTAATATTGACGAGAGCAGAACGACGCCATTGAACGGAACACCATCATTCTGCAGCGCAGCGACCAGGCCAGCAGACCGTGTCGTGCCATAGGACTCGCCGAAGAGGAACTTAGGGGAGATCCACCGCTGGTTCACCGTGATGTAGCGCTCGATAACCCGACGGAAGGCCCGGATGTCCTGGTCGGTTCCGGCAAAGTCTTTCACGGTCCCTTTGCCGACAGCGCGGGAAAAGCCACAGAGGGGCGCATCGATAAAGACGAGATCACTCTTGTCGAGCAGACTGTAGTCGTTTGGAACCCATTTATAGGGAGCTGGACCACTGGCCTCCGGACTACGTGTCAGTACCCGCACCGGCCCGAAAGATCCCATGTGGAGCCAGATTGTCGCTGCACCCGGACCGCCGTTATAGAAAAACGTAATCGGTCGCGACTTCGAATCCGCGCCGTCCTGGGTATAGGCGACATAAAAGACACTGGCGTCTGGCCGGTCCTGATCGTCGCGAATCAGAAGATTTCCAGCGGTCGCCGTGTAATGAATGACCTGCCCACCCAAAATGAGATCGTGTTTGGTCACCGAGGTCGTCTCCGGTGGAACAGGAACGGCTGCTTCTTCCTTCGGTTTCTCTTCCTGAGACTTCGATTCAGGCCCTCTGGGCCGGTTGTCCTGACCACGTACCGTTGCGCTGGTCGCCAACAAGATTGCCAATGCCATCGTCCATGCAGGACGCAAACATCTCTGTACGCTCAAATCGAGGATCCCCTGTACTGGAATGGCTTCCCTGGACAACCATCATACCCGCCGTAATGCTGCAGGCGATGTGGATTCAAGCATCACAAAGAATCCATCGAGAGACGAATTCAATGGGATCCTAGCCTGCAGTATCTAGACGAAAGGATTCGGTGTAAGGAATTACGGGATACCCCTTTGCCTTCCACTCGCTAAGCCCTCCCCGTAGAACCTTGACGCGGCGAAAGCCCAGGGAAAGCCCATGTTCAACGACCTCCAGACTCGTTTTTTGGTTCTCGCAAGTGCAATAGATGACGGCGTCCATCTCTGCCGGCAACAGGGAGGGATTCGCAAGGAGTTCCCTGGGTGGAATTCGCTTTGCGCCGGGAATCATCTCTGAGTGCGCCAGCAGATCGAGCGGCTGACGAACGTCAACCAGCAATACTTTTGGGTCAGGTCGCAGTAAGGCCAGCAGATCCTCTGGAGCAATCAGATGCTGCTCGATCATCCGTCTTCGCCGGCCTCGCAACATTAATACCACACCGGCTATGCCTGCTATCACCAGGACCACCACCGCTATGACAGCTGTCGGAAACAGCATTCTCTTCCCCCCTTCTGCCTCTACCGTCTGCTGGATATCTTTCAGATTCTCGCGCAGCTCCCCTGGATTCTGTATCTCGTTTTTATTCCCCTGCCAAGACTCCCGTCACGGCAGGCAAACAATATGCGAAGATTGGCCCAGGCCACATGGATTCCATCGCTCTCACAGACCTCCTCCACAGGACCTTTGGCTTCTCCGGCTTTCGCGCCAACCAGGAGGCCGTTTGCCGCGCGGCCGTCGACGGCCGCGACGTTTTGCTCGTCATGCCCACCGGCGCGGGAAAATCTCTCTGCTACCAGCTTCCTGCGATCGCCCGTGGAGGCACCGCCCTCGTTATCTCGCCCCTGATCGCGCTGATGGACGATCAGGCAGGAAAGCTCTCCTCGCTCGGTCTGCGGGTTGCCCGGATTCACTCCGGCCTCTCCCGGGAAGAGTCTCGCCAGGCGTGTCGCGACTATCTCTCCGGAGCGCTCCAATTTCTCTTCATCGCTCCTGAGCGCATGCGCGTCCCAGGGTTCCCTGAGATGCTGGCGAAACGAAAGCCTGCCCTGATCGCCATCGACGAGGCGCACTGCATCTCGCAATGGGGCCATGACTTCCGGCCCGACTATCGCACGCTGGGAGACTATCTCCCATCCCTGCGACCAGCACCGGTCATCGCCCTCACTGCAACCGCTACCCCCACGGTTCAACGGGATATCTCCGCTCAGCTTCGCCTTCACGACCCTGCCTTGTTCATCCATGGCTTTCGCCGTCACAATCTCGCCATCGAGGTCGTCGAGCTGTCGAAACCCCGGCGCCCCCAGTTCGCGATCGATCTGCTGAAGCCAGCCGAAAGCCGGCCAGCCATCATCTACGCTCCCTCACGTAAATCCGCGGAAGAACTGGCCTCGCAATTGGGGGGCAACGCCGCGGCCTACCACGCCGGTCTTGATCCGGCCACACGCGAGCGCGTACAGCGACACTTCCTCACGGGAAAGCTCGAGGTTGTGGTCGCCACCATCGCCTTCGGCATGGGCATCGACAAGGCGAACGTCCGCACGGTCATCCATATCGCCCTGCCCGGCTCGGTCGAGGCTTATTACCAGGAGATCGGTCGCGCGGGCCGCGACGGAGATCCCTCCCGCACCGTGCTGCTGCATTCGTTTGCCGACCGTAAGATGCATGACTTTTTTCTCGAGCGCGATTATCCGCCCGCCGACGAGCTCGCCCGGCTGGCCCGCGCCCTTCAACCTGACTTCCAGACTCCGGACGATCTCCGCAAAAAACTTCGCCTCGATCTTGAAACCTTTGAGCGGACTGCCGACAAGCTGGTCGCCCAGGGAGCTGCGGCCTTCGATATAGCTGGTAATCTCCGCTCCACGGGGCAAAACAACTGGCGGACCAGTTATGATTCGCAGCTTGCTTTCCGCCGTTCACAGATCGATCTGATGGCACGTTTCGCAGAGACACCGCAGTGCCGCATGACCGCACTCATTCAACATTTTGGAGACAACGCCGATGGCCTTCGTCCTTGCGGCCACTGTGATTTCTGCTCTCCCGAACGCGCAACCGCTCAGAGCTTTCGCCAACCGAGTTCGCAGGAAGACCGGCAACTTCGCTCCATCCTTCGAGCACTGGACGGCAGCGCTCCACGAGCGACCGGTAAGCTGCATGGCGATCTCTCCCTCGGGGTGGATCGCAAACAGTTCGACGTTTACCTTAATGCACTGACACGTGCTGGACTTATCGCTCTCACGACCGATACCTTCACCAACGCCGAAGGCAATCTCATCACATTCAAACGCGCCTCACTCACCCATGAGGGTCGCACCCGTGATGAGGGCGACGATCTCGCCGTCCTTCTTCCCAACGAAGAGCAAACCGCATCCTCCTCAAAGACGAAACGCGGTAAAACAACCCGTTCCTCCTCTCTGAAAAACAGTCCCCGCGAGGGGGCATCGCGATCCGAGCCCCGAAGGGGTGGAGTGGAGAGATCCGCTTCTCCATCTGAGCCTTTGAACTCAGAGCAGAAGATCCTTGAACAAAGACTGCGCGAATGGCGCAAAACCGAAGCTGCCAAAACGGGAAAGCCCGCCTTTATCGTCTTTGGAGACTCCATTCTCAGCAACATCGTCCATGCGCAACCGCAGACAATCAGTGAACTGCTGAAGGTCTCCGGCATCGGTCCTGAAAAGGCCGACCGATACGGCGCCGCAATCATAGCTCTGTGCCGAGGAGAACATTCAGGTCCTTCCGATGCTTCCACGCCCACCAGAAGGATGTCATCCCGAATGAAGCAAAGGGGAGTGGAGGATCCCCCGCATTCTGCCCGAGTCGCTACCGATGCAGCAATCTCACCAACATCTCGTCTCAACGAAACCTCTCCCCTCAGTGCTGAACAACAGGCACTCGACCAGCGTCTCCGCGACTGGCGAGCCTTAGAAGCAGAGCGGTTAGGTATGCCTCAGTTTTTTGTCCTTGGCACCAACACACTTCGCAATATTGCCGTCGAGCGTCCTCGCACCATCAACGAGCTCAAGACCATCGACGGCATCAGTCTCGAAAAGATCGAGCGCTTCGGTGCGGGGATCCTTGCGTTGTGTAACGGCTGATCACTTCACCGCTGCCGCAATCGGCGCACCAGCCAGCTTCTCGGCAGCGTTCCAGTCCAATCCAAGATAGCGAGCCAACGTCGCCGCAGCCTGGCTCTGCGTCACCGGGGCAACATTCTTCTCAAGTCCCGCTGCCGGAACGCCTCGCCCCATGAACCCCATAAAGATGTATTTCGACTCCGGAACTTTCTGCCCATGCGACTTCCATTCTTCTGGAGCCGATCCCCTTCCGTGATCCACCATAAAGATCATGGTCGTCTTGTCCTTGTACTCCGGCATCGACTGCAACGTATCCCAAAGCCGCTTCAGGTAGCCATCGACGCGATGGGCGGCTTCCAGGTACTCGCCGTAGTTGCCTGCATGCGCCCAATCGTCCGTCTCACCCAGCGACAGAAATACAACACGTGGCTTCTTCACCCGCATGTATTCCAGCGCCGTCTCGAACACAGGAGCGTCGTACGCCTCATCCTCCCACACACGCGGCGAATTCGCCTTGATGTTGTTGAGGATCTTCATCTCCTTGGTCATCGGTGACATCTCCACCGGATCGTACCCGGCCTTGACCATACAGCTCATGCAATTTTCCGGGTTTACCACGTTAGCAATTACATGCCACGCTCCAAAGGCAGCCACCTTACCCTGAAATCCGGGCTGCTTCGATAACCACGCCAGAACGGTCAGGTTTGGATTCGGCCTGTCATCGTTCGAATCGATCCTTTGATCGCCATGACCGGTTAGCGTCTCGCTGTAGCCCGGATAGGAAAAGCTGAATCCATTCGTCACCGAAGCATCCGACCCCGCATCGCGATCGCCGTAGATCTGCCCCTGTGAAAGAAACGTTCCCCATAGAAACGGCATTAATTTCTGCCGACGCTCCTCTGGGGTCGCGGCAAGATACTTTTTCTTCAGTTCACTTACATCGCGCTTATCGAAGTAACGCTCCGGAACCAGAAGACTCTCATCGGCGCCACGAAAGACCTCCTGCCACCTCATTCCATCCGTCATCACCAGGACGACCCGTGCATCGTCTCCACCCCTCACCTGAGCTCCGGCTATTGTCGCAATACCAAGCAGCACTGCCCAAACGATCTTGCTCATCGACAGCGACCCAATTCCTTTCCAGAAGGTACGCGTGCCATCCTCTCAGAGAACTTGCTCCAAAGGCCAGCCATTTGAAGCAGTTCCCTGTCCCTGCAGGCTCGCAATATGCTACCGTCGCAGTCGATGGCCATTTCCAACGACAGCCGCCATGCTCCAGCCACGATGAAGGGCAGCGCTACCATCGACGAGCGCGCGAAGAACTGCTTTGGCTGCGGACCGGATAACCCTCAGGGACTGCATCTGGCCTTCTCGACCGACACCAGCGTGCCCGGACATCCGACCGCGACCGCGCACTTTCAGCTCGATCAGCTGCATGAAGGCCCACCCGGCTACGTCCACGGTGGCATCATCGCTACCCTCATGGACGAGGCCATGAGTAAGATCAACCGACCTCTCAATGTGCTCGCCGTCACCCGACATATGGAAGTTGATTATCTTCGCCCGGTGCCCCTCTATCAGCCCCTGACCGTCACCAGCCGTCATGTGCAGCGCGAAGGCCGCAAACTCTTCCATCGAGCAGAAATTCTGTCACCCGATGGAACTGTTCTGGCGCGGGGCAAAGGCGTCTTCATCGAGCTCGACAAGGCCCTGCTGTCACGAGCAGGCTTTACCCAGCCGGAAGACTAAGCCCGTCGACCCTCTCTTCCTAGATCTCCGACTCTTCCCAGTACCCCTGGTCCCGCAGGAAGTACTTGTCATTCCAGCTATGCATCATGGTCTTGAAGAACATCCACACCATCTTCCCGTGGCCCAGCTTCTGAAATCTCCGGTTGGTCGTAAGCACCTTTCCTCGAACAATCCGGAACCGCGTGCGTGCCACACCCTTTGACAGCAGATAATCTTCAGCAAACAGCGCTCTTTCGTTAAAGCCACCGAGCGCCCAGAACGCCTCGCGATCGAAGAGCATGAACATCCCCGTCGCAAACGGCTTCAAAAACGAGCCGATATATTGCATAAAGTTATTGCCTGCATACAGCAGATCGTCGAAGAACTTCCCCTCACGGCATCCAATACTCGTCGTCACCAGGTGAAGCTTCCTCTTCCGCATCCTCCATAATGCGCGCCGCAGCAGCGTAGGCTCCGGCAGCTCCACATCCGCGTCCAGGAACAGTACATACGGCGTCGTCGCCAGCCGTGCTCCGGCATTTCTCCCCACCGAAGGCAATCCTCCTTCAATCACCTCAACCCGCAACCGGTCCCTAAAACTGAGCGCCACCTCCACCGTGCCATCCGTCGAGCCCGCGTCGGCAACAAGCACCCTCGTCTCTCCCATGCCCGGGTAGTCCTGCCTCGCCAGCGATTTCAACAATCGGGGCAACATCTTGGCTTCGTTCTTCGCTGGAATCACGATCGTCAGTTCAGCGGCCATCTCACCTCCGGAGCGAATCGCACACACACTCCCGGGTTCATCTTGGTCGCGCTACCGTTTGCGTCTCGTCAACTTTGCTTAAATTTTCAGCAAAATCCCCAGCTTCAGCATCTTTATCGTCAACCGAGCTTCCCCAGTCACGCGGCATAATAAGCACTCCATTTTTCTGCGGCTATGCCCTCCACGACCTGAAAGCTCTCGTTGAGGACGGTCCTCCGCATGGCAACCATCCCACCACGCTACCCGTCTCGTGATCCGAAGCCACAAAAGAAGACTCCCACAGGAAAGGAGAGAAAGAAATCTGCCTCGGCTACGTCATTTGCCGTAGCCATGACTTCCTCTTCCACGAAAAGCCCTTCATACTGGTGAACAAACTGATAAAATTAAGTTTCTCGCCGCTCTCTCCCAAATCTCACGACGGAACAGCGGCTCCTCAAGGAGAATCGTCATGGCAGACCACACCTCGAACGGCAACCTCGGATCCTCTTCTCTCCGCCTCAAGACCGGCTTGGCCGAGATGCTGAAAGGTGGCGTCATCATGGACGTCATGAACGTCGCCCAGGCTGAGATCGCCGAAGAGGCCGGCGCTACCTCCGTCATGGCGCTCGAACGCGTCCCTGCCATGATCCGCGCCGAAGGTGGCGTCGCCCGCATGGCGAACCCCAAGCTCATCAAGGGCATCATCGCGGCCGTCTCCGTTCCCGTTATGGCCAAAGCCCGCATCGGCCACTTTGCCGAGGCCCAGATCCTGCAGGAGCTCGGCGTCGACTTCATCGACGAGTCCGAGGTCCTCACCCCGGCCGACGAGACCTTCCACATCGACAAGCACGCCTTCACCACCCCCTTCGTCTGCGGAGCCCGCAACCTCGGCGAGGCCTGTCGCCGCATCGCTGAAGGCGCAGCCATGATCCGCACCAAGGGCGAAGCCGGAACCGGCGACGTCGTCCACGCAGTCCAGCACATGCGCCAGATCGTCCGCGAGATGCGCGCCCTCACCGTCCTCGACGATTCCGAGCTCTACAACGCCGCCAAGGTCCATCAGGCCCCCTACGAGATCATCAAGATGGTCGCCGCCGCCGGAAAGCTTCCCGTCCCCAACTTCTCCGCTGGCGGAATTGCCACCCCTGCAGACGCCGCCCTCATGATGCAGCTCGGCGCCGAAGCCGTCTTCGTCGGTTCGGGAATCTTCATGAAGGAACGCGCCACTCCGCTGGACGTCGAGAATGATCCCAAGGAGCGCGCCGAGGCTGTATCCCGCGCCAAGGCCATCGTCATTGCCACCACGCACTACAACGATCCCAAGATCGTCGCCGAAGCCTCTGAGTCCGTCACCGGAACCATGAAGGGCCTCGCCGCCGCCGCCCTCGAAGAGCACGAGCTCCTCCAGACCCGCGGCTGGTAACCTCGTTGCCACGGTCAGGTTTAGTTGGCCGTGGCAACATTTCCTGAACATTTCTGCGCCTGAATCCAGCTCTCCATACGATGATCGAGCGAGCCGGTTTTATGGCTTTCCTCTCTTCCCGCTCCTCGTCATTTCCAACGCTTACCCGCCGCTACTGCGAAGCCAATGCAGAGTATGACCAACTGACGACAAAGAGCGTTTATCGTTACCGACCTTAGCGGAAGCCCCAACTTGCGCCAAACGAATGCAATGGCCTGTCACCGTCAGTTGGCGATGGTGGCCAGGCAGATCCGTGAATACGAGCCACTAATCTAACCTCTACCGCTGTCTGCCAGCTCGGCCTCTCCCGCGACACGTTCCAAGAGACTTACCTTGATCGGAAAACCCAAAAGGGTGCAAATGGACACAGACTTGCGTCCATTTGCAAAATACTTCCCGGGTCGATCTATTACCGCCCTTCGACGGATGTCGCCGCCCGCTCGATAAACTGTGCGACTCTCCGCGGCTCTTGAAGCATTGCGAGATGGCAGGTCGGCAAAGTGATGGTGGTGGCGTTGATTTTCTGCGCCATCTGCTCCTCCAGACCTGCGGTAATCGCCTTGTCTTGAGCGGCGACGATGAACCATGAAGGTTTCGTCCGCCAGGCAGGTGTGACAGTCGGTGTTGCCGAGAGCACAGCAACAGACGCGGGCCCCTGGGTTACTGTCAGCAGCGCCTGCTCAGGTTTCGGTAAGTCTTGAGCAAAGGCTTCGGCCACGCCTTGCGCGGAGATGGTGACGAATTGAAAGGCTGGATCGAAGTTAAGAAACGGTGTGAGCGGAGATGGGGTCTTCAGCGTTCCGAGCAGGGACAGCGCGGACTCGCCGGTGTCGGGGGCAAATGCGGCAACATAAACCAGGCCCACGACATTTGCATCATTCCCGGGCGTGTCTCCGATGACAACACCTCCATACGAGTGTCCGACGAGCAGCACTGGACCCGGGTATGCCGTGGTAATGCGGGCGATCGCACGCTCCGTTACATCGTCGTCCTCGGCAAGGGATGTAAGCGGAAGCTGCACTGCGATGACATGGTATCCGTCCTTCTCCAGCAGCGGAATCACGCCGGACCAGCTTGATCCGTCGGCCCATGCTCCGTGAACCAGCACGATGTTTCTGACGCCGCGGCTGGCCTTATCTTGCGATGATTCTGGGTTTTGTTGGGCATAGCCAACGTTATGGAATCCTGCCGTCAGCAGAAGTCCGGCACTCAACACTTCCCGGATTACTTTTCCTATTTTCATAAATCATCCCTTTCCTATGTTGCGTTCTTCATGGCGTACGTCGGAAGGTTCGGCCAACGTGCTTTGGGGCTCGGGTTGGCTCTTCTCTAGTTCCTGCCGGCCTTTGACGCGGCGTCGAGGATCACAGCGGCGACCTTCGACGGTTGCGCCAGCATGATTACGTGGCTGGAGGTGACAGTGGTGGTTGTCGCTCCGATTTTCTTCGCCTGAGACGCTTCGAGATCGGGTGATATTGCCCGGTCATTTGCGGCGATGATGTACCAGGACGGTTTCGACTTCCAGGCTGGAGTCGTAACCTCTCCCTTCATTGCGGCAACGCTAACCGGCACCTGCGTCGCGGTCAGAACCTCAATCTCCTTGGCGGGTAAGTCCTGGGCGAAATCCTCCGCAACTCCCTTCGGAGTCAGTTTGAGGAAACCACTTTTGTCAGGACGCAACTCTGCCCCGATCGGTGTTGCAACGCTAGTAATGAGGCCGAAGGTCGATTCTCCCTGATCCGGAGCTACGGCCGACACATAGACCAGTCCGGCCACTTTGGCATCATTGCCAGCTTCGGTGATGACAGCTCCGCCGTACGAGTGGCCGACCAGCAATACCGGCCCGTCCTCAAGAGCAATGGCCCGTTGCGTTGCTGCAACATCGTCGGCGAAGGACGTCAGCGGAATCTGAACCGAGACGACATGAAGCCCTTTCGCCTCCAGCAATGGAATCACCTTCGACCAACTCGAACCGTCGGCCCATGCCCCATGAATCAGAAGCACCGTTTTTGCTCCGTGAGGGGATGGTGTTTGTCCCGTCGCCTTGGCGGCAGGGCTGATGATTGCGAGTAGCGCGACACACGTCGACACTACGTTTCGAACAAGCTTGAATGCATGCATTGTTTTCTCCTGGGTGTAGGGAAGATCCGTGCAGGACTTGAAATGCCTCGGCTAGAGCCCGTAGGGCCCAGCGAATGGGCACAACCACATTTCCTGTGGTCATTCTCACGTTCGCTATCCTGCACTCTTTGAGGCTAGGTTTGGAGGAGGGGAGCCTCTAGACGATAACCATCATAGGCTGGCGATTCCTGCTTGAATGTCGTGGGAGAATCGCCCGCAAAGGCTATGCGGCCACGTGTCGTCCCCGCCGCCATATGCCCGGAGTTACCCCGTAAATTCGCTTAAAGGAACGGTTGAGCGCAGATTGATCCGCGAATCCGCACCGAATGGCGATGTCGGCAAGGGGTAGGCGCGAGTTCGTCATCAGGTCTCTGGCCCTATCCACGCGGCGCTCAATCAACCACCGATAAGGGGGCGTGCGAAATGTTTGTTTGAAGGCCCGGGAGAAGTGGCTTACGGATAATTCACATGCTTCCGCGACCTGCTGGAGAGCAATATCGCCATCCAGATGAGCTTCCAATAACTCTGTTGCTCTTCGCATCTGCAGAGACGAGAGCCCGCCCCGAAACTGGGGAGCCGACATTCTTACGCCGCCATACGAGCAGACAAAATGAGAGTTCAAAGCCTGCAAGACGTGGTCCAGAAAGATCTTCGAAGCGTGAAGGGGTCGCTCCAGCGCCGACACGAGGGGCTGCCCGAGGTGGTGGACGACAGAATCAAACCCTCCCTGCGGCCACACCAATTGCTGCACTCGCGGCGCGCGATGAGCATAGGCAACTTCATCCAGAGCAGCCTGAGTGACGTATAGAACCAGTGCATCGAAGGGATTCGGAAGCAGCACGGCTGGCTCCTCCGTCAAGTCGATTGCGCTGACTCCACCGACTGGGTAAGGACCACTCGATACCTTTTTCCTGCCATAGAATTGCTCGATGAAAGGGATTGGTTTGAGTTGCAACACAACAATGTGCCCACGTTCGCCGACAACCGGCTGCGTCATTTCTGGAAGGCCGACGGTACTCCGAATCCTGCCAAACGAGAACGGAGCGCGTCCGGACAGACGAAAGTCTGCCGTAGGTGAGTCCCTGAGATACAGCGTGTCGGCGAGTTGACTCCAAACGGTGGGAACTTCGGTGGCTGTATTCATAGATGGGTGACCTCAATCCTCTTAAATTGAATGGGGCCCAGATTCCAGTCTATATTTAGAGGACGGTTGTACTCTAAAAGCGACAAAATATCTGCTTGAGGGCGAAGAATGCGAAAGTCACGAGCCGAGACAGCCGAAACCAGAGCAAGGATCCTCTCGACCGCCTCAAAGATGTTTTTGGACAGAGGTCTGGGGGCGGTCGGCATGCGCGATGTGATGGCCGGTGCAAGTCTCACTCCGGGTGGGTTTTACCGGCATTTCCGATCGAAGGACCGGCTGATCGCTGAAGCAAGCAGTGCCGCATTGGACCGAGCGTTCGTCATGCTAGAGGGCGAAACCGCGGGCAAATCGCAAGCCCAGGCGGTCGAGAGAATTGTTTCTGTCTACTTGGGACAGTCGCAAGTCGCCGGTAAACCCTACCTTTGCCCTCTCGCTATGATTGGCGCCGAACTCCGCCACTCGGACCCGCAAGTGCGGGCAATTGCCATCAACGGCTACCAGCGCATCGTTCAGCTCATTGCAAGTCGTCTCGAAAACCGGACAAAGCGTGCAGCTTTGGTGACCGCAGGCGGCATTGTCAGCACGCTCGTGGGCGCTGTTACGCTTGCTGAAATCGCACCGGAGCCGGCCATCGCCAGCGCCATCCTTAGCAATGCTAAGGCACTTATCACAGAGCTTGTTGGTCGGCCGTAAGTCTTTTGAAGTTCAGCTTTCCAAAGTATAGAAACCGCACTAGCGATGCGCGGATGTTGCCGGAAACGCTTCTGAATACGCGAAATCGCCATTGCGCTCATCCAAGGAAACCGATTGGTAGCGGGAAGTCGGCTTGTCATCAGGAATCCATTGATGACAACAAGAGCGTTTCTCGAGACTTATGTGGCCGCTGCTAGAAAGGCTCGGTTACTAGCCCACCCAACGCGCGTACATCACGGCGTGGCGGGCGGCCAAACATCCGTACATACTCGCGGCTGAACTGCGATGCACTTTCGTAGCCTACTTCTGTGGCGGCTGTTTCTACGTTCGAACCGTTCGAGAGCATGAGCCTCCGTGCCTCCAACAGGCGCAGCTCCTTCTGGTAGTGCAGCGGACTCATCCCTGTTGTCGCTTTGAACTGACGATGGAAGGTAGCAGAACTCATATGGGCGATCATGGCTAGTTCGTCGACACGGACCGGTTCGGCGAAGCGTGTCTTCAACTCGTGGATTGCTGCGATCAACCTGTTCTCGCGGCTGGACGCTGTGACTGCATGTAATATCGGTCCCCCGCCAGATCCCATAAGCAGCCAGTAAAGCAGTTCACGGTACAGCCCAGGATAGAGAAGCGGGATGGCATCTGGAGTCTCGAGCATCCGCATGGCGCGGTATAGGCAGTCCAACGCCTCCTCCCTGAGGTCGACGACGCATACGCCCGTGTGCGAAGCCGATGAGGCAGGCCTTTGGCTTTGTGGTCGCGATGCCATCTGCTCTGCGAGTTCGTGCAAAACGGCGAGATCGAGAACGAGCACGAAGCCTAAGAAAGGCTCGCCGGGGCTTGCCTCAGAGACAGCGCCTCGTGATGGCATCTCTACCGTCACAACCATCGCCTGGCCGGCCTTGTACTCGTAGCGGCGATCACCGAAGGTCGCCCACTTTGTACCTTGTACAGCGATGCAAAGTGCAGGCCGGAAGAGCCGGAAGGTGGGGAGTTTCGGCTGGTCGGACCGAAGGATCACCAAGCCGTCGATAGCCGTGGGATAGGGGTTCGTCGTTGCGCAGGAGTCCGTGTAGCGGCGCAGCGCCTGCGCCAAGTCCCCGAGACAGTGTGCTCTTCCGCTCTTCGTGCCAGCCATACAGGATCAGTGTACGTGAGAGGAATAGGCAGGAAATTGCGAAACCGGGCCATTCAGCAAGAGGCTCTGACGGCTTAGCTTGGAGAAGGATCAGGAGGAAGCATGTCACAAGATCAACAGAGAAAGATTGCCATCGTTACCGGAGGGAGCCGCGGCATCGGCCGCAGCACAGTGGAAAGTCTCGCACGTCGCGGTGTGAACGTGATCTTTACCTTCCACAGCCATAGCGAGAATGCGGATGCCGTTGTCGCTGGAGCCAAGTCGTTTGGCGTACAGGTCTTTGCGTTGCAGCTGGATGCAGGTAAAGTGAGCGAGTTCACGGCGTTCGAGGAGAGAGTAAAAGCTGCACTCGCCGAACTGGGAGCAGAGCGCTTCGACTACCTGGTAAACAACGCGGGCAACAATCATCGCAACATGCCCCTGGAGAGTGTCACCGAAGAAGAGATGGATAGCATCTACAGCGTCCATTTCAAAGGCGTGTTGTTTCTGACACAGACGCTGCTGCCGCTCATGAACGATGGCGGTCGCATTGTGAATGTCTCGACGACTCGCACGCGCCTTTCGAGTCGCGGAGGAGCAGCGTATGCCTCGATGAAGGGAGCCGTGGATGTGCTTTCGCGACATATGGCGACGGAGCTTGGACCGCGCCGCATCACGGTCAACGTCATTGCGCCGGGGGCGGTTGCAACGGACTTCAGCGGAGGCATCGTGCGTGACAATCCCGAGGTGAACAAGCTGGTCGCGAATCATACGGCTCTCGGTAGAGTGGCTGGCCCCGACGACATTGGGCCCGCAATCGCTTCGCTGCTGGCTGACGATAACGGCTGGGTCAATGGGCAGCGCATTGAGGTGAACGGGGGCGTCATGATGTAACGTTCCCGCAGCGCTGCGCCTGGCGGAAACATGAAGGGCGGATCAAGAGGATCAGGAACGTGAAGTCGGCATAGCGGAAGTGGCCTGCCGGGTGCCCCTTCATGACGCAGTCTCATCGCGGCACGAGTGGGAACATTTCGAGCGAAGCCGTCTCGCGGGACATATGATCCGAGAGCGATACGGGTCTTGGTCGACGAGTGCATTTCCCTGTTATCACCATTCGATGATCCGACGACCGAATTGCTTCTTGACAAGTGATAGTCGAATGCCTACCCTACCCCATTGAGGGTCGAATGACTTCCATCAAAGAACAGGGAAAGCAGCGAGCGGCGGTTCTTCAGGGAACGCTGGACATGTTGATCCTTCGGACACTGCTCTATGGACCAGCCCATGGGCACCAGATCGGAAAGCACATCCAGCAAACGACGAACGACTTCCTGCAGATGCAGCATGGCTCGCTCTACCCGGCGCTGCACCGCCTGGAAGGACGCGGCTGGGTCGCCTCCAAATGGGAGACAGCTCCCGATCGCAACCGCGAGTTCAAGTACTATCGCCTGACCGAAAAGGGCAAAAAGCAGCTGCTCGTCGAAGAGTCGCAGTGGAAGCAGATGATGGAAGCAGTCGCCCGCGTGATGTGGCCTGCCTCCTCCAGGGAGGGCTGAGATGCGATGGTGGCAGATCAGAAGACGGAATGCGGATCTCGAGCGCGAGCTTCGCGCTGATCTTGAGCTAGAAGCGGAAGAGCAACGCGAACGTGGCGTGCCCGCGGAAGAAGCAGCTTATGCAGCCCGCCGAGCCTTCGGCAACATCTCTCTCATCCGCGAACAGACGCATGAAGCCTGGGGAGTGGCACCAATCGAGCGCTTCTGGCAAGACATCCTCCACGCTATGCGCGCGGCACGTCGAACGCCTCTGCTCTCCGGCGTCGCTATTCTCGCACTGGCGTTTGGCATTGGCCTCAATGCAGGCGTCTTCACGCTGCTGAACTCACTCTTTCTCGAGCCGCCGACCCTCAAAGACGCAAACAGTTTCGTGCAGGTCTATCCACGATACACGGGTTGGTTCATGCGGGAGGATCAGTACTCCTCGTTCACCACGGAAGACTACGACGCCATGCGTGACCGTTCAAAGGCCCTTGAAGAGATTGCGGCATGGCAGGTCTCCTCCCCAACGCTCGATGAGGGAAAACCAACCGCAACGGTGCTGGCCACCTGCAACTACTTCCATGTCTTCGGTATCGATCGCCCGCTCATGGGGCGCTTCTTCGCGTCAGGCGACTGCAGCCGAGGCTCCGCCACACAGGTAGCTGTAATCAGCGAAGCCACCTGGAAGGCCGATCTAGGCGGCGACTCCAGCATCATCGGAAAGACTATTCGTCTGAACGGGTCGCCCTTCCAGGTCATCGGCATCGTCTCCTCAGACGCAGCAAACTTCCTGCCTGGCGGCATCTTCATCCCCTACACGACAGAGCCGATGCTCGAACAGGGCATAGACTCGCTCAACAGCCCGTCCACTCCATGGCTCGCCGTGGCAGGGCGTTTGCGCCCCGGGTTCTCTCGATCCGATGCACAGTCCGAGCTATCAACTATCATGAACCAGCAGGACCGCGCCTACGTCAAGCGTCAGGTTTCTGCCTTCAATCGCAAGACGGCTCTCGTCCTCACTAACGGATCGTTCATCGAGAATCCTGCCATTCGCGATCGCGTGGTCGCGATGACGGTATTCATCCTGGGGCCGCTCACGCTCATCCTGTTGCTGGCATGCTGCAACGTAACGATGCTCTTTCTCTCGCGCACAGTTACGCGGCGTGGTGAGATCGCCGTTCGTCTGGCGCTCGGCGCTGGACGCGGACAGCTTGCCCGCATGCTGCTGGCCGAGAGCCTGATAACGGCTGCGGTTGGCGGGGCACTCAGCATCGTGCTTGTCTACCGTGTCCCACTGATGATCATGAATGTCATCAACGCCAGCCGAGCCAGAAGTGTGTTGATGATTCACCCCAACTGGCGAGTGTTCTGCTATCTCGCCGTTCTCATTGTGCTGGCGACCATCATCTCTTCGCTCATGCCTATTCGTGCCGCGTGGAAACTCGACCTGCTGACTGCGTTGAAGGGGCGAGAGGCTGCTGCCACTATGCGTTCCCGAACCATCAGCGGACTGATCATCGTGCAGATCGCCCTTGGCTTCGTGCTCGTGTGCGCGGCCGTGATGTTTGGCCGCCTGCCCAGCCTGATCACCGGCATGAACCCAGGCTTCGATATGCGGCACACGATAGGCGTGCCCGTCAGAGTTGACACCTCGGCCGCGAGCCGCGCCAACGCACTCACTTTCAACCGCACCCTAGAATCGCGCATCCTCGCGATCCCCGGCGTCCAATCGCTTGCCTACGCCAGCCTTGGGCCCTTTCGCCGGGTTCCCCCAACCGAGATTCGCCTGCCTGACCAGAGCGCGGGACAGGGCAAACCTATCTCGGTTAATAACGTCTCGAGCGGCTTCTTTTCAACCTTCGACATTCCGCTGATCAAAGGCCGCGCCTTTAACTCCGCCGATTCCACCTCACCCAACGCGGACTTCGTCGCAATTGTCTCCCAGGCATTCGCAAGAGAGTTCTGGCAGACAGAGGATCCCCTCGGCAAGTCGATCATCACGCCTGATAACCGCCGCCTCACTATCGTTGGCCTTGCGGCGGACACACAGTCTGAAAGCTTCGGCGTCACCGATGGTCCGCGCCTCTATACACTCCGCGATCCCTCCACACTGGACGGCGGGCTTTTCGTACGTTTCTCCGGCGATCCAAAACCCGTTGAGAACGCGATCAGAGACACCGTGAAGTCTCTCGACCGCAGACAACTTATCGCCCCGGAGACCATGTGGGAGTCCCTCGAAGCCGATGCCGAGCAGATGCGTTCGCTGGCCGGGATCATCCTCATCATGGCATCCATCGGATTGCTGATGGCCGTCGTCGGCGTCTACGGAGTTCTTTCCTTCGCCGTCAATCAACGCACCCGCGAGTTCGGAATCAAGATGGTGCTCGGCGCAGATCGCGGCACCATCTTCCGTTCCGTCACCCGTCAAGCCCTTCGCAACACCCTCTTCGGACTTCTCTGTGGAGCTGCACTCGCAGAACCCGCGATGTTGGCACTGGCGCGATTCCAGTCCGGGTCTCCGCTTCCTCTGCGCGGACTCAACATGGTCGTCTTCGTAGTCTCCGCACTCTTACTGGCAGCAGTGTCGCTGGCCGCCGCGTGGCTCCCAGCGTTACGTGCCACGCGCGCCGACCCAATGCAGGCGCTGCGGGCCGAATGATGGGCGAATCCATCCCTTCTCTTGCCAATTGTTGACAAATCGCCAATGCGCTCACCGAACCACATTGGTATCGATATGTCGGCATAGCGGAAGTGACCTGCCGGGTGCCCCCTTCATGACGCAGTCTCATCGCGGCACGAGTGGGAACATTTCGAGCGAAGCTCGAAACCCTCTCCACGAACTTTCTCTCAAGAATTGCTCACACCCATCCTCCATCGATCACGTAGCTCTGGTTCGTAATCGCTGAGCTGTCGTCCGAAGCCAGAAACAGCACCAGCCGCGCTACTTCCTCCGGCTCAATGAGCCTCTTAAGCGCCTGCCGCTTCAAAATCTCCGCCTTATACTCCTCCGTCAACCAAAGACGTTTCTGACGCTCCGTCACAATCGCTCCGGGCATCACGCAGTTCACGCGGATATTGTCTCCGCCCAGCTCATGGGCCAGCGTCCGCGTCATCCCCACAATCGCAGCCTTCGCCGTCACATATACCGGTACATTGGTCGACGGAATCACCCAACTGATCGAGCTCATGTTGATGACTGCGCCCCGCCCCGCCCTGCGCATCGCCGGAACCACCGCCTGGGTCATGAAGAACTGGTGCTTCAGGTTGACGGCCATCGTGTCATCCCAGCTTTGCGGGCTCACCTGCTCCACGGTGTGTCGAGCGTCGTTTCCCGCGTTATTTACCAGCACATCCACCGTACCGAAGCGGGCGACAATCTCCGCAACTACACCTTGCAAACTCTCGATATTGGCCAGATCGCATCGATAGTAGACCGGGGTTTTGCCGCCTGCCCCTTCGATCCTCTCGATCAGCTTCCCTGCGGCTCCATCCTGAATATCCAGAAACGCGACCTGCGCTTGCTGGCCCGCAAAGGCTCCGACCGTCGCCTCGCCAATTCCGGTCGCTCCCCCGGTAACCACCACAACCCGGTTCTCCAGGCTGGGATATATCGCCATCCCGTTCATTTTGGTCTCCTGATCTCATGCAAACTGTCCGCGGCTCCGGTCATCCGGAAGCGTCTCAAACCTCTGAGGCTCTTTCCATATCTACTAGCTGTCAAGTACTCCTGTCGCCTATCCCAGAGCAACCAACAACTTTCGTCTGCCGAATTGATGCCCCAGATTCTCTATACTGAAGATAAGCCACTCAGGATAGAGGCTCCGGTCGCCCGCCAATGCACGCATGCAAACCTTTATGCATTCGAGGTCCAGACCTAAGACATTTATTTCGAAGACTTTGCGCAAAAGAGTACGGGGGAGGGCAGGGATGACGAAGGGGAGTAACGCGGCGAGTGAGACCGCGCAGAATCTGACCATCGGTGTGCTCGCCCTGCAGGGAGCCTACGACGCACACGCCCAGACCCTGCGCAAACTGGGTGCCACCCCAAAGCTCGTCAGATTGCCCTCTGACCTCCAGGGCCTCGACGGCCTCATCATGCCCGGCGGCGAGTCCACGACGATGCTCAAGTTTTTGGAGCAACGCGGCTTCTTCGACGTCCTCAAAGATTTCACCCACACCACCCCCACCTTTGGAACCTGCGCCGGCGTCATCCTCCTCGCCAACGATGTGACCAATCCCGCTCAAAAATCGCTCGGCGCTCTGGACGTCACCGTGGAGCGGAACTCATACGGACGCCAGATCGACTCCACCATCGTCGAGACCGAATCCAGCCTGCCCGGCGGCCCGCTGGAGATGGTCTTCATCCGGGCTCCTCGCATCACCCGTACCGGCGCCGGTGTCGAAACCCTCGCCACTCGTGGGCAGGACCCCGTCCTTGTCCGCGAAGGCCACCTGCTCGCTGCCACCTTTCATCCTGAGCTCGGTCACGACACTCGGATCCATCAGCTCTTCCTCGACATGGCGGCACGACACAAAAGCAGGAGCTAGGACGAACTTCGCAGCCGAATCGTCAGCCAGATTGCAAGTGCCATCAGCTGCGCACACAGCGTCCATTCCACTGCCGCATCCACCACCGAATTGCTCAAGCCCTTCATAGAAATCAGCGCGAGCGATAGCAACAGCACCCCGACACCAACCCAGATGGCATTTCGGCCGTAGTGGGTCTGGCGGATCGATGGAACGCGCTTCGACGGAACCTTCGCCGCCACACGCGCAGCGAAATCGCGGGGAGTGATCGCAGACAGATCAGGCAGATGCTCCAGTGCCGCAATCATTCGCGCATCCAGAGCCTGCTCTTCCGTCTCGCACTCAAGCGCTGCCAGTTCCGTTGGGGTCAACTCTTCACCGGGCATGTCATCCTCCCTGCTCTGGGCTGTACTTGTTGCAACCTCTCACGAAGTTTTTTTCTTCCACGATGGAGATGTGTTCGGATGGTTCCGATCGGCATGTTGAGCGCCGCCGCAATTTGCTCGTAGCTCCGTTCCTCCTGATGGTAGAGCACAAGCACTGTACGCTCCACGCTGCTCAATTCTTGCAGCTGCTCTTCCACTCGGAGGCGAAACTCCTGCTCCTCCATCTGCTGCTGCGCATTGCGCTCCGGATGCTCCAACCGATCTTCCCACGCGCTGGTCTCGTCGGAGATCGAGATCAACGGACGATCCTTGCGCTTGCGACGTTTCCACTCATTCTGGGCAACATTGACCGCAATTCGATAGAGGTAGGTCGTGACCAGAGAATCTCCGCGAAAGTGGGGCAGCGCCCGATACAACCGCAGAAAAACCTCCTGCGCCAGATCGTCAAGGTGCTCTCGGCTCCCCGTCAAACGATACAAGGTGCGAAACACCATTGCCTGATGCTCGCGTACTACCCCCTCGAAGCTGAGATCGGGATTCACAAAAACGGTTAGACCTCGGTCCGTCTCGAAAGTTTCAGCATGAAGAATGAAACTTAATGACAACGCTCTTGTCTAACGTTCCCAGAAAGAGAGGTTGTCTCATGGAAGTCCTTCACAGCCCATTCGTCATTCCGCTTGGAGCCTTTGCCGTCGCCATCGTGGCGATCGTCTGCGGCATCTGGTCCGATATCCACAACAAGAGAATACGCGCCGACCAACGCATGGCCATGCTCGCTCGCGGGATGTCCAGTGAAGAGATTGAAAAGGTTCTGGGTAAGGCGAATGAAGTGGAACGGCCGCCGAAAGACCCACTGCGCAGTCTCAGCAATGCAAGGCGCACCGGCATCATACTCGTCTCCTCCGGTATCGGATTGATGCTCTTCTTTATTGCCCTGTGTGTCATTGTGCGGGAACGCGACGTACTGGCAGGAGCCGCGGTCGGATTCATTCCCCTGGCGATCGGGATTGGTTTCTTTGTTGACTACAACCTGCAGAAGCGCGAGCTGTCGCGCTTCGGCATGGAGTTGGAAGCCGACCAGCCGCGTTAGCTCAATCCCAATCCACCATCCACGGTCAACAGCTGTCCGGTGATGAACGTCGGTGCCGTCGCAAAAAAAAGCACGCCGGCGGCTACGTCCTCTGCGGTTCCGTTTCGCTGCATCGGTGTCTTGCGAGCGAAGTGTTCGTAGGCTTCTTCGATTTCTCCCTGAACAATCATTCCCGGGGCCACACAGTTGACGCTGACTTCGGGAGCCCACGCCTTCGCCATCGTCTCAGACAGCATGTGCAGCGCCGCCTTCGACGTGCAGTAATGTCCGTGAGTCGGCCACGGATGCAGGCCGCCCAAAGAGCCGATGTTCACAATCCTTCCCTGCGAGGCACGAAGATGTGGGAGCGCCGCCCTGGCAACCAGGAACGGAGCCCTTGTATTAGTTGCAAATATTCGGTCCCAGTGCTCTACAGAGATGTCTTCAAGTGCGATCGACTCGAACATCCCAGCGTTGTTGACCAGAATGTCCAAACCGCCTAGACCTTCGACAACCTTCGCGACTGTGGCCTCGATCGCCTGAGGGTCCTCAAGATCGCAGCGAAGGGCAAAGGCTTTGCCTCCCCGAGCAGCCAAATCCCGCACAGTCTGTTCCGCCTCGGGCGCTGAGTTTCGGTAGGTAATGGCGACATTCGCGCCTTGTTCGGCAAGAGCAAGGGCGATGGCGCGACCGATCCGTTTTGCCGCGCCGGTGACCAGAGCGCTCTTCCCTGAAAGTGGCTTCATGCGCTACTGCTGCTGCGGAGCAGGCTGAGGTGATGAGTTGGAGTCACTATTCGCTGGCGGCTGTGCCGAGTCGGGCTTCGCTGCAGGCTGCGAAGACCGGGGTGAAGTGTCTGAGCCAGGCTTCTGCTCGCCTGGTTTCGGACGGACAGGCTCCTGCACACCCCACTTACGCTCGGAAGGCGCATTTGAATTGTCCCGGTAGGACGAAACCTGTTCGCGGGGCCGCAACATCTCAATAGCGATCTCTTTTGTCGAATCATCAACCTGATAGTCATGCGCAAAGGTCGCATAACCATTGGCGATCACCTGGACTCGGACCAGAGATCCGGTTGGAATGATGTCGATCATGGCCTTGCCCTCAGGATCGGTCTTCACCTCGAGGTTGCCGATGTCCTTACCGTCCTTATACGGGTTAAAGATGACCGCCGCATTCATGATGGGCTTCCCGTTGGACTTCTTGGTCACCTGCACAGTGATCTTGGATGTCTCCGGCGGGGGTTTGTACTTACGGCCTCGACGGACAGGAGAGTCCTGTGCCAAGAGGCTGGAAGCGGCGAACAGAACGGTAACGCAGACCGGAACCAGGAAAAACAGGAGCTTACGACGGTGCGACATCATGGCAAACATTTTACCCTTCCTCATGCCCGCCCGTAACGTAAGCGCGATTCCTGGACCTTTAGTGGCTTTTAGAGCGCTCTCTTTACGCCTCTCCTTCGGCGGACGCAGCTTGCGTGAGTTTCACTCATATTTCATCCTGGAGAGTTGACATCGTATGGGTACCTGACCTATCGTTAGCAATCGGAAGCATTGAGTGCTAATCGTTCGCAGGACCAGGCCTGCTTGTACCAAACGCAAAGCAGCCGCGATAGCAATTCTAAAAATTTGCATCGACAGCAAGATGGGATCACATCTTGCGGGTTGATGTGCGGTCACAACCCGGAGAGACGCTTCTCTTCGGAGATAAAGGTAATAAAGGAGAGGTTAGCAATGGCGAAGACATTTACACCGCTGCACGATCGCATTCTGGTTCGCCGCGTCGAAGAGGGCGAAACCCTTCGTGGCGGCATCATCATCCCCGACTCAGCCAAGGAAAAGCCACAGCAGGGCGAGGTTATCTCGGTTGGTAAGGGCAAGTCGAACGACGAGGGCAAGGTGTTCCCGCTTGACGTCAAGGCTGGCGACCAGATCCTCTTCGGCAAGTACTCGGGCACCGAGATTAAGCTCGACGGCGAAGAGTTCTTGATCATGCGCGAAGAAGAGGTCCTCGGCGTCCTCAAGTAGGTCCTTCGCGGACGGCGAAAGACGCCTTCGACGCATTCTTTGCCGGAATGAAGAGATCGCCTCAAAGAGCAGATCAGTCGCTTTGAATTTTGAGGACATGCTTCAGCCGCAAGATTTAAGCACACGGCTTCAGCCGTGTGAATCAGCAGATTCCCTCATGCGGGCTTCGGCCCCGGAGGTCAACTTCAAAGAAGCCGCTCATCGGCGGCAACAGGAGTAAGAAATGGCAAAGCAGATTCTGCATGGAGAAGATTCGCGTCAGGCAATCCTGCGCGGCGTCAACGTCCTCGCTGACGCAGTCAAAGTGACACTGGGTCCGAAAGGCCGCAATGTCGTTATCGAGAAGAAGTTTGGTTCCCCCACTATCACCAAGGACGGCGTGACTGTAGCCAAGGAGATCGAGCTAGCCAACGGCCTCGAGAACATGGGCGCGCAGATGGTGCGCGAAGTTGCTTCAAAAACCTCTGACGTTGCCGGCGACGGTACCACCACCGCGACGGTTCTGGCACAGGCGATCTACCGCGAGGGCGTAAAGACTGTGGCGGCGGGTGCAAACCCGATGGCTCTGAAGCGCGGTATCGACAAGGCAGTTGAGGCCATCATCGGAAAGCGCGATGAGCACGGCGTAGTTCAGGGCGGCGCTCTCTCGAAGCTCTCCAAGCCCGTCTCCGGCGACATGATCGCCCAGGTCGGAACCATCTCCGCGAACTCGGATGCGCAGATCGGAACCATCATCGCCGAGGCGATGAAGAAGGTCGGTAAGGACGGCGTCATCACCGTCGAAGAGTCGCGCACCATGGAGACCCAGCTCGACGTGGTTGAGGGCATGCAGTTCGACCGCGGCTACCTGTCGCCCTACTTCGTCACCGACGCAGAGCGCATGGAAGCTGCCCTTGAGAACCCCTACATCCTCATCTACGAGAAGAAGATCTCTTCGATGAAGGACCTGCTTCCGCTGCTCGAGCAGATTGCCCGCACTGCTAAGCCCCTCGTCATCATCGCTGAGGACGTGGACGGCGAAGCCCTGGCAACCCTGGTCGTCAACAAGCTGCGCGGCACCCTGAACGTTGCTGCTGTCAAGGCTCCTGGCTTCGGCGATCGTCGCAAGGCGATGCTGCAGGACATCGCCATCCTGACGGGTGGCAAGGCCATCACCGAGGACCTCGGCATCAAGCTCGAGTCCGTCAAGATTGAGGACCTGGGCACGGCGAAGCGCGTCACCATCGACAAAGACAACACCACCATCGTCGACGGCGGCGGAAAGGGTGGCGAGATCGAGGGCCGTGTAAAGGAGATTCGCGCCCAGGTCGACAAGACCACATCGGACTACGACCGTGAGAAGCTGCAGGAGCGTCTCGCCAAGCTGGTCGGCGGCGTTGCTGTCATCAAGGTTGGTGCTGCTACCGAAACCGAGATGAAGGAGAAGAAGGCTCGTGTTGAGGATGCGATGCACGCAACCCGTGCGGCTGTAGAAGAAGGCATCGTCCCTGGCGGCGGTGTGGCGCTGGTTCGCGCTGCTTCGGCTGTCGACGACGTTGCCAAGTCACTCGAGGGCGACGAGAAGATCGGCGCCAACATCATCCGCCGCGCCATCGAGGAGCCACTTCGTATGATCGTCTCCAACGCTGGTGAAGAGAGTGGCGTTGTCATCGGCAAGATCCTCGAGTCCAAGGAGACCAACTTCGGCTACAACGCCGGAACGGGCGCCTACGAGGACCTGGTCAAAGCTGGCGTCATCGACCCGACCAAGGTCACCCGCACTGCCCTGCAGAACGCGGCGTCGATCGCTGGCCTGATGCTCACCACCGAGGCCATGATCTCCGAGATCCCGGAGAAGAAGGAAGCCCCGGCCGGTGGACACAACCACGGCGGCATGGATGGCATGTACTAGTCCTTCTCGGACGAACGCGCCTTTCGGGCACAGGCAGAAGACCTCGGAGATTTTCCGGGGTCTTTTGCTTTTAAGCGACATCTTTTAGCACTCTTTGCACCTTCGAGGCGGACCCTTCGTTTTCCTTTTACGCGGGTTCGACTTATCCTTATCGCGCAACGGTTATTGAATAAAACGAAACGCGGAGCGCGATGATCTCTCGTAGAGAATTTTCAAAGCTAGGTGCCCTTGGCCTCGCGGCCCACACATTTTCCCCGCTTCCTCTCGTTGGCCAGACCCCAACGAAGAAGATCGGCTATTGCGTCATCGGTCTTGGCCGCATCGCCGATCACCACATGCGTGGCATCGCTCAGGGTTCCACCTCGACCGTCACAGGCCTGGTGAGTGGGCACCGCGAGAAGGCAGAGAAGATCGCTGCACAATATGGTGTGCCGAAGGAATCGATCTACAGTTATGAGGAGATGGATCGCATTCGCGACAATAAAGCCATCGATGCAGTTATCGTATGCCTGCCAAACAGCATGCACGCGGAGTACACCGTTCGGTCCGCGAAGGCGGGCAAGCATGTTCTGTGCGAGAAGCCGATGGCGATTTCGGTTGCCGAATGCGAGCAGATGATTGCAGCCTGCAAGTCAGCCAATGTGAAGCTGATGATCGCGTATCGGATGCACTATGAGCCGTACACGCTGAAGACGATCGAGCTGATCAAGTCAGGTGCGTTGGGCAAAGTACACGCCATTGACAGTGCCAACGGCTTCAACATCGCTCAGGGCGAGTGGAGGACACAGCGCTCGCTGGCCGGCGGAGGTCCTCTGATGGACGTCGGCATCTACTGCCTGAACGCGACCCGCTACCTGACCGGTGAAGAGCCTGTTGCGTTCACTGCTGTCGCGACCTCGAACAAGGAGGATGAGAGGTTCAAGGACATCGAAGAGAATCTCTCCTGGACAATGCGCTTTCCTTCCGGGACTGTCGCGAGTTGTTCGACCACTTATGGCGCGCAGATGCCGAGTTATGCGAAGGTATTTGGGGCCAACGGCTGGCTGGAGTTCGACAACTTCAACTACGAAGGACAGCACATTACTGCGGCCTACAGAAAGGATCGCAACTCGCCTGTGACCAAGATCGATGACGCTTCGACGCTGCACGATCCCAGCCAATTCATCGATCAGGTGAACCATTTCACGAGCTGCATTCTTCAGAACCAGACGCCGGGAACCCCGGGCGAAGAGGGTCTCAAAGACATGCGGTCGATCGAGTCAATCTATAAGGCTGCCGGCCTCACTCTCGGTTAGCCGAGGGTGAGGTGGCGGTGATGCGGGTTCCAGGGCGAATGTAACGCGTGGACTGCAGCTTGGTGGAACCAAGTGTCGTGGAGAACTTGACCTCAACCAGGTTGCTGTTGACCTTACCCGGAGCGAGAAAGGTCGCGACGAAGCTCTCGGAGATCGCTTTGGTGAACTTCTCAAAGAAGGGTGTGAGCGAAACGGGATTCCCCAGCCCCTGGAAGTACGCCTGCCCTCCGGTTTCGTCGGAGACTTTGGCCAGATAGCTCTGGCCGCTGAAGCTGGCGGCTCCTCCTCGAATGCCCGCGTTGCTGTAATAGATGGAGTAGACAGGCACGCCTGCGCGCTGGGCGTCGCGAATGGCGCCATCGACGTAGACGCTGTTCTGGTTCATCGGGCTGACGCTGCCGTTATAGGGGTCGACGCCATTGGTAATCATGATGACGAAGCGGGCCTTGGGAGCGAGCATGCCGGTCTGAGCACTTGAGCCTTCGGCGCTGCCGGGCCAGTTCTTTACAAAATCAGATAGGCAGA
This sequence comes from Acidobacteriaceae bacterium KBS 146, assembly GCA_000688615.1. GTDB lineage: Bacteria > Acidobacteriota > Terriglobia > Terriglobales > Acidobacteriaceae > Edaphobacter. Next base: position 841,811 of record JHVA01000001.1, read on the forward strand.
AGTAGGGGCTGGCGCTAAGTCCGGGTAATCCCATCGGAAGTCGCACGCTGGCGGCAGCGGCCTTGTGGTCAGTGGTGAAGGGCTGCTGAGGAACCACGCGGCCGTTCTGCAGGTAACCGACGAGAATCTCGGTTCCTTCCGGAAGAGAGCGGATGAAGTTCTGGATATCAGAAAATTGACGACCGATCGAGGTTCGGAGGCCGTCGTCGATCAGGAGGGCCACCTGGGTTCCGTTCGGCTTGACCGGATCCACAGCGGTGAGGGGCGTCTCATGATTGTTCACGCGCACCTTGAGGTTCTGGACGGTCAGCGCCTGAGGAGATTTCGAGTTGACGGTAACGATCGCCTGAGTGGAAGGTCCCTCCTGCGCGGAGAGAAAGAGGGGGAAGGCAAAAAGTGTAGTCGCGAAGAGCAGTTTTCGAAAGGTCATGTCTTATTTCCTTTTCCTCTCTTTAGACGCTTTCGGCTCGACTCCCGACTCCTCCCCTACCCGGTATATTTTTGCGCAAAGTCTTCGAAAAAATGCACTTAGGTCCGGACTTTGGTCCAGCTCGCCTCGGCGATCGATCGCAGAGGACGACGGACAGAACCGGACTTTCGCAGGCATACGTGCCACCGGGAGAAACCCGAAATCAGCTCGCATGTTGCGGCCCTGGGGGTGGCACGACTCAAAGCCCTGGGATCGGTGCGCACGGTTGTTGACGGAAATCGGCCGATGAGACCAGGAGTTGGCGATTGGTGCCGTCTTGCGTCACCGGGTTGCTCGTCCATCTCTGCCAGAACCGGTCCCATAGCTCTTATCAGGTATCGCACGCCTATCGCTGGATTATCAAAAGTCCCGTTCGCAACTACTATGGAGATTCCGACGAGGCTATCTCCACCGGACTGGGCCGCTTGGCCATGACATATCAGCGCGCCATCGGGAACGGGAACCCACAGGTCGAGGCCGTCTCCACCGGCAAGACCTCGCATCGAGGTACGTATGCTACCGCTGTACCGCAGTGGAAGGTCTGGTTCGATTCGCTGGAGAAATAGCCGGGACCGTCGCGCAGGCCTGGATTCGACAGAGTTGCTGTATCTTCCTTCGTAATGTTGAAAGGCTCCGGATTGAATCCGGAGCCTTTCAACTGTTTTCTACTTAGCCGTTTCCAATTCAGGTGTCTTACAACTCGCTATCCAGGAGGGACGAGTTGTTTCCTGGCGACGATACGGTCCTGCTATCGACTACGCCGGAGAGAGAGCTACTTAAATTCTAACGAATGGCTCGTAACTGATCGGCATAAGGAAGTCGAACCGCTTGTGCAAGTTAGAAGCGGCCTCTCTTGACAGAGACTCGGTTAATCGCCGCCCAACCGCACTTTAAGGCCAGTGCGGAAGGTGAATGGAAGCGAAGGATAACCGATAGGGCCGATGTGCTGCTGCGAGAGCAGGTTTCCCAGGTCTGCGAAGACAGTGACGTGATGAGTCACCGCATAGGTTCCATAGGCGTCGAGCTTGGCATAGCCAAAGTCAAGGTTTCGGTTAGGAAGCAGCAGGGTGTTGCCACCGTTGAAGTCCAGGTAGGAGAGGAAGGTTGAGTCATCAGCGCGGCTGGCGACCGCGCCTTTGAGGGCTGCGGAGAACTTCGTCGTGGTGTACTGAGCGGAGAAGAAACCCGTCTGCGGCGGACGACGGAAGGGCCGCTGGCCGACCAGCGGATATGAGGCTCCTATAGGCGTGTTGGGGTAATTGGGATTGATGGCTGCGGTTCCGTTCGCGATGGCATCGGTGGAGAAGGATTGCTCGACCAACGAGGCGAGGTAGGTATAGCCGCCGCGAAGGAGAATGCTATGGACGGGCGCGAATTGCAGCTCGCCCTCGAAACCCTGCGCGCGATAAGCGAGCGTATTGAGGAGCGCCCCATAGAGTTGAGCGGTGCTGGTATCGATTCCGAAGACGGTCTTCAGGGTTCCCTGATCCACGAAGTCGAGCTGGTGACTGAATTGGTTGTGGAAGTAGCCGGCCTTGAGGATGAGGACCTGACCGAGAATGTTCTGGTCAATACCGACGTCGAAGGTGCGCGACCGCAGTGCCTGAATGGGACGCACATGGTAGGCATCGATGAGGTCCGTAGAGCCTGCCTCCTGAAGCTGCTTGTAAAGTGAGGAGAACTCGACGGAGAGCGAAGGCTCCTGAACTCCAGTGGCAGCGTTGGCGCGGAGCTTCGTCCCTTGAAGCAGGCCGTTGCCGGGCCGCACAGGAACCCAGGCCAGACCGAAGCGGGGTGTTCCCGCTGTGCCGTACAGGTTGTTGCGCTCGATGGCTCCGCCAAAAGAGTAGAAGATGCGGTTTTTGATGTCGCCCTGGAACTGGAGCGTGTACTGGAAGTTGGTTCGCTTGATGACCTGGGACTCGAAGTAGTTGGGATTGTTATAAGAGCCGCGCTCATCTTCATAGCGGAATCCGAAGAGACCGATGAAGTGCGGGGAGAAGGTGAAGTCGGACTGATAGTAGAGCTCGTCACGCAGGGAGGACTGGTCGGTGGGGGCTGTTCCCCCGAAGAGGAAAGAAGCGCGGCCGGTTCCCTGGGTTCCGTTGGCTCCGCGAATGGTGACAGTGTTGCCGTAGTAAAGGGTATAGCCGGGGAAGCCTCCATAGCCGGGATAATCAATGGCCTCGCCCACGGGGTAGAACGTAACGGCCTGCTCGCGCTTACGGGCGATGCCGTAGCGGACGAGGTTATGCCATTTGTCGCGCCATCGGTTCTCAAGCGTAGCTCCGGAGTAGAGATCCTGGTCAGCCTGCTTGCCCGCAGAAGCGATGCCGTAGAAGCTGTAGGCCCCGGGAAGCCCGGTCGCCGAGACTCCGTTGCGGATGGTGAAGCGCAGAGACGTGTTGGCAGTGATGTTGTAACCGAGGTTCGCCGCGCTGGTTGAGGAGTGGTAGCGATCCATCGGGATGGAGTTCGATGTGTCGAAGCGCGAGAAGGCGCCGTAGTAGTCGAGGCGGCGGCGAGCTCCGCTGAGGGTGACCTCGTTGCGCCAGGTGTGGAAGTTTCCAGCATCACCGGAGTAGTTGAGGATGGGGCGAGATGTGGCTCCGCGAGGCGTGGTGAAGTTGAGCACCGAAGCCCCTGCATCGGAGCCGTAGAGGACACTATTGGGTCCACGATAGAGTTCGAAGCCATCAAGCGCAGTCGAGGAGACGGTTCCGAAGTCGAAGCGGCCTCCGACGTCCTCCGAGGTGACACCGTCGATCATGACCTTATTGGCGTCGGAGTTTCCACCGCGCACGAAGAGAGAGCCCACTCCGCCGTACTGTCCGCTCTGGACGACATTGACGCCGGGAGACTGACGAAGATCGTCCATGACTCCGACGCGGGTCTGAAGCGCGGAGAATGGAATGAGATTGATGGCGGAGCTGGCCTGCTGGAGGGGAGTCGGCACACCGGTGGCGGTGACGGTAACCTGCGCGGTCACAGATGCAATCTCGAGCGTTACATTGCGAGAGACGATGTCGGTGCGTCCGCCATAGAAGCTTTGGCTGATGCCGGATGTGAAGGTAGGGGCAGAGGTGAGCAGAAGGAAACGTCCGGAGCCGGTGCTGCGAATCTCAAAGGACCCGTCCGGGCCGCTGAGTGCGGAGCCAGCTACACCTTTGCCCTGGATGAGTTGAACGCGGGCGGCGGGAACGGCTGCGCCGAGCGGGTCAGTGACGGTTCCACGAACGATGACGGCATGCGAAGAGACACTGGCGAAGGCAAAGAGCGCAAAGCCTACAAGAAGACGAAAAAGAGGCGAAGCCGCAGACGGACGTGCGGATGCTTGCATGAAGATAGACTCCTCGTTCCCCCCTCGGGAACGTGGCTGTTGTGCGACAACGAAACCGGTCTCCTGACTGTCGCGTTCCATGCCTGCCATGAGGGGCTGTTCCCTTCCCGAAATCCGATCAGTGGGAGTGAGCCAGGCAGCATTCACGCTCGTATGAGAACGAGCGTGCGCGAATCACAGTTGCGGGGCAGTGGCGGAGTTTCACCGCGCTTCCCGAGCATTTCATTGCGTTACAAGATAAATTCAGACGACACGGCAGCCATGGGCAGCAGCCGGACCGCAGGTTAGAGGCGTTCCCTCAAGTGTGCGGCATGCGAAAGGACGAAGTCAAAGGAGACGGAGTTTCCGCAGCGATCCCTTCCATACTTCAAGGAGTGAATTTCTTTGTATCCTCGAGGGCAAATCTACCAATTTCGAAGGGATGAGACGTCTGCGGCTTGTTGTAGATGGGATCCGAAGGATAGGGTGCGGGCGTGAGGGTGGGAAAAGCCCAGACACGACCATTTCTGAGATCAACGACGACTTTGGCGTAGACCTGCTGGCTGTTGTCGGGAGCTCGAACGAGAAATGTGCCAGGCTCAAAGAAATAATCCGTATCGGAAGACTGAGCCAGAACGGGATCAGGGACGCGCATGGGGCGCAGGACGAGGCCGAGAAGAAGAAACGCAATGGCCGCAAGGAGGAGGTTCGTGATCTTGAGGGACTTCATAAAGCTCCTTGGAGTGCGGTCACGCTGTGTAGCCGGTCCGCTGCTCCGATCGACATGTCACTATATGGGATCGCGACCATCCATGGCAGAAGAATCATGCCTCAGGGAATGAGTAGAAGCTTTCCGGTGGTTTTTCGGCCTTCCAGATCGCGATGGGCATCCGCCGCAGCCGCAAGAGGGTAGATGTGCTCGATGCGCAGGGTGAGGCTGCCGTCGGCGATAGACCGGAAGACTTCGCCTGCGCGCCGTTCCAGCTCCTCTCGGGTCGCCATGTAGTCTTTCAGCGTGGGACGGGTGATGTAAAGGGACCCCAGCTGCGAGAGACGAATGAGGTCGAAAGGGGGAACGGCGCCGCTCGAGGCGCCGAAGAGCACCATCGTCCCTCGACGGCGAAGGACTGAGAGCGATTTATCGAAGGTTGTTTTTCCAACGGAGTCGTAGACAACGTGAAGACCTTCTGGCGAGAGCTTTTTGACGGCTTCGGCGAAGTCCTCTCGGGTATAGAGGATGACTTCGTCAGCTCCTGCGGCACGGGAGAGCTCGGCTTTTTCCTCGTTGGAGACCGTGGTGAAGACACGGGCACCGAGGGATTTGGCGATCTGGGTCAGCAGCAAGCCGACTCCACCTGCGCCTGCGTGGATGAGGATCTCGTCTCCAGAACGCAGGGGATAGACGGAGTGTGCGAGATAATGCGCGGTCATTCCCTGAAGCATGGCCGCGGCGGCCTGCTGCGAGGTGATGGCTTCAGGAACATGCACAAGAAGATCGAGAGGAGCTACAGCAAGTTGCGCATAGGTTCCGGGAAAGTGCGTCCACGCGACACGATCCCCGACATGAAATCCGCCGGCCGCAGTATTGGCCCCCAGGGCAATGATTATGCCGGCCGCTTCCTGTCCGAGCGTGGACGGCAGCGGCGTTGGATAGCGGCCTTCGCGGAGGTAGGTATCGATGAAGTTGATACCAGCGGCCTCGATACGGATGAGTGCCTGTCCTGGGCCAGGAGCCGGCGTGGGAAGATCGGTAAACTCAAGAACCTCGGGGCCGCCGTGCTGAAGAATCCTGATTGCCTGCATGTCGGTTTGGATGCCTCTCGTAGTGATTCGCTTCAAGAGGATAGCAGGGTGGATCGAAGGATCGAGAGTTTACTGCAGCAGGCTCTCTTCAGATCGTAGGCGCAGAATACGATCGACGGCGTAGGGAGCACGGTGCGAAGCGGTGTGAAAGTGCCGAACCTGCAACTCTCCAAGAAGGCCAATGCCGATCATCTGAACTCCTGCGAGGATCAAGACGCCCGCGACCACGAAGAGCGGACCGTGGAGGTCCATGACCGGCTGCCCGGTAAGCAGCTTGAGGATGAGCAACCAGACCGCGAGAGCAGAACCAGAGAAAGCACTCAGCGCGCCGATGGTTCCAAAAAAGTGCAGCGGACGCGTCATGTACTTCAGCAGGAACCGGATTGTGAGCAGGTCAAAGAAGACCCGGAAGGTGCGGGAGATACCGTAGTGGCTCTTGCCAAACTGGCGACTTGGATTGGAGATGGGAATCTCACAGATACTGGCTCCGTACCATGACGCAAGAGCCGGTATGAAGCGATGCATCTCTCCGTACAGAGGAATATTGTGGATGACCTCGCGACGATAGGCCTTGAAGGTAGTGCCGAAGTCGTGGATGTTGACTCCGCTGAGCGTGGCCATCAGCCAGTTGGCAGCGCGCGAGGGGATGCGGCGCATGATGAAGTTGTCACCACGCTGGGCCCGCCATCCGCTGACGACGTCGTAGCCTTCTTCGAGCTTGGAGAGAAAATTGGGGATTTCGTCCGGGGAGTGCTGAAGGTCGCCATCCATGGCGAGGATGAACTCACCCTGCGCGTGATCGAACCCAGCAGCGAGAGCCGAGGTCTGGCCGAAGTTGCGGCGCAGCTTGATAACGAGAACGCGCGAGTCGACGGCGGCGATCTCTTCCAGCAGACGGTACGTGCGATCGCGCGAGCCGTCGTCGACAAAGACGAGCTCAAAGCTCTCGCCGATGTGCTCCATGACGGCTTTCAGGCGGTCATAGAGGGTCGTGACATTGTCTTCTTCGTTATGAAAAGGAACGACGATCGAGTATTTCGGCACGTCTTTGATGATATCGCGGATTATAACGACAGTGACAAAATAGTAACGGCAGGAATCAGAACCCTCTCTGATTCCCCTCTGACGCCACTGGCAGCAAGGGTTATTGAGCTAAGTTACTACATTCACAAAACCATGTAATTTATTGAAGATGAATATATTTATCCATTGCGGAACATGTTCTTGATACCGCGCAGCGCCTGACGAGTGCGTTCTTCGTTTTCGATCAGCGAGAACCGTATATGACCGTCGCCGTGCTCGCCAAAACCAACTCCCGGACTAACGGCAACCTTGGCCTCGGTGAGCAGTTTTTTGGAGAATTCGATGGAGCCGAGCGCCCGGTACTGCTCGGGGATTCTGGCCCAGACAAACATGGTTGCCTTTGGCATCTCAACGGGCCAGCCGAGCTTGTTGAGGCCCGGCACAAGGACATCACGCCGGCACTTGTAGTTTTCGACGATCTCTTTAACGCAATCCTGCGGGCCTTCAAGGGCCTGAATGGAGGCTACCTGGATGGGAGTAAAGGTCCCGTAGTCGAAGTAGCTTTTAATGCGCCCGAGAGCGGCTACGAGCTTTTTGTTGCCGACCATAAAACCAACCCGCCAGCCGGGCATGTTGTAGCTCTTTGAGAGCGTGAAGAACTCGACCGCAATGTCCTTGGCTCCTGGGACCTCAAGCACACTTGGCGCACGGTACCCATCGAAGACCAGGTCGGCGTAGGCAAGATCGTGGATGAGATAGATGCCGAGCTCTTTGCAGAGAGCGACGACGCGCTCGAAGAATGGAAGATCGACGCATTGCGTGGTCGGGTTCGCGGGGAAGTTGAGAATGAGCAGCTTCGGCCGGGGCTCCATACGCGGCAGCTCGTCCTCAAGCCGCGCCAGCACCTCGTCAGCGGTAGCGTCGGCGATGTTGATGCTTTGCACGCGCGATCCCGCAATGACGGGTCCGAAGATGTGAATGGGGTAACTGGGATTGGGTACAGCCACGGTATCGGCATCATCGAGCACAGCCAGACAGAGGTGGGCAATTCCTTCTTTGGAGCCAATCGTGACGATCGCCTCAGTTTCCGGGTCGATGTCGACGTTGTAGCGAGTCTTGTACCAGTTGGAGATGGCTCGCCGCAGGCGCGGGATGCCGCGCGAGAGGGAGTAGCGATGCGTCTGGGTCTTTTGCGACGCCTCGATCAGCTTGTCGACGATGTTCTTTGGTGTGGCACCATCGGGATTTCCCATCCCGAAGTCAATAATGTCTTCGCCGCGTTTGCGGGCTGCTGCCTTCATCTCGCCCGTAATGTTGAACACGTACGCCGGCAGTCTCGTCAGTCTTCTGAACTCTTCCATTTGCCTTACCGCTTGCCTCTCCATCCATCATGCCATCGCAGGAGGATGACAACTTTGTACATCTAAGGGAATTTCCACTCGCGCTACTTTGCAGTTACGGCTATCTGCACCGGCAGGCTGCGCGGGGGATAACATGCCGCGTTGTCGCAGGCCTGATAGCGCAGCACGCCGTTGAGGGTATGCTGCCCGGCTCGAACTACGACGGGCACCTTGACGGTGAAGTTGCCGGTGTAAACATCAAGCTTCTCGTTAGGCTCGAAGCTGAAGCTATATAGAGTACCGGCGGGATACTCTGCGGGAGAGATTTTCATGTCTGCGACCGGCTGGAGGTCCAGTTTTGTGGGGATCAGGAGCTCCGACTTTGGAGTGTGGGAATTGACGTGAAATCCATCCATGACATGAAACCGCAGCTCAATCACGCTCTTCTTGCCCGCGTTCAAGTCCTGCGCTTCTGTCGAGTAGGTGACGTACTGCTTCGGCTTTGGCGGCGGGACGGAGAGACTTCCCTGCTGGGCCCAGGCCAGGCCGGAGAGCATCAGAACAGCGAGAGCGATAGGATGCTTCACAGTCCCCCCGTCTCCGTTCCGGTACCCGATGCGATGGTCTTCTTGATATTCGCTTCGATCTGGTCTTTGGAACCGAGTCCCGCGGTCTGCTCTACGATGACTCCGTTGCGGTCGATATAAAAGGACATTGGCAACACGTCGAGGCCTCCGAAGGCGTCCTGTACTTTGCCGTCCGTCAGCAGGATGGGATAGGTGACACCCGACTTTTGCGCAACTTTGGCGATGGCATCCTTGCCTGCATCGGCATCATCGGCGAGTCCAAGGATCTCGAATCCCTGTGCGGCATATTGCTTGCGAAGCTCTTCAAACCAGGGCATCTCGACTTTGCATGGACCGCACCAGGTAGCCCAGAAGTTCACCAGAACGGGGCGTCCTTTATAGTCGGCGAGTGAAACTTTTTTACCGTCGAGGCTTGTCAGGACGAAGTTGGGAGCGTGCTTGCCGCGCATCTTGGGGGCTAGTTCGTCGCTGCCTTCGGAGCCGGCGGAAGTGCCTTTGTCGGGAATCAGAACGACCTGATTTTCCCTCGCCTTTTGCATGGCAATCTTTCGCTCACGCAGGTTATGCCAGCCAGCCCAGAGCAGCAGCGCAATTCCCACGACCATGACACCCAGAATTATGGCTCGACGCATCCGTCCCACTTTCCTGCCCGACCTTGCACGGGAGTTCATTCCATCCCGACGGGCGCTTTCTTCCAGTTTAGACGGAAAGCCGCCAAAGCTGGTCACGCTCTGGAAACAGGGTCTCATCTGCTAGCATCGGAAGGTCTAGAAGCATGTCAGGCCCTCCACTCAAACCGCAAAAACGTACCTGGCCCTCAGAGTATGTGCGCATTGAGGCACAGGCGCTGCTTGAGCTGGCCATCAAGCTGGACGGTCCAATGCTGCCGGCATTTACCCAAGCAGCGGATCTGGTTCTGGTAGCCATCGCCGGGCGCAATCGAGTGATCACCACGGGGATTGGGAAGAGCGGCATCATTGCGCGCAAGATTGCAGCTACGCTGCGCTCGACCGGAACGCCTGCGCACTACCTGCACCCCGCCGAGGCGGTCCACGGCGATCTGGGAATGCTCGGTCATGGCGACACCGTCATCGCATTGTCCGCCAGCGGAGAGACCGAGGAGTTGTTGCGCCTGCTTCCGCTGCTGAAGCGGATGTCGGATAAGCTGATCGCCTTCTGCGGCAATCCGTCTTCAACGCTGGCGCAGGCGAGCGACGTAGTGCTGGATACCAGTGTGCTCTCGGAAGCATGTCCCAATAATCTCGCCCCTACAGCCTCCACCACGGTGATGCTTGCGCTGGGAGATGCGCTTGCGCTGGACGTAAGCCGCCGCCGCGGGTGGCGAGCGGAGGATTTTGCAGAACTGCACCCAGGGGGCCGGTTGGGCAAGAGACTGGCCAGGGTTGGCGAGCTGATGCACACGGCCGATGCCCTTCCGAAAGTCTCAGCAGCAACACGGATGCCCGAGGTGATCTATGAGATGTCGCGCAAGAAGCTAGGGATGACTACGGTGGTCGGCGAAGACGGCTTGTTGCTGGGCATGATCTCAGATGGTGACCTGCGACGACTTCTGGAGCGCGACGGCGGGAGGGCACTGGACCACGCCGCGGGTGACATCATGAACTCTCACCCGGTAACGGTAGAGGCGGACGCGTTTGCCTCGTCGGCGCTGGCACTGATGGAAGAGAAGAAGATTACCTCCCTGATCGTGACCGCTCCGGATGGCCGGACTGAGGGTGTCCTGCACCTGCATGATCTCTGGACGCTCGAGCTGATATGAACGGCCAAGCTGTGATGCCGGTCGATCCTGGGCGGCCGTGCGATGGAGATTTGGAGCTGGAATTATTGCGATTTGAGGTGCACCCGGTTCATCGGGTCCCGACGTATCAGCTTCACATGGTTCACGTTGAATCAAGAGACGTCGTAGGAAATATCCGGTTCAGCATCGGTTCCACAAGGCATTTGGAGCTTTATGCAGGCCATATCGGATACGGAGTCTTGCCGGACCATCGCGGGCATCACTATGCTGCTCGGGCGGTCAAGCTTCTTGTGCCGCTTGCTTCGACCGTCGGGATCGATCCGCTGTGGATCACCTGCGATCCTGAAAATCTCGCGTCGCGGCGAACGCTTGAGCTGGCCGGTGCGGAGTTGATCGAGGTCGTAGATGTCCCTGCGGATTGCAGTATTTTTCACAAAGGACATCCTCGAAAGTGCCGCTACCGTCTAGCTTCGTGTTGAATCAACCAGGGGCCTGAGAAGTACCGGTAAGAGGAATCGCTCGAAACCGGAGGCCGCTGTCGGGCAGACTCACCAAGTAAATCTTCCACCCGGCGTACGAGATGGTTTGGATCGCAGATACTGATCTTGATGCCCGGGAGCAACGGAATTTCCTGATTTTCAATCGTGCTGACCAGTTGCAGGATTTGTATTCCTGAAGACTTCTCAAGAGCGATCGAAATGAGCCTCTCTCGTTGCTCAAGACTGAGCGTATGGCACAGCACCAGCAGATCAATCCGTTCGTTCCGAAGGAATGGTTCGACCATTGTGCCTAATCCACACCTTATCGTTGAACCGAGCTTCGCCAACACTGCTGCCCTGGTCGCCAGCAGTCTTAGATCTTGTCCGGACAGCAGGATTGTGGACATCTTCTGCCTCCAAGGGGACGAGGGCTTTCCATCCGTAAATCATTGGAACCGGTAATGATTTCGGGAAGCTGCCAATTGCTCTGCCAACGACCCACTAGAGACGACAGGCAATCAAGCTAGCACGAACGAGGCAGTATGTTTGTCTGGTTTTAGACATAGTAGAGATTTCCATCCTCCTCATGTTTCAGAAGTCGGCGATAAGCGGAGTCCACGATTTCGTAGCACTCACACGCCGCCTTTTTCAATAACGGCCGATTGAGGATCGTAATCTTGCCGCGGCTGTACTCAATCGTTCCGTGCCGCTGCAGCTCGCCCGCGGCCACCGTCACAGTGGAGCGTTGAACGCCCAACATCTGAGCCAGGAACTCCTGAGTCAGATAGATGTTATCCGACTCCATCCGGTTCGCAGAGGTCAATAACCACCGGGCGAGCCTTGCTTCAACGTCGTGGAGACGGTTACAGAGAACAGACTGGGTGATCTGGACCAGCTGCAGATAGGAGAAGTTATGGATAACGCGCCGGAGTTCACCTCCCTCGAGAAATATCTCTCTCAGCAGAGATGCTCGTATGCGATGTCCGTGACCGGCACACTGCACCGCGACTGCGTGGCACATCTGCGGCTGGCCATAAAGAGCTGGCAGTCCGGCGAAGCCTTCCCTGCCGACGACATCGACTTCTATCATTTCACCGCTGCAAGTGAGGGCGTCCGTAGAGATCAGTCCAGTCTCGGGAAAGTACGCATACTCAATGACCCCCTCAGGCTGCGAGAGTTCGAGCCCCAAAGTCAACGCAACCGGCTGCAGTGCACCCGCGAGCTTTGCATACTCTTCCTCCGGAAGATGGGCCAGAATGGCGTTGCGACTTCGCCTAGGGCGCGCCACAGCTGTAGGCTCAGTGAGCAACCTATTCATTCCTTCTGCGAGATGACGTCGTTCCTTTACCTCGACAGCCGGATGGGGTTGCCGGTGGGGAAGAGCGGTATTGATCTGGGTAAACACTACTATCTCCGGTGAAATATGTATGTCATGTTCCCTACATAACCGCGGTGCTGCAGGTCACATAGCATTAGGCGTGTATATCGATTTTGGGTGCCATTTGATAACCGCCGGCCGGTTGCCACTTACCTAAGAAGGTCCTGAGGACGGTAGAATACCGAGATACGTCAGGAGGCATTCCTGAGTTCGGAAGGTTATCTCAAAACACATGCATCGCTGGTCACAACTCTTCATTCCAACCCTCCGTGAAGCCCCGGCAGACGCCGAGGTCGCCAGCCATAAGCTGCTGCTCCGCGCCGGTTATATCCGGCAGCTGGGAGCCGGCATCTACAGCTACCTCTTCCTCGGTAACCGTTCGATCAACAAGATCGAGGGGATCGTCCGCGAAGAGATGGACAGGATCGGACAGGAGTTTCTGCTGCCTGCATTGAATCCACGGGAGATATGGGAAGAATCGGGCCGCTGGCAAGTGATGGGCGACAACATGTTTCGCCTGAAGGATCGCAAGGGCGCGGACCTGTGCTTAGGGATGACCCACGAAGAGGTGATGACCTCGATTGCGCGCAATGAGCTGCGCAGCTATAAACAGCTTCCTCAGATCTGGTATCAGATTCAGACGAAGTTTCGCGACGAACCGAGGCCAAAGTCGGGTCTACTGCGAGTGCGGCAGTTCATCATGAAGGACTCCTACTCCTTCGATATCGACGAAGCGGGCCTTGATGAGAGCTATAACAAGCACGATCGGACATATCGCACCATCTTCTCGCGTTGCGGGCTTGAGTTCGTTTCAGTGGAAGCGGACTCGGGAGCAATGGGAGGTTCAGCCTCGCAGGAGTTTATGGTTTACACCGATGCAGGTGAGGACTTGATTGCGAGCTCGGCATCTGGATATGCGGCCAACATTGAAAAGGCCACCAGCCGGCTTGAACCGGTTGAGGATCTGGCAGCCACCGGCGATGGTACGCCCGAGCTCGTGCATACGCCGGGACAGCGCACCATTGAGGAAGTCGGTGAATTTCTGCAGCTGAAGCCACAACACCAGATGAAGACAATGGCCTACATGGCGGCTCTGCCGCAGGCCGACCATGCAAAGCTTGGTCGGGAGCGGGCCGTCATCGTCTTCCTTCGCGGGGACCACACACTGAATGAGACCAAGCTGTCTGGACTGGCGGGAGGCGAGATCCGACCGATGACAGCGGAGGAGATCGTCGAGGTCTTCAAGGCACCGGCAGGATATCTGGGCCCGATCGGAGTTGAAGCGGCACCTCATCCGAAGAAGCCGGGAACGCTGGTGATTCTGGACAAAGCCCTGGAAGGGCGAACAAATCTAGTCGCCGGTGCCAACAAAGAGGGATACCACCTCCGGAATGTCACCCCGATGCGCGACTTCAAGCCGACGATGGTTGCCGATGTGCGCAATGTCGTCGAAGGCGAAGGCTGCCCAATCGATGGATCTCCGCTCAGGATCGGCAAGGCGGTCGAGATCGGACACATCTTCAAGCTCGGATACAAGTATTCAAAGTCGATGGGAGCCAGCGTACTGAACCGTGACGGGAAAGAAATCACTCCAATCATGGGAAGTTACGGCATCGGCATCGAGCGGATTCTGACCTCGGCGATTGAGAGCTCCGCTGCGGCGAATGACGGCTCAGCATTCGCGCTGCATCCGGCGATTGCTCCATTTCAAGTTGTAGTCACCGTCACGAATACGTCAGACGCGAATCTCGTGGCCGTGGGTGAAAAGGTCGCATTGGAGCTTACGAAAGCCGGTTTGGATGTGCTTCTGGACGACCGCGACGAACGCGCGGGGGTCAAGTTCAAGGATGCTGATCTGATAGGCATTCCCTATCGAATCAACATCGGGCGCGGGGTGGCTGAAGGGAACGTTGAGCTGGTCGACAGATTGAACCGGCACACGCAAGAGATTGCATTGGATCGAGTGGTGTCAACGGTAACCGAACAGATAACATCTGTTTTGCAACCTTTGCTGCCCGCTTCTGCCGTCTAACCGTCTTAAGAAAGTGTCCTTTGCCAGTCAAACTCAAATACGGCAGTAAATCGAGCGGGAAGCGAGCAAGTATCGTCGATCGGCTTCATCTGGACAACCGTTTTGTACGGTATGGACTGGTGGCAGTGCTTGCCTGTTTCATCGTTGGTCTGAGCGTCGTCGGGTTCTACTACTTTAAGTACGAAAACGTCGTCAACGATCGTCTGGCGAAGGGCCCCATGTTCGCCAGCGTCTCGCAGATTTACGCGGCACCGCGCGAGATACGCAACGGGCAGAAGCTTTCTGCTTCGGCCATTGCTGGCGACCTCAGACGCGCTGGGTACAACAGCAATTCGCAGCTCGGAACCTTTCAGCTGAACGGCGACTCTATCTTCATCAAGCCGGGCCCTCAGAGTTATCACACGACCGACGGTGCGACCATCTCTGCTCCGGATGGCGTTGTCCAGAAGATTACCGCGGAAAATGGCGCGGCGTTGAGCGCGTATGAGCTGGAGCCGCAGCTGATTACGGCTCTGTCGGAGGAAAACAGCCGAACGAAGCGGCGCATGGTCTCCTACAACGACATACCGCCCCAGATGGTGCAGGCAGTTACCTCTATAGAGGATCGTAATTTCTTCGAGCACAGCGGCGTCAACTTTCTGCGAATCATAAAATGCGGTATCGAGGACCTGAGCAGTGGAAGAAAGCGCTGCGGAGGTTCGACGATCACGATGCAGCTGGCGCGAGGCTTCTTCCTTTCGCCAGAAAAACGGCTGAAGCGCAAGTTTATCGAGATCCTGATTACCTTCCAGCTTGAATCGCGGTTCTCTAAGCAGCAGATCTTCGAGATGTACGCGAACCAGATCAACCTGGGACATCGCGGCAGCTACGACATCAATGGCCTGGGGGAGGCTGCGCAGGCCTTCTTCGGTAAGAACCTGAAGCAGCTGGACACCGCAGAATGCGCTCTTCTGGCCGGCATGATTCAAAGCCCGAGCCGGCTGAATCCTTATCGTCACCCGGAGCGTGCGATCGCACGTCGTAATGTAGTGCTGGATTCAATGGTCGAGACCGGTGCGATCTCGCACAGCGCGGCAACAAGAGCCAAGGCCGATCCTATCCACCTTGCGACTCCTGATGTAGATGCGAGCGAAGCTCCCTACTTCGTCGATCTGGTGCACGATCAGCTGGTACAACGCATCAGCGACCAGGATCTGGCCCATCAAAGCCTCCGTATCTATACATCGCTCGATCCCGAGCTGCAGAGCGCCGCCTCTGAGGCTGTGGATATCGGCATGAAGAGTGTCGATGAGATTGTTCGCAAGCGCTATGCTCGCAAGCAGGATGCCGGCCCCATTACCTATCCGCAGGTAGCGATGGTGGCTCTGAACCCGCATACGGGCCAAATCCTCGCTCTTGTAGGCGGCCGCCGCTACGGCGCCTCGCAGCTAAACCATGCCATCGCACAACGTCCAACTGGATCGATCTTCAAACCGTTTGTCTATGCAGCGGCCTATAACACCGCGCTGAATGGCATGAACCTTGACGGCGATGGTCCATTTACCGCCGTCACCAAACTGAATGACGATCCGCAGGATTTTGGGACTGCTGGCAAACCGTATATGCCCGGGAACTTTGTGAAGGGCGAGTATCCGGGCATGGTAACGGCCTTCGAAGCTCTCGCACACTCCCTCAACATCGCTACGATCGCATTAGCTCAAAAGATCGGTTATGGGAACGTCGCCGCGCTGGCTCGCTCTGCAGGGATCGTCAATGCCCGCGCCACACCTTCGGTCGCGATCGGAACCTATAATGCTACTCCCATCGACATGGCTGGCGCCTACACCGTCTTTGCCAATGGCGGGGTTCACCTGAAGCCTTGGATGCTTGCCTCCGTACGCAACACCTCTGGCGATATCGTTGCCGACTACTCTCCCGATGCGAAACAGGTCATGGATCCTCGCGCCGCTTTCCTCACGCAGTCCCTTCTGGAAGGCGTGATGAATTACGGTACGGGTGCGGTTGTTCGCGGACGAGGGTTTAGCGCTCCGGCGGCAGGCAAGACCGGTACAGAGCATGACGCCTGGTTTGCCGGGTATACGTCTTCCCTTCTCTGCATCGTCTGGGTAGGAAATGATGACTACACGGACATCAAGATACAGGGAGCAGATGCAGCCGCGCCCATCTGGGCAGAGTTTATGAAGCGGGCAATCAAGCTTCCGCAATACTCAGACGTGAAGCCGTTTTCACCCCCCGATGGCATCACCATCGCCCGTGTCGATCGCGATACCGGCTTGCTGGCAGATCCATCCTGCAGTGTGCACACGGCCAACGTGGCCTTCCTGGATGGTACGGTTCCCACGGGAAGCTGCAGTCAGATGCGGGACAACCCGCAGAACTTCTTCCAGAAGATCTTTGGCCTTGGCGGTCGCCCTGCAGAGGTCTCCCCGTATTCCCCCGCAGCACCGAATTCTCCCGCAGGCGCGGCCGGACCGCCGTCACCCCATCCGACGTCAACAAATCCAGCTGGCAATAATCCGCAGCAAACTGTGCAGCCTGAGCAGCCAAAGAAAAAGAAAAACATCTTTCAGAAGATCTTTGGCGGTGGCGGGGATAAGGATAAGAAAGATCCGCAGCAGCCTCAGTAGTCAGATTTTCTTTGTACAGAATCACGTAGAGGTCTGTAGAAAAACGACTCTGCAGCGAACTCTGCTTCAAAAAGATTAGTCGAGTCCTCCGCCTGCTCCGCGTTTCCAAGTAGAAGGTAGCCGTCTGCGGCTGTCAGGCGGTGCATTGCAGCAAAGACGTGACTGCGATCTTCCTGAGAAAAATAAAGCAGGACATTCCGTAAGAGCACAAGATCAAATTCTGGGAGCGAAGGAAGCGGTGCGCAGAGGTTGAGCTGCTGAAACTCGCACATGGCACGCAAGCGCGAACTGATCTCCCACTCTTCTTCGTCGCGAGTCATATATTTCAGAAGCATTCGAGCAGGAAGCCCACGATTGACCTCAAGACGGCGGTAGCGGCCTTGCTGCGCATATTCGACAACTCGTCGCGAGATATCGGTTCCAATAATTTTGATGTCCCAGTAGGCCGTCTCCGGAAGATGCTCTAAAAGGAGCATCGCGATGCTGTACGCCTCCTGACCGGTCGAGCTTGCCGCACTCCAGATGCGAAGCCTACGCGAGGCTCTGCGACGCTCTACAAGCTCCGGCAGGATGGTTTCGCGAAGAAGATTGAAGGTTTTCACGTCACGGAAGAAGCTCGTCTCATTGATCGTCATAGCCTCGGCCACGGCGCGATGGAGATGTGTGCGGCGCTCGGTCTGGAGCAGGCGAACGAAGTCCTGCAAGTTGGTGGCGCCGGCTTTGTGCGCGATCGGGGTAAGTTTTGCGTCGAAGAGAGAGTTGCGCGATGGATCGATAAGATTAGCGGACTGCTTCAATACGACCTCACGCAGATAGGCATAGTCGGAGTCAGTACAGGCCATGCGCCACCTCCCGTCGACGAAGGGAAACGGAAGAAGGACGGGCCGACATGCCGCTGTTTTTTGCACGGCCAACGCTGACCCTCTGATTGACCTCGCGAGCGATGGCCTCGAGAGGCAGGACGGCATCGGCGATTCCAGACTCCACCACCCTGCCCGGCATTCCCCATACGGCAGAACTCATTTCATCCTGAGCGATCACTACTCCACGACGATCATGAACCGCTCGTGCCCCTTCCAGACCGTCAGAGCCCATCCCGGTGAGGACGAGCGCCAGTGTTCCTGCTCCATACGCCCGGGCTGCGGAAAGAAACAGGTAATCCACTGCTGGGCGGCAGTGGTGCAGTGGCTCCTGGGAATGAAGTTTTACCTGAGCGCCGGTCCCCGGTTCGGTTGCCCCTAGGCGAGTCGCTATCTCCATATGCATATCACCGGGGGCCAGCCACACCATCCCCGGTTGCAGGGGCGCGCCGTGATAGGCCTCTGCAACTCTGAGATGGCAGCATCGGTCGAGGCGTTCCGCAAGCACATTGGTGAACAACTTAGGCATATGCTGCACGATCAATGTTGGGACAGGAAGATCAGAGGCGAGCTTCGGCAAGAGCTGTTCGAGTGCGGTCGGCCCACCGGTGGAGACGCCAATTACCAACACCTCAACCGTTGCGCCAGACAAATCCGCGCCTTCAGCTTTCGCTCGCTCCGGAACCGAACTCTGCCGGGGCGCAAGAAGCGAACGATGTGGAGCCGGCCGCCTTCGTTCTGCCGCGAAGGCAGCGATTCTCGGCAACAGTTGGTCTGCCAGGGAACGGAGTGCGCTCTCAAGATCGCGCTGCCCCGTAGGCTTCATCACATAGTCGGCAGCACCTCGCGCCAGAGCGTCGAGAGTGGCTCTCGCGCCCATCTCGGTGTGTGAGCTGCACATAATAACCGGAAGCCCTGGCTTGGTGTGCCGCAGGCGATCGAGAACATCGAGCCCGGTCATCCGTGGCATCTCAAGGTCGAGGATCAGGACATCCGGCGTGAGGCGCTGGATCTCCTGGAGGCATTCCACGCCGTCACGAGAGACGCCGACAAGCTCCATCCGGGCAAGCTCGCCGCGTGTGTACTCCGACTGACGCTGGAAGAGCGTTCGCAGGATTCCACGCATGACGGCAGAATCGTCGGCCGCGAGAACGCGCAGGGGCTGCGTCGCAAAGATACTCATGTTTCCAGGTCCCCTTCTTCCGCATCGGGCGGGCTCAGTATGAAGTTTCGTAATCGACTCAAGCGGCGAACCCAAGAAGCATCATCTTTTCGCGCAGACTTTCGGGAGTAAAGGGTTTCATTAGAAATTCATCGGCACCATTGTCCAGTGCCTTAGAGATAAAGTGGTTGTCCGCTTCGGTCGTCACCATCATCACTTTCATCTCCGGATGCAACCTTGCCTTTCGCAGCGCTTTGACACATTCCAGGCCGTTCATCACGGGCATATTGAGGTCAAGCAGCATCAGGTCGAAGTCTGTCTGGGCCTCCAGGACAGCCAACGCATCGCTTCCATCAACGGCCTCGGCGCAAGCCACACCCATCCGACTCAGCAGGTTGCGAAGATACTCACGGATAAAGCTTGAGTCGTCGACGATCAGTACTTTCATAGACCTTCTCCTGCGCCTCCCTGTCGAAACATTCCCGTTTCAGCAAGTCGAGAAGGCCGAAGCTTTTGCGGGTCGAGCTGTATCAGCAGGCCGTTTTCCATCTTGTAAGCCCCATCAAAGAGCCATTTGCACTTCGCGTCCAGCGTGCAGGGGTTCGCCTCGAGCATGTTGCGTTGAACCGTGACCACGCCGCCTACCGCATCGATCACCAAGCCAAACCGTTCGTGGCCACCATCATCGTCCAGCACCAAGACACAGCCGACGTCGGCGTTTTCAGGAAGTCCAAGTAAGGCGCGGAAACTGACGGTCGTCAAAACATCCCCACGGTACGGCACTACGCCCGCAACAAAGGCAGGAGCCATCGGCACACGCTCCAGCTCCCGACGACCTAATACCTCACGTATCTTCGCGGTGTCGATCCCGAAGGTCTCCTCACCTGCAAACATCGAACACAACGATGCACTCTCCGCCTCTTCCTGCATCTGCTCCGGACTTTGTGCAACGGCCTTCATGCGACCTCCCTCCAGTTCTTTCCGACCTCTCCCGCAAACCCGCGAAAGATGGTCGTCAACCTGTCTTTGACCAGGGCAAGATCCATCTCTCCATTGGTCGTGTCCTTCTCGAGGACCGTTCCATCAGAGACATCGAGAACTCTACGGACAACGATTCCCATGCGCGCCGCCTTCGTCTCCGGATCACCGCAGATGAGGATCGTGACGGAGGCATTTTCGTCCTCGAGCATCTCCATTCCATCGAGAACATGGCCGTCATCCCGCAGCTGCAACAACTCGCCACGGTACTGCAGCAAAGCGCGTCCGTTTGCATATTCGACGCGGTTGATGGGGACACTCTCGATACGCTCAACCACGCCCAGCGGAAGCGCTGTTCTCTCTCGTGCCCGATCTTCGAAGACCAGAAAGGATGCCTCCTCCCGTTGGATTTCGACAATCTGCTCCTCTTCTTCCATGACCGGCTTGACCCCTGCTCGAGCTGCGGTTGCGGCGATGTCCAGGATGAGAGCCAGCGTGCCGTTGCCAAGCACGGTGGCTCCCGAGAACAGTCCGATCTCGCGCAGCACAGCCGAAAGCGGCTTTACTACAATTTCTTCAGGAGCCAGAAGGTCTTCGACGACCAGACCATAACGGCAACCCTCCGCCTCGAGCACAGCCATGTAGAATCCGTGGGCCTCGGCAGCGCTCTTAAGGCCTAACAGACGATCGAGCCACACCATAGGCAAGAGTCTTTCGCGCAGACGGTAGACCTCGGAGGCTCCCACGCGCTCAACGACCTTCTCTTTATCCCGCGCAGGAATATAGACCAGTTCAACCAGGGTGGTTTGCGGCAGCGCAAAGCTTTGACCTCCGCTACGCACGACCAGTGCAGGAACGATGGCGAGTGTTAGAGGAACCCTGAGCCGCAATGTCGTTCCAAAGCCAACCTTTGATTCCAGCTCGACGCTTCCACCTACCTTCTCGACGTTGGCGCGCACTACATCCATGCCAACACCGCGACCGGAGACAGTCGTGACAGCCGCTGCGGTCGAAAACCCGGGAAGGAAGATGAGCTGCAGCGCCTCGCGCTCCGTCATCTCTTTGGCCTGCTCCGTGGTCACGAGTCCACGTTCGATTGCTTTGGCCAGAACGCGCTCTATCGCGATGCCGGCACCGTCGTCCGCAACTTCGATGACGACGGAGCCACTCTGATGAAAGGCTCTCAGACGAAGACAGCCTTCGGCAGGCTTGCCTGCAAGGACACGATCCGCAGGCGACTCAATGCCGTGATCTACGGAGTTGCGTACCGCGTGGGTTAGAGGATCCTTGATCGCTTCGAGCAGGCTCTTGTCCAGCCCTGTCTCCTGACCGGAGAACTCAATCCTCACATCGCGCCCGCAGGTTCGTGCCAAATCGCGCACCATACGCGGAAATTTGCCGAAGAGATTGCCAACCGGCTGCATGCGGGCCTGCATCACCGTCTCTCGCAGATCGGCCGTCACGCTGTCCAGACGCCGGGCCAGTTCAGGAAAGTTGGTGGCTTCCACTCCGCTCTGCAGCATCTGATTGCGAGTAAGCACCAGCTCCCCGACCAGATTCATCATCCGGTTGAGAACTTCCACATCGATCCGCAGGGTCTTATCGCCATTCGAGGAACCGGTGCCCTGTGTCGCTGCGGCAGGAGTCATTGCCTCCGCAGGAGACATCGCTGGATCTGCCTCTTCTGCAACCTTAGTAGAGATGACAGGGGCGGACGGTCTTGCAGTCTCCAGATCGTCCCCGTTCAGCCTGGCCAGATCAGTGATCAGGACGCTGTCTTCGTCACTGGCGCGTGTTCCTTCGCCACCTGTCTCCTCAATGAGGGCCAGGATGGCCCGAAGACCATCGAGCAGGCGCAGCAGACCACTAATCAGCTCCTCGGTGACAGCCAATCGGCCTTCCCGCAACGATCCCAGCAGGTGTTCGCCAGCATGGGCTAGTTTCTCAAGCCGGTTGAATCCGAGAAACCCGGTTGTGCCCTTGATTGTGTGCACCGCACGAAATATCTCTCCGACGAGCTGCTGACTGTCGTGCGGTCGGGCTTCGAGTTCAGTCAGGCACCGCTCCATGCGGTCCAGACCGTCCTGGCTTTCTGCGATAAATTCTTGGGTCAGGTCGTCCACATCCCTCTTATCGGGAATCGTTGGCAAATCATTAGTGCGGGGTGACTTGTCAGCGGTCACCATAGCCGGTAGCCTCTCCCCATGTCGCAAAATGGAGCACCGGACCGTCTCTCCCCTGCGCAAAGGAACGAACTGCAGCGTCGCGCACTTGCTGTCGCCGCTCGCGCCTACGCGCCTTACAGTTCGTTCCGGGTAGGCGCCGCAGTGCTCCTGGAGGATGGAAGCATTACAACGGGTTGCAATGTAGAGAATGCCTCCTATCGCCTGACTACGTGCGCGGAACAGTCTGCGATCGCCTCCGCTGTGGCGCTTCGAGGCCCCAGCATCCGAATCCAGGCCGTTGTGATCGTGAATCTGAACGACACCGCCAGCCCTCCCTGCGGCGCCTGCCGGCAGACGATTCACGAATTCAGTACATCCTCTACCGAAATCTTTTTTCCTGCAGCCGAGGGCGCGCTCACCCGCTTTTCCATCGACGAGCTCCTTCCCTCAGCATTTCTCCTCAATAATCTCTAAGTCTTATGACCAAGACGATTCACCCCATCGACGTTATCCTTCACAAGCGCGACGGTCTCGCACTTACCGACGAAGAGATACGCAGCTTCATCCGCGCCATCGTCCGGCGTACTCCAGCCAGACAACTCGTTACGGATGCCCAGATTGCCGCTTTTCTAATGGGGGTTTTCTTTCAGGGGCTCAACTCCAGAGAACTCTCCGTCCTCACCGAGGCCATGCGCTTTTCTGGCGAGGTCGCTTACACGGAGATCCTCAACACCTTCGTTATCGACAAACATTCCACTGGAGGAGTCGGGGACAAGACATCGCTGCTCATTGCTCCAATCATCGCCGCCGCCGGAGTCGCGCACCCTACCCCAGAAGGCATTCCCGGCATCGTCGTGCCTATGATCAGCGGTCGCTCTCTGGGGCATACCGGGGGCACTCTCGATAAACTTGAGACGATCCCAGGATTCGACACGCAACTCACGCTTGCGCGCATGCTCGACGTCCTCAAGCAGTGCGGCGCTGCTCTCATTGGCCAAACACCGACCATTGTCCCTGCCGACCGTATTCTCTATGCGCTCCGCGATCACACTGGCACCGTCGAGTCTCCGTTCCTGATTACGGCCAGCATCATGAGCAAAAAGCTGGCCGAGTCGCTTAATGCCCTCGTGCTTGATGTGAAGGTTGGCTGCGGGGCCTTCATGCCGAGCTACGAGAAATCGAAATTTTTGGCAGAGCTGATGGTTCAGACCGGCGAAGCTGCGGGTACGCGGACCGTGGCGCTCCTTACCGGTATGGACGAACCCCTGGGCCGCTTCTCCGGGAACTGGATTGAAGTCTGGGAGTGCGTCGACATCATGCGAGGCGTTCGACATCCGATGTCCGCCGATCTCATAGAGCTATCGCTCACTCTCTCTGGCTGGATGCTTCACCTCGCCGGCCACTCGCCCTCGCCTCAGGCGGGAATCGACCGTGCCGACGAGATTCTCAGATCGGGTGACGCTTACAACGCGTGGCTAAAGATCATTCAGGCTCAAGGCGGCGACACATCCGTATTCGAAGACCCTGCCTCCCACCACACACCGGGGGCGAAACGTATCCTGAAGGCGGGGGAGACTGGCTTTCTTGCTTCCATGGATTGCAAACAGGCTGGGTGGGCCGTTCAGCGACTGGGAGCTGGCCGCGCCAAACCGGGCGATCCGGTCAGTGCGAACGCCGGGATTGAATCCCATGTAAAGCTCGGCGCGCACATTGAAGAGGGGCAGCCACTGTTTACGCTCTTCAGCGATGACGAGGCTCTGCTTGAGGAACCGGAACAGATGCTTCGGGAGAATTTGCGCATTATGGAGGAACCGCCAACTTTGCCTCCTTTGATACGGGAGGTGATCGCGGCAGATTCCACCCAACCGAACCGTGGAAGGAGAGGTCCTGATGCCTAACTCATTGAGATCCGAGAAGGAAAAGATGCTCGCCGGCGAACTTTATAACGGAGAGGATCCTGTCCTGGTAGCCGACCGTCAACAAGCAGCCGCACTTCTCCACACATACAACTCAACTCCGCACGACCCCGCAGAGTATTTTCTGCAGCTCCAGCAGATTCTCGGTTCCGTCGGCCCCGGGAGCGTAATTCGCCCGCCCTTTTATGTGGACTATGGATGCAACATCCGCATTGGGCGGGGTGTATTCCTTAACTTCAACTGCGTTCTTCTGGATGTGACTCATATCACTATCGGCGACCAGACCCAAATTGGCCCAGGAGTACAGATTTACGCAGCGGACCATCCCCGTGACCCTGCGCAGCGCCGGGCAAATCTTGAAAACGGCCGTCCGGTTCACATCGGCGCTAATGTATGGATCGGAGGCGGATCCATTCTCCTGCCTGGAGTTACCGTGGGTGACGACGCGATCATAGGGGCTGGTTCTGTCGTCACGCGCGACGTGCCTCGCGGAGCGATGGTCGTCGGTAACCCCGCCAAAATCAGAGATTAAAACAGGTTCTTTACATTTGATCGATAAAATTCCTACACATTTCGTACAACCTTTGAGCCATAATCACATTTGAGAAGCAACTTTATCAGCAGGCTACCCGGGCCCCACTACTAGAACAAAAGCCTGCACGAAGGCACGGACCTGATGAACTACGCTTTTCTTCCCGATCTCTCAGCGTTGACGATCCTCATCGTCATTCTGATGCTGCTTCGCCGCCACCATCCACAAAGACAGGCGAATCTCTGGCTTCTGGGGCTTTTCTTTACGCTGATTGAGTCCTCGGCTCACATCTTCTATGCTCCCGCGGGCCTTCCAAGCACCGCTCTCCACATGGTGGTAATCGTTTGCTATCTTCTGGCTGGTATTGTGTTCGTTTGGGCTGCGGGCAGTTATGAGATTACGGACAGGAGAAGTTTCCACTTCCTCCTTTTGAACTCCGTGCCTCTGCTAGCGATCTGCACCTGCTACGGCTTACATCTCTTTTCGAAGGCAATATTTCTTCCCTGGGTTCTGCTTGGGGTGATTGTGGGAGTCCTTACATCGCTTCTTCTGCGGCGCAGCATTCTTCTTGCCTTGCTGCTTACCTCAGGATGGCTGGCGATGGGATACCTCGTATCGAACGGGAATTACCGTCAGGCCGTCTATTGGAGCCTTGGCGTCGTCTATGCCATCGCCACTGCAAACTTCTATCGAAAGCTGCCCCGGCAAAGTACGGGGCGGCTAGCTATCGTGACAGGATTTTGCATCTGGGCCTTCTTCTTCTTCTTGCATCCGTTCATTGTCACCTATCGCGCCTATGCGGATATCGCATCGCACATCTGGAACATGCAGAAATCACTCATCTCAATCGGGATGATCCTGGTCATGCTGGAGGAACAGGTCTCCTGTAACCGTTGGCTCGCCCTGCATGATGAGCTGACCGGGCTGTCAAATCGGCGATCATTTGAAGACCATCTCTCAACATCGCTGGAGCGCTGCCGCCGCGCGCACGCAACACTCGCCGTATTTATGCTCGACCTGGATGGGTTTAAGCAGATCAACGATACCCACGGGCATCACGCCGGAGATCAGCTGCTTCGTCATGTTGCCGACAATCTTCGCGAACACTTCGGCGGGTTCGATTCCATTGCCCGTCTGGGCGGTGATGAGTTTACGATGGTCGCCTGCAATCCCTCTCATCCAGAGACGATTGAACTGCTGCGAGACAACATCCGTGAGGTCACGGAGATTCCGTTCTTTCTTGACGGACACAGATTAAGCGTCTCGGCCTCCATCGGAATCGCTCTTTATCCCGAAGATGCGGATGACGCAACACGTCTGCTTCGAATTGCCGACCTGCGCATGTATTCCCTCAAACAGGCACGAACTCCGCTGCGGCATATTCGGCTCGACAGTGTGCCGGCGCTTACGGCCAGTGGACGTTTCCGTGGCCGAACTGCCGCTGGCCACTTCTGAAAACGGTTGGTCGTTGCGGTCCCGAGCCTTTACACTCATCGCAATGGGACCATCGCGATCCTGGTAGGAGAGCCAACTTTTGCATCGATTTACGGGACTTTTAGGACTCGCTGTCTTCCTCGGGCTTGCCTACGTTTTTTCCACCAATCGACGCGCCATCCGCTGGCGCACCGTTGCATGGGGACTCGGACTCCAGGTTGTTTTCGCCTTTCTGGTCATCAAGTGGAGTTACGGTCAGACGATTCTTCGAGCAGGCAGCAACGCGGTTACTGCCCTGTTGTCTCATGCTGTGGATGGATCCTCAATGGTCTTTGGCCACCTGGGGGTCCCTGGAAATCCGCTTTCTGTCTTCGCGTTTGCGGTTCTTCCAACGATCATTTTTATTTCCGCGTTCTTTGCGCTCCTCTATCACATCGGTTTCATGCAACAGGTTATCCGGGTCGTCGCGTGGATCATGCAGCGCACGATGGGCACCAGTGGAGCAGAATCCACCAATGTCGCTGCTTCGATCTTTATGGGCCAGACGGAAGCCCCCCTTACCATTCGTCCATTTCTCGATGGCGCGACGCGGTCTGAGCTGATGACCATCATGACGTCGGGTATGGCTCACGTCTCAGGCGGAATTATGGCCGCCTACATCAGCTTTGGGATCAACGCTCAGGACCTTCTGTCGGCCGTCATCATGACCGCACCGGGAACGATCCTGGTCGCCAAGATGCTGGTGCCGGAGACCGAACAGCCGGCGACGGCCGGCACAGTCAGGATGCCCCCTAACGAGGAACATACGAACGACAACTTTATCGCAGCGATTGCCCGCGGCACTATTGATGGGGGCAAGCTCGCCTTCAACGTTGCGATTATGCTGATCAGCTTTCTCGCGCTTGTCGGCCTGATGAACGCGATCATGCTCGGCATCTCGAATTTTCTGTGGGCGCATGGAAACATTCCGTTTCCCCATTCGCTCAACTCTGTACTCGGAGTTGTTGGCGCACCTGTCGCGTGGCTGATCGGTATCCCCTGGCGTGAGGCTCCGGCCATCGGCAACCTGTTGGGAACAAGGGCCGTTCTGAATGAATTCGTAGCTTATACCCAACTTGGACTGCAAAAGTCGCAGCTTACCCCACGAACTTTCTCCATCGCGACCTTTGCTCTGTGCGGGTTCGCTAACATCGGCTCCATTGGGATGCAGATCGGCGGTATCGGAGCCTTGGTGCCCGGTCGCCGCAGTGACCTTGCCCAGCTCGGCCTGCGCGCCATGCTTGCCGGAACGATGGCAAATCTTCTATCCGCATCAATTGTTTCGATGCTGATTCGCTGATCCGCACAATCTGTTGTCAACAACAACATTTTGGGGAGTCTAGCGTTTACCTCACTGAGCGCTTCGTGGAGCACGTTGACGAAAGCGCAGAAGTGAGGGCCCTATGAAATCTCCCCGCGTTGCAGGTATCCTCTTCGCTGTGCCGCTCCTTTTGCTGGCCGGCTGCTATACACACCATCGTTACTACTATGCTTCTCCCCCGCCCCCACCACCACCTTACGCGAGTGCACCCCCTCTGGTGGAACAGGCATCTCACCAAGGATTTCGATTGGGTTCCGATGCTGGTGTCCGTGACGCATACCGGGGCGCGGGCTATCAACCAAGACGAGACCGCGCGTTCCACGATACCCCTGGTTATGATCCAGCGCTCGGTCCGTACGGCCCCTATCGCGATGCGTTTCGCAATGCCTATCTGCGAGGCTATGATCGTGGCTACTATCGAAGATAGTGGTAACCCAAACGGAGAACTCGCTCCCTGATTAGCGATATCCTCACAAGTCGCGAACAACAGGGATGCTTGTACTTTGAACGGGTCAAGATATTGAATGGTCGCGGCGAATCCAGATTTAGCCGATCCGGATTCGCCGCGTCAACTTTACACCGTCCGCCAAATCTCCTACCCTTCCCTCGCAGGCTAAAACGATTTTCTATTCTTCCGAAACGAGACGACGCATGCCCCTGAACCGCAGAACCTTTCTCAAGGTCGGCAGCCTCGCTGCTGCAGCTACGAGCCTTAACGTCCTTGCAGAGCCCGAACAAGCCCCCGCACCAAAGTCCGCAAACGATACGATCCAACTTGCATTGATCGGCGCTGGCATCCAGGGCCAGTCCGATACACGAAACGCCCTTCAGGTTCCCGGCGTCAAGCTGGTCGCAGCTGCCGATTGTTACGATGGGCGCCTGACTCACTGCAAGGAACTCTGGGGAGCCGACGTCTTCACGACGCGCGATTACCGCGAGATCCTTGCCCGCCCGGACGTCGATGCAGTTCTGATTGCCACCCCTGACCATTGGCATAAGCAGGCTGCCGTTGACGCGATGAAGGCCGGAAAAGACGTGTATCTGGAAAAGCCCATGATTCACGTCTACCCGGACGGGCCGGAGATCATCTCTACCGCACGCTCAACTAAACGAATTTTGCAGGTGGGCAGCCAGAGGGTGAGCTCCGTCGCCTATGCGAAGGCGAAAGAACTTCTCGCATCTGGCGCCATTGGAGAGCTGAATATGGTGACTGCTCAGTGGGACCGCAACTCCTCTATCGGCGCCTGGAATTATTCGATTCCTCTCGATGCAAGTACCGAGACCTGCGACTGGCCACGTTTTCTCGGCTCTGCGCCGAAGATTCCCTGGAATCCGGAACAGTTCTTCCAGTGGCGCAAGTGGAGCGCATACGGCTCTGGCGTCGCCGGAGATCTCTTCGTTCACCTTTTCAGCGGAACTCATTTCATCACCGGATCGAACGGGCCAACCCGCGCCATGGCGACCGGAGGCATTCGCTACTGGAAAGACGGCCGCAATGCTCCTGATGTGCTGTTGGCTCTCTTCGACTATCCTCAAGGCTTTAACCTGAGCCTTCGCGTCAATTTTGTTGATGGCGGTGCAGAGAGTGAAGGCTTTATCTTCACCGGCTCCGAGGGAACCATGGAGATCGCCGGCCAGACTGTGACGGTCGCCCGTGTACCCCGTGAAAAGGAACCCGGTTACACGGTATCCACTTTCGCCAACGAGATGCAGAAGGAGTACCTTGCGAAATATCGTCAGAAATATCCCGATACCCCTCCGGAAGGATCAACCTATACGGCTATCGAGAAATTTTCTGCTCCGAAGGGTTATTCCGATAGCGTCGATCACTTCCGTAACTTCTTCTCCTCGGTTCGAACGCGCAAGCAACCTGTCGAAGACGCGACTTTCGGCTTCCGCGCCGCCGGCGCCGCACTGTTGAGCAACATGAGTGCCGAAAAGGGATCCGTCGTTAAATGGGATCCGCAAACGATGAAGCTCGGCTAAGGGGGAGCGGAAATACCTCGTGCCAAACTGCCTTTTGGCGGGGACTCTTAGATGAGACCCGCCAGAGGGCCTGGTCTCAACTGAATCTTCAACAGACATGAGGCTTATGAGAAAATTTTCTGTACTCGCCACACTCTGCGCATTGGTGTTCACGCTGCCGGCGCAAAGCCAAGCGCCTTCGACATCGAACAAACCCATTCGGGTCGTGATCGTTGGTTTGGTCCATGGACACGTCAAAGGATTCTTAGCTGTACTGCCCAAAAATCCTGCGGCCCAGCTCGTCGGCATCGTCGAACCCAACACCGAACTCGCCCACCAGTACGCTGAAAAGTACCATCTGGACGCGTCACTCTTCTCCACTGATCTTGAGAAGACGCTCACCACGAAACATCCTGACGCCGTTTTGGTCTACACAACGATTCAAGATCATCGACGCATCATTGAAGCCGCGGCACGACACAATATCAGCTCCATGGTCGAAAAACCTCTTTCCACCACGATGGAGGATGCGCTAGCGATTCGGCGTGCTGCGCGCGAGCACCACGTAAATGTGTTGGTCAACTACGAAACCACCTGGTACAGCTCCAACGCTGAGGCGATTCACGAGGCCGATGCCGGAAACCTGGGCGCTCTGCGAAAGGTCGTCGTTCACGACGGTCACGAAGGTCCGAAAGAGATTGGGGTTGGACCGGAATGGCTTCCTTGGCTCACCGATCCAGTTCAGAATGGCGCTGGCGCCCTGTTCGACTTCGGCTGCTACGGTGCGGACCTGATGACGGTGCTGATGCATGGCAAAGCGCCTGTTTCTGTTACGGCTGTTACCCAGACCGACAAGCCTGGCACCTATCCTCGAGTTGAAGATGACGCTACCGTGATCCTTCACTATCCCGGCACCCAAACCGTTCTGATGCCTTCGTGGAACTGGCCATTCGCACGCAAAGACATGGAGGTATATGGAGCCACCGGTTACCTTATCACCGTCGGTCCCGATGCGGTACGTACGCGATACAAGGGCGAAAAAGCCGACTCGCAAAGAACCGCTCCCCCCTTGCCCTCGGATCAGCACGATTCGCTGGGTTATCTCGCCGCGGTGCTGCATGGCCAGATCAAACCCCAAGGTGATCTATCGTCGCTGGACACGAATATGGTCGTGATGCAGATTCTCGATGCCGCACGCACATCTGCTAAAACCGGGCGAACCGTCGAGCTCAAGCCGTTACCACAGTAGCCTGGCTTATGGATAAAGCCAGTTCTTAATCTGTGCGGTGGTAGACATCCAAGGACGGCAACCCAATGGGTTGCCGTTCATAATGCGACCATGCTTTCCTGAATCGAGGATCCTTCAAAAACCAGCTAATGATATCGACCGCTCTTCCCTCGATGGCCTGACCATCGTGCCCTTTACCGCAATGCTCGACCATGACGATCGATGGGCGGAAGTGATCGAGGTCTTCAGCTCTGATCCGGCATAGTGAAATTCCCCCATGCAGTGATCTCCTGAATTTTGTCTTCGTGCGTGGCCCTCGTTCGAGGTTAGCCTTATCAGAATCGACGTGGTCCTCTCCTGTTCACTCTGCCGAAACGGAGTTTTTATTTGCGATCTTCGAAAAGGCCGGTCCAACTATTTGGAGTAGACACCCACGTTATCTCTCATTCGAATCGGAAGGCTTTTCTTTCCCCTCTATACCCAGGGCTTTACCAGTGTTGGCCTTAGCTCCGTCTAGCGCCTTGACCACATTCCGGTAGCTTTTTGTCAGGGCGTTGCCGGTATTCTGTTGCGCTTTACTCAGTGCCCTTCCCGTGCTGCCATTGGCAACCACTAGCGCAATGTCGGTACTCCGACCACCTGTCGCAACTCCATTAATCGCGGCGTTCCCTCCAAAGATCGCCGCCTGCGCTGGTCGTCTTGCCGGATTTGCCCAGGCGACGTCCGTTTCCGGCAAGTGACTAAGGCGTTCAATCCGGGCTTCTGAAAAGTCCGTCCGACGCATCTTGTCCGCCAGAGGCCATCGTTTTGAAGAAGCCCAGGCCATCCCTTCAGGCAAACGAGACAGCTCACCAAGGTTGATGACTTCCGCCGGCTTCATGTGGACCATTTCGTTGCAGTGATCCCCGCCACAGCCGTAGTGACAAAGCTCTTCGCTCAAAAACGAAGCGTGTTTGGCCGGGGAGATCCACACGGTCGCCCCTTTCTCCTCAGCTCCGATGGTCATTGCTCTTGTGATCTGACCAGCATCACACACCGTATCTTCATGTGAGGCTGCATACCAGTACAAAGCCTTCCATCTCGCCGTCGCGACGCCAGCTTCGCGACGCACCAGGACGGCTACGTGTTCCGCATCCAGCGCGTGGCCCATCTCGCCACAATCCTGCCGCCACAGATGGTAGAAGTGCAGTTCTACCTCGTCTCTGCTGCCGCGATAGCGAGAGGCCTGGCCATAAATCGTCCCGTTATCCGCTATGGTTGACGGGATCGAGACTCCTAAGGCGAACTGCGCCGGCTTGACCGAGCAATCGCCCTTTGCGATCATCCACTGCGGTTGAAATTCCTGGAGGAGTTCCTTCTCCGTCTGATCTGTCAGGCCATCTTGATCACTGTCGGGCGGGGCCACATGGCTTTCCGGCCGCGCCCTCAAGGAACCTATCACGCACATCAACAGTATTGCTGTCACTGCCCGGGTCATGCGTCATTGTTTCCTGCCTGCTCCCAGCTGTCCAATCGCGGATCGCCGCGAGTATTCTGAGATTGCTTTTACTAACAACTTCATCTCACATCTCCATCCCCTCTTCAGACTTGCTGTTGCGTCCGCCAATTAAACACCGTAGCGGTAGCAAATTGATTGCCTCCGCTGGATAAACTAGGAGAGATCCGGGTGGTCGTCTCACCTTTCTGTTGATCTGCGAACTTCGCAAAGCGGCAGACTCCATCAATCCTTGCAGCACTTTGCGCATTTTTTTACCAGAGGTCTTATGACACAGAAGAGCGAACTTATCGAGACGGAAGACCTCCACGCACGGGCGATGGCCGCAGCTGGATACATTCGTTCTGTGGCGCGGATGCAACCACGGCTAGGATTGATCCTCGGCTCCGGACTTGGCGACTTTGCGGAGACGGTCGAGGATGCAACAATCCTTCCTTACCACGAAATTCCAAACTTTCCTGTCTCCACCGTCGCGGGGCATTCCGGCAGACTGGTCGTGGGCAAGATCGGTGATATCCCGGTTGCTGTCATGCAGGGTCGAGTCCACGCGTATGAGGGCTACTCGATGAAGGAGGTGACCTTCCCCACACGAGTCCTGGGTCTACTTGGTGTGGAAAGACTTATCGTCACCAATGCCGCCGGTGGAATCAACCCAAACTACGGACAGGGAGCCATCGTTGCTATCTCCGACCACATTAACCTGACGGGAACGAACGCTGTTGTCGGCCCGAATGAATCACGCTTCGGTCCTCGCTTCTTCGATATGACCCACGCGTACTCGTCGGCTCTTCGTAAGCTGGCGAGCGACGAAGCCACAAAACAAGGGTGGAAGCTCGCGGAAGGCGTGTATGTCGCCGTACTTGGGCCAAGCTACGAGACACCGGCTGAGATCCGCGCCTTTCGCACCTTGGGCGCGGACCTGGTCGGCATGTCCACGGTCCACGAGGTGATTGTTGCGAGACATATGGGAATTGAGGTTCTCGGTCTTTCCGTTGTGACCAACATGGCAGCAGGTGTACTCGATCAACCCATCAACCACGAAGAGGTCATGGAGACAGGCAAGCGTATTGCCGGGCAATTCACTAATCTGCTGACTGCGCTGATCCCCCAGCTAGCCGCTCAGTCGCAGGAATAGCAGGTCTAGTGTCAACGCATAGCAAAAGCAATAGAAGAAAGGATGTTCTTGCAAGACCAACCCGCGCAACAGCTCCTGCTTCCCCAACGTCGGCTCATTCTCGGAGTCGGGGGCTGCTCGGGCTCCGGTAAAACGACTCTCGCTCGCGAATTGACGGCGCAGCTAGGTGCCACTTTGCTGCCCTTGGATTTTTATTACCGTTGTCTTCGCCACTTGCCTCCGGAAGACCGCGCTCTCCACAACTTCGACCATCCCGATTCCATTGAACATGCGCTTCTCGTCAAGCACGTCGGAGATCTCGCAGATGGGCGGAGTATCGAAAGACCCATCTACGACTTCACGACGCACACCCGCGTGGCGGGCCTTACGGAAACCATTGAACCGGCGCCTGTTCTGATCGTGGAAGGCATTCTGTCGCTGCACTACCCTGGTCTACGAGCGCTCTACGACTTCAGTATCTATGTGAACGCGCCCAACCAGATATGTCTCAATCGCCGGATCTACCGCGACATGCGGGAACGTGGACGGACAGAAGAGAGTGTCCGTGCGCAGTTTGAAGCCACAGCACGACCCATGGCCGACCTCTATGTGATTCCATCGCAACGGCACGCGACCATCACCGTGGAAGGAACCGATGCACTGGACTGGTCGGTTGAACAGATCCTACAACGCCTCCACCAACTCGGCCTCGTGCACGGTAGTCATCGCGCTCATCCCCGTGAGCGATAAGTCACGGTACATCGTGACGATCTGTTCCCTCGCGGTTTGGGAAAGGATGAAGCGGTCGTTTCGTTCTTCAACCGTATCTCCAAAGCACACGGACGCTCGCACCTCATCCGCCTGTACAAGTCGCCAGATATGAGGCGCCAGCAATGCGTCGCCCCACCAGCAGACGTCATCGGCAACCGAAACTGCTAAGTCTCCAGAGGAATAATGGATACTAGCAGCCTGCAGCGCGACGCCCTCATTCAGCACCGAATGAAATAGCCCTCGCCGAAAGGAGAGAATCTCTGATCCATTCGTTGTGGTCCCCTCCGGAAAAAAAAGGACTGGCAAGCCACTTCGATACGCCTCAGCCATGGCCCGATTGACTGCCGGATAGGTCGCAGGGCTACCACCTCGTACGACAAAGACCGTGCCTGCTTTCCTGGTCAACCAGCCGATTCCGGGCCATGTGCGCACCTCCGCTTTGGCGACCATGACAAACGGCTGGACAGCAGCGAAGACCAGGATATCGAGATAACTCAGGTGGTTCGAAATCACCGCACCGCGCCCAAGTGCGGTTCCTTCAACAGTCCATCTCACGCCAAGAGCCCGGACAATTCTTTTGCAGTAGTGATGAATCTTCTCACCCGCCTTTGCAGGCGAACTGGATGGCCGTAGAAGAAAGTCGATCGCGAGAGCTATAAGTAAACCCACTACGTGCAGGATTCTCCAGCAGGCTCGAAAGAAACGCACTCAGCGTCCCTCAAGAAAGCGCGACGCGACGCGAGGATGCAAGGTCTGAAGATCGAGCAGCGTTAGGAAATCGATGGTGCGAAACTCGCGGTCGATGGCGGGTTGCCCGCATATCTTTGCCCCAATGGCTAGATAGGCCCGCAGGAGCTTCGGTGCACGTTCAACCTCGACCGGACCCATTGGTTTTTCCAGCGCAAATGCCGCCGTAGGCAAGGTTCTCAATTCTGGCTCAACCAGAAAATCCTGCAAGGACGCATAGACGGCATGTCCCATCTGCGGGTCAAGGGAGTTCAGGGAGCAGCATCCCATCATGTACCGTCCACCCTTGTTCAATGCATAGCGCGCGATACCGCGCCATAGGAGGTGAAGCACCTCGGGAGAACGATGATCACGATGAATGCAGGCGCGGCCCAGCTCTACGATCTGGCTGCGCATTCCCTCATAGGGAGCAAAGCAGAACTCCTGCTCACTGTAGTATCCGAAGTTGTTTCCGGCAACTCCACCCAGCTGCAGTCTGTAAGTACCTACAATGGCTCCAGTGTCTCGCTGTTCCACCAGAAGATGGTCGCAGACTTCGTCGTAACGATCTCTGTCGTATCCATCTTCATAAGCAGATTCCAGGCCTTCGTTCATCTCGAGATTGAAGACCATAAAGCGCAACCGATAAGCCGCCCAGCGGTCCTGTTCGGACGTTGCGACCCTGGCAACATAAGCGCCGGCTTCAAGAAGAATCTCTTTTCTAGAGGAAAAATCGGGGGCAGTTTCACAAACCTGAGGAAAAACAACCGCAGCTGATTCTCTGAGACCTACCATCGACTCTCCTTGATGCCCGGATGAGTGTTGTCGAGGTCAGTCTGCGTTGGTTTCTGTTACAGGATGTTCACGCCATGTAAAGATTTGTTGAATCAGAAATGGGTACCACTTCAGTACCGGTTTGGGAACGCGTGAGCTCAGCAACCGCCACCCATGCCTCCTGAGCGGCACGCTTGCGTTCTTCCAAACCTGCGGAGAAGATAATTGGTTGTTCTGCGAAACGCACCTCAGCCTGGATGCCCCGCAATCCCAAGAGCCTGAAGATATGAGGAACCAGGACGGCGTCACCCCAATAGCAAACGTCTTCGCCGACTGAGGCATCTCCGTTTTCTTCGTCAAGACGATAGCAGATATGAGCTGCGGTGACCTCCGCTCCGACAGCTCGGACCTGGGACAGCAGACCACTGTGAAACTTCAGCATTCCGCTGCCGTCACTTGTAGTGCCTTCCGGAAAGAAGACAACCGGCAACTCTGCGTGAAAAGCGGCTTCCAACCCTGCCCTAGCCTTCAAAGCCGAGCCTCCATGTCCCCTGGCTACAAGAACCGTGCCTACCATGATAGTGATCCATCCAAGGATGGGATAAGTGGCGACTTCCTCTTTCGAGACAAAGACGCAAGGATGGAGTGCGGCAAGTACAATAATATCCAGATAGCTAAGGTGGTTTGAGATGACTGCGCCTCGCTCGGGAAATCTGCCATTCGCGGAGATTTCAATGCCGAGTCCTTCAAGCGCAGAGGCGGCAAACCGGTGTAGCCAGTCAGCCCGAGCATCACGAGTCTTCGGTCGGCGAGTAACCAGCTCCGCACCATACCGGACGAAATAACCTGCAAGCTGAACGCTACGCGCTACGGACCGAAAAACGCTCAAACTGACCTCCCCAGGGTGCGCACAGTCTATCCTGAGATTGGTGCAAAGTGATCCAACCAGTCTCAAAGAAGATAACGACAGGCAGAATGGAACCGTGAGAATGCCGGAGCCAGCCAGCGGACACGACGGTTTTCTTTATCGCAGGATTGCACTCCCGATCCTTGCCCTTCTGCGAAGAGGAGCTTCCCCAAAACGCCTGGCCTGGAGCATTGCACTCGGCCTGCTAGTTGGGATCAATCCTGCCCTCGGGTCGACAACCGTTCTATGCCTAGGGCTTGCGATGCTCCTGCGTCTGAATATCGCGGCTTCGCAGCTGGCGAATCACATGATCTATCCACTTCAGCTGCTTTTGTTTGTTCCGTTCCTTCAGCTCGGAAGCTATCTCTTCCGTACCGAGCCCCTTCCCTTTTCGACACGCGTGCTGCTGGAGACCGCACGAAAAGATCCTTTCGAGTTTGCGCGCAAGATCTGGCGCTGGGAGTGGCACGCATTTCTCGTTTGGTCAGTCCTGGCGCTCATCTTGATTCCCTTGATAGCGCTGGCACTTACCCCGATCTTTCGTGGCCTGTCAGCTCGCCTGCAACAGCGAAATATCGAGAAGCTTCCCACCTAGGATTCGGCTCCGCGATCAGTTAGCGCCGTGAAACTCTTCTACCGGATCTCCACTGCGCACCCAGGCGGTGTAGATCATGTCCCGTAGCTCTATTGCACCTGCCGAGAGCCGCTCCTCTGTAAACGCCTTCCCATCCGCTGTACCGTCGCCTATGAAGCCGCCGGCCTTTTCCAACTGATACGTCTTCTCTACGAGCGTGGCAGAATGCCGCAGATAACTGAGGTAGTCGGTCCATTCATCATTCAAAAGCTTCGGCTGCGAAGCAGCAACCAGCGGCGCCACATCGGCGAACTTGACGTTCTGGGTTACAAAAGTGGACTCGAACAAGGAATGAATCTTATGGTCCGTCGTATATCCGTTGGGATTCGGACCATTCCAGCCGTTGTATTGCATGGTTACGTGCAAGGGTTGAGAACCGTCGGCAACATAATGTCCCAGCCACGCCGCGTAGTAGAGGATCGCCGCCTCGGCTGGCTTCGTATCTTCTCCTGCAGCCAGCAGGTGACGATACTCCCGCATGCCCACCTTAAGTCTCTGCCAAACCTCTTCGGTGACGTAGGGTTGCATACCAACCTTCTCCGGGGTCATTTGGACGTCGGGATGCGCCGCTTGAGCTTGCGCGAGGGCTCGCACATAGTCGTAACGCTTCCTGGGCAGATTCCCGATCAGATCCGCATACTCGAAGTCGATAAAATGTTCGGCGGCCTGCGCGTCACCGAGCTCTGGCTCTGCGTGGTTGCGCCAGCGGTCGGGCTCGGGGCCGAGATATTCCATCGTGTCCAAGGCGTTCCCGTTGCGCAAAAAAGCGGGAACATCCTTGGGGAGATACGTAGCGGCCAACCGGTTGACCATCCGGTGACCATCGCCTCCCCAGGCGAATGAAGGCTGAACGGTAATCCAGGGCACAAGGGCAGAGGCCACAACAAAGCGAAGCGCTCGGGCAAATCGGGACATAAACCCGAGTATATCCGGCAGAGATTTCCATCCCTTAAACGAAAACCTCAGCTCCGATTGCAGCCTGCGTCCCAAAGACACGCCGGTAGCGCGCAATCTCGTCTTCCGGCCCCGTCGCTTTGTTTGCGTTATCGCTTAGCTTCACCGCGGGTCGTCCCTCAACCGAAACGATCTTGCAGACCAGACTAATCGGCTGAAGATCACTTTCCCCGCGAGGATGGCATCCGCGAAAGTCGTTGGTCAGTAGAGTTCCCCACCCAGCGCTGAAGCGGATTCTTTCCTTGAAATAAGCATACAGGGCCAGAATACCGTCCACATCAAGTCCATCCGACGCAATCAGCCGTTTCCGGCGCGCATCTCGTCCTCGGCTCATCAGCCAGGCGATGTACTCATCTCCGGCGACAAACGGATCTTTCGAATCCGCACGTTGGCCAGTCCAGTCGGCGACCCAATCCGGCGCGTGCTGCAGAAACTGTGTCGTTCCAAAGGTGTCAGGCAACAGGATGAGAAGCTCCCCGCCGTAGCTCTTCTGCCAAAGCTCCAGTACACGGTACTGGGAAAGAAGCAATTCGTCGTCTGAGTTCGAGAGAGCCGCCAGAGCCATGGGAAGCTCATGTGCGTTCGTTCCCATGGCTTCAAGGTCGTGTTTATAGGCGAGGTAGGTGTTCGAGGTGCCGGAGAGGCTTTCGCCGATTCCGGCCCGCATCGCCATGACGACATACTCCTGCCACAAAAAGGAATGGCGACGACGAGTTCCGAACTCTGAGATCCGGATCTCCGGGACTTGGCGGAGCTTTTCGATCTTGTCCCAGAGGCGAGTCTTGGCCCGGGCGTAAAGGACGTCCAGCTCCAGCTCACTCAACTTTCCCAATGCAGCGCGGGTCTTCATCTCGCTGAGGAGGGCCAGACCATAGATCTCCCACATCGTAACCTCAGTCCAAAGGCCGAAGAAGCGGAGAACAAGCTGTCCGTCAAGCTCAGTCACTTCATAGTCGGATAGCCGGAAGTCATGCTCCAACCACTCCAGGAAGGCCGGTTCGAACATGCTGCGCGTGCCATAAAACGTATTGCCGGCCAGCCAGATCAACTCACTTTTGCGAAACCGGAGCCGGCGAACATACTCCATCTGCTCGATCAGGGCGTTGATGGAGATATGGTCGGCCAGACGAACCGATGTCGTCCGGTTGGTCGTCTCCGAAGTGACGTGAACCTTCGGGAAGTTTTTCCAGATGAACTGCAGCATCAGCAACTTGTAGAAGTCGGTGTCCAACAGGGACCGCACGATTGGATCCAGCTTCCAGTTGTGATTGTGAGCTCGTTCGGCCAGGTTGACGTTCATGCCTCCCAGTCTCTCCTGTAAGGAGTACGGAATCAATGGAACTTCGTATTCTCCTCGGAGACGCCCTATTTAAAATTCACAGAAGGAAGGTCAACCGCCGGAATCAACTTGGTATCCTATAAAGGCTATGCTCACGAAAAAAGAACTCCTCGCCCAGCCCATCAAGCACATCGATATCAAGCAGCACAACGTTGTGGCTCTGGTCGATGCCATGCAGTCCATGGCCTTCAGTTCGCGCGACACTGCTCGCGCCGCCTCGATCTACGAGATGATGCTTCGCGACACCGACTGCGGCGTGATCCTCTGCCTCGCCGGATCACTGATCTCCGCCGGTCTGCAGAAGGTTATCGTCGATCTGATTCGCAACAACATGATCGACGCCATTGTTTCGACTGGAGCCAACATCGTCGATCAGGACTTCTTCGAAGCTCTCGGCTTCAATCACTACATCGCAGGCGAT
Organism: Acidobacteriaceae bacterium KBS 146; assembly: GCA_000688615.1. Lineage (GTDB taxonomy): Bacteria > Acidobacteriota > Terriglobia > Terriglobales > Acidobacteriaceae > Edaphobacter. The sequence continues at coordinate 881,362 of JHVA01000001.1, forward strand.
GAGTACAAGTACGGTCATGAAGACGGAGTCCTTCGCGAGTTGATGATCGATCGTATCTATGACACCTTCATCGACGAAGAAGAGTTGCGGATCTGCGACGAGACCACTCACCAGATCACCGATTCGCTTGAGCCGCGCCCCCACAGCTCGCGTGAGTTCATCCGCGAGATGGGAGCCTATCTGGTCAAGAATGGCAAAACGCCCAAGGACGGTGGACGCGATTCCATCGTTCTGGCGGCCTATGAAAAGAATGTGCCGATCTTTTGCCCTGCTTTCTCGGATTGCTCGGCGGGTTTCGGACTTGTAGCCCACCAGCATGAGCGCCAGGGCAAGCCGATGGTTTCGATCGACTCTGCCAAGGACTTCTACGAGCTCACGCAGCTCAAGATCGCTAATCCTACAACAGGCCTTCTGATGGTCGGCGGCGGTGTTCCGAAGAACTTTGCCCAGGACATCGTAGTGGCTGCCGATATCCTCGGCGTGGATGCCTCCATGCACAAGTATGCGATCCAGATCACGGTTGCGGATTCCCGTGACGGTGCCCTCTCGGGCTCGACCCTGAAAGAGGCTTCGAGCTGGGGCAAAGTCGATACCACCTACGAGCAGATGGTCTACTCCGAGGCCACAATGGCGCTTCCGCTCATCGCGGGCTATGCCTTCCACAAGCAAGCCCAGGCATCGCGGCAAGGGAAAAACTGGGCCACGATTCTTGGTCAAGTTCCAGTAACCGCATAACATATCTCCAAAGTTACCTAAGGCCGCCCCCTCAAGGGGCGGCCTTACTATTTGGCCGGTTTAGTAGATCTTCGCTTCTATCCTCTTTGTAATCTGTTATCTCAGAAGATAACCCTGAAATTCCTTCTTCCCTATCCGACCGGAACTCTGGCATCCTCGGCACGTGCACTCTAGCGCCAATCTTCGGAAAACAAGGCTTTTCATAAAAACGTTAGATTCCGAAGAGCACATAGGTTACTTTTGTTACATAGTTTAAGCGTCTCAAGATATCCTAACTGCTGTAGGTCTTTCGTTTGCATTACTTTATTTGCTTTGGTGGGGGAGTTCGGAATAGACCTCCATCCTTACTGCTAAGGTTACTTAAGGGTCGTCCAGCATGCACATGCTCCCGGTTCTAGGTTCGATCTCTCTGCTAGCAGCATGCGGAGTTCTCCTGTTCGCATTCTTCCGGGCACAACGCATCATCCGGGAACTGGGTGAACAGCTTACTCTGGCTCGCGAACAACAGTACCGAGACAAGATGCAACTCTCCGTGCGATCTCAACTGGATACGCTCAAAGATGAGTTCATCTCAACGGTCTCCCATGAACTTCGGACACCGCTGACGAGCATTCGTGGAGCGTTGGGGCTACTGGCCTCCGGCACCATCGGAGATCTCGATCCGCGGGCGATGAATCTGCTTCGAATCGCTACCACCAACACGGACCGGTTGATTCGTCTCATTAATGACATTCTCGATCTGGAGCGGATGGAATCCGGGCGGGCTCCCCTACAGATTCGTCGCTGCTCCTTGCGCGACCTCTGCGAGCAGGCTATCGAGACCATGACGCCCATGGCGGAAGACCACACGGTTCATCTGGAACTGGTTCCCTTCACCGGGGGCCAGAACACGGCCGATTCTTTGTTCTTTGACGGCGATTCGGATCGAATACTTCAGGTACTGACCAACCTCCTCTCGAACGCCGTAAAATTTTCACCTTCCGCTTCGACCGTCCGGATTCATACGGACGCGACTTCCGACTCTATTCTCCTCAAAGTCGTGGATGAAGGACGCGGAATTCCTGCAGATAAGCTCGACTCGGTCTTCGATCGTTTTCAGCAAGTCGAGCATGCGGACGCACGCCAGCGGGGAGGAACCGGCCTTGGACTATCCATCTGCCGCAGTATCGTGCAACAGCATAGTGGCTCCATCTGGGCGCAGCGGAACCTGATCAAGGGGACAACCATCTTTGTCATGCTTCCCAGGACCGCACGTGCAACCGACATCGCTCTGCCTTCTCCAGCACTTCCCCCGGCCGAAGGAGCCATCCTCATCTGCGATGATGACACCGGCATTCGGACCGTAGTTTCAGGACACCTCACCCGCCAGGGCTACACTGTTATCGAAGCAGGCAGCGGCGAAGAAGCGCTGAAGATCGCCGCCGATCAGCAGATCGAAGCAATTCTTCTGGACCTTTACATGCCGGGACTCAGCGGATGGGAGACCCTACAGCGTCTACGCAACAATCCGGAGACGGCGGAGATTCCGGTTGTTGTTCTCAGTGTCCTGTCTTCGAATCTTCGTCCGCAGCTTTCGGGAGACGCTCAGGGTTGGATTCAAAAGCCTTTCAACGAAAAACTTCTCTTTGCGGAACTAGGCCGGATTCTTCATCGCGGGGACGGACCGGCGCATGTTCTCCTGGTGGAAGACGATGACGATCTGGCCAGTATCCTGATGGCAAACTTTCAAAATAACGCCATCCAGATCGAACATGCCTCGACACGCCAACAGGCGATCCGACACTGCGTCGGGCGGCGTCCCGATCTCGTCATTCTCGACCTGACCCTACCTGACGGAGACGGGTTTTCGTTTGTAGAATGGCTCCGGCAGCAGCCTCCGCTTCGCAGCATGCCCTTGGTGGTCTACTCGGGCCACGAGCTTTCTGATGTAGAAATGTCGAAGTTACGTCTTGGCCCAACAGAGTTTCTCACCAAGGCAAAAGTGCAACCATATGAAGTGGAAACGCTGGTTCTTTCAATGGTGCATCGCCTGCGTTCCAAGGCGGAGCACTTGATTTCGGCAGGCCCTGCGGCGTAAAGAATTGGAGAAACCATCACTCCCGGCCTCTGCAGTCTTTGTAGCGTGAGAAAATAACTATTGATGCGGCGCATCCTGATCATCGACGACGAGGACGATATCCGGGAAGTAGCATCCCTTTCGTTGGAAGCAACCGCTGGCTGGCAGGTAGCCGCCGCCAGTTCCGGAGCGCAAGGGATCGAACTCGCGAAGACCTACCAGCCCGACGCCATCCTGATGGACGTCATGATGCCGGGCGTCGACGGTCCCACGACCTTCCGTAAGATGCAGCAAACTCCAGAGATCGCACACATTCCTGTCCTTTTGCTCACAGCGAAGGTGCAGGGTGTCGACAAGCGCCGGTTTGCCGATCTAGGGGTGGCGGCGGTTCTCTTCAAGCCCTTTGACCCACTCACACTGGCCGAGCAGATCATTGAAGCGCTGCACTGGAACCTTCGCCCTCCATCTCCGACCCGATCAGCCGCTTCCACGCCGTCTGCACCGAAGTAATCCGCAGCGAAATCTCAAGCTGGTCGGAAACCGATACACTACTGATATAAATTTGTGAGCCGCTGACTGTTTGTTACCCGCGGTCAGATCATACTTCTATGGCCGATCGATACATGACCCAAAGCTCCCACCCCGATCCCGAGATCTTTGCGCTCTTGCAGGATCTGTGGCTACGTCATCTTCCGGCAACGCGAGAACGCATCGACCTGATCGAAAACGCCGTCAATATCGCTATTGCTGGCGCTCTGGATGAGTCGAAACGGGCTGAAGCTCAAGCCGTAGCCCATAAACTGTCTGGAAATCTTGGCATGTTTGGTTATAAAGAAGCCGGTGAAATTGCAGGCGAGATCGAACATCTCTTTAAGACCTTCGTTCCCGCCGCAATCCCTGAACTCACCCGATATACGCAACGCCTTCGTTCTCTGCTCGCTGCACACCTCTGATTTATTTCGCCTGACGTACCGCCCAACCGGCGAGATCAATGGCTGCATCGAAGCCATCAAAGTCCAAAGGCAGCTTATTTCTGCGATCGACGTATTCGTTATAGATCCACGGATCGACGACAGCATAGACCGTTCCTTTGCCTACTTTGGAAACAGCCATAAGGACGTCTCCCTTATCAATGAGAATCGACTTTGCTGGCTTCGAAGGCGTAATGGTCGAAATCTCTTTCAAATATGCCTTGTGCGGATACTGGAAGACGCCCGTTCCCTCCGGAATCATCACCGTACCCTGCGCCCAGTTATTATTCTCAACGGTATTGCGCAGCACAGCGTTGAAGTGCACGCCGAATCGCTCGCTCATCGTATTGAAATGATCGAACTCGGAGTTGGTTTTGTCGTTCTGCATCAGGATAAGAATTCCGCCAGCCTTCACCCAGGATTCGATTGCCTCCCCACTTGCTTTGTCCATATAGTGCGGATTCGGATTCTTGGCAGGAATATCCGGAGAGGCCAGGATATAAACCTGCGCCTGTTTCAGGTTTGCAACGGTAGGGGCAGACTTCAGAGATGCGAGCTTCATGCCATAACGTTGAAACGCGCGGCCAAAGAAGGCAAAGCCAGAGTTGGCATCATCGTCCCACTTGTAGTGAAAGAGCTCCGTCTGGCCAGCTGCGTTTTTCCGGGTCTGAGAGTTAAACCATGCATCGACCATGACGGTCTTTCCCTGCCCCAGCGCCTCTGTCGAGACCTGTGCCATCTCCGAACCCGCCAGAAGGAACGCTCCAACGCCTTTCGCATCGTTGGTTCTGGTCTTCTCTCCGATGTAATAGTCAAAGGTACCTGAGCGATAAGGAGAGCCCCCGAGGCCGCCGACCTTTACCGTTCCTTCAAGGAACGTTCTGCCGTCTGCCGCGGTTTTAACGAATGTGGCCTGAATTGCACTCCATCCGCGACGTGCCGGTGCGAGGTCTGCCTGGGGCAGGTAGCTCATGCGTACGCCTTTCGCAAGAGCGTAGACAAACATACTGCTCGCCGATGCCTCAGTAAAGTTACCCGGACGAGAACCCTTGTCCATCACCTGCCACCAGAGGCCGGTCTTCTTGTCCTGATACGCAACAATTGCTTTTGCGGTTCGATTCAGCGCCCGGATAAGCTCCGGACGGTCGGGATGATCTGGTGGAAACCAGTCCAACACATCCACCAGGGCCATAGCGTACCAGCCCATCGCACGCCCCCAGGCTTCAGGAGAAAGGCCGGTCTTTGGATCAGCCCATTTCATCTGTTTGGATTCATCCCATCCGTGCCGCAGTAGTCCGGTCCGAACGTCCCGCATATGCTGATCCATCAGCAAGAGCTGTTTCGCAATGTCGTTGAAATCATCCGGTTGCTGAAAGGTGACGGCGTACTCCGCTCGAAAGGGCTCCGCCATGTAGGCTCCGTCCAGCCACATCTGATTGGGGTAGATCTGCTTATGCCAGTAGCCGCCACTCGCCGTTCTGGGTTGAAGGGCAAGCTGTTCCTGTACATATTTGGCTGCTTTGTAATACTTCGGCTGCTGAGTTACGCGGTAGACCAGCAGCAGCGACCGTCCCATCTCGATCTCATCGAGACTATGCGCATCGGCGTGGTAGCTCTTGATGGCCCCGTCGTCGTTCACATATTTGTCGACGGCTGCCTTGATGTAACGAAACTCATCGCCATTGGCCGTGGTATGCCATTGAGCGGCCATTCCATCCAGTAGAACCCCCTCTTCGTAACCCCAATTAGGAGGACGGTTCTCGGTGGTAATAACAGCCTTCGGCCACTCCTGCATGATGGACTCGGCCATCTTTGCCGAAGCCTGTTCGATCTTCAGTGCCCCCTCGGCTCTTGCCTCAGCTCCCGACGTGGCCTGAACCGCAATAGCGCTTCCGAGGGCCACCGCACAAAGCAACCTCATTCTTCGATTCCTCGCAACCAACAGATTTGTAAGACAACCAGCATACCTGTTTGTCCCATCGCCCAGCGATCGTGCGAGATGGACGGAAGGCGTGACCTCGAACCATTAGTTGCAGGCGATAGCCGTCCAAACCGGAGTAGGGGTTCCCGTGGCACCCTCGATCTTGAGATCGACGAAGCTTCCCGCTGGAATTGCGATGGTTCCCGTAGAAGTGCAGCTTGAGTTGGTTGCCACCGAGCAGGACAAACTGGTAGCCACCATGGAGCCTGGCATCCCCGCACGCAAACTTACGCGAATCGTATTGTCCTGTTGCGAATAAACCGACAGTTCAGTAGCGGTGCATCCCGCTGGCACCCAGGTCAAGATAGGGCCGACCTCATCGGCATTCGAATTCGCACTACTGACGGAATAATAGAAGGTGGTAAACGAAACAGAATGGTAGACAGAGGCAAAACTCCCCCACCCTGCCCCTGCCGTACCACCCCCGCCGCTCGTTCCTGCTGTGCCCTGCGGAATCGTGAAATTAAGAATCGCTGCAGTGGGCGTTCCAGTATTGATCACACTGGCTTGCGTGCCCGGAGCGCCTGTAGTCACTACTCCCACATTCACGGTAGCCGCCACTCCCGCAGGCCCCGTGGGTCCCGCGGAACCAGCTTGCGCCAAGGGAGACCACACCAAAGGCGTCACATCAGGTCGAACTCCCAGGTTCGTGGCAGTTGCCAGATAGGTACTGCCATCGTAGAAGACAGCATCGTTAGGAAGATATCCGGCCGTGTTCGACCATCCTCCCTTGAAGCTGATTCCAGCAGGTCCTTGCGTGCCTTGTTGACCTGCTGGTCCCGGCGCTCCGGCTGGACCCTGCGGACCTTGAGGTCCTATTGGACCCATGGGACCGGCTGCGCCTGTAAGTCCTGTTGGTCCCTGCGGCCCGGCTGGACCCACAGGCCCTTGACTCCCTGCCGCGAATTTCCCCCAGGCGGATGGCGCTCCATCTGGCTGATTCCCCATATTGCCGTCGATCAACGAGACATATCCAGCCCCACCATAGGTCACGCCGTCGCCTGCGACATAGGTCACGGAAGGGGCGTAAGCCCCACGAAATGTCATCCCAACGGGACCGGATGGCCCCCGCGGTCCTTCGGGCCCTGCAGCTCCCGTAACTCCTGATGGCCCTTGAGGACCAACTGGACCGACAGGGCCGGAAGCCCCCGTTGGTCCGGTTGGCCCTGTAGGACCCTCGGGCCCCGTGAGACCAGCTGGACCTTGCGGACCAACTGTGCCTGAAGGGCCCGCACTTCCTTGTGTCGCGAGCATGCCCCACCAACCGGCTGGAGTACCCGGTACGTTGCCACTATTGGTATCGAGAAGAGAAACAAAACTCGATCCCTGCCAAGTGACAACATCGCCCGTGGAGTAGGTGACAGTGGGGGCATACGATCCTCGGTAGACGAGCCCCGGCAAACCTGCTTTTCCCTGTGGACCAGCAGGCCCGGGATCGCCTTTCGGACCTTGTGGCCCGATCGAGCCAGCAGCCCCCTGAGGCCCTGTGGCCCCCTGGGGTCCTGTCGGGCCGACCGGACCGACGGCGCCAGTAGCTCCCGTGAGGCCTGCCGGTCCTTGGAGGCCGGGATCGCCTTTCGGGCCGGCAGGCCCTTGGGAAACCAGAACGATGTCGAGCTGCGGAGCGTGTCCGGTCAAATCGTTCTCTTTGCTATCGAACTGCACCGCAGCACTACTGGACGTCAGCGCAATGCCGTTGTTGCTTGAGGGATTTGTCAGCCAGCCCTGCACAAGAGCCGTGATGTCGACAGAGACATAGGTGCCTTCCTTCTCTACAGAGAAACTCACAGTGACCGGCCCGAGAACGGGAAGATTTGCATACGTGACACTGTATTCGCCCCAAGCAGAACTCAATGTCTGAAGCTGAATCGTCCCGGGAGCATCAGCGCGGTTGCAGTAGAGCCTAAGGATGGCTCGCGACACCTGACTTGCTGTCGAACCCGGCGGAAGAACGCCAAGATCGAATTGCAGCAGGGCCGTGTAGCCGCTGCCTACATTGAGGTTTGAGATCGCTCCGCTGTTCGATGTGGGCCGCCCCGTATTCACGTGAGCGTCTGCCACCAGCGTTGCTTCTGTGGCCGAGGCATGCACTGCTGTGATCAGCAAAACGATCGCAAACCCCGTCCATCGAGGGAAGATCAAAACAACCCCTTTTATTCCATAATGGTGTCAGCGTCTTCCGTCGGCTGGCCCGCCAGACGGAAGACGTGACTCGTCCTGCGCAACGTTCTGGAGCTCTACAGTGCACGTTGCCGGCATGGCTCTGGGCCATGCCCTTCTCCATTCATGAACAGAGACCGGGAGTACTTTCGTTTTAGGTCAAGATGCGTTCAGATACAACCATTCCGGCTACAACTTCCGTGATATCGTCGCCATCACGAACCTGCCTTTTCACCCGTTCGCATCTTCCCCAACAACTGCATCTCATACAGATGTAAGGCCAAACGACCGCTAAAAGGATATATTCACTACCCATGAGCTCTCCTGAGACCAATCAGCCCGGCCATCTTCCTTCGCTCGACTCTCTGGTCGACATTCCCCGTCTCATCACGGCCTACTACGCGTTGCATCCTGATCCCGCGGTTGCTGCCCAGCGTGTCTCCTTCGGCACCTCGGGACATCGTGGATCGTCGTTTGCCGCCAGCTTCAACGATGATCATATCGCTGCGATTACACAAGCGATCGTCGAATACAGGGCCGGCCAGCACACGCTTGGCCCTCTCTTCCTCGCTCGCGATACCCACGCTCTCTCTGAACCGGCTTTCACGACAGCGCTTGAGGTACTGTCCGCTAATGGCGTCGAAGTAATGGTCGATGAAAAACTCGGCTATACTCCCACTCCTGTGTTGTCGCATGCCATCCTGACCCGCAACGCCAATCACAAGCTGCATCGTGCTGATGGGATCGTCATCACACCCTCGCACAATCCCCCGGAAGATGGCGGCTTCAAATACAACCCTCCTAATGGTGGCCCCGCTGATACATCCGCTACGAAATGGATTGAGAGTCGCGCCAATGAGATCATCGCGAGCGGCCTGAAAGAAGTGAAGCGCATCACTTACGCTCGGGCTCTCGGAGCCGATCGAACCTATCGTCATGACTACATCACCTCGTATGTCAACGACCTGGCAAACGTGATTGACTTTGATGTTCTGCGCGTAACCGCGCTTAAACTGGCCGTCGATCCTCTTGGCGGAGCCGGCGTTCACTATTGGCCACGCATTGCGGAGAAGTATCATCTTCCAATCGAGATCCTCAACACGAACGTCGATCCAACCTTCCGCTTCATGACACTTGACTGGGATGGACGAATCCGGATGGACTGTTCCAGCCCATACGCCATGGCCAGCATGATCGCCAACAAGGATAAGTACGACGTCTCCTGGGCCTCTGACACCGACCACGACCGTCACGGCATTGTTACCCGTTCTTCCGGTTTGCTGAACCCTAATCATTATCTTGCGGTCATGATTCAGTATCTCTTTACCAACCGTCCTGACTGGAGCGACAAGGCGGCGATTGGCAAAACCCTGGTCTCATCCAGCATCATCGATCGAGTCGCAAAGGGCCTCAATCGCCGTGTACTCGAAGTGCCTGTCGGCTTCAAGTGGTTTGTGGATGGTCTTATCGACGGCTCCCTTGGTTTCGGCGGCGAAGAATCAGCAGGAGCCAGCTTCGTTCGTCGCAATGGAACTGTCTGGAGCACCGATAAGGACGGCATCATCCCTGGCCTGCTAGCAGCCGAAATGACCGCTCGAACTGGCCGTGACCCGGGAGAATTGTACGGAGAGCTGACCGCAAAGTATGGAGATCCGGTCTATCAGCGCATCGATGCGGCCGCAACCAAAGAGCAGAAGGCCAAGCTCGGTAAGCTGTCGCCCTCTCAGGTCCAAGCCAAAGAGCTTGCGGGCGAGCCCATCACAGCGATCCTGACCGAGGCGCCAGGGAATCATGCAGCGATCGGCGGTCTCAAGGTCACAACGGAGAACGGCTGGTTCGCCGCTCGCCCTTCGGGCACCGAGGACGTCTACAAGATCTATGCAGAAAGCTTCAAGGGTGCCGAGCACCTCAAGAAGATTCAGGCCGAGGCACAAGCGTTGGTCAATGCCGCGATTGCATGAGGGAGGAGATGGGCTGGCCTGTATAATGGGCAGCCCATCTTGTCCGTTCGAGCAGATGCTAGTGCAGGAGCATGCTGCACGTAAGCGTAGCTAGCACAATCGTCGTAATCAAAACATAGATTCCGTCGCGTTCCATGGCAAAACCGACGATCGAAAGGGCAACACGGATAATTGGCGTCAGCAACAGGCAGATGATCCCGATCTGAGCCACCGCCAGGCCGCGATTCTCCGTTGTGTGAGCGTCAGGATGCAATGCCTCCTGCACCGTCTTTGACGGCGAGGCAAACAGCGAATGTTCTCCAAGGAAGGTGTGGAAGGAAACTGCATCCGAGTAGTGAGACCGGATAAACATCATCCCACCCAGAACGCCGATCACGATCGCAGTCAGCACTCCGGAACGAAGCGTCAACCCAATAAGACGCTGAAGCTGTTTATCCTGGATATCCACGGCTACAGTTTTCCTCTCAATCCTTCGAAGATCATCTGAACCGCAATCACCCCGACCAGAATGGCAAATAGTCGCCGCAATGTGCGAACCGGGAGACGGGGCAAAAGACGCGCTCCAACCATGGATCCCGAGAGAACCCCCAGCATCACTGGAAGCGCAATCACAGGATGGATATACCCGCGCTTGAGGTAAATCGCCGCGCTGGCCGCACCGGTAACCCCGATCATGAAGCTACTGGTCGCGGTCGATACCTTAAATGGGATTCCCATGATCCTATCCATGGCGATCACCTTCAACGCGCCAGAGCCAATTCCAAGCAGACCCGACAGAAGCCCTGCAATATACATCAGGCCGAAGCCTGCTCCGGGGTGCGAGACCGAATAAGGGATCGTCTCGGTTCTGCTCCGGTAAACGCCATTGAGTTTCAACCTGGCGGCAAGAGGCGTACCGCCGGGAGGCAAGAGCACCTCTTTGCGCATCTGGCTCGTCTGCCATGCGGAGTGCAACAGGACTAGCCCAAAGATCACCGCAAGCACTGCGGTTGGAATTTTGTTCGCCAGAAGGGCTCCGCAGATTGCGCCAACCGTGGTTGCCAGTTCAAGAAACATGCCAATGCGGATATTCGACAATCCATCCCTTACATAGGCCGCTGCCGCTCCGGACGAAGTTGCAATCACCGAAACGAGACTGGCACCAATGGCGTAGCGAATATCGACTCCCAGAAGGAGTGTAAGAGCGGGCGTTACGATGACCCCGCCTCCAAGACCAGTCAAAGCCCCTACGAGACCGGCAGTCGTGGAGACACAAAAGACAATCAACGCGAACTCGTAAGCAGGCATTCGTCTCCAGTTCCCATCATTGGCAAAGCTTCGTTCGAGGTTACACCGTCGCTCTCACGTATCCTTGGAAGAGTATCCAGATTCCTTTCATTCTATTCACGAGGCCAATCAGAGGCTGATGCTCTCACGACTCGAACAATATTTCGGCTTTGCGGCGCGAGGCACCACCTGGCGAACGGAAATTCTGGCGGGCTTTACGACGTTCATTACGATGGCCTACATCATTTTCGTAAATCCTGCCATCCTGCACGAAACAGGGATGCCGATTGCCGCCGTGACTGCCGCCACATGCCTCTGCGCGGCCTTTGGAAGTGTTCTGATGGGAGCGCTGGCGAATTATCCCCTTGCACTTGCTCCGGGTATGGGCCTGAATGCCTACTTCACCTATACCGTCGTGAAAGCCATGCACGTACCCTGGCAGACGGCCCTGGGAGCGGTCTTTCTCTCCGGCATCATCTTTCTCATTCTCACTTTCACCGGCGTGCGACAGCTTTTGGTGAGTGCCATCCCGCACCAGCTCCATGCCGCCGTTGCGGGCGGAATTGGGCTCTTCATCGCGTTCATCGGGTTTCGCAACTCCGGCATCATCGTTCCAAACGCCACCACGACGGTCTCGCTAGGGAATCTCCATGCGCCAGGAACCGCGCTTGCAATCTTCGGCCTGCTCCTGATCGCGGTTTTGCAAGTATTGCGGGTACGTGCAGCGATGTTGATCGGCGTGCTCGGAACGATGGGGGCCGGACTCATCCTCGGGCAGGTCCACTGGGCTCCGGTCACCTACAGTCTCGCGTCGCTTGGTGAAACAGCATTCCGCCTAGATCTGCGCGGGGCGCTGCGGATCGGCGCAGCCGAGATTATCTTTGTCTTCCTTTTCGTCGACCTGTTCGACAACATAGGCACCCTGGTTGCTGTCTCGGAGAGAGCGGGCCTGATGACTCCGGACCATCAGATCCCCCGCCTCAATCGCATCTTCTTTGCCGATGCAACCGCAACCATCGTCGGCTCGCTGACCGGAACCAGCACGGTGACCAGCTATGTGGAGTCTTCCGCAGGCGTCGCAGCAGGAGGACGAACAGGGGTGACAGCCATCGTTACAGGACTTTTGTTCGCGGTCTCCCTGTTTATTGCGCCGCTCGTCGGGGCGATTCCGAGTTTTGCGACAGCACCAGCTCTAATCCTCGTGGGCGGCTTGATGGTTACCGGCCTGGGACAGATCGAATGGACCGATCCCGTGATCGCAATCCCGGCCTTTCTTACAGTAACGACAATTCCTCTGACATGGTCTATCGCGGATGGCCTCAGCTTCGGTCTGAGTAGCTATGCCGCACTGGAAGTCTTGACCGGGAGGGCAAAACGATCGAGCTGGATGCTCTATCTGCTGGCAATTCTGTTCGTCATGCGCTTCTTCTTTCTACATCACGGATGACTCATGCAACGTCCGATTCATTCATGACACCCTCCACGGAGGAACCCAAACCGACGCGATCAAGATTTCGCCGTACCTCCACCTTCATCCTGACTCGACATACGCATACAACATTCTTGGCGATACTTATGCGGATCGGCAAGAACGATCTCGCCATACAAGTTACGAACGCGCAATTCACCCCGATCTCAAGCGTGACGACTTCGAAAATGCGTTGGCAAAGTTACGCGTATTGCCCGCCAAAAGGAAACGGCCCACTGAGTCGTGTGAGCCGCTTTCCTCCACTTGGCAAAGAGAAGACACTTCTTTTAGAACGGTTTGTCGCCCCCGAAAAGGCTGCCGTGTCCTTGAGGAACATACTTCGATCCTGCAAGATCTGCGTCGGTAAATCCAACAACAAAGAATTGATTAGGATTCGTTCCGGGACCAGCGTAGTCCTGAAGAAAATCGTTATCGTTAGCGATCCAGAGCGTGTGAATGGTCTTCCCCTTCTCCTTGACATCGGGACCGAACGCCAGACCCTCGATCTTCGCTGGAATCTGATCTGCTGTCGTTCCGTTGGCCTTGAGAAGGTCGACAAGATCGAGAAACAACGTCTTGTTCACTGCTACCTTGGCCGCCGCGGCTCCATCCATACCCTGGATATCTGTGGCGTTGTTGAGATCAATTTTGAAGATCTGCTTCACTTTGGCTTTGCTTCCGTCACCGAGCCCCTTGCCATCGCGCTCATCCACAAGAAATTCGTGGGCGTTCAACGCGACAACATCGCTGACACCACTACCGGTCGTAAGGAGATAGCCGTACTCGTGAAGCACCTTTCCCGAGAGAACATCGAGGACCGCCATCCGCAATAGATGGGCTGCATCTCCCCCAAGATTGGTGTCCTGAATCGTTGCTGCCTGCAAAATTCCAACCAATCTCCGGCCATCAGGAGTAATCGCGAGCCCTTCCATACCTTTATTCGCAATCCTTCCGCTCATATTCGTTGCCAGTTCCTGATCGGTCGTGGGCGCTGGATGAGCGACATAGAACTCATCGGGCAGCTTATAGCTCCGAATCCGTTCGCCCGAGCGGAGAAACTGGTAGATGTAGGGACCATATTCATCCGAGATGAAAAAGGTAAGCCCATCGTTCGACAAACGAATGCTCTCCGGATCGAAACGAGCGTCACGCGCGTCAGAGGAGTTGGAGTTGGCATCGAAGTTATCTGATCGGCCTGAAAGATAGTAACGGAATACGCTGTTCTGCTTTGGCTTGCCTGACCCAATGTTCAGCCCATCGCCGGTCCCGTAGACCAGCGGAGTCAGGCTCGAAAGCAAGGTTGTGTTCACCAGCTTTGGCGCAATTGTGTACGGCAATCCCGTGCCACGGTTTGGCTCAAGGTTCATCCGGATCATATGCACCCTGGGAATCCAGCTAACCGTATCGTCGACCAATGGATTGAAGCTCACCGCATTGGGGCCGCGATCCGGAACAGCAAGAAAGGTGTCTCCGGAGACATGGGCTATGCCTGATCCGAGTCCACCTAATAGATTCGCAGGCACACCATTCTCAAGTGTCCCCTTCAGCCCGGAGAGATCCTCATTGGGCCCTGCGGAGGAACCCGTCAGCGTTCCCTTCGCGAGCAGGGATATCTGTGCCTGCGCTGTCGGAGATAGCGCACCTCCGCATACCAGCGCGATTAAAGACACTCGCCAAAACATGTGTTTCATGCGTTCTGTTCTCCTCAAATCCGCCTCTGGCGGTTTCGCTGAGACTATGGAACAGCTCAAGTCTTCTCCATAAACACACGATTAATTTCCAATAAATGCAAAGAGTTGCGCATCCGCGCAACTCTTTAGGCACCTAGACTCCTTCTCTACATCAAGAGGGGTTTTGGGACGAGATCAATAAAAGGCTCACGCTTCCATCCGTAGTCCGTTTGTGCGGAGTCATTCGGGGAACAAACATGTAATCCCCTTTCTTCAGAATCACGGTCTTCGCGCCTTCGCTCTCTGGGGCCAGCCACTCGCCGGGCTTTGTCTCGTGCGCGCCTTTCGGCGTCCCGCCGAGTTCGTACTTTGTCTCTCCCTCAAGCACCTGGAAGACATGGTCCCTCGTCGCATGCCACTCGAACTCCTTGCCTGCCTTCTTCGTCTCCTCGTTGAGGATGATGAGCGTTCCCGGGGAGGTCAGCAAGTTCTTGGTGCTGTGGTTCGCCTGCACCCCCTTCAGTTCAGTAGCCATCTCTGCGGCGGTGAAGACCTGAATTGCGCTCGCGGCTGTTGTCTGCCCCATCGCGGAGCCTGCTGTTGCTGCGCGTAACATCGTATCGGCAAGAGGAGAAGCGACTGCTGCGGCGATGGGAGCCTTCAGCAAAAAGTTGCGGCGAGTCTGTTTGTTAACCATGCCCAAAAGTGAACCACAATCATCCATGGCTGCGCTAGTAGGTTGACGCAGTTTCCATTTCACCAGAGCCTGCTATCCTTCCCGCATGAAGAAGGTGATTCTTCTCCCCGCTCTCGCAGTCCTGGCCACAATCGCCGCCTGCAAGACTCAGCCCATCGACGAACGCCCCACCGCTGCCGCGCCACAGACCGCAGCCAGGCAGTCCGATGCCTCTCCTGCAACATCACAGGCATTCGACTACTATCTGCTTACTCTGTCGTGGTCCCCGGAGCATTGCCACTCCCACCCGGCAGACATCCAGTGCGCCCAACACTCTACCTTCGTGCTTCACGGCCTCTGGCCAGAGAACAACGACGGGAGCTATCCGGAGAATTGCAGCTCCGCCGCCGGGCCTTCCGACCCCACGCAATACAGCGATATCTATCCAGATGCTGGCCTTCTCCAGCACGAGTGGAAGACACACGGCACCTGCTCAGGTCTTTCTCCCGATGCCTTCTTTCGGCTGGCGCGTCAGGCGGTTCATTCTGTCCTTGTCCCCCCGACTTTCACCACTCTCAACAAGCAGATATCCCTGCCGCCCGCAAAGATCCTCGGCCTCTTTACAGACGCCAATCCTTCGTTAACCAGCTCAAATCTAGCGATGAACTGCGGAAGTAACTACCTCACCGCTGTTGAAGTGTGTCTCGACAAGTCGCTGCACCCCATCGCCTGTGGAAAGCTGCGCTCGTGCCGAGCCAACACCGTACGGATCCCTCCGCCGCAATAGCGTGCATGAGAGCAGGTACCAGTGGCTGTCTTATCAGCGTCCCGGTCGACGAGCATCCCCAATATTTGATCCAGAACTAAGTCTCTTACTTGTAAGTCATTGCAAGAAATACAGATAGGCTATCCTTTCGCCGCGGCCTTCAATCCCAGCTCCTTCATCACCATTTGCAGGTCTTTCCACGCCTCGCCTTTTTGTCTCGGGTCGCGTAACAGGAACGCCGGATGATACGTGACGGCCACCTTCGCTCCTCTGCAGCTGTGCCACTTCCCTCGGAGTCCTGCCAGCGACTGCTTCACCCCGAGCAGGTATGTCGCGGCGGTCGACCCAAGAGCGACGATGACCTGGGGCTGCACGACATCGATCTGCCTCAGGAGAAACTGGGAACAGGTATTTGCCTCCACCGGCTCCGGAACGCGGTTCGCTGGTGGTCTGCACTTCACAATATTCGCGATGTAAACCTGCTCCCGCTTGAGCCCCATCGCACCGATCATGTTGTTCAGCAACTGTCCTGCCTTGCCCACGAACGGAAGACCTTGAGCGTCTTCGTCTGCCCCCGGACCTTCGCCGACGAACATCAGGCGCGCACTCGGATCGCCGTCGGCAAAGACGATCTTGCGACGTCCCGCGTACGCCAGCGGACAGCGGGTGCAATCCCCAATATCTTCACGAATGGCGTTCAGCGCGGCGGGCTTATGCGCAGCAGCAAAACGCACCTCAGGCAGAGGCGTAAGGTTGTCAAAACTGATTGGCTTGGGAATCTCGGACTCCGAAAAATCTTTTTTGATGGGAGGAGCTACATCGATCGCCTGAGGGCGAGCGGAAACCGATCGAGTGACTGGAGTTGCGACCGGCTGAGAGATCTCAACCGACGAGACAGCTACACGCGGTGCAGCTGACATCTCCGGAGGCGGCTCCGCGGCTTCTGAAGTCAGGCCCAGGTCTGCTTCCAGCCCCGGCGCACCTCGACGATAGAGATCGTAAACTCCCAAGTCGCGAAGGTAGTCAACGTAGGCGCGTAACTGCTGCTCAGCCTCTCCTGCCATAGCTCCTATGCTATCGCGTGCTGCATCATCTCAGATCATCAATGAATCTCGGAATCAGCCCGTTTTGGCAGAACGAACTTGACATACCCTTGCTTAATCTCGTCCTGAGCCACACGGCAAGGCTTGGTTGACTTGGCGACGATCAACGGTGGCGCTCCCGATTGCAGTTGTCGTGCCCGACGTGCCGCGCCTTTAACCAGGCTATATTTATTGTGGAATGCAATTTCATTCGTCATGGGTAGTCCTCCCTTGTCGTCTGAATGTATAGCAGCGTAACAAAATGTACGCCAGAAATTAACGGTGGAAATCTGGTAAGTCTTCTCCAAAAGCACTGAGAACGGTCTTTAGCTTCAGGGAAGCAGCATCGGTCCTGCATCCATTGGCGAGGGATTCACATTCGCTGTCACCACGCTCAAACAAAACGATGGCCCGCATTTCTGCGACCGCATTTTCCAGTACATCGTTCACAAGAGCGTACTTATAGTCCCAAACCTGCTTGATCTCATTCCTGGCGCCTGCCAGCCGCTTCTGAATTATGGACTCGTCCGTCACCTTCTCCGCCGCGCTGCGGTTCTTTAAACGCTTCTCCAGGATCTGCGGGCTGGGTGGGAGGATGAAGATCGACACCGCCTGCGGAGTCTTCTTCATCACCTGCAAAGCTCCCTGCACATCGATGTCGAGCAGTAAATCTTTGCCGAGATCCTTGGCGTGGTGGAGCGCAGCAACGGCTGTTCCGTAATAATTTCCAAAAACTTCGGCCCACTCCAAAAAATCATCCGCAGCGACCATTCGTTCGAACTCTTGCCGCGTGGTGAAGTAGTATTCGCGTCCATTTTCCTCGGAACCGCGCGGCGCGCGGGTCGTATAGGAGATAGAGAAATCCAACCCTTCTACCAGGGTCCGAAGCTGCGTCACCAACGTCGATTTTCCTGAACCGGAGGGTGCTGAGATGATGAAAAGAATTCCCGCCATTGACCTTCTAATTCGTTCTGTAGGTTGAGATTTAGACAGTGTAAATGGGATTACTCCAGATTCTGTACCTGCTCGCGGGCTTTCTCAATCTCGGCCTTGATCTCCAGCCCGAGTTCGGTGATGCGGAGACTATTTTCCCCAGAGGCCGCGCTTGTCTTTGAAAGCATCGTATTCGCCTCGCGGTTCAGCTCTTGCAACAGAAAATCCATTCGCTTGCCCAACTCTCCGCCTTCATCCAGCATGGCCACGAAACGATCGATATGAGTTCGCAATCGTACGATCTCTTCTTCGATGTCGCTTTTTTCTGCTAAAACGGCAGCCTCTGAGAGGAGCCTCTCCTCGGTAACGGGAACACCGGACGTCAGTTCAGCTAATCGAGTCCGCAACCGATCGAACTGTGCATCACGTACACCATTTCGCAGACCAGCCATCTCATCAGCAAATTTTTTCAGGCGGCGCATCGAAGCACGCAACTCTGAAGCAAGGATGGCTCCCTCTTGTGCGCGCGCCTCATTAAGTTTTTCCACTAGAGCAGGCATAAGGGCCATCACCGCTCGATCCAGTTCTGGAATTCCTTCGACACCGATGCTTGTGTCCGCGCTCATGACGCCGGGAATCCTCAGTAACGCGTTAAGATCGGGCTGTATCGGCAGATCATAAAGTTCCGCCGCTCTAGCGAAGGCTGACACGTAATTTCCCAGAAGCTCCGTGTTGAGCTCAATCTGCGTGCCGCTTTTCCGATCCATCTGCAGTGTTACTTCAATATGGCCCCGTTTTAGGACCTCTTTGAGAAAACGCCGCAACTGAATCTCAAGAGCGTCGCAGTAAGACGGCAGTCGAAGATGCAGATCAAGAAATCGATGGTTAACGCTCTTGATTGCAATCGTGAAACCGATGGTTTCATCTGCCGCGCTGCGCGTGCTGGCAAAACCGGTCATGGAATAGACCCGACTCAAGAAAATCCCTCCAAACCTGCCACCTCCAAAGAAGGCTCTCTTTCGATCGTTGTTGCACTGTCGTCGCCAAACTGCATGTCGTAGAGACGGCGATAAGTACCCGAGTTTCGCATCAACTCGTCATGCGTGCCGATTTCTGTAATCCTTCCGTTCTCAAGAACGACGATTCTGGTTGCCCTGCGTACTGTCGAAAGCCGGTGTGCTATCACGAAGACGGTTCTGCCCTGCATGAGATTCGCAAGCGCCGCCTGTACAAATTGCTCACTCTCGGTGTCGAGCGCGCTGGTCGCCTCGTCAAGAATAAGGATAGGCGCATTCTTCAAGATTGCCCTGGCAATTGCAAGCCGTTGGCGTTCTCCTCCGCTCAAGCGCAATCCTTTTTCACCGATTCTCGTGTTGTAGCCGTCCGGCATCTTGAGGATGAAATCATGCGCCAGCGCCATTCGAGCCGCCTCTTCGACTTTACTGAAGGGGACGTCAGGTTGTCCGTAAGCGATGTTGTTCCGGACGGTGTCGTTGAAAAGAACGGTTTCCTGTGTGACTTTTCCGATCTGCTGGCGTAGGGAGGCGATGGTTACGTCACGCAGATCGTGATCGTCGATCACAATTCGACCATGGTTCACGTCAAAAAATCGCGGGATGAGATTGACCAGGGATGATTTGCCCGCGCCGCTCGGACCGACCAGAGCGATCACTTCGCCCGACTTTACATCGATGTTGATGTCGTGGAGCACCTGAGCGGTTGTACCATCATCGGTCACGTAACCGAACCCCACGTCCTCAAACCGTATGCCCCGATGGAAACCCTTGAGAACGAAGGCACGACGCTTCTCGCGGACATCGTCCTGCGCATCCATGAATTTGAAGATATCTTCGCTCGCCCCGAGGGCCTGCTGGAAGCTGTTGTAGAACAGTGCAAATTTGCGAACTGGATCGTAAAGAGTAAAGACGGCCACGAGAAACGCGATAAAGGATCCTGCCGTCATCTCATGGTGAAGAATCCTTCCTCTCCCAAGCAGCAATAACAAAGCAATTCCGACAGATCCGAGTGCATCCATCAACGGAGAGCTGATGGCTTGAACACTGACAGACTTCAGGTTTGCCCGGAAGAGCCTTCGGGCCGCTCTGCGGAAGCGATTCATCTCCCACAGCTCCATTCCAAAGGCTTTCACAATCCGGTTGCCGGTAATGGTCTCGTGCAGGATGTTCTGGATCTCAGCGAGTTTGTCCTGGCCTTTTCGTGTCGTTTGCCGGACGCGGCGTCCGATACGCCGGGCTGACGATATGACTACCGGAACAAAGAGCAGAAGAACCCAGGCTAATTTTCCACCGACGACAATGACGACTCCAGCGGTGAACAGCAGAGTAAAAAGTTGCTGCAAAAAATCGCCCAGTACGCTGGACATAGCATATTGAACTCGCTCGATGTCGTTGATCAGGGTCGAAAGGAGCGTACCAGTCGAATGCTTCTGAAAGAATGCCACGGAGCGACGCAACACTGCATCGTAAAGATCGTTGCGAAGATCGGTAATCATGCCAAACCCGGCGTAATTCACCAGGTAAGTTCCGAGATAGTCACAAACTGACTTCACGAGCGCCGATACCACCAACGCGTACGCGACGATCGTCCACGCATTGTGGAAATGGCTCGGGACAAGAAACTGAAAGTTCAGCTCGCGTCCGATGTGAGGAAGGTGAAACTTCAGGACATTGCCGGACTGAGAATCGGGGCTCAGAACATTGTCAAAAATCGGTTTTACCAAAAGGATTCGAAGCGCTGCCATGGCGCCTACAGTCGCCATTAGAATGACAGAGGCCATCACATGGAAGATGTAGGGCCGCACATAGAGTAGCAATCGCCAAATTCGCTTCAAACCGCCACTCTCCCGCTCCTTGAAATCCTCGACATTATCTTATTTTAATCGCCCATTCATTTTTCTGGTTTCGAGATGATGGTTATCCCTAATGAGGCATGTCGCGATGCGACGTCTTAACGCGATAACCCGCCGCAGATAGCCTCTTTTTCATCTCTTCCGCGATGAAGACCGAGCGATGCTGGCCTCCAGTGCAGCCAAATGCCACGGTGAGGTAGCTCTTCCCTTCCTTGATGTAATGAGGCAAAAGGAACTTCAACAACTCCGTGGTGCGATCGAGAAACTCTGTCGTCTGCGGGAAATCGCGAACGTACTTAGCCACGCTCGGATGTTTTCCGGTCAGCTTGCGGAATTCAGGCACGAAATGTGGGTTTGGGAGAAAGCGAACATCAAAAACAAGATCAACTTCAGCAGGAACCCCATTTTTAAATCCAAAGCTGTTTGAGGATATTGTAAGGTTGCGGTCGCTTGCCTCCCTTTCGAACTGGGCGCCGATGTGTGCCCGAAGGTCATGAACAGTGAATTTCGTCGTGTCCAGAATGATATCCGCTACATTACGAATTGGGTCTAGGCGCTTGCGCTCGGCACGGATGGATTGGACGACAGTGTCGGCACGACCCATGGGATGAGGGCGACGGGTCTCAGAAAACCGCCTGATCAGGGCATCGTTACTAGCTTCAAGATAAAGGACCCGAGTGGGAAGAACTCTTCGGACTTTCTTGAGGATGGCAGGAAACTCGTCGAGCCGCATCCCTTCGCGAACATCTACAACCAACGCTGCACGTTGAATTTCGCGGGATTGCCGAACCAGATCCGCAAATCTGGAAACCAGCTCAAGAGGCAGATTGTCGACCGAGTAGAAACCAAGATCTTCAAAAGCCTTCAGGGCAGATAGTTTTCCGGAACCCGACAACCCAGTAAGGATCACCAACTCCTTACTTTCGCTGCTTGTCTTTGGCTTTACTGTCTTTTTCGCTTGCTTCCGTGGCATGACTGGAATCGTAGCACCAGTCATGCCATCGCGAAGTAACAGGATTTATGTCGTTTACGGAACTTCGATCAGTTCCATCTTACCGTCCTTCTTCCGATGCAGAACCAGGGCCTGACCGCCGTGATCTCGAAAGACAAAAACTTCGCGATCTCGAAAGGCAGCTTCCTTAACTGCTTCTTCCAGGGACATTGGCCGCATCGCCACGCCATCATTGGAACGAACGAGATGCGGTTCTGCGAGAGGCGTCTCTGAAGGGAAGGAATGAACGAGCATGGGGATAGCCTTGCGAGAAGAGCCATTCTTCGTAATCGGCCCTTTCGAAGGCTCCTTTACAAGGACGGCGGCACCGTCTTCCGGGGGGGCTAGTGCAACCTGGCGCACACCCTCCTTGGCGTTTCGTTTGATGGTTGTTTTTTTCTTCTTGTGACGGATAGCCTGCTTTTCAATTGCGGCCAAAGCATCCCGGAGGGCCATCTCCATATCGGTAGCTTCACAGGCTGCTACTAAGTTTAGGCTTCTAGTCTGCACGGTCAATTCCGCCGTACGACGATATTTTTCCGTGGTGAGGATCACGTGCGCGGCACCCGCATCTCCTATGATCTTTTCAATCCGGGCAATTCCTGCTTCGGTCTGAGCTTTCAGCTTTTTGGTGATTGTTGTCTGCCTACCGGTGTAATCCAGGTTCATTGCAGTACCTCGTGTGGAACATCTTACGCCGGTTCAACGAACGCGGCGCTGATGTGTACTTGGAATCTGCATATCTTCGCGATATTTCGCCACTGTTCTTCGCGTCACCTGAATGCCCTGCCGCTGTAACTCTGCAGCCAGCTGATCATCGGTCAATGGCTTGCGGGAATCTTCTTCTTCAATCAGTTTCTTGACCTTGCGTTTCAGCAGGACCAGCGGAAGATCGCCACCTTCAGGTCCGTTGACTCCCTCTGAAAAGAAAAATCTGAGCTCATAGACTCCTTGTGGCGTGTGCACGTACTTATTGGCGACAGCACGGCTCACAGTCGAGGGATGAACTCCGATCTCTTCAGCGACTTCCTTAATCATCATTGGCTTGAGGGCATCAACACCGCGCTCGAGAAACTCCGTCTGACGACGCACAATAACTTCGCACGTGCGGACAATCGTATTCTTTCGCTGCTCTATATTGCGCAGTAGCTGAATTGCGGACTTGTAACGTTCCTTGACGTATTCCTTGACCTCTTTTTCGGTCTGTTTTTCCTGAAGCATACGGCGATAGTTGTGATTCAGGCGAAGTGCAGGCATATCTTCATCATTGACAAGAACCACATACTGATCGTCCCGCTTTACGAACGCAACGTCAGGTTCGATCAGTCGGGTCTCCGAGTGGTTATATCGCTGTCCAGGCCTGGGATCGAGTGAGCGAATGAACTCTACTGCGGACTGCACCTCTTCCGCAGAACGTCCGCAGCTTCGCGTCAGTTCGCGCATATCCTTCTTCTGCAGCAGAGGCAAACAGTTCTCGACGATATAGGCGGCACTGGTGAAAACATCCGTCCGTTCTCCAGACGCTCCATCGAGCGAAACATGTCCATTTGCAGCTTCGACTGGCTGTTGTTTCCGCCGCAACATCATCGCCGCTTCGTTTCGCTGTGCGGCTATCTGAATTAAGAGGCACTCCCGGAGATCGTGAGCTCCTACACCCACAGGATCGAGGTTGCTGACTACACTACGAGCCTCGCGAATGGCAACAAGGAGCTGTTCCCGTTCTTCCGAGCCGGAAGCCGTGAGGCTTTGGCTTTGGGATTCTTCGGATTCGGCGTTTGAATCTTCCCAGACAGTGGGCTTGTGCTCTTGAGGTGCGATCCGAAATGGAATTGCACCTGAAGGGGTTGGCTCCTGAAGTTGCAGAAGGGCATCCACCAGTTCTTCGTCTGTCGCTGTCAGATAGCCATTTTCGTTCAAGTTACCTATGACAAGCTCAGCAGCTGCACGAACTTCTGGGTCCAAAGTAAGCGAGCCAAGCTGCCACATCAGGTGATCACTCAGCGTACTGGGCTGAGATAGGAAACTCTCCAGGGAGGGCTTTTCGTATTCTTCGAAGTTAGAGGAAGTTCGATAGCCAGGGTCAAGGTACTCCTGAAAGTAGCTGCCGAAATCAATCTCGTCGAATGGGTCTTTTTCAGGGCGTTCCTCTTCGGCTGCAACCTCCTCCGCTGAACGTTCTCGATCTCCCTCGATGCCAGCGCGCTCGTCTAAAGAAAGGCCGCTGTCTTCGATCTCTTCCAATACCGGATTCTCAATGATCTCGGTATTGATCATTTCCTTGAGCTCCAGCTTGTTGAGCGCAAGCACACTGACCATCTGCACGAGGCCAGGGGTAAGCACTTGGCGCTGTGAGACTTTCAGATTGAGCTTGGGTTGCAGGAGCACGTTAGCCGATCCTTATGGTTAGTATTGCAATGGGGGGAAAGGGATAGGAGCGCTCTCCGTCAACGATCGTTCCCTATGACCGGGTGAACGCGCATCCAGATCACTAGTCTACACGCCTGAAACCTTTATCGAGAATAAGTCTATCCTTCCCGATTTCATCCACCGGCCTCACGACAATAAAGCACTTTTACAACGGAAGTTGTACCAGAGATCAGTCCATCGAGAACTTTTCGCCAAGGTAGACCTTACGTACCTCAGGATCTCTTCCCAGATCTCCAGGGGTTCCCGCACGGAAGATCTTCCCCTCGTTGATGATGTACGCTCTATCGGTTACAGACAGAGTTTCCCGTACATTATGATCTGTGATCAGTACACCAATTCCCGACCGCTTAAGGCCGAAGATAATCTCCTGAAGATCGATGACCGCGATCGGGTCGATTCCCGAAAATGGTTCGTCCAACAGAATAAACGCCGGATTGATCGCCAGACACCGAGCAATCTCGACACGTCGGCGCTCACCGCCGCTCAGGGCGTACCCACGGGTCTTGCGCACATGAGCCAGATTCAGCTGCTCAATCAGCTTTTCGGCGCGAGTTCTTCTCGCCTCCCAGCTCAAAGGTTGCGTCTCGAGCACAGCAAGGATATTGTCCTCGACCGTAAGCTTGCGAAAGACGGACGGCTCCTGAGGAAGATAGCTTACACCGTAATCGCGCGCGCGGAGATACATCGGGAGACGGGTTATGTCGTTTCCATCAGCCATCACGCGGCCTCCGTCGGGACGCACCAGGCCCACAATCATATAAAAACTGGTCGTTTTGCCGGCTCCATTCGGACCGAGCAGGCCTACCACCTCTCCCTGCTCAATCTTCAGACTTACACCCCTTACTACCTGGCGGCCGCCGTAAGATTTACCAAGTTCGTCGGTCGAAAGCGTCCTCATCGTTCTTTCTTCACCCGCGTCTCCGTGCGAACCCTCTGGATGGTTCCATTTGCATCTCCATTAGAAATTACAATGCTGGCATCCTGTTCCCTGAAGCGTAGTTCCCTTCCGGTCACTGTACCTCGTATAGCATCCATCACCCTGGGAGGTTGCGCCTCTGTCCCAGTCAGAACGAAGATCCCATCAGGGGCCGTGTAAACCAGCCGATCGCCCGTTGCCCGACGTCCTTGCTGTTCAATCTCGATGCCGCCGATGATTACAACCTTTTCCACACCACTGTTCAGAAATTGAGATCCAGCTTCAGATGCGGGATTCTGCAGAGCCTTTTCCCGTCGAAAGTAGGCGGTTGCCTGTTCGCCATGCATGACTCCATCGGCGCTTTCAACCTTCACGCCACCTTCAAACTGGGCGGTCTGGGTCTCGCCAGAGTAAACCATTTCCCGACTTCCGATGCGAACAACCGTAACTCTCCGAGGTGCGGACGCGGCTCCTGCAAGCGCCACGGATTTATGCGGGTTGGCGTCTCCCGCACTCACCAGCACCGTGCGTACCGCCATGGCAGGGCCAGGTCGATCGGCTCGGGCCGTCAGCCGTTGCTTCAACTGCTCGAACTGAAGCACGGGAGCCTCGATCTGGGACTCTTTCTGCCACAAACGAGCAGGTTTGCTGGGTGAGCCATAAAAAATTGCTGTATCCGTTGCTTTTTTCCAATCTGCGCGCTGTGCCAGCACATGCAAAGGTTCACCAGATTTGCCTTGTTGGTAGTTCGCTTTGACTGAGCCTTCGGCAGTGGCATCTCCAGATCTCTGATCCATCTCAAGACGATTCGCCCAAAACGTGCCTTCGGAGTTTTGCAGCTCGACGGCCCCGACCAACAGAATGCGTTGACTGCGCCCCTCATATGTAGCCTTCTGTGCGGTCGCTCTATCACCTTCCAGAGACCCTTTCGGGGCCGGCTTCAACATACGACGGATCGTCACATGCCCTTGGAGCAATGCACTTTCAACTTGATCGAGACCGCCGAACGAAGGTTGTACCTGAGAAGAAGCTGGGTTTGGGCGGCCGAAGACAGCGTTGAGCGTATCGGCAGAGCTCGTCTGCATCGAACCGTCGCTATCCTTCTGTTCGAGGAGTGTAGAACCATCGCCATGGACCTCAGCCAACCGGCTTCTGTCTCCTTCTCTCACAAAGTGAGCCGTCAATACGGACCCTCTTATGGTATTCGTACGAATACCATCTCCTTCTTTATCGGAGTTTGCAACTCTAAGACAGGCATCTCCAGTCGCTATGGCGTGCTGCAGCCAAGCTCCTCCTTGTCCGTTACTAGCCATCGTCATATCGACGGTATCGGCAACCAGTTCCCTCTCGCTTCCGGACCGAGGTTTTCCCGTTGAAGCTATATGCTCGCTGAGATGAACTGAACCGACGAAAACTGCCTTTGACAGATTTCCCTGGGCGTTGAAACTGCTCTTCATTTCGGAAGCGTCTCCGGTTGCATGGCGCTCGGGAGTATCAGCGTCGTAATGCACGTTGCCAAATAACCGTAAGGACTCAGGCTTATTGATGCGGCTGAGGAACATCTCACCTCGTTGAGATGTGATCTTTGCCCCATTGCTGGTGGTGATTGCCACCCCGCCTTCACCGATGAGGTGATCGGCGGATCCATCATCGCGAAGGAATGCTGTTGCTTGCCGAGTCTCGACGGTCTGTCTCGCCGCTTCTCCTCCTTTTTCAGCATCGACCGTAACGAATCTGGCCTGCGTGAGAACTACCTTGTGACTCTCCCGATTCAGGTCTGCGCGATCGGCGGTTAGCAAGATGGGACGGCCATGGTCAAGGCCGCTTATTTTCACGGCGGAGTGCAGCAGAAGCACGCCGCTATCTGTGTTGTAGTCGGCTCCTGTGGCATGCCCGGTCATACCGTTGTACTCGAACTCGATCTCCTGGTCGGTTGCAGCCACACCCAGTTTCTGAAGATAGACCAGACCACTTGTCTTAACGTGAATCAGTTGCGTCCCTTTTAGATCTTCGTTATGAGAGGAAGCACTTTCGGGCGAGGTTGAATTACCCGGCTTGGGAGGGGCCTGAAGGTCAAGGTGAACCTCTCCCATGGCTCGTACTACACCCGCGGCCTGATCCAGTTCGAACTCCTTACCATAGATCCGGTCGACACGACTCCCCGCTCCTTCTCCGCGACCGTAGACGGTGATTTCTACATCATGCATTGTGTACTTGCCGTCTTTGTGCTGAATGGCTTTTGCAGCGTGAACCGTGAAAACGGTCCTGCCTTCTATCGTCTGGGACCAGGTAAATGAATTGGTCTCTTGTCGGATGTCGGCCCCTAATTTGCGCGGAAGCTCGGTGAGAAATCGATGGGCACGATGATGCGCATACGCCAGAAAACCTGCTATGACCAAAACAAGAAGGCCCGCGCCAGCGAGCAATCCCTTTCGCAGCTTATCTATCGACACCACCATCGTGAAACCGTCTCCATCTATCTTCTCATCTCTTCGAAGTTCGTCGTTCTTCGCCCTTCTCCGGGAGCTTGTACACTATCGGAATGGCCGACCAGCTTTATCTCAGTCTCTGGTTTCCTAACTTCCGCTTCGACGCGCTGCCGGGGACCCTTGTCTCGGTTCTGCGGCAGTTTGCCATCGTAAGCGGTGAAAAGCGCATCGCGGCCGCATCCGTTTACCCAATTAGCTTTACTGAATCACCGGTTTATCAGCGTATTTATGTGAATGATGACCGAGCGCAGTCCAGTGAGGATTCCATCATCGAAAATGCGGTTGCTGAAGCGACCGAACAACTTCACGATGATATGGCGTATGAGTTCGAGATGAGGTGGAAGTTGTGGGTTCCAGAAGGCAATGAAGCGCCTATCTCAGAAGCTGCGCTCGATACACTTTGGCGACGCGAACCTTACACCGTAAAAATTCTCGGTTTTGGACCTGAATTCGATCAGGCCGCCTTTGAACAAAACGGGCACATCCGGATCGACTTTGGTCTTGATACTCCTTGGATTCTGGATGAAGAGCAAAAAGAGGTCCTTGACGAAGAGGCACAAAAGTACATCCAGCAAAATATCGAGATGCTGCTCGCATTCACGCTATCGATTGAAAAAAACTGTGGCATCTCAAGCCGACTGCTATGGACAGAGTCAGGAGAGCCATTGGCGGAGAAACTAATCGCGCGGCTGCAACGCTTGAACTAATTAGAAATCCTCCCGAATTAACGGCCGCAACTCCGATAAGACTAGCGTCGTTCTGGAGATCATCAAAACCTAACCGGCTGTAACGATCTCGGAAAAGTCTGCGATGCCCGAAAAACTCCTAATAATGGAAGCGAGCAGCGCCAACCTGCTTTTGCGAATCCTGTCGTCAGGATCCATAATCATCACCTGATCGAAAAACGCATCGACCTGCGGACGAAGCGTAGCTACAGCTTCAAGGGACGCAATATAGCTATGCTGTGAGCGCAACGCCAAGACTTTTTCTCGCACACTTTCCGCGGCATTCTGCAGATCCAGCTGCGCTCGGTGCGTCTCATCCGCCGCAACAACTGCGGAATCCGCGCCAGAGTAGCCTTTCTCTTTCGCCTGCGCAAGAATGTTCTTCATTCGTTTGAAGGCTGCGCTGACCGCTTCAAAATCCGCCGAGCCGCGAACCGCTGTGACTGCCTCCGCACGAGCGACAGCATCACGCACATTGTCACTTCCAGCGGCAAGCACCGCCTTCGCAACATCGTAGGCCTGTCCTCGCGTCTCACGCAGATAGAAGTCAAGCCGTTCTATCAGAAACTGCCGGACACGCACTTCCACCGCTTCATTGGCCGTCGCCCGGCCGGCAACTTCGCTCAACGTAAGCGGCAAAGGCGTAGAACTCTCAGCAAGAATCTTTACGATTCCATTCGCTGCACGACGTAGAGCGAAGGGATCTTTCGAACCGGTGGGTTCCATTCCTAGCCCGAACATTCCAGCGATGGTGTCCGCTTTATCGGCGATTGAGAGTAGCGAGCCTTCCACAGTACGCGGCACAGCATCCTCCATCGAGCCCGGAAGATACTGATCGTAGATAGCGTCGCTGGCCACAGGTGAAAGTCCCTGCGCTTTCGCGTAAAGACCACCAACGATGCCTTGAAGCTCGGTGAACTCCTTAACCAACTCGGCTGTGAGATCAGTCTTCGCCAATGTTGCGGCTTCGTCCAGTGCAACTCCATCCACCTTGCAACTGCGCGATATCGCCAGTTCAGCCAGTCCAAGGGCCAACTCTCGGACACGGGTGGTCTTAGCGGCATAGCTTCCCAGTTCCTTCTGGAAAGTGACATTCTCCAGGAGCTTTACCCGATCTTTGAGGGAGATCCTCTGGTCGAACTCCCAGAAGAAGCGTGCGTCATTAAATCGTGCCCTGAGCACTCGCTCGTTTCCATGACGAATGAGCGCTAGCCCATCGTCATCCGCCTCAGTATTCAAGACAGCGAGAAAATTGGGTTGTAGCTTACCCGATGAACCTTCCACAGCCAGGTATTTCTGATGATCACGCATAACGGTCACCAGGACTTCCTCCGGCAGAGTGAGGTACTGGGACTCGAAGCTGCCGAGAATGACCGATTGATCCGAGGCCCACTCCGTGAGATGGGTCAACGTATCGATCAATTCATGATCTTCGCGCCACACGGCGCCATCTACAGTGCGGGTAATGCGATCGAGAGCCTTACGGATCTTGTGCCGCCGGACTTCCGCGTCGGCAATCACATACGCGTCCAGCAGCGCTGCCTCATACTCTGACGGTGTCTGGATTGCGATTGCTGCATCTCCAAAAAGCACACGATGCCCGTAAGTGACCCTGCCTGCGGGCTTCCCTCCGAACTCAAATGGAACAATCTCTTCTCCCAGCAACGCGATCATCCAACGAACAGGACGCACAAACCGTTCTGGCTTTCCCGGGCGCCAATACATGCTCTTAGCCCAATAGATGGAGGTAAGTTCTTTCGGAAGCTCGTCAGCAATGACAGCAGAAGCAGAGCGCCCTGTCTTTATCAGGGTTGCCGCGAGATACTCTCCCTTCGGAGTGACTATCGTCTTTAGTGCTTCAACAGCTACCCCCGCTTTTTTAGCAAAAGCGATTGCCGCAGGCGTGGCCGCCCCTTCCTTAAACGCAACCTTAGTGGAAGGGCCGATGAGCTCCTCGGACGTGTCCTGTTGGCGCTCAGCAACATTGGAAATGAGAACCGCCATCCGGCGGGGTGTTGAAAAGCTATTCAATGTAGCGCCGGATTCGACCAAACGTTCGCGTTCCAGTAAAGCAAGAATCCTTCGCTTCAGCTCTGCTTCAGCATCTGCGATCATCCTTGCAGGAACTTCTTCTAATCCGATCTCAAAAAGAAAATCCGCCATCACTATTAACTCATTCCTTCATTCGTCCAACATAGGGACCCAAGGTTCTTCAGCAACTGCTCGCGAGGCCACAAGTCTGCGGCCTAAACTTTTGCTCGTCTTTCCGTAAGCAATTCACCTTGGGCTGCGTGGGCCTTAGCCACACCTACGACCAGGGAGCGAATTCGTGCCATAACGCCGACACGCTCAGTCACCGAGATTGCACCTCGCGCATCCAGCAGATTGAAGACATGCGAGCACTTCAGCGCCAGCTCATACGCCCCCAGAACCGGAAATCGCGTAAGAGTTAACGAATCCATCTCGTCCATATTTTTGCTTTTTTCCAGCAGATCAAGACATTCTGATTCATAAAGCCTGAGGTGCTCCCAGAGCTTCGGAACTTCAGCATAATCAAAGCTGTACGCTGAAAACTGTTCCTCTTCCGCCAATCTCATTTCGCCATAGGTAACTTTGCGACCTGTATCTGGCTCGATCGCCCACACGATGTCATAGATGGAATCGACGTCCTGAAGAAAGCCTGCGATACGTTCGAGACCATAGGTTATCTCTCCACATATGGGATCAAGATCCATTCCGCCACACTGTTGGAAATAGGTAAATTGTGTAATCTCGAGGCCATCGAGCATAACCTGCCAGCCAACACCCCAGGCTCCTCCAACCGGCCACTCCCAGTTGTCCTCTTCGAATTTAATGTCGTGTTCCCGTAGATTGATCCCAATCGCCTCGAGCGACTCGAGATATAGCTCCTGGATCCGCTCCGGAGGCGGTTTAAGAATTACCTGAAGCTGGGTATGGCGGAACAGACGATTCGGATTCTCACCGTACCGGCCATCTGCTGGTCGTCGTGAGGGTTGCGCGTAGGCGATTCGGACCGGCTTAGGTCCTAGAACGCGGAGGAATGTGTCCGGGGACATTGTGCCGGCCCCGACCTCTACATCATAAGGTTGCTGAAGGACACATCCCTGATCCGCCCAAAATCTTTGAAGCCGGAACAGGAGTTCCTGAAACGTAAGTGCCCTTTTTCTCTCACTTATTGCTGTCATGCCTATCTCTTGGTTTTCAACGATTTTCTAATTCTAAACGCAGCGTTGCCGACTCCATATATCTCAGCTCCCGCGTTGCGTTGAGCTAAAACCTTCTCGTCGAGTAGTCGAACCTCTAGCTGACGACGGGATTCACCCCAAAGCCCTACAATCCCAAAATGCGTAGACATCTGATTTCTCCCCCTTGAGAAATTTCAAGGTCCAATGTTCTGTTAAATTTGTATATTTTTCAATAACTTATACTGAATTCGATCATAGATCTCGACTGCGCCGACTCTATTTTTATATGACACAACATATTTTCCTATTTCTTTTTCCATTTTGTGGTATATTCGTTTTACGGGATGAGTCATCCCGAACAGTTTTCAACCTTGAGCGACTGCTCGGTTGACACAGGTTGCGTCACTGGCCTCCCGGCACGAACATTGTTCGTGCCGTCTTTTTTTTGCCGAATGCTTTTCTTGAGATTTGATCTTAGAATGGCTATATGAAGCGGATTCTTGGGCTGTTGGCGTTGGGATTGGTCACCATAGCTGCCTCTGCGCAGTGGAGTAATCCAGCGGTGGAAATTCCTGCCTATAATGCGAAACCTCCCGCCAAAGCGCTACCGCCCGTCTTAAGCGGCCAACAGCTCACCGGCCCCTATTTCTCCCATCCGTATCAGGTTACAGCCTATAAGATGGCCGCAAAGATACCCGCCGTGCTACATCAACAGCCTTGCTATTGCCGATGTGATCGTGCTCTCGGTCACAACAGTCTGCACAGCTGCTTTGAAGGCACCCATGGAGCGGCTTGTTCTACCTGCATGCGAGAGGCGGTTTTCGCCTACCAGGAGACGAAAAAAGGGAAAACACCTTCCCAGATCCGAGCTGCAATCGAACGTGGCGACTCGGAGAGTGTTGATCTCGAGGGAGCGTCTCTCTAAAAGGTTTATCGCGGTTTCAACTCAAGGCGGGCTATCCTCGCAAGATGAGCTGGTTTTTCTGGGCGCTCTTGTCCGCGATCTTTGCAGCAGCCACCGCGCTTCTTGCCAAGGTCGGAGTGGCGGGAATCGACCCTAACCTCGCGACGGCGATCCGCACAACTGTAGTGGTCTTGTTCACATGGGCGATTGCAATTAGCCTGGAAACGCATCAGGGCCTATCTCTTATTCCGGTGCGCAGCTGGATTTTTCTGCTTCTCTCAGGAATAGCGACCGGGCTCTCATGGCTTTGTTACTTCCGCGCATTGCAGCTCGGGCCTGCATCAAGTGTCGCGCCGGTAGATAAACTGAGTGTTGTTCTGGTGATCTTTGGGGCCTGGATCTTTTTGGGTGAGAGACTGACCCCTCTTAAAATAGGTGGAGTCTCCCTGATTGCGATCGGAGCGGTCATCCTGGCTTTCGCCTGAGCAGCGCGAGACGCTCAGAGAGATATCGATTCGCGATATACTGGAGGTAGTTCTTTGCACGGCCCAATGCAATGTTGGTGCCAGCTCCAAATGGGGGCGTCACGGCTTCGACGGGATTGCTTGCGGCAGAGAGGCATGCCGGGGTGTGGACACCCGTAATCGCTCACAAAACTATAAGTGCCGAACCTCAATTCGCGCTTGCTGCTTAATTAACTAAGTAGCCGATCGCTCGGGCTTCGCCTACGGGCCCGTACCGATCGTCGCACAGTAGGCTGGCCAAACCTGCTCCGCCTGCGCGGGGATGGTGAGATCGATCAGGCTGGTCGTCGTCGCATCTTCGTCCGTTCTAAGCGCCGATGACGAGACAAAGATGAACCGGAAAAAGCATGAAGGCTCTCTGTTGAAGGTTTTTTCGGACGCGGGTTCGACTCCCGCCGCCTCCACCATATTACGTAGACATTTCTCACAGCACTCGAACCTCAATCTAACCCGACATCGGGTGTTCGATCGGGTTCGAGCACCGAGAGAAATGTCTACTGGTGAGACTTCGAAAGATCGAAGCGGTCAAGGTTCATAACCTTGTTCCATACCGCGACGAAGTCATCAACGAACTTCCTATGTGCGTCTGAACTTCCGTACACCTCCGACAACGCGCGCAGTTGCGCGTTTGAACCGAATATGAGATCGGCGCGAGTTGCCGTCCACTTTACTTCCCCCGTCTTGCGATCTCGTCCTTCAAAGGTGTCCTTGGAGTCTGAGGTCGCTTTCCAAACTGTTCTCATGTCGAGAAGATTGAGGAAGAAATCGTTAGTGAGTGCCTCCGGCCTTTTCGTGAAGACACCAAGCTCAGTCTGGCCGTAGTTGGTGCCCAGTGTACGCAGACCACCGACAAGCACAGTCAACTCTGGTGCAGTCAGTGTTAAAAGCTGCGCCTTGTCCAACAGTTCTACCTCGGCCGGGGCGTTGCCATTTCCATTGGTGTAAGAACGGAAGCCATCCGCGGCTGGTTCGAGCACCGAGAAGGATTCCACATCTGTCTGCTCCTGCGACGCGTCCATGCGCCCAGGGGTAAAGGGGACGGTCACGTTGATACCGGCGTTCCTCGCGGCCTGCTCGACCCCTGCGCAACCACCCAGCACGATGAGATCGGCGAGTGAGATCTTCTTACCGCCAGTCTGGGATTGGTTGAACTCGCTCTGAATGTTTTCGAGTGCCGCCAAAACCAGGTGCAGCCTTTCAGGCTCATTGACCTTCCAATCCTTCTGAGGGGCAAGGCGAATGCGAGCTCCGTTTGCACCGCCGCGCTTGTCGGAGCCGCGGAAGCTGGAAGCAGACGCCCAGGCGGTAGAGACCAGTTGCGAAATCGTCAA
This sequence comes from Acidobacteriaceae bacterium KBS 146, assembly GCA_000688615.1. Lineage (GTDB taxonomy): Bacteria > Acidobacteriota > Terriglobia > Terriglobales > Acidobacteriaceae > Edaphobacter. Next base: position 915,469 of record JHVA01000001.1, read on the forward strand.
TCCGGACGCGAGGATCTTACCCTTGAGGGCGGCGATGTCCTGATCATCGATCAAAACATGATCCACCGCGGGGATGGGATCTTGCCATATAAGCTCCTCTTTCGGAACCTCCGGGCCGAGATAACGTGCCCGCGGTCCCATGTCACGATGCGTCAGCTTGAACCAAGCGCGTGCAAATGCATCAGCAAAGGCATCTGGATTCTCGTAGAAGTGTCTCGAAATTTTTTCATAGGCCGGATCGAGGCGCAGCGCGAGGTCCGTGGTCAGCATAGCTGGCGCATGACGTTTCGACGGATCATGTGCATCCGGCACTGTACCTGCGCCTGCGTCACCCTTTGGCTTCCACTGATGTGCGCCTCCAGGGCTCTTCGTAAGTTCCCACTCATATCCGAACAAGTTCCAGAAGAAGTTGCTGGTCCACCGAGTCGGCGTGCTGGTCCAGGTAACTTCCAGGCCGCTGGTGATGGCATCGCCCGCAATCCCCGTGGCGTAGGCGCTCGTCCAGCCGAGACCCTGTTCCTCGATTGCGGATCCTTCCGGCTCTAGACCTAAATGTGTGCCCGGACCCGCTCCATGCGTCTTACCGAACGTGTGGCCACCCGCAATCAGAGCGACCGTCTCTTCATCGTTCATTGCCATCCGGCCAAAAGTCTCACGGATGTCTCTGGCTGCCTTGACGGGATCTGGAACACCCTCCGGGCCTTCGGGATTGACGTAGATCAGCCCCATCGTTGTGGCTCCGAACGGATTGGCGAGATCACGTTCCCCCGAGTAGCGTTTATCGGTTCCCATCCAGGTCGACTCGAGTCCCCAATTCACATCCAGATCAGGCTCCCAGACGTCCGCACGTCCGCCCGCGAAACCGAAGGTCTTAAAGCCCATGGATTCCAAAGCGACATTTCCTGCGAGGATCAAAAGATCTGCCCACGAGATCTTCTTGCCGTATTTCTGTTTGATCGGCCACAGCAGCCGTCGCGCTCGGTCCAGATTGACGTTGTCGGGCCAACTGTTGAGGGGAGCAAAGCGCTGCTGACCTCTACCGCCACCTCCACGACCGTCACCGGTACGATAGGTCCCCGCGCTGTGCCATGCCATGCGAATGAACAATGGGCCATAATGGCCGAAGTCCGCAGGCCACCAATCCTGCGAGTCCGTCATTAGCGCCACCAGATCCTTCTTGAGAGCAGCGTAGTCGAGACTCTTGAATTCTTCAGCGTAGTTGAAATCCTCACCCATGGGATCAGACAGAGACGAGTGCTGATGCAACAGATTCAGGTTGAGCTGGTTCGGCCACCAGTCGCGATTCGTCCTACTTGCGCCACTGCCGTGGGGGACGGGGCACTTCGCTTCGGTTGACATGGGTTCTCTCCTTATTAGTTGTCTCCGCTCAACTCAATGGCTCACCTGAACCCCAAGCATCGAATCCAACGAACTGAATGTAGCACCGGGCAGGGATATAGTTCCAATATATAATTCACATTGAGAGTATAGGCATTGCCTATGGAATTTCATCAGTTACGATATGTTTGCGCCATTGCGGAAACAGGCAGCTTCAGCCGCGCGGCTGAGCGCTGCCAGATCGCCCAGCCATCACTCTCACAGCAGGTCCTCAAACTCGAAGAAGACCTGGGCACGAAACTGTTTGACCGTCTCGGTCGTAGCGTCCGCCTCACAGAGGCTGGTCGCGCCTTTATCCCCCATGCCCGCTCTATTCTGGAGCAGATTGAGACAGCGCGGTCAAGCGTGGCTGATAAGAACATGGATGTTCGTGGCAGCGTAAGCGTCGGCGCTATTCCAACCATCGCACCTTATCTGATGCCACGCTTCACAGCAGCATTTGCAAAGAAGTATCCCGACGCAAAGCTGCGTATCGTTGAAGAAACGACGCCGGTCCTTGTCGAAAGCCTACGCGACCTGTCCCTCGATCTCGCGATTCTCGCTCTTCCTCTACGCCACAAAGACCTCGAACTGTTCCCTATCCGCACCGAGCCACTCTTCGCCGTGGTGCCAAAAGACCATCCATACGCAGGCGCAGAGTCGCTTGCCCTCAGAGATCTTCGCGGAGAACCTTTTGTCATGTTGCGCGACGGTCATTGTTTTCGAGACCTCAGCATCGCGGCTTGCACGCACGCGCGCATTACGCCTAATATCGCCTTCGAAAGCGCTCAGTTCAGCAGTCTTTTGGGGATGGTTACGGCTGGCGTCGGGATCTCACTCGTCCCGGAAATGGCGATCGACCGAAATGCCGGCTGCCGCTACGTGCGCATCAGCGACCCTCGTGCTACTCGCACCATTGTCGCCGCCATCCTGCGCGGGCGCAGCTTCAATCGCGTTCAAACAGCTTTTCTGGCCGGCATTCGCAACTAAGACGAACAACATCTACCATGGCGGCTCTCACGATGGACAGTTACAAGTAACTGCATCAGTCACCAGTTAGACGGCGATATTCCAACAACATGCTGATTCTCCAGCTGAGAATCATACCGAAAGCCAGAACGAAGAACAGGCCGGCAGTTTGTTCCAATGACACGACTCTGTTCACGTATCTCCGAGCGGCGAGGCGAATCAAGGCCAGCACCGCGATGACGGCAAAGAAGGCTTTGGATCGATGCATCATGATCACCTCTCCCTGCCGTGTAAGCCGCGAGGTGCGAATGAGAGGGTATGCGAGAACAAGTGCTCCGAGGAGAAATGCGCTGATGGCCCATGTCCATGGAACACGGAAGATCGGAACCAGAAACATGGAAAAACCGGTCGCCATTCCCAGAGGTGGAATGACAACCTTTTTTACTGTGACTGGGGTCTGTCCTTCCCGAATGCGCCAGGCCAACACGACAAAGAAACCGACGATAGCAGCGCCAAATGAAGTTCCCGGTATACCAGTCATGTTTAAAATCGTACCTTAGCCTATCAGCAAGAACCAATCCAATCTGAACGACAAAAACGTCACGACGACCTTCATAAAGTCTTAAAGATCCTCGTCTGATGTCACCGCTTGCGGTATGCCACCTTCACGCCGCATCTTCAAATAGCCACGAATAAAGGGCTCAAGGTCGCCATCGAGTACACGATCGACATCGCCAACTTCGACACGTGTACGGAGATCCTTGACCATTCGGTACGGCTGCATGACATAGCTTCGAATCTGCGAACCAAATTTAATGTCGAGCTTGGAATCTTCGAGCTTTTTGCTAACGGCCTTCTTCTTCTCAAGCTCATACTCGTACAAGCGGGAACGAAGCAACTTCATCGCTCTTTCCTTGTTCTTATGCTGCGAACGCTCGTTCTGGCAGCCCGCAACCAGCCCGGTCGGAAGATGAGTAATACGAACTGCCGAATCCGTAGTGTTGACGTGCTGACCGCCTTTTCCTCCGGAGCGATAGGTATCGATACGCAGGTCCTCGGGTTTGATGTCGATCACAATCGTGTCGTCGATCTCCGGGGAAACGTAGACAGAAGCAAAACTCGTGTGACGACGCTTCGCCGAATCAAAGGGAGAAATGCGGACCAGGCGGTGTACACCGGTCTCGCCTGAAAGCAGGCCATACGCGAAGTCTCCGGAGAGGGTGAAGGTCGCGGATTTGATACCAGCCTCATCTCCATCCTGAATCTCATTGATTTCAACTTTAAAATTCTGTCGCTCGCCCCATCGAATGTACATGCGCATCAGCATCTCGGCCCAATCCTGAGATTCGGTACCTCCCGCGCCAGGGTGGACGACTACAATCGCATTAAGGGAATCGCTCTCCTCAGAGAGCATCGTCTTCGATTCGAGTTTGTCAGCAAAGTCGACAAGTGCAGGAATTTCACGTTCGAGGTCTGATTCGGTATCCTCGCCCTCACGCGCAAGGTCAAAGTAGGCCTCAATATCGTCCGATCGGCGCGCAAGCTCAGTGTCATCCGCGAGCAGATTTTCCAGACGCTTACGCTCTCGCATAAGAGGCTGCGATCGACTGGGATCGGCCCATACGGCAGGGTCAGCTATCTTTTGCTCAATCTCGGCTAAGTCGCGACGCAGGCGAGGCGCGTCAAAGATACTCCCGCAGATCGCGAACTTTTTCGCGCACCGGGGAGTACGTGTATTCCAGATCAGTCAGCATAGTTCTAGTCTACGGCAAAACTTTCACGCGGCGCCGCTGGAGGTTGATAACCTGACCTGGAAAACTGGATCGAGGATCAGCCTTCTAGCCTGCGAAACCGTGGAGCGCGAATCAGGCTGAGGGAGCCTATCGTCACAAAGGCACAGAGCCAGGCGAACCAATCTCCGTGAGCAGCATAGAAGGTAATGTCATGCTCATAACCGAAGCGAACTCTGATGCTGGTGCGTACATGCCTCGGTGCAGCTTCCACGACTCTGCCGGAGGGATCGATGGCTGCAGTGACACCTGTATTGGTGGCCCTCAAGATCCAGCGGTGATTTTCGATCGCGCGCATCCGTACCATGTTCAGGTGCTGCCACGGAGCGCTGGTATCTCCATACCAACCATCGTTCGAAATGTTGATCAGCACATCGGCTCCGTTGCGGACAAACTGGCGAACTTCATCAGCGAAGATGGATTCGTAACAGATAAAAGTGCCATAGCGGTGGCCATTCGCGTCAAAGAGACTTCGCGTTGCTCCAGCGTCGAAGGTACCGGCCTCGTGGAGAAGATTTTGCGCAAAGAAGAAAAAGTTTTTGTAGGGTACATATTCTCCGAAGGGCACCAGATGCATTTTGTCGTAGCGGCCGACAAACTCACCCTGAGACGAGACGAAGGATGCCGAATTGAAAAGAAAAAATCCACGAGCGTTTGAAGTAGTGCGGTCGGTCGCTACGTTGCCCACAATGATGGGGGCGTGTGCCTGACGGGCAAGAGAAGAAAGAGCAGAACGAAACTCTGGATCGTTTTCGTCAAAGGGCGCGGGGGACTCAGGCCACACGATAAGATCGGAATCTCGGGGCTGCGGAGATGGTGTAAAGCGGACGAATGGAGTGGCTTTTTGACCAGGAATTCCGAGGTACATTTGATCTCCCGGATGGCGGCTCAAAAACGAAAAAGATTCAAGCAGTTGTGAAACAGGAGGTTCGGGCTCCTGCGCAGCGGCACCGACCTCCAAATTTTGCTGCACCAAGGTTGCGGAAGCGGTTGCCGGATATCTGCGAGGCGCTGCAACGCGCCGAATCCCCATCACATAAACGACGACGAGAACCACCCCCATGATGCTTAGAATAAATCGCGTGTATCGGCGCTCGCGGATCTCAAGTCGAACTAACCAAAGCGCATTGACCAGCGCGATAACAAAAGAGAGCCCGTAAACTCCAGTAAAAGGTGCAAGACGAGTAAGAGCTAAATTATCGATCTGAGCGATTCCAAGCAGGTCCCAGGGCAGCCCTGTGATACGCGATCGGGCTAATTCGACAGCTATCCAGAGAAAGGGGCTTAGCAATAGAGCGAACTGCAATCCAATACGGCATCGCACCGCCCCTATGAGAGCTCCAAAGAGTGCATGATAGAGGCTAAGATAGAGGCAGAACAGCAACAGGATCCCAGCGGCAACGGGTTTATCCAGACCACCATAGAGATACATCGTCTGGTAGATCCAATAGCAGTTGCCTAAATACCAGATCACACCGCAAAGATAGGCCAAAGCCGCAGCATGGACGACCTTTAGAGGCTCGCCCTGGCTGTTTTTACGCGTAAGAGCCCACAGGAGTGGAGTAAGCGCAACCCAGCACAGAGCGGCACGCCACGGTTGAACCGGGCCAGCAATGGGGAAAGGTACGACCTGCAAAACACCGGAAAACGCAGCCATGCACCACAGCCGTCCGGGAATAAGTCGCATCGCGCTTGAGTCTATCACCGAATCCTACTGGCATAATCGCTCTATAATTAAGGGTGATTTATGGACCCCCTCATCCATCTTCTCGGTCGGATTCTGGTGCCGATGTTTTTTATTGGCGTATGTGGATCGATGCTCGTAGTTGTCTTCACCGTTGTGACGGACGTCCAGGAGATCTTCACAAGCGATGAGGAAGACGAGCGGTAAAATCGTCGATTCCCTCCGGAAACCAAATGAAAGATAGCCAGACCAATTGACGCTGTTGGCGTGCCCCCTTAAACTAGCTATCGGACGATAGGTTTCTGGACGCTATGACAGCCGTCGGATGCGTCCTAGACAATCAATGGCTTCAGAGAAAAATACTGTCGTTCTGCCGCAATCGAACCGGGTGCGCCTCGTGGTGGCGTCCTCGGTCATGCTGACATTCATCTCCTTCTGGCGTGCGGCCGCTATTGTTCTCAACGATTTAGGCTCCTCAGCGTTCTATGCAGGAGGTCTGTCGGAAGAGGCCATCGGCAAATCTGCTCCGTGGCTCATCCTGTTCGTCGTTTTTTTCGCCTATGCCGTCCGATCGGTCTATGTAGAAAGCTGCTCGATGTTTACGAGAGGCGGTGTCTACAGAATCGTCAAAGAAGCGCTCGGCAGCACCTTCGCCAAGATCAGCGTCTCTGCCCTGATGTTTGACTACGTCTTGACGGGGCCGATCTCGGGTGTTTCCGCCGGTCAATACATCATCGGGCTCCTGAACGATTTTTTTGCATTCGCCGGCACGAGATTCCATTGGACAACCGTTCCGCACTTGCGGCCGGATATCGCCTCAGCATGCATCGCTGCAATAATCACTCTCTATTTCTGGTGGCAAAACATAAAGGGGATCGAAGAGTCCAGTCAGCGCGCCCTGGACATCATGAAGATCACCACCGTCATGGTGGTGATTCTTTTATTTTGGGGCACCTTTACTGTCTTCCACCGAGGTGCGCAACTTCCGCCCCTTCCAATTCCTTCTAACCTCCACTTTAGCTCCGACGCTTTGGGATTCCTCAAGGGCACAAAGTTTGCCACGTCGCTGGGACTCTTTGGTGTGCTCATGGCTTTTGGACACTCCGTTCTCGCGATGAGCGGCGAAGAGTCTCTGGCACAGGTAAATCGTGAGATCGAACACCCTAAGTTAAAAAATCTGAAGCGCGCTGCGCTGGTTATTGCAACGTACAGCTTTTTCTTTACCGGACTCTGCACTCTGCTGGCAGTCATGATTATTCCGGACTCGGTACGGGTCCACGTATATCGTGACAACCTAATCGCTGGAATGGCCATGTATATGGTTGGCCCGGAAGTTCTCCGCTTTGCCTTCAGGTGCTTCGTGGTTCTTGTCGGCTTTCTGATTCTAGGCGGAGCCGTAAATACCGCTATCGTAGGCTCGACTGGCGTGCTGATGCGGATTGCGGAAGATGGGGTTCTGACCGATTGGTTTCGCAAACCACAGAAGAAGTACGGTACTAGCTACCGTATTGTGAACCTTGTAGCTAGCATGCAGTTGCTGGTCATTGCTCTGACACATGGCAACGTCGTCATTATTGGCGAGGCATATGCGTTCGGCGTGATCTGGAGTTTTACCTTCAACGCGCTTGCGATGCTCATTCTGCGCTGGAAATACCACGGAGAACGCGGCTGGAAAGTTCCCTTAAATATTCGTATCGGCAAGACTGAGATTCCAATCGGCCTGATCTCGGTCTTTCTCGTGCTTTCCACCACAGCGATCGTTAACCTCTTCACTAAATCGGTAGCTACTGTCAGCGGCGTCATTTTTGCTGCAGCCTTCTTCGTAATCTTTTCTCTCTCCGAGAGAAACAACAAGAAGCGTCATGACCTAACTTCACGTCAGATGCGAGAGCATTTTCAGCTAGAGCATCAGGACACTGTAAGAAGTTCATCGCTCGATATTCGCTCGGGCTCAGTGATTGTGACGATGCGAGACGCCGCTGCTCCGTTCGCTCTAAAGTGGGCCCTCACCCACACCAATACAGACGAGCAAGATATTGTCGTTCTGGCTGCCCGAATGATGGGTGTCGGTGGCCCGGAATATGTAGAGGCATCCGAGCAGTTATTCAGCGAGCATGAGCAGATGTTATTTACCAAAGCAGTATCGGTGGCTGAAAGCTTTGGGAAACATATCTCGCTTCTTGTAGTCCCGGCTGGCGACATCTTCGCTGCCTTGGTCCAAACAGCGAACTCGCTGGATGCAGCCGCTGTCGTCTCAGGACTCTCCAGCAAGCTGACTGCAGAAGAACAGGCTTATCATGTCGGACAAGCATGGGAAGCGCTACCAGAGCCTAAGAGACAGTTCACCTTCTACATCATCAAACCTGACGGCGAGTCACTTAGCTTCCATATCGGGCCACATGCGCCAACCATTCAGCCCGATGAGGTCCAGCTTGTTCATCGACTCTGGCTTAACCTGCGACGCGACCCAGGCATGCGCGACCTTCATCACAGCGATATTGTGACCTATGCTTTGAGCCGCATGGCATCGGACTTCGCTCGCGATAAAGACGGCATGCTTCACGGTTTGCAACGTCACCTGCAACGATCTGTCGAGCGCCGAGGACTAGGAAATACATATTACGAAAAGATGGATCAATCCGGTCCCGGATTTGCAATACGAACACAATCGGAAGTAAACCCGGAAAAAGAAAAGATTGAAACTGGTCACCAATGAGTTCTCTTATAACTACTCTGTGGTTTGCGACAGCGTACTAAGTTCTGTATCGTTATCATAGTTTCACTATCTACTCTCGATATCGAACGACTTTTGTCAGGAGTATGTGAGCATCCCCAGTAGCTAGGAGACTTCAGTGGAAGTAAGTCGGATCATTGCTGAGCTAGACGCACAGATTCTTAAGTTACAGCAGGCGCGTGCGTTGCTTACAGAAGCTTCTCTGCCTGCACGCGCGGGTCGTGGTCGCCCCAAAGGAAGCACGAAAGCATCTACAGCTCCTGGAAGGCGAAAGCGGAAACTAACGCCCGAGGGGCGCAAGCGCATCGCAGATGCCATGAAGAAGCGCTGGGCCGAGCGAAAAAAACAGAACGCAGGCAAGTAGATTTAAAGCTAAAAAACAAGAGACGCAAGCAAAGAGTATCTTTGCTTGCGTCTCTTGTTTTTAGGCAGGAGTCCGGTATTCAGCGAGTAATAATGACCTCACGGAGACTATCTTTCGCAAGAAAAAATCGATAACTGCCGAACTCGCGGAGCAAATTTTCTACCTTGCGGTTGCTATAAATATTCACCAAAGGATACTTCCCTGCCTTCTGCATTTCGACGACTTCGGTATCCGACAGATGGTAGCGACAAAACACAGCATTGGGATCGTTATTTGCATGAAAAAAAGCCAGCATCAGGCCGCCTGGCGCCATTACCTCGTGCAACTTCGCGAAGACAGGTTCCACAAGAGGCTCCGGAAGAAAATCGACGGTATCCCAAAGGGTAACAACATCAAATTGCCGGCCAGAGAAGTTCAGATTAACTTCGAAGAATCGCTCGATGTCATAACGAGGCTCCTCTCCCGCTTCTACTGGAGCAATCCATTCCGGACGGGCCGCCTCTTCGACGAGATTAGCCATGTAAATGCTATGGCCAAGACCAGTAATGTAGTTGATGTTGGTGGAAGATGTCGGGCCAATATCCAGGACTCGGAGCGCTTCCTGTGTCTTGAGGTGCTTCTGAAGCTCCTTCCACCCACTGGAATGACGTGGAATTCTGCTGGAATCTGTTCCTCGAGAGGTTCCCGCACCTTCACCACCGCCGAAGAGATTACGCATCTGTTCGCCGCCTCCTGCTAACTCTTTGGCTCAAGCAGGAGATTTTCCTGCTCGGGCGTACGAGCTCCTGTCGAAACGCTGGCATTTTGTTCCCCCTGGGTCAGGTTCACCTTACCGCGAACGCTGGCATTCTCTTCAATCGAGAGGCGTGCACTAAAGATATCCCCATCGACAACGGCCGAACTCCGAATCTCGACCCGGCCAGTAGCGTGCAGATTTCCTTTTACCTTGCCAAACACACTAAGGTCTTTTACACGAATATCGGCGAGAACTCGTGCATTCGGGCCAATCGTTAGGGCGTGATCGGACAGTGCGATTGTTCCCTCAATGTCACCATCCATGTACAGGTCTTCGTTTCCTGATAGTTCCCCTCGAATGGTGACCGACTTGCCTATAACGGTGGATCCTTCAGCGGGCTTCATTAAGTATCTTCTCTCCTGGTAAAAGCTGCAGGTAATCTACACCTTGCCCGAACTATACCCAACCCATCCGATCGAGGCAAACCGATAAAGTGCCAGAAAACATTGCGGCGTCGGCTTACGTCATACGTAAGATAGGCGGCAAGGGTTATTTCGAGCAAACTACAGTTATTCAGGGTGAGGTCAGACGAAGTGAGGTTGATCGATCGCGAGCAAAAGAGTCAACCTGCTTCTCATGGGGTAACGCGCCCATCCAGGAAATTCCCTTCTATTCTTGTTCTCGTTCTGGGTCTTTCTATCTCCACAGCTGCTTTTGCATTGGCTGGAGCGACGGGAGCCTCTCCGAATGCCGAAAAATCTGCGCAGGCATCAATGCTTTCTGTCCCTCCACGCGCTTGGGTCGTCGAAACGATCGCCAAAGAGTTAGAGGTTCTTCACAATCGAAACAGTCACCTGCGCTATCGCATGCACTTAATCAATGCCAAGGGCGACCAGGTACGTGACGTCATTGAAACGAAAGATGGGACAGTAGCTCGACTCATCCTTCGCGACGGAAAACCCTTGACGGATGAACAGGACAAGGCAGAGCGACAGCGTTTGAACGATATGCTGAAAGATCCCAACGCTTTCGCCAAGCATATAAAAGATACCGAATCGGGAAAAAAGGTCGCCGATCAACTAATTCGTCTGATGCCTGACGCCATGATCTATACGTATACCCCGGGTCAGCCCCAAACCGGAAGACGTCCGGGCATCTCAGAGCTGGTCATCGACTATGAACCGAATCCGAAGTTTCACCCACCGTCGACGACAGCGGAAGCTCTTACCGGCTTGCGAGGCCGCGCCTGGATCGACATCGAGACAAAGCAGATCGTCCGGATGGAAGGAAACATCTTCCGCGGAGTCAACTTCGGATGGGGCATGCTGGCGCACATCTATCCTGGCGGTCAACTAATCCTGATACAGGCGGCTGCTACTGAGGATCGCTGGATCTTTACCCATTTCAAGGAGCGTATCTCGATACGCGCACTGATGGTAAAGACCCTCAGCATCGAATCAGACGTCGATGCCTCAGACTTTCAGAAAGTCCCGGCAATGACCTATCAGGAGGCAATTCGCCAACTACTGAATACGCCTCTGCCACAGCACTAATCCAGAATTAGGCGGTGACACTTGCCTTGGCGCGAAGCATCTGCTTCCGCACGGTCAGCTTTTCGATGCGATCGCGCAGAATACCGTAACCGGAGCCAATGTCGGTTGGTACCATAATCTCTCCGGTTTTGCTCACGGTCACTTCAGGCTCAATGATGTCCTGGGCCCAATACCGAGCTGAAGCAGAGACATCACCAGGAAGCGAAAAGTTTGGAAGAGAGGAGAGGGCTATGTTGTGTGCCCGGCCGATCCCTGTCTCGAGCATACCGCCACACCATACAGGAATTCCGCGCTCGGCTGCGGCATTATGCACCGCAATCGCCTCACTAAAGCCTCCGACACGTCCAACTTTGATATTGATGATCTGGCACGATTCCATGTCGATCGCTGCGAGTGCGTCTCGACGATTGCGAATCGATTCATCGAGACAGATCGCCGTCTCGATTCTCTTCTGCAGCATCGAATGAAAATAGAAGTCGTCGTACCAGAGGGGCTGCTCGATCATCAGTAGCTTGAACTGATCCCACGACGCGATGTGATCGAAATCTTTCATGCGGTAGGCGGAGTTTGCGTCGCAGCTGAGGAGAATATCAGGCCAGCGCTTCCGTACCGCCTCGAAGATGTGGGAGTCCCAACCGGGCTTGCACTTCAGCTTTATACGCTGATAACCCGCATTTAGCTCGGTTTCGATCTTCTCGAGCACCTTTTCCAGCGTGGGCTGAATTCCAATCGACACACCGCAAGGAATGATCTCGCGAGATCCGCCGAGAAGACTTGCCAGAGATACCTTTTTCACTTGCGATTCCAGGTCCCATACGGCATTTTCAAGCGCAGCCTTGGCCATACGATGGCCTCGTACCTGTTTCAAGAGATCAGGGACATCGCCAGCATGTTGCAGATTGGCGTCAAGCAGTCGAGGAGCCAGCTCAGTCTCCGTGATGATCCAAGCTGTATCGATCATCTCGTCGCTGAAGTAGGGATGCTCGCCGGCGACACATTCTCCCCAGGCAGTCAATCCCTCACTTTTCAGCTCAATCAGAAGAATGCGACGGCTCGTTGTAACCCCGAAGCTTGTCTCAAAGGGGTGAGCCAGCGGCATATTGATCTCACGCATGTAGATCGCATCGATGTTTAGCATTTCAGATCCCGTCCTTCCAGAGTCTTACAGGGTTAGGGCACATGGTTGTTTCGTTTAGCTCCAGGCACCTTGCTCTTCGCTGTTCCATGCACCCAGCAGAAAGGTTCCGTTGCCAGCAGTATCGCGCTCATAGCCAACGACAGTGAGACCACGATCGAATGCTGATTCAAATGCCTCTCGATTCGCGGTCTGTAACTGCTCTGCCAATAATCTGGTCTGGGAGTCCTGCTTCCACTGGTAGATGGTGTACGGGACAGTAATGCGTTCAACGACCTGGATGGGTTCCGGTTTCCCGCTCAAAAGGCCGGTTACTCTCGGGGACCTCAGCCACCATTCCGCGTATAGCCTATCGGTCGGCAGACCACCCTGCAAGGGAGAAGATGAAGGACCATAAAAGTCAGTTTTGTAACGCCTGGAAATGGCACCTAACCGGGCGACATTTAGATGGGCATTCTTGATTTCCAGCGGATCGAAGGTCCACTCCATCAGGTCGAACCCACGGGCTAGCGCATCCTCTCGCTGTGCCAACTTCAAACTGCGGCCCAGACCTGCATTGCGGTACTGCGGTAGAACCGCCAACATATGGGAATGGAGATACGAGTGCCCATTGCGATAACCGGGCAGAGCCATGGCGAAGCCGATGACGGTATCGCCATCGAAGGCTCCTAATACCTGTCCTCCGATGCGTTGGGCCACCAGAAAGACACGCCTGGGAATCAGGTCGCCATCACTGTATCCCCACACTTCGAGCTGTAAAACAACACAACGCTCAAATTGCTCCAGCGTCGTCAATGGCCGAATCTCAATTCCCGTTTCGTTCTGTATGTTCATGGGTCTCAAATTGTTCTTGCAACCGTTTCAGGTAAGTTTGGTTGCTTTACTTTCGGTCCGCTTTGCCTCTCGCCACAGCGCGTCGAGTTTTTCGGGACCAAGAGCAGCGAGGGCCTCTCCTGCTGCCGCACCCTCCATCGCCATAAAACGCGCTCGGAACTTCGCATTTGCCCCTCGCAATGCGGACTCCGGATCAACCTTGAGATGACGTGCAAGGTTCACAACCGTAAACATTAAATCGCCCAACTCCTCCTCAATAGCGGCATTATTCATTGGCTGGGCACCTCCGGTCTGGGGAGTGATCTCCGCACGAAGCTCCATGATCTCTTCGTCAACTTTGTCGAATATGCCTTGCAGATCGGGCCAGTCGAAACCTACTCTGGCAGCTCGCGAACCCAGCTTTCCGGCTTCAATTAATGCCGGCATCGAACGGGGAACTTCATCCAGAAGCGAAGAGTCCGTCGCCTTACCTGCAGCGCGTTTTTCTTCGCGCTTAATCTCTTCCCAGTTTTTCAGCACAGTTGCGGCGTCATCCGCTGTGGCATCGCCAAAGACATGAGGATGTCGTCGAATCAGCTTTTCGTTCAGGTTTGCCGCTACATCGGCGATCGTGAAGTATCCAGCTTCGGCAGCCATTTGGGAGTAGAACAGAACCTGCAGGAAGAGATCCCCAAGTTCATCCTTCAGATCTCGCCATGCTCTCCGCTCGATCGCGTCGAAGACCTCATAGGTCTCTTCGAGAGTGTGACGTTTAATCGTATCGAAGGTCTGTTCCTTGTCCCACGGACAGCCATCGGGTCCTCGAAGCCGTGCCATGATCTGGACGGATTCACCCAGCCTTTGTGCGGCCTCTTCGCTTTCCCGTGGCTCCATATCTCCAAGATACCCGAGCCAGTGAAGGAACGCACGCTGACGTGGTAGCATCCTGACCAGATACTCAATGACGAACGACTCTCACACTTCAGCGAAAAAGACGAAGAGCCCCTTTCTCTGGATACTGCTTGCGGTTCCCTACGTAGCCTTGTGTTTCCCGCAGCTATATGCCCGGGCTACGCCTGTACTCCTGGGCTTTCCCTTCTTTTACTGGTACCAGTTCGCGTGGGTGGTACTTACATCAATTCTTTTGGGAGTGGTCTACCGCGCCCTCAAAGATTAGCTCCGCTCTGTGAAAACAAACTTTTTCTTGAAAAGTGAGAGGAGGGTGGCTGGCAGGGTCTTCCATATGCTGCCCCGCCGCCGCTGGGAGAGGTTATAGAAGCGCTCAGCCGCAGCATATCGGACATCGGCGCTTCGCGGTGTGTTGGGTGATGCAGATGAGTGCTGCGGGAAAATCTATTTTGAAGCTTGCTGCTGATCCATGTTGGTCATCAGTTTGACCTCGACGCGGCGATTCTTTGCTCTACCGGCTGCCGTTTTGTCGCTTGCAACCTGTTGATCCTTGCCAATGCCTATCAGATAGAACTTGTGTGGCGGAATGTTGTATTTGGTCGCAAGATAATTTACGACCGCATCAGCACGGCGCTGGCTGAGAGAGTAGTTGTAGTTCGCATCGCCGGTAGAATCGGTTCCGCCCGTCACAGCAAGAATGTAGCTGCGCTTCTCCGCCAGCCCGGTAGCGAAATCATCCAGCGTCTGACGGTCCTGCGCTGTGAGAACAGACTTGTCGAAGCCGAACGTCACATTAACGTCAGCAATCGATTTGTAGTTGTCGAGATTGGCTACGACTCCCGCGAGACTATCGACACGGTTGTAGGCATCCTGGGCGGATTTGTTCGCCGTATCAGCAGATTGTCCGGCTGCATTGGCCCGCTCATCTGCAGAATTCGCTGCGCCCTGAGCCTTGGCAATTCCCGCCGTGGCGCGCTCATCCGTATCGACGATGGTACGGTGATCGCTTGCAGTCTTTGCGTCCAACTGATTGGTTTTATCGACCAAAGGTGCAGTTTGAGACTTCACATAATTCTTGCTGGAGCACCCAACCGTAAAGGTAAGCATTAACGCACTGGTAAGAACTGCAGTTCCTGCAAGGCCGATCTTTCTTTCTTTACCAAGGTGAAAACGTGTCATGGAGCTCATGGGATGTACTCTCCTTCATGCAGTCTAGGCTGCAACGGTTACCCCTTAGGTAAAGCAATCATTATGCCAAAGCATGGATCACCATAAATACCTTTATCGTGAACAATTTATCTGCACGATCATCGTTCGGATCGCGAAAATAGGGACTCTGAGGATGGAACTTTTGATAGGGCGTCGCGTCAAATCTACTCGTACGGTCTTCGGCATAGAATCCGTCTAAACTTAGAACTATAAGTCTTTGTGTGCAAGCATTTGCGGCGGATTGTCGAGAACAAATGGATCTCCATCAAAAAATTCGTACTTTGCCAACGTCCCCCGGCTGCTACCTCTACAAGAATGCCGAGGGGGAGATCATTTATGTCGGCAAAGCAAAGAATCTACGTGCCCGAGTCCGCTCGTACTTCCTTGAAGCTTCCCAGGCCAACGCTAAAACCGGCACCTTAATGCGCGAGGCCGTCGATGTGGAGTACATCACGGTTGCGAATGAACGTGAAGCGCTCGCACTTGAAAATAATCTGATTAAACAGCGGAAACCACGCTTCAACATTCTGCTGCGGGATGACAAGACGTATCCCTACATAAAGCTGACTATGGGAGATCGATTTCCCAAGGTCTTCGTAACACGGCGCCTTCGAAAAGATGGCAGTGCGTACTTCGGCCCGTACTTTCCAGGAAATCTGGCTCATCGCCTCGTGGATCTGATCCACCGCAGCTTCCTAATTCCGAGTTGTAAAGTCGACCTGAGCCGTTATCACCCAAGAGCTTGCCTCCAGTACTACATCAAGCGCTGTCTCGGACCATGTGTCGAAGGAATGACTACACCAGAAGATTACCGCCAGGCCATTCGCGACGTTCAACTCTTCCTAGAGGGCCGCCCCGGAGAGTTGGAACAACGGCTTACGCTGCGAATGCAGCAGGCCGCCGCATCAGAGCGATACGAACTGGCGGCACGCCTGAGAGATCAACTCTCAACCGTTCATCAGATGCTGGACAAACAGCGCATCGCCACGACCGACAATGAAGATGCGGACGTCTTTGGCTTCCATTATGAAAACGACATGCTTGCGGTGAACCTCTTCCATATGCGTTCGGGCAAGATCGTCGATCGGCGCGATTTTTTTTGGGAAGACCTTCCGGAATTTATGGAAGCTTCCGGAGACGACGAGACAGACCCCGGGATACGAACACATTACAGCGCTGAAAATACCCCAGAAGCCCAGCGAACGGCTTCCCCGACGGAATCGCTGTCATACCTTGAGCCAAATCCGGCATGCCCCGCGCCGGAGATTGGAGAGGGTTCCCCGTTGACGCAACACACCTCTATCTCCGAACTTGGTTCCGGCTTTAGCCCGTCGGCTTTCTTCTCGGCTCTCTTGAAACAGCTGTATCTGGATCAGGGATATGTTCCTCGCTCCATCCTGGTTCCCGTCGATTTTCCAGATCGGGTCACTCTCACGGAACTTCTCGCAGAACGGACCAGCCATCGGGTGGAGATTCTGGTTCCACAACGCGGAGAAAAGCGTTCCCTAGTCGATCTGGTCGGCCAAAACGCAAAGCAATCCTACGACCAGCGATTCCGTGTTCTCTCTCCGTCACAGAAAACAATCGTTGAGGCCTTGCAGGATGCCTTACTGCTAGAGGAAGCGCCACGAAGGATTGAATGTTTTGACATCTCTCACATCCAGGGCGCTGAGACAGTAGCGTCCATGGTGGTCTGGGAAGACGGAGCAATGAAGAAATCGGACTATCGAAAATTTCAGGTCCGTACCGTTACGGGCGTTGACGATTTTGCATCGATGCGCGAGATCATTCACCGCCGCTACAAACGCCTCCTGGATGAGAAGAAACCTTTCCCTTCCCTGATTCTTATCGATGGCGGTCTTGGGCAATTGCACGCTGCAGCCGATGCGCTCAACGAACTAGGCGTGACGCTTCAACCTCTGGCATCCATCGCAAAGCGCGAGGAAATCATCTACATCTATGGGCAGGAAAACGAGCCCGTGGTTCTCGATCGCCGCTCTCCGGTGCTCCATCTGGTCCAGCGGATTCGCGATGAGTCACATCGCTTTGCGATCCAATATCATCGCAAACGGCGGGAGATGCGAGACCGGGAGTCAGAGCTTTTGGCGATTCCGGGAGTAGGTCCGCGTACACGGCAGCGCCTGCTCGAACACTTCGGATCAGTTCGCGCGATTCGTCAAACCGCGGAAAAGACGCCGGATGCCTTAACCGCCGTGGTCAACAGCGCAACAGCAGAAAAGATTCGCCGCTATTTCGCCAGCGAGGTCTCCACCCACTCAACGCTCAATGTCCTTCCTTAGCACCTGTAATCTCTCGATAGAGCATGTCACCGACAGCCTTGTGTACTGCGGTTGATGGGTGTCCCTTGTGGTAATAAAAATGTTTCGCCGGGTCTGCACATGGCGTGCAGTCCTCATCGAAGATTGCCCTGCCGGCGCATTGGTTCGTTGTATCGGTGATACCGTATTTTGCGGGATGCTCCATCACAAAATCAAAGAAAGCACCCCACTGAGATAGCTTGATCTCCGCATCCTTCAACTTTGGGCCCATGTCAGTGGGGATGTTTCGGATAGCAGGATTCAGGCGCTTACCCACATCGCTGAAAGCGGGGATCGCCTCGGGTAGAATCGCTATCCTGAACCGCCGCGCTCCAGCGGCATAGAGCGCCTGAATCTCTCCCTCCAGATTCGCAATCGTCTGTTCTGTCGCGATACGCTTATCGTTTAAGCCACCGGCAATAAAAAAAAGTGTAGTGTCGGCATCAAAGACAGTGGAGCCATCGTTGACGCGAGCAACAAAATCAGCCACTTGATTCTTCATTCCCAAGCCGAGCCAGCCATTGGACACGATATGCCCTTTGCTGTCTCCCGTAGGGGCTCCGCTTACAGCAAAGTCGAGACTCTTTTCTGCCGCGTCGTGAGCGTTGGACGGCACCAGAGTCAATCCAAAACGGTGCGCGAGATAAGCCACTGCGGTGGGTCCATCGCTGTCCAACCAACCTCTCCCCATATCGGAGTAGCTGTCGCCAAAGACATAGATGCGATCGATAGAAGTCGGCTTTTGCGCGGCTGAAAGCCCGCAAAAACTAAAAATTACCAGTAAAAAATAGAGTGGCCGCATGCGTGAACAATCGTACCCGATACCTGCGCCCATCCCAAGGAAGAAAGTGCTTCCAGAGACAAAATCTTCGTATCGGTCCGTCAGAAGCTTCCGTTGGCCTTCGTCTCGAAGGTGTTGCACTGGTTCAAATCGCCTGATTGAAGACCACGCGTAAACCAACTCTGCCGCTGCGCAGAAGTACCATGCGTAAAGCTTTCCGGCGAAACAGCGCCGCGGGACATCTTCTGCAAATGATCATCTCCGACTGCCGCAGCTGCGCTCAATCCATCGTTGACGTCCGCCTGATCGATCTTCCCACGCTGCGCCGCTGTATGGGCCCAAACGCCCGCCAGGCAGTCTGCCTGTAACTCGAGCATCACAGAAAGCTGGTTCTTTGCGTCAGGATTTCGCGCTTGCAACTGTCGCATGTGCTGATCGATCCCAAGGATGTTCTGTACGTGATGGCCCAGTTCGTGGGCAAGAACATAGGCCTGTGCAAAATCTGCTGTGCTCCCGCCAATACGGCGAAGCTCATCCCAGAAACTAAGGTCGATGTAAACCTTCTCGTCCCCCGGGCAGTAAAACGGACCCGTTTGCGACTGGGCAGTACCGCAGCCGGACCTTGTATAGTCCCGGAAGAGAACAAGCTTGGCGTGCCGATACGCTTGATTAGCCTGCTGCGGCAGCAACGTCTCCCACTCGTGTTGCACATCATCCAGCACATAAGAGACGAGCTGTGCGGAGCGGTCCTCTGCTGCCGAGGAAGTTGCGGGTCTGCTGTTCGTCGTCGCGACGTGCCCCCCGCCGGACAGGTAACTACCGATATAGTTACGCCCTGTAATCAGGCTGATAATGACGAGGAAGAGAAGCCCGACAATTCCGATGCCGCCCCCACCAAAGCCCCCGGAAGAACCGCGACGATCTTCAACATCCCTGCTGAGCCCTCCAGGCGTCCAGTCCATCTCTCTCACCCCAATGAAAAATATTTCAAATCGCGGGCCCGTCTGAAACCAACAGCACTATGGTAGATCAGGGAACGGAAATGCGCCTTTCCCGTACATAGTAGACGAACCTTATCAGGAGAACCTTGCATGACGACGGCGACCGCTCATACCACTGTAGTGCGTCCTGTAAATCGCTCCTTGTATGATGCGCTGCAGCTGGCATTCCTGTTTGCAGCAGTCAAATTGGCCCTCCATATTGGAACAAATCTCTGGGAAGCGCATATCGACTACGGTTATTTTCGGGATGAGTTCTATTACCTGATGTGCGGACGCCACCTTGCATGGGGATACGTCGATCACGGACCGATTGTGGCGCTCCAGGCGCGCCTTGCCGAAACCCTGTTCGGCCACTCTCTAGCCGGCATTCGTATGCTGTCGGCGGTTGCCGGAGCTTCAAGAGTCCTTCTTACCGGCTTACTAGCCTGGTCTCTCGGAGGTCGACGATCCGCACAGGCACTTGCAATGACCGGAGTTCTCCTCGCGCCGCAGTATCTCGGACTCGACAGTTTTCTTTCGATGAACTCCTGCGAATCCACATTCTGGATGAGTTGTCTCCTCGCTCTCATTCTTTTACTGAAGAGCTACAGCCAACGAGGGTGCTGGATCGCTTTTGGAGTTTCCGCCGGCATCGGTCTGCTGAACAAGCCTTCCATGACATTCTTCTTGATCGCCCTTCTTATTGGCTTGCTACTCACTCCTGAGCGTCGCATTCTTTTTACTCGCTGGAGCCTCATCGGAATTGCCCTGCTGATCCTGATCGCATCACCGAATTTGATCTGGCAGATTTACAACCATTGGCCAACACTGGAATTCCTCCACAATGGCCGCGTAGGGAACAAAAATATCGCGTTGGCACCTCTCCCCTTCCTCGCCAAACAGGTTTTCAATCTCAATCCCATCTCGATTCTGCTCTGGGGCTCTGGATTGATTTGGCTCTTAATAAACCGGACAGCCAAGGTATGGCGGTTTCTCGGGTATACCTATCTCATCTTTCTCATCGCGATGATGGCGCTGCACGCAAAGGATTACTACCTCGTTTCCATCTATCCCATACTCTTCGCCGCAGGTGGCATCGCGTGGGAACAGCAATTCAGTCGACGGACGGCGGTACAAAAAAATCATGCCTTCGCCTTCCCGATCTACCAGGTTCTTCTAATCCTTACCGGCCTTTTGATTCTGCCGATGGCGATTCCTGTGATTGAGCCCTACCGGTGGGTCGCTTATGCCAAAGCGATCCATCTCTACGATCAATCGGGCAACACCGAAAACGAATCGAGCGGCATTCTGCCCCAATTTTATGCCGACCGCTTCGGCTGGCAGGAAGAGGTCGACAAGATCAGCGGGATCGTCACGAGGCTCTCTCCAGAGGATCGAGCACAGGCGGGGATTCTCGTGGATAACTACGGGGAGGCAGGCGCGCTGAACTTCCTCGGACACGATCTTCCGCCGGTGATGAGCGGACACAATAATTACTGGCTCTGGGGGCCGCACGACGTCGGCGGCCAAGTCCTCATCGTCATCTCCGGAGATCCGCCGCAACACTTCGAGAGAATCTGTCAGCAGGTGCAGGACACGGGTCGCATGAATCACCCTCTGTCCATGCCCTACGAACACAAGCACATTTACCTCGTGCGAAATTGTGCACAGGCTGAATCTCCGAAGGGCAATTGGCTGCGATACAAGCACTACTTCTGATTCCTGACGGGGTCCGTCCGTAGCTGTGCTACTCTCCGAAGCAACCCATGCAAGTTGACGAGCAGCCCCAGACGGAACTACCCCGCGTATTGAACGCCTCCCATGCCACATCCATCGTGGTCGGGATCATCATCGGCAGCGGGATTTTTCTGGTTCCGCGAGAGATGATGGCTGCCGTAGGTTCATCCAGTCTTGTATACGC
The DNA here is from genome assembly GCA_000688615.1 of Acidobacteriaceae bacterium KBS 146. Lineage (GTDB taxonomy): Bacteria > Acidobacteriota > Terriglobia > Terriglobales > Acidobacteriaceae > Edaphobacter. Next base: position 936,742 of record JHVA01000001.1, read on the forward strand.
GGTTTGGATCGTCGGAGGACTGCTCTCTCTGTTCGGAGCGATGACCTATGCGGAGATCGCCGCTCTACGACCGAAATACGGCGGCGAATATGCATTTTTGCGTGAAGCTTACGGAGATCTAGTCGGATTTCTCTACATGTGGACCTGGATCACGATTGCCAAGCCCGCATCGATTGCAACCATTGCAGCAGGTCTCGCGCGTGTGCTGGCAACCTTTCCGGTCTTCTACTTCTTTGAGCGTAAAGCCCTTGGTCCCTTGCTTTGGAGTCAAGTCTTCGCCATCGTAATGACTTGGCTGATCACGGGCCTTAACATTCTGGGCACACGCAAATCCGGCAACGTCCAACTCGCATTGACGTGGCTGAAGATTTTGCTAATCGTCGTCATTGCGGGTTTCTGCTTCGGCGCCGCTGGCGCCCATGGTTCATGGCATAACTTTGCGACCGAATTCACAGGAGCCCGCGGAGGTTTCTCAGGCTTTATGATCGCGCTGATCGCGGCGCTGTGGGCCTATGACGGCTGGAGCGACGTCACTCAGCTGGCAGGTGAGGTGCAAAAGCCGCAAACCAGTCTGCCACTCGCTCTCATCGGCGGTGTGGCTATTGTCGGATTGATGTACATGCTAACGAATGCCGCAATTCAGTACGTTATGCCAGCATCGGTCATCGCCTCTGCCGATCGTCCTGCCGCGGATGCGTTACGAATCATCTCAGGAAGCTGGGGCGCCGGACTCGTCTCGATAGGAATGGCGGTCAGTATCTGCGCCACCTTCGTGGGTTCGTCTTTGTCCGGAGCCAGAGTACCCTTCGCCGCGGCGCATGACGGCTTATTTTTCCGCCAGCTTGCGCATGTTCACCCCCGGTTTCATACGCCATCGACATCGCTGATCTTACAGGCCACCCTCAGCTCATTACTGCTGCTTGTAGTCGGGCGTTTCCAGGCGCTCTTCTCCCTGGCGATCTTTGCGGAGTGGTTTTTCTACGCGCTGACGGCCAGTACCGTCTTCGTCTTTCGTCATCGGGAACCTGGTGTTGCGAGGCCATATAGCGTGTGGGGATACCCTGTACTTCCGTTGCTCTTCATTGCGGCTGCAATCGTCCTGCTGGTCTTTTCATTTGCAGACCAACCGCGCAACTCTATCATCGGTACCGCCATCATTCTGTGCGGAATCCCTTTACATTACGCGCTGCAGCGAAGAGCACGGACAATCTAACTACGATTCTGGATGACCCGCTCGTAGACACGCACATACTCCTGCGCTGGTTTGTCCCAGGAGAAGTCTTCATTCATGGCACGTTTCATCATTGCTTCCCAGACCTTTTTGTGACGGAAGGTATCCAGCGCACGATGAATTGCATCGAGCAGCGCTGTTGAGTCATAACCCCAAAATTTGAAGCCATTGCCCTCGCCATCAGCCTCTTCATCGATCGAGTCCTGCAGGCCTCCTGTGGCACGAACCACCGGAATCGTTCCATACTTGAGGCTATAAATCTGATTCAATCCACCCGGTTCATAGCGCGAAGGCATCAGGAAGATATCGGCGCCGGCTTCGATCTTATGCGCCATTACGTTATCGAACTTTACTTGAACCCGCATCTTGGTTGGATAACGTTCCGCCATCTCCGTGAGCAAGCGCTCGTAATATTCTTCTCCATTGCCCAGCATCACCAGGACAACGTCTTCCTGTAACAGCCGGTCCAGAATATCGACGATAAAATCGATCCCTTTCTGCGTTGCGAAACGGGAAACAACACCAATTACGGCAGTCTGCTCCCCGATATCTTCCAGCCGGAAAGCATGCAGGAGATCACGGCGGCACTCCTGCTTTCCACTCAGATCGTTGGCCGTGTAGTGAGCAGCGATGTTGCTATCCGTCGCCGGATCCCATTCGCTATAGTCAGCACCATTGAGAATGCCAAAAAGATCTCCAGAGCGATGGCGGATGGTGTCTTCCAAACCATTTCCGAACTCCTGTGTCTGAATCTCTTGAGCATACGTCTGACTGACAGTCGTAATAGCGTCGGAGTAAACCACACCTCCCTTCAGAAAATTCACCTTGTCATACTGTTCCAGCTTGTCCATCGTGAACATGTCCCATGGCAGGAGCAATGTCTCTATCGTGCGTGGAGGAAACCAACCTTGGTATCCCGCGTTATGTATGGTCAGTACAGCTGGAACCTTTCGAAAGACGGGGTCGAAGTAGTAGATCGATCGCAGCATGACAGCAGCCATGGCAGTTTGCCAGTCATGCACATGGAAGACATCCGGAACACCGATGACCTTCGCCGCCTCAAGAACGGCTCGACAGAAAGCCCCAAACCGCTCAGCGTTATCCGGATAATCGCCCGAAGGAGTAGCGTAGAAGCTCTCGCGATCAAATAGTTCTGGCAGATCCACAAAGTACATTTGAACGCCATCAATTACGCCACCATCCAAAACGCGCGCGAAACGGTTGTACGACGGAAACGGAATCGTTACGCTGGCTAAAACTATGGGCGGTCCGGAAAATGCCTTGGCGACCTGGCGATAATAGGGGATATAGACCTGCACCTTGTGCCCCATCTTCACCAGCGTCTTCGGTAGAGCGCTGATTACATCCGCTAGTCCCCCGGTCTTCGCCCACGGGGCGCACTCCGAAGCCGCAAACACAATATGCATGCCGTCTCCCTTTTTCTCTTCGACCAAAACGTTAGTCTATACAAAGAGATGCACAAAGCCATCATTGGGCTTCCGTCCTTATGAAACGTAGACCAAAACTCGGCCAGAACTTCCTAGTGGACGACCGCGCCCGATATGCGATCGTCGACGCTCTTGGCGATATCAGCCAGCGAACCGTTATCGAAATCGGCCCTGGCCGAGGTGCAATCACTGAGATTCTAGCCACCCGTGCACGCAACCTGATCGCGCTTGAACTCGATCGTGACCTGGCCCCTGCACTCGCCCAACGTTTTGCTCCGCAATCGAATGTCCAGATCATCGAAATGGATATTTTGAAAGCGGATCTCACAGCCCTCGTCCCGGCAGGTGAAGCAGCAGACGTTGTTGGTAACCTGCCTTACTACATCACGTCAGATATTTTGCTGAAGCTCTTCCATACCGGCGCTGCAGGCCTGCTCTCCCGCGCTGTAGTCATGATGCAGCGTGAGGTTGCTGAACGTGTCGCGGCCACGCCCGGCGTTCGGGATTACGGTCTGCTTTCGGCCACGGCGCAGATAAATGCCCGGGTCGACAATCTTTTCACGCTTCCACCTTCGGCCTTCTCCCCTCCGCCCGAGGTCTATTCCACTGTGCTTCGGTTGACTTTTGCGCCGCGCTTCGCAGAACTTGGAGTCGATGCCGCAGGGTTTGACCGTTTCCTTAAACAGAGCTTCGCACAGAAACGTAAGACCCTGGAGAACAACCTCCGTGCAGCAGGCTATGCCTCCTCTGATCTTGCAGCTCTCTGGCCAGCCAGCGTTCCTTCTCAAGCTCGTGCGGAATCGCTCTCCCTGGAGGCCATGGCAGAGCTCTACCGATCCCTGACGCAAGGGAGAAAAACCTCGAACTAGATCACGCTATTGTGATGCTTCCTCAGACATCGCCAGAAGATGGGCGGCCCGCTCTCGTACCTTCTGCATGAGAGCCTCATCCGCGATGATCGACCGAAGGGCAGGAGCAATATTTCCCAGCTCGAGGGCCCGTTTTTGTTGCACTTCATGGTCTAGAGAATCCATCTCCGAGTAAAGCCCGAGCCGGTCGAAGCGGTGCAGGAACTCCAGCTTCCTTCCCTCGTCCATTGTGAAGGCAATGGCCTGGAACATCTCCGTCAATTGAGCGACGCTCTTGTTCTCTGAATAGTTATAGAGACATGAACCTTGCCCATCAGCGCCCTTGTAACTCAGGGTCTTCTTACCGGTGTCGGCGATATTTTTAGCCTTTGAAGCACATTCAATGTTGAACCGGTCGAGCGAGTGCGCGGTTTTAAAGATTGTTTGCGTCGTCGATGACCTCAATTTGAGAGGACGATTGATCGGTGGACCAGAGGCGGATGGCTGTCCAACACCGGGTCCGGCACTGACCGCTGCGAGCTGAGCCTGGTAGGTGCCGCTACCATCTTCATGGACGATGATCGTGAATCTCGGCACGGGTAGCCCGATTCGTTCGAATTGGAAACTGACCTCGGGGCTGGCGACGGCGAGACCTTCGGCAGCTGCAAGTTGCCCCCCCGCCGAGGCTACGGACTGCGCGTAGCACGCACTTCCGAAGATGAAAACAAAGAGAAACGACTTCATCGGACAGCACCTTGGGCCGAGAGGGTCTGTGCAGTATGAATGTGGCAGATCGCAATGGCAAGCGCATCGGCGGCATCGGCCGAATCCGGAGCCTGATCCAATTCAAGAAGCCGGGTCACCATAAACTGCACCTGCTCCTTCCCAGCCAGCCCGTACCCTACGACGGAGCTCTTGATCGTCAGGGGAGCATATTCGACGACCTCGAGATTCATGCTTGCAGCGGCCAACATTGCCACCCCGCGCACTTGCCCCAGCTTGAGCGCAGACTTGGCATTCGCGGAGAAAAAGACTTCCTCGATAGCAACGACTTCCGGCTGATGCAGAGCCATTGCCGCCGTTAGCTCCGCATACACCTGCGAAAGCCGCTGCGGCGTCTTCTGCTTCTTGCTGAGACGAACCGTTCCTGCTGCGACCTGGGTCAGACGCGGCATCCTGGCATCGCAGTCCACTTCGACCACACCGTAGCCAGTAAACTCTGTACCGCAGTCGATTCCAAAGACGCGCATGGGCGAAGTGTACTTCATTCCCTATCGATTTTGACCGTCGAAACAGCCCCTTCGACGGCTACTTTGAGATACCCTCAAGCGGGGAACTCGCCGTAGCATACAGCTTGCGCGGCATCCTGCCAGCCAGATATGCCTGCCGGCCCGCCAGAACGGCATGCTGCATCGCATCCGCCATCAGCAGTGGGTCCTTCGCCTGGGCGATCGCAGTGTTCATTAGCACGCCATCAAAGCCAAGTTCCATCGCCACAGTCGCATCCGAAGCCGTGCCCACTCCGGCATCGACAATCAGCGGGACCTCCGTGATCAATTCACGTAGGATTCGAAGGTTCGCGGTATTCTGCAACCCGAGACCGCTCCCGATCGGAGCCCCTAACGGCATTACAGCAGCAGCTCCAACCTCGATCAATCGTTTCGCAAACACAATATCGTCAGAGGTATAGGGAAGAACGGTAAACCCTTCTTTCACCAAAACTCGCGTCGCTTCGAGCGTAGCCTGAACGTCCGGATACAGCGTCGCCTGATCTCCAATCACCTCAATTTTGACCCAGTCGGAGAGTCCTACTTCCCTCCCCAGACGAGCGGCACGAATCGCCTCATCCGCCGTGTAACATCCAGCCGTATTCGGCAGAAGAAAATAGCGCCGAGGGTCGATGTAATCCAGAAGAGACTCGCTGGAACGGTCAAGATTAACGCGGCGAACTGCCACTGTCACCATCTCGGCCCCGGAGGCCTCAATCGCGGCCTGGGTCTCTGGGCCGTCCTTGTACTTTCCTGTTCCTACGATCAGTCGCGACTGGAAGGCTCTTCCCGCTATTACCAGAGGTTTCATAGGTCCATTCTAAGACGAAATACGAATGGCCCGCGCTCGGTCAGAGCTACGGGCCATTGCCGGTGAACTGTTGAGATTGACCTGAGGCGTCCAGTGCTCGGACTTACCTCGGCGGAGTGCATTCAGCGAGTTTCCTGAAGATCGCCAGGACCAAGAGCAAGGACGCTCTTAAGCCTCAGTCACCTCACGTACATGGATCGAACTCGAACTGTCACATTTCATAGGCTGGATCATCCTCCTTTCCCGTGTACCTGCAGATTACGCCTCAGCTGTTATCGAATCAAGTTCGGTTGGAGGCCACATCCGATGTGTCATACATCTCACACACATAGCGGCGCATCGCACTACAACGATGCAGGAAACATCAGGAAGAGCAGGCCTGCCTCTGTTTTCTAATTTTTGCCTAGAAAGGTTCTCCGAGAAGATGAAACCAGCAACGATCATTGGAATGGTTCTTATTCTGCTTGGCATCGTCGGATTTGCCACCGGCGGCTTTAGCTTTACTCACCGGCACAAAGACGTGGACGCCGGTCCTATCCAGATCTCCCACGACAAAAAGGAAACAGTCCCGATCTCTCCCATCCTTAGCACCGTTGCCCTGGTCGCCGGAGTGGGCTTGGTTGCCGTGGGGGCCAAGTCTCGATAGATCTCTCGCCTCATCCTCACTTCTTTTTGAGTTTAGAAAATGGCATTAGCTATAGTTAATAGCGGATGCCATTTTCAATTTAAGGCAAAAGCTCGAATGAAGGATTCCATTACCGTATCGAAGGAAGACTACCTCAAGGCAATCCTCGAGGCCGAATCCGAAGGCCAACACGTCATCTCAGCAACACTGGCGCACTGGCTCTCCGTCTCTGCACCGGCGGTCACCATGGCGCTCAAGCGACTTAAGCGTGACGGATATGTGCTTGTAAAAACCGACGGAACCCTGCAACTTTCGGCGAAGGGAAAGGAGACCGCCTACCGAACAGCTCTCCGCCATCACCTTATCGAGCGAATGCTGTCGGAGATATTCGGCATGGAGTGGTACCAGATCCACGATGAAGCCGAACGGCTTGAGCATGCCGTCTCACCCGCCTTCGAGGCCAAGCTGATTGAAAAACTGGGAGAACGTGGAACCTGCCCGCACGGCAACTCCGTTCTTCCCGAGAGCCCCATGCGACGAAAGAAGCGGGGACTTCTACAGCTTTCGGAAGCAGAAGAAGACATCGAATATATCGTCGCCAGCCTCTACGAACGCGACCCAAAACTACTCCTATTTCTCCACAAACTCGGTGTCGATCCGCAGGCGACCATTCGCGTCTCCGCCAGAAACTACGACGAAACGCTTTCAATCGAAACATCCACAGGCGCATTCACGCTCGGCAGACCCGCTGCCGATAAAGTATGGGTCCGGAAAAAATAAACGCAGACTCAACCATTTTAGTTAACCTTAGTTAACTATCTGTGGCATACTCCTATAAAGACAGTTTCCCGATGGAGACCACCACTTCCATTCCGATTGAGGAGCAGGCCGCTGTTCGCGCTTCTCTCCCTGGAGCCCACTCCAGCGTTCGCATCTCAGACTCGCACCAGCTCTGGAGGCGCGCTGCCGGGTTTATCGGGCCCGGATTCATGGTCGCCGTCGGGTACATGGACCCCGGCAACTGGGCCACAGACCTTGCTGCCGGTTCCAGGTACGGATATACCCTGCTTTTTGTCATCATGGCTTCCAACCTGATGGCGATCCTGCTCCAGAGCCTCGCTCTCAAGCTCGGCGTGGCATCGGAACGGGACTTGGCGCAGGCCTGTAGAGATCGATACAGCCGCCCAGTCAATATCGCTTTGTGGTTGTTTGCGGAGATCGCAATTGCAGCCTGTGACTTGGCGGAGGTGGTTGGGTCTGCAATCGCCCTGCAGTTGCTCTTCGGGCTTCCGCTGATTGTCGGAGTCCTCATCACCAGCCTGGACGTCTTCCTCATCCTTCTGTTGGAAAATCGAGGTTTCCGGTACCTGGAAGCCTTCGTGATGGTTCTTATTGGCACCATCGCCGTCCTCTTCGGGATTGAGATCATCCTGTCGCGGCCGGAGTGGCTGCCAATCGCAAAGCATTTGTTCGTGCCCTCACGGGCCGTACTCCGCGATCCTGAGATGCTTTACATCGCCATCAGCATCCTTGGCGCGACGGTAATGCCTCACAACCTGTACCTTCACTCTTCGATCGTCCAGACCCGCGCTTATCCCCGGACAAAGAGCGGGAAACGCGAAGCCATACGGCTCGCCAACTTCGACTCGGCAGGTGCCTTGACGATCGCGCTCTTCATCAATGCGGCCATACTCATCGTCGCTGCCGCGGTCTTCCATCGCAGCGGCCATACTGAGGTTGCCGAGATTGGCGATGCCTACAAATTGCTAACTCCCCTGCTGGGGTTCACCGGCGCAAGCATGATGTTCGCGCTGGCCCTGCTCGCTTCCGGGCAGAACTCCACCGTCACCGGGACGCTCGCTGGGCAAATCGTCATGGAAGGCTTCCTTGAGCTTCGGTTGCCCAACTGGCAACGGCGTCTGATCACCCGTCTGGTTGCTATCATCCCCACGGTCATCGTGACAGCCCTTTACGGAAGCGCCGGGACCGGGCGCCTACTGGTCTTCAGTCAGGTTATTCTCAGCATGCAACTGAGCTTTGCCGTCTTTCCCCTTGTAAGCTTTACCAGCAACCCATCCGTGATGGGCCCCTTCGTCAATAGCCGAAGCTTAAAGGTTCTCAGTTGGGTGGTGGCGTTGCTGATCGCTGGCCTGAACATATGGCTGTTGATTCAGGTCTTTCGCTGATTCCCACCGTCAATCTCAGCCCAGACGAATTCTTTATCCTTTTACAACCACCCTGGAAGATGACCTTACTCGAAATGCGCCCTTATTCCATCGCGTGCCACTTGTTGTTCTTTGGTCTTTTTTCCGGTGCCGCCGTTATGGCACAACCGAGCGCAGATTCCTCGTTGCCGGACGCTCCCTCCACGGACGCCACAACGATGTTTCCTCACTCGGAGAGACTCCCTTACTACGCCACCGGGCAAGCCAACATCATCTTCCAGGCGCACGCACCCTTTCACTCACCCTATGATGGGCCCAACAGCCTCCAGGGGCGAGGCGAATATAAGACTTCGCTGGTCGGAACCCTCTTCCTGGGGCTTCAGCTCCATCACAACGCTCGTTACGCAACCGATGCCGTCGTCGACTTCGAATCCGCAGGTGGCCGCGGCATCAGCCAGGCCCTCGGCCTTGCCGGTTTTACCAACCTCGACGTGGTTCGTAACCCCAGCCTCGGCTCCAAACCCTACCTCGCGCGTGTTCAGATCCATCAAGTCGTCGGATTAACCGATAAGCTCGTTGAGACGGAGCGAACCCCCTACTCGCTCTCCACAGAACTTCCGGAGAGGCGCTTTGAGCTTCACGCCGGGAAGATGAGCATGCCGGACTACTTTGACATCAACTCCATCGGATCCGACAGCCATTCGCAGTTCCTCAACTGGACGGTCGACAACAATGGCGCCTGGGATTACGCCGCCGATACCCGCGGCTACACTTATGGCTTCGTGCTCGAATACCACGACCGGGCCTGGTCCGCTCGCTACGGCCTTGCGGCCATGCCAACCGTCGCCAACGGCATCGACCTGGACTGGGCATTCAGCCGGGCTAACGGCCAGAACTTCGAGTTTGAATTGCGGAAGTCTCTCCTCGGCCATCTCGTGTCGTCCGATCGCAAAGGAACTGTGCGTGTACTTAGCTTCGTCAATCACGCCCACATGGGGCTCTATCGGGATGCGGTGAAAGCATATCTATCCGGCGAGGATGCGAAGCCCGACATCGCTGCACACGCCAGATTCAGCTCTGTGAAGTATGGCTTCGGCCTCAACGCCGAACAGGAGATCACACCCAACCTTCGCACCTTCCTGCGGGTGGGCTGGAACGAAGGCCAGCATGAGTCCTATGCCTACACTGAGGTCGATCAGACCGTAGCGTTCGGCGGCGACTACTCGGGGCGCGGCTTCCATCGCTCGAACGACAAACTGGGCGTCGCCTTCGTCTCCAACGCCATTAAGCGCGACCACCAAAACTATCTCCGCTATGGCGGTCTCGGGTTTCTTCTCGGCGATGGCAATCTGAACTACGCACGCGAAGACATCCTCGAGAGCTACTACAACCTGCACGCCTGGCGCGGCGTTTACTATTCGCTCAATCTGCAGTTCATCGATCATCCCGGATACAACAAGGATCGTGGACCGGTCCTGGTCGAAGGCGTCCGCATGCATGTGGACTTCTGACAGTCGCCGTATACTTTCTCAGTGAACTCGCGCATCTTCTACGAAGCAGCTGGTTTTCTTCTGGGCCTGCTCTTCGGCAGCTTTCTCAACGTTTGCATCTCTCGACTGCCGCGAAACGTCTCTGTTATCCGGCCCGGATCACGCTGCCCCGACTGCGAATCTCCCATCCGCTGGTTCGACAATATCCCCATCCTGAGCTGGTTTCTGTTGCGTGCCCGCTGCCGCAGCTGCGGCAAAGCTGTCTCCTGGCGTTATCCCGCAGTTGAGCTGGGAACCGCAGTATGGTTCACCATTCAGGCGGCACGGCTTCACACGGTACTCCGGTTTTATTTCTTTGAGAACTCGCACAGCACACCGTCTTCCTACGCCCCGTCTGCCATCCTGTCGAACCTCGGGATATTCATCCTTGGGTTTCTACTTATCGGATTGATGGTCATGGACTGGCAGACCGGCCTGCTACCGGACTCTTTCACCTTGACCGGTATTCTGATCGGTTTTGTCCTGATCTGCTTCCAGGCTATCTTCCTTGGCCCTACAGAGGATCAGGTTCTCCTTCCGCCGCACAGCATCCAGCTGACCAGTGTCGGAGCGGCAACCGAGAACGGAAATATCTTTCTTACCGGGCCCGAGGCGCTGATTGGCGGCCGAATGCTGGCCATCTTGGGAGCCGCGCTTCTTATGCTTATCATCCGGTGGCTCTATCGTGCCCTCCGTCATAGGAATGGCATGGGCCTGGGTGACGCCAAGATGCTTGCCATGATCGCTGCCCTGCTCGGCTTTTGGCCGGCCATGCTGTCCTTGTTCTTCGGGGTGCTCGCGGCCAGCGTCTATGCCGTGTATTTGCTGGCGCGAGGCCGCGCCAAAGCGGATTCTAAACTGCCATTCGGGAGCTTCTTGGCCGCTGGAGGTCTGCTTGCCGCCCAGATTGGTGACCGCATCATCGACGCCTACGCCCGATTGCTCCGATAGCCGCACAAATGGCTCTCTGGCTTGACACTAAACAGCCACAAACTTAGAGTCGAAGATGGTCATGCACAATTATCCCTACATTTGGAACTATCTTCCGCTTGTCCTGCAAATCTTGGTAGCTCTTGGCCTTGCATGTGGAATGGTAGGGGTATCGTTCCTGATCGGCAAGCATAAGAATTCCCGTACCAAGCTCGGCCCCTACGAGTGCGGCATGGACCCTGTGGGCGATGCCCGCGGCCGCTTCTCGGTCCGGTTCTACATGGTGGCCATGCTCTTCATACTCTTCGACGTAGAAGCGGTCTTCATGCTTCCCTGGGCCGTCATCTTCCGTCGTCTTCCCCAGATCACCGGGTCGAAGATGTTTGGATTCTATGAGATGCTCGTCTACCTCGGCTTTGTAGCTGTGGGCCTGTTTTATGTCTGGAAGAAAGGCATTCTCGACTGGTCCACCGATAAGGGAGATCTCTAATGGACCCCACAATTCTCGGTACGCAGGCCGTCGTCGAGGCCCTTCCGGAAGAACCTGCCGTAAAAGCTCTCTCCGGTATCGCCTCCGATGCAAAGTACGACCGCAACGAGCTGACCGTCACCGTTCCTCGCGAAAGCCTCATTTCAGCCTCCAAGGCTATCCGGAACGCAGGCTACAACTACCTTGAAGACGTTACGGCGGTCGACTGGTATCCCTCCGAACCCCGCTTCCAGGTCGTCTATCACTTCCTTTCTTTCTCGCTCAAGCGTCGCCTGCGCATCGTCGTCCGCCTTGCTGGCGATGACGCCTCCCTCGACAGCATTACGCCCAACTGGCCCGCGGCAAACTTCTACGAGCGCGAGGTCTTCGACCTCTTCGGCATCCACTTCGGTGGCCATCCTTATTTGCGCCGCCTCATGATGCCCGAAGACTGGCAGGGTCATCCCCTGCGCAAGGACTACCCCGTGGAGGGCTACCGCTAATGTCTCCCATCGCCGCTCCCGACCAGATCAATCCCGGCATCGACGACGTTATCGCCGACTCCGAGCGTCATCACCACGGCAACGACCCCATCGCCGACCAGACCATGGTCATCAACATGGGACCGCAGCATCCCTCTACCCACGGTGTGCTTCGCCTGGTGCTTGAGATCGATGGCGAGACCGTCGTCTCCCTGGCTCCCGACATCGGCTACCTGCACACCGGCATCGAGAAGACCTGCGAGGCCAAGTTCTACCAGCAGGTCGTTCCCCTCACCGACCGCATCGACTATCTCTCGCCGATGACCAACAACACGGCGTATGCTCTTGCGGTCGAAAAGCTTCTGGACCTTGAGATTCCCGCAAAAGCACAGTGGCTGCGCGTCCTCTTCAATGAACTGATGCGCATCAACTCGCACCTTGTCTGGCTGGGGACCCACGCCATGGACATCGGCGCCCTCACCGTCTTTCTCTACTGCTTCCGTGAGCGCGAACAACTCTTGCGCATCTTCGAAGCCGTCAGCGGCCAGCGCATGATGACCAGCTACATCCGCATCGGCGGAGTCAGCCTGGAGCCACCGCTCGGCCTCTTCGAGTCCATTCAGACCTTCCTCAAGGACTTCCCCTCCAAGATCGATGAGTACGAATCGCTACTCACCGGCAATCCTATCTGGATCAAGCGTCTTAAGGGCGTCGGCTACATCTCGTCCGCTGACGCCATCGCTCTCGGCGTCAGCGGTCCCCCGCTACGCGCGGCTGGAATCGACTTCGACGTCCGCCGCGACATGCCGTATTCCAGCTACGAGAAGTTCCAGTTCAAGGTTCCGGTCTCAACGGACAGCGACGTCTGGGCCCGCTACGTTCTCCGCTTGGAGGAGATGCGCGAGTCTGTCAAGATCTGCCAGCAGGCGCTCGACGGTATGCCCGAGGGTCGCATCGTCGCCGACGCTCCCAAGATCATCCTGCCCGATCGCGAGCAGATGAAGACGCAGATGGAATCCCTAATCCATCACTTTAAGATTGTCACCGAAGGCTTTGCAGTTCCAGCAGGGGAAGCCACCAGCTCCGTTGAAGCCGCTCACGGGATGATGAACTACTACGTCGTCTCCGACGGCACGGCCAAGCCCTACCGTGTGCATATGCGCAACGCCGACTTTGCCAACCTGCAGGCGCTCGAAACCATGTGCAAGGGGCAGTTGCTTGCCGACGTCGTCGCCGTCATCGGCTCCATCGATATCGTGTTGGGAGCCATCGACCGCTAGGATTTGCTTGCCCGGACAGATAGTTGTGTCCGGAATGAATGCTGCTGGTTTTGTTAGGGGCACGGCTTTAGCCGTGTCGAATGTGCGGTAGAAATTTCGGGGCTTTAGCCCCTGAGGTACTAGTTGGACAGTCGACTTCGTACCGAACTTTGGACCTCCTGGGCCTCCCTGCTCCGCTCCTACGCAGCCGCCCACGGACTCAACAGCCGGCATCACGCAGTCGTCGAAGTCGGTGCAGACGAGATCACGCTGCGCGTAGCCGGCCGATGGCTTCGCTTTACGCACGATCTCGTCGAAGACAGCGAAGGAAATCGCTCCTCTTTTTCGCTCGAAGAGGATGGAACGGTTAAACTGAATGGAAACACCCAGGAGATGGACCTTGCCGCCGAAGTACTGGCGCGGGAGATGATGCACAGTGAGTCTTAAGAGTTTTGGTTGTCATTCCGACCGAAGCGTAGCGAAGTGGAGCAATCTGCTTCACCCCACCGCCCAGGAAGCCACACGATGAGCACGATTACGAACTCGATCTTCTCTCCCGAGACAGCCGCGCGCTTTGACCGCCTGGTAACCCTCTATCCCGTCAAGCGCTCCGCCCTCGTCCCCATGCTGCTCTATGCGCAGGACGAGGTTGGCTACGTCTCCGACGCCGTCGTGACCGAGATCGCCGAGCGCCTCGACCTTCTCGAGTTGGACGTCCGCAACGTGCTCTCGTACTACTCGATGCTCCGCACCAAACCCGCGGGCAAGTACAACGTGCAGGTCTGCACCAACATCTCCTGCATGCTGCGAGGCGGCTACGAGATCCTCGACCACTGCAAGCACAAGCTCGGCATCGGCCACAAAGAGGTCACCGCCGACAAGGTCTTCTCCCTCGAGGAGGTCGAGTGCATCGGAGCCTGCTGCTGGGCGCCCGCCATGCAGGTCAACTACGACTTCCACGACAACCTCACCACCGTCAAGGTCGACGAGATCCTCGCGACCTACCGTGCCGGCCAGGGAAAGGACGTGAAATAGCATGCCGACCCTCGTCTCCCATCCCGACGAAGTCAAAGTCATCTCCCGCCGCTTCGGACAGGGCGCAGCCGATATCGACAAATACATCGAGCTCGATGGATACAAGGCCGTACAAAAAGCCATCGCCGAGGGTCCTGACTGGATCATCAACACCATGAAGGCCTCCGGTCTTCGCGGTCGCGGCGGTGCCGGCTTCCCGACCGGCATGAAGTGGTCCTTCGTCCCCAAGCAGTCAGAAAAACCCAAGTATGTCTTGGTCAACGGCGACGAATCCGAGCCCGGAACCTGCAAGGACCACGTCATCTTCCTGCACGATCCCCACGCGGTCATCGAAGGCACCATGATCGCCGGTCTCGCCATCGGCTCGAAGATGGGCTTCATCTACCTTCGCGGTGAGTATCGCTATCTCCTCAAGATCATGGAGAAGGCGGTCGCAGACGCCTACGCCAAAGGCTTCCTTGGCAAAAACATCTTTGGTTCCGGCATTGACTTTGACATCGTCACCCAGTCGGGAGCAGGCGCTTACGAGGTCGGCGAAGAGTCCGCCCTCATGGAGTCCCTCGAGGGCAAGCGCGGCGTCCCCCGCATTAAGCCTCCCTTCCCTGCCGTGGTCGGCCTCTACGGTGGACCCACCGTTATCAACAACGCCGAGACCATCGCCTCCGCCCCCCATATCCTCCTAATGGGTGGCGAGGAGTACGCCAAGATCGGCTCCGAACGCAACGGCGGTACCCGCCTCTTCGGAATCTCCGGTCACGTCGAGCGCCCCGGCGTCTACGAACTGCCCATGGGCTACAACCTCAAAAAGGCCATCTACGACGTCGCCGGCGGCATCAAGGACGGTAAAAAGCTCAAGGCCGTCGTGCCCGGTGGCTCCTCCTGCCCGGTCCTGCTTCCCGAAGAGATCGACGTAGGCCTCGACTTCGACCAGATGGGCAAGGCGGGAACCATGCTCGGTTCCGGAGGCATCGTCGTCCTCGACGAAACCGTCTCGATCGTCGAGTTCGCCCTTCGCACCATCGCCTTCTACCAGCACGAATCCTGCGGCTGGTGCATCCCCTGCCGTGAGGGTACGGACTGGATCAAGAAGACCCTCACCCGGGTCTACAACGGCGGCGGCAGCAAGAAGGACGTCGCCAACGTTCAATACCTCGCCGAGAACATGATGGGCCGCACCTTCTGCCCGCTCGGCGACGCGGCCGCCATGCCCACCCTCGGCTTCGTCAAGAAGTTCCGCAAGGAGTTCGAAGACTACATCGAGGGCCACAAGGCCGGAACCCCGATCATCACGGTCGAACAGCTCGTAGGAGCGCACTAAGCCATGCCAGACGTTACCTTCACCGTAGACGGCAAACAAATCACCGCACCGGCCGGCACGCTGCTCATCGAGGCCTGCAAGTCAGCTGGCATCGAGATCCCCGCCTTCTGCTACTACCCCGGTCTCTCGCTGCAGGCCGCCTGCCGCATGTGCGTTGTCCGCATCGAGAAGATGCCGAAGCTCCAGACTGCCTGCACCACCCCGGTCGCCGAGGGCATGGTCGTCTCCAGTGAGACCCCCGAGATCGCCCAGGCCCGCAAGGCCACGCTACAGCTCCTGCTCGGCAACCACCCCCTCGACTGCCCCGTATGCGACGCTGGTGGCGAGTGCGAGCTGCAGGACATGACCTTCAAGTACGGCGCCGGTGAGAGCCTCTACGCCGAGGCCAAAAACCACCGCGAAGAGCAGCAGTGGTCCCCGGTTGTCTACTTCGACCGCCCTCGCTGCATCCTCTGCTACCGCTGCGTACGCATGTGCGGTGAAGGCATGGACGTCTTCGCGCTCGGTATCCAGAACCGCGGCTCCTCTGCCGTCATCGCCCCCAACATCCCCGCCCATCAGTCGCCCGATCATCTCGCACACCTCGACTGTGAGCAGTGCGGCATGTGTATCGATGCCTGCCCCGTCGGCGCCCTGACCTCCGGAGCCTACCGGTACAAGACCCGCCCCTGGGAGATGAACCACGTCGCCACCATCTGCACTCACTGCGGCGACGGATGCAAGACCACCCTCGGCGTACGCTCCACGTCTGACGGCGCCGAGATCGTTCGCGGCGACAATCGCGACAAGTCCGGCATCAACGGTGACTTCCTCTGCAACAAAGGCCGCTACGCCTTCGACTTCGCCAACTCCCCCGAGCGCATCACCGCACCTCTGGTCCGCCAGCCCGACGGCTCTCTTAAAGAAGTCTCCTGGGAAGAAGCCTTCGCCCACGCCGGTAAAAAACTCCGCGAGCTTCGCGACGCAAAGGGCGGCTCCTCCATCGGCGTCATCGGCGGCAACCGCCTCACTAACGAAGAGGCGTACCTCCTCCAGAAGTTCGCACGCACGGTACTCGGCACCAACAACATCGATCACCACCGCACCGCCGACTACGTCACGTTCGCTCAGGCGCTCGCAGGCCAGCAGGGCCGCACCGCCTCCTGGCGCGATACTCAGAGCTACCCTGCCGTCCTCATCGTCGGTGGAGATCCCACGAACCAGGCTCCCGGAACCGCATGGAACCTCCGCGCCGATGTTCGCCTCAACAAGGCGCGGCTCTACGTCGCCAACACCGACGAGATCAAGCTCCGCCGTCAGGCGAAGGCCTTCCTTCAGCTCGCTCCCTTTGGCTACGGCGCTCTCACGGCCTACCTCGCCGGCGATGCCGCCTCTGCCTCAAACGCCGCCACCAATACCTCCGCCCTCGACACATTCCGAGACGCGGTCAAAGCCGAGGAGAAGCTCCTCATCCTCATCGGCTCCGAGCTTCGCGGCGCAGACCTCAAGCGCCTTATCGAATTCGGCCTGACCATCCCCGGCGCGAAGTTCGCTCTGCTCTCCGACTACGCCAACTCGCGCGGCGCCGCCGACATGGGCCTTCTGCCCGACATGCTTCCCGGCTACGTCCCGGTCTCGAACCCCGGCCCCTTCGCCGAGCACAACGCCCCCACCAAAAACGGCCTCAATATGCTCGAGATCTTCGAGGCAGCCGGGCGCGGCGAGCTCTCCGCCCTCTACGTCGTCAACTCCAATCCCATCTCGCGCTACAACGTCGACCCCGCTGTTCTCAAGGACACCTTCGTCGTCGTGCACGAGATGTTCATGACCGAGACCGCGCAGTTGGCCGATGTCATTCTTCCCGCCGCCAACCTCTACGAGAAGGGTGGCTCCGTCACCAACAGCTACGGCGACCTCCAGCTCGTCCAGAAGGCCGGGGACCGCGCGGGCGTGCGCACCGACTTCGAGATGATCGTCCGAGTCGCCGACAAGATGGGCGCCGACATCAAGGCGCTCGTTCCCTTCGGAAAAGGGCTCCGCGCCGACATGGGCCAGAGCCGCGGCGCGCAGTCCGGCGAGGCCGACCGCCACGCCGTCTGGCTTACCGCAAACAACCTCGAGCCCAAGCTGTCGCCCTTCGACTCCTGGGCCATCCTCGACGAGATTCAGCGCCTCGTTCCCGGCTATAACCTGCTTCGCCTCCAGTTGTTGAGCGGAAACGATCAGCATCTTGAGCCCGCAGCAGCCTCCGCTGCATCCGCAAATCGCCGCGACCTCGTACTTCCCTCCGGCGACACGCTGTTTACCTCGGGAACCCTGGGTCGCTTTTCGCCCGCGCTCAATGATGTCCAGCGGTATCAGGGCAATGAACCATTGATTCAGATCCACACCGCAGCAGAATGACTTTGACAGGAGTAAAGAGTTAAAACCGTGAGCCACCTCACCGAATTTCAGACATTCCTGCTGCTTTCGATCCTCAAGATCGCTGTCGTGCTCGTTATCACGCTGACGGCCGTGGCCTACACCGTTCTGCTCGAGCGCAAGGTTCTTGGCCGTATGCAGAACCGCTGGGGACCTTCCCGCGTCGGACCCTTCGGCCTGCTGCAGCCGCTCGCCGACGGCATCAAGCTCTTCCTCAAGGAAGACCTGATGCCCCTCGCCTCCGAGAAGCTGCTCTTCATCCTGGCCCCCATCATCGCGCTCACCTGCGCTCTCATCTCCATCGCTGTCGTGCCCTTCGGGGCGATCACCCGTATCACGGCAAACGGAATCAGCGTCGACATGGGAACCATCGCCGATATCAACATCGGCCTTCTGGTCATCCTTGGCATCACCTCCATCGGCGTCTACGGCATCGCCCTCTCTGGCTGGTCCTCCAATAACAAGTTCGCGCTTCTCGGATCCCTTCGCGCCACGTCGCAGCTCATCAGCTATGAGCTCGCTCTCGGCCTCTCCCTCGTCGGCGTCGTTCTCCGCGCCGGTTCTCTGCGCCTCCGCGACATCGTCGCCAGCCAGTCGGCCCACGGAGCACTCTCCTGGAACATCTTCGGCGGCTTCCAGATCGTCGCCTTCTTCATCTATCTGATGGCTGCGTATGCCGAGACAAACCGCGCTCCCTTCGACCTCCCTGAGGCAGAATCCGAGCTGGTCGCCGGCTACCACACCGAGTACTCCTCCATGAAGTTCGCCATGTTCTTCATGGCCGAGTACGCCAACATGATCACCGTCGCCTGCGTGGCCACCCTGCTCTTCCTCGGCGGACCTACCAGCCCCCTCGGCAACCTTCTGCCCACTGACTTCGGCGGCCCTATCCTCTCGGCGATCTTCCCGATCCTCTGGTTTGTCGCCAAGGTTTTCGCCTTCCTTCTGCTCTACATCTGGGTCCGCGGTACGGTTCCTCGTTTCCGGTACGACCAGCTCATGGCCTTCGGCTGGAAGTTTCTGCTTCCCGTCGCCATCCTCAATATCATCGCCACCTCGCTCGTTCTGGCGCTCAAGGGATGAACAGTCTTCTCAGGGGCGCGGCTTTGCCCGCGTCATAACCGCAACTGGAAAGATGCTTGAGTCTTTCCCTCTCCCACGCCGCTTCGAAGAAGAGTGTCATCCTGAGCGGAGGCGCAGCAGTCGAACTCAAAGGATCTGCGTTTAGGATGACCGCTCAGACAACGAACATTGGAGAGTCCACCAGCCCGAGCGGAATCACGGACTACCTGCTTTACAATCAACAGGTAGCCCATAAAAAGTTTGCGCTGTATCGAATGATTCAAGCGATTCACTGAAAAAGGAATCTGCGGAGCATCATGCAACTGGCACTGTTCATCATCTTTGGTCTGCTCGCCGTCGCAGGAGCCATTAACTTCCTGCTGCAGCGGCATCCCATCAACTCGGCGCTCTCGCTGGTCGTGGTCATGATGTCGCTGGCCGTCCTTTACTGGTCGCTCGGAGCCGAATTTCTCGCCGCCGCACAGGTCATCGTCTACTCCGGGGCAATCATGGTGCTCTTCGTCTTCGTCGTCATGCTGCTTAACGCAGGCGAAGAAGAGCGAACCCACGGCAGTCGGGCGGCCTACATGGCCGGCGTGCCCGGAGCAGCAGCGATCTTCTGCCTGCTCAGCTTCATCTTCCTGAGCAATGGCAGGGCCTTCGGCTCGACGGACCTCACCAATCACCTCACCAACGCCGTCAACAACATCGCCGAGATCAGCCAGGTCCTCTTCCGCGATCTTCTGCTTCCCTTTGAAGTCACCAGCATCCTCATCCTCGTCGCCATCCTCGGAGCCGTCGTGCTCGCGCGAAAGGAGCAATAGTATGTGCATCGATGTCAGCTACCTTGCCCCCATCTCCAGCTCCTCCGCCGCAGCCATTGCTGGTCTCGCCGCCGCGGCCGTCGCTGTTCGCAATAAAAAGAAGAAGGGAGAGTAGCGATGGTACCTATCTCCTGGTATCTGGTCCTCGCCGCCGTGCTCTTCTCCATCGGTGTCGCCAGCTTCCTCATCAAGCGCAACATCATCACCATCTTTATGTCGATTGAGCTGATGCTCAACGCCGTCAACCTCACCTTCGTCGCCTTCGCGCACATGTGGCACCAGATCACCGGACAGATCTTCGTCTTCTTCGTCATGGTCGTCGCCGCTGCCGAAGCTGCCGTCGGTCTGGCCATCATCATCGCCATCTTCCGTACTCGCCAGACCCTGAACGTGGATCAGGTCAACCTATTGAAAAATTAGCAAAAAAGAGCTTCTGAACTTAAACCTATGCCCGCTTCCTATCTCTGGCTGATTCCGCTGCTTCCCTTCGCCGGCTTCCTCATCAACGGAACCCTGGGCCGCCGCCTTCCGCGCCCGCTCGTCTCCGCCGTCGCGCTCATCCCCACCTTCCTATCGGCCTGCCTCTGGGTATGGCTCTGGTTCACCATGAAGGCCCCGGGAGCACCTGAGTCCATCCAATCCGTCGCCACGCTCGTCGGGAACTCCTGGATCTCCATCTCCGGCTTCCACGCCGACTTCGCCTTCACCGTCGACCACCTCACGCTGATCATGCTGGGCGTTGTCACCTGCGTCGGCTTCCTCATCCATCTCTACTCGGTCGGCTACATGGCCCACGAAGAAGGCTACTGGCGCTTCTTCGCCTACCTGAACCTCTTCATGTTCTTCATGCTGGTTCTGGTCCTCTCCGCCAACTTCCTTCTACTCTTCGTCGGATGGGAGGGCGTCGGCCTCGCCTCGTACCTGCTCATCGGCTTCTACTTCAAGAAGGACTCCGCTGCCAACGCCGGGAAAAAAGCCTTCATCGTCAACCGCATCGGCGACTTCGGCTTCCTGCTTGCGATGTTCCTTCTCATCGCGCACTTCGGCTCCCTGGACTTCTCGACGGTGTTCTCCTCCATCCAGCAGCACCCCGAGTTGCAGGGCGGTTTCCTCACCGCCATTGCGCTCCTGCTCGTCGTAGGAGCCGCCGGCAAGTCCGCGCAGATTCCCCTCTACGTCTGGCTGCCAGACGCAATGGAAGGCCCCACCCCGGTCTCAGCTCTCATCCACGCCGCCACCATGGTCACCGCCGGTATCTACATGGTTGCCCGTGCCCACACCATCTTCGACCGTTCGCCCTACGCACTAGGCGTGGTCGCCATTATCGGAGCCGCTACCGCTCTCTTCGCCGCCTGTATCGGAATGGTCCAGCACGACATCAAGCGCGTGCTCGCCTACTCAACCGTCTCGCAGCTCGGCTACATGTTCCTGGCCTGCGGTGTCGGAGCCTACACCGCCGGAATCTTCCACCTCCTCACCCACGCCTTCTTCAAGGCGCTGCTCTTCCTCGCCGCCGGCTCCGTCATCCATGCGCTCTCCGGCGAGCAGGACATGCGCAACATGGGCGGCCTGCGCAAGCGCATCCCCGTCACCTTCTGGACCATGACGATGGGCGTCTTCGCCATCGCCGGAATCCCCCCGCTCGCCGGCTTCTTCTCCAAGGACGAGATCCTCTTCCGCGCCTTTGTCTCGCCAAACCCCATCGGCAAGCTGCTCTGGCTCGTCGGCATCATCACTGCCGGCATGACCTCCTTCTACATGTTCCGGCTCTGGTTCAAGACCTTCTTCGGCGAATCCCGCTTCGATGAGCACCACGCCGGGGAACATGCCCACGATCCCAGCCAGGCCCACGATGGACACGGCGTCCACGAGTCTCCGCTGGTCATGACGCTTCCCCTCATGATCCTCGCCCTGCTCTCCATTATCGGAGGCTGGGTTGGGGTTCCCGAATTTCTCGGCGGACACGACGAGATTGGCGCCTTCCTCGATCCCGTCTTTTCGGTCGGCACAATTCAAGTCACCGAGGTTGTCAGCCACGGCACGGAAGCAGCTCTTGCAGGCTTCTCTGTCCTCATTGCGCTGATCGGATTCTTCATCGCTTACGCCCTCTACTACAAGAAGCCCGGAACGGCGGCCTCATACGCGCGCCGCTTTCCCGCCCTGTACCGCCTCGTAGAAAACAAGTTCTACGTCGATGAGATTTATCAGGCAGTCATCGTTACCCCGCTGCTCGTCATGAGCCGCCTCATCCTCGGCGGTCTCGTCGACGGAGGACTCGTCAACGGATCCGGCTTCGCAGCAGGAGCATCCGCTCGCGGCCTTGGCTCACTCGTCCGTCGTGTACAGTCCGGCAACATTCGCTCCTACGCGGGCTGGCTTGCTCTGGGCGCCGCCGCTGTCATTGCCGTCATGATCTTCGGCCACTCACTCTGGTTGCACTAACGAATAAGGAAACCCGGACGCTCTCTCGAGATGAACATCGACCATAACATTCTGACGATCATCACCTTCGTCCCGCTCGCCGGAGCCATCGTTCTTGCTCTGCTGCCTGACCGCGACCGCATCCAGCAATGGGGCGCCCTCGCCGTCACCCTGCTCACCTTCCTCTGCACCCTGCACCTCCCCTTCCACTTCGACTACGGCGTCGCCGCAGGCACGTTTCAGTTCCAGCAGAACTCCTCCTGGATCACCTCGCCGGCCATCCGCTATCACGTCGGCGTGGACGGACTCTCGATGTGGCTCGTCGTTCTGACCGGCCTGCTCGCTCCGCTGGGCGTCCTCATCTCCTGGCGCGTCATCGACAACCGCCGCCGCCTCTTCTACGTCCTCTTCCTGCTCCAGCAGGTCGCGATGCTCGGCATCTTCGTCTCGCTCGACCTCTTCCTCTACTACGCCTTCTGGGAGCTCTCCCTGGTCCCCATGGCGCTTCTGATCGCCACCTTCGGACGCACCGAAAACCGCCGCCGCGCCGCCATCAAGTTCTTCCTCTACGCCTTCATCCCCTCGGCCATCCTTCTGGTCGCCATGCTCTGGCTCTACGCCCGCACCGGCACCTTCGACTATCCGCAGCTCGCCCAGATGGCCGCCGCCCACAGCATCTCGTCGAACAGCGCCGCTCTGTGGCTCGCTTCGCTCGCCTTCCTCGCCGCCTTCGCGGTTAAGGTCCCCGTCTTCCCGCTGCACGGGTGGCTCTCTGACTCCATCTCTGAAGCCCCCACCGCCGCCGTCATGGTCATCGCTGGCAAGCTCGGGCTCTACTCCATCCTGCGCTTCTCCTTCGGCCTTTTCCCCGCACAGTCGCACCGCATCGCTCCTCTCATGCTCGCTCTGGGAGCCATCGGAATCGTCTATGGCGCCCTCCTCGCCCTCGTCCAGAAGGACCTCAAGCGCCTCGCTGCATACGGTACCCTTGGCCACGTCTCGGTCGTCATCCTCGGGATCTTCGCCTTCACCGTCTCCGGAATCGACGGTGGAATCTACCAAACCCTCAACGAAGGCATCGGCGGCTCCGCGCTCTTCATGCTCCTGGGCCTGCTCTACGAGCGCTACCGCACCTACGACATGCGCGAGTACGGCGGCCTCGCCGCTCGCCTCCCCTGGATCGTCACCATGTTCGTCCTCACCGCACTCTCCGTTGTAGGCCTCCCCATGCTCAACGGCTTCGTCGGTGAGTTCCTCGTCTTCTCTGGAGCCATGCAGTCCACCATCGCTCACCACATCGGCTGGACCGTGCTGGCCACTTCCAGCGTCATCCTGACCGCCTCCTACATGCTCTGGATGATCCAGCGCGTCTTCTACGGCGACCTGGGACGGCGCACCGAGACCATCGCCGCCCCTGACCTCACCGCCCGCGAGCACCTCGCCCTCTGGCCTCTGGTCATTCTCTTCCTCTTGATGGGAATCGCCTCCCCCGTCTGGCTCCGAGCCATCGACACCGCAGGCGCTCACATCGCTGCCACGGTCAATCGCAGCCAGTCCGTCACCATGGACTTCGAGGCATCGCGCGCCAGCAAGCCCGTCTCCTCAAGCTCAGAGACCGCACTCAACATGACGAATCAATCCGCTTCGACGAAAGGAGCACGGTAAATGTCTCCCAACGTCCTCGCTCTTCTGCCCGAGATCATCCTCACCCTCACCGGCGTCCTCATCATGCTGGCTGAGCCTCTACTATCCGCGGGCAGCTCCCGCAAGCCTCTCGGCTGGCTCGCCATCCTCGGTACCGTTGCCGCTGGCCTCGCCAGCTGGTATCAGCTCGGCTTCGGCACCCTTCACGCCTACTTCGGAACCATCCAGGTCGATACCTTCTCGGTCTTCTTCCACCTGCTCATCTCCGCGATCGTTCTGGTCACCCTGCTCAGCTCCGTCGACTACTTTGAGGGTCACGCCACCCACGCCGGCGAGTACTTCGCCCTTGTCCTCTTCGGTGCCGTCGGCATGATGCTGATGACCTGCTCGGTCGAGCTCCTCATGGTCTTCGTCGGCCTCGAGATCTCCTCCATCTCGACCTACATCATGGCCGGCTTCCGCAAGGGCCAGGCCTCCGCGACCGAGGCCTCCATCAAGTACTTCCTACTCGGCTCCTTCGCCACCGCCTTCTTCCTCTACGGAATCGCCCTCGCCTTCGGCGCCACCGGCTCCACCCGCATCGACTCCATCTCGATGGGCCTCGCGACCACAGCAACGCCGACCCTCGCTATCCTGGCCCTCGCCCTCATCATCATCGGCATCGGCTTCAAGGTCTCAGCAGCTCCCTTCCACGTCTGGACCCCAGACGTCTACCAGGGCGCTCCGGCTCCAGTCGTCGGCCTCATGTCCACCGCCCCCAAGGCCGCCGCCTTCGCCGTCCTGCTCCGCATCCTCTTCTCCGGCTTTCCCTCCTACGAACCCCGCTGGGCCGGTCTCATCTGGATCATCGCCGCGCTCTCCATGTTCGTCGGAAACCTCGGCGCCCTCATGCAGCGCGACGTCAAGCGCATGCTGGCCTACTCGTCCATCGCGCACGCTGGCTACCTTCTGGTTGCCTACACCGCCTTCCCTGCCGACGGAATCGCCTCTGCCTGCTTCTACACCGCAGCCTACGCCGCCATGAACGTCGGAGCCTTCACCGTCATCACCCAGATCGGCGGCTACAACGAGCGCGCCCGCACCATCGACGACTACGCCGGCCTCGCCCTCAAGCGCCCGGTTCTCGCCGCCGCGCTCGGCCTCTTCCTGCTCTCGCTCATCGGAATCCCCTTCACCGGCGGCTTCTTCGGCAAGTTCTACGTCTTCTCCGCCGCCCTGCACTCCGGCCGGGTCTGGCTAGCCGTCATCGGCCTGCTCAACAGCGGAATCGCCTGCTTCTACTACCTGCGCCTGCTGGCCGCGATCTACACCCGGCCCACCACCGAGAACGATCGCATCAGCGCTGCAGCCCGCGTAAGCATCCCAGCCGCCGCCGCTCTCGCGATCACCGCAGCTGCCACGCTCTGGCTCGGAATCGCCCCCAACGGCGTTCTCGGCCTCGCGCAGCAAAGCGCCGACTCAGTCCACACGAACCCGGCTCAACCCGCACAGGACACTACCAACGCCAGCCGCTAGCGTCAAATCCAACTGTTCCAATGGGCGTGGCCTTCAAGACCACGCCCATTGTTCGTTATTCTGCATTGCCCTGAATTTGGCTTGGTTCGACACAATGAGTTCCCTTAGCACGGCTTCATGCTTTCCGATTCTTTCCTTCTCACACTAGTTCTACTATTGGGATATGCAGGCGTTGCAATGGTAATCGGCACCTCAGCGGGTGGCTAACGTCCGTTGCTACAAAAGCGGACTCTGCACCCGTCATCAAATACGGTCTCTCAGGAATAGTCGGTTTTCTGTAGTTTTCTAGTCTGTGTCTACATCCTGGCATAGGAACACCATTTCATACGTTCTGAGCAGCGGCGAGTTCACGCTGAGATGGAAGCTCTGCGAACTGCCAGTGGTCGGGTACCAGGGTTAGAAGCATTGATGCAGAGGACCCAAGACCGACTTGGAGCAGTCGAAGGATACGTCCGCGAATATAGACAGTATTGCTGGCCTGTGACGGGGTTAGCCGATCTCAAGCTAGCTCCGTTCCATCTATTGGCTAGTGACGGTGCTGTCCACACGGATAAGCCGCATACATGGCATATGGAGACCATGGCTGATCTCTGCAAGCAGGATACTGAAATCTTGCTCGCGACTCCATATCGGGTTGTAGATTTGGCCGACACTGCAAGTTGTGACGATGCTGTCACGTGGTGGACTGAGATGACCTCGCATGGTCGTGAGGGAATGGTGGTGAAGCCTTTGGACTTCATCAGCCGGGGGCGTCGGGGTATCACGCAACCCGCGATGAAGTGCCGTGGCTCGGAATATCTGCGGATTATCTATGGCCCCGAGTACCTCTTGCCCGGTAATCTCGAGCGTCTGCGCTCGCGGGCTGTCGGAGCCAAACGCTCTCTCGCTTTCCGTGAGTTCTCGCTAGGTATCGAAGCATTGGAGAGGTTCGTTCGGCGCGAACCACTGAGGAGGACTCATGAATGCGTGTTCGGAGTTCTTGCTCTAGAAAGCGAGCCAATCGATCCGCGTCTATAGACGGAGCCTGGCTTTTTCAGTAGACCGATTTTGTGGTGACGCCCGCAAGACACCATTTACGTCATTCGATCCCTTTGCTCTCATCCCAACTGAATCCTTCCCGCTTCACCGTCGGATTCAGCGACAGCTCCCGGAGCCATTCTGCGAGTGTTTTGCCGCTCCGTTCGGCGGCAGCTTCGACCTCGCGAAGTTCCTCCGGAGTGATCCTTGTAGCAATGGTTTTCGTGCGGAAGCTGGGTACGCAATAAGCCGAATCGGAGCTAAATACGTTACGATTCAGCGCGTTTACGCATTTGGATCGTTTGCAGGATTCTCAAGAATCTCTGCACTCTCGTTGTAGAAACTACGCTTTCGTAAGATGCTGTTTCTAAACGCGTTCACCTACGCAAACACGAGTGCACCTACGCAGTTCCCAGTTGGGGGGTGACGTGTCGGCTGTCCATCCGCTGCGCAGCAGCGAAGCAAGCCACCAAGTCACGCCGAAACGCCTCTGATAGTACTCAATGAGCGGAGCATCCCGACGAAAATTAAAAGGTGCGGTCTGAAGTGTATTGTATCTTCAGCCCTAGCGCACCAAGGTCGCTTCGCCCGTGGCTTAGCCATCTCTATATCGTTTAGCGAACGGAACTCTCATTGCCTTCCACTCGCCTGTTGTCAGCTTGTCTAGTGCTGCTCGCACTGTTCCTCTTACCCCAGAGAGGCCTTGCGCAGGAAGACGCTTCCTTGTTGCCGCGAAAGGTTGTCGTAGATCTATCTAGACCTAGGAAACCGCTCGATCGCTTCTTCGACCTATCCGTTGGATCGAACTACCCAGGTACGCTCATCCGCCCCGACAGCCTGGCGCAGTTGAAACTCGTTCAGCATGAGCTGGGTTTCCGATACATTCGATTTTCACACCATCTTCCACGATGTGTTGGGAACGGTACACTCCGACCATGGCAAGCTGACGTATGACTGGACGAAGATTGACAAGCTCTATGACGATCTGCGGGCGCGGCAGATCAGGCCGTTTGTCGAACTGGCTTTACTCCCAAGGCGCTGGCCACCTCTAACAACAGCATCTTTTACTGGAAGGGCAACACCTCGCACCCTGAGATGCCCGGTGCGTGGATACCTGAGTTTCTGGCATATGCGAAGACGAATGGTATAGCCGTCGATTTCGTGTCGACGCATACCTATGGCGTGGATGGCGGCTTTCTCGACGAGCATGGCAAGAGTGACACCAAACTCTCCCCATCGCCGGACGCAATCATCGGCGATGTAAGAAAGGTGCGCGAACAGATTCAGGCTTCAGCTTTCCCCAACCTGCCTCTGTACTTCACCGAGTGGAGCACGAGCTACACGCCACGCGACTCCGTCCACGATTCTTACATCAGTGCGCCTTACATTCTTACCAAGCTTGGAGACGCAGGGTTTGTGGCAAGGGATGAGCTACTGGTACCTACACCGATCTCTTTGAAGAGCCAGGACCTCCAAAGGCTCCATTTCAGGGCGGCTTTGGATTACTCAATCCGGAGGGCATTCGCAAGCCTGCCTTTTCCGCTTACAAGTACCGGCACGAGCTACAGGGTGAGGCCGTTCCCTGCGACGATCCAAATACATGGATCGCCGCCAAGTATGGAGTCATTGAGGCTTTGATCTGGGACTTGTCCCAGCCTCACCAGAACGTTAGCAATAGATCTTTCTGCACTAAGGTGATCCCAAGCCAGCCAGTCGCTCCGCTGAGCATTCAAGTGACGCACCTCGTCCCTGGCAAGGTATACCGGGTCAAGGTGTTCAGGACAGGTTTCCATGCCAACGACGCATACTCGGCTTATCTGGAGATGGGTTCGCCAACGATTCTAAACGCCGCAGCGATTCGACATCTGAACGCTATCACGCGTGACCTTCCGGAGACGAACAAGACTGTACGCGCCAGCACCGAGGGCTTAGTCAACCTCAAACTTCTGATACGCTCGAACGACATCGTTCTTGTTCCTCTTTCCGCCAGATCGCGATCGCTGAAACACTACTGAAGAAGCTCCGCATCCAGCGGGGCAAGAATCATGCTTCCCTCAAACCTTCGGCCGCTGAGTATGTCAGTTTCAGGATGCGAGAGTGTAATGGTTTTCTCCTCCCCGGTGGTGTTTACGTAGAGCGTTCTGCCTTCAACAACGCGGGCGTACACACCGTCCGGAGTAGTCGGTCCGGGTCTTACCCCTGCCAGTGTCTCTGCGTACTTCAGGGCAGGAGCGATGGAGGAGGCGTTTGCAGGTACGGCGACGTAGAGTGCCTTGCCGTGGCCAAAGGAGTTGCTCGTAAGGTAAGGTGAGCGTTCCCGGGTATTCGTGAAAGCAAAGATTACTTTTGCTGTCGATGGCTCAAGCACCTCGTAGCGACGTACGGCAAGATCTGTCTGCTTGCCGTTGATCTCGGCTATCAGCGATGGAACCGAGTCGTAGAATGCATTCGTCTTCAGGCCGAAGACGTCGCTCAGTGCGCCGGGTAGAGGCGTGTCGAACCACAGGCCAGACTCGTTTACCTTGGCGGAGAATGCTGTCATGAGCACCGTCCCACCGTTCCGCACGTAGGTTCGCAGGGCGTCTGCGCTGGCCGGGTCCATGACGTAGTCAGCAGGTACAACCACAAGTTTGTACTGCGAGAGATCGGCATGTCTCGGATTGATGAAAGCAGTGTCCACGTTCGCGCGGAACAGTGGCTCGAACGCGCCCTGCACCTGGTCCGTGTAGGAAGGCTTAAAGTATTGGAGCGTTGTGCTTGAGGGGCCGTTCGGATGCGAGTCGACGAAGGAGTCGAACGAGTATGCGATCGCTACCTCGGGATGGGGATAGCGAGGAAAGCCGAGTGGAGCCAGCCGCTTGAACTCTGCCGCAATCCTGGCGAACTCATCCACCTTCCACGACGGTGTATTGTCGTGATCCACGAGTCCAAAGAGCGCCTGCTCTTCGCCCCCGCGATGGCTGTTGAAGGTCCACGCGAGGATACTTTGGGTTCCGAGAGCAAGTCCTAGATATGCGTACATGCGGCTTCGACCGGGAGTTCCATAGAAGCCGCCACCACCTGCAGTGAACTCGTTGAACCAGATCGGTGTTGTGAGATCTCCCTTTGTAAGCAAAGCTCCCATCGCTCCGCTTACAGGATCGCCAGGATAGAATCCCTCGGCGCCATAGGAGACATAGGACTTGTAGCTGCTCAGATAATCAAAGCCACGCCGCGGCGAGGTATCCCATAGATTGGAGATAGTCGGCAAATCTGGCATGTCGCGCCGCCGTATTGCTTCGAGTTCAGTGAGCCGTGCGACCACAACATCAGACCAGAAGTGGTGGAGATCGAGGAAACGCTCGGACGGCCCCGGGCCCTCGGCGAGCGGCAGGTCAACCTCGTCGAAGCTATCCAAGTGACGCGACCACCGCTGCGTCGCCCATGCCCGGTTCAAAGCGTCCAGGCTCCCATACTTCTGTTTCAACCATTCAATAAAGCGCAACCGATCCGCGGGAGAGTACGAGAGATAGCCGTTGCCGATCTCGTTGTCATAACCGACGGCGATGATTGCGGGGTTATGCGCGTAACGCTTCATCATCATGTCGGCGAGCAGGTTTACCTCGCGGACATAGTCTGGATCGCTGAT
This sequence comes from Acidobacteriaceae bacterium KBS 146, assembly GCA_000688615.1. Taxonomy (GTDB): domain Bacteria; phylum Acidobacteriota; class Terriglobia; order Terriglobales; family Acidobacteriaceae; genus Edaphobacter. The sequence goes on from JHVA01000001.1 coordinate 966,671, forward strand.
GTCATCCATGTACCGCTCGGCCGGCGGCAGCCGCGTTCCATTCTGCGCGATGATATCCACCCCAGGGTAGCGGTGATGCAGCCAGATAGGGGCGGGCGAACCCGGGATATCCAGGATCACCCGGATGCCGTTCTGTTGCATCTGGTCCAGAATGCGGTCGAACCACTCGAAGGTGAACTTGCCTGGTGCCGGCTCAAACGCGTCCCAGGAGAGATCACCCATGCGTACGATGTTGAAGCCGGCACGGTGCATGATGGCGATATCCTGTTCGATTTCAGCGGGCGAACGGTCTACCGGCTGGTAGCAAGTTCCCACAAAGAGTTGCCCGGGCCCCGGCCAGTTCGGCTTCGGGGTTTGAGCCGAGAGCGGCACGGCCTGAGATCGCAGCGGTGTAACAGTCAGCGTGCCGAAGGCTGTGAGCAGCGAGGCATAGAGCAGAGCTGAGAGCTGGAACCGACAGCAGCGTGACAATGTTTTCTCCTCCAGGTGAGTTGGGTTGTGGAAGGCGTCGGGTCGACAGTCAGAACGTTTGCAGGCGCACCCTTAGCCAAATTGCCTCTTTGCCGAAGTTCAGGCCGTAATCCGTCTGGTCGCCGTTCCAGAGACGCGTGCGTACCCACTGACCGCCCTGATAGCTGCCTTCTTCCACGATGTCCCACATGCGATGGCGGTTGGAAGCGGTGCCCGTGGGGTTGAAGTCCACCCGGCACTGACGGCCGGTCACAAGGACCTCGTCGGGGCCCAGGCTGACGATCAGCGCCTCTCCCTCCGGTGCTTTATTGCCGGGTGCTGCCGTACCCATTCCGAATGCGGGCAACCCGAAGGAAACAGTAGATTGCCAGTGAGCAGGCTTTCCGGCGCTTCCCGGCAGTTTCACCTCAGCGGTGTGATGGGCTGGATCCTCCGCTACGCCCCGGACGCGGTCGTCGCGCAGCCAGGTAGCAAGCTCCCGCTGCAGGGGACCTGCCACGGCATAGTTCCAGGCGAATGGCGCAAGCGTCTGTTCATCGAGCCGCTTCGCCCCAAGTGGAAAGCTGGAGTAGCCCGTTGCATCCATCCCAAATGGAGAGAAACCGAAGGCTCCGTGGCCTAGAGCCGAGCTAAAGTAGCGTGCGTAGTCAGCGCGGTTGCCCATCTCTGGGATGAACAATGCGTTCCAGGAGAAGGCGTACTGATCGAGAACCGCAGTGTACTTTGCGTAGTCAGGCAGGTAGATATCAGGCGCCAGCGCATCGAGCGAGGGCGCCGTAGCATGCCACAAGGCAAGCACGTCATAGGTAGGGCCACCGCTTTCATAGGTCAGCGGAGCGCTCGGCTGTAGTGGGTCCCGCAGCGCTGCGTTTACATACATCGGCAGCGGGAGCACGGCCTTTCCAGCCGCCGTAACGGCCTCCACGTAACGCGCGATGGACCACGCGCAGAAAAACTCATCTGCATCGGCTTTGAAGACCTCAGCCCACGTGCCTTTGCTATCGTGCATTCCCATGCTGTTGAGCACGGCGGCGGGCACAGGAGCGGCAAAGGCAACGTTCGCTTCCTTTCCGTTATCCCGCATCGAGCCCCAGACGCCGGTCTCGTTCTCCACCTGAACCATCAGGACAGTGTGGTCGGGGTCTGCACTTTTGATGTGTTTCATCAGTGCAGTAAACGCCCGGATGTCGGCCGCGAGCGTCTCTTTACCGAATGGCGAGAGCGAAAAGACCGGTTCACCGTCAGGCTTGCGAACGAGCGGAAATCGCTGCGGGTTGCTTTTGATCCAATGGGGCGCGTAGCCCGGACTGCCGTTCTTCCACGTACCAAACCAGAGCAGTACGAGATGCAGGTGGTGTGCACGAGCTCCGTCAAGAAGAGTATCCACCTGAGAGAAATTGAATTGCCCCTCCTCCGGCTCCAGCGTCTCCCAATAAACCGGGGCCTCCACAGTGTTCGCGCCAAGCTCGGCCATGGTGATCCAGACGGCAGGCAGCGTGGACGGCCAGGCCGACGAGTTATTTATTTGTGCTCCCAGCATGAGGAAGGGAGAACCATCCACGATCAGAGCCGGATGACGACCAGTCCTGTCGATGCGCGGAAGCGGACTGACTGCTTGTGCAAACGCTCGCGGCGCGATGACGAGAAATACAAAAAAGAAAATACCTGGGCGGCCACACAGGCTTTTTGGCGCGCCTTTACAACGCAGCATTTTTTTACGTTACCACAGCTTCAAATGGTCAGCGGGCGCGGAGCGCCGCCCTCTGGCCCTGTGCATGAGGCACGCAACGGGCCTGTATGCTTCACCATTGCCGAGTGGCGACAATCTCCATCGACGAAGGTTTGAAGTCGATGATCTTGATGTGGAGGACGGCTTGAAAGTTTCGCTTGAGCCAGTCCGGTCCAAGCTGTGCTCGAAGCGATCTCACATAGTCCGGTTTGCATAGGAACTCCGCAGCGGCAAGCGTCCCGTGACCTCCGAGTCCTGCCACGGCCACCATGGGCGCTGCATCATCCCTGGCTACCAACCGTGTGATGATCGCATAATCGTCCGTATCGTGCAGGTCATCGGAAGCGTGCAGCTCCCATCCCTTGTCGGGATGATCACGATCTTTGATCCAGTTCCGTCCACGGCGGACAAAGGGCAGGTTCTTGGTCATGTCTCTCGTGATGGGGTTATTCGCACCGCCGATCAAGACAGCTGAATGCTCCCGCATCTCGCTGAAGGAGATATCGTTCGGAAAGCGTTCGTCGAAATCCTTGCCGTAGCGCGTCAGCATACGGACTATTTCTGTAGTAGCTGCAACATCCGCCAGCGCAACAAAACTGTCTGGTGCAGGGTAGAGACCCGTGGAAGCGAAGCTCTGTTCAGGCTTCACGGGAGGAAAGAATTCCATGCCCTCTGAAGTCTGCTGTTCGGCTGCCGTCTTGCTGAGGTACTCATCGATCTCGTGCTCACCCATTCGATATACAGCATTGCTGCCTATGGAGATCAGGACTGGCCTAGGATCGGCCAGCATCGGTGTCCAGAACTGTCGAACTGGGTCGCTCGCACGATGTATATACCAGATTCCCGCGAGCCCGACGATCAATGAAACCGTCGCCAAAACAGGTGTGAGCAGTCTGTACAGGCGAGATGGTCTGCGTAATTCCTCAACCGCACTTTGGGCTGACGTGTCCTCGATGCCTGACGAGGTGCTCAACGAGCTGAGAGGAGTGCTCTTTTTCGACGGAATAGAGGCGAGTGGGGGCAGAGATGCATTTTGTTCCAGCGGAAGGGTCGCAACTTCTTCGCTAGACCAGACGAAGGTAGCTCGATAGGAGCCTGGCGGAACATCAATCTTGACACATGGAGGATCGGAAAGGGCTTGATAGTAGAGCGCCAACCGCTTCCGCAAATCTGCAGCGCGGATTCGAACCACTGGATCGTCGCCAGGCTCATAGTCTGGCCTGCGGCCGAAAACCTCTTTGCCGATGACGCGCTCACGCAGCAGTCCGAGTTCACCGGTCAGGGTGTGCTCAACGATATAACGCAGCAACTGTTGACACTGTGTTGTGGACCGGAGCGGTTGGCTTCGCAGCAACTCTTCCAGAGCTCTCCACACGTCCTCCTGCTGCTCGCCATTCAAAGGATGTTGGGCAGCAATGACATTGTGATGATTGGTCGGTGCTCGCAGCACCCAGGTATGTTACCCCCCTGTTACTCGACTGGTCAATCCAAAGAATGAATGACTTAGATTGAAATACCTGCCAGAGAGCTGTAGTGAACCTTGTCGACTCTAGTTTTGCAGGCGTTTAGTCGTTGGGATCAGAAGCTACCCCACATCCATGTCCTGTACATGTCACAGACATACTCGGGCACAGAATCGGTACTTCAGAGAAAGGAACTGCCAGTTTGGCTTTCACTTGTCCTACACGTCGATTGTTGCCTGTCTTCTTCCTCTGCGCGGCAACGTCTCTTCACTCCCTCTGGGCCCAGCAAGTGCTCACTCGTGGAGACGCGACCGTCATGATAGAACCGTACGCACCCAATATCGTTCGGGTCAGCCTGAGCCTGCGCCATGACGATGCGGTCGCCGCTCCCGGGTATGGCATCATAGCCCGATCCTCAATGGAAGGGTGGAATAGCTCACCTACAGAGAACGCCGACACGCTCCGTTCAGCTGACCTGCAGGTCAGCGTCACCTCTTCGCCGAAAGCAAGCGGTTCGGGTCACCATGATGGCGGGGAAATAGGTCGCTTCTTCAGCGGGTCCACTCCCGGGATCGGCATCCACATTGCCAAAGGCGATGGCACGCACCTGCTGGACCTGCAGGGTTGGCAGATGGGCGTTCCAAACTACAAGGATGGAACCGCATGGCTGAATAATGACCGCCGGCCGTCGGACCCGCCGTTTTTCACCGTGGGAGCTACATTTTCCGCCGCCCCCGATGAGCATGATTACGGCCTGGGACAAAATCAGGAAGGTTACCTCGATCGACGAGGCCATGTGCTGCGCTGTGCGCACGACTACAACGCGCCAGGGGGCCAAAGCGTCTGCGTACCGTTCATGGTGACAAACCAAGGGTATGCGCTGCTTTGGGACAATCCTTCACGCACCACCGTGAGTCTCGGCTTCAACGGTCAGAACACCTTCCAGAGTGAGGTCGGCCGGCGTGTCAGTTTCTTCATCATCACGGGTAAGAACTATGACGACTTTTATCGCGGTTACCGTCTGCTGACTGGTGACACGCCGATGTTGCCAAAGAGCGCCTACGGCTTCATCCAAAGCAAGCAGCGATACAGCTCGCAGGCAGACTTGATGGAAGTGGCGAAGGGATATCGCGATCGGCACCTGCCCATCGATGATCTCGTCATAGACTGGTTCACTTACACGAAGATGGGCCAGATGGACATGGACCCTACGGCGTGGCCCGATCCGGTGGGCATGCTTCGCGAGCTCCATGCAATGAACTATCACGTCATGATCAGCGTATGGCCACGCTTCGTGCCGGGAAGCCGTTTCTTCAACACCATCCAGGCTCATGGCTGGTTCGAACACCTTGCAGACGGCACGCCGACCAACGGGTTGCCATACGACCGTGCCGGCAGCGACATCGACACGACCAATCCCGATGCGGCGAAGTGGTACTGGAACATCGTCAAGGAAAACTACGTTACAAAAGGTTTCGATGCGTTCTGGGCCGATGAAACTGAGCCGGATCTACCGCCAAACGGTAGTTACTTCAAGATCGGCCCTGGCACCGAGTACTTCAACGTTTATCCGCTGTTTCAGACGGCCGCCTTCTATAAAGGCATGCGGCAGGATATGAAGGAGCGTGCGCTGGTTTTGGCGCGTGATAGCTACCTCGGCGCGCAGCATAACGGCGCCATCTTCTGGAGTTCGGACATCTCGCCCACATGGGATGTGCTGAAGCGGCAGGTGCCTACCGGCATCAACTTCGTCGCTTCTGGCATGCCCTACTGGTCCACTGATATCGGCGGATGGCAAGGACTACCGGCAACGCACAAACCCAAGCATCCCCCATTGCTCGACCCAAGCGACGCTCGAGATGTGGTTGGCGCCTACGATGACTACCCCGAACTTTACACGCGCTGGTTCGAGTACGGAGCCTTTCAACCTAATTTCCGCACACACGGCACGCGACCACACAACGAGGTGTGGAGTTATGGAAAACAGGCGCAGCCTATTCTCGAGAAGTATCTCCGCCTCCGCTATCAGTTGATGCCTTACATATATTCGTTGGGGTGGCAGGCACATCAGACCGGCGCACCATTCATGCGCGGGCTGTTCATGGACTTCGGTAGCGACCCCAAGGCCGCGGATATTCGCGATGAGTATATGTTTGGCCCTGCCTTCCTGGTCGCACCGGTGGTCGAACAGGGTAAAACCACACGCACCGTGTACTTACCTGCCGGTGCGGATTGGTACAACTTCTGGACGAATGAACGCCTGCATGGCGGTCAGTCCATTACGGCGTTAGCACCGATCGATAAGATTCCGTTGTTTGTGCGTGCAGGCTCGATCGTGCCTATGGGCGTACCTGTCGAGAGCACGAATCAAAAGCAGGGGATCGAGAAGCTGCGCGTCTACCCCGGTTCGGATGGTCACTTCACGCTGTACAACGACGACGGACGTACCTATGCGTATGAACGAAGTGACTTTCAGACCACCGAAATCCGCTGGAACGATGCTGAAAGCAAACTGACGCACACCGGAGCGTCTGCATGGCCGGGATCCGACTCGTCGGTAGTCGAGGTTGTGCGACCATGAGCTCCCGCCTTCGCTGCGAAAAACGTGCCTCGCCCGCGCGTGCAGGGTAAGCTCGGCTTTCCGCCAATGCAACTCCTTCCATCACCAACTGAAGGACACCCGTTGCCACCACGATCCACCTGTAGTTTCGAGGACTCACATGACACAAAGCTATCAATCATTTCTTTGCCGGAATCGTCTTCTTGCGGCTGTAATCATCCTGACATTTGCAGCCCTAGGAAGTTCAGGCCTCCTCTATGCTCAGACCACTGCAAGTATCTCCGGCACCGTAGAAGATGCTACAGGAGCCGTCGTTCCCGGCGCCCAGGTGACACTGACGAACACCGAAACGACGGAAACCCGTACACTCCAGAGCAACCAGGCGGGATACTTTACCTTTGCAGGCATTGTTCCCGGCACCTACAAGGTGAACATCAGCGCGGAGGGCTTCCGGCGTTTCGAAGTACCAAACATCGCCGTCAACGGAGGCGACTACCGCTCGCTTCCAAACCTGAAGCTTGAAACTGGAGGCACAAACGAACAGGTAACTGTTTCGACCTACGCCGATGCGCTCGCGCCGCAAGATTCCGGAGAGCGCTCCTCGCTGCTCACGACAAAGGACATCGAGCGCTTACCGCTGGTTAGCCGAAATGCCAGCGAATTATTGAAGGTTCTGCCTGGAGTGACTACCACGGCGAACGGCGCCGGAAACGGCACGAGCTTCGACTTCACCGACACGGGCAGCACCGGTTCGACAGTTGGCGTAGGCCTGAATACGAACGGCGCACCGTATCGCGGCGGCACCGCCTATCTGCTCGATGGTGCCAACATCATCGATCCGGGTTGCTCCTGCTGGTCGATCGCCACAGTCAATCCGGACATGACTCAAGAGGTCAAGGTCCAGAGCTCCAACTTCGGGGCCGACGCACCCCAGGGTCCGGTCGTCATCAACGTGACTAGCCGCGCCGGTGGCGCTAACTATCATGGACAGGTCTACTACTACGTACGCAACTCTGCGCTGAACGCGAACACTTACCAAAATAACCAGAACAACCAGTCAAAGCCTTACGCGAGCTATAACTATCCCGGCATCAGCATTGGTGGCCCGATCCAGATTCCGCATACCAACATTGGTAAGAACCATCAACTGCTCTTTTGGGCTGGCTTCGAAGACTTCCGCCAAACTCTGCCTGCAGCGCAGCCCGTGACCTCGTTCGTCCCGAGCACGGCGATGCGTAGTGGCAACTTTAGCTTGACAGATCCAGAGAACGCCGCATTATGCGCCCACAGTACGGGATCCAATGATTTCTGCAAACCCTTGACGGGAGGCTTTGCGCCGGACGGTACTCCGCTCTCTGGAACGCAGGTTCCCACGCAATACTTGGACTCCAATGCCCTCGCGTTGCTTAAGCTCTTCCCGATGGCCAACACGAATCCTTCCGGAAACGCGAGCGGTTACAACTACTACTTCCAGCCCACCAACGTTCACAACGGTTATGTCTACCGTGGTCGAGTCGACTATAACCCCAACAGCACGAACAAGGTGTTCGTCAGCTACCAGCATGGCGCAGACTCCGAGACGAACCCGACCCACATCTACTACACGCCAGCGGATGCTGTGCTCTACCCGGGTGGCCCCTTAATCAGCACGCAGGTCGCAAACGTCCTTGCTGGCAACTTCATTCACGTCTTCAATGCTTCCGCTACAAATGAGATCCGGGTCGCGCGCGGCTGGACATCAAATCCATACACGGCTCAGAATCTGGCTGCAATCCAGAAATCCACCGTTGGTTACACCTACAACACGATTTACAATTCGGCGTCGAACCTCGTGCCGTCCATCAATGCGGCTGGCGATCGGACGCTGCCCGACATCTCGCAACCGGATCTGTTTGCGAAGAGCGGCAGCTTTCCATCCGATAAAACCTCGCTGACAATCTCCGACGACTTCACAGCGGTTTATCGTACGCATACATTCAAGGTCGGCGGCTATTTCAATAGGTCGGGTAATGCCCAAGGAACATACGGATATCCGAACGGCTCCTTCAGCTTCGGTGGCACTCCCTTGCCCGACCAGATCACAGGTAGGCAGATCGGTACCAACAACCCACTGGCAAATTACCTGATGGGAATTGCCAGCGGATTCACCCAGGCGAACGTCAACCCGACGCAGGACCTCTTTTATCACAATGCCGCGGGCTATTTTCTTGACAATTGGAAAGTGACATCGCATCTCACCCTGAATCTGGGAGTACGAGTCGAACACATCGGCCGTTGGCAGGACGGCTCGGGCGTTGGCGTTGCAGTCTGGGAAGCCAATCGCTATGTTGACGATGTAGCCGCCAACAAGGCCTATCCTGGCATCTACTGGAAGGCTATTGATTCAACACTGCCGAACGGCGGCGCGCCTGTACAAACACTGTTGCTTGAACCCCGTCTCGGCCTTGCCTATGACGTCCATGGTAATGGCAAGACAGTCGTTCGTGGCGGTTGGGCAAGCTATCGCTGGAACGATGTCATCAACGGCGCCTCGGGTGCTTTGACCACCGCACAAGGCACCCGTACCTTCAACACGAATTCGGGCAATGCCATTACGTTCGCACAAATCAGTGCACTGTCTTCGAACGCAGCTAGTCTGGGTTCGCTTGCTTCCAGCGTCACCGCACTCGATCCTAGTGACGACAAGCTGGGCAACAGCTATGCGTATAACCTCACAGTTTCACAGCAGCTACCGGGTAACATGCTGCTCGAGGTCGCCTATGTAGGCAATAACACTCAAAACATACTGCTCGGAGGTCAAAGTGATTCCGTGGGCGTCGGCGGAGTCCAGCTAATCAACCAGAACAAAATTCCTCTGGGCGGCTTGTTCCGACCTGATCCTGTGACCGGAGCCCCAGCTCCTTCTGATCCAGAGAGTATTCCTAATATTGTCGATTACTATCCCTACTACAAGGGTTACGGCACCAGCTCGATCTCCGTGCTCTCGCACGGCGGATATTCCAACTACAACGGGGCGCAGATAAGCGTGGCCAAACCGCGCGGCCGCATCACCTTCATGGCCAACTACACATACAGCCGTTCCCTCGGCATCCTGTCTTCAACGTTGGACGCCTTCAGCGTCCGCAATAACTACGGTGTCCTCTCCATCGATCGCCCGCATGTTGTTAACACCTCTTATGCCTTCGACCTTGGGCGCCCGGCACAAAATGCGCTCGTCGGTGGTCTTGTGAACGGATGGACACTGTCGGGCATTACACAGTGGCAAGCCGGTGGCAATATGCAAGCCAACGTCAGCCAGAATCTTGGTTTGACGATCAATAACACCACGACCGGCCGTCAGATTACCTCGAATACGTACTACGGAACATCCACGCAAACGATTCTGCCCATTATGACCTGCAACCCGAACTCGAATCTCGGTACATATCAACACATCAACCTGAGCTGCATTACTGCGCCGCAGGTTGGGCAGACGGGTCTCCGTCAACTGCCTTATCTTTCGCTTGCATCCTACTTTGACTCAGACCTCGGCCTTTATAAGACGTTCCACGTTCATGACAGCCAAAATATAGAAGTGCGTGGACAGGCTCTCAACTTCCTCAATCATCCATTGCCAGGTTACAGCACCGGCAGCCTGGTGCAACCCGTCTTCAACACCACCGACAACCGCACATTCACTCCCGCCAAATCATCTGTCGGTCGGGGCGTCACTGACACGAAGTTCACCCAGCGCACGCTTCTTCTGGCCATAAAGTACGTCTTCTAACTTTCACTCCTAACCGGCGTGCAGGCTCTCATAAGGGGCCTGCACGCGCTCATCACGATTCAGCAGTAAGGTCCTTCGTGGATAAAATATTCATACTCGCGACTATTTCCATTCTCTTTACATCGACTGCGCTGGCCCAAACAAGCCCTCGGCTGCCTTGGCAGGATCCCCGTGTACCACCCGAAGACCGTATCACAGACCTGATTAGCCGCATGTCGCTTGACGACAAAATCAGCGTACTGAACTCCAATTCCACGGCGCCTGCAATCGGATTTATGGGAGCTAGCCAATCTGAAGGTCTCCATGGCCTGGCAGAGGGCGGTCCCGGGCACTGGGAAGGCAGGAATCAGCCTGTCATTCCGACGACAACTTTCCCGCAATCCCACGGCTTGGGCCAAACCTGGGATCCTGACCTGATTCGGCAGATGGCTCACATAGAAGCATATGAGGCACGCTACACCTATTCACGCTACCACCGGCTGGGCCTCATCATCCGCTCTCCCAATGCAGACCTGAGCCGCGACCCTCGCTGGGGGCGCACCGAGGAGAGCTTCGGAGAAGATCCCTTTCTGGTGGGCACCATGGCGACGGCGGTCACACGAGGGCTTCAGGGTGATGATCCTCACTATTGGATGTCCGTTTCACTGCTAAAACACTTCCTTGCAAATAGCAATGAGAATGGGCGCGATGGATCATCTTCGGATTTCGACGAGAGGCTCTTCCACGAATATTACTCGGTACCATTTCGCATGGCGATTGAGGAGGGTCACGCCGGTGGCATGATGGCCAGCTACAACGCGTGGAACGGCACACCCATGACCGTGAATCCTGTACTGCGTGAGGTAGTACGAAAACAATGGGGATTCGACGGTATCCTCTGCACCGACGGTGGAGCCATGACAAACCTGGTGAAATTTCACCGCGCCTTTGCCACTCTACCCGAAGCTGCGGCTGCGACGATCGAGAACTCTGTCTCCGAGTTTCTCGACGAGTATCAACAGCCTGTGCGTGACGCGTTGAAGCAGGGCATTCTCACTGAACACGACATCGACGAAGTTCTGCGTGGCCCCTACCGCATCATGCTACGCCTAGGTCTGATGGATGTCCCTTCGCAGAACCCCATGGCGCGCATTGGCATCGACGACGTGGCCAAAGGCGATCCATGGACCTGGCCGGAGAATAAGGCGCTCGTACGCAAAGTGACTGACGAGAGCATCGTGCTATTGAAGAACGATGGCGGCATGCTACCACTCGATGCCGCTAAGCTGAAAACTTTGGCAGTCATTGGGCCGCTCGCCGATAAGGTGGAGCTTGACTGGTACAGTGGTACGCCACCTTATACCGTGACTCCCCTCGCCGGCATCCGTGCACGAGCCGGCACTAGCGTCCACGTGACATACTCCGATGGCAAAGATGCGAAAGCGGCAGCAGCGATCGCAGCCAAAGCTGATACAGCGATCGTCATTGTCGGCAATAATCCGACGTGCGGAGGAGGATGGATGGTCTGCCCAACGCCTTCTGACGGCAAAGAGGCCATCGATCGTAAGACCCTCACGCTCGAGCAGGAGTCCCTTGTGAAGGCCGTGCTCGCGACGAACCCACACACCGTGGTGGTCCTGCAGACCAGCTTTCCGTACACGACTACGTGGACGCAGGATCATGCACCGGCCATCTTGGAAATGGCTCACAATAGCCAGGAGCAAGGCAACGGGCTCGCGGATGTTCTCTTCGGTGACTTCAATCCAGCCGGTCGTCTTGGGCAGACCTGGGTACGCAATATGGATCAGTTGCCACCCATGACGGATTACAACATTCGCCACGGCCGCACGTATATGTATCTCGACTCGCGTCCACTCTATGCTTTTGGCTTTGGGCTCAGCTACACGACCTTCAGCTACAAGAATTTGCGTCTTTCCGGAACGAAAGTCTCCGCAAACGGGGAACTCTCTGCGACGGTCGACGTAAAAAACACCGGATCACGCGAAGGGGATGAAGTGGTTCAGCTCTACGTCGCGCATCTGAACTCGAAGGTCGAGCGCCCTCGACAGGAACTGAAGGCATTTCGACGCGTTCATCTCGCAGCGGGCGAAACCCGTGCTATCGAACTTCAGGTGTCTGCACAGAGCCTCGCTTACTGGAACACGGCTGCGCGCCGGTTTACAGTGGAGGCGGACCGTATTCAGGTACGGGTAGGTGGCTCCAGCGACTCGCTGCCGTTAAAGGAAGACGCGACTATCTCCGAGCAATAAATGCCCTTGGCAAAGGAAAGAACCTGCATCTTCGCATGGGTACTGAACAGCAAACGGAGTCGGAAACCGGAGGGTAGTTTGAGGTCTCGCTTTTTCCTCACGATAATCATAATCAGCAGCGTCGTCTCCGTCGCGGCGCAAGAGAAACCTGCAGCACGGCCTTGGATGAATCCCCAGCTGTCTCCGGATCAAAGAGCCGATCTAGTCGTCCACCAGCTCACACTGCCGGAGAAGATTCAGCTGGTACACGGAATAGGATGGGGACCCCTGAGGCCCGGCGACCCGGTTCCTCCTGACAACAATGGAGGTGCCGGTGAGGTGCAGGGCATTCCACGTCTCGGCATCCCCTCCCTGCAACAAGCTGACTCGGCTGTCGGCGTCAGAATGGCAGCCGCGCAGAGCCGGTATGCCACACTGCTGCCAAGTGTGCTCGGCGCCGCAGCGAGTTGGGATGTCAAGGCGGCGCACCTCTACGGAGATGTCATCGGCCGCGAACTCCGTGCGCAGGGTTACAACCAGTCGATCGGCGGGGGCGTCAATCTGGCTCGCGATCCACGCAATGGCCGTCTCTTTGAATACCCCGGTGAAGATCCGTTGCTCGCAGGTGTCACCGTCGGTCACGTCATCCAGGGCATACAGGCAAATAAAGTGATGACCGACATCAAGCATTATGCGTTCAACGATCAGGAGACGGGCCGCACAGTCGTTGATGTGCATATATCCAGGAAGTCTGCGCACGAAAGCGACCTCCTCGCCTTCGAGCTGGGTATACGCATCGGGCAACCGTCAAGCGTCATGTGCTCCTACAACAAGGTCGAGGGTGACTGGTCCTGCGAAAACAAGTGGCTGCTGAATGACGTGCTCAAGGGCGAGTGGAAGTTTCCCGGCTTCGTCGTCTCTGACTGGGAGGCCACTCACTCCACGACGAAGGCGGCACTCGCCGGTCTCGATATGGAGATGCCTGGATCACAGTTCTTCGGTACTCCTCTAGAAGACGCCGTGCGTAACGGCAAGGTACCTCAGGCGCGGTTGGACGACATGGTGCACCGGCTGTTGCGATCCATGTTTGCCGCCGGTGTCATTGACGATCCATCCCTTCCGCGAAAGGTTGTCGATCCCTTCCGGGGAAGGGATGACGCACAGCAAATCGAGGAAGAAAGTATCGTTCTGCTCAAGAACAACCGCGGCGCTCTACCGCTGGTTGCAAATAGATTGCAACGCGTCGTGGTCATCGGCGCCCATGCTGATGTAGGTGTAATCTCGGGGGGCGGCTCCGCACAAGTCGACGCACCGGGTGGCAACGCAATCTCACCCGATAAGCCTACGAAGTGGGGCGAGGCTGTCTACTTCCCGTCTTCTCCTCTACGTTACATTCGCGAGCATGCGCCCAACGCTCAAGTCAGCTTCGATGCGGGCACAGACCCAGCCATGGCTGCGCAGGCGGCCAGGGGCGCGGATGCCGTACTCATCTTCGCCGATCAGTATATGAGCGAAGGCGGAGACGCGCCTACCCTAGCGCTACCGGGGAATCAGAACGCATTGATCGCCGCGGTCGCAAAAGCAAATCCGCACACCTTGGTGATTCTGGAAACAGGCAATCCCGTGTCAATGCCTTGGATTGATGACGTACAAGGGGTGTTGGAGGCGTGGTATCCGGGGATCGGCGGGGGACAGGCCATCGCCAACGTACTCTTTGGCTCTGTGGATCCGTCCGGCAAATTGCCAATCACCTTTCCGCGTAGCGAAAAAGATCTACCACATCCCCGGATTTTCGGCATGACCTACAAAACCCCCGCAAACGGTGGGCTACCTGAGCATTGGGTATCGGAAGAGAAAACCGCTAGCTTCCCGGCCGATTACACCGAGGGTGTTCGCTTCGGCTACAAATGGTTCGAATCCGAGCAGAAGCAACCCCTTTTTCCGTTTGGATTCGGGCTTAGTTATACGCACTTCACTTATGACGATCTTCAGATTGACAGCGACAAAAAGCAGGTTCATTTCCGCGTACGGAACGATGGACAACGGTCCGGAACCGAGGTCGCGCAGGCATATGTACAACTGCCTCCCTCCTCAGGGGAAAAGTTCATGCGGCTTGCCGGGTGGGGAAGGGTCACACTTGCACCGGGCGCTTCACACCAAGTCACGGTACAACTTGAGCCTCTTGCACTTGCCTCATGGAATGAGCCTGCGGAAAAATGGAATTGGACACACGGCGACTACATGGTTAAGGTAGGACGGTCCTCCGCAGACATCGCTTTGAGTGGGCATCTCAGGATGCAATGAAGTTCCAGACCAAGTCTTCACCTCGTGCAACATGCGCAGCACCTCTCGAAGGAGATATCAATGAGTTCAGGCTATCTGTCCCGTCGATCGATGGTAAAGCAGAGCTGTCTTGCCGCGGCTGCTACGGCGTCGCCGCTCGCCGCACTTCTCCGCGCACAGACTGGGATCGCTAGTGGCAACCAGATCATGAGCGGTAAATACCTCCCGACATGGGAGTCGCTGAAGCAATGGCAAATGCCTGAGTGGTTTCGGGATGCAAAGTTCGGCATATGGGCTCATTGGAGCGCGCAATGTGTACCCGAACAGGGCGATTGGTACGCTCGTAACATGTACATCCAGGGGAGCCCGCAATACGAGTATCACTGCAGAGCATACGGGCACCCCACGAAGGTCGGATTCAAGGAAATTGATCACCTATGGAAGGCCGAACGATGGCAGCCCGAACAGTTGATGGATCTATATATCAAGACGGGAGCAAAGTACTTTTATGCCCTCGGCTGTCATCACGACAATCTTGACTGCTTCGATTCCACCTATCACCAGTGGAACACTACCCGGGTCGGACCTGGGAAAGATATCGTCGGGACCTGGGAGAAGCTGGCTCGTCAGCGTGGTTTGCGCTTTGGCATCTCCAATCACTCTTCGCATGCGTGGCATTGGTTCCAGCCGGCATACGGCTACGATCCGGAAGGTGCCTTCGCGGGTCGGCGCTACGATGCTTACACACTGACCAAGGGTGACGGCCGCGGTACATGGTGGGAAGGACTCGACGCACAGGAGCTCTACACCGGCCGTAACATCGTCATGCCGGATGGTATCCAGACCGTGGCGAACGCAAATGCGTGGCACGCCAGCGGGGATGGCAAGTGGCACGAGGAGCCGCCGCCTGCGAACCCTGCCTTCACCCGGAACTGGTTTCTGCGCTGCAAGGAGATGATCGACAAATACAAGCCGGACATGTTGTATTTCGATGACACAGAGCTACCACTCGGCCAGGCGGGCCTCGACATTGTTGCGCACTACTACAACGCAAATATGAGTTGGCACAACGGACACGAAGAGGCCGTCGTGGCAGCAAAGGAGTACACGCCTGCGCACATGGGTGCCACCATGCTGGACATCGAACGAGGTCGAGCCCAGGGAATTCTGGAAGCCCCGTGGCAAACCGATACTTGTATCGGCGATTGGCACTACCGCCGCTCCCTGTTTGAGGAGCACGCTTACAAACGTCCGAGCA
Source organism: Acidobacteriaceae bacterium KBS 146 (assembly GCA_000688615.1). Taxonomy (GTDB): domain Bacteria; phylum Acidobacteriota; class Terriglobia; order Terriglobales; family Acidobacteriaceae; genus Edaphobacter. The sequence continues at coordinate 982,429 of JHVA01000001.1, forward strand.
CGGTCGCGCAGATGCTGATCGACATCGTTAGTAAGAATGGCAACCTGATGCTCAACATTCCCGTGAGAGGAGATGGCTCCATCGATGAGGATGAGCACGAATTCCTACGCGATTTCGGTGCCTGGATGGCTGTTCATGGTGAGGCCATCTACGGGACGCGACCGTTTACGATCTATGGCGAAGGCCCTCCTGACGTGATAGGTTCACATAATTTCAACGAACTGAGATCAAGGCCATACACCGCAGAAGACATCCGGTTTACCTGTAAGGGAGATCAGCTTTATGCCTTCGCACTCGGCTGGCCATCGGATGGGGTGTTGCGTGTAAAGAGTCTCCACAAAGGCAACTCGGTTTTGCCTCAACCTATTGGCGCCATTGAGATGCTTGGATATAAGGGGCGGCTGAACTTTAAGCAGGACGCAGCATCGCTCGAAATCCGATTTCCTGCACGCAACCCGGAGGCCCTCGACGTTTATGCGTTGAAGATCCTTAGGTGAAGTACCCAAAATATAAGCTTAAACGCCAAGCCCCTTCACTTACTCCGAAGGCTTTCTCAATGCGGAGCGCCATATCCCCGGAAAGATCAGCCTTGCCGTTGAGCAGGCTGGATAACCTACGTGCAATGCCGGCTCGTGCGCGAGGATTTGCCGCTAAGAACGCCCCGACGGGGCAGCGGCAAATCAGAACCAATATCTAAAGAGATAAATTAGATATTGAACTTCCTGCGCCCGCCTCCGCCGGCGGCTCCGGCCAAAGACAGCTGCGGGAGAGATTCACAGTCAGCCAGTCCTGCGGTGCTGACCTCTCTTGGATTTATCATGCGTCTCCGCTGCTTTTGACGCTTTGGCCCTGGTAACGTCCACTTCCGGTTGAGACAACTCCCATCCCGCCATGCCTTGTAACACGCGGTCGGCGTGCTTGATGGTGTTCACATGCCCATAGTGTTCCTCCATCATGTGGACGGAGGTTCCCATCTGTTCGGCAAGGAAATACACGTCCACACCTTCCTGCAATCGCAGCGTGGCGTAAGTATGCCGGAAGCAATACGTCGAGCGCGGAACGCCCTGCGTTCCGCGCAAATTCGCTTCGTTCAGAAGATCGGCAATCAGTGAGTTGTAAAGAGTCTTTGCGGGCTTGCCCGTGATGTTGGTAAAGACTCTATCCTCTGGTTGCGTTGCTTTGGAGATGGCGCGGATGCGTTCCAGATAATCTCCAACACTCTTGGGCGCAACAAGCTTGCGCGATTTGCCCTTGCCTTGCACGAATAGGACGACAATCTCTCGTCCCTCGCGGTCGTTTGCGGGCATGATGCGCGCCAGCGGAGATTCTTCATCTCCGCTGGCCTCATGCCTGTATTGCAGGAGATCAGGATCATGTTGTAGGTGACGGTCCGATACCAGACGCTCGAAGGCTTATCGGTTTCACAATCCACTTGCGGCCTACAGTGTGGAGCTTACGGTACTCTTCCAGCGTGAACTCATCCCGCCGCATCGTCTTGAGCTTTGGGCCTCATCGAAGCGCTGGCTTGCGGAAACGTACCGTTTCTTGATGGCGTAATTCATCATCGCGCCGAAGATCGACATCTCAAAGCGGATGGTGGAATCGCTGATAAAGGGAATCGTTCTTTCTTCGGAAGGCTTGACCTCAATCGGTTTCAAAACTCGGATGCCCAAGGTCTGTTGAACCTTGGTGCGGCGCTCGGCCTCGTTGTCAGCGAAGGCTTGGGCCATCTCTTCGCTGACCTCCCGAACGCCCGTTGCGCTTGTTGCGCCCCGCGCCGTTCACCCGCCGCCATGCCGGATAGCCGCCCCAAAGCTCATCTCCGATAAGGTGAACCTGCGTGGAACCTACATATTTGTATAAAGCGCCTTCAATGATGGCGCGGACCTTCTTAGGCCGTGCCTTGCCGATCTCCCCTCGCTTCGCCCGCGCTTCCTGAGTCAGCAGGTGTCATCCTGAGCGAAGCTCCCGCAAGGAGCGCAGTCGAAGGATCTGCGGTTTTCACCCGCCAGGCCTGTCAACACTCAATCGATCCTATCTAACACAAACCAAACGATATCCAAGTTGCCGATTCCTGCCATTCAATTCAGTAGAATTTAAGACACGGGCAAGAGACGACCGAAGTTGCCATCCCGGCAAACAGGAAGTCCAGACTTAAGTACCTTTCCTATGAAGACTTTGCGCAAATAGTACGGGGGGGGATCCTCAGAAAAAACGCAAGGAAAAGTCCTCGCCGAAACGAGGGCTCTTGCAACCGCATGACAGCGACTAGATTCTTCCGAACTGTTTAACCGCTTCCACAATGGAATGAAACTTCTCGATGTAGGGATACATCGAGTGTTCGCTGTTATCGAGCTTCTGTGCGGCGACCAGAATCTCCGCGGCATGTTCGCGGGGAACAACCACCACGCCATCCTGGTCGGCGACAATGATGTCTTTTGGATTGACCTTCACCCCGTCACACTCGATTGGAATATTGACGCCACCGAAGCGGTAATGGCCAACCGACGTTGAGGGCACCGGCCCTAAGGCATAAACCGGAAATCCGATCTTCTTGAGTTGAGGCAGGTCGCGTACTCCGCCATCGACGACCGCGCCGACGAATCCACGCGAGAACATTGCAGTCCCCATAAGCCCACCCATACCCGCGATATCCCCGCCGTCATCGACCTTCATGACGTAGACCGAGCCCGGACCACCAGAGTCGATAGCGCTCAACATGCCGGAGAGTGCATTGGGATCGTGATTCTCTTCTTTGACGAGCCTAACCGTCAGCGCTGTTCCCGCAAATTTGGCCGGAAAGATCGACTGCATGCGATGAGACATGTATGTCTTCTGATGAAGCGTCTGCTCGATCGCATCAGAGACCGAGGCCGCTTCTACATGACGGTAGGCCTCCAGCATTCCGGCAGGATCGGCAGCGTACTCGGCTGCGGTCTTTGGAGCATCCGCGCGCACGATGTGCGTGATGGTCAAAGCAGTAGCGCAAACGACCCCCACCGTCGCGACGGTACGAAGGCGCAGAAACCAGGAAGAAGCGACAGAACTCATTTTTGCTCCTAAGAAAACTAAAGACATGCTACTTGAAGTTCATAAAAAAAAGCCGCCGGGTGGAGAGCCGGCGGCCTTTGAGAGTGGAAGGGTTAGAAGTTGATCTTGCCCGCCAGCTGCAGAACACGAGGATCGGTCTGCGTGTTGGTGATGGTACCGAAGTTTGATGTTCCGAGCTGTGGGTTTCCAGTGTTGTTTGGATTGGCCGGATTTGCGTGATTGAAGAGGTTGAAGGCCTCAGCGCGGAACTGCAGGGTCAAGCGTTCGTAGATTGGGAAATTCTTGAACATCGAGAAGTTGACCAATTCACGACCCGGTCCATGCTGGTCGTTACGATGAAGATTGCCGAAAGTAAACAGAGCTGGAATCGCGTAAGCGGTAGCATCGATGCAGCTAGCACCTGTTCCGTTTTTAACTACGAAATCAGCTGTGCAAGTGTTCGATCCAGCGTGAACGTAATTTGGGCGCTGGGTACCTCTGGGACCGACATTCGCGGTGTCTCCGGAAAGAGCAACATTGAATGGCATTCCCGTCTGGAGGAAGATTATGGCATTAGCTTGCCATCCGCCAGCAATTGTGCGGAATGCGTAGCCATGATTTGAAAAGGTGGGCAATTCGTACAGAATCGTTCCCACGAACCGATGACGGATATCCCAGGCCGAGTTTCCGTAATCGGCCTTCAGGTTGTATTGAATCATGGGTGTACCACCTCCATTTGAATCGTTAGAGGTGTCGAGATTGTGCGACCACGTGTACGACAGATTCATGCTGAGCCCGTGGCTTGTCCGTTGCCGCAAAATTGCAGTCAGACCGTTGTAGGTCGCGAAGCCGCCATTGGCAATTTCACGAATTTCGCCAAAGCGCTGGTTGGGGCGTCGCGGATTTACGCTGCTGCCCGGTCCAGGCAAAGGCTGATTGGGATAGAGGGAGTAATCGAGATGCACCGACTTCGAGCCGAGATACTGCAACTCGAAGGCTGCATCCTTCCACAGCTCAACACCCGTATCGACGTTCCACTGATACATGCGTGGTGTCGGCAGATTGGGTGCGTCGGTGAAGACGGAGGTATAACATCCGACGTTCCCTGGCACACAGCTAACAGGAGCACTGCTGCCACCGCTGGGATTGGAATAAGTATTGTTAGAGAAAAATGGATCCGCACCATAGGTAGTAGAGTTTGCAAGTGGGTAGTTGCTGCTGGCCAACGTAAAGGAATTGAGATGGTTTGGATTGTAGTAGATTCCGCCGCCGCCGCGAACGACAATTTTGTCGGTGGCGCGATAAGCAAAACCTAGGCGTGGAGCCCAGAGATTATTGTTCGGACCTGTGAACTTGAATCCAGGAGTAGGGACAAAAGTGGCGCCATTTGTAGCATTACTTGCCGGAATCAAAGCGGTGAAATCTGCATTCAGGATACGTGCATACCCGTTGAGAGAGTACGGGATGGTTGGCTGCTCATAACGAACACCATATAACAGTGTCAGTTTCTGTGTTACCTGCCAGTTGTCCTGTACAAAGTAGCCGTTGCGCCAACTTCCCACGGAACCTTTGACCTGGAAGGTTGGTGTGGCCACGCTTGAGGCACGGCCGACAACGAAGTCAGCGAAGGTATTCTGCGGTGTGGTGTTGGTACAAGGATTAGGACTTTTGGGATCTTTCGGTTTATCGCATTTACTCGTGTACTCCCCGTTGAAGGTGAAGTTTCCGCGCGGATCATTCTGCGCCGCGCGACCGATGGTCATACGGCGAATATCTGCGCCAGCCATAATGTTGTGCTTGCCCCTGGTCCAGGAGATCTGATCGTACCCATGCAAGGTGCGGTCGTCCTGCTTCCAGTTCGTACCAGCAGAACCGAGACCGGCATAACCAGGAATCACGAAGGTTGGGATGCCAGGATTGTTATTGTCCACATCTGCCGTGAATCCTGGAATTCCAAGCTGTGATCCCGCATCTTTGAGGCCATTCTGTGCGAACTGGTTATTAGCGTCGCTCGTAAGGACATTGAACCCGAAGCGGAAGTCATTGATGAAGTTCGGTGTGATGATATGGGTGTATCCGACAACGCCGTTGCGGTCCATCGTCGGGGAATAAGTGCTTGAGGTCGGTACAGGGCTTCCGCTTTCAAACGTCAATTTCTGCCACAGGAATCGGCCAAAAAGACGAACATTTTGGCCAACGTTATGGTCAACGCGATCAAGAGTCTGGTTCTGTACCAGATTTAGAGGAAGAGCCTGATTGAAGTTGTTAGTAACTCCAGGAAGGTTTGGTAGCGGATAATACTGCATCAGCTTAGCGGCTACCGCCGATACGGGCAGCTGATTGTTCGCATAAGGCGTAGTTCGGTTAGTGGGATCATAAAGCTGCGTACCTGGCAGCAACTCCGAAAAGTCTCCCGTGCGCATACGGAGCGTTGGAACCGTAGTGATATTGTTCGTAAGTGTCGTCGAATACGACCTCAGCCCCTCGTAAGACCCCATGAAGAAGGTCTTGTCGCGACCGTTATAGAGAAAAGGAATTACAACCGGTCCACCGATCACGCCACCGAACTGGTTGAAGCGCATCTTGGGAGTACGAGATCCCGGAGTCGCCAGCCAGGGCTTGGCGTTGAAGAAGTCGTTCTGGATATAGTCGTAGGCGGTTCCGTGCAGCGTGTTGGTGCCGGACTTGGTATCCGAGTTGATATGGATACCCATGTAGGCCCCATACTGCGCCGTGTAGTTGCCGCTCTGAATCTGAACCGCTGAGATGGCATCGGGGTTGGGCGTTACCGGCGAGTTCGAGATCAGCGAGTTCATGATCGTGATACCGTCGAGCGTCAACGAATTGGTGACCTCACGAGTACCAGCGCCGATGTAGTTCGCTCCAGGAGGAACGCCGGAAAACGAGGTCTTCGGCCCCTGAATCACGTTGGACGAAGTTGTGGCGAGATCCATGACACGGCGTGTGTTGATCGGCAGATTCGTCACCTGATGCGTGCTGATGGTATCGCCGATCAGGGCATCGTCCGTCGAAAGCGCCGGAGTCGCTGCCGAAACCGTGATCTCCTCCGTATTGGAGCCGATGCTAAGCGAGATATCCGTACGGGCAGCCATGTTGAGCTGAACGGTTACACCCGAGCTCGTGACCTTTTGGAAGCCCGTCTTCTCGACCGAAATGTTGTACGTACCTGGGGCGACAAACGGGATGGAGTAATAGCCTTCCCCGTTGGTATCGCCTGCATAGGAGACTTTCGTATCCCGGTTGACGCCGACGACATGGGCCCCTGCAACAACCCCACCTGTCGTATCAGTTACTGTTCCGACCAACGAAGTATTATTTGCGACCTGGGCCATAAGGGCCAATGGAGCGGCCAAGAGAGTTAAACAACAGATTAATGCTCTTTTCAACAGTAGACTCCTATTATCCGGATAGCGGCTATCACGCTGAAGATCAGCGAACAGGCAATTCAGAACTGATACTGCGGTCTGTACCGATCTGAATGTGTCGAGTAAACCTATTGCATCATCGATCCGACTGTCCGTCATCGGGCAGTTGCCATGCCCCCCATTAAGGCGAATGACCTAGTCATCGTGAGACGGAAACGCTGCAAGTGTCCCAACAACTTCGTCGAGGCTCGCAGTCAGCCAACCGCGCGCAATCGTTGCCTTGATATCGGTTGAGTTTAGTCGAGGTGTATCAACCCTCGCTGCAGCGCATAAATGGTCGCCTGGGTGCGGTCGCGAGCTCCCATCTTGTCGAGCACTGAACTGACGTGAATCCGGACGGTCTTCTCTGCGATGCGTAGCTCTTCCGCAATCTCCCGGTTACTTCTCCCCTGAGTGATGCAGGCCAGCACTTCGGATTCTCTCGGAGTTAGCTCAACCGACGGCATCCGCTCGGCTAGCCTATCCAGTGCAACATGAGGGAGATAGCGCAGTCCTCGGTCTACATTCTGAATGGCGTTTAATAGCTCTTCCCCGCTGGCATCTTTGGTCAGATAAGCCATCGCTCCGCTGCGGACTGCGCGATAGATATCCTCACTGCCGCGATAGTTGGAGAGGACGACGATGCGAGCTGCGGGAAACTCCTTACGCAGCTCGATGATCACCTCGAATCCGCTGACCCTCGGCAGGCGAAGATCAAGTACGACAACGTCGGGCCGGTGTTGGCGGTACATGGCAATTCCCGCTTCGCCGTCGCAGGCCTCCCCTATGATGCGAATCTGCGAGTGCCCAGAGAGGACCGAGTGGAGAGCCATACGTGCGAGGAAGTGATCCTCAATAAGAAGTACGCGTATTTGTTTCATATACCGATCCAACGTATGACGTGATGTTCCTGGTTAATAGGCAACTGCATTGTGTTGAATGGAACCCAGACATTAACCTCTGTACCGCCGCCAATCGTGGTTTGCAGGCGAAAGGTGCCGCCGAGTTTGCGGGTCCGTTCTTCCATGACCGGAATACCGAAATGCCCATGTCGAGAAGCAGAATGACCTGCAGCCTGAAAGCCTCGACCATCGTCAAGGATGGAAAGATTAAGCGCATCTTCATCATATTTCAGGCGCACGGTGATATTGCTCGGTTTTGCATGACGAATAGCGTTCGTGATCGCCTCCTGCCCGATACAGACCAGGTGATGAACGCAACCAGGTGGCAACGGTGGCTCATCTCCCTCCACATCGAGTATGGTTGAGATCGATTCTCGGAGATGATTCGCAGCCAATGTTCGGGCCAGCGCCTGCGAGAGGACGTTGGTCATCTCATCGCTGTCGCGAAGATCCCAGATGATCCTGCGCGCCTCTGCCTGACAGTGCGAGACCATGCTGCGTGCGAGTTCGCACGACTTCGCCGCAGGTGTAGACGCCAGATCGGAATCGTGAAAGAGCTTGGCGGTCGCCTCCAACTGCCATGAAATTGCGGCAAATCCCGCCATCAGCGTGTCATGGCATTCGCGGGCAATACGATTGCGTTCCTCGAGAACGATTCCGATATGCCCTTTCATTCTCTGGACTCGTTGGCGATAGAGATATGCCGGCAAGAGGATGGCCAACAGCAGCAGAGCCAGGTAGAAGTACCAGGTCTGGTAGATCTCGGTCTTTTCCCCCACCGACAGCGTTACAGCGTGGGAAAGCCACTCGTCGCTTCCCTCTTTTCGCTCCTGAACCTCAAAGCGGTAACTCCCGGGAGTTAGCTGGCTGTAATGCGCCGTGTGAAAGCGGGTGTTCTGCCATTCCGTGTCATAGCCAACGAGACGATAGCGAAATTCAGTCGGATCTGGTTCGGAGGGGCCATTCCTGTCAAATAAGATGACTATCTCCTGCTGCCCACCTTTAACTTCAATCCGAGGTGAGTCGCCGGACATCCAGGCAGATATTCCTGGAAGAGGCTCTGAGGATGACTTTTCAGCGAGATAGGGATGGTTAGCGGAGATTTGCGGTTCCTTCTGCGCGATCGCACTACTGGCAGGCAGAAGAGCAAGCATGCACAGGCAGCTCTGATAGAAGCGCGAACAGAAAAGTCGCAGCAAGGGACGGGTCACAGACGGGTTCGCGAAAGCCCTCACGAAATGGAAGCGATTCAACACGTATGTTATTACGGCATCACAGCTCCATCATAACTGCAATAAAAATCCTTAGGCAGCTGTGAGATCTTCATCGAGCGGATGCTCGGGATGCACTGTCATCCAGCAAATCGCCCCGATGATCGCCAGCACGGCCGAGCAGGTAAAAGAGGTTGTCCATCCATACCGTTGTGCGATCCAAGGAGTCAGGGATGCGGTAACCGCCCCTCCGATCTGCCCGCCCATATTCACCATGCTTGAAAAAACTCCGGAGCTGCGCCCTGCGATGTCCACAGAGACGGACCAGAAAGAGCTTTGAGAGAGATACAGCGCACCCGCCCCTGCCGCGAGAATGACGCCGGAGAGTTGCGGACTTTCTACCTGCGAGCCTATGACGAGGGAGATTGCGCTCAGAACCATGGCTATCGCCGCCAGACCGCAACGGCCGACGCGAAGACCATATCTACCGGTAAGACGATCGCTCAACGCGCCGCCAACCAGGCAGCATACTGTCATCGACAAAAACGGCAACATCGCGTACTGAGCGCTCGATGTGAGATTAAAGCCCCGAACCTGGGCCATATAGAGAAAAAACCAGCTGAAGAAGATCCACGCGACGTAGCCAAAGCTGAAGTAGCCCACCATCAACGCCGGAAGATCACGCCGATGGAAGATAGCTCGCCAGGAGATGGCCGTCTCTCTCGAAGAATTATCAGCCGATGAGGCTGGTGCCACCGAATTCGTCCCGAACGAAAGGCCGTCTCGAATCTCCTTCAATTCTTCCGGCGTCATGCCGGGGTGTTCTTCCGGGGTATCACGGGCCAGCAGCCACCAGACAGCTCCCACCGCAAAACCGACCAGAGCACTAAACCAGAACGCCGCGCGCCAGCCGTGATGCGTGATCAACCAGGTAAGCATTGGAGGAGTCAGGCCACTTCCCGCACCAACTCCTGCAAAGATCAAGCCATTAATAAACCCTCGTTCCTGTAAGGGAACCCACCGCGCGACAAACTGGTTTGCTGCTGGATAAATGACTGACTCTCCCGCTCCAAGAAGAAAGCGGATACCGATCAGAAACATGACGGCGTAAGGAATTCCCGTGGGAAGCAGCGCAGTAAAAACTGTGGCGACTCCCCAGGACATTACTCCGAATGTGAGGACTCGCCGGGGTCCGAAACGGGCGGAAAGCCAACCGGCCGGGAGCTGAAAGCCTGCATATCCGACCAGGAACGCGCTAAAGATCCAGCCTAAACGCTGGTTTCCCAGGCCGTATTCGTTACTGATTTGAAGTCCAGCAATGGAGATATTGGTTCGATCGAGAAAGGCCACCCCGCTCAAGACAAACAGCCAAAAGGCCAGAAAGTACCGAATTCGCATCCAGCGTCCCAAACGTTCCCTCACCCCTCCGGTAACCAGGCTCCCACCGCCGATATCGTCACCGATCAAAACAAACAGATGGTTCCTCCATGAAGGTCTCAGCGACGACACGCTCTGGAGCGATCACTGTCAAACCTGAATGTCTGACTGGAGTTTTGCCACTACTATACAAAATTCCATAGAGAACCCGCGCTATTTAAATAGCAGGCGAACATATAAGTGGGATGCTCCGGTATTGGAGACCTGCAGGATGCCTAGATAAAGACAAGGCACATGGGCTTGGCCAAGGAGAAAGATTTGCCCGTGGGCGATAAACGGCCCGTTTTTGGGTCCCTCGCGAAGACCGCGATATTGTCCGAGTCTTGATTCGCTATCAGCAGCCAGCGGTCGGTCGGATCGAGCGCAAGATGACGCGGTCGCTGTCCTCCACAGGAACTCTTCTCCAGGAAGGTCAGTTTTCCGGTCTCCGGAGAAACACTGAAGGTCGCCATGAAGTCATCCAACCGGCTGGTAACGTAGGCAAAGCGAGTGGCCTTATCGAAGACGATGTCTCCTGGCGCCGCCTTGCCCTGGTAACCTTCAGGCACCAGCGAAATCTCCTGCACGGTCGTAAGTGTTCCCTTGCGACTGTCCCATTCCAGAACATTGACGGTGGGTTTCAGCTCATTGACGCAGTAGACCCATCTGCCATTCGGGTGAAACCGCAAGGCGCGGGGACCGGAGCCAGCGGTGGCGCGCCATAGTGGAGGATCATGGGGAGTCAGCTTTGCCGTGGCCGGGTCCAGCTTGTAGATATGGATAACGTCCAGTCCAAGATCGTTCACCAATAAAAACCGGTTGTCCGGAGACACTGTTACCCGATGCGCATGCGGCCTGCGCTCATGCTTTTCTGCGTCGGCAGCATACTGAAAAAACGAGACAGGCTCGCTCAGGCGTCCTTGCTTATCGACAGCAAAAGAGACGACGCTACCTCCCCCATAGTTTGCAGCGAAGACGCAACGCCCGCTGTGATCTACGGCAATGTGCGTCGGACCTCCACCCATCGAGGTAACCTGATTGATCAAAGATAGCGCTGCACTCTTTTTGTTCAGCGCGAAGCTCGACACCGCTCCCGTTGGCTTGCCCTGAAACTGCCGGATCTCGTTGACCGCATACAGATGAGTCTTGTCCTGCGAGAGCGCCAGAAAGGTTGGGCTCTCCGACTTGGCGGCGAGGGCTATTTGTTTGAGGTCACCACTTTCCCCATCGAATGCGAACGCATAGATACCATCGCTTGTGCTGGGAGCACCGGTAACGGTGCCAACCAGTAATAGCCTGCCTCGACCGTCGTGGTTTGCCAGAGCCGGCCAGGACTGAAGGCCGAGAGCTGCTGCTGAAGAAATCTCTACGAATTTGCGCCTGGAGATGATGGACATCGATTCTCTCTTTATAGTTTGGGCTTCCCGCCGGGAGTGATGAACTGATAGCGAATCATCCATTTGCCGGTTTTTCCTGGCGGGATGTTCAGATGGATATAACCTTCAGGGCAGATCGTTGTTCTTGTAGACCAGAAGTAAAGCCGCGAGAGTGGTGAGTCTGACGTCTGACGCACCGCCACTCCGGTGGAGGTATCCTCCACCGTAAAGTCATAGTCAGAGGCCTTATCGGAATATCCGTTCAGATACCCGGAAACTCCTCTACGAGGCGCCAAAGGCTCGATAAACTTCAGGTCTTTTCCTTCAATCCTGCCTGCCTCTCCGATGGGATCGGCGGGTTTCGGCTCAAAGGCGAAGTGGACTACCATCCCGGGACCAACCGGCTTACCGTCCAGCATAAAGAAATCATGATCGTAGACATCCGTCTCAATGACCTTCTTACCGGTATTCTTCAGGCTGTGCGTGAGTGTCATGATCGAGTCGTTCTTATCCAGACTCAGAGACTTTTCATAGATGTACGCATATCCCTGAGGCCCACGCAGAACCTGCCGGAAGACGATTGAGCGCTTCTTCGTTTTGGCCGTCCACTTGCCGGTATCCACAATCGGATAAGGAAATCCGAACTGATAAGGGACGTCATTCACCTTACGAAGTACACCGACTCCGGGCTTCAGAAACAGCTCTCCAGGCTTAGCCTCCGCATATCCAATCGCGCCTGGCGGCACAGATAGTGTTCCTCTTGGACCCGTACGGGCCAATGGACCGGCAGCCGTGCGGAACTCCTCCACCGGGCCCGTAATGGAATCATTCTTGAGCGGATCGTATCCAGTAAACCACTCTCCAAAGAAGGTGTGGCCATCGACAGAGGCGCATCCCACAACACCAGACCAGTCAAAGCGAGAAGATCGGTAGTAGCCGTTTTTTGCATCAGGAAGAAAAACGAGAACATCCAGCTTGCCGTTTGAGAGCATATGCTTTGGGTGGTCGCCGTGTGGGATCTCTGCACATGGAGATGTTTTGACGGGAGTTCCCTCTGCTTGCGCAACAAGCACTGACGGCGCTAGGACAAGACAGGCAGCCGCCGCGCTCGCCAATCGCAGATTCACTCCCCACTGGATGCGCTTAATCAAGTACACCTTTTCACCCTCTCTTGTTTGACCCTCGACACGCTTCCCATCTCTCTGTAAATGGTTCAGATAGGTGAACTTCAATCACTGAATATGGAAGCGTTACCATCATCTCCGAAAAGGCCGCCAGTTCTCCTAGGCCTTATGACCTAAGCACAGGAAGGAAATGACAGAACCGAACTCATGGTGGTTTTCCAATCGAGACCCTCCGATAGAGTGATCCGGCCACTTTTTACGATTGGAGAATATTTTCCTATTGACACACATATTTCCGGGCTCCTAGAGTTTTGGGCGAACCAAAAGAACTGTCTCATCCCCTCGGAGGACCCATGCGATACCCCCTCAGCGCTCTCCAGAAGCGTGCCAACTTCCGTCCATCTTGCAGTGGCGGGAAAAACTATCTCGTCTACGGTCTGCTGTTGCTCCTGATTGCTCTTGTCCCGTCTTTGCTTCGTGCGCAGACGGGAGGCGAGGCTGGCATCCAGGGAACTGTCACCGATGCAGAAGGCGCAGCCATTCCAAACGCAACCGTGACTGTTACCAATAATTCGACTGGCGTAGCTATCACCCGGCAAACCACGGGAGATGGACTATATACCGTCTCGCCGATCCTTCCTGGTGCGTACACCGTGAAGGTTCAGGCTGCTGGGTTCAGCGACTATGTTCAGAGAAACCTCACCGCCAACGCGCTGATCATGACACCGCTCAACATCGCAATGAAGATCGGCGCAGCGGACACTACCATCGAGGTCACGGAGGCTCCGCCGCAGCTGATTACCACGAACGCTTCGCTGGGGCTGACGATCGAGAACACCACCTACGCTAATCTTCCTCTCGCCCTCAACGGCCAGCAGCGCGATCCTACGTTCGTAGCGCAGCTCTCTCCGGGAGCCACCACAGGTGCGCGCCTGCCCATCATCGGCGGAACCGGGAACTATCTCGGCCAGCTCTATCTCGATGGTCTACCCGCCCAGACGGTCAGCCAGCAGGGCGACAACCGCCTCGTCTCACAGTCCCTCTCCGTCGACGCCGTCGACCAGATTCAGATCGTTACCAGCACCCCCCCGGTCGAGTATGCAGGCGCAGGTGCCTCCAACTTCACCATGAAGTCCGGCTCACTTGCCTACCACGGCTCTGTAAAGGACTTCATCCGCAACACCGCGCTCGACGCCTATCCCTTCAGCGGTAAGACCCGTAATGCCGCAGGGAATATCATGCCCAAGCCCGTCGACCACCAGAACGAACTCTCCGTCACACTCGGCGGTCACGTTCCTGGAACCAAACGCGTCTTCTTCTTCTTCGCCTACGACAAGTACCACAACCGTACTCAGGCCAATCTCAGCAACTTTACCGTGCCCAGCGCTCTTATGAAGAGCGGCGACTTCACCGAGCTGGCTCTCAAACCGGGCGATGGACGTATCGGTGGAGGTGGGCTTATCGGAACTGGTAACGACAATCCCGCCTTCCTCTACGACCCCACCTCCACGACCTGCTCTGGTAACGTCTGTACGCGCCAACCCTTCCAGGGACTGAAGAACGGCGTACCCACCAACAATGTCATCCCGGACAGCTACATCTCGCCCATCGCCAAGTCGATGCAGCAGTTCCTTCCTGATCCCACCAATCCTGGTTCGCTGTCTAACAACTACTCCGCGGGCCTGGCGAAGGGCTTCGACAATCACCTCTACAACTATCGCGTCGACTTCCAGTGGACCGAGAGACACCGCATCTCCACGGTAGGAGCACTCGGCACCGTCAACTACCTCAACAACTATGGGCTGCCCTATCTTCCGCAACCGTACACGGGCGGCGATCTCGCCAGCATCTACCCCAAGGTCTTCGATGTACAGGATGCATACACCATCAGCAACACCATGGTGAATCAGCTCAAGTTTGGCTACGTCCGTTTCTTCCAGAACATCCAGAGCTCCACCCAGAACGACCCCACCTACCAGATCGGCAAAATGGGAATCACGAACCTCCCCGGCGGACAGGCGGGACAGAACTTCCCTGCAGCGACCTTTGCCGCAACGACGAAGTTCGGCACGCCCATCCAGACGTGGCAGGCAGCGCAAGGCACGAACCCCAGCAGCGCAACGGCCACGCAGCTCACCACACCTAACAACTTCGCACTCGTTGACAATCTCCAGTGGGTCAAGGGATCTCATACGCTGAACTTCGGTATCGCCATTCAGTGGCAGCAGATTAACAACGCCAACCCGGCCACCTTGACCGGCTTGATGCTCCTCCCCTACACGGCGAATTCCACGGCAAACTTCGGCAGTAGCTCCAACGCATTGAATTCAGCAAACACCGGCTATTCCTACGCCAGCTTCCTGCTTGGCGCGGTCTCCAACCCTCCCTCGCTGGCTTTGCAGTACGTCAGCGAGGTGGGCGGGCGCTACCGGCCAATTGCACCGTATGTGTCTGACACCTGGAAGGTGAACTCCAAGTTAACTATCGATGCCGGCCTACGCTGGGACTATCTTCCGCCTTATCGCGAGGTGCAGAACCGCTGGAGCTTCCTCAATCCCAATCTCACGAACCCCATCACAGGAACTCCCGGAGCCATTCAGTTTGCAGGAAATCAGGGAGGCGGAGCGGCAAGCTGCAACTGCACGACACCTGTTCAGACCTACTGGAAGAACTGGGGTCCGCGCGTTGGTATCACCTTCGCTCCGGATGATAAAACGGTCTTCCGTGCTGGCATCGGCCGCGTCTACTCTCAGGGCGGCGGCGTAGGCGGCCGCGGCGGAGCCTTCAACGGCACTGGCCAACTCGGCTTTAACAGTAGTGCGATCGCCCCTCCTGAAGTGACCACGGGAGCCGGAGCCGGGCCGTCGTTCTACCTGAATAACAGCTCCTACTTCCAGTCTACCGGCCGCGCCAACACAGCGCTTGGCTACACCTATCCCGGCCCCCCGACACCTGGTACGGCAACACAAATACTTAACGCTGGACACTATGTTGGAGCCAATGGCCGACCCGTCAGCGCCGCCGGGGTCTCCTACGCTGACCCATATTTCGCCGGTCGCGCACCGAACTTCATGTTCTACAACCTCGGCATGCAACGAGCTCTTACAAACAACCTTACCCTTGGCATCAACTACGTTGGTAACCAGAGCCATCACATCATCAACTCTACGAACAGCGGTACCGGAAACGCTCGCGGCCAGTGGAGCAATCAACTTAATCCGATTTACCTTGCCGGTCTTGGCAATCAGGTGGCAGCTACCGGCAATCAGCCTTTGCTGACAGCGCCGGCCACGCCGGCCAATGTGGCCAAGGCCCAGTCGGTCATGCAGGGCGTCAACATCCCCGGGTTCTTCCAGTCAGCTGCATCTGCGGGCGATACTACCGCTACTATCGCCCAGGGACTGACCGCCTTCCCACAGTACAGTGGCGTAACGGATACCTGGGGTAACGTTGGCAACTTCTCCTACAACTCACTCCAGGTCACCTTGGAACAGCGGCTCTCTCACGGTCTCACCTTCCAGTTTAACTACACCTGGTCGCGCAACGCCGGTGACGACGGCAGCTTCCGCAGCGGCTTCCCCATTCCAGCTGCCGCTATTTCCGGCGGTACGCAGAGCTACGGCCAGGATCGCATCGACCGCTCCCAAACCACTGTCAACAGCCCGCATGTCCTCAACTGGTTCGGTGTATGGAACCTTCCCTTCGGCAAGAACCACCTTGGCGGAGCCAACATGTGGACGCGCGCTCTGGCCAGCGGATGGCAGTTATCGGGCATCTACACCTACGCCTCAGGCACCCCGGCGGTGATCACCTACGGCGGATGCACCACACCGCTGATGGGACAATGTATGCCCGACATCAATGCCAGCTTCGCCGGTAGCGCCCGCATCAACGGAGGCTATGGCAAGAGTTCGAGCGGCGGACGCCTCGCAGCCAATCTTGGTCAGTGCGATGTAGGCAAGAGTTGCCCAGCTGTCAGCTACTTCGCAACCAGCGCCTTCAAGGCACCTGCGAACATTTCGCCCTCAGGTGTCAACCCCATCAACCTGATCGGCAACGCTCCACGCACGGGTGCATGGGGACTCATCAATCCCGCCTCATGGAATCTAGACACCTCGGTCAAACGCTCTTTCGGGCTCCCAAAGGAAGGCATGGCGCTCGTCGTGGAGGTGGACGCCTTCAACACTTTCAACCACGTCATCTTCAACGCACCAAATGCGGTTTGGGGAGCGTCCAACTTCGGAACCATCGGCTCGGTCAAGAACAATCCCCGCGGCTTCGAACTGGCCGGCCACTTCACCTTCTAATACACACCAGCCCGGCGCGAATCAGTACTCCTTCGCGCCGGGCTTTCCTTCTTTAGCCGAGCTGTCCAGGAAAGGATCGATAAATTCATGAGATTTGTGCCGACATCAAAAATTCTGTTCACTGCTTCGCTTGCAGTCCTTCTATGCCCGATGGCTTCTGCACAAGCGCGTCCGGACACCCGAACGCCAGACAAGATGCCTACTCCAGAGGAGCTAAAGAATCCACCGAAGAGCTGGATCGATAAAGACACCGGACATCGCGTGACCCGATTGACCGATGAGCCTGGCTCAGCAAGTTTTTATTTCAACGTAAATGGCTACACGCCCGACGGCACGGAGATGGTCTATACGACACACGATGGCATCAATGTTCTGAACCTCAAAACACATGCCACACGAAATGTTGTTAAGGGCAAGGTCCGCACCATGGAGGTCGGGCATAAGACGCCGACCATCTTCTACATCAAAACCGACGAAGGTGCAATCTACAAGACCAACCTCAACACCGGCGAGACGAAGATGCTGGCCAAGGTCCCGCCGCGCGGGCGAGTGATCACGGTGAACGCTGATGAGACGTTAGCCGCCGGAACCTATGATGAGGTCGACAAACCCAACGAGCAGTTCGGCGCCAATGGCGGTAAGACAACCGGATCGAGCAGTCCTCAGACCAGCCCTTTAGAACAAGCCGCAAACAAAGGCGAGATGATGGAGCGAAGGCTCGCAGCCCGCATTCCTCTTGTCCTGTTTACCATCAACCTTACCGGAAGCGGAAAGGTCACTCCTCTGCTTCACAGTACCGATTGGGTGAATCATCTTCTCTTCTCGCCAACTGATCCCTCTGTCCTGATGTATTGCCACGAAGGCCCATGGCAGAAGGTTGATCGCATCTGGACGATCCGAACCGATGGCACGCATAACCAGCTCATGCATCAGCGTCATATGCCGGGTGAAATCGCCGGCCATGAGTTCTGGGGCAAGGACGGGGAGACGATCTACTACGATCTGCAGACGCCAAAGGGAGAAGACTTCTGGTTAGCCTCGGTCAACGTCCAGACGAACAAGCGCATCTGGTATCACTTGCAGCGCAATGAGTGGTCTATTCACTTCAACGTTAATAAGGGCGCAACCCTGTTTACGGGCGACGGCGGTGACCCGCGTCAGGTTGCGAAGGCAAAGGATGGAGAGTGGATTTATCTCTTTCGTCCAGAGATCCTATCAACCAACGGGATTACCGACCCAAGCTGGCCTACTCCTGGTGTGTTCCATGCCGAGCGGTTGGTGAATATGTCAAAACATAATTACACGTTGGAGCCCAACGTCAGCTTCACGCCCGACGGCAAGATGATCATCTTCCGTTCCAATATGTTCGGCCCCACTTACGTCTTTGGTGTAGACATCGATAAAGCCGAATAAGTTTTCCTCTCGAGATACATCCGGCGGGGGCTTCCGGCAAATCCGAGAAGCCACCGCCTTTTATGTTTTCATGGGCAAGACCGACAAGCCCAATTCCTAATGCAATTCGCAACCTTGCCGTGGAGCAGAGTGCGAAAAGCGGCACTCTTACATCTCCATCAGCATATCTTCAGGGTCCTGAACCATTCCGTTGGAATGTCCGACAAGAGCCCGCCCACCAGCTCCAGCCCATGTTTTCGTCCACCGCCGGGAGACGATCAACAACATACCCAGAACGCAAAACGCAAGCGCTGCATAGAAGAGAAATCCAACAGAATAAGAACCTGTGTGCTGCTTCGCTTGTCCCAGGAGATTCGGCAGAATCCCGCCGCCAAGAGCACCAATCTCTCCGATCATTCCTCCTGCTACGGCCGTTGTTAGCGGCCAGCGCAGCGGCACCAACTGGAAGGTCGCGCCGTTCCCCGCCCCGAGAGCAGCGAAGCAAAGCATAAAGAGAAGAGTCGTCACCGCCAAAGACGGGGATGCAAGGAATCCAAAAAATCCGAGAATCGCGATCAGAAAGACCGCGACAAGCGTGTTGACTCCACCAAATCGATCAGCCAGGAAGCCTCCGAGGACGCGCGTGAGCGAACCAGTGAGCGTTGCCAGCACCGTGAGAGATCCGGCCTGAACCTTCGATACATGAAACTGCGAGTAATAGAACGAGGGTAGGAAGGTGGAAAGGCCGAGGAAACCTCCAAAGGTGATGACATAAATAAAATTGAAGGCCCACCCATCCTTCTCCCATAAGCAGGAGAGGTGCCCACGAAGCGTCTGGTGCTCGATGTCCGGCGGCTCCTTGGCAAACAGAATCATCACTGTCAAGGGAAGCAGCATCATCCCGGCAGCGAAGCCGTACACCGTCTGCCATCCAAAGTGTTGTGCCAGACGAGGCGCAAGCAGCGCGGCCAGAGCGGTTCCGCTGTTCCCCGCCCCGGCAATTCCCATCGCCAACCCTTTATATTGCTTCGGAAACCATCCTGATCCAAGAGATAGCGCTACTCCGAAGCTTGCTCCCGCGATTCCGAGCAGAACTCCCATCGCGAGCACATCGTGGAAGGTATGCACGAAAAGAAATCCGTACAGCAACGCAAATACGATTGCTGACATCTCGACGATGGCAGCATTCTTCCGACCGATATATTGCGAGACGACTCCTAAAGGAAATCGCATCAGCGCGCCCGCCAGCGTGGGTATCGAAACCATCAGGCCAATCTGCGCTGGCGTGAGGTGAAATTGTTCGGAGATGAAGGGCCCCATCGCGCCGTTGAGCACCCACACGGCAAATGAGAAGTCGAAGTAAAGGAAGGCGCTAAGCAACGTAGGGGGATGGCCTGATTTAAGAAATGCCTTGAAGTTCGCCATAACTTTTTGATCTCCGTCAGTTTTAATCTTTCCGCGTGAAGCAACTACTAATGACGCGAAGGTTGCGAGCGGCGATCCCGCGCAGCTGTCCTCTCCACCCGGACAGCACATTGTTTGAAGTTAGGCTCGCGAGAGATTGGGTCGAACGCTCCCAGCGTGATGATGTTCGAGTTTGTCTCGGAAAAATGGAATGGCATAAATACCTGACCCGGAGCGACGATGCCGGTGATACGAAGCTCAAGGTCGGCAACTGATCCTCTGCGGCTCTTTACTGTAACGCGGTCATGCGGTCGCAGCTCCAGTCGACGGGCGTCGACTGGATTCATCTCCAGCCATGCATGAGGAACCATGTCATTCAGTAATTCGACCTGCGCGGTTTTGGTGCGGGTATGCCAATGTTCCACTGTGCGGCCCGTATTCAGAATGAAATCAAAGTCGGAATCAGGCTGCTCGAGAAAAGGCTCGCAAGGCACAATGTGAATGCGCGCACGTCCATCGTCCGTCGGAAAGATGCCATCGCGATACAGTGATGAACCGCCCCATTGCAACCCATTCGCCTCGTCGATCTGTTTCCACGTGAATTCGGAGTAATCGCACATACGACCTGCAGAGACACGTTGCCATTCCAGAAAAGCATCGTGCGTCGACGTCCATCCGGGATATAGCTCATCCTTCACTCCCAGCCGCTCCGCAATGGAAAGGAATATGTCGAAATCTGGACGCGATTCGCCTGGTGGTGAAACAACGGGATTCACCTTCGAGACCCGTCGCTCGGAGTTTGTGTACGTTCCCTCCTTCTCTCCCCAGATAGCTGCGGGAAGCACGAGGTGCGCAAACTCGCTCGTCGGCGTTGGATGGAATCCGTCCTGCACGACGAGAAACTCAACCGAACGCAGAGCGTACTCGAGGAGATTGTAGTTAGGAAACGACACAGCCGGATTGGTCGCAACGAACCACAGAGCTTTTACACGTCCCTGTACCGCAGCTTCGATGATGTCGGGATAAGCCAGGCCGCGCGCTGCCGGAATTCGGTCAACTGAAATATTCCAGATGCGAGCCAGATCTTCACGGTCATTAGGGTTATCGAATTTCCGATAACCGGGCAGCGACGCAGTAAAGCCAGACTCCCTCGTCCCCATCGCATTGCATTGCCCTGTGATCGAAAACGGCGCCGCTCCCGTACGCCCTATATTTCCCGTGATGAGCGCTAGATTATTGATCGCAGCAACGGTGACTGCACCTTGTGTCGAATGATTCACGCCCATGGTCCAGCCGATAAAAGCCGAATGCGCTCGGCCGTAGAGCATGGCGACCTCAATCAGTTGCCCTTCGCTCAGCCCCGTGACAGACGCAACATGAGCGGGCGTGAAAGAGGAGACAAATTCTGCAAACTCTTCAAATCCTGTTGTGTGCTGTGAGATATATTCACGATCAATCAAACCTTCGCGAATCAGAATATGCGCAATCCCATTTAGGAGAGCGATATCGGAACGCGGCCTTACTGGAAGATGTATATCAGCCATCATCGCCGTCTTGGTAACGCGGGGATCGACGACAACTAGGGTGCGTGGCTTTGTTCCAGGAGACTTTCGGTCGACACGGGCGCACAGGATGGGGTGGTTATCAGCGATATTGGCCCCAATCAACAAAATGACATCTGCCGATTCCATGTCGGCATAGGACCCGGGTGGACCATCCGATCCAAACGAAAGTTTGTACCCCGAGACAGCAGACGCCATACACAGTGTGGTATTGCCGTCATTATTCCGCGTGCCAAAACCTAGCTGAACAAGTTTGCCGAGCGTATAGCACTCCTCGGTCAACAGTTGTCCGGTCCCCACAACGCCGAGCGACTCTTTCCCGTAGCGCTCCTGAATGTCTCTGAATTTGGCCACCATCATGTCGAGCGCTTCATCCCACGACACAGGGGTCAGCACCCCATTCTTGCGCAAAAGCGGCTGACGCGATCTTCCGGGAGCGTCAAGAATATGGTGCTCAGAGAGCCCCTTCGGACAGAGCTTTCCCTGATTGACCGGATGATCCGGATTGCCACGAACAGCAACGGCCTTGTTATCTCGAACACCGACGAGCATGCCGCAACCCACCGAACAGTATCCGCATGTCGTCTTGACCCAGCGCTCGGCTACCCGGGACTTGGAGACATGTCCATAAACCGGATCCTGGGCATATGCGTACTTCTCTCGGTTCGTATCAATGCCCGAGAGGCGCTTGAGACGCCGGAGGATGGACTTTGTCATACGTGCACCTGTCTAATGAACGTCAGCGCCATGTTGAGAGGCACAACGGAAACGAAGAACAGATACCGAGACGAGAGAACCCCGGCGAGGGCGGCGGGAAGAACGAGTAGAGGCAAATCCGCAGCCATCAAAAGTATGGCCAGACCGATGAAGGCGAAGCTCACCAGGAAAGTCCCGCGCAGGTTATAGGTATTCAGCAAGGAAGCTGCTGCTCGATGCTCATAGACACCTGAGAAGTGCAACCGCACGGCCCGAACGATGTGGTTCACCATCCATAGAGTCGAAGAAATGAGCAAGGGCCATATGGCATAGTCACCATCAACGGTTGCCGTAGATCGGCGGGACAGAAGGCTTTGAAACAGGTTGGTGATTTGTATCAACGCAGGCATCGCCGCTGATCCCAGAAGTAACGCGCTCAGCATAAAGTCAAGAGGAGTGTGACTGGTGTTCCATGCCGGACGAGCGGGAACCAGATAAATACGGGCACTGGCAAACAGGCCTCCGATACCGAGCGCAGGTGCCAAAAATTTGAGTGCGGCCAGAACTAAATTATGACCAGAGATCATGTGAGTAGCTTCCCCCCACGCCGCGGCTGTCAATGCAGTCAGCGACGCGAAGAATAAGCCGAACAGAAGCACCTCGCGCGAGAGCCAGGATCGCCGCCACATTTTGAGTGCTCGCCAGGCATATGCGGGACGTCCAAGATGTAGAACAGAGATATTAAGAGTGAAAGCAGTGAGCGCCAGGATTACAGTCAGTGCAAGATGATTTGCATGGTGTGAAAGAAGCGCCACAAGAAGGGTCCCGGCAGAGAGCTGGATCAGTGATGTCATCCATACCAACGACCAATGAGGGTGCTCGGGACGCAATGTTTCAATATCGACGCGATCGAGAGTCGCAGTTGCATTTTCCGGTAGCGTAATCCGTGTGGTCGAGATTGTGTGTCCTGCGTTCGGCATGCCCGGGGCATTTGCCGCTGCGTGGTCGCTTCTCCACTCAAGCTGATCCACAATCTCGATCTCAATTGCATTTTCGGGGCAGGCGTTTACACAAGCAGGCTCCAAGCCGTTTGTCAGTCGGCCATGGCACATGTCGCACTTGCCCACCACACCACGATCCGCGTTGAACTGCGGTACGGAGTATGGACAATTCCAGACGCAATACTGGCATCCGATACAGGCCTCTGCCGAATGTAAAACGATCCCGGTGACCGGATCCTTCTTATAGGCCTCGACCGGACAACCTCGCAGGCAATCTGCAGTGAGGCAGTGGTTACATCCCATCGACAGATAGTATCGCTCCGTATTGGGCCAGGTGCCTCCCTCAATCTCTCCGATGCGCCGCCACCGAAGATCTGCAGGGTTGCCATTCTGTTCGTTGCACGCTACCTCGCAGGAGCGGCACCCCACGCATTTGGTCATGTCGAAATGAAAACGATATTGCTCGCCAGCTTGCAACGGACGCGTGGGAATCAAAGAAGTCCTGACCTCCGCGTGGCTTGGGGGCGGGGAGACCTCCAGACCGTTCTCCGTCAAACGCACCATCGGATGCTGCGTTTCAGAGTTTGCGAGTTCATAAAGCGGCAGGGACATGACAATCCTTCACAAGCAAGAAATGGAGGCGGTTTTAGTAAACATCGCGGTGATAGCGATGCTGCTCTTTTAAGGTCTGAACATATTCATTCGCTCCATCTACGGTCATACTTCCGTGCTGCTCCACAATTGTGTGGAGCGTCGCATCAACGTCTTTTGCCATCCGCGATGCATCTCCGCAAACGTAGACACTTGCACCTTCCTGCAGCCAACGGAATAGCTCGCTTCCCTGCTCCAGCATGCGGTCCTGCACATAGATCTTGTGCGCCTGGTCGCGAGAGAACGCCAGATCCAGGCGGGTGAGATGCCCGTCCGCATGCATCGCCTCCAGCTCTTCACGGTAGAGAAAGTCGGTTGCAGCCGAACGTTCTCCGAAGAACAACCAATTGGACCCCGTATGATTCAACGCTCGTCGCTCATAGAGGAACGAACGGAACGGAGCGATCCCTGTACCGGGCCCGATCATCACCATGGGCGCAGTTGGATTCTTAGGCAAGCGGAATCGCTTATTCGGCTGGATATACACCGGCAGTTTCTCGCCGGTCCGTTTACGATCAGCCAGAAGCGTGGAACAGACGCCGCCGCGCTCTCGGTTATGGGAGCGATAGCGCACTACGGCTACCGTTGTATGAATCTGACCGGAGTGCGCAGACGGGCTCGATGAGATGGAATAGAGACGCGGTGCCAACCGGGGCAGCATCGCCACCAGATCGGCCGGATCGCGAAGCACACCAGGATAGTCATGCAGCAGATCGATCAATCCTCGATCATAGGTGTACTTATCAAGATGGGATTGTTGTTCAGGAACAAGCAGACCGAAAAGCGGCTGGCATTGACCGATAGTGGCATACGCCTCAATCATCTTGCGTGTCAGGCGCGTAATCTGCAGATGATTCAATAACGCATCGTACAAGTTCGCCCTTCCGCCTTTAGGAAGATTGACTGGAATCGAAGCGCTGAAGTTCAGCGTGTGAAGAATCTCTTCCACCAGGTGGACGTCGTTTTGCGGAATCACACCACAAGCATCCCCAGCCTCGTAGTGCACATCGGATTCCCTAATGTCGAAGGCAAGGTGCAGTGTGAGCTTGCTCGATACATCGTTCGTCAGAGCCCGCTTCTCGATGAGCTCAGCGTTGTATGGATTATCCCGCGTGCAAGACGGAGCGCTTCCCATCCTGGCCGGGGCCGGGGATGCTGCGATGAGCGATGAAGAAGGAGCAGATCGAGCCGGAGTTGCTTCAACCAGATCATCTAAACCTTTGAAGAGCCCAGTCTTCCATTCCGCGAAGCTCTCCTCAAAATCCACGTCACAGTTCACACGCTCGCATAGTCGGGTACCGGCTAAGGACGCCAGCTTATTGTCAAGATCGATTCCGAACTTGCAGTAGTGCTCGTAGCTTGAGTCGCCCAGGGCAAGAACAGCGTAAGAGAGATTTTCGCAGCAAGGGAAATGCTCGAGACAAAGCTGTTCGTAAAACGGCCGCGCCCCATCCGGAGCTTCGCCTTCGCCATAAGTGCTGGCAATGATGACCGCATAACGCTCGCTCAGCAGCGTCGCGGGCGTGTAGCCCTCGAGCGACGAGAGCGAAGCAATATGTCCCTTCGCCTTCAACTCTTTCGCAACTTTTCGTGCAAGTCCCTCCGCCGTACCGGACTGAGAGGCATACAACACCGCAATCTTCAGAGCTCGCGGTGGATCGGCGGCAGGTGCGACCGCTGGGGCCGTAGAATAGAGCCCCGCCAGAAATCCATTCAGCCAGTTTCGCTGTTCGGAGGTGAAGGGTGCATTATCAGGAATGAACGGAACGGTCTGCATAGCTATGCTGTCTCCTGGTTGCAGAACGATTGAAGCGCCGCAATGTCGTGACGCCGGGTAAATTGCAAAAAGGTTTCGTTCTCTTTGCGGCTCGAAAAATACGCGGAGAAAAGACTTTCCAGGCGAGGAGGTAGATCCTCGTAGCGAACAGCTGAGATCAGCTCCCGTGCGATTCCCTGATCGCCATCCGCACCGCCACCGATAAAGACTTGGTAGCCTTCTTCCCCCGAGACCTTGACTCCCATTAGCCCGATGTCTCCGATGTAATGCTGGGCGCAGGAATGATTGCATCCCGTAACGTGCAGATTGACTGGCTGATCCAGAATAGGAAATCGATCGTCCAGACGGAGTGCAAGCGAGACGGCATGAGCCTTCGTGTTCGAGGCCGCAAAACGGCATCCCTGATTCCCTGTACACGCGACTGTGCCACTCAATACCGTTCCCGCACGGTAGTTGAGACCCGCATCGATAATGGCATGCTTGGCCGCCTCAACTTTTTCCGTCGGGATATTGGGAATAATCAGGTTCTGCCATACCGTCAGGCGCAATTCACCGGATCCGAACTGCTCTGCGATATCGGCCACCGCGTGCATTTGAGAGACAGGCAGATTTCCAACCGGAATTGAAATCCCGAGATAGTGCAAGCTATCCTGCGACTGTGGATGACACCCAAGGTGCGCGACGCGATCGACCGGCCCACGAGGCTCGCATTCGGATGCGGGAACCCGAATGAGAGGAAACGCGAGCATCTTCTCGGTCTCTTCCAGGAATCGGCTCGCGCCCCATTGATCAATCAGGTATTTCAGGCGAGCCTTCTTGCGATTCGTTCGATCACCGTTCCGAACAAAGACCCGAACCATGGCGGCCGCAACTGCGACAACCTCCTCAAACCGCAATAACAATCCGCAATCACTCGCAAACTGACGATGGCCGGTGATTCCACAGAGCATCACCCGAAAATAGATTCCAGCCGGGATGGTACGACCTTCTACTACTCGAACCGCCAGAAAACCGATGTCATTGGTGTCGGCCAGAGCTGAGATCGATCCGCCATTATCAAAAGCGATATTGAATTTACGCGGCAGCTCATACATCTCGCGCGAGTTCGTAATGTAAGCCTGCATGGCCTCCGCAAGCGGCGCCACATCTACTAGCTCGTTCGGATCGAGCCCCGTGATCGGAGAAGCGGTGATGTTGCGAATATTGTCCGCACCCGATCCTCGCGATGACAGGCCCAGCGCCTGAACACGATTGATGACCCGCACAATATCGCGCGGCTGAAACTCGCGAATCTGAATGTTGCTTCTCGTCGTAAGATCGGCGCGTCCGGCCCCATATTGCTCAGCAAGCTGCGCAAGACCGCGAAGCTGGTGCGAGGTCAGGATCCCGGCCGGAATCCGAAGGCGCATCATGAAAGAGTCCTGCGCAGGGGCGACGTGAAACAATCCGTAATATTTCAGGCGAAATTTGTCGTCTTCACTCGGTGGCCGATTCTGGGTCGTGTACTCGAGCATCTTGTCCCAGATTGCAAAGGGATCCTGCTCATACTTCCAACGTTCCTCCCGGGCGAGCTCGGAGACTAGCGTATTGTGCCAGACCTCTTCTTCGCTCATCGCCAGATTCTTCGCGCTCGCGGCTGGGTCCGCTGTGATCCGACCGTCAGCCATGTGCCCTACAAATGGAATTACGCCACGTTGGCCGACACCGGCAAAAAAGCCCTGGAGATACTGCCTCTGCTCCGTTGTAAACTCCCCTGAGGTAACCGGAATCCCCATCTCCATACCAACGCTCCTTGGAAACATCTACAGTTCGCCATTTCGCCAGCAGCATGGTCATCAACGACAGACATGCGCCGATCAGAAGACACGCAGCGCAAGCGCAACGAGTCGAAATCATGGCTCTTCAAGGAGCTTCCAGAGAATGTTTAGGAGTTGTAGGCCGCCTCGCACATCAGGGGGTGCAGGGCTGCTTTTTGAACGCCGTCAGGGGGCGTTACGCTGATGGTAGCGGCAAATCGGTTCCCGCGCAAGTGGGAACTCTCGATTGGCAAATTCGGGCTTGCCGGATCTCTCGGGGCATGCCACGATACGATAACTTCTCTCGACAATTTGACACCTTGATGTGTCATAGGACGTGGCAGATGCTTCGGCTACCACCTTCTGTGGACGATACTTCTGTCCCCTGAATCATTCCCTCTCGTGACCAGCACGGCAGGAATCGTCCGTAAGTTGTGTACCGGCTCCCCTTTGGCACGTTGCCAGGCGCGGTTAGAAACCGTTGCCCCCAGCCGGACCAATCGACGAAACCCGCGATCGCATGCGCTCGAAGGAATCCTTCCAATATTCCATGGAGGACAGGATGTTCAAACGCATCGCCCTGCTTGCTCTCTTTGCCTCAGTCGCTTGTCCCGTTGTCGTTGCCCAGAGTAATTTCTTTAAAGCGTGGGAAGACCGTGTACGCGCTACCTCAGCAAAACAGCCTGCATGGCCGGTCCCTCTTGTCACTCCGTCTTCGGTCATTGTCCAGCTCGCCCGTGTCGACTTCCTCCACCAGTACACCTCGACACACACCGAAACCTGGAACTATGACAACGGTAAGGGAGTCAATCTGATTCCCTTTGCACGAACGGAAGTAGACATCAACCTGCCACCATACATTCAACACAACGCACCGAAGGTGCAGGACGGCACGGGCGATCTCTCGTTCGTTGCAAAATACCGAATGTTCTCTGCGACAGAGGGTGGAAATTACTCGACCTCAGTGCAAATGGCCATCTCCGTCCCGACTGGGAGCTACAAAAACGGAACCTCGGTCTCCACCCTTACGCCAACCTTAATCGCCGGCAAAGGATTCGGAAAATTCGATATCCAGTCTGCGCTTGGCGGCGTGCTTCCCACCAGCTCGGTCCAGACTCTCGGCCGCTCTATCGCATGGAATACCGTCACGCAGTACAAAGTCGGCAAATATCTCTGGCCAGAGCTCGAAGCCAATGCCAGCTACTTTCGAGGCGGCCCGAATGACGGAAGAACACAGGTATTTCTTACTCCAGGAGTAATGGTAAGCAAAATCAAGTTGCGTCACGATCCTAAAGATCGCCTTGGCCTTCTCTTCGGAGGGGGCATGCAGATTGCAACCTCGCACTATCACAGCTATAACCACGGCCTGGTTCTTACCGGCCGCCTCACCTTTTAACCTACCGTGCAGCACGAGGACAGAGCAGATCGAAGTTTGACTTTGCTCTGTCTCTGCGGCGCGACTAAAATTGACTTGTCACCTCCGTCTGCAAACGCTGCGGCAGCACGCAGGAGACAACCCCGATAACACCCGATTGGAGGAAGCGTTGGCACATGCAAGCTTCAAAGGACTTCGTGTACTCTCACTGGAGTCCCGCCGGGCAAAGGAAGCGGAAAAGCTAATCCGCACCTACGGCGGCGAAGCGATCGTCGTGCCTTCCATGCGAGAGGTCGGCCTCGAATCCAACGAGGAGACCCTCGAATTTGCCGCAAAGCTGCTGCGAGGAGAGTTCGACCTTGTCGTCTTTCTCACTGGAGTCGGCGTTCGGACCATGCTCAACGTCGTCCAGGCTCGGTTCGACCGCGAAGAGTTTCTCGAAGCCCTGCGCAAGGTAAAGATCGCGGCTCGGGGAGCCAAACCAACCACTGCGCTTCGCGAACTGAAAGTACCCGTACATGCCATCTCCGAAGAGCCCAGCACCTGGCGCGAGTTGATGCGAGCCATGCGCGAGACCTTCGGCGAATCACTCTCCGGAATGCGCGTTGCCGTGCAGGAGTACGGAGCTTCCAACCCTGAATTTTTGGCAGAGCTCAGCAGCCGTTGCGAGGAGTTGTCAAAGGTTCCTGTCTATCAGTGGGCTCTTCCGGAAGATCTTCAGCCGCTGCAGGACTGTGTTCAGAGCCTTGTAGATGGCATGATCGACGTTGTTCTGTTTATGACCGCCGTCCAGGTCATCCACCTGTTCCAGGTCGCCGAGCAGATGGGCGTTGTAGAGCAGCTCCGCGAAAGCCTGCGGTCGACCGTCGTTCTTTCGATCGGACCTACAACATCCGAAGAGCTCGCGCACTACGGCATTCAGCCCGACTTCGAACCTTCTCGTCCGAAGATGGGCTTTCTCGTCAACGAGGCAGCCCAATACGCCGGTCGCCTTCTTGAAGAAAAACGAAATAAAAAAATCGAAAATGTCTTCTCCGATTCCAGCCCTGGAGAGACTGATGCACCCCAACCGGTACGCCGAGTCGCGATCTCCACGCCGACAATGGCCGGTTTTCGCGACGATCTGCAGCAGATCGACTTTCTTCATGAGATTAGCAGCAGGATCGCTGCAGCAGACTCGCTTCACCTGGTTCTCGACCGGATCGTCTCTTTCATCTCAAGCGTCATCCCTTGCGATTCCTGTTTTGTCTACGTGCTTGAGGGCGACAATCTCGTCATGCGCGCCTCAAAAAATCCGCATGCTGATCTTGTCGATCAGGTTGGCATCCAGATAGGACAGGGAGTTACAGGTTGGGTGGCAAAGTACCGGCAGCCTGTCGCCCTCGCCTCAGGAGCATCGAACGATCCTCGTTTCAAAGCCTTCAAGAACATTCCCGAAGACCACTTCGAAGCGATGCTTTGCAGCCCCATCATCTGTGCTAACCGTGTCGTCGGAGTCATCAATCTGCAACACCGTCTCTCCTACAAGCACACGACGCACGAGGTTCGCCTGCTCTCAACCCTCGGCTATCTTGTTGGCGCCGAGATCGAAAGAGCCCGCCTGGAAACAGAAAACTCCCAGCTTGCCAATCGCCTTGAAACCCGCAAGGCCGTCGATCGTGCGAAGAGCGTCCTCCAGCGAGACCTTTCTCTCAGCGAAGATGACGCGTACCAGATGATGCACCGCGAAAGTCGTCAACGCAGAAAGTCCATGCGGGAGATTGCAGACGCGATCCTCCTTTCCGAGGAGCTGAGGCGAACCCAGGGCGGAAGCTGATGCATCTCTCCGCGAGACTCGTCTGTGCTCACGCTCATGCGCCAATCAGGTTCCCGACGCCTCAATATCCTTCATAACCTGCCGCTGCGGCAAGCTCACGACGATCGCCACCGAACCCAGCACAATGACCAACCCCACCCACTGGCTCACCGAAAGCTGCTCTCCCAGCAACAACCATCCCAACACCACCGCCACCAGGGGATTGATATAAGCATAGGTCGCCACTGACCCTATCGACACTCGCCGTAGCAAGTACGAGTACGCGGTAAAGCCAATCAGTGTGCCGCAAACTGCCAGGAAGATCAGCGACCCCCACGCCGCCATACTCCACTGCGACGATCGTAATCCGCCCACCGCGCCGCCGATCAGAACGTCGACAGTTCCTCCGATCAGCATCTGCCACGACGTGCACACTAGTGTCGGCGCTTCAAACTTCATACGGCTTAGTAGCACCGATCCCAATGCCCACGCTAGCGCCGCAGCAAGCAGGCCCAATGCCGCCGGCATCACTTTGGCTGGCAGCAACCCTTCGTGCAAGGTGTGTCGCAACAACATAGCGACCCCCAAAAACCCAGTACACACCGCTCCCCATTCGCGCACCGATGTAACGAATCTTCTGCCAATCAGTGTCTCGATCAACGCGATGAAGAGAGGGATCGTGGAGATAAGCAGAGCTGTCAGTCCCGCCGGGAGCGCTTTGCCTCCATAGCTCAGTAGCATCGTGTTACACGTGAACATCAGCAACCCGAGCCCAGTTACCCGCACCAGATCTCTCCGCCCAAGCCTCAAGTGATCGCCGCGCAATCTCACAAAGGCCAGCAGTAACACTCCTGCAATCAGATACCGGATACCCGCGACAAATGCAGGATGTACCAGTTGGGCCGAGTAACGTATGGCAACAAAAGCGGAGCCCCAGAACAGATACACGCAAGCAAACGCAACTACCACTCTGACTGTCTGGTTCCGGGAGGGGGCGTTGTCTTGCATGATGGCTCGTTACCGCTCGCTTTCATTGCCTTCGGCGAGCCGATACGACTTCACACAGGCTTGGCGAACAGCTGCATGTCGCCATTTGTCTTAGGCAGTGAATTATATCGAGCCACACGGAACTCCGCCCAGTATCCAATCCATCGAGGATCACGCTCCAGCTGTTCTCCGAGCAACCGAATCATCTCCTCACGAACCTTGGCGTACTCCGGTTGATCGATCAGGTTCACCGCATCCACTGCGTTCAGATCGTAGAGCTCGTCGTTCGGGGAGCTCAGGTTATAGGCATATAGAAAATGACGGCCTTCGGCGGTGCGATGCTCAAGACCGCAAGCAAAGTTGACTCCCACATGCCATCCCCCGAAGAACAGCAGGCCATCGCGCTGAGGTGCCACCTCCCCACGCAGCAGGGGTATCAGCGAGACACCATCGAAGCTAGCCTCCGGTGCAATACCCGCTGCATCCAGCAGCGTCTGCGAAAGGTCCAGCAGCGACACCGAATCCTTTACCACTCGGCCTTGCGCTTTCACCGCAGGCTTCACCACTAACGGAACTCGCAGCACATCCGGATAGAGATAAACGCCCTTGTCCACCATCGCCCGTCGTCCATTCATCTCGCCGTGGTCACTCAGAAACACCACGATGGAGTTGTCGTAGAGCCCTGACCGGCGCAGCTCTTCCAGGAAGATGCCGATCGCGCGATCGACGATCTCCATCTGTAGGATGTAAGCCACGCGATAGTCGATCAGCGTTTGAGGATCATAGATCCCCCAGTACTTGCGATATACATCAAGAATCTCCGGCTCGTCGGGATCCTTCATAAAGTCACGCTGCCGCACGCTGTTGTAGGAATCCGGCAAACCAATCTCACGCCGAAGCTCCTTCTCGCGTTGTTCGTACCCCGCAGGGATCGAGAAGGGCTGGTGAGGGTCAAAGATATCCAGCTGTAGATAGATCGGGTGTCCGGCAGGATTCTCGGTCGATGTAATCGAACGAAGCATCTCGACAGCGCGCGTGGCAAGGAAGCAGGAGTATTGGGCCTCGAATGGAAAGGGCTTGCCGTCCTCTTGCACGATCCATCCCCCGGCGGAATTCCCTGGTGTCATACGATCCTGCATCCGAAACACGATCTCACGAGAATATTTCTGAGGCTTCACTCCCAATCGACGTTGATGGGCCAGAAAGGCCTCGTCGTCAAAGACCGGTGGGGACCACCTATCCCACGGCTGGTCATTTTCACCGAACGCATCCAAAAACTTCTTCGTTCCCAGATGTCCTTTGCCCGCCTGTCGCGTGACATAGCCGTCAGCCCGTAGGTATTCAGGAAAGATGATGTCGTTGGGACGAAGCTGCGTCTCTAGCCCCTCCGGCGCACGCTCTCCGTTTCCCTGAATGTAGCTGTAACGGCCGGTCATATACGAGGCTCGCGAGGGAGCGCACAGGGGAACGGTGCAGAATGCGTTCGAAAAGAAGGTTCCATCCGCCATCAACGAGCGAATGTTGGGCAACCTCACCAGCTTCGAAAGCGGACGGTCCGGATGATAGAGATCCGGACTCACCATGTCGGCAGAAATGACAAAGATATTCGGCTGCTTCCCGACTTTCGTCCGCAGATAAGGGCCTACGCCCGCCCGCTGTTGAACATAGTGCCTGCTGGAGGCTTGTTGAGTCTGGGCAGAAGTGAATACGCTACTTACGGCAGCGCTTGCAGCAGCTCCGAGAAATTGCCTGCGATCCATAGAGTCTGTTCAACACCATACCCTGCGTACCCGAAAAAAGTAAAGCATTACATTCTCCCCTTGCGCACCTTCGTATTTGGAACTCTCCCCGTCGACGCCCGCGGAACCAGGTAAGGCGAGATCACTGCCGGGAGATGCTCTCTACACTCGCCTCGAGCCGATTGCAGACAATAGAACGCGCGAGTAGCAATCTCTTTCCGCGATAAATGGAGTGTCGTTAGAGAAGGATGAACGATCTCGCAGAGAAACAGGTCGTCG
Source organism: Acidobacteriaceae bacterium KBS 146 (assembly GCA_000688615.1). Taxonomy (GTDB): domain Bacteria; phylum Acidobacteriota; class Terriglobia; order Terriglobales; family Acidobacteriaceae; genus Edaphobacter. The sequence continues at coordinate 1,015,674 of JHVA01000001.1, forward strand.
AAACCGATCAGAGAGACCTCCTCAGGAACCTTATGCCCCAGCCTGCTCGCCGACTCGAGGAAACCGATCGCAGTCATATCGTTCGAACAGACCATCGCCGTCGGACGATGTCGCATGGAAAACAGGCTCTCTGCAGCAAACTTCCCCCCCGTCAGTCGGTGGTCACCCTCAAAGATCCAGTCATCCCGAAGCGCAAGATGACACGATTTCACCGCCGCAAGAAAAGCTTTGCGTCGGCGTACTGCCGAGCTCTGGGTGGCTGGGCCTGCGATGAAACCGATCTTCTGATGACCGAGCATTCGCAAATGCTCAATCGCCTCAATGAAACCCTGGATGTAATCCACGCTGACGATCTCGAAGTCGGAAGCCAGCGATGGTTGATTCAGCACCACGATCGGTATCGATGCGGGACGCAACAGGCTCACCGCTGCATCGCTAACCTCGCTGGTGAAGATCGCAAGGCCATCGACGCCTCGCTCCAACAATCGGCTGACCGCAGCTACCAGCCGTTTCTCACTGTAACCAGTGTTAGCGATCGTGACATCGATACCATGCTGTGTCGCAAGAGATTCAAAGTGCTCAATCAGATCGGGAAAGAAGGGATTGCGAATGTCGGAAACAATAATGCCAAACAGGTTGCTGCGTCCCGAGCGAAGGCTGCGCGCATAGCTGTTTGGCCGATAGTTCAACTCCTCGACAGCCGCGCGCACCCGAGCCGCCGTGCTCTCGCGAACCTTGTTCGACCCATTCAGGACGCGGGAAACCGTAGCCGTGGAGACCCCTGCCTTCTGTGCTACTTCAACAATGTCCATGATCCCCAGCACCCACAACTCTCAAGCTGCGCAACAGTATACCCATGGCGACCTCACCACCGAGTAATGATCCGTTATGGTCCCTTTCCCCCGTGATGCTTGACAAAAGTTTTATGTAAATCATATTCTCGCTGAACAAAATGTAAAGCATTACATCAATAGCACTATTGCAGAACTATCAGGGGGTAGCAGATGAAATTCCTTCGTTCTATCTGGTGGGGAACTATCCTAACCGTCATCCTTCTTCCAGCTCTCGCAGTCGTCGTTCAGGCTCAGAGCGGCACCTCATCGGTTGCCGGAACCGTCACCGATTCAACCGGAGCTGTCATCCAAGGTGCCCGCGTCATTCTTACCAACTCGGCCACCGGAGTTATCCTCAACGCCATTACCGATCCGGCCGGCAACTACTCCTTCCCCACCATATCCCCCGGCACCTACGCCATTACGATCGATAAAGAGGGCTTTGCCTCCTACCGCGTCTCGCATCTAACCGTGGCCGTCGGCCAACGTGCAAGCCAAGACGTCGCACTCAATCCAGCATCGACGGCAACTGTCGAAGTTAATGCTAGCGGCCTGACCAACCTGCTCGACACTGAGTCGAACGACCTCGGCACCGTCATCGGCCCCACCAGCGTCAACCAACTCCCGCTCGCGAACAGAAATTACCTGCAACTTGGCTTGCTCTCGGGCGCGACTCAGAAGGTCAGCGGCGCCGCCGCCAGTTCCACCTCACAGACCGGCCACGATGACGTGGCGATCAACATCGCGGGCAATCAGCCTGATTTTACACTCTACGTCGTCAATGGCCTGCAGACGCTGGGCAGCCGCGCCGGCAATACCTCGCTCAATCTATCTGTCGGTGCCATTGACCAGTTCGAGGTGCACTACGGCTTCTTCATGCCTGACCTCGGTCCGAACCCTGGCATCGTCGACGTCGTCACTAAGAGCGGCGGAAACCGCATTCATGGCGAGGTCTTCGAGTTCGTGCGAAACAATCAGATGCAGGCGCGTGACTTCTTCAACGTCAATGCCGCGGGTGTTCCGACCAAGCCAGGCCCGTATCATCTCAATCAGTTCGGCTTTGATTTCGGCGGTCCCATCCTGCACGATAAGCTGTTTTACTTCGTGAACTATGAGGGCTACCGCCGCACTACTTCAAACGTGCAGAATGCGACGACTCCCACTGCAGCGATGTTCTCCGGCGACTTCTCCAACAGCGGCTTCACCATCTACGATCCCGCGACCTACAACCCTGCCACCGGTCAGCGCAGTCCCTTCCCTGGCAACAAAATTCCTGATTCGCGTATCTCGCAGAACATCAAGGGGCTGCTCCAGTACTACACACCCGGAGCCACACGGACGACCAACAACGTAGTCGGCACACCCAAGGCAACTTACAATTCCGACCAATTCATGGGCAAGATTGACTACAACATCAATGCGAACAACCAAATCTTCGTGCAGGGAAATTGGCTTAACTCACCTGTGAACAATCCCGGCCTCTTCCCTGGACAGGGCATCTCGTATCCGCTCGACACAGAGCTGGTCAACGTCGGCTGGAACTCGACCATCGGCTCCAACAAAGTGAACGTGCTGCGCATCGGCGGCATTCGCGACTCCGTGTATTCGCAGGGCGTTGAGGTCAACGGCATCCAGACCAAGCTCAACATCACGGGTACGGCCGACGTGAACGGTGTGCCCAGCATCAATTTCGCCAATGGTTATAGCGGCTTCGGCACCTCGACAGGTCTCATAGGAAATCTCGATAACAACTACCAGATCCAGGACAGCTTCAACTGGCTTCTGGGCAAGCACCAGATTAAGTTCGGGGTCGATCTCGCCTATCTGCGTACCATCCAGTCAAGCGCCAACGCAAATGCGCGAGGCATCTTCAACTTCAATGGAAATTACACCGCACAGTTCGTGGCCGGCGGTTTTAACCCTGTAGCGGGAACTGGCAATTCCTTCGCAGATTTTCTGCTGGGAGCGATCAACACCGGACAGTCCATCGGCATGCCGCGCACTCACCTTCGCTGGACCACCGTGCAGCCGTATGTGCAGGACACCTGGAAGATCTCCAAGAATGTGACCGCCAACGTAGCCCTGGCCTGGTACGGCGCAACCTCTCCCAACCCCAGCGGTCCGGACAGAAACCTGATCCACGCCTTCGATTTCAACGCAGGTAAGCCAATCTTCTCCGCGCTTGGCCAGGTCAATCCTGCTGTCTACCCGATGACACTGACGAACTGGGCTCCGCGCGTCGGAATCAACTATGCTCCGCCCGCTCTAAAGGAGACGGTCATCCGGGCTGGTTATGGTCTTTACTACACGACACAGGAGGCTGTGAACTTTCAGTACGCAGTCGTCTCACAGGTCATCTCCATCAACAATGCTATCTCCAACAAGCAGCCCAACCCGCAGTATGTCCTCGGGGTGAACGCGATGCCAGGCTTCACCGTGGGTCAGATCACGCAGCCACAGGCTGACGCGATCACCGGACCTATTCAGTACCTCAGCGCCACGCAGCGCTCGCCCTATGTTGAGCAGTGGAATGTCGATGTGCAGCACAATTTCGGTCCGAAGAATCTGCTCGACGTGGCCTACATCGGCAACACCTCACACCGGCTCCCTTACAATTGGAATCCCTTTGACTGCTCCTCGCCTGGGTCCAACCTCTGCTTTGACTCCAATAATCCATACAACGGCAAGTTCACCTACATGCAGGAAGTCGATAACATCGGCCTTGGCAACTACAACGCTCTTCTGGTTAAGTTCCAGCGCCAGTTCTCTAATGGATTCAGCCTGCTGGCTAACTACACCTACTCAAAGGCACTCGCTGCCTCGCAGCAGGGCAGCAACGGCACACTCAACCAGCGGCGCAGCTGCATCCCTTGGTGCGACTATGGCCCCACCACTTCAAACACCCCGCACTCGGTCGTCATCAGCGCGGTGTACGAGCTTCCTTATGGCCGTGGACGGCACTTCGGCAACACCGTCAATTCCGTTGTGAACGGTGTGCTCGGCGAATGGGATGTCGACGCAATCGTCAACATGCAGTCCGGTCTTCCCTTCACCATCACCGCTCCGAACAATACCGCATGGTCGCCAGGACAGGTAAGAGCCGACGCGTATTGCGACGGCAGAGAAGCTCTCTCCAATAGGGACGTCCGCACCAACGGGCACTATTGGTTAATGCCGCAGACTGTGGGCCAGACGCAGCAGCAGGGTGCATGCTACGTCGATCCCTCGCGCGACCCCGTCAATCTGGTCAACGGCGCTCTCCCGCTCAAGCCTGGCACCACCGAGCGAGCACGCGCGGCCTTCGGCACCTCTGGCTTCAACAGCATGCGCGGTCCCGGTGCCAACAACTGGGATATGGGCATCCACAAAAACTTCAATCTGTATAGGGAAACGAAGTTTACCTTTCGCGCTGAGTTCTTCAACATCTGGAACCACACGCAATTCGCAAATCCAAATGGCGGCGTGGCAGCCGGAGCGAATTTTGGTCTTATCACATCGACGCAGCACGCTGCACGTATCATCCAGCTTGGCGGCATGATCAAGTTCTAATCGTGCGGGAATGTTGTATTCATCTTGTTGAGGCACGTCGTTCCAATCGTGCCTCAACCTTTGATTCTTCGAGTGTTTACAGGGAGAGGACATGCCGCTAACGATGATCCAGAAGGGATCAAGGGAAAGAGCAACCGCGCGCGCAACCGTCGCAGCGCTGTCCTGCATCCTCACTTCCTGCGCGATGGCGCAGATAACGCAGAGCAAACCCAATCCGGCAGAGATTCTGATTCATGTCTCCGATAAGGGGACACATGCTATACCGGAGACGCTCTTCGGCAGCTTTTTAGAACCTATCGGCAACTCCATCAATAATGGCGTCTCAGCTGAGATCCTCGTCAACCGCAGTCTCGAAGGCGGCCTCTGGAACCACGTCAATCTCGAGAACATGTTTCGTGAGCAGCCTGAACTAATCGAGTCATCGAACGAGACAGGCATCCCGCTGCCCTGGCAATCCCTCAACACACAGGCGGGCAATCGTTTTGAGCTGCACGTTGGTGATGCCGCCAATAGCTGGCAATCCCTTGAAATTATGGGACAGCCTGACGAACTCACCGGCATTAGACAGAAGGTCTATCTGCCAGTGCATCGTGTGCTTGACTACAAGGTTTCGCTCTACGCCAAACACCGAACCGGGCCTGAGACACTGCGCGTCTCCCTCCGGAACCGCTCAAACGGAAAGGTGCTTGCCCAGGCTGAGATCAAAGTCTCCGCGAGGAAGTGGACGAAATATTCAAGCATGCTTGAACTGAAGCCCGGAACTGTGCGCCGTCTTGAGGCCGTTGATTTCGCCCTCTCCGTCGAAGGCACAGAGCGCGTCGATGTCGACCAGATCTCACTAATGCCTGACGATGCGGTCGGCACACTCGATCCCGACGAGGTCGCCATGCTGAAAGCGATGCACATCACCGAACTGCGCTTTGGTGGCAACTTCAGTTCTTACTATCACTGGGGCGATGGCGTCGGTCCTGAAGACAAGCGCCTCACAACGAAGAACATCGCCTGGGGTATCCCGGAGTACAACAACTTCGGTACCGACGAGTTTCTCCAACTCTGCGACCTGATCGGAGCGATACCGCAGTTCAACCTCAACATGGGCAGCGGCACGCCGGAAGAAGCGGCCGACTGGGTGCGCTACATCCGCGAGCACCACAAAGGCAGGGTGCTCTTTGAGATCGGCAACGAACTTTACGGCAAGTGGCAGGTCGGCTATCCCACGATCCACGAGATTGCTGCACGTACGCTGGCTTTCAGCAAAGCAGTACGCTCCGTCGAACCGAATGCCGAGATTATTGCCACCGGCCTCGGGCCCGTTGCCGACGATAAATGGAACGCGCAGTTACTCATGCTACCCTCGGGCACCTTTGACTACCTTTCGCTGCACTTCATCATCGGCACCAATCATCCTGAGCTAAAGCAACCAACACCCGACTTCGTCGCAGCATCGGCATATTCCATTCCCTTCGCAGTAGGTCCGCACTTCGACACAGCATGGCAGCAGATCAAGGCTGACTCTAGACACGGAGACAAGGTTCACTTTGCCATTACGGAATGGCTCTTCAACAGCAAGGGCTTTGGTGAACGCAACTTCACGAACGAGAGTCCCAGCTGGATGAACGAGGGCGGTGCGGTGATGGCCGCCGGATTCCTCAATACGCTGCTGCGCCACTCTAACCAGATACAGATCGCCGATATGACAGGCTCGCAAGAGTTCGCCGGAATCTGGAAGCGTCGCGAGCAGGTCTACGCGGTGCCCGCGTACTACGCATTTCAGATATACCAGTCAGTAAAGGGCGACACCTTACTGCCCGTCACAACTGACAGCGGCACCTACGATGTGAAGGGTGGCGTTGCACCACTCAGCGCCGCCGTCCAGGTGCCCTACGTCGATGTCGTCGCCACACGCAGCAAGACCGGTAAGACCGTCACGCTGCTCTGTGTCAATCGCAGCCTTGAACAAGACTTGCCCGTGCGCTTTGATCTCGGGAGCCTCAGCACCGCAGGCCCTGCACCCATGAAGCAGATCTACGCCGCCAGCCGCTACGAACGCAACGACGAGATCGAACCAAAGCACGTTCTCCCGCTCGATGGCACAGCCAAAGTTATCGGGAATAATGCCATCTCCGTCATCCTTCCCCACGAGAGCGTCACCGTGATCCATGTGCCGATCGAATAATCATAGAGTCCTCAGGAGAAGGAAAGAAGCGATGAGACAGTACCGCACCATGCACAGACTTGTCCTGGGATCATTCCTCCTTGCGTCCACGACCGCAGTTGCCACTCGAGCTCAGGTCACGAGTCGGGATTGGGGCGCCACCCCCGAAGGTCACGCAAAGATCTTCACCCTGAAGAGCAATGATCTCCGGGTGCAGATCGTCGAGTACGGCGCCCGTATCGTCAACGTCCAGGCACCTGACCGCACCGGCCATCGCGTAAACGTTGTGCTTGGTTATAACAACATCGCCCAGTACGTTGCCGATCCGAAGGACTTCTTCGGCGCCATCGTCGGGCGCTACGGCAATCGCATCGCTAAAGGCTCTTTCATCCTAGACGGTAAGTCGTATCAGATTCCCGTCAATAACAATGGCAACGCTCTCCACGGCGGCCCGAGAGGTTTCAGCAGTAAACTCTGGCACGGCACCCCTATCGGAACAAACGCTGTCGAGTTTACCCTCACCGATCCGGACGGCGATATGGGTTTCCCCGGTACGCTGCACGCACGCGTCCGTTACACGCTCAGCGGTAACAGGCTCCGCCTCGACTACCACGCTGAAACTGATCAGCCCACCGTCATCAACCTCACCAATCACAGCTACTTCAACCTCGCCGGCGAAGCGAGCGGGGACATCCTGTCTCAGGAGATTCGCTTGGCCGCCGATACCTTTACACCGATCGACGGAACCCTGATCCCTACTGGCGAGATCCGCTCTGTCAGCGGAACAGCCTTCGATCTGCGTAGTCTCACTCCCATCGGCGAGAAGATCAGCGCCAACGACAACCAGCTGCATCTCGCTGGCGGCTACGACCACAACTTCGTTCTCCGCGGAACCCCTGGCACGCTCCGCGAGGCCGCCTACGCCCTCGATCCGGAGAGCGGACGCACCCTCACGGTCCTCACTACCCAGCCCGGCGTACAGTTTTACTCCGGCAATTTTCTCTCCAGCATCAATCGCGGCTCTGGCGGTGCCATATATGCAAAGCATGCCGGCTTCTGCCTGGAGACCCAGCACTTCCCTGACTCACCCAACCACCCCGACTTCCCGTCGACGGTCCTGCGCCCAGGCAAGCCCTTCTCTTCGACCACCGTCTTCATCTTCGGTATTACGGCTGCACCCGGGCGCTGACGCAACCGAGCATTCCTGAACTTGCTCCTATGGAATATACGAGTTCGGAGGTGCGCCGCCGTGCCGGTAGGGCGCATACCAGTTGTGCTCCTTCGACCACTTCGTCTGGTACTTTCCATTCTGTGGCCCCGTCGGCAGACTGTCCTGTGTGCGGATCGACCACATCGCCAATTCCGCCATCAGCTGCGCCTGGATCTGAGCATGAGCAGGCTTGTTAAACAGATTCACCATCTCGCACGGATCATGGCTGAGATCGTATAGCTGTCCTGATCCCATCATGTCGTAGTTCAGCTTCCAGTTCCCCATGCGAACCATCTTCTGGTTGCCGCTCAGCGTCACCTTGTTCAACTCATCCCACGAGCCCGATCGCGCCGGATCATGCGAGATCGAGGTAGGAATTTTGTCCTCATCCTCATAGAACAATCCTCCCAACCCCACGCCCGAATAGATGCTCCTGAACTCCTCGCGTGGATAGTCTTGGCCCTGCAGCAGCGGCCAGAGACTCCGCCCCTGCACACCATGCGGAATCTCCGCCCCCATCACCTCACACATCGTCGGCATTAGATCCGCCATCGAGGTGAATGCCTGTTCCACGCTAGTCGACGGTTTCACACCATACCCCCACCAGATTTGCGGAGTGTGCGTCAGGTCTTCATACAAACCGACGCCTTTACGGCCCAGCCCGTAGTCCACTAGATAATCGCCGTGGTCCGCCGTAAATACGACCAGCGTATTGTTCATCAGATTCTTCTTCTCCAGGTAGCTGGTGAAGCGTGCTATCTGGTCGTCGATCATGCGGAGCGCACCCAGGTAGTTCGACACATATCGCCGCCAGTTGACCTCCGTATCTGGAAAGTTGTCCTGCTGCAGACGATATTCCCACTGCGCCCGGGAGCCCATCGTCTTAAGCGCCTCCGGACCTGCACATCGGTTCGGAATAGACGCAGGCGGAAACATATCGAAATACGGCGCCGGCACCTGCTCCGGATCGTGAGGTTCCGGAAAGCTCATCTGTAGCAGGAACGGTTGATCTCCTGTCTCGTCAATGAACTTCATCGACTCACTCACGATCCGGTAAGGGATCTGCGTGCTTAGCGGATACGGGCTCGCTTCCTTAGCCACGTTGAAGTGCAGCGTCTTGATCCACTTGTCGAACGCAACAACCTCCGGCGCATCATTCGGTGCAACGTACCCGCCCTCGTGCATGTACTCGCGCCACACATCTGCATCCGCCTTCGTCATGTAAGTATGGTTTTTCCCAACCAGAGCAGTCCGATATCCCCGCTGCTTCGCCACCTGGTACAGATCCTGCGAGAAATATGCGTCCTTCGCATTCAGGTTCATCCGCACACGATGGGCCTCTGGCCAGCGTCCCGTCAGCATCGAGATGCGGCTTGGAACGCAAAGCGGCGCCGTGCAGTAGTTGTGCTTAAACCCAATGCCCTTCCCTTGCAGTCGATCGAGCGTGGGGCTTGTGTCCACCGGATACCCTGTAGTCTTGCTCAGACCATAGTGACGCTGATCTGCGATGATGACGATCACGTTGGGCTTCTCCACCCTGCCCTGCGAAGATCCACGCGCATAAGCCGGAGCCACCGCAGCAGACGCCACAGTCATTCCCGCCACCTTCATAAACTCTCGCCGCTGCATCAGAACCTCTCCCTTCGCGCTCAACGAGCACTCATCATTCCCGTGTTGCCGGCATGGCAAGAAGATATCGCATGCTCTGTGACACCGCACGCGCTGTATACAGCGTCCGGCGCACTACTGATCGCCACGAGAATTCAGTTCATGTCCTGTGGATATTTCTTGAGATAAGTTGGGACCGGCATCTTTCCCATGCACGGGATCGCAGCGATCGAGGAAATGGGACTAAGAAACAAGTCCCCTCGAGCTTTGTCTTCGGGACTCAAACACTATTAACGAGGTTCAGCGAGTAGGATCTTGGAAATGATTTGGGAGGAAATGGCTCCTCAGGTAGGACTCGAACCTACAACCCTTCGGTTAACAGCCGAATGCTCTGCCATTGAGCTACTGAGGAGTGTATATGGAGCGCGTATCTGAAAAACAACGCGCTGCGCTTTCACTGTTATAGCAAATGCGGCTAAGTCGGTCAAAGAGAATCGGTCGGTGGTCGCCTGATCTTGGTGAAAACAAACAAATAGCAACCGGGGAATGCTCAAAATCCAACCCCCGGTTGCTCTACGCTTTGGTCGTTGTTAGAGCTTATAGGCCTTCTTTACCAGGTTGACCGTAAGGTCCTGGATTACTTCAAATGCCTCCTCCTCATCCAGCCGATGCTCGGCCACCAACCGGCCCAGGAATGCGCAGTCGATCCTGCGAGCAACATCATGGCGGGAAGGGATTGAGAGCAGCGCCCGCGTATCGTCATTGAAGCCCACCGTGTTGTAAAAGCCGGCGGTCTCCGTCGCCAACTCCCGAAACCGCATCATTCCCTCGGGAGAGTCATGGAACCACCACGGCGGTCCCAGCTTCAACGCCGGATAATGTCCTGCAAGGGGGGCAAGCTCCCGCGAGAAGGTCGACTCATCCAGCGTAAACAGGATAAAGGTCAGTCTCGAATCGTTCCCGTATTTATTCAGCAGCGGTCGAAGATTGCGAACGTACTCCGTAGGCGAGGGGATATCGGCTCCCTTATCCCGGCCAAACTTCTCATAGACCAGCTTGTTGTGGTTTCGAATGCTTCCTGGATGGAGCTGCATCGTAAGGCCGTCCTCGACCGACATGCCCGCCATCTCGGTAAGCATCTGTGCCTGGAACAGCTGCTGCTCCTCCTGCGTCGAACGGCCCGAAAGAACTCGCTGATAAAGCGACTCTGCCGTAGCCGCATCAAGGTCAGCCGTCATCGCCGTAAGGTGCCCGTGGTCGGTTGCCGTCGCTCCCAGCGACTTGAAAAACGCGCGTCGGCTCCGTAACGCATTCAGGTATCCCTTGAATGTGCCAACATCTTCTCCGGTGATAACGCCCAGCTTCTCAATGTTTTCGACAAAGCCCAGGTATTCGGCATCGATCACAGCATCTGGACGGAAAGTCGGAAGCACCCTTCCCTTCCATCCCGATTCCCGAATAGCTTTGTGATACTCCAACGTGTCCAGAGGCGAATCTGTCGTCGATAAAACCTCAATGCGGAACCTCTCAAACAAGGCTCGCGGACGAAACTCAGGCGTCGCCAGCGCCTTTGAAATCGTGTCATAGTACTGGTCTGCGTTGCCCTCATTCAGACGTTCGGTTAGACCGAAGAGAGTGGTGAAGGAGTAATCCAGCCATAAGCGCGTCGGCGTTCCGCGGAAAAGATAATAGTGCTTTGCGAAGATCCTCCATACTTCTCGCGGATCGGCCTTCTGCTCTCCGTCCATCTGCGGAATCCCCAGCGACTCCAGAGAAACTCCCTGCGAGTACAGCATCCGGAAGATGTAATGGTCCGGCTGGATAAAAAGCGCTGCGGGATTCGGAAACGCCTCATCTTTGGCAAACCACGCCGGATCCGTATGCCCGTGGGGAGAAAGAATTGGAAGATCATGCACCGTCTCATAAAGCTTCGCCGCGACAGACCGCGCCCCCGGTTCGGAGGGAAATAACCGCATAGCATCAAGCATTCAAAACACCTCGAAAGAACTGATAAAGAACGACCGTAAAGACATGACGGGAAGAACTGTCTTCATTTAAGTGCGAGTCCAAACAAACTCAACCCCAAAAGCCTATCAAAACTCCACTACAAGTGGTTGACCAATTCCAACGCCGCCATTTTGACCCTCAACCCTATAAACGGTAACGGCGTCCTGAAGTGGACGCCGTTACCGTTACGTTGAACTTCAAAAGTGGTTATGGAATGTAATAACGCATTCCGGTAAACACCATATTGTTGGTGGCCTTTGGTGCTCCGCCAACGCCCGTCCAGCCCTCGCGGGTCAGGTAGCTGTACTGTAGTTGATACTGCAGGCGGCCAAACTTCGGGTTGGTATAGACCCGATAAGTAAAGCCGGCCGTTCCCTGAATCACTGCACGGGTGGCACCCAGGCAGTTTGCCGCTCCACCCGGGTTATAAGGCGCGCCGCCGGCAAGTCCATTTCCTGTTCCGCCCGGTATCGACTCCGTATTGCAGCCGGTATTGTTGGCCGTCACAGGGGCATAACCTACCAGCACGCCTTTGTCGTTCAGGAAGGTCGTGCGCTGTGCATATTCGGCGCCGGCATAACCGAAGAGATCCAGCTTCTTCATCGGATGTCCTTCCAGCGAGATCAGACCCTGCTGCGACTTGATCGTAGCCAGCGTTCCATCCGGATGAACCGTGATATCCGGCAGCGTTGAGGTGCCATAGCGGCCAACCCCCGTGCCCGTCATCAGGTGAACGCCCACATCCAGGTACTTCGTTGCGGGCATGCGAAGGTTCGCGAAGAAGCCTCCGCCAGCCTTCGTGTCATTCGTCGCTCCAGCACTCGTCGTGCCTGCAGGATAATAGCGATCGCGGAACCACCGGCCCACGCCGCCGACTTCAAAGTGGCCGTACTTGGCGTCATAGGTTCCCTTCACCACCACATCCGGAGCAACGTTGTTGGAGTAATTTGCCGTCAGGTTATACAGACCGCCGCCCGTTCCCGCAGCGCCGATAAAGAAGTTCGCCGGTGCATTCGAAGCTGAGTAGATATACTCCGCCTGCTCCAGCGAGGCCGCTCCCGTGAACTTGCCGAAGCTCTTCTGAAACCGGAGTGCTGGCTGACGCGCCCAGCTGAAACCCACGTGGTACTGAGCATCTACCGTCATCGGCAGGTTCTCCGTACGGTTATCCGTAGAGGTCTTCGTCTCTGTCACCAGGGACCACATCTGACCGCCTGTTACCTTGAAGCCGTTCTGCATCGCCGCCTGTCCCCAGAATTGGCGCTGACGCAACGTGTAGCTGTTGCTCTGGTTGTCGTTCGAGGTAGCTCCGGCAGAAAGGAAGTCGGCCTCAACATATCCTGAGAGTTTGAACGGCCCGGTGTTGCCCTCAAACAAGGCGCCTACACGGCTCTGCCGGCCCGAAAAGTTCAACTCGCTGACATGTGCCATACCTGCTCCCATGTAGGGAGTCGAATTGAAGGGAGTATTGACGTCCGAGGCTAGGGATCGCGATCGCCACACAGATTCCAAAGCAAAGAATGCAACCGGCGTAATCGTCACTCCCTTATAGTGAATGGTCGTTGGAGACTCCATCGCCGCCGTCACATCACGCTTCGTATCGCTCAACGTCTGAGCCAGGCCCACATTTGTGACCCTCAAATCCGAAACCGAACTCGAGAGTGTCTGCATCTCCTCGTGATTCGACTGGATGGCGGTAAGTGCCTGCTGTGCCTGCGCCGCAGCCGCACTCGCCGAGGCGTTCGCAGCCTGGGCATCCTGCGATGCCGTCGACAGCCTTGCATCCCGGTTGGACAGTTGCTGCTTCAGTTCATCGATCTCCGCCTGCTGAGCCTGCATCTGTTCCCGCAACTCTCGCAGAGTCCGCTCCAACGTGCTCTCTGATTTCTTTCGAACCGCCTTCTTCGCCGTTCTGGCCGAAGTTCCCGTTTGTGCCTGCATCGATACTGTACTTAAGACCAGCATCGCCGCCAGAGCAGCCTGCAGTTGTTTCGTCATGGACCCTCGCAAGTATTTCGACCGCCAGATAAAGACAGAGATAAGGAGCTCAGACTGGTCTCGAAGCCGGTCCGTAAGCCGCGCTGCTCTTCTAGCTGTCGTTACGGTCATCCTTCCAAAATCATGTGAATAGAGGAATAATTCGCAGTCTGTTAACAATTGGAAACTCACTGCTGCGCGACGATGGAGGGTTTCAGGTGGCCGATTTTCGCACGGACGCCATCCGCATGGTGTCCGTCCCTCGGTAACTGATTTACCGTTATCGACATGCGATTTTTCTCACCCTTTTCCTTGCTGCTTGCTGCCTTGAGTGTGTCTGCGGGTGCCCAGTCACCGCTGAAGCTCATCCCGATCCCGCGGGAGGTCCAGCCAGGGACGACCCAGCCCCTCCCCCAGGGTGTTCAAATCACATGTGTTTCCCCATGTTCCCCGGAAGACGCCTTTGCCGTCGACGATCTCAAGAGTTACCTCACCTCGCAAGGGATCGATATAACCGCCAGTGCTCCGGTCAATATTTTGATCACCCGTTACGGCTCCCCTATCTCCAAGTCCATCCTGAGTGATGCTACCCCCGGGAAAAAGCCGCAGGCGGACTTTCCTGCCGAGATGAAGGCCGAAGGCTATGCCATCATTCCAGACGGCAAAGGTCTGGCGATTACAGCAGACAGCGGCTCAGGAATCTTCTACGCGCTGCAAACCACCAAACAGCTGTTTACCGGTTACGGTCCCTCCGCCACTCTCCATACCGCAACCATCCGTGACTGGCCGGCGATGCGCTACCGCGGTCTCAGTGACGACCTCTCCCGCGGCCCCTTCCCGACCTTCGAGTTTCAGAAAAAACAGATTCGTGTGCTGGCGGCGTACAAGGTCAACATTTACTCACCCTACTTCGAGCACACCATGCAGTACACCGGCCTCCCGCTCATGGCGCCTCCTGGCGGAACCCTGACCCAGGAGCAGGCCCGCGAGCTCGTCGCCTACGCGACGAAATACCACATCACCATCATCCCCGAGCAGGAGGCCTTTGGCCATCTCCACTACCTGTTGAACTGGGAGAAGTACGCCCCCATTGCCGAGACCGCCCACGGGCAGGTCCTCGCTCCTGGCCAGGCCGACGCAAAAAAGCTCACCCACGACATGTTCAGCGAACTCGCCCAGGTCTTCCCCGGTCACTTCCTTCACCTTGGAGCCGATGAGACAGTCGAGCTGGGCAAGGGCCAGACCAAGGCCGAAGTCGACGCGAAGGGACTCGGCTCCGTCTATCTCGGCTTCCTGCAGCAGATCGTCGCCGACCTTCAACCCTTAAATCGCAAGTTGCTCTTCTGGGGAGACATCGCCTACAAGGAGCCCGAACTTCTCAAGCAGCTTCCCAGCTCTTTTAAGAAAGCCACCATCGCCGTCCCCTGGGAGTACAACCCCCACCCGGACGGCTTCGACCGCTATATTAAGCCTTTCACCGATGCAGGCTTCGAGACCTGGGTCGCCCCCGGCATCAATAACTGGTCGCGGGTCTATCCCAACTGGAATAACGGCCTCGAAAACATTCAGCGGTTCACCGCCGACGGCCAGCGGCTGGGCGCCGTAGGCCAGCTAAACACCATCTGGGACGATGACGGGGAAGCTCTCGCCAACGCCAACTGGTACGGCATCCTCTTCGGCGCTGAAGCTGCCTGGCACAAGGGCAGCGCCCTCATTCCCGCCTTCCAGTCCAGCTTCGGCCAGACCTTCCATGGCGATACCACCGGCAAAATCGATGAAGCCCAGCGAGAGATGATGGCGGCCCACAAGCTGCTCAAGGACTCTCCCTACAAGACTGACGGCCAGGACCTGCTCTTCTGGCAGGACCCGTGGAACGCCGATGGACAGCGAATCGCCGGTCAGCTCCGCCCTGTTCTCCCGGAACTTCGTCTGCACGCCGAGCGTGCCCTCATCCTGGTCTCCGAAGCTCGCACCGCCAACCCCAACCTACGCGAAACGGACGCTCTCGATGTTCTTGAGCTTGGCGCACGGCGTATGGACCTGATTGGCCTCAAATTTCAGATCTCGGACGAGATTGCCGCCAGCTACGCGCACGCCTTCGCCCTGCAGACCTCTAAAACCAAAGACGACCGCGAAGAACTCGCACGCGAGTTGAACGCCATCAATGCCGTCAACGGCAAGCTGCAGGATCTTCGCAACAACTACTCCCTGCTGCGCGATCTCTACGAGCAGGCCTGGCTCAAGAGCAACCGGCCATACTTTCTGCGCAACAATCTGGAGCGGTACGACTACACCATCCAGATGTGGCTCAGCCGCATCGACCGGATGCGGGTCGCACAACGCCAGTGGGTCAACTCTCAGACGATCCCGCCGGCAGCGGAGCTGGGAATCCCGGCGCCTGTCGTAACACAATAGCTCCGGGCAGAAGCGACTGGCAGTTCCTGCTGGTCGCTTCTGTCAAAACTCTCCCATTTATTTCCGTTACTTCTCTTTCTCTCCTACGCGGATTAAACTGGACCGTGATGTCCCAAACTCTGCAAGCTCGCCGCCTGATCACTGCCTCTCAGATCATCGAATGGCCTACCGTTAGCATCTCCAGCGATGGCACCATCGCAGGGATTGAGCCGGACTCCGCTCCGAGAACGGCAAACACGACGTTGGCCAGCACCTTCTTTGATATTCACACCCATGGGGGCGCCGGACATGACGTCATGGAGGCCACGCCCGAGGCGTTCAGCAAGGTAAGCAGCTTCTTCGCCGGACATGGTGTCGGTCAATATCTTCCGACGACAGTAACGGCCTCTGTGGATAAGACACTGGCGTCGCTGGAAGGCATTGCGCGCGAGATTGAGCGCGCCTCGACCTCAGCGTGGGACGCGCTGCACGCCCGTCCCATCGGCATTCATCTCGAGGGTCCGTTCATCTCGCACGCGAAACGCGGTGTGCATCCGCCAGCCGATATCCTTCCTCCCGACATCGGACTGTTCGACCGTTTCCAGCAGGCAGCCGTCGGGCATATTCGCCTTATCACCATCGCGCCAGAGGTCCCGGGAGCGCTCGACCTGATCCATCACTGTGCCGAACGAGGCATCCGCGTCAGCATCGGACATACGAACGCAACGGCTCAGGAGGCACGCGCCGGAATTGAAGCCGGGGGCCGCAGCACGACCCACACCTTCAACGCCATGCGACCGCTGGAGCATCGCGAGCCAGGTGTACTGGGCGTGGCGCTGGACGAGGAGGCTCTCTATGCCGAGCTCATCTGCGACGGTGTCCACGTCGCGCCAGAGCTCGTACGCCTATGGCTCAAAGCAAAAGGTCCGCATCATGCCATCCTTGTGACCGACAGCATGGCCGCCGCCGGAATGCCGGAAGGGGAGTACGTTCTGGGAACCTTTGCGGTCAAGGTAGCCAATGGCCGGGCCTTCGCGGCGGACGATCTGGACCAGGGCAAACATACCCTGGCAGGCAGCGTCCTTACGCTCGATCGGGCCGTCTCTAACCTGCAGCGCTTTACCGGTGCCCCGCTCGAAGTCGCTAGTCGGCTTGCATCGCGCAATCCCGCCATTCTGTTGGGGCTGGGAGATCTGATCGACGGCATGGAGCCGGGCCGACCAGCAAACATAAACATCTTCAATGAGGCGGGAGAGCTCGAACGCACCCTGCTCCATGGCAAGGCCGTCTGCTAGCTCCATCCGGTCTCCACGAGGTACCGATAGGTTCGACCTCTCGTTTCTCTCTTTCCGGCATTGCGCGTCACGGCAGATTCTTCGGCCCTTTCTTATTGATTTCGCTATAAACTCGCTCTCATGCCCGCTGCCGTTTCTGCATCACACCTGCACCTTTTTGACCTGGTCCTGATCGTTGTCTACCTGGCTGGAATTACCTTGTTCGGCCTTCAATTCCGCGAAGCCAAAGGCTCTCCTTCCCGCAGCCTGAAGAGCTACTTTCTTGCGGACCGCAGCGTTCCCTGGTGGGCTATCGCCCTCTCGATCGTCTCTGCAGAGACCAGCACCCTGACGATCATCAGCGTCCCTGGTGTCGCCTTCGCCGGCGACTTCGGTTTCCTGCAGATCATCATCGGATATATGCTCGGCCGCGTCGTGGTGGCTGCGCTCTTCCTGCCCCGCTACTTCCAGGGCGAGATGCTCACCGCCTATCAGCTCATCGATCAACGATTCGGCGGCACACTCCACAAGATGACCGCGGGCCTTTTTCTTGTTACCCGCGCTGCCGCCGAAGGTGTTCGAGTCTTCGCCGTCTCCATCGTTGTAGGCATCGCCATCGGGACAGGAGACGTGCTCTCCATCGCCATCATCTCGGCGCTGACGTTGATCTATACCTTTGAAGGCGGAATGACCGCCGTCATCTGGACCGATGTTGTTCAGATGGCTCTCTACATCGCCGGAACCTTAGTCGCCATCGCCACCCTTGGAACCCATGTCCCTGGCGGCTGGCATCACATCCATACACTCGCCTCGGCAGCAGGCAAGTTCCGGATCTTCGATTTCGCTCTCAGCCTCAGCCAGACATACACCTTCTGGGCTGGCGTCATCGGCGGAACCTTTCTCACCATGGCCTCGCACGGGACCGAACAGCTGATGGTGCAGCGTCTGCTCGCCGCCAAAAATCTTGGAGAATCACGACTCGCTCTGCTCTCGTCGGGAGTCGTCATCTTCGTCCAGTTCACCTTGTTCCTTCTGATCGGCGTCGGCCTATGGGTCTTCTATGGTGGCTCGCCTGCCGCCAACCTTGCTCCCGACCGCCTCTTCCCCGCATTTATCGTGCATGAAATGCCTATAGGCGTCGCCGGACTGCTGATCGCCGCAATTCTGGCCGCCGCCATGTCGAATCTCTCAGCAGCTCTCAACTCCCTCTCCTCAACTACGGTCGTAGATTTTTATATGCGATGGAGACCGGAGGCGGATGACCGCGAACGCATGATGATCTCCCGCTCTTCCACCGTCGTCTGGGCGTTTGTGCTCTTCGCAATCGCCGTGTACAGCATCCATGCCGGCGGAAAGGGACACGTGGTCGAGATCGGCCTTTCGATCGCCTCGGTCGCCTATGGAGCCCTGCTGGGCGTCTTTCTTCTCGGAACCCTCACCCGCATGGCCACCGAAGCCGGAGCCATTGTAGGTATGATCGCCGGTTTCGCGGTCAACATCGCACTCTGGCTGCAGCCTGCTCCCATTCACTTCGCCAGCCTTCCCCTCTTTGGAGATACGACATTGCCCCGCGTCGCCTGGACCTGGTACGTCTTCCTTGGTGCTCTCGTCACCTTTCTGGTTGGCCTCATCGCCAGCAAGCTTTTACCGAAGCCTCGCACTTCCTCTATGAAAAAGGCGGCAGTGGTAGGCGCAGTCCTCGTCGCTCTCTTTTCCGTATCGTTTTCTTGCGAAGCGAAGACGCCTGCTCCTCAGGCCACGCGCGTTCCTCATCGGCGTAGCGCCTCGATGGCTGCAAAGACAGGTCCACAGGCCGCTGCGGACTTCACTCCCATCTCCACCTTGATGAACAACGCCATTGCCGAGCACAAACTTCCCGGCGCCGTCATTGTCGTCGGCCACGATGGAAAGGTTCTCTTCCACCAGGCTTACGGGTATCGCAAGGTAGCGGGTGAGGTCAGCCCCGACGGGGCGACCACAGCAGAGCCCATGACCGAAAACACGATCTTCGACATGGCGTCGCTGACCAAGTGTCTTGCCACCGCGACCGCGATGATGCAGCTCTACGAGCAGGGGAAGTACCAGTTCGACGATCCGGTCGCAAAGTACCTTCCCGAGTTCGCTGCTAACGGCAAAGACAAGGTCACTATCCGCGAACTCCTCACGCACTACTCCGGCCTCGCTCCCGACGTCTCCCTCAAAGACCCATGGGGCCTCTCTGCGCCCGACAAAGCCGAGGGCATCAAGCGTGCAATGGAGTCAAAGCCAGACAATCCTCCCGGCGTAAAGTTCGTCTACTCCGACATCAACTTCATCACGCTGGGTGCTCTGGTCGAAAAACTCTCCGGTCAGCCGGAAGACGAATATGTTCAGCAACACATCTTCATGCCCTTGAAGATGACGGATACCTACTACCATCCATTCGCGAAAGCCTGTGGCCCGGAGAAAGCCTACGGAGCCTCGGTCGAGCTTCCTTCTCCTGCAAAGCCTTCGCAGAACGCAGACGGAACCATGACCGCAAGGCCCGCGGACTATGCCTGCCCGCCGTCAGACTGGATCACCTCTGCCGTCATTCCCCGCACCGCTCCTACCGCGCATGACGATGAATCCAAGGACAACCCCGCCCTCAACCCGGACTTCGACCACCTTCTGCGCGGTACCGTCCACGATCCCACGACTCGCCGCATGGGCGGAGTCGCCGGACACGCCGGAGTCTTCTCCACCGCACACGATATCTCCCTCTACGCGCAGGCACTGCTGGATAAACTCACAAAAAATACCGGTCCCTTCCCGCTCAAACAGTCCACGCTCAAGTTGATGAGCACACCCCAGCAGCCCTCCACTGCAGAAGACGGTGCAACGATCTTTACTCCCGATGGCAAGGTCACCAAGGGCGTTGCCACACGCGGATTCGGTTGGGATATTAACACGGCCTTCTCGCGTCCCCGCGGAAGCATCTTCCCCATCGGCTCCTTCGGTCACACCGGCTTTACGGGTACGACGCTGTGGATGGATCCGCAGTCCGACACCTACGTCGTGCTGCTTGCGAACGCCGTTCATCCCCGCGGCAATCCGCCCATCTCTGCATTGCGTGGACTGGTCGCAACCGCTGCGGCGGAGGCTCTGCATCTCTATGGTAGTCAGCCGGCAACCAGAACGCTCACTGGCATTGACGTCCTCGAATCCACTCACTATGCCGATCTCGCCGATGCCGCCAAACGCCACGGCAACCACCTTCGCTTAGGTATCCTCACCAACCAGTCTGGCGTCGACACGCAGGGACAACGCACCGTCGATCTGCTCGCCACCGACGCCGCCAAAGCCGTACCCGGTCTCGAGCTGAAGGCCATCTTCTCTCCCGAACATGGCCTCTTCGGAACCAAAGACGAAGCTGGCATCTCGGGCGAAGTCGATCCCACGACGCACATCCACGTGACGTCGCTCTACGGTGCTACACCCGCGTCGCGCCACCCCACCCACGATATGCTCAAGGACCTCGACGCCATCGTCGTCGACCTCCAGGATGCAGGTGTCCGGTTCTACACCTACGAAGCGCAGACCGGATACTTCGTCGAGGCGGCCGCTGCCGAAAAGCGGCTCGGCCATCAGCTTGAGATCATCGTGCTGGACCGCCCCAACATTATCGGGGGCATCGGTGTCCAGGGGCCCGTCTCGGATGAGGGTAAGGAAGCTTATGTCAACTACATGCCATTGCCCATTCGCCATGGCATGACCCTCGGCGAGCTCACTCGTTACATCAATGGAGAGCGGCGACTGCCTTCGGCTGGCTCACCTAACGTCCGCGAGCCCCTCGGCGCTTCCGTATCCGTCGTCAAAATGCAAGGCTGGCAGCGGTCCATGTACTACGATCAGACGGGCCTCCCGTGGATCAGTCCCAGTCCCAATCTGCGTTCAGTAAATGCCGCTACCCTCTATCCCGGTATCGAGCTACTGCAGTTCACCAACGTCTCTGTCGGTCGCGGAACTACGATCCCCTTCGAGAACATCGCGGCGCCCTTCTTCGACGCACCGGCGCTAGTGGCCGCTCTTAACGCACGCAACATTCCAGGCATCAGCTTCTCAGCCTCTTCGGTCACCATCGGCGAGGACGCCAACCACTATCCCTACCACGGACAGACGCTGCCCGCCGTCCACTTCACGGTGACCGACCGCAATCTTCTTGACTCACCCGAGCTGGGCATCGAACTGATCTCGGCCATCCGCAAGCTCTATCCGCAGCAGTTCAATATTTCTCGCATCGACCGTCTCCTCGTCAGCGTCAATACCGTTCTTGCCATCCAGAACAACGAGGATCCGCGCAGTATTGCGAAGTCATGGGAACGGGAGCTCGATGCCTTCCGGCAGCGCCGCTCCCAGTACCTTCTCTATTGACCGTCCCGTTTTTGAGCTTGTGGATATATTCAATTCGCTACTCGATTCACAAATTCACAACAATAGCGTTCGTTCTGCCGCACAATAGAAAGACCCTCAATGGGAGGAAGGGATCGTATGCCGCGCATTAACTTTCACCAGCAGCTTGCCGCTCTCAAGGACAAGCTTCTCGCTATGGCGGCGCTCTCCCAGCAGGCGCTCTCGCTTGCGCTCGAGTCGTACCTGACCGGCAACCTCAGCCTCTGCGAGCACGTCAAGGAGATTGAAGCCGCCATCAATGCCGCCGAACGAGATGTCGACGAGATGGCCTACGACCTTCTCGCCAAAGAGCAGCCCATGGCTATCGATCTTCGCTTCATTCTTGCCGTCATCAAGATCAATGGCGACCTCGAGCGCATCGGCGACCAGGCCTCCAACATCGCCCAGCGCGTCCAGGCTCTCGACAGCGTTCCCCTGATCGAGCTCCCCATCGATATTCCGGACATGGGAGAGAAGGTCGGGGTCATGATTCGCACTGCCCTCCAGTCGCTTCTCGAAGCCGATGCCCGCCTCGCCGAGCAGGTGCTCGCAATGGACGATGATGTTGACGAGATGAATCGCGTGGTTCAGGCAGATCTCGTAAAGCTGATGCAGCTCCGGCCTGAGATCAGCGCGCAGGCGCTTAACGCAATCATCGTCTCCCGCAACCTCGAGCGCTCTGCCGATCACGCCACCAACATCGCAGAGGACGTCATCTTCTGGGTGCGCGGATCCGACGTCCGCCATAAGCACTCTCTCGCAGAAGCGGAATAGCCCTCCGCACGCTCTTCCGAACGGTGTACCTGCACCTATCCTGCAGGTACACCGCTTTCATCATGCCCCGAAGTAGCGCTCGTGGTCGATGTCGGCGAGCAGCCCTGGCTGCTTCGGCTCCCATCCAAACTGCTCCCGCGTCGCTTTGCTCGAGCTCGAAAGATCGGTAGCCGCAAATCTCCCGAACCAGCCAAAATGATCCTTCGCTTCTTCCGCACTCTTGCTGACAACCGGCAGGTTCAGGCGTCGGCCAATCACTTTTGCGATCTCTTTGAAGGGCACTCCCTCTTCAGCGATGGCGTGATACCGCGCTCCGACGGCGTTCTTTTCAAGGGCAAGCCGATAGACCAGTGCAGCATCGAGGCGATGCACAGCAGGCCATCGATTTGAACCGTCGCCGACATACGCTGCGATCCCCTTCTCACGCGCGAGCTGGATGAGTATGGGGACGAACCCATGATCTCCATCACCGTGGACGGAAGGTGGCAGTCGAACTACGGATGCGCGAACACCACGCTCCAACAGCTGGGTGGCCGCCGCCTCTGAAGCCCGCGGGTAGACGGTAGGGTCCGGCGGAGGCGGGGCATCTTCCTCGGTTGACGTGCGGTCGACTACCAGCATCGCTACCCCCGAGGTCACAAGCAACGGACGGTCCGAGCTCTCGAGCGCGGTGCCGAGCGCATCGATGGCGCGCCTGTCCAGCTCGCAGTTCTCCACAAACTTCGAGAAGTCATGGTTGAACGCGGTGTGGATCACGCCGTCCGAGACAGCGGCTCCCCTGCGTAGACTTTCAAGGTCCGTGAGATCTCCACGATGGACCTCCGCCCCCGCGGCCGCAAGGGATCTCGCGCCCTCCTCGGAACGAACAAGTCCGAGCACCTGATGACCCGCTCTGATGAGTTCATCTACAACGGCAGAGCCGACAAAGCCCGTAGCGCCGGTGACAAAAACACGCATGACACTTCTCCTTAGGTATTCCTGAGTGACCGCATCTTCAACGGTTACGTCATCCTCAAGATAGGCGAGCGAGAGAATACGATCTATACTCAAAAGTCCTGACAATCTTCGCGATCGTCCGGCATTCCGTATGGACCCACTCTCTGATGTACTGTCATTGCTGAAAACCCGCACCTACGTCGCCGGTGGCTTCGACGTAGGTGGGCCATGGTCCACACGTTTTGGACAGCACGATGGAATCAAATGCTATGCCGTCGTCTCCGGTCAGTGCTGGCTTTCGGTCGAAGGTGTCCAGGACCCCGTTCTTCTGGAGACTGGCAACTGCTTTCTGCTGCCGCAGGGCAAGCCTTTCATCCTCGCAACTGACCTGAGCCTCACGCCTGTCGATGCCCTCTCGATTCATAAGTCGGTGAGTCGCCAGGGCGGCATCGCTCTCATCAACGGCGGTGGAACCTGCTGTATCGTCGGCGGACACTTTGCCTTCGTCGGAAGCCATGCAAGCATCCTGCTGGGAATGTTGCCTCCGATCGTCCACCTCAAGAAGGAATCGGATAAAGTCGCAATGCGATGGGCGCTCGAGCGCATGCGGCTGGAGTTGCTTGAGCCGCAACCGGGGACTTCTCTGGTGGCACAGCACCTCGCGCACATGATGCTGGTGCAGGCCCTTCGGCTCCATCTGGCGGAAGGATCGCAGAGTGGTGTGGGTTGGCTCTTCGCCCTGGCGGATAAGCAGGTGTCCGCAGCCATCGCCGCGATGCACGAAGCTCCCGGCCATCGCTGGACCCTACAGGAATTAGGAGAGAAGGCGGGCATGTCGCGATCCGTCTTTGCCCTCAGGTTCAAAGAGACCGTAGGGAAGTCCCCAATGGAATACCTCACCCGCTGGCGCATGCTGCTTGCCGGGGACAGGCTGGCGAACTCCACCGATTCCCTCTCCGCGATCGCTCTTTCGCTTGGCTACGAGTCCGAAAGCGCTTTTAGTACAGCTTTCAAACGGATCATGGGTTGCCCGCCGCGGCAGTATGTCCGTGGCCAGAAACCACTTTCCCCGTCGCAAAGTGAGGCAACAGAAATTCGGGCTCATGCCGTCGAACTCGCGGCCGACTGACTAACGCATCTGAATTTGAGAAAACGTCAAAAAATCGCTTATCGGCCATGAATTTTGGGTATTTTTAGCCTTTTCAGGACGAAAAATCCTGTTTCTCTTGACTGGGAAACAGAGGCCCATTAACGTTTAACTATGGCTTTCGACCGCACCCACCTCATTACCACCTGTCGCATGTGTTGTTGCGACCGGGTGCGCTGTCGCCTTTGCCTCCCTCTGTAGACCTAAGGGTCTCGGGTACATCAGGCAAAATCGCCAACGCCCACTCCAAGCTGAGTGGGATTTTTATTATCTAGGCAAAATCTAAGTTCAAAGGAATTCCATCATGTCCACCACCCCGGCGCCAGCCGCCGCCAAAGAGACCAAAGCCCAGCGAACAGAACGACTTAAGCTCGCCAAGAATCCATGGGAGGCTTGGGACGAAGTTCGTGAGTACGCCCGTCTGGGCTGGGACTCCATCCCCTCGGAGTGGGCTCTCTATTTTCGCTGGTGGGGCGTCTACAGCCAGGGGGATGGCAAAGGTGTTACCGGTGGAAGCGGCGGCGAAGGTAAAGCTACCGAGTACTTCATGATGCGTATTGCGCTGCCCAATGGAATTCTGACCAGCGCGCAGCTCCGCGTCATCGCCGACGTCACGAAAAAACACGCCAACAACCTTGCCGACATCACCACCCGGCAGAACATTCAGCTTCACTGGCTCACCATCCGCGACCTTGTAGACGTCGTCGACGCGCTCAACAGCGTTGGCCTCAGCACCAAGGGCGCTTGCGGCGACGTCGTCCGCAACGTCACCGGCTGCCCTCTCGCCGGCCTGGACAGCCACGAGCTGATCGACGCCAGCCCGCTTGCCGTCGAGATCGCTCAGAAGCTCAACGGCAACACCGATTTTGTTAATCTTCCCCGCAAGTTCAAGTTCACCGTCTCCGGTTGCCCTGTCTGGTGCAGCTTCCCCGAGATCAATGATGCGGCCCTCACCGCCATCAAACGCACCGTCGATGGCAAGGAGGAGATCGGCTTCACCCTGCGTGTTGGTGGCGGCCTCTCCAACGAGCCGCATATCGCCGTTCGGATTCCCGCTTTCGTTCGTCAGGATCAGGCCGTCGCTGTAGCCACCGCCACCGCCGAGGTCTTCCGCGATGCCGGTATTCTTCGCGAGAATCGTACCCGCGCCCGCATCAAGTACCTCTTCATGCGCTTCGGCTGGACAGCTGAGTCCTTCCTTGAGGCGCTCGAGGCAAAGCTGGGCTACAAGCTCGATCCCAGCCCCGTCTCTGAAGACAATGTGCCCGCCGACATCTACCGCGACCACATCGGCATCACGAAGCAGCGTCAGCCGGGCCTTTCCACGGTGGGAGCCAGCGTCCTGAATGGCCGCGTCTCCGGCGACCAGCTTCAAAAGCTGGCCGAGCTCGCCGACAAGTATGGCGACGGGAACCTGCGCACCACCATCGGTCAGAACATCCTCATCGTCAACGTTCCCGACCGCGAGACCTCAGCTCTCGTAATCGAACTGAATACTCTCGGCTTCAACGTGGACGTCTCCCCCTTCTGGCGCGGGGCGATCGCCTGCACCGGAACCGAGTTTTGCAAACTCGCTATCGCTGAGACCAAAGGCTTCAACAAGTGGCTCGTCTCCGAACTCGAGGACCGTCTTCCCGGCTTCGATCAGCAGATTCGCCTTCACATCACCGGCTGCACCAACTCCTGCGGCCAGCACTGGATTGCGGACATCGGCCTCGAAGGCAAGAAGATCAAGAAGGACGGCCAGATGGTCGACGCCTTCTTCTTCTGCGTCGGAGGCTCGGTCGGCAAGTATGCCCGTCCTGCCCGTCAGCTCGGTTATCGCGCTGCTGCAACCGATGTGCCTGACGCGATCGAACGACTTCTGAATGGTTACCTTGAAGCTCGCACGGAAGGCGAAGACCTTCGTCATTACTTCGACCGTACCGAAGATGCTACCCTCCGTGCTCAACTTGCCGGAGAGGTTTTGGAACCGGTTGAGCGCGATGCCCCGCCTGTAGGTGCGGGCCGTACCGCACCCAGCGAATAGACGGACTCAAGTTGACCGAGGCCACGACATCGTCGTGGCCTCGATTCGTTTCCCTGACGAAAGAGAGGATCCGATCTTCGAGCCCTCCCTCTTATGATATTTATTATCAATCAGATAAACCATCCAACTGAATGTATTGATTCACCTTACTGACGCTTCTCCGCTGCTGGAAGAGCGAACGCTATATACCCCTTGGAAGTTGCAGCGGGCGATGTCCCACCGGGAGGCACGTAAGCGCCTTCGGGATACGGGTTGGCTGCTCCGCTGACAGCGAGCAGAATGTATTCCCTCCCATTCGCCTCATACACTGCAGGCACTCCCTGCGACCCATTGGGCAGGTCTTTGCTGAAGATCAACTTGCCGGTAGCGCTGTTCAGTGCATAGAGCTTGGAGTCATTGCCGGCGAACAGGACGAGCCCTCCGGCTGTGATGACGAACCCGCTCTTCGGATAGACGTTTCCTCGCATCGTGTCGCTGGGCCCAGCCTGAGGAACGTCACCATAAGGCGTCTTCCACTTGATCTTTCCCGTGTTGAGATCGTAAGCGGTGATGGTGCTCCATGGCGGAGTGATCACATAAGGCTCATTGCCATAACCGGTCTTATACCGTGACGGTGGCCCCTCAATATCGGCCGGATAAGGAGGCTCCGACGTCATCGACCGCATCATCGATTGCATCGCTGCGGTGGGCGCAGTCCCCAAAGGTGCAAGGTCAGGCTGCTTGAGAAATGCCATCAGGTCGTTCATCGATCGCTCGGGGAGCGAGGAGAACGGCGGCATGGTTGCCCTGCCATTCACGATGGTATTGCGGGTGGTCTCGACGCCGAGACGGCTGACGACGGTGTCGAGCGCAGGTCCGCGATCTCCCTTAAGCTCAGGACCGTGGCAAACCTGGCAGTTCTGCTCGTACACCCCACGCCCCATCTGTTCCTGTGTCGGAAATGCTGGCCTGGTATGTGACGCCGTGCGAGGGCGAGATGGAACCAGACCACCAGCGTTCGCCGTGGTCGATTCTCCTCCCGGTACGAGCTTGACGATCGACGGCATGTCCTTCGACAGGACGTAGACCGTCCCGCTTGCCGCGTCCGCCCCGGTGCTGAAGAACAACGCGCCGCCGTTCACACTGGGAAGGTTAATGGTGTCGACGCCAACTGCGGGCGGAGTGTAGAAACCCGTTCTCGCTTTGGTCAGACGCTCCTTCCACCATGCCACCTCTTCCGGCCTCATAAACCCTTCATACATGTCCTTCACCGTCATGCCCTGGCGCGAGAATGGCGGCACGACGGTTGGAAATGGCTGCGTCTTCGCGGTAATCTCGCCCGGTACATCGCTCTGCGGTACAGGACGTTCTTCGATTGGCCACAGCGGCTTTCCGCTGACCCGATCGAATACATAGAGGAAGCCGTTCTTCGACGCGAGCGCTACCGCATCCACGGTCTTGCCGTCGTGTTTCACGGTTACAAGCTGCGGAGCTGCGTCCGGATCATAATCCCATACGTCATGATGTACGGTCTGGTAGTGCCAGAGATACTTCCCTGTGTGGGCATCCAGCGCCAGCAGAGAGTCGGCATAGAGATTGTTTCCCGGGCGGTCTCCACCGTAGAGTTCGTACTTCGCAGACGCTATCGGGAAGTACGCGATGCCGCGTTTGGGATCGACAGTGATCTCACCCCACACATCGACGCCGCCCATGTACTTGTACGCATCCTTGGGCCAGGTGTCGTATCCAAACTCTCCCGGACGCGGGATGGTGTGGAAGACCCACAGCAGCTTGCCGGTGACGACGTCGAAGGCCCGGATGTCGCCGGGAGGAGCGAGGTATCCCTCGCCCGTCGCGCTGCCCAGGATCAGAATGTTCTCAAAGATGCGGCCGGGGGTTCTTGAGGCAAGTGGCCTGGTCGCACGGTCGATGCCGGTCTTCAAATCCAGTTTGCCGTGATCGGCGAAAGAGTCCACAAGATCGCCTGTCCGCGCATCGATGGCGTGCAGGAATCCTCCGGAGGTCACGAAAATAC
This sequence comes from Acidobacteriaceae bacterium KBS 146, assembly GCA_000688615.1. Lineage (GTDB taxonomy): Bacteria > Acidobacteriota > Terriglobia > Terriglobales > Acidobacteriaceae > Edaphobacter. Next base: position 1,043,991 of record JHVA01000001.1, read on the forward strand.
GACGGGCCTTGCGATCCTTGCTCTCCCAGTAGTTCCCGCCGCGCATGCCCGCAATGCCGCTAAAACGGGAAGGCGCCGCGCCCGGGGTTGTAAAGGAGTGGGCCCAGAGCTCTTTGCCTGTGGTCGCATCCACAGCAACCAACGAGCCTTTTTTGGCCGCGAAGTAAGCGACGTTGTCGATGACCAGAGGACAGAACGTGTAGGTCACATCGTCATCGGTCACATAGTTCCAGGCAACATCCAGTTTGTTAATGTTGCCGGTATTGATCTGCTTAAGGTCAGAATAATGGGAGCTATCCGGCCCGCCGAGGTAATCCTTCCAGCTGGTTCGCGGCTGCTGCGCCGGAGACGTCCCGCTGCAAAGCAGCGCAATGAGGACGGCGAGGCCGAAGGACCGGCGGCCGCAAGTGGCCACATTTGGCATCCCGAAAGATGGCCTGGAACCGCCAGGGTATCCGTTGAGTTCGCAGGAATGATCCTGTTGTTGGCGGACGACCTCATGCTGCCTTGCGTGAATCTGCCGTGGTATCTGCGTGCCTTCCATTCCCTTTTCCTTCCTTCAGGAGAGCGTGCGGCTTTCGAAGCTGATGACCATACTGCAAGATATCTTTCGCATTACGCAACAGAAAAAAGCCGTTCCGTGTGCCGACCGAACTTTATCACGTTTTCAGAGCGCAGAATTTCGGGTCGGAGGAGTCAGTCCGACATCCGAAAAGGAGCAACAGCCATCAGCGGCGAGGCCTCGGCGAGTCCTGCAAAAGGCCCTCTCTACTTGAAGCCAGCCGCGATCGCATCCAAAAGGACGTTTCCAGAATCGCCGCTGTACTGCCAGAACATGATCCCGCCCAGCTTCATTTTTTTGACATACGCCGTGCGTTCCGCCTCGGCTTGCGCGTCATTGTAGGTAATAAATGTCCTCTGCTCTGGGTTATAGAGGTAAGGAGCCTTCGCGGTGTCATCCCAATACCGGACAAACCCCCGTGCATTGACCAGCGGAACCACATCGCGAAAGACGATCGTTCCGGCACCGGGTGCGGTCACCGGCTGCCACAGCCCATGGTTTGCAGCGTCCACACCAGGCCATCTTCTTCCGTAAAACGGAACCCCGATCACAAGCTTTCGCCTTGGAACGCCGGCCGCCAGATTCATCTTTACCGCACCGTCGATCGAAATCTGACGTGGATCGGCAGCACTGGTATAGAGGGGCGAATCATGCCCTGTGTTCTTCGCCTCGGCGGAGTACCAGTCGTAGCACATCATGTTTACGCTGGTCATCCATTTTGCGGCTGAACGCATGTCCGTATGATCCAGCCAGATCTGCGTTGCCCCGGTCGCCGATGACGTCACCAGCGGCCTGCCAAGCCGCTTTTCCGCTTTGTTGAACCGTAAGCGAAGATCCTTCATCAGCAGGCTATAAGACTGCTTGTCCTCAGGACGCACCTTCATGTTCGGTGTATGCGTGTAGCCGGGATACTCCCAGTCCACGTCCACGCCATCCAGATCGTATCTCTCGACCAGAGCCATTGCGCTGTCGACAAACCTCTTGCGTCCCTCCGCGGTGAACGCCATCTCCGAGAAGCCGGCAGAGCCGCTGCCTCCACCGACCGAGATCAGCACCTGCAGCTGAGGATTCTCCCTCTTCAGCCCCACCAGGGCTCTGACGTTATCGCCATCGTGATCGCGCCGCTCCACAATCACTCCATCTTTAAGGATGAAGAAGGCATAGTTAATACGAGTCAGCTTGCTGGCTGCGATAGAGCTGGCATCTACCAGACCACTCGGCTGTGGCGCCATCACGTACCCAACCACCTCATATCGCGGCCGCTTCGTCTTCGCCTGGATCACTCCCCCACTAACCAATAGCACCGCAATCAAGCAAATCCAGCGTCGCAACATGCATCCTCCTCAGGGTGTCCATCAGCATTCCACGCGACTGCCGACGACCGCAACGGACACGAGACCTAGATCATTGATCGCGGTAGTTCCGACTAAGAGGGAAAGAGGATAATCAACCTGACCGGAGTTCGCTGCGTCACCGCAAGAAACACACTGGGGGAGAGCTTGAACAGAAGACGGTTTCTCTGGAATACAGCGGCCGCAGCCCTGGCCGCAAAGGCTATACCTGCTCGAGGAGCGGAGATCACGCTCGAACTGCCAGCTGCAAACGCAGCCTGGAAGGCAGTACCCTCCGATTTTGTGGGGCTGAGTTATGAGAGCGGACAGCTCTATAACCGGGACTTCTTTTCGGCAAAGAACACGCCGCTCGTGGCGGCCTTTCGTTCCCTGACACCAAAAGGTGTGTTGCGCATGGGAGGCCACCTCAGCAACATCACACCGTGGGAGGGAGTCGGGCAGGACGACCCAAGGCAGATACGCGGAGTTCGGCACGGCATTGAGGACTACTGGGAGTGGCCGCTGGTCGACCCGACCGTACAGCAGAACAAGCATGGCATCATCACCCATGCTGCCCTGCGCAACTTGCGAGGATTTCTGGATGCTGTGGACTGGCGGCTGTTGTATGGGCTCAACTTCGCGTCCGGAAGCGCCGAGCGTGCCGCAGACGAAGCAGCCGCGGTGCGCGAGCTGGTCGGCGACCGGCTCATCGCATTCGTCATCGGCAATGAGGTCGATGGCTTTGGCGACGATCCGGTCTTCCGTCAAAAAGGCTACAGCTTCTCCCAGTACATCGACGAGTACGAGACTTGGGTGAAGACGATTCGAAGGCGCGTCCCGGCAGCAAAGTTTGCAGGCCCTGATACGGACGGTAAAGTGGACAGCTGGGTACTGGAGTTTGCGCAACGAACCCGCGGCGATGTTGTCTTGCTGACGAGCCACTACTACGGCATGGGTCCGGCAAGCGCTCCAGGGATGACGGCAGAGCGGCTGCTTCAGAAAGAGACGCCGAAGCTGGATGCAGAGATCGACGCGGTTCACGCGGCCCAGACCGCCGCGGGTGGCACCCCATACAGGATGGACGAAGGAAACTCCTGCTTTGGAGGAGGCAAGGAGGGCGTAAGCGATGGGTATGCCTCCGCGCTATGGGCAGCGGACTATCTCTTGCGGGCGGCTTGCGCGGGCTTCGCCGGTGTCAACCTGCACGGTGGTGGCGTAGGCATCTACACACCGGTTGAGAGTTCAGCCCATGCGCCCGCGATGCCCCGCCCCGTCTATTTCGGGATGCAGTTTGCCCAGAGATTTGCGGGCGGTCGTGTAGCGGCGTGCAATATGCGGACGGCAGCGAACGTGACGGCCTATCAGGGCCTCAAAGATGGGCATACGCTGCTCGCTTTCATAAACAAAGGGCCGAATGCGGTAGCGGTCAAACTGCCAGTTGCGATGAAGGGTGCGAAACGCTGGGAACTGACCGGCCCGTCTCTGGAAGCTAAGAGTGGAACGGCCTTTCGAATGGCAGGAAGGACAGAGGCTTCGTCACTGCACATAGCTGCATATTGTGGTGTGTTGCTGGAAGCCTGAAGTGTGCTTTTCGCCAGGATTCAGATCGTTCCCATAACAGCACTGCCCTTTTTCACAGACCCCGTCATCCATTAGTCGGAGAGGGGAGCCAGTGTGGGCAGAATGAGTGATCGAAATAAGCCGTCGACTTCCTTCGGTGGAGGCAGTTTTCTACCCTCTACCCACCAGTTCAACACCAGGACAAAGGTTGAAGCTATATGCTGAGCGAGCAATTCCGGTGGAACATGGGGCGCGGATTTCCTCCTGCCGGGGAAAAAATCTCTAATACTTTCGGCAATCAAATCAGCGAGCACCTTTTGGAGGTGCCGATGAAGAACATCGCGTCCTCTTGGTCCCAGCATCAACCCGCCTGCTTGGCGTTGCCGATGGAGATGTTCAAAGATCGGCAAACTGAACCAGAGAATTCTCTCAAGGCGGTCATTGCCTGCCTCCGGATGCGTTGAAGGGATGGAGCCAAGAATTTCATAGATACTGCTGGCCAGAAGCTCATCTTTGTCCCGGAAATGGGTATAGAACGCGGATCGACCTACGTCGGCACGGTCGAGAATCTCCTTCACCACGATCGCGTCATAGTCCTTTTCGCGAATCAGCGAATGAAGAGCTTCACGGAGGACTTTGCGCGTTCTGGCAACACGGCGATCTGGCACTTTGGTTTGATGAATCATCTCTCGTTTCCGCACGTGCTAACGCACAAAATACCGTTGTTGTCCGGTAACGCACACGCCGTTGCGCCTGTTCTTTCCTCCGCCACGGTAACAGCTTAGGCTTGATTTCGCGCAGATGTCCATAACCGAACGAATGTGTGCAATTTACGAGAAACACAAAGTTTTCCGTGAGACTTCACCGCAACGCGAACCATACAGGAGAATGACCTTGGCGAGTTTGATCGCATCGGCACAGGTGCTCCGTGTCGGGCGCTTGGTCCTTCATCGAGCGGCAGATCGCCTCCTTCGGGAGGACCCATGATCGCTATCCACGAGACGCGAATCTCACCGGGTGATCTCATCCCGATCCGAGACTTATTGACGATCTCCGGCAAGCGGATCGGCATTCCCACATCTGATCGGCTGATTCACCTGCAGTTTCGCCGGTTCGCGGGCTGTCCCGTATGCGATCTGCATCTTTACTCCATCATGCAGCGACACGGCGAGATCCTGGCCGCATCCATTCGCGAAGTTGTGGTGTTCCATTCGACGAGTGAGGAACTGTCACGCTATGCGGGCCATCTGCCATTTGATGTCATCGCTGATCCCGGCAAACGGCTCTACGCACAGTTTGGAGTTGAACGTGATTGCAGAGCGCTGCTCGATCCGCGGGCATGGCGCCCCATCTCGATCGGCGTATGTCGCAGCTTCTTGAGGGTTCTCCGTAGAGAGCAACCGCTCCCCCGAGTGCGGCCTGACGGAGGAAGTTTCGGACTTCCTGCCGACTTCCTGATTGCTGGAGGCGGTCGCGTGCTGGCCTGCAAGTATGGCTCCCACGCCTACGATCAATGGACAGTCGATGAGATTCTTGAGTTCGCTGACACCAGAGGTTCGATCTCACAGTCTGAGTCTCCGGCGAACGTTAATACCTAATGCGTTTTTGCAATCCAGTTGGTCAAGGGCAATATGGAACGACTTTTTAATGTTCTTGCAGTATTTTCGACAGGATTATTGGCGGGTGCATTCCTGTATGGCTTCTCCACCGTGGTTCCTACCTTCTATGAAGTTCCGCTTGAAGTGCACTTCGCCTACCGCGACGCATTGATGAGACACAACGGGATCTATATGCAGCTTGTCATGGGTATGAGCATCCTGACGCCTGTCTTGTGGGCCTTCCTGATGCACGGACCAGCGAGTTCCCGATTGCTTGCGATCTCCGCTTCGTCCTTCGCCGCGATCTCATTCGTCGTTACTCGTTTCGGCAACGTTCCTGTCAATCGAATGATAAAGACCTGGTCGGCAGCCGCTCCACCGGATGGCTATGAGCGATTGCTAAGTCGATGGCTGATGTTTAACAACATCCGCACAGGCGCCGCACTGCTGTGTTTCATCTGTCTCATCACCGCGACAACCTCCTTCAAAAAACAGTGACCACGCGGCTAAGATGAGCCCTGCGGGGCTGGCGCGAAGTGTCAAGCCCCGATCCGGCGTAACTCACTCTGATCAGACGAGATAGGACTTGCCGACTAGACTTTCTCAATTGGGTAAAATAGAGACAGACCCGAAGATGCTCAGGCGTTTGGAGTTTCTTCAACGCCGTCATAAGTCGAGGAAGATGAATGACTTGCGTCTATCCATCGTATTTTCAAGACTTTAGCATGGAAGTCCGGACCTATCTTGTTTAGATAGAAGACTTTGCGCAAATTCGGGGGTGGGTCCACTCACAGGACGTCACTTGAAATCTATGATCTAAAGATGGAGTGCTAGCGTGTCCCTTTTCCCGATCTTCCTTAAATTGACCGGCCGGCCGTGCGTAGTAATCGGGGCCGGGCATCTGGCCGAGTCGAAGATCGCCTCGCTGCGTGCCGCCGACGCCTCCGTCACTGTAATCGCCCCACAGGCCAACGAGCGTATTGAAGAACAGGCCAGCTCAGGCGAGATCACCCTGGACCGGCGTCCTTACCGGCAGGGAGATCTCAAGGGTGCTTTTTTGGTCGTCGCTGCGACCAACGATCCAGCCGTCAACCGAGCCGTCTTCGCCGAAGCCACCGCGTCCGGCGTGCTTTGCAACGCCGTGGACGATCCTCCCTTTTGCGATTTCTACTTCCCTTCGGTCGTCCGCCGCGGCGAACTGCAGATTGCCATCTCCACCGCTGGAAAGTCGCCCGCGCTCGCGCAACAACTTCGCAAAGACTTAAATGAGCAGCTTCCGCTCGATCTTGGGGATTGGCTTCAGGATCTCGGAGATCTTCGACGCGAGGTCGTAGCAACAGAACCGCTCAATGAATCGCGCCGGCTGGTGCTCCACGAACTCGCGCAACGCCAGGTCTGCGCCTACGATCGATGCCCTTCGCGCCTGTTGGCGCGCGAACATGCCAGAACGAATCCCCTTCCTACGGAGAAAGAGTGATCTCGATCCCTGACGCAGAATCCGGCCACGTTTATCTGACGGGAGCAGGCCCGGGCGATCCCGCTCTCCTGACCTTGCGCGCCGCTCATCTTTTGAAGACCGCCGATGTCATTCTGCCCGACGATCTGGTCAGCGATGACATTCTCAATCTTGCCAGCCCGACCGCGCTGATCATTCCAGTCGGAAAACGATGCGGACAGCCGCGCATCACGCAAGCTGAAATTCATGCTTTGATGCTGGAGCACGCAAGCGCGGATCAATCCGTCGTCCGGCTGAAATCGGGTGATCCCCTGATCTTTGGCCGTGCCGCCGAAGAGATCGCTTTTCTTCGCGAACACTCCATTCCTTTCGAGATCGTTCCGGGAATTACTGCAGCCTTCGCGGTCGCAGCCACTCTCGAAACCCCTCTGACCGACCGTAGCAGGGCGTCTAAACTCGTCCTGGCAACAGCTCACCACGCTGCTGGAAAGGTCTCGCTGGCACCGAGCTGGTCGGGCGCTTTTCCGGATCAGGCGACGCTGGTCATCTACATGCCTGGTCGTGATTTTGAGACGCTGGCGCAGGATCTGATCGCCTCCGGCATTGCGCCAGAGACTCCCTGCACCGCGGTGTCCCGAGCCTCCACGCCAAACGAGCATGTTCATAGGACGACATTGGCCCGCTTATCGACCTCCGATGTTGGACCCGCTCCCGTGCTGCTGCTTATTGGGCCGCCGGTTTCGAAACTGGTTCATTGAGGAAGCGCTCCACGCGGTCGGAGACAGCAGCCGCATCGCAGCTCATGATGAGATGAGCGCATTCTCCGTGGGAGACATAGATTTCTGCTCCAATAGCCTTCGCCCAGGCGAGCGCCGGAGCAGGCGTTACCATTCTGTCTTCAGCGGCAACAATGATGAGAAACTTCATGGGCATGGAACGAGCAGCCTCCTCGATGGTTCTTCCATGAAGCACGTCGTGAGAAAGAATTGCTCGCGCCTGCCACACGCGATCGTTCGCGTCCTGCCGCTGAGGATCCTGTATCTTTCGCAACCACTCGGAGTAAGTCGCGCGGGTGGCTTCTGCATTGCGAAAGACTGGAGTCGTCAGCATCTGAAATCCAATCTCATTCGCTAATTTGAGCGGCGGCTGCTTTGTGTAGTGTCCGTTGTCGTAAGCAGGATCTGACTGAATGGCATCAATGACAATCTGCTTGGAGAGACGATCGAAGTTGGTCGCCTGTGGCGAACCCACGATCGGAACTGCACGGTCGATCAGCTGCGGATACAGAGTCGCCCAGGCAAACACCTGATGTCCTCCAAGTGAGAGGCCGATCGCGGCATACACATGCCGTACCTTCAAGACCTCCGTCAGAACGCGATACTGTGCCCGAATCATATCTTCAGTGGTGAACTCGGGAAACGCCGTGCCCTCCTGACGCTTGCTATTCGACGGGGAAGATGAGATGCCGTCGCCGAAGGCGTCGAACGCAACTCCGAAAAATCGCGACGTATCAATGAGGCGTTGCGGCCCAGGCGTCGGACCAAAGAGCGGCAGAAGATCTTCGCTGCGGCCATTCAGCCACGTTGGCATGATGACAGCATTTGTACGCTCCTGGTTCAGTTTGCCAAAGATTCTGTAGCCGATCCGGCAATCGAGAATTACCTTTCCACTGGAAAGCTCGCATGTTCCCAATTCCGCGATCCGCTGAGCGCCTTGCTCAGCGGTTTGCCCGAAGACAGCGCTATTGAGTAGGCAGAACAGAGCAACGGTGAGAGCGCATCGTGTCAGTGTGTTCCTCATTTTGAGAGCATACATGCCGTTTTAGACAGGTCTGTCAGCGTCGTCGGAGCGCTTCCAGTTCGTCGAGTGTTCGAGGCCAGTCTTTACCAAGCAGGCGCGAGAGACTGCGATCTGCAAGAAGTTTGCCTTCGGTTTGGCATTGGGGACAGTAGTTTGTCTCGTTGTCCGCGTAACGGATTCGTTGCACGGGAGAGCCACATCTCGGACAAGGCTGACCGAAACGTCCATGGACAGCCATCTCTTTGCGAAATGCGGTTACTTTTTCCGGGAACGTCTTTTGTGCTTCGGCGTTGAAGCGGTCGATCCATGTCTGCAGCGTCTCGCGAGTGGCCTTAAACAGGCGCTGCCATTCCTCGTCAGAGAGCCTATGGGTTTGCTGAATCGGCGAAAGCCGGGCAGCATGCAGGATTTCATCCGAATACGCGTTGCCGATCCCACTCAGAATTCTCGGGTCTGTCAGTGCCCGTTTCAAGGTGCGATTTTCTACCATGAGCGCCGTGCGGAATTCATCGAAGCTGCCTTCGAATACGTCGATTCCGCCGGGATCAATGGAGCCCAGATCTTCCCTGCTCCCGAAGAGATGGAGCGATGCGCGGCGTTTGGATCCGGCCTCGGTGAGGACGAGGGAGCCGCCAGGAAAGTCGAATGAGGCCAGATCATTTCGCCCGCCCAGCTTCGCACCTGTCGATCTCCAGTGCAGCCGGCCTGCAATCATCAGGTGAAGAACCAGCCACATTCCGTTGTCGAACTCTACCGCGATCCTCTTTCCAATTCGCAGAAGTGAGCGGACGGCATGGCCTTCTATCTCGGGCAGTGCCGGACTCACAGTGCGCAACAAAAAGGGACTGGCAATCCGAATACTTTGCAGCGGCTGGCCCACAATACGCGGACGCAGCGCAGTGAGATAAGCGGAGATGTCTGGAAGCTCCGGCATACGCTTCAGGGTAAGGAGATCGCTTGCAGCATACAAGACAAAAAACGCGTGGCGGCTGGATACCCAGAAAAATCGCCACGTAGACCCGCGTCTAAACTACGAGTATCCGTGGCGATGAGATGTGCGGCGAGAACCAGTTCAGAGAAGCGGTAGCAAGATTCGCGTGTGATTAAAAGCTTAGGCGTGCTGCCAGTTGGATGCTCCTCGGATCCCCAACCGCGGTCGCCGTTCTAAACGATGGATTGGGATTTGATGGAAAAGCTCCACTGCCCCACGTACCATTCGGAATCATGTCGTTTCTGTGATTAAGAATGTTGAAAGCCTCGACCATTCCCTGAATTCGGATGCGCTCGGTCACTGCAAAACTTCTGCTGAGACGGGTATTCAAGTTAAAGAGATCGAAGCCGGTTCCAGCATTGCGTCCGATCACAGCTCCTGCACGACCTTCAGTACAAGGATTCGTTCCGACGAGATTGTAGCCACCGCTGCAAGGACGCTGAGTCGTCTGTTGTTTGGTTTGCCCACCTGTAGTGACGTTGAAGGGCAACCTGGAGTAGTACTGCAGAATGCCACCGAGCTGCCAACCATGGGTGAGATGTTGAGCAACACCGTGAGCGGCTGTGGTAGGCGAGTTGACGCTTGCATCAAAGACGAGACGATGGCGCTGGTCATCGTCAGATCGACTGCGATCTACGCTCAAATCAAAGTTATTGATCGGCGAGCTGAAGAAAAACTCGCCCACGTTGTCCATTGCCTTAGACCAGGTATAGGAAACTCGGCCCGATCCCCAGGAGACAGGACGCTCGAGCAGGGAGACGGCGAGACCGTCATAGTAGGAATCGAAGAGCGAATCGTAGGGCTTGATGTTACCTCGCGAGGGATCAGGACGTGTCCCATCTGGATTTATATTTCGATTCAGTGAAGACAACAGATGGAGTCCCCGAACGTGTTGGTAGTTGAGACCCAAAGTAAGGCTCCGCGCCAATTGCTGTTCGATGCCCAGACTAGCCTGTTGTGAGTAGGCGTTCTGGAGACCACGGTTCATCAGCGTGTAGCTAATCTTCGAACCGGGATTAGGAAGACTGGAGACGTTGGGAAAGACAGGTGCTCCAGTATCACCGGGGACATAGGTGTATTGCAGCAAACGTCCCTGTTGCGAATCGACAGTATTGTCTGCGGACAGCAACGCATTGGCTACAGCTCGAAGCGGAACACGGTCGTAGAAGAGTCCATAGCTGCCGCGAACCACGGTTCTCTTGGCCGCAAATGGTGACCACGCGAAGCCGATGCGTGGCGAGACATTGTTGGTGTCGGTGTTAATCGTCCGCAGAAGCTGGAGATCGTAGCGTACGCCGAGATTCAAGGTAAGAGAAGTAGAAATCTTCCATTCGTCCTGAGCATAGATCCCTACGTTGGGATTATTTTGTTGAATAAACGGTATGCCGAAGTTCTGCGAGAACGAAGCATACCCAGTTCCACTGGACAGGAAGGCAGCGAGCGAAGGAAAGGTATAAGAGCCAGCGCTTGCCATCGGAAACGTAATTTTGTCGTTGTTGAACATAAAGTCGACGCCAGCCTTAACTGTGTGAGTTCCACGCTGCAACACCAAATTATCCACGCCTTCGTAGAGATAATTCAGCCTAGCTGTCGGTGAGGAAGAAAAACGCCCGAAGGTCGCGACCCCGCTAATCGCGACGGCCGGACTGTTATCGATGTTAGGCGGAGCCTGTAGATCGTCGTAAGTAAACTGTCCTCTTGTCTCATTGAAGGTACGCGGTGAAAGCGTAGCGACATTGCTAACAGCCAAGGTGTGATTGGTGTCGCGAACCGCTGTGCCGAAGCTGACATCCGCTAGACCACCTGCTCCTCGTGCATTGATGCTGCCAAGGCGATAATAGCTATAGCGCACACTCATTTGGTCCATATCGCTAAATCGATGATCGCCGCGCACGAAGGCTGTATCTGTGTGAACGGTCGTGGGATATAGCGTGCTTGGGGCCGTCCCCACCGACAAACGCGGTCCTTGAAAGCTAATCGCATCGAGATGTCGATTAATGCTTGATGCCTGCCCGGGATTAATTGTAATAACGCCATTTGTATTGAGGCGCCTCCCCTCATAATTGCCGAAGAGGAATGTTCTATCTTTTCGAACCGGACCGGAGAGGCTGCCTCCATATTGGCCCTGCGTCAAGGGAAGCTTATTTCCAGACAGAGCATTTTGGGCATTGAGACGCTGGTTGCGGAAGAACCCGTAGAGCGTTCCGTGTAGATCGTTTGTGCCGCTGCGCGTGATGATGTTGAAATAGCCGCCCAGAGCGCGCCCAAATTCCGCCTGACCTCCTGAGGTTACGACCTGAAACTCCTGGACGACGTCCATGGCATAGGAGTTACCCGCCAATCCTGCGGCGTCGTCATTTGCCGAAACACCATCGACGACGAAGCTGTTGGAGAAGTTTCGCTGACTATTGACAGAGTATCCCTGTCCAATGACGGGAGAAGTTTCAGCAAATGTCTGCGTGCTACCGGTGTTCGTCGGACTAACTCCCGGCGCGAGCAGAGAGAGATCAAGGAAGTTCCTTCCGTTGTAGGGAAGATCGTTCACTTCTCCCTGCAGGATGGTCTCGGAGATCTGGCTTCGGTTTTCTTCAATGACCGGGGATTGCCTAGCGACTTCAACTGAGCTGCTTGTCGATCCCACGGCAACCTGCAAAGTAATGTCAAAAGCTGCGCCGACGGTCAAACGAACTTGTCGTTGCGTCTGAGCGAATCCGGGAGGCTGGGTGGAAAGAGAGTACATTCCCACAGCAAGGAAAGGCAGACGAAAACGACCTTGAGCATCAGTTGTGGCGGTATGGCTTTGATTGGTCGCCAGCGCCAGAGCCTCTACGACTGCATGAGGCACCACCGCTCCACTCGAATCTACGACTCTGCCCGTTACGGATGCTGTCGTTACAGTCTCTTGCGCTCTCACTGCTGTTGGCATCATGCAACTTAAAACAGCGACGATCTTTATAAGGTGTTTCACTAATGTCTCCAGCGTTTTTGCAGCTTAAAAGCTGCGCCCAAAGTTAGGTTTCAGGGTAGGCTGGCGAAAGTTGGTGGACCCCGTTTGTGGTTTGCACGGTACGTTGCAAGGACATGACTGTGCCCCAGTCTCCGAAGCTCTGGTTTGCCTACTTCCCATAAGACCGTCGAGGCTAGCGAGGATTCATGACCAAGAAGATTGTCTGTGGCGGAGTGCGTAAAGCCGGGTGCAAATGGGCACTTCTCAACGAGCTGCGCTACTCGCGGTGAGGATGAGCCGGCACCACCCTGGTTCTCCAGCACTCTGCGCATGAAGCATTGGTGCTTCCCATTTTTTCGACAACAGGCTGGAAGGAGAGCATCCTGATCCGGATGAACGGCGAATATCAGAGCTGCAAAGGGCAGAAAGAGGCTAACGATTAGCGCCGCTGCGCTTATTCGCCAATGCCCTCTTTCTTCGCTCTTCATATAGTCCCTTTGAATGCTGATCGTGCCGACTAATGCATCTGGCATCCCATCGCAGACGGGAGGGAGTCGCTCGCGAGGCAACAACCAGTTCGCACCTCTTATCCTTATGGGTGGCAGACGCGAGTGCTACGTGCTTCCCATTTGGAGACGAGTCAATTCTGAGAGGACTGCCACGTACGCAATGGCCGAACATCTCTCAAACAGTGGCAGGTTAGATAGAGGGAACGGGTGGTCCGCGCTTTTGTCGAGAACGATCTCTCGCGATGCGCCACATGGACTGCGTCTGGGCGACAACAGCAGGATGACTTACCAAACCGGCAAAGATGGCACCGCGTACTGGAAGAGTTATCCAGCCAGACCGAACAGCGAGTGTTGCTGCCGGGTAATATGGGCAGCGCTCAAATGGCGCTCGAAACTGCGACGAGCTGCTGGCTGAGGAAGAAAACGTATCGAAGCCAGTCATGCAATGATGCGTTCCGTGGCGACGACAGCACGCAGGCAGACTCCCTCCGCTCTCTGCGCTCTGCGCAAAAAGAGGAGAGGCGAGTGGCAGACCGAGGACCACAAGCAGCGCGATGGCAAGAAGTCTTCGCAATGCTCTCATTGAAGCACTGCAGGAAGTTAATAGCAATCCGCGTTCGCGAGAAGTGATGGAATGCGTTAGGCGGGAACGATCCCGTATTTCTCGTCGAGAAAAGACCTCAGACGAGGCGGAAGAAGCGTCGCGATCTCCTGCCATGTCAGCAGCTTCAGACGGCTGCGAAAGCTATAACTGCGAACAGCCTTCACGGCCCTGAACCAGCTTTCGCGAAGATCTGCGCGGCGGCTGTCACACAACAGAGCAAAATGCCCGCCGGTGGAATATGCGGCCAGGATTCCCCGGAGGAGCTGATACTCGCCGATCTGATCTTCTTTCGCCGGAAGCTCGGCTGTGTCGAAGACCTCCGGGAAATCTCGATAGCGCATGAGGAGGTGGCTTGCGGCCGGCCGGAAACCGGTCTCTGTCAGCTTCGCTTCCACCAACAGAGTCTCTAGTCTCATGTCCACCTCGGTACGATCCAGTCCACCCTTCATGAAAGGTATTCGCGGTTTGAAGCCGAACTCCGGGATCGTACCCTGTTCGATTCCGAGGAGCGCGCAAAGCTCAGGGCGGCACAGCACACGGGGATAGCAAAAAATGTTCATCAACAAAGCATCGGAACTATTGGCGCAATCCAGTTCACGCCGCCCTGTCCTGTCCCATCTTCGTGGAATCCACCTTCCACCTGTATAGCTCTTATCCAGCCGCTTTCGCCAATCTGGATTCGCGCAGATCGAACGGTAGGATGCGTCGAGAAAGTTTCCGTGAGAGTTATTTTCTTCCTGATAGATGATGCTGGGAACCGCGCCGTAGCTCAATTCATGACCGAAGCGAGAGGCACGATCCAGATTCCGCTGGCTGAGATCGCGTCGCAGGCTGGAGCTGGCGGCCATGATCTGATTGTAGGCGAATATAAGACGAAGGTCATAATTTTATGAGAATTTGAAGAGGTTAAACAAAAAGGAGACGAACTCTCTTGAGTCCGCCTCCTGAGGTTCAAGCTAGCGATTAGAAGAGCCCCCTTCACTGCCAGCTGGATGCTGCGGTTATCGCCGGAGGTCGACTGAATCTGTCCGACTTTTTTTTGGGTTGAAATCTTCGACTAGAAGATGACTTTGACTGCGAGCTGGATGCTACGGTTGTCCATCGACGTGCCCGTAACCCTTCCCACCTGGGAGTTGTTGATGTTGCCCTGCGGGTTCGAGAAGATGGGGTGGTTGAAGATGTTGTAGGCCTCTGCGCGGAACTGCGCACGCACGCTCTCATAGACCTGGATGTTCTTGATTGCTGAGAAGTCGACGTTGGTGGTGCCGGGTCCCCGAAGCACGTTACGGGTAACCCAACCTTGAACCGAAGGATTGTCGGCCGAGTTGCGGCTGACGGAACCGGTGTAGTTGTTCGTGAACACCGAATCGTCAAACCAGTGGAGAGGCGATGGGTTGCTCAGATAAGCATCCGACACCGTCTTGCCGGAGACCAGGAAGGCGCGGCAGCCTATATTCGCTGCAAAGTTGCAGCCGCTGCGTGCAACGTTGAACGGATAGCCGCCACGAAGCTGGATCGCCGGCTGGACCGACCAGCCACCGGCCAGCGCGTTGGCTGCGCCAGACTGCAGCCACCGCTTGCCCTTACCGAATGGCAGCTCATATCCACCCGAGATAACCCCCTTGTTGCGGTTATCGAAGTTCGAGTACGAGCGGTCGAACGACATCGAGGTCGCGAAGGATGAGTCGTTCGCAGCAGCCTCACCTGAGAAGTTGTCGATGTTCTTCGACCACTGATAGCTGGCCAGGTAGTAAAAGCCATGGCTCGCACGCTTCTCGAGCTTGACCGAACCGCCGTTGAAGTTTGCATCGCCCCTGGTGCTGCTGGTCAGAACGCCTTGGCTGAACGCTGGATACGGCCGGTTGGGGTTGAGTTGCCCAGCGGGGACCGTGCATCCTGTCGCGGCGTACGACGGCGCCACAAACGGAAACTGGGTGCACTGGTTCTGGTCGTAACGCTTCCAGGATTTGTGGGTTTGACTGCCCGTGTAGGCGATCTCCAGGATCATGTTGTGACCCAGGTCCTGCTGCACGCTCGCGGTCCACTCTTCCGTGTAAGGACGGGTGTTCTTCGGAAGAATCGAGAACGGTGAGGGTACCTGCGCTACGCCAATAGCCTGCGTTGGATCAGGCCAGAGCTGGTTGACGAAAGTACTATTGAAAGCCTGCTGGAAGTACAGCGGAGCGGCGTAACGGGTAAACTGCAACTCGTTGGTATTAATGTTGTCGAGGTAGATGCCAAAGCCCGCGCGAACCACGGTGCCCGGATGGGCCTCATATGCCAGACCAACACGTGGCATAAAGCCCTTCCTGTTCGGTTCGATGATGCCGGGACGGTACGTCCTGCTCAGATCGTAGTAAGGCTTGTACGAGGCTGGGATGCCCGCCGGGATTTTGCTGAAAGTAACTAGCCCCGTGGTCGGATCAAGCGTGCCCTCAAGTCCGTTTTGTTCGACAAACGGGCTGTTGTATTCCCATCGCATGCCGAGATTGACCGTAAGACCATGGCCGAACTGCCATGTATCGTTGAAGAATGCGCCATACGTATTGTCACGATAGTGGCCCAGCGTCGTTCCGGCATTACCGTTGCAGCCAGAAGTACACATGCCGCGCGCATAATTCTGGAACTTGTTGTAGTAAACCTGGAAGCCTGTGACCGGATCTGTATAGGTCTTTTGGCCCGCAGGGCAATTGCTCGTTGAGCAGTTGTCGAATGTCGCGTTGCCGCGGGAGTTGTTATCGGCAATCTGCCATAGACGACGGTTCTGATACTGGAAGCCCGTCTTCCAGGTATGCTTGCCGTGCACAATGGAGAGCGAATCGCCGATGCTGATGACATTCTCCTTACCACCCTGGTCACCCGCACCATCAGCCACGTTGCTGTAACCCGCGATCGTGAAACCGGCGCGGCCATTTTGCTGCTTCGACGTGAGTGCCGTAACGTTGGTCAATCCTTCCGCAGCGGCCCACTGCGTCGTGGGATCCTGCAGTACGGCGAGCCCGATATTGTAAAACTGGTTCCAACCTACGCGCACCTCGTTCACGATGTTCGATGAGAGGAGGTACGTATTGCCAAGTACAGCATTACGGCCCACCAGCGGATTCGAGAGGCTGCTGCCGGTCACCTGGGGCGTGATCTGTGCGGAATTGAAATCGATATACCGGGCGAAGAAGGAGTTCTTCTGCGAAACAATCCAGTCCCCGCGCAGCGTGTAGCTGTTGTAGTTCTCGGTGAACGTTGCGTTCTGCAGCGCATAGTTGTTTCCGTTATAGCCTGGTACCGCCGAATCACTTGACAGCTTAGGATAGGTTGCGGCTAGTACGGCTGAGGCCTTATTGGAATTCCAGAAGGCGGGGTTCCAGCCAGCAGGATTCTTAACGCCGACGCATATTGTGGTCGCACTCGGTGTGCAGGTTTGCTTCAGGATAGCTGTATTGCCCGCCACATTTGGATCCGCTCCAGTGGCATCGCCACCAAGCTCTGCTTGTGTCGGGAATATGGCAAACGCCGGGTTGGCGCGGGCCGACTTCATCCCCTCGTAGGCGCCAAACATAAACAGTTTGTCCTTGATGATCGGGAAGCCGACCGTGCCTCCATACTGATGACGATAGAAGTCGGGCTTCACAGGACTACTTGCCACGGTTGTGAAGTAATTACGAGCGTCGAAGATCGCGTTACGTGCGTACTCATACGCCGTGCCGTGAATCGAGTTCGAGCCCGACTTCGTCACCATCGAGACAACCGCCTGCCCTTGGCCATACTCCGTTGAGAAGGTCGAGCGCAGCAGATTGAACTCCTGGATGGCATCCGTGTTCGGCAAGACCGACATGTTGTTGAAGCGCATCGAGCGGACATACGTGCCGTCCAGCACGTAGTTCGTGGATGAGGCACGTCCACCGTCTACCGCGATGTAAAGCTGGCGGCTGCTCGTCTGGGTGCCCGTCTGCGCAGGAGTGCCCGTCTGGCCGCTCTGCGGCGGCGAAACGCCTGGGGCAAGCGCTGCAAGCTGGAGAACGTTACGGCCATTCAGAGGAAGATCGTTGATCTGCTTCTGATCGATGACCTGGCCGACGGTCGCCTCGGAGGTCTGCAACTGCGGCGGCAACGTGCTGACCTCAACTGTTTCTGTTCTCTCGCCGACGCTCAACGTGACGGAGCCATTCGCAGTTTTCCCAATTTCAACAGGAAGAGAAGGAATGGTACTGGTCTTGAAGCCTTCCTTTTCGACCCGCACGCGATAGCTCGCGGGAGGGAGATTGGGAATCGACCAATCGCCGCTGTCGTTGGTCGTGGCTGTACGTTCCGCGCCGGTCGCGTTATTGACCAAGTGGACGGTCGCCGCCGGAACACTCGCGCCCGTGGAGTCGGTCACCTTTCCAACCGCGTCAGAGCTGGAGCTCGCCTGCCCATAGGCAAGGGGTGAAAGCGTGGCCATCGTAAACATGGGTACCGCGCCCATCAGAAGCGCGAGAGATGCACCGCGCAAAGCGCGAAATCCCGAACCGGCTAATTTCGTATGTTTTGCGATGGATTCCCTGCAGGGGAATCCATCGCTCTTCATCGAACGATTTTTGGTCATCATGATCTTCATGGATGATGCCTCCGAAAAGTTGCCCGGACGTAGCGTGCGGGGCTGTAACCTGGGTTTGACTATGCCGATTCCTCAAAATTTGAGGACGGCATGAGACGTCTCATTTTTTCGCGAGGATCGTATCGATGCTGGAATTCGACTGTCAAGAATTAATTTCTATACAGACAATATTTGTCATCGGAGAAGCTATTCCCTTTGGTTTGAGACGCTGAACTCGTGCGTCCGATCTCTCCTCCGTCAGCGTTTTGCCTGTCAATCGCAGCAAGAGTGTTTAGGCGGTAGCGCATCGCTAAGCGTGACCGGGCGGGGGATTTGGGCATCCGTCGTGCTTCAAGGTACAGTCAGAGGGAATTCTTTTTTTTGCTTGGCTCTGCCTTCTTTCAGAGAAGACATTTGTTGACAGGCTGCTGGAGGAACGACTACGTGAAGTATGGATTTTTGGCTGCTCTTTTCCTCATTCCAGGGGCATGGTATGGAGTGAGGTCTTGCTACGTAGCTCAGGCTCAGACACCTGCCGCGCAAACCCGTCAAACACGGCCCCAAGCCTATCCCGATCGCCCCAAGGCTCCCCAACAGGTCCTGGATCGCGGTAAGGCTACCTACGGTGTAAGTTGCGCTTTTTGTCATGGATCGGACGCCCTCGGGGGTGAGATCGGGCCCAACCTGTTGCGTTCCAGCATCGTCATGCAGGACCAGTCGGGGGAGTTGATCGCTCCGATTGTTCACGGCGCTCGAGCTGACAAAGGCATGCCACGCATCGATTTGACCGACGCTCAAATCACGGATGTCGCGGCCTGGCTCCACAGCATCCGGGTGGCTAGCCGTACTGACCCCAACGAAAACAACATCGACATCGTGCGAGGTGACGCCAAGGCAGGAGAAGCCTACTTTCAGAAGACTTGCGCCTCGTGTCACTCCGTAACAGGAGACCTGAAAGGTTTCGCGGCAAAGATGCCGACGCACAAAGTATTGCAGCAGACCTGGCTTCTCCCCGACGGTGGCCGCGGCGGAGTTACAGCTTCACAGGTCCCCGGACTTCATGTCCCGCCGACAACTGTGACTGTCACTTTGCCGACGGGCGAGAAGATCAATGGAGTCATGACAAGAATCGATGATTTTTATGTGGGCCTGAAGCAGGAGGATGGAACCAGCCGGGGATTCAGCCGCATGGGCAATGTACCCAAGGTTGAGATCCATGACTCTCTGGCAGCCCATCGAGAGCTTCTGCGGAAATATACCGACAAAGAAATCCATGATGTAACCGCATACCTGGTGAGCCTTAAATGAAAAGAGTTTTATTGCCTTTGCTTGCTGCCTTCGTCGGCTTGATGACGAGCGCTGCAGTCAGCCAGAGTTTAGATCCTGCAGCTCTCCTGAAACCTGGCACGGATTCGTGGCCAACCTACTCCGGGGACTATTCCGGACGACGATATAGCCCTTTGAGCGCAATCAATCAGTCCACCGTCAAGAATCTTTCTCTTGCGTGGGTATCGCGGCTGCAGACCGGACCTCAGAGCCCCCCCAACTTTCCTCCGACCATCGTCGCGGGCGAAGGCACTGCGGAATTCAACACACCGGCTCATATCAAGGGCTCCATCCTTCAAGTCGATGGGGTGCTATACGTCTCGACTCCAGATAATGCATGGGCGCTTGACGCGCGTGATGGACATGAGATCTGGCACTACTACTGGCGGACCAAGGGAGGCACTCACATTGGCAATCGTGGTATGGCAATGTGGAAGAACTGGGTCTACATGGAGACTCCGGACAACTACCTGATCTGTCTCGACGCCAGGACGGGCAAGGAGAAGTGGCACAAGGAGATCGCAAGTTTTGATGAGCAGTACTTCTCCACCATGGCTCCCATCGTGGTGGGAGATCATCTCCTCGTCGGAACTGGCGATGATCTCGATGAACCTGGATTTCTACAGTCCTATGATCCCGAGACAGGAGATGTTCAGTGGAGGTTCTACACCGTACCGATGAAGCAGGGCGATCCCGGTCTGGACACATGGTTGAACCTTGATGCGGCGTCTCATGGTGGCGGGAATGTCTGGGTTCCAGGCTCCTATGATCCGGAGACCCACCTATATATCTTCGGCACCGGCAATCCCAGCGCGGCGTACACCTCGCAAAAGCGAGGGCCGGGAGCGAATCTTTATACGTGTTCCATCATTGCAGTGAATGTCGATAGCGGAAAGATGGCCTGGTACTACCAGAACTCTCCTCATGACACTCATGATTATGATTCGGCGCAGACTCCTATCCTCATCGATGGAATGTTTAACGGGAAGATGAGGAAGCTCGTCCTCAACGGGGCTCGAAATGGCTACTACTTCACGCTCGACCGCCTTACCGGGGAACATCTTGTAACCGGCAAGCTGTCGAACACCGTCAACTGGGCAAAAAGTACGTACGACAAAAATGGGGCACCTGTTCGGATTCCAGAAAAAGACTTCGATCTTGCAGGCGCGCTCGTATCGCCGGCAAACCAGGGAATCACCAACTGGATGCCACCGGCTTACAGTCCTGACAGCGGCTTGATGTACATCCCCACCACAGACAGCTACGCCATGTATTACCTCACAACCACGGACCCACGCGGATCCATGGGATTGGGAGGGAAAGACGAGCAGAGCCTTGGCAGTATGGGCAGCTATATCACAGCCATCGACTACAAGACTGGCAAGATCGCGTGGCAACACCGCTTCTCGGGCATTGCGAACTACGGAGTTCAACCGGGCCTGCTGACGACGGGCGGCAAACTGCTGTTCGCTGGAGATCCCGGCGGCAACCTGGTGGCGTATGACGTCGCTAACGGAAATCCGATGTGGCATGCACGTATCGGCGTCAGTAATGCTCCTGAGACCTACATGCTGGATGGACACCAATACATCCTTGTAGGTGCGGGCGATTCCGTGTATGCATTCCGCCTAAATCAGTAACTGAGAAGACAGGGCTGTCAGTTTCAACTCGCTTCCCTGCCCTAAGTAAGAGAATTCACATCGAGGAAAAAGTACCGATGAAACTGCAAATGCGATCCCGGCTCAGCGCCATGATGTTTCTCGAGTACTTTATCTGGGGGGCATGGTACGTCACTCTGGGGACGTGGCTCTCAACCTCGCTGCGTTTCAGTGGCCAACAGATTGGATTGGCTGCCGGGACCACCGCGGTCGGAGCCATTCTGGCGCCGTTTCTCGTGGGAGTCATTGCTGATCGACTTTTCGACACACAGAAGGTGCTCGCTTTTCTCCATGTTGTCGGAGCCATCCTGCTCTTCGCTGCTTCTTCTCAAACTTCCTTCGGTGCTTTCTATGCTCTGATGCTTCTCTACTGTCTCTGCTTTATGCCTACGTTGGCACTTACGAATTCACTCGCGTTTCGGCAAATGGACGATCCAAAGCAGGAGTTCGGAGCCATTCGGGTGCTCGGCTCAATCGGCTGGATTGTCGCTGGTCTGATTATCGGCTCTCTGAAACTGGAGGCGTCGGCGATCGCGATGCGTCTGGCTGCAGTTGCGTCGATGATTCTGGGACTTTATTGCCTGACGTTGCCAGCTACGCCTCCGCTTGGAAATCGTAGCGACCGCTTTTCCATGAAAAGCATCTTCCCTCGCGAAGCTGTTTCCTTGCTCAAAGAACGGTCGATGTTAATTTTCGTGTTGGCATCATTCTTTATCTGTATTCCACTGCAGTTCTATTACGCGTTCACGAATCTTTTTCTCAACCAGGTAGGCGTGCAGAATGCCGCCGGAAAAATGACCGGCGGCCAGATGTCCGAGCTCTTTTGCATGATCCTGATTCCCTGGTTCTTTCGGCGCTTGGGGGTCAAGTACATGCTGGTTGCGGGCATGGGAGCATGGGTCCTTCGTTACCTGTTGTTTGCCTACGGGAATGCCACCGATGCAATGTGGATGTTTTGGGGAGGAATCTTACTGCATGGCATCTGCTATGACTTCTTCTTCGTGACGGGGCAGATCTATATCGACCGAAAAGCTGATGCCGGATTCCGTGCGGCTGCACAGGGACTCATCACTTTTATTACATATGGGTTAGGCATGTTCGTTGGCTCCTGGCTCTCAGGTTTCGTGGTCGAGCATTACACCCTGGCGGCGGCACAGGGCACGGTCACCTACAACTGGAAAGCAATCTGGCTTTTTTCAACTATCGTTTCTGCTCTCGTTCTACTCTTCTTTCTCTTTACCTTTTCAGAAAATGAGACCTCTCATCGCGTGTCAGAACGGAGCGAGCTCAAAAATGCGGTTCCGTAACCGGTATATCTATCTGCAAGCGTGTCATTGATAGATACCCTATGCTGGCCCCTTTGCGTCTGATGAGTATCGGGGCACCGCGGCAAACGATGGTGCGTCCCCAACGTCCCTTGCGATGGTCTCCCCTCCATCCAACCCGCAAAACATCGACCTTTCGGACTCTGCTGAAAGCGTCACCAGAAGTCCGATTCCACCCTTTCTGCATCGCATCGGCCTGCACGAACGCGAGTTTGTAGTCTTCGACAATGGCTGGCGTGGCTGGTCTTACACGTATCGCGAGCTCGCCGGTATGGCTGACAATCTCGCGCTCCATCTTCATGCCCACGGTCTGCAGAAGGGAGACCGTGTCATGATCTGCTCGGAAAATCGTCCCGGCTACGTTGCCGCGCTTTGGGCTTGCCTTGTGAATGGCATCGTTATCGTTCCACTCGAGTTGCAGTCATCCGCCGCGTTGGCGCAGCGTATCGAGACACAGGTAAATCCGCGCGCATTGCTCCTAGGCGATCGCGCTCCCAAGATCGAACCAGGACCACATATCGCCATCTTTTATCTAAAGGAACTGGAGGCAACTTCCCCAGTAAATTCTTTTCCACCTGCAGCGATTCGTCAGGATGATACAGCAGAACTCATCTTCACTTCCGGGACGACAGCCGAGCCGAAAGGTGTCATTATGACGAATCGGAACCTGTCTGCCTGCCTTCAGCCCATCGAGTCACAGCTAGCGCCTTATCGTCGTTACCTTCGCTACTTCGCTCCCCTTCGCATCCTCGATCTCTTGCCCATGAGCCATCTTTTTGGTCAAGTAATGACGCTTTTCGTTATACCTATCCTTCCTGGCTCTGTTGTCTTTACGGAAAGTACCAATCCAGAACAGATCGTGAGCCAGATTTCGACAAGAAAGATATGTGCGCTGATCTCTGTTCCCCGAATTCTGGAATTGCTTCGCACATACCTTCTGCATCGCTTCCCAGAGACAAAGGAAGCTCCGAAGCAAACTGGCTCCTGGAAAAAACGCTGGTGGCGTTATCGTACCGTTCATCGGCTTTTCGGTTGGAGATTCTGTTGTTTGGTTGTCGGTGGCGCGGCTTTGTCTCCGGAGATAGAGCAATTCTGGTCCGGCCTCGGCTTTGTCGTCACACAAGGCTATGGCTTAACGGAAACTGCCCCCATCGTTAGTTTCGATAACCCCTTTCACGCGCAACGAGGCACGGTCGGGAAACCGATCGCGGGCCTTGAGATCAAGCTCGCGCCCGATGGAGAGATTCTCGTACGAGGCGATAATGTTACTCCGGGTTACTATCAACTTCCTTCCGAGACCGCCGCAGCATTCGAGGATGGATGGCTTCGCACCGGTGATCTTGGCCGCCTCGATGCAAACGGCAATCTGGTGATCCTGGGGCGCAAGAAAGATTTGATCGTGTCTGCAGACGGACGAAACATTTTCCCCGAAGATGTGGAACGTGTCCTGAACAAAATCGATGGCGTAGTTGAGTCGGCCATCGTCGGCAAAGACGGCGTCCACGCCGTTTTGGTTTTGAAATCCGGCGCTGGCGCGGAAGAGATTATCCAACAAGCCAACGTAGAGCTCGAGTCACATCAGAGAATCCGTTCCTACTCGATATGGACACAGGAAGCTCTACCTCGTACTACCTCAACGCAAAAGCTTCGTCGCGCTAAAATTCTGGATGATCTGAAGATAGGAAATCCACCTGAAGTTAGATCTCCGACTACGGTTACAGATCTGCTGAAACGATATGCACCCGGGCGAACGATCTCATCTGACACAACACTCGAACAGTTAGGACTAAGTTCTCTGGATCGAGTTGATCTCATGCTCGAGATGGAAGAGAAGCTCAATATTTCAATCGACGACGGTACCCTTTCCTCTCAGACCAGCGTTTCCAACCTCTCAAGGCCTTCCGCCGCGTCGAAATCCATTCCTGAACCTGCATATAGCAGGCGATGGTTTGCCCGTCTTCTTAGACGAATATTACTGCCCGTGATTTTTTTACCGCTTACGCGACTCTTTGCGCGTGTCACCGTCTCGGGACGTAGTCATCTCACGGCAATCGAAACCCCGGTCATCTTCGCAGCCAATCACCAGAGCTATATCGATGCCGCCGTAATTCTTCTAAGCCTTCCGAATCGGTGGAGATATAGGATTGCACCAGCGGCATCGATGGATTTTTTTGATCCTTACTTCTCCCCGCATCTCTACTCGATCTTCAAGCGACTCGGGAAAAGCCTTTTGTATCGATTCGTCACTCTTCTTTTCAATGCTTTTCCCCTCTCCCAACTGGAAACGGGAACGCGCCGGACATTGCGCTACATCGGGGAATTGGTTGAGGAAGGGTGGTCGATTCTCATCTTCCCGGAAGGCCATCGCACCTCAACTGGAGCCATTGAGTCGTTCTATCCTGGAGTCGCGATGATCGCCCTGCAGATGGGACTTCCTGTTGTTCCAGTACGACTCGTCGGAGTTGACAGAGTATGGCATCGTGACGCAAAACTACCACATCGCGGAAGAGTGGAAGTAAGATTCGGTGCTCCTTTGATTTTGAAAGGAAAAGACTATAAAACTATCGCTCGCCAGGTGGAAGAAGCTGTTCGCAATCTATAACCACAAAATCCAGATAGTCTCCGAAAATTTGTTTCGTAAAATGAGCAGAAACGAGTCTACCGATTGCCAATCTGATAAGCTTGTTACAACCTTAAGGCGATGGGGTTCCGCCTTAACCGCCAGCTCGTTGTGAGGCTGTGCTGATGACTCCTACATCTTGTAGGAGGTCGTTTGTCTAAAATTCGTTTTGGCAGTTTTTTCCAAGAACAATTTCATCTTCTGATTGATCTCGCGCGATGGATACCCATCGCCAGCATGGCTGGCGTTATGGCGGGTTCAGCATCGGCACTTCTGCTGGTCTCTCTTGATTTGGCCACCGATCTGCGCGAGGCTCATCGTTGGCTCATCCTTCTATTAGCGCCTGCCGGACTTCTTGTTGGCTACCTCTACAAGTGCTTTGGAAGTTCGGTCGAAGCTGGAAATAATCTGATCCTCGAAGAAGTCCACGATCCCAAGGCCGTCATCCCCGCGCGAATGACTCCTCTCATTTTGTTCGGAACATTCATTACCCACCTATTTGGTGGATCGGCCGGGAGAGAAGGCACGGCGATTCAGACCGGAGCCTCGCTCGCCGATCAACTTTCAAAACCACTTCACTTATCGCCGCGTGACCGACGCGTTCTTTTAATGTCCGGCATCAGCGCGGGATTCGCTTCTGTCTTCGGTACGCCTCTGGCAGGCTCTGTCTTCGGCATTGAGGTCCTAACGTTCGGCAAGCTTAGTTACGATGCTATTGCTCCCTGCTTCATCGCAGCCTTCATCGGAGATTTGGTTACGAAAGCCTGGGGTATTCATCACACCATCTTCACTATCTCTGAAGCTCCTCCACTCCGCATTGGTGGAATCGTCTCCTCCATCGTGGCCGGTATGATCTTTGGTCTAGTGGCTATGGGGTTTGCAAAAATGACCCATACCGTCAGTCAAATCTCTCGAAGCCTGATACCTTCGGCACCCTTTCGTCCATTTTTTGGTGGCATCGTCGTAACCTTAGCCGTTTTACTGCTGGGAACCACGAAATATATTGGCCTGGGCATTCCTACGATCGTTGCGTCTTTTTACGAAAAGCTACCGCCCTATGACTTTGCCATCAAATCTATTCTTACCGCGCTCACGCTGGGAACCGGCTTCAAAGGTGGCGAAGTAACACCCTTGTTCTTTATAGGATCGACTTTGGGCAATGCTCTCTCCCGCATTCTTCCTCTGCCATCTTCCCTGCTCGCGGGTATGGGTTTTGTTGCCGTCTTTTCGGGAGCAGCAAATACTCCCATTGCATCGACCTTAATGGCGGTCGAGTTGTTCGGCGCCGAAGCAGGAGCTTATGCAGGCATCGCCTGTGTCATCAGCTATTTATTTTCCGGCCACTCCGGCATTTACCACGCGCAACGAGTTGGCCGAAGCAAACACCTGCGCGCTACTGGAGAAGAGGGCCTTTCCCTTGCGCTTGTAGCAAAGGCGCGAGAGTCCGACACCTCACATTAGTAGATGTTTCATCCCTGCTTTAATGAGAAATGTTTTTGCTCATTGCACATGCAGGCTCATCCTGATCGTCTGTGTTGCGTTCCCATTTGTTGCCTGTACGGTAAGCGGATAGACTCCTGACGGAGTACCGTGGTTTGAATTACTTCCACATCCACTGATGCTCGATAGCATGATCAGGAGAATGCATCCTAGAAGCGGATAGCGAATTCTCGCACGCTGAAGAATTGTAATCGCCAGAGTAGCCATTAGAAGCATCAAAAAACAACCTAATCTTCCGATCCACGAAGACGGTAAGCCTCCGATCATTCCCGCAGAGTGCACTTGTGGAGAGGTTGTCACATTTACTGTCACACGGGACTGACTGACTCCGTCCAGCGTAATCGATTGGTTAGAGATGTCACAGTTCGCACCTTCTGGCGCGCCAGTACAAGCAAGTGAAAGAGTGCCATTGAATCCGCCCGTTGGGGTGGCGGCGATCGAGTAAGAAGTGTTGCCCCCTGCTGTGACAGTCGCCGAAGAAGGAAGCGCCGAAAGAGAGAACCCCTTAGGACCACAACCGAGAACCACATTACTCTGCCCGATAAGCCTATTGGCACCGTCGGTGCTAACGCCACTTCCACTCGACGCCATGAGTTCCTGAATGTATGTTCCTAATGCAGCTTCTGCGGTTTCCGTCTGCCCTTGCTGGAAGGCTTGCAAGGATGCATCCAGAGATGTAAGCAAGGTGCTCCGTAGTGTGCTGTCAGTGACACCAGTATTCTTTGTGGAGTTTATCAAGGCTTGCACAAAGTTCACCGAATCGAGACTAACGTTTGTTGTTGCGCTAGCCTGAACGGCAGGTGAGTTGGCAATCCAGGCCCTCGCATAGAGCGTTTGAGCGCCACAGGCAGAGGGGAGGAAGAACGTCCGATGATAGTAGCTCACATCGGGATCCATGTAGGCGATCTTCTGAACATCGACCAATTTTCCGTCTTTCGTGGGGTCCCCATCGTAGTAAGCGATATTCACGGATTTCATCTGGCCCCCAGTCGTCTCCAACGCAGCGACGACTTTGGTCCTTTGCCCAAGCGACACTTGAGCACTCGTGGAAAGAGAGAGGCTCTTCAACGAAGCCCTTCCAAAGACCGCTTGCGGCGGAGCACCTGCGGGCAGAATCTGGAAAAACTGGTGCACTGGATACATGCCGACATTATTGCTGTGCTCTTCGGTCGCCACCTGAGTAATTTGCGTAAGGCCAGAAGCGGGAACAGCGGTTAGACCATGGTCCTGCATCTCAGCAACTGGATTACCGTTTGCGTCCTGCATCCAAGCCACGACCCAAAAGACCATCTGGACGTTGCCACTTTGGACGGCAGGAAATTGAGTAGGCAGAAAATCCACGCTGGCGAGCCTCCAATTAGGAGCGCCATTTCCGTCTGGAGATTCGAAACCTGCGATGGACTGAATAATTTGGTCCTGTCCAATTTGAAAACTGTCACCGCATAGATCGCCGCCGTTGCATACGGAACCGGTCTTCCAATTGATGCAACTCTTCGCGCGGGAGCCGTTGGCACTGCAATAAAGCTGGCCGTAGAAGCGCACGTGAACTGGCGCTGTCGTGTCGACCAGACTGTAGTTATAGACACGGGTGGTGAGGGACAGCGCATCGTCAGCATTGGCCACTGCGAGATTAGGGCCTGAGGGAAGACTGAGAGAGTTGAATCCTCCCGCGCTCTTTTTGGCGATATAGAAACCCTTCATCGTATAGAACTGCTGGTCAATCGGAACTGCGGCTGCAGGATTCTGAGGATACGTACGGTCGGTTGGGTTGAACATCACCGACTGATTACTCCGCGTCCAACTCCAGCGCTCCGGATGGTTCAACGCGACGTCTGGCTTGGTATAGATTTGGGTCCACCAACTCGCGTTTCCGGAGCAATTCAAATTGCTGTTCTGATTTCCATTGAGAGGGTTAGCAATATATCCGGTAAAAAGCGGACCAGTGCCGCCAACGTCGATGGGCTTCCCGTCAGGGTCGCTGACAGGAATACAACCAGATATTTGCCCGGATGTACATGCATTCTCAGAGGCGGGGTTCTTTTTACTCTTGAGGCCGAAGATATATTGGCCAAACCCATAGTTACAGCATTGTGACAAGTATCC
Source organism: Acidobacteriaceae bacterium KBS 146 (assembly GCA_000688615.1). Lineage (GTDB taxonomy): Bacteria > Acidobacteriota > Terriglobia > Terriglobales > Acidobacteriaceae > Edaphobacter. Next base: position 1,072,451 of record JHVA01000001.1, read on the forward strand.
AAAATCCGGTGTAGTAACAGCAATGCCTTGAGAAGAGCTAAGGGATGAGATCGATTCATTGAGTGTATTGAGAGAAGTATTAGCTGCGATGTCCAAGCTGTAGTTAAATTCCGCGCCATCCTCTCCTTCCACCCCAGCTCCCTCGGAGTAGCTCATTGAAAGCTCATCGGAGAAGGAGTTTGTTGAGCCACTACTGTGGCTACCGCTGCTACCTTGATTCCATGTGGTGGTCGCACTCGTGCCTCCGGTGCCTAACGCCATACAGGTAGGCGTTTGCGTCAATGGCGCGACACTATCAGTAAACCGATTCTGGAGCTGTGCTTCATTCCAGGGGTAGGACAGCACATTGCCGTATTCGTGGACCGGTTGATACCAATCCTGTCCGCTGCTGTCTGCGTTGTTGTACGTCACATTGTCGGGAACGGAAAAGACAACATAGGGAGGACCTTTCGAAGTATCTATCGGACAGTTTGTGTCGCATCCTAAAACCGGATAGTAATAGACATTCATGTCTCTCTCGGTATAGAGGATGTGGTCGGTGAAGCCGGTGGTAACGCTCAGATTTGAGCTCGTCCCCTTATACGTGTCATAGCTATTTTTTACCGTGTTGTCGTGCGCAGCTTTGACTGTATTCTTGATGCTTTCGCTGGCGTTCTCCAAACCGTCGTTGAAGCTGGCGCTTTCGGATGCAGTTTGTTTGACAGAGATTCCCCAGCTCGTGGTACTAGCCTGCTTCGCCGAGCCGCTGGAGCTGGAATCAAACTTAAAAATGGTGTCGAACCCCAAAGCGCTTACTGAGGGCGGCGGATCGGGATCCACCGAAACGTTCAGAAGACATGGCGTAAGAGGATCATTGCATCCCGTCTGGTTGATCTGATTCAAATCCAGGTTCTTGGGCGGGATCCAATCCACATGCATGGGGGGAATGGCCAGCACGACGTCGGGCTGAATCTGAGAGGTTATTCTGGCAATGGTTGGCGCCCCCAAACGCAGCGACCTTCCCTGCGTGTCGCCGGGGACGAGAATGTCTGCACGCGGTGGACTGTTCTGATCTACCACCAATGGAACTCCTGAACTGTTATCGCTTTTCTGCTTGAGCCAATCCGTCCTCCTGTTCAATGGAACCGAAAATGGCGATGGCACATTAACGTCGAATATATTGATGTGTGGTTGCCACGTAAGCGTGATGGGCATGAGCACGAGTTCATAGGTTTCGACCTGCAGTGTAGGATTGTGCGATCCATCGGAATTCAGATTGTCAAAGTTTCCGATTGATATGTTTTGCAGAAGCTCGGGCCCATCAGAATATTTCCGTTCAGTCTCCGATTCCCAATCGAAACTATCGAGCTTGTCGTTCTGCACAAAGGTGCCAATTTCGATATAGCTTGCGCCGTCATTCGTCTTAATTCCAAGAATCAGCTGCTCGCTCACCAATTGCGGCCAGTGGGCCAGTTGTGCTGCATGCGCGATTGCGCCACTGGATCCGTGTTTGTCGTTGAACCGGAAGTATGGTGTGCCAACCGAAGCGCTCGTCTGTTGCACGATCTGAGGCGTAAATGTGCCGTCTTGATTGGCAGTAATAAGGATAGGAACAATGCTATATCCGAAGTCAGCCTGATGACCGTCATATTTGTCGATCTGGCCGAAGATGATCAGATCAGCGTTCGTTACGCCAGGACTCTGATTGCGAAAACGGCCAGCCGCCAGCGCCACCTGGCCGGACACCATAGTGAAGGTCGGCAGCTTCATGGTGTTGGTCTGGGTAATCGAGAGTTTCTTGGGATCAACTGAGTAGAACACCACAGTTTGGGAGTCGGTAAGCAAGGCTGCGATCTCATCGCGGCCATCGCCATTGAAGTCGCCTACGACGATGGTGCTGGCCAACGGCACCAGATCAGTGTCGCCATAAAGTTCCGGACCTTCAATCGGCTGCGCTTCCGTTTTAGGGTCTTCGGCAGTAAACACCTTCATGCCCCATTCTGTAGGTTGATCTTTCCTGACCGAGGCATAGAACACCAGGGGATCGGCAAGTCCGTCACCGTTAAAGTCGCCCATGACCACCCGGGTAAAGACAGTACCCCCCGGACGGAAGCGGCTGCTTAGCTGAGTTGCATTCTGAAAACCGCTGAGCGGGTCGAAGAGCGACAGTAACCAATTCGTCGGACTCTGAGTGCCATTGTCTATGGCATTCAGCACCGCCAACATGTCGCTCTTGGTGTTGTACATTCTGCCAACAGCTTCCGAGGCCACCGCTCCGCCTGTGGGATCAAAATTACCGTTTGGATAGGAGTTGCTAATCGTCGTTGCCTGCGGCGTTCCGGAAAGTTTGGAGTTTTCCGTGTTCGCAGTGACCAACGATGTCGTCACCACGCCACCCTGATTCCTAACCTGTAACATCACCAAGTCGTCATTTTCCAGAAGGTAGTGCATGCCTCCACTAACGTCGGTGACACCGGCCATGTTTGGAGCTCCCGGGTCAGACTTTTGGGCGTAAAGATCCGCACAGCTAACTACACCGAAACAGACTATTAAGGATGTTACCTTTGCACTGAATTTCACCCGACTCGAGCCCTTTTTCACGCGCGTTCTCCCATGCGCTTGGAGTTCCCTACTTGGCGCATAATTCATACTTGGTAATGCACGGTAGTAACACACAATAAGGAGACTTCTTCGTGAATGGAAGCTACGAGGGGTTACAAATATCATGTAACCATGATTTTTCAGTCATTTACCAGAAGTGTTACAACCGCTTACTCTGGTAACATGCTCCAAATAAAACATTCTGATTTATCGGGCTGAGTCCAATACGGCCTCACACTAATCGGAACCCTGTTGATATGAGCACTGAATTGATCGACACAGGTGAGAATCGCGATCTGCAAATTCGAGTTGCCCTGTCCGCAATCCTTTCCAGCGCTGGCTTTGCAGCTTCGCCAGGATTGAGTCGGCTGCTGATCTTTTTGGTAGAGGAGGATTTATCTAATCGCTCGGAAGATCTAAAAGAGACATACATTGCCCACATGCTTTACCACCGTCCCGCGACGTATGATCCGAAACTCGATTCAATAGTACGAGTCTCTGTGAATCGGCTTCGCAGTCGGCTGCAGGAATACTACGCAGATAATCCAATGGCTTCTCCGCGTATCGAACTTCGAGCCGGCTCCTACGTTCCTTTTTATGAATTCAATCCCCAGCATTCTGCTCCAGAGGAGCCCCACTCGGCGAGAACCGAGAACCCCACTGCGGATACACAAGAAGTTTATGGAAAAAACCGCATTCCCCTGCAGCACGCGCCTGTCTCTTTTTTAGAGAGCGACGAATCCGATCAAAATTCAACCGTCCGACTCACGAGTTGGCGTAATCGTCGATGGGCATCTTTTATCATTTCTGCGCTCGTGGTCGGCGCGGTCATCACCATAACCATCTTCCGAAAAAGAACCTATCAGGCAGAGGTCTGGACTGGAAAACCTTTTTCAAGTTTGGGTGGACAAGAAGAATTTCCAGCGATCTCTCCCGACGGCTCGCAGTTGGCCTTCAGTTGGACCGAGCACCTTGGCGCATCTCCTCATATTTATCTGCAAATGTTGAATGAACACATCCCAAAACGTTTGACGTCCAGCGACGATGGGGAGAGTCGGCCTGCCTGGTCGCCCGATGGCAAATCAATCGCGTTTATCCACGTCCTCGACCCAAACAGGACAGAGGTCATGGTGAAATCGCTGCAAGATGGAAGTGAGATAAAGGTCGCTGATCTTCATGGCAGTTATCCCTGGCTATGCACGATACCCCGTCTCAGCTGGGCTCCAGACGGCACGAAAATCTATACCAGTGGAAGCATCGGAACGAAGGAACCTTGTGCGTTGATCGCGCTCAATATAAGAACGCGAAGCCTGCAGCCCCTTTCCCAGCCACCTCCGGGTAGCATCGGCGACCTTGAGGCTGCCGTCTCGCCCGATGGCAAGCAAGTAGCGTTTCTGAGGAATGCGGGCACCTTGGGCGGAGATATTTATGTCGCGTCGGCAGACAGCGGTGCAGCGCGGCGTATTACCTTTGACAATCGCGACATTATGGGCTTTTGCTGGGTTCCTGATGGTAGTGGTTTCATCGTATCTTCCCGTCGACAAGACGGGGTCCCCAAACTGTGGCGGATTTCGTTGGACGGAAGGTTAATGAGACCCCTAACTGATGGTCTGACACTTGCAGCTTTTCCGTCCATTTCATCGCAGGGTGATCGTATCGCATTTACCACCTACCATACGACTGCGAGCATCTGGAAGGTTGAAAAGGAATCGGAGAAGCTGCTTATTTCTGACCGAAGCTCTAACTCAACTCCACAGCTTTCGCCCGATGGTAGGTCCGTTGTATATCGCAGTGACCGAACCGGGTCCTTTGAGCTATGGCTCAGCAAGCTCGATGGCAAGAGTGGTATTCGCCTGACCGATTTCAAGGGACCAATGGTAAACAACCCGCGCTGGTCTCCAGATGGTTCTTGGATTGCTTTCGAATGCAGGCCTCAAGGCCAGAGCGATATCTGCCTTATTAGGCCCTCTCGTCCGACCCAAACCCGTGTGTTAAATCGGTGGACATCGAACGAAATCTTTCCAAGCTGGTCCAGTGATGGAAAGAGTATTTATTTCACATCGAATCATTCCGGCCAATGGGAGATATATCAGCAGGCTATCGCCGGTGGCGACCCCATAGCGATCACTCACGATGGCGGCATGCGAGCCCTTCAATCACCCGATGGCCGGTGGCTCTATATTTTCCGCGGTGAAGACTCCGGAAAGCTTGTGAGAATTCCGGTAGCTGATCAACCGCCGCGTCGTGAGGAGATAGAGAAGCCAGAGATAATTTCGAGTAGATTCGGTCCGGATATGCTTGGCCGATGGGATGTCTATCAGGATGGAGTTATGTACCTGATGCCATCTAAGCCTAACGAGTCTTCCGATTCACTCAGTAAAGAACGAATTATCTCCATCAATGGAGATACAACAGCAAGTCAGATTAGGACTAGTGTGGCCGGGCCTTCACCTGCAGGGGATCTTGTTTTCTCGACGGCAGCAAACGGAAAATTTGCCGTCTATGTGAAGCAGGAGCTGAAAGAAGGCGACATTGAATTTCTCGTTCTCGAATCTTCGCGGCGATAGATTACGGCCTGTTATTCCGGATTCTTTCCTAGTCCGCAACCATGTCTGTCGCTCTCACAGCCGTGGCTAGACTTGGCGAGCTCGAAGTGACATCACCTTACAATATCTGTGCCTTCCAGGACTCTAATCGCTTGATCGCAATGTGGACATCCGCACTCCTTTGGTTGCCATTTGGTTCTTCGCGTTCTATCGTCAGCGGACCCTTGTAGTTCATCTGCTTCAACTGACCAATAAAACCAGGAAAGTCTACCTCTCCATCGCCCAAGGCACACTCTTTACCGAGTTCTCCCGTATTGGGGATAGGCGATCGACCATCCTTACAGTGTACGGACACGACGTGTCGTTGCAGCACTTGAAGCGCCTGCAAAGGATCCCCAGAACCATAGAGGATCATGTTCGCAGGATCAAAGTTAATCCTAAGATTTTGACGGTTTACATCTGAGAAGAATTTCAGCAAAACATTTGCAGATTCCTGACCCGTTTCGAGAACAAAATTTTGACCATTTTTCGCTGTCAAATCACACAATGTTCGAGCGACCTCAACGAGCTCTACGTATAAGGGCTCCGCCGGATCAGCAGGGATAAATCCAATGTGACAGGAGACAGCTCCAATATTGAAGGCCTTCGCGAAGTCTGAGATCTCCTTCGTCCGTGCAATTCGTTCGGAGCGGTATTTGGCGGTTGTAAAGCCAACGGATTCATGGACTCGCTCGAAGTCAGAATAATCCTCGCCTTTGTAGCAACATACGGCGCTCGTAAGAACTATTGGTGAACTGGCCAACGCAGCTTGCCAAGGTTTTACCGCGGCTAAGCAGTCAATGGAAGGAGGTATACCAAGCTGAATTGCGCGGAGACCAAATTGCGAAACATACTTTAGAGTAGCTTCAGCTGATTCTTCGGCCCAAACTACTAAGCCTATCTCCATCGGATCTAATTTTGCCATGCCTGCTCCTGTCCACCTGCTTCGCGTGATCGTTTCAATAAGAGTGAGAGTTTTACAGCTTGCGCGGATTCGAGTGGAAGGCATTCCGATGGTGGCGCATTGTTTCGGCAACACTCAGTGAAATAAGCAATCTCTTCCAGGTATGGATCCTGTTCTGGGATCTCGACCACAGTTTCGACGCCGCTAACAGTTTTGGTCATCCGATTGTCTCGATATACCAGTTGTTGGTCGGGAGTATTGATCTCAAAACTGGCAGAGAATTCAGCATCGGGCGCAAGCCAGCCGCCTTCGATGGCCACGTTTAAGCCCGATTCATAATGGAGTATTCCCTTTAGTGTATCGACCGGTCCCATGCTGGCAGTGCTCACCGATTTAGGCTGCCCGAAAAAATGAAGGGCCTGATCTACATCATGGCTCAACAGATCGAGAATCGCGCCCCCACTTAGCTTTTCCTGACTAAGCCATCCTCCCCACTGCGGATAACCTGTGCTACGACGCAGTATGCATCGAGTCACCGCCTGACTACCGGTCTCAGAAATAAATTGAGCGGCATAACGATAGGGGTACATGAATCGAAGAACCTGACCAATCATAAAGATGCGATCACTCTTTTCAGCGGCATCCATCAACTGTTCGCACTCAGAGAAGGTCAAAGCCATCGGCTTTTCGCACAATACATGCTTCCCCGCTGAGAGCGCTGCCATAATAACTTCAAAGTGCATGTTTGTCGGGAGACAAATGTCAACTGCCTGGATCTCAGGATCCGCAACTAGCGCATGCCAATCCGGACTCCAGGAGACTGTTTCTGGTAATGTGCCGGCCGCCAAATCCAAATTGCCACGCCTTGGAGAGTCAGCGGATGGGCGCCTACGTGAAGAGACCGCTTTTACTTCGACACCGTGAATTCGCTGCATCGCGGCCAGATGCGCGGCTCCCATGAATCCATAACCAATCAATCCAAACTTCATTCTTCATTTTCTCTTACATCTGGAGGTTCGAGGTTATGACTCATGCAAAATTTGTGGAGCAAAATGACCAGAGGTGCAGCTCAAGCCACAAGCTGCACCTCCTCTGAAGAAGAATTAGAATTTTACACGAGCCGCAAACTGAATTAGTCGTGGGTTATAGGCATTGGACGTCGATGTAATCTGACCATTCAACGCATTGCCGAGCGATGCTGTAGGGTTTGTAAATTGTGTTGTGTTCAGAACATTGAATGCTTCCGTACGAAACTCCAACTTAAACCGCTCAGTAATATCGAAGTTTTTGAACAAAGATAAATCGACGCGTTGTAATCCAGGACCGTAGAGCTGATTGCGACGCTCATTGCCGAAGGTAGCCACCGGTTGAGCCACGAAATCATTCGTATTGAACCATCTTGAAATAGTAGGTTGCGAAACCTTACCAGAACCAGTCATGTTTGGGCGATCTGAGTTTGTCGTACTCGGTCGAGTACCGGAACGGTTATTGGCATTGGTTACTGAGAATGGCATGCCTGTGTTCCAGACGATGAGCCCATTCGCTTGCCATCCTCTCGCGAGAATCCCAGCAAAGCCATGCGCTTTCTGCCCGAATGGTAGGACATAATTAAAGGTTCCCGTAACACGGTGCCGGACATCGAGATTTCCGTTGCCGTACTCCAATGTCGGAATGTTTTCTGCTAAAGAACCGAACCCGTTGCCACCATTGTTGCTGATCGTCTCGGCATCATCCAGTAGACGAGCGAGTGTGTAGGCGACCTGGAGATCGAGGCCTTTATTGAAGCGGCGCTTCACCACCGCCTGCATTGCGTGGTAATTCGATATTGCATTACTGGTCAGGTAGGGAATGCTGGTGACATTAGGCACAGTGGCATGGAAACGGCGATAGTTATTGAAGTTATATCCTGAAGGACATCCCGCTGCGGTCGGTGTGAAGGTACAGATCGACGGTGTGACCGTGTTGTAGTCAGACAAATAATAAGCGACGTGGCGTCCGAGTTCGCCCACATAAGACAGCGTCCCGACAAAACCTCCGAACTCACGCTCTGCCGTTAGATTGAACTGCTCAATGTAGGTGGAGCGAAAATGCGTGTCCAGTGCAGCTGTGACACTGCCACTCGGATTCGTCGCACTATTGATGGTGGGAGTGGGCAAACCTCCTGCAAAAAACTGGTACTGCGGTCCTCCGTTTGGAGCCGCTACAGCTTGTGCCGGAGTAAACGGACCAAATGTTGCCGTAAATGGCTGATTGACTAACGCAGCGCCAGAGGTCATATTTTCCGGCGCAAATGTCATGCCGAAGCCACCCCGGATTACGGTCCGGTCCAGCGGTGTGTAGGCAAAGCCGATGCGCGGGGCCAGATTGCTATAATCCGTCCGGACGTTGCCGGTTGAAGTGACGCCGTTTTGACCCGCGACCACAACACGCCCTAGATCCGTATCGAAGTTCGACAGGATGTTATTGATCTCGGTGTAGGGAGTGAACAGATCATACCGAACTCCCAGGTTGAATGTTAGTCTCGGCGTCAGATGAACATCGTCTTGAAGAAATCCATGCGGCTCCCACGTGCGATTGCGTGGGGTGTAAAGAATCGCATTGCGCCCGCCCGATACGTAGTTACCTGCAAGTAACGTTGAAAAATCATTGAAGGTCCAGTTGCCATTTGCGGTATCGGTCTGAGTTATCTTATCTTGTCGCCGAATAACCCCAACACCTATCTTGATCGTCTGCTTGCCGCGTATGTAATTGAGTGCACCTTCATACTGGAAAGTGTTCTCGTGATAAATAATGGGCGGTCTATTTCCGAGATTCGTGCCTTGAGTAATTGTGACGGCCGACAACTCTGCTGTACGGCTGTCCACGTTGATGTTTGGCTGTCCAAATGCGGTATTGATATTCATCCCAAAATTAAGTGGGTGCTGCGCGTTGTCAAGCAAAGTGTAGCCGGCCTTCAACTCGATCAGCACGTTGGACGTAAAGGTATGAATGTAGTTCAGTTGTGCCTGATGTGCCCGGCTAATCGCAGGTCCTGGATAACTTCCGAGGTTACCGCCTGGATAGATATTTCCAGCTATTGAATTCACTAACGGGAATAAGCTGCCAATGCTGGTATCCGCTGCGTTGTACGTATAGCGAAGGTAAGATAGATCACCGTTCGAGAAGCGATGATCCAGACGACCATCCGCAGTCTTGTTGAACTGAGTGTTCCGTGGCGTGCCAATATAGTTGCCGGCCAGAAGGTTATTCGTGGGCGTTGGAAACAAGTTAAAGTACTGGAGTCCAACCTTATCGATTTTCGTTATTTTGGTGTTGATCGCGGGATTATCAGTAAAGTCTCCCACGTTTGTACGCTCATAAACAGTAGGAACCGTAGTCGTGGTCGGGTTTAGATTGCGCACTATATTGAGCCCTTCATAATCAGCAAAGAAGAAGGTTTTTTCTTTGACGATCGGACCTCCTAGACTCCCGCCGAACTGATTTTGACGATACTTCGGCTTAGGAATGTTTGCACCAAATTTATATGGATTGGCGTTCAATACATCGTTGCGGAAGAACTCATATGCTGTTCCATGAAAATTATTGCTGCCAGACTTTGTGATTACGTTAACAATCGCACCCGCCGAACGCCCTACCTCAGCTGTAAAAACATTAGTTTGAACACTGACTTCCTGAATTGCATCGACGGAAGGACGAACACCAATTGAGCCGATCACTCGCTCGTTATTGTCCATGCCATCGATCAACTGATTATTGATCACGTCCGCCTGACCATTTACAGAGACAGATGAAGTCTGACGGCGGTCATCCGGGCGATTACCGCTGGCCAAGCCATTATTTAAGCCCTCTGTAGCTCCGGGAGTTACCTGAACGAGATTGATGTAATTGCGACCATTTAGGGGAAGCTCCTGAGTTGCCTTTTCCGTCACGGTTGTAATAAGTGCTGCGGTATCCGTATGCAGTGCCGGAGGTGCAGCGTCAACCGTTACAACCTCACCTGTGCCTCCAATATCGAGGTGCGAATCTTCGCGAGGACGATCCCCCGCTGCCAGCGAAAAGGAACTGATCTTAAAGACTTTGAAGCCAGGCGCAGTAACCGTCAGCGAGTAGCGACTCGGCTTGAGCAAAGTGAATGTATATTCACCGCTTCCACCGGATGTAATCACACGTTTCTCTTGTGTCTCCATGTTAGTCAGTTCAACAGTAGCTCCCGGAACTACGGCACCCGTACTATCAGTAACGGTGCCTATAACGTCTGCTGTCGTGTTTTGTGCGAACATTGGCTTGGATGTGGCAGCGGCCGTGACTAATACCAAGTAGAGCAAGATATCTAAGTAAACGCCCCTGCACCTGTTCGCTCGCACAACCTTACTCTGATGAGATCTCTGTAGCTTTCCATCCTGATTTTTCATGTGTTTCATAGTCACCTCCTCGAAATCTGCTACAACTTCAATGTGCCTGGGCATTGCTCACTCGCATTTGCAATCGCTCTACTGCGCTAAGGCTTTGTCGTCGCTTGGATTTATTCAGTAACCGAAACAAATAGACGTCTTTGTATGGGGAAGCAGATTCCAGATTGCTTCAAACGACACACACAATTTTTCAGTAGATGGATGATATTGTTCCCTTTAAGAAGCGTCAACATTTCTTTTGTCAGACTTTCTCATAAGTTGGATGGACTAAGGGAAAGGAAAAAATGCCAGCGGGAGAACGATCACCAAAACAGCATTTCCGCTCTGCGCGTAATGCGGTGATTACAAGTTTGTTGCGTTCGGGAGAATTGTCCCGCTCGGAACTCAGCGGGATAACAGGGGTTAGCCCCGCGGCAATTACAGAGGTGACACAGTCCCTGCTGCAGCAAGGACTGCTAGCTGAGATTCCCTCCTTGTCTACAAATGGGCGCCGCGGTCGGCCGATCGTAAACCTTCGATTACAGGCATCCCATGCTTACTTTGTCGGTATCTCTGTAGGCGAATCTGCGATGCCCATGGTGATCACGAATCTTTGTGGAGAGGTCGTTGCACACCACAATCTTCCTACCCGTAAAAGTCCTGGGCATCTTGTAAAGACAGTGCAGAAGGCGCTCCAGGAGATCCTCCGTGCAGCTCGAATTCCTCGTAGCCGGATTCGAGGCATTGGTATTACCATCTCCGGAATCGTAGATGCCAATGAGGGTATTTGCAGATATTCCGCTGACCTCGGCTGGCGTGATGTTCCCGCAGCACAGCTTATAGCGAAAGCTCTCAGGATACCCGTATGGGTTGACAATGATGCGAACACAATTGCTGTGGGTGAAAAGTTCTTCGGAAAAGGGCGCGATATAGAGCATTTTTCAAGCATTATGTTGGGTCGCACGATAGGATCCGCTCACTATATGCACGGAAAACTTTATCGCGGACATAGCGACAGCGCTGGTGAGATTGGACACATCGCCGTCGTTCCCGGAGGGCTCCAATGCAGGTGTGGCCGCAAAGGATGTCTGGACACCGTAGCTGGAGGCCTCGCTCTTCGTAACGCAGCAAAACTGTCTGGATTTCCTGTGCGGAAGACGCGCGAGTTGGAAGAAGTCGCTCTTCATGGAAATACAGAGGCGACCAGATTGCTTCAAAACGCAGGCACTTGCGTCGGTCTAGCGGTTGCGGCGCTCGTTCACTTGAATAATCCTCAATGCATTCTATTTCGAGATTTTGAAGGATTTGGCGATGGAATATTCCGCACAGCAACGCGTCAGGCAATCGAGAATAACATCATGTCGCGTTATCTTGGTTCCACACAAATCATCTTTAATGATGCAGAACGAGATCTACTGCCCCGCAGTGCAGCTTCGATTGCTGCGTTTGAGTATCTGAATTCGCTTTAGATATTTAGTACGATCCAGATCACTTTCTCTGATCTTCGGTCGGAAGGGCAAAGGCCACATACGCTCCGTGGATTGGCTCCTGGGATGCGGGATGCCCTGGAATAGCATGGGTATGCGTCGTTGATCGAGCTGCAGCGCAGAAGACAATGTACTCGCGCCCATTGACCTCATATACCGCAGGCATACCCTCTATCGCTGCATGCATTTCCGCCTCCCACAATAGTTTGCCGCTGGAGGAATCGAGAGCGCGGACCTTGCGGTCACGACTTCCCGTGAATATCAAGCCTCCGGCCGTTACGACAGGATTCGTCTTTGGGAAGTGCGAGCCTGTATTCCTATAACCCTTCGCCGCTAGTTCAGGAACCTCGCCTAACGGAATCTGCCAGCGAATCTCTCCGTTGTTCAAGTCATAGGCCGTCAGGGTGGTCCATGGTGGAGCAATCACAGGCAAACCACTCTCGGCGAACATAAATCCAAAGCCGCTGCGATAATGTGCATGGACAGGATCGCTGACAACGGACTTCGAAGCCGGAACCAATAGTCCAGAGACGCGATCGGGATGCTTGAGATAGGTAAGGATTGCATCGACTTCAGCATCACCTAGTCTTTCGAACGATGGCATCGGTCCTTTTCCTGAACGAATCGTCTTCTGAATCTCATCGTTTGAAAGACGTTCATTGATATCGACTAAGGACGGAATTGCAGGAGGTTGGCCTTGGCGATTGTCTCCGTGGCAGAGACTACAGTTCGCTTCATATGCTGCCTGTCCACGGTCCTCGGGAGTGCCGGATTTTAGCGGCTCCGAGGCGATGGCCAGCTTCAGCATGGAAGGAAGATCCTTTGATACGACATAGAAGTATCCATGCACAGGATCGATAGCTGAGCCACCGAAGTTTGCTCCTCCGTTATTACCGGGCATCTCCACGGTATTCACTGTTGAAGGAGGCGTGAACAATCCTCCGTTCCGTGCAGCCGCCATCTGCTTCAGTAGGCTTTCGCGCTCCCGTGCCTCTAGAAATGGACTAAGGTCTTTGGCGGTGAAGGACTGCCTCGCGAATGGAGCTGGCTTCGATGGGAACGGCTGAGTCGGCCAAGTCGTTTCACCGGGCATATCCGATTTGGGGACTGCTCTCTCCTTGATTGGCCATAACGGTTTGCCTGTTGCACGCTCAAACACCCATACAAAGCCCACTTTGCTAGCCACCACAACCACATCCACCATGTGTCCGTCATGGTGGACCGTCAGCAACTGTGGTGTAGTCGCATTGTCATAGTCCCAAATATCATGATGAACCATCTGGTAGTACCAGATCAGTTTGCCTGTTCTCGCATTCAGGGCCAGCAAGCTGTCGCCATACAGATTTTTCCCGGGACGGTTCGCCCCATAAAAGTTGTACTTCGGGCTGGCTGTAGGGATAAAAACAATACCCCGTTTATTGTCTATAGCCATGCCGCTCCACGCATTGGCACCCCCGACTGATTTCCAGGCGTCCTTCGGCCAAGTCTCATAACCGGGTTCGCCAGGGTGAGGAATGGTATGGAAGGTCCACGCCAATTTACCTGTCACAACGTTGTAGGCTCGAACATCCCCTGGACCAGACTCATACTCTTCGTTCGTCGCCGATCCGAGAATTAATAGGTCTCCGTAAATCCGGCCTGGGTTGTAAGACTGCACCAGCCTCAGATCTTCAGGCCTGCGTCCCAAGCCTTCGCGAAGGTCGACGCGCCCGTTCACTCCAAAGCTTTCAATTGGCTTTCCGGTATTTGCATCGAGTTCTTCGAGTGTATTGTCCACCGCAAGAATAAGCCGACAATCGTTTCCGTCTTTGCTCTGCCAGTAAGTCAATCCGCGATTCGTGATTAGTAGGGTCTTCGCGTGGAGGGGCTGCGACCAAAGTTCTTTTCCTGTCGCAGCCTCTAAAGCAACTACAGCGTTGTCATGGGCGAGCACATACATCGTGCGCCCGATGACGAGCGGATTGAATGCATAGCCGCGCGTGTCGCCAGTTGCGAACATCCAGGCGGGCTGGAGCTTGGTTACGTTTGTGCGATTTATTTGACGTAACGAGGAGTACTGGGCGCCATCAGCTGCGCCACCGTATTCACGCCACATACTATGTGCTTCGGCACCCACTTGCGCGTTAGCCGGAATCGCAGTAATCGCTAAGCCACTCAGAAAGAGCGCGGCCAAGCTAAGTCTCATCACCAAACGCTTCTGCCTTCGCATTCTCATTTTCAATTTCACTGAGCAATGCCTTCTTTCAACGCTTGGAAAGGTCACGAATCCAGATATCCTTAAACTGCATATTGCCCTGACCACCGGCATGAAGCTGCAGTGCAATCGTGCCGTCAGGGGAACCTGGATGAGGATCGGTAAAGTCCACCATTTGCACACCGTTTAGGCGCGAACGGTAATGATTGCCAACTACCTCGACGAAGTAATCGTTCCATTCGCCCTTGCGAACCACACCTTCATTTTCTGGAGAAGGCCATACCACCCATCCGCGGCCGTCCTCAGCGTAAACACCGCCGGTGTGATGCATCATGGTGCAATCGATCTCAAATTGCATTCCTTGCGTCGTGTCCACAGAATTCGGCTTGAATCCCGTATGAAAGAAGATGCCGCTGTTACCGTCGCCCACACATTTGAACCGGATCGACAACTGAAAGTCTTTGTAGTCTTTGTCCGTCTGAAGATAGCCATACGCCTTCGTCAACCCGCGACCGTGAATGAGGCCATCTTCAACCGTCCAACTCTCTGCACCGATCTTCGTCCACCCGTTGAGATCTGACTCATTGAAGAGCTGAATCCAGTCATTTCCAGGGATTTTGGCCTTCGCCTGAGCACCCGCATCGACACCACAGGAGGTCGACAGAAAAATCAATAAGACCCCTCCAAGTACCTTTCCAGCCGTTACAAATTTGCTCCCGCGCCCCTCTAAACGGCCGCACTGAATAAAACGCCTAAAGCCCATAACAATCCATCCTATTGAAAAGTGGGGAGCCGTTCTCAAACATCCCTGACTTGACGGCATCCCTGTCCTAGTTGCAGGTAAACATATAACCTCGCCGGGTGAAGGGCAATCTGTCGACAGACTTGAAGCTACAAACTTAGATTATTAGCAATCCACTTCCAATTTGTAACGAACCCATAGCGTATTACAGAGCGGCCATCACTTGGCGATAAAGATACTGTGCACCTTCGATACCATCCCACGGACCGTCTTCATATTCCAAAGCGAACACGCCCGTGTAGTTATTGTTTAGCATGATACGAACACCCCGCTGAACATCCGGCTCTCCGAATCGATCCCAAAATTTCGCATGCACCGTCGTGTGGGCGTACGGGGCAAGATCGTTCAATGCGTGATAATGCAGATATTTATGCTCCCAATTGCAGAAGTCTGGGCTGGCTTCACAGAAGACATTATTCACCTCCTCTACGATGATGCGGATATTAATCGGATTTGCAGTCAGCCCCCAGTGGTTTTCCATGGTTACCTTAACACCGGCTTTGGCGCCATGGTCCGCCATCTCTTTAAACGACTCTATACAGTTGTCGAGATATCTTTCGATTTCAGGATTCTTGGGATAGCTCGACTCGTTTGGTTGCGGCCAAGGGGCGATACGTGGTCCCCCGCTGTTAACGCGCATCGACTTGGCCCCGAGTAAAGCTGCTCCGTCAATCCACTTCTTCGCGACTTGCACTCCAGCCTTGCGCTTGCCTTCGTCGAAATCACAAATATCTCGAGGCGCATTGTTTGAGATGTGGTGACAATAAACTCCCGACTTTGCCTGGACGTTCGCCATCTTCTCCAGCCAGCGCTTGCTCGAGGTTGTCGATGGATCGAATTCCACAACGGTTCGGGATTTCCCGTCATACCCCGTGATATTCATCTTTTCGTACTGGCTCATGTCGTCCATGTCGCCAAACAAACTGGACCACATATCCATCTTGGTGACACCAGGAAAGGTTTTGGCGGTGAAGGAAGGAAAGTCGAGCATCGTAATCTCGCCGTACTTCGCCTTCATCTTCGCGACAGTTGCCTTGTCCCCTACATTGCCGTGATTCTTGAATATCCACCGGATGGGATAACTGTTAGAAGCGATGCGAGCTACTTTTTCGCGATCGGTCAAAGGGCGGAATGCGCTCGCATGAGTGACTGATTCAGGGGTGACTCGCTGAGTTGATTCAGTTTGAGCTCTGGCAGTCGACTCTCCAAGCAAAGCTCCGCCGACGACACTGCCACACGCACTACGAAGAAACTTACGACGATCCAGCAAGCTGCGGTATGACATAGCTCATCATCCTTTCGGCTAATGGACCTTGAATTCGTCAAATGGTGCATCTTATCGGCTGTAGTACGGAAGCACCGTAAGGTTTGTTAGCAGAAACCATTTCTACACGAAGTGCCACAATTTCTGTATCGAATAATTGATTCAATAAACGAATCAAATCGTAGCAATGGCGCGTCAGTTCAGAATGAAAGACCATAGTGTATCGCCTGATGCGCAAATAATGTATTGATGACCGTCTAATTCAAAGGTCTGCGGTGCGTTTGAAATCATCCCAATGCGTGTGTTCCAAAGAGTCTTACCATCCGCTGCGTCAAAAGCAACGAGGTTGCCCGAACCATCTCCTGTAAATACAAGACCACCGGCGGTCGACAATAAACCGCCGCCGCCGATAGTCCCTGCGTTATAAAACTTGTGGCGCCATTGAGTTTTCCCGGTGCGATAGTCAAGAGCCGTCAAGTAACTCCCTGTGCTGCCCACGAACAATTCTTCCTTCCCACCCAACCCCATCGAACCACGTGGATCTGTATCAGTCAGATGCAGCATCGAAAAAGTATCTATTTCGTAGGTGTAGAAAAGACGCGTCGCGGGAGAGAAGGTTACGGGTTGCCAATTGATGGTTCCAGAAGAATTCGGTGAGGCCAATGAACCTGGAACCGTTGCGTCTTTGTTCGGGTTACGCCTGGGGCCGCCTGAGGGATTCAGCCCATCCGCCCAATTCGTTGTCATCCCATAGCGGGCTGTCACAAGACGATCCCCAGTGACACGATCTAAAAGAAAGTAGTAGCCATTACGAGCCGCTGTCGCTACTAGCTTACGCATCCTGCCCTTATACATTGCGTCAAACAGAATGGGCGTCTGAGCGGAGTCATAATCGTGCATATCATGAGGCGAGGTCTGAAAGTACCACGCCATCTTCCCTGTATCCACATCCACTGCGATCAGCGAGCAGGTAAACAGATTATCCAGATCGCCACGCAAACCGGTCGTATATGCCGGCGTCGGATTTCCGGTTCCGAAGATATAAAGATTTGTTTGTGAATCGTATGCTCCAGTAATCCAGGTTTGCGCACCCCCATGTCGCGCCGCATCGATATTTTTCCAGGTATCCGCACCCGGGTCACCCTTCTTCATCGGAACCGTATAGAACTTCCACTGCAATTCACCCGTCTCGGGATCGAACGACTGCAGGAAGCCCGGGGAATCTATATCATTTCCCACGCCAACCAGCACGTGATTGCCAATGACAATTGGGGCCGGAGTCGCAAAATATCCTTCTTCTACATTGGCAATTATCTTGTGCCAACGCTCTTTGCCAGTCTTTGCATCGAGTGACACCAGATAGTCGTCAGGCGTCTCCATAAAAAGATAGTCGTGCCACATACCAAACCCGCGATTGCCAATATGCGTTCCACCTTTTGTCTTCCAAAAGTAATGCCATAGCTGATGACCGTCGCGAGCGTCAACCGCCCAGGCATTATCCGGCATAGTCACATAAAGGGTTCCGTCAACCGCGAGTACTGATCCTTTAATTGAACCGGATCGGATATTCAGGGTTCCTGTTCCTTCACCTCCCACAATGAGCGGTGTCTGGAGGCTTCTTGCTGACACAGCAGTCGAAGCCGCCGCCGGTTCTCCCCCCGGAGTCAGTTGTGAGAACCATGCCAGAGATAGGTTTTTCACCGTCTGGCGATTCACTTTGGCCAACCCGCTGTATCGCTTACCGGTGTAATCGCCGTTGTATGTCGGCCAATCGCTCCTGAGCGGCTTGAGTAAATCCTTTGGGGCAACACCGCCACCTTGGCAAAGTGAAAAAGTGGATAACAGGAGCGACAACGCAATGGAAGGTATATGTGTATATTTCACTTCAAACTCACCAGGTATGCGGTCACATCGTGAATATCAGCATCTGTGTAGCGGGCCAGCATGTCTCGATGAGTCTGTATCGGATCATGCACTATCACCGTTGGCACGGCACCTTTCCGGGCAAAACTACGTTGTGTGCCATCTGGTTGCCGAAGCGTCACGATGAAGTCATCGATGCGAATAAGTTTTCCTGAAATCTTCTGTCCAGACGAAACCGTCACGTCTACCGTGGCGTTGGCAGGTGCATTTCGATTGCTCGCTCCACCGGCGAGCCAATGCGCCTGCAACTGTGCTGCATCTGTATAAGTTGTTGCGATCCCCTTCAGATCCCCGGTCGTTGAATGACAACTCGCGCAATGCAACGCAAAATATTTTTCGCCTTTCGTTGCATCTCCCACCACAACATCCAATGGCTTCGCGCTTCCTCCGGGAGGCGCTCCCTGACTACCAATCGTGGCAATGACAGAACGTATGTAAGCGGCCACGGCGCCAGCGTCTTCGTCGTTCAAACCAATGTTCGGCATTCCCTGCGCCACACGCGCTCCCTGAATGATAGGAACGATCAGCTCTCCACGCTGATCCGTCAAAGCTGCCTGCGAGCGCAGGAGATTTGGCCCTCCCATATCGCCCCCGCGCAGATCTTGCCCATGACACGCCTGGCAATTTATCCCGTAAAGAGCCTTCCCATGGATCACCCTTGCTGGATCTTCAGACGCACGTACCTGACCTGAATTAAAAGTCGCATGCTCTCGCACCTGAGCTCCCGCGGCGAGTGCGGTCTTCAGATCGCTAAAGTAATAAACCAGGCTGACGGCAACTGCCCACGCCGTCCCTACTGCCACCAAACGAGGATAAAAATTATTCATTCCACCTTGCTCGCTGAGAGCGAAGCTAGACTAGCGATGGTCTGGACCTTGCCGCCGTCACGTCGCCTGAGCACGTTCATTTAAGATAGTTGTCTTCCCCTATTCCTCTAGACTACGTGGCAGAGCTGATGACGCTCCATGATAGCGCCATCACTGGATCTATGGAAATCGAGAAGAGGATTTCCGCAGATGTCTTTCGGTTGGGGGCGATGGAGCAGTTCACCCAAGGAAGAACTCCCTACACTCAGCCAGCGACTATGACACGGGAAGCAATCTCACCGTCTCAGGCTTTCGAGCTTAATTGTGTGAGCCGCACGTGACGCTGGTGGCTCAGTCCCTCCAGAATTTTGCTTTTTTATCTGTGGATCGCGCTAAATAAGTGCTTTTTGCGTCTCGAGGGCTTCGGGTTTTCGGACAGATATTGACTCAACGCTTGTGATGTCCTTGTATATGGTGCAGGCTCTCCCTACAGCCCGGCGTCTCGCTATCGTGCGGTATGACGATAACTTGTAGATCGTTCGTTCGGAACATCGCAGGTGCGCTAGTTCTAACCGCTCAACCGCATCTCCTGTTTGCGCGAGATATAGATCACCGTCAAATGTTCTTATTTTGGATCTTTCGACCGGTTGGCAATTGTTTGCAACGGGCACCTGACGGAAAGTGAAGTTACATTACCTCATATCGTAACGAATCTTTCGTGCCATGGCTGGAGCCCCGAACAATGGGAACATGTATGGGCCTACCAGAAAAAGATCCAAGTGCCGACGCAGCTTCATGCAAATCTGTGTGGATCGGCCGCTGAAGAATGCGCGGGTCTCGGTGAACGGCCATGAAGCGGGAACTCATCGTGGTGGTTTTCATCCATTTAGCATGCGGTCGTAAGCGGAGAAAACGAGTTAGAAATTTAGGTCGACGCTCGTTGGTTGGACGTCCTACCGGGGGTCTTGACTGGCAATTACCGGATAGTCAAGCTCCCCCACAATTGGATGCTCCGCCATATGCCGTACCCGGCAATCTAGCGCATCCTTGCCATGGAGAGTAATCTTAGTATCCGATAAACTGTCCACCTTATCTTATGGCAACGCCATAAACACCATGTATGGATCTCGCAACTCCTAAGTTCGGGCTCGACCATCCTCGTTGCGCGCCCAGGGGGGCCTTGATGCGGTTTGTAAATTCTGTTCGTCGAACTCGAGACGCGGTTGCCCTATCGGCAATTATTTTGATCTTGTTGTGTGGCTCTCAACACGCTGCGGCATCGGTTCACTTTGATAAGGAAACCAATGTCTTCAGGCTCGATGGCGGGGATATCACCTATGTCATCGGCCTTAATCGCCAAGGAGAGGTGCAGACGCTCTATTGGGGTGAACGACTTCCTGAGAATCAACAATTTCCTGCAGCTCAAGCGATATCTGGCCTCTCCTCATTTGAGATGCCGGTCAATACGACTCCGCAGGAATACACCGGTTGGGGTGGAGCTCTTTACGTTGAACCAGATCTCAAGGTTACATTTCCCGACGGAAATCGTGATCTTGTCTTGAAGTATGTTTCTCATACCACCGGGGAAGATAGGATCGATATCCTACTGAAAGATATCTCACGCGATGTCTACGTCACCCTTCAATATCAGATTGATCAACAAACCGGTATTCTCCGTCGCTCCGCAGATATCGAGAATCGAACCAAGCAACCTTTCACAATTGAACAAGTTGCTTCTGGCACTTGGAATCTTCCTAGAAATACCGACTATCGCCTTCACTATGTCACTGGCCGATGGGCAGGAGAGTGGAGCCTTCAATCACAACCTATCCACGGAGGCAAAACCGTATTGGAGAGTCGGCGCGGCACAACAGGAGCTCAGAATAATCCTTGGTTCATGATTGATCAGGCCGCCTCAGACGATCAAGATCAAGGAAGGGTCTGGTTCGGAGCACTGGGCTGGAGCGGGTCATGGGCCATTACGGTGGAGCAGAATGCGCTTCAGGATGTTCGTATAACAGGCGGGCCAAACTCATTTGATTTCGCATATCTCCTTAAAAGCGGCGACCACTTTCAAACTCCCCAATTCTATGGCGGCTTTTCAGATAAGGGCTTGGGAGGCACTTCGCGCCTTTTACATCGATACGAAACTGACAGGATCCTTCCGAATTCTCCATCTCGGAAGCTCCGGCCAGTGCTTTATAACTCATGGGAGGCAACAACATTCAACGTTGATGAAAGTGGCCAGATGGCTCTTGCAGAGAAGGCCGCGAGTCTGGGCGTTGAACGTTTTGTAATGGATGATGGCTGGTTCGGACAACGAAAAACCGACCATGCCGGTTTAGGAGATTGGTACGTCAATCCTCAGAAGTTCCCCCATGGCCTAAAACCCCTTATCGATAAGGTTCATGCGCTTCACATGGATTTCGGTCTGTGGGTTGAACCTGAGATGGTTAATCCCGATAGTGATCTTTACCGCAAGCATTCCGATTGGGTTCTCAACTTTGCCGGACGCCCACGCACGGAAGGCAGAAATCAATTAATCCTTAATCTGGCGCGACCGGATGTTCACGACTACGTTCTCCAATGGCTCGATAAGCTTCTCACGGATAACGATATCTCTTTTATTAAATGGGATTACAACCGCAACTGGTCCGAACCCGGTTGGCCAGCGGTTCCGGTCGAGCAGCAGAAGAATATATACATTGATTTCACCCGAAACGTATACGACATCCTGGCGCAGCTGCGAAAAAGGCATCCTAATGTCGAATTTGAGAGTTGCTCAGGTGGAGGAGGCCGCGTAGATCTCGGCATCATGGCTCTGACAGATGAGGTATGGCCCTCCGACAACACCGATGCTTATGATCGTCTTGTGATCCAGGATGGTTTCACTTATGCCTATACTCCAGGCGTCATGATGGCGTGGGTCACAGATTCGCCCACTTGGGTCAATCAACGTACTCTCTCTCTCGAATATCGTTTTCTCTCGTCGATGCAGGGTTCGCTTGGAATCGGCGCCAATCTCAACAAGTGGAGCCCTGAAGATATTGCACTAGCGAAAAAGATGGTCGCTGACTACAAGTCCATTCGAGAAACTGTGCAGCGAGGATCGCTTTACCGTCTAAGATCGCCGCGCGAAGGGGAACAGTCAATCACAGAAAGCGTCTCTCGTGATGGCCAGCAGGCTGTTGTGTTTGCATTTCTTCACTCAAGTACTGAGAACTATCCCTTCCCCCGCGTCTACATGAGGGGTTTGGATGAAAATGCAACCTATGCATTGCGCCCTCTTGCAGGCAAAGTAGCCTCAAATACACCCACTGCGGCGACCGGAGCCTATTGGATGCACCGTGGAGTCGACCTTGAACTCCGCGGCGACTTCCAAGCCATGGGCGTCATCCTTCAACGTAAGTAGACGGGTTGAGCGAAGCCCCAATATTCGTCCGCTACCGGCCGGAACCCATCAGCCAATGCTCTGGGCAATTGCTTTTCCGGCTGTCGCGGTCCCAGCAGATCCGCCAACATCGCGTGTGCAGAGACGTTTCTCCTGCAATGTAGTTTCGATCGCCGAAAGGATCGCTCTTCCCGCCTCGTCTTCACCAAGATGATCCAGCATCATCGCAGCGGACCAGATTTGTCCAATTGGATTGGCTATGCCCTCTCCAGCAATATCAGGAGCCGAGCCATGCACAGGTTCAAACAGAGAGGGAAACTTGCGCTCAACGTTGATGTTCCCAGACGGAGCGATACCGATCGTGCCTGTGCAAGCTGGACCGAGATCAGAAAGAATATCCCCAAAGAGATTAGAAGCCACCACAACATCGAAACGATCAGGGTTGAGAACAAAGTGAGCAGCAAGGATATCGATATGATATTTGTCGACTCTTATCTCCGGATATGCCTTACTCATCTCTTCGACCCGTTGATCCCAGTACGGCATTGATATAGAAATTCCGTTCGATTTTGTCGCTGACGTTAGATGTTTTTTCTCTCGGCGACCAGCAAGTTCAAAGGCAAACTTCAAAATACGATCGACACCGATGCGTGTCATAACCGTCTCTTGAACCACGATCTCTCGTTCGCTATCGGCGAAGATCTTGCCACCAATAGACGAATACTCGCCTTCTGTATTTTCACGAACGACGAAGAAGTCAATATCGCCAGGCTTGCGGTTTGCTAATGGACACGGAACCCCGGGCATCAAACGGACTGGACGAACGTTTGCATACTGGTCAAATTCACGCCGCATGGCAATGAGGGATCCCCACAGCGATATATGATCCGGCACCTTTTCAGGCCAGCCAACTGCTCCAAAAAAGATCGCATCATGGCACCCAATCTGAGTTTTCCAGTCCTCTGGCATCATGCGACCGTGTCGGAGATAGTAGTCGCACGATGCGAAATCAAATTGATCGAAAGTGATACCAAAACCAAACCGTTTTGCGGCCGCTTCGAGAACACGAAGCCCCTCTGGCACGACTTCCCTACCAATGCCGTCGCCAGGTATCACAGCGATGCGATACTTTCTCTCTTCTGCAGACATTTTCAAATGGCTCCGTTACGTTTCGCGATAATAAAGCGAAGAGTCACAACTGTGATTGCGGAAATCACAAGAGACCCACCAACAAGATACAACCCTTGGCTAAAATTCCCGCTGGATTTCTCGGTTGCACCAATCATGTAAGGACCAGCAAATCCCCCCAGGGTTCCTAGAGAATTGATAAGCCCGATGGATGCAGCTGCTCCGTCGCCAGCAAAGAACTTCGTCGGAAGTGTCCACAAGGGCGGCTTGGCCGCGCTTACCCCAAACGCAGTAAAAGACAGTCCGAGTATAGCAATGTAGGCCGAGCCTCTCGCATTGGCGGATATCGCCATCCCCATGGCTGCTATCAGGCACGCTATCGCTGCGTGATAGTACCTCTCTCCTGTTCGGTCCGAGTTCAGCGACCAAAGCAACATGCCTATCACCGCGATGAGATTCGGAATGGCCACTAGGTAGCCTACGCGCATGATAGATAAACCGGACGTTTTCAGGATCAGCGGCGCCCAGATGCCGATGGTGTAAAGTCCCGCCGATGTTCCAAAGTACGCCAATGCGAGAGTAAGCACCTTCCAGTCGCCCAACGCTCGCCAAGGGCTATGAACCAGGTTACGATCAGGACCCTTTGCACCTTCTTTCTCGATGGCCTGAATGAGCCACGTGCTTTGCTCCTCGGTTAGCCAGTTGGCCTTCTCGGGCCGGTCAGTGAGAATCCAAAACGTCACAAAACCTAGAAGAACAGCGGGAAGACCCTCTAATAGAAAGAGCCACTGCCACCCTTTGAGCCCAATAATGCCGTGCATCTGCATGAGCGCACCGGACAATGGCGATCCTATAAATCCTGCAATGGGAGCGGCAGCCATGAATAACGCTACGACACCGGAGCGATGGCGAGCTGGAAACCAGTATCCGAGATAAAGAATGATGCCTGGAAAAAATCCTGCCTCAGCTAAGCCGAGCAAAAAGCGAAGCAAGTAAAAACTCATCGCCCCTTTCGTGAAAGCCATACCTGCCGACGCCAATCCCCAGGTAATAAGGACGCGTCCAATCCAGAAACGTGCTCCGACGTGATGAAGAATAATTGTCGAAGGCACCTCGAAGAGGAAATACCCGAAAAAGAAGATACCCGCTCCAAAGCCGAACGTCTGCGATGTGAGCCCAATATCTTTATTCATTGTCAGAGCAGCGAAGCCAATGTTGATACGGTCAAGAAACGCCACAAAATACAACAGCGCCAAGAAGGGCACGATTCGCCAAGTAACACGGCTTATAACCTGACGTTCAAGGCGATCTTCCGCTAACAACGCCACCTCATTGTTTGACCGCATATCTTGAGTGCCAGCCCAAAAAGCAAGTCGTCGGAAACAGCATCTGACCGCGGATGTCTCCCCCAAAACTGCTTCGAACTCCTGGGTCCTTTCCCGTCACGCATACAGAATAATGCACCCCCGTTGAAGAAGCCCCGAGCCATCCTATGATGGCTGTCAATCAGCGGAAAATCTACCGTCGGATAAAGAGCATGCGCCGCGAACCATTTGAAAGAAATCGAAGGCGGGCTCTAGGCAGGGACGAGTTGGCTACATCTTGAGTTGTTCAATAACTAGAACGAGCCGCCACGCGATAGAGGCGATAGATAGCGAAATACGAAACTCACTTGGTCAAATGATTCATGTGACCTACTTGAACTGTCAGCTCCACCGCAGTTTTTATCAGGATTCCGCGATGGGTTTCACGGGCGCGCACTTGCCTGACAGTTTTGACCAAAACTCGATTACGGGCGCCTATAAAAAAACTCAATGACAAAAAGGCTCCCTATCCTTATCATTTTGCAAACTCTCTAGTCATATCACGCAACTTCCGGGCCCCCATCGCAATCGTAGATCTTTTCTAATCAAATGCCCTCGGAGGCATAAATGCTGAATCGAACGTTGCCAGGCATTCAGAATCTTAAGCACGTCGTGGTTCTGATGATGGAGAATCGCTCCTTTGACCATATGTTGGGAGCACTTCATGCCCAATACCCGCAGATTGATGGCCTGATAGGCCACGAGACAAATCCGGACACGACAGGAGTTCCTATCACCGTTGCTCCCGACGCGGAATATCAAAGTCAATTGGACCCCGATCCTGACCACCATTTCCCTGCTGTCGATCTTCAGATCTTTGGTGGCGTCACCACGGCCCAGAATCCGAACCGCACTGCAAACATGCAGGGATTCGTCAAGAGCTATTACAACCAGCAATACAACGTAACCCACTCTCACAAGATATTGAACTACTTCACTCCGCAAAAACTTCCCGTTCTTGCAACGCTGGCAACAGAGTTCGCTACCTTCAATCGCTGGTTTTCATCTATTCCTGGCCCAACCCTGTGCAATCGAGCCTTCGCTCACTACGGAACTTCGTTTGGACAGGTCAGTATGGACGTTTTTTATTGGAACAAGCAGTACAAAAGTATCTACGAAAGGCTCGTTGCCAACGGCCATTCCACCCGGCTCTATTATTTCGATGAAGCCAGTTCTTCACTTGAAGTCGTTAACCTTCTGCAAAATCAGCCCGCTCTCTTCGGCACCTTCGAAGATTTTCTCGACGCCTGCAGCAGAAACAGGCTTCCGGAATATAGCTTCATTGAGCCGAACTATACCGATCATGAAGACCCAAATGGTCGTGGAGAACTGGTCGCTTCAGACCAGCATCCTGACCATGACGTACGAGCCGGCGAGCAGTTCATCGCCAGTGTCTACAACGCAGTCCGTAACAACCCGAAGCTTTGGCCGAACACGGCAATTCTAATCGTCTATGACGAGCACGGGGGAATCTACGATCACGTTCCACCTCCGTCGTGCACTCCCGACGGCTTCGTAGCACAACCAACCGCTACAGGTACACCCGACCCCTTTCACTTCGATCGTCTCGGCGTACGGGTGCCCGCAATCTTAATCTCTCCGTGGATCGCTCGTGGAACAGTCATCAATGACGTCTTTGAACATGCCTCGATTCCGGCCACAATCACGGAATATCTAATCGGCGACTATATTGAACGATCGCCACGCGAGATTGCTGCCAACACCTTTCTCGGTTACCTGAATCAGAACATCATGCGTAGCGATAATGATTGCCCAAGATTCAAGAACGATTGAGCTTGAGGAGATAACGAAATGGAACTCATTCGTGTACCCGCACCGCCAAAGGCCGCATTCAACATGCAGCGACCTATGTCCGATCTGATCAAGGCACAGATTAAACATCTTAAACACGTTGAGCACGGGCTTCCACAAACATTGCGCGAAACCCTGCCACGACATCCAATCGTTACGGAGAACGACGCTGCCATTTACATTGCGTCCATGACCACTCTACTTCGATCGCGCGCTGACACGCCTAAGAGAATGCCAAAGCAATCGAAGCCGGGCTCACAGCCTATCCCGATTGCCCCGAGCGGTCGCCTTGCACTCGTCGCTGCTGCCGGGCAAACAAGTAAAAAGGATTCTCCAAAAGGGGGCCCTTCCCGCACCACACGAAAATCTTCATCCAGAAAGAACACCGCAACTTCTTCGAAGAGGAAAAAATAATGAAGGCTGTCTTGATGGCTTTCATCTTGAGCTCAATTTCGATTTCAGCACTCGCGCAGAATGAGAGCCGCCTTCACCGGGATTTCCGCGTCGAAAGAGGATCCCTATCCAGCTGCAAAAAGTTAAACTTCAGCAGCCTGGCCGACTGCGGCCAGACCCTCGTTATGGGACAGCCGATGCATATCACCGCTGGCGGCCTTGCACCTCAAAGCGGTATGGGGTTCGGGCTTGCGTTCGTAGAACACAAAAATTTTGCCAACGAATGGAGAACTAGCTACAACATCGACGCCCAGGCAACGCTGAATGGCTCATGGCGGGCCGGCGGATACATGAATGCTTATCGCCTCCCCAGAGGAACAACCTATAGGGTCGCACCGCTCCTGAAGCTCTACTCCCAAAGTATTTCGCTGACACGAGTCGACTATTACGGTCTTGGCCCAAATACGATACCAGCAACCCACACGACATATGGATTCTCTGAAAATATCACTGGAGTTAGCGCGATCATTCCGCTGAATGGCTTATTCCAACCAGCGAGGATGGCAATTGTCGCCGAGCTTAATGGGCGTTTTCCTTCCCTTCGCTCCGGAACCTCGTCTTCGATTCCTACAGTCAATCAAATCTTCAACGAATCAACGGCTCCGGGCCTCACCAGCCAGACCGCGTACTTTCAGCCGTCCGAAGGGCTGAGACTTGAGCCAGGTTTTTTCAAAAATCGAATTAGACTCAACTACCTTTTTCAATTCCAGCAGTATCTCGCAGGTGACAGTGCATATTCATTCCGCCGCTGGAACGCGGACTTCAGCCATGAAATTCCCTTATACAGCCTAATGCCTGCCCGACTCGCCAAGGCGTATTACACTAACCGGCCCTCTCAGCTGATCAACAACGGTCCCGACGATTGCACCGGCAACAACTCCGGCAGGAACATTCCTCTCCAACGCGCCGCCTCTGTCAAAAACAACCCTGCTCGTCCTTGCCCCATAATCTCTACCACAGAGAAACTTGAGGGAGCAATTTCTCTCCGCCTCTTCTTTTCCGAGTCCTTCGCTAGCCGTGGGAGTGCAGTCCCTTTTTATTTCATGCCAACACTCGGAGGATCCGATATCAACAGCGCGCCTATGTTGGCGAGCTACCCCGATTATCGTTTCCGCGCTCCCAACCTGCTTCTTCTTCGCGGTACCATCGAGCATTCTGTCGGCAAGTTCCCTATCGGTGCGATCTTCTCGATTGATGAAGGGAAGGTTGCCCTGCGCCGTGACGACATCGCCTTCGATCATCTCCGCCACAGCTTCAGCGCTGGGCTCACCGTTCGTGCAGGGGGTCTTCCGGTTGTTTATTTGCTCTTCGCGTGGGGAGGACAGGAAGGCTCACATACAACGGCAAATATCAGCCCCATTCTCTTAGGAGGATCATCTCGACCTTCACTGTTTTGACCTCCTATCAGACCTCCTTGCATTTTTCTACCTGACTCGCCACTAAAGCGAGCTGTTGCATTGATGACGATGCAACCGATTGCATAAAATACTCCTGGATATCGTTTACGAGGGAGCATATGGGTACATTGGCCTGGGGCGTGCTTGGAGCCTACTTCGTCCTGATGATGGTCGTAGGCTATTGGGCTCGCAAAAAAGTGAAGAATACCAGCGATTTCTTCACTGCAGGCGGCACTATGCCATGGTGGCTCTCCGGCATCTCGCACCATATGTCGGGCTATAGCTCTGCAGTTTTCGTTGGATATGCCGCCTTGGCCTACACCTCAGGAATCACCGTTTACTTCTGGTGGGCTGGCTCAATTGCTCTCTCTCTCCTCGTCGGAGTGCAAATCTTTCCAGGGAAGTGGGTAAGAATGAGACAGCAGTTTCACGTTATCTCTCCTCTCGAGTATCTGAAAGTGCGATATAACCTCCCCACGCAACAACTGTTAGGTTGGAGCGGCGCTATCCTCAAGGTCTTTGACGTCGGCGCAAAATGGAGCGCATCTGCAATTCTTCTCCATGCTTTTGCAGGTGTTCCGTTGGTTTGGGGAGTCATTTTGACAGGGGGAGTAACGGTTTTCTATTCCGTGATGGGTGGACTGTGGGCCGACGCATTGACCGATCTTAGTCAATTCATCATTCAGTTGATCGCGGGCATATCTATGTTGATCGCGACCGTTCTCAAGCTGGGAGGGGTCAGTGCCTTTTGGCTGATATGGCACCGTCTTCCGCAGGACCATCACCAGCCATTCCACGGCGACTACACAGTCGTCTTTGCTGCCACTTATTTTTTTGTGAATATGTTGTCCTACAACGGTGGAAGCTGGAGTCTGGCGCAAAGGTTCCTCGCTTCGGCAACTCCTGAAGCGGCTCGCAAGTCCTCCCTTCTTTCTGCACTTCTTTATCTTGTCTGGCCCCTAGTTCTATTCTTTCCTATGTGGGCATCGCCGATTCTTTTTCCCCATCTGCAGGACCCTACAGAGTCATACGCTGTACTGACTAAGGCATTATTGCCATCAGGATTGATTGGGCTCGTTCTTGCAGGGCTGTTTGCGCACACGATGGCAATGACCTCGTCTGATGCCAATGCAGTCGCCGCTGTAATCGTTCGAGATATCGTACCGGTACTCCGGCGTGGAGGATCATTATCCGATCGGCAACAACTTTTATTGGGTCGCTTCACAACTTTTTCATTTCTTCTGATCAGTATGGTGCTGGCTTTGTTTGCTTCAAACTTTGGCGGAGTCATCGGGATGGTAATCCTTTGGTACGGAGCACTGCTCGGGCCGATCGCCGTTCCTATACTGCTGGGGCTTCTACTTCCCTTTCGCCGAAGTGGGCCCTCCGCAGCCATTGGGTCATGCGTTGCAGGTGCCCTTTCCTTCGGTATCCTGAAACTCTCCGTAACCCAGCCCTGGCTCAACAAGTATGCTCACTATGCGAATGCGATCACCGTGGGGGTTCCTTTGTGTGCTTCCTTCCTCGTATATATTGTCATCGGCATGATTGCCCCGTCTAAAAGCGACACTTCTGAAGACCTTCTCATGTCGCTCAATTCCAACACAGATGAACCTGTCCGCTCTTTTCAATAAATTCTTACTAGAGACCCTCATTCCTACAGACTTATGAACAACATTGCGTCTTCCTCCGTGAACATCCATATAGCGCCCAGCCGCAAAGAGATGGGCCAGCGTGCCGCAGCAGATATCGCCGAAGCAATTCGCGCAGCACAGCAGACAAAATCTCACTTACGCATGATCTTTGCGGCCGCTCCCAGCCAAAGTGAAATGCTCTCGGCACTTTGTTTGGAGCCAGAGATCGAGTGGCAAAGGATCACAGCCTTCCACATGGATGAATATATCGGGCTAGCCGAAGATGCACCACAACGCTTCGGAAACTGGCTGCGTCATCATTTCTTTGATCGCGTTCCGCTTGCGCGCTACCATTTGATCACCCCAGGCACCGATCCGGAAGCGGCGTGCAGCGACTATGCGAGCAAGTTGGCTGAGGCTCCAATCGACTTCGTATTGCTCGGCATTGGTGCGAACGGGCATCTCGCTTTTAATGATCCACCTGCAAATCTCGACGATCCTCTCGCCGTCAGGGTGGTGGAGCTCGACGAGGTGTGCCGGCAGCAGCAGGTCGATGATAAATGCTTCCTGAAATTTGATGATGTACCGCGCAGAGCCATCACACTTACCGTGCAGTGCTTGCTTCGAGGGGAACAGTTATTCTGCTGTGTTCCAGGGAGCAACAAAGCGGGCGCGGTCCGTGCCATGATGGAATCTCCTATCAGCGGAATGATTCCGGCTACAGCACTGAAAAGTCACCCACACTGCTATATGTACCTCGATCCTGAATCCAGTTCACAGCTCGTACGATGAAACCGAGGAATGAACGTGAGAGTTAAGGTAATCGTCGACCCCGGTCCCATCATAGGGTGATGTGTCAAAGATCTGTGACGGCAACAAGCGGTTGAGTCTAAGCCTATCTAGGCCGTAGTCACCTTCAGAGAACGATGAACTGGCTACACGCTGGAGTACCTTTTGCACAACCGTCGTATCTCAGTAATCGCGTGAGGAGTATCGGAGAGGCTCTTCTCCTCCCCCTCATAGGACATGTACCCCTTGTACCCAGAGTCCGCAAACATCTTCCACACACGGTCGAGATCAATAGGCGAACCATCGTCGAAACCGGCACGAACATGAGCATGAGTCGCATAGGGAAGGCATGCAGCGATCTGAGCATAAGCATCTTGCGTTGAAGTCGGTGTGAAATGAGAGATGTCGATGTTGATGCCAGCGTACTCGGAGTCTACACGATGCATGATCTCCAGGCAGACGTCAGCACTTTGTGAGACCCCGACATGATCTTCTAGCCCTATCGTGATTCCCTTTCTACCCGAATAATCACTGGCTGCCCTCATCAAATCCACAACCCACGACACACATTGAACCATGGTCGTTCCCACAGGCTGTTTGCCGGCAAATACACGCAAATGCGGAGCGCCTATACGTTGCGTCACATCCACCCACTTCTTAATCTCGCCAAGTACCTCTGCGCGCTTGGCCGAATCTGCCTGCACCATGCTTGCGCCACAGGCGACTCCTGAGAAGGCCACCCCATTCTTGTACCCTAGATAGCGAAGGTTCTCGATATAGCCGGGATCTGTACTCTTCATGTAGTAGACCGTCATGTCCACTCCGTCCAGTCTCAATCCGACAGCCTTCTGAATAAAGGTCTCGAGCGTAAGGGAGCCATCTTGAAATGAGTGCCGGTATGTGTACGCGCAACAACCAGAAAATATCCGGGCCGCCTTGGCAATCTGAACCGCAGGTTCGGATTGCAACGATTGCCCCATCACGGCTTTAGCTGTACCAGCCATAACTGTGGCTCCCGCAACCTTCAAAAACCGACGACGTTCAACATTTTTTTTCATAGATTCTCCCAAGCCCTCTGCACGCGATCCTTATATTGCTATATCCCTGCGACGAGGTGCTCCGCAAAAGCCAAAAGGTGAAGCCCAACATATCAAACCCGCGTGTCAGCTGCAAAACGGTTGCATGATATCTTTTCAAAAGCTTAGAGGTTCAAACATTCATTCTGGAGGACGCGGTGAACACCCTCTACCGGCGTCAATTCTTGAAGTTGTTCGGTACCGCCATGACAGGCACCGCGCTTCCGTCGGTCGCAGGGGCGAATGAAGCCGTTCCTCGTCTCGGAATTGTCGCAAAGGTGGCAAAAGATGCAACACCAGAAGAGACCATTAAGCACGTTCACAATCTTGGATTCTCTCTGTGCCAAATCTTCTTCGAAGATCTCAGCATGGATAAAGTTACCCCTTTGCTGCGCGCCTTGAAAAAGTACAACGTCGAACTCTCAGCGGTCAGCGAGCATAATCCAGGACCGCGGATCTTTGACTTCGACCATGGTCCGTCGACGATAGGAATCGTCCCACCGGTCTACCGACAACAGCGCATCGATGCATTGAAGCGTGCGGCTGATTTTGCCAGTGCGTGTCATGCTCCGGCTATTCACACGCATCTCGGATTTCTTCCAGAGGACCCCAATCATCCGCTTTACTCGTCCTCCATCGCATCCATCAAGGAGATTGCAGGGCATTGCAAAAGCAAAGGGCTCTCACTCCTGTGCGAGACAGGCGAAGAAACTCCAATTACGATGCTACGCATGATCCAGGATGTCGCGTCCGGGAACGTCTTTGTAAACCTTGATACCGCCAACCTCATTCTCTACGGCAAGGGCAACCCGGTTGACGCTATGGATGTCTTCGGAACGTTGGTTCGTGGCACCCACATGAAGGATGGCCTATTCCCGACCGATCCACATGTATTGGGTGAGGAGGTCGCAATTGGAAAAGGAAAGGTCGACTTCCCAACCCTGTTCCGCAGGTTGAAGGAGGTCAACTATAGAGGTCCTTTCACTATCGAGCGTGAGATTTCAGGCCCCCAACAGATTGCAGATATCCTGCAATCAAAGGTCTATCTGCAAAACCTGATTGATAAGACTTATCGAGCAAAAATCTAAGGTCATAATAAGCCCACGCACGTCTTCCTGAAGGACAGCATCGATGGAGCAAGCCTACTGCCTCCGTATTTAACCAAAGCATTCAGGGGAGCGTAGGCTGGGGTGAAGTTTAAAAATCTCACCACAACGGCAACTTGCT
Organism: Acidobacteriaceae bacterium KBS 146; assembly: GCA_000688615.1. Lineage (GTDB taxonomy): Bacteria > Acidobacteriota > Terriglobia > Terriglobales > Acidobacteriaceae > Edaphobacter. The sequence continues at coordinate 1,105,658 of JHVA01000001.1, forward strand.
AAGCCAGCAATGAGAAGGGCAACGATCTAGCCCTATTTTCTAACTATCAACGAGGCGCCGTCGTCGCACGCAAAACAAGCTTTGTATCGAGCGTGATCCGTACGTCGCTGCTCGTTGGATCTTCAATCATTTTGAGCAGCATCTCGACTGCGATTCGCCCCGCTTCCATGTGGCGGGCCGAGACGCTGGTGAGAGCAGGATAAGTCTCTGCTCCCAGCACATCATCACATCCAATGACACTCACATCTTGGGGCACCCGATAACCAAGCTCGTTTAATCCGGCGAGCAGGCCATGTGCAACCACGTCATCGAAGGCGACCGCCGCAGACGCCCTTGCGGCAATCACCGCACCGGCAGCTTCTCGTCCCGCATCAAAAGTTGCATAACCCCTTCCTATGTACTCGACAGCGAGACCCTCGCGCGCGGCGGCGCGCCGCACCGCTCTACTTCTTTGCTGTTCCGACCACGACACAGAGGGGCCCCCGACATACGCGATCCTGCGATGTTTGGTCTGTGCGAGGTGAGCGACTGCATCCTCAACCCCGGAAGAAGTATCGATGAGCACACGTGAAATACCTGAAACATCTCGATTAATCAGCACAAGTGGGTGCTTGCCCGCAATCTCCTTAATCTTTTTGTTGGGCATTCGTGAGGATACCAGCACAAGACCTTCAGCTTGGACCACGAGTCGGTTCAGTAACGTAAATTCTCTCGCTGGATCTTCGTTCGAATCTCCTAAGAGGAGGCTCATCCCAAAATTGTCGGCGGCAAGCTGCGCCGCCCTAATCAGGGGTGGGAAAAACGCATTTGCGATATCTGGCACAACAATAGCCAAATTTCCCGACCGACCTGTACTGAGCGCCCTGGCCGCCTGATTAGGAAAATAACCTAACTTCTCAGCAGCCTTCTGAATCTTCTTGACCGTGTCCGCACCGAGAAGATTAGGCCTGCCAAACGCTCGTGACACTGTCGAACGCGAGACACCAACTACATCTGCGATATCACCAATTGTAGGTACTGACTTGCTCTTGCTGGCTGACACAGGTCAAAGTCTAGCCCGACGTATACAAAACAACAACCTTGGAGTTGGCAACGCTTTTTGGCACCAGGAGCCGTCGGGTGATCGAAGAAAGTCATTCATAGATGGCTCAACCATTGACCCGCCAAACAAAATCAGCCATGAAATCGATAAGCGTTCCGGTGCGCCTTTACTTGCTTTACGACTAAACGCAGAACGTTCCGCTCGAACTATCGAATTCATTCATCCAGTCATGTGCTTAATTGTTTTCAACCGCCCCCTTTAGATACTTGAAATCTCGATAAATGGCGTTCCTCATAAAAAAAGCAGAGACGCGAAAAATATGTATCTGAATTGAAGTCTGAAGTTAACGGCACAAATGACTCATGCTCCTTCTGAATCGCCATCTACCCTGAAACGCCATTCTGCTTGTTTGAAATATCTGGAATTGCCATCGGAATTGACGAGCTGAACAACGCATCCCTTGATCGGGTCTGTTCCAGCCCCACTTAGGAGTCTGCAGAAGACCGCGATGGCGATCGCTAATGAAGATCTTACGGCTCGCGCGCTGCCCGCATTTGGCGGCCGTACCGACGAGCTTGCTTTGTTGGCCCTTGATTTCGACCGTTATGGCAGAACGAGTGCAGCATCTGCTCGATCAACAAAAGCTTCTTCTCCAAGACATATCGCATGAATTGCGGTCCCCGTTGGCTCGACTTAATGTTTTAGCAGAGCTGATGCAGCGAGGTGATCGGACTGCAGCCGCATGAATCCAGTCCGACGTTAATCTGCTGAAACGGATGATATCTGATTTACTAATACTCGCGGGAATCGATTCATACGACATGCACTCGCGAAGGGATCTGGTCCACATCGGCCGGCTGGTCCAACAAGTCATCAAAGACGCGGCCTTCGAAGGTTCCGCAACGGACAGGACCGGTGTTCAGACGAAGCATTGCGAACGACGTTTTCTATGCAACTGTGTAATAGACCGATGTCTGCCGATACGTATCGGTCGTAAACTAATGATGCAAACAACAAAGGTGACCTGATGCTCGCGATTACGATTACCGACGGAGGTTGCGGAGTGCCGGAAGATGTCCTAGAGCAAATCTTCGATCCATTTTTTCGAGTTCCCTCGCAGAACCCGCATAGAGGAGGGGCCAGGCTTGGTCTCTCAATCAGTAAAAGAATCGTGACCCTATACGGGGGAAGCATCGCTGCCCAAAGCCGAGCCGATGGCAGACTCCTCATACAGCTCTACCTCCCTCTTATCGCCCATGACGAGCATTAGAGCCGCCCGATCTTCCTCTCGCATTTTCATTGATATTGAACATGATTTCCTCCTGATTCATGAATGAAAGGTTCAGCGGATGCGCTCTAGGCGTAAGGAGTGGATTGCTGAGTGGTGTTGACGGCCGGGGTGATGACAATCACCCCCGACCGACTGCACAGATGACGTCAGCAACGTGCCTCTAGGTTCCGCCAGCAGTAGAACTAAGCAGTTACTTTTTGAGCAACCAGCTTCAAAAGGGCCTGAGCGGTCGAGGTCGAGGATGCCGGATTTTGCCCCGTGATCAGGTTTCCGTCCATAATGGTGAAAACCTCCCAGTTCGCCTTCTTTTCAAAGATGGCGCCAAGTCGCAACAATTCATCTTCAACAAGAAAAGGTACTACCTTCGTAAGCTGTACTTCTGTCTCTTCGCCATTCGTAAAGCCGGTGACGTGCTTCCCTTTTACCAACGGCTCGCCCTTGTACTTGACGTGGCGAAGCACTCCAGGTGAATGGCAAACCAAAGCAATGGGCTTGCCGGAATTGTAAAATGATTCGAGAAGAGCAATCGAGATAGGGTCTTCTGCTAGGTCCCACATGGGTCCGTGTCCACCCGTATAAAACACAGTATCGAAGTCTTCCGCTTTGACGTCCGCAAGCTTCACCGTATTTGCAAAGGCCTTTATTGTCTCCGCATCCTTCTTAAACCGCACCTGCGCCGGAGTCTGATTGTCCGGAAGGTCACTCTTAGGATCAATGGGCGGCTGTCCGCCCTTTGGAGAAGCCAGTGTGACATCGACACCGGCATCTTTGAAGACAAAATACGGGGCCGCGCCTTCTTCAAGCCAAAAACCAGTTTTACGTCCGGTGTTGCCAAGCTGGTCGTGTGAGGTTAGTACCTGCAGAATTCTCATGTCTTAATCTCCTATGTTCCTTGGTAGCCCTGTCCGATTGAATCGGTTCGAATGCATCACACCACAAACACACGAAGACGATCTATTAGACGATGGTATCGAGTCCAACCTACGACTCTCGCGTTAGGAGTGCGATTCAGATGCTGCGATGACATGCTTGCTGCCTAAGGATGCCTCGGAAGCCTCTAAGCAGATATACGCCGAGGCTTCAGCGCCAGCGCACCTTTGGACGGGACGCGAAACTGTCCTGGAGTCACTCCCAGGATTTTCTTAAAATTCCGCGTTAGATGGCTTTGATCGACAAACCCAACAACTCCGGCTGTATCAGAGAGTGCCATCCCCTCACGCAATAGCGATGCAGCAGCTTCGACACGCAACTGAGTAAGATAAGAATGCGGTGTCAGTCCTACGGTATCCCGAAATACCCGAAGAAAATGAGATGCACTGAAAGGGGATAGATCGGCCAGTTCGGCAAGGCTGAGATTTCTATGATAGTAGGCAGACAAATATTCCAGCGCCTTTTCGATTCCCGTCTTGGCTGATTTTCGCTTGAAGCGACGATAACTTGTTTCGCAGTGAAAAGTAGCCAAACGAGAAAATATATTGCAAAGACAGGACTCGAATCGGAGTCGATCTCCGTTCTGCTCCAATTCCTGGTGAAGCTGGGAAAGACAATTCACAAGAGCGCCATCCCGCGCAAAGGGCTGTCGAAATCGGAAGTCGTGGCTATTGAAATCCAACGAAAGCGAACGGAAAACACGCTCGTCCAGATACACCATGCGGAAGCTCCATGAGGCGGAGTCCGCAGGGGCAGGAGCATGGATCTCTCCAGGATTGAGCAGCAACAAAGTTCCGCTTGCGAGAATGTGGTTCTCTCCTCGGCAATAGGAACTCATAGAACCGCGATCAACAAAACCGATTGCAGGGATGCGATGAAAATGCTTAGCAAAGCGGTAGCTTCGATACGATCCATGAAAAAGCTCGATTCCCTGGAGATTGGCATGCCGCCATATGCGGGCTTGTCTCCTTGTGCGAAGCTCCCGTTCCCCGTGATCGCGTGAAATCTCCGTGTCGGATGCTGCTATAACCTGCATTGTTTGTGAACTAAATGGAAGGTCACCTTCTTTCCGATCTCGACCATTCATTCTTAAACCATAACATTGCCCATCATCGAATAGCGATTTTGTACAAGACCGTCGGGGCTGGAATTAGTGACGCTTAAGAGCGTGAGTAAGCCCACTGGATTCATTTATGTTGTTGTACTTGCTGCGTCAGCGTCCTCTATAGCAATTGCGCAAGAAGCCCCCATTTCGGCGAGCATTCCGTGGCAGCCGAATCATATTTCCTCCGCGGTCAACACGATTCAGAATCTACGGCATGAAGCTATGCTCAACGGCGACACCGCATACACTCTTGGGCAGCTAATTGATGTAGCCGAAGATAACAATCCGGCTACGCATGCGGCATGGAACCGCTCTCAGATCGCCGCCGCTTCTCTAGGCATTGCACGAAGTGAGCTGTACCCAACGCTCATCGCAGCTTCAGCCGGTAGAACCTTTTTGAATCCGCCGCTTCTATACCAGTCCTTCGCCCTGCAGGATATCGGAGCCTTTGAAAGCACTCTCACCCTTAATTACACGTTACTCGACTTCGGGGCACGTCGAGATGAAATTTCTGCCGCGAAAGCCCGCCTCCTTGCGAGTAATTTGAGCTTCAATAACGAGCAACTGGCTCTCATCCAAACCGTATCAACTGAGTACTACCGACTTCTGAATGCGACCGGTCAGCGCGAGGCCGCGGAGTTCAACCTGCACGATGCGCAGGCCGTAGAAGATTCAGCCAATGATCACAAACAAAACGGATTGGCCACGCTTCCCGACGTATTAGAAGCCAAAGCTGCTACTGCGAAAGCCACATATGAGTTGCAAAATGCCATCGGAATGGAGCAGATGGCATTTGGTGATCTAGCCACCACCCTGACAGTTACCCCGGTAAAACACTTTCGGGTTCAGACGTTGACTGACCTCCAGATTCCTGAAGAGCTGAATCAGAGCGTCGAGAACGCGATTGAAACTTCTTTCAGTACGCGACCTGACCTCCTTGCCGGTGCAGAACGCGTGCAGGCTGCCGAAGCAGAGGTGAAGCACGCGCGTTCAGCTTACTACCCAAAGTTGGTGTTTGATGGCTCGAAGGGGTGGTTGCGTGCATGGGGACAGCAGGAGAAGTATCCCGGTACTTACGGTAAAACGTTCACCTATGACGCGAAGCTGAGCTTGACCTGGACGGTATTTGACGGCTTCAAACGGGAAAACACCCTGTCGAGAGCAAAGGCGGAGCGCGCTGCTGTACAGGAAGAACTGCGTGAGAAAGAGGATAAAGTAACCGATCAAGTGTGGGCCGCCTATACAGACGCACAGACGGCGTTACGAGAACGTCAGGCCGCGGCCTCTCTGCTACTGGCTTCCAATGAGTCATACTCCGCAGCTGTTGAGTCCTATAAGGACGGTGTACGAACGATTTTGGATGTGCTTTCGGCCGAGAGGGATCTTGCACACGCGCGAGCAGTCGATGTGAGTGCCCGGACACAGGTCTTACAGGCCTTTATGAATCTGGCCTTCCGCACCGGCGATCTTCTCACAACGCATTTGAAAGGCAAACAACCGTGAACCTCTCCATAGATCGCTCCTCTGTGCCCTCTCCATGGATGCGGGGTAAGTTCCCTCCAACGGTACTATCCCTTTTCGTTTTTGGGATGAGCGGATGTTCGTTTGCTCCCTCCATTAACGTCATGGGGTCGTACTTCCCATCCTGGATGCTTTGTTTCGCGATCGGAGCAGCTATGGCCGCTCTAGTGCATCTGCTTTTTAAAAGGTGGAAGCTCTTCGATGAACTTTGGCCGCTTCCATTGCTGTATCCCTGCCTGATTTGCTTTGTGAGCTGCGCGCTGTGGCTCGTCTTCTTCCGATAGAGAGGTCTCGATTGAGCAATACGAACGCAACATCAAAGCGCACGCTTCGCGGGCACATGATCAGCGGATTCATCATTGTCGGTGGCATCGGTGCCGGACTATTCGCACTTTACACGGCGTCTCAATATCCGCGGACGGATGATGCCGAAGTCGTCGCCAATGTGATTGGCATGGCTCCTCTCGTCGCCGGTCCCGTCGTTGAGCTGCCTGTCCACGACAACGATTTTGTAAAGAAAGGCGGCCTTCTCTACAAAATTGACGATCGCCCCTATCTCTACGCTTTGCAGGATGCACTGGCAGCGCAGCAACGCCTTGAAGGGGAGATCGAAAATGAACAGCGAAGAATTACGGCTCAGGTGACGACGGTCAGTATCGCAAACGCAGGAAGACAGAGTGCAGCCGCAAATGAAGTTCGTGCGGACGATGAAATAAAAGTTAGCGAGGCAGCGATTGCACAAGCAAATGCTGGTCTAATACGGGCACGCGCAGATGAAAGTTATGCGATCGGCAATTTGCACCGAATCGAACCGCTGCTTACAAAAGAATTCGTTACGCCCGATGATGTGCATCGTGCTCGTTCACTTGCCGAAGCCAAAACCGCCGCAGTACAACAAGCCGAGTCGAATTTAGCCTTGACGAAGGCCAGGCTTCTCGCTGCCACCGCACAGAAGGAACAAACGGTGGCACAGTTAGTTCAAACAGAGGAGCAAGTCAAGGAGTCCTCACAGTCGGTACTCGTCTTAGCTCCATTATTGGCCCAACGTCAGAGCCGCGCCGCAGCTGTCCGGCTAGCCCGATACAACTACGAGCAATGCAGTGTCGTGGCTCCGTTCGATGCCCGCGTCACGAATCTCACAATCTCGGAGGGCGGGTACGCGAAGATCGGACAGCAGATGTTCACGCTCATCGACACGCGGAAGTGGTGGGTCTTGGCAAACTTTCGTGAGAGTCAGATCCGCCATCTGCAAGAGGGGTCGTTCGCAGAGATCTATCTTATGGCGAATCTCAGCAAACAGCTCCACGGCACCGTTGAGAGCGTTGGCTATGGCGTAACTCCTGATCCCGATGTTGTGGGCAAACTGTCACAAGGATTGCCCGATGTGCAAAGGACATTGAACTGGGTACGGCTTGCATCTCGTTACCCAGTCAGAATCAGGATTGACAATCCTTCAACAGAAAGTTTGAGGGTGGGCGAGGTGGCGATTGTAGGAGTAAAACCGCGCAGATGAGTTTTCCCGCAATTGCCTCTCCATCTGTGCGCAGAACGGTACGAGAAGACACGACGTGGTACGAGACATTCGTCGAGCTTATCCGGGCGGAACTGAGCCCCTACCCGGGACGCGCTCTGACGGTTGCCCGCATCGTACTTGCCTGCACTATCGTGATGCTCTGGGTTGAGGTCTTCCGTATACCCGGAGGCATATGGGGTGCGTATTATCCCCTGCTGGTCTCAAGAGACAACCTTCGCGCTACACGGCGATCTGCGTTTTGGATCGCAACGATCACTGCAATCGGCACGGTCGAGGTTGTTCTCGGAGCCATGCTCTTTCTGGGATCACCGCTCCTGCATTTTTTGTGGGTCTGTGCCAGCCTCTGGGGCGTGTTTTATCTCATAAGCTCTCTACGCGTCTATGAGACTGGACTGGCACTGGGCCTGTTCCTTGCTACTTCGATCACAATATGGGATCTCCCTATATCTGCAAGCAGGAGACTCGAACAAACGCTGTATACATCGCTTTCGATCCTTGTCGGCTGTGCGGTTACCATCTTGGTCGAGTATCTGTTCTCTCACACTCACGAGCCCGACGCTGTTCTTGAAGGCATTGAGCAACGGCTCGCTGTGACGAGCCGTGTCCTCGACCACTACGCAAACCCCGAATCGCCTCATCGCGATGTGGCATACGAGGCAAAGCGTTATTCCATGAGAGGCACAGGAGATCTCCGAGAGCTCATCTCCCAGGTTGCTTATCCCATGGCAGAACGTCAGCGGCTATCTACCGCGCTGGCGCTCTCCGGACGACTGGTTGATCTCTCATGGAGCCTTGCTGAATCAGAGCGAAGCATAGCCTCTGCAGATCTGGAGCTCTGCCAGTTAATCCATCAGAAGGTGGATCTCCTGCGGGACCGCCTACTTAAAGAGGAGCTGGCGGAATGGATTGATATTGTTGAGGTTCCGACCACAAGTATTCCAGTTTTTGCGGAGATGGAACGTACGATCGACCTGCTGGCGGAAAGCCTCTCTCCCTCTGGTTGGCGAGACCTCCCTCCATCACTTTCACGCGAGCATTCAGGCATGAATAACGATCTGTTTCAGCCAGATGCTTTCAGTAGTGTCGGTCATCTTCGCTTTGCGGTTCGCGGAAGTCTAAGCGCTCTCGCGTGTTATCTCGTCTATATGAGCGTCGGCTGGACTACCCTGGGTGCATCTATCGCAACATGCATCCTTACGGCTCTCCCAGTTACAGGTGCCGCGCGACATAAACAGCTCATGCGTTTTACTGGGGTGCTGATCGGAGCTTGCGCACTTGGATTCACGACGCAAATCTTCATACTGCCACAGATCGATTCAATCTTTAGTTATCTGCTGCTCTTCGCCTGCATCGTGGCTATGGGGGCATGGATCGCGACCTCCACACCACGATTGGCATACACGGGGGCGCAGATGGTCCTTGCCTATGAATTGGTTAACCTTAATCAATTTTCGCTAAACCCATCACTTGTATCTGCGAGAGATGCAAGCCTCGGCATCGTATTAGGCATAGGGGCTATGTGGCTATTCTTCGACCACCTATGGGCAACATCTTCGCGCGAATCGCTAAAAGGCTTATTCGCGGCTGCTTTTCAGGATATTGCTGCGGTACACCTCCCTCCCGATCAGGATGGAGTTGCCCGTCCTGTTAAGTCACTTGAGGGGCAGGTCGACCAGATCATGCGTAATTTCGAGAAGATTGGATCAACGATTGATGTCTCTCTGTTTGAGACGCATCCCGCTTCAGCCTCCGAGGAATTTCTGCTGCGAGAGGCAAAAAAATGGCTCTCAGAGCTACGCAGTGCACTTCTCTTGACAACAGGCTTAATACACCATCAAGCCATGTGGAGAGAACATGACGACAGCAATCTAGTCGCTCGCACACAAGCATACTGCTCCGAGATGTTAGCGCAGAGCGCGCAACGAATTGAAGGAGGTGCACATGAAGAAAGGGTTCTTCAATCCTCTTCCAACAGTTCGCTACGAGAGGAACTATACTCAAACCTCGGATTGTCTGTTCAACGCGGATCGATGAAGAAGCTGATGGAGGCCCGCCTCTGTGTGTCGTTGTTCGCAGTTGTATGCAAGCTAGCAAATGCTGTAAACAAGAGCCCATAGGCCTTAGCATGATCTCGCATGTATTGAGCCGGCACGAGTGCATTATTGTGCTCTCATCTTTCGCACCATAGGGCGTCGTAACGTTGCTCTGATGCAGGTACTCTGTCAGCTCAGCTACCACACTGCCATTCTTCGACAACTCCGCTTCGCAAAGTAAGCTTGCGTTCAAGGAGAGGTTGACTACGGTCCGTTACGCTAAACTTCGGCAACTTGCCGAAACAAGTAAAGGGCCCATAGGCAATGGTTAGAGCAGGGTGCGCATAAGGCTTGGTTCCAAGTTCAAATTTTGGTGGGCCACCAAGTCACTTCTTCGAAGTCGGAGGTGCACAGACTTTTATTGGAATACTGCGGAAGCAACTCCTGTCAGCAAGCGACTTGGCGATCTGTCGCCAATCGACACGGGCACATGGGCTTGTATTCGCCGCGGTCCCTCTCGACCCTCAGGTTACAGACAGCGAGCCAGGCTCCGTGGCGACGGATCCGTGTCCGTCCCGCTGGGCCTGGCTCATCACCTTAGAGCCTGATCGGCACTGCCGCAGGATCGTAGGTACCCACAGACTTGGGATCCTTGAGCGTCTTGCGGATCTGTTCGCCCACGATCTTGTCCTGGCCTGGGAACAGCAACATCGCGGTGACGACGAGTGCATTCGGCATGGGGTCCACGCCCTGCGAAGCCTTCGTCGCGCCCGTGTGCGGATTGATCTCGATCGCCGGATTTCCGGATGAGAGGCGCGCCCTGATCTCTCGCGGCGTTGCTCCGATCACCTTGGGGTCGAACTCCACCACCAGTTGCGGGTAGTGGTTGGCGACCGCAGGGACGATCACCCGCGTCTTCACGCTGGGGACGTCCTTCAGAATGGAGGCCATTACGGCGAGACGGTCGTTGGACTCCTTGAACAGACTCTCATCGGTCTGCGCGAGGATCCAGTCCACGGCTGCCACCATGCCGACGAGCTGCTCCTTGGCTACCTTCATGCCGCGCGCCACACCCTCCACCGGAGGCAGCATGGCGTTGGCCAGGTCGGTGTACTTCTTCTTGCCCAGCAACAGCCCCGCGCTCTGCGGACCGCGAATGCCCTTGCCGCCGGAGAAGCAGACCAGGTCCCACTTCTCAGCAAGCGTCCACAGGTTCGAGATCGGCGGCATGTCTGCAGCGGCATCGAGATGGCAGGGGACGCCGTGTTCTTTCGCCACGGCCAGCCAATCTTCCACCGGGATCTTGACCGTCTCGGCTGCGTTTTCGTGGTTGGTCATCACGGTGTTCTCGTTGAAGGCACGCTTGTACTCCTCTAACGTGTTCACGACCACGATCTTCGCGCCGCAGAGGACCATTCCCTCGTCGTATCCATACGGTGTCTGCGTAATGATCTCGTTCTTCGGGTATTTGGGCGTGCCGATGAGGCGCGGAATGTCGATCGGCTTGCAGTTGTTCGCCGCCTGAATGCAGGCCGCTGCGGCCATCGTTATCGCCGAAGCGGCTCCTGCAGTGATGCAGCAACCCTCAGCCTTGAGACGGTTGGCGATATAGGCGCCGCCCTTCTGCTGCAGCTCCCGGATATGCACCCACTTCTTGGCTGCACGTGCAACAGCCTCCTGCACAGACTCCGGCATACAGGCAGAGCTAAGGTCGGTGTAGGTGCCCGCTGCATTGATGAACGTCTGCACACCAAGCTTGTCGTAGTAGTCCACCCCGGCCGCGGATTTTTCGTGGGTTGCCACTGCCAGAGCCGGCATGGGAGCCGCTGCTGCTGCTGCCGCAAATGCGGCCTGGGCGCGGAGAAAGCCTCTACGCGTAACCTTCGTCTTGCTTTTAGAATTCGACATGAAATCACCCTTTCCCTTATGAAGCGATCGCTCCCTGCCTCTAGCCACACACATTGCTGATCTGGGACTGCAAAGATGCTGTTAACGAGGAAGGAAAACATAGTACAGAAAACTGGGGACAATACGTCACAGGCAGCCAGCCATCTCGAGCTTACTGGGGTCAGACTGTCACCTTTAGGCTGACTCCGATCGCCCAGTCACTTCTAGGAATCGTCGCGAGCGCAAAAGAACCTTCTTCTACGCTCTGCGCGACGATCTCATAGTTCAGAGTTCTCTGAGAATTTTCTCCTTCCAGGCTGAATAACAGATCGTTCGACGGATGACCGAATGGATATTGTGGGTTGTTCATCATCCTTCAGCGTCTCTTTTTGTGAACCAATAGTATCGTCTCCAGCAGTTGACGCACCGAACCGGACAAACATCAGTAGTCTCAGCAGACGATCAAGAGGATGTGATTCGGCAGTTTTAAATTCGATCGAACTGCAGAGCGGACATTCTCGACGGATCCAAAGCAACCGCGGGACGTTACTAGGCCAAGCCAGATCTGCAATATGCATTGTTGATCTCCTTTCGGCTGGCTAGGCTCCGCTTTCATCTTCTACGCTGGAATGCGTCTCCAGCCAGGAGAGAAGAGCACGAATGCTGCCGGTGGCCATGGCCATGCACGAATCTGCTGCTCCGTAATAGAGGTGAATGGTGTCACCATCAGGAGCAATTGTTTGTCCGCAGGGAAAGACGACATCCCGAACATCTCCCGTCCGCTCATAGTCGGTTTCGGGGCCAAACATCCAGGAATCCCCTCGTTGCAGGCAGATATCCGGCCTATCAATGTCGAAGAGCGCGAGCCCCAGACGATAGATACTGCCGGACGCCGTCTGTCGCACTCCGTGATAGAGCACCAACCAGCCCTTTGCTGTTTCAATCGGCGGCGAGCAAAGACCGATCTTGTTTGCATCCCACCATCCACCGCGTCGTGCCTGGAGTATTACCTTATGGTTGCCCCAATGTTGTAGATCTGGTGAATACGAAATCCACATGTGAGCGCCCAGCGTCGTGACGGGCCGGTGAATCAATGCCCAGAAGCCCCCGATCTTGCGCGGCAGCAGTGCAGCATCCTTGTCTTCCGGCGGCATGATGACTCCATATCGCTCGAAACTCTTGAAGTCTTTCGTTAGCGCAAGCGAGACACCCGGACCGCCCCGGGCAAACGACGTATAAGCAATGGCATATTGCTGCAACTCGGGAACGTAAGTGATTCGGGGATCTTCGATACCCCAGATCTCCTCCGGATACTCCCGGGGGTTCGGCATAAGGGTCGGCTTCGGATCGATTCGCCACCCATCGATTCCGTTAGTCGAACGAGCAGCGCAAAGGTGCGATAGCCCTCTTCGATCTTCTATGCGACAAAGCAAGAGGGTATCTCCATCCGGCAACAGTGTAGCTCCGGCATTGAATACGCTGTTTACGGGGTAGGGCCACTCTTTTCGGCTGAGGATGGGGTTGTTAGGATGGCGGATGAATAAAGAATGATCCGCCTGCTTTTGCGAGTCTAGCTGGTTCGCAGTGAGAGACTCAGGTGTCGCTGGAAGCATGATTGAAGTCAAAGAGAAACGCTCATTTCTGGGTTCATATTTTCTGTTGGGGCAATTTCTATACTTCGCATTTCGAGCAATGACATCAGGAAGGAGAGCGTTGACTCAGCTCCCTGGTTTTCGTTGACACGATCAGGATGGAGGCCATCCCTGCAACCGCCAGTGACTGCATCGTAGAGTGGAACTTGCAGATCGTTCTCACCGAGAAACCAACGGAACGCACACCATGCCTCGTCAAGCCAATGCTTTTCTCTTGTCAGACGGAACGCCTGTAAACAAGCTGAGATTGTTGCACAGGCTTCGACAGGCTGTTGATCGAACCTGGCCTTTTCACCATCCTGAGCAAAAAATCCTCTGGAGCCTATCGGGACAAACAAATCGTCCCCCTGGGGGTGTTGAATCCGCGTAAGCCATTGGAGAGATTCGTATCCTACTTCGATCATCCTCCTATTGTTACTTCGCCAACCAGCAATCAAGAGCGCCTGCGAGAGCCTGGCGTTTGAGTAGGAAAGGCTGCTCTCGAACCAACGCCACGTCTCGGAGCGACTACGCTCGTAAATATCCAGTAGTCGGTTTGCCAGCAGATTGCGAGCATTTTGGATCACCCTGTCTCCGGGAAACCAGTCTAGATACGCCTGCATTCCCAAGACAGAAAATGCCCAGGCCCGCGGACTGGAGAACGTCATTGTCGCTGGAAGAGCAGCTTCGAAGAGCCTGCCTGCAGCGCCTCTTAGCCCAGTATCTTGCGAATGGCCAAGCACTGTCCCAAGCGCCCACAACGCACGGCCGTGGCTGTCCTCCGAACCGATTTCCTCTTGCCACCTGCGGTCGTAGCCAAGAAAATTTCTGAACCTGCCCGCCTTTTCATGAAAAGCAAACCAGAGAAAGGCCAGATAGCGATGCGACAACGCTGCAGGCTGATGGTTTTGAGGCACAGACGACGCGGCAAGTAGAGTTGTCACTACGAGAGCACGCGCATTGTCGTCGGTCGTGTACCCCTCAAGGCTGTTGGGCAAGGAGAATATGGCGTGCTGCAACATTCCCGTGTCATCCGTCATGCTTGATAAATGCGACGTATTAAGTACCGGCAATGTATCCGTTGATTTGGGTGCGAAGATGTCCTGCAGAGCGGCGCGAGGGCGCAGCATTCGTTCGACGCGTGCTCGCTGGAAGCTCGCCATGTATGCCTGTGCCGTCTTCTGCCATGTAGTGTTGCGCGAGTGGATATACGCCCGCTTTCGCATCGCATGCCGCTCGACATCGTTGTCCAACAATTTGATCGCTGCGGTCGCTATCGAATCAGGATCATCGAATGGAACGAGGACACCACGTTTGTCAGCAAGAATCTCTTTGGCGTGCCAATAGGGGGTGGAGATAATCGCCTTTCCCGCTCCGAGTGCAATAGCGAGCGTACCGGAGACCACCTGCGCTTCGTGGCGATATGGAGTGATATAGATGTCCGCAGCCCCGACGTGCTCGATCATTTCTTCATTGCTTACGAAACGATTATTGAAAATCACATGTGAGGAAACGCCGCATTTTGCTGCTAACGCCTGCAACTCTTCCCTGTATCGCTCCCCTTCGCGTCGTCTGATGTGCGGATGCGTCGCTCCGGAGACGATGTATACCAGATCAGGGTGCTTCGTCAGAATTGCCGGCAACGCGCAAATCACATTTTCGATTCCTTTGTTCGGAGATAGAAGACCGAATGTCAGCAGCACGGATTTCCCCTGGGTTCCAAACAGATCCTTGAAATAATTGGGGTCCATAAAGGGAAGGTCTGGCACGCCATGAGGAATGACATCGATCTTTTCGTCCGAGACACTATATACATCGCGCAAAAGACTTGCCGCGTGCTCGCTCATTACGATCAGGCGATCCGATAAATGGCTAATCTCATCGAGCACCGCACGCTGATTGGAATCTGGATCAAGCAGAACAGTGTGAAGTGTCGTCACTAGCGGCATCTTCAATTTGCGAAGCAGCGTTAATATGTGGCTACCAGCAATTCCTCCGAAGATGCCATACTCGTGCTGCATACAGACAAGATCGTTTCCATTGAAATTGAGAAATTCGGCAGCACGTTCATAGGAAGAACAGTCCTCCTGCTCAAGCTCGATTCGCACCTGTTCGGGATATTGGTAGCTGGAATCGGGATCGTTGACAGGAATCGCGAAGAAGCGGCCACTGCCGAATTCGGCTGCCATCGAAGTACACAAATCTGTTGTGAACGTCGCAATGCCACATTGTCTGGGAAGATAATTGCCGATGAATGCGATGCGGGTCGGCAAGGGTAATGGCAATGCCTCGAATGAGGGCGAGCTTCTGGAGAGAGACATGCTTACCTGCTTTTTCACAATTATGAAACTGTGCGGTAGTGAGAAGCGCGCGACCTCTATAAAAATTTAGAGACCCGGCGCACTCTGGCTCAGACTGCAGCGTTTTCTCGAAGGGTCATCTCGTCAACGAGACCAAGAGAAGCGTGCTGTTGAAATCTTCCGAGTTTTAAACATTACCCTAGCAACGTGAAACCCAGGATATTTCGCGACCTTGAGCAGACTCAGTTCGACGGCATTAAAGCGCCGTTGCACCTTGTTCAAGGCCAGAGTTATCGCCTTGTTGCAGGCTGATTCAGCAGTTTGTCCAATACCCAAGCAGGAATGCGCTTCCGTCAGCCACATGAAGTTCCGGTCCGCACGCCGCACCTTCGTATCGAGTGCGGCGGCAGTCATGTTTTCGATAGACATCCAAGTCTCACCAAACGGCTCTTGGATAAGCGCTAATCCGCAGTGTAAAGAGCATCCCGTACGCAGGAAGATCGCGTACTGCTTCACGCCGGTATTTTTCTGATTACAGGCACGGCAACTGAATTCTCACTATGAAGTGAGACTATGCCGGGAATCCGCGTTGAAGGAGGGTTTTGTTCCTCGCCCAAATAGCCTGTCAAATCAGGTTCCGTTACAGGTCGGAAGGGAAGAATGTTATTTCTAACGCGTCGAGAAAGATGGTTCTTTACATCAGATTTTTTAGGGAAGCTCATAGGGACTCCAGCTGTCCTGTTGCTTACTTGAAGGATGCTCGTCTGGAGCGAAGCAATAGAGAGCTGAAGGCGAGAAAAGGTGGTTCGACTGCTTATATTGATCATACGCTTGAAATGACTGCTGTGCCGCTAGAAGGACTTTGACGGCGAATGAGGTCTGAACGGATCTATAGCAGAAATTGCCTTCAGAGCGCGTAGAATCGATTTTATGAAGCGCATTCACACCGCCCCTGAAGGTCGTATGGTAGCGATCACCTCACAAATCGATTTGTTACAGGCGAGATTGTGCGGAGCGCTTATGCTCGATGGACGTAGACAGACGCTCGGTCCCGTAGAAACGTCCTTCCTCAAGATTGAAATAGCAGAACTCCGCATCGAGTACGCAGGTCTCGTCGCCAAACTCCCCATGTAATGCCACGGCGAAGCAACGTTGCTGAATCTTAAGACGAAATCACGCCGCCCTCGAATGGTAGCCTTTGGGAATGCAGATTAAGCTTCGCTGCAATAATCACCGCGAGACTGTGAAAATCCTTGACCTTGGCTTGAAGCACTCTACCCTCATCCCAATTCCGGGCGACATCGGTCCCATTGATGAATTGATTATGAACTCGTGTCGGTGATCCTAAGCAGATCACGGCCGGGAACTTTGAAGATGAGGATCCAGCACTCTCTCCAGATGGACGATTCATCGTGTTCGTCTCGAACAGACGGCTGCTTGAGGCGAATGAGCTTTCCGCAACCTGAATGTTGAAGATTCCAACGGTGGTGATGTCGATGATATTGCGGCCGATGCGCAATACCCCATCGTGCGAGGGTTAGCAGAAACAACGAGAATAGGTATTGGGGGGAGGAAGCCACGGCGGAACAGTGGTGGCCTATGCCATCGCCAACCCCATTCGCTTCTCGTTGGGTACGATCCACGAATAGGTGATGCCATAGGCGGGGAACGTACCGGTACCCCTAAATTGAGTTTGACGATGGCCCTGTATTGCGTGCTCTAATTGATACCTAACAAAAAGGTTTCCGGTTCGGGATGCCCGGCAGAAAGAGAACTAAATGCGCGTGTTAAGCATTGGGGAAGTTCTTTGGGACCATTGCGGCGCCATAGTAACCATAGGGGGAGCTCCTCTTAACTTTTCCGCGCACCTGTCACGCTTGGGAAATATCGTTGCGATCCTAAGTGCGGTTGGTCAAGACGAATCGGGTCAGAAAGCTCTGGAAGAAATCGGGAAACTGGGTATTGACCGCCGCTTTCTTCAACGCACAAGCACAGCCCCTACGGGCAGTGCTTGTGTCACAACTGGACAAGCGGGCGAACCTTCCTCGATGATTATTCATCCCGCCGCCTATGAATATGCGAGCTTTGTACCAATGACCGTCCGGGAGATCTGCAGGTTCGCCCCTGACTGGCTGTACGTCGGCACGCTTTTCCATTCTTCTTCTCATCTTCTCGAGCAGACTTTGAATCTGCGTCAAAGCATGAATCACCTACGTGTGCTTTATGACGTCAATCTTCGACGAGATAACTGGGATCTTCGCCTGGTGGAGCGCCTGTCGCATTACGCCGATGTTGTGAAAATGAACGAATCGGAGGCTCGCACGTTTGCAGATGCGATCAACATCGGGGACCATCAAAACTGGCTTCGCGAGTTTTGCTGCGAGTGGCTCAACCGGTTCAATCTGGAGTGCATCTGTGTAAGTCTCGGCTCCGCAGGCTGCATCATTGCTACAGTCGATACTACCTGTGTTGTTCCTTGCATTCCGATTGTCCCGGTTGACGCACTCGGGGCCGGAGACGCCTTCTGCGCAGGTTTTCTACATGGCTGGCATCACGGCTGGAACGTTGAGGATATAGGTGAGCTTTCCAATTTTCTTGGACGAGTCGTCGCCAGCAAACCGGGAGCTATCCCAGAGTGGTCGACAGAGGAATCCCGACTGCTTCAGGAGCAGTTCGGCATTCCTCCGTCCGATTCTACTGACCTAGTTGAGCCGGAACGCGTATAAAGTATCAGTGGCCCCAACGATAATGTACTGCTTGCCATCCAGAAGAAAAGTCTGGACGGGACCGGATACGTCACCGATGTGTGCGTGCCAGAGCGGATCTCCATTTGCAGGGTCGTAAGCTACGAGATTCCCCTGAGGATCGCCCGTGAAAAGAAGGCCCCCAGCGGTGTTCAGCAGTGCATGTCCAACGTTGGTTCCTCCCCATCCGCCTGCTTCCGGGTACTTATGGCGCCACGCGATCTTGCCAGTCTTATAGTCCATCGCCGTAAGATAGTTGCCGATAAGGCCAACGCTCAGCTCGTCCTTACCTCCAAGCCCCATCGCTCCGCGAGGATCCGTCTCCGTAAGGTAATACATAGAGTAAGCATCTTCGCTGGTGACATAGAAGAGGCCCGTCTGCGGATTGAAGGAGGGGGGCATCCAGTTCGTAGCTCCTGCGTTGACTGGCGAGACCAGAGAGCCGGCGATGTCGAAGTCCTTTTTCGGATCACGTATGGGACGACCTTTTTCATCAAGACCAGTCGCCCAGTTGGCGGTTGGCGAGAATTTGCTAGTTAGCAGGTGCTCGCCCGTGGTGCGATCCAATACGTAGAAGTAACCATTTCGTGTGGCTTGCAGCACCAGCTTACGCTGCTTGCCGTTGAAGATGCCGTCGACCAGAACTGGCGTCTGCGTGGAATCCCAGTCGTGAGTGTCGTGCGGCGAGGTCTGGTAATACCAGACAAGCTTGCCGGTATCGACGTTGAGCGCTACCAGAGAACAGGTATATAGGTTATCGCCTTCACCGCGGCTCTGTGACGTGTACGCCGGAGTCGGATTGCCCGTACCAATGATATATAGATGCGTCTCCGGATCATAGGAGCCGGGAATCCACATGGGACCGCCTCCGTATTTAGCAGCGCGTAGGTTAGCCCAGGTCTTCAGGGCAGGATCGGCTTCCGTCTGTGGCGTGGCGTACCACTTCCACTGCACGGCACCTGTCTCCGGATCGAAAGAAGTGAGTGCCTGGGGGGCGTCTAGATCGTTTCCGGTGCCAACCAGCAGGTGATTGCCGATCAGGATAGGAGCACCGGTGGAGAAATACTGTTCATTGAAGGGAGCGATAACTTTGTGCCACTTCTCGCTGCCATCCTTGGCGCTGATGGCGACCAGATAATCGTCCGGCGTCTCGAGGAAGAGAGTGTCCTTATAAAGCGCCATGCCGCGATTACCGGTGTGCGTACCGCCACGGGTCTTCCAGACAAAATGCCAAAGGATGTTGCCATCGCGGGCATCCATGGCCCAGGCATTGTCAGGTGTCGAAATGTAAATTTTTCCATCCCATATGATGGCTGAGCAGACGATACGGCTGGAACGGGAGGTCGACCCGCTTTCGTTCAGACTACCGTTGCCTTCACCGGCAACGACGGTCGGAATCGGGGCCGGACCGCCAAAGAAGCTCATGCGACCGCCGGTCGATGGCAGGCCCGAAGTAATGCGTGAGGTCCAGGCCAGGGAAAGGTTCTTCACATTAGCAGCATTGATCTGGTTGAGCTGGCTGTATCTTTGTCCGGTATAGTCACCGGAGTACGTGGGCCAGGAATCGTTCAGGCGCCCAAGCATCTTGTCCGGAGTTAGCGTCTGAGCAGGTGAAGAAGATATGCCGGCGACTAAAGCAGCTGTAAGAAATAGGCTCTTATGCTTCATTTGATCGATACCATGTATGCGGTGATGTCGTGAATTGATTTATCGGTGTAGGTAGACAGCAGATCGAGGTGTCCCTTCAAAGGATCCGTCACGACGACCTTAGGCAGATTGCCATTGCGAGAAAAGCTGCGAATGTCTCCATCGGCGGTCTTGAGACGCACAATGAAATCATCCATGCGGAGAAGTTCTCCGCTTACTTTCCCCTCCGCGGTGTCAACCGTCACCTTCTTCTCCGGAGCTTTGACAGAGGGATCACCACCCCGCATTCCCGGCATCATCCAGGACTGTTGCAGGGCTCGGGGGTCCTTGATTCTGGTGCCGATTCCCTTCAGATCGCCAGTGACTGAATGGCAGGAAGCGCACTTCTGATCGAAGTCTTTTTTTCCGGCAGAAGCATCACCGACAGGAATAACAATGTGACCATTTCGTCCGCGTTCATTTCCGCTGACCGGGAGACTGTGCAGGAAATCCGCAATCTGTTTAATCTGCTCAGCAGACATCTCAAAAGACGGCATCCCCTGCTGTGGACGTCCATGAAGAATGACCGGACCAATCTTCTCTCCGTCCTGGTCGTTGAGGACGATCTCGGATCGAAGAAGATTCGGACCACTCTCACCTCCGCGCGCATCGGATCCATGGCAGAACGCACAGCGGACGCCGAACAGATTCTTGCCCTGCTCCGCCGATGCGGGATCAACTGCCTTTCTGGCGTACGGATTTGGCCGCACGGGAAGAGCGTTTGGCGCCTGCTGCGCCCAGCTAGCGTCCAACAGAACAAAACCGATGAAACTGACAAACAAACCTGCTCCGACAGCGACCCTTGGGTTTGACTTTCGTCCGGACCTCTTCACTACGCCTCCTCAAACTCGAAACCAGATTTAGGCTTTTGATTCAGCACAATTGCAGTTTCATGACTCATCTCGCGAACGGTGTCCGTGATGCTTTCCCGCCCGATACCGCTCTGCTTAAAACCGCCGAAGGGAACGTTGCCGGGGCGGAAAGAACCCGGGCCGTTCACTACGACCCCACCCACTTCCAGGCGATGCGCAACAGTGAGCGCATTGTGGATATTTTCTGAAAAGACACTTGCTTGAAGGCCGTATGGCGATGCATTGACTACCCTGATCGCTTCGCCGATCGACTTGAATGGGACAATCGGTGCAACCGGGCCGAAGACCTCGTCGAGCAGACAGGGCATCGAGTTGTCCACCTCGAGCAGCACGGTAGGCTCGTAATAGTTGTCGCCAACGCGCTTCCCGCCGATGAGACATTTGGCTCCCATCGTAATGGACTTCTGGACTTCCTGATGTACACGCTCCGCGGCCTGCGAAGTGATGAGAGGTCCGAGGTCGGTGTCGTCCGAAAGCGGGTCTCCCATCTTGATCGCTTTTGTCTTATTGACCAGAGCCTCAAGGAAAGGGGACATAATCTTTTCGTCAACCAGAATGCGCTTAACCGCGCAGCAAATCTGCCCTGCTCCATTGGTAAGGCGTCCATCGACAACTGCCGCTGCAGCCGCATCGATATCGGCGTCTTCAAGGACGACCATCGCGTCCACACCGCCAAGCTCAAAAGCAGTCCGCTTGATGGACTCCGCCGCAAGCTTCGCAATCGCTTTGGCAGCCGCGATGCCACCGGTGAAGCTGATCATGGCAACCTCGGGGTGCGTGATCAGGCGATTACCGAGTTCGCGGGGATAGCCCGTTAACATCTGCATTCCTTCAGGCGGGAGACCTGCTTCAATCAGAATCCGACCAAGACTCAATACCGTGAGCGGACACTGTTCCGGAAGTTTGACGATCACAGAATTTCCGGCCGCCAACGCGCCAGGAATCTTGTGAGCGAACAATTCGGCAGGATAGTTGAACGGTACGATTCCTACGACCAAGCCCATGGGATGGCGAATGGTATAGGCAATCATATGTTCGAGTCCGGCGACGGCATCCATGGGAATTGTCTGTCCCCGCATCCGCTTCGCCTCTTCGGAGAAGTCAAGGAAGAGGCGCTGAGTTGCCGTCATCTCGCCGCGGCACTGCCGAATCGTCTTGCCGTTTTCGCGACAGAGGAGCTGGCTGAGTTCCTCATGGCGTTCTGCGATCATATCGGCGGCTTTGTGCAGAATGTCACTTCTGCGATGTGCAGGCAGGCGGCGCATCACCTCGCGACCGCGCAGTCCAGCTTCAAGAGCGCGCTCGACATCAGCCTCGTTCGCCTGGGGAACAGTATCAACCAGCTCACCCGTTGCAGGATTACAGATCTGCATCGTACGTGCGCTAAGAGAATCAACGAATTTTCCATCGATCAGCATTTGCATGATTCGAATCTCCGTGTGTCGCAGGCAAATGCCTGGTTGTTCTTGGGGAAATTAAGGGCGCTTGATTGCGTCCTTGCAGTACTGGAGGCAGCTCGCAAGCTCGATCGCAGGACCGGCTGGGCCAACGTATTCGATGCAGGAAGGAAAACTCCATTTCTCCTTCTTGAGCAGCTGGAAGACCGCGATGAGTGGAGTCTCACCATCCCCAAACGGAACCGATTCGCCACCATGACTCAGCCGGTCCTTAATGTGGATGTTCGTGATGCGGGCATGGTGCTCTTTCAGATAGGCAACTGGATCATAGCCGCTGGCAAAGAAATGGCCCACATCGAGATTGATCCAGAACTTGTCAGATAGCTCCGTCGCCTGCGCGAACTCTTTTGGGCCAATAGTGTGGTTGTGTAACGCAACGATGACATCATGCTTCTCCGCGAAAGGCTTGAGGCGCGGAAAAACATCCACTGGCGAAGAGGCCGTAATAATCTTTGTGCCCAGGGCTTTAGTCATCAAAAAGCCCTTTTCGATCTCTTCATCCGTGAAATATTTATCGAAGCTGAGATTGTAGGAGAAGAACTGTAAACCAGCATCAGTAAACATCTTGCCGACCTCCTCGAATTTTTCGAGACCGACATTCAGGCGCCACTGCCGTAAAGCTTCACGCTTGGCAAGGTCGGGGGCCGGAAACATTGGATGGCTCCCCTTGGGGCGGGGAGGACCGGGGACCCACGGTCCAGGCCTGCCGGCTCCGGGCAACGGAACCGGCGCCCCAAGGAAGTTTTCAACGTGCTCAGACATCGTATCGATAGTGGAGAGACCAACGGCTCGCATAGTGGCAATGATTTCCTTAATACCCATGCCACTAAAGGTGAAGCTTGCTGACTGAACTCCCATCAGCACACCATCAATCGTGGAATTGACCGGCTTAGCGGCCTCCTCCGCTCTGACGGCTGTACCGTATTTCGCAAAAGCCATAGCTGCAAGCGCTGAGGCAGTAAATTTTCTGCGGGTAATCATGTTCTCTCTCTTTTTTCATTCGATCGCGATTGCCAGATGAACTTATGTCGTGAGGTGCAGAAGTTCGGTAAACATCGTCGTCTGGTGGTAGGTTCCCCACTCCGGTCCGTCTACAGCTCCTTTGATATACGCCCGCTCGCCAAGAGCCTCACGTGGTTTGCCAGGGATGACGCCTTCGAACCAGCCGCCATACTCGTGATCCATGAAATTCTGCTTCACGAAATCGGTGGCTTGATGGAAGGTCGGCCATAGATCGCTGCGTCCATGCAGAGTGGCATATCGCGCGGTGGCCTTCATGGTCTCGCACTGCGTCCACCAGATCATGTAGTCGCGGGCAGGACCGCTGCCATCAGCGTTGGCGATCATCCACGTTCCGCCGGTACGCTTGTCGAAGCCTACTTTAAGGCCCAGATCGATACTGCGGGCGCCAAGCTCGATGAACTTCTTATCTGCTCCCAGTTCAACCGCGCGGCTAAAGAGCGTGCCCCACTCGAAGAGATGGCCGACGTTGAAGGTCTTCGGTTCTGGAGCTTTCCAGTTTGCATCGTATCCTTCGGGCAGATAGCCAAGCTTGTAGTCGTACATCTTCTCGAAGGCAGCCATCTCCTTCTGAATTTCGTTCCAGACCTCCTTCGACTTGGTCGTCTCATAGAGAGCCAACAAGGCCTCAAACATGTGCACATTCAGGCGGTGGGGAAGGGCCATGAATCCGGAAGGCCGGCCTCCCGCACGGGGCGCTCCGGAAGGATTTCCAATCGTCATCGGAGCGGTTCCACTGAAGTCGCGCTTCATGCTGCCGTAGAAGAATTGACCATCACGCATCTTGGTGCTGACCTCATGCCACGATTGCATCGCCGCATCGGCATATTCCTTCTTGCCGGTAACCCGAGCCGCATGCGCGAGCGGGAAGATGGTGAAGCTGGTGTAACCGGTCTTGGTATCGTCAATGACTTTCAGGTCAGGTGTGGTGCGATTGAAGTAGCCACCGAACTTCGGATCGCGCATCTTGATCAGGAAATCAGCGCATTTTGTAACTGCATCCAGATACCGCTTGTCCTTTGTGTATTCATAACCCGCTACCATGCAGTAGAGCTGTCGGCCCTGGCCGTTCAGACTGGCCTCTCGTTGCGTGCCGTAAGGCTTCCACTGCCTATCGAGGTTCTCTTGAATAAAACCGTTCGGCATTACGGACGCCTTGAGCCAGTAATCCAACAGGTCGTTGATCATCGCCTTTTTTACCCATGCGCGATCAATATGCTTTGCCGCAGCCGCAGCCGAGGTAGAAGTTGCAATACTGTTCGCAGCGCCTGTGGCAGCCTCCGCCCAGCGATACCCAGGCAGGAAAGTGATTCCCCCCAAAGTTAGCCTGCTGAATTCCCTTCTTGTGATCATGCCCTCTCCTTCTTGAATGCGAAATACAAAATGGCAACCGGAATCGGCCGCGAACGGTGGTAGAAGCATAGCGCAACCAGTAGTCCTATTACTATAGGTTTGTGCTGAAAAATAATGGCTCCTTATCGCCGGGAGAAACCTGGGGTTAGTTACGTATGCGCAGCCGTCAGGCGGCTACGGAAGATGATCAGAATGATCACAACAATCGTCGACATCGCGGGCAATAAAAGCAGCCCCCGCCCCAGCCCTTCGGCCTCGGAACCCGAGAGCCACCCGATCACTGGAGAACTGACCACAAGGCCGCTGAAACCACAGGTAATCGCAAAACCGATTGCGGTCGCCGCCTGCTGCTTGAACAAACGACCAACGATTGCAAGAGTGGTTGGGAAGATGGGAGCCATAACGAATCCGGCGAGGAAAACCAGTGGGGCACCACCGGCAAGAGATGGAGCCTTAAGCATGCTGAACGTGATAACGCCCATGAGAATGCAGCAAGTAAGCGTGACATAGTACGGCGATGCCTTGGTGAGCAGCTTGCTGGCGACCGTGCGGCCAACGAGGAGGCCGGAGGCGAAGCCAAAGGATAGGATATTCAGAGCCTTCGCCGTGGATATACCGGTGGAGATAAGGAACTTCGGAAACCAGTTCCAAATACCGAACTCACAAGCGGTATAGAGAAAGATGATGGAAGCCAGCACATATAGGAGACCAGAGCTGAAGATACTTCCCTTCTCCGCCTCCCCGGTTGTGTGAACCTGTTTTCTTTCTGGCATTGGGGTTAAGACAGCCACGGCAAGCGCGACCGCAGAGATGGCGATGCCGCAGTAAGCACTCTTAACAGCGTCGGAGCCGAGGAGATTCCCGGCGACAAAAGGAGTGGCGAAACCGCCAAGTCCCGCAAAGATGTTCAAGAAATTGATGGTTGCGGCGCGTCGGTTGTCGGGAACATCGTTTGCAATTGCATTGGAACCCACGATGACCAGGCTTCCACCGCATCCCAGAATCACCATTGCGAGAATACTAAGTCCCAGGCTCACTGGATGCGACAGAATAGCGAGTCCGACCAGGCTGGCAAGCAGACCGATGACGATGCCTGCCTTTTTTCCCTTCGCATCCATGAACGCTCCGGCCACGACTGATGTCGCAGCCAGGCCCAGCCCCTGCGATAATGCCAGATATCCAATCTGAGTGTTTGATAGCGAGAGGATTGTCCCTAGATTCGGAACAATGGTTCCCAATAAAGAAGCCAGCATCCCGTAGATAAATATTACGAGGCACGCTACAAAAATGATCACAGACAACAACCTCACTCACCGATATCAATCTCAACGAATCAACTGAACTTCAAACTCTGTGTGATCTCCGCGATGTTTAGCCACAAAATACTCGAGCGCCGTTCCATCAGCCAGGAAACCTACGCTGGACAGCAATAGCGCAGGACTTTTTGGCTTCACTTTAAGTAAGGCAGCTTCTCTTGAATTCAATGCAATAGCTCGAATCGTACGCACCCCTTTTGCTATAACCAATCCAAGCTTCTGCTCTAGTACGCGATAAAGCGACTTATCTGAAAAATCTTCCGACAAGAGAGAAACGCAGCGCTCATAATTGAGATACGTTTTAACGAAGACCTCCGGTCGATCTCCGAGATAACGCAGGCGGGTGAGCAAAATAACCTTTGCGCCCTCGGCGATGCCTAGTTTTCTGGCGACATTTGCATCCGCAGGGATTGTCTTGAACTCGAGAACCTTGGTTCGAGGATTCTGCCCTCCGCGTTCCGCTTCTTCATGGAAGCCCCTGAGGCTCTGCATGAGCGCTCCACGGTACTCCGGATGCGAGATCGTCGTCTTCTTGCCATTTCGTTTCTTAAGAAGTCCGCGATGCTCCAGATCCGCGAACGCTTGACGCACCACTGTCCTGCTGAGGCCAAAATGGTCGCAGAATGCCTGTTCGCTAGGCAGGCTTTGGCCTGGCAGCCATTCGTTTGCACGAATTTTCTCTTCAATAAGCTTGATGAGTTGGAAGTAGAGTGGGATCGGGCTCGCTTCGACTATTGTTCCAAGTTCGTCCAAACTTACCGTAACTGTAGAAGTTGTACTCATGCGGTGGCACCATCGCAGCCATGCGCCGCGATGCCTCTCTTGCTTTCTTAAGACCCTCGATGTGCCGCCATCAATACGGGCAAGGCAAAGCGAAATATGCGAGCAGCGTGCACGCCGACGCATCCTCGGATCGCCTAAGCGATGACGACCTTCCGCTAGATGGTATCCTATCCTTATAGGAAGCAAGAAACTTTCTCCGCTTTTACTAGCTACCGTTTGAAGTCCGCAAGCACGAATTGCCGAGCCATCAGCTCATTTCCGGCATCATTCGGATGGATATGATCTCCGGGATCAAGGTCTGGACGGAGCTTCGCTGCATCTCCCGGAGTACACAGAACCTTATCGAAATCGACGACAGCATCGAAATTACCGGGGCTGCGGATCCACTCATTGACTGCTTGCCTTGTAGCTTCACCGATTGGCCCAGCAAGCCACACTCCTTCTTCCGGAGTGAGCGTAGCCCCCATCACCTTGATGTTGTGCATGTGAGCCCTCGCAATCAATTGCTGATATCCGGCGATTAAATCCCCCGCTCTCAATGCCTCCGCACCCTCAATCTGACCATGAATGTTGATGTCATTAATGCCTTCCAGCAGGACAATCCACCTAACATTGGGGCGGCTTAGTACATCTCTGTCAAAACGAGCCAATGCGCCTACCCCTGCACCGTCCTGCAGCACCTGATTACCGGAGATTCCCTCATTTAGGACGCTTGCTTTGGGTGAACCGGCGGTCGAAAGCAGGCGGTCCTGCAACAAGGTCGGCCAGGCATGGTTTGCATCCACCGTGGTTTTGAATCCATCCGTAATCGAATCACCCAGAGCGACGATCGTAAATCGATCAATCGGGGCGAGCACGTCAATACCTGAAAGCCACATATAGGATGTCGTCGTCGTGGACGAAGCGGGCATCTCATCGCTGGCCGTTTCGTTGCCTTCGGCGAGATAGCTAGTGTGAAGTCCGAGGGCATGCGTAGTCGGGATGCCCTCTGAGTCTCTGACGTAAATCGAAACCGCTACATTCGATGAAGCTGGCAACGACAGGTCAACGGGGTCACTGGTTGCGACGACTCCAGGAGGAATCTTGATCTCCTGATGACCCGAGAAAGTAAGGCTGCGATCTGTGCCAACGACTATAGCTGAACCTTCCCCCTTCCTGGCGATATGCACGGCGCCAAGAATGACAGGTTTCTTGCCAAATGCATTCGAAAGTTCGATGCGGATCTTATGACCGCCGACACCGACCCTCGCCGTCATACGAATTGTTTTGTCGTGTATATCCGTTGGGGGCTCGGGCCGCGCATTCCCACGACTTCCTCGAAAATTCGGCCGCTTAACTGTTGGCGGGACATTCGGCACGTCGGGAACGGTGGGTGCCAGTTCCTGCGCTGTCGCCCATGTCGCAATCCAATGGGTCTTCGGTGCTGCATGCGCCGCGGGCGTTCCGCTGTTCAATACGAGCGCCATCAATGTGGCGCTCCAGACCTTCCTCATGCCAATCCTCTCAGACTAACGAAATATGGACTCGGAGAATGGAGTGGGGGAAAAGGGAGCCGCTCGCGCGGCCCCTCATCCTGGGAGTTAGTAAGTCAATCTCAGACCAAACTGAATCTGTCTTGGGTTGTTGGCTTGCGCCGTAACCTTGCCATAGTTGCCACCGTCGTAAGCTGCCGTCGATGGAGCTTGAAATTGAACGCGATTGAAGACGTTGAAGAATTCCGCCGTGAAGCTCACGGTTACCGATTCACGAATCGGAGTTGCCTTCAGAAGCGAGAAGTCATAGTTATTGACACCGTGGCGACGGATCGCTCCATCGACGCGAGGCTCATTACCGAACTCAAACTTTCCGGGCGCGGTAAAGCACGATTTGTTGAACCAGGAGCCACTATCTACACGCTTGTGTGCATCGGACTCAGGCACTTTGTTACAACCCGGAACCACATTCGGACGCGTTGTTCCCTGCCCGATGCCGTTTTGGTAATATCCGCCACCACCGAAGAAGCTAGCTATGTCATTGGGGGCCGCGAGAATCCCAAGGGGAGTTCCCGAACGGAATGTGGAAATGCCATTCACTCGCCATCCAGAGACAAGTACTCCGACGGGTCCCTGAGCATTGGAAAGCCACATCTGCTGCTTGCCAAACGGCAAATCAATACCATATCCAACGACGGCGGAGTGACGATAATCCGAAGTGCTGACGGACCACTCTCCAGCAAGATCGTTGTTGTTCTGAACCGTTCCCTGATAGGTGCTGCCACCTTCGAGAAACTGCGTTACCGAATCAGTATTGGACATCAGCTTGCCCCATGTATAAGCAACCTGCAAGATGCCGCCATGCGAAAAGCGTTTTTTGAATGAAGCTTGAAGCGAGTTGTAACGAGATGCGCTGTTTCGGCTGCCAGCTGCTGTCACGTAGTTGTACTGGGGGAATGGCTTGAGCAGAAGCCCTTTATATACGGTTGGCTGAGCAAGCAATCCAGAGGCAATCCTCCCATAGAACGGATTTGGGACCAGCGTTTCGAGATCGCTTCCCATCGAGAGATATTTGTCCGGGATTTGATTGATGTTTGAAGCCGACCAGGTGTTCGCTCCCTGAGCCTGCAGGTGAACGCCCTTCGACGCTCCATAGGCGAGGCCATAACTTGCGGACGAGCCGAGTTCGTGCTCGAACGCAAGATTCCATTGCTGGACGTAGCTATACGGCTGGTCTGGAATACGCGATTGGATGTTCTGTCCATAAAGTGCGGTCAACCGCGACGCATCGCCACGGCTCGGAGTCAGAACCCCGTTAGGAAATGGATTTGCAACAGTAGTACTGGTCTGACTAAAGGTATTGTTGGCCTTATAGGTATTGCCTACTAAAGTAGCGGCCGTATTGACGCTGGCGCTGTTCGGACCATCCTGTGAAAGGGTAGACGGTAGGTAGGAGATGCCATAGCCACCCCGCACGACCATCTTGTCTGCCAAACGATATGCAAAACCGACACGAGGTGAGAAGAGCAGCCAATGCAGGTTTTCTTCACGGCGCGAGGGGCGGTCGCTGCTTCCCACCAGAGCAAGTTTCCCAACCAGGTCCTGATTCGTGCCCAGAGCGGGGTTGAAGATCGTTCCCAGTGGACTGGGAGCATCCGGAAGTATGACCGTGTTCCAATTATTCGCTTCGGAGTAGGAGCCGGGCTGATCCCAGCGCAGACCAAGATCGAGCGTTAGCTTTCTCGTAGCTTGAAAGTTGTCTGCGATAAAGAATCCATAGTTATGCAGGAACGCCCGCGACCCGCCGATGGCTTGTGCCGAGGTGCTGTTGGGAGTACCAAGCAAAGCAGACGCCACAGAATAGCCGGAGCCTGGAATGGAGGGGTTTGCCGTCGTCTGTGCGGAGAAACTGAAGACGTTGCCTCCGCTGTCCGGATCGGCAATCCACTGGACACTGCGCCATGATGCACCCGCCTTGACAGTGTGGCGCCCCAGGATCTTCGTAATACTGCCCGAAAGTGCATAGACATTGGTATGCCAGTAAAGCTGTCCGGGGCCGGTGTTGCCCGCTATGCCTGTACCAGCAAAGCTAAAGGCCGTAGGAAGCATTTGGCCGAGCGCACTCTGCATTGCCGCCAATCCAGGTGAAATGCCCGATATGTCGGTTCCCAAGCCGCGGGGAAAAGTGAACTGATAGACCCGAAGATAGGAAGCGCGACCGTCGACAATGGTAGTTGGGTTGACCGTAAACGTATCACCAACAATCGCAATGTGGTCTGAGATTCCGCCAGGGGCTGGAGGTTCAAACGCTGGTACACCCGGATAGGGATTCGTTGTCAAGCTCTGCACCTTGAATTTGGCATACTTTGCAAAGGCGATGTTTCGGGTGCCAAAGTTCTGGTCAACACGAGCATTAATCTGTTCATTGGTGTAGCGCGTCCGGGTCGTCGTGATGTAGTTGCTGGCAATGGCGTTCGGGTTCGTCGCCTCTGCTGGATAGTTTTGCTTCAGCAGCGCCGTAACTGCCGGATCAATACGGCTTGGGCAGATGACATTCAGGACACCATTGCACTGGAACTGCACCCCGCCATTTGCATTGTCGTAGATCTTTGGATAGAGCGGCGAGCTGAAGTCTCCCCTGAGTGCGGCAGCCGTTGGAACCGTGGTGGTGGACAGGTTTCCGTTGACCACCGGCTGACGTTCATAACCCGCAAAGAAGAAGGTTTTATCCCGCTTGATGGGTCCGCCGATCGTTCCCCCGAACTGGTTCTGAATGTATGAGGGACGTGCACGGCCAGCACGATTACTAAAGAAGTCATTCGCATTCAAAACACGATTGCGATGATATTCATACAGCGAGCCATGGAAGGAATTACTTCCTGATTTCGTGCTGATATTAATGACGCCACCAGCAAAGCCTCCAAACTCTGCGCTGACATTGCTGGTTGATACACGGAACTCCCGCACGGTGTCCTGAGAAGGGATGAAGGAGGTCGCATTATTGGCTGGAATGTTGGCCTGCACACCATCAACAAATGAAATGCTCTGATTCCCGAAGCCGCCACCGATCTGATAATTGCCGTAAGCGATCAGGTTGGTAGACATATTTCCGCTCGTGCTGCCCTGGGCGATCACACCGGGAACAAGCGTAAGCAGGTTATTAACATTGCGCCCATTTAAGGGAATGTCCTGAATCGTTCTGCCTTCGATGACTCCGCCGAGGTTCGCCGTATCCGTCTGGATGAGGGGTGCCGAACTCGATACTTCTACCGTCTCGCTAACATTGCCGACCTGGAGAGCGGCATCAGCACGCGCCGTGCTTCCTATCTGTACCTGCAGGTTGGAGAGAGTGAGATGCTTGAACCCGGCCAGGTCCACGTCGATGCGGTAATTTCCCGGATTCAAATTCACAAAGCTATATGTTCCGGCTTCGCCGGTATCCATCGAATGAACCTGATTTGTTTCCTGGTTCGTCAGCGTTACCTTCGCTCCCGGAATCGCAGCTCCCGAGGCATCGGTCAGGGTGCCAACCAAGGACCCGAAAGTCGTCTGTGCCCACATGGCGCTTCCCAAAAGGGCTAGCGCAAGCATCACCACCGACAGAAAACTAGCGGCATGCAGAGTGCTTTCCTTCATTCTTCTTCGAAATTTATCTTGCATAGTAATCTCCCTAACGCCTGTCCTACTGGCTCCGGAATCGAATCTTGAGTTGGTCTGCTGTAATGATAGGTCTACAGCTTGGCGGAAAGCTTATGAATACCGATCAACATCTGTCAAGGAGAATTTATGGCGGAGTGCAAAATAAAGGGGGCGCGGTGGACCAACGTACCGGCCTACGCCAAGCTTCCGACAGGCGAGATCCCTGCTGCTCGTCACGGAACCGTTTGCTGACGTTCATCAGTAGTTCCATCCCGGGCCGTTATGCTGGCAAGTCCTTCCTGGCTCTCCGCAGGGACCCCGGTGACCGCACCTCTTGGCTGGACGCGACGTGCAGTAGAGAGATTTCAATCACCTTCGCTCCTCCTGCAACAGATAAACCTTGGCGTTGCCCTCATCCTGTGACACGCATGTCCTTGGTCCGAGTTCACGAAGATCCTTCGTGGCAACTGCAGAAAGACGACGCAGGCGAGGTGAGAGCGAAGGACGTTCGAAATGGGGATCACAAGCTCGTCCGACAATTGCAAAAATTATTGACGCCAACCGCGAATTTAATATAATCCTGTCATTATAGGTAGTGAGCGAACGTAAACGTCTGCGTGCAGCCTCCGGCGACATATCCACTTTTTCAAAAGGGATACTCACAATGCATCGAGTGCTCTTCTTTTTCCTGTTGGGTTTAACGGCGATCCACTTCGCCTCGGCGCAATCTCCTTCTTCGCCGTCACCTCAGTCTCCCTCCATTCCTCCTGCCGCCGGAATCTCAGCTTCACAGGATCGGCCGACACTCTCTGCTGAAGAGCGTGCCGCTCGGATCAAGGCACATCAGGAACAAATGCTTAAGGACTGGCCCAATCTCACTCGCTTTCGCTCTGCAAACGCTACCATCGGCTCCTCCGTTGAAGTTGTGTTTATGGGTGACTCAATTACAGAGCTGTGGGGACGCCAGCCGGAGCAATTCTTTCCGGGTAAGTTCTATGTCAACCGAGGCATTGGCGGCCAGACCACTCCACAGATGCTATTGCGTTTTCAGCAGGATGTTGTGGACCTGAGGCCTAAGGTAGTCGTGATTAACGGCGGTACTAACGATATCGCCGGAAATACGGGCCCCTCGACCCTGAAGATGATTGAGGACAATCTGAAATCGATGACTGAGATCGCGCAGGCGAACGGAATTCAGGTAGTCCTTGCCTCAGTCACGCCGGCTTACGATTACCCTTGGAGAAAGGGCCTCGAACCTGCCGAGAAGGTTGTGGAACTAAACAACTGGATGAAAAACTTCTGCGGGATGGCCGGATGTACCTATGCGGACTACTTCACGCCAATGGCTGATGAAAAGCAAGGCATGAAAGAAGGCTTGAGCGTAGACGGAATCCATCCAACAGCCGGGGGCTACAGGATCATGTCTCCGATTGCGGAGAGAGCCATCCAGAATGCCTTGGAAAAAAAGTCGGTGGCGCGGTAGAGATTTTGCTTTCGATGTTTGAGGTTACCTCCAGTGTCACGAATTCACGTTTGTGCATTATCTCTGGTTGTCTGTTCAATTCTTCCCGCTAAGGCGCAGTCCAGCCAGCCGAACGCCCAACAGCCGCCAGCAAGTGTTGAGCGCAAGCACCGGGTTGCATCTAACTATCCGACGAACACGCTTCTCTCCCCCGAAGTGCATCCAGACCACACCGTTACTTTTCGCTATCGCGCTCCGCAAGCGAAGGAGGTTTCGCTGATCGGTGAGATCACCCAGAGGAAGGGGCCACTTCCTCTGTCGAAAGACGAGAGCGGCATCTGGGCCCTGACCACTCCCCCGCTAGAACCGGAGATCTGGATTTACAACTTTCGCGTGGATGGCGTTGATGTACTTGACCCCTCAAATCCCGCGATCAAACCTGTACCTCCAGGACAACTGATCTCGAATTTCGTCGAAGTTCCCGGAGATTCCCCTTCCGATTATGATTCGCAGCCCGTGCCGCATGGCGAGGTCCGCATGATGCTGTATGAATCGAAAGTGATGGGCTTCACGCGAACGCTCTGGGTCTATACCCCGCCGGGCTACGATACGAGTAAAAAGAGCTACCCGGTGTTGTATTTACTCCACGGCAATGGAGAGGAAGTCTCAGGTTGGGTGCGCAACGGCCGTGCCAACATCATTCTGGACAATCTCCTGGAGCAGGGCAAAATTCAACCAATGATTGTCGTAATGCTGCAGGGTCATGCGCTTCAAGCTCCAGGCGTTGAGCCGCTGAAACGTGTAACCGGCGAGACAAGTATGTTCTCCCCGCTGTTCCCGAAGGACCTGCTGGGACAGATTATTCCGTTGATTGACAAGAGCTACCGCGTTAAAACGTCACGAGACTCAAGGGCGATTGCGGGCCTTTCCATGGGCGGAGGACAAGCGCTTTCGATCGGTCTGGAACACCCGGAACTCTTCAAGTATGTGCTCGCCTATAGCTCGGCCATTGGGCCGAACTTTCTGGATATCCAGGACGTCCTGAACAAAGTCACCGCAGATCCGCGAGCTGCCAATCGAGACTTCGGCCTGATATGGATCTCCTGTGGGCGGCAGGATTTTTTGTATAAAGCCAATGAGTCGCTCCACGAAGATCTGACAAACCACGGCATCAACCACAAGTATGTTGAGACGGAAGGGACGCACGTATGGAGCGTCTGGCGGAAAAACCTGAGCGCCTCTCTTCCCTTACTTTTCCAGTAGGCCTCATCGGGTCTGTATGCATTTGCATATGGCTATCAAACGAATAGCCGTTTACCTCGCACTTGGTATGCCTGTTCCCATGGGCAGATTTTGAAAAGGAGTAAGTCATGTCTAGCAGACGCAACTTCATTAAGCTGCTTTCCAGCATTCCTTTCGCGGAACCACTATTTGGTTCGGCACAGGCTGCTGCCGCTCCTCGCGATACGGCTCCCGGCCAGATGCCTCCAGATCAAATGGCCGGAAGCCCTGTGGGGGATCCTCTGCCTGGTCAGCCATGGAAGGTGCACGACCGAACGCGTCCACAGGCGCGTAAAGTTGCCCCCGGCATGCCGCTGCCTACACCGGGCCCGGCTTCAGATGCTGTCGTACTTTTTGATGGGAAGGATCTGTCGCAATGGGAGAGTATAGGACGCGATCGCAAAGTAACCGAGCCAAAATGGAAGGTCGAAAACGGTTATATGGAGATGGTCCGCCGCTCCGGCAGTCTGATCACAAAAGAAGCGTTCGGCGACTGCCAGCTTCACTTGGAATGGATGACTCCGACAGGAACTCCACCGGAACGTCGCGGGCAGATGCGTGGAAACAGCGGCGTCATCCTGATGCGTCGCTATGAGATTCAAGTGCTCTCGTCCTACGACAACATTACCTATGCCGATGGAGCTGCAGGGGGCATCTACGGTTTATATCCACCAATGGTTAACCCATGCCGTCCCGAAGGCGAATGGAACGCTTACGACATCGTCTTCAGGGCTCCCCGCTTCAATGGCGACGAACTGACCAGGCCTGCTTATTTGACCCTGTTCTTTAACGGGTTGGTTGTGCACGACCACGTGGAATTGTTAGGCAGCACTGATACCCTTCCGATCGCCAAATACGAACCTCATCCTGCAGAAGAGCCCTTTCTCCTCCAGGGGCATGCCGGTCCTGTACGTTATCGAAACGTCTGGATTCGCCGACTTAAAGGCTACGACGATTAGGTCAATTTAGCCTATTCCGCGTTAGATCTATCGATTCAGACTATTTCCTGTGGTCAATTAGGAAGCGTCTGGTAACCGGGCCCTCGAGAGTCCTAGTCATAATAGAAAAATCTACCGACGAATAGCCAAAAGATATTGGACGAAACGCCAACGAGTGCGACTTTGAATCCGCGACCAATCACGATTTGAAAGAAAGTAACAATGGCATCCATTGACACGACTGCACGGAAGGCAACTATCACGCCTGAAGATCGCCTGCTAGTTGGACGAAGCGAAGCTGCACAAAATGCTTTCCATAAACAAGCGATCTCTCGACTACCTTGCGAACAAACACATCTCAGTACGTCGGATCGGAGACAGAGGTTTGATCTCTATGGTTGACTGGAAACGATATTGTCGTGTCGATCATCCTCAGCGCGTCGCAGGCTGAAGAGGTCACTACAAACAGAAATTTCTGCAAAGGGAGCTCTCACAATATCTCCTCTTCTGATTCTGATAGCGGGAATTCGTAACGATGCGCCCAACGCATTGTTTGGATGAGTCTTTCATTGCTTGTATCGTCGGAAAGTCAGTCTTTTACTCGTTTCCCTTCAAAACATGGAACAAGCTAAATAAAAACTAGAGCTGGTGGAATCCAGATTTGATCGGTGATCTCCGCGATACATCCCAGAACCTATTGCCACACTACCCTCAACGGGAGGTCGCACGAGGGTCTAACGTGCTCACAGAGCGCGGCTCGTGATCTGGCCAAGTGGTGCGCACCGATGCGCACTGAAAAGCCCAAGAATAGGTGAAGGAATCCCCAAAACGAGAAGCGATCATTCTGCTCCGTGAGTGAACCATTGCGAATATAGGATCTTCAGTGGGTTATGGTGGCCCGGGCAGGAGTCCAACCTGCGACCTTCGCGTTAGGAGTGCGCTGCTCTATGCAACTGAGCTACCGGGCCTTACGGGTAAGTGTATCGCGACAGGGCATTTGCCGCGGATGGTAAACTTGAGAGTGGAGAATTTATGCCTGAGATACAGCGTCGTCGTGCGGTAACGGTCCCTATTGGTAATGTTCGCGTTGGATCAAATGCCCCTGTTGTCGTGCAGTCGATGACCAACACCGATACGGCCGATGTGGAAAGCACCGTTCAGCAGATCGCCGCGCTCGCCCGAGCCGGTTCCGAGATGGTACGCGTCACAGTTAATAATGATGACGCCGCAAAGGCCATCCCCTACATCATCGAGGGCATTGCAAAGAAGGGCTGGAACACGCCCATCATCGGCGACTTCCATTACAACGGGCATCTTCTACTCTCGAAGTATCCGGATACGGCTCAGGCACTCGCAAAGTACCGCATCAACCCCGGCAACGTCTCCATCGGACGCAAGGACGATGACAACTTTCGCACCATGGTCGAGGTTGCCGTCAAGCATCAGAAGCCCGTGCGGATCGGCGTCAACTGGGGCTCACTCGATCAGGCTTTGCTGACAAAGATGATGGACGAGAACTCTAGGTCCTCCACTCCCCTTCCCGCCCGTGACGTCATGATGGAAGCCATGGTGGTCTCCGCGCTCGACAACGCCGCCGCCGCAGAGCGCTACGGCCTGCGGCGCGACCAGATCGTGTTGAGCGCGAAGGTCTCCGGCGTGCGCGATCTGATCGACGTCTACACCGAACTCGCAAGCCGTTGCGACCACGCCTTGCACCTCGGCCTGACCGAAGCGGGCATGGGGATGAAGGGGATCGTCGCCTCTGCGGCCGGTCTCGCTCCCCTGCTGCTCAGCGGAATCGGCGATACCATCCGCGTCAGCCTCACCCCTACACCAGGCGGCGACCGGTCTGAAGAAGTTCGTTGCGGCCAACAGATTCTGCAGTCCCTCGGCATCCGCAGCTTCATGCCGCAGGTCACCAGCTGCCCCGGCTGCGGCCGCACCACTTCAACCTACTTCCAGGAGCTCGCCGAACGTATCCAGAGCTACCTGGTAGAGCAGATGCCCGAGTGGAAGAAGCAGTACACCGGTGTTGAAGAACTTAAGCTCGCCGTGATGGGCTGCATCGTCAACGGCCCTGGCGAATCCAAGCACGCTAACATCGGCATCTCGCTGCCTGGAACCTTCGAGGAACCTAAGGCTCCCGTCTATGTCGACGGCAAGCTCTTCACCACGCTCAAGGGCGATCGCATTGTCGAAGAGTTCCAGGAGATTCTCGATAACTACGTCGAGAAGCGCTACGGAAAAGTGCTCGTCGAAGCGTAACTGCAATCCAGGTTCAGCCTCAACGCCTCTGCCCTATCGCAGAGGCGTTATATTTTTGCGCAGATCCTTGAGTGGGTAAAAGGTTCCTCGCCACATCACCCCACCGGCCCGCAGCGTTGTCAGCGCGGAGCGCAAAAGCGAGTAAAGAAACAGTGCCGCGCCCGCAGGAAACAGAAAGGCATACCGAGTAGAAATCCTTGAGTGCCGCGCAGAAAGAGCATAAAGCGCAACAATCGCCAACAAAGTAAGAACAGCCGGAACCCGTGTCTGTGAAATCAATAAAAATGCGAACGGTGCCAGGCACTGTAGTGCCAGCCCAACGCAGGCGGCCAGAACCAGAGCGATCCGAAAACGAAAGATCGCAAACAAATTCTTCGTCATCACGTTGACTACGCCCATTGCTCCGGCTGCCCAGTACAGGCTCACCATACCGGGCGCGATGGCCACTCGCTGGCGAAGACCTGCCAGTTTGACACGCCGTGCCAGCATCAGGTCTTCGAGAATCTCCATACGCAGCGCCTCGAAACCTCCAAGCTGCTCGTAGGCTCCGGTTCGCATAAGATTGAACGCTCCAATCCCGATCGAGTCTCGCTTCGCCTTCGGGTCTTCCGCCTTCCACGGCCGCGTCGCCCAAAGCCCCATCACGCCCAGGTACCCCAGCAGAATACCTTCGCCGACGGTCTTGATCTGTGGCGTCGGAAAGGTGACGAAGTGGTCCGCGCTGGTCGCAACGGCCTGAGCGAGAGACCGTCGAATGGCCTGTGGCTCAAAGTAGATATCGGCATCCGTAAAAAGAAGATATTCAGGGTGGTCGATGGCAATGGCATCGCGCGCCGCGATCGTCATCGCGTGGGGCTTGCCCAGCCAGTTGGCGGGCAGCTCACGAACATGCAGCACGCGGAGACGATCAGGATGACGCTCGGCGAGTGCATCCATTATCGATCCGCTCGCGTCGGTCGAGCGGTCATCGACCGCGATGATCCGGAGATTTGCATAATCCTGAGCGATCAGCGACGCAAGCGAGGCAGGCAGCGCCTCCTCTTCATTGCGGGCCGGAACGATCACCGTTATCGCTGGATTCCCTGCGGGTTCGCGATCGAATCTTGCGTCGAGCAGGTTCGGAATGCGGGGCAGGCCAAAGGCCGCGGTCACCGCCTTCCACGTCCATGCCACAGCGAGCAGCCAAGCAACTCCGGTAACGAATTCCATCATGCGGCGGCGGCGGCATCCTCGTGCAGCGGAGGAGCGTAGCGCGCGCCGAAGAAGAAGATGATAGCTGCGAGCAGAAGCGTAATCAGCGTCGAACCGAGTCCCATGTTGAGCGTCGAGCGATCGCTGACGGCCCCAATAATGCGCGGCGAGATGGCGTCGCCCAGCGCGTGGATGACAAGAAGCTGTCCCGCCATCGCAGTGGCTCGAACCTCAGGCCGCACGGCGTTCATGGTCGCTGCGTTCACCGGACCGGTGCCGAGAAAGATCAGGAAGATGGCCAGCGCCAGCGAAGGCACAGTCAGCGAGTGCGGTCCAAAGAAGCAGACCAGCGCAGGCGGAATTGCCAGCGCGGCGCTGATGGCAGGCACAAGGTAGAGCGCCTTCGGAGTCTTCTTCGACCAGCGCTGTGCGATGACGCCGCCGGTGATGGTTCCCAACAGACCCGTGACGACGGTCACGGCACCCATTAAGAAGGCCGCATTCGATTGCGAGCGGCCGCCCACGCGCTGCAGGAAGGACGGCATCCACCAGGAGATGCCACCGAGCGAGAAGGTGACTGCGGCGTAACCGAGGATGGAAGCGAGGTATGCCTTGTTCTTGACGAGAGTGAGCACAGTTCCCTTCTCGATCTTTGCTTTTTCGTGCTGGCTGGCTCCGCGTTCCGGCTCCTTCATGAAGAAGAGGATGAGCAGGGCGATGATGGCGCCCGGGATGGCGGAGACGATGAAGGCATGACGCCAGCCGTAGTGCTCTCCGACGACACCGCCCACAAGGTATCCGAGCGCGGCGCCAACAGGAATGGCGATGTTGAAGATGGTCAGCACGCGGTTGCGCTGTTCGGCCGGATAGAAGTCCGAGAGCATGGCCGGAGCGAAGATGCCGAAGCTGGCCTCACCGATTCCCAACGCGGCGTGGCGCAGGTTGAGCGAGTCGTAGCTATTGACGGAGGCGGTGAAGAAGTTGATGCCGCTCCAGAACAGGGCCGCGATCACGATCATGGGCTTGCGCGGAAAGCGGTCTCCGAGCCATCCGGTGATGGGCGAGGAGAGCATGTAGGCGATCATGAACCAGAAGGTCAGCGTTCCGATGTGCTCGTCCGTAAGGTGGAACTCGCCTTTGATCTGCTCCTGCACACCGGGAAGAATGTAGCGGTCGATGTAGTTGACGAAGTTGAGTGCAGTGAGCAGGACGAGGGCCGTCGTGGCTCCGGCGACTGCGCCGACCGAGGAGGGTTTGGTTGCGGATGGCATCGCTGGCAGGATAGCAGGACGTGGGGTTGGCACGGCACTGGCGCGGTGGAGGGTTTCGGACTGTGCCCGACTGAGGCCTACCTTAGGCGCTTCTCCACCCATCGAGCAAGCTCCATGGGCCCCTGATTTCGCGCGGAAGATAGGGCACCTGGCGGGTTAGATGGTTGCTCCGGAGTGTGCACTTGGCCCCGCAGATCCTTCGACTCCGCTCCGCTTCGCTCAGGATGCCACGTGCCCTTTGGGAACTATGCACGATTGAAGCGTGCTGCGTGATGTGCGTGTTGGGTGTGGCAGCCGGCGGGGAGATCGGCGTCTGCGTTGAGTGTGGGATGAGGGTGGGTTTCGTCGCCGGGTGAGTCCTCAGCCGTCCCATCTTCCGCACCATCCTCGACGGCCTCGCACGCCACCGCGGAGACTATTGCCGGGCTTCCCTCTTCGTCTGCGCGGCTGCGCCGCTTGGGCTGAGGGTGACGCTCTCTCGTTGGGGTCTGGCATGTAGAGAGGGTTGGCCGTTCTCGCCTGGAAGCGCCTGAAGAGTCTGTGCTTCCACCGTCCGTGATTGCTATCACCGAGAGAACAGGCGGAATTTGCAATGATCAGCTTGTGCCAGCCTTGACCCAATCGAGGCAACGCGCAGGAGGAAGGTCGATGCCCAGATATCTGAGATCGTTCCCTACCACGATAGTACTGACGGGTTTGCTGCTGTCTTCGCCGATGATATCGATGGGAGCAGCCCAGCTTACGGAAAGAACAAGTCCCTCGCAGAAGCAGAGCAATCAACCCGATTCAAAGGAAGTAAGTGACCTATTGAATCAGGCGAAATCGCAGGCGAACCAACTGACGACGGACGCAACAGAGATGGAGTCTTTCACTCGTTCAAATCTAGCCTGGGAGACACAGGCGAGCAAGATAAACGCGATCAAAGGGGATGTGAACGCTGTCAGCCAAACAGTGGCGAAGCTGAAAGACGAAGAAAGCATGGCTTCTGCCTGGCAGAAGATGGCTATCGCACGCATTCAGCCCTTGCTGCGGGAGTTGGTTACGAACACGACCGCAGTGATCGAGCACCTTAACAAGGATCGGGGACGCAACCTGCAGAGCCAGGAACACAAGGACATGTTGAAGATGAATGCGGATCTATCTTCCGACCTCGCAACGGTCATCGGCGACTTCGTTGATTACGGA
This sequence comes from Acidobacteriaceae bacterium KBS 146, assembly GCA_000688615.1. Taxonomy (GTDB): domain Bacteria; phylum Acidobacteriota; class Terriglobia; order Terriglobales; family Acidobacteriaceae; genus Edaphobacter. The sequence continues at coordinate 1,146,867 of JHVA01000001.1, forward strand.
AATACGAAGAACAAATTTTATGCACTCCAGCATAAATTGGAGCTGTCGGAGGGTGGGGCCAGCCACTAGAGGAATCGACGGGTCTGGCCACAGGTACTCAGGCCCCGTCCAGGATAGAGGTCTCCTGTCCGAGATGCTGGGCCTCAGGCAACGAAAGGAGACCTCGTTCGACGCATCCAATGTTTCGCCTTTAGAACCCCTTTTGTGTAGAAAAGCTTGAGCCCTTGGTTAGCGGCGCGGCTATTTCGACTATGCTGCATTGCACCGAGCACGAGAACGGCAGAGAGCGCCAGGAGACGACCATGGGCATGGGTGGATATACTGTGGCGAACGCCGAAAGGAAAGGGCTCAGAACGCATTGATTTCGAAGACACCGGGAAGTTTACTGGCGATCGGGACCCTCTTGTGTCTTTCCTCGGCGGTAGCGATCTTTCAGGGACGAACAGTGATGGCGGCGGGGCAGGAGCCTGAGGTACAGGCACCATCGCAGTCGCACACGGAGGCCCAGCACCCCCAACAGCCGAAGAGCCGCCCTACAGACCGTTCGCATATCTTTCTGGGTCTTGGCCGCGAACCTGATGCGGCGGCGGCGAAGCGTGGCGAAAGCCTATATCAGCAGAACTGCCAGGCATGTCACGGAGCCAAGGCGCGCGGAGGAATGGCACCGAACCTGGTGCGTTCGGTGCTGGTGCTGCACGACGACAAGGGTGAAGAGATTGGAGCCTTCCTTAAGGTCGGACGGCCGCAGAACGGTATGCCCTCGTTTGCGCAGCTGAGCGACGCCGAGCGCTACGACGTCGCCGAATATCTGCACATGGAGATTGAGCTGGCGGCGAATCGCGGACTATACAAGCACAGCGGCGAGATGACGAGCGGCGATGCGGAAAAGGGCAAGGAGTTCTTTGCCGCAAACTGCTCCAACTGCCACTCCGCTACCGGCGATCTGTCGGCAATCGGAAAGAAGTATCCGGACCCGACAGCGATGCTGGCGAGGATTGCGTGGCCGAGCACGCGCGGACCGCGGAAGGCGATGGTCACGACTCAAGATGGAAAAGAGCTGACCGGAACACTCGAGCACTATGACGACTTCGAGACGACGCTGAAGACAAGCGATGGCAACACGGCAACGTGGCCGACAGACTCAGTAAAGGTTGCGATTCCCGACAAGCTGGACGGACATCGCGCGCTGCTGCCGAAGTACACCGACGATGATCTGCATAACCTGACTCGATACCTGTTGACACTGAAATGAATCGGCCTTCTTTAAAACAACTCGCGCAATTCGCAACGGTTGGCGTGCTCTCCGCCACTTCCCTTCTGGCGCAACAGACGAAGAAGCCAGCCGGGCTTGATCCCAGTGCTCTCTCGCTGTTTAGTCAGCCAGCCGATGTGTGGCCGACGTACAACGGCGATTATTCGGGAAGGCGCTTCAGCGCGATTACGCAGATCAATCAGCAGAACATCGGAGAGCTGAAGACGAAGTGGAAGTACAAGATCACGGGGATTCCACCGCTGCGCGGAAGCGGCCCGCTCATCATCAAGTCGACGCCGCTGATGGTGGACGGCGTTCTCTACTTCACGATTCCGGACCACGTCTTTGCGGTGGATGCGCGGACAGGCAAGGAGAAGTGGAGATTCGACTTTGAGGACCACGGCGGACACGTGCTGGGCCAGCGCGGTGTGGGGATGTATGGGAAGTGGATCTACTTCCTGACGCCGGATGGATGGTTTATCTCGCTGGATTCGACGACGGGCAAGGAGCGCTGGCGCAAGAAGGTCGCCGACGAGAAGCTGCAGTACTTCACAACGATGGCCGCGGTGATCGTGAAGAACCACGTGATTCTCGGCGTCGGTGGCGATGCGATGGACGTTCCGGGATACCTGGAAGCGCGTGATCCGGAGACGGGCGAGATGCAGTGGCGCTGGTGGAGCGAGCCACAGAAGATGGGCGATCCGGGATCGGAGACGTGGCCGAACGAGCAGTCGATGCGCCATGGCGGCGGCATGACCTGGCTGCCGGGAACGTACGATCCGGAGCTGAACCTTATCTACTGGGGCACGGGAAATACGAATCCAGTGTTTGCGGGACAGGGACGTAAGGGCGCGAATCTGTATACAGACTCGATTGTGGCGCTGAATCCGGACACGGGAAAGATGGTGTGGTACTTCCAGGGCTCCCCGCATGACACGCATGACTGGGACAATGTGGAGACGCCGGTGCTGTTCGACATGACGATCGACGGCAAGCCGCGAAAGCTGCTGGCGCAGGCGGCACGATGCGGATACTTCTTTGTGCTGGACCGAACGAATGGAAAGTACCTCGTGTCCAGACCATTCACGAAGACGGGCAACTGGGCGAAGGGCGTGGATGAACGAGGACAACCAATTCCTGATCCCGACAAGGAGCCGAAGATCGATGGCTCCATGGTGGATGTTGCAAACGGTGGAGCGACGAACTGGCCGCCGCCAAGCTACAGCCCGAAGACACAACTGTTTTACGTGAACGCGACTGAGAGCTACAGCGTGGCATACCTCTACGACACCTCGCCAGAGCCGGAGGGCTACGGTGGCGGCAGCTCGGGTGCGTTCGATGCGCACTCATCGCTGATCGCGCTCGACGTACGCAGCGGTGACGTGAAGTGGAAACACATCCCAAAGGGAGAGGGTGCAGAGGGTGGCGGTATGTCGGGAGGAATCCTGTCAACCGCAACCAATCTCTTATTCACGGGAGATTCAAACAGACTTGTCGCATTCAACGCTGCCAACGGCAAACTATTATGGTCAGAAAAATTGGGTGCCCGTGTAAGCAACGGACCATCCACCTGGCTGCTCGACGGGAAACAAAACATTGTTGTTGGGGCTGGAGATTCACTCGTTGTCATGACACTTGACGGTAAATAACCCTAAGTCAGGACATACGCAGATTTCTGCATGATTAAGCAAAATAGAAATATCTTGCAGCTTCGTAGCACATCTGGGGATTAGAACCGCCGTAAGATGCAGGTCTCTGTCCAAAAGGTGGTATAGGATTTTATTTTTGTTCACGCTACGATTTATTCAAATATCAAACGCGGTTGACGTTTGGGTAGCGGCTGTTTCGTAGGTTGATTCCAGATATTTCTTATATCGTTTGTTAACAAAAACATACCAATAAAAAGATTTCACTTGCTTTCAGGCAACCTTTAGCTGTTTTATACTTAAGTTGTTGCCCTTCGGCTTCGCCTGTGTGCTGGATGTAGTGCCTCTTTCTGCCAGCCCCTCATCACAGGCTTTTGTGTAATTTCCTGCCATAACTCGAAACCAGCTGATTGCCCATCGGCCCCTGCAACCCATTTCCGAAGAGGTTTTGTACCTATGCGCATCGCATCTATCGGCACAGCATATCCTCCCAATCGCTATCCCCAGGCTGTCATTACTGAAGCTCTGAAAGAGCGAATGCAAGACAAACTGGCGATGCCCGACATCATGGATCGTCTTCACCGCAACTGCGGCGTGGACTATCGTCACATCATGTTTCCACTGGACACCCTCGGAACCCTCTCGGGTTTTGGACCAACAAACGATGCATGGATAAAAGGTGCTGTTGACCTCGGCCAAAAGGCGATTCAAAAGGCGCTGGACCAGTGCGGTCTTGAGCCTGCGGATATCTCAGCGATCTTCTTCACGTCCGTTACCGGAATCGCATGCCCGAGCATCGATGCCCGACTCGTCAACCTGATGAAGTTCCCTCAAAACATCAAGCGCACGCCCATCTTCGGCCTTGGATGTGTCGCCGGAGCGGCGGGCATCTCAAGAGCCGCGGATTATGTCCGGGCCTACCCGAAGCAATATGCGATTCTGCTCTCCGTAGAGCTGTGCTCGCTGACATGGCAGGAGGACGATGCCTCCATGGCAGCGATCGTTGCAAGCGGCCTGTTCGGCGATGGCGCCGCAGCCGTAATCATGGCAGGCGAAGAGACTCCCCATGGCAGCCGCCCGACCAGCGTCGACGACCCCTGCCCACGCATCGTGGCCACCAAGTCAACCTTCTATCCCAATACAGAGCACCTGATGGGGTGGAATATCAATCAGAGCGGCTTCAACATTGTGCTCTCAGCCGAAGTACCGGACTTGGTGACGTCCGAACTTCGGTCCACTGTCGAAGACTTCCTCGACGAAAACGATATGCATATGGGCCAGATCTGCAGCTTCATCATGCACAGCGGCGGTCCAAAGGTGCTGCAGGCGATGGAGCAGAGCCTGACGCTGCCTCCAGGTGCGCTGTCCGCGTCCTGGAACAGCCTCCGCCAGAGGGGAAATCTCTCCTCGGCTTCGGTCCTCACCGTCATGCAGGACTTCCTATATAACCGCCCTGGAAGCCCTGGATGCTACAGCATGATGGGCGCAATGGGTCCGGCTTTCTGCTCGGAACTCCTTCTACTGCAGTGGTAAACCGACACCTGGCGGTTCATAAGTGAGAAGTTTTTTCCGGTCTGTGGGCCCAAAGAGAGGGTTCGCAGACCGGGAAAGGCAATTGTTTTTCTCATTCAAGGGTAAAAAACTTCCCATGTGGGCTAAAACTCCGTGCAATATGTTGCACAGTTACCTTTTGCAATTACAGTAATTTCTGTAATTCTCATCCGCTAAACGGTTGAGATATGGGATCAGGTTCTTTGTGGAAATCGGGAACTCCTCTGGCTATGTACGTGCATACATAGGTAGTGGTCGCTCGATGCCGCATTTTTTCTTGGAGGAACCTTTTCCTATGCTTAAACCGCTCGCCCTTCTTGCGCTGGCTGCGGCTTTTGTCGCACCCACCGCTGCTAAAGCTGATTCAATCACCGGCACGCTCTCCGCTTTCGGAACCGATACTTTCACCTCAAGCACGATTCAGTTTTTGAGTGGATCAGTAGCCGGTGGTCCGGGAGCAACGACGGGAACCTTCGCTCTCTATTTGACCGACGGAACCCCCATCAACTTCATCTCCGGTACTCTGCCCTATACCCAGGGTCAGAATACTGTCCCCCCCGCCATCTCTCCGGTGCAGCTCTTCACTGTCACCCAGAATGGAGAGACCTTCTCCTTCCTGATGACCGATTACAACGCAATGTACGTCAATAACATTCCCGGATGCACCTCCGGCAACTGCCTCGACGTAACCGGCAACGGTTTCTTCCGGGGTACGGGCGCCGTCAACTATAGCGACAGCCCCGGCAGCTTTACCTTTACCTCACAGCTGGTGGCAGGACAGACCTCGACGACTTTCTCGGCGTCTGCTTTCTCCACCGCTTCGGCAGTTCCTGAGCCCTCGAGCCTGGCCCTGATGGGAAGCGGCGTTCTCGCCCTTGCCGGAATGGTCCGTCGTCGCATGGCACGGGTCTAAACCAACTCTGCACCCGAAATAGTTTTAAGTTTTCAAAGGACCCCTCTACTACAGCTTGTACGGTAGCGCAGTAGAGGGATTCTGCATTATCGGAACAAGAAGCGACCGTAAGAGTTTAGAAGGCCAGCAGAGATAGCTGGCCTTCTGGCATTTACAAGGATGATTTGAATCAGAGGCCGATCTCGATGGCCTCCCACCCGGCGTTGTAATGGCCGCCGGTCCAGCTGTTGTTCGTAATGGTGCGGTCGTTGATCTCTACGTAGACGAGATAGCAGCAGGGCACGATGTTGGGGTCGTTCCACGGGTCCCACAGGAACTCGGTGGGAACTTGATACCCCTGGTCAGCCGTGTTGCCGTTGTAGGTCTTGGAGAGCGGCGTAGACGATGTATCTACGACCGCCACGGAAAGCCCGGAGTTTCCGCGCGCGGTGACACTGACCGAGCTCATGTTCGGATCGTAAGCCTGGATCGTAACTACGATAAGCCCATCTCCCTTCTTGACCTTGCCGCACTTCAGCGGAACCCGCGTTCCATCCGTCTTCTGCAGCTGCAGGCTGATCGTCGGCCGCGGCAACGGGAAAGGACCCGTATTGTCGAGCCTCACAACCTGTGGACTGCTGACGCGAGTGTTCATCGCAGCATCCCTGACACGAAGTCGAAGGTAGAAGACACCATCCGGAGCGGAGGTCGGCCACATGAGAAGGGTCTTCTCCCCTGTGGTCGTTCGTCCACCATCGGAGTCGGTGAGCTGATCGATTCGGAACCAGCCGGGATCAACCCCGGTGGATTGACTGCGGGTGCGGAAGTATTGGAACGGTGGCGGGATGATGAGGGGGTCGGGTGGAACCGGGGGCGGCGGCTGCGGCGGAACCTGGTCGTAGCCACCCTGTGGGCCCACCAGGATGGGGGTGTAGCCGGAGTTGGGGGTCTTGGAGACCTCCACCAGGTACTCGACCGCCGTGGGCATGTTGAAGATCCCCATAAGCCACACCATGCCCCCAAAAGGGTGGTCACCCACTCCCGCGGCGGGATTGGGAGAAGGAACGTAGAAGTTAGGAATGCTGGGACCGTTGCCGAAGCCCTGCGCGTCGATCTGGGTTGTAGGAATGGAACCCACGCGAGTGATAAGCGGATCAGGAGGACAGACCCGGATGCACTGCCGATGGCAGCTCTCGGCACAAAGGATCATGCAAAGCTGGTAACAGAATGGCTCAAGCTTACTGCGCTTGATCTCTTCGGACCAGCGCCCGACATCGCCGGACTGAATGATTGCGAAGAGTCGCTCCACAAACTCAGCATCACGCAACAGCGGACCGACCGCTTTAGCGAAGGCAAGGATCTCCTGCGCGTTGACTTCTCCCGCCGGTGTCTGCGGGCAAAACTTTCTGCACACGCCAATGCATCGCTTGCGGCAAAAGAAGCGGCAAATCCAGCGGCAATCCTGCCGGATCCCGACTTTGTCGAGAGCTGCACCGAACTTTTCTGCATCGCCCGCCAGGAAGGCATCGTATGCGCTGGAAAACGCTTTGGGGTCGCTTGAGAGTTTCTCAATCGCCTCACCGGTCTGCTGGATCTCATAAGCAGATAACGCTGTTTTCTTTGTAACGTCCATAACGTCCGCCTTTCATCTTTCAGAACAGGCCCAGGACACGATCTGCATTTTTAGCAAGGTGGGAAGCCGGCTGGGATGCCGGTAGCTTTGGGAAGGTCACGTTCAGCCCTCGTCACTGAACGGCAGGGACTATATGCCGGTCCGCTAAAAGGATGCAAGCAGGATATGCAACCATTTGCCGGTTGCCCAGAGGTTCTACCGCAGACGACCGGTTGGCGTCTCAGCGATGCATGAGACGCAGCGACTGCCAGGACCCGTCGGCGGTCCAACCACCATCGACGGTAAGTGTATGGCCATTGATAAAGCCACTCTGCCTCGGCTCTGCAAGAAAAAGGACAGCATGGGCAATGTCGTCCGGCGAAGCGAAACGTCCCATGGGAACGCGCTCGATGATGTCCGCATCCACATAAGCGGCGCTGGCTTGATCGACATGGTCCATCTCGGTCTTGACCCAGCCCGGGCACACAGCGTTCACGCGAACGCCATGACCGCCCCACTCCGCAGCAAGCGTGCGAGTCAATCCAATCAGTCCATGCTTGGATGCGTTATAGGCAGACCGGTCGGCAATTCCGGTAAGGCCTGCAATGGAAGCGATATTAATAATGCTTCCCTCCCCCTGGCGCAGCATAAGTGCACCAAAACCTTTGGCGAGCAGAAACGGAGCGACGAGATTGACCTCGAGAACACGGCGGAAGGCAGAGGCATCAACCGTTTCAGCGGGAGCGATAAGACTGATTCCAGCATTGTTGACCAGGACATCCGCTCGCCCCCAGCGCTGCTGGACAGCGTCGACGCATCTGGCAAGAAACATTTCATCGGTCAGGTCGCCCTGCAGCTCTTCTCGGTCGGCTGAAGGCGCAACGTGGGCGCACGATTGGCGATCGATGAGAGCGAGACCGAAACCGGCTTCAGCGAGGAGCTCGGACGTGCGGCGGCCAATTCCCTGCGCAGCCCCGGTGATAATAGCGACTTTGGCGGGATCCCCAGCGGGCGAGAAATTCATAGAGAGATGATACGTGGCTGACGCTGAGATTTATCTCTCAGAAAATCGCCGAGACCCGGGACAGACAAAACAGTTCCTCTTCGCTCACGAGAAGATAGGATTTCGCGCGCGATGGAGAATGGCTCGTATGGGGACGCCTTTTTACGCTGGGCGCTGGTTCTTCGGGAGTTCAGCGGTCGACTCCCTGTGCGGCTGGGTCACGATGGCGACTTTTGGCGTATCTCTTATTGGCTTCAGCGACATGGAAGTAGATATACGGGTTACATGGAAGCGACGGTGAAGCTCCAAAGCAGAGACACCAGATAGCGCGTATAGTCAGCTTAGAAGTCCCTTCTCGCCTTCAGCCCTCAAAGCTTTGCTCCTGACGAGTGTCTTTCAAGCACACAACTGCACGTCTGGAGTTCCAATGAGCATCCCTCGAAATACCGATGTCAAGAAGCACCTTGCTCGTTCCGTCCCTCGCTTTGTCACCCAGGAGAAAGACAGTGATAAACCGGTGCCTATTCGCGTTGAACCAGAAGCGGCTGTGGGGCACCCATTGGCGGAGAAGGCTACCTTGAAATCGGAAACTCCGTGAGCTCGCCGGCGATCTTTCTTCGCAAACGCTGCTTAACCCCTGAAGGCATGTCGTTGAGACTTACGACCGTTGACTCGGTCTGGGACTCAGTCGACATGTCCGAGCGGGAGTTTACGACAGCTATCGAATCGCACGGCTGGCACTGCATGTGGCTGACAGGGAGATTTTCAAGGGTTTCGGTTGGACGCACGGCGGAGACAGCAACTTCGAAGGTTATGAAGGCTGGTCTTGATGCATTGTCCACGTCGTTCAATGCAGCTGAGGTCGATCTCCTTCGGGTCGCCACTTATCGAGGTTTCAGCGTTGCAAGGGTAACGATTCATGCGCGTCACGTCCAGCGCGAGGCGACCCTTGTCCCATGGACCGTTCGCCGAAAGGAACTCGATGGCGATCAAACAACTACCCCGTAACTGGCCTGGGAAGATATCGCGTCTTTTATACGCTAAACCGGTATGCCCTATGTGTACTTCGATTGAGTTCAGGCGATCACCTGCGCGAGGGGTGGACAGGATGTTGCAGCTGGTGAACCTGGTTCCACTCCAGTGCACAAACTGCTGGCGATATTTCTACTGGATGCGAGATGACAGCATCTTCACATCGCAGGCCGACCGCAATAACTGGCTGAGCTAAGAACGGGGGGCCTATGCCGCTGAACTATAGCATCGTCCAACAATCGACGGAAGAATTGCGGGAGACAGAGAACTCTCCGGCGGTGAGCATGTGGCCTTACCTGGTCGATTCGACTCAGACAAAATTGATTAACACGATCAGCATCTACTCTGAGAAAGGCGACACAGCAGAACGGGCACGAGTGCTATACCTGAACGCACCCGCTCTTGATGTGTGGAAGAAGATGGATAAGGCGACGGACACGGTTGGCGAGGTTCATCGCCCACCAAAGTCGGCCCTTCTGCTCTTCGGCATGCCGTTCAGCGAATAGCTGCCCCATTGAAGAGGCCCGAACCGGCCACTGGATTCAATCCCCCGACAGGATGGCAAAGGGGCCGTTTTTTCCATGTTGTTCGTTGCTTAGAGTAGCGCCCGGCGACGAAGAAGCAAATACCCATGCGGGCGACGCCAGTTCGGGCATCGGTTTTGCTTGAAACAGTTTTTTACATTGCCGTGCCGTCCAACGGGCCCAGGTCTTGGATTTCTTCCTGCGAGCGCTGTCTGTGGAGATTCCTGTTCCGGCGTACATCTGCCGGTAGAGTTTGGAAAGAAAGATAAAAGCGATCCGTGAGCGCAACGTTGGGGTGCAGGCAGAACGCTGCCAAATGGCTCCCCAGTTGTAGAATCGGTCCCACACCTTCTGGGTTCGCTCGCGAATCTCGTCAGAGCTCATCGATGGGTGCGGTGTAAACATCTTGGGCCGGACAGCGATGGGAATTCTCCAATAGCGAGTGATGGGAACGTCACCGACAAAGGTCGGAGCACTCTCCTGCTCCTTTTCCCATCGACCAAAATCAACAGTACCGGGGAACGGCGTCATCATCACGAATTGCGCGAAGGTCACTCCAGCTTTAAGGGCCATCTCAACAGTGGCGTCGAAGGTCGCCGGCTTGTCGGTGGGAAGACCGAAGATAAACGATCCCAGGATGTGGACGCCGTGCTTTTTAAAGGTTTGGAGTTGATTTGCCAGAGCATCGCCGGAGTAGTTGAAGTCCTTGTAGACCGATTTGAGACCTTCGGGAGTGACCGCCTCTACGCCAACCAGTGCGCCTTTGATGTTTGCCCTCCGCATCGCATCGAGATATTCGCCGTCTTCCCCCGCTTCCATCGTGATCTGGGTGAAGAAAACCATATCCTGGGGGAGTTTGGATAACTCTTCCATAAGACGAAAGCGCTCTTCGCGAATCGCGGTAAGCTCTTCGAGTTTAGCCAGATTGTTTTGCTGCCGAGCCAGACGCAGGTCCGTTAATGTGACCGGATAGAAGTTGTCGTCCGCCAGCGCGATGAAGCGGAAACCGAGTCTTCTTAGACCGACGATCTCGTCGATCACCTTATGGAACTGCCGCTGGCGCGGCTTTTGCCCATCGGTTCGCCAGACGCTGCAGAACGAGCAATGTTTTGGACAACCTCGAATGGTTTGGACGGAAGCCCACATATACTTCGAGGTCTGCATCAGATCCCATCGGGCGGGCAGAAACTCGTTGCCCTGGATGCGTCCCCCCTCATAGAGCCTGTGTGGGGAGCCCGCAATGCAGTCTGAAACAACCTGACTCCAGACGATGTCCCCATCGCCCTTGACGACGGCGTGGCCGTGGCCCTCCTCAAGCGCCTCCTCGGGAAAGAGCGTCGCATGAATTCCGCCGTAGACGACCCAGGCTCCCCGTTCGCGGGCCATTCTGCCGACTTCATAGCCACGAAGAGCATTCCCTGTGTGAACGCTGATGCCGACGATATCTCCGGGCTGAATGCTCTCGGGCACAATCTGTTCCAGGGATTCGTCGACCAGAATGGGATCCCCAACGGAAAGTGGCGTCGCTGCTGCGAGCACAAACAACCATCGGGGGGTAATGACGGCAGTACCAAAGGAGTTGTCGCTCGGATTTACGAGATGAACGCTCACGAAACCAACCTTTCCTCATACGAGTTCGGGGTTTCAGAGGGCTCAACTGTCTAAGCGGAAGGATGCCGGATACGTTCAGGCGGCCGTCAAAACGCAAGCTCATCTGCCGGACTATGCTTTCTATCATTACACAACAGCCCGGAGGCGGTCCGAATCGCTCCCAACGACCGAGCCCTTTCAGCTACTTGCCGGGCATTTCCTTCGTGCGAGGACAGCGTGCTTCGACAATCCTCAAGGGACTGCCAGGAGCCATCGCGCTCCAGCCACCATCGGCGGTGGAGGTTGTATTTATCACGCTACGCAGCCTGCGCTGCAGCCTGAGAGTGCCAGAACCATGGCGAACAATACGGGTGCGCGGCGAGGTTGACTTGGAGGAGGCGACGGCGACGGGAAGCTGAGACGTCTTCCGCAGGCGGGATGAGACTGACACCGGCGCTGTTAAAGAAGACGTCCGGGCGACCTCGGCGAAGAGCCCTGCGAAAGGCGGCCGAACACGCGAAGTTACAAAATACTTCCACTTCGGCTGCTGGAAGTATAGGATTTTGCGCGGCAATGGGGAGGCTCGTATGGTGACGCCTTTTTTCTGCTGGACGCTATTTCTCTTTCTGGTTTCTTTGCAACAACCGACACCTGCGCTCACGCAAGCGGCACCCATCCAAGCGGATGCAGCGCGCCAGGTAAATCCGTTCAAACCAACTCCGGAATCTCTGGCCCACGCCAAGAAGATTTATGGATACGACTGTGCTCTGTGCCATGGTGAAAACGGCAATGGCAAAGGCGACGCGGTTGCCGACATGAAGCTGAAGATGAAGGATTACACCGATCCGACGGCACTTGAGGGCCTGACCGACGGCGAGTTGTTCTACATCATCCGGCATGGCAAAGGCCTCATGCCTGCCGAAGAGGAGGCACGGGCCAAGCCGGAAGATGTATGGAACATGGTTGTGCTGGTGCGATCATTTTCAAAGAAATGAGCGTTGCTTCGTATCGATTTACCGCGGTATCAAACGCGGATCTTGGCTTCCGCTCGAATGAACCCGCCTTATCTACTGAGGTCCCTTAGAGTTTTTGGGACGCGGGTGGAAGGCTTCAACAACGGTCGAAATACCGCCGCGGGGACGGAAATCGCCGACCACCTTGGCCCAGACTGGTTCGGTGGCTTTGACCACGTCGTCGAGAATCTGATTGACGATGTTCTCCTGGAAGATTCCGAGATTGCGGTACGTGAAAAGATACTCCTTCAGCGACTTAAGCTCCATGCAGCGTTCGCGTGGCATGTAACGGATGGTGATGCGTCCAAAATCGGGTAAGCCGGTCTTAGGACACACGCTGGTGAACTCAGGATCGTCGATGAGAATCTCATAGGCCTGAAACTGGTTCGGCCAGGTTTCGATCTCCGGAAATTTGGTGTCGAGACCGGCGGCCGCGTGATCGTCGGTGTAACCGGTGGTCTTTAACGTTTTGCTCTTCTTGCTCATGTGTATATTTTATCGAGTTTGGTCACGGAAGTACCGGACGGTGCCCTTCAGGCACGCCCGTTCACTCCATGACAGTATCGGGAGGAGACCCTTTGAACAACTCGTTTTCCAGAAGAGCTCGACTTGGTGCAGGCCTCATACTAAGCTTCGCTCTTCCCTTCGCTGGTCACGCGCAGAAAGCGAAACTCGCGACGCCATCTGCCGTCTCAAAGACCTCTGCCGCGGTCGTCTACGTCAATAACAGATATGGTTTCCGATTTAATCTTCCTCCGGATTGGACGGGCTATCGCATCCTGACCCAGCAATGGGACGGCATCACGCCCGGACCTGAGCCGCCTCGCAAGGAATCCGGTCCCCGGATCGTCATCCGGCACCCGCGATGGACGAAGGCACACCCACGGCAGGATATTCCAGTCATGGTCTTTACAAGGAAACAGTGGGAGGAAGACCTCGTGGTCAGCGCCGCTCCCATAGGGCCGTCAGAGCTGGGCCGCAACTTGCGGTACGTATTTGCACTTCCGCCCCGCTATAACTTTGCATTTCCCGACGGCTATAAGGAAGTCGAAGAGATCGTCGCGAAAAAGCCCCTTCATCCTTTCTAGACTCGTCTTCCCGGCGCGTCCCTGGTTTCGGGACTACGTCAGCCAAATGCCTCCCGAAAGGACATCGTCGATTAACGGACCAAAATGGTCCTTATCGATTGACGACCAATTTAGTCCTCATTAGACTAAAAGATGAGCTGGGCGAGTCTCGATGACCGCCGGCAGATGGCCGGGTTCGCATTGGTCGAAGTACCGCGGCGGGCCCTTGAGGAGAGAACCGCCTTATGTTGCAGGCATTTATCATCACCCTCCGTGAAGGCGTCGAAGCGTCCCTGATCGTCGGGATTGTCTTCGCCTACCTGACTAAGATCGGCCGGGGGGAGTTGAAACGCACCGTGTTCTGGGCTCTGGGAGCCGCGGTCGCAGCCAGTGTGGCCGGTGCCCTCGTTCTCGCTCGGACCCAGTTCAACAGCGATGTCTTCGAAGGTTGGGTGATGCTTGCGGCAGCCGCCTTTGTCATCAGCATGATTTGGTTCATGCACAAAGCTGCCCGCACGATGCGGGGCGACATTGAGCAGAAGGTGGCTCGATATACGGCGGAGAATACCGGCGTCTCGAAGATCGGCTTGTTTTTCTTCGTCTTCCTGCTCGTCCTTCGCGAGGGCGTCGAGACCGTTCTGATCCTCTCAGCCGTAACGTTAAACTCAACCGAACTCCTGAGTTTTATCGGAACCCTGTTGGGAATCGCAGTCGCCGTCGTCTTCGGAGTTCTGTTCATCCGTGGCAGTGTCAAAATCAACCTGCAGCGCTTCTTCCGCGTAACCACGGTGATCCTCTACTTCGTGGCGTTTCAACTGGTCGTCAGTGGACTGCACGAGCTGAGCGAAAACGGCGTACTCCCCTCAAGCCAGGCGGAGATGCGGCTCATTGGTCCGATCGTGCGTAATGATCTGTTCTTCTTCGTCACAATGCTCGCCCTTGCCGGGCTCATGATGCTGATGGAGTATCGACGCCGGGCTCCGATTGCCCTCGGTGCAAATGCAACAGCCGCCGATAAGCGGCGTGCGGAGTGGAGCCAGCGCCGCGAGAAGATGTGGATGAACGCGGTCGTCATTACCAGCTTCGTGTTCATCTTCCTGTCCACAGCAGAGTTCATCTACGCAAAGAGCTCCACGGCGCTCTCCCCCACCTCGGCGGTAACGCTCGTCGGAAGTCAGGTTACGGTACCGACATCCCAGATCGGCGACAATCAGCTGCATCGTTATGGCGTCAATCTCGATGACGGCAAGGGCGGCAACGTGCAGGTGCGTTTTCTGCTGTACAAAAAACCCGACGGAAACATCGTCTCCGTCGGCGATGCCTGCAGAATCTGCGGGCCGGTCGGCTTCTACATCAGCAGCCAGGGAATTACGTGCAAGATGTGTGCCTCCCCGCTGAATCCTTCTTCGATGGGCCAGGAAGGTGGCTGCAATCCCATTCCGCTCAAGAGCACGGTTGCCGGTGGGCAGGTGGTGATCCAGGCAGCGGATCTGAAGACGCTGGTGCCGGTGTTTGAGCGATAGAGGAGAAGGATGTTCTTTCGGCTTCTAATGGAAAGCTTCCGCCGCCAGCGACGGCGGAAGGCGTTGGCCGGGCTGGCAATCCTGCTGGGAACAACCGCTGTTACGGCGATGCTGGCGTTAGCAACAACTATCGGCGACCGCATTCAGCAGGAGTTGACTTCCTACGGCGCGAACATTGTCGTCTACCCTGCCGCTGATCAACTCGAAGTCAAGGTCGGCGGAGTGGATATAAAGCCGGTCCCCGGCGGTGCCTACCTTCACGAGAGCGATCTGGCAAAGTTGCGGGGAATCTTCTGGGCAAACAACATCACCGGCGTAAGCCCCGAGCTTCCCATTCACATCCTCGGTAAAACAGCGATCGGCGCCGATGTAGATGCATCCGCTACCGGTCTATGGTTCGATCATGCGTTAAGCAGCGGGGGAGCACCTTTAAAGACAGGTGCTGTCGGTCTGCATCCCTGGTGGAAGCTCGCAGGAGCGTGGCCGCAGGAACAGCACACAACCGCACAGAATGCAGAGGCTGTGATCGGAGCAACCCTGGCCGAGCGCCTGAAGGTAAAGGCAGGCGACGAGATCCAGGTTGCAGGGCAACCCGGAAACGCTTCTCAGGCCCTGACCCTCCATTTGACGGGCGTGGTTTCGACGGGCGACGCCATCGAGAACCAGATCCTGTTGCCCCTCAATGCAGCCCAGACGATCGCAGGAACACCGAATGCGGTTCGCAGAGTAGAGGTCAGCGCACGCACCAAACCTGAAGACGCCTTCGGCAGAAAAGACCCGGACACGCTTTCTGCAAAGCAGCGTGAGATCTGGTACTGCAGACCGTATGCAAACTCAATTGCCTATCAGATTCGTGAAGCCCTTCCCGGCTCACGCGCCGAACAGATTCGCCGAGTGGAGCAAAGCGAAGGCACCGTGTTGAAGCGCATCAGCGGACTGATGTGGCTAATCAGTGCAGCAGCGCTGCTGGCTGCAGCCTTCGCGGTGAGCGCTGCGATGGCGACAGCAATTCTGGAACGACAGACAGAGATCGGCCTGATGCGCTCCCTGGGAGCAAGCAAGACAACCGTGGCAATGCTCTTCTACGCCGAAGCTGGCTTGCTCGCCATCTTCGCCGGAGGCCTTGGATATCTCGCTGGATCCGGGCTTGCGGCATGGCTTGGAGCACGCATCTTTGCTACAGACGGTGGCGTTCGTCTCGGTTCCCTGCTCATTCCGGTTCTCTTCCCTGTCGTCGTGACATTGGCCCTGGTAGTCGCAATCGCCGGAAGCACACCAGCGATTCGGCGCGCCCTGACCACCGATCCTTCCGCTATCTTGCGAGGAAGCGTATGAGCCGGTTGAGCATGGGGGCACTCCTTCGTCGCTCGCTCATCCATCGGCGGGCACGAAGCTTTTCAGCGCTGATCGCGCTCACCGTGTCGGCGGCCGTTGTGACAGCGCTGCTGACGCTCTATGCCGATCTGGACAGCAAGCTCCATCATGAATTCCGAACCTTCGGTGCCAACATCGTTGTGACAGCATCCGACTCCAGCAAAGGACTCCCCTCGGACGCGATAGGGACGGTCCGCACGGCGGCAGGAGCAGATGCCAACGCCGCAGAGTTCGGCTACGCGGTGGCAACGACCGACCGCGGAACTCCTGTCGTCGTTGCGGGAACCGACTTTTCCGCAGTGCGCACCTTGAACTCTTGGTGGAAGGTCGATGCATGGCCTTCGACGGCTGATCCCAGCGCGGCTCTGCTCGGCCAGAGGGCCGCGCAGTTTGTCGCCGATGAGCATAATCTTCAGCTCACGTTTGGCGATCGCCCCATCACGCTGCATGGCACCGGCAGACTGCACACAGGCGGAGACGAAGACAGTCGAATCTACGTTCCGATGCAGGTATTCACAACATGGACTTGGGCAAAACCGAGCGTCATCGAGGTGCAGGTCCCGGGGGGCGAAGCTCGGGTTGAGTCGGCGATCTCCCGGCTGCGGCAGGCTATGCCCGAGGCAAAGGTCCAGCCAGTGCGTCAGCTCGTTGAAGGGGAAAGCAGAATCGTCGATAAGACCCACGCGTTGATGTACGGTGCGGTCCTGCTGATCGCTCTCACGGTCGCGGTCAGCGTGTTGGCTACGCTTTCAGCGAGCGTGCTGGAGCGCCGCCGCGATTTCGCGCTGATGAAGGCTCTCGGCGGTTCTCACTCTACGTTGATGGCGATGTTTCTGCTCGAAGCGTTGATTCTGGCGGTGGGCGGCGTCGTCGCAGGATTCGTCATCGGCTCCGCTGCAGCCTGGACCATCAGCCAGCTGGACTTTCACACAGCGACGCTTCCCCGGCTGGGAGTGATGCCGCTCGTCTTGTTACTCAATCTGCTGATTGCTGCATTTGCCGCACTGCTTCCGGTACGGGTATTGCGAAGGCTGGAGCCTGCAGCACTGCTGAAGGGCGAATAATAGAAGTGGTACAAAAGAATACGGCGATGGAAAATCCAATCGATCTTGAGACACGGCCTGACTGCGCGGTCATCGCGCTGCACAGTGTGACCCGCGAGTACACCGGACACGCCGGCACGGTTCGCGCGCTCGATCACGCCTCGTTTTCGATCGTCGCCGGAGAGTGGGTTGCTATCACTGGACCATCCGGTTCCGGCAAAAGCACACTCGTCAATCTGATCGGCTGTCTCGATCGCCCTACTGCCGGTGAGCTACGAATCGATGGGGAAGATGTTGCGAAGATGTCGGCAACGGAGCTCGATCGTTTCCGTGCGGACAAGATTGGATTCATCTTTCAGCAGTTTCACTTGATTCCCTATCTGTCAGCTCTTGAAAACATCATGCTGGCGCAGTATTTTCACTCGATGACCGATGAAAAAGAGGCACGCGCCGCTCTGGAGCGTGTAGGTATGGGTCACAGGGCAGAACACCTTCCAAGCGAACTCTCGGGTGGAGAGCAGCAGAGAGTTTGCATCGCACGGGCCCTGATCAACAATCCTCCAATCCTGCTGGCCGACGAACCGACCGGAAACCTGGACGCGGCAAATCAGAAGATCGTTGCGGAGCTTTTGCAGGACTTACACGCACATGGACATACAATTGTCATGGTGACGCATGATCCAGAGATGGCGGGACTGGCACAGAGAAAGATTGCGCTCAGTCACGGCAAGGTCTTCTGTCACCCCGTTGGCGGACCGGTAGTCTCCCTGCGAAAGTAAAGTTTTCAGATTCCTCATGACCTTATCCAGCCCGTTCCAGCGTTTCAACCGGCAAGAGTGGAGTGCGTTGAGCGCAGGGCATCCGCTTTCCCTGACTGACGAAGACATCCTCGCCTTACGCGGCCTTTGCGACCGGCTCTCGCTAAATGAAGTCGCACGGATGTATATCCCCTTGTCTCGTCTCCTGAAGCTAAGGTTCGAGGCCGGCAAGGATCTCTTCCTTGCCCAGAATGCCTTCTTGGGCCGGCAAAACGAGCGCTCCCCTTTTGTCATCGCCATCAGTGGAAGCGTGGCGGCGGGCAAGAGCACCTTCGCCCGTACTCTCCAGGCCCTGTTGACGCGATGGCCAGGTCAGCCGAACGTCTCGTTGATTACGACCGACGGCTTCCTTTTTTCCAATGCAGTGCTCGAAGAGAAAAACCTGATGCGACGCAAAGGGTTCCCGGAGAGCTATGACCTTCCACGCCTCCTCGGATTTCTTCATGCCGTAAAGGCGGGCGAACAGGAGGTCACCGCCCCGGTGTACTCGCACCTCACCTACGACGTCATCCCGGACAAGGCACAGGTGGTGCGACAGCCGGACATTCTGATCTTCGAAGGCCTGAATGTACTGCAGGCACCCCATGGGGCCTCCGTGATTGCCTCGGACTACTTCGATTTTTCAGTCTTTCTGGATGCGGATAAGGAAGATCTTGAAAAGTGGTACATCGAGCGCTTTTTGGCACTACAGCGGACTGCATTCCAAAATCCATCCTCGTATTTCTATCGATACAGGACGCTGGAACACAACGAAGCGGTCGAGACAGCAAAAAAAATCTGGCAGGAGATCAACCTCCCAAACCTGACCGAAAATATTCAGCCGACACGACAGCGGGCCGACGTCATTCTCCACAAAGGATGTGACCACCAGATCGAATCGGTGTGGCTGCGCCGATAAGCGCGTCGGGCAGAACCGGTTGCAGGTGCATTCCGTCACACACATACCTGCATCTGCTTTCGCACTGGCACAGGCCGGCGTACCCATCTGGCAAAAATCCGCTAGCGCTCGCCCCACTTCAACTTATTCCGCAATACGCTGAACAGGCCATTACGACGCGGCCGCAGAAGCCGGACGCTGTGCTCCGAGCGGCGGCAGTGGACCTCATCTCCGAGCTGGAGTTCCACAGCCTCCTGACCATCCACGGTGAGATATGTGAGATTGGCGACGCCTTCGACGCGAATATTGACCTCAGCATCCCCGGGTACCACGATGGGCCGGATGGTAAGAAGGTGCGGACAGATCGGAGTCACAACCAACGCGTTGACCGAAGGCATCACAATCGGCCCTGCAGCAGCCAGATTGTAGGCGGTCGAACCGGTGGGCGTCGAGATGATGACACCGTCAGCGCGCATCGTAGCGACGAACTGCTTGTCGATCTCCACCGTAAACTCCGACATCCGGGCAATTGCGCCCTTCGAAACAACGATGTCGTTGAGGGCATCCCAGTGCTTCAGCACCTTCCCTTCGCGGAGCAGCTCCGTGTGCATCATGTCGCGCACTTCGATGCTGGAACAGTTGTCGCACCAGGCTTCAAGCGCGGTGTACAGATCGGAGAGAGGAATCTCTGTCAGAAATCCGAGAGACCCGAGGTTGACGCCGAGAATAGGCGTCGGGGAATGAGCAAAGGCTCTGGCAGCAGCCAGCAAGGTGCCATCGCCACCCAGCACAATAACAAGGTTCGGATGCTGCTCGGGCATCTCTTCCCGCGGCGTTGAAGTAACTCTATCGCCGAGATAAGCCGCGCTGTGAGAGTCGAAGATCGGAGTGTAACCGTGCGATTCGAGCCACGACACGAGCTCCTCCAGGATGGAGGCGAGCTCAGGCTTTTGCGGCTTCGAGACGATGGCAGCCTTGAACATTATTGTTAGTGTACCGGTACGTGGCTGAGAAATCAGGTTGCGCCGAAGACCGCCCGTAGCAAGTACTCGTGATTTCCTTCCATGCCCCTGATCGGGGAATCAATGACATCAAGGCGGACCCCGCCAAGCTCCGCAACAGCGTCGGTGACACGCTCGACCGCCAGCCGGCGGGCCTCCGGATCCCGAACAATGCCTCCCTTGCCGACATTCTGGCGGCCGGCCTCGAACTGGGGCTTGATGAGAATCACCGCCGTTCCCTGCCAGGGAGCACCCTCGTGGCCAAGCGCCTCCAGAACAGCGGGAAGCACAAGGGTTGCGGAGATGAAGGAGACATCCATAGCAAAAAAGGTTGGCGAGGGCCGGTCAGGGAGAAGCAGTTCGGCGGACGTGAGTTTGCGGGCGTTGGTGCGCTCGCGAAGGGTGACACGAGGGTCGTCGCGGAGTTTTTGTGCAATTTGGCCGTAACCGGTATCGACGGCTAAGACGGTTACGGCTCCAGCCTGCAACATGCAGTCGGTAAATCCTCCCGTCGAGGCTCCTATGTCGACGGCGTGGACGCCGGACAGAGGGATGTCCCAGTGAGCGAGGGCGTGCTCCAGCTTGAGGCCTCCCCGGCTGACGTACCGTAGGTCGGATCCCAGCAGGCGGATCGCCGCTTCCGGGGAGACGGGCGCACCGGGTTTGTCGACCTTCTGTTCGTCGACGAGAACACGTCCAGCGAGGATCAGAGACTGGGCTCGCTCGCGGGAGGCTGCGTGTCCCTGGTCGACGAGCAGTTTATCGAGCCGGTTCTTCATAGGGGGAGTAGTTCCAAAGTGGGACTGATGCCGCTACTCATTAAGGTACATCGGGCGTCGGCCTAAGTTAGAGTGACTAAGGAAATGAAAAGCTCTTTTTCCAGCCAGGAGGCACGGCGCGCTGTGACCGCTAAAGTAATGGAGATGCCCCATGCCTCTGTACCGGAGCAACGCGATGACGCTACCCTGCTGATGCTGATCCGGCGTGGCGACGAGGCGGCCATGGCCGCTCTGTACGATCGCTATGTCAGGGTTGTGTATTCCGTGCTGCTTCGGGTACTGCATCATTCTTCTTCGGCGGAAGAGATCCTGGAAGAGATCTTTGTTGCAATATGGCGCAGGCCGGAGGATCTGTTGAGCGTTCGCGGCAGCCTGGGGGCATGGCTTGCGGTCGTGGCGCGAAACAGCGCTATCGATGCCCTTCGGAGACGAGCCCCCCTGGAGACGATCGGGGATATTGCCATGGCCTCCCCCTATGACCTTTCAAATGACGGAGAGAGGAGGCTTCTTGCGGACAGAACCCGCGCGGAAGTAGCTCGTCTCGCTCCGGAGCAGCGCAAGATCTTTGCCATGGCCTTCTTCGACGGCCTCAGTCACCGGGAGATCGCGGAGATGACGAACGAGACCGCCGAGACGGTAAAGATGACGATCCGGGACGCGATGCTGGCTCTGAGAAGGGCGGCACGAGGATGAGCGTGGCCGCCCATTACGACGATACCGACCTGGCGCTTTTTGCGCTGCAGCTGCTGGAGAGCGACGAACACCGGGCGGTTTCCGATCATGTGAACGGTTGTGCCTTTTGCAGGCAGGAGTTGGCGCGGCTGCAGGGAGACCTTGCGACCTGCGCCTACGGGGTAGAGATGTACGATCCGGCCGCCGTAGTTCGGGAACGCGTGATGCGTCAGGTCGCCCGGGAAAAAAAGATAGCTCCTGTTGAGGAGATGCCCCGCGCTCCACGATTCGAAGCGCTAGAACGTCCCGCAGAGCCAGAAGAGCCGACGCTGGAGTTTCGCAGGCGCGCTCCGGAATCGACAACGGCACACCGCAGAAGCCATCCAGAGAAAGCAGACCGCCAGCCTCGCCCTGGCAGCCCCCTCAGAAGCGTCTCGTTGTGGCTGGGATGGACGGTAGCGGCTTGTCTCGCCGTCATGGGAACCCGGATGTACCTTCAGCGCCAGGACGATCAAGCTCAACTTAGAACAAAGACCGCCGAAGCAATCCGCGGAAGGCAGGAGGCGGAAGGCGCCAGACGGCTGCTTGACGCCCTAACGAGTTCCTCAGCGCAGCAGGTTTTGCTCACAGGGACCGCCGCAGCCGCGGAACCTCTTCCGGAAGGCCATGTGATCTACTCCGCCAAAGACGGTGCCCTGGTTCTGCTGGCCGAGCATCTGGCCGCTCTGGAGCCGGAGAAGGTGTATGAACTTTGGCTCATTCCGAGTGACGGACGTGATCCTATACCTGCCGGAGCCTTTCGGCCGGACGATCGGGGAGATGGAAGAGTCATTCTTCCTCCCCTTCCGAAAGCGGTGACAGCCAAAGCCTTTGGGATCACCATCGAAGAAGGCGCAGGCGGTCAGTCGCCGACCATGCCTATCGTGTTGGCAGGCAGTTAGAGGATCTCGGATTTGTCTGGCCCGTAAGGCATTGCCGTTGACTCACAATTAGAATCTGCAAATAAAATAGGCATCCCCTTATTCATCAAGGAGATGCCTATTACCATTTAAGTGAAACTTTAGATTTATGGAAGCTGCGTCCGGACCATGACACCCTTACCCTGGAGGGGAACGGTGGTTTCCACGACGTCTGTGTCGGTACGGATGATGGTCATCTGATTCGATTCCGGCGAGGTGATGTAGACCTTGCCGGTAGGCGTTCCGCTGATGCAGGCGATAAAGGTGGGATGGGGCGTCGCCGGTACCGGGATGGTGGCAGTCACGGTATTGGTGGTCAGGTTGACGACCGAAACCGTGCTGTCCGCTTTGTTGATGACGTAGGCGCGAGTACCATCCTGCAGGACGGCAACCATCTGCGGATCGACGCCGACCGGAACCGTCGCCAGGACCTGGCCGAAGCCGTTCGCGTCGATAGGGTTGTTGACATCGCAGTTGGGGTTCCCGGGAAGAGCACCGGCCGAGCAGAGAGGAATATTGATGACGCTGACGGAGCCGGGCGAGACGCCATCGCCTTCGTTGGCGACGACCAGCTCGTTGCGGGTGGGCGCGAGATCAGCCCAGATTGGAGCGGTTCCTACGGGGATGGGGTTGACCGCGCCCGGAGCGGGAAGGGTGGGAACGACGTCGAGCTTATTGGTCTGAGCGTTGATGACCGTGACGGTGTTGTCGCCCTTATTCATGATGAAGGCGCGCTTGCCGTCGGAGGTCATCACTCCATAGACAGGATTCCGACCCACGTCGATCTTGGTGGAGATGGTACTGCTGGCCATTTCGATGGCGGCAACCTCACCCGGCCCACCGTCAGTCTTCTGACTGATAACGTAGGCGCGGGGGGCGCCGGAGAGGCCCGCGATGTAGACCGGAGAGTAACCGGGATCGATTGGGAACTCCTGATTCAGAGACGGAGGCGGAGGCGATTCCTTCAGCTGCGCAACTGCGGTACGGCCGGGCTCCGTGACAAAGAGTGCGGTCACATCGGAGAAGATGCTGTTGGGGTTGGCGTTATTCAGCAGCGTTGTCTGGATGACGTCGCGGGTCTGCAACGAGGTCGAGATATCGAAGCTGGTCAGGGTCTTGTCGTTGTTCAGCGTATACCCTGTGGTTCCACCAGCGTTGAGCATTAGGTAATACGGATCGACACCGATATTGGCGGTCACCAGCACAGAGTCGCCGGAGAAGTCGACGATCGTGACCAATCCGGGAAGCGTGGGTCCGGGGCTGGAGATCACGATGGCGAATTTTTGGGGCTGCGCTGCAGGCCCGACGGGGTTGATACTGGTGACGACAGGGCGATAGGTGTTACCGCAACCGGCGAGCGCTCCAAGAGAGACCGCGGCGAGGGCAAATGTGGAGATAGCCTGAAAACGTGGCCGCTTCGATTGCCGGTCGGCACGAACCTCAGAGGTTCCTTCTGCTTCGATTCTTCCTAAACGCAAAACTACTCCCGCAGACTACTGGTGTTTAGCTAAGCTCTAGATGAGATTGTAAATCACCATCACTGGAAAACCCGGCGGGAGTGACGAAATGCAGGGTTGGCGGAAGGCGATTCCCGAGGCACGGGACAGGGCGCAATCGAAGGCGCTGACCTGGACGGTGAGCGCAATACTGCTGCTGGCAGCGCTTGCTCTCCCTATCGCAGCTGTAAAGTTGTCGCTTCCGTTGTGGCCGATGGCTCGCCCTCTGCTGATGAGCGCCGGTTTTGCCGCGCTTGTACTGGCGCTGCGGGCAGCGACGCCCGCGGCCTCCGCGATCGGTTTTCTGATCTGCTTCGTCCTTGCGCAATCGCCGGGTGCGTGGTCACGCTACACATCGGACACGACCGATTACTGGCTGATGGCAGCATTGATTACACTCTTTGCGCTCACTTTCGCCGCGACGCGATATGGCAGAGCGAGAAAGGAAGCTGGCGGAATTTCAGAGTCGCGCAAGGGAAGAAGCGCGTCGCAGATTGTGGCGAATCTCGGGATCGCGGGGATATTCGCAGCCGCGGGATGGTTTGAAGGCTGCGTCGCTGCATTGGCGGAGGCAGCAGCAGATACAGTCTCCTCAGAGGTTGGACAGGCCACGGGTCATCCAGCTCGCCTGGTAACGACAGGCCGCCTGGTCGCTGCGGGCACAGATGGTGGCGTCACTACGGCAGGCACGGTTGCGGGACTAGTCGCGGCGGCTGTGATCGTCGCCGTCGGTTGCGGACGTCACACGGTATGGCCGATCCAGGGAACCACCTGGCTTGCAGCAGTCGCCGGATTGTATTTCGACAGCCTGCTGGGTGCGACGCTGGAACGCCGAGGGTGGATGGGAAATGACCTTGTAAATTTTTCCTCGACGCTGTTCGCTGCTGCCATTGCAAGTTTTTCGCGGTAAAAGCGACCTTTATCCAGGAATCGTCCCGGGCAACCGGAAGAAGCAAACACCTTGCTTTAGTAATCGTCCTGCCCGAGCGGGCCGTTGCGAAGCCAGCCAAAGTCGAGGTGGAGCTTCCATGCGGTGTAGCTGAGGACTTCGTGCGCGTACCTCATGAAGAGGTCCCACCAGCCGAGGTGTCCTATAGTCGCACGCGGGGATGTATACACATCCAGACCGACATCCTGGCAGAGCTCACGGATGCGGAAGAGATGGGTTCCATCGGAGACGACCACGATGTGATGCAGGTTGAAGTCGCGGGCGATAGCGGCGAGGCGATGAACCTGCTGCTCGGTGTCGGTGGAGCGAGTCTCGGCAATGATGTTTCCAATGGGGATCCCGTGAGCGAGCAGATAGTCACGTCCAACGCCGCCCTCGGTGTTTCCGGAATCCTTATCGCTGCCGCCTCCGAGCGTGATAACGATCGGTGCAATCTTCATACGGTAAAGATCGACGGCGTGGTCGAGCCGGAAGTGCAATGTCGGAGAGGGGCGCCCCGCATACTCAGCGGCCCCGAAGACGGCGATAGCATCAGCCTGCTGGGCCTCGTCCTGATCTGCGACGGCAGAGATCTGCAGCACAACGTAGGCAGACCAGGCTGCAGCGATGAAAAAAGCCCCCAGCAGAAGCATGCGTAGCAGAGTGCGGCCCGCGGAGGATGACTGGCCGCGCAGATGTTTACTTGAGACGATCATGACCCGTGAGACTTTGAGTTTACGGCATTCCTCAGCAAAATGCCTCGACCTTTATGGGCTAGTGACTCAGCGCGAGTGCGATCTCGTGGGTTGGGATTGCGCCTTCGCGAAGGATCATCCACGAGTGCCCCCCGTCTGAGATGTCCACGATCGTCGTTGGCGTCGAGCGGGCCGTCGGCCCTCCATCGACGATGAGCGGAATCTTGTCACCGAGTTGCTCGCGAACACCATTAGCATAGGTGCACTCCGGCATTCCGAAGAGGTTGGCGGAGGTTGCGGTGATGGGCAGTCCCAGACAGCTGACGATTGCCCGAGGAATGGCTGCCTCAGGCACACGGAGGGCGACGTTGCCCGTGTTAGCGGTCACTCTCAATGGAAGTTTGGATCCGGCGCGGACGATGAGCGTGAGCGGTCCCGGCCAGAAGCGCTCGGCGAGGCGATCGAAGGCACTATCCACTCCACGCGCAAGCTCGTAGGCCTGAGTGACGTCCCCAACAAGAAGCGAGAGCGGTTTATGGCGAGCGCGCGTCTTGAGCTCATAGATTCGGTCGACCGCCCGAAGGTTGACGGGATCGACTGCCAGCCCGTAGAAGGTGTCGGTCGGCAGAGCTACAACCTGGCCGGTGTGCAGACGGGCGGCTACCTGAGAGACGAGCTCAGGTTCAGGCTCATCCGGATGAATGCGAAGGGTTTCGGCCGTCAAAGTTGTGGAGCTCCTGTGCCGCGTGCGGCCTTATCGGAACATAGCATACCGCTGAAGGCGACCGAAAGCGATGCCCCGGGCAAGGACGGCGTAAACTCTTGAGAATGGCAGCAGGGGAAGGCGTGATCTCAAGTCGCACCAATGCACGAGTTAAGCAGTTGCGAGCGGCTTTTGCCGGACAGGATCGCCTTGCGCAAGGCTTGCTGGCGATCGAAGGAGTCCATCTTCTGGAAGAAGCCGTGCGAAGCGGCCTTCGGGTACGGACGATCTTCGGGACAGAAAAGCAGGAGATATCCTCCGGCCTGATTGGCGAAGCCGAAGTGGTGCGACTTACGTCCGATGTCTTTACCAGTGCGGTTGAGACGAAGTCTCCCCAGGGCATTGCGGCTTTGGTGGAATCGCCGGTTTTTACCCTCGAGGAGATTCTGGAGCGGCAGGAGACGGCGCTGGTGGTGGTTGCGGCGGGACTGCAGGATCCGGGAAATATCGGGACCATCCTGCGGTCGGCGGAGGCATTCGGAGCCAGCGGGGTGATCACGACACCAGGAACCGTCAGCCCCTGGAACCAGAAGACGGTACGGGCGAGCGCTGGAAGTGTCTTTCGCCTGCCGGTCGTTTCCGCCTCCAGAAAAGAGATCGCGGAGCTACAGACACAACGTGGGATCCGGTTGTTTGCGGCAGTAGGTCAGGCAGGAACTGGTGTGTGGAACGCCGGGGACGCAAACCTGAAGGAACCGTGCGGCTTTCTGATCGGCAACGAGGGAGCGGGCCTGGCACGGGAGTGGATGGAACTGGCTGCCGAGCGTATCACGATTCTCTGCCCCGGACCGGTGGAGAGTCTGAACGCAGCTGTAGCGGCATCGCTGCTGCTGTACGAGGCCTCGCGGCAACGTTCTTCCAGTGCGCTGACGAAGGGGGGTCCGCGCATTCCCGGACCTCTGCGGCGACGGCCCACGGGAGCCACGCGATGAGCCTGTTTGATGCGACTCCACTTGCGGCAGCTTCGACGACATCCCGTCAGGCTCCCCTGGCCGAACGGATGCGACCGCGGACGCTGGAGGAATATGTAGGGCAGGAGCATCTGCTGGGGCCGGGAAAGCCGCTTCGCTTGGCCATTGAGAACGACGACGCTACATCGATGATCTTCTGGGGACCGCCAGGAACCGGAAAGACGACGCTGGCGAAGATCATCGCGCAGCGAACTCAGTCTTCGTTTATCGAATTTTCAGCGGTATTGAGCGGGATTAAGGAGATCAAGCAGGTGATGGCCGATGCCGAGAAAGCATCGCACCTGGGCTCGCGCACGATTCTATTCGTGGATGAGATTCACCGCTTCAACAAGGCACAACAGGATGCCTTCTTGCCTTACGTGGAACGCGGGACGATTCGGCTGATCGGAGCGACGACAGAGAATCCTTCCTTCGAAATTATCGCCGCTCTGCTGTCGCGATGCCGTGTGTACACACTTAAGGGACTCACCGAGGAACAGATAGTCGCTCTTCTGCGGCGGGCATTGAGCGATGTGGAGCGTGGGTTGGGGTCCTCTGGAATTACAGCTGAGGATGAAGCGCTGGCCACCATCGCATCCTATTCGAGCGGAGACGCGCGAAATGCGCTCAACGCGTTGGAAGTAGCCGTTCGATTGACGCAGGGACGCAAGGAGAAGGTGCTCACGAAAGCGATCGCCGCAGAGGCGATGCAGCGGCGGGTTCTCTTGTACGACAAGAAGGGCGAGCAGCACTACGACATCATCTCGGCCCTGCACAAGAGTGTGCGAAATTCCGATCCCGATGCATCGCTCTACTGGCTGGGAAGAATGCTGGAGGCGGGAGAAGACCCGATGTATGTGGCTCGCCGCGTTGTTCGGATGGCAGTCGAAGACATTGGCCTGGCCGCTCCCGAGGCGTTGAATCTTTGCCTCTCGGCAAAGGACGCCATGCACTTCCTTGGGCATCCGGAGGGAGAACTCGCACTGGCACAGGCGGTCGTCTACCTGGCGCTCGCACCGAAGTCGAATGCCGTCTACATGGCGTACAACGCGGTTCGAAGCGATATTGCGGCGACTGCGGCAGAGCCGGTGCCGCTGCATCTGAGAAACGCTCCGACGAAGCTGATGAAGGAGCTGGATTACGGCAAGGGTTATCAATATGCCCATGACGTCGAAGGCCGTGTAGCAGATATGGAATGCCTTCCGCCATCCGTGGCCGGGCATCGCTACTACTTTCCAACGAATGAAGGACGCGAGAAGCTTCTGGCCCAACGCATGGAAGAGACAGCGCGGATCAAAGCTGAGAAGCGAA
The DNA here is from genome assembly GCA_000688615.1 of Acidobacteriaceae bacterium KBS 146. Classification (GTDB taxonomy): domain Bacteria; phylum Acidobacteriota; class Terriglobia; order Terriglobales; family Acidobacteriaceae; genus Edaphobacter. Next base: position 1,175,238 of record JHVA01000001.1, read on the forward strand.
GTGGCTGATCCGTTCTCTTCCCCCACTTCCATCTCTACCGGAAGCCGCAAATGCGCTCCTGCTCCAGTCGAAATGAGAAGGTTGAACCATGCGATGGTTGTGCGCTCCTAGTCTTTGTACTTGACCGAACATCCATAGGGCCGCGTGCTGGCCACAGGGACCGACTTGCCACCCATTGCGGACTCCAACGCCGCGTTGAGATAGTTGTGAGCGGTTATCGCTACCAGGGAGCGATCGACAGATCAGATTGCCGGAGTGAGGAAGACGACATCATCGGTTATCAGGTTCATCACCGTCGCGAGATCGCCTTCGCGAGACGCCTTGATCCAGAGACCGATGACGGCACGGATCTGCTGCTCGTCAGTCGGAGTCACTGCTGAACATCCTTTTTGAGAGCGTTGAGAACAATGTCTTTCGTAAGGAGTTCCGGGAGCACATCCGGGGCGCCTTTTGCGATCGGATAGATCACATAAGTCGGCACTCCGCTTCGACCGACGGAGGCGAGCTCGCGGGTGATCGCCGGATCGTACTTGGTCCAGTCCGCTTTGACGAGGACGACCTTGTTGTCACGGAACTGACGCTGCACGTCATCGGACCGCAGCACGAGTCTCTCGTTGACCTGGCAGCTAAGGCACCATGCTGCCGTGAAGTCGATAAAGACAGGCTTACCTTCGGACCGGGCCTGACTGATCATCGATTCGGAGTAAGGCTGCCAGGTGAGGGTCGTGTCCTTAGGCTGACGCAAGGCCACGACCAGGGCCATGATGCCGATCAGGACTGCGGCAATCGCGCTCGGCCAGCGCGCGGGCCATTTGCCCAGCGCCCATCCTGCAAGTGCAACCAGCAACAGGCTGACCAACAGCCACGCCACGCGATCGACGCCGTCATTTCCAAATAGATGACCGTAGACCCAGAGCAGCCAGATTACCGTTCCGAAGAGCGGGATTGCGGTGAGCTGCTTGAGCACCTCCATCCAGGCTCCCGGGCGCGGCAGCAGTTTGGTCCAGGCGGGCTGAAAGCTGAGCAGGAGATAGGGAGCGGCAAGCCCCAGGGCAAGTGCCGTAAAGATGGCGAAGGTAACGAGAGGGGGCTGAGCGAGGGCGAAGCCGATGGCTGCTCCCATCAAAGGGGCCGTGCAGGGCGTTGCCACAATCGTCGCCAGTATGCCCGTAAAGAAACTGCCGGTATAGCCCTGCTTGTTGGCCAGTTCTCCACCTGCACTGGTGAGCGAAAGGCCGAGCTCGAATTGTCCGGCAAGCGATAGCGCAAAGAAGAAGATTCCTATCGCGAGCACCGCTACAAAGACAGGCGACTGCAGCTGAAATCCCCACCCGGCCTCATTTCCGCCGGCGCGCAGGGCGAGCAGTGCGGCTACGATGATCCAGAACGAGACCAGGATGCCAAGGGTATAGACCAGACCATGCTTCCGCAGCCGTCCGCGCTCTTCGCTGGATGACTGTACCAGTGCGAGTCCTTTGAGGAAGAGCACAGGGAAGACGCAAGGCATGAGGTTGAGGATGATTCCACCAACGAAGGCCAGGCCGAGAGCGGTGACCGTGGTGAGATTGGCCGCTCCCGCAGGAGTCGCTTTGCTGCCCGCACGACGCGGTACCTCGCCGGCTGCAACCGGCGCAGTAATGTCATACGCCGTCTCGTCGTCGAGCTTGATGACACCGTGAAGTTTTGCAGGAAGTTTAGTCAGTTCTGTGGAGCGCGGAACGCGAAGCCGGACTCCGTTAGGCAACGGTTCAACGTCCTGATCTCCCGCATTCTCTATCTGCTCTTGGTCGTAAGGATAAAACTCTGCATCCGTGGTTCTTTCTCCCGTAATCAGGTCCAGCACAAACTCATCTTTGCCGCCTGTGACGGTCAGCTTCATATCCGGGTCGAGCGGCTTGGGAAGAAGCCCGAGAGCTTCGCCCAGCGCGCCAACCGGCTGGGCAGGAGCCGTCGCCTTTGGATCGACCGTGAGGTTGAGCCCAAGATGAGCCTTGCCGGGAATGCAGACCTCACGGCATACGAGCCAATCGATCTTGGCATCCAGATGGATAGGACCGGGCTTCAGATTCTTGGCTGCGGTCAATTTGACTGGAAAGGCGACCTCATCCTCGTAGCCGAAGTCCATTAGAGGCCCGAGAGGGAGCCTGCTGGGGATGGGAAACTGTATCTTGCCCGCAGTGATGCCACGAGGCAATGTCCAATTAATATGAGGCGGCTCGCCGGAGTCTCCCGCATTGATCCAGTAGACGTGCCATTTTTCTTCGAGCGTAATAACGAGACCGACATCGAGAGTGCCGCCCGGTGCGATGGCCGGAGCAAGCGAGACCATCTCGACAGTCAGGTGCTGTGCCTTGACAGGCCCCGGCCCACCGTCGCCAACGACCTTAATCTGTGCGAAAGCAGATGGAGCCGCAAAAGTGCAGACCATTGCCAGGAACCAAACGAGATGGCGGCGAATGTTCATCAATCCCCATTGTAGGCTGTCGATTTCGGACAGTGGCAGAGTGAATCGTCTTCAGGCGAGGCCCGCGAACCGGTGTTCGACCATGATGCATCGGTCCATTACCACCCAGATGCCCCCGGCCTCCGCCCTCTGGGCTGCTTCCTGATGGACGATTCCCTGCTGCACCCACAGATTCTTGAAGCCGAGCTCAAGCATCTCCTCGACAATTGCTGGAATAAATTTTGGCAATCGAAAGACATTTACGACATCAGGCCTTGAGGGCAGATCCGCCAGCGTTGGATAAGACCGCTCCCCCAGTACCTCTTCCACGAGAGGATTGACCGGAAGGATGCGATATCCGTGATGCTGCATATACGCGGGAACATAGTGACTCGGCTTATCCGGATTCGCAGAGAGCCCGATCACAGCAATCGTGCGTGGGTCACGAGGCGGATGACCCAACATGGCATGGATGACTTCAGGCGAGTTCATCGGTATTCCTTTACTTCTTCCAGATTCCAAGCAGGCGGCGAAGCAGAACCAGCTCGCCTGTGTGATAGGCACTATGGTCGGCAATCAGTAAGGCTTCGCGCAAGAGATTCTGCCCCTCACCCCAGCGAAACGGCTTATAGAGATCGGACTCAGGTTTGGTGATGAGCTTTTCGAAGGCATCGCGATCCTTGTGTATCGCCTCAATGGCGGCATCCCAGGCATGTTCCGAGGGCGGTGTTGCAGACTTCGGCCAATATCCCTCTGGCCACTCGATTGGTTGATAGCCGCCCGTTGGAGGCGCGCTGAATTCGAGAATATCGCGTTGGGTAATACGAATATGCTCGAGCAGCTGCCAGGCGGAATAGGGCAAACCAGCCGGTACGGTTCCACGTTGCGCAACAGGAAAGTCTTTGACAGCCTCTTCAAAGGTTGCGTGCGCCTGACCACCGTTCAGGAGTGTGAGAAGCTGCTTCCGAAGTTCGTCACTGCCCTGCTCCACTGGTTTCGCCATTCCTCAATGCTCCCGGGGCTGGATGCCTGCGGTTTGGATGCCGACATGGAGCGATGGGTCACAGAGGTTTGCATCAACCCTCAGCTGCCCCCGCTTGCGGTCAATCCCGCCTCTGTGGTCTTACCGCTCATTCTGTCGCAACGCCTTCATCCGTGCAACGAGAGATAGCAGAACTCGGAGTCTGCTAGAGCGATCCAGTTGAATATTTTGCCATTATCTCTTTGTAATTCTTTAACTTGACACCTCTACAAATCTAAACCTACGATCCTTTCGGGTGGTCTGCCGAGTCCTCTTCTACCTCTAAAAGTCTCTAAGGTGGTCCATCCTGTTTCTCATTTCCTGGCGTCGATATCGCAATCGAATGCCAAAAAGGCTGGCACATGACGGATCGCATGTGGGCTCGACGTAAGTTTTTGAAGCAGGCCGGTCGTGGATTGGCTGCGCTGCCTGCATTGGCGTCCCTGCCAGCTCCGGTGGTGGCAGAACAGTCTTCGAAGATACCTGCGAAAGGTACTAAGAGCTCGGCCACCTCCAGACCCGGGGTCAAGCTGAACATACGCGACTTTGGAGCGGTGGGCGATGGCAAGACCAAAGACACGTTAGCCGTTCAGCAGGCACTCGATCGCTGCAGCATGTTGGGCGGCGGCGAGGTAACCGTGCCGGCGGGAGAGTATCTTACCGGGGCCCTCATTCTGCGTTCGAACACCCTGGTTCGACTCGACGAAGATGCGACTTTGCACGGATCTCCGGACCTGGAGGATTATCCGCTTACGCAGGTGCGTTGGGAGGGGCGCTGGATCAAAGGCTATATCGGCTATCTCTCCGCCACCGATGCAGACAATATCGGCATCGCCGGAAAGGGGAGAATCATCGGCAACACCGCCATCAAAGGCCGTGTGGACCGGCAGAGGCAGCTTCGGCATCCGGCTCTCCTGGAGTTCACCAACTGCAAAAATGTCACGGTAGAAGAGTGCTTCACGCAGCAGAACGACATGTGGTCGATCCATCCCACGTACTGCGAAAACATCGTGTTCAGAAATATGACCGTCAATGGCGGTGCAGATGGAATCGATGTCGACTCCTGCAGGCACGTTGTCATCGATGGCTGCACATTTGCCACCGCCGACGACTGCATCTCGCTCAAGTCCGGTCGCGGCGAAGAGGGCTACACCATCCTGCGGCCCACCGAAGATGTTCGCATCTCCAACTGCACGTTCCATGACCTGCACTGGGCCTGCATCGGAATCGGGAGTGAGACCTCCGGGGGAATCCGGAATGTGCGGGTGGAGCATTGCAAATGCCTGAGCGCGCGGACGTTTGCGATCTATATCAAGAGCCGTCCGGGCCGTGGAGCCTACATCGAAGATATCTCGATGAACGATCTCGAGGTCTCAGGAGCCCAGCAGGGCTTTCTCCGCTTCAACATTCTGAATAGCGGCAAGCAGGATGAGTTTCCTGTTCCCGGCGACGAGGGCATTCCGACGATCCGCAACTTCCGGTTCAGCAACATCCGCGTCACGGATGTGCCTACTCTGGTGGACGGCGTGGGGATTCATCCCCACAAACCTCTTGAGGGATTCTCCCTTACCAACGTTACGGGTACCTGTGGCAAGGGAATCTATCTCGCGAACATCCATCATGCAGCACTGAGCGGAATTCATGTGACGGGCTATAGCGGCGCGCTGTTGAACACCTATCAGGTAACGGGTACAGGTCTGTCAGGAGCGGCACCTCTGGAGGCGCCCAAGCTTCCTGATCCCGTTCCGGCTCCGCCCGAGCCTTATCATCTCCGCTAGTGCCCTGTCAGAAAGGCATGGATCGCGATCGGCTGCAATCGCATCGTAGTTAGAGGTAACTACTGCTCTGATATCGTTACGCCTCGAATCGAATGCCTTCTGCACCCCCGAATCCGAAGAAAAAAAGTCGCCGAGCACCGAAGCGACCGACGGAGGCCTCCCTGTCGACGCCTGTGGCCACGTCGGTCCTGGATCTGTTTCATCCCGTAACTGCGAAGTGGTTTCGGGCGGTATTCGAGGGGCCAACACCGCCGCAGACGCAGGGCTGGCCTGAGATTGCACGCGGAGAATCGACGCTCATTCTTGCGCCAACCGGAACAGGCAAAACCCTCACGGCCTTTCTGTGGTGCCTGGACAAGCTGATGCTTCGTTCAGAAGACGAAGCTGCAACCGGATGCCGGGTTGTCTACATATCCCCCCTCAAGGCGCTCGCGGTCGATGTCGAGCGGAATCTTCGTTCCCCCCTGGTCGGCATTGCCAACATGGCAAAGCAGGAGAACACGGCGGTTCGGATTCCAGAGATCAGCGTGAGGACCGGCGACACGCCCCAAAAAGAGAGGGCACGCTTTCGTCGCCATCCGGGCGAAATCCTCATCACCACCCCGGAGAGCCTTTATCTGCTGCTCACGTCCGAAGGCGGCGAAGCCCTGCGTTCTGTCGAAACCGTCATCATCGACGAGATTCATGCCCTTGTCCCGACGAAACGGGGAGCACATCTGGCGCTGTCGCTCGAGCGGCTGGAATCTCTCACCGAAAAAAAGGTGCAACGGATCGGCCTTTCAGCGACGCAGCGGCCCTTGGAGGAAGTTGCAAGATTTCTCGGAGGGGCCGACGCACGCGCGGTCAAAGCCCGTCGTCCTGGGAAGACAGCGCACGCGAGAGAGATCGAAGCCGAGACGTCGGCAGTGCTGACAGAGGTCGAGGGGGATACGCTCGAAAACGTCGGAGCAAACGCGCCCGTGTTTCGCCCTGTAAGCATCGTCAATGCCGGAGCGAGAAAACCTCTGGACCTGCGAGTCGAAGTCCCGGTGGAAGACATGGCCAGGCTGGGTGAGATTGAGGAGCAGCCAAGCGGGCCCGCCTCCCAGGGGCCGAAGCGCACCTCCATCTGGCAGTCGATCTATCCTCGGCTACTGGAACTGATTCGCGAACACACCTCGACCCTGATCTTCGTCAATGCGCGCAGGGTGGCGGAGCGATTGGCCGGATCTCTCAACGAGCTTGCCGGGGAGCCGGTTGCCCGCGCTCATCATGGGTCGCTCGCAGCTCCACAACGCAGCGAGATCGAAGAACTTCTCAAGGGCGGCAGAATCCGGGCTCTGGTCGCAACCTCCTCGCTGGAGCTGGGCATTGATATGGGAGCCATCGATCTCGTCATTCAGATCGAAGCTCCTCCCTCGGTAGCCAGCGGATTACAGCGGATCGGCCGCGCAGGCCACCAGGTTGGGGCGCCTTCCTCAGGGGTCATCTTTCCGAAATACCGCGCCGACCTCGTCGCCTGTGCTGCTGTGACGCGTGCCATGCACGAGGGCCATGTCGAGTCGACACGATTCCTGCGCAACCCTCTCGACGTTCTTGCCCAACAGATCGTGGCGATCGTGTCGCATCCACCACTCAACCCGGAAGATGCGGAACGGCGGAGAGCGAAGCGGACAGAAGAGGAGGAGAGTCCCGGGATCAGCTACCACTCCCTCTTCCAGATCGTACGCAGCGCCGCTCCCTTTGCCGGGCTGAGCCAGGGAGTCTTCGACGGGGTATTGGATATGCTGGCGGGGCGATATCCTTCCGACGAATTTGCGGAGCTGCGCCCTCGCATTACCTGGGACCGGACGAAGAACTGGATCACGCCTCGCGCGGGAGTAAAGAAGATCGCCGTCCTCAACGCGGGCACGATTCCCGATCGCGGAACCTACAGCGTATTTCTGGCAGGCGAGAGGTCGAAGCCGGTTCGGGTGGGAGAGCTCGACGAAGAGATGGTCTTCGAAAGCCGAACGGGCGAGACCTTCATTCTAGGGGCCTCCACCTGGCGCATAGAAGAGATCACGCACGATCGCGTTCTCGTCTCGCCTGCGCCGGGCGAAGCCGGAAAGATGCCCTTCTGGCATGGGGACCAGGCCGGCAGGCCTTTGGAGTTCGGCAGAATCATCGGTGCCCTGATCCGTGAGATTCGCGATGTTCCTCGTGCCGTTGCGATTGCGACCTTGACGACTAAGCACGACCTCGATCCTAAGGCTGCGGAAAATGTTCTGCGCTATCTCGCTGACCAGGAGATCGCGACGACGGTTGTTCCCGACGATCGCAATATCGTCATAGAAAAGGTGCGGGACGAGCTTGGTGACTGGCGCATCTGCGTATTGACGCCGTTCGGCAGCCGCGTACATGCTCCCTGGGCGATGGCCGTAACGGCCAAGCTGCGCGCAGCCAATGGGCCTGAGGTCGAGACCATGTGGAGCGATGACGGGTTCGTACTTCGCTTTCCTGAAACCGACCAGGCTCCGGACATCGAGCCGTGGATGCTCGATCCGGAAGAGGCTGCGGAGATGGTGTTGCGTCAGCTCGGCTCGACCGCCCTGTTCGCCGCTAAGTTCCGCGAGAGCGCAGCGCGGGCCCTGCTGTTGCCCCGACGCAGAGCAGATGGAAGAACTCCTCTCTGGCACCAGAGGAAGCGAGCCTATGACCTTCTGAGCGTAGCCAGCCGGTATGCCTCCTTCCCCATTCTGCTCGAGGCCTACCGCGAGTGCATGCGCGATGTCTTCGATATGCCCGCATTGATGGAGATCCTTCGCCTGATCGCGAATCGCAGTCTGCGCGTCCACACCGTCGAGTCGCGCACTCCATCACCCTTCGCATCGGCCCTGCTCTTCAGCTACGTCGCCAACTACATCTACGATGGCGATGCTCCTCTCGCGGAGCGGCGCGCCCAGGCCTTGTCCATCGATCAGGACCAGCTTCGCGAACTGATGGGTGACGCAGATCTTCGCGAGCTTCTGGACGTTTCAGCAATCGAGCAAACCGAAGAGCAGCTGCAGGCACTGGATGAGGGCTACCGTGCACGCAACATGGATGGCGTTCACGACCTCCTGCTTCGACTAGGCGATCTTACCGGTGAGGAGCTTCTGCGCCGTTGCATCAATGCGGAGGTCGCCGACACGGCGCAGCGGCTACTACGGGCACGCAGAGTGCTTGAGGTGCAGATCACGGGGCAGAAGCGGCTGATCGCAGTGGAGGATGCCGCCAGGTACCGCGACGCTCTCGGCATACCTCTTCCTCCCGGCTTGCCGACAGCGTTCTTAGCGGAGGCTCCTGAAGCCGCCACCGATCTTCTCCGCAGGTATGCACGAACGCATGGGCCTTTTACCACGCAGGAGGCTGCGTCGCGCTTTGGCCTGCCGGCAGATTTTGTCGAGCCCGTCCTTCAGGCGCTGGTGCAGTCCGGCCGCCTTGTGGAAGGAGGATTCCGCCCCGGAGGCGTTCATCGCGAGTGGTGCGACAGCGAGGTCCTGCGCTCCATTCGTCGCAAGAGTCTTGCGCGGCTTCGCAAAGAAGTAGAACCAGTCGAACAAGCCACGCTGGCACGGCTGTTCACACGCTGGCAGGGGGTTGTACAGCCCCGGCGCGGCCTCGATGCTCTGCTGGATGTGATTGAGAACCTTCAGGGTTCCCCGCTTCCCGCATCGATCCTCGAAACCGAGATCCTCCCTGCCCGGGTGCATGGCTATCGTCCGGCAGATCTCGATACCCTGATCGCTGCCGGCGAGGTAGTGTGGGTCGGCCTGGAGCCCTTAGGCGAACGGGACGGCAGAATTGCCCTTTACCTGTCGGACAAACTTTCTGCGCTCTGGCCCGCTGTACAGGACGACACAAAGGAGATGAAGGAACGGGAGCAGCAGGTCGTGGACCACCTGCGCGCGAAGGGGGCATCGTTCTTCCAGGACCTGCATGATGGAGTCGGCGGCGGCTATCCCGGCGAAACACTGGACGCCCTCTGGTCGCTCGTATGGAAGGGGCTGATTACGAACGACGGTCTCTCCGCGCTTCGAGCCTACTGCGAGAAGCCGAACAGCACGCGACGAGGGGTTCGACGAACTCATCATCAATCCGGATTCCGGTCCCGGCGTACAACTCCCCCCACAGGGCAGGGACGATGGGCCCTTCAATCAGCCGCCTTCGCTGACCACTCGCAGCGAGTGACTACGTGGCGGCATGCTATCGCACAGCAGTTGCTCAACCGCTACGGCGTCGTCTTTCGGGAGACAGCGCATGCAGAGGGACTTCCGGGAGGTTTCTCTGCCGTCTACGACGTGCTGAAAGCGCTGGAAGAGAGCGGTAAGATTCGCCGAGGCTACTTCGCCGCCGATCTTGGCGCTACACAGTTCGCGCTTCCGGCCGCAGTCGATCTGCTTCGTTCATTGCGGACCGAGGCAGGTGGCCAGATGGATCCGAACCGCATGGAGATGGTCCAGGTTGCGGCGACGGATCCGGCGAACCCCTATGGCGCACTCCTGCGCTGGCCCGCGGGAGGTGATGCAGCGTCTTCTCTCACGCGAAGTGTGGGGGCACGGGTTGTTCTGTGCAACGGGCATCTGGTCGCTTATCTTCGACGAGGAAACTCCAATCTGCAGGTCTTTCTGCCGGAAGATGAACCGCAACGCTCCTCGTTTGCACGATCGCTGGCCGATTTTCTCTTCGACCGCGTGCAGCATCAGGATGAGGACGCCGAGACGCGTGGTGGAATCCTGATTGCAACCATCAACGGAACTGCGGTTGCAGAACACTGGATGGCGCGCTTCCTCCTCGATGCCGGATTTACTGCAGGAGCGATGGGGTTCCATGTGCGCCGAAGCATGCCATCCCTCCCGGGCGTCCGAGGAGAGTCCCGGCCTAATGCGTAACTCTTTCGCAAGGATCTGCCATGCCTGAAGGCGATACCATCTATCGATCCGCCCGGGCGATGCAGAAGGCTATCGGCGGTCAGGCCGTCACCGGATTCGAGACCGCTCTGGCGAAACTTGCTCGCGTCAACGACGATGCTTCCATTGCAGGCCGAACGATTGAAAAGGTAGAGTCGCGAGGCAAATGGCTTCTGGTGTACTTCAGTGGCGATCTGATTCTCGCAACGCACATGTTGATGAGCGGGAGCTGGCATCTGTATCGCACTGGGGAACGATGGCAGATGCCACGCAGCCGTATGCGGATTGTTCTCTCGACTTCTGGATGGCAGGCAGTCGCCTTCAACGTTCCTGTCGCAGAGTTTTATACCGCGCGCACGCTGGAACGAGACTCGCAGATTCCCAGGCTGGGACCGGATATTCTCTCTTCCGGCTTCCGCGTCGACCAGGGCGTGGAGCGGTTGACCGAGTATGCTCGCACCTCGCCGGATGTCGAAGTAGCGGTGGCATTGTTGAACCAGAGAGTGCTCGCCGGACTTGGCAATGTTTACAAAAGTGAGATCGCCTTCGCCGTCGGCGTTCACCCCTTTCGCAGGATGAGCACGCTGACGCCACGTGAGATCGAGCGCATTGTCGATATCGCGCACCGTTACATGAAGGCCAACGTCATCGATGGCAAAGGCGATGGTATCGTGACCTATTTGGGAAATCGCAGGACAACGCACTCTACGGATCGTGAAGAGAGGCTTTGGGTCTACGGCAGACAGGGGCAGGAGTGCCGGCGTTGCGGGATGACCATCCAGATGCGGAAGCAGGGCACTCAGGCACGCTCTACGTACTGGTGCCCTGAGTGCCAACCCTGGAAAGAGTAGGCACGAGTGTCCATGCCTACCCTTGTTCGAAGATCCCTTCAGCCCAGCTTCATCGCTTCGATAGCCTCAAGGCGTGCCTTTTTCAACGTGGCCTGGGGGTCTCCGGTCGACATAAACTCCATGCAGATATATCGGTCGTAGTGCAGCTCGGCCAGCTTGCGATAGATATTGTTGTAGTTGACCTCTCCGGTACCCGGCTGATGGCGTCCCGGAACATCGGCGATATGCACCAGTCCAACCTGATCGATATTCTTCTCGAGCTTCTCGATCAGATTTCCGGCCTGCTTCTGCTCATGGAAGAAGTCGTACAGCACTTTGACACGCGGGCTGCCGACGGCGCGGGTAATCTCAAAGGCCTCGGCAACGCTGGGAACAGCCTCTTTCGGGTACTCCAGCAGATCGATGGGTTCGAGCACGATCTCGATCTGTTCCTTTTCAAGCAGGTCAGCGGCGTATTTCAACGAGTCAACGATCGCCGCCCGTTGCTGCTCCGGAGTCTGGCCGGGAACGCGGGTGTAGGCCGTATAGATAAACTGCTTGCACCCCAACTCCTTAGCTCCTGGGACGGCCTTCATCAGGTCGTCGTGAAGGGCCTGGCGTTTGGTGTGGTCCGCCAGCGCGTTGCGCCCGGGGACAGCGCTGTCGACCTGTATTCCCAGAGCGTTTTTCTTCGCAAGATTCCGCTTCCACTCCTCCGGGGTCCAGGTTTCGTACTCTTTGCCTACCTCGACTCCGTTGAAGCCGGCCCCGGCAGCCAACTCCAGCTGTTGCTCGAACGTCAGGCCCTTGGGCAACGTCCAAAGCATGATGGAAAACTTGTGGCCACCGCTAGTTGCGGGCTCAGCAGACGCAGGCGATGCAAGCAGCTTTGTGCCGGTCAGCATTGCGGAAAGCGATGCGGCTATAGACAATTGATGAAACTCTCGACGATTCATTCTGTCTCCAGTGCTAGCGAGCAAGTATAAAGGTAAACGCAGGAAGCGCGATGCGCCATGGGGAACCGAAAATGGACCATCGAAGTCATTTATACCGGCATCGTCGAGAACCAGCGGAGTTTATGAATTTGAAGAAGCTATTCCCGCAATTCGCTCAGGTCGTGTTTTTCTTATGCCTCTGGGCCGTTCCGTCCCACGCTCAGTTTCCGCGTTCCACGGTCAATCCCGAATCCGCAGACAGAGGAGCGAAGACCTACGCCAGCAACTGCGCCAAATGCCATGGCGAGGATGCTCGCGGCACCGCTACCGGCCCTGACCTGTTGCGCTCAGTCGCGGTCCTGCACGACCGGCGTCAGATGCTCAATGGAAAGGAACTCGCTCCGCTGCTGGAGAAGGGTCCGAATCATAACTTCAAATTCGACGACAAGCAGTTGGCCGACGTGTCACAGTTCCTCACGCAGTCCATCAACAGCATTCTCAGAAGCGGCTACAACGCCGAGCCGACCAATCTGTTGAATGGCGATGCAAAGGCCGGAGAAGCGTACTTCAACGGGGCTGGCGGATGCGGCAAATGCCACTCCGCGACTGGCGATCTTGCTCACGTAGGCAGCCGATATCAGCCTGCTGCATTGCAACAGAAGTTCCTGTTCCCCAACTACGGCCTGTTTCTCAAGAAGAAAGTGCAGGTTACCGTGGTCGCGCCATCCGGAAAGACTTATACCGGCGATCTGGTTCGCATCGACGACTTCACGGTTACGCTTCACGAAAAATCGGGCGAAACGCGATCTTTCAACCGGACGGCAAAGACAAAGGTGACAGAAGACAATCCCTACACCGGGCATATTGAGCTTCTGAATAAGTACACCGACGCCGACATCCACAACCTGACGACCTACCTGGCAACCCTGAAATGAAGATCCTGACAGCATCCATCCTCGCCTTCCTCTCGCTGATGCCATCTGCTTTGAACGCGCAATCGGACCCTGGCAACGCCACATCCGAACTCGCAAAGCTCACGAATAGCTGGCCCACCTATAACGGAGACTATTCGGGCCGTCGCTACAGTGCTCTGACGAAAGTCAACGCGGCAACCGTAAAGCAGCTCTCCCTCGCCTGGACCTTTCGGATCGAAACCAACACCGGTGGCGGGAAGCGAATCTCTGCGACTCCGCTTGAGGTCGATGGAGTCCTCTACTTCACCGTGCCGAGCCATGTGTGGGCCGTGGATGCGCGCACCGGACGGAAGTTGTGGCAGTTCGACTGGCAAAGCAAAGGCGGCGAGACCATCGGCAATCGAGGCGCCGCCGTGCTGGGAGATACCGTCTATTTTGAGACTGAGGATTGCAATCTCGTCGCGATCGACATTCACACCGGACAGGAGAAGTGGCACGCCTCTATCGGCAATCCGGATCAGTTCTACTTTGGCAGCGTAGCTCCCGTCATCGTAAAAAATCACGTCATGGTGGGGGTGAGCGGAGACGACTTCGACATCCCTGGCTATATCGAAGCGCACGACCCCGAGACAGGAGCCCTGCAGTGGCGCTGGTACACGCATCCGGAGCCTGGGAGCCCTGAAGCAAAGACCTGGCCCAACGAGGACGCCATGACGCATGGTGGCGGCATGACGTGGGTCGCCGGAACCTACGATCCTGAGCTGAATCTCTACTACTTCGGCACCGGGAATGCACAGCCCGTCATCAACGGCCTCGCCCGCCCGGGAGCCAATCTCTACACCTCCACCATCTGCGCCCTCAACCCCGACACGGGCAAGCTGGTCTGGTACTTCCAGCCCAATCCGCACGACACCCACGACTGGGATGCCGTACAGACCCCGGTGCTGTTCGATGGCATCGTCAAAGGCCAGAAGCGCAAACTTCTCGCCCAGGCCAGTCGCAACGGATGGTTCTTCCTTCTCGACCGCACCAACGGAAAGAATCTGCTCAGCACACCCTTCGCGAAGCAGAACTGGACGCTAGGCCTGGATGACAAGGGATCGCCAATTCCGAATCCCGAGAAGATGGCCCACACCAATGGCTCGCTCGTCGCTCCCAACCAGGCAGGTGCAGCCAACTGGTATCCGCCAAGCTTCAGCCCTTCTACGGGTCTCTTCTATGTGCCCGCGTACGACGCCTACAGCGTCTACTACATCTACGACAACAACAAGAAGCCCGAAGGCTGGGCGGGCAACGATCGCGGAGGATGGTCGAGCGCGTCTCTTCGCGCTCTCGACTATAAAACCGGCAAGGTCCGTTGGAATCACGAGTGGCCCAGCTCCGGCGGACGCTCCGGAATTCTCACCACCGCAGGCAACGTGCTCTTCACCGGGGATACCTCAACTAACCTCGTCGCATTCAATGCGACGACGGGGGCAATCCTGTGGCACGCCGGGCTCGGCAATATCGTGACCAACGGCCCCATCACCTACGAGCTCGATGGCCTGCAGTATGTCGTTGCCGCCGCAGGCGATACCCTCTACGCCTTCGCCCTCCAGTAGAAACGATGCGGGACTGCCCATTCGGCGATCCCGCATCCGCACTCAACCGTGGTGCTGGCTCACTGTCTTGAAGAAGCGCAGCAGATTGCCTCCCCAGAACTTCCTGATCCGCTCCTCACTGTAGCCTCGTCGCAGCATCGCATCGGTCACCATCGGCAGATCTCGCACGTCGCGCATCCCCCGCGCCAGCGTCGGTCCTCCGTCAAAATCCGTGCCGATCGCCACATGATCTTCTCCCACCAGCCGGATGGCCTTATCCACTACTCCCACCCAGTCGTCGACCTTCATCATCACCGAATCCGGAACCTTCGCTCCCGGCATGGGATACCCGGACGCTACCAGCGCATCCACCTCGTAGATCGTCTTCCCCTTTACCTTGTCGGGAATGCTCGCCGTATCGAAGAACGTCTTCCCGCGCTCCGCTGTAATCCACTGGTACTCGCGCAGATAGTTGAACTCGCTTCCAATCTGGAACCCGATCACCCCGCCCTTCGCCGCAAGTTTTTCCAGCAGCTTGTCCGGCATGTTGCGCGGAATATTGTTCACCTGCCGCAGACCATGATGCGTCGCAATTACCGGGCCCTCGCTCACATCGATCGCCTGTGAGACAGCTTCATCCGAAGCGTGCGACACGTTGATCATCATCCCCAGCCGGTTCATCTCCTTGATCACCGCGCGACCATGCGCATTCAGTCCGTTCGACTTGGGCGCCGAGCAGCAAGAATCCGCATAGTTCTGGTCCCAGTTATGCGCCGACAACTGCGCCGACCGCAGGCCCAACCTGTGCATATCGCGCAGCACTCCAAGGTCTCCGTCAAGGTCGTAGCTGCCCTCGATGTCCAGCACCGCCGCCATCTTTCCCTTCGCGCGAATCTTTTCCACATCATCCGCACTAAGAGCCAGTTCGACCAGCGCATGATTCTCCTCCAGCTGACGCCGCGCGTGGTCCATGCGTCGCATCGCCTGCTTGGTCTCAAAGCGGCTGGGGTAGTACTCCTCCGGCACAAAGATCGACAGAAAGAACGCACCCTCTCCGCCTTCGCGAGCGCGTACCAGGTCCCACTGGCCATCGCTCTTCTGCTCTCCCATGCTTCCGCCGTGGTAAAACTCACGGTCCAGCGCATGCACATGCCCGTCGAAGATAAAGGCCCGCCGATGCACCTCGCGTGCGCGCTCCGAAACCTGCGGCGCCTGCATCTCGCCACGCACCATCGAACGCAACGCCGCCGGCGCCAGCGCACTATACCCAAGAAAACGACGGCGGCTCAACACAGTTCCACTCCACATTCGCCCATAACTCGTACCCGCAGGCTCTTCTTCATTGTTGTCATGATTGGGAATCTTATACGATCCGTCGCTCGGTTCTTCTCGTAACGGCGACGTCAAGGACATTTGACCTAGAAGGGAATACCCTTCCGCCGATACCATTTCGCCAACGCAAATCTCAGCGAAATAGATGTCGTCAAGGAATCCTATGGCTCCCAACGTGACACCAGGAAAGCGCCCGCGGCTTGCAGGCGTAGTTACGGCATATCGAAGATATCTCCATCCTCAGCACGTCATCGACCGCTTTCTCGACGGCTACGGATGGAACGGTGTCTATCACCATCCCCCGATGGACCTCGTTTCGCTCTACGTCGACCAGCACGGCGAAGGCGATCTCTTCCAGGAGCGCGCCGACCGCCATCCCGGAATGAAGCTCTGCTCCTCGATCGAAGACGCCCTTACCCTTGGCACTGGCAAGCTCGCCGTGGATGGCGTCGTGGTGGTCGCCGAGCACGGCGTCTATCCTCTGAGCCCCAACGGCATCATGATGCGCCCGCACTACGAGTTCTTCGAGAAGATCACCAACGTCTTCCGCTCCAGCGGTCGCTCTGTTCCCTACTTCAACGACAAGGAGCTCTCCTGGAACTGGGACTGGTCCAAGAAGATGGTCGACGTCTCCCGCGAACTTAAGTTCCCGTTGCAGGGAGGCTCAAGCCTGGCCGTCACCTGGCGCATCCCCTCCGTCGAATTTCCCCTCGGCGCTGTCGCGAAAGAAGCACTCTCTGTTGGCTACGGCGGCATGACCAGCTACGACTTCCATGGCCTCGAAACCATTCAATGCATGGTCGAGCGCCGCAAAGGCGGCGAGACTGGCGTTGAGTGGATCCAGACCTATCGCAAAGACGCCTTCTGGAAGGCCTACGAAGACAAGGTCTGGTCGCACGACCTGATGCGTGCCGCGCTCAGCCGCAGCTTTACCATCCGCCCCGGCGCCGCCTCCTTCACCAATGACCTCCCCACTGTCGATCAGATGAAGGCCATGGTGCCCGATCCAGTCGCCTACCAGTACCGTCATCGCGACGGCCTCATCAGCACCATGATCCTGCTCTACGGCATGGTGCGCGACTTCACCTTCGCGGCCACTATCGAAGGCCAGTCCAAACCCTTCTCCACCCAGATGTATCTGCCCATGCCCGACGGCCGCACCACGCTCGCAAGCTTCTTCAGCCCGCTCGTCAACAATGCGGAGAAGATGTTCCTCACCGGCAAAGCCCAGTACCCCATCGAGCGCACCCTGCTGACCAGCGGCCTGCTCATCGCGGGCGTCGAAAGCGATAAAAAAGGTACGCGGCTTGAAACCCCTAACCTCGCCGCCGTCCAATATCAACCCAACCCCGAATCCACCTACTGGAGGAGCTGATGCTGACTCGTCGTCGTTTCGTAGGCTATTCCGCGCTCTCATCCTCAGTGCTGGCTATGCCCGAATGGGTCCGCTCTGCCTTCACCCAGGAGCGGCTCGCTTCCTCCAACCCCATCCGCCTCGCCGTCCTCGGCAGCACCTATCGTCTCGGCTCGCACCTGCAGACCATCGCCGACCGCTTTCTCATCGGCTACCCCTTCGACGGCGACTGGCACCTCCCCAACATCAAGGTCGTCTCTCTCTACGTTGACGAACATGCCCGCCAGCTCGAGGCCGGTCCCAATGAATTCGTGCTCTCCATGACCGGTGGAGCCCGCAAGAGGTCCGCCAATCCCTGGCCCGCTGAAGATCTCAGCCAGGCGCGCGCCAAGCAGTTCGGCTTTCGCCTCTGCACAGATATCCCCGAGGCCCTGCGCGCCGGAGGCGATCGCATCGCCGTCGATGCCGTCCTGACCATCGTCGAGCAGTGCCCGCCCTATCCTTACCCGGTCGACAACAAAGACCAGGTCCTCCTCCCGCGCTTCGACTTCTTCGAACAGTGCGCTCAGGTCTTCGAGACAGAGAAGCACGCCGTGCCTTACTTCAACCACAAGCAGCTCTCCTACAGCTTCGCCGAGGCTCAGACCATGGTGCAGACGGCAGAGCGTCTGAAGATGCCGCTGCTCGCCGGTTCTTCCCTTCCCGTCACCTGGCGCCTCCCCGGCGTCGATGTCCCTCTCGGCGCACGCGTCCAAGAGGCCGTCATGGTAGGCGTTGGCAGCCTCGGCGACGGCGACTTCGACGCTCTTGAAGCCATGCAGTCCATGCTCGAGCGCCGCAAAGGCGGCGAGACCGGCGTCAAAGCCGTGCAACTGCTCGAGGGCGACGATGTGTGGGCAGCAGCGAAAGCCGGACGCTGGTCCAAAGACCTGCTCAGCTCTGCGCTCTCACGCAGCGACACCCCAATGGGTCTCAGCCCGCAGGACGGCAGGTGCCAGGACCTCACCGGGGGCGACCTTCTGCCCCAGCTCGTCAAAGACCCTGCCGCTTATTGCGTCGAGTACACCGACGGAACCCGCGCCACCATGCTCATGCTCAACGGCGCCGTCCAGGACTACAACATCTCCATCCGGCTTGAGGATCAGAAGATGATCTCTACCCAGTTCCTGAGGCCTCTGCCTCCCAATGAGGCTTACTCTGCCTGTCTCGCCTCCAAGGTCGAAAGCCTCTACCAGACCCGCAAGGCGCCCTACCCCACGCAACGCGCCCTGCTCGTTACCGGCATGCTCGAGGCCTGTCTCAACTCGCGCCACCGCTTCGGGCAGCGCATCGAAACCCCGCACCTCGCCATCCAGTACCAGCCACCAACAGAGTCACAGTACATCCAGATTTGATGAAAGGTTCCAGGCTCCGCTCGGCATATCCTTCCGAGCGGAGCGCCCCCTTTCCTTCTGCTGGATTTGAACATCAATGTTGGCCACTTTATGTCGGGAAAAGAATTTCGGGCCTGCTGCCCCACGGTTCGATATCGATGTTGGCCACTTCTCGAAGCTCTCGCAAAAGTATGCGGCAATGACGCTTGGCGTTGCCTGCCACCATTCGGTCGACCCCCTGGGCTTTGATGGAACGCGCCGTTGGCGCTTGCGACAACGGCAAGGTGGACTCGATATCAAGAGATGTGGGCAACCCGCCTGACTGGTCCCTCCGGATCCGTCGTCATTGGACTTTTCAAGACGGGATAGGTACAAACAATAGCGGTGTAACCAGCCGAAATTCCGGGATGTCTACAACCGGATACCTTTGCCGATCCACCTTTCTCCCGCCTGCATCCGTTGCCCAATTCAAAACTGACGCACAATGGAGATTCGTCATGTCCGAAAAAACCATGGTTCCTCAAGCCCTGCACACCGACGGGAAAACTACTGTTCCTCGAGCCCTGCACACAAGCAATGCCGAAGAACTTCCTCACATGCAGAATGCAGAAGGCCAAGTTCAAAGCCCCCTCAATTTGAGGTTGCCCATCACCAAAGGAAAGAATTGGGAGATTTTTTTCTATTTGGCCGACCCGAAAATTTCCAAAGCAATCAATGACGGACTGAATGCTGTAGGAACAGTACATTTTGCCCGTTTCCTTCCAGAGGCTGGGTTCTCCCTCGGGCTCTCACAGACTCTGTGGGTTTTGACCGAGTACGACGGCACTTTCGACCAGTACATTCAAGACTTCGTCAATCAGATGGGCGATATCTTCGACGGGCTGCTCGGTTTTGTGGACAATCCCCCACCCGTGCCCGTGAAAGACAATGTCGCGGCCTTCGGAGCGTGGGTTAGCGCTCACAATGAAAAGAGCAACCTATACTCGGCCTACCCCACACTCACGGTGCAAACAATCCTGAATAGCTGACCGCCAGGTCAAATAATCGCCAAAACAACCTGCTCAGGGCCCGCGTACATCGGGCCCTGAGTAGATTCCTGCGTGTGTTAAGCAGCCGATTTGTCACTGTGCGAGAGGACGAAGAGATTCGGCCTCTCATACAGTGCGCGATGTTTTTCTGCCTTAGAACAGGAGACCAAGTATGAAATACCTTTGCATGATTGCGCTGATGATGACCGGAACCTTGCTTCCCGCGCAGACGATTCCTCAGGATGCGGCTCCCAATTGCCAGGTCGCTTCGACGACGTTCGACCAATGGTTCCAATCGGGAAAACCTGCCGTAAACGGGGTTGTGAATCCGGCGAATAGCGTTGGTTTTACCGAGGGAAGCGTATGCAACTTCTATGCGTGGGCAAAACAAATGTTCCTATGGGTGACCTCGGAATCGAACGGGTCACGCATCTTTGACTCAGAGACTTTCTATGATGTCTCTCCTCCTGATAGCAGCGGCCGAAGGACGTTTCTGCCGCACGGCAAGGGTTCGTTTGTTCACTCGATGATGCTGCGGGCCGCAAAAGGTGGTCCCCATGATTTGCCGATCATCGAGGACAGATCGGGTCAATTGTTCGAAGTGATGAAACCACCGGTCGATCATTCAGGAAAGCAGATTGTCGTTAATAGCGCAGGCAACCTGGTCGAAGTGGGCAAGGCCTTTATCACCTCGAGCCACAAGCTGGCGTTTCAGGATAGAGCCGGCAATACGATCACGCTGCCGTCTGCCGCAGCTCCCAGAAGCGATTCCGCGCCATCGGACACGATGCGGACGGCAGAGGAGTTCACGGTTGACGGAAAGCCGGTGTTTGTCGACTCCAGCGGCAACATCATCGAAGTGGAACAGGGGCAAGCAGGAGGCTCCGGAGTTTTGGAGACGCAAAAAGATGGCCTGGTCTATTACTCGACGATGACAAATGATGTTTACGCCTACTTCCTGACGGGAGCTAAAAATGGTGCCCTCGTTGGCACGCAGTTTCCGACAACGCAAACAGACCTTGCGGCAATCCAGAAGTATGCTGCCATCAATGGAAAGCCAAGCTTTACGGACGCACAGGCACTCACCGTGGAATTGAAGAGTTCCTGGATTGAGGTCACCGAACTCACGAAAAAAAACTACATCACGACGACGGCGATGATTCCGGTGTACGACAGGTCGAATCCACAGAAATGGGTTCTGACAGGCCAGAGGAAGGCCACGCTGGGGCTGCTCGGCTTGCATATTGTGGGCAGCGTCCAAGGCCATCCGGAGATGATCTGGGCTACGTTTGAACACTTCGGGGACACGCCCAATGCTGCCTACTCGTATACCAATACGAAGGGGGACACTGTACCCGTCCCTCAGAGCACAGCCGGGAGTTGGCGGTTCTCAGCAAGCAATTCGACCGGGCCGTTTAATGTCGTGCATATGACGGCAAAAGAAGCGAACATTCTCGCCGCGAGCGGGTATACGATCAGCCCCAGCGACTCGTTGAGAACCTACGCATGGGGCGCGGGACCCAACAACGCGGCGGCGAACAGCAACCTCATCTCAATTCACAACAGCGTAAACGCGCTCATGCCGAACGGCGATATCCGCTCCGATTACTTCCTGATCGGGGCTACATGGACGACGGCTGGAACTGCGCCTCCAACAGGACAGACAGGCGCGACCAACGTTGCCAACTCGACGATGGAGACGTACCAACAGCACACTCAAGGTTGCTTCCTATGCCATACAGGATCCTTGGCTCCAGATACGCTAAGCCACGTCTTCGGGGGAGAAGCCACCGGACTGCAGCCGCTGTTCCCGGCAAGCGGTGGCAACTCGAGGTAGGGTACTTAGCTTCGAGGCGACCGCTGTTTGAGGCAACTCCGAAGCTGACCCACATGCTGAGGGAGCCGCGGCCATTTGTGATGCAGAGCGCGATGCAAACGTTCGTGGCGCGCTCTGCGTCAGTGGCTTTATGCCACGGAATCAGGGGCAGGCAAGGTTCGGGCTTTAGCCTTGGGCCGTTGCCGTTGGTGCGCCGTCGCAAGAGGGCCCAGGCCTTAAGACCATTTCTTCTCTCACCTGAATCCCTGACCAGGAGCAAATTACCCGCTGGTATGGAGCCTCGTGATTGCCTGAATTTTAGGCACTTCATATTAGCCATCATTGATTAGCCATCATTGAGGAACGGTGGCATACATTGATCAGCAGTGGTCAACATTGGCGTACAGATCCATGTGCCATACCGAGGCGAAACACTACCTGCCCGTGCCGTACGAGGCGAAGTCAAAGCCGGTCCTCTTGAATGTGTCACCTGCGAAGGCGAGGTCGGTTTCTCCTGAACTTGTCATCCTGAGCGAAAGCGCACCCGGATTCTCTTAAACGTGTCATCCTGAGCGAAGGCGCAGCCGAAGTCGAAGGATCTGCGGTCCTCTATCCAGCCGCGACCGCGGGTGCCCCATCTTCGCGACGGCCTTATCATCGCTAAGGTGGGCATTCGAGCAAAGCTCGAACCACCACACCCGGCGAAGAACAGCCGCACTTCCACGAACGTCGCTAAGCGACCCCGACCTCGTGCTCGGCCCGGCTTCCCGCGAAGTAGCCGAACAACGCGATGTAGATGTAGCACACTGCCGGAATCACAAACGCGTGCTGCACACCAATCAGATCGGCCAGGTGTCCCTCCGCCAGCGGAAGCAGCGCCCCGCCTACAATCGCAGCCACCATCAGGCTTGAGCCCTTGCTCGTCAGCGGCCCCAGCCCTGTCAGGCCCACGGTAAAGATACTCGGGAACATCACCGAATTGAACAGCCCGACCGCAAGAATCGCCCACATCGCCGTATGTCCGTGCGTCAGGATCGACGTCACCACCAGCCCGAAGGCAACCACAGCCGCAGTCCCCAGCACAAGGCTGGTGCGTATCTTCGTCAGCAGCCACGAACCGATAAACCGGCCCACCATGGCTCCTCCCCAATACAGCGAGACGTACTTTGCCGCCGTCTTCTCCGAGAATGCCGCAATATCCGGCAACCCGAAGTAGTTCACCAGAAAGCTGCCGATCGAGACCTCGGCTCCCACATACACAAAGATGGCCACCGCACCAGCGAGCAGTATCGGATGCTTCCAGATGCTGTCGTTCTGCGTCGCATCCAGCTCGCCCGGACGGATATCGCGGGTAAAGTCCATCGTCGGCATCTTTAACACCGCAAACGAAATCGCCAGAAGCACCAGCATCAGCCCGATTCCGACGTACGGCAGGCGAACCGACGACGCCTGCTCTGTCCTGTAGGACTGCAGCGCCGCCGCTGAAAGGGCCCTAACCTTCTCCGGAGCCATCGGAGCGGCCGCCAGAATAAACATGCTGCCAAAAAACGGAGCCACAAACGTCCCGAACGAGTTGAACGCCTGCGAAAGATTCAGCCGCGCCGCGCTCGTCTCCGGTGGCCCCAGGTTAGCGACATAAGGGTTCGCCGCCACCTGCAGCGTCGTGATGCCCGCCGCCAGAATCACCAGCGCCGACAGAAACAATCCGAACGATGCCGCCGCCGAGGCAGGCAGAAACAGAAACGCTCCCGCCGCCATCACCAGCAGGCCGATTACCATTGTGCCCTTATATCCCTTCCACTCCACTAGCTTGCCCGCAGGCAGCGCGAAGATGAAGTACGAGGAGAAAAAGCAGAACTGCACCAGCATGGCCTGCGCATAGTTCAGGTCAAAGATGCCCTTCAGATGCGGGATGAGGATGTCGTTCAGACACGTCAAAAAACCCCACATAAAAAACAGCATCGTCGCGATGCTCATGGCCCGGATGTCGGTCTTCTGAGCTCCGGAGTGCTGCGTCGTCGTTCCTGTCGTTCCAACTCCAATGGCCATAACTCTGGGTAACCTCTGCCGCGTCGATAAAACGCTTTAAACTCTGATGCCGCCTCCAATCCTATACGCTTCCATGGACGACCACTCGACCACAGCTCAAATCAGGAAGTCCACCGTCGCCCGCTTAGCTTCTACGTATCAGCAGCGAGATGTGGGCCCCGGCGGTCTTTAGAATCACAACAAATGCGGGTGGCCCATCTTCGCCACGCAGCGGGTAAGGTCGGCTCATTCAATCGAAAGCTCAAGCCGCCTGGTCTTCGGCGCGACTGTCTACCCTGTGTAACGAACGAACAAGAAGGAGCCTCAGCCCTCAACAACCACAACGACCACCCGTGGAGATGTCATCCTGAGCGGAGGCGCAGCCGAAGTCGAAGGATCTGCGGTTCCTCACACCCAGCCTTGTCAATACCCCTCCTCATCTAACTGCCAATCTCTCAACCACATTCCCGTGCCGATCAGTTCATTCCCACTCGCTATACTTAAACCAGTAGCACCAGCTCTGCTCGATACGATCGGGCAAAAAATATGAAGTCCGGACCTAAGTTCCATTGTTGGAAGACTTTGCACAAAATAGATGGGGGACGGGTATGCTCCTCATTGACATCCGAGAGAGAACCAGATGACCACACCCCGCGAACGCAACTTCCGCATGCCGGCCGAATGGGCGCCCCACACCGCCACCTGGATCGCATGGCCCCATAACTCCGAAGACTGGCCCGGTAAGTTCCAGCCCATCCCCTGGGTCTACGCCGAGATCGTCCGTCATCTCTCTTGCTGCGAAGACGTCCACATCCTCGTCAACGACGAGGCCGCCGAGAAGCGCGCCACTCGCATCCTCCTCCGCGGCGGAGCCAACATGGCCCGCCTGCACTTCCATCCCTGGCAGACCGACCGGGTCTGGCTCCGCGACTCCGGCCCCATCTTCGTCAAAAATCCTCAGGGCGAGCTCGCCCTCACCAACTGGCACTTCAACGCCTGGGCCAAGTACGACAACTGGCGTCGCGACGACCAGATTCCGCATCACATCGCCAAGCTCTACGGGATCGAAGAGTTCCAGCCCCGTATCATCGGTGAGGACGGCAAAGAGCATCGCCTCGTCCTCGAAGGCGGCTCCATCGACACTAACGGCGCCGGCGTTCTCATCACCACCGAAGAGTGCCTCCTCTCCGAAGTCCAGCAGCGCAACCCAGGCGTCTCCAAGGAGCAGATCGAGCGCGCCCTGCATGATTACCTCGGCATCAACCAGGTTCTCTGGCTCAACCGGGGCACCGCCGGCGACGACACCCATGGCCACGTCGACGACATCACCCGCTTCGTCGCTGAAGACACCATCCTCACCTGCGTCGAGCCCAGCACCCACGACGAAAATCACCTCGCGCTCGCCGAAAACCTCGACCGCCTGCGCTCCGCCCGCGATCTGGCTGGCAAGCCTTTCCACATCGTCGAGCTGCCCATGCCGGCTCCGGTCATCTTCGACAACCAGCGCCTGCCCGCCAGCTATGCCAACTTCTATATCGCCAACGATCTCGTCCTGGTCCCGACCTTCAACGACCCCAACGACCGTCACGCGCTCAACATCATCGCCGACCACTTCCCTGGCCGCCGCGTCACCGGAATCCACTGCACCGACTTCATCTGGGGACTGGGCGCGCTACACTGCATGACGCAACAGGAGCCTGCATAAGTTCGTCGTTCAAGCTACAGGCATCCAACATGTTTGGCCGTTCGTTCTGAAATAAACCTACGGAGACTCGATGAGACTCATCGCCTGCGCCCTTATGTTCTCAGCCACAATCGCAACATCTGCCCAGCAAAAACCCATCATCCTCCACGACGCTGCCCTCGTCGACGGCACCGGAGCCCAGGTTCGCCCACACGTCGACATCACCATCCACAAGGGCTACATCGACAGCGTCCGGCCCGCCTTCAAAGAGGCTCCCAAGAACGTCGAGATCGTCGACTGCACCGGCAAGACCGTCATTCCAGGCCTCATCAGTGCGCACTCGCATCTCGGCATCCTCCTCGACAACGCCGCTCCTTCAGGCAACGCCTACACAGACGAGAACGTAACGAAGGCCCTCAACCAGTTCGAGCGCTACGGCGTCACCACCATCGTCTCGCTTGGACTCAACCGCGATCTCGTCTACCAGCTACGCGACCAGCAGCACGAAGGCAAGCTCGGCGGAACGACCATCCTCACCGCAGGGCGTGGCATCGGCGTTCCCAACGGAGCTCCCGGCCTCGATGTCCCTCCCGCTCAGATCTATCGCCCCGCGAACGCCGAAGAGGCCCGCAAAGATGTCGCCGAGCTCGCCGGTCACCACGCCGACCTGGTCAAACTTTGGCTCGACAGCGGCCACGGCAAGATTCCAGCGATGGAACCCGCTGTCTACACCGCCATCATCGAGGAGGCGCACAAGCATCACCTGAAGGTCGCCGCTCACGTATACAGCCTCGCCGATGCCAAGAGCCTGATCAACGCCAATGTCGACATCCTCGCCCACTCCGTGCGCGATCAAACCGTCGATTCCGGCTTTGCACAATCCCTCATCGATCATAAGATCTGGTACATCCCTACACTTTCCCTCGACGAGGCCTTCTACCTCTATGCGGAAGACCCCGACGTCATGAAGTCCGAGTTCTTCCAACAGGCTGCCGGACCGCAGCTGCTCGCCAAACTGCAGGCCTCCGACTACGCGGAGAAGACCATAGCGGCCCCGCAGACCGAGCAGGCAAAGAAGGATCATGAGATCGCCATGAAGAATCTGAAGACTCTCTACGATGCCGGTGTCAACATTGCCTTCGGGACCGACTCCGGCGCTGTACCCGGTCGCATCCCGGGATTCACGGAGCATCGTGAGCTTGAGGATCTCGTTGCCGCGCGTCTGACTCCGCTCCAGGCAATCACTCTCGCGACCGGCGAGAACGGGCGCCTCCTGCACGAGCTCAACTCGAAGATCAACGTGGGCCTTATCAAGGACGGCTACTCCGCTGACCTTATCATCCTCTCCGGCGATCCATTGATGGACATCCATAACACCCACAAGATCGACGCCGTTTATCATCACGGTGTTCTTGTGCCCAACACGCCACCGCATAACTAGAGGGTTTTCATCGCCGCCACACCTGGGTCACCCATCTTCGCGACGGCCAGATCATCGCTAAGGTAGACATTCGGGCAAAGGTCTAGCTGCCGCATTTCCCGTTACACTGAAACCAATGCAGCTGCTGCCGCAATCCGACCAGGACGACCTCGACGAACGCATGATGCGGTCCGCCATGGTCGAGGCCCGCGCAGCCGAAGCCGCAGGCGAGGTTCCTGTAGGCGCTGTCGTGATTGCCCCTGACGGCAAGACGATCCTCGGTCGCGGGCAGAACCGCGTCCTTCGCGACAGCGACCCCACCGCACATGCCGAGATCATCGCGATGCGCGAGGCGGGCCGCGCACTCTCGAACTACCGCCTTCTTACTCCCGAAGGCGGCTGCTCACTCTATGTGACTCTCGAACCCTGCGCCATGTGCGCCAGCGCTATTCTGCACGCACGCATCAGTCGACTCCTCTACGCAGCCGACGATCCCAAGGCAGGAGCATGCGGCAGCGTTCTCGAGGTCCTAAACCATCCGCAACTCAACCACCGCGCTGCAGTGCGGACAGGTCTTCTGGCTGAAGAGTGCAGCCGCATGTTGAGCAACTTTTTCCTTACCCGGCGTGGAAAGAAACGTATCGACCCGCATCCTATGGATGTAGAGGAGGCGCTCCTCGGAGGCAGCGATGGAGACGAAGAAGAAGTGGTCCGCAAAGGTTGACACTGACTCGACCCATCCCCACGAGGGTCTGTTCAAGAAAGGGCCCTCGGCCATAGCGAAGGCTCTGGCTTCGAAGAAGGTCTCTCCCAAAGGACCGGCGTCGGGGATGCGAATGCTGAACTTTTATATCAATCGCGCTGGTAAAAATCTTCCTGAAGAACGGAAGGCCAGCCTCAAAAAAGCGAAGACCATCCTCTCTAAAATCATCTCGGATCAGAAGCAAAGATCTGACGGAACCAAATCACCGCCAGCAAAGAGGGCCGCAGACAAGAAGATGGTAACGAACTCTGCGAAGAAGACCAGCGCGAAAAAGAAAGCTGCAAAGAAGACTGCAGTCCGCAAGAAAACCGCGAAAAAGTCCGCGTAGCTCAAACCTATCTTTATAAAAAGGGGATCAAATGTCAGGCCGTCTTTCGGGCAAAGTAGCCATCGTCACCGGGTCTTCCTCCGGAATAGGTCAGTCAATTGCGGTGCGCTTTGCCGAAGAAGGTGCGATCATCGTCGTGGACTATCGCAACCATCCCGAAGGCGCCAACGACACGAAGAAGCAGATAGAGTCGAAAGGGGCCAAAGCAATCACCGTTCAAGCCGACGTCTCGAAACTCGCAGACAACCAGCGACTCGTCGATCAGGCATGGGAGCAGTTGGGCGGCTGCGATATCCTCGTCAATAATGCCGGCATCGAGAAAGGCGCCGACTTCTGGGATGTCACCGAAGAAGACTATGACGCCGTTTTGAACGTCAACCTGAAGGGTGCTTTCTTCCTCACGCAATTCTTTGTTTGCCGCCTGCGCGATGCCAAGCGTCCGGGCCGGATCATCAATATCAGCTCGGTCCACGAGGATATGGCGTTTCCTCATTTCTCGACCTACTGCGTATCGAAGGGCGGCATGCGCATGTTCGCGCGAAATCTCGCAGTGGAACTTGGTCCCCTCGGCATTACCATCAACAACATTGCGCCCGGGGCCATCATGACGCCCATCAACAAAACTCTGCTCGACGACAAGCCCAAACTAAACGCTCTGCTTGAAAATATTCCTTTAGGCCGGATGGGAAAACCGGAAGACGTTGCAGGTCTTGCCGCTTTTCTCGCATCAGACGAAGCGGCCTACGTCACTGGCAGCACCTACATTATCGATGGCGGTCTTACCGTCAACTACCACGAGCAGTAAGGGATCCCATAAAATATGTCTATGGATTTGACTGTTTATACTGCGGCCTGGTGCCGCGATTGCCGGGAAGCCAAGCGTTTTCTTGATACCCACAACATACCCTACAAAGAAGTCGACATCGAGGTAACTCCGGGCGCATCCGACCTGGTGCTTGAGAACGTAGGCAAACGCGCCATTCCCCAGTTCGTCATCGACGGCAAGTGGGTGCAACCCTATCGTCCCGGCCGTGGATTTCTCCATGCCGAGATGGCGGAGCTTTTCGGCGTCGACAATGCCTGAGTTCTATCTTTCCAACTGTGGCGCTGTTGCGTCGGCCTCTTCGGTCGCGATGTTACCTGCGGTTTGCGAGGCACGGTGAGCGCTCTCGAAGGCTCGATCCACCAGATGATCGACCGATAAAGCGCCTCCCTGTCTGTGGCCGAATGGCCAGCGCAACCGAAGAACCCGGTGGCGCTCTCGTTCCCGCAGATTGGCCTTTCCCCGCGCCTCCAAGAGATCTTCGATATTCAGAATTCCGACGAGTTCTTCCCCATCGTTGACTACCGGGAACGACCTCAACTTTGACTCCGACATCTTTTCGGCTGCAGACCGGAGCGTCTCCCAAGGCCCTATAACGGCAGGCTTCTGTACCCCACTGTCAATCAGCGGAATCGACGGGCCTCCCGCCTCGGCAGCTGTAATCATCTGGCCCCGGGTAAGAATCGCTTTCATCCTGTTGTCCCTTCCGACCAAGGGAAAGATTCGCTGCCAATGCGACCAGGCTTCGCCTCCGCGCTGGTTCATCCTGGCAAGCCAATCCATTGCATCCTGGCGGGTTGCGTCCTCGGCTAGAGCGAACAGACTGGTATGCATGACTTCACGAACCATCACTGTTTCCAGCGGATCGACACCGTATTCGCGGGAGAGGTGAAGGCCCTTACGGCTCAAACCTTCCGTCAGCATCGACCGCGGCTGCAACAGCACGCTGATGGCATATGCCGTCACGCATGCCAGCAGGACCGGAAGCATCAGCCCGCCATTGTGAGTTAGCTCGACAGCAAATACAGCTGCGGTCAGAGGAGTTCCCAATGCGGCCGAAACCACCGCGGTCATCGCCACCGCGGCCCAGGCCCCTTGCGAGATTGGGCTCAACCAATGTCCGACGACCACTCCCATTGCACCGCCGATCATCAGCAAGGGCGCAAAGATTCCACCCGCCGTCTCCGAACCGAGCGATACAACCCAGATCGTCGACTTCACGAGCAGGACGCCGACCAGTAGCTCCCAAGTCACTTGGTCATTCAGCAACTGCCGGATCACGCCATATCCCACGCCCAATGCCGGCGGAAAGATCAGGCCACCCACCCCGATAACCACGCCGCCTAGCGCCGGCCACCACATCCAGTGAATGGGCAGGCGCTCGAAACTGGTCTCGAAGAAATGAATCGCGCGGCTGAGCCCGGTCGCGAGCAGCGCAGCGAGCACACCGATCAGCAGCGCTCCTATCATCGCCGCATGATGCATGACCACGGTGGTCGGCTGCATTCCAAAGATCGGTTCGGCTCCAAGCAGCAGATGCCGGATCGCTCCCGCCGTTACGCAGGCAATCGCTACTGGAACCAGGCTCCGCGGCTTCCACTCAAACAGCAGCAACTCCACCGCCAGCAGTGTCGCCGACATCGGGCAATTGAAGGCCGCGGCCATTCCCGCCGATGCTCCCGATACCATCAGCACCGTGCGCTCGGCGTCTGTCACAGGAAGCAATTGTCCGAGTAGCGATCCAATGGCGCCCCCTGTCATGATGACCGGGCCTTCGGCTCCGAACGGGCCTCCCGATCCGATCGAGATTGCCGTCGCCAGCGGCTTCAGAATCGCGACCCTCGGCTGTACGCGGCCGCCATTGAAGACGATCACCTCCACCGCTTCCGGCATACCGTGTCCGCGCACCCTCGGCGAGCCATATCGGGCAATCAGCCCTACAATCAGGCCACCGATTACAGGAACCAAAACAGCCCACCAACCCATGTGATGGCCAACCGGATCGACTGCCGCAAAGGAAAAGCGTTGGTAGTAAAAGGCGTTTGTGGCCAGATTGATCAACTCAATCAGCACCCACGCCAGCACACTGCTTACTGCACCCAGCGCTGCAGCCAGCAAGCTCACGTACAGCACACGTGCATCCACCGAATAATCGCGCAGCCGGTCCATGGCTAGGCTCATCGCACTCCGCCCTTTTTTCCTGTTTGGCGACCGCCAAGGAGATGCTGCAACGCCCGCAACATCTCCGGCCCTTCTTCTTCAATCTGACGGAGGTGAGCTTCTACCAGTGTTTCCAGAAGACGACTTCCCTTGTCGGTTGACTCCACCAAAGAACGCCTGTGGTCCGTCTCGTCAGCTATCCGCCGCACCAAACCTGCCCGCTCTGCGCGATCTACCAGTTCCACCGCGCTGTTATGACGTAGCACCATTCGGCCAGCGATATAAGAGATCGAACACTGCTGATCCTCGGGGACTGCCATCACCACCTGAAGTAGCTGGTATTGTTGCGCAGAGATTCCTGCTGTTTCCGTCTCGATCTCACTAAACCCAAGGAACCGGCGCAGACGGAAGCGGAACTCCGCCAATTCTGCCAATCGCTCGTTCTGCGCCGCGCCCGCCTTTTGTTTTTTCGCCATATTTATGTCGCATAACGATTATATCGCATGACGATATAAATTATTTCCCAATTCCCTTCCCGAGACCGGGTTGCCGCACCATGGACGCAGTAAAATGAGAGGGAAATCTCAAATCACCAGGGAACCCGCGCCCGGTTGGCTCGTGTCAGCCTCTTTGCGCGATTACCTTCGAACCAATTCAGGAAGATAGCTTATGATTGCTCGCTACACGCGGCCCACCATGGGTCGCATCTGGTCTGACGAAAACAAATATCGATGCTGGCTGAAGGTCGAAGCAGCAGCGTCGCAGGCTCTGGCGCGCTTCGGACTCGTTCCCCAGGAGGCTGCCGATGCTATCCGCGCTAAAGGCAACTTCACAGTTGAGCGGATCAATGCCATTGAAGCCGAGGTCAAGCACGACGTTATCGCTTTTACCACCACGGTGGCCGAGCACATCAACAATCCTGAACACTCCCGCTGGCTGCACTACGGCCTGACCTCTACCGACGTCGTCGATACGGCCCAGGCACTCCAGATCCACGAAGCCTCTGCCATCATTCGCACTGGCATCGTCGAACTCGCTGAGGTGCTCAAACGCCGCGCTCTCGAATTTAAAAGGACCCCAATCATCGGCCGCACGCATGGCATCCACGCTGAGCCTTCCACCTTCGGGCTGAAGCTTCTTCTCTGGTACTCCGAGATGCAGCGAAACCTGGTTCGATTTGATGCCGCAGCTGAAGAACTCCGCGTCGGAAAGCTATCAGGAGCTGTCGGAACCTTCGGTCATCTCAAGCCTGAGCACGAAGAGGCGATCTGCGCCGGCCTTGGCCTCAAACCGGCGGATATCGCCACGCAGGTATTGCAGCGCGATCGTCACGCAGCGTATATCTCCACGCTCGCCGTACTTGGTAGCACGCTCGACAAGATCGCTACTGAGATTCGTCACCTGCAACGTACCGAGGTTCGCGAAGCGGAAGAGTTCTTCAGCGAGAAACAGAAGGGCTCGAGCGCGATGCCGCACAAGCGCAACCCGATCACGAGCGAACAGATCTCCGGCCTTGCCCGCGTGATGCGCGCCAACGCCCAGACTGCGCTTGAGAACGTTGCCTTGTGGCACGAACGCGACATCTCGCACTCCTCTGCCGAGCGGGTTATCTTTCCCGACTCCACCATTCTGGCCGACTATTTACTGGCAAAGACGACGAATCTCATCGACAGGCTTCTGGTCTATCCGGCACGCATGTTAAAGAACCTCGAGTCAACCGGCGGCCTGATCTTCTCTGGCCAGCTTCTGCTCGACCTTGCCGAATCCGGAATGAGCCGCGAAGACGCCTACCGCCTCGTGCAGGGGCACGCCATGAACTCATGGAAGAACGATCTCGTATTCCGCGACGAGATCGCGAAGGTTCCCGAGATTACGGCGCGCCTCACGCCTGAAAAGCTAGCCCATGCTTTCGACTACAACCGTCAGCTCGCCAATGTAGACGCGATCTTCGACCGCGTTCTCAAGCCGCGTCAAGCTTCGGTGTAAGGAATCCAAACCTGCATGGGCGACGGCTTACGGTTCGCCCATGCATAGTATGGAATCAGTTTAAGCATTGTGCCATTCTTCTCGCCTGGCCCCGGACTCGCTGTGCGATACAAATCGGGAGCCCCCGCGACAAAGCTTCCCGGATGCTCCAGCACGGTTACGCCTCCCAGCGTCTCCGGCTCAAAGCGAACCTTCGTCTCTCCTTTCAGATCGAGACGCAAGTTCGCCATGTTCAGGCCGTGATTCTCTTCTGCCTGATCCAATCCTTCCATGCAGAAGACGATCGGGCCGCGCTGCATCGCCGTCTTGCCGACATCCTCCATCACCGCCGCGTTTGCCTTGAGCAGACGAGGCGTCATATCCATGGCCAGCTCGATGCGGTCGCCCGTACTCCACTTTCGTCGAATCGCGAGGTACTCGCCTGCCTTTGCACCATCCACCGTCTTTCCATTCACTCGAACACTGTTGCCTGCAGACCACCCAGGAATCCGTAGATAGACCGTAAACTCCTGCGACTTTGCTGGCGAAACCGTCATCGACACATCGCCCTTCCACGGATACTCCGTTTTTTGGCTGATCTTCAGACCCGTCCCATCCTCCAGATGCCAATTCATCTCTGACGTGTCATACAGATGCACATAGATGCCATCTTTGCTTGTGCTGTAGAAGTAGCCTGGTAACGACGAGAAGGTGCGCTCGATGTTCGGAGGGCAGCACGTTGTGTCGTACCAGGGATTTCGAATCACGTCTCCCGTTGCCGGCTCAAACGCCAGCGGATTGCGATAACAGTACAGCTTACCGTCCAGCGACATGCCGGAGTTGATGCCGTTGTACAACGCCCGCTCCATCACGTCGGCAAATCGTGCCTCGCCCGTTGCGGCCAACATCCGCGCATTCCACATCATATTGCCGATTGCCGCGCAGCTCTCTCCATACGCGCGTGCATTCGGCAGTTCATACGCATCGCCAAACGCCTCACCTTCTGCGCGTGCGCCGACGCCTCCGGTCACATACAGCTGATGCGACGCCAAGTCTTGCCACAGCGCTTCGAGCGTCTTCCAGTACGCTGGATCGCCCGTCTCCAGGTAGTAGTCCGTAGCGCCGCAACATGCATACATGCAACGGACGGCATGTCCTTCCAGCTTCGTACGCTCAGGAAACGGAATGCCGCAGTACATGTAAACAATCGCATTCGGCTTGATTGTCCAGCGCTTGTCTCCGTGAAGGATATATCCCGCAAGATCGACATACTTCCTGTTGCCGGTGGTGCGATACAGCTCTATTAGCGACATCTCAATCTCGGGATGCCCCGAAACGATCGGCTTCTGGTTCGCGCCCGGCCCATAGTTCGGAAGCAAAAAATCATCCACGAACCGAATTCCAGCGTTCAGCATCGTTGGATCGCCTGTAGCGCGATAGTAGGCAATCGCCCCCTGTAGATAGTGACCCATGCAGTAGAGCTCGTGGCCCACCTCCTGCGTATGCTGTTGCATTCTCAGCGGTTTTCGATCTTCAACATAGTAGGTATTCAGGTATCCGTTGGGCTCCTGTATGGCAACAACCTCTCGGATCTGTTCATCCGCCACCTTCTTAAGCTCGGGTCGGCTTTCCGACTGGAGCGTGTACGCCACGGCTTCGGTCCACTTGTAGATATCCGAATCGGAGTAGACCGGCCCCTTTTGTGGCTCCTTCGACCTACTCTGCAGCCGTTCAAAGTTCGTCATACGCCCGTGATCAGCTAATTCCTCACGCATGCTGGGGATACTGCTTTCCACATTGGTCTTTCGCCTACTCGCCCAGTAGCCACTAATTGTTACCGCTCCTACAGGTACTTGTCGCAGCTTCGCATAGGGTGATTTGGAAAAATCCATGACCGGCTTCATCTTCCAGTCTGAAAAGGGTTCCGTCTTCGCTTCTGTCAATATCGATTTTGCATGCCCAGGCACAGTCAGAACCGCGGCCGTAGCCAATGTGGTAGACGCAAGAAAATCTCTTCGAGAAAACCGCTCAGACATCTATCCCCCTCCTGAATCTCATTTTTCTGTGTACCTTACTGGAAGGTCACTTACGCGACCGACAATACCTTAAGTCTCCCGGCTTGTTATCTGGCTTGCGGAGGGCATTGTAAATGTAAACACCGACCCCTGGCCTGATTGGCTCGTCACATCCATATGGCCTCCATGAGCCTCGACGATAGAGCGGCTGATCGGAAGTCCCATCCCTGTTCCCATCGTCCCGTCGCGATGCGGACTAGCACGATAGAAACGCTCAAAGATCAGAGTTTGTTCCGAAGGATCAATTCCCATCCCACGGTCTGCAATGCTGATGGCGACGAAGTCTCCCCGAACCTCCGCGGTTATCGTTATCGGCGTCTGTGGTGTTGAATATTTCGCCGCATTTTCCAAGAGATTGCAAAGGACTTTTTCCAGAAAGCCGGCATCGCCTCTTATAGCAAGAGCTTCGGGAACGATAATTTGTAGCGGGTGCTGCTCCTCCACCCAGGAACAACTCTTGCGTGCATGATCTATCAGCTTTAATACATTGATGGAGGTAAAGTTCATCTTGATCTGTTGAGCATCAAGCTGTGCCATCTCAACAGCTTCGGAGACGAGTCGGTTTAGGCGATCGCTCTCTTCATCGATGATTGTGAGCAACTCATGGGCATTTTCTCCTTCAATGCCGGATGCGAGCAGCGAAGTGGCCGCACCTTTGATGGAAGTCAGCGGTGTACGAAGGGCATGCGTGATGGAATCGATCATGAGGGTACGGAGTCTTTCGCTTTCTTTAGCGGCTTCTCCCCGCGCCACGTTTTCCAATGCCTGTGCTCGATCGAGCGAAATGGAAATCAGTCCTCCGATTGCCTCAGAGGACTTGGCCGATATAGACACTCCCCGTAATACCAGGACCCCCCGTGGCCGGACACCGGAACGGAGCGGCACTTGAATTTCATCACCTTCCACGGCTGTACCGGAGAGCGTTGATGCGAGTTGACGGAGGTGCGGAATTTCTACATCAGAAACCGACTCATTTCCCGCCCGATAGATCCTGTCGCCATCGAGCAGGTAAAGCATCCCTAATCTGGCTCCGGTTATGCTGGTCACAGCTGAGGGAATTGAACTCACCAGCATGGCGACGCTTTCTGTCTGAAGGAATTCGCGGCTGAGGCGAAAGAGGACCTCCAATTCCTGTTGCCGGCACCGTGCCTCCTCAGCCTGATTGCGAGCGCGTTGCGACAGGCGACTCGCAATGATTGCGGTTATCAGGAAGGCAAAGATAGCCAACCAGTTCTGGGGGTCAGCAATTGTAAGCGTTCCGATGGGGGGAAGAAAAAAGAAGTTGTAACATGCGGTCGCTGCAATAGAGACTACTACTGCGTAGCGCAGCCCCCATTCCGCAGCAAGCACTAGAATAAATAGCAGCAGTGTCAGCGCTACCGTGGTTGGATTGACGTGAAGCCATTGCTTGTACACCAAGACAATTCCGGCCAGGCCGCTGAATGCCAGTAGCCAACGAGTGGTCACAATGATGCGGCGTGAGTTCATCGGGAGTATTGTACGGCGTGAACGAAGAACGTAAGTCTCCGGAAGATTGGCTACTGGCAAGCGAGACCGAGAAACAACGTGGTCGCTTTAAGGTCTTTCTTGGGTATGCACCGGGGGTAGGAAAGACCTTCAGCATGTTAAGCGAAGGAATTCGAAGGCGCAGTCGCGGCGAAGATGTTGTCATAGGGATCGTCGAAACCCATGGAAGAAAGGGCATCGGAGAACTAGCTGCAAAGCTGGAACATGTTCCACGTCGCGAGATTGATTACAAAGGGACTGTTTTTACAGAGATGGATGTAGATGGCATTCTCGCTCGAATGCCCCAGGTCGCGCTTATCGATGAACTGGCGCATACCAACATCGAGGGCAGCCGTTTTAGCAAGCGATATGAGGATGTCCTTTTGTTACTGGACCATAAAATCGATGTGCTCAGTACCATCAACATTCAACACGTTGAAAGTTTAGCGCCGCGGGTTCAGGCTCTCACTGGAATCAGCATTCGAGAACTGGTTCCCGACTGGGTGCTGGATCGTGCAGATGAGATTGTCATCAGCGATCTGACCCCCGAAGCCCTGGTGACACGCATGCGACGCGGGGACATCTATCCGGTCGAGCGTGCAGAACGGTCGCTTTCCAATTTCTTCCGCCGGGGCAATCTGATCGCTTTGCGCGAGATGGCCTTGCAGCGTGTGACGCGGGCAGTCGATCGAACCCTTGATGAGTACGTGAAGCGTAAGAGACTCGGCCCGCATTGGACGGTTGCAGAAAAGGTGGCTGTCTGCATCAGCTCCAACACGCAAGCACGAGACCTGATTGCACGCGGTGCGCGTCTGGCGGAAGCACTTAGCGCTGAGTTGTACGTTCTACATGTTGCGAGTGATCGGGACAAAAGTCTTGAACGGAAGCGCATGCTGGAATCCAGCCTGCAGTTCGCGAGAAACCTTGGGGCTAATATCGTTGAACTTTCCGGAAAAGATACAGCTCGCACTACGGCATCTTATATTCGAGAACATCGAATCACTCAGGCCATTATCGGAAGATCCGCCTTACAGGGCCTACGCAAATATCTGTACTACCTGGCGATTCAGAAGTTCATGTCGGAAGCGCCTCATGTCGACCTGCACATCGTTACCAAGGAGACCCATTGAAGCGCATCCTGGTCGTCGACGACGAGCGACAGATTACGCGTATGCTGCGCGCTTCGCTTCAAAGCAATGGCTATGAAGTGCTCGTTGCCAACAATGGCGCAGAGGCCTACACCCTCTTTGAGAACGACCGGCCAGATCTTATCATTACAGATCTTGCTATGCCGGAGATGACCGGTCTCGAACTGACTCGCGCCGTTCGCCGCCTCACACTCACTCCAATTATCGTCTTGAGCGTTCGCGATACGGAAGCGATGAAGGTTACAGCGCTCGATGAGGGAGCTGACGACTATCTAACTAAGCCGTTCAGTATGCCCGAGCTACTCGCGCGTGTACGCGCTCAGCTGCGACGAGCATCAGACCCTGACACAACCGCACTTCGCCTTGAGATCGGAGACTTTGTCGTCGACGTTGACACACACAGCGTTACCGTTCGAGGAAAAGCCGTTCATCTTACTCCCAAAGAATTTGATCTGCTGCTTCTCTTCGCACGTTCTCCCGAACGCGTGCTCACCCACAGAGTTCTCCTCCATGCAATCTGGGGACCCGCCGGCGTCGAACAGCCGGAGTATTTGCGGGTGCTGATCGCCGGATTGCGCAAGAAGATAGAGGGTGGCGGCCCACAAAAGTACATTCATAGCGAACCATGGGTTGGATACCGCTTCCAACCGAAGCCTGAACTATCCTGAGTATGCTTCTCTCTTACTAACAACTTCTTAACGTCTTCCTTACGGACTTTCAACGGCCTCAAGCGTTTCAATGCTCTTGAGGCAATATGAAGGTTCCCAATCCCCTCCTATCCGTTTCAATCGTAATACTGTTGTCAGCAAATGCCTGGGCGCAGAAACTCACGCCTTCAGACCGGCAAACAGAAATTCGCGAGCTACGAACTGAACTCGAAACGATATCAAAACGACTTACTGCTCTCGAAGACGAAGAAAATGCAAAGGACAACCTGGATCTCCAGCCAGGCCCAGTGGCTGTATCCCGTTCTGCGGAACGGCCGATTTCAGCATCTCCTCGAACTCCTGCTGAAATCGTTGCTTCTGAAGATTCAAGCCTGTCTTTTCTGCGAAACACCACATTCGGTTTCGCCGTAGATGGTTATTACGGATATAACTTCAATGCGCCTGTCGGCCGCGTCAATCTTCTGCGTGCGTACGACGTAACCAGCAACAGCTTCTCACTCAATCAGGTCAATCTCCTCGTCGAGCACCTGCCGACAGCGGCAGAGCGTTTGGGTGGCCGGATTGATCTTCAGTTCGGTCAAGCGACCGAAACATTACAGGGATCCCCCGTCAACGAGCTGCGGCCGCAGGTTTGGCGCAATCTCTTTCAAGCATACGGCAGCTACCTGGCTCCACTTGGTTCCGGACTCCAGATTGATTTTGGTAAGTTCTCCAGTTCGCTCGGGAATGAAGGAAATTACACCAAAGATCAGATTGCGTACTCCCGTGCGTATAGCTTCAATTATCTTCCCTTCTACCACATGGGTCTTCGCGCCAATTACAACGTCACGCCTAAGGTCAATGTCGCCTACTGGCTCGTAAATGGAGCGAACGATACTGAAGATCTCAATGGCTTCAAATCGCAGGCATTTCTGTTTACTCTCAAGCCGTTGTCCAATCTCACGTGGAATATCAACTACTACTTTGGTCAGGAAGCGCGTGACGTTTCATCCAATACAGACCCTTCTGGTCTTCCCATACAGCCGGGCCTTCCGACACAAAAGATCAACCCCACACCCAACGGGCGCGAACACATCTTCGATACCTATGCAACGTGGAATCCAACTTCGAAGTTGACCGTAATTGGTGAGGCGGATCTCGCGCTCAATCGCACTTATACAGAACAGAACCCGGCCCGCGTCGCCATCGGCGGCCTGACGATTCGATACGCGTTGGCACATCAATCCAATGTTGCTGGCCGCGCCGAATACCTCGACGATCGTGGTGGTCTCTTTAGTGGCAAGACACAGGCATTAAAAGAGGTGACTTTGGTTGCTGACCATGCTTTTGCTCCTGGTTTTCTGGTTCGGGCAGAGCTTCGTCGAGATTTCTCCAATCAACCATTCTTTCTCACCGATACTCTGGGTT
Source organism: Acidobacteriaceae bacterium KBS 146 (assembly GCA_000688615.1). Lineage (GTDB taxonomy): Bacteria > Acidobacteriota > Terriglobia > Terriglobales > Acidobacteriaceae > Edaphobacter. The sequence continues at coordinate 1,214,527 of JHVA01000001.1, forward strand.
CCCTCACCCAAGCCCAGACGACCGCCACAGTCGGGCTTGTTTATTGGTGGGGAAGCAAACAAGGTAGCTGGTAGCAAGGAGGCTTGTTTATGGCAGACCTTATTGCCTTTGTTTCGTGTTCTCTGATGTTTTACGTTGCCGTTCTTTATGTTCAGGGCTGCGATGGCCTAAAAGGAAAACGCTAATGATGCTTAACGCTCTATTACTTGCCATCTCTATGGCATTGCTTGTGTACCTGATCTATGCGCTGTTGTGCCCGGAGAAATTTTAATGTCCCTCAACGGATGGCTACAGATTCTCTCGTTCATGACGGTTGTATTGTTGCTTGCACATCCAGTTGGCAATTACCTTGTCCGGGTGTTCGAACGTCGTTCGACCTTTCTCGATTTTGTACTCGCACCTTGCGAACGTCTTCTCTATCGAGTGACGGGAATCGATCCGGATCACGAGATGCGTTGGACCGAATATGCGATTGCGATGCTCATCTTCAGTGCCGCAACGACCGTCCTCACCTATGTTGTTGAGCGCATCCAGCACTTGTTGCCGCTGAATCCGCAGCACCTGCCAGGGGTCGAATCGGCCCTTGCCTTGAATACAGCAATTTCCTTCACAACGAACACCAACTGGCAGTCCTACGTCCCTGAAGCGACCATGAGCTATCTCACGCAGATGGTCGGACTGGCAACTCACAACTTCTGGTCGGCTGCCGTAGGAATGGCCCTCGCAATTGCGTTTATCCGCGGAATTGCGCGTCGAGAAGCTAAAACTCTCGGCAACTTCTGGGTCGACATGACCCGAAGTATCCTGTGGGTTCTGCTTCCGATCTCAATCTGTCTTGCGTTGTTATTGGTGTCTCAGGGCGTCATTCAAAACTTCAAAGCTTACGACACCGCAACACTCCTGGAGCCACAGCGAATTGTCGACAGTTCTGGAAAGATCGCAACCGTGACGACGCAGACGATTGCACAGGGTCCTGTTGCATCGCAGGAAGCCATTAAAATGCTTGGCACTAATGGCGGTGGCTTCTTCAATGCGAACAGTGCCCATCCATTCGAAAACCCCACGCCACTTTCCAATTTTCTGGAAATGGTTGCGATATTCCTCCTGCCTGCCAGCCTGGTAGTCGCGTTGGGAAGAATGGTGGGCTCCCCCAAACACGGATGGGCCATTCTTGCAGCCATGATTATTCTCTGGTTTGCAGGAACGACAGCTTGTTATTGGGCAGAGTCTCAGGGAAATCCCCTTCTTCACGGCGTTGATCAACGCGCTTCCCTTATCCAATCCGGCGGCAACATGGAAGGCAAAGAAGTTCGTTTTGGCATTGCCAACTCAGCTCTGTTCGCAGCCGTCACTACCGACGCGAGCTGTGGCGCGGTGAATGGCATGCATGACAGTTTCACGCCTCTAGGTGGCATGGTTCCGATGATCAACATCCTTCTTGGCGAGACTATCTTCGGAGGAGTCGGAGCGGGGCTGTACGGCATGCTCGTCTTTGTTGTGCTTGCCGTCTTTATTGCCGGCCTTATGGTTGGTCGAACTCCTGAGTATCTCGGCAAGAAAATTGAAGCTTACGACGTGCAGATGTCTATGCTTTATCTGCTCATCTTCCCCTGCATCATTCTGGGCTTCGCGGCTGTCTCTGTGCTCATGCCGAATCTGGGTCTCAGCAGCCTTAGCAATCACGGACCACACGGACTTTCGGAGATTCTCTACGCCTACACATCAGCAGCTGGTAATAACGGCTCGGCATTTGCCGGACTCAACGCCAATACCCATTGGTACAACTACTCGCTGGCAGTTGCAATGTTCTGTGGCAGGTTTCTGATGATTGTGCCGATGCTTGCCATAGCGGGAAACCTTGCAGGCAAAAAGATTGTTCCCGCGTCCTCAGGCACATTCCCAGTAACGACACCATTGTTTTCCATTCTATTAGTGGGTGTTCTTCTCATCGTCGGAGCTCTCACCTTCTTCCCTGCTTTGAGCCTCGGTCCTGTACTGGAGCACTTGCTCATGCGAAGCGGTCACGTCTTCTAATCCAAGGATACTTATGTCTACTCATGCTAGTCGCCGTTCGCTCTTTGACCGTCAGATTGTACGCCGTGCATCTCTCGAATCCGTTGCAAAGCTCAATCCACGAACGATGATGCGAAATCCTGTGATGTTCGTGGTGGAGATCGGATGCGTCCTTACATCCGCCCTGTTGATCGTGAACGCCTTTGGACATAGAGGGAGCTCGCGATTTGATCTTCAGATCACCCTGTGGCTCTGGTTTACGGTTCTGTTTGCAAACTTTGCTGAAGCGATGGCCGAGGGCCGTGGGAAGGCGCAGGCCGATGCCCTGCGCAAGGCAAAATCGGAAACAACGGCCAGCCTTATTGTGAACGGATCTATACAGGAGGTTCCCAGCTCACAACTGCACGCCGGAGATATCGTCCGCGTAGTTGCGGGACAGATGATTCCGGGGGATGGTGAAGTCATCGAAGGTGTAGCGTCAGTCGATGAATCCGCGATTACAGGTGAATCTGCACCGGTGATTCGCGAGGCCGGAGGAGATCGCTCGGCGGTCACGGGCGGCACGCGGGTCTTGTCCGACATCATTACAGTCCGTATCACATCGAATCCTGGAGAGACCTTTCTGGATCGAATGATTGCGTTGGTTGAAGGTGCGGAACGACAAAAGACACCGAATGAAATTGCGTTGAACATCCTTCTAGCCGGGCTGACGATTATCTTCCTTCTCGCCGTCGTTACGCTTCAGCCATTCGCGGTTTATTCGGGTGCTCCTCAGACTGTATTTGTACTGATCTCTTTGCTGGTGTGCTTGATTCCAACGACGATTGGCGGTCTCCTATCTGCCATAGGTATCGCCGGAATGGACCGATTGGTGCAACACAATGTGCTCGCTACGTCAGGTCGTGCCGTGGAAGCAGCAGGCGATGTAAACACTCTGCTTCTGGATAAAACCGGCACCATCACAATCGGAAATCGGCAAGCATCAGAGTTCATTGCAGCTCCCGGCGTCTCAATCCGAGACCTGGCGGATGCAGCGCAACTCTCCTCCCTGGCCGACGAAACTCCTGAAGGACGATCGATCGTCGTACTCGCAAAAGAGCAGTTTGAATTCCGCGGCCGTGAACTTGCGAACCTCAATGCGGAATTTGTTCCCTTCTCTGCGACAACCCGGATGAGTGGAATTGAGCTGGACGGCAGAAGCATTCGCAAAGGCGCTGTCGATGCCATCGCTCAGTATTTGCAGAGGCATGGTGCGCTCCCCTTGCCACCTGAGTTGCATCAAGCGACCGAAAAGATTGCAAAAGGAGGCGGCACACCGCTAGTCGTCGCGGAAAATGGGCGCGCTCTGGGCGTGATTCACCTCAAAGACGTGGTCAAGGGCGGTATGCGAGAGCGCTTTGATCATCTGCGTGCCATGGGTATTCGAACGGTCATGATTACCGGCGACAATCCCCTGACAGCGGCAGCGATTGCCCGGGAAGCGGGTGTCGATGACTTCCTTGCAGAAGCAAAACCGAAAGACAAAATGAATTTCATCCGGCGCGAGCAGGCGGACGGCAAGCTCGTTGCCATGACAGGAGATGGTACCAATGACGCTCCTGCCCTAGCGCAAGCAGATGTTGGAGTTGCCATGAACTCAGGAACCCAGGCCGCCAAAGAAGCTGGAAACATGGTCGATCTGGATTCGAATCCTACCAAGCTCATCGAAATTGTCGCTATCGGTAAGCAGCTGCTTATGACACGAGGAGCCCTGACTACCTTTTCAATTGCAAACGATGTCGCGAAGTATTTCGCAATTATTCCTGCCATGTTTGCAGGTGTGTTCCCTGTACTGAATGCCCTCAATGTCATGCATCTGCACAATGCGGAATCAGCGGTCCTTTCCGCAGTGATATTCAACGCACTCATCATTATCGGGTTGATTCCACTCGCGCTAAAAGGTGTTCAATACAAGCCCATGTCTGCTTCCTCGCTGTTGCGCCGCAATCTTTTTGTCTACGGATTGGGTGGGCTCGTTGCTCCTTTCGCCGGAATCAAGTTGATTGATCTGGCCATCACCGCTCTTCGCCTTGCCTAGGAAACATTCCCATGAAGAAATATCTCTTGACCGCTTGCCTCTACACAATCGTCACCACCATTCTGCTGGGCTTGATCTATCCAGTCGCGCTGACAATGCTGGCCAGGACGGTATTCCGTAATAAGGCGGACGGCCAAATGATCATTCACAATAATCGAGTCATCGGATCCGCGATCATTGGACAGCCGTTTAGCGGCACGGGGTATTTTCACAGCCGTCCATCCGCCGCGGGCACGGGATATGATGCCTCAGCGTCATCTGGCTCAAACCTTGGTCCGACGAACCAGCTTTTAGTTACAAGAGTCGAAAGCAGCGTTCGAGCCGAAGCTGCACAGCAAGCCATCCCCATAGATCTGGTGACAGCATCGGGTTCAGGTCTCGATCCGGACATAACCCCTGCTGCAGCGTTCTATCAGGTTCCTCGAATCGCCCAAGAGCGTCATCTTCCCGAGGATGTGGTCCGTCAACTAGTTATAGATAAGATAAAGCCGCGTCAGTTTGGCCTTTTGGGCGAGCCTACCGTAAATGTTTTGCTCCTCAACCTGGCGTTGGATGGCCTTCACACGCCCCGTCCATAGAATTTAATGCGAAGTGTTGTGTCATGCTCGTTTTCGGCATTCAGCGAGCCGTTGATGACAACGAATCACAACGCTCAAGGGGGCGAGTAGTACCGATGAGAGCCCGACTACTCTAGACGAGCTCGGCTCTGTTTCAACTCAGCCAAGAGTCGTGTAACTCGCTCATCACGCTCCATCTCCTCTATGCGATCGTCTATGTCTCCCGACTCCAGCAGCACATGGTTTGCCGCATTCTCTGCCTGCATCCGCTCCACCGAGTCCTTCAAGCGAGCAACAGCTGAGCGGTGCTGGTCCAGCACTCCGCCGCGCGCGGCATTCGCCTTGCCGGTCGACTTCGCCCGTCGGTTTTGTGCAGCTAGTATCTCGCATGCGCTGCGGGTCTCCGCCAGCTTTCGCTCAAGCCTCGAGTAAGCGCTCCGTAGGAGCTCCGTCTCCTGCGCCTGATCACCAATCTGCTGAGCGAAACCTTCAGCCAGGCGCTCGCTCTGCAAACTCTTCTCCACTGCAGCCCGTGCCAGATCCTCTTTCTGTTTTTCGATAGCGAGCTCCGCCTTGCGTCTCCAGTCCGCCATCGCATCGAGGTGCTCCTTGTGCCGCTTCGTCAACAGATGCTGATCGGCAATCGCAATTGCCACCTGCGTCTTCACCTGCATCAGCTGGTTCTCCATATCCAACACCAACTGCCATCCTAGCCTCCAAGCGAAACAGGCTTTTGATGATCAAAGGGGAAAACCTGCCGTGACAAAAACAGGGCGAATCGTGCCAACTTGAGATCGCCGAGAGCGCTTCCGACTGTCTCAGAATCCGCAACGGTCTTTTGTTCGAAGTGCTTCGAACTGTTCGTCTTCACGAGAACAGCATTTCTTCTCGGCCCTCAAGCCGAAGAAGATAAGCTTTGGCATCTAGCCCGCCCGCGAACCCGGTGAGCTTTCCAGAAAAACCGATGACTCGATGGCAGGGGACGAGGATTGCTAGAGGATTTCGGTCGTTCGCTGTACCTACCGCTCGGGTGGCTTTCGGGTTGCCGAGTTGATTAGCAAGCTGGCCGTAGGTGCGAGTCTCTCCAAATGGAATTCTTAGGAGTGCTTCCCATACTTGCTTTTGGAATTGCGTGCCTCTCATATCGAGAGGCACTGTAAATGCATCTCGCTTGCCGGCGAAGTATTCGTCTAGCTCCTTCTCGGTGCGAGTCAAGATGGCATGACCCGGACGTTCTACCAGTTCTGACAGACGAACACGCCGAGGACTGTCGTTTTCCCAAAGAATAGCCACCAGTCCGGTATCGCTGGCGACCAGTTTCAGTGGTCCGATGGGAGACGCAACGATTTTGTATGACAAACTCATGTCGATCCTTCTAATGTGCCAGACCTTCTAAAGAGTTTTTGCTTCGCGTGGCGGGTGTAGATGCTCTTTAGCAACGCGTGGTCGCACCAAGCCGAGCTGCCTTCAAGGTTCTCGCCAACTGGTCGAAACCATCATGTAGCGCATCCTCGTGGAAGCAAGAGGCACTTCCGTGGCTCGTTCTGCGTGCCGACTGGCGACGCACCGAGGCGTAGAACGTAGGTATTTTTCCAATTCATCGAAACCTTCTTGCACTGGGTCATGGGAAAGTGCTTTCAACGTTGCAACACTTTGAGCCTCGGCTTTCATCGCGTCCTCCCTGATGAACCACCCTTACGCACTTAGATGACAGCGCAATGCAACAGGATATGCCAAAAAGCATGCATATGGATGTCGACTGGCGATTCTGACGGAGGAAAGCGACGCTGAACCACATTACGCGCCAGGCAATCTCCTTACCAAGACACTTGGTACGGAATACCAGATGGTATTGCCCGACGAGACTTCCATTGAGTGCCATGGCCGTCTACCTTGAATCGCGAACGCGTTCTTCGGGACTCAAGTCCGAGTGATCGCAGACTTTTCAAGCAACTGCAGAAACACGAATACCAAGGCCATCGCATTTACTAGAGCTGCGACCTAATCGGACTCCTAGTTATCTAACAAATACATGAGTGCCCAATCCAAATCGAAACGCCGAACGCCACCGCCAAGGGTTGTATTCGAACAGCTTTCCATCGAACGGAGTAAACGAGGTTTACTTCGTGACGCGCTTCGACCAAACGAGGAGCGCGATATAGCATTTCGAAGGATGATCTTGTCAATTCCAGTCGGCAAGGTCAGCACCTACGGCAGTGTTGCTGCCGCTGCAGGCTATCCCCGATATCATAGAGCCGTCGCCAAGCTTCTTCGGATGGACCCGGTAGATCAGTTGCCGTGGCATCGAATTCTGGGTGCGGGTGGCGAGATCAGACTGCGCGGCGATGCAGCTCACGAACAACGCTCACGGCTAAAGCTCGAAGGCGTGGAATTCGACGGAAAACGAGTAAATATGGACGAGTTCGAACATTTGTTCAAGCCCTGGGAAGTGTATGGAGATTACTAATACCTTTTCCTTCGGCGAAGCTCCTCCACAGCGCCGATGCAGCATATGCGCGCCAAGGACGAACTCGTTTGACCTCAACCTCGGGATGTTGTTTCAACACCTTCTTTAATCCATAGTCTGTTGCAGGGAATGCATCATTATCGTGGAAAGCCCTCATCGCTATATACTCTGCCGTCCAACTACCCACTCCCGGAATGGCAAGAAGAGCCCTTTTTTGCTCGCTCGTTGATCCCGTTTTGCTCCAATCGATCGACCCATTCTTAAGCAGCGTCGCCAGGGCACGGATAGTTGTCCTGCGACCTTCCGAAGTACGAACACTCGACAAGTCTGCGTCAATGATCTGCTCTGCGGTCGGAAACAGATAAATACCGTCGGATGTTTTCGGATGACGCGCTTTCGATCCAGCGGCTCTCATCAACTCGTCAATCAAAGTTCGACCGAAGCTCACGGAGACCAATTGCCCGAGAACCGTAGTAAACATTGATTCAACGCCACTCCAAGCGCGACCAACACGAAGTCCTGGATACTGGGTCCAGAGCTGAAACAAATAAGAGTCGCTGCTCATCGCTTGATCGAGAATGTCAGGTTGTGCTCTGAGATCGAACATATCCTCCACCGTCGCAGAGATTTCGACAACGTCCTCTTCAGTAGCGTTCCAAACGGAAAGACGAATAGCGCGAAGACTATCGTGGTGTTCAACACGAAACCAGCCCAGTCCAGCGCGCGTGTTTGCGATACGCTCGTACGCCGAGCTATCTACCGACTCCAGATGCGGAAGGTGATGAGCCCGAAAGAATGCGAGCATCGACTGCCAGTCGTAGGGCTGAGCGTACGAGATGTCTCGTATCATCGGCTTGCCGCTCGGCGAGATTTTAGAATGAGAGATCATCCAATGGGCGCGACCGACTGAGAGCGTCTGGTCTCTTGAACACCGCTGCGATTTTATTTCGCTTACTAGGCTTTTCGTTCTCTTTGGGTGTCCAGAAGAGATATTTTTTTCAAAGGGTGCAGCGGTGAATGAGGGACCTCAGCCTCACCGCCGGCTCTCAAGAGCCGGCCTGCGATGGCTTCTGAGTCGTAGGAGACTTCGAGCTGCAAACAGTCGGCCTTCAACGACTCCTAAGTAGACAGAAGCTGTTATTGCTTTGAGGCGCGGGATCGGCCGGATTGCTTAGGGATTGCGCTCTTCAGCAACCGCGGAACAGCCTGAACTCCCGCCCAAAGCGTTGCGATCGTTTGCTCTACCACAAGAGTCCGGTCAGGCAAGTCGGGCACAACTCCTTGGATGACCATGAGTGTGGCGAGGCCAAAGATCGAAAACCACCAGGTGTGAGCTACCACTATGTCATCTCTGTTTGGCAATCCTTCTTCCTTGGCAACATCGAAAAAGAGCTGCACGAAACGTTCGAACAACGGTGCGCCAATGTCGTTGATATATTGACCGGCGTGGATGCCGTTGCGGTTCTCAGGCCCGAAGAAAACGTTGCGAAACTGCTGTGGATGGTCAGTGCAGAACTGAATCAAGCCGCGTGAGGTCGCAAAAAGACGCTCTTTCGGCGCAAGATGTTTAGCGGCAATCGCGTCGAAGTTCTGAACCATCAGCCCGATCGTCTCGCTGCTCAACTCCGCAAGAATGTGCCATTTGTCAGGGAAATGCTGATAGATCACGGCGTGAGTATAGCCGATCTCGTTAGCGATCTCGCGAAGCGTCACAGCTTCGTAGCCTCGGTCGGCAAACATTTTGCTGGCAGCCGCAAGAATCTCGCCCCGCAATCTCTCCTTGCGCTCTACCCGTCGACTTGGTGATGTGGATGTCACTTCAATAGCTTAGTCCGTTTTCGCGCTTCATGCGACCGAATGTTGATTTATAACCAATGGTACAAAAACCAACGATTATTTTTTAACCATTGGTTATTGTCGACCTCTAATCGTCAGATCACTCATTTAGATTGGGTGGCGAAATACGAGGCAAAAGGAGAAAACGAGCATGTATTTAGTCATGGGCATTACCGGAAATGTTGGGGGCGCCACCGCGCGGCATCTCCTGAAGCAGGGCAAACAGGTGCGGGCACTTGTGCGCAATCGCGAGAAAGCGGCGAAGTGGGCAGATCAAGGCGTGGAGTTGGTGGATGGAGACTGGAACGATGCGACAGCCATAGCCGCGGCGCTCAACGGTATTGATGGCGCGTTTGTTATGTTGCCGTCTGTATGGGCACCCTCGCCTGATTACAGAGAAGCAAAGGGCGTGATTGCGAACTATGTCGAGGCGTTGACCAAGGTAGTGCCTCCGCGGGTGGTAGCGCTCTCGTCGATGGGCGCGAATAGAACAAGCGGGGTGGGGATGATCACGGCCTTATCACTCTAGGAGCAGGGTCTTCGTAGCCTGCCGTCTCCGGTCGCATTTGTGCGCGCTGGCGGCTTTTTCGAAAACTTTCTTTACGGTTTACAGGCTGCCCAGGGCGGCACCCTGCCGGTCTTCTACAACCCTACAAACCGGAAATCGACGATGGTCGCGTCAGACGACATCGGCGCAGAGGTGGCGACCCTTCTGACCGGGCCGTCGTGGTCAGGGCATCGGGTCATCGAGCTCGGTTCGATGGTAAGCGCGGATGAAGTAGCCGCGCAGTTGGGTGAAGTCCTGAAACTCGACGTGAAGGCCTTCGCAGTCCCGCGTGCGGGATGGGCGGAAGCGTTCCAGCAGTTCGGCATCCCGAAGAGCCACACTGGACCTGCCGAAGAGATGTTTGAATGCGTGAACGCGGGATGGATGGACCTTGGAATCGCGGGTACGGAGCACGTACCGGGTACCACGTCCGCACGTGATGTGTTCGCGGCCGCACAGAACGCCGTCAAGGAGTAGGTCCGAGGGCAAGCTTAACCAGCCCGGGCTCCTTGGAAACTGCGGCGCTAATGTCAAAAAAGATTGACCTCAAACATGAAAGTTTTTGTTTGGGTGCAACGGGCGGAACCGGACGGCTGATCGCCCGGTTCCGCGCTGGCTAAAGGCCATCCATCGTAACCGCCAGAAGAGGATCCTCTTACTATGAAACCTGAACAAACAATAGATAAGTCCGTGCCGGCAGGTCGAGCAACTCAAATAGCCGCCATGGTAACAACCGGCATTGTCGCCTTCATGTGGGTGTACTTCGGGAGGTTATATCTAATCCACGATCCCCGTGAATGGCGGACCGCCAATCAGCAGCTCGGATACCCGCCCTACATCATCCCTCTGATTGGTGTAACCCACATCCTCGGTGGCGTGGTTTTTCTGATCCCCAATGTGCCTCGATTGACTGAGTGGGTCTATGCTGGTTTCGCGATCACTCTTTTACTCGCGTTCTATTCACAACTAAATGGCGGTGGCAGTACTTGGGATAAATTTGATCCGATTCTCGTCATGGCATTCGTCTTCGCTTCGTATGTATTGAGACGCTGCATGCGCGCAAACAGGTGGTCGATATGAAGAGCACGTCCCGGCGGCAGTTTTAATTTTTCCAGGCGGATCACGGCGGCCCACCGAGGGTCCGGCCCGCTACTCATCCGAAGCCCTAAACGTACGAGGCGTCCCTCGTTCAATTCCGGGCAGCGAAAGCTCAAATGGCGAGAACAGGCCGAGTCACTCATCCAGGGTGAGCGCAACGTTAGTGTCGCCACAATAGCCTGGAGGGTAGGGGTTCATTGCTGTCCCTCTCTCTATCTGCCAATAGGCACACTGCAGTGAAAACTGCGCCCAAGTCTCAGATTGTGAGAGGCTTCTCTTACGCGGACTGATGATCCGCTGCGCACTCCGTAATCGAGCGTAAACAAGGCTAACTATGTGTAGATTGCAGCTGAACAATGAGCGCCAGGGATGCTCAACCTATTGAAAAAGTAGGATGCGCACTGTACCTGTATTTATACCCATGCGATCTAAGCGTAATCAAGCCAAACTGATGGCTGTACCTGAACTTGTACCCGCAATTTGCATCAGTTTTGGTTACAAATCCTAAAGTTCCGACCCTGTTTGCGAAACCCGATTACCCGTCAATGAGTGCATTGGCGATTTATCGCTCGAGCACGTGCCGATGAAATGCCAACTGGATCGATATTCGGGTTTCTGGATGCTCTGATCGCAACTCGCCCGCATGCGAAAGTCCCGCTCACAGAGTCCATTTCTGCTGGGTAGAGGTATCAGAGATGTCTAAAGCTGCCAACATCTCCGTAACTCCGTACTTATCCGTTGCTATGACACCAGTGAACAACATGCTTCGATCTCCTCGATGTATCGCAACGAATCTCGTTTTACTTAATGGAGTGGCATAGATAGCGATGAGACCGAATGCTACCTTAGGGTTCATTGCCAGCAACGCAGCAGCCTGCCCAAACCGATGGACCGATCGATTTCAACAGGCAAAGGCATGAGCTATGCCAATACCCTTCTGCGGTAGCGTTTGAGTTTCATTGCCAGTCCCACAATGCCTATGCCAAATAGGGCAAGAGACGAGGGCTCAGGGACAGGGCTGGCGTCCGCGTTCTGTCTAATCGACATAGAAGAATAACCACTGGTGTTTGATCCCACCTGAAAGAAAGATGCTGGCAGATTCGATATTGAAAGAGTATTTGCGCCCCATATCTGGACCTTGCCCGATGCTGCCAGAATAGCGACTTGGTTGCATGGCGATCCGAGAGCTGTACAAACTGGACGGCGTAAGAGGAGCCTTGTCCGTTGTGATGAGCGACGGGCTCTCATAAACAAAGTTGTAATAGCCGATCCCCGGATTGTAGTAGGTGTGGTCATAGCGGAACGATTCTGCATGGACTGCCGAACCAGTCAGGGTGAAAGAAACAGCGGCCAACCACATCATCACAAAACGGATATACACGACGGACCTCACAAAAATTGAAATATCAACGTTTAATGAAACGAGATTACGTCAGATTTGCCGCGGTTTAAATAGGTGTCCCTACATCAAAGCCCTATGTGGTGCCACACAGGGCTTTGTGTAGTGACCGACATATATTCCTTCTCTTCCTGGATCTACATTGGACTCGATTACTACTTTCCAGATTTCTCTCGAGGAGACGAGACAATGAAGATCATCACGGCAACCCCGAGTTTTGCAGGGCTTGGAGGGACGTTTGGTCTAGGATGCCTGATCGCCCTCAGCTTCGGATTTCGAGCTCAGGCTCAGCAGCAGTCCAAGGCTGGAGTGGGTACAGCGGCCGCAGAACAGATTCAAATTCAAGCCACCAACATCACCTCTGACTCGGCCTCGATCCGCATCAAAATTCCTGGCTCAGCCGATAACCTGAAGATCCATCTCAACGGTCAGGATGTTAGTTCGCGCTTCTCGTCGGCATCGACAGATTGTAATGACGCAACTTGCGAAACGGGAATTCTTACACGAGCAGATGGATTTTATCCGGAAAAGGATGTGCTCACGGTCCTTACAGGAGACAAGAAATCCGGACGCATTCGCTTTAGTGCCATGACGTCGTCGGCGTCTACCTCGCCAGTAGCGTTTGCTCGAATGGCGGGTAATATCACTTCGAAGGTTCAGAGTGTAAGCAGCAGCGAGGGTATCCTTCCACCAACAGTCGCAGTCACCACTAACCACCCTGGTGGGTGGACGCCGAACTCTCCATGGATCACGATCAACGGTGTCGGCTATCCGGACGTCGCTCCTGGTGGAAATTGCCAGGGCGCTATCTATCTAGCAGTCGTAGTTGATCGTCAAACCCTCGTCGAGAAGACGTCTGCCCCCGAGTCCTCGCCCATGTGCTTGGCTAGTTCTGCGGCGCTTAAGCAATATCTCGCTTCGCTAACTGCCAACGACATCGTGATTGTAGGTAGTAACTTCGACTCTGCACCGGACGCCGGGCTCGACCTGTCCGCTATCGGCGGCAACGTCTTTCCTGGTCAGCCTGGAGACAATGCGTATCCCCAGGGCATCCTTGCTATCGGGGTTCCCGGCGCCATTCAGGGCTCCGCTTATGCGGCATACTTTGTGAATTCGCCGGGCTACGAGTCCCTGAATGTATTTGCCACAGGTCTTCTCCAAGAAGATGCCTTCGGCAACTACAACTTCGAGTCGTCCGATCCCATTGAGTTTACGGTTTCACCGAATGATCCATCCGTTCTTACGCCCTCTGGCGGGACGAGCGCGATAGCTATCTCGATCCCGAATGCTCCTGCCAACTCCCTCCAGCAATATGTCTATACACCTCCTACCGGATCTGGGGGTTACTGGCTTCTGACGCTTTCACGCAGCAATAACCTTTCGACATATCCGCAATACTGCAATCGGGGGGCAATCTCTGCTGACGGAACGACTCAATATATCCCCAACTGTGGAACGTTTTATCCGACGGGGAGTTCCGATGCTGCAACCTCAACAGCCGCATACAAGGCTCTTGCAGCAGCTTTGGGCAATGTTAACCCCTGGCAGATGGCTTTCCTGACCACGGTTGGTCAAGCAGCCTATGGAGGAACCGATAACAATATCTGGAGAGTGGGTGGTTTCAGGAACTACGGTCAGGCGTCGAATGGCTTTTTCGAATTTTCGCAAGCACTTGCGGCTTTAGGCGGAACTCCCAACCTTACACAGTCGCTGCTTTCCCCGAACTCCGCCTATACCTTCATCAGCTCTCCTGGAATTGGCGGTCCTTTGATTGGAAACTCGGTGGAATCGACTACGGTTCTCGCGGCACAAGGGCAGACCGGCTTTGTACACGGAATCATGCAGCGAAACCTCAATGGTCTTTACATGACGAGCCAGGTAAACCAGGATAGCCCTGCACTCTACGCGGCGAAAGGAGGAGTTAATGACCCGGAGTTCAAACTAACGGAGACCGCCGTTCAACAGCCGGTCGATTGGCCATCCAGTAGCACTACCATCTTGTTGACTCAGCCGAATCCCACGTGTCCCTCCTGCCCCGGCGCCGACACTATTGCAGGACAGGTGAGCGCCTATCGCTTCATCAGCTTTTACCTTTTGAATTGGTATTACATGAAGGGTCTTCCCCAACTCAATTCACATCAGGACGATCTTCATTATTTCTTCACCGGCTCTTATAGCACGTCGATCGACTATCACACCTTCGATCCTCAGAACCTTCAATCCCCAACAGATCCAAGTTATCTAGGACACTACGGATGTGATTCGATCACGACGGTCACTGATCGATTCGGCAACCAGGTTCCTCAGTGCACAATCAATAATTTCTCTCCCGATGGCCAACAGCTCGTCTTCAATGAGACGGACTTCTACGCTGTCGCCACCCAGATGCACTATGAAATTGTCTATCTTACTAACTCACTTCAATTTCTGGCGACCGGAATCTCCAACATGAAGGACGTCATTGCTGGAGGCAACTCAGGCGCGGGATTGGCATTGACTGGCGCCGCAACCGGTATCTTAGGAAGCCAGCTTATTCCCAGCGCTACCCCGACGACTCACGTGCACGCCAGCTGGCAGACAATCGTTAACCTAATCGGCAATATAACTTCCGTACTTTCATTTATTCCTGGTGCTGCCGAAGTGTCATCGGGACTAAAGCTTATAACCACCATCAGCACTGCGACCAGTCTTATGGCTGGGGCTGCCGGCCTATCCGGCGGAGCTGGCCACGTTTATAACGACGCAAAGACACTGCCAAGCGCGTTTGCCAGTTTCTCCACACAGATATCCCAACTTGCGAACGGAAGCATGCAGGACGAACTGAGTACGGGCTTTGACACAATGATGGATAGCATTACGTCGGATTGGGGGCGGCTGTCCACGATTGGACCGATGGCCAGTGACCCAAATAATCCGGCGTTTTATTCTCCCTCGCAACTATCGCAGACCGTCGCTGTCAACGCATTGAATCAAGCGGCTTCACGCAGCTTTTATCTCTCACTGATGCCCAGTTTCTACACAGTTCAATACTGGCCTGGTGTGTCCGGTAGCTATGCGGCAGTCAAATATAACATACCCGACATGGGAGGTTACTCTACGGGAGATGGACGGGCCCAATACTGCAGCGCGTTCTATCTCAGCCCACAGCAGAACACCGTCGAGGAACAAGGTGGTGTCTACACTGGACTTGGGTCGATTTCCCCTAATGTCAGCGTCTACTACCCTTCCCCGGCCGGAACTGCTCAGACGTTCTCCAAAGACTACTCTGGCTCGGCTATAGACTTTTACGTCATCGCTGAAGGCAAAACGGGAGTTAAGGGGTATGCTACAGCAGAAGCTGTGATTCCCGTCATCAGCGGGGATTTAGGTACCGAACTCTTTACCCCTTCTGGATTGAATATACCGATCGACGAGTTTGTCACCCCAGAAGGGCCCATGTCCTCTGTCTGGGATAATGCAGCTTCTTCGAATCCATCTGGGCTCGGCAGTTCAAGCGTATGTAACGCTCAGGTATATCCGTGGGGATATGGAGATAACCCAACGCAGCCCGGTAATATATGGGACTCAACGACTACTTCAGCCCAACCCCCTACTGTCGGCGTTGGGGACTCTGCCCTCACTGTAACAACTACAAGCCTTTCTGTACCGGCCTCCGTTGTTCAAGGTAACGCCGTGACACTGACTGCCAACGTCAGTGCCAATGGTTCTCCTGTAATCGCGGGAACCGTCTTCTTCTCGCTAGACGGTGTCTTCAAGAGCGAGGTCAAGCTGGACAAGACAGGCAACGCCACGATCGCATGGACCGACCTGTCGTTGGGACAACACTCCGTAAAGGCTCTCTATGGACGCGTCGATCCCTATGATACCTCCTCCTCGACACCGACAACACTCACGGTCTTCTCGAGTGCACCGGACCTCAACTTGTCGGCTTCGGCGAATTCGATGACCGTAAGTTATGGCTCGACCTCGTCGCCGATCACGCTGCAGTTCACCTCGGTCTCCGGGATGGCGGGAACCGTCAATCTAACCTGCTCAGGGCTTCCCGTAGGTATGACCTGCAGCTTCAATCCGGCGCAGGTAAACCTGACGGGCGGAGGCCAGGCAACCTCGAACTTCACCATCAACGGAGGCTCTGTCAGCAGGTCTTCCATCTGGATTCCCGGTATCGGGCTCCTGCTCCTGCCCTTGTCCATCGCAAGCTTGGGCCGCGCCCGCAAGGGCACGCTTCGCATAGGCAGCCTGGCGTGTCTGAGCGTCTTAGGCGTCCTGGCAACCTCGTCACTCGTGGGATGCAGCGGCGGAAGCTCTCCTTCGAAGAACGCGTTTCAGGAGTCCGGAACGAAGACGGTTATCGTCAACGCAACCATAGGGTCTGTTACCCGGACTATTCCCATTCAGGTAACTATTCAGTAAGGCGAGGGGTGATGTATTACAACATCACCCCTCTGTAGTTATTTGCAACTGAAAACGTACGCCTACTAGCCCACACGCCGGGAAGCTGAGGCAAACACCGCGCGCATCTTTCAAACTTCAAGGAGGATTCTCTCGTGAAACGCCAACTATATCTCTATTTCGGCATGATTGTTGCAAGCATCTGCCTGCTCGGAACTATGGCAACCGCCCAGGAGCCGCTTGAATGGCCCCGGGCCAAGAGCTTCGACACAGGCGAACAAACCTCAGTTGCCATAGTCCGGAACGGACTTTACATCGTCGAGTTCCACCGAAGCGAAAACACCAGCAGGATGTGGTATCACGTTGGTCGCCTGATTGAACTATGGCCCACCGGATACTCCGTCAGATGGGGCAAGAGCCACGACGTGGAGGTGAAGGCAGAGTGGCCCTCGGTCGCTGTCACGAAGGAGGGCTACGTCATCATTGTCAACTCGCCTTACAGGCAGGTGGTGAATCAGATCGAGTATTGGATTGGGAAGATCAACATCGGAGGGGGAGAAGACCAGAATATTCAGTGGTATCTTAAGCAACAGAACTTCGGTTATGGCTTCCACCCGTCTGTCGCCGTCAACAGCAGCGGTAAGATCGCACTTGCTTATGAGTGCCGGAACGGCTGCAAAGGCGAGCTTGATTACAGGCTGGGGCATCTCAACAACCCATCAGCTGGACGATTTGACATCGTCTGGGATACAGGCAAGGACGCAGTACCCTACGATAGGGGGGTCAACCCTCACATTGCCATTAACGATAGCGGCCAAGTCATCGAATCGCATCAGACAGCCGCGAATGAGCATCTCTTGCACTACCGTAGAGGGACGCTCAATGCCGACAGTATTACGTTTCAAGAGTCCGTTCGCTACGAGAATGATGGCACCCAGCCTGCCGTCGCCCTTACGAACACAGGTAAGATCATCGAACTTCACGTTCAGAATTACGCGATGTTTTCGCGAACTGGCAATCTCAACGTCAGTGATCCTGCACGCGTCGACTGGTCCAATTCCATCAATATCGGCCACATGAGGTACAACTACTATCCTGCAATCACCACGAATGACAAAGGTGTTGTAGCAACATGGACCGCGGGCGATAGCACTTGGAAAACGTCAGGCACACTTCAATACACCGATACTCTCGTGAAATAGCATAGACCGGAAGGCTGGTAAGCACACTTCCACTTGAATATTTAACGAACCACGTTCACGAGTCGCAGATATATATCTCATCGAAAACGAAGTATCGATACGAAATAAGTTAGTGCAGAAAATTTGTATGAGGAGAGAGTAATGACTGCTAAGCTTCTACCGCATAGGCTCGCTATGGCAGAAGGGCCCGCATTCTGGTTTCTCAATAACCTATGCATCATCAAAGCGACGACAGAATCAACTGGCGGAGCCTTTTCGATGGTTTACGAGATTTCGCCACCTGGGCACGCGACTCCATATCACCTTCACCACGTTGAAGACGAGGCCTTTTATGTTCTCGACGGGGAGTTCACCTTTATCTGCGATGGTGTGAAGAGCGTTGTCGGACCAGGAGGATACATCTTCCTCCCGCGCGGCATTCCACATGGAATTCGTGTCAGCAGTCCAGAACCTGCGACGATGCTCATTCTGGCGACGCCGGGAACCGGATTTGTGGGAATGATGCAAGAAATGGCTGAGCCTGCAGCGGCACGAGTCTTACCTGAACCCAAAGAACCAGACCTGGAAAAGCTCCACGAACTTTGTGCAAAATATCAGATCGATATCATCGGCCCTCTTCCCGTATAGAAGAGGCTACAGACAGACGAGATATATACCATAGCATCCGCACTTTGGTGCATCCTTGATCCTCGTCATCAGTCGTACCGGCTGTATTGTGAATGAGCTGTACTGAGGTGAAAATGACGGATGTTACGAAGGAAATACCTCTTCGAAACATCCGTGATGGTTTAGGTGGTTGTCTGCAAGGCTGAGGCAATAACCCCACCCACGTCCTCTGGATAGCCTGCTGCCCGAAGCGCGCGGCTCTTTGCGGCGAAGTAGCGTTCGACCCACATGAAACGCTCGCTCTCTTTGGAGAGACCGACAGCCGCTGAGATGGAATCCATGCCGATGGTCTTGCCATTGGCTCCCCAATTACCTTCGGGAACCTCGTTGATGACAACCATAATGTTCGCGCCGGCATTTGGCAGCGTCTGACAGTTCATCGTTTCGAGGATGGCAGTATTAATCCAGGAATGCACCTCCGTCTTGTGTTCGGCGTTCATGTAGCCTTCTGGGATCGTGACATAGATAATGAACTTACCGGCCTTTGCCACATATGTTGAGTCGAGACGTCCGCCGACGAACCAGCTCTCGGCATCGACCTCACTCATCAGAACCGTCGCGAACGCCCGCCCGGCATTTGTTCCAGCGCCACCTTCCATCATGATGAGAACGCTAGTGAGTTTCTGCGCCAAGGCCATTTTGCGATCGCGGTCGAGTTGCCCCTGGGGATAGTAGATTTGCATGATAGGCATGAGGAGTCCTTACTTAATAAGTGACCGGGTCGTTCGTCTTTTCGAACGACCACAGGTTTACATGATGGTTTCGACAATGAGAATGTCCGACTTTTCGGCTCCGGTCTGAAGAGTGATCCTATCCGTGTCCCAAACACCTATGCTGTCGCGCTTGCCGAGTAAGACACCGTCGAGCGTTGCCGAGCCTTCGACGACGAAGACGTAGGCGCCGTGATTGGGCGACTTGAGCTTGTACTCATATGTGCCGGGAGCATCACTATCGAGCCGCGAGATGCTGAGGTCCTGATCGATGGGCATAGAGCTGTTGCCGCCGACGAGGGGCACTAGCTTGTTGCGCGGGGCGATGGAGTTGAAGTGTGCGCGTTGGTATGTAGGTGGAAGCAGCAGCATGTCGGGAAGAACCCAGACGTAGATGACATGCAGGTCCTCCTGATTGATGTTGAGCTCGCAATGTTTGCCGCCTGAACCCGCGGAGAAGGCATAGTAGTCGCCCGCCTTAAGGGTGTCCACCTTACCGAGTGTATTGATGTGGGTGAGCTCGCCGCTGAGGATGAAGGCCATAATGATGAAGTCGTGGTGCGGATGCATGTTGTAGCCGCATCCAGCGTGGGTAAAGATCTCATCACCGAAGACACGGATTTTACCGAAGCCATGATGGCCAGTCTGGTAGTCGCCGAAGTTGAAGCTGGAGCGGCGAGTAATAAAGGCATCGGGATGGCCTGCGATGTAGGAGGCAGGTCCTCCCACAGAAACGAGCTTGTTATAGCCGCGGTCGTCGGCCTTTAAGACAAAGCTTTCCATTGTTAACTCCTTGAATGATTTTTAGAATTCTGGTTGTTGGTGAAGGGTTGTGGATCGATAGCCCCTGCCCGACTAGAAAGTGTTCGACGCGCTGGCTTCGGGTTCTCCGGAAGCGTAAGGGATGGCCACCATTTCGAAGCGGTGCTTTGGTGTCCCGCAGTCGGGGCATACCCAGTCGTCGGGAATATCCTTCCAGCGTGTGCCGGGAGCGATTCCGTGTTCGGGCAACCCCATCTGTTCGTCATAGAGGAAGCCGCAGCCCAGGCAGAGATAGCGTGCGAATGGATCGTTCATAGGGTGTCTCCTTGGTTTAGGTAAAAAGTGGTTGGGTAGAACATTCTTCGTGCAAGGCTGCAACTGGAACAAACGAGTGATTGCAGGAACCGCACCCGTCCGCGCT
This sequence comes from Acidobacteriaceae bacterium KBS 146, assembly GCA_000688615.1. Taxonomy (GTDB): domain Bacteria; phylum Acidobacteriota; class Terriglobia; order Terriglobales; family Acidobacteriaceae; genus Edaphobacter. The sequence continues at coordinate 1,234,674 of JHVA01000001.1, forward strand.
TTTGAGCCGGCAGACCTGTTTTTCATTGAGGACCGTGAGATCGACGTTGCTGTTGTCGCAGGTAAGCCCATAGCGCTCCGCGAGAGATTGCACGAGATCGCGTAGCCATTCTGCGCTGTGAGGTGCAAGACGGATGCCGTGGATCATCGAATGGAGATCGATGGATAGGTCGATCCCGCAGGAGGGGCCAGGAGAGAAGATTTTCTGGCCGCCGGTCTGCAACATGAGGAGACGGACTTCTCTCTCGTCGCGCAACTTGTAATCCTTGTGTAGTGCGGGGAAAAAGACATTGCCGGTGGGCATTACCGAGACGGCGAAGTCAATGTACTGCACTGCGGAGATGTAGAGCCTTTGCGGCGCACGAGAGACCGCGGCATGAAGCCCCTTTACGGTGGACCGAATCGCGATCTGCGATTTGCCTCCTCCGCAACCCTGCCATTTGGAATGAAATGCGGAGCCGCTTGAGTACCAGCAACTGGTAAAGATTGCGGTTTGCACCCTGGACATGAGACCGAAGGAACGGCGCACCATCTCGGCTGGGATGCCAGAACGGAGACCGAGCATTACCTGGCTCTCAACGTCGATAGAGGTAGCGGCCAGACTGTCGGCGCGGGTGAGGTGAATGGCGCTGCTGTCGAGTAGATCGAGAAGTTCAGCAACCGAAAGATATTGCCAGATCACGGTGTCGTCTGCCGGAGCAGGAGGAATCTCGGGATGGTCGGTATAGGGCATAGAACCTCGTGGAGTGCTTCCTGAAGGGGGTGGCTTGCAGCTGTAGTCTGGAGATTAGCCACTTGAAGACTCGGAAACTATCCGTGTCGCTACACGGACGGGCGTGCGTTTCTACATGGTGTTCTGAGATAGAAGTGCTTGGTGAGCCGTGTCGCAGCAATCAGGTTGCGGACCTGCGATACCGGCCGACAATGCGGGGGCGCTCCACAGCGTGCTCCAAGGGCAAGGTCGCGCATTTGCCTTTTTTGACGGAACGGAGAAGACGTCAAAGCGTATAGATATAGGCGTCATCGGCGTTGCGGTTATGTAGCACCACACGCATGTGTCGTGTGATGACACTCATTGTTTGAGCTCTCCACAAACCTTACTGTGAGTCCATACGGCTCGCCCACTCGGGTGGTTGCACATTCGCCAGCGTGCAGAGGCCGAAACTTTTGGAAGAGAGACCCACTATGAAAATGCCAAAATACATCGCCTTTGTGGCTGCCTGCGCTTGTGCGCTGGGATTTGTGCCTGGAGCGGCACAGGAAGCTTGTGCAATCGACACTTCAACGACAGTTACAACCATCCATCACTGGAGGGCCTCGAACGAAATCACCTTCTCCGGGGCGATTCATGAGCTCATGACGAAGCCTGTTACAGGCGCCCCTGCCGGTTTGAATTTGCTGATGGATGGCTCTCAAGGTGTTTTATATGCCAATGTCGGCTCGCATCTCGACAACGAAACCAAGAAGACTCTGGCGCCGGGTCAAGTGATCACGATCAAAGGCGTCATTAGCAGTTTCAACGGAACCAACTATCTGCTTGTACGCGAACTCACCCTTGGACAAAAAACACTGAAGGTTCGCGGTATTCACGGCATGCCGGCCAAGATCAACTCGACGGCCTCAACGCAGGGTAATCGCCCGCGTGGCAAAAATGTCTCCGTAGGAGGTGCACAGTGAATCGCCTCCGCATAGTCTTTTCATTCGCGACGGCGATATTCATTGCTCTGCTGGTAGTCGGCTGCAGCACCAGTGGCGGTAATACTCCTACTCCGCCTGATCTCTCTGTTGCCTTTACATCTCAGCCGGCTTCCACGCTGCAGGCAGGGGCCGCGACAACCTTTTCTGCCACGGTTAGCAATGATGCAGCCAACGGCGGTGTTACCTGGGCGGTAACTTGTGGCAGCAGTTCCTGCGGGAGCTTTAGCACAACTGCAACGAGTAGTGGCGCGGCGACTACCTATACTGCCCCGTCTACCGTCCCCAGCGGAGCGGCCGTTATCATCACTGCGACTTCTGTCTCAGACAAGACGAAGTCCGTCTCCGCCACGATCACCATTACACCAACTCCGGCACAGCCGATCTCGGTTGTGCTGACTGCTGTGCCACCATCGTCTCTCATGGTGGGAGCCACCGCATCCATTATCGCGCTCGTCAACAACGACAGCGCGAATGCCGGTGTCATCTGGAAAGCAAGTTGCGGAAGCTCTCAGTGCGGTACATTCAACCCCTCTCAGACCAACAGCGGAGCAGCAACGACCTACACGGCTCCTTCGTCGGCACCGACAGGCACTACAGTCACTATCACTGCGACTTCTGTCACTGATCCTACAAAGTCCGTCACGGCATATGTCACCATCACAACTTCGGCTCCGTCGGTGCTTGTAGACGGCAACTATGTCTACAACCTTTCAGGGCAAGATAGTAACGGCAATTATTACGTCGTCGGCGCCTTTAGCGTGAAAGGCGGAGCCATCACAGGCGGGGAACAGGATTTTGTTGATCCGAATTATGCCTATACCACTGATACTATCCAGGCTGCTGGCAGCAGTATCGCATTGACCACTGGAAGCAACGCACAAATCACCCTCGCTACTTCCAACAACAGCATTGGTGTCAATGGTATTGAGACATTTCGCGGGACGCTTGTTTCGGCTTCGCGTGTTGTGATCTCAGAATTCGATTCCTTCGCTTCCGCGACTGGATCGATCGACCTCCAGACCAGCACCCCGGCTCTTAATGGAGGCTACGCATTTATGGTGAACGGTGTTGATGATGGAACGCCCGTCGGACAGCTCGTGATCGGCGGCATCCTTAACTTCAATGCCGGCAACCTGGTGACATCAGGCAGCGTCTTCGACTTCAATGACAACGGCGACTTTGGCCAGGCCCAGACGTTTGCTTCTGGTAATGTTAGCGCGCCGGATGCCTTTGGCCGGATTACGATCAACCTTGCACCTAACTCCAACTCTCAGGTCCCCGGCTTCGTTCTCACCGGTTATATCGTGGGAAATAAGATCCAGCTCCTCGAGAACCAAAACGATTCACTGAATGGAGTGCTTGGCGGCGTAGCCCTTGCCCAGGGAGCCAACACAGGCAAGTTCTCGCAAGCGTCGATATCCAATTCTTCCTACGCCTATGGCTCTTTCGGTGAGGACGCAAACAACACCGACGTCACAATCGGCGGCGCCTTCGCCTTCAATCCTGATGGCACGCTTGGTGGCAGGATGGTTTTCAACGACCTGACCATTCACAATGGTAACAACATCAGCGGCAGCTACACCGTCGATCCCACGGGTCGCGTCACACTCACGAACGTCCAACCGTCAAATATAGTGGGAACCTTCACCTTCCAGGCATATCTCGACGGCAACGGAGATGCGCTCATCATCGGTGTCGATGACTTGCAAGCCACCGGTGGAATCGCCTACGTGCAATCTGCTAATGGAGCCGATTTCGAGGGAAACTATGCACTTTCCGCGCAGGGCACACTCAATGATGACGGAGCTCCACAATGGGGAGCTGTTGGGCCGGTTACCATCAACTCGGATAACATTGCAGGCTTTACAGACTACAACGCTCAGAATTATCCGCTCGCCAGTAACGTTCTGCTGAATGGCGCCGAGAATAGCAACGATGGCCTGCTAACCTTTACAGGTCTCAACGCGATGTCGTACTCGAGCCAGTCCAGTTACGGGTATTATCCTATTGACAACAATAGAGTCCTGGCCATCTCAATCAGCGATGATCAGTTGGGCCTGATGATGCTCGAGACGGTTTCCGTGACGAAATAACCTGTAAAGGTCCTCACCTAATCGCCCGGCCGCACAATCTGCGGACGGGCATTTTTATCGGGACCGCCCCTCTACGCCCTTACCCCATGACACGGGTACAATTGCGACAACAAGAAATCGAAATCCCTGCCTCCACGCAGGATATAGCGTGTCGAGATGCCTAATGGATGTGTGCTCTGTGATGAGATGGCCACGCAGTCATGCTCTACTCTGGATTGTGCTAGTAGGATTCTCTTCAGCAAGAGATGCTGGCGCACAGTATCGAGCAACCCAGTGGACGGCAGAATCTGGCCTGCCGCAAAATAGCGTGCGCGGTATTGTGCAAACGCCTGACGGATATATCTGGCTCGCAACATTGAACGGCATAGCGCGATTCGACGGCATACGTTTTACCGTCTTCAACAAGAGTAATACACCTGGGATTACTTCCAATCGCTTCACATCCATGGTCCCAGGCGATGGCGGGGATCTCTGGCTCGCCAGCGAAGACAATAATCTCATCCGTTTTCATCAAGGACGCTTCGATCTGCTAAATGAGGCGGCTGGTATCCGACCGCACTCCGTAAGCGCAGTCACAACAGACCATCGAGGGGGCATCTGGGCACTCGCTGACGAGCATAGTTACAAGTGGAACCCCGCCAAACAACGGTTTGAACGTGAGTCCTATAGTGACGATAGCCTTCATTTCATCCCCTTATGGTGGGTCGGTACAGGGTTCTGGGCACAGAGAGATCATCAGTTGATCTGCCTCGCTCATGGTCGCCTTGAAAAGTACACCTTGCCATCCAGTTTGAAACCCGAACAGATCCGCGGTGTGGCAATCGGTGGCGATGGCATGGTCTGGGTGGGTACACATGATGGCCGATTGGGTCGGTTGGTTGGCGGACAATACATCGTCCAAAGAGGTGAGATTGTGACCGATTTCGTCAATCAGACCAGGCGCAATTGGAGGGTTCACATCTCACAGAATTTCGCCCGCAGTCTTTTCTTTCCTTCCGGAGATTCGGAGCATGGCATCCCGTACAACGTCCTATTGCGTGACAGTGACGACAATATGTGGGTCGGCTCCGAAGGAGAAGGCCTTTTTCGCATTCAACAACAGTCGATTAGGACATTGACATCATCGCAAGGACTTGCCAGCGACAATGTGTATCCGGTAATGCGCGCGCGAAATGGAGACATCTGGGTGGGCAGTTGGCCCGCCGGTATTTCGCTTATTCGTAACGGACAAGTTATCCGCGCTTTCACGCAGAAGGATGGACTGCCCGGTCTGGTCACCGCTTTGGCTGAAGACAAGAACAGTACGCTCTGGATAGGATCCCACAATGGTGTTCGAGTCTTGGCGAACGGCCATTTTTCCACGCCCGCCGGCCTACCAAAAGATCTGCCCGCAGCTCAAGTGATCTTCGAGACAAAAGAGGGTGCCAAGTTGTTTGGAACTTCGAACGGTATGTACGTCCTCGACGGGGCGAACTCCCATTGGATGACAACGCGTACTGGCCTTGCGGCCGACGATGTGCGTGTGATCATCTCCGATCACAAAGGTGATCTGTGGATCGGCGGCTATGGTGGCCTCACTCGTCTTCATGGTGGTGAGATCACGAAGTGGACAGAAGGACAAGGCCTGCCTAGTAACAATATTCGCTCTATTATGGAGGATGCGTCGGGTGAGATATGGGTGGGCACCTATGACGGCGGTATTGGCTGGCTCCGTGATGGGAAATGGGTGGATTTCAGCCAAGATCAAGGGCTTTTTGATAACGGAGCGTTCCAGATGCTCGAGGATAAAAAAGGCTTTTTCTGGATAAGTTCCAATAGTGGTATTTACCGGGTCCGCCGTAGCGAGCTAGAAGATGTTGCGGATGGACGGCGTACCCGCGTCATCTCTGTGGCCTACGGTCGTGCTGATGGCATGGTGAGCGTAGAGTGTAACGGTGGGTTATGGCCAGCAGGTGCAACGGACGATCAGGGTGTGATGTGGTTCCCCACGCAAAAGGGTGTTGCGGTCATCGATCCTGCCGTTGTAAGAGCCGCTAGTACACCGCCACGTGTCAAGATTGAGTCCTCTTATGTTGAACACAATCTGCAACCCGAAACAAGTCAGGTGGTGCTGCGTCCCGGGCAGACCAATTTAGAGGTGAACTATACCGCATTAACCTACTTCAAGCCTGAGCAGACGTCCTTTCGTTACATGCTGGAAGGCGTTGACAACGACTGGCAAGAGGTTGGATCGCGACGCACAGCCTATTACACGCATTTGCCACCCGGCCAATATAAGTTTCTGGTATCCGCACACAACAGCGATGGGGTTGAAAGTGTCGATTCGGCGACAATGATGATAACGGTGGTCCCGCCATTCTACCGTCGTCCATGGTTTATCGCGCTGCTGGTTGCTGCAATCCTGGTAGCAATCCGAATAGCTTGGACATTTCGTGTACGGCAACTGAGGAAAGAACAGAAGGCGCAACAGGCGTTTTCGCGTGAGTTGATAGCCTCTCAGGAGAATGAACGCCGACGCATCGCAGCCGAACTGCATGACAGCCTCGGCCAACGATTGATCGTGATCAGCAATCTCGCCCTATTCTTATTACGCCGCAAGGGCAAACAGCACAGCGAGGCAGATAAAGTTGAGACTCTGGAAGAAATTAGTGCTGAGGCTTCACACGCTCTCGAAGAGACGCGAGCGATTTCCTATGCATTGCGTCCGTTTCAGCTCGACCGTCTTGGGCTAACCAAAGCGATCCATGCACTCGGCAAGACCATCGCCAGAGCTTCTGAGATCGAGATAACAACCGACCTAGAGAATATCGACAAGGTCTTCCCTGAGGAGCTGCGGATCAACTTCTTTCGAATCGTTCAAGAAGCTCTGAATAATATTGTGAAACACTCTGGTGCGACCCGTGGTAGTGTTACTGTTCGCTGCACGAAAACTCAGGTTACCCTCAGTATCTCGGATAATGGCAAAGGGTTGTCTTCCGAGCCCCGCACTATTGTGTCCGGCCCTGGAGGCTTTGGCATGACGGGAATGCGGGAACGGGCAATGCTATTGCGCGGCAAAATGCAAATCAAAAGCGAGGTAAATGGGGGGACCACGCTTATAATTGATTTCCCGATAGGAGTAGAGCAAGCCAATGAGCGATCCCATTCGTCTGCTGCTGGCTGACGATCATCCGGTTGTACGGCGCGGGTTGAAGGCATCCATCGAAGAAGACGATTCGCTTGTTGTTGTGGCTGAAGCATCTGATGGTAATGAGGCTCTATGTAAGATCGTCGAATACAAACCTGATGTAGCCGTCCTCGACATCGATATGCCTGGACTCAATGGACTTGGCGTCGCGCGCGAAGCGACAGCGCAAGATCTAGGAACTCGGATCATCTTCATGACCTTTCACGCCGATGAAGATCTGATGCGTACAGCCATGGATGCCGGTGGAAAGGGGTATTTGCTAAAAGGTAGCGAGACGGAAGAGGTCACCGCAGCAATCCATGCTGTTCATACAGGCCGCACCTATATCGGCTCGACGATGGCAGCGATTCTGCTTAAACAGAGCTCTGATGGGAGTGGCGGCGGTCTAGCTCTCGATATCAGTGCTCTCACCCCTACCGAGAAGAAGATCCTGCGCCTCATCGCCGATGGCCTTTCCAGCAAGGAAATCGGGAACGAACTCTCCGTTCACTACCGTACCGTGGAGAACCACCGCACAAACATGTGTCGGAAGCTGAATATAGAAGGGGCTAATGCTTTGGCCCGGTTCGCACTGCAGCATCGCGCTGCGTTACACGAACGTCTGCACTAATGATCAAAGTCTTCACATATGCCTGCACTAGTCCGAAAATGCCCCACTTTCTCTCTATTGGCCGAGGATAAGGTCATCAAGGCTGGTCAGGTTCTGCTTTAACGCATATCCAGAAGCTCCCGCGTCTCGTGCAGCGTTGCGCATTTCATCGTCGTCGTAGTCAGTGACGATAAAGATTCGAGCAGAGGGATACTTGCCTTTCAGCTGCCTAGTTGCAATCAACCCGTCTGTTCCTGGCATTCGTATATCCATCAGCACGATATCGGGTTGAAAGTCAGCATATGCAGAAAGTGCTAGATTGCCATCGGTGCATTCACGTATTTCTTCTGCAATCTCGCGGACAGCATGACGTATCAGCCGCCTTATTGTTGCATTGTCATCTACAATCAAAATCTTCATCGACAGACCTGGGCAGCGAACATAGTTCATCCTAACGACTGTTCCTGCATCCTGACAGACGTATCGATACATAAACAGCCGTGTGGTTCTACACGGTGCATTCGTGTGGCTCCACATATTGTTCGAATTACGCGGTGTGTGTGGTGCCACACAGAGGTGCCGTGTAGTCACAACTATAGGTTCCCAGCGCCTCGCCGATTAATTTTGATCTATTGGAAAAGGAGGAGAACAAATGAATCATTATTTAAAACAGGCCTTCAAGGCGATGGTCATTGTCGGGGTAGCAAGCCAGGCGGCAACCGTTTTTGCAGCGCACGATGTCGTAGGTGCTGTAGAGGGATCAGTAAAGAAAATCGATGCAACCACCAAGGTCGTAACGATTGACACAGCTGATGGAGCGAGACATAGCTACAGCTTGGCTGATGATTTGGTCGTACACACCGGGAACGGTGCGGCAGATGGTCTGCGCGGCATTAGAGTCGGCGGCAACGTAGCAGTTCACTACACTGTCGAAGGCGGACGAGAGACAGCCCATGAAGTGGACCGGCTTGGAGACGATGGATTGCGAGCCGCCAAAGGCACGGTCTCTCACATGGATCTAGCAGCGAAGAAAATATCGATCAAAGCGGCTGATGGTTCCGTGCAAACGTTCGATCTTACAGATCGCGCAGCCGGAGATGCAGCTCATAGCATCGGGAAATCCGGAAAACAAACCGTTTATTACTCCGAAGAGGGCGGAAAGAAAACCATTCATTTCATCTCTGCCGTAATTTAGCAGATCACGATAGGGTAAGCCGTCGCCACCTCAGCCATTGTCAACGAAGTAGCGACGGCACGACACCCTTAGGACACCAATAGCTCGCTTCATTGGATAAAAATCCACGTACCGCGCCAGGAGTTGTCCGCCCGGAATTAGGCTCCCCACTCCGGAACGCACCGCGCCATATTCCACATCATCTGGTCCAGCGAGGCATTGATCTCATCCGCGGGCTGTGAGCGAGTGTTCGTCAAACCCGCCCAGCACATCCCAGTCGCGGTCCGCACCATAATCGTCGTTGACCCTGGCAGACTACCGTTGTGCCACCAGTTGCCTGCACCGTTGTTCCTCACCATCCACCCGCGTGCATACCTCGCCTGCGCATTCTCGTCGTAAGCTGCCGCGGGAGTGGTCATCATCTTGATCGTCGCCGGCCTCAGGAGCGCCTGGATTCCTGGCGCGCCAGCCACATGGTTCAGAAACTTCACCAGGTCCGTCGGTGTCGCGATCCACCCGCCATGCGAGTCCATCCGAGTCACGTTCATGTTGTATGGATTCTCACCAAACTGCCCGTAATACACCACCTCGTTCGGAGCCCGCTGGTTCTCCTTGTTTGCCGCAATCTGCATCTCCGTAATCCCACACGGAGCCAGTACATTTGCCTGAACCCACGTCGCATACGGCTGTCCCGTTACTGCCTCGATCACCCGCCCCAGTACGCAATACCCGAAGTTCGAGTACGCCCAGTGCTGTCCCGGAGGATATGTTAATGACAGATTCGCAATCGTCCATTCAATCAGCTTCTGATGATCCCAACTATTATGGCTGAACATAGGGTCTGTGCTATCGTTCGGCCAGCCGCCCGATGTGTGCGTTAGTAGACTGTCCACAGTCACGTGCGTCACATACTGCTTGTAAGGACCCCTTCCATACTTGGTCCCCAACACACCGGAAGGCCCGAAGACCTTGTCGTTCAGGTTCAGCTTTCCCTGTTCCACCAGCATAAAGATCGCTACAGAGGTAATCGGCTTGGTGACACTGGCAATTCGGAAAAGACTCGCCTCCCCTGCCTGCACTGCCTGTTGCTTGTCTGCCATACCACCGGTGTGTTCGTACACAATCTGTCCATTTCGTGACATAGCGATCGAACTCGCGGGGATCTGATATTTCCTGCGAAACGCCTGGTCGATCCGATTCATCTCGCCGGCTTCCTGCCCGGTAGGACGCCCGTCATGCCTCATCTGCGCCAGCAGGTCCCCTGTGCGTCCCACAAACGCCATGGCACCCACGCTCAGTAGCTCCTGCATCATCTTCCTTCGGCTCAGTAGATCCGTCATCGCGTGCACATCCTTTCACAAGCTTCCATATCAGCTACACGAGCCGTTCGGATATAGTCGTCCCAACGACTAAACCGCCGCTCTTGCGGCGTAACGCCACATAGCCATTGTTTCGAGCCTAGCTCCGCCATACTGCGGAAAGAAATAGAGAGTGCTACACGGCCAATCGTGTAGCACTACACAGACCGTCGTGTAACGACAACTAGAGCCTTCCTGTCGCCATCTCGTCATACTTGCCTTATACATGTAGCGGAGGCAATCGCAGTCAAGCCGCTATTGCACAAAGGAGCAATCCATGAACAGCATTACGCGGCGCCTCTTCACTTTTTATCTTGGGCTCTTCCTCATCGCTCCCCTTGGAGCTATAGCGCAGCAAGCGCCCTCAGACCAGCCGCCAGCGCAGGCCGCAGGCAAGTGGAACTTCTATTGCCACGATCCCAACGGGACCACATCCACCAAAGAAATTGAGATCCAGCAGAACGGCACTCAAGTCAAAGGACACTTCAAGGGGCCCAATCAGTCCGGAGGCATTGAAGGCACTATCAACAACCAGCACATCGTTTTCAAGACCAAAACACGCGATATCCTCACCTTCCGTGGCCGCATCGAAGGCCCACGCGCCGCAGGTGTAGTCCAAGGTAATAAGATCATCGGAACCTTCCACGCTCGCCGAGGTACTGGAACCTTTGAGGCTGTTCCTGCTGGAAATTAGTGGGATTCATTTAAGCCACTCACTGTTGAACGCTGAACTGAGAATGATACGGGAAGATCTGTGTCGACCTGGCTTCCAACCGACAATCGCAAACGCCTTTCATACGAAGAATCCCTCGCTTCCGAAGGAACAGTCTTTACTTGCTGCAAACGTCTTTCTCCAGTTAGTCCGGGGCATGATGACGCTTTACGGCGAAGCAGATTCGAAGGGAAAGTCTTGGTTGTGGCTGAGTTCAAAAAGGTGTTGACGTTGTATCTGGGAAGCGTCTTGTTCGAGGGCGCGGTGCTAGCGAAGTAGAAACCGGCCAGCGTCTACTGAGAAGTTGGCCACCAAACATACTGGATGTCTGTTGGTGCCAACAAGCGAGTTGCAACTGAGAAGTTCAGGTTGATCTATTAACGTACCGGCCAACTTCTGGTTAGCCCGTGAAGCGCCCCAGAGCAGGGCGTTCGAATTTGACGCACTGATTTAGGTAAGCAAAGTTCAATTGCTAAGCCTTTCTGCGTCTCGACTGATACGTTCGCCCACTACCTAAATGCCTTCGTTTTCTTGCCCGCTGTGCCGGACCGATTATCCGCTGCGAATTCCGTAATTGAGCGTAAAAGAGACTAACTGTTGATAGGCTGCTGCCGAGATCCAGTAGGCAATATCTTCAACCTATTGAAAATAAGCAGGATGCACACTGTACCCGATTTTGTACCTGGAACTATTCGAGAAGTTCAGCTTTGGCGCTCGTAAGCCGCTGAAAATAATATGGATAGATGGTGCCGGGAGGGGGGGGCGAACCCCCACGAGGTTGCCCTCGGCGGATTTTGAGTTTCCGGATATCTCTGTAAGTCTATGATAATCAATGAAATGATATGCGTAGTTGAGCGTAGCCCTAAGTAGCTGAGTGACCGTAGTTTAGAGCAGTCTACGGCAATTAACAAAAGCTGATGAGTGTACAGTTATTGCACCGAAAATGTAACCGTTAAAATTACATATATAGATCATCCTACAAGCCATCGCTTACGAGGCGTTCCTGATTGCCTTTGTTGTCACAGCTAGGCCATCGCACGGTCGATGGAATCGGCCGGGATGGCGATCTTTTAGAACTCCATTCACCTTCTGCGATGCCGCCGCGTCCGAGCCCCTCCTTTAGTTCCGAGTCGAAATCCGGGCGCGGCGAGATCGCGCAGAACAATTTTGTCTTAACCCAAGTGGAGCGCGCTTAGGCGTGGATAACCATCACTTGAAGCGCATATAAGATAGCCGAGTGAAAATATAGAGGTGACTATAAATGCCGATAGATGCTCCCATTAGTATCGGCATAGTTCGGCGATAGCATTTCAGAGATTGTATTGTTCTTTAAGAAGCTCGGCCGCCCGCTCACCGATAACGACACAGGGTGCCATAGTATTTCCGGTAGTAACGCGTGGCATGATAGATCCGTCAGCGATACGAAGACTATTGACTCCGTAGACTTTTAGATTTGCATCTACAACGGACATGGGATCACGCCCCATTTTTGCGCTACCGGCCTGGTGCCAGTAGGTCACTATACCATCTCGAACAAAATCTGTGAGCGCTATCCCCTTGAGTTTTCCCGGCATCAGCTCGCGTTTAATAAATGGGCGCAGGGCGTGTGAGTCGGCTATTTCACGACAGATCTCAATAGAGGTGATGGCTGCCTTCATATCGTCGGGGTCAGATAGAGTGTTGAGCTCAATTTTGAGCTCGTCAGCGGGGTGGGGGCTCGTGAGACGAAGTCGTCCTCGGCTCTTTGGGCGTACGATCCCAGGTGCAATTGACCATCATGAATCGTTGGCCAGTCCAAACTTTTTCATCTCGGTTTTGACCCTCCCGCCGTCGCTTTGAATGATCTGCGTGTCAGGGGTATCAAGATTGCGATCTGTTTTCCAGAACAAGACTGCCCGTGCGGCATTTGGAATCACAGAAGGCTGACGGTATTCCCAAACGCACCCATAAATCAAGAAGTGATCCTGCAAATTATGACCCACGCCAGGGAGATGTTGTACGGGAGGAATTTTGAGATGTCCCAGCTCGGCTTGGTTTCCGATGCCAGATTGCATGAGTACCTTCGGAGTATTGATAGCACCCAATGACAACACAACCTCACATCCTGCGCCGATGCGATACATTTTGTTGTTATAAACAATCTCCACTCCTGTTGCCCGTTTTTTATCAAACGTTATTCGTGTAACTAGCGCATGGGCAAGTACCGTCAGATTAGGGCGGTCCATGAGCGGAAAGACGTAAGAGCGGAAAACAGATTGTCGCTTACCATTGTGCACAATCACATCAAGCATGGAAGCTCCACCGTCGCTTTCCATCATGCGACCGTTCGGATTCTCGAAAATTGGTATTCCAACCGAATTCGCGCCCTCTATCATTACAGCGGGCGTAGAATTTGGGTTGGGTGCTGGTTGAACAAACATTGGCCCGCCCGTTCCTCTATAACTTGGATCTGGCATGCCATGCCAGTCTTCAATCCGACGATAAATATTCAGAACCGATTCGTAACCCCACGCTGTATCACCTACCTCGGAAGCGAAAAATCCCAATCGTGCCGATGTCCGCGTGTCCACATCAAACCGTTGATGCTGGATCCTCCTCCAAGAACCTTACCCATTGATTGCGAAATGGATCGACCGTTCAGATTGGGATTGGGTTGAGCCGAAAAACCCCATTCGCGCTCAGTACCGAGGTTAAGCAACCAGCGGTCAGGATCCATGATGCTCGAGACATCATCGTTTCCTCCGGCCTCAAGAAGGAGGATGCTGGCGTTCGGATTCTCTGCCAGCCTTCCTGCTATCGCCGATCCTGAAGATCCCGAGCCACAAACGATGAAATCGTAATGTGGCTTTAGTCCTTCATTGAGATGCCTTTGGTTTATACGCACTCGCTCACTAAAATCCACTTTGATACTGTCACTTTCTACGGCAACAGGCTTCGTTGATGAGTTAACCACTACGAGGCCGTTGACCGTCATTAAATTAATTATGGCCGTTAGGTTTTTCGCCGGTAACATAGCTGCTCGCATTGTGACGGTCGATCGGGCTTTAATAGCCCGGCGAAAATCTACGATATACATCAGAGCCCTTCTCCGGGAAACACAGCCAGATCTTTCGTTGTGACCGGTGCGATAATCTCCTCCGCCATTGGCGGCGTGACAGCCTTCTGCGCCATCAGCGAGTTGGTTGGGATCAGGGCGCTAGCTATGAGAACAGCATCACATATTGGTTTTGAGCTTGTCATACGCTGTGATTCCAGTTCTTACTTGTATTGGTTTATCTCCTTGTATCCAACACTAGGCTCTATGTGGATTAGATAGAAGGTCCATAATGCAAAGAGGTACTGGTCCACTGGGTCAGCCGCGAGAAGTGGTCACTAAACCTGCGATAACTAAAGTAGAAACATTTCAGGATCTCTCACTCAACCGGCGCTCCAGCAAGCAGAACCTCTGGCCGTGGCTCTAGAGCAGTTGACAGTTGGTGAAAGTCGCTGAGTTTCTAGCCGGTGGGCCAGACCGTTGAACGATCAGCGGGGGGGACGATCTCAAAGCAAAGGAGGGATTCAGTAGAAGCCGGCCGACCGAGCTTTTTAGTAGGTCGTCCTTGATACATTATCCGCTCGGTACTTTGAAGGGCTGGTGCCCTCAAGTTTCCGAAACATACGGGCGAAGTGACTCGGGTTCTGAAATCCGGCGTCGAGTCCTGCGTCGATGATGCTGCGCTTGGGGTTGCGCAGCAGCTGTTTGGCACGTTCGATCCTCTGCAACAGAACATAACTATGCGGAGCATGACCTGTGCTCTGTTTGAATAGCTCCGAAAAGTAATGCGGACTCATGCCAGCAATCGCAGCAAGTTGCGACAGGCTAATGTTCTCCTCCAAACTGGAGGCGATATACTCACGAACACGCTTCAGGCGATATCCCGGTAACCCTCCCTTGAAGTTCGCAGGCGTGACTTGTCGCACGGCGTAACGCTTCACTAGGTACACTGCCAGCGTATTGGCCAGGGATTCCCCGTAGATAGCTCCCGCAGGCGAACCGTCATCAAGATCAGCTGTCATTTCGAATAGCAGGGCTGAAATATGGCGGTCAATCAAATCCCAGTGTTCCGTTAGCTCAATCTCGGTTTCGTGTGCGGTCTCGTCCAATGCATTGGTGAGGAGGCTCGTCTGCATGGCTACAGCCAGACGCTGAGTCGGCCCAGCCCAATTCACTTCATCCACGGTCCCCCGAGGCAAAAGGAACATTGTGCCCGGACGTGAAGTAAATCGGAGAGTTCGGCCTTTTGTGTGTACCTCGTATTTGACGGCTCCGCTTATTACGACATGCAAGAAGTCATCTGGATGTTCGTGACGGGGTATGAAAACGGCTGGAACCGTGTGGTTCTCTAATGCAATACCACCCCACTGCGCAGTTGACCGGGTCGGACAGCTATCTAGGAACGGTTCGGGGCGACCTTCACGAACGACATCGATTGCAGGAACAATGAGACGGCTAACCGTGGGAGGCCGTGCTTGGGCGGCATTCTCGGATTCCGATACGCAGTTACGATTCCTATCGCCCATCAGGTTTCCCCCAGGGGAACCGCTGTGCGTGGCGACTCAGGGGACGGCACGCCAAGGACATTGTATTCAGAATTAGATCGGAAGATTTGCACAAAGCCGGTTCTTTGGAACTGCCTTCGCGAGGGGCGGTAGATATGCTCGGGGTGTCTGGATGGGAAATACGCACCTTCGTCGCTGATGGTTGTAGAGCCCAAAGCACCAGTTCTGGCGGCAGCCCTTGGGGCTTGACGCCAAGCAAAAGTGACAACGAAAGGGACGGGTCGCAAAGCTTCAACGCAAATTGTTTAAGGAGACAAGCCGATGAAACCGAATCAATCGAATCAACGAACTAATTTGATGACAGGAAGCTGGATGCTGCCCTCTCTTATGTTGGTGGTGGTACTGATGGGACCTAACTCTCTGGGCGCCGCACAAGAGGTAAACAAGCATCTTGCTCAAGAGACGCTGATGGCGCAGAAGGCGGTCGCGCCGCCGATGGCGCACGAGACTATCACACCGCTCATAACGAAAGATCTGGCAGGAGTTCCCGGCGAGCAGGCTCTGATGTACACCGTGGATTTTCCTCCAGGCTTTTCGAGCCCTATCCACCGCCACAATGCTCAAGTGTCTGTTTACGTGCTGGGGGGCTCCGTGGTGATGCAGGTGAAGGGGCAACAAGAATTCACGCTGTTGCCAGGCCAAACCTTCTATGAAGGTCCCAACGATATTCACATCGTCAGCCGGAACGCCAGTAGTACAAAGCCAGCAAAGTTCCTAGTGTTCCTAATTCACAAGAAAGGCACTCCGCTGGTAATACCAGCAGAGTAACGAACAACGGCGAGCAGATCTACTCACAACACTTAATTCCAGGGGAAATACATGGATACGATGACAGTGAAGGATTCGAAATTCGCAAGCTACGCAAGCTTGTTGCTAAGAATCGGGCTCGGCTTTGGTTTCTTGTCAGCCGTAGCCGACCGACTGGGTCTGTGGGGAACGTTCGGGCAACCGAATGTCGAGTGGGGGAATTTCTCACGGTTCCTGGAATACACCCACACCCTCAATTGGTACTTGCCGGCAGGAACGATCCCAACGCTCGGAGTCATCGCCACTGGCGCTGAAATTATCTTCGGTCTTCTCCTCGTCGTCGGCTGGCATACCCGCGCTGCCGCGCTGTTAAGTGGACTTCTTCTGCTGGCGTTCGGGATGGCAATGACGCTGGCGTTAGGAATTAAGGCGCCGCTGAATTTTGCCGTCCTCACGGGGATAGGAGGGGCCTTCCTTCTCGCAAATTGCGAAAAATTTCCGTTCAGCGCGGATGAGTTGCTGTCCCGTCGAGCCCGTTCAGAGGAAGACAGATGAAAGCTGCACAGTTGTACGGTTCGGTTCCAGCCTGCGAGCTGTCGACAGCGCGGTCGGACGCATCGGTCAGTTGGCATGCCTGAGTGATAACAATTGGCGTCCTGAACATCGGGCAGCACACAAAGGAGCGTAATCATGATAGCCACGTCTACATCACCTAAGTCAGAGTCAACAATCACACCTCCCGAAAAAATGCGTTTGCTTTTGGACCGGCAGCGAGCAGCTTTCGCTGAAGACGGAATCGCAACCTACGAGGTCCGTATCGACCGAACGGATCGACTCATAGCGCTCATGGTCGAAAACAAAGACGAGATAGCAAGCGCTCTAGATGAAGATTTTGGTCATCGCAGCAACGAGGCGTCCTTGCTTACCGAGGTATGGTGGATCGTCGAAGGCTACAAGTACAATAAGCTCCATCTACGGGAGTGGATGCAGCCTCAGATCCACGAGGCGATGTTCCCGGATGCAGAGGCCCGCGTCGAGTATCAGGCAAAGGGCGTTGTTGGGGTGGTGAGTCCGTGGAATTTCCCATGGAACCTCTCATTCAATCCCATCGGCTATATCATTGCCGCTGGTAATCGTGTCATGTTGAAACCCTCCGAACTGACGCCAGTGACTTCGGCCTTAATGGCTAAGCTTGCAAATCGATACTTTGATGAAACGGAGTTGGTAGTCGTACAGGGCGGCCCGGAGATTGGAGCGGCCTTTACAGCGCTGCCGTTTGACCATTTGATTTTCACGGGTGGCATGAGGGTGGGCTCAGCGGTCATGCGCGCTGCGTCAGCTTCCCTGACGCCCGTGACACTGGAACTCGGAGGCAAGTCGCCTGCCGTCATCGGAAGGTCGGCAGACTTTGGCGATGCAGTTCGCAGAATTCTAACTTGGAAGACCTTCAACGCCGGGCAGGTGTGCATCGCACCCGACTACGTGCTCTTACCTAGCGGACTTGAAGAACAATTTGTAGGGGACGCGAAGGCTGCTGTGGCATCCATGTACCCGAGACTCAAGAATAACCCGGACTACACCTCGATCATCAACGAACTGCATTTTAAGCGCCTAAGAAACTGGCTGGCCGACGCGGAGTCGAAAGGTGCTGAAGTGATTGAGCTGAATCCCTCTTCCGAAGACCTGTCAGATGTGGCCGCACGCAGATTTGCACCCACTCTCCTTTTGAAAGTTACAAACGAAATGACTGTACTTCAGGAGGAAATCTTCGGTCCCTTGCTGCCGGTGGTTACCTACGAAACTCTCGATGAAGCAATCGCATTCATCAACGCGCGTAGCCGCCCGCTTGCGCTCTACTACTTTTCCAATGACGCCGCGGAAGAGCGACAGCTGCTCAATCGGACTACGTCGGGAGGCGTTACGGTAAACGACTGCATGACTCATGCTCTCGACCACAGTCTTCCGTTCGGCGGAATTGGTGCCTCTGGAATGGGTGCTTACCACGGTAAACAGGGGTTTCTTACGTTCAGCCATGCTCGCGCCATCTATCGGCAGAGCAAAACTCCGCAGGCTGAACTCCTCTTCCGCCCTCCGTTTGGAGAGCCGGTAAAGGCATTCCTGGCGAACGGAATCACAAAATAGCTCGTGTAGAGGCGCCTTCACTCTCGAGTCGAATTCCGAGCGGCGACGGATGCTGAAAATGATTTGCAGACTTGGCCCTGTGGGATTCACCGGAGGTTGTTATGAAATTGTGCGAATTGAAAGAAGAAGTCGGTATCAATTCGATCGTTCTTGCTGCGACTGATGAGGCACTAGTCAAAGAGGCAAAAGCGGGAGACCACGCTGCCTTTGCGGAGCTCTGGGAACGACACTCGAAAAAAGCATTCAACACGGCCTTTCGGATCATGAAGAGCCGAGCTGATGCAGAGGATGTGATGCAGGATGCGTGGCTGAAAGCCTACGTTCATTTATGTGCTTTCGATGGCAGAGCGAAGTTTTCAACATGGCTCATCCGTATCGTGATTAATTCGGGGCTTATGACTCTTCGTAGAAGGCGCTCACACCCCCAGTCTTCGATGGAAATCACTGACGGCGAGATCTGGAAGGATTGTGAGTTTCCAGACCACACGGAGAACGTTGAAGAGCTCTATGCAAAACACGAAGGAATAGAGCGTTTGAGGCAGGCAATCTGCCGCTTGCAACCTACGTTGCGAAATATTGTTGAGATTCACCAATCAAGTGCGGGGTCGGTAAAGGAAATCGCCGAACTTGCCGGCATTTCAGTCGCCGCCACGAAATCGCGTTTGTTGCGTGCCAGGATCGTTTTGCGTAGGGGATTAGTTAGTGAAGTTTCGGGCAAGCGTTGCCACATAACACCTAATTTACTTCCACCTATCGAATTGGATCAATCGTTTCAGGGTTAACGTTGCACTCAAATGCACGTAATCGCATTCAGATGAGTTGAGATTACTCGGACGATTTCGAGTAAAGGAGATTGCTATGACCACCATAAAAGCGGCTGCCGTACAAATCAGCCCTGTGCTCTACAGCCGCGAAGGTACTGTCAAGAAGGTCGTCGAGAAGATCATGGAACTCGGTCGCCAGGGCGTACAGTTCGCCACCTTTTCGGAGGCAATAGTGCCGTACTATCCCTATTTCTCCTTTGTCCAGCCACCTTTCCAAATGGGCGCAGAACAACTGAGGTTAATTGAACAAGCGGTGACTGTACCATCGGCCGCCACCCATGCCGTCGGCGAAGCCTCCAGGCAAACCGGAATGGTCGTGTCCATTGGAGTCAACGAACGCGATGGTGGCACGCTCTTTAACACGCAATTGCTGTTCGATGCTGACGGGACCTTAATTCAGCGTCGCCGCAAGATTTCCCCGACCTACCATGAACGCATGATCTGGGGGCAAGGCGACGGCTCCGGACTGCGAGCGGTCGATAGCGCAGTCGGGCGCATCGGTCAGTTGGTGTGCTGGGAACATTACAACCCGCTGGCCCGTTACGCCTTGATGGCTGATGGCGAGCAGATCCACTCGTCGATGTACCCTGGTTCGTTCGGGGGCGACATTTTCGCCGAGCAGACTCAAGTCAACATCCGTCAACATGCATTGGAGTCTGGCTGCTTCGTCGTCAACGCCACCGCCTGGCTCAATGCCGATCAGCAGGCCCAGATCATGCACGACACCGGCTGCCCCGTCGGCCCCATCTCCAGTGGTTGTTTTACCACGATTGTCTCGCCGCAAGGCGAATTGATGGGAGAACCCCTGCGTTCTGGTGAAGGCGTGGTGATTGCCGATCTTGATTTCTCTTTGATCGACAAGCGTAAGCGGCAAATGGATTCCCGTGGACACTATAGTCGCCCGGAACTGCTCAGCCTCTTGATTGACCGCGCCCCTGCTGCCTATGTCCATGAACGTAACGCGCATTCTATGTCGATTGTCGAGACGATCGGTGATGACTGCGCCCTTCTTGTAGGAGAATCACGATGACAACTTCTAATCCACGCGAAATTCCCTTTAATGGCGTTCGTCTTAGATTCGAAAGCAAGAAGAGTTTCGACGAGCTCGTGTCTGCACTACTGGCCGACGTCGGCAAACAACCACTGATGATCGACGACCTTCCTGCAAAGTTCGAAAGTTGGGAATCGTACAAGGCTGAGATAGAATCACACGTCGGCCCTAGCGGCTTCATATTGTTCGCCCTCATGAATCATGGCGCATGGATCAGGAAAACCGGGATACAGAAAAAGGTACTGCGGGTCATAATCGGAAACCCGCTACTGGCCATCACAATGTTGCGGCATGATCTAACGGCTGGTCTTTTCGCTCCGGTCGAACTTATCCTCATTGAAGAGGACGATGATCAAAGCAGTCTGACCTATGTAAGACCGTCCTCGTTGATGGTTGTCGAGACAAATGAGCCACTGCTGGCCGCCGCCAAAGAGCTTGACGCAAAACTTCAGGCACTAGCGGTCAAAGTGACATCAACTAAAGCGACAGGTCTTCGCGGTTCTTGAATCCGCCTCCACGATTATTCTCGGGAAAGAGACCGGCGCGCGGGTTCAGCTGGTATTGCCTGCCGGCAACGATACCGAGATCTGGGATGTTGGGGGAATCGGCGGCGCTAAAAGCCTCGATCTTGAACTTGAGCGTAACTCTCCCCGTCTCGGACTGCCATTGCGTCAGTGTGAAACTCAAGTCGGGAGGGAACAAGTGTTTAGAAAGATCACAGTCGCATTTGACGAGTCCGAAGAAGCTGGTAGAGCACTGCAGGCAGCAGTCGAGTTGGCCAGATCATTGGACGCAAGTCTTAACGTAATAAGTGTCTTAGAGCCTCCTCCAATTTACTTTTCTTTTTCAACTTTGGTTGCTCCCTATATTCGGTGGACGGACGAAATGGAAACCAGGTACACCAACTTGCAATCAAAAGCGGCCAGTTGGCAGAAAATGCCGGACTGGCTATCGATGCCACCATTTCGAATGGAGATGAAATTGGCAGCATTCTCGCAGCTGCAATTCACAATGAGTGTGACCTTCTTGTCATCGGTATGCCCAAACACACTTGGATGATTGGCCATACCGCGCATAACCTTGCGGAGGGCGTTCCTTGTGCGCTGCTCGGAATCCGGTAACAGCGGCTGTTTACGCTTTCCTCTATGAAGGAATGGGAGCGCTTATAGAACCCTTACGATCCGTCACGCATATTTCATTCGAGATACTTGACGCAGTGAGCACTATATAGAACTTCGGCATGCGCGAAAGCGCCATCGTTTAGTCGTTGTAACGCAACTTTCAGACAATGCACTAGCGTGTACCGATAACAGGTTCGCGGTCATTTCATCAACCTGTTGTCGGTAGCTCGGATAAGGGCCTTCGCTCCAGACGTTTCGGTCTATAGTGGTACGACATTTGCCGCGCACGCAATCTCTGAAGACCTCCGCATGGAGACCAGAAGGACAACATCTGCGTGGAGTAATATTTAGATGCACACCGACCGTAGAATGGAAACACAGGGACTATTTACAGTTCTATCCAGTCGGTGAAAAACTCGGCAAGCCGGTTGCGTCTCGCAGTCATGCTGTCATAATAATCGGACCATTCACTGATTCGTCCACTGGTGATTGCCACAATGGAAACGCCCGGCAAAGATCTTCGCACTCGGTATTCGCCTCTTGGCCAAAGGGATTCAACATGTGTCGCAGTGACCGTCCATTCGGCGACAACGTGGTTTCCGCTTTCGAAACAAGCCGTGACGTTTAAGTGAGCATCCGGGAACAGTTCATGCGTCTTATAGAAGAATTCTTCTAGCCGTGCCTTGTCGTTGAACTCGAGTCCCAGTGCGTGGTCGCTAAACTTAAAATTTGCACCAAAGTGCTGGACGGCATCGGCAATGTTCCCCTCATTAAGTTTAGCCACGACGGAGGACACTATTTGTTTACCTAGCTCCGTGTGACTCGATTGAATATCCAGAACGCTGTTCACTGTTGTCATTGTGATCTCCTTCGCTTCAGTATGTTGGGTGGCTCGATCGATTGGCTCGGTACGAATTCGACAGCCACCGTCTTGAGTCCATGCCCATCGTTGTTACTTTGCTGATAACACCAGCGGTGCCCTTTTTTTATGAATCATGAACACAAGGAATTGTGCTGGCTTTGTGCTACTTGCGTTCCGGCTGACGACGTGAATATCGTCGGGATTTTTGTAAAAGCTCTGGCCTGGTCCCAGCGTCAGTGCTTTTTGCCCTCCCACCTGCATCACGACGGAGCCTGCGAGAACGTAAACAGAAACCTGTGCATCGTGGCGGTGGACTGGGCTGGAGAAGCCCGGCAGAGCTTGCTCGCCGGAAGGGCTTGCCAATTCTTTCGTTATGAGTTGGGTGATAGTCTCCTGCGCCATCGGCGGCGTGACAGACGTCTGCGCCATTAGCGTGCTGGTTGTGGTCAGGACGGTTGCAATGAGAAATGCCAGCGCGAACATCGGTTTTGAAGTTATGACAAGTTGTGATTGCACCTTTGATTGCATTGGCTTATCTCCCTCAAATAACCCTAGGTCTTATGTGGATTGGAGAGAAGGTCCATAATGCAAAGGGGGATTGGTCCACTTCGTCAGTTGCCAGGAGGTCAGGAAACAAGCGATGTCTAAGGAAGAAACATTTCAGGATCTCTCACTCGACCCCCCTTCTGGCAAACAGGACCTCTGGCGCTGGCTCTACACAGAGTTGCGCAGCGCGATCCTCGACGGACGTTTGAAGCCCGGCGCTCGCATGCCCTCCTCACGCAGCCTCGGGAGGCAGTACTCCCTCTCGCGCGGAACCGTCGTCGAAGCCTTCGACCAGCTACAGGCCGAGGGATACACCCGCACGGAAGTTGGGTCAGGAACCTACGTCGCTTCGGGCGTTCCAGATGGATTGATGTCCGCTACACGCAAACCTGCAGTTCTCGCTCTTCCGGCATCAAAGGCCGCATTTGCCAAACGTGCAGTTCCATTTCTGAGGAATGTGGAAGTGCTCCCCGCGTCTCACTCCATCGGTAAAGCTTTCCGAGCGTATGAGCCAGCCATCGATCTCTTCCCCACAGGCCTTTGGGCGCGCGTAGCTTCGAGCGTTTTACGCAGAGCTCCTCGCTCGGTCTATGGTCAAGGCAATGCTGCAGGCTACCAGCCACTCCGGCGCGCCATCGCGGAGTACGTTGGCGCTTCACGCGGAGTGCGTTGCTCGTGGGAACAGATCATCGTAACCTCGGGCACACAACAGGCTCTTGACCTTCTTGGTCGCTTTCTTCTCGACCCTAAAGATCAGGTTTGGATGGAAGACCCTGGCTATTCCGGCGCTCTTCAAGCACTCCGCGCCACAAGTGCGCGTATCGTTCCAGTACCCGTAGACACAGACGGCATCATCGTGAAAGCAGGCCGTAAGATTGCACCCAAAGCGAAGCTTGCCTATGTTACGCCAGCAAACCAATTTCCAATGGGCGTCACCATGTCCGCGGATCGCCGTTTGGAACTCATCCAATGGGCCGCCAGCGCTAACGCATGGATTATCGAAGACGATTATGACGCTGAGTATCGCTACTCCGGTCATCCTGTTTCTTCTCTGCACGCGCTCGACAGTTCCGGTTGCGTTATTTACGTGGGAACTTTTTCAAAGATGCTATTCAACGCGCTCCGCGTCGGTTTCATGATTTTGCCGGGGCGCCTCGTAGAGCCGTTCGTGTCAGCCCGCAGTTTCGTCGACCGCCATCCCCCTACGCTCGATCAAGCCATTCTCTCGGAGTTCATCACCGAAGGCCACTTCGGCCATCATCTCCGCCGGATGCGTCAGACCTATTCGGAGCGCATCGACGCTCTTAAAACTGCCGCAGATAAACACCTCAATGGGGTGCTCGACGTCGTCCATGCAGGCGCAGGCGTACGTACACTCGGCTGGCTCAAAACATGGAGTTCCGATCACGACGCGGCGCTGCAAGCGCGAAAGCTCGGACTTGAAGTAGAACCCTTGTCGATATTCACAACGAAATACGAACAGCCCCCGGCCCTCATGCTCGGTTTCGCAAGCTGCAAGCCAGCGGAGCTGCGACGCGGCGTCTCTGTCCTTGCAACTGCTTTACGTTCGCGCTAAGCGGTACTGCTCGCTCCATGCTGTCCGCGGTGCGCGAATCCGAAGCTGACGTGGCCCCTTTGCGCGCCGAGGCGTTGCGCGACTCAGGCTCCCATGAGCGCACCGCCATTCTGCGCGATGACAGTCGGATGAAGCGAAGCCTTCTCCCGCTGCTGTTCAATCCATTGCAAAGCTTCAGCGGAATCTCTCGCCACCTGTACTAGCCTCAAGTTACCCGCCCTCACGAACTCCTCTTTCACCGCGTGGTCGAGAAATCGCAGCAGGAAATCATAGTAGCCATCCGTATTGACCAAGACGCAGGGCTTGGAATGAATATTTAGTTGCGCCCAAGTCACGATCTCGAAGAATTCGTCGAGGGTTCCGTAGCCGCCGGGCAGCGCAATGAAAGCGTTCGACAAAGACGCCATGAGCGCCTTGCGTTCGTGCATACTTTCAACTAGGTGCAGCTTCGTCAGCCCCCGATGGGCAATCTCGCGGTCCTGCAAGGCCTGGGGAAGTATCCCGATCACCTCCGCGCCGCCTGAGAGCGCAGCGTCGGCAGTCGCGCCCATCAATCCAATGGACGTTCCGCCGTAAACCAGTCCCCAATCGCCGCGAGCCATCTGCAGCCCCAATGATTTCGCTTCAGCAAGATATTTGGGCTTTGCCCCCACGCTGGAGCCACAAAATACGCAGATCCGTCCGACTTTGGCTGGCTTTTCACTTAATAAATTACTCATGAAAGCAGAATACCTCTCATTAGCCAACCAAATTAAAGTGGACTAGTCCGTATATGCATTATGGACCTTCTGTCCAATCCATCTAAAGCCTAGTGTTGATCGTAGGGAGATAAAATCGATGCAAGCAAGACTAGAAGCGCAGAAGGTATCACCGGCGGCATATCAGGCCATGCTTGGGCTCGAGATGTTTGTTCGCAAACAATCGAAGCTGGAGCCCGCTCTCATTCAGCTGGTAAAGGTGCGTGCTTCACAGATCAACGGATGCGCTTATTGCATCGACATGCACTCGAAGGATGCGCGTGCGGAGGGTGAGACGGAGCAGCGGCTCTATGCGCTCTCGGCATGGGAGGAGACTCCGTTCTTTACAGAACGCGAGCGCGCTGCGCTGGCGCTGACAGAAGCGATCACTTTGGTCAGGGAAGGCCATGTTCCCGACGCGGTGTACGAAAGGGCCAAGAAGAGCTTTTCCGAAGTAGAGTTGGTGAATCTGACCATGGCGATCATCACCATCAATGGATGGAACAGGCTCGCGATCACATTCCGCTTTGTACCCGGTGAGTACCAGCCTGGACGGAAGTAATCACCGGAGGGGTTCAAATGCCTTACCAGTACCACATCATTACATCAGGTAACCTTTTGTTGTGGGAGCACCACCTTGGAATCTTTTTAGGGAGTCCGATCAGCTCGACCTTCCTGAGTTCTCCGAAAGGTCTCTCAAAGACATGACGTAGTGATGTATCCCAAATCGCGTGATTTCTGCCGAAGCAGTATGGGCAGAATTGAGCCCACCCTGAGAGGGCTGGGTCGCATTCGAGAATGTGGAAATATGTTGATCGAAGGCTACTATCTTCTTGCGTTGCAGGTAGTGGCCAACGAACGATCGAGAGCGATGGCATCAAGGCGGCTTAGATCAGCCTGATGTGCCGCCACGTATTTTCCGATTGCTAGTGCGAGCTCGGTCGGACAAGATGCCTTAGCGCGAATGTTTTTAGTGTCGGCTAATTCGGCGATCAAGGCTGTTTGTATCTGATCTAACTCAGGCCGAATCGCATTACTCAAATCGATCGATGAGTGGGCGGGAACATTGCCAAGGCGATACCATTCGGCGAGCAAGGAATATTGTACGAGCTTATTAGCCTCGATTTGGGCCTTGAAGAATGTGGCCACAAACGTTTGATCCAAACCTCGCAATTCACCTGCTTGTATCGCAGCCGCAATTACATGTGCTTCACGCGGCGCATCCTCAACTGGAATTTTGCTATCCCATTTCGAGAGGGCAACCTGTTTTCCGATGGACAGTCTCTGGGCAGAGGTTGCAATCAGTGCCTGCAATCTATCAGCTGTGGTTTGCGGTTGCGTTAACTCCATGACGACCGGCGTGTGGGCCGCAAAGAACAGAATTACTAACTTCTGAAATAACATTGATTCCTCTTCTGTTGGGCACCAGTCGTCTGAACGAAGTGAGATGCTCCCTACACGAGTCACTTCGCAAGTTCGTTGATCTGTGCGACAGCAGTTGCAAAGTCAATCGCCGCTTCCGGTTTCATCTGTCGTTCGACATGGAGAAACGTCAGATCGGACAGGCCGATGAAACTCAGGATAGCGCGCAGATACGGCTCCTGAAAGTCGAGTGCAGCAGTTGGGCTATCTGGTCCGTAGACACCGCCGCGGGTCGTGATGACCATTGCTCTCTTATCGCCCAGCAGTCCGACGGGGGTCCCGGCACTAATGCCAAAGGTCTTGCCCATGCGGACAATCTGGTCAAGCCATGCCTTAAGCGGAGCAGAAATGGAATAGTTGTACATGGGTGAGCCAATCACGATGGTGTCCGCTGCCAGAAGTTCAGCTGTCAGCTCATCCGATATAGAGAGATAGGCTTTTTGGACCGGCGTAAGAGTTGCTGGGTCGGCAAAGGTCGCTGCCCAATCGTCAGTGACCGGAGGAATGACGGTCGTCGCGAGATCTCGATAGATCACATCTCCGCCGGCATGATTTCTTTTCCATACTTCGATAAATTGAGCAGTCAGCCTGCGCGAGATGGAATTGGCCCGGACACTGGAATCAATGTGAAGTAATTTCATTTTGCAAATCTCCTTGTGAAGCCTTCCATATGGCCGCATACACCGTATTCGCGGCGATTTGTGAGAACTTGGCGCAATTGCGTGCCGTCAATTTTTAATCTCTCGACCGTGCAGACTCTGCGACCTCACGAAGGCCGAGCTGATCGGAATTCCTGTCGCCTCGTCGGAAAACCAGGTCACTTTGTAATGCTGCTGGATAGAAATGCTCTTATGGGTTCACCAAATGGAGGACGAAATAAAAGCTCGGCCTGGGGCGACTTACTCTGCCGATAAATCGCTCGAGCGTGGCTGAAGGTGAGAAACCCCTGTCTACCATGGTATGCGCCTATGCCCGAAGGACCGATGCCGCCAAACGGAAGGCTGTTATCAAAGGCATGAGTCATGCAATCGTTCACCGTCACGCCACCCGACGTTGTGCGGTCGAGGACCTTGCGCTCTTCCTCAGCATCATGTGAAAAGTAGTACAACGCGAGCGGGTGAGTGTGCTTGTTTATGAATGCAATTGCCTCTTCGATCGTTTCGTAGGTGACGATCGGCAGCACCGGGCCGAAAATCTCTTCCTGGAGCACCGTCATCGCGTCGGTGACCTTGAGGAGGAGCATAGGAGCAATTCTGTGACTCGCCACGTCTGACAGGTCTTCAGAAGCGGGGTTGAGCTCGATCACCTCTGCTCCTTTCGCCTCAGCGTCCGCGATCCAATTCTTGAGGCGATTGAAGTGCCGTTCGTTGATGATCGAGGTATAGTCCGGATTGTCTTGGAGTTTCGGGTACATGGATGCCACTGCAGATTTTGCCTCCCCCACGAATTGTCGTTCGAGTCCATTGGGCAAAAGCACGTAGTCCGGCGCGAGGCAGATCTGTCCAGCATTGAAGGTCTTCGCGGTAAGAATTCTTCGTGCAGCGTCCCCAATATCCGCTGACTTTCCTATTAGCGCGGGTGACTTGCCTCCGAGTTCCAGTGTTACAGGTGTCAAGTTAAAGGAGGCTGCGCGCATGACCGCAGAGCCAACCTTGGCGCTGCCGGTGAAGATTAAGTGGTCAAACGGCAAGGCCGTAAATGCGGCACCAATCTCTGGGCCGCCCTGCACTACCGCCAACTCCGTCTCGTCGAAATACTGCCCTGCAAGCTCTGCCATCAGGGCTGAGGTCGCAGGCGTCAGTTCGGACGGCTTCACCATGCAACGATTGCCAGCAGCAAAGACATAGCCGACAGGAGCAAATGCAAGCCTCCAAGGGAAATTCCAGGAGCCTACCACTCCGACAACACCCTTTGGAACATACTCGACGCGTGCCTCCGCGTCTGCAAACATCGCCTCGTGAATCTCCGTTTGCATCCATTCGCGTAAGTGGAGCTTCGTGTACTTGTAGTTGTCTATGACGCTCCAAACATCGGTGAGCAGCGAGGCCTCCGCGCTGCGGTGACCGTAATCTGCATTGAGCGCACTGACAATTTTGTCTTGATTGTCTACCAGTAGAGCAATGAGCCGATTCGTTCGATCAATGCGTGTTTCGTAGGCGGGTGCTCCTTCCGCCATAAATGCAGTTTTTTGACCATTAAGTAAAGACCGCAAATATTCGGGGGTTATGTCGGCGACGTTTGACCCCGCTGCTAGGGAATATCCTTGTGGACTGACCTCCTGAGCTTCTAGTGTTGCTTTCATTGGTTTGGTCTCCTTGCAATCAGACTAGGTTCTCTATGCGCTAGGCTCCAGAGCCATAATGTGAAGGGAGACTGGTCCACTTTCGACAAACTGGTGGACGCCACTAACAACCGATGCCTCAAGGGACGAACTGCAGGATCTCTCATTCAACCCGCACTCTGGCGAGCAGGATCCTCTGATCCCTATGCTGACTAGGATTGTCAGTTTCGAAGGGATTCCAGGATGCGAGTTCATGCGTGGCCTTCCCAGAAGGCTGCATCCTCCAGCTTTCATATATTCTGGAACTGCCATGCAGATTTGCTCCTTTCTCCCATCCGCCACGGAGATTCTCTATGCTCTCGGAATGGGCGAAAGCGTCTCGGGGGTGACCTTCGAGTGCGACTATCCTCCGGAGGCAAGGCAGAAGGCCATCATTGTGGATACATTGATCCATGGTGACCTTACGCCGCAAGAAATCGATGAGGCTGTCAGAAGGCAGGCAGCCGCAGGCGGGAGTCTTTATTTTGTGGATCTGCCAAAATTGAAGGCGATCCAACCGGACGTAGTTGTCACCCAGGATCTTTGTCACGTCTGCGCGATCAGCGAGTCCGATTTGGCAAAAGCTCTAAGCGAACTACCTTCCCGGCCGCATGTAATCTCCTTAGCGCCCCACACTCTTGAACAGGTTCTTCAGAGTATCGCGACCGTTGGTGGGGCAATCGGCCGCCAATCCGTAGCGAGAGATCTTATCGACGGACTCCGACGGCGAATCGAACGCGTCAGGAGCAACGTCAGGCAGGTAAAGCCGCCACGGGTACTTTGCCTCGAATGGCTCTCACCTCTCTTCCAGGGAGGCCATTGGATACCTGAAATGGTGACAATTGCCGGCGGAGATGCTCTACTGGCGACTCCAGGGGAGAGGAGCACCAATATCTCATGGGAACAGGTCCTCGAGTCCGATCCTGAGGTGGTGGTTGTCATGCCGTGCGGCTTCCATCTCGAAGAGGCGATCGCACAGTATAGGAACAGCTGCTTCCCGAAGGATTGGATGAACGTATCAGCTGTTAGGCACCGGCGAGTGTATGCAGTGGACGGTACAGCTTACTTTTCTAGACCAGGGCCACGACTGGTCACTGGATTGGAGATAATGCAGGCCATCCTGCGAGACGACAATTTCGCTGACCTGCCATCGGAAAGCGTCGCGAAGATAATCTGAGGAGACACAAGCCCAGTATCTTGGGAACCATGTGGAAGTCAGGGCTGCAGCGAACCTTGGATGAAAATGGGGACTTTCCAAGTTCTGCTCTTGTTTTCTAGGGGAACAAGTCACCAAACCATCGGATTTCCGCTTTTGGACTGTTGCTTGGCAGGAGCCTCCCGCCCTGGTGAAATGCGGTTGACGTCGCTTTCCGCGGATTCCGGTGCCCGGTTGCAATCCCACATAGCAGCCTGGCGCCTCGACTCTTGGAAGGCCTCGGGGCTCCCCGCGTCAGGATGTATGCCAGCGCGCGATCAACGCGCCTACACCCTTGACCTGCTTGAGCAGCGCCACGTCCGGATAGCTCGGCTCGGAGATCAGATTCGAAGCAAGCTGGTTTCGCAACGGGGGGTTATGGAGAGGCTGCCACGGCCCTGTCGCGCGCGAAACCTTTTGGCCAAATTTTACGGGTGGAACTGTCGTGCACGAAAGGCAGCCCGCAACTCTCGAAAAACCTTGTGATGTAGTAGCTGCTGCGGTAGGGGAAATGCCTCTCGTCTCCCACCATCATAAGTGCCAACTCTTCGAGCATGAAGTCAGATAGTTTCATTGGGCCTTTAAACCAACCTTGATACGATTTTACGTCTGACTAATGCGAACCTATCCGATACGCTTGAGTCAGATCGGTCTTAGACGGAGACTTAAGCTGCACTAGAGGGCAGAGTTATGGGTTTGAGCTTCGAAAATACGCGGCCCCACACCACACTAAGTATCTTTCGCTGCAAACAGGGTGCGGTCGAATTGGCCGAGCGCGTGATCGGAACCTTGAACGGACTGGCCGCTACCCTGGACCCCGTACCCTCCCGGAAGGAGGACACCGATTCCTATGTCAGGCTATTTGCCTCGGAAACGGTGGACGGTGCGGTCGCTTATGGCGCCTGGTACAGGATTGAGAAATCCCCGGCGTGGTTCAAGTCTGCGGCCGCTGGCCAGGACGACGACCCGGAGGAGGAGATGGAACTTCTCGATGTGTCGAACCATCTCGTCATCGTGGTCGCCTATCGGAGCTACGTGGCTCTCTTTGCGAGTCAGGACAACATGCGTGCACGGCTTAATGAACTCATCGAGACAGGGGTGAGTGGAGAAGAGAAGAAGGCAGTCCGAATGGATACCTCGGCTGAACGGCTCACGCGCGATGAGATCGAACAGGCATTTGTTCGGGGAAACACGAAGAACGCCTGGCTTCAGGGGCTTCATGCTCCGACTATTCTGAAGGCCGACCGAAAGATTATGAGTGGCCCCGACCTTCGCTATGCGCTCGACCACTTTGAAGATCAGACATTCACCTACACCGCAGCGGTCAGCGAGCTCGCTTTGGATGGGGCGCCTCCTACTCCGCAGAAGCGCAAAGCGGGATACCGCGTTGGTGTCTCGCACTCGAAATACACGATTTGGACCAAACCGACCAAGAAGTTCGATCAGTTCATCGGTGAGCTGAAAGAGATAGTCTCCAGGCTGGACGGCGCCGCACCCGACCGCGGTGGGCTTCCCGAGGTGGAGCGTGCCGGCGTGCCGTTCATCGCGCATCCCGTGCAGTCCCCCGACATGACGAAGCTGGTTGACGGCTTCGACGTAGCCTATGAGCCACCGGACACATCTGATCAGGAGTCCTACGAGGCGAAGTAGTTGTCGATGAGACGCCAAGGGATCCTTGGCAAGCCTACGGAAGCTTCGTGGTGGACCCCGATGCTAAGGTGGTTTCGATTCGTCCGTATGAGGTACTTGCGGACGCGTTCTATAGCGACAGGCATCTCGCCAAGCTTCGCTTCCGCCCAATCGCACGCGCAGATTTTGCGGTTGAGGTCATGGTCAGCGTCGAAGAATACATCGTTGGGAAAGACGATCCCGACATGGTGGCGCTCGATCGCTCGCTGTCGCGGCGGAATACCTACCTGACGGTCCGCTATTCCTCCGGTCGCGTCATCCAGGGAGGAAAGCTGTTCTCTATTAGCTTCCGCGATGTGATCTTCGAGGACTGGATATGGAAGAGCTTCAAGCCGGCTCCAGATGGGCGGACCTATGACGTCGGCAAGGAGAAGCCTACCAGGAAGAATGCGAATCAGAAGGATGTTTATGCTCCCGATCAGATCGGGAAACAGGATTCGCTGTTTTGCTACGTCTGCAACAACGTCCGGGAGCTCATCGATCCCCATGGAGACAAGGAGTGGCGTTTGCTATGCGACGACGGCTCTGGAGAACTTGCGGACTTTATCGTCCACATTCCCGCGACCAACACCGTCATCTTCATTCACATCAAGGCATGGAAGAAGAAAGGGTCAATAAAGGCAGCGACGGATGAATCAGACGGCTCAAAGGTGGCCATTTCCGTTACTCCATTTTCCGAGGTGGTGACACAAGCGACGAAGAACCTGCGTTTCTTCGATAGCGGCATCCTCATCAAAGGCCTCAAAGACAGGACGACAGACAGCAACCAGAGTTTGGTCTGGCAGCGGAGCGGCAAGAAGATCACCCGGGACCAATTTATTGAGGGGCTCGAGTCTGTTCCGCGTCCTAAGCACCGACGTGTGATTATTCTCCAGCCACGCATCTGGAAAGACGCCTGGGACACGTTCGTCACGGATCATGAGGCGGGGAAAGAAGGCGCCGATGTGGGGCGGATGCGGCAGCTCAGCGCTGTACTCTCGAATCAGCTGGAGGGCTTTCGCAAGCTAGAAGCCACACTGAAGGTGGTTGGCCAGGAGGATCAGACAGCCTTTAAGCCTCGCCTTCGAGCAGTTCTCCGATTCCGTAGAGGGTACGAACAGCTCTACCCCCCGCGCAGCGAATTCCTTCCCATCAGCTCAACCGCTTCACCGCCAGCTTCACCAAGCCACTATTGTTAAAGTAGAACCACCACAAGTCATTTGCGAAGCAGTACAGCTTCCCATCCTCCGTGGCCGTGTAGGTCGTCGGTCCCGCACCAAGGGCAAACGCCTTGCGATCGTCCATCGACAGCGCTCCCATCAGCAAGAACCAGTTCAGCTTCGGGTCCCGCCTGAACCGCGCCGTCAGCCGATGCTTCAATAGGTTGCTCGTATACCCGTTGGCATCGCTTTTGATGGTCGCGTCATACCACTTCCCATCCGCCGTGAGCGTATAGCTTTCGCCCTCCAGCATTTTCAGGGCAGTATCGTTCCAACGCAGCAACGCGAAGATCCCAAACTCCACCGTATCGCCCACGCTCAGCCTGATCTCTTCGGAGTCCGTCTCGTGATCTGGGGCTGTCATATAACTCGCTGGCAGGTTCGGAGCCGTGTACTCTATCAGAGCCGACTTCCTCTTCAGCACGCTCTCATGGATCGTCGCTCCCTCCGGCACCACGCGACGCCGGAACAGGTTTGCCCGCACAAACCCCTTGTAGACCGTCGGCTTCACACATGGCGCCGAAACCAGCCGCTTCACGGCCTTCGGCCAAAACTCCGCCATACCCCACCAGAATCCATGCAGAGACTTATGCAGCATCGCCGTGGATCGCGCCCTCGCGTGATAAACGCCCCCGCCCAGTAGCGCCCATTTCTGACCTGGGATCAGCTTCAATCCAGCAGCCTGCGCCTCCTTCAGCATCCAACGCAGCGTAATATTTGCCAAGCCTGCTTCCGCCTCGGCGTAGCTGCCGCCCACATCCGAGTGCACACCCGCGAACCAAACTTGCGTCAAATCCCTCGGCGGGTCTCCGGGGCACTGCATCCCATCCACCAGATTCTGTCGAAAGAATGAACGTCGCTCATCGAGCGACACTGCATGACGTACCACATCGACCTGGCCTAGTTTCGCCGTGTACGGCATCGAGCCTTTCTTCAAACCACTCAGGTCTAGGAACCATCCAACGGAACTCACCGTGTCCCACAGCCCCGCGAAGTGCGGCTTGCAATCCACACTGAACGCAGACTTGAAGCCTTTTGCGATGTAGAACTTGCTCGGCACGCCGCGCACAGCGTCGAAACGACCTTCCCGTCTCTTAAACAACCGCATTGCGTAGGGAATCTGCCCCTCATTGCCAGGCCGGAGCAATCCGCACATCTCCAGTAGCCCACACAGAGCCCGCGCCGTATACGCCCCCCGACTGAATCCGAACACAAACACCTGATCACCCGGTTGGTAGTTCTGCATCAGGAAGCCATACGCATCCGCAATGTTCTCTGAAAGCCCGTAGCCGAAGCCCAACCCGAGCCATTTCGTCCACGTCTTGCCTACGGCAGTCAGCGCATGCTGCGCCCCCATCGTCCCCACGCCAGGGTGGTAGTACACCACCTGTTGCGCGCTTTGCTCCATCGCGCGATACAGCTTAACTACATTTGAGTTCGCGTCACAATATTCGTTGCCGGTGCCGTCACAGCAAATCACGATATTCCGCATAGTTTCTCCTGATAGCTCTACTGGATTCACTTGACCCGGAGACCGTTATCCTAATTCCGAAAGGCCGTCGCAGACAGATAAATTGACCTTGGCGGGTGGCGACCCATATATCCAGGTGGCCCATCCGCGACAGCCCTTGGTCAGGGGGTGGTACGAAGCCCAAAACACTACGTCCCGGCAATCGGTTCCCCTGAAGACGGCAAGTGGCGGCCTACCGAGTCGGTTTATTCTGGACTGGCGACTTCAGGCCAATGCACTCATTGAAGATCCCACTGATGATAGATATTCACACAGCGGAGAGCAGCTGTTACCGATTCGGTTTCCACTGAACTAGGCCGATTGGACTGTCAGAAGCAACCAGCCAATTCCCTTCCCCGCTCCCTAAGCGATCTCGTCGTCTCAATAGATTGTTGTTATGCGCGCGGACACTTTATCCGCTGCGCACTCCGTAATCGAGCGCATGTAGGGGCAATCTATATATAGATGGCTGCGCCCAAGCCATCCTTCGAAAACCGTAAAGTATTGAAAATAAATGAGATGCAGCGTACCGTATTTGTACCGGAGGATCGGCTTCCGACACCTCCCTCCCCTGCAACATATTGCAAACAAATAGGTTAGATGGTGCCGGGAGGGGGAATCGAACCCCCATGGAGTTGCCTCCGACGGATTTTGAGTTGCTTGTGATTGCTATAAGTATATGAAAACTAAGCGTAATCGAGGATAACTTCAAAACATGTAAGTGCCTGCTAGCAAACAGTTTATGCAATTTGACCGTAATCAAGCCAAACTGGTGACTGTACCTGAATTTGTACCCGCTATTCGTAGCAAATTTGGTTACAAATGGTGCGATCCGTCGCTTTCTTCACCTCTCAGATTACTCGTCAATGAATGCATTATCGATTTATCGCTCAGCGTCTACAGATGTACAGTCTGTCCAAAACTACCCAAGCAGCAACTCCTAGGTTGGGAATTTGCAGGGCACTGATTGAGTCCCTATGAACCCGCCTGTGACGCACTCAGCTGCCGCGAAATGAGCTATTAGGAACCTCCTTCAGCGTCGCTATTCACAGATATCCATCCGGCGTATGCACTATACCGCGAACACTGCTATGCAGCAGACCTGTCTCGGGCGTCCATGGGGTGAAAAACAAAGCCAAATCATCGTTACCCAACAGGGTCCTGAGAGTAGTCGCTATTGGAAAATAACGCACATGCACCATCACAGTTCAAATGTGTTCATTTTGAGCCCAGATCCTTAGCTGGCAAAGACAGAATTAACATCACTCGACGGCCTCTGCATAGGGACAATGACGTCCACAGTCCTTCGGAATGACCGAGTGAGCGAGCAAGGTGTTTCAGGATTGAGGAAGATAGCTCCGCGAGATCTTTCAGATGTTTCAGTCAAACGGTTATTGGTGACAATGTCTCGCTTGCTGGTCTCTTGTGTCAAGAGATCGTCAGAGCACTTACGATGATTCTATTGGCTTACTCGATCTATTTAGATGTTGGCAAGCAGCCTGATGAATACGGCGAACGCGGATGACAAATGGATTGCGAGGTCAATACAGACAGGGCATTCCATCGAATTCAGATGCGCCGCACGGAAAGCTGTTAGCCAGCTAATCTTCCCAATACATGAATCTGGTCTTTCTCGCACACTTCGACAAGTCGCTCGAAATCCGGTAGCGTGGCAGACGACGGATTCTTTAGATTAATGGTGCCCTAGTTGGAGCATTATGCAAACAATGCCCGGATCGCCGCCACGAATTACGACGGGGAGTTTCTTCCACTTACATCCCAATAACATCTGTACAAACAAACGAGACCATTCCAAAGAATCTCTGGTCGCACAACTATTGTGCAGCAAGAAAGCCCCGCCTCATTGCGATTAGGACGGCATGAGTTCGATCATTGGCACAGAGTTTCGCCATCACATTCTTCATATGGCTCTTCACGGTGTCTTCTGAGATAGAAAGGCGCTCGCCAACGAGTTTGTTCGAATTGCCGGATGCGACCAAACTCAAGATCTCGATCTCGCGTGCGGTCAAATCGTCTGTCCTATAGCGCTCCGCCACGATGTTGGCAATCTTTGGCGGTATGCGACGCAGGCCTTGGTGAACTTCCCGGACAGTCCGCACAAGTTCGGTGCGGAGTGAACTCTTGAGAAGATACCCCACGGCGCCACTTGAGATTGCGCGCGCAGCTTGCACTTCACTGGAGTAGGTTGTCAGGACAATAATTCGCGCCTTCGGGAAATCCGTACGAATGATCTCCATTGCCTCGAGTCCTCCCATTCCTGGCATCTGCAGGTCCATGAGAGTCACATCCGGGGAGAGGTTTCGAAACTGCTCAACGGCCTCCCGGCCATTGAACGCAGAACCGACCAGTTCCATATCGCTCTGGAATTGCAAGGCAAAGGAGATACCATCGTGAACCAATGGATGGTCATCTGCGCAAAGGATCCGGATTTTATCTCTGTTAACCATCGGGCCAAGAATGGAGTGTTGAGGAATCGGCTAAGCCGCGTAAATAGCGTAATACAACATGGCCGGTGAAGCGTCACTCGAAAGTATGACGTTCAGATCGATTTGATTGCCCATAATCCGTGTGTGGAAAGTCTATTTCGCTATCCTCGAGGGTTTGTAGGATTTGCGCTCTTTCTCCTAAGGATCGCTGCGGGCATTCTCTTGCTTTCGAATACGTGTTTTGAAATTCTCCAGAATCCGAGTTTAGTATTACTCATTCGCCTTGTTGTTGGCGTTGGCCTCTGTTTCGGGTTCCTGACGCCGTTTCTTGGAATCATCTCGGTGGCTCTCAGCTTTTGGGCTCTGTTTTCCGGTTTGATGGGGCCTTTCTTGGTGCAATTGGCAACATTGATCCTTGGCGCAGCTATCGCTCTCCTGGGCGGCGGAGCGTACTCCATAGACGGGATTCTTTTTGGCCGACGAAGGGTGATCCGTTGAGATCTCCCCTTTAGCGAGCGGCAAACTGGTAATCAGACTTTGAAGAAGCACAAATGGCGGTAGATCGTGTGCGTCGAGACTCAAAAATCGAGAGCAGTACCAGTGCTTGGCATTTCCATCGTGACGAGAAAGGCCTTCTTTTTCATCAAGTGGCTTACAACAGTTGTTTGTGTTGCCGGGCTGACGTCCTCAAATGCTTGCGGTAGCGACACCGACCGAAGCATCCAACAGCTCTATCACACTGCTTGGACAGCGAAAGATGGCGCTCCGACTCAGACCACTGGGATCACTAGGACGAGAGATGGATATTTATGGATCGCCAGTCATTTGGGCCTGTTCCGATTTAATGGGTTACGCTTTGAACTCTATCAACCACCGGCCGGAGTCACGTTTCCGTCCAACGACATCCTCAACGTACTTGGAACACGAACAGGCGGGTTATGGGTGTCATTCAATCCCTCAGGAGCTGTTTACATAGCAGGCAACCAGGTTCAACTCTTCGATCAACCCGGACTCGAGTTGCATTCCTTTGTTGAGGACAATGACGGCCGCGTTTGGGCAACAACCCAAGGCAGTTTGCGCTATTTCGATCTCACAACTTGGAAAGAAGTTCATGATCCGGCGCTGGAAGGGAAACGACTCTGGAACCTGTTCTGTGATCGTTCGGGAGCGCTATGGGTAGCCACCGATCAAGGCATAGCCTTGCTTCCCTATCACGGCAAATCATTTCAGATGGTAATGCTGCACTCGAACGTACGACAAATTCAACAAGATAAAGATGGCGAGATGTGGATGGTGGATTGGTACGGTCTAATTCGTCCCATCTTCAGCAATTCTCGTGGTGACCATCCCCGATTTCGTGGATTTGGAACACCCCACTCGGCCTTTTTCTTCGACCGAGATGGCAGTCTCTGGTTGAAGACAAGCGCGAATGGCGTCGGCAGGATACGGGCTCCATGGGACTCTACGGCGCTACAGGGGGGGAGGACAGACCGCATGGAATGGTTCACCTCAAACGACGGCCTGACGCACGACTCAGTCAGTGATTCGCTGGAAGACGCCGAAGGGAATATTTGGATTTCAACATTTCAAGGTCTGGACAGGTTCAGACACAGTGCTTTCGTACCGATAAGGTTGGGGCGAAGAGTGAAGGAGTTCACCATACAAGCTGCGGAAGGCGGAGACATTTGGGTCGGAAGTGCGACACCCTCTCCTCTGTTGCTCCTCAGCGGACAAGGCGTCGCCTTCAAGGGGCCAACTACACAAGTCGCGAGTGTATGCCGCGATTCGAAGGGGATCATTTGGTGGGGAGCACATGGTGGGATATGGAAGCAAGAAGGGACACATTTTGATTTTTTTCCCCAACCAGGCGATCTCCCACGCGATTGGATATGGGAGGTGGTGGCAGATGATCAGACGGGGGGATTGTGGATCGGCTTGGGGGACTCAGGCCTGATTTTTTTCAAAGATGGGGTCTGGTCAAAAGTGCCCAAACCAGCGAGCTTACCCCCTGGAACGCCAGATGCCACCTTTCATGAGAATGAAAAGCGCATTTGGTTTGGCTACAGGGGGAATCAAATCGCTGAGCTATCGAGCGGAAAGGTCAAGCTATATACCGCTGCGGATGGCGTGAATCTCGGTCGAGTCAGGATAATTCGAGGCGGCAAAGGTCTGCTTTGGTTTGGCGGCGAGACCGGATTGCAGGTTCTGAGGGAGGGCCGCTTCACCACCGTTCGCACGACCGGATCGGAGCCAATCGAAACGGTAACTGGAATTGTCGAAGCGTCGGACGGTTCATTGTGGTTGAACGAATTGCATGGAGTGCTTCGCATTCCTCCATCTGACATCGATCGGATATCCAACGATCCGAATCAACCAGTCACGCCGCGGCGATTTGATGAGTTGGATGGGTTGCCTGGTGCGACTCCGATAGAATTCAGAAGCTCCACCATGGTCGAAGCCTCCGATCGGAAACTTTGGGTCGTTACAGATGGCGGAGTGGCCTGGACTGATCCCTCAAGGGAGCGCGCGAATACATTTGAGCCTTCCGTGTTGATCACCGGTATGCATACAAGTGCCCGGGACGACTCGTATAGTAACGGAGCATCGCTGCCAGCAGGTACGACGTCCATACGCTTTAACTATGAGGCGCTGAGTCTTTCAATACCTGAGCGCGTGCAGTTCAAATATATCCTCATCGGAGCTAACGACGAGTGGCACGGCCCAGACAGCAGACGCGACGCAACATATAACAACCTCGCCCCCGGCCAATACCAATTCACCGTCGCAGCCAGCAATGGCGATGGAAAATGGACTCCGGCCAATGCGCGGCTCCAATTCTCGATCCTTCCTCTGTTTTATCAAACGTTGTGGTTCCGGGTGTTAGCCATCTTCCTGCTCGGCATGTTGGTCTGGATGCTTTTCCTGGTACGTCTCAGACAGTCCAACGAGCGAATTGAAGCTCAACTTGGCGAACGCCTGATGGAACGCGATCGGATCGCCCGTGAACTTCACGACACGCTTCTTCAGGGGTTTCAAATGCTCGTACTGCGATTTCAGGTGATTGCCGACACAATATCGGCCGACAATCCTACAAGACGGTTGCTGGAAGATAGCTTGTCTCGCGCTGAGTCGACCTTGGAAGAGGGACGCGATAAAGTAAGCGCTCTTCGGTCAGACGGCACGCTCAGAAAGGATCTCGCGGTAGAGCTTGCCGAATTTGGTCGCGAGTTGGCCGTTGCGAGCCGCACTACGTTTCAGATCACAGTGGAAGGTAATCCAATATCCATGCAACCCATCATTTCTGAAGAAATTCAGATGATAGCTCGCGAGGCAATTGCCAATTCCTTTCGCCACGCTGCCGCCTCTTCAATCGAATGCGTAATTCAGTTTGCACCGCAGCACTTCATATTTGTGTGCAAGGACAACGGATGCGGTATCCCCGAGAATGTGCTGGAGACGAAAAACAAGGGCGGGCACTGGGGTCTAGTAAATATGGCGGAGCGAGCCAGGAAGATCGGCGCAGTACTTCATGTCGCGCGCGACGGGACTGGTGGAACTGAGGTTCGGTTAAAGTTGAGAGCCGGCGTCGCGTACGCCAGGAATCCCCGCTCAAGGCTGGTTCGCTTGCTGAAATTCGGACGCGAATAAGACAGCGCGGCCGCGCAGCCATCATTGTGAGCGCTTCGTTCTCGAAAATGGAATCGTGGAATTGAGATTGATCTGCATCGCGTGGTTGTACCTGCCCACGATCCCCACGGTCGACGGAAAGTATTCGAGGAGATAGCCTACCTCGACTTGCAGGGTGGGGGTCAGGTTCCAGCCGATTGCGCCAGCCGCAATATTCTGATCCAGCGTCCTTTTGCTGTGGGGGCCGAAGTTGACAAAGACCTCGTTATATACAGACAGATAATCCGGTCGGGAGCCGGCTGTATTTCCAGGTAGCGGCACGTTGGCAGCGAGGCGATACCGGAATCGCTCAGCATACTCCCAGATGTCGCCCTGACCCTTTTGCTCCTCCTGCGCTTCGAAACGCTGTTCCGTGCGCAACCGGTGCGTGAGGGTCAGACGATTGATACCCTCGCCCAGTACTGGGTGTCTCCATTGGATGTCTTCTGAAATCCTGTGCTCACCGAGCGCTCTTGAAGCATTCGTGATGGCAGGATACTTCAAAAAGTAGCCATAGGTGACCAGCACGGAGGCTCCACGAGACAACACACGCCTGAATCCGGGTCGCACAAAAATGAGTTCCCGGCTTTCCGCCGGGCCATACGAGAACATTTCGCCTTCCAGATGTAAGTTCCACTGCGGCGATATGGGGTGCTCACCGAAATATGTGAGCCAAATGGAGCTCGCAGAGTCCCGCGCCTGATTTTGTTGTTGCGCCACTGCTCTCAGGGTTCCGGCAAGACACCACAACGCAAACACAAGTATGTTGATCGCACGTCGCACCATTTGTTCCAGACCACCTTGTGCGCAACTGTTTGTCCTGCCTACCTGCCTGCAGCCGGCTGGATTTCCATTCTGGTTGTCGTAACGCCGCCTTCTGCGAGTTGCGGCAGCTTGGCAAACCATTCCTTCACGTAGGGCACGTTGTTGTGTGCTTCAAAGTCTTCCTTGGTTGCAAAGACCTCGTAGAAGACAAAGTGGCCTGGATTCTCGCGATCTTCCTGGAAGAAGTAGACAAGATTCTTGGGGTCGCTGCGCACGAGATGGATCAATGGCAGCTGACGGCCCGCAAATCCTTTCTCTTTCCGGG
This sequence comes from Acidobacteriaceae bacterium KBS 146, assembly GCA_000688615.1. Lineage (GTDB taxonomy): Bacteria > Acidobacteriota > Terriglobia > Terriglobales > Acidobacteriaceae > Edaphobacter. Next base: position 1,276,227 of record JHVA01000001.1, read on the forward strand.
TTTAGCATGAATCTCGGCGATGATCGAATAAGCACCTTTCGGAATCTTTGCGTAGCCGCGCCCCGGGCCAGCTTGTCCGAGGACGGTCGTCAACGGGATGGCACAGAAGATTCCTAGCGCGATTAACATCTGACGGCAAACTGTTCGCGTCATACAGCTTCTCCCTTTATGAAATCCTTAGTCGAGGTTCGTACCTACTCAGCAGAGGCTTATATGAAGAGGCGGTCTCATTTGTCCCAACTTGACCAGCGTCCGTCGTGAGAGACCCTCACCTTAGCCCGTCCCTCACTGTCTGAAGACGATCATCTTCTCCGCAGTCATCTCCCTAGCCGTGTAAGGAATCCCTCCAATTCCGTAACCCGATTGGCGCCTGCCGGCGAACGGCATCCAATCGGTGCGGAAAGCGGTGTGGTCGTTGACCATCACAGCCGAGGCGTCGAGGCGCTCGGCCGCTTCCATCGCAACGGTGAGGTCGCGTGTGAAGATGCTGCTCTGAAACGCCACGGGCAGTGAATTGGCCTCGCGGATGGCCTTGTCGAGATCGGTAAAGCCAAAAACACAAGTGATGGGACCGAAAGCTTCCTCGCGCGACACCTTCGCCGCCTTCGGCGGATCGACGAGGATCGCAGGCGCCAAGGTCGTGTTGCTGAGCCGTCCACCGCCGATCAGACGTGCACCTGTCGACACAGCTTCCTCAACCCAGTTGGCGACACGCTCGGCCTCGGCCGGCTCAATCAGCGGACCAACTTCGGTGTCAGGAAGACGCGGGTCCCCGACTCGCAGCCGCGCGACGCGCTCTGCGAACCGTTCGATAAAAACGTTCTTGAGCGCCTCATGGACATAGATCCGCTGGACCGAGACGCAGACCTGCCCTGCATGGTAGTAGCCGCCCTTTACGAGAGGTTCAATAATGGAGTCAAGATCGGCGGAGCGATCGATGATCACCGGAGCGACACCGCCATGCTCGAGCGCGCATCGCGTCCCGGGTGCCAGATTGGCGCGAAGATGCCAGCCTACCGCTGCCGACCCAATAAAGCTCAGAAAGGCGACACGGGAATCACCGGCGAAGGCGGTCGATAGCGAGCGGCTTTCCGGAACCAGCGTCTGAACCCAGCCTTCCGGCATGCCGGCCTCTAGGACCAGTTTGACCAACGCGAAGCAGCTCAGTGGAGTCGCAGCCGCAGGCTTCACGATGACCGGGCAGCCAGTGGCAATCGCCGGTGCGACCTGATGCACGATGAGGTTCAGCGGGTGATTAAACGCTGATATCGCTGCTACTACGCCGATCGGCTCCAGGATCGTCCAGGCATGCCGGTTCTCGCTAGCCGGAGTGAGACCCATGGGTATCTCGACGCCACCTCGCGTGCGCGGCAGGTCAGCTGCATTGCGTATGCCGTCGATGGCCCGGTCTGTCTCGACCAACGCATCGCTGTAGGGTTTGCCCCCTTCACGCGCGATGCGCATCGCGAACGTTTCGCGTTGCTGCAAAACAAGATCTGCGAGCCGGTGGAGCACGCCCACGCGTTCATGCGGCTTCAGCCAGCCACGCCGATCCGCAAAGCGCTCGTGGGCAACAGTAAGTTTGCGTTCAAGCGCTGCGGCATCATCCGTCGGCAATTCGGCAATATGTTCGCGATCGTAAGCCTGCACAACCTCAAGCATGAGATCCTCCGGAACGGCTATCTCTCAGCGACTGCGACGGCCTCGAGAACGAGCGCCGAGCGATCCGCGAGAGAGGGAATTGTGGCGAGATAGTGCTGGTAATGTGGCGTCTGGCGGTGCGCTTCAACCGCCTCGGCGTCACAGTAGAGTTCGTCGAGCACGTAGCGATCGGGCGAAGCCGCATCGCGCCAGATATCCCAGCGCAGATTGCCTGGCTCGGCCCGGCACTGAGGCGCCATGGCGAGCAGAAGCGCGCGCAGTTCGTCCGCCTTGCCGCCACGCGCTGTCAGTCTGGCGGTGATCTTAACGGGTGCTTGCGACATGCTGGTCCTCCTACTGCGCGTTGCCTCCGGTCACCTGGAAGCGGCAACCTCTCGCAGAGCGGCAACGAGTTTCTTGCCAAGCTCGCCTGCGGAAGCAGGATTTTGTCCAGTGATAAGGCGTCCATCGACGACGACATGCGGCTGCCAGTTGGCAGCGGATGAATACTCCGCTCCCTCAGCCCTCAGCGCATCCTCGAGTTCGTAGGGTACATCCTCGCGGGCGTAGTCATATTCCTCAGCCTTTGAAAACGATGTGAGCTTCTTTCCTTGGACGAAGGGCTTGCCATCGCCAAGATCCACACCAAGCAGTGCGCAAGGACCATGGCAGACTGCGGTCACGAGTTTGCCTGTCGTCCAGGCGCGCACGATCGCACGCTGGACTTCGGCATTGCGCTGAATGTCGACCATGGGGCCGAGGCCGCCAGGCACCAGTATGGCGTCGTAGTCGGCGGCATCCACCTCGCTGAGCTTGCGGCTGCGATGGAGTCGCCGAAAAGCCTTGCTCTCGAAGAACGCCTTTTGGGCAGAGTCTTTCTCGTCATATGCGTCGTATGGCGCCCATCCACCGGCCGGCGACGCGAACTCTACCGCGACACCGGCCGCGTCAAGCACCTCGAAGGGGTGGGCGATCTCCGGGAAAAAGAATCCGGTCTTGCGATTTTTGGGGCCGATCACGGCTGCATTCGTGGCAATGAACAGAACGTGTTGGGTCATTATCTCCTCCTTGTCCGACCAGAAATGGAATTAGAACTTGACGACCGCACGTCCAACAATTTTGTTGTCGCGCATCAGGTCAATATTCGCGTTGATATCATCCAGCGAGATTGTCTCGATCGTGTGTTGGATCTTCCCTGCCGCCGCGAGCGCCATGATCTCGATGAGATCAGCATTATTGCCCCAGAACGAGCCATGGAAGGTCTGCTCTCCATGGACACGTGGAAACAATGGAATGTCGATGCGATCCCCGATGAAGCCGACATCAGCATAGTGGCCACTGATCCCAAGCCGCGAGAAAGCTAGCTGCATCATCTCGGTCGCGCCGGCACAGTCGATGATCGCGTCGAACTTGTCCTGCCCAGTCGCCTTCTTGAGCTCTTTCCCCACGTCCTCGGAGGACTTTCCTTCGCTGGCAATGATGTGATCTGCCCCATATTTCTTCGCGATCTGGAGTTTCTGCTCATTGCGGGCGACGGCAACGACAGGGCCGCCCGCGCCCAACAGTTTTGCATATTGGACGGCGTAGGCTCCGAGACCGCCGATACCGAACACGCCCACCACCTTGTCTGGACCAAGGCCGCCGGCGTCGCGGATCTTTTTCAGGCCACGATATGGTGTCAGCCCCGCGTCGGTCAGCGGCGCCAGTTCCTCGAACTTGAGGTGTTTGGCCACCTTGATCACGTAGCGGGCCGGAACCGGGATATATTCAGCAAAGCCGCCATAGGGGCCAAAGCCGGGCCATCGAACATTGGGGCAGATATGCGTGTCGCCGACCTGGCAGTGCTTGCAAACACCGTCGCCCCAACCGGGAGAAACGACCACATGGTCGCCTTCCTCGAGTCCTGCGGCCTTGGGCACCACGCTACCGACCTTCGCGATCTTGCCCGTAATTTCGTGTCCCGGGATGACCGGCGGCTGGATGTCACCATAGTTCTGAAAGAAGCCATCGACCAAAAGTACGTCGGAGCGGCACATGCCGCAGGCGGCGACCTTAACCAGCACCTCATCTGCCTGGATGCCTGGAACAGGTATGTCCTCAAGAACGAGAGGTTTCTTATATTCCCGAATGCGTGCTGCCTTCATCTCTGGTCTCCTTTACTCGGTTGCTCTTGGTGTAATTGCCGCTACATCCGCCTCTGCGAATACCGTCGAACTAGGGCTGCCGCATTCACGGTAGAAAATTTCGAAGCCCTCATGCGCATCAGTATGGCTGCAGTCGGTACATCTTCCATCACTCGAAAGTGTGAAGAACCGCCATCGGGCAAGGAGTACGCTGTTGCGTATTCGGTCGATCAGCATGCCTCGCGAGTTGCTGGCGCCTGATCCCGCAAGAAGTCTCAATGAACCCTGATCGTTTCGAGGATGACATGCCGCGAACATACGAAACCGTTACTCTTGATGACGCGAAGCAAATGTTGTCAGCAGCGGAGGCGAAAGCCATGAGCTTCGGAATCGCCTACAACATCGCGGTCGTCGATGCAGGTGGCCATTTAGTTGCATTTGTCCGCCAGGATGGCGCGCTCATTGGCAGCATCAATCTCGCCATTGATAAGGCGGTGACGGCGCGGATCTTCGATAAAGCGACGTCGGATTTGTCGAGACTGGCGCAATCAGGGAAACCGCTTTTCGGTATTCAGGAGAGTAACGACGGCAAAGTAGTTATCTTCGGCGGAGGTATTCCTGTCGTGGTAAAAGGTTGCGTTGTCGGTGCAGTGGGAGCCAGCGCTGGAACAGTTGAGCAAGACGTCGCCGTAGCTGAAGCCGCTGTTGCGGCCTTGGTTATCGAGAACACCCGCTCTTGATAAGAATCCGAGATCAACCGCTAGGTTAGGTCTCATTGCATAGTCAGTATGAGGAGCTGATTGATGATTGCATCATCTGAATTGCGGATAATTCCGGCATTCTCTGATCTCACTGAAGAGCAGATCAATTGGTTTCTTGGTTTTGCAGAGGAGGTGTTCGTCGAAGTTGGATCTGAATTCGTCCGTCAGGGCGATCCTGCAGCCTGGATGTTCGTGTTCCTCGAAGGCATCTTTGAGTGGAGGGGCGAATTTGGGGGCGAGACTGTCTCGATTCCTGCGAAGGCTGGAGAAATCAGTGGAGTCTTTCCGTTTTCCAGAATGACGCGATTCACTGTGACAGGGGTCGCCGTCACAAACGGACGATTGTTGAGATTCCCAGCTGCTCTCCTTCCAAATCTGACGCAGAAGATGCCAGAACTAACAGCGAGCCTGGTTGCAATGATGTCCGACCGAATTCGAGAGGGGACTCGAATCGAGCAGCAGAAGGATCGATTGATCTCTCTAGGTCGATTGGCGGGCGGACTCGCTCACGAACTGAATAATCCAGCATCTGCCATGAAGCGAGCCATGAGTCAGCTTTCCGAAGCCATTGAGAAAATGCGTACCGCGAATGCAATTCTTTGGCGCATACCGCTGGAGGATTCTGTCAAGCAACGGATCGAGGCGGAGGAGGCTTCTCTGATGACGTCGCGGAAGATGCACCAGGACGGAGTCTCACTCAGTGATCTCGAAGAAGCTCTTGATCGACTGTTGAGAGACCACTCCTTCAGTGACTCGTGGGAGCTATCGGCGTCACTCGCGAGAACTGGAATGTCCGAAAGCAATCTTAGTATTCTTCTGTCGGATCTAGGTCCATACACTGCTCTCCCAGCGATCAGGCGACTCGCCGGCGCCGCAGAATGTGCGGTGCTTCTGAGAATGGTCGAGAGCGACACGTCACGGATTTCAGAACTCATTCGAGTGTTCAAGGAATACACCTACCTTGGGCAAGCACCGACGCAGAGTGTGGACGTCGTTCAGAGCCTCGAAACCACCCTTGCGACACTGGCTCATCTTTTACAGCCATCAATTAAGGTAAAACGCAGCTTCGAGAGAACTCCAATTTGCGTAAATGGCGCGGGTATTGAGCTGAATCAGGTGTGGACCAATCTCATTCAAAACGCAATAGACGCCACATCGGGAAATGGCGAACTCCGGCTTAGAACGTTTCGTGACGGCCGCTTCGGAGTCGTCGAAATTGCCGACAACGGCTCTGGGATTCCAGATGCGATACGACATCATATCTTCGATCCATTTTTCACGACGAAAGGTGTAGGCGCGGGGACTGGGCTCGGACTGAGCACAGTACAAACGATTATAAGAAAACACGGTGGCCACATTGTAGTCAGTTCAAAACCGGGAGATACACGCTTCCAAGTATGGCTTCCGCGAATTGAGCTGTCGAAGTAACCGCCATCAGGCAGACTGCTGAGATGCCGAAAGATTGAGGACGATCCAGATTGGCCTTTCTATCTTAGGAGGAAGCGATTCGGCCCCGCCGTTGTCACATCGCAGAGACGCTGCCGCAGTTTTGGATTTGTTGATGCCCGCAGACGGAGCGTTACTGTACCTTTTTTCTAACTCATGCGGTAGGACGGAATCAGGCTCGATCCCCGGATCGCGGGACCCGAGTCCCGAGCTAAATCCTGCTTGAAGTCGCAATTCCCTCTGGGCTGACATTTCAAAACGTGGCCATCAGGATCGAAATGAGTTAACGGACCCCAAGAGGGCTGTACGACATCTCACCTAGTGTCGATCTACCTTGAGAGGCATAAGGCCCATCGAGGAGTTGTTCGATAGTCTTCGGAGCCGAGGGCCTCGATACAAAAAACCTTGAATGAAATCACAATCAAGCGTCTGCAGTACACGCATTTGATCTTCGTGTTCGACCCCCTCAGCGATGACCGTCATCTGTAAGCTGTGAGCCATCGCGATCACCGACTTGACTAATGAATAACTGCGGCTCGATTCGCAAAGCTGATGGATGAAAGAGCAGTCAATCTTCAGGCTCGAGATCGGTAGGCGGTGGAGGTGCTGAAGCGAGGAGTACTCTGTCCCGAAGTCGTCGATGGCAAAACGAATTCCCATCTTTGCAAGCTCAGCCATTCTTTCCGCGATTTCATTGGTGTTCAGGACAACCCGCTCGGTAATTTCCATTTCTAGCCAGGCAGGATCGATACCGGAATCGACAAGGGCAGATTGGACTTCGCTGACAAACATCCAGCAGCGGCGTCAGCGTGCCGTCCAGACGGAAAGGCAGCGAGATCACCTTGTGCACCGTGCCCATCAGCTGAACCTGCCCATCCTCACTGCTGATCTTGATGTTTTTGAGCGGAGCCTTGTTCGATGCATCGTGATTCAGGTAGTCGGCAATGTCCGCCAGCTTCACGTCGATCAATCCCTTGTCGATCTCCAGGACAAACGAGTTCGGATCATCAAACGAAGGATTGCGGTCGCTGCTCGTGCTCAGCATTCGCCCACGAATCCACCGAACGTAAACACGAAAATGACTTCCCTTGCGCAGCAGAAGGTTGTGGGCATACACCAGCGTCGGCTCCATCGGCGATTTCGGCGTGGTGGTGGAGAGGTCTGCAGGAGCATCCGTGTAGATCGTCCTCGGTGCAGGCGAGAGCCGATGACCGGCATAAACGCAAACGCGCAAAGGATCACAGTGCCCATGATCCACAACCAGAGCACAGGAACGGATTTGAACTTGCCGACCACGGTCCCCAATCGGTCATTTGTTGGCTATCGCGATTGCGATGGAAAATGGATTCCAGGCGGACGCTTATCCGCTGCGCACCCCGTAATCGAGCGTAAACGAGCATTAACTAACTATAGATAGTTTTTGCAGCCAAAGAATGAGCGCCAGCGATCCTCAACCTATTGAAAATAAGGAGGATGCGCACTGTACCCAAATTTGTACCTGAAATTATTCGAGGGGCTGAGCTCAATTTAATAATTATCCCTTTGACTCATGGTGAGTATTAGTGCATGATTGTTTTGTAGTTCATCGAGGATTATCTATGCCCGCTTCAGAAGTGAAAGCAATTCTTCAGGCGTTACTCGATCAGATCGACGCTCTTCTAGTGAATCAATCCGTTCTTGCAGCGGCATCAAAGACCGATCTAACTCGCGCCGACTTACTAGACGCAAGGATGACAGCCGAATCACAAACGAAGCGAGAACTCGCGCAATTACGGAAAAAAATTGAGAGGTTGCCATGAATCTCTTCTCTCTTGCTAAGAAATTCCCCACTGAAGATGCCGCGCTGTTGCACCTGATAAAGACGCGCTGGCCTCATGGGGTTCGGTGTGTGGCTTGCGACTGCGATAAATGCTGGTTAGTCGAAGCCAAGGGTACAACGGGAAAGCCGCGCAAACTGTTTCAATGCTCAGACTGTGGTTATCAGTTCAGTGCGACCGCTAATACGCTGTTCCATGACTCGCATCTGCCACTAACAAAATGGTTTGCGGTCATTTGCCTTATGGTTGAGGGCAAGAAAGGCATTTCAGCAAGCCAAGTTAGGCGTCACGTTCCGATGACCTATAAAACCGCGTGGTACGTGTGCCATCGGATACGCGAAGCGATGCAAGAGCCGAAGTCACTGAAACTTGGCGGCGAATCAACCACAGTTGAGATTGACGAAACCTATGTTGGCGGTCGCAAACGCGGTACAGGTGTGAAAGCTGGACGTAGAGCAAAGACTATCGTTGTCGGAATCGCAGAGCGTGACGGGCGTATTCACTTGCAAACCGTCAGATCAGCCAAAAACCACTATGTACGTCCTGTCATCCGCGAAAAGGTTGATCCCGAAACCCCGAAGATCGTAACAGACGGCGCTGGCCGATACAGAACCATGATCCCGCGAGAAAAGCATGAGCAAGGGAACCACAAGCGCGAACTGCACAATAAGAACTGGACGACAACCCAAACGGTTGAGAATGCCTTTTCTCTGTTCAAACGTGGTCTGGTCGGAAACTATCACCAGTTGAGTGCGGAGCATCTGGACAGGTATCTAGGCGAGTTTTGCTGGCGGTATAACAGGCGCAAGATGCAGCCTTGGCTGTTCGATATGACGCTGGTTAACTTGCTGAATAAAAAGCCGTTGCCTTACAAAGAACTAACTTTCTGAGGATAGAATTGCTCTTGGATTCTCTGCGTGAGGGAGAGTGCCAGCGTTCACCCGCGATAAGAACGTCAATCCAAGAGGGTCTCTATGACCATCGTCTCAACGGATTTGCAAATGATTCTCGTATTGCTTCAGATTTATGCGGCAATCTTGAATTTGAAAGCAAATCGTCACTAAACAGCCGTGCTCTCAGTCATCTCTGTGGGCGCGGTTTGTCCATTTTCTGGACAGTCTTAGCGGCTTTCTCAGCCTTGAGTTTGGCACTCAGTTCTTTAGCCGTCATCGGCTTCATATCCAGCATTCGACGCAATACGGCGTCAAATTTCTCTTCTGCGCCTTTCTCATCGACCATGAGAATATTGTAGGCAATTATGGCTGACGCTTATAAGAAATGCCCAAAATGTGGAGGAACGATGTTTGCTTCTCCTAACCAATGTGTGATCCCTGCCCAAGTTCATGAAGGTGCTGGCCAGAAAGCTATATCTCAGACACAGGGCATTCCGGTGCTTCCGTGGACGTGCTCATCGTGTCATCTTGTTGAGTTGTACCACGCGGGTTGATCTTGAGAATATCGATCAAGTGGGGTGACGGACGGTCGTTCGCTCCCACTAATCGTTCCGTTTTCTTACCAAAAATCCATTTTCTGAACACTTCGGGAATCTCCTAGCATTGCCAAGACGATTCCTAAAAAACCCTAATCAATTATTCCCAACTGAGTGAAAGGGATAATTATTCTCAATTTTCACAAACTACTGAAAATAAACTGGATAGATGGTGCCGGGAGGGGGAATCGAACCCCCATGGAGTTGCCTCCGACGGATTTTGAGTCTGATTCTAAGCATTTTGCAGGTTTCTGCATAGAGTCGCAAAAAATCGCAGCAAGCTATTTATTTACATATAGATAAGAGCTAGATATACTTTGCAATGCGACGCAGCCAAAAGCAGAAAAGTTGGTAACGAACAGCCATCGAAACAGCCACCAAAAATTGCACCAAATATGGTGCAATTTGCTTGGACACACAGCGGACTGGAACTCCGACGGACGACCCTTGGTGGCTGTTTGGCGTCTGCCTTGCAGACGAAGGACATTTGCTGGACACAGCGGACTTCTGTCCGATGGCTGCCATGTATCGTGCCTCGAATTATGAGCGCCGGGACACGTGCATACTCAGATTGGCGCGGAAAGCCTTCTCAATAGCATGCAACCGTCGTTACTCGTATCGCCGCAAGTTGAAATGGGACTTGGCCCAGGAGGACGACTGTCTGCGTGCTCGACTGCTAAAGACAACCCGACGTAAACGGTCTAATCGCGCTCGATAAGCGCATTGGCGATTTGGCACTCGGTGAGAGTTAGGAGGTCAGGTGAAGCTAACTGCGAGATCTATGCGCGAAGAGATGATGAGCTCCCGCCGAAACAGAACCAGGAAGGGCAGCACGCGCCTTCAACGATTGGTCTCGAATGTTCTTGCACTATAATTCGCCCATCCACCAGGATGGAGCAACCCATGTCCCAGCTATTTGCTCGTGTCGAGCTGCTCGGCAGCCCTTCCGAAGAAGTCTATGAGAAGTTACACGCGGAAATGGAGCGGCTCAACTGGTATCGCAAAATTAACGGCAAGGCTCTGCCCCATGCAACCTATCAAGCGACGTTTACCTCAGATGCCCCCGACTTGATGGAGCTGGCAAAGACTCTCAAGGCCATGATCGAACAAAAGATTTGGACGAAGTCTCTGGTTTTGGTGATTCGGTCCGCAGATTGGGCAAAATCGGCAGCGGGATAGAAGGCGTCCTATGAGCGACCACAAGATTGGGTTGACGATTTTCCTATTACGCGAAGACAGAATCTCTTCTTTTAGAGAAGAGCTCTTGGATCCTCATGCAGCCTCCTCGATCCCTTTGTCCCAGCCGTTGGAGGGAACGTTTATTCCGTTTCCTTCACAGGCGAACGCCAGCCAGAGTGGGTTGCGGCCGTGGGGTCGCTGCTAGTCGAGCCGATTTCAGGCAATATGAATTCTCGTTCGCCTAGTGGCCTGTTGGTCGTTCGCCATCAGAATCGGACCTTTGTTGTCAGCTTCGGGTATGCATGGCAGAAGCTCGAAGATCGCTGGCTGGAAGTTGACTTTGGCTTGAGAGTCGTCCTGAACGTTGTTCCTCGGAACGATATCATCGAGGTCAAAGCCGAACAGATCTTCGCCAAATGGCATCTTGCGAGTGAACGAGCGCCGCGTGCGGCGTCGGTCAATGAATTCGGCGTCGATTTCGATCGGGACCTAGTAGCAGTTATCGAAGGGGAACAAAAATCTAGGCCAGTCTTGGGAACCCGTGTCCGGGGCGGCACGAGTCTGCGGGTGAATGTGCCAATCGGCCAAATAGAAAGCCTGCTCGATGCATGCTTGGCTGAATTCTCCAACGACGCGTATAAGCGCGATTGGCCTGAGATCGACAAAATAACCCCGCTAAAAGACGACGTGATGATTGCCTTACTGGAAGATCAATTGGATATGGCCTTGGCGGATGCACAGGCCCGGCGAAGGATAGTGATGTTTACACCTAATCAGCGGCGCGGAGAATCGGTCGTCGCCGAGTCTTACGTCTTCGGAAGAATGGCAATCCATCCAACGACGCGGCCCTACTTGAGTATTGAAAGCTGGGTCAACGAATTGGCCCGTTCCCGTGATACTCCGTCTGTCGCACTCGCCAAACGGCATTCAATCCACATCCTCGACGATTCCGGAGCTGAAGCGCAGTCCTGCAAGGTCTTCGACTGTTTTGGATATGAGATCAACGATGGCCCACGAGTTTACATCCTTTCGTCCGGCGTCTGGTATGAAGTGGTCGCAGATTATGTCAAGCAAATCAACGACCGGCTTTTCCAAATCGGACCCTCTGGTTTGACCTTACCGGCGTGGAATCGCACTCATGACGAGGGGGAATACAATTCGTTCTGCGCGGCCAATCCAAAGCTTTTGAATTGTGATGCCAAGATATTCCGTTTTGGTGGAGGTCAATCGCAGCTGGAGTTCTGCGACCTGATTCACTTGGAATCTCGCACCCTCTTCTTTTGTAAGGTTGTCTCCAAATCTAGCGGCATGAGCCATCTGCTAGAGCAGGTGCGGCGCACTTCAGACATGCTCTTTAGCGCTGACGGCTCTTACCGGGAAAAGGTTCTTCGGCTTTTCAAGCAGCATCATCCGGGCGCTGACATCGAATGGCTGCAAACGCGGCCGCACCGCGAGGATTGGAAGCTTGCCATGGTTTCCCTGGGAAGACCTTCAGCCGATCTTCCATTCTTTGCCAAGTGCGGCCTGACAAAGCTCTATAAGGAGCTGATAGAGCGCGGCCACAACGCCTCGTTTGAAGCAGTATGAATTGTCTTGCGGTTAAAGCGCGAGTGAAGGAATGCTCATTCGAAACTTCGGTCATCTTTGGGATCGGAAGTCACCAACGTGTGCTCAGGCCGCTTAGGGAATTCGAGTCTCAATTGTTGCCAACAGACCAACGCACGTATCGACGAAGACTGATATTGCGTTCGGACGTTAGCAGTGTCTGCTACCGCAACTGCAGAATGGAATAGTTGTGAAGCATCTAAGCTCGATGCAGCCTTCGGCTTCATCGGGAGAGAGGGCTCAGCGCCTCGGAAACACCCTTGCGCCACTCTCTGAGCATTCCCTCGCCGACATCAGCGAATGCGGCGTGATCCTTGATGTACTTCTGCACTTCCGAGGATGTTTCCTCGATAGCCTCCGCAATGCGTGACAGCACATCTCTTCCCCGTGCAGGAGTACAGGCTGCGCGAGTTTCGCCGAGCAATTGAAGCTCACGAGCGGTGGGCCAACGCGTGCTTCCGTTCAACGTCAGGGCCATTCCTTCCTTTGGGATGTAAACCGATGTTGTCACGAGGTCATACACAGGAGCGAGACGAGCTTCGCCGAGAACATCGTCATACACGATGGCGAAATTCTTGAGGTGAGCATCTCCGTTGCGGAGGGCGCAGTTGAGTGCGATCAGAGTGAATAACTTTTCGAGATCGATATTGACTTGCGGCGAATTCGCAAACTGCGTAAATCGCTTGAGGATGGAAGTCTCGTAGCTGCCGCTGTACTTCTTGTCAGTGCCCTTGCCATTGAGGACGCAGAAGTCTTCGAATCCTCGATAGCTGCCGTCGGCCCGGAGATCGAATCGATCCACGACGAGTGCCGCCCCGTCCTCTGCGAGTCGATACGACGGTACCTCGAGGCCGCACTTCTCAGCGACTCTCAAACAGAAGTACTCGTTTGCTGCGAGTTGCGGATACTCTCGCGCCTCCCAGAACTTCACGATATGTGTAGCACCGCGATAGCTTTCGGACAGACGCGCTCCATTGAATGCAGTTTTTGAAAACGCATCTTCATCGCGGATCAGGAACTTTGGCTGCACGCCACTGATGCCCGAGAAGGAAGCGAACTTGTCCAAGAGGTGATGGAATAGATCACCTTGGCGTCGACGAGCGAGGATTTCGTCCACAGACTGGAAGGGTACGTCCTCATTGAGGGATTCTTCGTGCCCGGTGTAGCGAATGCGGCCCACCTGTGATCGGCCAACAATGCCCAGAAGGTCATAGTCGTCGAATGTCCCGATGGCTTTCGCAAAAGCAAGACGCAAGCGTTCTCTCAATACGCCTTCGGGAAGGTTCATCTCAAAAATGGGTGCGATTCCATACGAGATGTCCCATGAAGCTAGGCGCACGGGCATCGTCACAGAAACGGCGCGCGGCTCAGGGGCTCCGGGTTTATAGAGAAACGTGGTGCCGCGCTGTCCGGAGCGATCAAGCAAGCCGGCTTCAGCGCCGTCGGTCCAAACTTTGATCATCGCGGTCCTCTTCCATCAACTCTTCCAAAGTGGGGCGGCGGTTCGCTGCTTCCTGGATGGTCAGCTCAAGGCTGAGCGCTGTAAGAATTCTGGTTATTTTCGAATAACCGAGCTCGCCAGTTCGGCCATTCTCCAATGCGTCTAGTGTTGAATGGCCAACTCTTGCCTGTTTCGCGAGCGTAGCCTGGCTCAAACCAAGCGCTCTACGTTTGGTAGCAACGATCTCGCCAATTTGAATCAAGGTCAGCATATACCTAATATACAAGGTTTCCGACCGTCTAGGGGAAGATTTACCTTATATACAAGGCCACAGGATGGTGCGCTGAATACTACCAACTAGCCTAGACTCACTGATTAAGCCACGATATGTTCTGGATGATCGCCCCGCGCATACTTGCGTAGATCTGCCACCGGAATTAGCACTCTACCCCCTATTCGCCGCGTGGGCAACTTCCGATTAGCAATCAGGTAATCGAGCCCTCGCTGACTGATGGAGAGGAGCTGAGCCGCCTCTCCACGGCTGACCAGCAGCTTTTCTTCGGCTGGAATGGTGGCTCGCGCTGGTGGCTTTCTCTGCATTATGTTGAATGGCTCCATCGTTCGCTCCTCTGTGAGAACTCGTTTCTTACAAACCCAATCCGTATCCCATGCTGCGCTCGATCACCTTCTCGGACGCAGGGCCGATCTTTTGCGCCGCGCCTGCGATTGCCTGTTCTGGCTGAAGGGCGCTCTTGTGCGAGATATCGTGACTCAAAGCCTGCACTAGCTTGTCTCGGTCGTTGGTGAATATCTGCGCGTCCCACTGCCCGCGCGAGACTGACACATACGCCATGCGGTGGTTCAGCAAGTCTTTGGCTCCAAGCTCCGTGTCCGCATGAATCAGCACACGGTCTGCTGTCTGCCCCTGGCTCGAATGGCTGGTGATAGCGTAACCGTGGTCGATGTGCGGAAAGCCGTGTACTCCAACTTCAACATTGCGTCCGCTATCAAGTTTCAGGCGCATTGAACCGTTCGCGCCGATGTTCTCAATGTTGGCAAGCTCACGATTAGCAATCTTCAGCTCTTGATTGGGTGCCGTGAACTGAATGCGATCACCAACGGAAAACGCCTTTTCTTCAGCTCGATAAACTGTGACGCCCATCTGACGGCGTGGATCGTAGGTTGTCTGCTCCCCGCTGCCGCGCAGAACTGTAAGCAGATTCTCTTGGCCGTTTACTGCAAGAACACGGGCATACTCGCCTTTGCCAATGCCGGTTTCCTTCGATATCCGCGAATAATGCAGTACATCGTTGGGCTGATACCGCTGTGCCCAACTACGATCCGCACCGGTCAGTTCCTGCCGTGGGACAAGCACTTGCATCGTATGTTCTTGCTTGCCAACAATGCCTTGCCCTTGTAGCTCTCGATGAATAGCGGTGTTGATCTCGGCACGAGAGCGATTATCCGGCGACACGACAAGCGTATTTTCCGGCGAAGCTGCATACTCACGCGCTATTGCAGAGATTCGCGCCTCACGCCCAATCACTTCATGCACTCGGCCCTGAATGTCGAGGCTTTCGATGGCCGCTGCGACATGACCGCGCGCCAGCATTTCAACCGCTTCTTTCAACTCTGGATCACGCTGTCGCAGAATCTCATCCAGCTTTACCGTGTGCATCCCTGCTTCTTGAAGCTGTGCGAAGGGGCGGCCAGCCTCCACACCTTCATGCTGACGCACATCGCCAACAAGTAATACCCGATCATTCCGATGAAGACGCGAAAGGAACTCGTGCATCTGCCGTGTAGACGCAAGAGAAGACTCATCCAACACGTAAAGACGCTTCCCTCCCGTATCGGGCCGATTACCTCTGGCTAAATGATGCTGAAGCGTCGATGTGATCATGCCAGCTTCACCGAGTTTTTGAGCGGCTCGGCTTGTTGGTGCGAATCCTTCGACGCGGTAACCCTG
The DNA here is from genome assembly GCA_000688615.1 of Acidobacteriaceae bacterium KBS 146. Classification (GTDB taxonomy): domain Bacteria; phylum Acidobacteriota; class Terriglobia; order Terriglobales; family Acidobacteriaceae; genus Edaphobacter. Next base: position 1,291,698 of record JHVA01000001.1, read on the forward strand.
GGCTTCGACGCCTTCACGAATGACTGACAGCGTGGTTGTCTTACCGGCCCCTGCTACACCATCAAGTCCAACAATCTTTTCGCGGCTCAGGAAGATGTCATCTACTGCGGCGAGCTGAGACTTGCTCAACTCTGGATGAGCATCCTCCATGCGGATACGCAGGATAGGAGATACCAGCATGGAAGTCTCATATCGGCGTTCATTACCATTCTTCACAAGATCGATGATCTCTCGTTCCAAACGAACCATCTCGGCTGTCGTGTACAGCGGTGCTGCTCTGCCATCGGAGCGCTCAATCATGAGGAACTCTCCATTCCGCACACGCTGGTTGAATTCTTGTCGAACTTGGCTGTATGTCGCTTGGCCCATGCTGCGATCCATTGCCGTCTGCAAAATGCTTCGCTCATCCTGCACAGCGGACCGCTCGAAGACATGATTGCGTGAGTACGTCATCGACTGCTGTACCGTCTTCTCAGGCTGTTGTTCTACCTTGTGCTCACGCTCGCGAGCCTGAGCTACAACGTGCTCGGGCTGATTGCCAAACTTTGCCGCAAGGTTACGATGCTGTTCCAACACTTCTTCGCGCGAAAGAAGATCCTTGCTGTCTCTTGTTCGATGAGCTGCGACCTGAGCAGCTCCAGCACCTTCGCGCCCGATCTCCTGAAGATGCTCTTTGATCTGTGCACGCCTTGGACTTGATGCCTCCAGATACTCTTGTGAGTAGCCCTTGATCTCTGGCTGTCCATGCTGACCACGCTCTATCTCGTAGCCGAGGCCCCTCAGCCGCATGGCAAGCTCTGAACGATACACACTCGTTGCGTAATGCTGTGATTGAAAGAGGCTGCGCTCCTGCAGCGCGCGTGTCTGACCGTTCTGTCGTTCCGTAATGTTGAAGATCACAGCATGGGTGTGTAGCTGTGGAGCCGCGTATCCATCAACAGGACGCGCGGTGTCATGCTCGAAGGTCGCCGCTACAAATTTGCTCGTTGTCTCAGGCGCATGAACATTGCCGATGCGAGCCTGCGTATAGTGCTCCAGTTCATGCAGCGCAACGCGAACGCTTTCGCGATGTGCTTCACGCACACGCTCATCACCGCCAACGAGAGCTGTTACCGATACAGACTTTGGTGCTGAGAACGTCGCATCCCAACCTGCACGATGTTCCGCGCTGGTAATCTGCTTGCCGTACTCGTTCTCATAGGTTCTTGCCGGTTGGTGCTTAACGAGCTGCGCGGTGCTTACTGGATGCTGTCCTTCGCTTAACCGCGCGAACTGCTCATCAGCGACGGAGCCATGTAGACCCCATTCATGCGCAAGCTCTCCTTGCCACTCACTGTGTCCCTGGCGATCACGACTCCAGTAATTCTGCTTCTCAGAAGCGAACTCTCGCGCATGATATGTGCGGGCTTGGTTGGCCGACAGCGCTTTGGAAAGAGTCAACATGCGTAGAAGCCTCAACACATGAACCGCAGAATCTTGCAACTGCTTGCTGCATAGCGTAACTCCAAATGTGGAAATGTGGGGCCTAATTTCAAGAAATATTTTTTGGACGATAGTTGCGAATACCCGCATGAATACTGAATGGAACTGATGTTGCGCGCCTGATTCATCGCATACAAGTAAGTCAATATGAGCTCTTCTCGTGATCGAATAAACGCACGAATGCATCGGGCCAAACAAGGTCAATGAAGATCTCTTTGAAGCTTGAATGTCAGAGGAAATGGAAGGTCATGATGGAGTGCTTTAAGGATCGTAGAGCTAGTCGATCCACTGTGATTTATCCCATGGCTCAGGGAGTGCATCACCGTTACGAATGGCTGCTGCTCCCGGAAAGATCATATGGTGCTTTGGCTTTACAGAAGAAGCCGCTGTGACGAGCGGCTTCTCAACTCGCGAAGGCATTTCATGTTCAGCGTGCGACGGTCTCTGATTAGCGACATTAGTGGATGGCTCTTTGGGCTCTGATCGGGGTGCTGGAAGACTCGCTTTAGCTCTGGCAAAGAGACGATGTTTCCACTCTTGAATTTGCTCTCGAAATTTCCGCCAAACAGCACTCCAATCGGAAGCGAACTCGATGCCATAAAGCTCTTCATAAAGCCGTCTCCATTCACCAGCCAATTCCTGTCTCATCATGACTGCGACATAGAGGGCAAGGAACGGGATAACGCAGATAAAGGAGAGCGGCTCGGCGATTAGTTCTCCGAAGCTGCGGTTGCCGTAGAAGTCCTCTTGTAGGAAGCTTTCCAACTCGGATGATTTCCATCTTTGAACTGGTGCCTTTACCAGTTCATTCCACCCTCGCTCGTGGGCCGAAGAGGACAGACCAAGCGGGAACAATCCGGCTCCATTTGAATCGACATCTTGGGGAATGACGATCTCGCTTTTCCGTCCGGGAGCTGCCTTATATAGCCACTCAATTCGAGTCACACTCGCGGGGCTTTCAGTGTGCCTGGAACTGTCCCAATAGGTCATCAAATAGTAGCGTTGGAGGGGTGGCAATTCCCACTTGAACCATGCCAGAAACGCAGCCAATGCCAGGGCCGGAATCGAGCACATCAGCAGTCCTGTTCTCCACGGAAACGCCCTGCGAAGAACCGGCCATTGCATGGTGCTTTCTCCCCTTATTTGGTGATGGTTTGCGACCGCTTCAGAGACAGGAGTTGGCTGGCTTTTTGTTCCTTAATTGAGTCCGCATAAGCGGATATCTTGCGCATGTCTTCCATGCTCAATGGCCCCTTCGATGCTTGGGCAAACAGATTCAGCATGAGATCCCGCATCCCAATGATCTCCGCCAATAAAACCGCGCCGGTCGGCTCTTCCTGTGGTGAGCGGGCGGACGTGAGAGCCGCGTCCCGCAACCATTCGGAGACCTTTTTTCCAGCCTTAGAAGCTGCTGCTTCGATGTCGCCAAGCTCCGCTTCCGTGAGCCTGGTTGCGATGGATTTCGTCCGCGAGGTTTCGTTTCCCGCCGGAGTAGATGGAATTGGTTCGAAGATTTGCTGCGGCGTGTCAGCGGAGGCCATGGACAATACCACCTCTTAAGACTTCTCTGATGTTCGCTTGGATGCGTTCCGAGGTGATGTAGTTCCTATAAGGGCCCACTTTGAAAGGCATTTAATGCGTGTAAACGGAGAGGAATGTGGAACGTTTACGTTCGTGAACACGAAAATATAAATCATTGCAGTGAAAGGAGTTAACGGAATATGCCTTCAAGACGCTTCACAGCACCCGTTTGGGGATGACGTGTCAGCATTCCATCCGCTGCTCAGCAGCGACTTCTGTGAGATGGCCACCTACTGCACAAGAGCAGCAGATCAGACGATCATTCACAGTCTTTAACTCACCGTTTCCGATACAGGTTGTGGGATGTACACACGCGTCAGAGGGAGGAGCGCCTTGTAACGCGGATGCAGTTCTTCATAATGAGCCAAGATGAGCTGAACCAACTCGGGGCCGTCTATCAGACGCAGGTTGTTCCTCGATCTAGCCCATTCGAGAGCGTTCGGATGGAACCCTCCGAGGGCTACAAAGAGTCCGTATTCTCCTTGGCCCAGCGTGCCAAAATGCTCTTGAACCTTTGGTCTGCCAATCTGGCCATGGCCACTCTTCGCCTGCACCCTGATGATAGGTGGCATGAGACGAAGCTCATCGCGATATGCCGTAATGTCAATGCCTCCGTCCGTCCCCGGCTTTCCACCTCCGTCGGTTCGGTAGCCCATTGTCTTAAGCAGGTCTTTGAGGAAATCTTCGAACGGGGCACCTTTCAGATGCTTGTCTAGTTCACCCAGAATGAAGTCTTCAGTGCTCTGAACCGCCTCGGCAGCTACGGTTGCAGTTTCCTCTTCGTCTTGCTCATCGGACACTACATTTTCGCCTTGAACGGCAAGAATGAACTCTTCGCCATAATTCTTGATTTGATACAGCGTGAGAGCAGAGCCGTGTTCATTCCGCGCACCTGCGGACACACTAGTCGGGGCTACGACACCCTCCCATTTCACCTTGTGAACGTTCGGGTATTCTGCACTTAGATCCGGCCGGAATTCGTAATCCTCTGCAATCCGACCAACATAGAATTGTCGGTCGATTTTGGAACGATAGACCACCCACTCCCCGACCTTCATCTCGTGGATGAACCGGAACAATTGGCTGCCGGCGTTAATGATGTATCCCTGCGGCTTTTCAGGAAGAATTCGAGCAACAGCAGCTTTGAATGCATCACGCGTGGGAGCTAATTTGCGGAGGTCACCAACTTCCTGCCAGCCAATTCCCACGTAAGATTGCTCGCGAGCCATATAGTCTCCGCCCGCGCCGATATGGATGCCCCAATACACCTGTTCTGCCATAGCTCTCCTAAAGGTTTGTCCTCTCCTGCCTGGCGAAACGCCCTAACCTCAGAGCTCCCCGCCAGAGTCTTTCCAATCATCCAACAGCCCAATACCTAGAAGGTTCTGCCCAACAAGCTCATCGCTGTTTATTGAGCCTTGCATTATGATCCATTGCCTACATCTTGGGAAGATTCTTCCTGATGCACGCGTCGAAAAACTTCTTCAGCAAGGTGCTCTTGAGCTATAGACCGAAACTGCTTGTCTGTCATGACACGTTGGAAGATTTCATCGTTACCTTCCATTCGTTGAATGAATAGGTCATCGAGGATTCGACCAAAATATGCAGAAAAATTGGTGAGGTTATTTGCCTTGGCGGCCTCTACAACCTTTTCATTTGTTTCCGCTGAGGCGCGAACCTGATCAAAGAACAGCTGATCTGCAGGTGTGAAGTCCGTACCGAAGCGCTCATTGAGTTGCTCGACGAGAGTCGAGAGGGCTACCTCCGCGTCTTTCTCGCGAGCGGTCCCAACGTCAGTGGGCCCTTTCAGCGGTTCCGCTTCACCCTTTGTGAGGTCGATCGTTCCATCATTGACCTGTTGCAGCCGGAAGAACTTCAGCGCTACATCGTCATCAAGGGTAAACCGGCTTCCGTTTCCTGGCTGCGGCAGCTTGGGCCCAAGGCTACGAACGAAAGCGTAAAGCTGTTCCAACTGTTCATCAAAATAGGGCAGGATTTGCGAGAGGAAGCCGTACAGATTCCGGAATGTGGTTAGCAGGCCGCGAAACTCTTCTTGTACCTTTTCTTCACGTTCCTTGAATCGTTGCACACAGCGATCCAAAACAGCATTCATGAGTTTGTGGTCTTGGCCGCTTGGGTCGCGACGAGACTTGAACCACACTAAGGCGAAATCCAAAATATCCTGCGGCGTGAAGATCGCGAACTGAAGCAGTTTGTGGTGGAGCTCATTCAGCTTTTGCGGATCAGCATTCTCTCCGACAGGGGTTGCTTGGTAATACGGTTTGAACGATTGGAAGATGTCAGCTTCCTCGTTCCTAAAGTCCAGAACGAACGTCTGCGTTTTGCCTGGTGCGATGCGATTCAGGCGGGAGAGCGTTTGAACGGCCTGAACGCCTGCCAGACGCTTCACCACATACATCGTCTGGAGCAAAGGCTGATCGAAGCCTGTCTGATACTTCTCCGCTACGATGAGCACACGATAATCCTCCCCGGCAAACCGCTCCGGCAGTTCGCGCTCGGGGAGGCCATCGTTCATACCAACCTCGGTAAAGGTTGCTCCCGGTAGGTCGGGATCTTCTACGGTGCCTGAGAACGCCACCAATGCGCGAATCCCGGTATATCCCTTCGTCTGGATGTAGCGGTCAAAAGCTTTCTTGAACTTCACGGCAGAAAGACGAGACGAAGTGACTACCATCGCTTTGGCGCGACCGCCAAGCTCATGCAACACCTTCAGGCGGAAGTGCTCGATGATCACCTGAACGATTTGCTCGATGTTGACCGGATGCAGTTCCAGGAATCGACCGAGTGCACTGGCTGCAGCGCGCTTCGGGACTTCGGGATCGTCCTCCACCTGCTTGATTAGGCCGAAGAAGCGCTTGTAGGTCGTGTAGTTCTTCAGCACATCAAGGATGAAGCCTTCCTCGATGGCCTGCTGCATCGAATACTCATGGAACGGTGAGCTCCCTGAAGGTCCCGGCTCATCGAATACAGCCTTCGTTCGGAACTTTGGCGTTGCTGTAAAGGCAAAGAAGCTAAGGTTCGGCTGCCGAGCGCGCCCCATCATCTCCCGACGGATATTCGCCTTCGCATCGTCGGTCAACTGGTCGTCCTCTTCTTCGCTGAGCTGCGCGGCAATAGCGTCGGCTATCCCGTCCTTGTTCAAGATGCCTTTGAGCGCAGCGACCGTCTCACCGGACTGCGAGCTGTGTGCCTCGTCCACAATGACCGCGAAGCGCTTGCCAGAGGTGTTCAGCTCAACGCCCTCACCCTTCTTCTCCAAGGTCCGGATGGCCTGGCTGATGAATGGAAACTTCTGGATCGTCGAGATGATGATCGGTGTTCCGCCCGCAATCGCCTTCGCGAGTTGCTGCGTATTCTCGTCGATCTTCTCCACGACGCCGGTCTTGTGCTCAAACTGGTAGACCGTGTTCTGTAGCTGCTGGTCGAGTACGCGCCGGTCCGTAATGACGATGACGGAGTCAAAGACCTTTGCATCATTGGCATCATGCAAACCAGCCAGGCGGTGTGCGAGCCATGCAATGCTGTTCGACTTGCCTGATCCTGCCGAGTGCTGGATGAGATAGTTACGCCCCGATCCGTGCGCCCGCGCGTGAGCTGTGAGTTTGCGCACGGCGTCCAGCTGGTGGTAGCGCGGGAAGATCATCGCTTCCCGGCGGACGGTGCGCTTGCCCTGGGCGGTGTCCACAGTTCTCTCGCTGATGTCCAGGTGCATGAAGCGCTGGAGGATATCCAGCAGGCTATCCGCACGAAGTACCTCATCCCACAGGTAGTGTGTCTTCCAGTTGCCCTCCACCGGAGGGTTGCCGGCACCGTAGTTGTGACCGCGATTGAACGGCAGAAAGAGCGTCTCCGCTCCTTTCAGCTCGGTCGTCATCCATGCCTCGTCGGGATCGACGGCGAAATGAACGAGCGCACGTTCTTTGAAACGAAAGATCGGGTCGCGCCCATCGCGGTCGTTCATGTACTGCCGCCGGGCATCTTCGGCACGTTGCCCAGTTACAGGGTTCTTTAGCTCCACTGTCACAATGGGGAGCCCGTTCAGGCTCAACACAACATCAAGAATGCAGCGACGGCCTGAACCGTCAGGCCTTTTCAGGACGGTAGAGTTGAAGGCAAGCTGGCGCGTCATGGTCAGCCGGTTCGCGGCGTAAAGCGCGGCGCTCTCCGGATTCATGCCGGAGTTCGGCTGGAAGTACGCCAGCCTCAGTTCCTTGCCGTAGCACTTGAATCCATGGCGAAGGACGCCGAGTGTGCCCTTGCTGGCTAGTTCCTTAGTCAGACTGTCGATTACTGTCGCAGCGGTGCGGTCTTTGAGCATCGCTTCGAGCTGAAACCAGCGAGTAGTTTGGCTCTGACGCAGGAAGCCGATCACATCGTCAGGGAACAGCGCTACCGTCGCGTCGAAAGTCTCCGGAGCACGCTTCTGATAGCGGTCTGCTGAGATGAGGCCGTGCTCAATGGCTTGCTCGAAATCGGTTTCCGTATGACCAGGCATCAGCGTAACTCCTCGATTTGGCCTGTGACGGCGGTGGTGATAAGGGCCGCTCGATACTCCGTCAGCCTAGCGACTGCCTTCGAAACGCAGTCAGAAAGCCTGTCCAGATCGTCTTTTTGCTGCTGCACCTTCATTGCGATGGTCTCTTGTTCACTGATAGGCGGAATGAGTGTCGGCGTGTCTACCAATACATCCGTCCGAAGCGCCTTTGTTCCGTGTCCTGCCTCGGCAATAAGCGTCATCAAAAAACTTCTGATGGCACTGAGGTACATCTGAAGGTACTCGGGAACCATCTTGCCGTTTGTGACTAACGCTTTCATATCCTGATTGATTGTGTAACGACCTGGTGCAATTGCCACCGGCACGGTTTTTGCCAGAATCATACCGCGCACGACGATGACGACATTCGTCTCACTAAAGCAAGTAAGACCATACTCGTCGACGGCTAGCTCGGTCACCTTATCAAGGGTCTCTGTGATCGAATCGCGCTTCATGTCCTTTGGAGAAATCCAGTTCAGATCTCCATCCCAATACTCAATTGCTCCCGTCGTGGGCGTAGCACCGGAATGAAGCCGTACTAGGAAACGAAGACGCTTCACTTCCCAATGGCTTGGGATTTGGCCGAGCCAGTCGATGCCGCTGTCTTTCATTGGGGCGGAGGGGTTGAGGCCCTTGGTGACGGCCTGGGTGATGATGGCCTGACGCTTCTCCGCCAGCCGCTCCAGCAACTGCTGCTTCTTCTCGATCAGGGCATCGATCTGCGCTGTCTTCTCGTCAAGAAATGCTGCGATGCGCTTCTGGGCTTCGAGCGGCGGTACCGGCACGTTGATGTCGACTGCTTGGCTTGCGTTGATCGCCGGGTAGCTCACGCCAACCGATCGCGACACAACTTCTTCGATGAACGGCTCGGACTTGAGAGCCCAGCCTAAATAATGCTGATCAAAGTCCTTTCTCGGCCTGACGACGCAGAAGCCAGTAGAGGCGATGAGATTTTCGGGCGCCTCATCCACCGAAGCCACCGCTTTCAGATACGTGCGCACTGTTGAAACGAGAACATCTCCACGCTGCACCTTTCTCCTTGCGCGGGAGGGTGCCTCATGGAAAAGCATCGGAGTTGATCTCTCAATGCCTTTCGTGAGCGAGACATCTGAGATCTCTATGTAGTCAATAAGGGCAAAGTCGTCAGTACTCTCTGGCAACACATCGTCGTTGTACGTGGCGCAGTATTTGAGTCGCTTGGTCGGCCATTTTACCGGTGAGACTTTGGAGGATTTCACTCTTTCATCTCCCCAAGCAGGCCTGCAATATCGTTCTCCAAGGCGGCGATATCCCTCTCAATCTCCACGAGCGGTCTTGGCGGCTTGTACACGTAGAAGTGCCGGTTGATGGGGATCTCGTAGCCGACCTTGGTCTTGCTGTAGTCCACCCAGGCATCGGGCACATGCGGCAGTACCTCAGCCTGCATGTATTTGTCGATCGTCGGCGTCATGAGCGCGACGAGGGCATCATTGGACTGGTCAGGCCCGAAGTGCATCGGTAACGGGAGAGCGGTGCCAGCGGGCAATGGGATATTCTCCGTGTCACGCAACTCGCTGTCAGGCTCCGGGTTACCGTCCGCGTCGTAGCAAATCTCCGCCTTCGGGTCGCGCTCGCTCAGCGCGTTCAGGATGGCTTTCTTGATCGGAGCCGGGAGCTTCACCTTGCTCACTTTTGCGGCGTCATCTAGGTCATCAAGGAACACTGCATGGTCCATATACAGCCCTTCGCGGGCGAGGGTGCGCAAGAGAGCACGGATCGCGTCCTGTTGCGCTCGACCTGTAGATTCTTCCTCGGCGATGGTCTTGGCATCCTTGCGCTTCTTAGAGACGGCAAGATTGGCGAATGCGGTCTGCTCCTCCAGCCGTGCGAGGCGTTCAGCGGTCACCTCGAAGTTCATCCGAAGCGGGCGCTCTACGGTGACCTTGAGGAACCCGAACTCTCGATTCTCGAAGATGCGGCTGACGACTCTGGATTCCGGTTGGCCGTCGATCTGCACTGTCGCGCGCTCGCCGTCCTTGAAGTTGCCGTAGAGTTCGGTCAGGCGGGCAATATGACCGTCAGGTCCCTCCGTCAGCTCATTGCGCTTGTTGTTCAGGCTCTTCTTCATCTTCTGGAAGAATCGCGTTCCATCGATAAGCTGCACCTTACCGCGTCGCTCCTGCGGTTTGCGGTTGGTGACGAGCCACACGTAGGTGAAAATGCCAGTGTTGTAGAAGAGTTGATCAGGCAGAGCGACGATTGCATCTAGCCAGTCATTCTCGATGATCCAGCGGCGGATGTTTGACGGGCCTGAGCCGGCGTCGCCGCTAAAGAGAGGCGAACCATTGAAGATGATAGCGATTTTGGAACCTTCTCCGCCATGTTCCGGCGACGGCTTCATCTTCGAGATCATGTGCTGCAGGAAGAGCAAAGAGCCGTCGTTGATGGCGGGCAGACCGGCGCCGAAGCGCCCTTCGAAGCCAAGCTCGTCGGCTTCTTTCTCGACCACTTTCTGCTGATCCTTCCACTCGACACCAAAGGGCGGGTTGGCCAGCATGTAGTGGAACTGCTTGCCGGGAAACCCGTCACGGGTTTTGCCGTCACCCAGCGTATCGCCAAGGATGATGTGATCGGTCTCCTCATCCTTGATGAGCATGTCGGAGCAGCAGATGGCCCAGCTTTCGTCGTTGTACTCCTGGCCGTAGAGACCGAGGTTGGCTTTGGCGTTGCCGGCGCGGATGGTCTCCTCAGAAACGGACAACATGCCGCCGGTGCCGCAGGCAGGATCGTAGATTTCCCGATAAACGCCGGGGCGATACACATCCTCCTCACCGGTATAGACCAAATGGGTCATCAGCCGGATGACTTCGCGCGGCGTAAAGTGATCCCCGGCTTCCTCGTTGGCCTGCTCGTTGAAACGCATGACGAGGTACTCGAAGAGGTACCCCATCTGGATGTTGTCAATGCGGTCGGGGTGCAGATCCACGCCCGCCATGGCTTGCACGATGGCGTAGAGGCGGTTACTGCTGTCTAGCTTTTCGATCTGGTCGCTGAACTTAAACTTCTCGAATATGCGACGGGCGGTGTCCGAAAACCCGTTGATGTAGGCAACCAGGTTGGGGGCGATGTTTTCACTGTCGTCCAGCAGCTTTTGAAAGGTGTAGGCGCTTGTGTTGTAAAGCGGCTGAGTACGGTTGCGATCAACAATCTTGGTCAGCAGGCGGGGCAGCGCTTTTTCTGGGGTACGGGCCGCTGTTAGCCGCTTGTGTTCTTTGAGGACCGCGTCCTTCGTCGGTTCGAGGACGCAGTCCAAACGACGCAACACGACCATGGGAAGCATGACTAGTCGATACTGCGGCGGTCGGTACGGACCGCGTAGACGGTTGGCGATTTCCCAGATTTTTCCGGCTATCTCTTTATGGCGTTCGGTAAGCACTGGCCTCTCTTACTAGCGATGGCTGTTCTGTCGGATGTCTTGATATTCTATATCCGCTGAGACGGCTAGCGGGAGCATTCGATGCGCGGCGTATACGAACATCCAATCGACAGCGGCATCTGGTGGATTCACTACTATGCGGCGGGCAAGCGTCACCGTGAGAAGGTGGGACGCAAGTCGGATGCCATCAAGCTCTACCAGACACGCAAGGCTGACGCTGCGGCTGGACGGAAGCTGCCAGAACTACGAAACTCAAAGGTTCTCATCCTGAGCGAACTCATTGATGATGCGTTGGAGTTCACAGCCCACCACAAAGATCAACGCGGATACAAGAGTAAGGGAGAGATTGTGCGCGAGGCGCTTGGCTCTCGCCCTGCCGCTGAACTGACGCCACAGGAATTGGAGCGCTGGCTGCGCGCCCGCTGCAAGACTGCGGCCACGGCGAACAGATACAAAGCTTTCATCTCCCTCTGTTATCGCGAGGGCATCCGGAATGGCAAAGTCTCGATCAATCCTGCTCGGCTGGTGCGCCAACGCAAGGAAGGTTCAGGTCGCTTGCGATTCCTGAGTCGTGAAGACTATGGCCGTCTATACACGGCCATCTCCAAACGCTTCCCAGAACACGTAGCCGAGTTCGTTGTGAGTGTCCATACCGGGATGCGTTTGAGTGAGCAATACTCCTGTACCTGGTCCCAAGTGCATTTTGGTCGCAAGACAATCGAGCTCACGAAGACGAAGAATGGCTCGGCGCGTTCCGTTCACCTGAACTCCGATGCCATTGCGGCTCTTGAATCGCTCAAGCGTCCAAAGCAGCATGCCTCTGATCCGGTGTTCCCCCGCGAAGGCAGCAAGGGCCGATTCGACACCCGCTCGTGGTTCCAGCCTTGCCTTGAGGAGGCTGGCATTACCGAGTATGTCTGGCACTGCAATCGCCACACGTTCTGCTCCTGGCTGGCTATGGCCGGTGCGAGCATCAAGGAAATTCAAGAAGCTGCCGGTCACAAGACAATCACGATGTCGGCCCGGTATAGCCATCTGTCTCCCGCGCACCGGCTGTCGGTGGTGGAGCGAATCGCGTCTGGAGCGAAGTAGGCCGTAGCCTCTTGGTGACATTCCCCTAGGATTCTGGTTTTCGACCTATACTTCCGGAATCCACTAACACGGGAGTCGCAATGTCGATTCAACGTCTCAGACAGGTTTTAACCTCGAACTTCACCGTCTCGATCGACAGCTCTCAGGCTACCGTCGCCAAGGTACGGCAGCTCGCCGCCGCACGTGAACAAAGCCTAGCCGATGCAGGGAAACCTCCTTCAGGTGCGAAAGCTGCCCAACTTGTTCCTGCGTTGGCTAACACGCCATTGATGACGTTTCGCGCAATTGACTTGCTTCGTAAGACGGGTGAGTTGACCACTCCACAGTGGGCCAACATGGCTAGACTAAGTGCTAGTTGGGCAACTCGGCGGTACTTTTGGGCAATAGCGGCTGCAAATACTTCGCCTAGTCGATTCCGGATCAACGAGGAATGCAAGGACCTGGATTTTCATCAAAAGACACTTATGTCCGATGAATTTGGAGTAGGCTTCGCTGGTCTCGCTATGGAAAAACTATTCAACAGTAATTCATGGGTGGATGTCTCAGTGGCCCTAGCCGATCGCATGAGGTATCAGAATATCCGCCGCCAAGGACGACTCCAACCTGACTATCTGATGTGGCAGGATATCCCGGGTGCTCCGTATTACGTGGTTGAATGCAAAGGAAGTCAAACGCAGAGAGGTGTGTCGATGGACCAGATCAGAAGGGGCCTTGAACAGGTTCCGGCTCTTCGTTTCGGACTTCAAGGTCGACCGGTGGAAAGGTTGGTGGTAGCTACTCTTTTGCAAACCACCAATACGACAGTTTTCATTGTGGACCCCGAAGACAACGAGACTGAAGAAGAGCGCAACAAACGCATCAAAGTAGAAAACTCAAAGGCGACATCTGAAAAGATTTCCGAAAACATCTACTTCATCCCCGATCCAGAGCATTTCGAAGAGAAGGCGACCGATGCAAGATCAGCTCAACTTCTCAACTGGGCTGGTCAGTATAGGTCAGCCGCAGCTGTCGAGGCCCGCATTGAAATAGCACCACGCACAAGAAATGTTCTGGAGAACAGGCCTGTGGCGATAAAGGAAGTAGGTGAAATTCGGTTCGACGGATATCGTGTACCGCTGTTTCCAGAACTCGGAATTGGAAATCTTAACTTGTTTATCGGCGTTGAACACGAAGTTCTCGAATCCGCGACGCATGTTCAAGGCGAGGTTCGTACAGCGATCAGAGAGCGAAGAGAAACACTCGGCAATCTTCAACGAACGCATGACACCGGCAGGATCTCCATTGGCCCGTCAGGTACGGTACTCGCCGTTGAAGGGCTGGACTAAAACGGGCTGAAGGTGTATCTCCATTTTGCCGCGCTCTTCTCAGTCGTTGAGTCATGACATTCCCCGGATGTTGGGATGATCTGCCGAGGTTCAGGAGTCGGTGTCAAGGCTCTACGACCGCAAAGCGGCGCGCGTATGCGCGGCCTTGACTCCGATCCGACCTCGGCTACGCTCTGGGAATCCGGGGAATGTCCAATCTGCACTCATTGCAGACCATGGCGCTCACAAACAGCCATTCGGCCACTTATGTAAAAACGAACAGCCATCAGAACAGCCACCAAAGGAAATTGGCCTCTCGCTTCCGAGAGGCAAATTTCGATATAAAGTCTTTATTTTATTGGTGCCGGGAGGGGGGGTCGAACCCCCACGACCGCAAGGGTCGGCGGATTTTGAGTCCGCTGCGTCTGCCAGTTCCGCCATCCCGGCCTTCCTCGAACACTCAAACCTATCAAGGCTCGCCATGCTCTCAAAAGTCTTCCTCGATCTAGTATCGCATAGGCCCCGCTTACCTTGGGACTTGACGCGTGTTCGGCCACAACCACGCAGCTCCGCGAACACCACTTGAATCTCCAAAGCGCGCCTGCAAAATCGGGGTGTCTGCCTCTCCACCAAAGACATATGCTGGAAGACGCTTCGGGAGGCTCTCATACAAATGCTGCGTCAACGAGAGACCACCTCCAAGAACAAACACATCCGGATCAAGGCTGTTGATGATCGTCGCAAAGCCTCGTGCCAGCCGATCTTCCAATCGGTCAACGACCCTCACCGCGTTTGTCTCGCCGGCCTCGAATCCAGCAATCACTTCCCTCGCTGTTCTCCGTTGCCCCGTGATCTCCTGGTAGTCGCGTGCGAGGCCCGTACCCGAAACCCACATCTCCATGCAGCCTCGCTTGCCACAATAGCAAAGCGGCCCCGGATTCTCTTCATCCGTAGGCCATGGCAGCGGATTATGCCCCCACTCGCCACCCGTACCGTTCGGGCCGGCATGGACACGTCCATCGATAGCAACGCCACCTCCACAGCCCGTGCCCAAAATCACTCCAAAGACCACATGCTTTCCAGCCGCTGCCCCATCCGTCGCTTCAGAAACCGCAAGGCAGTTCGCATCATTGGCAATCCGCACCTCGCGCCCGAGGGCTGCCGACAAATCCTTATCAAGAGGACGCCCATTGAGCCATGTCGAATTCGCATTCTTCACAAGCCCGGTCTTCTCCGAGATGCTCCCAGGAATTCCCGCTCCGACACTACCCGTCCTACCGGTCTTTGCCTCCAGCAAATGAACCAGGCCCACCATGGCATCCACCGTGCCTTTGTAGTCGTCTCGCGGAGTATCGACGCGATGACGAATCAACTCCTCTCCCTGCTCATCAATCGCGAGGGCCTCAATCTTCGTACCTCCTAGATCGATCCCTATCCGCATCCCGGCCTCATTGGTCGGACGTAACTCTTTCTCGTTCCCCAGCACGTTTCCGCCTTTCCTCAAAACTATCCGTCACGCCTTACTGCAAAGACTTCATTACTGCAATGCGGAGATTCACTGCACCTTTCCTGACGGTCGCAAGCGGCGAAGCTCGCCCGCGCAGGCAATCGCATGCACCGCTGCAAGCTTGAGATTATCCGCAGCCAGCCAAAGCCAGAAACGCGTGCCCTTCTCCGCATCTCGCGCCACAGCCTCCACCCGAACCATAATCTCCTCCTGGCCCGCTGCCGTCAGATTGCTCGGAGCCTCAGATTCATCCGTAACAATGTCGATATGGTCGCCTGCCAGTGCGCTCTCTACCTCGGCAACCGTGGCAGGGTTGCTTGTTTCGAGATAGACCGACGCAACATAACCATGAAAAACCGGCGCTTGTATCAGCTGGAGAGCTAACTCCGGAAGGCTACCGTTTGATAAGGTCGCGTACTGCGATTGAATCCGCGCAGCGGTCGATCGAAGCTTCACCTTCGCCTCCGCTCCCAATGCCGGCAGCAGGTTGAACGAAACCTGAGCGTCGTATTGTTCCTTCGGCACATCCTGAAACGAAAGTAGGCTCACCGTCTGCTGATGCATCTCATCCATAGCGGCTCTACCGTTTTCTGAAGCTGGTTCCATCACCGTCGCTGCAATCGTTCGCACAGGAAAACGACTCTGAATTCTGGCGGCCACCATCCCCAGCATGACCGTCGCTGGATGTGCCGGAATCACCGCCTGAGTTCCGAGATGAGGCGATGTCCCCTTCGATGCCTTCCCTCCCAATGCTTCGTCAATCCAGGGAGACATCACCAGAACCTCGCTCTCTCCCTCCAAAGCATAGGTCAGGTCGACAATACTCGCGTTGGCTCTCCGGGCCTCCTGCCAGTGCTTTTTCGTGCTGTCCACTCCATCCGCGAAAAACACAAAATCCATACCTTCAAAGGAAGACTTATCCAGCTTTTGGATAAATGAGGGTTCGTCGCCGGCCACAGCCAGCCTTCCCGCAACATCATCCTCTTCCTCCAGCAAAGTCACGTTCGAAGCTGCCAGAGGCGACTCACTTAGCTCCTCGCTCAGTTCTTTCCCTGCCAGCGAAGAAGCTCCAACAACACCTATGCGATACACTTTGCTCGTCATCTCCACCTGCAATGGCTAAATTTTTCGTGCCCTTCCTCAATGAGGAGTTCCCACCTGCCGTCTCTTCTGACCCCACGAATATGCCAACCGTGCCAGAACTCCAGAGACCAGGTAGCCCAGCGCAACTATGATCAAAACCTCTTCTGAATAAAGTGCAATCAACGCACCCACGGCAACAATAACGGCTACCAGCTGAAAAGGATGCCGCTGCCCCAGGCTGATCTCCTTACCGCTCCAGAACCGCCACGTGCTGACCATCAAAAATCCCGTAAACAGAATCAGGCATAGCCACACCGCCGATAGTCGCGCATCCGAGATCGGTGCCCCGTTCTCAAAATGAATCACGGAAGCAATCACACCCGCGCCCGCAGGAATCGGCATCCCGACAAAGTATTTCTTCCCCGGCCTTCCTGGATTTCTGGGCTGCGGATTCACGCTGATGTTGAAGCGCGCCAATCGGCTCGCGCCGCAGATCAAAAACAGGAAGCAGACAAAGACACCCAGATGCGTGATGCGGTCCCGAAGATGCGGGTATTCCGTCATCGGAAGCATTCGGAAGCCCCAGATGTACGCCAATAGGCTCGGCGCTACCCCAAACGTAATTACATCCGCCAGAGAGTCCAGTTCCCGGCCAAAATCGCTCGCAGTATTGGTCAGGCGCGCAATCATCCCGTCCACACCGTCAAATAAAACGGCGAATCCAATGGCTAGGGCAGCACGATCGAAAAACGCCGGTTCAGCCGCCGAGCCTTGGATGCTCTGGGTAATCGCGTAATACCCTGCGGCAACGTTGCCCGCCGTAAACAGTGACGGCAAAACATACATGCCGCGACTCGGACGTCGCTTCTCTTTTCCCGACCTTGTCTCGCTCGCCATCCCCGACGGTCCGGCTCCCATTAGGCCACCGTTACCGTAGTCGAGGTCGTCGTCGGCCGAGTCCCCTGTTGCACAATCTCCGCAAGCACTGTCGAACCTCCTTGCACCCGCGAACCCGTCTTGACCTTCAAAGTCACCTCCGCAGGAAGCAGAACATCAACACGGGATCCAAACTTGATCAACCCGATTCTCTGTCCGCGCTCCACCCGGTCGCCCGCCTTCAAATTGCACACAATGCGACGCGCCAGCAGCCCTGCAATCTGCTTAAAGCTAACTTCGTAATCTCCCGCATCGACCACAATCAGCGTCTGCTCATTGTTCAGTACGGATTCCGCCTTCATCGCGTTCAAAAATTCGCCTTTGCGATACTCCACCAGCTTGACACTGCCGGCGACGGGGGAACGGTTCACATGCACGTTGAAGACATTCAGGAAGATGCTCAGCCTCAACCGGCTGCCCTCCGTCGTCTCAATCCACTCCGTGTCGGTCACCAGGCCATCTGCCGGAGACACGATCAGACCCGGTCCCGTTGGGATCGTCCGATTCGGATCCCGGAAGAACCACAGAAAAAACGCCGCAAGCAGCAAAGGAAGCGCCAGAAAAATATAAGAGTGCGTCAGCAGCCACACCATTGCGGCCACGGCACCCAGACCAAGCGCGTAAAAGTACCCATCTCGAACCATAAAGGACGATTATAAGACCACGGAATACACCAGCCTCTTCAAGCTGTTGAGGATGCCTCCCAAAATCCATCTTTTTCCTGCTCTCGTAACATATCCGTTTATTCACCGAAGCCAGTCCTGGGAAGGGTGTCATTCCGAGCGAGACGGCAAGCTCAACGCGCGTCTCGAGTGAAGCAACAATAAAGGCAGCGTCATCCGTTTTCGGCACCCACTTCATGGCGCACTCTCATCGCGGCAGGAGTGGGAATTCGAGCAAGCTCGAACCGCTCACTTCAAACCAAGCCATCTACCCACGCATAACTCCCACCACAACCGTGTCATCCTGAGCGAAGCGACCGAAGGGAGCGCAGTCGAAGGATCTGCGGTCCTGCCGAGCCCATTCATGGCGCAATCTCATCGCGGCAGGAGTGGGAATTCGAGCAAGCTCGAACCGCTCACTCAAAACCACGCGCTCTACCCACGCATAACTCCCGCCCTACAGCCGTGTCATCCTGAGCGAAGCGACCGAAGGGAGCGCAGTCGAAGGATCTGCGGTCCCTGAAAAGAACAGAGATCCGTAATCGAAACCAAAAAGACCGAAACCCAGGCACACTCCGCCCCGACCGTGTATACCTCGGTTCAAGTGGGATCGGCACTCTAAACTGCCTAGTGTTCTGCTTGCGACATCTCCACTCGCCGCAATCGTTCCATCTCATCTTTAATACTTAGCTTCAGTTTCTTCAGCCGTATCTCTTCCAGCTTCTCTGGCTCGCTCAGAAACATCTTCGCGCGCAGCATATCCAGCCTGCGGTCGTACAAACTATGTTCCTGCGCCAACTGTTGAAGAGATGGATGTGAACCAGCATTCGGGAGCTCTGTGTATTTCGCAGTCTGCATCAGTAAGATACCTCCAGCTCATTCGACTTCCCTACGCTGGCTCAACACGCTACCACAGCCTCGCAAAGCCCGGCAAAGCCTGTTATCCACTGCTCCTCCCGTTCACCAACCCCCACGCCGAATCTCATCGTTCGACGACAACCCGCATCAGCACCGCATCATCGGAGGGCGCGCGATAATAATCCTTCCGCCGCCCCTCCTCGACAAAACCGAGGCGTCGATAAAGTGCCAATGCTGAAGAATTTAACGACCGCACCTCGAGTTCGACGTTGCTGGCTCCTTCCGCGCGGCACCAGTCAAGCACCGCCTCGCAGAGAGCCCTCCCGATTCCCTCTCTCCGGGCCTCCTCTGCCACAACTACGCTCTCCAACTCGGCGATCGGCTCGTCTCCGGCTTCCACAATCCTGCCAACGGCGAATCCCACAAGACCGGGCTTATCCATCCGCTCGGCAATCAGCAGGCACCGGCGAACCGCCTCCGGGCGCGCTTCAACCATCTCCATATAGGCGCCCAAAGGCCAGTGCGGAGCCTCCTGCACCTTGCATTCAAGTGCGAATACTTCCGCCACATCCTCTGCCCGTGCTGCTCTGATCCTCGACCCCACGTCTAACCCGCCGAACCCGCTGAAGGGATCTTCGCCATCTTCGCGAAGATCTCCAGATCCGTTCGCCGCAGATAATTCGCATCGAGAGTCGCCACATCCTCAAACTCCCCCGCAGCCACTCTCTCTGCCACTAACGGCAGCACATCCGCAGCGCGAGGCTCCGCGACCAACCGGGGTCCCAGATCCCTCAGCGCCTCCGCCACCCTGGGCTCACAGACCACCACCGTCGCAGTTCCTTGTGCGGCAGCCGCAACCTCGTCCGCAGTCAATAAGGTTTCGCTTACCTTCTGGCCCCGTGCGTAAACTCCGCAGTAGAACTCCCCGCGCCCGGCATCCAGCACCGCACAGATATCTCCCTCTGTCCTATCCGCCACATCCGCCAGCACAGCCAGCCGTGAAATCGCAATCAGTGGAATCTTCCCCGCCTCGCTCAGCCCCTTCGCCGCACTCACTCCTACCCGCACCCCTGTAAACGACCCCGGCCCATGAACCACGGCAATCGCTGAAAGCTCATTCAATCTCCAACCCTGTGCGTTCAGCATCTCTCGGATCACTGGGATCAGCCGCTCCGAAGCGCTCCTTCCCGGCATCTGCTCCGACGCCGTTACTCTCAGCTCGCGCTCCCCTTCCGCCAGCGCAACGCTGCCCTCTCCTCCACTGGTATCGATCAACAGCAGCCGCATCTATTTCTTCCCCACAATCTCAACCAGCACACCGCCCGTGCTCGCAGGATGCACGAAAAAATAACGGTGCCCTCCTGCTCCCACTCCAATCCGATCGTTCACCAGCCTCACTCCGCCCTCTTTCAGCTTCTTCAACATCCCCTCGATATCCTCTACCTTCAAAGCAATGTGATGGAGCCCTTCTCCACGCTTCGCCAGAAAACGCCCGATCACCGAATCTTCCGCCGTAGGCTCCAGTAACTCGATTCGACTCGCACCGACTGGAAGCATCGCCACCTTCACCTGCTCCTGCTCCACCGTCTCTTCCTGCGCAGCCCTCATCCCCAGCGCCTCGTAAAACCCACGAGCACCGGTGATACTCTTCACCGCGATCCCCAGGTGGTCCAGCGCCAGCCCACGCATCCACTCAGCCCCCTGGTCCGCGATCCCATCCAAATCTCGATCCGGAATCTCTCGTCTCCGCTTCCGCTCCCCACACGCCGCAACCGCAGCCATCAGCTCGTCAGTTCCTGCGCCCGTCGTCGCCACCGTCTGCACCACAGCCGCCGCGTCTTCGGTCGCACTCCCCAGACCCTGCATTGCAACAATCTCTGCCGCCATCCGATCCGCGCCTGCCAGATCGCTCTTATTGACGGCAAAGACATCCGCAATCTCCATCACCCCGGCCTTCAGGCTCTGGATCTCATCTCCCATACCCGGTGCCAGAACCAGCACCGTAACATCGGCCAGCCGGGCAATCTCCACCTCATCCTGCCCTACCCCGACCGTCTCAATCAAAATCTTTCCTCTGCCGGAAGCCCGCATCACCTCGCAGACATCCCGCACTGCACTCGCCAGGCCGCCTACCTTCCCACGCGATGCCATGCTGCGTACGTAGATTCCTCCATCCTCCACCGGCTCGCGCATCCGAATCCGATCCCCCAGCAACGCTCCACCCGTATAAGGACTCGAAGGATCCACCGCAACCACCCCTACTCTCTCCCCCCTGCCATGCAGCCACTGCGACATCTGATCGACCAGCGTGCTCTTCCCCGCTCCCGGAGGCCCCGTCACTCCAATCTTCAGGCTACTTCCTGCCATCGTGTGGCATGCCGCCAGCAACTCCTCCGCCCCCGCAGTCCTGTCCTCCACCATCGAGATCGCCCGCGCCAGCGCCCGCACATCTCCACTCCGCAGACGCTCCACCATCGCCTGCACACTCGCCGCTCTCGACTCGTCTCCGCTCACCAGTGCGATAATAACCCCGCTTCCAAGCCCGGACGTTTTTGACTCCTCAGATATTTGCATCCATGAATGAGTACTTTCACCTATAATTCCCGTGCCGTAAATTAATCCAAAGGACCGCCCGTGAATCTTCTGCATCGCAGCATCGCAACCGGACTCCTCTTTGCCTCCTCAGCTTCGCTCAGTTTCGCCCAGCTTCAGGGCAGCAAGCCCGACACCACCCCCACCCATCACCCCGTACCTTCCATTCAGGACAAGGAGACTCCCGCCCAGCGGGATGCCCGCATGGCATGGTGGCGCGATGCCCGCTTCGGGATGTTCATTCACTGGGGTCTCTACTCCATCCCCGCCGGGGAGTGGCACGGCCAGCGCACCACCCACATCGGCGAGTGGATCATGAACGACCTCTCCATCCCCGTCGCCGACTACAAAGGCTTCGCAAAACAGTTCAACCCCACCGGCTTCTCCGCGCATGACATCGTAGCCCTCGCCAAGGGAGCCGGCATGAAGTACATCGTCATCACCTCCAAGCATCACGATGGCTTCGCCATGTTCGACTCCAAGGTCGATCCCTTCAACATCGTCGCCGCCACCCCCTTCAAGCGCGATCCTCTAAAAGAGCTCGCCGAAGAGTGCCGCAAGCAGGGCGTCAAACTCGGCTTCTACTACTCGCAGTCACAGGACTGGACCGCTCCCGGCGGCGGCGCAGCCGTCCGCGGCGACCACAATAAAGACACCGGCCATTGGGACAAGGCGCAGGACGGCTCCTTCGACGACTACCTCCACAAAAAATCCATCCCGCAGATCAAGGAACTGCTCGAGAACTATAAGGGCTACCCCGTCGTCGTCTGGTTCGATACCCCCGGCAAGGCTATGGCTCCCGAACGCTCCGCCGAGATCGTCAAGCTCCTCAACAAATACCCCAACCTCATCTGGAACAATCGTCTCGGCGGAACCTACAAAGGCGACACCGAAACCCCTGAGCAGTACATTCCGCCTCAGGGATTCCCTGGAGAAGACTGGGAGTCCTGCATGACCATCAACGACACCTGGGGCTTCAAATCCTTCGATACCAACTTCAAGTCCTCTGAAGTTCTCATCCGCAACCTCATCGACATCGCCTCCAAGGGAGGCAATTACCTGCTCAACATCGGCCCCGACTCCAAGGGCATCGTTCCCCAGCCCGAAGTCGATCGTCTCCACGACATGGGCAAGTGGATGAAGGTGAACGGCGAAGCCATCTACGGAACCAGCGCCACCATCTTCGACACTCCCACCGGCACCTTCAGCCAGACCGACAAGGACAAGCGCGGCAACCCGAAGTTCACTCCCACCTGGAACTGGCGCTCCACCACCAAGGGCAACAAAGTCTATGTCGAAATCTTCGACTGGAAGGGTCACTTCCACGTAGACAAGATGCCTCGCAAAGTCACAGGAGCCTACCTGCTCGCCGACTCAGCCCATAAGCCACTCAAGTTCACCCAGAAGGGCACCGCCCTCGACGTCGATCTCCCTGCCCAGGCGCTCGATCCCGTCGCCACCGTCCTCGTCCTCAACACCAACAAGTAGCTCCACAGCCGGATCCCCATTCATGGCGCAGTCTCATCGCGACATGAATGGGGTATTCGAGCAAAGCGCAACCGCCTCGCTTAAGAGCACGGCTTCAGCCCTGCCATCGCTTTCATAACAAGGAAAGGGGCTTCAGCCCCTGAGGCACTCACTTCACCCCCGTAGGATCCCAACCATCCGCCCCACGCAGATACACCTTCGCCTCGTACCTCTTCGCCTCATCCGAAGTCAGCTGCTTCGCCAGCCTCTCTCGCGCCACCGCATTGGCTCCCGGTCCGCTCGACCGATACTCCGCGTACGTCGCCGTCGGCAGCCGGGGAGCAGGTGCACTCTTCCACTCCGACCATCCCTCCGGCTCAATATGTGCACCCATCTTCGTATTCATGAAAATCACCGTCGAGTAATCCCGCCACGGCCTACCCAGATAAACCTTCCCCGCACCATCTTCCGCAGTCAGACGGCAATGGTTGAAGACATATCCCGCATCCTGATGAGGCCGCGTATTGCTCTCAGCCGTCACATACCCTCCCGCCTCATGCGCTATGCTGCGAATCTCGCAATTCTCGAACACCGCCTTCGCGTCCCCAAAGATGAAATCCACATGGCCCTCGATGTAGCAGTCCCTGTAGTACTGCCGCCCGGTCACGCAGTTCGGCCCGGCCTCTGCGCCCTTCATGCAACCCATGCTCGAGGCATACAGGGTGTCCTGCGCTCCCAGCAGCCTCACCCTCCGAAACACCGCCCGGTCCGCCCGCACCGAGGCCGCCACCGCCTGCGACGGCACCTGGCTCGTCTTGCTGTAGTCGTTCGCGATGGTCATATTCCCGGCAAAGAAGTCCTCACCCGTCACAAACAGCGTCGCCGAGCAGCCCGTACCGCACGTCGAAGCCGCGCTGTTCCCATAAACCAGCACCACGTCCTCCGGCCTCTTGCCCATTCCCCGAAACTCGATGCGAGGCTTGTCGACATGGACCACCTCCCTGTAAATTCCCGGTGCAATCCGAATCACCGCGCCCTCTGCCGGAGCCGCACTCACCGCCGCCTGGATCGTCGTGAACTCGCCACCCGCCTGCGCTACCCCAATCTCGCGCTTTTTGCCCCACGACACTCCCGAACACACTCCCAGCAACACCAGCACAGCCAGCACTCGCAACCGCATCTCCACTCCTCCGCGAATCCACAAAAGCCTACTTTGCCAAGACCGAACAAAGCAATCATTGGCTGGACCACTTACAGCTCAACCTATTTTGTTTGGTCTTGACACAACTGGCCTTCAAACGGCTATCCTCATCCAGAAAACGAATATCTTTGAACTCCCACGGCCTTAGCGGCCCACTTTCAAGCAATGGTCTGACCAGCCTTGCCGCCGGAGCTTTGATTCATGTCGACAAATTCAGCTGCAAGCCCCTCCCCAAAGGGCTTCACCGTCTCAGCACCTCAGAAGTCCTCCGATAGCTCCAATGTCCGGTGGTTTGTCTGCTTTCTTCTCTTTCTTGCCACGACCATCAATTACATGGACCGCTCGGTCTTCTCGCTCATCGAGCCGCTCCTGCACCTCAGCTTCATGGGCTGGGTCCCCGGCATCGACGCCGCTCATCAAACTGTCTACAACATTAATTACGGCCGCATCCTGATCTGCTTTCAGATCGCCTACGGCGTCGGCTTCCTCTTCGCCGGTCGCATCATCGACAGGCTCGGCACCAAGACCGGCTATGCCCTCGCCATTCTCGTCTGGGGATGCGCCTCCATCAGCCACTCTCTCGTCGGCAGCGTAGTCGGCTTCTGCATCGCCCGCATCTTCCTCGGCCTCGGCGAATCCGGAAACTTCCCCGCCGCCATCAAGGCCACTACCGAGTGGTTCCCCTCTGAAGAACGAGCCCTCGCCACCGGCCTCTTCAACTCCGGCTCCAACGCCTCCGCCTTCGTCGCTCCGGTCCTTATCGCCGCCGTCACCATGCGCTGGGGATGGAACGCCGCCTTTATCACGACCGGCTCCATGGGGCTCATCTGGTGCGTCATCTGGTTGTTCTTCCCCTACAACAAGCTGCGTCGCGGATTGACCCAGACCCAGGCCGACCTCGCGCCCGTCACCAAGGGAAAGCCAATCTACTCCGTCCTGATGCGCCATCGCGGCTTCTGGGCCTTCTGTATCGGAAAGGGATTCACCGATCCCATCTGGTGGTTCTACCTCTTCTATCTCCCTAAGTTCCTCAACGATAACTACGGGCTCGATCTCAACCACGTCAAGTACCCGCTCATCGTCATCTACACCGTCGCCAGCATCGGATCGATCGCAGGCGGCTGGCTCTCCGGCTTCCGCATGAAGCACGGACACAGCGTCAACTCCGGACGCAAGTTCGCCATGCTCGTCTGCGCTCTCTGTGTCCTTCCCATCATGCTTGTGCCTCACATGCACGATCTCTTCCCCAATAACGCCTGGCCCGCGATTGCGCTCTTCTGCCTCGCCACCGCCGCGCATCAGGGTTGGTCCGCGAACCTCTTCTCTACCCCGACCGACATGTTCCCATCGACGAGCGTCAGCACGGTGGTCGGCATTGGAGGAACCGCCGGAGCCATCGGAGGAGCCGTCTTCACCTGGATCGTCTCCCACTACTTCTCACTCCACCCTTTACCCATCTTCGCCATGGCTGGCTTCGCCTATGTGACCGCACTGCTGATCTTCCAGCTGCTCGTCCCACGCCTCGGCGAACCCCGCACCGCCTGATCTCAAAAATCAACAGATGGCGTAAGGCCCGGTGCAACCCGGGCCTTCGTCGTTTGGCCTTCCTGCATCCACCGGATCCTGCAACAGCAAGCACTCCAGTCGGACATGACAGCAAGGTGTCATCCTGACAGCAGGACAGGATAGCGAGGTGTCATCCTGAGCGAAGCGCAGCGAAGTCGAAGGATCTGCGGTCCTCATCAGCCCGATCAGCCGCACATCTCGATTTTGAGAGGTGGGGCTGATCGGCTACTTCGCGAACTTCTCCAACACCCAGCCATAAGTCACGTGGAGATCGTTGATCCGCAAGCGAGTTTCTTCTTCGATGCAGGCGGGTACCCCCATCTTCGGCACAGCTTCATCGCGCCTAAGGTCGGCCATTTGGGCGAAGCTCAAAACGCCTCGTTAAGGGCACGGCTTCAGCCGTGCCAAAAGTAGCTTCCGCCGGGGAAGGCGCTGCAGCGCCTGAGGTCCGCATTCCAAAGCACCAACTCGATGACCTTCAACCAATCGAACCGTCGTACCATAGAGCCCAGAGCATGTCCGCCCAGACCCCAATCCGACTCGCAGCTCTGTTCTGCCTCGCGATTCCGGCGTGCGCTCAGTACCCGCAGCCATCTCAGTTCCCGGCAACTCCGACGACGGTTCCCGCCGCCCAGCCCCAACCCGCTGTCCCCAATCGTCCGCAGGTCACCTACACCGGCGACAAGCTTACGGTAAAAGCCGACAACTCGAGCCTCAATCAAATCCTTCATGAAATCTCTCGCGTCACCGGAATCACCATCACCGGCGGCGTAACTGATGAAAGGGTCTTTGGTGGTTATGGCCCCGGATCGATCTCTGAGGTTCTCAATCAGCTTCTGGACGGCACGAGCAGCAACATGCTCTTCCTCTCGAGCACCGGAGGCAAGCCCGCCGAGCTGATCCTCACTCCGCGCGCCGGAGGCCCGACGCCTCCCAACCCGAACGCCATGCGCTTTGAGGACAACAACGCCGACGATACGGATGCGCAGGCGGCCCAACCGGTCAATCCCCCGGAGCCTCCGGACGAGTCCAACCCTCCGCAACCCGCTCGATCCGCCGCTCCGGTAGCTCCGGCAAACCAGGCGGCCCCGGCAACGCCGACCAACACCACCGGCACCGCCGGCTTGAACGGTTCTGAGGCTCCTACCGACGCCAGAACGCCGCAGCAGATCTTCGATCAGCTTATGAAGCTGCGGCAGCAGCAGCAGCAACAACAACAGCAATCTCACTGATCCCAATCGCATTGATCCAAAGGGAACGACGCCGCATCTTGAAGGAACAACGCCGGATCGTGCGCTGCTGTGAGCGTAGCCGTGTCAAGCAGGAGAGCCCGCTAACTTCAACAAGGCAAACAAGATAGTTTTGCCGTTTTCGTTCTCTCGGTTTGCTATCCTTAAATGAGAGAGACGAGTTCCCGAAACAGGCCGCAAGCCATTCCATTTCAACAGCTTACAGCAAGCCTTTTAGTTACAAGACTTTAGCTTGGAAGTCCAGACCTATCTTCTCTATTTTGAAGACTTTGCGCGAATATGCGCAGGGGGGACCGTGCGATCAGCTTCGAGCAACCTGCGACGGGGCTACAACCGTGCGGGACTGGCGCTCTGCAGCGACCTGCCGGGCGTGAATCCGGAAGAGGCGAAACATGCTTACGCAGATTCCATAAGCGCTGAGAACACCGGCTGCCAGCGATGCGAGTACAGCGGAGATAAGAACAATCGACGAATTCACTGCATTTTCCTCTAACTTTCGCGCAGCGGTCAGCGACGTTCTTGTCTGAATCAGCTTCGCATTTACTACTGTGATGCAAAGATCGGCAGAAATTCAATGCCCCATGAGGCCCGGGATATTGAATGTTTGGGTACGTTTGCCCAATTCGGGCCCCGAGCTCCGAGTTGTCCGCACCCCAGGACTCGTGGCTGGATCGAACACAGAGCACAAATGCCGTATCCTAGATACTTGGCCATAAAGCCTCAGCAACCGTCTATGGGAACCCAAACCACTCCCCGCAATTTACGAGGAATCACCCACATCACCGTGCGCGGCGCGCGGCAGCATAACCTGCGCAACGTCTCGGTCTCCATTCCGCGGAACACCCTGACCGTCGTCACCGGGCTCTCCGGCTCCGGCAAATCGTCTCTCGCCTTCGACACCATCTACGCCGAGGGCCAACGCCGCTACGTCGAGACGCTCTCCGCCTATGCCCGGCAGTTTCTCGACCAGATGGAGCGCCCCGACGTCGACTCCATCGACGGACTGAGCCCCGCGATCTCCATCGAGCAGAAGACGACCTCGCGCTCCCCGCGCTCGACGGTCGGAACCATCACGGAGATCTACGATTACCTGCGGCTGCTCTACGCCTCGGTTGGCCAGCCGCACTGTCCCAACTGCCATCGCCCCATCTCGCGCCAGTCTGCCGATCAGATCGTCGAGCGCATCGTCTCCCTCGCTCCCGGCGAACGCATCACGATCATGGCTCCCATCGTGCGGGGCCGCAAAGGCGAGTTCCGCGAAGAGCTCGAAGCCCTCGACCAGCAGGGCTTCCGCGCCCGCGTCGACGGCGAAATGATCGAGATCACCGAAGGCATGCGCCTGGAAAAGCGCAAGAACCACGCCATCGAAGCCATCGTCGACCGCATCATCCTCAAGCCGCTGCCGCCCGACGACACCACAGCGGCTCTCGCCGGAGCGCAGCCGAAGTACGACACGCGCCGTCTCGAAGCCTCCGTCGCCAAAGCCCTGCAGATGGCCAACGGCCTGGTGCTGATCGGAATTCAGGATCCTGTCACCCGGAAGCAGGAGGAGACACTTTATTCCTCCTCGATGGCCTGCCCGGACTGCGGAATTAACGTTCCCAAGCTCGAGCCGCGCAGCTTCTCCTTCAACTCCGCCTACGGCGCCTGCCCCGAGTGCCACGGCCTGGGATCCATCTACGACTTCGATCCGGCCAAGACCATCACCGACTGGTCCAAGCCCCTGCTCGACGGAGCCATGGGACCGGGCTCGGCTTCGCAGTATCTGCTTCGTCTGATCAAGCTCGCCGCAGAAAAATACAAGATCGACATCCGCAAGCCCTTCGACCAGCTCACGACCGAGCAGCAGAATCTGTTCCTTTACGGGCCGCCCAAAGGCGAAGCAGGAAGAACCGGCTTCCACGGCATCTTTGCGTACCTCCGCGCCAACCTCGAAGACACAAAGTCCGAAGGCTATCGCGAGTACATGATGCAGTACATGTCCGCGACCACCTGCCCTCGCTGCCAGGGCAAACGGCTGCGCCCGGAGTCGCTGGCGGTCACGGTAAACGGCCAGTCGATCGCGGATTTCACAGCTCTCTCTCTCGAACGCGCTCTCGGCAGCGCCCGCAGCATGAACTTCACCGGACGCGAACGCCTGATCGCCGACCGGCTGCAGCGCGAGGTGATCGAACGGCTGGAATTTCTCAATGCCGTCGGCCTCGGCTACCTCTCCCTGGATCGCTCCGCAGCGACTCTCTCGGGCGGCGAGGGCCAACGCATCCGGCTTGCAACGCAGATTGGCTCGCGCCTCCGCGGAGTCCTCTATGTACTCGACGAACCCTCCATCGGGCTGCACCAACGTGACAATCAGCGCCTGATCGCCGCGCTGGAAAATCTGCGCGACCTTGGCAACACCGTCCTCGTCGTCGAACACGATGAAGACACGATTCGCAAGGCCGACTACGTACTCGACCTTGGCCCCGGAGCTGGTAAAAATGGCGGCCATCTGATCGCGGACGGCACGCCGGAGCAGATCATGGCCAACGATGCTTCCATCACCGGCAAGTATCTCGCTGGGAAGATCGACATCGTCACGCGCCCCACGCCGGGGCAGGCTCCGCGGCCTCTGACCGGCAACTGGATCACGGTCGAGAATGCGCAGGCACACAATCTGAGGAACGTTACAGCGCACTTCCCTCTCGGCGTAATGACTGTCATTACGGGAGTCTCCGGATCGGGCAAGAGCACGCTGGTTAACGACATTCTCTATCGCGCGCTTGCGAAAGAGCTTTACGGATCGCGGGAAGAACCCGGCCAGCACGGCCGTGTGCGCGGCATCTCCCAGATCGATAAGGTCATCGAGATCGACCAGTCGCCCATCGGACGTACTCCACGCTCGAACCCCGCGACCTATACGGGCGTCTTCTCTGCGATCCGCGATCTCTTCGCCATGCTGCCGGAGTCGCGCGAGCGCGGCTACAAGCCGGGCCGCTTCAGCTTCAACGTGCAGGGCGGACGATGCGAAGCCTGCCAGGGCGAGGGCCAGCGCCGCATTGAGATGAACTTCCTGCCTGACGTCTATGTGTTGTGCGAGGTCTGTAACGGCCGCCGTTATAACCAGGAGACGCTGGCGGTAAAGTTCAACGGCTACTCCATCGCTGACCTTCTGGACTTAGCGATTGAGGACGCGCTGCCGATCCTGAAGGACATTCCCGCTGTCCACCAGCGTCTGCAGACCCTGGTCGACGTCGGGCTAGGCTACATCCATCTGGGACAGTCGGCGACGACGCTCTCCGGCGGCGAAGCTCAGCGGATGAAGCTTGCCCGCGAGTTGTCAAAGCGACAGACCGGCCGCACGCTGTACCTGTTGGACGAGCCGACGACAGGACTGCACTTCGATGACGTTCGCAAGTTGTTGGAGGTGCTGCACCGGCTGACGGATCTGGGCAACACGGTTGTGATCATCGAGCACAATCTCGACATCATCCGGAACGCGGACTATATCCTCGACCTTGGCCCCGAAGGGGGCGAAGGGGGCGGCCAGATTATCGCGCACGGAACCCCGGAGCAGATCGCTACGGTGAAGGGCTCTTACACGGCGGAGTTTCTCGCCCGTCATTACACGCCCGACCAGCTCGCCTCCAGCCGAAACGGAACCAGCCACGCCGGTCCTCAACCCCAAAATATTGGGGCGGCCGATGATCCTGAGAAGAAGGCGAAGGGCAAATTCGTTGCGCCTGAAAAGAAAACCGGGGTTCCTACCGCCCGGGCGATTAAACTGACGGAAACGGCAGCTTCCAAAACACCGAAGAAGTCTGCGAAAGCAGCAAAGAAGACCGCCGTAAAAACGGCAAAGAAGAAGGCATGAGCCGACCTGCTACACCTCCGCTGCCCGATGATCTGCCCCGCGACTACTCCCAGCCGCAGGTTCCTGCGGTGGACGCATCCACGCTGCCACCGCCGAATGGCGAGGCCCTCGTTATCCAGGCGCCTCCACCGTCGGACGCTCTCGGCCCGGGTGTTCCCGCCCGCGTCCCGCATATCGGCCACGCGCTTCTCTTTTTCTCGCTGGCAATTTTTCTGCTGTTCGTCGCCCAGGTCTCTCTGCTGGGTCTTGCCCATCCGGTCGCGGACCCGCACAAGACCGCTATTGCTGCAGCACATCCAAAACTGATGGTCGCGGCCGAAGCTGTCAGTTATGTCCTCACGCTTGTAGCCTCGTGGCTCTTCTTCCCCACGCTTTGGCAGCGTTCGTTTGGCGAAGGAATCCACTGGGACTTCGCCGTGGCACGCCGGAATATCCTGAAGCTGATCCCGATGGGCCTTCTCATGGGATTTACCGTACAGGCGGTCTCTTCGCTGATTCCTGTCCCGAAGTCCATCCCCATGGATGACTTCTTTCGCACGCCGTCCGATGTCTGGGTTGTCACCGCCTTCGGCACACTCCTCGCTCCGTTGGCCGAGGAGATCGCGTTTCGCGGATTCCTCTTCCCCGCCTTTGCAATTGCATACGACTGGCTCTGTCTGCCCAAGACACCGGCGGCCCGCGAGCACTGGCATAACTCGACGAACCTGACTCTGGCTTCCGTTATCTTTTCAGCCATTCTGTCGAGCATCTTCTTTGCGCTGCTTCACAGCGAGCAACTGGGACACACATGGGTCGCGCTGTTTGTCCTGTTCTGCGTATCGCTGGTACTGACGGTCGTCCGCATCCGGACGCATTCGGTTGCCTGCTCTACGCTGGTTCATGCGAGCTATAACCTGTCGGTGTTCCTGACGATGTTTGTCGCAACAGGTGGGTATCGGCATCTGGAGCGGCTAGCGCGCTAGTGCGTTCCACACGCTCTGCTCAGTTCGCTCTCTTATAAGACAAGGAGTAGACGACGGGATTTGTGAGCCGTGGACTGGATAGTGTGACCTTGAGGGTCATCACCTTGCCCTCCTCCGAAAAGGTGTACTCGTTCTGGCGCTTCCCATCGTCCGACACAAACACCTGCGTAATGCGGTCCTCGGCAAAGACTTGCGTAAGCTTGCTCCGCTTGCCGTTGTAGACATAGTCAGCAGGCTCGCCATGGTCTCCGGAGATCATCTCGGGCCGCGATTGCGGACGGATCCGAATTTTTCCCGGTTCCAGGAAAAACGAATACAAACTCAGGATCTGAGTCGTCGCCGTGATGCGGCTTCGCGCAGCTGATCGAATGAGAAAGGACATCCCTTCGACGGCATGATCGATCGCCGCTTTCCGGGCCTCTTCCTCCTGGGCGTTCCCGGCATAACGATAGGTGCCGGAAAACTGCGCTACCTGGTCTGGAGTTGCCTTCACTAAGGCTGCACCCGCGGCCAGTAATTTCGCGCCGAGTCCAAATCCTGCAACGGTGCAGATCAACAGACCGATGCCTGCAAAACTTCGTCGAGATCGCATGGCTCCGCACCTACTCAGGTTCAGTCTTTGCTCACCTGCCGCGTCGTCGTAAGAATACCTCTCCCCGAAATCTCAGTGCAGGAACATCCCGTGTTTCTCCCTGCTGCTGGTCACAAGAACAAGCCTTTCCGCACGGATTCCACAGCTGGGCCGCGGAGCTGGCAACTACAATCAACCCGGGAGAGACTCATGCGATTCATGATTCTTCGCAAGGCCGACAAACACATGGAACAGGGCGCAGGCCTGCCCAGCAAGTCGCTTCTTGGCGCCATTGGAAGCTATTACCAGGAGATGCGGGATGCCGGTGTTCTTCTGACCGGGGAGTGGCTGCAGCCGAGCGCAAACTCTTCGCGCATTCTGGTAAACAAGGGCAAGCAGACCATCGTCGATGGGCCGTTTACTGAACTCAAAGAGCTGGTGGCCGGTTTTATTGTGATCGACGTGCCTTCTAAAGAAGAGGCGATCGCCTGGGCTCGGAGATGTCCCACCCTCACGGGCGAGTGCGACGTCGAGGTCGAGATCCGGCAGGTCATTGAGGCAACCGACTTTCCCGCTGATTATGCGGAGGAACTGACCAGGCACGCCTCAAAGACCATGGCGGACGACGCAGCGAAGATTTTGCAGACGACGACCGTCGCCTAGGGAGTTTCTTTGCGGCTTTGTTCTGTCTATCTGGTCGGGGAATCTGCGTAACGCAGATCCTTCGACCTTGCTGCGCTCAGCTCAGGACGACAAATTCTGCAAGCGAGTTCGCGCTGCCAAGTCGCCAGCGCCTCGAATTCTGGCATTGGAGACGAAAAGGTTATTTTTTTTGTGAGGAGTGTCGATTTCCTGCGGCTCCATTCGACGAGTATGTAGAGCGGCAGGAAAAGCCGCTCTATCAAGCGAAGGAGATCGACGATGCAAATCCAACCTTACCTGTTCTTCAAGGGCGACTGTGAAGAAGCCTTCAAGTTCTACGAGCGTGTCCTCAAGGGCAAGATTGAGGCGATGCTTCCCCACGCCGGAACCGCAGCCGAGGAACATGTCGCTCCTGAATGGCGCGACAAGATCATGCACGCGCGGATTACGGTGGGCGATGCTGTCCTGATGGCCTCCGACTCTCCGCCCGAGCACTATCAAAAACCTCAGGGCTTCTCCGTCAACCTCCAGATCGATCAGGTGGTTGAGGCCGAGCGCGTGTTCAACGACCTTTCTGTCGGCGGCAAGGTCATTATGCCGATTCAGCCTACGTTCTGGGCTACGCGTTTTGGCATGTTCACGGATCGTTACGGCATTGGCTGGATGATCAACTGCAATGAACCAAAGGCCTGATGCAGCACAAATCTGAAAAGAGGAGATTTAGAGATGCGATTTCTTATGCTTTATCGTCCAGCGGATACTGCCAGCGTGGAAGCTGACCTCCCTCCAACGCCCGAGATGATGGCCAGGATGGGCACGCTTATCCATAAGAAGATTGAGGAGGGCAAGATGCTCGCCACCGAAGGCTGCGCCGCGACCAGCAAAGGAGCGAAGGTCAGTCTTTCGCAAGGGAAGCTGAGCGTCACCGATGGCCCGTTCTCGGAGGCCAAAGAGCTGATCGCAGGCTTTGCCCTGTTTCGCGTCAATTCGAAACAAGAAGCCATCGCCGAAGCTCGGGAGTTTCTGGAGATCGCAGGGGATGGCGAGGTGGAGATTCGCCTCGTCCATGATTCCGGCAACTGCATTGAATCCTTCAAACTCAGCCACCAGGTTCAGAACGCTTAAGGGGACGAAACATGCGATTCATGATGCTGATGATTCCCAAGGGCTACGAAAGCGCCGCGCCGGATACGATGCCGGGCGCGGAAGCTGTAGCCGCAATGATGAAGTACAACGAGTCCCTGCAGAAGGCTGGAGTCCTGCTGGCTGTGGATGGCCTGCATCCGCCTTCGACGGGAGCGCGCGTTACGTTCCCGGACGGCAGAGCGCAGGTGAGCGATGGTCCCTTTGCCGAGGCTAAGGAGGTCTTGGGAGGCTACTGGATGATTCAGGTCCGGTCTCGCGAAGAAGCCATCGAGTGGGCAAAGCGCTGCCCTGCCTCTCCCAACGAGATCGTCGAGGTTCGCCAGGTGCAGGAGATGGCCGACTTCCCCCCGGATGTTCAGAGAGCGGCTGCAGGGTTTACCGAGATGCAGGCGCGTGCCAGGAAGGCCTCCTGATCCTGCAGCAACCACTCTTTTGAGAAAGGAATACAGAAGCAATGCGATTCATGATCATCCTCAAGGCAACGCCCAGCTCCGAAGCTGGCGCAGTCCCCGACCAGAAGCTCCTCGAAGAGATGGGCAAGTTCAACGAGGAGCTGGTGGCAGCCGGTATTATGCTCGCCGGCGAGGGCCTGCAGTCCAGCTCGAAGGGTGCGCGTGTGCGCTTCAAGGGCAAGACGCGGACGGTCGTCGATGGACCCTTCTCCGAGACCAAGGAGCTGATTGCCGGCTTCTGGATCTGGCAGTGCAAATCGAAGGAAGAGGCGATTGAATGGGTGAAGCGCTGCCCCAATCCATTCGACGAAGAGAGCGAGATCGAGATTCGGCAGGTCTTTGAGCTGGAGGATTTCGGCTCCGAGCTTACGCCTGAGTTGCGGGCGAGCGAAGAGCGACTCCGTGCTGAACTGGAGTCGCGCCAGAAGGCCTGATGTTAACATTCTGACCGCATCTCCTTCGACTTCGCGCCGTGCGCTTCCCTCAGGGTGACACGTTTTGGAGTGGAAGCAGAGAAGCGGCAATCCGGGGACCGCGGCGCACCGAGACGTCGCGGCTCCACTCTACCTCTACCGAGAAAGAAGAACGTACATGACCGTCGAGATACAGAACGCCCCGTCCAAGGCAAAGTTCTACACCGGCTATACCTTCACAGCCCTTTCCATTCTCTTTCTGCTGATGGATGCAGGCATTAAATTCACCACCAATCCGCACGTTGTCGAGGCACAGACACAACTCGGATTTCCCATGGGGCTTACGCCGGCGATCGGCGTAGTCGCTCTGGTCTGCACCGCACTCTACGCGCTTCCGACGACGTCCATCCTGGGCGCGCTCTTGCTGACCGGCTACCTTGGAGGTGCGATCGCTCTGCACCTGCGGGTGGATAATCCGCTCTTCTCGCACACCCTCTTCCCTATCTACGTTGCTCTTTTTATCTGGGGAGGCATCTGGCTGCGCGAAGACAGACTGCGCGATCTCTTTCCGATCACCAGCCCTTCTGCTTTGCCGAGTCCATCGAAGAAGCTCGTACGAACAGGCTATGTCCTTACGGCGCTCTCCGCTCTCTTCATGCTGTTTACCGCGATCATGAAGTTTGTTTACGTCGCGCCTGCAGGTTCACCGCCGCCGATGTTTCCTCTCCACCATATCCACCATCTCGCCTACATCGAGATAGGATGCACACTGCTTTACCTGTTTCCCGCCACATCGTTCCTGGGCGCGGTCCTGATGACGGCCTATCTCGGCGGTGCAACCGCAGTTAGCCTTCGAGGGGGCGAATCGGTCGGTGCAAGCCTCGTTCCTGCCTTCGTGGGAGTCGTGGTCTGGGCCGGTCTCTGGCTGCGCGACGCTCGGCTTCCCCGGCTCTTTCCTGTTCGCTCGGCCGCATCTCGCTAGCGAAGATGCGGCATGAGCTTGAGCGCGTTCTCCCGATAGACTTTGCGCAGAACATCGTCCGGAAGAAACAAGCCATAGATATTCCACCTGCCTTGTCTTGAGGCGTGCGATGGGTACTCGAAGTACTCATCCGCCGTCTCAAGAAAACGAAAGTACAACCGGTACATGGCATCGTCCGGCAGCAGATCGGTCCCGAATAGGATCCGGTCTGCGTATTTGAGAAAGAAGTTGCGTGCGCTGTAGGGCTGGCGGCCCAGCTCCGGCGTTCGAGCGCTGATGTCGACCTGAAGATTGGGAAGAGCATCGAGCTGCTCCGTCAGGTAGCGCAGATCTTCCGAGCTCTCCGCACAATGCGCCCCCACAAACGTCACCTCAGGATGCCGCGCAATCACGCGGTTGCGTTGTTCCAGGAGCTCCCGCTTGGAGACAGGGGAGTTGTGAAAGCCCCAGTCCGGATGCGCGGCGAGCTCCTCATACCGCTCGTTGCGCTCATCGATCGGATCGAAGAAGGCGGTAGGGTCGGCGGTATGGAACATGACGGGCAGCCCAAGCTCGCCGCAGGCGGCAAAGATGGGAGCAAAACGATCCTCATCGATCCGCACCAGCTCGCCCGTGGCGTCACGCAGGGTCAGGCCGAGATCTTTCCAGAACTTGATACCGCACGCGCCATGATCCATCATCCTCTTCAGGCGCTCGATGGTGACCTCGGCGAAATCGCTGCGGTCGACTCCACTCCAGTCCATCCAGCCGATAGACGAGAACCTCTCCGGAGCCGCCTTGTGGAAGCGGTCCATCGTATCCAAAGCTTCCTGGCCAACCCGCATGGTAATGTTGACGACATGCTCGACGCCGCACCGGTCCATGATCGCAAGCACTTCGTTCGGATCAGTCGAGTCCAGATGGTTGTGATAATCGATCGCCGGGTACTTCGGCTTAAGGACTGTATGCTCCTCCAGCGCGAGCGAGGAACGCGGATGAAAGTCACTCAATCGCAGGTCAACCGCGGCCGTTGCAGTGACCATGTCTACAAACTTGTCGTTCCGTTCTGTCATCGGGTAAATTCGTGCCTCTCAAGGAAAGATAACTCTTCGAAAGATAAGGAAACCAATTTCTCATAAAAAAGTGACCACCGATAGGTGGAATACGTCCAATCAATGATCCTGGGCCCCTGTACGACATTTGAACGGTACCTGAGACGAAGATGAAAAAAGCGAGACCGGTTTCCAGAAAAGGAAACCCGATGTTGATTGAGGAGAGACGGCAGCACGTCCTCTCCGAGATTCAGAAGAACGGGAAAGTGATCGTTGCGGAGCTCTCCGACACTCTCGGAATCTCCCGCATTACCATCCGCAAAGACCTTAATAATCTTGAGAGCCGCGGGTTAGTGCAGCGAACCCACGGCGGCGCTCTTGCTCCGCAGCCTACAACCCTGGTGGATCCTTCTCTGAAGGAAAAGCAACGTCAGCGGCTGAAAGAAAAGCTGCGGATCGCTGAGGCCGCAACAAAGTTCGTTCGCGACGGGCAGTGCATTCTGCTGGATTCAGGAACGACGACGACCGCTGTTGCGCAGGCCCTGCGGCGATTCCATAACCTCACCATCGTTACCAACGCCGTCAATATCGCCTCGGAGCTTGCGGGCACCGACTTCGAGATCATCCTGATCGGCGGCACCATGCGGAAGAACGCCTTTTCGCTGGTCGGCCCGCTGGCCGAGGAGATGCTGGGAGAGATCCACGCCGACATTCTCTTCCTCGGAGTCGATGGTTTTGATTCGTCCGTGGGAATCACCACACCGAATGTGCTGGAGTCGCGAGTCAATCGCGCGATGGTCCGGGCAGCGCGCCGAACCATTGCGGTGTGCGATTCGACAAAGTTCAATCGACGAAGCCTGGCCCTGATCGTTCCCCCTTCGGCCGTTCACACGGTCATCACCGATTCTCAGATTCCAGAGAAAGATCTCGAGTCGCTTCGGGCTGCAGGAATCGAAGTGATCCTCGCCTGAGGTATCGTATCTATAAGTGAGTCTGTTTTCCCGACAAGTGAGTTGTTCCCCCGACATTCCCTGATTTTCTTTTGTTTCGTTTTATTTCCTTTCTTGAGTATGATGAAATTACAGGAGTGCATTGCTCCTGCGGAGGGAATTGTCTTTTATGCATCATGATGTGTGGACGCTGAGAGAGATTCAGAACCAGCCGAAGGTCTGGAGCGATTGCTTTTCGATGCTCGATCAGATCGACCTGACGGGACTGGTCGCAGGACGCGAGCCGGAGAGAGCGGAGTGGGTCTTCGTCGGATGCGGTACAAGCTACTATCTGGCGCAGGCCGCGGCATCCAGTCTCAGCATGCTTCTCAACGTCCCGGCGCGTGCAATTCCTGCGTCAGAGATTCTTCTCTTTCCCTCGCTGGCGCTTCCTCATCGTGAAGGCGCTTACTTTCCTATCCTGATCTCTCGATCGGGTCACACCTCAGAGGTTCTGCGGGTCGCCGAATATCTTCAGGCGCACGGAATCTCGTTTCTCGCGGTCACCTGCGACGGTCACGAGCTGAAGGAGATGACTCCACGTGTTCTTAAGCTGCCTGTTGAAGAGAAGAGCACGGTGATGACCTCTTCCTTTACAGGTATGCTGCTTGGTCTGCAGTACCTTGCCGGAACCCTGGCCGGCAGGACTGCATTTCTCGATGCACTAAAGAGTCTTCCGGGAGAGCTGACGCGCCTGCTTGAAACCTACACCTCCAAAGTTGAGGCGTTCGCCCAAACAGAGTTGAACGACATTGCCTTTCTTGGGCAGGGACCTCTCTATCCCATCGCCTCCGAGACGGCTTTGAAGGTGATGGAATCTTCGAGTACCTACGCGCAATACTTCCACACGCTGGAATTTCGTCACGGTCCGAAGTCCATCGCAGGCCCAAAGACGCTCGTTGGAGCCCTGATCTCTGAGGCGGGTCTCGATCAAGAGGCTGCAGTACTGAGTGAGATGAAGCTGCTTGGCTCTTCGACGATGGCAGTCACCAATACCGCGTCGCGTGCTCTTACGGAATCCGCAGATCTTCTCATCGAGCTCGGCCTCTCTGTCCCGGAGCTAGCGCGAATTGCCGTGTACGTTGTGTGGGGGCAGCTTTTCGGAAGCTATCGCGGTCTGGCGAAGGGGCTGGACCCGGATAACCCCAGAAATCTGAGTCGTGTTGTCACCCTTTAGAGCTCGGCATGAAAAGTTTTGACATCACCATTGCAGGCGATATCAATCTCGACCTGATCCTCTACGGTCTTCCTCGGCAGATGCCCACGGAACGTGAACTTCTGGCGAAGGACTTCAAGCTTACGCTTGGGGGCTCCTCTGCCATTCTGGCCCACAATCTTGCCGTGTTAGGCAGCCGCGTAGGACTAATCGGCAAGGTAGGACGCGATGAGATGGGTATAGTTGCGCTCGATCGGCTGCAGCAGGCTGGCGTCGATCTTTCTCATTGCATCCAGACTGTCGATGGAACGCGGACCGGAGTTACCATCCTGCTGCATCATGGCACCTCCCGGCACATCCTCACCTATCTGGGAACGATGGCCGAGCTGACGACCGATGAACTGAACGTCGACTATCTCGCACAGGCAAAGCACTTTCATGTCTCCTCCTTTTTTCTGCAGAAGGGACTTCAGAAAGGCCTGCCTGGGCTCTGTCGAGAGCTTCGTGAGCGGGGTCTGTCTGTTTCGCTCGACACCAACGATGATCCGGACGACGAGTGGGGCGAGACCTTCACATCCATGCTTCCGGTCATCGATCTTCTTTTACCCAATGAAGACGAAGCTCGACGGATGGCTCACAAAGACGACCTGAGTGAGGCGGTTGACTGGCTGTCGCAGCAAGTCCCGATCGTTGCCGTCAAATGCGGGGAACGCGGTGCGCTGGTACAACAGGGCAAGCAGCGATGGGAGATTCCTGCCACGGCGGTCATCCCCATCGATACAATCGGCGCCGGTGACAGCTTCAATGCAGGCTTTCTCTCACGCTTTGTTCAGGGAGAGCCATTGGCAGCCTGTGCGGCAGCAGGAAACCTTGCTGCAGCGACGTCCACGTTGCGAGCCGGCGGAACGGAGTCGTTCCGCGATCCCGAACTGGTTCGCCGCCTCAGGCAAGCGGACCGTGAGGGTTAGCTAATCTCGAAGCGATCTCCTCGCGCAGGACAAACCACCTCCAGGCCATAGCGTCTGTGGATCTCTTCCATCAACGCCTGCTGTGCCAATGGCTCGCCATGGACGAGGAAGACTTTTTTCAGCCCTTTCACCGCGGGTGCCATCCATTCCAGCAGTTCGGACTGATCGGCATGGCCGCTCAGTTCCCCGATGGAGTCAACCTCGGCACGCAGCCGCATCGGCTCGCCGAAGATGTTGACCTCAGGAAGCCTATCGACCAGTTTGCGGCCCAAAGTATTAGCAGCCTGATATCCGGTGATCAGAATCAGGTTTCGTGGATCCTCGATTCCGTTCTTCAGATGATGAAGGATTCTTCCTGCCTCACACATGCCTGAGGCAGCCATCACGATGAATGGGACATGAAGATCGTTGAGAGCTTTGCTCTCCTGTACGGTCTGGGTGTAACGCAGACGTTCCCATCCGAAGGGATCGATGCCCTTCTTGAAGTATCCGCTGATCTCCTCGTCCCAGTCGTCCGTGTGCTCGCGAAATACCTCGGTGATCTTGCTGGCAAGGGGGCTGTCTACGAAGATTGGAAGATCGGGAATCTGCTTTTCTTCGGTAAGCTCGTGCAGCAACATCACGAGCTGCTGCGTTCGTTCTACAGCAAAGGCCGGGACGATAACTCTGCCGCCACGTGCGGTCACTCGCTTGATCAGCCTGGAAAGCTTCTGCTTTACCGGGCCGGGAGGCTGATGCAGCCGATTGCCGTAAGTGCTCTCCATAATCAGGTAATCGGCGGACGGCGCCTCATCGGGGTCTTTGATGATCGGAAGATTTTTTCTTCCCACATCTCCGGAAAATAGCAGCCGCGTCTTCTCGCCCTTCTCCTTCGCCTCGACGAGAACGCAGGCCGACCCGAGCATGTGTCCTGCATTGGTTAGCGAGACGCTGAATCCTTCATCCCTGGTCGAGCCCGCCAGGATCGTCGGTTCATGCAGATGCACCGGGCGCATCTGCTGCAGTACCTGTTCTGCATCTTCCTGCGTGTAAAGCGGAGCGAAAGGTTCTACTCCAGGAGGCGCACCGATCTGTCTGCGGCCCCAGCGACGACGATTCATGAAGTCCGCATCGCCTTCCTGGATATGCGCGCTGTCTTTCAGCATGGGATTGCAGAGGTCGATTGTGGTCGGGGTGGTATAGATTGGTCCGCGGTATCCCTGCTTCACCAGCCCGGGAAGATTTCCACTGTGGTCGATGTGAGCATGCGACAAGACAACTGCACTCAGTGCGGTTCCGTTCTGGCTGGCTAACTCTTCCGGCTTTAGAGCCAGATGGGTATTGATCTCGTAAGCCTCCTGGCGTCTGCCTTGAAAAAGTCCGCAGTCCAGAAGAATCTGGCGCCCCGCACACTCCAGATGATGCGATGATCCGGTAACTGTTCGGGCGGCGCCCCAAAAATGCAAACGAATTCCCATGCTGTTCTCTGGTTCCTCTCACGAAAAAGCGGGTAACCCCACACAATGGATGAAGATATCCTGAACCCGCGCGCGGTGGCAATTGCGCCGAAGGAGTGCTTCCACATTGCATCTCGCTCCGCGCTCCCTTACACTGAAGCAGGTCCACCACAGAATGGGCGGATAGCTCAGTTGGTTAGAGCGCCTGCCTTACAAGCAGGATGTCGGGGGTTCGAGTCCCTCTCTGCCCACCATTCACCCGTCCGAACCACGTTCGGAGGTCAGGACTTCTTCCCTACAGGTCATCGAAAGCGCACTCATCAGAGTCAGCTTGCTTCTAGGCCGCGCGGTCTCTTCTTAAGGGACTTCTGCGTGGACTCAAGCTCACAAATCTGGTTCGGAAGTTACTCCGGATAGATGACTCTCGTCATCACCATGAACTTAACTATAGTGTCTTCAATAGCTTACCGCGAATAATTTTTAAAAGCGATTGGTAAATGTGGGCTAAAGTGTGGGCCACATGAATGCCAGTGCTCGCTATTACGGAATACAGATTTTGCGAGGCGTCGCAGCGGTTCTTGTTCTATTTCACCATCAGGTGGTTGCCCTTCGCGATCTGCGGATTCCCGGTGCGGAACATTTCTTCTTCCTGCTGCGGGGAGCGTTCGGCGTAGATATCTTTTTCCCGGTCAGCGGATTCGTTATGTTCCTAACAGCTTCGGCTGCGTTGAGGCGAACCGATTCCGTCAACGCTGCCGCTGAATTTACGTGGCGTCGTCTTATTCGCATCTTGCCCCTCTATTGGATCTTCACCACGCTCAAGCTTGCTGCCGATCGGTTTACTGTTTCGGGAAGCCTGGTCGCACATTTCGGTCTTTGGTATATCGCCGCTTCCTATCTGTTCCTCCCGGCATATAACCCGCATGGACAGGTTCTGCCCATTCTTCCGGTCGGCTGGACGCTCGCCTACGAGGCGATGTTTTATCTCGTTGTGGCTTTGTGCATACGATGGAGAGCGCCTCTACTCACCTGGTGCGCTCTTGCCATCGGGGTATCTTCACTCATAGGAATCTATATCCCGCATGCGTGGGGAGCTCTTACCTGGATGGCGAATCCCATCGAGTTGGAGTTTCTCGGCGGGCTCTTTCTGGCAGCTCTCTGTCAGAGAAAGATCCTTCTTCCCTCTCCACTTGCTGTCCTGATCATCATCTCCTGCGTTCTCTGGATCGCTTCGATTCCATGGGAGGCGGAAGAGTCGCTCCTGCGCGCCGCTCTGTGGGGTATTCCGGGATGCCTTCTGTTGTGGTCGTTTACGTCACTTGAGCGTGGATTGAATCTCTCTAAGAGACGCCTCCTTCTGCTTCTGGGGGACGCGTCCTATTCTCTCTATCTTGTTCATCTCTTCATCGTCCCCCTCACGGCTCGGCTTGTCGCAAGACTTCATCCCGGAGGGCTAATATCGCTGACGCTCGCTCAGCTCGCAGGCGCGATGGGCACTATCGGCGTCGCAATTCTCGTTCATACTCGGATTGAGCTGCCCTTGATGTCATTCTTTCTGGGGCGGGTTCCCTGGTCGCTGCGGGTTGCGGAAGAGCGAAGCTAATTGCGCACGTTGATCTTGCTGCGGTTCCAGGAATAGCGTTTCTGGCTCCGATCTCACTTTCTGCGTTCAACCGATATCGGAAATCTCAACGCTTCTTCCCGTTTTTCTTCTTCTTTTTCTTCAGCGCTTTAGATTTAGGTCTCTGCTTTTTGCTTTTGACTTTCTTCTTCTTTTTTTCAGAAGCGGGTTCTGCTCCGGTCAGTATCTCTGCGTGATAGGTAATTTCGCTCTCGTACCAGCACAGCAACTCGACGCCGCAGGAACACAGCTCCCGATGCGGCATGCTCTTCACCCAGTCAGAACACTCTCCGTGCTTTTCTCCACAGGAAGGACAGACCACCCAATCTCTGCTTACCGTCCTTAGAACCATCCCTTACGCCTCCTTCTCTTAGGATGCAGGAAAGTGTCCCTCCTCGGCCAGAAGAGTCTTCGCTTTCAGCCGTTCCTCCGCCTGCAACCGAATTGTCTCCGAAGCATCAAAACCAAGACCTCTGACGCAACATCGTTCTTCCGGGCGCGTCTTAATAACAGGAGCGCCGCTGGTGGCCCTTGAGCAAACATCGACTTCCCTCCCACGGCTCGCTCCCACAAGGCGGCGTCCGGAGCTGGATGCGCTGCGTGGATTCTTCCTCGTCTGGATGACGCTGAATCATCTACCCACCAGGCTGAGTGACTACTTCAATCAGCCACTCGGATTCATCTCGTCGGCAGAGGGCTTCGTCTTTCTCTCCGGTCTTCTTCTGGCGATGCTCTCCATCCGACTAGCTAAAAAAGAACCCCAGCAGATGTGCGAGAAGATCTGGAAGCGTAGCCTGCGCATCTACGGGTATCACCTTTTCATGCTGCTGTTCGCCTTCACCATCGCAGCGACCGTAGCCTCGCATGCACATCGCACCGCTCTCTACAATCTGCTGAATTACTACCTTGCGCATCCTTTCTCGGCGATCGTCTCATCGTTGCTGCTGGTTTACTGCCCGCCGCTGCTCGATATCCTGCCGATCTATATCGTCTTCATGTTCACCACGCCGCCGCTGCTGATCTTTGCCGCGCGAAGAGGCTGGGGTTGGATTCTCGCGGCCAGCGGCTCTATCTGGCTTCTCGCACAGTTCGGCCTGCGAACCTGGGTCCACGACCTTACCGTCAGGACGACTCACCTCAACATCCCCTTGCAGGAGACCGGGGCCTTCAATCTCTTTGCCTGGCAATTGATCTGGGTTCTTGGCCTCTGCTTCGGCGCCTTCATCGCTGGGCGCAGACAGCCGTTTCCGAGAATCCCTCGCGTTGTTTACCTTCTGAGCACGGCCATCTGCCTGTTCTTCCTTGGAGTACGCCACTCCTGGTTCGGGGCGCACCTTACACCGCAATTTTTCGGCATGCAGCTCGATAAGTGGCAGATCGGCCCTCTTCGCCTGCTCAACCTCGCAGCGTTCGCGCTCTTCCTCTATGGCTCACGAGCCGTGGTCAAGCGCATCGTCAGCATCGAGCCCTTCCTCACCCTCGGCAAAGCCTCGCTCGAAGTCTTCTGCGCGCATCTCTTCTTCGTCTTCGTCGGGCTTGCTCTTCTCTCAGGGGACGCTGGCCAGCTTCATGGCGTCCGTGCCGCGCTTCTCATCCTTATGACTTTCTCCGGAATGTTTCTGGTGGCGCTCCGTGCGATCAACCGCCAGCAGCAGAACAATGGGCGTCGTGTCCATCC
This sequence comes from Acidobacteriaceae bacterium KBS 146, assembly GCA_000688615.1. Classification (GTDB taxonomy): domain Bacteria; phylum Acidobacteriota; class Terriglobia; order Terriglobales; family Acidobacteriaceae; genus Edaphobacter. The sequence continues at coordinate 1,336,146 of JHVA01000001.1, forward strand.
CTACCCGAGCGATGCAGCTTCGCCTAGCTGATTCTGCACAATCCTAAAAGCGAGCTTTGGATTATTGAGTGTCTTCAATCTTTCCCGCCAATGTCAGATCGATCGAAACCTCTTTCGCCACACGCAGCACAAACGTACTTGGGTCTTTCATACCCCACTGCACATACGGAACAACGAAGTGCGTCGTGGCAGAACATCGTCCGCCTTCGATATGAACTGAGACTGGAACCGTGAGCGGATGCGACGAGCCGTGCACCGTGAACAGTCCGGTGACCTGCACCGTCGAATCCCCGCTTTCAGCCAAGCTCCCGGTCATCGTCTGTGGTGCGAAGGATACGGTTGTGAACTTTCCCGCCTCAAGAACGTCCTTGCTCATGCGCCGGTCACGCGTGTCGTTGCCGCTCTTTCCGCTGCCGGCACCCACATTGATGACACCTGAGACCGTTGAAGCGTCACGGTTGAATCTTACCTCTCCCTCCGAGACCTGAAAGTTTCCGCGCACCGTGTGCAGAACGTCTCCAAGTGTGAAGGAAACCTGGCTCTGTACGGGATCGATGCGAACCGTCGTCGTCTGCGCTCCAGCAAGCCCAGCGCAAAGGAGCACTCCCGCCATCACAAACTTTGAACGCAATCCCATACCTCCTGTGTCGCGAGAATCTGCAGCCCCAGACTAAGGATTCCGCTGCTTCCCAGAATGGTTAGTGGAGCGATTCCAACGTGAACCGACAGCATCTGCTCAAAGACTCGCGGGTCTCGATAGAAAGCTTTCTGCATCCAATGGCGCGCGGCCGCAAATCGATCCAGCAGCAGCATCGACCGCGACATGAAGATCGGAACCCGATTGATTCTTCGATGAGCCTGCTGGTAGAGATTCAGGTTGCCGCGACTGAGAGCGGTCGCGAGTTCTCTGGCCTGTAGAAAAGAAAGCGCCAGTCCCTGCCCGGCGATCGCGTCGACAGAGCCCGAGGCATCGCCCACCAGCGCCGTGCATCCGCTCGTAACCCGATCGTAGATGCGCCCCTCGGTAACGGCACCGCGCTGCGAGCTCTCCACTTCCGCACCCTGCAGCCGTTCCGCCAGCTCTGGAAACCAGGCTAACGATGCATCCACGGAACGGAATCGATCACGGCCGACGACGACCACGCAGACCGCCTCGGGCCCAACCGGCGTCACGTACGCCTGGCCCCGATCGCTCCAGTGAATTTCCATGAACTTGTCCCACGGACGAACTTTGAAGTGTTGCCTTAATCCAATCCTTCGGCTCAGCCGTCTTCCTTTTCCCAGGCCAAGACGCTCACGCGTCCGAGAGTGAATGCCATCGGCTCCGATGACCCACTTCGTTCGGATCGGTTCGTGCCCGGTCCGAACTACGCCGTCCTTCACGTCCAGGACCTGCGTCGACCAGCGGAACGTTACGCCCAGCTCGGAAGCCCGGCGATGCAGCATCTCGTGCAGCGTCGTCCTTCGCAGGCCTCTACCCTCTCCCTGCGAAAACCGCGCCTCGACCGATCTTCCGGCCTCAACAAATCGAATGCCGCAGAAGAGCCCGGATTCCTCGTCCGAAGGAAACACGCCTAGCGCCGCCAGCGCGGCTAAGCCGTCCGGCATCAAACCCTCGCCACAGGCCTTATCGATCGGTGGCTTAAAACAATCCGCAACGACAACATCGAAGCCCTCAAGCCTTGCAGCAATTGCCGCTGCCAGTCCTGCAGGACCGCCTCCGCACACAAAGACGTCCGTCACCTGCATATGGGGTTAGACCCGCAAAGTTTCAATTCGATGCCAGTAAAAGTGTAATTTATGTTCAAGAAACAGATTCTGCATGAGATCGGCCTGGACCTTCACCTGCTAAAGTAAGTGCAGACGGCGCTTGGATAGCAAATGCCGCTTTGATTTCATGCCGTCCCGACTCATCATTAACGCTGACGATTTCGGCCTGACCCCCGGCATCAATCGCTCCATTCTTGAGCTACATAGCGCCGGAGTCCTCACCTCGGCCACCCTTATGGCCACCGGACCGGCGTTTGAAGATGCCGTCGCGATCACCAAAGCCCATCCGACCCTCGGCGTCGGCTGCCACGTCGTCCTCACCGATGGCATCCCAGCCTCGCCACCGGAGACGATCTCCACGCTGCTCGGCCCTGATGGAAGAACCTTCCGCCCCTCCCTGCTGGACTTCGTCCAGGCACTGCTGCGCGGCCGCATCCGCGAAGAGGAGATCGAGCGCGAAGCAGAAGCGCAGATTCACAAGTTGCAGCGCGCAGGCATCACCGTTACTCACGTCGATACCCACAAGCACAGCCACCTCTTCCCCGCCGTTGCGCAACCCCTCCTCCGCGTGCTTCAACGTGCCGGAATCTCCGCAATCCGCAATCCGTTCGAGCCTGCATTCACGCGGCAACTGACACATGCCGGTCTGAAGCGACGCGTGCAGATTCGGGTCCTCAACTCCTTCGAGCCACACTTTCGACGCCTTGCTCCGATTCGCGATCGGAAGGTTCTCACGACAGGCGGCACTGTAGGAGTCTCCGCTACCGGTACCCTGAACGCCACCACCCTGACACAAATCCTCCGCGCTCTCCCCGCAGAAGGCACCTACGAGCTGGTCTGTCACCCTGGCTACAACGACCGCGATCTCGATCGTGTCACCACACGTCTCCGCGCTCACCGCGAGATCGAGATGCAGGCTCTGCTCTCCGCTATCCCTGCAATACGGCAGCAACCGAACGCACCTGAGCTCATCCACTACGGTAGCGTTATCTCCGCGCACGCTTAGCCCACAGGAGCCATGATGAAGATCGGCATTACCTGCTACCCCACCTACGGCGGTTCCGGCGTCGTCGCCACCGAACTTGGCATCGAGCTGGCCGCGCGCGGTCACCAGGTCCACTTCATCACCTCGTCGCAGCCATTCCGCCTTACCGGGCGCGAAGCCAACATCCACTTTCACGAGGTCTCGGTCTCTACCTATCCGCTCTTCGAATACCCGCCTTACGACCTCGCCCTCGCCACTCGCATGGCCGAGGTCGCCGACTTCTACTCTCTCGATCTGCTGCACGTCCACTACGCCATCCCGCACTCTGTCTCCGCTTTGCTCGCCAGCCAGATGCTTGCTTCGCACTCCTTCGCCGAGCGCCGGCGCAACCTTCCCTTCATCACCACACTGCATGGAACCGACATCACTCTTGTCGGCCTCGATCCTTCCTATCTCCCGATCACTCGCTTTGCCATCGAGCGCTCTCACGGTGTCACCGCCATCTCTTCACACCTCGCAGACCGTACACGTGAAGCTTTCGGTATCACCGGCGAGATCGAAGTGATCCGCAACTTCGTCAACTGCGATGTCTATGCTCGTCAACCCGATCTTGTCGCCGAGATGCGGCCACGATTCGCCTCTGCCAACGAGCATCTCTTCGTCCATCTCTCCAACTTTCGCGCAGTCAAACGAGTTCTCGACGTTGTCGAGGTCTTTGCACGAGTTGCTCGCGTCCTGCCATCGCGGCTCATGCTCATCGGCGACGGCCCCGATCGCAGCGCAGCCGAACATCTCGCACTCCGCCACGGCGTCCAGGACCGCATCCACTTCCTCGGCAAACAGGACAACGTCAACGAGCTGCTTCCTCTGGCGGACCTTATGATCATGCCAAGCCAGATGGAGTCCTTCGGTCTTGCCGCCCTTGAAGCCATGGCGTGCGGCGTTCCCGCAATCGCCACCCGCGTGGGAGGCGTGCCGGAACTGATTGAGAACCATGTCAACGGACTTCTCTTTGAGATTGGCGACGTCGATGCAATGGCGGACGGCGCGATTGCCCTGCTCAAGGCGCCGGACCGCTTCCAGGCAATGTCGCAGGCGGCGCGCAGAACAGCGCAGGACCGCTTCTGCACGACACGCATCATTCCGCTTTATGAGGAATACTACCAACGCGTCCTCGACCGGAATGCCTCATGATTTCATGGATGTTCTGCCTACGGCTTAGCCGGCTGCGGAGACTACGCCCGCGTTCGTGTGGTTCGGCTGATCACATCATCCATCGCACTCACCGCCAGCTCCAGCATATGTCGTCCACTTTCAGACCATACTGTCGGCTCAAGAACGGGCATCCGTAAGGTGACCTTGGTGCCGCGACCTGGCCTGCTGTTCACCTCAACACTGGCTGGGCTTCCGTACTGAACCTCAAGGCGTTCGCGTACATTCTTCATGCCGATTCCTGCGCCCTGCCGCACCAGGGACTCAGCCCCTGAAACCTCGTTTCGCTCGATGGAGATTCCAACGCCATCGTCTTCCACTTCAATGACCAGCAGCCCATCTTCGTCGATCCTGCTGTGGATGGTGATTGTTCCTCCGCTGATCCTCGGTTCGAGGCCATGCTTGATGCTGTTCTCAATGAGAGGCTGCAACAGCATTCCCGGAACCATGACATCCAGCGTCTCCGGCGCAATTTCTTTGACAACCCGCAGCTTCGCGCCAAAGCGAACGACCTCGATGTCAAGGTAGTCGTCGGTGAAGGCAAGCTCTTCCCGGAAGGGAACAAATGCCTCGCGGTCCTTCAGGAGCACCCGAAGTATGTTCGCCAGCTTAACGATCATCTCGCGAGCCAGCTCCGGCTGCGAGCGAACCAGCGATGTGATGGAGTTCAACGTATTGAAGAGGAAATGTGGATTGATCTGCCGCTGCAACGCGTCGAGCCGTGCCTCAAGCAGAAGCCGCCCCTGCTCTTCCAGCTGTCTCTCCACACGAATCGCATTCCATATCTTCAGTGGGATTCCCACAACCACCGGCGCATTCGCACAGATCAGCAGCTCAACCCACCACTCGTTGGAATGCAGGCTAAAGTACCGCCGCGGATTGAACCAGGAGACCACGCTGGCGCAGAACTGCATCGCCGCAATCACCACCAGAAGCAGCACCTGGCGATCCAGATGCGGCCGCTCCAGGTTTCTCCTGATCCACCGATAGATGCTGAGGTCGATCATGGGCGAGAACGACCAGACATCTTCAGGATCGGCAAAACGGGCGAAGGTGCCGGCTACAGCGGCGACGATCAGGTTGACCGGCAGGGCCCAGTACTCCTGATGCAGCAGGGCAGGAATCGCCAAGGCGGTCCCACCCGCCATCGCGGCTACCGGTCCCAGCAGAATACCCAGGAGGAATGTGGTCTCAAAGGAAAGATCGGCAGCCAAAAAGTTCGGAACTTTGACCCGGACCAGCACACCAAGTACAAGGGGAGCGCAGATCATCGCCGCAAGGACGAATTTCTGCCGCGAACTCCGCCGCGGAGCCAGAAGTGCATCCTTGAACCTCTTCGACCGCGCGAGCGAACTCGACACCGCTGCGGCCACACCCAGTTCGACCAGCAGGGTTATCAGGATCAGCGACTGTGAGATATGCGCCACATCCTTAATCTACGCTTTCACCTCAGTCGGGATGCCATTCGACTGCCAGATCCAGGCAGACGCCGCAGTCCCTGCATCGCAGGCCACCCCATCGGAATCCAATCAGGGTGAGCAGCAAACCGTATAATCAAAAAGAGATGCCTTTTACCTCTGTTACCAAGGTTGCCGATGCCGATTTCCCTACCCGCTGGGGACACTTCCGGATTCTCGGCTTTGAAGGCGTCATCGATCGTCCGGAGCCCTGCAATGATGCCCTCCCGGCACCTGCCCGGCGGGTCGAAGGCGCAGTTGCCCTGGTCATGGGGGACATCCATAGCCATCCTCCGATTGTCCGGATCCACTCTCAGTGCCTGACAGGAGACGTCTTCCATTCCCTACGCTGCGACTGCCGCCAACAGCTTGAGCTTGCGCTGGCGATGATAGCCGAGGCAGGCTCCGGCATCCTGCTCTACGAACAGCAGGAAGGCCGCGGAATCGGGTTGATGGCCAAGCTTCGCGCCTATGAGCTGCAGGATCAGGGACTGGACACCATCGAGGCCAACCTCGAGCTCGGTTATAAGGCCGATTGTCGCGAGTTCGAGCTTCCTGCGGAAGTCCTCAAGCTCCTCGGGGTGCACGCGGTTCGCCTGATTACCAACAATCCTGCCAAAGTCGAAGCCCTCGAACAGGCCGGTGTTCAGGTGACGGAGCGAATCTCCGCAGAAGTTCCCTCGGAACCGACGAATGAGCGCTATCTCCAGACCAAGCGAGAGAAGATGGGCCATCTGGTCAGCTGAACAGGAATGAAGTATCTGGTCTAAGCTTCTCAATATAATGAATGAAAGCTCTTGCATAAGAGCCGGTAAGTCTCCCTTTCTGCCAACCTCCGTCTCCCCCGTCTCTTTTTTGCAAAAGTTCGATTAAGACATTGAGAAAAGGCGATTTAGCTGCGCAAAGTTAGCTGTAGCATGCAGCCACCGTCTCGTGGTGCGCATCGCATCTCCAAGGCTCCAAAGAATCGAAAAGGATACAGCTCATGGCATCCCGTCACCGGACTCTTCTGATCATCCTCGGCAGCCTCGCGGCGCTCATCCTTCTGGCTGTAATCGCCGTACCTCTCTTTCTCAACGCCGACAGCTTTCGCGCTCGCATTGAAAACGAGCTGGGCACCTCGCTTGGAAGAAAAGTTACCCTCGGCAAGCTCGACCTCTCTGTATGGTCAGGAAGCCTCGTAGCCCAGAATGCCGTGGTCTCTGACGACCCCGCGTTCAGCACCCAGCCGTTCCTTCAGGCCACTGAAGTCAAGATCAACGTCGAGATGATTCCCCTGGTCCTGAGCAAGCAGGTCCGCATCACCGGATTTTCCATTAACGGACCGAAGGTCAACCTGATCCGCCACGCGAATGGAAGCTGGAACTATTCGACCATTGGAGGGAAGTCTTCCAAAGCTCCCGGCAGCGGAGAATCCGCGAGTTCCATGACGGGCGTCACGGTCGGCCACGTGGACGTCAGCAATGGCCAGGTGACGGTGTCGACCGAGCACACAACCGGAGGAGCCGCAGCCGTCCGCCGCACCTACGACCAGGTAAATCTGCGGGCGAAGAACTTCGCCTTCGACAAGGCCTTTCCCTTCACCCTCGCGGCACATCTTCCCGGCGATGGAGCCGTTACGTTGAACGGAAATGCCGGTCCCATCAACCCCAACGACGCCTCCCTCACGCCCTTCGGAGCGAAGCTCTCCATCAAGCACCTCGATCCGGTCGCGTCAGGATTTCTTGATGCTACTGCAGGTGTCACCGGCACCATCAATGCCATCGATGTCGAGGCTACCTGGAATGGCCAACAGCTCCATGTAACCAATCTCACCGTGGATACGCCCAACGTGAACGTCGTCCATAAGGCTGCTCCGTCGACAAGTCCAGTGACTCCGAATAAACCCGACAGCAACGACATGCTGAGCACAATGGTTGCGGACCACCTGCAGGTGAAGAACGGAACCCTTTCGCTGCTGACAGCCGGCCAGTCCAGGCCCGCCGTCTATCAACAGCTCAATGCCGAAGTCACAAACCTCTCTCCAACAGGATCGTCTCCCTTCAAACTGACGGCCCAGGTTCCGGGAGGAGGTTCTTTGAAGGCCGATGGCACCGGCGGCCCCATCAACTACAACGATGCATCAGCGACGCCGGTCAATCTGCATGCCGCGCTTAACCACATCGACCTCGCTTCGAGCGGCCTGGTCGCTTCAGAGACAGGCATCAGCGGGTTGGCCAGCGCAGACATCAAAGCCGTCTCAGACGGTAAGAATCTCAACGCGAACGTCTCCGCCACCGCGCAGAATCTGCAGCTCGCCCGTAACGGATCGCCATCCGCAAAACCCGTTGACCTGAAGATGACGCTTGCGCAGAACATGCAGGCGCTCACAGGACAGATTCAGAGCGCAACCCTGACGGTCGGTCAGGCCGTCGTCAACATCAACGGCACCTATCAGACCAGTGGGCCAACGACCGCGATCAATCTCAAGCTCTCTGGCCAGTCTCTTTCGATCGACGAATTGCAGGCTTTCCTTCCTTCTGTAGGAGTTCACCTTCCAACCGGTTCGCGCCTGCAGGGTGGAACATTGACGGCAAACCTGGACGTCTCCGGCTCCACCGCTAACCCGATCATCAGTGGACCGATCCGACTCCAGAATACGAATCTCGCGGGCTTTGACCTGGGTTCGAAGCTTCAGGCAGTCACCGCGCTGACAGGAGCGAAGACAGGATCCGGCACGGCAATCCGGTCGCTCAGCACCAACATCCGAGTCGAGGGAGGCAACGTACGCACGGACAATGTCGTGCTCGATGTCCCCGCGCTTGGAACAGCGACCGGCGCTGGAACCGTGGCTGCCTCCGGCGCGCTGAATTACAACGTCATCCTCAAGCTCACAGGTCTTGTGGGAGGCGGGACGGCTGGGAGTGCCGGTTTGGGTGGTATCGCGGGACAGCTGATGGGCATGATTCCGAACAGTAGCGCCGCTGGCGCCGTGGGCAGCTTCGCGACCAGCGCGCTTCGCAACGGTGTTCCCGTTGCCATCGGTGGAACGACCGCGAATCCGACGTTCACCCCAAATCTTAGCGGAGCCGTCAGCAGCGGCGCCTCCTCCTTTACTGGATCCAACAAAGGAACGACGAAGCAGAACTCCACCGACTCACTGACCAATGCGCTCGGCGGCCTGCTCAATCGCAAGCGTTAGAGACGTTTACTTTTCGCGAAGCGCAAGAACCAGCTTGGCCATGATGACCGCCTGGCCAACGTGGCGCTGCGTGTGATCGGCACAGTGCACCAGCAATCCGCCCACCGTGGTTGGCAACTTCTTTCGTCCCACGGTCCTCGTCTGCTCGTAGCTCTTCTCCGAGAAGGCGAGGATTCGCTTGATGGAAACTTCAATCGCTTCCGCAAACTCCATCAGGGTCGCCTCGCGATCGACAAACTCGTCTTCAGTCTTCAGCAGCTTCAACTGTCTTTCGGTGAGATGCTGTGCTTCGGCATAGGTCAGCAAACGATCCAGCGAACGTGCGATGTGGCGCAGATGAAATCCCACTGGGGCAAGGCCAAAAGGCATCGCCTCCATCTCGTCTCCATTCAGAAGATCGGACCATCTCGCAATGTCTTCTGCAGCAAGATCCAGCGCATGAAGCACTCCACGACGGACAGCATCGATCTCCATCCGTGTTCCTCGCAGCCAGGGTTCGACTCTCTCAGCAGCCATCCACCTACCTCCAAAACCAGCTTAGCGCGGTGAGATCGACGCAGCTCCGAACCGCGTCATCCTACTCCCACTCGATCGTTCCGGGTGGCTTGGACGTGATGTCGTAGACCACGCGATTGATTCCACGCACCTCACTGACGATACGACTTGAGATCGTCCGTAGCACCTCATACGGCAGAGGAGCCCAGTCCGCTGTCATGCCGTCCTCGCTCTCAACCGCGCGAATGGCACAGGTGTAAGCATAGGTCCTCTGATCGCCCATCACGCCAACGCTCTTGACCGGAAGCAGTACGGCGAAGCTCTGCCATACCTTTCGGTACAGGCCCGCCGCTTTGATCTCGCTGACGACGATGTCGTCGGCCTCCTGCAGCAAGGCAACGCGATCTGCCGTTACCTCTCCCAGGATGCGCACCGCCAGCCCTGGGCCGGGGAACGGTTGCCGCTCCAGAATGTCCTCCGGCATGCCTAGGTCGCGCCCGATGCGACGGACCTCATCCTTGAACAGATCGCGCAGAGGCTCAATCAGCTTCAGCTTCATGTCCTCCGGCAGACCCCCGACGTTGTGATGGCTCTTGATGGTGTGCGAAGGTCCATGCACGCTCGACGACTCGATGACGTCCGGATAGAGAGTTCCCTGCACCAGCCACCCGACCTCCTGCCCCGCGCTCGTCTCAGCCTTCAGGATCTTCGCGGCTTCATCGTCAAACACCGAGATAAACTCGTTCCCGATGATCTTCCGCTTCTGCTCAGGATCAGTCACGCCTGCCAGGCGCGTCAGAAACCGCTCCCCCGCATCGACAGCGACCACATTGAGGCCCAGTCCTTCGCGCATCGTGCGCTGCACCTTGGCGAACTCATCCTTGCGCAGTACGCCATTGTTTACGAAGATGCAGGTCAGACGATCCCCGATGGCACGCGCCACCAGTACCGCCGCGACGGACGAGTCCACACCGCCGCTCAAACCGCAGATGGCATGCCCATCCCCGACCTGTGCACGAATCTTTTCGACCGTCGCCTGGATAAAGTGCTCGGGCGTCCAGTCCTGCTTCGCTCCGCAGATATCGATACAGAAGTTCTTCAGCAGCTCCATGCCCTGGCGCGTGTGAGCGACCTCAGGGTGGAACTGCACTGCCCAGATGCGCCGAGCCTCGTCAGCGATTCCAGCAACGGCATTGGACGTCTTCGCTGTCAGCTCAAAGCCTTCGGGAAGCGATCGTGCCTCGTCGCCGTGCGACATCCAGACATCCATCGTCTGCGGCAGTCCGCGAAACAATGCCGTCTCGGCAACGATGTTCACCTGCGCATGGCCGTACTCCCGCGCCGACGCCGACTCCACCTTGCCCCCAAGATGGTGCGTGATGAACTGAAGGCCGTAGCAGATTCCCAACACCGGCACGCCCAGCGAAAGCACAGCAGGGTCTGCCGCAGGCGCGTCTGCGTCATACACCGAGCACGGTCCGCCCGAAAGAATCAGACCTTGCGGGTTGAGCGCTCGAACCTTGTCGAGAGAGGCTGTGCAGGGCAGAACGACCGAGAAAACATTGAATTCGCGAATACGGCGGGCAATCAGCTGAGTGTATTGCGAGCCGAAGTCAAGGATAACGATGGTAGAGGTGTCCACCTATCCAGTGTAACTGCCTCACACAACTGCATGCTTATGCCTAGTTGGGGTCCTTCTGCCGCGTCGACTGAACGCCGGTGACCACACCGACTCCCGCCAGGATGACGGCAACAGCAATAATGTAATGCTGAGGAATGTGCATTAAATGTGCGAGGTAGATGACTCCCGCAATCAGGATAAGGTAACCGACGACGTAAATCGCGAAAGACATAGCATTCTCCGTCCATGCTTTATTACTGATCTGCAACACTCAGATGCGATCTTCACCGGCCATGTCAGGACAATATAGAAAAAGATTAATTACTTCGTCGGCCGTTCGATTTTGCTGTCCCTGACGTGTGGCACCGGCTGGGCTTCAAAGGCACGCCACAGATGCAGATACCCCATCAGCCGCGCTACATGGAAGAAGTCCGATGCCACCAGGTAGAGTAGTCCCACAAAAACCCACCAAATCGTCAGGAACTGCGGTGTTGCCACGCTCTCAAAAGGCAGAGGAGTCGCGGAGAACACCATCGCCAGCACCAGCAGAGCAATCTTGACGATCCCCATCACCAGGTTGATCTCGACCAGCTTTCCTTTTACCTCTCCCAGCCTCCAGGCTGCGGAAAGGCTCTGGATCGGTCCCAGATTCCTCAGCATGGCAAGCAGAGGAGCAATACTGAGAAACCAGCTGAGGATGGCCCACAGAGCAAAGACCCCCAGCGTGGACACAATGACCATGGCAAAGTAGCCGACCAGGTTCGGTTCCGAACCGTGCTCCAGCGGACCGGTGACGGCCGTGGCAGCGGCCCAGTGCAGGCAAACGAACCACAGGAAGAAGGCTCCGGCAAGCGCAATGACCCGTAAAAGCTGCAACACCATGACCGTCCCCGCCCTGGCATGCAGTTCGGAGTCGACGCGCCGGAGGACAACAGTTCTTCCCAACGAAGACCACACCACCCAGGTAATCAGAAGCAGCGGCACCAACCAGGTCGCCCGTTGCGCAACGGGAGGCAAAAGCACCGATGCTGCCGTTGCCAGCGTTTGGGCGGCCTCCAGCGGTCGAGTTACCGTCATTGCCTCAAGCGCCGCGAAATCCAGCGGTGTCTCGGCCAGAATGCGATGTCCTACATGCCACAGCAGTGCCAGCGCCGGTATTCCGTAAGTCCAGCGCCACAGTACCTCAACCACCGTCAGCGATGGACGCGACCAGCACTCCGACAGCGTCCAGACAAAGGATTGCGTGCCGCGGACAGACCCATCGGCAGATAAAACGAGATCACCCCGGTCTCGAGCCATTACTTCACCACAAGGTTGACGAGCTTGCCCGGGACCACAATCACCTTCACCACGTTCCTGCCTTCCACGCGCGCCTTCACCTTCTCGTCCGCGAGCGCGGCCGCCTTGATCTCATCCTGATCCGCATCGGCCGGGACCTTAATCACGTTGACCAGCTTGCCGTTCACCTGCACTGGAATCTCGATCTCGTTCTCGCGCGCCAGCTCCTCATCCGCAACCGGCCAGGGCGTGCGGAAGACTACACCCTCTTCGCCAATCTGCTCCCACAACTCCGCCGCAAAGAACGGTGCGAACGGTGCAAGCAGAAGGACCAGGTTGCGGACGATCTCAGCAACCGCTGCAGGCGAAGCCTGTCCCGCATCAATGGCCGCCTCTGCCGCGACGATCTCATTGACCAGCGACATGATCGCTGCAATCGAAGTATTGAAGTGCCAGCGCCCGCTGAAGTCCAGCGTGATCTTCGCAATCGTCTGGTGCAGTGTCCGCAACAGCGCCTGATCGGTCTGCGTGCGACTGACCAGACTGGGAATACGCCCCAGGCGCGTCGTTTCGGCGTACTTGTTCGCCAACCGGTAGACGCGGCCCAGGAAGCGGCTGATCCCGGCGACGCCTTCCTCCTGCCACTCCAGATCCCGATCCGGCGGCGCGGCAAACAGCGCATACATGCGCGTCGCGTCAGCGCCATAGCGCGCAATCATGTCGTCGGGCGACACCACATTGCCCTTCGACTTCGACATCTTCGCGCCGTCCTTGATCACCATACCCTGCGTAAACAACCGCTCCGCAGGCTCATCGTTGTTGATCATTCCCAGGTCCCGCATCACCTTCGTCCAGAAGCGGGAGTAGATCAGGTGCAGAATGGCGTGCTCTACGCCACCGATGTACTGATCGATGGGGAACCAGTAGTTTGCCTTCTCGCTGGAAAACGGCGTGGTGTCATCCTTCGCGTCGGTGTAGCGATAGAAGTACCAGCTCGAATCGACAAAGGTATCCATGGTGTCCGTCTCGCGTCGCGCAGGGCCACCGCAGACCGGGCAGGTCGTGTGCAGAAACTCCGGGACCTTGCCGAGCGGAGATCCGCCCTCCTGGGTGATCTCGATCGACTCAGGCAGAAGCACCGGCAACGCACTCGCAGGCAGCGCAACCACGCCGCCCGGCTCCACGCCCGCGTGCCCGTTTTCGCAGTACACCATCGGGATCGGGGTGCCCCAATAGCGTTGACGGCTGACGCCCCAGTCCTTCAGGCGATAGGTCACCGTGGGCTCGCCAAAACCATTCTGCTTCGCAAAGGCAGCCATCTTCTGCTGCGCCTCCGTGCAGCTCAACCCGTCCCACTCGCGCGAGTTGATCAGCACCGCATTCTCTTCGGCGGTGAAGGGTAGATCCGGCTGCTCTCCTTCTTCGGCTGCAATCACGCGGCGCACCGGAAGACCGTACTTCTGCGCAAACTCGAAGTCGCGCTCATCGTGCGCCGGGACGCTCATAATTGCGCCCGTACCGTAGTCGGCCAGGATGTAGTTTCCCACCCAGATCGGGACGCGCTCGCCGTTGAACGGGTTGATCGCAAAGCGGCCAGTGTTCACGCCATGCTTTTCAATCGCGCCAAAGTCGTCGCTCTCGCGCGCCTTCTTTTGTTCTTCCCGCAGCGCCTCAATCTTCGCGGCCAGGTCCGCATCCTCGGCAGCAAATGCCTTCGCCACGGCGTGGTCAGGAGCCAGCTGAACCGACGTTGCGCCATAGATCGTATCGACGCGCGTCGTAAAGACAGTGATCACGCTACAAGCGTCGCCCTGAGCGGACTGCCCAGTCCCCCCGGCAGTGTCATCCTGAGCGGAGCGCAGCGAAGTCGAAGGATCTGCGGTTGCCTCTTTCGACGAACCGCCCTCGACCGCAAAGTTCACCAGCGCACCCTCGCTGCGCCCAATCCAGTTCCGCTGCATCGTCCGGACCTTCTCGGGCCAGCCCTCCAGCTTCTCCAACCCGTCCAGCAACTCGTCCGCATACTTCGTGATCCGCAGGAACCACTGCGTCAGGTCGCGCTGTTCGACGATCGTGTCTTCATGGCGCCAGCACCGGCCGTTGACCACCTGTTCGTTCGCCAGAACCGTCTGGCAGTCGGGGCACCAGTTCACCTTGCTCTTCTTCCGGTAAGCCAGCCCCGTCTCGTACATCTTCAGGAAGAACCACTGGTTCCAGCGGTAGTAGTCCGGCAGGCAGGTCGCTACCTCGGTCGACCAGTCGTAGCTCAACCCCATGCGCCGCATCTGCTTCTTCATCGCCGCGATGTTCTGCAAGGTCCAGTCACGCGGAGGCGTATTGTTTTTGAGCGCCGCATTCTCCGCGGGCAGGCCGAAGGCGTCCCACCCCATCGGGTGCAGCACATTGTGCCCGCGCATCCACATAAAACGCGCCAGGGCATCGCCAATCGAGTAGTTCCTGACATGGCCCATGTGCAACTGGCCGCTCGGATACGGCAGCATCTCCAGGCAATAGAACTTCGGCTTGCCCGAATCGTGACCCTCCGCCGTATAAAGCTTCGGATCGGCGTCCCAGCGCGCCTGCCACTTCGGTTCAATCTCCGCCGGGTTATACCGGGCCTGCCGTTCGGTCTCGTTGGTCTCAATCTCTGACATATTCTTTGATTGTAAAGAATTCCTCGCCGCTGGCAGGAACAGCCCGCTCTTCCCTCTCCGGCATGCCAGCCATTACCATGGCCGGGTTCCGTTATTGACACTCGAGGGATCATGGATAAGCGAGAATTTCTGAAGACCTCCGGCGCCTTCGCCGCAACCGCCCTTTTACCCGGTTTCGCTTCTGCTGACGAAAAAAAGATGACACATCGAACCAACTGGTCTGGAAACCTCACCTACCACACCGATAATCTCTTCGAACCCTCCACTGTTGCCGAGCTCCAGCAGGTGGTCAAAGACAATCCCAGCATCCGTCCGCTCGGAACCCGGCACTCCTTCAACGCCCTCGCCGATAGCACCCACGCCCAGGTCTCCCTCGGCAAATTCAAGGACATCGCCATCGACGAGAAGGCAAAGACCGTCACCGTCGGAGCCGGTGTCCGCTACGGCGACGTCGCTCCCGTGATCGACGCCAAGGGCTTTGCGCTGCACAATCTTGCCTCCCTGCCCCACATCTCCGTCCCCGGCGCCATCGCCACCGGAACCCACGGCTCCGGAATCCACAACAGGAACCTCTCCTCCTCGGTCGCGGCCATCGAGTTCGTCGACGCCAACGGTGACCTCCACACCCTCTCCCGCGCCGACGGCGAAAAGTTCAACGGAGCCGTCGTTAACCTCGGTCTGCTCGGTGCCATGACCAAGATCACGCTCGACCTCGAACCCACCTTCCAGGTCGCCCAAACGGTCTACACTGACCTGCCCTTTGCCGAGCTCGAGCACCACTTTGACGACATCTTCGGCGCAGGCTACAGCGTCAGCCTGTTCACCGACTGGCAGCAGGGCCGCGGAACCGAGCTCTGGATCAAACGCAGGGTCGCCCCTGGCCAGAAGCTCGACACGCCCCAGATGTTCTATAACGGCAAGCTCGCCACCAAAAACCTGCACCCCATCCCCGCTCTCGACGCCGTCAACTGCACTCCGCAGATGGACGTCCCCGGCCCCTGGTACGAGCGTTTGCCGCACTTCCGCATGAACTTCACTCCATCCAGTGGCGAAGAGCTCCAGACCGAATACTTCGTGCCTCGCAGTCACGCCTACGAGGCCATCCGTGCGGTTGAAACCCTGAAGGACCACATCACACCGCACCTTCTGACCACCGAGCTGCGCACCATCGCCGCCGACGACCTCTGGCTCAGCATGGCCTACAAGCAGGACTCCCTCGCTATCCACTTCACCTGGAAGCGCCAGTGGCCCGAGGTCCAGAAGATCCTCCCGCTCATCCAGCAGAAGCTCGCCCCCTTCAACCCGCGCCCCCACTGGGCCAAGCTCTCCACCTACGACGGCGCGCACTTCCGCCAGGTCTATCCCAAACTCGCCGACTTCAAAGCGCTTGCCCAGCAGTACGACCCCAAGGGCAAGTTCCGCAACCAGCTCGTCACCGCCGAGCTCTACAGCTAAGCCCGACACTCCTCGACTAGCTGGGTGCCCCATCTTCGCGACAGCTTCATCGTCGCTAAGGTGGGACATCGAGCGAAGCTCGACCGCTTCGTTTAGGGGCGCGGCTAGCCGTGTCGCACTCATAAAATGCAGTAAGTCGCCTTCAGCCCCTGAGGTACCTATCCTCTCCAGCGGACTCCGCATCCAACCCACCATGACCGAAGAACTCAAAGGACAAGTCGCCGTCGTCACCGGAGCCGCACGCGGCATCGGCGCTGCCATCAGTAAGCAACTCGCCTCCATGGGAGCCACCGTCGTTCTCGTCGCCCGCGACCTCGCCCGCCTTGATCAGGTCCGTCAGGAGATCGTAGACGCAGGAGGCTCCGCCCAGACCGCCCCGCTCGATCTCCTCGACGAATCCTCCATCACCAGCCTCGCCAAGACCGTCCAGACCCAGCATGGCCGCTGCGACATCCTCGTCAATAACGCCGGCATCGGCCTCATCGGCAAACCGCTCGTCGAGATGGCGCCCTCCGACTGGGACACCCTGATGGGAACCAATCTCCGCGGCCCCTACCTGATGATCCGCGCCCTGGCCCCTATGATGATCGCCGCGCAGTCCGGCCACATCGTCAACATCTCCTCACTCGCCGGTCGCAACCCGCTTCCTAACGGTGCAGCCTACTCGGCCTCCAAGTGGGGACTGAACGGCCTCACCTATTCTGTCGCCGAAGAGCTGCGCCCTCACAACATCCGCGTCTCCGTCATAGCTCCCGGCTCCGTTAATAC
This sequence comes from Acidobacteriaceae bacterium KBS 146, assembly GCA_000688615.1. Lineage (GTDB taxonomy): Bacteria > Acidobacteriota > Terriglobia > Terriglobales > Acidobacteriaceae > Edaphobacter. The sequence goes on from JHVA01000001.1 coordinate 1,353,022, forward strand.
CGGCTTCTCCCGGAGCGACAAGAACACCGACAAGAAGGTCCAGCCGGAAGACGTCGCCCGCGTCGTCGCCATGCTCGTCACCCAGGCTCCGCAGTCCTTCGTCAGCGAAGTCCTGCTGCGTCCCACGCAGAAGCCCTGACCGGTCAACTGGCTATTGGCTATCCGCCGCCTCATTCAGCTTCTGCGCGATCTCTCTGAGCGTCTGCTTTACATCTTTGACCTCGTACCCTTTCGGGGCATGAAACAGGGCGGCATCCGGTTCGACGCGTGAGAACTGACGCAGCTCCACGGTCCTGACTCCGCTTCGGGGATCCGTCCATTCCTCCTTCATCACCAGCTTCATCTCATCCGAGGTCCACATCTCGCGCGTCTTCGTAATCGGAGTGTCATAGCCTGAGCGGCCCGCCGGAACCACTGTCGTCGTCTTCACATCGGTAACAGCCAGTCCATCCAGCATCTGCGTCCCAAGATTCTCCGTGGTCACCGTCGGTTGTGGGAGGGACGGATCTTCTCTCATCGGCCGCACCGCCGGCTGCAAAGTCTTCCGTTCCCCTGACAACTTGATCACGGTGGCGACATGCTTCGCCTGCGGCGCTGTCGACCACGTCGTCAGAGTATGCGCGACTGGGTCCGACACGAACACCATCGCCGAATCCGGTTGGCCGCCCTGCCCCTTCGCTGTCCTGATCTCAACGCGAACGCGTCCGGCACTGTCCCTCGCCACAAAATGATGGCCCTGACGCGAAGCTTTCGTCCCATCTTCCAGTCTCCGCACCGTGGTATGCACCTGCATCGCGGAGTACGGTTCTCCTGTCACCGGTTCGGCAACCAACGTATGGATCACGCCGCCATTCGAGAGAGCTCCGCCCTCGGAAGACACGCTTCCGCTCTGCGCCCAGGCCAACGGCGCCCCCATCGTCATCCCAACCACACAGGCCAGCAGACACGCTCGCATCGTCGCTCCACTTGCTCAGCCGCCGTAACGGAGGTCAGGAAGCACACGGCCGGGCAACTTATTTTTTGGTTAATTGCTGGATTTATAAACGGCGCTCACCCACAAAAAGTCTCGCCTTGAAAGATGAATATTTATCCTGCTGCGATCTCGACCTCTACGACATCACCATCTCGTAGCTGAAAGTGGTCGCGAAGCTTCACATCGGTCGCGATCTCAATGATCGTTCTCGGATGATGTCCTCGCTCCTGCTCATTCGCATCGGTTCGCAGAAGAAAAGCAGGCCGGCCGAAGATCCGGCACGGAACGAGATTCACGGAAACCGTCCCGCCATACTCCTCACCCTCGAGTCGCAGAACCTTCTCCGGCAGACGATAAGGCTCCGGGAGCGCGACGTTCAACGTTCCAGGAAACAACCTCATCTTCGTCTTCCGCTCATAGTGATCCGATAACTTGTCAATCCAGAACGAAAAGTTACCCATGCCTGAGACGACCTTTCCGCGAAGAATGGCCATTGCTCACCCCGCCGCCAAAGCCCGCAGCACGCCGACATTCCGCGCCTCATCGCCAGGAGCATCCACCGGGGTCTCCGCAATAAACGCGCAGTGGCTGAAACGGTCATCGTGCAGCAACCTGCGAAAAGCCTCCGCCCCAATCGTCCCCTCGCCGATATGCTCATGCCGGTCCAGCTTCGAACCCATCGCGGCCTTCGCATCGTTGCAGTGCCACACCTTCACCGCGTCAAAGCCCACCGTCGACTCCACCAGCTTCATCGTCTCGATATACCCATCGACCGAAACAATGTCGTACCCCGAAACATGTACATGACAGGTATCCAGACACACCGCAACAGGAGCGCACGCCTTCAGGCACTCCACCAGCTCAGCCACCTGCTCCAGCTTGCCGCCAAGCGAAAACTCCGCGCCCGCCGTATTCTCAATCAGGATCTTGAAGTTCTTCCCTGGGCTGGTGGTTTTAGAAAAATCAATCCCCTCAATCGCCTTCTCGATCGACTGCGCTGCGTACGTCAGCCCCTGCTCCCGCGTAAGCCCCTTCCAGCTTCCCGGATGCAGCACCAGAAACTCAGCTCCCAGCGCCAGCGCACGCTCCACCTCGCCGCGAAACGCCGTCGTTGAGTTCGCGCGCACGCTTTCGGTCTGGCTGCAAAGGTTGATCAGATAACTCGCATGGATCGCAACCGGGTGCACATCGTGCTTCGCGCGCAGCTCCTGCATCTTTCCGGCATCCGCAGGCTTCACCGGCGCAGCCTTCCACATCCTGGGGCTCGACGAAAAGATCTGAAACGTATTCGCACCGGCAGCTGCAGCCCGCTCCACCGCGGTCCACGCCCCGCCCGCCGTCCCTACATGCACGCCAATTCTCTTCTTCGCCTTCGTCGCCATCTTTCTAGCCTACCGCACTCCCACGACACACATCGAGCACGTGTCCCTGAGCGAAGCGGCGCAGCCGCCCCCTCGAAAGAGCCGCGTTCTGGCCCAAGCGTGACGCTGTTCCTATTTCCCGTCCCTATTCCCTGTCCCTATTCCATCTTCCCAGTTCCGTGTTTCCTGTCCCCCCCAGTAAAAATGTCATCCTGAGCGGAGGCAAAGCCGGAGTCGAAGGATCTGCGGTTATGATGCACGCGTCAATCCAACAACCCTTCGCGAATTCCCCCATGCTATCCTCATCCCGCAATCCACAACGAAAGGACATCTATGGCCACTCCGCAGAACTACGCGAACCACGCCCGCACCGATCCCCCCATGCACTTCTTCGTCTTTCCGGCACTCATCGTCAACTTCGGCGTCGCCATCTACATCGCCATCCACTTCCGGCACGACTATCCCTACCTCGGCCACTGGTCCATCGTCGTCTCGTTCGCGCTTCTCGTTCTTGCCTTCAAGTGCCGCATCAACGACCTCAAGCTGCAGGACCGCATGATCTGCCTGGAAGAGCGCCTGCGCATCGCCTCGCTCTTACCCGCCGATCAGCAGAAGCACATCCCGGAGCTCACCGTGCGCCAACTCATCGCCCTCCGCTTCGCCTCCGACGAAGAGCTCTCCGCGCTCGTCCACAAGACCCTCACTCAGAACCTCGAACCCAAAGCCATCAAGCAAAGCATCACCACCTGGCGGGCCGATAATCACCGCGTCTGACAACGGACCAACACGCTCTTGCAGATATAAAATCCTCACCTATGAAACGGCTCGTCGTTGCGACTGCTCTGTCGCTCCTCTATTCCTATCCACTGGAAGATCAAATCGTCGTGCCGCCCGGAAGAACGTCCTTCACGAAAGACAGGAGCTTCAACGTCCCATGAAAATGACACGGCGCGAGTTCAATGCCCTCACCGCAGGCACGCTTCTCTCCACGCTTCCCTCCATAGAGAGTGCGGCAGCGATCACTGTGAACCAGGGCGACCCTTCCCCCGCCCTGCCGTGGTACAGAACCATCAAACGCATCGGGCAGACCAATTTCAACGAGCATGATGGCGATTCGCAGTACGTGGAGCAGTGGGCAGACTTCTGGGCGTCAGCAAAGGTGCAGGCGGTCGCTCTGTCGGTCTCCGGACCGGTCGCCTTTTATCCCTCGAAGATTCCTTACTTTCATCACAGCATCTACCTGAAAGGCCGCGACCTCTTCGGCGAATGTGTCCACGCCGCGAAGAAGCGCGGACTGTACCTGTACGGCCGCATGAGCCCTGATATTCAGTGGACCGATCCAAAGTTACTGGAAGCAAATCCCCTGTGGTTTCGGAGAAACCAGGATGGAAGCCTGCAGCAGCCTGCACCCGACATCGCCTACACCTGCATCTTCAGTGACCACTATGCAAAGCAGCAGCCGGCCATCATTCGCGAGCTCAACGCAAACTATCAGATCGACGGCGTCTACATGAACGGCTGGCCTACGATGCAGGTGTGCTACTGCGAAAATTGCCGCAAAATCGGCGATCCCCACTCGCCGCAGTACCGAACGGCCCTCATGGACAAGGCGTTCGAACTGATTCAGCTCTATAAAGCGACGGTACTTGAAAAGAGCCCAAACAACTTTTACTCATGCAACCTGGGAGGAGGCCTCAAGGAATCTGGCCTGGATCAATGGAGACTGACGAGAGAAGCCACCTGGTACACCGCTGACAATCAATCGCGTTCCGGCGTTGTGGCTCCGGTGTGGCAGGATGCGCAGCAGGTAAAGTTTGCGCGCTCCCTGATGGGAGATCGCTCCGTCGCTGCCGTGAGCGCAAGCTACGGACGCGCTGGCCGGATCTCCTGGCGTCAGACGACCGACACCTCAGCCGAGCCCTCATTTCGCATGGCCCAGACCGCAGCCGCTGGAGGCATCGTCTGGTACCACTGGCTCGGCTTGGAGCAGGGCTTCAGGGACGACCGCCGCTGGCAGGCGCCAGGACGAGATTTCCTCTCCTGGCACGCCGCCAACGACGCGCACTTCCACACCAAGCGGTCGCTCTCGAGCGTCGCCGTAGTCGTATCGCCTCGCTCCGTCAACGCGTACAAGGCCCCCTACACAGAGGACCGTACCGATCATCTCGAAGGTATCTACGCCGCTCTGGTGGAAGCGCGGATTCCATTTGATTTTGTCCACGAGCAGGACCTTACCCAGCAACGCCTCTCGCCATACGCAGTCCTGATCCTCCCCAACATGGCGTTGATGTCAGACGCGCAGGCGGCAGCCGTTCGCCTCTACGCCCAGCATGGAGGATCGGTGCTGGCCACGTTCCAGACTGGCCTCTTCGACGAGACAGGCCATGCGAGGAAGGACTTCGCTCTGGGTGAGCTCTTCGGCATCCGCAAGGCAGGCGAACCGGAACAGGCCGACGGGACCTCTCATCAAGCGATGGGTGGAATCCATCTGCAATACATCCGGCAACGCGGTTCGCTCACCGAAGGTTTCGAGGAGACAACCTGGATCGCGGGGCCGGTATGGCGTCAGCCGATAGCGCCGCATCGCGATGCTGGAATGACGTTCATCAAACCCTATCCCGTCTATCCGCCAGAGGCTGTATACCAGCGTGAACCGCCGAGCGATATTCCTGCAATGGTGTCGCGCGAGGATGGCAACTCACGACTGGTCTACATGGCGGGAGACGTGGATAGCTCCTTCTGGAGGCTCGACCATATGGACCTTGGCCGGCAGATGAGCAACGCGGTCCGCTGGCTGCTCAAGGGGAATAACGCCGTGGACGTTGAGGGTGACGGCCTCATGGAGGTCATCGCCTGGGAGACAGAGCGAGGATTCGCAGTCCATCTGCTTAACTACAATGGCGCAAATGCCTTTCGAGGCCACATGCGAAAGCCGGTTGCACTCGCCGCCCAGCAGGTGCATATAACGCTGCCTGCGGAGAGGACCGTTCGCCGTGCTTCCTTGCTTCACGCCGGGACTACAGTTCCCTTTCAGCAGAGCCGCAATCGCGTATCGCTGACCGTACCGAAGGTGGAAATGTATGAGGTTGTGGCGCTTGAGATCTGAGAACGTGTCTTAGAGCGATCCTCGCTCAACTATCGTTGTAGATAGAGGGTTGTCATCCTGACCGAAGCGACCGAAGGGAGCGCAGTCGAAAGATCTGCGGTTTGCCTACCTCCGCGCTACCAAAGAAATTTCCACGGGTACCGCATTCAAACAGAGTCTACTCGCGATGGACTTCTCACTTCCGATAAGCCGACATGTCGGTACTAACGGCAGCAAATACGAGCGTGGGTCGTCATTTAGTTTCTTTTGGCTTCGGCAATGGTTCCCGCAACGAAAGCCTCATCGCGCCGAAGTCGATGCGAAAGCCTCCCGTTTGCATAAGAAGATCCTTTCCAAGGTTCGCCACGACCCACTTTCGCCAGGTTTCGTGCTCCGTCATGACCGAGACTGGCCTAAGCCAAACCTGCTGTCCGCCGATGATCAGTGAGAGTTCTGGAACATTTATCGCTTCGAATGTCTCAGCGCCGCCGATCCCTCGAATCTCATTAGTCGACTTCGTTCCGTGCTGCGCTAGGTATTCTGGAAAGCGTCGTGCGAAGCCTGAATATACATCTGTTGTCATAGCTCCGGTATCGAGTGACGTGAACACGTCTGTACCTTGGAAGCTGACAGTCACTACCGGACGCTTGCCCCCGTCGAAGAAGAGGTTTGCGTGCTTTGGTTCAAGCGGCTGCGACTTTTCTCCGACCGTGATAGTGCCGTCTGCGGACCATGCGAAATTTCCCATGCCAACCATGATGGGCAAGCCGATGATTCCTCGCTCATTCTTCGGAACCAAAGACCACGGCTCCTGATTGTCTGGAAAGACTGCAAAAGATACGTTCCTAAAATGCACGTTCCCGATGACCATGTCTTTTGCGACGGCCATTCGGAAAGAAGCGTCTTTGGTCATGCTGTGCATTGCACCCGAGGCACTGCTGATCGTCATACCCAGGGATCTCGCCTCTTCCTCGCTCATAGACGAAATGTCCGCTCCGTCATCGAAGAAGAATTTTGCAGTGTTGCCGTTGATCGTGAGGGACACGGATAGAGATTGTGGCTCGTGAGTCAATATAGAAACACTTCGTTGGCCGTTCTCCTGGTCAGGCAGGCCACGTAGTGGCGCAAGCTCCGCTCGCTCTCTTGCATTGCTTTGCTTCTTCGGGAATGCCGCCCACCTAGCCTCCATCACGGCCTCCAGACTGTGGTATCTGCCGGACTTCAAATAGATGTTGGAGAGCCAGTCGTACGCCTCATAGGCCTCTTCTGAGGTTGGCTCTTCAGAGATAGTCGCCCTAAAGAGCCGTTCGGCTTGAGGTTCGTTGAAGACAGCAGCAGCCATCGCTTGATAGAAGGTTGAGTGTGTTGTCGCTGCAGTGTCTCTTAGCTCCGACCAGCGATGTTCATCAGCCAGCTGCTTCAACTGAACGGAGGCTTGTGAACATGCTGGGAGGCTGCTTAGTCCGAGAAAAAGAGCCCCTGCGAGAGATGAGGAATAGAAAATTTTCTTCAGTAGCGTACTGGATTTAGACATTCGTTGGCCGACCTGTGCAGAGCAGAACGATCATACCGAGCCTTGATCTCGCTGTGCGATTCAAATCGGTCCTTATAAACGCCCTTCTCGTCGCCTGCGCCGCAGACAGTAAAGGGGAAAGTGCAGGAAGGGGAACGTCTTCCCGCCGCGCAGCCGGCGAGCGGGGGGCCGGAACCAAAGCGGGAATGTGGATTGCAGGGAGAAACCGAAGCGGTGTCTTCCTGCGCGATTTTTTTGAGCGAAAGAAAATTAGAGGCGGCAGGTGCGCCGCCCCTCGAAAGATGGAGCGCTAGGCCGCTTTCTTGGTCTTGGCAGCGGGTTTGGCTTCAAGCTTGGGTTCTTTCTTCGTCTTTGCCTTGGCTGCGAACTCCAGTTTGACCTTCTGGCCAATGGCTTCGGTGTCCACCTTGTACAGCGTCGCGGCATCCTTCAGGACAGTCGCTCCGTTCTGACGAGCAGATGCAAGGAGTATCGTGGCCTCAATCATTTGCCGGGACAAGGTGCCTTCATCGGCGCGGCGCATGAATGGGTCTTCGCAACGTGAGCGTCCACCTTGGACTGATAGCAGGTTGGGTCGGTGCACTGATCGCCCTGCTTGCAAAGGTCATCCCCAAACAGCAGCTTGTTGTGACCTGTCCGTTTCGGGCAATCGGCACAACTGCCAGCGGTCGGCACAAGCTGCGTGTCTCGCTTGTTGAACGGCGCGTCTTTGAGGATGAGCAGAACGTTGGTGGCAATCCAGAACTGACGATTGCGGACGGGCAAGAGAATCGGACGGGCAAGAGAATCCTTGCTGGCTTACTGCCGTTGGCGTAGACCTCTTTAAAGCAAGCCTTGAGCGCCTGTTCCTGCTGCTCGGCTGGTAACTTCACTATCACAGAGGCAACTCCCTAGAGGCCCGTAGGGCAGAATAGCTAAAGGAGAGCAATTGCAGCCGCAAGGGCAGTATCAGTGGCTTTTGCATATCGAGCTGTCATCGCAATAGTCTTGTGCCCCGCTAACTTCTGGATGACCTTTAGTGGCACCCCTTGCTCGGTGAGGACTGTGCAAAATGTGTGCCGGTTGCAATGCCATACATATTCGTCTAGCTTTGCCCGCTTACGAGCGTCGTCCCACCAATCGTGCGGGGCCGAATTCTTGAAGGCACGCTCGTGTGGCTTACCAGGGCCGAGCTCCTTCAGGGCTGCTCGGACTTGAGAAGACATTGGGATATCTCGCGCCGTTCCATTCTTCGTACCAGACAGGTGAATAACGCCGTTACCTCGCATGTCAACATCCTTTCACGTCAGACCGTACTGTTCACCCAATCGCATGCCGGTCTCGAGCGAAACGACCAGTTCAGCAAGATATTCTGGATAGCACTTCCGCATAGCTGAGAGTAGGCGTTCGCGTTCATCGTTACGTAGCCAGCGAACGCGCTCATTGTTTTCACGAGCTGGGCCAGAAGACGAGTCGGATTAGACTGCACTTGCCGGTTTCTGACTCCTTCCCGGTAGATGAGACTAAAGACAGCCTTGTATCGGTTAGAGGTAGCCGGAGTTCGCGTATTCCTCGGAAGCCATGCAGATATATCCTCGGGCAACAACTTGCTCGCCTCCGTTGGCCCAAATTCTTTGGAGAGCCTTTTAACTCGGGCGGTCACGTTTCGCTTGTCTTTGTAGTCTTTTTTTCCGATGTAGATCAGAATGGCATCTGCAGGGTCCTTGAGGATCACGCCCCTATGCCGAATGTTATCGGGCATCTTCACCCCGAGACGGGCTTCACTCTTGCGGTTTTGGTAGAGGGCTACTGCATCGCCACGCCTTCCAACTTTCTCTCGCTTGTTTTTGCCTACGCCGTCGGTGTAGCGAATCCACCAGATGTTCGAGCCTAGCTCCTTCTCGAATACACCACACAGATTTTGCTGCTCACCCGTTTTTGTACCCACCATCGCCGCCCTCCCTATAGCACCTAATAGCACCAAGGTGTTTTTTAACGTCGAGGGCTTACGATGATTTACGTCGAGATCATCCCATAAATTCTTGATTTGCCGTTGATTATATGGTGCCCGGAGGGGGACTTGAACCCCCACGACCGGTTAAGGTCTGCGGATTTTAAGTCCGCTGTGTCTGCCGATTTCACCATCCGGGCTTCGGAAATTCGTGGCAATACTTTTCCATCCTATCGCATTGCTACCCAGGAAGAGGAACCGGCGAGATTAGGCTTGCGTGTGAATCCTACGCTGCGGCAACTCTAATGGCGACATCCTTCTGCGCGCCGCCTACCATCGTGCTTGCGGCCTTTGGAAGGCTGGACGCGGTCGGTGTGATTCGGGTCTGTTATCGGCGCAGCAAGCGGTCGGAATGCATTCGGTCGTCAGCCTGCTGCTTAAGTGGCATTCTTGTTGAATCAACATGAATCTCATTTGAAACATCGAAATTCATCAGGTTCATTTTTGATTGGTGATTTTGGAGCGCTGCGATCAGTCTGTATTTCGTCTGTTCGGCGCACAAATCCAAGAAGGGGTTCTCCAAAACGAACGCGCGGAAATGTTAGTCCGATTCGGTCAATAACTGTCGAATCGGAAATTGAACCCTCATGATATCCGGTAGGCGTGTGAGCTCAATTAGGAAGTCGATAGCAGATATGGCCATCAGAAAAAAAGTATTCGGCCGAGCACGACTCCGAACCGCAGATCATTGCCTCCAGCCCGACACATTGTTGCCGGGTGATGAGTCCCAGTGCTCCACAGGAAGGACAAGACAACACGGCCCAGTAGGGATTTTCGGGCTTTCCCAGATCCCCAGCCTTTTCCAGCAGAAACATCGTGCCGGGTTCCATCTGTTCCGGGATCCACTCATCGAGGAAGTTCAAATCAGCGACCATAAACACCTCTTTTGCAGGTTTTTGGTTGTTCACGAAGGCGTGGGAGCGCCAAATGTCTGCTCTTGGGGTACAAATCCTCCTTCCCTAGATTGCACCATCTATGGTGCAAAGCATATCCCAAATTCGGGGCATGTCAATGCCCGCAGGAGAGTAGAAGGTTTTCTTTGATTCCTAGGAGATTGAAACGAACTAACCGGCCTTCGCGTTCGCGAAAGCTGTCGGCCAATTTGTTCTCCTGCTATTCGGTATTCGGATGAGCTTATCCAACCTTCTCGCCGATGCTCTTCGCCTGCGTGAACAGCAGAAGATAATCCGGGCCTCCGGCCTTAGAGTCGGTTCCACTCATATTGAAGCCGCCAAAAGGGTGCGCTCCTACCATGGCACCGGTCGACTTGCGGTTAAAGTACAGATTCCCAACATGGAATTCCTCCCGCGCGCGATCCAGCTTGTGCCTCGATGAAGAATAAACCGATCCGGTAAGGCCGTACTCCGTGTCATTGGCGATCGTCAGTGCTTCGTCGAAGCTCTGTGACTTGATGACTGCCAGCACCGGGCCGAAGATCTCCTCCTGCGCAATGCGTGCTTTAGGGCTGACATCGGCGAAAATTGTCGGCTGAATGTAGTAACCGCCTTCAGGCGTTTTGATGGTTACGCCTCCATTTAGCAGGCGGCCTTCCTTCTTTCCGATCTCGATATAGTCGACAACCTTCTTGAACGCCTTTTCGCTGATCACCGGTCCCGTGTAGACGTTCTTTTCAGGATCTCCGGTTTCGATCCGGGCGACCCTGGCCTGTAACCGGTCGCAGAAGGTGTCGTAGATGCCGGCATCGACAATCGCCCGGGAGCAGGCCGAGCATTTCTGACCGTTGAAGCCGAAGGCGCTGGCAACGACTCCTTCGACGGCGGCATCGAGGTCCGCATCGCCATCGACGATGATGGCGTCTTTTCCTCCCATCTCGAGGATGGTCCTCTTGATGAACTTCTGTTCCGGCTGGGTGCGGGCAGCGTTTTCGTGAATCTCCAGGCCGACGGCCTTGGAGCCAGTAAAGGCAATGAAGCGTGTCTGAGGGTGAGCCACGATGGCTGAGCCGAAACCCGGGCCTTCACCCTGGCAGAGATTCACGACTCCGTCGGGAAGGCCAGCCTCTTCGAGCAGACTGACGAAGCGAGCCGCAATGGTGGGCGCATCGACCGACGGCTTCAAGATGACGGTGTTGCCGCAGACGATAGCAGCTGAGGTCATTCCTGCCATGATGGCAAAGGGGAAGTTCCAAGGTGGAATAATCGCGCCAACTCCGAGTGGAATGTAACGAAGTTGATTGCGCTCGCCGGGAAACTGAATGGGAGTGGTTGCAGCATCCAGCCGAAGGGCTTCGCGACCATAGAACTCGAGGAAATCGATCGTCTCGCCCACATCAGCGTCGGCCTCGCCCCAGTTCTTCCCTACCTCAAAGACGAGCCATGCACAGAACTCGAACTTACGCTGACGGACGAGGTCGGCGGCGCGGAACAACAGGGCTGCCCGTTCCGGGGCCGGGGTGCGGCTCCAGGCCGGAAATGCGGCAAGAGCAGCCTCCATCGCTTTCGCGGCAAGATCGGCCTCGGCTCGCTGATGAACCCCGATGACCTGCGTCGGACGCCCGGGATTAATAGAAACGATCTTCCCCTCGGTCCTCAAACGCTTCCCGCCGATGACCAGGTCATATTCGCGCCCCAGCATCGACTGGACATCAGCCAATGCATTCTCCATGGCTCGTTTGTTTTCGGCTGATGTGAAGTCAAGGAACGGCTCGTTGACGAAAGGCGTCAACGCCCCGTGCTGAGGGGCATCGGAGATGATGTCAGCGGTTGCCATAGCGCTCATTCTACCGCCGCCGGATTAGATCGGCCCCCTCCGTACACTTATCGCGCAAAGTCTTCAAAGTATTCGGGTTAGCTGAGGACTTCGTGAAAGAAGTCACCGTTGGGACATCTGATCCGTTTTCGAAGGAGGGGTCTTCTGTATTAATTGTGGCCGCATTAATTGTAGCCGCCGAGGCAAAACCAATCGGCTGATTTAAGTCGCCGCAGGTGCGGGAGATAAAGGCAATCAAGTCTTGACATGATTAGAAGGCGAGAGGTCAAAGCACGTTGTCCTTTGCCCACCCGAAGAGAGCCGCTGCAGCCGAGAAGCTCATTAAGATCCAGGTTGGAGTCGTCACGCACCCGAAACCGGTGCATGGCTGCGCAGAGGATGCGCCGTGCTGACTGGCGTTGATGGAAGTGGCGCCACCGATCCCAACCGACAAGAGGATGGCGACCAGTGAAATTCTCGCCTTGCTGGTTCCCATGGCTTTGTAGAGACGGTAACGAGTCTCGGAGATGCGGCGGAATCTGCCGGTTGCCGTCTGCGTCGCTCCGTGCAGAATAATATTGTCTCGATTGGCGAGGTTATTGATGTTCGTCAGGCTGGCGACCGTCAGGTAGTAAGCCTTGTTACCGACCTGTACGACGATCTTTGAGCCTACCTCTGCGTTGATGGTGTTCTTTTCGGTAAGAACGGCTTCGCCCTGGGCGACGGTGGAGCGAAACGAGATACTGCACCCGCGTCCTGGAAAGAGAGTGATGGCCATAGGCTATGCTCCACTGACTTCGAGGGTGGCGTTCTGCAGGCGCTTGCGAAACTCGGCTACTCCAGATGCCTCTTCGAAGGCGGCGGCAGCAATCTCTCTCGCGCGACGGTCCATCTGGTAGGGCTCGAAGGTGTTGCTGAAGTATTCGTCGAGGCGGCTTCGAATCGCATCGAGAATCTCGATGCGGAGTTCGCTGTAGGCTCGGAGGAACTCATCTTTATCAGGACCGGGTTTCACGGGCTGCTGTGGACCATTGCCTCCGCCGCCGTGCCGCTTGATTCCGGGACCGACGCAGAGGGCGCACTGATACTCGTCAGGGGTCTCGCTGCGGAAGCCGTGTCCGGTGCAAACGGCGATACCGCAGACTTTACAGAACCCCCAGCATGCGTTTTCGGGGGACACACGGCCAAGGATGAACTCCATGCGAGGTTCAGGCCCGTCGCAGATATAACAGGCGAGGTTCATGGCAGCGGATCATACGCCCAGCGTGGTGCGGGGGCAAGAAATTTGCGTACTTCCCATGTCTCACAAGCGAGGCGCCGGGCACTCCCGCCCGGAGGCGATAAGGCGGTCCCACTTCACGTGCTATCCCACCTTAGCTCCAGCAGCGCGATGAAGATGTGGCAGCGGTAGGTCGACTGCTTCACGTGAACGTAGGCCCGACAAACGGGTTTTTATGTATCCACGGATGGCGATACATTCTTTGGTATTGATCGCGAAGAAACGGAACTCTATCCGGGAGACCGACTTAGCTGGAAAAGTCTGGATTGCAGGGCGAGAGCCTGGTTGATACGAAGCAAATTAATAGGCCATTTGGCCTACAGATTGTCGCACCGGATGACCGATGCAGCTTATTTACTTCCGTGAAACATTCCCTTAACCAATCAGACATTCGGGCGTAGATTAGCCAAAAGCTGTCTACGGGACAGATCTGTTTTCTGCAGTTGCAGCACCTACGTTTTACGGGAGGCTACTGTGAAGAGAGCACTACTCTTTGGTCTGGCATTCTTGTCTTTTCATCTTTCCATGCAAGCGCAGCTTTCAAATAACACAGCGCTTGTAGGGACTGTTACCGATCCTTCAGGAAGTGTTGTGGTCGGGGCGAAGGTCGTCGGCGTCAATCGCGACACCAAGGTGGAATACACGGGCACTACGAATGGGGAGGGATACTACTCTATCCCCTTCATCAATCCGGGTACTTACGACATCACTGTGTCCATGAGCGGATTTAAAAAGGTGACTGCCTCCGGCGTCATCGTTGCGATCAACCTTTCTGTACGAACGGACGTCGCACTTCAGGTAGGCTCTGAATCGGCCGAGGTGAGCATCTCCGCGACGACGCCACCGCTTTCCACGGATGATGCCTTGCTGGGAGAGACTGTCGAGTCCCAAAAGGTTCATGACCTTCCGCTTAACGGCAGGCATGCGATCGATCTGGCAACTACGGCTTCCAACATCACTCTCAGCGGCAATGCTCTTACGGGAAATCCTCCGGGCAATAGAGCAAGCGGATCTGGTACGCGGAGTATCAATAACAGCATCTCGCTGGATGGTATTTCGATCATGAACAACCTGATCACGACTGCCACCCTGTCCCCCAACCCAGATGCAATCGATTCCGTCCAAACGCAGAACGGAAATTACACTGCCCAGTACGGCGATTATCTCGGCGTCCACATCAATCTGGTGACGAAGACAGGCGGTAATGCCTTCCACGGAACCGCATACGATTACATTCAAAACGACGCCTTCAATGCCAAGAGCTGGCTTGCAAAGACGACCGATAAGAAGAGCCCTCTGCGTTACAACCTGTTTGGTGGCGTTCTGAGTGGACCGGTGATTATCCCCTTCCTCTATAACGGCCGTGACAAGACCTTCTTTATGGGATCGTATGAGGGGCTGCGCAATAGCGGCGCGACTTTCACCACAGGCACGGTGCTCACGAATAAGATGCGTCAGGGAGATTTCAGCGAACTGACCAGCAAGACTTTCTACAATCCAAAGACTCGCTTCACTCTGTGTTCTGCGCCGAATTATGCGTGTCCGGCAGCTCAATATGCAGGAAATATTATTCCGGTAAGTCCAGTGGCAGCGAAGATTCTTCCCTACCTTTCACTTCCAACTGGCCCAGGAACCGCCAACAACTGGACAGGGAATCTTGGCACTTCGCTCAATGAGAACTCAACGATCGATCGTGTCGACCATAACATCGGCGACAAGATCCGCCTGTTTGGTCGCTTCGCCTGGCAATCAGTCAACAATTACACCCAAGCTATCAATCTCACCAACACAGCATATACAACAACGAAGACGCGCAACGGAGCGATCGGGTATACGCATATCTTTACCCCGAAGCTGGTTAACGATCTCCGGTTGGGATTCAATGTTCTTGGTACGCAGATCCTCAACCAACAGGCCCAGAATAACGACACTACCGCCGGCTCGAAGCTTGGCATCCCTGGATTTACAGCGGATGTCGACAGCGGGAATCCGGGACTTGTTGATATGAGCATAGGCGGCACCACCGGATATCAGGGAGTTGCGCAGACCGGTACGAACTGGTATCAGGATGACCGTCAGCTTACGATCTACGACCAGATCAGCTACACCATGGGCAAGCACAGCCTGATGGCCGGTGTCAGTTTCCGAAAGATGACCATTGGCCGTTCTGCAGCGAACACGGCGCGTGGCCAGTTCACCTTCGATGGAACCTTGAACGGAGCCACACGGGGAGCGGGCGATGCCGCTGCAGCGTTTATGGGGGGATCCCCGACCAGCTACATCTCACCGTTCTTCCAAGTCAAAGGATCGATCGGCCAGTGGCGGGATGGCTTCTTTGCTCAGGACACGTGGCAGGTCACCCAGAAGTTCACATTGCAATATGGCATTCGTTATGAACTGCCCCAGGTGGCATACAGCCTTAACGGCGTCGGCCGTATTATGGACCCGAGCTTGACCACCCTTTACCCTGACATTGGGGGGACGAATGCTCTCAATGCGACGAGGTACAAGGGATTTGAGTTTAGCGGCCCCAATCACGACAATGTCAGCCCGCGTTTAGGATTCTCCTACCGCGCGACGGATAAGACCGTTATCCGTGGCGGAGGCGGCATCTACTACAACGCGAACCAGCTCAATTCCTATACGCTATCTTCGACCAACTATCCTTACTCGGCCGTTGTCACGCCATCAGCAGGATTCGGAGCGACGCCTGCTTTCACCCTGGACAGTCCCAATGTTCCAGCACCGGCGCCATGGCCTGGACCTTCGACAGCTCCTTACGCAAACTTCACGGTCGACCATAGACTGCCGACGGCGCGCATGTACCAGTGGAACGTCGATGTTGGGCAGGAGATGTGGCCGAATGCAGGCTTCGAGCTGCAGTACCTGGGATCGAAAACTGTTCATCTGGACGAGAGCTACTATCCAAATCAACCGCAGCCTTCGGCCATTCCGTTTTCACAGTCCCGGCGTCCGAATCCCGCTATCGGGCAGATCCGTGACGTCTTTAACGATGGGTTCGCAACCTACAATGGCCTGACGGCTGTCCTGCGTCAGCGCCTGAGTCACGGGATCAGCGCCAATCTCAGCTATACATGGGCTCATTCCATGGATACCTCCGACAGCTCAAACGATGGCGGCACGGCCATGTGGCAGGGACATATCAAGCTCGAATACGGCGACTCTCTCTACGATATCCGGAACCGGTTCGTTGGCACCGTCACTTATGCGTTGCCGACGTTCGATGGGAAGAGCTTCTACGTTCGTGAGTTCCTGGGCGGATGGCAGGCAAACGCAATCGTTGATCTTCGTGGCGGAACCGCTATGAACATCACGATCAACTCCGATCAGGCAAACGTAGGAGTGAATGCAAGCTTAGAACGTCCGAACTTCGTCCATCCCGGCCAGATGACCTGCAGCCGAGATACAGTCACTGGCCCGGGAGGATCAACCAAGAACAGCTGTCTGGACGCAACCGCATACTCCGTGCCGGCGCCCGGAACTTACGGCAATCTCCGTCGGAATGCGCTGCATGGTCCCGGAACAGAGAACGTCAATTTTTCCGTGTTCAAAAACTTCCCCATCCATGAGAGCCTGGCCTTCCAACTTCGTGGAGAGACTTTCAATCTCTTCAATCACCCGAACCCTGCGAATCCGAACACAATCCTTGGCGGCCCGTCCTTCGGCTTCATTTCGGCTATTCAGACGGGCCAGAACGCTCGGATCCTTCAGATAGCGGGAAAGATTATCTTCTAAACCGCATTTGCTGACTTGAAATGGAGCGCCGGACAGCAAACTGTCCGGCGTATCTATTTAATGAGCCTCGGAAAAGCCGAAGCTCGTCGATGACTATAGGGCGCGATTTTTTGGACAGAAAGTTGTGTCGGACGGATACTTTTCGACGGGCTCCCAAATTCACAATTGAGAGGTTCCTCCGATGAGACGACTCCTTTGGTTCGTTGCGGCCGTTTTTGTGTTTGCGGCTGCCCAGATTGTTCCGGCGTCAGGACAGGTGATTGCGGCTGGCGACTTTGCGTATACGGGAGATAACGGGCCTGGTTTTTGGGGAGAGATCAGTCCGGCGTGTGCGCCAACGAGCGTGCGGCAGTCGCCGATTGATATCGACCGCGTGGTGCTGGATCAGAAGTTGGAGCCGCTGCGCGTGATAGCGACGGAGACGGCGACGGTGATCTCGAATCCGGGATACACGTTGGTCGGAAAACCGGATAATCGTCCAACGTTCGAGTTAGGAGGCGTGACGTATACGCTGGTGGAATTTCATTTTCACGCGTTATCGGAACACACGGTCCAGGGCCAGTACGGCGCCCTGGAACTTCATGTCGTCTTCGCGGACCCGAGCCTGACGAAGCTTGCGGTGATTGGAGTGATTTACAGGGTTGGCAGATCGAACGGGTTCTTACAGAAGATTCTGGCAGCCGGGCTGCCAGAGAAGTCGACGTCTGCGCCGGTAACGGTAGAAAATCTGAATGTTGCGGATGCGCTCACAGATATGAGGAGCTACTACAACTATCCGGGTTCGCTGACGACTCCGCCATGCTCCGAGACGGTGAACTGGTTTGTGCTGAAGCGATGGGCGGAGTTGTCGCAGGAGCAGTTCGACGCGTTTCGCAAGGTGTTGGGAAATGATTTTCGTCCGTTGCAGAAGAGGAATGGGCGAGTGGTGAAGGCTACGCCGCGTGGGCCGTTCTAATGGCCTTGTCGGATGCCCCACGTCTCAGAAAAGAGACGTGGGGCGCGCGTTTGGGGATGATAGGGTTTTGCCTTATCGATGCATTCATGAGTTCTCAGCCGCGACCGGTGTCGAGAAAGAAGCAAGCTTACGGCTCAGCAAGATGCCGCCAGCCAGAAAGTATATGGCGCCGAAGACAGCGTAGCCGCCCAAGTCCTTGATTTGGAATTTGCCACTTAGTCCCCCGAGCGCAAAGGCCACGCCTGCGGCCGTAGACTGTGCCCCGCTCAAGATCATCGCCCACTGACCACCCATTCGCTGCCTGCGCAGGATACCCACCGCAAGTTGGAGGAGGCCAGCTACGAGCGCCCATGCACCAAAAATCGCTACAGCATATCGGCTATGGGAATATCCGGTAAGGCCAATTCCCACGGCCGTTATGATTCCCGCTGCTGCATTCACCCATTGCGTCTTTGCATCGCTCGATCCCGCCGAGGTCTTCAAGTCATACAGCGTGCAAGCGACGTCCCACAATGGATACAAAACAAGAAGGCCTGCGCCGAGAGGTGGGTTCTTTGCGGCCGTCCCTATTACGGCAACGGCCCAAGTCAATTGAACGAGCGTTCGGATGAAATAAAGGTTGCGTAAGCTTCGTGCTGCCTGCATAGTTTGAGTCATCATGCTTGATCTCCTATCTTCTAGTTGGTAGGTAAATTCTGCGAAAGAAGGTTTCGGGGTGCTCTATGCGGAGCTCACCGGTATACGGACTATTTGGTCAAAAGGCGCTGAATTGCGTTGGAGGTAATTTGCTTAAAGAGAACACTTGAGCTGTTTACTCGCGCTGAGATCATCCCACCATGGACTGCCGCCATGAGTGCCTCCGCTTCTACAGCTGCGGTATCACGGAGCTTGATCGACTTCTGCTTCACACCTTCCTTCAGAGTTTTTTCGATCCACTGACGGAGGGCGATGAAGTGCTTCCCGATTTCAATCTGAACTTCCTCAGGCAGGCCTGGAAGTTCAGCGCCGAGCAGAGCTGCAATGCAGAACGGTTCCGTCATATTGCGGATGCAGGCTTCCCAGTAGTCGACATATTTCTTCAACCGATCCACAGGAGAAGAGACATGCTCGTCTAATCCGGTATGAGCCTCTTGCATCCGGAGCCTATGTCGCTCCAAGACCGCAACGACAAGGGCTGTCTTCGTCGGAAAGTGGTGATGAATGCTCGCTTTCCGAATGTGAATGGCTTCCGCGATGTCAGCGTAACTGAAGGCAGAAAAACCTCGCTCCGCTAACAGCTGATGGGCCACGTCCATGATCCGGTCTGAAGTATCTACGCTCATACAACTATCAGACTACCTTCTAGTAGGTTTGGTCACATTCTTTTTCGCGAAATTTTCCTGTCTATGACCGTCATCCTTTCGGGATCGCCGGTCTCTGGATTTGATTCCGAGATCGTGAAGTACAGGACTTGAAGACGCGCTTATCGCCGTTAAGATGAAACGACGATAGCCTTCTTCAGGAAGTCAGGATCGATGTCGACACCGAAGCCGGGGCCGGTGGGAACCTGGATAACTCCGTTGGAGTCGCTGCGCAGGGTTGAGGTGGGGCAGTGCCAGGGCAGGTCGTTGTTGAACTCTTTGAACTCGTGATACGGGCCGGAGTTTGGGATCGCGGAGATGAAGTGCATCATGTAGACGTATCCGAGGCCGGAGGCTGAGATGTGCGGGATGCACTGTTTGCCGAAGGCGTGAGCCATGCGAGCGACCTGCATGCAGCGGACCATGCCGCCGAAGTAGAACATGTCCTGCTGGACGATGGAGAGCGCGCCGTTGGCGATGAGCCAGCGGAAGTTGTGGGTGCTGGGTTCCTGCTCGCCGCCGGCGATGGGAATGTCGAGCGCATCGGCGACTTGTCGTGTCTCCTCGTACCAGTCGAAGGGGACGGGCTCTTCGAAGAAGGCGTACTTGTACTCCTGCATGAGCTTGCCGATGGGGATGGCCTGAGCGGGCGTGTAGGAGCCGTTGGCGTCGGCGGAGATGATCATCTGGTCGCCGAAGGTCTTGCGGACGAGCGGGATGAGTTTTTCGCTGCGGCCTTTGGGAGTCTCTTCGTGGCTCATGCGGCCGCCGAGCTTGAACTTGATGGCCTTCGCGTTGGAGATGGCGACGTCGCGCTGGAGATGTTCGATGGTCTCTTCGGCAGAGATGCCGCGCTCTCCGTTGGCCTGGTAGACCGAGATGCTGCGGTTGTAGATCTTGTCGCTGATGAGAAGGCCGATGGGGCGGTTGGACATCTTGCCGAACATGTCGAGCAGGGCGAACTCGATAGTAGCGATTGGAATCCAGATGGCGAGGCCCTGGGCCTTGTAGTTGTTCTCGTAGACAGTGGATTCGGGGATGAGGAACTCGAGATCGCGCGCGTCCTTGCCGATGTAGAAGGGCGCGATGTGCTTGACGAAGAGAGGATAGAGGACAGCCATCAGGGCCGAGTTGGAGACGGAGATTCCTTCGTGTCCGTCTTTGGAACGGACACGACAGAGGTATTCCTTCTTGTGGCGAAGAAGCTCGATGCTATCGATGATGACGGGATCTTTGAAGAGCTCGCGCTTGAAGACGGGCTGGGCGATGGTGGCGTCGAGCTTGGCGTAACGCTCTTGAAGTGTGCCGGGGAGACCGTGACGTGGAGCGTTCAGGAATTGAGCGTGCAGCGAGCGGGCGAAGTTGGTTGCTGCGGCCGTGGCAACGGCGGAGGCGAGGAAGGAACGGCGGCTTGGCGGCACGTGAAGGGTCTCCTGAACGTCGGGGTTCAGTATGGATGACGTTGGAGAGTGGTGAGAAGTCTCGATTTCTTTACCGTTGGTCACAAGGACGACCTGCGATGTGGCACCGCTACTTTCTGAGCGCGTTTCGGATGAACCATCCCCCTACTGCGAAGGGTATGGCCGCGAACGCAATCTCGAACCAGCTACCTTGATCAACAGCCATCGAGACCAACACCACCCCCACCATCAGATACACAAGCGCCAAAATCACTACTCCGATTCTCTGAATGATCGAAGCATCACGCGCCCCCTTCCAGAAGAGTTCATCGACAGAACGGCCACCGCGGAGAACCTCCGGCCAAGTCACATTTTTCTGGCTCGCTTTGACCGATTCAATGTACGAGTTGAGTTCCTTCTTGCTGCCGCGGTTTTTTTTCAATCTAAGCGCTCTTGAAGACAGTTAGTGTCAAGCCTATATCGCCAGTAGCATTTTCCGAACGGCCTATCGCCCAGCCTCGTGCTCTCCCAGATCGACGATCCGAACTGTCCGTCTGTTGAACGAAGTTCGTTTGACTTTGACATCGATGTTGCGCCCGATGCTTGCCAAAGCTCAGTCGAATTGGAGCAGTTGCCACTCTCGGAGCCAGCATAGCCGGATATCTCTCACCGATGCTCAGCCAGAGCTTCGGTCTGCTTGGACATCTTCGCGGTGCGTTCGAGTTTATCCCAGCTGAAGGGCTTGCCGTCGATGGCTCGCTTGATGGTCTTGAAGAGCACGATGGAGAAGACCTGGCGGTAGGTGAAGCGCTGGATCCAGATGTGGACCAGCAGCCACGCGTCGCCGCGGCTGGCGGGGTGTTTGCGTTCGAGCGCGAAGGCCAGCGCGGAGGTGAGGAAGTCGATGATCAGAAAGGCCGCGAAGAAGATCAGAAGCTTGTAGAAGCTGGCGGTTGAGGCCGATTCCGGGTGGAAGTGCTTGTCGACAAAGTAGTGGATGGTTCCGGCGACGAACATCAGGTCGATCAACGGAGAGACGAGCGGCAGCAGGATCTGGAAGATGAGAATATTGGGCAGAGCGAAGAGTCCCATGGCGCGATGTTTTGCGATGGCTCCGCGATGCTTGAAGATTGCCTGCAGGATTCCGAAGGACCAGCGGAAGCGCTGGCGCATCAGGCCGTTCATCCCGACTGGCGCCTCAGTGAACGCGAGTGCCTGGTCCTCGTAGATGACCGAGTAACCCTGCTCGAGGATGTTCATGGTGAGGTCGGCATCTTCAGCGACGGTGTCGGG
Source organism: Acidobacteriaceae bacterium KBS 146 (assembly GCA_000688615.1). GTDB lineage: Bacteria > Acidobacteriota > Terriglobia > Terriglobales > Acidobacteriaceae > Edaphobacter. The sequence goes on from JHVA01000001.1 coordinate 1,374,697, forward strand.
ATGGTAGCCGCCACCATCGCGCACGGCAGAGGTGCGCCATGCCCCGATGGCTCCAGGAACGACCATGACGACATCGAAGAGATCTAATGCGCGGCGCTCAAAGTTCTGGCTGGTGATGTATTCGAGAGCCTGCCAGCGGGTCCAGAGGTTGACGCGGTTACCTACCTTGGCATTGCCGGCGACGGCGCCGATCTTTGGGTTGGCGAAGTGGCAGACGAGGCGGGTGATGGCGTCGTGCGCGATGACGCCGTCGGCATCGATGCCGATATAGATCTCTTCGTCCGTCTGGTTGAGAGCGAAGTTGAGGGCCTCGGCCTTGCCTCCGTTGGGCTTGGTGAGTACGGTCAGGCGGCCTGAGGCAATGTCCGCCGGATAAGCTTCGCAGGCGACATCGAAGGTACGGTCGGTCGAGCCGTCATCGATAACGATGATACGGATGTTCTTGTAGTTCGACATCATCACAGACCGAATGGTTCGAACGATGACCTTTTCTTCGTTGTAGGCAGGAATGAGGACAGCGACTCGTGGAGCGTAATCGGGTGGGGCAAAGCTCTTCCGGGTGCGAAGCCGGTCGATCAGCGCAAAGATACCGATGATGATGAGCCGTCCGCTCATGAGGACGTCGCCAACAAAGAAGACGGCCACGACGAAGTTATTGAAGAAGCCGATGAGGAAGAAGGTGATCGAGTCGGCACGGGCCTGCCAGCGTTGGTGCGGCGTCAGCGGAGGCATCACCTCGGCACGAGTCTTGCCGATCAACTCGGCGACAGGGACTATCTGATATCCATGCTCCCGCAGCTTAGTGATCAGCATGGGAAGCGCTGCGACGGTGACGGAACGATCGCCGCCGCCATCGTGCATCAGGATGATGGAGCCGCGTCTCCACGGCTGCGTCTTCATGTCCTCAATCTGGGAGAAGACGCTGTCGGTGATCTCCTGCGGAGTTTTGCGGGGATGCTCGTCCCAGTCGTTGGTATCGATTTTGTTGCCGAGAATGACGTAGCCGAGGTCCTGAATGCGATCGACGGGAGCAGCCTGATCGTTGGTGTCGGGCTCCTGATCGATGGAGTAGGGCGGCCGGAAGTAGAGCGGCTGAACGCCGAGCTTGGATCCGAAGAGACGCTCGGTAAGATTCAACTCAAGGTCAACCTGGCCCTTCGAGATCTCGCTCACATCGGGATGAGTGAAGCTATGATTGCCGATCTCATGCCCCTCACGATAGACACGCTGCATGATGCCGACGTTCTTCTCGGCCTCTTCGCCGATCATGAGAAACACGGCTTTGACGTTGTACTCCTTCAGGACGTCGAGGATCTTCGGAGTCCATTCGGAATCCGGCCCGTCGTCAAAGGAGATCGCAATCTTTTTGGGGTTATATCCGTACTGCGTGACGGTGTAGGAGAGCGGGTACGATTCCATGGACTCCTGCACAACCATGCGATATTGCGGCGGGACGGAGTCGTCATCGTCCATGGTGAGGTCGCGAGAACCATCCTGCGGCTTACGCGTGATTCGCAGGACGTCACCCTCGCCTTCGGTATCGACGTCGTAACCGGGTGCGACACGGGCAAGGTCTTTTGCAGGGTCGGCGTGGAGTGGGGTATCCCAGACCTTCCACATCGAATTGTCTTCCTGGCCCAATCGCCAGAGGGCGTAGGTCTGGATGCCGAGGCTGCGGGCGGCGCGCATCTCGTTAAGAACAGTGACGGCGTCGAGGAACCATACATAGTGACGAACGTGAGCGTCGTCATCGTCGTAGGCGAAGTGAACGTTCAGGGAGTCGTCGTCGAGATCAATCTTTGAACTGGAATCATAGGCCTGCTGCCATGCCTGCTGTGTGGAGATACTGACCGCGGAGAGGACCTTCTCCGGTGCGGACTTCTGGCCTTTGCGGTGAGGCGCAGGAAGCGTCGTCGTCCAGTCGTAGCCGTAGCTGGCGATGGCACAGATAACCTTCTCTTTAGGAACGACCTTCAGAATGGCTTTGAGGTTGTCGACAAACCAATCCTGCGAAGCAATCGGGCCCGGGGCACTTCCAGTCTCGTGCTCGTCGTAGTTCATGACGAGCAGACCATCGGAGTGGTCGGCGAGGTACTTCATGTCAAAGTCCTCATCGTGGGCCGGAACATTGACGTAGAGGTGGAGATTGTGGGGCCGGAAGTCGTTGTAGAGCCCGGCCACAAGAGCCTTGAAACCGGGCTGCGCCTCGATGGGGATATTTTCAATATCGAGTGAAAGTCCCCGATAGTTCGGATTGGCGGCGAGAAAGACGTGGACCTGACGGATGAAGTTGGCCCGTGCGGTCTCGCTTAACAAAAACTGACCCACTTCGGGAATGAAAGTGTTCTTGATGGGATCGTAGTTATTGACCAACGGGATGATGTCGACGTTGGCATGATTGTCTGCGATGACATGCGCGATTTTATTTTCGCGGTCGACAGGCTGAACGCTGTTACCACTAACGATCTTGTAGGGCCTGTTATCGACAGAGAAGCCCGTCAGGGAGCCGTCGGGAGAGATGACGTGCATCCACTCGGGAAATAGCAGGTCAATCTGGCTTATGTGTTGACGCAACGAGGAATAGCTGGCCGGATCGTCGTCCACATAATAGGCAGCGCGTAGGCCTTCGCCTGAGTTCAGGGGAACGTCGGAGGGCTTGGTGTCCGTCTTGCGGTGCGCTGAGCGACGGAGCTTCTGATTTTTTAGCAGCGACTGATTCGCCAGAGTTCGATAGTTGCGCTTCTGTGATGCGAGCAGCAGTTCGGGCAGGGGCTTCATGCGGATAAGCCCAATCATGAAGATGGTGCCCAGGATCAGGCCACCCAGCGCCAGCATGTCGAAGATGACCCTAAGTCGCTTCCAGCGTTTGCGTTGCGGATCGTAAAAAATCTGTTTGTTCATCGGGGAGTGAGATGCAATCGTCTCCGCGACGGGCATGCTCCTCGCTCCATCCTATGCAGCGCCATCGACGGAGTCAACGAGGCGATAGCCGACCAGAAGATTCGCAGTATGATGCAGTTGCATGCTTATGGACTTCCAGGATAGCCGTCGGCGGGGAAAGATCCTTTTCTGGGCGGCGCTGGCGCTAGGGATGATCCTGCGGCTGGTCTTTATTCTGCACGCCCCCCGTATCGCCGGGGACACGCTGATTTACGGCGATATTGCGAAGAACTGGATGCACCACGGCGTCTATGGCTTTTCGGATTCGCCGCAAGGCCCCGTACCGACCCTGATTCGTCTGCCCGGCTATCCCCTGTTTATGGCCTTCTGCTTTCACCTCTTCGGGGACGATCAGTACAACGCGGTCATGCTGATTCAGTGCCTGATCGATCTGGGAACCTGTGTTCTGCTGAGCGATCTGGCCAGAAGAGTCTTTGGGCAACGGGCGGCGATGGTCGTCCTATGGATGGCGGCCCTGTGTCCGTTCACGGCAAACTATGTGGCATCTCCACTGACGGAAACGCTGACGCTGGCAACGATCGCGGCGGCATTTTACGGGTTGGAGCGGTGGAGAGAACAGGGATTAGGCTGGAATCGCTGGCTGTTGATGATCGCCCTCGTCCTTGCGTACTCTGTGCTGCTACGGCCGGAGCAGGGGCTGCTGACGGTGGCGGTCATTCCTGCGATGTTGTGGTTGGCAGCTCGCAAAAAAACCGGCGTCGCGACTATGGCACCTGTCATCGCAGCTGCTATTTGCATGGTGCTGCCGCTGGTACCGTGGACCATCCGGAACTGGAATACATTTCATGTCGTTCAGCCGCTGGTGCCGAAGGATGCTGTCGATCCAAATGAGTTGGTGCCGCGGGGCTTCAATCGCTGGTACCGTACCTGGGCAATCGACTTTTCCTCAACAGAGGATGTGTATTGGAACTGGGATAGTGCGCTGATTGACATTGACGATATCCCCACACGGGCGTTCGATACGGACGACCAATACAACCGGGTGAACGATCTATTGAATGAACACAACCAGACCTTTACTGCGACAGAAAAGCTGGACTCCGGCTTTGCGGCGGTTGCGCAGGAACGGGTCGCCGATGATCCGGTGCGATACTACTTTGCTCTCCCCGTTGCACGTGTGCTCAATATGATGCTGCGGCCCCGCGTCGAGATGATGGAGATCGATCTCGAATGGTGGAGATGGAACAAACATCGAGCCCAAACGGCCTTTGCCGCCGCCTATGCTCTGTTGAATCTGGCCTACTTTGCCGCAGGAGCTGCAGGACTGTGGCGGTGGTATCGAAGAGAATGGGATGCCTATGCCGTTCTGGCGTGGTCGACGGTCGCCTTCTTCCTGCTTCGATGCGCTCTGCTCCTCACTCTGGATAACTCCGAGCCTCGATACACCCTGGAGTTCTTCCCCCTGCTAATGCTTTGGGCTGGAGCTCTCTTCGTCTCTCGAAACAAGGTCGACGCTACGAAAGCGGCTTGAGATCGCCGAGCACGGTGGGAATAAGTTCTGCAACGGTAGGGTGGATGTGCACCGCGCGCTGGATGGTGGTGTAAGGTGCTCGTGCATACATGATGTCGGTGATGCAATGGATGGATTCGTCGCCTCCAACCCCGAGAATGGAAGCACCGAGAATCTGCTTGTTTTCGGCATCTACCAGGATCTTCATAAAGCCGTCGCTCTCACCTTTTTCGACAGCCCGGTTGACCCTGGTCATGGGCCGAGTGCCGATCAAGGCAGGCTTGCCTGACTGACGCACCTCGCTCTCGGTCAAGCCCACACGACCCAATGGGGGGTCCATGAAAAGCCCGTACGTGGTGATGCGGTCGCTGACACGCCGCGGATCGTTCTCAAGAAGGTTGGCAACGACGATCTCGAAGTCGTTATAGGCGGTGTGAGTGAACGCTCCCTTACCATTGCAATCTCCCATAGCCCAGATGCCGGGGACGTTGGTCCGAAGCTGATCGTCAACCTCGATGTATCCGCGCTTGTCGACTGCGACGCCTGCTTTCTCGAGTCCGAGATCGCTGGTGTTTGGGATTCGACCTACGGCGAGCAGAACATGAGTCGCAATCGTCGGAGCCGAGTCCTCATCGCAGTTGACATGAACCGCAACACCTCCGGGTGCCGAATGCAGCTCAATACACTCGGCGTTGAGCCGGATATTGATTCCCTCTTTCTCAAGAATCGTCTTGATCGCGGCGGAGACGTCTTCATCTTCGTGTTTTGCCAGGCGCGGTCCCATCTCGATGATGGTGACTTCGCTTCCGAAGCGACGAAAAGCCTGCGCAAATTCGATGCCGACGTAACTACCACCGACGACGGCCAGGTGTGCGGGAAGCGTATCCATGTCGAGAATAGTAGTGTTGGTAAGAAAGGGAACGTCCTTCACTCCCGGCATATTCGGTATAGACGCGCGCCCCCCAACATTGAGGAAGATCTGCGGCGCCGTCAGCAGATCTTCGCCAACGCGAATCTCTGTGGGAGACTCGAAGCGCGCATGCCCTGTGAAGACTGCGCAGTTTTCCATATTTCGAAGCCAGCTCTCGAGATTGTTTCGTGACGTTGTGATGATCGAGTCTTTGCGCGCCTTCACCGCTTTCATATCCGCCTGGACCGGGTCGCCGACTTTGATGCCATAGGCGCTCGCGGTTCGCGCTTTTTGAGCAACGTAGGCACTGGCGATCAGGGTTTTTGTCGGCGTGCAGCCTGTATTGACGCAGGTTCCACCGAAGAGCTTCCGTTCCACAATGGCGACCTTGCGTCCAGCCTGCGCAAGCCGTCCTGCTAGGGAGGGGCCAGCCTGGCCGGCTCCGATAATGATGGCGTCGAACTGTTTCGCTGTCGCGGTCATAGATGGGAGGTTATCAGCACAAAAGAATCCCTATGAAACAAAAACCGAGGAATTCTAGAAGCCGCGCTAAATTCGGATTGTTTTTGTTTGCATGATCGCCGCTATGTTTAATTGGGAATAGCGCACGGAGGAAGAGCATGAAGATCAGCTGCACGGGAAAGACGGTACTGGTGGCAGGCGGTACGGGTGGGCTCGGTCGGGGCGTAAGTCTTGCTTTTCTTGAAGAAGGCGCCAAGGTTATTGTGACCTACCGAAATGAGACCGAATTTCAGGCTCTGAAAGCTGCCGCCGGCGTGCAAGTTGCCGCGCTGGAAGGGATGCAAGCCGACGTGACGGACGCCTCCGCCATGGATGCATTGATCGGGAGTATTGTCGGGCGGCATGGCAGACTCGATGTCGTCATCAATACCGTCGGCGGGTACGCTGGCGGTCTGAAGCTGTGGGAGATGGACCCGGACGTCTTTGAGCGGATGCTCGATCTGAACCTGCGGACCGGGTTTGTCCTCGCGCAAGCCGCTGTTCCTGCGATGCTGAAGCGAGCAAACGGCGCGATCATCAATGTCGCAGCCAAAGCAGCGTTCGATCATGCTGCAGGAGCCTCTGCCTATGCGGCTTCGAAAGCAGCCGCCGTGGCGATGATGGATTGTCTGGCGGCGGATCTAAAAGGAACCGGGGTCAGAGTCAACACTGTCCTTCCCAGCATTATCGATACGCAGACCAACCGCAAGGCGATGCCCGACGCCAACTTTGCTAAGTGGCCGAAGCCGGAGGAGATCGCCCAGGTCATTTTATTCTTGGCAAGCGACGCAGCAAGCGCAGTGCATGGCGCTTCCCTGCCCGTCTATGGGGAAAGTTGAAGTCGATCGGGTTTCGGTCGCGGCTTGTGGGGGACTTCGGTTGACAAAAGGTTGCTTGCAAAATGGGTTGCCTGTGATAACCTTGCGCCGGTTTCGGAGCTTTCTTCCAGATGTTAGAGAACCCAAGCAACTGGAATATCGAAAGATACGTCGTATTCGCCAGCGATGCTCTCCAAACCGGCGCAGTCAACTTGCAAACGGTAGGGCACACACGGGGTTCGCCCTTTCACAGTGATCAGAAAGTCGAGGAGAGAAAGATGAAGAAGATTGCATGTCTATCGTTGGGCTTCCTGCTTGCGCTGCCCCTTGTGGCCAACGCTCAGGAAAAAGAAGAGGACCGCGTTAAGGAGTCCGGACAAGTATTGCGGGACATTCTCGAGTCGCCCGATAAAGGAATTCCGCACGACCTGGTAGATAAAGCAGAGTGCGTCGTCATTTACCCCTCTGTCAAAAAGGCTGCCTTCGTCGTGGGTGGAAGCTATGGACGGGGTGTGATGACCTGCCGGACGGGTGCTACCTTCAGAGGGCCGTGGAGCGCACCGGCGATGATGGCGCTCGAAGGTGCCAGCTTCGGCTTCCAGATCGGTGGCCAAGCGACAGACTTCGTGCTGCTGATCATGAACGAGAAGGGCGCCAAGTCCGTTCTCTCCAGCAAAGTTAAGATTGGCGGAGACGCGTCGGCTGCAGCGGGTCCGGTGGGACGCAATGTGAGCGCTGAGACCGATGTGGTCATGAAGGCAGAGATTCTTTCCTGGTCGAGAGCACAGGGTCTCTTTGCCGGCGTCTCTCTATCGGGATCGACGATGCGCGCCGATAACGGTGCCAATAAGAACATCTATGGAAAAGATGTGTCTGCGCAGGACATCGTGTTCAAGCACGAGGTGAAGGCCCCGGCGTCAGCCAGCATGCTGCTTGCAGAGCTCAATAAGATCTCGCCCAAGCGCAAGCCCTAAATCGTATACGGTATAACCCTAAGGCTCCGGCGATCAGATCTTATCGCCGGAGCCTTTTCCCTTTGCTGCACATCTCTAGTCCTGCCATTCCCGGAAGATTTACCTCTCTTTCGCTGTGACAGCTGTTGCTCCCGAGGTCTACAATCTCGCGGCGTCGTAACGCGACCAAGAAGGAGTCAACCAGCATGGCAACGATGACTGCGCTTCGACCGGGAGAGTATGGATATCCGGTATCGATCCGCCCACGGTATGAGAACTTTATCGGCGGCGAGTGGGTTGCGCCCGCATCGGGACAATACTTCGAAAATGTAACTCCGATCACGGGGCAGGTCCTCTGCGAGATTCCGCGCTCGAACGCTGCGGATGTCGATCGTGCGCTCGATGCCGCCCATGCCGCGAAGGCAGCCTGGGGAAAGACATCGCAGGCAGAGCGCGCGCATATCCTTGAAAAGATCGCTCAGCGCATTGAAGACAATCTCGAGATGCTGGCCACTGTCGAAACATGGGACAACGGCAAGCCGATCCGCGAGACGATGGCCGCGGACCTTCCCCTCGCCATCGATCACTTCCGCTACTTCGGCGGCTGCATCCGCGCTCAGGAAGGCTCCATCGCCGAGATCGACGAGACCACGGTCGCCTATCACTATCACGAGCCCCTCGGCGTCGTCGGTCAGATCATTCCCTGGAACTTCCCGCTGCTGATGGCCACCTGGAAGCTCGCTCCCGCACTGGCCGCAGGCAATGCCGTCGTGCTGAAGCCCGCCGAGCAGACACCCTTGTCCATCCTGATCCTGATGGAACAGATTCAGGACCTTCTTCCTCCCGGCGTGTTGAACGTCGTGAATGGCTTCGGTCTCGAAGCAGGCAAACCCCTGGCCTCGAGCCCACGCATCGCCAAGATCGCCTTCACAGGCGAGACCACCACGGGGCGGCTGATTATGCAGTATGCCTCGCAGAACATCATCCCAGTCACGCTTGAGCTTGGCGGCAAGTCGCCCAACATCTTCTTCGCCGACACCATGCGCGAGGACGACGACTTCTTCGACAAGTGTCTTGAGGGCTTCGCCATGTTCGCGCTCAACCAGGGCGAGGTCTGCACCTGCCCATCGCGCGCGCTGGTGCAGGAGTCCATCTACGACCGCTTTATGGACCACGCGATCAAGCGCGTCAAGGCCATCAGGCAGGGCAATCCGCTCGACAAGTCCACCATGATCGGCGCACAGGCCTCCACCGAGCAGATGGAAAAGATCCTCTCCTATCTCGATATCGGAAAGCAGGAAGGCGCCGAGGTTCTTACCGGAGGAAAACGCGCGTCACTCGATGGCGATCTTGCCGAGGGCTTCTATATTGAGCCGACGGTGTTTCGCGGTCACAACAAGATGCGCATCTTTCAAGAGGAGATCTTCGGGCCGGTCGTCTCCGTTACCACCTTCAAGGATGACGATGAAGCTCTCTCCATCGCCAACGATACGCTCTACGGTCTTGGCGCGGGTATCTGGACTCGCGACCTTAACCGAGCCTATCGGTTTGGCCGCGCCATTCAGGCTGGCCGCGTCTGGACCAACTGCTACCACCTCTACCCTGCTCATGCCGCCTTCGGAGGCTACAAGCAGTCCGGGATTGGGCGCGAAAATCACAAGCTGATGCTCGACCACTACCAGCAAACCAAGAACCAGCTGATCAGCTATAGCCCCAAGGCGATGGGATTCTTCTAGCCCATGGCGACCATCACCCATCTTCCGCTTCAGGTGACCGCGACTCCGGCCGCGGTCGCCCTGATCGATAAGCTTAGGACAAAACATGGGGAGCTGATGTTTCATCAGTCGGGAGGCTGCTGCGACGGTAGCTCCCCCATGTGTTATCCGCGAGGAGAGTTCCTCACCGGCGACAGTGATGTTCTTCTGGGCGAAGTTGACGATACGCCGTTCTACATCAGCCGCGCTCAGTTCGAATACTGGAAGCACACGCAGATCATTCTGGACGTTGTGCCTGGGAGAGGTGGGATGTTTTCGCTGGAAGGGCCTGAAGGGCTGCGGTTCCTTGTGCGGTCCAGGGTCTTTCAGGATGACGAAATCAAAGTTTTACGGACGGCGGGGCGAATCTAAGCGCGTTTCTTTTCCAGGCACTTGGTCATGATGGCCGAGTGCAACCGTTCGCGAAGGTCGTCAGAGATCTCGTAGATCTCCTGGCCGCGGTAGACCTCGATGGTCTGCCGAGTTGTGTTCAATACAACCTCACAATGATGGCAGCCGGCAAGGTGGGTACGTACTTCTTCCAGAAGCTCGGGGCTGATCTGGCCGTCGAAGTAGTCGGTCAGCTGGCTGAGAAAATCAGTGCAGTTCATGCGGGTTGTCCTTCCTTCCGCTGCCGGAAGTACCTGCTCAGACGTTCGCGCAATTGTAACCGGGCGCGCAAGAGTCGCGATTTGACGGCGGGGATACTCAAGCCGAGTGCCTCCGCGGTCTCTTCCGTAGAGAGGTTTTCGATATCTCGAAGGGTGAATACGGTTCGGAACCCCGGCGGCAAACCCTGGATGGTGCGCCTAAGAATATCGTTGAGCTCGTTCTGATCGAAGATTTGTTCAGGATTAGGCCGCCATTCGGCAAAGTCACGAGGGATGGAACCTTCTTCCGTCTGGACATCTTCGTCCATGGAGACGGTCTTGCTGGTCTTGCGCTTGCGCAGCCGCATGAGGCTCTCATTGACTGCAATCCGGACCAGCCAGGTCGAGAACTTTGAGTTGCCCTGAAACTGGGACAGCTTCTCATAAGCCTTGAGGAAGGTATCCTGCGTGATGTCTTCGGCGTCTTCACGGTTTTGCGTAATATGCTGGGCTACCCGGAAGATCTGGCGTTCGTACTGCCGGACCAGTTGCTCGAAGGCAGCTGTGTCCCCTTCCCGTGCACGCTCAACCAGCGCTACATCGGGATGGATCTCTTCCGTTCCTGGTGATTGGATGGTTGGCATGATGAAAAAGGTGCGTCAAATCGAGACTGAGCCGGTATGGCTCAAATTTCTGACGCGTGCATTCATAATAAATGGGTCTTCGCATCCCGGCAAAGTCGCGATCAGAACCGCAGGAAGAGTTTGTGAATGTATCTGCCCAGATTCCACTCCGCTCAGTCCAACTCTCAAGAGGGGATTTGCGGCATAGAGTAGGAACGTAGACTCCTCAAAAGAGAGGTTAAGTTGAAGTTTCGTTCCGGGTTTCACGTTGCTGTATTGTTTGGTTCTCTGCTGACAAGTTCCATCTGGGCAGATGCCCTGGAGACGGCTGCTGCCGCGAGCCAGAAGTCTTCCCACGCGTCAACAAAAAGCTCCGCCAAGAAGACTTCGACTCAAAAAGCCTCAAAGACGAAGTCACACGCCAAAGCGAAGAGCTCGACCTCTAAAACAAAATCCAGCAAGGCCGGCAGCTCCAAGCGAACTTCCAAGAAGGCCACGCCAGAGACAATCCACCTGACGAGCGTCTTTCATGCCACCGAGCAGCTTCGTCCCATGGCCCAGCAGCTTATCGCGACACGTTCGACTGCAGCCTACAACGGAGTTCAATCGTACGCACACTCCCATGCCGGCGAAGGAGCTGCTGCCGCCTGGCTCGCTCTGGGACACGCCTACATGCTCGATCGCCGCTACAACGAGGCCTATACCGCCTTCCAGCAGGCAAAGGCCAGCGGCAAGGCGCTTGACGATTACGCCGACTACCTGGGAGCCCAGGCCGCACTGCAGGCTGGCCGAGGCGCAGACGCTTATGCTCTGCTCGATCGCTTTGCGGAGCGGCATCCTGACAGTATTTTTGTAGCGAATGCTCCGGTTCTCCTGGCCAACGCCTATATTCAACAGAACAACCCTCAAGGAGCGCTCGCTGCGCTTCAGCCGCTTGAAAACACCCCAGTCGGCGGCCACAGCGATTTTCGCTACATTCTGGCTCGCTCCTACCAGCTCACCGGAGACACGGGTCATGCTGCTCCCATCTATCGCAGCATCTACGCCAAGTTTCCCACCAGCTCGGAGGCAGGCCAGGCACGGGCACAGCTGGATGCCATGGCTGTTCCACTCAATGCGGCGGAACGCAAGATTCACGCCGACTTCCTGTTCAACGCCAAACGATACAACGACGCCGGCCAGGAATATCACGAGATCGCCAAGGGCGACAGCAGCCTCTCCCAGGGCGACCGCGACGCTCTTGCGATCTATGCCTCCGTCTGCGACTACAAGCTCAAGCGCATCAGCCGCCGCGATGTTGAGCGCCTTCCTGACACTGGCAACGACGATACCGCCGCTGCCAAGCTGTACCTGCTCGCGGAGATCTCCCGCAGCGAAAACGACCAGCAGACCCATGCTGCCATCCTCGATCAGATGATCAAGCGATTCCCCACCAGCCGATGGCTGGAAGAGGCGCTTTACTCCGGCGGCAACATGTATCTGCTCAAGCACGACTTCGAACAGGCTATCCATCACTACAGCCTTCTGGTCCAGATGTTCCCGCGCAGCACCTATGCTCCTTCGGCCCATTGGCGCGCCGCCTGGATGAACTACCGCCTCCGCCGCTACGGCGAAGCTGCTCGCCTGATGGATGAGCAGATCGTGCGATATGGAGGAGGCATCGAAGCTCCCACCGCCCTCTACTGGCGAGCACGCATCTTTGAAGATGAGGAGCATAATCCCGGCCAGGCGGTGAATTACTACCGCGCACTCGAGAGCAGCTACGTCAACTACTACTATGCGGAGCTCGCGCGGAAACGCCTTGTCGTGTTGAAGACCCAGGCTCCTGCTGTTCCTGACTCACCGGTTCTTGCCTCGGTTCAGCAACGCGAGGTTCCACCGCTGACCGATGACTTGCCAGAGAACGAGCCGCACTTTATCAAGGCTCGTCTGCTCGCCAACGCAGCCCTCAACGAGTACATCTCAGCCGAGATCCAGGCAGCGCCGGACTCGTCCGAATGGGGAGCGCTGGCCGAGGCCCGCATCTATGCCTCCTATGGCGAAACGACCCGGGCTCTTCAGTCTCTTAAGCGGAGCAAGATCTCCTTCTTCGCTCTTCCTATGGATCAGGTTCCCACGCTCTACTGGCAGCTCCTGTTCCCACGCCCCTACTGGAGCGAGCTGGCCGGCAACGCCGAAAAGAACGGGCTCGACCCTTTTCTCGTGGCCTCACTCATTCGGCAGGAATCGGAATTCAATGCGGGTGCTGTCAGCCGCGCCCACGCTTATGGGCTGATGCAGCTGCTACCCTCCGTCGGCAAATCGCTGGCTCATAAGGAGCGTATGCGCGGCTTCAGTACGACTCAGTTGCTCAATCCTACGATCAACCTGCAGCTCGGGACCCTCAACCTCAGCCAGGTGCTGGCCCGCTACGGCGGCCAGCCAGAGTATGCGCTCGCGGCATACAACGCAGGCGATGTTCCCGTCCGTCAATGGATGGCGATCGGCGACTACAAAGATATCGCCGAGTTCGTTGAATCCATCCCTTATACGGAGACTCGCGAATACGTACAGGCGATCCTTCGCAACCGAATGTTCTATCAATCGCTCTACGGCAACAGCGCAAAACGCTGATCAGTCCACGGAAAAATTCTGTCTCTCGCGAGGCCGTCCGCTCAGGCTGTCTTCATCTCAATCAGGGTTCCAGCCCGGGCCGCCGCTTCGGCGAGCACCCGGTGGTGAATCGTAAACAGGGCTAATTCCAGGCGATCTGAGACACCCGTCTTGTCGTAAATTCCGCGGAGGTAGTTCTTGATAACCTGCTCTTTGGTCCCGAGCTGCAGGGCAATCTCTTTGTTTTTGCAGCCTTGCACGATGAGCGCAACGATCTGCATCTCTTTCGGGGTCAGGCGATCGCGGACGCGGGTTCCGACACTGTCGGTGGAGTGAATGGCCGTGACGTTAGCCCGCTGCATGTAGCGTTGGCCGCTGGCGACACGGCGCACACCATCGACCAGGTCGAGTCCCCCGACGTTGCGGCATACGATGCCATCCACCAGCGATGCGGTCTCGTCAGAGACCTGCTCTGTATTTTCGGCCACCAGAATAACCCGGCTAGTCGCGGTCCGGGCTCGTTCTGCAAGATCGCCCACATCTGGACGAAGGCTTGAGGCTACCAGAATGACAGCCTTACGCAGGCTCTCGATGGCGCTCCAAAGTTTCGGCAGATCTTCGCACTGGGCTACGATCCGCATGTCTTCCTCAAGCGCCAGAACGCGAGCGGCACCTGCACGAAAGATGACCTGGTTATCGGCGAGAATAATACGGTTCATCGAGCTCTCCTGGGGAGGGGTCTTGCGCCCCATGCTCTTCTCATCGGCGCGGTCAGGTCGGCCTAACTGCTGTGTCTTCAATTCGGACAAACTCCTCTGCACGTAAGCGGCGGTCCTGTTCGTTCAATCCTCTCAAATTCCCCGGGTTATGCCTCTGTTTTTTGAATCCCCCCTATGGAAAATCCATCAAATCACGCGTGGGGTGTGCAAAGGAACGGACCCGCGAAGTATAACAAGGGTATGCCGAAGCCAATCTTGCTAGCCATTGACGACGACACCAGCGTGCTTGAGGCCGTTGTGCAGGACCTGCGCCGCCATTATGGCCAGGACTACCGGATCGTCCGCGCGGCCTCAGGGGGAGCAGCCCTCGATATCTGCCGCCAGCTGAAAGAACGGAACGACACCGTAGCCCTGTTTCTCTCCGACCAGCGCATGCCGGGAATGACCGGCGTCGACTTTCTGCAGCAGGCCCTCTTCATCTATCCCGACGCAAAACGAGTCCTTCTAACAGCTTACGCAGACACCGAGGCAGCGATCCGGGCCATCAACTCGGCCAAAATCCACTATTACCTCAATAAGCCCTGGGATCCGCCCGAAGAGAAGCTCTACCCTGTCCTGGACGACCTGCTGGAAGCCTGGAAGCAGGGCTACCGGCCTCCTTTCGAGGGAATTCGGGTTGTCGGGATGCGGTGGTCCGCGAAAGATCATGCGGTTCGGGATTTTCTCTCCAGAAACCGGATTCCCTACCAGTGGCTCAACCCCGAACAGAATCCTGATGCGTTGGCCCTGCTGAAAGAGAAGGGTGCCGACGATGCGAAACTCCCAGTGGTCCTCTTTGGAGATGGAACAGCGCTGGTCCAGCCGTCCTCGACCGATCTGGCGACGAAGCTGGGAATGCCGACCCAGGCTCAGCAGAAGTTCTACGACATCGTTGTGGTTGGGGCAGGTCCTGCGGGACTCGCCGCAGGCGTTTATGGAGCCTCTGAAGGCCTCCGTACCCTTATTGTGGAACCCAATGCTCCGGGGGGACAGGCAGGGTCAAGCTCCCGAATTGAAAACTATCTCGGTTTCCCCTCCGGCCTGAGCGGCGAGGAGCTGGCCAAGCGCGCCTATCTGCAAGCCACGCGGCTGGGAGCCGAGTTTTTGCTGCAGCGGGTCACCTGTATCCGGTCCGAAAACAACTATCAGATCGTTGTGATGAATGACGGACAGGAGATTACCTGTCATGTATGCCTGATCGCGACAGGCGTCGACTACTGCATGTTGGACGTCCCGGCAGCCGAACAGTACACCGGAGCGGGCGTGTATTACGGCGCGGCGCTCAGCGAAGCCATGGGATGCGCTAACGAAACGGTCTATATCGTTGGCGGAGCTAACTCCGCCGGACAGGCGGCAATGCATTTCTCCCGCTACGCCGAAAAGGTTCACATGCTGGTCCGGGGCGAATCCCTGACGAAGAGCATGTCGAAGTACCTGATCGACCAGATCGAGGGAACTCCAAACATTGTTGTGGAGACGAAAACCGAGATCGTCGGGATGTCCGGAAACGGCCACCTGGAGCACCTGACCCTGAAGACACCACGAGGCGAAGAAGGCAGGCCGACCAGCTCGCTGTTCATCTTCATCGGCGCTGCGCCCAAAACCGACTGGCTGCCGAGAGAGATCGCCTGCGATCCGAAGGGCTTTATCCTCGCCGGCCCCGATCTGAAGGCCAAAGCTAGCGGCAGCTGGAAGCTCGAACGGGATCCTTATTTGCTCGAGACCAGCATTCCAGGCATCTTCGTAGCCGGCGACGTTCGGTACAACTCAGTGAAGCGCTGCGCCTCAGCGGTCGGAGAAGGCTCGATCGCCATCCAGTTCGTCCACCAATACCTCGCGACACTTTGAAAGGTCTGATCCACAACAACCATGAGTCAACAATCCCAGGTCATCCAACAGCCCGTCACAGCCCCACTCAGCGATTCTCTCTTTTCGCAGCTGAGAAGAACTCCGATCTTCGCTTCGCTGAAAGATGAGGAGTTGCGGTGCCTGAAGGGGCTGGAGGAGATCTGGATGCAAAAGGGCGAGGTCCTGGTGCGCCAGGGCGAGGCCGCTCATAACTTCTGGGTGCTTCTGGAAGGCAGTATGGGGTTATCGCAGACGCTGCCCGATGGCCGCGAGATGGAAGTTACCTCCATACCCAGCGGAAACGCCTTCGGTGAACTTCCACTGCTCGCGAACATTCCCAACGCAGTCAACCTAAAGGCAGAGAATACATGCCATCTGGTTCAGATCAACGAAGAGGGCTTCTGGAGCCTGATGACGACCTGCCCGGATGTGCGCAAGTCGATCCTGGGAAACATGGCGAAACGTTTCCAGAAGATGCAGAGCGCGACGATTCAGCAGGAAAAGATGGCCTCGCTGGGTACGCTTGCCGCGGGACTGATGCACGAGCTCAACAACCCGGGCACGGCTGCAAAACGGGCAGCCTCCCAGCTCCGCTCCAACCTCATGCGAATGCACGAGCTTTCCGCGAAGTTCAGCAAGACAGACTTGAGCAGGGAGCAAAAAGAATGCCTGCACGATCTGCAGGAGCACACTCTCAACGCCAAGCAACAGATTGTGATGAGTTCCCTCGAGCAGAGCGATGCCGAGGAGGCGCTGGCGGAGTGGATGGAGGGAGCCAATATTGAAAACGCGTGGAAGATGGCTCCCACGCTGGTCTCTATCGGGCTCAAGGCGCAGGATCTGGAATGTGCCCGCTCCGAGTTCCCCGGCTCTACCCTCTCCGACGCGCTGAACTGGCTGGAGGCTATGGCTTCAAGCATGCAACTGGTGGGAACCATCGAGGAGAGCATCGGCCGGGTCTCTGACCTGGTGATGGCGGTCAAGTCCTACGCCTATGAGGGCAAGGGAATGAAGCAGTCGGTGGACGTCAACAGCAGTATTCACGCAACGCTGGTGATCCTGAGTCACAAGATGCGTGAAAAAGAGATTACGGTCGAGAAAGACTTCGCCCCGGATCTTCCTCCTCTTCTGAGCGAGTGCACCGGCCTTAACCAGATCTGGACGAATCTGCTGGATAACTCCATCGATGCTGTGGGACCCCATGGAAAGATCAGCGTAAAGACCTGGACCGAGCCCTCAAAAACCGACGGACAGCGTCCCGAGATTTGCATTCGCATCGCCGACGACGGCAGTGGAATCCCCCTCGAGAGCCAGACCCACATCTTCGATACCTTCTATACAACCAAACCGCTGGGCGTGGGCACCGGACTGGGTCTTGGGATCGTGCATCGGATCGTCGACCAGTACGGCGGCGTAATTCGCTTCTCTTCTGTTCCTGGCAATACCGAGTTTGTCGTTCGACTGCCCGCGCAGAGTTCCCCCTCCGCCTGAAGAACGAGCACGCACCCTGCGAACCCCTTTATGATGAACGGAAGGAGACTTCCGGGTGCCATTGACTCCCTTCCACCTAGCTTTTCCCGTCGACGATCTTGACGCTGCTCGCGCCTTCTACGGAGGCCTGTTGCGCTGCCCTGAGGGGCGAAGCTCTGAGCAGTGGATCGACTTCGACCTCTTCGGCCATCAGATTGTCACTCACCTGAAGCCCTCCACAGACAAAACCGGACGGCACCATAATCCTGTCGACGGTCACGATGTTCCTGTGCCCCACTTCGGGGTTGTGCTCTCGATGAAGGATTGGGAGGAGCTTGCCGAACGGCTTCGCGCTGCGAAGGTCCAGTTTGTGATTGAGCCATACATCCGGTTCAAGGGTGAAGTGGGCGAGCAGGCGACGATGTTCTTTCTCGATCCGGCGGGCAATGCACTCGAATTCAAGGCCTTCGCCGATATGAACCAGCTCTTTGCGAAGTAGCGATAGAGTTCCAAGGCTCTAGAATGGTCGAGGCGCAAAAGTTGCGCATGAACGGCTTGTCGACCTGAATCACTTTTGCCACGGAGAAGATGCCGGACGAACAGTGCACGTACCGGCCATGGAGTTTACCTGATGTCTCATCGCACGACGCGCCGCCGCTTTCTTGCCACCTCCGCCGCTGCGGCCGCAGTGATCTCGCGCACCAAGGCTCTAGCGATGCCATGGCAGAGTCCTATGCCCGCCGACGATCCCACACCTTACAAGTTGTTCTTCGATCAGCCTGCCGCTGCATGGCCAGACTCACTACCCGTAGGCAACGGACGGCTGGGAGCCTGCGTCTTTGGACAGCCCGGAAAAGACAGGCTCCAGCTCAATGAGGAGTCCATCTGGGACGGAGAACAGCGCGACCGCAACAACCCCAAAGCGAGGGAGACGGTCGATCGCATGCGCGAGCTTTTGTTCGCTGGGCAAGTCGCCGAAGCGGAGGCAATGGTCCCGGCGGATTACCTCTCGATTCCGCGACGGCTTCCCTGCTACCAGACGCTGGGCGATCTACACCTGGATTTCGGCCCTATGGAGGGAGTAACGGACTACCGGCTCGAGTTGAATCTCGACACGGCCATCGCGACCACGACCTTTACGCACGAAGGCGTGCGATACCGCCGCGAAGTCTTCAGCTCTGCTCCTGACCAGGTAATTGTCATGAGGCTCACCTCGGACAAGATCGGAAAGATCAGCTTCACAGCGAGCCTCGATCGTCCAGCCAACTTCGAGACCGGAGCTCTTGCACAGAACCGGCTGAGACTCTTTGGCGTGGCGCTGCCGGTCAACGACAACCCTGGATTGCCCTCGAAAGAACGCCAGGTCGGCATCCGTTACTATGCCGAGCTTCTCGCCGTCTCGACCGATGGAACCACAACAACCAAAGACAACGCCCTGGTCGTGGAGAAGGCTACGGCTGTCACGTTGTTTCTGGATTGTGCCACCAGCTATCGATACCCCGCCGGCGACGCCATGATGCGCCAGGCCGTGGTAAGAAACCTTCTCGCCGCGGCATCGAGACCGTATGCGGAGCTCCGCGCGCGACATATCGTCGATCACCAGCGATTCTTCCGGCGGGCGGAGGTCATCCTTAGCGGAGGCACAGATCCGAACGCCGACATCGCCACGGATAAGCGCCTCAATAAGATTAAATCCGGAGGAGAAGACCCAGGGCTGCTCGGGATCTACTTTCAGTACGGCCGCTATCTGCTGATCTCCAGCTCGCGCCCCGGAACTCTCGCGGCGAATCTGCAGGGAATCTGGAACGAATCAGTCGACCCTCCCTGGGGATCGAAGTATACCGTCAACATCAATATCCAGATGATCTATTGGCTGGCGGAACGTGCAGGACTTTCGGATCTGCATACTCCATTGTTCGATCTGATCGATCGCACACGAACGCCAGGTTACGTCACGGCACAGAAGTACTACGGTGCGGGCGGGTATGTGGTCCACCACAACACGGACATATGGGGTGACTCCTCGCCCGTAGACGCGCTGGGCGGCGGCGTCTGGCCGATGGGAGCGGCATGGATGTCCCTTCATATGTGGGATCACTTCGACTACACGGGGAACGTTGCCTTCCTGCGCGATCGCGGATACCCGCGGCTGCGCGAGAACGCATTGTTTCTTCTCGATTCCATGGTGACGGATCCAAAGACCGAGCGCATGGTTACAGGCCCTTCGTGCTCGCCTGAGAACAAGTACAAACTGCCGGACGGTACCGCCCACAACGTTTGCATGGCACCCACGATGGACGTCGAGATCGTACGCGCGGTCCTCACCCGGCTGCTTCAGGCTGCCGCGGTTCTGTCGGCCTCTCCCAACTGGGACGCTACGACAGACGCTCCACTGCATAATCGCGCCAGACTGGCGCTCATCAAGCTGCCCCCGTTTCAGATTGGCAAGGCGGGAAACCTGCAGGAGTGGCAGCAGGATTACGCCGACTACGAGCCGGGACATCGACACATATCGCATCTCTTCGCACTGTTTCCCGACGACCAGATCTCTCCGCAACGGACGCCGAATCTCGCGCAGGCCGCTCGCGTCACGCTCGATCGCCGTCTTGCCAATGGTGGTGGAAGCACAGGCTGGTCCCGTGCATGGGTTCTGTGTTGCATGGCCCGTCTGCAGGATGGTGATGCCGCCTACGACAGCCTGCAGCGTCTCCTCGCTGATTCCACGCGCGGCAATCTCTTCGATGTCTGCGGCAAGAAAGAAAACTCCCCGTTCCAGATGGACGGAAACCTGGGCGGACCCACCGGCATGGTGGAGATGCTGCTGCAGTCCCACGCCAGCGGAGGCAGCGGTGAAGCCGCACAGCTGCGAGGAGCGGAATCAGCGTCGAACGTCATTCGCCTTCTGCCAGCATTACCGAAGGCATGGCCGAATGGCTCTTTCCGTGGCCTGCGAGCGCGGGGTGGCCTGGAGATCGACCTGGAGTGGCAAAACGGAAAGGCCACGGTTGCAACGCTGAAGGCTCATCTGGACCTGACGCATCACATCCTGGCGCCAAAGGGGCAGCGCATCGCCTCTGTCTCTCCGACCCAGTCGGAGGTCATTCCCGGTTCCGGTCCGAATGAGCTGATTCTTCCTGTCAAATCCGGCGAGGTCTTTACGGTGCATTTCTCCTAGCACTAGGGCTGTCTCGGGCCGGAGCTTCCAGATGACCGGATGAAGGTTAGCAGATCAGTTGTAAAGCGCTGTGGGCGCTCCCAATGGAGCGCATGCCCGGTCTCTGGGTAATCCTTAAGGGAAGCTCGGGGAATCGTCCTGAGAAGCGTGTCCTGGTCTTCGCGGTGGAAGATGGAATCTTTCTCCCCCCAGAAGAGCAGCGTCGGTACGCGAATCTTCTTCAGTTCCTCGACGGAGTCACCGGCGCTGATACTCGCGCCGAGTCCATGCCATGTAGCGGCAGGAACTCGTTGCGCCTCGGCGACCATCATCTCGAAGAACCACGCCGGCACAGGATAGTAGATGGTACTGGCCTGAAAGTCGCGTGCGAAGGTGTACGGGATGGGGTCGCTGAGTTTCGCAAACGGGCTGGCGACCTCATCTTCCGAAGAGCCGCTGCGGTGGGTGCCCGGGCCGGAGCCGATGAGGACTAGACGGTCAAGATGATCGGTGTCCTGCTCGGCAACCTTCTGGGCGACAAAGCTGCCCAGTGAATGACCTACAAGCGTCGCGTGCCGGATATGAAGCTGGTCAAGAAAGTCGAGGATGTCACCGGCAAAATCTGCGCGTGAGTAGCCCGCCGGAGGATGATCCGAGAGACCATGCCCACGCAGCGTAATCGCATAGACTCTATAGCTCGAGGGCAACAGTGGAAGCACGCGAGCGAAAGAGTGCCAGGAGTCACCCGCCCCATGCAACAAAACGATGACAGGCCCTTTAGGATCGCCCTGCACGGCATAGTTCAACGTAATCCCATGCTGCAGCTTAATATCCTGCGAGGAAATTCGATCCTGTAGATAGGATGGAGGGCTCACCTGAGCCCGCACGAAACCAGGAATCGACATCGTCATAAAGACGAGGAAGCCAAGAATCCCTTCTCGGCGCGGTAAGACCATGAGCTGCATGAGACACCTTCCCATTGGAGATAGGCCTTGCACAGCATAGAAAACAGCGGTTATATATTTCCGGCAGGATTTGCCTGGAATTAACGTCACTCTATACCATCGGCGAATCGAGGCCGATGGAAAGCTATTTGGGAGAGCTATCTTGGACCATAGCACCGCACGAACGCTGCTGACGATTCTGATGTATGCAGGCGTAGGAATCTTTCTGCTCCCCTACGCAGCCGGCAAAGCGTCCAACGCTCCGCGGCTGATGTTGCTGGGAGGAATCATCGCGGTCGTCTGCGGACTCTGGCGTTGTTACCTGACAGACGGTGACTAGGCAGGTCGGTTTCTATCCGGGTTACTTTGTTGTCGCATCTGAAGCCGGCATCGGACCGGCGGCAGAAGCTATCTGAGCCTGTTTCAGCACACGATATCCGTCGCGGGTTCGGATGCGATACTTCTGAGCGTTCTCCCCGACCAATTTGACGGTGATGGAACGCCAGCCGCGATTCGGGTTGGGCTGCGGATAATAACTGAGGGAATAAAGGTGTGCGAGATCTTCGCGAATGGAGGCAAAGGCGTCCTTCTCTTCCTTCCAACTCTTCGAGAAATAGGCTTTGCCTCCCGTCGCTTTACTCATCCTCTCGAACACAGCCGTAGAGATCGGCTCAGCCTGGGCATCACGGGTGCTGATCATGTAGATAATGGTCCCAGTCGACTGCGCGAGCTCAGCAACATCCTCCGGCGGCACCAGGCTGGCGTTATCCGGCCCGTTGGAAAAGACCACGATCGCCTTGCGTCCGTTGAGCTGAGAGGCATCTTTTACGGTCATTAGCAGGCTGTTGTAAAGCGCGGCGTCGTCTCCGGCAACCGTGCTGCGGACTCCCCGGAGGACAGTGGAACGTTCTGGAGTCAGAGGAACCCCGCGCGAAAGATCGCGGCTGTAGGAGTAGAAGGCGACCCGAGAAACTCCCTCGAGCGAGCGCACAAAATCGGCAATCGCGTCCTGGGCGAAGACGAAGCCCCTATACATATAGTTGCTGGTATCGAAAAGAATAAAGACATTGGACCCGGTGGGCACTGGGCCTGCCTTTAGAGACGCCGAGGCGGAATCGCTTGAGCTGGCGTCAGTGCTCGGCTGTGCAATCACCTGTTCGACCATCTTGCCGTCGGGACCGCTGAGCACAAATCGCCGTGTGGGCTCATTACCTTCTTCGAAGGTCGCAATCTTCTGGGGAATCTTGTCTTCCGTGATCTGGAAGTCCTCCGGCTTCAGGCCACTGATGTAGTTGCCTTTGCGATCAGTCACAGCAACATTCAACTGCACCAGAACAACGTTAACGAGAATTCGTGAATCGTCCTGCGCAGCGATTCTGGGTCCACTTCCCAAAACCAGCAACGACGACAAGATCAAGATCGAAAGAAGCGATTTTTTCACCGTACCCCTCCCACTGAGGACGCCTGCGGTTCTGCGTTCGGAGCCTGCAGCAGCGACGCCGAAGTTGCTGCAGGCGCTGCCGGGAATGGCGCGACCTTTCCTTGACGAAATTCTTCCCCAGCCTCCCGCATCGCTCGTTCTACGGCTGGCCAGTCTTCAAGATCCGTGGCAAAGATCTTCGCCGTCATACGGCGCGTCAGCTCTGGAACGAGGCGATTCAAAGAAGCAGGCTCATATCCTTTTTCGTCCGCCAGCCGAGCCCAATAGAGATTGCTCGATTCCCACGACTCTCCGAAGAGACGGCTGGACTCTCCGCCGAAGGATGGAAACGGCTTCACATAAAGAAGAACCGATGCGTAACTGCGGGCAAGCACAGGATGAGGTACGCCGAAGTCGCGCGAGAGGCGCTCGGCGGTCGTGTCAGTGGGGTGGCTGACACACAACGCTTCAAGCTGTTGGTTCTGTGGTCCGAACGAAGCTGCGCGGCCGGGGTTTCTGCGCCGGAACTCCGCTGCCAGGTAGAAGGTATCGGCCGGCATCGTCTGAGCAAGAACAGCAATCGCGTCTTCGTTGTTGGCGAGCGATTTATCCAGGGTTTCCAGCCTCTGCGGTGCCATGCGGTCGGCAAGAATCGTCGTTACCTGACCACGCAGAGCGGGATCGCGCTCTGCGGCAAGCAGTAGCTCTTCTCCGGACCGCTGGTATAGCGTGACGGCATGTAGCTCCTGTGGACTGACGCTCCACCAGCGCGGAACCGTCGCACTGACCAGAAGGTCAGGAACAAGCTCCTTCCAGATAAGTGCCTGAACGTTCTCCGGGGCGATAAAGTCCTGCTCGGTGGAGGCAAGAGCGTACGGCAGATCCGCCAGCGAGCCCATCAGATAGGCTCCGCCACCTGCTGCGGTTCCCACCCCCATCAACTCAGGAGCCATCCAGGATCGTTCTGAAGCGACGACCGTAAGCCCGGAAAAATCATGCGATCTTACGAACAGCGAGTTGTTGTGCAGGACCTGCGCGCCGGGTGGCTCGTAGTAGGCGTAATTGAGTCCCACCAGAGCATCGCGCAGAAATGGCGATAACTGGCCGCGTGCCGCTTCAAGCTGCGGCTTGGTTCCCGGTCCCTTGATGACCTTGGTCAGGTCAGTCTTGATCTGCAGCTCTGCGTGGTGCGTGGAGTAGACACCGGGTGCCCATGTGATCTTTTCGTTATTGGTGAAGATCGGCCGCGGCATCTCGAACTCGCGCAGTTCGCCCGCGAGCGAGAGCATGTTTTGCGGCGCGCGGGAACCCTGCGCCATGGAGGAGAAGCCATCACTCAGGGAAAAGAGGGTGTCGAGCGATACCAGCCTTTGGTCGTCCAGCACACTGCGAATTCGAGTCGCAATCTCCTGCCGTACCCGCTCTCTCTCTGGATTCTGCTGCGGTGGGCCAGCCAGGAGAGCAATCAGATTCTCCTGGGAGAGATCCTGGGTTCCGGTCGATCGCATCACGTCGGCCAACGAAGATCTCGCAGCATCGAATAGTTGAGTCGGCGAAGTAATCTTGGCGAAGGGACCTACCGTCTTCATCCAGGAGTCATTGAGTTCGCTGCCCGGAATCTCTCCCTGCCGGGAAAGAATCTGCCAGATTCCGATATTGGCCTGTAGCGCTCCAACAGTATTTCCGCGCAAGGTCGAATTGGAGATGTCGCCAATGGATTCGGCAACATTCATGAAGCGCGTAATGGACTCGTCATTGAGTTCCGGAAACTCGGAAAAGATCAGATACCACGTACCGACCTTCGAGAAGTTAGTGGCCAGAACACGTGCTGCATCGGGGGATAGCTTGTGTCCGGCGGCCCTGCGAGCATCGATCTCGGACAGAGTGAGATAGCTCTGGAGCGGTCCTGTATCGGAGTCCACGCGCGAGAGGGAGGCCATCGCCTCCAACAGCTGCTCGGAACTGTTCCATCCGCGTGCGCGCTTGGCCCAGGTGTGAACCGCCTTGGAATCGGACTTTTGCCCGAGAGCCGCCTTCCAGGTATCGAGCCCGCCAGGAACGTGAGGCTGGCCATCCGCGTCCCATTCGACCCGGGTGAACAACACTAAGAGGCCGGGCGCCTTACGGAAGACGCTCGCAGTCGCTGCAGGTTCGGGCTGCGGAGAGCGAAAGGCTTCATAAATACGCTTCATCCGACCGGGCTCGGTCAGGTGCTCCTGCTGAGACTGACTGACGCGCGAGAGTGCATCGTAATAGGCGGCAAGCCATCCGTTGTCCTTGGAGACCAGGTGCATCACAAATTCCCCGGCGTTCTCCGGACTCGCACCCGTCAGATCTCTCCATACAGGCTCCGCTTTGGTGCCCCCAGGCACCATCACCTTGCCGGAACGGATCGAGATCTCGCTGCCGTAGAAGTCGAGAACCGGTGCAAAGGGAGCCAGCCTGCCAAGCCCCGGCGATCTCGCCAGTGCCAGGTTGGTCTCATCATCATTGCGCGACATGGCCCAGTAAAGACGAGCGGTTGCGGGGTCACGAATCAGAAGATCAACCATATTGTCGGCAGATCGTTTGCGATTCAACTGCAGCCAGTCGGTCGTTCGCAGCAGAATCGGAACCCTCGTCGACGGGAAGGAATAGTTAAACTCCAGTCCCTTCTGAAGGTCCTCCTCGAGAGTCATCAGAGGGAAACCGGAGTCGATGGTGAGGAACGCACGATCCGGATTCGAGGTAGCGAGGGTTAGATTTTTGTCCTGACAGTTTCCAACGACGCGATATCCAAGAATCTGCAGCAGGGTTCCAACATCGCCGCAGCCTCTGACGTTGATCGTTGCGCTTGGTCCAGCGAGAATCTGCAACTCTCGCGCCTGTTGCACATACCGATCAAGCAGCAGCAGAAACTCAGTCGGCCTCTGCTGACTGTATCCCTGCATGAAGACGTTTCGAGCCAGCAACGGAAGCACCTCATCGGAGGGAACCTTCTGGCTGATTCCGGCCATTCGCAGGAAGGATCGGAGTGGGCCGGGAATGACTACACCATCGGCAGCACGAGACAGAGAACTTCCGCCAGGCGTACTTCGAGAGGGTCTGTGCTGGGATGAGGATGCTGCCTGAGACCGCGCCGCTAACGGGCAGACGAGCAGGCAAGTCAGACCTGTGAGGAGGAGAACGGGCCGTCGCGGAAGACACTTCATCGCAGACACCTCTATTCCGAACTGCCGGGAGAACGACAGTTCACGCCATGCAGCGTCCCTGGTGAATTAGAGGCGACCGGTCGGATCGAAGCGAAAATCCATCACAAACCGGCTTTTAGCTGCCACTCGTGAATGTGTGTTTCTCGGCTTGACATTCGTCGGACAAATATAACTACTGGCCCCGAGCTACACCAGCGATTTCACCCTCTCAACAGTCAAGAGATTGTAAAAAGATCTTCGCTGAGGTAGTACCCCTGGCCAAATAGGATGCCATCTTCTCACAGAAAGGAAGATTTGGCGAAGCCTCTGCGGAAGCAAAGAGCTTACTCGACCAAAATAATGTCAAGAAAACGAGGGCCATGGACGCCCTTGATGCGCGTCATTTCAATGTCGGCGGTGGCGGAAGGACCCGCAAAAAACGTGGTCGGCAGAGTCGAGGTGGCCTTGAGGCGATCAAATGCCTCCGGCACAGTTTCGACGACATCTTCCACGCGAACAAAACAAAGATGGTGATCGGGCACCAGCGATACTGCACGCCTGCCCTGCCCCGGGACATTCTGCAGAACAACCGAGCCAGTCAGCGCGATGGCTACCGTCGATCCGGTGATGACCCCATCGAATCCATCGAGCGCTGCCGGAGAGGCCCCATCATCGACGACGTAGTCAAACCCGGCGGGCAGCCACGCTGGATTCAAGCCGCCCGGGATCAGCAATCTTTTGTGGCCGCGAGCTGCCAGCATCTTCGCCGCAGCAGCAGCCACTTCGGCTTCCGCAGTGCGAACGACATTGGCGTCGTAGTCACGCAGTCGATCTTCCAGCAACTCGAGAATCTCTTCGCGCGAACGAGTCGCGCTCCGCCGGTAAGGCCGCTCAATACGGTCCCACTGTTGTGCAACCGGCTGGCTGTCCGCGACGCCTTGATTCGCCGCGCGAATCCATCGGAGAATCTCCTGTCGGGCTGAGGATGTGTCAATAACGCCGTTCGTTTCAGTTGCCACGCTTTCCCCTCTTCTCCCACCAGTCCCGGAAGGTCTCTTTCGGCATCTCGCGCAGGTCCCTCACTTGCGTCCAGCCGCCCAGCAGCCCCGGCAGCCAGCCAATCCAACCGTCGCCGCTTCCGTCGCGGCGCACCAGTGGGGTCTCTGCAAACCGGCCAAGCCGCTGAGCGGCGCGGAAGCGGCGTTCCGAGCGGAAGAGCGTTCCTGCCATCTTCATGGCCAAAGCCTCCGGATTGAGTGGCCCTTTTTGCTTAACTACCTTGTTGCGCAGATGAATCAGGACCTCAGGAATATTGATCTTTACCGGGCAGACCTCATAACAGGCTCCGCACAACGAAGAGGCATACGGCAGGCTCTGCGCATGATGCAACTGCTGTAGTTGCGGGGTAAGAATAGCTCCGATGGGTCCTGCATAGACTGAGCCGTAGGCATGTCCGCCGGTCTGGCGATACACCGGGCAGGCGTTCTGGCAGGCTCCACACCGAATGCAGTTCAGCGTCTGCCGTCCCTCGCTGTCGGCAAGAACCTCGGACCGGGCGTTGTCCATCAGGACAACATGGAAGTTCTTCGGCCCGTCCCCGGCATGCACCCCCGTCCAGATTGAGTTATAGGGATTCATGCGTTCGCCGGTCGCCGAACGCGGCAATAACTGGAGCATTACTTCGAGATCTTCAAATCGTGGAAGAACCTTATCGATCCCCGCTATCGTGATGAGCGTCTCCGGAAGCGTCAGGCACATTCGGCCGTTGCCTTCGCTCTCCACAATGCAAACGCCACCGGTCTCTGCGATTAGAAAGTTCGCACCGCTGACGGCCGTATTTACCCGGAGAAACTTCTCACGCAGAAATTTGCGCGCGGCGTCGGCCAGATCCTGGGGCTTTTCGCCCAGTTCAGGCAGATTCATCTCGCGCTGAAATATCTCACGAATCTGCTGTCTGTTCTTATGCAGGGCCGGAACGACGATATGCGACGGCTGGTCATGTCCCAGTTGAATGATCAGCTCTGCCAAATCGGTCTCATAGGCCTTCACGCCTGCGGCTTCGAGCGCCACATTCAGATGAATCTCCTCCGTGGTCATCGACTTAATCTTGATGACCTCCGGATTCTGCTGCGAAGCGTAGGTCTTGGCCAGCGTCGTAACGATGCGCTTTGCCTCTTCTCCATCCCTGGCCCAATGGACCGTTCCCCCCGCACGGATGCAATTACGCTCAAACTCCTCAAGGTAGGTCTCAAGGTTCGCCATCGTGTGCTGGCGGATCTGCCTTCCGCTCTCACGAAGTTGCTGCCAGTCGGGCATCTCGGCAACCACGCGAGCACGCTTGTTCTGAATTACCTCCGTTGCATGACGGACATTCTTCCTCAGCTGGGTATCGCCGAGCGTAGCGCGCGCTGCGATAGGAAAAGTCGGTGAGGTCTTCGGATCGAGAACGGAATTCTCAGAGTTCACAGGACATCCCCCTCGGAGCCAGCCAGAATCTCGGCCAGATGAACGGTCTGGACACCCGTCCGCTGCCGATGCAGCGCCCCCTGGATGTGCATCAGGCAGCTATTGTCGCAAGCCGTACAGGCCTCCGCGCCGGTATTCAGAACCGCCGTCGTCTTCTCGGCCAGCATCGCACTGGAGACATCCGCGTTCTTTACGGCAAAGGTTCCGCCAAAGCCACAGCACTGCTCCATGTTCTCAATCTGAATCAGATCGATTCCCTTCACTGCGCGCAGCAACTCGAGCGGACCATCTCCCAGCCCGAGATTGCGCAGCCCATGGCAGCTTGCGTGATAGGTCACCCGATGCGGATAGTAGGCGCCCACGTCTTTCAGCCCGAGCCGTACCGTCAGGAACTCAGAAAACTCATAGACGTGGGGCAGCAACTCCGCCACTTCAGCGATTAGTTTGCGATCGCCGATCTCTTCTGCCATTTTGGGATAGTGATCGCGCATCATCGCAACGCAGCTTGAGGAGGGCACCACCACTGCCTCAGCGTGGCGGAACTGCTCCACAAAACGTCCCACCAGCGGAAGCGCTTCGGCCTGATAGCCGGTGTTCCAATGCATCTGCCCGCAGCATGTCTGCCCGGCAGGAAAATCCACCGTATGCCCGAGCCGTTCAAGCACCTTGACGACGGCCTTGCCCGTCTCTGGAAACAAGGTGTCGTTGTAGCAGGTAATAAAGAGTGAGACTTGCAGGACTACCTCCGACGGTGAAGCCGTAGCTGGTTCAATAGAGATTTTATTTCCCGGTACAATTCATGTCAGCTACGATAGTACGCGCTCCCATGGAGCCTTTCTTCTATCATTCCTCAAACAGGAGACTTCGTGGGACCAAATCCTTTTGTCGGCGTCATCTACCATTGGATCGGCGGATTCGCCTCCGCAACAAACTTCATCCCCTTCCGCGCCATCAAGCGCTGGTCGTGGGAGATTTACTGGCTCATCCAGGGATTTGCCGCCTGGATCGTCGCCCCGATCGTATTGGCGTGGATCTTCGTTCCAAATATCTCCACAGTCCTTCATACCGCCTACCGGCAGGATCCCTCAAGCATCCACTACGCCATTCTCTGGGGCATCCTCTGGGGCATGGGTGGCCTCACCTTCGGGCTGGCGATCCGATATCTGGGAATCGCTCTTGGCTATGCCATCGCTCTCGGCCTCTGCACCGCCTTCGGGACGCTCATTCCTCCCATCTACAGCGGGGAGATGTCTACGATCCTGCACGAGCGGTCCGGCCAGATCATCCTCGTCGGCGTTGCCGTCTGTTTGATCGCCGTGGCGGTCAACGGAGCCGCCGGCCTGTCTAAAGAACGCGAAATCACCCCCGAAGAGAAGGCCGAAGCCGGGGAGACCGACTACAACTTCGGCAAGGGACTCGCCGTCGCCATCTTTGCCGGCATCATGAGCTCCTTCTTCGCCTTCGGACTCAAGGCCGGAGCTCCGATCGCCACTGTGGCTAAACAGGAACTACTCGCCCATAATCGGCTGGACCTGTGGCAGAACCTTCCTGTGCTGATCGTCGTCCTGTGGGGCGGGTTCCTGACGAACTTCGTCTGGTCGGTGATCCTGATCATCAAGAACAGCTCCATAAAACAGTTCTTCGGCGAGCCGGGTATGAACCCGATGCGGGCTAGCCATTCCTCCGGAGATACGATGGTCGACTTCGATCCCCTGGACCCGTCCACCTACGACCATCTGTCGCCGCGCACGCTCTTCTTCAACTACACGTTCGCCGCGATGGCAGGAGTGATCTGGTACTTCCAGTTCTTCTTCTACTCCATGGGCCAGACCAAGATGGGCAAGTACGACTTCTCCTCGTGGACGCTCCACATGGCCTCGATCATCATCTTCGCCACCCTCTGGGGACTGGCATTAAAGGAGTGGCGCGGAACCAGCATGCGAACCAAGGTGCTGGTCACGATGGGACTTCTTCTGCTGATCGGCTCGACCGTGATCGTAGGCTATGGAAACTACCTGAAGGCGGCGGAGGTCGTTGGATCCAATGCGATGCTTCGCTAAAAGTTTGTCACATATCCGCTGAAAGCGAGAGCAACACAGACGCCTTATGCAGTGCAGTTCATTCGGATATGAATTCCTCGCCGAGCCTCGGACAGTGTCATCCTGAGCGAAGCGCGTCAGCGCGAAGTCGAAGGATCTGCGGTATGGGATTGCGGCTGAGCCAGCAGACCGAACATCCTTCGACTCCGCTCGCGATGACACCTCGAAACGACCCCTGGATAAACTGCCGGGGGAACCTCACGAAGCAGCCGTTGTAAGAGGTGACCGCGCAGTATCCGTGTAACCAACACCGTGAGCATCAGGAGACAGACTGCAAGCGTGGAGCCCCGCAGCCATGTCGCAGCTTCAATGCTCAAGCCAATCCCCGTAAACATCGCCACATAAGCCGCCACACACATCGGGCATTTGGGCAAAAGAAGCAGGATGACGGCAGGAGTTCCCCACTTGGCGGCCCCCTTGGCACAGGGTCCGCCTCTGCCGGAGACAAAGCTGCCACGCCCGGGTACGGCGCAGCAGCCTCGTGCGTGCATCAGTGTCCCTCGCAGCAGGAATGCTTAGCCGGCTTTTCATAACGATCATGATGCCGGACCCACGCCATGGGATAGGGCAACGAATCCTCATCCCTTCCCTTTGGCGCAACGTCCAACAACGCATAGACGCCCAACAGGCCTTCGCTTCCACGGGCATAGCTCGAATACGTGTGGAAGATCTCGCCCGCCTCATTCCGATAAAACGCACTCATCCCCGGAGCTTCTTCACTGGGAAAAGCGCTGGTTCCGAAGTTGTAATAGTTCGCCCCCTGTCGCTGCTCCGGCGTAAACGAAACCGCGAAGTCCTGGTTGAAGTCGCTGCCGAAGGAAGAGACCCAAGGAAAGCGCCATCCCATACGCTGATGGAAAGGCTCGATCTTTGCAATCGGCGCCCGCGATACCACGGCAAGAGCGACGTCGCGGGAGTTGAGATGGAACAGGTTGCTGTCAATCGTGTCCGAGGCCATCGAGCAGGATGGGCACCCCTGCTCCCACTCCGGGCCGAACATGAAGTGATAGATCAGAAGCTGGCTCTTATCGCCGAACAGCTCTGCCAGAGTCGTCCTGCCCTTCGGACTCTCGAAGATGTACTCTTTGTCCACCTTGACCCAGGGAAGAGTCCGACGTTCCTGATTCAACCGGTCGCGCCGTCGTGTCAGTTCCTTTTCCTTCACCAGAAATGTTTTCCTTGCGTTTAGCCATTCACTTTTGGAAACAACCTTGTTTTCCTGCATGGTGAATCTCTCCTGTCTTTTCGGGGTCGTGGTTATTTCACGGGAATCCACAGCTCGATGTCCCCTTTTCCCGTGTGTGGATTGAACCCCTCGCCATAACGTTCAATAAGCCAGGGTGCGCCTTCCGATTGCTGAACCTGGTGACCATTCCTGGCCAACCATTCGAAAGCCCGATGCATTGTCTTCGGAATCTCGGAGACATGTCCCGCATGAGCAAACATCACGTAAACATCCCGTGGGATGCGTTCCAGAATCAAGCCTTCAGGAATCGTCGAGCCCTCTCGTACTTCAACCGCCGACATATACCCCAGACCGCCTGTGGCTTCGTTCCAAGCGATGCCGTACGCTTCCTTTCCGACCTGCCGCGGAATCTTGCCGAAAAACGTTGCAAATCTCGTCCATTGGCTTGGAATCGCCGGATCTCCGCCGGTCAGGAAATGTCCCTTCAGCCCAGCGACAGCAATTGGTCCCCGCTCTTCGATTCGCAGCGGAGCATCCTCATCGACGCGGCCTGGAGTCACCGAGACGTTACCTCGCAACGTTCGCAGGCGAATTCTTTCGATCAGGTTTGACCAGCCAAGTTGGACACCGTGCGTAATGTCGCCGGGTGTCCAGCCGATCGCACGATGGGCAAACTTCAGCCGCGTGACTCCGTTCTCCTCCGACAAACGGTATTGGACGTTAGAGGTAGCTGGATACGACATAAATAGCGGCCCGCAGATCTCCAGAAGGCTCGGCGGCCTGATCGCCTGCACGCTTCCCCACCAGTGGCCGGTGTTATTGCCTAGATCCCGGAACCAGCGGCCGCCGGGCCATGGCTCCAGCTTCATCGGTAACGCGGTTCCATCCGGAGTCTGGTTATAAGGGCCCATCTCTTCAAGGATGGTTTCGAATACCACGTCGATTGGCGCCGCAATCTCCTCTTCTCTCACGATCTCCAGGGTCTGGATCGTCTGCTGTTCCGTAAAGGGCATTCCGTTTCCTCCTGTTTTGTTGGTCCGCGAAAGACCAGTCGATCTACTTGTCCGAATCCGGCGCTTCTGAAGGCAAAGCGCTCCCAATCCGCTCAACAGCCTTCTGCTCTGCTCGCTCCTTGATGCGAGAGATCTGGTGCGTCCAGTACTTCTCAAACGTCTTAGCCCAGTCATGAACCGGCTTGAGCTCTGCTCCATTCAGCCGGTACATCCGGTGCTGGCCTCGTTTGACGACCGTGACCACGCCCACACGGCGCAGAACGCCAAGATGTTTCGACACAGCCGGTTGCGGCAGTCGGACCAACTTTACGACGTCACCGACTGCCCATTCCTTGCCGTCCACCAGGACGCCGATGATCTCCCGGCGCCGAGGTTCGGCGATAGCGTTGAAGACGTCGGCGGTGGTTGCTGCTCTAGCCATAGATTGAGACCATATATTCCCATATAAGAATATGTCAAGCCCGACAGAATTTTTCTCACTGACGATTCCTCCTCTCGTCGTTGCAGGAGCCCAAAATCGTAGGAGATTTCGCGCATTTCCTCAGTTTCCGTGGCATTACAAAAGTCTTACATCCGCCTGTCCCACATCCTGTTAGCTTCGAAATAGAAGTTCTTGGAAGGAAGCAAAACAGACCTATGAGCCCCTCGCTGATTCCCACCGAAGAGATCACCCAGGCCCCCATCTCCACAGAGACTCAGGCCACACTCTCCCCCGCTGTCCGTGCAGCCCGTAAGGTTCGTGAAGACCTCCGGATGGGTCGCGAGCACCAGGAAGGCCGCATCAACTGGATCACAGCAATCGCGATGGGCCTGTTCCACGTCGGTGCGATTGCGGCGCTGTTCTTCTTCTCCTGGACGAATCTCGCAGTCGCCGCCGTGATGTACTTCTTCGCGATCAATGTCGGAATCGGCATGGCCTATCACCGCTTACTGACGCACCGCGGCTATAAGACTCCCAAGTGGGTCGAATACTTTCTGAGCGCCTGCGGCACCATGGCGCTTGAGGGAGGTCCGATCTTCTGGGTAGCCACCCATCGCGTGCATCACCAGAACTCTGACCACGAAGGCGACCCGCACACGCCGCATGACGGCACCTGGTGGGCTCACGCCGGTTGGATCATCTCCGGACGCGCCCTGCACTCCGAGACCGCGCTACTCGGCCGGTATGCTCCCGACCTCACTCGTGACCCTGTTCACGTCTGGCTGTCCAAGTTTCACTGGCTGCCGCTCACGATCGCAGGGTTCCTGCAGATCGCTCTTGGCGCCGCGCTCGCCGCTCCCGGTCACCGTGTCGTCGGCGCGCTTGGCATGGTTCTTTGGGGAACCTTCCTCCGCGTCACCCTCGGACTGCACGCCACCTGGCTGGTCAACTCCGCCACACACCTGTGGGGCAAGCGTCGCTTCGAGACCCACGACGACTCCCGCAACAACTGGTGGGTTGCGATCCTGACCGGTGGCGAAGGCTGGCACAACAATCATCACGCGCACCCTGTCAGCGCCCGCCATGGCCTCGCCTGGTACGAGTTCGACATCAACTACTACGGCATCTGGGTTCTCGAAAAACTCGGCCTCGCCAAGAAGGTCCAGATCGCCAAGTTCGACCCTGCGGATCCGAAACCGGCAGGCATGTAAGTCTTTTCACCATTCCTTCAAACGACGGATGCGGCCTAGGCTGCATCCGTCTTATTTTGCCGGGCGGACTAAACAACCTGCACACTCTAATACATACTTGTATCTGCAACTTGCATCCCATTCGACAGATAGGACTTGATGGAGTAGTAATGTCATCGAGCCGATTCGGCTGTCAGGTTGAAGCGATCTTAAACTTCGGAATTGAGAGGCGTTCATGACTGTCAAAATGCGACTTTTGCCGCTCGTTTTTCTTTCTCTGTTTGCCTGTGCCATCTTCGTCAAGCCGCCGGTGGCTCGTGGACAGACGATCTATTGCGCCTCCGATGACGGTCACCGCAACTACTGCAGCGCCAATACCCGCGGTGGTGTGCAGATGACCAAACAGCGTAGCGGGTCCGCCTGCGTTCAGGGACAGACCTGGGGCTGGGATAACCGGGGCATCTGGGTCGACCGTGGCTGTCGCGCTGAGTTCATCACCGGCAATGGCGGCGGAAACGGTTCTGGGAATGGCTGGGGCGGAGGCGGAAATAGTGGCTCAGGTCAGAGTATCTACTGTGCCTCCGACGATGGCCGCCGTAACTACTGCAGCGCCAATACCCGCGGCGGTGTGCAGATGACCAAACAACGTAGCGGTTCCGCCTGCGTTCAGGGACAGACCTGGGGCTGGGATAATCGGGGCATCTGGGTCGACCGTGGCTGTCGCGCTGAGTTCGTCACCGGTACAGGCAACGGTGGCGGAAATGGCTGGGGTGGCGGAAACGGTTGGGGCGGAAACGGAGGAAGAACGTTCACCTGCTCTTCCGACAACGGTGGCCGCAATTATTGTTCTATCCCCGGCAACGGCAATCCAAACAGCGTAGTGCTGTCGCGACAGATCAGCGGGTCTGCCTGCGTTCAGGGACAGACCTGGGGAGTCGACCGGCGCGGTCTTTGGGTCGACCGAGGCTGCCGTGCCGAGTTCCGCGCTCGCTAACCAGTACAACAAAGGAGGTCGGCGGAGAGAGATCTTCCGTCGGCCTCTCCTCCGTTAAGCCCTCCTCCTTGCTGATCGACATATACTTCCCATGAGAGCCTGGGTATGAACTTCAGCCGACGCCGCGGAACAATTGCCTTCTTCATCACGCTGGGTGTTCTGCTCGTAGGTCTCGCGGTCACCCTTAATATCGGTTGGATCGTCCTAAACGAGCGCAAAGTCGCTCTCGCCGTCTTCGGAATCATCCTCTTCGCTCTCCTCATCGCCGGCGTCGTTCTCAATACGGTCTTTCTGGTGCGTGAAATCCGCCGCAACGAACGCCAGGATTCTTTTCTCAATGCCGTCACACATGAACTGAAGACTCCGATTGCCAGCATCCGTCTCTATCTGGAGACATTGCAACGCCGCCCCGTCGAGGAGGCGCAACGCCAGCAGTTCTATGTCAACATGCTTGCCGACTCTGACCGTCTGCTTGCAACGGTCGAACAGGTCCTCAAGGCCGGTCAGCTTGGCCAGCGTCATCGCCAGCAAAACCGCACTCTGATCGATCTGGAACCCCTTGTCACCGAGTGCATCGAGGTTACGCTTCAGCGGCACCACCTCTCCCCCGATTCGGTCGTGCTGCAACCGGTACCGGGAGGAGTTCAACTCCGCGTCATGGGAATCGCTGAGGACCTCCGCATCGCTATTCTTAACCTGCTGGACAATGCCGTGAAGTACTCCCCCGAAGGTGTCCACGTGCGTTGCTCCCTCGCCATCACTCACTACACATGGGCTACGCTGCAAATCACGGACACCGGGGTCGGGCTGCCACCGAATCAACACAAACGTATCTTTCGCCGTTTTTATCGCGTTCCCGGCCGCACCATGGTGCGGATTAAGGGAACAGGGCTGGGACTCTTCCTGGTCCGCAGCATAGCGCGCCAGCATGGCGGTGATGCCACTGCATCCAGCCCAGGGCCCAACCTGGGCACGACCGTCACCCTCACTCTTCCCCTGGCCAATCCTTCCAGTGCGACGGAGAGGCCCGGCAGCGCTGCTAAAGGCAGATCGTACGAGGGAGTCGGGAATAGAGCATGAACGAACTCATCGCCGTCATCGAAGATGAGGAACATCTCGCCCAGGGACTGCTCTTCAATCTGCAAGCCGAAGGATATCGAACGCATCACGAGTCCGATGGCGATGCCGCACTCGAATACCTGCTGAACCCTTCCGAGCCCGTTGCAGCCGTCGTACTGGACTGCATGCTTCCGGGGACCGACGGCATCGATATCGTCCGGGCTCTTCGTGAGGCACAGCGTTTCACGCCCGTACTGATGCTCACCGCGCGTTCGCGTCCTGAAGAGGTACTGGAAGGAATCGAAGCCGGAGCTGACGACTATCTCCCAAAACCGTTCGACCTGAACATCCTGCTCGTCCGCATCAAATCTCTTCTGCGTCGCACCGCGTGGCAACGCAACCATTCCGCAGAGACCATCGCTGTGGGGGAACCATCCGGTCCACCTTCTCCACCCTCGGAATACAGCTTCAACCATCGCACCATCCGCTTCGAGGAACTTGAGCTGGTAGCGCCCAATCGCACCACGCACCTTACTGTCATGGAAGCGGACCTGTTGCGTTACCTCACCGAGCATGAGGGCCAGATCGTCTCCCGCAAGGACATCCTCGAGCAGGTTTGGCGCGTTCACGAAGATACCGATACTCGCGCCATCGACAACTTTATCGTCCGATTGCGCCGTTATATCGAAGACGATCCGTCCAATCCTCAGCATCTGGTCACGGTGCGAGGTATCGGTTATCGCTTCCTGGCCAACCCGTAAGCAGCCAGTCCTCCCCAGGTTCCGTAAAACCGTGCCCCCTCACCAAAGAGGTGTCCTTCCGAGCAAAGGGAGGCCCCCGCATTTCGTCAAATCTACCGATGCGGTTCCTCACCCACGTAACAAGATCCCGAACTCTCCCCTATTTCGTCACATTTCTTTCCGCTCCTATTGCATTCCCATAGAAAAATCTCCATACTCCTATGGCAAAGCAATAGGAGAGATATGAGCGATAAAACGGACGTCTGGCAAGGAACCCTGGCTCTGATGGTCCTCAAGACACTGGAGAGCATGGGACCGCTTCACGGCTACGGCATCGCTCGCCGTATTGAACAGACCAGCGGTGATCTTCTCTCCCTGAACTACGGCACTCTCTATCCTGCTCTGCTGCGTCTGGAACAGGAAGGTGCAATCGCTTCAGAGTGGGGACAGTCTGAAAACAACCGCCGGGCCAAGTTCTACTCCCTTACTCGCGCCGGCCATCGTCAGTTGCACAAAGAGACGCAAAGCTGGGAGCAGACCACCGCCATCCTCGCCCGCTTTCTCGCACCGTCGGAGGAATCATGAAACAGATCCGTGCATGGCTTCTCAGAATGTTTGGCGTCGTTCCCAGGCAACGGCAGGAGCAGGACTTCTCCGACGAACTCGCCAGCCATCTTCAAATGCACATCGACGACAATCTTCAGGCCGGGATGTCGCCCGCGGAAGCTCGTCACGACGCCCTTCGCAAGCTCGGCGGCTTAGAGCGAACAAAGCAAGCCCATCGCGAGCGCCGCACCCTTCCTCTTCTCGAAACCGTCCTTCAGGATATTCACTACGCCCTGCGTCAGCTTCGCCGCTCGCCTGGCTTCACGATCACCGCCATCCTCATGCTCTCACTCGGCATCGGAGCCAGTGTAGCCATCTTCGCCTTCGTCGACGCTGCTCTCATCAAGCCCCTTCCCTATGCCGATCCTATGCGTCTCGTCGATGTCGCGGAGCACGGTGCTGCTTTCCCTCGGTCCAATCTCTCCTACGAGGACTTTCGCGACTGGCAACGTTTGAATAAGGTCTTCACCTCCATCGAGGCCTACAACGGGACTGGATACCTTCTAACAACGCCGTCCGGAGTCGAGCCTGTCGCTGCGGCCCGTGTCACGGACGGCTTCTTTCGCACCCTCGGTGTCCATCCCATCCTCGGCCGCGACTTCTATTCTGGCGAAGACCAGCCGAATGCACCGGCAACCACCATCCTTCCGTACTCCACCTGGCAACATCGCTTCGGCGGACGCAAAGATATCCTCGGCCAGACCGTATCCCTGGACGGAAATCCAACCACAATCGTCGGCGTTCTGCCGCAGGACTTTCAATTCGCCCCTCGCGGCAATGCGGAGTTCTGGACTACGACCCGCAAGCTCACCAATTGCGAACAACGCCGAAGCTGCCATAACCTCTTCGCGATCGGCCGCCTCAAAGATGGTGTCAGCCTCGAGAAAGCGCAAACAGAGATGGCTGCAATCGCGAAGCAGCTTGAGATTCAGTACCCGGGATCGAATCGCGATCAGGGTGCCACCCTCGCAATGCTCTCCGAGCTGATCGTCGGAACCATCCGTCCCATCCTTCTGGTCCTCCTCGCCGGAGCTATCCTGCTTCTCGTCATCGCCTGCGTCAACGTAGCCAGCCTTCTGCTGGTCCGTTCTGAAAGCCGCCGTCGCGAATTCGCTGTCCGCGGCGCACTGGGAGCCTCACCTTCACGCCTCATCCGCCAGTTCATAACAGAGGGGCTCGTCCTCGTCTCGATCGGAGCGATCATCGGTCTCGCTGCAGGCGACGGTGCCATGCATATTCTGCTTGGCCTCGTCTCCAAGGACATGCTCTCCAGCATGCCTTACCTCAGCCGCCTCACCTTCAATTCGCATGTGCTTCTGTTTGCCGCGATCGTCTCACTCGTTGCTGCGGCCATCTTCTCGCTCACTCCAGCGCTGCGCCTTCCTCTGTCTTCCATGCGCTCAGCCCTCAACGACGGGGACCGAGGCGCTGCCGGGACACTCTGGCGCAGACTTGGGTCCAATCTCGTGGTCCTTGAGCTCTCCATCGCGGTGGTTCTGCTCGTTGGCGCGGGCCTTCTTGGCAAAAGCTTGTATCGGTTGCTCCACGTCGATCTCGCCTTTGAGCCGTCCCACCTCTCGACACTCTATGTCTCGATTCCCAGAAGCAGCTATCCGAAGGATGAAGAAGTTGTCGTCGTCACGCGCAAGATCCTCGCTCGCGTCTCCACCTTACCCGGCGTCACCTCTGCCGCCGCCACCAGCGTTCTTCCCACCAGCGGCAACGGAAACACCGACTGGATTCGAGTCGTCGGCCACCCTTTCCATGGGGAGCACAACGAGGTCAACGAGCGGGACGTCAGCGTCGATTATTTCAAGACACTCAAGGCCCGCCTGTTGCGCGGACGCATCTTCACCGAGCAGGAGGACCGCACCCGCCCTCGTGTAGCCATTATCAACAAGGCCTTTGCCGATAAATACTTTCCCGGCGAAGATCCGATCGGCAAAAAATACGGCGGCGGCGATCTCAAGCCTGACTCCATCAAAGAAGTTATCGGCATCGTTGATAATATCCGCGAAAGCTCTTTGGATGGCGACATCTGGCCCGCCGAGTACAAGCCGTATAACCAGGACTCCGA
The DNA here is from genome assembly GCA_000688615.1 of Acidobacteriaceae bacterium KBS 146. Lineage (GTDB taxonomy): Bacteria > Acidobacteriota > Terriglobia > Terriglobales > Acidobacteriaceae > Edaphobacter. The sequence continues at coordinate 1,414,464 of JHVA01000001.1, forward strand.
CACCTTCACCGCCATCGTCGTGAGAACATCCGGCGATGACAAGTCCCTGCTTCCCGCCCTCGCCAGCGCCGTCCATCAGGTCGATCCCGGCATCGGCACACTCGATCCACAGACGATGCAGCAACGCATCGACGGGTCGCCGGCAGCTTATCTCCACCGCTCCGCCGCCTGGCTTGTCGGAGGCTTTGCCGTCCTCGCTCTCATCCTGGGAGTAGTCGGGCTTTACAGCGTCATCGCCTACTCCGTCAGCCAGCGCACTCGCGAGATCGGCGTACGCATGGCGTTGGGGGCGGCACGCGGCTCAGTCTACAAGCTGATCCTCAAAGAGGCGGGCCTGTTGACCATCGTCGGAATCGTCGCAGGTATCCTCTGCTCCATCGCCTCCGCCGCGCTGCTTGGCAAACTTCTCTTCGGAACTCATTCCTGGGACCTGCAGACCCTCTCTGGAGTAGCGCTCCTGCTTGGAGCCGCAGCCTTGCTGGCCAGCTTCATCCCTGCCCATCGCGCCGCCACCATCGACCCCGTGGAGGCTCTCCGGGCGGAATAGGTACAAATAAAGTAGTGCTTCCTCTTGAGGGGCTCAGTAGAACAAGAGCGTCATCCTGAGCGAACGGAGCGAGCCGAAGGATCTGCGGACCCCCAAAATAGTAGTCCGGATCTAAGCACTCTCTTTCGAAGACTTTGCGCGCTTTTCGGGAGTGGCGACGAATCACGTACACTCAAACCAGAAGCATGCGCATCTTCACCCGCTACATCCTTCGCGAAGTCACCACGCACGCCCTGCTCGGAGGAGCCCTCTTCACCTTCGTGCTCTTCATGCGCGACCTCGGGCATATTTTGGAGCTTGTCGTCCGTGACTCCGCCTCGCTCACGGACGTCCTGCGCATCTTCGCTTATCTGTTGCCCAGCTTCCTCATCGTCACCATTCCTATGGCGGTTCTCGTAGGAATTCTTCTCGGCCTCTCCCGTCTCGCAGCCGACTCAGAGGTTACGGCAATGCGCGCGACAGGCATGGGAATTCTCAGCTTCGTCCGCATCGTCTCCATCGTCGCCGTCGTGGCCGTAGCTCTTGGCCTCTTCAACTCCCTCTATCTTGCCCCGAAATCTGCTGCCGGAACGCTCGCGCTGGAAGACTCGCTGAAGTCCACACAGGCCTCTTTTGAGGTACAGCCCCGAGTCTTTTATGAAGACTTCCGCAATTACGTTCTCTACATTCAGGACGTTCGACCAGCCGCTGGCGCCGCTCTCTGGCACCATGTCTTTCTTGCCGATCTCACCCAACCGGCAAACCCCAATATCACCACTGCGGATCAGGCTGTGGTTGTCTCCAACGACCCGCGCAGCATCCGCCTGCATCTCATTCAAGGCGGTCAGCATCAGACTTCGCCGACGGATCCCAATCAGTACAACATCTCCACCTTCGCTTCAACCGATCTGCCCATCCAGACCGGTAACCAGGAAGATCCTCATCTGGGACGCTCCGATACTCCTATTCTTGCGCTCAGCCTGTCTGAGCTGTGGAGACTCGGCAACTCGCCAGACAATGCTGTCCCCGGACGCCAGTCTCGCATCTATCGCATCGAACTGAACCGGCGGTTCTCTTTTCCCTTCGCCTGTGTGGTCCTCATGCTGATCGGTGTTCCTCTGGGACTCTCCTCGAAGCGTGGGGGGAAATCGACCGGCTTCGTTCTCACCATCGCGCTCGTCTTCATCTATTACTTCCTGTCGCAGGTCGGCATCGCTCTCGCCAAGAACGGCAAACTTTCGCCCTTCCTGGGCGTCTGGGGAGCGAATCTTCTCTTCGCTACCGCAGGCATTTTGTTGCTCTATCAGATGTCGCAGGGCAGCATTGCTCTCGGCTTCTTCTCCTCGCTCGGCGTACGGCTCAGTAAGCTGCTGACGCTCTTTCCGCGTGCTCGCGAGCTCGCAACTTCCGAGAGAAGAATTCATCTGTCCGATATGCTGCGGCGGTTCCGCAGCCGGTTTCGCATCCAGTTTCCTCTTCTGCTGGATGACTATGTCATGCGCGAGTACGCGACAAACTTCGCGCTGATCCTGTTTTCTTTTTCTGTCCTCTTCCTTATCTTCACCTTCTTCGAGCTCACGGGAGACATCATTCGCAACCGTACCCCGCTGGTGACGGTAGGCGAGTATCTCATCAACCTGATCCCCTTTATTCTTTACAACGTCACCCCACTCTGTGCGCTGGTTGCCGTTCTGGTTACTTTCAGCGCCTTCAGCCGGTCCTCTGAGATCACTGCGATGAAGGCGACAGGCGTCAGCGTCTACCGAATCGTAGCGCCTGTACTCTTCACCACTCTCGTTATCGCCGGTTGCCTCTTTACCTTCGACGAGCTTTATCTGCCGGCCGCGAACCGACGCCAGGAGGCACTTCGTTCCGTCATCAAGGACAAGCCCGCCCAGACCTTCCTGCGCCCCGATCGCAAGTGGATCTCCGGTCAGGCCGGCCCCTCAGATGCGCCGACGCGCATCTTCTACTATCAGTTCTTCGACGCGAATAAAAACGTCTTTGCCAACCTCACCGTCTTTGAGTTCGACCCCACGACCTTTGCGCTCAAGCGAAGAATCTTCGCCTCCTCCGCGCACTGGAACGAACGAGTCGGGCAATGGGTCTTCGAGAAAGGATGGGAGCGAACCTTCGACGGCGACACCATCGCCTCCTTCAAACCATTTACCGTAACCACCTTCTCCGACATTCATGAGCAGCCCTCGTACTTCGTCAAGGAAGACCGACCTGCCCAGGAGATGAATTACAGCGAGCTGTCGCATTACATCTCCGATCTCAACCAGTCGGGCTTCGATACCAAACGACTGAGCGTTCAGCTCAATCGCAAGATAGCGTATCCACTCATTACGCTCGTCATGGCCGTGCTGGCGATTCCCTTCGCACTCTCTATGGGCAAGCGCGGCTCTCTGGCAGGCATCGCCACAGCGATTGGCCTCGCAATCGCCTATTGGGTCGTGGATGGCCTGTTCCAGGCGATGGGAAACGTCAATACGCTTCCCGCGATGCTCGCCGCCTGGAGCCCGGACATTCTCTTCGGAATTGCCGGAACGTATCTCCTCCTCCGCACCTCCACCTAGAGCGGGCGCATTAGCGCGACCGTCCCCTTTTAGTGATCAGCTAGATTGTCTATCCTGTCGGCGACAGCAGCTATCAGGCCAGTGATGGCCCTTCTGGCCTACACTAGGAACCAAGATGAAACTTCGATCCTCCTTCGCACTGGCAGCCCTCATCACCGCTACAGCCGCTGCCCAGACTACTCCGGGAACCACGCAGAAACGCACCACGAGGCACACATCTTCCTCGACCGCCTCCAAATCGGGTGCAAGCAAGGCAACGGCTGCAAAACTCGCTGCGGCTGCGCCGGAAGTAAATCCCGCCGACAATCCTCCCAATGTTCCGAAGGTCGAGGGTACACCGAAACCCCTTTATGCGCTGCGCTACATCGACACCCAGGTGGGTACAGGAGAGCTGTCAAAACAACGCCAGTACTACACGGTTCGTTATACCGGCTGGCTCACCGACGGCACTAAGTTCGATTCCTCTGACGACCATCCCGGGGCCGCCCCGATCGTCTTTCCCTATGGAGCCCGAAGAGTTATCCCAGGCTGGGATACCGGATTTGAAGGCATGCACGTGGGCGGCAAACGTCGTCTCTACGTCCCCTATCAGCTCGCCTATGGCGAATCCGGACGGCCTCCGGTCATTCCAGCTAAGGCAGACCTCATCTTCGACGTGGAACTGGTCGCGCAGTCCGATTCCCCTCCACAGGAAAATCCTGCTCCGACGGCTCCGCCTGCACCCCGGCCCGGAGCCACCCCGACTCAGCCCAGCACAGCCAATCCGGCCCAGTCCCCTCCCGAACCGAAGAGCACACCCGAGCCTTCCACCAGTAAGCCGCCGTCACCTCCGCCAGCCACATCGCCATCCGGCGGAAATCCACCGCAAAATACCCCGAATCCATAATTCGGCAACCCCGGAGCGGATGGCAATTCTTAGAACCTCCAGCCCCGCTCCGGGTATCTAATCTCCACGGCATAAACTATCTCTGCATGATGATGGATCGACTCAAACCTCTCAATCCTTACCTCAAGCGCTACTGGAAGTCGCTGGCCTGGGGTGGCGTCGCCGTCATCATCTACAACGTCGTCAAAGTTTTACTCCCCGTCGTCATCGGACATGCGATCGATGACATGCGTCACGGCATCACGCAACAGAAGATCCTCTTCCATGCACTGCGCCTTCTATTAATCGCTGCCGTCTCTGCGATCTTTCTCTATATCACCCGCCAGGTCATCATCGGCGCTTCTCGGGAGATTGAGTTCGATCTCCGCAACGACATCTTCTCTAATCTCGAACGCCAGTCGTCAAGCTACTATCACACGCATCGCACGGGCGACATCATGGCCCGAACCACCAATGATCTCAACGCTGTTCGCCAGCTTCTCGGACCCGCGATCATGTACAGCGCCAACACCCTGGTGTTTACCTGTGCCGCCCTTCCGTTCATGTACCGCATCAGCCCCAAGCTGACCTTCTTCGCCTTCGTTCCGTTACCGGCGGCCTCGGTCATCGTGCAGTACTTTGGAGCTCGCATTCATCGCCGTTTCGAGCGAATTCAGGCGATGTTCTCGGATATCTCAGCCAAAGCCCAGGAGAACTTCTCCGGTGCGCGCCTTATCCGCGCCTTCGCCCAGGAAGAAGCCGAGATCGCCTCCTTTGAGCAGGCCAACCAGGAATACATCCGCCGCAGCCTGTATCTCGTTCGACTGATGGCAATGCTCTGGCCTACGCTGGAGTTCGTCCTCGGCCTCTCGTTAATGATTACGCTGCTCGTCGGGGGTCACGAGGTCGTACAGCACCGCATCACGGTGGGCGAGTTCACCAGCTTCAACGTCTACATGGTCCAGCTCATCTGGCCGATCATCGCCATCGGCTGGGTCGTGAATCTCTTTCAGCGCGGAACCGCTTCTGTGGTTCGCATCGACGAGCTGCTCAAACAGCAACCATCGATCGCCGATGATCCCGCACTGGTTGCCTGTCGTCCCAACCCGAACACACCCTCCGCCCACCTCACACCCGCCTCGGCTCACCTACCTCAGTGTTCCATTCACGGCGATATCGAATTCCGCAATCTCTCGTTTGCCTATCCTGCCGGTCCCACCGTACTCCACAACATCAATCTCAGCGTTCCGGCCGGTTCATCCCTGGCTATCGTCGGTCCCACCGGCTCAGGAAAATCCACGCTGGTCTCTCTGATTGCTCGTCTGCAGGACGCGAACCCCGGCATGGTCCTCATCGATCATGCTCCCATCCGTTCCTTCCCCCTCGCTGAGCTTCGCGCCAACATTGGGTTCGTGCCCCAGGAAACCTTCCTCTTCTCCGACACCATTCGTCACAACATCGCCTTCGGAACCCCCGAAGCAACGGATCAGCAGATCGAAGAGGCCGCTGGCATCGCTCACATCCGGAACGAAATCCTCGAGTTCCCACGTGGCTTCGAAACCATGGTCGGCGAGCGCGGCGTCACCCTCTCCGGTGGGCAAAAACAGCGCACCGCCATCGCTCGCGCCATCGTCCGCGATCCCCGGGTGCTGATTCTCGATGATGCCCTCGCCTCCGTCGACACCTACACCGAAGAGCGCATCCTCCAAGGTCTCGCCAAGGTCATGGATGGCCGAACCACCATCTTCATCTCTCACCGCACTTCAACCGCTCGCAATGCCGACCAGATTGCGGTACTGGTGGAAGGCCGCATCGCAGAGTTGGGAACGCACGACGAGCTGCTCGCCCGCAACGGTTACTACACCAGTCTGTTTGAAAAGCAGCGCCTGGAGGAAGAGATCTCCGTCGCTACCTGAAGATCACTCATATGCAATTCCACTTGAGAGTGTGTCATCCTGAGCGAAGCGCAGCGAAGTCGAAGGAGCTGTGGTTTTATCGCAAGCACATAGTAAGCTCTTGTCCGAAGTTTCTTACAAACCCCAAGCTGCTGACTCAGCGCCCTTCTGCTGCCCTTCGCGCCGCAAACTCCGCTGGCGTAGGAATCGGATCGAGATCTCTCCCGGCAAACATCTCTCTGAAGATGTGAACCATCTCGTCCTTGATCAGCCCATTGGTCGCCAGAACTTCGCGACTATCCAGCGTGAACGTGCCACCATCGAAGTGCGACACCGTACCGCCTGCCTCCGTCACCAGTAGAACGCCCGCAGACGTGTCCCAGGGATTCAGGTTGAACTCCCAGAATCCTTCCAGCCTTCCAGAAGCAACATACGCTAGGTCCAGAGCAGCCGAACCGGCACGCCTTACTCCATGGGAGCGAAGCGTGATCTGGTAATAGAAATAGGCATTCGGATTCAGATGCCGCTTGTGGCTCGGGAATCCCGTCGCGGTCAGCGACTCCTGCAGGGTCTTTGTCTTTGAGACATGTATCTGTTTCCCGTTCAGCCACGCGCCCTTACCGCGCTCAGCCACAAACATCTCATCGCGAAGCGGATCATAGACCACACCTGCGACCAGCACACCGTCTTCATCTTGCTTCAGCCCAGCTGGGCGATGCTCCAGCCCGAGCACGACCGCAAACGCCGGGAAGCCATGAGCAAAGTTGGTCGTTCCATCCAACGGATCTACATACCAGCGATACTCGCTGTCCAGAGCATCGCGCGTACCCTCTTCACCATAGATGCCATGCGTCGGGAAGGCTGCCTGGAGCCTCTCGCGAATCAATTTCTCACTGTTCTTATCGGCTTCAGTAACCAGGTCCACATCGCCCTTGTACTCTGCGGTGACACCCTTTTCATAGAAGCCCTTTAGAAGCGCGCCAGCTTCGCGAGCAATCTCCTGTGCCTTGTGTGCAAACTCAAATTGATTCACGCAATCCCTCGTACCTCTACTCTAAATGCCTTCGCTTTATATCATTCCGAGCACGGGCCAGGAATTCCCTGGTTGGCCCACAAATCAGCGAATGCATAACAAACCACCAGCGGCTTCATCGCCCGTCCGAGTAGTAGCCACTGCGATGCCGTAGCTTGTATTGCCCTTGCAATGCAGGATCTTTCATCGCTACTCGTACCGAACGAAATGCGTCGTCGCCTCGGTGCTGCGGAGCATAGTAACCCAGCACATATTGCGTCCTCAGGTCCTCGGACACGCGTGCGAACGCCGGCTCAAGGTCCTTCTTGTCCTCGACGTAGAAGTACTTTCCGCCTGTGTCGTTCGCCATTTGAATGAGGGCATGCTCTCCCCCCGTATTTCTTCCGGCGTCCTCCCAGACTGGCACAACGATGATGGCGTACATCATCGCTCCTGCCCTCTGGGCCTCCTCAAGGGCCTGGCTGTAGCGCGACCGCTTCGCTGTGTCCTCGCCATCCGTGATCACCACAACGATGCGACGGCGGCCAGCATCGTTCTTCGTCTGCGAGAGTCTCTCCGATGCGAGAAAAATCGCATCGTAGAGAGCCGTCTCGTCTCCGAGCTGCAGCTCATTCAGGCCGCTCTCGATCCTCTTCTTCTGATTCGTAAAGGGAACAATTTCGCGCACACTGTCAGAGAAATCCATCAGGTCCAGTTCATCCTGGTCGCGCAACAGCGCATTAACAAAGTGCTTCGCCGCGCTCTTCTCCAGTCGCTCATCCCGCAAAACACTTTTGCTCGCGTCAATCGCAAGCACAATCGACAGGGGCGTCGAAGACTCCTTCTCAAAGTACGCTATCTTCTGCGGCTTTCCGTCTTCTGAGATCTCGAAGTCATCCTTGCCCAATCCTCCGATCGGAGCGCCGTTCTTATCCATCACACTAACTGCAATATTCACCAGCCGCGATTGCACGCGTATGGTGGGAACCTGTCCCTGCTTTGGCGCTGCCTGCTGTTGCTGATCGGCATCCGGCTCGACCGGCTGCATAGGCGGTCGCCTCACGATGGGAGCCTGTGCAAGCATTGCGGTCCCCAGAAGCCATCCCATCGCCGAAACAACCACCCTCACAACGGCTCCTTCTCAACCGGGACGGCCGCTCGAGCAACGCCGCCCCCTTCGGGAAATGGTTTCCCGTCGGCCAATTGCCCAACCGTCTCAGTTGCTAAGGCAACGCCGACGCCTTCGGGAAATGGTTCCCCGTCGGCCCAAACTGCTCCATCGACAAACTGTTCCTTCTTCCAGATTGGAACCGTCCGCTTCAGCGTATCGATCAGCCAGCGGCAAGCCTCAAACGCCGCTCCACGGTGTGCCGAAGCCACGACCACCAACACGCTCGTCTCGCCCACTACCAGCCGTCCGAGCCGGTGCACCAGCGCAACATCTCTTACACCAAACCGTTCTATGGCCTCTGTGACAAGTGCACGCATCTGCTCCAGTGCCATCTCGCGATAAGCCTCGTAGTCCAGGTGCAGCGTCTTACGGCCACGCGTATTGTCGCGAACGATCCCATCGAAGACACAGACCGCACCATCGGCACCCGCCTTCGCCTCCGCGACAATCTCTGCCGCCGGAATCACGCCATCTACGATCTCGACCCTCACTGCCCCCCTCCACTCACAGGTGGCAACAATGCCACCTCATCTCCATCCTGAAGAGTGTCTTCCGCCTTTGCGTATTCGCGATTGACAGCTACCGCCATGGAGCGCGCCCACTCTCTCTCCGGACCCAACCTGCCCTCGAACAGAACAGCAGTCAGATCTGCAACACGAGCTCCCTTCTGCAAATCCAGAACCTTGTCCTCAGTCCCGAAGATCTCCTTCAGTACACCAAAAAATAAGACCCGAACTCGCATACTTTGAAGCATACGCGAACCCAGATCTTTGACTCGATCGCGGAGCAAAACATCACCAGCATGCGGTCAAACCACCCTTCGGATCCTTGCCAGCCGCAGAAACATCGCCCCGCTCACACCACCCCCCAAAATCTGATCTCCGGACTGTACACTTTAGGGGAAAGAAGCAGGTAATGCTCCATGACCCTTCGTCGGCTCCGTTGCTCAAAACTCTTCCAGATCCCTCTTCTGATTCTTGCCTTTTGTTCTTCGTTAAGTTTTGCGCAACAGGTCGTTCAGCGAGGTCCATTCGGCAAGCCCATCGCCGTCTACGATGAGACCCAGCAGTGGAGCACGCCCATCCTCCTTTCCTCCGACAACGACATCGAAATCTATATTCCCGATGTCACAGCAAACGACTGGCTCAGCCGCAACTATTCTGATTTCGCAATCCGCGGAATCTATACCCTGTCCCTGTTCACTCGCTACAAGACCGCTGCGGCCTGCCGCGCTAACCAGACAAGCTGGGGCATGGGCGACGCCGAACATCTCGACGCCTGCAAAGACATCGGATATCGAGTCCGCCAGGTCAAAATCGAGCCCGGCCAGAAATCTGTCCAGATCCTCATGGCCGCCATGGTCGACCGCAACGGACAGCTCGACACTGCATCGATTCAACAGACGCCCACCTTCAGAACCTGGGATCAACTGGACGCTACGGTGCAGAAAGCCATCCTCAAAGCAAACGAACTCGTCGTCAGGCAAATGCGAATCTACGACGCCCGGATGCAGAACACCTCTTCGCGCCCCGCTCCTGTCGAGTAGACCAGCGTCAAAATCAGTGGAACAGCACAGGCTCCTTGGGGTACCAGACTCGTCCCTGCTCCACTTGAGCAAACGAGGTCAGCTTGTGCAATCTTCGGGAGCTCTGGCCATCCGGCTTTACCAGGACATCCTCCACCATCAACCCGCGCGCCCCTACCGCATCCGCAATTAACGACCGGTGACATCGCCATGGCACCGCCTCCGCGCACATCACCACCGTCTTTTCAATCTCCCGAAGGCCCACCAGCCAGTCGATCTCCGTCCTAAACGTAGCAGTCTGCATATAGTCGGCATATCCGCGAAAGCTATCGTTCCTCCAGCCCGTGTTGATGCTCTCGGGCTCTGATGGCCGTCTGCCTCCCAGTCCTTCGCGCCACACTCCCCGGATCCCCGTCTCTTCCAGCGATCGAAACAACGCGGCCTGTGAAAACTGCGGATGCCGGCGCGAGCCTGGAAACCTTCGCACGTCCACCAGCGTCTCGACGCCGTTCTCCTTCAACGCCAGCAGAAACGCCTCAATCGAAAGTGTGGAATGTCCAATGGTCATCATCGCTTCGTCTCTCCACGGTGCGACTCAACCCGGAAGCTTTCATCTACAAAGAGTCTCACTCTGAAGTGGCCCCTCATCCACCAACAATCCGTCCTCATTAACGATTTGAAACAAAAAGGCGGCCCGGGAAACCCCGAACCGCCTCTCTCATCAACATCAGCCCTTATGCTGAGGCGTGAATCACCTCTTCGCGAACCGCCTCGTCCTCGGCCTCTTCCTGCACCGTCTTCGGAAGCGCAACCGCAAGCACCTCTTCGATCCGCGTAGCGTAGTGGATCTTCACGTTGTCGATCTGATCCGGCGTCAGATCTTCGTCCACCTGGGTCTTGCACTCCAGCGGAAGAATCACGTCCCGGACTCCCGCGCGCTTGGCCGCAAGGAACTTCTCCTTGATGCCTCCCACCGGCAGCACGTTGCCGCTCAGCGTAATCTCTCCGGTCATCGCCGTCAGCGGATGCACAGGAGTGTCCGTCAACAGACTCACCAGTGCCGTCGCCATCGTGACGCCTGCCGAAGGTCCGTCCTTTGGAATCGCTCCCGCCGGAACATGGATATGGATATCCGTGTCCTTCGTGAAGTCCTGCTCCAGGCCGAACTTCGCTGCATTCGAGCGTACCCAGGTCAGCGCGGCCTGCATGCTCTCCTTCATCACGTCGCCAATCTGGCCGGTGATCGTGAAGCCGCCCTTACCCTTCATCTTGTTCGCCTCGATGAAGAGGACGTCTCCGCCCGCTGGAGTCCACGCCAATCCAACCGCTACGCCCGGCCGTTTTGTCCGTTCCGCGATCTCGGTATCCACGCGAACCTTGATGCCGCCCAGGAACTCGTGGACTACCTCTGGCGTGATCGTGATCTTCTCCGTCGCACCTTCAGCAATTTTGCGAGCTACCTTGCGAACCACCGTTCCTATCTGCTGCTCCAGTCTGCGCACACCGGCCTCACGCGTATAGTGCCGTGCTACCAGCGCCACGCTTTCGGTTGGGAAATCGATCATTGCCGGATCCACGCCGTTCTCTTTAATCTGCCGGGGAACCAGGTACCGTTCTGCGATATTGACCTTCTCCTCCTCGGTGTAGCCGGTCAGCTCGATGATCTCCATACGATCAAGCAACGGTCCCGGAATCGTATCCAGCTGGTTGGCCGTGCAGATAAACAGAACCTTGCTCAAGTCGAATGGCTGATCGAGATAGTTGTCGCGGAACGTGTTGTTCTGTTCCGGGTCCAGCGTCTCAAGCAACGCGCTCGCGGGGTCGCCCCTGAAGTCGCGTCCCAGCTTGTCGATCTCATCCAGCATGAAGACCGGATCGTTCACCTCGACCCTCTTCAGGTGCTGAATGATCTGTCCCGGCAACGCTCCAATGTAGGTTCGCCGATGTCCGCGAATCTCGGCCTCGTCGTGCATGCCGCCCAGCGAGATACGCGAGAACTTCCGTCCCAGCGCCTTCGCGATCGACCGCCCCAGCGAGGTCTTCCCCACGCCTGGAGGCCCAACGAAGCAAAGAATCGGTCCCTTCATGTCCGGCTTCAGCCGCCGGACCGAGAGGTAATCCAGAATGCGGTCCTTCACCTTTCTCAGTCCGTAGTGGTCCGCATCCAGAATCTCCTTCGCCTTCTTGATGTCCACCTCGCCCGCCGAACTCTTCGACCACGGCAGCACCGCCAGCCACTCCACGTAGTTCCGTGTCAGGCTGTAATCCGCAGCCATCGCGTTCATCCGGCTCAAGCGTGCCAGCTCCTTGAGAGCGTCCTTCTTGACCTCGTCGGGCATTCCCGCGGCTTCGATCTTCTCCTTCAGCTCGGCAATGTCCTTCTGGGTCTCATCAACGTCACCCAACTCCTTCTGGATGGCCTTGAGCTGCTCGCGGAGGTAGTAGTCCCGTTGCGACTGCTGTACTGAGTCCTGCACCTCGGTCTGGATCTTATTGCGGAGCTGCTGTACCTCCAGCTCCTTGGCCAGATGCTGATTGATCCGCTCCAACCGCTTGGTTACATCCGGAGTCTCCAACAGCTCCTGCTTGTCCGTCGTCGTCAGAAACGGCAGGGACGAGCTGATAAAGTCCGCTAACCGGCCCGGCTCTTCGATATTGATCGCGATCGTCTGCAGATCGTCCGACAACGTCGGAGAAGAGGTCACAATCTGCTGGAACTGGCTGACGACGTTTCGCTGCAGCGCCTCGGTCTCCGGAGATTTCTCGGGTTCGGTCTCCGCGATCACCTCGAACTCAGCCACCATGAACGGCTGTGTCTGTGTGAATTCACCCAGATGGACCCGCTCATTGCCTTCCGTGAAGACAAAGAGACTCTGGTTCGGCATCTTCACGACTTTATGGACGGTCGCGCGCGTCCCAACCGCATACAGATCCGCTGCCTGAGGGGTATCCTGGCGAGCGTCCCTCTGGGCGACCACAAGGATCGACTTCTCCTCACCAAGCGATTGAATCAGTTGGATACTGCTATCTCGGCCCACCGTCAAAGGAAGGACCGCATGCGGGAAAAGAACCGTATCGCGCACAGGCAAAACCGGGATTGGCTGCTTGCCGTTCGCGCCTTCGTTTCCTTCCAAATTCTTTGCTGTCGGCTTGATAACACTTACGAAATCGCTTGCCATTGAGTGTCCTTCTATCAAATTATTAGCTATTCGATGCAGCAACTGTTGTATAAGTCGCAAGCATCAAAATCAACCGAAAAGCTGGCAACGTTCGTTCGTCCTACGATGAGAGAGTCTGCCCAGGGGTACCGTCCATCGAATCTCATCCGTATCACTCTTGAGACGCCATCGCAGTCTCTCTCGTCATCGGCATTTGTCCCTAAATCAACAGCAATTTCCGATAGGGTCTCTAACCTCGCCGGGGAAGCCCCGGCAACGCGATGGCCCCGACTTTTTGCCGGGGCCATCGCGCATTCAACTTATGGAGGGATGTGGAAGTGCATTTCCACAAACCACTAACAAATAAGATCAAGCACCACAAATACAGCCACTTGAATGAATTAGTTAAACATTTCCTTGACTTTATCAAAGAGTCCCCGTGACGTGGGAACGTTCTCAATGTCCATCGTTTCACTCAGCTGTTTGAGCAGTTCTTTCTGCTGCTTATTCAGCTTGGAAGGGGTTTGCACCCGGATCTCGACGATCAGGTCGCCTTTGCCGCGCTCGTTCAGGTGCGGGACGCCCTTGCCTCGCAGCTTGAACTCTCGGCCGCTCTGAGTACCCTCTGGGATCTTCAGAGCCTCGAGGCCTTCAAGTGTCTGGATCTCAAGCTCGGTTCCCAGAGCCGCTTGCGGAAACGAGATCGGCATCACGCAGTGAAGGTCGTCGCCATCGCGCTCGAAGAACTTGTGCTCCTTGACGTTCAGGACGACGTACAGGTCGCCGGACGGGCCCCCGAACCTCCCCGACTCACCTTCGCCCTGGTAGCGGATTCGGGTGTCCTGTTCGACGCCTGCTGGCACCTTCACGAGGATCTTGTGTTCCGCCTGAATCCTGGTTTCGCCATGGCAGGTCGGGCAGGGATCGACGATCAGGGTTCCCGTCCCTCCACACGCCGAGCAGGTTCTCGCTACGGAGAAGAAGCCCTGCTGATAACGCTGCTGGCCTCTCCCGCCACACTGAGTACAGGTGACTGGCTGTTTTCCTCGGGCTGCGCCGGTGCCGTTGCACTCCCCGCAGGTCTCATTGCGACGGATCTTGATCTCGCGCTCGATTCCAAAGACAGCTTCCTCGAACTCGAGGGTCATGTCGTAGCGCAGGTCGCGGCCGCGCTGTACCCGCGAAGCCTTCCCTCCCCGCGCCGATCCCCCCATGTTGAACATCTCGCCGAACAGATCGCCGAAGATGTCCCCAAGATCCTGCGCTCCCGCGAATCCGCCGCCGAAAGGATTGCCTGCCCCGCTGGAACTGCCGTTGAAGGCAGCATGACCATATCGATCATAGGCAGCGCGCTTCTCCGGATCGCTCAGGACCTGGTAGGCCTCGCTGCACTCCTTGAACTTCTCCTCAGCGGCATGATCGCCGGGATTCCGGTCCGGATGGTACTGCATCGCCAGCTTGCGGTATGCCGTCTTCAGCTCCTGATCGGAGGCATCCCGGGAGACACTTAATACTTCGTAAAAATCAACTTTGGTCACGTTTGCCGTCGCACTCATCCTTTGACAACCTTCTAAAAACCGCTAACCACCAATCATCGTTTTGGAGGTTACTCGCTCACAACCGACGTGTTCGATGCAATCTTCACTAACGCCGGACGGAGGAGTTTCTCCCGGACCTTGTATCCCCGTCGAATCTCCTCTAGTACCTGATGATCGGGGAACTCCTTGGTTTCAACGCTTCCCAGTGCTTCGTGGACCCGGGGGTCGAACTGAGCTCCAACGCTCTCGACCGGAACCACGTTGAGGCCCTTCAGGGCATCTTCCATCTGCTTTAGAATCAGTCCCACCCCGGCGCGGAGCTGCTCTGCTGAGCCCTCCGACCTGAGAGCGAGCTGAAAGTTATCCATCACCCCCAGGAATGGTTCGACGGTGGTCGAAATTACGTAATCCCGGGCATCCTGCCGTTCCTTTGCCTCGCGTTTGCGGGCGTTATCAAACTCGGCCTGCAACCGCGCCAGCTTGTCGAGAAGCTGATTGCGCTCCCCTTTCAGCTGTTCCAGTTCAGCCTGATGGCCTGCCGCTGCATCCTGCGCTGCCTCTTCGGGAGAGCCGGCGACAATCTCGCCCTCCTGTACGGCCTGCACAGTCGTCTCGTCCTGCATGGAATTATGTCTCCTCATAGATCGTTTTCCTCTTCTATTATCGCTGATCGCGCAAGCCCGGGATGGATGCTGCAGCTACGAAACCAAACCTCTTACTGTTCAGAAGGATGCGGCGTGACGATGCGATCGAAGACGCGTGACAGATAGCTGACGGCGTTCATCGTGTTCTCGTAATCCATTCGAGTGGTTCCGATGACTCCTATGGTTCCACGACTCTCCCCTGCCATTCGGGTAGGCGCAGCGATCAGCACGAGACCAGCCATCTGCGGAGCCTGCTCCTCGAGATCGAAGACCACACGAACGCTCTCCTGACGGGTATCGATGTAGGCGTTCAGGAGCTCCACCAGGCGCTGTTTGGCCTCGAGAGCGGCCAGCATCTCCCGGAGCCGTTCTCCATCGATATTGGAACCAACAAGATTCGCGACTCCTTCAACGTATACCGAAGGGGTCGCCGAATCGGTCACGGGCACGGCTCTGACCCAAAGCTGCTGGACGGAGTTCAGAAGCCGTTGATACTCGCTTCGTTCCCGATCTACGAGACGAGCGAGTTCGGATCGGACCTGCTCAACGCTCCAGCCGCGAAAGTTCTCATTGAGGAAGTTGGTCGCCGTCTCCAGTTCTCCAAGGCTTACGTCGCGGTCGAGGGCCAGCACTCGATCCCTAACCAAGCCCGAGCGCGTCACGACCACCGCCAGCACGCTGGCCGGGGCCAGCCTCGAAAAGTGGACATGTTCGAGGAGGTCTCCGCCCGTCGCGGTTGCAATCGCAACTCCGACCCCGCTGGAAAGATTCGCCAGCACGTGCGAAGTTCGCTCAAGAACGGCCTGGGTACCGGCAACGCCTACAAAACTTCTGTCGATCTGTTGCCGAGAACGCGCGGGCAGCCTCTGGCTTTCTCCCCTCGGCCTTGCTTTTTCGCTCAGCTGTTCCACATACATACGAAAAGCCCGCGCCGTCGGAACTCTTCCGGCCGAAGTATGGGGCTGCTCCAGAAGGCCAAGTTCAGCTAGCTCTGCCATCTCGTTGCGGATGGTTGCCGAACTCATAGCCGGGCCTTCCCGGTTGAGGCGCGCGATCGTGCCGGATCCCACGGGTTCCCCGGTTTCGATGTAGCTCTCGATAATGGCAGTGAGAATGGCTTGTTGCCGTGCCGTCAGTCTCAAAGTCTCAGCCATCTTGGCCCCCACACGAACCAGTCTATCTCGCGCGTCAAGCGGTTCCTGATATGGCATTAGACATCGTTTGGGTGGAATGGGATAGCTGAAGCTCGCCTGCGGTTTGATCGGATGCAGGTGGTCCATCACGTCCTGCAAAAAAATACAGCGATTTTTCGCGTCGGTCAGAATGAGCGACGGAGGTCGTCTCTCTGTGTGCGGAAACAAAGCTTGGACGCACTGCCTTGCTTTGCGAGCCCATGCAAGCGTAACAGCATCGCTAAATGCGGCGTTTTTCCGCGCTGCAGGACGGTGAAACCGGCCTGCAGCGATCGAATGACACTTAATCTAGAGGATGCAGATCAAATGAGAAATCCTTCGCCGCCTGTCTCGTTTAACGCCCTTTAGCTGATCTCAAAGACGTTTTCACTTTTGGAGGCGATGTCTTTGGCTTTGTCGGCGATGCGTCGAGCGATGGCGTAGACCTCGGAGGCCAGTTTGGAGTCCGGGCCGGCGAGTGCGATCGGAAGTCCCTTGTCACCGCCCTCGCGGATCGTCGGGTTCAGTTCGAGAGCTCCCAGAAATGGCAGCCCGAACTGTGCTGCCGTTCGCTCGGTACCGCCTGCGCCAAAGACATCGATCACCTCACCGTTGGGCAGGGTCATCTGAGACATGTTTTCGACCATACCGAGAACCTCAACCTTGACCTGATGGAACATCTCCAACGCCTTGCGGGCATCTTCGAGGGCCACGTTGGAGCCGGTCGAAACGACGATGGCTCCCGTCAGAGGAACGGTCTGAACGAGCGAGATGACTACGTCGCCGGTTCCGGGAGGCAGGTCGATGATGAGAAAGTCCAGCTCACCCCACTCCACCTGTTGAAGAAACTGGCGGATGATCTGGTGCAGCATGGGTCCGCGCATCACCAGCGGCTTGTCGCCGGGGGAGATGAGACCGATGGAGATGAACTTTACGCCGTGTGCCAGAACCGGCTCGATGCGATTCTCGCCGACGATGTTCGGCTGACGGGTCGCGCCCAGCATGGTGGGGACGTTGGGCCCGTAGATGTCGGCGTCGATCAGGCCGACCTTATACCCCAGCTTCGCCAGCGCCACGGACAGGTTGACCGCGACCGTGGTCTTCCCTACGCCGCCTTTACCGCTCCCTACCGCTACGACGTGTGCAACTCCCGGCAAAGGCTGCGGTGCCGGGGGAACTCCTGCTCCCATGTGTCCCATAACAGATTCCTTCCTGTGGTTTCAGACGTGCCATTCGTCGCCAAGGGCGGCACGTATCTCTTTTTTCCGCAGCGTCTCTCCGGAGCGCATCTCGCGCCTGCGACCTGCGTCTTCATAGCGCCGTACCTGGTGCTCGGTTTGCGCGATTACCTGGGGAACAACGATCCTGTTTCCGTCTTTGTCGACCGCAACATAGGTCAGATAGGCAGAGGAGACATGCCGCATGCGGTTATGGCGCACATCCTCGACCATTGCCTTGACACCGACCTCCATCGAGGTGCGAAAGGCGCGGTTGACGCTGGCTTTGAGGATCAACAGGTCTCCTACGCGAACCGGCGCCACGAAGTCCAGGTGATCCATACTGGCGGTTACCGTGATAGCCCGGGCGTGCCGGCTGGCGGCCATGGCACCGACCAAGTCGATGTATTGCATCAGGCGGCCGCCAAAGAGATTCCCCAGGGCATTGGCATCTGAAGGAAAGATGATCTCACTGCGCTCAGACTGCGACTCACTCACGGTTCTTGCCAGGACGACTTCGCTCATTCCTTCCAGTGTAAATCCGAGCGTATCTTCTGACCGGCTTGCCAACCGTGTGCCTGTCATCAGAACATCGAGAGATGGACAGAATCACCCTCCTCACACAGGTACTGGAGCAGAACCCTGCAGATTCCTTCGCCCGCTATGGCCTGGCCATGGCACAGCTTGCGGGCGGCAACGTTGAGGCGGCGCTGATCGAGTTCGCCACATTGATCCAACACAATCCGGACTATGTTCCCGCGTACCAGATGTCGGCCCAGACCCTGGCCAAACATGGGCAAACGGATGAGGCACTGAAGCGGCTGCACAGCGGTATTGCAGCGGCCGAACGCACCGGAAACCAGCATGCCGCAGCGGAGATGCAGGCGTTGCAGGACGACCTAAGCCGCTGATTCCACATCTAACCGGGCATGCCGGTTACCCTAAGCTGGGAACAGATCGCCCTTAGAGTCGCGCTGGCAGCTGTTGCCAGCTTTCTCATTGGTTACAACCGCGATGAACGTGGCAAGAGCCTGGGGATCAGGACCACCATGCTGGTCTGCCTTGCAGCCACCCTGGCCATGGTGCAGACCAACCAGCTGATGAATATGACCGGCAAGGCACCCAATTCCTTCGTGGTGCTGGACCTGATGCGTCTTCCGCTGGGAATTCTGTCCGGCATCGGGTTTATCGGAGCCGGGGCCATCATCCGGAAAGACGGGCTGGTTCACGGGGTCACGACAGCAGCCACCATGTGGTACGTGACCGTGTTGGGACTGCTGTTTGGGGGAGGACAGCTCCGGCTCGGCATCGCCGGCGCGGTACTCGCTCTTTTTATCCTGTGGGTGCTCAAGCAGCTTGAGTTGCGGATTTCAACCCACCGTTCCGGATCGCTCTCTCTGGAATTTGTGGAGCCCGACGCCTCCACCCTGGTCGAACGCCCCACGGAGGAAGAACTTCGGCAACGGCTGACGGATCGCGGATATGAAGTCAAGAACTGGAACGTCCGTTACAGTCGATCCGTCCTCCAATCTGTTGCATGCGAGCTGGCCTGGCCTCAGAAGGGCCACGTCCACCGAGGCACTCCGGACCTGATGCGGGAGCTTGCGGCACTTCCCTCGGTGGCATCTCTCTGCTGGCGCGGCTAAAAAAGTCCTCCGCGCCTTCCTTCCGGACGAAACATCTATACTGAGACCATGGCGAACCGACTCCCCACGACACTTGGCGAACTCCGCAGTAGTGAATACACCTCCGAACGGCTGGCGCGCAGCGTGAAGGATGAGCTTCGTGAAAATCTGATCGCTCGCCTGCGCGGGAAAGAGACCATCTTTCCTGGAATCGTCGGGTATGAGGACACAGTCGTCCCACAGATCGTTAACGCCATTCTGTCGCGGCACAACTTTATCCTGCTGGGTCTGCGGGGACAGGCGAAGTCGCGCATTCTGCGCGCGCTGACCAATCTGCTGGACGCGCATACGCCATACATTGCCGGATCGGAGATTCGGGACAATCCTTACGCGCCGATCAGCAAATACTCTCGTGACCTGGTCGCAAGGCTTGGCGATGAGACGCCTATCGCGTGGCTTACCCCTGAGGATCGATTCGTCGAAAAGCTGGCGACGCCTGACGTGACGGTGGCCGATCTTGTCGGCGATATCGATCCCATCAAGGCAGCACGGTCCAACCAGGATCTGGGCTCAGAGCTGACGATGCACTACGGCCTGCTTCCCCGCGCCAACCGCGGCATCTTCGCGATTAACGAGGTTCCGGATCTTGCGGGAAAGATTCAGGTCGCGCTGTTCAACATCATGCAGGAAGGCGATGTGCAGATTAAGGGATATCCCGTTCGCCTTCCTCTCGATGTCGCTATTGTGTTCAGCGCCAATCCGGAAGACTACACCGCCCGCGGCAAGATTGTGACTCCGCTGAAGGATCGTATCGGTTCCGAGATTCGCACGCACTATCCGGAAGATATTGAGGAAGGCATCCGCATTACGTCGCAGGAGGCCTGGTCCAAGCGCCCGGCGACCGAGATCGAGATTCCGCACTACGTTCGTCAGGTGGTCGAGCAGATCGCCTTTACCGCTCGCGAAGACAAGAAGGTCGACAAGCGCTCGGGAGTCTCGCAACGCCTGCCCATCACGACGATGGAGCTGGTGCTTTCGAATGCAGAGCGGCGCGCCCTGGTCCACGGAGAGCAGGTTGTTGTGCCCCGCATCGGCGATATCTACGCCGCGCTGCCGGGAATTACGGGAAAGATCGAGCTGGAGTATGAAGGCGAGATGCGAGGCGCGGATACCGTCGTTCGCGAGATTATTCGCGTTGCCGTCGCCCAGGTCTTCGATAAATACTTTGCCGGAACGGACACCCAGCAGATCGAAGAGTGGTTCAACCTGGGGGGCACGGTTCAACTGAATGATGCGCAGGCGGCAGCGTCTTCGCTGGCCGAGCTGAAGCAGATTCAGGGATTGCTCGAAAAGCTCACTCCGCTCAACATGAATGGCAATGCTGGGCCAGAGGCCACGGTCAGCGCTGCAGAGTTTCTGCTGGAAGGCATGACGGCTCACAAGCGCATCAGCCGCGCCGAAGAGAGAGTGTTTACGGCAGCGGAGAAGAAACAGCGCGTCGAACAGGCGTCCCAGTACGCCGAGCGCGCGCGTGACCGGGAGCAGGAGGAGTTTACCCCCCGCAATCGCACTCGAAGAGGCTTCAACTAGACGAGTGCGGCTTCTATTGAAGCATTCGAAATATTTATATAAATACAAATTTAAATAAAGTCTGCTTATGCTTGTGAGACGAGGGTATCTCATGGCAAATCTAACCAAGCAGGTCTTCAATGCGACTGCATCGACTTACGATGCAGACCGCTCGCGCCTGATTCCTGGCTGTGACAGCTTCTATGGCTGGGCGCTGGATCTGGTCCCTGCGGATATAAAAAATATCCTGGAGCTTGGCGCGGGCACGGGACTTTTCACGCAGCTGTTGCGCGACCGCTTTCCTGAGGCGAGGATTCGCCTGATGGACTTCTCCGGGCCGATGCTTGCGTTGGCGCGGGAACGCCTGGGAGAGGACACTCGGGTCGAGTATCAGCAGGCCGACTATCTGACGGAGCCGTTTCCGCACGGGATGTGTGCGATTGTCTCCTCGTTGTCAATCCACCACCTTGACGATCAGGGGAAGCGTCTCATCTTTCGCAAGGCTTATGGAGCGCTTGCCCCGAATGGGGTGTTTGTGAATGCGGATCAGGTGGCAGGGCCGACTCCTGAGCTTGAGGAGCGATATAAGGCGCTGTGGCTGGAGCAAGTACGGGCCGCAGGAGCGACTGAAAAGCAGATTTCGGATTCCCTGTACCGGCAGAGAGAGGATCTCTGTGCATCGGTAGAGCAACAGCTCAAGTGGCTCCGAGAAGCGGGGTTTGCCGATGCCGATTGCTGGTACAAAGAGAATCGCATGGCTGTATTTGCGGGAACGCGAGCGTAGGAATGAGATGGGAAGGTCTTCGGAGTGCGAGGATCCTTCTTCTTTCGCCAGTAACAACCGCTCGTTGTGTTCCTGTACCGGCTGGAGTGAATTTGAACGGCGGGTTGCGAAAGAGGATGCTGGCGGAAGGGGCTAGAATATGAAGAGAGGGCCCTTTTGATGAAGCGCGTCCGCTATACCAAGTTTACCGGCGATCTCTCTTCGAGCTTCGGGCTTGAAGACCTTATGCAGGCCCTCTCGGATTTCCTGCTCGATTCCGGCTTCAACGATCCTTACTCGAACTTTCGGGAATTCAACGACCAGACGCTGGAGAATCTTCGCGACGCGATTCGCCAGGCTCTTGAGTCCGGCGAGCTGTTTGATGAAGAGGCTCAGGAGCAGTTCGAGGCTCTCTCCGAAGACCAGGTGGAAGAGCTGATCGACAAGATCATGCAGAAGATGCAGGATCAGAACTTCATCAATGCGGAGACTCCCGAGCAGGGGCAGGGCGATTTCGGTCAGGGCGACGAGAACGCCCGCTTTGAAGTGACGGACAAGGGGATGGATTTCCTTGGTTACAAGGCGCTTCGTGATCTGCTGGGGCCGTTAGGCAAATCGAACTTTGGCCGCCACGATACTCGTCACGAAGCAGCCGGGATCGAGATCAACGGCTCATCCAAACTCTACGAGTTTGGCGACACTTTGAATCTGGATGTCACCGCGACGTTTTCGAGCGTGTTTTCGCGCGAGGGAATTCGTACAGCCGTCGAGGGTGAAGAGCACACGCCCCTCAACATCGAGTACTCCGACCTGCACGTCCACCAGTCGGATTACCAATCGTCATGTGCTACGGTGGTTTTGCTGGACTGCTCGCACTCCATGATTCTTTACGGCGAGGATCGTTTTACTCCGGCAAAGCGTGTCGCCATGGCACTGTCGCATCTTATCCGGACACAGTTTCCGGGGGATACGCTGAACCTCGTTCTCTTCCATGACACGGCGGAAGAGATCCCCGTCTCCCAGCTTTCGCGGGTCAAGGTGGGACCGCACTACACCAACACGAAAGACGGCCTGCGGCTGGCGCAACGCATTCTGGCAAAGCAGAACAAGGATATGAAGCAGATCGTCATGATTACGGATGGCAAGCCATCGGCGCTCTCTTTGCCGGATGGCCGTATCTATAAGAATGCCTTCGGACTCGATCCCCTGGTCATCGAAGAGACTCTGGAAGAGGTCTCCCGCTGCAAGCGCGCCGGCATCATGATCAATACCTTCATGCTGGCGAACGACTTTACGCTGATGCAGTTTGTCCAGAAGGTCAGCGCGATGTGCCGCGGCAAGGCGTACTTCACCACCCCGCAAACGCTCGGGAACTACCTCTTGATGGATTTCATGTCGCGCCGGATGAAGACGGTGCACTAGACGGCAGATCTTCGGGCAAATCGCCGTCTGCTGTGACATCCGTATCCCGCAAGAAAAGCGGAACTCCCGTCCTATCCTTTTCGTATCTTTCGGCGTCCTATGTGCGAGCCTGCGGATCAATGTGCAAAGGCGGAGGAGCTTCATGACACCCGAGGAACAACAGATGCTTCAGGGACTGGTTCAGCGCGTCAATCAGACCCAGCTTCAGGAAAAAGACTTCGACGCAGAAGAGATGCTGCAGCAGACGCTGGGGCGCAATCCCGATGCTCTGTATATCCTTGCTCAGACCGTGCTGGTACAGCAGTATGCTCTTGACCAGGCGCAGAGCCAGCTTGAGCAGCTTCGCCAGCAGCAACCGCGGCGCGCAGGAAGCTTCCTTGGAAATCTGTTGGGGCGCACAGAAGAGCCTGCTCCTCCACCGCCTCCTCCACCGCAGTACGCGCAGCCGCAGTATGCTCCGCCACCTCCCGGATATGGATATGCACCTGCTCCTTCACCGTCGGGTGGATTCCTGCGCTCGGCGATGCAGACCGCGGCCGGAGTTGCAGCGGGAGCCCTGGCGTTCGAGAGCATCGAAGGCCTGATGCACGGGTTCGGTCATGCAGCAGGTTACGGCCCTGGCTTCGGTGGCTTTGGAGAATCCGAACGCCCCGAGATCGTCAACAACTACTACGGCGACAGCGGGACCGCACCCCATGAAGGACACCTGTCGCCCGACATTGAAGACCGGCGCGGGGAGTCTGCCTTCTCTCAAGCGGTGGACCGCAACGACCACGGCAACGACCTGATGGACACGGGAAACGACGACGCTACCGACAACTTCGCGGACGATTCCAACTTCGATGACAGCTCCAGCTTCGGCGATGACTTCGATGGTGGAGGCGACGACAGCAGTTTTTAGAATTGCCGATCCCTCCAATCCAATCAAAATTGGATTGCGATTTTAAAAGGCCTCCGGTAGCGGAGGCCTTTCTCTTAATCCCCTTGTTTGTCTTTATCTTTGTGTTTCAGGTCGAGCCCAAATTTCGGTGCGCCCTTGGAGCCGCTGATCTTTATGGGAATCTCGGCCCCCGCTCCATTCTTGCGGAAGAACGGATCGACGGGTTTCAGCAGCCATGACTTCCACCAGGTCGCTACCATGTTGGAGAGCGCAGCCTTGGTCCGGACTTTGCCGCTGAAATCCAACTCATTCCCATCCAGGGAATAGACCCCGGTCAGGTCGACGTCGGCTCCGGGAAGAGCATAGGCAAGACGACTGAAATGCAACTTCCCGACCCCCATGCCAAATTGCCCAACCATGCGGGAGTTCACATCTTCCGCCCCAGGCCTGGCCTGCTTTGCCTCGCCACGCGCACGCAGGCTCAGCATGTCTACTTTGTCCTGCCACTCGGGATTGACGAAATGGATGGAACGAAGAGTGAACTTTCCATTCAGCCCCAGCTTTCGGGTAACACTCTCCTTGCCGGGATGAATCGAGAGTTTTGTCTTCATGTTCAGCCTTCCCGTCATGATGGGGGGCTGTTGTTTGACTGCCAGCTCAAGGAAGTCCTGAATCCTTCCGTCCGGGACATCAACGTCCAGGTTGATCTGATGCCCCTTCCCCTTTATGTTGACGATCGCTCCCTTGCAGGTGAACTCGGAGTTCTGGAGCTTTGCCTCCACGGGTTGCAGGTAGGTGTCGCCGCTGGTGCCATCGACGATGGCGTGAAAGCGGGTGTGAAGCGGCAAGGGATGATTCGCGGTGTCGAGCGAAAAGTCTGGAGTCTCCGTCGTGCCATCCACCACAATGCGGTTCAATTGCCCTGTGAAGTCTCCGGTCGAAGACAGTATGCCTGCGATGCCCTTGATCGTGTTGAGGTCGGCATGATCAAAGGTGTATTTGCCGGTAACGTTGGAATCGCCTGGACTCTCGTTGACCCATGGACCGAACGTACCAACGGCATGAATGTCTCCGGTGGGAATGGCGTTGACGATCGTGGCGTCGTAGCGCCAGGGATCGTTCGGCCCTATGTTGTGCATGACGATGTGCGTGAGGTCGAACTCTTTGGGATCCTTATCCGGCTTAATAGTCCCGATGATCAACTTGGAGTCGTCGCAGTCGATCTGGTCGACCACGATCTTGATCTTGCCCAGATGTCTATCTCTCTTTGGGGCCTGCTGACGCATCTCGCGCGGAGGTACGCTGATCGTCATGCCCACCACTTTGACCGTTCCAACATGCATCGGTTTCTGGAAGAGACCCATGACGTTCGCGTGGAATGCAAAATGTTTCAGGGCAATCAAGGGAGCGTTTGCTCCAGCCTCCACGACATCGTCAGGCGGAAAGATGCGAAGTCCCTCTCCTGAGACTTCAAGCCCCTTCAGCACCGATACGTGCAGCGCATCAAGATCGACGCGGCTTTCAAAACGCGTGCTGAGGGTTTCGATAATTCTGCCTCGAAGGATCGGTTCGGCGCGATGGAGCATCCACTCCAGGCTTGCCGCAATACTGATCACAACGAGCAAGGCAGAGATTGCAATCCATCCCCAAACACCACGCTTTTTCTTCGGCCGGTGCGGATCAGGCAATGTATGTGCAGAGTGCTTAACGTCGTTCACATTCAATTGGATGCATAAATTCTCTCGGCGTGTTCAGCTAAAAAAACGGGCCATCTGGTTGACATATTCGTTGAAAAAAACTGTTACCCTTCTTCACACCTCGTATCTAACGGGGCAGACAGGGAACGCAGCTGGTCCCTGGAAATTCCAAGGAGAACTCCATGAAGAACTCTTTTAAGGCAATGATGTTGAGCGCCGCTGTCACGGGACTGCTGAGCGGTTCGGCCGCTCCGATCCACGCCTCCGTTACCCACAATGGCGCACAACTTGGCCAGGCGGCACTTGCTTCGGCCTCGATGCTGATGCAGGACACCGATAAGCACTCCTGTAAAGGCAAAAACGACTGTAAGGGCAAGGGCGGTTGCAAGTCCAGCGATAATGGCTGCAAGGGCAAGAACAGCTGCAAGGGCAAAGGCGGCTGCGCTACCGACGGATCCAAGCACTAGACCTCAGGATGCGCCGTATCGCCGCGAGCATCCGATCACGGCGATACGGCTTAGCCCTCCCCAAAATTTGAGGATCGCGCAATGCCAGCAAATCGCTTCAACGGATTTAAGGATTATGGCGTAGGGATCGGGCTCCGCGTACCGCACTATCGCCACATCCTCGAGAAGAAGCCGGTCGTGGACTGGTTTGAGATCATCTCGGAAAACTACATGGTCGATGCGGGACGCCCGCTCTCGGTGCTCGACAACATCCTTGAACAATATCGTGTCGTGCAGCATGGCGTCTCCATGTACTTCGGCTCGGCTGAACCCCACTCGCGCGAACACCTCCGTCGGCTCAAGGAGCTCGTTCGACGCACCAAGACGCCCTGGCTGTCAGACCACCTATGCTGGGGATCGGTCGACGGGACCTACACCCATGACCTTCTGCCGATGCCGTACACCTTTGAGGCCGCACGACTGACAGCGGAAAAGATCCGCCAGGCACAGGACTTTCTTGAAGTGCCCATCGCAGTCGAAAACGTCTCGAGCTATGCCGAATTCCATGTCTCACAGATGACGGAATGGGAGTTCCTCAACGAAGTGGTTGAGCACGCCGACTGCGGCATACTTCTTGACGTAAACAACATCTACGTCTCTTCGCAGAATCACAACTTCGACCCCCATATTTACGTCAACAGCGTGCCTGCCGAGCGCGTGGCGCAGATTCACATCGCCGGACACTCCAGGTTTGAGAAGTACATCCTGGACACGCACGATCATCCGGTACTCGACCCGGTGTGGGCGCTTTATGCTCGCGCTATCGAACGCTGCGGCCCCACCGCCACACTGCTGGAGTGGGACGATTCGATTCCTTCGTTCGAAGAGGTCCACGCTGAGGCGCTTAAAGCGAACCGGTATCTGAAGTCACAGACAGAGACACCGGCACTGGCGGTAACCGCATGAATGCCCCTGAGCTTCACGCGCTGCAGCAGCGTATGGCCGCGGCTGTCATGCGTCCGTTGACTCGTGAGGAACAGATGCGCCGCCGCGACGAGCAGGGACAGTCGATCGCCGACGAAGCCTCCGCCTTCATCAAGCCGAACGATCGCCTCAGTTCCTTTGAGCGGCTTGAGATCTACAACAGACAGTACTGGTTTCGCCTCTTCTCTTCCTTCGAAGAAGATTTTCCCGGCTTGAAGTCGATTGTGGGAACCCGGCGATTCGAGCGCCTGATGCGCGCTTATCTTGAAGCCCATCCTTCGCGTTCGTTTACGCTGCGTAATCTCGGGTCTTCGCTTGTCGCTTGGCTGGAGAAGAACCCGGAGTATACGCACCCGAAGACGGGCGACGCGATTGCGATGGCCGCTTTGGAATGGGCCCACATTGAGGCATTCGACAACGAACGGCGGGCTCCGCTCAGCACGAACGAGATTGCGGCCCTGGACGATACCTCCCGGCTGGAGCTGCAGCCTTATCTCCGCCTGGTTGAGGCTCCGAGCGCCGTTGACGATGCGTTGATTGCCATCCGTGACGCGTCGCAGGGCGCAGGGCCGCAGGCGTCCAATGCGATGCAGATTCACCTGGTTCGTTCTGTGCGGTCGCGCAAGCCTGCGCCCGGAAAGATTTATCTCGCGATTCACCGGCACGAAGACTCCGTTTACTACAAACGTCTTTCCCGCGAAGATTACCTTTTACTGCGCGCCTTCGAGCGGGGCGCCAGTCTGGGTGAGGCCATCGAGGCCGCATTCGCTCACAGCACGCTGTCGGAATCCGATCGTGCCAACCAAATTCAATCCACATTTCACTACCTGATGCAGATGGGCTGGCTCTGCACGCCTCGAATGATGGAGTCACAATGAAAGCGCTCACCTGGTTCGCCCACGCTCACGCTGGCTTTTGCAACGTTGCCCGGAAGCTCCGGTCTCCGCTGCTGCTTGCGATTCGCCTGTACTGGGGATGGCAACTGATCCAGACGGGATTGGGAAAGCTGCGCAACCAACCCAGAATCGTCGACTTCTTCACGTCACTCAACATTCCCTTCCCTGCACTGAGCGCACACTTCGTCTCTGGGTTGGAGTTTTTGGGCGGCATTCTTCTTATCGTAGGGCTGTTCTCGCGGCCGATCTCTCTGCTGCTGACCGGCTCGATGTTTGTTGCCTATTGGACCGCTGATCGCGAGGCGCTGTTTTCCATCTTCTCCGATCCCGGTAAGTTCTACGCGGCCGATCCGTTTACCTTTCTCTTCGCAGCCCTGTTGATTCTCGTCTTTGGTCCCGGCTTGTTCTCGCTCGACGCTCTGATTGCGAGCAGGTTCAGGCCTTACATGTCCGGGGATGCGCTGGGCACAACACACTGGGAAACGGATGCAGTCTCCGGATAACCAGAGGAACGAGGCAGCCATGATCGCGGAGGTTCTGGCTGGCCAGACAGAGGCGTTTCATGAGCTCATTCGCCCTTACGAGCGAAGTGTCTATCTCATGGCGCTCTCGATGCTGCGCAATGAAGCCGAAGCGGAAGATGTTGCGCAGGAAGCCTTCATCAAGGCGTATCGAAACCTTGGGCGCTTTCGTTCGGAGGCTCGATTCAGTACCTGGCTGATCGCCATCGCCCTCAACGAAGCCCGAGCCCGCCTCAGGCGCAAGCTGCCTGGGTTGACTGACTCTATCGACGACACGGATGGCCCGGTCGTTCCCGCACAGCTTACCGACTGGCGTGAGATTCCCTCAGAGACTCTCGAGCGCCAGGAGATCCGTTCCCTGATCCGGCGTGCTCTCGATCAGCTTCCGTTGCCATATCGCGAGGTCTTTGTCCTGCGCGAGATCGAGGAGCGCAATGTCAAGGAGACAGCAGAGACGCTCGGAATCACCATCGCATCGGTGAAGATGCGGCTGCATCGCGCCCGTATGATGCTGCAAAAACAGCTCGCGCCGCAGCTCGCCAGCGTTTCCTCCAAGCGCAGGAGGTTCCCATGGTTCTGAACTGCCGCCACGTCTGGGAATACATCTCCGGCTATCTGGATAACACACTGGACGAGCAGACCCGTGCCGATGTGGAACGGCACCTGGAGCACTGCGAGATCTGCTCGGCGATACTTGATTCCACGCGGAACATTCTCATTCTCACCGCCGACGATCGCGTCTTCGAGCTTCCGGTTGGATACAGCGAGCGACTTCATGCCCGCCTGAGGGAAGCAATGCTGAAGAGTCCTCCTCCGGAGCCCCAGTCCCCCTGACGGCGCTTGTTCGTCGCATGACGTTCACACGCAGGATGGTCGATTCAGCGGGCTCGATGAAGGATGGTGTGCATGATCCATTCCGCCGCAAGCAGGACCAGCGTGATCCCGGAGAGCGCAAGCTGCAGCCGTTCTGACCGGATCTTCTGCGGCGAGATGGTTCGCATTCTCCACTGAGCCGCGGGGCGAGCGCGTAACGAACGTACACGCCAGACGGAATAGATATTTGCGGCAGCTCCAGCCAGCGCCAGGGCCATCATCGGGATGCGAATGGCGTCCTGATGAAATCTCCGCAAAGGGGTCAGAATCCCACCCGCTGCCGCCAAAGCACCCAATCCGATCAGCAGACGGAAGCCGCTGATGGCGAGGACCGCGCCACAGATACTTTGCGCCACGGCAAATGCGACACTGCCGACGTTGGCCCAGCGCAGATTCTGTTCCGTGGCCTCAGCCTTTTCGAGCCGTTCGTCTGTTGCATTCTTGCTCATGGTTCTTACCTCGCAGGCCGTCCATGATCGAGCCAGACCTTGTAAAGACCCCAGGCAGCAACGGAACAGTTGTCGACAATCTCACCGGCCAGCAGCATCCGTTCGAACTCGGCTACACTGACTCGCCGAAGCGCGAGGTCGTGTTCTTCCACATCCGGATCGGGACTTCCATGTTTCAGTCCCTCGGCCAGAAAGATATAGTGCCTCTGATTCATCACACCGTAGGCGATCTGCAGGGTTCCCAGCAGGGTCAAGCGTTCCGCTTCCAGGCCGGTCTCCTCACGCAGTTCTCCGCGCGCCAGATCTTCCGGAACCACCTCCGCCTGCTCCCAGCCTCCCTGAGGAAACTCCGCGTAGCGTCCGCTCACGGTGTAGCGATATTGCTCGATCAGATAGAGGAACTCGCCCTCAGAGGTCTTCTCTAACGGAATAATGATGGAAGCAGGATCTTTGTCCACCACACCGTAGATCCCACGCTGTCCATTGGCGCGCTCAATCACATCTTCACGGACACGCGTCCAGGGATTGCGATAGACCTCACGACTGCTGATCGTCTTAATACTCAAATCCGCTCCCGATTCCAATCCGTACATCCTTACTCCGGCATCTCAAACTCGAGATGGGATGGATAGTTTGACGACTGATAGATAGAGATCGTCTGCGCTTTATAGGCATCCGGAGAAGCGGTCATAATGTTCGGCACATAGGTCTGCGGATTGCGGTCGTAGAGAGGAAACCAGCTCGACTGCACCTCGACCATGATCTTATGCCCTTTCCGGAAGGTGTGATCGGCTCCATGCAGACTCCACCGATACTCTGTCACTTCCCCGGGTTTTACCGGTTCCGGCTTTTCGAAGCTGTTCCGATATCGTCCCCGAAGAATCTCGTCGGCGATCATCAACTGATATCCGCCCATTCCGTTCGGAGCGTCATCGGGATACACATCGATCAGCTTTACGATCCAGTCACTATCGCTTCCCGTGGTTGCAGCAAAGAGGTCTGCCACCACATCTCCAGTGATCGTCACATCGCGGTCCAGCGGAGCGGTGGTAAAGTTCGCAAGATCCCTGCGACCGCTCACAAAACGCTGGTCGCCTACCAACCAGGTCCGCCACTTCGATCCATTCCCGTAGGTCGGCTGGATGGGCCGGTGCCGGTAGGGTATGGGGTTCGCGGGATCAGCGACATATTCAGTTTTGCTCTCGCTCTTGGGCGGATCGAAGCTCAGCCCGTGGTCGGCGGCGAGATACATCTTCGACGGTTTGAAACCTGCCTTCGGCGGCCATGCGTCGTATCGCTTCCACTCGTTCACGCCGGTACGAAAGCTCGCCGTATCCTTCAGATTGAATCCCGAGCGATTCTTCAGATACTTCTCGAAGAAGGGCGCCTCGATGGTCTTGCGATAGACTTCGCCCGTTGCCGACTCAAAATCGACGATGCCCAGATGGCGCGTCGTCGGAACCCATCCTCCGTGATTCCAGGGGCCCATCACCAGAAAGACCTCGTGGCTGCTATCGTGCGGCTCCAACGCGGCATACTCCGCCTGCGGTCCCCACATATCTTCCTGGTCCCACCATCCACCTACCTCAAGCGTCGGAACCTCCACCTTCGTGAGGTGCGGCTCGACAGCCATCGCCTGCCAGAACTTCGTGTATTCGGGCTGGGTCAGAAACGCTTTGGCCGTCGGCAGATTGCTCATGCCCGCTGTCTTTGCGGCGCCCGCAAAGTTTCCCGACTTCAGAAAGAAGTCAAACGTATCTTCGTCCGACTGCACGCGGACATCCGTCTTCTGCCCTTCGAGCTGCTGCACGTAATCAAAACCATAGGTCTCGCGAAAAGCACCGTTATGAAAGAAGTCATCGCCGATCCAGATATTCGTCATGGGCGCCTGCGGTGAGATCGCCTTGACCGCGGGATTTGCATCGATTCCCGCCATCATCGCCAGGAAGCCTGGATAGGAGATGCCATACACTCCGACGCGCCCATTATTATTGGGAACATTCTTCAGCAACCAATCAACGGTGTCGTTCGTGTCCGTCGTCTCGTCGATATCGTTCTTCGTGGCGTGCTCGACGACGGGACGGTTCATCACAAACTGGCCTTCGGACTTATACCTGCCCCGGATATCTCCAAAGACAAAGATGTATCCGCTGCGGGCGAGCTCCGGCTTGGCGGCATTCACGCTGAGGGAGGTTTCACCATCGACTCCATAGGGTGTCCTCTCCATCAGAAACGGAAGCGGCTCGCCGGCGCTCTCGGATCCCTGCGGTCGCAGGATGACCAGATGCAGCTTGACGCCGTCGCGCATCGGCACCATCACCTCGCTGCGGGCATAGTCGCGAAAGTGGTTCAGATCCGCAGGCTTGTCGCTGAAACGGACCATGCTCATCGCCGCTCCGTCGCTTCGAGACCCCGCCGTCGTCGTAGCAAGCCCGGTCACTTTGCCTTTTGCGTCGCGCATAAAGGCCACACGAATCGAGGTATCGGGGACAAAAAAATGGTCCGCCGACTCAGGCTTCAACTCGGTAGGAGGCATCCGTTCCCCTTCGGCGTAGAGACTGCTGCCACGGAGAACAATTGCGTTTGTGAGGTCTGGTTCCACCGACCCGCGGTACTGACCCACGTACTCGCTCAGTTTTTTTGCAGGCAGCGTAATCGACTGTGGATCGGACACAGCGGCATCACTCTGCGACCATGCCGCGGTGGCGCAAAGCAGCAGTAGTATCCCCGACGACATTCTTCTCGACGAGATCAAACGTTTCATAGAGCCACCCTCATGGCTGAATTGCCGGGATCGATCCGCTCTTTACGAAAAACAGCCTGCCGCTTCGACGCTCTCTCTGTGAAAGCAATCGAAGCGGCAGCGTTAGCAAGCTTTAGGTCAGCAGCGCCGGGGAAGCGGAGCACTGAAATCCAATCTTGTTATGCGATCCATCACAGAACGGACGCTTCTCGCTTGCACCACAGCGGCAAAGCGAGATGGCGGGTTTACCCGTCAGGTCCCAATGTCTACCGTCTGCATCTGTCAACGAGATTGGACCCTCGACCCGCAATGGACCGTTCGGGCGAACCGTAATCTTTACTGCCTCATCTGCCATCGTGTTGCTCACTCTCTTTTTGAAAAGATGAGCCCAGCATAGCAAAACGGGGCGAATCTCTCACAAACCCTCAGCGGAATTCGAGTTCCACCTCGTCCACGTAGCACCAGCCCCAGTTCTCTCCGGGCTCAATCGAACGCATGATGGGATGCTGCGTTGCGTGGAAATGTCCGGTCGCATGCTTGTTCGGTGACGAGTCACAGCAACCCACGTGGCCGCAGATCTTGCACATCCTCAGATGCACCCAACGTCCACCAATCTTCAGGCAATCTTCGCAGCCCTTCGCCGAAGGTTTCACGTCACGAATCTGATCCAGATGCCTGCACTTCATAGCGCCTCCGTTCCCTTGCCTCTTCCGCTAGGGTACGACACGCCAGACGTTTTTCATAAAATGCAGTTGAACAATCAATCTCTTCGGCAGCCATACCTAATCTTCCGACGGGTCGGCGATCCCATACTCCTTCAACTTGCGATAGAGCGTCGTCTTCCCAATGCCCAGCAGCTTGGCTGCCAGCAGCTTGTCTCCATTCAGCTGCTTGATCGTCGATAGGATCGCCTGCTTTTCGAGCTCCGCAATCGAGACAATCTCACTGCCAGCTGCAGCAGCATGTTGACTGGCGTCGGGAAGAAGGTTAGCCACAAGTGGCTCCTCCGCCCTCTCCGCCGCACGTTGCATCTTCAGATCCTGAAGCTGGGTCGGCATATCCCCCAGATGCAAGACGGGGCCGCTGGAGAGGGCGCAGGCCCGCTCGATCGCATTCTCAAGCTCACGCACGTTGCCGGGCCAATCGTAATCTGCCATCAGACGAAGCGAGTCCTCCGAAAGGACGCGCTCGAAGCCGGTCTCCCTCTCTCTCTGGGCAAGAAAGTGCATCGCCAACAGCGGGATGTCTCCCCTGCGCTCGCGGAGTGGGGGAATCCTGAGATTCACCACATTCAAGCGGAAGAAGAGATCCTTGCGGAACTTTCCCTGCTCCACCATCGCCGCGAGGTCCCGGTTGGTCGCCGCCAGTACACGCGCAGAGATCGGCCTCGCCTGCGTCGCACCCACTGGCCGCACCTCTTTCTCCTGCAGCGCACGCAGCAGCTTGGCCTGCAAATCCAGCGGGAGCTCCCCGATCTCATCCAGAAAGACCGTGCCACCCTGCGCTGCGGCCAGCAATCCTTCTTTTGCGCGATCGGCTCCCGTAAACGCACCTTTTACATGGCCAAACAGTTCACTCTCAATCAGGCTGGGGACCAGCGCCCCGCAGTCGACGGGCACGAAGGCCTTGTCCGCATTCGGCCCATTGAAGTGAATGGATCGCGCCACCAGTTCTTTCCCCGTGCCGCTCTCTCCGAGGATCAGCACCGGGTGCGTCGAAAAAGCTACCTTCGACAGGATGCGGTACAGCTTCTCCATCTCCGGAGACCTGCCTACCAGACCGTTCGCATCGCTCTGCGAACGCAGTCTTTCACGCAACATACGACTCTCGTGATCAAAACGGACCCTCTGACCGGCACGTTCAAGCACCGTAGTCAGCTCTTCGAGGGCGAACGGCTTGGTCAGGTAATCCCGTGCCCCAATCCTCATGGCGTCGACCGCCGAGGAGACCGTAGCAAATGCCGTCATGACAATTACCGCGGTGTCGGGATAGAGGGCATTGACCTGCTCCAGCAAGCTGAGTCCCCCACCGTCGGGAAGTTTGAGATCGAGCAAAAGAACATCGACCTTCTGGTGCTTCAAAATGCTGCGGGCCTGGCTTACGCTCTCGGCATCCACCACAGCGCATCCCATGCTTACTGCGATCGAGCAACACATCTGGCGAACGGAAGCATCATCATCCACCACCAGAACGTGGAGCTCGGGCGTCCTCTTTGTGTTGTCGTCCGGTGGGCCGGTACGTTTCGTTTCTTCGGCTTCCCTGATGTGAATCTGCGTGGCTTCAATTGGTTCCCGTCCGGTCCTGCTCTGCATCGCTACGGTCATCGGCTCTCGCTCCAACCCGCCCTGATCGCATCTGCGCAGCGGGTTGCACTTTCTATAATCACGCGCTGTGCCAAACTGGGATTTCCCGCTAAATCACTGATCCAGCGGGAGCAAGCCGGGTGGCGAAGCCCGTTTCTACAGAGAATCACGATTGTCTGGCCTCCGCCATTCCCAAATTGGGCCACTTGATGACCAATCGGTTCCAAAATGCACCGATTCGGGCGGATCGGGCGTGTTCCAGAATGGGATGGAAGTCCCGTTTCGGGACAGCCGTACGATTCTCCCCAATCACGCCGTCTATAATCGCGGAATGTCCGCCGCACCACCGCAGATCTTTCGCCCCGACTCCCGTTCCGCAGATTCTCTTCGCATCGTCCGAATGACTCCCGGCTTTGTCGCCATGGCCGAGGGCTCGGTTCTGATTGAGGCCGGCAATACCCGCGTCCTCTGCAATGCTTCCGTCGAGCAGGGGGTTCCGGCCTGGCTCCGCAACTCCGGGCGCGGCTGGGTTACGGGCGAGTACGGTATGCTTCCTCGCGCTACGCTGACCCGCACTCCCCGCGAGGCCGAGCGCGGCAAGATCGGCGGCCGCACGCACGAGATTCAGCGGCTCATCGGCCGCAGCCTGCGCTCGGTCGTAGACATGAAGGCTCTGGGGGAACGCACCGTGATTCTGGACTGTGACGTCCTGCAGGCCGACGGAGGAACCCGTACCGCCGCAATTACCGGAGCTTGCGTCGCTCTTGCGATTGCGCTCGAGAAGCTTGTGGCCGCTGGAACCCTGAAGACCTCGCCGCTGCGCGAGATGGTGGCAGCCACCAGCGTCGGCATCGTTGACGGCAATACCCTGCTCGATCTCTGTTACGAAGAGGACTCGCGGGCGACCGTCGACATGAATGTGGTGATGCTTGCCTCGGGTGGCCTGGTCGAGACTCAGGCTACAGCGGAGAAGAACTCTTACAGCCGCGCTCAGTTAGGCGAGATGCTCGACTATGCAGAAAAAGGCATCCGCGAGCTGCTCGCAGCTCAAGAGGCCGCTCTCAAGGCCGCCCTTTAACAGATCAGGAGATTTCCGTGAAGATTTCTTCGAAAGAAAATCGCGGCGCGACACTGCAGGAGCTCGCCTCCATTTGTTCCACCTTTGCCGTCGCCCTTTTCGTCATGACTTTCCTCTTCCAGAACTTTGTCATCCCTTCTTCTTCGATGGCAAGCACGCTGCTGGTTGGCGACCATGTTCTTGTTGAGCGCGTCACGCTTGCGCCATCTTCTCCGATGGCGTCCTTTCTTCCCTATGGCGAGCTCAAACAGGATGAGCCTATCGTCTTCTTCCGCCCTGCACCTAACGACAAGGGAGGACATGACATCCTCATCAAGCGAGTCATCGGACTTCCCGGCGATCGCATCCATCTCCGCAACGGCACTGTCTATCGCAATGGCATCGCGCTGCACGAGCCCTACGCCGCCCTTCCCACGTCAGCCAACTACGACCCCTACAACGACGATTTCCCTGCCATCCCCTCCGATCAGGGGCGCGACGTTCTCGCATCCTGGTCCGTAGATCTACCCAGTCACATCCAGGGAGAAGATATCGTTGTTCCGGCCGGCTATTACTTCATGATGGGCGACAATCGCACCAACAGTTTCGATAGTCGTTATTGGGGCTTTGTCCCTCGCGCCAATCTCATTGGACGACCGCTTTTCGTCTATTGGTCCTTTGAGACACCGGAAGACCAGCAATATAGGACTTCCGCGTCTGAAACGACTGCCTTTGCTTTTCATCAATTCCTTCACTTCTTCGACCAGACTCGCTGGAGCAGAACGCTCAAGCGAGTCAATTAGCGTCTTCGGAAGACCCCTTTTCTTGCGTAACGACACCAGTCTAAAACGTGACGTGCGCCGCAAGCTGCCAGTCACGGTTGCCGGAGACGCTGGATGGGCGGCCGAAGCTGGTTCCCACCGTGTCGGCACGGTTCTGGCCGAAGTCGGCCGCGTATGTGCTCCCCACCGGCATGGTTACGTTGATTCCGCCGAAGGTGTGCTTGTGCGTGACATTAAGGCAATCCGCCTGAAGGATGAGCTTGAAGCGCTCACGGCTCAGGGGGAACTGCCTCCGCAGACTCATATCCACGTTGTAGTAGCTGGGGTTTTGCAGATCCAGCGCACGGGTGCGGGGCGCGTTGCCCAGAAGCGTGACGCAGGCCTTGTAGTTGGGATTTTTGGTCGGGCTCTGACCGGGGATATAAGCGCCCAGATTCGCCGCGCAGGTGCCAGCCGAGCCGAGGGACTCCGGAGCCTGGAAGGCGGTGTAGTCGATCTTGGAGCTGTCGCCTCCGGGATTGGCTCCTGTTGCTCCATCACCCCAGTTCCCCACGCGGGCGTGCCCGGTAAGGTAAGCCTTCGAGTTGAGATTGAGATCCGGCATGCACTGGCCCTGCCCCGGCGAGTTGCAGCCGGAGTAGACCACCGCCAGCGGCGTTCCTGAGGTGTAGCGATAGATGCCGGACATCTGCCAGCCGCCCGCAAAGGCACGCACTAGCCAGTTGCCGTCACCGATCCCTCCCTTGCCGAACGGAAGCTGATAGACGCCGAAGATCGCCAGGTTCTGGGGCACTGAGGTCGCCGCCCACGAGCGCTCGATGCTGCCCTGCTTGTAGCTCATGCCTCCGCCACTGATGGCCGACGCAGGGATATCGAATCCGCTGCGGAAGGTTCCGTCATCGGCAAGATTCTTGGCGTAGGTGTAGTTGACCGTGTAGCTCAGCCCCTTCCAGGGACGCTGACTGAGACTGAGCTGAAAGGAGTGATAACTGTTGTTGCCCACGTTTTGTCCCCAGGTATCGGAGACGCTGGAGTACTGCGGAAACGCGACCAGCATCTGCGCAATGGTCGCACGCGCAGCTCCCGAGCTCGTGCTGGCGGCTGCGGTAAAGGCTGGATACGGCGCACCGACCCCAGGGAGAATTGCCTGGGCCCGAGCGATGTTCGCCGACGTTGCCGGAGCGGAGAGCAGCGGCGTATTTCCTGTCGCATCATAGGCTCCGCCAAGCGACGCTAGATATCCCGGATTGAGCTGATTTGCCCAATAGCCGCGAGCGTTGGAGCCTCCGGTCACGAGGAAGTGGCTCTGGCTGCCGGCGTAGTTCAGGCTGATGGTCAACGAGTTCGTGATCGCTCGCTGCACACCGGCGTTCCAGAAGTTGAACGTCGGCGCGCGCCCCGAAAGATAGGGATCCGCAAAGCCCACGCTGCTGGCCTGCACAAAACCTGAAGAGCCGACATAGTTGCCGGTATTCAGGAGCTGCGCTTGAGCTGTCGGACCAACCGGAGAAGGCAGATCATAGCCTGGTCCTCCAAAGGCGGTGTTCGCCAGTCCCATCGCCTGGAAGCCCGCACTGTTGTTGAGATAAAACGCCGGACCGTTCACCGAATCGGTAAAGCTGGGCGAAACGGAGTAGCCGAGCTGGCCCGTTCCTGAAGCCGCTCCGCTCCGTCCGCCGACACCGCCTCCGTGGGAGTAAAAGAGGCCGAAACCGGCATGGAGGACGGTCTTTTCATCGATGGAATAAGCCAGTCCTACACGGGGGCCAAAGTTCTTCCAGTAGGTCTGGACCGGAGTGCGGCAGTTGCAGCTCACGCCTGCTCCATGATCTCCCGCAAACTGGACCATTCCCTGGTTCCCCGTGACGGCATTGGTGAGGTTGGGATTAAGAAATGACCAGCGGTCATGCGCCTCACGATAAGGCGGCAGATAATCCCATCGGAATCCGAGATTGAGCGTCAGCTTCGGCGTGACCTTCCAGTCGTCCTGCACGTAAGGTGCGATCGTGCGATACCGCCCTCCAAGAACACCGAACGACTGAATCGTCAGCGAGCTGCTGCTGACTGCACCCAGCATGTAGCTGGCATACGAATAGCCTGAGCCCGTTGTGTAAGCATTGCTTCCGCTGGGAAGTGCCGTCGAGCTGGTGGAGTACGTGATGGGCACGATACCGGACGGACCATCGTAGGTCGAGGCGTTCGACTGCAGCCACTGGATCTGAAAACCGGCCGTTAGCGTGTGCCTGCCTGCCGTGTAGATCACGTTGTCGAGCGCTGTGTAGGTGTTCGCAACCGAGGTGAAAGTTGCCGCCGAGGCTCCGGCAGCCGTCCATTTGGTCGGAGCATTGGAGCCGCTGAAGTTCGCTCCGGGAAACTCCTCCGAAGACTGTCCTGGAGGAAGATTCGAGATGCCTGCTGCCGTGGCCGCGTAATCGGGAACCACCTGCGTCGGATTCGTCACCGGAGGTCCGCCCATCTGCACAAAGCCGTACTTGAACTGATTGACCAGACGGGGCGAGATCGTCCAGGCATGCTCCAGACTTGCGATATTGATCTTGATTCGAGCAAGAGAGGCCTGTGCATACGGCAGAGGAAGCGTTGGATTGGCACCAACCGTGAAGGGCACGTTGAGACGGCTTCCTTGCGAGGTGACAAATGAAATCCTCTGCGATGGCGTTAGATCGAAGTCTGCACGTCCAACATAAGACCAGTTGTCATACCCGGTAGCCACACCTCCGAGGTAGTTGTTGACGATCGTTGATCGCGTCGGAGCGGGCAAAAACTTTTGCATGTACTGTGCAATCGGTGAAAGCTGGCTGGCCGGAATCTTATTGTTGGGATATGCATACCGGCAGATTTTGCCTTTATTGGCAGCGGTACAGGCTCCAGTAGAGGTCGGGTCATAGATGATGTAACCGGGTCCGCCATTGGCAGACAGAAGCTCGCTGAAGTCGCCAGCACGCATCTTCGTCGTCGGAACTGAAAGCAACCCCGGATTGACTCCATTGCGCCCGTGATAGCGGTCATAGGTAAAACTGAAGAACCCTTTGTGTTTCGTCAACGGAATGGGTCCACCCGCCGTTAGAGCCATCTCGTTCTGATTCTCATACGGTTTGCGCGCCGGAGCCTTTGTGCCATCCGCCAGTGTCCGCGTCGCTGCTTTGGACGTATACGACCACGTATCGAAGATCGTGTTGCGCACGTAGATGTTCGCCGAACCGTGATACTGGTTTCCTCCCGACTTGACGGTAAAGTTCATCAGGCCGGCGCCCTGGTACTCGACGGGGATGGAGCTGGTCAGCACCTGAAACTGATCCACAGCCTCAATAGGAACCGAGTTGAAGATGACACGGTTGTCGCCCTGCTGGTTGGCCGTCGTGATGGGAATTCCGTCGATGTAAAGCTCGGCGAGATAGTTGCCGGTTCCGCTGATGATCGGAGAGCGGGCTCCACTCTGCGCACCGGGCATCAGCGTCGCAAATGCCGTGGCATCGCGCTGTTGTCCACTCATCTGGATGGGAAGATTGGCGTAGGTTTCGTTCTCCATCACGCCGCCGAGCGTAGCGTTGGTGGTCTCAAGCGCGGGCGGGGCTTCATTGACGGTGACGCTGACATCGGTAGCCCCAAGCGTGAGCTTCGGATCGAAACCCGTCACCTTCATGGCGTTGATCTGCAGATTGTCCTGCACCAGCGTCTTGAACCCCTGGGCGCGCACCGTAATCCGGTACGGTCCGGGTAACAGAGGCGTCATGTCGTACAGTCCGGCTCCCGAGGTGGTCCTGGTTGTGGAAACACCGGTCGCTGTATTGACCGCCGTGACGCTGGCGTCACTGATCACCGCTCCGGAAGGATCGGTCACGGTGCCCTGCAATCCGCCCTGGCCACCGGTCTGCGCTTGAGAGATTCCGCAGACAAAGAACCATGACAACACCAGGAAAGTTCCTAAACTTCCAAACAGCCGAAGTCCAAGTGGGCGGGGCAATCGCAGTATAGAAACTAATTGGTATGACATCTAGGCCTCCAAAACGAAAAGCGGCCTCTCTACAAAAACGCCAAAAGACACACTTTTCCAATGGACCCTGACTTTACGAAATTTAATATGCAAATGTCAATTGACAAACTATTTCAATCCGGCACGTCATCCAATAAATGGACATACCAATTGCCCACGATTCGGTCCTTGAGCCAGCTAATTTAAATCCCTTGGCCCAATTGCCGGGAGTGCACCCACTCAGTGGCACGCCTGCACATCCTGAAACTCGCCGCCCGGGATCGCCTGTGCGGTCATTCCCTGTGCGCAGGCAAGAATCTTCTGATCAAGGGGATCGTTAGCGAGCGAGTCCGGGGACACGTAGCTCAGGTTGGAACGCAACCCTAGAAAGCGATCACTGAGCTGCTGCACCATCGACTTCGCACTCTGCAGCAACGGAAGGGCCTGCCGATCGGCATCGGTCGTTGCCGAGGCCGCAGCCATCGCCATCCGGCTCTCTGCGTTACTGCGATACCCTGCGATCCAACTCTGTTCCACCGGGTTGTTGGTACGGATGGCATTCTCAATGGCGCTTCGCCACTCCCGAATCACGGTCATCTCTTCGATCCCGGCGCGCAGAAAATCGCGCGAGTATCCTTTCTCTTCCCTGACGGGTGCGGGAGCCGAGGCAGAAGTTGCGGGCTGTACCGCAGCGGGAGAAGCTGTCGGCAGCGTGAACACGATCCGACTGCCCTGAAAGCCCACCGTCGACTCGGTCACGCGCGCCAACCCTTCCACTTCGACATAGGAGTGCCCGTTCCGCTGGATGACCGGTATCTGACCGTCGTGTCCAGTCACCACCAGAGTCGTAATGGGGTGAGCGGTCTGGGCCGGCTTTGCAGGAGTAGTCTGCGCAAAGCCGGTCATCGCTCCGGAGGCTACAACCACAATCGCCGCTCTTCTGCTGAATCCGCTTCTCTTTCGCGCCATCTTCAACCTCGTTTCCCTAACCACAGGTATCATCCCATCACCGTGTTTGAGGAGTGGACCTTCCGTCCGATATTTCGGTGAGCGGCACTCCCTCTTTGAGAGGTCCAAGCATGGCAAAGCCCAAACCAGGAGTGGCAAGTCAGTTCCATCCCCAGACGTAGAATAAAAGAAGCAGCACGTATGATTCCCGGCAAAAAGAACTCGGCTGAACCTGCTATCAGAGATGAAGTCCGGGGCCATCTCTCATCCCTCTCTGAAACCTTGCGCAGAAGTATTCGAGCCGAAGCGGTGGCTCGGCCAGACTTTCTTCGTGCTGTGTAAAATGACCCACACACCTAACCTCAGGAGAAGAAGAGCAATGTCGAAGCTGACCCCAGGGAAACTCGCCGGACTTAAAGCTGTATCGGATTCTCGAGGCGTGATCGCCGCTGCCGCCATGGACCAGCGCGGCTCCCTCCAAAAGTCACTGGCCAAGGAGCGGGGAGCAGCCGCTAACGCGCAGGATCTCGAACAGTTCAAGATTGACGTCACCGATGTCCTTACTCGCCATGCCTCCGCCATTCTGCTTGACCCTGAGTATGGCCTTCCCGCCTCGAAGGTACGCAACGGTAAGGGACTTCTGCTGGCCTACGAAAAGACCGGCTACGATGCCGCCACGCCCGGCCGTCTGCCTGACCTGCTCGACGTCTGGAGCGTGCGCCGCTTGAAGGAGGCTGGAGCGGACTGCATCAAGATTCTGCTGTACTACAGCCCTTATGAGAAGACCGCGGTCAACGATCACAAGCATGCATGGATTGAACGGATCGGCGACGAGTGCCTTGCCCATGACATTCCGTTCTTTCTTGAGACCGTTGGCTACGACGCTGAGGGTGGCGATGAGAAGTCACTCGCCTACGCGAAGAAGAAGCCGGAGATCGTCTCGGGCTCCATGGCCGAATTCGGCAAGGCCCGCTACAGCGTTGATGTCCTCAAGGTCGAGGTGCCTATCGAGATGT
Source organism: Acidobacteriaceae bacterium KBS 146 (assembly GCA_000688615.1). GTDB lineage: Bacteria > Acidobacteriota > Terriglobia > Terriglobales > Acidobacteriaceae > Edaphobacter. Next base: position 1,456,731 of record JHVA01000001.1, read on the forward strand.
CCTTTGTAGAAGGCACGCGCTCCTTCAAGGGAGAAAAGGCGTACACCCGCGCCGAGGCGCTGCAGCACTTCCGCGATTCCGAAGCGATGACCCACAAGCCGTTCATCTATCTCTCTGCAGGCGTCTCCAATCCGGTCTTCATCGAGACTCTTGAACTCGCTGCCGAGTCCGGAACCAAGTTCAATGGCGTGCTCTGCGGCCGCGCAACCTGGAAGGAAGGCATCCCGATCTTTGCGACGAAGGGTTCGAAGGCGTTCCGCGAATGGCTGGAGACCACAGGAGTGGAGAACATCAACAACGTTAATAACGCGTTGAAAGCAGCTTCGCCCTGGTACAAGAAGTTCGGCGTCGACAGCATGGAAGCCCTCGGCTAATTCCATCGCCGCAGGCTGATCTTCGAAACAGAATATAAAGCGGCGGACCCTTTAGAGTCCGCCGCTTTTCTTTTTTTTACTATGAATAAACCGCATCGTCTGTAAATCTATTGCTCTCGTACAACGTCCAGAAATCTTGAAAAAAAAAAGAGCGGGGCCGACGGGATTGCAGCCCCGCTCCTGCGAAAAATCAAACTCTAGGTCACCGTCTCGCTGACCGGTGCGCGATACCTCAGATGGAGCTTCTCCATCTCGATGTTGACGGCCTGGCCGTTCTGCTCCAGACGCTCTGTCCAGCTCTCAATCACCTCAATGCAGGCGTGATCGATGTAACGGAGATTGGAGCAGTGGACATGGACGATGCCGCTTCCCGGCTTCACCTGATCGAGAGTCTGGGTGATCTTCGGAATCGATACGAACGTTCCGATTCCGGAGAGATGAACGTGCGTATCGCCGTTCTCCTCCACCAGACGAGTCTCAAGGTGCGTCACCGTGTACAGCAACCGCAACAAGGACAAGGCGACACCAACGACGACACCGGTCAGAAGATCGGTAGCGACAATTGTGAGCATGGAAGCGAAGTAGATCAGCACCGGCACCTTTCCGAACCGCGCCAACTTACGGACCTCAGCAGGCTTCACCAGCTTGACGCCGACGAAGATGAGCACGGCAGCCAGGCTCGCTGTCGGGATCATCCGGAGGATGGAAGCCAGAACAAGCACGGAGAGCAGCATCCATGCACCGTGCAGAATCGCGGAGCGCCGGGTCTCGGCTCCCGCCTGCACATTGGTCGAGCTGCGGACGATCACGCCAGTCATCGGCAGCGCACCGACCAAACCGCACAGAATATTGCCGACACCCTGAGCGGCCAGTTCGCGATCGTAGTTGGTCTTCCACCGCGTCTGCATCTGCTCCACAGCCGCTGCGGAAAGCAGTGTCTCCGCACTCGCGATAAAGCCAAGTGCAAGAGCGGTTCCGACGATTGAAGACAGCGACATTCCCTGAAGCGAGCTCAGGCTGGGAAACGAAATCATCTGGACCAGATTTTCAGGAACCTTAATCCGGTTGACGCCGAGATGAAAGATTTGAGCCAGCGTGGTAGCAGCCGTAATTCCGAGCAAAGCTCCCGGAATCAGCTTGAGCCTGGTGGGCCGGAATCTCTCCCACAAAAGCATGACCACCATCGTCGTCACTCCGACGAGTGCTGCGGCCTCTTCCTTGCTTCCATTCAACGGAAACAAGCCTCCAAAGATCGCCTCCCACATGCCGATGATGTTCGCCGGTCCGCTATGCTTCGGCGACCGGTCGAGCACCACGTGAAACTGTTGAATCACAATCAACACGCCGATGCCGGCAAGCATTCCGTGGATGACCTCAGGGGAGATGGCCCGGAAGTATCGGCCCGTCTTCAACAAACCGGCGACCAGTTGCACCGCGCCGGCAATCATCAAAAGCGGTCCCAGGGCGCCAATACCGTGCTCGCGGACAAGTTCAAAGACGATGACCGCAAGTCCCGCTGCAGGGCCGCTGACCTGCAGCGGCTGCCCCGATAGAAAGCCGACGATCAGGCCGCCGATGATACCTGTTACCAACCCTGAGGCCGGAGGCATTCCCGAAGCCAGCGCGATGCCCATGCAGAGCGGCAGCGCGACCAGAAACACAACAACGGATGCGGAAAGATCCCGCACGAATACGCCGCTCTTCTCAACTGTCTCGTTCTTAACGTGAGGTGGATTCGACATGGGTTTCTCCCTTATGCAATCTTTTTGCGATCCTGAGGCTTAATTGCGCTGGTCTGCTCTTCAGCCAGCAGAGCGCGGAAACTTCCCTGCTCCTGATCGAATTGCTGAATGCCGCCTGTACCGATGTCGTAGACCCATCCATGAATCTGGACCGTAGAGTTCTTAAGGGCCTCATCCACGGCGGGATGAGCCCGCAGATTTTGCAGCTGCGCAATGACGTTTGCCTCGGTCAGCAGCCGCAGCTTCTGTTCAAACGAGAGGGACGTCGCTCCCTTCAGCAGGTGCGTCAGCCACTTCGAAGACGGCCCCGCATGTTGGAGGTACGATCGCACCGCCGGCAGCGCCTCGATCTTTTCGCTCTCGAGAATTCCCTTCATGGCACCGCAGTCCGAGTGCCCGCAGACGATGACATCGGGGATCCTGAGGACCCGGATCGCATACTCAATCGTGGCCGCAATACCGCTCGAGATCTCAGTCGAAGGAGGGACGAGGTTTCCGACGCTACGGCACGGAAACAGCGTACCCGGCTCGCATTGCATGACGACCTCAGGAACGACGCGGGAGTCTGAGCAGCAGATGAACAGCGCCTGTGGCTGCTGCCCCTTCGCTAATTGCTCATATAAACCAGACTGCTGAGGAAAGATATTGGAACGGAATCGTGCGTAACCATCGATCAGTTGCTGCATAGACCTCTCCACGGGCGGGACGCTGAATAGCGCGGAAGCCCTTGAAATTCGCGGTAACAGAGACGTCAGATCGAGGCTGAGATCAATCCAGAGTGGAGATCTCTGCGTATTGCTGGTCTTTTCAAGACAGATCAGGCCAGCAACATTCTGACGAAGTTGTGCGAGAGAGATTTATGCGGTAGGAGGAGCACGGCCAAGACCGGGAGCGCGCGGAGCGCTGCCAAGCGCCAGCACATTTTCCCGTGCCAGCAACTCGATCGGTCCTTCAGGAATCGGCAACACAAACTGCGCGGCCGCAATAGCCGGCTGCGACGGAGCAGCCATGCCTGCGTGCATCAGGCTTGTGGTCTGACTGGCAGAGACATGGATGACAACGGCGTGTTCCACCACAGCATCGACCGACGCCACAATTCCCGCACGCGCGCCGGAGCGCCGTGAACCCTGTGCCGGAATATGCGAGTAGTTGATGCGGGTATGGTGGACGACCTTGTGGCCATGCATTGCGCCCAGAAAGCACAGCAGGTTCAGTCCGGCGAAGATAGCGCCGAACAGCAACTTGTGCGAGATGGGTTTGTGTCGCATGATAGCCGATCCTAACGTGCAGTCTACCGTGATCGACGCAGAAGTCAACAGGCAGTCACCAAAAATGTGACCAAACCTGATGAATTTTCTCCACTTGAGTCAGCGCAATTTCTTTTTTTTTGCTGCAACGTCTGCTGTGAACACGTCAGAAACCCTTCAGTGTGGCTTCATCTTAACTCGTTATCGTGTGGGTTGATGCTCTCGATCAAGCTGCTCCTACGATCCGCGATTGCCGGTATCCTCATGGTGCCACCCGCTCTATGCCAGATTCCTGCGGCGACGGTTCCTGCAGAGACTCCGCTTGCGGTCACCGTCGACGGTCCTCTTCCGATGCGCGTCCATCAGTCGGTGCATGCTCATCTTCTCTATCCCGTCTATGTCGATGGAGTCTTGATCCTCCCTGAAACCACTTCGCTCGACGGAACGGTCACCGCCTTGCAACCGAACCGTCCACAGCGCAACAACGCACGGCTGAACGGAGACTTTACTCCCTTCCACATTCCGGTAGTTCGCTTTACCAGCCTGTCGCTTGCTGACGGCCGGTCGTTTGCGGTATCGACAGAGCCCGCGATGGATGGGGCTCCGATCTATCGGCTTGCGGCACCGGCCCCGCGCAAAGGTGGCTTCGTTCGCCGCCAGTATGACGCCGGCATGCAGATCTTTCACGATCAGCTGAGTCAGATCACAGCGCCGCACAAAGGCGACCGCCTGTTGCAGTTGTTCTACCACCAGCTGCCTTACCATCCAGAGCGCATCGAAAGCGGCACGTCCTGGACGGTAGAGACGACTGCTCCCGTTCTTATTCCGCAACAGGCCTCGCAAGCTTCCGCTCCCGCACCGCAAACTCACGAAAGTGAACCGAGCGTCGCGAATTGGAAGATTCAGGCTTATCTGAAGCAGGGCCTGTCCTCCGCAACCTCCAGGGTCGGCCAGCCTATTCGAGCGGTCGTGGCTGAACCTGTTTACAACCCCGACCATACCGTAGCTGTTCCACAGGGAGCGACCCTCATCGGGGCCGTCACCCGAGCCAAGCCTGCGCGTTCGTTTTCGCGCGCGGGTGAGTTGCGCTTCGATTTCAAGCAGATCACCATGCCGGGCGGCGAAACGCGAAATGTCCAGGCAGCGCTCAGCCACATTGACGCAAACGCTGCCGCCGATCTCCAGATGAACGAGGAAGGAAAGATTAAGCCAAAGCCGCAGGACAAAGTGATCGTTCCCCTCATCCTGGCCTTTCTTGCGACACGCCCCCTCGATGAAGATCGAGGCTTTCAGGGAGGCAGGAATTTCGTGGGAGCTAACGGGTTTGGCCTCGCCGGCAACATCATCGGCTGGGCTGGAGGATCGCGGAATATCGCTGCAGGCATTGGAGCTTATGGGACAGCCATTTCTCTCTATCGCCGATGGATCGCAAGCGGACATCAGGTTACGTTTCCGCGGGATACCCGCGTCGTCCTCGACATAACCGCGCGCAGATCCACTCGCCTGACGCCATGACATCCGGCGTCCGTAAGTTGGCCTGTCCGAAGCGCCCGGATTGCCGATCCTTCGACTCTGCTCTTATTTCACCTTGTTAAAGAGTTTCAGGCGAGACGTCGCCACCTGCTTCACGGCTTCGATGGCAGCAGGCAGAATTTTGTACGGGACAACCTCCTGCGGATGTTTCGCCAGACCTTCCTCAAGGCCGCGCCTCCATGCAACTCGCAACTCGGTGTTGATGTGAACGATGTTGATGCCCGCATCGATTGCGCTTCGGAGATCCTCATCGTCGGTGCCAGACGCTCCATGCAGCGTGAGCAGAACATTGGTAGCACTTTTGATCTGGGAGATTCGTGCGAGGTCGAGGCGCTTCTTCGTCGTGCCCTGCACCATGCTCTGAAGCATACCGTGCATATTGCCTACTGCAGGAGCAAGGACATCCACGCCCGTAGAGTCAATGTACTGTTTTGCCTCTTGAGGACTCGTAAGCCCCTTCGACAGATCTGGAGCCACGTCATGAATCTCCGACCCTGTCCCTATATCGCCGATCTCTCCCTCAATCAGAATGTCCGGATTGATTGATTTCAGCTCTTCCACCGCGGCCCTGGTCTGACGCACATTTTCTTCAAACGGAAGCGCAGAGAGGTCAAAGACTATTGCGTCGAACCCCGCCTTCGCCGCATCGATCGCGCTCGCAAGAGAATGGGTGTGATCCGCGTTCAGGAAGATGGGGAAATTGAATTCTTCGCGCAGGCTTTGCACCATCGCACCGATCTGACGGACCCCCAGAAACTTGCGCTCCCCTTCGGACGCTCCCACGATCACGGGAACCTCCAACTCGCGGGCCGATTCAAAGACTGCCTTCAGAAGAACAAAATCACCGATGTTGAAGTGGCCGACTGCCACGCCCTTCTTCTGAGCTTCTTCCAAAACACTTCGTAAGCTGCGCATAGAAACTACCTCTCTCGAAAGTTATTGTTACCGCTTCACGAGCCCGTTCATCCTTCTGTCGGAATCTCGTCCCTTGGCCTCGGTCCTTACAGCCCCTTCTCTTTTCGAAACTCACGCACAACCTCTGCTACGTCCCTATGTTCTCCATCGACGGCGTTATTCATCTCTCGAACCTGCTCTGCGGACAGCTTTCCAGCCAGGCGATCCACAGCGGTCTGGATCGCCGGATGACGACCTAGGGAATCCTCTCGAAACAGGGGAACCGCCTCGTAGGGCGGAAAGTAATGCTTGTCGTCCTCAAGCGCCACCAGGCCCAGGGCCCGAATCGGTCCATCGGTGGAATTGCCGGCAATCATATCGACCTGGTCGGAGGCCAGCGCGCGGTAAAGCAGCCCCAAATCCATCGTTCGCGGATCGTCGGCGAACTTCAGACCGTAAGCCGCCTCCAGTCCCCGCAACCCATCAGGCCGCTCCTGGAACTCATAGCCCACTCCGAGCCTCATCGCAGGTGCGTGCGAAACCGAGTCCGAGATCGTCTTTAGTCCGAGTTTGCGTGCATCCTCTCCGCGCACGACCATGGCAAACGTATTCTCGAAACCCAATCCTGGCTCGGCACGGACCTGATATCGCTGCGCATACAACCGCTGCACCGTCTTGAAGACAGCGGCCGCATCACGCTGCCCGACAGGTGGAAGCGGCTGTTTCAAGATCGCAGTCAGGGCAGTGCCTGTGTATTCGACATACCCATCGATTCTTCCGCTCACCAACGCCTGCTGGCAGAGATAACTTCCTGCAAGATAGAACCGCCGCTCAACATGCTCACCGGTGATCGCCTCAATCTCCTGCGCCAGCAGCTCCCCCAACACAACCTGCTCGGTGAAGTTCTTCGCTCCGATCGTGATCCGGGAGGACCGCGGTGGAGTGCAGGCCACGCACGCCAGCAAAAAACAGAGAGTCATGAGCTGCATCAGCAGTTTTGTCGAACCTCCCCGCCGGGCAGTTCGTTCGCACGGCGCAGCCTCGAAGCTCATCGCTGACGTACCGCCAGCCGTTTCTCGACCCACCCCAACCCGGCATCCGCGGCAAGAGCCAGCAGCGCTGCCGGAATGGCTCCCGCAAGCACCAGCCCATTGTCTACACTCGCCACGCCGCGAAAGATCAACTCCCCTAGCCCTCCGGCGCCAATCGCCGCCGCAATCGTGGCTACACCGACGCAGATCACCGTCGCGGTGCGCACTCCAGCCAGAATGACGCTGCCGGCAAGAGGCAGCTCTACCTTCCAGAGCCGCTGCCAGTCCGTCATCCCCAGGGCATCGGCGACACTCGTCAGCTCCGGGCTCACGCTTCCGATCCCCGCATAGGTATTCCGCAGAATTGGCAGAAGGGCATAGCCGGTGAGCGCCACGATAGCCAGCCGGGCGGCGTTATCTCCAAGGAGAGGCACCGGCAAAAGCAGACCGAACAGCGCCAGGCTGGGGACGGTCTGGATGACATTTGCGAGTCCGATGACGGGCTTGGCCCAGCCCTTCTTCCGCGTCAGGAAAACGCCGAGCGGAAGGCCGATCAAGGCGGCGAAGAGCATAGCACTGACCGTAAGCCATAGATGCTCGAACGTGAGCCGTCCAATCTCCCACCCATGTCGTTTGAAGATTTCTATCATATGACCATTTGGCGACGTACAGCAGAAACATAATCTTTTACATGAGGGTTTGGTGACTCTAGAACCTCTCTGGCGGGGAGGTCGGCAACAACTTGCCCTTCCGCCAGAATCACGATCCGATCCGCGAGAAAAAGAGCCTCTCCAAGGTCATGCGTCACCAGAAGGACAGTTTTATTGAGGTTCACCAGGAGCTGCTTGAGCATGTTCTGCATCTCGGCCCGGGTCAAAGGGTCAAGGGCGCCGAACGGCTCATCCATCAGGAGAACCGCTGGGTCAAGCGAAAGAGCCCGCGCAAGTCCAACCCGCTGCTTCTGCCCCCCTGAAAGTTGCCACGGATATCTCGTTCGCAATGCATCGAAGTTGAGACCGGCCTGTTCAAGAACTTCGCGCGTTCTGCGCTCTCGTTCGTCCTTCGGTCTTCCTTCCAGCTCCATCGCCAGGGCAGTATTCCGTTCGATGGTCATGTGCGGAAAGAGGCCCGTCTCCTGAATCACATATCCAATGCTCCGGCGCAGGCTGACGAGTTCTTCCGTAGAACGAACGCTGTTCACGACCTTGTCATGAACCTTTACTTGGCCCGAGGTTGGAGTGACCAGGCCGTTCACCATGCGCAGCAGCGTTGTCTTTCCCGATCCGCTGCGGCCCAGCAGCGCCGTGGTGGTTCCTGCCGCAAGCGCCAGCGAGATCTCGCGCAAAATAAGATGCCCACCTTCCGGCGTGTAGCTCACCTTCGCGAACTCGACGCCGGTCGTGGGCATGCTGTTTACTTTACCGCGGCTCGAATCCTTACTGCGCAGACTCCGGATCGTGGTCCGCACCGTTTTGCGGCCCCGTCACGTCGGGCGCGCCCGTGGTTCCCGGCTGTCCCTTCACGCGAACGATGGTGATCTTGTCGAAGCCTTCCTTGAAGTTCGGCGGACGCAGGCGTTCTGCCATCTTCTGCATCACCTCGTCCGAGACGGCACGGTCGCGCTTGCTGTTCCGTTCCATACAGACCGCCAGCGGGACGTCGAAGAAGACTGCCTGCACCTCGTACCCGAAGCTCTTCGCCATGCGGATCCACTGCCTGCGCTCATGGGGCGACAGATTCGTCGCATCCACATAGTTCCAGGGCATCTTCGCAATCAGCCGGGCCCGCAGGAGACTGCGGAGGGTCGAGAATACGAGTCCCTGATAGCGCTGCTCGGTAATGTCGTCGAAGAGAATGGTCCGCAGCAGATCGCTTGAGAGCGGCGTAACGCCGCGGCGTTTGTACCAGGTCGTCTTGCCGGATCCCGGGAGCCCGATGGTCAGCACCACATAGCCCTTCGGAGATTTCACGGCCGCCTGTTCTGCCGGCGCCACGGCCACCGAATCCGGCTGAGTCTCTACGACCACCTTGGGTTCAGGGGCAAACGAAGGCGAAGATGCCGGTTCTTCAGACGCGGCAGCTTCAGCGTCTGCGATCGGCTCGGGCTCCGTTGCGACATCGGCCGCCGGTTCGAGTTCGCTGGTTTTAACCGGGTCCAGATACGAGGGCCTCAGGGGTGCCGGTTGGTTTGCGGGCAGTTCTTGTCCGCTCTTGCCCGTGGACTCCGAATCATTCGGTCCACGTCTTGGGCGTCGTCTCATCTTTTCGCTTATCCATTCGCGCAGATCGCGCATACGTCGCTTGTAACACAGGGCTAAAGCCACTCGCAAATCTGCAGCCGTATCCTCTCATAGAATTCTGCAAACTTTTTGCGACCATCGCCACAGGTGGTAGCATCCGGTCTTGATAGGCAAACGCCTTTTTTTGCAGTTCTGAAAGAGGTGTGCCTTTGTGGCGTTTTACAATAGATAAAACGCGTAAACAACACAACTCGCACCAACGACAGGAGCAAGTGTAATCATGGCTGTAAAGGTAGGTATCAACGGCTTCGGCCGCATCGGGCGGAACGTCTTCCGCAGCGCTCTCGGAAACCCTGACATCGAGTTTGTCGCCGTCAATGACCTGACCACGCCGGCCACACTCGCGCACCTGCTGAAGTATGACTCGATCCTCGGCAATCTGCAGCACGACATCAAGCACGGCGCCGATTTCATCTCGGTCGACGGCAAACAGGTCAAAGTCTTTGCCGAGCGCGATCCCGCCAAGCTCGACTGGGCTTCCGTAGGCGCACAGGTTGTCGTCGAGTCCACCGGCTTCTTCACGGATGCGGAAAAGGCGAAGGCCCACCTCGGTTCCACAGTCAAGAAGGTCATCATCTCGGCTCCGGCCAGCAACGAAGATATCACCATCGTGCTCGGCGTCAACGAGGGGAAGTACGATCCCGCCAAGCACAACATCATCTCCAATGCGAGCTGCACTACCAACTGCCTCGCGCCGGTAGTAAAGGTTCTGAATGACACCTTTGGCATCGTGAACGGCCTGATGAACACGATCCACAGCTACACCAACGACCAGGTCGTGCTCGACGCTCCTCATAAGGACCTGCGCCGCGCCCGCGCCGCTGCCCTCTCGATGATCCCCACCAGCACCGGCGCCGCCAAGGCCCTCAAGCTCGTCATCCCCGAGATGGCCGGAAAGCTCGACGGCTTCTCCATCCGAGTCCCAACCCCGACCGTCTCCGTGGTCGACCTCACCTTCCTGGCAGAGAAGCCCATCTCGGTCGAGAGCATCAACGCTGCCATCAAGACCGCCGCCGAAGGCCCGATGAAGGGAATCCTCGGCTATACCGAGGAGGAGCTCGTCTCCAGCGACTTCCGGGGCAACCCGCTGTCGTCCATCTTCGACTCGAAGCTGACCAAGGTCATCGGCAACACCGGCAAGATCATCAGCTGGTACGACAACGAGTGGGGCTACTCCAACCGCGTCAAGGACCTGATCCTCTTCCTCGTGAAGAAGGGTCTGTAAAACGACAACAGATTGGCCTCTCGAGAAGGCGACTGGGCTCCCGAGCCTGAGTCGCCTCCGAGAGGCAATCGATCTTCTCCCCTCGATATCGCTCCATCCGTTATGGCCGCACTCGATCTGCGTTTCGACCCCGTCTTTTCTGATCTCCTCAACTGCAGCTATCACCGTCTTACAGGGCTCGCCCTCACACCTCAGGAGATCGAGGATTCTCAAGCGGCAAGCTGGCTCTACAGCACGGCTCCTTTTGCGATCCTGGCCCACAACACAGCGTCGGATCCGACCTTCATCTACGGTAATCAGGCAGCGCAGTCGCTCTTTGGGTACAGTTGGGACGAACTGACCGTCCTGCCATCCCGTCTCTCTGCCGAAGCTCCTGAGCGGGAAGAGCGACAGCGTTTTCTCGAACAGGTCCAGCGCAACGGTTTCGTCTCCGGCTACTCCGGCATTCGGATTACAAAAGACGGAAGACGCTTTCGCATCGAGGATGCGACAGTCTGGCAACTAGTCGACGACAGCGGAACGCACCATGGACAGGCGGCAATGCTTCCTGTCGACAAAGTAAAAACTGTCGTCTAGCTGTCGAGATCGACCCCCAAACACCTCTCAGCCGGTCGCCTGGGTCGCTTCCGCGTACAGATAGGGACGATGCCTTCCGCTTCTCAGAAAGTAGACACAGATGATGATGCTCGCCACCGCCGCATAAGCGCACCAGACGGACGTAAACGCATAGCGCTTCACCGCCATCGTAATCAGCAGTATCCCCAGGTTCGCTCCGCCGAAGATGACCATATCCTCAATCCCCGAAAAGAACAGCGATCCACACGTCGCAATCACATACAGCACCGCCACCCAGGTCTGGTTGGTCGCCTGATTCACGTAAACGATGCTGTTGTGCTGCTCGTACACCTGCAATGGATATGCTGCCAGGCCCCACAGCATGAACAGCGTAAGCCCCAGGCCCAGAGCCACAAAGGGCAGCATCTTCCTTCGCCGCGTCGCCGTCGGCTCAAATAGCACCACGCTCAAAGGAATGAGGAACGGCAGCAGTCCCTGCGCATACAGCACGAAGGCCGCTCCGGCATTATGCGCTACCTTCAGCGACAGGTTGCCATCCAGCCCGAGCCAGACAAAACCTTCAATAAACTGGTGAAGCGCAAACAGCGCAGGCAGCGAGGCGAACAACAGCTCTCGCCGGTGCTTCACCTGCTTCAGCGTCACGACTCCAACGGTGCCCAGGACACCGCTTCCCACAAAATTTGCCGCCGCTGAAAAACACACGCGCCCATTCCCCCACTTGGAGCCGATCATACCTGAGGCCTTTACAATCCAGAATATGATCCGCACCAACATCCCCGGCACCAGCCCCTACGAGCCCATCATCGGTTTTTCGCGCGCTGTTCGCATCGGCAACTTCGTCCATGTATCAGGCACCGGGCCCGTAGGCGCAGACGACCTGGACGTCGCAGAGCAGACCGATCAGTGCCTGACGCTCATCGCCGCTGCGCTGAAGAACGCGGGGTCCTCCATCGAACAGGTCTATCGCACACGCATGTTTCTCACCCGCACCGAGGACTGGGAGACCGCAGGACGCATCCACGGAAAGTTCTTTTCTCTCATCCGGCCCGCGGCAACCATGGTGGTCGTCAAGGAGCTGCTGGATCCGCGTTGGCGCATCGAGATTGAGGCAGATGCCTTCATCCCCGAATAAATCTGTTCGGTCCGTGTGATTGATCCCGTTACAATCGGGGCGCCATGTCCAGCTCAGCCGTCACGCGTTCCGGTTTCGCGAAGATCATCGTTGCAGCGGGCCTTCTGGCCGGCATCCTCGATATCGCAGATGCCATCATCTTCTACGGCCTTCGTGGCGTCCCCGCCGTGCGCCTTCTTCAAGGTATTGCGTTTGCCCTGATCGGCAGCGCGGCCTTCACCATGGGCATGCGCTCTGCCTTGCTGGGCCTTCTGCTGCATTTCATCATTGCAACCACCTTTGCGGCTCTCTACGTCTTCGCCTCTGCCAGGCTTCCGCTCTCGCGGCATCCATGGCTCTACGGAACCCTTTACGGCATCGCAATTTACGTTGTTATGAACTACATCGTCCTTCCCCTGTCTCACATCCGTCTTCGCCCGATTCCGCCCCTGTTTTCACTGCTGAATGGCATTGCTGCACTTATCGTCTGCGTCGGAATCCCAATAGCGCTGATCGTTCGCCGATATCTTCCGGTCAATCCGTCCTGACTACCAACAAGATCTCCTCGAACCGATATGATGGATTGTCGAAGGGCGATCCACGTCCGAGTTGCACTGAACTTCTGTAGAAAAGGAATTCTCAATGTCGAAGCTGTCTATCCGCGACCTGGACCTCACCGGCAAACGCGTCCTCATCCGTGTCGACTTTAACGTTCCTCTCGCGGTCGATGGTTCTGACATTGCCCCGCGCATCACGGACGACACGCGCATCCGGGAGACGATCCCCACGATTGAATACGCTCTCCGACGCAAGGCTCGTGTAATCCTCTGCTCGCACCTGGGTCGTCCCAAGGGAAAAGTGGTCCTTTCCATGAGCCTTCGTCCCGTCGTCGATCGTCTTCGCGAACTGCTGGACCATGTCTTGGGCGAGGATGAGAATGTTGCCTTCTCCCCGGATTGCGTAGGCGACATCGCGCGCGAGATGGTTGGAAATCTGGAACCCGGCCAGCCTTTGCTGCTCGAAAATCTGCGCTTCCATGCGGAGGAAGAGAAGAACGATCCCGAGTTCGCGCAGCAGCTCGCCTCTCTCTGCGACATCTACATCAACGACGCATTCGGAAGCGCGCATCGCGCTCATGCCTCCACCGAAGGCATCACCCACTACGTTCCCGTCTCGGCTGCCGGGCTATTGATGGAAAAAGAGCTGACCTACCTCAGCAAAGCAGTCAGCGATCCCATCAAGCCCTTCGTTGCCATCATCGGTGGAGCAAAGGTCTCCGACAAGATCGATGTCATCGACAGCCTGCTGGATCGCGCCACTTCACTGATCATCGGTGGAGGTATGGCCTACACCTTTCTCAACGCAAAAGGCCAGAAGACCGGCAAGTCGCTGGTGGAGGCCGACAAGATCGAGGTCGCCAAGGCAGCTCTCGAGAAGGCAAAGAAAAAGGGCGTCAAGCTTTTACTGCCCATCGACCACGTCCTCGCCGACCAATTCGCCGCCGACGCGAAGACCCAGATATTCGCCGGAGACGGAGACTTCCCGGCCGATTGGATGGGGCTGGATATCGGCCCTGCTTCGATCGACCTCTTCAAAAACGAGATCGCCGATGCCATTACGATCGTCTGGAACGGGCCCATGGGTGTCTTCGAGATGCCTGCCTTCGCGAAAGGCACCAATGCCATCGCCAAGGCGGTCGCCGCCAATCACGATGCCACCAGCATCGTCGGCGGCGGAGACTCCGTAGCTGCCGTGCAGAAATCCGGCGTCGCCGACAAGATCAGCCACATCTCCACTGGCGGCGGAGCCTCGCTCGAATTCCTCGAAGGCAAGGCGCTGCCCGGAGTCGCCGCCCTTAGCGATAAAAAGTAAGCGAATCGGTGTGAAGATTCACAGCTGCTCTCTGCTGATATTCCAAATCGCTGTTGTCGCTCGATGGAATCTCTCGAGAAACAACTCGTGAATCTTCACCCGCTCGAAACACAATCTTTTTCTGACCGACGCCAGAGCCTGCTCTACCGGTAAAATGGCTCCCAACATGCGCAAACTCCTTATCGCTGCCAATTGGAAGATGTACAAGACTCCTGCGGAGTCCACCGCCTTTCTCACCAGCTTCTTTCCTCTCATTAAGAAAAATGAAGCCGCCGAGGTCGTCCTTTGCCCTGCGATGACTTCCCTTCCCGCACTGGTCGATGCCGCCCGCGGCAAGTCCGTCGCTATCGGCGCTCAGAACATGCACTGGCTCAACGAAGGCGCATACACTGGCGAGACCTCGCCCACGATGCTCACCGCCATCGGAGCGACTCACGTTCTCATCGGGCACTCGGAAAGGCGTCAGTACTTCAACGAAACCGATACGACGGTCAACCTCAAGCTCAAATCAGCCCTCGCGCACTCCCTCGTCCCCATCGTCTGCGTCGGCGAACACCTCAATGAGCGCGAGCAGAACCTCACCGCCGACGTGCTCAACCTGCAGGTCTCCGTAGCTCTTGAAGGAATCGACCCGGACGCCCTGGGAACCTTAGTGATCGCCTACGAGCCCGTCTGGGCCATTGGCACCGGCCGTACCGCCACCCCTCAGATTGCAGAAGACGCGCACAAGATCATCCGGGCACGCCTCGCGGCGATCGCTGGATCCCACGTCGCAGATGCGACCCGCATCCTGTACGGTGGGTCTGTCAAACCCGACAACGCCACAAACCTGTGCTGCCTCGACGATATCGACGGCGCGCTCGTCGGAGGAGCCAGTCTCGATCCGGATTCTTTCGCACAGATCATTATCAACGCCACCCACAGAGCCTAAAGAACTCGCGCGACGCGGCCCCTTATCGATTGGACGAAGCTGCTGCTCACCCGCAGCAGCTTCGCGGAAGATCCGCCCGCATCCCAAGCCGCCGATCTCCCTTGTCGGAAACGAAGCGTGCTGACTCTGCTTTAATGAACGACCCCAACCTGTTCCATGGGCCAATAGACAAACGCCGCCTTGCCGTAGATCAGATCGCGATCCACCGGGCCAAAGTCACGGCTGTCGCTTGAGATCGAGCGATGATCCCCCATGACAAAATACTCATGCTCCGGGATGACAACCTCAGGCAGAGAGCGGCTGTCTTCAAAGCGCGGCGGCACATACTTCTCCGTCAGTTCCTTGCCATTGACAAAGACATGGCCGTGCTCAATCTTCAGGTCATCGCCAGGCAGCGCGACCACGCGCTTGATGTAGCTCTTGTGATGATCGTGCGGATACAGGAAGACCACAACGTCACCGCGCTGGATATCCCCTACCCTGTAAGCGATCTTATTAACGAAGAGCCGATCCTGATCCTCGAGCATTGGAAGCATGCTCGTTCCTTCGACACGAACCGGCTGGTAGAGAAAGATGATGATGAAGGCAGACACCGCAACCGAGATCACCAGATCACGCAGCCACGAACTCATACTGCTCCTCTGGCCTGCCGGCTGCCCCGTTTCATCTGGTTGGCCAGGTGCACCGCTGGCCGAGTTCTGATCTGTTCGATCCTCTATCTGCACCGTCTTGTTCTCATCTCCAGCCATTATTTAGACGTTCCAGACGCCGAACCGGCATCCAGGCCAAGCCCTGGTACAAGGATCCGACCATCCAACCCCTCGGGCGACCAGGCCTCCACAATCTCTTTCGCAAGCCTTGCAATTATGATCTCAGCCTCGTTGTCTGCCGTCCAGCTCTGGTCCTGATTGCCATCGGTAAAGATGGAGATCACAATTGGCCCGCTCTTTCCGGCAACGATGGCCACATCGTTTCGGACGGCGTTCAAACTCCCGGTTTTGCTCGCAATTCCCGACCCTGTCTCACTCGAATCCAGCTTCTCGAGGTAGCGGGGTATCGTATTGCGATAAAACTGGTTACGCAGCATGGTCAGGGCCGTCTGGCAGATGGCCGTATCTCCCGGCTGCGCCGGTTCCCCGGGCTTGCCCAGCTCACAGCGGCCAATGCGTTCCATGATCGTCTCCATCTCATGCGCCGTCGTCTTCCCCAACCCGAACTTCGGCTGGTCCGCGGGCATGGACTCTGTGGCCGGCTTTCCGATCTTCTTGTACAGATGCGTACTGTTTAGCCCCATCCAGGCGATCCGGGCATTGATCGTCCCCACTCCAAACCGATCGATGGCCAGATTCGTAGCCGTGTTATCACTGACGATCACCATCATGGTCAGCACGTCTTTCAGGGTCACGGTCAACGGTGTATCGAAAAAGGTCAAAACCCCGGACCCATTCACCCCATCACCCTTTGCCAGGGTCAGCTTTTCCTCCCAATGAGCCTTCCCCTCCCGCACCTGCTCCATTGCTTCATACAAAATAGCGAGCTTGATGACGGAAGCCGTCTGAATCGGACGATCCGCGTCCAATGCCACCGTCTTTCCCGTGTTCAACTGCGTCGCATACAACGTGACGTGGCCCTTGTGGGTCGCCGCAAGAGCTGCCAGCTTCTGTTGCAGCGATTGATCGATAACATCCTTTTCTTGGGTCGCCACCGGAGCCGCCGGAGCCTCTGCCGAGACTGCCGGCCCGGCGCCCGGTACAAAGCTCAACACACACGCAGCGATCACGCCGTGTAGAAAACTCTTGGTCATAAAATGCATCTTACAGACACCGCTAGAATTTCCAGAACGTAAACTTGGCGCAAAGATTTGCGCTTGACGAAACTTTTTTCTTTCCTGCGGAGTACCTGCAAGTATCCACATCGCGACACCATTCGACATTAAACGCAAACCTTTCTCTGCGCATCTAATCGAGATTAGGACTAGAATCGTGTAGAAAAGAGCAGCACCCTTTGCAGCAGGTTTCTTATGGCAACCCTAACGATGCTCGACCCGGCCCAGTCGTCAAAATCCGTTCCTAATGGCCCCGATGAATTTCTTTCGTTGGTCACAGAGACATCTAACACTGCCTCTGAAGGACTCGACACCAAGTCCGCACTTGAGATCGCTCGGATCATCAATCACGAGGATGCAAAGATCGCAGCAGCGGTTAAGAAGGCTCTTCCTGAAATCGCGATCGTCATCGACACGGTGGCCCGTTCTCTGCGCGACGGAGGCCGTCTGATCTATGTAGGAGCAGGATCGTCCGGCCGAATCGCCGCTCTGGACGCCTCCGAATGTCCCCCCACGTTTTCCACCGCCCCGGCACAGGTGCAGTACATCATGGCAGGCGGCCCCAAGGCTCTCGCCTCTGCCTCCGATGTCAACGAGGACTCTCCCGAGCTTGGTCAACGTGACATCGCTCGCCGCCGCCCCACGCGCAAAGATATCGTCATCGGCGTCTCCGCCTCCGGCCGCACACCCTACGTCGTAGGCGCCGTCGAGTACGCGCGGGCCCGTGGAGCCAAGACCGCCGCCGTCACCTGCAATCTCAATACGTCACTCGCTGAGGTGGCCGACACCACCATCGTGGCCGACGTAGGCCCGGAGGCTCTCTCCGGATCCACGCGCATGAAGTCCGCCTCAGCGCAAAAGATGATCCTCAACATGATCACCACAGGAGCGATGACACGCCTCGGCTACGTCTACGACAACCTGATGGTGAATGTGCACATGAAGAACGCCAAGCTCGTCGAGCGCGGCATTCGCGTGTTGATGAAGGTCTGCAACATCGATCGTGACACAGCAATCCGCACCATCAAGTCTGCTGGAAAATCCATCCCGATCGCCGTAGTGATGCTCAAGGCCAATGTCGACAAGATGGAAGCCGTACGCCGTCTCACGAAATCTGACGGCAATGTCCGTCTTGCCATCGACGACTCCAGGCTCGAACTCTAAACATCGAGTCGGAAGACTATGACTGCCCTGCCTGTTCAGGCGGGGCTTTCCCTTTAAGCCGGAACTGTACTGTCTCCTGCAGGCGCAAGCGCGTTACTTTCTGAGCGTCGGGCACTTTCATAGCTGGACGACCACTACCGCTGGCAGCTACTATGCCCTGCATGAAGCTAAACCTCTCGCGCCGCAGCCTTCTTGGTGGCGGAACTATGCTCGCCGCCTCGTCTCTCCTCTCCAACGCTGCTTTTTCTTTCGCTGCCCCAGCTTCTTCTACTGATTCGCCGATCCGGCTCGGAATCGCCAGCTACACCTTCCGCAAGTTCGACCAGCAGCACCTGATCGAGTTCATGAAGGAGCTCAAATCGCCCTACCTGAACCTGAAAGACGTTCATCTTCCCATGACTCCCGCAGATCAGGTCGCCGCTCGTGCAGCCGAGTATCGTGCTGCCGGTCTGACCCTGACCGCCGACGGAACCATCTATTTCGACAAAGATGACGACAACGACATCCGCTCTAAATTCGAGTATGTCAAAGCAGCCGGAATCCCCATGATCGTCGGCTCCCCTACGCGACAGGTTCTGCCACGCGTTGAGAAGTTTGTGAAGCAGTACGACATCAAACTCGCCATTCACAATCATGGTCCCGAAGACAAACAGTGGCCTTCGCCCCTCGACGTCCTCGATGCGGTCAAGTCCATGGATCATCGCATCGGCTGCTGCATTGACGTAGGCCACACCATGAGGACCGGTACCGACCCGGTTGCCGCGATCAAGAAGGTCGGCTCACGCCTCCATGACGTTCACATGAAAGATCTCGCCGAGAGCAAGGTCAAGGAGAGTCAGGTTGCTGTCGGGGATGGTGTCATGCCCGTGCCCCAGATCTTCCGCGCCCTGATCGACATCGGCTACAAAGGCAATGTCGACCTGGAGTACGAGATCCACGACAACGACCCCATGCCCGGCGTCACCAAGAGCTTCGCCTACATGCGCGGCGTCATCGCAGGTATGGGCCTCAAATCCTAAACCTCACGCGGCGGCACGGCCTCCTCCGCGCCGCCTCTCACCCTCTCATAAATCCCCACCCAGAGCCCCCAGGAAGTGTCATCCCCGGCGAGCCAAGGGCAAGAAGAATGGCCGCGCAGTCGAAGGATCTGCGTCTCCTCACCTCAGCGAGCTAGCTCAGGCTCTCCCTCATAGCTTCGCTCCCCGCAGCCGCAACGCATTCGTGATCACCGACACCGAGCTGAAGCTCATCGCCGCAGCCGCCACCATGGGGCTCAGCAACCACCCAAACAGCGGATACAGCACTCCAGCCGCCAGAGGCACCCCCGCCGCGTTATAGATAAAAGCAAAGAACAGGTTCTGCCGGATGTTCTTCATCGTCCGCTGGCTCAACCGTCGCGCCCGCACCAGCCCCCGCAGGTCGCCGCTGACCAGCGTCATTCCTCCTGCAGCAATCGCAACGTCAGTGCCGGTTCCCATCGCAATCCCTACCTGCGCCGCCGCCAGTGCGGGAGCATCGTTGATGCCGTCTCCCGCCATCGCCACAATCTTCCCTTCCCGCTGCAGTCGCCGGATCACCTCGGCCTTGCCCTCGGGAGACACCTCTGCCTCAAACCCGATCCCAAGCTCGCTCGCTACTGCCTGGGCCGTCGTCCGGTTGTCTCCCGTCACCATGACGATCGACAGCCCACTCTTCTTCAACTCCCTGATGACCTCCGCCGACGAAGCTTTAATCGGGTCGGCCACAGCAAGCGCTCCCGCCACTCTTCCATCCATCGCAACCAGCATCACCGTCAGTCCTTCGCGACGCATCCCTTCAGCGCGTTCCTCCAGAGGATGTGCCTCCACACGCTCGTCTCGCAGCAGGGCCTGATTGCCGATCGCAACCCGGCGGCCATCGACGCTACCCGTGACCCCCTTCCCCGTCACCGACGCAAACTCCTTCACCTCGGCCAACGCAACTCCCCGGTTTTCCGCCCCCGCGACAATCGCAGCCGCCAGTGGATGCTCGCTCGCCCGCTCTAGGCTTGCCGCGGCCCGCAACAGGTCGCTTTCCTTCACGCCCTCAGCAACCACCACCTCAGTCAACCGAGGCTTCCCCTCGGTCAGCGTTCCCGTCTTGTCCACCACCAGCGTGTCGACCTTCTCCAGCGTCTCCAAAGCCTCGGCGTTCCGCACCAGCACGCCCTCATGCGCTCCCCGCCCTGTCGCCACCATGATGGACATCGGCGTCGCCAGCCCCAGAGCGCACGGGCATGCGATCAGCAACACCGACACCGCGATCACAAGAGCGTGGGCCAGTCTCGGCTCCGGTCCCCACACCCCCCACGCGATCGCCGCCAGTGCCGCCGCCGCCAGCACCGCGGGCACAAAGTACGACGCCACCCGATCCGCCAGTCCTTGAATCGGCGCCCTCGATCGCTGCGCCTCGCTCACCATCTTCACAATCTGCGCCAGCAGCGTATCCGAACCCACACGCTGCGCCTGCATCACCAGAGCACCCGTCCCGTTGATCGTCCCTCCAACCACCTTCTCGCCCGCAGTCTTCTCTACCGGAATCGGCTCTCCCGTCACCATCGACTCATCCACGGAGCTGCGCCCGTCCTCCACCACCCCATCCACCGGGATCTTCTCCCCCGGCCGCACCCGCAGCCTGTCTCCTGCAACAATCTCGCTCAGAGGAACATCGCTCTCCGCACCATTCTGCGCGATCCTTCTCGCCGTCTTCGGGGCCAGTCCCAGCAGCGCGCGAATCGCCTCGCCCGTTCTGTCTCTTGCCTTCAACTCCAGTACCTGGCCCAGCAGCACCAGCACCGTGATCACTGCAGCCGCCTCAAAATACAACCCTAGCTCGCCGCCATGCCCTCGAAACGAATCCGGAAAGATCCCCGGCACAACCACCGCTGTCACACTGTAGAGATAAGCCGCACCTGTTCCCATCGCAATCAGCGTGAACATATTCAGGCTGCGATGCACGATCGAAGCCCAGCCTCGCTCAAAGAATGGCCATCCGCACCACAGCACCACCGGAGTCGCCAGCACCATCTGCGCCCATCCCATCCATCGGCTCGCCAGCATCGTGGCAAACGGATGTCCGGGCCACATCTCCATCACCATCACCGCCAGCAGCGGCAGCGACAACGCCACCCCCACCCAGAAGCGCAACAACATCGTCCTCAGTTCCGGATTCTCCTGATCCGCCGTCACCTCCCTCGGCTCAAGGGCCATCCCGCAGATCGGGCAGCTTCCCGGACCGTCCCTCACAATCTCCGGATGCATCGGGCACGTATACTCCACCCGATTCATCACCGGAGCCAGCGGCTCGAGCGCCATCCCGCACTTCGGACACGACCCCATCTTTTCCGACAACACCTCCGGGTGCATCGGACACGTATACTTCCCCGCCGGTGCAGCGCCGGAGATCGGCGCCTTCGTCATCGCAGCCTGCGCTCCACCGCAGCATCCACCCGCCTTCGCTGCGGTTAGCTCTCCAATCGCAACCGGACCCTCCCGCTTCGAGCCGTCATACTTCGCTGGATCAGCCTCGAACTTCTTCCTGCATCCCTCACTGCAGAAGTACCACCGCTCGCCTGCGTGCTCGCTCGTCCACTTCGCGGTCTCTACCTTCACCTGCATCCCGCAGACCGGATCCTTCACCGTTTCACTCATCCGAATCTCTCCTTCACCAACGCAGACGAACGACAATCAATTCCATTACACACGACCATAAAATCCCGCCCATCGCGGGTGGCCCATTCACGCCGCAGTCGCATCGCTACATGGAGTGGGAACTTCGAGGGAAGCTCGACCCTTCCCCACCCTCCACGGGGACTCCGCCTTGCCACACCCCAATCGAAGGTGCTCTCATCTGTATTGAAGATGGCCTCCGCCCCCGATCTCCAGCGCTCCATCGACGCCGTCTGGCGCATCGAGTCGGCCCGTCTCATCGCCGCGCTTACCCGCATCGTCCGCGACGTCGGCCTCGCCGAAGACCTCGCCCAGGACGCCCTCGTCGCCGCGCTCGAGCGCTGGCCCCAGACCGGTATCCCCGACAATCCCGCTGCCTGGCTCATGGCCGCTGCCAAGAACCGCGCCATCGACCTCCTCCGCCGCAACAAGCTCCTGGACCGCAAGCACCAGCAGCTCGGCTACGAGCTTGAATCCTCCCACCAGCTCACCCCCGACCAGATCAACGCCGCTATCGACGACCCCGTCGGCGACGATCTCCTTCGCCTCATCTTCATCTCCTGCCACCCCATCCTCTCCTCCGAAGCCCGGGTCGCGCTTACCCTCCGCCTCCTCGGGGGCCTCACCACCGACGAGATCGCCCGCGCCTTCCTCCTCGCCGAACCCACCGTCGCCCAACGCATCGTCCGTGCCAAGCGCACCCTCAGCGAAGCCCGCGTCCCCTTCGAGGTCCCACGCGGAGAAGAATTCACCGCCCGCCTCTCCTCCGTCCTTCAGGTCATCTACCTCGTCTTCAACGAGGGCTACTCCGCCACTGCCGGCGACGACTGGACCCGTCCCGCGCTCTGCGAAGACGCCCTCCGCCTCGGGCGCATCCTCGCCGAACTTGTTCCTGAGGAATCCGAGGTCCACGGCCTCGTCGCCCTCATGGAGATCCAGGCCTCACGTCTCAACTCCCGCGTCGGCCCCTCCGGCGAGCCCATACTTCTCCTCGACCAGGACCGCTCCCGATGGGACCAGATCCTCATCCACCGAGGCCTCACCGCACTCGAACACGCTGAAGACCTCCTCGCTCAATCGGCCACAAATCCGGCTGCCCCACCTTCGGCTCGTGACGAAGCCAGCCGGCACGAGCCGAAAGTTGGTTCCCAGGATGCCGAGATCCACCCCGGCCCTTACACCCTGCAAGCAGCGATCGCCGCCTGCCACGCCCGCGCCCTCACTCCCGAAGCCACCGACTGGCACCGCATCGCCGCGCTCTACGCCCAGCTCGTCCGCCTCACTCCATCTCCCATCGTCGAGCTCAACCGTGCCGTCGCCATCTCCATGGCCTCCGGTCCCGCCGCCGCACTCCCCCTCATCGACGCGCTCGCCGACGAGCCCGCCCTCAGGAGCTATCACCTTCTCCCCAGTGTGCGCGGCGACCTCCTCCACAAGCTCGGCCGCCACCAGGAGGCACGGGCCGAGTTCGAGCGCGCCGCCTCCCTCACCCGCAACGCACGCGAACGCACTCTGCTGCACAACCGCGCCAAAGCCGCCGAGCCCGCTCCCTGAAGGCCTGTGCTAGTGGCTCACCGCCTCCATCTGCAATAGGCCGAGCAGCCCCCGGTCGATGCGGATCGTCACCACCCGGTTGTTATCGATCGGATAGGCGCAACAACAGGACATAATGCGACTTCCAGTGGAATCCGCTACTTTTCTCTCATGATTTTCTTCCAACGGTAATCCCTTCACCTCGCTTTCCTGCTTCCCGTAGACCTGTCAAGGGCCAGATCCCATAACCTGCCCGGAATCAGCCGCCTGCAAGTGCCGAATTCAGCACATCCGGCCGCTATACTGGAGATAGTCCCAAAAAAGTGCTTCAAGAAAGACCGGCAAGAAAGATCGGCGCACAAGCTGTTTATTTTCAAGACTTTATTCCTAACTCCAGCCTTATCAAGACTTTAGGGCTGCAGTCCGGACCTAAGTATTTTGTTTAGAAGACTTTGCACCAAAACATCTATGGGGGTAGCCCTAAATCGAATATGTCTGATCAACGCACGGAACTGCTGAACCTGATCGCCACCCTCTCCTTCCGTCTCGGCGACTTCACCCTCGCCAGTGGGCAGAAGTCCGACTACTACATCGACTGCCGCACCACCACCCTCCACGCCGAGGGCGGCCGTCTCTCCGGTCTCGTCCTCTACGACCTCATCGCCGAGCACTTCCCCCAGGCCGACGCCGTCGGCGGACTCACGATGGGAGCCGACCCACTGGTCTCAAACACCGCGAGCGCCTCCGCCTGGCACCACCTGCACCACAAGCGTGACTCGCTCGTCCACGGCTTCCTCGTCCGCAAGGCCGAAAAGACGCACGGCACCGGCCGCCTCCTCGAAGGCTTCCACAAACTCGGAGCCCACGTAGTCATCGTCGACGACGTCTGCACCACCGGCGGCTCTACCATCACCGCCATCGAGGCCACCAAAGCCTCCGGCATGAATGTCATCGGAGTCCTCTGCCTCGTCGACCGTGAACAAGGCGGCCGAGCCAGGATAGAAGCGGCAGCCCCCCACGCGCCCTTCTATTCCGTCTTCACCGCCAACGATGTGCGCAGTGCGCATGTGGCTTTGAGGAATACCAAATGAGCAAGCCAGACTTCCGCCCAGCAAAGCGCGGCGAATACTTTGACCGGCGGAAGCGATAAACTAAAAGAGACATGATTCCCACCCTAGAATGGCTCCCCGAAGGCGTTAACTTTCTCGACCAAACCAAGCTCCCCCTCGAGGAGACCTACGTCCTCGCCACCGACTACAACCAGGTCGCCACCGTCATCCGCGACATGATCGTCCGCGGCGCGCCCGCCATCGGAGTCTCCGCCGCGATGGGCTTCGCTCTCGGCGTCAGCCAGAGCAAGGCGACCGGCGTCGCCGCCCTGAACGACGAAGTTGCCGTCATCGCGAAGACCCTCGCCGAGACCAGGCCAACCGCCGTCAATCTCTTCTGGGCCATCGACCGCATGCGCTTGAAGTACAACGCGCTGGCCGAGGCAGGCAGCTCGATTCCCGAGATCAAGGCCGCCCTCATCAAGGAAGCCCAGCAGATGTACGACGAAGACATCGCCGCCTGCAAGTCCATGGGAGCCCACGGCGCCGCCCTCCTCCCGCAGCAAGGCACCGTCCTCACCCACTGCAACGCCGGAGCCCTCGCCACCTGCGGCTACGGCACCGCCCTCGGTGTCATCCGCGCCGCCGTCGAGCGCGGCCACAAGATCGACGTCTACGCCGACGAGACCCGCCCCTATCTGCAGGGCGCGCGCCTCACCGCCTGGGAGCTGCTGCACGACAACATCCCCACCACCGTCCTCTGCGACAACATGGCCGGCTCACTGATGCGTCAGGGCAAGATTCAGGCCGTCATCGTCGGAGCCGACCGCATCGCCGCCAACGGCGACACCGCCAACAAGATCGGGACCTACTCGGTCGCCGTCCTCGCCAAGGAGCACGGCATCCCCTTCTACGTCGCCGCTCCGCTCTCGACCATCGACGTCAACACGCCGGACGGCGACGCTATTCCGATCGAGCAGCGTAGCGCCACCGAGGTCACGCACTCGAATGGAAAGCAGATGACTCCCAACGGAGCCGCCATTCAGAATCCCGCCTTCGACGCCACTCCGGCGAAGTACATCACCGCCATCATCACCGAGCACGGAGTCCTTCGCGCGCCCTTCAAACAGTCCATCAAAGACATGTTCGAGAAAGCCGCAGGCAAGCCGGAGCTGGCAACAGCATAAACTCATGTGTCCGGCTCTCAGGGCCGGACACTCTATCCCTGGGCAAGATAAAAGGCCCACTCCACCTGGATCAGGGCCAGCATCACAAGCGCTGCCCAGCCGCGTGCGCGGCTTCCGGTCCCTGAAGAGCGGACAAGCTGCCAGGCGAGTGCGCCAAGCAGAGCCAAGGGAGCCATCACGGGAAAATGATAGGTCGGATGTGACATCGTGACCCAGTAAGGCAGCGCATACAACACAACCGTCGTGGTCAGTAGCCAGGTCTCCCAACGGGCCCAGAAGAGAGCCGGGGCAGCAGCGATCCAGTAGAAAGCGAAGCCGGCGATCATCAGGTAGCATGCGGCATCCATGCTGAACACCGGGACGAACCAGCGGCTTGCAGTGGGGTCAGTTTCACGCAGATTTGCCGCGGTGAAGATATCGAAGCCCCAGAAGCAGCGCACGCGGTTTATCGTTCGCAGCAGAAACAGATCGGGCCGATGGAGAACATACTCGACGGCTTTCTTCTGGAAGGCTGCTCCTCGTTCCGTCTCCGGCAGCGCCGTGATCTGGCGGACGATCGTCTCGTACTCGGGGAACTGCAGGATCTCATCGGTGCCCACCTTGGCATGTGATCCGAAGTACCAGGTCCGGTAGAGCGGCGTCCACGGATTGTTACCGTAGTAGAGATTGGCTCCATTTGAATTATTGATGGTCCATTGCCCGGAAAGCTGATGCACCTTTGCGACCCAGGCAAGAATCATCACGGCTCCGAGCGTGATAGCAATCATCGGCTCTGTGAAGCGTCTGCGGCTAAGGTAGATCAGCGCGGGAAACGCGACCATCAGAGGAAGCGCACTCGGCCGGATCAGCGCGAGTCCGCCCATGGTTCCCCCCAGAAGCAGAGCTTCGCGCCAACCTGCACCCTTCCAACACCGCACAGATGCGCTCACCGCGAGCAGCAGCAGGACCGCGGAGGGCAGTTGCGTCATCGGCTCAACAGAAAAATGGATGAGTGCCGGTGTCACGCTGAAGACCGCCAGCAGCAATAAAAGGGTGTTTGTTTTGACACCGAGATCACGACCCAGCCGGACCCAACCGAAGCAAAACAGAATCCACCAGGCCAACATGGAGGCGCGAAGCACGATGTCTCCGAAGCCTGCAGCAAGAAAGGGAGCGAGATACAACGGGAGTCCGGGAGGCCAGTAGGGCACGAAGTGGTCGCCCTGCAACAGCCGCAGCGCCATCCCGCGATAGTCTTGGGAATCCGAGGCCAGCGGCGTTCCGGCAACCGCCCACAAAACCAGGATCCGGAGAAGAAGGCTGCATCCAAGAATTAGGGCGAACCCTTGCCAGGTCCGCGTCTGTTCCGGTTTCGCCTGTCTCGATTCGCTCACCTCTGATTCTGTTGACTGCTCCTGAATTGCCTTCACATGCTCTCCGGGAATTGAGTCAGCGGACTCCTGCTCTCATCATATCGCGGCGTCGAATACCGGCCCGCCTCGACATTGCGTCGAGAAAAGCGTCTACCCTATGAGGGAGCAAGGTGATTTATCGCTTTTTCAACCCGCGCTGCCGTTCCCTCCTTCGCGGAGCTCTCCTGGTTCTTCTCAGCCTCGGCGCCTCAGTTCTGCTCTCGGATTTCCCCCACAACCACGCAACGCCTTTGCTGATCTTTCCAGCCATCGCGGCGATTGCCGGAACCATCGATCACCTTCGCTGCATGAACACACGCTGGAGCCTCTATCACGGCGGTGTCCTCCTCCTTCTGTACATGGACCTGATGGCGATCGGAATGATTCTGTTCTTTCTCCTCTATCCTTACGCGCTCTGGATGACACGATCTGGATAACTTTGCAGCTGGACCTGTCGTATACTCGCCGTGATCAAGCACGTGACTTCAAGATAGGGAGATCTCATGCTCAAAGGCTTTCGCGATTTCATTCTGCGCGGAAACGTGATGGACCTCGCAGTAGCCGTCATCATCGGCGCGGCCTTCACCTCCATCGTCACTGCGCTGACGGCCAACATCATCAACCCGTTGCTCGGCGCTATTGTAGGGAAGCCCAACTTCGATTATCTAATAGGCCATGTCGGCGGCGGCGTAATTGAGTACGGGAAGTTCATCACCGCCATCGTCAACTTCCTTCTGATTGCCGCAGTTGTTTACTTCTTCCTCGTCATGCCGACCCAGTATCTGCTCAAGAGGTTCAATCCCCCCGCCGCGCCTCCGAGCACAAAGCCGTGCCCCGAGTGCCTGTCCGATATTCCCGTCGCAGCACACCGCTGCAAGTTCTGCGGCCAACCAGTCGCAGCATAAAGTATCCGGATTCCGCATAGCGAGGCGCCGTCTGTCGTGCTATGCGGAATGCTGTACTCTAACCTCTAACTTTCCCTTCAGAGGTTACTTTTGCGCGCTGCCCGAACGCTTGCTTCCCCGCTTCTGTTCGCCGCCCTCGCTGCTTCGGCCCAAACCCCGCAGGTCTTTGGATATCGCGACTTCGCGCAGCAGGCCAAATGGGACGCCATCTTCCTTCCGATCCCGGACGCAAAGCTTGCTGGAGAGCACCTCAAGACGCTGACCGCCTCTCCGCACTGGGCCTCTTCACAGCAGGACTATGCCACGGCTGTCTATGTCGCAGACAGGTTCAAGGCCGCCGGCATCGAAACCCAGATCGTTCCCTACAAAGTGCTGCTGAATAAACCGACAAAGATTTCGATCGAAGCCTTTAGCGCCAATGGGGAAAAGCTGATGTCCGGACCAACGCCGGAACATGTCGATCCTAAGAAGTACGGCGGAGATCCCTTTCAGGACAACCCTGATATCTTTCCTGCCTTCAACGGCTCCTCACCGTCGGGAGATGTAACCGCGGATGTGGTCTACGCCAACTACGGCAGCGAGGAAGACTTCAAAAAGCTGGCAAGCCTGGGAGTCAGCGTCAAAGACAAGATCGTGATCGTCCGCTATGGAGCCAACTTTCGCGGGGTTAAGGTCTATCTTGCCCAGCAATATGGCGCCAAAGGTGTGCTGATCTACTCCGACCCCGCCGATGATGGCTACTTCCGTGGTGATGTCTACCCGAAGGGGCCCTTCCGGCCTGAATCCGGAGTGCAGCGAGGATCGGTGCAGTTCCTGCCGATCTATCCCGGTGATCCCCAGACGCCCGGTATCGCCTCTACGCCTGATCTCCCTGACTCCAAGCGGATACCACTCTCTGATCTCAAAGGAAACGAACCTTCGATTCCGGCGAACCCGCTTTCCTACAAGGACGCCGCTCCCATCCTGAAATGTCTTGGGGGGCCGCTCTCGCCTCGCGGGTGGCAGGGAGCTCTTCCTTTTACCTATCACCTTGGAGGAGTCGACCACGTCAAGGTCCACATGCATCTGGAGCAGGACACCGCGCTCCGCACCATCTGGGATGTGATCGGCACCATTGAGGGCACCGATGCTTCGCAGAAACAGGACTGGGTTATCGCTGGAAACCATCGCGACGCATGGGTCTTCGGCGCGGTCGATCCGACCTCCGGAACCGCAGCAATGCTTGAAACGGTTCACGGCCTGGGCGAATTGCTCAAGCAGGGCTGGAAGCCAAAGCGCCGAATTGTTCTTGCTTCCTGGGATGCCGAAGAGGAGGGTCTCGTGGGCTCGACTGAATGGGCTGAGCAGCACGCGAACCAACTCGCTCACGCTGTCGCATACTTCAACACAGATGTCGGTGTCTCCGGTCCAAACTTCAAGGCCGCCGCAGTCCCTTCGCTAAAGCACTTTGTTCGCGAAGTAGCCAAGCAAGTTCCGTCGCCCAAAGGGGGAACCGTATACCAGCAGTGGAAGCTGGATCAGGATCACGATACCCCAAGTCACGTTCTCAACCACGTCAACAACGCGGATGAGGAGGATGCGCACGTTGGGGATCTGGGATCCGGCTCCGATTACACGCCGTTTATTCAGCACCTGGGTGTCCCGTCGACGGATATCGGATCGGAAGGGCCCTACGGCGTCTATCACTCTGTCTTCGACAACTACAACTGGTTTACAAAGTTTGCAGATCCGACCTTTGTCTATGAGCAGCAGCAGGCGCGCGTCTTCGGTCTAGAAATTCTTCATATGGCCGATACCGATGTCCTGCCCTATGATTACGCGCTTTATGGCAAGGAGATCGCGAGCTATCTTGACCGCGCCCAGAGACATGCGACTGCGAGCAAGCTGGACCTGGATTTCGCAACCGTTCTCGCCGCAGCCCATCGCTTCGAATCTGCGGGGACAGCTATCCGGTCACGCCAAGTCGCGCCCCCTGCTGATACCGCAACACTGAATACTGCGCTGCGCAGCGCAGAGAGTGCGTTGTTGTCTCCAAACGGCCTTCCCCATCGGCCCTGGTATAAACACACCATCTACGCTCCGGGCGAATACACGGGTTACGCTGCCGTTGTTATTCCCGGAGTCAATGAAGCGATCGGGGAGAATGACGCTTCGCGGGCTAGAGAACAGCTCACGCAGCTCACCGAGGCTCTCAACCGCGCTTCGTCCGTGCTGGAGGCCGCTTTGAAATAGCGCGCATAGTAAAAGGTAAAAGGGCGAATCCCGAGGGATCCGCCTTTTTTTCGATTTTTGGAGAACCGTTATCGAACATCGGTTCCCATCCGGTTGTGGCTAACTTCGCTTGGAAGTCCCGGGCTCGGCCCGGGGCTCCCGCCCTCTGTTCATGTCACTTTGGTTGGGTTGAACTGCTTCGTGCCATCCACTGGTTCCTCCGGTTTCCCGGACGTTCCTATCAGGAATGCTCCTGATATTTTGGTTGGCCATAGGCTACTCTCTCCTTCTGGAAGATTTCTCTTCCGTTACAAACTGAGACATCTTATCTGCTCATGGCGTTGTCTTCGTTTCGAGGATTTGCCTGTGCAAACTGTGGATAACTGGATCACCGTGAAGCCTTGGTTTTCGCGGCCTTCCTCATGGAGGCAGACCTTGCTGCAGGCGACCGTTTCGCTGCTCCCTTTTCGCTGCGGCGGACCTGGAGCTGGCTGAGCGTCTTGCAGCGGCCCGCTTCACGCCAAAGCAAATGGCCGCACCAGAGATAGCTGGAGCGGCCATACATCGTTCTTCGATCGTGTGTGCTGATTATCCTCGAAGCGCCATCTGTTCGGTGACGATCTGCGTAAGGTCTGGCTTCTTGAGCCCGTGCTCACGCTCATTGAACTGATCGACCTTGCTGGACCAGTTCATGGAGCAGAACTTCGGACCGCACATGCTGCAGAATGCGGCTTCCTTGTAGTAGTCATCCGGAAGTGTCTCGTCGTGCATCCCGCGTGCCGTATCCGGATCGAGAGACAGCGCGAACTGCTTGTCCCAATCGAAGGTATACCGGGCATGTGAGATCGCATCGTCACGGTCCCGTGCTCCCGGACGATGCCGGGCGATGTCTGCCGCGTGAGCCGCAATCTTGTAGGCGATGATGCCGTCCTTCACATCCTTCTCATTCGGCAGGCCAAGATGTTCCTTCGGAGTGACATAGCAGAGCATAGAAGCTCCGTGCCACCCGATCATTGCTGCACCGATCGCGGAGGTGATGTGGTCGTATCCGGGAGCGATGTCGGTGACCAGAGGTCCAAGCACATAAAAGGGAGCGCCATCGCAGAGCTCGACTTCCTTATCTACCTGCTCCTTGATCTTATCCATCGGCACATGGCCGGGGCCTTCGATCATCACCTGCACATCCGACTTCCATGCCTGCCGGGTCAGTTCGCCCAGAGTTTTCAGCTCGGCAAACTGCGCTTCGTCACTGGCGTCAGCAACACAACCAGGACGCAGGCCGTCGCCAAGGGAGTAGCTGACGTCATACTTCGCCATAATCTCGGTAATGCGGTCGAAGTTCTCATAGAGGAAGTTCTGTTTGTGGTGGTGCGTCATCC
Organism: Acidobacteriaceae bacterium KBS 146; assembly: GCA_000688615.1. Taxonomy (GTDB): domain Bacteria; phylum Acidobacteriota; class Terriglobia; order Terriglobales; family Acidobacteriaceae; genus Edaphobacter. Next base: position 1,487,897 of record JHVA01000001.1, read on the forward strand.
ACTGGGCCATAATTGCGCCGCCTCGACTCACAATGCCGGTAATACGCTTGGCGACCATTGGCACGTATTGGATCAGCACACCGGCGTGAATCGTAAAGTAATCCACCCCCTGTTGGGCCTGTTCTTCAATCACTTCGAGATACAGGTCGATGTTAAGGTCTTCGACACGCTTAACCCTGCTCAGCGCCTCGTACAACGGCACCGTGCCGATCGGCACTGGACTATGCCGCAGAATCGCCTCGCGAATCATCGGGATATCGCCGCCGGTCGAAAGATCCATGACGGTGTCGGCTCCGAAGTGCACGGCGGTGTGTAGCTTCCGCAGTTCCTCGTCAACGTTTGAAACCAGTGCCGAGTTGCCGATGTTCGCGTTGATCTTGCACAACGACTCCACACCAATCGCCATCGGCTCCAACTCAACATGGTTGATATTGGCCGGGATGATCATTGTTCCCTTGGCCACTTCGCTGCGCACTTTTTCGACGGAGATCTTCTCGCGCTCGGCCACAAACGCCATCTCTTCCGTAATCAGACCCTTGCGTGCAAAGTGCATCTGGGACATATTCCCGTCGCCGGTCCGCGCGGCCTCCGCCTTACGCTTGACGATCCAATCCGCCCGACCCGTCGGAACTCTGTATCCGTCACCGTTCGTGCCGTTTTCACCCGGATGATGATTGCCATGTGTGCTCATACCAAACCTCTTTCCACCAATCGCTGCGCCGCATGCTGACGTAACACCGAGTATATCGCTGTTGGCTCGGCACAGCACACGCCGCGGGGTACCTTCCTCCAAGCATCCGCAAGCACTGGTGGCCAACCCCGCCAGTCGCCTCGCATCCAACCACACAGAACGCGCACGACCCGTGAGCACTCCGGCGCACGATGCCGTCTCACTTCGGAAACAAGAAATTTCATTTACCGCACCTCGCCACGAAAGGCGTTAACGGCGTCTCCACGCCAAAACATGGAAAAGGAGCATCAGCATGAAAATGTTCTCGGCCAACATCGAAGATCTGCGTACGCTTTACATCACCAATTTGAAGAAGGCTTTGGATATGGAGCAAAAGATTACCGATGCCCTCCCCAAAATGATCGAGAAGTCCACCGATCCGCAGCTTGCCACAGCGTTCCGCGACCATCTGCGACAGACCGAAGGTCATGTCGCCAATGTCGAAGCCCTGGTTCGCAACGCAACCGGCGACGCCGACACAGAGACCTGCAAGGCCATTAGCGGCTTGGTCACTGAAGCCGAAGACAGCATCAAGGACGCCTCCGATACCGGTATCCGCGATATCACCCTCATCGCTTGCGGGCAGCAGGTGGAGCATCACGAGATCGCCGTGTACGGTACCTTGCGCACATGGGCCAACATTCTGGGCCTGACGGAAGACGTCCGTATCCTCGAATCTATCCTCAATGAAGAAAAGGAAGCCGATAAGTTATTGAGCACCATCTCCGATGGGGTCAATCTGCAGGCCGCCGCATAGGTTCAACTTAATTTATGCAAAAAAGACGCCGGCAGGAAACCTATCCCCTGCCGGCTTTTCGTTTGAGGAGAACTACTCGTTTCGCAGCGCAACCATGGGATTGATCCTTGACGCTCGCCGCGCCGGAAGATATCCCGCCAGCAGCGCCACGGCGACCAGCAGCACGGGCATCCCCGCGAAGGTGGGCGGATCCGTCGGAGCGGTTCCGAACAGCAGGGACGAGATTAGATGGGCCATGGCTATGGACAACACGGCGCCGGCCGCAATCCCGACAGCCGCCATCTGCAGCGTATTTCTGATTACGCCTATCTGAACATGGCCCGGGGATGCCCCCAACGCCATACGGATTCCGATCTCCTGAGTCCGGCGCGTAACAGAATAAGAGATCACGCCGTAGATGCCGAGTGAGGCCAGCAGCAGCCCCAATCCGGCAAATGTGCCGACCAAAAGGACAAAGAACTGACGCGGCGAAGTAGCATGGTCAACGACGCGCTGCATCGGGCGGAACTCAACCGAGGGTTGATTAGGATTGATCTCCCGCAGCGTGCGCAATACCGTGCCGGAGAGTTGTGCCGGAGGTAGCTTCGTTCGTACCACCAGGTAGGCCCCGTCCGGGCCCCAGTCGCTCTCTGTCATTGGCAGGTACATCTGCCAGCCCGTCTGCCCTTCAATGTTGGTGTCGCGCACGTCGTCGATGACGCCGATTACGCGAACATCTTTTTTGCCTAAGACCGCGATCTTGCCGATCGGATCCTCATCGGGCCAAAGTCCCTTTGCTGCCTTCCGGTTCAGGATGATGACGCCTTCGCTCTTATCGCTATCGGACCACGCAAAATCTCTCCCTCGCAGCCGCATGCCCATCGCCTTCATGTACCCGGGCGAGACGATGTAGACGAACGCTCCCGGAACCTCTCCGGGCTTGTAGTTCTTGCCCTTGACCCGCGGCCCTCCCCAGCCCCGGTTGCGATCGAGCGGCAGGTTATCCGAGAATCCAACCGCATCGATGCCAGGAATCGCGCTCACGCGTCGCGCCACGTTCTGCAGGATCGCGCTGCGGCGATCCGTGCTGTTGCCGTCGTCGTAGTCCAGCTTCATCGCCGCTGCGGTCGCAGGCTGGAATCCGAGATCCACATCCAGCACCTTCAGAAAGCTACGCAGCAACAGGCCTGCCCCGATCAAAAGCACACAGGCAAGCGCAACCTCAGAGACCACCAGCACCGTACGCATGGCCTCGTGCTTTCGGCCTTCGGTCGCGCCGTGACCACCGTCTTTGAGCGCCTCCTGCACGTTGGCCCGCGAGGCTCTCACTCCGGGCAGCAGACCAAAGAGCACCGATGTCGAGACGGTGATTGCCAACGTCCACAGCAGCGCGGCTGTATCCAGTCGCACGCTGTTCAGCAGAGGTAGTGCGATCGAACCTTGGTGGGCGAGATACCGGAGCAACGCATAGGAGAGAGCCAGCCCAAAAGCGGCGCCCGCAACGGCCAGGACAAGGCTCTCCGTCAGCAACTGGCGAATCAGTCTTCCGCGCCCCGCTCCCAGCGCGCTGCGTAGGGCGAACTCCTTACTGCGAGCCGCCGCACGCGCCAACAGAAGATTCGAGAGATTCACGCAAACAATCAGCAGGATCAGCCCGACCGCCGACCACAGCACTACCAGAGAGCGCCTCAGCTTTCCGCTGACGTAGTCCTTCAGAGGAATTGGCCAGCCGGTATAGTTCCCCTTCGAGTCGGGATACTTCTTGCCCCAATAAAACTGGGGAAACAGCGTCTTTGCTTCGGCTCGCGCTTGCTCAACCGTAGCCCCCGGCTTCAATCTGCCGATGAGTGCCAGCGTGTTTCCTTCGTAGCGGATCTCGTCCATCATCACCGGAGTCAGAATGTCCACCTTTGATCCGGGTGAAAAAGCTGCCCCAAAATCGAAGCTCTCAGGCAATACCCCCACGACAGTCACCGGATGGTTATCGAGAGTAATCACCTTGCCCACGATGGAGCGGTCACCGCTGAACTGCCTTTGCCAGAAAGGGTGCGCCAGAAGAACGGCCGCGGGTCCACCTTTTCTTGACTCATCCTCGGTAAACAACCGGCCCAACTGCGGCTCCACTCCGAGGACGTGAAAGAAATTTCCTGCGACCATGATGCCGGTGACCGGCTTTGGATCCCCGCGACCGGTCAGTTTGTAGTTGTCCGTCGTCGAGAAGGCAAAGTATCCCGTCACATCCTCGAAGGACCGGTTCATCGAGCGAAGATCTTCATAGGCATCCACCGAATACGTCGAATCCGACAGACCGTTCGGATGTTCCGGCGCAATCCAGACAAGGCGCGACGGATCGTAAAACGGCAGCGGCCGCAGCAGAATCGTGTTCACCACGCTGAACACCACCACATTCGCTCCAATGCCCAGCGCCAGAATCAGAATCGCAACCGTCGCAAATCCCCGGTCGCGCGCCAGTGTCCGCACGGTATAGCGGAGATCCTGCAGCACCGTATCCAGCCACGGCAGCCCACGAGACTCCCGTTGCCGCTCCTTGGCCTGCTCCACGCCTCCGAAGCGCACCAGAGCCCGCCGCCTGGCCTCCTCCGGGCTCAGCCCGCGGCGCACGTTTTCTTCGGTCGCCATTGCGATGTGAGCAGCGACTTCCTCTTCCAGATCCCTATCCATCGAGTCCCTGCGAAAGAACGCTGCCACTCTGGCCTGGGTACGGCGCAGAGCATCCATCCACGATCCTCTTCTTTTGTGAGTCATTGCTCTTCAACCTCCTCGCCCATCGCCAGGACGCGTCCCATCACGCTCGCCAGCCTCCGCCAGTACTCGGTATCGTCAGCCAGCTGTTTTCTTCCCCGCTTCGTAATCGAATAGAACTTGGCGCGGCGGTTGTTGTCCGACGCTCCCCACTCCGCCTCAATCCATCCGCGCTGCTGCAGCCGCACCAGCGCCGCATAGATCGTGCCCTGATTGAGCAAAACTTCATCGCCACTGACCTGTTCAATTCGCCGCGCTATCCCATAACCATGCATCTCGCCCATGGCCGCCAAAGTCTGTAGCACCATCAGATCCAGCGTGCCCTGCAAAAGGTCCAGCTTCGCATCGCCCATTCGCTTCTCCTGTGGCATGTCCACATTTAATACCTGTGGTTACGCCACAGGAGAAAGAAAGTTCCTCAAAATGTCATTTTTTCTTCGAATTTGTGCTTCCCCGCCCGTGCGGCAATGACCAGGCGTAAAATAAAGAGCAAACCATGTCGAACATTGACCGTAAGAGCCCGCTTAAGATCATCGTCGCCACCCTTCTCATCCTGGGGACCGTCGCCTACCTTGCGATCACCGGCGTGCGCGACAACAAAAGCTACTACGTCACGATCACTGAGCTTCAAGGCATGGGAAACAAGGCCTACACGCGTCATCTTCGTGTGGCCGGCAATGTCGCCCCAGGGAGCATCCAGCGGACCGGGACTAACGCCACCTTCAATCTGCTGGAGCAGGGACACACCCTCCGAGTCGTCTATAGCGGGTCCGAGCCTCCGCCCGACACCTTCAAGGACGATGCTCAGGCGCTCGCCATCGGAACCTTTGGTAAGGATGGGGTCTTTCACGCCACAGAGCTGCAGGCCAAGTGCGCCTCGAAGTATGCTCCCGCCGCAAACCAGAAGCCTGTCAACACCGCGTCCGCTCTGCCCGTAGCACGCTAAGCTCTCTTCGCTGAGTCGCACGCTCTATACTCGCTAAGAAGCCTTAAAGGCAGACCCGTGCATGTCCACCGCCACTCCAATCCGCGATCAGGCTCTCTCTGTCACCGCTGCATCCCTTGAGTCGGTTTCCAAGATTTACGGAGCTTTCGCCGCACTGCGGAATGTCACCGCTGCGTTTCCAGCAGGATCATCGACAGTCATCCTGGGAGAAAATGGCGCCGGAAAATCGACGCTGTTGCGCACGGTAGCCGGTCTGATCTCGCCCACACGCGGCAGGGCAACGGCCTTTGGGGATCTGCCCCTTCGGCAACGGCACCGTATCGCCTACATGAGCCACTCCACCATGCTGTATGACGAACTTACCGCCATGGAGAACCTCAGTTACTTCGCGACACTCCACCGCGGCGAAGGCTGCGCCTGTGTGGGTTCGCCCGAGATGGCCCTCCGCGCGGTTGGTCTCGACCCCGCACTCCCCCGTCCCGTCGGCCAATACTCCCAGGGAATGCGCCAGCGCGCCTCGCTTGCCCGCGTCCTTCAGACGGACCCTGAGCTGTTGTTGCTCGATGAGCCGTTCTCAAACCTTGATGTCTCGAGCGCGGGGCATCTCGTCGATCTGCTCGCCGACTTCCGGACCTGGCCGGTCCCAGGAGGCGGCCGCCGCACCCTGATCCTCACGACCCATCAGGCCTCACTCGCCGAACCTCTCGCCGACCGCACCCTCATCATGCGTCAGGGCCAGGTCATCGACCTCGTCACCGGAAGCCACGGATGAAATCAGCCACACCTGCCCAGAAATTGACCAAGACCAATGCAGCCCGCCTCCTCGACTCCCTCGATATCAGTTACGAGCTTCGGGGGTATGAGGTCGACCCTGAGGATCTCACCGCCATTTCGGTCGCTCGCAAAATTGGATTGCCGCCTGAACAAGTCTTCAAAACGCTGCTCTCCCACACCAACACAGGCGAACATCTCTTTGCCGTCATTCCGGGCGATTCCGAGCTCGACCTTAAGAAACTCGCCCAAGCCGCCGGAGCCAAAAAGGCCGAGCTTGCCAGCCTGAAAGATGTCGAGCCCCTCACGGGCTACATCCGTGGCGGTGTGACCGTCATGGGCGCGAAGAAGCCCTTTCCCGCGTTCGCCGATGAGACCATCGAGCTCTTCGACGTTATCAGCGTCTCCGCCGGACAACGCGGCCTGCAGGTCATCCTCTCTCCGACCGACTATCTCCGCGCCTCCGAGGCCAGCCTCGCCGACCTCACGAAAGCCCCGGCCGGAGACGCCCGTTGAGGTACCTCTCCTTCGTCCTCACTCACCTTCGCAAGGATCTGCGCCTCGAATGGCGCTCGCGCGACTCCATCAATGGCATGCTGTTCTTCGTGCTCCTGATGGTGGTCGTCTTTTCCATCGCCTTCGATCCCGCCGGATACCCTTCCACCACGCGTCAGATCTCTGGCGGAGTCCTCTGGGTGGGCCTTCTCTTTGCCTCCATGACCGCGCTCAACCAGTCCTGGACCCGTGAGCAGCGCAACCAGGTCCTCGAAGCGCAGCGGATGGCGCCTTCGCCAGCCTCAGCCCTCTTCGTCGGCAAGGCGCTGGCGAATATGATCTTTGTCCTTGTGGTCGAAGCCGTTCTCGCCCCCATCTTCGTCGTCTTTTTCAACCTGCACGTGCTTGGCAACGCATGGCTGCTCGCCGCGATCCTTCCACTTGGAACATGGGCTTTGGTCGTCAACGGGACCTTCTTCGCCGCGCTTGGGCTTCGCGCTCGCAACCGCGAGCTGCTTCTTCCCCTTATCCTGCTGCCGCTCTCCTTGCCCGCCGTCCTGATGATGGTCCAGGCCACCACCGGCGTCCTTACCGCCGAGCTCGATCCTATCTATCTCCGCTCCTGGATCACCCAGCTGGCTTGTTACGACATCATCTATACGACTATCTGCATCCTGCTGTTTGAGACAGTCCTCAACGCCGAGTAGTACTCGCCCGAGCTCTGACACGCTCAGCCGGGGCGAAGAATCCCTGTATTTCGTTCGCTCTGCCGCAAATTCCCATCAAAGCTAAAGAATCGCGGTAAAATAATTCCATCGTGGCGCGCTCCTCCACTCTTCGCAACTTTGCCTGGCTCTGGCTCGCAGCTACCGTTGCGGTCCTGGTTGTCGGGTTCAGGCAGGCGATCTTCGTGGCTCCCATGGAAGAGACCATGGGGAATCTGCAGCGCATCTTCTATTACCATCTGGCGCACGCCATTCTTGGTCTCGTCTTTCCTTACGTCAATCTCGCTGCCTCGCTGGCGTTTCTCTATTGGCGGCGTCGAGATCCTCTCAAGGCTCTTTCTGCCGACGCGCTTGCCGTAGCATCGGCAGAGATCACCGTTCTCTTCGTCGGCATCACGCTTGCGACAGGGATGCTCTGGGGCAAACCTGCGTGGGGAATCTGGTGGACCTGGGATGCCCGTCTCACGACTGAGCTCCTCCTCTGGCTGCTTTATGTCAGTTACCTTCTGCTCCGTCGCTTCTCTCCTTCGGGGCAGACCGCAGTCCTTTCAGCCGTTCTCGCAATCTTTGCGGCGATCGACGTTCCGATCATCTATATGTCGATCCACTGGTGGCGTACCCAGCATCCTGCACCGGTCTTCGGCTCGGATGGAGGTGGAATCGATCCGGCGATGGTTCCCGCCGTCCTCTGGAACCTTGCCGGCTGGGCCATGTGGGGAATCTTCCTGATTGCCTTCCGTTTCGCTCTCGAGCGCCGTCGCCAGCTCGCCGAGCAGGAGGCAGCCCTCCTGGCACTTGAAGCCTCGCTCGAAACCCCACAGTAGACGGAGATACCCTTCACCCATGACCTGGCAGACTTTCTTCGACTTCTCCACGATGGCCCATCGCCATCTCGTCTTTGTCTATGCCGGAGTGATTGCTGTGCAGCTCGGGTATGCCGGCTGGGTCGCCCGCAACTGGTCCCGCACGCGCCACCGCTGACAGATCACTAACAGATTCAGGTGATACGAGCAAAAATCATGCTCATAAAAAAATCAACGAAGCTACACGAGGTAGCTTCGTTGTCCGAGAAGGATTTACAGACGATGCAGGAGCTCCCCATCAGGCAACTCTCAGCATCATTCTCGTAGACACATTTCCTAAACGAAAGGTTTCGCAATTTCAAAAAATCTTTTTCCCTGTGCATGAACTTGCGACAGCCCAATCGTGACCGATAGACTCGGACCAGTGTCGAAATCCCAAAATCTTTTCCGCACCACCCTTGTTGCGGCTTCTTCTCTCATCCTATTCCCACTCTCGGGATGTCGCAGCAGGAGCTTCCCCGATGTGCCTGCCGGATATCGAGAGTATGCGTATGTCACAAACGGTAACTCCAATACCGTCAGTGTTCTTGACCTGGTAAACCTGCGTCCGGACCGCACCCTCCGGGTGGGCGATAATCCCACCGGCATCGCCGCAAACCCGCAGCGCAATGAGATCTACGCGGTCAACACAAAGTCTGGCACAATTACCGTGATCGACGCACGGAGCAACACCATCGTGTCGACGATAGGAGTCCATCGGCAACCTTATTTCATCAGCGTGGATGCGACGGGAGCACGCGCCTACGTCGCGAACTCGGGCTCGAACTCCGTCAGCGTTATCGACCTGGACCGCCGGCGTGAGATCGCAGCCGTAGGCACGGGCGAGGAGCCCGGTCTCGCACGCGTCTCGCCGGACATGCGATCTGTAGTTGTCTCGAATCGAAGATCGGGCAGCGTCTCGATCTACAGCGCCGCTTCCTACGCCAGCCCGAGTACCCTGCAGCCAGGGTCTCCGGAAGCTCCGCAGCCTGCACCGCAAGACGGTTCCGATCCGCCGTTGAAGTTTCGCGCGGCCTTTCCCGACTGCCCTGGAGCGACAGACATCGCCATTCTTCCGGACTCCTCAAAGGCATTCATTGCTTGCTCGGGCGGGCATCAGGTCATGGTGATTTCGCTGGCCGCGGCTGTGGGATCATGGCCCGCCCGGCAAGATCCCGCAGCAACTTCAGACCATCTTCTAACGATGCTGGACGTCGGCACGACACCAGTTCATCTCGCACTGAAGCCGGATGGCGGTGAGGTCTTCGTGTCCAACTTCGGCTCCGATTCCATCTCAGAGATCGATACCTGGAACAATCAGGTCCTCGGGACCTACATGATTGGCAATAAACCGGTCCATGGCCTGATTACCAAGGACAATTCCACACTATGGGTCGCGGACTTCGCCTCTGACCTCATCAGCATCTACAGCATCGACGACGGACGTCTCGTAACCACCGTACGTACGGGATCCGCGCCGGACGCCCTGGCTTTCTCGGCCGACGAACATATCCTTCTGGCGGCAGATGCTCACTCCGGAGACGTTGCGGTCATCCGGACCCAGGGCCAGCAGGGCGCAGCTCTCTTCACCATCCTGCCAACGGGCTCATCTCCCAACGCCATTGCCGTAAAGTCTGTGCAAACGAAGCCGTAATCCGCTCGCATCTGGTTCATCGTTTGCAACTGAATCCGTCTCTGACCGCATCCAGTTGTTTCCATAGAGCTGCCGGCCGAGGCTCCTTCGACATCTCGAAGAAGACAGCCGTATGGCCGGGCGAGCACTGGGAGGCGACGACCTCCGAATGTAGCGAGATCAAACTGCCATGACGGTCATATAGCGTCACCAGCCCGATAAAACTCGCGGCCTGCACTCCGCCAAAACTCGTCGGCCCCATGCTGGACCCGGCATACTCCGCCGTTATTCGCGAGAGATCGGGAGTAAAGTGATTATTCTGCCCTCGCTGCTTTGCCAACCCCTGAAAGTATGTCGTCATCTCGGACTGCAGCTGTGCGGCCGAAAACTCCGTCTTGCCGTCAAGCCACCAGAGAATGAGGTAGCTGTGATATTCCGGGGACTCGAGATCATCAAAACCCGGGGCAAACGACAGATCCTCGAATCCCTGGTGGGCGATCCCTGGGGACCACGGCAAGGGAAAGGGATACCTGGGGTCCATCTCCCAGTCTCCCGGAATCACGTAGCTGAAACTATCGGTCGGCGGATTTCGATGCGGGTCGAAAGGCTTCCGCACCAGAGTCATCTTCTGAAACTCTCCACCAGCACGAACGATCGAAAGCTTGATGGACGTGCCCGCCTCGCCGCCTAATCTCTTCTTCATCTCGTTTGTGTCCAAGCCGGCTACGGGCCTCTCATCCGTCTGGACAATCACGTCGCCCGCTACGATCCCCGCGTTCGCGGCAGCGGAAGCCGGCAACACCTGTCTCACCACGTACACTCCACGCTTATTCGGCTGTTGATCGCTGAAGAGCTGCAGTACGACCAGCCCGACCGTCCCGGGCTCTGAACCGAGGATGGGACGGGGGACGGCGACTGAGGCTATTCCGACCAGTACGAAAAGCAGCTTCTTCAGCAACCGGCATTCTGCGTCATGTTCTCTCATCTGGTTGATCCTCGAAGTTTGCTCGGTGGCAGCCCTCCCAAACGGTGGAGCCTCCCGCACCAGTAAGCACAGGGACTTCCAAATTCCGATACATAGTTTTCTTGCATTTAGCGAGAACAGCCGAAGGATTCGTTGTTCGAATATCAAAAATCACGTCCATGGACGGACATTTGACCGTCACTGGCCAGCGCTTCTCCTACAAAGATCGGGGCTGGTGATCTCTGGACACGGTTTTGATCGTCATTTTCAGGAGAGTTTGCACGTAGTGGGGAGTGTCTAAACCTGCCGCGCCAGCACGAGAGTGATATCGTCGGGCTGTTCCTCGGCCCCGATCCAGGCATCGAGCGCCTGCATGACCTGGTTTGAGATGACGTGCAGCGGTTCGTTTCGATACCTCCGTACCACCTCCATCAGGCGCTCTTCTCCAAACTCCCCGAAGTCGTTCTCTGGCTCTGTGACGCCATCTGAGTAGCCCACAAGGATGTCTCCAGAGCGCATCTGGAAGCGATCTTCCTCGTAGCGCATGCCGTCCATCAGGCCAACAACGGTACCTCCGCGATCGAGCCGACGCACAACGCCATCTCTCCCCAGCACAAGCGGAGGAAGCTGGCCTGCATTCGAGTAGGTGAGCATTGCCGACTGGGCATCGTAGTGTGCGAGAAATAAGGTCGCATACTTTTCCGGCTGGGTGCTGCGATAGAGATGACGATTCAAGAGCGAGAGGATTCGACCTGGCGACTGAAACAGTTCATCGCAGTCTCCTCCCAGATCGTCGCGATCGGCCATCAGGCCCGCGAGGACCGACTCGCTGTAGACCAGCTCCTCGCTGGCAAAGCGATACGCTCGCACAGCCGAGTGCAATGTGGCCATGAGAAGCGCGGCCGAGATTCCCTTGCCGCTGATATCGCCGATGGCAATTCCCACGCCAGTCTCTTTCCGGCTCGCGTGACCATTGTGAGCCGCCTCATGAAAGACCAGGAAGTCGTAATAATCACCGCTGACTGAACGGGCAGGGCGACACACTCCATGCAGCTCGAGTGTTGGAAGGCTCGTAATCTGCCGCGGGAACAGATTGGCCTGAACCTCCTGGGCGATCGAGATCTCACTTTGGAGCCGCTCTTTCTCCTTCTGCTCCTGCAGCAAGCGCTGCAAGGAACCGGTCATCTTATTGAAAGAGCGGCTGAGCTCGGCCAGCTGATCCTGCCGTTTTACGCCGATCCTATTGATGAAATCGCCTTTGTCGATCCTTTGGGTTGCTTCGTAGAGATCGGAAACCGAAGCCGTAATCGTCTTGCTCAGTCGCGTGGCCATCACCAACGCCAACAGCTCAATTAGGGCGAAGAGCACGCACAACACGATCAGGCCCGTCTTGTAAGCGTCGATGATCTGACCCCCAAGGGAGGAGCCGAAAAGCTGGTTGTAGAGCAGCGACGGCCGCGAATCCACCTGAATGGGAACGTTGTCGCGATCCCCTGTTCCCCAGTCCGTAACCCCGATGGTCGAAAGGAAATGCACCTGAATGTCCAGCAGATTCACCCCTGGAATCTGCATGCCTCCCGAGACCGAGGTGCTCCTCCGTCGAAGACGTCCCTCGCGGGTGCGCTCCTCCGATTCCCGTTCTGCGAGGAGCTGAGCACGTCCCAGACCGGTCGAGATCCTATCCATGACCTGCCTGTCGACGATCAGGCTGGTAATCAGACTCAGCAGACGTCCATCCCGCAGTTTGCGCTGATTGAGCGCAGTCAGGTAGAGATCATTCCCATCGAGCACAAGCCCGGAGAATTGCCCCCCTTTGACCTCCGCTGCCCAGGGAGGAAGACCGAGGGGAGTCTTTCCATGATGTGCTTCCTGCATTGCAGGAGCCCCATTGATATAGACCGAACTCTCCAACGTAGGCCTGGCGCCTGTCACACCGCCTCCGGACAGATCGCTGCGGTCGAATGCGAGGGGCATCTGGTCGCCCTGAACGAGATGCGATACCAGCTCGATGCGATGCCCATTGTCACTGCTCATCTGCGCCACCTGCTCCTGAAGACGTGAATCGGCAAGGTGGATTGCAAACTGTCCAGCCGCAACATAGCCGGAGATCGAAACCAGGATGACAAACAGGACCAGGGGGGCAAGGCCGATAAGAAGATAGGTAACGACCAGCTTGTTACGAAGACTCCACAACATCCGTCGTCGAACCGTCCGCACAAACAGCGGAATCGCCGTCGATGCCAGAGCGATGCCTACCAGCACCTGGATGACTGTAAAAAACAGTCCCGCAGTGCCGGGGAGCATTCGCAACAAAAAAAGCAGACAGAACCATACGGTCAGCCAAAACACCGCGCCAGAGAGACCCTTGGGGGCCTTCTTGAGTATGGCGAACGAGCTTTTTGTGTCGTTAGCGGTCTGCATCTATCTCTTTCTTTGTTTCCAGCGCCGCCAGCTGTTCCTCCATCTTAGCTTTTCGTGCGAGCCGCAGAGTATAGCGAGTCGCAGAGACGTGCGCACCTGCAAGAACCAGCAGTCCTGACAGGAATGCCCACATCATCAAGCCTACCGAGATGTAGAACGGTCCATATACAGACTGAAAGTCAAGCCAGGGTAAAGCCCTTACATAAAGATACTTCGCCAGTTCCCAAAGCAATCCTACAATCAGAGCGGTCGGAATTACGGCGCGCGCTGGAACCTTCCGATTGGGAAGAATCCAGTAGATCAGAAAGAACAGAAGAATACTGAGGGCGATGCCACAGAATTTCATGAACCATTGTGCAGCGAAGCCATACGCGGGACTCTCTGTATGCCCGAAAAACAAGAGGCCCAGAAAGGTTTTTGAACCGGAGGTGGAAGCAACCGAAGCCAGTGCAAGAACACCGACCGCAAAGGCAAGGCCCAGAGAAACAAACTGATTCCGCAGATAGCTACGGTTTGTAGTGACTCCCCACACGCTGTTGAGCGCGACTTCGAGCGGAAGAAAGACTCCGGTTGAGCTGACCAGAAGCATGACCAGCGAGAAGACCTGCACACCTTTTCTGGGGTGAGCCAGAAGCTGCATATTGCGCATGACAAAATCCTGCCCTACGGGAAGGAAACCATGCATCATGTCGCCGACCACCTGCTCCATCGCGCGAGAGTGGAAAACTCTCCGGCAGAGCGTCAATAACAGCACAATGAAGGGAAACAGAGACAAAATCGCATTCGCCGCTACGCTGAAGGCGTACGTATGAACCTCCGTACGCGTCATGTACTGGACGAGAGCTACGACCTGTGGCCAGAATCCTGATTCAAGGACCGCAGGAGCGACGAACTCAATAGGGACCTCGGGAGCACCTTCCTGCTTTTCTGATTGCGATTCGGTCGTGGCGGGGCTTCCTGTTTCTACAGATTTGGGATTGGGCGGACGAATGGAAAACATAGAGATCCAGGAGCGACCGGGGAGTAGCCTCGTATTGATACGAGGCCAGTGTCCCTCCTAATCCATCTTCGATGCTAGCAGAGTGAATTGGGCGACCTCATTTGCAATAACGATCTGCAGCTGCAATGGAAGATTTCTCCGCAGGAGCCACGACACCTCCGAACCTTCTTCGATCACACCCTTCATGCCCACAGAGATTCACTTAGCGGTGCTCTTGGCCAGAGAAGGGCGAGAGCCTGTTCCTCAGGATCACAACTCTCCTATGCCGCTGGGTTCACTACGCGAGTCCGATTCGCTTGCCTACAGGGCTGACGGTGCGAGCAACCAAGCTTGTTCCCTAACAGTCGTACTAGTTTGTACGTTGCACGCATTCTGCGCAGGCTATGCGCCGCCCAATGGAGTCTCCGAGATGAAGAAGTTAAGAAAAGCCGCCTCGCTTGCCCTCGTCGTGGGGTCGTTGATGACGATCTCCGCGACAGCCCAATCTCCGTCAGATGGCGACAAGAAGTTTCTCGCCACAGCATCCCAATCAGATGTCAATGAGATCAAACTCAGTGAACTCGCAGAGCAAAAAGCAACTAACCCGGCTGTCAAGGCGTTCGCAACGAAGATGGTGTCTGAGCACAAGAAGATGAGCGCTAGCATGAAACCATTTGCCGAATCGTGGGGCTTAACCGCACCTACAGATCTAGATGAGGACCACAAATCTGACTATGCCAAACTAAATGGCCTGTCGGGTGCGGATTTCGACAAGGAGTATATGGATCTCATGGTTTCCGATCATTCGAAGGCGCTCGATTTATTCACCGACGAAGCGAAGGACACTAAAGACAAGAAGTTCCGTGCTGTAGTGCTTAAGGGCAAAACCATGGTGGCGGCCCATAAAAACATGGCGTATGACCTGAAGAAGAAGTTGTAAATCCGAATGGTGGTGAAGTAGACCCGGCCTGAACGCCGAATAGATGCCAGTTTGTGGCGGTCTTACTATTTGTTCACGCGTTCATTACGAGAAGTTCACGTAGTCGACGGTGATGCGCGCAGGTAGGACTGCGAACCGCTTCGCGTGGCGTGGAGGCCGACTGTGCCGTAGAAAGCGAACCGCGGATACAGATCAGCCTTTGCGCTGCCGATGCGTTCAGATTGTGCCATCGCGACGAGTCCAGCCTTCCGATATCCGGAAGGCGCCGCAGCATTTCTGCTTTATTCCCAGTCATCCTTAGGTGATTTGTTCGTCCGCAACTGCTGAGGTTCAGCGCGATACGCGTTTCATGTACCCAATAAGGTATAGTGACGCTGTGCATAACACTGCACCTGACGAGAGCTAATTTCGGGGAACCTACACCCGGATAGTCTTTACCTTCCGATCACAATCCTCCCTGGCTGCATCTGTTGCTCAATTCCAACAACGACGCACAGTGGAGATCCGTCATGTCTGAAAAGCACGAATCAAATTGGGTTAACGGGACCGACCAATACGCAAATGAAACCCCTGACAAACCAACCAAAGCCACATCCTCCAGCAACCTAGATCGGTTCCCGCCTTGGTCTACAATTCAAGACTCCGAAACTTCTGAAAACTCATCCAGTAGCCCCGAGACGGCAACGCAAGAAGATCGGGGCCAGCTTAAATGGAATGAGCAACGTCGCGGAAAAGGCGCTACGTCCAACAACCCAAAGGAAGGTTCTGACTGGTTAGGAGGGCCGCAGAACGGAAATGAATCCCCCAGCACATCGACCGAAGGAGCCTACCAGTCAACGGCTCACTCAACTGGTTACACGGATCAGTTGGGTAGTGCTGATTGGCTGGGAGGGCCGCAGAACGGAAACGAAATTCCCGGTAACGGTGGCAATGGCGGTAATGGCGGTAATGCCAGCGAATCTCTCAAGAAACCATAGACCGCTCCAAAAACGACAACTCAACAAGGTTATGGCCACACCAAAGGTGGTTGGTAATGGAATGCCCGTCTTAGCCCGATGCAATTCCTAGTCAATACATGACTGATCCAACCACGGTCCCGCACAGTGTGCGTTGTCAAAAGCGCACACTGCGCGGACCTTGTCACATCCAGCGATAAGCTACTTCGTCTGTGATCCCTGTCGGGCATTGTCCCTCATCACTAGGAGCGGTCGTGTTGAAGACGCGGAAGCTGCCGGTCAGAGTTCGAACCGTGTGGCTAGGTGTCGTGTAGATCGGTGGGTGTTGGTACTTGCGATGATCGGCGCAATGGTATGCGCTGTACCGATGCAAACTTGGGGGCACCCGGTTGAGCGCCTAGGGCGAATGGACTGTAGACCTGTTGAGCGCATGCGACGAGTGTGCCGAGCGCCAGGGCAAGTGCAGCAAAGAGGATGGGAAACCGTGATATGGCTTTTCGGCCTTGTGATTGTTTTTAGCCGTATCAAGACTAAAAAGCCGGAATTCCTGGACTATGCGGAAAACACGGAATCCAGCTAACCTGCTGTATTTGCCATATTTGGTTGATTTGTTAGAGGTTTGGAGGTGTAGATGGCGGAGAGGGAGGGATTCGAACCCCCGATAGCCTTGCGACTATGTCTGATTTCGAGTCAGGTGCATTCAACCGGGCTCTGCCACCTCTCCGTCCATTCAGTTTACCCTGAACCTGGTGTCAGATGAAAGTGGATGGAGAGGAACAGAAACTCGTCTCTACATGGACTGCTGAACTTACCTCGTGGGTTGAGCAGGAAGCGCTCCGTTTGGGGTTCGATACTGCAACTATCGCGCCAGTTCCCGAAGCAGGAAGCGACGTTGCGAAACGTGATGCCACCCGATTTTCGACATGGGTTGAAGCTGGCCGCGCCGGAGAGATGGAGTATCTGAAGCGTCGGGGTGAGGATGGCGTACTCCTTCGCAGTGGAGTGTCAGCAGCAATACCGTGGGCAAGGTCGGTTCTCGTCTGTGCCTGGAATTACCATGTACCGGCTCCCCTCTCGACCACGCCTGTAGCTGGAGCCGGCTGGATTGCGCGGTATGCCTGGAGCGGCCGCACACTCGATAACGGAGAGACTGCTCCCACCGACTACCACGAAGAACTGCTTGCGAAGCTCCGGTCGCTCGAAGCTGGCCTCAAGAATCGTGTCTCGACGGATACCCGTTGCTACGTCGATACTGGCCCTCTTGTGGAGAGATCGATGGCAGCTCTGTCTGGTCTGGGATGGATCGGAAAAAATACCTGCGTGATCAACGAGCAGCTTGGATCGTGGTTGTTGCTGGGTGTGATCGTCACCTCACTCCCGGTCTCAAATGATGCAGTCCCGCAACTCGCGGCCGACCGCTGCGGAAGTTGTACCCGATGTCTCGATGCGTGCCCGACACAAGCGCTGATCGGTCCGCGCGAGATGGATGCATCTCGCTGTATCGCCTATCTGACGATTGAGAAGAAAGGCGCCATTCCGGAAGAGCTTCGGGAGCCAATGGGAAGGCAAGTCTTCGGATGCGACATCTGTCAGGAGGTCTGTCCATGGAACCGTCGTGCACCTGTCGCCATCCAACAAGGAACGCGAATGCGTCCTGAGCTTGTGAATCCCGCTCTGGAATGGCTGGCCAGTCTTGACCCTAATGACTTTCGCAAGAATTTCAAGGGCTCTCCCCTCGAGAGGACTCGTCGGAGACGGCTGCATCGAAATGTTGCCATTGCCATGGGCAACAGCCGCGACAAAACCTTCCTTCCTCAACTTGAAGCCTGGCGCCAGAGTGAAGATGAAGTACTTGCTGAAAGTGCTGGCTGGGCCATCCGGCAGATCCTCCCCAGCGACGAAAAGTCTCCGCCGATGACATGAGAGCCTTTTCGCACAGTTCGCAATGGATGTTACGATTTTTAGGTGGAGGGAGTAGCGTTTATGAGTTCATCGAATGAATCGAGCCACTGGATTGATCGGTCGTGGTACTGGCTAGTGATCCTTTATGGAATTATCTTCGTGACTTTTCTGGTGTCGTTCGCACCGACCTGGTAGCAGAGTGCCCGGTATCTAGGTCTTTGCGAAGGTCGCTTTTGTGAGAACCAAACTGATGCTCTGGATTCGCTCTCTGTCGATGAGAGATCGAGATCCGGAGCATTTTGCTTTCTGGAGCGTGAGACGATGATCGCTTCCAAACATCAGCCGGAAGATTGAGTTCAGAAGAGTGGGAGAGCTTAATGCTCTCCCTTTTTATTGCGAAAGCCGGTATACCGTGGCGGTATAAGGATCCGCGGTTACGTCTCCGCGCATGGATCCTTTATGGCGGACATCTCGACAGCTTCTTTTGCGTCGATTGCAGGCGCGTGCAATCTTGCCACAGGTGCGGCCCTGATGCCCGCGGGGAAAGAACAGCTGACAGGCTCTGAAGTCTTGTTGATCAACACGAGCTCACGAACCACCCCCAACCGAAGGTTGCCATCAGGAGCGAGCTCGCGAAACAGTTCGACTAATGGTTTGTTCTTTGCAGAAACCGGGATTGGCTAACTGCGCGCTCTCATAGGACAGCCCCACAAAATCCGACGGAATAGCCCTGGAAGATGGCCCTCCTCCAGATGAGGTCGCTGGTATCTGATGAAAGGAGTTTATTCTGTAATGAAAATAAGTCTTTGTTTATGACAACAAAGTTTTGCAGCGAGGAGAAGGCATGAAAGCTGTGGCGTTGGTGGAGGCCGGGGAGGCGAGGATCGTCGAAACGCGTGCCCCGCAGAAACGTCCGGGAGAGCTATTGCTGAAGGTAGAGATGGTTGGTCTGTGTGGCACGGACTTGAACAGCTTTCGCGGCAAAAATCCTTTGATCAGCTATCCGCGCATTCTGGGACATGAGATTGCTGCGACGGTCCTGGAGGGCTCGACGGCGATTCCCGCGGGTATGCGAGTTACGGTGTCTCCCTACAGCAGCTGTGGAA
Source organism: Acidobacteriaceae bacterium KBS 146 (assembly GCA_000688615.1). Lineage (GTDB taxonomy): Bacteria > Acidobacteriota > Terriglobia > Terriglobales > Acidobacteriaceae > Edaphobacter. The sequence goes on from JHVA01000001.1 coordinate 1,506,806, forward strand.
CCTGCGCCTCCTGCCGCCGACAAAGATTCAATGCCTGTCAGGGCAATCAGACCCTCGGTGTGCAGCGGGATGGCGCTCTTGCGGAATGGATCGCTGTTCCTGAGGAAAAGGTTTATCCATCCCATCTCTCGCTGAAAGAGCTCTGCTTGGTAGAACCATTGACCGTCGGGTTCCACTCTGTTGCTCGGGGCCGTGTAACAAAAGACGATATTGTTGCAGTCTTCGGATGCGGAGGCGTCGGCTTGGGAGCGATTGCCGGTTCCGCTTTTCGGGGAGCTCGAACGATCGCCATCGACCTGGACGATACCAAGTTGGACACCGCACGCGCCGCTGGAGCTACCGATCTCATCCATTCCGGCCGTGAGGATTTCCGCACACGTCTTCGTGAGCTAACAAACGGGCACGGACCCGATGTCATCATCGAAGCCATCGGCCTGCCGGACACATTCCGCGCTGCGGTCGAAGAGGTCGCCTTTACCGGGCGCGTCGTTTATATCGGTTATGCGAAAGAACCTATTGCTTACGAGACCAAGCTTTTCGTTCAAAAGGAGCTGGACGTTCTGGGCTCACGCAATGCGCTGCCGCCAGATTTTCGTGAGGTGATCGCGATGCTCGAGCGGGGACACTTCCCTGTCGATCGTGCAATCTCCGCCATCATTTCAATGGAAGAAACACCGGCGATGCTCGCACAATGGTCAGCTTCTCCCGCTTCGTTTACTAAAATTATTGTCGAGGTCGGCAGATAGTTCCACTTTTTGTCAGGACGCCTTGATCCTTACAGAACTCCAAGTCAGAGTTGCTTTGCGATCGCGGCCGCCGACTCCTGCAGTGCAGCCTGAACCTCTGCCTCATGTTTCTTGTCCATGCGAATGGTAGGTGTAGAAAGGCTGATGACCGCGACAACACGGTCCCCATCAAGCCAGATCGGAGCACTGAAACAGACTCCGCCTCGAATGGACTCTTCTCTATCCCAGGCAATGCCCTTCTTGCGAATCTCTTCAAACTCGGTGAACAGCTTCTTGCGATCCGTGGCACATGGCTCTTCCAGTCGAGCGGTCCAGAGACATATGTCCCTGTTGCGAAGTGCACCGTCCCTCCGTTTCCCTTCGCGCAGGAATCGATCGCACGCTGAATCGCTCCAGCATCTTTGGTGCCCATCTCCTACAGCTCCCGCATGTCGCACTTCGCAGATCTTGTCAGCATGGAACTATCGAGGAAAAGACGAGAAGGAGTGTCAGGCTGTAGCCATAGGTGAGCGACCGTTACCGATATTCGGTAATTATTTTCATAAACGAGAATAAGACCACACGGAAGAAATATTGCTCCAAGTGAGGTCATGTGACAGGATGCCAAATCGATACCGGGAAGGCTCCGAACGCACAAGACCTACTGCTCTTTTTCTCGCACAATCTGGACAGGTCCAAAGATGCCCGAAGGAACGGGCTGCAGGTTCTCCATATCCTGCATCTGGAAGCGCTCCCCATACTTTTTATTCAAAGCCGTATAATCGCGCGGAGGCTGACCCGCCAGTTCATTGATGGCCGTGTTGTAAATACGAATTTCGATGGTATTTTCACCCGCATGAACCCGATCGGTGAGGTCGAGCTCATACGGCGGATGCCAAAGCGAACCCACTCGCTTCCCATTGAGAAACACAATCGCCGCCTCCCGAATGGGTGCATCATACCAGGCACGCATACCGTTCTTGCCCTCAGCCTGCGTGTTCGGCAACGCTTTTCCATCAGCGAAGTGAAGGACAAGATGCTCTCCTAACTTCAGGGATGATGCCTGAAATTTGGTGCTATAGCGAACCTCACCCGAGTAAAACTTCTCAGCCCCCTCATCGGTCCAAGCCGTCTTTGCATCCTTTTGCGAAGGCAATGCTGGGGATCCCTTACTCCCGGGAAACTCTGCGGTCCAATGATCCAACTCGATAGGAGTGCCGCCCTCCCTCGTCAATATCCTCGCCCTTGCAGCCGAAGGAGCTCCGGCATGGAGGACCAATAGCCGAGACCCATAGGGCTCAAGCCTATAGGGAGTGCCTGGCTCGGCGGCAGTCACGGTGCCGAACTCGGGATCCCACCACTCCGCGGCCTTGTAGCTGCTTGCTGTATCCAACGGAAGCGTCTGCGGCTCCGATGATGTGTTCGCGATAAAGTACACATCCGCATCATTCAAATGGCGATGCAGAAAGCCAATTGCTCCCGCAGCTGTGTGGATGTCGAGATCAGGACGCAAAGTCCTCCCAATGGCAGCTGGCAATTCTTGTTCACTCTTGACGTGAACGGAATGAGCGCTGATTTGCGCCATGACGGTCTTGATACGTGGCTCGTCGTTAGCATCTTCTAAGCCACTCGCCATGGAAGGCACGGCGCCAAGGAGGATGACTTTCCCTCCTTTATTGGCATAATCCGCCAGCTGCTCCAGCGCGGCCAGATGCATCCGCTGGGTCGGAGGAACGATCAACAGCTTGTGATCGTGAAGATGGGAGAGGGACGCACCGTCTACATAATCTACATTGTGGCCCGAGTTGAGGATTGCCTGCATCAGCGCGGGCGAAATCTTGGTCTTCATCGCATCTGTTACAGACACATGGCCCGGCCGGAACTCCGCTTGAGCATCGTCCTCCGGCAACAGCAACGCAATATCGTTTGCTGGTTCTCCTTGACGTAACATCCAGCTCACACGCTGCAGATATTTCGTAACATCAGGCATCACCGGCCACCAAGGATTATGGGCATTGAAAACAGCCGCAGCATAGAGCGAATACCCAGGCTCCGTCGCGTACGACGGCGAATAAGGCCAGCCATGACCGATAATCTGGTTCACTCCCTCAACAAACATCCGGTCAGCTTCTGCCTTCATGTCCAGGGGAGTCGCGCGAAACGCGGGGGAATGCAGCCACGTCCAGGTCTCTGCCGAAGTGACGTTGTTCCCAAAGATGTGGTTGGCCGACGACGCCCACCGCGTGAACGAGAAGCGATCCCATTGTGGACCCTCGCCCTCAGGCAGTTGCGGAACAACCTCATCGCTCAGTGTGGCGGCAGGACTGCCATACGTCTGCGAACGAAACCTCGTCTTGTGAGCCGCCGCATACTCCGCCATCGGGCGAAGATAGTCTTCGCGGACCAGGTCAGACATCGTCTCCGCCCAGTCATGACGAATCGCCTCGGCTTGCGGGCCCTCTCCCGCTGCCAGCTCCGGGAGATGCGGAATCAGATCATAGCCACGCCGTTTTTTGAACTCTTCGGGAAGATGCAGCGTCCAATCGCTCCCGTAAACCTCAAGAGAGTCTGAAAAGATCGCATACGGCGGCGCATCGCTGAACCCCTTCATCAGCGCATCACCCACAGTATGCAAGTGAGTATCGATCGCCTCCCGTGACATGTGGTCAAGAACAAATCCCTCTCCCCCCACCGCCGCACGCTTCACCATCTGGCGCGTATGGCTGCTGATAAACAAGAGGAGCACTTGCGATTCCTGAGACGTGCCAACCAGCGAACTCACATCGCGAGGATACGGAATCTGTTTGGCAGTGGCAGCATCGTAGTGCTGCGGCGTACCCTTTGCAATAAATGCAGCCACCGGAGTATCACCCTCCACAAGCTCCGGGAGTTTGGCAACTGGAAACGCCGACGCCACAATCTTCAAGCGCCCTGCTGCAAGTTCAATCGGAATTTGGGGACCGCCAAAGGGCCATCCGCTGCCCAGGGTCAGGTCGACGCGCATGCCCAACGAACTTCCCTGCTGGCGCGCAAAGTGAAGCATATCCACCATCTCCGGCGAAGCGTAACGGAGATTATGAATTCCCTTCTGCGGATCATCCAGGGCCAGGGGATATACCGAAGCAAGTTCGAAACCGCCAAAGCCGCCCTCATGCATCTGATGAATCTCGCGAGCGATCTCCTCCTTGGTGACAGCGGGGCCAAACCACCACCATCGCACCATCGGCCGAGCATCGTTCGGAGGCTCAGCAAACTCTTTCTTCAGCTGATCGATACTCTGCTGCGCCTGCGACGAAACCGATCCCATGGCTGCAATAGCCACCGACAACACAGCCGTGCAGAGACGGCCTCCAGAAACCGCATTGCGCTTCATCGATCACTACTCCTATACCTTCAGGACAGCTGACGGACCCATGCATACACCTCCGCCGCATACTCGGAAGAGACCGGCGGATACGAAGATTCCAGCGTGGCAAGCTGTACCGCGAAGTTGCCGAGCGTAGAGCTCTCCGCCGAGCCGCAACAGACATCGAGCCCGGTCATCTCGGCGGTGAGACGATTCAGCACCGTATTCCGCGATCCTCCGCCAACAACAAAAAGACGTCTAAGCTTCTTCCCGGTATGCTGCTGTACGCTGGCAAGCACCTCTGCATAGCGTGAGGCAAGACTATGCAGAATCAGCGAGACCATCGCAGGTGCCCCCGCTGGCGATTCATCCAGCAAATTCGCGCCTTTGGCCGCTAGCTGACGGTTGATCCGTTGAGGCATCTCTCCCATGAGGAGAAGATCAGGATCGTCGACCTCCAGTAACGTCTCAGGAGGATCCACATCTTCACAGCATCGCAGCAGTTCAACCACCCCGGGGTGGAAGCCCTGCTCCGCCCATGCGTTCTCGCACTGCTTTAACAGCCACATGCCGTTCACATTTTTGTGGAAGCAATTTGCTCCACCTACCGCGCCAAGATTGGTGAAGTTATCCGCACGCACCCCGGGGCTATCGACAGGCTGCCGAGTCAATGCGCCGACCAGCGACCACGTTCCGGAGCTGATATACGCCCAGTCATCCCCCAGCGCAGGAATCCCCGCAATCGCAGATGCCGTATCGTGACACGCCGGAGCAATCAGCTCCGTATCGCGAAAAGCGTCCAGCGCGCCGAGAGCTTCTGACACTTTGCCCAAGCGGGTCCCCGGAGGAACAATCTTTGGCGCAAGCTCGAGGCTTAGACCGGCTTCACGAAAGATCTCGGGACTCCATTCGCGGCTATGCAAGTCAATCAACTGGCCGTGGGTCGCATTCGTAAACTCTGCAACGGGTGCACCGCCCAACCTCGACAACACATATTCAGGAAGATTCAACCATCGCGAAGGAGCGTATCCAGCGAGTCGATCAGCATAAAGCTGATATACGGTGTTGATCGAGAGCTGCTGGATGCCCGTAATCTCGCGCATTCGCTGCGCGGAGATCTTTTTGTGAAGTTCTGTTTCAGCGCGAACGTTCCGCTCATCTCGATAGCAAAAGGGCTCACCGAGCGGAACTCCATCCTCATTTAGGCGAACGTAGTCCACTGCCCAACCATCCACCGCAATTGAGCGAACGCCTTCCGTCGCGCGGGCAGCGCACATCCGCAGCCCTTCCTCGACTCCCTCCACAATCCGGTTCAACGGCCAGTGCAATCCATCTTCGCGCTGAACCGGACCGTTGCCAAAGCGATGAACCAGTTCCATCTGCGGCGTACCTTCCCTCCAGCGCAACAGACTCACACGGCAGCTTTCCGCGCCCAGATCAATCGCGATGGAGGCACGCCTGTCCTTGGGTAAACGTGTCCCCGTCGCTTCGCTCATCGCAAATACGCCTCCACCAGGCCGCCGTCCACCGGAATGATGTGTCCGGTCGTGCACCGCGTCAGCGGACCTGCGAGGAACATGATTGCTTCCGCGCAGTCTTTCGGATCGATTGGCGTGTGCGTCAGCGTACGCTCTGCGTAGAACTGGGCCAGAGCATTGCGCAACTCGTCGTCGGAACTCGAGTCACTGAATGGGATGTTGTACTTGACCAAAGACGCTTTCACACGATCTCGTGGGAACATGGTCGAGCCCTTCACAACCGTCGCCGGGCTGATGCCGTTTACGCGCACCTTCGGTGACAGGCTTACTGCAAGCTCGCGAACCAGATGGCTCAACGCCGCCTTGCTCACGTCGTACGCCTCGCTTCCTCGTTTCGCAACCACCGCATTGGCTGAGCTCGTAAGCACAACGCTGGAATCCAGCCCCTGTGCCTTCAACACCTTCTTCGCCTCATCCACCAGCAGATAGTTCGCCGTGACGTTAACCTCGAGGGTCAAAGCCCACTGTGCATCGGTGATAATCCCATCCGGTGAAGATGGAAACATCGCGGCGGTATTTACCAGAATATCCACGCCGCCAAACAGCTTGATCGTAGCTTCCAGCGCTGCCTGAATCGCCTTACGATCTCGAATGTCGATCGAGGTGACCCCTACCGCCTCTTTCCCCGCAATCGCCTTGCACTCCTCCGCGACCTTCTCGGCCCCTGCAAGATCGCGATCCGCAACCATTACATGAGCGCCGCGTTCAGCTGCAATCAATGCAACCTGGTGCCCGATGCCGCTTCCTCCCCCAACGATGAGGGCGACTTGGCGGCTTAACTGCTTCTCGGGAGGCTGGCGCCGGATCTTAGCCTCTTCCAACGCCCAATACTCGATCCGGAAGGCTTCGCTTGGGGGGAGCGCGACGTAGTTGTCATACACGGTAAATTGGTCAGCCGATGCTGCCGGTCCGGCCTGCGGAATATCCTTGCAGTCCACTCCCCCGCCCAGAGCACCAGCACCCTGCATCACGCCGATGGCATTGATGTAGAACTCACCCGTCAGCCGAGCCTCGGTCTTGTTCTTCCCGAAGGTGAACATTCCTACTCCCGGCAACAACACGACTGTGGGGCTGGCATCGCGCTGCTTCGGAGAGTCCGTTAGAGCATGCTTCTTGTAGTAATCGGAATATTCCGCCCGATACGTCTCGAGAGATCGTTCAATAATCTCCGGAATCTCCTTTGCGTCGCCGGCCGGATCCCACTTGAGAAACATTGGACGAATCTTGGTGCGGATAAAGTGGTCAGGGCAGCTCGTTCCCAGATGTGCCAGCGCCTCTGCATTCTTCGAGTTCACGAAGTCCAGCACGGCATCGGAATCCGTGAAGCTTCCGATCCAGCGTTGCTTGCGCGAAACCGCGCCACGCAAAGAAGGCATAACCTCGACTGCGATCCTGTTGCGCTCCGCGTGCGACTTAACCTTCGCTCCACCAAAACGGCTGTAGTTCGGCTGTGCTGCATGACGCTCAATGAACTGTCCCACCTGATCGATGATCGTAATGGTGTTCCGGTAACATTCGCGCTGAGTATCACCCCATGTAAACAAACCATGCCCGCCCAGCACGACACCGTCACAGCCCGGGGTCTCCTGCACAATCTTGCGCAGCATCATCCCGAGCTCAAATCCGGGTCGTTGCCACGGCAGCCATGCGAGCTTATGCCCAAACTCTTTGTTAAACTCCTCCATCTTCTGTTTGCCGTTGGCGGAAGCAGCAAGTGCTATCGCCCAGTCAGGGTGAAGATGGTCCACATGATCAAACGGAAGAAAACCATGCAGCGGTGTATCGATGGAAGCTGCCGTAGGATTGTTGTTAAACGTCACCAGAGGATACAAAGCCACCATCGCATCCTCTTCGGTCACACCTTTATATTGCTTTTCGAGAGCGAGCAGTCGGTCGAGATAAAGCGTTGCGAAGCCGGCACGCTTGATGCTGCCCAGATCGCCACCCGAACCCTTGACCCATAAGACCTTGACCTTCTCTCCCGTAACAGGATCGATCTGCTCCAGCTTGGAGCTCGTATTTCCGCCGCCGAAATTCGTGATACGCAGGTCCGATCCCAGTAGATTGCTGCGGTAGCGTAGAAGCTCCGGCGAGTCAAGCTTTTGAGCGACCGCCTCATCCCATTTGTCTTCCAGAAACTTCAATTTTCCTGCCGCAGCCATTGAGCTCTCTCCTTCAAAAATCCTTCAGAATTCGACCACCATCATTCCATAGCTGGGACCAATACGGCAAATGTTTCTTATTGGGAATTACGGGAAAAATCGTGGAGTCGTTGAAAACGCTAGGAGTTCAACCTGCCCGCAAGGTGCCTTCGTCCTTCGCTACGGCAAGGAGGTGCGGGTCACCAGCTTGTGCGACACATAGTTATAAGGAGGCACAATCTGACCTTTCAGGAGCGACAGCCCGAGTTGCATCAGGTTTGGACCATAGGCATTCGTCTCGTGCGAAACTGAGGCAATCAACGGAGAGGAGCCGGATTTGATCTCTTCCAGAGCCTCCGCAATGCAGTCCTGGCCCACCACCACGAGATGACGCTGACGCTTAAGCTGGCGCGCCGCATCGACGGCTCCCAGTGCGCTGGTGTCCGTCGCCGCCGCCACCAGGATGTGTCGCTCGTTGGGATGTTTTCTAAGGTAATCTGCGATCAATTTTGCGCTGGTCTCCCGTATCCCCCGTCCGTCCATGCGCAAAAAAGCATCTGCGGGCAGGGTTGGTAACGCAGACCGAACTGCCTCAAACGCACCCGAAATCCTTCCCTGAACCAGCAGTCCGGCTTCCGGAAGGTCGAGCCCGATCATACGATCCACTTTTCCCTTCCACTCTGCAAGCGCATGACGTGCCAGCATCTCGCCCGCCTCCACCCCCACTCGATAGTTATCCACTCCAAAGTAGGTAGCGTTCGGATGTGGAATATCAATCGCAATTAACGGAATATTCGCGGAAGCGACCTTATCGCCAATGGTCGCGGCAACCGATTGTTCCACATTAAATTCAATGATCAGATCGACCTTGCTCCGGATGAACTCTTCCGCGTTCTGGATAGCCGTGGCAGCATCGTAGCGATTATCCAGCTCAATCAAATCCACTCCCGAGGAAGCGGCCGCATCCCTCAGGCTTCGCGTCACTTCTTCCGAGAACGGCATGTCTGCACTCTGACCGGCAAAACCGAAACGTAGCTTCTTCGGTCGCATGACATGGCGGTACATGCCATCTGGCGACTGCGCCAGATAGCCGCGATGCACCAGGGTCTTCAATACCCGGTACACCGTGGTCTTTGAGATTCGGGTCCGCCGATGAACCGCCTCCAGCGACATCGGTCGGGTTTCGGCTTGCAAAAGCTCGAGGATATCCAGTGATTTCGAAAGAACAGGGATCAGATAAAGACGCTTCGATGTCTTGGCCAACGCAGGCGGCTCCTTCAATAGCTCGCGACCATTATTACCTGAACACTCGATTTCTTCTTACCGGAGAGCTCTATGCATAGCTCGAAACGGCACTACGGTTCCGTTCTGCCCGTTCCTTCGCAATACGGTCGACATATCCACCGGCACGCAGCTCCTCCAGGGGATCCGCAGGCAGACCGTGAGCCTCGCGCCACGCCCGAACCATAGGCCGCACATCTGTCCAGAAACTGTCACGGAATAACTCCTCAGCTTCGACCAGTCGGCATTCATCCTGGAGCTTGGTCAACTCTCTGCGATCGATCATCGCAGCCCGCGCAAACAGCTCCTGGGCCGTCACCACGCTCTGCACCATCGCCTCCATCTTCCCTTTCAGGTTATGGCTCTGATCGATCATGTAGGCAATCCCTTCCGTTGCCGCAGCAGGAGCACTCAGAATCTCGTGGAAGATCCGGAAAAGCTGATACGGATCGATCGATCCCAGCGTCAGGTCGTCATCCGCATACTTACGGTCGTTGAAGTGGAAGCCTCCCAGAGCGTCGAGATGCAACAACCACGCAACGATCTGCTCAATGTTTGTGCCCGGATAATGATGGCCGGTATCCACCAGAACCTTGGCCCGCGGCCCAACCTTCTGCGCCAGATGGAGAGCCATTCCCCAATCAGCAATATCCGTGTGATAAAAAGCCGGCTCGAAAGGCTTGTATTCGATCAGCAGCCGCTGGTCCGCCGTGGTCGCGGCATGGGTCGCACCAAGTACTTCTTCCATCCAGCCAATCCGACGGCTGATCGACTGCGTTCCTGGGTAATTCGAACCATCAGAAACCCAGATTGAGATGTCGCGCGTCTGCAATGCGCGGCCAATCTCTACGGACTCCAGCAGATGGTCCAGCGCCATCTTCCGCACTTCACAACTGGGGTTGGCGATCGAGCCGAACTTGTACTCCTGCGACTGGAAGAGGTTGGGATTGATCGAGCCGGCCTTCACTCCATGCTGCTTTTCAAGCGCATGGATCTTTTGCACATCCGCCGTTCCATTTGGGACATCCCAAAGCACATGCAGTGCAACCGTCGGACTGGCACCAGTCAGGCGATTCACCTCGCCGGCATCGGCAAACTTCTCTTCAATCGTCGTCGCCGCAGCATTCTGAACAAACTTTCCGAAACGCGTTCCTGTATTCGCGAACCCCCAGGACGGAATCTCAATGCGAAAACGATCCAGTGCCGCCCATACGTTTTCCTGTTTTGACTGTTTGGTTCCGTTGTTCGCCATAATGCACCGCTTTCCTTTCCGAAAATAAGTCTCTATTGAAACGTTGATTTATGCAAGCAAGGAACTGCGGAATTCCAACGACGCAGCATCCATTCCCGCAGTCCCGCCCAGCAGCCTACAATAGCTACAAGTTTGCGCATTTACACAGCGGAGATTTTCTCGATGAAGCGACTCCTTCGCCTGTCCTTGCTTTTGATGGTTAGCTTGCCCTTTGCAGCGGGTAAAGCGGGGGCACAATCGGCTGGCCCTACGGTCGCTGACAAGGCAAAGATCCTCTCTTACATCCACAACAGCTGGAACACACTCTCGCGCTCCATGTCGAGCTGCAAGACGATCGTCGATCCCAAAGTCACTACCGTTCCTGTTCTCTATCTTCCCGATGGTATGACCACCCCTGCCTCTGTTATCTCCATGCAGAAGGAGTGCAAAGTAGAGGTTCGGAATCTCCCCCGAAAGATCACCCACATGGGCGATGTGACGGCATCTGACCTCAAGGACGAAGGCCTTCTCTATCTGCCCAATCCTTATGTCGTTCCCGGTGGTCGCTTCAACGAGATGTATGGGTGGGACAGTTATTTCATCATCCTGGGTTTGATCGCCGACCGGCGCACTGATCTGGCCCGGGGAATGATCGAAAACTTTTTCTTTGAAATCGAGAACTACGGCTCCATCCTGAACGCCAACCGGACTTATCAACTCACCCGTTCGCAGCCGCCCTTCCTGACCTCGATGATCCGTGAACTGTACGAGCATCCAGCAGGCCATCCGGTAAGCCGTGCGTGGCTTGCTCGAGCCTATGGCTACGCCAAACAGGACTATAACGTCTGGATTACAGATCCACATCTCGCGGGAGATACCGGCCTCGCTCGTTACTTCGACGTCGGCGCCGGCCCGGTCCCCGAAATGGCTGACGACAGTGCCTACTACCCTGACGTCATCCGCTGGCTCCTCTCGCATCCCAACGTCCACACCGACTATCTCCTCGAAGCTCCTGACGATCCCGACCCCGCCCAGGCGGCGGAGCTGGCAAAGAGCAGTTGCGATATTGCTGCCTCCCGGGTCTGCGCCGCTGCGCATGTCGAGGGTCATCGTTTGACTGCGGCGTTTTATCGTGGCGACCGGGCCATGCGCGAATCAGGCTTTGACCCCAGCTTTCGCTTCGGCCCGTTCAGCGGGTCCACCGATCACTACGCTCCTGTTTGCCTCAACAGCCTGCTATACAAATACGAGCGCGACATGGCACACTTCGCCAGCCTGCTTGGACGCGGTAGCGAAGCCGCCGAATGGAATCGCCGGGCCGTTGTCCGAAAAGCCGCAATCAACCAGTATCTGTGGGACCAGAAAACAGGCATGTTTTACGACTATGACTTCGTGAACAAGCGCCTCTCGCCGTACAACTACATCACCACGTTCTACCCGCTCTGGGCTGGTCTGGCCTCCCCAGATCAGGCTGCATCCCTCCGCCTGCATTTACCTCTTTTCGAGCGCAGCGGAGGCATCGCCATGAGCGACTTCGACTCCGGTACCCAGTGGGACATGCCCTTCGGCTGGGCTCCCACAACCTGGCTCACCATCAAAGGTCTTTCGCAATATGGCTTGCGGAGCGATGCCGAACGGATCGCAACAAAGTTCTCCGGCACTGTCCTCGACAACTTCCTCCATGACGGCACCATCCGCGAAAAATACAACGTCGTCAGCGGTTCCGCCAACGTTGCTGTAGCAACGGGTTACAAAAGCAACGTCGTCGGTTTTGGCTGGACCAATGGCGTCTACTTGCAGATCAACAACCTGATCGCCCAATCTGCGAAAAGACGCGCTGCTGCCTCGCTGTCTCGCGACTACGACCCCGATTCCGTTCCATACTCGCTTAGAATCGACGCGCGCGATCGGCATTCGCCATTCCTGCAAAAGCGACTAACGGCGTGGGATTCCTCCGCATCTCCTCTCAGCCGTCTCAACTGAACTCGGTCGCTCCTTCATCGAATCGTTGCAGCAGGGTCAGAACAGAAGTACGATGGCAACGCATGCTTCGCCGCCTTCTCTCCGCCGCCACCGTCCTCGCCTTCCTCTGCGCGCCTTTTGCAATCTCCCAGGCTGGCGCACCTAACCCGGATTCGCCGATCCTCAAAGCTGCTGAAGCAGGCTCCATACTGCCGCCCGCCGTCTTTTTCCGTGGACAGTCTGCCTCGATTCAGGCTCGCAACTCCGCAGGGATCCACCTTTCCAAAGACGCCCTGCTTCTTGTGGCGCTGGTCGATACCTCCGGTTACTCCAGCTCAATCCAACAGAAATATCAGGCGTACCTCATCACAGAGTCATCGATCGAGATCGGCGGACATCGTCTTGCTCCCGGAGCCTATGGCTGCGGGTTCATTGCCAACAATCAGTTCATCGTGATGGATATTGGTGGCCACGACCTCTTCACCGTCGGCTCCAAACATGACGCCGAGCTTAGACGTCCCACCCCGCTTCAGATCCTTCCTTCTTCCTCTGCGAATTCCTTCCGCTTGTACGCCGGACGGAGCTTTGTCGAGCTCACCCCGGCCTCCGGCGCACTGCAATAAGCTCGTCACAGAAAAAGAACGGATGCGGTGAACGCCTCGTCCTTCTTTCATCGATCACGTATACAATTGGCCAAAGAATCAATCGCAATTTGCTGTTCCGGGCCCGTACAAGCGTTTGTTTGGCGTCAGTTTTTTACGCTCTAAAAGGAGAAAGACTGTGGCAACCAGGAAAGCTGCAAGCAAAAAAGCTGTAAAGAAGTCACCAGCAAAAAAAGCCGTAAAGTCAGCTGCGAAGGCGCCAGCCAGGAAAGCAGCAAAGAAGAGATCGGCCCCGAAGGTTTCTAACATCGAGCGTCTGACTGCCGCTGGCGTCATCGCCCAGGAAAACGTGGCCGATCACGATCACTCCATCATCAACAAGCTCAGCGCTTCTGAGGTCAACACTCTGATTAAGCTGCGCAAAAAGATGGGGGATGCTCCACTCGCAACCAAGGCCACCGTTCGTCCCAATTTCCCGGTATAGTTACCGTCTTCGAAGAACTCGTACGTGAGGGCTGCCGCATTTCTACTTGCGGCGCCTCGCCACGAAAGGCATTGCCAGGACTCAGGATTACCCGTCATGCTCTCGTCAAACAGCGATCTTCTCTGGGCAAAAATCCACCTTGCTGAAGGCCGGCTTAACGCTGCCAGCGAGCAGTTTTGGACCCACCCTGAGCTGGCACATCTGCTGCCTGTCTTTTTGGTTCAGCTGCACAGGGTGATGCAGGCGGGTCTCCACTTGATGCAGACCGCGCGAGATCGCGCTTTGACCTTCACCGACGACCCAGTCTCCCGCATTGTTGCTCCCTATCTCGATCAGCACATCCTGGAAGAGAAGGATCATGATGACTGGCTGTTAGACGACATCGGCACCCTCGGGATCACACCGGCTGAAGTGGCCTCAACTGCCCCGGTCCCCTCGGTGGTCTCTCTACTTGGAGCTCAATATTTTTGGGCCCTCCACATTCACCCGGTCACGGTCTTCGGGTATCTCATCGTCCTTGAAGGTTATCCCCCTCTTGCCGAGCAGCTTGAGGCCATCCGCAAGCGGACTCGCCTGCCGGCAACCGCCTTTCGCTGCCTTATCGCGCACGCGGACAATGACCCGCACCACATCGCGGACCTCAATCGCACACTCGACTCCATGCCACTCTCCGAAGAGCAACAGATGTACATCGCGCTCAGCGCCTTTCACACGATCGATGCGGTTGCCTCTGTCTTTGAAGATCTGCTGGCACTTCATGCCACCTCTTCAGAGATCAGGCTTTCTTCCCTTCGAGCATCGTAGAAGCACCTTGCGGGAGAAAAATGAACGAAGGACAGACCATCTCGCATTATCGCGTTCTTGAACATCTTGGCTCCGGAGCCATGGGAGTCGTCTGCAAGGCAGAAGACCTTCTCCTGCATCGCACCGTCGCACTCAAGAGCCTCTCTCCCTTATCCCTCTCCGACCCAGCTCTCAAGCGGAGCCTGCTCGAGGAGGCCCGCGCCGCCTGTGTTCTCGACCACCCCAACATCTGCCGCATCCATCACATCGAAGAACTCGCCGATGGCCAAATCATCCTCGTGATGGCGTATTACGAGGGAGAAACCGTGGCCCAGCGAATCGCCCGCGGTCCCCTCGATCTGTCTTCTTCCTCAATGATCGCCATTCAGCTGCTTGCTGGCTTGCAGCACGCCCACGGCAAAGGCATCATTCATCGCGACATCAAGCCCTCCAACCTCATCCTCAATCCCGAAGGTGAGGTCAAAATTGTCGACTTCGGGCTCGCCCGGCGGCCTCACATCGCTCGTGCCCTCACCGAAACCGGCGTGCTCGTCGGAACGATCAGCTACATGGCCCCCGAACAGGTGCTCTCCCGGCCCGTAGATCATCGCGCCGATCTCTGGGCTGCAGGGGTCGTCCTGTACGAAATGCTCACGGCATCTCTGCCCTTCCCCGGGGCCACTCCTTACGCTGTCTTCGATTCCATTCTCCACACCCCTCCTCGACCGCTCACAGACTACCGGTCCGACCTCCCCGACGCTCTTCGCCAGCTCCTCGACCGCTCGCTTGCCAAAGATCCCGCTCAGCGATTTCAGGATGCGAACCAGTTCATCGCAGCTCTCGACCCCTTTTCGAAGCACCGCTCCGGCTATACCGTCACTCTTCCAACCTTACTGATGGATTACCGGCGCGACACCGCCGATCCTTCCGTTGTCGTTCTTCCCTTCACGACCATGCCCGCCGACAGCAGCAGCGATTACTTCTGCGACGGCCTGACGGAAGAGATCATCACAGATCTTTCCAGCGTCCGGGCCCTCAGAATCATCTGCCGCGCCTCCGCGATGCAGTTGAAAGGCACACACGACTCTCCTCGCAAGATTGCCCGCGACCTCAACGTTCGCTACGTTCTTGAGGGATCGGTCCGCATGAACAATGCTCCAAGGGAGGGGAAGGCAAATATTCGGGTCACCGCTCAGCTGATCGACCCGGAGAGCCAGTCTCTACTCTGGGCAGACAAATACAATGGAACTCTGGATGATGTCTTTGCCATCCAGGAAAACATCTCGCGTCAGATCGTCTCCGCGCTCAAGATCAAGCTCACACCTGCAGAGGATCAACATATGCATGAACGTCCCCTCCCCGACGTTGAAGCGTACCGCTACTACCTGATGGCAAAACACGAGATCCTGAACTACTCCGAAGACGGCCTGGCCCGGGCTCTCGAGTATCTCGACACAGGAGAAAAGATCGTCGGCAAGAATGCTCTTTTGCTCGCGGCCAAGGGGCAGGTCTATTGGCAGTACATCAATGCGGGAATCTCCTCCGACACCTCTTACCTTACGAAGGCCCGCGACTGCGCCAATCAGGCGCTCGAGATCGATCCCAACTCAGCGCATGCGCACCGCCTGCTCGGCCTTATCAGTGTGCAGGAGGGCGATAGCCAGCGTGCCGTCCATCTGCTGAAGCGTGCCATCACTGCCGACCCCAACGACTCCGATACCCTCAGCTGGTATTCGGCCGTCTGCGGGCTCAGTGGAAAAGCACATGCCGCCATGCCTCTGGCGCGCCGCATCCTGGAGATCGATCCGCTGACCCCCGTCTATCGCTTCATACCAGGGCTGCTGTGCTTGATGGGTGGCGAGTTCGCTGACGCGTTGCCTTCCTTCGAAGATGCCATCCGTCTCGACCCGACCAACGCCATGTTGCTCTGGTGCCGCGGTCAGATCCTCGCTCTGCTTCGCCGCGATGAGGAAGCCGTCACGCAATTCGATGCCATCCAGCAACTCGATCCTGCACACTTCTTCTCGCAGCTCGGAGCCGTGATGCAGGCTGCCCTCCGCTCCGATGCCGTCGCCTTCAAGGCTGCCGCGACAACGGACCTCTTTCAGATCTCCGAATGCGACCCTCACTACTCCTGGAACGTCGCCCAGTGCTTCGCGCTCATGGGAGACACGACCAGCGCACTCGACTGGATCGAAAAAGCGGCGAGCAAAGGCTTCATCAACTATCCAATGATCAGTCGTTGGGATCCGCTTCTTACCTCAGTCCGCCATACCCCGAAATTCGATGAAGTCGTCGATCGCATCCGCGAACGCTGGGAAACCTTCGAAGTCTGAAGCAGCTACGCTTCGTTATTCTGACTTACCCAATCATCGCGACAGGAGTGGGCATTCGGGCAAGGCTCGAACCGCCGCGATTTACGCCACGGATTCGAAACGCGCCGCTCCCCCCAAAGCGAGTGTCATTTCGAACCGCGCCGCTCCCCCAAGCGAGTGTCATCCTGAGCGAAGCGACCGGAGGGAGCGCAGTCGAAGGATCTGCGGTTCAGCGCCAGCCAGGTCCCATTCGTGCAAACGAGGAGCGGGCCCTTCGAAGAAACCCTCGGTCAATCCCTAGTGGCTCACCCTCGACTGGGGGCTTTTCCTAGCAGCTCTCGAGCGATCACCATTCGCTGAATCTCGCTCGTTCCCTCACCAATCGGACATAACCGCACGTCACGATAAAACTTCTCCGCCGGATAGTCCTTAATAAATCCATACCCTCCGTGAATCTGCACACTTTCATCGCAGATCCTGCAAGCCGCTTCGCTCGCGTAGAGCTTTGCCATCGCGGACTCTCGGGTCACGCGCATTCCCTTATCCTTCATCTGGGCCGCCCGCATCGTCAGCAGCCACGCCGCGTCAAGCTCCGTTGCCATATCCGCAAGCTTGAACTGAATCGCCTGAAACTCTGAGATCGTCTTACCGAACTGCTTTCGCTCCTTCGAATACTTCACCGCGGCATCTAGCGCGCCCCGCCCTATACCGAGGCTGAGCGCTGCAATCGAGATCCTTCCTCCATCCAGCACGCGCATTGCATCCTTGAAGCCCTCGCCGATCTTGCCAATCAGGTTCTCCCCCGGAACCTCGCAGTTCTCAAAGATCAGCTCCGCGGTATCGCTCGCACGCAACCCCAGCTTGTTCTCTTTTTTCCCTGGCCGAAATCCAGGCGTGCCCTTCTCCACGACGAACGCCGTAATCCCTCCACTCGCTGCCTTCTCCTTGTCCGTGACCGCAAGCACTACCGCGCAATTCGCATACGTCCCATTCGTGATGAACGTCTTCGAACCGTTAAGCACCCACTTATCCCCGCGCTTTACCGCCGTCGTTCGCGCCCCACCTGCATCACTTCCCGATCCCGGCTCCGTCAAGCCCCAGGCGCCCAGCCATTCGCCGCTCGCCAGCTTCGGAATCCACCGCTTCTTCTGCTCGTCACTTCCCGCAAGCATAATGTGGTTCGTACATAGCGAATTGTGCGCGGCCACAATAATCCCCACACTTCCATCTACGCGCGACAGCTCTTCGATCGCTGTCACATACTCCACGTACCCCATTCCCGCACCGCCCAGCTCTTCGGGAAAGATCACGCCCATCAATCCCATAGCGCCCAGCTTCTTCACCACAGCCTGCGGAAATTCGCTCTTCTCATCCCACTCGCTGACATAGGGAGCAATCTCTCTCTCCGCAAATGCCCGCACCTCCTTCCGCAGCTGCTCCTGCTCTTCGGTCAGAAACATTTGATTTCCTCCGTCATCGCATAACCAAAACTAATACATTCATCACCGAAAACGATACTACTCACCGTCTGTTTCTGTCTCCAGTATCCGATTCTGGTAGTCATCACCTCTCCCGCGCATGCATCAGTCAGGAAAGGTTGCCTGGTACAGAAAATGTTTTCCCTTCTTTGGCAAAAGTCTTTGCCAACCTTCTCGGCCTCCCTCTCTAGGACCAGCCAACCCTCCTCCGACTAACACCTTTATTATGTGTTAATTATCTCGAATTTGCATTTTGGGGATAAACGTGCTTTAGGCCGGTGCATGCGGAGATTTGCGACGAGAGATAACAAACTTCCCCCGAAGGAGCAATTAACGCACAAATTCAAATAGAAAGCCGGGCTCTTCTCATGCTGAGTCACAACCTTGCTTCATTTCCCCGTAGTTTGTGTGCTGTCGCCACGTTTCTAGTCGCCTCACCCCATGCTTGGACACAGATCAGTTCAAGCACGTCCAGCATGGACCGAACCGCCGTATCCTCTCCCAAGCAGGCACGAGAACCGAATCTTGGAGGCTTGCCCCCAATCGTCGCCAGAAGTGCGTCCGATGCTGAATCGGATCAGTATCCCGGCGGCTCCCCTGTATCACTGGCAGCTAATTCGCCTGCATCCCCGACCGGGACTCGTTCAAAAGATAGCGTCGGGATCGTCAAAACGGACATAAAAGTAGTTGCGACACAAGCGGACAGCAGCGAAGGCTTCGAGAGAAAAATCAGTCCGAAAGAGATCGAGACGTCTGCCGGGACATTCGGAGATCCCTCGCGATTCCTGCAAATGCTGCCTGGAATCGTATCCGACAACGACAAGTTCAATGACTTTATCGTTCGCGGCGGCAACTCGCAGGAAACCCTCTTTATCGTCGACAACATCGAGATGCCGTCGATCAATCAACTGGCTCTCTCCGACACGACAGGAGGCTTCGTCTCCATGATCGACAACAAGGCAATTCAGCAGATGACCTTGCATACAGATACCTATGACAGCAAATTTGATCAAAGGCTCTCTGCCATCGTCGAGATCACGACCACCAAAAATTCCCGAACCGTCCCGCATGCAGAGATAGAACTGGGTATGGCAGGAGCCGGAGGTTCAATCGATCGGCCCTGGGGGCCTAACGGATCGATGTTTGTCTCCGGGCGTCGAAGCATTCTCAACCTGCTGACCAACGATATCGGTATGAATGGTGTACCGATCTACAGCAACGGGTTGTTCCGTGCAGACAAGCGCCTCAACGAGAAGAATAACTTCTGGGGACTCTCCCTCACAGGAGTGGACTCCATCCAGATCCATCCCGACCCCCACAATCGATGGGAAACAAATCCTTATGACATCACTTACCAGGGTTGGAGAAATACAACGGGGCTC
This sequence comes from Acidobacteriaceae bacterium KBS 146, assembly GCA_000688615.1. GTDB lineage: Bacteria > Acidobacteriota > Terriglobia > Terriglobales > Acidobacteriaceae > Edaphobacter. The sequence goes on from JHVA01000001.1 coordinate 1,526,074, forward strand.
AACTGGCAGCACGTCTTCTCCAGTCGATCCTTTGGAGTTCTCAGTCTTTCAAACTCAGAACAATCCCAATCTCTCCGGGAAAATGCGCAGCTACAGGCAGACGCCACGGTGTATGCAGAAGATACAAGGAACGGAATTACAAGAGCAAAATACGATGGAACCTTACAGGCAAAGCCCTGGCTCACGATCACAGCCGGCGTCAGGACAGCTTTAGACCGGACGAACTACCGGCTCAATCAACCGCTGGGACTCCAAAATCCATACAGCGAGAACGCCACGCCTGTGAATGCGACCTCGTTCCATCGCGATTTCTCCACCTTCTCCTCGGCGGAATATAGCCAGGCTGCATTCCTGCTTCCACACGGAATGAAGATTGTGGTCGGCCAGAGGTTTTCGCAATGGGCTATCGTTGGAAGCGAGGCATGGACTCCCAAAGCTTTGTTCGTGATGCCGATCTTTGGCAGAATCGCGCACATCGGCTATGCCGAGTATGCGCAGCTTCCGCCTTCGCTCTACATCCTCTCGTTCAACAACCAGTCGTTGCAACCGATTCGAGCACGTCATATCACCGGCGGGTTTGAAGCAATCCACTATCAACGCATGCGGCTTTCCATTGAGGCCTATCAAAAACGTTATTCCGATTATCCGGTCGCTCTCAACGTTCCTCAGCTTTCACTCGCAAATATCACGAACACCTTCGGGCAGGCTTTTCTCATGTTTCCCATGACCAGTAAAGGTCTGGGGATCGCTCGGGGCGTCGAGTTGGCACTGGATTGCAAGTTGTCTTCCCGTTTCTCCCTCACCAGTTCGATGACATATTCCAGAAGCTGGTACTCAGGGCTGGATGGCGTGCTTCGGCGAGGTAGCTTCGATCTACCCTTTGTCGCAAACATCGCAGGAAATCTCCGCCTGGGTAAAACGATGATCATGTCATCTCGCTACAGTCTTGCCTCGGGAAGGCCTTACACGCCCGACAATCTTCTTCGAAGCACCTCGCAGAACCGGGATGTCTACGACCTCTCAAAGATCAATGCAGCGCGAGGGCCGGAATACAGTCGACTGGACTTCAGGTTGGAGCAAAGTCATCCCGTGAAACGAGGAACGTTCACATGGCATGTCGGCCTGCAAAATGCCATGGGAACGAACAATTTTTATTCCTATGAATGGCGGCCGCGAGCGACAGGAGCCGGTGTTCTCGCTCAGGACCAGATGCCGAGATTCCCGGATGGAGGGTTCAAATACATCTTCTGAGCAGGACTGGATACGCCCCCCAGCCGTCCGTCGGCCAGTCAAGCCTCCAGGCCATCGAAATCCATGTAAGCCCGCGTTGTCACCGTCCTTACACAGCCAGCAGGGAGTGCTGATTCCCCTCCCTGCGTCGATGAATTCACGCTCTTCTCCTATCACTCCATTCGGAAACGAGCGACAAAGCATGGCAACAGATATTTCAAAAAGATCGCGCCCGTAACAGCCCAAGGTCCACTGCCGGAACCTCTATTTGTAGTCGGAATCTTCCCGCAGGCTCGTATTCTGAAAATGTCATCTCACTGCCCGGACACACCTTCCCGAGCTGGAGCTCCTCCTGAACCACAGGGTCTACCGTACTCCCCCCGGGCAGCTGTCTCAGATTGGCGTAGACCGGCCCGCCCACTTTCCTAGTGTCTTCGCATGCGCCCTGATCCGCGGGAGCGCTAATCCTCGTCGGGACATCCACCCTGTACGCATACCGGCACACAGGCAAACCAGCTCCCACAAGAACACATCGTCCGTTGCTCGGAGCATTGAAGCTTTTGTTTACCGTAATCACCTCCGGCATCTTCGGCCGCAGCCTCTCCCCGACCAGCTCCATCCGCAACTGAGCCTTACGTCCGTCCACTTGCGTCAGGATCTCCTGCGGCACCACGAACGAAAGCGCGTCTTCATTCAGGATTGCCGTCTGCCACGGCGAAACATAGCGCTTCCCAGCTGCTTCGATCACATACGACACATTCGTGTCATGCAGCTTATAACCCGCGTTTAGCCCCTCCAGCCTCACTCGAACCTTCAGCTCCACCAGTCCTCGTGACGCATTCATCTCTTCCTTGCGTTCCGTGTAAGGCACCGGTCCCGGCAAAACCACCAGCCGCAGGCCCGCGTCTCGCGATAAGGGATAGTGGCTCCGGATCAGGGCACGGATTGGAGCGCCGAGGTGCGTCCCGGAAAATCCATAGAACAACACCAGAAACAGTCCCGCAACCGCTCCAAACGCTACCTGCGATCGCCTCGTTTGCCGCCTCGAATACTGATACACCACCACCCCGATCAGCAGCCCGGCAAACAGCACCGCCATCGCCTCGAACGAATACGGAGGCGGCATCCGCATATCAGACGAGCGGAACACGGTACTCAGCACCGTCACCCAGATCGCTATGATCCCAATTAGCACCAGAAACGCCTCGATCACCGTCGTCGTTACGGCTCCGATCAGCACAAAGGGTAACCACGCGTCCAACGCGATCATCGTCAGGCAGCGCATCATCCCTGTGGGCGAGCTTAGTAATCCGAGCCCGGCTCGCGACAGCAGCCACCACTGCATCAGCACAAATGGAATCACGACAACCCCACCAGAAATATTGGTAATAACTCACTTGACGAATCAAGTAGCATAGGTCATCTATCTCTCAGAAAAATGGGGGGATGCGATGATTAAATCCGTTCGCATAGCGGAGGCTGCGGTAGTGCTCAGCGTGTTCGGTGATGAGAGTTCGGACGAGACAAAGCGGCGCGTGTTTGCCGTTGCAGGCGTGATTGGAACGGAACCCATGTGGGAAGCGCTGGAGGCGGCATGGGTTGATCGAACTGGAGGCATACCTTTCCATGCCAACCATTGCGAGAGTGATTGGGGAGACTACAAAAATACTCCGCATGCAGAAAACCAACTTCTATATCGAGACCTAACAACGCTACTGGCGAAAAGCGACTTATCTGGCTGGGGATTTGCGATTGATCTAATAGCTCAGAAAAAAGTTTTTCCCGACGCTCCTGAAATTGCTTATTACAAAGGATTTTCGGAAGTTGTGTCTTCCATGCTTGTTTTCGCTGCTAGTTGCAATCAGCCCGTCAAATTCACTTTTGATAGGCGGGCAGAAAGCGAATACAACTCCGCCTATCTCTACAAGATTTATCGTGAGCGACCCGAAAACAGGGTTGATATGTTTAGGAATATCACTTTCGCATGTTCACGCGAGGAGCCTAGAGTTCAAGTGGCGGATCTATGGGCCAGAGAAACTATGAAAGCGGTAGATAACCTGATTGGACCGAAGAAAAGACCTCCTAGGAAATCATGGGAGGCTTTAGTGGGAACTAACCGCTTTAAGGCCGATGCGATTAGCGAAGAATGGTTCTATTCCCTAAAGATACAGATGACGGAAATTCAGAAAAAATTTGGAATGGAGCCTACTACATACGGGCGTTGGCTCAACGAAAACGGGTTATCCAACAACGTGACTAACGTGTTCAGATTTTTAGGACGCTCATATAACGGAGAGGGACCGGAAATCATATGACGGAAAAACAAAATTACGATCAAGCGATGAAGAAGATACTCTCCGTATCTAAGCAAGAGTTACAACGCAGGATTGAGGAAGAAAAAAAGATCAAACATCCGTCTAAACCTTCCTCTTCCCACGACCCTGCCTCTTCCTAGAAGGCCGTTTCTCCCACCTTGCCGGTGACCTCAGCAAAGGTTAATCGCTTGCCTGCGATCTGCGATAAGACTTTCTTGAAACGTTTTTCATCGGACTTGTTATGACGAATGTTGAAACGAAAAACCTGTTCATCGATGAACGGTTCACCGCCACATAGGTACCGCTAAGGTTGCGTTTCATCAAGCCCCAGAAATCCTCCAGAGAGTTAGTGTGAACCTGACCGTTCACAGCGCTGCCGCACCTCAATTGCCGCGCCTTCTCTCTTCATCGGGTCTCTTCCCTCAACTGCCATCGAAAGTCGCTCCCAGTGACGCGCGATCGCCGCCGTCACCTCCTCCAGGCCCACCGACAGCCGCTTGGCCTCTACGACCAGCTCCTCGATCTGCCGGTTCAAAAGCTCCGTGCGCTCCGCTGCCGTCGCTCCGGGAGGCGCCGCCACCACCGTGCCGATTCCCGGGCGCGACTCCAGCAGTCCATCGGCAATCAGCTTCCCAATCACCTTGTGCGCCGTATTTGGGTTGATCTTCAGCTCCCGCGACAGCGTACGCACCGAAGGAAAGGGGTCGCCCGCCCGTAACTGCCCGGCCACAATCGCACGCGTCGCCGCATAGACCGCCTGCTCATAGATCGGGACACCGGGCCGTGGAATCAGTCGAAAAGGGATCACGCGTGTACTACTACACCTAGTACACATTCAAGCACAAGTACTTTTTTTATCCGTTCTTATCGCTGTCAAGAGCCGCCCAGAATGGAGAACCCATCAAACGGAAACTATTCAACTACTTAGCGGTCAACTCCAAAGTGCCGATCAATTATGGTCATCTCGCTACAATGGAAGCAGCATCGGGAATTCGAGACAAAAAAACCGCCGGAGCAGGTAGTTTTCTTATCAACCATATTGTTTTGAAGACTTTACTGAAAATCATCAGCAATTTCCCTGTAAAATCAAGACTTTAACTGGACTCGAATTTAGAAGGCCAAGCCTAAGTCGCATCGATAGAATACTTTGCGCAAAAAGGGGGGGGAGGGGTCACCCACTGAGAGCTTGGTCCAGATCGGAGATGATGTCTGCGACATCCTCGATCCCGACCGAGATCCGCATCAGTCCGTCCGTGATTCCCAGGCGGGCTCTTCCTTCAGCTCCGATCGCCGCGTGCGTCATCGTCGCCGGATGACAGATCAGTGTCTCCACACCTCCCAGAGACTCTGCGAGAAATGCAAGGCGCAGCCGCTTCGCAAATTCGTTGGCTTGCTCCAGCGAGCCCAGTTCGATCGAGATCATCGATCCGAAACCGCTCTGCTGCCGCTTCGCCAGCTCATGCTGGGGGTGGTCTTTGAGGCCAGGGTAGAAGACCTTCTTCACCGCTCTGTGACCGGCAAGAAAATCTGCCACAGCGCGACCGTTCACATCATGCTGCCTCATCCGTACTGCCAGCGTCTTTACGCCACGCAGTAACAAATAGCTCTCAAACGGAGAGAGAATCCCTCCCGTGCACTTCTGCACAAAACGGAACCGGTCCGCCTGCTCCGGCGTCGTGCAAATCAGAACTCCGCCTAGCCCGTCCGAGTGGCCGTTCAGAAACTTCGTCGTCGAATGCATCACGATGTCCGCTCCCAGTGCAATCGGCTGCTGCAGGTAGGGCGACAGAAATGTGTTGTCGACGCTCAACTCCACTCCCTTTGCGTGGCAGATATCGGCGACTGCGCGAATATCTGTGATCGCCATCATCGGATTCGTGGGCGTCTCGATATGCACCAGCTTCGTCTCCGGACGAAGCGCCGCAGCAACATTCTCGGCTTTGCTGGTATCGACATAGGTGAAAGTCAGGCCATAATTCGCCAGCACCTTGTCGAAGACACGCTGGGTCCCTCCGTAGACATTGTCCGAGCAGACGATGTGATCGCCCGTCTTCATCATCGTCAGCATCGCCGTGATTGCAGCCATGCCGGATGCAAACGCATGCGCGCTCGTACCTCCCTCAAGCGAGCAGAGACTCTCCTCCAGAGCATCGCGAGTGGGGTTCGTCAACCGGGCGTACTCATGGCCTCTGTTTTTTCCGATCGCCTCCTGCTGATAGGTCGAGGTCAAAAAAATCGGAACATTCACAGCACCTGTCAGCTTCTCAGGCTCCTGACCGTCGTGGATCGCTCGCGTCGCAAATCCCAACTTCTTCTCAGCCATTTCATCCGCCTTCCAAATCGTAATTCTGAGCCATAAGCGAAGAATCCCTGTATTTCGCCTGGACCACCGCAAACCTACCCGTTGAAGATCTCCTTCGACAGGTACCGCTCCGCTGAATCCGGAATCACGGTAACGACACGCTTTCCTGCTCCAAGGTCGCGCGCCACCTCAACTGCCGCACAGACCATTGCGCCTGCACTCGAACCTGCAAAAACGCCTGTCTCGGCAGCCAGGCGCCGGACCATCTCGAACGCGGGAGGATCCATCACGCGAATCACCCGATCGCAGACGCTCCTGTCAAATGTCGCGGGAATAAACGACACTCCTATTCCCTCAACCTTGTGTTTACCCGCCTGACCGCCCTGGAGAACGCTGCCTTGCGGCTCGACGGCAACACAAAGAATCTCAGCGCGACGCTTCTTCAGAAACCGCGCAACGCCCGTAAATGTTCCCGCTGAACCAACACCTGAGATCCATGCATCGATGCGACTTTCCATCTGCTCCCAGATCTCAACCGCAGTCGTCTGCTCGTGGAAGTCGGGGTTCGCCGGATTCTCGAACTGAAGTGCGGCAAAAGCCCCCGGAGTTTCTCGCTCGAAGTCGAGCGCCCTTTGGATCGCTCCTGCCATCCCTTCCGCCTCAGGCGTCCGGATGACGGTCGCGCCAAGCCCGCGCATCAGGATGCATTTCTCTTCGGCAAACTGCTCCGGGACATAGAGCACCACGCGATACCCTCGGTTGACTCCGATCAGGGCCAGCCCGACACCAGTATTACCCGCCGTCGCTTCCACAATCGTCGATCCCGGAATGAGAACCCCGCGACGCTCGGCATCGAGCACGATTCCAAGAGCCGCGCGATCCTTCACACTTCCGCCCGGATTCAGATATTCGAGCTTCGCCCAAATCTCCGCGCCGCCTTTGGGTTCGAGCGCTGCCAGACGCACCATCGGCGTCTGACCTACCAGTTCTGTAATCGTCTGTGCGCTGCGCATTCTCAGGGTCGCGTTGCCGCGTTGTCTGCTCCTCGTGGGTTGGACGCGGCCTGCCCTTCGGAAGCAGCATCGGACGCTATGCGCGGATAGTAGCCGGTACGCGTACGAACCGACAACTTTCCCATTCCCTTGGCTTTGGCATCGACATGGACCTGCCGATAGCCCCCCAGCGTTGGCGACTTCGTGGAGTGATACGCGATGGTGTATTGGGTCCGGATATCCTGGGCCACCTGCGCTGCGATCGTATCGACCTCTTTGAGTGATCTCGGAAAATAGGCCGCTCCTCCGGTTTGCTCACTCAATGTCTCCAACACCCGCCTTGCATGGCGCGACTCCCGCTTGTCCGTGTCCTGGCCGAAAAGCAGACCGACGGAGTAGATCACAGGGCCATCGAGGTCCTGAATCCGTCGAATAGCCTGTTCGAGGGTCGCACTGGATGCATTGTCTTCGCCGTCTGTAACGACCAGTAGAACCTGCTTGGGATGCTTGGCATTCTTTGTCAGATAATCCGCCGAGGCTACAAGCGCGTCATAGACCGCCGTTCCTCCGCTGGATTTGATGTAGCTCAATCCATCGCGCAGCTTATCGATATTATTGGTGAAGTCTGTATCGATGAACGCCTCCCACGAGAAGTCCACGACAAAGGCCTCGTCTTCTTTATTCGATAGTTTGATTAGATCGAGAGCGGCTTGTTCAACGGCGGCGCGCTTGTCATACATCGACCCGGAGCTATCTATCAAGATTCCGAGCGAGACCGGAAGGTCCTCGTGTCGAAAAGAAGCAATTGTCTGGGGAACCCCGTCCTCGAAGACGTGGAAGTCATCTTTTTGAAGCGTCAGGACAGATCTTCCGTCCGAATCCAGAACCGTGGCATTCAGACGAACCTCATAGGCCTCCGTCCTGAGCGTGTATTTTCCGCCTGCGCCCCGCTGAATTGGGCCAGCGGGCCCTTCCGGCCCCTGAGTCCCTCGCTTCTGGGAAGGAGCCGTATCGGGATCAGGCGAAGCCACAGGATCACGATCGACTGTAAGCGAGGGCTGAACGGACGGTTGCGCTGCGCTCCGCTGCGTTCCAGAAGCGGGCTGGGTCGTCGCCGCTCCCTGGCTCACCAGGCCGTTTGCCCCTGTGGGCCCTGTCAGCAACAGAGCCGTCGCAGCGGCATACGGTAAAACTTTACTCCGAAGGTGCATAGTACCCCTGGCGATTGTGCACCGTCAGTGGGGGAAGCCCCGGCGGCGGCACCAGTCTTATCTTCAATTTACGCCAGTTCCCATCCTTCTTCATATCCGATGGCCGATAACCTAGAACGTACTCGTTTCTCAACTCTGCACTGATGCGGGTTGCAATATCGCCCAGGTCAGCAATATCGCCCACCCGAAACATCCTTCCTCCCGTCATATCGCAGATATCACTCAATAACACAGGACCAAGCTGTTCTTCCTGGGTGGGGGCGTATTGGTCAAAGATGCCGATCGAATAGATCTGAACATCGCTCTCGCGAACAGCACGGCGCAGCTCGCCCTCGGTGTAACGGCTGCGATTGTCCCCACCGTCCGAAATGATGAGCAAAGCCTTCCGTTCGTACTTCGCATCTCGAAGCTTCGTGATGCCGAGATACGCGGCGTCAATCAATGCCGTCCGGTTCTCCGGCTTCAACATCACCATTCGCGCCTCGACGTCATCGATATTCGAGGTATAGTCGACGATTACCGCAGGCCGGTCATTGAATCCGACCACGAAAAACTCGTCCGCCGGATTCGAAGTTCGCAGGAATTCGCTCAGGGCACGGCGGGCACGATTGAACTTCGAGTTCATGCTTCCGCTCAGATCAAAAACGATCCCGATCGTTACCGGAGCATCCTCAGTCGAGAAGCTCTTGATGAGCTGACCTACGTTGTTGTCGTAGATCTCAAAATTCTCTTTCTCCAGCCCGGTGACGAGACGGTTCATAGGATCGGTAACGGTCGCCGGCACGAGTACCAGATTCACATCCACCCGTAACCGGGAATCGCGCCGCGAAGTTCCGCTGGCTGCAACGTTGCCTGCCCCCTCGATCACCGGACGCGAGTCCTCAGGAGACTTCGGCGGAGGTGGAGGTGGCTGGGTATGAATCTCCCCAAGCGGATTTTCCTGTGCAGAAGCCGTCACTCCGACGGCTCCGCCCAGCACCAACGCAAGCAGAACTACTCCCGATACCGAGATATCTCTAAATAGCTGAAACGCTCGCCCCGGCAACTCGGCAAATCCGAAGCGATAACCGAACGCTGTTTCTTCGTCCCGCATAATCTGGTCATCTCCGCGACCTGTCTTATTCCGGCTGACCTGCGTTGTTGAAATTCTGCTACGGATCCGCCAGATCCAGCAGGAAACTCCGTCCGCAGAATATACACCGAATCTGCCGAATTAAGAGTGCAACCTCACCTATATAGACGCTTTTTATGCCTGAGATGTCATCGTTTTGCAAAACGGGAAGAACTGGGGCTGCCAGTCCCTCGCCATCGCCCGGTACAATCACTGCATATCACTCATTTTGAGGGAGACCAAAACACACCGCATGGCCCGCATCTATCCTTTCCGCGCCCTTCGCTACAACCTTGCTCGCGTCAACATGGAAGACGTGGTGACGCAGCCATACGACAAGATCAGCCCGGCCATGCAGGATCGCTACTACGAAACCAGCCCCTACAACCTTGTGCGCGTCATCCTGGGCAAACACCTGCCCGATGATAACGATCAGCAGAATGTCTACACGCGCGCCGCAGACACGCTGCGCACCTGGCGCAAGGAAGGGATCCTTGAGGAAGAGGGCGAGCCGGCGCTTTATGGCTACTCTCAGACCTACACGGTCCCGCATACCAACGAAGTCAGGGAACGAAGAGGATTTATCGCCCTGGGTCATCTTTATGACTATGCCGACAAGGTCGTCTACCGGCATGAGCAGACCTTTCCCAAGCATAAGAGTGACCGTATGAGCCTGTTTAAAGCGACGCGGGCCTATTGCGAACAGATTTACATGTTGTACTCAGATCCGGCTTTCACCGCGGAAAAGCTGATCTTCGGAGTCAAAGGACCCGAAGGCCAGGATAGCAATCCGGCTGACCTTGCAATCACGGATGAATACGGCGTCGTGCATCGGGTCTGGAAACTAACCGACCCCAACCTGATTAATCTGCTCGTTACCGCCATGGCGGATAAAAAGCTGATCATCGCCGACGGGCACCATCGTTATGAGACGTCGGTTGCCTATGCAAAGGAGCGGTCAGCCCAGCTCAAACTTCCGTTAAACCAGCCACGGGACGAGGAGGAGAAGCTTTCTTCTGGCCACCTCCCCGTTCCGCCGTTTCCGGAAGCCGCAATGATGATGACCTTCGTGAACATGGATGCCCCAGGAATCACGATTCTTCCTACGCATCGGGTCGTACATGGCATTCAAGGATTCTCCTCTCCGGACTTCATCACCCGCGCGAGTGCCTACTTCGACATCAAAGAATTGGCGTCGCACGACGTATCCATACTCGCCCAAATCGACCGAACCGCGTTTATCGCCGTTACTGTCGACGGCAGCTATCTGCTGACTGCAAAACCGGAGGCCATCGAGCCTTTACTTCAGGATCTGCCTGCAAGACAGCGTCAGCTGGATGTCGTACAGCTTCACCGCATTGTCTTGGACAAGCTTCTAGGACTGGATCAGGAGACCATCACCCGGCTGGGAAGCGTGAACTACCTGCGGGAGGCCGACGAGGCTGCTGCCATGGTCACCGAAGGAGATGCCAACATCGCCTTCCTGATCAAGCCCATCACCCTGGAGCAGCTCAAAGAAGTCTCCCTCGCAGGCGATGTGATGCCTCAGAAGTCTACGGACTTCTATCCCAAGCTCCTGAGCGGACTTGCCATCTACGCGCTCGACTAATGAATTACGGCCTCATCTCTCCCTACGTTGGTTGGGAAAGCTGAGGCCGCGTTTTCCCTCCAGCTGCCTGGGCAAAGACGGCTGGCGATACAATCGATCACAACCTCCCCAAAACCGTGACTCGAATCTACAACTCCATTCTGGCGCTGGCACTCTTCCTGACCGGCGGCGTATACATGATGCCGGCACAGACCCAACCTGCCGTGCCCCAGACTCTCCCTGTGCCAGGTGTCGCTGCTCCCGCGCCTGTTCCCCAGCCTCCCAGGCCAGCACCGGCTTTTTATCGCAATCTGGTCGTCCTCGACCCCGCACATGGAGGCCGAGACAATGGCGCTCAGCTCTCCAGTAATGCGGTCGAGAAAGATCTCACTCTCGCATTCGCTCAGAAGCTGCGTCCCGCGCTCGTGGCCCAGGGATTCACCGTGGTCGTGACTCGCGATTCGGATCCGTCTGATGAACTCACCACCGATGAACGGGCGGGGATCGCCAATCACGTGCGGCCTCTGGTCTGCATCGTGATCCATGCAACCGCAGCCGGAAACGGAGTTCATGTTGTCTCTTCCTCCCTGGCAGAGGTCGATTCAAAACCATCCAGCCGCGCTCTCCTATGGAATAGAGCCCAGGAACCGATGGTTGCCATGAGCCTCAAGCTAGCCAACGAGGTAGGCCTGACTCTCGAAACAAATCACCTTCCCGTCATGCTCTTCCGGGCCTCGGTTCCTCCAATCGACAGCCTCATCTGCCCGACAATTGCTATCGAACTGGCGCCGCTCAAGGGCAACTCCGGGAAGCCGATGCTACCGTCCGACAGCTCTTACCAGCAGCGAGTCATTACAGCGATCGCCGACGGCATCGCCTCCTTCCGGACTCACAACGCACCTCCTCCAACCTCCGTACCTGGGGCGAAACCGGGAGTCACTCCATGATTCCTCGCTACCAGCGCATTGTCTTCTGGACCCTGATCGGTTGCATTTTGCTGATGGGTGCTTTTTTGTTGCGGGGGTGCAGAGAGGCTCATAAGCGCCTGACAGCACTCAATGACGCAACTCCCCTGGCCGCACCAACAGCAACTGCTACAGAAGAGGTCACGTTGTATACCGCCTCCGATTCCGACGGCGTGATTCGCCCTGTTCGCTCTCAGGCTGCTCTGCCCCCTGATCCCTCGCTGCGTGCCCGCGCGCTGGTTGAGAACCTGCTTGCACAGTACTCCCAACAGGATTCCGCACATCCTCTTCAAAGCGGTCCTGCCGTCGACGATGTGTATTTTCTGGAGGAACCGGCACGCTCCGGTAAAAACCGCACGATTCTGGTCAACCTTAGAGGCTCCTTTGCCGACAATCATCCCTCAGGAATCGAGGTAGAACAGCTCACGCTGAATTCCATCATCGGGACCCTGCACGCCGCCTTCCCCGATTTCGCGGAGGTCAGGTTCCTGGTCGATGGACAATCTCGAGCCACGCTCGCTGGGCATGCCGAACTCGATCACTCCTATCCCCTGATCGATACGGCAGGCCGTCCAGTCGTTCCAACCGAGGCAGCGATCCACTCATGAAAACGATTGGCGTCTTCGATTCTGGTTTTGGCGGACTGACGGTGCTTCGTGAGCTGCTCCCTCTCATCCCCGATACACGATACGTCTATCTGGGCGATACAGCTCGCCTTCCGTATGGCTCCAAATCCCGCGAGACAATCGTACGGTACGCCGTCTCAAGCGCTCACTTTCTCGCCGACCAGGGAGCTGAGCTGCTGGTGATCGCGTGCAACACAGCCACAGCGTTAGCCCTCGACGAGATTCGCGAAGCCATGCCAATCCCTGTGATCGGGGTGGTCGAGCCTGGGGCGCAAGCGGTACTGGCGGCCGCCAAGGCCAGCCGCGCCGGAACAGGCCAGAGCAAAGTGGTCGTCCTGGCAACCGCGGCGACGACACAGTCGAAGGCATACTCGCGTAGCCTGAGCGCGCTCGGCCTGAGTTCGATCGAAAAGGCCTGCCCTCTCTTGGTCCCTTTGGTCGAAGAGGGATGGCTTGAGCAGCCCGCTCACAAGGCTGTGACCTTGGACGTACTGCGGATTTATCTGCTGGAGGCTCTGGAGCAGGCTCCCGGCGCGAATATCCTTCTGCTTGGATGCACGCATTATCCGCTGCTGACGCCGCTCATCGAAACCACGCTCAAGAACCTGCATCACTCCATGCAGATCATCGATTCTGCAGCGGCCACAGCAAACGCAGTAGCTGCACATCTCTCCGGGTCGCCCCCAAGACTCGTAGACGCAAATCCGGAATGCATCTTTTACGCGACCGATTCCATTGAGAAGTTTCAGCGATTGGGCTCGGCGTTTCTGCGTCAACCATTATCCGAGGTCCATCTGGTTGATCTTGGAGGATGATAATTTCCTGCTCTCAAACAGCGTTCACGCGATAATCTTTTTTGCATGCACTACTTGCTGAAGACCGAACCGAATAAATACTCCTTCGATGACCTTCTCCGTGACGGCGAGACGACTTGGGATGGAATTTCGAATAACCAGGCATTGCTGACCCTTCGAAACATGAAAAAGGGGGACAAGCTGGTCATCTATCACTCGAATATCGGCAAGGCTGCCGTTGGGACAGCCAAAGTCGTCTCTGTCGATGCGTCCGATCCTAAAAATCCCAACGTTCGCATTGCTCCCGTGAAGAAGCTAAAGCGGGAGAAGCCGCTTGCTGAGATCCGGGAAGCTACTGTCTTCCAAGGATCGATCCTCTTTCGTCAGTTCCGTCTCTCCGTCGTTCCCCTCACGGAGGACCAGTACGACTGGCTCATTCAGCCGTAAATGAAGCTGAGCGATATCTTCCGAGCACCTTGACCATCCGGCAGTGCTCCACAAGCGCAGCTATGGCGGCTTCTGCCTTGGCTGGAGTATCGAAGCGGACATCGACGTAGAACACGTATTCCCAGGGGCTGCCGGGAACCGGACGGGACTCGATTTTGGTCAAGTCAACGCCGGCCAACGCCAGCTTCTCTAACGCTGCCACCAGCGTGCCGGGGCGATGCTCGATCGCGAAAGCGACACTCATCTTGTTCTCTGGTTCTTCCAAAGGAAGCAGCAAGGGATCATCGCTTCGCCGAATGAGATGAAATCGGGTGAAGTTTTGAGCATGATCTTCAACAGCGGGGATAAGAACCTCTCCGCCATATTGGGTAGCCGCCAGTTGAGGAGCGATGCCGCCAACATCCTTGAGCCCCTGTTCCATGAGGTATTTAACACTTCCTGCGGTGTCATAGAACGGCATCACTTCAAGCTGCGGCTGCGACGCCAGAAACTTCCTGCACTGCGACAGCGCTACCGGATGCGAGATAACCCTGCGCAGATCGGACAGGCCGACTCCAGGCGCAACAATCAGGTTATGGCGAATCCGTAAAAGACTTTCGCGCTCAATGAGAACGTCCAACTCCAACAGCAGATCGTAGTGTTCCGCGACCGAGCCATGGAGGCTGTTCTCTATCGGCAACACAGCCGCGTCTACGTCGCGAGATACGACGCGTGTCATCACTTCCGCTGACACGTTACATGGGACGATGCTTATCTCGGCAACTTCGTTGCCCAGCATCGAGATAGCAGCCATGTGACTGTTGGAGCCAAGTTCACCCTGAATTGCGATTCGCAAAAGTCGATCTCCTTTGCCTCCCCTATTTTATGCACGAATGGCAACCTCCCCCGGCTCAAAGGCAACTTACAACAGGAAGGCCGCGCCATTATCGGAATTCTGACTTGTGCGGAACGGCGCAACTTGTATTTATCCCTCTACAGGAGCTACACATGCTTTGGACGATCACAATCATCCTGTTTATTCTCTGGATCCTTGGGTTGGTCAGCAGCTACACGCTGGGCGGCTGGATTCACATTCTTCTCGTACTCGCGATCATCGTTCTGATCTTCAACCTGCTTAGCGGGCGCAAGGCACTATAGCGTAGTTTTGCCCGCGGCAGAAGCTCAGCATCGATGATCCCGCAACGAACATGGAGTTGATTATGAACAAGGAAACGTTAGAAGGAAAACTCGACCAGGCAGCCGGCGCAGTCAAACAGAAGGTCGGCGAGGCCTTTCACGATCAGAGCATGGCGAACTCTGGAGCAGCCGAGCAGGTCAAAGGTGCTGCCAAAGAGACCTGGGGCAAGGCAAAGGACGTTGCCAAAGAGAATCGGGCTGAGGCGGCCGATCGCTCCGTAGATCACGCGGATAGTGCTCGGGACAAGATCGTCAATACTGCTCAGAACCTCAAAGAGAATGTCAACAAAAAACTAGACGAAGTCCGCGATCGCCACAAACGCTGATTCGTGGCAAAACGCTCTTACAGCAGCCCGCCGATCAAAGCGGGCTGTTCTTTCTTAACGCCTCAGCAAAACATCAGTTGCAATAAACAGAAAGAAGACGACCGAGATAATCCCGTTCAAGGTGAAGAAGGCGGCGTTCATCCGCCGCAAATCCTTGGGCGAAATAATCAGGTGCTCATAGAGCAGCAGCAGTGCAACCACCGCAATCCCCACCATAGCCACCCAGCCCAGGTGAAATGATGCGGCCAGCCAGTACAGGGTGATCAGCATTCCCACATGCATAGCCCTTGCAATCCAGAACGCCCCTTCTATCCCGAAAGCCTGCGGAATGCTGTTAAGGCCTGCCCTCCTGTCATGCTCGAAATCCTGACAGGCATACAGAACATCGAAGCCGCCGACCCACAAAAGAACTGCAAACGTGAGAATGATGATTCTTGGATCCAGGGAGCCGCGCACCGCGATCCAGGCAGCCGAAGGAGCGATCCCTAGAGCAAGTCCTAAAACGAGGTGGGACCAGCGAGTGATCCGCTTCATATAGCTGTACGCCAGGACCACGGCAAGGGCTACGGGGGCCAAAAGCAGGGTCAAGTGATTGAGCATTGCTGCTCCCCAGAAAAAAACCCCGGCCGAAACGACGACAAACCCCGCCACAAAGCCGGTCGTCAGCATACCCGCAGGTATGGCTCGAGTTGCCGTGCGCGGGTTGGCCGCATCCAGCTTGGCATCCACCAGGCGATTGAAGGCCATCGCTGCCGACCGCGCTGCCACCATGCATACGACGATCCATACCAGGACACGTAGAGGCGGCCATGCTCCGGCAGCAAGAACGGCTCCGGTAAGTGCGAAGGGGAGAGCAAAGACCGAGTGCTCCCATTTGATCATCTCAAGTGTGACTGCTGTACTCTTCCACAAGCCCATAGAACCATCTTAAAAGACAATGGGCAGCAAAACATCCTGTTTGCTGCCCATTTGAAGTTGAAGACTGACCTCGCCTTACTTTTCTTTCTCGGGAGAGGGACCGGCAACCTGTAGGTTGTTTGTCACCTTGAAGACCCCGGGAACCCCATTGGCGCGAATATTGGCTACATCTTTATCCGCTTCGTTATCCACCATGCCCGACAGCGTAACGTTGCCGTTCACAACCGTGATCCGGATCGGTTTCGCCGGATCAATCGCGTATTTGTTCAATTGGGGTGCACCGTAAACCGCTCGTGCCGTCGCCAACCGGATATGGTCATCCATGGGCGAGACCGGAGCCACTTCGATGTTGTCCACAACATCCTTTACCCCCGGATAATTCGAGACCAGACTGATCGCGGAATCCTTATCCGTAGGGCCATACGCTACACCGCCCAGGGTGACGACCCCGTTCTGAACTCCAATCGTAAACGCGTTGAACGCAGTCGTACCGTAGCCAACCCGGTCATAAGTTAGCTTTTCTGCGAGCTTATTGCGCAGGGTCACATCATCCACCGCAGGGCCAGCGACCTCGATCAGGTTCTGCACCGCCCTGACGTTCCTGCGATGGTGGACCTTCTTGTCCGCATCCTCTTTGTCGGAATAGAGGCCGACAGTTCCCCGAAGCGTCACGACACCGCCCTGCACTGTGGCTTTGATGTCTTTGAATCGCTTGTTATCAAGAGCCTTCGAAACGTCGGTTTGGATCGCTGCGTCCTGCGGACTCACTGCGGCAGCCGTTTGAGCAACTCCCCGCGTAACGCCGGTCCCCCAAAAAATCGTTGCAATCGTTGCGACAATTGCGACTCGCGTCATTCTGCCCTTCATATCCGTCCTCCAAACTAAGCCAGGCAACATGGATCAAAGATAAGATGCCGATTCGCCAAAGATTATCGGTATCGTCGGCGGAGCTTATAGACGATGCTGAACACACCCGATTCATCGCGCGTCACGACGATGGAAGAGTTGTGCGTCAAATCATATTGCACCTGAATCAATTGCTGCGCTGAAGTATTGACGTTCGTTGCAAAAGTCGCAGTGACCTGCTTCGAAATCTGTTCCTGGATCGTAATTCTCGCTGAAGAATTGCCCAGTGTTCCGACAAACGCCGGATCGATCTTCACACTTCCTACGCCAAACAACTTCTCGACGCGCGAACTCACCGTCGCATTGAGAGCCCCTCCGAGCAGCGCACTTGTGGTCGGGTCCGTCCCCGCAGCGATCTGTCGTTCCTGATAAATCTGGGCCTCTTCCTGGGTCCTGCCCAGTGCCAGCAGGGCGAATACGTCCGCCTCGCTCAACGGTGGCTCCGAGCGATACGATGGTTTTAGGTTGCTCGCTGTCCCGTGCAGCCCAACCGTGATCTCATAATTCTCCACCTGTGCCGTGGCATCGATATCGATCGTTGGATCGATGCGAACTGGATTCGTGAAGTAAATGTCACCGCGCTGCAGCTGATACTTCGTATTGGCGAAGGTGGCGCTCCCGTCCGTGATTTGAATTCTGCCAAGGATAGAAGGGGCCGCAACCGTTCCTCGGATATTCAGGTCGACAGAGCCGGCAAGCTTGGCGTACGAGTTCTGAAAATCCAGTTGAGGGGAGCTGGTAACATGAACGTCGAGCCGAATCTTGTTGGCGGGGGCATCCGGATCGGGCGGAGTGCTGATGGAGCCACCGCCTCCTGCAAAAGCGGCAAAGTCCACGTCCGGTCCCACGCCGAATCGCGTAATCAGGATATTGCCGCTCAGCAGCGCGCTTGATGGCGTGCCTTGTAATTTGAAACTGGCATTTGCCGTCGTGCTCAGCCCATATAAGCGGACACGAACCGCATCGCCCGTTGCGGTTAGATCCGCGTAGAAGCCATTGCGAAAACGCAGCGAACCACCTAGCTTCAACTCCCCGCCGCCGGTTTTGCCGATGACGTTCTGAACTTGCACCCGGTCGTCCGTAAAGATCAGCGAACCATTCACATCGCTCAGGCCGTTCGGCACACCATCGAGCGCCAGGTTTACATGTTCAAGTTGAGCTTTTCCACTGATCTTTGGCGCCTTAACCAGGCCCCCCACGGCGACCGTAAATTGGACGTGGCCACTCGAGAGCACATCAGGATCAAGCGTGTGAAGAAGGGCCGTGCTAATCCCGCCTTCTCCTCGCACGTTCAGTTTTCCGCCCTTTGGATCAGTGGCCCCAAACAACTGCGCCGTTCCTGAGAAGTGCAGGTCCGTGTCCTGGCCGGTGATGTGAAATTGTTCGAGAGTTGCAAGCCCATCGCGAAGCGTCACCCTCAGCGGCTCAGCTGCTTTCAGTTCGATCCCCTGCAGCTTCATATCGACATTGTCGAGCTCGGCGGTGCCACTCAGCGAGCGGGGGTTCTTCAGCGGACCGCTCACGGAAGCACTCCCGCTGATGGAAGTCTGGGCTTTGATATTCGCTGGCCCAAACATAGCAAGCGGCCGACTGAGATCCAGATCGGCCAAAGCAAGCTTGGCTTGCGTCTGATAGTCTCCCGTCAGCTGGGTTTGGCCCTGCAGGTTTACCTTTGCGCCGACCACGCTTGAATTTGCATTGAAAAAGAGACTGCTGCCCTGACTGTGTGCATCGAGGATGGCATTGCCGACGTTTTGTCCCGCGTAAGTAACGTCGTCCAGCCTGAGATTGGCACGCAGACCCGGCTCTGTAATCGTGCCATTCGCATCGGCAACCAGCGTCAATTTCCCGCCAGCATCGACCCCGCTTTTCTTGACAGTCTCAAACTTCGACAACACAAGATCATGACCTTCGATATGTCCATGAAGATGCCGGCTGGCCATGTCATATCCACCAAATCCCGTGACCTGCATACCATGGAGCCTCAGGACAACATATGTGGCGTCGAGCGCTTTACCTTTAGCCGACAGATCCGCCGAGACACTTTCATAGGGTTCGCCATACGCCACGCCATTCGTGAGAACAACCTGACCGTTGCCAACCAGGTCTGCGAGCGTTCCGGACGCGTGGGCATGAGCCGTAATGGTTCCCGTCACAGGAATTTTTTGCCGTTGGCCCGCGATGTCAAGCAGGTCGGGAACCTGAGCGTCGGCGAGCTGGAGCTGCGCGTCAATGCCAGTACCGTCATCCCAGACAAAACTTACGGCTCCCCTGCGCGAAACCTGCCTCCGAGGCTTGACCGTTCCGGCAGCGTTTAGAACCGCCGTCCCTTGATGAATCGTAGAGCGCGCGACGGCCACTCCCGAATTCGGCGAATACTCCGCGTCCGCAACCAGCGAATCAATCAAAACATCCGTCGAACCCATCTCAAATTCAAGATCGGATGCCTGGACATGCCCTTTTACGTCCAGGTCTCGCGCCACTCCCTGGGCCGTTCCGGAGAAGTGCAGTACTCCATGCAGCTTCACAGGAATCGCGGCGCTTCCCTTTTTGCCATTACCTTCGAGACCAAGAGAAGTCAGCAGTTGGTTATATTCTTCAAGGTCCCGAACAGAAAGGTCTACATGAAGAGCCGTCAGCGGATCGCCGCGATTGACTCCCAGAATTCCTGAGGCCTGCACCGTCGACTGTGGGGTCTGAAGATGAAGTTGCCGAATCTGTACCGTCTCATTTTTCCCGGTGTAATGCGCCAGAATCTGTCCCGTCACAGGAATATTCGAAAGGCTTCCTTTGCGCACAGCGCCTGTGGGCGAAATCTTGAGATCGCCATCCAGCTCTACCGTATCCGCGACGTCCTTCGCAGATCCTCCCCACTCCACCTTCACTGGCCCGCTGACCGCGGTATCAAAGCCCAGGTCGCCAAAGTGTTCCGCCGTAATGTCCATAATGGATCTCAGCGGAACTCGATTTAGCTCGGCATCGACGTAGGCATGCGATGGCTTAATCGTGGGCAACGTCGTAACAGGCGTCTTTGCATTCAGGGCCCGTGCTGTCTTATTTGCGGTCGAGGCCGCAGCCTTCGCAGTAGGCGAATTCGAGTCTGGAATCGCCGTCTCTCCGATCCAGTCTTCAATCCGCAGACTGCCAGTCACGGATCCGCCACCGGGAAGCTTCGCAACGATATCGGATACGCTGAGTTCCGCCGGGGTCATCCGAAGTTGCGTCGTTGCGTCCACATCATGCAGCGTTACATACTCATCCCGATAAGCTGCTCCGCGCAGCTTCGCAGAGCCTGCAACGAGGAACTTCGCCGGGCATCCAGGTTCTACTATAGGCGGGGATGGAACGGGGTTCGATCGGCGGGCCGGGGGGCGAAGCCGTCGCCAAAGAGGGGGATTCTTCTCCGATTGAGGAGTTGTGGCCAGACAGTTTCGACCCTGAAGATTAAGGTCGACAATACCGGCTCGAAGACCATCAACTCCTGTCAAAACCGCGACCTGACGTACCTCGAGAGAACCACTGGCCTTCGCCTGCCATTCAGGATTCGCGAAGTGCTTCAGCGTCCCCGAAGCCTGGAGTTGCGATTTCTCTCCGGTCTTAATCTCAAGCCGGCCGAGGTCAGCCTCGTCGCGGCCTAACTCCGCCTCCAGATGGATCGTCGAGCGTGCCTCAGGCTCATCTTTGAGACGTGTGCGCAGATCCTTCAGATCGACAGTCGCTCCATAACGATCGGTGTGCGGAAGATAGTGGACCTCCGCATCGAGGTCGCGGGCTGCCATATCGAAGGGGATGGCACGATCGTTTATCAGTGCAACGCCGTCCGCGATCTCCACGCTCTTCGCTTTCAGATCCAGCAGCGTGTCGGTAAGCGGCTTCTCGCTTGTGCTGGTGTGCTTCGGGGTCGGCTGATTCGTGTGGCCATCCTTATCCACAATCAGATGAAACTGTGGACGATCCACACGCAGATAACTTAGAGACACATGCGAAGCGAGGTTCTTTCCAACGACCCTCGAAAAGAGATTGATAATCCTCAGGTGAAGGTCAATCTTGTCGATCGACAGATAAGGAGCCTCGCCCGGGCCTTCCAGACCGTGAATCACGAGATTATCGACCTGTACGGAGAGGCGCGACAGGTGAAATTGAACCCGTTTGACCTCGACGCGACCTCCGGTAGCATCCCCCAGTACGTTGATGACCTCCCGCTCCACCCTGCGTTCAAAATCAGGAGTCGTGGTGTACCAGGCGAAGAGTCCGAAGACGACGAACACAAACACAAAAATTCCGCCCAGTGTCCACAGTGTCCCCCGGGTAATCCGCGATGCGATCGAACGCTTTACTTTTTTCAGCTTCTGTTCGATCTGTTCTTTTTTCTCTTCAATCTTCTCTTCGATCTGCTGACGCTTTTCCCCAATGCGTTCCTGCAGCCGGTGACGAGGATCGTCGCCAGGAGGTGGCGCGGGTGGTCCCTGGCGTTCGCTCATGGAGCCACCTCACCCTGCCTCATAATCCATACATTGCCCTGCGCGCGCAGCGACTGGAGCCAATCCCGCAACAGACTCCCGACCTGCTGCTGCAGCAGCACCTCTTCGATACGGCGCGAGATCGTATCTAGCTTTGGCGGCGTAACCTTCTGCCTCGCATACTCCGGCAGCATGGTCTTTTCGTAATACTGTTTGATCTCGTCGTCGGAGATATGAATTCCGTTCCGGAACCGCACCTCAATCAATCGCAAAAGCTCCATTCGCTTCCGCCAGCGATCCCGAAACTCCTGCGCCACAAAGCCATTCGCAGCAAGATACTTCTCCCACCCAGCGTCCGTCTCGCAGTGGTATTGCACGCAGGCCGGAATGTCTTTCCGCAGTGTCTGGAGTTGCTTGTCCAACTCTTCATCAGAAACAGAAATCTGATCGGCTTCGATTGCCGCCTGCTGCAGAATCAAGGTTCGGTCAATTAACCGCTGCACAGCCCGATCTCGCGAAAACTCTGCCGTAGAGCCGCGATACGGCTGGATCGCTTCGAATCTCTTCTCCTCATCGACGTCGCTTTCCAGAATTACATCGCCATTCACAACAGCCACAACGCCATCGATCTCAGTTCCCTTCTCCTGTCCGGGAGCCACCGTCGGAGGAAGGGCAGGAGGTACGCTCTTTTGTTGTGCAGCAGCAGGCATGGCCAATTGCGCAGCAAAGAACAGGCCCGCAAGGCATCTCCATCCCGTGTTGTCGCTCGCGCTGCGCACTAGAAGCTCTGTCCGATACTGAAAAAGAAGTTGAAGTGATTTCCTTCCCCCACGTATGGAGGACGCCCGGCATAATCGTCGATCACCGGATAAATCGGTGGGTTGAGGTTATAGCTGAAGTCGAAGCGGATAGGCCCGACCGGAGTCCGGTAACGCGCACCGAGGCCGACTGCGTGTGAGAAATAGTTAAAGCTGCAATGGCCGATCGTGCCGGAGATATCGCGACAGGTATCCCGATTGGGCTGATGGAAATTCAGGAAGCTCGGAAACATGTCTTCGGGATTCTGAAACACATTTCCCATGTCATGGAACAGCACGAAGCTGACGCTGTCTCCTACATAAGGCAGCGTGGGAGGAGGCATTCGCAGCTCGAACGTATTGACGAAGGCTGCCGAACCTCCGACCGGGTATCCGGTCTGCAGGTCGCGAGGTCCTGCCGCATTGATCCCGAAGCCTCGATGGGAAGTTGCGCCGCCGGCATAGAGCCGTTCCGGCAGTGGCACTGCGTTGCACGTAGGATTCGTCGTCCGCAGCTCTCCGGCGCACACCTCGATGTTTGCATTCGGGTTCGGTCCCGAAGGATGCTCATAACCGATCCGCGTATTTCGTGCCAAGGTATACCGGTGATGGAACAGAGAGTAGTAGGTCGAATTCGTCCCATCGATCTTCCAGAAATCGGTCTGCGAACCGAACTTCGAAGAAGCGAAAAATCCCTGCAGGGAAGCGTACATGCCCTTCGTTGCATCCAGTGGCGAAGGCTGCCGGGTGTCATGGAACCACGTAAAGTTTGGACCGCCTACACGAACCGGCTGCGACAACAACGGAATAAGGTCCGAGGAGATTCGCAGGCTGTTCGGATCGACCTTGACGCGGCGATAAAGAAACTCATAGATAAACGTGTCGGTTCTCTTCCACTTCTCCGTCACCCGAACGCTTCCCTGCAACGTTGAAGAGGCAAAGGTGGTGATGTCCTGGATGTTGGTATAACCACCGGAAAGCGCGGTCGAGAAGTTTTTCGAGCCGAACGTATTCGGGTTCTGGTAAGTAAGAATTCCAATCTGCTCCAGCAAGCCGTACGTTGATCGAAGGCTGATCGAGTCCTGCGTGCCGCGCAGGTTGATGCGAGAAACATCCAGCGATACGCGCGGACTTACGCTGCCTCGTCCCTCCGGTCCGTACGCTCCAGGATTTCCCGAGTTCGACTGCGTCGTTCCACCCGGGTTTCCGGTCTCCGCTTCAAACCCGAATCCATAGGTCACGTTCCATCGCTTCGCCTCGGTCGTCTGAATCAGAACATTTTTCTTCGGAGCCTGCCCCTGCGGATTCTGCACCGCCGTGACGACCTCATTGAAGAGTGCGAGGTTATATAAGTTGCGTTGTGTCTCCAGAAGAGCCGTCTGGTCCAGTGGGTCGCCCGGATGGACCAGAACCTGATTCTGGACGACCTTCGGCTGGGTATAGTTCAGCCCCGATAGCAGAACGCGGTTGACGAAAACCTGCTGCCCTTCTGCGACGTTAAGGGACACATCGGTTCGCGAGGGGTCGGCCTCTTTGTGCAATTGAAGATCTACCTTGGCCTGATCGAAACCATGACTCAGGTAATAAGTCAGGACCGTGTCTCGGTCTCCTGACAGCGTCACCAGCGAGAACGGTTGCCCTTCCTGCGTATTCATCAGCGCCTTCACCTCTTGCAGTCTGCTCGGATTGACGCCCGCAATATTGACCTTGCCAAACTTCCTCTGCAGTCCCTCCTCCACGTTGTAAACCACGGAGATCTGGCCTTCCTTCTTCTTGTCCTTTGCTGCATCCGCATCCTTCACATCGGACGTAACCTTTACCTGATCAAAACCATTCGCTCGATACAGGGCCTGAATGGAAGCAACATCGCTGGAAACCAGCCCCGGGCTATATCTTCCGCTTCTCTGATAGGCATCAGCCTTTTTGACCTGCATCCGTTCTCGCAAAATATCGTCGGAGAAGTACCGATTTCCCCTGAGCTCCACGACGACGACCTTGTGCTTGATTCCTCGATCGACGGTATAGACAACGCGCGCGGTCGGCGTGTTCTGCCCAATCACCTTCACATCGACCGTGGCATCAAAATAGCCCTGCTGCTGTACAAAATCACGAATATTATGCAGCCCCTCATTCAACAGATCGTTGTCGATCGTTCCTTCCTCGAAGATGGGGACCAGCAAGTGCAGCCGGCCTTTGGAGACCTTCGTGCCTTCGACTAGAACCTTGACCTCCGGCCCCTGATTTACGTGGAACTGATAATCCAGCTGTTTACGTTGCGGATCATACGTCTGCTGCTGCATGCTGACCGTGGCTTCCAGCCGGTCACGCTTCTGATACTGCGTTCGCAGACGCGACAAGGCGTTGCTGACCGTATCCCGCGTCACCTTCTTCCCGCGCTTCAGCTTGCCCTTCTTCCGAAACTCCTCGATCGTCATGCCGAGATCCGGACTATCTACCGTAACCTCGCCAATCCGCGCCTGCGGACCCACATTGACGTCATACTCCACGTTGACCTGGCTGTTAGGACGGTCCAACGTCGTACCCGCGTAGATCTTCGGCTCATGGTATCCGTTGGATCGCAAAATATCGCGGATCCCCTCCGTTCCGGCCGAAACTGAGGTATCGGTATACCCTGTGCCGGGACTCAGTTTGGTGGCATATTCCAGCAACGACGTCAGCCGGTCGCTCTTCACTCCAGTGATCGTGACTTTCCCGACGTAGTAACGTGGGGTTCCCGCGAAGATAAGAACCATCCCACTACCCTCGCGGATTCCGCGTACAGAAATATCTCGATAACGTCCGCTGTCAAAAAGACGGCGCGTACTCTCACGCACCTTTTGCGGATCTAACGGCTCGCCCGCTTTTTGCGTCAGCTCATTCGGCAGAGTGTCCGTCGCCTCGAACGTTACCCCGGTAAACTCGATCCGGCTGACCAACAGCCCTTTCCACTCCCAGACCGAAGTGGTCAGGCCAGGCCCCGTGGAAATCGTAGGTTCTGTCAACCGCTGTTGCCGTCTGGGTCTCTGCGTCTGAGAAGCTGGAGACGTCGTCGGGGGACGCGTCCCTTGTTGCGGTGTCGATAAAGTCGGAGCCTCGGGAGTGGAAGGCGTCAGGATCGAGGGATTCAAATCACCGGGTTCGCTCTGCCCCAGGCAACGGAGCGCCATCGCTGTCCAGAGAAGCAGGACAGCCATCACACCAGACGTCAGCCTGTCACCGCGCCCGCTTCTCGTTGGACCTCTTCGCAACTGACCCCATAAACCTTTCTAAACCACAGTCTTGTGACATCAGCGCCTACCTTGCAGCCTGCGAGCGGTGATCCTCAATCTGACTTGCGGTCTTGCCCCCTGTAGGATGCAGTCCGGCGGCCTGAAGCCCACCGGTTCCGCATCAGGCGACCATTTCCCTATACTACGAAAGAGCAGAGTCCTTCGGGGACCCAGAAAGACGACCTATGCAACAGACCTCGCCGGAGTTCGCTCCATCCTCATCTCCCGGCCCCTCCCTGATAGACGACCAGGAGCGCTACTCCCGCCAGATCCTCTTCTCGGGCATTGGACCCGAAGGGCAGGCTCGGCTTGCACAATCCCACGTCGCGGTCGTGGGCTGCGGAGCCACAGGAGCAGCTGCGGCCTCCCTGCTGGCGCGCGCCGGCGTGGGAATCCTGACACTCATTGACCGGGATTTCGTGGAAGCCTCCAACCTGCAACGCCAGATCCTCTTCGATGAGGCCGACGCCCTCCAGGCTCTTCCCAAGGCCGAAGCCGCCCGTCGCAAGATCGCGCAATTCAACTCGGGGGTCACGGTCAATGCCCACGTTACAGACCTGATTCCCTCCAATATTGCTGAGCTTCTAGGCGATAGTCAGCTCATTCTGGATGCCACAGACAACTTCGAAACACGCTATCTCATAAACGACTTCGCGGTTCAGAAGGGAAAACCCTGGATCTACGCCGCTGCGATCGGTGCTTATGCAGCGACCATGAACATCCTTCCCCGCACGCCATCCGAGGCTCCTGCTTCTCAGTCCAGCGCATGGGAGCCCACGGCCTGCCTCGCATGCCTGTTTCCCAAACCTCCCTCAGGTCCGGTCGAAACCTGCGATACCTCGGGAATCCTCTCCACGGCAGTCAATTTCGCCGCCTCCATTCAGGTCACCGAGGCGCTCAAATTCCTGACCGGCCAGGTCTCTCTGCTGCGCAGAACCCTGCTCTCGTTCGATCTCTGGACGTCAGAACGTTCCGAGATCTCAGCGCGTACTCCAGCAAAAGACTGCGTTGTCTGCGGTCTCCGGGAATTCTCCCACCTGGCTGGAGTCAACCGCCCTCACATCACCCTGTGCGGAAGAAACTCCGTTCAGATCCACGAACATCACCGCCCGGTAGACTTTGCGGCCATGCGAGACCGGCTTTCACCCCACGGCGAGGTTCGCTTCAACAATCTTCTGCTGCGGTTTGAACGGCCTCCCCACACCCTGACCATCTTTGCCGATGGCCGGGCCATCGTTCAGGGAACAACCGACATCACCGTTGCCCGGTCCCTCTATGCACGCTTCATCGGTTCCTGAGCAGAAAAGAGAAGCGGAGATAGCCGTATCTCGAGCTTAAACAACCTTTTTCAGACAAAATGACTCCTACAACCTACGTGTGAAAAATCCTTTACTGCCTCTTTTTTCTATCCTTGAACGTAATCCGTTCAAGAAATTGACACAACCCGGAGTTGAACTATGGAAGTCCAAGGTCTCCAGATGACTGAAGCTAAGACCGCCCCCGGGCTCTTCAAGCGCAATCCACCTATTGCGGGTGAAGCAGAAGCGATTGAGCGCGCCAAAGCAGGCGACGCAGAGGCTTTTTCGAAGCTCTATGCATTGCATAAACGTCGCGTATACACCCTGTGTCTTCGCATGCTCGGAAATGTCTCCGAAGCCGAAGACATGACCCAGGAGGCCTTCCTCCACCTCTTTCGCAAGATCGGCAGCTTTCGCGGTGAAAGTGCGTTCTCGACCTGGCTACACCGTTTGACAGTAAACCTTGTCCTTATGCACCTTCGCAAGAAGGGGCTGCAACTGGTCTCTCTGGAGGAGACCATTAATCCTTCGGAAGAAGATTCCCCCAAGCGTGATTTCGGAAGTCGCGATACTCAGCTCGCAGGATCTGTCGACCGTGTCGCTCTTGAGCGAGCCGTTGCTTCACTTCCTCCCGGCTATCGCATGGTTTTTGTGCTTCATGACGTTGAAGGTTTTGAGCATAATGAAATTGCAGGCATGCTTGAGTGCTCAACCGGAAACAGCAAATCTCAGCTCCATAAGGCTCGCCTCAAGCTTCGGGAGCTGCTCCGTCGATCGGAGTCCACCGCTCAGGCCGAGGTTAAGGAAGCGGCATTATGACCTTGAAGAACTCTAGCCCTATCCCGTTATCTTGCGCTGAATTTCAGGAACAACTACCCGATCTGTTCGCTGCCGGCAGCGGTGCTATCCACGATCCTCAACTCACTGAGCATCTAAAGACGTGCGAAAACTGCTCCGCCCTGGTTCGCGATCTGCAATATATCGCAGATCAGGCGAAGCAATTGCTTCAGCCCACGCACGAACCCAGTGACAGCGTCTGGAAGAAGATCCAGGAAGGTCTTGCCGCTGATTCCAGCCTTGTCCCTGAACCCAGCAAGAATTGACTCACAAATAAGTTGATTCTGGGATTTTGTCCGTGTATGGTCGTACACAGTATGGTGCATAGCTTCAACTCCGCCCGATTTAGCTTTCGCTACTGGTATCCGGTAGCGGCCGGCGGAGCCTCGCATGTACCTCTGAATTAGCCAGACCTCAGAGCCTTCGATCTTCCCCGAGCCGCGACCCCAAAGGTCGCGGTTTCGTTTTTACACTAAAGAATGAGACACCGGAGAAAGTCAATGTCATTCAGCCAGCAAGTCCTCAGCGCTCTCGACCCCGCAAAGGTCCCATCTGACGTTCTTCCCTCCCATCTACGTCGCCTGGTGCTCACAGGCTTTATGGGCGCTGGCAAATCAACGGTTGGCCGCCTTCTCGCTGCACGCCTCGGATGGGAGTTTCTGGACCTTGACCAGCATCTGGAAAACCGTGCGGGTGCCACCATCCCGGAGCTGTTCTCCCGACATGGCGAAGCCTATTTTCGTCGCCTGGAATCCACCGCTCTGGCCTCAGCTCTCGGCCGCTCGAAGGTTGTGCTCGCCCTTGGCGGAGGAACGCCGGAAGACCTCACCAATCGGCTTCTCATCGAACAGACTCCCGGTACTGCTACGGTCTTCCTCGATGCCCCCTTCGCTACGCTCTTCGATCGCTGTGTCCTCCAGGAGATCTCGCGACCGGTCCTTGCTGATCCAGCAGCGGCACAGGTCCGATTTGAACGACGTCGCCCCCTTTATACCCGTCTGTCGCACCTCACCGTCGAGACCACCAACCTCTCCTCGGATCAGACCATCGAAGCCATCCTCTCCGGGCTGAACCAGATTCCGTACTTCCGCACCTAAGGCGTGCAGCGCAAACTATCGGCATCTAATCGGTATACCGATCCACAGGAGAATAAGCTGGCCTACGAGACCGATTCGACCATTCAGGAGAAGCACTCCCGCCGGATTGTGCGAGGGCATATTCTTTTTGCCTTTGGATTGCTCCTGGCGCTGGGCCTGGCGTGGCTGCTTGCAAAAGAGATCATTCTGATCTATGTCAGCGCCCTGTTCGCCGCCGTCCTGATGCCGATCGTCAATCGCATCATGCGGACCCACATCCGGGGAAAACAGCCATCAAAAGCAGCGGCCATCTTTTTGATCGTTGCTGGAATTGGCCTCGTCGTCGGCATCTTTCTCACCGTCGGCCTGCCTCCCGTGCTGCATGACCTCAACCAGTTCTCTACGGAGCTTCCTTCGCGCATCCCGAAGGTGATGTCTCGACTGGACCAGCTCCCAATTGCCAATCGGCTGGGTGTGGATGAGATCGCTCATCGTGCCGAAGGTGCACTCACGACGACAGCCAGCTACCTGATGACCTCGCTGCCGAACTGGCTCTCGCACCTGTTTGACATTCTCTCCGCCCTCTTCCTCTGTATTTATTTCATGCTCGAAGGCGATGCCGCCTATCGGTTCGCGCTCTCTTTAGTTCCTCCGACTCACCGGAGTCGTCTTGGTTCGACTCTCGAAAAGGCAGACGACAAGATCAGCAACTGGCTCATCGGCCAGGGCCTCCTCATGGTTATTCTCGGAGTCTCCTCGACCATCGTCTTCGCAATCCTGCACGTCCGCTATTTTTTGCTCCTCGGATTTCTGATGGGCCTGTTCAATATCATTCCCATCGCGGGCGGCGTCGTCACCATTACTCTCGCCGCGATTGTCGCAGCCTTCGACTCCTGGAGCAAAGTCGCTGGAGTGCTTATCTTTTACATTCTCTATTTGAATGTCGAGAACGCTTACCTCATCCCGCGCATCATGGGGAGCAGTGTTGAGCTTTCAGGACTCACCATCCTCATCGCTCTTCTCTGTGGCACTGCACTGGCTGGAGTCACCGGGGCTCTCGTGGCGGTTCCCACCGCTGCTCTCATTGCTGTTCTTCTCGAGGAGTACGCTGTTTACAAAGATGTAACAGAGTGAAGTGCAACAGCACCAATGGTCTATAGATCATCGATTAGCCGTCTCTAAAAAATTTAGCGCGGATAGAATCTGGGCTTGCTATCCTGTTTTGCAGTGTCCGAACTGAAGCTTCGTCAACCCGCTCGTAGCAATCTCCTGGCTCCAGTACTGATCGCCTTTTTAGTCCTTGGTATTGCGATCGCGCTCATCCTGCGCTTCACGCCTCACAGCACCGCGAAGCTACAGATCCTCCACACCACCGCCTATCCAACCCACACGGTCTTCAAATCAGACTCGATCCTGGTTGGACGAGATCGATCCCAGGACGACCTGTACGTCGTTACCACACTCCGCATGGAAGATCGATTGAATCTGCCTCTCTTCGTCAAGGATCTCACCGCCACCTTAGAGACATCAGACGGGCAAAAGTTTGAGACAAGCGCTGTCCAGAAACAGGATTTCGAAAATCTGTTCACGACCTACCCTGCACTGCGCCCTCTCGCCACCTCCCCACTCGTGCGGGAAACTCTCATCGAATCGGGTCAGGCAGCTCAAGGAACGATCATCTTGCACTTCCCTGTCACGCAGGAAGCCTGGAACCATCGTCGCTCCGCCACACTTCATGTAGCTCTTTACCATCAAGGCAAGGTGTCGATTGCAATCCCGACAGGCGATCAGGCCTCATCCGTAGACGAAGGAACATCAGAAGACGAATGACCCGCCGTCGTTGGATTGCAGACACATGGACGTCGACAACTGCCACGCTCACCGGAGAACAGGCTGCACATCTTGCGCGTGTTCTGCGAGCGACACCCGGACAGATCTACGACATCGTTGCCGGAGGATTTCTTCATCGCGCTGAAATCGTCAGCGTCCAGCCCACAGAGGTCGTCTTCGCTCTCCATGAAGAACTCGAATCCGAGACCGCTCTCCCGTTACATCTTCTGCTGGCTGTCTTCAAATTCGACCACATGGAATGGGCGATCGAAAAAGCAACTGAGCTCGGCGTAGATCGCATTACACCTATCCTCGCTCGAAGGACGGAAAAGCATCTGTCTCAGGCCGCCGCGAAGCGAGCAGAACGCTGGCGCAGGATTGCGCTCGAATCTTCCAAGCAGTCGCGCAGAACCACGATACCCACCATAGAAGAACCGTCTTCTCTCAAGCCTGTTCTGGAAAAAGTGAACGAGCCGGTACGCCTTCTCCTATCAGAAACCGAACAGGAGACCAGCATTGCTTCAGTGCTGAAGGCCAGTACTGCTCCAGACATTCGATCCACATACGCGTTGGCGATTGGACCGGAGGGAGGCTGGACTGCAGAGGAGATGCTCCTCTTCCAGGAGCATCAATGGCATCCGGTCACACTCGGCCCGCGCATCCTTCGCGCCGAGACCGCAGCCATCTCTGCCATCGCAATTCTGTCGTCCCATCTGCTCTGATCGTCTCTATCAGGCTCTGCGGAGGGTAATACTCGACGACGGTTTCAGGGATTTCTCGTTCCGCTACACCCAAATGAAGTGTCATCCTGCGTATAGCGGTAGCAGAAGCGCAAGTCGAAGGATTGCAGGCGTGCGAACGGACAAATCAGGGACGCCAGGTAGGGAGTGCTGAGAGATTAGTTCGGCTTCTCACGGTCCGCACGGCCAAATCTGGCATCGATCCGCTTTCGTCCGGCAAAACCTTCTTCCGGAGAGTGCCAATACTCAATCTGCTTCTCCCCAAGCTTCCAGCACAACAGAACCGTCTGCCCTTCCATCGTGCAGGGAAAATCCAGCAATCCTTTTTCCAGGTCCTTCACCTGAACGCCAATCTCATCGATCTCGGTCAGTGTGTCCTGGGTCTCCTGGAGAGCTTTGTCACGCTCCGCGCGGCGGCGCGCAGTCTTGACGACATCGAGGTGAGCGCCGCCAATCATAAAGATGTGATGGCGCAGCCGCTCGAACTCCAATTCAAGCTCTGCGGCACGCGTCCCCGCCTTTTGCGCCCTCCGTAGAAGAGCCTCGACGACGGGAAGCAATGTCTGCGCCTCTCCCAGCGTGAACGTTCGACTCAACCCTTAACCTCCAGCATGCGGTCCAGCGCCACCCTGGACCAATGCTTCACATCCTCATCCACTTTGATGCGATTCACCACGTTGCCCGCAATCAGGTTTTCCAGCGACCATGCGAGGTGCTGCGGAGAGATACGGTACATCGTCGTGCAGAGGCATCCCGCATCGTCCAGCGTGATCACCTCTTTGCCCAGAGAAGCAAAGCGGTTCGCCAGGCGATTCACCAGATGAATCTCTGTTCCCACAGCGAAGCTCGACCCGGCAGGAGCCTTCTCGATCACTTCAATCAGCCGTTCCGTCGAACCAATCGCGTCGGCCTTCTGGCAGACCTCCCATCGGCACTCCGGATGAACGATCACTTGCATCTCCGGACGCTCGCGTCGGATGCGATCCACGTGTTCCGGAAGAAAACGTTGATGCACCGAGCAGTGTCCCTTCCACAAAATCACCTTCGCGGAACGGAGACGATCAGGAGTCAGCCCTCCGTTGATCTGATACGGATCCCAGACCGCCATCTCGCTCAAGGGAATTCCCATGGCAAAGGCCGTGTTTCTCCCCAGGTGTTGATCCGGAAGGAACAGGATCTTCGAGGCACGTGCAAAGGCCCAGTCAAAGGCTCCGCGGGCGTTGGACGAGGTGCACACCAACCCTCCCCGCTCGCCACAAAAGGCCTTGATCGAAGCGGCCGAGTTCATATAGGTCAGTGGAATCAGATCGCCGGCCAGTCCCACGCGCTCAAGCGCATCCCAACAGTTCTCCACCTGGCCGATCTCTGCCATATCGGCCATCGAACAGCCGGCATTCAGATCCGGCAGAATAACCTGCTGCCAGGGCTTGGCGAGGATGTCTGCCGTCTCCGCCATAAAGTGAACGCCGCAAAAGATCATGTACTTGGCATCCGTCTGCGAGGCGACCTTCGAAAGCTTGTAGCTGTCGCCGGTGTAATCCGCAAACCGAATGACTTCGTCACGCTGGTAGTGATGCCCCAGCAGGACTACATCGGTGCCAAGCGTAGCTCGAGCCGCTGCAATGCGGTCGTCCATCGTATGGTCCGGCTGCGCGAGATAGTGATCCAGAGAACAAGAAACCTGAACTGCATCAGCTGCAGTTTCAACTGCAACCTCTTCCATTAGTACGCTCAAAGTACTCCGCCTTCAGTCTCACAGAAGCGTCAGGCGCCGACGTGCGGTGCCGTCTTTTGCTTCTGAGACGGGGATGTTGAAAGCATGCACTGCAACGGTTGCAGTAGGTTCGCTGTACCGGCTCATACTCGAGCCATTACCCAACCTACGGGGATGTTGCAACCAGACTTCTACCTCTTGTTTCCTTTACTGCAAGCGACTCACGCCGCTTTCACAACATTGGACGATTCTCCGGCAGAAACGACACATTTTTTCTTTCCCACCCCGCTCCGTCATCCGGCGCAGCGGTAATACACCATCTATCTTACAACAGGATAAAGGCCATGGTCGGCCATTGTCGCTCGTCGAGCGAGGCCGTATCATAGGAACAATTATGCCGAGCTTCGGCGATAGCGCCTTCATTTTCATCCTTGCCCTCATCCTCTTCGGCCCGAAGAAGCTCCCAGAGCTCGCGCGCCAGCTTGGGAAGCTGATGGGTGAGTTCCGCCGTGCTTCAAACGAGTTCCGGATGCAGATGGAAGAGGAGCTGCGCCTCTCCGAACAGGCTGAGCAACAAAAGAAGATCGCCGCCATGGAAGCCGCTGCCCCTCCTACGCCGCCGCTCCCCGAAGTGACCGAAAACTCCATCGCGGCGCCGTCATATACAGAGGAATTTACGACTACAGAGCAATTCACGACCGAAGAAGGAACCTTGCTTGAAGTCTCTTCAACCTCGGAGTCCACTCCTCTGCCCATCGCAACCTCTGGCGATCTCAACCTGATGCCTCCCTCGACGGGGCTTCCGGTAGAAAGCTCTTCGGTCTCCCGAGCCTTCGATTCTGTTCCCCACGTGGAAGATCCGGAGCTGGCAAATACAATCACCGATCCCTCCCAAGGTCACACCCCGGATGCTCCGGACCACATAGCAAGTGAGGCACAGCTGCATGGCTGATCTGGTCGACCGCGCACGGGCGGCCGTTACCGACCGCGCCGAGCTCCCAGGCATGAGCCTGATGGAGCATCTTGATGAGTTGCGCAAGCGGCTCATCCGCTCCGTCATCTACCTGCTTCTCGGCTTCGTAATCGCGTATGCCTTCCACGAACGGCTCTATGGACTCGTGTCGAGACCAATCGACATGCTCAACCTGCCGTTGAACTTTACGCATCCCACCGACGGCCTGAATCTCTATCTCAAAACATCCCTTGTCGGCGGAGCCATCCTCGCCTCTCCCTTCATCCTCTATCAGCTCTGGTTGTTTATCGCGCCGGGCATGTACTCCAATGAGAAGCGTTACGTCGTTCCCTTTATGACGGCAACCATCACCCTCTTCCTCGGTGGTGTCTGGTTCGGATATCAGTGGGTTCTACCCGGTGCGCTGAAGGTGCTCATTGGAGACTTCGGGCGGCGCTTTCACCCGATCATCACTATCGAGGACTACACCAGCTTCTTTCTCGCCGTCATTCTCGGGCTCGGCATCACCTTCGAACTTCCCATTCTGATATTTTTCCTCTCGATCCTTGGCATTGTGGATGCCAAATTCCTCATTCGGCACATCCGTTATGCCATCCTCGTCATCTTCGTCATCGCAGCCATCATCTGTCCGCTTCCCGATCCGGTGAGCATGTGCCTGTTCGCCATGCCCATGTTGGTCCTCTATATGGTCGGCGTCGGTGTAGCCTGGATCTTCAATCCGGCCCGTCGAAAAGAGGCCAAATCCGCATGATCTCGTATAGAGGCGACAGGCCTCAAGAGCTCAGAATCCTGCTGGCTGCGTTTGTCGTCTCGCTTCTGTTTTTCTCCGCCGCTGCCGGACAGGCGCAAAAGATGGCGCACTCGACAACGAGGTTCAGTGGAGAATCCGCCTACGAGCTGACCCGGCAATACATCGCCGCCGCACCTCATCGCTGGATCGGTTCCCCGGATCACGCCAAGGCAGAACAGTTCATCCGCTCCCACTTCGCCCCCGAAGCGGCGAACGGCACCTTCGAAACCGACTCCTTCAGCGCCTCCACCCCCGCCGGTCAGCTATCGATGAAGAACTTCATCGTTAAATATCCGGGCAAGAAAGACGGCATCATCGTCGTCGCCAGCCACTACGAAACAAACTATCCCCTGCGCGATATCAACTTCGTCGGCGCGAATGACGGAGGCGCGACCTCTGCCCTCCTCATGGAGCTAGGCCGCTATCTCAGAACCCATCCTCCTCAGGGATACAGCATCTGGCTGGTCTTCGACGATGGAGAGGAAGCAATCCAATCCTGGAGCGACCGCGATTCGCTCTACGGAACTCGTCATCTCGCTGCAAAGTGGTCGCAGGACGGGACCATCAAAAAGATCAAGGCCTTCCTCGTAGCCGACATGATCGGCGACAAGGATCTCAACCTCGACCGCGATTCCAACTCCACGCCCTGGCTGCTGGACCTGCTGGCGACTGCGGCAAAGAACACAGGACACAGCGCCTACGTCTTCAAAAACGAGACGACCGTAATGGACGATCACCTTCCCTTCCGTCAGCGTGGTGTTCCCGTCCTCGACATGGTCGACCTCGACTACGGCCCTCCCACCCAGGAGCATCCTGAGGGGGGGTACCACCACACCGCCCTCGATACCCTGGATAAAGTCAACGCCCACTCCCTGCAGATATCCGGCGACCTTGTGCTCGAAATGATCCGGCTGATCGATCAACGCGGATAAAAAGCCAACATCGCCGGGCAATTTCCCCATTTAGAACAGTCCGCCTGGAACGTTTCGCCGCCGCGACTCATGTAATCCCTCATCCCTGCCGATCACTCCTTCGTGGGATAGATGAATCGGTATGCATATTTTTAAGCTGCATACGAGGGAGAGAAAGATGTCGTCGCTCAAGATGGCTGTTTGGAATCGCCGGCACCACGAGGTCATGCCGGGCAAATGGGAGAAAAAAACCAGCTACTTCGATCTTCATCCGCTGGCTGACGTCCTCCGTGGACTGGTCTACACCTCTGTGCTCTGGGGACTGCTGGCCGTCGGAGTTTACTCCATCTATTCGATCGTACTTCGATCGCATTAGAGAGTCCCGTCTCCGCAATCTCGGCGCAGACGCGATAGCATCTTAGAGAGATGCCTGATGCGACGCCCCTAAGCCACTGGATCGGATTTCATGGTTTCGTCTTCCTGCTGATGGCGGCGGAGTTCCTCTACACCCGCTGGCAACGCTCAAAGCACCCTGACCGGGACACGATCCACGCGACCTCCGTAGCGGCTACAGTGATGTGGGTGGGCGCCGCTGTCATATTCGCCCTCTTCATCCTGAAAACTCTCGGTGGCGAATCGGCAACGCAATATCTTGCTGGATATGCCATCGAAGAAGCGCTCTCTGTCGATAACCTCTTCGTCTTTCTTCTTCTCTTCAATCTCTTTCGCATCGAATCGCGCTATCAGCCGAAAGTGTTGTTCTGGGGCGTTGCGGGAGCCATCGTGATGCGCGGTGCCTTCATCGCCGCAGGCATCAGCCTGCTCGAAAGATTTGAGTGGGTCGGATACATCTTTGCCGTGGTACTCCTGATCGCGTCCATTCGTCTGGTTCTGCCTGAGGACGAAACAAAAAAAGAAGAAACACCTCGCTGGCTCAAATGGATCTCCGACCTGCAGCCCGTCAGCCTCAGGCAGGATCACTTCGTCGTCAAGGAAAACGGGAAGAATATGGCAACCGTACTTCTGCTGGCCCTGATCGCCATCGAAGTCACCGACCTGGTCTTTGCCATCGATTCCATCCCGGCCGTTCTCTCCATCACGCGCCATCCCTTTCTGGCTTACACCTCCAACATCATGGCGGTTATGGGGTTGCGTTCGCTCTATTTCCTCCTCGCCCATCTCCTGACTAAGCTGCGATTCCTCCACTATGGTCTGGCAGCCGTACTCGCCTTCGCTGCCTTCAAGATGCTGACCGCACATTTCGTCGAGATCAGTCCAGTCCTCTCCCTGGGGGTGGTCGCAGCCATGCTCGCTGTCACGATCGCCCTCTCCCTGTTCATTCCCGCTCCGGTGGCCGCCCAAAGTCCTCAGAAGAAAATTTAGAGAATAGATATAGGACTTATCTTGTCCTAATTTAGCTTTTCCGCTAAAACTAAGAAATCATGTCTCGTTCCTCTTCGCACGCCTTTCTGCGGTTCAGCCGCTTGCTGCATTTGTACCTGGGTATCTTTACGGCCCCTGCTCTTATCTTCTTTGCCTTTACTGGTGCCCTTCAGACCTTCAGCCTGCACGAAACCACGCGAGGAAGCTCCTACAAACCGCCCGCCTGGGCCGTCACTCTCGGGCAAATTCACAAAAAACAGACGCCAGTCGTTCCAGATCGCAAACGCCCACCCTCACTCGACTCTCCGAGCTCCCAGGCTCCCGGAAATCAAGCTCCAGAGCGGCGAAGTGACCCCGACAAGCGAAGCGAAGGCCGCGCCCGAGCCACAGAGGCCGCTGCACTTGCCCAATCAGCCGCAGTAGCCTCCAAGCCGGATGCCCCTACTGGACGCAAACACCATCCACTGCCGTTGAAGATCTTCTTCCTCATCGTTGCCATCGGACTGTTTCTCTCCAGCCTGACCGGCATTTACATGTCTTACAAGTACATGCGCAATCGCACCATGGTAACGGCGCTCTTGATCCTGGGAATCGTAATCCCCATCGCTCTCGTATTCGTATAAAACCGGAAAGCAGCAGCGG
Source organism: Acidobacteriaceae bacterium KBS 146 (assembly GCA_000688615.1). Classification (GTDB taxonomy): domain Bacteria; phylum Acidobacteriota; class Terriglobia; order Terriglobales; family Acidobacteriaceae; genus Edaphobacter. The sequence continues at coordinate 1,563,701 of JHVA01000001.1, forward strand.
CGCCTCGGGCCGACCGCTGCTTTTTCTCTACTCCGAGGGAAGAGCGTCGCCGCGCCCCCCTCGCCCCCGACCACTAGATCGGAACCCAGCCGAGCAATTGTCGCGGGCTCAGGGATGGGTGGTGACGTCGGAGGCGGCTACCGCCATCCTCTGAAACGAAGGGCGAAAGCTCAGGACATCGCGCTCCAGCACAGAATGAAGTGCTGCAGCATCTTGCTCCGGATAGTCATGGCGATAGTGAGCGCCGCGGCTCTCTTTTCTAGCCAGCGCCGAAGTCACAATCATCTTCGCTACCGCATGAAGATTCCTGGCTTCCATGGCACGCCGCGATCGACCGCGCGGCATCGTCTCAGCCAGAGCGTGCAACATGCGCTGCATCGTCTCCATCCCCTGTGCATCGCGAAGCAGCCCGGCGTACTTCCACATGTTGGCGCGAAGATCCTGAATCCAGCGTTCAGTCTGCTCATCCGGAGTGAGCTCTTCTGGGTCAGGCATACCCGTTTGCGCCGCTGGTGGCGACGTCACGGAGCGGGATAAGTCAGCCACCATCGACTCGGCAGCAAGCGCTCCAAAGACCAGCCCCTCCAGAAGCGAGTTGGAAGCCAGGCGATTCGCCCCGTGAACTCCGGTACACGCCGCCTCACCCGCAGCATAGAGTCCCGGCAGTGTGGAGCGACCGCTTACGTCCGTAAGAATTCCACCCATCAGATAGTGAGCCGCCGGCCGGACCGGAATGAGATCACGATTCAACTCAAGACGGTATTTCGCCAGAAAACGCGAGATGCCGGGAAAACGAGCTTTCAGGTCTTTCCGGATGTGACGCATGTCCAGATAGACCGGCCCATCCATTCCTTCACGAGTAATCGCACGGGCGACGACATCTCTTGGAGCGAGCTCAAGCAGAGGGTGATAACGGTCCATAAAGCGTTCACCCCTCGCGTTGACCAGGTAAGCTCCTTCGCCGCGGAGGGCCTCACTCATCAGAAACCGGGGAGCATTCGCCATGCTGAAAGCCGTCGGATGAAACTGGTAAAACTCCATGTCGCTGACCGCTGCGCCCGCACGCCAGGCCATCGCGATGCCGTCACCTGTTGCCACCGCAGGATTCGTCGTGTCGCTGTAGACCTGTCCCGCGCCGCCGCTCGCAATCAGCGTGGCTCGCGCGTAAACCGTAAGGACTCCGCCCTCTCCGTCCAGCAGCGTCGCCCCTACAACCCGGCGTTGTCCCTCGTCGGACGCAACCAGCAGATCGATCCCCGTGATCCACTCCAGCAACCGCACGTTGGGAAGGGAGCGTACATGCCGCAGCAGCGACACAGCAATCTCTTTTCCCGTAGCGTCCCCATTCGCGTGCAGAATCCGCGACCGGCTATGCGCTCCCTCGCGGGTAAGCATCAGCTCGCCATTCTCCCGGTCGAAAGCAGTTCCCCACTCCAGTAGCTCCTGCACCCGCTGCGGTCCCTGTTCGACCAGGATGCGGGCCGCCACCGGATCCACTAATCCATCGCCAGCGACCAGGGTATCTTCCAGATGAAGGGCGACATCCTCGTCTCCCCCCATCGCGACTGCTATCCCACCCTGCGCGTAGGCGGTATTCGATTCTGCAAGCTCCTCTTTCGTAACGACGAGAACTGTACCGGAGCTGGCGAGCCGGATGGCGGCACTCAGACCGGCAATTCCGGCGCCGATCACGAGAAAATCTACAGGGGACTTAGACAGACTTGCTGGAATAGAATCGCTCGACGGCACTGCGGTTGGCACAACGTCTCCTCGTTCTTCGATGCTATCCGATAGAACAGCTCCGGAGAAATCCTTACGATAGGATGAAAGCATCGTGCCTTCGATTCAGCTCAAGACGCCAAGCGCAAATTACGCCATCGAGATCGCATCAGGACTTATCCGGAAACTCCCTGCTCGCCTCAAAAAGCTGAAGAACGGTAAACCCTTCCGTCCTTTCATCGTGACCTCGTCCGAGATCTGGGGACTCTGGGGAAAACAGGTTCTCGCTGCCTTCGGAAAAGATCAGCCGACGGTGCTGTTTCTTCCCGCAGGAGAGAAATACAAACGCCTCCGTACCCTTGAGTCGCTGCTGGAGCAGCTAGCCGAAGCCGGTGCCGACCGCGATGCTCTGTTAATCGCCTTTGGTGGCGGCGTCGTCGGTGACGTGACCGGATTTCTGGCTACAATCTACATGCGGGGGATCACCTACGTGCAGGTTCCGACCACCCTCCTGGCACAGGTCGACTCTTCCATCGGAGGAAAGACCGGGGTCAACCTCGCAGCAGGAAAGAATCTCGTCGGCAGCTTCCACCATCCGCTCGCTGTACTCGCCGACACCGATCTCCTGACGACGCTTCCGGCCTCCGAGCTGCGAGCTGGCCTTCAGGAATCGGTCAAAGCCGGAATCATTCGCGACCCAAAGCTCTTCCGCTATCTCGAATCCAACGCTCAGGCCGTTCTTCGCGGTGATGCGAAAGCCCTGACTCATGTGGTCGCAGCCAGCGTACGCGTCAAGGCAGACGTCGTTGCCAACGACGAGCGGGAAGCCGGTCTGCGCATGATCCTGAACTACGGTCATACGCTCGGCCATGCCATTGAAGCCGCTACCGGTTACAAACAACTGCTGCACGGCGAGGCGGTCGGCTGGGGAAGCATCGCCGCAACCCGCCTGGGACTGATGCGTGGGCTCATTGGAGAAGCCGAGGCGGACCGCATCATCCGGCTGATTTTGCTCTACGGGCCCTTGACCCCAATCGAAGTCAAAGCTTCGAAGCTGGTAGACCTCACCTCCAACGACAAAAAGAACCGCAGCGGAACTCTGAGCTTTATCCTTCCCGCGAAGGTCGGTCGGGCCGTGATCGTACGCGACATCACCCGCGAGGAGTTGCTGGAAGCCGCTCAATGGATGCTGGAGCAGATGCGCAGCCAGACCACAAAGCCCACGGCAAAGGCTAAAAAGAAGAATCGTCGATGACATCGATACGGCAGCACGAGCACGAATACTCTACGGGAGCCCGCCCCGTCGGCGCGGCCACGGAGGAATCTGCAGCAGCGAACGTGCAGCAGATGTTCGACTCGATCGCGCCGAAGTACGACCTGCTCAATCATCTGCTGTCGGTTGGACTCGATCGCTGGTGGTGGGCCCGGGCAGCGAAAGTCTTTCGCTCCACCCTGGCACAGCCCGACGCTCGTGTGCTCGACCTCTGCTGCGGCACCGGCGACATGACCATGGCGCTGATGAAGTATCGGCCAAAAGGAGTCGGTGAGGCTTCGCTTCTGGCCGTGGACTTCTCTCACGAGATGTTGGAGCGCGGCAAACAGAAATTTGCGAAACATAACATCGTCGCCATCGAAGCCGATGCCCTCCATCTCCCTTTCGAAGACGGCACCCTGGCCCTGGTGACCTCGGCCTTCGGATTCCGGAACCTGGCCAACTATGAAGATGGCTTGGCAGAGCTCTATCGCGTTCTCAAGCCGGGCGGCCAGATCGGAATCCTCGACTGCAATCAGCCGGAAGGAATCGTAGGCGGCCTCTATAACCTCTACTTCAAGCAGATTCTTCCCCGGATCGGTGGAATGATCTCCGGGGACCGGGAGGCCTATCGCTATCTCCCCGCTTCGGTCGAGCGGTTTCCCCGCCCCAGGCGCATGCTGGAAATGATTCACGCGACTGGCTTCCGTGACGCCAGCTGGACCGGATACACCTTCGGCACCGCGGGCCTCTATCGCGCAACCAAACCCTGATACGCGTTCCCACCGGACAAGTTAACATTGAGTGTCGATGAACCATACCCTCCCATCCGAGAAAACCCGCTCGCTCTCCGGCCAAAAACGCTCGGCAGCGCTGTTTTCCGTGTTGGCAGCTCTTGGCATCACCCTGCTCAAGTTGTTGACCGGTATCCTGACCGGCTCGCTCGGCATGCTCTCGGAGGCGGCACATTCCACCATCGATCTTGTGGCCGCGGGCATCACCTTGTTCTCAGTGCAGGTATCCGATCGCCCCGCAGACGACACTCACAACTATGGACACGGCAAAGTAGAGAATCTTTCGGCATTTACGGAAGCCGTCATCATGCTCGGGTCCAGCATCTGGATCATCACGGAAGCCGTTCGTCGGATCTCCTCGCGAGAACATCTATCGCTCCGACCTTCGCCATGGCCGTTTCTCGTGCTGATGCTCTCCATAGCCGTCGACTTTACCCGCTCTCGGCGCCTGCACACCATCGCTCAGGAATCGGCAAGCCAGGCGCTTGAAGCAGATGCCATTCACTTCAGCACCGATATCTGGTCTTCCCTCGCTGTGCTGATCGGCCTGGGCGCATCTTTCATTGGCTATCGCTGGAACATCCCTTCGCTCGAGCTGGCTGATCCCCTTGCCGCCCTCATCGTTTCTGGAATCATCCTCCACGTCACCTGGGGCCTCGGACGCCGAACCATCGATGCCCTCCTCGATGCCTCTCCCAAGGAGAGTCGCGAAGCTACACGCGAACTCAATCGCGAGCTCAGCGCCATCGACGGCGTGCTCTCCATTACCCGCCTGCGGACGCGCCGCTCCGGCGCAGACTACTTCGCCGACCTCACTCTGGGGCTTGCGCAGAATCTGACCTTCCAGCGAACAGAACAGATCACCCGAGAGGCCACGGCCGCTGTAGAACGCCACCTGCCCGGTGCCGATGTCGTCATCCATACCGTCCCGATGGAGACCGGTGGAGAAAGCGTCTATGACCGCATTCGCGCCGTAGCCGCACGCATGAACCTCACCATCCACGACGTCATGGTCCATCGTTACGGCCAACAGCTGCAGGTAGAGCAGCACCTCGAAGTGGATGAAACCATGTCTCTTAAGAAGGCACATGACCTCGCCACCCAGCTCGAGACTGCGATTAAACGCGATATCCCGGAAATCGCCTCGATCCTCACCCACATCGAAAGCGAACCGGCCACCATCGAACAACCCGAATCGCAGGAGCGCGACCGCCAGCTGGAAGTCAGGCTCCGCCGCGTAGCCGTTACTTTTCCGGAGATCCTCGACATCCATGACGTCATCGTGACCCGAATGGGGTCGCACCTCCAGGTAAACTGCCACTGCACCATGCCCGATGACCTCCCCATGTCCCGCGTCCACACCGTCATCACCGCGCTCGAAGGTGCCTTTAAACTGGATGTACCCGAGGTGGACCGGCTCCTGATTCATCCGGAGCCGGCAACGGATAATCGACGATGACCACAGTGCATGTGCGGTTCGTGGGCTGGGCCCCTGTTCGGCGCTTCTTCAATATCGTTCTTGGAGCAATGGCGATGATCGCCGTCGCCATGATCTCCGCCTTTCTCGCCATGAGACTCGCGATCCATGGCCGCGAGGTCAAAGTTCCTCAACTGAGCCACCTGACCATCCCGGAAGCCAGTCGCAAGGCAAGCGCCTTAGGCCTTCGCCTGCAGCTGGAGAACCGCTTTTACTCTCCCAATATCCCCGCAGGCCAAGTCCTCGCGCAATATCCCGTCGCCGGAGCCACCGTGCGCCGCCAGTGGCCCGTCCGCGTGACGGAAAGCCTCGGAATCCAGCAGGTCTCCATCCCCGATCTCAACGGTCAGGGAGAGCGAGCAGCCTCCATCAAGCTGCGTCAGCTCGGGCTTGAGCTGGGAACCGTGGCCCACGTCTCCCAGCCCGGACCCGCCGGAGTCGTCGTCGCCCAGACCCCCGCCCCAGGCGCAGAAGGCGTCGATCGGCCCCGAGTCAGTATCCTCCTCAATGATGGCCTCGAGGAGGCCTCCGCCGGCTACGTCATGCCCTCGCTCGTCGGCCTCACGCTCTCCGGAGCCTACGCCCGCGCCAGCACTGCCGGCCTCAGGATCGTCAGCGCAGAAGACGTCACCCCGGCAAGTCCCGTATCTCCTGCGCCTCAAGCGAACGTCACCACCCCACCTGCACCCTCTGCCGCATCACTGGCCCCTGCGATGACTCCAGGAATCGTCGTGGCACAAAGTCCGCTCGCAGGCCATCGCGTGGCGAAAGGCGACACCGTGCAGCTCTCCCTCACCCACTAAGATCGTTTCCATATTTCCCCACTAGCGCGAGACCCGCTCCAGCAACGCCGCAAAAAAGCCATCTCCCCGATGAACTCCAGGCAGCGTGCGCAGATACTTCCCGCGAAGCACTCCCTGCTGGGGCTCTCGTAGTCTCCCCGAGGATTCCAGCCGCTGCAACGCCGGCTCGAGCGAAAGAATCTCAATCCCGCTAACATCTGCAGCGACCGCTTCAACCACCTGCTCACACTCCTCCGGCTCAAGCGAGCAGGTCGAATACAACAGACGTCCGCCCGGAGCAAGATGCGAAAGCAAGGCACGCAGGATTTTGCGTTGCCGGTCCACCTGACGTGGAAGATCGGAATCCAACAACCGAAGCCGAATCTCCGGATTCCGCGACAGCGTTCCCGTACCGCTGCATGGAACATCCGCCATAATCAGATCGAACTGACCGATCGACGCCGGAGGTTGCGTGGCATCCACGACCTCCGTCCTGACCTTCGCGGCATAGGGATACTTCTCGAAACGCGCCGACATCGCTGCAAGACGGCGGGCACTTACATCCGTTGCCAGCGCGTTCGCTTCCGGCAGCCTTTTAGCAAGAATCAGCGATTTGCCTCCCGGAGCCGCACACGCATCCCATACGCGACCGGCCGAGAGAGCTGACTCCGCAGCAAGCTCAGCCACCAGGCGCGAGCCATCATCCATCCGCGGAAGATTCTCCTCTTCGGCATCGACGAACAGTTCCGGCGCGTCTGGTTCCCTCTGCCCCGCCTCGCATATTTTGATCGCGGCAGCACGACCATAGTTCGCTACCCATCGCTCCACCAGCCACGCAGGATGCGACAGCCGCCGCGCAATCGCCGCCGAGCTCTCGTGGAGAGGGCGTCCCGGGGCCTTCTGCCCCACAAGCTTGCGAAGCACAGCATTCACCATCCCCGCCGCATGGGGATTTCCGCTCACCCGTGCCAGTTCGACACTCTCGTTCAGCGCTGCATGTGGAGGAATCCGGTCCAGATGCAGAAGCTGAAAAGCGCCCAGGCGCAACACAAGAGCAACCGGCTCGGCCAGGCGCTGATCCGGCCTCTGCAGCAAGGGCTGAATCCTGGCATCCAGCGCAATCTGCCAGCGCAACGTACCCAGCACAAGGGCCGTAGCAAGGCTGCGATCCTCAGCCGAGAGCTTTGTCGTATGCGATGAAAAAAGAAGGTCGTCGCTGTTGCCTCTACCTGCCGCGACAAGGGAGAGAATCTCGAACGCAGCGATTCGGGCCGGGGAAACTGTCTTAGGTGTGCTGGGAGGTCTAGGCAATCGAAAGCTCTTTCTGCCATTAAGAATACCTTCAAGGCGGCAACGGCGCTCTACGCTCCCTTGCGCCACGCTCCCGGCGTCACGCCCTCACGCTGGCGAAACGTTCGGACAAAATTGACAGGCGAGCTGAAGCCCGTCATCGAAGCAATCTCCTGAACGGACCACGAATGCTTCTTCAGCAGATATTTGGCACGGTCCATCCTCTGGTCCAGGAGATATTGGTACGGTGTCGTACCCGTCATCGCGCGAAACTCGCGCGCAAAATGAAACGGGCTCAGGCTCAACTGTTGCGCAACCTCCTCCAGATGCACATCGCGATCCAGATTCTCAGAGAGATATTCCATGACGCGGCGAAGCTGTGGCATAGGAAGTCCACCCCGAAGCGGGCGAAGATCAACCGGTTCGATCGCATGACGACGCAACAGGACGCTAACCAACCCAGCAGAGATCAGGTCCGCATAAAGGCGACCCAACGGCCATCCGTGCGCGGCCTCACGGCCCATCTCCGAAAGCAGCCGTTCTAACGACGGGTCTTCAAGCGACCATTGCGTCCGGAACTCCGGGACAATCGCTCCCGACTCCCCGGCCACCTGCTCGAGAACCTCCGGGCGCACTGAAAGAATCAGCCTCTCCGAAGCACCGTGCCACAACGCACGATCCCGCGTACCGGCCGGCACCAGCATGATCGAGCCCGGAAAGGTTCTTTCCACCCCATGCTTCCCCGCCGACCACCATTGCATCCGGTCATCGCCGCTAAGCTGCAGGTGCAGGCAAAGCTCTCGATGCTCGTGCTCAGGCAGTTCGGTGGCAAGGATCGTGTGCCGCTCCAGCAGGATTCCCTGCCACGGTTGTTCTTCCGCTTGATGCAAGGCACACGGCAGCAGCGGAACCAGTTCCTTGTCCCGAAGCACCGAAATCCTGTTTTGCCCTGGATCCTTCACCTCTGATTTAAGATGCCCTTCCGCCACTGAGGAAGCAATTCGGTTTCAGCAAGAAATGCATACTCCCCGCACAAACAAGATCCATCCTTATCTTTGGAGGTCAACCATGAGAAGGTTCACTGATCTTGTAAGCGAAAGTTTTATCTGGAGCGTAGGGATCACCCGCCCAAAACCGGGTCAGGAACGGATGGCAGCCATCTACATCACCGCAACCCTGGCCGCCACCATTCTGGGAGCTATCGCCATCTTCCTGCTGCTCCTCACCGTTTTGAGACACTAGATCTTTTTTCAAAGAAACGACACGCCCGTCATTCTGAGCAAAGCGAAGAATCCCTGTATTTCGCCAGTGCAGCCATAAAGCATGCCTGAGGCAAACCTACTCCCCCAGCCGTTCCCCGGAATTGATCTGATAACCCCGCATTAGCTCGGCAGCAGGCATCCGCTTCTTCCCCTCAACCTGCACCTCATCCAGCTCCATCACTGTAGACTCCCCGCACCCCACAAGCAGACGCCCTTCATGGAGATGGATCACGCCGGCCGCAATCCGTTCGCTGTGCGCCACCGGATGCAGACCATGCGCGATTAACTTCTTTCCACGAAACATCGTGAAAGCTCCCGGCCATGGCTGAAAACCGCGCCACCGGTCGTGTATCTGCTTCGCCGTTCGGTTGAAATCGATGCGGCCATCCTCGCGGGTAAGGATTGGTGCGTGCGTCGCCAGGCTGTGATCCTGCGAAGTCGGAAATAGCTCACCCGCCTCCAGTCGCCGCAGCGTCTCGACCATCAGGGGAGCTCCGACTTCGGCAAGATTTTCGTAGACATCGACAGCCGTCTCCTCTTCTCCAATCGGAACAGCCTGGGCCAGCAACATCGGGCCAGTATCGAGACCGGCATCGAGTCGCATCGTCGTCACACCGGTTACCGTCTCGCCGTTCGCCACAGCCCATTGGATGGGTGCCGCGCCGCGGTATTTCGGCAGCAGCGAGCCGTGCAGGTTGATGTTGCCGAACCTCGGCAGCTCCAGCATCCACGACGGAATAATCCGGCCATAAGCGACGACAAGAATCGCATCCGGCGCAATCTCCGTCAGTCGGTCCTGTAGCTCTGGGTTGTTCTTGATCTTCTCCGGCTGAAGAACTGGAATCGAATGGGCAAGCGCCATCTGCTTGACGGGAGGTGCCTGAAGCTTCTGATCTCTCCCAACCGGCCGGTCCGGCTGTGTCAGTACCAGCGCAACCTCGTGGCCGGCAGCAAGCACCGCCTCCAGCACAGGAACAGCGAACTGCGGGGTTCCACAAAAAACGAGTCTCATCTGGTCTCTATGCTATTCGCTCATCGTCTTCGAAGGGACTAACTGCCCGTCATCCTGAGCCAGTTATAGGCACGTCATTTTGAACTTGTTATATGCCCGTGTCCCGAGCCCAATTACCATGACCGTCATTCTGAGCGCAGCGAAGAATCCTGTATTTCGCCAGCCCAGCCCCAACTCTTCGCTCTGAGCGGAAAAACCTCATCTAGACAAGAACAAAGCATCGCACGCGAAAAGCTCACCATTCGCCGTTCTTCTGCATTTTTTTGATCTTCCGCAAAACCAGATCCCGCTTCAGGCGGCTCAAACGGTCGATAAAAAGAACCCCATCCAGGTGATCGATCTCATGCTGCAGGGCACGAGCCAGCAGCTCTTCGCCCTCCACCTCGAACCACTCACCTACGACGTTTTGAGCCCGCACCTTGACCTTCGCGGCGCGGTTCACCTTCTCCCGGATCTCCGGAAGCGAAAGACAGCCTTCTTCTTCAAACTGCTTTCCTTCCCGCGCAACGATCTCTGGATTAATCAGGACCAGCTTGTCCGCGGGATCTTTCTTAAAGTTCACGTCGATGACGGTGAGGCGCTGGGAAAGCCCGATCTGGGGGGCCGCCAGTCCGATGCCATGCGCTGCATACATCGACTCGAACATCTCCTCGACCAGTGTCTTCAGGTCTTCCCCAAACTCGGTGACATCTTCGCCCCGCTTTGCAAGTACAGGCTCGGGATACTTCACAATCTCATGGATTTTGATCTTTTTGGCCACGTCAGTACGCTCTTATCTGTTCAAGATAACCCTGATAATTCCGCTGAAGCTCTGCAAGAGAGTCCCCGCCGAACTTCTCAAGCACCAGGCGCGCCACGGTCAACGCAACCATAGCCTCGGACGCTACACCCGCCGCCGGCACCACGCATACGTCAGAGCGCTCATAGGCCGCCTTGACGGGCTCGCGGGTCTCAAAGCTCACGCTTGCCAGCGGACGGCGCAGTGTGGAGATGGGCTTCAGATACCCTCGCACCAGGACATCTTCTCCATTCGAGATGCCGCCTTCGATTCCCCCGGCATTGTTGTGGTCACGGGAGAACCTGGTGAAGTCCTCATCGTCTCCCTCGTAGCCGATCGCATCGTGGACAGTTGATCCCAGAGACTCAGCCGCGGTCACCCCACGGCCAATCTCAACCGCCTTGACCGCCTGAAGGCTCATCACCGCCTGGGCCAGCAGTCCGTCCAGACGCTCGTCCCAGTTGACGTGGGTTCCAACCCCTGGAGGCAGCCCGTGGACCACCACTTCAAAGACGCCTCCAACCGTGTCTCCGGTGCGAAGAACCGCATCCACTTCGGCCTTCATGCGAGCCTCATCCTCGGCATCGACACAGTTGAGCAGAATCTCTTCCTTCTGCGACAACGCGACAATCTCCTCCCACTGCGCTGGCCGTGAAAGCTCGGCCTTGCCGACCCGGATCACATGCGACAGAACCTCAACGCCAAGCTCGCGCAAAAGCAGCTTCGCAAGGGCTCCACAGGCGACGCGGGCGGTAGATTCTCGAGCACTCGCTCTTTCAAGAACATAGCGGGCTTCACGAAAGTTGTACTTCAAGGCCCCAGCCAGGTCCGCATGCCCCGGGCGAGGAGACGCGACCGCCTTGTGCTTCGATAGATCGCCCTCTTCCACAGGGAGAATCTCGGTCCAGTTCTTCCAGTCGTTGTTCGCGATGGTCATCGCGATCGGTGAACCGATCGTCTTGCCATGACGAACGCCTGAAAGGATATGGGCGGTATCCCGTTCGATCCGCATCCGCCCGCCGCGGCCATAGCCACGCTGGCGACGCCAAAGCTCACGGCTGAGGAACTCCTGATCGACCGGCACACCGGCTGGAAGACCGCTCACCAGGGCTACAAGACTCTCGCCATGGCTCTCACCTGCTGTGGAAAATCGAAGCATCGGACTGCGTAACCCTTATTGGCGCTTGCGTAAAAACAGAAGCTTTATTGTAACAACCACATCCGCTACGTTCGGGGAGATGTGGGCGTATCGAAGTCATTTCGACCGATCTGCCTCGTAACCTAAAAATGACGGCCCCCGCAGAGGTGGCATTTACATAGACCACGAACGCGCCTCCGGCGATCTTCCCCAAAAGAACGTTTCTCGTAGGTTAGGTTGCTCCTTAATCCACTTTGACCTCGGGATCCACGACCGCCTGAGTCTCCTCCTCCGGACCCCCTACAGGAACCAAAGGTCCGTCTGGAGCCGGCTCTGTTGAGGCCGGGTCGTTGGACTGAGCGAGCCCTTTAAGATAGACACCCGAATTGAAAAGCGGACGCTCCATCGAGCGGACCCAGTCGGTCACTTCGCCCGGCCCCTTGCCCTGAGCCTCCGCGTTGGCGAAGGCATTGCGCAGGGTCTGCATCTTCGCCTCGAGATCGTCGAGAACGTTCAGCAGAAGGGCCTCTGGGGTCATGGGCAGCTTGGGCGAACCGAACTCATATCTGCCGTGATGCGAGAGGATCATATGCTCCACCAGCAGGCGTAACCTCTCGGGGAACGGGTCCAGCTGGCGGACCTTCTCGACCAGCATGCCCTGGGCGATGCTGATGTGCCCGATCAGCTGGCCTTCCAGCGTGTAACCAAAGCTTGACTTCCAGTGAAGCTCACGGATCTTGCCGATATCGTGCAGGATAGCCCCCGTGACCAGGAGATCCGGATCGACCTCCGGGTAGAACGGCGCTGTAGCCAGGCAGACCCTCACCAGGGTCAGCACGTGCTCCAGCAAGCCACCGATCCAGGCATGATGCAGCACCTTGGCCGCCGGTGCCACGCGATAGGCCGCAGCAATCTCAGGATCATCCAGAAACGAGAAGACCAGACGCTGCAGGTTGGTATTGGAAAATAGGGCCACATACCCGCGTAGCTCATCCCACATCTGGTCGATGTCGAAATGAGTGATCGGGAGATAGTCAGTGGGATCGATCTCCGTCTCGGCAGCAAAGCGAAGACGCTGTAACGCCATCTGGAACTTGTTCTGGTAGCGGGTGATCTGGCCCTGCACCTTGACATAGCACCCATCGGAGCAAGGAGCGATGGATTCCTGGAAATCCTCCCACATGACGGCAGGCATCGAGCCCGTTTTGTCGGTCAAGGTTACGGTGAGAAACTGTCCCCCCTGTCGCCGCTCCCGAACCTGCAGCGAGGACAGAACAAAGTACGAGGTGACCACTGCATTGTCAAAGCGGGGGGCATCCGCGATAAAGAAATCTTTCATCGCAACCAGAATACGCTGCCTGGCAAAACAGAGATGCGAGGCCAAGGCCTCGCATCTCTGTAACCACCAAAATCGATTTTGGTGGTTAGCTAGTTTTGCGGCTGCGGAGCCGGTTCCTGCTGCGGCGCAGGCGCCGGATTCTGCGGGATCGGTGCAGGTGTCATCCCCTGAGGGGTCGCCCCAAGGGAGGGACTCACCGTCGGAGCCGGGGGCGGCGGGGGTGGGGGAGGAGCCACGGGCTTGTTCTGCAAGCGCTCCTTCGCAGCCCCTTTCTCCCTGACAGCCTTCTTCTTTGTCGCAGTGTCGCCATTCAACCCTAGAGGAGAAGACTGCGTTTTGCGATCCTGGACCTCTTGGGTGCTCGCTGGGGCCGGGGTGTAAGCAGCCTTCTCCTTTATAACTGCCTGCTTCTTTTGGGCCTTTTCTTCGGCTTCCGTTCGGGAGCGATAGGCGAAACGGCTCTTACCTTCGTGTTCCGGCTTCGGCGCTAAGGGATCTTCGTTGTTGACGGCCTGCACCGAATTATCAACGGGAGCAATAGCCGTTCCCGGGGCTATGGCGGCTCCAGCGTCTCCCGCCTGGGTTGAGGCAGCTATTCCCGCTCCCGCGCCTTCAGAGGCTTCCTGTGGGCCCGGAGGAAGGGCGTTCCTCGGAGCCTGCCCAAAGCGAACCTTCTCGCGCCTGATCTTCTTTGATTTGGAGGGAGTAGTCACCCGGGTGCCTACCTTCGCTGTCGTTGCCGCGCTAGTTGGAACTGTGGTCGAAGCGGGGGCGGCGGTGGTCGCAGCATCCCCCGTCGCTGCAGGCGCGGCGGTGGGTGTGGCAGCAGCCGCGGCCGGAGCGGCTGGCGAAGCAGGTGAGGCTTTGCTCACGGTAGAGAAACGTCCGCCACGATCAAAGCGTTGTTTCTCTTTCTTTTTCTTCGGCTGCGGAGGAGCATAGGCGCTGAAGACGGGCTTGGTCTGGCGGGAGCTTGCTCCAGAATCTACAAAACCGGGCTTGATATCGATGTACGCATCCTCGCGGAGCTTGGTCAGGTAAGTGCGAAGCGCAGGCTGCATCTGCTGCATGTACATCGCTTCCTGAATCTGAGGCTCGATGTCTTTTAGAGGGGGAACACCGGCCTCTTGATGTTCGGTCACCTTCAGAATAACGAAGCCTTGGCGCGTACGAATAGGCGCGGTCACTCCACCGGCTGGAAGGGAGAAGGTCTGATCCTCCAGAACTTTGGCGAGAGCGCCCCGCTTGAAGAGGCCGAGATCGCCCCCCTGCGAAGCTGTGGGACCGCCAGAATTTTGCTTCGCCATGTCATCGAAGCTGGCGCCCCCCTTGATTTTGTCGGCGATACCCTCTGCCTTGGCTTTGGCCTGCGCCACAACGGCGTCAGAGGCGTCCGCAGGGGTCGGCACCAGAATTTCGCTTAAGCGGACCTGTTCAGGCTGGCTGAACTCATTCTTGTGAGCCTCGTAATAGGCTTGCTCCTGCCCCTGGGTTGCCTGCAGATGGCGACCTACCTCATCCCGGACCACCTGCTGGGTCAAGATTCCATTGCGGATATTTGCCTTGAAGTCCTCGAAGGAATAGCCCTGTTGCTGCGCTGCTCTCTCGAGATCATCCAGAGAATCCATGTGATTCTGTTTACGGATCTCATCCAGACGGCGGACAACCTCAGCATCGGCATTGAGGCCAAGCTCTTTAGCACGGGAGAGGAGCAGCTGCTGATCGATCATGTCGCGCAGAAGATTTTTCTGGCGATCGGCAGCTTCGTCTGCGGGAACCTGATTTTGCTGGTTTTCCCCCGCAAGCTGTTGTTCGCTCCGTTCCATGTCGCTGCGGCTGATGATGCGATCGTTCACGCGGACGATCACATCCTCGACAACCGTACCGTTAGGCGTAATGGCCTGCGGTGTGGGCAGGGTTACCTGCCGCTGGGGTTCGTTAGGAACACTAAGCGGGCTCTGATACCGCGGCGCCTGGGCCAGCACCGCAACCGGAAGTACCAGCAGGCTGAAGCTGCATACCGCCCTGAACTGCGAGATTCTAAAGGTCATCGTCACTCGTTATCTAAAACATCAAGGAACCGTCATCTGCCCCACGCTCCCTCTTCTGGCTGAACTCACCTGAGGCGAGGGACGACATCCGTCCCATCATTCTAAACGCGCTGGACGGAAGAGGCGAATCCGTGTCATTTGGCGGGAAATCGCTTACCTGGCGATGCTATACTCCGTCCAATGGAGGACGTTCGCAACTGCGTCGTCCTAACGTAATTCCGCGCGTTTTTCGGCGCAGCTTTGCACACTCGAGGTTACCCGAACGATGGCCCCCCGCACACGCCGCGCCCTTTTCTCAGCAACAATCTTTCTGGCCACCTGTGCTGTGGCAGGCACATTCATTAACCAGAGGGTCGATGCACAGTCGGCAACGGATGAGTCGACGCTGCGCGATAGCTTGCGCAACTTCACCAATGTGTACTCACTGGTGGAACAGAACTACGCCGATAAGATGACCACCGACAAGACGGACAAGGCCATCTACGATGGGGCGATTCCCGGCATGCTGCATGTGTTGGATCCGCATTCGAATTTTTACGATCCGAAGGCGTATGCCCAGATGCGGGAGGACCAGCATGGACGGTATTACGGCGTAGGCATGACCATTCAGCCGCAACCAGACCAGAATGCGAAGAACGGCACCAAGATTGTGGTGCTTTACCCGTTTGAAGGCACTCCCTCCTTCAAGGCTGGCATCCGGCCGGGAGACACGATTCTTGCCGTCGACGGCAAGAGTACCGATGGAATGGATACAGCCGCTGTCGCTTCCCTGCTAAAAGGACCGCGGAATACGCATGTCAAGGTGTCGATCAACCGCGAAGGGGTACCGAAGCCTTTGGAGTTCGACCTGGTGCGCGATGAGGTCTCACGACCTTCCGTTGATCTTGCGTTTTTAGTCCGGCCCGGCGTTGGCTACATGCATGTCACCAACTTTATGGAGACGACCAGCCGCGAGGTCGGAGATGCGATCGATAAATTTGGCGACATCAAAGGTCTGGTGATCGACCTGCGGGGAAATCCGGGCGGTCTACTGAATGAAGCTGTCAACATGAGTGACAAGTTCCTGCAGAAGGGACAGATTGTGGTTTCGCAGCGGGGACGCGCTTTTCCCGATCAGGTCTATCGCGCTTCGCATGGTTCGGACACGAAATATCCGATTGTGGTTCTGGTCAACAGGAATACCGCCTCGGCTGCCGAGATTGTCTCGGGTGCGCTGCAGGACCATGACCGCGCATTGATTGTGGGCGAAACGACCTTTGGCAAGGGATTAGTACAAACCGTTTTTCAGATCTCGGAGAACACCGGTCTGGCACTGACGACCTATCACTACTACACACCTTCCGGCCGCCTTATCCAGCGTAACTACAATCATGTTTCGCTATACGACTACTACTATGTCCGTGACACTTCTCAGCAGAAAGACAAGGCCAATCGTGAGGTCAAGCTGACGGATTCAGGGCGCACGGTCTATGGCGGAGGCGGCATTACACCGGACGAAGCGATTGATAACTTCAAGACAAATCGTTTCCAGGATTCTCTGCTGCAACACTACGCCTTCTTCAAGTTCAGTCAGCACTACCTTGCGGCCCACAACTCCGTAAGCAAAGACTTCACCGTGGACGATGCTGTCGTGCAGGAGTTCAAGAACTTCCTGAAGTCTCAGGATATTGAGTACACCGACCAGGATATTGCCGGCGTTCAGGATTGGCTTAAAGAGAGCATCAAGAGCGACCTGTTTACCTCGCAGTTTGGACAGCTGGAGGGCCTGAAGGTCCGTGCCGAGTGGGATCCGCAGATTGCAAAGGCAATCTCGTATCTTCCGGAGGCTCAGACATTGCAGGATCATTTGAAACTGGCTCAAATGAAGACAAATCCTTCTCACAACTAAAGAACTCGAAGTCCGGCGCCCGCATCGATACAGGATGCGGGCGCTTTTCTTTCCCCTGTTGATGGTTGATCGACGACCATGGAGGGCTTTTGATAAGGATGGCTTCGGTAGCGCGAAGACTCGTTGCAGCAGCTTTCTTCCTTCCGTCGGTGTCCATCTGCGTCGCGCAAGGAATGCTTTCTGTCGATGGAACTGCGACCTATCGGGAGCGAATCGCACTTCCACCGGACGCAGTGTTTGAAGCGACGCTGGAAGACGTGTCGCGGGCGGATGCAGCGGCAATAGTATTGGGACGATCCCGGACTGAGCAGCCTGGCAATCCCCCGTTTTCTTTCAGTATTCCGTACGATCCAACCCGGATTCAGCCGACCCACGTCTATGCGGTGCGCGCACAGGTGACCGTGAGCGGAAAACTGATGTTCACGACTGATAGACGATACGAGGTTCTAACCCAGGGACACGGAAGCGCGATCGGCATGATGATGTTGCGCCGTAGCTCGGGGAGGACGGATGAGACTGCTCAAGCTGCTCTTCCGCTGCGGGGAGCTTATTGGAAGCTGGAAGAGATTAGAGGGGAGCGAGTGATGCCTGCTGATCAGCAGAACGAGGCGCATCTCCTCTTCAACACTGAGGGCGGACGGGTGTCCGGATCAGGAGGCTGCAACCGTCTAGCCGGCTCATATACGGCCGATGAAAAGTCTCTGCGCTTCGGGGCGATGGCGTCCACTCGAATGGCGTGCATGCACGGGACGGAGGCGGAATCGAAGTTCCTTCAAGCAATGGAACAGGTGCGAAGCTGGAGGATTATCGGGCATCAACTTGAACTCGCCGATGAGAGCGGACGAGCGGTTCTTCAATTTTCCGCACAGCCATAGAAAGATCAGTCCTGACCTGCAGCAAAACCAGATTATGCGGAATGGAGCGGGAGACCGGGATCGAACCGGCGACATTCAGCTTGGGAAGCTGACGTTCTGCCACTGAACTACTCCCGCCTGAGAGTGTGGTTCTGCTCCTTCATCATATCGCTGACGCCTTGAAAGGTGAAGCGTTCTCTTACTGGCTGGCAGATGGTCAGCAAGAGTGGAGGGATGCGACTTTCCGGGAGAACAATACGTCTCCTCAGGTTGAGGCACAAAGGCTCCTATGCGTTCCAGAGGCAGAACTCTATCGTCATCTTTTTTCATTTGCATTTTTGCAGTGATGGCTCTTTTCTCGGTCCGAGGTTCGAGCCAGACCGCAGCGCCAAGCATCGCGGGGGCACCCATCCAGAGCACAGACCCAGGAGTTCGCGCACGGCTGAATCTGCCGGAAGCGAAGAATCCTGCACTTCCGACGCTCTTCCTGGTAGGTGACTCAACTGTGCGGAACGGTCACGGTGACGGAGCTAACGGACAGTGGGGATGGGGAGAGCCCCTGGTGGATTACTTCGATCCGGCGAAGATCAATGTAGTGAATCGCGCGATCGGAGGGCGCAGCAGCCGTACTTATATCACTGAAGGTCATTGGCAGGAGATTCTGGACCGCTTGAAACCTGGCGACTTCATTTTGATTCAGTTTGGCCACAACGACTCAGGGCCGCTGGACGATGCGAGCCGTGCCAGAGGGAGCCTACCTGGAACAGGCGATGAGACCCGGGAGATTGAAAACCCGATTTTGAAGCGTCATGAGACCGTGCACAGCTATGGATGGTATATGCAGCAGTACGTCCAGCAGGCCAGGCAGAAGGGCGCGACGATCCTTGTGTGCTCCCTGATTCCTCGCAAGATCTGGAAGGACGGCCATGTGGTCCGCAGCGGCAGTGACGGTTATGGAGGATGGGCGAAAGAAATCGCTGCGGAAGAACATGTACCTTTCATCGACCTTAACGAGATTATTGGTCGCGAGTACGACTCGATGGGGGAACAGGCGGTCGAGGAGCTTTTTGCGGACCCTCATACGCACACGAGCCTGAAAGGTGCCCGTATCAATGCGGAGGCTGTGGTCACCGGATTGAAGCTGCTCAATCCAGACCCGCTGAGCAAGTATTTCTCCGAAAAAGCGGCGCAGGTTTCAGCAGTCATGCCAGCGGTTAAGCAATAGCTTTATATTTTGGATTCAGCAAGACGAAGCTCGCGGATGACAGCGCGAATGTCTTCGGGATCGACGATGTAAACGTCATGTTCGGCGGAGGAGAGAACTCCGCTTCGTTGCGCTGACGCAGCTGCCGAGCGTCTTCGCCGCATGCTTCCGTGGAAGTGACTTGCGTGTGTGATACGAGCTATCGTTGCCGCATTCTCGACCCGGAGGCCGCCGCCTGGCGCGACGTCGATCCGGCCTGCCGCACGGTCGACCAGACGAGCGAGAGTTGGAGCTCCCGCAACGACGTCGCTCGCTCCTCCTGAGGTCAGGAGTCTTCGACAGCCTGTTGCGATGACGTCTTCGAGAGCTTGTTCGAACGAAGGAGTAAGGTCGAATGCTCTATGAAAGGTGGTCTCCAAAGCGCCGGCCAGATCGACGAGTTCGCGCGTACGTTCGATATCGACGGTAGCGTCAGGGTGAAGGACTCCGACGACGAAGCCGCTGACGCCCAACGATCGCGCATGAAGGAGATCTTCGCGGATCAATGCAAATTCATCTGCGGTGTAAACGAAGCCACCGGAACGAGGACGCAGAAGGACATGGATGGGCAGTCCACTACGCTGCACTGCTGCCTCGATCAGGCTATGGCTCGGCGTCAGTCCATCTTCGCTGAGCGCTGAACAGAGCTCAATGCGAGCCGCTCCCCCTTGCCCTGCAGCAAGACATGCCTGCAGGGTTTCGGCGGAGAGCTCGAAGATAACTTCGCGGTTCACGAGAGTTGAAGGGATGGGGGTGCAACCGATGGATCAGCGCCAAAGGAAGGATTCGGTTCCGGTCCCATGGTGAAGACGAGTTTTCCTCCCGCTGCGATGTCGGAATGATGAAACCAGGCTCTTTTCTGCTCTTTCCCGTTGAGCGAGAAGGACTGGATGTATTGATGCGACGGGTCTTTTCGCTCGACGACAAGCTCCAGCTTTTTGCCACGGCCAAGATCGATGGTTGCTGTGTCGAAGAGAGGCGAGCCCAGGATGTAATTTCCGCTGACGGGATCGACGGGATAGAAGCCGAGCGAACTGAGGATGTACCAGGCCGACATCTGACCAACGTCCTCATTGCCCTGCATTCCATCCGGCTTGGCTGCATACATGGTCTCCAGCAGGCTGCGAACCCGTGCCTGGGTCTTATGCGGAGCACCCGCGTAGACGTAGAGATATGCGATGTGGTGCGAGGGCTCATTACCGTGAGCGTATTGTCCTACAAGGCCTGCGATGTCCGGCGGGGCATCTTCGGGGAGGTCGCTGGGTACAGTGAAGAGCTGATCAAGCTTTGCAAGGAAGGGCTCGCGTCCGCCGAAGAGCTCGATGAGGCCGGCAGCGTCATGCTGCACCCCGAAGGTGGTCTGCCATGCGTTGGATTCGGTGTAGTCGCGCCATTTTTTGAAGTGCCCCATGTCGATCGGCCGGAACGGTGAGGTCCAATTGCCGTCTTCAAGTTTGGGCCGCATAAAGCCAACGGACTTGTCGAAGTAGTTCCGGTAGTTGGTAGATCGCTTAACAAGCATGGAGGCATCGTCAGCCTTACCCAGCTTGCGGGCAACATGCGCGATGGACCAGTCGTCATAGCAGTACTCAAACGTCTTCGAGACGGACTCGCCTTCTTTGTCTGCGGGAATGTAGTGAAGCTTGCGGTAGTAGCCGAGGCCGCGATAGTCATCGACCATCGCACGCTTCATCATGAGGCTGTAGGCCTTCTCGTAATCGATGCCGGTGAAACCTTTATTGCAGGCTTCGGAGATGACGGCGGCGGAATGGTAGCCGGTCATGGTGCCGGTTTCAGTAGACATCAGGGGCCAGACCGGCATACCGGCAGGACTCTCCTCAGCCATACGAATCAGCGCATTCATGAACAAGGGAACACGTTCCTGCTCAATGAGTGTGTAGGTCGGATGAGCAGCGCGGAAGGTGTCCCACAGAGAGAACGTAGAGAACTGATGCTGCCCCTTGGGGAGGGTATGGATTTCGTTGTCCATACCGCGATAACGACCATCTACGTCGTCGAAGAGCGTAGGTCCCAGGGACAGATGATAGAGGGCGGTATAGAAGATATGTTTGTGTGTGTCGTTGGCGGTCCCGATCTGAATCTTTGATATCTGACGACGCCAGGAATCGCGGGCCGCTGCGCGGACTTTATCGAACTCCCATCCTGGAGCTTCAGCCGCGAGATTCTTTGCTGCACCCTCGGCGTCCACGCCTGAGATGCCCGTCTTTACGAAGATCCGCTCATTGGCCTTGGTGGAGAAATAGAGGACGCACTTGAGGTTCTTCCCCTTCAGTTCCTGACCGATTGCCGGAGCAGGTACTTCTGCATCGTCAGAATAGAAGACGATGCGCTCAGGGCGCCGGGACACCTTGAGCGTGAAATAGGCGTGCCGATTCTTTCCCCAAGCTGAGGTCCGCCGTCCACCTGCCAGAGTATCGGGAGCTACCAAACGCAGCTCTGACGAGTCACAGGGACCAGCTCCGGGACCATATCCATGCTGGAGATCGAGGATCAGATACGATTTGTCGCTTGCCGGAAACGTGTATCGGTGCAGTCCGGTCCGCTCGGTCGCGGTGAGCTCAGCGCGGACCTTGTAGTCCTTGAGCATGACTGAGTAGTACCCCGGCTCTGTGCGCTCGTCGGCATGATCAAAACGCGACCGATAGCCCGCATCAGGATTTTCGCGATCCCCTGGTGTGAGGTGAGCTGTGCCAGTACCTGCCATCACGAGAAAATCAAGGAGGTCACCACAGCCGGTTCCGCTGAGATGCGTATGACTGAAGCCCATGATGGAACTGTCGGAAACGTGATATCCGGAGCACCAGTCCCAACCATCGTTAAATGTATCCGGGCTAAGCTGAACCATGCCAAAGGGCATTGCTGCCCCGGGGAAGCAATGCCCATGCCCACCTGTCCCTATCCGGGGATCAACCCACTGCAAAGGGTCTTCGGTTTTTGTGCCTGTTGCGGCATAAGCCAGCCTATCGAGGGGAAGTGCACTCGCAGCGCATACGGCGGCGCTCCGCTCCAGAAATCTTCTACGACTGATCATTCATTCTCCGATGGCAGAGATTTTCAAAAAAAGAGCCGATCCGATAAGCGCGACGGCTCTCTATGACGACGGACACCGACTCCATTCTTACGTAAGCGATGACGCACCGGCAACTGTGGGAGAATGACATCGAGTCAAATCGAATGAAATTATCAGGTTCTCTTTCCAGCAGACGCAGTTTTCTCCGTTCCGCCGCAGCCACCTCGCTTTTTCCCGCCATCGCATATGCCCAGCAGTCTCAAGAAGTTGAAGCACAGTCTTCGGTAGAGGTCCCTGCGGTCAAAGCCCCGTGGGACATGTCAAAGGGCCGTCCTGCTCCTTCAGAACGGAAGTTCCGCAGTGATGCCGTAGAAACATTTCTGAAGGAACGCAGCAGCCGAATTGCAGACCCGGTGCTAGCCTCACTCTTTGTTTCCTGCTTTCCGAACACACTGGATACGACGGTTGAACCGGGAACGTTTGAAGGCAAGCCAGATACGGCTGTAATCACAGGAGACATCCTCGCCATGTGGCTGCGGGACTCCTCTGCACAGGTTTGGCCTTATCTCCCGCTTGCGAAGCAGGATCGCCGGCTGCGCGATCTGCTTGACGGGGTGATCCGTCGTCAGGCGCGATGTATCCTTATCGATCCGTATGCCAATGCCTTTATGGCCGATCTCAATGCTCTGCCTTTACCGTGGAGCCTCAAGGACAAGACTGAGCTTCGTCGTGGTGTGGGTGAGAGAAAATGGGAGGTTGATTCCCTCTGTTATCCCATTCGACTGGCTCACGGTTACTGGCAACAGACCGGGGACACCGGCCCTTTCGATCAACGATGGCGCGATGCCATGAAGCTTATTGTGGACACCTTTCGCGTTCAGCAACGGAAACATGGGCTCGGGCCGTATCGTTTTCAACGGGACTCCAACGCTTCGACGGAGACGCTTCCGGCGGCCGGCGCGGGAAATCCCGTGCGCGCTATTGGACTGATCGCATCCGGCTTTCGACCATCCGACGATGCATGCATCTTCCCGTTTCTGGTGCCGTCCAATCTGTTTGCTGTCACGTCGTTGCGTCAGCTCTCGGAGATGGCCCATGCGATTTTGCATGACGACGCACTGGCAAACGAAGCTTCCTCTCTTGCCGACGAAGTCGCGCGCGCGCTGCGTGAACACGCAGTTGTAACGACACCACAAGGAACGATCTGGGCCTATGAAGTCGATGGCTATGGTAGCCAGCTTGTGATGGATGACGCAAATGTCCCCAGCCTGCTGGGACTTCCCTACCTGAACAGTTCGCCCGACGCCGCGCTCTATGCACGGACACGGGCTTTCTGCTGGAGCGAGCGCAATCCGTGGTTCTTTCGAGGCAACGCTGGAGAAGGCATTGGAGGGCCGCACGTGGGACGCGACATGATCTGGCCAATGTCACAGATGATCTATGCGCTGACCAGCACGCGCGAAGATGAGATTCGTCGCGCTGTCGGGATGCTCAAGAATTCCGCGGCAGGATTCGGGTTTATGCACGAGAGCTATTTCAAAGACGACCCGAAACGCTACACAAGAGCCTGGTTCGCCTGGGCGAATACCCTGTTCGGCGAGTTGATTAGCACACTGGCAGGCACACGGCCTGAGGTGCTGCGGCTTGATTAGCCGTGACGTGCCCGCCAAAGTGCGCCGAGAATGGGATCGACCATCCCAGGAACAACCTTAAGGTCTGGGAGATCGCGACGCAGAATCTCAACGATCTCGTCCCGGATGGAGGTTACATGCTCGAGGATGCTACCGGTGAAGGCCAGATCCGGCACCCAGTCCGTCTCTGGATTCTCACGACGCAGCCTGTCGATAATAATTCGAGCCAGATGGGCCAATTCCTCGGCCTCACGATGAAGCACCCCACGCGCGACGTCGTCTCCAGCTTCGGCACATGCAACGACGATGGGAGCAAGCCGGGTGAAGTCAGGAGCAGGGATCTGATTGGCATAGGCAACAAGATCGTTGAACTCATTCAGCTTCCAGAGCTTCAGGATAGCCGGCAAAAGCATGGTCTTGCGCTCTTCGTCCACAGCCAGTGCCGTATCCCGGAGAGCCTGTTGTCCGATCCTTGACCCGGAGCCTTGATCGGAGAGTGCCGGTCCCCACCCTCCCGCAGTGGTGAGCTTTCCCGTAGGGGTCCGTCCAGCGACGTTGGAACCTGTACCGGCCATCACCAGAACGCCCGGACCGCCAAAAAACGCTCCGTCCAAGGCAATTTCGACGTCGCCGACCAGGATGAGCGATCCGCCGACCCGCTCGGAAAAGATCTTCCGTATCCAATCTGTGACCAGCGCTACGGTGACGCCCGCCGCGCCGACACAACTGCGCGTTACCTCTCGAACTGAGAGGCCGGACTTCGCTTCAAGTTCGAGAATAGCCTTGGTGAAGTTCTCTTCCGCTGTGTGAGCGTCCGTTCGCATCCGCTTGATGGTGCCGCCGCGCACGCGCGCAAGCTCATGTGCATCATCGGCCAAGACATATTCGGTTTTAGTCCCGCCCAGGTCCACTCCAAGGTAAAGCGCCAACGGTTCGTCCTCTGCTATCTTTTTTGCCCCAGAGTTCTTGTTCCGGCGGGGACGCTCTATCGTAAATGAGAAGAATAAAAAGCGGAATCTCCCGTAGGGCCCTGCTGTTCGAGTAGGAAACCACTACTATGGAGGGACCCTCTTTCACCTGGGCAGAGAATGGATCGTCGGATTTTTCTTCAGGGGTCACTGAATTCCGCACTTCTGAGTTATAGTCTCCCGTTTGCCCAGAAGACGACCATGATCGATTCGCACGTGCACGTCTGGAAACGCGACCGCCACTTTCCATTTGCAAAAGAAGCGAAGGCTCCAGACTTTGATATCGCAGCGGAAGATCTTCTGCGATTGATGAAGGAAAACGGAGTTGCCCGCACCGTCCTGATTCAGGTCATTCATTACCGCTGGGACAATCGTTACCTTCTGGACGTACTCCACCGCTATCCGGGGAAATTTCACGGGGTATGCCGAGTCGATCCCGAGGATCCTGCGGCACCCGATCATCTGAGCATGCTGACAGCAAGTGGATGCCACGGTGTTCGACTGAGCCCTGATGCGACGCCCAAGAGCGACTGGATTCGTGGCGCCTTGATGGCGCCTCTGTGGCAAAGATGCGCGCAGCTTAAGGTTCCCATGACATTGCTGTTGCCTGCGTCGCGGCTGCCCGACTCTGCTGTCTGGATTGAGAAGAACCCGGATCTGGATGTGGTGATCGATCATATGGCGGATGTTTCTGCGGGCGATGCTAAGCAGCTACAACTTCTTCTGGCGATGGCGCGGTATCCCCGGGTTTACCTCAAGATCTCTCAATATGGTCTCTTTCCCATCAATCGTTTCCCTACTCGGACGTTGCGGAACAGATTCAGCGATTACGGGACAGTTTCGGAGCGCACCGCTTGATGTGGGGGACAGATTGGCCCATTTTGCGGGAACGGCTTTCGTATAGCCAGAGAGTGTCTCTCTACCGTGACCATTTAGGATTTTTATCGGATTCGGAA
Source organism: Acidobacteriaceae bacterium KBS 146 (assembly GCA_000688615.1). Taxonomy (GTDB): domain Bacteria; phylum Acidobacteriota; class Terriglobia; order Terriglobales; family Acidobacteriaceae; genus Edaphobacter. The sequence goes on from JHVA01000001.1 coordinate 1,589,166, forward strand.
CGCAACGACATTCTGTATCGAACCGTGCAACGAGTATGGCCGTTCGGGATGTGAAGCATATTAATTAGAGGCAAACTGCAGATGCAAAACATTCAGCCCCGCTCCATCCAGGTCCATCCCTCCGATAATGTTGCCATTGTCGTCAACGAAGGGGGCTTGCCTGCCGGCACTGTATTCGAATCAGGTCTCGTTCTGAAGGAGGGGGTGCCGGAGGCGCATAAAGTTGCGCTGACAGCCATCCCCAAGGGCGCGGCAGTGATTCGATATGGCGTTGTCATTGGCCGTGCCGTTCGAGAGATTCCTGCCGGAAGCTGGGTCCATGAGGGTATCCTTACGCTTCCCCAAGCTCCCGCACTGGATCAGCTTCCTTCTCCACGGGAGGATCAGCAATTTCTGCCGCCTCTCGAGGGCTTCACCTTTGAAGGCTACGTCAACGACGATGGCACGGTGGGAACAAAAAATATTCTCGGCATCAGCACTACGGTCCAGTGCGTCTCCGCAACCGTGGAATATGCGGTGAAGAAGATCAAGGCAGAGTTACTGCCTTACTATTCCAATGTCGACGACGTCATCGCGATTACCCATCCTTATGGATGTGGAATCGCCATCGACGCTCCAGGTGCCGAGATTCCGATCCGCACGCTTCGCAATCTCAGCCTCAATCCCAATCTCGGCGGTGCTCCCATGGTGGTGAGCCTGGGTTGCGAAAAGCTGCAGCCATCCCGAATGTTGCCAAGCGACACGCTGCCCGTCCTGACGACACAGTCGTATGTCGTTCGACTTCAGGATGAGGAACATCGTGGCTTTGGAGATATGGTGCAGGCCATCATGAGTATGGCCGAAGAGCGCTTGCGAAAGCTCAACCAGAGGCGACGTGTAACCCGTCCAGCATCCGATCTGATTGTTGGATTGCAGTGTGGTGGAAGCGATGCGTTCTCTGGAGTGACAGCCAATCCTGCAGTAGGGTACGCCGCCGACCTGCTTGTGCGGGCGGGAGCTACGGTCATGTTTTCAGAAGTGACGGAGGTTCGCGACGCAGTGGATCTGCTTACTTCGCGTGCCGCCTCCAAGGAAATTGCAGACGGGCTGGCACGCGAGATGGAGTGGTACGACAGATACCTGCAACAGGGGGCGGTCGATCGCAGCGCGAATCCGAGCCCCGGAAACAAAAGCGGGGGCCTTACCAACATCGTTGAAAAAGCGCTCGGGTCCATTGTGAAATCCGGAACGAGCCCTATCCGTGGTGTCTTTGGACCGGGCGAACGTGTTACGACCAAGGGCTTGGTGTTCGCAGCAACTCCCGCCAGCGATTTTGTCTGCGGGACGCTGCAACTCGCAGCGTCCATGAATATGCATGTCTTTACGACGGGCCGAGGGACTCCCTACGGCCTCGCAATGGTGCCGGTCATCAAAGTGGCTTCGCGGACCGCTCTGGCGGAGCGCTGGTTCGATCTCATCGATGTCGATGCTGGTACCATCGCCACCGGAAAAGCCACGATTCAAGAGGTAGGGGAGGAGATCTTTCGGCTGATTCTGGATGTGGCGAGCGGGAGAAAGCAGACCTGCGCCGATCGATGGGGACTTCACAACGAGTTTGCGCTGTTCAATCCTGCACCGATCACGTAAACAATGCTGCTAGCAAAGACAAGGTCGTTTCGGGTCGAACTTCCAATTGGGCCTGAGAAACTGCATTGCCGTAGCATCGTCTCTGGCTCCGAGCCCAACGTCGCAATACAGACGATGCGCCGCTTCGACCTGCTCCATGTCGAGCTCGATCCCGAGACCGGGTCGTTCTGGGACGGTCAGTGTCCCTCCTTCGATTTTGAAAGGAGCGATGGTCAGGCGTTGTCCGTCCTGCCATATCCAGTGGGTGTCAATCGCCGTCATCCTTCCGGGTGCAGCGGCGGCGACGTGCGTGAACATAGCAAGAGATACGTCGAAGTGATTGTTGGAGTGAGAGCCCCAAGTAAGACCCCATTCGCGGCAGAACTGCGCTACCTGAACCGAACCCTGCATCGTCCAGAAGTGCGGGTCGGCGAGCGGGATATCGACGGCATGCAGCTCTGCTGCATAGCGAAGCTGCCGCCAATCCGTCGCGATCATGTTGGTCGCCGTGGGCAAACCGGTCTCGCGTCGGAATTCAGCCATGACCTCGCGGCCGGAGTACGTCCGCTCCGCCCCACACGGATCTTCCGCATAGGCGAGGACGTCGCGTTTTCCCGTGCAGAGTCGCACCGCCTCGTCCAAAGACCATGCTCCGTTAGGATCGAGAGTGATGCGAGCCTCAGGGAAACGTTCTGCAAGTGCCGTAACCGTTTCCATCTCCTGATCGCCAGACAATACCCCGCCCTTCAGCTTGAAGTCACGAAAACCGTATCGTGATTCGGCGGCTTCGGCCAGTTGAAGGATGGCTTCCGTCGTCAGTGCCTCTTCATGCCGCAACCGTAGCCACGCATCCTGGTTGTCCGCGTCACTTGCATAAGGCAGGTCTGTCTTTTTTTGATCACCGATGTAGAAGAGGTAACCAAGAACATCGACCCTGCTTCTTTGTTGACCTTCTCCCAACAACTCTGCGACGGGCACCCCGAGAAACTGGCCGAGCAAATCGAGAAGAGCAGACTCCAATGCGGTAACGGCGTGAATGGTCGTCCTTAGGTCGAAGGTCTGCAGTCCCCGTCCTTCCGTGTCGCGGTCTGCAAATCTTGCCTGTACGGTTTTCAGAATCTGCTTGTACAGAGCAAGCTTTTTCCCTTCCACAAGTGCCCGGCTTTCTTCGAGCACGCCGCGAATCTTCTCCCCACCTGGCACCTCTCCTACGCCAACTGCACCCGTGTCGTCGGTCAGGATAACCAGATTTCTCGTGAAGTAGGGCCCATGTGCTCCGCTGAGGTTGAGAAGCATCGAATCTCGCCCCGCGACAGGAATCACGCGCATGGACTTGATACGAGAAGATTCCTTTTCAGTGAGACTGGTCATGCCTTTCCATCCGCTGCTTCGGGGAGTTTGAGATCAACGCGCTTGATCTCGCCCACGATGGGAAGATACGCAACGATAGCCATGAGCGCTGTGGCAACGACGAAGATCAGCGCATCATGGAACGATCCCGTGCGCTTGACGATATAGCCGATGATGATTGGCGTGGTAATGCCGGCAAGATTCCCAATGAGGTTGAACAGTCCACCGTTGAGGCCAATCAGTGGCTTTGGAGATGTATCTGCAATTACGGTCCACCCCAACGCGCCAAAGCCTTTGCCGAAAAACGCCAGAGACATCAAGATCATGACGACCAGCTGCGTGTCGGCATAGTTGCAGCCAATCATCGTGACGGAAAGCAACATCCCAGCTACGATCGGAGTTTTGCGAGCGAACGATAAGGAATATCCGGCCCTTAGCAGCCTGTCAGAGACGACGCCACCGAGAATTCCTCCAGCGAATCCACAGAGAGCGGGCAAAGCGGCCATTACACCGACTTTGGTGATGGACATATGGCGGGCCTGAGCGAGATATACAGGAAACCACGTAAGAAAAAACCAGGTCAGCGTCGTAATGCAGTACTGACCGATGTAGATGCCGACGAGCATGCGGCTGCTCAGCAGCATCTTTACTGCGGCCCAGGTCAATCGGGGAACTTTCTGCGTCGACCCCGATCCCGGATCGATATTCACCAGCCCGCCGCCGCGTTCGATGTAGTCAATCTCTTGTTGGTTGATACGCGGATGTGCCTTGACACCGTAGACGGCCCTATACCAGACAAAGCTCAGAAGAAGGCCCGCGGTTCCTACGAACCAGAAGCACTGCTTCCAGCCCCAGGCGTTTGTGATCCATCCTAGAATGGGAGCGAAAAGGACGAGGGAAAAGTACTGCGAGGCATTGAAGATGGCTGAAGCTGTTCCTCGCTCTGCAGTCGGAAACCAGCTGGCTACAATCCTGCCATTTCCCGGAAACACAGGAGACTGAACCAAGCCCGAGATCAAGCGAATTCCGAAGATCGCAATGAAAGCGGCCGTGGCTGGCAGATATCCGGCGAACCCGGCAAAGAGCGCGCAGATCGACCAGCCAATAATGCTGATGCCATAGATTCGTTTTGACCCGAAGCGATCCAGCAACCCTCCGGCGGGCAACTGTCCTGCAACGTAGGCCCAGCTAAAGCCCGAAAAGAGGTACCCGAGCCGCACGGGATCCATGTGAAGATCTTTCGAGAAGCTGATTCCAGCGATCGAAAGCATCACACGATCGCCATAGCTGAAGCAGCTGGCGACAAAGAGCATCAGCACGATCAGATATCGGACGTGAGTCGGCTTTCTTTCCGATACTGTCGTCGCCGTTATCATCAATTGCGGTTACCGATGAGTTTTGTCAGCTCTTCGATCTCTGCGGCAGTGAGGTCTACAAGAGGAGGCCGAACTGGTCCCGCAGGCCGTCCGATTGCATTCAGACCCGCCTTAACGATTGAAACAGCGTAGCCCTTGCGCCGGTTCCGAATTGCGATGTAAGGCAAGACAAAATCCCGGAGCCCTGCATATACCTTCTCCCGATCCCGAGCCCGAACCGCAGTATAAAACTCCTGCGCGAACGCGGGAAGGAAGTTGAAGATTGCCGAAGAGTAGGTCGTGACGCCCATCTCCAGATAAGGTAGCGCAAAGGTCTCCGCGGTGGGCAGACCACCGACATAGGTCAGCCGATCACCTAACCGCGCATAGATGCGCGTCATGAGTTCGATGTCACCGTAGCCATCTTTAAAGCCGATTAGATTCTGGCAGCGCTCACACAGTTTCGCAACGGTCACATCGTCCATGATCGCGTTATCACGGTTGTAGATAATAACGCCGAGATTCGTAGAAGCGCAGACTGCTTCGACATGGGCTGCGAGGCCTGCCTGCTCCGAGTTCACCAGATAGGGAGGAAGAAGCAGGATTCCATCGGCTCCAGCATCCTCTGCAGCCCTGGCAAACTCCTTCGCTATCGTTGTTCCGTATCCACATCCGGCGAGCACAGGAGTCCGCCCCTTCGTCTCCTGAACTGCAGCCTGGACGATCGTTGAAAACTCGCCCAATGCGAGCGAAAAGAACTCTCCTGTACCCCCCGCCGCGAACAAGCCTGCAGGTTTATATTCCAGCAGCCACGAGATGTGCTTTCGATAGGAGTTTTCGTCAAAGACAAGATCTTGATTGAAATGCGTAACTGGAAAAGAGAGAAGGCCCTCGCCGATCTTTTTCGCCAGCTCAGACGGAGTCATCTTTGGCATCTTGCACCCTGCATCCGAAATTTGTTTACTCACTATACCTCAGGGAGACGAGCACTCGCCTTTGCTTCACCATGCATATAATCGACCGGCCAATCCGCCTCAAATGCCCCGTTGTTTTGCTCGACGATACCACCAGGCTGTCAACAACGGCGCCAAGAGGCTGGTCACCACCACCGACGATGCCACGAGGACTGTCGCGGGTTTTGCGGCAGCAGCATATTGAGGATTGGCTGCTGCTACCAGCATGGGTACTGCAGCAGCATTGCCGGCAGTCGTCGCTGCTGCGACCCCGGCGGTGCCGTTTCCGCCGATCAGCTTATCCACCACGATCATCAGCAATGCCGATACGGCCAAGACTCCAATCCCAAGAAGAGCGCCAAGCAGACCAGCGCCCCATACAAGATGAAGGTCCAGCGTTGTCCCCAGAGCGAAGGCAAAGAATGGAATGAGCACGGGCGCCGCTCCACCAAGAAAAACGCGAAGCTCCGAGTCCAGATTTCCCAGGATCATTCCAATGAACAGAGGCAGAATAGCTCCCATCAGGGTCTGCCACGGAAACGACGACAGCCCAGCTACTCCCAGGGTCACCATGGTGATGAACGGGCCAGATTCGAGTGCCATGACAGAGTATGCCGCTACATCCTCTGAAGAGCCGTAGCGGCGCATCAACGCCATATAGAGGCCGCCATTGGTATCGTTGATCGCGGAGACAACCGCCAGCGTTGATAATCCAGCAAACCATCCGGACGCCACAGGCTGTGTGCCCAGAAAGTGACCGAGGACCGCTCCACAAAAAATACCGAGTACGATCTTTGTCGCCAGCAGAGCGCCACCACGCTTTGCAATCCCCGGTAGCGCTCGAATTGATATCGTAGCCCCGATGCATACGTAAAAGACAGCCAGGATTGGCAAAGCGCCGGTAAAAAGGCCTTGCGTGAAAGATCCGAAAAAGGTCCCTGCATGCGGTGCGAAAGTCGTCACCAGGGCGCCCCAGGCAAGCGGCACTGTCATCAGCCCACCTGGTACTCGTTCAACCGTCTCTTTTATCTTCATTTGCCCACGGTTGAATAATGCCGGATTCGGACCTACAAAGGCGATAACAAACTAGATCGCGTATCAATAATTGAAAAATTGTGTGAGGAGCCAGGTGAGGGCTCACTGTTCCGTCGAACAACCGATTTACTTTGCCGGCGCCAGGTTTATCTATTCTGTTGAATCAATCTGGATCACCGAAAGCTTTTGCGCTTCATTAAGATCGATGGCGAACGATTTCGTCTTGCCTGACTCCGCGGCGCACGAAGAAAGTGGCTCTCCATAACGGTCAGGAACCAATCCTGCCAGCTCAAATTCTTTTCGGAGCGCCTCAGAGCTCTTGAAACGACGAACCACGCCTCGAAAGCCAACGATCTCCCCCACGATCGAGCAGGAGACGACGAGTGGCTCCTCTCCCTCATCGAGACGTAAATTTAATAGAAAAGACGGCATGGCTTCCGACTCTGTCATACTCTTCTTTCTCCAATCTCTCGTGGACTTCTGGCTATTATTGGCCTGCACCTGAAAACTTGGATGCTATCCAAGGGGGACGAGTACTCTAGAGCGCATATGAGGTGAGATAGAGATAAATTATCAATGCGTCATGGCATAGATGACATAGTTCACGCCCAGTTCTGTGCCGAGAACAGAAAATTTGGAGGGATAACGAGGATCGTCCAAAAACTCCCAGGAGTCCCCAATATCTGAGTTCAGGGAGAAAGCGACCATGACCCTCCCTTTATCGTCGTAGATTCCCTTCCAGTGGGCGACATAGCCATCTTTCTTGTGCCCCGTGCTCAGATGCTCTGCGCCAGGGACCTGAAAGCGATTGTCAAGGTCGAAGAAGGTATGAAAGATAGGATCATCGTTGGGAATCTCCACGAGATTCCGTTCCGGGAAGACCATCTTCATCGTCTTCTCAAAATAGGCTTCCTCTTGAGAGCCGTGGCAATCATCCGCCATAAAGAATCCACCTCTTAGCAGGTAGTCCCGCAGCTTTCTGGCTTGCTTTTCGGTGAGACCCCATTCCCCGACCTGCACGGCATAGAGCCAGGGCCAGTTGTAGATCTCGTCCCCGTCGTCAAGACTCACCGGTTGCTCTACGGATCGCGCATCAACATTCGTGAGACGGCGAACTGCATTCGCCATTGCGCGGTCCGCCCGGGGATAGTCCTGCGTCCACAGGGACAGACCTTCCTGCCACGGTCCGTCGAATCGGCCACGATATCCGTCCAGGGGCCCGGGAGGAAACATCAGCCGGGCAAAGGTCCACTCCGCTGACTTGCTCCAGTCGGCAGGAAGGGGAAAACGAGATCCGTATTCGACGGAGGGGTACTCACGGAAACGATGTTGCGCGAAGACAGCGGCAGACGCTACTCCAGCAAGAATCAGGTATCTGAAAGCTCGTCGCAGTTGCATCATCGATAGACCTCGATATGGCAAGCCGATCAGGCGTAGCGAAAGAGTGCTTTAAAGCCGTAGTCCATATGCTGCTGCAGATGACAATGAAACAGCGAGAGTCCAGGCTGATCCGCAGTAAACTCAACTACGGCCTGGCCGTAGTACGGCACAACAACAGTGTCTTTGATAATTCCGGACGTCTTTTTGCCGTTGATCTCCCTTAGCTCCCAAAGATGTCGATGGAGATGCATCGGATGCGCATCATCGGTTCGATTGTGCATCGTCAAGCGATAGCGAAGCCCTCTCTCCAGGACGAATTCTTGTTCGTGAGGGTAGGGCTTGCCGTTGATAAGCCAGGTATTGAATTTGCCAGACCCTCCGGGAATCTTCTCGAAGGCCATTTCAATCGATTTTACGGGCGCAGACGTCGCTGGTTCTGGATTTCCAAAGATCGTGTAATCCCAGGATCTGTGCTGAGGATCAACCCATTGCGGCTGGCGGTGTTGTCCGGCATACTCGACGACCACACCAAGGCCTGCTTCGCGCACCATCTTCTCCGTACTGCCCAGGATCCAAATCCCGGGATTCGTCATTTCAATCACGACGTCGGCACGTTCCCCGGCTCCCAGAAAAACAGAGTCGACTGCCTGCGGCCTGGGGACAGGATTACCGTCGAGCGCGATTACGTGCATCTTGTGGCCTGCGAGGGCGATACGGCGATTCTCAATCGCGCTGGCATTTAGAAGGTGAAGGAGCAATCTCTGTCTTTCTCGAACGCGGATCGGTTCGCCAGCCCCTAACATCCTGTCATTGATGGAGTAGGTCATCGAACCAACTTCCAGGCCATTTGGATCGGTATTGATCGTCGGGGGTTTTTCGAAGATTCGATCATGATGCGTATCATCATCGTCATCTTCCATGGTGCTGGTGAAAAACGGTTCCCAGTCTCGCAGAGCCAGGAAGTGTTCCTGATCGTAGCTTCCTGGTTCGTTTGCCGTCTCAACGTAGACGAAACCGAACTGCCCAGTAAACGACCCCTTGTGAAGATCATCCATCGCCATGGCGTGCGAGTGATACCAGCGTGTCCCTGCAGGTCTCGGCGTAAATTGGAACCTCAGCCGGCCATGAGGCGGAACCGTCGGTGAACCCTCTTCTTCGGTTCCGTCCACGTCGGGCGGAATGAGCATCCCGTGCCAGTGCACCAGTTCCGGACTGTCCGTCTCGTTGATGACCTCAACCGTCACGGGCTTCCCTTCGCGCATCCTCAGTATTGGACCAGGCGCGGTTCCGTTATAGCCGATTGTGGAGATGATGCGGGAGCGATCCAATTCGACTGCCACAGGCGAGATTCGGAGGGTATAGTCAGGCTTCGCCGTTATCAGTTTCGCGGAGGGGGTTTGCGCCGCCAGTGAGATACGGGCGGTCCCAGCATGTGCCAGACTGAAGACCCCCAGTTTGAGAAGATCGCGTCGCCTCATCACACCCTCTTCTGTGCAGTTGCCTGTGGCAGTTTTATCCCAAAGACGGCTTAAATCGCAGATCCAGTGCTACAAAATCGCCTCTTCCTTCGTCTACCTGTCTATTAGACAGAGCCCAGGCCATTTCTGGTACTCTCCTCATCGCCGCCTCATCTGGAGGTTCTGATGAAGCTCTCGCGGATTGCCACCGCGTCGGTCATCGCTGCCGTTGGCTGTGCTGGATTGCGCGCCTACCAGCGAGTTGGCGATTTTGGCTTCGGGAACGATGATTCTCCTTCCAACATTAAAGCGGAATTTTACTGGTCGCGCCTTGCCTTTTCCTCGAACTTACAAGGACTTAGCAGCTTCGGAGACTACGGCTACTGGCGCCGAAATGCTTGGTCCAGAGACTATCCCAAAGCTGACCGTCAGTTTCTGATCGCCATGCATCGCCTGACCCGGATCGATGGCCGCCCCACGGAGCAGGTGGTCAACCTCGATTCCGACGAAATCTTCAACTATCCATGGATCTACGCAGTGCAGGTTCAGATGTGGTCCTTCACCGACAAGGAGGCAAAGAGGCTTCGAGAGTACCTGTTGAAGGGCGGATTTCTGATGGTCGATGACTTTCATGGCACCGAAGACTGGGAAAACTTTATGAATGGAATGCGACAGGTACTTCCTGACTATCCCATCGAAGATCTCCAAAACGGTGACGAGATCTTCCACACCCTCTATGACGTCGACGACAAGATGCAGATTCCAGGGGAGCACTGGGTCCGCACCAGGCGGACTTATGAGAAGGATGGTTATCAACCAAAATGGCGAGCGATTCGCGATAGCAAAGGAAGGATTGTGGTAGCCATCTGCCACAACATGCATTTAGGGGATGCATGGGAATGGGCAGATGACCCCGATTACCCAGAAGTATTTGCATCCATGGCATTTCGTGTTGGGCTCGATTACATCATTTATGACATGACCCATTAGGTCGGAAACCGGAACCCAGGGTACAAGCGCATGTTTGAGTTTATTTTCAAGTATCCCAGCCCGGTTTTTATCAAGGGCCGCTTTGTTTTTTTGTCGGCATGGCCCGTCTGGTTGCTAGTCGCATTAGCGAGCTTACTGACGGCGGCTTTGGCGTGGCTGACCTATCGAAAGCTCTCAACAGTCGCACCGAAGTTACAAGGCTGGAGGATATGGGTGTTATGGGCGATGCAATCCGCCTTCATGGCATTGATCCTTCTACTCCTGTGGCAGCCCGCCATGACGGTTGCCGCTTTGACGCCCCGTCAAAACATCATCGCTGTTGTCATTGACACCTCACGTAGCATGGCAATCCAAGACAGTGATGGAAAGACCCGTGAGTCTGCGGCACTCAACATTCTTGAGAGCGGGTTAGTATCCGACATTCAGAAGCGCTTTCAAGTTCGCTTTTATCGACTCGGTTCCAGTGTTACTCAAATTGATGGACCCCAAGGTCTCCAACCGCAGGACCCCGCGACGAACATCAATGTGGGTCTCAAGAAGCTTGCAGAAGATACAACCGACCTACCCATTGGAGCGGTGCTTCTTTTAAGTGATGGCTCCCAAAATTCGATCGAAATGGGGGAATCCGGAATTGCTCTCGATACGCTGCAGGCACTGCATAACCGCAGACTTCCGGTCCACACCATCGGATTCGGACGGCTTCAGGTTAACCATGATGTGGAACTGGAGAACGTCAGCATGGCTCCGTCCACCGTCATCAACTCTCGGATATCTGCGGCTGTAAGCTTTATGCAACACGGTTTCGCAGGACAGACCGCCAAGATCACCGTTCATGACGGAGAGAAAACGCTCGCCAGCCGGGAGATAAAGTTTGCGCCAGATGGATCACTGCAAACGGAGTCCCTTTTCTTCTCGGCAGGCACAGCCGGCGCGCGCGATCTCCAGTTCGTAATTTCTCCCTTGTCTGAAGAAGAGAATCTGAAAAACAATGCTATCGCCCAACCGATTTTGGTCAATGACAAGAAGCGACGTGTCCTTTATGTAGAAGGTGAACCCCGATGGGAGTTCAAGTTTATCCGACGAGCGGAAGAGGATGATCCAACAACTCAGCTTGTCTCTATGTTACGAACCAGCGAAAACAAGATCTATCGTCAAGGCTTGAAAGATCCAGGTGAACTTGCCGACGGCTTCCCGACTCGTCCCGAGGACCTATTCGAATATTCCGGAATTATTATCGGCTCGGTTAATGCAGATTATTTTTCTCCTATACAACAGGAATTGATCCGTCAATACGTGGACCGGAGAGGCGGAGGCGTTCTATTCCTTGGGGGACGAATGTCTCTGAGCGACGGTGGCTGGGGCGTATCAAGTATCAGTGAATTATTGCCTACGTTCCTACCTTCCGGACGCAATAGCTTTCATCGAAATCCAGCCACAGTTGAGCTAACTACCGCCGGAGCCGAGTCCTCGATTACTCGCCTGCTGGATGATCCGGCAAGAAATCTCGAACGATGGAAAAAGCTTACGTATCTGGCGGACTACCAGGAGACCGGTTCTCCAAAGCCGGGTGCTCTTGTGCTGGCGCAAATGGATGTCGGGCGACGTAAGCTTCCACTCCTTGTCACGCAAAGTTATGGTCACGGTCGCACCGCCATACTTGCTACGGGAGGAACGTGGCGTTGGCAAATGAGCGAAGCATTAGGAGATCCGTCGCACGACCTCTTCTGGCAACAACTGGTGCGGTGGCTGATCGCGGATTCACCGGCGGCGGTCAGTGCATCTGCTTCCTCGCATCGGTTGATGGACGATGGAAAGATACAGCTGAGTGCTCAGGTTCGTGATACTCAGTTCCAACCATCAATCAACTCACAGGTCACCGCCCATATCCTCGGACCACAAGGAGTGAACTCCTTTGTTGACCTCTCGCCCTCACAGGACACTCCGGGCCAATATACAGTTGGCTGGAATGCGGAAAAGCCAGGAGGCTACCTGGTCGAGATCACCGCGACTGACGGCGCTTCAAAGAAGGAGTCAGGCCGCGATACATTGACTTTCCGTCGTGAAGATGAGGTAGCAGAAAACTTTCATACCGAGCAGAATCGTCAATTTTTGCAAGAATTATCTGCCCAGACAGGGGGGCGATACTGGGAGCCAAACGTAGTTAAAGATATTCCACGCGATATCTCCTATTCGGAGGCTGGCATCTCCGTCCGAACGACGAACCCGTTATGGGATATGCCACTTGTCTTTCTTTTGCTTTTGAGCTTGCTCAGCGCAGAATGGCTTCTGCGACGTAGATGGGGCATCTTATGACGCGCGTCCGGCGATCAAAACGATGGCGATTGCTTCATAGGGTTTGTGCGATCCTTTGCCTCTCTGCAATTCAGAGCCGTGCTGCAACCTACTATGTAATCGTCGCCGGCCTCGGGGGGGAGGCGGATTACGAACAACGCTTCACCGCTGCGGCAAAGGATCTCGACAAAATCTTCAGGACCTCTGAGCCGACGGGACAGATTTACACCTTAGTTCAACAACAAGCCACCTCATCCCGGCTGAAAAACACTTTATCGACCATCGCACGGTCTGCCCGACCACAGGACGCATTTGTACTGGTACTGATTGGCCACGGATCCTTTGACGGAAGCGTCTACAAGTTCAATCTTCTAGGTCCAGACGTTGACGCTGAAGAGATTGCGGAGATGTGCAATCGCATTGCATCGCAGCGGCAACTCATTGTAGATACCTCCAGCGCCAGTGGGGGCGCGATCCCCGCACTCAGATACCCCGGTAGGGCAATAGTTACCGCAACTAAGTCGGGCACTGAAAAGAATGCGACCGTCTTCGCCCGCTATTGGGTTGAGGCTCTACAAGATCCGTCTGCAGATACGGACAAAAGCGACTCTATCAGCGCTTTGGAAGCCTTCACCTACGCCACTAAAAAGACCGCTACCTTTTATGAATCGCAGAAGCGCCTCGCAACGGAGCACGCTGTCTTCACGGACGTCATCGGTGGCGATCCTGTGCGCGAAGCAGGCACGGGGCAAGGCTATCTGATGTCGAGCTTTACCTTAGTTCGATTCGGGGACCTTCAACAGATTGCTAATAATCCCGCCAAGCGCGAGCTTCTGCAAAAGAAAGAAGATCTCGAGCAAAAGATCGATACTCTCAAGTACCAGAAGGCGGCCATGGATCCGGCCGACTACAAAAGACAGCTCACGGCAATGCTGCTTGACCTGGCGCAAGTGCAGCAGGAGCTGGACAAATGAGGCGAAGGTCCTATTGGATTGTGCTTCTTCTTGCCATCGCGACGCCCCTCGCCGCCGCGACGCCGAATTGCTGGGTAATGCGCAGACATGGTCAGGAGAATGAATCACGGGTCTGCTTCGAACAACTCACCCGCAACACAGATGCGGGAATGCGTGCTGAAGGTTTCTGGGGACTCGAAGAATGGGATAGTGCCAACGAACAATTCCGGATTGCAACCCGGTCGCCAAACGGCGGTGCTGAGACCAAGGCTAGGTGGGGAATGCTCCTTCATGAGCGCTTCAATGACAAAGATGCCTCCGATCTTTTTCGTGAAGCTTTAGCCCAGGATTCCACAAACGTGGACGCCTATCTTGGACTGGCTATCGTATCTGCCGACAATTTCAATGGGAAAGCCATGCTCTACGTCAATAAAGCTCTCGCGCTTGCCCCGAATCGAGCCGAAGTACACGAGCTTGCGGCGCGCTTTGCGCTTGAAAATGATGATCGCGATCTGGCCGCGACAGAGGCGGATAGAGCTCTGGCGCTCGAGAGCGATGCTCTGGACGCTATCTCTGTCCGGGCCGCGATTGAGTTAATTAGCGAGCGCCAACCCGACACATGGCTGACGCGATTGCAATCCGTCAATCCCCACTACGGTAGTGGGTATGCACAGATTGCACATCATCTGGAACTTCACTATCGGCATGACGATGCGGTCGCCTACTATCGCAAAGCGATAGCAGCAGAACCCCGGCTCTGGTCTGCTCATTCAGATTTGGGGATAGGGCTTATGAGGCTCGGTCAACAGGAGGAGGCACAAAAAGAGCTGGAACTCTGCTATAGCAACGGCTACCGCGATGCAGCTACGGTCAATAGTCTCCGGTTACTGGATAGCTATAAAAACTATGTAACTATCCGTGACGCAACAACCGTTCTGAAACTCAAAAAGACAGAATCCGATCTACTACATCCGTATTTGCAAGATGAATTGCACAGAATTATCGCGGCCTACAACAAAAAATATGCAATGCGGATCTCTGGGCCGGTGCAGGTAGAAGTCTATCCCGACCACGAGGATTTTGCGGTCAGGACAATGGGGATGCCCGGCCTTGGAGCTTTGGGCGTCACCTTTGGAAAGGTCATCGCGATGGACAGTCCATCCGCACGGAAGCCAGGTGACTTCAACTGGGGCGCGACTCTTTGGCATGAGATGAGTCACGTGTATGTTCTCACTGCGACAAAGAATCATGTTCCCCGATGGTTCACGGAGGGACTTGCCGTTCACGAGGAAGGTGAACGGTCCGCAGAATGGAGCAATAGAGCCACTCCAGATGTTCTTATTGCCATCCGCGAGAAAAAACTGCTCCCTATTCTAAAGCTCGACCGCGGATTCGTTTATCCTCAATACCCCTCTCAGGTTGTAGTTTCGTATTTTCAGGCGGGCAGTATTTGCGATTTCATAAAGGCCAATTGGGGCGAACCAAAGCTTCTTGAGATGGTTCACTCCTATGCAGATCTGAAGACAACTCAGGAAGCGATCAAGCAAAATCTCGGTCTCACTCCAGAGCAATTCGATGAGCAATATCTTGATTGGATCGACAAGAGATATTCTCCTCAGGCATCTCATTTTGATGAGTGGCGGGAAAAGCTGAAGCTCATCGCTGCGGCCGCGCAATCTCAACAGTGGGACATCATTATCAATGCGGGCCCTGCAGCCATCGCCCTTTATCCGGAGTACATCAGCGAAGGCAATGTTTATGGTTTTTTAGCCGAGTGTTATCGCGAGAAGAACGACGTCGCTGCAGAGATCAGAACTTTAGCCGCGTATGAACATGCGGGAGGTCAGGACCCCGCCATGCTGAAGCGCCTGGCGACATTGGAAGAACAATCCGGCAGTAAATCTGCCGCAGCCGAGACGCTTACACGCGTGCTCTATATCTATCCCGTCAACGACGCCGATCTGCATCGCCAGCTTGGAGATTTGCTCTATGAGCAGAAATCTTATGACAAGGCTGTACTTGAGTTCGGTTCAGCGATCGCCTCACACCCCGTCGATCGGGCCGGCACGGAACTTCGTCTGGCGCAGGCGTATCTTGCTGGCGGACACAAAGATCAGGCTGAAGAAAGCGTGCTGGCTGCACTTGAGATTGCGCCTAATTATGCCCCTGCCCAGAAGCTTTTATTGGAGTTACATCAATCCCCGAACAAATAGCGAGGATCAGCGGATGGCTACTTTTACCGATCTCAGTTCAGACGCGGCTCAACTTCAACAACGCGTAGAGCGCTTTCATACAGTGCGAGAAAAGATCCTTCAGCAGGTCCGCGAAGTCATCGTCGGCCAGGATGAAGTCCTCGACCAAATCCTGATTGCACTTTTCGTGGGTGGCCACTGTTTGATGACAGGCATGCCGGGTACAGCAAAGACACTCATGGTTCGCACGATCGCCGAGACTTTGGGTCTCGACTTTCGACGCATCCAGTTCACGCCAGATTTGATGCCCTCCGATATTACCGGCACCGACATCATTGAAGAGGACATGGCAACCGGCCATCGCAAGTGGACGTTCGTTCACGGTCCAATTTTTGGGAATATCGTCCTTGCCGATGAGATCAACCGCACTCCACCCAAGACCCAGGCCGCGCTGCTTGAGGCAATGCAGGAGCATTCATGCACCGTAAGAGGACATGTCTATCCATTGCCTGAACCGTTTTTCGTTCTTGCCACCCAGAACCCGATCGAATTGGAGGGCACGTATCCACTTCCTGAAGCCCAGCTCGATCGATTTCTCTTCAACACAACGCTGGACTACCTGACGTCCGATGAGGAACTGAGGGTTCTCAACCTGACAACGACTACACATAGCGCTAAGGTGGAAGCCGTAACAAATGCAGACGAACTGCTCGACTTTCAGCAGCTTGTGAGAATGGTCCCGGTAGCCGAGTCCACGGCACGTTATGTGATTCGCCTCGTTCGTGCAACGCGGCCAAAAAGCGAGAATGGCCCGGAGTTCATAAAAAAATATGTGAACTACGGCGCGAGTGTGCGCGCGGCACAGTTCATTGTTCTGGCCGCAAAGGCTCGGGCTCTTTCCAAGGGGAGATATCACGTAACTTACGAGGACGTCGTCTCTCTGGCTATTCCAGTACTGCGTCATCGTATCTTGTTGAATTTTCATGCAGAGTCCGAACGCATCGATGCAGACGAGATCCTAAAGCGCTTACTGAATCATCTTCCCCCGCCAAAGGAGACCTGATGCAGCGGTTCCTCAGTCCCGAAGTACTGGCAAGCATCTCTTCCCTGGATCTTGTCGCCAAAACCGTTGTGGATGGATTTATTGCGGGGATGCATCGATCTCCCGACTTCGGTTTCAGCCAGGAATTTGCGGAGTACCGTGCCTATACACAAGGAGAGGATCTTCGCCATGTTGACTGGAATCTCTTTGCAAGAACAGAGCGCTGCTATCTGAAGCGCTACAAGGGCGAGACGAATAGTCAGCTTATGATTCTCCTCGATGCCAGCAATTCAATGCAATACAGTTCCCGACGCACGTCAAAGGCAGATTACGCCCGCTATCTTGCAGCATCCCTTTTTTATCTGGCAATTGGAAATCAGCGAGATGCAGCGGGCCTCATCGTATTCGACGAAGAGGTTCGTAACTATATCCAACCCTCGACTCGACAAGGTCAACTCGTGCGGCTGCTTGCCGCGCTCGACACGGCAGAACCACGTGCACAGACCAATTTTTCAAAACCACTTACACACTTTCACTCCATGTCGCGTCGACGTGGCATCGCCATCGTGATCTCCGATTTCTACGAAAGGCCCGAAACAATCGCGCACTCATTTGAGTCCCTCAGATTCAAAGGTAACGACGTTGTCCTGTTCCACGTGCTTGACCCTCAGGAGATAAAACCAGAACTGAAACATCCGGCAATACTGGTCGACATGGAATCTGGTCAGAAAATTGAAGTTACTCCCGAGTACGTCAACACAACATACCGCACCAAAATACAAGACCACATCACGGAACTTCGAACGCGGGCACAAGCTGCCGGGCTGGAATATCAACTTATCCATACTGATCAGCCGCTTGATTCCGTGTTGCATGAATATCTTTCACTCCGAAAGGCGAACCTCTAATGGGTTTCCTATCGCCATGGTTCCTTGTTGGATTGTTTGGGGTCGGAGTTCCGGTCTTTATACATTTGCTTCGTAAACACGTAACAATTCCTCACCCAGTTAGCTCGCTAATGTTTTTTGAGCGCGGGATACAGAGCTCAACGCGGCACAGGCGTCTGCGTTATCTTCTTCTCTTTACCTTGCGGCTGTTATTGGTAACCCTGATCGTTCTTGCGTTTGCAAACCCTTTCCTCCGCCGACCTGTCAATGCGAACCAGATCCTTTTGGTGATTGCCCTCGACAGTTCTTTTAGCATGCGCGCAGAAAATCGATTCGCCGAGGCAAAGCGGCAAGCTCTCCAACTGCTCTCTTCCAAGCCTCGCTCTCGGCGTGCACAAATCGTGTCTTTGGGTGGACATATCCAACTGTTGACAGAAGCGACTGCGGATCCGAATCAGCTTAGAGCTGCCCTCGACGGTATTACGTCCGGAGATGGCCACGCGAACTTTTCGGATCTAGCGCGTTCCATTCGCACCCTGAGCGAATCCAGATCAGAACCGATCGAAATTCATCTCTTTAGTGACATGCAACGCACAGCCATGCCGGGGAATTTTACGGAAGTCGCTTTGCCAGCGCCGGTAAACCTGATCCTCCACGACATCTCCAAAAAACGTGCCGTTGCAAATTGGGCGATCGAAAGCGTTAGCGCGCCCAGGGACGTCACAGATCCCAAAGATCCCGCACAATCAAAGGTTAAGGCAGTTGTCGCAGGCTTCGCCACTACCGAGACCGAGAAAACGATCTCTCTGATTGTGAGCGGCAAACAGGTCGCAGCCCGAACGATCAAGGTTCCGCCGAACGGTCGCACAGTTGTTGAGTTTGCCCCGCACGAGTTGAATTATGGGTTCAACCGCTGTGAGATCCAAATCGAGCAGAATGACCCTCTTCCCGAAGATAACGTTGCCCGATTCGTTATTCGGCGGGTCGATCCACAGCGCGTTCTGTTCATTCACAATGCATCCGACCAGCGGTCGCCGACCTATTTTGGAACAGCATTGAATGCAGCGACTCACGGAGCCTTCATCCTGCAACCTATGGTGGCCGAACAAGCGACAAATATCGACCCAGCCAGATTCGCATTTACTGTGTTGTCCGATGCGACTGCTCTTCCCACAATCTTCGAACATGCGTTGGAGCAGTATGTCATGAACGGCGGAAGTGTCCTCATCTCCCTCGGACTCGATGCGGAGCGACAATCTCACATACCCCTCTGGCAAGGCTCTTTACAGCGACCTCATAACTTTGGAGTTTCCAATGCAGCGACGATCGGCCAAGTCGATTTTACGTTCCCTGCTCTCGAACAAAATCATCCTTCACGTGACAATGGGGGCTGGGGAACGACGAAAGTGATATATGCGGCCTCTGTAGAAGCCTCTGGCGCGCGTGTTGCCGCCAAGCTAAACGACGGCACTCCGCTACTGCTCGAAAAACAGATCGGAGAAGGACACGTGCTTCTCTTTACCTCTGGTCTCGATAACTTTACGAATGACCTGCCCTTGTCTCCTGTCTTCGTTGTCTTCGTTGATAAGACGGCACGATATCTCTCAGGCAATGAACATGTCCAGGGATCTCAGGTTGTCGATTCTTTCGTCCAGCTTCGTTCCTCCACTGAAGGTCTTAAAGAGAATCCTAAAAAGGCCAACGCAGTTGAGGTCCTTGATCCAGACGGACACCGGCCGCTTTCCTTGTCCGACGCGCGAAGCTCGCAGACGTTTCGGTTAGCACGCACAGGCTTCTACCAAATTCATTTCGCCAACGGAAGGGAGGCTGTGATCGGGGTCAACCCCGACCCGAAAGAATCCGACCTCACTCCGATCTCTCCAGAGATGCAGAGCTTATGGATGGCAGGAAACAAGGATCAACGCAAAGTTGCAGAACACGTTACCGCGGACAAAAAGTATCGGACTCTAAGTCTCTGGTGGTACGCTATGTTACTTGCATTCGTGGTGGCTGTGGCTGAGAGGATTCTCTCAAGCCGCCATCTCGAGACGCAGCGGGAGGCAATATGAGCAAGCAAAACGAGCTCAACTCCTACATCGGGCGTGTAATCGACAGACTGCGATTGCGGGCCTGGATCCTTGGGTGTACGGTACTAGCTTCTACCGCTTTACTGACAACGGTTACGCTGGTCCTCGCATTGAATCATTACGCATTTCCAGCCACCGGAGTAAAGGGTGGTCGACTTGCCCTTGCGCTTACCCTCATTCTCGTTATCGCATTTTTTATTGTTCTGCCATTATTCCGTGTCAGCGCAGGTCGTGCTGTACATAAAGCTGAAGCTACTCACCCAAATCTAGGACAGCGGCTCACAACCTTTCACGAACAGCAACATACTGAAAATGATGTATTTCTCGAGCTACTCGCTGCAGACACGCTGGCTCTCACAGAAGAGGCACCCCCTACTTCTATCGCTCCCGGGAACAGGCTGTTCGCTATTTTAGGAATAGGGTTGGGGTGTCTTTGCACTTTAATTTGGCTCATAGCTGCCAAGCCCGGTTTTGTAGGATATGGCGCGGCACTGTTGTGGACCGGCGAGCAGAAGAATGCTGCCCCGCTTTATAGCATCAACATCGCTCCTGGGGATGCTACAGTCCGACGCAACGGCGATCAGCTTATAACCGCGAATGTTGTTGGGCTGCGGCCAGAAAAGGTTCAAATCTTTGCTCGCTATCAGAACGCTAAAAACTGGGAGCTCGCAAGCATGCATCCGCAGCCAAATCTGGGCGGAGCAATGAGCTATCAGTTTGTGCTTGCCGGCCTCCCGGAAAGTGTAGAGTACTATGTCACCGCAGGGCCTCTGACATCGCCACATTACAACGTCCGTGTCGTCGATCTGCCCTCAGTAAGAAAAATAAAAGTCATCTACCAATATCCCAAATGGACAGGAGAGAAACCTGCGGCCCAAGAGCAGACGGGCGATCTGCGCGCGATCGAAGGAACTGACGCACAGATTGAGGTCGAGATGGATAAGCCCTTGAAAGACGGGAGACTTACTCTCGATGACAGCAAAACAATCAAGCTATCTGAAGAAAATGCGAATACGTACACCGGTACCATTCATATGACGAAGGATGGGGCATACCATATCGCCGCGGTTGATCGGGGTCAGCCTGTTCGCCTCTCGGAAGACTATTTCATTGCAACAGATAAAGCGGAGCCACCCCAGGTCAGTATCACTCGTCCTAGCGGGGACTATCGTGCCTCTCCGATAGAAGAGGTCGCGATAGGCGTTCAAGGATCTGATCGATTTGGCCTTCGTGATTTACACCTTCACTATTCCGTCAATGGCGGATCTGACCACGACGTGGATATGTTGAAAAATCGTGGCGCGAAGGATCTCAGCGGCACGCACACTCTACCGCTCGAGGATTACAAGCTGGTGCCAGGAGATCTCGTAGCCCTCTATGCCACAGCTAAAGACGGCCACTCTGAGACCCGAACCAACATTAGTTTTATACAGATTGATCCTTTTGAACGAGAGTTTTCGCAATCGCAACAAAGTGGGGCCGGGGGAGGTGGAGGATCTAACCAAAATAACCAGACTGATATGTCCAAACGAGAGAAGGAACTGATTGCGGCTACATGGAAACAACAGAATGATAAGGCCTCAGGAGCCAAAGAAGCTGCAGCCATGGGGCAGTTCCTGTCTGATGCTCAGAATAAACTTCGTGATCAGGTGATGGCTCTCTCTACTCGAATGCAGAGTCGAGATCTGTCGGAGGCAAATGACGAATTCAACAGCTTCGCGAAAGACATGCAGCAGGCTGCAACCGCGATGTCCCCATCGGCTGAAAAATTGAAGGGTATGCAATGGAAAGATGCTTTGCCTTCAGAGCAAAAAGCTCTTCAAGCATTGTTGCGAGCTGAAGCTACATTTCGTCAAATCCAGGTGGCCTTCGGTCAGCAGGGTGGGGGGGGAGGCGGCGGAGCAAACTCGGCTGGCCGAGATCTTGCAAGTTTGTTCGACCTCGAATTAGATACGGAGAAGAACCAATACGAGACTGCGAAGAATACGTCTCCTGCCGAGAAGCAGCAAAAGGAAATTGACGATCTGCTCGCCAAACTCGACGCATTGGCCAACAGGCAAGAAGAGCTCAACCGGCAACAAAAGAATCCGCAGCAAGGCTTTCAAGAGCGATGGCAACAGGAGATGTTGCGGCGCGAGGCTGAACAACTTCAGCGGGAAATGGAACAGCTTGCACAGAACAATCAGCAAAACAGTGGTTCACCCCAGAACGGTCAGCAGAGTAGTTTTCCTCAATCAGGATCGCAGCAACAACAAAGCTCGTCTGCAAATACCTCAGGTTCCGGTCAAAACAGCGGGAGTCCTCAAGATCAGCGCATTCAGCAAGCCCTAAGCCGTCTTCGCCAGGCGAACGACGCGATGAAACGAAATGGAACTCGAGAGCAGAGTTCTGAGAATGCGCGCCAAGCGGCTGAGAGGCTGCAGGAAGCGAAGAATTTATTAAGTGCTAGCCAGCAACAACTTGCTACGGGAAAACTAGGATCGTTATCGCAAGAAGCTAATCGCATCATGCAGCAAGAACGCGCTCAAAATCAACGAATCGATCATTTTGGGAATCAACCTGACACCGACCAGAATCGCGAAAACATTGAGACACGCCTGCGAGAGAGGAACCAGTTGGCGGCTGAGAGGCAGCAGCTCTCGAATGATCTTTCCAAGCTAGAAAAAGACATACGCGACTCAGCGCGCAGAATGGCACCCAACCAGCCGAAAACGGCACAGAAGTTGCGCCAGGCTCTAACCGGCATGGATGAGTCCGATCTTGGTAATCATATGCAACGAACTGCTGATTGGCTGAGGCGAGGTGTTAATCCAAATTCCGGTGGCACGGAATCTGAGATTGCCCACGGGCTGCAAAAGCTGAGCCAGCAACTTCGAGAAGCACAAGATAGTATGCGACGGGAGCAGCCAGGGCAGCAAACAAACTCCAGTTCGATCAATCAGACCGCGGCACTCGAGCAACTTCGCCGTATGCGGAATCAAATTGAGGCGATGGACGGATCTGGAAATAAAGATCTAAAGCGACAGTCCAGCGCCCCCACCTTTAATGCCGCTGATACACATCATGAAGGAACATCAGAGGGTGGCAGAGGACAGAATCAGCAGAATCCTGGTCGCGGTGCACAGAATGCTCCTTATCCTGGACAGCAGTTAGAAAGCAATCGGCTGCAAAGAGGCACTAACAATGGCGAGATACGGGCAGGGGGTAGCCGCAACGATGGCGTTGCATGGGGGAATATCAACACTGGCAATAATACTTATGCCTCCGGAGCGATGAGGCCGGTGCCAACCGATGCATCAGGAAATCCCCAAGATGCCGAACAGAATTATCGCCAACAGCTACGGGAGGTTGGCCAACTAGGACACATCGTGCAAGGAGATCCTAATCTGTCCAAGGAGATCCAAGATCTTACGCGGCGCATGCAGCAACTCGATCCGAAAAGATTCCCCGGAAATCCGGATCTGGTTGATCAGATGCATCATGAAGTTCTCAGTTCGATTGATCGCATTGAACTTCAGTTAGCAAACCAAGGATCAGAAGCGGAAGCGAGAACAGGAAAATCTTCCGTCATTCCAGATGGCTATCAGGATTCCGTTGCCGATTACTATCGCCGGCTAAGTAAATCGCACTAGTGTGTGGTACCCACTCTTTCATTTCGTCGGACGGTAACAACATTTGTAGACTTAAGATTGAACTCACCACGTAAACGAATATCTTCCGATGACGAACCGACCAGCACATCAAAGACACCGGGTTCGACGCGGAAGTCATGGATTTTGACGTCGTAGTAACCGAGACGGCTAACAGGAATATCGAAGGTAATAGGCTTCGTCTCGCCAGGCTGCAAATCAATCCTTTGGAAAGCTCGGAGGCTTTTGATCGGTTGATAGACGGAGCTTTCGCGCTGATGGCTGTAGAACTGCGCGACCTCCGCGCCTTGTCGCTGACCAGAATTCGTAAGATCGAACGAGACCTTCAGTTTGGCTGCTGCACCTGTGCCTGATTGCGAGACTTTGAGATGGCTATAACTGAACGTTGTATAGCTCAGACCGTGGCCAAAAGGATATAAGGGCACGCCTTTGAAGTACATGTATGTGTATCCCTTGCTGACGTCATACTCGTTCTGGGGCGGGACACCATCGAGACTTTGGTAAGCGGTATAAGGAAGATGGCCGCTGGGGTTGTTGTCGCCAAAAAGTGTGTGCGCAATCGTATCTCCTCCCCCCTCCCCCGGATACCACGCTTCCAAAATCGCAGGGAGATGGTCGTTTGCCCAGTTCACTGCAAGTGGACCAGCATTTTCCAGCACGAGCACCATGTTAGGGTTGGCTGCGTAGATCGCTTCAAGAAGCTGTTCTTGTGCTCCTGGCAGATCGAGGTTGCGTCGGTCGCGACCTTCCGCTTCGACCCGCAGATTCGTACCCAGGCAAAGCACAACGATGTCGCTTCGACGTGCAAGTTCCACGGCGCGATCGATCGCCTTTTGGTCGAGAGGTTCGGTGTAGCCTGCCCCCTTCTCATACTCAATCTTCACTCTCTTCCCGAGTAGTGACTCAAGACCGCGCGTTACGCTGACTTTGCGAAACGGCGTTCCATAGTAGTTACCGGTCTCATAGTCATCGCCACCGGCGGGACCGATCACAGCGATGGATTTAGTCTTCGCCCTATCGAGAGGCAGAAAGTTCTGTCGATTGAGAAGAAGTGCCATTGATTCTGCGCCGAGTTGGTCCGAGAGTTTGAGATGCTCGGGCGAGCGTACAACGTCCATGCCGAGTGTCGCGTATGGACTGTCCTCAGGAGGGTCGAAGGCACCGAGTCGAAAACCCACCCGCAAGACATTACGCACTGCACGGTCGAGTTCTTTCTCGGTAAGCAAGCCGCGCTTCACGGCGAGAGGAAGGTTTTGCTCGAACTCGGGATCGTCAGAATCATTGCCTGCCTTAATAGCCATGGCAGCTGCATAGACAGGATCTTCACTGAAGCGTTGTCCGACCTCGTTGCGCCGCGTTGTGGTAAGTAGCTCAACAGCGCCAAGATCGTCGGTAACGAATCCGTCAAAGTGCCACTTGTCGCGAAGGATATCGGTAAGCAGATAATGATTCACCGCATCCGGTGTCCCGTTAATGGCGTTATAGCTCGACATAACAGACTGTGCATGACCTTCCGTGATGGCGTCATGCCAGTGGGGCAGCCAGTATTCAAAGAGGTTGCGTTCATCAACAGTAGCGGAGAGATGTTGGCGACCGGTTTCAACATTATTAACCGCAAAGTGTTTGATGGTTGCTGCGAGCTTAAGGTGATTAATGTCTTCGCCTTGCAAGCCGCGCACGTAAGACACGGCCATGCGTCCAGTAAGGTACGGATCTTCGCTGAATACCTCTTGAATGCGCCCCCAGCGCGGATCACGGCTGATATTGATGACGGGCGAACGGAAGACGAGTCCATGTGTTGTCCGTGGACCTTGTGCTTTTGCATTATAGAGAGCGCGCCCCTCATCACTCATCGCGACTGCTACGGAATGAATGAGATCAGGATCCCAGCTTGCCCCCATCGCTGTGGCTATCGGAAAGAGCGTGGTTGGCTGCTTTGACCAGACACCATGAAGTGTCTGGTTCCAGCCTCCCCACGCAGGAAGCCCCAGGCGCGGTAGCCCTTTATTCGTGTGGTTAAGTTGCTGTGCCTTCTCCTCTAATGTCAGGCGGCCGATCAGGTCTGTGATGCGGTCTTCAATCGATAGTTTGGTGTCACGAAACCGCGGCTGTGACTGCGCAAACGTCTGTACAGAAGACAAAGTAATGCAGGCGAGCATGCCCGCAGTGATCCAATGACGCATCGATCGACCTCCCTGGTGCTGTTATGGCCTGCTGCCGCGAATAACCTCTACTACAGCTGACATATCTTTTTCGCCAAGGCCTTCGCGTTCAGCCTTTTCGAAGAGCTCTTCCGTGGTGGCACAGGTCGTTAACGTAACGCCGCGCTCGGCAGCTGCAGCCTTCGCGTAACGAAGGTCTTTGTTAAGCAGACGCAACAAAAAGTTGACTTCGTAGTTGCGTGCGGTCATGCGATCTGTCATCGCTGTGAGGATGCCACTGCCCGCCGCGCCGCTCTTGAGGAAGTCAAGTGTCTGTTCTCGATTGAGGTCTGTTCGCTCGACCCACGCAACGGCCTCTGCAAAAGAGGCCACCTGCACGCCACAAAGAAAGTTGTTGATCAGCTTTACCTGGCCTCCACATCCAACAGGTCCAAACTGGATGATGGCCTTACTCATGGGCTCAAGCACTGAGCGAGCTTTGTCGAGTATCGCCTCGTCCGTTCCACAGAGGAACGTGAGTTGACCTGCTTCGGCCTGTGGACGACTACCGGTCACAGGTGCTTCGATGAGGCCGACACCCTGTCTTTTCGTCTCATCATTGAGCTCCGCAATCCACTCGGGTGAAACCGTGCCGCATTCAATGGCAATGGCCCCTTTACCCATTACCTTCAGCGCTCCGTGCTCCCCCAGCCACGCAGCCCGCGAGGCTACATCGTCCGAAAGAATCGAGATCACCACATCGGCATTTTTCGCTGCTTCTGCTGGAGTGTTGGCGATGGTTGCGCCTTGTGCGGCAAGCGGTTCCGCCTTGGCCCGCGTGCGATTGTAGACCGTCAAAGGGAAGCCGGCCTTGAGAAGATTGGCCGTCATGCCGCGACCCATGGTCCCGATCCCGAGAAACGCCACCTGCTGCTTTGCCATCCTGCTCACGCTCCTTATGTCATCGCCTGAACGCGTACGACTGAGTTGATCGTCTCATCCACAACAATAGGATTGATCAACGGGCGACCAAATCCTTCAAAGCTGATCTCGGTGATGTCGCCACTTCTTAAGCGAACGCCATCTCCAAATGAGAGGGCATCGGCTCCCAGAAAATGGACATGAATCATCCCAGGCTGACGATGCCCGGCGAACTTGAAATGATGGTGCTCGAGATTGGCGAGGGAATGGCACATGTTTTCCTGTCCAGTGCGAATGTTCTTCTGCCAGATTGGCCCTCCGTTGCGGAGCACTCGAACCTTGCCGGCAACGTCGGAAAAATCATCACCGATGACAAGCTCCGGACCAAGCGAACAGACCCGAAGCTTTGACCCTGCAAGGTTGAGATAGTTACGGCGTTCAAACACATGATCGGAGAATTCATTGCCAACGCACATACCGATGCGATGAGGCTGGCCCTTGCTATCGATGATATAAATTGCAGCAACCTCGCCCTCTTCGCCGCCGTCTTCGGCGTACCCAGGGACATTAAGAGGCGCAAAAGGGGCTCGAATGACGCTTCCATCCCCTTTGTAAAACCACTCAGGGGCGATTCCAAACTCACCCGGCGCCGGGCGGCCCTTCTCGCGGCCCCACTCGAACATGCGCATGCTGTCGGTCAGCTCCGCTTCAGCTTTTTTTGTCTCTACATGCATGGCCTGGCGCTCACGAGCGCTTCCGAGATGCGTAAGACCGGTACCGGAGACGAGGATCATCTGCGGAGCACCCGGAACATCGATCGGTGCAAGCAGCTTCCAAGGGGAGCCCTGTTTGAAAACGTCGTCATAGGTAAGACGCTCACCGGTAGCCAGAGACTTTACGAGTTCCGTCAACGCTATGTTTTGTTTGAGGGCCCGTTGCGTTAGTTCGAAAGTGGAGCTGACTTCATTGAGGAGCACTACGTCAGGCTCATCGACAAAAGCGACTCGGCGCAGACTTCCGTTGGCAAGTTGGACAAGACGCATCGTTGCTGGCTCCTTATTCGACAATGCGGAATCGCTTCAACGACTCCTCGTTAACCGTAAGCCCGAGACCGGGAAGACTGTCATCGAGATTAATGACACCTTTTGTAGGCGTAGGTTCGCCTTCGAAGATGTACCAGAAGAGTTCATTACCGACCTCGACGTCCACCTTGGGGAAAAACTCCGCGATGGGAGAATTCAGGCTAGCCATCACAATGTGGTAATTGTGCATCTGCCCCGCATGCGGAGTGACAGGGACCTGAAAGGCCTCGGCCATCGCGGAGATTTTGCGGGCCTGACTGATCCCTCCAACACGGTTCGTGTCGAATTGGATGACGTCGAGCGCATTATTTTCGAGTAGCTCACGGAAGCCGAAGATGGTGAACTCGTGCTCGCCTCCCGCGATTGGAATTCGGCCGTAGCTTTTCAACTCCTTGTAGCCGCGGGTGTCATCGGGAATAACAGCCTCCTCAAGCCAGCGCAGATTGAAAGGCTCCAGCAACGGCAACATGCGTTTGGCATAGTCCAGCGTCCACCCCATGTAAGCGTCCGTCATTAGATCAATATCGTAACCGATCACTTCCCGGACATTTCGGACGAGTTCAATATTCTTCTGCATCCCTTCCGCGCCATCAAGCGGTCCCCACCCGAAGCGCAGCTTCATCATTCTGTAGCCTTCGTCTTTATATCTTTGCGCCTCCGCACGTAGCTCGGGAATGGGCATAGCGTAGAGCCGACTGGCGTATACCGGAATACTTTCTTTGGTGCGACCTCCCAACAATCTAAAGACCGGCTGCTTTGCGTCCTTCCCCATCAGATCCCAGAGGGCGATATCAACCGCCGAGATAGCAGTAAGGGCAACACCTTTGCGTCCAAAGGCAAGCGTACGACGATACATTTGTTGCCAGAGATACTCGACATCCCAGGGGTCCGCACCGATCAGCAACGGTTTTAAGTAAATATCGATAAGTTGCTTGGTGACCATGGGTGCGAGCGCGGCATTGCCTACACCGACAAGACCGTTGTCGGTGTGGATCTCGACCAGCAACCAGTTGTGAAATGCGAAGTTGCCCATTGAAGCCTCGCGGAAAGCGACGAGGTCCATCGGATTAGTGCAGAAGTGCGGAGGAAGGGGAATAGTCTTGCCTTCCCACTGGACGACGCGAGTTCGGACTTCAGTTATCTTCATGCGGCGCTCTCAATGTGTTGGAGGTCAATGGCGCTTAGAGGTTGAATCCTGCCGGCAAACAACAGGATGGCGAGAAAGCCGATGAGGTGAAAAGTTCCTACGAGGAGGAACAGGGTCGCATAAGTGAATCCATGGCCCAGCATGTATCCGGCAATCAGGCCGAAGATGGCACCCCCGATAGCCCCGCCGAAGCCAATGAGGCCAGCGACGGTGCCAACAACGGTGAGAGGAAAGATATCCGCCGGCAGAGTCATGATGAGTCCAGACCATGCCTGCTGACAGAAGAACGCGATACTGAAGAGAAGCAGAGCCACTTGAACCGGCGCCACAGAAACAAACATGACGACAGGCATTCCTACAGCACACATTCCGAGCACGAGCTTCCGCGAAAAATCGATTGACCGGCCATTCTGTATAAGCCGCGATGAGAGCCAGCCCCCGATAAAGCTCCCGATGCCCGAGGCTGCATAGGGAATCCATGCGTAATAGCTAACCTGCTTTACATCGAAGCCACGCACGTCATAGAGGTACTTCGGCAACCAGAAGAGCAGAAAATACCATGCTGAATCCGACATGAATTTGGCAAAGACGAAGGTCTGCACTCTGCGCATAGAAACGACCCGTTGCCATCCGAGGTTACTGCCAATTACTCGAGCGTCGACAGTATTTGAGGAAAGAGTCATGGCGTTCGATCGATAGCTCACGGCCCACCACAGAACCCAGGCAAGACCAAAGATTCCGGCGACGAGAAAAACAGCTCGCCATCCGCTCCTCAGAAGAACGAACCCGATAAGGGGAGGCGCGAGCACCGAGCCGATGGCCGTACCGGCATTGATGAACCCC
Source organism: Acidobacteriaceae bacterium KBS 146 (assembly GCA_000688615.1). Lineage (GTDB taxonomy): Bacteria > Acidobacteriota > Terriglobia > Terriglobales > Acidobacteriaceae > Edaphobacter. Next base: position 1,618,528 of record JHVA01000001.1, read on the forward strand.
ATCGCGGTTGAGCGCTCGCCAGGTTCGATCCACTCAGCTACAACACGCGTAGCCGCGGGGAATGCCCCGCCTTCCCCACCGCCGAGCAGGAAGCGTGCAATCAGGAGAAGCATAAATCCTGAGGCGAGCCCGTGAAGCGCGCAGGCAAGCGACCACCAAAGCATAATGAAGAGAAATCCTTTTCGCGTGCCGAATGCATCTAGCAGGCGCCCCCCGAGCACGTACATTGCGGCATAAGCTAGCAGGAATGCGGTTTGCAAATAAGAGAATTGCTGGTTTGATAATGGGATATTCCGCTGGATGGCAGCGATCGCAACCGGCAGGGTCTGCCGGTCAAAGTAGCTGATGGCGATTGCTACCGCAACCATCACAACGAAATACCATCTTCGATTCATCAAGCCCTACCCTGCCCTCTTTTACCAAGTGATCTTTACGAGCGAGATGCTTTGACGTAGAAGCTCGGTTGTAAGATCGAGCTTGCCGTCGACAACATTGACCCACGCAGGTGAGGTCAACAGCTGTAAGCCGGCGACGGACTGAAGCTGAGCATATTGCTCCGCCGTTGGCTGTTGTGGCGAGCCCATGGCCTTCCACCGGGTGTAGGCATTGCTGTGAGTATCGTCGATGCGGTAGTGCTGCACAAGGACGCGCTTGGCTCCAACCGGTAGGCCGCTGAGCTTGATGGTTGTGGGGGTAGCCGCGGCGAGGGTGTCGGCGTCGTGGTAGTTCCACACGAGCACCGTAGCCTTGCGGTCGTCGATCGCAGCCATACCGTCCACATCCGCCTTCTCGCGGACGCCAGTGCTGACAAGGGTATCCAGAGGAACACTGGCCGTGCTGGTGGTCGCGACTCGCGTGCCGGACATCAGGCCGAACATGCGGAAGAGATTCAGCACGGGCTTGTTGATTCCATTCGTGGAAAGAGACCTGAAGCCTTCGAAGTAATCCTTATCTTCAAACTCGAACGACCAGCTGAGCATGGAAAGCAGGTTGACTTTGTGCTTATCCTGCAGATCAAACAAACCCTTGAAGGCTGCGGCAGTATACGCAGGATAGAGCGTGCCATTGCGGTAGTTGTTGGCGGGGTTCACACGTGAGGAGCAGGCAGCGCAACCCTCGGGATCCGCTTCGCTAATGATAATGGGCAAGCTGCGATACTTCGGATACTGCGAGATGAGATAGAAACCGCGGTCGGCATCAGCGAGTTCATGCTTGATCCCCATCGTGACGTGGTTATCAACGATGGTAGGGCGACCCTTTGCATGGAAGGAAATGAAATCGAGCGGGATTGGCTTTCCATCAGCAAGACTCTTACCCGCGGCGACGTGATCGAGAAAGCCTTTTAGATAGTTGTAAGCCTTCTCGCCAGACGGGCTGGTCGTCGCCGGACCGCCGACGCGCGCACCAGGAAGCACGGCCTTCACGTTGGCGACGGCATAGTCATAAAGCTTCCAGTAGTCCTCCGCAGTCGAATGCCAATAATCGATATCCGGTTCGTTCCATACTTCAAAATACCATTGCAGTACGGTCTCCTTGCCATAGCGCTCAACAAAGTGCGCTGTAACTGTGTGAATCAGATCCCCCCACTTTTTATAGTCTTTTGGAGGATTATTGGAAGCGCCGCTGATGGCGCTCTTAGGATAGTGAACCTGATAGGGCTCGTGACGATTTGGCAGCACCGCAGCGAGGTCTTTGGGCATGAACCCGAACTCGACCATGGGCCGAACCCCAGCGGCCTTGTACTCGTCGAAAATGCCATCGAGGATTTTGAAGTCGTAGACCGGCTTGCCTGACGCATCCTCGGTATAGACATTCGTTGAGCTGAACTTCAGCTCAGCCTTGCCATCGCCCGAGGTGAGAAGGTGATGGGCGCGAATATAAACGGGAACAGGGCTAAGATCGCGCAACTCTGTCAGCAGCACCTTGCCGTTCCTCATGGTGGTGTAGTTGGCCTCGTCATAGCCAAACCAGCTATAGATCGGTTTGTACGGGCCACCCTTGCTGGCGAAGTCGACTGTAATGGTCGCTGGGCTCTCAGTAGGTGCCGTAGGGGCGGGAGGGATAACCCCCTGAGCAGCTGCCGCCTGTGTGACGCCAACAAGGAAAGAAAAAAAGAGAAAGTTCTTCATACAAACAGTGTTGAGCAAGCTGGGTCCCTCGTCTGGTTAGAAGTTGTACTTGAGCGCGAACTGGATCTGGCGCGGCGTATTCGATGAGCTGGTGATCTGTGCTCCTGTTCCTGAGGTGACCACAGAGGTAGCAGAGTTATTGTTTGGTGCCGCAAAGCTCACCGTATTGGGAAAGTTGAAGAACTCCGCGCGGAACGAGAGCGTGCTCTCACCCGGCAGGGAGAAGTTCTTGAAGATGGAGGCATCGAATTGGTTATAGACACCCGAGCGGAGTGTGTTAGCCCGCACCTGGCCGTAGGTATAGTTGTCCGCCTGCATATACCTCGACCTGTCGTACCAGTTCAGGAGTGTCCGCTGAAACGCCGGGTTGCCGCCAGCAGGATTCAGTTTGGGTCGCTGATTTGCCACACCGGTGTTTGCAACATCGGTTCCTACGACCGGGGTAAACGGTGTTCCGCTGCGGACCACAAGGATTGTCTGCGCCTGCCATCCTCCGACAATGGCATCGACAAATCCGTTTGCCCGGTTCAGGTACGAGCGGCCGTGACCAACCGGAAGCTGATAGCTGCCACTGATCGCCAGGTTGTGAGGAATATCAAACGGTGCGAGCGCGTACTCGTAGGCGGTGTTTCCGCCCAGCGCTGAGGACTGGTTATACTGCAGCGTTTTGGAATAGGTATAGGCGACCAACGTGCTGAAGCCGCGATGGAAGCGGTGTTCAAACTTCGTCTGCAGCGAGTCGTAATGGTTCGACATGTCCTGCGTCTGGAAGGAGATTCCACTCCAGAGAGGATATGGCCGCCGAGCCTGGATGGGTCCGGGGCCAGGTGTCAGCGGAACGTTAGCATCGTTGGCGCTGCTAAGATGCACGCCGCGATTGGCCACATAGCCAATTTCGAAGAGATCATGATCAGTGAACTGACGCTGCACATTCAAACTGTAATGGATGTTCGTTCCCATGCTGAGGTGGGTGCGTGTGGGCCCAAGCGATGGAGTTGAGGCTGCTGATCCAAGTGCCGAACCGAGGAAAAAATTTCCGAGTGTGCGGGTCGGCGTGACGTTCTGGGTCTGGTTGATGGTCTCAGCGAGGCGGTACGGCAGAATGTTGAGGTTGACACGGCCGCTGGTCCCCTCGGGCTCGTAGAACATACCAAAACCGGCACGCACAATTGTTTTACGGTCGACGCTGTACGAGATACCGACACGCGGAGCGAACTGTGTCTTATCGGTGTAGGTGAGGTTCAACGGAAGGCCAGCCTGACTGCTGGTCTGAATGTACTGACCAAAATATTGATAGGCCGAGGGCGCTGCAGGCTGCGATGACAGATCGGGCACGGGACCGGTTCCTGAGACGATGATGGGCTTGGCTTGGGTAGGGTCGAACGTTCCGATCTGCCCCTTATAGCCGTCGAGCCAGGGCGAATATTCGTAGCGCAACCCCATATTGATTGTCAGCCGGTCGCTTACGCGGTAGTCATCTTGAATAAAAAATTGCTTATAGAAGCCCTGCCCACCGAAATTTGACGCGGGAAACGAACGTGCGACGGCCGAGGGGTATCCCAACAGGAAGTCTGCGTACGCGTCGCCGCTTGTGGTGTTGTTGCCTGTGGCGTTTCCATTGAAAGTAAAGCCACCGGAGGAGTTGCCACTGTCGTAGCCGAGCCATTGATAGTAACGAAATAACACGCCAACCTTGATTGCCTGCTTGCCCTTCAGGATGGTGAAGTTGTCCGTCGCTTCAAAAGCCTTGCGATCCTGCGACTTCGGACGCTGGTCAAATCCTGAGCCCTGCAGAGATCCATAACCGCTCCACGCATAGTCAGGGAAGACACCACCAACCCCGGGACGAAGCAGGTCGCTGAAGCCAGTCACGCCGAAGCGGCCATTCCAGTCTGGACCCTGCAAAAAGCCTTGCAGACGAACATGACTGGGCAGGAAGTGAGCGCGCACCTCATTGACCATCGTCGAACCGACGTTCGAGATCACTCCAACTGCGATGTCCTGCCCCCACGACGTCAAGGCAGCGTTGCCCAGTGCAATTGAGGAGTTCGGATCTACTTCCTTCTGCGTGATATAAACCCACCGAGCGAATAGGCGGTTCTTCGGCGTGATCTGGTGATCGATACGGACGATGTATTGGTTGAAGTCGATCGATTGCGACGGTGCCGTGCTGTTCGTCCCGGTGTTTGTGTTCTGCCGCGGATAATAGTCCTGAATGGCAAGCGCCTGCGGAGAGAGACGGCTTGCCGGGATGATGTTACCGGGGAACGGTTGAGGAACGCCCGCGACAAGATTGCTCCTGTCGTAAATGAATTTAGACGTAGTAGGATTGCCCGTCAGAAGCTCAGAGAAGTTGCCGGTGCGTTTCTTATCGGAAGGCACGATGATGTTATTGACGAGGCCAGTACGCAGGCGCTGACCTTCAAAGTTGAAGAAGAAGAACGTGCGATCTCTGCCGCTGTAGACGTGAGGAATTGTCAGCGGTCCGCCGAGGTTGCCGCCGAACTGGTTCCTCTTCTGTCTCTGCCGCGTAATCGAGAAGTAGTTGCGGGCATCGAGCGCATCGTTGCGCAGGAACTCAAAAAGCACGCCGTGGTAGCGGTTCGTACCGGGCTTGGTGGTCGCGTTGAAGAAAGCGCCGCCGCGGTTATATTCGGCTGAATATGGGCTCTGCACTACGGAAAACTCCTGCAGCGCATCGATTGAAGTTTGGATGAAGGTGCCACCCTGATGCTGCTCACTGACGTCGACGCCGTCCATCAGAAATGATGTCGCAGAACCGCGAATACCGCTGATGACGTTTCCGTTGACAACCTCAGGGCGGATCGCAAGTGAGTTGCCCGTAGGCGGCAGAAGTGCTGCCCCCGGCGTTAGCTGCGCCAGCCTATAGAAACCGCGGCCGTTCACTGGCAGCTCGACGACCTGCTTGTTGGTGATCACGGTGCCAACAGTAGCTGAGTCGGTGGAAAGTAATGGGGCTGACGAGGTTACTTCTACTGTAGTATTGGCCGTACCAATGGGTAAAATCAAATCTTCACGGACAATCTGGCCCACCTGGACTTCGATCACCTTCGTGGTGGCATTCTGAAATCCCTGTGCCGTGACAGTGAGAACGTAGTTTCCTGCTAATACAGGGGTGATCACAAAGTCACCACCGTCATTCGTCTGGGCACGCTGGGCGATATTAGTGCCTACATTTCTGGCTTCAACATTAGCTCCCACGATGACGGCGCCAGTCGGGTCCTGAATATGCCCGACAAATCTTCCCTGCTCTACCTGACCATTTGCGACACCAAAAATCGAGAAAAGAATGAAGGACAAAAGTGCAAATTTTGATCTTATTTTTTTTATTGCATGTGCCATTTTTAACGGCCTCCCAGGATTTACGCCCTTGTGAGTAAGGCTCCATCTCAATCGTCGCGAAAGGTACTACCTTTGGAAATTGATTGTCAAGAAATCTTTCACCCAAATTTTCATCCTCTCGACGTGGATCGAATCCACCTAAATCAGCGATCAAGTCCTTCGGGCCGATTGACGAAGCGCTCGTTGTCGCTCAACATGCCAATATGCGGCGCTTTAAGCAAAGCGGTTTCGAACTCGGCCTTCCGGCGATACCGTCTGGAAACAAGGACAGTGTGACTCAACTCCTGATATTGCGATTTCAGGAAATGCTGCGCGAAGGGGTCCTCACGCAGGGTGCGCGGCTTCCGCCAGAGCGCGAACTGGCAGCGCACTTCAACGTCGCTCGCTCTTCCCTGCGCCAGGCTCTAAAGGTGCTCGAGATCATGGGAGTTATCACGCAAAAGGTGGGTGATGGCAGCTACCTGAACACTGACACGTCAGCTGTACTTGCGGTCCCAATGGAGTTTCTATTTCTGCTTGACGATACATCTGTGGAAGAACTTACCGAGTTACGTTTACTGGTAGAACCGGGCCTGGCTCGGTTGGCCGCGCAGCGGTCGTCCGCAGAAGATATTTCTCTACTTCGAAAATCCATCAAGGATCTCGAATCGAGTTCAAATGACAAACTGAAGCTGGTCTCCTCTGACCTTTTATTTCACCGCGCCATCTTTCAGGCATCCAAAAACCGCACGGCCAGCAGTCTGTTTCAGACTATCCATCGTGCAATGGCAAAGATGATCCTCGTTACGTCGCAGCTGGTTGAACTCGAGCACACGCTCTCTTTCCATAAGCCGATCATGCACGCGATTGAGCGACGCGATGCAGACCAGGCAGCCATGCTCATGACTGATCATCTGAAAGACGCTACTGCTCTTCTGATGCGAGAACAGACGAGACAACAGGAAGCGATGCTGCATGATCGTATCGCAAACACGCAAAAGCCCGTTCGACGAAGATCGAAACCCTAATTTACTTGACCGGCAACACATCACTCCTGAAGTGACAAGAAGTAAAGAGCGTGCAGTTAAAGGTCAAACGTGCATACGCATTAGAAGCACTGAAGGTGGCTTCGGAATTCTGGGCGATCGACTTTGGCCCGCGAGGCCAAAAGCACAACGACGCAGCTGTGCTTTTGGATCGGTTGACGCATAGATGAAAGGCGTTGATACGAGAGGAGAGCGGCGCATCCCGCGCGTTTTTTTGCAAGGTCTCCCGATGACGTTGCTCCTGCTCTTCTGGGGAGATCTTGCTTCATCGATCATCAGCAGGAATTCTGAGCGGCAGAATCATCGAAACAGAAGCATATCTGGGACTTGATGATCCGGCCTCCCATGCATATTCCGGAAAGACTGCGGCTGATGACGTTCTCTTCGGTCCGCCCGGGTACACTCATGTTTCTTTGATCTTGGACTCCATTACTGCATCAACATCTCGGCTCATCTGAGGGCAATGCTGGCGGAGTTCTCATCCGCGCAGTCCACCCACTGCAGGGAGTCCAGGAGATGGCTCGCCGCCGCGGCTCAGCCCAACGAACAGATGTGCATTGGTTGACCGGCGGCCCCGGGCGTCTCTGCCAGGCATTTGGAGTCACTCGCGCAGCTCACAACGGACTGCACGTAACGGCAGCAAATTCTCCGGTGAGGTTTTCGATGACGGCTACTCCTGTAAGGCCATTGAGGTCTCAAAGCGCATCGGAATTCGAAAAGCCGCGGAGGAAATGCTTCGGTATGTCCTTTCGAGTGACCTGACGTGAGTGGGAAATTTGAGCAGATATACAGTTGCGCCGTACCTGTTGACCATAATTCCTCAGCTCAACCTCGATCACTCAATACTGAGAACTGAGAGAGAAGACAGGATGTTGCCTCCTGTCTTAGAGCCCTCCGCGCTAGGCGCAAAATACGAGCAATTGACAATAAAAACCTGATTAGATCTACCTCGGCGGGCGGCTCCCGAACGCTTGTCTCGCCGTGCTGTATTCCAAAACAAGTAGTTCATCCCAAATTTCATAGGATTTGTCACAGAATTCTGTTGTCTATCCCTATCTCCGAACTTCAAATCCTGTAATTCGTCCAGAATTATGTCTATCTGCGGTTTGGCATGACAATTGCATAGCTCTGGGGCACAGATCATCGCTTTCTACCGTTCGACTGGATTTGCCGGATTGTGGCAATACATAAGGGGGCGCATGAAACGAATATCGGGATACCTGTCACTCCTCGTGACATTCCTGCTGGTATCTTTTCCCATCTCAGCACAGCAACAGGGTTCGATTACGGGCGGTTTGAATGGTGAAATCACCGATTCGACTGGCGCTGATCTGCCTGACGCGACCGTTACTCTTGTCGGTCCTCAAGGTTCAAGAGTCGTCACAACCGATAAATTCGGCCGCTTCAAGGCTGCTGGACTTACTCCCGGATTCTACGATGTGACCGTAGAAAAAGAAGGTTTCAGCAAGCTCCAATCCAAGCACAACGAAGTCGTGGTCAACTCCTCGTCGACCTTGAACTTAACAATGCAGCCAGGCAATGTCTCCGTGACCGTCGAAGTGACGACCGAAGCCGTGGGTATTGATACCCAAAGCACAGCCGTCACACAAAACCTGACCGACACCTTCTATAACAGCATTCCAATGCCACGAAATGTCTCCGCAATTTTTTACGCTGCCCCAGGAGTCGCGAGTGGGCAGGTTGCGGGAGCACCCGGTCAGATCGGACCAGGTGCAGCAAATCCTTCGATTGGCGGTTCTTCAGGACTTGAGAATTTATATATAGTCGATGGGGTTACGATCACAGATCAGGCGTTTGGAAGCATCGGAACCTACAACCGCTACCATGGCTCACTGGGGACCGGTATCAACCTTGCCTTCATTAAGGAAGTCGACGTCAAGACCACAGCATTTGAGCCTCAGTACGGCAAGGCCACTGGCGGGATCGTCCAGATCGTGACTAAATCGGGCGGCAATCAGTATCACGGTGCGCTGGCTGCCTACTTCGGCCCTGGAGCCTGGTACGCAAATCGTTATCAGTATTATCAATTTGGTTACAAACAGGTGGCCCCACCTTCGACTCTATCTAGCCCGCAATACGATGCTTCCGCCGAACTTGGGGGTTACATTCCAGGCTTTAAGGACAAGCTGTTTTTCTTTGGAGCATTCAATCCTGGTCTGAGACAAGACATCATGCGAGCCAACCCGGGTGCGCCCGCTCCCAGCGTCGCGCTTGGAGCATTGACATACAGCACCACTACCCTGAGCTGGGCCGGCAAGCTCTCTTATAAACTAGGCTCTGCAACGACATTTGAGGCCTCGGCCTTCGGGGATCCGTCGCGGCATAATGCTCAACCACTCGCGGTGGGGGCAAACGGGATTTCCTCGCTCTTCCCCAATACAACCGCCAGTTCCTGGACCTTCGGCTCACGAAATACTATCGCCCGCCTGACTCACGCTATCACCAATACCTGGCAAGCAGACGTCTCCTATGCCTATAACTACAACCACTTCGACGAATATCCGGCGACGGCTTTCTACGGCATCACGGACGCAAGCGGCAACTCATTGGCTAACCCAACCGCTTCCATCATCTCCGGGCTTGGACCGGACCTGCCAATATTGTCCGATCAATAAGAACGGTCAGCAGATATTTGCCTCAATCACTCGCGGCACTTATCAGGGCTTAATCGTCAACGCAACCGGGCGATATCACACCGCGTATGGAAACGACGTGTACCAGATCAATCGTTTCTTTACCATCAATGCAGGCGTTCGCTGGGAGCAGGAGAGGATTGCAGGAAGTCTGCTGGCATACACGTTTACCGGCAGCTGGTCCCCTCGGGTTGGAATCAACATCGATCCCATGGGCGACCATAAGAGCAAACTCTTCTTTAACTTTGGTCGCAACTACTGGGCAATGCCTCTCGATGCAGCCATCCGCCAGCTTGGTAATGAGCAGGATGACACTAGCTACGCCTTTGCTCCAGTCATTAATTCTGATGGATCAATAACGATCATTCCCGATGCCGCGCATACTCTGAACGGCCTGGCACGCTCCACAAATTCTAGCGGGGTCGTTTCGAAGTTTGGTGCTCCGAGCTTCGCATCTTCGACCGGTGAGGGCATCATTCCCGGAACGAAGGGAGAGTATGAGGACGAATATGTAATCGGCGTAGAGCGCGAACTTGCGCCGTCGATCGTCGTCAAGGCGCGCTATACCGATCGCCGACTTCCCAGAGTCATTGAGGACATCGGGTCGCAGTCCGTGGAGGGATCCACGATCACCTCGAACTTCAACGGAGGTATCTCCAATCCGACAAAAAGTACGGATATCGCCGTTAATGAGCAAGAGTCTACTTATACGCAGGCACAATTCCTGGCCGCAAACCCGGGAGGAAACCCGAGTGCCTCGAACTACAAGGCGCCCGTCACCGGTTGCACTGCAGCAAACGACACATTCTTTGCTGTAGGTGGACCGTTTATTGATGGCAGGAATAACCCCGTTGGCGGAGCCTGCTTCCTAAACCTCGACACGATGGATGGACCGGGACCTGGGAAAAATGGCGCAGATGGCCAACCCGACGGTTTCGTGAATCCTGTTCGGCGCTATAACGCTGTCGAGTTCGAAGTGGACAAACGCTTCAGTAACCACTGGCTTGCTCTTATCAACTTCCGCTGGGGGAACCTCTGGGGAAATTATGAAGGCGCATACCGTAACGATAACGGCCAATCTGACCCCGGAATCAGTTCCCTTTTCGACTTCACAACTGGCAAGCTGAATCTTCTTGGCGATCAGTTTACCCCTGGCTATATAAGCACAGATCGCCGTACTGTCGGCAATCTGTTTGTGAGCTACAACGTCGGCAGCGACACGCACTTTATACATGGCGCGCGAGGCCTTACCTTTGGCGCAGGATGGCGCGGACAGTCGGGTGTCCCGCTGAGTATTCTGGGAGACCACCCTGCCTATCTCAACCAGGGAGAAATTCCGATCGGTGGTCGTGGCGCTGGCGGACGAACCCCTTCTACCATGCAACTGGATTTACATCTCGACTATCCTGTTCCTCTTGGTTCCAGATTGGAGCGCTACAGGTTGAAACTGGCGATGGATATGTTTAACGCAACCAATAGCCAGTTCCAGACCGGCCGGGTGCAGTATACCCAGACCTCGGCAACGAGCGTCGGTGTTCCACCGCCTCTCAACCTCGACTACAACCGCCCGACTTCATTCCAGACTCCGTTTTATGCTCGTGGTTCGGTCCGGTTTGAGTTCTGATCCAACGCTGGATTAAACTTTTGGGGAGAAGGTGATAACCACCTTCTCCCGTTTTTCTTGAGGAGTTCCCTCCTTGCATTCCCGCCTCGCACAATCGGCCCTCTTGCTTTCTCTCCTCTTCTGGATACTACCTTCCACACTTCATGCAGTCGATCCAGCTAAAAAGCTGGCGCCAGAGTACCGACACTGGCTCGAAGAGGAGGTGCCTTACATCATCCAAAAAGAGGAACGAAACGAATTTTTAACACTGAGTAGCGATCGAGAGCGAGACTCTTTCATCAAGACGTTCTGGGACATTAGAAACCCCCAGCCCGGCTCTGAGATCAACGAATATAAAGAAGAACACTATCGTCGACTTGCATACGCCGATCAATACTTCGGCAACGTTAAAGAACAGGATGGATGGCGTACAGATCGTGGGCGCGTCTATATCACTCTCGGGGAGCCGCAGCAGCGAGCAAATTATCCAGAGTCAAGAAATATTCGCCCGCTCCTTATCTGGTTTTATCAGTCAAAAAACCCGGCGCTACCGACGCACTTCTATATCGTCTTTTATAAACGAAGTATCGGTGAAGACTACGCTCTCTATTCTCCTTACCAGGACGGCCCTTCCAGGCTCGTTACTGGACTCGAAGGAAAGAACGATCAGAAGAACAATCTCGATATCATTAAGCGATCGCTTGGAGATGAAGTGGCTCGCACAACGATCTCCCTCATCCCAACCGAGCCTGTTAACCTCAACGACTACACGCCGAGCCTTCAGTCTGATGTACTGGTCAGCACTATTAAGGGTCTGCCGGATAATCCGCTGACAAAAGAGATGCTGAAGCAACGCCGAGCACGCGAGAGCATCACTACCAGCGTATTTCTCGGCACAAACTCCGCCTCCGCCCAAACCGCCATCCTGCGCGATGCCACCGGCCGCATGACTGCCAACGCTCTGGTTTCATACAACCTCCCTGAGCAGGCGATCATCGGGACTCTGCCTGACAAAAAGCTCGGCTATTCCCTTACTCTCCAGACTTCTGTACTTACAGCCGATGGCAAAGAAGCGATCTATCAGCAGAATGACAAGCTGACCAGAGCCATAAGTGAAAGCGAGGCGGCCAATTTACGCACAAAGAGGTTCGGTGCAGAAACCCGCGTTCCACTCGCTCCCGGCCAGTACCAGCTTGTCTACACTTTGACCAACGATCTCACCCACAGCGCTGTTCGAGAGCGAGTCTCAGTCAGCTTGCCTGATCCCGCAGCCGCTACCTGGGCTATCAGTAGTGTTATTGCCTTTTCCCCTCAGCCCTCTCACGATCCGGAAACAAGACTCCCATTCAGCATCTCAGGCCTTCGCTTTGAGCCACGTGGTGTGCAACAGACTATGCTTCACGCCGGAGAACCTCTTCACCTGATCTTCCAGCTGTGGACAAAGTCTGCCCCTCCTGAATCGCGGCAAGGCCAGAAGATAAAGGTCCACTATGTTCTTGGGTCTGTGCAGTCAGGAGCAGAACCTCATCAGGAAGACGAACAGATCGATGCCGGCACCTTTGATGAGTCTGGCACCCTTCTCACAGGACATACCCTCTCGACCGAAAACCTCACGCCCGGCACCTACCGCATCGTTATCACCGCCACAGACGAAGCTTCGCAGCAAAAAGCGCACGCGGTCGTAACCCTGCGAATCGTCGACGACACCGCCGCTACCGGTCTCTGGACGGCCTACGATGTCAGCGAAGGCAGTGGGCGCGGTCTGGCCATAGACGATTACAAGCGAGCCCTCACTGCCATGATATCGGGGCATAATGACAGCGCTATCTCCTGGTTTCGGCGTTCGCTTGCTGACGACCAGACCTACCTCCCTGCACTCGATCATCTCGTCGACTTGCTCTCGCAGATCCAGCGATACAACGAGGTTGCAGAACTCACCAACACTTATCCACTTTCGCACGATGTAAGTCCCCAGACCGCCATACTTCTCTCTAAGGCCCGTGCCCAGACTGGAGACTTCAAGGGCGCAGCCGGTCTTTTGGAGCAGGAGCTTCAGTTCCAGCCCGCGACCGCCGACCTCTATCTCACCCTCGCAAGCATCTACGAAAAGCAAGGCAACTCCTCCAAGGCCGAGGATTACAAACAGCGCGCTACAAAGCTCGCCAAGGTAGGCGTCTCATCTGTTCCTAATTAGTGGCACGTTCGTGGAAATAGGAACCGGCGCTCGGCGAAAAGCGCGATGTCAACGGACGTGAAGCGCGATGATGCGTGTATTGCTGACTCCCGCCGCGAACAAAATCGCCGCTAAGCAGACACGGTATCAGCTTCATAAAAAGGTGAGATCTGGGCGCCTGGTTAGAACTGGTTCCGCGACAACACTCAACTGGTGGCAAGACCAAGCCGCTCGGTATTAGCAAGCCTGGGCAGTGAATACACCGACGGATGATACACCCGATCCCTGGTGATGCAGATGAACGAAAACCTTGCGCGCTCGGTGAATGGCTGAGCAGCCTTTCGGCACGTTACAGCTGCCTTCGCGGACGCCAAACCGAGGCTTGGAGAAGACGCCCTTACGGGATTGGAAATCGCTTCGCGATTCAACACTTTTCCACTCCTCAAGGACGAAATGCCTCTGTTTCACTAACTGTGTCGGACGCAGCTTGCTCCGCTAGATATTTGCTCAGACGACGAAATCGAAGAGCTTGTTTACAAACTGGATCTCCCGCAGAGAGGGCTCGTAGCAAACATAGGTCAGGGATCGTCAGAACTCCTCGGAAATCTGTCTAGACAATCGCCGAGTCTTCCGCTACATAATCCTTACAGCATTTTTTAACCGCTACTAGCGTTGCCACACTCCTCCTGGAGTGCGTTCGCAGCATCATCGAGTTTCCCATCGGACCTGCATGGCTCGGTTGCCAAGCCGCAAACCAGCGAGTGCGAAATAGAACGTTGCTATCCAGCTTCTCCGCTGGAGTAGCGCAGTCAGTCAGCCAAGTGGCTGCTGTGTGCGCCAACAGAACTATTACCTCCGTTTCTCCAGATTAATGCGCGGTTTCCTCCTCGTGAATCCACTCACCAGGAAAAGAAATATTTCAATGCTTGTATGTCGCGAAAGGGTGGATTGAATGCTTCGCTTTAAGGTAAGTGTTTTCTCGTTGCGAAAAGAACCCTGACTTTCTCTTTCCTCTTCCTCGGCCTTGTCGGATTCATGAATGCGCAGGGTCAGCTTCCAAGTCTGGCAAAGAGGTTCACGAGCAGCTGATTCCGGTCACCGACAAGCACACCCACTAGCTATCCCGAACGACTTCTGAGAATAGACTCTCCTAAGAGGAAACGGACTCTAAAGGAGCGTATCTGATTGTTGCGATACCGCGACAATGTCAACGGATTTATCCAATGTCAACGGCGACGTTCGAGAGGCGCTTCGATAGAGGCTACTCGTTCTGGAACGCTCTGACATATGGCACATGTCTGTTCGATCATCTCGCAATTCAACGCATTTGGCAGTACCATCGGCAACTCCCTGTACAGGGGTCGCATGAGCCGATGCACCTAGACAAATGCAAATAGCGGCAAGATTCAAACTTTGGGCCGCTAAACCTGGCCTTCAATTGATCCTGTAAGTCATGACTGGAGTTACGGCGCTACGGATCACACTGGCTGCTACATTATCGGAGGTGGGTGAGGAAAGACTGCGCCGAGTCTCAAGTGGCATCAGAATGAGTGAGCTGCATAGCTCCTGGCTTCGGGAGACAATCGCCTTTTCGGGTTCTCCAAATAAGAGCGAAGCTGATACTGACACCTCTCCTGCTCGCAAATGACATGCGATATTTTCACAAGTGTATGCCATGTCTTGAAAGGCATGGGGCATAGAAAGTGCTCGATTCATATCAACGACGTGCAAGACCTCCAATCGGGCCTGGAACAACTTGGCCACACTGATTGCAAACTTCAGGTATCGCTCCTCGCAAGGTAACTCGATAGGCACAAGAATAGACATTCCTTCTTGCCATCGGAACGTAGCATTATTGACCTTCGGGCCGTATGTCAGAACCGGACATGACATCGAACGCAAGAGTTGTTCTGTCGTTGCGCCAAGGGTCTTTCGATCTTTCGAACCATGTCCGTAAGCCCCAAGCAAAAGTAGATCCGCATCTTCTTCGTCGCCAATCTCAATGAGCCTCTTGGCCACGTCTCCGGAACGCAGCACCTTTCGGCAAGGATGACCCGCCAGGTCAATCCTTTTCCGAATGTCCTGTAGAGCGATATTGGCACGCGACTTTCTATTGGATAAAGAGCCTTCCAGGAGACCGGGTGTCTCCGGCTCTTCGACATGTGCCACTATGATCTCCGAATGGAACCGGTTTGACAGAGCCATCGCATCCGCCAAAGCATGATCTGCCCCCTCTGAAAAGTCGTGACCAACAATAATCGTCTTCAACGTTTTTAGATCAGCGCCTTTCTTGATTCCCGGCAATGTTTCAGCTGCCATTGGCTATCTCCGACCGAAGAACCGCCTGACGAAAAGCTGGGCTCTTCTGTACTGGCATAGAAGAACAGAACAGACCGCCTGAAAGATGTGTTCTGCATCACCTTAGGACACTTAAAATTGCATAAGTTGGAAACGTGAGAATCAAGGGAAGTTTTCTACCTGCGCGCGAGACGCACCCTAAAACTAGCTGGAAACACTTGATTCTCTTCAGAGGTGATCATGATGCAGATATCTGCTCCTCACGGTTTCCATTCATCAAGCACCTTCAAGCGGCCGCCTTTTTACGGGTCGCTCTCATGCTCTCCGATAGAGTGCAAAATAAGGCTGGTTTGACAGGGTCGGATTAAGAGCCGGGTGAAAAGTGGCGTCAGCCTCGCTTCGAAGTTCGAAGTAGTACTGCAGCGGAAACTCCGACTGGGTATAAGCACCAGGAATGGCCGCGGTAAACACATCTCCGTTGCGCTCCATGCGTTTTGAAAGCCAACGCTCCGCATGGGTCACATGACGATACCAGAGCACCACTTCTGCGACGGGATCTTCAGTCTGCAGCCTAATAGCGAGATCGCTGCCGGGATGGAATGTTTGAGCGGGAATATGGCTCGCCTTGTAATTTGGGCGTCTACGCGGAGCAGCGATCAACGCGATGGCGTCAATGCCTGTATTTGTGACATTTGCAGTAGCGAAATACTGGTCGAGGGCCGCGACATCTTTCTCAATCTCCGGCACTCTGTCCAACCAGTGACCACGACGGATGGGGATAGAGCCATAGCTGACATCAGCGGCGTAAACGGACTTCGCTCGTGTCGCCATCTTTCTCCACGACTCGAGAGCTTTGCGATAGCAATTAAGGCTCTTTGCAGCTACCTGCTTATCACCGGTACGCTCAAACAGTGAGTAACACAATGCAGCCCGGAACAAAGAAGCAAAGTAGCATCCAAGTCCATTAAGGATAAGGATGTCCTCCTCGGCACGTCGAAATGCAGGCGACGACATGCGGCCCGCTGCCGTCTTCTTCGCATTAGAAAGAGCGTTCGCCGATCGGGCGATCATCTCATCCATCCATTGGGCAACTTCGAGCGGGTTGTAATGAGGACCGACTTCTTTGTGAACTAAGGTTTGCGCATAGCTGTCTATGGAGGCGAACAACTGTGGATCGAGCGGGCTCACACTACTCACATTGTGTGGTGCGGGAGAATCACTGTAGAGCGGCTTCTCTTTAACCGGCAGGATGGATGTCGGGGTATACATTTCAACCCATAAGGAGTGGTTCGAGGCCGAAGGCAACCATGCCGTAGTCACTAAGGGCAGAATGCGGCTCGAGTTTGCAAGAGCTATCCCAAGCTGTTCTGACGCATCTCCGTAGGTCTTCTGTAAGGAATGTCGGTAGCTATCTGGAGAAGTCCCGGGATTGTAGAGGTGACGGCCCCATATCCGATAGGTCAAATCGAACTTATCGGTGTCGAGTGTTGACGCACCAAGCTGCCGATTAGCATATGCATCTCGCCCGCCGGGAAGGCCCGCCCCTTCTCGACCTTTAAAAGTAAGCGGTTCACAGATCTCCATTCCGGCTGCTCCACAGAAGTTCGCAGCATGACCATAGCCTGATGCAAGTGCGGCGTCTCCCCACAGCAAATGGCGTTGTGTACCGGGCCAGACGCGATAAAGCAGATCAATTCCATTCCCTTCACGATAGAAATCACCGTAGCCGTAACGTGTGAAGTTCCTTGCTCCATTCGAAACCGCAAAGGTTCCGGTTACGTTTTCGCGCGGATATTCCGTCGCGCGAATATCTGCCTGGTGATAACCAATTCCAAGATGCTCTGCCCAAAATTTTGCACCTGCCGTTAAGCGCATGCCGGTTTTGTGCCCTATGTCGATCATTCGCTGATCGAGTCCCTTGGCATGCATATCGATCTCGATCGGACGGCCAGCGTTACGAAAGGCGTCGAAAAGAATCTCCCAAAAATCGTAGCTTCCTTCGGGGATTCCGCTTTCTCCATGGACACGGAGGGTTACACCTCTAATTTGCGGACAGACTTTTAATAGTTCTGCGAGGGCATCACGGCAATATGCAGCATGACTTGCCGGCGTGAGACCCAAAATATGATGGTCTGAGTTTGGACTGTCTGTCCACATGTAAGCGTGGGTCCAAATGGCTAACTGAAAATCAAGACCCCGTCGTTCAGTTTCTGCCGCAATAAACTGCAGTGTTTCGAGATTTTTCTCTCGCTCACCAGAAGGAAGTGGCGGATCAACGCGAACATCCGGATACTTCTCCAGTTTTACAAGGTAGGGATAGGGAAAATGCAGATAGTCGCCCGTTACCCCTTTTGGAAAGTCGTAGCCGATCCCTAGGGTAAAGTTGAAGCGATTGAAACGCGCAAAGGCAAGCGTATCAAGATAGCTGGTCCAGAAACTACGGTCATAGAACCAAGATTTGTCTTCAATTTCTGAGCAGAAAGACCTTGCGACGCTACGAATGCGATTCGGTGTCGTTTCGACAATGGAATCCGGCAACGTCAGAGCAATCATTGGATCGTCAGTCGCACGAACGCGGTCGGTGAGTTCCAGAACACCATATATAAGGCCACGTGCATCAACGCCACTGACAAGGATGGACCTATCGCCACCGTTACTTGGAATGAGGGCGACAGTCTCGGGTCCACGCTCTTTTGGTAGAGCAAAACTATTTGCCAGCACGGCGCCGAATGGAGCGACGATAATGGTAACCGCAGGACGGCCACTGCCGTGGGTAGGCACTTCCCTGCTTTCAAGAGCGGATCGTAGTTGCTCGACCGCCCAGGACACTCCGGGTGTCTTGGTAAGGGCGTCAGAAGAATCCACTTTGAGAGCGACAGATCCATTGAATCGCGATGTCGCCCGTACACTGCTGCCAATCGAGGAAGTGGCAGCCGCAGCAAGCTGCATAAATCTTCTACGAGTAGTCGCTAAATTCACTTAAGTGACCCCATCACCACAGTTGTCCGCCTGATTTGGCGTGGGCACCTTTATACGATCCAAATACAAAAAAGAGCAACAATACGGTTCCACGAATTATCGGATCACAGAGTGGGTGAAGGCTTTCGCAGCACATCGCATGGTCAAAGACGACGTTGGCGTGACGATCTGTTCAGCTGTCTAACGTGGGACCCAAATCCAAAACTGTGGCGCGAAGCACAAGAGTACCTCGCGCCACAATTTTTAGAATTCAAGGCGAACCGATACTTGGCCCGTGCGGTTGCCGCCGTTTTCGTTGGTTGTGGCCGCTGTAATGGTTCCGAAAGCTTTGGCGTTACTGAGGTCGAGGTTGGGGTTGGTGAGGTTGGTATGATTCAGAACGTTTGTGAAGGTTCCTTCCGCCTTCAGATGTACTCCTTCAGTGATCGCGAAGGTTTTGCTGAGACCGGAAGAGAGATTTACGAGCCCAGGGCCAACAATGGAACCAACCTGGGAATTTCCGAAGCGACCGATGGGAAGCGGAACTGGACCGGAACCGCTGCCAGTGGTGCATTTGGTTCCTGGTTGCCAGGCTGGATTGCCGGGACAGGTGAAGGCCTTGGCATTGACCCAATTGTTGCGATTCTGGTTAGCGGGCTTCCAGCGAGCGCCGGAGACATTGTCTGCATGCTGTGGACGGCTCGGAGCAATCCAACCAGCGGCTGTTGCACCGATGCCGGACCCTGTCCCGGAGGGATCTCCCTGACCACCCGGGAAGTATGGTGTCAGGAAGGCGCCGGTCTGCCAGACGAAGACAGAGCTGAGACGCCAGCCACCAACGACTGCATCGGTAAAGCGAGACATCGATGAGCCGAAACGACGGCCGCGGCCGAAAGGAAGATCGTATACGGCTGTTGTGTTCCAGCGATGACGACGGGTTCCCGTGACATTGCCAAAGTCGGCATGGCGGTCCAGGACCGAAGTGGAGCGCGCACCACCGCTCTCGCCAGCGAAACCGGTATTGTTGGGGCCTTGATTGTCGGCGAGCGATTTAGCGTAGGTCCAGCTGGAATCAAAACTCAAGCCGCGTTGGAAACGGTGACTGAATTCGAGCTGCAGGGCATTATAGGTTGAGTTGGCGCCGGTAGCGCGAGTGTTGATAGTGCCCCAGTTTGGAAACAGGCGCGCGGTGAAGGGTTGGTTGAAGGCAGCAACGGTTGAAGAGAATGGTAGCGTGTTTTCATCAGGGGCCCAGACGAGCTGACGGGTGATAGAACCTATATAGGAAATCCGGCCGCCATATCCTGCGCCGAAATCATGATCGATACTCAACGACCACTGCTGTGTGTAGGGGTCCTTCCAGTTAGTGCTGTTGGCCGTTCCGAAGTCATTTTGGCCATAGTTTTTGCTGCTGTTTCCTGAGCCCGATCCGGCAAAGATGGAGGGCCATTGATATCCGATGGCGTGCGTATTGGCGTTATAGGTGTTGACGTACTCGGTGGTTGCCGCCTGTAACGTTCCTGTGAGGGAATAGAAGTTCGAACCGAGCAGGGTGATGTTGTAGATGCCATATCCTCCGCGGATTGCGGTGCGGTCATCGTTGAAAGGACGGAAAGCAAAGCCAAACCGAGGCATGAAGCGCAGTTTAGGATAGTGTTTCAGGCCCCCCGGGAATCCAGCCTGGCTCGCAGTTTCAACAGGCATGCAGGGCGCGCCATTGATGACCGCGTTATTAGTGCTATGAACTCCATCAGGATTGCAGGCGTTCGCGCTGGCCAGATAATTCTGAGCTAGCAAGCTGGACTTGCCGTCAGGATAGATAACGCGTCCGGAGAGTGGGATGCTCGGGTCGAAGTTTCCGATGTCCCCTCCGGCATCCGTGTAACCCGGGTGAAGCTCGTACCGGATCCCGTAGCTGAGTGTAAGACGGTCAAGAACCTTCCATTGATCCTGTGCAAAGAAGTGATAATGAATCGTGCTGCCATCGTTGTCCTGCTGGACGGTGTCGTACTCAGTTCCGTTTGGGATACCGAGTAAGAAGTCGGCGAAGTCGACTCCGGTGTAGTTCCCCACCGCAGAGCCGGTCGTGGTGTAACCGAAAGTACCGTAGTTGTCCGCACCGAAGAAGCCGAGCGGAGACATCGATCGAATGGTTCGGATGTCGCCCCCAAACTTGAAGGTGTGCCTGCCGCGAGTCCAGCTGAGGGTGTCCGTGTAGACAAAGATGTTCGACTTGTTGACAGACGAGAGCCGACCGACAGTCAAACCCTGCATGTTCTGGAAGGCAACTTCAGGTAGGCCGTTGAAAAACAGGTTTTGCAAACCCACAAGCCCCAGACCATCCGTGAACGCTTTGCCATTGTAGCTGTTGTCTTCGGAGGACGTGTAAAGGGTGAAGCCGAAGTGAGTTTCATTGGTCAGGTTTGGGCGTGCTGTCCAAGTAATGTTAGTGCTAAGGACACGAGATTTATTGGCGTTGACCGACGAAGGGACGAGAAGTTTCTGCGGACTGAGGGTTGGATAACTCTTCCAGGTGAACCGTCCCCAGAGGAGTAGCTTCTGATTAGCCCCTAGATACTGATCCCCACGAATGTCGAACTGGTCGCTGTGCTTGCTCGCATTCTGATTGACGTAGTAGTTGGGATTCTGGCCGTCAGTATAGGAACTGACATCGCCGTGGTTGGGATCAGGAAAGAGGCTGAGAATCTTCTTTGCGGCGGGACTAATGACATTGGACGGAAGAGCAGCACCGAAAGTTCCACCGTTGAAAGGGTTGTTCAACGCACCGGAAAAACTCTTGGCGCTATAGTGGCTGAAGTCACCATTCTTCATGGCAACGGTGGGAACGACCTGCTGGCTCGGGGTTTGCTGTGGAAAACGATAGCCTTCGTAATCAGCGAAAAAGAACGTTCGGCCGTGCCCATTATAAAGATAAGGAATGATGACAGGGCCGCTGGCTTGTACGCCAAACGTGTTACCCACCTTGTGAGGTTTGGTGACGGCACCGAAGGGAATGGAATCGAAGGCCGCATTTTGGTGATACCAGAAGGCGGAACCGTGAAAGCGATTTGTTCCACCTTTCGTAACAATACTGACTTCTCCCGGCTGACCGAACTCAGCGTTATTACCAACACCATCGGTGCGGAGCTCTGAGATGGCTTCGGTCGAGGGAAACGCATCCGCAATGGGGCTGTTTCCACCCCCCGCGTTCTGAACCGTGATTCCGTCGACCGCAACTTCGGTCTGGAACGGCAGTCCACCTTGCAGCGAGTAGACTCCCTGTTCGGACTGTACGCCGGGAAGTGTGGCGATGAGGCTAAGACCACTGGTTCCACCAGAACCGGCACGATTGTTGACGGGAAGATTTTCTGCGTCTTCGCGGGTATAGACAGCGCTGATGGAATTGGTCTCGGTCTCGATGGCACTTGCCTGTTCACCGCTTACAACAACCTCCTGCTGGACGTTCCCGAGGGCAAGCGTGACGTTCAACCGAAGCTGCTGGCGCAGAGCAAGGGCGACGTCGGTCTGAGACCACTTCTCGAAACCACTTGCGGTGACGCTAACGGTGTAGTGTGCCGTCTTAACCTCCAGAAACTGGAAATCTCCGGCTGCATTGCTTATGGTTTCGCGACGAACACCCTCATCCATATTAAGCAGAGATATCTGTGCTCCTGAAACGATAGCTCCACTGGGATCTTTGACGGTGCCCAGAATTGCACCCTGATTGGATTGAGCCCATATAGGGGAGTTGGTGAGAAGAACGATGAACACTGTGGCGATGGCCACCAGGTTCCATTGCAAGCAGAATCGGTGTGGGAAGCGTGTCGCTCTCTCGATCATAGGTATCGGCTCCTGAAGTTGAAACAGTGTGCGAGGCCAGAGTTTCTGTTGCTGCTCGGGATAAGTGGGAATGGCAATGCGCCATGCGGAAAGCCTCTCCGGCTCAATTGCTATCAAAGAGGAGATCGGAGCCAGAAAGTAGGTTGCTAACGGTTAAGCTTCACCGGTTTACTGAAATAAACAGTGAATTAGCACGAATATATTTGCGCGATATTCATCGTGCCCATCCGGTTATTCACGTGGAGATAGCTCATTCAAGATTTGTTAACTTGATTCGGATAGCGTAGATCTACTGTTTGCAAAAGCCCGTAAGAACGAATCGAAGGACCACTTGATGGCGACAGCACCTCCAATGCCGAAGAGCTTCGAGGACGCTAAGTCCCGTCACCTCGAGGTCGAGAGTGAGCTGGAACGAATTTGTTCTGCTATTCACTTTCGAACCAGCAAACGCGCCTGCGAATTTTTGCGCTATGTGGTCCAAGTCTCCTTAGACGGACGCATGGATTCACTGAAGGAACGCTCCATTGGGATCGACCTGCTTGGACGGGATATTTCGTACGATCCAAGCTCTGACGCGATCGTCCGCGTTCGAGCAAACGACGTTCGCAAACGTCTGACCTCGTACTATGCATCTCTGGATGTATCGTCACCAATCCAGATCAATCTTCCACTGGGAACCTATATCCCGCGCTTTATTCCGCGTGAACCCAAGCTTGAACTTATCGAGACCGAACCGGTCCAAGTGTTGACGGAACAACCAGAGGTCCTGGCTTCTGTTTCACCTATAAGCAACATGGTTCTAATGCGTCCTGCTCTAGTTGCACTATTGCTCTGTATTCTTCTGATGCGTCATCGGTTGGAAGACAGGGAGTCCTACCTCCGCTTTTGGGACCATATATTGAGCGGACGCCATGTGCTGCTGCTTTCGATTGCTCCGCAGGAGGAAGGGAAGCTTTACCCGAGTCTTTATCCGATTACTTGGATCGCGGGACGATATGGAGTGGATACCGCCATTGAAGGTACAGTTCCTTCAGAAATCCGTCCTGAACAACTTGCCTATGTTCAGGAAAGCTTCGTAACTCCTCCTGCAATGATGAAGGATAAGCGGCTGCGATGGATTATGGCGGAACGGCCGGGAGAAGCTCCTGTTGTTGATCGCACAGCTTCAGATAAGACGTTATCGAATATCTCATCTGCAGCTCTTGTGACCATCTTGCCCGAGGACGCAGCAACTCTTCATATTCAAGGAACAGATGCTGCCGCCGTCCAACACCTGATGGAGAGTTTGACCTCTCAAAAACACTTTCCCGATGGCGTCGTAGATCAATTGGGCAGCCGTAATCTTCTTCAAATCCTGCTGCTACAGACAGCCCCAGGCCAGTGGCAAACACATATCTTTTGGGGAAACTCCCAATGACGGCGCTCCGTACGTCGCAAGACCGTTATAAGTATTGGAGGTCCGCTGCGTTCAACTCGAGCTGGATTCTTTATGCTGGCTACTATCTGTGCCGAGAGAATCTAAACATCATCCTAAGCTTACCGGGAGCATCCAATGGGCCAGACTCGTTAGCCCAGCTTCTTTTTACCTTCGCCCTGGCTTACGTCTTCGGCAATATATTCGCGGGAACCCTCGCCGACCTCCGCGCGCCTCGACATATCGCGCTAATCGGTGGCGTGGTCTCTGCGGTAGCGACAACAGGAATGATATTCGGGCATAACCTGTTAGCACTGCAGCTATTGAACGGCTTTGGCCAAGGGCTTGGATTCCCTGCCCTGGCAAAACTATTAGCTACATGGTTCTCGCGGAAGGAACGGCCTTCCGTTCTAGCCTGGTGGAGTGCAAGCTACTCCCTCGGAGGCGGACTTGCCGCAGGGGTTACACTCTGGTGTTTCACGCCCCATCTTCTTTCTATATGGGGATGGAGACGTTGCTTTGTGTTGCCTCCACTGTTGCTCACTTTGCTTTCAATTTATTTTTATCTGAGCACACGAGACAGGCCGGAGAACATTGGACTTGAGCCAATCGGTTCGATCGAGGAGAAAGAAGAGAACGACGCAAGTGGCGTCATTCGAGGCTGGTGGATGGTTCTCTCGAACGCGAATATTCGAACCATAGCCGCGATGTATTTCTTTCTTAAAATGACACGGTACGCCCTGCTTTTTTGGCTTCCACTTTATCTCGTGCAGACGTCACACCTTTCGAGCAATCGGGCCGCTTCCGCCGGAACGTTATTCGAGTTGTTCGGCTTCGCGGGCGCCCTCTTTGCGGTTCATGTCTCCATCCGCTATTGCAACTCCCGTCGCTATCCCGTGGCTACGATGTTGCTGTTCGGATTGGGTTTTCTATCATTATGGCAGCCACTGATTGCGAATCTTGGCTGGTGGGCCTCTGCGGCGAGCATCTGCGCAATGGGCCTGATGGTCTACGCGGTCGATGCTCTTATGGTCTCGATTGCTGTACTTGAGGCGGTACCGCTGTCCTGCTCCGGACGCGCCATAGCAGCGGTGAATGGAGCAGGCTCCGTAGGACAGATGTTTGCACCGCTGCTCGTGACCTGGTTCGCACATCGCTACGGTTGGGACAATATCTTCAACTTATTCTTAATTACATTCATGACAGCAGCCGCGATCGTAGCTCCCCGCTGGAACGATGGGCCTCGTGAAGCGGTCGGTCAGCCGTCACTTGCTACACAGAATTGAGCTGTTTTCTCGCGCTCTGTTAAACGACCATTGCAATCAGAACGAAGATTGCCGAATAAGTCTAGTGATTCGAAGATTTGATAGCGCGGCTAACAGTTAAAAACCTTCCCTCATCGCCCGGATGAGAGTTAAGGTCATACCTGCGGCGTAGTCTTACACCTCGCAATGCGGGAAAACGGACGACGAAAAGCTAACAAGTTTACAGGAGCTTCATGAGACGGCTTAGAAGTAGACGCGACTTTCTGCGTTTGGCAGCCACCTCAACAGGTGCCGTTGCCGGACTGTCGCTACTCCCACCAGCGATCGCGAAAGCGCTTGCCATTCCTGCTGACCGCCGGACCGGAACCATCCAGGATGTGCAACACGTCGTCATCCTGATGCAGGAGAACAGATCTTTCGATCATTACTTCGGAAGCATGCGGGGTGTACGGGGCTTTAATGATCCCCGTCCCATGCGCCTATCCAACGGCAAGCCTGTCTGGTATCAGCCACCTGCCTCGACTAAAACCGAACGCTATCACAATCGGGGTTTGCACGAAGAAGCTGCATACATTCTGCCCTTTTATCTTGATCCGCAACGCACCACGGAGCACACAACCGGTGGCGACCACGGCTGGAGCAGTGGGCACCTCTCGTGGAATCACGGCCGGTATGACCAGTGGGTCAATCAAAAACAGGACGTCATTACCATGGGATACCTCAAACGCAACGACGTCAGCTATCACTATGCGCTGGCAGACGCCTTTACGGTGTGCGACTCCTACTTCTGCTCTGTGCACGCAAATACCGCCCCGAATCGAATCGTTCTCTGGTCCGGCACAGTCGATCCCAGAAACGCATACGGCACACGAAAAAATGGGCCGGGTTTTGGTGAGCGGCACAAGCAGAATGGATTCACCTGGACCACGTATCCCGAGCGTCTCGAAAAGAACGGGATCAGCTGGAGGTTGTATCAGGGTGGAACAGGTGAGCCAGGGTCTCCTACCGATAACTACACAGATAATTCGCTCGAGTTTTTCGCCCAGTACCAGGTCGAAGAAGAAGCCCAACCCGACTCTCCGCTCGTCCTCAAAGGTGTGACTGACCGCACGCTGATCCAGTTTCGTGAAGACGTAATGAACGGCAAACTCTCTCAGGTCTCGTGGATCGTGGCTCCGTATAAGTATTCGGAGCATCCTGAGGCCTCGCCCAGCGATGGAGCCTACTATGTAAACACGGTGCTCGAGGCGCTCACAGCGAATCCTGAAGTCTGGAGCAAGACGGTTTTCATCATTAACTACGATGAGAACGATGTCTTCTTCGACCATGTCGTCCCTCCCATGCCACCGGCAACTCAGAGGCAGAATGCCGAGGGCCTGGTCTCCACGGACTTATTCGATAGTCTTCAGGATGAATTTCTCGATACCGATAAACATCCTCATGAACAACATCCGTTGATTCCTGGCGCGGATCCTGGAGGCATGCAACCGATTGGACTTGGTCCGCGGCTTCCAATGTTAATTGTCTCGCCATGGACAAAGGGTGGCTGGGTGTGTTCGCAGGTATTCGACCATACTTCTGTTCTTCAATTCTTAGAGACTCGATTCGGTGTGCAGGAACCGAACATCAGTAAATGGCGCAGATCTGTCTGCGGAGATCTCACCTCTGCCTTCGATTTTTCAAGCCAGCCTGACGTAACTCCATACCAATTCGCTGTTCCGCAGCCCATAATCTCGAAGCACGAACCTCCCGTTGTCCCTTCTGAACAGTCGATGCCTGTACAGGAAAATGGGACACGTCCGGCACGTGCATTGCCTTACAGAGTCTATACGGATTGCCGAATAGACTCTCGAGATGGAAAACTTTGGATTGATCTCATCAACGAGGGTAAGGCCGGCGCGGCTTTTTATATCTACAGCACAAAACAGCCACAGGAAAACCCTCGACGTTACACCGTTTCCGCATCGCAAAGATTGAGCGATTATTGGAATCTCTCCGATTTAGGAGCGGCTAAGCTCTCCATCTTCGGACCAAACGGCTTCTTGTCGGAATTCTCCCAGGATTTTTCCTCAGCGCAAGGCGCCGCCCCTGAGGCCAGGGTGCGCTATAACGCCGCATCGGATGATCTAATTGTTACACTTCAAAACTCGAGTCCTGCGTCTTACGTTTTGAAGGTAACAAATTCTTACGATCCGACGGATGTACGACATCACAAGATCGCTCCCGGCAAAACACTCGAAGATCGCTGGAAGATTAACTCCAATTCTCGCTGGTTCGACATTGCAATTACGCAAGATGGAGCGCAAGGTTTTCTGCGCCGCTTTGCAGGACACATTGAAAATGGCAAACCCAGCACGAGTGACCCGGCGGTATTCAAAGAGGCATAGGCATGGAGAGAACAATGATACTCAGATCGCTACTGCTGACCGTCACCATCTTGCTCGCTCCATTGCCAACCGTGGCACAACAGAATACTTCTCCTGCTGACGAGAAACTGTTGAGTCCACCACGGCAAAGCCGCGCAACACTAAAAGGTCAGAGAGTCACAATCGACTACAGTGCACCGTCCCTTCACGGTCGGAAGATTCTCGGAGAACTAATCCCGATCGATAAGGTATGGCGTACTGGAGACAATGCAGCCACCACGCTAAAAACCCCCGTGGATCTCAAGATCAGAGATCTCTATGTCCCGGCCGGAACCTACACGATCTACAGCATCGTTACCAAACGAGGTTATCTGTTGATCGTCAACAAACAGATCGGTCAATCAGGTTCTGACTACGATCCGAGCCAGGATTTAGGACGCACCCTGCTGAACACCAATGACACAGACGGCCCAATCGAACAGCTTTTGATCGACTTCGAAAATACCCATGACAACAAAACGGAACTTCATATCAAGTGGGGATATTCCGAGTCCTGGCTACATATAACAGCACCCTGACGGCCACAAGGAGTGTGAACAATCGAATCGACAAGAGCAGAAATTTGCTAAGCAAGCGTGTTGCCGCCATTTACCGCGATCTTTTGGCCAGTAACGAAATTCGCCTCTTCGCTCGCTAAAAACAGCACCGCCATCGCAACGTCTTTGGGAACGCCCACTTTCTTAGCCGGAACCGTTCTGGCATAAGTATCCAGCTCTGACTGCGGCGTTCCATGATGACGTTCGGTTGGGATCCAACCCGGAGCAATCAGATTTACCGTAATTCCGCTCGGGGCCAGTTCACGCGCCCACGAACGCGTCTGCCCAAGCTGAGCACCCTTTGCGGCGACATAGTTCGCGAAGTTGGGGTTTCCAAGCTCGAATACTTCACTTCCAATTTGGATGATCCGGCCAAATCGTCGTTGCTTCATTTCATTCAGTACTTGCTTTACCAGCAAAAGAGGCGACTTGACGAAAAACTCCAACTGATCCAGATAACTCTGCCAAGTCTGCTCTTCAACAGAAAGCATTGGCTGGGGACCGGTAGCGTTGATCACTAGGATATCGATCGGGCCAAAAGTCGTGCCTACCTTCTTAACCATGTCTGCTACCTGTTGCTCATCCCGGACGTCTGCTTGAAAGGCCTCAGCCTGCCCCCCTCCCTTACGTATCTGCTGACAAGTATTCTCCGCCGCAGCATCGCCTTTAAAGTAGTTGACTGCAACATTGGTTCCAGAAGTTCCAAGGGCAATTGCAATGGCATGCCCTAAACCACGGGATGCGCCCGTGACAAGTGCCGTGCGTTTTACAGAAGATCTCATGCGTGTCACATCCTCTTTTGATAAATGAAGGTTCGAGATGGAGCTATCCTTGTCTCTTACAGGTCAATTGCAATAACTTCGTGGTCCAGGACAGTGGGCACTTCGATCCGAATACAGTCTCCATCTCGAACAATAGGTGCCGCTTTCTTTGCGACTAGAAGCTTTGCCTCTTTAGCCCGGGCAAGTTCTGGCAAACGCAAACGTACTGTCTGTGGACCAACAGCAAAGAAATCTCGAAAAGGCCCCTTCATAGCCATTGGATTCGTCAGATTGACCAGGTGGAGCACAACTGCATCCTCATTATGCCAAGCCGCAATATCGATGAACCCTGGACCGCTGCATTCGAAAGGCGACGGTTCATTGAGCAACCACATCACAGTATTACGCATGAGACGCAGATGATCATGCGTAAGGATCTCGTTAAACGTACGATCGATATCGAATGGAAAATAGGCAACTCGACCACCTTTCGCAATCTCGCGTAGGTAGAGCTGTGGCTCATGCGAGTCGCCGGGACGCGGAAATACCTTTTCCATAGGCAGGTCAGGATAGCTGGGAATCAACGTAATAGGAGTTCCAACGAAATCATTCGACACGGGCTCAACCACAACACGTGATACTCCGTTGATGATGCGATCCGTACCGGAAAACCCTTCGAGGACAGCGCTGTGTGGCGCGCCCGCAAACTCGAGCTTTAGGTAGCTATTCTGCATGTGAGGCACTCGTTTGCCGGTAAACCGAACGCCAAAGAGATCAGCCAATGCAAAGTCTTTTCGAGGTGAACCATCTTCATCGAAAAGCCCGGTCTCATGCGTTGCAATAATGCTGCCGCCAGCCTCCACAAAAACACGAAGCTGGCGAGCTTGCAGATCACTCAGACAGGCGATGTTTGGGAGGATCAGCGCGCGAAATCGGCTAAGATTTTCACGCGTCAACATCCGCTCATGAACCATCTCGAAAGGAATGCGAGACTCGATGAGCGCACCGCACCACCCTAACGCATAGTTCTCAACTTTAGCCTGAGCTTCTTTGCCCCCATAGAACCAGGCGGTAGTCTGCGAATAGATAATTGCCACTCTTGCAATCGGCTTCTGATACTGCAAGTAGCGTTCGTTGTCTCCGGCCCAACTATAGATAGCCTCAACTACTGGAAGCCAGCGACGATCGTAAAGCGTAGCGACAAATTTACTCCACCACGGGCGTGTCCCATGGGCAATCTCTTCCAACGCCCAAATGCGAATCTCAGCTGGCTCCTGCACACTGTCTTTCCATCGGTAGGGTTCTTCCAGGCCCACTCCAAAGAGACTGACGTTCGGCTTGGAGCCAAGCGTGGCTCGGTATTCCTTTGCCGTTTTTCCGACAATCCATGGAGCCACGGTTCCATGGCGCGCCTGTCGATCAGCCACAAGCATCGGTGCGCGTTTACTCAATTCAATGGCATCCTGCTCAATCAGGGCGCCGCTCCCGTTGTTCGGAATCATGGAGGAGTCCTGCCGAACCTTACGAATCGTTTCGTTCCATAAGTCTATGCAGCCATACAGCCGCTGTTGTCGCCAGCGGATAAAAGTGCGATAGACGACATTTTGCGGATCCTCAGCTGTGGGGAGATCGTACGTTGTGGCTTCTTTAAAGTTCTTGCGGCATTCGGCGCAGAAGCAGGTACCAGACCCAGCCCAACGATTCAGAAAAATACCTTCAGGTTTGTACCGCTGCATAATCTCGCGGTGAACCGCCGTCATGAAATCGAAGTTGTACGGACCGAGGGAGCAAGTCACCCACATCTCCGGTGACGCCCAGTGCCTCCGCGGCTTACCATCAGCAGTGCTGGCGATCCATTCCGGATGTGCGGCTGCCGCATCGTCGTAAGTGGCATGTGGATCGGTACGCAAGAGCACCACCATATCAAGTTTGCGGCAGGCCTCGATGACTTCTCCCACAATGTCTCGCGTTCCAAGCCATGCACTGCGGTGGTGATAAGGAATCTCCGTCGGGTAATAAGCGACGCAACCTCCCGCAGAGAAGCACAGACCGTCAGACTTCGTCTTGCGGAAGTAGTCCATCCAGAAATCCAGGTCAAAGTTGGCTGCATCGTTCTCAGCGAGCGTGAGTTGCGCCCACCGTTTCGTTTTACGTGCCCAGGCCTCTTGTGGCACTACGATGGATTTCTCCGCATAGGCCGATGGCAGATGAGAGTATGCCGCTGCAGCCGCGCCCACAGCGAGAAACTGCCTACGAGTGAGATCTAAATTCATCGCCTGGTATCCCTGGATAAATCAACGTATGTATAACGGCCAGCAAAATCAATGCAATAGATAATAGGTGGCCGGATCGTCGAAAGTCGATAGACCCCGGGGATTCAGAGTAAAACGTAGGTCTCGAAAGGGAGAGTTGCTCAAGACAACTCGACCGTATGGTCCAGGGTTAGCTCACTATGAGAATCATCATGGTGAGTTGCCACTAATTATGCTTACCGGTTCTTAGCACGTGCGTGACTGCATCCTCGCATCCAGCAATCTGGTCACATCTCCATGGCAACTCTCGCTGATCACGAAATCATAGCGCCTCGTCAAGACAACACCGGCAAGCCCGGTCGGATCGAAAGACATCCGATACTGGAACAATACTTACATGATGCTTGAGTACTATCGAAGAGCCGTCCCTTCTCGTATTTCGTCGGTGGCACGCTTCACGACCTGCTGTCCGGAAGAAAGAGCACCACGGACGGAAACATACTCCCCGGAGGCAGGACCTTTCTGTACATCTACCCAGTGTGCATGACCATTCACATTGGTGATAACGAAAGCTCGCTGCGTAGTCGTCACAACGCTGGTAATCGGAACAAACAACAAGGAACCAGAGGAAGATACCGGCCAATCGACAGTCGGGTACATGCCGGGGGCGAGTAAGCCCCCTTTATTAGAAACATCGAGTTCAACCATCATCGTTCGGCTCTGAGGATCCAGAGAGCGCGGAATTCGCGCGACCGTTCCGGTAAAACTCTTACTGGGTTGAGCAGGAATGCGAAATACTACCGCCTTACCAAGTGAGATCGAGGCGACGTAGGTCTCAGGCACCGGAACTACCAAGCGGAGATGGGAGACTTGCTCAAGCCTAAGCAACGGCTGTCGACCCGTTTGTTCTACCATCGTCCCCGGATGAACAAAACGCTCAGTCACGACACCATCGAACGGCGCTTTCACCCCCAGATATCCTTGCAACGACTCCGTTGCCTTCAGTCGATCGGATGCAGTCTTCGCAGCTGCTTTGCGGCTTTGAACTAAAGCATCGGTGGCCTCCTTCTGCTTCTGAGCTTGCAATAGCTCATTGCCGGCGATTGCTCCCGGCGTCTTTGCTGCCTCTGCCATTCGCTCATAAGTACTTCCCGCTGCCGCTGCCTGTGCCTCAGCCTGACTGACTTCAGCTTCTGCTTGATGGAATACCGCCTCGGAGGCGCTGGTTTGCGATCCCATCTCGGGGGCACTGAGCTGCACCAGAAGTTGTCCACGCCGTACCATACTCCCGCGATCCACGAGAACGCGCTCGACGTAGCCCGGCACTCTGGCTTCGATGTCCGTTTGCAGGTAGGGAGTAAGTTCCGCGGTCAAAGGAACCGTGCGCGAGAGTGACCGGCTCTCTACTTTAGCCATCTCGACATGCAAGGGTGCCTGCGCAAAAACAATAGGCACGAACGACAGAGAAATGAATACCGCTAAAAATTTAGGAGTGCGCATAGTATCGGCTCGAAGGATCTTCTGGATTGAGAGAGTTAGATTTGGAGGATGCACGACCCTGCAGGCTGGCATAGACGGCAGGGAGAACGATAAGCGTAGCCATGGTCGAGAAAATGAGCCCACCAACAACGGCTCTTCCCAGCGGAGCCGATTGAGCGCTGCCTTCTCCAAAACCAATTGCCATGGGAAGCATCCCACATATCATCGCTGAGGCCGTCATCAGGATCGCGCGAAGTCGGCTGATGGCACCTTCGTGCGATGCCTTCAGCGCGTCGTTTGATATGCGCCGTGATTGCTCCGCAAAGCTGACGAGCAGGATGGAGTTGGCGACCGAAATGCCGACCGCCATAATCGCTCCCATAAAAGACTGGATGTTCAGTGTCGTCCTGGTAAGGAGGAGCATCAGAACAACGCCAACGAGAACACCCGGGATTACCGATAGAATTGCGAGCGGTAATCTTACGGATTGGAAGTTCGCCATGAGCAGCAAAAAGATGGCAACGATGGCAAGCAGCAATCCAACACGCAAACCAGAGATGGTGCTTTCAAGCGCTGGAATTTGGCCACGAACGACGACCGTACTTCCTTTAGGTGGTGCACCGATCTTGCTGAGTGCCTCATTGATCTTCTGTTGTGCGTGGCCGAGATCCATGCCGTGAATATTCGCTGTCACGCTTACAACTCTCTGGCCGCTAAAGCGCTCGATCATCTCTGGCATCGTTCCATTGCGAAATGTGGCGACCTGGTCGAGTTGCGGCTGAGACTGTCCGTCCTTCATCACCGGCAACGTAGAAAGTGCTCCGAACCCCTGGACCCGGTTTGATGGAATCTGCACCTGGATCTGAAACGCATTGCCGGTGTTGGGATCGCGCCAGTAGTTAGGAGTGACGAAACGCGAGGATCCAGTCGCAGGAACAAGCGAGTTGGTTATATCAGCCATGGTGAGTCCAAACTGACCGGCGTAATCGCGATTAATTCTAATTTCGGCAGTTGGATACAGCTGTGTCTGCACGATGGAGATGTCGCGCAGGAAATTCAATTTTCGCAACTCCGCCTCCACCTTGCTCAAATAGGCGTAATCCTGGTCGAGGTTGATCCCTTGCACATCTACTTGCACTGGCGTCGGAGCGCCGAAGCTCATCACTTGTGCGATAAGATCTCCAGCTTCGAAGGAGACCTTCACGTCGGGCATCTGCCTCTGAAATGCCTTCCGCAACGATTCACGTAGCTCTTCATCGTTTGGATGCCCCGGTTTCAGTTGAACTTGAACGATGGCCTCTTCGGGCCCACTTGTGAATAGATGAATGAGATTAACAGGATAGCTCGATGGTTGCACCCCCATATAGTCGGAGGTTATTTCGACGTTTTGAGCGCCGACGGTATTTCGGATCACATCCAGCGCCTGCAGCACCTTTGGCTCGGACTCTTCGATACGAGTACCAACTGGAGCTTTTAGCCGCATGCGAAGTACAGGTCCGTTTGCATCAGGAAAGATCTCCGTACCCAGGCGCGGAACAATCAAAATCAGAATCAGTGCAGTTAAGGCAAAATACCCGATCATGATCGGGCGCCGGCGCTTCAGAAGACGGTCCAGGTTTCCGCTATACCACCCACGCAAACGGCCGAAGCGGCCTTCCGCCTCTTCCCCCCGGTGCGTCTCAGACATAAACCATGTCGCAAAGACAGGGACGAGGCTGCTGGAGAGAAAGTAAGAAGCAATCATCGCAAATCCGACCGACAACGAGAGGGGCACAAAGAGCTGGCGCCCTACTCCGGTCATAAAGAAGGATGGGACGAAGACAGCCAGAACACACAGCATCGAGAGAAGGCGGGCGATGATGGTCTTCTTGCATGCTTCCAGGACAGCCCGGGCACGCGATACACCGGGCAGCATCTGCGTATGAATATTTTCGATCTCGACTGTCGCTTCATCCACCAGCACACCAACAGCAAGCGCCAGCCCTCCTAGCGTCATCACGTTGATCGTTTGCCCTGAAACCCAAAGGAAGAGAACGGCAGTGAATAAGGCAAACGGAATGTTTGCGACGACGATCAGTGCTCCGCGCCAGTCTCCCAGGAAGAGAAGCACAACAACTCCCGTCAGTACAGCCCCCAGGAGAGCTTCCCGGACGAGACCGCTAATCGCGCTGGAAACATAGTTAGACTGATCGAACGCCAGTCGAACATCAACGTCATCGGGGACTAGCTTTTTGAATCCAGGTATTGCATCTTTGACTGCTCGGATGACGGCAAGCGTCGAAGCATCGGAACGCTTGGTCACCGGAATGTATACCGTCCGCCGTCCGTCTACATGCGCATAAGCAGTGACGATATCCGTACCGTTCTCGATGCTTCCAATATCGCGAAGATAGACGTTGGCGCCCGACTTCGGGTGGATCGGTGTGTCCATCAGCTCCGAGAGTTCCGGGCCTAGCGTCGCGTTGGTGCGGACAATTCGGTTCAAGCTGCCGTCATAGAGATTTCCAGCAGGCGCAACCACGCTGCCCGTGCTCACCGCTGCAATTGCCTGCTCTGGTGAGATGCCATATTGCTTCAGCTTGTCGGGATCAAGATTCACTACAATCGTGCGCTGGTTGCCTCCAAACGGAGGCGGCGCCGACACACCGGGCAACGTCGCAAACAGAGGACGCACTTGATTCAGCGCGATATTTTGCAACTCACCCTGCGTGTGATTCGCGCTGGTGAACAGGAGCAGTCCCACAGCCACGCTGCCGGGATCGAAACGTGTAATAAACGGAGGAACAGTTCCTGGGGGCATGAAGGCGCGAGCGCGATTTACATAGCCGACTGTTTCTCCCATTGCCTGCTGCATGTCTGTGCCTTCGCGGAAGGTGAGCTTCATCAGAGCCGCACCCTGAACGCTCTTGCTATCAACAGACTGGATGCCGGTGATATAGAGAAAGTGATACTCGTAGTAGTAGGTGAGAAATCCTTCCATCTGCGCCGGATTCATGCCGCCGTAGGGCTGTGCGACATAAATCACAGGATTTCCCACCTGAGGAAAGATGTCCATCTTCATCCGGCTGATCGCCATGAAGAAGCCAGCCACGATCGCAAGTAGAATCACAACGACCGTGAGAGGACGGCTGAGAGCTGCTAGAACAAGACGCATAGGGAATCAGTTCCTCTACCGGTTGACTTCATCCAGGAATGGCTGCAGGTTTCCGCGAACATACTGCAGCTTGAGAAAGGCGCGCCACACGCTGATTCGAGCGATGGCATTGTCGATGTCTGCCTGCACGAGCAGCCGCTGCGCTTGCGCCACGTCGTCGATCGGAGCGAGCCCGGCTTTGTAGCGCGCGGTAGCTTGATTCAGACTGGTTCGAGCGGCTTCAAGCTGGAGTGGAGTATTCTGCGCGATTGTGCCGGTTGCTCGAAGCTCCGCCTGCGCCTGCTCAAATTGCTCCTGGAGTGTTCTTGTGGCGAGGTCTTCATCTGCTTGTGCAGCTCGGAGCATCGACGCTTGCGCGGATGCTTTCGCATAAATGCTAACGAAATCCATGACGGGAAAAGTGATGTTAACACCGACAACGTAATTGCCCACATTCGGCCCCAGACCATTTGCACCCGCCAGTCGTGTTCCGTCCGTTTGAGCCCCGGTACCACGTGCATATGCGGCGCCTTGAAGATTGAATTGCGGTGTCCAGCTACGCTTCAAAGCTTTCAATTGGGCATCGTTCTCTGCGGTTGCAGCTTTCTTCTCAAGAAGCATTGGATTTTCCGAGGGGACCAGCGGGGCATCATGACTGCCCCTAGTAGGAATCTCAGAAAGAAACTTTGCGGGAGGTGTGATCGGAGAGTTCAACGCGCCTTGGAACTTCCGAAGCGTAGCCAAACTCATATCCAATGCCTGCTGCGCCAATGCAACCTGATTGGAGGCAGCTGCCTGCTCGGCGCCCACCCGCGACTCGTCTGCTCCCGGACGAAGATCTGCCGTCGTGAGCGCATGAATGCTTTGCTTTAACGTTCCCCAGTTCTCGACTGCAGTCTGCGCTGACTTCAATGCCTGCGAGGAAGCGAGAACTGCAAAATACGCATCGGCCGAAGCCGTCTGCACCTCGAGTTTTGTCCGCAGATTCGCTGCAGCTGACCGATCACGATCAGCTTCAGCTGCCTTCACGTTCGATCGCCGCACACCGAAATCGAACGGCTGCCAGCTAATCAGCAAACCGATCGCGCTCCCCCACACCGTCCCCCCGTTGTTGGTGCCAATGACCGGACCCGACATGGGAGGGATAACACCTTGGGGAAGAACGCTTCCGAATACGTTATTGCGCCTACCGCGATTGAATTGAGCATTTGCATCGATCTTTGGCAGATAGGCAGTGCGCGCGAGATCGAGTCGAGCGCTCGATGCGTTCAGCTCCTCTTGAGAGATGCGGATCGAGGGATAGTTTGTGCCGGCTTCATCAACCAGGCGACTTAGCGTTAGTGGCTTCGCTTCTGCTTGCGCCCATGCGTCTGGAGAAGCCAAGGTAAGTGACAATCCGACGGATACAGCAAACGCGCTGCGCAGTATACTCATGGGGCAGAATCTTCTCCAGTGAGACCTAACAAAGAAGTTATATCGAAATTCGATAAATACATAATCAACAGGTCAGATCGATTGGTACATGATCGACTAAACTTAAGGCAGGCTTAAGGTTCACGCACCTCAGCCATCTTCTTCCATCTCGAGCAGTAGCTCCCGTACTTTGGCGTGGCCCTCTTTGAGAGCCCGCTTACCCGTAGCTGTGGCAATGTAGATGCGGCGCGGTCTTCCAACTCCACCGACTGTCTTCGAGCGTAGCAAGCCACTGGCTTCCATCCCGTGTAATAAGGGATAGATCGTTCCCGGGCCAAGCCGGTAGCCATGTCGACCTAGTTCCTGGATCATCTCCAGGCCATAGATTGGCTCGCGGCTCGCGTGATGCAAAACGTGCAGCCGGATCAAACCCGCGAAAATATCTTTCTGCGCTTTCGCCATCGCATACAGGTTAGCAGTCTAGATTACAGATATCGGCAAACCGCGGCTTGGGAGTCAGCTATGATTTCGTTCTCTCGAACTCCAATTCATTCGTCGGAAACAACGCTTCATCCCCAGCGTTGCAGTTCGTCGCCCATGGCCACCGCGGACGACACGGCGACGATCATCTTCCCAGGCGGTCCTCCACAATGGGGCATACCCATTTGCAGGAAATGGTTAGGGGAGTGTCACACCTATGGCGACATAAAAATGCCGAGCCCTGAGGATGCCCGGCGTGCATGCTGTCCAAGTATCTGGTGGAGCTGAGCGGGATCGAACCGCTGACCTCCTCGTTGCGAACGAGGCGCTCTCCCAACTGAGCTACAGCCCCTAAACCGTCTCAAAATAAATCGGCTTAAATTCTCTTGGGATGAAAAACAACTGCTCAAGTGTATCAGGAAGCGAATCTTCTCTCAAACGTCACCACCCGTTCGCTCTATCTGGGCTATGACCACTGTTCCCGCCATCAATGGCTTTTCCACCCGAAGCCATATTTCGCCGTTCTCTTCATAAACCCCCAGTATAGGCACTGCCAGTCGCACACCGCTTCGAGCCACCGCTTCCAGTACTCCCGTATCGCCTACCCTGAATTCGCTATGCTCCAGCAGCAGCTGCCACTGCTGACGCCTTCCTGAACGCCGCTCCTCCCGAATGTCAACCACGACACTTGAGAAACTCACGAAGCCACCGCTCCTGCAAGCACGTTCTTCAGAGCCTCCATCTCACGGCGGCCGCCAACGCAGAACGGCGTTCTCTGGTGAATGCCGGTAGGTCGGATGTCCAGAATCCGATCCGTGCCGTTCGTCGCCATGCCTCCCGCCTGTTCTGCAATAAATGCGAGCGGATTAGCTTCATACAGAAGACGCAACTTACCCTTCGGCTGTTTCTCTGTTGGCGGATACAAAAAGACGCCTCCCTTCAGCAGCGTGCGATGGAAATCCGCAACCAGGCTGCCGATATAACGCGAGCTGTACGTCTTCTGCAGCCCTCCCTCACGCAGCATCGTCACGTAACTTCTGTACTCCTCCGGCCATGTCATCGCGTTTGCTTCGTTCACGGAGTAGTAGCTTCCCTGCTCGGGCATCTGCATGCGGTCATTACTCAGAACAAATGCTCCAATCTTGGGATCAAGCGTGAATCCAAACACACCGTCTCCCGCGGTGTAAACCAAGACCGTCGAAGGCCCATAGACCACGTAACCTGCGGCGACCTGCCGAAACCCGGGCTGCAGAATCGACTCCTCCAGCGTCCCCAGTTCGGCAGGCATACGGCGCAGAACGCTGAAGATCGTACCCACGTTCACGTTGACGTCGATGTTGCTCGATCCATCCAACGGATCGAAGACGAGGATGTATTTTCCCGTCTCCGCATCGCGATTGAACGTAACTGGCTCCTCGTCTTCTTCGCTCACCAGAGCAGCAACGCTATCCCGCAATCCAAGACAGTGCAGCATCGCCTGGTTGGCATAAACATCCAGCTTCTGCTGCTGCTCTCCCTGCACGTTTTCGGCACCGGCTGCACCCAGCACATCGCTCAGCCCGGCCGAACGTATCTTCGCCTCAATCATCTTGGTTGCCAGCGTGATTCCGCTCAGCAGCCAGCTAAATGTTCCCGTCGCCTCGCGGCCAGTCGACTTCAACAATTCCTGCTGCTGCTGCAAAATGTGCTGCTGTACCGTTGTAATCATCGCTATACTTGCTCCATTTTGATTGACGCTTCCGCAAGTCCTTCATCCTACAACCCAGATATCGAACCTATCATTTGTGCGATATCCAATCCAGTGTGGCGATTATCGGATTATCGACATCACCAGATTCGAACCCGCTCCGAAGGCGCAAGATACAGCTTGTCGACGGGTTTCACATCGAAGGAGGTGTACCATCCGTCAATATTCCGAACCGTCTCCGCCCGATACATCCCTGGAGCATGGGGATCTGTCAGGACCTGCTGCCGAAGGGCGCTGTCCCGCGTCTTCGATCCCCAGTTCTGGCCGAACGCAATAAAGAACTGCTGGTCGCCCGTAAATCCTCCATCCTTGGGAACTGGCTTCCCTTTCAGCGAAGCATGGAACCCGTCGAACGCTGCTGACAAGCCTGCAACGTCGGCGATATTTTCTCCCAGCGTCTGACGGCCATTCACGGCGACATCGGGAAAAGGTTTGTACGTGTCATACTGAGCCGCAAGCGCTGCAGTCGCCGCTTTGAAGTGTTCAAAGTCCTCCGCGGTCCACCAGTTCCGCACTCGTCCTTTCGAATCGAACGCCGCGCCTTCCGAGTCGAAGGTATGCGAGATCTCGTGGCCGATGATCGTTCCAATCGCTCCATAGTTCGCCGCTGCCGGAGCCTCGGAATCGAAGAACGGCGGCTCCAGAATGGCTGCCGGAAAATTCAGAGCATTATGCAGCGGCAGATTCACGGCATTCACCGTCTGCGGTTCCATCGTCCACTCTTTGCGGTCGACCGGTTTGCCAATACGCGACAGCTGATACTGATACTCAAACAGACCGGCCCTCCACACATTGCCGAACAGATCGTCGGCCTTAACCTCATAGTCCTCATAGGACCGCCACTTCTCCGGATATCCTACCGATACCTGCAGCGTTCCAAGCTTCGCCAAAGCCTCAGCCTTGGTGGCCGGAGCCATCCAGGTCACCGTCTCAAGGCGCTTCCTGAAGGCGGTCATCAAATTCGCTACCAGATCCTCTACCTGCGCCTTCGCCTCCGGACTGAAAAACCGCTTCGCATACAGTTGCCCAATAGCATCGCCAAGAATTCCATTCACCAGCATCACACCACGCACATCTCGCGGACGCTGTTGCGTAACCCCGGTCAGGACTCCGCCCGTAAACGCAAATCGCTCCGCCGCGATCGCCGATGGAAGCGTTCCTCCGTACGCTTCCAGTAAGTGATAGACGAGCAGATCCTTCCATGCCTCCATCGACTCGCTCTTCACCAGTGCGGCTTCTCCGGTAAACGCAGTCGGCTGCCAGACAATAAAGCTCGTCTGCTTTTCCAGCCCCGCGCCCTGGAAAAACTCATGCCAATCCAGCCCCGGAGCCTTGCTCTCAAAATCCGTCGCTTTCCAAACGTTGTTGGACTTATGGATATCTTCAGAATCCGCCAACGAAATTTGTTTCTCCGCAATTTTTCCCTCGAGCGCAACGACCCGTTCAGCACGCGACCCGGCATCAGAGAAACCCGCCAACTCAAACATCTTTGCGATATGAGCTTTATATTTGTCACGAACCTCGACCATATGCTGGCTACTCGAGAGATAGTAGTCACGGTTCGGAAGCTGCAAGCCTCCCTGCAGCAGATACACCGCGTAATGGTCAGAATCATTGAAGTCCGGCGCGACCCACAGTCCAAAGACATTCGCCGTGTGAAAGTTGGTGTTGTTCAGCGCATCGACATCCGCGCGTAGCGAAAGTCCCAGCGAATGAGCAAGCTCCCGCGGCGTATGGATCGCAGAGATCGCATCCAGATGTGGCTTGATCCCTGCAAGACCGCGAGCCTCAATCGTCGGTTCATCCATGTAGGAGTGATAAAGATCGGCAATCCGGCGCAGGTTCGATCCCGCCGGCGCATTGGCTTTTGCCGCATCTTCAATAATCTGCGCAACCCTGTGATTGCTACGATCAATCAGCACGTTGAAGGCCCCAAGCGATGTCCGGTCCGGTGGCAGCTCCGTGCGCTTAATCCACCCGCCATTGGCATAGAGATAAAAATCGTCCCCCGGACGCACTGCAGTATCCATACTCGACAAGGCGATACCGTGCGTCGTCTTCGCAGCTTCATCCTGCTGGGCTTCTGCACCCGCAGCAGCCGAAATCGAAACCAGCAGAATAGCGATTATTCTACGGAAATGAGACATAGCCGTTGACTCCAGTCAGGCGTCAACAAGATGCAAGTCTCTCGTGGCGCAGGTAAAGAGACTACATCATCCCGCCATCCTGAAACCTCACCTCATTCGCGCTTTCCTGCCCTCTCTGTGACGAAACGCGGACGCGAAGGTCCTCGTTCGCGTCTGCCGCGTCTGAACTCAGGCCTTGGCAAATGGATCTTCGAGCGAAGGGCTCTGCGGCGTAAACATCTCGCCGCCGCTAGGCGTCACGACCCAGTCGTCCTCTAGGCGGATCCCGAACTCACCCACAATATAAATTCCAGGCTCATCGGAAAACGTCATCCCCGTCTCCAGCGGCAGATTGTTGCCTCGCACCAGGTACGGCCACTCATGACCATCCATTCCGATCCCATGACCGAGCCGATGTGTGAAGTATTTGTAATCCGGACCAAACCTTGCGTCCGCAATCACCTTTCGCGCCGCATCATCGACAGCGTGACACGCTGCGCCGGTCTTGCCCGCTGCCAGCGCAGCCGCCTGTGCCTTGTGGACAATATCGAAGACCTTCTTCTGTTTCTCGGTAGCTTTACCCAGCACGAACGAGCGTGAAATGTCTGACTGATATCCCTCAACCACGCAGCCATCGTCCAGCAGAATAATCTGCCCTTCGCGAATCACCTGCGGTTGCAGCGACCCGTGGGGCAGCGCCGAGTACTCCGCCACCTGGCACGACGCGTATCCCGGAAATCCCGTTCGTTCATAGCCCGCGCCGATTAAATCCGAGACATGCCGATTCGTCATGCCGGGTTCAAGCGACTTCCACGCAGCCTCATATACCTTGAGCGTGTTGTCGTTGGCCAGCCGCATCAGGGCAAGCTCTGCCGGCGATTTCACGGCGCGGCACCCCGCTGTAACCGGAGTTCCGCTGACTGCGGTCAGGGATGGGCTGGCATGGGCAATTCCATCCGAGAACGCAAACTGGGTTCGCTCCTCCACTCCCACCCGCCCACTGGAGATTCCCGCCTCCTTCAGCGCCTTTGCGAGCAGCGTGTACGGATTCTCGTCTTCATTCCACGTATAAACCTTGGTCACAGAAGCCTGCGGCAGTGTCGCTGGCTTTGCCTCCATGCGCTCACGCACACGGCCCTCTTCAAACACGGGACACACAATAAATGGATTCCCTTTGCTCGGGAGAACCCATGCAAAAAACCGCTCTGATTGACCCCATCGCAACCCAGTGAAATAGGCAAGCGACGTCCCGGCGCAGATCGCCAGGGCATCAATCTTGTTCTTGGCCAGCAGTTCACGAGCTCGTTCAATCCGATGCTCACGCTCTTCCAGTGTGATCGGTACAGCCTCAGAACGCCTGCTCGTCAGCGCCTCTATCGCAGGCGGAAGCTTCTTAATCTCGGTAGAAGGAGCGGATGGCCGTTGCGCCTCAACCTGCAAAGACGGCGCTGCGACTGCTGCGGAGGCGGCAAAAAGAAAGCTTCGTCTGGATGGCATGTGCGGATTGTAACTAATAAACTCCGCTTTGCATCCGGTCTCCGCAACTAGTTTGTCGTTTGCGTGAGCTTCAAATCCCAATTACGTGTCATTCCGGGTGGTGCGAAGGGAGAACTGAGGAACCCTGCAATTTGCAATGCCTGCCCCACCACCTCTCCCCCTTTCAGACAGGTCCCCTTTGCGCAAAGAGGGTTGGCCGGTCTTTCGACCTCCCTAATGAACAGGAATCCCCTCCAGGCTGCTCAAACGTCCCACCGGATAAAGCCCCACGCGATTGGCGGCATACCAGGGCGACCGCTCGTAAAAGAACTCCAGCCGGGCGTTTGGACTGCCTGCGAACGCTGGATCACTTGCGACCTTCCTCTCGAACTCCGCCTTCAGCTTCGGATCCTTCGCCATCATCTCTCGCGCCAGCTCTTCCAAAACGTAGGCTTCGCCGTACTCCTTCTGCTCGAAGATGGAATCAAAGAATCCCCATTGCAGCGCCGAATCCGGGGCCGCAGGCTCCAGCCACGCCATCGCCACTCGCGATAACCGCTGATTCAACCGCACCACAACAGATCCTGCAGGAAAGCTCAACGGCTCCCGCACCAGAACACAGCTCCCAAATCTTCCCGCATCATGCTGAGCCTCTCCATTAAAGGTTGGGTGCCTTCCCTCAAAGGGCGGGCCCTGCCAGACCATTCCGTTGCATCGATACGTCTCGACCACTCCTGACCACGCCGCTGTCGTGCGCGTCATCTCCACCTGATGCGCCGCCAGCACGCTGATCACCTGCGTCCACTGCGCGGGAATCAGATAAGCCGCAGGCGGAGTCGTCTCCGCCGTAACCTTGAAT
The DNA here is from genome assembly GCA_000688615.1 of Acidobacteriaceae bacterium KBS 146. Classification (GTDB taxonomy): domain Bacteria; phylum Acidobacteriota; class Terriglobia; order Terriglobales; family Acidobacteriaceae; genus Edaphobacter. The sequence continues at coordinate 1,661,938 of JHVA01000001.1, forward strand.
CCCGTCTGCGCCGGCAGCGAAACGTTCCAGGGCTCATGCGTATACCGCACCCACATCGCGCCGGAAACTCCGCTCAGCTCGCGAGTGTATTTGTATCCGCGAAACAGGAAAGGCGTAGTCTGCCCTCCCCAGCTCAGCGCCAGAGGATACTTCACGTTGCTCAAAGGATGCGAGCCCATCGTCTTGGCATCCTGATCGGCGGCAGCATTCAACGCGATCAGCTTATCGGCATCACGATTCACAAGCTCCATCAACCCGGCCAGAATCTCGTAGTTGCCAGTCACCCGCGTTCGATAGTCCTTCAACATGTGCAGCTCGACCAGCATTCCAGGGCGGCCCTCGAGGATCATGTATCCCGTCGAAAACCGCGGAGGATTATCGTTGAATCCCAATCCCTCAGCAGGATCGTTATCGCTCGCCAGCGTGATATAAGTCGGCGATGCCAGGTGCCCATGAGCATCCACATACCTCTCCAGCGTCGGCGTAGCCACCTCATCCACCCACTTCGCCGTTCCCGCAGGCACATTCGGTCCGTCGTCCATTGTGAACGTTACGTCGTACTGATAATCCGCGCCATCCGTCACGTGATCATCAACAAAGAAATCCGGCATCCATTGATGGAACATCGCCAGAAATGCCCGCGTCTCCGGAGCGTCGGCCTTCTGGTAATCGCGATTCAGATTCAGGTTGGTCCCGTTCCCCCGCCAACCCATCTCCGCCGGGCCATCCTGATTAATCCGGTTATAGCGACTCCTGCGCTCGTGTCCATCTGCGTTATACATCGGAATGAAAACGAACACCGCCCGTTCCAGCAGAGCTGACTTCGACTTTGTGATCACCATGTCGCGCAGCAACGCCAGGCAGGCATCTTTGCCATCCATCTCACCCGCATGAATCGAATTCTGCACCAGCACCACAGGGCGTTTCGCTGCATGGATCGCCGCGGGATCAAAAACCCCATCCCGCGAGGCGACAACGATATCCAATTCGCGGCCCTCGCCGGTCTTTCCAAACGGCTCTATCTTTATCTCGCCAGGCGCAGCCGCTTCCACTCGTTTCAGATACGCCATCGTTGCTGCATAGTCTGGAGTCGTCGCGTAGCAACTCTTCTCCGCCGGAGTCGCCCACTCATCCTGTACAACACAAGGCGCTGCTGTCGGTGCTTCCATCAATCTTGGCTGAGCCACCGTCTGCCCATACACGACGCCACCCAGGATCATCACCGCCGGCAAACTCAACCCCATCCGCATCGCTTGCTCCTCGCTCACAGGCATGGAAAGCCCCTCCAGCCGACACCGCCGCTGGTTCAGCCTTCCTGTACAGATCATCGTCTTAAAATCTATCCTTGTTTCACCTATGGATCAGAAACTCTGGAACGAAGTTGACCGCTGCCTCGCCGACACGCTGATCTCGCCGGACCAGCGTATCGAAGATGCGCTCGAAGCCAATGCCTGCGCCGGTCTTCCCGCTATCGACGTAGCTCCCAATCAGGGCAAGCTGCTCCATCTTCTTGCGCGCGTTCAGGGCGCACGCCGCATCCTCGAGATCGGAACCCTCGGCGGCTACTCCACCATTTGGCTCGCTCGTGCTCTGCCCCCCGACGGCCAGCTCATCACGCTTGAACTCGACCCGAAGCACGCTGCCGTTGCCAGCTCGAACATTCAGCGCGCAGGCCTCTCTGCGCTGGTCGATATTCGCGTCGGTCCTGCTCTCGATTCCCTCGCCGCCCTGCACGCGGAGAATCCTGCCCCTTTCGACTTCATCTTCCTCGACGCCGATAAGCCCAACAATCCCAGCTATCTCGATTGGGCCGTCAAACTCTCTCGTCCAGGAACCCTCATCCTCGGCGACAACGTTGTTCGCGAAGGAGCCATCGTCGACAAGACCGATACCGACCCCCGCGTCACCGGAACACGCACCTTCCTCGAAAAGCTTGGCAACCACCCTCGTCTCGACGCCACCGCCATCCAGACCGTCGGCGTCAAAGGCTACGACGGCTTCGCACTCGCCATCGTTAAATCCTGAGCACCACAACACCCTCAGCTGATCTGTCATCCAGAGCAAGGCAGCGACAATCTCGTAAGCAAAATCGCTGCTTTGTGTTTGCCATTCCGACCGGAAAGGTAGAACCGCAGAGGAACCCCCGACCCTATCACGGGCCTTCGAGTGTTTCCGCCTCGCGAAATGGTCCTAAGTCAGGTCGTCCGTGTCGAAGGCCGGACGCTTCCGCCCCAGGGCAGAGATATCCCGCGACTCTCCCACCAGCCCCTTCACCACCTCGTCGATATCATCATCGACCTCGGCCGCTACAGTCAGCCGCACCGGCGCATCCACAAGCTTCACGCTTTCCAGCAGCACCGTCGCATGCGCCACCGCAACGTGATCCTGGTTTAATCCCTCCGGCGTTTTGGCCTTGATGCCCACTTCCCCCGGCTTCACTCCCAACAGCTCTGCCACCTTCTCGCGCAGCTCCCCCGCGATCGGCACAATCTTCGGCCGGGCCATCACCAGGACGGTGTCTACGTTCACAATCTTGTATCCTGCCGTCGCCACCTCTTCGAGTGCCGTCTGCAGAAAGATATGCGAGGCCGCACCCTTCCATCGGGGATCGCTCGGCGGGAAAAATGTCCCGATATCTCCGGCAGAAACCGCCCCCAGAAGCGCATCCGTAATTGCATGCAGCAACACGTCCCCATCCGAGTGACCAGCCAGCCCCTCCGGATGCTCAATCGCAAGTCCGCCGATCACCAGCGGCACGCCCGGCTTAAATGCATGCGAGTCGAACCCGTACCCGATCCTCATGCTCATCGCGCACCTGCCTGCTTCAGATAAAACTCCGCCAACTCGATATCACCCGGCTGCGTAATCTTGAAGTTCTTCGCCGACCCCGGAACCACCGCAACCTCCACACCTGCCCGCTCCAGCAGACTCGCCTCATCAGTTCCTGCAAATCCGTCTGCGGCGGCCTCCGCAAAGGCTCGCCGCAGCAGACCTACCCGCGCACCTTGTGGAGTCTGGGCCAACACCACCCGCTCCCTCGGAACCGTAGCGGTAATGATCGCCCCGTCCGAGGTCCGCTCTACCTGCTTGATCGTGTCTACAGCAGGCAGACCCACAATCGCCGCTCCGTGCCGTTCAACCGCATCAATCGTCCTCTCGATCGTCGCCGCATCAATCAGCGGCCGCACCGCATCGTGGACCAGCACAACATCGTCCTCGCTCGACTCCAGCGCCGCAAGAGCATTTGCCACGGACTCCTGCCGCGAGTCACCACCCTCGACCACATGCACCCTCGACCCCAGATCATATTCCTGCATCTGTGCCGCCACGCGCTCTCGCTCCGCGGCCCGCACCGCGACACACACCGCATCCACGCGCGCAACCTCGAGGAACGCCTTTACCGAGCGCACCAGGACCGGAACTCCACCGATGCTCAAAAACTGCTTCGGCGCAGCTACATGAGACCCCGCAGCCATTCGGGTCCCAATGCCAGCCGCCGGAAGAATCACAAAAACTCGCATAAACGCGAAGTATACAAGATCATGATCCGCTTTCTCGCCCTCTCCAGCGATCCGTGGAATTCGTCGAGTAATAATGGCTCTGTGTCGCAGCCCTCATCTCCTTCCCAGCAATATCTCGACCGGCAACGTACCCGTCAGCTCCGGGTCGCTCACTTTGAGGCGATCCACATCCGCCTCGGCAACCTTCGCCTCCTTCTGGTCCTCATCCAGATCGTCACCCTCTGGATTTACGTCCGCTCTCACAGCTTCTCCGTCGGCTGGGCCTTGGCCCCCTCTGCCATCTTCATCGCCTTCGCCATCTATCACGCTAGAATTCTGCAAAGACAATCCGTCGCCAAACGTGCAGTCGACTTTTACAACAGGGGCCTCGCCCGCATCGAAGATCGCTGGCAGGGCTCGGGCGCACGCGGAGACCGCTTCGATATCTCCAGTCACCTCTACGCTGCCGATCTCGACATCTTCGGTCATGGAAGCCTCTTCGAGCTCCTCTCCGTCGCGCGCACCCGCATGGGCGAAGACGCCCTCGCTGCCTGGCTGCTCGAGCCGTCTCCTCCTGAAGAAATTCACCAGCGTCATCAGTCCATCACTGACCTGCGTTCCAGACTCGACTTTCGCGAAGACATGGCCACCTGCAGCGACAAACTGCAGGCTGGCATTCATCCTGACGATCTCAAAACCTGGGCGCAGTCCCCCCTTCAGCTCACCAACCAGATCGTCCGCTGGTTTGCTCTTTCCCTCTCTGTCCTAATGATCGCGACAGCGATCTTCTGGGGAGCCACCGGCCAACGCGCTCCTTTCTTTCTCGTTCTCCTTCTCGAAGGCGTCATCGTCGCGATCCATCGTTCCAGAGTCCAGACGGTTCTCCACCAGGCCGAGCACGCCTTCGCTGACCTCAAGCTTCTCTCCTGCCTGCTCTCGCGAATCGAGAAGGAGGCCTTCGAGGCCGCCCCGCTCCAATCCCTGAAGGACAGTCTCTCTACCCATCGAGTCACCGCCTCCCACGCGATCGCCCGGCTCGACACCATCGTCCAGTACATCCAGTCGCTCGAAAATCCGCTGATGCGGCTCCTCGATATTCCCTTCCTTTACTCCGTTCAGCTCGCCTTCATAGCAGACTCCTGGCGTCATCAGTTCAACTCGGTCATCCCGCAATGGCTCTCCGCAGTCGCCCAGATGGAAGCCCTTCTCTCCCTCGCCACCTACAGCTTCGAGCATCCCGACGATCCCTTCCCTCAAGTCCTCTCCGGAGATCCCACCTTTGTTGCCACCGGCCTGGGCCATCCCTTGATTCCCAATGCCCGCTGCGTCCGCAACGACCTCGCCCTCAACTCCGAGCACAGGCTTCTCCTCATCAGTGGCTCCAACATGTCCGGCAAAAGCACACTCATGCGGGCCGCAGGCATCAACACGGTCCTCGCCATGGCCGGTGCACCCATTCGCGCCCACTCGCTGCAGCTCACTCCCCTTCGCGTGGGAGCCAGCATTCTCGTCAACGATTCGCTGCAGAAGGGAAGCTCACGCTTTTACGCCGAAATCACGCGTCTTCGCCACATTCGCGATCTTGCAACGCAGCGGCCACCGCTCTTCTTTCTCCTCGACGAGCTGCTTCAGGGAACGAACTCCCGCGATCGCCTCATCGGAGCCCAGGGCGTCGTGAACTCCCTGCTCGCAACCGACGCCATCGGCCTCATCAGCACCCACGACCTCGCGGTCACGCAGTTGAGCAGCAGCCTCATCCACAACATGCACTTTCAGGACGAGATCGAGGACGGCAAGATGAACTTCGACTTCATCCTCCGCGAAGGCCCCGTAACCCGAAGCAATGGAGTCGCCCTGATGCGCCTCATAGGCCTCGACGTCTAAACCGAGCAGACCTACAGAAGCATCATCTCGGTCGTCGCTTCAAATCCATACTGCTCATAGATCGGTCTGCCGGCGTTCGATGCATGCAGGGAGATGACCCTGACACCATGCTGCCGCGCCTCTTCGACCGCCCGTTGCAGCAAATCGCGCGCGAGCCCGCGACCCCGAGCCTCGGGAGCGACGTAAAAATTCAGCAGATATGCCCGCAGCGGCTGCGGATCGCGCCAGTGGGGAGGAAAGTCCATCAGCCACAACCCCGCTCCCGCTCGACCGCCTCTTCGTCCTGAACCAGCCATCCCAGGTAGCGGCCATCGCGCAGCCGTTCCCTCACCCAGGGAATGAACGCCTCCGCCATCTCACGCAGCTGCCTCTCATCGCCATGGCCCATCTCCGCAAACATCAAGCTTCGATGCCCGGCAATCAGCGCAGCATCCGCCTCCGTCGCAACCCTCGTCTCGAACATCTGACAAGTATAAAAATCTCGAAAGATTTGCTCCCTTTGCTCTACGATGAGCCGGGATCCAAATCATGCCCCCCGTGCCTTCCTTTCGTTGCAGCCTCATCTCCACAGCGGCCATCCTGTGCGCCACACCGCTGATCGCGCAAACCCGCACAGCAACCTTTTCCGGCGTAATAACGGATACCGCTGGCATCGGAATCACCAGAGCGATCGTCCGTCTCGAGTCGAACCAAACCATCTTCGAGACCACCGCCTCCAATCAGGGCCGGTTTATCCTTCATGCTGCACCCGGGCGACTACACCCTCAAGGTCAGTGCCGAAGGGTTCCAGGCCCGTCAGCAATCTATTTCATTGCAGCCAGACGACTCAAAAGCTCAGGTCGCGTCCCCCGCTCTCCAACTCAGCCTGCCTGTCCTCAATCTACGAACTGACCGTCTAGCCGTCTGCGAACCGCCTGCCTCTCTGTCCGGACTCGTCACCGACATCAGCGGTGCGGTCGTCGCCAACGCCATCGTCCGTCTGGAGTGTTCTCCAAACAAAACCACTCTCGAAGCCACCACCGGCGACGACGGCCGATACTTCCTCTATACCCACCCGGGGAACTACACCGTAACCGTTCACTTCCCCGGTTTCGTCGTGCCGAAACAGGCGCTTCAACTGGACTCCGACACCCTGAAAGAACTGATCGTCAACGTTCAGCTCAACGTCGCCGGAGGCAGTGAAGTCCGCATTGAGCCAGGGTCCGTTTCCTCGCGCGAAGTCACCATCCTTCCAGGTTCCACCTCCACCCAGACTCTTCCGCTTCGCCCTCTCCCACCTCTGCAACTCCGCTCAGGTAGACTGCCAAAACCGGCTCAGTAGAGCATCTCCTCGAGGCGAAGATTCTCCGCACTCTCAAAGAGTGCGGCTCCGCCGGCTGCCGGGGTCCTCCCATAAAATCAATACCGATGCCGCAATCCCCCACCCTTCCCTTCAGCCGCGACAACATCCGCCCAGGCGACCGAATATGCGTCGCCGTCTCCGGAGGTGCGGACTCCGTCGCCCTCCTGCTCGCTCTTCACGAAGCCAACACCGCCGCTCGTGACTCTCTCGGCGTCGGTCTCTCCGCCGTCCATGTCCACCACGGCATCCGCGAAGCCGCCGAGTCCGAAGCCGATCTCTCCTTCGTGCAGGATCTATGCATTCAGCTCGACGTCCCCCTTCACATCCATCGCGCCGATGTACCCGCTCGCGCCGCCCAGAACCGCGAGACCATTGAGGAGGCCGCCCGTGAGGTCCGCTATGCCTTCTTCCGAACCCTCATCGCCTCCGGCCACGCCGACTCCATCCTCACCGCCCACACCCTCGACGACCAGGCCGAAACCGTCCTGATGAAGCTGCTTCGCGGAGCTTGGACCGAAGGCCTTTCAGCGATCCATCCCGTCGTCACAGTCGAATCCGTCAGTTCGCCGCAATCTCAAAATCCAGCCCGATCTGGCCGAATCCTCCGCCCCCTGCTCGGGACCCGCCGCAGCGAGATCGAAGATTTCCTCCAGGCTCGCCATCAGAGCTGGCGAACCGACTCCACCAACACCGACACGACCTACACCCGCAACCGTATTCGGCACGAGCTCCTTCCCCAGCTCCGCTCTTTCAACCCGTCCATCGACCAGACACTCGCCAACCTCGCCCAGCTCGCCCGCGAGGAGGAGTCCCGCTGGCGATCCGAACTCAGCCGCCTACTCCCGCAGCTTCTACTTCCAGGAAAGCCGGTCAGGGGAGGTGGTCGCGCCGTCGCTACAACCCCTGGCACCTCCGCCATCGCCATCGAACTCGACCGGCTCCGCACCCTCGACCCCGCCCTTCGCCGGCGCGTCCTGCGGGCAGCGGCTCGCCAACTGGGCTTCCGACTCAGCTTCGACGACACCACACGCCTGCTCGCTCTGGCCGGTTTCGCCTCACTCCCCACCGTGGCCGGGCGCACCGGAGCCTCCCTTCATCTCGCCGGCGGTCTTCGGGCCCAACGCTCTCCCCGCGAGCTCCGTATCTTCTCTGAATCTGTCTCAGAACAAAGACCTTAGGAGAAAAGGGGAGGGTCACGTCTTCGAGCAAATCGAGGCGTTATCCGACCACCTTCAAAAAGGTGCCACTCCGACCGAAGTTCAGGCTGTTCCCATTCCAACCGATGTCCTTCCGATCAAGATCGAAAGGTGCCGTTCCGGCAAACGATTAAGACGTGTCATTCCCGAGCGGAGTGCGAAGCACGAAGCCTGGGAATCCCCGCATTTTGCAAGCGGTACCGACAATCTTCCCTGAGGCAACCCGAACGTCCAACCGCTTACTGCATAGTTGCAGCGAAAAACCACGATTCCTCCCTGAATCCATATCCCTCGGAGTAGAATCTTAACCATCTGACGGTGTAGGACCGTTACCACGGTGCGCGCGGATCAAACCTGCTCTCCATGGAACCTTCCTTTATCGCTATCGTCTAACGATGTAGGCTCCCCTGAAGGCTCTGCGCATAAGGGTGCCGGGTCTGACAAGCCGTCCACGCACTTACGGCAACGCAGACAAGGAAATGAGGAATACGCTTTGAACTCGACCGTCAAACAAATTCTGATCTGGGTCTTCATGATCACCTGCCTCGTCTTCCTTTGGCAGTTTGTGGTCAAGGGCACAGGGGCCGGCCAGGAAAAGAACATCAGCCTCACCCAGCTCCTCAACGACGCCGACCAGGGTAAAGTCGCTGAGGTTATGGTCAACGGCTCCGAGGTAACCGGCAAGTGGAAGGACGATAAGACTCAGTTCCACACCACCATCCCGGCCAACTACCCCGACATGTACAAGACGCTGCGCGACCACGGCGTCAATATCAGCATCAAGGACCAGAACTCGAACGCGTGGCTTGGTTTCCTCATCCAGCTCGCTCCCTTCGCGCTGCTTCTCGGTCTTTGGTTCTTCCTCCTGCGCCAGATGCAGTCCGGTGGCAACAAGGCGATGAGCTTCGGCAAGTCGCGCGCCCGCCTGCTTTCGATGCAGCAGAAGAAGATCACCTTCAAGGATGTCGCCGGTGTTGACGAGGCCAAGGAAGAGCTCAAGGAGATCATCGAGTTCCTACGCGAGGCCCAGAAGTTCCAGCGCCTTGGCGGCCGCATCCCCAAGGGTGTGCTCCTCGTCGGACCTCCAGGAACCGGTAAGACCCTGTTGGCGCGCGCAGTAGCCGGTGAAGCGAACGTTCCCTTCTTCTCCATCTCGGGCTCTGACTTCGTCGAGATGTTCGTCGGCGTCGGCGCCAGCCGCGTTCGCGACCTCTTCGAGCAGGGCAAAAAGAACGCTCCCTGCATCATCTTCATCGACGAGATCGACGCCGTTGGCCGTCATCGTGGCGCAGGCCTCGGCGGCGGACACGACGAGCGTGAGCAGACCCTCAACCAGCTTCTGGTCGAAATGGACGGATTCGAGGCCAATGACGGTGTCATCCTCGTCGCTGCCACAAATCGTCCCGACGTACTCGATCCCGCGCTTCTCCGCCCCGGCCGCTTCGATCGTCGCGTCATCGTCGATCGCCCGGACATCCGTGGCCGTGAAGAGGTTCTCAAGGTCCACTCCAAGAAGGTCCCCATGGCGGAAGACGTTGACCTCAACATCCTCGCTCGTGGAACCCCCGGCTTCTCCGGTGCCGACCTGGCCAACATGGTCAACGAGGCCGCCCTCACCGCCGCCCGCTACAACCGTAAGTCGGTCCACATGTACGACTTCGAAGTAGCCAAGGATAAGGTGATGATGGGTGCAGAGCGCAAGTCGATGCTCCTCACCGACGAAGAGAAGAAGGTGACCGCCTATCACGAGGCCGGTCATACCCTCGTCTCTGCGCTGCGTGAGCACTCCGACCCGCTCCACAAGGTCACCATCATTCCTCGCGGAATGGCCCTCGGTGTCACCGTCTACCTCCCTGAGGAAGACCAGCACACCGTCACCAAGGAATATCTCGAGACGCGCCTCGCCACCCTCATGGGCGGACGCTGCGCCGAAGAGATCTTCCTCGGTAAGATGACCACAGGTGCCGGCAACGACATCGAGCGCATCACCGACCTCGCCCGCAAGATGGTCTGCGAGTTCGGTATGTCCAAGCTCGGTCCGATGACCTTCGGCAAGAAGGAAGAGCAGATCTTCCTCGGACGTGAGATCGCACAGCACCGCGACTTCTCCGACGAGACTGCCCGTCAGATCGACGCCGAAGTTCGCGCCTTCGTCGATACGGCCTACCAGGCGGCGTATAGCCTGCTCAACTCCAACCAGGACATCATGCACCGGCTCGCCAGTGCCCTTCTGGAGCGCGAGACCCTTGATGCCAACGAGATCAAGCTGATCATCGAGGGCAAGGATCTTCCTGCGATCAAGTCTGCCTTGGCGGGAGTCGACTCCGGCCCGGGCGGCGAGGCCCAGAAGGTACTCAAGCCAGAGGCAGGGCGCAAGCCCGGCTTCAACGAAGGCCAGCCTTCTCCGGCGTAGACCTTCAAACCCAGCATCAAAAAGAAGAGGCAGCCTGATGGCTGCCTCTTCTTTTCCTTTGAAAAAACCATAACCGCCAAAACCGATTTTGATGGTTACTACGATTTCTTGGCTACGCTCTTCGTGCCTGCTTTGGATTTGCCGGAGGCCTTCTTGCCGATCGCCTCGTCCCCGGGTGAGGTCGTGGCTTTCTGGGCTTCGTCCTGCTTGCCGCGTGCCTCGCCATCGATCTTCCCGTTGATGGTCTGAACCGAGAGTCCTCCTCCGGGAGCATCCATCTTGGGGTCGACCGCGTGCAGCCCATACGTGGACGTCCACGGTCCGCGCATGTCGGTGTCGCCTTCATTTCCATCCCCGGTTGAGCCGTTGAAGTATTCGTCCACGATGCCCGGCGTTGGTTTAAGCATGCCAATGGAGAACATCGGCTTCTCCATGCTCTCCAGAGCCGCCTGGAAGGCTTTCATATGAGTGATCTCTCGGGTCATCAGGAACTGCAGTGTGTCGATCGACCCAGGGTCATCCGTATGGTCGATCAGACGCTCATAAACGATCTTGGCCCTCGCCTCGGCAGCGATATTGCTGCGCAGGTCGACGTCCAGCTCCCCAGTGATCTTCAGATAGGTTGATGTCCATGGGTTTCCCTGCGAATCGAAGAGGGCAACGCCTCCTCCCCCGGCGATGGTTACCAGAGGATCGGCCTCAGCGGCCTCCCGGTTGGTCTTCAACGGTTTGAGGTGCATCCGAATCAGGGCCCCCACGACCTCCAGATGGCTCAACTCTTCGGTGCCAATATCGAGAAGGAGATCTCTCCTTCCAAGGTCGTCGATACAGTTCCACCCCTGGATCGTGTATTGCATGGCTGCCGCCAGTTCGCCATTGGCCCCACCGAACTGCTCCAGCAGCATGTTGCCAAACTTTACATCGGGCTCCCCGATATTAACGGTGTACATCAACTTTTTAACATGGTGATACATGGGCAATCCTCAAGATTAGTCTGCGTGCAGCGTACCTATGCTTCGATGCGCAATCTGATGTGCCCGTTCACCGGTTTGCCCGATTGGCCGGGATGCGACAATAAAGGCAACAGCATGAAGCGCCTCCTTGCCCTCTCTTTTCTGGTCTCTACGTTGCTGACGGGGTGTGGCTACCACACGACTGGATCGGCGACTCATATCCCGGCAAACGTACGCACTCTTGCGGTGCCAATCTTCTCGACGCGCACGCAGGCATACCACACCGAGATGGCTTTCACCCAGGGCGTCATTCGCGAGCTTAATACCCGTACCCGGTATCGTGTTCTCAACTCCGACACGCCCGATGCAGACGCCACCCTTCGCGGAACCATCCTCACCCAGACGATCACGCCGCTGACTTACGACGCCAATTCCAGCCAGTCCTCCAGCTACCTGGTTTCGGTGACGGCAAGCGTCCTCCTGACCGCTCACGACGGCAGCGTCCTCTACCGCAACGACGCCATCACCTTTCGGGAACAGTATCAGTCCACCCAGGACGTAAACACCTTCATCCAGGAAGGGTCCCCAGCTATCTCCCGCATGTCGCGGGACTTCGCCCAGATGGTGGTCAGCGATATGCTGGAGTCGTTCTGATCGCCGATCTCAGACAGGCTTCAACACTTTAGTTTCGACTTTCTTTCTCCATTTACGGCTTGAAGAACGCCGGGCAACAATGATTTGGAGAAACAGTGCTCCAAAGGCGATAGTAGAGAGAGGGCTTTCCCTCCGGCCAGCCCCGGGATTCTAATGGCATCAACCCTTCGCAGCTTTGCCTCCACAGACCGGTTCGTTGCCGAGATCGCCTCGCCGACCTCCATCCGGCCCGGCTACGTTCTGATCGGCGATGAGATCTTTCTGTATGACCGGTGCCGCCGGGCAGTTCTCTCCAGCCTGATTCCGGAAGACGCCCGTGACTTTTCTCTCCACGATCTCGACCTGGCAGAGACGAGCATCTTCGAAGCTCTGGACCGCGCGCAGACGCCGTCCCTCATGGCTCCGTTTCAAGTCCTCTTTCTCCGTAATCTCAAGACACTTTACGGTCGCGGCTCCAAGAAAGAGGAGTTTGCTGCCATTGACGCCTACTTTCGCTCTCCAAATCCGCAGGCACTCCTGCTCTTCGTCGCCGACCATATCCGCATCCCCGCCGATCTGCGCCGTATGGACTACCAAGACAAGGAGCGCTATGAGCGCATCCGCGAGACTCTTGGTGACTGGTGCGGCATCGTCGAGCTGGCTCGCGTCGATGAGAGCGATGCGGTCCGGTGGATCATCGACACGGCAGAGGGTCACGGTGTCCGATTCGATCCCGATGCCGCGCGCGAACTGGCCGACTCGTTGGGAGCCGACATGATGCTGATCTCCAGCGAGTTCGAAAAACTGCTTTTGTACGTGGGTGTTCGTGGAACCGAGGAGATTGCAAGAAACCGTGTCACGCTGGGCGATGTGGAGACCATGGTGCTGGCCGCCAAGCAGCGGTCCCTGTATGAACTGACGGACGCCATCAGCGCCAAGGATCGCGCTCGCGCACTGGCCCTGCTGCATGGCCTGCTCAACGCGTCGGATGGAGGCGAGGACGCAGCGATCGGGCACCTTTATATGCTGGCACGCACCTTCCGCCAGATGATGATCATTCTCGAGAAGAACGTTCGAGATTCCCGGGCCATCTGGCAGGCGCTGTGGCAGGGCTTTCGCATGCCGCCCTTTGCTGCCGAAGATCTGATACGGCAGGCGCGCCGCTACAAATCACGCCGCGAGCTGACCCGGGCTCTCCGGCTGGTGGCGCGAGCAGATCTTGAACTGCGGAGTTCTCCGGTCAGTAAGGTCCTGGTGCTGGAACGTCTGGTGCTCGATCTGTGCGCGGAGCCAAAATCTGCGCTCTATGAGGCTTCCATGCAGTTCGCGATGGAACTCTAGAGCTCGGGAAGTACAAACCTTCCCTATCACCGTCTAAGTCCATCTCAATAGTGCAATTCATTTTGCGATTGCTACGGAAATTAGCGTGGAATCGCACTGGTTGTTCGCTTTGGGGTCTGCAATAAAGTAGATGACCTCTCCTTTGTCAACTCCGACCGATTTCACGCTGAATCCAGAAGAAGACAGAGATGTATCGCCTGAAGCCAGAACACTCGTTCCTTTTTCTACAGACCAGCGAACTCCATCACCGCATGGAATCGAGGGGTACAGAGACTTAATCGTGCCTTTGATATCTATCTTCAATTCCTGTGGGCTGCGCCATGCGACGACCGCAAGGCGAGTCGTTTCGGGATGCATCGTCATGCTGTGAGCTGGATGCGTACTTGAGAAAGGATCAAAAATAGCATGATCGGTGAAATTGACCTCAACATGAGGGAACGCAGCCAGTGGATTCGATGGCTCCAACGTATCCCACCAGCAAGCCAAGCCGACCACCCCTGAGGAAGCAGGGCAGACAGCCGAGTATTTTGGCAAAAATTGATATGTGACCGGATCATGCACAAGGGAGGTACCTTCCATGAAGTACCAAACACCGTTCGCCTCTTGATTGAACGAAATCTGATTTGAGGTATCCAGTACATCCCCCGGTAGTTCCCATCTGGTCTTACTTCCGTGGTTATCCTTCCCGTCAATGTTTGCAAGGTCCTGTGTGAAGAGGCTGGTGCTTAGAACTAACAACAAAATAAGCGTTTCCATCGGTATCACTCCTAATCCTGACCAAGATTTGTGCTGTCGGAAAAGGGCCCGCCCGAGGTAGGTCACCGAGTATACGCCCCTTGGGCTGAGTGCTGGTCTTACAGATCTCAAATCGCATGGATCATATGAACGCCTGGTCGCCCCGCAAAATAAATTGCTTGTGATCGAGCGCGTTATCCTCGATCTCTCACCCAGCCGAACCTTCGCTCTATAAGCCCTTTACCAGCTTGCGATAGAGCTTTGGCTGGAACAGGCACGTCTCAACCTGAATATTTCCAGAGAATGACCCGTTCCTGCTGGCTCCCGAACCGGTCTGCGGCGGCCTCCTCTGGCGTGAAGACGAAGGTGCGCTCCCACTCCCGCTTCATCTTCGGCAGGTACTTCGGCACCAGCTTTTCAAAGGATGGGTTGGCATAGATCAGGTAGATCTCGCGCGGCTCTTTTTCGAGCGACTTCGCCAGCTGCTTCAGGCACTTCTTCAACACGGGGGCGAGAAATGGATTGTAGAGATAGAGCACCAACGGTCCAGAGGGATAGGCAAACTCGGTGGCGTCGCCATGGATGGCTTCGATATTGCGGCAGGCCTGCCAGGGAGCGGAGAACTTTGTAATGTTTGCCGCCGCCGCCTCGCTGAGCTGCGGAATAAACTCGACCCCGATGATCTTTCTGAAGGGAAAACGAGAGGCGACCAGAAGAGCCCTGCCTTTGCCAGAGCCGAGGTCGATGAAGGTGAATCGCTCCCAGTGGAGGTTGAGGCTGGAGATCACGTCGGTCAGCAATGATGGCGAGATTCCGTAGTAGGCGGTGCTCCAAAGATCGTTGCGGTGTCCGGACGTAAGATCCTCGCCCCAGATGAGACCGCTGGTATCAGTGCCGTATTCCTCGTCGAAGGGATGGACAGGCCTTGCGACCGTCGCTGCGGCCTTTTGCTCGGTGGAGCTTTCGGCCACCTTCACCAGGTTGAGGCGCTGGCCTACTTTTTGCGCTGCGAGAACGCAGAAGCCCCATGGCCCCCGGTTGACGAGCACCTGCAGGAATCTTCTGGTAATTGTCCGAGCCATCCCCGCTGATTCTAACGTCGACGTGCAAGGATTCCAGCGATCTATTTTTCAGTCCGCTCGTTTTAGAGGCGGCATCCCTTGCAAAATATTCTCGCGCGCCGGAGTATTTCAGAAACGTGGTTTAACTTTCCTTTTCCCACTTATGCGTGAGGACCCCCCTTCCGATCGGCTGTTCGTTTTCTGCACTCCGGATCTTTATAACGACCTTTGGTGATGATGAAAAACAATCTGCTTCGTGCCTGCCTTCTGCTTCTGCTACCTGCATCCATGCCCTTGATAGCTCAACCCGCCTCGCCCGAAATTACCAAGGAATTTATCTACACCACGGCCTCTTTTCCCTCGGCCCATGCTTCCACCGTAGTGCAGCTCAAGAATGGCGACCTTTTTGCGGCGTGGTTTGGCGGAGATCATGAGGGAGCCACGGACGTTGCGATCTGGGGGGCGCGCCGGACGTCTGCTGGTGGATGGTCGGCTCCGACACTGCTGGTGCGTGAGCCGAATGTCCCGACGTGGAACCCCGTGCTGTTTGAGACCCACGATGGAAAGCTGTGGCTCTATTACAAGTACGGCTTCAATCCGCGGGAGTGGACCGGCGCTCGGATCGTCAGCACGGACCAGGGCAAGACATGGTCGCAGGCGGAACACCTTCCGGCCGGTCTTCTGGGTCCAATCAAAGACAAACCTCTCGTCCTCGCTAACGGAACGATCGTTAGCGGAACCTCGGTCGAGAGCTACTCCTCGTGGGCTGTGTGGGTAGACCGCAGTACTGACAATGGAGCGACATGGCACAAGTTCGGCCCAATCACTGTGCCCAGCAAGCTGATCCCTTCTCCCGCTTCGGTGCAGCCTCCTCTCAAGCCAGGCGCAGAGCACGTTACGGGAATCATTCAGCCGACTGTGGTGCATCTCGGAAAGAAGCATCTGCGGCTGTATGCGCGTTCTACTCGCGACATTGGCCGCATCTGCGCTGCCGACTCCTTCGACGACGGAGTGACCTGGACGGAGGCGCATCCGCTGGACCTGCCGAATCCCAACTCGGGCATCGATGCGGTCGGGCTGCCCGATGGACGCGTGGTGATGATCTATAACAACACCACCAGCGGCCGCTCCCCGCTCAACCTGGCGGTCAGCAAAGATGGAGAGCACTTCACCATGTTCCACACGCTCGAGAGCGAGCCAGGAGAGTACTCCTATCCGGCGATCATTCAAGGGCGCGACTCCAATCTGTATGCGACCTATACGTGGAACCGGAAGCGGATCGCGTCCGCGAAGATTCCTCTCGCGAGCGTTCCATAGCCGTGAGCTCTTCCCAAGGCGGTTGCGGCCTGAGAGACTAGGTCCGTGGCCGCCGGACGACAGTCACGGAGCAGCAAACCGCGGGAGGTGCCGGAGATCTTTGCACAGGCAGAGACCGCGCACGGCGTCGTCTTTCAGTTGCGCCAGGATGCAATCGGATCGCTGAATCTTCCGGGGATCGAAAAGACCATCCTCTGTGTGCACGTCGGTCCCGCCGCCCTGCTGTCCTGCCGCCGCGACGGAAAGCAGTACAACGGCACGGCGGTTCACGGGGACGTGGACATCATCCCGGCTTACACACCCAGCCAATGGGTGGCCCATGATCATAACGACCGCAATCTTCTGCTGAGCCTGCCACAGACGCTGATTCATTCGGTCGCGGAACAGGCTGGGCATGATCCTCTGCGGCTGGAGATTCGCAACCGGTTCCAGGTGCGCGACCCCGAGCTTGAGTTTCTGGCGAACGCGATCTACCGGGAGATTGAGAACGGCCAGCCTTCGGGCAGGCTCTACACGGAGGGTCTCGTCGTCGCGATGACGTCGCGATTGGTCTCGCAGCACAGCTCGGTCTCGCAGCCTTTGCGGATGCCGGAGGCCATCCTTTCGGGGAGGCGGCTGAAGCAGGTGCTCGCGTTTATTGAAGACCAGCTGGCGGAGGATCTGTCACTCGAGCAGATTGCATCGGTCGCCGGTGTGAGCCCTTCGCATCTCAAGACGCTGTTTCGCCGGGCCACCGGCCTGCCGGTGCATCAGTATGTGATTCAGCGCCGCATCGAGCGCGCCAGAACACTGCTGGCGCAGGATCACCTGACGATGGCGGAGATTGCCGCAGCCACTGGCTTTGCCCATCAGAGCCATCTGGCCCGCCATATTCGCCGGGTTACGGGCGTCTCTCCCAGCATGATGCGCCGCAGATTCGCAGCCGACTGATTCCCTCCGTTTGTGCTCGTTGCCAGCCAAATGTGCGCGTACCTTCGAGGAAGAATCGCGATACTTCGTCACATGACTCGCCGCCAATTTCTCAAAAACTCTGCCACCGCACTGCCCGCCGTCGTGGCCGCTCCTCGTCTTCTCACGGTTCCGTCCGGTCCTTTTGACAAGGGCTGGTACGATCGCACGCGGCGTTTCGCGCACCTGCCTATGGCCCGCGTCGCCTACGTCGAAGCCGGACAAGGACCGGCGGCCCTCTTCGTTCATGGATATCCGCTGAACAGCTACCAGTGGAGAGGAGCGCTTGAACGGCTTTCACCGTACCGCCGTTGCATCGCACCGGACCTGATGAGTCTCGGGATGACGGAAGTTCATGGAGGCCAGATCATCTCGCCGCATACCCAGGCGGCGATGCTGGCAGCGCTGTTGGACCGGCTGAAGGTGGATGCGGTCGATCTCGTCGCCAACGACAGTGGAGGGTTGACTGCCCAGATCTTCGTTGCAAAGTATCCAGGCCGGGTGCGCTCGCTCCTGTTGACGAACTGCGATGTGGATACGAACAGTCCTCCCGCAGGCTTTCTTCCCCTGGTGGATCTCGCGCGGAAGGGCGTTCTGGTGGATCGATTTTTTGTTCCGCAACTGCAGGATAAAAACCTTGCCCGGTCGGACAAGGGCCTGGGAGGACTGGCGTTCACCTATCCCGATCGCCTCACGGACGAGACGATCGAGATCTATCTGCGGCCGCTTGCGCAGTCACAGCTTCGTAAAGCGCAGCTTGACCAGTTCACTCTCGCTCTTGCGGTCAACGACCTTGTGGGTATTCGCAGCAAGCTGAAGGAGTGGAAGGGTCCAGCCCGTATGGTCTGGGGCCTCAAAGACCCTCTCTTTGGTGTGGAGTGGGCCGAGTGGATGGATCGAACGCTTCCCGGATCCCAGGGAATTCGCCGGGTTGAGGGAGCCAATCTTTTCTTTCCAGAGGAGATGCCGGACCTGATCGCAGAAGAGGCGGTGAAGCTGTGGAAGGCGAATCAGAAAGCCTGATGTCAGTCCGGAGTGGCATAATTGGTTCGACCAATTATGCCACTCCCCACCCGCCTCTCTGTCCTGCTGTTCGTGGCTTTAGCCTCTTCTCTTCCGCTCCTGGCGCAGGATTCCCGCAAGGTATCTGAACCTGTCGTGCCGCCGGTCTGTAGCGTCGTAACCGCGCATCTTCGCACTGCTTCGGGGGAGATTGCCGAAGCCGACGAAGAGAGGCTGGACACAGAACGCATCCAGAGGGCTCTCGACCGCTGCGGAGCGGGTCATGCGGTGGCCTTGCGAACGAGCGGAGAGGCAGACGCATTCCTCAGCGGTCCGCTGGAGCTGCGGCAGGGCGTGACGTTGCTGATCGATCGGGGAGCGACGCTCTTTGCTTCGCGTGACCCCAGGCTGTATGAGACCTCTTCCGGCTCCTGCGGCGTTGTCAATGACGAGCGCAACGGTTGCCGACCGCTGATCTCGGTCCGCAATATCAGGAGCGCCGCTGTGATGGGAGATGGCACCATCGATGGTCGCGGAGGGGCAAAGCTGCTTCACCACGAAGTGACATGGTGGCAGCTGGCGGAGCAGGCCCGCACCGGTGGACGGCAACAGGTTCCCCGCCTGATTGTGGCTGATCATGCGAATGACTTCATTCTCTACCGGATTACATTGCGCAACTCTCCGAACTTTCACGTGGTTTACAACCACGGCGATGGCTTTACGGTCTGGGGCCTGAAGATCGACACCCCACGGCGTGGCGCGAGAAACACCGACGGCGTCGATCCCGGCGGATCGCGAAACGTGACCATCACGCACAGCTATATCCGCACCGGCGACGACAATGTGGCGATTAAGGGCGGTGAGGCCGTCTCATACATCACCATCGCGCACAACCACTTTTACTGGGGCCATGGAATGTCGATCGGGAGCGAGACGAATGGCGGCGTCAGCCATATCCGGGTGAACGATCTATCCCTCGACACACCGGACTCGGGGATTCGCATCAAGTCGATGGGGACGCGTGGCGGCGTAGTTGAGGATGTGAGCTATGATGATGTGTGCATCCGGAACTCCCCTCGGCCGATCGATATTTCGGCAGCGTACTCAGCCAATGGTCCGGTAAAAGGCAATTCGCCTCCGACGTTTCGTGACATTACTCTCCATGACGTGCGTATCTCTGGCGGGGGCAGGATTCTGTTCGAAGGCTATGACGAGATACATCCCGCTCAGGTTCGACTGGATGACGTTCAGCTGACGGATGACGCTGCTTATACATACTCCGTCATGCATGCTGATGTTGCCTTTGGGCAGGGTCCGGTTAATCTGAAGCTGCCTGCAGGGCTGGACTCTACCATGCAGGGAACCCCGCAGAAGGCGGAAACGGCGTCCTGTGCCGACAAGTTCGTTCCCTTCCCTGCAACCTCAGCATCGCCTGTTGCACCATAAAGAGATAGCCTTACGGCACCATCTCCGGGCGAGGTCGCATGCAAGCAAGTCCAGAAGCATCTTCATGGAAGCAGATCACACTCTTTCTCCTTACCCTTGGTGTCCTCATCGTCTGCGCTCTTGTTCTGCAGCCATTCCTGGTGGCGATCGTGGGAGCGATTGTGGTTGCCATCACCACAGAGCGGCCTTACCTGTGGCTGGCGGAACGTATCCGGAGCCGTAATGTGGCCGCCACCGCTGCGCTACTGCTGGTGACGCTCAGCATCATGGTGCCGGTGTTCTTTCTCGCGCAGGATGTTGGGGCGCAAGTCACCGGCCTGATTACCAGCCTGCGCAGCGATACCACGCAACAACATATCTCGGACTACTTCAGCCGGCATCCGGCGCTGGCACAACGCATTGAACTGATCACAGACAATATCGATATCCACAACACAGCGCAGACGACGGCAGCCTTTCTGGGAAAGAAGTTTGCTGTCCTGATCGGAAGCTCCATCGGAGCGATCACGCAGATCGTCGCGATGCTGTTCATCCTGTTCTTCCTCTATCGCGACCATGAACTGGCGGGGAGATTCGCGCGATCGTTGCTGCCGCTCAACGACAGAGAGGCTGATGTCTTCCTCGACCGGATGCGGGGAACCATCTATGCGACCGCACTGGGGCGCCTCGCGATTGCAGGGCTGCAGGGTGTCCTTGCAGGGCTGGCATACTGGATTCTGGGCGTGCCCAACGCTCTGCTGTGGGCCATCCTGACCGGAGTGATGTCCATGATCCCCGCGTTCGGAGCCTTCCTCGTATGGGTTCCCGTGGCCCTTTACCTTGGCTTCTCAGGCCACTGGATCAAAGCAGCAGCGCTCTCCATCTGGGGCGGTGGCATTGTGAGCCTCGTGGATAACTTCCTTTATCCCGTCCTGGTTGGACCGCACCTGCGCCAGCACTCGGTGGCCGTTTTGCTCTCGATCCTCGGAGGAATTGCGCTCTTCGGCATCACGGGCATCGTTCTGGGACCGCTTGCGTTCGCAGCAGCGGCGACGCTGCTGGACCTGTGGCGCGCCCGCAGTCGAGGAGAGATCATCACGTCGCCTCTGGACTGACTACTTTCCACCAGCACTCGCGGAAGCAGCGTGCGCAGGCACGCCGACGATGTCGGGTTCGAGCTCCACCTGCAGGCGCACGAGACGGTCCGCGACCATGCGGCCAAACAACTCCTGGCCCTTTGGATTGAGATGGGTCCGATCGATCTTGACCTTGCCGTTCTCTGCACTCTGATCTGCGTGGCCGGTGGCGTCGAATTGATCGGCCTCTTCCTGCGTCATCCCGGTCAACAGCTTGGTCGACATGGCGTTGAGATCGACGACGTTGACGTCTTCTTCTGCGGCGACGCGTTTTGCAGCTGCCGCATAGTCATTGAGGTCTTCGATCAGTTTTCCGTCTTGATAGTTGCGGCGCGACAACGACGTCACGATCACCGGAACCGCGCCGATGGCGCGAGCATCGCGAATGTAGCGGCGGATGTTGGCCGCGTACGTCGTCTCGGGATCGGTCTCGCGCTTAGGCCCTTTGCCTTTCCTGTCGTTATGGCCAAACTGAATGAGATAGTAGTCTCCTCTGTCAGCCAGAGCCTTTGCCCATGCTCCCTCATCGATAAAACTCTTGGAGCTGCGGCCGTTGAGAGCGTCGTTGATACATGTAACATTCGGAGTCACAATATCGCAGAAGCCTTTGCCCCAGCCTCCTTCGGCGTTGACCGTTGAGTCTCCGACGAGGACGATCTTCACCGGACCACCTTCGATCACCTTCATCGCTTTGAGCCCCTCAGGAGGAAGCTGTGCTGCTTTTGGCCGTACGTAGGGCGCGAGCGCAGGTACAGCTTTGCCGAGATCGACGGCGACGATTCTTCCGAAGGCGTAGGACCCGGCCCAGTTGAGGTGCGTCTTATCCGGGATCGTTTTACCATCGGCATCCTTCTTAGTGATTCCCAGCTTCGTTCCCTGGGCTTCCCCGATGCGATCGAGATAGGCGATGCTGTCTTCCTGCAGATCGACCAGCGGCACCTTCATCTCACTGGCGACCCGCTTCATGGTTGCCGCGTGGGCGAGCAGGTCGGAGTGGATCTTGCCGTCGGGGCCGAAGTAGCGCCGGGTCAGGGGCGTTACCAGAATTGGCTTGATCCCGGCGGCGCGAGCCTCCTGGACAAAGCGGCGCAGATTCGTCCCGTACTGCTCCATAGGGACCTGCCGCTCCAGATGCTCTTTGGTCTCCATATCGTTATGCCCAAACTGGATGACCATGTAATCCGGCCTGGTGGCCAGCGCTTTGTCCCACAGGCCCTGTTCGCGGTAGGTCCTGGTGCTGGCTCCCCCCTGGGAGAGATTGACGCAGTCCACTTTGGCAGTCAGATTGGCGCAGAATCCGCGGCCATAACCGGCGTTGTTGGTCTGCGTGGAGTCACCAATCAGATCGATGCGTACGCTGGTGCCGGGGGCGCGAACTGCTGCAGTCGCGGGATTGAAGAGACGAGGGGAGTCTCCCTGAGCCACAGCCCCTGCCAAACAAGCTCCATTCAGTATTGCCAGACACAAAAGATAATGAAGTCCACAACGCATGCGTGTTGCTCTCTCCTGAATGTGAAAAGCTTATCCCAAAGTCCATCAAATTGGACGGACCACTTGAAATAAGTACCTTCAATAAGTCCCTTCCAGGAGAGACCATATGGCGTCATCTCGTTCTGTGCGCTGAACCTGTGAGTTGACAGGGCCTTTGGGCAGGCTAATCCTTATCAGGAGGAATCTGGCTGGCCATGAAGAACGAAAAGACCCTTACTGCTGTCCTTCCTTCCGCGCCCCCAACGACGAATAAGCACCTGATCCGCTGGGTGGAAAAGATGGCGGACCTTACCCAGCCTGACGCCATTCATTGGGTGGATGGATCCCAGGCGGAGTATGACCTGCTGTGCCGCCAGCTGGTCGATGCCGGCACCTTTGTCAAATTGAATCAGAAGCTTTGGCCGGGATGTTTTTACGCTCGCTCCGCCCCCAACGACGTTGCGCGGGTCGAGGATCGCACCTTTATCTGTTCGTTGTCGAAAGACAATGCCGGACCAACCAATAACTGGGAAGACCCTTTCGTGATGCGCCGCAAGCTGAAGCAGCTCTTCCGGGGCTGCATGCGCGGCCGCACGATGTACGTGATGCCCTTCTCGATGGGGCCGGTGGGCTCACCGATGTCGCAGATCGGGGTGCAGCTGACCGACTCCGCCTATGCCGTGGTGAGTATGCGGATCATGGCGAGGATAGGGGCTCCGGTGTTCGCCGAGATCGACAGAGACATCAAGCGCGTCGTGCCGTGCATGCATTCGGTCGGGGCTCCACTTGAGCCCGGCCAGCAGGACGTATCGTGGCCCTGCAACGACGAGAAGTACATCGTCCACTTTCCGGAGACTCGGGAGATCTGGAGCTACGGATCGGGCTACGGCGGAAACGCGCTGCTGGGCAAGAAGTGCTTCGCACTCCGCATCGCCTCGAACATCGCCCGCGACGAAGGCTGGATGGCCGAACATATGCTGATTCTGGGCGTGGAGTCGCCCAGCCACGAGAAGACCTATGTTGCCGCAGCCTTTCCTTCAGCGTGCGGAAAGACCAACTTCGCCATGATGATTCCGCCAGCCGGGTTTGAGGGCTGGAAGATATGGACCGTTGGGGACGACATTGCCTGGATCAAGCCGGATGCGACGGGCAGGATGCGCGCCATCAACCCGGAGGCCGGGTTCTTTGGCGTGGCTCCGGGAACCTCGGCGAAGACCAACCCGAACGCCATGGCGACTCTCGCAAAAAACACGATCTTCACGAATGTAGCGCTCACGCCTGACGGTGGCGTCTGGTGGGAGGGCATGACCGATGCTCCCCCGGCAGAGTGCCTGGACTGGCGCGGCAATCCCTGGACGCCGGAGATCGGAAAACAGACCGGCCAACCCGCCGCACACCCCAACGGCCGCTTTACCGCTCCGGCGAGTCAGTGCCCAACAATCGACCCCGACTGGGAGGCTCCGGAGGGCGTGCCGATCTCCGCCATCATCTTTGGCGGGCGCCGTTCGACGACGATGCCCCTGGTCTATCAGGCCTTCAACTGGTCCGGCGGAGTCTATGCAGGAGCCACGATGGGGTCAGAGACGACGGCTGCCGCAGGCGGAGCGCTGGGCAAAGTCCGCCGCGATCCGATGGCGATGCTTCCCTTCTGCGGGTATCACATGGGCGACTACTTCCGGCATTGGATCAAGATGCAGCGAACCCTGAATGCGACGCCCCGCATCTTCCACGTGAACTGGTTCCGGAAAGATGCTGACGGCAGATTTCTGTGGCCGGGCTATTCGGAGAATATGCGCGTGCTGAAGTGGATCGTGGACCGTGTCCGCGGCCGTGCCCAGGGTAAAGAGACTCCCATTGGCTGGACCCCTCACTATGAGGACATCCGGTGGGAGGGCTTGCCGATGTCCGAGGAGAGGCGGCGTGCCATCTTCGAGGAGCTGCAAACCGTCGATCGGGCGGCCTGGCGACGCGAGGTGATGGATCACGAAGAGCTATTTCTCGCCCTCCACGACCACCTTCCGCCGGAGATGATCTACGAGCGGGAGCTTCTAATTTGCCGGCTCTAGATTGCTTGAAAACTCGATGGGCGGATTGCCATATACCATTGAATATAAAATAGATAACGGATATATGGAGGGGCCGTTTCTTTAGACTTCCTGACTGAAATTATCTTGACGCTGTAAAAAATTATCTGTATCTTAACCGGTGTGGCAGGACTCCCTTCGGGTTGAGTCGGTCATAACGAAGTCCACCCACTTCGTTGATTAACGGAACACCCACGCAACAGCCCCCACCGCGCTGCGTGGGTTTCCTTTTTATACGGACGAAATTTTCCACGGTCTGAACTTGACGCAATCCCCGGAACCTTTTAACCTTCTCTCAATGGGATTGATGCGCATCGCGGCCTGTAGCTGTTGTCCTTGTTGTAAGGGCACCTGTTGCTGCTGCGCTGGAATCTCCCTCGCCTAGGTCCACACCGTAAAGTAAGACCTGGAAGATCTCTGGAACCCACGTAGCAGCGCCTACCGCGCACGTGGGTTTTTCTATTGCCCGCGGGAAACCTCAAAAAACTCAGCGTTGAATCGAGGCAATCATGGCAGTCCCCCAAATATCCAATAGCCGAATCAATATCGACCTGATCGCTGTAGCGATCGCCCTTACGCTGGCCGGATTGATTCGCTTCAACCTGATTCCGCCAGTCGGATTCTAAGGAATCTTCGTGTCGGTCCAGACGATCCCGCTAACCGCGCCTGCGCCATCACTCAGCACAAGGTTTCTTCGCCTTCTGCCGGGGGTTGCGCTGCTCTTCGGGATCGGTCTTATGGGCAAATTGCTGCAGGAGATGTTCACCCTTCTCCGCGCCTCCCATCCTGGTATTCCCTTTCCTCATCTTGAATATGTGCTCTGGGCAATCCTGCTGGGATTGTTTGTCAGCAACACCTTTGGCGTAGCCCGGTTTCTTCAGCCGGGAGTGGCGACCTATGAACTTTGGCTGAAGCTTGGCATCGTCCTTGTGGGAGCCCGATTTCTGCTGCAGGACATTCTGCACATCGGCGGTCTTTCTCTCGCTCTGGTTGCGGTGGAGCTGACGCTCTCGCTGTCGATGATGCATCTACTGGGACGGCTCTTCCGCCTGCCGCCAAAACTGACTTCTCTGCTTGCGATTGGATCGAGCATCTGCGGCGTCACGGCGATCATGGCCGCCCGCGGTGCCATCGACCCTGAAGAGAAGGAGACCTCCACCGCCATCGCCGCCATTCTTACGCTGGGCGCGATCGCGCTGTTTACCTTTCCCGCCATCGGCCATGCGCTCCACATGAGCCAGCAAGGGTACGGCATGTGGGCCGGGCTGGCCGTCGACAACACGGCCGAGTCTCTCGTCACCGGATCGCTGTATGGCGAAGAGGCGGGACGATGGACCGTACTGGCAAAGACCGCACGCTCGGGCTTCATCGGCTTTGTGGTGCTTGCCTACGCTGTCTACTGGTCCTCGCGAGGACTGGCACCGGATGTGGAACACAAGGGCCTGTTTCTCTGGCGCAAGTTTCCGAAGTTCATTCTTGGCTTCATCGCGCTTTCGATTCTGGCGACCGCGGGCTTCTTTACCCATAGCCAGCTCACCAGCCTGACCAATCTCTCCAAGTGGGCCTTCCTTCCTGCATTCGCTGGAGTGGGCCTCAGAACGAATCTGCGCGATCTGACCGGCCAGGGATGGCGTCCGCTGATCGTCGGCATCCTCGGGGAGATCGCGATTGCGCTGATCACGCTGGGGCTCGTTTACTGGAGCTACAACCACGGAATCGCACGATGACTTCCTTCTTCCCTGCTGCAATCGATCGCTGTTGTCGTCGCTCCTAAGGCGAGGACCAGTCCTCTTTTCACAAAACAAAAGATCCCTCATATAACTTGCTGCCCCTTACCAGAGGTGCACCTTTCGCTTTTCGGAGACCACCATGTACGACCGCACCCATACGTCTATCCTGTTCCGCCGCTCTCGCGCCGGGTTCCTTCTCAGCGCGCTGCTGGCTTTTCTCATTGCGCCATTTTCCTTAACGGCTTACTCCCAGGTTGTCGGAGGAACTCTCTCCGGCGTCGTCAGCGATCCCAGCGGAGCCGCGCTCTCCGACGCCACAGTGTTGATCCACAATGATGAGACCGGCAACGAGAGAAAGCTGGTAACAGGCGGCGATGGCCGCTTCTCTGCACCCTCGGTTCCCATCGGGAGCTATACCATCACGGTGCAGCATGACGGTTTCAGCAATCAGCGTCACACGGGAATCCCGCTCACCGTGGGCCAGAGCAAGGAGATCAACTTCTCGCTGACCGTCGATGCGATTGAGCAGCAGGTGACGGTTGAGGACACTCCTTCGGTCGTCAACCTCTCGACGCAGCAGACATCCGGCCTGGTGGATGAGCGACAGATCAAACAGCTGCCGCTGAACGGACGAAGCTACGATCAGCTGATTACGCTGAACCCTGCCGTCGTCAACTACACCGGTCAGCGATCGGGAACGATTGGAACCTCAAACTCCTCCGTGGGGAACATGTTTTCGATCTCCGGCCGCCGTCCGCAGGACAATCTCTTCCTGTTGAACGGAATCGAGTACACGGGAGCTTCGCTGATCAATGTAACTCCGGGAGGCACGAGCGGCCAGCTTCTTGGCGTCGACGCCGTGCGCGAGTTCAACGTCGTCAGCGACACCTACTCGGCGAGCTACGGCAAGCGCCAGGGTGCGCAGATCTCGATCGTGACCGCTTCGGGCACCAACCACATTCATGGGTCTGCGTATGAGTTTCTGCGCAACTCTGCTCTGGATGCGCGCAACTACTTCGACCAGGCGACGATTCCACGCTTCCAGCGCAACAACTTCGGCGGATCGCTTGGCGGTCCCATTCGCCGCGACAAGGCATTCCTCTTCGCGAACTACGAAGGCTATCGGCAGAACCTGGGCCTCTCCGACGTCACGTTTGTTCCCGATGCGCAGACACGCCAGGGTTATCTTCCCGACCCGGCAAATCCTAATGGTCCACGCAAGAACTACGGCATAGCTCCGGGCATCGCTCCGCTCTTAAACCTCTGGCCCGAACAGAACGGCCCTGCGCTGTTGGATGGCAAAGGAAACCAGACCGGTATTGCGCTGGCGTATTCGAACCCGATGCAGCACATCCGCGAAGATTTTGGGACGACGCGCGCTGATTACAACATCGGCACGCGCGACCTGTTCTTTGGCGTCTATACCATCGACGATTCGACTGCGGATACACCTACCCAGAATCCTCTCGCTTCCATCAACGAAGACCTCCGCGAACAGGTTGCCAGTCTGCAGGAGCAGCACATCTTTTCTCCTCGCCTGCTCAACACTGCACGCTTCGGATTTTCGCGTGCTTCGTTCTTCTTTCTGGGAACCTCGTCTCCGCTTGGCGGCGCCGATGTGCCCGGCTGGGTCGCGGGCAAGCCCGTCGGCGCGATCGTCATCGCTGGCTCGACTGCATCCAACGGTTCTTCCCAGATCACAGGCGCCGGAGCCAACGTCGGCTCCAACAACGCGACCACGCGCAATCTCTTCACCTTCGACGACCATATCTTCTGGACCCACGGCCGTCATCAGATCGAGGCAGGAGGCTGGCTGCAGCGGCTGCAGTCCAACGACAACCTTGCACAGAATCAGTTTGGGCAGGCATCGTTCGCCTCGCTGACGACGTTCCTGCAAGGTACGGTGAAGACCTTCACCGTTGTGCCTTCGCCAACCAAGCTGGGATGGCGTTCGTGGATGGGAGCCGGATACCTGGAAGACACCATCAAGCTGACGCCGCGCGTTGAGCTGCGCGCCGGCCTTCGCGTGGAATCCACCAACGGCTTCAATGAGTCGCAGGGCCGCGCCTCGAACTATGCCTTCACCAACGGCGTCATCAATACCAATCCGTTCGTTGGGTCTTCTCCTCTGACGGAAAACCGCGCAAAGTTCCTGCCCGCACCGCGACTTGGTCTGGCGTGGGACGTACACGGCGATGGCAAGACCAGCGTTCGCGCCGGATTCGGCATGCACTACTCTCTGCTGGACAATCTGAACTATCGTCTCGATCAGGCAGCGCCGTTCAATACCACGCTGTCGCTGGCCAATGTCGCTGTCTCCAGCCTTCACATCTCCTCTTCCACGCAGCCATCGCCGGGGACGCTGATCTCTCCGTCGAATGTGCAAACCAATCTGGCAACACCGACCGTGTTGTCGTGGAGCCTGCAGGTCGAGCAGCAGATCGCTTCGAACACCTCCCTAACCCTCGGCTACATCGGCTCGCGTGGTTATAACCAGATTCTCTCCGCCGACCTCAACGAGCCCGAAGCCACCGTGGTCAACGGGAGGATCTACTACCCTACAACCACGAAGGTGAATCCCGCTGTCGCCAATACCACTTCATGGATCTCGCGTGGATACAGCAACTACAACGGCCTCGTAGTCGATGTGCGCCGCAACCTCTCCCGAGGACTGCAGATTCGCGGGAACTATACCTTCTCGAAGAATCTCGACAACGGCTCCGCATGGAATACGAGCGTCAGCGCCAATACGCCGGCCTTCGTCTCCTACCCGGCGAATCCTGACGTCGACTACGGCCCGTCCGCAAGCGACATTCGGCATATCGTGGCCATTAACGGGACATACGACCTTCCTCTGGGACAGGGCCACGCTCTGGGCTCCAACCTCTCCGGCATTGCAAATCGGTCTGTCAGCGGATGGACGCTCAGCTCGATTCTGACCTTGCAGTCGGGCTTCCCCTTCTCGCCGCAGCTTGGCTACAACCCGACCGGTTCGGGCGATACCCGCAATCCGGTGCGTCCGGACATCAATCCTGACTTCCACGGCAAGCTGTATCCGCGAACCCCGCAGCAGTACTACAATCCTGCCGCGTTTCTTGCTCCCGCCTACGGCACGGTTGGCAACCTTGGACGCGACACGCTGGTTGGACCAGGACTCGCAAACTTCGACCTCTCTCTCCTGAAGGCAACGCAGATCAGCGAGAGGGTTCGCACTCAGTTCCGGGCTGAGTTCTTCAACGTTCTCAACCGTGCCAACTTCGCAACTCCCAATCCTGTGATCTTTACCTCGGGACCGACGCAAGGCACTCCGGCCAACCAGACTGCGTCAATCGTGGCCAGTCCTACGGCTGGGGTCATCACTTCGACTGCAACAACCTCGCGGCAGATCCAGTTCGGCCTGAAGGTTCTCTTCTAACCGGCCACCGAATTACGGCATAACCAAGGGCGGAGCCGGCGAAAGCTCTCCGCCCTTTGTCATCTGCATCTCCGCCTTCCATGCCTCGCATAAGGTATCCTAGTAACTGACGTGCAGCGCGGTTTTTGTGCCGATTCATCGCACGCCGCTCCCACTCATCCAGGGACCGTCATCCATCAGCCCAGGCTTGTGGATTTGCCGTTGCGCCCAGCATCGCGCCCGGCAGGAAGGCATTACGTTGAATACCTCCTTTGCTCCAACTGCCGGCCAGCTTGCCGCAACGCGACTTGCGCACTGGCATCATGACGAGCAACCGCTCCTTACGGTTGAAACGCTGCGCGACTGGGTCGCCACGAGCGGCCTGGTTCTTTACACGCCCCGTCCACAGCAGTTTCCCGTCTCTGCCCCGACATTTGCAGAAGCCGTCCTTGGAAGCGCCTCTCCCGCCCTCACACTGTCGCAGCTTGAGCAGCCCCGTACCCTGCTCGCGCGACTCATCGCAGAAGGCACTGTGATTCCGCTGCACCTGTTCGGTTCGCCGACGGGAGCAGGATCAGAGACGCCGGACTTCCTCGCTTCTCCCGCCGTGCTGCCGTATATCTTTACCCTTCGCGGCGACAAGGCCTGGAAGCAGCCGCCTGTCACCAGTGGTGCCGCCAAGGTCTCGCCTCTGGCCCTCGCGAGCTTCAACCTGCTCACGACCAAAGGCCGCATGTCGGCTGTCGAACTTGCCTCCGAGCTTGGAAACGAAGTGACAGAGGCCGCCGCCCTCCGCGCTTTGACGGAACTCTGGGAACATCTGCGCGTGCTTCCGGTGCTGCAGGCAGATGGCACAGCGACGCTCTGGGAACTTGCGAGCACCCGCTACACCAAGCAGATCAAGTCGGGCATCAACGCTGGGCTTCCTACCGCGCTCTCTGCGCTGATCTCGTTTTTTATCGGTCAGGCCATTCTGCCGTCAGAAGACGAGATCGAGCTCTTCCTCTCCCCTCTCGCAGCACGCTCGCGCATCCGCGAAGTTGTGCGAGCCCTCCTCGCCGCCCGCCAGCTCGAAAGCCTGGTTCTCGAGGGAAAGAGTCATCTGTATGTCGCTGGTGAGCTGCCGGTCTTTGCTCCTCTTGCGCAACCTGTCGCCGATGATGTCGATGCCCAGGTCGTGACGACAGAGGGCGATGCAGCGAAAGGCCAGACGACAGAGCGCATCGCCAAGTTTGTTCCCTCGCGCAAGCCGTTCGTGAAGCGCGGCCGGGACGATCGCGCAGCAGGTGGCCGCGACGACGAGCGCAGACCGCGTCCGGCACAGAGTTTTGACCGCGAACGAAGGCCCTTCCGTCGCGATGAGCAGAAGCCTCGCTTCGATCAGGATCGGCCGAAGCGGGATTTCACGCGGCCGTGGGAGGAAGAGAAGCGCGATCGCGACGCCCGCAGGCCGCGCTCCTTCGAGGCATCAGCCGGCGATGCTCCTCGTCCGCGCAGGCCGCGTCCTGAAGGTCAGGATTTTGAGCGGCGCGGCGCTGATGACCGTCGACCTTCTTTTGGTTCGCGTCCTCGCCCCTCCTTCGGAGACAGACCCCGAAAGGGCTTCGGGGACAAGCCTCGAAGAGACTTTGGAGACAGGCCTCGGAAAGACTTCGCAGACAGGCCTCGGAAAGACTTCGCAGACAGGCCTCGAAGAGACGCAGCAGATCGGCCCAGGAAGGACTTTGGAGAGAAGCGGCCCTTCGGCCGCGATGATCGGGAGCGCCCGAGCCGTCCGCGCGGAGAGTTTTCCGGCAAGCCTCGCTTCTCACGCGAGTCCGGCAGCGAAGACCGTGGCGCTCGAGAGGGTCAGCGTCCGGGCAGGCCGCCGTTCCGCAAGTTCGATGCTCCGCGCGACTTCCGTAAGCCTCGGCCAGCACCACGGTTTGACGCCGATGCTACGCCCACACGTGCCGAGGGCCGTCCGAAGCGCAGCTTCGGTGACCGGGAGCCCTTTGCCCGCAGGAAGCCCTCCGAAGGCGGGAAGAGCTTTTCAGGTGGTGGCGCGAAAAGCTTCTCTGGTGGCGGTAAGAGCTTCTCTGGTCCCAGGAAGAGCTTCGGCGGACCGCAGGACGGACGAAAGAAATTTGCGCCGCGAAAACCGTTCGCCGATGGAGAATCCACCTCTGAGCGGCCACGGCGTTTCTCCTCGCCGGAAGGAGCGGCTGGCGCGAAGAAGAAGTCCTTCGGCAAGCCCGCTGGCAAGTTTTCGGACAGGCCGCGGGGGGGTGACTCCGGCAAACCCGCCGGCCCATTCGATAAGTTCAAGGGAAACAAGAAGCCTTTCGGCAAGCGGGGAGCTCCCGCCCGGAAGGTTCGCGAGAAACGGGAGGAGTAGTCACTTTGGAACTCCCCCGCGATCGATTCCCTACTCTCGAAGCACAGACCATAAGATAGTCGCGCATGAACAATCGCATCGACACCGTCTCCACAGCCTCCACCTCGGCGCCTGCCCGGCGTGAGCGTCCCATTATCGCTATCGACGGCCCTGCCGGGGCGGGTAAAAGCACGCTGGCCGCACATCTGGCCCGGCGATTCGGCTTTCTCAATCTTGAGACCGGAGCCATGTACCGGGCCCTGGCCCTCAAGGCCATCGAGAACGATCTTGCCTTTGACGAAGAGGCTCCCCTGCTGGATCTGGCCGCCTACACCCGCATCCGGCTGGAGCCGCAGATCGAAGGCAATCGGGTTTTGCTGGACGAGTTGGACGTCTCGCGCCGCATTCGCGACACCGACGTGACGGCAGCCGCCTCCCGCATCTCAGTGCATCCCCGGCTCCGGGCGTGGATGGTGGAACAGCAGCGAGCACTTGGGCGACAGGGCGGCGTCGTGATGGAGGGGCGGGATATCGGAACCACCGTCTTTCCCGATGCCGAGGTCAAAATCTTTCTGGATGCTTCGCCCGAGGTTCGTGGCGATCGACGCTATCGGCAGGTCATCGTTCCCCGAAATCTGCCGGATGGCCCCACACCAGCTGTCCCGGCAAAGGCGACTCCGGAGCAGGTGGCAGCGCAGCAGAAGATGCTGCAGGAGATGAAAGACCGCGACCAGCGGGATCGCAATCGTGCCGAATCTCCCCTCCGGCCTGCGGAGGATGCAGTTGTTCTGGATTCCACTACGCTAACCCTGGAACAGGTCCTGGACGAAGCCGAACAGATTGTCCGTTCTCATCTCCCGCAAGATTCTCCCTCCGCGCAATAATCGGAGAAAGAGATCCGTTTTGTCTCTAAGGGTGAAGATCACACAGGAATTGTAAAGAAAAGGTCTTCAGCAACTTGCCTTCCAACGGGCAAGCGCCGTGAAATGAGGCATAAGAGAGCCTTTTCCTCAAGCATTTGTTGCACCTTTTCTTGTGCAATTCAAAGATTTCTAAAAAAAATTTACTGAGTATGCTAACCTTCTGTCATCGTTTGAAACAGATTGGTTTTCTGCAATGCTTGTCAGCGCGAAACCCCATTTGAATCTACGGCAATTCAGTTGAAAACGAAGGAAAGAAACAACATGGAACAGGGAACAGTAAAGTGGTTTAATGATGCGAAGGGGTTTGGCTTTATTAGCCGTCAGAACGGTGAGGATGTGTTCGTTCACTATTCGGCGATTAATACCAGCGGCTTCAAGAGCCTCCAGGAAGGCCAGGCAGTTCAGTTTAACGTTGTCAAGGGGCCTAAGGGTTGGCAGGCTTCTGATGTTCAGCCTCTGTAAACTATAGAAACCGGCTTAGGGCCAGCGACAACCGGTTTATTGAGAAAGGGATAGCCACGAGCTATCCCTTTCTGTGTCTTTTGGCGAGAAAAGATCGCCCTGTCAAGAGGAATACACCTCTAAGTCTATCGTTATGAACGGTTTTTCTACGCCGATGTGACAGGCGCAAACTGCTATTCTTAATATACGAAGCAAGGAAAGAGCCCCGGTCGTCCGGGGCTCTTTTTCAGTTGGGTTTGTCTTTAGCTCTTATCCCTGTGCAGGTCCAGAACTGGAAGTCCGGACCTAAGTAACTATTTTTGAAGACTTTGCACGAAAAAGTACGGGGGACTGTTAGCGATCCCCTGCTGCTCCGAGCGCCATATCGACGAGAGTCCTCTCTTCGATATCGTGAGCCTTCGCCGAACCGGTCGCCGGGGTCGCGCTGGCGCTTCGCTTTACGCTCAGCACGGCACGGTCCCGAGCCAGCCGTCGCAGCAATGGCATGACATACGAGAAGGCTCCCATGTTGGCCGGCTCTTCCTGGACCCAGACAATCTCCTCGGCGTCCGGATACTGGTCGAGCGCAGCCTGCAGTTCATGCTCGGGCCAGGGATAGAGCTGCTCAACAAAAATGATGCCGACGCCGGTTTCCTTACGCTTCTCCCGCTCGACACGCAGATTGTGTCCGATCTTGCCGCTGCAGACTAACAGGCGTCGCGGATTCTTAACGCTATTGTCGGGCAGAACATCCTGGAAGCGGTCGACGCTGAAATCGGAAACCGGCGATGAGGCATCCGGATGACGCAACATGCTCTTCGGAGTGAAGACAATCAGCGGCTTGCGCCACGGCCGCATCACCTGCCGACGCAGAAGATGGAAGTACTGCGCGGCGGTCGAAGGCTGGCAGATCTGAATGTTGTTGTTGGCGGCCAGCTGCAGATAACGCTCGATGCGGGCGCTCGAGTGTTCGGGTCCCTGCCCCTCGTAGCCGTGCGGCAGCAGCATTACTACACCGGAGAGCAGACCCCACTTGGCCTCTCCAGCAGCGATGAACTGGTCGATGATGATCTGGGCACCGTTGGCAAAGTCGCCGAACTGCGCCTCCCACATCACCAGCGCCTCAGGATAGTCGCGCGCGAAACCGTACTCAAAGCCGAGGACAGCAGCCTCAGAGAGCAGTGAGTTGTAGACCTCAAAGCGTCCCTGATTCTTGCTCAGGTGGGCCAGCGGAGAGTAGCGAAGCTCGGTCTCGGTATCCACAACGACGGAGTGGCGCTGATTGAAGGTCCCACGCTGCGAGTCCTGACCGGTCAGCCGCACCAGCGTACCGTCTTCCAACAGTGAGGCGAAGGCAACAAGCTCCGCCGTTCCGTAGTCGAAAGGCTTCGCGCCCGATCCCATCTCCTGCCGCTGTTCAAACAGCTTCTTCACCTTGGGATGGATGTGAAAGTCCTTGGGAACGGAGGTGATCTCTTTGACGATCTGGCCCACACGCTCGGCAGAGATTCCTGTATTTACTTCGTCGGCGAGATCGAATTCGCAGCCCTTGTACTTGTCCCAATACGAGGGGAGTGTGGCCAGATGAGGGATATGACTGGCTTGCGTCGCCACCTTCTGCTGGTCCAGGAACTCCTGCTGAATCTTCTCAGCTTCCTTCGCGGGATTGACGCCGATCTTCTCGGCATAGAGCTGGTAGAGCGGCTTATGCTCCTTGATAAGGGCATAACGACGAGGCTGAGTGACGGTCGGATCGTCCACTTCGCTGTGTCCGTGGCGCCGATAGCCGATCAGGTCGACCACGACGCTTGAGCCGAAGCGCTGACGGAACTCGGTGACCATGGCCGCGACACGGACAACTGCATCCGGATCCTCGGCGTTGACGTGAATGATCGGAATCGGCAGACGCTTGGCGATATCGGTGGAGAAGCGGCTGGCGTTGGACTCCTCTGGGTTCGCTGTGAAGCCAAGAAGATTGTTGACGATCACATGGACGACTCCGCCGACGTTGTATCCGGGCAAGACCTCCATGTTGAGGGTCTCGGCGAGGATACCCTGTCCCGCGAAGGCGGCGTCGCCGTGGATGAGGATTGGAAGCACCTGCTTCTTGCCTCCCTCTCCGATACGCTCCTGGCGAGCGCGGCTGCGGCCAATCAGAACCGGGTCGATGGCTTCCAGATGACTTGGGTTCGACGCCAGGTGAAGGCTGATCACCTTACCGCTGGGAGAGGTGTAGTCGCCGGTCGCGCCAAGATGGTACTTCACATCTCCGCCGCCCAGGGTGCTGCGCGGATCGACGTCTTCAAACTTGGTGAAGATCTCGGATGCCGGGCGTCCGATGGTGTTCGTCATCACGTTCAGGCGTCCGCGGTGATTCATCGCGAGCATCGCCTTAGTGATGCCAAGGGTGGTGCCGATCTCGAA
This sequence comes from Acidobacteriaceae bacterium KBS 146, assembly GCA_000688615.1. Classification (GTDB taxonomy): domain Bacteria; phylum Acidobacteriota; class Terriglobia; order Terriglobales; family Acidobacteriaceae; genus Edaphobacter. The sequence continues at coordinate 1,697,646 of JHVA01000001.1, forward strand.
GATCTGGTCGAGGAACGGAATCAGCGCGGTGATTCCTTCGAGAGAAAAGCGCTTGGTTCCGAGATAGCGAGACTGAATGACCTGCTCGAAGAGATCGGCGCGGATGAGCTGTGTAAGAATCTGGGCCTGATTTGGTCTGGGGGGAATCTGTTCCATCCGCTCCTGAAGCCATTGCCTCTGCTCAGGGCTGGAGATATGCATGAACTCGATGGCGATCGTCCCGCAGTAGTAGCGCCTGGCTTCGGCGGCGAGCGCGCCTTCAGGGGCGGACGTGGGAAAGGGCTCGGGTGGAAGATACTGTCCGAGAGGGTCGAGCGAGGCCTGCAGGTACCCCCATCGCCGAAAGATATCGAACACTGCATCGCGTTCCTGTGGATCGGTAACCGTGGGTGCTTGAGTCAACGCCTCTGCCTTGGTGGCCATTGCTTCCTCGATTTTCTAAATAATCATTTTTGGCGATAAACGCCTGACATCTCTACTTATCTATGCTAGACCTTTCCATGCGGTGCTGCACACGGATTCCTGCAACTTCCGTTGGGAAGAGAGCAAAGAGTGGCATCAGACAGCCGAATACCGAACTGAACCGGTGGTCGACCTCAATTTTCAATAGGCTGGGGCGGTGGTACTACCTGCAATCGCAGGAGATACACAAACTACCCGGCAAACTTGCATCGATCGTTCCGAATCATTGAGGAGAAGGAGAAGACTCCTTGTCCTTCGTTGGTTCAGAATCTGAGGGTTGCTGGATGGTCCCGACAGCAGGAAGGATCGTCGAGGTCGCCTTGAACTTGCGATAGTCGGAATCTGTCAGGAAGATGCTTCCCTCAAAGTGCACCAGCAGCAAGACCCGCGCCGCGCCGTGGCCTTCGATACGGGACGGAAGCCAGACCTCGTTGTTGATCTTCATCTGCTGCATCGAGAAGGTTGTTCCCTTCTGGATGGACATGACCATCCCTCCGCCGACCTTGAAGGAATCCGCAAAGTGTCCTTCGAGCCTTGTAATGGTCCGGTCTTCCTCGTCGATCCAGATGGTGCCCGCAAGATCGCGGATCACACTCTCCAATCGATTTCGCGTCTTCGCCTTTGGATCTCCGGCGTAATTCACAGCAATTGTTTCCCGCCCGTTCAGTTGCAGGCGACGCGGGTTGGAAAAGGTCCCAAGCTCCAGAAAGCGCGAGACCGTTACCTCATCGCGGCCATGAGAGTCCGTCTCCTTGCCGTCGGCATCCGCTTTGCGTTTGCGTTCCTGGGCCCTCGCTACTTCTCTATCAATGCGATCACTCTCTTTTTTCTGTTCGTCCGAGGTCAGATCCTTGCCGTCTTTGCGAACGAGTTTGTGGACCTGAACACCGCGGAGCCAGAAGACATCGTATTCATTGGTCAAAGACTTTTTACCGTCCCCACGCTGTTCGCGGGCGACCTCGTGATAGAGATAGTCCTTCTGAATGGCTTCGGACTGCTTCTGATGTTGCTCAACCTCTCGCATCAGCGAGGGAATATCGGGAAGCGGAGCTGAAGCCGGATGGATGGAAGAGACGTCCGGTTGTTGTGCGGATCCAATCGCACAGGCAACCAGCAGCAAAGTTGTAGAGGCAATAAGCTTCATCGTGAGTCTGCAGTGTGGTGGTTTGGCGGAGGCTCGTTCGGCGTGATCTCACGAGCGTAGATCTGGTAGGAGATCCTGGGTGGTTCCGTTGCGTGATGGAGCTCCCGGACGCGAGCACGGATGGCCTCATCGGCTGCAGTGATACGTTCTCGCGAACGCAGATAGTCGAGCCAGGATTCCATCAGGAAGGTTTCGTTGAGCCGCTCCGGATCGATGACATCACGATAAATTCCCCAACGCATAGCGCCATCCCGTAGTCGAACTCCGCGAAGCTGATGGATGGCGTGAGTGAATTCGGCATAACGTTCCAACGGAATCTGGTATTCGATCGAGATGCGAACCGGGCCGGCATGAATGAGGTCGTCGGCCTGCGCGGCAGAGTCTGCGAGCTGGAACGCACTGGGCTGCGATGAAGGACGCGACGAGCGAAAAGGGGTGTGATCGGGGAGCGGGCCCTGCAGGATGTGGAAGCGGCGAACGAAGGGAAAACTGAGTGCCAGACCGCATCCTGATGCTGCCAGCGCAATCGGCGTGGAGGTGTGTTCGGCAACGAAGCCCCAGATGATGGAGCCGAGCGCCATGCCCCCCTGAAAGGTCATCAGGTAGGTTCCGAGCGCGCGTGCCTGCACCCATGCCGGTACCGAAAGCTGGACAGATGTGTTGAGCGTGGACATGGTGCTGGTCCAGGCAAAGCCAGAGAGGATGAGCGCCGGAATAATGATTGCGGGGTAGTGCACATAGGCAAGAATGAAGAGGGTGATGACGTTATAGAACGTCGAGACGGCGATGATCGTATCGGCAGGGACACGCTGACGAATACGCGGGAGTTGCGTAGCAGCGATCACGGCTCCAAGGCCAAGGGAACCGTTGAGAATGCCATAACCCAGTGCGCCCTGGCTGAGAGCACGCTTTGCCACCACGGCGAGCAACGCCCAGATTGCGGAGACAAAGAAGGTGAAGGTAAAAGCACGGGCCAGCGAGGCCTGGAGCTCCGGAGCATAACGGACATACCGCAGGCCGGTCATGATGGAGCCGGCGATGCGCTCGGAAGGGAGCGCCGACTTGAACAGCGGCGTGCGCTTCCAGTTGAAGAGAACCCAGATCACTCCGGCAAAGGAGATGGCATTGAGAAAAAATACCGAGCCGGCGCCCGTGTGAACGCTCGCGAAACCAGCGACCATCAGGCCGCCAAGAGCAGGGCCGACGGCTCGCGCGAGATTGTTTGAGGCCGCGTTAAGAGAGACCGTATCGGGGATCAGCTCGCGAGGAACGAGTTCCGGGACGATGGCCTGCCAGGCTGGGTTGTTCATCGCTGAGCCGATGTTGAGCAGGAAGGTGAAGGCCAGCAGAGCCCACGGCGAGATGAACCCGACGAACGTAAGCAGAGCGAGGATCGCGACCGAAACGAGCATCCACGCCTGCCAGAAGATGAGCAGCTTACGACGATCGAAGATGTCGGCGGTTGCTCCGGCGAGCAGTCCCAGCATCAGCACAGGAAGCGAGGCCGCCGTCTGCATGAGGGCGATCAACAACGGCGACGCGGTGAGCGAGGTCATCAGCCAGGTTCCGGCGGTGTCCTGCATCCACGTCCCGACAGAAGAGACGGTGGAGGCTATCCAGCGATCGCGAAAGAGCCGGATACGAAGCGGTGCAAAGCCGCTGGGGGTAGGGTTGGCGGCAGCGACGAGCGGACCGGTGTTTGGAGTCTCAAGAGGCATTCGCTCAGGTCTCAGTGTACCCATTGCGGGGACGATCGTGCTGACCGTGAACCGTTTCCGTTGTTGGAGTTGAGAAGAACTCCCGATGTGACACGTTCATGAGAGAGACGAAACACCTCAATCCACGCAGTCCTGAATTATTTTTTTGGATCCAAGCGATTTATTTTCGAGCGAACTCAGAAGCCGCTTGGAATCAACGAAGGCTGCCTTGCGCGAGGAAGCGAGACAGGCAACGTCCATGTCTACGCTGGCCGTCAGAGGTTGAGTGCAGGTTGTGCAACGCCTGTTGCTAGAGAAAGGAGAACGCAACGCTATGACCAAAATTCTGTCACTCGTCTCGCTTGCGGTTGTATCAGTGGGTATGCAGGCGCAGACCACGGCCTCTCCTCAGGCACCCGATCCAGCCATGACGCCCGGTACGACACAGACGGGATCTCAGCCGCGCGCCGCCACGGACGCCGGAACTCCGGAGGCTACGCAGAAGGCTGCGCAGGTACAGGCTGCCAACGTTTCGGCAGAGTTAACGAAAAGGATCGACTCCAAGAAGGCGAAGGTAGGAGATGAGATCAACGCCAAGACCGTCGAGGAAGCGAAGCTTCCGGATGGCACCGACTTGCCGAAGGGAACGAAGCTGGTCGGGAATGTCGTCGATGTAAAAGCAAAGTCGAAAGGGGAGAACAGTTCGCATCTCGTGCTGTCGTTGAATCGCGCCGTGCTGAAGGATGGGCATGAGGTGCCGATCCGAGCGGCGGTCACTTCCATGACGGCTCCGGCGGTGAACGCGGGGATGGACATGGCTGGTGGGGGCGGCGGCAGCGCAATGGCTGCGCCTTCCGCTGGCGGCGGTGGCAGCTCGACCGGAACTGGAGGAGGAACCTCGAGTGGCGCGGCACCGATGCCGAGCGCACCTCCGATGCCATCGGGCAGTAGCACGAGCTCTTCGGAAGCAGCGGCTCCTGGACAGATGCTGAAGAGCGCTAATGACCGTGTCGCCGTCGGCAATAAGCCGAAGGTGATGTTGAGCGCACCGACCACCCCAGAGAGTGCAAGCGTGTTGGACGCTCAGGGCGAAAACATCGCTCTCGATAGTGGAACGAAGTTCACCGTGAACGTCGCATCCGCCAAGAGTATGGGCCAAGGTCAATAATCTTTTACCCTTCGACGAACGCAGCGGGCGGCCGAGTATGGCCGCTCGTTTTGCATTTCAGATGCGGTGAAATGCCTTCTGAATATCTTTCAGCGAATAGCGCAACGCGATGGGCCGACCGTGGGGACAGCTTGTCGGATGGTCCGTCTTTGCCAGCTCGGCCAGGAGCCAGCTGATCTTAACCGGTTCCAGCGGCGTATTGATCTTGATGGCGGCATGACAGGCGATGGACGCCGCGATGCGATGCCGACGAGCTTCCGCATTTTCGACCTGCTGCTCGCGATCGGGGACAGAGAGAACCTCTTCGATCATGCGCTCGAGTTCCCTGCCCTCCAGTCCAACCGGCGCCGCCTTGATGGCAATGGTCTGGGGGCCGAACGGCTCGGCTTCAAAGCCATTGCGTTCAAGTTCCTGTGCCAGCCGCGTAAAAGTGATCATCTGCGCTGGAAGAAGATCGACAAGCAGCGGCATCAGCAGACGCTGGCGCTGAACTCGCTCGACCTCGCGATCGCGAAGGATTTTTTCGAAGAGCACCCGCTCATGAGCGACGTGCTGATCGACGATCCAAAGGCCTTCCTCATTGACCGCGAGGATGAAGGAGTCGTGAAGCTGACCAACGGGCCGTAGGGTCGCCAACGCATTCAGGGTCTCCGCTTCACCATCGGGCTGCAGCCTTGCCTCCGAAGTCGGCGCGTCGTAGCCGACCGGGATGGACTCGGTGAATGCGAGGCGGCTGGATACGGGCATCACAGGCGCCGATTGGAGTGTAAAGCTGTCGGTATCTCCCGCTGTCGGCGGCGCCTCGGAGCCGAAGCCCGCTGGGTTTCGCACCGGATCGAAGACCGGAGGCTCAGGGCCGTCCGGAAGCGGGCTAACGTCCACGAGCAGCGATGCACTTGCGAGCGGACTGTTATGCAGCGCCTGCAGAAAATCAGCAGCTGGCCTAGCGTGCATCAATGCAGCTCGTACGGTGTCGCGTACAAAGTCGTGCACAAATGCGGATTGACGGAAGCGGACTTCAGTCTTGGCTGGATGGACGTTTACATCGATCTCCTGTGGAGGCATCTCCAGAAAGAGAAGGACCACAGGGTAGGAGGTTGGGGGAATGATGTTGCGATAGGCCTCGGTGAGCGCATGCAGGATGAGACGATCCCGGATCAACCGTCCATTTACAAAGACGTAGATCGAATTGCGATTGAGCTTCTGCAGCTCGGGCTTGGAGACGAAGCCCGACAGACGAAGGAAGCCGGGTTCGGGGGGCTCGTAATCCGCTTCTCGTTTCCAGGGCGGAGGTTCGGGAATTCCCGTGCGGGTGAAGTCCATCTCCGCTGTCGTGGGAATCATGTGCGAGCTGGTCTCCCTGCCGAAGATCTGAAAGAGGCGATCGGCGCTGCTTGCTGCAACAGACGCGGTGAGAAGCGCCTGCGTGGAGGAATGCAGCTCAAAGTGCCGGTCAGGATTAGCAAGCGCATAGTGCGTAACGAGCGCTGCAATATGCGATAGCTCCGTCTGCTCAGAGCGAAGAAATTTGCGCCGCGCAGGTGTGTTGAAGAACAGATCGCGAATGGTGATGGTTGTTCCCGCGGGCAGGCCCACCGGTTCGACGCGAAGGATGTTGCCGCCTGCGATCTCGACGACGGTTCCGGCCTCCTCTTCGGCAGAGCGGGTTTCAAGGGTCAGGCGCGAGACGGAGGCGATAGACGGCAGCGCCTCCCCGCGAAAGCCGAGGGTGGCGATCGAGAGCAGATCGTCTGCGGTCCGGAGCTTCGACGTGGCGTGGCGCTCGAAGGCAAGCAGGGCGTCATCGGCCACCATACCGTGACCATTGTCGGCGACCCGGATGAGCTTGCGGCCTCCCGCCTCGACTTCGATCCGGATGCGAGTGGCTCCGGCATCGAGCGAGTTTTCGAGCAGCTCTTTGACGACTGAAGCCGGACGCTCGACGACTTCTCCGGCAGCAATCTGATTTGCCACCAGGTCAGAGAGGATGCGGATGCGGCCCATACGTTGATTGTATGGTCAGGCGAGTGCGGAAAACGGGACAGAAACCTTCCTGCATCCTAGCCAGCAGAGGTAAGGGCGATGATTCGTAAAATCAAGAGCGGTGAGTTCCGGATTTATTCCCGCCACGTGGATCCGAAGACTAAGAAAAGGAAGAATCTCGGGACTTTTTCGACACGCGCGAAAGCCGAAGAACATGAACGTGCGATCCAGTACTTCAAACAGCATTGACAAAGAGAGATATCGCATCTTCCGGCAAAGATGCATAATGGCGCTGTGCCTGGCTCGGTCCTTGTTTTCGTGGGGGTAGCTGTCTGGCTGGCCCCCCTTCTGATCGCAAAGCACGGCGCCGGTAGTCTCGTGGCTGTGGACAGACGAGCCCGGTGGGGCCTGCTGTTGCAGGTGGCTGGCCTCGGGATGATGTCACTCGGTGGATTCGGTGCGGTAACGAAGATCTCTTGGCGAATCCTTGCGGCGGTAATCTTTCTGGGATTGGCGGCGCTGCTTTCATGGACGGCAACCCGTGCTCTGGGCAGGCAGCTGCGTATTGACGCGGCCATCGGAGAAGAGCATGAGCTGGTCCACCACGGCCCATACCGTGTGATCCGACATCCGATCTATGGCTCGATGCTGTGCCTGCTCTGGGGAATCGGCTTTATCGGTACCCCGCTGTGGATATTTTTAGCAGCTACCGCAGTGTTCGTTGCGGGAACTGAAATTCGGGTACGAATCGAAGACCGCCTGCTGGCGGACCGATTTGGAGAGGATTTCCGCCAATATCAACGGTCGAAGCCCGCCTATGTTCCGCTGATTCGCTAGCCCTGCAGAAAAGTGGATGCACCACCTGCTGAGAACTCAATAAAACACCCGGACCTCGGCAAGAGGTCCGGGAATGGAGTCAGAGGGTTAGAGAGCGCTGGCGCGAGCGAGGCGCAGGCGGCGATAAAGCTCTCCGCTGCCCCCCAGAATCCCAGTTGCCAGAAGGGCAAGAGAGCTAGGCTCAGGAACCGGCGAGGTGCCGGAGAGAGCCGCCCTGAAGGTACCGTAAGATGCCGCCTGTCCGTCGTTGTAGTAGAAGGCGTATCCGCTGGTGGAGTGGAAGGTGTACCGATTCGGAGAGTTCCCGATCATCTCAGAGAAGGTAATGTCGTTCAGCTGGCCATTAAGAAACCGGACGAGTGTATTTCCGTCGGCTCCGGCGAGATCAAAGGTTTGGCCATCGATCTGGAAGCTGACGTCCAGCAGCTTGCTATTGCTGACGGTGTAATCGGAGATTCCGCTCGTCAAAGGAGCTCCATCCAGTGTGATCGAGCCGGTCCCTCCATAGAGAGAGCCAGCGCTCGGGGTGAGAGTGAGGTTATAGGTAACGGTATCGGCCAGAAGATGGGCCGGGGCAGAGAGAACCAGGGCAAGTGCAGCAAAAATTAGAGCCTTCAAGGTGCGTCGCATCCTTATTTTTGAACCGCCTGACGGGGATATGAACTCCACACTCTGGGAGAAAGCAAGTCAAATTCCAAAGCTCCGGGAAAGGCCTTTCCCTCACTAAACCGGGCTTTCCGGGTTTTCCTGCATTGTGTTGCCGTTTTGGGGTGAAATCTTTTTCCACTCTCCGATACAGGTGGGAAGTTTTATAGCAAGCCACTGAAAAAGTGAGGGCATTCGGCAAGCTTTCCGATTAGAGTGGCCAGACCTCTTTAACTTTCGGTACACTTCGACGGCCAGACGAGCAGACCTGTTTCCGGTTCCAACCCCTCTGTGGAGTTCGTAATCGATCGAGATGGTCTGTCCACGGCACACTTTCGAAAATCTCTGATCGAGGAGCAAAAAGCAATGGGATCTGACCAGACGAGCCGGCGTGAGTTTGTAAAGATGGGCGCAGCCGTAGCCGGTACAGTCGCGACGTGGAATGCGACCAGCTACGCCAAGATTGTAGGAGCGAACGACCGGGTGAGAACCGCCGTGGTGGGCTGCGGAGACCGCATGAAGGGCGCCCTGATTCCATCTTTCCTGCAGCACTCCAAGGAGATGAACTTCGAGTTGGTGGCGATCTCTGACCTGTGGAGCAGGCGCCGCGAGGATGGCGTTGCTTATATCCAGAAGAAAGGCGGTCCCAAGGTTGAGACCGTACGAAACAATGACGAGCTTTATGCCCGTCAGGACGTCGATGCCGTCATGATTGCAACGGCTGACTTTCAGCATGCCAAGCATGGGGTGGAGGCGGTGAAGGCGGGCCGCGATGCCTATGTTGAAAAGCCTTTGGCCCACAGCATGAAGGACGCACGAGCGATTCGTGAGACCGTGCATGCAAACAAGCAGATTGTGCAGATCGGTACCCAGCGCCGCTCGACCCCGAGCTATCAGAAGGCTTACGAGTACATCAAGTCGGGCAAGTTCGGCGACATCAACATGGTGGAGATGACGTGGAACGTGAACCAGCCGGGCCGCTGGCGGCGGCCTGACGTGGTGCCGCTGCTGAAGGAGCAGGACACGGACTGGAAGCGCTACCTGATGGATCAGCCGTATGAGCCGTTCGACGCGAGGAAGTACCTGGAGTTCCGGTTGTTCTGGCCGTACTCATCAGGCATTCCCGACCAGTGGCTGGTGCACCAGATCGATACGGTTCACTGGTTCAGCGGATACCCCAATCCGCGCAGCGTCGTCGCGAACGGCGGAATCTACCAGTGGCACGATGGCCGCAAGAACTGGGACACGATGACGGCGGTGTTCGACTACGGCCCGGAGAACGACCCGACGAAGGGATTCCAGGTGCTGTACTCGTCAAGGCAGACAAACTCCGCCGGTGGCGTGAAGGAGATCTACTACTCCAATGGCGGTTCGCTGGATATGGATAAGCAGGTCGTGAACTCGACCGGTGGACTGACGGCGAAGGCCGCGGCGGAGATGGGAATGAAGGCAGATCTGCTTCCGTCGTTCGCTCTGAGCGAGCACGCGGAAGCTGCTTCGACCTCCGCGGATACGGGTGCCGATCCTCAAACCTCGGCCAACATGAAGAACTGGATGGATTGCGTCCGATCGCGGAAGCAGCCCAATGCGAACGTGGATGCTGGATATAGCCACTCCGTCGCGCTGTGCATGACAATTGCGGCCATCCAGACGGGACAGCGCGTGACTTTCGATGCGAAGACCCAGCAGATCCTCGCAGGAGGAAAGGTCCATGCGTAGTCTGCTGTTGGGATGCGCGGTGGCCATGAGTGCTTTCCAGGTAGCCAATGCTGCAGCAAAAGGAGTTCAGGTGGTCGCCGACCAAGCGCATCAGCGCGTGGACGTAATCATCGACGGAAAGCCCTTTACGGCATATGTCTGGCCTTCAACGCTCAAGAAGCCGGTGCTCTTTCCTCTGGTAGCCGCCGATGGCGTAACCGTCACGCGCGGATATCCGCTCGCTCCTCGCGACACGGAGCGGGTGGATCATCCGCATCATGCGGGGCTCTGGTTCAACTACGGCAACGCCAACGGTTTCGACTTCTGGAACAACTCCGACGCCATCAAGCCTGAGAACCGTGGAAAGATGGGGACCATTCACCACGAAAAAGTGGTCTCCGTCAAAAGCGGGGCGCAGGGCGAGTTGGTGGTTGATTCCGTCTGGGAGACCGGGGAAGGACAAAAGATCCTGAACCAGAGGACGAAGTATGTCTTCTCGCAAACGGGAGACACGCGCACGATCGATATGACGGTGACGCTGAAGGCTCTCGACAAGGTCGTCTTCCACGATGACAAGGAAGGCGTCCTGGGAATCCGCGTCGCCCACTTTCTGGAATCACCGACGGAGAAGGGTGGAACCTTTGCCGACGCGAGTGGACGGGAGACGAAGGTGGAAGGCAATACAGCCGGAGCCACTGGAGTCTATCGGACGAGCGAAGGTGTGACGGGCGATGCGGTGTGGTCGACACGCGGACGATGGTGCGAGCTGACTGGTCACACAACCGATGGTCACACCGAGACTATCGCCATCTTCGATCACAAGGGGAATCCGGGTTATCCCACGTACTGGCATGCACGCGGCTATGGGCTGTTCGCTGCCAATCCTCTGGGAAGGAAGATCTTCGATTCGAAGCAGCCGCAGTTTGACTACACGCTGGAGAAGGACGCTTCGACGACCTTTCATTATCGAATCAGCATCTCGTCGCACGCGGTCTCTCCGAATGAGATGAACACGGCCGCAGACGCATTTGAAGCCAGATAAGAGAGGAAGCTGCTTGCAGGAAGAAGGCCGCCGATGAAAGGCGGTCTTTCTTTTTAGTTCCGTGACAGCCAACCGCTATGCGTGAATCCCATCCTTGTACTCACGACTCCGGCGCATCCCGTTCCATGCGGTCGCAGGCGTGTCCATAGCCTTCTTGAACGATGTCTGGAAGGCCTCCATCTCCGAAGGCAGGCCCACCGTAACACGAACGTAGGTTGGCCATGCCGCCCAGCTGCGGCCGATGTGGACGTCGTCCTTAGCCATGAGAGTACGGATCTGCGGACCTGGGCGCTTGACGTCGATCATGAAGCAATTGCTCTCGGATGGGATAAAGGAATAGTTGTTCGCCTTCAGCCACGCGAAGGTCTTGTTGCGCGTATCGGCGATCAGCTTCTTGCGTGCCGGAACAAGATCGGCATCCATCAGGCTGGCCTGGGCGGCGATCATACCGGTAATAGGCATCGGCGATTGACCGTAGTGCTCCAGCTTCTTCAGCAGATCAGGACGGGCGATCGCAAAGCCGCAACGAATGCCTGCCATACCGTAGATCTTGGAGAAGGTTCGCAGGATGATGACGTCTTTGCCGGCCTTAACGTGATCCATGGCGGAGGCGGTGTCGGAGAGATGGATGTAAGCCTCGTCAATCAGGAGGACGGAGCCCGCGGGCTTGTTGGCTACGGCAAAGTCAATCTGCTCCTTGCTGGTACAGGTTCCCGTCGGGTTGTTGGGATTACAGATATAGATCAAGCCGGCCGCGGGATCTGCTTTGACCATCGCGGCCACGTCATGAGAGTAGTCCTTGGCAAGAGGAACGGCATGAATCTTGGCGCCTGCGATCTCCGCAGCACGCTGTCCGGCCTCGTAGGTGGGATTGCCGCAGACGAAGCTTCGCGTTGGCGAGGTGAAGGCGAGAGAAGCGTAGTGCAGCGGTGGGCTGGAACCGTCGTACACCATCACGTAGTCGGCAGGGACTCCCATCTGCTCAGCGAACATCTTCATCAGGCTGAAGTAGAGCGGAGGAGCGTACCGTCCGCCATTGGGAAGGATGTCGGCGATCGCTTTGCGAGCCGCATCCGAGGGCCCGAGAGGGTTCTCATTGGCATCGAGGTAGATGCCGCTCATGGAAAACTCAGGAACCGCGGCCGCCCCCATTGCGGCGCGAGCGAAGTGAGCCTCCGTCAAGATAGGAGCCACGAGAACGGCGGACGAGGCAGAACGGAGAAAAGAGCGACGGGAGAAGGAGAGACTCTTGGAAAAATCGTTCAAAGAAGGCATGACAGGCTCCTGATGGGAAGCAGCGCGAGTGGATTTGTATTGTCGGCCGGGAGATGCGAGGAACAGACATGGTCACGCTCGCTGGCATAAGCGTAACGCCGCAGGAGATTTTTGCACAAGGAAATGTGACGAAATAAAAGGCCGCCTGTTCGGGCGGCCTGGTGGGCTTCAATTTTCTTGTTTCTAGCGTTTCTTCTTACCGGCTGGCTTTCGTGCTGGTTTGCCTTCCTTGGGCTCAGATGCCTCCTGCGGTGAATCGATGTCTCGATCTCCAATCATGTGCAGTCGCATGAAGTTGGTGGCACCGGACCGGGTGCGGGTTCCGGCGACGATTCCGACGATCTGCCTCTCGCGAACGCGCCCATGGCTTTCCAGGATCTCTTCAGCCATGTTGACGAGCGTGTCAGTGTCGTGGAAACGGCCGCAGAGGATGGGATAGGTTCCCCAGAGCAGCATGGAGCGATTGATGACCTTCTCGAACGGCGAGAGTGCGTAGATGGGGGGGTCCGGTCTGTACTTGGACAGCAGGCGAGCGGTCGCACCGGTTTCCGTGAAGATAGCAATGGCAGCTACGTCCAGATCATCGGCGGCGTGCGCCATACACTCGCAGATCGTCTCGGCGACGGAGAGTCGCATTCCACGGGGATGGCTATGCCCTGGAGGAGGATCGAGATGGATCTGCTCTTCCGTCTCGCTGACAATCTTTGCCATCATGGCGACGGCCTCAACGGGATACTTGCCGGCGGCACTCTCGGCGGAGAGCATGACCGCGTCCGTTCCGTCGTAAACGGCATTGGCAACGTCAGAGGCCTCTGCGCGGGTGGGGCGCGGATTCTCAATCATGGATTCAAGCATCTGGGTCGCCGTAATGACGGGCTTCCGGTACTCTGCCGCGCGGCGAATGATGTGTTTCTGGATGGCGGGAACCTTCTCGGGTGGAACCTCGACACCGAGATCGCCTCGCGCCACCATGATGGCGTCCGTCGCTTCAAGAATGGAATCGAGATGCTCGATCGCCTGCGGCTTCTCCAGCTTCGCTACGATCCAGGCATCGGAGTTCAGCGCTGCCAGACGGCCTTTGACGTGACGGATATCATCGGCAGTCCGAACAAACGATACGGCAATCGTGTCCACACCTGCGCCGATGGCAAAGACGAGATCCTCTTCATCCTTTTCTGTCAGTGATGGAACTTTGACCGGAATTCCAGGAAGATTAATGCCCTTGTTTTCACCGAGCAGACCGCCGTTGATGATCTTGCAGACTACATCACCACCCTTCACCTGCTCGACGCGCAGCTCAATCAAGCCATCTGAGAGGAGAATGCGCGATCCGGGTTCAAGATTCTCGGCGAGCGTTGTGAACGTGGTTCCGACCATCGAGGCCGTGCCGACGACTTCTCCCGGAGTGATGATGAGCTGCTTGCCGGCGACCAACTGCACCGGCTTGTGGTCCTTCAGCTTTCCAGTACGAATCTTCGGCCCTTGCAGGTCAGCCAGAATACAAATGGGCTTCTGTTCTTCGTGCGAGACCTGGCGCACCATTCGAATCAACTCCGCCTTCTGCTCGTGGGAACCATGAGAAAAGTTGAGGCGAGCGACGTCGAGACCAGCACGAACAAGCTGACGGAAGACTTCGATGGAACTGGAAGCAGGCCCGAGAGTTGCGACGATCTTGGCGCGGCGACCACGGAGAGCCCCGTTGGAGAGGGTGTCGAGAAGCATAGGATTCGTGGAGGTTGTCATAAGTGCAGCTAGATCCTTTTGTGGCCGTCGCGGAAGAGTCCCCGATGGTATGACCAGTAATTAATCGTACGTTCGCCATTCTAACTGTGCAGAGCATACTTGGGGTAAAACGGTTCAGGATTAGCTTTGAGGATGTTGGTGCAGGCGAAAGGCAAAGTTAAACTCAGCGCCGAAGAGAACGCTGAGAGACACGATATACAGCCAGAACAGAAGTGCGATTCCGGCTCCAAGAGAGCCGTAGACCTGAGAGTAGTTGGCGAACCGGGTGATATACCACCCAAAAGCCAGCGTCGTGACAAACCACATCGCGGTGGCGGCGATCGCTCCGGGTAGCACCTGACGCCAGGGCTGACGGATGGGTGTTCCCATGTGATAGATCAGCGCGATCAATCCAACAGAGCCGGTCAGTGCAACCAGCCACCGAATGATCAGCGCCACAACGTAAACTTCGGTTCGGATAGAAGGCATAACGTGATTCGCTAACCAGCTCGTAAAGAAGTGGCCAAATACGATGAGGGAGCTGGCGATTCCCAGAGGAATGAGAGAGAGCGGCACGAGAGCATAGGCGCGGGCGCGGCGGCGCCAGAATGTCCAGCAATCGAAGGGAAGATCGTTCGCCCTGCGAAATCCCTCCATGTAGGTCGCGATCACGCTCGATGCCCCGGTAAACGAGACGAAAAAAGAGATTCCCAGAAGATGGGTGGATTTGCTGGTATGGGGCGAGCTGACGAAATAGCCCTCCAGGATAGGGAGGACATCTGAGGGCAGGATGCGTTCAAAAAACGTTCCAAGCTGGCTGCGGACAGGAGCCGTATCCGGCAGAAGCGCGATGAGAGCTGCCGCCACGATCAATGCGGGAAACAACGCGACCATCGCCGAATAAGCTGAAGACTGCGCTAGGTTCAAGACATCATGGTCGAGAGCACGCACCACGGCTCGATGAGAGATAAGAGGGATGCGCAGCAGTCGTCTCACGGATTCAGTCTATGCTCGCACGCATGCCCGAAGTCTACGAGAAAAAAATCATGCCTTCCAACGGTTGAGAAACTTCGTCACGTCGCTGAGGGTGGTGTGCTCAAACTCTTTTTCCTTTTCCGAGTAGAGCAGCCTGCCGTTCGCATCGAGCACGGCAAGTGCAGGAACGCCTTTTGTGACAGGTACTTTATACTGCCTGGCAACGTCCATATTGTTGTCCATGTGGCCGATATCGACGTGAACGACGATAAAGTGCTTCTCGAGAACCTTATCGTTGGGGCCTTGGTGCATGTACATGTCCAGCACAAGGCAATCACCGCACCAATCGCCCCCGAAATCGAGAATGACACGCTTTTTTTGCGCCCTTGCCTGCTTCAGGGCCGAAGCTATATCAGCCTTCGCATTTGCGGTAGCCGAATAAAGATGCTTCCGAACAAAAGGTGTCGTCATCTGCGCTGTGCCCTGTGAAAGTGGCGCTATCGAAGATGCCAGGACCGCAATCCCGGCCCATAAGAAAATCTGTCGAAACATGATGTTGTCGCCCTCCCGGAGGCCCCTGCGAGGGTCTTCCTTGATGATGCACGAAGGTCATCGCCAGTCGCAAGGAAGCGGGAGTGAGTGCATTTCTCCACCGCACCGATATTTCCATGGCTTTTCCTTACCTTCTCGCTTCGGGTTGCAGTCGAGAGTTGAGCTTGTGGCTCGTGCAGATCCGATAAAAGTCCGGCATTTCGTATCAAATATGGTTTTCTACCTGGAATACAGACTCAAAAATCCAACCCAAGGTTCGCCGAAAAATCACAAGTCTACAAACCTTCGTAACCTTTTTGGTGTATCCCAAAAGAGGGATGCTGCGTAGACGGAAAGAATGATCTTCAATCGAAACAGAGAGTTGCGATATGTCTCTGCTGCAGGCGCGAGTTTCCCGGAAAAGGCTTTGAAAACCCTACAGTAGATGCTACTTTGCATCATTAGGAAATGGTCTTGGGAATTTATTTTCGATGTAAGGTAGATCGGTGATTTGCATGTATTCCTTGCGGAGCGATTCTCTTGAGGACTCGGGTGTTTGATCCTCCAACTCGACCGTGGAACTGGCAGGACCGACTGACCTCACTACCAGCCTGTGTTGCGATTGGTAAGCTCTCGCACACATATCACGGAGTTGTGCTTAGCGGCGTTGCGGCTACTTCAGTCGCAGCAACAAGCCTGACTCTTATCGGATGGCTTGGATGGCGCGAGTACAAATGCCGGATGCTTGAGAAACGCCGGGAAGAAGAGCAGACCAGATTTATCGGTGCCGCAGAAGCCAGCCTGGATGCGTTTTCACTTCTTGATGCAATACGCGACGGAAGCGGAAGGATCATTGATTTTCGGATTCACTATGTAAACCACAATGCAGAGGCCCTGGTAGGAATCTCGCGAGAAAAACTCCTCGGTCATAGTCTTTGTCAGGTTGTTCCGGACATCGAAAAGTCGAGGCGTCTCGATCGATACCGCGAGGTCGTCGAGACCGGAGTGCCGATGGTCGAGGAGTACCCGGTCCCCGAGCATACCGGGTGGCAGGCTACCTGGGTTCGATATCAGGCTGTAAAACTTGGAGACGGATTAGCTGTTACCTGTACGGATATTAGCGCAATCAAAGAGGCTCAGGCACGTTTTGAAGACCTGGTCGAGTTTAACGACTCCATCTTCCAGCATGCTCCGTTCAGCATCATCGCCACCGACGTCTCAGGCATGGTCACTGCAATGAATATTGCGGCAGAAAAGCTTACCGGTTATAGCCGCAACGAACTCGTTGGGAAGGCCTCGTTGACGATTCTGCACGATGACCGAGAGCTTGCCAACGCGACCCGGGATGCGATCGCGAGCGACGACTCTGTCAATACCGCGGGATTCGAAGTTCTCTCTGCGGGAGCCCGTGAAGGCGAGATCCAGGAGAAGGAGTGGACCCTCATCAAGCGCGATGGCGGCCGCACACCAATCAATCTCGCCATGAGAGCGGTGACCTCAGAGAATGGAGAGATCAGCGGGTTTGTCGGCATTGCTTTCGATATCACCGAGCGCCGACAGATGCTGCAATATGTCACGCATCTGGCCTCACACGATCAGTTGACCGGCCTGGTCGGCCGTGCTCTGCTCCGCGATAAAACGGTGGAAGCCGTCGAACGGGCACGTCGTTATGGCACCAAGGTAGCCGTCTTCGTCATCGATCTCGACCAGTTCAAGCGCATCAATGATTCTCTTGGCCATACCTCCGGCGATCAGATTCTGATTGAGACCGCAGGCCGGCTGAGGCGTTCCACTCGCAGCAGCGATATCGTTGCCCGCGTGGGAGGCGATGAGTTCGTCGTGGTGATGCCGGATATCACCAGTGTCGCGGACGTGGAGCTCTGTGCCCTGAACCTGATCGCAAGAATGTCTCCGGAGATTCAGATCGACGAGCAGTTGGTGAACGTAACCTTGAGCATCGGCGTCTGCATCTATCCTGACTTTGCACTGGACGCAAAGCATCTTTTGAAGCGCGCCGATTCCGCCATGTACGCAGCCAAGGAGAGCGGACGCAATCAATATCAGATCTTCAGCGAGAGTATGTTGAAGGAGACGGCGGACCGTCTGTCGATGGAGCATGCGCTTCGCCACGCACTCGCCAACAGCGAATTGAATCTTCATTACCAACCGCAAATTTCTCTGACGACTGGCCTGATCACCGGTGTTGAAGCCCTGTTGCGGTGGACTCATCCGAAACTTGGCAATGTACCCCCGGCCCAATTTATCCCTCTCGCAGAGGAGACCGGTCTGATTGTTTCGATTGGAGAGTGGGTCTTTATGACGGCCTGCCGGGAAGGTAAAGCGCTGCAGGATGAGATGGGAGCCGATCTCACGATCTCTGTGAATCTCTCTCCCCGCCAGTTTCAACAACGCAACCTGGTGCAGGTGATTGAACACGCTTTGGCCGGCAGTGGTCTCGCAGCGAGAAACCTTGAAATCGAGATCACGGAAAACCTCCTGATGGTGAACTCAGAAGGAAATCTCGAAAAGCTGCAACAAATTCGGGAACTGGGTGTGCGGATCTCTATCGACGACTTCGGAACCGGCTTCTGCAGCTTCTCTTATCTTCTTCAGTATCAGGTTGACCGCCTGAAGATCGATCAGAGCTTTATCAAACAGGCGGGAACCGATCCCAATGCAGCCGCCGTTGTGCGGACTATCATCGCCATGTCACACGGCCTTGCTATCCGGGTCGTCGCCGAAGGCGTAGAAAGCGAGGAACAGCTTCGCTTCCTTATGCGCCGCCGCTGCGACGAAGCACAGGGTAACTATCTCGGCTTCCCTGTTTCGGCACAGGAATTCGTGTCTTCTCTTCAGGGATATAACGGGATTGGTGTGCTGCAAAATATTTAGAGCCGGTCCGGGTTCCCACGGTGTTCATTACACGAGAGAACCCATTGGACAAGAGCATCAAAAATTAGACAACCTGACGGCGTTTAAAGAAGTGATAGATCGCAAGCAGAATGACGGCTCCAATAAAAGACATGATGAATCCTGCCGACTGTCCTTCCTGATAATGGCCAATCATGCGTCCTAAGAACGTCCCTAGGAAAGATCCCGCAATTCCGATAATCATGGTTACCAGTATCCCGCCCGGATCTTTACCGGGCATGACCAGCTTGGCAAGTGCACCGACGATAAGACCGATGATTGCGGTCCAAAGCAGGCTAAACATAGAAGCTGCCCTCCAGCACTCGATGATTTTAACGGGTTGAGCCCGGCCAAACCCCGTGGTGGGGACAAGCATACTCCACGTGCCTGAAATTGCACTTATAAAAATCGGGAAACCTGAACTATTGCTTCCACCGTAACCGGGGGTACAGTCATGAGGACGACGAATCCAGCGACCGGGGGTTGATGCTTTTAGCCTCCGAAAACATCCAACCGATATGAGCGAATCTACCGTTACCTCCAGCACACGGATTGATCCGGACGTCCGGTTGGGCCATGTCCATCTCAAGGTGGCGGATCTCGATCGTGCCTTAGCTTTTTACCAGGGTGTTCTCGGATTCGATATCACGCAGAGGCTGGGAAACTCGGCTGCGTTTCTGTCTGCAGGTGGCTATCACCATCACATCGGATTGAACACGTGGGAGAGTTATCACGGTTCCCCTCCGCCTCCCGGGGCGACTGGACTGTATCACCTCGCCCTCCTCTATCCCACGCGCGCTGCCCTCGGGGATGCATTGCATCGGCTGCTCCAAGCCGA
The DNA here is from genome assembly GCA_000688615.1 of Acidobacteriaceae bacterium KBS 146. GTDB lineage: Bacteria > Acidobacteriota > Terriglobia > Terriglobales > Acidobacteriaceae > Edaphobacter. The sequence continues at coordinate 1,716,573 of JHVA01000001.1, forward strand.
GATTCCTCTCGAGGGGGCGGCGGATCATGGCGTCAGTGAAGCGCTGTACCTGCGGGATCCAGACGGAAATGGAGTCGAGCTGTATTGGGATCGCCCCCAGGAAGGGTGGCCTCGCGACGAACACGGCGCGCTGACAATGTATACCCGGCCTCTGGATCTGAAAGCACTGCTCTCCGAAGCGAAGGCTTAGTAGGCCCTCATACGATTGATGGGAATACGAACCTGAAAGCAGGTGGCTCCTGGTCTTGAGTCGAGTGCGACCGTCCCACCATGTTTGTTCACGATTCGCTGCACGGTATCGAGGCCAAGTCCCATCGCTGTTCCAAGGGGTTTAGTCGTGAAGAATGGTTCAAAGATACGCGACTGAATCTCCTCTGCGATCCCCGGACCATCGTCTTTAATCTCTACGATCGACACCTGCCCGCTGATCCGGATGGAGACAGTAAGGGTGCCGCGATCGTGCATCGCGTCCAGCGCATTTTCAATTAATGCCGACCATACCTGATTGAGTTCGCTGCCATATGCGCTTACCTGCGGCAGCCCAGGTTCAAACTCCACTGCGATCTTTACGTGCGCCGTTCGCGATCGGAACATCGTCAGCGTGTTTTCGATGGATAAGGGCAGATCGACGTCCTGGACCGGAGCCTGATCCATAAATGAATAACCGCGGATGGCGCTGATCAACTCAAAGATGCGGCCACTGGAGTCCACGACCGTGTCGGCCATGCGCTCTACGCGAAGCGCGCTCGCGAAACTGGCGAGCGCGGACGACAGTGTCTGGGGGGAGATGGCTCCGGCGAGCGAATCCAGCATAGGAACGGGGATCCGCGCCTCCGCGAGCGTCGGCCCTATGCTCCATGGAGTCGAGACGTGATGATCTTCGAGCCATCGCGCAATCTCTTCTTCGTAGTCGCTCGCATCAAGCGGACTCTGCGGAAGGGGAGAGAACGCTGCAGAGGCTCGGATGTGATCCCATGCGCGCTTCGTCCAGGCGCTATATCGTTCGAGCTCCTCGTCAGAACGAAACATGCGCCCCAGACGATACTTCGTCTCATCGGATTCGCGTAACTCTGTCGATAGGCTTACAGCAGAGCGCTGCGCTGCCGAGGCTGGATTATTAAGCTCGTGTGAGAGGTTTGCGGCAAGCTTGCCCAAAGCCAAAAGCTTCTCCGCCTGCTCATCCATGCGGGTGAAATCTCTTACGCGATCCAGCAGGAGGGCCACACATCGCTGCGCCATCGAAGGTATCGCATGCAGCATCTCTTCGAACAGATCTTCATGAATATCGAGAACCCAGACTTGTCCAACGGTGCGACCGTCCGCGCCCCAGCTCTTCATGCGAGAAAACGGAAGCTTCCCCGTCAGTCTTGATGTTCTTCCTACAAAGCGCGCCACGGGCCCGGACTTTCTCCGCTGGGCCATGACCTCCCCTCGCAGAATGATGTTCATGTGGTGCGAGGGTTCGTCTTCGCGGAAGATCAAGACACCATCAGGGCCGACACGCTCGGTTGCATGCGTCGCCAGCCAATCGTATTCGGTATCAATCAACCCATCCAGAGCCGGAATAGCACGGAGCGCAGATATGATCTGATCCTTTGGAGTCGCTTCAGACGGAGCTGTAGCCATCTGTTCGCGCTCTGGAGCAACAGAGGTCAGGTCGAAACTGGTTTGCGTTGCGATCTTTTTATGCCTCCCTTAGCCGATCTGCTCTTCGATTAAAGCAGAGAAATGCTCCGGATGGGCAAAACAGAAAACTGCGAGGCAGTTTCCGCGCTGGTGACGGTGCATAGACCGCCCTACACGATGCTCTTCGGCACGGCCTTTAGAAAGCGTGGTAAGTGTTGATACCACAGGATAGAAGAGCGTTGGTCCGGAGGTAATTCCTGAGCGAAGGACCCCAGTTGCGAGCGAGACAGATCCGACCGTTCGCAAAAAAAAGGATGACGTGGCGTTCGCGCAAAATAGCTATGAAAGACGACATGGCGAGATTGCGCCACTGCAGGCTTTCCACGATGAAAGAGTCGTGCTGTATCCATGAAGATGACCGTCCCTGCCGGCCCCGTACAGGAAGTAATGTCGCCGTCCGCAATTTTTCTGCGGAGCTGCTTCTCGAGATCTTCGTGGCTGAGAATGGGATACCGGAAATCGCGGTCCGTGGACCCTTCAAAGATCTCTCGCTTGATGGCCTGCAAGGGACCACCATCCTCGGTCACCTCGTGGAGGTAGATGGCAATCTTCATCATGCGCCGGTCTTCGCGATCACGATGCCAGAGGCGAGTTCCTGCCTGTCTGCCATCGGCAGGAGTGTACGCAACCTTAGGTCCGTCGTATGCCACCGGCAAGCCGAGATACGATTCGGCGATCCTGATCAGGGGTGGTGAAAGAGCCCACTGGACGAGGCTTTTGTAATGTCTGCTATCGGGTTCGCTTAACGGGGACGGCCGCGAGATGCGGCGAGTGCCGAAAGCGAGACCGATTCCGGCTGCAAACATCGCATCGGTCTTCTCCACCTGCAGCTGCTCGAGAGAAGTCATGAAGATGCCTTCCGTCTCGAGACTGGCTGCAGCGTCTTTTTCTATTCCGGATAGGATAGGAAGTTTTTGTCTGTGAACCGCCTGGGCCTCGAGGTGTGCCGTAAAAAGCCGACTCTCAATCACCTCAAGATTCATGACGTGATGCGCTGCTACGGCGGGGAGACTTACAGCGTGCCTCCCCAACTTGCGGAAGAGATTATCAGGCATACCCAGCTCTTTTTTTGCCTAGCAAACTTACCATAGTTATCTTGCATTTCGTCTTGTTGGCCTGCGTGTGGACGCCCCACTGGTTTTGCGTTTGGGTGTGCTTGCAGCTCTGCGTCTGGGCTCGATCGAGACCTTCAGTTCTTCGCGCTCCTGCCACAATCGAATGCCGCCTTCAATCGCGTTGCTGTTAGACCCCATTACGACGTGCGGAGGGAGCTCCTTCATGAGCTTCGCATTTCCGCCTCCCAACAAAACGTACTCACAGATCAACGCATTCTTCAACCTCTCCACCACATCGAGCACTGACTTGCGCCAACGCTTTTTGCCTCGAAGCTCCAGCCCATCCTTGCCAACATAATCTTCGTAGCTTCGCCCCTTGCGGTATGGCAGATGCGCCAGTTCCAACGGCACCACAACGCCGTCGAAGACCATCGCAGACCCCATACCGGTGCCGATTCCGAGAAAGAGCATGCGGCCTCCGTGATATCCGCCTAATGCCTGCATCGCTGCATCGTTGACGAATCGGATCGGCTTTTTGAACGCCTTCTGGTATGGGAAATCGATCCATCCGGATGCGAGGTTGTGTGGCTCTGCCAGAGGCCGGTCGTGCGTGACAGGCCCGGGATAACCGATCGAGATGCAGTCGTAATCCCATCCACGCGTCCCGAGAAGAACCTGCTCGGCCATCGTTTCGGCATTCATGGTTGATCCAGAAGGAATTTTGAGAGGAACACGTTGCGTGGTTGAGGCTACCTTCACGTGCGTGCCGCCGATGTCGATGACGAGAACATTTTTCATGTCCGAAAGCATACAAGCCCAGACCTGTTTTGACGGAAATTGACCGGGAACAATCCGATTTACTGTGCAGTAATAAAACTCGACCACTCGCACTTTTTAAGGAACAAATTTCGTGGAATCGAGCATAACTAATTGAAAATAAACCAGATATATGTTCATAAATAAAATGATTGACAGTCGTATCGCTTTGTCACCATAATGGTGATGGGTACATATCAAGTTTAGGAGATTTATAATGCGGAAAGCACTTCTGGCCACCTTCCTCCTGTCCCCCGTCCTGCTTAGCGCCCAGGCAAATTCGCCTGCCCCTTCCCAGGTCGCTCTCGCGGCCCGGCCAGCATCTCCTGCAGAGCTTGGTGCAGCTGCAGATCGCGGTACCGCGACTAACAAGCCTTTGCGAATTTCTACCGGAGTCATCGCACCGAAGTTGATTCACTCCGTCAGCGTCAACTCAGATGCAACGCGTCCCTGGACTGATGTAGCCACCAATAAAAGCGTCACAGTTGGCATGATCATCGATCAGACAGGCAAACCCACCGATCTTAAGATCATCAAGTCCGCCGGTCCGGTGGTCGATCACAATGTTCTCGAAGCGGTGAGTCAATATCGCTTCCAGCCCGGCACCGTGAGCAATCAGCCCATAGATTTTCCGCTGAACCTCGAGATCAACCTCACGGCAGCCCGATAGTCCTCTGCAGCAATTCGAAAATGCGGATCCTGATGGGATCCGCATTTTGTATTTAATCCGATCCAGTTGCAGAACGATGCGGCGCTATCCCTGATACTGTTCGTCGCTCACCAACTCCATCCAGTCAACTGTCTTTCCATCGAGCTTTTCCTGAATGGCGAAATGAGTCATAGCGACTGTTGCCGTGGCTCCATGCCAATGTCTTTCCCCCGGCGCAAACCAGACCACATCTCCAGGGCGAATCTGCTCAACGGGGCCGCCTTCGCGTTGCGCCAGCCCACAGCCTGCTGTGACGAGTAATGTCTGGCCCAGCGGATGAGTATGCCACGCGGTGCGGGCGCCAGGCTCAAAAGTGACACTGGCACCAACAACACGTGCGGGCTCCGGTGCAGCAAAGAGTGGGTCGATGCGCACCGTTCCGGTGAAATATTCCGCAGGGCCTTTTCCTGACGCCTGTGAGCCAATGCGTTTGATCTCCATGTCATCTCTCCTTTGAGTAAGAATTCCAACGAGTGCCTGAAAGATAGAGGTCGAGCAGAACCTTTCGGTCAGTTTCTTTTTTAAAGCAAGACGGCAGAGCCAAAGCCCTGCCGTCTTTTGTTGCGCGAAGCGCGGTTTTCTGGAGCGTCTTACTCGGCGGCCATCTCTTCCTGCTCGCCTTCCATACGCATCGCCTCAAGCTCGCGCTCTTCGGCATCATGCGCCTCCTGAACCTCCGCCTGGACCTGCGCCGCGACCTCTTCCAGCTCTGGGGAGAGTTCAACGGTGCGATAGTACTCCATGCCAGTTCCAGCCGGAATCAGACGTCCGACGATCACGTTCTCTTTCAGACCGCGCAACGTATCGACTGCACCGTTGATCGAGGCTTCGGTAAGCACGCGAGTCGTCTCCTGGAAGCTGGCAGCCGAGATGAAGCTGTCGGTCGACAGGGACGCCTTGGTGATGCCGAGCAGGAGCGAACGGCCGGTTGCAGGCCTGCCGCCATTCATCAAGACCCGCTGGTTCTCTTCATTGAAGCGGAACCGGTCGGTCTGCTGATCGATCAGGAAGTTGGTATCTCCCACTTCCTCGATCTTCACCCAGCGCAGCATCTGCCGAACGATCGTCTCGATGTGCTTGTCAGAGATGGCCACACCCTGCAGACGGTAGACCTCCTGGATTTCGTTCACCAGGTACTGCTGCAGTGCACGCTCGCCGAGCACCTCAAGGATGTCATGCGGATTGCGCGGACCGTCGATCAGTGCATCGCCGGCGCGCAGACGCTCGCCTTCCTGCACGTTGACGTAGACGCCACGCGGAACCGAGTACTCCTCTTCCTGACCATTGTCGGCGGTGATGTAGACCTTCCGCTGTCCTTTGGTGACATCGCCAAAGCGAACCACGCCATCGATCTTCGAGATGATCGCGGGGTCACGCGGCTTGCGCGCCTCGAACAGTTCCACAACCCTCGGCAAACCGCCCGTGATGTCCTTGGTACGCGTAGTCTCGCGCGGGATCTTCGCCAGAACATCTCCGGGGAAGATCTCGTCTCCATCCGCAACCATCAGGTGAGCACGGCTCGGCATCAGGTAGCGCTTGTTGCCCTGTGCAGACTTGATGATGATGGTCGGCTGCCGCTTCTCATCGGGTGAATCCGCAACGACAAGACGAGACAGACCTGTGACTTCGTCGATCTCATCGTGCAGCGTGACACCCTCCTGCAGGTCCTTGAACTGAACCGTACCGGCGATCTCGGTGAGAATCGAGAAGGTGTAGGGATCCCACTCGCCCAGGCGATCGCCCAGAGCTACCGTGGCACCATCTTCAATCTTCAGCTTCGCACCATAGACGATGGCGTAGCGCTCTTTCTCGCGGCCCTTCTCGTCGAGGATTGCGATCGAACCGTTCCGGTTCATTGCAACCAGATCGCCCGACTTCGAACGAACCGTAACGAGATTGATAAAGCGGACGATACCCGCATTCTTCGCCTCGATGTGCGAGGTGTCGGAGACTCGCGATGCCGTACCGCCGATGTGGAAGGTACGCATGGTGAGCTGCGTTCCGGGCTCGCCGATGGACTGTGCCGCGATGACACCCACGGCTTCGCCCATCTCCACCATCTTGCCCGAGCCAAGGTTACGGCCGTAGCAAAGGATGCAGGCGCCGCGCTTGGACTCGCAGGTCAGAACCGAGCGAATCTTCACCTTCTCGATACCGGCAGCCTGGATTGCACTGGCCAGATCCTCATCGATCTCCTGATTGATATCGACGATGGTCTTGCCTTCGTAATCCTTCAGCTTCTCGAGTGATACACGGCCGATAATACGGTCGCGAAGCGGCTCGATGGTTTCGCCGGCCTCGATGATCGGCATGACATAGATGCCTTCAACGGTTCCGCAATCGTTCTGCGAGATGATGACATCCTGCGCCACGTCGACCAGACGGCGGGTAAGATAACCCGAGTCTGCGGTCTTCAGAGCGGTATCCGCAAGGCCCTTACGTGCGCCGTGCGTCGAGATGAAGTACTGCAGTACGGTGAGACCTTCACGGAAGTTCGCCGTAATCGGAGTCTCGATGATTTCGCCCGAGGGCTTCGCCATCAGACCACGCATGCCGGAGAGCTGACGGATCTGCTGCTTCGAACCACGGGCACCGGAGTCGGCCATGATGTAGATCGGGTTCATGGCTCCTTCCTTGTCCGCCTTCTTCATGTTGCCGAACATCTCGTCGGCGACCTTCTCGGTGACGGCAGACCACATCTGGATGACCTTGTTGTTACGCTCACCGTTGGTGATGGCACCGTCAAGGTACTGCTGCTGCACGTTGATGACCTGCTTTTCAGCGTCGGAGACGACGGTGTACTTCGACTCCGGGATGACCATGTCGTCCAGACCGACCGACAGACCCGAGCGTGTCGCATAACGGAAGCCGAGGTCCTTGATGCGGTCCAGCGTCTTGACCGTCGTCTCGAGCCCAAGATTCAGGTAGCAGTAGTTCACCAGCTGGCCAATTCCCTTCTTCTTCAGCAGGCCGTTGATGTACGGCATGCCTTCGGGAAGAGCATCGTTCAGAATGGCGCGGCCGACCGTCGTGTTGATGAACTGCTTGTTGAACTCGACGGGCTCGGTGTGCAGGATGTCCTGGTCGTCATACGCCGTGGTCATGTCGAGCACAGGGCCGGTGTGGCGAAGGCGAATCGGGGTCAGGGTCTCGACCTGCTTGGCTTCGAGAGCCATCAGCACTTCTTCGATGTTGGCGAAGACGCGTCCTTCTCCCTTCGCATTCACCTTGGCCTTGGTCAGGTAATACAGACCAAGCACGAGGTCCTGCGTCGGAACCGTGATCGGATGACCGCTCGCGGGCGAAAGGATGTTGTGCGAGGCGAGCATCAGAACGCTCGCTTCGATCTGCGCCTCAGGCGACAGCGGAATGTGCACAGCCATCTGGTCACCGTCGAAGTCCGCGTTGAAGGCGGTGCAGACCAGCGGGTGAATCTTGATGGCCTTGCCTTCCACGAGCACGGGCTCAAACGCCTGGATGCCGAGGCGATGCAGTGTTGGAGCACGGTTCAGCAGGACCGGGTGGTCCTTGATGACCTCTTCGAGGATGTCCCAGACGATGGGCTCCTGCAGCTCTACCATCTCCTTGGCCTGCTTGATGGTGGTGCAGTGGCCTGTCTGCTCAAGACGGTGATAGATGAACGGCTTGAAGAGCTCGAGCGCCATCTTCTTCGGCAGACCGCACTGGTGCAGCTTCAGTTCGGGACCGACGACGATAACGGAACGGCCGGAGTAGTCGACGCGCTTACCGAGCAGATTCTGACGGAAGCGGCCCTGCTTGCCCTTCAGCGTATCGGAGAGCGACTTCAGTGGACGGTTGTTTGCGCCACGCAGAACACGGCCACGGCGACCGTTATCGAACAGAGCGTCGACGGCCTCCTGCAGCATGCGCTTTTCGTTACGCACGATGACCTCAGGCGCATGGAGGTCCATGAGCTTCTTGAGGCGGTTATTACGGTTGATCACACGACGATAGAGGTCGTTGAGATCGGACGTGGCGAAGCGGCCGCCGTCCAGCGGAACCAGAGGACGAAGCTCGGGCGGAATTACGGGAATCACGTCGAGGATCATCCACTCCGGCTTGTTGTCGGACTTGCGGAAGGCCTCAACGATCTTCAGGCGCTTGGAGTACTTGAGCTTCTTCTGAAGCGAGGTCTCCTGCTTCATGCGCTCGCGTAGCTCGATTGCGAGCTCCGTCACTTCAACGCGCTTCAAAAGCTCCTTGATCGCCTCGGCGCCCATCATGGCCTTGAAGCCCGTGGGGCGATATTGCTGGTCGAGTTCGCGGAACTTGGTCTCGTCCTTGATGACCTCGCGCTCCTTCACCGGAGCGTCGCCTGGATCGACAACGACGTAGCTCTCGAAGTAAAGGACAGCCTCGAGCTCACGCAGGGAGATATCGAGCAGGTGGCCGATACGCGAGGGCAGCCCCTTGAAGAACCACACGTGCGAGCAGGGCGAAGCCAGCTCGATGTGGCCAAGGCGCTCACGGCGAACCTTGGAGAGAGTAACTTCCACGCCGCACTTGTCGCAGATCACTCCACGGTGCTTCATGCGCTTGTATTTGCCGCACAGGCACTCCCAGTCCGTGATCGGACCAAAGATGCGGGCGCAGAACAGGCCGTCGCGCTCCGGCTTAAAGGTGCGGTAGTTGATGGTCTCTGGCTTGGTGACTTCACCATGCGACCAGCTGCGGATCTTCTCCGGGCTGGCAAGCTGGATCTTGATCGCGTCGAAGTCAGCGATCGGTCCGGTCAATTCAAAGGGGCTGGAGCGGAACATATTTGGCGTCTCCGTTGCAGCATTGGCTGCGGTTACTAAATCCTCTGCGATAACTCTCGGCGCATCGCGTTACCGTGGTTCTAAGGCTGAAGCTCAATTTCGATTGTCTTGCCACTGCTCAAAGTGAGTGGCGCCTGAGGAAGCCATCGATGGCCTCCTCAGGCTTACTTGTATTAATCAGCCGCCGCGATCGTAGGCACTGGGTGCTTCTTCTGTTCGGACTGTTTGACCAGTTCGACATCGAGGCAGAGCGACTGCAACTCGCGGATCAGTACGTTGAAGGATTCCGGCACGCCTGGCTCAATCGCAGCCTCGCCCTTGACGATGGCCTCGTAGATCTTGGTACGGCCAAAGACGTCATCCGACTTGGCGGTGAGCAGCTCCTGCAGAATGTAGGCTGCGCCATATGCTTCAAGGGCCCAGACCTCCATCTCACCGAAGCGCTGTCCGCCGAACTGCGCCTTACCTCCCAGCGGCTGCTGGGTGATGAGCGAGTACGGTCCGATCGACCGCGCGTGGATCTTGTCGTCGACAAGATGCGAGAGCTTCAGCATGTAGATATAGCCGACCGTGGCGGGCTGTTCGAACTCGTCACCCGTCATGCCGTCATGCAGCAGGCTCTTACCCGAGCTCGGAAGTCCAGCCGCTGCGAGCAGCGCCTTGATCTCCGTCTCACGCGCACCGTCGAAGACAGCCGTGCCGAACCAGATGCCGCGCTTCATGCCAGCCGCGACACGCAGCGTCTGTTCGTCATCCAGTTTCAACAGCTGGTTGAGTGCAGCCGTACCCGCGAAGCGCGCTTTGAAGAGCTCGCGAACTTCGTTGGCCGACTCCATCTTCTGTGCGGCCTCTGCCACCTGCTTGCCAAGCTCATGAGCCGCCCAGCCAAGGTGTGTCTCAAGGATCTGTCCGACGTTCATACGCGAAGGCACGCCCAGCGGGTTCAGGACGATCTCGACCGGAGTTCCATCCGGGAGGTACGGCATATCCTCCTCAGGCAGAATGCGGGCGATGACACCCTTGTTACCGTGACGCCCGGCCATCTTGTCGCCGACCGACAGCTTACGCTTCATGGCAATGTAGACCTTCACCATCTTGATCACGCCAGGCGCGAGCTCGTCGCCCTTGCCCATCTTCGTGATCTTCTCGTTGGTGATCTTGCGCAGCACGTCGATCTGACGCGAGGTCATCTCCTCGATCTCGTCGATCTGCTCGTTCACGCGCGGATCCTTGTCGGCGTAGCGAATACGCTTGAGGTTACGCGTGGAGATCAGCTCGATGGTGTCGCGGTTCAGAATCTCGCCCTTCGACAGCAGCTTCTTGTTGGTGCGCTCGTCATGCAGGTCAGCCTGCACTTCCTTGCCACCCAGAATCGCTTCAAGACGCTTCAGGCGCTCGTCGGTCAAAATGCGGATCTCGTCAGCCAGGTTGCGCTCCAGCTTCTCGATCTGTTCCGTCTCGATCTGCTTGGCACGCTCGTCCTTCTCCTGTCCCTTGCGGGAGAAGATACGGACGTCGACGACCGTTCCCTCGATTCCAGGGGGGCAGGTCAGCGAGGCGTCACGGACGTCGCCGGCCTTCTCACCGAAGATGGCGCGAAGCAGCTTCTCTTCGGGAGTCAGCTGGGTCTCGCCCTTCGGCGTGACCTTGCCGACGAGGATATCGTTGTGACCGATCTTGGCGCCGATGCGAATGATTCCGCTCTCGTCCAGATCACGCAACGCGTGCTCAGAGACATTCGGGATATCGCGGGTGATCTCTTCCGGTCCTAGCTTCGTGTCACGAGCCTCGATCTCGAACTCTTCAATGTGGATCGAGGTGTAGTAGTCCTCGCGAACCAGTTTCTCCGAGATCAGAATCGCGTCCTCGAAGTTGTAACCGCGCCACGGCATGAAGGCAACCAGCACGTTACGGCCGAGACCAAGCTCGCCCTGCTCCGTGCACGGACCGTCGGCGATGACCTGCCCCTTCAGCACACGATCGCCCTTGCGGACTACCGGCTTCTGGTTGATGCAGGTGTTCTGGTTCGAGCGCTTGAACTTCGTCAGCTGATAGATATCGCTGCCGACTTCACGGGATAACTGCGTCGGGTGATGCTCGCCCTCGACACGGATAATGATGCGCTCGGAGTCAACCGAATCCACGATGCCGTTACGCTTTGCCAGAATGACGGCGCCGGAGTCGCGAGCTGTCACGCCCTCCATGCCGGTTCCAACAAATGGAGCCTCGGAAACGAGTAGCGGAACCGACTGGCGCTGCATGTTCGCACCCATCAGAGCACGGTTGGCGTCGTCGTGCTCAAGGAACGGAACCAGCGACGCAGCCACAGAGACCAGCTGCTTCGGCGAGACGTCAACATAGTCCACTTCGGCCTTGTTGACGAGGACGAAGTTGCCCTGGCGACGAGCATCGACGATGTCCTGAACAACGTTCTGGTTTTCGTCGAGCTCAACGTTCGCCTGCGCGATGGTGTGACGATCCTCTTCCCAGGCGGAAAGATAGAAGCTGAATGGGACCAGATCCATCGTGCGCTTCTTGTCCTTCTTCAGCTGATCGTTGAGCTTCTTCGCCTCATTGATCTCGAGATAGTCACCCTGACGCAGACCGCTCTCACCGGCATTGGAGACAGCGACGTAGTCGAGAACTCGCCCTTCCTTCACACGGCGATAAGGAGACTCGATGAAGCCGTACTCGTTGATGCGCGCAAAGCAGCTCAGCGAGGAGATCAGACCGATGTTCGGGCCTTCCGGCGTCTCGATCGGGCAGATACGGCCGTAATGGGTCGGATGCACGTCACGAACTTCGAAGCCGGCACGCTCGCGCGATAGACCACCAGGCCCAAGGGCCGACAGACGACGCTTGTGCGTGATCTCCGACAGAGGATTGGTCTGGTCCATGAACTGCGAAAGCTGAGACGAACCAAAGAACTCGCGGATTGCAGCCATCACCGGCTTCGCGTTGATCAGGTCGTGCGGCATCGCCGTCGACATCTCCTGATACACGCTCATCTTCTCCTTGATGGCGCGCTCCATGCGGACCAGGCCGATGCGGAACTGATTCTCCATCAACTCGCCTACCGCACGGACGCGGCGGTTGCCGAGATGATCGATATCGTCGACCACGCCGATGTTCTTCCGCAGCTTCAGCAAATAGCGGATGGTTCCGTAGAAGTCCTCCGGGGTCAGAGTGCGATGGTCTAACCCGGTGGCCTCGGCGTTCTCGTACAACTTGATATTGAACTTCAGACGGCCTACGCGCGAGAAGTCATACTTGCGCGGATCGAAGAACATGCCTTCGAAGAGGGCGGTCGCCGTGTCAAGGGTCGGAGGATCACCGGGACGCAGCTTACGGTAAATCTCAATCAGAGCCTCTTCAGGCTTGCGGACGGAGTCGCGGCGTAGCGTATTGGTGATAATGTTGCCCACATCGTCACGCTCGGGGAAGAAGACCTCAAACGAGGTCACGCCGGACTGCTGAATCTTGTGCAGCTTGTCGGCGGTCAGTTCCTGGTTGGCTTCGTAGAGCAGCTCACCTGTGGTCAGGTCCACCACGTCGGCGGCGATCATCGCTCCGTCGAACTCAGAGGTCTCAACCTCAACCTCCTCCACCTTGTGCGAACGCAGCGACTTCAGGGCATGCGCCGAGATCTTGCGCGTTGCCGGGGCAATCTCCTCACCCTTGACGGTGATCGCAGACGCCGGACGGGTGCCCTGGAGGTTCGTCGGTGCACCTTCGGCAGCCACCTTCCAGGTCAGCTTGCCATCCTTCACATTGATGGTATCGACGGTGTAGAAGGTCTTCAGAATCTCTTCATCCGTGCGCAGGCCGAGAGCGCGCAGGAAGATCGTTCCCAGAAACTTGCGCTTGCGGTCAATGCGGACATACAGCGTGTTCTTCTGGTCGTACTCGAACTCGACCCAGCTTCCACGATACGGAATGATCTTGCCGAGGAAGTAGGTCCGGTTGTTCGCGGTCTCGAAGAAGACGCCGGGCGAACGGTGCAGCTGCGACACGATGACGCGCTCGGTGCCGTTGACGATGAAGGTTCCGTTGGCGCTCATCAGCGGGATATCGCCAAAGAAGACCTCCTGCTCCTTCATATCGCGCAGCGTCTTGACACCCGTCTCCGGATCCTTGTCGTAGATCTTCAGGCGGATCGTGACCTTCAGCGGGGCCGAGTAGGTCATGCCACGCTCTTCGCACTCTGCCTGGTCATACTTCAGCTGCAGCCCTACGGGGTCACCGCACTTCGTGCAGAAGTCAGGCGTGTTCTTGTTGTAGGTTCCGCAGAAGTTGCAAAGCACATCGCCCGGATGAAACGGATCGGTGATGACCATGTGGCCGCAGTTCACGCAGGCCGTGCGCAGGTGGTTCAGACCTTTGAGGTAGCCGCACTTGCACTCCCAGTTGCCGATGGAGTAGTCCACGAACTCCAGCTCCGACACGTTGCGGAAATCGGTAATCGGAAACACAGAGGTGAAGACCGACTGAAGACCGTTGTCCTCGCGCTCCTGAGGAAGCTTGTCCATCTGCAGGAAGCGCTCATAACTGCGGCGCTGAACCTCGATGAGGTTGGGAATTTCAATAGCGGTTGGAATTTTTGAAAAATCTAGACGGCTGCGGATCGCGCGCATTTCGCTGGACATGCTATCTCCTGAATACGTACCTTCGAGGACCTTCAGAGGATGCCTTTCAGGTCATCTTCACGAAGGGGAGAATCACGGCCCTGATTCTCCTGGTTGGCTCCCTTGCGCCTCTGGTCTCATCGGGTTCCGCCGTCCTCGATTCCGGCCAACCCGTGCGCAAAATATCTCGCCGCCTGCTCTCCCGACGGCAATTCTTTAAAACTTCAAAAACTTTTCACCACACCCAACTCGTCCGGTGCCGGCTGAATCTGCTATAAGAAATGCGAAGTCCGGCTAAAGTTCGAGCCCTTCAGGGCCGAAACTACAGAAAAACGCGGCAAAGCGCTCGCAGAGACAGCGTGTCCCACGAGCGCAAAGGTCGACTTGTGCACTATTTCGATCGAAATGATATGAATGTCTGCCGCCATTTTGAGGCTCGCCTTGCCCCAAATTCGCTGCTGTATGCCTGAAACCTGTGGCACCATATATCTCCGCCGCTAGAGACACATGATGGCCGGCCCCTTAGCCTCTGCCGTGAGAGGATGGACCGGAGTACTACCCTGTAAGCATCTTTTCAACCAAATCCGCCACTAGCACATCAGGCGGAACGGATCTTCTTATAAAGAATATCCCGTTCCGCCCAGAAGTGCAACTGGGTGAGACTGCTTATTTGATCTCGACGGTGGCAACACCCTCGAACTTCTTCGCGATTGCAGCCGCGTCGTCCTTCGAGATGTTCTCCTTCAAGGGCTTCGGAGCGCCGTCAACCAGGTCCTTGGCTTCCTTCAAGCCAAGAGCGGTGACTTCGCGTACAGCCTTGATGGTGTTGATCTTATTCGCGCCGGCATCCTTGAGGATAACGGTGAACTCGGTCTTCTCCTCTGCCGGAGCAGCTGCTGCTGCACCGCCGCCCGCAGCCGGGGCCGCTACTGCCGCTGCCGCTGCCGATACGCCGAGGCGCTCCTCGAGCTTCTTTACCAGAGCCGAAGCCTCGAGCAGGCTGAGGCTAACGATCGAATCTTCCAACTGCTGAATGTCTGCCATTTTTCTTCTCCAATACTTCTAAACTTGTACTGCTGATTGCTTCTCCGGAAGCCGTGCTCCGCTCCGGTCGCCTGCTCTCTTCCGGGTTTCCGTTGCGCCCAGACCAGCGCACCCGAATAAGACCAGACAAAACCTGATTACCCCTCGACCGGCTCCGAACCAGCAGCCTCGCCAGCCTGCGACGCAGTGGCATTTTCCGGCTGTGCTGCGCCCGAAGGCTGCTCTCCGCCCGTCGATTCCTCGACATGAGCCTCGGCTACGACCGAAGCCGATCCGACATCGCCTGACGGTGCTGCAGCCGCGGGAGCCGATCCAGAGAACTTCTCCTTTTCGACGCCCTGGTTGATTACCACAGCCAGATCCCGTCCGGTTGCGTTGATGACCGTCGCCAGACGCTGCGCAGGAGCATTGATCAGGAACAGGAGCTTCGAGAACAGCTCTTCCTTGCCCGGCATATTCGCCAGCTCGGTGATCTCCTGAACATTGATGACCTTGCCATCGACGATTCCCAGCTTGAAGGTGAACTCCGAATTATCCTTAACCCACGTAGAGAGGGCTTTAGCCAACGCTACCGGATCGCCCGAAGTGTAGGCTACAGAGTTGACCCCCTTCAGTCCCTTCAGCGCGCCTTCGATCTTTGTGCCTTCGGCTGAGCGCGCCACCAGCTTGTTCTTTACTACGTGGTAGCTTCCACCCGCCGCGCGAACCGTCTTGCGCAGGCTGAAGTCCTTTTCCGCCGTCAGCCCGGTAAATGTACCGATAATGGCCGACGTCGAGGTCTCCAGCTCGCTTGCAAGCTTCTTTACCTTATCCGACTTCTGTGATCTGGACAGTGCCATAACAATTCCTAGCCTTCGCTGCTAGCTCTAAACGCCAGCTGAAAATTTGACCGCCGCAACGGCGGCAACCCCTGAAAGTGCTTACGCTTTACCGGCAGCCTCAGCCGCCGCGTAGTCAAGCTGGATCCCGGGTCCCATCGTCGAGCTCAGCGTGACGCCCTTGATGTACTTACCCTTGGCAGCCGAAGGCTTCGCTTTAACTACACTGGTAATAACCGTGCTCGCATTGTCGATCAGCTTCTGAGGATCGAACGACAGCTTGCCCACAGGAACATGAACCAGGGCAGTCTTATCGGTGCGGAACTCGACCTTACCAGCCTTGATCTCCTTCACCGCATCGGCCACGTTCGTCGTGACCGTACCCGTCTTCGGATTCGGCATCAGGCCCTTCGGACCCAGAACCTTACCCAGACGTCCAACCGACTTCATCATGTCGGGTGTCGCGATCAGAGCGTCAAAGGCAGTCCAGTTCTCTTTCTGAATCTTCTCCACCAGCTCTTCGCCGCCGAAGAACTCAGCTCCCGCTGCCTCAGCATCGCGGACCTTGTCGCCGGAGGCGATCACGGCCACGATCTTGGTCTTACCCAGGCCGTGGGGAAGAACGACGGTGCCGCGAACCATCTGGTCCGCGTGGCGGGGATCGACACCCAGACGCAGCGTCAGGTCGACCGTCTCATCAAACTTTGCGTATTTTGCCTTCTGGAGCAGCGGAACCGCGTCCGCCAGAACGTAAGAACGGGGCTCAACGAGCGCACGCGCCTTCGCCAGATTCTTGGAGATCTTCCTAGCCATCTTCCCTCATCTCCCACCTCACTCGGATCAATTCTTCCGGGACGTGGTTATCGACTGGTCTCAACGGCGAGTTGAGACGCTCTTTCGAGTATGCCAGAGGGATAGGAGTGGGTCAACTTATTTCGGAGATGACGGAGGCCCGGAACACTTCGTCTGAACCCCCGCAGAGGGGCTCAGCCATTGAGATTTTTCATCATCTCCGGCGCATATCGCTCGCCCTCGACTGCTCCCTTTGGGAGAACGGTTTCGATTCGGTCAAGATCCTCTTCGCTCAAAGAAAGATCCGCGGCCCTGATGTTTTCCTCCAGACGGGCCACGCTACTGGTCCCAGGAATCGGAATTACATCCGGATGACGCCGAAGCAGCCACGCCAGCGCCAACTGCGCGGCCGTGCAATGCTTCTCTTCCGCGATCTCCTGTAACCGGTCTGCGATAGCCAGATTGCGTGCAAACTGCTCACCTTGAAAGCGCGGATTCCCTCGCCTCCAGTCATTCGGAGCGAGGTCGTCTACACTGCGGAAACGACCGCCCAGAAACCCCCGCCCAAGCGGGCTGTATGCCACCAGCGCGATGCCAAGCTCCCGCAGAACGGGAAGCAGTTCCTGCTCCGGGTCGCGAGTGAATAGCGAGTACTCATTCTGAAGTGCGGCGATCGGATGAACCTTGTGGGCACGGCGTACCGTCTCCGGGGCTGCCTCAGACAGCCCGAGATGGCGTACCTTTCCCGCTTTCACCAGATCGGCCATCGCACCCACGGTCTCCTCGATCGGAACCTGGGAATCGACACGATGCAGGTAGTAAAGGTCGATCTGATCCACCCCTAGTCGCTTAAGCGACTCGTCACAGGCACGCCGCGCGTTCTCCGGACTTCCGTCCACGCCTCGATTATGCAGATCCGATCCCAGCACGATACCGAACTTCGTCGCCAGGACAACCTTATCTCTCCGCCCGCGCAACGCCTTGCCAACCTTCACCTCGGAATCGCCATAGATGTTCGCCGTGTCCAGAAAGTTGATCCCGAGATCGAGAGCATGGTGAATCAGCTCCACAGCCTTCGCATCATCCTGTACGCTGCTCGTATAAACGTCGGCGATTCCAATGCTCATGCAGCCGAATCCTATCGCTGAAACCTCCGGTCCCTGCACACCGAGCCGTCTCATCTCCATACGAACTCTCCCACCCTCACAAATCTTTTTGAACTTGGATGCCAGCCTTCGGGACAACGACTCACCATGATGTCGATCGCTCCGTGAACCGCAGGCTGTTAAAAACTCTTGCTTGACGACACCGAAGGACCATCTTATGCTCATTCCAGAAAGGCGAACAAATGGCGAAAACACCTCGACCCGCCGAATCGCTCTTCCCCATCCTTAACCAGCCCTCCGCTTCACCCACCGGCATCGCCCGCATGGCCTTCGAATCTACCCATGCCGATGGCGGCCATCTCATTGAATTTAAGGCCCTGAAGGTTCGCAGCATCCTCAATCGCTCCGTCTCCAAACGCATGACGTGGATGGCCTGGAGCATCAATCCGTATCGCGGCTGCGAGTTTGCCTGCCGCTACTGCTACGCCCGCTATACGCACGAGTTCATGGCCCCCGCTCTGGGCCAGCCTCAGCCCGTGGGCCAGCCCGACTTCCGCGACCCCGACACCTTTGAGCGCCTCATCTTCCTCAAGCAGAACGCCGCCTGGCTGCTTGAGCAGGAGCTGCGCCGCCACCATCCCCACGACCAGATCGCCATCGGCACCGCCACCGATCCCTGGCAGCCCATCGAGCGCCGCGCTCGCATTACTCGCAGCCTGCTGGAGGTCTTCGCCCGCCACTCCGGCTACAACATCGGCATCGTCACCAAGTCCCGCCTCATCCTCCGCGACACCGACCTGCTGCAGGAGATCAACCGCCGCAACCGCCTCACCGTTCATATCACCATCACCACGCCGGACGCTGCTCTCGCTCGCCTGCTTGAGCCCCGCGCCCCACGCCCGGACCTCCGGCTCGAGACCGTTCGCCGCCTTCGTCAGGCAGGCATCACCACCGGCATCCTCTGCTCGCCCCTGCTGCCGGGAATCACCGATACCGAAGAAGCGATCGACCGCATGGCCCGTCACGCCGCCGAGGCCAACGCGAGCTTCTTCGCCGCCAATCCCCTCTTCCTCAAGCCGTGCTCCCGTCCTACCTACCTGAGCTTCGTTCGGGAGCACTTCCCTTCGCTCCTGCCCGAGTACGAACGCCGCTTCGGTCACGCCGACTTCGCCACAAAGCCCTACGCGCAGCATCTGAGCCACCTCGTCTCTCAGGCACGCCAACGACACGGTCTCAACCGTCGCTGGCGCGAAGACCACGACGACCTCGGGGACCACACGGAGCTTGCGGCTGACGGTCCGCGTTCGCTTGCACCCGCGCGCTCGTCCCTCAGCTTGAAGAAACAACCGGCGTCGGTGCTGCCGCCGGAGCAGCAAAGCCTCTTCGCTTAGGAAGCTCTCCCCTCAGCAAACCAGAGTCTCTAACCCAAATCGATTGGAGTGAAGGATGCAAACATGGTGGACGATTCGGCTAGTTGGTTCAAGGGCACGATCTCGCAGACGGCGGCGTATCTCTCCCAAAGCTTCAGGACTGCCGCATTGGAGTGCGCGCGCTCCACACCGCCTGCAGCCCACTCGAAGGCCTCCACGATCGTGCCGTCCGCTGCTTTTGTTGCGATCACCGCACGATCTGTGACCAAGCCCTCTCTATGAAGCAGCGGAACTTGCTCCCTGGTCAGTTGCAGCAACTCGGCTTCTTTGCCTGCTTTCGGTCGGTAGGCGACGATCACTACGGTTGCTCCTGACGCTGCCTGCATGGTGTCTCCCTTTATCTGCTCTACAACCGGGTGCTACCGTAAAGCTCTGGCGAAGAGACCGCGGAATCGTCGCATGCTGGGCCTTGAATGCTTGGGCACTTTCCGCGCAATTTATTTTTGGGGAACAACCTCAGCGGGACGACCTTTGAGTTTAACGAGTTCAGTGACAAAAAGCTGGTTTTCAGGAAATTCCGTAACCAATTCCTGAAGTTGGGCGCGGGCTACTTCAGGCTTCTTTTCCCGCAGAGCCGCAAGCGCCAGCATAATCTTCGCAAATGGGCGGAGATAGTGGCCGTACGCGGCTGCGATTTCGAGTTGCCGGATGCCGACCCGCTTGTTGCCATGAATCCCGGCAAAGCCGAGAAAAAGTCTCTTGAATCTGGGTAGACTTCCGATAATGTAGTTCGCCGCGCCCAGAGTGAGATAGGCATCGGCGGCATCCGGCGCCGCCACCAGTAACCTCTGGGCATATTTATCAGCATCCCGGACCATCTTCATACTTTCCATCTGATGCTTGTCGATCAGGCTGGCATAGTCGGACTGCATACCCAAGCTCAGAGTCATGGCGAACAGAGCGTTCGTGTCGCCAGGGTCAGTCTTCAAGCGCTGCTGCGCCAACTCCTGGGCCTCCTTATCCGCCGCGAAGAAAGCCGCGCGTAACTCTGGATCAGGCTTTAGAGGGACGTCGCCAAGAAAGCGCTTATCGTCCAGGAAAAACTCAGAAGTCAGAATGTCCTGCCGATAGCACTCCTCAAACAGATAACTCGCCGCTTCCGATGCGCTTCCCAGAGGGTCTTCCGGGTGGGACTTCCGCCATGCATCAAATCGGCTGCGAGCTTCCACAAACTTGAGTTCGTAAAGAAGGTGAAATCCTGCATCCAGCTCTGGCACCTGCAACGCCACAACTGGAGTTTGCCTCGAGAATGCCAGTGCCGCTTGATCACCTATGATGTTTAACATCAGCGCGATACAAAGCAGCAAACGAAGATGACCGTAGTCTTCCTTCAGAGCTTTCAATATACGGATCATTGGCGTCGTACAGAATCTGTGACCGATTCCCCTAGCTGAGCGCAATCAGATCTTACGGCTCCTGGCAGGACTCTGGCGAGAGCAGCCCGCTAGCCTGGTAGTTGAAATACGTCTCGTCCGCCTGCGACGATTTCGGGAAGAGTAGAAAAATCTTGGTATGGGATTGCATTGAAAACCGAGATGGAAGCCATGTGCCACCATTATCGATAGGCAGTTCTTTCAACTTGAATCGAGTTCCAGCATCGACTCGTGCGACAAATCCTCCGATCATCACAGGGCGGATAACTTCGGCCTCAACCTGAACCCAGCGGAACGATGTCTGATCAATCCATAATCTACCGCGCATTCCTTTCAACACTGAAGTCTGCACGCTCTTCGGGACGTAACCGGGTTTTGGATTTGCATCGAGGACATAAGTTTCGTATCCATCGATTCGCTCCATACCCTTCCAAGTGAATTGCATAGCTACGGTGAGTTCTTCGAGCATCAGTCGATCGTTCTGTCTTTCTTTTTCGTACCGAGCTACTCGCCTATGACGTTCCTCAGCGGTCTCCCGTTGCCGCTGTCGCACCGTAGCTTCGAGCTTCTTAGCCTCTTCTTCCTGGTCCTCAGCCGAAAGGCTCTTGCCGTTTATAGCAATAAGGCGGTTGTAGGGAGATCCGGCAATCATTTGGACCTGATATGTCTTTACGTCCTTTCCGATCCGGTCCGACTCGCAAAAGTCGAAGCTCGGAGCCTTCTCCCAATCGGCATGAGTGACCTGAGATGATCGCTGAATAATGTCCTCCACCGTAAAAGGCGATGGCTGGCTCAGGCGCGGAGCTGCCAGGAATGATAACCAGAGGATGGATATCTTCTTGACCAGCATAAGGAATCTCCATGAGTCGTTTATCTCGGCCGCGTAAGCCGAGTCCGATCATGCAGCACTTTAGCACCGCATGCCAACTCCATAATTTCGTGTTCTGGGATCGATGGCTACGATAGGTTGCCAATCTTGGAGCACCCCACATTCATCCCGGTGGGTCCATCACACTCAGCTACTGAATCATCGGGATTCGCCCATGGAAGGGACTCAGCGCAGGGGTCATTCGAACTCCGCTCTGGAGCGGCATGACCGAACAGGATCACGACACCTCTTCGCCGATACTGCCGCCAGACTTCCCGTTGGCCGCGTCGGTGAACCGGAAGACATCGCCGAGACATATCTCTACCTGATGCAGGCGGAATTTACGACCGGACAGATTCTGGTTATCGACGGAGGCGCGGTCATCTCCTGAAACCAGCCACCTTGCCGGGTTCTTCGCCTGCGGCGAGGAGAAGCTCTCTCCTTGCCGCACCCTATCCCCATCGCACCATCATGCCGCGCTCGTCGCCTTCGCCATGCTCCATGGCGATCTCTGCATCCATACGCGAAACGATGCTCTCGAACCGTTCACCCCACTCCACCAGCACTAGCGCATCGGGCTCCGCGATCATCTCTTCCAAACCCAGCGTCGCCAGCTCCCTCTCCGTCTCCAACCGGTACAGATCGAGGTGATACAACCGCACCTTCGGCCCAACGTATTCGTGCACCAGCGTGAAAGTGGGCGATGTTACATCTTCTTCCACAGCAGCTCCTAGCCAAGCCGCAATTCCCTTCACCAGGGTCGTCTTTCCGGCCCCCACCTCGCCTCGCAACACGACCAGTTTAGGAGCGGGTAAGAGAATCTCTCCAATTCTCTCTCCCAGTGCCACTGTTCCAGCGACGCTACGAGTACGAAACCTTTTCTCTCGAGTAAAACTCTTCACTGATCTCTCTTCTCTCTCACCGCAAACCGCAGATCCAGGTCAATCCATCCTCATCCTGCACGCGATAGCGAAATGCATCGCTGAAATGCATGACGGTATCGGTTGCAAGAACCGTATGCTCATCCATCGATCGTGCGGCAAAGTCTCCGGCGAGACCGTGCAAATATACCGCTGCCTCGACAGCTCGTTCCGTATCCTCCGGATACTGCGCCAGCATCGCTGCAACGACCCCTGTCAGAATATCGCCACTGCCGCCCTTCGACATTGAAGGATTCCCACTCGTATTTACCGCCAGGCGACCACTCGGATGTGCCACCAGAGTTCGCCACCCTTTGAGCACCAGCGTCAATCTGTGCTGCATCGCGAATTCTCTTGCCAGTCCAATGCGGTCGGCTTCTACTTCCTTCACCGTCAACCCCGTCAATCGGGCCATCTCGCCCGGATGCGGCGTCAACACCATCGTTCTTCCGGCTCCATGCAGAAGGTCGTCTCTTCCATCAAAGGCATTGAGGCCATCGGCATCGACAACCATCGGAATCTTGACTCGCGCTACCAGTTCCCGCGCGACCGCGCCGGCCTCTTCGCGCTGAGACAATCCAGGTCCCAGGGCAAGCACGGTTATGCGTTGCAGAAGATCATCAAGTCTTGGCCCCTCAATGTTCGAAAGCGCAACCGCGCCTTCCTGGCCTTCTTCCAGAGGCTTCACCATCAGCTCCGGCGCGACTCCCCCAACGAGGTCCACGACCGACTTCGGAACCGCTGCCGTCACCAGGCCCGCGCCGGTTCTCAGTGCTGCCAGGGAAGCCATCGCAGGGGCTCCCGCCGTTCCATAGCTCCCCCCAACCACCATCACGTGTCCAAACTTTCCCTTGTTTGAGTTCGGACCGCGAGGCTTCTCCGCGATCGCCTTCGAGCCTCCCCCCCAGACAAGGCCATTCCCATGGGGTACCGCCTCGTCCGGCGACCCGATTCCAGCGACCACGACTGGCCCTGAGGTCATATAACCAAACACATGTGCCAGCTTTGGAGCCGTAAACGTAACCACACCGTCGGCACGAAACGCTCCCTCTGCGGTCTGATCCATCGAATCCGCATCCCACCCGCTCGGGACATCGACAGCGATCACTGGGATTGCGAGCGCATTCACAAGGTCGCGCGCAGCCACTGCAAGCCCGCGCAGTGGGGGACGGAATCCCGTCCCGACAACCGAATCAAGGACTAGATCAGCCTCGACTTCACCGTCAGTACCCGTCAGTCCGGCGCGCTCAAAAGCTCGTCTCAGTCCACCTTCTTCAGTGACTTCGAGCACTTGAATGCCGCTATTTGTGCTTCGCAGCCTGGAGAGAGCCTCAGAGGCCTCACCCCTTAGGTCTGCCATCCTGCCCAGCAGGATTACCTGTGTGTGCACCCCTGCATCATGAAGTACCCGGGCTGCCACCATGCCATCCCCACCGTTATTGCCCTTCCCGCACAGAGCCACGACATGGCGTGCCTTCGGATAGCGCCGCCTTACAAACGTTGCCACGGCTCCTCCAGCCTTCTCCATCAGCGCACCGAGCGGAACCCCGAACTCCTCCGCTGTGCGCCGATCCGTCTCTCCCATCTCGGCTGCTGTAAGAACTCTCATTCAACCCTTCTACCCCATTGGCGCGGTAGAGGCAAAACATGGGTTTTTCAGTCACAAAAGCAAAAGCCCCGCATATGCAGGGCTTTCTTTTCAAACCGCGACAGCGAACTTACTCTGTTCCCCCCATCACACCCGAGGCCTGTTGTGAGCGAGGCGTGAAGTAGCTCTTGTCCCAGAGGGCACGATAGAACTGCCCCGTCAGCTCGGCAGCCTTCGGTCCGAAGGTTGGCCTGCCGCCTTCAAGGAAGAAGACCGTCACGATACGACCATTCGGAGTATCGGCATAGGAGCCAAACCATCCAAACCGGGTACCGTTATTCGAGCAGGTCCCCGTCTTGCCCATCACCGGAAACTGGTTGAAGTTCGCGCGCAGCGATCTTGCAGTTCCATACATCACAGCGCCTTCCATTCCGTCCACGATCTCCGGAATCAGAGGAGCGATATTCAACTGTCGCTTTACCCGGGGCTGAAATGTCGCGATATCGATCGCGCTCTCAGGGTGCTGCAGATAGTAGAGCGTGCCGCCATTTGCGATCGCGGAGACCAGCGCGCCCAGCTGCAGCGGCGTCATGGAGACGCTTTCGCCAAACGAGCACATCCTCCCGACGCCGCCCATGGCTGCCGGCAACTCCTCGTCAGGATAGATTCCCAGCTGCTCGCCCTGGATGTGATAGCCGGCCAGCTCTCCCAGCCCGAACTGATTCGCGTAATGCTTGACACGCTCAAATCCGAGAGACCGGCCCAGCGTCTCAAAGTAGGCGTTGTTCGAATGTGCGAGCGCCTCGGTCATCGTCAGGCGGTAACGTCCTCCTAGATTGACCGGGGTATCCTTCTTTACGATTCCCTCTTCCAGGGCTGCCAGCGCTACCGTCAGCTTGATCGTCGAGCATGGCTCCGCACCGCGCGACAGCGCCAGCTTCTGATTCACCATCGCCAGGATTCGCCCGTTCGAGGGATCGATCACCAGCGCGGTTCCATTCATGTTCCCGAGCGCCTCGATCGCCGCCGCGCGAACGGTTGAATCCTCGCCATCAGTCACATCGCCAAGTGTCAGATTGTCTGCAAACGAGCTCGCCGAAAAATGTTCGTAATGCCGCGTCCGCCGCACTGCGAGCTTCGTCCTGGCTCCCCGCCGCCGGGAAGACGTGGCCGTCACGGTCACCTTTTTGGCGGACTTCTTGGCTCTTGAGGTCTTCTTCGCGGTAACTCTGGTCTTTGCAACGGATGCATGCGCTGTACCTGAGGAATGATGCTTCACAGTGCTAGATGATGTGATCGCAACCAACTCAACTCCTGAACCCATCATCAGGCCCAGAAGCACCCCGCCAATGACTTTGACCCATTTAGACACCCAGGCGCTCCTTCTACTACCTACTGCCAAACCCATATCTTGCAATCAGGTTGCCATCTGAAGACAACAAACCTGAGGACATCCTAAAGAATGTTCCCGATACCCGACATGCTACTTCTATGCTACTGTGCCGCTCGCAAAGTGCAAGGCACCAACCTAGTGTCCACGTCTCAGAAAGGCTGGAATATCAAGCTCATCCGGCTCTGAAGGGTCGGCCTGCGTTGTCGTTGCGCCGCCAAATGGCGAACGAACACTTGTGTCCGGCAGCGGACTACTATTTTGGACGCTCTCTGCGCTTGCGGAGTAAGCAGGCTCGCGGATCCCCGTTTCCAGTCGCACCGAATCTTCCATGGAATGTGCAACCGTTGCGCGTGACTGAGAGGTGCGGAAGAAATCGTCGTCGAAGACCGAAGCTGGTACCGGAACCAGCTTCGGCGCCGCCTCGCTGACCGACGCATCGGGGTCCATCTTGATCTCAGCGGTCGGCTCACGCCGGTCCACCGGTCCAGGTTCTGGCTTGGGCATGTCTTCGCTCAAAAACTTCGGCATAGGAGCCGCTGCGCGCGGTACAGAGATCCTCGGCTCCACGGGAAGATCAAAACGCACAGTAGGCAGGGTCGCCTCCGCCAGCATCCGCTCGCGCCGCGCGGGCATCTCCTGCTGCTTGAAGCCCGTGGCGATCACTGTGATCTTCACCTCTTCGCCCATCGACTCATCCTGCACCGCGCCGAAGATGATATTGGCATCCTCATGAGCCGCATTCTGAATGATGGTTGACGCTTCATTCACCTCGCTCAGCTTCAGATTGCTCGAGCCGGTGATGTTGATCAGAATTCCTCGCGCACCGTCGATCGCCCCGGACTCCAGCAGGGGCGAAGCCATCGCCGCCATAGCGGCCTCCACTGCACGATTCTGACCGGACCGCATCGCGGTTCCCATGACGGCATAGCCCATTCCCGCCATCGTCGTCTTGACGTCCGCAAAGTCGCGGTTGATCACACCCGGAATCGTAATGATGTCCGAGATGCCCTGAACGCCCTGGCGCAACACATCGTCGGCGATGCGGAAGCTCTCGAAAAATCCGGCATCCTTGGCCACGGCCAACAGCTTTTCATTAGGAATCACGATCACCGTATCGACCGACTCCAACAGCTCCTGCATGCCGCGCTCTGCCTGCATCATGCGGCGCTTGCCCTCGAACCCAAACGGACGTGTCACCACAGCCACGGTCAACGCGCCCATCTCACTGGCCAGTGAAGCGATCACCGGAGCCGCACCGGTTCCGGTTCCGCCACCCAATCCAGCGGTCACAAAAACCATGTCGGCGCCTTCGAGCGCCTCGATGATCTTGTCCGAATCCTCCAGAGCCGCCCTGCGTCCCACATCCGGATTCGCACCTGCACCAAGGCCGCTCGTCAGCTTCACGCCCAGCTGCAGTTTGACCGGTGCATTGGAGACGGTCAGAGCCTGAACATCCGTATTTGCCGCAATAAATTCAACGCCTTCCACCTTCGCCGCGATCATGCGGTTCACGGCATTATTTCCGCCGCCTCCCACCCCGATCACCTTAATCTTGGCTCCAGTGGGGATCTCGTCGTGGTAGTGGATACGGATATCGTCTTCAGGCAGATTCGGCATCGATGCAGGGCTCCTTCGCTATCCCAATTCTCACATCATCCCTGTTCGCAAAACATCCATGTTTTCCACGCCCCGTACCAACGGTGGTTCGTGTTCACGAAGAGGAAGAAGTTGGAACGGTACTGTCCGTCGATCAGAAGCTGCCCGCAAAGATCGACTTCAGCTTCGACCGCAGGCCCTGCTCTTCGCTCGCCTTCCTGACTAGGGTCC
Organism: Acidobacteriaceae bacterium KBS 146; assembly: GCA_000688615.1. GTDB lineage: Bacteria > Acidobacteriota > Terriglobia > Terriglobales > Acidobacteriaceae > Edaphobacter. The sequence goes on from JHVA01000001.1 coordinate 1,743,404, forward strand.
GGTGCGTGTACAGCAGCATCCCAATTACAGTGGCGAACTCCGGTTTCACCAGCTCCTCCGGCATCTTCGACAGCGGTACGGGATACCCGATCCGCGCCGGAACCCGCAACAGGCTCTCCGCATTGTCCAGCAGTCCTGCCATCATGGAGCCTCCGCCCGTGAACACGCATCCCGCTCCCAGAGCCTCAAGCACGCCGCCCACCCGCAGGTTGTCACGCATCATCGTGAATAGCTCTCGCGCTCGCGGCTCCAGAATCTCTGCAAGAAACCGCTGCCGCACCAGCCGCGCCGGTTGTCCCCCCGAGATCGCCAGGTCGCCGCCGACCTCAATCTCGTTCGACTGCGGAACGGCAGTGACGACACAGTGTCCATACGTCTGCTTCAGGTACTCAGCCTCTTCCACGGTCACATGGAGCCCCACGGCCAGGTCATTGGTAAAGTGATCGCCGCCGATCGGCAGGACCGCCGTATGCGCTACCGAACCCTCGAAAAACACGGACAACTCCGTCGTGCTCGATCCGATATCAGCGATGCAGACTCCAAGCTCCCGTTCATCGGCAGAGAGCACTGCCTCCGCTGAGGCAATCCCCTCATAGACCGTATCCACCACCTCCAGCCCGGCACGGTTCGCACACGTAATCACGCTCTGTGCGACGCCTCCGGAGCAGGTTGAGAGATGCAGATTGACCTCGAGCTTGTTACCCACCATTCCAATCGGATCGTGGATTCCTGCCTGATCGTCAAGAATGAACTCCTGAGGCAGCAGATGGAGCACCTCACGGTCAGCAGGCAGAGCCACGCTGCGCGCCCGATCCACTGCGGCCCTTACCTCTTCGCGCGTAATCTCGCGCATCCGGCTTCCCAGGCTGATGCCGCCGCGGGAGTTCATCCCACGCACGTGCGTTCCGCCAATCCCAACGACGGCTGTCTCAATCGCCGCCTTCGAAGAGCGTTCTGCCGTCAGCGCAGCACGATTGATGGCCTCTGCAGCCGGTCCAAGCTCGGCAATCAATCCCTTGCGCATGCCCTTCGATGGTTCAATCCCGTGTCCGCGATAGCGCAGCACGCCATCATGCAGCTCCGCGACAAGCACACAGCTCTTCGTGCTTCCGGCGTCCAGCACGGTAATCAGGTTTTCTGGCTTCTGGGTCTTCATGGATGAACCACCTGCGGCGGATGATACTTGACCTCTACTCTCGAGCCCTGTGCTGCGTCCACTGTTTCTCTCGGATGTACCCAAAACGAATCTCCGCTCGCCTTCAAAGTCGACGCCGAAGGAGCGGAAGATCTTGAATCCGCTGCGCCCCGTTTCGCCGGCGCACTCTTTTTCACAGCCGGCTTCTTCCCTTTGGCCGACGGCTTCGCGGTCGCCTTCTTCGCGGGCGCTGCGTGATGTGCCGGCACCGCACTTCGTGCCGTGGCAGTTGCAGGGGTGGAGGTTGCGGCGGGGCTCGCTTGCTTGCCATCTTCCACGGGAGCCTGTTGTTCCCCAACTACCGGAGCCACCGTGCCATGTTGCATCTCAAGAACCACCTGCCGGTCATATCGCATATCCACCGAAGCAAGATGAGGGTATAGATTTCTCCACTCCGGAAGATGCTCTTCAAATTTTCTGTAGCGGTCCAGAAAATTATCTTCTCCGAAGTGAACCATCACCTCGCCGCCCTTATCCTGAACCGTCGCTCGAACGTCCTCAGGGCTCGAAAGATCAACCTCGCTCAGCTTCTCTGAGATCTTCTCTCCACTCCCATCCAGGTCGTTCGTGAACCTTTCATAGAGCTTCATCCGTGCGGCGCGCAGCGACAACGGGTCCTTTGCATCGAGACCTGTCACTACGGGAAAAGAATAGTGCGACTTCGTCTGCATATCCGTCAGCATGTCCAGCAGAATTCCACTTGCATCCACCAGGCCGATGTGGTTCCCCTGGCGAACGAAGGCCACCGGCGTTCGCTCCGTAACCTCAACCCGCAGCCGGTTCGGAAGCAGCCGCATCACCGTCGCGTGTTCCACCCACGGAAGCTGCTCCAACTCCGCCTTCCGCTGATCCAGCGGTACGCGAAAGATGTTCCGCTCAATGTCTTCCCCAAACAGGCTGACCAACTCTGCTCTCGCCACGTGCGAATTTCCTTGCGTCTCGATCGCGGTCGAGGAGCCGATCATAAACCGCTCATCGTGCAGAATCGCGTTGCGCGCCATCATGGCCGCACCGCCGCAAAGCCCCACCAGCACCAGCGCGGCGACTGCGGCTGCAATCTTGCCTCCACGGGATTGAGGCAATCCTCCACGCAGCGTCAGGCGAACACCGTTCTGCCGCCTCCGCGCCGGCAACGCGTCGTCTTCGAGCACATCCTCGTAGTCTATAAATTCGCGAGCCATCATCCTCTTCGGCGCAGACGTACTCTCCGGAAGCCCGGTTGACTCCAAGGCGTGCTCCTGCTCCGGCGCCTCTAGCACCGCCGCACCTCGCCTCGAAGATCCGTCTCTACTTCGCAAACCCGAGCAGGGCCGCGAGAATCGCCATTTTGACTATATCCCGCAAAAGACGCCCGCCTGCCCATCAAGTTTTCTCTTGTACCCTTTCAGGAACTCACCCCCACTGTCACTCCCACCTTTCTGCTATCCTTGGCAACCCCCATCGCCACCCAACAAAACAGCCGAAGCAGAAAGGATGGGAATTCCACCTCGAAGCACTACCTTAAATGTCCTCCCGTCGAAGGCCCCACACCTGTCATCTCGACCGAAAGGCCCCGCAGGGCCGAACTGGAGAGATCCGCTTCTGGGCCTCACAGAATTAAGCGGCACGGACTACCCTCACGCCACCGGCTGAACCGCCCCCAGCTTTTCCAGCATCAGCCCGGCCGCCTGCGAGACACTGCCCGCCCCCATCGTCAGAATGACGTCCCCTTCACGCGCCTCACGCACCAGCGCGTCGACACCCTCAGCCACTGATCGGGCATACCTTACCTCTGTTCGCCCAATCGCCCTCACCAGGGAGTCTGCCGTCACCCCGGCAATTGGTTCCTCGCTCGCAGCATAGATATCCAGCACCTCAACCCGGTCGGCATCGGCAAACGCCTCGGCAAACTCCCGCATCAGGTCTCTCGTCCGGGTATAGCGGTGAGGCTGGAACAACACAAGGACCCTGCCGTATTCGCACTCCTTTGCCGCCTTCAGTGTAGCCACGATCTCCGTCGGGTGATGGCCGTAGTCATCGACAACCGTTACGCCGCGCACCGTTCCCTTCACCTGAAAACGCCGATCCACGCCCCGGAACCCGTCCAGTCCCGCCGCAATCTGTTCAGGAGCAATGCCCAGCTGAACTCCAATCGCGACCGCGGCTGCGGCATTCATCACATTGTGTCTTCCTGGAACATGCAGAAGGAACGGACCCAGCGTCGTTCCACGGTAGCTGACCTCGAACCGCGAAAACCCCACCCCATTCCGCGCTAACATCCTGACCTGAAAGTCAGCGTCCGCACTCTCACCATAGGTGTAAAGACGCCGTCTCACCTGGGGAAGCAACGCTCGCAGAGGAGCGTTATCCACGCACGCCACTGAAGCCCCATAAAACGGAACTCGATCCATAAACTCCAAAAAGGCTGCTTCCACATCCGCCATATCGCGATAGCAGTCCATATGCTCGCGGTCGAGATTCGTGATGACCGCCAACACCGGCGACAGCTTCAAAAACGACCGGTCGCTCTCATCGGCCTCCGCCACCAGATATTGCGAATTCCCCAGCCGGGCGTTCGAACCCAGCGCATTCACGCGTCCGCCAACCACGACTGTAGGATCCAGTCCGCCGGCTGCCAGGACTGAGGCCACCATGCTCGTCGTGGTCGTCTTGCCATGCATTCCGGCCACTGCAATGCCGTACTTCAGCCGCATCAACTCAGCCAGCATCTCCGCACGCTGAATTACCGGAATCTTCCGGGCCCTCGCCTCCAGCACCTCGGGATTCTCCCGCCCGACCGCGGAGCTCGTCACGACCACATCGGCTCCCGCTGCATTGGCCGCCACATGGCCTTCAAAAACCCTGGCCCCCATGCCCACCAGCCGCTCCGTAACCGGAGATCGCCGCAGATCACTCCCTGAAACCGCATACCCCATCGTCAGCAGAATCTCCGCAATTCCACTCATCCCAATTCCGCCAATTCCTATGAAGTGAATCCGAAGCGTGGAAGCGAAAAACAGCGGAGCAGATGGCGCATTGGTAACCGGCATATCCCCACTCTAGCAGTAGGCGATCCACCTCCGCTTCGTCGATAAACTGAATGAGGATTCAAAAAGGAGCTCTGCTGTGAAGTCCGAAATGCGTCGCGTGGATATCCAGGAACTCGTGAAGAATGCAGGTGCCCCATACTTCAACCAGGACCTGACCACGCTCAATGACCACGTGGTCCGATTGAGCGTCATGACCGAGCCCTTTTATTGGCACCGTCATCCCAACTCCGACGAAACCTTTCTTGTTCTCGAAGGCGAACTTCTCATCGAGTTCGAAGATCAGAAGATTACGTTAACGCCGGGTCAGATGCTGACCGTTAGCGCAGGCGTAGCTCACAGGACACAGCCCATCGGTTCAAAATCCGTCAACCTCACTGTTGAGCGCGCCGACTCCAGAACCGAACGGATCTCTTATCATGAATTGGGATGAGAACCCTTCAATGATCCCACCCGGTTGTACCCCAGCCCCTTCAGGATGAAGGTCGTAAGAAACCGGATCTCGTCGTCCGAAGAACGCTCCTATTGCACGACCCTTCGCTCGTTCCTCGTCGTGCTGCTTCCCTTCATCCTCTTCCTCAAGCGGCCCCGGCACAAAAACACATCGAGCTGGACGCTCACTGAGGATTCCTCTGCCGAAGGCGCATCAGCGAAGATACGGAAACGCATCTCCCCATAGATCGTGCACAATAGCTGCCGCCGATTTCGCCTCGGCGAATCGTGCTGCCTGTCCCGCCCATAGCTGCATCCGTTCTGCATCGTTCGTGCGTGCGGCCTCCTCCCGCATCAGGCGGGTAAGTCCTCGCTGCACTGGATAAGGTGCCGGTGGTGGCGCATCGGCAGACGCCGCGGCCTCGACATAGCCTGTGCGCACACTTCTTCCCGCTCGGCCGGAGAAGGCTCTGGTCAGCATGGTGTCATGCGCCTCAGTGCGCGCCAGTCTATCCGCATAGGCAGAAGGAATCTTCGCCTCGGGAGCACGCAGAAACCCTGTTCCGATCTGTACTGCACTCGCTCCCAGAACCAGCGCCGCGGCCACCGCTCGTCCGTCTGCAATTCCTCCAGCCGCAATGACTGGCACAGAGACGGCATCACACGTCTGCGGAAGGAGTGCCATAAGACCGATCATCCCGGTTTCAGCCTTCGCCGCATCGAACGCTCCACGATGCCCTCCCGCTTCCATTCCCTGAGCAATGATGGCGTCCGCGCCCGCTTCCTCGGCGGCGCGAGCCTCCGGCACCGTCGTCGCAGTCGCCAGCCAAAGGATGTCTCTCGCCTTCATCTCTGCAACAAAAGCAGAAGAGTAAACACCCATGATCGAAGAGATCGCCCGCGGCTTCACGGCGAGTATAGCCTCACACTGCGCCTCGAAATTTGGCAGAACGGCATCGCCCATCTCAGCTGGCACAACCGGCCCCCACCGGCCGAGGAACTCGCGCTGCCGCTCTTCGAGCCGCGCATCCCGTACCGGAGACGGATCCGGTATCCACAGATTTATCTGGAAGGGTCCATCACTCAGCCGCCGGAACTCTTCCGCCCAGCTGCGAATCTCCTCCGGCGTCATCAGGACCGCGCCGCACGCTCCCATCCCCCCGGCATTTGCGACTGCAGCAGAGAGTGACGGAGGACTTACACTCGCCATAGGCGCAAGCAGGATAGGGAGATGAGTTCCGACCTTGGCGTTGAATTCCTCTGCGCGAGAGAACGGCGATCGAGGTCTGCCTTTTCCCATGACACCTCCACATCGAACGTGAGCACCATGGCCTACCGCATCCTAGCGGGTGTACAGATTTGCAGCCATAAATCAATCGAATATCGAGGCCAGCAATCTTGCAGCGTCGATTGTCAGTGATAAACATAAGAAAATAAAGCATAATTTTCCACTGAATCTTCATTCACAATCGGCGCAACGAAACTTTACAATTCGGGTTCTAATAAACCGAGTGCCTGATCCGCATGGCAAAGCGGGCAGGAACCTCAGCCGGTTATCCGCGAAGCCCAGCCCGTTGGGGCACAACGAAGGATCTTCCGACGAAGGCAGGCAATGGACCTCTCCCGTAGAATCCGCAACGTATTTGGGGCTGCCGTGCTAGGAACCGCAGTCTTGACTGGCGCAGCATTCTTCTCTCCTACACAGGCACAAGCTAGAGTATTTGTCTCCGTTGCAATCGCTCCCCCCGCAATTCCCGTCTACGCCCAGCCTGCGATGCCCGGCGATGGCTACATCTGGACCCCCGGTTACTGGGCCTGGACTGGCGAAGGCTATGAATGGGTTGAGGGCGCATGGGTCCTTCCTCCTTATGTTGGTGCGCTCTGGACTCCCGGTTACTGGGGCTACGGATCGGGCGGCTATCTCTGGAATGCCGGTTATTGGGGCCCGAGTGTCGGCTACTACGGCGGAATCAACTATGGCTTCGGCTACTTCGGCGTAGGATTCTACGGCGGCTACTGGGGTGGAGGACACTTCTGGTACAACCGCTGCTACAACAACTTCCGGCCCGGCTGGCGTGGCGGCTATATATACAACCGTCCCTACGCTGGCCATGCGGACGGCCGCCCCGGAGGATCGAGTTGGAATAACCGCGGCAATAACTTCGCCGGCAATCGCGGCTCGTACTTCAACAATCGCGGTAACAACTTCGGTCAGAGCAGCCGCAATGGAGACTTCAATCGCGGCATGACCAACGTCTCGGCCTCCCGCAACTACAACAGCGGAGGCTTCAACAATGGACGTCAGGGCAACTTTGATCGCGGCAACTTCCAGGGAACGCGGGAAGCAACAACGACGCAACGCAGCTTCGCGGGCTCCAACCAGAACTTCAACAACCACAGTTTCTCGAACCCCGGCCAGAGCATGGCCTATCGCGGTAACCAGAGCTACGGCAACCGTGGCGGCTTCGCAAGCTCACAATCACGGCCCAGCTTCGGCGGTAACTCTGGAGCCTTCCGCGGCAATAGCGGAAGCTTTGGCGGATCGCGCGGCGGAGGCTTCAACGGTGGTGGCGGTGGCTTCAACGGCGGTGGCGGCGGATTCCATGGCGGCGGCGCTGGCGGAGGAGGCTTCCACGGTGGTGGCGGCGGCGGTGGTGGATTCCACGGCGGCGGCGGACATCGCTAGACCGCAATTCTTCTAAAGCTCTAAGGCTGAGATCCCAGTATCTCAGCCTTTTTTTTGTTTTCTGCATCTCCCTCAGACCACACAGGCACTCTCTTTACCGGAGCGTTGAGCTCGCTTACCCTTTCTCTTGGCAAAAGAGAAGGAGATTCCATGTCGAAATCCGAGGGGCTGGCCCCTCACACTGTTGTTTCTGAGTCGACAAAAGCAACGCGACGCGACTTTCTCCAGGGAGCTATCGCAGTCGCGGGCACGCTCGCCACCACGGGAGTACCGTCACCAACCGCCGCCGCACAATCCCCCCAAAAGCGTCCCAATCTCGTCTATTTCCTTGGTGAGGGACAGCGCGCGGATGCTCTCTCCCTCGCGGGCCACCCCATCCTTAAAACTCCCAATCACGACCGCATCGGCACCGAGGGTGTGCGCTTCAACAACGCCTTCTGCACCAATGCTCTCTGCGCCCCCGCACGCGCCGCCGCGCTCACCGGCATGTACTCCCGCTCTACCGGCGCTCTCTCCAACGAGCATCTCGGCAAGCCGCTGCCCTCCGACATCCCTCTCTTCACCGACCTCCTCAAGCAGGCAGGCCACGAGATCGCAATCCTCGGCAAGGTCCACATGCACAACGGCGTCGAAGACCGGAACTGGGACTACTACTTCGGACACAACGACCCCGGCAACAACTACGTCGATCCCTTCTTCAAAGAAGGCCGCAACGGCATCGTAGGCCCGCAGAAGCAGTACCACAACGTCTACCCCGATGACCTCACCACCGACAAAGCTCTCGAGTGGATCGATCAGGATCGCGGTGACAAGCCCTTCTGCATTCTCATCTGGTTCGTCGCCCCGCACGAGCCCTTCTTCCGCCCTCGCCGCCACCTCGACCTCTACAACGGTGTCCCCATCCCTAAGCCCGCCACCTTCGACGACGACCTCAAGGGCTACCCAGGCAAGCCCAAGAGCTTCATCGACGCTGAAAACAAGATCGGAACCACCTACTCCCACGTCGCCTGCGGCTCGCTCGAAGGCATGACCAAGGACTACTACGCCGGTCTCGTCGCCGTCGACGAAAACATCGGACGTGTCCTCGACCACTTGGAGAAGAAGGGCATCCTCGACGACACCGCCATCCTCCACACCTCAGACCACGGCTACTTCCTCGGCGAGTGGCGCTGCTTCGACAAGCGCCTCATGCACGAGCCCTCCCTCCGCGTGCCCATGATGCTGCGCTATCCCAAACGGGTCAAAGCCGGCACCGTTCGGGACGAGATGGTTCTCGACATCGACATCGCCCCCACACTGCTCGATATCGCCGGCGTCTCTACCCCATCGCACATGCAGGGCAAAAGCATCCTTCCTCTAGCCGCAAGGCCGGAACCCACCTTCCGCAAGGAGTGGTACTACGAGTACTACGAATGGCCCAACCCTGAGCACGTCGCGCCCCACCGCGGCATCCGCACCGAACAGTACAAGCTCATCCAGTACGTCATGGACCCCACTGAAGGCGAGCTCTACGACCTGAAGTCCGACCCCGGCGAACGCACCAACCTCTACAACAAACCCGAGCACGCCAAGCTCCAGGCTCACCTCGAACAGCGCCTCGAAACCCTGCGAACCAGCTACCCGGAGCGCCAGAAGATCTAGTCACACGTGAGATGACGAGAAGGGCGTTTATGAGGACAAATTCTTTTGCTGTCCTAGCTTGATGGTATTGCTTTCTTGAGCAGTGAAAAAATCTCCCGATGCACGTCCTCGAATTGAGACGCTTGTAGTAGGGACATTTGCTCAACCGGGGTATCGATCCTCTTTCCACCAAATTCAATGCCCATGTCATTCTCAAGCCCGAGAATTAGTTGGGTACCTTCAGGTTGATGATCCGCTATGAATTGGAGTATCTGTGGCAGATGCTTACCATCTTGTCCTTGCTGATTTGGCGAGTCAATAATGATTGGACAGACAGTTGCCGGGGAATAGCGAAATATCAGATTGAGGATCGCGAACTGATAAGCCAATAGTGCTCGCGGCAAAGTGCTACCGGTCTCGAAGATGGAAGGGATCAGGGTCTGAAATACGGACTGCGTATAGGCTTGCACATCGACAGCAATAAAATTCCGCCTAAGAGTTTCAGCGTACACAGCTAAACGATCTCTCCGAACAGCAGCCGCACGCCGATCCAAACCGTCAAGCTCTGATTTGATTCTTGTGGCCTCGGCCTCCGCGTTTACGCGCGTTTCCTGAAGGGAGGTGAGTTGTCCGGTGAGCAGATTGTCCGCTGCCCGACGGCCTTCGCTTTCGATCAACACCTGAAAGGTAACCTCGCCCTGCGCCTCTTCTAAAATTTCTTGAATTCTCGCCGCTTGCGAGCGAGCGATGGAATATTCGTCGTATACCTGAGAGATTTCCCTGTCTAGGCGTGTCAAATCGGCTCGAAGGTGAATAATGAATTCGGCTACTTTGTCTTCATCGCTCGCGATGGCGAACCTAGCTGCAAAGTTATTTTCGTAATGTGTCCCGCAGGTCGGGCATTCGACGCCGCTCCTATCGAGTCTCTGCAAAAAGTCAAAGTCTCTAGATATTTCCCCCAAAGCGCGTTCCGCAATCTCGAGCCTATTCGCTTGTAAAGCGCGCTCAGAGTTTAGCTTGCTAAGGCGCGTGCGAAACTTTTCTTCTGTGGCCGCGAGCGCTTGACTTTCACCAATCATTCTTTTGATTCGATCGCTAAATACACCTGGATCGAGGCTGAAGACGGTCGCGCTTGAATCTCTCTCTAGCCGATTTATTACGTTTGCCACGCCGCGCTCTGCACCCACAGCTTCTTGCGCTTCGATACGCCTAGTCAAATATTCGGCGCTCGTTCTGTAGTATGCGTTGTTTTTGACACCAGCATGGTAGTCAACCATCGCGTCCTTCCAAGCGTAGTACTGGTAGAGGCGATCAAAGGCTGTCCATGAGTTCTGCCAACTAGAATCCTGGTCCATGTAGAAGGGGAGGAAGAAGAATGCGGGCGGAGGTGTCTGCGGTTCTTCTTCGCGGGAGGCGAGGATGAGCCCAAAATCGAGCAAGGCAGCCAAATAGGGCGCAAGTTCTGAGCTTACGCGGGAGAAGGATTTTAGAAAGGTGCCATCACCCGTGAAGATTGCAAAAAAGCCGCCGTCTCGCAGAATTTGGTATTCCTTATCATCCAGGCGAAAACGAACGAGAGATTTTATCTCTGCGGCCTTCCATCGTGGGTGCTGTTTTGCAGGTTCAGCTCCGAATGTTTGATAGATCGTCTTTATCAGAGAGGACTTTCCCGTCGAGTTTCCGCCAGCTATGATCGTGCGAATTGGATCGAATGTCTCGCGACGCGCTCTCCTCTCCTTCTCTGACAAGATCAGGATCTCGGAGATTATCAAGTGTTTCACGGCGCTCTCTCTTTCTCAGTTCACGGATTAGCAGCATCAGATTGCTAACGCTCATAGGCCTCGATGATTATTGCGGTTTTCAAGTAAATATCAGAGAAGCCCCATTCTCTTCGCATCACCTTACGAACGTCCGCGAAAACCTTCTCGATGAGGTCAAGTAGTCGCGTCTCCACAATGTGTGATGTGACTGACTCCCGGAGGGCTTCTCGCAAGCGCAAGCGAGGAAGGTCCCGGGCGGCAAGGCGATCTAAACGGACCGCGTCCCATTCCTTTCTGATAGCTGAAAGAAGGCTGAACGGGCATCCTTCGGCGTTCAGACGCTGCGACACCTCATCGAAATCCACCGACGATCCTGATACGCCTGCCTGCCTCAATACATCCTCAAAAGAGGACCGGCTTAGCGACTTATGGATAAGTAGATCCTCGAACGCCTCGATTGTTTCCTTACGGTTATTTCTGACAACGACTTCGCTAAGAAGAGAGCGGTAAAGCGGAAATATTCGGAATTCCCTATCCGGAAACAGCTGTTGCAAGAAATCGGTGAGTTTCCCGCGGGTATACGTGTCATGCTTTCGCAGAGGGAGATCCGCTTTCACGAATTCCACTAATCCGCTAAGGTCCGGATCTTTTTCCAGGTTAGCTTCAGTCTTGAGTGCCTCTTTTATAGTCTTCTGATCGTCCACGTGAAGCTCATCGAAAGTGGTGATCTCTTGGTCATAGTGTTTTTTTACATCACATCCAAGTTTCACAGTAACCGATACGTTGGAGACTATTGCTAGAAGCTGGACCTCAGGAAATTTTGCCTTCAAATCGTAAAGTTTACCCATTATCGAGGGCAACAACTTTGGCTTCTCACCCCCGCCAACATCCTGCTTTATCAAGTTTTTGATTGTGAAGTTAGCACCGTCTTTGGTTTTTATCTGATAGCCCGAAATGGCCGTCGGGGAAGATTCAGAATCCAAAATCATCACATCTTCATGATGGTCAAAGATGACCACGTAGTCTTTGCCAGAGACATGTAGTTCAAGCAAATGACACAACGCCCAATGCTGTTGGTAAGAGAAGCGGTCGGATGCTGTTGCGCCAGACAAATCACGCGGCGCCATGCTCACAAGGCGGGACTTAAGATCCACGATGTCACTCATGCTGGGAATCAGCCAATAGTAGCATCGCGCGACGTCAAGTCAGCTAAATCCTAATGCTCCTGAACCATCTATCTAAAAAGTAGGCTCTATCAGTCCTTATAAGTCGGCTAAGCGTAAGTGAGACGGCTCTCGGCGGATTGCACCGTTAACATTAGGGCTCGCCGTGTGCCCCATTCATGACGCGGCCTCATCGCGGCATGAGTGGGCTCATTCGCGCGAGAGCGCGAACCGTCTTGCTTAAGGGCACGGCTTCGGCCGTGCTGTCCCGGGACTACAAGAAAAGGAGCTTCAGCCCCTGAGGTCCAAACCCTGTCAAGCCCGGAATCCCGCAAGCAGCACAAACGAAAGCACATCGAAATGCCGATCCATTCCCCCAAACCGAGTAACCTTAAATCATGAGATCGACCGAGCTTTATAACCCCTGTATCGAGACGAGGTTCATCCATAAACCGAATCATTGGAAGACTTTGAGAGGCATGACCCAATAAAATTGGGACTTTGCGAGCGAAGTCCAGACCTAAGTCTCATCTTTGTAAGACTTTGCGCAAAACAGGAGGGGGCTATCCCGCCAGTTCGACAGCCATCCCGGCAATCTCCCGCACAGCCTGAGGATGGGCCAGAGACCTCGCCCTCTCGCCCATCGCAACCCTCCGCTGATTGTCCGATAGCAGCTCAGTCAGAACCCCCAGCAGCCGCTCCGCCGTAAGCTCCGCTTCGATAATCAGCTCCGCCGCACCGGCAGCGACAAACGCCTCCGCGTTCTTCCGCTGGTGATCGTCGGCGGCCTGCGGAAACGGAATCAGCACCGCCGCCCGGCCCGCCGCCGCAACCTCGGCCACCGAGCTGGCTCCGCTGCGGCACAAAATCAGGTCCGCCGCCGCAAACTGCGCCGCCATCTCGTCGAGATAGGGCGTCACCGTCAGCCGTTCGAAACCGATCCCGGCCTCGCGATACGCCGCCAGCGTCGTCTCGGCATGACGCGCCCCGGTCTGGTGAACCACAGTCAGTTCAGGAAATCGCTCCAGCAACGGAGCCATGATCTTCGGCATCGTCTGATTAAGAATGCGAGCACCCTGGCTCGCGCCGAAGACCAGCAGCCGCTGCGCCGGACCTGCCGGACGAGGCTCAATCGCAAAAAACTCCGGACGAACGGGCGTGCCCGTAACCCGAGCGTTGCGAAAGTACTTCGTCGTCTCGCTCAGGTTCACCGCAGCCGCGCTGACATGCTTGCCCACCAGCCGGTTCGCCAGCCCCGGCACCGCGTTCGGCTCGAAGGCGAGCGTAGGAACCCGCAGCAGGATCGCCGCCATCATCGCCGGCCCGGAGGCATAACCTCCAACTCCGATCACCACCTGCGGCCGAAAGCTTCGCAGCAGCTTCACGCAGTGCAACACTCCTAAAGGAAGATCGAACAGCGTTCGCGCCCGTGTCGCGAGGCTGACATTCTTCAACTGACCGACCTTGATCAACTCCAGCGGGAATCCCGCCTCGGGAACCAGCCTGGTCTCCAGCCCGCGAGCGGTTCCGACAAAACGGACCTCGCCGCCATGTACATCGCGCAACTCCCGCGCAATCGCCAGTGCAGGCACAACATGGCCGCCCGTCCCGCCGCCCGCAATCAAAACCCGCAGCAACTTGCCCACGTCAGTCAATCTCGCGGGTGACGTTCAACAGAACCCCCATGCTGGCCAGCATGACGAAGAGCGATGTTCCCCCGAAAGAGATAAAAGGCAGTGTGATTCCCTTCGTGGGCACCAGCGCGATCACCACGCTCATATTGAAGAAAGCCTGGATCAGCACCGTGCAAGTGATGCCAAAGGCAAGAAAGCGAGCGAACGGATCGGTCGAAAGATATGCTGCGCGAAGCCCACGATATCCCAGCGCGACGAACAGAGCGATCACCATCACCGCGCCGATCAGCCCCAGCTCCTCGCAGATATTTGCGAAGATAAAGTCAGTGTGCGGCTCGGGAAGATAAAAGAGCTTCTGTATCCCTTCCATCAGGCCCCGACCGCGCAGACCGCCGGTACCGACAGCGATCAGCGACTGCAGAATGTGGAAGCCCGTCCCTCGCGGGTCCGCCTCAGGATTGACAAACGCGAGCATGCGCGCCCGTCGCCACGGCACGCGAAACAGCAGATAGTAGAGGACAGGCATGGAGGCGAGCGCTCCAATGCCCAGATACTTGAGCTGCATGCCCGCGAGGTAAAGCATAAGGCCGGTGACAGCGGCGCATACGATAGCCGTGCCGAGGTCGGGCTCCATGACAATGAGACCGATGAAGAGGATCGGAGGAAGCGCCGCGCGAAGCACCGTCCCGCGCCAGTCATCCATCTTGTGAATGCGGGTCTGCAGGAAATAAGCGAGAAAGAGCACCAGCGTAGGCTTGGCAAGCTCCGAAGGCTGGAAGCTCACAAATCCAAAACGGAACCAGCGATGTGTATTGTGCGAGTCGCGCATCGCGAAGACGCCGATCAGCAAAACCATGGTCACGGCGACAGCAGTAAAGACAAACTTGGGATTGTTATATCGCCGGTAGTCCACCTGCATCAGCAAAGAGAGCGCGATAAGCCCAAAGACTGCCCACATTCCCTGCCGCAGCATGAAGTAATACGGAGTTCCAAACGTAGACTTTGCCATGACGGCCGATGCGGAAAAGACCGTGACCAGGCCGAACAGCACCAGCAGCAGCACTACTCCGAAGAGCCATTTATCGACGCCAACTCTCTTCGCCATCTCAACACTTCCTGCTGCTAAGTCAATTCGTGAACGATCTTGCGGAAAGTCCGTCCGCGATGCTCGTAGTTTTCAAACTGGTCGAAGCTCGAGCATGCCGGAGCCAGAAGCACAACATCACCGGGGATGGCAGCCTTGCTGGCCTCGCGTACGGCCACATCGATCGTTCCCGCTCCCACCATCTTCACGACTCCTTGCAGCTGACGCTCAATCTTTTCCGCGGCAGAACCAATCGTATAAACAGCCTTGACCCGTTCCCGGAGCAAAGGCGACAGCAAAGCATAGTCCGAGTCCTTGTCCTTGCCTCCGAGGATCAGGTGAATTCCACCGGGAAAGGCCGCTACGGCCTTCATCGCAGCATCCACATTGGTCGCCTTGGAGTCGTTGTAATACTCCACGCCCTCGACGGTGCTGACAAACTCCAGCCGATGCTCGACCGCCTGGAAGCTGGCGACAGCGCTGCGGATCTTCTCAGCAGGCACTCCGGCGAGCCGTGCGGCACACACCGCAGCCAAAACGTTTTCGACGTTGTGAGCTCCCTTAAGGGGAATCTCTGCCACCGGCATCACCGGTTCCGCCTTGGCGCCCTCGCGGGGAAGAAAGACAATGCTGTCTCCGTGGACGAAGGCACCTTGCTTGATCGGACGCCGCGGGCTGAACCAGAAGATTTGCGCTTTGGTTTTGGCTGCGACCATCTGGGTTGGCTTGTCTTCCGCGTTCAGCACGAGGAAATCCTCGGCCTGCTGATGCTCGGTGATCCGGGTCTTCATGGCGGCATAGTTTTCAAAACTGCCATGACGATCGAGATGATCCGGAGTGATGTTGAGGACGACCGCAATCCAGGGACGGAACTGCTCGATCGTCTCCAGCTGAAAGCTCGAGACCTCAAGCACATTGACGGTCTCGTCCGTGCTCGAGGAGATGAGGTCGATGACGGGCGTCCCTATGTTTCCGCCGACTAGCGTCGGCGCACCGCTTTCCGCGAGGATCTTCCCTACCAGTGTCGTCGTTGTCGTCTTTCCGTTTGAGCCTGTGATGGCGAGAATCCGCCCCTTGAGAAAGCGGCTGGCCAGTTCGAGCTCCCCGATGACGTGAACTCCGAAGCTGATGACCTGACGGACCTCGGGCGTGTCCAGCGGAACTCCAGGTGAGATGACGATGAGGTCCTGCCGGCGGAAGGTTAACAGACCATGGCCGCCACTCTCGACCATGACCCCTGCATCGAGCAGGGCAGGAATCTCCTGGGCAAGAGCCACGGCACTGCGAGCATCGCTCACGGTGACCCGCGCCCCCTGCCTGCGCAGAAACATCGCGGCAGCAATTCCCGACTTCCCCAATCCGACAACGAGCACTCGCTTATTCTTCAGTTCCATCACAGCTTCCAATCAGACCACACCCTTCAGCGCAACTTCAATGTCGTCAGCGCCAGCAGCGCAAAGATAAGCGCGAGAATCCAGAAACGCGCAATGACCTTCGACTCGGACCAGCCAAGAAGCTCAAAATGATGATGCAGCGGCGCCATTTTGAAGATGCGCTTTCCGTTACGCAGCTTATAGCTGCCGACCTGCAGCATGACGCTGAGGGCTTCGAGAATGAAGACGCCGCCGATGAACGGCAGCAAAAGCTCCTGCTTAATGGCGACGGCGAGGGTCCCGATGGCGCCGCCGAGCGCAAGGCTGCCGACGTCCCCCATGAATATCTCCGCAGGGTGCGCGTTATACCAGAGGAAGCCGATGCTGGCGCCTACCATGGCTCCGCAAAAGACCGTCAACTCACTGACCAGTGGCATGCGCTGCAGCTCGAGATAGTCCGAAAAGACAACGTGTCCGCTGACATAGGTCAGCACCGTAAGGGCTCCCGCAGCGACGATGGTGCAGCCGATAGCCAGGCCGTCCAGGCCGTCTGTAAGGTTGACGGCATTACTTGCGCCCGCGATGACGATCATGACAAAGACGACAAACGGCACAAACGCCAGCCAGTGCAGATGCGGAATCTGTCCCAGCGAATGCCACACGAGGTCGGGGCGAAAACGTTTGAAAAACGGAAAGATCAGGCGGGTCGAATAGTTTCCATGAGCCTGAAGGCGCAAAAGGAAGATAGCAACCCCACCACTGACAAGCAGCTGCAGGCCCAGCTTAGCCCGCGCGGTCAGGCCGAGATTACGGCGATGAACGACCTTGATGTAGTCATCGGCAAAACCAATCGCTCCGAAGGCAAGCGTCGAGAGCATGACCAGCCAGACAAAGGGGTTAGAGAGATCGGACCAGAGAAGCGTCGGGACCAGAATGGAGATGCAGATCAGCACGCCGCCCATGGTTGGGGTACCACTTTTCTTCTGGTGAGATTGCGGTCCCTCTTCGCGGATGTACTGGCCGATCTGAAATTCGCGCAGCCTCTCAATGACGTAAGGACCAATCAGCAGCCCGATCAACAGTGCCGTCAGGCTGGCGAAGACGGTGCGAAACGTCAGATAACGGAAGATGCGAAACAGGCGAAAGTAAGGAAAGAGCTTCTGGTACAACAGCCAATAGAGCAAAACGTCCGCCTTCGAGTGAGATCCGCAGGAGAGGCACGCATGACATGCTGCGACTAGAGCTTATCTTAACAGCCAGCTATGGCTGCGATTCGCAGGATTTCCACGCAGGAATCAAACTTCATTCCCATCACTTTAATCCTTGAGCGCAGCGAGAGCCTTCTCCAGCCGCACGCCGCGCGAGGCTTTTAGGAGCACAACATCACCCTCCCCGAGATTCGAACTCATCCATTCGCCTGCCTCTTCCGGCGTATCGATAAAGCTGGCATTTCCACCGGCAGACAACGCACCTTCGACGAGTGCTGAGGCAACGCCACGGACACCCAGGATGATGCTGACTCCCCTCTCGGCCATTCTGCGGCCGCAGGCTGCATGCAGCGCGGCGGCCTCGGGTCCCAGCTCCAGCATCTCCCCAGCGATGGCAATGTGGCGGTTGCCCGGCATTGCCATCAGGGCGTCGATCATCGCATCGAGAGCCCTGGGATTGGAGTTATAGGAGTCGTTGATGAGGGTCGCGCCGTGCCATGAAAGCACCTCGCCGCGCTTATCGGAGGGCTGCAGGGCTGCGATCGCGGTGGCGCACTCACTCAATGGAATTCCACTCTGTACGCCCACGGCGATGGCAGCTAAAGCATTCAGAACGTTGTGACGTCCGAGCAACTGGAGCTGCACTGAAGCGCGCTGCGAATCGACAACAGCTTCGAACCGGATGCCCCTGGCCCCCAGCTCCTCAAGATTTTCCGCGCGAACCTGCGCGTCTCCCGATAATCCATACAGAACAGCTCGCTCTCCCATGTCGCGACCAAACTCCCGCACGTAGCGATCGTCCGCATTCAGGAAGGCGATGCCATCGGGTGGCAAGGACTCAACCAACTCGTACTTCGCTCGCGCGATGCCGGCCAGGCCATCGGGAAAGAACTCAATGTGAACCGGAGCTACGTTCGAGACGACGGCCCAGGTGGGCGCTGCAATTCGGGCCAACGCTGCGATCTCACCCGCATGATTCATCCCCATCTCGATGACTGCGACCTGATGGTCATGCTCGAGCCGCAACAGCTGCAAAGGAACACCGAAGGCGTTATTGAGATTGCCGGCAGATTTAAGAACACGAAACCTCGCGCTGAGAACCTGCGCAACCGCTTCCTTGGTCGTCGTCTTTCCTGCAGACCCCGTAACACCGACAACCGGGCCGCCCCAATGACGGCGAACAGCATGAGCCAAACGCTGCAGCGCCAGCAGCACACAGTCATCGCATTCGGCGACCCGCAATAGCTTCGTTTCGTCCACATCCGATGGAATCAGCCAGTGGTTGCTGACGACTGCGCCGGCCGCTCCGCTGGCAAGTGCTGCAGCGACATAGTCATGACCGTCAAGACGCTCTCCCTTTACGGCGAAGAAGAGTTCTCCAGCGCCGATCGTACGTGTGTCGATGGAGTATCCGAGCACCTCGGTAGAGGTTTCGAAGATGCCCTCGGCATGAATCCAATCGGCAATCTGGCCCAGCGTTAACTTCATTTCAGTCCTTTCAACACGCGCGAGGCCACAGCCACATCGTCGAAGGGCACGGGACCGCTTTTGAGGACCTGTACCTTCTCGTGGCCTTTTCCGGCAAGCAGAACGATGTCTTCCTGGCGGGCGGATCGAATCGCCGTCTCAATCGCCGCCGCACGATCTTCCTCTATGATGCACGGAGTTCCCGTCTCTTTTACTCCGGGCAGTGCCTCCGCGATGATGGCGGCCGGGTCTTCACTGCGAGGATTATCACTGGTGAGCACGACCAGGTCGCTGCCCTCACCCGCAGCGCGCCCCATACGCGGGCGCTTCGTGCGGTCGCGATCTCCACCGCAACCGAACAGCGTGATCACCCTGCCGCCACGATCGTGGACCAACTCGCGAGCAAGCACGATCAGATTTCGCAGCGCATCGTCGGTATGGGCGTAATCCACGACAACTGTCAGACCGCCGTCATTGGGGACAACTTCAAATCTTCCAGGCACCTGGGCAGCGCTCTTTGCCGCGTGCGCGATCTGATCGAGCGTGAGACCTCGGGCATGGGCAGCCGCCGAAGCAGCCAGCAGATTGTAGACATTCACTCGTCCCGTCAATGGCGACTGGATGTCAACAACGCCGTTCGGAGTCTTCATACGAAACGTGGTCTCGCCTGCCTGCATTTGTATCTCTTCTGCGAGGAAATCGGCGCGTGCGCTGAGCCCATATCGAAGCAGCTGCGAATGCTCCATACCATCCGCGATCTTTTCGCCGTATGGGTCGTCGATATTGACCACAGCGACACGTGGCGGAGCGGTTCCAACACCCTCGAAGAGACGTAACTTCGCCGCGAAATAACGCTCCATCGTGCCATGAAAATCAAGATGATCCTGAGTCAGGTTTGTAAAGATGGCGACATCCACGGGCAATCCCCAGATGCGCTCCTGATCGAGCGCATGGCTCGACATCTCCATGACAGCCTCGGTCGCGCCAAGCTTCACACCTTCTGAGAACAGCTCGAGGACGTCGCGGGACTCCGGCGTCGTGTGAGGCGATTCCCGGACCTGCCCGGCAAGATGCGTCTCGATGGTTCCAATCAGCACGCTCCTTCTGCCAACACTGTTGAGCATCGACTCCAGCAGGAAGGCAGTCGTCGTCTTGCCGTTCGTTCCCGTGACCCCACTCAAGGCAAGGTGTTGTTGCGGGTGACCGAAGATCACAGAACTCGTCTGAGAGAGGGCTCTGCGACCATGTTCGACCAGGGCAGCTCCGATGCCGGGCCGCTCATGGCGCAACTTTTCGTATGCCTCTGCCGAGTCAGTAAGGATGGCGCTGGCGCCCTGCTGTATGGCTGCGTCGATGAAGCGATTGCCATCAACGGTGCCGCCGCGCATGGCGACAAAGAGATCTCCCGGCTGAATGCGGCGCGAATCGTACTGGACCCCACGAACGACAGCCTCGGCCTCAGTGGACAAAGTGGCGTCAATCTCGCGCAGAACATCGTTCCATTGCATAAGGGGATTTTATGTGGGATTCAGTGCGAGAATTTTACGACGACCTCGGTACCTGCTGGGACCATCGTTCCAGGGGCCGGAGCCTGCTCTTTTGCAAGGCCGCTTCCGACCGGCTGCACGCGAAGTCCAGTCTGACCTGCCTTCTCAACGACCGTGCGGAGAGACTGACCCTCAAATGAGGGAACAGCAACTCGATGACTGGCATCGACGACCACGCCTCCATCCTGGCGGAGTTGCACGGCAGGTGCGACATGCGGTGCAACGGCAGAGGCGTTCTGCTGGGCCGAGTCATTGGTCGAGCTTGCCCGGAACCCTGCGAGTACCTTTTCCGGCAGCATCTCTGCCAGGCGCGAGGGCTTGCTGGGGGTTCGGGTGGCAGTCTCCGTCGCCTTTTGCGTGGTTGAGGAACGGTCATCCACATCGGGCGCAGCCGGGGCGGTGCTGTTCTGCGCTGCACGGAGAGGATCGTCGGCAGGGAGGTTGTTGATGTCGGCGAACATCTGATTGAGATCGGCGCCATTGTCGATGGGCGACTCTGATGCAACCTCCTTGGTAGCCTCCATCATCTGCTTCGGAGTCTTCAGGGGTTGATCGTGCGGCACACCAAGATACTCAAGAACCTCCTGGGCAACTTCCTGGAAGACGGGGGCACTGGTTTCTGCGCCGTAACGCGAACCTACCGTCGGGGTGTCGATCACTACTGCGATGGAGATGGCAGGATTACTGACCGGAGCGAAACCTGCAAAGCTGGCGACCAGTTTGGTATGCGAGTACGTATGCGTCGCCGGATCAATCTTCTGCGCGGTCCCTGTCTTTCCAGCCGAGCTGTATCCGTTGAGCTGTGCTTTTTTTCCGGTTCCCTCGGTGACGATGCCCTGCATCATCATGCGCATCTTCGCCGAGGTCAACTCCTTGATCACACGATGCGCTCCCTCGGGCAGCGGATTCGGCAGCTGGTTCGAGGGACGGAAGACGATGGGCTTAAGACGCGGATCGCCTTTGACTTCATCGGTCGATTGCAGCAGGATGTGTGGCGCCATATACACTCCGCCGTTCGCGATCGCACTAACCATCGTGACGAGCTGTACCGGAGTTACGCCAACCTCCTGGCCAATTGCGAGGGAAAGAATACTAGTTGCGTCCCACTTGCGAGGATTGCGCAAAAGGCCGCGCGTCTCGCTGGGAAGCTCGATCCCGCTCCGATCACCGAACCCGAAAGAACGCATATAGTCATAGAACTTCTGATTGCCCAGCTTGAGCGCCATCTTCGCTGCACCTACGTCGCTCGAGTGCTCAAGTGCGTACTGTACGGTCACTCGCCCGAAACGGTCGCTGTGATCGTCGTGCAGGGTACGGCCAAACATCGTCATTGCGCCGAACTGGCAATCGACGATGTCTGTGGGCTGCACCCCTGCGCCATCGATTGCTGCCGCATAGGTGACCAGCTTAAAGGTCGAGCCAGGCTCGTAAACGTCGCTGACGGCGAGGTTCTGCAGCACGCCCGGATGAATGTGCCGGTTATCGTTGGGATTGAACCGTGGCGCGATAGCCAGCGCAAGAATCTGCCCGGTGTGCGGGTCCTGGACCACGACGGTTCCATGCGCAGCCTTCATCTTCTCCATCTGCGCGTCGAGTGCCCGCTCCGCCATGTACTGAATATTGGCGTCCACAGAGAGGACCAGGTTCTCTCCCGGCATGGGCTGGTTCTCTTCACTGCCAAGGACATGGCGTTTCGCATCGACCGCGGTCATTACGTGGCCGGGAGTTCCGTGCATCTCGTCATCGAACTCACGCTCGAGGCCGCTGAGACCGGTATCGTCCGTGCCGACATACCCGAGCACCTGCGCTGCCAGATCGTTGCTGGGATAGAAGCGCTTAAACTCTTTCTGGAAATAGACGCCCTTCAGATTAAGCTCGCGAACCCGCGTAGCCGTCTCCGCATCCACGCGTCGGGCCACCCAGGCGAAATTACGGGATGCGTTGAACCGCGCAAGCATCTGCTTGTCTGAGGTGAAATTGTCCTGCGCGTCGGTGTGGACAATTTTTGCGAGGATGTCGGCAGTCGAACCGCGGTTCTCGCCCAGTTCATTGGGCACGGCATAGATGCTGTCGACCAGCACCGTCATGGCCATCTCTTTAAGATTGCGGTCGTAGAGAACTCCGCGCCGCGGAGCAATCTCAAAGGTTCGCTGCTGCTGACGCGCTGCGCGCTCGACGAAATCCCCGTGGCGGACGACCTGCAACCAAACCAGGCGAATGCCGATGGCCGCCGTCCAGAAAACGAAAAAAAGCGCCACGTTGACGAACCGGATTCTCCGAATGGGAGCGGTCAGTGTCTGCCGTGGCGCCTTGTTCATGATGGTTCTTCCAATCTTACTTCGATTTCTGTCTCGCGGTGCTTCAACCACCTCTCTATCGGGCTACGATAGCTGGAGCCTGGGCTTCGGCCCATACGGGCCCACCGGCACTGGTTTCACTTCCATCGGGACGAACCACCTGTCCGGGCTGCGGTGCGTCAAGGCCGAGCTGCCGGGCGATCTTGTCGATCCTCTCCGGATCCGTCAACTGAGCCTCATTCAAACGAAGCTGATGATTCTGCTCCCGCAGCTGCTCCACCTGCTGCTTCTGCGCCTCGACCCTGTAACCGATCTCGATGGCCATGAAGTGCTGCCATACATAGACCATGACCAGCACAAAGAGCATGCTCATCACCACGGTGAACTGACGCATCTCGCGACGGCGCTCCGGGTCGTCGGCCTTAACCAGCCGGGTGTTGTCGAGATGCTTGGCAAAGAACACCTCGGGCGTAGGACCTCGACGGGCCTTTCGCTGTGCCTCCAGCAGCGCACGATTTCGCTCTGCAACAGATTCTGTGCGGCGCTGAGGCCGTGCCGCCGCGCTCATCATCTCGATCTGCTGTCCTGCCATTACCGACGCTGCCATCGCGCACCTCTCGTTTTCCTGCTACTCTGCCATCCTCACGAACGAAACCGGGCTGGGATCGTTATAAGAGGAAGGGACCTTTTGTTACTGGTTGTCTTTCGCCTGAAAGCACGGTGGGACAACCCCAGCCCGATCACTTGTCTGCTCCCTGCTCTGCTGCGTAGAACCAAACCCTGCTAAATCCTGACTGCTGCCCGCAGCTTCGCACTTCGCGATCGCGGATTTCGCTGCTCTTCCTGCTCGCCGGCAACCACCGGCTTCTTCGTCAAAATCTCGTACACTCCACTGCGTCCCGCCTCGCGAAACGCATCTTTTACGAGCCTGTCTTCGAGCGAGTGAAAGCTGATCAGAACCAGCCTTCCCCCCACTTTCAGAAGAGATGGCGCGCTCTCCAGCAGCGTCCTGATCTCCCCAAGCTCATCATTCACTCGAATTCGAAGTGCCTGAAAGGTCCGTGTCGCCGGATGAATCTTGTCACCTTTCATTGATGGGGCCGCAGCCGATACGACTTTCGCCAGTTGTGCGGTTGTCGTAATCGGCCGGGCCCTCACAATGGCTCTGGCGATTCTCCGCGACCTCCTTTCCTCTCCGAATTCGTAAATCAGGTCGGCGAGCTCGTTTTCGTCTTCCTGATTTACCACTTGTTCGGCCGTCTCCCCCGTGCGCGTATCCATCCGCATATCCAAGGGACCTTCTGACCGAAAACTGAATCCTCTGTGCGCCTCATCCAGCTGCAGGCTGCTTACACCAAAATCGGCAAGCAGACCATCGAGGCTTGCAGGCTCAATCTCGCTTGCCGCCTCGGAGAATGCCTTCGGCACCAACCGAATCTCCGGCATCTCCGGACCCAGCTCTTCGCGAAGCCTTTCGAGCCTCTCCTCCGCGAGCTTCATTGCCTGAGGGTCGCGATCGAATGCGATCAGCTTTCCCTTCGGTCCTAGCCTCCTCGCAATCTCCGAGGAATGGCCCGCGAGTCCAAGGGTCGTGTCCGCATAAACACCCCCTGGCCGCACATCGAGGTACTTCAAAACTTCTTCTAAAAGAACCGGCACATGCTGCGGTTTACTCATCGATCTCCGCCCTCTGTGCTGCCCCTGGGGGCCAACTTCGTCTTCCTGCAAGCTGATCCCAGCTTGTCGACCTTCCTATAACCCAAAATCTGCCAGCGCCGTCATATCCGCCTCGTTCATGGGCTGAGCCTCCAGCTCCGCCTTGAACGAATCGTGGTTGACCACTTCAAGAAACGTCTGCGAACCCAGAACCACGACATCTCCCACCACCTTGGCCGACTCCCGCAGAATCTGCGGCAAAAGCAACCGGCCCTGCGTGTCCATCTCTGCCATCTGTCCGTAATAGTTCGTTACGTCCAGAAACTTCTTCTTGGCCGGGTTCATGGAAGGAATCGCCGCCAGCTTCTCCTCGATCTTTTCCCACTCCTTCAGCGGATAGATCTCTGCCCGCTTCCCGTCCTTGCTGGTGATGTAGAACTGGGGACCATACAGCTCATCCACCCGCCGCTTGAACTCCGCCGGCAGCTTCAGCCGGCCTTTTTCGTCCACGCGAGTTGGGTGATTTCCCCGAAACATAACGACCTCGGTACCTCTGTTCCCTGCTCAAGTCAGGAGTGGGGTTATGTGGGGTAGACTTTCTTCAAAATCTTGCTTTGAATAGTCCCTTTCGTTCCACTTTTTACCACTTCCGTCCACATAGTCTCGTAGTAGAGAGTCGCTGTAAAGAACGGAATTTGCAGAAAAGTGGAAAAAACCCGACCATTCCCACAATGGGCTGTGGATAAACCAGTCGATGGGGTTATCAGATTAGGCAACCACTATATATTGGGCTAACGAAGGCGGTTCATGCCAACTCTGTCACTTGCGAGGTCATCGAGCATCTGATAGGCGAAGCAAAAGCGAAAGTGTCGCCTCAGGTGCTCTGGGCGACCTTCTTTCTCTTCAGCAGCCATATAAGGTAGGCGAGTACCGCGAGGTTGATTGCCAGCAAACTGAGCCGGAACCAGTTCGGATGACGTGCCAGCTCGAACAGCTCCCACGGAAGGAAGGAGATGGTCAGGCTCAGGGTCAGGTACTCCGCCCAGACCTTCTCCAGCATCAGACCGATCCCCTCGGTCAGAGCCAGCAGCGAGTAGCCAAAGGTTGCAAGGCTGATTTGTTTGAGCCGATGAGCATCGATCAGGTCAACTTTATCGAGCAGCAGGGTAACCACCTTGCTCTCCGGATCGAACTTGAGTGCTGTCGCCAGGCGCATAATCTCGTCGCCAAGATCTTTGTGCAGCAGATGGACGGCGCCAATTCCCAGTAGAAAGAAGAGGATGGCTTTGCCCAGCTTGAAAAGACCAATGGCCATCAGACCGCGATCACGGTGATGGTGTGCGCCGGAACTGGCCGCGGAGGAGCTCGTCCAGTTGCGATCGGTTGAAAGTTCCGTTTCCATCCTGATTCTCAGTTGACGGACTCCCGCACGAAATGTCAACGCCAGTGCAGCAAGGGAAGATGTGCCGGCCCCTGGCGGGGATTGTAGAAATCGAGTGGGACGGAATCGCAGTCAGAAAATAACGGCCGATCAATCCGATTTGCGAATCCGGGCGTTCTACAAGTGTGCGCACAGGCAGAGAAGCAAAATCGAAGCTTATCTAATGAGGACGATCCAATGAAGAAACAAATGATGATTCTGGCCACGATGGCACTCGCCTTCTGCGCCGGGACAGCAAGTGCGCAGATGAAAGACCCGATGGTCGGCGGCGCGGAGATGTTTCCATCGAAGACCATTGTGGAAAATGCGATGAATTCGCCGATCCATAAGACCCTGGTCGCCGCAGTCAAAGGTGCCGGGCTGGTAGACACCTTGAACGGCCCGGGCCCATTCACTGTATTTGCTCCAACGGATGAGGCATTCAATCAGCTGCCTGCGGGTACCGTCGACAATCTCGTGAAGCCGGAGAATAAGGCGACCCTGACCAAAATTCTGACGTACCACGTCGTACCGGGGAAGATCAGCGCAAAACAACTGGCGTCCATGGTCAAAGCTGAAGGCGGAAAAGCCACACTCAAGACCGTGCAGGGGGAGCCGCTCATAGCTTCCATGGCGGGCAGCAACATCGTGCTGACTGACGCCAAGGGCGGAACTGCAACGGTAACAACGGCGGATGTGTTTCAGTCGAATGGCGTCATTCACGTGATCAACGCCGTTTTAATGCCCAATTAGCTCTTACAAGGCGTCTCAAGTATTCAGGTCCCTGAGACGCCTTCTTTTTCCCGCCGGAATTGTCATCCCCGCAAGTTTCGCGCAATCCTCACTTCAGGAATGTTTCGCCAGTACCTGCTCCATGAATCGGTTCAGATGGGGCCTGGCCTTTTCGAGCGCGGCTTCGGCGGTGATCCCGTACTTGATTCGGAGCGCCTCAACCTTTCCATGTTCGATGAAGGTGTCTGGCCAGCCGACACGGATGAGTGGAACCTGGAGATCCAGCTCATTGAGGGTCTCCATTACAGCCGATCCGAAGCCGCCGGCGAGAACGTGGTCTTCCAGCGTGATCAGAAGGCTGGCCCGCGACCCAAAGTCGGCAAGGCTTTGACGATCGATCGGCTTTGCGAAGCGGGGGTTGATGACGGCAGCGGAGAACCCCTCGCGCTCGAGCATCTCTTTCAGGCGGACTGCCTCTGGAAGCATGGCTCCAAGTCCGTAGATGGCGACATCGACGCGTCCGGGATCCTCGATCACCTCGGCCTTTCCAATCTCCAAAGCAACTGGCTGAGCCTTGACCTTCGCCCCCGGTCCTGTGCCGCGGGGATAGCGAATCGCAGAGGGACCCTCATGAAGCATGGCGGTGTACATCATGTCCTGCAGCTCGTCCTCATCTTTGGGGACCATGTGGATGAGATTAGGGACACTGCGCAGGTAGCTGATATCGAATAACCCGTGATGCGTCGGACCATCATCGCCGCTCAAACCGCCGCGATCCATGCAGAAGACGACCGGCAGGTTTTGCAGGCAGACATCGTGAACGATTGGATCGAACGCCCGCTGCAGGAAGGTAGAGTAGATGGCACAGAAGGGCTTATAACCTCGGGTTGCCATGCCTGCGGCAAAGATCACCGCGTGTTCCTCAGCGATTCCCACGTCGAAGTAGCGCGTGGGATGATGCGGGCGGAAGAGATCGAGCGCAGTGCCATTTGGCATGGCTGCGGTGATGGCCACAACCTTGTCGTTCTGAGTCGCAAGCTTCGTCAGACTTTCCGCAAAGATCTCCGAATAGGTCTTCTGCCCGGCCGACTTGGTCTCGCCGGACTCTGGATCGTACGGCCCAAGGCCGTGAAACTTCTTCTGCTTCTCCAGCGCAGGCTGGAAGCCTCTGCCTTTTTGGGTGATCGCGTGAAGAACGACGGGCTTGTTCTGCTGCTTGAGAAACTTGAAGGTCTCAATCAGAAGCGGAAGGTTATGGCCGTCGATAGGGCCGTAGTAGCTGAGCCCGAACTCTTCGAAGAGCATGCCCGGACCGATCAGTCCCTTGGCCGCTTCCTCCGCTTTGCGAGCCACATGACGGGCAGCCTTACCGCCAAATCTTTCGATCAGCCCTGCGGCTTTGTCGTGAAGGTTGCTGAAGGTGGTGTTGGCCGTGATCTTGTGGAAGTACTCCGCAATGGCCCCGACGTTCTTGTCGATAGACCAGTCGTTGTCGTTGAGCACGATGATCATGCGGCGCGTCTGCGCGGCGATATTGTTGAGCGCTTCAAACGAGATTCCGTTGGTAAACGCAGCATCTCCGGCGAGGGCGACGATATGATCGGTGCCGCCCGCCAGATCGCGGGCCACGGCCATGCCGAGAGCAGCCGAAAGCGCGGTGCCTGCGTGGCCAGCGCCATAGCTGTCATGTTCGCTCTCTGTACGGAGCATGAAGCCGTTAAGGCCGTTGGGCTGGCGAATCGTGTGGAACTTATCTTCACGACCGGTAAGCAGCTTGTGGACGTATGCCTGATGGCTGACGTCGAAGACGAAGCTGTCACGGGGCGTGTCAAAGACATAGTGAAGGGCGACCGTAAG
Organism: Acidobacteriaceae bacterium KBS 146; assembly: GCA_000688615.1. Taxonomy (GTDB): domain Bacteria; phylum Acidobacteriota; class Terriglobia; order Terriglobales; family Acidobacteriaceae; genus Edaphobacter. Next base: position 1,771,561 of record JHVA01000001.1, read on the forward strand.
CTCGACCACCCCCAGATTGGGACCGATGTGGCCCCCAGTCTTGGCGACCCCGGTAATGAGCCTGTCCCGTATCTCTTGAGCGAGAGATTCCAGCTCTGTGATTGAAAGCTTCTTTACATCCGCCGGCGACTTGATCTTTTTTAGAATCCCGTCCATCTGGTTTGTTTCCTGTAGGGCCTACCTGAAAATTTGACGCGGTTTTCTTCCATGAGACTCTTCGGCCTCTCTTTTGGGCAGCTCTTAAGTATACGACCGTGGCTTTTTTTGCTTTGCAACCAAACCATCTGAAACAGGGTAGCGCTCACAAACTTCCTCTTATCTGATAGATATCGAAGCAAAGAGACCCCGGATCGCTCTGGGGTCTCTGAAAGTCTCCTCGCACCTGAAGCTCAAATCTGCGAGTACGGGGCCGGAGTCAGGACGAGGTTGTCGATGTCGCTGACGATGGCCTCAAAGCTGTATCGCGGATCGGCAGAGAGTTTCTTCCAGTCCGGGTCAGCACGAAACTTCTCCCAGCCTGCATTGAGGGCATCCATATCCGGGAAGGTAAGCATGTAAGTCAGTTTCGGCAGGTTCGGACCGATCATCGCGTCCGAAAAAAAGACGTTCCCGCAACCGGAACGACGGAAGATCTCAAACTCCCCGTGATGGAACATCTCCACCTTGCGGATATGGTCGGCTGGAGTCGGACTCTCATAGGTACGAAGCTGAAAGATTCGCTTCGCTTTCTGCGCGGTGGCGGCAGGCAAGGTCAACTTGGGATAGCCGTCGAACGATTTCAGCAACGTGCTCTCAATCCGCTCGAAGGGCGGCTCCTTTGCAGGAGCGCTCCAGAACGCCTCCCCGGCCTTAAGAAATGCGGCGTCTTTGGCAAGCAGGAGATCGACGTCTACGAGAGTCTGGAGGTTCGTTCCCGGGATGAGCAGATAAAACGTCGGAGTATGCGGACCGAACTCGACCCGAAACGCACCGATCGGCGAGAGACCGAGCCGATTGAGCGCCGGAATGAGTGCCTCAGAGAAGAACTGATCGGTGAGCCGACCCTGGGGACCGCTGCGCAGCGTGTACTTGCGCAATTGATAGTACTCACGCGAACCACCGGAATCAGAGGTCTGCGCCGATACCGGTGAAGCAAGTGCCGCCGCCGAGGTCGCAAGCGCAGCCGCGAGGAAGTTCCTTCTTTGCACGGATGGTTCTCCTGAATGATGATTTGCGATGTAATTCTTTCAGGACTCAAAGTTTATCGCAAAGCAGGTCGGACCTACAGACCAAAACCTGCGGCCCACCATCGGTTCCTCGCCCAAAATAAATAAAACGCCCGGAGATTTATCTTCCGGGCGCGTATGTGGCGATCCAGCAAGCGGACCTGATTCGGATTCAGAACACAAACCGGACCGTCGTCGAGAACGCATGATTGTAGGTGTGGAAGCTTGTAACGGCGGTCTGGAATCCAGCGCCAACCGTAATTCCCAGGCGGCTGCCTTCGACATGCCGTATCGGTAGCCTTCCAACGATAATTCCGGGGGAAAGAAAGGTCTGGGTCTTGCCGTCGCGCGCTCCCCCGAGATAGCTGGTCGTGTTCACTTCCAACTCCGGGAAGAAGTACTTTCCGACGCGATACTGTGCGACCGAATTCCAGTGAAGGATACGGCCGCTGGTAGAGACCTTTGAAGTAGGCAGACCTCCCCCGAGCGAGCTGAACAGGGCCAGTTTGCCGAATCCTTTGCCGCCCAGCAGTGTCGGGGTGAGCACTGAGCTGGGGGCGCCGTTCTTATAGCTTCCCGTAGGGATCGTCCATGCCAACGCACCGCTGACGATATAGTTCCCCTTGTTTTCCGGACGAGCTGTAAAGCGGTACTTGCCCAGCAGCGTCATGTCCCCAAACCCATCCTGCTGGCCGTTGCCGTGCATGATGTAGCCGGGCATAAGGATGTCGATCTGGGTGTTGGCAAACGGAATGAGATTGAAACCTTTGCCGCTTCCAAAGTGCCAGTCGGTCTCACCGGCTGAAGTACGCTGACGCGTGAAGTCGGAGCGGTAGACCTGGGCAAGCGTTGGGAAGGGCGAAAACATCGGCACACTCCACTTGGGCTGAGCGGCCTGTGTCTTTGTGGCGCGGGCCTCCCATTTGGAGGCGAAATCGTGAATAAAGTCGTCCTGCCCTCTGGCTGCGGAGGATGCAACCAGCAGGATCAACGGTAATAGAATTCTGCGCAAAAACAGCTCCTTCTATCCCGTTTTTCAATTGGTAGGCAGCCCCGCCGAAATCTTTGTCTTCCGGCTTATGATGATTCCATTCTAGCGCACCACCCGTATGCCTCGATGGAGGGAGCAACCGGCTACACTATCTCCATGCTCGACGAAGCAACCTTCCGCCATGAATCGGACCATGCCCTCGAATCTCTCAAGCAGTCTCTTATCCTCGCGGAGGAACAGAGCGAAGCCGAAGAGATTCCCTTTGAAACCGAAGAGAAGAATGGCGTTCTGAACGTCGTCTTTGAGCATGACGGCAGCAAGTTTGTCTTTACGCCAAACACACCAGTCCGTCAGATATGGATCTCTGCCCTTACCACCAGCTTCAAGCTCAACTGGTCGGAAGAGAAACATGCCTTCATCTTGCCGAAGACCGGCGAAGAGCTGAAGCCCCTTACGCAACGGCTGCTGCGTGAGCACCTGGGAGACGACTCCATCACGCTTCCCTGACCTCGCGCTCTTCTCAAAACATTGTGAAAAGAGAGTCGGGGGGCTGGACAAGCCAGCAGAATGTGGCACAATCCCTCTATATTGCCTCTCAACCATGAAATTCCGCTGAGCGATTCGGCTGCCAATCATACGCATCAGGCTGACGACGCGGCATCGCGCGTGGATGCTTCCACACGACAGACGTTGTCTGTCGCAATCATCACGCTCAATGAAGAGAAAAACCTGGCGCGAACCCTGGCCAGCGTGCAATTCGCAGATGAAATTATCGTCGTCGACTCTGGCTCGATCGACCGCACCGTGGAGATCGCTCGAGAATTCGATGCCAAGGTCTTCCTCGAACCATGGAAGGGATTCGCAAGCCAGAAAAACTCCGCGATTGAAAAGTGCAGCGGCACGTGGGTTCTTTCGCTCGATGCAGACGAAGAGCTGACGCTCGAACTACAGCAGGAGATTCGCATCCTGCTGAGAAAAAAGCCGCCTGCCGACGCTTACATGATCCGTCGCCGGAATTTATTTCTGAACTCCTGGATGCGTCATGGCGGTTACTATCCCGATCCCAAGCTTCGGCTGTTTCGGCGTCACTCCGCCAACTTCGCGCCTCCTGCACGCTTCACAGAGCGCCCTGTCCACGAAACAATGGCCTTCGACGGTGTTCTCGCTGCACTGAAGCATGACCTGATTCATCATGCCTACCCCACCATCGAGAGCTACATCGATCACATGGACCGCTACAGCACGTTGGGCGCTGAGATCATCGTGGCCAAAGGCATGACCAGCCGCTCGTGGTGGAGCTTCTACTACAACATCTTCGTTATCCCCACCTGCACCTTCCTGTGGAACTTCGTCTTTCGCCTCGGATTCCTCGATGGACGCGAGGGCTTCCTGCTGCATCTGTATCACTCCACCTACACCAGCTGGAAATACGCGAAGGCCTGGCAGACGACGCGTCACTCATAGTCCCCTACGTGCTACAAAGGACGCATGCTCCTGCGCCAGATTCTTTGTACGCTCTTGCTGACAGCTCCTCTCCTCGCCCAGACCTCCAGCCAGAAAATTGAAAGAGGGGCCGACCTCATCAGGACGGACGACCTGAAAGCCGACATCTTCTTTCTCGCTTCAGAAGACATGTCCGGACGCAATGCGGGTACTCTTGAAGACCACATCGCCACCGACTACATCGCCTCGCAGTTCCTGGGTCTTGGATTGAAACCCATGGGCGACCATGGAACTTACTTCCAGGGGATGGAAATCCTGACCGGAAAACTGGACCAGAAGCACACCACACTGAACGCGACCATCAACGGAAGCAAACACAGCTATACCTTTGGTAAGGATTTCATGCTCGCGCGACAGAGCATCCGCAACACCTCTGCCTGTGGCGACCTTGTCTTCGCAGGTTATGGGATCAGTGCTCCTGAATTTGGTTATGACGATTTGGCTGGAATCGATCTGAAGGGAAAGGCAGTCCTCGCCTTTACTCGGGAGCCGCAGGCCAACGATGCGAACTCGAGGTTCATGGGGACATGGGATAGCTATCACGCCTTCAACTGGCACAAGATCGAAGAGCTGCGAAAGCGTGGGGCTGCCGCCGTTCTTATCATCCAGGATCGCGTTCCACGTGATGTGAAGCCGATTCCGCCAACGGCCCCTCGTCCTTCCGGCGAACCCTCCTATGCGTTGGCCGGTGAGATGTGGGACATTCCCGTATTTCTGGTGAAGCGCGAGGTAGCCGACCAGCTTCTGGCACCCAGCGGAAAGAACGCGGATCAGCTGCAGGCAGACATCGATCGCTCGATGCATGGAGATTCTTTCCCGATTCGTCAAAGTTCCGCTTGTCTCGCAAAGGCCTACAACGACATCACATCTCACAAGGGACGCAATGTTGTTGCGTTGCTGGAAGGATCAGATCCCAAGCTCAAAGCGGAGACAGTGATCGTAACGGCGCACCACGACCACATGGGAACCTCCAACGGACACATCTATTACGGCGCGGACGATAACGCATCCGGTGTCAGCGGGCTTCTTTCCGTAGCAAGGGCGATGACCGGCGCGAAAGTTCCTCCGAAGCGCAGCGTGCTTTTTCTTGCCTACGATGGCGAGGAGCGAATCTTTCTCGGCTCGTACTTCTACGTTACCCATCCAGTGATTCCTCTCACCCAGACCATCGCCACGCTGAACCTGGACATGATTGGACGGAACGAAGACGATGCGAACTGGCCTACACCGCCGGATCATAACGTCAACATGGTCAACGTACTTGGAACACGCTACAACCCCGCCCTGCGTCAGATCATCGATCGACAGAATCGGCACGAAGATCTGAAGCTGGACTACAAGATGGATGCGGTCGACCCGGACTCACTCTGGTCGCGCAGCGATCACTTCTGGTTCGCCACCCTGCATATCCCACAGGTCGAGTTTCAGACGGGGTTGCATCCGGACTATCACACGCAGAACGATACCTGGGATCGGATCAACTATCCCAAGCTGACGAAGATTGCGCGGCTGGTCTACCTTTCCGTGGCCGAGCTTGCTGACTCGGACAAGCCAATTCCGTTTCTTCCTGCCGGCAAGCCGGTCGAGCCGAAGTAAAGAGGAACTCGCATCCCCCGCTTGCCGAACGTATACTCAGCTCGGATGAGCAGACCTCCGATACGCGTTCTTGTAGCGAAGCCGGGCCTCGATGGCCATGACCGAGGAGCCAAGGTCATCGCCCGTGCCCTGCGCGATGCCGGGATGGAGGTGATCTATACCGGATTGCGCCAGACCCCGGAGAAGATCGTCTCTGCCGCTATCCAGGAGGATGTGGACTGCATCGGTCTGTCCATTCTCTCGGGCGCGCATAACGCCATCGTTCCCCGGATCGCGAAGTTGCTTCGCACGCAGCATGCTGAAGATATTCTGGTGGTCCTCGGTGGAACGATCCCGGAAGAAGACTTCCTGAAGATGAAGGAAAGCGGCGTCGCGGCCATCTTTGGCCCCGGTACGCCGCTTGAAACAACCGTTCAATTTATCCGCGACAACGTGAAGCCCCGCGGCCTGTTTACCAGCTGATCGTTTCGCCCAGGTGGAAGTAGCCGCCAGTGGGACCATCCGGTCCGAGCGTCGCCAGCTGTACCTCCGTCTTCGCTCCGTCGACGATCTCCATCGGAGCCGCGTCGGTTCCCATATCGGTCTTGACCCATCCGGGATGCGCGGAGTTGACCTTGATCTTTGTGTCCTTCAGCGCGTGCGCGAGGTGAATCGTGTAAGAGTTCAACGCCGCCTTGGAAGCATCATAGGCAAATGCCTTTGCCTCGTAGATCGGTGAGCCTTCCTGTGCATGCAGTCCCAGCGATCCAAGGATGCTCGAGACGTTCACGATGCGAGCGGCATCGCTCTTTTTCAGCAGAGGCAGAAGCGCATTCGTCACGGAGACGGAAGCAAAGAAGTTTGTCTCAAACGTCTGGCGCAGCTGCTCTTCCGAGACCGTCGTGGTGGTGTTTCCGCCAATTGGCTCGAACATGACACCCGCATTGTTCACCAGAATGTCCAGTTTGCCGAACTCTTTTTCAACCAGCTGTGCTGCGGCTTTAATATCGGCTGGATTCACTACGTCGAGCTTCACCGCGCGAGCATCCACGCCGTCTTTCTTCAACTCCTCGACAGCTGCCTGCCCCTTGGCCAGGTCACGCGCTCCCAACAGGATCGTAATTCCCTGCTTGCCAAGCTGCCGTGCCGTTTCCAAACCAATTCCCTTGTTCGCGCCCGAGATCAGCGCAACCTTCTTGCCTGCACTCATTCCTCTTATCCTCACCGCCGTTGCATCCGGGCAACAGCCTTTCCCTGATTTGATGGTTAGATGAGTACCGAATTAAAACGGCTTGCATATTTTTCGGGCAGCGAGTGCTTTTTCATCTCCCTGTCAACAACCACGTGGATGGTCTCCCCTTCACACAGCACCGTCTCGTCGGCTTCGCGCTTGACCTTGTAGCCGAATTTAATGACAGCGCCGCGGGCGGCAATCAGCCTTGTCTCAATCTTGAGTTCGTCATCATAGCGGGCCGGAAGCTTATAGCGGGCCGAGACATCCACAACCGCGATCCCCAGCCCATCCTCGCGCTCCATCGACCGATAGTCCATGCCGAGGGTCCGGATGAAATCCACGCGTCCAATCTCAAACCAGACAAGATAGTTGGCGTGATAAACCACCCCCATCTGATCGGTCTCTGCATACCGTACCCTAACCCGGGAAACGCTGATGACTGGCTTCTTTTCCGTTTCACTCATCTCTTCAGTCTATAGAAAAGCAGCAGTCCGCTATAGAAGTGTGCTGAATCTACTTGCCCCACACCGGTTTGCGCTTTTCAAGAAACGCAGCCACCCCTTCATGGAAGTCCTGCATCGCTCGCGCCTCGGCATTCGCCGTCATGGCATGCTCCATGGCAGAATCCAGCCACGCACGATTCTGTGCCGCCATCAACCGCTTGGTGGCAGCCATCGACTGAGGGCTGTTGGCCTTGAGCTTCTCTGCGAGGGCAACAGCCCGATCAGACAGCTCTTCCCAAGCCACCACCTCATTCACAAGACCCATGCGCTCGGCCTCCGCGGCGGAGAAGAGCCTTCCGCTCAACAACAGATCCCTTGCATGTTTCTCACCCACCTGCAGCGAAAGAAATGCAGAGACCAGCGCCGGGACAAATCCAATCTTCACCTCGGTGAAGCCGAACTTCACCCCCGGCGCAGCCAGTGTGAAGTCGCAGATGGTGGCCAGTCCCGTACCACCGGCAATCGCAGGTCCGTGCACCACGGCAATGGTCGGCTTGGGCAGCTCGTATAGGATTCGAAACAGCCGAGCCACCCGCTCTGCATCGGCGACATGCTCGGCCTGCGATTTACCCGCGATGGCCTGAAGGTGAGTGAGGTCCAAGCCGGCGCAAAAGGCATCTCCCGCACCCGTCAGCATCACCACGCGGCAACGGCCGGCTGCAGCCTTCTCGAGCGCCACAATCAGCTCCTCCTGCATCTCGGGAGTCATCGCGTTGCGACGCTCCGGACGATTCAGCATGATCGTCTTGATGCCATCTTCTTCCGTCACCAGAATCGTCTTGTAACTCATCTTCCCTCACTTGGTTGTGACACAACCTGCTGTTGCAACGCAAAGCTTATTGCACCTTAGCGCCGTATTTGCGCGCAATCTCCGCACTGGCTGATTGCAGGCTTTCGAGCGGACCAAATTGAGGCAGCTCTGCCCCCAGCGCGCGCAACTCTTCCAACACCATCTCCGTAGGAAGGTTGCCCACCAGAACATCCTGTGCAAACGGACAGCCGCCCAGACCGCCAATGGCAGCGTCGAAGCGCCTGCATCCGGCGGTATATGCCGCACGCACCAGTTCACGGGCATTCTCGTAGCGGCCGTGGAGGTGCACGCCAATTTCGACCTCGTCGTGCACTGCCATTACGTCGCTCACGACGTCGGCTATCAGCTTCGGCGTCGCCACGCCGACCGTATCCGCAAGCGAGATCTGCGTCACGCCCGAATCGACCAGCAGATCGCAGGCGTCCACCACCTCATCGATCGACCACGCATCTCCATACGGATTCCCAAAAGCCATCGAGATATACGCCACCACGCCCAATCCAGCCTTGTACGCCAGCGTTCCCACCTGCTCTAACGCCTCGAGCGATTCTTCGGGAGTCTGATTTTGGTTGCGTTGTAGAAATCCCGGCGAGATGGAATAAGGAAAGCCCAGCGTCCGCACGGCCTCAGTCTTGATAGCCCGGTCAGCTCCCTTGGCATTAACAACAATCCCGATGATCTCAACATCGTCCGGCGCATCGAGATAGTCCAGCACCTTCTCGGAGTCGTTCATCTGCGGCACAGCGGCCGCCGAGACGAAGCTGACGGCATCGATGTGCCGAAAACCTGCGGCGATCAGCAGGCGCAGGTAGTCTGCCTTTACTTCCGCAGGTATATGCAGGGGCAGCCCCTGCCATGCGTCCCGGGGGCATTCAATGACTTTTATCATTTGAGTCTTTCTAGTTTTTGTACTTCTCCCACAGCACGAATATCAGCATCAATGCCAGATAACCTGACAGCACAAGTACCGCTCGCTTCCACCCATTTCGAACTTGGTCCCATTGAAGCCTCTCCTTATCTATAACCTGTACCGCTCGGCCTTCGTTCGCAGGATGAACAACCCTGTACGACCCAACAGGGATAAGTGGGAGATACGCAAACTCAATCCAGCGAGTTGCTACAGCCGCACCTTTCCCTAGTCTCTTATATCCCCTGAATCTCAGACCAGTTCCGCGGTAGTAAGGATTGCTGCCCACCCGAATCTGAAGCTCCGATTGCTTCAATCTGCGGCTTTCCTCATGCACTTCCTTGACAGAGATACTGCGCCTGCTAAGCTCTGCCCGTAACGCATCCTCAGCCTGAGGAACCAAACCACCTTCGGCTGCGAGCCTTAGAATTTCGCTGCCCAGCATCTCCCGATATCGAGACTCGAAATCCGCTCGATCTTTTATTTGAGCATTCACGTCTGCAGCACCCCCGGATTGAACCTCCCCACCTCCGGATTCAGCGCACAAGCGTCGAGCGCTGTCATCAGAACCTCGCGCGTCTTCGCTGGATCAATGATCGCGTCGACCCACATCCTCGCCGCTCCATACCGAGGATCGGCCTGTGAATCATACGTCGCCTTGATCTCCTCGTAGATCGTCTTCTTCTCTTCTTCGGAGAGATGCTTGCCCCCGCGCTCCATCTGCTTCACCCGAACCTCGACCAGCGTATTCGCCGCCGAAGCCCCACTCATCACCGCGTAGCGCGCCGTAGGCCACGCAAAGATGAAGCGTGGGTCGTATGCCTTGCCGCACATCGCATAGTGCCCCGCACCAAAGCTCCCGCCGATGATCACCGTAATCTTGGGCACCACGCTCGTCGACACCGCCGAAACCATCTTCGCCCCCGCGCGGATAATGCCGCTCCACTCCGCGTCCTTGCCCACCATAAAGCCGTTGACGTCGTGGAGAAAGATCAGCGGGATCAGGTTCTGGTTGCAGTCCATGATGAAGCGCGCCGCCTTCTGCGCACTCTCCGTGTAGATCACCCCACCGAACTCTGTACGCTTCGAGCCAGCCTGCGGCCCCATCGCCACGGTCTGCTGCTGGTGAACTTTCTGGTTCGCGACGATCCCAACAGCACGTCCGCCGATCCGCGCATACCCGCACAGCAAGGTGCGCCCAAAGTCGGCCTTATACTCATCGAACTCTGATCGGTCGACGATCCGTGCGATCACTTCCCGCATGTCGTAGACATTCGTCGGCGCCTTCGCCGGGTCAGGATCGATGAGGCCGTACACCTCCTCTGCTGCATATCTGGGAGCATCCTTCGCTGCGTCGTATGGAACCACGCTGAAGGGCCCGTCTGCCCGTTCGCCAATCTTGCCCACCAGCGACCGCAGCCGTGCGATGCACAGATGATCGTTCGGCTCCTTGAAGTCCACCGTACCCGAGATCTCCGCATGCATCGCCGCGCCACCCAGCTCCTCCGGGTCGCTCTTCTGTCCGATGGCAGCCTGCACCAGCGAGGGCCCCGCGAGAAACAACCCCGACCCCTCCGTCATCAGCACGGTATCGGTCATCACCGGCAGATACGCTCCGCCGGCCACGCACATCCCCATGATCGCCGTGATCTGCGGAACTCCCAACGAACTCATCACCGCGTTGTTGCGGAACACACGGCCGAAGTCATCCTGGTCGGGAAAGACGTCCTCCTGCAGGGGCAGAAACACCCCGGCGGAGTCCACCAGGTACAGCGTCGGAATACGGTTGTCGAGCGCAATCGTCTGCGCGCGCAGTACCTTCTTCGCCGTCATGGGAAAGAAAGCCCCCGCCTTCACCGTCGCGTCATTCGCGACGATCATGCACAACCGTCCGCTCACCCGCCCCAGCCCGGTCACGACGCCCGCACCGGGAGCGCCGCCGAACTCCTCGTACATTCCATGTGCCGCCCAGAGGCCGAGCTCCAGAAACTCCGTGCCCTCATCCAACAGAAGCGCCAGCCGTTCGCGCACCGTCAGCCGTCCCTTGGCCCGTTGCGCCTCCGAAGCCTTCGTTCCGCCGCCCTGCCGAATCACGGCCTCCTGCTCACGCAAACCAGTCATCAACGCCTGCAGCGCCGACCGGTTCGCAGCAAACCGTGCGGCCTTCACGTCCAGCTTCGACTCCAGCCGTCCCTCCGACCCCAGACCCTCCGCCATCGGCACCGCTCCTCAAAGACTCGTCAGCATAGCATCTTAGCCAATTCAACAACAGACTATGCTGCACGCGGTCACAGCTTCAGTCCGTGTACCCTGTCTCTGCGGAGGATCCATGCGGCGTACAACCTATCTGGCCGGCATGCTGCTTGCTGCCTCTACGATGCTCGCCTGCCGTCAGCCAACCGCATCGCAACAGAATCTGCCAACCAACCCGGTTCCTGCTGCGGTCCAGAAACATGCCGCCCCCCAACAGCCCGACACAGCGATCGATCAGTCCGTCTCCGCAAACGTCGGTGACCCGGCAAAGCTCCGGGAGACACTCAGCACGCTCCAGGAGGCCGTCCGGAAACACGATGCCGCCGCCGTAGCCGCTCTCGTCAACTATCCCATTACCATCAACCCCCACACTCCGACCACCGTCATCATCCGCACACCCGTGACGTTCGTCGCCCGTTACGACCAGATCATCACCCCACATGTTGCGGACGTCATCGAGCAACAAAAATACGCAGACCTCTTCGTCAACTACCAGGGAGCGATGTTAGGCAACGGCGAGCTCTGGATCGCAGGCATCTGCCGCGACAAAACCTGCACGCAAACCGATATAAAGATCAAAACAATTCAGAACACATCAGGGAAGCCGAAGTAGACCGGGTGCCCCATCTTCGCCGCAGTTCTGTCGCGGGCTAAGGTGGGCTCCTTTGAGCGCCGCCGGGTGCCCCATACATCCGAAGCATGTGGGAGATTTGAGCGAAGCTCGAACCGTTCTCTTATCATCAGAACTCAATGATTACCCTCGGCCCCACCGACGCTCTCCTCGTCATCGACGTCCAGAACGACTTCTGCCCGGGCGGTGCGCTCGCCGTCAAAGGCGGCGACGAGATCGTCCCGCTGATCAACCAACTGGGCCAGCGCTTCGAGCACGTCATCCTCACGCAGGACTGGCATCCGGCGGGACATATCTCCTTCGCCTCATCCCATCCCGGCAAGCGGCCCTTCGAAACGATCGAGGTCGACTACGGGACCCAGACCCTCTGGCCCGATCATTGCGTCCAGGGCACCCGCGGAGCCGACTTCTACCCCGGCCTCAACCTCCCACACGCCGAGCTGATCCTGCGCAAAGGCTTCCGCCGCGAAATCGATAGCTACTCGGCCTTCCTCGAAGACGACCACACCACCTCCACCGGCCTCGCCAGCTACCTGCGAGAGCGTGGACTGAAGAGACTCTTTCTCTGTGGGCTGGCGTACGACTTTTGTGTACGATTTTCCGCTATCGACGGGACAGCGGCAGGATTCGAATGCATTGTGATTGAAAATGCCACGCGACCCGTTAATCTGGCAGCTTCGTTAGAACAGTCCCATGCCAACTTGCAGGAGCGCGGTATTTCTAAGATTCAGGCACAAGAAGTTGATACATCTGTCCAGATATCACGTTAAGGTGTCTATTCATGCCGGAACCTTTCAGCGAACTTTCAAATCGACTCTTCATTTCAAAGAACTGGGAAAAAAACTACTGCCACAATTCTCAGCAGCACCTTTCACGGTGCCAGATTATGGGAGGTATCGAGTAATAGCGGCTTCTACATCATTGAATTCAGCTACAGAGTCAATGGCAAACAATTCGTCGGACGCTACAAACGCCATGACACTCTCATACCCGGCCACAAGATTGAGATTCTCTACAATCCATCGAAGCCTGATGAAAACAATTTATCCGGTGATGAAAGCGGTCTCCTACTGCGGTGGATTGTTCGGCTCATATCAGCGCTTCGTTGGAAGTGTTATCTACCTCGTAATCCACTTCGATATCCCGCTTAGATATCGACCCTTTTAACTCCCTGCCAACCCTAACTCCCCACTCCGCTCCTGCATAGCCTTCAGACAATTCCCCACATGCTCCTCCAGCGGAATCCCCAGCAGCTCCGCCCCGCCCGTAATATCCTCACGCTTCACTGCCCGCGCGAACGCCTTGTCCTTCATCTTCTTCTTCACCCCCGCAACTTCGACATCGAGAATCGACTTCGTCGGCTTCACCAGCGCGCACGCCGTCAGAAAACCGGCCAGCTCATCGCACGCAAACAGAGCACGCTCCATGTGTGACTCACGGGCTACTCCTGAATAGTCCGCGTGCGCCAGAATCGCGTTGAGCACTGTCTCCGGCCAGCCCAGCTCGCGCAGATGGCCTACGCCCACAAACGGATGCTCCTCCAGCGATGGATGGCGCTCGTAGTCCATGTCGTGCAGCAGTCCCGCACAGGCATACGGCTCGGCAAACGCGTCGGCCTCCGCTCCGCGCAGCCCCAGCCTCTCGGCTTCAAGTCTTCCGTAGGCCTCTGTGCAGATAGAAACCGCTATACCGTGCTTACGAAGCGACTCGCTCTTCGTCCATTCTTCAAGCAGTTGTAAGGCGTCGGATCGTCCGAACCCCATGTTCTCTCTCCTTCGCCGTCCCATTTTCTGGCGCACTGTACAAGTTACTACTTTGGTTCTCTTCTGGTTTTTCCCGGTATTTTACTAAGAACTGGCGGTTTTCCTCTTGACTCATCAGGAACCCCAGTGTCACTCTAGGCACATCTCCTGCTTCGTTATCGGACATGAGATGCGGTCCTTGCTCTGGGTCCGCCCGCGTCAACACAACTTATGGCAACCATGATGGCACCCGTCGAGCAGCGCGAGGTCCTGCGCTGCGACCATTGCAGCCTGGTCCAGTTCCGCACAGTCAGTTCCCTGTGCCGCCGCTGCCACAAATCGCTCGAGGTTGAAGAACCCGAGCCGACGCCAGCCCCTCTATCGATTGTGTCCCCAGTGGCAGCATCCGCCGACGGCCTTCAGGTCGCCAGCGCCGTGCGCGATCTTCGCCACGTCCGCAATCTCTCGCAGCGGCAGCTCGCGGCCCGCATGAATGTGCCCCGCACCTACATCTCCAAGATCGAAAACGGCAAGGCCATGCCGACGCTGTCTTCGCTCGACCGTCTGGCCAAGGCTCTGCAAGTGGACATCTCCACCCTGCTGCGTGACCCCAATACCCGGCACCGCGACGAGACCGCCGTTCTGATGAACGATCCTTTCCTCGCCGAGATTGCTGCGTACGTCTCGCAACTCGATTCCCTGCAGCGTTCCATCTTCCTCAATCACGTCCGCGAACTGGCCGCAGGCCGCCGCCGCACAGCATAGCAAGCAACCTCTTCAAGGTTGCCTTAAGTAAACTCCTTCGTGCCGTGCCAACCGCCTCAAGCGGAAGGCGCGGCACCCTCCGCACTCCCCATCCTTGAAACCCCCTCATTCTCCGAATCCACAGCCCTGGTTCGTTTGCGAAGCCCCTCCCGGTGTGCTAGCGTCATGCTTTGTGAGGTAGTTTTGCCGTCCAGTTTGCCAAGCCGCGTGCACGAGCTGTCCCCCGAGGAACAGGCTGTTTACCGGCAACTCGATCCCAATCGCATCCCGGAGCACATTGCCATCATTATGGATGGCAACGGCCGCTGGGCGGGCAAACGCGCTCTGAAGCGCTTCCTCGGGCATCAGCAGGGAGCCGAAAGCGTGCAGTACGTCGTCGAGACCGCCTCCCGGATCAACCTTCCATGGCTGACGCTTTACGCCTTTTCACTGGAAAATAATCTTCGCCGGCCCAAGGCCGAGGTCAGTTTTCTGATGAAGCTCCTCAAGAGCTACCTCATCGGCAACGTCAAGCGGATGAACGACAACAACGTCCGCATGGCGTACATCGGGCGTACACATGATCTGCCGCAGGAGGTCCAGGAGACCATGCAGTGGGCCATGGAGTCGACCGCAAAGAACACCGGCACGACCCTGACGCTCGCTCTCAACTATGGAGCCCGCACCGAGATCGTCGATGCCGTTCGCCGTATCCTGACCGACCTCACCACCGAGGCTCACACCCGGGGCTGCTCCGTCGAAGACCTTCTCGGCGCCGGCGCTCTCGATGCGCTCGACGAATCCACCATCTCCCGCGCCCTGTACACCTCCCAGATGCCCGACCCGGACCTCATCGTCCGCACCTCGGGCGAGCAGCGTATCTCTAACTTTCTGCTCTGGCAGATCGCCTATGCGGAGATCTTTATCACCGACCGGCTCTGGCCTGACTTCCGCGGCATCCACCTGCTCGAAGCCATCGCCGACTATCAGCGCCGCGATCGCCGCTTCGGTGGCCTGAACGAAAACTCCGACGAGAAGATCGACACGCTCCAGCCAGTCTCCGAACTCGAAACCGAGATCGCAACCGAGCTGTCGCCCCCGCGCGAACTCACCCGCCGCTAACTGGCCTCAGGCAACTGCTTCAACTGCTCAATAAACTCGCTCAGAGCCGGGCGAATCTGCGCAAACATCGGATCCTTCCTTCGCATCAGCGTGACCTCACTGAAAAGCTTCAGGCCGAGCCCGAGCGAAGCTGCCGTCCCTGCATCCAGGCGCAGCTTTGTCTGAAGCCGCTCCACAATCACAAGAATGTCATCGTGATTGGCCGCATAGAAGCTGAGGGTCTGCCCATGCACGGGTTCGCCCTTTGCATCCGACAGCTTCTCGACCGTGACACGATATCGATACGAGTTCATCCGATCCTCTCAATCTGCTTGGTCGCAGCATCAATGATGTCGGTTACGGTGTGGACCTGTTCAGTCGTGAGTGATCCCATCTTCATCCTCAGCGCCATGCGAAGGCTCTCGATAGCGCGCTCGATCTGCTGCGGACGCTGGCGCGTGTACTCCTGACGCAGATGATCGATACGGGCAAACAGAGCATCGACCATCTCCTTGTTCTCGGCCAGTGCCTTCGCTCCCTCTTCCGTGATGCTGTACTGCTTCCGCGCGCCTTCGGCTGTTCCCGTGATGTGCCCTATCTCTTCCAGCATGGTCAGCATGGGGTAAACCACACCGGGGCTGGGCGCATAGGTTCCGCCCAGTCTCTCCTGGATGGACTTGATCAGTTCGTAGCCGTGGCTGGGCTTCTCGGAGATAAGCTGCAGGATCACGTAGCGTAGATCGCCGGAACCGAACATGCGTCCACCCCACGGTCCTCCAAAGCCCCTCGTCCCGCGGCCGCCATGCCTGCCAGGTCCAAAGTCACCAAATTTTGCGCAGAATCGCTCCTGCAGTTGTTCTCTCCTCCCGTGGAAGTCTTCCCTGCCACGGAAACCTCGAAAACATTCGTGTTGATGTTGATATTGATTTCTCATGTTTTAGAAAGTATCAAGATATATCTTTATATGTCAATACTCTTCTTGCTATGTGCTAATTCAGCCGATATACACTTGTCCTCATCTCCATGAAGCGAATCCTCACTGCCATCGTCCTCATTCTCTTTGTCTTCGGACTTATCTTCTTCGGACAGCTCTGGATGATCACGCTGGCAGCCGCAATCGTTGCCGAACTTGCGGCCTATGAGTTCCTCAAGCTAGCCGCCGTAGGAGCCGAAGCGCACGATGCGCGGCTGCGTATTCCGCTCTGGTGGATGTCCCTCGCGACCGCGCTCGCCTTTGTGGTCACGCTGACCAACTTCCCGGTTGAGGCCCAGTTGCCGGTCCTCAGTGCCCTGACCCTTATGCTCTTTGCCTGGAACGGCTTCCGGGCTCCGCTCATCCAGGTGCTTCCGGATACCGCTCAGGGTCTCTTCGGCCTCATCTGGATCGCCTATCCCCTGACCATGGTTCCGATGCTCTGGAAGCAGGAGGACGGTCCCGCACTCGTGGTCTTCCTGATGGTCTGCGTCTGGTCGGGAGATATCGCAGCGCTTTACATTGGCCGGGCCTTTGGACGCCATAAGCTTGCCCCCCGCATCAGTCCTGGCAAGACGTGGGAAGGAGCCTTCGCCTCTGTCCTTGGCAGCGTGCTGGCTGCAGCCCTCCTGCTCTGGGTCAGTGACGCACTGACCGCACGCGGCAACCTCATCCTCCACATCACCGAACCCATCTGGCAGACACTCGTTCTCGCGGTGATCCTCAACATCGCAGCCCAGGTCGGCGACCTGCTGGAATCCGCTGTCAAACGCGGTGCAGGCGTCAAAGACTCAGGGACCATGCTTCCCGGCCATGGAGGCATTCTCGATCGCATCGACGCTTTGCTGGTCGCTGCGCCGGTCCTGTGGTTTGCCCTCCTGCTCAAGGACTACTTCGGCTTCGGCAGATTCTAAGAGGCGTTTCCGGTTCCTCATCTGAGAAAATAGACCTGTGAAAAAGCTCGCGATTCTTGGCTCGACCGGTTCCATCGGCACCTCTACCCTCTCCATCTGCGAATCCTTTCCTGATCGCTATCAGCCCATCGCTCTCGCTGCGGGTAAGAACCTCGATGTTGCCTTTGCGCAATGCCAGCGCTGGCGGCCGAAGGTTATCTCGATCGCGACCGAGGAGCTCGCATCAGAGCTGCAGGCGCGGCTGAAGAACGCCGGAATCACCGCCACCGAGGTGGTTTATGGCACCGCTGGAACCATCCGCGTTGCCACTCTTACTGAAGCCGATTTCGTCGTCTCCGCCATCGTCGGTGTCGCCGGCCTCGAAGCCACCTATGCGGCAATCAAGGCAGGCAAGACCATCGGTCTCGCCAACAAGGAATGCCTCGTCGCCGCAGGCGAGCTCATCATGGCTGCGGCGAAAGAGCATAATGTAGCGATTCTCCCCATCGATTCCGAACACAACGCCGTGCATCAGTGCATGCGTGGCGGCGCTCGAGCCGAGGTTAAGCAGGTCTGGCTGACAGCTTCGGGTGGTCCCTTCCGCAACACCCCACTCGCTGACTTCGAGCACGTCACTCCGGCTCAGGCGCTCAAGCATCCCACATGGGTCATGGGTCAGCGCATCACCATCGACTCAGCCACCATGATGAATAAGGGCTTTGAGGTCATTGAGGCCTGCCGCCTCTTCTCCCTGCCTCCTACCCAGGTCCGCGTCTCCATCCACCCACAGTCCACCGTTCATTCCATGGTCGAGTACATCGACGGCAGCATCCTCGCCCAGATATCCGTCACCGACATGCGCCTGCCCATCCTCTACGCCCTTGCGTACCCTGAGCGGGTAGACGCCACCCCTGCAACCGGGCTGCAGTTTGACCTCGCCGCGTTGAGCCAGCTCGACTTCTCCGCACCAGACCTCACTCGCTTCCCCTGCCTTCGCCTCGCGTATGAGGCGGCTGCGGCTGGAGGGGAGGCGTGTATCGCCCTCAACGCCGCTGACGAGATCGCGGTAGCGGCATTCCTCGAAGGTCGCATCCCGTTTCTGGGTATCCCGCGTACAATAGAACAGGTGTTGCAACAAACCTCAGGCCGTCGGCCTTCGTCTATCCAGGACGTGCTAGATGCTGATCTCAGGGCAAGAGCGTGCGCCCGTAATGTAATCGCTCATCAGTTCACAGACGTACTCCGATAAGACATAACGATTCTCCGAGCGAGGTCTCCACTCTCCCATGTCCACAATCATTCAATTAGGTATCGTCCTCGGCATCATGGTCCTGGTGCACGAGTTCGGTCATTTTGCGGTTGCCAAACTCTGCGGCATCCGCGTCGAGACCTTCTCGATCGGCTTCGGCAAGCGCCTCATCGGCTTCAAGCGCGGAGATACCGACTACCGCCTCTCCCTGCTTCCGCTCGGAGGCTACGTCAAGATGTCCGGTGACAATCCCGGCGAGGCCCCTACCGATCCCGGCGACTTTAACGCCCATCCCCGCTGGCAACGGATGCTGGTTGCTCTCGCCGGTCCTTTCGCAAACTTCATTCTCGCCTTCGGGTTGATGACCGGCGTCTCCATGCTGCACAACGAGGTGCAGGAGTACATCTCCAGTCCGGCTCGCACCGATTACATTCCGATCAATACGCAGGCAGCCCGGACAGGAATCCACTCCGGCGATCTCATCGTTCACTACGACACGATCGAGAACCCAACCTGGGATCAGGTCGCGATTCGTTCCCTGCTGAACCTCAACCAGACCATTCCCTTCTCCTATCTCCACGACGGACAGCGGGTGGATACCAAGCTCTTTGTCGAGGCCAAAGGAGGAGCCGACAACTTCGCCCTCGACCGCCTTGGTCTAATCCCCAAGATGCAGAACGTTCCGGTCAAGGTGGACTCCCTCGAGCCCAACATGCCCGCCGCCAAAGCAGGCCTTCAATCGGGTGACCAGATCGCTACCATCGACGGTCTACAGCTCCATTCGGTTCCCGCTCTGCTTGCATATTTACAGGACCAGGCCGGCAAACCGGCATCCCTGGTCGTCGACCGCAGCGGAAAGACCGTCCCTCTTCAGATCACGCCTCAACTCGCCGAGGTCGGCGATGGAACCAAGGATTACCGCCTCGGCTTCCGGCCCGTACAGCCGCCGGTCAAGATTGAGCGGCTTCCCTTCGGCAAGGCGCTCGCAGCCTCATGGGACTACAACAAGAAGGGTTCGATGCTGATCGTCGAGGTCCTCAAGCGGATGTTCACCCGCCAGGTCTCCGTCCGCTCGCTCTCCGGTCCCATTGGCATCGGCCAGCAGATCCACCAGGCCGCTGCCATGCCGGGCTGGATGCCGATCATCGGCCTGATGGCCTACATCTCCCTCAATCTGGGAATCTTCAACCTGCTGCCTATCCCCATCCTTGATGGTGGTATGCTCCTCTTCCTCGTCGTCGAGTCCATCATGCGTCGCGATCTCAACCAGCAGCTCAAGGAGCGTGTCTACCAGGTGGCCTTCGTCTGCATCCTCGTCTTCGCTGCGATGGTCATCTTCAACGACCTCACCAAGCTCAATCTCTTCACAAAGGTCAAACCTTAGAGCTGCTGCACCAGAAAAACGCGAAGGCGGTCAGATGGCGAGCTCATTCGCCAGACTGACCGCCTTTGGTTTTTTAAAACCAGCGACATCTCTAAGGAAGTGTCATCCTGAGCGAAGGCGCAGCCGAAGTCGAAGGATCTGCGGTCCAGACCAGGAGTATCTACTCACTCTGTCGTAATTCCTCGAAAACTAATCGTCTTCGTGGCCGCTCACCCGCCCATGGCTCTTCGGCTGACCGGCCGGGCGTTCATCCAGATCAGTCCGGCCCCACCTCGTCTTGCTCATCGTCACGACAGCAATCAGGATCAGCAGAACAACGACGACTCCACCCCATAGGACAGGATTCATCGGAACACCTCCAAACCTTCTGAGGCCTATCAACTGGCTCCGGTTGCTTCAACCTCAGCCGGCGTTCTCCCGCTCCCGCAATTCGGCCACAATCTCCCCCGCCGCCTTGCGTGCGTCGTCTTCCCGGTCCGGAGGAAAACTGATGGCTCCAACCCTTGCATGTCCGCCACCGCCATATCGCTCGCAGATCGCCGCAAGGTTCGCCAGCTTCTCCGCATGCAGTGGTGTCCAGGGATTCGTCCCCACCGACACCTTCGTCCGGAAAGACGACTTACTCAGGCCGACATTGTACGTCCCTTCGGGAAACAAATAATACGGAATAAATTTGTTGTACCCTTCGGTCGGGTGATCGGTGATGTCAAAGGTGATAACGCCCCGTTCTATCGAGGCGCGCTCCCGGATCAGCTCAATCGCTGCCTTGTGCCGCTCCATCAGCGGTCCCAGCAACTCCTGCACAAACGGCTGGTCCAGCAACTCCTGCAACGGCATTTCGGTCAGCAGAGGAATCAGCTTCTCTCCCAGAGTGTTGTCCTGCGTACTCTCGATCACCATGGTCAGCTTCATCGCGGGTGCTGCCATATCTACCGCCGCCGTGGCATTGTCATACTTGGCCCCATCCACGATGTCAGCCCAGTAGATCAGCTCCTGCAACGGTTCGACGTTGAAACCGAACTTCGTTGCCCCTACATGCGCGATCAGGCTGGTGCACGAAACATAGTTGGGATCGTAAAACTTCCGCATCGTCTGCGAGCCGTCTGCCTGACCCCGCTCAAAATCCGCCTGATCCTCCGGCGTAAGAAATGCACTCAAGTGATGGTCAAACCACCACGTCACTTTTTGCGACGCGGAATACTTGAAGTCCACAATCGCATTCTCGCCGTCAATAAACTCGTTCTCGTCAAACAGAGCCCCGGCGCGATGCACCAGCCCGTGATACGAGAACTCTGTCCCCGTCTTCACGCACTCCTGATAGAACCGCGTGAACACCGAGGCCGAGCATGCTCCGTCGAAACACTTGTCATGATAGAAAACCTTGCAATCCAACTGAATTCCCTCGTTCTTTCAGGCGTTCGAATCTCCAGCATATCTGATTCGCCCCGCTGCTCCGCCGCTTCGTCACAGACCTCTGCATTTGCCGCGCTCTTCGTATATGCTCACTGGAAACTTCCCACACGAGGACCTCTTTGTCTGAGATCGTTCCCCAGTCCAACCTTCCTCATCGGTCGTCCTCAATCTTCGTCGGTCCCAACGGCTTGCGCGCCGGATGGAGTCTGCTAATCGCAATCGCTCTCGTCCTTGCTTTGATGTGGGGCATCTCCGGTACCCTTCGCGCGACCCACCTCATCCCTCCTCACGCAATGGAGCACACCCCGGGCCCATTCCCGGTCACAATCTCTGAGGTATGCGCCTTTCTCGCCACCGCATTGGTGACCTGGATCATGTCCCGCATCGAACGACGTCCGCTGTCCGTGTATGGTCTGGGCGGCAAACGCAAAACCTCGCGCCTCGTTACCGGCACCCTCATTGGCCTGCTCGCGATTTCGCTTCTGGTTCTTATCCTGAAGTTACTGGGCCTCCTCGTCGTCGACCGCCGTCTCCTCTTCGGCTCCGAGGTCCCGCTCTACCTCTTGCTATGGATCCCCGGCTTCTTCGCCATCGGCTTCTTCGAGGAGTACCTCTTTCGCGGCTATCTGCAATACACCCTGGCCCGTGGACTCTCCGGCCTCGCCCACATGCTCCCCGGCGAGATCGATCCGCGCACCGCAGGCTTCTGGATCGCCGCTCTTGTCGTCTCCTTCGGATTCGGTGCGGTCCACGGCTCCAATCCCGGCGAAAGCCCCGCTGGGCTCATCTGTGCGGGCGTAGCTTCGCTTGTCTTCTGCTTTAGCCTCTGGCGAACCGGCTCTCTCTGGTGGGCGATTGGCCTTCACGCCGCCTGGGACTACGGCCAATCCGTGCTCTTCGGAGTCTCAGACTCCGGTGCTCTCTTTTCGCATCGGCTTCTTGAGACTCATCCCGTGGGAACACCCCTTCTCAGCGGCGGCGCGACCGGGCCGGAAGGCAGCATCCTCTGCCTGATTCCGTTGCTTCTGCTGGTCGCCGTCATCCACCGCTCGCAGCCCCGCAACGAAGACAGCTACGCCTCCAGAATGCCTCCGCCCCGGCCCTCGGAGGTCTTACTCTCCGACACCTTACCGCCGCCTACGTTTTGAGGCCGTATTTCGTCTCTTCCAGATCCAGCTCGCGTTCGAGCCGTCGAAGCACGTCATCGCTGATGCTGCCTCGGTCACGGAGATCAATAATCGTCCGCCGTTCCACCTGAACCGCTGCGCGAGCCGCACGGCTCAGCGCATGGTAGACCTCTGCTTTAGAGGCCTCCTTGCCCTCTTCTTCGCTGACTTCGGCCAGCCTGTGTTCATACCGGTCAATCAAATCTTCGTATGCATGATCCAGGCCATCTTTTGCTCCCTGCTTTTCCCTTTCCAGGTACTCGATCGCATTCTTGATCGACAGTTCGCGCGCATAACGCTCCTCCGGCTCGATGCCCTGCTCCTTAGCCAGACCCAGCGCACGAATCACGGAAGGCAGCGTCAGCCCCTGCAGCACCAGGGTCACCAGAATCACCGAATAGGTCAGGAAGACGATCAGATTTCGCTGCCCGAATTCCACACCATTGATCACCTCCGGAACCGAGATGCCTGCCGCCAGCGCGATAACGCCCCGCATCCCCGTCCACCCGATCACAAAACTTTCCCGCCGCGTTACCGGCTCCTCATCGGGATGACGAAGCCGCTGCACAAAATTCGAGAACTTGATCGCTGGAGTCACCCACACCAGGCGCAACGCAATCAGCATCATGCTGAAGATCACACCGTACTCAATCAGAGTTACCTTACTGAAGCCGCCCTGAATTCCCGCCAGCACATCCTGCATCTGCAACCCGATCAGCAGAAAGACAATGCCATTCAAGGCAAACGTCATCGCCTGCCATGCGCCCAACAACTGAATCCGAACTCCGGGAGAAAAGATGCGCGCGCTCTGCCGGCTCAGATACAGGCCCGCCGCGACCACTGCAAGTACACCGGAAGCCCTCGCCTCCTCGCCAGCCAGATAGGCTGCGTACGGAACAATCAGGCTCAGAACCAATTCCACAGGACCGTTGTCGATATAGCGTTCGAATGTCGCCACAATCACACCGATCAGCAGCCCGATCCCCAGTCCCCCCAGAATGAGATACAGCAGGCGGATGATTCCTTCCCCCGCCGAAGGCAGGCTCCCCTGTTCCAGAAGACGCAGTCCCACCTCGAGTGCAAGCAGGCCTGTCGCATCGTTCAGCAGGCTCTCGCCCTCGAGGATGTCCACAATCTGGCGCGGCAGGCCGAGCGCCTTCGCCACCGAAGTTGCTGCAATTGCATCGGTCGTCGACAAAACCGCACCGAGAAGAAAACCCGCCTTCCAGTCCAGAGCCGTAATGAAACGATCTGAAAACTCCGCGACCCCCCACACCGTAAAACCGACAAGACCAATGGCGAGCGAGGAGATGATCAGAAGATTTTTTCGGAAATCTCTCCACGACACAGTCCATGCGGCCGCGTACAAAAGCGGCGGCAGAAAGATCACAAACACGAGATTCGGATCCAGCGGAATGCGAGGCATGTGCGGCACAAAGCTCAGCACCAGCCCCGCCAGGACGAGCACGATGGGATACGGCACCTTGACCCGATGCGCTATCACTGCAAATGCAGCCACCATGACCAGTAGCAGCAACACCGCCCGCTCAATTGCGTGGAGACTCGCAACTGACTCCAAAACTTCCCCCTCAATCTCGTTCGTCTTCTCGAACCCAGTAAACCAAAATTTCAGGCTCCGTGTCGCCCTTGGGGTTTCCGCCAGATGGTTCAGGCTTTCTCCCCGCTCCTCTTCAACCATTTAGACTTTGCATAAGAAGATGAGCCCCTCCGATTTCCAAGATGAACCGACCCTGATCCAGCGCCGGCGGCACAGTGACTCCAGCCAGTCTCGCCGTCTTCCCAGATACCTCTCCATCGCTGTCTCTATCCTGCTCATTCTTGCCCTCACGGCATTCTTTGCAGCACGCAGCTACGTCCATCACATCCTGACAGCCTCGCTTCCGCAGGTCGATGGCGCGCTTGCTGTCCCTGGCCTTACGGCTCCCGTGGCCGTTCAGCGCGACATTCATGGCGTTCCTTACATCCGGGCTGCCTCCCTGGATGACCTCGTCTTTGCCCAGGGCTTCGTCACCGCTCAGGACCGCCTCTTCCAGATGGACCTGTTGCGTCGCCACGGAGCTGGAGAATTGGCCCAGATTCTCGGGCCCACCTTCGTGCAGCACGACCGCATCCAGCGAACCCTGCAGCTTCGCGCGACCGCTGACCGTGCCATCTCCGCTCTTCCAAAGGATCAGCTTCATTACCTCGAGGTCTACGCCCGCGGAGTCAACGCCTCCATCGCAGTTCAGAGGGAACAGCTTCCGTTGGAGTTCCAGGTCCTGCGCTACATCCCTACTCCCTGGACCCCCCGGGATTCGCTCCTGGTGGGGCTCGTCATGTACCAGGACCTCACAAATCAGTTTCCCACCAAGCTGAGCCGCGAGGCCATCGCTTCTCATCTGTCCCCTGATCTCGTGGCAGATCTCTATCCCGTTGGATCCTGGCGCGACCACCCTCCCGAGCAGCCCACCGTCGATCTCACCGCGCCGCAGGAGCTTCCCGACATTCCGTTGGATGAGTCCCAGACGAAACTTCAGCGCCCGAAGCTCCCTACTGCTTCCCCTGCCGACATCCTCGCTCTGGCACAGGCGCTTCAACCTAGCGTCTGTCCGTCGTGTACCTCCGGTTCCAACAACTGGGTCGTCTCCGGAACGCGGACTGCTACCGGAAAACCACTGCTGTCGAACGATATGCACCTGCGCCTTACGGTCCCGGGAACCTGGTATCAGGCCGATCTCGCTGCTCCTGCTCCCTTCGGCAGCTTCCACGTCGCCGGAGCCTCGCTTCCCGGGCTGCCCTTCATCATCGTGGGCCATAACGACCACATCGCATGGGGCTTCACCAATCTCGGCGCCGACGTCCAGGACGTCTACATCGAACACCTTCGTGGCTCAGGCCCCACAACCGAGTTCCAGTCTGCAGATGGCGCCTGGCACTCCCTGCTCCACCAGACAGAGGTGATCCACGTACGGGGTAAGCCCGATGTCGAGCTCGACGTCACCTCTACCCTGCACAACGGCACTCCTACACCCATCATCTCTCCCCTGCTTCCCAGCGAGAAGCGCGCCCTCTCTCTGTGCTGGACCATCTACGATCCGTCCACCCTCTCCGCGCCATTTCTTCACGTCAACGCAGCCACCGACTGGCCCAGCTTTCTGACTGCCTTCTCCGGGTTTGGTGGACCGGCCGAGAATGCCGTCTATGCCGATGATCAGGGTCACATTGGCTACCACGCCGTCGGCGCCATACCCATCCGAGGGAATCCCCTCGCTCCTGCTTCCACGACACCGGCCTCGCCGTCTCCAGCACCTACTGCATCGGGACAGGCTGCACCCGCAACGACGCAGCCTGTTAGCCCATTGAGTCCCGTCCCTGTCGATGCCGTCACCGGCCATTATGGATGGACCGGCTACATTCCCTTCGCCCAGCTTCCACAGTCTTTCGATCCGGCGAACGGCGTTCTTGCAACCGCGAACGCCCGCGTCACGCCCGATGGCTATCCCCACCCCATCACGCTCAACTGGGCCGCGCCTTATCGCAACGAGCGCATCTGGAAGGTACTCCTAAATCGCGAGCATCTCACCGCCTCTGACATGCTCTCGCTCCAAACCGATATCTACTCCGATCTGGATCACAATCTCGCGCAACGCCTCGCCTACTCGATCGATCATTCAACCACTCGGGACAAGCGGGTCCATCAGGCCGCTGATCTGCTTCGCAACTGGAACGGCCAGGTCGACGCCAACTCTCCCGCCCCGCCCATCGTCAACGCCACCGTCGAAGCCTTCTGGCAGCTCCTGCTTGAGCCTCGCCTGGGATCGGAGCTGCAGACGGATCTTGAAGGCCAATCCGTTCCGCTGTGGAAGCTCTATCGCTGGGGCGAGAAGAGCTACGCCGCCGAGCAGATCATGATGCACACCCCTGATCACTGGCTGCCCCCTGGCTTCACCAACTGGAACGAACTGCTGACCGCAGCCGTCGCACGCGGCCTTACCAACGCCCACGCTCCCGGCAACCTCGCACACTGGAAGCACGGAGAGGCCTACCCGATCGATCTTGAGCATCCCGTCTTCTCTCAGTCGGCCTTTCTCCGTGCGTTGATTCACCTGCCCATCGGCACGGGCGTCAAGCCGCTCAGTGGAGATACCAGCACCGTCAAACAGGTAAGCCGAACCTTCGGCCCTTCGGAGCGCTTTACCGCCGATCTCTCTGACCTGGATCGCTCCACCTTCAACGTCGTGCTCGGGCAGTCAGGTAATCCCGCGAGCCCCTGGTTTATGGATCAGTGGCCCGCCTGGTATAACGGCACGACCTTCCCCATGCCCTTTACCACCGCAGCCGTCAACGCGGCGACCCGTCACACCCTGACCCTTCAACCGCAATAGAATCCGACGGCCACCCTCAACCGAAGCAACCCAGGCTTTCTTCAATATCTCCGTCGCTGTCGTGTAACGGTGTCATCTGGAGCAAAGGCCGAAAGGATCGAAGTCGAGGAACCCCGCATTTCGCGATTTTTCCTGTTCCTCAGGCCTTCGCCCCACCGCCTGAGCGACCAGCGCCGCGTCATAGGCTGCTCTGAGCAGCCAACCACACGCTCGAACCTCCGTCCGCAAGCGCCTGTCTTTGCGATACTCTCACCTCATGCCCCAAGATCGCCGGCCCCTGATCCTGCTACCTCTGGCCGCGCTTATTGCCATCACGCCTCTTATCTTCCACGGCTGCTCCTGCGGGCATGACTTCGACTTTCATCTCATCAACTGGTTCGAGGCTGCGCGTCAACTCGCGCATGCCACCTTTCCACGATGGGCTAACACACCGGCCTGGAATGCGGGCGAGCCCCGCTTCGTCTTCTACCCTCCCCTCTCCTGGCTGCTAGGAGCCCTCCTCGGCCTTCTGATGCCGTGGACGTGGACTCCCATCGCCTTTACATGGGTCGTCCTTACCGGCGCCGGACTCTCTCTCTACTACGCTGCTCGCAACTTCGCCTCGCCGGACGCTGCGCTGGTCGCGGCTGCCCTCTATCTCACCAATCCCTACATCCTTTACACAGCGTATGAGCGAACGGCGTACGCCGAACTGATGGCTGCCATATGGATTCCGCTTGCCCTGAGCGCCGTTCTCCGAAGCCGGGTCACCGTACCGTCCGTCGCGATTCCTATCGCCCTTCTCTGGCTCACCAATGCCCCCGCCGCCGTAATGGGCTGCTACGCTATGGCGGTCATCGTTTTGATCCGCCTCGTGCTTCCCGGCGACGCGCGGCGCCTGCCTCTTGCTCTCAACGCCGCTGCCGGAGCCCTGCTCGGCCTTGGCCTTGCCTCCTTTTATCTCCTTCCTGCAGCCTACGAACGGCGCTTCGTTCAGATCAACATGGCTATCCTTCCCGGTCTCCGTCCCTGGGATAACTTCCTCTTTCAGCACACTGCTGACCCCGAGCACGATGTCGTCCTCCGCGTAGCCTCCATGGTTGCGATCCTGCTTATAACGCTCACCGCTCTTACGTTCACGTGGATCTTCCTCGGCGCTCCTCAATCCAGAACCCCACCTTCATCCAAACCAGCAGCAGTCACATCCCGCCTAGGCCCGATCCTTGGGATCCTGAGTCTTGCCATTTTTTTCATGCTCACCCCGCTGTCCGCCCCGCTTTGGAGATACCTCCCCGAGCTGCGCTTTCTTCAATTTCCCTGGAGATTTCTGGCCGTTCTTGGAGCCGTCTTTGGCTTCGCTCTGACACTCGCGCTCTCGCGTTTCAGGCTTCGCGGCAGCGTGGCGGCTCTACTCTGTGCAGCCGCCTTTGCTCTCCCCGGCTACCGCGTCTTCCATCAGTACTGTTATCCCGAGGACACCGTCGCCGAACGTCTGACCGTCTTCCGCTCCGCCGATCCCGGAACCGACCCGACGGACGAGTACACCCCCGTCCCCGCAGACAACGATTTCCATAACCACCAAAACCCCGGATACTGGTTAGCAGAAAAACCGGACGTCACCGCACCAGAATTCGCGACTCCCGGCCCCGCTCCGCGGCAGCTAAACCTCTCTCCCTCCGAACCTACTAATCTTGTACTCAACCTGCGCAACTATCCGGCATGGACGGTCATCCGCAACGGTTCGCCGGTCAGTACCCGCCTGGCCCGGAAAGATGGATTGATCGCCATCCCGCTTCCGGCAGGCCCTTCTCATCTTGAGATCACCTACGCAACCCTCCGTGATCAAAAGCTTGGCTATCTCGTCTCGGTTCTTTCGGGAGCCATCCTCGGCAGCCTCATTCTGCGCGAACGGCGCAGGACCCGGAGTCTCTGAACGAATTCATCTGATGCTGATTTATCATCAGCATCAGATGAATTCGTCCGTACAAGATCTGCTTCGCTCCGGTGTTGAACTGACTGATGCTGCCCTCGAGCGCCTTCTGCCTTCTCCCGATACGCAGCCTCATTCCATCCACCGCGCCATGCGCCATTCCGTCTTTGCGGGTGGAAAGCGCCTTCGCCCCATCCTGGCGATGGAAGCCGCTCGCATGACGTCGGAAACCGGGGAGATCCCTTCAGGTGCCGCCGAGCTCGGTGCAGCGATCGAGATGATCCACACCTATTCTCTGATCCACGATGATCTCCCTGCGCTCGACAACGACGACCTGCGCCGCGGCAAGCCTACCTGCCATGTCGTCTTTGGAGAAGCTATCGCTATCCTAGCCGGAGACGCTCTTCAGACACTCGCCTTTCAGACTCTTGCGACTCTTCCCGTCCCTCCCGCTACTACTGTTCCCATCCTCCGTGAGATCTCTCTGGCCATCGGCACCGGTGTCGGACCGAACAGTCCGCTGTCTCCAGGGATGATCGGCGGGCAGGTGGTTGACATTGAGTCAGAGGGCAAAGCTCCTACTGCCGAGCTGGTCGAGTCGATTCACCGCGCCAAGACAGGGGCCCTGATTACCACCAGCATTGTCTCCGGAGGCCTCTATGGTCTCGCCCACTCACATCACGATCACCACGCCGACACGATCGGCCGTCTGCGCATCTTCGGAGAGAAGGCTGGTCTGGCCTTTCAGATCGTCGATGATGTCCTCGATGTAACCCAAAGCTCAGAGGAACTCGGCAAGACTGCCGGCAAGGATACAGCCAGCACTAAGGCGACATGGCCTGCGGTCTTCGGAATCGAGCGCTCTCTCAAGGATGCCGAGGAATTGATCGCCGATGCCTTCGCCGCCCTTGAGCCCTTTGGTGAAACCGCCGTCCCGCTCAAGGCGCTGGCGACGTATCTCGTCGAACGCAAGCACTGAGCTAGACCGGCAGAGCTCCGAGCCCTCGATTAATCCTGGTCTTTCGCATGGCTTGTAAGACGCTTCAGGACGAACTCCTGCGCGAGACCGTTGGCCATACGGCCGGCGGTCACGACGGCAGCGTTAACAAAGACGAGCCCCGGACCGCGATTGGAAGGCGGATAGTAAATATTCGAGAGTGCACCCGAGGCAAGATCTCCACCGATGCTTGAATAGTTCAGCTGCCACTTCCCGTTATCGCCTTTACAGAGAAAAGGACTGGAGATTGCGTGCATCACGCGCGATTTTTTCGTACCTGTCCCCTGATAGAAGTACCTCGGGTCCTGGTGCAGTAGAGACGGAAGAATCGCGCCGCCGATCATAATGTCCGTAATGCCATCGGCATAGGCCGCGCCAAACCGCTGTCCATAACCCTTCGCGCCCTGAACATAGTTCGGGGTATTAGCCGCCTGATTGATTCCGGCAAGAAACGCGGCGCCGCCGATGCTGACGACATCGGTCGCTGCCCGCGCTGCCAGCTTGAACTTTAGCTGCGTCGTCAATGGAACGGTACGCGGATCGTAAGCCACATAGAAGTTGGGGATCACACCCAGGACCCTCTGCTTCTCTTCGGCTTTGACCTGTTCCTGCGCAAGCTCATCCTGCGAAACTGCGCTGACCGTAGTCTCAACGGCGGCAATCATCAGCTTGATCTCAGCGAGATCGAAGTTCTGGCCCGGTTTCAAGCTAACGGGAGCAGAAGTCCACCCGGTAAAACCGTTTGCAGTGACCTTCACGCGATACGATACCGCTGGGCGAAGATTTTTCAGAACAAAAAAACCATCGCCATTGGTGATGACAGGCGCATCGTCACTGGCTTCCGGTGCGATCACCGAGACAGCTGCTCCCGGGATGGCATCTTCATTGGTATCCGTGACCGTACCAATGATTGTTCCAGTCTGTGGCTCTGGTGCAGAGATCTGCTGACACAGCGCATATGGAGGCAAAAGACTAAGAGCGATACAAAGAACTTTGAAGATGCGCATAGGTCAAACTGTTCTTATACAGACGACGCGGAACAGGAGAACGATTCAGGAATTGAACGTGTCGATCTGTCAGTTGGAGCGAAGCGCGTGAAATATAAAGAGTCGATGAAATCATGCGATTGCGCTGCAACTCTGACTCACCTGAGTTGCGGCGCGTCCAACAGTTATCATCAGAACAGCGATGCTCAAAAAATCAGACATCCTCGCAGCACTCGCTGACTGCTACGATCCGTCCCTTCCATGCAACATTATGGACCTTGGCTTGGTGCGATCTATAGAGACGTCTCCTGATCCGGATGCGCCCGGAGCGGGGATCCCCGGAGTTCCACAGAAGCACCGCGTTCGTGTCGAATTCAGTCTGACAAACCCGACAGAAGAAGCAGAGGCACAATTGACTGCACAGATTCGAAATCGACTGGCAGGCCTGGAAGAAGCCGGCGAGGTTACGCTTGTCTTCGTGAGCGAGCCGGCATGGAGCCCTCAGCAGATAACTCCTGCGGGACGCCGCATCCTCGGGCTGGACGGCAATCGAAATCTCGTTCAAATCCGATAATCATCAGGTGATTATGTCTTCGAAGTCGACCAGGTCCAAGGTGCAGCCGATACGTCCTCGTGACCTTCTGAAACCCACGTCGATCCCTATTCACCCGTTTGACCAGATTAATGGGACCGATACGAGTGGGCTCGTGCCGGCAAAGGATCTCGTCACAGGGCATCCTAACGACGAGCATGTTACCGCCTACTACGCGGTCGCGCCCTCGATTCTTCGATCCCTGGTGGCGAGATGGACGGCAACGGGACCTTCGCACCACATCACCGACTACACCTTCCTGGATATCGGCGCAGGCAAAGGGAGAGCGGTATTGCTGGCCAGCGAACTCCCCTTCCGGCAGGTGATCGGCGTTGAGCTCAATCCTGATATGGCCGCTATCGCAAGGTCCAACGTTGCAGTATGGAACAGCGCTCACGCGGAAGACCCGACCGCAACAGCAATCGCGCCGGTTTACATTGTTGAGGACGATGCTCTCAACATAACTCTGCCTTCAACGCCAACATTAGTCTTCCTCTTTCACCCGTTCGAAGATCCCGTTCTCAAATTGCTTCTTCGTCGTATCGAGTCTTCGTTCCTTGGGCGTCCCGGGGAGCTCGACCTTCTCTACGTGAACGCGGAGCATGGGCCAACTCTCAATCGACACCCTGCCTTTCAGCTGATGTGGCAGGGACAGATTCCGATGAGCCCTGAGGATCACGCTGCCGATCTAGAGGCGATTGCCCAGCAGACGGAGTACGGGTCCACCGGAGATGAACTCTGCGCCATCTATCGCTACGTCGGCCGCGGGAATAAAACCTGACCAGAGAGCCAGTCGGATTAAAGAAAAGGGACACCTGTCTAGACAGGTGTCCCTGGAATGAGAGCGGGTTAAACTTAAGCGACGACTTCGATGCCCATCGAACGGGCGGTACCGCGAATGGTTTTCGCAGCGGCCTCGACGGAAGCGGCGTTCATGTCCGGCATCTTCTGCTTGGCGATCTCGAGGACCTGCTTCTCGGTGACCTTGCCCTTCTTCTCCTTATTCGGAGTGCCCGAGCCCTTATCGATGCCAGCGGCCTTCAACAGAAGGACGGGAGCCGGAGGCGTCTTGGTGACGAAGCTGAAGGTGCGATCTGCATAGACCGAGATCACGACCGGCACCGTCAGGCCAGCCAGAGCCGGATCCTTGCTGGTGCGCTCGTTGAACTGCTTGCAGAACTCCATGATGTTGACCTGCGCCTGACCGAGCGCGGGACCGACCGGGGGAGCAGGAGTTGCCTTGCCCGCCACAATCTGAAGTTTGACGTATCCGGTAATCTTCTTCGGTGCCATTCGGGTAAATCCTCTTACGCTTCCAGCGGCGGCCTCGCGGCCGTCTCGCTTAATTTAATCGTTCCAAACTCACTTCCGAGTCGCCAGACCCTCGGCGACCGCAAATCTACTCGACCACCTTGTCGACCTTCGAGAACTCGATCTCGACAGGGGTGGAACGGCCGAAGATGCTGACCATGACCTTGAGGGTCTGCTTGTCTTCGTTGATCTCGTCGACCGCGCCGGTGAAGTTCGCGAACGGGCCCTCATTGATGCGAACCTGCTCGCCCTTCTCAAACTTGATCTTGAGCGTCGGCTTGTCCTTCGAGACATCCGAACGGAAGATAATCGAACTGACTTCCTGCTCGGAGAGCGCCACCGGGTTGTCACCGGTGCCAAGGAAGCCCGTGACGCGCGGCGTGTTCTTGATTACGTGCCAAAGGTCATTGTCGAGATCCATCTCGATCAGAACATAGCCAGGAAGGAAGACCCGCTCGATTGTGTACTTCTTGCCGTTGCGGATTTCAGTCACCGGCTCGGTCGGAATCATGATGCGGCCGATCTTGTTCTGCAGACCGAAGGCGGCGATGCGGCTCTCCAGCGACTCGCGCACCTTGCGCTCGAAGCCCGAGTAGGCGTGGATGATATACCACTTAAAGCTCTCGTTAACCGGTGGTGCCAGCTGATCGGCCGGCTGCTCCGCGGACGAATCGGCCACAGCGTTTGACGTCTCAGGATTCTGCTCTTCCGGGTTCTGCTGCTCTTCCGCCATGCTTATGCCTTCTTCACGCATCGTGTTTCTTGTCTCTACGTTTCGCTGCTGTACGGCTGTTACTTGGATGCCACGCCGAGGATCGCTTCGACCGCACGACCGATAATGTTGTCCACCAGCCAGAAATAGGCAGCGAAGATGAAGACCGTAGCGATGACCACGCCTGTCGTCGATTGCACCTCGGCACGCGATGGCCAGACTACCTTGCGCATCTCGCTTCGCACATCCCTCAGAAAGCTGCTTACGCGCTCCGGCAGCGACTTCAACTGCTGCATGCCGGTGTTTGTCTGCTGTTCGGCTACCGCTACTGTCTTGGCCATAATGCCGCCTCAAATCTTCTGTAACTGCTGACTTCTTTTTCCATCTTCCCTGTCGGCTGGAAGGTGGCGGGGGAGCTCGGATTCGAACCGAGAAGTTCGGTTTTGGAGACCGACAGTTTAACCGTTGAGCTTACTCCCCCGGCTTTGCAATTAGCTCGTGAAGCTAACGGCTAACGTCTGCTTACTTCGTCTCTTTGTGATCGGTGTGCTTCCGGCAGGTGTTGCAGAACTTCGAGAACTCCAGCCGACCCGTGGTCGTCTTCTTGTTCTTGGTGGTGGAATAATTCCGGTTCTTGCACTCGGGGCACTGGAGCGTAATGATCTCGCGCATTGTTGTCTTCTCCTTCTAACGTGGTCAGCCACTTCGACTGACTAGCAGCTTGCGGGATTGCTCCCGACACGCCGCGACGCAGGGGATATGGTCCCTGCAACCAAATCCTGAATTTTAGTACGGAAAGAGGAGCGGTCAGGCCACGCTCGTCCTTCGAATATTATCCACGAAAACCGTGGATAAAGAAAGCTTTCCGTAAGGTGAAAATCAGCGGCGACCGCCGGGGCCGCCGCTGATTTGTAAGCAGTTTCGAACCGCTGTTACTTGATGATCTCGGAGATGGTACCGGCGCCTACGGTTCTGCCGCCTTCGCGGATAGCGAAGCGCAGGCCCTTCTCCATGGCCACCGGGGTGTGCAGCGTAATCTCCAGCTGGATGTTGTCGCCAGGCATCACCATCTCGGTGCCCTCAGGAAGCTTTGCCGAGCCCGTTACGTCCGTCGTGCGGAAGTAGAACTGGGGACGGTAGCCATTGAAGAACGGGGTGTGACGCCCGCCTTCTTCCTTCGACAACACGTAAACCTCGCCCTTGAACACCGTGTGCGGCGTGATCGATCCCGGCTTCGCCAGAACCATGCCGCGCTCCACGTCTTCCTTCGCCGTGCCGCGCAGAAGAAGACCGGCGTTGTCGCCTGCAAGACCCTCGTCCAGCTGCTTCTTGAACATCTCGACGCCCGTGACCGTCGTCGCCTGCGTGTCGCGGAAGCCCACGATCTGCGCAGCGTCGCCAACCTTGATCTTGCCCCGCTCGATACGGCCGGTTACAACAGTACCGCGGCCCGAGATCGAGAAGATGTCTTCAATCGGCATCAGGAACGGAAGGTCGACCATGCGGTCAGGCTGCGGTACGTTCTTGTCCACCGCCTCCATCAGCTCGTCGATCTTGTCCTCCCACTGCTTCTCGCCGTTCAACGCACCAAGCGCAGAACCACGAACCACAGGAACGTCGTCGCCGGGGAAGTCGTACTTCGACAGCAGCTCACGAACTTCCATCTCCACCAGGTCAACCAGCTCCTGGTCTTCAACCGCGTCGCACTTGTTCAGGAAAACTACGATGTACGGTACGCCTACCTGGCGAGCCAGAAGAACGTGCTCCTTGGTCTGCGGCATCGGACCGTCCGTCGCCGCCACCACCAGGATCGCGCCGTCCATCTGCGCCGCTCCCGTAATCATGTTCTTGATGTAGTCGGCGTGGCCAGGGCAGTCCACGTGAGCATAGTGACGGTTCGCCGTCTCGTACTCCACGTGCGACGTCGCAATCGTGATACCGCGCTCACGCTCCTCAGGAGCGTTGTCAATCGTGTCGAACGAACGAAACGAGTTCTTCGGGTTGTGCTTCGACAACACCTTCGTAATCGCCGCCGTCAACGTCGTCTTGCCGTGATCAATGTGACCAATCGTCCCAATGTTCACATGCGGCTTCGACCGGTCAAATTTTTCCTTCGCCATTACTCTCTCCGTCTGGTAGTTGGCCGGCACAGGCCGGCGGGGTTCACATCAAATACTTCCAAAACCGTCTCAGTAGTACGCGTACAGCCGGAAGAACCTTTGCCGAAGCTCCGGAGCGACGCGCTCCAGGCTGGCCAGATACAGCTCGCGAATCTGACCCTGGTCGCCATCCGGAAGACTGGCATACGCGGCTGCCGTCTTGCTCCCCAGAAGACCCTTCTTCAGGACCCCTTCGAACTCACGGATGCGAACTCCGTGACGATCGAGCGATCTTAGAAATTCGGCGACCTTGCCGGTGGAAAACGCCGACTCGATCGCTGATTTCACTGCGCCAAAGGCTACAGGATCTGCGATCGGAAGGACCGGTTGCTCATTTAGCGTGCTCAACAAACTCTCCTGCAGCGACCTTCAAAATCTTTTGGAGCGGGAGACGGGAATCGAACCCGCGACCAACAGCTTGGAAGGCTGTGACTCTACCACTGAGTTACTCCCGCCCACGACTCTCAGCCAATAGCTAAAAGCCTGAAAACTGGAGCTGATGATGGGGCTTGAACCCATGACCTCTCCCTTACCAAGGGAGTGCTCTACCACTGAGCTACATCAGCCTTCTAAAAAACTTGAGAAAGCAAACAAACCTAAAACTTACCTGCTCAACAATCCTACCGCGAACGCAGCCATCCGAGTGCCACACGGAAAGCAAAAAAACCTAACAAGACCAACGTCAGCGATTGAAACTTCCCTGGCTCCATCGTTCGCCAGGCGAGAATCGCCAGAACTCCAAGCACGGCCAGCGCAACTGCCATCCTTCCGCTGCCGGAGGGGCTGAAGTCCACGTACTCTCCCCTGTCTTCCTACAAATCCCACAAACCGCTCAAAGTTCATGGTGCACAGGGGAGGATTCGAACCTCCGTACGTCATAGACGGGCAGATTTACAGTCTGCTGCCATTAACCACTCGGCCACCTGTGCACGTCCTCTGCCTTGCCTTCCACACAGCAACCTCAACCCGTCAGGACTAGCTCCTGATCCAAGCTCCCAAAGCGGCGAGCTTTTCATCCCTGAAGGTCTCCGGAGGTCTGCATGGCCAGAACGGCCCGACAGTACAACCAAACCATCTCTTCCACGGCCGCCTGGAATCTGGAGCTGGCGAAGGGACTTGAACCCCCGACCCTCTGATTACAAATCAGATGCTCTACCAGCTGAGCTACGCCAGCCCAAACAGCCTTGTCTTGCTCTCTGTAGCAACGAATGGCTGACGCACAGACGTGCCTGCGCAGAGTGCGCCGCAGTGCTAACTTTAGCACAGCAGCAGGTCAGCCGCAAAACCTCGGCCAGAGTGCGGTTTCAGCCGTTTCCCACAGCTCCGGAGAGTGCCAGCTCGCGGGCAGCGGCGCGTTCCATGGGAGTTCCGATGCGGACCGTTGCCATTCCCGCTGCCATGGCCGCTTCAATGCCCATCTGCCCATCTTCAAAGACTAGACAATGCTCGGGAGCGATTTCCAGCCGCTCGGCAGCCATCAGAAATGGTTCCGGGTGCGGTTTACCGCGTTTGTAGTCTCCCGCACAGACCAGCGTCTGGAAGCGATCAAGCAGGTTGAGCGCCGTCAGAGAGGCCCGTACCGACTCCTGCGTGCTTCCGGAAACAACCGCGAACGGAATCTCCCCATGGCGGGCTTCGATATGCTCGAGAACCTCCGGAACCACCTTCATCAGCGGAAGATTGGCATAGAACAGCTCTTCCTTGCGCCGCTGCAGTGCATCGAAAGGCATCGCCAGGCCATGACGCTGATTGAGCTGGGAGATGATCTCCCCTACCGGCATGCCGCCCCATTCGTAGAACAGTTCTTCGGCGAATTCGCAGTTCCACTCCGCCAGGACTGTCTTCCATGCCACATAGTGCAGCGGCATGGAGTCGGCGATGGTTCCATCGCAGTCAAACAGATACGCTTTGAAATCCCCTGCGGGAAGCGTTAGCTTCATCCTCAAAAATCTCCTCGGCTTTCTTTCCGCTCCGAAAGCCTCTTTCCTTATGATGACAGAATCGTCAAATCGTTTCGAAGAGCGAGGCTCCCAATCGTTTGGTAAGTCCCTGATTGCGCGCACGCTTTTCTATCGTCCAACAAAAGGAAAGAGCGATCTTCCGGAGGTGTATCTCGCATGTCGTTGTTCGGCTCCCGGCTCGCAACTGGACTGTTGTTTCTGCTCTACTCCGGAGCCTTCGGCCTGGCGCAAAGTCCGGAGACACCCAAGCCCACCGAGGGTCCCCTTCCCGCTGTCTCCGCCCCTCAAAAGACCCTGACCAACAGCTCCATCGTTCGCATGGTCAGTGCCGGACTCAGCGACGACCTCATCCTGCAGGCGATTGCCGCTCAACCTGGACAGTACACCACCGACGCGGACTCATTGATCGACCTCAAGGATGCCAACGTCTCTGAGCGCGTCATTACCGCCATGATCAACAAAGGCCGCAAGCGGCTTACGCCAGAAGCCACTGCAACGCAAGATCCCCCGCCGCAGCCGATCTCTGAGGTCAGCGAGATCGGCGCCTATTACAAGGATCGCAACGGCACCTGGCAACCACTCGAGACCGAGGTCGTTCACATCAAATCGGGCGGCTGGCTCAAGTCAACCGCCACGCACGGAATCATCAAACAGGATCGCAATGGACATCTCAACGGACGCGAATCGAAGCTTTCTCTTCAAGCTCCTGTAGAGATCCTGATCTACGCTGCGCCAAGCGTGGATATCGCCGAGTACGACTTTCTACGTTTCCGCATCAACTCCGACAATCGGGAGTTTCGCTCGATCACCGGGGGAGTCTTTCACTCCACCGGTGGAGCACAACGCGACGAGGTCTCCTACCACCCCACGAAGGCTGGTCCTCGCACCTGGAGATTCACAGTCGATGCTTCTGTCGGCGGCGGCGAATACGGCATCCTGCCGCCCGGAACCGGCAATGTCACCAACGGCGGCAAGATCTATACCTTCGCCATCACCGAATAGATCCATTGCTCTCTAACGCCGGACGGAGTAGAAACAGACAGAATGCTACATTCTTATCTCGTCTTCGGTCGCGATGCGTAAACCAACGCGATATTCCCTGCTGCTGGCTGCAGCGCTGATCCTGGCGTTGATTGTTGCGATTCTTCTGCGCAAGGCCGCGCCACCGGAGGCTGCGCGCCTGCTTCCCGAATCCGATGCGATCATCTACGCCAATCTGAAGCCGCTGCGCCTTGCAACACACTTCGACCGCACCCCTGTCACCCGCGCTCCAGAGTATCAGCAGTTC
This sequence comes from Acidobacteriaceae bacterium KBS 146, assembly GCA_000688615.1. GTDB lineage: Bacteria > Acidobacteriota > Terriglobia > Terriglobales > Acidobacteriaceae > Edaphobacter. Next base: position 1,810,139 of record JHVA01000001.1, read on the forward strand.
GTCGACGCCACGGGCATCGTTCCTGAACGGGATATCGACGATGCTGCGTTTGCACTGCACCGCATGGAAAACCCCAATGGGCCGAATGGCCCGGTCGGTTACTCCGAGGTCTTCGAAGGACGTTTCGATGGCGAAAAGCTCTCGCACTATCTCAACTCCATTGCAAGCTCTCGCGAGACCTACGGAGGCCACACCATCTATACGGTTGCGATTCGTGACGGGGAGGTCACTCGGCAGCTGAGAATCGCTCAACTCGGATACGACTCCATCGGCGCCTCCAACATGCCGACTGCGGAGCAGATTCACTCCATCCTCGATCGCCATCGCTGGGCCGCTTCGCCCTTCTCCGGATCTTCTTTGCTCTCGGCGCGCTATCGTGATGTTCCTCTGCTGTCGAGCGCATGGGGCATTGGACACATCGGTCTTCCCTTCTCGGACCGAGGTTTCATCACGATCCTCGGCCTGCAGCTACCCTTACCGGAAGACACGACCTTCGTGGCAAGCCTCCGCTACACAGGCAGCCTGCGTCTCCGCGTCGAGGAGATCTCTCCGACCGAAGCGGAAGCCCGCGACGCCGCTCAGAAGCTATCAATGTTGCTCGGGCTGTTGAAGTCTTTACAGCAGGTCCAGCCACGGAATGCCGAAGACGCTTCGGTGATCAAGATGCTTGGATCGATCAAGATGGACCAGCGCAAGGAACGTGCCATTCTGACCGCGACGATTCCTCTGGACCTCTTACAATCGCTGACCAGTAACACAATGGCATCCTCATCGAGCGAAACTCCAGAACAGCCGGCTCGCTCAAACGAAGCTTCCCACTAAAATTTATGGCTTGAATCGATGCGGTACAGAGGAAGATGGATCAGGCGCAGAAACGGATCAGGCGGCCTCTCGTACTGATCTCAGGATTGATATCCATCGGCCGGTGGTCGGTAAGATAGGCCAACAGCGCCTGGATGCAATCCTGATCGAGCTTGTGCCCAGCCAGCCCGTTGAGAATTGGAAGAATCTCTCCAAAGCTCAAACCAGCTCGATAGGGACGATCCTCTGACAGAGCGCCGTAGACATCGGCCACCGCGATCACTCGTGACTCGATGGAAAGATCGCAGGCCATCAGCTGATTCGGATAGCCGCTTCCATCCAGCTTTTCATGATGTTCTCCGGCGACAATTGCAATCTCGCGGAACGGAGCGATCTGTTCGAGGATCTGGCGCGTAAGTCCAGGATGCTGTCTCACGATCTTCCATTCGGAGTCGGTCAGTCGGGTCTTTTTGTCCAGGATCTTGTTGGAGATGCTCAGCTTTCCAAGATCGTGCAGCAGAGCTGCTCGGCGCACCAGCCTCACCCGATGCGCTGGCAGGCGTAGATACTCCGCAATTCCGTGTGCCAGCTCGGCGACTCCAATGGAATGACGGAAGGTGAAGTGCGACTTCGCATCGACGATCTCCGCAAAGCCCTCGCAGATGCGATCGATCTGATCATCATCCAATCGATGTCTTCGGTGAGGATCCAGTGCGAGCACGGCCGCACGTGTGGATGCAAGACTGTCCATCGCATTGCAGCTGGGCCACAGAGCATCGCGACGATGCAGCGCGAGGGCGATCTCGACCAGTTCAGGATCAAACCAGCTTCCGCTCCACTCTTGCAGCGTCTCGATAGCGACCTGAGGGCTTCTTCCGATCGAAAACATGTCCAGGTGCTGCGCGATCGCTCCTAAACGAGCAAGCCTGGGAATCTCTCCGCCACACAGGCCGTAAGGATGGCCGGAACCATCCCAATGCTCTTCAAGGTTGTTGACCGCATCGGCCGCCAGCGATCCCATCCCCAGCTTACTGACGATGCTCGCGCCTCGATCGCAACGCAGCCCCAGCATCTCCTCGTTGCCGATATCTTTGAGCAACAGCGCATAGTACAGACTGTTCCTGTGCTCCATCGTGAAGTCGGCTTCCGCAGCGATGCGCATTCCAAGCAGGCACGTGCGCAGGGAGTGCCCATGCATCGCACCATCGGTCAGCTCCATGGCAAAGGACAGAGCAGAGAGTATCTGGGACAGGGAGATTGACTCCTCTGACTCCGGGATAGCCTTACGAAAAGAGGCTGACGTCTCGCTCATTGTGATTCCACTCCGCTAAAAGCCTGCTGGCGACTTATCGGAATCTCATAAAAGGCGGAATCACGTGCCGGAAGGTAAAGCCTTTCAGAGACCCAACCCTGACTATAGGGACCAGGGCCCGGCCTGCCACTAGCACGAAAGATGCATATTCCCGGGCGTTCAGATGTACGAATGCCCTAAAACAGAGGCCTTTTCCCGGCGGAGTAACGTGACCTTTTCAGTGGTTTCGTCGCCTCCTGCAGACAGGCTCGCTCTAGCGAGGTGGTCGCAAGGTCTTTTCTCCGCCGTACAGCGCCAGCAGCGGATGCTTGACCACGGCCCGAAATTCATAGCGCCCCTCTGGGGGCAGTCCGGTCAGTTCCGTCGAAAATATTCCTGTATGAGTCACATTCTGAAGGGGCATCGCCGTCCAGGGAGCCGTGCGGGAGTGGATGTCTTCGCCCTCAATCGAACGGTACTCAAACCCTACCTCGAGCGATTTGGCGCCTGCCATATCCAATAATTCTCCCTCTAAGTGATAGCTGCCCGAAGACGGATTCCACTGATAGTTCCCCGTCTGCACCCTTGGCGGGACTAGCGCCGGTTCCACGTTGGTTATCCGAAGCACCACGGGATTCGGCCACTCCGTCTTATCCAGCAAGCGCTGTGACTTCATCGTGTGGATATGGAGGCCATCGCTCTCCATCTGAAAGGTCGTCTTCGGGATCACGTTTGGCGCATATTCGAGGACTTTGCCGTTCGCTCCAAGCACGCTCACCTCGGTCTTCGCCGTCGCCCTTACCGAATGGAGCACAACATCCTGCCACTTGCCACGCTTCCACGGAGCATCAGGATCGACGATGGCATAGAGCGCGCTGCCATCCTTCTTTTTCGTAAACCACACATCCCCTTCATTGGTGATGATCCAGGGCCGCGTCGCATAGATCGACTCCGAGTTCACAAACATCCACAAGGCGAACTCGCGGAGCCGCTCCTCCTGCTCGATCGGCAGCTCCCCATTCGGCTTGGGACCGATATTCAGCAGAAGATTTCCGCCCTTGGCTCGCGTCTCAATCAGCGAGCGGATCAGCTGATGGCCTGACTTGTAATGATCCAGCTGCGGCTGATACTGCCACGCATCGCCCATCGTGTCGTTCGCCTCCCAGGGCTCATCGAAGGCCTGCCCCGGAATGAACTGCTCCGGCGTCCTCATGGCTCCGCGGGTGATGACGATGTTGGGCTGCAGCTTCCAGGCAAGTTGACGCAGGCTGGTCGCTTCTCCGTCGAAGAAAAGCACGTCGACCGGGCCATAGTTGGTCAGCAGCTCACGCAACTGCGCACTGTCGTAGTCGAGCAGTCCGGGATTATGGCTGGGCTGCACGTCTTCAATGCCGCGTTGAATCGTCTTGCCGTGCTTGTGGAGCCAGTAGAAGTCGTCCGGCGAGAAATACACCCCCGGCGCAATTCCCTCGGCCTTGAACGCCTTCAGAATCTCCGCCGTCACGTCCCGGTGAAAGGGAGTGTTCATGATGTTGAACGGCGTCGTTTTGGTGTCGTACATTGCGAAGCCGGAGTGATGCTTGGTGGTGAACACGACATAGCGCGCGCCTGCAAGCTTCGCGAGCCTTGCCCATTCCGCCGGATCGAATCGCGTCGGGTCAAAGGTCTTCGGTAGCTCATTGAAGAAGCGGTTGACGTAGTCATCCGACGCTCCCACCAGCGAATGACTGATAGTGCTGCCAATCTGGCTGTCGACGCTCCAGTGAATGAACAGGCCGAAACCCAGATCGCGAAACCATTCTGCCCGGTCCGGCTTGTTCAGCGAACTGCTGAAGTCTGTGTTTTCGCCGGCGATAGCTTTTCCCTGGCCCGCTGCCTGCAGCGACGGGATTGCACATAGGACCGCAACCAGGCAGTTGCGCAGACCATTCCTCACCATGACAGATCTCTTTCCTGTTTCAGAAAAATTCCACGAGCGCAGACCTGCGTGTTTCCACCACAACGTTCTTGTGCCGGGTTACGACAACTCTAAATGTTTTTCACCAGCAGTCGGCGGTTTTCATCAAAAGGAAGGGCAGGCCGAAGCCTGCCTCTGATTTCTCGAAACGAGATGCCGTCAGCGATCGAGGCCAGCGACCTTCGCCGGTCCCACAGCCGGGGTAGATGCCGGAGGCTCTGGAGCATCGCCCAGTTGCGCCATCGTCATCCGAAGGTACTTGTGGGGGTTGACCGCGGTGTTACGGATCCTGACCTCATAATGAACGTGATTGCCGGTCACTCGCCCGCTGTGGCCCACATAGCCAATCACCTCGCCGCGAGTCACCGTCTGGCCGGCCATGACGGCGAAGCCCGACATGTGGCCGTAGAGCGTCTCCACTCCGTGGCCGTGATCGACCGTTACCTCGCGACCGTAACCGTTCTCCACCTGCGCGGACTTCACTACACCGTCAGCGGTAGCACGAATCGGAGTGCCGCTGGGAGCCGAGATGTCGAGGCCCTTATGGAACTCGCCTTCTCCATTGCCCAGCACCGGATCTTCGCGCTGCCCGAAGCTGCTCGTGATCGGTCCCATGACAGGCCACAGCGAAGGAGCATATACCGAAGCTTCCATATCGAGAGGGGACAAGCCACCGAAGAGATTAGAACCGACTCCATCTCCGGGCCGGTTGATGCTACTGAGAGCTCTTGTAGCGGCACCACTTAACGCCTGATTCCGCAGGGAATAGAACGCATCTACAGACTTGTAATAAGCGTCATCATTGAGACTTGCGGTTTCCGTCAGAGGAGCGTTGGCGGCAGCTTCCGCCGCAGCCGTTGCGTGGCGACTGACGGTCTTGCCGGTCACGCGGCCCATCGGAATCGCAAGCTTGCTGGCAGTAAGGCCATACAACGCCGATACTTCACTCGCCAGGGAGCCCAGCGACGCAGCCTGAACATCCTTCTCGTGGGCTGCCTCTTCCAGATGAGCGTAGTCCTTCTGAAGCGCGTTGTGGTCCTGTCGTAACTGATTGAAACGAGCAGTCTTGATCAGCATTCGCGAGTACGACCCCGCTAAGCCGGTGATCGTAAACATACCGATCACAGCCGCGGCCACGAAGAGATAAACGTAATGGAGCGGCACCGGAACCTTGTTCAGGCTGCCATTCTCGTCACGGCTCACGAACATGATGTAATAGCGCTTCTTCAGCTTCAATCCACGGTCCGGGCTCGGAATCTGGCCGCCAAAGGCGACACGAAAAGTCCACTCCCCTAATCCCGACCTTCAAATGAAGATCACAAATCGGCATTCTGGAATCGCGGACTCTCTTGAGCGTCCCCTTAAGCCTAACAACTGCCCATTCGTGATGCAACCAAATCCGCAATTTCGCCGTCTGAAGCTGCAAAGTTTTGCACTCTACGCGCGATCGCTATTGAAGACCCGCCATTTATTCTCTACGAAATGGCTGCCATCAGATCGAAACCTGCCGGAGAGCTTGCGCTGATCGAACAGATCCGCCGAACCTTCACCTCGGGAAAAGCAAGTCGCCACAAGGGCGTTTCGTTGGGAATCGGGGATGATTGTGCCATTCTTCGGCCCCGTGCAGGACACGAGATCGTTGTCACCACTGACTTCACCCTTGAGAACCGGCACTTCCAGCGCAGTCTTCATCCCCCTGCGGCTGTTGGCCATCGCTGCCTTGCACGCGGGCTGAGCGACCTGGCAGCAATGGGCGCAAAGCCTCTGGCTGCTTTCCTTTCACTTGCACTGCCCAGACAAATTCTTCAAACCGCCCGAGGCCGCAGGTGGATTGGAAACTTCCTGCAGGGAATGCGCGCCCTTGCCCATCAGTTCGACACGCCGCTGGCAGGCGGCGACACCTCGGAGTCGCCACAGGACCTGATCTTCGCGGATATCATCCTCGTCGGCACCGCACCCCGGGGCCAATCCCTCCTCAGGTCAGGCGCCCACGCAGGAGATGCGCTTTACGTCACCGGTTCACTGGGAGGCGCGCAGGCAGAGCTGTCAGCGCTTCTCAAGAGAGACCGGCGCCCCCGAGCGGATCGCTCGGGCCAGCATCCCCACCTCTTTCCGCAACCGCGTCTTGCCGTCGGCTCGGCCCTCCTGCGTCGTCATATGGCCAGCGCCGCCATCGACTTGAGCGATGGCCTCTCCACCGACCTCACGCATCTGTGCCAGTCCTCCCGACTTCGCGCTGAAGTCGATGCCGCCCTGCTCCCCCTTCATCCACTCGCTGCGCGACTGTCTTCCGCCAATGCACTGACTGCCGCACTCAACGGCGGCGAAGACTACGAGTTGCTATTTGCCGCAAAGCCATCCATTCGAGTTCCCTCTCGAATCGCGGATGTTCCCATTACCCGCATCGGGACCCTCTTCCCTCGAAACGCACGACGGCCACTCATCACGTTGCATGGCTCCGACGGAAGCTCAACGGAGTTGAAGCCAGGCGGGTGGGAACACTTCGCCTCGTAGGGCCTCATTGTTGAGTCTCCCACGCCCGTACAATCGATTCATGCGTGAAGCGACAAAGATCATTCGCTCAACCCTCACTCAGGCCACTGCCGGCGAACCTCTTCATCCAGGCCCAGTCTTTGCAGCTCCTTATCACGCTCCCGGAGATCCATCGGGGATTCCCTACACCTATGCGCGTTCGCATAACCCCACGTGGACCCATCTGGAGAAAGCCATCGGCCAGATGGAATCGTCGGATGGCTATCGCGCCTCGGCTCTGGTGTTTGCCTCTGGCATGGCGGCCTGCACCGCCGTCTTTGGTGCTGTTCTGCGGCCCGGCGATGTCGTTGTGCTTCCTTCCAACGCCTACTTCGCCGCTCGCGTCCTCGCACAGGAATACTTCGCCAAGATGGGTGTCCAGGTCCGACTTGCGCCGACCGCGAACAACGCCCAGGCGGAGCACCTGGAAGGCGCAAAGCTGATCTGGATCGAAACCCCAAGCAACCCCACGATGGACGTCTGCGATATCGCCGCGCTCTCACAGGCCGCACGCCGCGCAGGTGCATTGGTCGCGGTCGACAACACAACGCCGACGCCGTTGGGACAGCTTCCGTTGGCTTTGGGCGCCGACCTCTCTGTCGCATCCGACACCAAAGCGATGACCGGCCACAGCGACATCCTTGTCGGACACGTCGCCGTCCGCGATCTTGAACTGCGCCAAAAGCTCGATCAATGGCGCACCCTCACAGGTGGCGTCCTGGGGCCGATGGAAGCCTGGCTCGCCTTGCGATCCATCGCCACTCTTCCGCTGCGTCTCGAACGCGCCTGTCAGAACGCGCAGCGGATCGCCGAGTTTCTCTTCACACGCAGCGAGGTCGAGCAGGTTCTCTATCCCGGCCTGCCGTCGCATCCCGGTCACGCGATTGCGAAACAGCAGATGAAATATTTTGGTCCCGTGCTCAGCTTCATCCTGCCAGACAAGACAGCGGCAGAGACGTTTCTCAGCAGATCGAAGCTGCTCATCGACGCCACCAGCTTCGGAGGTGTGACTTCGTCCGCGGAACGCCGTGCACGCTGGGGCGGCGATCAGATTGCTGAGGGCTTCATTCGTCTGAGCGCAGGATGCGAAGACATCGAAGACCTGCTCGAAGACATCTCCCAGGCTTTGGACTCAATCCGCTAGGTTATCTTTGCCGTCCTTCTGAGGCGTATCCGCCCACCGAACCGCCGTCGCTCTTTGAGCAGTACTGCTAGCCTGCCGACATGGAAACTACGTTCCCCCATACCTGGACTGCTGAGATCCTCAAAGCTCCACCTTTGATTGCGCCGGCGCGTCAGTTCACGTATCCGAGACAGATCGCCGGCGAGGAAGACGCGCTCGCCCGCGGAGCCTTGCTCCTGATGGTCCGCCCAAAAACGGGAGGATCGTTTCTCGGAACCTGTGCGCTCGGGTTTACCGATCCGTCAATGCCGACAGGGGTCTTCGCCTGCCCGAATCCAGATGAGCTCTGCGCTGTTGCCGGAGGTTACGCGTACATCGTGGACACGCAGAAACCCGAACACTCGACCCATATCCCATTGAAGCCGGCGACCGAGGTTCTCCCGATTCCTTCCCAGAACCTTTTGATCTTTGTCGGCTTCCACAGCCTTTACGCATGGGGGCCGAACGGAGAGGTCTGGAAGACGGAGCGACTGAGCTGGGAGGGTATACGTATCACTGGCCTGCAAGATAACATCCTGCACGGAACCGGCTGGAATATGTTCACCGATCAGGACGTTCCCTTTACCGTCGATCTGCAGAACGGCACGCATACGGGCGGCGGGATCTCAACTCCGTAACTGAGAGCTCTACTCTTCTGGCTTGATCGCAAAAAAGCTAAGAGCAGCGTCCCCTTGCTTGAGGACGCGAACCCTCTCCAGAGCTCCATAATTTTCCTCCAGCTCGAACTTCGCGCGATGCTCAGCAATCACCCTTGCGTCTTCGGCCAGCACCTCCCGCCCCTTCCCTCCGAGGAAAGAAAGGGTACGGTTGTACTCCTGTTCCGCTTCATAGGGAGGATCGAGGAAGACCAGATCCACCTTCTCCCCGCGCCGAAAGATTTCATTGAGGAATTCCTTAGCGCCGCGGCCTTCAATCTCGTATCCCCCAGTCACTTTCAATGCCGCAAGATTCTCACGGATGGCTTTCACCGCCGGCTGCGCGCTCTCCGCAAACCAGACGAGCGCAGCATCCCGGCTCAGAGCTTCGATCCCGACAGCACCTGAGCCTGCATAGAGATCGGCGAATCGTGATCCGGCGATCCGTGGCGCGAGAACATTGAATAAGGTCTCCCGCAGGCGATCGCTCGTAGGCCTGGTCTTCATACCGTTTGGCGCAACCAGCGGACGCGATCGAAACCTCCCTGCAATCACACGCATCTTTCCTCCGCTTCAAAGTCCGCGCATACAATGATAAGCATGCGAGCATGGTCCTTTCCGATCGGCAGGTTTCTTGGCGTGGAGATACGCATCCATACCTTCTTTCTTCTGCTGCTCGGCCTTGCCATCAGTTACTCCTCCGTCTCCGGCTCTACCGGTGCTCGCGGCTTTGCTCTCTGGCTCGTCCTGTTGTTTGCAGTCGTCGTTCGCGAGGTCGCCCGGGCGATCGCTGCTGCATGGTTCAACCTCGATCTTCGCAGCATCCTTCTCATTCCCACCGGCGGATTGCAGCAGTATGCAACCCCTGAAGCCACCGAGGAGGCTGCAACGCCTGCCATCGGCAAACGCCTCGGGCTGGTTGGCCCCGTCGCAAACCTGCTCCTCGGCTTCTTCCTGGCTGCGGTCATCCTTGCAGTTGCGCCCGAGATCAATCTTTTAGAACGTCCCTGGCTCACCCCCTCCCATCTGATTCGCGCGGTCGTCTGGATCAATCTGCTGCTCGCTGCGGTCAATTTGCTCCCTGCTGCGCCTCTCGACGGTGGCCGCATCTTCCGTGGTGAGTTCTCCCGGAGCCACGGCGTACTGAAAGGAACGAAGGCCGCTGCGGGGCTTGGACAGATCATAGGAATCGTCTTTGCCATCGTAGGCTGCATCCTGCCCAATATGTGGCTCCTCATGATCGGCGCTTTCGTCTTTATCGGAGCCCACATGGACGACTCCAGCATGCTGTTGAACTCCGAGAACGATCCCGTGCTGATGCGCGATGTCATGCTGACTGACTACAGCATGCTTTCGGCATCCGACACGCTGGAAGAAGCGCTGCAGCGCTCCGTCCACACGCTCCAGGATGTCTTCCCCGTTGTGCGCGGAAGCAATCTTGTAGGTGCTGTCTCTCGCCAGGGAATCGTCGAAGCCCTGCAGTCGGAAGGCAACGGTTACGTGCAGGGGGTCATGACGAAATCCTTCCAGACCGCCCAGTCCGACGACTCACTGGTCAAGACGCTACGCCGCATCATGGGGGGCCAGGGAGCCCAGTTGGTCCCCATCATGGATGGCGATCGCATCGTAGGCATCATCACGCCACAGAATCTCGCTCACTCCATGGGGCTGCTGAATGCCCGGCGACGTCTGCTTCAGCAGGACCAGCGAGAGCAGGACTAGGCCGTTTCTCTTCTTCATGACCGTCTCTCCTGCCAATCACGATCAGGATTCTCCCCTTGCCCCGGGTCTCTATCTGGTCGCCACGCCGATTGGCAATCTGGAAGACATCACGCTGCGGGCCCTCCGCGTGCTCCGCTCCGCTGACCGCATCGCGTGCGAAGACACCCGGCAGACCCAGAAGCTTCTGAATCACTTTGGCATCCAGACACCTACCATCAGCTACCACCTCCACAACGAAGGCTCCCGTGCCGAAGAACTGCTGGCGCAGTTGCAGGAGGGATCGCGCATCGCTGTAGTCTCGGATGCGGGAACTCCCGGCATCTCGGACCCGGGTCACGAGCTGGTGACTGCAGCCATCGCGGCAGGCATCGCTGTCTTTCCCATCCCGGGCGCGAACGCCGCCATCAATGCTCTGATCGCCAGCGGGCTTTCGACGGAGAGCTTCACCTTTCATGGTTTTCTTCCCGCCAAAGAGGGGCAGCGCCGCACCGTGCTCGAGCAACTTGCCCGCGACGGTGCCACGCACATCTTTTATGAAGCTCCCCACCGCATCCTCGATACCCTGTCCGATCTCCAAACGACCTTCGGCGCTGCACAGCACGTCGCCATCGGGCGCGAACTGACCAAGCTGCACGAAGAATTCCTGCGCGGCCCGGTCAGTGAACTGCGCTCCCAGTTAGCCGCGCGCGCTGTTGTCCGTGGAGAGATCGTCCTTCTCTTCTCGCCTGCGCAGAATGACGCCGGTCCCACCACACGCAGCATCGCCGCGGACGTTGCGGCCCTCATGCAATCGGAATCTCTTTCAGAAAAAGACGCACTGAAGCGGGTTGCACGGGAGCGGGGCATCGGCAAAAGCGAAGCCTACCGCGAACTTCAGCGCGAACAGAATCGCTTACGGTAGCCCGCCAATTCAGGTGCTCGATTTTGCATCTTTTTTCTCTTTCCAGAGAGAATTACGACCCACCCGTTGGTCTATTACCAATAATCTTCCCGTCTTGAGATGATGGTTCAGGCTGTCATTAATGAGTCCACCTGCGACTGTGCGGTTTGCTGCCTTATAACCACCGTTTAAGATTTGTTTCTTGATTTCCTTTTTGGTTAACGTGAAATCACCAGCGAGATCTAAGCAACTCTGAATGGCGTGCCAGGGAGTAACTGCAGATTCGTGAATAGCCCCAGAAAAACCCTCACGCGCCTTCAATAGGCCTTCTAGCAGCCTTATTTCGGCCATTACCTCAGGAGCCATCAATTCCAACTGCTCATAAAGCTCTTCGAGGTTCTTTCGCAGCTGAACAGATGAGCTTTTTGAGTAGGTCGGCATCGAAGGAAGAGTCTTTACTCCCGCCCCTTCACCCGGTCATACATGTAGACGTCGCTCGTCGTCCCCAAAGACTCGTTATAAAGGCTCAATCCGCCGATCGCCTCTTTCAGCTCTTCGGTAAACTCATGCAACGAACGCAGATGATCTGCCGTCGCGGGAACCTCGACCTTGGACGTCCTGAAGAACTTCTGATATCCACGGTCGAGCAACCGGGCGATCTCGCCGTTTAACAGAATCCCGGCCCTGGCCAGAATCTCCGGGGTGCCGTCGGGAGCGGCAGCGATCTCGGCCGCACACCCGTACTTTCTCACCTGGAACGCGTTGGGCATCCGCTTTGCACCGTCCTGTGCAGGAGCTACATCAAATCGTTGACTGCCAAGAATCGAAAGGACATCGTTGAAGCTTCGCCGCGGGGACTTTTTCGCCATAAGTGCCATCATTTAGACTCAAAGTTAACTGTCGCATATCCGTCGGGATGCTTCAATCTGCGGAGGACGCGATTTCAGGAAACTCATGATTACCACCGTCAAACCGCTCGGCTCGACCATCTTCGAACGCATCGGGAACACGCCGCTGATCCGTCTCGATGGCCTTACCGCGCATTTTGGCGGCTCGGCCTCGGACATTCAGATCCTTGGCAAGGCGGAATGGGCAAATCCAGGCGGCTCCGTCAAGGATCGAGCCGCATCCGGCATTGTGTCCGACGCGCTCAACCGCGGCCTGCTTGGGAATGGAAAGGGGCTTCTCGACGCCACCAGCGGAAACACCGGGATCGCCTATGCCATGCTGGGAGCAGCTCTCAACTTCCCCGTCACACTTTGCATGCCTTCCAATGTCTCGCCGGAGCGCAAGAAGTACCTCGCAGCCTACGGAGCCAATATCGTCTGGACCAGCCCTGCGGACGGGTCCGACGGAGCCATACGAAAGGCTCGGGAGCTCGTAGCCGCTGAACCGGATCGGTACTTCTACGCCGATCAGTACTCCAATGACGAAAACTGGCGCGCCCACTATCGAACGACCGCCAACGAGATCTGGAAGCAGACCGATGGGCAGATTACCCACTTCGTGGCCGGTCTCGGAACCTCCGGAACCTTTATGGGAACCACGCGCCGCCTCAAGGAACTGAATCCCGCCATTCGCTGCATCTCCATGCAACCCGATTCGGCCTTCAACGGCCTGGAAGGCCTCAAGCACATGGCCACCGCCATCGTGCCCCGTATCTACGATCCCACCCTCGCAGACGCCAATATCGACATGGACACTGAGGTGGCCTACAAGATGGCCCGCACTCTGGGGCGCCAACACGGCATCCTGGTCGGCATCTCAGCCGCGGCCGTCGTCGCTGCCTCGCTTCAGGTTGCCGAGCAGGAGGCTCACGCCGGACGCGATGCCGTGATCGTAACCATCCTGCCGGACTCCGCAGAGAAGTACATGAGCGACCGCTTCTGGCAGGAGCAGGACTAGACCTATGCTACACATCGACTACGCCAACTACGAATCCCTCCGCGCGCACGGCGAAGAGACCTACCCGCACGAGTGCTGCGGCGTACTTCTCGGTAAGTCCAACGCGGACGGCAACCACGTCCAGCAGATCGTCCGCGCAGGCAACACGCGCACGGACTCTGCGCATAACCGGTACAACATCGCCCCCCAGGAGCTGGTAAAGATCCAGCGCCAGGCACGCGGTCTGGGTCTCGACATCGTGGGTTTCTATCACTCGCACCCCGATCATCCCGCCCAGTGGTCTCCCACAGACTTTGCGGAAGCCCACTGGATCGGTTGCTCCTACGTCATCACCGCGGTCGAGGAGGGCAAAGCCGCCATCACCAATTCCTTCCTCCTGTCCGGCACCAGCGAAGAAGACAAAAAATTTGAAGATCAGCCCATAGAGATCGAAGTCGCCGAACAAGTATCCCAGCAGAAAGGTCAGGCATGAACATTCACATCCCAACTCCGCTCCGCACTTACACCGCAGGAGCCGAGACGGTCACCGTCCCCGGTACAACCGTCGCTGAGGTCTTCACCAACCTCACCTCCCAGTATCCCGATCTGAAGCAGCAACTCTTCAGCAACGAGGGCAAGCTCCGCTCCTTCGTCAACGTCTATCTCAACGACGAAGATCTTCGTTATCTTCCCGAAAAAGAAGCCACCTCTGTCGCTGCAGCCGACGAACTCACCATCATCCCGTCTATTGCCGGTGGGACTGACCGTCCAGGTAAAGGCGCTTCGCGCAAAAACTCCTCCTCGCGGAATACTCCTTGTTGTAGCTGTTGTCCCCTCCTCTAGTTCCATCCCCGAAAAATAGAACCGTCATTCTGAGCCGAAGGCGAAGAATCCCTGTATTTTGCAGGATGCCAGGGGATGCCAGGCTTCATCACAGTCGTCTGGAACGAATGACTTACGTCTGGGAAGACCACCTGAGCCCTTCCAGCCGCGAAAGCATCTAGAATTAAAGCAACACCTGAAGGAAAACCATGCCAACTGCTATTGAAGAAGCCGTACAGCTCCCCAAGCTCTCCAACGAAGAGATTGCTCGCTACTCTCGCCACCTCATTCTTCCTGAGGTTGGCATGGAAGGTCAGCAGAAGCTAAAAGCCGCGAAGATCCTCTGCGTAGGCACCGGAGGCCTCGGCGCTCCCTTGGCCCTCTACCTCGCCGCTGCGGGAGTCGGAACGATCGGCCTTATCGACTTCGACGTCGTTGACGAATCCAATCTGCAGCGACAGATCATCCACTCGCAGTCCACCGTCGGCATGCTCAAGGTCGACTCTGCGGAGCAGATGCTCAAGGGGCTCAACAAGAACGTCAACGTCATCAAGCACAACACGATGCTCACCTCGGCGAACGCCCTTGAGATCTTCAAGGATTACGACTTCATCGCCGATGGCACTGACAACTTCCAGACCCGCTATCTGGTCAACGACGCCTGCGTCCTTACGGGCAAGCCCAACGCCTACGCCTCGATCTTCCGCTTTGAAGGCCAGGCCTCCGTCTTCGCCACCGAGGAAGGTCCGTGCTACCGCTGCCTCTATCCGGAGCCGCCACCGCCAGGCCTCGTTCCCTCTTGCGCCGAGGGCGGCGTGCTTGGAATCCTTCCAGGATTGCTCGGCGTGATCCAGGCCACCGAAGTCATCAAGCTGATCCTTGGCCTTGGCGATCCTCTCGTCGGCCGCTTGCTTCTGGTCGATGCCCTGGGCATGAACTTCCGCACCCTGAAGCTGCGCAAGAACCCCAACTGCCCAGCCTGCGGAACCCACGAGATCAAAGAGCTGATCGACTACGACCAGTTCTGCGGTATCGAAAAGCCTACCTCGGTAGGTCCGCTTGAAGCGGCCCGCGATAAGGCCGTTGCCGATGCGGCGATTGTCGACGGTATCCCGCAGATTACCGTCGAGCAGCTCAAGAAGAAGCTGGACGCCAAAGAAAACATCTTCGTGCTCGACGTTCGCGAGCCTCACGAGTATCCCATCGCGAACCTCGGCGCTCCGCTGATTCCCGTTGGCACCATCGAATCGCGTCTCGGCGAGATTGCCGAGCACAAGAACGACGAGGTCATCGTCCACTGCCGCTCCGGTGCCCGCAGCCAGAAGGCCGCCCTCGCCCTGAAGGCCGCCGGCTTCACCAACGTGCACAACCTCAGCGGAGGCATCCTCGCCTGGGCCGACAAGATCGACCCTTCGATGCCAAAGTACTAAGCCTCAATATGCTTGAAATGAGAAACCGGACCCTTTGGTCCGGTTTCTCATTTGTCGTTCGCACTTTCGCTCCGTCAGCACGCCTTCATCGATCGGAACAGCTCCGCATGCGCCGCCAGCTTTTCCTTCACTGTAGCCTGGTCCACCTCCAGCGACCAGTTCCCTGCCTGATGCGTTCCACCCAGCAGGATGCCGTCGTGACGCGAAAACATATATATATCCTCGAAGAGCGCTGCATAGGTCACTTCGGGTTGTGGCACCAGAAATGTCAGCTGACCACGCACCGGAATCAATTCCTTGTCGTCAAACAACGCCTTTGCTCCCAGGCCCGTGCAGTTGAAGACTAATTTCTCCGGCAGCGCCTTGACCTCGTCCGTCGACTTCAACTCCCCCACCACCACTTTGCCGCCTGCAATACGAAAGTCCGTAATCAGCGCATTCAGCAGCATCGGCGGCTCCATGATCATTCCGTCGTACTGCGCTGCATAACCAATCCCGAACGGATTCTCGTCCTGCTTCAGCAGCCGACGCTCTGGCAGCAGAGAGTCCAGCCCGCTCACAATCCGCGGCCGATCCGATCCACGATTCTGAACGATCGGGGTACGCGACACCGAATAGTTCCTCATCCAGCGCACACCGTAGCGAGGGTCGGTCGTGATCTGGTAACGCTCATATGCATACTTCGCCGCCGCCAGATATTGATCGGTAAAACTCGCGCTCATCTTGTCAGGATCGTCATAGACCATCGCCGGATACCACTGGCCTCCCGCGATGTTCGAGGTCGTATCCGGCGGCATCGCCTTCGTGTAGATCGTCACGGCATACCCGGCATCCTGTGCCATCCGCGCCGTAGTCAAGCCGATCACGCCACATCCCAGAACAGCCACTCGTCCTGTATGTCCTCTAAGACCCAGATCCGTCGCCAGCTTCGCTGTTCCCCAGCTCAGAGTAATTCCGCCGCCGCCGTGGCCGTAGTTATGGACGACCACCGTATCTCCAACTTGCTCACGCTCCACGCGGAAACCCGATGGCCGATGAGGCCGCAGCCCCACAACCGTGCGAATCACGCGATCTTCTGAGACATGCACCGGAGGAATATGGCACGGGCTCTCCGGAAGATTTACCGGAGCCAGCGCTGCCTGGTTCATCGCAGGATTAAAGATCGCCGCCTTCTTCCTGGCGCATCCTGACACCATGGCAGACGCTGCGGCAAGATTTGCAGTACGCAAAAAAGTACGCCGGTTCACACTATCTCCTGATAGATCGAATACAAAAACAAACAACTCCACAAAACGGTCGTAGAAGGCCGTCATTCTGAACGCAGCGCAACGCTATCAGCATCGAGATCTACAGATACCCGATCTACTCCGGCTTATCTTCCGGCACCAGCATCTGCAGCGTAAGCGGCCGCTCCAGCATGCAATCCAGCTTCGCAATCGACTGAATCGCCTTGTCGATCACGCTGGTCAAGCAGGGCTCTGTCGTGACGACAAACGGCAGTCTGTGCTTGGGATACCCCGGCCGCTGCAACAGCGAATCGATGTTGGCTCCCACCTTCGCCAAGGCCCCTGCAATCGATGAGACGATTCCCGGCTTGTCATCCACAACAAAACGAAGATAGTGCGGCGCGAGGAACTCTCCCGTCACCTGTCGCTTGCGCACGGGCAGCTCGACGGCCTTCGCTCCCTGCGACACCGCCAGCAGATCCGACACCACCGCTACTGCTGTAGGCTCTCCCCCTGCTCCGTGCCCGGAAAAAACAACATCGCCGCCATAGTTTCCGCTGGTGACGACCATATTCTGCGTTCCATGCGACCATGCCATCGGCGAGCTCAGCGGAATCAACATCGGCGCGACCCGCGCATGCACAACCGCTCCATCCACCTGGGCGCGCGAAACCTGCCGGATCGTGCAGTTCAGCTCCCTCGCATACACGAAGTCGATTGCCTCAACGGTTGAGATCGTCTGCGTCGCTACCTCATCCGGATTCAGCTCTGCATGCAGCGCAATCCTCGAAAGGATGCAAAGCTTCGCCCGCGCATCGTATCCATCCACGTCAGCCGAAGGATTCGCCTCGGCATATCCGAGCTGCTGCGCATCCTTCAGCACCGTCGCGTACTCGGCGCCCGTCTCCATCCTGCTCAGGATGTAGTTGCAGGTTCCGTTCACGATACCGCTCAGCCGCTGTATCCGATCTCCACCCAGCCCCTGCAGGATTCCGGGAATCACCGGAACTCCACCGGCAACCGCCGCACCGTAGACCAGTTGAACACCATGCTGCGACGCCAGCTTCTGCAGTGCCACACCGCGATAAGCGATCAACTGCTTATTCGCTGTTACGACATGCTTGCCTGAGGTCAGAGCCTTGCGCAGCCATCCTTCCACTGGGTTCAACCCACCCATCAGCTCAATCACGACATCGACATCGGATCGCAGAACATCGTCAATATTCTCGGTCCACTTCGCAGTTGCAGGAACAAACTTTGCCGCTGACGATTCGCGCTTTCGCGCCACGCTGCGGTTGTAGACATGAGTCAGCACAATCCCTGGATACTTCGATTCGGCCAACACCTTGGCCACCGAGCTGCCCACGGTTCCAAAACCGAGCAGGGCTACTTTAACCACCTGGTCCTTCTTCGTTGCCTTAACCGGAGCTGCCTTTTTCTTTGTCGCCATCGTCCTCGCCTGTAATTGACTCAATATTCTGCGCGCATACCGGACTTGCGCCATGCATCGAAGCTCTCGTTTCCTCGTTCAGCCAGCATCCGCTGCTCAGGAACCGTTCGTTCTCCAATATCTTTCTTGATCTCGCTATAGAGAAACGCGTCGTCAAATCCCGCGGCGGCAGCGTCCGCCGCCGTCCCGCTATAGTAAATCCTCTCCATCCGGGCCCAGTAGATCGCAGCCAGACACATCGGACAAGGCTCGCAGCTCGTATATATCGTGCATCCCTCGAGCGAGAAACCCTTCAACTGCCGGCAAGCATTGCGAATCGCAACCACCTCTGCATGCGCCGTTGGATCGTTCGTAGCTGTTACCTCGTTGACGCCCGTCGCAATCACTCGCCCCTCGCGCACGACCACCGCGCCAAATGGCCCCCCACTCCCCGAGGTCACATTCTCCACCGCAAGGTCGATCGCTCGTTTCATGAACTCTGGATTGCCCTGCATCCGGCTCCGCGTCCTCGCCGCGCACGCCACGCAAGAGCGAGCACAACAAGCTCAAATGAATAACCCCATTATTCCACACGCCCCACGCTCCATTATCCTGAGCGCTTCAAGCAGCCATGTCCTCCTGAGCGAAGCCCAATCCACGATCCTCGCCCCTCTCACCCCATTCCTTTGCTAATCTGCTTGCAAGCAGAATGGCCATCCAATCCATCAATCCCGCCAACGGCAAACTGCTCCGCAGCTTCGAGGCACTCACCGACGAGGCCATCTCCGACAAGATCGCGCTCGCTGCCGAAACCTTCCGAACCTTTCCTGCCATCCCGCTCGAGCATCGCGCCCTCTGCATGAACAAGCTCGCTTCTCTGCTCGAACAGGAGATCGAAGAGATTGCACCCACGCTCACGCTCGAGATGGGAAAGCCGATCCACGCCGCCCGTCAGGAGGTGGCCAAGTGTGCGACCGCATGCCACTACTACGCCGAGAATGCCGCACGCATCCTCGCGCCCGAGCCCATCCAGACCGAAAATTCCAGCTACGTCCGATGGGATCCCCTCGGCGTCATCCTCGCCATCATGCCGTGGAACTTTCCCCTGTGGCAGGTCTTCCGCTTTCTCGCGCCTGCACTGATGGCAGGTAACGTCGGGCTCCTCAAGCACTCGCCGAACGTCCCGCAGTGCGCTCTGCTCATTGAATCCCTCGTGCGCCGAGCTGGCTTTCCCCGCGGCAGCTTTCAGGCGCTTCTCATCGAAACCAGCCAGGTCGAGCGCGTCCTCGCCGACTCCCGCATCGCTGCCGTCACCCTCACCGGCTCCGTGGCCGCCGGGCGCGCTATTGGAGCCCAGGCAGGCTGGCTCATCAAAAAATCCGTGCTCGAGCTTGGCGGCTCCGACCCCTTCATCGTTCTGCCCTCCTGCGACCTTGACGAGGCCATCGAAACCGCAGTCCGCGCACGCCTCGTAAACAATGGCCAGTCCTGCATCGCAGCCAAGCGCTTCATCGTGCATCAGGCTATCTACGACGCCTTCGAGAGGCGCTTTGTCGCTGGTATGGAAGCCATGAAGATCGGCGATCCCATGAAGGAAGATACCGACATCGGGCCGCTCTCGACTCCAAAGATCGCCGAAACGCTCGATGCTCAGATTCAGGCAGCGGTAAAGGACGGTGCGCGCATTCTGACCGGCGGCCAGCGCATGCTTGGCGAAGGCAACTACTTCGAGCCCACCGTGCTCATCGACGTGCCGCGAACCAGCGCGGTCTACCGCGAAGAGCTCTTCGGACCCGTCGCTATGCTCTTCAAGGTCGCCTCTCTCGACGAGGCCATCGAAATCGCAAACGACACCCCCTTCGGCCTCGGAGCCTCCGCCTGGACCCGCGACCCAGTCGAGCAGCAACGCCTCGTTGCCGAGATCCAGTCGGGAGCCGTCTTCATCAACGCCATGGTCGCCAGCGATCCGCGCCTGCCCTTCGGAGGCATCAAACACTCCGGCTATGGCCGCGAACTCTCTGCCGCTGGCATGCGTGAGTTCCTCAATGCCAAGACGGTCGTCCTCGCAACCTCTCCGTCTAATCCCCGCTAATCATTTGTTCCCAGACAAACGCTGGGCGAAAATGCGTCGAGGACACTCCATACCTTTGCTACGGAGTGTCCTCCTGAACGAAGTCTTTCGCAGGCTCATCGCGCAAAGCGAAGTCGAGGAGCCTGCCGTTGGACCTTTTCTGCTTCATTCCACACTGGAAAAGCAAATGCATCCGGAACCCGCTTAATCTCGCGAACTTTAGACTCATCCCCTAGCTGCGAATAAACTCCAGCAGATCAGGGTTGAGCACATCTGCATGAATCGTCAGCATCCCATGCGGATACCCCGGATAGACTTTCAGCTTGGCGCCCTTGACGATCTTCGCGGAAAGCAGACCTGCATCGGCAAACGGAACGATCTGATCGTCGTCGCCGTGCATCACCAGGGTCGGAACCGTGATCGCTTCAAGGTCAGCGGTAAAGTCCGTCTCTGAGAAAGCCTTGATGCACTCATACTGCGCATGGGCCGAGCCAATCATGCCCTGGCGCCACCAGTTGCCCACAACGCCTTCAATCGTCTTCGCGCCCGGGCGATTAAAGCCATAGAACTGCATCGGCACCTCGCGGTAGAACTGCGCACGATTCGCTGCAAGCTGCCTCCGGAGGTCGTCGAAGAGCTCAATCGGCAGGCCACCCGGATTCTTCTCGCTCTTCACCATAATGGGAGGCACCGCACTCACCAGAATGGCCTTCGCGACACGTCCTTTGTCGCTACGGGCGACATAGCGCGCCGCCTCGCCGCCACCCGTCGAGTGTCCGAGATGAATCGCATCCTTCAAATCAAGTGCAGCCGTCAGCTCCGCCACATCAGCCGCATACGTATCCATGTCGTTGCCTTCAGAGGTCTGCGTCGAGCGACCGTGGCCGCGCCGGTCATGAGCGATCACGCGATAACCCTGCTGAAGGAAGAACAGCATCTGCGCATCCCAATCGTCCGCGCTCAAAGGCCAGCCATGATGAAAGACGATCGGCTGTCCCTTTCCCCAGTCCTTATAAAAAATATCGGTTCCATCTTTGGTCTTAAGGAACGGCATCTCTGTTCTCCTCTTTTCTGGATTGAATTGTTGATCGTAGAAATGGGCCGGTTTGGTAAGACTTTACATGATTGTGAATCAAAGCAACGTTACACAATCAACGTCATCGGAACGTCCTATGGCATGCGCGAAGTCAATGGCCATCCTCCGCCATACGGCTCGCCTTACGGAATAATGCGGTCGTCTCTCAATCGCTGGAACAAATCGAAGAAGCTCTCATCGGTTGCCTGATAAGCAGTAAAGCCCAGCTTTCGACTCTTTGACATATCGGTGACCACCTCTACCGGCCTTCCAAGGTCCGCATCCGTATGCCAGGCCGATGCAAGCACGTTGAGATTCTCTTCCACGAGATTGTATTTCGCGGCAATCTGTTTCCATCCGGGAGCAGCATCGGCAAGTTGCTCTTCGAGCGGAACGCCTTCGCCATCGAGCTCTGCTGCAGCTGCACCAAACCAGTTCGCAATCTGTTTCCACATCCACTTCCAGCGGAATACGTCGCCATTGACCACGTTGAATGACTGGTTCCGTGCTTCGGGAGTGACTGCGGCCCACAACAGGTGTTTCGCCAGCAGACGAGCATCGGTCATGTCAGTCAGGCCGTTCCACTGTACCGGCGATCCTGGAAAGACCATTGGCCTTCCGAGCTCCTTGCAGATACTCGCATAAACAGCCAGTGTCGTTCCCATGTTCATGGCATTGCCGATGGCGTAACCGATAATCGTATGTGGGCGATGAATGCTCCATCCATAGCCGTCTCGTGCTGCGGCAGCAAAAACCTCATCTTCCTGCGCGTAGTAGAAGTTCTCGATCTCAAGACGTGGCTGCTCTTCCCGAAACGGCGTCGCTGGCAGACTGCCTTTGCCATACGCCTCAAACGGGCCGAGATAATGCTTCAGACCTGTTACCAGCGCGACATGCTGCACAGTACCCGCCGTGGAAAGAGCGTTGAGAACATTACGCACCATGGCGGAGTTAACGCGAATGTTCTCCGCTTCTGTCGCCTGTCGTAACCATGTCGTCAGGAAAACATGCGTCGGCTGAATGCTCTTCAGCGCCGCAACTACGGCCCCTTCATCCTGCAGATCCACCGCAACAGGAACCATGCCGCGACATTCGCCCGGTCGGCGCGCCACCCCATAAACCGACCAGTTCCCCTCCGCCAGCAGGCGGTCTGACAAATTACGCCCAACGATGCCGGAGACCCCAACGATTAATGCTGTGTTCTTCACGGAGATGTCTCCTTATGAGATGGGATCCGCTTACGACTTGTCCGTGCCCCCGTTGGAGCGCCTCTTTCGAACAGCGCTGGCAAGCTCCCGCAGCAGAGAATGAGTCTCAGGCCAATCGATGCAGGCGTCGGTGATGCTTTGTCCATAGACGAGCGTCTTGCCGTTGACGAGCGTCTGCGCCCCTGCGACAAGATTGCTTTCGATCATGACGCCCATGATGCGGCGCTCGCCCTCCATGATCTGCTCTGCCACGACGCGGCACACCGAGCCCTGCTTGCGGTGATCCTTGCCGCTGTTCGCGTGGCTGCAGTCGATCATGATGCGTGGTCGTACGCCCGTCTTCTCCATCTGCTCAGCGGTCGAACCCACGGACGCGGCATCGTAGTTGGTGATCTGCCGGCCGCCGCGCAGAATGACATGGCAGTCCGGATTCCCGGAGGTCAGCAGGATCGCGGATTGTCCCGTCTCTGTAGTTCCCAGGAAGGTATGCGGATGGCTTGCGGAGAGAATCGCTTCAATCGCAATCTGCACGTTGCCCGAGGTCCCGTTCTTGAAGCCCACCGGGCACGAGAGCCCCGAAGCAAGCTGCCGGTGAACCTGGCTCTCCGTCGTTCGCGCCCCGATGGCTCCCCAACTCACAAGGTCCGAAACGTATTGCGGCGAGATCATGTCGAGATACTCCGTACCGGCAGGCACACCCATCTCTGCCAGATCCAGAAGAAGGCGACGCGCAATGCGCAATCCGTCGCTGATGCGGAAGGATTCGTCAAAGTAAGGATCGTTGATCAATCCTTTCCAGCCCAGCGTGGTCCTCGGCTTCTCGAAGTACACGCGCATCACGATCATCAGATCGCCCGAGAGCTCTGCGATCGCCTCCTTCAGCAACCCGGCATATTCTCTGGCGGCAGCTGTATCGTGGATCGAGCATGGTCCCACCACAACGATCAGGCGGTCGTCTTTTCCGTTGAGGATATCGACAATCTGGCGGCGCGCTTCAAAGACGGTGCGCGAAGCGTTCTCGGTGACCGGCAACTCTTCCTCAAGAAAGATGGGAGGAAGAACAACGTGACTGGATTTGATTCTGAGGTTATTTGTGGGGTATGCCATGGCTGCATGACCAGAATACAAGGTATGGCTCCCCTAACTCCATCCCAGCCCAACCGCCCGGAGCGAATCTCCCCTGGCGAATCCAATCGATAGCAGATCTCACCCTCAGAAGTAGAGCTTTCCTCCAAGTTCAACAGTCCGAGCCTGATTAACCTGTTGCAGCGTAACAGCGCCAAAGTTGGAGCTGGTCGGGTTCGTATTGGGTGCTCCAAAGCGCGGGTGGTTCAGTGCATTGAAGGCATCGAGACGCAGCTGGAACCGCGTGCTCTGCGTGAAGGAGAAGTTCTTGTACAAGCCCATCACCAGTTCGCTGACTCCCTGCTGCCGGATGTTGCCCCACCGGGTGGCATAGTTGCGGACATACGTGGCAAAGTCCTGGTAGACGCCATACCGAATGGTGTCGTTGGCCGGCGGCCTGTAGCTGGCCCCGGGGAGAGACTGCACGCCGGTCCACCCCGGATAAGTCGAAATATCTGTATTCGCAGTCGGAAACGCGACGAACTGATTCGTATCGAACCATCTGCCCAGCGTCCGCTGTTTTTTATCCAGCGCGGCAGACTGGCCGCTGTAGAAGGAATCCGTCGAGAAGACGACGGGAACGCCGGAGCTGGCGGAGTAATTTCCCGTAATCTCCCACCCTCCCACAAGCAGGTCCACCGGGCGCGACAGACTAGCTCCCCATCGCCGCCCGCGACCGAAGGGAAGATCCCATATCCCGGTAATCGCAAGAACATACGGCCGGTCTTCGCCGCCGAGTTTGTGCTCGATCTTATGTCCAGCAATCTGCGGACCAAGAAACGAAGTATCTTCAAACAGCTTTGACCACGTGAATGCAGCAATCAGCGAGAGACCGTTGTTGTAGCGCCGCTCGATCTTGGTCTGCAGCGCATCATAGCCATTCTTGCCCGTGGGACGGTTCTGCGTGATGTTGTTACTACTGCCGCTCGTCAGAATCGGAATAGGATTCAGCAACTGATTCAGCGCAACATTCTTGCTGCTGGCAATGGTTCCCGTTACGCCGGCAAGCTGATAGAAGGGATTGGGCACCAGCGTGTTCCACGGCAAAATATCCCCGGGGCGACCCTTGGAATCGAACACCGGCTGCTGAAGTTGCTTCCAAAGATCGTAGCTGGGAAGGTTCTCATTCCAGCTCCAGGGAATGTTGTAGGTCTTGTTGTGCGAGTAGCCGATCTCGAAGAGCCACTGCCCATACTGCTGTTGCAGGTGCAAGGAATATTCCCACGAGTACATGCGATTGAGATTCGGATCGTCCCAGTTGGAGATACTCTGCCCGAGGTTTGTCAACGCGCCAAGCGATGCTCCTGTAGGCGCCAGCACGCCGCTCTTAAAAGGATTCGAGAGCGTGTCGTATGGAGTGAAGTTGTTGTCCTGCGTCGTAATGAGCGAAGTCGTGCGCGAAAATCCGTTCTGGCCGCCGGTCACAAAGCTCGCCTGGGTAAAACGTCCGAAGCCTCCACGAATCACGCTGTTAGGCGCAAGCCTGTAAGCGAATCCAGCGCGAGGTTGCCACTCATGATAGTCAGTATTCACCGGCGTGCGAGGAACACCGTCTACCCCTGCAAACAGCTGGGCCCCGGGCACCTTGAAGGCTGAGCCAGGCAGAAGCTGCGAAAGCAGCTGCACGCCGGAATTCGACTGCGACGAAGCCAGAATCCGCGTGTAGGCTGCCTGCGCTGAAGGACTGATGGGGTTCAGCACGTTCGGATCATAGCGATCGGTCAGACGGTTGAAACGCTCCGTGACAGGCTGCTCCAGGTCCCAGCGCAACCCCAGGTTCAAAGTGAGGTTCGTCGTAAGACGCCAGTCGTCCTGGAAGAACCCGGCGAGGTAATGCTGCGAGTAAAAAGCCGACGCATTCGTTGGCACGTTCCCGCCGGAAGGAAGTCCCAGCAGAAACGACGCAAAGGTGCTTCCGTTGCCGGTCCCGCCAGTGACGATCGCGTTCTGTCGCGTCCACACATTGCTGAAGTCGAACTCGCCCTGATTGCCGATGTTCGCAGTGGCCTGTTGAATGACCCAGACCCCCCGCCAAAGCGGAAGGTGTGGGTCTTGTAGGTCTGCGTAACCGTAGCTCCCCACGTGTGATTGGTATTGAAGCTGTTGGAGCCTGCGTTGGTGGTTCCAAAGTCGCCCGCAATGCCTTTGATATACGGAAACGACGGTTTCACCAGCTGCGATGCGAAGCCCGGCGCAAACCCGAGCTTCGTCAGATCAAATCCTGCACCAAGATCTGCAGAAGGTTGTTCAAAGCGGTTGAAGGTGTAGTGCATCGAGAGGACACGGCTGTCGCTTATCGTCCAGACATGATCGAATCCGAACCTCCAGGCAACTCGTTCCAGTCTGTTGCCGCTCGCGATGTTGTTGAAGTCGTTGCCCGACACTTCGGTGAGGTGATTCCAGCTGCCCGTAACAAAACTGTGCTGCGCATTGTTCCAGTTCTGATCGACACGCGCCGAGATGACAGGAAAGGTGTCAGAGCGAACAGCCGACGACACAAAGTTGTTGGAGGTATTCGAGGTGCCGTCGCCCGCCGCATTGGGAAGAGGAATGTACGCGAGAATGTTCTTCGCGATGGGGTCCATCAGACTCGATGGTATGGCTGCATCGTTGAAGATCTTGCGATTGCCCTTGGAATCCACCTGAAACGGGTTGTAGATCAGGATGGGATAGACGACACGATTGCCGTTGACGAGCTGTGTCGTAAATGACTTGCTGAAGTCGCCCTGGCGCTCGAGCGCGGTAGGAACCGAGAATGTCGACGGCATCGGGTTGGTGTTGATGCTCTTGTCGAACGCGACAAAGAAGAAGGTTCGGTCCGTACCCTTGTAAACCTTCGGTATCCAGAGTGGCCCACCAAAGGCCCCGCCGAACTGGTTGAAGTGGACAGACGGTGTCTTCAGGCCGATAAGGTTGTTCTGGTACAGGTTCGCGTTCAGGAAGTTGTTCTGGTTGTACTCGTACAGAACACCGTGGTATCGCTTGCCTCCGGCACGGGTCTGCATGTTGATCGTCGCTCCTGCTTGACGGCCGATCGAAGCGTCATAGGCGTTCGTTTGAACGCGGAACTCCTGCACGCTGTCCATGGGAGGAATAAAAGAGATGTCCCCGCCGGTCTTGGTGTTGGGCATGCCATCGAGCTGGAAATTATTGGACTGGGTCACGTTGCGGCCGCCGTTCGCCGTGAACTGGGACGCTCCATCATTCGACCAGCCGCGAACCACATTCGAGCCCTGATCGCGCTGCACGACTCCGGGTGCAAGAGTAGCGAACAGAGTCGGAACGTGCGACTGCGAGGGAAGGTCTTCCAGCTCGCGCTGTGTAACAACGGTTCCCGACGTCGCCGCGGTCGTATCGATGAGTGGTGTGTCCGAAGAGACGGTAACGGTCTGCGATTCCGAACCGACACTCATCTGGATGTCGAACTGCTTCACATCGGCAGCCTGCAGTGTCACGTTCGCGCGTTGCTCACCGCGAAATCCGGGAGACTCGATGCGGAACGAATAGTTGCCGGGAAGCAGCGCCTGCACTTGCCAAAGGCCGCGGTTGTTAGTAACAGTCGCTCGTTTGACGTTGGTGTCTTTGGAGAGGACCGTGACGGCAGCTCCCGGGATGATCGCTCCCTCCGGATCAGTGACGCGGCCGCCAAGGGTAGCGCGAACGTCCTGCGCGAAGACAGTGCAGCCGAACGGCAAAGGAAGGAGGAGAACGAGGAATGAGAAAAACAGAAATGACTTGAACTGCCGTGTGAAACTCTGCATGGGCTACGGCCTCGCGAAGTGAAGCAGGATTTAGTGCTAAGTACGAACCATCTTTTTCGAGCAGAGAATAAATAAATCGATGAGCATGCTTTGTCAAAGCAGAGACATCGATCGTGCTGTTTTCTTAGCGCCCGCACACACAGGAAATCGCGAAACCTTCAGTCTGAAAGCGCTAACTTTAAATCTGAAATATTTTCTGCGATTGATCCATGCATACAACTCCGCCCTGGCGCCGCATGGGTCATTCGACGATCTAACCGGAAGCAGAGCTGCGCTTCGTCGTCTCACGTTCGTGGATCGAATTAACTTCGCGCCAACTTCGTCAGTGCGAATTCAGTTCCTGTTCTTCTCATATTGCTCTCGTGGTTAACCCGCCAACCCTCCACCGCATCCAAACCCATGACGGAGAGTGAAAGCTCGCTCTCCGCAGGCCGAAGATCGACTCGCCTCTTCCGTGACACTCCGGAACGAGAGCAACGCTACCCCCAATCGAACGAGGCATTGGGCATCTTGATTGAGGCACACTCGCGTGCCTCGCAAACTCGCGCCCCGGCGCAGAAGAAAGGCTTCTCCATGAAAGCTCTCGTCTATCACGGCCCCCGCAAAGTCAGTGTCGATAACGTCCCCGACGCGAAGATTGAAAGGCCCACGGATGCCATCATCCGGCTAACCGTCACTAACATCTGCGGTTCCGATCTGCACATGTACGAAGGCCGCACCAGTGTTGCAGAAGGTACCGTCTTCGGGCATGAAAACATGGGCGAGGTCGTTGAAGTAGGCCCCGCCGTCACCGCCGTCAAAAAGGGAGACATGGTGGTTCTCCCCTTCAACATCGCATGCGGCTTCTGCGAGAACTGCGAGCGCGGTTTTACCGGCTTCTGCCTGACCTGCGCACCTAAGGGCTCTGCCGGTGCAGCCTACGGATACGCCGATATGGGGCCCTACCGCGGCGGCCAGGCCGAGTATCTTCGCGTTCCCTATGCCGACTTCAACTGTCTCGTTCTTCCCGAAGACGCCGAAGAAAAGGAGCGCGACTACACGATGCTCTCCGACATCTTCCCCACCGGCTGGCACTCCACTCGTCTCGCCCAACTATCTCCAGGAGACTCCGTAGTCATCTACGGCGCAGGCCCCGTTGGATTGATGGCTGCTATGTCCGCTCGCATCCAGGGAGCAAGTAGGATTTTTGTCATCGATCACAAAGAAGATCGGCTCGCCCTCGCCGAAGCGATCGGAGCCACACCCGTCGATTCCAGCAACGGCACCGAAACCAGGGAGATCCTCGATTTGACCGGTGGCAAAGGAGCCGACTGTGGCTGTGAATGCGTCGGCTACCAATGCCACAACTCTGCCGGCAAGGAGGTCCCAAACATGACCATGAATGCCCTCGTCGAAACGGTCAAGCCAACGGGCCTCATCGGTTGCGTCGGCGTCTTCGTCCCCAGGGATCCCAATGCCTCTGACAGCCTCGCGAAGAAAGGGGAGATCGCCTTCGACTTCGGCAAATTCTGGTCAAAGGGGATGCGACTCGGTACAGGGCAAGCCAATGTCAAAGCCTATAACCGCAAGCTTCGCGACCTGATCCACTGGGGAAAGGCGAATCCATCTGTGATCGTCTCCCACGAGCTCTCTCTCGATCAGGCTCCAGACGCCTACAAACACTTCGATCAACGTGACGACGGCTGGACCAAAGTCATCCTCCGCCCCGCTGCCTGAGCTCGAATTCGCAACGCCGCCAATCCGGAGATTCCCAGCGAGCCCTTCGTTGTGGAATCTCCGGCTGATTGACGTATCCGCGTTGACCGGTCTATTTCTTGTCAAGCCAGCAATGGACCTAAACGCAACAAAGGAAGAGAAATAACTCTTGCCGATCTACCCCCATCACTTTTCTATACTGGAATTAGCGGTGATCGAAATCGGCCTGGCGAATCTCTATCCCGTTATCTCCTTTCAATCGAAGACTTTGCGTGCAGGTTCCCGCCAAAATAAAGACTTTTGGCAAAATTTAGACACGAAGTCCAGACTTAAGTCTCATTGATGGAAGACTTTGCGCGAAAATAGCCGGGGGTGGGTCACGCCACAGAAGCGTGAGAAAATAGGGAAGATGCCATCTGAGCTCAACAACACGATCGCAGTCGCCATGTCCGGCGGTGTCGACTCCTCGACCGTCGCGGCCATCCTGCGCTCAGAAGGCCATCAGCTCGTAGGCCTCACCCTCCAGCTATGGAACCAGCGTCGTCTCGCCGGTCACGAGGGCATGCCGGAGTCCGTTCAGGGGCGGTGCTGCTCCCTCGACGACGTCTATGACGCCCGCTCCGTCGCCGAACAGCTCGGGATTCCTTACTACGTCGTCAACCAGCAGGAGCGCTTTGAAGCCGACGTCGTTCGTCCCTTCGTGGATGAGTATCTTCACGGTCGCACTCCGATTCCTTGCACCCTCTGCAACAATCATCTGAAGTTCGACCAGCTGCTGCTCACTGCGCGACAGATCGGCGCCGACCGCATCGCCACCGGACACTATGCGCGCAACCATTTTGATCCGCAGCGTAACCGCTGGATCCTTGCCCGCCCCGCCGACACGACAAAGGATCAGACCTACTTCCTCTTCGGCCTTACGCAGGAACAGCTCTCCCGCACACTCTTCCCTCTCGGAGAGATGCAGAAGCCCGCAGTCCGCCAGATCGCTCAGGACTCCGGCCTGTATGTCGCGCAAAAGCCGGACTCACAGGAGATCTGCTTCATTCCCGGCGGCGACTACAGCACCTTTCTCAAGGCTTACCTTGAAGAGCAGAACGAGCCGATGCCCGACCTTTCAGGAGAGCTCGTCACGACCTCAGGCGAAGTGATCGGCCATCATCAGGGAACTCACAGCTTCACCGTCGGTCAGCGCAAGGGCCTCGGCCTTAGCTCACCGAACCCGCTGTACGTTCTCGCAATTCATCCTGACTCGCATCGAGTAACCGTCGGCGCCGACGAAGAACTCCTCTCGCGCGAACTCACCGCCAATCGTCTGAACTGGATCTCAATTCAAGACCTCGCTGAAGGAGAAGAGCTTCGTGTGACCGCGAAGATTCGCCACCGGCACACACCGGCCCCTGCCACCCTCACGGGGGGCAAGGATGATCTCGTTCATGCGATCTTTGACGATCCACAGCGAGCCATCACACCAGGACAGTCGGTGGTCTTCTATCAAGGGGATGAGGTCGTCGGCGGAGGCTGGATTCTCTAACTTGCAGCGCAAAGACGACTACTCGCGGTACTGCTTCGCCCCTGAGCTGAAGGGATTGCCATTGTCCGCTGCATCGACCTCGGGATAATCCGTCCGCCGCGGCTGACGGCGTCCGACCAATACATCGACGCCCGCTCTGATGCCATTCATGATGCCGTGAAACTCGCGCACCGGCACCGAAACAGTCTTCTGCACTGACGCGGCGATTCCAGCAGTCGTATCGAGAACCGACGTAACCATGTCGTCGACGCGTGCCGTCTGCGCCCTAGCCCGCTGGTTCACTTCCGAGATCGTCACATCGAAATCAGCCGCCTTCGACCGAACGACGTGACTGGTCTCCACCAGATTCTCAGTGATTATTCTGAATTTTGGCTGCAGCTCCTGAACCATACTCTGAGCCCCATCAATGACCGGCAGAGCCTTCGCTCGAACCTCTTCGGCGATTAACAGCAGCTGCTTTCTTGTTTTGGCAGCTCCAAGCGCCGCAACAATCACAACGATCGCCTGCGCTACCATCGCAAACGCAACCATGGCGACAAAGAACATCAACAACCGCGAATTCCCGGAGGAAATGGATCCTGGATCCTCGAGCCACATCGCAAAGATCATCATGTAGCCTCTCTCATGAGCCACACCAAAATACTAGAAATGGGGCCGATCAGGTCGTGCTGGTCGGCCCCACGCAGAGTTTCTACGACGAAGGCTCGTTGGTAGAGCTGACATAAGCCTGCTTGCCCGCCTCAACCGCCGCCGTCACTTTGTTCTGCTGGTCCTGAACAAGATTTTTGCCTTTCTCTACATATTCAGACCATTGAGTGCGTCCGCGGTCGTAATACTCCTTACCGCGATCGACGTACTCGTGAACCTGCTGCCGGCCCTGTTCGGCGAACTCCGTGGCCCGCTCCCGCCCTTCGGCGGCATACTGTGCGGCTCGCTCTTTGGCGTCCATTGCAGATGCCAACAGCTCGTCCCGGGTCTCCCGGCCTGACTTCGGCGCGTAAAGAACACCAACCAGAGCTCCGATGCCGAGACCTGCGAGAAACCATCCCAATCCACTTGCGCCGTTGTCGTTATCTGACATTGCCTCTCTCCTCTTTGCTTTTGGACTTCAGGTACCGGATTCCGATCAGGCTTATCTCCACCCCATCGCTTATTGCTATCCCAATAACTCCGCAGGTTTGAACAGTTTAGCTGCGGAACTATAAATTGGCCAGTCTCGGAGTCCGCGATAGCTCTAGCCTTGTTTCGCCATCCGCGCCGTCTTACGAGTGGATGCCCTCTCTTCCCGTCGGGTTGCGCGACACAAGTATCGCGGTGGCGGAAGCTCGTCTGTTCTCCCTTCTCGGACCCTGGACCATTCAAATCAAACGTTCCCAACTTTTTCTTCCCGTTCGCGAGTCACCTGCGTTGATATAGAGTCTTTGTCAGTAGCAAAGCCTTCTTTGCGCGAAAGAGATAGATTTGATGAACATCGACAATATTCGTTTCTCGCCACGCAACATCGCCTTAGCAGCTCTTCTTTCGGTAGGTCTTGGCCTTGCCGGCTGCAAGAGCAATACACCGGAGGCTCCCGTTGCCGATGATGCGAGCCTGACAAAAGAGATTCAAGGCCGCCTGTCTTCCGATGGAGCCCTTGCGTCCGAGCCAATCCAGGTTGGCGTTCAGAATGGAATCGTCACTCTCAATGGAAATGTTAGCAATGAGGCTGCGCGTTCCCTAGCTGCCGCGGATGTCGCTCAGGTTGCCGGCATCAAGACCGTCGTAAACAACCTGTCGGTCCAGGCCCCGGTTGCTCCCGTCGCAGTAGCACCGCCTCCGGCACCGGCACCCGAGCCCAAGTCAAAAAGGGCGAGTGCTCCTGTTGAGAAGCGGCGTCCCGCTCCCATTGAGCGACCTCAGGTAGCCGAGACTGCGCCTCCGCCTCAGCCAGCACCGGCTCCTCTAGCTGCCCCTGCACCGGCTCCGCCGCCAGCTCCGGCCTTCCGCACAGTAACAATTCCTTCCGGAACCACCGTTCCGATTCGCATTACCCAGACACTTGATAGCGCCTCTGCACAGCAGGGACAGACCTTCTCGGGTACCGTCGCCACCGACATCATGGCCGATGGCCTCGTCGCCATCCGGCAAGGAACCGGTGTCAGCGGACGAGTTACAGCAGTCCAGGAAGCTGCTCACTACAAGGGAAGCTCTTTGCTCTCCGTGGAACTGGTCAGCATCAATCGCCACGGGGATTCTCTCTCGGTGTCGACCGAGCCCTATACCGTGCAGGGCAAGGGACGCGGCAAGAACACAGCTGCCAAAGTAGGTGGCGGCGCAGCCATTGGAGCGATCATCGGAGCCATCGCGGGAGGGGGTAAAGGTGCTGCCATCGGTTCGGCTGCCGGCGCGGGCGTAGGCGCAGGTGCAAACACAATCACCCGAGGCGAACAGGTTCAGATTCCGTCCGAGAGCCTGATCAACTTTTCGCTCACAAATACCGTCACCGTAAGGGTCCCAACCTCGGACACCCTCAGCACGCAGGGCAACCATCAACGTCGTCGGCCGATCAACTCGTCCGACACCACCGGGCAGGATCAACCACAGTAACCAGCGTCTTGTTTTCAGCATCCTAGCGTATTAGCAAGAGCGGGCCTCTCTCAATTTGAGGCCCGCTTTTACGCTTTGTATTTGTTCTCTGGAGTAGACTCTATTTCTTCAGCCAGCGAACCTGAGCGAACGGATCACACGTCCAATGATTACAACCGCCGCGAGGTCTGCCTTGACGCAGGTATTGAAAAACTCCGCGAAGCAGCCAAAGGGTTATCTGACCTTTACGCTGCATGCGCATCTGCCGTATGTCATCAACCATGGAACCTGGCCTCATGGTATAGAGTGGCTTCACGAGGCCGCCGCTGAGACCTACCTTCCCCTGCTTCGCGTTTTAGGCAATCTTGAACGCGACAAAATTCGTTTTCAGTGCAATCTGAATCTCTCGCCCATTCTGCTCGAACAGCTCTCTCATCCGGTCTTCATCGCTGAGTTTCCAAAGTACCTGACCCGAAAGATCGTTGCAGCACGAGAAGATGAGGCATTCTTCATTCAATCCGGAGAGACCCACCTTGCCGAAACCGCACGGTTCTGGCATCGGTTCTTTCAATCGGCACTGGATCAATTCCGAGATCTTGATGGCAACATCGTTGCGGCCTTCCGGCACTTCAATGACATCGGACTGATTGATGTCATTACCTGTGGCGCTACGCATGGCTTTATGCCTCTGTTAGGCACCGACGAGAGCGTTCGCGCACAGATCCGAACCGCCGTGAAGACGCATCAGCGTCATATGGGACGAAGGCCCCGGGGCATCTGGGCGCCGGAGTGTGGTTACCGGCCCGCAGGATCCTGGAGTTATCCAGTCGGCTTTGCCGATGGTTCCCCGATCCCGCCAAGATTCGACCGTATCGGTGTCGAACAGGCTCTCTCGGAGAGCGACATCGAATTCTTCTTTGTGGATACTCATCTGGTGGAAGAAGGGCATCGCGTTCCATCTCCCTATGAACTTCTCAATGGGGCTGTCCCTATCGACGAAAAGACGGTGGCCATGACCCATGCCGGCTATCGATCTCTATATCAGCCCTATTATGTGGATGGCCCTTACGACAAGCACTATGCAACCACCGTCTTTCCTCGCGACCCGCGAACCGGCATTCAGGTCTGGTCCGGTGAGTCCGGGTATCCGGGGGACGGCGTCTATCTGGACTTCCACAAAAAGCGTTGGCCCGGAGGACATCGTTACTGGCGCGTCACCGGTCCTCGTGTCGATCTTGGAGACAAGCAACCCTACTATCCCAAAGATGCTGCGGAAAGGGTCAAGTCACACGCCTCTCACTTTGTGCACCTGGTTTATGAGGCGCTGAAACCCGGCTTCAACGACTCCATCCCTCCGATTCTTTGCGCCCCCTTCGATGCCGAGTTATTCGGCCACTGGTGGTTCGAGGGAGCGATGTGGCTGGAAGCGATCGCGCGGATTCTTCACGACTATGACACCGGCCTCGAGATGATCTCTTGCGCGGAATATCTCGATCTCTATCCCCGTGCCGGATTTCTCGCGATGCCTGAGGGCTCCTGGGGTGCAGGAGGTCATAATGGCGTCTGGCTGAATCCAGATACCAGCTGGACCTACACCCACATCTATCCTGCGGAGCTATTCACGCGCGAGGTCGCGACGGAGGGAAAGTGGCGCAACTCGGAGCTCGGTGGCCGGATCGCCCGCCAGCTTTGCAGAGAGTTGCTCCTGCTGGAGTCGTCCGACTGGCAGTTCCTCGTCACGACCGGAGCTGCAAGGGACTACGCGGAGACGCGGTTTACCACCCATAACGACCAGTTCAACGAACTTAAAAGCTTCTGGGAGACCTTTGAGGCGACTGGACAAATTACCGTCGCCCAGGAGGCTCGACTCGCGGAGATCGAACGGCGCGATAACGTCTTTCCTGATATCGATCCTGGTTTCTGGGCTATGGGAGCGAAACAGGAAAAACACGAGCACACGTCCCACTCTTCCGAACTTGCTGCGTCCTCAAAGACGACACAGTCCCTTGGCCGCGCATCCTCCGTAGCCTGATCCATCTGTTTGTGCCACCTACAATAGATAGGTGGCACGAATATCTCATCGGAAGGAAAGCGGCAAAAACTCCATTCTGGCTTCCTGGCACCTTCTCTCGCTGGATGCCCCTACAGTAGCTACGCTCTGGACCTGGTTTATTGCTCGAGCGGACAGAATCCCCCTTCGCCCGCCTTCTCTGCTCGCCATGGCCGCCGCCGTGTGGACTCTGTATGCTGCGGACCGGTTGCTCGATGCTCTCTCGCCTGGAAACGATCGGCTGGAAGCGCGCCATTACTTTCATCGCGAGCATCGAGCGGCTTTCATGGGAGCAATCGCTGTCGCCTCGGTTCTGCTGGCCTTTCTTCTACCGCGTATTCCCGAGCAGGCTATTCGTCTTTATCTCGTACTGGGCGGCCTGGTCTTTGGTTATTTCGTAATCATTCACGCGACTCGGAGCGCCCATCGTCTGCCGAAAGAGGTCGCCGTGGGCGTCTGCTTCGCTGCTGCAACCTTCATTCCCACCGTCGCAACAGATCCTGGCCTGCGCCTTCCGCTACTTGCCCCTGCCATGCTGCTGGCAGCACTATGCAGCCTGAATTGCCTCTTTATCTACGCATGGGAGCACACAGTTCCAATGGGCCAGCCGCCGCATCCCATCACTGCTCTCGCGGTGCGCTATCTCCCTGCCCTTACACTCTTCGTCGCTGTAAGCAGCGCGGCCCTGGCGGTGTTCGACCGCCGGGCGCCGTGGCCGCTTTACGCCGCTGTGTCTCTCGCGGCGATCACCTTATTGCTGCTCCACCGCGCCCGCCAACGACTGCCCGCACTGGAATTGCGGGCGGCCGCAGACCTCGCACTGTTAACCCCTCTTCTGATGGTTCCTTTCTTATGAGCCGTACAGCGAACTTCGATGCTATCGCTGTCCCGTACCGCACACTCGAATACCTCACGCTAGGCAAAAAACTCGAGCGGACGCGGCTGCATTTTCTCGATCGTGTGCGAACAGCACATCGAGCGTTGGTTCTTGGAGACGGCGACGGACGCTTTCTTGCGCAACTCTTTGCCGCAAACCCGAAGCTGCAGGTAACCGCGATCGACAGCAGTGCGAGGATGCTGGATCTTTTGCAGCAACGATGCGCTCTTTTTGCGGACCGCTTACAAACGGTGCAGGTGGATGCCCTCGGTTATATTCCCTCTCCCTCCGCAACCTATGACCTGCTCGTCAGTCACTTCTTTCTGGATTGCTTTACAGAACGCCAGTTGAACGAACTGATCGGACATATTGCTCCGGCGCTTGAGGCGAACGCGCAATGGCTGCTGTCCGACTTTCGTATCCCTTCGGGGAGAATGCGTCTGCCTGCCCAGGTTCTGGTGCGCAGCCTCTACCTTGCCTTCCATATCCTGACCGGCTTGCGCACCACGAGTCTGCCCCATCATGCATCCTGTCTATCGGCGGCAGGATTTGCGCGTGTCGATCGCAAGCTGTATCTTGGCGGCATTCTAAGTGCAGAGCTGTGGCGGCTTCAAAACCCGTACGACGGACCATGACGAAAGAACGCGGACCGCGCTACCCATCGACTCTTTTCCGCATCCCATTGAAAGTATTCAGGTTTCACCCTATGCCGCGATCGCTTTCCGCCGCTGTTTTTCTGCTGCTCGCCGCGCCGATCCTGCAGGCGCAGCTGAGTATTGCGACAAATTCGCCGAACGGCAAGCCACTCTCAGAACGTGTCGTCGCCTACACCATGGACGCGCGGCTCGATACAGACAAGAAGAGTCTCGATGCTACCGAGACCCTGACCTATCGGAATCTCACCGGTCAGCCTCTCACCACTTTTCCCTTCCATCTCTATCTGAATGCCTTCCGTCCGGAGTCCACCTTTACCGCCGAAACGCGCGCCGGGGGCGGGATCCGCGACTCGCTCGACGAAAGTTATCCTTCAGAAAAGACCGGCGGCATCACGGTCTCTCACATCGATGCCGATAGCTACGGTGACCTGACCGCAACGCTCCACTTCACAGCGCCCGATGACGGCAACATGGACGACCATACCGTCGCCGAAGTCTCCCTCCCTCGTCCCCTGGCGCCGAACGATTCCGTCACCTTCCATCTCACCTTCCACGACAAGTTCCCTCTGTCCGTCGCGCGCAATGGATATAAGCGGGACTTCATCATGGGAGGCCAATGGTTTCCGAAGCTTGGAGTCTTCTGGCAAGGCGCCTGGAACTGCCATCAGTATCACGCCACCACCGAGTTCTTCTCCGACTTCGGGACGTTCAATGTGCGTCTGACCGTGCCGCGCCGATACACCGTCGGAGCCAGTGGCGTTCCCACCGGAAATCAGCCGAACCCCGACGGAACCAAGACCCTGACCTTCTACGGAGAGGACATTCACGACTTTGCCTTTGCGGCCAGTCCTCACTTTGTTGTCACTGACGGGATTTATCTCTCTTCTCTGGGACCAGTCCAGATTCATGTGCTCGCCCTCGCCGCTCATCCGCACATCGCGCAACGCTATCTCGATATCACGCGAGGATCTTTAGCTGAGTTCGAGCAGCGCTATGGCCCCTATCCCTATAAGGTCATTACCATCGTCGATCCCGAGCCGGGATCAGAGATGCAGGGCATGGAGTATCCAACGCTCGTCACAGGCGACGGAATGTGGACAGGAATTTTTAAAGGCGCCGAAGTTACCGTCGAACACGAATTCGGCCACCAGTACTGGTACGGCATGGTCGCCTCCAACGAATTCGAAGAGGCTTGGCTGGATGAAGGAATCAACTCCTACACTGAAGCAAAGGTGCTGGGAGCGCTTCTTGGGGATCAGACATCCTCGGTTCGTCAGCGCTACGCCAACCTCAGCGATACGTCGATGCAACGCCTCTCGTACCTCTCTTCTCCTGACTCCGATCCAGTCACCCGCTTTGCGTGGAAGTTTCGCAACGAACATTCCTATGGTGCAGTGACGTATGGAAAGACCGCGACGCTACTCATGACGCTCGAAGGAATCATAGGCAGAGACACCATGGACGAAGCCATGCGCACCTACTTTGAGCGCTATCGCTTCCAACATCCGACGACAGAGGATTTTCTTCGCACCATCGAACAGGTCGCCGTCGCCAGAGGAAAAGCACAGCCGCTGTCGAAGAGCCCAACCGCTACTCCGACAGTGCCCCTCGTCCCCTGTAGCTCACTGCAAATTCACTCCACAACTGCAGGTCCTCTTGCGGCTACAACTCCGTTTACTCGACTCAGTCCGTTTCTCCCCTCCGACGCTGTGATCGGCACAACGCTTCCATGCGCAATGTCGCCAGCCAATCCCTCTTCGGCTGCCGAGCCTGCTTACGTTCCTACGACTCTCAGGCCATTTTTCAACCAGGCGGTGTACGGAACACAGCTGTTGGATTACGCAGTCGATAACTTCTCGTCAGAGCCGGCGCGCTGGTGGCAACCGCCGGTGAAAAACGCGACCAAGGTCTCCTATCTCTCTACTGTCACGTTGCGCCGTAAAGGCGACTTTGTCCTTCCCGTCACCGCAGAAGTCATCTTCGATGATGGCAGCCGCCTGCGCGAGCATTGGGACGGCGCCGATCGCTGGGCCCGCTTCGCATACACACGCAATGCGAAGATCGTCTCCGTCGAACTCGACCCCGATCATATCGTTCCGCTCGATCGAGATCTCTTCAACAACAGCTTTACTGACCATGCCGACACACGTCCTGCGCATAAACTGACAGCCATTTGGGTCACGTTGCAACAGATGGCGGCTCAGCTTCTCGCCTGGATCGTTTAACCCAAAGCAGAAGGATACGCATTCGTCGTAAGAATCCTGAAAGGCCGTCTTCCATGCCTCGAACCCGCAGCATCTTCTTCCACGGACTCGGCATAACTCTGCGGCGCTTCCCGGCGTTCCTGTGGACCTGCATCTTCAACCTGGGGCTGGCGCTCGCCTTCTGCTTACCTCTCTACCGGCAACTCGCCGAAATCCTCGATCATTCTCTGGCGTCACAACGCCTGGCTTCCGGTTTCGACCTCTCTGTCGTCGTTGGCACTGTCATGCGGATTCGCGGTGATCATCCGGGCGAGATGAATGCGATGACGAGTCATGGCTCTGTGATCGCATACCTCCTGATCTATTTCCTGCTCGTTCCCGGAACCCTCTTCTGCTATGTCACACGGAGATCGGCCAGACTAAGTACCCTGCTTCGCCAAGGATTGCTCCACTTCTGGCGATTTGTTCGCATCACTCTGCTGACACTGCTTACATGCGTCATCCTCCTCGGGCCGCTCATCGCGCTTCAAAGGCGCTGGGCCGCATTTGTGAACGATCGCTTTGTTGGCCAAACCTCATTCATCCTTACTCTCACAGGCCTGATCCTCGTTCTACTGGTAGCTTCGCTACTGCGGCTCTACTTCGATCTGGTGGAGGTCTACACTGTCCAGCTCGGAACCCATCTGCGGCTGTCGGGCCGGCCCGATCGTCGAGTCCGCCGGACCCTTTGCCCCGCCTTTCATCTATTGCGCAAGCATCTCGTTCGCGCCTGGTCCGTCTTCCTTCTTCTTGCGATCGCTGGTTCTGCAATCGTCTTCTTTACTTCGCGGATGGCGATGCATATGCTCGCGCAGTCGCGCGTATGGCCCATGTTCCTAGTCGCCCAACTCGGTGTCTTTGCCATGCTCTTCATCCGTTTCTGGCAACGCGGCGCGGAGTCATCCCTTGTCCTGCAGCACCCCATCGTTACCGACGACGACAGCTTCCCTGCACATCAGAGCACATATATTCGTCCGACTCCGATCACCACGAAAGTGCCGCCACCACCGACAGTCGCTTCGAACGAAGATCGTCCTCATCATGTCGAGATGATGTTCAACCCCGACCCCCTGGTCTCCATCTATCCCGCTCCTCTGTCTCCGGATGATCCGCTCATCTCGAATACCACCAGGTCGGCCGAGCCGGATCCGATTCCAAATCCTGAACCTGCGACGCCTTCTATGGAGCAGCCCGACCCTGGCGTCTTTCATCACGATCCGGTCCGCCCTCAGAACCCGACGAATCCATCTTCCGAAGAGATCCGACAGTCTCCTCCCGACACGCCCCACTCCGAATAAATCAGCTCTCCCACGGCCGTCACCAGAAGGAATCTGAGCCTCGTTCTCCGGACCTCTATCGCAGGTAGAAGTGCCTATTCTAAAATTAGGCAGGACGATGAATCTCTTTATTCTTCGACACGCGTCAGCCGGTGAACGGCGGCCGAATCCGGTTCTCGATCGCAAGCGTCCTCTCGACAAGGAAGGCAAACGCTATTGCCTGCAGCTTGCCAGTGTTCTGAATGAGCTGAAGCTCCAATTTGACCTGATCGTCTCAAGCCCACTTAAACGGAGCGTACAGACCGCATCGCTGGTAGGGACGGAGATGGGATACGAGTCGCAGATCCTGATGTCAAACGCACTCGCTCCCGAGGCCGCCTTCCGCGATTTTCAACGGCTTCTCTCCGAGTGCCGCGGTTATGAGAATCTACTGGTCGTCGGCCACAACCCGAATCTCAGTCAGTTCCTCTCAAGCCTGCTGGTCACTCCTAATGCAAACACACTGCCCCACGTGCGGCTGCGTAAGGGATCGCTCGCTCGCATCTCGCTTGATCGTGGACCGGCCACGTTACAGTGGCTCCTCGATCCTCGGCCTGTACGGGCTCTCTACACAACTTCGACAAAGAGCTCGCGGCGAAAGACATCGCGGAAGTAAGCCGCTTCTTTCTTAACCGACCAGGCCTCCAGCTCGGCCCCGCCGCGGCCAGGGACGAGTTCAAGCACAACCCTCTTGGGATAGACATGCACACGAATGCGGACAATCGCGCTCGCGCGATCCTGATTGAGCGCCACAGCGAGCCGCAGCAGCACGATCGCGCGAACGACATTATTGTGATCTTCAATAGGAATCGTGCGCATAATTCGATCCATCGGATCGGGTCGCGTCTTCCCCAGGTATCGCGCCAAGGCACTCACAATGGCTCGTTGCTCCGGTGAGAATCCGAAGATCTCCGAGTTCGCGATGATGTACTGTGTGTGGCGATGGTGTCCCTGGTGGTTCATAAACTTGCCCACATCCTGCATCATCGCCGCAGACTCAAGCCATAGCCGGTACTCTTCCGGAAGCGAATGGACACGAGCCAGCGCGTTGAACAGCTCCGCCACATGCTGTCTCACGGGTTCGACCTGCCGTTGCTCAATGTCGTAGCGTCGGCAGACCTCCAGAACTCCGGCCCAGCGTTCACTCTCGATCTTCTGGTGCACCGATGCGCGCAGGTCCACATCTCCCAGCATCTGCGCCAGAATGCCGTCGCGTAGTCCAAGTGCAGAATATCGAAATGCCTTGAGGTTGAGGCGTTCCATCAGGTTCGCATAGACCATGGCGCCGCCGACGATGATCTCAGACCGGCGTGGCCCAATGCCTGGCACCGCTGCCCTCTGCTCGTCACGCATCTTCACCAGCCGATCGGCCAGCCTACGAACCTCGTGAACATCCGCCGTCATTGCACCTACGTGCTCGACACGGCGTTTGACCAATGACTTTTTCTTTCCCTTAGTGCCGGCCTTTTTACGGGAATAGCCTGCAGCCTCGGCCAGCGCCGCGGCAGTACCAGAGGTTGCGATGACCAGACCGACGCGTGGAATTCCAATCTTCCGAACAGCTTTTTTCAACTCTCGGTCGATGTACTGCCGCAAACGAGCGATATCTTCCTTGGCGGGTGGGTCTATCGTCAGAAACTCCTGCTGCAATCGCACCGCTCCTAACGGGAGACTCACCATCGTCTTTATGCGTCCGCCATCCGAGAGGGTTACCTCGCAGCTTCCGCCGCCGAGGTCGATCAGCACGCAACGGCCCCGCGCTCCGACCTCGTGAGTCACGACGCCAAGCTGAATCAGGCGTCCCTCTTCCAGGCCGGAGATTACCTCGACGTTCCATCCCGTGGCCGAGCGCACCCACTCCGTGAACGCCTCTGCGTTTCTGGCGTCCCGCATCGCACTGGTTGCCACGACGCGAACCTTATCGGCTACATGCAATTGCACCGCTTTATGGAAACGTTTCAGCGCGCGGATGGTCGCTGCCATCGCCTCCGGGGAGATGGCGCCAGTCTGAAAGACACTCTCGCCCAGCCGCGTAACCTCTCTGTCTTCGTGAAGCGTCTTCAGCCGGTGCATCTGCACCTCTGCAATCTTCAATCGACAGGAGTTAGACCCAATATCCACCGCGGCAAACGTCGGCATTTCACCTCACTCTTTCAGGAACCCGAAAAATCAACCACCACAAGCAAGATACATCCCGCGAACGTCCTTCATATAGCCGCTGACAGGATTCGACCAGCTTCCGCGAACCTCTCGATATCCCCTTTCCTTGAAGGCCCATTTATCCTAGATAAAAGCGCCTTTCACGATGACCAGTCCAACACTCTCCGCGCCTCTGGCAACCTCAACCTCTTCACGAGCGCAGTCCTCTTGTGGGCCTGCCCGCCCGACCGCGCTGATTGTCATCCTTTCCCTCTGGTTGGTGGTCTTCTTTGCTTCTCTATTCGCACCTCCGCTATTAGATGATGCCGACGCCACCCACGCCAACGCCGCCCGCAATATGGTGCTCACCGGAGACCTGGTCACCCTGAAGGTCAACGGGATTCGCTATCTCGAGAAGGCGGCTCTTCCCTACTGGCTCGATGCCATCAGTTTCCGCATCTTCGGATTCAATACCTTCGCTGCACATCTTCCGCAGGCACTTGGAGTCCTGCTGCTTGCGCTACTCGGCTTCCATTGGAGCCGACGAGCATACGGCGATCGTGCTGGCTTTTACACCGGCATCTTCGTCCTGACCTCTGCCGGTGTCTTCCTCTTTACTCGCATCTACATTCCAGAAGTTCTGCTTTCGCTTTTTATCCTGGTCGCGCTGTACTGCCTGCTCCGCGTCCTTGAAAAGACGACTACACATCCCAGCGTGCACGCCTACACGATGTGGGCTGCATTAGCGTTCGCTGTGCTTACCAAGGGACTTGTCGCGCTGGTCTTCTTTGGCGGCGCTGCGATGATTTATCTGCTGATAAGTGGAGAGTGGCGCAATCTCGGCAAAACCAAACCTGTAAGCGGCTTTCTGCTTTTTCTCCTGATCGCGGCTCCGTGGCACATCCTTGCCGGCCTGCGCAATACCGGCGGTATGAACGGTCACGGCTTCTTCTGGTTTTATTTCGTCAATGAACACTTTCTGCGCTTCCTGGGCAAACGTTATCCGAAGGACTACAACAAGCTGCCCGGTTACCTCTTCTGGAGCCTTCATCTGGTCTGGCTCTTTCCCTGGAGTCTGTTCTCTCCGGTCGCCATCATCCAGGGCTGGAGGCTTCGTCAGCTTAGGCCCACGCCTACGGGTTCCAGTTTCTCCACAGGCACATCATGGCTTCTGCTGATCTATGCCGCGCTTGTGCTGATCTTCTTTTCAATTTCGACCAATCAGGAGTACTACACCTTCCCCGCCTATCTGGCGATCCTCGCGCTGATGGCTGCCGCGCTTGTCCGCTCGGAGTTCTCCTACGAGGAAGATCCGACCTCCCGGCGATGGATCACCGCAGGCCACGCCACCTATACCGTGATCGGAATCGCGGCAGCCGCTGCTCTGGTCTACGGGCTCTGGAGTTCCCGCAATCTGCCGTTTGTCCCGGATATCGGAGAACTGCTCGCCCATCGCGGTGTCGGAGACTACACGCTGTCGATGTCGCATTTCTTCGACCTCACCGGTCCCAGCTTCGCAGCTCTGCGGCTTCCAGCAACGCTGGCGGCTCTCGCGTTCGCCTTTGGACCCGCGATCGCGTGGTGGCTCCGCAGCAGGAAGCGTCATCTCGCATCCACAACCGCGATAGCCCTGACTTCCACCATCTTCCTCGTTGCAGCCCACATCGCGCTGATTCGCTTTGCTCCAATGCTCTCGTCGGCCAATCTCGCTCAGAAGATCCTTCGTCTCGAAGACGATCATCTCGTCTCTCGCGACAGTCAGGTTCTCCTCTTTGGCGACCAGGCCTACGGATCCTCGATTCCCTTCTACCTCGGCAAGATCGTCTATCTGGTTGATGGCCGCTCTACATCGATGCTCTTCGGATCCACCTTCCCGGATGCCCCGCCCATCTTCCTGACACATGACCAGATGCTGAAGGACTGGGGCTCCGGCCCTCGCAAAATTCTCTTCGTCCCGCTTGAAAAACGGGATGAGGTCGACCGCCTTCTCGGCAACAACAAGATCCCGCTCGCTGAAACCTCCGGGAAGGCACTCTTCACCGACAGACCTTTGGACCACCCATCGAATCACCAGTGAATACAGGCACAGCCCATTTCGTTGTGACGAATCCCGGCCCGGCCGTTGCGCTGGACCACGGCCCTGCGGCCACGGAAGCTCCTTCCGCAGCGCGCCACTGGAGCCTACGTTCCATCGCGATCATTGTCTTTGCGTGGCTCATCCTGCAGATCGGCGGCCTCTTTACGCCTGGCTTGCTCGACGACGTCGATTCCATCTACACCGAGATCGCCCGCGAGATGCTGGTCCGCCATGACTACGTAACTCCATATATCAATGGCGTGCGCTTCTTCGATAAACCACCTTTGATGTATTGGATGGCCGCCGGCTCCATGCGAATCTTCGGCGCCCATGACTGGGCGGCACGCCTTCCTCTCGCTCTGGGAGTGCTCGCACTTCTCCTCTCGGTCTATGCCCTCGGCATCCGATTATTTCGCGATGTGGCACCCTCCGGCGCACAAGATCGGGGAGGCTTCTACGCGGCGCTTGCACTGGCCACCAGCATCGGTCCGTATCTGTACACGCGCTTCTATATTCCCGACATCCTTCTTGCGCTCTGGATGACTCTCGGGGTTCATCTCTTCCTGATCGCACTGGATCGAATCCGCGCAAATCGCTCGGCGCTATTGCCCTGCATATCCTTTGCAGCGGTCATGGCGCTCAACGTCCTCACCAAAGGACTCATCGGGCTCATCTTTCCCGTTGCTTTTGTTCTCGCCTACCTTGCCCTCACCCGTCAGCTCAGGCTC
Source organism: Acidobacteriaceae bacterium KBS 146 (assembly GCA_000688615.1). Classification (GTDB taxonomy): domain Bacteria; phylum Acidobacteriota; class Terriglobia; order Terriglobales; family Acidobacteriaceae; genus Edaphobacter. The sequence continues at coordinate 1,855,051 of JHVA01000001.1, forward strand.
CTGCTCCGGTTCCACCTGGCCGCCTCCGCCATCGTCTTTCTGGCCATCGCAGCTCCGTGGCACATTCTTGCCGCACTGCGCACACCGTCGATCTCGCTGCCCGCAGGTCAGGGTCTTCCCCATCATGGTGGATGGGCATGGTTCTATCTCTACAACGAGCACATCGCCCGTTTCCTCGGACGCCGCATTCCCCACGACTACGGCCAGGTCCCCATCCCTCTCTTCTGGACTCTTACCGCACTCTGGATCATGCCGTGGACCCAGTTCCTTTTTCCAGCAGTGCAGGGTCACCTCCGCGATCTTCGCGATCGTACTTCGATTGCTTCAAAGCCCCGCGGCGAAGCAGCACTATCCCTCCTTCTCTGGAGCGCCGTCGTCCTCGGCTTCTTCACCCTCTCCAGCCGTCAGGAGTACTACAGCCTTCCAGCACTTCCGGCGCTCGCCCTCATGGCCGCGGGAGTCCTCGCCCGCGCCGATGTTCCCTTCGGTGAAGACTCTCTCCTCGCTCGTCGATCCTCCCTGCGCTGGACCCTCTGGTTTCTCATTCCACTGACATCGCTCATCGCGATAGTCTGCGGATACTTCGCCTTCTCCGCGCCTCGACCCGCTCCCGGCACCGATATCGCATCCTTGCTCGCAGCGAATCCTGAGTTCTACAACCTCTCGCTCGGTCACATCTTTGACCTCACGGCAGCGGCTATGGGACTCTTCCGCGGCCCTCTTATCGTCGTTGCCCTTGGCATGCTGACCGCCGGGCTGGCCAGTTATATGCTTCGACGACGCGAAATCCGATATGCCGCCAATCTCACCCTCGCTACAGCCATGACATTTACACTACTGGCCGCTCACGAAGGTCTCGATCGCTTCTATCCCATCATCGGCTCCAAGGATCTTGCGCTCGCGATCAACCACGCCGGGCTCCAAAGCGAAGATCAAATCATCCTCGATGGCGAACTCACCTCAGGATCTTCGTTGATCTTCTATACCCGCCATCAAGTGCATCTCATCAACGGCAATGTGAATGGGCTCTGGTATGGTGCCTTCTGGCCCGACTCTCCTCACATTTTTGAAACCGAAGAATCTCTGCGCCGCCTGTGGTCCAGTCCCACACGCGTCTTTCTCTTCACCTACCATCCTGCCACGAGAACGCAGTCCCTCTCCGCCTTCGGCCCGGTACACACGGTTGCTTCAGCAGGCGGCAAGACCGTCCTGACCAACCGCTGACGATCGCGTGGCAGCTCTCGCTCATCCTGAATATATTCAGGGAGCCTCGACCCTGCCCCCATCACGCAGGCGGTATGTCTGCCCGCGATAGTAAAAGCGATCTCCTCCATAGCTTCCCAGCCAGAGCAGACTTCCCAGAAGATCCCGCAAGGGATACAGCAACATCCCGCGCACCCACTCTGAATCCCCCATCACCTTCAGCACGGTTCCGGCCTGCACCCACCGGTTCACCACCATCGCCAGCAACCACACCGCTCCCAATCCAGGATGCCCGCTCAGCAGACCCCAGACAAAGCCAAGCACACCAAAAGGCATCGCAAAGGTAAGACCGCTGCCCAGATGCCCCCATGGTCGTGATCGCCGCGTGCTCTGCATCCACCGAAGCTGATTCCGGAACGAAACCGAAAACGGCGTATCCTCCACCAGCAACCGGATCACGTGCGTCGCCAGCAGAACTCCTGTGCCTCGCATCGCTAGCCGATTGCCGAGCACAAAGTCGTCCGCATAAAATTGCCCGAGCTCTTCAAATCCGCCAGCTTCGACAAACGATCTTTTTCTCACCGCCATCGTCACACCGAGAGCGAATTTCGTCCCCTCGATCATGTCGGCAACCATCACTCCCGAGCTCATCTCGACGCTCTTGCCGACCGCATCCAGATGCGACGAAAGCCGGGCCGAGGATCCGCGATGGAGCGTTCCCAGATAGATGCTCGAAGCCAGACCTACCTTCGGGTCCTTCAGGTTCTGCACCATCTTTCTCAGGTAGTCCGGAGTCACCCGGGCATCCGCGTCGCTGGTGATGTAAAGTTCATGCCTCGCAACGGAGTCCATCTTCGCCAACGAAAAGACCTTCGCGTTGTGGAACTGCGGCGGAGGTTCCCCACACGTGACAAACTTCGCATCGACATGCGGATACCGTCTGCCGACCTCCTGCGCCAGCTGGAACCCGGCATCGCTCTCGTGCCGTGCGCAGAACAGGAGCTCAAACGCTGGATAATCCTGCTCAAAAAATGTCTCGAGGTTGCGTTCCAGACCGTCTTCGGTACCATGCAGCGGCTTTAGCACGCTTACAGGAGGTAAAAATACCGAGGCTCTGGCATCGTGGTCCTCCCGTCGCCGCCGCATCCCAAATCGGATGGCTGCCACGAGGACCATCATGCAATAGATCGTCGATGTGACCGATCCAATTACCGCAATCCAGAACACTGCGTTAACCAACAAACTCATCCCTTACCTGCAAACCTGCAACCTACTCGCAAACTTCGAGTTTATCGCAGCCGGCAGGGAGGAGTCCGGCGAATGCGGCTCTAATATGGAAACACAATCCGAGGCTTTAGTGCACTCCTGCAGGAGCCTTTCCCGGTTTAACCTTTTTCAACATCCATACGGCAACGACACAAGCAAAGCTTAGCAGCGAAAGCCATCGAAAGACATCTACAAAGGCCCAGTTTGCAGCCTGCCGCTGCAGTTCGCGATAAAGGGTCGCCTGGGCTGGTGCAGCCGCATTCGCTGGCCCGAAGTGTCCCGAAAGAAATCTCGTCGTGTCATGGACCGAGTTTTGAAACTGCTGCCCAGTGATCGGGACCGAGTTGACGATCAGGTTCTGGTGCACGGCCGACCGGCGCGTCAACAGCGTCTGCGCGATCGAGATACCGATCGACCCTCCCACATTTCGCATCAGGTTGAATAACCCGCTCGCATTTCCGATCTGCTCGTTCGGCAGCGTGCCGTATGCCGCCGTCGTGATGGGCACGAAGACAAAACTCAACCCAAAGCCGGTGATCAGAATAGGAATCAACAGCGTGGTGGGCGAGATATCCAAAGTTACGTTGCCGAAGTACAGGGTCGTAAATCCGAAGACGATAAATCCGAAGGTCAGCAGCAGGCGCGGATCGACCTTGTTGGACAGATAGCCAATCACCGGCATGCCGCAAATGGCTCCCAGCCCACGCGGAGCGACTACGATTCCGGCGGTAAATGCCGTATATCCCAACAGCTCCTGAAAGAAGAGCGGGAGCACCGTGACCGTCGAATAAATCGCCACTCCAAACAGGAAGATCAGCAGGCAGCCGATGGCAAAGTTCCTGTCCTTCATCACTTTCAGATCGACCAGGGGATTCTTCTTCTTCCACGAAATCCACACCCACCATATAAACGCCGTGATCATGAAACAGAACGCCCAGCGGATCCACGTCGCCCCAAACCAGTCATCTTCCTGCCCCTTATCCAGGATGATCTGCAGGCAGCCTGTCCAAACCACCAACATTCCAAAGCCAAGATTGTCAAAAGGCGGGACCTTGGCGTTTTTGATGTAAGGAGGATCATGCACGAAACGGCTGATCATGAAGACCGCCAGCGCTCCCACCGGAATGTTGATGTAAAAGGCATAGCGCCATGAATATGTGTCCGTGAGCCAGCCCCCGAGAGTAGGCCCCAGCACTGGTGCCACAACCACTCCGAAGGCAAAAACCGCCGCCGCTGCGCCGCGTTTTGCCGGGGGAAAGGACTCAAACAGGATGGCCTGAGAGAGTGGCTGCAGCGCACCGCCTCCAGCTCCCTGAACGATCCGGGCCAGAAGCATCAAGCCCAGCGTAGGCGCCGCGCCACAGGCAAAACTGGCAACCGTAAAAATAATGACGCATACCACCAGAAAGTTCTTTCGTCCAAACCGCAAAGAACACCAGTTGCTTGCCGGCAGCACGATGGCATTCGCAACCAGGTAGCTAGTAAGAACCCAGGTCGCTTCGTCGTTCGACGCCGACAGAGAACCGGCGATGTACGGCAATGCCACGGATGCGATGGCTGTATCGAGCACCTCCATAAAGGTGGCCAGCATCACCGACGCTGCAATCAGCCAGGGGTTGACGCCATGCGTCACCTCGGCTGAGTGGTCGGCAGGTAGAGTCGCAGTGCTCGACATCGAAAGGCCTTTCCGTCCGCGAAAAGTAACAGATATTGCTGATCTTATTCAAATCAGTCTTGCTGAAAAGGCAGGCTACAACAGGGATATGACGCGAAATCGAACATTCGCGCCGAACAAAAGCTATGAAGCTTTCGTGACGACACGATTCACGCTTAAGACATATCATGCATCCAATATTTTTAGAGGACGCTTTCCCAGGTCCGTCGTTCAACCGGGCTTTCACGACAATATCGATCTTTCGGCCACTTCAGCTATAAACCTTTGAAAAATGCAAATTAGGTAGCTTTTCCATACAGGCACCCCTGTAGCTGGTTCCGATACGGATTTTTATTACATAGCTGCATCCTCATGCTTCAAAGCACATCATATATATTGACAGTAAGTGACTCAAGGTGACATGATCCACTAAGTCAACAAGATTCAAGGGCGTAAGCCCTGCGATGGGGAGAGACAGCGATGGGAAAGATTATTGGTATCGATCTGGGAACCACCAATTCGTGCGTGGCCGTCATGGAGGGCGGTGAGCCGAAGGTGATCCCTAATGAAGAAGGCGGACGCACGACTCCGTCCATCGTCGCCTTCACGAAGAACGGCGAGCGTCTGGTTGGCCAGGTGGCCAAGCGTCAGGCGATCACGAACCCGGAAAACACGGTCTACTCAATCAAGCGGTTCATGGGTCGTCGTTATGACGAAGTAAACGACGAGATGAAGATGGTGCCCTATAAGGTAGTAAAGCAGGGCGACCATGTCGCGATCAGTGCTCAGGGCAAGGAGTACACTCCGCCCGAGATCTCGGCCATGATCCTGCAGAAGCTGAAGAAGGCTGCCGAGGATTACCTGGGATCCAGCGTTACCGAGGCCGTCATCACGGTTCCGGCGTACTTCAATGATGCACAGCGCCAGGCCACCAAGGATGCAGGTAAGATCGCCGGTCTCGACGTCAAGCGCATCGTCAACGAGCCGACTGCGGCCGCGCTCGCCTATGGACTCGACAAGAAGAAGGACGAGACCATCGCCGTGTACGACTTCGGCGGCGGTACCTTCGATATCTCGATCCTGGAGGTCGGCGAAGGCGTTATCGAAGTGAAGTCGACCAATGGAGACACCCATCTGGGGGGCGACAACCTGGACCAGCGCATCGTCGACTGGCTCATCTCGGAGTTCAAGTCCGAGACCGGTCTCGATCTCACCGCCAAGGGCAACGAGATGGCTCTCCAGCGTCTGAAGGATGCCGCGGAACGCGCCAAGATCGAGCTATCGACCGCGCAGGAGACGGAGATCAACCTTCCGTTCATCACGGCTGACGCCAGCGGACCGAAGCACCTTGTCCGCAAGCTGACCCGTGCCAAGCTCGAGAGCCTGGTTGACGATCTGCTGCAGAAGTCCGTGGGACCCTGCAAGCAGGCGTTGAAGGATGCAGGCGTCGATGCCAGCAAGATCGATGAGGTCGTCCTGGTTGGCGGCCAGACCCGTATGCCGAAGATTCAGCAGCTGGTCAAAGAGCTCTTCGGCAAGGAGCCTCACAAGGGCGTCAATCCGGATGAAGTCGTTGCGATCGGAGCGGCGGTCCAGGCTGGTGTTCTCGCCGGAGACGTGAAGGATCTGCTCCTGCTCGACGTCACCCCGCTGACCCTGTCGATCGAGACCATGGGCGGCGTTGCGACTCCGATGATCCAGCGCAACACGACCATCCCGACCAAGAAGACGGAGACCTTCTCGACAGCTGCCGATTCGCAGACCGAGGTTGAGGTTCATGTCCTCCAGGGCGAGCGTCCGATGGCGGCGCAGAACCGGACTCTGGGCAAGTTCAAGCTGAGCGGCATTCCGCCTGCTCCGCGCGGCGTGCCTCAGATCGAGGTAACCTTCGACATCGACGCCAATGGCATTCTGAACGTGACGGCGAAGGACAACGCGACCGGCAAGGATCAGAAGATCACCATCACCTCCAGCTCGGGTCTCAGCAAGGATGAGGTCGAGCGGATGGCGAAGGATGCCGAATCGCACGCGGCCGAGGACAAGGAGCAGCGTGAGACGATCGAAGCCCGCAACGGTCTCGACTCGATGGTCTATAACGTCGAGAAGATGATCAAGGACGCCGGCGACAAGGTCTCTGGATCCGATAAAGGCGATGTCGAATCAGCCCTTGAGGATGCAAAGAAAACTCTCGCCGGAACCCCGGGCGCAAGTGAGCTGAACGCGGCCCGTGAGCGTCTAACCACTGCAAGCCATAAGCTTGCCGAGGTGATGTATAAGGCGAATGCGGCGCAACCGACCGAACAGGCCGCGCAGGGCGGATCCGCTGAGGAACCGAAGAAGGACGAGGGAGTGATCGACGCCGAGTACGTGGACGTCGACGAAAAAAAGTAACCGTCTTAAACGGTTTTGATGGTTAGCAGGTTTTTTGCAGGAGAGAGGGGCAATCCTCTGAGGTTTGCCCCCTCTTGTTATAAGAAGGCCCCGGATGGACTGTAGGTTTGTACCACTTACTTCCAGGAAAGGTGTTCAAACGTGAATAACAATAGAAATCGCATGGAAGTCTCCGATCTGAAGTGGTTAGAAAACCTGGAACTCAATCGATTGACAGGAGGAAGGGCGATGACCGAGACGATGTGGAGATGTGATCAGGTTCGTGCGGGACAACTTTATAACCGCATGATGTTCGATACGCGCGAAGAGGCGGAACACTTTGTGCGTAAGATGCAGCAGGTGGAGCCGGACCAGGTGTTTTCGATCGAGGCAATCGAAGCGAAGCAGATCTGGAACTAAGGACTGGTTAGGAAGCAGGATTTGTAGATCGGTTTGAAGAGCAGCGAGATTTTCAGGCGGCGGTAGTCTCTGGTGTGGACCAGTACCGTCGCCATCATTTCGTTTGGACAGTTTTGGTGGAGGCGCAGGGACGATGCCGGAAGGAAATGAGATTCATCGCTGGGCCATGCGTCACCAGGCAGCCTTTGCAGGAAGACCGGTTCGCGTGGACGGACCGCAGGGCCGGTTTACCGATGCAGACGTAATCGACGGACGAAAGCTGGAGCGTGTGCTGGCCGTGGGAAAACATCTGGGCTATGACTTCGGCAAGGATCGGATACTGCATGTCCACCTTGGATTGCAAGGAGACTTTACGGAAGGCTCAGGCCCCTTACCGCCGGTCAAGGGAGCGCTTCGGCTGCGCATGTGGAATGCTGCAGCGGTAAAGAAGCCACCGGTACCTGGGGAGTCTAAGCGGCATGCCTGGTATTCCGAAGATGACGGTACGGGACATCTTGCTCCCGAACAGGTTGCCTGGGTGGAACTGCGGGGTCCGATGGATTGCACTATCTATACCCAGGAGAAATGGGAGCAGCTTTTGAACCGGTTGGGACCCGACCCTCTCAACGGTGACGAGCCGGACAAGATGATCGCCAAGGTGGGCAAGAGCCGCAAATCCATCGGGGAGCTGCTGATGGATCAGACGCTGTTTGCTGGAGTCGGCAACATCTTTCGTGCGGAGCTTCTCTTTCGGGCGCGCCTCAGTCCGTTCCCTCCCGGAAAGGACGTAAACGAAGAGATACTTCGATCGATATGGAAAGATGCAGTGACGCTGATGCCGGCTGCGATGGTCGACCGTCGTATCGTTACTACCGAACCCCGGGACCGTCCACACAAACGCGGTCAGGCGCTCAAGGAAGAGGCCCATTATGTGTATCGGCGCAACGGTCTTCCCTGCTTCGTCTGCGGAACCATCGTCAAAAAGCTGGAGGTCGCCGGAAGGAATCTCTTCTGGTGTCCGAACTGTCAGGCAGACTGACACCCGTTACGCGGAGCAAACCGCAGATACTTCGCTCCGCTCAGGATGACAGTTACTTACTGCATTTCTAATTCGATTGGGTCCGATATGCCGATACAACTAGTGCAGGACGAGGTAGGTATGGAAGCTCTGGTTGAGCATGTTGTCCTGATGAACGTAGGGGTAAGGCGCATTGGAGCGGAGAAAGTCCTGTTGCTCGGAGATCTGCGGCGAGCCGTCAGAGAAGAACTCGCGCTCGTCCAACCGCGGTCCGGGAATACGGTGCAGCAGTTGACGATTGAGGAAGAAGCGTACGCCATGAATATAGACGGGGCGGTACTGGCTCAGAAATTCAGGATAGCTGCCGAGCTTTGTGGTTTCGGTGAAGATCTCGTGCACTTCAATGACATCAGGCCGACGCTGCTGGAGCAGGTACGATCTGATAACGGCAAAACCTTGATGCGCAAGGGTTCGATCGCAGAGGAGCCCAAGGTCGATGACGCGCACGTTATCTGTATAGAGCATGATGGCGCCCATATCCGGAGCCGCATAGGTCAGGCTCGGTTGACCGGAGAGTCGCTGCAGCTCCGTCAGGATGGGAGCAGCTGTGCGCACCCGGTCGACCGTGATGCGGGGCATATATAGAGGAGCCTTCCCTGACTTGAGCGGCTGGATGCGGGCCTGCATGCGAAGCACCGTGAAGAGGCAGAGAGCGACCGTAACCCAGCCGAGAGTTTTGCGGTTCAGGTTGGGAAGAACGGGAAGAAGCAGCACACCGATGAGGAAGGGCCAGGCGCTGTAGAAGGAGCGGAACTCTGGACCCCAGTTCGGACCGATGGCCGTGCTGAGGATGAAGGAAAAGAGGAGAAAGAGAAGAAGAAAACGGAGCTGCCAGGATTCCTCAAAAGAGTGCCTCAGTCGAGGAATAGAGAATGGTCGCTCCTTCTCGATGAGATACCGATAGAGGATGTATCCGGCGAGCAAAAGGAACAGAATTTTGCAGGAGTAAAGAATAAGAAGTGGTTCGGAGAGATGACGAACAATCGCCAGCCGTGATGAGGGCGCAGAGTACGGGAAGCGCTGCTTGGCAACCACGGTGTTGGGAAGAATATCTCCGAAGTAAAGCCAGCGGGTCAGATTCGAAACGAGAAAAAGGAGGCTCCATGAGAGAAAAGCGGACAGATTACGGCGACGGTTGCGGTCGATGAGAATAAAAGGTACCAGCAGCCATGCTCCTTCCCAGCGTGTGAGAAGGAGCATGGCGCCGGCGCCGATGTACCAGAGATGTGCTGCTCGGCTGACGGCAGGAAATAGAATCAGCATCACCATGACGAGCGTCAGGATGAGAGGCGTTTCCATACCGTTGATGGTCTCGTAGAACATCAGCGTGCAGCCGATAGTTCCGGCGACAAGATTGGCAAAGACTTCTGTAGTCCAAGTCATGAACCAGTAGCGAATGAGCAGAATGTTGACGAGATTGAGGACAAGCGTGGAGATCTTGGCGAATGCGAGCAAAGCGACAGGAGTGGAGATGAGCTTTGCGGCTGCTGCCATGAGCAGCATCCAGAGCGTGGTGGAATATCCCTCAACGATGCCGGAGCCGGGGGTGGGCTCAATCCTCCCGGTCTGTGCGAAGGTTCGCGCGAAACCAAGAGTGATAGCAGAGTCGTCCCACGTAATGGCCCAGAAACGCCATGCGACAAAAATCTGCGCGAGGAGACCAATCAGGACGAGCCCACGGGAAGCCCAAAGGGCCAGCCGAGAGGAGCGCTCCAGGCACTCGGATCGTTCGACAACGGGATGAATACCGGTTTCGACGAAACGCATGGCGGCGTCCTCTCTTGTAGATTATCGAAGATGTCTGGATTTCGGAGTTGGAAGATAGATAGAGTCAGTAAGAAGCGAAAGAACTATGGCGACGACAAAGACAAAGGATTACTACGGCACACTCGGGGTAAAGAAGACGGCGACGTCGGACGAGATTCGCAAGGCGTTTCGCAAAGCTGCGCGCAAATATCATCCAGACGTCAATCCGGGAGATAAGAAAGCGGAAGAGAAGTTTAAAGAGATCTCTGAAGCTAACGACGTTCTAAGCGACGAGAAGAAGAGGAAGATCTACGACCAGCTCGGCTTTTATTCCGACTCGATCGATCCGGCCGCGGCGGAAGCAGCGGCGCGTGGCGGGTATGGCGGTCCTGGCGGCTTTGGGGGAGGGGCGCAGGCCGGCAGGGGAGGAGGTCAAGGGGTTCCTTTCGATTTCAGTGGCTTCGACTTTTCCGATTTCCAACCGGGCAGCGGAGCCGGGCGCCAGGAACAGCCTGGTGGAGGCGGTGGAGGTTTTCGCGACATCTTCAGCCAGATGTTCTCTGGAAATCGCAATGCTGCACGCGGTCCTCAGCCCGGCACCGATCTGGAGTATCAGGTGAGCGTGGATTTCTGGACGGCGATCCGCGGAGGAATTGCGCGGCTGGAGATCCAGCGACAGGAGATCTGCCCGACGTGCAAGGGCAAGTCCACGACGGGCGGTAACACGGATTGCCCGGAGTGCAACGGCTCGGGACAGGTGACCCAGATGGGTGGCCGTATGAAGTTCAACATCCAGTGCCCGCGCTGTGGAGGTTCCGGCAAAGTGCAGAACGTCTGCCCCACCTGCTCGGGGGAAGGCGTAGTTATGCGGAAGGAGCCGCTTGAGTTTCGCATCAAACCGGGAACGCGCGATGGCCAGAGGATACGGCTGGCTGGAAAAGGCAATGCGGGGACGAATGGTGGCTCCGCAGGAGATCTGTTTCTGATCATCAAGGCGGGGACAAATCCCGTCTTCACGCGGACCGGGGACGATATCTATGTAACGGTTCCGGTCACGGTTTCGGAGGCGTCTCTCGGAGCCAAGATCGACGTGCCCACGATTGATACGCACGAAGGCGGAGGAAGAACCCAGCTGAAGATTCCGCCGGGAACGCAGACGGGCCAGAAGCTTCGCATGAGAGAAAAAGGGGTTCCGTCGGCTGTCCAGGAAGGCAGACGGGGCGACCAGATTGTTGAAGTGCGGATCGTCGTTCCCAAGGTGCAGGACGAGCGGTCGAAGGAGATCCTGCGGGAGTTCGCCAAGTTGAATCCTGAAGACCCGCGCGAGGACCTGTTTACGAAGATCTGAACGTTACATGACCGGATGGCTCTGTGCAGTGGAGATCCAGGGAGCGGTCGTTGTGGCCGCTCCTTCCTCTTCTTCTGCATGAGCCTGCATCGCGGTTCCGAGCCCTCGAGAGCTAGTCGTAACGGGGGCCGGCAGGATGAATTCGTTGGCGAGCGAACCTAGCCGTTGTACTGCCTCAGGGGCAATTCCAACAGCGCGGGCCATGAGCCACGCCTGTGGCGTGATCGTGATCTCTGCCCTTCCCTGAGCCACAGCATGATAGACGCGATTGGCCGCCCGCTTGACGGACGCGGCGACGATGGGAGTGGTGGCAGCCAGATTGAACCATCGTTCTTCTTTCCTGGCGTTCCCTACGAAGTTGGCATGAACGTGTCCTCCCGTCCGCATCAACCCTGGACAAACTGTGGTCACCCGAACGCCTTTGTGGCGAAGTTCCGCATGCAATCCTTGAGAAAATCCCACAAGAGCAAATTTACTTGCGGTGTAAGGGAGCATGTGGGGTACAGCAACTTTGCCGCCGATGGAACATATATTTACGATTGCCGCGGGCCTGCTGCGATCCCGGTTCAGCATATAGGGCAGCGCGGCCTGCGTGACATGCAGAGCTGCGAAGAAGTTGACCTCCATGGAATTGCGAAAGGTCTCGACGGAAAAATCTTCGATCGGGCCGACGTCGATGATGCCTGCATTATTGACCAGAACATCGATGCGGCCGAAGTGACCGATCGCATGCTCGACCAGGCTTTTTGCCTGAGCCTCGTCCTTGAGATCGGCGGGGATCAGCAGCACATCGTCTGCGGAAAGGACGGCTCTCTTCTTTAGCAACGAGTTGCGAGCCTCGTTGAGTTCCTCCACACTACGCGCGGTCAAAACCAGCTTGTTTCCCTCGCGGGCAAACCGTTCGGCGATGGCGAACCCGAAACCACGCGACCCTCCGGTGATCAGCACCACGCGATCTTCGGTTCTGCGATGGCCACTTTGCCGGCGTTTTACTGCAGTGAGGGCACAGGCAGCAGTTGCAGCAGTTACTCCGGCAAGCATCTGGAGAAGATGAGTTCGCTTCATAGGAGAGGCATCCAATCAATTGTGAGAGTTCCGACAAGCATAGCTAATTTTGTTTGACGTCAATCTGCGGCCTCACGCTAGACTTCTGCTTAAGAAAAGACGCAGGAACGAGAGAAGGACACATCATGGCGACAAGGCGCAAGAGCAAAGGTGCATATATGATTTCGGCGGTTGCCGAGATGTACCAAATCCACCCCCAGACACTGCGGCTCTATGAGCGGGAAGGACTTTTGCGCCCGTCGCGTAGCGAGGGAAATACCCGTCTGTACACGGATGAAGACCTGGAGCGTCTGGAGTTTATCCTGAACCTTGCCCGAGACTTAGGAGTGAATATCGCCGGAATTGCCGTGATCCTGCAGATGCGGGAACGTATGGAGGAGATGAACCGGCAGATGCAAGGCTTTGTGGATTATGTCCGCACCGAGATGTTGTCGCGGATGCAGCAGGGACAGACCGCGGCCGGACTGATCCCGATGCGACGCCCGGTCGTTGTGCCCTCTCCTGTGCCGACAAAGAGGAAAAAGTCCGGAGCCAGCGAGTAGAGGTGCTTGTCACAAATTCCTATAAATTTAACAGGACTTTCCGCCTCGGAGAATCCTGCAGAGTAGCATTGGGCCGTCGATAAATTTGCTTGTTTGAGGAGACGGTATTTATGGCTCAACCCTTTGTCCACATGGAACTCAACACCCCCGATCTGGGGAAAGCCAAGGATTTCTACGGCCAGCTTTGCGGCTGGAGCTTCAACGATATCGATATGGGAGGACCGGCCGGAGTTTATTCGGTCTTCAAGCCGTCGGATGGCCCTGGTGGAGGAATCTACAGCATGCAGGGAGCTCCAACCGCGTGGCTTCCCTACATTGGGGTGGAAAACCTGAAAGAATCGACCGACAAGGCGATTGCTTTGGGGGCAAAGGTGATTATGCGAGAACAGGAGGTTCCTGGGCACGGCTCCTTCTCGATGATTGTGGACCCGACGGGAGCTTCGGTCGCACTTTGGCAGGCCAAAACAGCCTGAGAGACCAGACCACCGTCACAGGTGCAGGCGCGAGATGTTCTTCGCGCCTGTGCTTTATTGCGGATTCGTGGGGGAGATGGTTCCTGAACTTCCTGAGCCTGAGCCGCCAGATGGGGCGGGCGAAGGTGTGGAACTGAAGGGCGAAGAGTTGGTTGGGGAGCTTCCTCCGAAGCCTGAGCCAGAGCCAGAGCCGGAAGAAGAACCGGAGCCGGAGCCGAACCCGGAGTTGACGCCGCCACCCAAGACGGCTGCCTTGGCCTTCATCTGCTCGATCCGAGGATCGTAGATGAACTCCCATGTCTGGTAGGTGGTCTGTTCGTTGAGAATCGTGATGGAGGCTCCGGAGCGAGAGCTGCCGATACCGACGATGGGTGCGCCTCCGCCGGTAAAACTGGTCGCGGATTGGCTCCCAATACCGCTCGACGAACCTGACGATCCGCTGGAAGACGAGACGGTAGCTCCGGACGCCGATGAGGAACCTGGAGTGGTGCTGGAAGATGAGCCGAGGCTGAAGCCGGAGGAAGAGCTTCCCGTTGGGCTGGAAGATCCCATGGGGCTACCGAATCCCGAAGACGACCCGGTTGAGGTTCCATTCACAGTAGAGCCGGGCTGGCCGGAAGACACCATGGAGGAGGCTGCGCCGAGGCCTCCTGCACCCCCGCCGATTCCAGCCAGAGGCTTGCCAAAGAAACCTTTTACAGTTGTTTTTGCTTCGCCAACGTGAATCAATCTCCAGTTGGGCTTACCGGTCAATGGATCGGGATACTTCTGGCGGAGAAAACGCATATTTGAGGTCTTCTCCAGCTGATCCATGGTGCCGGGATAACGTCCGAACTTGCGGTAGTAGAGTTGGATGGCGCGCACGTACTCGTTACCGCGATGGATGGACTCCACTTCCCGCTCGCGACGGAGATTGCGTGCGACCTTGGGCGCGGCGATGCTCAACGCGAGAAATACGAGAAATACGAGAACGATCACGCCGACCAGCATGAATCCCTGTTCGCCTTCCCGCGCGGTATTTTTCTGCGTGTCCTGCATGGTTGACCTAATGGGCGATGAGTGGGAGCGACTGTCGATTGCTATTCGCCATGTCTTCGACAAGCACAGAGTTGGCCGAGACGGTAAGGATACGATAACGTCGCTGCACAATGTCCCCTTCTTCCGCCAGGAAGACATCCTCGCCATGCAGCAGAAAGACTTTGCGCTTTCCGGTCGACGAGGTCTCCGTACCGAAGAACTTGAGTTCGATCGGCGGAGGCGGCGGGGGTCCCGGTGGAGGCGTGTACACCGGCGCGGTTGTCTTCGGACGTGCGGAGGCGATCGGCTTTGGGATCTCCACCGGCGCCGAGGTTGCTGAGAAGATGTTGCGTCCTGTCCCGGAGTAGACGAGCCGTTCGGCGACCAGCATGGGTCCCATCCGGAGCGTCGGATCCAGCTGTGCCGAGGCGTTGCCTACATTCTTCGCCACTCCCGGAGAATGAGAGGACGACCCGGAGGACCGTGGCGGCTGCACAATGACGGGGGAGGTCGGACGAGGAGCAGAGGTGCCGTCGGAGAGCTGATAGTAGAGGATTCCGCCTGCCAGGAGGAGGAAGACTGCCACAACGAGCGCTTTCTTCTGGGTATCGGGCGTGAGCTTCATCGAGCGCCACCCCCGTTTGAGGTATCGGATGCGCTCGTATTCCGCGAACCGACAGGAGGCGCCGGGCTCTTTCCGGGTCGCAGATATGTCGTTAATGCCAGACGCAGACCGACCATGCCGGTCTCTTGTCCCGTCAACGTCACGCCACGGATCAGGAAGAAGATCTTGTCGCGCTCGAGCGAGTTGATGAAGAGAACCAGCGGACGATAATCTCCGTTAAGACTGGCGTCCATGCGAACTTCGGTGAGCGCTCCCGTAGCGCTATCGAGCATGGGTGAATCCGCGTACTGCACCCGGGTGAGCTTCACTCCTTGCTGCTTCGCGAGCGCGCCCAACTCCGCCACAACTTCGGAGTAAGCGGACGGCAGACGCTTTGCATAGAACCCATCAGCATCTGCTGTAGCGGTCGTGAGTTTGCGATCAAGTCCTTCGAGAGGCTTGGTGGCGATCTCGGCGGTCTTCATTGCGACGGTCTGCTGCTCGAGGGCCTGCGGGCTCTGACTGCTGGCCGTGTTCCATGCCAGAGCCATCTGGACCAGCAGATATAGATTGACCAGCACGAGCAGGACAATGCCGGCGTAATAGAGATTCGACCGCGTCATCTGGACGCGTGCTTTTTGGGAAAAGCTCTGCACGTTTGCGCTGAGGGCTGGCTTTGTGGCTGTCGTCATGGCCGAGCCCCCGGTTGTGGTTTTCGTGTTCGAGGCGACGCCGACGCGTGCCGTCCCGGTGTGCTCGATGGTGCCGAGATCTTCGGGTGCGCCGCTCCATCCTGTGCCGTGGAGCTTGCCTTTGTGGTGGAAGCTGTCGCTTCGGGTAGCGGGTTGTAGCCGCTGAAGATCTCAAACTCGACGGCCCCAGGCGCGGAGGGGGAGAACCCCATATTCTTTCCCTCCTGGGCCAGCGTTGATTCTCCCGCAAGACGGGGAGCGATAAAACGCTGCGACTTTTCGAGATTTCTGATCAACTCCACTGCCCTCTCACGCTCGCCGCTAACGCGCAAACGTATGTTGACGTCACCAGATTTGGTCGTTGCGGGCTCGATGCTGGTGACCTGGACACCTGCGGGAAGAACCCGCTCAAGGTCCATCATGACAGCAGTCCAACTAAAGCTCTTCTTTGCGAACACTTCGTTGAGAAAACGGCTGCGTTCCAGAACGGCCATATTTTGCGGCTGCCGCATCCGGGCTTCGTTTTGTTGCCGCACATTCTGGAATCCGAGGGTCTTTGCCTTCAGGATGTTCATCTGCGCTTCAGCCTGACGCGCTTTCGCATTCAGAAAGTGCAGCGCCACGCCGAAAATTATGGCAAGGAGCAGCAACGCAGCAGCGATGAGCCGAAGCCTGGCATAGAGGGGTCGCAGCTCGACAAATGGACGCGTTGCAAGATTGACTGAGATTTGCATCAGTTTCTTAACGCTCCCCTCACCCCAGCGAGCCAGCTCCGGGGGATCTGGGTCGTGCCAACGCCAGCAGCAAGAGCTTCCGACCCCACCACTTCCCTCACATCAGCTCCACCAAAACCGTTCTCTTCGAGAATCGATTGCAACGTCTCTGCCCTGAGGGTTCCGGTAGAGAGGATCTTCTCCGGTGGATTGGCCAGTGTGTCCTCAAAATAGGCGATAGCGACGCTAACCGCCTGGGCTATCTCCCTGCCAGCCATAGCGGCTTCCGCAGAGGCGAGCACCTGTTGCTGGATGGCTGCTTCCACGGAAATGCGAGCGTCTCCTGACTGAGTGTCCTGCATACGAAAGGGCACATCTTGTTCCGGTAACACGGGGAGTTCATCGGCCAGTTCCAGAAAGCGATGGAGCAAGAGTACGCCTGCCTGCACAATCGCCGTCGTAATTCCCTCGCGCCCGGCGTTGACGACGAGAACGGGAGCCGCCTGCTCCTCGAGGCAGGCCAGCGCCGCAAGCGTGCTGGTGAGTACGGCGCCGGGAGTGTAGCCTGCGGCTACGACCGCTCCTTCATACTCCTCTAAGATCTCACGCGGCATCGCAACTGCCAGAACACGGAGCCCGCTCTTCCCCGTAGACATGACTTGATAGCTGAGGGCAGCGTGATCCACATCGAACGGCAACAGCTTCTTCAGCCGGAACCGAATCACGCCAATCGCCTCTGCCGGTTTGGCCGGCAACGCGTCAAACTCCAGCAGTAATACTCGTGCCGTCGCGTCGGGAACGATCAGGGTCACTGGCTGACCTCGATCTCCGGCGCGCGTACTAACCTTGTCGAGAGCTCCGCGGAGCGCAGCAACCACGAGGTTCCTGTCGAGAAGATTACCGGGCTTGAGGCCTACCGCGAGCGCGGTGTGGTCCAGCGGGCTTGCTGCTACCGCTTTCAGGACAGCGGTGGCGTCTTCAGCTCTGGCAGCTACGACACCATCCGGTCTCAGCTCAACCGCGAGTCGCGGTCGCGAGCCCAATGCTTTCGGGAAAATCTCCATTGCGTCTCAGCTTACCTTGTTCTTCATTCTGCTCGTTGCACCTGAGACTAACGTCCCGCTTCGATGAAGGTTACCTTATTGATCTCTTTGAGCGTAGTGATGCCGTCCCGAACCCGCTCGAGGGCAGAGTCGCGAAGGAATGCCATGCCTTTGTCCCGGGCTTTTTTGCGAATCTCACTGCCAGGCTTTTTCGCCAGGAGCATCTCTCGAATCTCGTCATCGAGCTCCAGCAGCTCATGGATTGCCGACCGCCCGCGATACCCGGTGCCACCGCATTCGATGCAACCCGCCCCTTCACGAAAGCGGAAGTTGCGCCATTCGTCGAGATCGAGTCCGCTCGCGACAAGTTCCTCGTCAGAATAGCGGACCTCACGTACGCAAAAATCGCAGACTTGCCGGACCAGCCGCTGCGCAAGGATGCAGTTCAGAGCTGACACGAAGTTATACGGTTCCACTCCCATGTTCAGAAAGCGTCCCAGAACGTCGACCACGTTGTTCGCGTGCACTGTCGTGAAGACTAGGTGGCCAGTCAAGGCCGAGTTGATGGCGATCTGTGCTGTTTCAGCATCGCGGATCTCACCGACAAGAATTTTGTCCGGGTCGTGACGCAGAATGGAACGAAGGCCGCGTGCAAAGGTGAGGCCTTTCTTCTCATTAACGGGAATCTGAGTGATGCCGCGAATCTGATACTCGACTGGATCTTCGATGGTGATGATCTTGTCTTCTTCGCTTTTAATCTCGTTCAGCGCGGCGTAGAGCGTGGTCGTCTTGCCGGAGCCGGTGGGCCCGGTTACCAGCACCATTCCGTAAGGCTCCTTGATGTAGCGGCGAAACCGCTCAAGGTCCCGCGCTGCAAAGCCGACGACATCGAGCGAGAGCTTTTTGAACTTCTCGCTCATCGACTCTTTATCGAGTACACGAAGTACGGCATTTTCGCCATGGACCGTCGGCATGATGGAGACGCGAAAGTCGATGAGCCTTCCCTTGTACCGTACGCGGAAGCGGCCGTCCTGAGGAACGCGGCGCTCGGCGATGTCGAGCTCGCTCATGACCTTGATGCGGGAGAGGATCGTCTGATGATGCTCCCGCGCGATTGGCGCCATGGCCTGCTGCAGGACACCGTCGATGCGGTACTTGACCAGGAGAGAATCATCGAAAGTTTCAAGGTGAATATCGGATGCGCGGCGCTCAAGCGCAGTGAAGATAGTCGTATCCACCAGGCGGATGATCGGCGAGATATCGTCTTCGCTGGTCAGTCGCTCAATGGAGATGTTCTCATCGGCATTCTCTTCGCTCGATAAGACATCGAAGGCGAGTCCTTCTGTTGCTTCTTCCAACACGCGTTGCGATTGCTCAGTCTTTTTGAGTAGCTCCGTGATCTGCGAAAGAGTCGCGACTCGGGTGACCAGCCGCATTCCAAGGAGGCCGGCAATCTCATCGAGCACCATCAGCCGGGATGGATCCGACACGGCGATGGCGAGACGCGACCCAACCTGCTCCAGCGGAACGAAGTTGTACCGGAACATCATGTCCACGGGGACACGCTTGAAGAGGTCGTGCTGGATCTTGAAGTTTTTGAGGTCAATGAAGTCGGCATGGTATCTTCGCGCGAGAGCTTGTGCACGCTCGAGTTCATCTATTCCCAGATCACTGACTGGGATCGCCAGCGGAAGATTTGCCATACCTTGTAAGACTCCTATGCCTTGGGAAGCGTCACCCCCGAGACGCCGGGTGGCGATTTTGAAACCCTTTTCTTTGTAACGACAACCATCTATATTGATGGCTGCTACCCCGGCCCCTTCTCGATATCCGGCTTTTAGAGCTTCCCCCTAATTCTTTAATGGTACTATCCCGGCCACCCCGCTTTTCTGAAGTAATTCGATCCTGAAGATTCGATCTCCGGAGGATTGCAACATGAGCGATGCCGCACCCACTATCTCCAACTTCGCCCACCGGACCCTCAATTGGTCCATCACCCTCAGTATCCTGCTCATTCTGGCGGGTTTCTTCACGCTGCTGATCCCATTTGTGGGAGGTATCGGGATCACGCTCTTTGTCGGCTGGGCGCTGATTCTGAGCGGAGTGACGCATCTGGTCTTCGCCTGGAAGGGCCACACCACCGGTACCCGCATCTGGGAACTGCTGGTGGGTTTAGCCTATCTTTTTGCCGGATTCTATCTGGTCGTCCACCCGGTGGCGGGACTTGTCTCTCTCACGCTTCTGCTCGCTATCTACCTGTTTTTCGAGGGGATATTTGAAGTGGTTGCGTTCTTTCAGGTGCGTTCCCGGGAGGGCTCCGGCTGGCTTCTGTTTGACGGCCTAATCACCCTTTTGCTGGCCATCATGATCTGGCGACAGTGGCCTTTCAGCACCGTATGGGCAATTGGCACCCTCGTTGGCATCAGCATGCTCTTCAGCGGCTTCTCGCGCCTTATGCTCTCGCTGGGGGCCAAACGGGTTTTGAAGGCGTTCTGAGAACAGTGAATCGTCTCTGAGAGGCTACTCTCCAGATGCGCTGAGAGACTGAATTAAGGCATCGGCCTGCGCGATCGATCCATCGAGGCTGGTCAAGAGCACATCTACGTCGGTTGAGATCTTTGCCGAGGTTCCCTTGAGAGAGCCTATGGCTCGGGCGTTGAGGTTGTGTTTAAGAAAGATAACCTGGTCATGGAAGGCAGCGATGACGGGGGTCATGCGAGCCTCGGTCAGACGCATCGACTTAAGGTAGCCAGCCTCCTGCAGCCGGGACCGGCGCAGCATATCCGTCGACTGCTGCTTTAGTTTGCGATTTTCCATTCCATCGATCTCCTTCTGCCACTCTTTGAAGAGATCGTTGGAGACCTTGTCGATGGAATCAATGCGGTCGTGCAGCTTTTTTGCGGAGTCGTTGGCCTTTTCATACTCGCTATTCAACTTTTTGTAGTTCTTCTCAAGCTGGCCCCCCTGAAATCCGGTAAGTTCCTGAAACGACTCCATCGTCGTCTTGATCTGTTCCTTGGCCTGCTGTTGATCCTTCTTCGACTCCTTCACGCGCGAAACCAGGATGTCGCGCTTTTCCTTCCCGAGGGTAGCCATCGCCTTGTAATAGGTTCGTGTGCAGCCAAGAGATAAGAAAAGGAGTGCGCAAACACCGGCGCAGAAAGCTTTGCGAGCAGACATCATCAATGACCTCTCCGAAGAGAAAACTTCGAATGTATCGGGGCCCGTATTTATTTAGTGACCGCTCATTCCGCTTGCGCCGAGACTGAAGATGGGCAGATAAAGCGCGATCAGAATGGTTACGACGACAACACCCATAACCACAAGAATGAGCGGTTCGATCAGGCTCATCGCGGCGGTGAGGTTCGTCTGCACGTCTTCTTCGAAGAACTCCGCCACCGAGTTCAACATCTGAGGAAGCGCGCCGGTCGACTCACCAACCTCGATCATCTCGATGGCGAGCTCCGGAAATGCCTTCGTCTGTTCGAGGCTGCGGGAGAGCCCTTTTCCTTCGCGAACGGTTCCCACAGAGCGAAGAATGGCGCTGGCAACCTGGCGGGAATCGATCGATCGGGCCGCAGTCTCAAGGGAAGGAACCAGGGGAAGTCCCCCGGTCAGCAGGGTCGACAACGTTCTGGCGAAGAGACCCACCTGATACTTCAACCATACGTCTCCGAAGACAGGTATCCCTATCCGGACACGATCAATCAACATCGCTCCCGCGTCGGTTTTGGTCCAGCGATAGAGCAGATAACCCAACGCAGCCACCACAATCGCGAAGTAGATGCCATAGTTCTGAGCATTTCTTCCAAGGTCCATCAGAAAGACAGTGAGAGAAGGCAGTGCGGTTCCCAGCTGCTCATAGAGTTGCGCGAATCGAGGGACGACAAAGGTGATGAGAAAGATGAACAGACCGATCACCATAATGATCAGCAAGGCTGGATAGATAAGGCTGGCTTTGAGCTTCTTGCGGAAGGTCAAGGAGACGCGCTGGAAGTCAAGGTAACGTTGGAGGACTTCTTCAAGGTTTCCGGATCGCTCACCCGCGAGCAGAGTCGTGGTGTAGACGAGAGGAAAACCTCCCTGCGCCTCGAATGCCTGCGAGATGGATTCACCGGTTTTCACCCGTGCCGCAACATCTTCCAGCTGGCCACGGAACTGGGGGATCTTCTGCCGGCGAGCCAGAAGGTCGAGCGATCCCAAAATGGGAAGACCTGCACGAATGAGGGTCAAAAACTGCTGATTGAAGATCAGGAAGGTTTCGAGCTTTACTTTTTTGCGGCTACCGGCAAGGCTGCCGCGCGACTTTACGGAGTAGACGTAATAGCCGGCCTGGGTGAAGCGCGCATGCAGCTCCTCGGCATTGGCAGCCATGTGGGTCTGTTCCAGTACCCGCCCACGCTCATCCGCCAGCCGAACTACAAACTCGTTCATAAAACCAACAACCTACCCTGAATCGAATTACGACCTGTCTCGATGAAGACTGTTCCTTTTAGACGCCTGCTGAAAAGATGTTTCTATAGCAAAGGCCCCGGATTCTCCGGGGCCTTCTCAGAATAACCTCTTGAAACGAGTTAGACGCTGAAGCTGGAACCGCAGCCGCAGGTCGACTTGACGGCGGCATTCTCGAATTTGAAGCCCGCAGCCTCGAGTGTCTCGACGTAGTCGACTGTGCAATTGACCAGATACATCGCGGAGGTGGCGTCGACAAAGACCTTCAAGTCCTCGAATTTCAGGACTTTATCCATCATTCCCGCCTGATTTTCGAAGGACATGGAGTACTGAAACCCGGAGCAGCCTCCCCCCACGACGCCGATCCGCAGCCCGGCGGGGGCCGGATCCTGCGACGCCATAATCTCCTTTACCTTCGCGATCGCGTTGTGGGTAAGAGTGACAGGCTGCGTAGAAGCAGGAGCACCAGTAACAACTTCAGCGGTAGGGGTGACGGTGGCAGTCGACATCGAATCTCCTTGTCTTTTCTCCAGACATTTAAAGTGTATGCTCCCTCAATCGCAGGGGCAAGCCTGCCGGAAAGCCCACACATCAGAACACTTTGATTAGATGTTTTTAGCGTGGACAGGGATTCAAGCTCCCCCGGGCCATAAAACTGCTACCATTTCGGAGAGGTATCCTGTTGGCAGACCGCTCATGAAACCCCTTCTCTTTCTTGCAAATGCGTTTATCAACACCTTTGGGATCACGCAGCCCTCGGAGGCCGCTGCCCAGCGATCCGCACAGTTTATTGCGGCCTTGATTGGCATTGTGATTCTGATCTTCCTAGGGGTGGCGGGCTTCGGTATTTATTTAATGGCCCGGTCTTAGCATTGATGGGGTGGGGAACGCGGCCCTGCAAGATGCCTGCCTAGAGGCGTAACTTCCAGAAATTAGAGGCGCCACTGAAGTACGGCTGTCGCTCATGTGACTCCGCGAACTTCCTTGAAGCTTTGTAACAAGTTCACGGCTTCTGAATGTCTTTGGCGGAAACTGTTCTGCAGGAACCTGTTTGAGCAACTCACCACAAAAAACTGGTTCATCCTTACCAGGCAGGCGTATTATGCCCTCGGACGGCCCCCGCTGCCATCCGAGCCTGCTGCCGGCCCGCTCTTGGCCCAGCCCGGATCGCCCAATTTCTGGCCCTCTTATGAGGGCGGAGGGAAACGCTATGAGCACAATACCTGTCATGCTCATCATCTGGGGAGTTGTGGCAGCCTGTTTCCTGGCGCTGCTTGCCTATCGCGGACAGCTTACTCGTTATGAGGAGGACCAGCTCTTCCTTGGCGATCAGGAGACCAACGAACAACAAGAGCAGAACGAAATTGTGAGAAAGGTCAACAAGATCGCTCCTGTCATTCGCGTTCTCGGATTTGCCGCGGCCGCTATGACGATCAGCATCGTCGGCATCTTCACCTATGATGCGTGGCAACGGCTGAGATAGCCTGCCGAAACATTCACTCCCCAAAACAAAGAAGGGGCAAGCCGCAGAGGCTTGCCCCTTCACCCTTTGTGCCATTACGCGTTATAGGTTGTGGAAGACACGCGGCCGCCAGTACCGGTCCAGTTGGTGTGGAAGTACTCGCCCCGCGGCTTATCGACACGTTCATACGTATGAGCGCCGAAGAAATCACGTTGCGCCTGCAGCAGATTTGCAGGAAGACGCTCGGTGCGATAGCCGTCATAGAAGGCCAGCGCTGTCGAGAAGGCCGGGGTAGGTACGCCGATCTCAATGGCATGAATGATCGCCTTACGCCAGGACCAACCGTATTTATTGAGCGCGCTAGAGAAGAAATCATCCAGCAGAAGGTTCTGCAGTTTGGGATTCTTATCGAACGCTGCCTTAATGTTGCCGAGGAAGGCGCTACGAATGATGCATCCTCCGCGCCACATCAGGGCGATGCCCCCCATGTTGAGCTCCCACTTCTGCTCTTGCTCGATGGCGCGAAGCAGCATGTAGCCCTGGGCATAGCTCACCATCTTGGAGCAATAGAGAGCACGACGCACGTCCTCGATGAACTCTTTCTTCTCTGAGATCGTCAGGGTCTTCTTGGGTCCCTGAAGAACCTTCGAAGCCGCAATACGCTCGTCCTTGAGCGCTGAGAGGCAACGCGCAAAGACGCTCTCACCGATCAGCGTAACCGGCTGGCCGAGATCAAGGGCGGAGATAGCCGTCCACTTTCCGGTCCCCTTCTGTCCCGCGGTATCCAGAATCTTATCGATGAGTGGCTTGCCGTCTTCGTCTTTCTTGGCGAAGATCTTGCTGCTGATCTCGATCAGATAGCTGTCGAGTTCTCCTTTGTTCCACTCGGTAAAGATCTCACTCAGCTCGTCCGGGGTCAGCCCCAGGGCATCCTCCAACAGCTGGTAGGCTTCGCAGATCAACTGGATGTCGCCATATTCGATACCGTTGTGGACCATCTTGACGTAGTGGCCAGCGCCATCGGGACCGACCCAGTCGCAGCAGGGCGAACCGTCCTCGACCTTGGCTGAGATCGCTTGAAAGATCTCCTTCACATGAGGCCACGCAGCAGGATCGCCTCCGGGCATGATGGAAGGACCGAAACGCGCACCTTCTTCTCCACCCGAAACACCTGTACCGATAAACAGGATTCCCTTCTCGTTCAGCACCTTCCGACGACGATTGGAGTCGGTAAAGAGGGAGTTGCCACCGTCAATAATGATGTCGCCCTTTTCGAGATAAGGGAGCACGTGCTCGATGGTCTGGTCGACGACGTCGCCGGCTTTTACCATCAACATGACTCGGCGGGGACGCTTCAGCAGTTTACAGAGCTCTTCTGCGGAGTGAGCTCCGACGACCTGGGTTCCTTTTGCTTCGTGATTAATAAAGTCGTCGACCTTAGAGGTCGTGCGGTTGAACACGGCCACCTTGTACCCGTGATCATTCATATTCAGCACAAGGTTCTGGCCCATAACAGCCAGACCAATGAGACCTATATCGCAAGTTCCTTCAGACATTTCAGTTCTCCACATGATTCTTCGCCATTCGCGAAGCAGATTGGACCAGGTTTAATAGCTAATTGAAGCGCGGACCGGTTCAGAGATACGACCGTTTCCGTCTTTTTATCATAGCCAGCTAACAACAGGACAGGGTGTGCAAGCTGTGAAAGGATCAGTTCTGCCATAAAAAAAGGGGCACCGCGGATGCGATGCCCCAAGAATTGTGGAGAATTTGGACCGCTAGAAGGTAATTCTGCCCCCCAACTGAACGAGCCTTGGAAAGCCCAGTGTGCCGGTAATCTGCCCCGCACCAGAGTTCCGCGTAGAGGTAACCGCTCCCGTTGTCTGATTTACGGTAGCGTTACCTACGGAGAGATTTGGTGTAGCAAATTGCGGCGTATTGAATGCGTTGAGGGCTTCGGCACGGAACTCTGCATGGACTCGCTCAGTTACGTGGAAATCCTTATTCAGGGAAAGATCAGAGTTGATGTAACCCGGGCCATAGCAGCTGCTCGCACGAGGAGCTGAACCGTAGGCGAACGGTGCCGTTATGCTGTAAGCGTTTGCGTTGAAGTAGCTGTTAAGCCTTCCCTGTGGGCTGCCCGACTTGCAGGGCGAAGATCCAAGGATAAGGCTGGGACGCTGGGCACTATTGCCGAATGCGCTGTTCCCGTTGCTTTGCGTAATTGCAAGAGGACCACCGTTCTGAATAATGGTGATGTCATTGAACCGCCAACCACCCACAGCAAGATCAAGCCATCGATTGACTCCGCCGAGCAATGCTTTGCCTCGTCCGAATGGCAGCTCGTATGTTCCGGCGACTGAAAATCGATTGGGAATATCGTTGGTAGCGCGAGCATACTCCGGAGACAGGTTGTAGGCGTCCTGTGGCCCATTGTTGCCGGAGTTCAAAGAATTCGAAGAACCGTAAGCGCCCCAAATGTTGTCCCAGTTCGATGACCAGGTATAGGAAGCCAGTACGGTAAGCCCTCGATTGAACCGCTTCTGCACCTTCACGTTGAGCGAGTTGTAATCTGACTGGCCCTGACTGGTCGCCATGGTGATGGTCTGGTACTGCGGGAACGGAAGCAGGGTCTGATACCTGCTGACTGTTCCCGTTCCCCATGAGCCTAAGCCTGCATAAGGATTCGCAACCTTCGTGTTGAGCCCAGTTGCCAGCGCGTACTGATTATCTGGAAGCTGATTGATGTTGAGACTGTTGGGAAGGTTTCGGCTATGGCCGCCGACGTATCCCAGCCTGAGGGCAAACCCAAGCGGAAACTGCCGCTCGACCTGCAACGAATATGACTGGAAGAGAGGTGAACGCCGATATTGATCGATGAGAGACAACGTCGTTCCGATATTCGTGCTTAGACCATTCGTGTTGCCCGTCGGTGAGGTCTTGAGCGATGGATACGGATTGCTGAGACTGATGGTTGGTGTCCCACTTTGGGTAGGGATGGAGTTGGTAAGGATGTAGCCCGGGGCATAGCCGTTGCTGTTGCTGTAATACACAGGAGCGTAGAAGACCCCATAGCCGCCTTTGATAACGGTGTTGTTGTCGACAGCAAATGCAAATCCTGCGCGCGGGTTGTACTTGCTTCCCATATTGCCGGTGTTGGTTCCGTAACCATTCTGGCCAGCAAACTCGACACCTCCACGCGCTTGAACGTTGCCTCCGAAGGCGTTGTACACGGCGTTGCGGTCGAAGCCAACGGAGATCTTGTTGTTGCGCTCGTGGATGCCGGCCTCGTACTCGTAACGGAAGCCGAGGTTAAGCGTCAATCGCTGCGTGACGCGGAAGTCGTCCTGGACATAAATGGCCTGGTAAGGCGTGGTGTATGCGAGCTGTGATGGAACAATCAGCTGTCCTGTCGTCGGATACCCTTCCAGGATGTCGGCCGCTGCTGTTCCTGACAGGTTGTTGAAGTTGAAGTATCCGGAAGTATCGCTCAGGCTGGTAAAGGTGAGGCTGATCGAGCGATAGTTATAGCCCGCTTTCACACTGTGCTTGCCAATGCTCTTCGCAATCCCCACGACAAAATTGCGGGAGAAGAAGACTGCAGGGCCGGAGTTTGAAGTTCCCTCGTTGACGAGACTGGTGCCATCGGTGGTGATTCGAGGGAAGGCCTTCTTCGATTGGGCAGCGAGATAGTTGGATGGGAAGCCGAGCGATGCCTGATCGAAACCGTTGCTGATGTCCTGGGTGTTATTTGGAAAGCGGTTGAACCCGAAACCGACAGTAAGAACGGTCGTCGGATTCAGCGTAATCGTGTTCTGAATGCCGATGGCGTCGACCTTGCGATAGAGAAGGTATGATCCGGAGTAACTGGCTAACGTCTGCAGCGGATTGCCGCCCGGCTCCTTGCTTCCATAGTGGAGGTAGTAGAAATCAGACAGCCACCAGGAAGCGAATTGATGGGTCAACTTGCCGTTGAATTCGTCGGCACGATCGCCCAGAGTGTCACCTCCATTAAAGTTTGCAAGACCAAATCTGCTTTCGGTCGTGTTCGGCGCAGGATAGGCCTGGAGAATCTTTAATCCGATCGGATTGATGTTGGTGATTCTATTACCGGGATAGTAGCTCCCGGTCGCGAGATTCGTAATGCAAATCGCATTCACACCGTTGGTACCGGTGGTGCAAGTGCCCGCGGGAGTCACCGTACCAATCTCAGAGAAATCTCCGTTTCGCTGCAACACTGTGGGAACAACGAAGCGTGTGCTGTTTACAAACGGCGAACGCTGACGATACCCCTCCTCTGTAATTGCGAAGAAAGTTTTGTCTTTTCCTCCGAGCCATTTGGGTAGCGGAATAGGACCTGAGAGGCTGCCGACGTAGGAATAAAACTCGGCGGCACCCCGCGGAATTCCCTGCTGGTTATTGAAATAGGTGTTTGCCCCCCAGTTCGTCTGACGAGTCTCTCCCTGGAGCACTCCGTGGAGCGCGTTAGAGCCGGACCTCAACGTCGTATTGAACATGCCGCCGCTCGTGCGGCCGATCTCGGCATCATAAGTGTTTGCCTGAACCTTAACTTCTTGCACCGCTTCAATACTGGGAATGATGACGGCACGGTTGCTGAAATCGGTGATGGGAACGCCGTCAACCGAATAATTATTCGAGCTCATCGGAGCGCCAGCGATCGAGATGGTTGAGGATCCACTCTGATCCTGGAAACGCACGAAGCGCGGATCGCCTACGGCGGTCGTGGCATTATCGAGCTTTGAAAACAAAAACGGGTTGCGTCCGGGGTTAGGCAGGTTCTGCAGCTTTTGAGAATCAATCAATTGCCCTGCATAGGAAGTCGAGCTATCTACGACGGGATCAGCAGCCGTAACCTCGACGCTCTGGCTAGTCGCGCCCAACTCGAGCTTTACGTCATGGCCAATGGTGTTGCCTGCATCGACGGTCAGCCCTCTTGCCTCAGACCGCTTGAATCCATCGCTGCTTACAAGAACCGTGTATCTCCCGGGCTCAACAGCGCTGAAGGCATATTCGCCGGATCCGTTGCTGATTGTTGTTCGCGAAATCTGTGTGGACTCTGAGGTCAGGACGACTGCCGCTCCAGGGATTCCAGCACCCTGAACATCGGCAACAATTCCACGAATCGCACCGTAGTTTGACTGCGCCAATGCAATCGTTCCACACGTCAACAGGAACACGACCAGAAGAAGAAAAGAATTGAGATTTTTCTCTTGTAAGCGAATCATCATGCGCCTCCAGCGGTAATTCAACACATGTGGGATCAGAGCCTGTGCGTCCAGGCCACGGGGAGAGAGTGGTCTTACGATCAGATAGAGAGCCACGCTTGGCTCCGCACAGACACGAAATCTGTTCGCGCAATGGGCACGGTGGACGCGCCAGAGTAATGCGCAGTCGATCCAAAATCGGTTCGAACGAAGCTTACGTTTTAGTTGCTGTAGATAGCTGCGGGGGTCTCTACAATCTGCTCACCGGCTACGCCGCCGGAGAAATTGAGGAAAGCAAATTGAACTGCGAGAAACTTGAGCAGGCCGACGGACATTGTCTCTGCTCTTCCCTTGCATCACCACGAAAAGGAAGCTGATATGCCCCTCCAGGAAAGCGAGAGCTTATTGCTGCTCGACTTCACCGGTGTAGACATTGACCTTTGTGGTATTGGCTTTGAGCCTAGCGGACGCTCTATGGGGTGTCAATAAAAATGTTCACGCAAAATTGAAACGCAAAGAGTACGAGTTGATGCATAACTCACACTCTTGACGATGGTGCATGACAAACGAAACAGTCATCGCTTTTGCGATTGCATTTGCCTTATGGTGTAAGGAACGGAATCCAAATTCGCCGCTTAGAAAGGCGCCTTCTCTTGCTCACGCAATGTGTGTCTGCTGTCGCCGCCCTTGCCCTGGTTGGTCTTCCTCTCACTGCTCAGTCACATAAAGTTACTCAGGCGGAGGTGGACCGCATCACGAAGGAGGCCATCCTCATCGATACCCACAATGATGTCACCTCACGCACAGTCGAAGGTTATGACATTGCAGCGCCGAACACACGAGGGCAAACCGATCTTGCGCGAATGAAGGGCTTTCTAGGTGCAGAATTCTTCGCCGTATTTGTCAGTGCAGAGTATGTGAACGGAAATCACTCAGCGAATCGCACCTTGCAGATGATCGATACGGTGCGCACCGACATCATCGCAGCGCACCCGAAAGACTTCGTTTTTGCTACGACCGCCGACGACATCGTCCGTGCCCACAATGAACACAAGATCGCCGCACTGATGGGGATTGAGGGCGGCCACGCCATCGAAGATTCGCTGCGCCTCCTGCGCGACTACTACGCTCTCGGCGTTCGATATATGACGTTGACGCACTTCAACACTAACGATTGGGCAGACTCGCAGGGCGACGCAGAAAATCCGAAGGTCGCTCACCATAACGGCCTTACTCCATTTGGAAAAGACGTTGTACGTGAGATGAACCGACTGGGAATGATGGTTGATATATCGCACACGGCGGACAAGACCTTCTGGGATGCACTCGAGACCTCATCGGCTCCAATCATTGCGTCTCACTCAGGTTGTCGCGCTGTCACCAGCTACACGCGCAATATGACCGACGACATGATCAAAGCGCTGGCCGCAAAGGGAGGTGTGGTCCAGATCAACTTCGGGTGTGAGTTTCTCTCCCAACGCTATTTCAACGACTCCAAGCCCCTGCAGGCCGCGCTCCGCGAACAGTACGCGGAGGCCATCAAGATCGAAGATCCGGCTGCCCGATCTGCTGCCATTGAAAAGCTTCGTGCCGAATTCACAAGCAAGGTTCCTCCAGCTACGTTGGCGGACGTGGTAGCGCAGATTGATCATGCGGTAAAGGTTGGCGGCGTCGATCATGTCGGACTTGGAACGGACTTCGATGGAGTCGCTTGCGTTCCGCCGGAACTCGATTCATACAGCAAATTCCCCGCGCTCACCCGCGCGCTGCTCGAGAAGGGTTATAGCGGCGACGACATTAAGAAGATCTATGGGGGGAACCTCCTTCGAGTAATGCGAGCGGTTGAGCAGAAGGCTCGCGATCTCAGTACGACTCCAGCAATTCATTCTGAGATGAAGAAGTAGATTCGATTGCATGTGAGCAATATAAAGAGGGACCTGGATGGTCCCTCTTCGTTTCGTGGCTACTGCTTTTATTTGCTTTTGACGGCGATGACTTCAATCTCGAGAGCTGCCCACGGGGCTGCAAGCGCGGCCACTTGAAAGGCTGATCGCGCCGGTTTATTGGACTGTTCTTTGGTTCCGAAGTACTTCACGTATTCCGATTGCATTCCTGCGAAGTCGAGCTTGCCGGTTTTGGAGTCGGGGCCAAGGAAGACGGTCATCTTGACGACATCACTCATATCGAGTCCCTGCTCCTTCAAGGCTGCTTGGATTTTGGCAAAGACACTGGCTGCTTGCGCCTTCGTATCTCCATATTCCGCTTGCACCCCTTTAGCGGGGTCCGCCGGAGTCATCGGTGACGCGAGCTGACCGCTCAGGTAGAACGTATCCCCTGCCCATACACCTTTTGCGATTGCAGCCTTATCATCCTGGATATGCTTGACGACCGTCTGCGCATACCCCTGTATTGAGCACGCAAATGCAACCAGAATAGCCATTGCGAAC
Organism: Acidobacteriaceae bacterium KBS 146; assembly: GCA_000688615.1. Classification (GTDB taxonomy): domain Bacteria; phylum Acidobacteriota; class Terriglobia; order Terriglobales; family Acidobacteriaceae; genus Edaphobacter. Next base: position 1,885,850 of record JHVA01000001.1, read on the forward strand.
ATCTTTTTTTTCATTGCACAGATCTCCTCATTGCCTTGATTGCTGCGATTATGTGTCGTTATGCTCGAGCGGAAGTATCTTTTACCCTGTCGCAGATCATCTGCACAGCCCGCCTTCCGCTCAACGCCGCACCTTCCTGCCAACCGACGACATGGCTGGTGTGATCCCCGGCAAAGAAGATTGGGCCATCCGGCTGAGTGAGGATGTCATAGTCGGCTTGCGGAGTCTGACCGATCCAGGAACCTTCGTTCCACTTAATGTGCTTCCAACCACAGAAGATCGGCTTTTCGAGTTCTTTGCCGTGGCCGGGATGCAACTTCTCGATAGAGGCGCGCGAGGCTTCAAACTTTTGCTCGATCGTCATTTGATCAAAGCCGCCCATGGCTTCATCCATGTAACCGGAGACGATGATGCCCCGCTCGGAGAACATGGAGGCGCTGGGATACCAGATTGGGCTCGGTCCTTGTGCGAGAAACGAAAGGCCGCCGTAGATGTTGTAATCAGTCTCCCAGAAACGTCGTGACTCCCATGGCACCTTACAAGACCCGCGATAGGAGGCGCCGCCACGATCGACCGCCCCGCGATGCGCAGGATCGAGATCGGCCTTGATCTTCTTCAGGATGGTCAAAGGCATCGCACATACGGCGTAGTCAGCTTCGATCGTTTTGCCGCTGCCGTAGGTCACGCGAACCCCTTTGGCTGTTTTTGCAATCTCGGTTACCGGAGCATCGTAGACGACTACCGGCCCAAGAGCCTTTGCAAATGCAATCGAGATCTGCTGCATGCCATTGATCGGCTGGAACATCGTCGCCTGCCAGTCCCATGCCTCTTCGTAAAGCTCAGCACTCCAGAAGTTAGCGTCCAGCAGTTCGGGAAGAGTCAACGGGTGGTCATCAACGATCATCGTCTGCGGGCCAGCCCCAGGATAACGCTTGATGTCAGCCCGATCAGATCCCACGTATTTTCCGCCCTTATCAAGAGGCCCATAAACTTTCAGCACATCGGTCATTCGCTGCCGGTCTTCCGAGGTAAGCTCCTGATCGAGAGCCCCGCCAGCAATCGCTTTCGAAAGGAGTTCACTCAGCTGTCCACGAGTGTCGTTGATCGCCTTACGCTGACATATCGCTTTGCCGCCATTGACTTTGTCGTTCTGAAGCAGCGTCGAACGCGAGGTATTGACCTCGACCTCGAGAGGAACCTTCAATTCCCGACAGTAACCGAGCATCGTGCCATGCACGGATGGCAGCCGCGCAGGTCCCATGTTCTGATAAAGCCCTTCACTCCAGGTGATTGGTTGCTTCGTACCATCAACGAACTCCACAACATCGCCGTTTCTCGCGCTCCAGGCACGACCGCCTGGACGATGGCGCGCCTCAAGCAGAGTGACGTCGTATCCCAGCTTTTTCGCCTCGTAAGCAGTGGTCAGGCCCGCAACTCCGCCGCCCATAACAACGAGTTTTATTCCCTTGCCTGCTCTCTCTGCCGCCGCGATCGGCTCGGCCGCAGTCGCCTTCATCGGCATCAGTCCTAACGACTGCATGGTTGCAAACGCAGCACTGTACCCGCCAGCCTGCCCTACACGCATCAGAAAATCGCGCCTGGTGATTCCCATTGAAAGACACCTCGCCCTGGAAGGATTTGCTATCAACTCCACTTATCGCCAGTGAAGTTGAAAGTTCTGGATTGTAAAGAGATGGAGCTTCGCCTGAGAGGCGTCGTGGCCCAGTCGCGAAGAACTACATGGATTCGAGTAGCTGTAACCTCAATTTACCGTAACTCTTCCCGAGCTCGCTACCAGGTTTTTCACTCTTAGTCACAGATCTCGCACTTTTATGCGATCGCTCTCCTGATTTGTAATCACGTAAGCGACACCTCCTTGGCAAAGAACATGGTGCCTAGGAGTACCCCGGTCAGCGATCAACGAAGTGCCTACGTTCTGTCTCCGTAGACGCCGATCAAGCAGCAGTCGGAGGATCATCTGCCTCAGCTATCTCTTTAAGCTCCCCAACAGGACTCGTCCAGAGCCTTCCATATACAAACTTTGCCCAATGTCGAAGGCCGCGCTCGGGAGTGGCCTGCATCCATTCGCGCACAGGAACCGAAAAACCACTCTTTGGCCTGTTCACAATCTCCGCAGGTAGCGGCTTCTTCAACGCATGGACCATGGTCGATTTACGGGGAGATACCTTGCTGGCTCTCAAAGGCGCCAGCTTCCTCAGCAAGGCCATATCCACAAACGGAACCCTGATCTCAAGGGAATGTGCCATACCTGCCCAGTCCGCATCGCGTAACAGCTGGGAACGCATATAGAAGCTCATCTCCAGAGCGGAGACGCGCAAAAAATCTCGCTGCTCTTGGGAGATGCCTGAGAGATTCACTAACGGCTGCACCAAAGCATTCATATGTCCGATCGATCCGAGTTCCTGCCATCCTTGCCGCACCATCTCCGGATCTAAAAACCGAGCCAGTTCCCATGGCATAAACAGGCCCCTGCGTAGCAGGTAGGCACCTCCCCACGATCCGCCGTATTCGATAAGGCTGGCGTATTTAGGGGATGTAAACCGGCGAGCAAGAGGTGCGGTGATCACATGCCAGGCACGTGCAAGCGACGGGATCGAATTAATGGCGCTCACAGTACGAACCGTTGGAGGGATCTGCCGAAAACTCGGATACCCTCCGAAGAGTTCGTCGCCTCCCAAACCGCTGAGTGCCACTTTAAAACCGCGCTGATGAGCTAACCAGCTTATGAAATATACATTTACTCCGTCGATCGTCGGCTGGTCCATGTGTTGCAGCAACCTGTCCCGCTGTTCCACAAATCTCGCCTGATCGATAAATTCCACATCGTGGGGCAATCCATATTGCTTTGCTACTTTGGCGGCTAAAGTGGTTTCATCCTGCGGGGTGCCTCGCAAGAGATCGAAGCCCAGGGTCAGCGCTTCAACCGGATTGCCACTTTCCGACGCAAGAGACGCAATCACTCCCGAGTCGACACCTGCAGACAGGAAGACGCCTACGGGCACGTCTGCGATCTCGTGCATGCGCACGCTCTCCTCGAGAGCATCGTGCAGACGAGCGTTGCATTCGGACTGATTTGTCGGAACTTCGTCCCAGTTGAACTGCGTGAAGGTTCCTGCAGGAGAGGCAAACTGCCTCGGTTCAGAGACCTTGCCCTTCCCTGCGACGAGCCAGGTACCGCTCGGAAGACATCGGATGCCTCTATACAGCGTGAACGGCTCCGGCACAGAACCCCACACGAAAAATCCCACGTGGCCTGCGCTCTGTTCTCGCAGGTCGACTCCAGGCGCTTCGAGCAGCGCCTTTACCTGGGAGGCAAAATATAGACAGCCATTGCCTTCCGCGTAATAAAGAGGCTTTATGCCAAACGGATCTCGAGCCAGGAAAAGCTGCTGGGCTTCCTCGTCCCAAATGCCAAAGGCATACATCCCGCGCAGTCGCCCGAGCATAAGGGGCCCGTACTCTGCGAACATCTGTAACAACACTTCTGTATCCCCGGTCGTTACAAATCGGCGGCCTTTTTCTTCGAGGCCGCGGCGAAGCTCTTGATAGTTATAGATTTCCCCGTTGAATACGATCGTATAGCGCTGATCTGCTGTGTGCATCGGTTGGTTGGACCGGGGGTCCAGATCGATGATTGAGAGGCGACGATGTCCCAAACCCACGTTCGTTTGAGGAGAAATCCACTGGCCCTGGGCATCAGGACCTCGATCTACCATCTTATTCGTGATCTCCACAAGACACCGCGTCAGATCCGATTGATACGTGGTGCTCAACACCAACAGCCCTGCAATGCCGCACATGGGATACTCCATTGATTCCCGGCAATGAGGAAACCGAGGCCCGGGGAGGTTCAAGGCGGACTATACGATTTCGTTTTTTGGGAAAACAGAATAAAGAACCATTGATTACCAAAGAGTATGAATCTCTCGCCGGCCGCGATTACCCAATGATTTCGACAGCATTTGTTGTTTGCTCCACATTCGTGGCTTCTATTGATCGTGGTTTGTTGGGCTTGACCGGTCCGTGAGGCTGGAGCTCAGTTCCTTTGGGTAACCGAGGAGACATAAAGGAATGATGAGAGGCACATCAATGCGCTACGTGAGGAAATATCTCGGAAGCACCGTCCGCCTGCGTCACGAGATACGATTCGTCCACTCCCATGACAGCCCGGGCTACGACAACGGCACCACTTGAAACCAGCTTTCTGTGGGAGCGGATCTGATTTATAAGTTCTGGCGATAAGAGGTACGTACGAACGCAAGGATGTCCTCACTCAACAACGAGAACGCCATTCCGTTTTACTTATTAGGCTCGCCTTTGAATCAAATGAGAGGACTTTGCGCTGTGCGGCGGAAGATCTCACAGCGAGAATTTAGTGGGAATCTCATAGACAGTCCGGCTAGGCATCAAGCTGGCACGCAGCCGAAAAGACATTCGCACTGTCGCCCACCTGATGGCACATGCGACAATTCAAATGACGATAAGGTACAGCTCATTTAGCACCAGAGCACTATCGGAAAGCGGCCCACCGGTTCGTTTCGGATGTCGCGCGGCCCCATCGGCGACCGATGATATAACTAAGAGCGGCCAAAGTAATAAATCCTACGAAGTAAACCTAATGACATCAACATTATTATGAAACGAATGCGAAAGTGGCGAAATTGGCAGACGCACCAGACTTAGGATCTGGCGGGGAAACCCGTGGGGGTTCAAGTCCCCCCTTTCGCACCAAATTTTTAGAAAGCGATTTATAGACGTATATGAGCCAGCCTAAGCCCAACCCGGAACCCAAGCTCAATCTCTCGACCACGCCTGACTATCGCGAAGGGTACGCTAACAGCGTGCAGGTTCGCATGTCCGTTTGGGATTTCCAGCTGGTCTTCGGAACCATGAGCCAGGATGTTCCCGACGAGCTTACGGTCAAAAACTTCCAGGGGATCTACCTTAGCCCCCAGCAAGCCAAGGCGCTGCTAAATGTGCTTGGCCATAATCTTTCTCAATACGAGCAGACCTTCGGAACGATCGCTCTTGATCAACAACTTCCTCAGGCCGGCGGTCCCGTCCATTAAGTGACGCGTGCGATCCTCTCCGAATCTACGCCGCGCTCCAGCCAAGTTCTCTTCCGGACTGCTCTTTCCGTTGTTTTTTGCGGCTCTCTACCTTAGCCACATTACCCTGCTTCGTCTGCCATACTTTTGGGACGAGGCCGGATACTACATCCCGGCGGCGTGGGACTTCTTTCGCACCGGTTCCCTGATTCCCCAGACAACTCTGTCCAATGCGCATCCTCCATTGCCGTCGATTTTGCTGGCAGCATGGTGGCACCTTTCAGGATTCGTCGTCAGCGGAACGCGAACTCTTGTGGTGATGGTCGCAGCCGCAGCCCTCGTGGCGGTCTTCCATCTTGCGAGATCGCTCAGCAATACACCTGCCGCGATCGCGACGGTCCTGCTCACCGGCCTCTATCCAATCTGGTTTGCGCAGAGTACGCTGGCTCACGCCGATATCTTCGCCGCAGCATTCACGCTGTGGGCGCTGGCTCTTTACCTGGAGCCCGGTGCAGATAATCAGATTCTGACCTCAGGGCTGTTCTCCTTTGCGGCGCTCTCGAAAGAAACGGCTATCGTCACGCCGCTCGCCCTGACAGGCTTTCAAGTCTTTCTCTTCCTCCGTTCGCGCAATCCGGCCCAGCGGCGGTCGCATCTGCTTTGGGTTGTATCGCTGCTGTCGCCGTTGTTTCCGCTCGTTGCCTGGTACGCCTACCACCGCTATCGCACAGGATTTATCTTCGGCAATCCCGAATTTCTTCGCTACAACGCCACAGCAAATCTCGATCCGGCACGCATCCTGCTTTCGCTCTGGCATCGGCTTCTTCATCTGGCCACACACATGAACATGTACGTTCCGGTCGTGTGCACTGTTGCCGCAGTCTTCGTTCCGCTAAAAGCCGCTGCACCGGCAGGGCTATCTCGAAGAACTTTGGCAACAATTCTTACAGTCCTCGGCGCAAATTGGATCGCCTTTTCGGTGTTGGGGGGAGCGCTGCTGACCCGTTATCTGCTGCCGATGTACCCACTGGTATTGTTTTTGTGTGTCGTCACGTGGCAGCGGCATCTCCAGAGATGGTGGCTACTTGCCGGACTCAGCTGCGCCGCCTTTCTTGCGGGCATCTGGATCAATCCTCCCTACGCCTTTGCACCGGAAGACAACCTCACCTACCGCGATATGATCGTCCTTCACCAACAGGCGATCTCACTGATCGAACATCGTTACCCCCAGGCAACGGTCCTTACCGCATGGCCAGCAAGCGCAGAGCTTACACGGCCCGAACTCGGTTATATCCATAACCCCGTCAAGGTCGTCTCCCTGCAGAACTTCGCGATGGATCAGATGGCGCGGGCCGCGCAGGATCCTGGCGCCTACGACACTGCTCTGGTCTTCTCCACCAAGTGGGAACCGCCATCCAACCATCTCAATCTCAGCAAGCCGAATCGGAATTCCGATTCGAAGTACTTCGATTTCCACCACGACCTTTCTCCATCCGAAGCAGCTGCGTTTCTCCACGGCGAAATCGTCTGGCAGGCCAGGCGCAAGGGAGAGTGGGCTGCCGTGCTCCGCTTCCCCCGCGCGATGAATGCTTCCCTGGTCTTGCCCTAGTCCAGATCGTTATTTTGTTGCGTTTTCGGTCAGGATGCTGCTCAGAGGCTTCCCGTCGATATTTTCCAGGTGGATGTTAAGTAGGCTCGCGATCGTGGGAGCCACCGCAACATTTTCGAACGCGGGAATCTCCCCTTTCCTCGCGATTCCTGCGCCTGACGCGATGAAGATTGCTTTCATCAGAGGCTCCGTATTTGGGTAGCCGTGAGCCCCGGCTTCCTTCGTCTCAGTCACCGCCTCTGGGGAGTTGTCCCCGGCAAAGGAAAAACCATTGGCCGCATACACCAGCAGGTCAGGTCCTTGATCGGTGTCCTTCGGGGTTGGCCATCCTTGCTGCGCAGCCTCCGTCGGTGTAAGAACAGCACGAACGCCCGGCTTCCCCGCAAAGGCAGCCATTAGAGCAGCAGTCGATTCCACAGTGGCATGGTTCTGATAAATCAAAGCGAACCCTCCTTCTGGAATACAGAACGCGGGGTTATCCGCCGAAGTCCCTTGCAGTCCTGCCTGACGCAGTAAAACATTGCCGTTGATATGTTTGAAGACGCTCTGCTGGCCGTGGTCGGAGACAATGAGGAACGTGGTCCGGTCCAGATCACCCGCCTCGCGAACAGCGTCGACGATGTCTTTCACGCGGTCATCCAGAAATGCGATTGTATTTTTTCCTGAGTCGTTTCCAAAGCCCGTCTTGTGTTCAATTCCGTCCAATGCAAGCAGATGAAACAGCAGCAGATCGGGGTGGTGCTTACGAATGATGTCGATCGCGGCCTGTGTATAGATTCGATCCCTCCAGGCCTGAGACGGCTTGCCGAAATTCTGGAGATCTTCACGGCTCACCATTCCCTGTACCACAAGATCGCGCTCGATCGGGCCGTCCGGATCGGGCTTCTCGGCGAATCGCCATGTGATTCCGTCTGCTTTCATGACCGCAACCCAATCCACCTCTGCCGTTGTCAGGCCGGCTTTGTGGGCGGCGTCATAAACCGTCGGCACGGCTACCAGCCGTGACTTGGGCGCTTCCGCATCGATCTTCGGTTGCGCATCGGTCCGCTGATTGACGATCAAGCCATTGACGATGACATGATGCTTGCTCGCGTTCACACCGGTGACCATCGATGTGTGGTTGGGCCAGGTCACGGTCGGATTGATGGGGAGCATCGCAGCCGCATAGGATCCCTCTCGCATCATCCTGCGGAGCGTTGGCGCCGGAAGATGGGGATCGTGCAGACTCTCTGCACCAAAGGCATCCAGGCTGATTACAACGACTTTTCGGGAGTGTTCTCCTCCCGGCCGCTGCGCAACCATAGGCAGCCCCAGACAAGCCGCCAAAGCACCTGCTCCAATCCAACGAAACATCATCCGTTTTCTCCTCCAATTGATTATCGGGAGCACGTGCTCTCTTTTACCGCGCACCGCTCGCAAATGAATCTGCGCCTTGAAGGTTACCAGCCACCCATTGACCGAGGATGCTGACTTCCATCGATTTAGCAGGCCACGAACTCTCCCAGGAACGCTCTATACTCAAGCTGTGCTTAGGTCTAGTTCATTCCGTTCAGAGTGCCGCAGCCTGCTCTTTCTTGTATTTCTTCTTTGTTTTCCGGTCTCGTCGCTCTTGGCCCGGCAGGCGGATGCATCGGCACCGTCTGGTCGGGTCATCCTTGTGCTCCCCTTCGAGAACCGGTCAGGTCAGGCAGACCTGGGCTGGATTGGCGACTCCTTCCCGGACACACTCAATCAACGACTCTCCTCGGCGAGCTTCTTCACCATTTCACGAGAGGATCGTCAGTACGCACTCGATCATCTGGGCTTTCCCGCAGACTTTCGTCCAACGCGAGCGACAACCATTCGCATTGCCCAGACCCTTGACGCGAACTACGTCATCATCGGTTCCTACAACGTCGCCAATGGCCGCATTTCTGTTCAGGCCCAGGTGTTGGCGGTCAATGCCCTCAGCATGTCGCCTCCGATCGAAGATTCGAACGACCTTCGTAAACTTTTCGATGTCCAAAACACAATTGCATGGAAGATCGCTAAATATATCGATCCGCAGTTCAACCTTGCCCTCCAAACCTTTCTTGGTGCCTCAGGGCAGGTCAAGCTGAGCGCCTTTGAGAATTACATCCGCGGCGTCGGGGCACCAACACCGCAGGAGCGGATCAAACGCCTCCAACTTGCGGCACAGGAATCCCCTAATTACACGGCAGCGCTGCTGGCTCTGGGTAAAAACCAGTTCATGGAGCGCGACTACGAGCGCGCCGCAGCTACTCTCGCACGCATTCCGCAAAACGATCGTCTTGCGCTGGAGGCAAATTTTTATCTAGGGTTGGCGCGGTTCAATGCAGCTCATTATGCGGAGGCGGAAAAAGCCTTCAGCTTTGTTGCCAGCCGCCTTCCTTTGCCCGAGGTCATCAACAACGAAGCCGTCGCGGTCAGCCGTCAGGGACACAATGCCACAGCCCTCTTCCAGAGAGCGGTTGCCGCTGACCCGAAGGACGCGGACTATCATTACAATCTCGCCGTGTCTCTCTTTCGTGCAGGAAACACTTCCGAAGCGCAGCGCGAGGTCGATCTGACGTTGAAGCTTCGTCCCACAGATTCCGAAGCTCTGAACCTGAAGGCCCTCATCTCCCGCGGAGCCCCCGCCAGCGCAACCGTTGCAACAACCACCACAAAGGCGAACACCAGGACCGACAATAGCTTTGAGCCATTGGAGCGCATTCGTCGTACATATTCTGAAGCATCCTTCCGCCAGGCCGCGTTCCAGATTGATCAATTGCGCGCCGCTCGTATGCAAACGCTTCCTTCAGCCGAGCAAGCTACACAGTATATCCAGCTGGGCAGCGACTATCTCGCGCAAGGCTTGATCCCCGAAGCAGAACGTGAGTTCCAGTCTGCACTTGCAGCCAGCCCCAACAGTGCGCAGGCCCGGGCAGGACTGGCGGCGATTCGTGAACAGAGCGGCGATGTGGCCGCGGCGCGGCAAGAGGCTCAAGCATCCATCAAACTTCAACCAAACGCCTCGGCCTATCTTGTTCTCGCCCGCCTGGAACTCAATGGAAATCAGGTGGCCGACTCGGCAGCGGATGTGGCGCGTGCTCTTAAGCTCGAACCAAACAACACAGCAGCCCTTGGCATGAAGCAGGCCCTCGCCTCGCGAGGTCAGAATCTTCCATGAGGTCCTTATGACCACTCGCTGCCATCCCGTTTGCAACCTTGCAAAACGAAGCTCGTGGTTCTTCGTTCTCCTCTTTATTCAGATTCCGCTATTCGCCTCTCCTCCTCTCGTCCTCAAGCTGACAATTCACGACACCATCCAGCCAGTCTCTGCTGCCTATCTCGAACGTGGACTGGCAGAGGCTGAACATCGCAACGCTTCAGCCGTTCTTCTTTCGCTGGGAACACCGGGCGGCCTGCTCAGTTCTACACGGTCCATGGTTCAAGCGATCGAGCGCTCGCGCGTCCCGGTTATCGTTTACATCTCTCCGGCAGGAAGCCGCGCGGGATCAGCAGGATTCTTTCTGCTGGAAGCCGCCGATGTCGCCGCCATGGCTCCTGGAACCAACGCCGGGGCCGCACATCCTGTCATCGAGGGGCGCGAGATGGATCCCGTTCTCAAGGAAAAAATCGAAAACGACGCCCTGGCGTTTCTTCGATCCTATGTCTCCCGGAGAAGCCATAATCTTCAGGCGGCCGAAGAGGCTGTTCGCAGCTCGAAGTCCTACAGTGACGATGAGGCACTCAAGCTCAATCTTATTGACCTGACCGCACCGGACGATGCTGCGCTCTTACGGAGTTTGGATGGGAAACAGGTTCGCCGTTTCGACGGCTCGCTCCAGCCCCTTCATCTCGCCGGCGCCTCTGTCCTTCTTGTGGAGCCATCTCTACGAGAGCGCTTGCTGAGCCGTTTGGCAAATCCTGATCTCGCCGTTCTTGTTCTCGTTCTAGGTGGGATGCTGATCTATCTCGAGCTCAACATCCCCGGAACTATCGTTCCGGGCGCCCTCGGCACCCTTCTCGTTTTGCTTGCCCTCTTTGGCCTCAACCTGCTTCCTATCCATCACACCTCAGTTTTTCTGCTGCTGGCTGGACTCTTCCTCTTTGTACTCGAAGCGAAGTTTCCGAGTCACGGCGTTCTCGCGGTGGCCGGCACTCTCAGCCTGATTGGCGGCTTGATGACCCTGGTTGACGGACCGATTCCGGAACAAAGAGTCCACACCTCTACCGCAATCGCAGCCGGCCTGGGATTTGGCTGCATCTCCTTTGCACTCGCCTGGATCGCTCTGCGCGCACGACGCAGCAAGGTGCTCACAGGCTCGGACGCGATGATTGGAGCCATCGCTCAGGTTCGTCCTGGTCTCTTCGCGAACCGCGAACGAGGAGAGTTCCAGGTCGAGATTCGTGGGGAGCTATGGCAAGCCAGGTGGTTGACACCCGAATATTCTTCTCCGCTGCCCTATTCCAGCGTCCGCGTGAGTGCTGTTGATGGGCTCGTCCTCCTGGTGGATCCTGCCCCCAATCAACCCGTGGCCGACACACCAACCCGCAATCCAGAGTAGACTGGAAGGGCAACACTTTTCGTTTCAAGGGAGTTCTTCGCTGATGTCGATCGTGTCTCGCCCACTGCGTGTGTGGAGCCTCGTTTTTTGTCTCTTTGCAGCCCTCGGAGCTTCTTCAGCATCTGCTCAGGCCACTGGTGGCAATCCCACCCTCGACAAACATCTTTCACGAATTGATCTGGGCATCAGCGGCATCGGGTCGCTCACCAAGGATGTCTCCGGGATCAACAATCTCGGCGTCAAGATCGATCAGGTTCCGAGCTCCACCCTCGGCGCTCTCGTCACCGTTCGCTACACGAAGTCTCCTTACATGGGCCTGGAGTTCAACTACACCTATGCCCGCTACACGCAGAAGTTTCGATGCAATACCGGCACACAGAACTTCCCATGTACCCCCGGCGCCGATATCTATTTCCCCGGTGGCGTGCAGAACAACGCCAGTGAATACTCGTTCGGCTATGTGATCCATCCCCCCCACGAGTTCTTCGGAGCCAAGCCCTTTATCTCCCTGGGAGCAGGAACGACCGCCTTTCGCCCCACCACTCGCGGCGGCCAGGGGCTGCACAGTCGGGCTCGCATGACCTACTTCTATGCCGCGGGCCTCGAGAAGGAACTTACGCCGCACTTCGCCCTCCGCGCCCAGTTCCGCCAGGCTTTCTTCAAAGCTCCGGATTTCGGCGAGAACTTGCTGACCATCCAACAGCACACATGGACGATCGAGCCGGGCGTCGGATTCGTTATCCACTTTTAGCAACCTGATTCGTGCCCTGGGGCCTCTCAAGATCGTGCCTGTTGCAAGCCTTACGCTCGAGATCGAGATTCCTCATGCTCAGTCGCTCAAGGACCGAAGGCAGGTGGTCCGCTCTCTCAAAGAACGGTTGCGTCACGCATTCAACATCGCCGTCGCCGAATTGGATTCGGGGGAACTCTGGAATCGCGCAACTCTCGGGATCGCCGTTATCTCCGGCTCCCGGAGTTATCTCACCGGGCAGCTTGAAGAGATCGACCGGGCGGCGCACCGCCTTTCCCCGGCACTTGGAGCAGAAGTTATTGATTCCTATGCGGAATTTTTCCCTAACTAGGACGTTATATCCACCAAAAGATACCGGATATCCACCTTTTCCGTTAGGTATACGCACCCAATTCTGATAACCTAACCAGTTTACAAAGGCAGAAACAGGTATGGCAGAACAACGAGCTCGAGCCCACCACCGCAATCGCGTCGCCAACACCTTCTCGGAAGAGATCGGGGCGATGCTCGAAGGGGAGCTCTCTGATCCCAGAATCGCTCCTAGTTACGTTACCGATGTGGTGCTTGCCCCGGGAGGAAAGTCCGCCCGTATCTACGTTGCCGTCCACGGAAATGCCGAGGAAGAGGAATCGACCCTGGCCGGTCTGATGGCAGCCCGAGCCTTCATCCGATCCCAGCTTCGGGATAGGATGGGGGTTCGCCATGTTCCGGACCTGACTTTTGCGATCGACCGTTCTGAGAAGATGACCGGCAGAATGGAAGAGCTCTTGGGACGGCTTCGAAAGCGGGAGAAGAAACTTGCTTCTACAGCGTTAGAACCCTCCGAGGCGGCGACCCGCTCATGAAGATTGAGGCCCCGATTACCGCTGTTCTTGAGCAATTTCGTTCGCACCCGCGCTTTCTGATCACGTCCCATGCACGTCCCGATGGTGACGCTATCGGCTCTGTGCTCGCCACAGCCGAGATTCTCGAACAGATGGGCCGCGAATGCGTCGTCGTGCTCGCAGACGAGATTCCACTTATCTATCGCACCGTCCCCAACATAGATCGGATTCGTCTAACCAAAGATGCGCGCGAGGTAGAACCTGACCTCGCGACTCCCGCGGTCCTGCTGGAGTGCGATGGAATCCCCCGCACCGGTCTGGCCGGGCTCGAAGGGCGAAAGCTGATCAACATCGATCACCACGCCAGCGGCCGGACCTTCGGTGCCGTCAACTGGATCGACGAGAATGCCTGTGCCGTCGCTGCCATGGTGTACAAGCTGGCGCTTGCAGCCGGCGTCAAGCTTACGCCTTCTATGGCGACCTGCCTCTACACAGCGATTATCTCCGATACCGGATCGTTCACTTACGCCACCACGACGGCTGACACCTTTGCTTTGGCGCATGATCTGGCTGCGCATGGAGCCGACCCGAGCCAGATTGCACGGGATCTCTACTTCTCCAATCCAGAGAGTAAAATTCGCCTGCTGGGGACGGCTCTCTCAAATCTGCAGACGGAGGGTGCCTTGGCATGGAGCTGGGTTACCACCAACGATATGGATCGTGCCGGGGCTGGAGCCGAGGATTGCGAAGGTGTCGTCAACTATCTGATCAGCATCGAGGGAGTGGAGTCGGCGGTCTTCCTCCGCGAGCTTCCCTCTGTCGATCAGTACCGTCTGAGCATTCGCAGCAAAGGAAAGGTCGATGTTGCTCAAATCGCGGAAACTTTCGGAGGAGGAGGGCACCGTAGTGCCAGCGGATGCACGTTGGATGGCCCTCTTGATGTCGCGACCGAAAAGGTCCTTCAACAACTCAGAACCGGCCTCTGCTCGCCTTGCCTCGTTTCTCTCCCGAAATGATTGATTCTCAACCATCCACTAGACAAGGCTCCGTGACGACGCATGCATCCCATGGCTGGCTCTCCCGATTTTGGAGCCGGTCAGTAGCCGAGGTCTCCCGGGAACTGCTGATCCTTGTTCTAGTCAGTGGATTCTTGCTGCTCTTTGGCCTGATACCAGTGTTTGGTGGCGACCAGCTTGGGCTGGTCGGTGCTGACGAGCCGCGTTACGCTCAGGTCGCGCGCGAGATGCTCGAAGCGCATTCGCAGGCATGCCATGAAGTCAACGCAAAGATAGTTCCTCGCAGCATGCATTTAACCGACCTCAGAGCCTCCTATCACTGCCTGGTGGGAGGCACCGTAACTCCCATCCTTTACGGCCAGCCGTGGCTGGAAAAACCAGCCCTGTATTACTGGCGTGCAATGGGCTTCTTCAAGGAGTTCGGAGTCTCGGACTGGTCGGCGCGTCTTCCCTCCTCTTCCGGTGCCTTTGCTCTTATCGTGCTGATCTTCCTGCACATGCGGAGGTTTCGGCCCGGAGGCCATCTGGATGCCGCACTCATCACGACCTCTTGCGTTGCCATCGTCAGCTTTGCCCGCGGCGCCTCTACGGATATGCAGCTAGCAGCACCGTTCTGTATCGGCATGCTCGGGTGGTATGCCTGGTATGAGACCGGAAAGAAGTTCTGGTTATTTGACCTCTATTTCTTCGGAGCAGCAGCCACCCTTGCAAAGGGTCCCGTAGCTCCCTTTCTTGCTCTTGTAATCATTCTTTTGTTTGCAGGCTTACGGCGAGAGTGGTCGCTGCTTCGAAGAACCATCTGGATGCCCGGCATCGCTCTCTATCTTGCGATGGTGCTCCCATGGTTTCTCGCGGTGCAGCACCACAATCCAACTTTCTTCAGGGTCTTCTTCAAAGAACACAATCTGGAGCGCTTCGCGACCAACCGTTATCAGCACCACCAACCCTTCTGGTACTACCTCGCAGTATTGATCATCGGCCTGATGCCGTGGACCGTGATCGCAGGCCGGGCACTGATCGACTCTATCGAAGTGTCGATCGCCGAGTGGAAGGTGAGACACAATCCGAAACGCTATCTGGGTCATACCCGTGCGGGTGATGCCTTCCCCGAATTCCTGGTTCTCTGGACCCTGTTTCCTATCGTCTTCTTCTCTTTCTCCGGCTCAAAACTTCCCGGCTACATTCTCCCTTCTATTCCTCCCCTCACCATCCTGACCGCCGATTACCTGAACCGGGTACGCCCTTGCGGTCTGCCTCGCTGGCTGCAATGGGCTCACGCAGCGACTTGCGCCGTGTTGGTCTTCGTATTGACACTCGCGCCACAGCATATGAAGTACGAGACGCTGGTGCCTTCAGCGGGCTGGCTGTTTGCTGCAGGCTGCGCAGCTCTCGCCTTCGCGCTCTTCGTCTTCCTGGTCGTGCGGCGATGGGGAGTCTCTCAGCTCACAAACGTGACCCTGCTTCCCGCTCTGGCGGTTCTGATCTTTCTGCTGGGCTTCCATGGAAAAGACCTGGACGTCAACTATTCGGCCCGTCCGCTCGCACAGGAGATGGCGCAGAAGGCACCGGATGTCAACATCGTCGCATGCGAGTCTGTCCGACGCGATCTCGACTACGGAATCGCTTTTTATCGCAATCAACCGACAGTTCACTATGACAAGGATGGCATCCCCGCTGAGGAACACCTGCTGGTAATTCCGACAAAAGATACGGCTGCCGTCGAGCGGTATCTCGCCGGACGAATGTACAGCCCACTTTTTCTCTATGACTCGCAGGGGCTTGAGGTCTATCGTGTAGCTGCACGTAATCCTGACGTGGCTGAGACCGCACGCAAGGACTTTCGTCCGCGATAGAAAGTTTTGTAAGCTCAACGGGAGACTTTCACTCCGTTCGCGCGTAGTTTGTTGAGATGCCGGTTGCGACCCAACTCGAGATGCTGGATCTGAGGCAGTTTTCGGCCCGCCAGCTCCGCCCCCTCCTGGAGGCAGAGGCGGAGTTGTGGCAGCAAAAACTTCGCTGGGATTACAGGAGCTCTATCGAACTTCTGTTGCAATACCTCGACTCGCGCATTCTGCCCGGCTTCGTCGCGCTCGATCGTGGAAAGATAGCAGGCTATACCTTCTGCGTGTACGAGGGACAAAAAGCGGTTGTCGGGGATGCCTTTGCCCTCACCCAGAATGTAGAGCAAAGTCAGTATGTCTCCGATGCGCTGCTACGAAAGCTGCTGGATCTCCTTCTCCATTCGCCAAGTATCTCTCGCATCGAGTCACAACTGCTGTTGCAGGACACCGGCCCGATGGATGGAGGTTTTCTCGATGCTGGATTCACGCAGCATCCCCGGCTTTTCATGGAATTGGATCTCAGCCGGACTCCCAGAACTCCCGGCAAAGCACAACGAATCGAAGGAACAGAGCTGATTCCGTGGTCCTCGCTTTACTACCAGGCGGCCGCAGAGTTGATCCACGACTCTTATCGTCGCCATATCGATGCCGAGATCAACGATCAGTACTGCTCCTTGCATGGCTCGTTGCGTTTCCTGCACAACATCGTCCGCTTCCCGGGTTGTGGTGTCTTCGAAGATCATCAATCCTGGTTATTGCGTGAGACACAAACGGGCAGGCTGGCAGGGATGATTCTTTGCTCTCGCGTCGCTTCGGACGTGGCGCACATCACCCAGCTCTGTGTCTCTCCTTCACAACGCGGGCTGGGCTTGGGGAAATTTCTGCTCAATCGCGCAATCGAAAATCTTCGACGGACAGGGACGACAGCGATCACTCTTACCGTAACGGAATCGAATCGGCCAGCCGTTGCGCTCTATGAGGACGCCGGATTCCATGTCCGGCACCGCTTCGATGCCATGGTTTTGTCGAGAAATTCGACAATGTGGATGCGGAGCTAAGGATCATCCTCAGTTCTCGCACTGCGAATCGAGACAAGCCTCTCTCCTCGAAGCCTTCGACAACTTTATGATCCTGCGGAGGAGACTGCATCCGCAATCTCCTCCAAGCCCGATCAGAGCCCTTATTCCACGTGGTAGTTAGGTGCTTCCCGAGTGATGATGACGTCGTGCACATGACTCTCGCGCAGTCCCGCGCCCGAGATGCGGATGAAGCGGGCGTTCTGCTGAAGCTCGGCGATGGTGGAGCAGCCGAGATATCCCATGCCGGAGCGAAGTCCACCGACCAGCTGATAGACCATTCCCTCAAGAGGCCCCCGGTGAGGAACGCGGCCTTCGATCCCCTCTGGAACGAACTTGGCGAGACGGTTGGAGGACGAGGTTTCGCGGGCGGTAAGATTGGGGCGCTCGGTCGAGGCATCCGAGATGTCGTCCTTGCCCTGGAAGTAGCGCTCGCCGGAACCCTGAGCCATCGCGGAGAGGGATCCCATGCCGCGATAGGCCTTGAAGGATCGTCCTTGATACAGGATTGTCTCCCCGGGAGACTCGTCCACTCCGGCAAAGAGCGAGCCCATCATGACCACCGAAGCTCCAGCAGCAATTGCCTTGGTGACATCGCCGGAGTACTTGATTCCGCCGTCAGCGATGATCGGAATATTGTTTTCCTGCCCCGCTCGGAAGGCTTCGGAGATGGCTGTAATCTGCGGCATACCGGCCCCTGTGACCATACGGGTCGTGCAGATCGAACCCGGTCCAATTCCGACCTTGACCGCGTCGGCACCAGCTTTGATGAGCGCAAGGGCTCCTTCGTAGGTGGCCACATTTCCCGCTAGAACGTCGATCTCGGGAAACTTGTGTTTGGCCTCGCGGACGGCCTCTAGAACCCGGGACGAGTGGCCGTGGGCAGAGTCGATGGCAAGAGCGTCGACACGGGCGCGCACGAGTTCCTCTGCCCGTTCCAGGAAGTCTCCTGTCGCCCCGATGGCACCGGCGACCCGCAGCCGCCCTTGGGAATCCTTGGAGGCGTTGGGATATTTGAGCTTCTTCTGGATGTCTTTGACTGTTATCAGTCCCTTGAGCTCGTAGTCGTCATTGACGACCAAAAGCTTCTCAACCCGATGTTGATGAAGAATCTGCTCTGCCTGCTCGAGGGTAGTTCCCACAGCAACCGTGATGAGGTTCTCCTTGGTCATCACGTCGGAGATAGGGATATCGGTGCGGGAGACAAAGCGGAGGTCGCGGTTGGTGAGGATTCCGACGAGCTTTTTGTTCTTGGTGACCGGGACACCGGAGATCTTGTAGCGACGCATGACATCGAGAGCGGCGGCGATCGGCTGTTCGGGCTCGATAGTGACTGGATCTACGATCATTCCTGATTCGGATCGTTTGACTTTATCGATCTCGCCAGCCTGCTGTTCGATCGTCAGATTCCGGTGCACGACACCCATGCCGCCCTGCTGCGCCATGGCAATGGCCAGACGGGATTCGGTAACCGTATCCATGGCAGCCGAGAGCAATGGCGTGTTGAGGACGATGCGCCGGGTGAGCTGGGTCTGTGTGCTCACCTGGGTGGGAATGACTTCGCTGTAAGCAGGTACGAGGAGGACGTCGTCGAAGGTAAGGGCTTCGGGTACAGGAAGATTGATCATGTCTCTTTGAGTTCAGGGTAGGGGCCTGCGAGAGGCGTGTGGCCGTTGAAGTTTTAATATTTGATTCTATGGGAGTATGCGACGATGCAGCAAGGAGGGCTACGACAGCCCATCCAACGCAGGGCCAAGGGTCCACATCCAATTATCTACTGCCCCGAAGCTGCCAAATGGCCTGAAGTCCTCTGCCAGGATCATGAACCCAGGGCTGGGAGACGTATCCCAGCAATAAGGAACTCCCTCAATATGAAGGGTTTCCGCATGAAATGGGCCTCGTACAAATAAATTCTCAGTCAGGATCCGGATCGTAAGTTCAGGGAGTCCTTTATAGCCTGAGACGGATCTGTTCCCGGCCAAGTCTGACTCGCTGGCCGGGAGGAGGTTCGCGCCCTTGAATCCACCTCTCGGTTTTGTCCTGCTCACGCATCAGAATCCCTCACAGATCCTCTTCTTATGTGAGCAACTGACCAGTCTTTTCGATGGAGCCCCGATCGTGGTCCACCACGATTTCGGCAAATGCAGGCTCAATATAGAGCTGTTTCCTCGCAATGTGAGCTTTGTCGCGGACTGGATGCACACGCGTTGGGGAGGATGGGGGGTGGTAGCCGGACAATTGAAGGCCACCCGCCAACTCTATGCCCGCTATAACCCTGATTGGTTTGTGGTTCTGAGCGAGTCCGATTTTCCAATTAAGCCCGCCAGCTACGTACTCGAGAATCTTTATCAGGGTGAATTTGACTGCTATCTGCATCATCGCCGCATTGGCTGCTGCAGGCTTCCCGTTCCGCCGGAGGGATTCGGAACCGACAACTTCACTCACCCCGCCTGGGAAAGACTTGCTTTTGAGAGGTATGTCGCCATCGGCTTTGGATTTTACAAACTTGCGACCCGCATGAACTGGAAGACCAAGGCAATTTATCTTCGTCAGCCATTCTTCATCCGGAGATTCACCCCTTTCGACGGATCCTTCTCCTGCTATGCGGGAGATTACTGGCTGACGGGCAATCGCTCGACCGCAGAAGTCCTGCTGGAAGAGACCGAGAGGAGACAGAGACTTATCAATCACTTCAGCCATCGCCCAAATCCGGATGAGGGATTTCTTCAGACCTTCCTCTGCAATGTGCCAGAGTTGAGGATCTCACCTGATAACAAGCGGTATGCCGATTGGACCGGCCAGGTAAATCACCCGCGTACCCTTACCCGCGCTGATTTTCCGGGGCTGCTGGCCTCTCCGGCTCACTTCGCTCGTAAATTTCACTTCGATCCAGAAAGCCTCTACCGGCTGAGCTTGTCGCTGATGCCGCAGAGCAGAACAGGATAGTGAACCGAACAAAATGAAATTTGCGAGCAGGGCCCACCCGGAAAGCTCCTTCGCGGCCAGCTGTAATTTGAAATGAGATAAAAGTGGATGTATCATGTGAATTGCAGCGTTTTTTCCGTTGTCCGAAAGAGCCGTGATCGCACCGGCAAAGGACGGAAGAGATGAGTGGGCCATAGCCCACTTTTTATTTGCTCTGAAATATGTCCTCTGCAGGGGCAGGCGGCGCGGGACAGGTAACAAGAAAGATCGGGATGGCGCTGAATCTGGACACAATTCGGGCAACGGCGGACCGCATCGCAGCCTCCCACCACCTCGAAGTGGTGGAGCTGGAACTGCAAGGTGCAGCAAAGTTCCGGACCCTCAGAGTGTTCATCGAAAAGGACGCTGAAGGACGAGCGAAGCTGAAGGCAAAAGCTGCGGAGGCAGGAGCCGAGGAGGATGTCACTCTTCCCAAAGGGGTTCCGGTTGAAACGTTGTCAGGGGTCACTCACGAAGATTGTGCGGCGTTCGCGCAGGATTTCGGTACGGTGTTGGATATAGAGGATCTGATGCCGGGTGCTGAATACACCCTCGAGGTCTCGAGCCCCGGCCTGGAACGGAAGCTCCGACGTCCGGAAGATTACAAGAGATTTATGGGAAATCTAGTTAAGGTGCAGACCTTTACAGCGGTAAATAACAACCGAAACTGGCAGGGCCGATTGACAGGCTTCAGCGACGACATACTGACGCTGGACCTCTCGGCCGTGAAACAGAAGGGCAAGGCAAAGAAGGCAGCGACGGCGTCTCTCATTGAGATTCCGCTTGGGAACGTGGAGAAGGCACAGCTGGTGGCAGAATTTTAGCTTCCACTGTTGCATCAGAAGAAAATGGGAAAGATTAACGCCCGGACGCAAGGTCTCCGGGACGATGAAGGACAAATAAAGATGGCAAGTGCTTTGTATCAGTCGATTGAGATGTTGAGCCGCGATAAGGGGATCGACCCGGGTGTTGTGGTGGGCGCGGTCGAAGACGCCATCGCGCTGGCGACGAGAAAGTACTACAAGACGCAAGAGAATATGCGTGCCGAGATGGACCGCGAGAGCGGAGAGATTCGCGCGTATGTGTTCAAGACGGTGGTTGAGGGTCCGGAGCAGGTGGAGGACGAGATCAACCAGATGACCCTGGAGCAGGCGCGGGCGCTGGCTCCTGAGGTTGAAGTGGGTGCAGAGCTGCGGTTTTACAAGGACACGACCCCGCTAGGCCGCATTGCCGCCCAGATGGCCAAGCAGGTGATCTTTCAGAAGGTTCGCGAAGCCGAGCGGGACACAGTATTCAACGAATACAACCATCGTGCCGGCGAAGTGCTGACTGCGACCGTAAAGCGTCTGGAGCCGATGGACGTGATCTTCGATATCGGCAAAGCCGAAGCGAGGATGCCGAAACGGGAGCAAAGCCGTCTCGAACAATTCGCCGTAGGCGAGCGGGTGCGAGTCGTCCTTCTGCGCGTGGATCGTGCCGCGAAGGGACCGCAAGTGATCGTATCCCGGGCATCACCGGTACTGGTACAGAATCTCTTCCAGAGCGAAGTTCCGGAGATCTACGACGGCACGGTATCGATCAAGGCCATCGCCCGCGAAGCTGGAGAGCGTACCAAGATCGCTGTCCAAAGCCGCGACAAGGACGTTGATCCGGTGGGCGCCTGCGTCGGTATGAAGGGAATGCGCGTCCAGTCGATCATCCGCGAGCTGCGAGGCGAAAAGATCGACATCATCGAGTTTTCTGACGAGATCACAACGTTTGCGGAAAAAGCATTGCAACCGGCGAAGGTGAGCCGTGTGTCGATTACGGACCTCGGAGAGAAGCAGATCGAGGTGATCGTAGACGATACCCAGCTGTCGCTGGCCATCGGCAAAAAGGGCCAGAACGTTCGGCTTGCGGCCAAGCTGCTGCAGTGGAAGATCGACATCAAGAGCGAAGAGGAGAAGCGCCAAGAGGTCGAGCAGCAGATGCAGGCCATGGGCGGCGGACCTTCGACTCCGATCGAGCAGGTTGCGGAGCTGGGAGAGACGATTCTCGAGAAGCTGATCGCTGCCGGAATCACAACCGTGGAGACATTGGCGGACATGACTCCCGAGCAACTCGAAGAGGTTCCTGGCATCGGAGAGAAGACAGTAGAGAAGATCTCGGTTGCGGTGCGTCATTACTTCGGACAGTACGAAGAGGGCGAAGAGCGGCCAGCGGGAGCCGTGGTTGCGGCTTCCAGTGAGGAGGAAGGTTCGATGGGAAAGACACCAGAGGAGATTCTCGCAGGTGAGGCAGGAGAGGGCCGGGCACAGGAGGTTGGCGAGTTTTCTGCCGAAGACCTGATCCAGGCCGAAGAAGACGATTCTCAGTCCGACGCCTACAGCGATGCTGATGCCCGCGAAGAGTCCATCGAATTGAACAATGACGCGGTCGATACGCTCGTGGATGAATCACAGGATTCTTCTGAGGAAGGCATCGACGATGGGCGCGACCGTGATTAGCCGCGCAAGACAAGCGCTGCAACAACGGTGCAGCAGGTTTAGAGTGATAGTAGTGACAACCAATTCCTACCTCGAAGAGGCCGATATGAGCAGCTAGGGCAGGAACCGAAAAAAGGAACGGATGAGCAAAGTTCGAATCAACGATCTGGCACGTGAACTGGAAGTGAAGAGCAAATCGATTCTGGACGCCTTGACGGCGGTTGGCGTCACCGAGAAGAAGACCCATTCCAGTTCCATCGAAGCTGACGAGGCTGAGAAAGTCCGTGCGTATCTGACGGGCGGGAGCCGCGCAGGCAATTCGTCCTCGAGACAGTCTGCTGAGCGGCCGAAGTTTGACCTGTCAAAGGTTTCAAAACCGGGTGACGCGCTGAAGGCAATTCTGGAGCGCAAACAGGCCGAGGCCGCTGCGAAAGCGGCGCCTCCAGTAGTCGCTCGTCCAGCGGTGGTACAACCACCGCCATCGGCGCCAACCCCAGCTCAAAAACCTGCTTCGGTGCCGACCGTAGCGGCTAGTACACCGGCTCCGAGCGCCCCACCAGCGGCACCTGGCCCACGCAGAATCGTTCCTCAACCGCGGCAGGCCGCGAATATCGTGGCACCGCCACCGGCGGCTCCTGCGATTGCCAGCAAGCCTCCAGCAGGTCCTGTGGTCGCCCGCCCGGCGGTTGTTCTTCCTGGCGCACCTGCGCAAACTGGATCTCCGGCGCATTCGGGACCACGTCCTGCTGCTCCGGCTGGCACACCTTCTGTAGCCGTGTCTCCTCCAAAGCCTGCGGCCGCAACTCCTACCGCCGTAGCGGAGTCTCAGCCCGCAGCTGCTCCCACTCCGGCTACAGCTCCTCCGGTCGCCCCGCCCAGCGCTCCTGCAGTCACCACCGAAGCAGCGGCACCGGTTCAAGCACAGGCTGCTACCACCACTCAGACTCCTGAAGCGGCCCCCGCGGCGACGACGCCTCCTGCTCCGCCTGCAGCACCAGCCCCTCCGGCCCGACGCGTGATCATGCCGCAGACCGGCCCTCGACCCATCTATACGGCTCCGCCACCGACACAAGGAGCTCCACCGCGCAATCGGCCGATCTTTGAGCGGCCACGTCCGCAAGGGCCCGGTGGACGCCCCGCACTTCCTCCGGGAGCGCGGCGGCCCATGCACCCGACTCGGACATTCCCCGGTGGTCCAGGTGGACCCGGGGGTCCAGGAGGACGCCCAGGCTTTGGTGGACCAGGCGGTGGAGGCCGGCCAGGCTTTGGCGCACGCCCAGGCTTTGGTGGACCTCGCCCTGGCGCTGGGGGACTGCTTCCTCCAGGACCTGGTGAAGCTCCTCCAGCTGGTCGCCCAGCCGGAAGACCCGCACAGAGACGGGGTGGCAACCAGCGTTACGAGAAGAGCAAGGAAGGCCCGATGAAGGGCTTTGCTCCGCCGCCGCGTTTTGGCGGAGCCCAGATTCCCCAGGCGCCACTGCCCATCACCCGCACCATCACGGTGACTGAGGGCATCAGCGTTAAGGATCTCGCAGAGAAGCTCGATATTCGCGGCAAAGACCTGATCGCGACCCTGCTGATGCGGGGTGTGTTCGTCACGGTAAACCAGACTCTTGATTCAGAACTGGTCAAGGACGTCTCACGTCAGTTCGGAGCCGAGGCCAAAGTCATCTCGGTGGAAGAGCAGTTGGAGAACGAGGCGATCGAGGGATTCCTGGAAGATACGACAGGAATGACCGAGGTTGTGCGCTCGCCGGTCGTCACCGTGATGGGCCATGTCGATCACGGAAAGACCTCCCTGCTCGATGCTATCCGGCTGACGGATGTGGCAGCAGGAGAAGCCGGCGGCATTACGCAGCACATCGGCGCCTACAAGGTGCATGTCGCCAAGCCTGATTCCCCGGCCTTCGGCCGCGAGATCGTCTTCCTCGACACTCCGGGTCACGAAGCGTTTACCCGCATGCGTGCTCGTGGCGCCAAGGTGACCGACATCGTCGTGATCGTAGTGGCAGCCGATGACGGTGTAATGCCTCAGACGCTCGAAGCCATCGACCATGCGAAGGCCGCCAATGTGCCGATCATCGTCGCGATCAATAAGATCGACAAGCCTGAAGCCAATCCCGATCGCATCAAGCAGCAGCTTGGCGAGCGCGGCTTGCAGCTGCAGGGTTGGGGTGGCGATGTCGAGTACGTTGAAGTCTCCGCGAAGAAGCGGATTAATCTCGACAAGCTCGAGGAGATGATCTGCCTGGTCGCCGACGTCAACGAGCAGAAGTCACAGCCGGATCGTCCCGCCGTCGGAACTGTGATCGAAGCCAAGCTGGATCGTGGACGCGGTGCCGTAGCCTCGATTCTCGTGCAGAACGGTACGCTCCGAACGGGCGACAGCTACATCGTCGGCAATACCTTCGGTAAGGTTCGCGCCATGTTCGATGATCGTGGACGCGCCATCGCGGAAGCAGGTCCCTCGACCCCGGTCGAGATCCTGGGCCTTGAGGCCATTCCGGATGCGGGCGACACCTTCCTGGTCATGGCTGACCGTGACCGCGCCAAGGAAATTGCGCGTTACCGCTCGATGAAGGAGCGCGAGGCACAACTCGCCAAGAGCTCCCGCGTCTCGCTCGAGGGACTCGCAGAGCAGATCAAGCAGGCCGGAATGAAGGACCTGAACCTGATTCTGAAAGGCGACGTGCAGGGCTCGGTCGAAGTTCTGGCCGACTCGCTCGAGAAGATGTCCACCGAGAAGGTTCGAGTTCGCGTGCTGCGCGCCGGTGTTGGCGCCATTACCGAATCGGACGTTCTGCTGGCTTCGGCTTCGAACGCCGTTATTATCGGCTTCAACGTACGTCCGGACCGCAAAGCTGCCGAGATCGCAGAGCGCGAGAACGTCGAGATCCGCATTCACTCGATCATCTACGAGCTGCAGGATGAGATCACCAAGGCCATGTACGGTCTGCTCGAACCGGTCTTCAAGGAAAACTACCTTGGCCGCGCCGAAGTGCTCAACGTCTTCAAGATCACCAAGGTCGGGCAGATTGCCGGCTGCATCGTCCGCGACGGCCTCATTCGCCGCGATGCGCAGGTGCGCGTGACGCGAAATGGCGACGAGCTCTGGAAGGGCAAGATCTCTTCTCTCAAGCGCTTCAAGGACGACGTCCCCGAAGTGCGGCAAGGTGTCGAATGCGGTATCGATCTGGGGAACTTCAAGGACATCCAGGTCGGCGACTTCATCGAAGCCTTCACCACGGAGCGGCTTGCAGCCGAACTTGGCCAGACCGCAGCAGAGCGCAAAGCAGCCACGACTGAGTCAGTCAACGCATAACCTCAAGGCAACACAAATAGAAAAGGCCGGGAGCGATCCCGGCCTTTCTGTTTGTGTTTGCTTCTTAGAACGTGAGCTTCAAGCCCGCTTGCATGACGCGAGGCTTGACGGATCCCGTTGAGGTGATACGGCCATAGGTTCCGCTGGACGGATTGGCGTCCGGCTGACCGAAGTTTGCGTGGTTGAAAGCATTGAAGAACTCCCAGCGAAACTGCATCTTATATCGCTCGTGCATGGTCCAGTTCTTCATCACTGCAGCATCGCTGTAGTTGATGCCTGGCCCCTTCAGAATATTCCTTCCGCTGTTACCGAACGTTCCAGGAGCGTTGGTATGGAACGCTGCAGTCGTGAAGTATTGATTCAGCCACTGCTGCTGGCTTCCCTGATGAGTCTGGATCGGAACATCGGGGACACGGTCAGCACGGTCGCTATTGATAAGGGCCCCGGAGTTATTGTTGCCGTTCCCTCCAGAGACGGAGAAGGGACGCCCCGACTGCATCGTATAGATGGCGCTGATCTCCCACTCGCCCAGCACACTCCGCAACACCCCATTGTGTCCTCGCAAAGCAGGAGAGGTGTAAACAGCATTCGTGACCGAGACAAATGGAAAGTTGACGTCAGACAAACCCCGATTGAAGAGGAGATCGTAAGGGTTGGAGATGCCATTGCCGGTAAACGAAGCATTGCCTGATGCAGCAATGTCGATATTCTTCGACCAGGTGAAGCTGGACTGCGCCTGGAAGTTGTGGGAGAAGCGTTTTTCGAACTGCGCCTGCAGCGAGTGGTAGCTCGCGGTTCCGTTGCTGTTGATTGTAAGAATCTGGTTGAAATTCGACATTGCGCGGATGCCGCGCACCGCTGCCGCCGTCTGACCCGGATTTGCGTCGATAATCAGCGTCTGATGGTAAGACTGACTGCCAACATAAGCCAGGTGCATCACCAGATCATTCGTGAATTGCTGTTCGACCGAAACATTCCAGCTCTGCGTCATGCCAAGCTTGAAGTCGGGTCGAAAGGCTGCAGGCACTGTGGTAACAGCGGGGAAGACATAGTTGGTATTCGGTCGCGTGTTGTCGTAAGCGAATGGCGGAAAGGGACTGACTCCTCCCGTAGGAGTAAAGTTCGCCCAGGGATTCGAAAAGTTGACCGGGTTGGCAGCGCTTCCATTGAGAAGGAACGTCGGGCTGAAAGGCGCTACATCGGCGACATGGTTATACGCCGAGTAAGGCAGTGGCGCCGTGAAAAGCCCGAAGCCCGCGCGAAAGGCGGTCCTGGGTCCAGCCTGGTAAGCGATCGCGACGCGTGGCTCCCAATATCCATAGGTATTCTTCACCAGAGAGTTGGGAACACCGTGATCGCCCGGAAAGACCAGGCCGCGAGGAGCGTTGGGGAAAGCTGTGCTCTGTTGACCAGGGATATAAGCTGCTCCACGTCCGTCCCTCGAGGCAGGAGCGAGATTTGGATCCCAACGGATACCCAGCGTAAGGGTCAGGTTAGGCCGGGCGCGCCACTGATCTTGCGCGTACGCGCCAAGCAGGTTTCCGGCGACGTCGGCGATCTCGCCGGCGCCCTGCGTGTAGGTTCCGACGCGGCCAAGTAGAAAGTCGGCGAGGCCAGAGCCGGTCGAGTAGCCGGTGAACGCGATGATGGGAGCCGCCGGATAGAAGGTCTGCTCACGCGCGCGCTGGTGCCAGAGATCTGCACCAACGGAGATCGTGTGATTGCCTCGCGTCTTCGTCAGAAAATCGGAGAATCCCCAGGAGCGACGCATCTCGCCCGTGAGTTCTGAATACGGCGTACTGAAGCCGCCATTCGCATTCAGACCTTCGGAGTAGCAGACCCCCGTCGGCTCGGTTACGTTGATGTACTTCGATAGACAGAAGGCATTGCCGGCGGCATCGAGCTGGGTTCCACCGTTGTAGACATGCATCTGGTTCCAGAACAGCGAGAGCGCGTTGACCGTGCTGGGATTGATCGTCCAGGTGTGATTGAGCACCTCGTTGAAAAACTTACCCTGCTTGCCCGGTGTGATGGCGAGGATATTGCCCGGCGTCGCGGACTCTTTCTTGTTGTAGTACTGAATGAAGCTGCGCAGCGTAAGACGATGTCTCTCGTTGGGAGCATAGTCGAGACGACCCGTGCCCTCGTCGTATCTCTCGATCGAAGGAGGAGCCGCATAGTAAACCAGACCGCTGGTGGGGTCCTGCCCCAGCGGAAGAGCGGTTCGGGCAATCTGCAGTGCAGCCTGATTGAACAGTGCTGGATCGATGCGATTATTGACGAAGCCTCCAGTCAACGTCTTTGGATAAGCGGAGAAGTCTCCGTTCAACATAGCGGCCGTTGGAGTATTCGTGCTGTTGCTGGTCGCTGTGGTCGATTGTCTCGTCCCTTGATAGTTGCCGAAGAAGAAGAGACGATCTCTCTTGATGGGACCGCCAAGAAAGCCGCCAAACTGATTTCGCTTAAGCGAATCTACCTTCTTTGAAAAATAATCTGCGGAGTTCAGGGCATTGTTGCGCAGAAACTCGAAGGCCCCGCCATGAAATGCATTGGAACCTCCCTTGGTGTCGATGCTGACGACAGCTCCCGGCGAGAAGCCATAGTGCGCGTCGAAGTTATTCGAGATCACGCGAAACTCTCCCGTAGCATCTGCATTCGGCGATGGTGCGGAGAGTGCCATATAGGTGTCCATATTCGGCACGCCATCGAGCAGATATAACGTACTTCCCTGACGGCCTCCGCCTGCAGAAGCGCCTGTTTCATTGGGGAACGTAGTCTCTCCCTGCAGCGTACCCGCGCCAGTGTTAATGACGTTGACGGTGCCGGGAGAGAGCAGGACAAGGCTCGAGGGGTCGCGCCCGTTCAGCGGGAGCTCACGGATAGCATGTTCACCCACCGTGTTGCTGACCTCAGCGTTGGTAGTGTTGATCAGAGCAGCGCCCGCTTCAACGTTAATCGTCTCCGTCTCGCTCCCGATCCGCAAAGCAATATCAAGCGAAGCCTGCTGACTGACCGTGAGCACGATGCCCGACTGCTGGAATTTTTGAAAGCCTTTGAGTTCAGCCGCGAGGGTGTAGTGTCCTGGAGGAACAGTGGGAAAGCGATAAAGCCCCGACGAATTCGATTCGGCGGACAAGGAGAGATTGGTGTCGACGTTGGTGAGTGTCACGTGGGCTGCAGGAACAGCTGCCCCGGTTGGATCTGCGACGGTTCCGCTAAGAACCGCACTTCCGCCCTGTGCAAATGCAATGGGCACGAAAAGGATAAGAGCGAGGGCGCAGAAAAAATGCGCGACCAGCTTTTGAATGTTCATCTAGGCCTCAAAAATAAGCTGATCGTTGCTGATGCGTGAGCTCAGGCTCATCTCTGAACAACAATCTTCAAACAGGCAGCATCAGATCCGGGCTTTGAGATCACCGATCATTCGCGGTGTGCTCCCGGTGAGCAGGTTTAAGGATAAGCAGGGCCAAGAATGTTGTCCATGAAACGCATATATCGATGTTGGTTCCTTGAAATTTCTTCCAACACGTGCATCCTTTGTCCGTGACTCTCAGGGCACATGACGCATGCGGATCTGATCTTCTTGCGCGCAGAAGTTTTCCCTTACACAAGATGCTTCAATCTCTCGTAGATGCGTCGGACGACACACTCCCATCCTTCTTCAGCGGTCATGCGGAAGAGTCTCATCGTTGGGTACCATGCCGTAGTTTCACCTTCAAGTCCCCAGCGCCAATCAGCAGCTTCAGGCAACATCATCCACACAGGTCTTCCTATCGATGCTGCAAGGTGCGCGACAGCGGTGTCGACAGTAATGACAAGGTCGAGTCCTGCGATAGCTTCTGCCGTATCCAGGAAGTCGTTACAAACCAGCAGAGGCTGTTCCATCAAAAAATCTGAAACAACATCTGCATCGCAATGCGGGATCTTCTTTTGCAATGAGACGAACGTCAATCGAGAGATCTCCCGAAGAGGCAAGAGCGTTCGAAGGGGAATGGAGCGAAGGGCATCGCGTTTGTGTGCCGGATTTCCAGCCCACACCAACCCGATCTTCATCGATTGAGAATTTGCCGCGAAACCCTCCCTTCTACGAATTGATGGAAGTGCAATTGGAGAGGGGATACAGTCTCCTTCGGTCTGGATTCGATGCGGGACGGACATGAGAGGGCAATGCAGATCGAAATATGGCAGAGGATCGATTCCCTGACGAAGACATATCGTGACGCCTGGAAGATCTTTGAGAAGACGATAGAGAAGAGGCTGAACCTCGAGAACAACCTTTCCGCCTAACGATACAACCTGCTGTACGTAACGTGAAAACTGGATCGTATCTCCGTAACCCTGTTCTGCATAAAGAAGAATCACCTTTCCGTTCAAGGGCTCCCCGTTCCACGTCGGTTGCACAAAGGAGCGGATACCATTCGCAAACTCTGATGAACGCCAGCGCCATTCATATTCGTTCCACCCTCGGCTGTAATTGCCCAGCGTGAGCAGAATCTGAGCCAGAGTGATATGAGCCTGCACGTGCGCCGGATCGAGTTCAAGCGCACGATCGAGAAGTTCGATTCCGTCTTTCCGCTTCCTTCGCGTCATGTTCAGACCGAGATTCATCAGATACTCCACCGAATCCGGTCGAAGAAGATGTGCAGCGAAGAATGCGTCTCCTGCCTTTTGATACATACCGAGCGCATCGAATGCCGACCCCAGACAGTTGTGAGCTTCCTCGGAGTTCGGATCCAGACGAACAGCCTGCTCAAACGATCGAACTGCTGAACTAAGTTGTCCACATTTGACAAGCGCGTGTCCGTGAAGCAAATGAGAGGCTGCATGCTGCGGAGCAAGTTGAACAACGCGCATAAACGCATCTAAAGCTGCAGAAGCCTCGCCATGCTGCAGACATGCAATTCCGAGAAGCATGGCCGCATCGCGGTCAGAGGGAGCGCGGGCAACAGCTTGCTCATAAAAGCGGATGCCGGAAACAAATTGCTTTTGCGAAACATATAGATTTCCAAGATTGATGTACCCATCCGGCTGCTCAGGGGCACACTCTATCGCTGCACGATAACTGACGGCTGCCTCCTCAATCAGTCCGGCTGCCAGCAACGCGTTTCCCAGATTGTTGTGATAAACGCCAGAGTGGGGATGAATCTGCAGAGCGCACCGGATTAATTCGATAGCCATCTGAGGCTGTCCGATCTGATGCATCAGAACGCCCAGAAGGTGAAGCGCATCCGCGTCCCGTGGTTCGGTTCGAAGAAGTTCACGATAGAGCATCGCCGCCTGAGTAAAAGAGCCGGCCTCATGAAGCCTGATGGCTATACCGAGTTTCGGATTCATCGGGTTCGACATACACCAGGAGAAGAAATCGCAATTGGAAGACCAAATGCGCAAACGAAAGATTAGAGAGAGTGAAGATGTAGCGCGTGACATCCTCCTCAGAGGAGAAAGCTCCTTGACACACGCTGGTATGATTAAGTCTGGAGAAGATGGCCCGGCAGCTGCCGGGTATTTACATTTAAGCGAGATGGTCCAGTCTCGAAGTCCAGACTTATGTCTCCTGTTTTGAAGACTTTGAACAAATTAGTATGGGGAGGGGTACCTCATGACCGAGACGGCATCTGCATCTTTCTCTGGCACCAGATTCGACCTCGCCGCTATTCAATCGGCGCTCCGCGAAAATAAATTTGACGGATGGCTCTTCTATGACCATCATCACCGCGACCCCCTCGCCTACCGCATTCTGGGCCTCAGCGAGAATCTTCACGTGACCAGACGCTGGTTCTACTTCATTCCAGCGAACGGCGAGCCAAAGAAGCTGGTCCATAGGATCGAGGCGGCCCGCCTGGATCCACTTCCAGGATCAAAGGCGGAATACTCCTCCTGGAGAGAGCTGGAGGCGCAGATTGGTGTCCTTACCGCTGGAGCCACAAAGATCGCCATGCAATACTCACCTCGAAACGCGATCATGTACGTTTCGATGGTGGACGCGGGAACTGTGGAGATGGTTCGCGAACTGGGCAAGGAAGTCCTCAGTTCCGCAGATCTGGTCAGCCAGTTTGAAGCCGTCCTGACAGAGGACCAGATCGCTACTCATTTTGTGGCCCAACAGAAGATCGATGCTGTCCTGGGAGCAGCGTGGCAGGAGATCGGCCGAAGAGTCCGGACAGGAGGCACTCATGAATTTGCCATGGTCGAATTTCTCTCAGAGGCCATGGGACGCGAAGGTCTCGTCTGGGAACATGGCCCCAATGTGAGCTGTGGAGAGAACTCTGCAGACAGCCATTACGAACCGACCGCCGCAAGCTCCAAGCCCCTTCGAGAGGGAGACTTTGTCCTGATCGACATCTGGGGAAAGGTGAACCGGCCTGATGCCTGCTACTACGACATCACCTGGACCGGAGTAATCGGCCGCCAGCCAACGCCACGAGAGCAGATGATCTTCGAAACGGTCAGAAACGCACGCGACGCTGCGATAGCTGTTGTGAAGCAGGCGTTCGCTAGCCAGCTCCCCATTCACGGCTGGGAGGCAGACGATGCAGCGCGGGGAGTGATCGCGCAGGCCGGTTTCTCCGATTGGTTTACGCACAGAACAGGGCACAATATCGGGTCAGAGCTACATGGCAATGGAGCGAATCTGGATAATCTTGAGACCCACGACGAACGTCTCATTCTTCCGAGAACCTGCTTCTCCGTGGAGCCCGGACTATACTTTCCCGGCGAGTTTGGGGTCCGCAGCGAGGTGGATATGATCGCCTTGCCCGAGCGTGCCGAGGTAACCGGGCGAATCCAGACGGAGCTGGTACGGATCTAGTACCTGGGAATGTCCCGGTCTCCGTACTGGTATGATGATTGGAGATGACGACGAACGTTCAGGCGCAGACGACGGCTGCCCGGAAGACGACAGCACTGCCTCCTGCACTCATCCTGATTGCAGGCTGGTTAATTCCCGGTGCAGGACATTTTCTTCTAAAGAAATGGATCCGCGGATTGTTGTTGTTTGTCTCGATTGTGGCAATGTTCGGGACCGGCTTGGCCCTGAAGGGCAAAGTGTATGGACCGAATACAGCTGAGTTGTTGGACATGCTGAACTTCGCCGGCGACATCGGAGCAGGATTGCTCTATGCATTGGCACGAGTCTTTGACCTGGGTCAGGCAACGGTGCAAGTAGCGATTGCCGACTATGGAACCAAGTTCATCGTTGTCGCAGGCTTGTTGAATGTCATTGCCGCAGTCGATGCCCACTCGCTGGCGACGGGAAGGAAGGCATCATGACGATCTCGCACTTTAGCGCGGTCCTGCTGTTCTCCTTGTTTACATCCGTTGTCTTTGGAATCACGCAACGCTCGAATCCCAGGATGATGATTCGTTTCGGGGCTTTCTGCTTCGTACTGTTCGTCGGCGGAACCGTTGTAGCAAGCTGGCTGATGTGGCTGATCAAGCACTAAAAGACTTCGCCTAAATTTTCGTAAGACGCTCAATATAGGCTGCCAGAACATCACGACAAAGCGTGTAGTTGACGAACTTCCCTTCCCTCTTCGATTCCACCAGGCCGGCGTTCTCCAATTCCTTCATATGGTGCGAGAGCGTCGCAGCACTCACCGGAATACAGTCGCGGATATCGGAACACGCGCAGTGATCCACGCCGGCTTGACCAAGCTTCTCCAGAATCTCGAAGCGGTGAGGATCGGACATCGCCTTGGTGATGAGATGAAACTGGCGATCTGTTAGCGAAATGGGATTCGTTGCCACTGGACTAATGTATCGGATGCCCGGTCAGAAGAAGAAATGAACGCTAATAAAGAAAAGGCGCATCTTAGGATGCGCCTTTTCTTTATTAGAGAACTCTTCAGTGGAGAGATTTACGATTCCTGCCCCTCTTCACCGGCAGGAGGAGTCTGCTCCTCAAGCTGCTTCTGAAGTTCCTCGCGCTTCTTAGCACGAGCTTCAGCGCGTTTCTGAGCTTTCTCATTAAGCTCCTGCTCCGCTCCGAGCAGTTCCAGGAATGCCATCTCAGCAGCATCTCCCTTACGAGCACCGGTGCGGGTGATGCGGGTGTAACCGCCGTTACGGGCTCCATAACGAGGAGCAACGACGGCAAAGAGGCGATCTACTGACTCAGGAGTCATCAGATAAGCAGCGGCCTGCCGGCGGGCATGGACGTCGCCGCGCTTTCCGAGCGTAATCATGCGCTCGACAAGAGGCTTCGAGGCTTTTGCCTTGGTGATCGTAGTCTCGATGCGATCCATCAGAATGATAGAGGTGACAAGGTTGCGCAGTGTAGCGCGACGGTGGCTGGTGTTACGTCCTAGTTTGAATCCTGCATTGCGATGGCGCATGATGATCTCCTTCGGCTCGGGCTTCTGCCAGGAACCGGATGTTGGTTAAGACGGGAGCAGGTTCAATTCCCTGCCCCCATACAGTGTTGTAGTTAGAAGTTCTCCGTCTCCGCAGGGAGGTGGAGATCTTCGTCTTCATCCTCATCATCATCGTCGAAGTGACCGTAGCTGGCTGCCAGTGTCGCCGCAGGCAGGACCGAGGTCGGCCCAGGTTGAGGATTGCCGTTCTCGTCAATCTTCATGCCGAGCGACAGGCCCATCTGCGCGAGAATCTCTTTGATCTCGTTCAGCGACTTGCGACCAAAGTTCTTGGTCTTCAGCATCTCGGCCTCGGTCTTCTGGATCAGCTCACCGATGGTCGCGATGTTGGCGTTCTTGAGACAGTTGTAGCTGCGAACCGACAGCTCAAGCTCCTCGACCGAACGGTTCAGGTTCTCGTTGCGAATTGCAGGGCCGTCGTGGGAGCCGTCATGACCAGCTTCCATCTCCTCTTCAAAGTTAATGAAGATGGTCATGTGGTCCTTGAGCAACTTGGCGGACAGGCCGAGTGCATCAGCGGGAGAAACAGTGCCGTTGGTCCAGATCTCGAGGGTCAGCTTGTCGTAGTCGGTGATCTGACCGAGACGCGCAGCTTCCACCAGGTAGTTGACCTTGCGGACAGGCGAGTGGACGCTATCGACGGGGATGAAACCAAGCCCCAGATCGGCATCGAAGTTTTTGTCAGCGGAGACATACCCGCGCCCACGCTTCAGGCGCATCTCCATATCGATCTTGCCACCTTCGGATACGGTGCAGATGTATACGTCCTTGTCGAGAATCTCGACATCGCCATCTGCCTCGATGGAGCCGGAGGTGACAACACCCGCAGTGTCCGAGCGCAAGTAGAGAGCCTTCGGGCCTTCCCCGTTAAGCTTGAACGGGATCTGCTTAAGGTTGAGAATAATGTCGGTTGCGTCCTCAACGACACCGGCGATGGACTGGAACTCGTGCAGCACGCCCTCAATGCGAACCGCGGTGACGGCCGCGCCCTCGATGGACGAGAGCAGGGTGCGACGAAGAGCATTTCCAACGGTGGTACCAAAACCACGCTCAAAGGGCTGAGCGCTAAATTTGCCGTACTTTTCGGTGAGAGTCTCGCTGTCGACTGCAAGACGCTTGGGCTTCTGGAATCCTCTCCAAAGCATGGGTTTCTCCTTTACCGTCCCAGCCGCGAAGCATTCTGCGGTCTGGCGGGTGATGCGGTTGGCGTATTCGGTTGTTGGTTCATTGCAACTCGCTCGAGGCGCAACGTTGCTGCCGGCCGTGTGAGACCGGCAGCGAAACTTGATTACTTGCTGTAAAGTTCGACGATCAGCTGTTCGTTGACCGGAAGCTGGATATCCTCGCGCTTCGGCAGAGAGAGGATCTTGCCGGAGAAATTATCGCGGTTGATATCGATCCAGGTAGCCTGGCGCTGGCCGCTGGCGAAATCCTTGGCGGTCTCAAGAATCGTAAGCGACTTCGAACCCTCGCGAATCGCGATCTCATCACCAACCTTGCACTGGAACGACGGAATGTTCACCTTGCGTCCGTTGACCTGGATATGACCGTGGCGGACCAGCTGGCGAGCCTGACGGCGGCTCTGCGCGAACCCGAGACGATATGCCACGTTATCGAGGCGGGTCTCAAGCTGCTGCAAGAGCAGTTCGCCCGTGACGCCGGTCTTATTGGAAGCCTTCTCATAGTAGGCGCGGAACTGGCCTTCGAGTGTGAAATAGATACGCTTGGCCTTTTGCTTCTCACGCAGCTGCAGACCGTAGCCCACAACCTTCTTCTGCTTCTTGGACTGTCCATGCTGTCCCGGGGGGAAGTTGCGCTTCTCGACAGGGCACTTTTCGGTGAAGCACTTGGCTCCCTTGAGGAAGAGTTTGGTACCGTCGCGGCGGCAGAGGCGGCAGACGGGTCCGGTATAACGTGCCATAACTTTCTAATCTCCTGACTTCGGGTGTCGATCGCTTTACACGCTGGCGCGCTTCGTCACGATCCGGTTAGCAATTCCGCGGGAGCATTGAAACTCCCGCGGAGAAAGAATTGAAGCGTTACACGCGGCGGCGCTTCGGAGGACGGCAGCCGTTGTGCGGAATCGGCGTGACGTCACGGATCGAGCGAACCTCGATGCCAGCCGAAGCCAAGGCACGAATGGCTGATTCGCGTCCCGAACCGGGACCGGAGACGCGCACATCGACCGAACGCAAACCGTGCTCGCGGGCGGAGTTGGCAGCGCCAACCGCAGCCTGTTGCGCGGCAAACGGTGTTCCCTTACGCGAACCACGGAAGCCGAGTGAGCCCGAGCTCTTCCAGCTGAGGGTGTTGCCCTGCTGGTCGGTGATAGTGACGATGGTGTTGTTGAACGAAGCCTGGATGAATACCAAACCGAACGGAACGTTCTTCCGCTCGCGCTTCTTAAACTTCTTGCCCTTCCCGGCCTTGGCGCCGGCTGCCTTCTGCTGAGTCTTCGCCATGGCTTATTTCGTCGCTTTCTTCTTACCGGCGACAGTGCCCTTGCGGGGGCCCTTGCGGGTACGAGCGTTGGTGTGAGTACGCTGACCGCGGACGGGAAGCGAGCGGCGGTGGCGCAGACCACGGTACGACTGAATTTCAATCAGGCGCTTAATGTTGAGCGAGACGTCCTTACGAAGGTCGCCTTCGATCTGGCCTTCCTGTTCGATGACGTGACGGATGCGGTTCAGCTGATCCTCGTCGAGCGTTGCGATCTTGGCAAACGGATCAACATCCGCCTTCGCCAGGATCTTCGCAGCGCGGGAGTCGCCGATGCCGAAGATGTAGGTGAGTCCGATGCGTACCTGCTTATTGTTCGGTACGTCGACTCCAGCAATACGTGCCATTGGGGTCCTTATCGTTGGGCTCCGGAAGCTTCGCCACGGAGCGGGGTGAACGTCTTCGGCTAATATCCGCGGGGTTCATCGCACGCCTTGAGTCTGGCGAACTAGCCCTGCGGGGCCGGTTTATGAGGCAAACTCTGCCTCGAGTGGGGTTATCCCTGACGCTGCTTGTGCTTGGCGTTTTCGCAGATAACGCGAACGACACCACGGCGGTGAATTACCTTGCACTTGTCACAGATCTTCTTAACTGACGCGCGAACCTTCATTACTTCTCCTAGAACGGCTCTTAACGATTCACTTCCGGCTCTTTGCCGGAAGCTACGCCGCAAGCCTGATTGCCTGGGTCTATTGCATTTATTCCAGCTCAGAGCTAAACGCTAAAAGCCAGAAACCGCCTCGTCTATTTATAGCGATAGACGATACGGCCACGGTTGAGATCGTACGGGCTGAGCTCAATCGCGACACGGTCGCCGGGGAGGATGCGAATGAAGTTCTTACGCATACGTCCGGAAACGTGCGCCAGAGCCTGATGCTTATTCTCAAGCTCTACCCGGAACATCGCGTTGGGCAGGGTCTCGACGACCGTAGCCATTACCTCAATTGCATCTTCCTTCGACAAACGATCTCCTTCGGGAGAGCATGCTCTCCACAAAATCTTTGTTGTGAGTGCCTGGCCCACAGATGATTTCAGCTTGAAACTGTAATCACGGGCGTGCAATGTGACACACGCAGCATCTCTTATGATACCCCACTTCAGGGCTTTTTCCTATCAGCAAGTCCCGATTCCTTGCTGCTTTCCGTGCCAAAATCCACTTAGCGGGTCAAAACCAGAGGACCGTTCTCAGTGATCGCGACCGTCTGCTCAAAATGAGCGCTGAAACTGCCATCCACCGTCACTGCGGTCCATCCGTCAGGGAGTACCCTGACCTCGGGTTTTCCCGCATTAATCATCGGCTCGATGGCCAACACCATACCCGCCTTCAGACGGAGGCCCTTGCCCCGGGTACCGAAGTTAGGAACCTGAGGGTCTTCATGCATGCTGCGGC
Organism: Acidobacteriaceae bacterium KBS 146; assembly: GCA_000688615.1. GTDB lineage: Bacteria > Acidobacteriota > Terriglobia > Terriglobales > Acidobacteriaceae > Edaphobacter. The sequence goes on from JHVA01000001.1 coordinate 1,923,601, forward strand.
CGATACCATGTCCAACGAAGTCGCGAACCACGCCAAATCCCTCAGCTTCACAGATTTCCTGGACGGTGGCCCCGATATCGAAGAGCCGCCCGCCAACCTTGCACTGATCGATGGCGGCTTCCAGGGAGGCTTGAGTCACTTCAAGCAGCTTCTGAATTCGAGGCTCCGCTTTGCCGATTGCATAAGTCATGGCAGCATCGGAGTAATATCCGTCGATGATCACACCACAATCGATCGAAAGAATGTCTCCGTCCCTGAGGACGCGCTTCTTGCTTGGGATGCCATGGACCACCTCCTCGTTGATGGAGGTACAGAGAGCCGCGGGGTATCCGTGGTACCCCTTGAAAGCGGCCTTACCTCCCAACTCAGCAATTTTGGCGACTGCAATCTCTTCCAGATCCATCGTGGAGGCCCCCGCGATTACATGAGGCGCGATGGCGTTGTGAACCTTGCGAAGTGCGACGCCGGAGATACGCATCTTCTCGATCTCCTGCGAAGTCTTGATCATGATCGCCACGGCGGCTACTCCCCAGCCTTACGCAACTCGCGAAGTGCCGATTCGATGAAGGCTGTCACTTCTTCGACCGGCCGATATCCGACGACGTCGCGGAACCGCCCCTGCTTGCTGTAGTGCTCGATAACCGGGGCCGTCAAAGAATTGTAAGCCTTCATGCGCTCTATGAAGGCATTCTCGGTGTCGTCAGAGCGGTGCTGAAGCGGGCTTCCCTCGTTGTCACAGACCCCTGAATGCTTCGGCGGCTTCGAATAAATGTTGTAGATCGTCTTACAGACGGGGCAAATACGACGGCCGGTAATGCGACGAAGAAGTTCCTGCTCGTCTACCTGAATGTTGATAGCGACCAGGGGACTTTTCTCGTCAGACAACGAGAGAAAGCGATCCAACCACTCCGCTTGACCAAGCGTACGAGGGTAACCATCGAGAATGTAGCCACGCTCGACGTCGGTCTGTTCCAGCCTGGCCTTGACCATGTCGTTGACCATCTCATCGGGGACGAGCTGGCCCTGGTCCATCAAGCCCTTCGCTGCTCTGCCAAGTTCAGTCCCGCGAGCAATATTATCGCGAAGGATGTCGCCTGTTGAGATCTGCGGAATGCCAAAATCTGCCATCAGGCGCTGAGCCTGGGTTCCCTTGCCTACACCGGGAGCCCCCAGAAGAAGGACCGGCCCAGGCAGGAACTTCGAGGCTGCCGGGGCCGGTGGATGCACTGCAGATTCAGAGGTCAAAGTTTCCAATTCCTACCAGCTCTTGCGGCCACGAATTCGGCCGCTCTTAGGAGTGAATCCGTCGTAGTGACGCATGATCAACTGCGATTCGATCTGCTGAACCGTATCCATAGCGACACCGACAACGATCAGAAGGCTCGTGCCTCCAAAATAGAAGGTCACGCCGAGACCGTTGGTCATCCATGACGGCAGCTTGTCGAAGACGGGACCAATTAACCAGAGATGATTGAAATGGATTCCGCTGATAATCATCTGCGGAATCATGACAATGATGATCAGGTAGATCGCTCCAACCAGCGTGATTCGCGTGAGCACATCGTTTACGAAGTCCGCGGTACGCTTTCCGGGACGGATCCCGGGGATAAAGCCTCCGTACTTGCGCATATTGTCTGCAATATCGTCAGGACGAAAGACGATCGAGATATAGAAATAAGCGAAGAATACGATCGCCACCATGAAGACGAGCTCATAAAAGGGCTCACCGGGCGAGATGTACTGGAAGAGCGGTCCAAGCAGCTTGGTATCGCGCAGCGGAGCACTTCCGAAGATGCTCATTCCAGCGAAAAGCAGAGGAGCCGACAAGATGGAGCTGGCAAAGATGACCGGCATTACGCCGCCGGAGTTCACTCGAAGCGGCAGGTGCGTCGACTGGCCCCCCATCATGCGACGACCAACAATACGCTTAGCATACTGTACTGGAATCCGCCGTTCGGAACGCTCTACGTAGACGATGAAGGCGACGACGGCGATCATACCTGCGATGAGGATGGCCACGGCGATGGGAGTGAATGCCCCCCATGCGTTGGTCTGAACTTTATCGTAGAGTTCGGCGACACCCTTCGGAACGCCGACCACGATTCCTGCAAAGATCAGGAGCGACATACCATTTCCAATGCCGCGCTCAGTAATCTGCTCTCCAAGCCACATGATGAATGCCGTTCCGGCGGTCAAAGTAAGGACGCACAGCGGAATAAAGGCACCACGAGAGATGGTAACCATGGACGACCCGGTCGAGGTGTTCGTCAGAGTGAGAGCAATGGTAAAGGACTGCACGATTCCGAGCAGGACTGTGACGTAACGCGTCCACTGAGTTATCTTGCGGCGACCGAGCTCACCTTCTTTTTGCAGCTTAGCCAGCGGCTCGTAAATAACGGTTAGCAGCTGGAAGATGATAGACGCCGTGATATACGGCATGATGCCTAGGGCAAAGATCGTCAGCTTGCGCAGATTGCCGCCTGAGAACAGATCGACCAGCCCAAGAGCAGAGCCGGAGTTCTGATTGAAAAACTCGGCCAGCATGGTGCCATTGATACCTGGAGTGGGGATATGGGATCCAAGGCGATAGACCGCCAGCAGGCCTAACGTAAACAGAACACGTTTACGAAGATCTGGGATACGGAAGATGTTTGCGAACTTGTCGAACATCGGAGAGCGGTACCTCGATGGATGAAACAGATGACAGGGACGAGACGGAGACGCGAGGGAATCTTCCCTCGCTGTCTTCATTCTACATATTCATGACCAGGATCATTAGGCGATCACAACTGCCTTGCCGCCAGCCTTCTCAATCGCCTCTTGGGCTGACTTGGAAAACTTATGAGCATGGACGGTAATCGCGACATTTATCTCTCCGTTATTCAATACCTTGATCAAGCCATTGCGCTTGCGCAGAAGCCCAAGAGAAACAATCTTTTCAAGCGTGAACTCGGTTTCGGAAGAGGCGGCGTTGATTTCAGCAATGCGGTCCAGGCCGAGCACCGTGTATTCCGTACGGAAGATATTGGTAAAGCCACGCTTAGGAAGACGGCGATGCAGGGGCATCTGGCCACCTTCAAAACCGCGCATCAGCGACGAGCCGGAGCGCGACCCCTGTCCCTTGTGCCCACGAGTCGAGGTCTTACCCATACCCGAGCCCATACCACGGCCTACTCGCTTCTTGTTCTCATTGGCCTTTGCAGGCGCTTTCAGATTAGAAAGATTACGAACTGCCATTTTTTTCCTCGCTATAACGCCAGAACTTAAGCTCCGACTCGCATTTGGGATTGGCCGGAAGGCCAATTCGTTAATACTCCGAGATCCCTTCCCGATTACTCGACAACGCGGACGAGGTGGGGAACCTTCGCGACCATGCCGCGAATGGAGGGTGTGTCTTCACGCTCGACGATCTGATTCAGCCTGGTGAAGCCGAGGCCCTTGATGACGAGCTTGTGCTTCTCCGGTGTCGCTATCTTGGAACGGAAGTACTGTAACTTGATCTTGGCTTTGATTTCGGCCATCGCTAAACTCCTCTTACACTTCTTCTTCGAACTCGCTTATAGCTCTTCTTCAGCCTTACCACGCAGCGCAGCAACTTCGGCTTTGCTGCGAAGCTGGCCAAGCGCATCGAAGGTAGCCTTGATGACGTTGTGCGGATTTTTGGTTCCGATGGACTTGGTCAGCACGTTTTGAACCCCAGCCGAGGTCATTACGGCGCGAACCGTACCTCCAGCGATCACGCCAGTACCTTCAGGAGCGGGCTTCAGCATTACCTGTCCTGCACCGTAGTGACCGAGCACCTGATGGGGAATGGAGGTTTCGGTCAGGTTTACCTTGAAGAGATTCTTCTTGGCAGCCTCGATCCCCTTACGGATCGCCTGCGGAACCTCTTTCGCCTTGCCCGAGCCGTAGCCCACAACACCCTCAGCCGGATCGCCGATCACCACCAGCGCGGCAAAGGACATATTCTTACCACCTTTTACAACCTTCGTGACGCGGTTGATGCTTACGACCTGATCCTTCAGGTTGAGGCGGTTCGCGTCGATTTTCTTTTTTGTTGCCATATCTCTTTATCCAGCTTTCTGGCCGCCCACCTGCGAGCGCCGTTCGAGAAACTTGAAAACCTAGAACTCCAAACCGGCTTCACGGGCAGCATCAGCCAGAGCCTTGATCCGGCCATGGTACAAATAGCCTCCGCGATCGAAGACAACCTTCTTGACGCCCTTCTGCTGTGCCTTCTCCGCGATGAGCTTCCCGACTTCTGCCGCAGCGGTGATGTTTCCGCCCGTCTTTTTGGCTTCGCTCTTTTTCGCGACCGTCGAGGCCGAAGCAATGGTTACACCCGTCGAATCATCGATAACCTGAGTGTAGATGTGATTGAGCGAGCGGTAGACATTCAGGCGTGGACGTTCCGCCGTACCGGCCAGCTTCTCTCGGATACGTGTATGAACACGCTTGCGGATGACGTCGCGTTTGCGAGGTGTGATCATCGTTTACTTCCTTCCTAAAAGCGTCGCCAGAGTGCCGACGACGTTCGGTTTTGACTTCCAATAGGGAACAGGGACCAGAAGATGAAGCCTGAATCACAACTTTGGGTGAGATCCTGACTTCACCCCCTGGTTCCTAACTCTAGCCCGCCGAGAATATTTCTCGTTCCGGGAGACGCCTACGCCAGTCGATTACTTAGCGCCGGTCTTACCAACCTTCTTCTTCAGCTTCTCACCGGTATAGCGAACGCCCTTGTTCTTGTAGGGGTCGGGCTTGCGCAGCGCGCGCATATCGGCGGCTACTTGACCAACCTTCTGCCGGTCAATTCCGGAGATCGTAACGTGCGTTTGCTTTGGATCGATCGCAACTTCGATTCCAGCGGGCAACGGAAACTCGATCGGGTGGGAATAGCCGAGAGTAAACACCACGGTCCCTTTGCCCTTCATCTCGACACGATAACCGATGCCGACAATGTCGAGTTCCTTGGTCCATCCCGTCGTCACTCCCTGAACAGCGTTGAAAACCAGAGCGCGGGCGAGGCCATGAAAGGCAGCCTGTTTATCGCTCTCGCGTTCAGCGACGATGGTGCCATCCTTCTGAACAAGAGAGATGCCAGTGGGCAGTAGCGCTGTGACCTTGCCCTTTGGACCTTCGACCAGAACCGTGTTGCCATTGACCGTATACTTGACTCCGGCTGGCATAGGGATCGGCTTTTTGCCAATACGAGACATAATAGATTCCTTCTCATGGCTTGCGAGTCTCGAAGAGATCTACCCTTCGTTCCACTGCAGCCCGGCAGAGTGACTGCCGTAAAATTAAAATCTCAGCCTTCGAGACAAGCTTGAACTACCAGACCTCGCAGAGAATCTCGCCGCCAACACCTTCACGACGGGCCTGGCGACCGGTCATAACGCCCTTCGGGGTGGTCATAATCGAAATACCAAGACCTCCCTGGACGCGACGAATCTCATCCCGGCCAACGTAGACCCGGCATCCTGGACGAGAGACGCGCTGCAGATCGCGGATTGCAGCTTCGTTGTTCGTTCCGTACTTCAGATAAACGCGAAGGACCCTCTGGCCGTTTTCCTCCGTCGCCTTGTAGTTAGCGATGTACCCCTCATCCTTCAGAATCCGAGCGATCTCAGCCTTGAGCTTCGAAGCGGGGATGTCCAACTTCTGGTGTCGCGCGCGGATGGAGTTGCGGATACGGGTCAGAAAATCTGCTACTGGGTCGGTGAGATTCATTCATTCTCCTTCATTCTTCGTTCGCTCGCGGACGACCCCTGCGAGAACCAGCAAGAATGTCTTATTGCCTGCTTGTTGACGATCCAGACTTCTGCATCCTAAGCAGTTGCTCGAATGAGGTCTCTGGGTCGGGCGCACGTTTTGAAAACCCGCACGCTGTGGACGCTTAATTATATCAGGCAGAATCGCCCGATTCCGAGATACTTACCAGCTCGACTTCACGACGCCCGGAATCTCTCCCTTGAGAGCGAGCGAACGGAAGCAGAGACGGCAGACCCCGAATTTACGAAGGAACGCGCGAGGACGACCGCAGAGCTGGCAACGGTTGTGCTGGCGGGACTTGAACTTCGGCTTGCGTGCGTCTTTGACGCGCTTTGCTGTTGTTGACATAAGCTTTTAACTCTCTATCCTTCAAAACCTGTAACGGTCCTACGGACCCGACTGCGTTTATGCTCCCTGGCGGAAGGGCATGCCGAATCCCCTCAGGAGTGCCCGGGCACCGTTATCGTCCTTGGCAGTCGTCACGATAGTGACGTTCATGCCCTTGATCTTGTCGACCTTTGCGTAATCGATCTCGGCAAAGATGAGCTGATCGCGAAGACCGAGTGTATAGTTGCCACGGCCATCGAAGCTCTTGGAAGACACCCCTCGAAAGTCACGAACGCGCGGCAAGGCAATCGAAATCAGACGATCCAGAAACTCATACATAGCGTCGCCGCGCAGTGTAACCATGGCACCAATCGGCATACCTTCACGAACCTTGAAGGCGGCGATGGACTTCTTAGCCTTCGTCGTCACAGGCTTCTGTCCGGTGATCGCTGCCAGGTCGGCGACCAGGGGATCCATAATCTTGACGTTCTGCGTGGCTTCGCCGAGACCCATGTTCACGACGATCTTTTCAAGCCTCGGAACCGCCATAGTGTTGTCGATGCTAAGTTCTTTGGCGAGGGCCGACTTGATCTCTTTTTCGTACTTCTCTTTGAAACGGGTTGCCATTGTCTCATCTTCGCTTTCTCCACGGTTCCGGGTTGGCTCATGCCGTATACCGATTCGTGGGGTGAACCTTTGATGGTCTACTTCTAAAACTTTACTTTTTCTTCTCGGCGATCGGGTTTCCACTCGCTTTGGAGTAACGGACCTTCTTATCACCTTCGATTCGGGCACCCACTCGAGTCTTGTTTCCCTCTCCGTCAATCAACATCACATTCGAGACGTGAATAGGAGACTCCTGTTCAGCAATACCGCCCTTGATATTCCGCTGGGGGTTTGGCTTCAGGTGCTTCTTCACCATCATTACGTGCTCAACCAAAACGCGGTCCCTGTCAGCGAGAACGCGAAGGACGCGGCCTCGCTTGCCTTTATCTTTGCCCGCGATGACTTCAACCGTATCGTTGCGCTTGATCTTGATGCCTGCCATAAGGTTTACCTCTCCCTGCCTCGGCAATCTGTCGGAGCCGGAATCCGCTTATTTGTAGCGCACTCAGTGCGTGAGACTAGATAACCTCGGGCGCAAGCGAAGCGATCTTGAGAAACTTCTTTTCGCGAAGCTCACGGGCGACCGGCCCGAAGACGCGAGTTCCGACTGGCTCCAACGCATCGTTGATTACAACTGCGGCGTTCTGATCGAAGCGAATATAGGTACCGTCTTTGCGGCGGCTCTCCTTGCGGGTACGCACAATTACCGCCTTAACGACCTTACCCTTTTTGACCGTTCCGTCGGGAGAGGCTTCCTTGACGGCTGCTGTGACAATGTCTCCCAAGCCGGCAATCTTGCCGAGACCGCCGCCGAGCGGCAGGATCACCTGCAACTTGCGTGCGCCGGAGTTATCGGCCACGTCAAGGATTGTTCTCATCTGTACTGCCATCGTTCTTCTCCTGGTGCGGCCGGGGGATCAAAGGCCCCCTCGCGATAAAAGCTGAAATTCCAGAGATCCGGCGACCGGCGAAACCCGGACCTGATTCTTACTGTGCCTCTGCGGTAGAACCTTTTTCGTCGGCCAACGCAAGCGAGCTGCGGCGAACGATCTCTTCGAGAGACCAACGCTTTAGCTTCGAAAGCGGACGAGCCTCACGGATGCGGACCACGTCACCGACACGGGCCGAGTTCTGCTCGTCATGCGCATAGAACTTTTTGTTCGACTTCATGACGCGCTTGTACTTGGGGTGCGCCTTGCGCATCTCGATTTCGACCACAATGGTCTTCTGCATCTTGGTCGAGACGACCAGACCAACCTTCTCATTACGGCGGGAGGTCGTCTGCTCGGCGGCTTCGGTTTTGTTTGTGGTCTCTGCCATGGCTTAATCCTTCTTTGCTTTCTTGCGGGTGCTCCGGGCAGGAGCTGCAATCACGGAGGCAGGCTTGGCAGGGGTCTGACCTGCCAGCTTGCGCTCACGGGCGATGGTATTGATGCGAGCGATATCCAGCTTCAGAGTGCGCATCTTCTTCACGCCCTCGGTATTGCCGAGGCTCTTCTGAAAGCGAATACGAAACAGCTGCTCTGCAGCCTTCGTCTGCTCGCTTTTGAGCTCTTCGTCGCTGAGGTTACGAATCTTGTTGAGGTCCATTCTCTTCTTCCTTCAAAAACGAATCTTCTTTACTTGGCTGCCGTTGTGGCGACAACGTCATGCCGCTGAACAAAGCTCGTCTTAAGCGGCAGCTTGTGAGCCGCGAGGCGCATCGCTTCCTTGGCCATCTCGGGATTGACACCTTCCATCTCGAACAGTATCTTCCCGGGACGAACGACAGCGACCCAATGATCAGGAGCGCCCTTGCCCTTACCCATACGGGTTTCAGCCGGCTTCTTGGTGATCGGCTTATCCGGGAACAAGCGCAACCAAACCTTGCCACCACGCTTGATGAAACGGGTCATTGCGATACGGCTGGCCTCGATCTGGCGGTCAGTAATGTAACCGCACTCCATGACCTTCAGGCCGTAGTCGCCGAACGAGAGATCGGAGCCGCGCCACGCCTTGCCCGTCATGCGGCCGCGCTGCTGCTTACGATATTTTACCTTCTTCGGTAACAACATAACGAAACCTCTAGCCTTAGCTGCCGGCGTCCGGACTTGACCGAAACCGGCTGAAATTCAAACTTTGTTTACGACGCGAAGACACCTGACGTCGTGGCTTGATCACGGCGCTTCTTCTGCTCGTAGATATCGCCACGATAGATCCAGGTCTTGACGCCGATCACACCATAGGTCGTCTTGGCTTCAGCAAAACCATAGTCGATGTCGGCGCGCAGCGTGTGGAGAGGAAGACGTCCCTGGAGATACCACTCCGAACGCGCGATCTCATTGCCATTCAACCGCCCTGAGACGCGAACCTTGATGCCCTTGCAACCAAAGCGCAGCGCAGAGTCAACCGATTTGCGCATCGCACGACGGAAGCTGACGCGCTTCTCAAGCTGCAGCGCGATGTTTTCTGCCACCAGCTGAGCATCGAGTTCAGGCTTGTTAACCTCGAGGATATCGACGAAGACCTCGCGGTTGGTGCGCTTCTGAATGTCGGCCTTCAGCTTGTCGATCTCCGCGCCCTTGCGGCCGATGATAATACCCGGACGCGCCGTGCGGATGATGAGACGCAGCTTGTTGCCGGGACGCTCAACCTCGACCGAGCTAACGCCGGCGGCCTTGAGCTTATCCCGCAGCTCGGCCTTCAACTTGACGTCCTCGACCAGCAGTTTGTCATAGCCGCGCTCGACAAACCAGCGCGACTTCCACGGCTTGTTTACGCCGAGGCGAAACCCATACGGATGGACTTTCTGTCCCATAGCTTCCCTTTACTCTGCGCTCCTAACCGGTTGAGCCGGCGGGCGGTGGTGCGAAATTTCTATTCTAATACCAGCACAACCGTGAAGCTCGCTTATTTAGCGGCCTTCTTGGTTGCCGTCTTCTTTACCGCGGCTTTCTTGGCCGGAGCTTTCTTTGCTGTAGCCTTGGCGGCCGCTTTCTTGGTTGCCTTCTTCGCCGCTGGACCTGAACCCGCCTCTTCGGCGGTCGTTGCAGCGCCCTTGTTCTTCTCAGCCACCGTCACAATGATGTGGGCAAGGCGACGCTGATAGCGGAAGGCGCGTCCCATCGGAGCGGGCCGGATACGCTTCATGCGTGGACCCTCGTTGGCCACAGCCGACTTGACGTAGAGATTATCAACATCCACGTCGAGGCCTTGTTCCTGCGACAGGTAGTTGGCGTTCTGAATCGCAGAACGCAGCACCTTCTCAACAATTGGAGCAATGCGCTTGCTGTTGAAATGGACCGTATTGATCGCCTGCTCTACCCGGAGTCCCTTGATGAGATCCAGAACGAGCTTCGCCTTCTGCGGGCTGGTGCGCTGGAATCTCGCCTCCGCGCGGAACTCTCTTGTCTTTTCTGCTGCCTTAGCCATGACTTTCAGTCCTTAGAATCTAAACAATGCTTGTTGCGCGACCGCTCTTATTTCGGCTTCGCCGCAGATTCGGTCTTGGCGGAGTGGCCCTTGAAGGTGCGGGTCGCCGCGAACTCACCGAGCTTGTGTCCGACCATATTCTCAGTCACGTAGACCGGGATAAACTTGCGGCCATTGTGCACCGCAATCGTGTGGCCAACAAAGTCCGGGTGGATGGTTGAGCGGCGCGACCAGGTACGAAGGACCTTCTTGTCATTCGTCTGGTTCATGACCGTAACCTTGGTCATGAGGTGGTCGTCGATAAACGGACCTTTTTTTGTAGAACGTGCCATGTGTTAGCTCCGAATCCTCTTACTTGGTACGGCGGTTGACGATGAAAACATCGGTCCGCTTGTTGTTACGTGTCTTGTATCCGCGTGTCGGCTGTCCCCATGGAGTTACAGGGTGACGTCCGCCTGAAGTCTTACCCTCACCACCGCCGTGTGGATGGTCGACCGGGTTCATCGAGACACCGCGGTTGGTTGGGCGAATTCCCTTCCAGCGATTTCGCCCCGCCTTGCCGATCGTGACATTCTCGTGGTCGGTGTTGCCCACCTGGCCCACAGTTGCCATGCACTCGACCAGAACCTTGCGAGTTTCGCCGGAAGGCAGCTTCAGGAGAGCGTAGTCACCTTCCTTGGCAACCAGTTGAGCCGAAGATCCGGCTGAACGAGCCATCTGCGCTCCCTTACCAGGACGGAGCTCGATGTTATGGACCGTAGTACCGGCAGGAATGTTCTTGAGTGGAAGAGCATTACCAACCAGGATGTCCGCATCGGGCCCGCTCATGATCGACTGACCGACCTTGAGCCCAACGGGCTGAAGGATGTAGCGCTTCTCGCCGTCAGCATAGTTGACCAGCGCAATGCGCGAACTCCGGTTTGGATCGTACTCGATGGTTGCGACAGTAGCCGGGATCCCGTACTTATCGCGCTTGAAATCGATAAGGCGCAGCTTCTTCTTATGTCCACCGCCGTGATGGCGAATCGTCAACGTACCGGAAGAGTTTCGGCCACCCGTGCGCTGCTTGACCGCTATCAGCGGTTTATGCGGCTTATCGGTCGTCAGGTCATCGTTGCGCAGCGTTGTCGTAAAGCGCAGCGACGGTGTAATCGGTCTAAAAGATTTGATCGGCATCTTCTTCTTAGCTCCTAGCTTTTCGCTCCCGGTTTTCACCGGTTTTTCAGCTAGTTCGAAAACTTCATATTCTGTCCAGCCACCCTCTTCGAACTTTTCATCTCAGAGTGGCTAAGGATTCGGTGCCTTACAGGCTGTCCAGATACTCCGGCATCTTCTCGCCAGCCTTCAGGCGAACGTAAGCCTTCTTCCAGTCAGGACGATAGCCGGCGAATCTTCCCCGGCGGCGCTCTTTGCCCTCAACGGTTGCAGTGCGGACAGCAGAGACCTTTACTTTGAACAGGGTTTCAACAGCTTGCTTGACCTCAGTCTTAGTTGCCTTTTCGGCAACCTCGAAAACGAGAGTGTTCTGAGTCTCTTTGACGCCCATGCCCTTTTCGGTAATGAGGGGGCGGCGAATGACGTTATACAGGGTCGGCATTACGCGACCTCCTTCTGTGAAGCTGACTTACGCTTCGAAACATATTTCTTCAGCGTCTCCTGCAGAGCCTCGATAGCGTCCCTGGAGAAGACGGCATGCTCATAACGGAGCAGGTCATACGGATGAACCTCAGAGCTGAGCACAAGCTCAACACCTGCCAAGTTACGCGAGCCAAGGTAGAGCTTCTCATCCAGCTTCTTACTAGTCTCGACCAGCAAAGTCGTCTTGCCTGCTTCGAGCTTGGTCAAAGCTTGACGAAAGAGCTTGGTCTTGGCTTCGGGTACTGAGAACGAATCCACGATCGTGATCTTGCCCTCGGCAATCTTTGCCGTAATCGCCGAACGCAGAGCTCCCATCAGCTTCTTCTGCGGGAACGCATAGTCATAGCTGCGAGGCTGAGGTCCGTGGACCGTACCACCACCACGCCAGAGCGGGGTGCGGATGGAGCCTACGCGAGCTCGACCGGTTCCCTTCTGTTTCCAAAGCTTCTTTCCTGCTCCAGAGACGAGCTTGCGGTTCTTGGTTGCCGCCGTTCCCTGGCGTAGGGCAGCACGGTAGTGCTTCACTGACTCCCACAGCAGCGCGTCGTTGATCTCGCCGGCGAAGACGGAGTCAGCGAGTTCAAACTCACCGACCTTCGTTCCACCAAGATTCACTACGTTGATGTTTGCCATCGTTCCTAACTTCTCTTTCTGTGCGGCCATCGATGCGGCGCGCCCTAACTTTATTACTCTGCTTTGTCCGGTCTGTTCCCCGAGCAGAGTCTTGCTAAGTTCAACGAGCAAAACTAAAGACGTTCTGCCTGCTTTTCTTTACTTCTTCTTCGGCGAAGCTTTCTTGGAAGCCTTCAACGGATCAAGCGTTCCTGCTCCCGCAAAGCCACGACGCTCACGCGGCGGAGCCTTTGCCTTTGAGATTAAAACGTATCCGTCACGCGGTCCCGGAACTGCTCCCTCAACCATGATCAGGTTATCGTCCAGGTCAATGCCGCGAATGCGGAGATTGCGGACTGTTACCTGATCGTGTCCCATATGGCCCGGCATACGCTGGCCAGGGAAGACACGCGACGGAAACGACGATGCGCCGATCGAACCCTGCACCTGGAACATGTGGCCATGAGATTTGGGACCGCCGCCAAAGTTGTGGCGCCGAATAACACCGGCAAAGCCGCGGCCTTTCGAGGTGCCGATCACATCTACAAATTTTTCGTCGGAGAAGATATCCACCAAAATGCGATCGCCGGCTTTTACACCATTCGACTCTTCGCCGTCCTTCGCTGCAACCCGCGTCTCAATTTCAACTTCCTTGATCATACGGACCGGAGGCACATTCGACTTCGCGAAATGACCGGTCATCGCCTTGTTCACCTTGGAAGCTTTGACAAAGTCGACGTACCCGATCTGAGCAGCATCGTAGCCGTCCTTGGCCATCGTCTTGAGCTGCGTGATTACACAAGGGCCTGCCTTCAGAACGGTGACAGGGTGAACATCACCCTTCTCATCAAACATCTGCGTCATGCCGATTTTTTTTCCGAGAATTCCTGATACGGACATCTTCTTTTCCTTTCCTCATCATGCTGACTTTGTACTCAGCACTGCCGGGCTAAAACTTCGTTCTCAAAAACCAAACTCTTACTAAAAGCTTTTTTACTTCTGAACCGTCTTGATCTCGACATCGACGCCCGCCGGGAGATCAAGCTTCATCAACGCGTCCACAGTCTGCTGGGTCGGTTCGAGAATATCGATCAGGCGCTTGTGGGTGCGGATCTCGAAGGCCTCGCGCGACTTCTTATCGACGTGGGGCGAACGCAGAACGCAGTACTTATTCTTCATCGTTGGCAGCGGAATGGGCCCTGCAACCTGCGCACCGGTACGCTTTGCCGTCTCGACGATCTCTCCGGTGGAGGTATCGAGCACGCGGTAGTCATAAGCCTTCAAGCGAATTCTGATTCTCTGTCCTGCCATCGTCTTCTCTCTCTTCCTTACGCAAAGAACTGGTTGAGTCGCTGCCCGCCGAGGCAGGCAGCGCTGAAATTACTTGATGATCTCGGAGATGGTACCGGCGCCTACGGTTCTGCCGCCTTCGCGGATAGCGAAGCGCAGGCCCTTCTCCATGGCCACCGGGGTGTGCAGCGTAATCTCCAGCTGGATGTTGTCGCCAGGCATCACCATCTCGGTGCCCTCAGGAAGCTTTGCCGAGCCCGTTACGTCCGTCGTGCGGAAGTAGAACTGGGGACGGTAGCCATTGAAGAACGGGGTGTGACGCCCGCCTTCTTCCTTCGACAACACGTAAACCTCGCCCTTGAACACCGTGTGCGGCGTGATCGATCCCGGCTTCGCCAGAACCATGCCGCGCTCCACGTCTTCCTTCGCCGTGCCGCGCAGAAGAAGACCGGCGTTGTCGCCTGCAAGACCCTCGTCCAGCTGCTTCTTGAACATCTCGACGCCCGTGACCGTCGTCGCCTGCGTGTCGCGGAAGCCCACGATCTGCGCAGCGTCGCCAACCTTGATCTTGCCCCGCTCGATACGGCCGGTTACAACAGTACCGCGGCCCGAGATCGAGAAGATGTCTTCGATCGGCATCAGGAACGGAAGGTCGACCATGCGGTCAGGCTGCGGTACGTTCTTGTCCACCGCCTCCATCAGCTCGTCGATCTTGTCCTCCCACTGCTTCTCGCCGTTCAACGCACCAAGCGCAGAACCACGAACCACAGGAACGTCGTCGCCGGGGAAGTCGTACTTCGACAGCAGCTCACGAACTTCCATCTCCACCAGGTCAACCAGCTCCTGGTCTTCAACCGCGTCGCACTTGTTCAGGAAAACTACGATGTACGGTACGCCTACCTGGCGAGCCAGAAGAACGTGCTCCTTGGTCTGCGGCATCGGACCGTCCGTCGCCGCCACCACCAGGATCGCGCCGTCCATCTGCGCCGCTCCCGTAATCATGTTCTTGATGTAGTCGGCGTGGCCAGGGCAGTCCACGTGAGCATAGTGACGGTTCGCCGTCTCGTACTCCACGTGCGACGTCGCAATCGTGATACCGCGCTCACGCTCCTCAGGAGCGTTGTCAATCGTGTCAAACGAACGAAACGAGTTCTTCGGGTTGTGCTTCGACAACACCTTCGTAATCGCCGCCGTCAACGTCGTCTTGCCGTGATCAATGTGACCAATCGTCCCAATGTTCACATGCGGCTTCGACCGGTCAAATTTTTCCTTCGCCATTACTCTCTCCGTCTTCCTTGAACCTTATTCAGGTCTTGCAAACTTCGTTACTGTCTAACGGGCTCAGCCCGCAAACTAAACCTTGGCTTCTTTACCCTGCACCTTGGCAATAATCTCTTCTGATACGGACTTCGGCGCCTCTTCGTACTGTTTGAACTGCATCGAGTAGTTCGCGCGGCCCTGTGTAGAAGAACGCATGTGGGTTGCGTAACCGAACATCGTGCTTAGCGGCACCGTCGCCTTGATCGCCTGAGTTCCGCCGACCATCTCCATGCCTTCGATACGGCCACGGCGGGAGTTGAGGTCGCCGATGATCGTTCCCATGAACTCTTCGGGTACGGTAACCTCGACATCCATCACGGGCTCAAGCAGAACCGGCTTCGCCTTGCGGGCCGCTTCCTTGAAGGCCATCGATCCGGCGATCTTGAATGCCATTTCGTTCGAGTCGACATCGTGGTAGCTTCCGTCGTACAGAGAAACCTTGATATCGACCATCTCATAGCCGGCAAGTACGCCACGGGTCATCGCATCCTGAATTCCCTGATCGATCGGCTTGATGTACTCTTTGGGGATCGTGCCGCCCTTGATGTCGTTGGAGAACTCATACCCCTTACCCGGCTCATTGGGCGAGATGCGAATCTTGGCATGACCGTAGTTACCCGAGCCGCCTGTCTGACGAATGTACTTACCCTCCGCCTCAGCGTTCGAGCGAATCGTCTCGCGATAGGCTACCTGCGGCTTGCCTACATTGGCCTCAACCTTGTACTCGCGCATCATGCGGTCGACGATAATCTCGAGGTGAAGCTCGCCCATTCCGGCGATGATCGTCTGACCCGAGTCGGGATCGGTATGCACGCGGAAGGTGGGATCTTCCTGCGCGAGCTTGGCCAACGCCATACCCATCTTCTCCTGGTCGGCCTTGGTCTTCGGTTCAACCGCAAGCTCGATGACCGGAGCCGGGAAGTCAATTGACTCAAGCACTACCGGAGACTTGTCCGTGCAGATAGTATCGCCTGTTACTAGATTCTTGAGACCGACGGCCGCGCATATATCGCCCGCGAGGATCTCAGTGATCTCTTCGCGCTTGTTGGCGTGCATCTTCAAAAGGCGGCCGATACGCTCCGTCTTACCCGTGCGGGGATTTAGAACCG
Organism: Acidobacteriaceae bacterium KBS 146; assembly: GCA_000688615.1. Classification (GTDB taxonomy): domain Bacteria; phylum Acidobacteriota; class Terriglobia; order Terriglobales; family Acidobacteriaceae; genus Edaphobacter. The sequence goes on from JHVA01000001.1 coordinate 1,939,689, forward strand.
AGTCGCCAGTCTTCAGCGTGCCAGAGTAGACACGGATGAAGATCAACTGCCCGACGAACGGATCGGTCATAATCTTGAAGCCGAGAGCGGCAAAGGGCTCGTTGTCATCCGTCTTGCGAACAATCTTCTCTTCCATATTGTCGGGGTTCGAACCCACGATCGGAGGAATGTCCAGAGGGCTGGGAAGATAGTCCACCACAGCATCCAAGAGCGTTTGCACACCTTTGTTCTTAAAGGACGAACCACAGAGCACCGGGAAGATATTCATCCCGATCGTCGCCTTGCGGATGCCAGCCTTGAGCTGCTCGACCGTCGGCTCCTGACCCTCGAGATAGAGAGCCATCAGATCATCGTCATGCTCGGAGACCGCCTCAATCAGGAAGTGACGGGCTTCGTTGGCCTTCTCGAGCAAATCAGCCGGAATCTCTTCGACCGAGTACTCTGCGCCCATCGTCTCGTCATGCCATAGGATCGCCTTCATCATGACCAGGTCAACAACGCCGGCAAACTTCGCCTCGGCACCGATCTGAATGTTGATTGGCACTGCACGAGCACCCAAACGGTCGACGATCGTCGAAGTTGCATAGACGGCATCGGCGCCCGCCTTGTCCATCTTATTGATGAAGCAGATACGAGGAACCTTGTACTTGGTAGCCTGACGCCACACCGTCTCCGACTGGGGCTGCACACCGGCAACTGCATCAAAGCAGGCAACCGCACCGTCGAGCACACGGAGCGAACGCTCCACCTCGGCTGTAAAGTCCACGTGGCCAGGAGTGTCGATGATGTTGATGCGAGTGTTCTTCCAGGTGCAGGTCGTCGCAGCTGACGTGATAGTAATACCGCGCTCCTGCTCCTGCTCCATCCAGTCCATGGTCGCAGTGCCCTCGTGCACCTCGCCGATACGGTGCGTGATGCCCGTATAGAAGAGGATGCGCTCGGTCGTCGTCGTCTTGCCGGCGTCGATGTGCGCCATAATTCCGATGTTCCGGCAACGATTCAGAGGTGTAGTGCGTGCCACGATTAATCTCTCATCTGCGGTTACCCGCGGTTAGCTACTGCGTTGAAACGAAACTTTCCCTGAAGCGATTGCCTACCAGCGATAGTGCGCGAAGGCCTTATTCGCTTCAGCCATACGATGAACGTCTTCCTTCTTCTTCATCGCCGCGCCGCGGCCGTTGGCTGCATCCAGCAACTCAGCCGTAAGCTTCTCGACCATCCCCTTCTCTCCGCGAGCGCGACCGTAGGTCACGAGCCAGCGGATCGCCAGCGAGGTACGCCGCTCGGGGTTAACCTCGATCGGCACCTGGTAGTTCGCACCGCCGACGCGACGGCTCTTGACCTCGAGAAGCGGCTTCACGTTCTCGACGGCCTTCTTGAAGAGCTTGAGGGCCTCATCGCCACCCTTGGCCTCCAGATTCTTCATCGACTCGTAGAAGATGCCCTGCGCGGTCGACTTCTTACCGCCCCACATCATCGAGTTCACAAACTTCGTTACCAGGGTCGAACCATAGACTGGGTCGGCCGCCACTTCACGCTTCGCGATGTAACCTTTTCTCGGCATTCCTTCTTCTCTCTTCTTCCCCCAGCTCGGGACTTCTCACGTGCTGGGCCTGATTCTTAAATTTCGTTTATTTCGCTGCAGCCTTCGGGCGCTTCGCGCCGTACTTGGAGCGGCTCTGCTTGCGGTTGGCCACACCGACGGAGTCGAGCGTGCCGCGAACCACGTGATAGCGGACACCCGGCAGATCCTTCACACGGCCGCCGCGGATGAGCACAATCGAGTGCTCCTGCAGGTTGTGGCCAATGCCCGGAATGTAGGTCGTGACTTCGATACCGTTGGTCAGACGGACGCGGGCAACCTTGCGAAGCGCCGAGTTCGGCTTCTTCGGCGTCTGGGTGTAGACGCGGGTGCAAACGCCGCGACGCTGAGGGGAACCCTGCAACGCCGGGCTGGCAGTCTTGTAGCGAGTGGGCGTGCGGCCCTGCTTGACGAGCTGATGAAACGTAGGCACTCGGACTCCTTGATGTTTCGAAACCTAACTTCTGTCAGGCGCACACAGAAGGCCCTTCGCGCATCCTCGCGACACACGCAAAGATGACATGGCGAAGAAATTCTGCTTCGCGCCTGTAAAACCCTTTACAACCAGACGAAAACAGTCGACGGTGATCAGGTCTAGCTGCTCGATTTACCCTTCGAGCCCGCCTGACTCCGTTTCGCTGTTCCGGCCCGCATAGTCCATCCAAGGTGGAGGGTGTCGCAGGCTCGTAATCGATGGGCCGCAGGCTCTTTGCTCCCTGAAACCAGGTCGCACCTGCGGTTCTCTATTTCTAGTATCCAGTATAGCGCAAGCTTGTATTTCCGTCCTTTTCAGGGCGAATCTATTTTTGTCAGGCTTGCCTGGGCTTTTCTCCGCCCGTCGCGCCGCCGGTATTGAGCAGTGCGATCCGGATACTTGCGGAACCTTATGAGAATAGCAATTTATGCTTCGATGGTCAACGCAGAAAGAATCGTTTTATAAGGAATTTCTACGCCTTCCCCCTTTTTCGGCTTCCAACCTCCCCAAGCTCACCCCAACACCTCATTGCGGCACGTCCATGTTCAATTAAAGATGCCGAAAACCGTCTTTAGCATGGTGCGTCAGAATGCTAGCCTAATCGCCATGACGTCAGTACGGATCTGTCGCACGATCACCCTCCTGATCGCCCTTCTCCCCATTCCCATCCTCGCCTTCGCGCAGACCTCCGCTCCTCCCGAAGATCCTCGCATTGGAACGCTGCTTGAGACCCTCGCCAAAACCCGCACTCCCTCCATGGCGTCCATCTCTCCTGACGGCAAGATCGTCGCATGGTCCGTCCGCAGCGGCCAAAACTATGGGCTTCACCTCAGCGACATCTCCAATCCCTCCAACGACCTGGCTATCCGGCCCTCCGGCGAGAGCAGCGACTGCAGTAACGATGCTCCGATCTGGTCGCCCGACGGACAATCCCTCGCATACGCCTCCAACTGCACAGCGGAGCACACCAGCCAGCCCCAGATCTTCATCTGGTCGAAAAAGACGGGCGAGTCGCGCCAGCTCACCCACATCACCGGAACCATCGACCACGTCGCCTGGTCCCCCGATGGAAAACAGATCGGTTTCCTCTTCGTAGAGAACGCCACCCGCAGGGCAGGCGCACTCGACGCCATGAAGCCGTGGAATGGGGTCATCGGCGAGGATGGAGTCGAGGTTCAGAGAATCGCCGTAGCAGATGCAGCGTCTGGCACTGTATCGCAGGTCACACCCGAGAAACTTCATGTTTACGAGTTCTCGTGGGCACCAAACTCACTGGACCTTGCTTATGTAGCGGCTCTTCCACCCGGTGAGAACACATGGTGGGTTGCGCAGCTCTATACACAACGAATTGCGGCATCAGCCAATCGAGAGGCGCCGAGTCGGGTGGCGGCAAAATCCATCCTCGATACCACAAAGCTCTCCGGCCCACTTCACGGCCTCCAGATCGCCGTTCCCCGCTTCTCCCCCGACGGCAAACAGATCGCTTTCATCGGCGGCCTGATGAGCGATCAGGGCTCGACCGGCGGCGACGTCTATCTCATCCCTTCCACGGGCGGCGAACCAAAGGACATCACTCCTAACCGCGCCGCATCGGTTGCCTTCCTTCACTGGATCTCTCCTGATCTGCTCGGGCTCTGCGAGCACGTCGGCGGCTCAAGCCACATCACCGCGATCAACGTAAACACAGGATCCGATGACCCAAAGGTCAACCTCACTCTCAACGACTCTATCGGCTCCGGAGACTCGGTGATGAGCGTCTCGGTCTCCCACAACAACAAAGATTTTGCTTTTATTCGCAGCTCTTTCGAACACGCGCCTGAAGTGTGGGCTGGCCCTCTCTCGCACCTCACCCAGATCTCCCACCTTAACGACACCATCAAGCCGCTCTGGGGCAAAACAGAAGACATTACCTGGACGAACGAAGGCTTTCATGTCCAGGGCTGGCTCCTCTATCCGGAAAACTACGATCCATCGAAGAGATACCCCCTCATCGTGAACGTCCATGGAGGCCCTTCCTCCGCCGTGACCCCGCGCTGGCCCGGTCTTGGCTACGGTGCGGTTCCCTTCTCCGCCCTCGGCTACTTCGTCTTTATGCCAAACCCCCGCGGCAGCTTCGGACAGGGTGAAAAATTCACTCAGGCTAATATCAAAGACTTCGGCTACGGAGACCTTCGCGACATCCTCACCGGCATGGATACCCTCGAATCCCGTATCCCTATCGATAAAAATCGCGAGGGGCTGACCGGCTGGAGCTATGGCGGCTTCATGACCATGTTCGCCGTAACCCAGACCACGCGCTTTCATGCCGCCGTCGCTGGGGCCGGCATCAGCGACTGGAAGAGCTACTACGGAGAAAACTCCATCGACCAGTGGATGATTCCCTTTTTTGGGGCCAGCGTCTATGACGACCCCGCCGTCTACGCCAAAAGTTCCGCGATCGATTTCATCAAACAGGTAAAGACTCCCACGCTGGTCGTCGTGGGCGATCGGGACGGGGAGTGTCCTGCGCCGCAAAGCTTCGAGTTCTGGCATGCACTCCGCGCCGAGGGCGTAAAAACCCAACTCGTCGTCTATCCCGACGAAGGTCACGCGTTTCGTTCTCCGGAACATAGACGGGATGTCCTGGAACGGGCACTTAATTGGTTCGAAAATCAGATGCCCGCAAATTAATTAAGCCAACCTGGGTCGCTGCATGTAACAGAGCGGCGCCGCCTGCGTCGAAAAAGACGGTTCTCCATTTGCCTCTGAGACTTTGGCTTTATACACTGAAGCCTCGGGAATTCAGCATCTGCGGTGAAACCGTTCAGCTTGCGTTCCGGTTGAACGGGGAGGTTCAATGCGTCGGTTTGTCACTCTAGCAGTCTTGTTTCTTTTTACGATTCCGTTCGGCATCTCTATTTCTGGTTGCTCGAAGGGCTCTTCCGTGGTCTTTTGCAATGGCGGTGATACAGGGCCGATCGTTGGACAAGCCAGCACAATCACCTTGACTCCCAAGATCTACGGGGTCTCCCTGAACCAGGGGCAGATAGGCCAGGTTGCGACTCCGCAGGCCACCGACTGCAAAGGCAGCGCGGTCTCCATCTCGTCCTACACTTATGGCGTGTTCGATGCGAATGGTCATCAGACCAACGACACGCTCAGGATTGCTGACGTTGTTCCTTCGGGCGTCAACGCCGGCAAGCTGTGCGCCGGCAACTGGAACCGTAATACCGGCGGCGGAATCCCGGACTATACCACCTGCAATCCGACGGGAAGGGTTGGCGAGGTTTATGTCGTCGCTACCGGCGGCAGCGCCACCAGCAATCCTTTGCCGATCTTTATTCATCCCAAGGTGACCAGTGTCATTCTAGGAAATCCGACGCCCGACAGCGCGTGCTCGTCTACGACGGATCCATCTTCAAACTGCTGCCCGCTCTCACAGCAGGCGACGGTCAAAGCACCTCCTTACGATGGAACCTCCTGCCTGTCTCAAGGAGACAGCCGTCAGCTTGTCGGCCGAGCCTTTGACGCAAATGGAAGCAACATCACCTGCCAGGTAGGTCATCTCAACTTCACCGCGCAGGCCACTTCCATCGCGACCATTGATGAGAACGGTATCGCTACGGCGCAACAGCCTGGTTCCACCGTCATCAGTGCCGATCTTACCCAGGCCGGTTCAAGCGCAGGCTTCTTCTCCACCTGCCCCCCAGTATCGATCGCTCTTACGGTACCCAGTGCCAATGGTGGCGTTACAAGTGCAACCGTCAATCAGAACACTCCCCAGCCGCTATCCGCAGTCGCTGTCGATAAGTTCGGTAAAACATTGACCGGCCTTTCGCTGAATTACGTCTCAACAACACCCATTACGATTCCTGTCTCGTCCGGCGGCATTATTACTCCCGCTTTCCCGGGCGCAGCCGCGGTCAGCGCCCTGTGCCAACCTCCCACGTGCAATACCTCGCCCAATAACCAGATTGGCCTCTTCGGGAATGGCAAGCCCATAACCTCGAATCCGGTAAACATAACGACCCCAGGCGCAAACAGCACACTCCTTTGGATCGGCAGCACCCAGTCACGCTATATCCTTCCGGTCGACTTCACCAATCAGGCCCTCGGCGCACCGGTACGGCTTCCATTCGCTCCCAATTCCATGGTGATCTCTAATGATGGCTCTTCTATCTATATGGGAACGCCCACAGAATTGATGATCTTCAATGCGTCGACGAACAGCCTGACTCGCGAAGATGCAACGGTTGCGGGCAAGGTGTTGGCCGTATCTCCCGATGGCAGTTCTCTTGTCATCTCGGACCCGCGCAAGCAGCTCATCTATCTCTACTCAACCTCTACTAGCAGCGCTAGTGGCAATGGAACGACGACACCGATTGCCACCTCCAACTACGGCGGTGTTGCGACACACGCGCAGTTCACCCCAGACAGCCAGATTGTCTATATCACCATGGGAACGCCCGATCCGAGTGATCCGACAAACACGGACAAGATCACGGCAACCAACCAGATGCTGGTGCACTCCACCTTCACCGGCTGGTCCCAGATCACCCTTTCCAACCCTGGTACCGATGTGGCCATCACGGTTCCTAGCGTAGGCGCCTATCTTGGCGGATCCCCAACAACGGGCCGCAGCTACTGTGCCAGCACCACGATTACCGATCAGACGGTAACCGGGAATCAGTTCTACCCTCTGGCCGATACTGAATCCGTGACCACAGACCGCGTCATTGCCACTAATGATGGCAAGCATATTGTTGGCGCAACCGTGGCTAATGGAGGAACAATCTCCGATCTCACCTTCAAGAATGCCCTTCCTCCACCGCCACCGGCAGGGGATCCGAATAATCCGGCGAGCGGTTCTTCGTCAGGTCCGTGTCCTTCTGTCGTCGCACCTGACTACTTCTCCCAATTTCGCGGAGCACTCAATACTTACCCGCTCGGGGTCGCTCCAAACCAGATCACAGGCGTAATTCCAACCTCCAACTCCACCCTGGCGTTTGTCACCTACACGGGCACCGGTTCCCTTCCGGCGTATGCCCCAGCCAGCGGAACCGTAACGCAAGTCTCGCTGCAGGGTGCGACCGCACCCGTCGCGGGCACCATCAGCTCAGATGACCTGACCCTTTACATTGGCACCGCGGGAGACAACAAGGTTCATCTGATCAATACCAAGAGCCTTACCGATGACCCGACAAAGGCCATCGCCCCGAACCTTCCGCTTTACCTCAACAACAGTGACAACCCCTCAACCATCGTGACGCCGAACCTCCTTGTTCAGCATCCGCGCAAGGCGACGTCTTAGTCGCCCTCTGTATTCTTCAAATGGAAAGCCCTCTCTGGTGAGAGGGCTTTCTGCTGCTCTGCTGCTTCCGTCTATCAGGCGAGCCTCTGTTTCAACAGGTCACGCGCAATCGCATCCAGCACACCGTTCAAGAAATGAATCGACTCTGGCGCCGCATACCGCCGTGCCACCTCCAACGACTCATTGATGATGATTGCAGCTGGAGTATTCGGACTCCCCATCATCTCCGCTACTGCCGCGCGGATGAGGTTCCGGTCAACGACCGCCATTCGTTCCAGGCGCCAGTTCTGCGCATGCGCCTCGATCAGCTTGTCGATCTCCGGTTGCTTCGTGGTCGCCACGCGATAGATATCTTCGGCAAATGCCCGTGTATCTTCATCGACATCATCGCGAGAGGCCCAAAAGAGCTTTGTCACCTGCTCCGGGCTCTGTTTTCCAAGATCGCCCTGAAAGAGCATCTGCATGGCAAGCTCGCGGGATTTGCGTCTTGTTCCCATTACTTTCCACCTTCTTCTGCGCGAACCTTACGCTGGATCGAGACCATCTCAATCGCCGCAATCGCTGCCTCAAAGCCTTTATTCCCGGCCTTGATTCCGGCGCGATCCAATGCCTGTTCCAGCGTCTCGCAGGTCAGCACGCCGAAAGCATGAGGAATTCCGGTCTCCTGCTGCGACTGCCCAATGCCTCGTGCGACCTCGTTGTAGATTGCCTCGTAGTGCGCTGTCTCGCCACGCAGCAGGCATCCCAGCGTAATGATGGCATCAAAACGCTTCGTCTCGGCCAGCGTTCGGGCCGCAGAGGGAATCTCCCAGGCGCCCGGCACCCGAACGATCTCAACATCTGCCTTTGCCGCTCCGCTCCGGTAGAGCGCATCGAGTGACCCCTGAAGCAGTCGGTCGGTAATCACAGCATTCCAGCGGGCCGTCACAATCGCAAAGCGCATCGCAGCAGCAGAGAGGTCGCCCTCGATGGCGGCTGGCTTCCCGTGGAGAGGGTTCTCCGACTGCCAGAAGCCAAGCACCAGGCCATCCGACGGACCATCCTGCAGCTTCACCGTAAACAAACGGCTGTTCCAGTGTGTCGGTTCGGGTCTTGTCAGCAGAGCCGAAACCTCTTCACTGCGATAACTGGCCAGCATCCACTTCTCCACTGCAGCGTAGATCGCGTCCAGCCCCACAACCTCGATCAGGATCGGAGGCACCGACGGCGCTCTGCCGGTGATTAACTCCAAATTCCCCAGGGGCGCCAGCAATGCGACTCCACGGCCGGTTTCGTCCTTCCACCCCTTACCCTGCTCGAACCCGAGTGCCAGCATCAGGCTGCCAAATTTATCGAGAGCGTCGGCAGAGGCGACCTCGCGAACCAGCGTCATTCCCTTGATCATGAGTTCGATTGTATCGTTATCGTTCGAAGGCGATCTCGCCCGCTGCCCCACCGCCGAGGCCCTGGCAAATCACTTTCGCAGCTTACAGAAGGAGCTCCTTCATGCCGCAGACCATTCCCTCGGAAACCCTGCTCTGTGAGATTGAGGATCAAATTGCAATCGTCACTCTCAATCGGCCTCAGGTCCTCAATGCCCTCAATGGTCAGATTTTCACCGATCTGAAGGAGACCTTCTCACAGCTGACCGATGATGCCGGCGTCCGGGTCATTTTGCTTACCGGTGCCGGAGGCAAGGCATTTGCCGCGGGAGCCGATATCAATGAATTGGAAAAGACCGGCCGTACCCTCGGCCAGGCCCTCTCCCATCGCGGGCAGATGGTCTTCCGTCAGATCGAAACCTGTGGCAAACCCGTCATCGCGCTGATCAACGGATTCGCCCTGGGGGGAGGCTGCGAGCTTGCCCTGTCCTGCACCCTCCGAATTGCCTCCACTACAGCACAACTCGGGCAGCCTGAAGCACGTCTCGGACTGATTCCCGGCTATGGCGGAACCCAGAGACTGCCGCGCCTGATCGGCCCCTCCGCAGCTCTTAAGCTGCTCCTCACTGGTCAACGGATCGATGCGACCGAAGCGCTCCGCCTTGGACTCGTCGACGAGGTAGTTCCGCCGTTAGACCTGCTGGATCGAGGAAAGGAACTTGCCAGGTCAATCCTTGCAATGGCTCCACTGGCGGTCGCGGCGTGTATCGAAGCCGTCTACGAAGGCGGAGACCGTGACCTCGACTCCGCTCTCCGGCTTGAAAGCCGGATCTTCGGACGCCTCTGTGACACAGCGGATAAAGCCGAAGGGACCCGGGCCTTCCTCGAAAAGAGAGCTCCCCGCTGGACGGGCATGTAGCTTTCTGAATGAGGAAAACTTCTCCGATCTTGATATGCTGATACCTGATATGTCCATCTCCATCGGTCGATCTCCTCTCAGGATCGTCCTCTCAACTACTCTGGCCCTCCCGTTTCTTTTGACCGGATGCAGCCGAAACTCCAGTTCCACACCTGCCCCAACTGTCTCCACGCAGCGGCAACAGGCAGTCGAAGCAGCGCGCCAACAGATGGAGCTGATCCCGCCTCCATCGAAGAGCCGCTACATGGCTGTTCAGAGTCTGACCTCGTGGGAAAATCCCTATCTGACAGTTCAGGGCAGCATGGTCACGCTGCACGTCCTGATCGCGGATGCCAATCCAAGTAACCTTGGCATTGGGGGAATGCTTCGGCCCGTCGGAGCCCGGCGCCGTAACCTCGACGTTCGCCTCAGTGATCTTCCCTCGGCTCTCAACGCAATTCCGGAGGGCGCCTGGCCCTATGGGCGAGTTGTTGCTGTCGAAGAAGCCCATGGGATTCCAGCCAAGGCTCGTCCCGAGGTTCGGCGCAATGTAGAAGCGGTTCTCAAAACACTCGGTGACCTGGGCGTCGTCGCCTACGAGTGGAATGACACCGGCCGGGGACTTTAGCGGCTCCTCCTACATTCGCGCCTGCGGAAAAGAGATATCGGCCTTACATCCCCCTAATCTTCAGCACCTATACTCATGGGATAGGATGCTGTTATTCCAACTTCTTTCGGGAGTAGTGCTGATTGCATTCCACCGCGCTGGCTGTCTTCTGCCTCTTCTTCTTACTGGTTACACTGGCAGGCTTTTGGGCGGCACGGTGGCGGCGCCCTGCCTCCGGCATCGCCTCCCTTGAAGAGTGGGGACTCGCCGGACGGAGCTTCGGCACATGGATCACTTGGTTTCTTATTGGTGGCGATCTCTACACCGCCTACACCGTCATCGCGGTTCCGGCAGCGCTCTACGGAGCCGGAGCAATCGGTTTCTTCGCCGTACCATATGCCGTGATCGCGTATCCATACATGATGGTGGTCCTCCCACGGCTCTGGCGCGTCTGCCATCGCCACGGATACGTAACATTTGCTGACTTCGTGAGTGGCCGTTACGGCAACCGCTGGCTAACCGTCGCGATCGCCATCACGGGTGTTCTGGCACTGATGCCCTACATCGCCCTGCAGCTAGTCGGCATGAAAGTCGTCCTCGCCGCCATGGGTCTGCATGGCGAATGGCCTCTTGCCGCCGCCTTCATCATTCTCGCTACCTATACCTACTCGAGCGGCCTTCGCGCACCTGCCGTCATCGCCATCGTCAAGGACGTGATGCTGTACGTGATGGTGCTCGCCGCAGTCATCATCATTCCCATCAGGCTCGGTGGATATGCTCACATCTTTCACCTCGCCAATCAGGCTCTGGCGACTCATACCCCTGCGGCAACGATCTATCTCAAACCCGGACAGTTTCTTGGCTATTCCACGCTCGCCATCGGATCGGCCCTGGCATTGATGCTGTATCCGCATACAGCGACGGCCGTGCTCTCCGCGAGCAGCGCAAATGTCGTGCGGCGGAATGCGGCCATGCTCCCGGCTTACAGTTTTCTTCTTGGGTTGATCGCTCTTCTCGGCTATCTCGCACTGGCTGCAGGCATCAGGACAACCGATACCAGCTCCGCTGTACCTCTGCTGTTCATGCAGTCTTTCCCGGAATGGTTCGCAGGGTTCTGCCTCGCCGCCGTAGCCATCGGCGCCCTGGTCCCAGCGGCTATCATGTCCATCGCTGCCTCCAACCTCTTCACCCGCAACCTCTATGGCGCATTCGTGCGCCGCAAGATGCTTCCGAGCGAAGAGTCCGCCATGGCAAAGATCGTCTCCCTTGTCGTCAAATTTGGAGCCTTGGTCTTCGTCCTTTACTTGCCTACACCCTACGCCATTGAGATGCAGCTCCTCGGAGGCATCTGGATGTGCCAACTCGTGCCGTCGATTGTCATTGGAGTCTTCACGCGGTGGTTTCATCCCTGGGCTCTGGTCGCCGGCTGGGCGGCAGGGATGGCGTCAGGGACAGCTATGGCCGCATCTCTTCATCTCAAGAGCTCTGTCTACCCGCTGCATCTTCCACCTTGGCTTGGTGGCACGTGGGCGATGTATGCAGCCGTTCCTGCACTGCTGCTGAATCTTGGCATCTCGGCGCTTCTCACCCTTGTCTTCCACACCATCGGCTTCAACTCTGGCTCCGATTCGACCGATGCCTCTGCCTATGTCGGCTGATTTGCGATAACTTGTCTTCTGACGCAGTCACTCAGAAAGCAACACGCATCCTACTAGCCTGAAACGCTGCTGCCGGAGGAGAAAGCCCATGAGGAAACGATCGAGATCCATCGTCAAGGGAGCCATCGCCGGCCTCCTTGGGGGAATCGTGGCTACCGCCGCAAAATCAGCTGCGGAGAAGATCTATCCACCCCACGCCTATGGAGCCCCGGGGTCGGAACTGCCGTCTATCCCCTCAGACGACCGCGACAGACATTCACTGGTGATCAGGCAAAAGCGGGATGCGCCAGAGACAGCTCACTGGGGCTTCGGTGCCGCCGCGGGGGCAGCCTACGGCGCTTTGGCTGAGTTCTATCCCCCTGCCACCTCAAAGCAGGGTGCCAGCTTCGGAATGGCCCTCGTTGCCATGACTCACGACCATACGCTGCCAATCCTTGGACGCGCTGCAAAACCCACCTTTCAAACAAAACGCGAACGCAGTAGCGAACTTGCCTCATACGTTGTCTATGGAATCGTCACTGAGACTGTACGCAGCATCGTGCGTCGCATGATTGCCTGAGAGCGATCATGATATTACTGACCGGGCAGATGATCTCTCGTCTCGCTCCAATGGGACACCAACGTGTCGACTACCACATGACCAACCCGGTACGCGGCCTCAAGCGATGGCATATACGCACTGTACTGACGAATTTTCGTCTCGGCTAAGCTCTCAGCGGCTGTTGCACCTTCGCGCTGCTGGTCATAGTTCGATGCAGATCGCAGAACCAGCACCCGATGAATGTCGACCTTCCCTGCCTTCGCCAGCCATGTAAGCGACTGCAGTGTCCCCGTGTCTTCCATCCCGCAGACGGCGTAGGTGCTTTTGCCATCCGTCTGGTATTTGACCCAATCGTGGGCCCATTCATTCATCAGCTTGCCGTGCCAGAAGGTCGAAGCGGACAGATTGCCTCCCCGCAGTACAAATGGAGGTCGCCTGGCGGCCTCTGGAGCAAACTGCCGTCTTCTCTCCTGCATGGCGGCAGTGTCTTCGAGCTTCACGTCTTTCGTCAGATTGAAGGCCCACTCCACCAAAGCAGGATTCAACTGATAGATATTCCCATCGTCTCCAAACCGGGCCTGCCGAGGCTCCTCATACGGGACTGACTTACCCAACGGAACATAACCCGTCTTCCAATCCTTGGGTATCTCACGCGCATCGATCTCGTGCGCAAGATCACCGTCAACGACATAGTCAGCCCATACTGCCGAGCCCAACGACCCCATCTTGGGATCGATCCCGGCGATGCCTGCAACAACAAAATATGCGTGCGAAAGGTCAAAACGCGGATCGCTGCCCAGCGCCATGATGGTTGCCGCGGCTCGTGCCGTCCCCACGCCGGTCACGACGCCAAGCACTCCGTCCTTGTTCATGCGCAGATCGTGATAGCCCTGAGGGAAAGGAAAAATCCTGTCCAGATGCTCGCGCTCGATCCAGTATTGGGATTCGCCAGGCGCATCGCCCGTGTCGGCTCCAACCTCGAACATATTGACGACCACGACCTTTACTTCGATCGGTCTTTGAGGTGTCTGTGCGTAGGCACACGTCGCCGCAAGCAACAGGAACAGAGCAGAAAAGAGTCGCATAACTGATCTTAACCCACGGCCCATGCCGCCTTGACCAGCAGCAGCCTAGACGCCTTTCTTCTGTGGCTCCCAGATGAACTTGTGAATCTGAAGGGAGAGTCGCGCCGGAAGGCCATCTTCGAGCATCCACTCAACCAGTTCACGGGGATCAAGTGCCATATTGTCAGCGGTCCGTACCGGACTGGGAGTCTTTTTAAACGCTGGCGAAAGAAGGATCTGGCCAGCCTTGGTCTCAAGGGAATGAACCCTGATGAAATCCCGGGCAAACTCATAGTCTGCACGATCCACAATTACAAACTTGACTTCGTCGTTCTTCGTCAGGGCATCGAGATTTTCCATCCGAAAGGTGTTCGCCGCAGCCCCCGCTCCGGGACACTTGACGTCCACAATCTTATGTACTGCCTTCGGAACCTCCGCCAGCGGACGCTCACCGGACGTTTCAATCATCAGGGTGTAATTCTGCGTCAGCAGGCGTTCCATCAGGGGCAGAAGCTCGCGTGCCTGCAGCATCGGCTCGCCGCCGGTGAATTCGACCAGCCTGCACGGTGCCAGCGCTTCGATCGCTGAGACTACTTCATCCTGCGTAAAGGGTTTGCCTCCACTGAAGGTGTACTCCGAGTCGCACCAGGCGCAGCGCAGGTTGCATCCCGCCAGCCGCACAAAGATGCACGGCACTCCGGCGAAGGACGACTCCCCCTGCACAGACTTGTAAAGCTCGATCAGATGCATGATTTGATTACTCGTAGAACCGGGCGAAGCTGGTATCTGTCTCGTACAACGTGCAATCCTTCACCTTGACACGGCCGCCGGTCATCTCCCGAAGCTGCTTCGTCGTCTCCTGGTAGAAATAACGCGCCAGGTTCTCCGCTGAGGGATTGATGGTCGTGAATGGCTCGAGTTCGTTGATCATCTGATGATCAAGATAGTCCACAACGGGCCGCATCACCTGCTTCAGCAACTTGAAGTCAAGCAGTAGACCGGCCTCATCCAGTTCCTCACCGATCAGCGTAATGAAGACCTTATAGTTGTGCCCGTGCGGATTCTCGCACTTGCCACGATAATTGCGCAGGTAGTGGCCAGAGGAAAATCCGGCTTCTACAGTAACTTCAAACATGGTGTTTCCAATACCTTTCAGCGGGCTGCGCAAGGATCAAAAGGAAGGAAGAAAAGGCGCAACCTGGCCTCTTCTAATTGTACCGGTTCCGCCCATCCTTAGTGATTTCGACGCTTACGCCGGTCTTCTTCGGCTCGCCGCTCTGCCTGCTCAAACAGCGAAGACAGCATTCCTCCCAGCGCAACCAGCAGGGCAAGCACCAGCAATGCCAGCCCCGTTGTTCTCCACAACGATACGTCTCCCGGCGAACCCGGCTGCTGGGCAACGTTGGTGTATGCCACCACTTCAGAGATCAAGGCCAACCCAAAAAGGGTTGCGGCGAGAATATAAAGATTGCGTCCCATCGACTTCCCTATTCTACGGGGTTGCTCTTGAAGAACCGCTCTACCTCTGAGATATCATCCGTCCGTCGATACGGTGGAAGACTCTCTAGAAATATCCTTCCATACCGCTGGCGCTGAATCCGCGGATCCAGCAGCATCAGAACTCCACGATCCTCAAGCGAACGAATCAACCGTCCGAACCCCTGCTTCAACGTGATCACCGCATTGGGGATCTGATAATCGAAGAACGGTTTTCCGCCCGACTGCTCAACAGCACGCATTCTTGCTTCCACAACGGGGTCCGTCGGAACCGCGAACGGGAGCCGGTCGATGATGACGCAGCTAAGCTGCTCTCCCTGAACGTCTACCCCCTGCCAGAAGCTTGAAGTCCCAAATAACACCGCGTTCGGTGTCTCTCGAAACTGTTGCAGAAGGACGTGCCGTGGAGCTGTTCCATGCAGCAGCAACGGAAAGGAGACCTGAACCAGCATGCGTTCGTAGATAATTCTCATCTGGCTGTAGCTGGTGAACAGGCAAAAAGCGCGTCCACGTGTGATCTCAAGCACCCTGCGGATTCGTTCTGCAGCCTGCTCAGTAAAGTCGGGCTCCCGCGGGTCGGGCATCGTCGGAGGCAGATAAAGAAGTGCCTGCCGCTCATACTGAAAATGCGAAGGCACAACAAGCTCTCTCGCCGTCACCAGCCCCAACCGCTTCCGGATATGGTCGAACCCGCCTGAAACTGTAAGGGTCGCCGAGGTCAACACGACACTGGAGTAGTTGTTGAAGAGGGCCGTCGACAGCAACTCCGATACATCAATGGGGGTCGCCTGGAGATGCGTATGAAATGCCGCCTGTCCGTGACCCCGCGCAAGACTTCGTACGCCGCCGGCAGCACGGCGCTCAATCCAGAACACGGTATTGTGATCCGTCGACTCCAGCAGAAAAGAAAGATGCGCCCGAATATCTGCGGCCCGTTTACGCAGCCCTGCAGACTCCTCCACATTCTTTAGGCGTTCCAGCTCGCCCTCGAGGCGCGTCAACGCATTGAGCGTAGCTGTGTAGTAGTCGCCGCTCTCCTCCAGAAAATCGGCGCGATTCACAAACGGCATGCGCCCGGGGCCCCTAGTGTCATCTGGCAGTGCCGAAAAAAACATCCGTGAACGGTTCTGCAAGGTCCCGCATGCGCTCTCAATCGCCGAAGTCGAAGCCTGCTTGGCACGCAGCATAATCTCGACGTCGCGGACAAGCTCATCAACACGCTGTGTACTCAGGCCGATTCCGAAATAGTTCGACGCCACCTCTTCCAGCTCGTGCGCTTCGTCAAAGACCACAGCTGCTGCTTCAGGCAGAATCCCGGCATCCGGCGCATTTGCCGCCTGCTGCTTGATGCTGAGATCAGCAAAGAAGAGATGGTGATTCACGATCACGATGTCCGATTCAAGCGCCTTCCGGCGCATCGTGGTGATGAAACAGCGCTCCCAGTCCGGGCAGCTCTGTCCAAGGCAAGCTTCTGTGCGGGCATCGATCTTGTGCCATAGCGCCGAAGTCTCCGGCAGAGCATCAATCTCCGCACGATCCCCCGTCTCGGTGGTCCTCTCCCACGCCGCAATATGGTGAAACTGTTCGATCTCTTCCAGCCCATTCAGCAACGGATTATCCCGCAGAGCGTAAAGCTTGTGCCGGCAAAGGTAATTTCCACGCCCCTTCATGTAGCAGACCTTCAGTGGTCCCAGCAGAGACTCGAGAAAGGGAACATCCTTGAAGAAGAGCTGCTCCTGCAGATTTTTGGTTCCGGTTGAGATAATGATGCGTTGCTGATGCTCTCGTGCCTTACGTAAGGCTGGAACAAGATAGGCAAGGGTCTTTCCCGTACCGGTGCCAGCTTCCACGATGAGGTGCCGCTTGTCCTCAAATGCCTTTTCAACCGCACGAGCCATCTCATACTGCCCACGACGATGCTCAAAGGCCAACGACGAACGCGAAAGAATCCCTCCGGGGGCGAAAAAGTCGTGCAGAGAGGGCAACCGCTCTCCAGGTTGGAGAGGGGGAGGTAGGATCGAGATGGGCGACGATGCGGACAAGGCGAAGAAGCGGCAAAGAGCCCGCTGGTTTCTATAATAGACAGATTGCGTCCGCCGCTTGCTAAGTGGCGATATTGGAATGACCTCGCTGCAACCCGCTCCGAGGAGAAAGCTGGACCTGTCCGGTGGCAAAGAATGAGCAGAAACGACTCGGCAAAAAACACCGTCAGGCCAGCACTCGGCCCAAAAAGGGCCGCGCCCCAAAAACCGCTCCCACAACAGGGGCGGTCGATCCACGCAAGCGCAAACAGCTCGCAGCCAGGAAAGCTGAGGCCGAAAAGCTCAAGCGTCTGCCCAAAAAGTCACCGGAGCGGGAAGCTCGCTTAAGTCTCCGCGCGGGAGAAAAACGGCCGCCCACGAGCGTCCGACCGGTCGCCGTCCGCCCTGCTGTGCAAGAAGAGGATGCGGCTGAGCAGGACTGGCGTCAGGCCGAGCTTGAGGCCTCCCGGTACAGCACGAAGAAAGAAATCGCAGATACACAGGCTCCTTTGATCGCAGTCTGCGGACGGCCGAACGTTGGCAAATCCACACTCTTCAATCGCCTTACCGGTTCGCGCCGTTCCATCGTCGGCGATGAGCCCGGAATTACCCGCGACCGCATCTACGGCGAGATCGAGTGGGCAGGCAGAACAGTTCGTGTCGTCGATACCGGCGGCGTCGTTCCAGATGACGAAGCCCTCATTCCCAGCGAGATCTTCCGCCAGGCACAGGTTGCGCTCTCTGAAGCCGACGCCATCGTCATGGTCGTCGACGGTCGTACGGAACTGGCCGCTCCCGACATCGAGCTCGCCCGCCTCCTGCGTCGCGGAGGAAAACCCGTCTTTCTTGCAGTCAACAAAATGGACTCGGCAGAACTGCTGGCAGGCGCAGAAAACTTTCGCAGCCTCGGCCTTCGTAACGTCCTTCCCGTCTCAGCCGAACATGGAACGGGAGTTGGCGATCTGCTGGATGAGGTTTTTGCCGCTCTTCCCGCTGAGACGGTAGCAGAAGAGCCTTCTGAGGTCATGCTGACCGCTGAGGACGAGATGGGCGAAGATGAGGACGGTCCCGCGCCTGCTCGCAAGCTCCGTACCCATGGCGAATTCCAGCAGACCGAAACGAAAATCGCCATTATCGGTAGACCCAATGTTGGCAAGTCCACACTTCTCAACGCACTCACCGGAACCAAACGCGCCATCGTCTCGCCAATTGCAGGAACCACCCGTGACGCTGTCGACGAGGTAGTTGAGCGTGGAGGTCATAGCTTCCGCTTCGTCGATACGGCCGGAATTCGACGCAAGGGTAAAACGAAGTTGATGGCTGAGAAGCTATCGGTCGTAATGGCGCGCAAACATCTTGAGGCCGCTGATGTCTCGCTGCTGGTCATCGACGCAACCGAAGGAGTCACCGCCCTGGACGCGAATATTGGCGGTTACGCGCACGAGAGCGGAAGAAGCGTCATTATCGTGGTCAATAAATGGGACGCTGTTACAACCAGCCGTACGGACGGCAAAGCTCCTGCGGATAAAAAGGTCTACGAGCAACAAGTTCGCGACGCACTGAAGTACCTTGACTATGCCCCGCTCCTTTTTATTTCGGCAGTTGAAGGCAAAGGCGTCGACCAGGTCTTCAAGAAAGTTGAACTGGTTGCCCGTGAACGCCGCAAGCGCGTCTCGACCGGAAACATGAACCGCTTTCTGGATCGTGTCGATTTCCAGAAAGCCTCTGTACCCATGTCCAAGCGGGTCAAGATCTATTACATGACGCAGGCAGCCGTTGCGCCACCAACCTTCGTCTTGTTTACGGATAAAGACGTCAAATTGCACTTCAGCTTCGAGCGCTTCCTCGCCAATCAGATCCGCGAGAGCTTCGGATTTATCGGCTCACCAATCTGGTTCAAGATAAAGGCGCGCAACAAGAAGAAAACTGAGTAAGTTGCGGCATTAGGCGTCCGACATCAAGTGCCATTCAGCCTTCGGCCAACCAGCGATCCCAAGTCTCCAGGGCACGCTCGCACTGAATGCGATGACGTTCCTTCTTGTCCCGAATCTTCTTGCGCAACTCTTCTTCCAGCGGCGGGAGGAGATCAAAGGTGATATTTGCAGGCTGAAAGTTTTTCGCCTCGCTATGAGTGATGTAGTGAATCAGTGACCCATGTGCGCTCAAACGCGGCAGAGGCTTTGGAGCCCGGCCCTGCGCGAGCGCTGCAGCAAAGCGCCCAGCGAGAAGACCACCGGCAATGGATTCGGTATAGCCCTCGACTCCGCTGAGCTGCCCTGCGATCAGAAGATTTGGGTGCGTCCGTAACTGCAGCGTCTCTGTCAAAACCGTCGGCGAGTTGATGTAAGTATTGCGGTGAATCTGACCGTAACGCAGAAACTTCGCACTCTCGAGTCCTGGAATCAAACGCAGCACACGGGCCTGTTCGCCATATTTCAAATGGTTCTGAAACCCCACAAGGTTGTAGGAGTCAGCCCGCAGATTCTCCTGACGCAGCTGCACCACAGCATAGGGCCAGCGTCCCGTCTTCGGGTTGGTCAAACCCGCAGGCTTCATGGGACCAAATCGCAAGGTGTCCCGCCCGCGGCGGGCGATCTCTTCGATCGGCAGACATCCTTCGAAATACTTCGGAACACTTGCACTCGCGCCACCACCTGCCGGGATCTGCTCCCACTCCTTCGCCGGAACTGTTTCGGCGGCCGACAGGGCCTCGATAAACCGAACGTACTCTTCTTTCGTAAAAGGGCAATTGATGTAGTCTGCTGTTCCCCTGTCCCAGCGCGCTGCAAGGTACACCTTCTCCATATCGATCGTGCTCGCATCGACGATGGGGGAGATGGAATCGTAAAAAGCAAGGTGCTGCGATCCGGTCAGTCGCTGCAACTCCGCAGTAAGCGGAGGTGAAGTCAGCGGTCCGGTGGCAAGGACCGTGACCTGGTCCGTATCTTCGTCAAGAGTGGTGACTTCTTCCCGCACCACGGTGATACGAGGATTCTGTGCAATAAGGGCAGAAACCTTCGCCGAAAACTCCGAACGGTCGACCGCAAGCGCATGTCCCGCAGGGACTGCCGAGGCATCCGCCGCGGCCAGCAGGAAGGAGTTAGCCCGGCGCATCTCCTGCTTCAGCAGCCACGGGGCTGAGTTCTCGCTTTCGGATTTAAGCGAGTTAGAACAGACGAGCTCGGCGAAGTCCGCCGTCTGATGAGCCTCAGTGGAACGTGTGGGACGCATCTCATAAAGGGCGACGTCACAACCGAGTGCAGCCGCCTGAAGGGCTGCTTCTGGACCAGCGAGTCCCCCGCCTATCACTTTAATCTTCTTCATCTCTTCTATTGTCTCGCGGATAACACCCGAGGTCGGATCAGGTCAGGACGGACTTGTGGCTCGTTACTGAGGAAGCTCCGAAGCAGGACGCCATTAATCGGCGGATGGTACTCTTGACTTCCCTCCCCAGACGCTCCTCGGGCCTCGTTTCTATCCTACGGAGGAAAACAATGAATCTACTTTTCAAACGGCCAGCAGCCATAACGGCTGGCCGCACACGAAAGCGCACGCTCTCGGGCTCGAAATTCTTCGGTCTTACGGCTCTCGCTGTATGCCTGGTGGCAGCTCCGGCAGCCAAGGCCGACTCCTACAGCTTCTCTTTTAGCGGTGGCGGATTAAGCGGCTCCGGCATCATCGTCGTCTCGAATACCCCCGTACCCGGTGTGCCGGGTGGATATCAGATCACCGGCATCAGCGGTACCTTCTCGGATACGAATCCCAACGCCAATTTCTCGGGTGCAATCACCGGAATTCAGACGACATCGCTCCCTTCGGGCATCAATCCGGACGGGACCTTCATCCCCCGGGTACCCAGGCAGATGGCTTTGGATTTTCATACGACAATCTGTTCTTTCCCGGCGGAAACTCGCCTGCGGTCTGCCCTCCTCCCGGGCCCGGCGACCCGGAACCGCCCTATCCCTTCGGAGGCGGTTCGCTCGACATCTACGGCCTGCTTTTCAATGTTGAGGGAGGCTATAGCGTCGATCTATGGAGTAACGGCGTACTTCCAGGAATAGGTCTCACCTATGGGGCAGGCGATTCTCTCAATGGAGTTGTCCTCAACACGTTTGGGGAACCCTTTGCCGGAACCAGCGTCAACCTGACCACCGCTGCAACCCCGGAACCTGGCTCTCTGTTGCTTCTTGGAACGGGCCTGCCAGGCTTGCTGATCGCGTTAAAGCGAAGGTTTGGCGCTTCTGCTGAGCTCAGCGCGTAAAGTCACCGGCATTTCAGCCGATTCTCGACCCCGGAGTCCGAACAGATGCTCCTGTTCGGGCTCCGGGGTCGTAGTTTTGTCAGGAATTACCTGGCTGGAACTGACGATGTTCCGCCTACCTGTTCCGCCAATTTCCTAAGAGCGTCGCCATCAATTCGCATGATCCGCCATTCCTTTAGCATGTGGGCTCCCATCTGCTCGTAGAAATCGATAGCCATCTGATTCCAGTCGAGAACGTGCCATTGGAAGCGATCGCCACGCTCCAGCGTAATCGCGGCAAGACGAGCAAAAAGCGCCTTGGCAATCCCCTTGCGCCGAAACCGCGGGCGAACAAACAGATCCTCCAGATGGATTCCGGCGTTCCCGCGCCAGGTCGAATAGAACGAGAAATAGAGGGCCATGGCCGCAGGCTCCCCCTCCCATTCAGCAATCAGGCATTGGAAGACAGGGCGCGGCCCGAATCCGTCGCGCAGGAGGTCCTCCGCGGTGGCGATGGCCGACTCAGGCTCGCGTTCATAGGCTGCAAGTTCACGGATAAAGGTAAGCATCTCCGGAACATCGGCAGGAATAGCTTCGCGGATGACAAGGGGAGAGACGGGGCTTTTGCTCGCCCCAGGGGAGCTTTGCTCAGGCACATTCATAGGCTTAGGGCGTATTTTTCGAATCCGTTTTGGCGCCGGTCTTCTGAGCGGCCAGCCACTTCTGGAAGGGGATCGAGAAGGCGAACAGCTCTTTTCCCCCGGAGGTGTGGATCATCTTGACGTAGATTTCGGCGCCTTTAAGGGGCGGGTCATCGAGGTCTTTTACGTCGTAAAACAGGTAACCGGCTAACGTTGAATGAGCGGTTACGGTCGTTGACCGGAAACCGAAGTCCTCATCGTCCTGGGTGATCTTTTTGTCGATGGGAGCGTGGTGGATGGGAATGGGAAGGGGGACGATCGGGATCTTGCGTCCGGCTGCGTCTTTGGTCGAAAACAGGCGCCGGTTGATGTCGTCGAGGGTTGCCGCCGGATATTTGTCGCGATTGGAAGAGATGAACTGTATCCGCACCTCGCTGAGATCGAGGGGGCTGTCCGAATCGTTGGTGATGATGACGCGAACCGGAATGAGGGAGTGACGGATGTAGGGCAGACGGAAGAAGTCGCAGTCCGCGGGCTCCGTACAGGGATCGATCGCGATGGAGACTCGCTCCTGGGGATGGGTATCAAAGGCGGGATATTGGTTCGCGGGCTGGGGCGGCGGGGCCTTTTTGCCTCCCGCCAGAGAGGGGACCGCAAGTGCGACGGGAAAGACGACGAACGGGAGTAACGTTCGTAACGTAAAGCGGATGTAGGACTTCATCGGTGGGTTAATTATCATCTTCGCTGGTGGACCTGGTAAAGCAAGGGGACGGCTCGTTTGATTCTGGCGGTTTATAGCGCGCTGCTGGCGGTAGCGTTGATTGTTGGAGGTCCATGGTGGCTGGCGCGAATGGCGACCAGTGGGCGGTATCGTGCGGGACTTCCAGGACGTCTCGGAAGGATTCCGCGTGGGCTGGCAGCAGCGGTCTCCGGCCGCAGAGTCATCTGGCTTCACGCGGTCTCCGTGGGCGAAGTGCTGGCCGCGACGGAATTAGTAAAAGAACTGCGCAAGGCACTGCCGGATTGGGTGATCGCTGTTTCCACTACGACTGAGACGGGGCAAAAACTGGCCCGTGAGCGGTTTGAGCCCCAATCGCCGGTCTTCTACCTTCCCCTGGACTTTGCGGGACTGATCCGCCGCTACCTGCGCGTGTTGCACCCCGAGTTGCTGATCCTGATGGAGAGCGAGCTTTGGCCCAACCTGATCGAGGGATGCGCTTTGCGGGGAGTCCCGGTAGCGGTCGTCAATGCGAGAATCTCAGACCGGTCTTTGCCACGATATCTGCGCCTGAAGAAATTGTGGCGGCCAATGCTGGAGCGCGTATCTTTGTTCCTATCCCAAAGCGAGGAAAGCCGGAGCCGGCTGGTTCGCATTGGGGCACCTTCGGAACGGGTGAAGGTGAGCGGAAACCTGAAGTACGACGTGAAAGCTACAGGCCAGAATGCCATGACCAGCCTTCTCCGGGAACAAATCTCTGTCGGTGCAAAGGTCGTTGTGGCGGGAAGCACCCTGGAGGGTGAGGAGAAGATCCTGCTGGAGGCCTGGCCGAGAGTGCTGGACGCGGTGCCCGGGTCTTTGCTGGTGATTGCGCCCCGACGTCCGGAAAGATTCGGCATGGTTGCCGCTTTGATTGAATCGGCTGGCTTCGATGTCGTGCGCGCCAGCGAACTGAAGTCGAGAGAGCGCATCGAGGGACAAGAGTGCATCATTCTGCTCGACACCATCGGCGACCTGGCTTCTGTGTACTCCCTGGGTGACGTGGCTTTTGTCGGTGGCAGCCTGGTAACCATGGGAGGTCATAATCCTCTGGAGCCGGCCCGTTTCGGAGTTCCGGTCATCATGGGCACGTCGAGCGAAAATTTTCGGGAGATCGTGGAGGCGATGCGAATCGCAGATGCAATCTGCATCGTCGAATCTTCAGAGATGGCGAAGGCTATGATCCATCTGCTGACATCCGAGGCGAAAGCTCGAGAGATGGGCGATCGCGGCCGCAGCATCTTTGCAGCAGAGGGGGGCGCCACGGTTCGGACCGCTACATCGTTGCTGGACCTGTTGAAGAGGAAGGCTTCATGAATAGCTTCCGAAAAAGCCTGCTTCCGTTGTCGCCCCTTTACGGTGCCATCGTGATGGCGAAGCGCAGGATGTACCAGATGGGATGGCTCCGGCAGAGGCGGCTGCCTTCGCCGGTGATCAGCGTGGGGAGCGTATCTGCGGGAGGAGCCGGTAAGACTCCCATGGTCCTGATGCTGGCTGGTATTCTGCGCCGTCGCGGCTACGCCGTCAGTATTCTTACCCGCGGATATGGGCGTGCTTCGAACCTGATTGAGCGGGTCGATCACTGCGACGATCCGGCGTGGCACGGAGATGAACCGGTGCTGCTCGCACAGCGATCGGGGACTCCGGTCTTCGCCGGCGCTGATCGCTATCGCGCCGGCTTGCTTTCGGAGCAGGAGTGGCGCGACGACAAGGTCCGGGTGCATCTGCTGGACGATGGATTTCAGCATCTGAAGCTGGCCCGTAATGTCGATATCGTTCTGCTGACGCTTGAGGATGTCCAGGACACGCTGCTTCCGGCAGGAAATCTGCGCGAGCCGATAGAGGCCGTCAGCCAGGCCGATATCGTGGTGATCCGTGAAGAAGAGGCAGAGAGCCTAAAGGGCGTCCTGGATCAGTTGCAGAGCGATGGAAACGGATTTTCCGTATGGACGATCCACCGCACTCTGGGTCTGGCCGAAAATGACGACCGTCTACCCACGCTGCCCCTTGCGTTCTGCGGAATCGCAAGACCGAACAACTTCACCCGCATGCTGACAGCCTCACGCTATGAACCTCTGGAAACTGTGGCGTTTCCGGACCATCATCTCTACACCGAGCGCGATATCGCTCGCATCCTCGATCGAGCAAGGATTCGCCGTGCCAACGGCTTTGTCACGACGGAGAAAGATGCGGTCAAGCTGACGCCCTGGATGCGGGAACGTCTGGAGGCCATCGGCCCACTGATTGTGGCGCGACTGAATGTTGAGCTCGTGAACGAGAAAGACGCGCTCTCCGAGCTGGTGCAAATGGTCTCTGAGCTCGACCGTCGAAAAGCCCAGGAACGATCGTGAGAGAATGAGCGCTTGGCGACACGGGATCATCCTTCTTCCCGAAATACCGGGGAAAAACGCGTACTGATCGTGCGAATTGGCGCGATGGGAGACGTCCTGCACGCTCTGCCCGCCGCAGCAGCGTTAAAGAGGGTTCGGCCGGGGTGGTCTGTAGGCTGGGTCGTCGAGCCTCGATGGGAGCCTCTCATGAAGGCCATCCTGAGAGGTTCATCGGCGCAGCCTGTCGTCGACAGAGTGTACCTGGCTCCCACACGGCAATGGAAAAAGAAGCCTCTCTCAAAAGAAACTCTCGCCGGCATCGCCTCTCTGCGAGAGCAGTTGCGTAAGGATCGATTTGACCTGTGTGTCGATATGCAAGGCTCGATCCGATCTGCTCTCATTGGCTGGATGTCGAGCTCAGGGGAGCTTGCCGGCCCCTCCGATCCACGGGAGGCGCCCGCGCGGTGGTTTTATGGAAGCCCTATCCGAACTTCGGCTGTCCATGTGATCGAGCAGGGATGCGAGGTGTTGAGCGGGGCTACCGGTTTACCGTTGCGACCCGAACGCATTGATTTTCCCGTCGACAAGGGGGCAGAGGCGGTTTGCGAAAGGATTCTTCAAGAACTGGCGCCCCGGGGTGAAAGATTTGCACTGATTGCGCCAACGGCGGGATGGGGTGCAAAGCAATGGCCTGCAGAACGTTTTGGTGCAGTCGCAGCGGCTCTGGCGCAGATGGGGATTCGAACATTGGTGAACGCCCCAAGCGAGGAAGATAGGACCGCCCGAGCGGTGATTGCAGCCAGCCATGGAAGCGCTGCTCTTGCTGCAGGCGGTATTTCCATATTGATTGAGCTGCTGCGACGAGCCAGCGTGGTGATTGCGGGAGATACGGGGCCATTGCATCTGGCGGCCGCACTCGAAAGGCCGGTGGTAGCGCTGTTTGGGCCGACCGATCCGGCGCGGAATGGCCCTTATGGGACCCAGGCCAAGGTTCTTCGCCATGGACGGGAGAGGCGGGATCACCGGCGACGGTCTGAGCCGGAGGCAGGCCTGATGGAGATTACAGTAGAAGAGGTAGTCGCAGCGGCGAGGGAGTTGCTGCAGGACTAACCGCAGATCCTTCGACTCGCTTCGCTCGCTCAGGATGACACTTTCCATATGGACCTGCAATACGGGCACGAGAGCTAGAGAATTACTGTGGGCAATAGCGAATTACAGGAAGAAAAGTCAGGGTACGGGACAGGAATGTCAGGTATTCGATAAGGGAGAAGAGTGAAGGAACGAAACAGTTGGCAGCGCATCGCCCGGCGCATCCGCGTCCCGTTGGGATTTCTATTTGCGGGAGCCTTTCTCTGGCTGGCCCAGCCGACCTGGAAGTTGATGCTGATGAGCCTCGTGCTCGTGCTTCCGGGGCTCTGGCTGCGAGCCTATGCGGCTGGCTATGTAAAGAAGAACGCAGAGCTAACCCGAACGGGACCTTACGCTTATACGCGGAATCCGCTTTATCTGGGTTCGATGATGATCGCCTTCGGTTTTGCCTGGGCATCGGGAAACTGGATCCTGTTTGCGGTCCTGGCGACAGGATTTCTGGCGATCTACCTTCCGACTATCCGGTCAGAAGAACAGTATCTTCGGGCTCACTTTGCGGACTTCGATGACTATGCTCGACAGGTCCCGAGACTTTTGCCTCGTTTGACACCGGCAAAGACCGGATTGGCGGCCGGACGATTTTCTCGCGAAAGGTACCTTCATCATCGCGAGTACAATGCACTTATGGGCGCTGCGGCAATTTATGCGGTGCTTGCAGCGCGCCTGTTGCTTCGAAGGTAGGCGTGGATGTAGGGAGAGATTGCCGGAGAGCAATCCCAGTCGCAGAACTGTCTTGAGGATGCTGGTGAACGAGGTTAATGGAGGGCTCGATTTTGAACCCTCAATCCCAATTCGTGTGAGTTAGCTCTGTCGAAACGTTCCACGGTACTTCTTCTCCCGATTTTGTTGTGCTGGCTGACAGGCATCACCTGTACGGCTCAGTCACTGACGCAGCGGCTCTTCCCTGCCCCGCAACCGGTTACGATTCCTACGCTGGAACCTCCCTCGGCGGGATACGTGTTTCCTACAAAGCAGACCCTCACCTATTCGGTGGACTGGCGCGTGTTCACAGCCGCGGTTGCTACCTTTCAGATTGAGCAACAAGGAACGACCCAGAAGATAACAGCGACTGCCGACACTGTCGGCGGTGTAACCATGCTGTTCCCAGTGGTGGACCGATTTCAGTCGGCCTTCGATAACAAGACCGGGTGTTCCTCGGGTTTTTCCAAGCAGACGCTGGAAGGACGACGAAAGATCTCGAGCGACCTCACCTTCAACTATCCCCAGGGCAGGCAGACGTTGGTCGAACGCAACCTGGTCAAGGGAACGACCAAACAGCTGACGGCGTCGATTCCGGCATGTGTCACGGATTCCCTTTCAGCGATCTTTTATGTTGGGTCGCATCCCCTGGTCGTAGGACAGGATCTCCGGCTTCCCCTGGCGGATTCGATGCGTACGGTGACCGTCACCATGAAGGTCGAGGCTAAAGAAGAGATCAAGACGCCTGCGGGAACCTTCCAGACGGTGCGAGTGCAGCCAACCGCCGATGAAGGCGTGGTCAAAAACAGGGGCAAGATCTGGATATGGTACACGGATGATGCAAGACATATCCCGGTACAGGTTCGCGCAAGTCTTTTTTGGGGAACGATTACAGCAAAGTTGCAGTCGTACGAGACGAAATGAGGAACGGGATGGATGAGCTGACGATACCGCAGGAGTTCGACCCGGAGCAGTTCGTTACGGTAGCGCGTTTTGAAGATCCGGTAGAGGCCCAGATGGCCAAGGGCATGCTCGAAAGCTCTGGAGTGGAGTGTTTTCTGCAGGGTGAGAATGCCAATCAGTTGTTGGGAGCGGCTTTCCGGGCCCGGCTGATGGTCCACCGGAAGGACGAGACCTCGGCGCGAGAGCTGTTACCTGCGGAGGATAACGGCCAGGGTCGAGGCGAAGAAACATCGGAGGACGAGGCATGAGCGCCCTAACCAAGCAGACTCATTCGCGCCCGAAGGCCGTGTTATGTCTCTCGGGTGGCATGGATTCCACGGTATGCGCAGCACTGGCGGCCAAGGATCACGATGTGTATGCGCTGCACTTCAGCTATGGGCAGAAGACTGAAACCAAGGAACGGGCTTCCGCAGAGGAGATTGCGCGGCTGACGGGGGCAAGGGAGTTCCTACCGCTGACGATGGATCTGTTCCGGCGCATTGGAGGCTCAGCGCTGACCGATGAGACGATCGCGGTACCGAATGCACCTGCGGAAGAAGCAGCCATCGGGGCGGAGATTCCTGTAACTTACGTCCCTTTCCGGAATGCCCATTTTCTTTCGGCCGCGGTAAGCTGGGCTGAGGTCGTGGGGGCGAAAAAGATCTTTATCGGAGCGGTGGAGC
Source organism: Acidobacteriaceae bacterium KBS 146 (assembly GCA_000688615.1). Taxonomy (GTDB): domain Bacteria; phylum Acidobacteriota; class Terriglobia; order Terriglobales; family Acidobacteriaceae; genus Edaphobacter. The sequence goes on from JHVA01000001.1 coordinate 1,968,124, forward strand.
AGGACAGCTCGGGGTATCCGGACTGCAGGCCCGCGTATTACGACGCCTTTAACGCACTGATTCGACAGGGCACAAAGGAGGGCGACATCCGGGTGGAGACCCCGCTGATCCATATGCGAAAAAACGAGATCGTGAGGCTCGGAGTTGAATTGGGCGCTCCGTTCCATGTAAGTTGGTCATGCTATTCCGGCGAACGGGAGGCGTGTGGAGTCTGTGAGAGCTGCGTCCTGCGCCTGCGGGCATTTCGTGAGGCCGGAGCCGTAGACCCCATACCCTATGCTGGCTAAAAAGCGGCATCTAACACGGCAGCGATACCATAGGTTTTGACAAATCAGGCGCGACTGTCGCGGACGGTCAGACGTCAACAGAAACCAGGAGAACGAATGATGAACCGTATTGGAAGAAGATGGAGCGTAGGTCTGGGAGCCTGCCTGACGCTTTTGCTCGCTTTTACAGCGCAAAACGGGTGGGCTCAGCCCGCTCCAGCAAGCGTACACGGCCATGTGAACAACCCGATCGGCGCGGCGCTTACCAAGGGTCAGGTGAAGCTCACGCAGGACCGGTCAGCTGACGAGAAGAACCGGAAATATACGAACACCTTCGAGATTGATGCTTCGGGCAACTTCAAGGGCACAGGAATCAACCCGGGAAGCTACCTCGCCGTAGTGTTTGTAGACGACAAGAGCATTGACTACGCCGACAATGTGAACTTTGCCGCGGGCGAAGATCATGTACTGAACTTCGACATGAGCCGCAAGGAGTACATCGACAAGATGACTCCGGAAGAGAAGAAACAGCTGGAGGAGTTCAAGAAGAAGAACTCCGAAGTGGTGCAGGCCAATGCGAAGATCGCCAACCTGAATACCCTTCTGACTCAGGCTCGTGCGGATACGAAGGCGGGTAACTTCGACGCCGCGATCACGGCGATGCAACAGGCAACCTCACAGAAGCCGGATGAGGGAATCCTGTGGGTAGCCCTTGGCGATGCTCAGCTCGGTTCAGCGGACGCAGCTGCGAAGGCAGACAAAGCCGCAGGCAAGCCGGTGGATCCCGCGGTCCAGGCGAAGTACGCGGAAGCAGCGGCTTCGTACAAGAAGGGCGTCGATGCCAGCGCGGCATCGAAGAAGCCGAATGTCGAGACTGAAGCCGCGGCTTACAACCAGATGGGTCAGGCTCTCGCGAAGAGTGGCGACGGCAAGGGAGCTTCCGACGCCTACGAGCAGGCCGCCAAGGCCCAGCCCGCCAACGCGGGAATGTACTACTACAACGAAGCAGCTACACTCTACAACGCGGGCAAGCTGGACGAAGCCGCAGCCGCAGCCGACAAGGCGGTCGCTGCGGATCCAAAGCGTGCCGATGCTTACTACATCAAGGGACAGTCGCTGATCCCGAAGGCTACCGTCGATCCGAAGACGCAGAAGATTGTCGCTCCTCCAGGATGCATCGAGGCTTATCAGCAGTATCTCGAGCTGGTTCCGGAGGGTCCGCGATCGGAAGAGGTCAAGGGCATTCTCTCGGGTGTCGGAGCCGAGGTTAAATCCAGCTACAAAGCAGGCAAGAAGAAGTAGTCCAGTGATGAAGTGAAGGGAGGCCTCGGCGCGAGCCGGGGCCTTCTTGTTTGCGGACGGGGGAGAGGTCAGCGGGATGAGATCGGCGGGTGTGCGAAGTCAGAAGAGTGGCGAACAGATTGTGAGTTTTGACGAGGCTCTTGCGACCGTGGAGGAGCAGGCGGCGAAGGTAAACCTACCAGACACGGAGCGAGTTGCAATCACCGAGGCGGTGGGCCGCGTGCTTGCCAGTGCCGTTGTTGCAGATCGGGACCAACCTCCCTTCGACCGTTCCACGCGGGACGGATACGCGGTCCGCTCCTCGGAGGCCATGCGGGGAGGATGGCTGCAGGTCGCCGGTCAGATTCCCGCCGGGGCCTGTAGGGACGAGCATCTTCAGCCCGGTCATACCCTCGCGATCATGACCGGGGCGCCAGTTCCACCGGATACAGATGCTGTCGTGATGCTGGAACATGTGGAAGAAAATAACCTGACCGATCAACCGGCAATCCGGCTGTCTGAGGGCCGAAAGATTGCGGCAGGCAGCAACATCGTTCCTCGTGGGAGCGAAGCGCGTGCAGGCGATGTTGCCCTGAAGCGAGGAACGAGGATGGATCCTGCTGCGATCGCCCTCGCCGCAGGCTGTGGAGCAGCAACGCTCGATGTATTCCTCCGCCCCAAGGTGTCCATCGTGGCGACCGGAGATGAGCTTGTGAACGTAACCGAGACCCCTGGTCCCCAAGAGATACGAAATTCAAACAGCTATGGATTGGCTGCCCTGGTAATAGAAGCAGGAGGAACTCCGCTCGTAAAACCGATCGCTCGCGATCAAAGAGAGGCGCTGGAGACCTCAATCCGGGAGGCTCGCGCGGCCGATCTGATGCTGCTAACCGGCGGGGTTTCCATGGGGGAGTACGACCTGGTAGAGAAGGTCTTGCTGTCGATGGGAGCCCGGTTCTTCTTCACGGGTGTAACGATGCAGCCGGGAAAGCCAGCAGTGTTTGGCCAGCTTCCGGAGAAGGATGGAGCGCCTGCGGTCTACTTCTTCGGGCTGCCAGGAAATCCGGTCTCCACACAGGTAACGTTTGCCTGCTTTGTGGCAACGATGCTGAAGGCATTGGCTGGATGCGGGATCGAAGCTCCCAGGTTCGCTCAGGCAACACTCATGGAGCGGGTGGAAGGAAGGCCGGGGCTGACGCGCGTCCTGCCTGCAAGATTGACGTCCAACAGAGCTCGACCTGAAGTGAAACTGGTAGTGTGGCAGGGCTCCGGCGATATGGGAGCAAATGCACGCGCAAACTGCTATGCCGTTCTGCCTGGCGATACCGCGCATTTTGAGCCAGAAACTGTCATTACGATTCTGCTCCGCTGAGAACAGAAGACCTATCGCAGCAGGAGACTGCTGTAGTCTTGAGCCGAGGTTACGGAAGAGATGAAGTTATCGCACTACGATGACGAAGGGCAGGCCCACATGGTGGATGTGGGCGCAAAGACCGCTACCCGCCGCGAAGCGAAAGCAAGAGCGTTTGTCGAGCTATCGCAAGAGGCACTCTCCGCGCTGCCTGACAATCCGAAGGGAAACCCCCTTGAGGTCGCACGATTTGCTGGGATTCAAGCGGCCAAACAGACGGCCTCGCTGATTCCGATGTGCCATCCCCTGGCTCTCAGCTTCGTCGACGTTACGGCGAAGGTGGTTGCGGGCGGTGTAGCGATTGAGACAACCGCAGCGACCGTGGCAGGAACCGGAGTCGAGATGGAAGCGATGACTGCAGCGTCGATTGCGGCTCTTACGGTGTATGACATGACAAAGGCGCTGGACAAAGGAATTCGCATTCGAGAGATTGAGTTGATAAGCAAGACCGGCGGCAAGAGCGGAGAGTGGCGAAGAGGCCTGTAACGCCAAGCGAAAGCTGGTAGCCGCCTCCCGCGATCGAGGCTGCTTCGACTTCGCTTCGAAGTGCAAGATGTCTGGCAACTGATGTAGACAACAAGGAATTCGGACGTTCACTTTAGACCTAGAAATGCGCTCTTTGCCGGCATCTCAGAAGCCTTCCAACGGCGCACAATCTCATACACAATCACACTCGTATAGGTCACCGTGACCCACAGCAGCACCTCTTCAATCGGAAGTTCATCCCAGGCGAGGATGCGGATGCCAAGCATCTGTTCGCTGCGAAAGTTCCACCATCCATAAGGCAGCGCCAGCGTTACCTCCCAAAGCAGGCTCGTCAGCAACATCATGAACATCGTCAGGCTCACCGCGCGCCAGTTGATGACCGGGCAGGCGGCGGGAAACAGTGCGGCCGAAGGAAGCAGTGCCACCACCACCAGAAAGACAAAGTAACCGGGAAACACTCCCGGCGGGCTAGCGAAGATTCTCTGAAACAAAATTGCAGCAACGATCAGCGCAACTCCCAGCACTGTCGACGCTGGATGGAAGCGCAACAGGCGCTCAAATGAGATTCTCCTCTCCAGCGGAACGCTGTAAGCGGCCAGCCAATATTCATCGAACCAGATGTACAGCAGCACCACAGTAATGAAGCCTGTCAGGTAGAAGAGATACTCTTCCATCGGAACCGGCCCGCCCAGCGCGGGGCTGGCGATTCTCAGCGTTGCCTCCGGATTCGGAAAGCGGAAGAAGTACCTTGCAAAAAAGAAATCTAATCCCGCACCCAGCGGAAAGAGCAGGCCGATCGTCCACCCGAAGGACTTCTTTGAGATCTTCAATCCCTCCTGAGGAAGAAACCAGAACGCAATCGCTGCCGAGGGCACGAGAAACAGAAGCAGGCTGACGGTGTAGCCATACCGCGAGGCCGCGTGCGGAATGTCGCTTCGAACGGCGTTCTCGCGCGCCGTGTGCAGCGCAAGGCCAGCCGGGATCGCCACGATCGCCAGCATACCCAGGGTCACACGCACTGCGCTTACGGAAGCTTTTTCTCTGCCCATCCGGCAGCATTACACCTGAAATACATCGCTGAAACAACGCATATTTTCGATCGCACGGCGCGTCGCTGGGTGCCTCTGACAGAGATCCCCGGCTATGCGCCTACAGAACTAGGCTTGCGATCTTTGCCGCCACCGCGCAGGAAGTCCGGAAACTTCTGTGGCGCACTTCCCGCGGCCACGCTTGTGATACTCAAAGGTCCTACGCTCGACCATAAGGCAGCGTCGTACACATCCATATCCGGCGCCTGGCCATTGCGGAAGCGTTCCAGCAGACGATAGAGCATGATGAAGTCCATGCCACCATGGCCGCCCAGCTTCTTTCCAATCTCGCCCATACGCGTCCATAGCGGATGCTCGAACTCTTTGAATCCATCCAGCGATTCCCACTTCTCGCCGCCTCTCTGACCATCGAAGTAAATGCGCGGCGGATAGTCCATAAACAGACCCTTGGTTCCTGCGATCGTATTGACGCGGCTGTAGACCATCGGATTCGAAGTATCGTGTTTCACCGTGATCGTGCGGCCCATACTTGTTTTGATCAGAGAGATGTTGAAGTCACCTTCTTTATAGCGCTCCTGCCATTTGGGATCACCGACAGGAACATGTTCCTTGCGGTACTCGCTGAAGCCCCGCTCGATGGTGCTCATGGAGACGAGATGGCTGAAGGAGTCTCCACGATTGATCTCCATATAGTTGGCGACCGGTCCAAGCCCATGGGTCGGATAGAGATTGCCGTTTCGCAGCGTATGTTCCTTACGCCGCCAAAGCCCCTCACCCTTGTTGCCGAAGAGCTCTTCCCGTAGATCGTGAAGATAGGCTCCTTCGCCCCACAACAGGTCGCCGAATCTTCCTGCCTGCGCCATGCGAAGCACCAGGGTTTCGTTGTAGCCGTAACAGCAGTTTTCCAGCATCATGCAATGGCGGCGAGTCTTCTCGCTGACGTGCACGATCTGCCAGCACTCTTCCAGAGTGCGTACACCGGGTACCTCAATGCAAACGTGCTTGCCGTGCTCCATCGCAGCGATGGCCATTGGGGCATGCCACGTCCATGGAGTGGCGACGAGCACGAGGTCAACATCGTCGCGCTGCACCATCCGTTCGTAGTCATGGTCGCCATGCGTGTACAGCTCGGGTGAAGATTGACCGGCATCGGTAATCATCTTCTGCGCACGCTTTGCATGGTCCTCATCCATATCGCAGATCGCGACTACCTTGCCCTCAGCTGCCAGCACATTTTTGAGGAGGCTGGTGCCACGTCCCCCAACGCCGATAAAAGCAACCCGGGGATCCTTCCGCTCGTAGGGCACATCCACCATCGAGTGAAGCATCGCTGGGGCCTTGGTCTGCGATACAGCAGCCTGCGCCGCGCTTGCTGCTCCGAGTGCCACGAACTTACGCCGAGAGATATCCAATGCTTCCTCCGAACATCTTTGAGATCACGAACAAAACTTTGTTGCGGCTTAACTCTGTTAGTTTCGCCCCGCAGGCAGGTCTGCAAAACAGGGTTAAAACATCCTAAACGAAAAAAAAGGTAACAAAAGAAAAGCATGTTGGGTTAGGAAACTAGATGTGTCCCATACGGCGAGAGATTTGAGAGATCACTTTGTAAGGCCATTTCTTAGAGTTAGTTTGCGAAAACACCCTGCGACGGAAGGGGGATCCTTCGTTGACGCACCCGTCACAAAATCCAGCCCGGATGGTTCATCCAGCCTCGTCTCAATGTCTCCGCAGCGTATCTTTCATCCATATGGCCACCCTCTACAAAGGCCGATACATCTCACGTCTTGACGGTCCATTTGTCATATTTCTGATCGGCTTCCGCATCAACCGATTGCTCGCGGTGAGCAAATGGCTTCCGGTCGCACGAGCGATGAGTCCAATGCTTCGAGAGCTCTACGCCAATCCTTCATTGGGTTTCCTCTCAGCTGAAACCTGTCTCGCCTGGCGTGGGCTCACGATGATCCAGTACTGGCGCAGCTTCGAGCAGCTTCTCGCCTACGCACAGGCCCGCGACGCGCGGCACCTGCCGGCGTGGAAGGCGTTCAATCAGAGTGCTGGAAACGCGGACGGCTCGGTTGGCATCTGGCACGAAACCTATAAGGTTGAGGCCGGACATTCGGAATGCATTTACGCGAATATGCCCCGGTATGGTCTTGCCGTCGCCGGTTCCCATGAGCCAGCGACGGGGCACCTGCGCGATGCACAGACCCGCATGAAGCCTTGATATTTTCCGTTACTCCGACAGCAGATCGGCATAGCAGAATCCGTCTCGCTCCACCAGCTCCCCAACCCTCACCTCAATCTCATGTCGAAACATCGGCCCGGAGTACGTAAAGGTGTGGAACTCGCCGTTTTCGCCACAGAGGTCGACGCCAGCTGGTAACTGCCTCAAAAATTCTGCGTCCCACTCGCGGCCTGCGAAATCCGCAGGAACTTTTCGCGGGTCTACGCAGGTCACTCGCGCCTTTACACCCGCTGTGAGCATCTCTCTCGCCAACGCATCCGTGGGGATCCCCCAGATCGGGAACACCGGTTCCAGGCCCGTTCCAGCTAATTTCTCCTCCCGGTACGCTCGGATGTCTTCAAGAAACAGGTCGCCGAAGGCGATCCCTGCAAAGCCGTCCCGCACCGCCCGCCCGCACACTGCGGCCATCCTCACCTCATACTCCTGGTTGGAGCACGGGAAAGGGAGCGGGACCTTCCAAAGCGGAAGGTCAGCCGCCGAGGCCTGCAACTCCAGCAATTCTTCGCGGAAGCCATGGATCGCAACCCTGCCGAACTGCTCATTCAACGTCGTCAGGAGTCCACCGACTTCGTAGTTATCGCGAAAACTATCCAGATTTCGCAGCACGTGCAGGCTCCACGCGGAGTCCTTGCCTCCGCTCCAGCTCAGCAAAATTTTCTTCATTCCGCTATGACAGCATGAATTGGAGGCAGTCGTGAAATCATGCGATCGGGGCTCGACGGCTAGATTTGCCGGATGGCAGACAAATTAACTGCTTGTGCAGGCGCGGTCCAAAAGTAAATAATCTACTTCAAAGTAAAGATTCATTGAACTTCAAGGCTGACTTAGGATTCGTCAGCCGAGAAGCTATGCACTATCTGGTTTCAAATTTCTGCTGAGGTCTGTAGCGTGAATTCTAATCTGGCTGTTCCAACGACTGTTGATATCGACCCTCGGATGAGTACCCGGCGTTCCCTTCCCTTCTCTGCCGTCATGTGTAAACAGTGCGGGAACTTTCACACCTTGAGAGCTCATCGCAAGACGCTGCTGCAGCGACTTTTCTGGACTCGTCTGGGATACTACCCATGGAAGTGCCTCGACTGCTCGCACCGCTTTCTCTCAAAGAACCGCGGTCGATAACAGCTAAGATGGAAGGTCTGTGAATTCGCGTCCAATTCTCCTGAGACGGGTCTAACTTGCAGGAGATGAATAGACGATGAAGACTTTTTTCCCTGTTGCTGTCTTTGCCCTGCTTCTTGGCGCAACGACAATACAGGCCCAGGCCCCTTATCCTCGCGTCGCACCGCCGCCACCACCGACGGAGGTCGTCCCGGCCGTTCCTGCGGCCCATCCAAACTGGGCGTGGCGCCCCGGATACTACCGCTGGCATGAAGGCAAATATCTGTGGGTTCCCGGGGCCTACACGGCTCCTCCGCACGTAGGGTACCGCTGGTATCCGGGTCGCTGGCGGCAGACCCAGCACGGATGGGTCTGGGTGGAAGGCCGCTGGCGCTGACGGCGATATGGGGAGAGCGGAGATTTCGATTTTCGCGTATTGGCCAAGCTATCATCAACCTATGACTGCTGAAGCGCGTGCCAAAAAGATTAAAGTTCTTATCTTCGACGTAGATGGAGTTCTCACCGACGGTCAGATCTTTGTCATTCCAGGTTCAGATGGCAAAGGGATTGAGTCCAAGGGATTTGCGGCCCATGACGGTCTGGGTATCACCTTAGGCCGGCTTGGTGGCCTGCGTATCGGAATCATCACCAAGCGTAACTCGCAGACGGTTGCCATCCGGGCGCGTGACCTCAAGCTGGAGTTCGTTTACCAGGGTCAAGCCCACAAGATGAATGCGATCCGCGAGATTCTGCAGAAGACCGGATACTCCATCGACGAGCTTTCCTACGTAGGTGACGACATCATCGATCTTCCAGTGATGCGGCAGTGCGGCCTTTCCATCGCCACGGCAAACGCTCGGCAGCAGGTAAAAACCGTCGCGCATTACATCACCCCGAATCCCGGCGGCATGGGGGCAGGCCGCGACGCTATCGACTTTATCCTCTCGGCCCAGGGAACTCTGGACAAGGTTATCGAGCAATATTTGGATGAGGATAACCAAGCGGCGGAGATTGCGGATGTTGGCGTGGGAAATATGTAACTTTTCCACGCCAAAGCAGACTTTTGAGCCGACCAGCCCAGCTAAGTTGTTGGCGAACAAAGATCGAATAGATTCGCGCTAGAATAGCGCATGCCTGCGGTCGCCGAAGCGCTTGAGATTCCGATGTCCCTCGCATGGGCACACCCGGTCACGGCGGAGTGGTTTCTTCGCCGGTTCGGCTCGCCGACCGAGCCACAGCAGGAGGGCTGGCCCAGCATTCTTGCCGGCAACGCCACCCTGATCTCGGCACCGACTGGCAGCGGAAAGACGCTGGCGGCTTTTCTGGTCTGCATCGACAAATTGTTGCGCGATGCCATCGGTGGAATGCTCCCTCCGGCAACGCAGGTCGTGTATGTCAGTCCGCTCAAGGCGCTTTCGAACGATGTTCAGAAGAATCTTGATCAGCCGCTGCGCGAGATCCAGCAACTGGCGCTTGAGCGTGGCTATCTTTCGACAGAGATTCGAACCGGGGTGCGGACCGGCGACACGCTGCCAAAAGAGCGTGCCGCCATGCTGCGGAATCCTCCACACATTCTCGTCACCACGCCGGAATCGCTCTACATCCTCTTAACCGCGGGCAAATCGCGGGAGCACCTGCGGCGCGTCCAGACGGTCATCGTGGATGAGATTCATGCGGTCGCAGATGACAAGCGCGGCGCTCATCTGTCGCTCTCGCTGGAGCGGTTGGACGCATTGGTCTGTGGCGAAAACAGGTTAACTCCGGGCGCTTTTCTCACAGGACTTCCCGCGCCCCCGCAGCGAATCGGACTTTCGGCGACCCAGAACCCGATCGAGCTGGTTGCTGATTTTCTGACGGGGGTTCATCCAGAACGACCGAGAGCAACCATCGTTCAGGTGGGTCAGCGACGTCAACTCGATCTGGCCATTGAAGTTCCCTCCGACGAGTTGAGCGCGGTACTTACCACGAAGATGTGGGAGGAGATCTTCGATAAGCTCGCCGCGTACACGCAATCGCACCGTTCAACGCTGGTCTTCGTCAACACTCGACGTCTGGTGGAGAAGATAGCCTTTTCCCTCACTGAGCGCATCGGTGCAGAAAACGTTGCAGCACATCACGGCTCGCTTTCGCGCAGCCTTCGCCTCGACGCCGAGCAACGGTTGAAGAGTGGCCAGATCAAAATATTGGTCGCCACAGCCTCACTGGAGCTGGGAATCGATATCGGCGATGTGGATCTCGTATGCCAGATCGCCACGACCCGCTCGGTGAGCGTGGCGATGCAGCGCGTTGGACGCGCGGGCCACTGGCGCGGGGCTATCCCGAAGGGAAGATTCTTTGCGACTACCCGTGACGACCTGATGGAGCAGGCTGCCCTTGTGCATTCGATGCGCGTGGGCTTGCTCGATCAGCTTGAAGTCCCGGCAGAGCCCATCGATGTTCTGATGCAGCAGATTGTGGCCTCCTGCGGGGCCGAGCCCTGGGATGAGGACCTTCTATATTCCATCGTCACCAGGGCGTGGCCTTATCGCGATCTGACGCGAGCTCGTTTCGATGAGATCGTTTCCCTGCTTACTTCGGGGATCGAGTCAAGCCGCGGGCGGTATGGCGCTTATCTGTCACGTGATGGAATCCATCGTCAGCTTCATCCGCGACGCGGCGCGCGCATGATTGCGATCTCCAATGGAGGGGCCATTCCAGAGACGAATCTCTATGCTGTGGTCCTGCAGCCAGAGGGTGTCCAGATCGCTACGCTGGATGAGCATTTCGCCGTTGATTCCTCTCCCGGAGACGTCGTCCTGCTTGGAAATTCAAGCTGGCGCATCCAGCGGGTTGAAGCCATCGGTCGTGTCCTTGTGGAAGATGCTCACGGGGCTCCTCCGAGTCTTCCCTTCTGGGAAGGAGAGGCTCCGCAACGTACGGTAGTGCTTTCAACCGGGGTGAGTGAGCTGCGCGAACAGATCGCCCGATTGACGGCGAACGTATCTGCTGGCTACATCGCTCCTGCCGATCCGGAGGTTGCAGGCGCGATTGCATGGCTGATGGAGAACTGTGGCGTTTGCGCCGCAGGTGCCCGGCAGCTGGTGGAATACGTCGTCATGGGACGTGCCGTTCTCGGAGCTGTTCCGTCGAAGGCGACCATCATCGCCGAACGATTCTTTGATGAGGGCGGAGGCATGCAGCTAATCCTGCATGCGCCTTTCGGTGGGAGAATCAACAAGGCATGGGGACTCGCGTTGCGAAAGCGCTTCTGTCGAGGATTCAACTTCGAGCTGCAGGCCGCCGCAACAGATAACGGCATCAACATTTCGCTGGCAGAGCAACACAGTTTTCCGCTTGCGGATGTCTTTCAATTTCTGACTGAGCACACAGCCCGCGAGCTTCTGGAACAGGCATCTCTAGCCTCTCCAATCTTCAAGACAAGATGGCGCTGGGCAGCAAACAGGAGTCTGCAGCTTCTTCGTTTTTCCAAAGGCAAGCGTGTTGCTCCTCAGATTCAGCGGACGCGTTCGGAAGATCTGCTGGCGAGCGTGTTTCCGCAGGCAGCTGCCTGTTTTGAAAATATCGAAGGCGACATCCAGATTCCTGAGCATCCCCTGGTCGATGAGGTGATGAAAGATGTCCTGGGCGAAGCAATGGATCTCGAAGGATTGATCGCGGTACTTCGAGGGATTGCCGATGGCAGCATTCGTTGCCTCGCCGTGGATACACCGGTTCCATCACAGTTCGCGCATGAGTTGCTGAACGCCAATCCATACGCATTTCTGGACGAAGCGGGCCTGGAAGAACGCCGGGCGCGTGCTATCTCTCTGTCTCGCACCTTGCCCGCAAGTGTGATCGAAGAAGCGGGCCGCCTCGATCCCGAAGCCATCGATCAGGTGCGGAAAGAGTGCTGGCCGGATCTCCGGGATGAGCACGAGCTTCATGATCTGCTCTACTCTCTGGTTGCCTTGCCACTCGATTTCTTCGCGGGGCGGAAAGAGGCGCAGCATTGGCAGGTGTTGTACGACCGGCTGCATCACTCTGGTCGCGTTCAGGCAGTGGAGTGCAACGGCATTGTGAGCTGGGCATCTGTGGAACGAGCAGGGCACCTGGCTGCGCTCTGGGGGCGCGAGGGGGATGCTGCCTTACGAGATCAGGCTCTTCGAAACTGTGTACAGGGATGGGTACAGATTCTCGGTCCGACGACGGCCAACGCATTTGCCGAGCGGCTAGGCCTCACAGCCTCCGAAGTCTTTCACAGTTTCCTTGCAATGGAGATGCAGGGGTTGCTGATGCGCGGTCTCTTCGAGCGCGCCAAGCCTTCTGACGATTACGAGATCGAATGGTGCGAGCGTCGCATTCTGCAAAGGATCCATCGTCGCACGTTGCACACGCTGCGGAGACAGATCGAGCCGGTCTCTCCTTCCGCGTACATGCGCTGGCTGCTCGGGTGGCAGCACCTGGCGCCACAGACGCAGCTCAGTGGAGAAGAAGGTGTTCTGGAAGCGCTGCATCAGCTTGAGGGATTTGAAGCTCCCGCCATCGAGTGGGAACGAACACTGCTTCCCGCGCGCGTCGCGAACTATGACAGCCGCTGGCTCGATTCACTCTGCTTGTCCGGGGCCGTGGGATGGGGGCGCATCTCTCCGCATCCAGCGTGGTCGAGTGCGGAAGGTACAGGGCCACGCCGGGTCATTCCCACCAACGCAGCGCCGATCACGTTCTACATTCGCGAGACCGCGGAATGGCTTCCGCATGCGTTGGCTCGGGAGCGGATTGAAGAGTCGCGGCTCACTCAGGCGCTCAGCGCCGAAGGGCTCCAGGTGCGTGCCTTGCTGGAACAACGCGGCGCCTGCTTTGCGAATGATATTGGGCGCATCCTCGGCTTCTCGCGCCAGGTGACCCAATTGGCACTCTGGGAGCTTGCCACGGCCGGCCTTGCAGCAGCGGACGGCTTCGATCAACTTCGCGCCATGATGGATCCTCGGCGTAAACCGGCGTCCCTGGCCTCTTCTGCGCGTCGACCGCAACGCTCTACCGCGGGTCGATGGTCGTTGCTCAATGAGGTCGTCCATGCTGCGCCGACTGCGATTGAGCAGGCCAAGCGGACGGAGGAGGCTCTGGAATCCTATGCCTGCATGCTACTCAATCGTTATGGTGTGCTCTTTCGAGACCTGTTGTTGCGCGAGTCCAACGCTCCAAAGTGGCGCGACTTGATTGGGATTCTGCGCCGTCTCGAAGCGCGCGGGGAGATACGCGGAGGGCGTTTCATTACCGGCTTTGGCGGCGAACAGTACGCTCTGCCAGAGGCCGCCGATTCCTTACGTGCTTCGCGAGCCCGGGAGTGCGAGGCCGTGATCTCCGTCGCTGGAGCTGATCCGCTCAACCTCATAGGCATCGTGCTTCCCGGAGAACGGATTCCCTCGATTCCGGGAAAACACGTGCGCTACCAAAATGGGAGACTGCACGAGGAGGGCGATGCCGTTCCTGAAGCAGTCATCGAAGACCCGATAACTTCTTCCCTGATCGATCCTACAGTCAGTACCACTCTCTTCAGCCATGCATGATCGCGAATCGGAAGACCTCGATCAAGAGATCTCGCAGCAAGACCAGGATTCTGGACCAGGTTTGGACTCAGAAGACTTCTATCTCGAAGGGCCTTACATGGTCTTCACGGAAAAGTATCTTCTTAAGCGAGGGTATTGTTGCAACTCAGGCTGCCGCCACTGTCCCTATAAATAGGCTGCCATCAGTGCTTCTCCGCAGGCAACGGCGGTGGGCCCGATCCCTGAGCGATGTTGGTGTTCTTGCTGCGTAGCTCCTGTGAATTTTTGACGATCAGGAGAATGCGGGGATCTTTACGGTAGGGAGCAAAGAGCGCATCGGAGTTCATCGCACCGAGGATGTCAAAACCGGCCTCGCTGGCCGTCGTCAGGTAATGCAGCATCATCGCCTCGTCTCCGCGCTGCACAAAGAGCCGGGCCAACTCAAAGCAGTATCGCGCATGGTCCGCCGGTGACAACATGCGGGTCGTCACGCCGAGGGTTCCATGGTGCTGCAGCATCTCCGGATCGAGCTTCAGAGCGATGTCATATTCCTTGCGCGCACGATCAAAGTCTTTCTTCTCAAAGAGCGCTGTCCCCATATTGGAGTGATAGGTTGCGGAGTTCTTATCCAGCTTGCTGGCGCGTTTGTAGTTTCCAATCGCGCGATCGTATCGGCCGCTTAGATATTCAATGACGCCTAGATTGTTCCACGCCTCCGCACTCTTTTTATTAATCTTGGTAGCTCGTTGAAAGAGCGCCTGAGCATAGGAAAAATTTCGCAGCTCCATCTCCGTTACACCCATTTTGTTCATCAGATGGACCGGCTCGGCGCCACGCTGCAGGGCATATCCGTAGTAATCCATCGCATCTTCGAGAAATCGCCGCGCCCGCAGGATATCGGCGGCCGCTTCCAGCTTCGCCGCTGTGGCAGACGCAGGATCGGGCAGATGAGCACGAACCGAATCCCACACAGGATTCTGATGATCGAGCGCACGAGCCTCCTCGTGGCTCAAAGTTTTTTGAGCAGTGGCTTTCGCACTAAAGAGCACGAGCAGGACTAGGAGAGTGGGGGACAGATAGAAGCGAGCCGCATGACCCATGGCATACCTCCATGAGGTACGACAGAATCATCTGCTCGAATGCGACAACTGTCAACGGCGCCCGTCACCGTCACCCGCCCTTTAGAGTTGACCGCCAGCGTTTGTGGGCTGAACCGCTTGAGGCGGCCGCACGGGAGCGTCGACACGCAGTGCCAGCCGGGGAAAGCTGAAAGTCCCTCCCGCATCGTCAATCACATTGACCTGGCACACGTATGTGCCTGGCTTCAATTGAGTTAGCGGAACATCGAACTGGAAGGCGACTGCACTTCGATCTGGTACGTTGACGGTGTCAGCCGAGATCAGTGGAGTTTCGTAAACCTTCACGCCTCCGCTCAGGAATTCGATGCTGGTCAGCACTTTGACTGCACCTGACGGTCTCCGGCCCAACCCTGGAGAGGGTTTCGGAGCACCAGCACCGGCTTCCTTCTGTCGTGTCGGATCGTAAACCTCATACAGGAAGTAGAGATGCTGGTCCTGCCGGAAGACATGAGCGATGTTGGGGATCCACTGCACGCCGTCGCGGATCAGAGGATTGTTTTTTGTCCTGGCCGTGTCAGGGCTCTGCTGGCTCGCCAAAACGATCGAGCTAAGTTTGAGGGGTGCTTTCCTGAGATCGGGAATCTGCAGGTCGGTCTCGAAGCTTCCCATGCGTCCGGTCTGGTTCTCGCGGATTACAAACTTCAAGTGATATCGACCCGGAGCCAGTGTGAATCCGGTCGAGTACTGGATGTTCTTTCGCGCCACCTGCTGGGAGGCATCGAGAGCAAGTTTTACCGTATCCCGAACGTCCCCAACCGAAATACCCTGCGCATTCTTGACCTGCCCCAGAATGTCGATACTGGCCTTATCGCGGTCACCATTTTTGAGAAACGGGATCTGCGAACCCGGAACGATGAGCGACACAGGTACGAAGAACCGGTTTTCTTCCATACGAAAATAGAGCGCCTGCAGATAGACAGCAACATCTGTTGCAGGGAGATCGCTGCGCAGCTGTTCCGTCAGCGCAAGTTCACGGTCTTCCGTCTTCTGGTGCTGGAAGTCTGCGGGAGCATAATATCCCGGTCGATAATCCAGTTTGGCATCATTCCGATTCAGTTTGATGGTCAGCTTGCGATAGCCTCCATTACGCATCGCATTGGTCGAGCGGAAGCCCAGAATGTAATACGCCTCGGTGTCATGCTGAATCTGTTGGAAGGCTGGCGCGAAGTCATTGGAGTCGAAGAAGGCCTTTCCTCCCGTGTCCGAGGAAAGTGTCGCCAGGACCTCCTGCGAGCCGAAGTTGGCGTCCAGCTGGCTCTGCATGGCGCCGCCGCTGTAGGCAGCGGTTCCCCGCAGGCTTCCTTTGGAGGCATCCCCGACTGGTGGCAGCGCCTGCAGGCCACGAGAATCCACGCTGTAGATCGCCATGTTTGCACGCACTGCGGCGTTGGTTGCCGCACGCATACTCGCCTGATTCTCGATCCCCTGCCGGGTCAAGCCGCCCGAAAAATAAAGGAGGCTCTTGCGCTGGTCCACCCCCTCCAGGCTCTTTGCGATGGTGCGAATGGCGTACAGCTCGCGGTCCGTGTTCAGAGAGTTGTATTCAGAGTCATCGGCTGTAAAACTCGACGCATCGTCCGAAGTTCCCCCAGAATTTCCTCCCTCGTTTCCACTAGCAAAACCTGTACCTTCCGTGCCGTTGTACCGGCCCACAGCCTTCAACAGGGCCGGCTTGTCTGCGGTAAAGTCCTGATCGAGACTCAGGCCAGTGTCCATGCTGACGACCGCGACCAGATCCGCCGGCTGCATCTTCTTGTTGATGTAATCCTGGGCCGCTTCTACTGCGCGATCGGTGTCTTCTGGCTGCATGCTGCTTAGGTCAAAGAACATGACAATCAGGCGATGGTCCTTGAGCAGTGCGGGATTGGCAGCAAAGTTACGATTCACAAGATCGGCAATGGTGGCCTTTCCGCTGACCGTGGCGCTCTCATGCAATGCGACTGCTTCATCGACACTCTGAAAGTCGAAGCTGGCAATCTTTTGCGGCTTGCCATCTTCAAGGACCGTGAAATCTGCTGCGGACAGCCCCTTCACGACGGTACCAGTCTTCTTATCGCGGACGACCACGTTGGTCAGCACGATGTCGCTCTGCACTTTCAGCGTGAAGGTGCGGTCCGATGCAGCCTGCTGGCTGTATCCCGGCAGGCCTGCTAGCAACGTCGCGAGTGCGGCTGCAATGATCCGTCGCATGGATGCTTGCCCTTTCTTTAGAACCTGTATCGAGCGACGAAGGTCATCTGCCGCATCGTCGCCGTCGAAGTTACCTGGCCAAAGGTCCGTGAGTTCAGGACCGTGTCGATACCCGAATATTGCACGGTGTTGAAGACGTTATTGCCGGTCACACGCATCTCGAAAGAACGGGTCTCCCCCAGCGCTATGGTTCGCGATAAAGAGGCGTCAACCGCGACCGTGCCAGGGCCTTCAATTGAGTTGCGCGAGGCCGTTCCAAATGCTCCGGTCGGGCTGGTAAAGGCTGCCGCATTGAACCAATCCAGAATCGTTCCTGTCCCCTCAATCGACTGCGAGAAGACCCGGTCGGGCCGCAAGGAATTGTTGGTCCCTGTTGCGGCCTGTCTTGAGGTACCGAGCAGGTGCGGGGTGAAGTAATTGCCGCTTGCGAAAGTAAAGTCCCCTGAGAGCGAGAAGCCATCCAGAACCTTCGACCATCGGTCCCCTTTTGAGAAGAAAGCTCGGTTTGGTCCAAAGGGCAGCTCGAAGACCCAGTTTCCAGTTAGCTTGTGGCGAAGATCGAAGGAGCTGTTGCCGTATTCCGCGTTGATGTTTTGAAAGTTTTGTACCGGAACCACAGTCGATCCGCCGATAGACGAAGCATTGTCGATCGAGTGCCCATACTGATATGTCGCTTGCAGGGAGATCCCCTTCTGCATGCGCTTGCGAGCGTTAATCGCCAGTGCGTGGAAGCGCGAGGATCCGAGAGAATCTTCGTAGTTGAACGGTTGGGTTTGAAAACTGACCGCCTGGATCGGGGTAAGCACCATGTCCAGATTCCCGCCGGTGGCTCCGTTATAACCAACGTTGAGAACGATATTCATCGGCAAGGTGCGCTGGACATCAACGTTCCATATCTGAACTCGCCCCAGCCGATAGTTGAGATTCACGCTGTAGTTGTTCTGTACCGCCGCCGTGGAACAGTTGAACGCATCGGACAGGTGAAGCACACCACAGCTTCCGTTTGACCCCGCGATATTCGTTTGAGTAACAGAAAAGGGCGGCTGAAAGGCAAGCTGTTGGGCGAATGTGACCGGTTGGGTTGTGTTGTAGTTAATGCCATAACCGGCACGGATGACGGTCTCTTTGAACCAGCTTCCCTTCGGACGATAGGCCAGACCTAAACGCGGAGCGACCATGGTGCGGTCCGGATTAACCAGCGACTTCGGAAACGCTCCGCTGTACGGTCCGCTCTGGCCGGATATCACCGGTGTTACCACGCTGAAGTCCGCACTGTGGTCGAGATTGACCATGTGGCCGTTCTTTTCGGTATAGGGCGAGAAGTACTCATACCGCACGCCGTAGTTCAGCGTCAGGCTGGGTAGAATGCGCCAGTCATCGGTGGCATACAGGTCGAACACATTCGCCCGAAGATAAGCCTTGGAGAGTCCGGCCTGGATCGCAGACTGTTGCGGCAGGCCAAGAAGAAAATCAGCGAAGCTGAATCCGCCAGTCGGGTTGGCAAGATCCTGAGGATTCTTCGACGTAGACGTACCTGTGAAGGTGAAGGAACCCAGCGGGCTTGCTCCTGTCTGAAGATTGCTCGGAGGCGTAAGGCTGTCAGCGTGAACGCGACGAAGATCGCCACCGAAACGGAAGTTATGTTTTTTGTGGTTCCAGCTGATGAAGTCGCTGAACGAGAAGGTCTGATTGATCGTATCGTTCGGCGTCACTCCATTGAGGCCGGAAAGACCCGAGAAGGTCATCGAAGGCACGCCGTAATACAGGGGATTCGAGGCGATGGCAGCATTGCCAATCAGTATCCCGGCATCTGCTGCTGGATTGTCCGCTCCATTTGTGAAGAAGTTGGTTCTGAGGGAATGAGAGCGATTCCAGGTGACTGTGGCGTTATTAGTGAGTCGTCCATAGCCGATGGTGTATCCGGCGGAAAGATTGTAGCCATCCGACTTGGTCGAGCCTCCCAGCGGCACGAAGACATTGGGAGAGTCACTGTCAGAATGGCTGTAGGAAAATCCGAAGTTGATGTTTTGGCGCAACGTCTTCGGGCCGTTTGCCTGCTGTCCGCGCCCACCTCCACCGAAACGGCCAAAGCCGGCGTTCTGACCGAAGTTGCGGACAAAGCGAGTCGACAAGCTAAGAGTATTTTGATCTGCCGCAGTGATGGTCTGGTAGTTGTATCCCTGCGCGCCCGTAACGGCAATATTGGGCGCTGGGTAATATTTCATCAGCGAGGCCGCCTGCGACGTAATGCGGTTGCCGCAGATAACGTTCAGTACTCCATTGCACTGGAACTGCTGTTGTGTCGAGGGATCAAAGATGGGTGTGCTCAGCTGCGAGAAGTCGCCGCTACGCTCCGCTACTGTAGGAACAGTGGCGTAAAGATTCTGCGGATTGGTATTGCGTCGCCCAGTGAGATTGAAAAAAATAAACTGCTTTGTGCTTGGCTTGAGTAGCCCAGGAATGAAGGGTGATCCTGCAAACGTCACACCGAACTGGTTCTTGCTGTAAGCGGGCTTCACCACCGGGGCTCCGGTCAGCGAGTAGTTGGTAGCATCCAGGGCGCCATTACCGCCTTGATAAAAGATCGCTCCATGAGGTTGCGTGGGATTGAAGCCGCCCCGTCCACCCCTCCCGCGGAAAGCTCCGCCGCCGGGCCCACCTCCGAACCCTCCGCGGCCTCCACCACCCGGGCCCATCAGACCGCCCAGCATTCCGGCAACAGCACCGGCCACATCCGCGTTGGCGCCGCCCTGCTGGCGCGCACGCGCCATGGCATCTTCCACGCGCTGGCGAATCTCATCTTCACTCATGTTGGCGAGACCATTGGTCTGCCCCATCTGTCCTGTCACCGCGACAGAATCTGCGCTGGCAGCATCGGCGCCAAGATTCGCCATTGTCGGCATCTGTGCTCCCGCGTTTCCATTGCCTGCGCTCGCGTCCGCCAGATCCGTTCCGCTTCCCATCACATTGAGCGATTGCACGCCTCTGCCGAGCGCCCCTGCAATCGCGCTTGCTGTTGCCGACTGTTGGCTCTGTTGCTGCTCCTGCTGTTGCTCCACCCGTGACGCAAGCTGCATTGTGAACGCTGCGCTCTGCTCCGGCTTCCCGCCATTCTCGCCAGCGGCGTTGATCAGGACCTCGCGGGTCTCTGCAGCAAAGGCGGCGAGCTCTGCTTTGAGGACATAACGTCCATTCCGTGGAATTGCCATGACAAAGGAACCCGTGACGTCCGTCGTCGTCGCATATTTTTTGCCGGTCAGGGTATTGGTCGCCGTAACCGCCACACCGGGCAACGGAACGGTTCCGGCCCTCACTGTACCCCGAATCGTTCCTCCCGTTTGAGACTGGGCCGTGATGGGCGGGGGCGTCGCTGGAGCAGCGTCCTGAGCATGCGCTGCATTGACGCACCATCCCGTTAGCCCAGCAACAAGCATGTACAGCGCCACGTTTTGAAACGCTCTCTTCACAAGAACCTCGCTCAGTCTTTCAAGCCAAATTGCCAAATCTTCCAGTGAATCGATCTACTGTTTTGAGGGAGAAGCTGTCGCCGGAGCATTCGTTCCTTCGGGACCGCGACGCGTACGCATCCCCATCGCTCCGTCGGCGCCGGGAGGAAGGATGGCTAGGGTGGTGGGAACAAACACGCCATGCTTCAGTGAGCCTCGTCCCGCGACCATATCGCCAACTTTAAGGTCGGCCAGCGTTACCATCTCGCCGCTCCCATCTGCTTCCTGCGTTACAGTTGCCCCAGCAGTAGACGGACTGCCCTCGGAGGTCATTGCCGTGCGGCGCCGTCCGCGCCCTTTGCGAAAGGAAGTGGTCTCGTCAACTTCGATCACCTGGCTGACGTGATCCGGACGCTGGATGGTCAGCTTCACGTCGTCGATGGCAGTCACCTTACCCGTGATGTACGTCTTTCCCAGGTCCTCCCGCATCTTCTTCACCTGCTCGGCGTCGACCACAGCAACGAACAAGGCATGCAGTGTTTTCTTGGGTGCGTCCATCTCGCCCATGGCACCCACACCGTCACCGACCTTTATCTCAGCCGCCTGGACAGGTTGACGGTCTTTCATCATCCGCGTGTTTGGAGTAAGACTAATCTGGTAGATCTCGTCGGAATCTGTCTTGATGGTCAGATGATCGGGTGCGGCGGCTGTGACAGTTCCGCGGACCATCGGTCCCCGAGCCAAGGATGGAGACGCCTCCGAAGGGCCCTCCTGCGCCACAGAAACCCCAACTCCTGCTATTGCAACCACCGTGGCCAAGAGATGCACCACCGACCTTGCTCTCATCTGTCTCCCTCGTCGATTGAAACCTGTGCTCATAGAGACGTGATCCTGCCGAGAAAGACGCTGTTCGCCATCGAAAAATCCCCATGGTCTGACCGCGAACAGTCGGTCTACACTACGGCCATGCCATCCTCCGATCCTTCTGAAGCTCTGCGCGCGACCTCCGGCTCTTCGCCCCGTCGAGAAGATCCTCCTCGACACACCGAACTGCACTTCGAGTCTTCCGAGACCGTCCGGGATGTTGTCATTGGCCTCTCCGATGGGCTGACGGTGCCATTCGCCCTTGCCGCAGGACTATCAGGCGCTGTCGCTTCTTCCAGGATTGTCGTTCTCGCCGGACTGGCTGAGATCGCCGCTGGCGCCATCGCTATGGGGCTCGGTGGCTATCTTGCTGCCCGCGGCGATGCGGAGCATTACATCTCCGAGAAAAAGCGCGAAGAGCGTGAGGTCATCGAGCGTACTCGCGACGAAGAAGAAGAGATCTACGAGATCTTCCAGCAGTATTCCGTTCCCCGAGCCAACGCCGCTCCTGTACTCGAAGCATTGAAGCAAAATCCCACAGCCTGGGTCGATTTCATGATGCGGTTTGAGCTGGGCCTGGAAGAACCGCCCCCCAACCGTGCCCATCGATCCGCCATTACGATTGCAATGTCTTACATCGCAGGAGGACTGGTACCGCTTATTCCTTATATGGCCGTCTCTGATAACGGAACAGCGCTTAAGCTATCCGTCGTTATTACGTTGTTTGCCCTCGGCTGCTTCGGGGCCCTCAAGGGTAGAATCGTCGGTACCGGCTGGATCCGCAGTGGCATCCAGACCGTGCTGATCGGAGGAACAGCCGCCGCAGTAGCGTATCTGCTGGCACGTATCCTCAATCGCGCTTCCTGAGTATTTTTGTCCGTTCGCACGTCGAACGGACACGTCGAGACCGGCCCAGTTGCGCTGTGGAGAATTGAAAAAAAGCAACAAAAGCTCGCACGACCCCATCCCATGAGACATACAAGGACGGATATGCCAGCCTCTACGCAGAACGCCTCTTCCACTCTCTTAGGCCGCTTCAAGGCGGTCCGCAGCGCCACGCTGGCACTCTGTCGACCCCTGTCTCCAGAAGACATGATGGTTCAGTCCTGCTCCGAGGCAAGCCCCGTCAAATGGCATCTCGCTCACACGAGTTGGTTTTTCGAGACCTTTGTCCTAGCCGAATTCCTCGCCAACTACACCCAGTTCGATCCCAACTTCCGCTGGCTCTTCAACAGCTACTACAACTCTCTGGGAGACATGCCCGAGAAGAAGCTTCGGTCCTCCTTCTCCCGCCCTCCTCTCGATCTCATCCTCGCCTATCGCGCCCACGTCGACTCCGCCGTCGGGCATCTTCTGCAACACCCGATCGAAGATGAAGCGGCCCGCCGGATCGCCCTCGGAATCGAACACGAACAACAGCATCAGGAACTAATTGCGACCGATATCAAGCACGGCCTGTTCACCAATCCTCTCCACCCGGCCTGCATCGAGCGTGTAGAGTCCTTCTCTGCGACGACAATCGCTCCCCCTCTCGATTGGGTTGATCTTTCTCCGGGCTTGATCGAGATTGGCGTCACCCCCGATCCCGCCTCGACCGATTGCTTCGCGTTCGATAACGAGACGCCGCGTCATCCGGTCTATGTCGCTCCATTCCGGCTGGCGACCCGGCTCGTGACCTGTGCCGAGTACCTCGCCTTCATCGACCAGAATGGTTACAACCGTCCGGAGCTATGGCTCTCGGAAGGCTGGACCACCGTTCATGCTGAAGGATGGCAGGCACCGCTTTACTGGCATCGTGACTCCGAGACCAAGTCCGGCTGGTCCATCTACACCCTGCATGGGATGATTCCACTGGAAGATCTCTCCGAGACTCCCGTGTGTCATCTCAGCTTCTTCGAGGCAGACGCCTATGCCCGATGGACCGGCCATCGCCTCCCGACTGAGTTTGAGTGGGAGTATGCCGCCGCCCAGTTCGACGCCGCAGATCGGAAGAGCCGGAGATCTGCTGACGGATCGGAGACGACTCCCCGCATCAGTATGTCCGCCAATCTGCTGGAAAGCGGTCATCTGCACCCGACGGCTGCAAGTCATCTCCCAGGATTACAGCAGATGTACGGCGACGTTTGGGAGTGGACCTCCAGCCCTTATACCGGCTATCCCGGCTACGCTCCTCTGCCTGGAGCTCTTGGGGAGTACAACGGAAAGTTCATGAGCTCGCAGATGGTCCTTCGAGGAGGCTCCTGCGTCACGCCGGCGACCCACATCCGTGCAACCTATCGCAACTTCTTTTCGCCAGGGACACGTTGGCAGTTCTCCGGCCTGCGCCTCGCGAGAGATCTCAAATAGAGACGAACGAATGGACCTTCATTCTGCGGGTTTCGTACCTACCCAAACCATGGCATCTTCGATCAAGCGGTTCTGAATATCGCTGGTGAAGATTCTGTCGCCATGGCCCATGTTCAGATACAGCATGCGATAGCGCGTGTTCGTCCAGACAACTGGAAGATCGCCTCCACGCACCACATCCTTCATTCCCAGCGGGTAGTTGGAGGGGGCCAGCGTCAGCAGCACCTTCACATCTTTATTCTCACGAGGCGATGGACGCCAGATGTACCATTCGTTCGCCGGAGCGACAAAGCTCGCGGGCAGATGACGTGTCACCGCGTGCGATGGATCATCTACGGTCAACTTCACGGGCATGGGAGGCCAGTTGTTGCCATAAAACACCCCTCCTCCCAGAAAACGGACAAACCACGGCCACCGTGTTCCGCTGTCGTTATACGCGGCGATGTGGAACCCCAGCCATCCGCCGCCGTGCTCCATGTATTGTTCGAACGCGGCTCGTTGCTGCAGTGTGTGCGGGAAATCATCCAGCCATACGATCATTTGATATTGCGCAAGTTTCGTGGCGTTCAGGTCGTCCCAGTTTGTTGTTGTTGCAAACTCGAAGTGATCCCGGAGAGCAGCCTCCGAGTAAAACTGGATCGCCTGATGCGCGAAGTCTACGTGGTCATGTTCAACCGTCTCCGAGTAGAAAGCCAAAACATGAAACGCTGGCTGCGTAGTTTGTGCGGCGATCCTTGAAAGGCCGGGGCATACAAATGCAATCAGCAAGACAGCAAACAGCGATCGGGAACGGTGCATTTCCTTGGAGTCCTTCGTAATATTACAGCTGGCAGGCAAGCAATCAGCTGCACCTGCTAAAATCGTTCTCCATTGTAGACAAACGTTTGCCTGATGACGAATCTTCTCCGCTGAGTGGAGGCTCTGTTGTTTCGACGATCATCTCTCGCAGTTCTCGCTGGACTGTTTCTACTCGCGTCTTCAAGCGTTCGTCTCATTGGGCAGACCTCGGGGCCGGCGACAGGCCTTATCAATCGCGATCCCGCGGTCTTCGTTCAAAGCACAGGAAAGATCTACCTCGTCGATTCTGATCACGATGCGCTCATCATGCTCCCTTCTTCCGGAGACCCGCTCCGCATTAAAGTCGGCGAGCGGCCCATTGCTGTTGCGGTCAATCAGAAGACCGGCCGTATCTATGTGGTGAATGCGGCAGGCCGATCTGTTTCGATCCTTGATACGCACACCGACCAGGTCATTGCGACTGTGCCAACCGCAGCGCGTCCCTATGCCATTGCCGTAGATGAGATTGGAAACAAGGTCTACGTCTCCAATACCTTCAGTTCCATGCTCACCATCATCGATGGTGAAAGCGGTCATGCAAATAATCTCAAAGCCGGATCCGCCGATGCCATCCTCGTCGATTCCGACCGAAAGAAAGTCTACCTGCTGGGATACGAAAGCGATACCGTCACGCAACTCGATCCAGCCACAGGAGCCATGGAGAAGCTCTCTGCCGGCGCCATGCACCTGTGGGGAATGGCACGAGCAGGTAAGACCCTGTACATCTCGCACGTGCAGGATGCAGCGATTGCAGCGATTGACCTGACGACAGGTTCGGCTCGAAGCCTTCCTGCCGGAGCTATGCCCTGCGCCATAGCCGTCAGTAAATCGGGCCAGATCTATGTCGCCAATTATGCCGACGGCACCGTCACGATCATCAATGACGGAGTCTCTTCGACCCTTACCGTCGCCGCCCACCCTCAGGCTCTTACTCTGGACGAAGACGCCGGGCTACTGTACGTCGCCAGCCCTCAGCAGGATGCGGTTACTTTGATCGATACCAGAACCCGTCGAATCTTACAGAGATATCAGGATCCCGATCATCCTTACGGAGTTGCGTTCTCTCCGGTTACGCACCAGGCCTATGCGGTCAATCAGGGCAATACTCCGTTTACACCCCTTAAACGCCCGTAGTATATGCTGACACCGTACGTCAGGAGAAGGGCGATTTTGTAGTTTCCGATCGCTACGAACCTGCATCCAATGGCCATGCGGTTCCGACCGCGCATTCTCACAAAGGGGACCTCATATAGTGCCCACTATCCCCGCGGTCGTCGACTCCATCGCTTCAGTTGAGTCGCTTCTCGCCCCATCGCCCGCTGATGCTGTTGCCGCCGAAGTCCGCGCAGGTCTCACCAGTGATCCCAAGACACTCTCTCCATGGCTCTTTTACGACGAAGAGGGTTCGCGTCTCTTCGAGCAGATCACCGAGCTTCCCGAGTACTACCTCACGCGTGCAGAACGCAGTCTCTTCACCGCCCATGCCGACGAGATCATTGCCTTGGCTGCAGAGCCCTCGGGAACGGACCCTGCCCCCATGCTCACCCTGATTGAGTTAGGTGCCGGGACGGCTACAAAAACAGGAATCCTTCTCGCTGCTGCGGTTCGCCGCCAACGCACCGTCGTCTATCAACCGGTTGATGTCTCTGAGACCGCGCTTGCAGAAGCAACTGAAAATATCCGCACCAATATTCCCGGTGTGACGGTTCGATGTCAGGTCGCCGACTATACGACGCAGGCCCTTCCGCTCAATCGGCTTCCTAACACCCGTACGCTCGCGCTCTATATTGGGTCCAGCATCGGCAACTTTTCTCCGGCAGCTGCCCGCGATGTCCTTCGAAATCTCCGTGCGCAGCTCCTTCCTGGCGAAAAGCTTCTGCTCGGCACCGACCTCGCACCCTGCGAATCCAAGACTGTCGCCGAGCTCGAGGCTGCTTATAACGATGCATCCGGAGTAACCGCCGCCTTTAACCGCAATGTGCTCGTGCGCCTCAATCGCGAGCTTGGAGCTGATTTCGAGCCGGATGCCTTCGAACACAAGGCTCTCTGGAATGCTCGAGAGTCGCGCATGGAGATGCATCTGGTCTCTCAATCCGCGCAAAAGGTTTCTATTCCCGCGAACTCCTCAGGTCCCGTGCTGCGTGTCAACTTCAAAGCCGGCGAGTCGATCCATACGGAGAATAGTTACAAGTTCACGCCGGAACGCATACGCGAGTTGCTGGAGTCGGCAGGATTTTCACTCACGCGCACCTGGCGGAACTCTGAGCATGTCTTCGCAATCAATCTCGCCACGGCGATCTAGCCATGAGTAGAGAGGTGACGCGAAAGTTGCCGCTCTCAACGCTCCATCCGGATCGTCATCCAACATCAGTATTGGGATCGCTCGGAAGAAAATGCTGCGGGCGGGCTCAACCTCTTCTGAGCTTGAGGTGGCCTTGGATGGGCGCTCCTTTTTTCTGCGAGGCTCCTCCTTTTTCGCGCAAAAAGACTGCTGTTGGTAATTCGATCGCGAGCAAGATTCACCTCTCAGTTACAGTATGAGTTCGCGTCTTCTTTCACGAAGACAGGGCGGCAGTTCTTCCTGCAACTGCCTACCTAAAGGATCGCCTGGATCGATCCTCACATTGATTGGAGGAGTCGTTCCATGAGACACGCCGCTCTCTTTGCCACGGTAGCGATGGCCACAGCCACCCTTGGCCTCGGGCGCTATATCGCAGGTCAGGCGAACTCAGCCACGGCTCCGATCTTTGGGGTTACTGTCCCGCCAGACTATCGCGAATGGAGACTGATCTCCGTCGCTCATGAAGAGGGCAATCTCAACGACCTGCGTGCCATTCTCGGTAACGAGATCGCATATAAGGCTTCCCGCGAGAAGACACTTCCATTCCCCGATGGCGCAATCATCGCCCGTGTGGCCTGGAGATACACAGCATCCGAAGAAAACAATAAAGTCTTTGGCCGCGAACAGTCGTTTGTTGCCGGATCGCCGACAAATGTTCAGTTTATGGTCAAGGATTCGAAGAGATACGCTACAACAGGTGGCTGGGGATTTGCGCAATTCAACCACGGAACACCTGCAGATGAAGCGGTGCACAAGACATGCTTTGCCTGTCATGAGCCTGTCAAGGCCCGCGATTTTGTCTTCACCAGCTACGCTCCTTAAACGACGTTTTGCCCCCGGCCCCCATGCTTCTCGCCGGGCCATGATTTGGCATCCAACTCCATAGGTCGCAACTGAGACCACGCCCGCTTCGGGCCTGACCCCAGCGCTTCCATCCGGAGGCCATCATGAAGATTCATCACCCCTTTCTCTCGTTTATGTTCATTCCACTCTCTGTTGCTTGTTTGGGACAGTGCCCGAAGGCCGGCACGAAACCGGTCTGGGACTCAAACAAGAGCGAGTTCCGTTGTACCAGTGCAGCTGCGATGAGCGGGTCTGCGCAGAGCGCAATCGTACCTCCCACGGGCGACAAGAATTCCTGCAAGAGCATTCGTGAAGATCTGCAAAAGGCGTGTCCTTCGCCCGACGAAGGCAAGGCCTGCAAGAATGCCGTGAAGTCCATCTTCGAGGGGTGCTACAAGGGCTCTGAGGCCAGCAGTAGAGGATCGACAACTTCTTCGTCGCCCTCCAATCGGACAGATACGGCCAGTTGCATGACAACCTATCAGCAACAGCAGGAGGCATGCAGGACGCGTGTCACGCCCCCACGGGCTCCGGGTCAGCCGTACACACCGGACACGTGCCTTTCCGATGCTATGGCTGCGCAGAATAAGTGTCTTGCAAGTGCCAGATGATTGAGAGGGTTCGGTGCCACGCGCAGAGCTGACAGGCCGCGCTTACAGACGCGACTAGAACTTTACGTCAGTGACTTTTCCGCTATCAAAGACGACCTGCATCCCCCTGTAGCTCCATAAGGACTTCGTTCCGAAGTTCACCTTCTTCTGCGGGTCGCCGAGAGCTTTGGTGACGTCGCCTGTGGTCATGCCGGGGTGGATCGTAGCGTCGGCGGTATCGCCAGAAGGATCTGCAGATGGAGGCGGCGCGGCGTTCTGCGCGGACGAAGGCGCAGCATTACCGCCTGCCGTGCGGTGTGCCATCAGACTGGGGTAATTTTGCTTGGCCCAGCGCTCGATCTGTCCGGCGATGTTGTCGGCAGCGAAGCGCCAGCTCATCTCGCTTTGGGCATCGAGCGCCTGGGTGAAGCTGCCCGCCATCAGGGTGGCGTGAAGGTTTCGGACGGTCTTGTCGTTTGAGGTGGTCGTCTTGGTGCTCGATCGGCCATCGTCGCTTCGGTTAGTGTTGGTGGTGTAACCGTCGACCTCTTTGTGGGAATCGCGAGAGTCGATCCGGATGACGATGTCTGCCTCCGACGAGGAGTCGACGACCCGCAGGGTCTTCTTATTGGCCAGAGATTTCTGCAGGTCGAGCGCCGAGTCATTCGCGCCTGCCGCGCTGAAGCCATTGTTATCGCCGGTCACGAAGACGCTGACGAGCTGCTGGGCGAAGGCGGGCGTTGCCGCGAGAAGTGCAAGGCTGAGGATTGCCAGAACAGGGCGGCGCATAGATCTTTTCTCCGTACCGCAAAATGGGAACAAGGGGGACGGAGTTAGCTTAGTCTGCGCGGGGTGGAGCGGCAAGTGGGCTCCCGCATCGAGTTCAGCCGCGGTGTTTGAGCCAGGATTCGTAGTCGGAGTAGAGCTTGATGGATTGCGGGTTTCCTGCCATCGCGGTGGAACCGGGCTTGTTCATCAGGCCGAGACATTGGTAGACGAGGATGTTTTCGACGAACGGGGAGACGGCTGCCATCTGACGTTGCACGCGGTCGAAGCTGGCTGGAACCAGGGCGCTGTCGTAGTCGGCGCCTTCGAACTCGAAGATCTCAACGTCGGCCCAGATCCTGGCTTTCTTTGAGCGGTCGTGCGCCTTCTTGAGGCCTTCGAAGAAGGCTCCTGTTTGGGTGGTCTTCGATTTGCGGACGCCGACTTCGTCCTGGTAGGCGACGATGTCGATGTCCATCGCGTCGAGCTGGCGGACGTACTCGTCGTCCGGTTTTGCGAGGCGGGTGCCGTAGGGGGCGATCAGGATGGAGGCGTCGCGCTTGAGCTGTCGGGCTTCGTGGCTGAGGGTGTTCACGTAGGTCATGAACTCTGGTTTGTAGTGGGGGTTGATCTCGGCCTCATCGGGCCAGTACCAGCCGTAGAAGCTGGGGTGATGACCGTAGCGGGCGACCAGTTCTCCGAGAGACTGAAGTCTCTTTTTGGAGGCTACGGGGTCGGTGATGACGTTGCTCTTCTGCCAGCTGCCGTAGAAGCCGGCGCCGATGAAGAACTTCACTTTGTATTTGTCGGCGGCGGTGAGGACGGCTTCGAGAGGGTCGGGGCAGGCGAGTTTCCACTTGGGATAGATCTTTGTGTCGTAGAAGGAGCGGAAGTAGACGGCGGTCGCCATGAGGACGAGATACTCGATCCCGATCTCCGCCATCTCTTGGACCTTGGCGTCCCACTGATCGGCTGTGAACTGGACGAGGGCGGGGTTCCAGTCGACGCCTTCGACGGTGGCGTGGTGCTGGAACTCGAACCAGCTTCCCTTGATCGGCTTGATTGCGTCCGATCCAGCGTTTTGCAGGAAGGGATGGACTGCGTGAGAGGCGGTCCCCATGCAAAGAGCGGCGATGAAATCCCTGCGGTTCGGTTGGTTGCTCATGCACGTCTTCTGTGGTTCAGGCGGGGGGCGATTGTGGCGATCGAATTGCGCCTACCCCCTCCCCCTTTTTGCGCAAAGTCTTCCAGAAATTAGACTTAGGTCCGGACTTCGGTCTGGGAACGCCTATGACCACTGCCTGATACTTCTGGACCTCTTTCATTGTAGAGAGTCAGGAGGGATTAATCGGCGGCGGATTTCCTGTCTGTATTGAATGAGTTACCGGGTTCCGGGGCTTGACAGGGTGGCCCGGTGACCTGGAGGGTCCTGTGGCATGGAGTAATGCCGTGCGCTTGACGAGGCAATTCGAGCCGGCGTTCGAAAGAGCCCACTCATGCCATCACTCCGCATGAATGGGGGCACGCAGCTCATAACATCGGCGATCGGCTTATCCATGTAGAGGTGGATTCCCATCAGCGGGATGACTGTTCGTCAGGAGAAGTTTGAAGGGTTTCATTCACCTTCGCCAAAAGATATGCGGGATCAGCAGACGCCTCATTTAGAGCGGAGGGTATCGCCGAAAACCTTAAGACGTTCAGCACCGGCACATCTCTATGAAGTTTGCGTGCCTCCTGAGAAATCTCTTCCCGCTCCTGTTCGCTTACGGTGTGACAGAAGATGAGAAGATCAAAATGTTCGCGGCGTAAGATACTCATCGCCTCGTGGCTTGAAGCAGCTACTACGGACGCACCCGTCAGCCTAAGAACTGCGGCCCTTATGGTTCGGAGCGCTGAATCGTTTCCGATTTGAAGGATCGAGCGCATGACCTTCCGCCGGCGGGAAGCCATGATTGTGGCGGGAGGCAGAATGCCGGGCGCATATACGGGTGGCCAGCTTCATAGTACGCTCTGACGGAGCGTATGGGCCAACCGCCATCGGTCCCTCCTGAAAGGAATGGGAATAAGTATAGACCCGGAGGATTTTGTGGCCGGGGAGATTGCTTTGGGTTCGAGCTGAAGCTCGAATGCCCACCTTAGCCGCTTCGCGACGAAGATGGGGCACCCGGCATGTATGATTTGTCTTCGATAACTGACGCGGAGGGCAGATGCAGCTTGAAGGAAAAGTAGCGATTGTTACCGGTGCAGCCTCAGGAATCGGTTATGCCGTCGTCCGTCGCTTTGCGACGGAGGGTGCGAGGGTGGTGATCGCCGACCTGGATCGACAGCGGTCGGAGGATGCGGCTGCGGAGATCCGCGAAGCGACAGGCGGCGAGGTGCTTGGAGTTGCGATGGATGTGACGGATGAGGAGTCTGTCGAAAACGGAGTCGCGAGAGTGCTTCGCGAGTTAGGAGGCGTCCACATTCTTTACAGCAATGCGGGGGTGCAACACATTGCCCCGGTGCACGAACTTGCGTTCAGCGAATGGAAGAAGATGCTGGCGGTGCATCTGGACGGAGCCTTTCTGACGACGCGGGCCTGTCTGCGCTATATGTACAGCTCCGGGGAGGGCGGCTCGATTCTCTACATGGGATCGTTTCACTCGAAGGTGGCTTCGGTGCTAAAGGCTCCCTATGTGACGGCGAAGCATGGGATTGTGGGGCTGTGCCGCGCGGTTGCCAAGGAGGGCGCACCGCATGGCGTGCGAGCGAATGTGATCTGTCCGGGATATGTACGGACGCCGCTGGTCGAGAAGCAGATTCCGGAGCAGGCAAAGGTTCTGAACCTGAGCGAGAAGGATGTGGTGGAGAAGGTGATGCTTCGCGACACCGTGGACAAGGAATTTACAACGACCGACGAGATTGCGGATACCGCGGTGTTTCTTGCCGGGCAGAAGACCCTTGCGCTGACGGGACAGAGCATCCTTGTGAGTCATGGGCTGGTGATGGAGTAGCACAACTGTAGATAGAGTGGCTGCTCCCGGGAGGGTTCGAGCTTCGCTCGAATACCCACTCATGCGATGAGACCGCATGAATGGGGCACCCGGTTGGCGCGCCTCAATCTTATGTGTGGGCCACCCGCCCACTCGCACCGGTATTCAACTTGATGTATGGGGCATCGGCTCTAAGCAACCGGGAGCGGAGGTCCGAGATATTTCATGCCGTAGGCAGCCATCCGGTCCTGAAGATCGTAGGTTCTTCCTCCGGCGCGGTCCTGACTATCGAAGAACTCTTCCATGCGACCTGCGGGGGCGTAGGTGATGAGGAATCGTCCGGAAGATTCGCCGACGAAGGCGAAGGCGTGGGGGACGTTGCGAGGGCCGAGGACGGAGTCGCCGGCTTTGAGGTGATGAAGCTGGTCGCCCACCTTAACGATGTATTCGCCTTCGAGGACGTAGAACCACTCGTCTTCGACGGTATGGAGGTGGAGGGGTGGACCACCTTTTTTTGTGTGGTGGTGTTCCATGGCGAAGAAGTCACCACGGCAGTCTTTGGAGGAGACTTTGAAGGTGGTGGTTCCGTTAGGGAGGGGACGCTTGAGGCCGTAACGGTCTTGCCCGGCGGGGATGGGAGAGATATCGGGAGGAGCAGGGACCGAGGTTTGAGGGGTGCTGGCGAAGAGGCTGGAAGGAAGTGCGGCAGCGAGGAGCTGGAGAAAGGTGCGGCGTTTGAGTGCGGACATCGATCACTCCTGGAAGGAATGGGAGTGAGTATAGAGCCGATGCGTCTCCTGGCCCGGGAATATTCGTGAAGGGTTCGAGCTTCGCTCGAATGCCCACCTTAGTCGCTTCGCGACGAAGATGGGGCACCCGGTTTGTTATCTCGATTGAGAATCTGTCGTTCGTGGGGTGATGATTCCGATGTTGTCGACTCCAGCCTGATGGCCGTAGTCGATGACCTCGGCGATTTGGGAGAAGTCGAGACCGGCGTCGCCCTGGATGAACATGGCTTTGTTGTTTCGGGTGGCGAAGATGGCGGCGAGTTTCGGTTCGAGCTCGCGTTTGCCGAGGGTGGTCTGGTTGATCTTGTAGGTGACGCCGTGGTCGCGGTCGCCGAGGAGCCGGACGACGACGGCCAGCGACTGGTCGGCGCGATCAGGAGATTTGGAGGGCTGGGGGACGAGGGCGTCGAGGCCTTGCAGCGTGATGGGCTGGATGACCATGAAGATGATCAGCAGCACGAGAAGGATGTCGATGAGTGGGGTGACGTTGATTTCGGTTCGGAGTTCCCTGCTGCTGCCGGATGTCATGGACATGGGTTAGGCCTCTATGTCTGCTATGGACACCGTGAGGGGGATGGATGTCCCAGAGGGTTTTGAGCTTCGCTCGAATGGACCACTTTAGGCGGTTCGCGCTGAAGGTGGTTCACCTTTTGTTTTTCTGCTGCTAACCCCGAATTCGGAGGTGATGAGCGCATACATTCGTTTCATCACCATCAGTAGTGTTAAAACAAAATTCGCCGTTAGCGAGGAAAGCAAAAATGTTGCGACCGGACCAGTGGACGCAAATGGCATTGATTTCATATATCCGAGTGCGATAAGTGCGGTGCCGGTAACGGCAATCGCCACAAGAATGCAGTAGCAAACATTCGTGAAGACTTGCTTAAGGATTTCCTTCCTTATCGGTCCATCATTTCTCTCAACCGCGGTCGCAGACAAGCTGAAGACTAGGACGAGCAAATTGAGCATTAGTCCTGTCAAAATTGCAAAAGTGTTTAGAAAGCCGTTAACGGCGTCAGCTCTGAACCCAAATCTGATGAACAGGAGAGATGCTCCAACAACTATGGGTAATCCAAAAAAAAATGTAATGTCTTTGACAGACACTGCATCTTTTCTGAAGTCCCGCATCGTATGCAGATGAGCCTGCAAGATTGGGGAAACATCAGCCTTTTCTATGATTTCAGGCACCTGCATAAGCACCCTCCTGAATATCCGCGGCCAGTTTTTCGAAAGCTTCGGACATGCTTTCGTATTCTGGATTACCGTCGGGTCCAAGTCGAACGTCTGCCGTGATGTCATGGAGTGGACTTGTATATCTTCTGCCCAAGTCGATCTTGCGACGATTCCTTCCTAACATCACTTCTATTTGAACATTCGTGTAGTCGACATCCGTTAGTTCATACAAATCTTGGACCGCCTTGAACGGGTCCTTCGCTCTAAGGATACTCTTTTTGATCGGTAGCGGCGTGTACCGTGGCGCAGTTACTACAACCTCCGTTTTCCCCCCAACAATTTGCTTGTGTCCTCCATCCAATAAGTCGGTAATGTCAGAAGGAATGCCCATCTGAATAAACCTGATCTTTTGTACCGATCCCTTAGATAGATATTCTGAAAATACTTGCTCTGGTAATACGGGATTTATCGCAAGCTGATATCCCTCAAACTTTTCCTTAAAATGGAAGGAGAGCATTCTCGAGAAGGCTGTCTTCGGCGAAGTCTTCCGCGACTTCTCGATCAGCAGTAAACCTTCGTCCCGCCCCGTTGGAATCTCGAGCCTGAAGAAAATTGGCAGCGCGTCTGCGTGCAGTTTTTTCTTCTTGAATACTGTCTTTGCATCTTCGACATTTCTGACGTTACTCGAATTTCCGTAATCCCCAACTTCAATTCGCCCCTCTATCACACGACCATCAACTTCTACTCGTTCGATCAATGCGATTCGTTGTGAATCGATATCATTATGGTGATCGGTCTTACATGTTTGCAGGCATTCCTGGGCGAAATCCAAAAAATCCGCAGCTCCTCCGATTGAATCCAAATTCTCAAATTTGCGTTGGCGCTTTTCGTGAACCCGCAAATGGTATGCCCCTACCAATGTTGCCATCTCTTCTCCGTAACTATCCGAAAAACACTTTACCCTTGGGCCTGCGTTAAGTGAAGAAAAAAAAGGAGATCTCGGTCGAGATCCCCTTCTAGACGTTTTGAACCTGCACAGCTTAGCTGCAGCCGCTGGTGCTTCCGCACTCCATGCAGCGGTAGCAGGAGCCGTTGCGGGTCATGATGGCTCCGCAGGTGGCGCAGCTTGGGGCGTCGCCCATGTCGTACATGCTCTTCATGGCGTTGGCGGCGTGGTAGATTCCTCGGTCTTCCATGGTGAGGTTTCCGGACTGGGCGGTGTAGGTCGGGTCGGGGGCGATTCCCTGTTTGGGTGGGGTGGTTCCGGGGTAGAGGTCAACCGCAGATCCTTCGACTCCGGCTGCGCCTCCGCTCAGGATGACACTTCTTTTGTCTCCCTCCTGATCCATGGAGGCGTTGAGCGAGGGGATGACGTAGCTGCCGGGGCCCTGGACGGTGCCTTCGACGGGGACGGCGTTCGGGTGTGTCGCCTGCGGAGCGAGTCCGGCGAAGAGGGAGAGCTGCTGGCCGGAGAGGAAGCGGATCTGCATCCAGCGGAAGAGGTAGTCCATGATGGACTTGGCGTAGCCGATCTGCTCGTTGCCGGTCCAGCCGGAGGGCTCGAAGCGGGTGTGGGCGAACTTCTCGCAGAGCACCCTGAGGGGAACGCCGTGCTGGAGGGCGAGCGAGATGGCGGTGGCGAAGGAGTCCATGAGTCCGGAGACGGTGGAGCCTTCTTTGGCCATGCGGATGAAGATCTCGCCGGGCTGGCCGTTGGGGTAGAGGCCGACGGTGATGTAGCCCTCGTGTCCGGAGAGCGAGAACTTGTGGGTGACGCTGGCGCGCTCGGCGGGCAGGCGGTGACGGACGGCGCGGGGCGGAGCCTGGGCGTCGATGGAGTCGGCGTTCTTGCTGGCGGCCTCGGTGATGGCGAGGATCTGGGCTTCGAGCGCGGTGATGCGGACGTTTGCGGCTGCCCTGGCGGCGGCGACGGCCTCCTCGATCTCAACGGAACCGGCAGCGACGGGGGAGACGGCGTCCTTCTCCTTCTGGGCCTTGCCGTCGGAGGCGGAGACGTTGAGCGGCTGGGAGCCCTTGGAGTTGTCGCGGTAGATGGCGACGGCCTTGAGGCCCTGGCGCCAGGACTCGATGTAGGCCTCGGCGATGTCTTCGACGGTGGCGTCCTGCGGGAGGTTGACGGTCTTCGAGATGGCTCCGGAGAGGAAGGGCTGGGTGGCGGCCATCATCTTGATGTGGCCCATGTAGTGGATGGAGCGGGTTCCCTTGGAGGCCTTGAAGGAGCAGTCGAAGACGGCGAGGTGCTCGGGCTTGACGTGGGGCGCGCCCTCGATGGTTCCGGTGGCGTCGATGTAGCTGACGATGGCGTCGACCTCGGCGTTGGTGTAGCCGAGCTTGAAGAGCGCGGAGGGGACGGTGTTGTTGACGATCTTGATCATGCCGCCGCCGACGAGCTTCTTGTACTTGACGAGGGCGAGGTCGGGCTCGATGCCGGTGGTGTCGCAGTCCATCATGAAGCCGATGGTTCCGGTGGGAGCGAGGACGGTGACCTGGGAGTTGCGGTAGCCGAACTTCTCGCCGTGGGCGAGGGCTCCGGTCCAGGCGTCGCGCGAGGCGTCGATGAGCTCCTGGAGCTGAGGGGCGACGAAGGGCTCGGCGGAGTTGCGGGACTTGCCGATGTTGTTGACCTCGGCGCGGTGCATGCGGATGACGTCGAGGAAGGGCTCGCGGTTGACGTAGAAGCCGGGGCAGGCTCCGCCGGCGATCTCGGCCTGCTGGGTGAGCGGGGTGGCTGCGCCGAGGGCGGGGCAGAGCTCGGCGATCCGCGAGGACTGCCAGTAGGCGTCGCCGCAGAGGATGGAGGTGACGGTGGCGGCGAAGTCGCGTCCGGCGTCGGAGTCGTACGGCAGGCCGAAGGCCATCAGGAGAGCGCCGAGGTTGGCGTAGCCGAGGCCGAGCGGGCGGTAGTCGTGCGAGTTCTTGGCGATGTTCTCGGTGGGGTAACCGGCGGCGTCGACGATGATCTCCATCGCGGTGGTGACGACGGCGATGCCGTGGCGGTAGGCGGCGATGTCGAACTGGCCTCCCGGAGTGAGGAACTTCAGGAGATTGAAGGAAGCAAGGTTGCAGGCCGAGTCGTCGAGGAACATGTACTCGGAGCAGGGATTGGACGCGTTGATGCGGCCGGTGTTCTTGCTGGTGTGCCAGCGATTGATGGTGGTGTCGTACTGCATGCCGGGGTCGCCGCAGAGCCAGGTGGCTTCGGCGATCTTGTTCATGATGTCGCGGGCGCGGTACTCCTTGACGGGCGTGCGGGCCTTGACGGTGCGGGTGGCGAAGGTGGAGTCGGCCTCGACCGCGGCCATGAACTCGTCGGTGACGCGGACGGAGTTGTTGGCGTTCTGGAAGAAGATGGAGCTGTAGGCTTCGGAGTCAGGACCGGAGCCGTCATAGCCGGCGGCCACGAGCGAGTGGGCCTTGGCCTCTTCCTTTTGCTTGCACTCGATAAAGTCGATGATGTCGGGATGATCGACGTTAAGGATGACCATCTTGGCGGCACGGCGGGTCTTGCCGCCGGACTTGATGACGCCGGCGAAGGCGTCGAAGCCGCGCATGAAGGAGAGCGGGCCAGAAGCGGTGCCTCCGCCAGAGAGGGTTTCCATGGAGCCGCGGATGCTCGAGAGGTTGGAGCCGGTGCCGGATCCCCACTTGAAGAGCATGCCCTCGGTCTTGGCGAGGGTCAGGATGGAGTCGAGCGAGTCATTGACGGAGTTGATGAAGCAGGCGGAGCACTGAGGCTTGCGGTAGCCGGTGACGGAGAACTCGACGGCGCAGGTATGCGCGTTCCAGTGCCAGTTCTGTGCGTCGGAGTTGGGCTCCAGCCGGTCGCACCCGACGTTGAACCAGACCGGCGAGTTGAAGGCGACCTTCTGATTGATGAGCAGGTGGCAGAGTTCGGCGTAGAAGACTTCAGCGTCGTCCGCGGAGGCGAAGTAGCCGCCCTCCATGCCCCAGTCGCGAATGGACTCAGCGACGCGGGTGATCAGGGCGCGGACGCCGGTCTCGCGCTCGGGGGTTCCAAGCTGGCCATGCAGGTACTTCGAAGCGACGATATTTGTCGCGGTCATCGACCAGTCCGAGGGGACCTCGACGTTCTTCTGTTCGAAGATGAGCTTGCCCTTGAAGTCCTGGATGACTGCGTCACGAAGCTCCCAGGTGACATCATCGAAGGGCGAGACCCCGGGCTTTGTGAAGTGGCGCGAGAAGGCGAGGCCCGGAGCACGTTTGGAAGCAGCGGCAGTCGTCTGCTCGGAGGCGAGGGCGGTGGTTGTTTTTTTGGAAATCGTAGCCATGAAGTTGGCTCCTTCTCGCTTTTAAATTGATTTCCGGGAGCAGTCTGTCCCCGGTTTGTGCTGGGCCTCGGAGCTGACGAGGCGGGTCTTTATCTAGGGCTCCAGGTCGCTGGCTGTTCGAAGGTGTGCCGTCGTACGGGCTACATCCTGGGGAGCGAAACGGGCTGAAGTCTTGCGGAAACGGTTGACGTGATTCACATATCCTTCACGTCTTGCAGTGGTGAAAGTACCGCCGCCTATAGCGTATGTCAAGTATAAAGCACAACATGTTGTGTTGGCGGCGGGATTACCGTCCCTCACTCAAGGGTAGACCATATAGCCCCGTGGAAATCAGTGATTCTGCTGTGGAAGTCTCGAAATCGGCAGTTCCGGAGCGGGTCCAGAGCGGGCCCAATCCGTAAAGATTCTTTGCTGGCGAGTAACACTTTCGTTGTACCGACCGGTTATCCGTGGAAATCCACTCCGGCTCAGGAGGTCCGCACGGGAAGATGACGATCCAGCCAGGTCCGTACCCGGTCGGAGGAGCCATAGTGCTGACCCAGGCGCCGGTAGCTCTCAAACTGGGACTCACTGAACCACTGATCGACCGTTGAGGTATTGGGGAAGGTCGGATTTTCTTTGCGGAAGTTCACAAGGTCGGCCGGAAGATCGCGGATATAGACGGACTTGATGTACAGGATCTGGCCAACGGTACCGTTGGGGTAGCGTATGGTTCCGGAGACAGAGGGATAGGGGCTGGCTGGAGGGGTGCCGGTAGCTTCGAGCTGGGTCAGGTCGAGTGTAATTTCGGCACCGTGATCGATGCGGCACTTTCGGATGGCCATGCCGATGCCCTGGAAGTTGAGATCTCCGTCCTGCTCGGCATCGCAGATGATGATGGTGGTGCAGTGACGGCGCACCAGTTCGTAGAGGCCCATGTTTTCGAAGTGACCGCCGTCTGTGAGGTAAACAAAGGCAGCCTCGTCGTTGACCATGCCGAACAGCTCGGCAAGCAGATAAAACAGCCCAAACCACGGCGAGGACGGATTGCTGTGACGTCCGCGCAGACGGAATCGCTTATGCCGCGGATTGCGAATCCAGAGGCCAAGCCGCACGTTGAAGATGGTGAGCAGAAAGGCCATGGTGGGGCTGGAATGAAAGCCCCAGTTGGGGCTCATGGCAGCGCCCGAGGTTGCGACAGCCGTCGCCATGCGCGGACCTCCGTCTTGATAGGCGAAGCTCCGGGTTGGCGCGAAGCCGTTGAACTGTACGCGATCGGTGTCGGTCTCGGTCCAGCCGACGTCATATCCGCAGTAAAGCGGGGTGAAGGCGAAAGAGGTTCCTTTCCGTTCCTGATACGCCAGATCCTGACCGAAGGAGAGATTGAGCGTGGTACAGAAGATGGGAAATGGTCCCTGGTAGGTAGGCGGTTGCGGCTCGATGGTACAGAGATCGGGGCCGCAGGTGTTCGCCCACAGGTCTTTGAGACGGGCATCGTTGAAGCGCGCCGGAAGCAGGTCGATCAGGCGAAGCCGCTTATCGCTGCCTGCAAAACCGGTGAAGCGGTTTGGCCGTCGATCCGGATTGCTGGCTCCTGCGTAGCAGCGGGCAATACGGTCCCGATAAAAGGAATGCAGCGAGAATTCGTTGACATCAATTCTCCATCCGAAGAGCAAGGCCGTGAGTGCCAGCAGCACCAACAGACAGAAAAAATCGGAGTGAGGCAAAATCTGATCGCCGATCTGAGACTGAATGGAGGTCAAGGCCTTCTCAATAACCCACGAAAGCGTCAGCACAAGTCCGGCGATGAAGACCGGCGGCCCAATCAGTACCAGTCCATTCAACAGCATCGCCGACTTTGATCGCTCATCTTTTGGCGTGCCGCCGATAAACGCGCTCTTTCCTGCAAGCACACTGGCGACTGTGGTTCCGATCCACCCCAGCCACAGCGGCTTGCCGACATGCGCTACATGAAAGAGCCAGGAGACGATCGCCGGACCGAGCAGCGAACTTGCAGTGAACGCAAACCAGACGAGGCCGAAGAGGAAGCTCCATGCGCGCAGCCGAGCGAACCACTCACGAACGGAGCCATCGACGAGATTTCCGACCAGACCGCCTGCGATCTCAATCGATACGAAGACGATCGTCAATCCCATCCATGGCAGTAGTGGAATCGCTGTACGCGTGACCTCCGGCAGAGGGAGAAAAAAAGAGGCGATAAAGATGATCAGCCGCGAGAGGTTGATGAGGACATAGCCGCAACCGACCGCGCCCGCCATGCCGAGCAAGACAATCAGGCGTCGCCAGTTCTGTGGAATCGCACGCGCGGCGGAAAGCACCAGTAGAGCGATTCCAAGCAGCATGGACGTAAACACCCAGGAGGTGGAGGTGTCGTCGTCGAATCCGTTCAACGGTTTCCACCAGCGGAACGAATAAGCCGACCACCAGGCGCGCAGATTATTCAGCGCGTCGGGCTCTCCTGGCGGAGGAATGGACGGCCTGGTGGAAGAGGCTTTGACTGGATCAGCAGGCTTAAACTCCTCTTGCCGTTGCGCGAGTCGGTGCAGGTGGCTGATATGGATCCGGGTGCTGTAGGGAACCATCCCGGTGTTTTCAGGCCAGTCAACCGTATCTTTCACGCGATGCACGCGGTTCCAGTGACGCATCTCGCTGGCCGTGTGAGGCTCCGTCTGTGGAAGCGGGTTCCCTGCCCAGAACGATGATCGGTAGAGATAAGGACACAGAGCAAAGACGGAGATAAGAATTGGAACGAAGACCAGGCCCAGGACACCCACCTGCCCGAAGCCGGTCTCTTCCACAGGGTGGCAATGATCCGCAGGCGGGTGGATGAGTTGCGTGAAGAAGATGATGGCCGATGCGAACAGAAATCCGGCGAGGATGATGGCCGCGGTGAATAGACCGTGGTTAAGCAGAAAATGCGCGATCCGTCCGCGAGAGCTCAGGTAGAAGTGCGGCAGCAGCATCACCAGCATGATCGAAGAGACGAGCACGATCTGATTGAGAAAGGTATTGCGCAACCAAACGGCGAAGGCAACCCATGTGTCCGCGGTGAACAGACCGGTGCGGGGCGTAAGGTAGTTGGAATAGCGCCGCAACCAGCGCAATGGCTCCGGCCAGAAAGAGCGCTGCGAGGGCGGACCGGGCAGGGGTTGGAGCTGCTGTTTAACCTTTTCGATGTTTTCGCACGAGATCCACGATGCAAAGAACTGATGGATGTATCCGCCCCCCGACACCGTCGAGAGATAGTCAAAGGAGTTGATGCGGTCTAAGGCAGCGAGGCCCTGCAGAATTCCAAGATTGAAGGTGGCGCTCCGGATTCCGCCTCCGGAAAAACAGATGCCGGTGAGGTGTATCTCATCGGCAACCGCATAAGCATCTTTCTCTGGATCGGAGGGTGGCCAGTGACCCTGTGCAGCAAGCTCCTGTTCGAGAATCCACTTTCCTGGAGGGTAGTCGGTCAAGGTCGCCAGCCTCGCCTGTGCGCGCGGCTCTCGATGGAGCAGTTTGGCCGTGGCCGGGGCATCCAGCGTTTCCAGCGCCGGAACAGAATTTTTAAAGGCGGCGTGCCAAGACTGGGTAAACGCTGCCTTTGCCTCATGCGCGGTGAACGCCCCGTGGCGCGAATGAATCTGCTGAGCCAGGCGGAGACAGTAGGCCTCAGCAGCGCCGTCGCGAAGTTCTGCTTCCTTCAGGAGTGGATCGAAGGGCTTGCCGCGTTCAGCCATGAAGGCTCCTTGGAGCGGAATAATGCCAGCAGACCGTCACTCCAAGGGAGCGCGGTGGCTGGCAGAAGCTGGGGCCCGGATTGCAGCAACGATACCAGAGGAGAGCTCAGAGAGAGCAGAAAGAAATCAGCAAGGGAGCAGAAGCGTCAATGCTCGGGCGCAGACATCAAGGGTGAGGTCCTTCGTTCGCGAAGCCGCGTGCGAAGCTCCGCTGTTGCTGTACGGTGACACAGGAGGCAGAGGGTCCGGAGATTGTCGAGATCGCACTGCCCGCCTCCCTCCGCGACAGGAATGATGTGGTCAGCGTCCCACAAGCTGCGGCGACTAGTAATGCTAGCCATGCCATAGAGGCGCAACCCTGCGGCCCTCGCGGCCCCTCTCGCTCGCTTGAGCGCAAGATACGCTGCGACCGTGTCGATCTTGCAGACCGAACAGTGGCCTCGATCGCGCGCGAATACCTGGTCGCGCAGATAGCCGGGATCTGTACGGAGACGCCACTGATGGACGCAATAGTCGCTGCAAAAGGTTCTGCGCCGCCTGGCGATGATCTCGAGATGACACCAGCGGCAGAGCGGCAGGCCATTGGGTCCGGTCGGAAGACTCTCGCGCTGAGCGCGGCCACCTGAAAGTGTGCGTGCAGGAAGCATAACTTCGATCCTCAGGATAGCCTCAGGCCTCGAAGTCAACCTCGACTGGATTGATGAGAGGTATCAGCCATGACAGCAGTCGCTGATGGACGGGGTGATCGTTATATGCCTCGTAGGCCGCATGACTGGAAAACTTCATCACCCCGCCCAGCTCATACCCTTGCGAACGAGGTGAGATATTGGCACCGACCAACGTCTCGAGAAGCCCGGGGATCTGTCCTTGCAGGGCCTGAATCTCGTGGATGGCGCGTTGCTTCTGCGCCTCGCTGACACCTGGTTTCCAGCGAAAGAGGAACGTATGAACGATCATGAGGTGTAGTTTAACCTTCACCGCTTAGAATGGTTCCACGAAGATTTTGTGTATTGGAGCGTGTATGTCGAGAACACAGTCAACGATGGTGGAGTTGGGAACGATCGCTCCTCCCTTTGAACTGCAGGATGTCGTGACCGGAAAAGCGGTGGGGCGCGATGATGTCGCCGCAGACCGCAAGGGCCTGCTGGTGATGTTCATCTGTGTCCACTGCCCCTATGTAAAACACATCGAGGAAGAACTCGCGAACATTGGCCGAGACTACGAAGGCAAGATTGGAATCGCGGCAATCAGCTCGAACGATATCGTGAATCATCCCCAGGACGCGCCTGAGGAGATGAGGAAACAGGCGGAGCGACTTGATTTCCGTTTTCCTTATCTTTACGACGAGACCCAGGAAGTCGCTCGTGAATATCACGCTGCCTGCACGCCCGATCTTTTTTTGTTCGACGACGAGATGAAGCTCGTATACCGCGGCCAGATCGATGATAGCCGGCCGAAACGCGGTGACATCGGCAACGACATCCCTGTCACCGGCAAAGACCTCCGGACGGCAATCGATGCCGTGCTCGCCGGCAAGCGCCCCCACCCCAATCAGAAGTTTTCCATCGGATGCAACATCAAGTGGAAGGAGTAGAAGACGGCATGGATCAGGTTCTCGAAAAACTAAAGCAAGGTATCCTGCAGTTCCAGACCGAGGTCTATCCTCCGAATGCAGAGAAGTATAAGAAAGCTGCCACCGAACCGCAGCAACCTTCCACGCTGATCGTTACGTGCGCGGATTCGCGGATCGATCCGGAATTGATTACTCAGTCTGGCCCTGGCGAGATCTTCGTCACGCGCAATATTGGAAATCTTGTTCCGGCATACGGCGAGATGATGGGTGGCGTCAGCGCGGTAATTGAGTACGCAGTCAGCGCACTCAAGGTAAGACACATCGCAGTCTGCGGACACAGCGATTGCGGCGCCATGAAGGCTTTGCTGAGTCCCGCCAGCCTTGAGAGCCTGGCCAGCGTTAAAAACTGGATGCGGAATGCGGAAGCAGCTCTGAGTGTGGCTGATTCGCTCGCGCCAGCCAAGGAGGCTACGGCGGAGCGCCTGAAGCGGCTTACAGAAGAAAACGTGCTCCTTCAGATTCAGCATCTTCGAACCCATCCCTCCGTTGCCGGGGCGATTGCCCGCAAGGAACTGACCCTGTCCGGATGGGTCTATGACATCGGGGCGGGTCAGGTCCGCATCTCTGAGGATGGCGAACGCGCCTTTCACCCCGTCACCGCGAGAGCCACAAAGGCATGATCCTTCCGCGCACAAGGCAGCTTGTGCTGCATACGCTGCAGTATGTCGGTCTGCCCCTTATCTGGCTGATCGCGTACGACGCAGCGATTGTGATCGTCTACAAGATGGGATATCTGCAATGGGCGGCGCTCGAGCAGATTCCCCTGTCGCTGTTCGGCTCTGCCATCGGCGTGGTGCTTGCCTTCCGGAACAGCACCTCGTATGCGCGCTGGTGGGAGGCGCGTACCCTTTGGGGTTCCATCGTCAATAATTCCCGAAGCTGGGCACGCCTGGTGACGACTACGATGCGCTCAAAAGGTCCAGACGGAGGAGCCCGCCCGGGCGAGCTCCAGCGCAGGCTGGTCTACTACCAGATTGCATGGGTTCATGCGCTGCGCCAGCATCTCCGCAAGCTCGACCCCTTTGCGGAGCTCGTCCCCTTCCTGCCCGCGCACGAGATTGAAGAACTCCGCATCGAAAAGAACGTTCCCGTGGCGATTCAACAGCGTCAAAGCACGATGTTGCGGGAAGCGCTCGATGCCGGTTGGATCGATCTGGCGCAATGGCATGCCATGAATCAGAGCCTGGACGATCTGGTCGATGCGCAAGGCGGTGCCGAGCGCATCAAAAATACCCCCATGCCTCGCCAGTACGACTACCTGCCTCAGCTCTTTGCCCAGATGTTCTGCTTCCTGTTGCCGTTGGTGATGGTCTCCAGCATGGGATGGTTTACGCCGCTCGGCTCGACGCTGGTGGGCTTTATCTTTCTTTCGCTCGACAAAATCGGCCGCGACCTCGAAGATCCGTTCGACAACACGATTCACGATATTCCGTTGACATCGATCACTCGAACCATCGAGATCAACCTACGGCAGATGCTAGGAGAGACAGAGTTGCCGCCGCCCATTGTGCCAGTAAACGATATTCTCTGGTAGCTGGCGTGGCAGCGTATCTCGCGGCAGTTCGCTTACTCCTGCGCCAAGCCCGGTCCTGTAGCTCCATCGGAGCC
This sequence comes from Acidobacteriaceae bacterium KBS 146, assembly GCA_000688615.1. Lineage (GTDB taxonomy): Bacteria > Acidobacteriota > Terriglobia > Terriglobales > Acidobacteriaceae > Edaphobacter. The sequence continues at coordinate 2,013,052 of JHVA01000001.1, forward strand.
GTGAAGCTTTACCAGTTTGTTGTAGATACCCATCAGCAGTAAGGGCGCGGCCCACTGCCCGACGAAGAGCGCTGCATGATCCTTCCTGGACGCCTTGAAGGTCAGTGACGCCACCATTGAGGCAAGCGCTGCAGCCAGATAGGCGCTGGATGGAACCTGCGAGGTTACTTTTTCAATTGCGGCTGTGACCTGATCTTCTTTGGCCTCGCCTTTGGATACGCGGTAATCAGTCATGGAAATCAAATCCCCCTGTGGTAAGAGAGATGCCTCCGGCGCCCCTTGTGCAGTGCGGAAATCACCTTTTTCTCCAGAAAGTCGCAGAATTCTCAAAACGGAGCTACAACCACTTCATTCTGCGAAGCACGTAGAGCAGCAGCCCGGTAGATGCAACTGTCAGGAAGCCGACAAAACGGGCTCCATGGGGAGAGTCTTCAAAGGGCAACCCTTTGAGGTTCATCCCGTAAATTCCCGAGATTGCAAGTGCAGGAAGCGCAATCGTACCAAGCACGGTCAGAACCTTCATGACGTCATTGGTACGGTTGGCAACCGATGAGAGATAGATGTCGAGTGAGTTATTTAATAGATCACGCTGCGTCTCTATGGAGTCGAGCAATCGCGTAACGTGGTCGTAGGTATCGCGGATATAGAGTTGATGCTCGGGGTCGATCAACGTATTCGGATCGCGTTGCAGATGCAGGCAGGCATCGCGCGTGTTGACCAGCACACGGCGAAGTTCAATCAACTCACGCTTGAGCGCAAAGATCAGAGAGAGGATCTCTGGAGAAGGTGAGTTGAAAACGGCATCTTCGAGGGCATCGATGCGATCGTCGAAGTGATCGATCGCGGGAAAGTAAAGATCGACGATCGTATCCAGAATGAGATAGAGCAGTCGCGACGGCTGATCATCATGTCCGTCTCGGCGCGCGCGCTCCAACGCTTCGGTCGTGGAAGAACAGACGGGATCCACGACGGTAATCAGAAAATCCTTCCCTGCGAAGATATCGATCGTCGAGAACATCGGCATCTGCTCGCCTGGGGCGGCGGGATCTGGCTGAAAGTAGATTGGCTTCAGAACAGCGAAGGTGTAATGCAGCCCTGAATCGACTTTTACGCTTTCGTCCTCACTGCGGGCATCTTCAATGTGCAGCGGATGGAGGTTGTACTGACGGGCGAGTTCGTCGAGTTTGGGGTCATGCGGACTATCGAGTTGGTACCACGGCATGAGAGGCTGCTCTCCTAAGGAACCGTTCCCTGCGTCCATCCTACCGGCTGCAACGTATATTCAGTTAAAGTCCACCAAAATCCAAAAAAGAGGCCCGTCTCCTTGCCCTTTAGCTGCCGAGTCTTCGCGCTTCTACTGACTGCGGCCGGATCGCTCGCCTTTGCCCAGGGCTCCTTGCCCACGGCACCGGCTTATGATCCGGTCAAGACCTTCGCTCCGTTCACAATGCCAGATCCGGTCAATGCCTACCGTTCCAGCAATGGCGCGCCCGGTCCGAGCTATTGGCAGAACGAGGCCGACTACGACCTCCGTCCCACGATCGACACGGTGAATAAGCAGCTCAACGCTACAGAAACGATCACCTACACCAACAACAGCCCGGACGTCCTTACCAGCCTGTGGCTGCATGTCGAGCAGAACATCTATCGCAAGGACTCTCGCTCCCGCCTCGCAGGAGGAGCAGTCCGCTCCCGCCGCCGCAGCGATGAGGAATCTGGTCCGCGTCCCTCATCGGAGGGCTACGCCTTCGATACCGTCGAGGTCGAGTCCGGCAAACAGCGAGTCAAGGCTGACTACCTGATCTCCGACACCCGCATGCAGATTCGTCTGGCTGAACCTCTTAAACCCCATGGCGGACAGCTCAAAATCCATATCAAGTACCACTACCAGATCCCCGGCGTGTGGGGCGGCCGTACCTCCTGGGGCAAATCGAAGCAGGGCGAGATCTACGATATGGCCCAGTGGTATCCGCGTATGTGCGTCTATGACGACCTTCGCGGCTGGGATACGCTTCCCTACCTCGGCAGCGAATTCTATCTGGAGTACGGCCACTTCGATTACTACGTCACCGTACCCTCCAGCTTCATCGTCGCCGGTTCCGGGGAGTTGGTTAACCCCAAAGAGGTTCTTACTGCGCAACAGGTCACGCGGCTGGAACAGGCCAAGAGCAGCGACGCCACCGTCATGATTCTCAAGCCGGAAGAGGTTGGCAAAGCAGAGAGCCGGCCGAAGCAGGACGGTACCCTTACCTGGCACTTCCACATGGATAAGACCAGGGACGTGGCCTTCAGCGCCTCGCCGGTTTTTGTATGGGACGGCGCAAAGATCAACCTGCCTGACGGAAAGACGTCGCTCGCCATGAGCGTCTATCCTCCGGAGAGCGTGGGAGAGGATGCCTGGACCAAGTCGACCGAGTACGTGAAGAACTCCGTCGAAAACTTCTCCAAACGTTGGTACCCCTATCCCTATCCAGCAGCTATCAATGTTGCAGGCTTCTCGACTGGCATGGAGTACCCCGGCATCGTCTTCGATGGCATTCCTGACAAAGGCTCATTCCTCTTCTGGGTGACGGCGCACGAGATCGGCCACGACTGGTTCCCCATGATCGTCGGCTCCAACGAACGCCGCAACGCGTTTATGGACGAAGGCTTCAACACCTTCGTCGATATCTTTGAATCCGATGAGTACGCCGGCGGGAAGTATGGCCCCAAACGCGATTCGGAGTACTCGGCCGGAGGCGAGCCGCCGGACATGATCCTCAAAGTAATCGACGACCCAGTTGCACCTCCTGTCCTCTTCTCGGCCGACGGCTACCCTGGCCGTCTCGGTCACCCGGTGAGCTACTTTAAAGGAGCGTACGGCAACGTGCTTCTGCGCGAACAGATTCTGGGGCCGGAGCGCTTCGACTGGGCGTTCCGCAAGTACATCCGCGACTGGGCCTTCAAACATCCTTCGCCCTCAGACTTCTTCCGCGCGATGCAGAGCGAAGGCGGCGAAGACCTGGGCTGGTTCTGGCGGGGCTGGTATGAGAACAACTGGAAGTTCGATCTTGCGGTTGAAAAGATCGATGGCGCCACGATGACTCTCATCAACAAAAACCAACTTGTACTTCCCGCAACCGTGGAAGTCAAGTTCAAGGACGGCACATCCGAGCGCTTCCGCCTGCCATGGGAGACATGGCTCACCAAAGGCCAGTACGTTTGGTCCTCGGACGACAAAAAGCCCATCGCCTCGGTCACCATCGATCCGGATCATAAGCTTCCAGATGATGACCGCAGCGACAATACGAAGTCAGCCGAATAAGACAAAAAGGCCGCCACTCCAAGTGTGGCGGCCTTTTGCCGATAACGCGTGATCTGATCGCCTCCCGGTGTTGGAGGAGTTGACTCTATTCGGTCCACGCCTCGTGTACGAGACGGGCTGCTCCCTTTTCGATGGTTCTGATCCTGCCATCCCGCATATGGATAATGCGATCGGCTATTTGTGCGGCCTCAGGATTATGCGTAATCATCAGCACGGTTTGATTGAGTTCCCGACTGGAGCGGCGCAGCATATCCAGCACCGCCTCGGAGTTCTTGGTATCCAGGTTGCCGGTTGGTTCGTCAGCCAGCACAATCGCGGGACGAGAGATCAGAGCCCTGGCAATGGCTACCCGTTGCTGCTCCCCGCCTGACAACTCGCTCGGCCGGTGATTCAGTCTTCCCTTGATCCCCATCAGATCGGCCAGATGGTCCAGCAATGGACGGTCGAGCGGCGTTTTTTCCTGGGCTCCCAGGTTGGCGATATCGTGAGCGATCTCAATGTTGCCCATCGCGGTGAGTGTGGGCAGAAGGTTGAATCGCTGAAACACGAACCCGATCTTCGCTCGACGCATGCGGGTTCGTTCGATATCCGACATCCGCGAAAATTCGGCTCCATCGATATACAGAGAGCCCGAGGTAGCCTGCGTCAGCCCGCCGAGAATATAGAAGAGCGTCGACTTTCCAGACCCCGAGGGCCCAACGATCGCGACAAACTCCCCGGGGTCAGCGGTGAATGAGACATCGGACAATGCGGTCACTGCCAGTTTCCCGGAATGGTAGACCTTGCCGAGTTGCCGGGCTTCGATAATTGGTTTCGTTACGCTTGGCCGGTCCGGAGGTGAGGAAGTTGGGGTCGCCATGGGTTACCTTTGAGTTTATCGTGACCGGAGCAGGTATGGGCTGGGCTGAGCTTTTGCTGTTAGTTTTGGTGGGCTGGACGATCGTAGGCGCTTTTGGCGTCGCCGCCTCGTACAGACGAGGGGAACAGACAAAGGCAGGGCGACACCTGGCGTGGATTGGCGGCGTCTGGGTTCTCTATCTCGTCACTTTGCTCGGTATCTCTGTGGCTGCAGCGCCTCGATCAATCAAACCGGCGCAAGAGCAGTGTTTCCATTCGCTTTGTTTTGCCGTTCTCGACGTGAAGAGCATGCCTGGCTACCTCGCAGGCCCCGGCGAGCATCTCCTGCGGCTCTCCATCCGCATGACCAACCACTCCAGAAAAGATCCGAAGGGAGACAGCCACCTAACCGCGTATCTGGTTGACTCCCGCAATCGACACTGGGATGAGATTCCTGGACTTGAGGGAATACGGCTCTCAACGACGGTTCCCGCGGACAAATCTCTGATCAGCACACCCGTGTTCAAAGTGGCGAGCGATGCCAAGGATCTTCGTCTTGTTTTTACCCATGGCCGCCGCCTTCCTTATCTGTTGCTGTTAGGCGACCGGGACAGCCTGCTGCACCCTCCAACCTTTGTCCCTCTCGGCGTTCCAAATGAGTAGGGAATTTTTCAACTCGAGCAAATCGGTCTGAAAAAATACTGCGATTTTCACTTTTCCCTGCAAACGATTGCGACCTGCGTCGCCGCAGATAAGAAATTCCATTGGATTTGCGGCAGAAAAATTTGGCATGGCGATTGCACTAGTGCCAGACCGTATTGCGGGCCTTCATTCCACAGGGCGTCGGGCTGGATGCTGATGTGGAGCTGACTGTTTGACGATCTCGGGCTCTTTCCAAACCTTCGTGCGGGCTGACCGTTCGGTGCGCGGCATCGACACGAAGCTGGTGCAACCTTTGCTTCCCTCTGGAAGCCACTGGGACTGAAATCGGCGACGTCTCAAAAAAACCCTCTTGAAAGAGGGAACAGGATTGTTGACGTCAAAACTGGCCCCTACGCAGCACGTTCTGCGTAGACGGCGAACTATTCCTAACCCCTAAGTTGTGGAGGAAGAAGTGAGAAAAATTGTTAGTACAACCGCACTTGTTGCAGCCTTAGTCATCTCTGGACAGGCGTTTGGCCAGAGCAAATCGAATACGTCCACGGAAAAGAAGCAGACCAAGACTCGTGCCCTTCGTGACAACCAGATGGATAACGTCACCGCCGCAGGCGAAGAGAACTCCGCGCTTGCCGCCAACAACTCGACCGTCAATGAGAACAACACAGGAAGCGTGTCGCTTTCCGGCAGCGCTCTCAATGCGGCCAAGGGCATCAATATTGTCAGCTCTTCCGATGCGACCGTCGCCAACGGGGTCAATGTCTATAACGGCAGCCTGACCACGCAAGGCAACAGCGGCAGCGCTAATGTCAGCCAGAGCAACGATGTAATGCAGGAGAGCGGCGGAAACGCCACGCTCAGCGGATACAAGAGAGGCGCCAACTCGCAGCTCAACACATCGAGCGCGTCGGATGTGACCAGCAGCAGCTCATCCTCCGAGAGCCTCAACGCATCCATCAATCACACCTCCAACCACACCAGGACCTCATCGCTTACCGAAACGGCGAACAGCAGCTCGTCCAAGAGCGCCAACTCCAGCAAGAACGCGGCTCAACAGGCCAGCGCAAGCAAGAACTCCACCTCTTCCATGACCTCGTCCGCGTCGAACTCGGCCAGCAAATCGGCCTCGTCGACGGATTCCTCCGCTTCCAACAATGCCCAGAATGCGAGCAATGTGAAGTCGGCGTCATCCAGCGATAACTCGGCCGCGACCAAGAGCGCAACCAGCAACGCTACCTCCTCAGCTAGTTCCAGCGGAGCCACGGCCAGCGCGAATGCTCCCGACGGAAGCTCCACTTCGGTCGGAAACTCTGCCTTTAACAACAGCTCTTCCAGCAATGGAGCGACCTCTACGACAACAGGCAACGGAGCTAACAACCTCTCCGCATCGAAGGGCGGATCGGCAAGCAACTCCACCACGAGCAACTCCGGAACCGCGAGCAACACGTCGAGCAGCGCTGACCAGTCCGCCTCCGCCAATAACTCTGCGTCGAATGTGAGCTCCGCATCGAACGCAGCCAAGAACGCGAACTCGGCCTCGAACTCCGCTTCCAACAACGCTGCGCAGAACGCGGATTCCTCGAACAAGAGCAAGTCGCAACAGAGCGCAAACAGCTCCAATAGCGCAAGCTCGGATGCCACACAGTCGGCTAAGAACGATTCTTCTTCCAGCACCGACACGCACTCCACCAGCTCGAGCAATTCAACTTCGGCGAGCCTGGCGACTAACGAAACAAAGTCCAAGTCCAATCACAGCGTTAAGTCCTACAGCAAGGTTTATAACGTGCAGGGTGCCGTCAGCTTCGATGACGCCAGCGCGCATAACATCGCCGTAGATGGCTCGACGGTAAACGCGACCAATAACTACACCGTATCGCTGGCTGGCTCAGCGCTTGCCAACGCAACCGCAATGAACATCGTCAATGCAGCCGGCGGCATGGTTGCAAACGGAGTCAACGTAGCCCGGACGTCGAACATGAACTCGACCCCGACGCTCTCGCAGTCCAATAGCATCAGCCAGGTCCGCTAAGCGCGGGCCAGCGTATTGCGAGGGTCCGGCGCGCATTCCCTCCATGCCGGATCCCCGCAGGCGCTTCCCTCGCTCCTTCACTGGATTCAAGGAGTTAATATGCAACGAATTCTCGTGATGGCGGTCCTGACCATGTTGGGGTCAGCAGGCCTGGCCGTAGCTGGCGCACAGACGCCGGCACGGACTCAGGCGTCGACACCAAGCCGCGTGCAAACAAAGGCGAAACCTCTGAGTGACGATGCGCTCGACAAGGTCACGGCCGGAACCGTTTCGGCCGGGATCTCCGACGGCGTTGTTCGCTTTCAGGGGCAGACCCCAACTGCAAACGGCCTGGTCTCGAGCACAGGTTCGCTCGCTATCCAGAGCGGACCCATTGGTGGAATCACGATGGGCACGCTCAGCCTGAACGGTAACGCGGAACAGAACCTGAGTTCTCTGGTCAACATCAATGCGGTGAACTCGAAGATCAACGTCCTGCTTAACCTCAACGTCAACATCAACTCAACTGTGAGCACCCTGACACAGTCGAACTTGAATGGAAAACCCTGATGATCCTCCCTTCTGCCTGGTTCCGGCTCTGGTGTAGAGCAGCCGCGCTCGTTGTGGCGAGCTGCTTGTTCTTCCCGGCATCTGCGTCCTCTCAAACCAGAGAAGACGCAGATGCACAGGGAGGCAAAAAAATACGCAGCTTGAAAGAGATTCGCGGCGAAGGTGTCGTTCGCCAGAGATGGGATATGAGCTGCGGGGCGGCGGCGCTTAGCACTCTGTTGACCTACGAATTCCGAGACAATACTCCGGAGACAGCCATCGTCGTCTGGATTCTTCATCGTGTCGATCCGATCAAGGTTCGCGCACGTGGAGGATTCTCTCTTCTTGACCTCAAACGTTTCGCACAGGCCCGCGGGTATCGCGCCGAAGGCTATGCCGGAATGTCGATCGAAGAGCTTGCATCGCAGAAGACGGCTGTCATCGTACCCATCCGACTGAAAGGCTTTGACCACTTCATCGTGGTGCGAAAGATCGCTGCAGGAAGTGTCATTATCGCTGATCCGGGCTTCGGGAACCTCACCATGAGAGTCGAGCGGTTTCAGTCTCTCTGGAAGGAAGGCATCGTCTTCATCGTGCACCCCCCGACCGACCTCATGCTGACCGAACAGAAGCCCAACATCGCGTCTCGCACGATTCCCGACCCCAGCATCATCCAGCGCGAGATTGGAGTCGCGATTCCACCCAATTACCTCTACTGAGTTTTCAAAGGCCAGATTCCGATGCAGACCATTCCGTTGAAACGCTTTTGCACAACACTCTTCCTCTGCTGCCTTATTTGTTTGGCGCTGAAAACCGAGGCTCAGGAACGCAGCACCCAATCTCAACCTCAGCTCCAGCAACGTGCTCAGCCATCGAACCAGCCCATGTCAGAGCAGGAAGCCCTGCTGAATGCGGTTAATCAGAGGCTGAACGATGCGCTGCGAGAGCGGGATGCCATCATCCGCAACCTTCTGGAGCGTGTCCAGGAACTGGAGTGGCGCGTCAACGGTGGATTTACGACTTCGCCCAAAGACCTTGTCGCAGCTAAAACAGTCTCGGCTCCCGCTCCCGCTCCGCGCGCTGGAGCGGCGGCAGCCGTAACCTCCGTAGTGACGAACTCTGGTTACGACGCCGAAGAGCGACAGGCGAGCCAGGCCCTCGACCAGGCGCTGATCGTCCGCGGCGGTCTGCTGCTTCCGTCCGGGACGGTTGAGCTCGACAATACGACCTCTTATTTCAGCTCTACTACGGACCGGATCAACATCGACGGTTTCGCCCTGCTGCCGGTGCTGGTTGTCGGCGATATCGCTTCCCAGCGCGTCCGCAAGGATCTCTTGCTTCCGACCTTCTCGGCCCGGATGGGGCTTCCCTACAAGCTGCAGTTCGACACCTACATTCCCTACGGGTATCAGTTGAATCGCACTGTTGACGTCAACAATACCCAGACGTCTCAAAGCACCTTTGGGCTAGGCGACATTACCTTCGGCTTGTCACGACAGCTGACTCTGGAACACGGCCGTATGCCTGACTTGCTGGCCAATGTGCGCTTCAAAACCACAACCGGCATTGACAGCTTCAATCTCAACAGCAGCCAGACTGCCCTTGGCACAGGGTTCTATGCCGTCCAAGGCAATCTGACAGCAGCCAAGTCGAATGATCCGGTGGTCTTTTTCGGCAATCTTTCTTACACCGCAAACCTGAATGGGACCCACTCCATTCCGGCGAACGATCCGGACAATCCCGGCCTGATGATCCCGGGGCACTTCAAACCTGGCGATTCGGTGGGTTTCCAGCTCGGCTCCATTCTGTCTCTGAATCCGGAGACCTCGATGACGATCGGCTGGGACCAACGATTCACTCGCGCGACAACACTCAATGACCAGACCATCCCCGCATCGTTCCTCGTTGAAGGATCCTTGCGGCTTGGCGCCTCGTATCTCTACGCTCCAGGCCGAACGATCGACCTCAGCTTCGGCGTCGGCCTCACGCCAGATACCCCAAATCTGCAGTTCTCCGTCGGCCTTCCCATTCGGCGTGCGCTCTGGCACCCAAAGAACGGCGTCCATTGATGGGTGGTCCTTGCAGGAGTTCGCTCAGTGAATGATTCGTCCCCGCAGATGGATTACTTCGCGCTAACCACAGCTGAAGGCAGTGAATGGCAGTTGCTATGTGCGTTTTCGCCGGCAAACCGTGCGTCCACCCACATCCTCATCTCGGCCGCGGCAGAGGTCAGCACGGTTTCATGAGTGGCCGCTGGATAGACCATATATTCGATGGGAGATCCATCTCTACAGAGGGAGCGAGCCACGTCGTCAGTCCATGAGGGATTCACGGTGTCGTCCGCGGTGCCCTGGACTATCAGCGTAGGTACGCTTATCTTCAAAACACTCGGTTCATTCTCTGCCGCAATCTCCAGGATGCGAACGAGGTCGGCTTTTGGAAGAAACTGATCCTTTGGAATCGCTGTCGCCCAATATCCCTTGCTCACCGTGGCGGTGATGCAGGCCTGGCGAGTCTCCGGAAGATGATTCAACGCTTCGCGAGTGAGAATCTGATCCAGCTTGATCTCGGAATGATTGGAGGCAAATGACTCCAAAACGTACATCGCATACCCAAGCGCATACGAGGGCGCTGAGGCGCGCCTCATCGCGTTGAGTGTTGCCGCGATATGCGATGCGGGTGCGAGCGCGATATCGCCCAGCAGCGTCAGCTCTGGAACGTAACGGGGAGCGAGGGCTGCAGTGAACAGATCGGCCTGGCCGCCTTGCGAATGCCCGATGACAACGTAGCGCGTTCCGATATGCGGGTCGATCTGGCGGGCGGCACGCAAAATGTCGAGTGCCCCGTGAGCCTCCGATGCCCCCTGCAGAAACGGATGCAGTCCTGGAGGACCCAGTCCCTGATAGTCAGTGGCGACCACAACGTATCCGCGCTTCACATAATCGTCCATCACAACTTCATGCATGCCGAGAAACGGGTGCTCCGGGCCATCTGGAGTGTCCAGGGACGGCGAGCACATGGAGACGATCCCGGTTGTGCCGTGGGTCCATGTCGTCACCGGCCACCCGCTGGCTGGTGGATCTCCTGCGGGAATGGCGATCGTGCCAGTGACGGCAACATCCCTCCCGTCTTCGGTAGTGGAGTGATACATCACAAGGAGATTCCGCCCGGCGCTGGGAAGCGCTGCGGCATCGGTCAGGTTGCGTGATCGGATTACGCTGCCATGCGCGCCGATAGGAAGAGGAGAAGGAGGAACGTAGAATGCGTCGGCCTTGGGCGATTCAGCCAATCCCTGTAGAGACAGGATCGTAGAGAGAACAAAAGCAGATGCCATCCAAGGCATCCGAAACGGCAAAGACTGCATGAGAACCTTTCGCTTCGCGTCGGCACAGATCGTTTCAGGACGTGAGGTGCGATGTTACGGGAGAAACAGCAGGCCAGGTATGACCTTATCGGGTAAGCACGGGAGGCGCGGCTGTACGAGCGTGGACAACCGGCGCGATCGCACCGATTCGCATCGGTAGAAAATCACAATGGCGTGACAACTCCCTGACAACTAAGGCTATGGACCGATCTACATTGTTTTCACGTCTTCGAGGCTCTCGAGGACGCGCAGGCAACTCGTAACTCCGGTGAAATGCCGGTCTCGGCGATGGAGCTTACATTGGGCGATGCTCCATCGCCGCTTTTCTGTTCAGGCAGAGATCCTGCTGGACTCGAGAAGCGAGTGCAGTGAAATCTCGTCGAGGAAGCTGATCTTCATCTTCAAGGCGATCACCTGTCCCAGGTCCGTGACCGTCGTTACATTTCGCCGGCATGTACAAAGGTCGGTGAGCGCAAGATGCGAGGAACGGGTGAGTTCCAGGCCTGCGGCGACAAGGGATCCATAGAGCTCAAGGATGGAGCGAAGTTGCACCTCTACCCGCAACTCCATCAAGCTGGAGGTGAGTGCCTTGCGATCCATCACCCAGCCCCCGCAGTCTGCGAGCGCTATCAGGAGTCCTGGCAGCACATCGGAGCGTTCGTCATAGCTGAACCCTTGAATGTCGAGCGATGGCATATCTTCCTCTGGTCTCCAATGCATCAGGATCATAGACTTTCATCGGAGCGAAAACGTTGTAGCGTGATGCCCTGCCGCGGTACGGTGGTCACATGACGAACGAGTACACCGGAAAGAGCCAATGATCATCGGCCTGGGAACAGACATGATCGAGATCAGCCGGATCGAGCGCAGTATCGAGCAGTTTGGCCAGCGTTTTCTGGACCGGATCTTCACGCAGGAAGAGATTCTCTACTGCCAGCGAAAGCAGAAGCACGCTGCGGAGAGCTTCGCTGCACGCTTTGCCGCCAAGGAGGCGGCTGCGAAGGCTATCGGTACGGGAATCAGCCGCGGGGTCAGCTGGAAGGAGTTCGAGGTCAGGCGCCGTCCCGGGAGTGCGCCTACGCTGCACTTTTCCGGTCGCGCCCGCGAGATCGCGGACTCCCTTGGAATCGCCAGAACCTCGCTGAGCCTGACCCATAGCCGGGATCTGGCACTGGCTGTCGTCGTTGCAGAGGATCAATCGATCTAAATGATTGATAATAAGGTAAATAATTAACAGTAAAGAGTCATCGAGTGCTACTCCCTGAAGCGTCAAGCCCCAGGATCGGCTGTTTTCCTGCGATTGAGGCTTGACTTTCTCGTAAGTCGCAGTGAAATCGCGGGAAACCGCGTTGACGCCCCATAGAACCTCAGCTATTCTAAAAGCTCGCGCAGTCTCGCGTCTGCGTGTCTGTGACCGTGTATGGGCAGATGGCGGCGAGACATCGTGGTGGATCCACCCGGGGCGGACAAGGATTGCCCCCAAAGCACCCACACCTCAGGCCCTCGAACCAGGCTCTGTGCGCAACTCAGGCGATGAATTCTCCCTCTTGAGAGAAGTTCTCTTTGGCGGTTTCCAGCGCCTGGCTGGATTTGGTTCGTTTTTGCAGGCAGCACCCATTCGTTCCACGATTCTTCCGCACCATGCCGACCACGGAAGACGGCAGAAGTAAGGAGTACTTCATACGATGTCTACCAGGATCCCCAGCGCGAAAGAGATTCAGCGCAAGTGGTTTGTCCTCGACGCCAGCGGCAAGACGCTGGGCCGCCTCGCCACCCAGGCAGCCAACATGCTATCCGGAAAGCTCAACCCGCTGTATACGCCTTATATCGATACCGGCGACCATGTGGTGATTGTGAACGCCGAGAAGATTGTGTTGACGGGCCTGAAGGCAGATCAGAAGCTCTATCGCCGCTACACCGGCTTCCCCGGCGGTCTTCGCGAAGAGTCTTTTGTAGACCTGCTGAAGCGCCGTCCCGACGCTGTGATTGAGCAGGCGGTCAAGGGTATGCTTCCCAAGTCCAAGCTCGGACGCCAGATGGCAACCAAGCTGAAGGTTTACAAGGGCGACAAGCATCCGCACCAGGCACAGAAGCCTGAGCCGGTTGAGGTAACCGCCTAAGTATTCAGAGCACGGCTATCGCCGTCTCTGCTAGAGAGTTTGATTTCGACCATAAAGGGGTTCAGGCCCCTGAGGTTCAAGAGGATTTCAAGGAGCATCATGGCAGATCTCGTCCAGTACTATGGCACCGGCCGACGCAAGAGTTCAATTGCGCGCGTCTTCCTGCGCCCGGGCAGCGGAAATTTCACCGTCAACAAGAAGGACGTTGACACCTACTTTGTTACAGCGCAGCAGCGTGCCTCTGCCAAGCGTTCACTCGGCATTGAAAACATCGGTGAGACCTTCGATGTCATCACCACCGTTCGCGGTGGCGGCGTGATGGGTCAGGCCGACGCGGTCAAGCTCGGCATCGCCCGCGCTCTGATGCAGTTCAACCCTGAGCTTCGCAAGGCGCTCAAGAGCGAAGGCCTCGTCACCCGCGACTCCCGCGCCAAGGAGCGCAAGAAGTACGGTCAGAAGGGCGCCCGCGCACGCTTCCAGTTCTCGAAGCGATAAAAAGAGCCTTTCAGCAAAGTTTTTTGCTGTTGCCTTTTTCTTTGAGAGCTTTCCGTTTTGGCAGGAGCCTGGATCTTTCGATCCGGCTCCTGTTCGCAACACCCGCAGGAGGAACAACCCTGCGGCAAGGAGTCCAATCTCCCCTCCGGGGGATAAATACAGGTTGCGGATGGGCACACTCCGTCGGCCTCAACCAAGGAGATCAATTTGGCTACCATTACTATGAAAGAGTTGCTCGAAGCTGGCGTTCACTTCGGGCATCAGACCAAGCGCTGGAATCCGAAGATGAAGGAGTATATCTTCGGCGAGCGTAACGGAATCTACATTATCGACCTGCAGAAGACGCTCAAGATGTTCAAGGATGCGTCCAAGTTCGTCACCGATCTGACCTCCACCGGCAAGCTGATCCTCTTCGTCGGTACCAAGCGACAGGCGCAGGACGCCGTGGCAGAGGAAGCGAACCGCGCCGGTATGCCGTACATCAACTCGCGCTGGCTCGGCGGTCTCCTCACCAACTGGGTCACGGTGCAGAAGTCGGTTAAGCGCCTGCAGGAGCTCGACGACATGTCGACCGACGGTCGCTACGAGCTTCTCACCAAGAAAGAAGTTATCAAGCTCGAGCGCGAGCGCAAGCACCTGTCGACGAACCTCGCCGGCATCAAGAGCATGAAGCGGTTGCCTGACGCTCTCTTTGTGATCGACTCGAACAACGAGGCCATTGCCGTCTCCGAGGCTCGCAAGCTGGGTATCCCGGTCGTCGCTGTCGTCGACACCAACTGCGATCCCACGGTCGTCGACTACGTGATTCCCGGCAACGATGACGCCCTGCGCGCCATCCGCCTCTTCACGACGAAGATTGCCGATTCGGCCTTCGAAGGCGTTCAGATGGTCTCGGAGCGTGCCTTCTCGGATGAAGTTGCTGATGTTCAGCAGGCCGAGGTTGCTCCTGAGTTCGTCGGTGAAGAAGGCGAGCTGAACGAGGTTCAGGCTTCCATCACTGCTGCCGACGCCGACGAGGACGAAAATGTCGACCTCGCTGCGGTCCTCGGCGGAAACATTCGCAAGGCGCCAGCCGCTGCCTCCGTCGATGAGCCTGAGACGGCCATCGCCGAGACCGGAGCCTAAGCCCCCAGGCACCGCGTTAGCCGTGCTGTAACCGCCATCTGGCAACATCAGGGGGCGCGGGTCAATAAGCCCGCGCCCCTTTTGTCTGAATCATGCTGTACACCAGGAAGGGAATTTACCAATGTCTGAGACTGCCGTAAAGATTGATGCAAAGCTGGTCAAGGAACTCCGCGAAAAGTCGTCTGCACCGATGGGCGACTGCCTGAAGGCCCTGCAGGAGGCCAAGGGAGATATGGAGGAGGCGTTCGTCGTTCTCCGCAAGCGCGGCATGGCATCTGCCGCCAAGAAGGCTTCGCGTACGACCAACGAGGGTTCTGTTGGAACCTACATCCACGCAGGCGGAAAGATCGGCGTCCTCGTCGAGCTGAATTGCGAGTCCGACTTCGTCGCGCGCACGCCCGATTTTCAGGAGCTGCTTCGCGACATCGCCATGCACATCGCCGCTGCCGATCCGCGCTATGTTCGCCGCGAGGACGTGACGAGCGAAGATATCGAGCGCGAGAAGGAGATCTACCGCGCACAGGCTGCGTCCTCCGGCAAGCCAGCCAACATCATCGAGAAGATGCTCGAGGGCAAGATGGGCAAGTTCTACGAGGAGGTCTGCCTTCTGGACCAGCCCTTCATCAAGGACCAGGCACAAACGATCTCGCAGATTATTGCGACCCGCGTCGGCAAACTCGGCGAGAACATCAGCGTTCGCCGCTTCGCACGCTTCAAGGTAGGCGATCCGAACTGGACCGTCGCGACCACCGCCCAGACCTCCTCGGAGGAGGCATCGGCCTAAAACCATAGCAATATGCAACAGGGAAAAGCCCGGATATCGTCCGGGCTTTTCTATTGAGTCTTTGTTATCTTTCCGTTCGAGAAGTGCGAATATTCTCCGCACGAGAGGTCCGTCCAAGCGGCGCGAAGGTTTCTCACGTGGGCAATGCTCGCTCGGCTCTCGCGCTGCCGCACAGGGTCTCGAACCTCGCGCCTACTCCGCCTCCCTTGTAGACACAAGCTTCGTCGGAATCGCATTCGGTCGATCAAGCGGAGATATCGCCTTTGACCCTACGCTGCCGATTTCCAACGTAGATGCCACCATCTACTCCCCAGTGCTGGGCCGAGGGCATACCTTCGGTGTATTCGGCAAACAGGCTCTCTTCACCGGTACATTTCCCTGCGGCTGGGCAACATCTCCGGTGATGTATGGGGAGCAGCGAGAACGCATCACTCGCTCCGGCCTTGCCGATGTGAAGACTCGCTTGTCAATCAATCTTCGCGGCAGCCCTGCTCTCAGCCCGGCTGAGTTCGCCCGTCGTCCGCATCTACGGCTGTGTTTAGCGAAAATAAAAGCTTTTACGCCGGACACTCCATCCGGTCGCAGTATGCTCTCCCGGTGCTTCAGGCACACGCGAGTTATACCTTTCGGCGAGGTCTTTGGGCGGCTATCGACGCCACGTGGTATACAGGTGGCGCAGCCACGGTCAAGGGCGGAACTCCCAGTTAAAGACAGAACAACTCCCGCCTGGGACCTTCTCGTATCCCTTCTCTAGAGGACATTCCCTCCAACTCAGCTACGGTTCGGGCATCGCCGCGCCAATGTCGGATCGAAGTTCACTACCATCGCAGGTGGCTGGCAGTACGTCTGGTTCGGTCACCCCTGATGGTTTCCTTTTGCCAGCGTGAGCAAATACCATGGCAAGCAGAATCTCGGTCCATTCCGAAGGGAAACTCACTGATATGAAGAAGCTGGGCAAGCCGCTTCTGAGCACATGGTTCGTAATCACCCTGTGCCTGCTGGCCTACGGTCTCTACGTTGGGCTACGGGACTCCCCTCCCGATGCCCAGCAGGGCAACATGATACGAGCGTTCTACTATCACTTCCCCAACTGGATCGGCGCAGGCATCTTCCTGCCTTTGAACCTTCTCGCCTCCATCGCTTATCTGGCACTTCGCAGCCGCAACACGCTGGCGGCAATGAAGGCCGATGCCCTGGCCCTGGCAACGGCGGAGATGGGAGTTCTTTACTGCACGCTCGGCATGATCACCGGCTCGCTCTGGGGACGAGAGGAATGGGGTATCTGGTGGACGTGGGATGCGCGATTGACAACGACGCTAATGCTCGCACTCATCTATATTGCTTACCTCATGACGCGACATCTCACCTCGGGCCCATCCCGGGCGACCATCTGTGCCGTGCTCGCCATCTTCGGCTTTGTGGATATGCCCATCGTGTATATGTCCACGACGTGGTGGCGAACTCAGCATCCGGCACCCGTCTTCGGAGGCGGGGACGGTTCCGGCGTCGCCCCTAGCATGCTGCGGCCCACGTTGTGGAATGTGGCCGCATGGGTCGCCTGGGGCATCCTGATCGTCTCGATTCGTTACCTCGCCGAATTCCAGAGTCAGCTTCGGCAGCACCAGGAAGCGATGCACCTCATGGAAGGCGTACCCGTAAAGGAGACATCGAATGCTTAGGCCATGGATCCCTTACGATCCGTCCATCGATACCCCTCTGGGGCATCGCAATCTGGTTCTGATCTACTGCGTGGTCTGGTTAGTTCAGCTTGCTTATGCAACCTACGCCACCCGCCGTTTCATAGTCAGCAGAAAGGATAAAAGCTAACTGGTATGTGCGCCCTTCAAGAGTGGGCGCCAGATTTGCCATCCCTCATCATCCATCGGCCACATCCTCTCGGCGTGCGTTGCCAAGCACGCCGAGAAGTGCAGTTTTCCTACCGAAGAGCTACAAACTTTATGGAACCGAGGAGAGACGGCATATGGGCAGCTCTTCCTTTCTCTATTGCGAAAGCGAGCTTGTTACGGCGGTTTCTATGGTGCGGACCTGCTCTTTAGCGAGAATCCAGCGACGAGCGGGGACCTCAAGCCAGTAATAGCTGACGACACTGAGGCCGATTGTTCCGATCAGGTAAAGAAGCAGCAGCGGCGTGCCTCCACGCTCGATAAGCCGTCTGAGGATGGAATATACCGGATAGTGCAACAGGTAGAGCCCATAGCTGGCCTCTCCAAGGACCACAAGCCACGGTGCCGAAAATATGCGGGAGATCAGATTATTTCCGCTGGCGAATGCAAGGATAGCCACGGCGAAAAGCGGCGCCAGCGATCCATGCACGAGGGTTTGATGAAACCCACTCTTGAAGGTCGGCACGACAAGGAGCCCGATCGCACAAAAGAAAAGCAGAAAGGGCGACACGGCCGCCAGCCTGCTCGATCGCTGCTGACTTTCTCCGATCCAAACGAAAAACTTCGCCAGAAGAATGCCCAGGACAAAGAGAAAAAGATGCGGAAAAGGAAAATAGGACAGCCTGTCCCTATCCCAGGAACGGTCAAGCACAACCACCAGTTGGAGTCCTGCAACGTAAATCAGAATAGAAAAAGTCAGAGCCAGCCAGCCGCGCATCTTCCACAGCGCCATACCGATAAAAGGGAAACACACATAGAAGAAGACCTCTGTCGAAAGAGACCAGCCGGGAGGATTGAGTCCGCACTTGTTGAGCCACGCCTGGACAAGGCCCGCCGTAGCCAGAGTCTCAGCAAGGATATGTCCTGGATTTCCGTGCAGAATCTTGAGCTGCGTGTAAAGGTAATGCGGCAGATCCAACAACATTGCAGCAAGATAGAGCGGATAGATGCGTGCAAAACGAGCTACAAAAAAGCGCCGCTTATTTACGGGCCGGTTCCCTCTGAGGTAAACCACTGCAAGGATGAACCCGGAGAGCATGAAGAAAAAGCTCACACTGATATAGCCCAAGCCCACGACCTTGAGTACCCATGCATGCAGCGGGCCAGCCCCTGAAGTACGAGGAAAGGTGTGATAGAGCATGACGTAAAGCGCCGCAAAGAAACGTGCCGAGGTTAAGGGCAGAATCTTAGGCTTGCCTGGGGAGGGTGGCATATATTCGCATGATACCTGTATCTCCGCGGGTACCGCCTCCCGCAAAAGCAGCAGGTCGTTAGACAAAAATTAACGCCCGCGGCTAATGGTTTCAGAACTGACGAAGATCATTCATCCTGCCTGTAACGCGTCTCGATGATGGTCCCGGAGAGCGCTTGATGGTTATCTTCCACTTTCACAGGCCTATCTTTCCGGACCACCTCTCTGTCGTCTTGTGGCCATCCTGAAGGTCTGGCACTCCCCGCTGCATCCGAACGGCTAAGATACCTCAATAGAGTAGTTTGCACGAAGCAGGTCCCGAAGAGGACCTGGCCAAACAACCATTTTCCAAAGCTGCTCACTAATACAGATATGAACAGTTTCCGAGTAGCCTCCCTTACCTCCTCACTTGCCCTCGCAATCGCCCTTGCTCCGGGAACCCTGCTGGCTCAGACTGCGGGACAAGATGTCAAAGACGCTGGAACTCACACCAAGCATGCGGCGAAAGATACCGGAAGCGCCATAAAGAAAGGCACCCACAAGACTGTCGATAAAACGAAGGAAGGCGGCACCGTTGCGGTCGACAAGACGAAAGAGACCTCGGTGAAGGCATACGACCGCAGCAAGGAAGGGGTTCAAAAGGTTACTGATCCCGATGCCGCTAAGAAGACCAAGGCGAAGAGCCGGGCCAAAGAGACCAAGATGGAGACCAAGGACGACGCTAAACGGGCGAAGCAGAAGGCTGAAGATGCCTCTCCCCAGTAGCCGTCTATAGTCAGCGATGCCAAATCATCCAAGCTAAGGAAAGGAGCCAAGGTCCTGACTTGCCAGAGTGCGCATGCGATACTAGAACCTGACATGTACAAACGAGTCCTCCTCAAGCTATCAGGAGAAGCATTGGCTGCGGGCCGGGGCTTCGGTATCGACGCTGTTTTTATCCATAAGGTGGCTGAGGAGATTGCTGCGGTACACGCCCTCGGCTGCCAGGTTGGAATTGTGGTGGGAGGAGGAAACTTCTTCCGCGGGGTCGCTCAGCAGGCGATTGATATGGATCGCGTCGCGGCCGATCACATGGGCATGCTTTCGACGGTCATCAATGCGATTGCGCTCCAGGATGCGATCGAAAAGCGCGGAATCTATTGCCGCGTGATGAGCGCCATCGAGATGCACCAGATCAGCGAACCCTATATCCGACGTCGGGCCATCCGTCACTTTGAAAAGGATCGCATTGTGGTCTTCGCGGCGGGAACAGGCAATCCGTACTTTTCGACCGATACCGCTGCCGCCCTGCGAGCGATGGAGATCAAGGCCGATATCCTTTTGAAGGCCACGTCTGTGGACGGTATCTACTCTGCCGATCCCAAAAAAGATCCTAATGCCACCCGCTTCGAACAAATTACGTATAACGACATCCTCCGGCGCAACCTGGGAGTTATGGACACAACCGCTGTCTCGTTGTGCCGGGATAACAACATGCCGATGATGGTCTTCAGCATGCGCGAACAAGGCAATATCGTTAAGGTCGTCTCCGGAGAAAAGATCGGCTCGCTGGTTACGGCCTGACGGCGTCCGCAGCTTTTACATCTTTTGCCTCGGAAGCGCGTTTATACAACAGGACATCAGCACTTGGCCTCCACAGCAACGACGCCGCTGGTCAAACCAGCACGCAAACCTCCCCTGCCGGCGCTTACAGGGATACGAACCCTGCTCGCCTTCAATATCGTCCTTTTTCACTTCACTCCGCCGTATCTGGGTCCGATTCGGCCGTTCGTGGAGCACGGATTCGTCTTCGTCAACGTCTTCTTTCTGATCTCCGGATTCATCCTCTCGTATAACTACTTCGACCGCGGCCGTGATCTGGTCAAGCGCGACTTCTGGATGGCCCGCTTCTCGCGCCTTTATCCTGTCTATCTGCTGGTCTTGCTGATTTCGATCCCTATGCTCGAGCTGGAATGGCACTCCCGCTCCATCACGGAGTTCTGGCAGGGGATCGCGATGACCCCTTTTCTTCTGCAGGGATTTAGTCCCTCTCTCTCCACGTTCTGGAATACGGTGGCCTGGACGCTCTCCTGCGAGATGGCGTTCTATGTGCTTTTTCCATGGCTCATCCTGCTGCCATGGCCACGTAAGCCTTCTCGACTGGTCCTGATTATCTTTCTACTGTGGATCATCGATCTTATCCCGGCAGTCTTGTACCTGTGGCTTAACCCAGACCATCTGTCGGCCCCGGTGGATCGTTACACATCAACGACACTGATCCGCTTTTTGAAATACACTCCCCTGCCCTACGCTCCAACCTTCCTGTCGGGCATAGCGCTCTCGAGGCTTCAGCTGACGAGCGTTATCAGCGAACGCGGCCGCATGGCGATTGCGGCGGCAGCCCTGGGCGGCCTTGGACTGTTCTTCTTTGTCGTCTCCAATAAAGTTCCGTACCTCATCCTGCATGGCGGAATTCTGCTGCCGCTCTTTGCTGGGATGGTCTTTGGCTTAAGCGGAAAACATGCGATCTCAAAGATTTTTTCCTGGGGTCCACTGCTGCTGGTCGGAGAGAGCAGCTACGTTCTCTATCTGCTGCACTTCAACCTTTTCATTTTGATCCACAAGTATCATCTTCCAGAGCGGTTGCACGTCGCGGAGTTTGATCCCTGGATCTCTTATGCAGTTTTGATTATTGTCTCCGTGCTGATCTATAAGTTCTTCGAGAACCCGATGCGCAGAACAATCCTCAACCGCTTTCCTCCCGCTTCGCGGCAGAAGATCGCTTAGGTTCGAATTCCACTCTCTGAATGAAAAAGGTCTCGCCGAAGCGAGACCTTTTCATTTGCGTGCTGAGCAGGATTACGGATTCACTACCTGCGTGGCGTGCGAGCCATTTCCGACCGCTACGACACAGGTTGGGGTTCCCGCTGCAGGGAACGGAGTGTTCTGGACGTTCTGCAGCGTACCGTTATGCGAGTCTAACTTCAGGCCGGTTGTGGTGTTGTCGAGATTGTTCGCGCTGTACATGTAGATACCGAGCGCGGGCTCGATCGACAGGCAGTTTGGTCCCGTACCCACTTTGGTGGAGCTGGAGCCAACGGCTCCGGTGGGGGCACCGGTAGGCTGATCGATCGCATATGCGCTAACCGAGTTGTCGTTATAGTTGGCAACAAACAGGTACTTTCCACGCGGATCAACCGTAACGGCTACCGGAAGCAGACCGGTCGCGAATGGCGAGTTCTGCATCGGCTGCAGCAGGCCACCCGAGATCACAATATTGCCGTAGAGCTGGTTGGTTGCGCGATCGGTGACGTAGACGAAGCGCGAAGCCGGATCTGCGGCAATGGCGCTGGGACTGGTTCCAGCGCCGTATCCCGTGGCGACTGTTTTTCCGGAAGTATCTACCGAGATGTTCGTCTTGCCGATCGGCGTCAAAGCTCCCGAGGTGCCGTTTGCCGAGAAGGCCAAGATCCATCCCGTCGCCGAGCCAGAGCCAGTCGCAGGCTCCGCATCGATGATGTAGACATAGTTGTTAAAGTTGGTGACAGCCACACCGACCGGATTGTTGCCAAGAACCTGAACGCTGGGATTTCCGAGGGAAAAATCGGCGCTGACCGGGAAGATGTCGACTCCGCCGGGCCCGGGATTGGAATCGGAATATCCCTTCTGATAGGTGAACGTGACGTAGAGAAATTTACCAGCGGCATCCATGGCCAAAGCGGTCGGATGCGATCCAGTGGGATAGGTATTCTTTGAGGTCAGCTTGCCGCTTCCAGAATCGACAGCGAACTCCTGAACGGTCGAGTCACCCTGATTCAGAACATAGATAAAGAGTCCGTTGGGAGAAGCGATAATCTTGACTGGGTTATTGCCAGCGGCCACTGGAGAACCCTGGATGGGAACGAGGGCACCCGACTGATAGTCCACACCATACTCGTTGATGCCCGCCCCAGCTGCGGTCGCATAGACGTAAGCCACCGTGTAGTCGCGGGTACAAGCGGTCAGACCGAGGGCACCAGTCAGAAGCACCGCTGAAGCGATCCGTGAAACCACCGAGGCCCTGGAGGGTGAAGCAGTCTTCTCCATGGGAGTCGACGCAAAGATCTTTCCTGTCAAGCTCATCCTTTTCCTTCATCCGGCGGAATAGCACCGCCTTGCATCATTCTAACTTCCTGTCCTCGACTGGTAATCAGCGCCCCGGGATAGCGGGTACTGTTACAAGGCAGGAAGGTAAAGCATTGGCTCCAAAAGGGGTCCGCTGAATCTGCCGAAGGCGTCCATCAGAGGCATCCATCTGGTTTCCGGAGATATTGTTGCTCAGAGAGTTCGAAGTGTAGAGATAGATTGCGTGCGTCGGATCTCCCGTGCTGGGTGCACCGATCATGGCGAGGCAGGTCGGTCCGGTTCCTACCTGGACGCTTCCAGAGACACTCGAACGAATCGGTTCCCCATTCGGACCGAAGGTAAACCCATTGATTGCGCCTGCTCCGGAACTCGCAATAAAGAGATACTTGCCGCTTCCGTCGATCGTCATTCCTCCGGGAGCCGAATCGGTAGCCGCAGTTGCGATGAGACTCGGAATACCACTGGCGGCGACGGAGTATGCCATCACGGCATTCTGACCCTGATCTGTGACGTAAAGATGATTACCGGAGTTGTCGACCAGAACTCCTGCCGGAGTCGACCCTGTCGGAAAGCCAATAGAGGCGACATTGCCGCCGTTGATGGTTACACCAGGCAACGGGTTCAGGCTTCCGCTACTCGGATTCTGTGAAAAGCCGAAGAGATTCCCGGAGGTTTCCGTATCCTGTGCGATCACGTAGACGAAATGGTTCGGGCTGGTCGCAGCGATCTTGACAGGATTGCGCCCAAGATTGAATGTAGCGGGCGCGCCCAGAGTGCCATCGGCGGCGATGGGAAAGATGGTGACTCCCCCCGGGCCGGGATTGGCGGGCGTGTAGAGCTGTTGCTGGGTTCCGTCCGCAAGAATGGTGTTCTGGTAGGTGTACGTGACATACAGGAACTTGCCAGCGGCATCGATGGATGCGTCTGTCGCGAAGCTTCCTGTGATGTTGTAGGTCTTCTGTGGATAGAGTTTGCCGTCGGTACCGATGAGGAAGTGCACGACGTTGGAGTCGTCCCGATGCACCACGTAAATGCTCTTGTGATCGGGGGACGCTACCACAGTGACGGGATTTTTTCCGCCGGAGGGCAGAGGCGAGTTCGCGAGCTGAGTCAGGTAGCCCTGCTGGTAGTCAACCTTATAGCCGTTGATCAGGCCAGAAGTTGTCGACGCGGTCGTCATGTAGACATAACCGACCGAATAGTCGCGGCCACATGCCGTCAGGCCAAGCCCCATCGCCAAGGACATCAGTGAGGCTATCGCTCCGCGGCCCATCTTCTTCAACGTCATGCGCTTCCCTTACTCCAAATAACGACCGGTTGCCCAGATGGAAGAACCGGTGATCTCCTCTTTCTCCCGATTGATCAATCGGGAGAAAGAGAGGTCTTGTGGGCCGACATCGAATGCCGGCTAGTTGACGTTCGGGCTGAGCGCCATGCAGGTTGGCTGACCGACCGTCGGGAAGGTCGAGTTTCTCGGCAACTCTCTCAGTTCTCCGGAGTTTGAGTCGAGTCTCTTACCCGTTATTGTTCCATCGATATTGTTGGAGGTGTAAGCCCACTGGTTGGTCGGATCTTCCACCATGCAAACCGGCCCCGCTCCCACAGCATAGGGATTTCCCGCCGCGGGGCTTCCGCCAGTTCCAAGGAACTGCAGCTTTCCGGTGGTGGGATCGATGGTGAATGCCGAGATGGAGCTTGCCTTATTGTTTGGATCGAGCGAAGAGCGATTGAGGACGTAGAGCGTCTTACCCTTGTTGTCGACCATCGAGTAGACCGGATTTGAGGTCAGCGGCAGGTTGTTGATCGGGCCGCCGGTCAGCGTATTGAGCGAGCATGCTGCAGAACCGGTGCCTACCGTGTAAGCCAGAACCCGTCCGCCAGGGCTGTCTGAGGTCGCAGCCGCATCGGTCAGGTAGACATAGGTTCCATTGGCGGTGATCGATGTGAGATTACCTGCACCGGTGGTGATGGTGGAGTTCGCGGTTAGCGTGAGCTGGCCGCTGGTTCCGACCGCATACGGGAACACCGTCTGATCGCCCGTGTCGATGGTGAAGAGGCAACCTCCAGAGGTGCGCATCATCGTCGGCGCGCCACCTACAGGGAAGAAGGTGAGCTGCGTCTGATTGCTGTCCTTGATCTGCTGATTGGGAACCAGCTGGAGACGGCCGGTGTTGGCGTCAATCGCGAACACCGTGATCGCACCCAGATGATTGGGGTTCGGATACTCCGGAGTATCTGGATAAAGAGTATCCAGCACGTAAAGGAAGCTCCCGGTGGTATCGACTGTTGCCCACACCGGCGTGTTTCCGCGGCTGGTGTAAGTCTGCTGGAAGGTAAGAGTGCCGTCTCCACCGACGCTGAACAGAGCGATATTTCCAGGAGTCGCCGGTGTGGTCCCTGAAGCGGCGACACCCTTATTCACGACGTAGACATAACGTCCGCCCGGCTTCACCGCGATAGAGATCGGATTGGTGCCGTTGGAGCTGAAGGGCGAGCCAACCACCTGCGTCAGATTGCCTGAAAAGTTATCGACCTTGAATCCTGCGATCTGGTTGTACTGCGTGCCAAGCACCCAGAGATAAGCCACCGTGCCACCACCGCACGCTGTCATGCCCAGACCCATTGCAACGGACACTACCAAGGCCATTGAAACCCGGCCAATCCTGCTCAACTTCATGCGTTTCCTTAATCCTCGCCGGCGCCGACTGCTCTGACGCCGCCGGTTGCGAGCAATTCTTTAGGGATAGATTCCTTTGGACATTGTAGAAGGTGAGGCGACTTTGTGCCACTTCCGGGTGATGGGAATCTCACAGAAAACACGACGCCCCGCGTTCGGAAGACCGGCTTCGTGTGTTCCATGGAGATAAAACCTACCAGACGCGGCATGCGTTCGCCGGCACCATGGGCTGGCCGACCTTACAGCCGAAGGCCTTTCCGAACTCGTCGAAGTTCTGTACAGCTCCATTGGTGCGCCAGCGCCCCGACGAGTGCGGATCGGTCTTCGCCCGCAGACGTGCGGCCTGTTCCGTTACGTTTTCACACCACACCTGCCCGAAGCCAAGGAAGAAACGTTGCGCGGGGGTATAGTTGTCGACCTTTGCCGTGACCGATGCATTTTGCTCCGCGAGTGTGCTCATCAGGGCCTGGTAGGCAATCCGGAGACCGCCATTGTCGGCAGTATTTTCTCCGAGCGTCAGTTTCCCGTTCAGGTTCTGCCCGGGAGCGACTTCAAAACCGTCGTATTCTTTGACTTCGCAATCCGTACGCTCGGTGAACTTTTTCTTGTCCTCATCGGTCCACCAGCTGCGAACATTGCCCTTCGGATCGTACTGGCTGCCTTGATCGTCGAAGCCATGGGTCATCTCGTGTCCGATCACTACACCAATGCCGCCGAAGTTGACCGCTGGGTCCGCTTTGAAGTCGTAGAACGGAGGTTGCAGGATCCCGGCCGGGAAGTTGATGTCGTTCATCGCCGGATTGTAGTAGGCGTTGACGGTGGGTGGAGTCATAACCCACTCTTTCTCGTCGACCGGCTTGCCGATCTTTTCGAGATCACGTCTGTCGTTGAAGGCCGCAACCTGCTCTGCATTGCCAACAGGATTGTTCCTATCGATTTTTACCGAGGAATAGTCTCTCCACTTGTCGGGGTAGCCGATCTTGTCGCGAAACGCATCAAGCTTCTTCTTCGCTTCAACCTTAGTGGCGTCGCTCATCCAGTCCAGATGCTGGATGTCCTGATCGAGTGCAGTCTCGAGTGCCTTGACCAGCTTCTCCATATTGTCTTTTGCTGCAGGGGGAAAGTTCTTCGCGACCCAGTCCTGCCCTACGGCCTCGCCCAATGCACGGTCCGTAGCCTGTGTGCAGCGCTTCCAACGCGGCGCAAGCTCTTTCTGTCCCGCCAGGGTAGCGGCATAGAACTGGAAGTTCTCCCGAACAAAAGCATCGCTCAGGTTCGGTGCATATCGATGGATCGTGTGCCATCGGAGGTAGCTCTTCAACGCTTCCAACTGAGCAGAGTCGAGCTGAGTGTTCATCGCTTTGAAGAAGTCAGGGGCGACAACGTTCACCGTCTTGAGACCACCCTGTTTTTTGGCATGGAAGTAAACCTTCCAATCAAATTCCGGGGTCAGCGACTGCAACTCCGCGATGGTCCTGATGTGATACACATTGGCGGGATTGCGGCGGTCGACGCGAGACATCGAGCCCTCAGCAAGCGCCGTTTCGATCGCAAGAACCTGTTGGGCTTCCCTGGCTGCCCGCTCTGGCGTGTCGCCTGCCAGCGTGAACATCTTCGTCACATGCTCTACATATTGCGAGCGGAGTTTCTTTGAGCGTTCATCCTGATTGAGGTAGTAGTCGCGATCGGGGAGCCCGAGACCGGCCTGATCGATCTCGCCAATCTGCTGGCTGGAGTCCTTCTGATCCTGATCGGAGCCAAAGCTGAAGAAATATCCTACGGCGAACTTGTCTTCCATCTGGCCCATCAGGGTCGCCAGCTTCTTTTTGTCGTTCCAGTCAGCGATAGCCTGGAGCATCGGCTCAATCGGTTTCGCACCCAACCTGTCGGCAAGCTCGGTATTCATACACGCCGCGAAGAAGTCGCCGTATTTCTTTTGCAGCGGTGTCTTTGGGGCGTCAGCGGCAGCCTTGAGATCGGAGTAGAGCAAATAATTGTTGTACTCGGCAAGCTCGTTGAAACGTCCCCAGCGTGTCTGGTCCCCGGGGATGGGATTGTTCTTCCGCCAGTTGCCGCAGGCGTACTGATAGAAATCCACACAAGGGTCCGCCGAGGTGTCGATTGCGGAGAGATCGAAGATAGCTGGCTTCTTTGGAGCGGCCTTTGGCCCTGAGACGTCCTCTGCCGAGGCCGATGACAGGCAAAAAAATAAGGCCGCGGCGGGAACGATGCACTTCAACAAAATGGACTTCATGGCTCTCCTCAAAGCTGTACAAGAATCGGGGATTGTCTTCTCACACTACTCCCGCCATGAGGCGAAGAAAAGATGCTCGTGTCAGATGAGACCGGGCACACCTCTCCACCGAAAGGGTCGAGCTGATTAGAAGATCTTCAAATGAATGGTCAGGTATTTTTTTGGATTCTGTCGAACTGCGGTCACAAGATCGGAGCTGTTCGTCAGCAGATTGTTCATGTTCGTATGCAGGGTGTCTTCGGTGGCCAGTTTGCCAAGGGTTCCCCTGCCCTGGTTGATTCCTGTCACCAGATGATTGACCTGAGTAAAGGTGTCATCCAACTGCTGACGGAACTTAGGATCTTTCAAGAGCAGCCCAACGCCCCCCTTGCCTGCATCCGCGTCGGCCATCAGCGAGTTGGCGTGCTTGAGGGTGGAATTGAGGTTGTCATACAGAGAAGGATCTTTTAAAAGCTTGCCGGCCGAGCCTTTGCCGCTATCCAGATCGTTGGCGATGTTTTCGAGCTTTGCGGTCGTGTCGTTCAGACGATTGTAGAGGGTGTCGTCGCTGACCAGCTTGCCGACCGTTCCCTTGCCCTGATTGAGATTGACGGTAAGTTTGTGCAGTTCATCTACAGTCCCATTGAGCTTGTTGTACAGGTCGGGATTGTTGATGAGCTGACCGATCGAGCCCTTTCCGGACTGGAGATTGTCGACGATTGTATTCATCTTGGCCAGAATGACATTCAGGCTCTCGATGGTCCCCTGGCTGGCCTTGACGACATCGGTAAGGCTCGGCGTCTCTAATGTCTTCAGCTCATCGCCATCCTGCAGTGGTGGACCGACAGCAAATTGGCTATTGATATCAACCACCGTGTCGCCGAGGACACCGATGGTCGTCAGAGAAGCCTTGGAGTCTTTCTTCAGCTCTTCCGCATATTTGTCGTTCAGCTTCATGACTACTCTGACAGGGGTTAGCTTTTTCTCCGGAGAGGCAATGACGGTGACGGTTTTGACCGTGCCGATGGTGACACCCTGCAGGTTGACCGCTGCGCCGGGCTTCAGGCCAGCGGAGTTCTCAAAGTAGGTGGTGATGGTGAGCTTGTGCGAGAGAATCCCAAGACCGGCCGAACTGGTCATCAGGAAAAGAAGGGTAACCAGGACCACCGAAGCCACCAGGACGATCAGGCCCACCTTCAATTGTGACCATCTCACCTCCTGCTGACTCGGCATAGCTCTCCTTGAAGATCGGCCTTCCCCATTTTGTTGCGAGTGGGGTTCTCTTTCTAATGACCGCAGATATCAGATAGTTCAGAGGATACATTACCGCTGACCCTAAAGCATGGATGCGAACTCCGGGAGCATGGATGCAGGAGTTCGCATATCTCGGGGATCAATCTCTCAATGATCGGGTTTTGCGGAGGCTTCCGGGTGGCTGAAATCTGCCTGTAGGAGCCCCGTGGCCGGATGGAAGGTGCGCCGGTGACGGCGGGTATCCGCCGGAATGGGATCAAGCCGGTAGAGGATCAGGAGATTTCTTTCAGGATCGTCCATTGCAGGAAACGATGCCACGCGCTTGAGACGATAAAGAGAGGTCAACGCGTCCATCTTGTCGTCGTCGACCTGGTTCCAGGCGACGTACCAACCTGGCTGGTAGGCCTTTACTCTATCGGATAATTCCATCGTGCCGAAGTCGTCACAGATGGAAGGGAGACCGGTCATCAAGGATAGATCAGAACCGCTGATGGAGAGCACCAGGGACTTGTGGGAGGGATCGGAATCGACGATCCTTCTGACCTGTTCGGCGGCTGTCGCGAAGGTGTACTCAGGGTGGCGAACGTAGTCGAGGGTTTGACGAGCGTCCGCCACCGTGAGGATGGTGAGGGCAGCGGTCGAGATCAGCGCTGCTGAAAGAGTCGGCCCTTTTCCCCATTCGCGGGGACGCAATATCTCTTCAAACACAACAACGGCGACGACCGTCATGGGTACAACGATGACGAGATAGTAACGGGGCTGAAGATTGTCGTGGTAGATGATGAAGGCCAAATAGCCGGCAATCCACAGCAGCAGAGCGGGGAGTAAAGGATTTTTCAGCAACCGAGGCCGGATCAGCAGGGCAACGATGGCCGCAGCAACGGCCAGGGGATACATCATCTGCCCGATCCACATGCCATCGGCAAAGCCTTCTTGCAGGACTTGGAAAAGGTTCTGGCTCGTTACTCCCGTGTAGTCGTTTGCGGTGAAGAGGTAGCGGTAGTCGCCGAGGAAGTGCGGGCGAACCACAATACTGTAGTAGGAAACCCACAGAAAGATCGCAAGCAAAGCTGCTGGCCACGCAGCCTTGAGCGCGGTTCGAACACGATAGCCAGATCTCGTAAACAGAACCCACGCGACTGCAGGAAAGAGAAACACCGCAGTCGTCTTGGTCAGGACCATGAGAGGCAAAAGGATCCCGACTGCGAAAGCGGGAAGATTTTGCCGCAACCAACCCAATCTGCCCAGGCTCTCCCCGCCGGGCTCGCGCACGTAGGACGCGCACAACAAGGTCAGCAGCGTAAGAAGAATCAGCATCGGCTCCAAAATGGCCATCCGGCTGAAGGCGTAGCAGAACGGGCTGACGGCGAGCAGCAGGACAGCCGCCGCCGGCGCCAGAGATCTTCCCCGGCCAGGCCATCGCAGTTGTTGTCCGCGTCGAACCAGAAAGTACGTGGAAGCCAGAATGAGAGCAAAGATCGCCACCGCCAGACTGCGTGCGGCAATTACATTGGCACCCGTGAAATGAAAGACGACCGACTCAACCAGTGGCCAGACCGGTAGAGCTGCTGCGGGGTTGAAGTCTCCCGGAACATACCAGTCGCCGCGCTGAAAATGACGGATGGCCGCATCCCCATACCATCCTTCATCGGTGTATTTGGCCCAGTCCATCCATGGAGAGTGGTTCGGAAAGTCAGCCCTAAGATGAACGGCGTGCAGACCGAGAAAGATAGCTGCCACAGTAAGCAACACGAACTCGAGGATGGCCGTTGTGGAACGCACCATCCGGGGTCGAAAGCCACAGCCAGAGTCGATTGTGGATTGTGTCATCAAGGAAGTGCCCTGCGTCTATAAATCCTGTAAAAAGCTATCCGCTTTGGATTGCTGTCCTCATCGGCGGAGCGTTTTCTTTTTACTTCTCTAATTCTCTACGATGCCGCAAAATCGGCCGGAAGCCAATCATCATTCGTAGGCCAGGGCGTCGATCGGGTCTTTGCTGGCAGCCTTATACGCCGGGTAGATGGCTCCCAGGAGTGCTCCGGTAAAGGCGATAGCGACAGACTTCCAGACCCACGGCAGATCTATGACGAAGTCGAGGGTAGGAAAGCGAGCGTTGAGTGCACCGCTTAATGCGTAACTGGCAACCACCCCAAGAGTGATGCCGACGGCAGCAATCAATGCGGTCTCGCGAAGGACCAGTGAAACGATGTAGATACGGGAAGCTCCCAGAGACTTCAGGACGCCGATCTCGCGGGTTCTCTCCATCACCGCCGTGTACATGGACTGGAAGATCACAAGGAAGCCGATCACCAGAGCGATTCCCACGACCACTTTGATCGCGGTGCTCATGTACGGCAGCTTGGCCGGGGAGATTGCGGAAAGGTACTCCTCGGCTGTGCGCACATCGTAGTCGCTCATTCCTGGTGTTGCGAGGATTGCTTTCCGCACATCATCCTGATACCGGGGCGGATCATCGGTTCTCACGTAGAAGACGGAGGCCTTCCCTTCGGTGCCATTTAGCCCACCCATCGTGTTGATAGGGATGAACTTGCGACCTCCTTTCCCATGCTCGACAATGCCGCAGATTCGAAAATTGTGGTTGAGAATCTTGAGGGTGTCCCCCACCTTTTTTCCAGTGGCGGAGTAGTCGTCGATGATTACATCATCCGGGCTCTGGAAAGAGGTTCCGGAGAGAAAGTTGAAGGGAGAAAGATCATTAAAGCTCTTGTAATCAATCCCATAGATACTATCAAGCGATCCCGTGAGCGTGATATTGACCGGAGCCGCGACGGCAACGTGAGGAATCTTGGCGATTACATCGCCGACCTTAATGGAGGCGCCCGCGGCGCTCATACCGAGAAAGTTATTGGTCGTGGCCGGACGAATGATCATGTCCATCCCAATTCCGTTCTGGCGGGTTTTGAAGCCGCTGATCTTGCCCAGAAGAATGGCCGTGATCGAGAGGATCATGATGACCTCGATCGCGATCGCTAAAGCGCTGATCAAAGAACGAAGGGGACGGTGAACGAGGTTGCCGACGACAAGTTTGTTCATGCTCTTTCTAGTGTATGGCAGCCGCTCCGCTTCTACCTGTAACCCTGTTACGGCAACGAGCGAGCGCGCCGTGGCAAGGTATGCATTACGGCGGGTCCGGACGTCCGATTCTGACCAGGCCCCTTGATAAGGACTCCCAGGATGGGCATCACATATGCAGCCGCAAAAGCCGCGAAGACCAGACCGAAGGCGATGAATCCCAGGGAATAGATGACGCCTCCGATGCCCCCTTCAGGAGCGATATGAGCAAATACCGCGCAAAGCAGAAGGCCCCAGGGAGAGATACGAGTGTCCCCGCAAAGAGAGTCGAAGAGGGTAAAAAACACGATCCACAAGAGGGGAGCCCAGAAGAAGATTCCGATCCACTGACCGATATGGTAAGCCTCTCCGGCGGCACTGAAGGAGATGCCGGTTGTGGTGTCGTCAGCCGCAAGGCTTCCCATCTGATGGGCGTACAAATTGCCAAAGTTGACGTTCGGCTTATTTGGCCAAAGAAATCTGGGAATCAGATTCTCGAGTCCCATGATGATTGGCATCGGTCCGATGACTCCCACCCGCTCCGTGAGATCGTTGAGACGATCATCCGCCGAGATCATCTGCAGACGATCCATAAATCCCTGGGAGGTGTCGTAGTAGCTCTGGATCGTCCGCTCGTAGGAGTCGGCCGAGTCTTCCAGATATTTTGCCCGGGTACCTTCGAGGTCTTCCAAAAGATCGACGATGGCATGAGCGCGCACGGAAAACGAGGGGTCGAAGAAGTTCCGGCCATACTGCGCATACGGCACCAGGAAGTGCACCATAAAGTAGAGCGTGAAAGCCAGACCCGCCATCTGAGCGCGCGAAAGCCGATATCCCTGGGACGCTGCGGCGATGATCCAGCATGCAAACGGGGTAAACAGGCCCTCTTTGGAAAAGCCGAAGATTCCCTGCATGAAGATCGCAAAGCATGAGATGAAGACTGGGAGATTGATGCTCTTTCGTCCCCCGGTTCGGCGTATCTCATAGATCACCCCGAGAATGATCGCCATGGGGAGAAAACGGTTTACCTGCGCCAGCGCGCTCAACATGCTACCAGGCTGTATTTCGACCATCATCATCACGAATGTGACGACGAGCCCGGTTGCCATACATCCGTAGGTTGCATCCTGGATGTTGGCGTCAGTCACCAGCTTATCGAGCAGAGGTCGCCGCAGCGAGAGCTTTTTGCTGACCAGGGCTGCGCCCCACATGGCAGTGATGCTGCCGGCGTAGATCTGCATGGTCAGGATCGGCTGAAGGAGATTTGAGTCTGCTGGTTCTCCCAGAACCGCTTTGCAGACCAATCCCAGAATCACAGCGAGAACTGCATAGAAGAAGATGTACGCCCCGGAAGGACGCGAAAGCCCTCCGGCGGAGTTGAATGCCGCTCCGGAGATCAGGATAAACAGAAGAGCGAAAAGGGCAAACGTAAGGGAGGTTCCCTGATAAATCTCGATCAGAAAGAGCAGGACCGCGAAGGCGGCAACCCGCGATAAAGGAATATGGACTGGAAAGGGGATCCGCACTCTCTTTAGTCTCTTTGGCCTGGCCTTTTCAGGAAGATGGGGGTGCTCCAGCAGGAGGACTTTAAGGCTCCCCGCTGCTCAATTCTGGCCACGATAGAGGTCGACGGGGCTTGTCCAAATCATAGAGGTCGAGGAATGGTCAGTCAAAGGAAGGGCGATATTACCTGCTTTCCGCCGGAAACCCATTTCGGGAAAGCGACCTAACTACTTTGATTCCAGTCATCTATAAGGATTCGATGGCTTTGACTTGAGGAAAATAGGGGAATATTCTGCCCAAAGCCGAGATTTATAAGGAAGATATAGATAATTCCTCAGGAAATGAGGCGGGAATGGAACAGTTCGGCGATGCATTGCGAGTGGAGCGTGAGAGCAAACGGATTACTCTTGAGACCATCTGCGAAGTCACGAAAGTATCCATTCGTCATCTTGAGGCGCTGGAAGCGGGGCGCTATACCGAGCTTCCGGGTGGAGTTTTTCGCAGGGGCATACTACGAAGCTATCTGAGTGCCGTCGGGCTTGACGAAACAGGCTGGGTAGAGCGGTTCGATATGGAACTGCGGGAATCCGTCTCACCAAATGAGCAGGAAGGCTGGACCGAATTTGCCGAAAATGTGCGACGAAACCGCGGCGGCCGGTCAGGTTCCGGAATCGATTCGCGGTGGGTCGGCGTCGCAGTGATGATTGCTGTGCTCGTTGTGCTGAGCTGGGGCGTATGGAAGTTCGTCCTGCACGGCAGGCTGTTCCTCTGACCTTAGTCGGCGATAAGCGCTGGCAGGAATCGCTTTAAGCGGTGACGGGTACACAACAAACTGATTGACATGGGAGAGGGGAAAGAGTAACTCTCTTTTCACAATTCAAATGTCTGCCGGGGAGAGTTAGCGGTAAAGCCTGCGGCAAATGAGTGAAAACAGACAGCCGGAAGATATCTGGCGATGCACTACTTTTTTTTGAGGAGACAGTGATGACGGGATTCAGGCTTTTTGCCTGTCGCGCGATGATGTTCATCGCAGCGGCAGTCTTGGTCCTGGCCTGGGGTGCGCAAAGCGCCTGGGCTCAGAATGTTCTTGGTAGTATCAGCGGAAATGTAACCGACGTTAGCGGAGCTGCAATCAGTGGCGCCACCGTTTCGATTCTGAATATAGATCGGAACCAGGTCGTGCGCACGGTGACAACCAACGGCAGCGGAAACTATGCGGCTCCCACGCTTCCGCTTGGCGGATACACCGTAACGGTGTCGGCTCCAGGGTTCGGCGATCAGGTGATCAAGGGTATCGTGCTTCACGTCAACGATGCTCTTTCGATCGATGCAAGGCTCCATCCGGGCGCGGTACAGGAGGTTGTGGTCACTGCGGATGCCCTGGCCATCAACACAGAGAATGCAACCCAGGCAGGCCTGATCAATGGGACGCAGGTGCGTGAACTCGTACTTTCCAGCCGCAACTATGAACAGCTGGTGGGCCTGCAACCTGGTGTCGCTTACACGGGCGGCGATCAGATTTATATCGGCAACTCCAGCCCCAACGGCGCGACCAATGTCGTGAACTTCTCGGTGAACGGCTCACGTACCAGCGGAAACGCCTGGACGGTCGATGGCGCCGATAATGTAGACCGCGGATCGAACTTCACGCTGCTGACCTATCCTTCGGTTGATGCGATCGCCGAATTCAAGACCCTGCGTGGCACCTATCAGGCAGAGTTTGGCCGATCGGCAAGCGGGCAGGTCAATGTCATTACACGCTCCGGCACAAACAACTTTCACGGAAGCGCGTACGAGTTTGTCCGGAACGATATCTTCAACGCGAACGACACGCTGAACAAGCTGACGACCAGCCCTTCCGGTGCAGCCAAGACGACCTCACCCCGCAGTCTATTGCGATACAACGACTTCGGTTACACGATCGGTGGCCCAGTCTGGTTGCCGAAGGTTTATGACGGCCGGAAACATGGCACCTACTTCTTCTTCTCGCAGGAGCTGCGTCGCGTTATCACGTATAAGCCGGTGACGCTGGTCGGCGTTCCCAGCACCAACGAACGCCAGGGCATCTTCACGCAGCCAGTCTGCACTGCAGGCAACACCGTGCAGTCCACAGGTAAGTGCACCAATGGGGGAAACACTAACGTTGCCATCACCAGCCCCCTTGCACAGGCCTATCTAAAGGACATCTACTCACATGTCGGGACACCGGATGCTACCGGTACGCTGGTGACGCCTCCTCAGCGCAACCTTTTTAATGGCAATCAGCAGATCGTCCGGCTCGATCAGCAACTGGGGCAGAAGCTGAATGTGTTCTTCCGGTTTATCCATGACTCCATTCCGACGCAAGAACCGGGCGGCCTGTTTCAGGGCACTGGATACCCCGGTGTGAATACGACAAACACCAATGCCCCAGGCAAGATCTATCTTGGCCACGCAACGTACACCGTAACGCCTACCTTCCTGATCGATGGCGGCTATGCCTATTCTTACGGCGCCCTGTTGAGCGATCCAGTGGGTCTGGCTGCAAATGCCAACTCGCCTGATATCAAACCCACGCTGCCATTTGCCTCGACGCTTGCACGCGTTCCGGCGCTCACCTTTTCCAGCGGAACCACAATTACCACATACGGTCCGTATCGCGACTACAACAAGAATCACAACATCTTCGTGAACGTAACGAAGATGCTGGGGAATCACACCTTGAAGTTCGGTGTGGATTACAACCACTACAACAAGACGGAGAACAATGCCGGAGCCAATGCTGGCAGCTTCGCCTTTACCAACGGAAACCTCCCGACCGGATCGAAGGCCCAACCCTATCAGCAGGCATGGGCGAATTTCCTGACTGGGTTTGTCTCGACGTTCTCGCAGGCGTCCTACGATGTAACTCCGAGCGTCACCGCCAATCAGATTGAAGGGTATGTGCAGGATGACTGGAAGGTCACGCCTCGTTTGACCCTCAACGTGGGCGTGCGTTACTCCCACTTTGGTCAGCCGACGGATGCAAATCATCAGCTGACGACCTTTGATCCATCGCTGTACAGCGCCAGCAGTGCGCCCACAGTCGACAAGAACGGGCTTATCTGCGTGGTCGGCGCGCCTTGCACAGGAACGACGCCGAACGGGAATGTCACGAAGGATCAGGCAATCACGAACGGAGTCAGCATCAACGGGAAGAACTCTCCGTATGGGGACAAGATTGCCGAGAACGATAAGTACAACTTCGCCCCGCGAGTCGGCTTCGCCTTCGATGTCTTCGGAGACGGCAAGACTTCGCTGCGTGGAGGTTATGGCATCGCTTACGATTCCTCGCTCTTTGGCATCTACGAGCAAAACATCTTTCAGAACCCTCCTTTCGTAAACACGCCTACGATCTCGAACACAACTTTCGATAATCCTGCAGCAGTTTCAGCCAATGTCAGCTATGCTGCGCAGGTCCTTCGCGCAACGTCGCCGAAGTTCCGCACCCCCTACAACCAGCAGTGGTCTCTGAACGTGCAGCAGCAGATGCCCGGCGGAGTGTTCACGGAGATCTCGTACGTCGGAAGCCAGCAGGATCACCTCCTGGGTCTTGTGGACATCAACCAGGCGCCGGTCGGAGCATGGGCCGCGGCCAATCCAGGTACCTCTGTCACCAGCGGCAATGTCACACAGCTGAATGCCTATCGCCCCTTCAAGGGCTACAGCGCCATCAACTCTGTACTGCCGATCTTCTCCGGCAACTATCACTCGCTGCAGGCTTCGGCACGCAGGCAGTGGTCGCATGGCACGCTGGTTGCCGCCAACTACACCTGGTCGCATGCATTGACCAATGCTAACGCGGACCGTAGCGGAGCTCCGCAGATCTCCTCTAATACCCGCGCTGAGTATGGTCCTTCAGCAGCCGACCGCAGACACATGTTCAACGCCAATGCGGTCTACGCCCTGCCCTTCTTCTACGAGCAGCGCGGCTTCGTGGGCCACATCCTTGGCGGATGGGAGGTTTCCGGTCTTGGCTACTTCAACACCGGCCTGCCTCTGAACGTGACGACTTCCGCGCTTGATCCTGCCGGAGTCGGCGTGGTTCTCAGCTCAAGCGTCTCCAGCGGACGGCCGGACCGCGTCGGCGATCCAAACCAGGGCACGCCTGGCAACCCCATCCACAACCGTCAGCACTGGTTCAACATCAATGCCTTCAGTGCGGTTCCGGCGGGACAGGTTCGCGGTGGCAATGCTCAACGCAATGTAGTCCAGGGTCCGGGATGGGCGCGCGTCGATACCGGTCTGTTCAAAAACCTGAACATCACCGAATCGATGCACCTGCAGTTCCGCGGCGAGGCCTTCAACGTCTTCAACCACACAAACCCCGATGGCATCAGCACGTCGAGCCTGATCAGCACAAGTGGCTTCAGCTCCACGGCTGGAAACATCACGAGCTATCGCGACAAGCGCATTCTGCAGCTGGGAGCGAAGTTTATCTTCTAAGTCGTTTCATTTGAGTTTTCCACGGGCGCCTGCCTGACGGCAGGCGCTTCTTTCCGTCTGCGGGGACAGCGCCTGAACGCCGTTTAATGCTGGAATCCTACCGTTTGCCACGCTTGATCTCCACTGGGTGGGTAACTTCGCTACTTCCTTCTACAAAAGGTAAAATAGGAGGGTTGTACAACCCATGGGGACCTGGCTTACTGAGAGCCGCCCTCTGAAGGAGCTTCATTTGGCTACACGCGAGCGTTTTCTGTTTACCAGCGAGTCCGTTACCGAAGGCCATCCGGACAAGATCGCCGATCAGGTTTCTGATGCCATTCTTGATGCCTGCCTGGCACAAGACCCTTACAGCCGTGTGGCGTGCGAGACCCTGACCTGCACGGGTCTGGTGGTCATCGCGGGCGAGATCACCACCAAGGCATACGTCGACTTCCAGAGCCTGGTACGCGGAACCATCGCTGCGATTGGTTACGACAACGCTCTTTATGGCTTTGACTCCAACACCTGTGCCGTCATCTCGACGATCAACAAACAGTCGGGCGATATAGCGATGGGCGTCGATACAGGCGGAGCCGGTGATCAGGGAATGATGTTCGGCTACGCCACGAACGAGACTCCCGAGCTTATGCCAACTCCGATCTCGCTGGCACATCGTCTCGCCCTGCGATTGAGCGAGGTCCGCAAGAACGGCCAGATGTCGTACCTGCGTCCCGACGGCAAAAGCCAGGTCACTGTAGAGTACGACTCCAACCACAAGCCGGTTCGCGTGGACGCTGTCGTTATCTCGACCCAGCATGCGGAGACCGTCGGTAACGATGAGCTGCGCGCCGACATTCTGAAGAATGTCATCCAGGCGGTGATTCCTGCCGAGCTTCTGGACGAGAACACCAAGTACCACATCAATCCCACCGGCCGATTCGTGGTCGGCGGTCCGATGGGCGATACCGGCCTGACCGGACGCAAGATCATCGTGGACACCTATGGCGGTATGGGCCGTCACGGCGGCGGAGCCTTCAGCGGAAAGGATGCGACCAAGGTCGACCGTTCGGCTGCTTACATGGCGCGTTATGTAGCGAAGAACATCGTTGCCGCAGGCCTTGCCGACCGTTGCGAGGTTCAGCTCGCTTATGCGATCGGCGTAGCCGAGCCAGTGAGCGTGCGTGTCGACACCTTCGAGACCGGAAAGATCGACGAGACGAAGCTGGTGGAGTTGGTTCGCAAGAACTTCTTATTGACGCCGAAGGGCATCATCGAGAGCCTTCAGTTGCGTCGCCCCATCTTCAAGGCGACCGCAGCGTACGGACACTTCGGGCGCACTGGAGAGAGCTTCACCTGGGAGGCGACGGACAAAGCCGCCGCGCTCAAGGAGCAGGCGCAGACACTCACCACTACAAAATAGCTTTTGGATTTACCTTCAGGGCGAGCCCATGCGGCTCGCCCTTTTGTTTTGAACGAACAAAACGGAGTGTGGTCTCAAGGGATGTTGGAGGAAGATACTTTCATGATGATGCCAGCGGTCAAAATCACTGATATCTCCTCCGCCAGGCAATGGCAACAGGTACTGGAACGCGATGCCAGCGCTGACGGCAGTTTTTTTTACGCAGTCCGATCCACGGGGATCGTCTGCAAGCCAAGCTGTCCAAGTCGTCGGCCCGTACGGCAGAACGTGGAGTTTTTTTCGAACCTCCAAGAGGCCATCAAGGCAGGATTCAGGCCGTGCCGAAGATGCCACCCGGAACGCACCACGCCGGCACCCGACCCGCACGTCGGCGCCGTAGCCCTGGCAGCGAGATATCTGCACCAGCACGCCGGAGAGCGGATCACAACGAGTGATCTTGCAAAGGCATCGGGGATCAACCGGCTGGCGCTTCATCGAGCGTTCCATCGCATCTTTGGAATCAGCCCTGCTCAATACGCGAGGCAGCAACGCCTTAAATCTTTCGATACCAGCATCAGGGAGTCGACTATGCGAGTTACAGACGCAATCTACACTGCGGGCTTCGGGTCCAGCAGCAGGCTCTACGAGAACAGCAATGCGCAGCTGGGCATGACACCCCGCGAGATGAGAAACGGGGCCGAGGGAATTGCGATCCGTTATGCAACGACTGACAGCCCATTAGGAAGAATGCTGGTCGCGGCGACGGAGAAAGGTATCTGCACCATTGCGTTTGGTGAAGAGGATGGCGAGATGGCCAGGGCTTTGCGCGAGCGCTTTCCTCACGCGGCACTGACTCAAGAGATTCCAAAGAGCGGATGGCTGGCAGAGGCGATTGCCTTTATCACCGCTCAGATGAGCGAGCATCCCACAGCCGCATCGTTCCCTCTCGATGTTCGGGCCACGGCATTTCAGCAACGCGTATGGAAGGCCCTGCAGCAGATTCCACGCGGCGAAACCCGTAGCTACTCTCAGCTTGCAGCCGATCTTGGGTCGCCATCGGCAACCCGCGCCGTCGCAGGTGCCTGCGCTTCAAACCCTGTTGCGGTTGTCGTTCCGTGCCATCGCATCGTCGGTAAGGACGGCTCCCTGACGGGTTATCGCTGGGGAACAGAACGTAAGAGGAAGCTGCTGGAGGCGGAAAAGAGGGTCGCGCATCTCTCCTGAGAACCTATACAGTAGGAGCGATGCTACAGAGCGATACAGCGAACTCCACTCCCATCTCTGAGCGCGCGCTCTATCGCAAGATCACAAGGCGCCTGATTCCCTACCTGTTCCTCTTGTATATCGTCGCGTATGTCGATCGCGTCAATGTGGGCTTTGCTGCGCTGGATATGAAGCGGCAGCTTGGCTTCAGCGACACGGTTTACGGTACAGGCGCAGCGATCTTCTTTCTTGGATATGCCCTCTTCGATATGCCGAGCAATCTGATGGCGCAGCGCTTCGGCACTCGCTTGTGGATTGCACGGATCATGATCTCGTGGGGTTTCATCGCTGCGTGCATGTCTTTTGTCCAATCCGCAGGCTCGTTCTACCTAATGCGATTTCTGCTCGGCGTTGGAGAAGCGGGATTTGTGCCGGGGATGCTGCTGTATCTCACCTACTGGTTTCCTTCCCACGAACGCGCACGCGCAGTCGCAAAGTTTATGACAGCTACCTCACTGGCGGGTGTTGTCGGTGCACCTTTATCGAGCGCATTGCTAAAGCTCGATGGTTTGTGGGGCCTGCAGGGGTGGCAGTGGCTCTTCATCGCAGAAGGCATCCCAACGGTGCTGCTGGGCGTGTCTGTCTTATTCATCCTTAAAGATGGCCCGGCAGAGGCAAATTGGCTGCTTCCGGAAGAACGGCGATGGCTGATCAACGAGCTGGAGGTCGACCGTACACGCTACGGCGCAACCAGGCACCACTCCTTTGCCGATGCGTTCCGCCTTCCAGCGGTGTGGATACTCGCGTTTGTCTACGTCAGCATTCAGATTGGCGTATACATCGTCAATCTGTGGATGCCGCTGATTCTCGACAGCCTCTCAGCCAATGTGGGACACGATGCGAGCATGATCGCCCGCTATGCGACGGTTCCCTACCTTCTTGCTGCCATCTTCACCGTCGTCGTGGGATGGAGCTCGGATCGGTGGAACGAACGCAGCGGGCATCTTGCCGGATGTATGGCATTGGCAGCAGCTGGGTTTGCCTGGGCCGCAATGGCCAACAATGTCCCGATTGCGCTTTGCGCCTTCTGCCTGGCCGCTATGGGGTTATGGAGCACCATGGGCCCATTCTGGGCGTTGATGACACGCACCGTTGCGGGCACTGCGGCTGCTGCGGGAGTCGCTTTGATTACAACGCTTGGAGGCTTTGGAGGGTTTCTCGGGCCCTACCTGACAGGCCGCCTGAAGGATGCAACGCATAGCTTTTCCAACGGCCTGTATGCCGTGGGGATTTTGTGTCTCGGAGCAGCAATCGTTAGCGTGGCGACGCATTGGCTTCAGGGCAAAAGCTCTGTCAATCGAAGCGCTTAGTATGTCTGTTCCGGCCGGACGGACTGAATGGGATCAACATGCCTGGGTGATATCCTAGAGAGGCACGGGACCATGGTATTGAGAACTTCCGACTTAGATAAACGAGGTGCCTTTAATGGCGACAGCAACGATTGATAAAGCGGCAGTAGCAACGGAATACAAGGTTGCGGATCTGTCATTGGCAGATTTTGGACGCAAAGAGATTGACATCGCCGAGCAGGAGATGCCCGGCCTCATGGCCATTCGCAACAAGTACGCTCCGTCCAAGCCGCTTGCGGGCGTGCGCGTCACCGGATCGCTCCACATGACGATCCAGACCGCCGTCCTGATCGAGACCATGGTTGCCCTCGGTGCCGACGTGCGTTGGGCAAGCTGTAACATCTTCTCCACACAGGACCACGCTGCTGCAGCCATCGCCGCAGCTGGCGTTCCCGTCTTCGCGTGGAAGGGTGAGACGCTCGAAGAGTACTGGTGGTGCACCGATCAGGCGTTGCGTCATAAGGGCGGCCTCGGCCCACAGATCGTCATCGACGATGGCGGCGATGTCACCCTGTTGATCCACAAGGGTGTGGATCTTGAGAAGGGCGATGACTGGGTCAATACTTCCTCCGGCAATCAAGAGGAGCAGGTCATCAAGAACCTGCTCAAAAAGATTCACGCCGAAGACGCAACTCACTTCCAGAAGATCGCGAAGGAGTGGAAGGGCGTCGCCGAGGAGACGACAACCGGCGTCCATCGTCTCTACAAGATGATGGAACAGGGCAAGCTGCTCGTTCCCGCCATCAACGTCAACGACTCCGTTACGAAGTCCAAGTTCGACAACTTGTACGGCTGCCGCGAATCCCTCGTCGACGGAATCAAGCGTGCGACCGACGTTATGGTCGCAGGCAAGGTCGCTGTCGTCTGCGGTTACGGCGATGTAGGCAAGGGTTCCGCCCGCTCACTGCGCGGCATGGGAGCGCGCGTCATCGTTACAGAGATCGACCCGATCAACGCGCTGCAAGCAGCGATGGAAGGCTACGAGGTCACCACGATCGAAGAGACACTCGGCCTCGGCGACATTTACGTCACCTGCACCGGGAACCTCGACGTCATCACCTACGAGCACATGCAGGCCATGAAGGACCAGGCGATCGTCTGCAACATCGGCCACTTTGATAACGAGATTCAGATGGACGCGCTCAACACCGCCAAGGGAGTGACCCGGCTCAATATCAAACCGCAGGTCGACAAGTACACCCTGCCCGGCGGCAATGCAATCTTCGTCCTTGCCGAGGGCCGTCTCGTCAATCTTGGCTGCGCCACAGGCCATCCCAGCTTCGTCATGTCGAACAGCTTCTCGAACCAGACGCTCGCGGCTCTCGACCTGTGGAAGAACAAAGATATTTACAAGCCCGGTGTCTATATTCTTCCCAAGAAGCTCGACGAAGAGGTCGCTCGCCTTCACCTCGAGAAGATTGGTGTCAAGCTGACCACACTCTCGAAGAAGCAGGCAGACTACCTTGGAGTTGCTGTCGAGGGTCCTTACAAGTCAGAACAGTACCGGTACTAAATTCCGAGCATCCCCGAGCGAGGCCGCCGTGTCTGGGCGGCCTCGGTCATTTAACCGGCTGTTCGGTCGAATCGGAAGCGAAACCCGGAATATAGTCCGGCGCAACGATCGCCTGCATCTCCTGCTTTGAGTCAGAGCGTCGCTCGCACAAAACGATGGTGCTCGCAGAACCGGGCACATAGGCGACCTGAGCTCCGGAATACAAGGCGTCCGTGTCATTCCTGGGAACCGTCCCCGCAGGCTCCACGATCAACGTGTAAGTCCCTGCCGGAAAGTTGAGATATCCGGTGTTCGCGCCGAAGCTGCTTCCTCTGATCGCCGGAGCCACGTCTGTGACCTTTTGTCCTGCAGGAACCAGATAGAGATCGACAGGCCCCTCCTGCGCCGCCTGGTTGAGAAAGCGGAGCGAGGCCTTGCCCGCAGGTGCCGGCTTGTCCTGATCCTGCAACACAACCTGTTCGAGGCTGGAGGAGAAGTTTCCAATCAAGATTGTGTATTGTCCTGCACTTGCCAGCGTAGCCCTGGACCGCGCGACAGCCTGCCTGGTGCCTGCCATGGTCGCCATCGCGTTAGAAACTCCCGGATCGACAGGAACATACGAGGTGATTGTTCCAAAAGCAAGGCGGTATGCGATAGCGGACGAGTTCTGATAGACGTCCATCTCCGGCGCATCAGCAGAAACATCGATGATTCTGACCTTTGTCCTGCTCGGATTCGTCAACATCCCCTGACAACCCGACAGCAGAGTGATACAGATTGCTGTCGCGATTCCGCAGATCACCCTCCTGGTGAAAAAATGGAGCGACAATATTCTTTGGGTCGGGTTGAGCA
Organism: Acidobacteriaceae bacterium KBS 146; assembly: GCA_000688615.1. Taxonomy (GTDB): domain Bacteria; phylum Acidobacteriota; class Terriglobia; order Terriglobales; family Acidobacteriaceae; genus Edaphobacter. Next base: position 2,057,032 of record JHVA01000001.1, read on the forward strand.
TGTTAAGTCGGGATGAGATATGAACCACTCTAAACGATCGAGAGCCATGCGGTGCCATAGGCGTCTCGCGGCGGCTGGCTTGTCGATTGGCATGCTTGCGGCAATCAATTGCGTTCCTCTGCGCGCCCAGACGTCTCCTATCCCGTCTGAAACAGCTCCAACCAATCCTGAATCAGATCCATCCCCGCCTCCCGTTATCTCTCCTGCGCCTACGGTCGCGTCGCCAGAGGCCAAAACCTCCGTTGGTCCTCGGGTCGAAACTATCGTGAGCATGCGTGATAAACAGCTCATGACCGCCGCTGCCGTAGCGGCCCATAAAAAGAGCTATGAGATCACGTTGAATGGCTCAGACTGGCTAGACACCGGCGCTGTGGTCGGAGCGGGGGAGCTTGCCAACTTCACCACCAGCGGAGAGATTACCCTTGCCGATGGTCGACAGACGAATCCTGATGGCGTGAGCCGCGGCTGGAAAGATCTGATTCGACAATTTCCGATGAACGAGGCGAACGTCGGGGCTCTTGTCGGGAAGGTCAGCAAAGTCGATGCCACAATTCCATTTTCAATCGGAGCCTCCAACAAAATTTCCATGCCCACAACGGGCGAACTCTTTCTCCGCATTAATACCAGCAGCGACCTGACCTTTACGGGAGAGTACAAAGTAAAGATCAAATTTGAAGATGCTCCCAAAGCGAAGGCTACGACTCTCGCTACTCCTGTCAGCTCTCTCATCACGCCCTCGGACTTTGCCACCGTCCCGCGAAGAGTCTCCGATGTCCCCTCAGGGGACGGCAATCCAGGAGACATGGTGAATTTCGCTCTGATCGGAACAAAGGAAGAGGTTCTGGCTGCCTTTAAAGCTGCCGGTTGGGTTGCCGTCGACAAATCCGTGCAGGAAGCCATCATCAATGGCCTCCTCAAGACGCTCAGCCGGGAGGCGTACACCGAGATGCCCATGAGCACCCTCTACCTATTTGGCAGACCGCAGGATATGTCTTTTGCGCGCGCAGATCCTCTTCTGGTTGCTGCCGAGCGACATCATCTGCGCGTCTGGCAAACCGAGAAGCTGATAGGAGCGCGTCCCCTATGGGTAGGATCTGCTACCCATGACATCGGCTTTGAGAAAGATCAGCGCACCGGTGGAGTTACTCACAAAATCGATCCCGAGATCGATAAAGAGCGCGACTATCTTCTCCAGAGCTTTGATGCCGCTGGGGACTTCTCGAGCGCCGCTTATGTGACTCCGGTGAATCCTCTGATTGACGCAAAAACGGCGACAGGTGGCAGCTTTCAATCCGATGGTCGCATTGCCGTGATGGACCTGAAATAAGCTGTCTTTGAGTCGGTTCGGACTATCGCAGCCACCAACCCCAGCTACCGCACACCTGCCCTGGAAGCTACTTCTTTACCTTGTTAGCAATGATCTGGTCTTTGATCTTGTCGTAGACGCCCTGTGGCAAAACACCACGTGAGACGAGCTGATTCTTCGCTGTATAAGGACGCCCATCGATGATCCGCTTGGAATAGGCGTCTCCAATGCCGGGGATGGCTTTCAGCTGATCTGCTGTTGCAGTGTTGATGTCAACTTTGTCGGTCATGGCAGCCGCTGCGGTAGATGCCGGCTTGGTCGTTGACGCCTTCTGTGCCGTCATCGCAAGAGGAAAGGTTGAGAAGAGAGCAGCAGCCAGAAAAAGGTTACGAAGAATTCGCATAGCGATACAACTCCTTATGGAGATTAGCTCTGCAGTTGCAGAGGAAGAGTACGGGAGACAGCGTCCTTCGTCAATCTGCATTTCGGTTCCCCGGATTCTCACTCCTCCCGCAAGATAGCGGCTGGATCGATCCCGGTAATTCGCAGAGCGGGCATCGCCACGGCAACGAAAATGACACCTGCAAGCGTCGAAACGACGATCGAAATCGTCGGGAGATCATAGATCTGGATTCCGAAGAGGACACTGCGCATCGCCCGCAACAACCCTGCACAAAGCACCAGTCCAAATGTCAGGCCCAGCATGGCAGCTCCGGCACCCGGTGTGCCGACGTCGACCATCGCCTTCTGAAGCGACGATCCCAGAGCGATGCGGATGCCAACCTCGCGCGTCCTTTGGGCCACGATGTTCGCGACCAGAGCAAAGATACCAACCGCGCTCAACAGCAGCGCCAAGAGAGCCATCGAGCCCAGGAGAGCGACTTCGACACGCTGCGTCGCCAGCACCTTCACCAGCAGATCGCGCATGCTGTAAAAACCAGAGAAGGGCAGGTTGGGATCCACGCTGGCAAGCGCTCGTTGCATCTGTCCGGTCAAGCCCTCGATCGGCCTCCCGGTCCGCACCACCCAACTGGGCTGAAAGAACGTATGAGCCATCGACAGCAACTGTCCTTTCATCTGGCTGGCCGGAACATAGATCGTCTCCTCGGTGGCAAGAGGCGCAACAACATCCAGCCCCGGCGCCATCTGGACATCTTTCACCACACCAACAATTTTGAGATTTGTTCCAATCGACAGATACTGGCCCACCGGATCTATTCCTCGCAGGTAGCGTCGTGCAAACGTCTCGTTGATGATGACGACAGGCTCAGTCTCCGCGCCATCGCTATCCTCAAACGGACGTCCGCGAAGTACAGGCATTCGCAACGCCTTGAAGTAGCCCGGGGTGACATAGGTCTCATCCGCCATCACTTTCTGTGCGGCGTTCTGTCCGGCATGGATTCCAACGCCTCCCATAATCAACGAACGCTCATAAGGCAGACTCAGCCCTACGGCTGCGTCTTCTACTCCGGGAATCCTCTGCATCGCCTCTATGCTCTCGCGCAGCAACGCACGAAAGGCGTCGGGATCGTGATAGCGCACATCGTCGAGCGAGGCTCGTGCCGTCATTACGCCTTCCGGATCAAACCCTGGCGGCAACGTCTCCAGATGCACCAGCGTACGGACCAATAACCCCGAAGCGGCCAACAAAAGCATCGTCAACGCGACTTCCCCTGCAATTAAGGTCTGTCGCAGCCGCAGGTGGCCGCCTCCGGTCGCTGTGCGATTGATCATTGCTCCACGCAGATCCATCTTTCGTACCATCAAGGCCGGAAACATACCGAAGAGGATGCTCGTCGCAAACGAAAGAACCAGAGTGAAAACAAGCACTCGGCCATCCAGCGAAACGCCGGCGACCGGAAGAAATCCCTCAGGCAGAAGCATCAACAAACCCCGCAGAGCAACGAATCCGACCCCGGTTCCTGCCACAGCCCCCATCATTGCCAGCAACAGACTCTCGATCCACAGCTGCCGCTGCACGCGCCAGCGCGAAGCCCCTAGTGCCATCCGCGTCGCAATCTCCGGGATGCGCCGCATCATCCGCACCAGCGTCAGTCCAGCAAGGTTCGCACATGCGATCAGCAGGATGAATCCCGCCGCCAGCATCAACGCCATAGCCTGCGGCCGCAGTCTCGCCGTCTCCCCCTGCTGCAGCGGCACCGAATAATACTGCACCTGGACGCCCGGTCCTTCCTGCAGCTCATACTGGTGCGGACGTCCCATCCATACGCGATTGATCTCAGCATTCGCCTGTTGCCAACTCGCGCCATCACGCAACCGCGTGATGACCTCAAAGTTCGTTCCCGCACCTTCGCCCTTTCTGCTCTCCTGCAACGCTGTATAGATGTCGGCGTCGATCGCGGGCATCGACTGCTCGGCCAGGACGCCGACTACCGTATAGGTTTCGCCCTTCAGCAGAACCGTTCTACCTATAAGGTTGCGGTCCGAGCCGAACGTATCCCGCCACAGACGATAGCTCAGGATCGCCGCCTTTGGACCGTTGGGCACATCCTCCTGCTCAAGGAAATTTCGCCCGATCATCGGCTGAATCTGCAGCACATCAAGATAGTGCGCTGAGATCCGCCTCGTTCGCAGATACTGGGCGCGCGATCCTGTCTGCAGGTTCACTCCAGAGGTTCTTCCGCTCGCGATCCCCGAGAGCAAAGAAGGGACACTGTCCCGCAGCAGCTCCCACTGTTCCCCATCGATCTTGTGCCGTTCATCCGACGACACTGATCCTGTCATGCGCGTAAAGATAGTACCGATCCGTTCCGGATGAGAGTAAGGCAGGCTCTTCAGCATCAGCGCGTTCACGATGGAGAAGATCGCGGTATTCGCTCCTATGGAGAGCGCCAGGGTCAATACCATCGTCCCTGTAAAGCCGGGGTTCCTCTTCAGAAGGCGAAATCCATAACGCACATCCTCCAGTAGAAGTTCCAGTCCCATCCCAGAGCGCTGCTCGCGCACAGACTGTTTCACCTGCTCCACACCACCGAACTCCAACAGAGCTCGCCGCCGAGCCTCTTCAGCCGACACTCCCACTGCCGATTGCTCCTCAACAAGCATCTCCAGCGACGAGCGCATCTCCTCCTCGAGTTCCCGCTCAAGCTCACTCTTTCTCCAGAGGTTTCGTACGGAACGAAGTGCATGAGGCCACGCTTTCATCGCTTCCTCCTAGGTCGCCTTCAACGCGTTGGTCATCGCCAGCGAGACCTTAAGCCACTCCTGCGTCTCCACCTGCAGCTGGCCGCGCCCCGCCTTGGTCAACCGATAGAACTTTGCCCTGCGTTTGTTCTCCGACTCGCCCCAAAACGAGTTCAGCCAACCGGCCTCCTCCATCCGGTACAACGCAGGGAACAGCGAACCGGGCTTGACCACAAAAGTTCCCTCGGTGATCTGCTCGATCCTGCGCGAAATCCCGAGCCCATGGAGCTCTCCCAGCCCCAACGCTCTCAAAATCAGAAGATCGAGAGTGCCCTGCAACAGGTTGGCTTGTTTTGAACTCATTCTTTCTTCCTATTGACAATCGATAGGAGTATTCCCCGCTTCCTATAGAATGTCAATAGGAATAAAATTCAGGGCCGGTTGACTTCCATCCGTCCCGGCGCTACTCTGAATCTGCGATGCGTTCGCTGAACCTCCATCACGGGCATCACCATCATCATGCGCAGAGCGTGTTGGCGGCTATGTCCGGTGTTGCGAAGTAACGAAACGCACATCACAGGATTCTGAAAAGGCCCGCTAACGCGCACTCCGCGAGCGGGCCTTTTCTTGTGTCAACAAATAGACGGGAGATCGAAGATGGCGGAAGCAGTAAAGATCGACTTTGCCAAGATGGACGGCCTCGTGCCAGGCATCGTGCAGGACTACAAGACTGGCGAGATGCTGATGCTCGGCTTTCTCAATGAGACCAGCTACCAGAAGACCCTTGAAACTGGCTTCGTCACCTTCTGGAGCCGTACCCGTAGCAAGCTCTGGATGAAAGGCGAGACCAGCGGCAATCGTCTTCGCATCGTCGAGGCATCCACCGACTGCGACAACGATGCGCTGCTCTTTCGTGTCGAGGTCGAGGGCGACGGCCTGGTCTGTCACGAAGGTACGGTAAGTTGCTTCACCAAAAAGATCGAAACGGAGAAGAAGTAATGGCAGAGACCAGGAAGCTGAAGCTCGGGATCCCCAAAGGCAGTCTGCAGGATGCCACCATCGCACTCTTTCAGCGTGCAGGATGGCAGATCTTTGCCAACGGCCGCAGTTATTTTCCAGGTATCGATGATGCCGAGATCGACTGCATGCTTGTTCGCGCACAGGAGATGGCTCGCTATGTCGAGCATGGTGCGCTGGACGCTGGCCTCACCGGAAACGACTGGGTTCTCGAGAACCAGCACGATGTGGAGTATGTCACCAGCCTCACGTACTCCAAGCAGAGCCGCCAGAAGGTGAGGTGGGTTCTCGCCGTTCCCGAGGACTCCCCCTTCCAGAAGCCGGAGGATCTCGCCGGTAAAATCATCGCCACCGAACTGGTCGAGTTCACCAAGCGCTACTTCGCTTCGAAAAATATTCCTGTGAAGGTGGAGTTCAGCTGGGGAGCCACCGAGGTCAAGCCTCCTACGCTTGCCGACGCCATCGTTGAGGTCACCGAAACCGGAAGCTCCCTGCGTGCCAATCGTCTGCGTATCATCGAGACGCTGATGGAGAGCGAGACACAACTGATTGCCAACAAGACGTCCTATCAGGACGAGTGGAAGAAGGCGAAGGTTAACAATATCGCCTTGATGCTGAACGCCGCGATCGCGGCGCAGGGTCGCGTGGGCCTGATGCTCAATGCCCGCAAAGCCGACCTGCAGACTGTGATTGGCGTGCTTCCTGCGCTCAATTCTCCTACAGTCTCGCAGCTCAGCGACGCCGAGTGGGTCGCGCTGAACACGATCCTGGACGAGACGGAGGTTCGTGATGTCATCCCTAAGCTGAAGGCTGTGGGAGCAACAGGCATCGTCGAGTATCCGCTGAGCAAAGTGGTTCTCTAACGTAAGAAAAGAATGAACACCATCGGGTGCCATTCTGAACCGGAGCGCAGCGAAGCCGGAGAGTTTGTTTGAAAACGATTCGCTGCGCCACTGGAGATAGAGGATGAAGCTGGTTAGAACTTACGGCCGCACGACAAAGATCGCGGCAGCGTTGATCGCCTCCATCGAGCAACGCGGTGCGGTCAGCACGGCCAGGGTCGAGCCTGTCGTGCGTCGCATTCTCGCGGATGTGCGCAAGAGTGGTGATGTAGCTCTTAAAAAGTACGCCGCGAAGTTCGATGGCCTGGCCAGAAACCAGCCGTTACGGGTCACCCGCGACGAGATGGAGGCGGCCTGGCAGGCAACCGCACCGGAGCTGCAGGCGGCGATGATGGTTGCGCGAGGTAATATACTCGCCTTCGCCGAAGCACAGCTCCCGAAGGAATGGAGTTTTACAGCGGTTGATGGACTCAAAACCGGCCAGATCGTTCGCCCGCTGGGCTCGGTTGGCTGCTACGTTCCTGGCGGGCGCTATCCCCTGCCTTCGACATTGCTGATGACCGCGACACCGGCTCAGGTCGCAGGGGTCGAGCGCATCGCCGTCTGTTCGCCCAAGCCTGCGCAAGAGACCCTCGCAGCTGCATACCTCGCCGGTGTCACGGAGTTTTACCGCATCGGAGGAGCCCAGGCTATCGCCGCGTTAGCATATGGCACACAAACGATTGCGCCAGTGAACAAGATCGTCGGTCCCGGAAATCTCTTCGTAACGGCGGCCAAGCAACTGGTATCAACAGAGTGTGGCATCGATATGCCGGCGGGTCCTACCGAGATCATCGTAACCAGCGAATCGGGTTACGCGCCGGGGATAGCTGCCGACCTGGTCGCCCAGGCCGAGCATGATCCCGAGACCCTGGCCGTTCTGATCACGAGCAACGAAGATCTCGCCAAGGCGGTTGCCGCCGAAGTCAAGCTTCAGGCAAAAGATAACAAGATCGCGAAGCAGTCTCTCGCTGCACAGGGCGCCATCTTTGTGACGGAAACCGTTGCAGAAGCGCGCGCGCTCACCAACCGACTGGCTCCAGAGCACCTCAGCGTTGATTCGGCGGCCGACCTCAAGTGGGTCCAGAACGCCGGCTCCGTCTTCGTTGGAGACTATGCTCCACAATCGATGGGAGACTACATCTCCGGACCAAATCATGTCCTGCCCACCGGTCGCGTCGGTCGTGTCCGCGGCGGCCTGAGTGTTATGGATTTCGTCAAGATCATCACCGTCCAGGACTACACGCGCGAAGGCCTCAACAAACTGGGTCCGCACGCAATCGCCCTCGCCACGGCAGAGGGCCTGGTCGGTCACGCTGAAAGTATTCGTGTACGCATGAGGTCCACTCAATGAACACATCTGCGAGTACTGCAACGATCAAACCGCGACGCCTCATCCTCGAGATGCCGGAGTATCATCCTCCACTTGCCGGTCGCAATGCCCTCCGCCTTGACTTCAACGAAAACACCTTCGCGCCCTCGCCAGTCGTGATGGACAGGCTGAAGCAGATCACCGCCGAGCAGCTCACCGTATACCCCGAGCGCGAGCCGGGTGAACGCAAGCTCGCCGCCCATCTCGGCCTGGATGCGTCCCAGGTCTTGCTGACCAACGGCGTCGATGAGGGCATTCACCTTGTCTGCTGCACCTTTCTTGAAGAGGGCGATGAAGCAATCATCTCGCCTCCATCCTTCTTCATGTATGACGTCTCCATCTCCCTGATGACGCGGGGGCTGGTCAAAGTGCAGGCCGACGAGACGCTGCAGTTTCCCTTCGAGCGCGTTCTCAGCGCTATCAATGAGCGAACGAAGCTCATCATTATCGCTTCCCCCAACAATCCCACGGGAGCCACCGTCAGCCGGGCCCAGCTTTTGGCGATCGCGAACGCCGCTCCCCATGCTGTACTCATGGTGGATGAGGCCTACTTTCACTTCCATGGAGAGACCGTTCTCGGCGACCTCGCCACAACGCCCAATCTGCTCGTCGCACGCACCTTCTCCAAGGCCTACGGTCTGGCGAATCTCCGCATCGGAATGCTGGCGGGAAGCCCAGAGCTGATCGGCTATCTACGCAAGGCAAGCTCACCCTACAACATCAACGGGATCGCGCTGGATTGCCTCTCCGCCGCCATCGACGACGACGCTTACATCGACTGGTATGCCGAGCAGATTCGCACAGGCCGCGAACGCGTGATGGGCGGCCTCGACGAGATCGGCGTACACTACTTCCCCAGCGCCGCTAACTTCGTCCTGATGAAGATCGGCCCACTACATAAGGAGCTGGTCGCCGCCATGCGCAGTCGCGGCATCCTCCTGCGTGACCGCTCCGCCGATCCCGGATGCGATGGCTATGTACGAATCACGATCGGCGTCAGCGATCAGGTGACACGCGGGCTCGAAGCCCTCAAGGCATCGCTCGATGAGATCGGCTGGAAGCCGGTACATGGCTTCACCACAACGAAATCCAAAGAGAGACAGGAGTTTTAGCACGAGATGGCGGCCACCAGGAAGACAGTAGCGACGAAAGAGATAAAACCACGAGCAATCGGCGGGAAACCGCGCATTGGCACAATCAAACGTGACACCACTGAGACCCAGATCGCGCTCAAGCTGAACATCGACGGCACCGGCATCTACAAGATCTCGACCGGCATCCGCTTCTTCGATCACATGCTCGAGCTCTTCACCCGCCACGGCGGCTTTGACCTAACGCTCGCCTGCAACGGCGACCTCGATGTCGACCAGCATCATACCGTTGAAGACGTAGGCATCGCACTGGGTGAAGCCTTCAACAAGGCGCTTGGCGACAAGAAGGGTATTCTGCGCGCGGGCTACTTCGTCATGGCGATGGACGAGACGCTCGCCGTCGCCGCCGTCGATCTCTCGGGCCGTGTCGCCTACGTCGTCGACGATAAGGTGAAGGTCCGCCTTGTAGGAGACTTCCAGTCCGAGCTGCTCGCCGACTTCTTCGACGGCTTCGCCCGCGGAGCCAAGGCCAACGTCCACGTCAAGACGATGTACGGCCGCTCGAACCACCACAAGATCGAGGCGATCTTCAAGGCTTTCGCTCGCGCCCTGCGTGGAGCGTGCTCGCGCGATGAGCGGATGGCCGAGATTCTGCCGAGTACGAAGGGATTGCTGTAGGGCAACAACGGCTGAGTTCACGGTCGACGAAATATCCTCTTGGTATCGCTCCAAAGAAGAGGTCTTCATCAGTCGCGGAGTTACGCTAGCGGAAATCAAAGAGAGAAAGATGTATGTGCACTGCGCATCGGTTGATTTGGATACATCGACAAAGTTGCCCGCATAAGCGGATGGGTTTCTGGAGAGTTCGACTTTGAGATCCTTGAGCGTACAAAGGGTGAGTCTGTCTATTTTCGGCACGAATCAGTTTTCAACATCAACGACCCGAAGTTAGAACTAGCGTTCGAAGAATTTATCGAAGAACTGCGACAACCATGATTCAAGTCATCGACTACAAAGCGGGCAATCTCACCAGCGTTCTTAAGGCCCTGCACTATCTCGGCGCGGAGACGCACGTCACGCAGTCACCTGATGATGTGCGCAAAGCAAGTAAAATCGTGCTCCCCGGTGTCGGCCACTTCCAGGCCACGCAGCTTCTGCATGACCTTGAGCTCACGGAAGCCACGCGCGAGGCGATCGCTCGCGGAGTTCCCTTCCTTGGTATCTGCGTCGGACTGCAGTGGCTCTATGAAGGCTCAACCGAAGCAGAGGCAACCGAAGGTCTCTGCCACTTCGGATCGAAGTGCGAGCGATTCCCTGCCACCTTCAATGGTGCTGAGCTGAAGTCGCCGCACGTCGGCTGGAACTCACTTGAGAACATCCGCGAGGATTCTCGCCTGCTTCGCGGTGTCGCACCCGGCGGCTTCGTCTACTACACACACTCCTGGCGCGCGCCGGTGAGTGCAGATACAGCCGCGACAACTAACTACGGCGGCGACTTCACCGCAGCGGTGGAGCGCGACAACGTGATGGGCGTGCAGTTCCATCCGGAGAAGTCGAGCACCGTCGGCCTGCAGATCCTCAAGAACTTCGTGGAGCTATAAACCATGCCTTTCGTATATGAACTTATGCTCGACGAAGAGACGCCGCAGCCGAGTTACAAGCTTTCACAACAGCTCGTGCCTGCGGGAACACTCGTCGGCACTGGACAGAACATCGCTGTGCTTACCGATGGAAGCAACGAATTCCATCTCCGCGCTCCTTTGCAAGGCCTCCTCGTTGAGTGGTTCGCCTCCAGTGGAGACGCTCTCGATCCCGAGGAAGCGATCGCGCGCATTGTGGCCGAAGGAGCGGAACGGCTCGTGGATGCAGTGACACCTGTAAGGATTCAACCATGCTGACTAAACGCATCATCGCCTGTCTAGACGCAAAGCGAGCCAGGGGCATCTCATGCTGACGAAGAGAATCATTGCCTGTCTTGATGTTCGCGACGGCCGCGTCGTCAAAGGCATCCAGTTCGTCGACATCATCGACGCGGGCGATCCCGCCGAACTGGCGCACCGTCATGCGGCAGCGGGAGCCGACGAGATCGTGCTGCTCGATATCACCGCCACCCACGAAGGCCGTGGCACTCTGCTCGACACGGTGAAGCGCACCGCTGCAGAACTGTTCGTCCCCTTCACCGTCGGTGGAGGCATTCGCTCCGCCGAGGACGCCGCAGCGGTCTTCGATGCGGGTGCCGACAAGGTGAGCATCAACTCCTCCGCCATCGCGCGGCCGGAGCTGATCGGCGAGATCGGCGCAAGCTTCGGTGCACAGGCTGTCATTGTGGCCATTGACGCTCGTCGCGCCGAAAACTCAGCGGACCCCGTGGGCGACGCCGAGGTCTTCGTCGCTGGTGGTCGCAAACCCACTGGTCGTAAGGTCATCGAGTGGGCGCGCGAAGCCGAGCAGCGCGGTGCAGGCGAAATCCTGCTAACCAGCATGAACACCGACGGCATGCGTTCCGGCTTCGACTGCGAACTGACCGCGCGCGTCTCCCAGGCAGTCCAGATCCCCGTCATCGCATCAGGAGGCGCAGGCAGCGCCGCACACTTTGCCGACGTCTTCGGCCGCGGCAAAGCCGACGCCGCGCTTGCCGCGAGCATCTTTCACTTTGGCGTGACAGATTCACGAGAGCTTAAAGCTGAGCTGCAACGCGCAGGTGTTGCTGTCAGGCTCCCCTGCTAGAGCGCGCCCATGAAACGCTATATCTGGTACTGCTTCTGGGCCCTTCAAGCAATGGGACTGTTTTGTCTACGGGGCGGAGGATCTGCCGCAAAGACCACCATCGGCTTCATCGCCCGCGTCATCGCCGTCATCGTTCTTGAGCCCGGCTTTATCGTGATGCAGACCGTCGTTGAACGTATCTTTTTGAACTTCACGGCACTCTCCACCGCGCAACAGTTCTGGTTTGGTTCCATCGGAGCCGTTGTCTTCAACGCCGTGTTTCTCCTTGGAATTATGTTCTTCATCCAAACCCTCCGAAACCCACACCAAAGTTGAGAGAATAGATCATGCTCATTCCTTCCATCGACCTTATGGGCGGCCGTATCGTCCAGCTCGTCCAGGGCGAAAAACTGAAGCTGGCCTTTGACGACTTCGACTATTGGATCGATCGCTTCAGTAAATACCCGCTCGTCCAGCTGATTGATCTTGATGCCGCCATGCGCCAAGGCTCCAACGGCGATCTGATCTCGCAGTTCACCTCAAAGCTGCCCTGCCAGATAGGCGGAGGACTGCGCACCTACGAAGATGGCCAGCGCATGCTAGACCTTGGAGCGAAGCGCGTCATCTACGGATCTTCGTTATTTGGCGGCGACAACGATGCCGATCGAAAACGCCACCCGCTGATCAATCTCGACTTTGCGCAGTCGCTGCGCGGTGCACTCGGCGAGGAGCAGCTTGTCTTCTCCGTCGACACCAAAGGCGGGCAGGTAGCAGTGCGCGGCTGGAAGGAGAACGTCGCCTTGACGCCGGAAGAGGCCGTGACATGGCTTGAGGACTACTGTGCCGCCTTCCTCTACACTCATGTCGATACCGAAGGCACCATGACGGGCTTCCCGATCGATGTCGCCGCGATTTTGCGTGCCACGACCGCCAAGCAGCTGATTGTTGCGGGAGGTATCAAGGAGCGTGCCGAGATAGACGCGCTGGACGCGATGGGAGTCGACGCCGTCGCCGGTATGGCTGTCTACTCTGGAGCGATAGAGGCGTAAAGCAAATCCTTGTTCGGGTTTCCGTTCTCGATCATCGGGAACGGAGAATTCCTATTCCGTGCCGGCGTTATCGGCAATCGCGTAGTAGCCTTTTCGTGCCTGAACCTTCGTGTCCTTGCCGCAGGTGATATTCAGAGTGCGGAAGGTTCCATCGGCCTTCAGATTCGTCGGAGTATAGCTGGCCAGATACTGAGTGCGCAGCTCGTCCTGAATTTGAGCAAAGGCTTCCTGCAGTTTCTTTCCGTTATTTCCAACATTGATGACCCGGCCTCCGGTCTCCTTCGAGAGGCGATCCATGTCTCCGGCTCCGTAGTATCCAAAGCCTCCATAGAAACCGCGGTCCGCGATCAGGATGACGTAGACGATCGCATTCGACTTCTGCGCCGCCTCGACCGCCGACCGGATGTTCTCCTGCGATCCCTGATCCTGTCCATCGGTCAGGATGACGAGTATCTTTCGTCCCGCCTCTTGCCGCAGCTTGTCATGTGCCGCGAGGAAGACGGCGTCATATAACAGCGTTCCGCGCGGATTGCCATTGCCCGTCACCGATCCAGTTCCTGCGCCGGTGTTGATGCTCGCCTTGTTGAGGGCCCGCCTCAGCTCGCTGGGTGAGTTTGTGTAATCCGCCAGAAGGTCGACATTGATGTCGAACGAGATCAGGAAGGCTTCATCTTTAGGCGTGAGCACGTCCTTGAGGAACTCAGCGCCGGCATCCTGTTCCAGGGGTAGAACATTTTGTTGGCTGCCGCTGGTATCGAGCAGAATCCCGATCGTCAGAGGGAGGTTTTTCTCCTGAGTAAAGTTCTTGGTCTTCTGCAGCGCCTTGTCTTCGTAGATCTCGCAGTCGTCCTTGTGCAGATTGGTAATGTATCCATTCTTGTCCCGAACTGAAAAATAAACGTTGACCAGGTTCACGTTCACTTTCAGCGTTTGCGTATCTCCGATATCGACCGGTTGGTCGGCGGGAGCGGAGCTGGAAGGCGGCGGCCCTCCAGGAGAAGGCGCTTCCTGCGCGCGAAGGGAGCAGGTGAAGCTGAGCGACAGGGCGAACAGTACAGCAGAGATGGACAAGGAGGGGCGCATGCTCTGTTTAGACGAGCGAACAGGTCGCCGGGTCAGCGAAAAAATGTTTGCGATCTCTGTTCATCGGGTTGGCGATACCTGGTGCGCAACGTCCGTGTGGGGTGCTGCGTCCTACAGTCAGGGTTTACGGTGGTCGGTTCAATGAGATAGCCTCCTGATTCTGCGGCTGGTACTCTGGTAGTTGGTAAGGCTCAGCGCCGCAGAAGTCTGGGGAAAGATAGTACGGGGGGTTTCAAGTGGTCAGGCAAAGCGTATTGGCGGGAGTTCTGGCGTTTTTGACGTTGGGACAGCCGCAGGCACAACAGACGACCGAGGAGGCCTCGGCAGCGCAACAGATTCCCGACGCGCCTCGTCCGCAGGTTGGCTTGCCTGCTATTAACAGCGTGAAACCAGGCATGGGAACGACACCCAATTCCAATGGCGATCAGAAGCCAGCCGGCCAGGAACCACCACCACCTACGAGTCTGCCACCCTCCACGGCGAACCAGCAGCCTGATCAGGGTCCGCCGCCGGAACTTCCGGCCTCCGGCCAGGGCGCTGACGCCTTCAAACTGGTGGTTCGGACCAATTTCGTCGAAGTCCCTTTCACCGTTAAGGACAATAAGCAAAGGCTAGTTCCGGGCATTGACTGGCGTGAGGTCAGAATCTACGAGAACAATCAGCCGCAGCACATCAGCATCTTTACCGTCGATCCGTGGCCGCTCTCAGTTGCCATCGTGATCGATCAGAGCCTGACCCCGAACAACATGGCAAAGGTGAACAACTCACTGGCTGCGCTGCAGGGAGCGTTTGCACCTTACGATGAGGTCGCCGTTTACACGTACAACAATGGGCCGCAGCGCCGCACGGACTTTACCGCCGCCAACAGCGCGCGTCTGGAGTTTGCGCTCAACAACTCCAAGAGCACGGGCCGCGAGGTGTATATGAACATGGGCGGCCCGCTGGCCCAGACCACCGTGATCAACGGCCGCAACTTCGACCCGAACACCGCTCCGGTCCGTAACAGCCAGGCCATGGAACTGAAGGTTCCCAAAGAAGTCCACACCCTCAACGATGCGATCCTCGAGGCGGCGAAGTCGCTGACGAGCCGCGGCAAAGGCCGCAGACGCGTCATTTACGTCATCAGCGACGGCAAAGAATACGGCTCCAAGGCCAAGACGAAACAGGTAATCCAATATCTGCAGACCAACAAAATCTCGGTCTACGGAACCCTGGTTGGCGACTCTTCGCTGCCTGTGGTCGGGTTCCTCGACAAGATTCACCTGCCGTACACCATGCGGGACAACGTCCTTCCGGTCTACACCAGTGAGACCGGTGGCAATCTGGACGCAGAGTTCCGGCAGCGCGGCATCGAAGAGAGTTTCCAGAACATCTTCACAGAGGTTCGGACTCAGTACACAATCGGCTATTACACGCATCAGCCGTTCATCGATGGCAAGTACAGGACGATCGATGTGCGTGTGCTGCGGCCAAACCTGAGCGTCATCGCGAAGAAGGGTTATTACCCGACGGCGAGCGACTCGGGCCCGACCAACGTCATCAGTCCGAATCGATAGACGAGCGCGCAACAACAGAGACGATGTTTCAAGCGAACGCAATGCTGGCGCTGGCTGCTGCTGTGCTGTGGGGCGGCGGTGACTTCTCCGGCGGCATGGGAGCCAAGCAGGCCGGAGGCGCGGTACGCGGAACTCTGCGCGTGGTTCTAACCAGCCACGCCGCCAGCTTCTGCGTACTGGTGACGATTGCACGGATCGTGGGCGACCGATTTCCCCACGGCGCTCCCCTGTACTGGGGAGTTCTGGCCGGAGTTTTGGGAGGCCTGTCGCTTACAGGGTTCTACATCGCTCTCTCTCGTGGAGCGATGGGCATCTCCGCCGCTATCAGCGGTCTTCTCGCTGCAGCTATTCCTGCGGCGATCTCGATCGTGCGGGAGGGCTTTCCAGGCTGGCTCCGGATCGTGGGCTTCGTCATCGCCGGGGCTTCCATCTGGATGATCGCGGCGGGCGATAATCCTGAGGCCAAGCCAGTGTCGAGCGGAACAACCTGGCTTGCGATTCTCTCCGGCGCAGGATTCGGACTTTACTTTACTGCGCTCAAATTTGCCGGGGTTGCAGGAATTGTCTGGCCGATGGCGACGGCGAGAATCGGCAGCCTGTCGACGTGCTCGCTGGTTCTGCTTGGGACGATGCTTGCCGGGGGACGTAACGAGGGACACCCTGGCTGGCTTCCTCGAAGGGCGGTCCTTTGGGCGCTTTCCACTGCAGTTCTGGACACCTCGGGGAACCTGCTTTTTATCGCTTCGACCCGGGCGGGGAGGCTGGATGTGGCGGCGGTACTGGCTTCGCTCTATCCGGCATCGACCATTTTGCTGGCCGCCTGGATGCTGCACGAGTGGCCGACCCGGCGCCAGGGGCTGGGCATGCTGGTAGCGGCTGCCGCGGTAGTCATGATCACCCTATAATCCTCCCAAGCCCCCTATCGTTTTGCGCAAAGTCTTCAAAACAAATGGCTTAGCTTCGGACTTAAACCGCAAAGTCTTGCATTCAAAAAGGTTAGCGGCAAAGTCTTCATAACGCTTGACTTAGCGCTTATAGCATCACGCTGAGGAAAGCTCTGGGTTCTGAATGAGCCAATGCAATCACTGCCTACTTCTATTTTATGAGATCGGCGATACCGAATCGGCGGTGTTGATCTCCTTCCTGTTGTTGGACTTGGCTGTGGCGAGGGGTTGACAGGCCGTTCCCAGCCTCCATCCAAGCAAGGTGAGCGCGGCAAACAGGCCAACCACTACGAGGTTGGGATAGATCAGAACTCCATGGAAATGAGGCTCGTGTCCGGCGATACCGGCCCAGTAAGAGGCTGGCTTGAGCAGCATCGGCACGTAAAAGTAAGGCGTCCAGTAGGACAGTGAGATCAGAGCTGCTGCAGTTACGGCAGCGCGAGGTTCGGCGGTGTGCCGCCACAGTAGCCATGTTGCGGTAGAGGCTACCCCAGCAAAGAAAAAGAGGAGGATTGCCGAGTGATACCGCGCATGAGGGTGCCAGAGGGGATTGAGAAGGTGATTGGGACTCCAGTCCAGGAGGAAGGACATGATGGAGCCTCCGACGAGGACGAAGGTGAGGAGAATTCTGCCGACTTTAGGACGATCCATAGGGTGACCTCGCGTCACTAATTAATGAGTGATCGTTCACTATATTATGATTGATTCCGGGCTGGCAAGACTCTCTGCGGGGGAAGAGTGTTATGGATCGTTGGGGGGTGGAGGAATGAAACCGCAGATCCTTCGACTTCGCTGCGCTTCGCTCAGGATGACACCCTCTTGGCGGGATGGCGCTGTTGGCGGGATGTCAGGCTGTTGGCGCGATGACACCCTCTTGGTGGGATGGCGCTGTTGGCGGGATGTCAGGCTGTTGGCGGGATCCACTTTGGTGGCGGGAGGACGCTCTTTGAGCGTGCCTGAGTGATATCAAGCTGCAGCTTGCGGTGATGTCGGCGGTAGCGGGAGATATTTTCAAGCGGTAGCAGGTGGTGCGACGGTCAAGCGGTTTACTGGATCGCAGGAAGATTTGGGTGGTTTGAGGATGAGTGCAGCTGAGGTGAGAGATCTGCAAAGCGGGAAGAAGCGAGGGAGACCGAGCCGCCGGGGGGAGATTGTGGCGGCGACGGAGCGGCTGGTGCGCGAACGGGGAGCGTCTGCGGTGACCACGCGGGCGATTGCCCAGAACGTTCCCTGTTCGGAAGGTGCGATCTATGTGCACTTCAAGGACAGGGTCGATCTACTCCTTGCTGTTCTCGAGGAGAGCTTGCCGGAGATGCTGGTGCCTCTCCACGCGCTGAAAGCGAAGGTAGGAGAAGGCACCCCGGAGGAGAATCTGGTGACGGCCGTCGAGGGCCTGAGACGGTTCCAGGAGAGAGTGGTGGTGATGCTGTGCTCGCTGGCCGGAGAGCCGGAGCTAAGGGATCGCTTCCAGAGCGCGCTGAAGGAACACGGCCGAGGACCGCAGCGAGGGGTGGGTACGCTGGCCGAGTACATCAACGCAGAGAAGCTCCTGGGGAGGATTGGCTTGGCGGTGGATGACACTACGGCTGCCCAGATGCTGATGGGCTCGACCTTCTTTCAGGTGTTCTGTGCGGGGGTGTTGGGAGATGAGCTTCCGCTGGATGTGAGGCGGATGGTGCGAATGGTGATTGGTTTGGGTCTTGAGGCGGTTTAGGGTGGGAACCTTCGACTTCGCTCAGGGTGACACTTCGTTTTGGAGTGTGGGCGAATTTTTGACGGTGGCTCAGGCGGACTGGACCGTGACAGTCAGAGCTGGCGATCCGTGTTCGCTCGGCGGACACGAGGGTGGTGCGGAGAGGAGTGCCCTCAGCGGCTAAAGCCGCTTCCTTTTGCTGTGGGATATGGCACGGCTGAAGCCGTGCCCTTAACGCTGCGGTTCACGCTTCGCGTGAATGTCCCACTCTATGCGATAAGCCGCGTACGGTTCCATACTCCGAACACAGCGGTCATCGCTTCGCAGGGTCACCGCTTCGCCGGAATCCCGCTGGGGCTACAATTTGATCTTCGAGGGGTCCATGGATGGCTTGGGGTACTTGAGTTTCAGCCCCTTCATGGTATGGACCAGGATCTCCGAGATGGAGACGTTTCTGTACCACTTGTAATCGGAGGGAATGACGAACCAGGGAGCGTGCTTTCGGCTGGTGGCTCCAAGAAGATGGTTGTAGGTGTCTTCGTATTGCGACCAGAACTCGCGCTCGCGGAAGTCGCTGGCGGAGAGCTTCCACTGCTTATCCGGGGTGTCGATGCGAGACTGGAGGCGGCGCGCCTGTTCCTGAGACGAGATGTGGAGAAAGAATTTAAGAATGACAACGTCGTTGTCGTGGAGCATGGTCTCAAACTCGACGATATCTTCGATGTGCTGATCGAGCTTCTTGTCCGAGATGAGTTTATGGACGTGCGGGACCAGGATGTCTTCGTAATGGGAGCGGTTGAAGATCTTGATCATTCCCCGGGGCGGGACTTGAGCATGAATCCGCCAGAGAAAATCGTGGCGAACCTCGTTCTGCGTGGGCTCCTTGAAGGAAGCGACGTCGCACCCCTGGGGGTTGATTCCCGAGAAGATGTGACTGATGGCGCCATCTTTTCCAGCGGTATCCATGCCCTGAAGGATGATTAGAAGGGCTTTTTGCTGACTGGCGTAGAAGATCTCCTGAAGGCTGGCCAGATCTTCACGATGACCGTCGAGGATAGCCTTGGCGGCGTCCTCGTGCTTATAGGGACCGGTATCGTCCGTCGATAATCGCGAGACCTTGATCTTCGCGTGAGGCTTTACAAGATAAGGCGATTTGAGCTTCATCCGATGAGCCGACAGGCATCTCGCATCCGAAGCGAATCCGAAGAAGACCTGACGCGGAGGCGACCTTTCTTTGCGCGATGACGTGCTTACTTCGTGGTCTCTTCGGCCTTGGGTGTGACGGTATGTGCGTCACCGGGCTTGTTGACTTCATCGGTGACGCCCTTCATGCCTTCCTTGAAGCCGCGAAGGCCCTCGCCGAGTCCCTTGCCGAGCTCAGGCAGCTTTTTGCCGCCGAAGAGCACGAGGACAACCACTGCGAGGACGATGAGATGCGTCGGTGTAAATAGTTCGCCCATGAAAATCTCCCCTTGCGCCGCCGCACCTGACGTACTGGATTGACGGCGGTAGGGACTATTGTCGCACACGAGCGAGTTGCGTGGGAGACGAGGGTGGAGGGTTAAGAACCCGGCGGTTCTCCACGCTCCATCGTGGCGCGAGGGCCGCCAGGAAATTCGATGGGGAGGGCGGCGATCTTCCCTCCGTTTCAGTCGAAGGGACGCCTTTTTTGCCGTCACAAATCTTCAAAGAAGGCCGGACAAACCGCAGGTTTCGGTCGCAGGCTAAAGCAGATAAGCTCCGAACGTTATATCTTGGAAGGGTAAGCGAAACGCAGGAGCGGATGTTGCAGAAGAAGACCGAGGATTTTGTGTTGCCTAAAGGGACCAGGGGAGCGCGAGGGTTTGGCCGTCGCGCATGGATGGGAGCGCTGGCTGCCGCGCTGCTGACAGCAAGCGGAGTTGGCCTGGCCCAGAACGCTCAGGTGCAGCGTCCGCAGACGACGACCACGAAGGCGAAGACCAAGATCGGATTTATCGCCCCGGTTACCTACGACAATAAGTATGAGTTCTATGCCGGCTTCAACTATATGAACTTTCAGGCCGGACAGGCGCTGGCAAAGCGCATGAACCTTGCCGGCGTGGAGTTGCTGGGAACCTACTGGATGACTCCAAAGTGGGGCCTGGGAGCCGATTACCGCGGCGAGTGGGGTACCACGCCGGTGAACCCGACACCCTACATTGCGGGCCGGCCGCTGGTCTCGCTGAATTTGGGAATGCTGGGAGCCCAGTACCGCGGGCCCAAGAATCAGTATGCGGCGCTGAACTACCACGCCTACTTTGGAGTCGCGCATGGCGCCTTCAATCATGACACCGGCGTCGTTCCTCCGCAGTATCTCCCGCTGATCGGACTTTACACCGACCGCACGAAGCCGGTGGCTGCGCTGGGAGCGAGCGTGGACATCAATCACTCGAAGAACATCGCGATCCGGCTTTCTCCGGACCTGATGCTCGAGCACTTCGGCTCGGAGACGAGAACGTTCTTTGCGATCTCCGGCGGCGTGATCTACCGCTTCGGCAAGCGCTAAGCAAAGCAAAAACAGAAGCCGCGCCCGGGAGTTCGGGCGCGGCTTTTGTGTTTAAGGCTTTACACATCCAAAGCGCTACACACCGCCGCCGCCGTTGCCCTGCTGCAGAAACATCGGGGAGACGGGATTCTCGTAGACGGAGTAGTCGCGGGTAACCACGGTCAGCCCGCTGGAAGAGACGAAGTAGTTCTTCTTGTCCTCCTGCGGGTCATAACCGATGACGGTACCGTCGGGGATGTGAACATCGCGATCGATGATGGCGTGACGGATGCGGCAGTGACGGCCGATGTTGACGTGAGAGAAGACGACGGAAGAGTCCACATCGGCGTAAGAGTTGACACGCACATCCTGCGAGAGGACAGAGTTGCGGATGACGGCTCCGGAGATGATGGAGCCTGCCGAGACGATGGAGTTGATGGCCATGCCGGTTCGTCCGGGTTCGCCGAAGACGAACTTGGCCGGGGGGTACTGATAGGGCCGTGTCCGCATGGGCCAGGACTTGTCGTAGAGGTTGAAGGTGGGGGAGACGGAGGCGACATCCATGTTGGCCTCGTAGTAGGCCTCGAGGGTTCCGACGTCACGCCAGTAGAGCGCCTTCTGCTTGTTCTCATCGACGAAGTTGTAGGCCTGCACCCTGTAGTGCCCGAGAAGCTTGGGAAGGATGTTGTGGCCGAAGTCGTGCTTGGAGTGAGGATCTTCGGCGTCCTTGATAAGCTCCGGGAGCAGGACATCGGTGTTGAACAGATAGATGCCCATGGAGGCGTCCACCATGTCGGGATTGAAGGGAGAGCGGAGGCTGGTCTCTTTCGGCTTTTCGATAAAGCCCGTGACCTCGCCGTTGCGGGCGACCTCGACGACACCGAAGGACGAAACCTCGCTCGGGCTGATGGGCAAGGTCGCAATGGTGACGTCGGCTCCGCTATCGCAGTGATGCTGGAGCATGAGGGCGTAGTTCATCTTGTAGATGTGGTCGCCGGAGAGGATGAGGACGTACTTCGGCTGCTCCGAGCCGATGGAATAGATGTTCTGGTAGA
This sequence comes from Acidobacteriaceae bacterium KBS 146, assembly GCA_000688615.1. GTDB lineage: Bacteria > Acidobacteriota > Terriglobia > Terriglobales > Acidobacteriaceae > Edaphobacter. The sequence continues at coordinate 2,078,435 of JHVA01000001.1, forward strand.
CGGCGTCGGCGGTTCCCTGGTACCAGGACTTGGAGACGCGCTGCATGGGCGGGAGGATCTCGATGAACTCGCCGAGTTCGTTGCCGACGAGAGAGCCCCAGCCTTCGCGGATGTGACGGTTGAGGGAGAGAGCCTTGTACTGGGTGAGGATGTAGACCCGTCGCAGGTCGGAGTTAATACAGTTGGAGAGTGTAATGTCGATGATGCGGTACTGGCCGGCGAACGGTACGGCAGGCTTCGCGCGATCGCGGGTCAATGGGAAAAGACGTTCACCGGCACCACCGGCTAACAGAACACCAAGCGTATCTTTCATCTAGCGACCTCTGGCCGGCCTCCTCCGGGAGACCTGCCTGTTGGGATGCACAAAACCACGAACGCGTCCGGGGAGGAGAACGCGAGTCTATCACTCTCCGATGATTTTCATTTCGCTCTTTTAAGGAACGGAAATAAAAAAGCCCGCGCTGGGAATGCGCAGGCTTTTTTATGAAAGGGTACGGAGCGAATCAGGCCCCTGGGGCGTCGCCCTCTTCGGCAATTTCGTTTTCGTTGACACTGATCCGCAGGGATTTCAAGAAGGAGAGATCGCTGTTGGTAAATGGACCGTCCAGATCGCCTGCGTCTTCCTGAGACGACTCGGGATCGGTCTCTACTTCATTGAGGCCGATCGTTGCCTCAAGCATCAGGAGGACGTCGAAGCCCTGCTCCCGGATGTCTTTGACGACGACGGCGATGTCCTCGGACTCGGAGACCGTCTCGTGGATCGCTTCCCCAAGCTTCTGAATGAGCTGTTTGACCTTTGGATTCAATGCCACCTCCGGGCCGCTCGATATACATCTGACCTCGCATCGGGTATTCCCGGCTGATAGTCCGGCGGGGAACGGCATTGCGGGTGCTGCGAACCAATATGAGAACAGAATACGCCCATCCGGGAGCGGGCTGCAACGAGATTGCTTTGAGGAAACTGATTGTTTCAGGTGGCAGAATCGCACGAAAGATGGACGGCGAAGCTGCGAACGAATCTTTATGTAACGGTGTGATGGTCAGCCCACGCGGCTTCGAGCCGATGGGCGAGGTCCTCAACAGGGACGGTACGGCGGGGGCCCCAGATGATGAGTCCGACGGCGGCAGCACAGAATCCAGCAGTTACATAAAGAATATTTTTCATGAGGCTCCTAACGAGATCGTTCTTTTTCGGCTTGGATGCGCGGAGGTTGCGTTCGCGTTTGATGGAAGAGCGGGAGTCTTTTCGGGGGAGGGTGGAACAGCTACACTCAACGGTATGGATTCGGTACGTTTCGGGCGGGCACTGGGAGTAGGAGCGCGGGCCGCCGCCAAGTCGCTGGTAACGGCGGTGGATGCAGCCACGACGCCGAACCCTCGTCCAGTGGAAAAGCCTTCCGTTCCCGCAGCACAACTGGCAACCTCACGCCCAACGACGGGACGGGCGGCATCGCAACAGGTGACCCGGACGGCCGCGCAGGCGAAGCGCGCGACCGAAGGAGTGGCTCGCGGCGGGAAGAGGTTTGGAGAGGCGGTCTGGAGCCCCTTCGTCCGTCTGTCGGGAGTGTTGTGGCTTGAATTTACGGGAGTTTTTTTCGGGATCTTCGCCGTCTATGCGCTGAGTGGAGCATGGAAGCTGCGCGGACATCTGCACGAGAAGGCGGGCGAGCACGACGCGCACGTGCACTTCCTGATGGCCGCCATCATGGGCATCGTCTTTGCATATTTCTGCATCAGCAGTTTTTCGCGGGCGAAGCGCAGGGAGCGGGCGCGTTAGAACGTCGTCAGCCGGGCTCGCCCCGGTGAAGGATCATCTCCGCGATGTCCTGAACCGTATCGATCGTAATCCCGTCGCGCTGCTGGATCGCGAGAGGATGGTTCGGGTCAGAGATCGTGAATAAAGGACGCTCCCCAACTGGCTGGGTATGGATGTCAAGCTGCAGGTTGAGGGTATCGCCGAACAGGAACAGGTCGTTATTCAGCCAGCCCATGAACGGCAGCTCCTGTTCCCTGCCCTGAAGCTGCCAGACCTCGTTGGCACGAAGGAAGCTTTTGGGGCTGATCTCCGCCCATACACCCCAGACGAATGGAGCCTCGAGTCCGCGAACCGGGATGAGGATGCGGCCCCGGAGATAGAACTGCTGTCCATCGATCACGCACTGGTCCGCTGTGATGACCACACGGTCCTCTATCTGGTCGGGCGGAACTGCGAGAACAGCCTGCGGCGCTTTGATGCTGTATTTGAGGGGCAGAACTTCATGCCGCTCGCCGCAGACGGTGCAGACAAATCCACCAAAAACTTCTCCAGACATAGACTCATTGTTCCATAAAAGAATCCATGCGAGACGAGTACACTTTAGCCTCATGGCGAAGAACACACCGCGAACGCCACCGAGGCATGTAGAGACGAGTTCCGGCATTCCGGTCGATGAGGTCTATGGTGCTGAACGGCTGGAAGACTTCGATGCCGAGGCGCAGCTGGGGACGCCAGGCGAGTATCCGTTTACGCGAGGAATCCAGAAGACGATGTACCGGGGCCGTCTATGGACGATGCGCCAGTACGCCGGCATGGGCGATGCCGAGGAGTCGAACCGGCGGTACAAGTTTCTTCTCTCACAGGGCACGAAGGGCCTGAGCGTGGCGTTCGATCTGCCGACGCAGATCGGATATGACTCTGACTCGCCGCTGGCGCTGGGCGAAGTGGGCAAGGTGGGAGTAGCAATTGATTCGATGGAAGACATGGAGCGGTTGTTCGAGGGGATTCGACTGGATGAGATCTCCACCTCGATGACGATCAACGCGACGGCTTCGATTCTACTGGCGCTGTATGTCGCAGTGGCGAAGCGGCAGGGTGCGGACACGAAGAAGCTGAGCGGAACGGTACAGAACGACATCCTGAAGGAGTACATCGCGCGCGGAACCTACATCTATCCGGTGAAGCATGCGATGCGGCTGGTGACGGACATCTTTGCGTGGGCCGAGAAGGAGACTCCGGAATGGAACACAATTTCGATCTCGGGCTACCACATGCGCGAAGCGGGATGCACCGCCGTCCAGGAGGTGGCATTTACGCTGGCCGATGGCATGACCTATGTGCAGGCAGCGATCGATGCCGGGCTTGAGGTGGATACGTTCGCTCCCCGGCTGAGCTTCTTCTTCAACGCCCACAACAATCTGCTGGAGGAGGTGGCGAAGTTTCGCGCGGCGCGCAGGATGTGGGCGCGGCTGATGCGCGAGCACTTTGGCGCGACCAATCCGCGAAGCTGGATGCTGCGATTCCATACGCAGACCGCGGGCTCGACACTGACGGCACAGCAGCCGGAGAACAATATTGTGCGAACGACAGTACAGGCGTTGGCCGCGGTGCTGGGCGGCACGCAGTCGCTGCATACGAACGGGTTCGATGAGGCGCTGGCGCTGCCGACGGAGCACGCAGCCAGGATCGCGCTGCGTACGCAGCAGGTGCTGGCGCATGAGAGCGGTGTGGCCGATACTGTGGATCCACTGGCGGGTTCGTACTTCGTGGAGACGCTGACGAATGAGATTGAAGAACGAGCAGACGAATATCTGACGACGATAGCGCGATTCGATCTGGGGGGTCAGTACGGGATGTTGCGTGCGATCGAACAAGGGTATGTGCAGCGCGAGATTCAGAATGCGGCGTATGTCTACCAGCGCGCGGTCGACGACAAGAAGGCTGTCGTGGTGGGGATCAATGATTTTGTGACCGAAGAGACGCGAGCGGTCCCGATCCAGAAGATCGACGAAGAGCTGGAGCGCAGGCAGGTGGAGAGGGTGACGGCACTACGGGTGCGGAGGGATGCGGAGGCTCATGCGACTGCGTTGCGTGGTGTGGAAGATGCCGCACAAAGCGGCGAGAACGTGATGCCGCGCATCGTTGGCGCGGTGGAAGCTTATGCCACCGTGGGCGAGATCGCGGATGTACTGCGCGGAGTATTTGGAGAGTATCGAGAGTCGGTGGTGGTGTAAGCGGTGCGCTATCGATCTGCGAGACGCTTCTGATGAAGCAGACCGCAGATCCTTCAACTGCGGGTGGCACACATGGGGCTGTTATGAACTCGGCGACTCGATACCCGCGAGACCATGAGGTCAGAGATTATCGCCCAGACCGGATATTCCCGGACCATGAAATAACATGATCGAGATGAGAAAGCCTGAGAACATAGCAGAAGAATTCCAAAAAGCCTGGAATAGTCATGAGATGGCAGCACTGGCGTCGCTCTTCTGTGAGGATGCTACGTTCGTTAATCGTTTCGGTCACTATGTGCGTGGTGTTCAAGAGATCATCTCTCTCCATGCCCCTATTCACGAGACGATTTACAGCGATTCCATAATGGAAAATGAGATCATCGAGACGATCGCTCTCGGCGATAACGCTGCCGTCGTCCACTGCTGGAGTCGTCTTACCGTTGGAACGGCACATCCAGCTGGTCCGCATGCGGTAGATACCGTGATCCTCGCCGTATTGAAGCTCCAGCCCCGTGGGTGGCTCATTCAAGCACTTGAGAATGTGACTTTGACGAACCCTCGTACGGGAGAACCTGTACTTCGGGACATGATTTCGGTTCGCGGCTAAGCGCTAAAGAGTTGACGATGGGGGGGTGCGGACGGCCCGATCGCTGGTCGTTCACAAATCTCAGGGGCGGGGTTGCGTGCAGGAACGTGCGCCCGCCCCTTCCCTCAGAAGAACACTCCATAAGCAAAGAGTGGATGGTCTCTTGATCACAGCTGCCGGGTCCGTTGACCGTGGAATAGCGGCACAACTACGATGAACTTCAGAGGTAACGATCTTGTCTGAGACTGCGACTCCCCTACGAAAGACTGCTTTGAACGCCGTTCACCGTGCCGCGAAGGCGAAGATGGTGGATTTCGGCGGCTGGGACATGCCGGTGGACTGCTGCGGTTTGACGGCGGAGCACATGGCCGTACGGACGGGCGTGGGCGTCTTCGATGTATCGCACATGGGCGACATTCAGCTGCGCGGGCCGGGGTCGCTGGCTGCGATTCAGAAGCTATGCATGAATGATGCCTCGAAGCTGCAGGTGGGGCAGGCGCAGTACTCGGCGATGCTGTATCCAAACGGGACATTTGTAGATGACGTCGTAGTGCACAAGCTGTCGGACAACGACTACCTGATCGTCATCAACGCGGGGACGCGTGAGAAGGATGTGCAGTGGGTGCGGCAGGTGATCGGCGGAATGCCGAGCGTGCACATGAACGACTTCAGCGACTACTACACTCAACTTGCGATCCAGGGGCCGAGGGCGCAAGAGACGTTGCAGAAGCTGACGCCGGTGGATCTGAGCCAGATCAAGAACTATTGGTTTACGTGGGGCCAGGTGTGCGGTCTGCACAACGTAATGATCGCTCGAACGGGATACACGGGCGAAGATGGATTTGAGATCTATATCCCATCGGATGAGCCGACAAGTGCGCGGGTGTGGGGTGAGGTTCTGGAGGCCGGCAAGGAGTTTGGGATCTTGCCGTGTGGGCTGGGGGCGCGGAACACCCTGCGCCTGGAGGCCGCGATGGCGCTGTATGGCCACGAGATCTCGGACACGATCAACGTCTTCGAGGCGGGTCTGGGCCGTTACGCGAAGCTGGAGAAGGGCGACTTTGTGGGGCGCGATGCTCTGGTGAAGGTCCAGGAGGAAGGCGGACCGAAACGGAAGCTCGTTGGACTGGAGATGGTTGAGCGCGGGATCGGCCGGGATGGGTATCCGGTGTTTTCTCCGAACGGCACGCGAATTGGCGAGATTACGAGCGGGTCGCCAGCGCCGTTTTTGAAGAAAAACATCGCGCTGGCATATGTACCAGTAGAGTTTACGGCCCTGGATACTGAGGTTGCGGTTGAGATTCGCGGGCAGATGGTCAAGGCGAAGGTTGTGCCGACACCGTTTTATAAGCGGGCGAAGAAATAAGGATTGAGGGTTGAGGCTGCGCAGGCGAACCGCAGATCCTTCGACTACGCTGCGCTTCGCTCAGGATGACACTTTTTGGGTGAGCCATCCATAACGACAATCGAGAGTACGGGAGTGTGAGCATGCAGTTTTTGGTTTTGACGGAGCGTTTTACCGATAAATTTCCGGCCGAGGCGTGGAAGCCCGAGCTGATTGCGGCCGAGGGTCAGAGAGTACGCGAACTGTATGCTGCCGGCGTTCTGCGCAGCGCCTGGCGGCGTAAAGACAAGCCCGGCGCGGCGCTGGTTCTGGAGGTGGCGGACGAGGCGGAGGTCCGGGAGGCGATTGAGAGCCTGCCCCTGTTCAAGCTGGGAATGATTGGTTTTCCGCTGGTGACCCAGCTGGAGCCTTATCCGGGGTTCGGGCCACGCTGACGGGCGTTTACCGCACTGTTTTCCACGCTACACCTACTACAATAGAAGCGGAGACTCCCAAAAACAGCTATGTCCTATCCTGCGGATTACAAGTACACCAAGGAACACGAGTGGATCAGCGTCGACGGTGCCAAGGGCACGGTCGGCATCACCGATTATGCGCAGAACTCCCTCGGCGATATCGTCTTTGTCGACCTGCCGAAGGTTGGAGCCGAGCTGAAGGCCGGAGAGATCTTCGGCTCGGTAGAGTCGGTCAAGGCGGTTTCGGACCTGTACTCGCCGGTGACGGGAACCGTGGCTGAAGTGAACGAAGCTCTGAAGGATGCTCCCGAAAAGATTAATGCGGACGCGAACTCGACCTGGATGCTGAAGGTCGACATCAGCGATGCCTCCGAGGTTGACGGCTTGTTGTCAGCAGCGGACTACGAGAAGTTCGTCAGCGAAGAGACCGGACACTAGAACGATGCGCTATCTGCCAAAGTCCCCTGCGGACCGCAAGGAGATGCTCGCCGAGATCGGCGTGTCATCGATTGATGACCTGTTCGCGACCATTCCCGAGGAGTACCAGTTCAAGCGCGATCTCGCGATTCCCCGCCAGCACGGTGAGTCGGAGATCATCGACCGCTTTCGCGAGTATGCGAACCAGAACGCTACGGGCTATGCGAGCTTTCTGGGCGCGGGCGTATACCGGCACTATCGTCCGGTCCTGATCGATACAGTGGTGTCGCGCGGTGAGTTTCTGACCAGCTACACGCCGTATCAGCCTGAGATCTCGCAGGGCACGCTGCAGGCGATGTTCGAGTTCCAGACGATGATCTGCGAGCTGACGGGCATGGAGATTGCAAACGCCTCGATGTATGACGGCTCGACCGGTGCGGCTGAGGCCATCATGATGGCGGTTCGCGTGACGGGCCGCGACGGCGCGGTGATCGCGCGGACGGTGCATCCGGAGTATCGCGAGGTGATCGCAACCTATGCGCAGCACCAGGAGATTCCGCTGGCTGAGGTCGGCTATGCGGAAAGCGGCCGTGTGGATCTGGCGGCGCTGGACGCGGCGATCAACGACAACACGGCGTGCGTTCTGATCCAGTCACCGAACTTCTTTGGAACGATTGAAGATGTCGCGGCGATCGCTGACATTGCTCATAAGAAGGGCGCGCTGCTGATTGTTTCGATTGCGGAGGCTATCTCACTCGGCATCGTAAAACCGCCTGTGGAGGCGGACATCGTCTCGCTGGAGGCACAAAGCTTTGGCGTGGCTCCGAGCTACGGCGGGCCGTTCTGCGGTGTGATTGCCTGCAAGGAGAAGTTCCTGCGACAGATGCCCGGACGCATCGTGGGCGAGACGAAGGACGCGGACGGCAAGCGCGGCTTTGTGCTGACGCTGTCGACACGCGAACAGCATATCCGCCGCGAGAAGGCGACCTCGAACATCTGCACCAATCAGGCGCTGGTGGCCATGATGACGACGGTCTTCCTGACGGTGTACGGCAAGGAAGGTATGAAGGATCTTGCTGTGCAGAACCTGGCGAAGGCGAAGTATGCCGCTGACACGCTGGGCAAGGGCGCAAAGGTATTGTTCGAAGGTGCTCCGCGGTTCCATGAGTTTGTGCTCGATCTTGGAAGAGATGCCGAGGCTGCGAATACTGCACTGCTCGAGAAGAAGATCATCGGCGGTTTGCCGTTGAGCAAGTGGTATCCGGAGCTTGGGCCGAATGCGAGCCTTTGGTGTGCAACGGAGCTGACGACCAAGGCGCAGATTGATGCGGCGGCTGAGGCGCTGAAGTAGTCATGGACATCTCGGAGATCGTCGGCGAAGAGTTGAATGCAGTGGAGTTCGTGCAGGATTTTCTGCAGCTTCGTTTCGATACGCCTCTGCTGACGCTTTACGCGTGGCCGCACGTGCTGCTGAGCGAGTTTTCGATTGCGTTTGGCGAGCCGGAGTATCGCAATGCGCTGTGCGCGCTGATCGGCGAGAAGGTGGAAGAGGCGACGCTGGAAGAAGGCGATTCGCTGACGGTGAAGTTTGAGAACGACACCGTACTTGCGCTTTCGCTGCGCGAGGAAGATCTGGATGGGCCGGAGGCCGGAAGTTATTCATCAACCGGATTAGTTGCGGACCAGATGGAGTTTTAAGCATTCGGTTGAAGTTGTGGCTGCACAGGCGAAATACAGGGATTCTTCGCTACGCTCAGAATGACGAGCTTTCGTGCTGTAGGTATTGGCGGTGTGTGAGGGAAAGATGAGCGAGACAAAGTTTGTAGGAACGCCGAAGAAGGTAACGACGCACGTCAACCAGAACGAAGATCTGATGTTTGAAAAATCTTCGCCGGGGAAGAAGGGTTACCGTCTGGCTGAGCTGGACGTGCCGGCGGTCGATGCCGCTTCCCTTCTCGGTGGTTCGGTTCGTACAGACCTGGGTGTGATGCCGGAGCTGAGCGAGATTGAGATTGTTCGCCACTTCACGCGTCTTTCGACCTGGAACTACGCGATCGATCTCGGCATGTATCCGCTGGGGAGCTGCACGATGAAGTACAACCCGCGCGTGAACGAGCTAGTCTCGCGGCTCGAGGGCATCGCGGAGGCGCATCCGTATCAGCCGGAGTCGCTGTCGCAGGGCGCGCTGGGCATCATGAAGCTGCTGAGCGACTGCCTGATCGAGATTACGGGCATGGACACGATCACGCTACAGCCTGCAGCGGGAGCGCATGGCGAGTTCACAGGTATCCTGCTGGCCCGTGCGTATCACGAAGCTCAGGGCAATGCGCGGAAGAAGATTCTGATTCCAGACTCCGCGCATGGCACGAATCCAGCGACTGCGGCGGTATGCGGCTACCAGGTGGCAAACCTGAAGTCGAATGCGCAGGGCATGGTGGATATCGCCGAGCTGGAGCGCATGGTGGATGAAGACACCGCCGCCTTGATGCTGACGAATCCTTCGACCATCGGTGTATTTGAGAGTGAGATTCACAAGATCGCGGATATTCTGCATGCGAAGGGTGCGCTGCTCTACATGGACGGCGCCAATATGAACGCACTCGTCGGCAAGACGCGGCCCGGCGACTTTGGCGTGGACGTGATGCACCTGAACCTGCATAAGACCTTCTCGACGCCGCACGGTGGCGGTGGCCCAGGCTCGGGTCCAGTGGCGTGCAAGAAGATCCTGGAGCCGTTCCTGCCGAAGCCGGTCGTCGTTACCAAGGCCGATGGTACGCTCGCGCTTGACTACGACCGTCCGCAGAGCATTGGCCGCGTTCGCGCATTCTATGGAAACTTCGGTATGTTTGTGCGTGCGCTCGCATACATTCTTGCCAATGGCCCAGACGGTCTGCGGCAGACGACCGAAGACGCCGTACTGAATGCGAACTACATTCGCGCCAAGCTTGAGGATACCTTCGACCTCCAATACAAGACGCGTTCGCTGCATGAGGTTGTCTTCTCGGACAAGCGCCAGGCGAAGAATGGCGTGAAGACGGGCGATATGGGCAAGCGACTGATCGACTACGGCTTCCACGCCTACACGGTTTCGTTCCCGATGGTGGTGCAGGGCGCGATGATGATTGAGCCGACAGAGAGCGAGAGCCGTGAAGAGCTGGACCTCCTGATCGACGCGCTAAAGCAGATTGCTCGCGAGGCCGAGGAGAATCCGGAGGTGGTGACGACTTCTCCGCATACGACGCGGCTGCGGCGGCTGGATGAGACCACGGCGGCACGTAAACCCATACTGCGCTGGAAGCCAACGCCGAACGGCACGGCTGATTCGTCCGCACTGACGCCGGACACCGCTGCAAAGGAGTGGTAGTGTCGGACTTTCGTTATCTGGGCGACGACAGGCAGGCTGAACTCGAAAAGCACGAGTTCATGATGGGTGAGGCGCGGGGCCGTCTGGCCACGACGATGGACTGCCTGACCGATGCCCTGATCCTGATCGGCCAGCATGGCGTTTACTGCACGAGCAACCGGAACCCGAAGGTTCCGGCGCTCGATCTGCAGGCGGTGATGATGAATCTGAATGGGGCGAAAGAGCTGGTTTCAGCGGTGATGGAGAAGCTGAGAAGAGAAAGGGACGCCGCAGACTCGCCGACCCGATAGAATCGCAGATAATTGCGAATGAGCCCAACCTCGATCGACACGGAGATGAAGGTTACCAGCCGTCCCTATCTGGCTTTGGGTCTCACATTTCTTTTACTTGGCGCCGGATACGCGATGCCACTGAAATTAGTACCTGAGCCTCCGAAGCACATCTGGCAAGGATCTATCGCGGCTGAGACGCTGAATCTTTATGCGCTGACGGCGTTTGCCGGATTGTCGCATTTCGCCTACGCCTGGCGCGGCCAGTGGATTGCCAGCCGCCGATTCTCCAGCGGTTCTCGAATTGGCTATTGGACCACTGTTGGCATCTTGCTGCTTTTCCTGATCGCACTCCGCACATGGTTGGGGGTCGCGGTCTTCAGCTTGATGGCCTGGGTATATAACATCGCTCATTTCGTCAAAGCAGAAGTTTTTTTCTCAGGCATCAAGGAAACACGCGCAGCCTATTACTCTCCTGTTGCGGCGTTTGCATGGTTCACCGTATGCCTGTTTCCGGCAGGACCATTAGACAACCCCACTGTCGCACTTGCAGGCTCAGTGGCAATTGCGGCCGCGGTGCTCGTGTTTGGTGGCTGGAAGATGCTTGCGACAGCAGATGTTCTGTTACCTTTGCTCACCCTATTTCTGCTCGGCGAGACAATGGTATGGATCAGCTACGGCAGATACATGAGTGAGTCATTCCGAGTCGGCATTTATATCTTTCACATTGCGGCAGCTAGCTTTTATCACTACCTGACAGCCTATTTTTACGCTGAGTCGCGAAGTAACGGCGAAAGTAAAGCCCTGCGAGGGCCGTCGATTCTTGTCGTCAACGTAGCCATAATTACTGCCGGAATTGGTACCGCATGGCTCTCCAAACTAGGATGGCTGCAGCCGCTTTTGGGCGTGGAATGGTTCACGCTTTGGGTCGCGCTTCATCTTGCCGCAAGCGACCTGCAGCCAATCTGGAAAAAGCGAATATCTATTGAGCAGTGATGGTCACGGATTGGTCCGTGTTTTCCCATTTGACGTGAAGTTCGGTGCTATTGCCTTTGGTGTTCTCAAAAGAGATCGACATCCTCTCCTGCGGCGCAGAGAGCTTCCCAGACTTCATCGGAATGCGAGCGAGATCCTGAGATTCTTCGTACTTCGTTCCCCACTGGCCGGTCTGCTTGTTGATGATGAGTTGCCACTGGCTGGCCCCCGGCATGGTGTAGAGGGTGTAGCTTCCTGCAGGCACCGAGCTTGAGCCGATCTTCAGGTTTCCATCCGTCACGAAGGTCGTTGCATCGTTGGCTCCGGTACGCCAGACCTTATCGTAGGGAACCAGTTCTCCCATGATCTTGCGGCCTCGCATCGAAGGTGCGCCGTACTTGATGGTGATGGATTTTCCGTTGAGGGAGACCGTAGCCGTCTCCGGCGGGCTGGGAAGGGATTTGCCCATCTGGGCGAAGCCAGTGGTTGCGAGAACGACGGTACAGGCAAGTGAAGTTAGGTTGCGGAGGAGCATGATCTGTCTCTCTTTCGTGTAAAAGTTCGATGATCCTTCTACGGCACCATCGATGCTGGACCGTAGCGTAGATCCTGTCAATCCGCCGCGGACATGCTACGCTTAAGGCATGCGCCCGTAGCTCAGCTGGATAGAGCGGCAGCCTCCGAAGCTGTAGGTCAGAAGTTCGAATCTTCTCGGGCGCACCACTTCTTCCCTCGCAACCAGCCACTCACGACAAATCTTTTCTCTGTCTCTGTCTAGCAACGATGTCGTCTGCAGGATAGAAACATTTTCGTCTACGCACTAATTTAGAAAAATCCGCTGGACAAGAAAAGAGGCTCCGCGATGGGAGCCTCTCTGTTTTATTTGTAAGTAACCAGGTTAGAAAAAGAGCTTCGCCGCGAACTGTAGCTGGCGGGGTCCATAGAGTGTGCCCGAGGTTTGGGTTGGTGCACCGAAAGGCGTCGCTGTATACGGGACGATCGCGGGATTACCGCCGGGAACCTTGGGAGCAGCGAAAGAGTAGGCGAGATTCGAGACACCGAGCACCTGGCGCTTGTTGACAGCGTTGAAGGCCTCCATCAGCACCTGGAACTTGATCGACTCGTGGATGGGGAACTCACGCGAGATGCGCGCATCCACATTGCGGAGACCACCGTACACGTACGCATTGCGCGGCACGAACGGCGCACGCCCGAAGGCTCCTCCCGGAGCATTGTTCAGATTGACCGCAAGACCGGTCGCAGAGCCATCCAGCCCCGCGAAGGCTGCACCTGCTGACGAGGGGTTGTTGGACATGAACGCTGTGAGAGGGATTCCGGATTGTGCGGTAAATGTTCCCGAAAGGGTCCATCCATTGACCAGCGAGCGCGCGTACGTGGGCACGGTAAAGTTCGAGGTCGCGATCAGGCTGCCCACAAAGCGGGAGCGCAGATCGAGATCGGAACGGGAGTACTCGCGGGTCATATTGATGCCGCTGGGGTAGCTGTTCTTCAAATTGAAGGGATCGAGGATGATGTTGGTTCCGTTGAAGGTTCCGTTGACTCCCGAGACCTGGCTGTTATCCATCGCCTTCGCCCAGGTGTAGTTGACCAGCAGCTCGACACCGTGGCCCATCGGCTTGCGAATTGAGACCGCCAGCGAGTGATACCAGGAGTTGAGTCCGCTGAATCCAGCAAGAATGCTGCCGTCGTTCGGTGAAGGACGTCTGCCCGTTGAAGGCGAGAATGGCACGGTCACCTGCTGCGCGAGCGCATTGGCGGTGTTGTAGACGTCGTAGGTGCGAGTCGTGGTCGGAGCCGGCTGGTTGACGTCGATGAAGTACGGAAGACGAAGGCCGCGCGTGCCCACGTAGGAGAGCGAGAGCGAAGAGTGTAACGGCAGCTCCTGCTCGACGCCGAGGTCCATCGAATGGGTGAATGGATTGGAGAAGCTCGGGCTCAGACCGCGGAAAGAGATCGTGGGCAAAGTCGCGTTTCCGAGTCCTACTGCCTGCGGCGCCGCAGCACCGGCGAACGGAGCGGCGAGAGCCGGGCCGGGAGGCGTGAAGAGCACGTTGGGGGCAGCTGGAGCTCCCGAAGCTGTGGCGCTTGAGAAGTTATATTGCTGCTGGAAGACTCCGTTTTCTACGCGCAGTGCATAGAAGGTCGAGTTCGAGGTCAGCCCGTAGAACATTCCATAACCGCCACGGAAGACGGTTCCGGGCTGGGGTGACCATGAGAAACCGACACGCGGCTGGAACATCTTGTAGTTGATATTGATGGTGCTGGTGTAGAGCTGGCCCAGCGGGCTGGGCTGACCATTGGCGCTGGTGACATACGGGCGCGCAGGCTGCGGCACCAGCTGCGTGTCGTAGCGGACACCTGCCGTCAGCGTGAACGAGGGAGCTACCTTCCAGCTGTCTTCTGCGAAGGCCGAAAGATCCTTGTTCCAGAAATCATCGCTGCCTGGAACCTTGCTCAGCAGATCGGCTACCTGGGTAAAGTTCTGGTAGTGTCGCGCACCGTTGACGGCGTAGACATCCTGGACCCAGTCGGTGAAGTTGGTCGCTGTAGCCGTCGCGCCGGAGCCGCGGGAGTAAGTGTAGTTTCCGTTGCCCTGGAAGAGGTTCGCGATGTAGTCGTGAATGAAGTTGAGATCGACACCGGCCTTGAGCGAGTGCTTGCCCCTGGTCACAGAATAGACATCTGCAACCTGCCAGCGATGCTCATCCGGGAAGGCCGGACGAGGCAGAGCGAGATTGCCACCATAGCCGAAGAGGCCATTGATAGAGACAGCCGGTCCGGGTGCGTTCGAGCCCGTCGTCTCAAGATCGCGGGACCATTGGAAGTGAAGTGCGTTTGCGGCGTTGGCGCTGACGACCGACTCCCAGTTGGCGACCAGGAAGCGCTCGTGGAAGTCGTTGCGTCCGTTCGAGGTGTTGGAGTCGTTATTGCGAGTGTTGTCGGTGCGATAGCCGTTCGGCAACTTGAAGTTCTGCCAGTTGAAGCTTGCCGAAAGATGATTCCGGTCGTTGAGCTGATAGTCCAGGCGCGGGAAGAAGATGTCCTGCGTCGTCGTGCGGGGGAAGCCGGTCAGGCTGTTGGTGATGTACTGGGCTGCCGCGGTGCACTGACCAACCGTCAACGGTGCCGGGCAGGTGTTGATGGCAGCACCGCCGGAGGTATAGGTGTTGCTTCCGTACTGCAGAATGGTCGCGCTGGGGATGGACGACGTAAAGAGAATCGGGTTTACCTTGCGGAATCCATCATAGGTAAAGAAGTAGAAGAGCTTGTCCTTGATGATGGGGCCGCCGACCGAGCCGCCGAACTGCTGCTGCTGATGCACGGTGGGCTGCAGAAGGAATGGTTGATTGTTGTTGCGGCCCGTGAACTTCGCGAATGGGTCCAGCGCGTTCAGCGAAGGGTAGCGAAGGTAGTAGAAGAGATCGCCATGGGTAGCGTTGGTGCCGGACCGGGTGATGGCGTTGATCTGTCCGCCGGCGGCCTGACCGAACTCAGCGGAGTAACCCGAAGCCGAGGACTGGAACTCCTTGATGGAGTCCTGGGAGAAGACATACGGTGCGCCAAGCGAACGTCCGCGGGCTTCGGAGAAGAAGGCCTGCTGGTTATTCGTTCCATCGACCAGATTGGTGTTGTACAGGCCTGAGACACCGCGATAAGAGATCAGACCGGTATTGCCGTCTGGGACCACATTCGGCGTCAGCAGAACGAAGTTGTCCCATCGGCGTCCGTTGACCGGGAGATTGGTGACCAGTTGCACGCCGACAGTCTGAGAGACTTCGGACTTCTCGGTATCGATCAGCGGAGAGGCGTCGGTTACGGTGATCTCCGACGAGGCCTGGGCGGCAGGAAGCGCGGCATCCACCGACAGTGTCTGTCCCACGGTGAGCACCAGGTTCTTGCGGTCAACTTTTGCGAACCCAGAACCGCTGAAGATGATCTCGTAGTGGCCGGGCTGCAGGAACGAGGAGGTAAAGTCTCCGTTGCCTCCGGTGGTCAAGGTGCGGGTGGCGCCGGTCTCATTGTTCAGAATCGTAACCGTCGCTCCGGGAACCGCCGCTCCACTGGAGTCGGTTACGGTGCCGGTGATGTTGCCGACGGCTGACGTCTGCGCGGCTGCAGGGGCAGCGGCGGAAACAGCAAGAAAGGCGGCAGCGGCGATAGAGAGAAGACGCTTACACGCGGGGGGATAGCTCATTTGAGTACTGGCTCCTTGAAACACGACACCGGTGGAAAAGCGGTGTGTAAAGAAGATCTGCCTCTGCCGAACGGCGTAAAGATCTACCGGATACGGTTCAGATACGGCTTAAAGTTGAAAACTTGTAATACTTCTACGGTCAGGCCTTGCGGGGGCCACTGTCAAGCCCAATGGTTTCAGTCCAGTAAAAACCCGGTTAACAGGTGTTTCTCTGCCAAAGATTCTCTGCAAGGGAAGATGACCCAGGAATTAGTGCAGGGTTTCAGGAATCACGGCGTAGCGAATGAGAATTTCAAACGGAACGATGGCCAGGGTCGCCTCATGGGTGGCCTCCAGCACAATTGGACATCCGGCACCGGCCTGCTCCACCTCAAGCCAGCGAGCCGCACAGACGCACCAGCGGTCGCCAGGCTTCAGGCCCGGGAACCCGTACTGCGGCATCGGCGTGCTGAGATCGTTTCCCATAAGCTTGGAAACCCGCAGGAACTCCTCGTTCACCATGCAGCAGATGGTGTGGACGCCAAGATCTTCCGGTCCGGTCTCGCAGCAGCCGTTACGGTAAAAACCGGTCATTGGTTGGCATCCGCAGACGTCAAGCGGCTGCCCGAGGACATTTTTGCCCTTGGCTTCGATGGATCGTCCGCTGGATTCGGTCCCTGGCATGTTTCTCCACCCTGGACTGGCTCGACGCCTCCAGAGGTCAACTAGAAGTATCCCATGTTTCGCGCGTCACGGTGAATCCCCCTTCCCCCTGCAAATGCATGGGAGAAAGTGCACAGATTCGGTAGGCTAAAAGAAATGGCGGATTTGAAGAAGTTGCGGGTTGGGATCGTCGGCTGTGGGAAGATCGCCGACGGACATGCAGAAGTCGTGAAGTATCTGGACGGAGCCGAGTTGGTCGCCGTCTGCGATCGTGAGCCGTTGCTTGCGGAACAACTTGCCGTTCGGTTCGGCGTACCCGGCTGGTATGGCGACCTCGGCGAGATGCTGGAGCGGGAGCGGCTGGACGTGGTGCACATCACCACACCTCCAGCGGTTCACCTTCCACTCACCCGGCAGTGCGTGGCGGCCGGGGCGCACGTCTTCCTTGAAAAACCCCTTGCCATGACGGCTCCCGAGGCACGCGATCTGATCGACGTGGTACTTGCCGGAGGACGGCAGATGACCATCAACTACTGGCCGAACTTCGATCCTCCGGCCATGCAGTTCAAGCAGATGATGGCTCGTGGCGACGTCGGCGATCCGGTGCACGTGGAGGCCTTTATCGGGTATGACCTTTCCGGAAACTACGGTCAGGTCCTGATGAGCGACCCGAACTACTGGGTGCACAAGCTTCCCGGAAAGCTGTTCCACAACATGATCGACCACGTCTTCAACCGCATCGTCCCGTTCTTCCCGGATGCAGAACCCGAGATTCACGCCTTCGCCTTCAAGCGCCGCGAAGGTGTAAGGAACAACGCGACGGATGCCATGCTGGACGAGCTGCGGGTTTACCTGCGTGGCGGAAATGTCAGCGCATTTGGCAGCCTGTGCTCCCACGCCCGCCCGGTCGCCAACACATTGAAGGTATACGGCACCAAAGCGACCGTTGAAGTGGACTTCAACAACCGTACGGTCGTGAGCACAGCCTCGCAACGATATCCCAGCGCCTTAGGTAGACTCGCACCGCCGTTGCAGATGACAGGAAGATACCTGGCAGAGAGCAGAAAAAATATCGGCCAGTTCTGGAGACACGAGTTCCACTTCTTTGCCGGAATGTCGAAGCTGCTCGAATTGTTTTATGAAGCGATCCGTAACAACGGAGCCCCGCCCATTCCCTACACCGAAATTTTGCGGGTCTCGGAGGTCATGGATCAGGTTATCCATCAGGTTTACCCGGTTACAGTTGGCGGAGGCGCGCGATGAAGATTCTTATCACCGGTGCCGGGGGATTTCTGGGAAAAGCAATCGTTGAGCGCTTGCTCGCGCACGGGCAGAACGATCTGAGATGCATGTTGCGCGACACATCAAAAGCGCGTGGACTCGAAGCGATTGCCGCGCGATATCCGCAGTCCAGGCTTGAGTTTATTTCGGCGAATCTTAAGAACCCCGCAGAGATCGTGCCGGCAATTACTGGGTGCGACATGGTGATCCACGCGGCTGCCGCGCTCAAGGGCTCCCCGGCCGAGATGTTCCTGGACTCCGTCGTTGCCTCGCGCAATCTTCTGGAAGTGATCGTGAATGAGCTAAGACCCATCCGTATAGTGCTGGTCAGCTCGTTCGGAGTGATGGGTGTCCCCGAACTGCCGCGTGGGGCGATGGTAGACGAACGCACGCCGATGGAGCAGCATCCTGAACAGCGCGACGTGTACTCGCACACCAAGCTCAGGCAGGAGCAGCTCTTCTGGGAGTATCGCCAGAAGTATGGTTTTGAGCTGGTGGTCTTGCGTCCGGGCGTGATCTACGGTCCCGGAGGAGGACACTTTTCCACCCGCGTCGGGCTTAATCTGTTCGGGCGCTTTCTGCACCTCGGAGGCAACAATCTGCTGCCACTGACCTACGTCGATAACTGCGCCGAAGCAATCGTGGCGGCTGCGCTCTCAGGCACTGACGGCGAAGTTTACAACGTAGTTGATGACAACCTTGTCACCTCAAAGCAATACCTGACTGCTTACAAGAAACAGGTCAGAAAGGTGCGGTCCGTTCCGGTTCCCTACCCTGCACTGATGTGGGGCTCAAAGATGGTAGAGAACTACAGCAAGCGATCCAAAGGGCAGCTGCCGGCCATCTTTACGCCCTACAAGACGCGAGCGATGTGGGGAGGAAACCAGTTTTCGAACGCAAAGCTGAAGAGCATTGGATGGAGACCGCTGCTCTCGACCCGCGAGGGTCTGGACCGCACCTTTGCAGCCTTTCGGGCGAATCCGGAGAAAGCGACGTAGACGTTGTTCGGAACGCGAGGTCGCAACGACTCAAACAGAAGAGCCGGCCTTGTTGGGCCGGCTTTCTTGGTTATGCTTCGAGAACTGCTTTGATCCTGTCGCAGGCCCAGAGCAGGTCTTCGCGCTCAATGATGAGGGGCGGCGCAATGCGGATGACGTTGTCATGCGTCTCCTTGCAGAGGATGCCCTCACGCATCAGCGCCTCGCAGATGGGGCGTGCGGGCCCATTGAGCTCAATGGCAACCCAGAGTCCCCTGCCGCGGATCTCACGGATCTGCGGGCTGCGAATCTCCCTTAGTTTCTCCATCAGCATCTTGCCCAGTTCGGCAGAGCGCTCAGAGAGCTTCTCTTCGACGATGACACGCAGCGAGGCACGAGCCACCGCACAGGCCATCGGGTTACCGCCGAAGGTGCTGCCGTGGTCCCCGGGGTGCAGCAAGCCGATGATCTCGTGCGAGGCGAGAACTGCAGAGACGGGATAGAAGCCCCCTGCCAGAGCCTTGCCGACGATCAGCATGTCAGGCTTGAGGTCTTCGTGTTCATAAGCAAAGAGCTTACCCGTGCGGCCCAGACCGGACTGAATCTCGTCGGCTACGAAGAGCACGTTGTTCTCGCGACAGATCTTCGCCGCCTCGGCGAGAAAACCAGCGGGAGGAATGAGAACTCCGGCTTCGCCCTGGATCGGCTCGACCAGGAAGGCCGCAGTGTTGGGCGTGATCGCCGCCCGCAGCGCAGCGGCGTCCCCGAAGGGGATGATCTTGAAGCCGGCGAGATAAGGCCCGAAGCCATCACGGTACTGCGGCTCGGTCGAGAAGCTGATGATCGAGATCGTTCGGCCGTGAAAGTTGTTCTCACAGACGATGATCTCCGCCTTTCCTTCCGGGACACCCTTCACCTTGTAAGCCCACTTGCGTGCGAGCTTGATCGCGGACTCGACCGCCTCGGTGCCGGAGTTCATCGGCAGCGTCATCTCGTAGCCGGTGAGGTCCGAGAGCTCCTTCAGAAACAGCGGCAGCTGATCGTTGCGGAAGGCGCGCGAGGTCAACGTGACCCGCTCTGCCTGCTGCTGCATGGCGGCAAGGATACGAGGGTGGCAGTGGCCCTGGTTGACGGCAGAATACGCCGCCAGCAGATCGAGGTACTTGCGTCCTTCGACGTCGTAGACCCAGACGCCTGCGGCCCGTTCGACAACAACGTCCAGAGGCTTGTAGTTGTGTGCGCCGTACTTGTCCTCAAGCGCGATGAGGCGCGAGGTCGTCGTTGTGTTCCTGGAGCGATCTTCCGTTGTTTCGCTGTGCAGCACTGAACTTGCCATATCGACCGCCTGAGACTGGTTTAACAAAGGGTTGAAGTGGTTTGTTACCCCTATTATTCCATGCCTTCCACAGGCATCGCGAAGAAGGAATGTTCATTCAGCATGGACTGCATAAAAAAGCAGGCACGACGCCAAAACGCCGTGCCTGCCTGCATATACCGATGTATAAATATCCGCTACCTGGCGGCCAGTGCAAGCTGCTGCTGATATTCCTCGTAGGGCCCCTTGTGATCGGTGATGTGGAAGTCTGTCGGGCCGCCCTCAAAGTGCCAGATACGGGTTCCAACCTCTTCGATCAGGTCCTGGTCATGAGTGACGAGGAAGACGGTGCCTTCGTACTTCTGAAGGGCCTGATTCAAAGCATTGATACTTTCAAGATCAAGGTGGTTGGTGGGCTCGTCCAGCACAAGAACGTTCGGCTTCTGCAGCATCAGCTTGCAGAAGAGGAGGCGAGCAGCTTCACCCCCCGAGAGAGCGTCCGTCTTCTTGTTGCCCTCTTCACCACGGAAGAGCATCTGGCCGAGGATTCCGCGGATGTCTTCCTTGGTGGCCTGCGGATCGAACTGATGCAGCCAGTCAGCAGCCGTCATGCCGAGCTGGATGGAGCCCTTGTGGTCCTGCGCGAAGTAGCCGATCTGCGCCTCGTGACCCCACTTGACGACGCCGGAATCGATGTCCGACGTGTCCGATTCGTCGAGTCCGGCGTTGGCGAGCAGCGCCTTGAGCAGCGTTGTTTTGCCTTGACCGTTGCGCCCGATAAGGACGATCTTGTCGCCCCGCATGACTGCGGAGGAGAAGTTGTTGATGACGTGCTCAGTCTTGCCGTCGGGCTGCGTGTAGGACTTGTTGACGTCTTCGATCTCGAGCAGATGCTTGCCGGAGGGGCGCAGCATGTCGAAGCGGATGTAAGGGCGCTGGATGTTCGAGCGCGCAAGTTCCGTCGTTGCAAGGCGCTCCACTTCCTTCTTGCGCGAGTTGACCTGCGAGCTGCGGGTACCGGCAGAGAAGCGGGCGATAAAGTCATTCAGCTGAGCGATCTTCTTTTCGCGCTGCTCGTTCTGGCTCTCAATGCGCGACCGGACCTGGGTCTTCTGGAGCACCATGTCGTCGTACCCACCGGTGTAGGTGATGATGGTCTCGTAGTCGATGTCGGCAATGTGGGTGCAGACCGAGTTGAGGAAGTGGCGGTCGTGCGAGATGGTAATGACGGTGCCGTTATAACGGTTGAGGAAGTTCTCGAGCCAGTGGATGGAGTCGAGATCAAGGTAGTTCGTAGGCTCGTCGAGCAGGAGGGCCTGGGGGTTTCCGAACAGCGCCTGCGCCAGCAGAACGCGGACCTTCTGGCCGCCCTGCAATTCGCTCATCTTCCGCTCGTGAACTTCGTCGGGAATATCGAGTCCCTGCAGCAGGACCGCGGCGTTGGCTTCGGCCTCATAGCCGTCCTCGTCGCCAACGATGCCTTCCAACTCGCCGAGACGCGATCCGTCCTCATCGGTCAGCTCGGGCTTCTCGTAGATGCGCTCACGCTCTTCGAGCGCGGCCCAGAGACCCTTGTTGCCCATGATGACGGTGTCGATCACACGGTAAGCATCAAACTCGTACTGGTTCTGCTTGAGGACGCCGATCTTTTTGGGACGGACGACGTTCCCCTTCTGGGCGTCGATCTCGCCGGTGAGCACCTTCATGAAGGTGGATTTGCCGGCCCCATTCGGGCCAGTCAGACCATATCGGCGGCCCGTGGTAAACGTGACGGAAACATCCTCGAAGAGGAGCTTCGAGCCGTAGCGCATTGTTACATTCGAGACAGAGATCATCACCTTAATTCTCTCATGGCTGCATGCCATCCAGACAGAGCAGGCTGCCCCCGGAACCGTCTTCCGTGCATCGATTCACCCTTGTTCACCGGCCAAAAAACGATGCCGAACGTTAACCTGAGGCAACGAAAGAGGATAGCGGGCAACTGCTATAATCTGCTCTAGAATCGCGACGTTTCAGCACGAAATCTCCCCGTTTTCTCAAGGATTGATGCAAGCCACCTCACGGTTCCAACGTTTCTGGACAGGCAGCGCTCTCTTCTTTCTGGTCACAATCTTCGCAGCCGTTGCCACGGTTGCGGCACGGTTGCTTGCAGCTCATCGGCACCTCTCCAACGCCCGCGTCGAATATGGCCTCCAGCACCTTCCCGCGGCATTGCTGCAGATTGCCGTCTTCTCCGCTGGCCTGGGCCTGGCCTACTCCTGGTTGATCGCACGCGGCTTCCGGCGGCTTTCGTCACGCTGGCTGATTCTGGCGATCGTTCTACTGTTCACGATTGTCTGGCTTCCGGTCACCCTGCAGGGCGGCTTTGCCCAGGACGACTGGATGCTGCTGTCCGCCGCCTCCGTCCGCAAGCTGCTCTATGTCCATCCCCTTGCCAGCTTCAATGCGCTGGACACCGTGGACGGCAACTATCGCCCGCTGGGAACGGTCTTGTATGTCGGCTACATCCTGCGCTGGTTCGGCCTCCATCCGCTGCCGTTTCTGCTCGGCAACTTCTTCGCTGGCCTGGCCTGTGCTCTGCTCGTCTTTGTCCTCATGCGCGAACTGCGCCAAAGCCCCGCAGTCTCCGCAGCCGCGGCAGTTCTCTTCCTTTCTCGAGATCTCATCTACACGCCGATCGCATGGCTGTGCGCCCTCGGTGACAGCCTTGCCATCTTCGGCTCGGGACTTTCTATTCTCTTTCTGCTTCGCGCCCTTCGTAGCCGAGGCCCCGCGGTGTGGATCTATCACCTCGTCGCCTGGCTTTGCTTTGCGATCGCGTTATTCGCCAAGCAGAGCGCCTTCGCCGTCCCACTGATTGCCGTGCTCACGGTCCTCCTGTCTCCGGGAACAGTCGAGCCTATTCGCGCATGGAAAAAACATCTTCCGTTGGCGGTCGCGGTGGGGGCGGTTTACGGCATTACCGTTCTGGCAGTCTTCCGTCACGCCATTACGCTGCTGGGCCATAAGACCCCTTATCCAATTACGATTTCGCCGCTTGTCCTCAAGATCGCGCTTTCGCACGTCACCTGGTTCTTCATTCCCATTGACTTTCCGGATGCGCACCCGACCGCCCGGCTGCTCGTACCCGCCCTTGGGCTCGTGATTCTCATAGCAATTGCCACGTGGCTCCGTCGCTCCCCTTCTCTTCTGGGATCCCGGCCGAAGCTCATGGTCTTTCTGCTGGGCGCGGCCTTCGCTTCCATCTCGCTCTTCCTTCTTCTGCCAAACCGCAGTGCCGCCTACTACGGTTCCATGGCCGCATTCTGGCTATGCATGGCCCTGGCGATCCTACTGGCAAATCTTGAAAGAGCCAGCCTCCGGACCTCTTCCATGCACCTCGGAGCATGGCTGGTTTGCGTGCTTCTGCTCTGTGGATATTCCTTTGTCCGCCTGAAGCAGACCGGACTACCGCCCTCAGGCGGGTATATCTGGGGAACCTACAACATGGCCGATAACATGCACGAATTCGCCTTTCTACGTGCGGCCCTCGACCACCAGCCTGAGACTCAGGTTCTGGTTCTCGTCGGCGAGCCTTCCGCCGGAAAAGAACAGGCCAACATGGCGATTCTCGCCAAACCCTCCCTGCAACGCATTCTCAGCTTCGATCCAAAATCAGGCTTCAAGATCAATGATGATCAGGGACGTTTACCGCAAGATCGTCCAGAGAATCTTCATGATGTGGACGCCTATCACTGGACGATTCCTTTGGACGAAGCCAATGCCTCGGCCTTCCTCGCCGGCAGCCATACGCTTTGGGTCAGGATGGATAAAAGCGGTCTCCGTGTTCTCTCTCCCGACGACGCAAAAGCAATTCAAGCGCTACATCCATAAAAAACGAAAGGAACCCATGATGGGTTCCCTTCGCTTCCTTCATTCCCACGCGGCAGGTTATCCGCGCTTTCCTCTGGGACGGGATCGATCGCCGTGCGAAGAGGGAGAGCTCTTACCGGAACGCTGACTGTTTGAAGCGCCATGAGCAGGGTGGCTGCTGGAACGGACACCAGCACCGCTACCCTTACGCCGACTGCGAAAGCTGGTTCGACCCTTCTTTGCAGGCGCGCCGGATGTTCCCTCCGATTCGCCTCGCCAGGAACGACTCTCCAGCGCCAGCAGAGCGTCAAGCCCGGTGGCCTTTCGAGTCGTGGTCTCAGACGGGAGAATCGAATTCAGATCGAGGGGTTTGTTGCGCTCCTCTTTCTCCAGATTCTTATCGGCCTCGCGCCACTCGAACTTGATCTTTAATTCACGTTCGAGTTTGCGAGCATCGTGCCGCTCCTGAGGCATCACAAACGTTGTTGCGACTCCCTTGGCTCCGGCACGGCCGGTGCGGCCGATGCGATGAACAAAGTCTTCGCTGGCGTTTGGAATATCGAAGTTCACGACGTGGGCGATATCTGAGATATCAATGCCGCGCGCCGCAACATCCGTCGCTACCAGAACGCGATGTTTTCCTGTAGCGAAACCTTTCAGGGCCGAGGTGCGCTGCGACTGCGAGCGATCTCCATGAATCGCATTCGAATCATGGCCCAGTTTCTCCAGCTTGCGAGCGATGCGATCGGCTCCGTGTTTGGTACGCGAAAAGACGAGGAAGCTCCCCTGCTCTTCGCTTAGCATCTGGTGCAGCAGACCAAGCTTCTGGTCCTGCATAACCGTGTAAACCCGCAGTTCGACGCGATCCGACGGCTTGGATGTAACGCCGATCTCGATGCGGACCGGGTCTTTCACATAGTCACGCACGATCTCCTGAATATTGGCATCCAGCGTCGCGGAGTAGCACATGGTCTGGCGTCCCCGGGGAACTGCCGTAACGATGCGCCGAATGGCGGGAAGGAAGCCCATGTCGAGCATGCGGTCGACCTCATCGAGCACGAACATCTGCACCTGAGAGAGGTCAATCTGCCGACGGCGGAGAAAGTCTTCGAGACGGCCGGGAGTGGCAACCGCCAGACGCGGACCGCGATCGAGGTTATCAAACTGGGCGTTCTCAGACAGCCCGCCGCAGATCAGCACGGCATCGTGCTTATGGCCGGGCATCAGCTTCCAGTAGCTCTCCAAAACCTGCATGGCGAGCTCACGGGTCGGCAGCAGGATGAGCGCACGGATCGGGTTCTGCTTCTGGCGGGTGCTGGGGACGGAAGAGGATTCCAGCTTTTCAAGGATGGGAATGAGGAAGCTGAGGGTCTTGCCCGTACCTGTAGAAGCAGTGGCAAGAATGTCACGGCCCTCAAGCGCGGGGGGAATGGCTCCCGCCTGCACGGGAGTCGGTGTAACAAAGCCAGCGGCCGCCAGACGCTTCTTCAGCGAATCGGAGATGTTGAAATTGGTAAAACGCTCTGAAGCGGGGGGGATGGCTTGTGTTGCCTGAATATCAGCCTGTTCGGCTGAGTACTGCTCAAGAGTTGGGATGGTCAAAAAAAATCCTTTTGTTGAATCAAGCGCGGAGAAATGCAGGGGCACCGTGGGCGCCTTCGAAATATGGATTCAGCATGACTCTCGTACGTCCGAAAGGGCTGCTGCTGCACGGCGAGGCTGCGTCCGTTGACACGGCCTCCAGCCAGAGCAACCAACGCGGCTTCCTAATTGTGGGGAAGATAAGCGGTGGAGAAGCTATCGCAGTCTCTGGCCAGATCTCCGGATTCCACGGTGGAGTCTTTGCCTGCGAAGCCATGCGCCACGTTTCTACCAAAAGCGCAACCATAGAATATCACATATCCGATAACGACATGTACCGCGAGAAGAACAGGGTTTATGGCTCACCCATTCTTTTGTGCCACAACTTCAATTTGTGCTTGTGCCTTTCCTAAAGTCTGATCAATAGGCACATTCAATAATCGAGTTACTTTGACAAGGATCCGGTCGACTAGACTGTCAACGAGCTTCCTTTTCAAAAGCCAGCCTCGGACGCGAAAAAAGGTATTACGAACCGGTTGAGGGGCGTGAAAGGGAACCAGTGGCTTCCACTGACAGTAGTGATTGCTGTGACGCTTGACAGAGATGATCGTCGCGCCCGGCAAAGACTCTATAAGGTCTTTGATATTGAACGATATCTCAGGATGTCTGGAAACACCGTTCAGGCGGAACATACTCTTGTGATCCGTATTGAATAAACTAGGCCAGTATCCCTGCTCATAAAGTTCTTCATCGGGAACAACCGTAATCAGATAACCACCGGGCTTTACCAAAGTCCACCAATCCCGGATCGATTTTCGAGGATTCTTCATGTGCTCCAAGCAATGTGAGCTATGGACACAAAAAAAACTCTCCGGTTTCAGATAGTTAAGGATTTCGTTCGCATCACCATCTTCATAGTCAAACGGTTTTGCGTGAGAGACAACCAGATCCGGGCCACATCCAACATCGAGAACACTGTCGCTCATATATCTAGAATAAAAATTGCTGTCTCGAACAGCTCGCGTTTTGGATGCCTCGTTCATTCCTTCATTCTCCTGAGACTTAATGCTACCAAAACGACCTAAGCAGCTTAGGGAGCAAAATTGTATACCTTGAGTCCACAGTAACGATTCAACAGAGTCAGTGCTTCTGACAGAGATGGATCAAGATCATGTACCTGTGCAGGCGATCCGAACTCTTCGTTCGAACCGCATTTCCAATTGCGTCAGTCAAGAGCGATACTAATCTTCCATGATCCATGCGCTGCGCACTAAGTTGAAAGATGACCCGCGACTGACTCGCGTCCTTAAAGGGGGAGCGTCGGGGGTTGCTGGCAAGGCGACAGCAGTGCTGGTAAACGCGGTCAGTCTTCCTATTACGATCCGCTATCTGGGCCAGGAGCGATATGGTTTCTGGGTAACGATCAGCACCACAATCATGATGCTGGCGGTGCTCGATCTGGGGATCGCTAATACGCTCACCAACAGTATCTCGAAGGCCTACGCCAAACGCTCTGAAGCGATGGCGAAACAATACTATGCGACGGCCTTCTGGGCGACGTGCGTGATTGCCGTTCTTTTAGGAATTCTCGGAGCGGCAATCTGGCCTCATATCAATTGGGGAAGGCTGTTCGGCTTGAGCGATTCGGTGATGGCGCGACAAGCTGGGCAATGCGCAGCTATCTCCTTCAGTTACGTTCTTCTCTCGCTACCGCTGGGACTCGCCAATAAAGTCATGAGCGGATATCAGCGTGTACCGGTTACCAATTTTTTCGCCATGCTCAGCAGCGTACTAAGTCTGGGAGCGATCATCCTTGTGGTACGGATACATGGCACAGTAGTTGATCTGATGGCTGCCTTCTGCTCCGCGATGTTGCTGGGAACCATCTTGCTCAATCTATGGATGGGGATTCGCCACAAACCACGTATTCAACCAACGCCACGAAGATTCCATCTTGGAGCAGCCCGGGAAATCATGGGCCACGGCATGCTGTTTTTCGTTCTTCAAATAGCAGGCCTCGCTGTCTTCAATACCGACAATCTCATTATCGCGCACTACCTCGGAGCTGAAGAGGTGACTCCTTATGCCGTCACCTGGCGGCTCGTAGGGTATGCCTCGGTATTGCAGTCTCTTCTGGTGCCGTCGCTCTGGCCGGCGTTTTCAGAAGCGTATGTTGGACACGATATGGTTTGGATTCGTGCAGCATACCGGCGCGTCATGCGAGCCACCTTGTTGATCGTAATATCTACTGCATTCCTGATCGGCCTTTCCGGTCAGTGGATCATCCGGATATGGGCCGGCAAAGCCGCTGTGCCGAGTTTGGCGCTTCTATGGGGAATGTGCTTTTGGGTCGTAATGTTCTCCATTACCGTCAATCAAGCGGCTCTGCTCGCAGCAACCCAGCGTCTACAGTTGCAAGCGGTTTATTCCAGCATTACCGCGATCTTGAATCTCATACTCTCCATCGTCCTGGTCCAACGTGTCGGAGCGATTGGAGTCCTTTCAGGGACGATAATTTCTTATTTGTTGTGCGTTATTCTTCCGCAGTCTTGGGAGGTGCGGCGAATACTTCGCGGACGATACCTAAAGGCCAGGGCGACAGACGAGAATCCTGTCGAAGAGGTTTCGATGTATGGCATCTAACCGATCGACACTTTTGAAAAAACTCTACCGATGCCTGGACGCTGGAAGAAATTTCAAGCGTTACGCTCCTCAATCGCCTCCAGCACCCGCTGGCCC
Source organism: Acidobacteriaceae bacterium KBS 146 (assembly GCA_000688615.1). Taxonomy (GTDB): domain Bacteria; phylum Acidobacteriota; class Terriglobia; order Terriglobales; family Acidobacteriaceae; genus Edaphobacter. The sequence goes on from JHVA01000001.1 coordinate 2,106,439, forward strand.
CCATCATAAGCTTGCGATTGTGGATCTCATTACGAACCTTGGAGACAAGGTCATGGTCTTTCCTTTGCTGGATGCTTTGCGGAGGGAAAATCCAGATCTTGAAATCAACTTCTTCACGCAAGGGGCAGGACGACTCGTCAAGATTCACCCGGCCATTGACCATTTATATGTGATGGAGGCACCGCAGAAACGCGGACTCTTCACGAACGTACCGACTCTGGTTCGTATCGTGCTTTGGTGGTGGACGCATTGGCGGCATCTCCGTTTCCACACTGTAGTCGTTTTACGCGGTGGTGTAGAACCGCATCGATCGCACCACCTTGCGTGGCTGATTGGAGGAAAAAATCGGATTGCTTATTCCCCTGAGCTCGAACCTGAACGCCCTGAATTTCAATACGATGTTGCCCCCTTGTTTACCTCGTTGATTACCACTATCCGAGCAGTTCATGAAGTAAATCGTGGGGCAGAGGTTCTACAACTGGCAGGTCTGTTGAAAGGCCCCGTTCAGATTGGCGACACCGTAGACAGTATAGTTACGATTGCACACTCTGTTTCAAACCAGGATTATCGGAAAAGCTTAGACCTGGATCAGAAGCCATATGCAATCGTAGCGTTGGGAGCTTCTGTTCCACGTCGAGCATGGCCGGTCGAATCGTTCGCCAAGTTAGCAATTCAAGAGTTGGTTTCTCGGCATTTGACTGTGGTTCTTATAGGGGCAGCTGAAACAGCGCATCTCGCGGTCGAATTTAAAGCATATGTAGGGAAAGGTGTCCTCGATCTGACTGGACGAACGGACTTCGAGCAACTCGTTGGTTTGTGCGGTGGGGCGAGCTGTTTTCTCGGTAACGATTCCGGTCCAGCACATATCGCAGGAGCGTGTGGTGTTCCTACTTTAGTGATTACGGCCTTTGCGGAGACCGGCCTAAAAAGCCATCATGCATCGCCAAATCGATCGCATCCCGTCGGGCCACGGGTCGCCGTAGTTCAACCGGAAAAACAAATGGAACCATGTACGACCGAATGCATCACCCCCGAAGCTCATTGCATTAAACAGATCAGTGTCGAGAAGTGTGCTGCCACGCTGACGAGATTACTGGAAGGAGACGGATCGAGACATGCGCTCTCTCGAGAAGAAGATCCTCCAGCGCGAGTGGATAAATGCTCTCTCCAGAAACTTATATAGAGATGCAACCAAATCAACCAGAATGCACGCCACTAATGTGAAGAAGACTGTTCTCCCATGTGGATAGGGCTGAGTGAAGCTATCTTGCAGGACTCACCGCTTGCCCTTGTAGAGGATGGGAGAGAAGGGGCTGCAGAGAACAGCCCCTTTCAAGCGGCTAGATGTGACAGCTCACCATGCCGCGCTTTTCGAGGTAGCGCTGGTGGTACTCTTCAGCCTTCCAGAACACCTTAGTCGGCTCAACCTTGGTCGCGATGGGCTGCCGATAGGTTCCGGATGCATTCAATTCGGCAATTTTGGCACGAGCCTCGGCTGCTTGGCTTTCGCTATGGACAAAGATGACGCTCCTGTACTGCGTGCCCCAATCCGGTCCCTGCCGGTTTACCTGTGTGGGGTCGTGCAGTGCGAAGAACGCATCCAGCAACTTCTCATAACTGATTCGCGAATTGTCGAACGTAACCTGAACTACCTCCGCATGGCCAGTGCGGTCCGTACAAACATCCTTATAGGTAGGCTGGTCGAGGTCTCCGCCTTCGTAGCCCACCGCTGTATCGATGACTCCAATAATTTCATTGAATTTTGCTTCCACACCCCAGAAGCATCCTGCTCCAAATGTAGCTTTTTCGATTGCCACTTTTACTCCTTTGCTGCAAACTTCCGCCTTCTTGAGGGCCGTCCAAACGGGGGCCAGTAATGTGCCGTCTGAACGATACCTATTGGATGCTCTTCTACATGCGTTTGTCATCCCCTGGAAGATGAATCGCGGAGAGTATTGTGTGCGTCCCAATCAAACGCTGTCAATGGGTTTCCTCATATCTTTCGAGGATCGAAAGAGAGGTTGTTCTACTCCGACATCGACTTTCTCCGTCCTGTAACATCCATCATCGGCGGAGGGAAAGAAGTGCCTTCAGCCGCGGCGCCGGTCCGAAGGAACTCGAGGTTTGGCTTTCTTTGGAGGGACAGGTTTTTTCAGCTGTGCGAACTCGGGGGTTCTCTGCTTTGGAGTGACCTTCAGCCCTCGCGCCGCTCTCGCCAGTGCCGTCACTTCTCCGGGGGTGAGCTCCCGATACTCTCCTGGCGGAACATCCAGCCTCAAGGCCCCATAGCCGATCCGGCGGATCTTCTCCACGTGGTGCCCGACCTCCTCGAACATCTTGCGGATTTGCCGGTTACGGCCCTCCGTGAGGGCAAGTTCAAACCACGGGTTGTCGCCTCCCCGAACCTGTTCGATCTTTGCAGGAGACGTCACCACGCGATCGCGCCGTCCGCTCCGCACTTCATTCAACCGGCCCCGGTCGATCACAATGCCCCTACGCAGCTGATCGATGCTCTCAGCCGAAGGCACACCCGCCACCTTGACCAGATACGTCTTCTCGACCCCCGCCGCCGCCTTGGAGAGTTGGTTGGCGAGATCCCCGTCATTGGTCATCAACAGCAGGCCTTCAGACAGATAGTCAAGGCGACCTACTGGATAGAGACGTACCGAGTCCCCATGAGGACCCCGGCGCTTCGACATCAGATCCATCACAGTTGGGCGCTTTTCAGGGTCAGATAGCGTCGTGACATAGCCGCGCGGCTTATTGAGCATGTAATAGCGCTGTTGCTGACGACCGTGCAACAATTTGCCGTCAACCCGAACGTGGTCGCGGTCCAGATCGGCGCGCGTGCCCAGTTCGGTCACTGTCTGTCCATTGACCTGGACGCGGCCTTCGAGAATGAGTTCCTCGGCCTTGCGGCGGCTGGCAATGCCTGCTGCCGCGAGAATCTTCTGGAGGCGCTCGCCCTTGGGTTCGGTCGGTTCGGTCATCTTTCCATTATCTCCTGAAAAGCCGCCCCACCGGCATCAGGAGGCACCGAGGGCCAAGCCATAGCGGCTGAAGATCTCGAGAATGCGTGTCATATCTTTAGCAGGCGAGAGCCCCGCTATCTCTTCGAAGAAGTTCTCCATTCCCGCCGGCGAGATGAAGACGGCTATCCTGCCCATCGTCGTCCCTGCGTTTCGGAATGTATGAACCCCGCCTCGTGGAGCGAAGAAGACCTCACCCACAGGAACTTTATGCCACTTTCCTTCGCTCAACAGTTCGAACTCGCCCTCCAGCACCGTAAAAGTCTCATCTTCAAACGTATGACTATGTGGCGGAGGACCGCCTCCCGGTGCCGTGTGCTGGATGATCGTCGCCGAGGTGCCGCCGGTCATCGTCCCATCGACGAGAATCTCTACCGTTTCGCCGAAGATCGTCAAACTTTTTAGAGGTTTCATTCCATGCCCCCTGCGCGTAAAGCCGTGCTCACTGTAGCCACGGGAAGATCCACATCCTGAGATCAGTGATTCGTCTCCTCAACCGGCTCTGAAGAGGGGTCCGCTGAACCTGATTCCGCGGGAGACTCATCGCCCTCATCGTCGGGAAGCTGGTCATCGAGAGGGTCGTCGATCGGGTCGGGGCTCCCGTCGGCCTGCGGCAAATGGGTGTGGCGCTCCGGCTCAAGCTCTGACGGCGTCTCCGGAGCATGATGCTCTTGAGCTGTCTCGCCTGTCTGTTGATCCGCAGGCGTCTCCATCTGGATCTCTTCCTGCTCGTTGAGCTCTCCGGCCATCTTCTCGAACTCTTCAATGGAGGGAAGCTCATTGATGTCCTTAAGGCCGAACCGAAGAAGGAAGTCTTTGGTCGTCTTGTAGAGAATGGGACGACCGATGACCTGCTTTCGTCCCGCTGTCGTGACCAGCTTGCGCGTCATCAGCGAACCCAGAACACCGCCTGAATCGACACCGCGAATCTCAGAGACCTCTGGCGCCGTGATGGGCTGCTTATAAGCGACGACGGCCAGCGTCTCCAGCGCCTGCAGCGAGAGCTTCAAAGGTGGTTTGAGGGACTTTACGAATCCCCGAACCGCGTCGTGATATTCGGGTTTCGTGGCCAACCGGTACCCGCTGGCAACCTCACGGATCTCCAGGCCGCGATCCCCATTCGCATAATCAGCGATCAACTGATCGAGGATAGACCGGAAGTACTCGCGAAGCCGGCGATTCCGCTCCTTCTCTTCCTTTGCCTCCCGGGCACTCTGCCGCTGGGCGGTCTCTTCTGGTTGTTCCGGCTGTTCCGGCACCGCCTCCGCCGACTCTTCCGGGCCAGCATCTTGCGAAGGAGCGGGTTCGCTCTCGCCAGGGATCTCCCCGTCCACTTCGTCCACGACCGCAGTATCTTCTGCGACAGGGTCAGCGTCGCCGTCGCTCGTCTCCTGCGCTTCCAGCGCAAGCGCCTGCTGCGCATCAGCCAGCTGGTCCAGCTCGACCTGGGCCTCCTGGCCGAGCAGACCCATCAGCTGGGCAAGGGTCACTGGTTCTTCCGACGCGTAAATGACGGCTTCAATCTTTGCTTTCAGGCTCATTGCCTTTGAGTGTATAAGAACGACCCGGAGGAGGAGCACCCGGCAAAGGGGCCATTCCGGACGCGTTTTGCACAGCAGAAAGGGCAGGGACACCCTCTCCCCACCCTTTTATGTCCCTTGTTGAAGCTGCCTACTTCACCAGCATATTGAACAGCCAGTACAGTACGCCTGACAGAATTGCCGCTGCCGGAAGCGTGAAGACCCAGGCGAGTGCGATATCGCGCAGGGTGCTGGTCTGGAGCCCGCTCTTGTTGGCCGCCATTGTTCCCGCCACACCGGACGACAGAACGTGGGTGGTACTGACTGGAAGACCATACCCGTCAGCGGCAAGGATCGTCATCATGGCGACCAGCTCCGCCGAAGCTCCCTGGGCGTAAGTCAGGTGCGTCTTGCCGATCTTTTCGCCGACCGTAACCACAATGCGCTTCCAGCCCACCATGGTCCCCAGACCGAGTGCCAAGGCGACCGCGACTTTCACCCAGGAAGGTATGAACTTCGTCGATCGGTCCAGGAAGACCTTGTAGTTTCCGAAGACCTTCTTATCGTCGTCCGAGATGCTGGGGCCATACTTCGGCAGCAGACGCATCGTCTCGCTCACCAGGTACATTTGGTTCCGGACGTTGGACTGCATGTTGGCCGGAACGCGATTGAGAGCGCCATAGCGGCTGACCTCGTTCTGGATGTCGTTGATCATCTGCTGCATCGCCAGCATGGTGGACGGATGGAACTCGCGGGAGGAGACGAAGTGCTCCAGTTCTTCGCCGGAGTCACCCACCACCGCATTGGAATCGACATAGTGAGAGACCGCATCGGAGGTCTGGTGCGAGACCGCCACGAAGGTCTCCACCTGTCGCGTCGTCACGGTGTGATTCAGGGCATAGGCCGTGGGAACCGTCCCGACCAGGATCAGCATGATCAGGCCCATTCCCTTCTGGCCATCATTCGATCCGTGGGCAAAACTCACCCCGGTGCAGGTAAGAACCAGCAGGGCGCGGATGTAGAACGGCGGAGGCGCCGTTCCTTTGGGAGCCTCGTAGAGACGGGGATCGCGCAGTAGCAGCTTGAAGAGGCCAAAGAGGATCGCGGCACCGGCGAAACCCACGAGGGGCGAAAACAAGAGGGCCTTGAAGACTTTCGTGACCTGCTCCCAGTCGACGCCGCTTACACCGCTGGCGCCATGGAGGAGCTGATTCGTAATGCCGACGCCGATGATGGACCCGATCATGGTGTGCGAGCTCGAAGCAGGCAAGCCGCGATACCAGGTGGCGAGGTTCCACAGAATCGCCGCAACCAGCAGCGCAAAGACCATGGCGAAACCCGAGCCCTTGCTGACCTTGAGGATTAGCTCGACCGGCAACAGCGTGATGACCGAGTAGGCGACGGCGCCCGAACTGGTCAGCACGCCGACAAAGTTCCAAAGCCCCGACCAGACCACCGCAATGTGCGGCTCGAGCGAGTGAGTATAGATCACGGTCGCCACTGCATTCGCCGTATCGTGAAAGCCATTGACGAATTCAAACCCAAGGGCGATCAGCAGTGCGATTCCCAGCAGAAAGTAAGGAAAAATTGAGCCCGTATGAACGAACGAGAGATCTTCCGATAATTTGCTGGCGATGTATCCGACTCCGCCAAGAAGCAGAAGCCCGAAGACGATGCTTCCCAGCTTGCCGGGAGATTTCTTTTTGAGTTTTTCTTCGAGAAGAGAGCCTGATGGTAGCGTTGCTGGCGTTGCCATAGGGGATCACCTGGTATGCGTATTGGGCCCGGTTCGTCACCCCGACACTAAGCTGCGTTTGCGAATAGAACATGAATACCGGGTAAAGATCGATCTCGCAAAGAAGAGAAAGTTTTTTCCTAAGGGGAACGCCGCAATACCCCAAAAGTGCAATTAATTTCACACGACGAGACAGGAAGGCCTGATTTTCGGTCGAAACCGTCGTAAATCGCGGCTCTTACCGCTTTGGCTGCCGGCTTGCAATATGGCTCGGCATGATGAAGAACAAGTTCCTGTTTCTTTTTGCAGCAAGCCTTGCTGTTCTCCCAGGTATGTGTAAAGCGGACGCTTTAGCTCCTTTCGGCGTAGCCAGTGCGTACAATCTCGTAGCCCTCGGCACGGTCGATTCTCACGGGAATGCGGTCATCGCCGGCAACATCGCAACCAACGCAGACATTACCGGGCGTGTCGCCGCCGCCGGTATGGTGACCAGCGGTACCACCATCGGAAGCAATCTCTACAGCGATCCGTGGGGATCCCTCGCCCCCTATGACCTCGTCTCCACCGGAGGCCTGAACGCCGGCGAGCAGTTCAACATCAACAGCCACGGAAACGTCTTCGCCCCGGGGTCCAATGGCAACTTCAACTTCAACGGCGGAGGCCATCGGGTCAGCACGGGCACGTCAGGGATTGACTTCAACAGCCTGCGCTCCACCCTCGACAACCAATCCCTTGCCCTCGCCGCACTGAGCGCAAACGGTGACGTTCTCGGCACGAATCACTCCTCCGTCAATCCGTCCTTCTTCGTGTTGAAGGGAACCAGCTCCACCCTCAATATCTTCAACATCACCGCCGCTCAGTTTGGCGACACCAACCACCCACTCGACATCATCGCTCCCGCCGGATCGACCATCATCATCAATGTGGATGGCACAAACGTTACTCTCGGAACCGGAATCTACTACAACGACCAACAGAATTCCGGTGATAGCAGCGCCAATTCCAATATCCTCTTCAACTTTTCAAACGCCGATACCGTCACGATCAACGGTCAGCTCACCGCATCCGCACTGGCGCCCTTCGCTATCCTGACCGGCAACGCTCAGATGGCAGGAACCTTCATCGCCGCGGCGATCGGTCAGACCGGAGAGGTCCATAACCAGGAGTTCACCGGCACACTTCCTCCCGGCGACCCCATCGCTCCCACGCCTGAGCCCGCCTCACTCGCGCTGATGGGAACCGGGATTACCGCTCTTGCAGGGCTTGTTCGACGCCGTAAGAAAAAATAGCTGCGCCCCGCTCATAAAGAGCAACGCAGACAGAACAAGGAACTCCGTTCTTCCTACGCATGCCCAACGGCCGATTCAGGCCAGGGCATGCATTTTTTTTATCGCCAGTCGTCGCGCGCCTGCTGCTGATCGGCAAAGACCTGATCGAAGTTGTCGGTCTTCTTGATGAGAATGTCCCCTTGCAAGACCGGCTGGTGCAACAGGACCGCCTGCAGGCGCACCAGCTCGAGCATCGCCAGAAACATGCAGATCAGAGCGCGTTCGGTGTGCGTGTTGTGCAGTAGTCGACGCAGAGAGACCGGCTTGTCCTCCATCACCAGGCGGCGCTTCACATAGTCGATCATCTGCGCCACCGTCACCGACTCCTCGTCGACATCGAGTACGGGCCGCTTGCGCAAGCGCCCCAGGACGTCCTGGAAGACTCGTACCAGATCCACCGTATCTGCCGCGATCTCACGCTCGGCATCCGCCGACTCGCGGAAATCGCGCATCCCCGGATTCGTCCACGTCGCCTCTTCAATCTGCTGCTTCTGCATCAGCATCTGGGCCGCAGCCTTGAAGCGTTCGTGCTCAAGCAGGCGCTCCACCAGCTCGCGTCTCGGGTCTTCAGAGTCAGTACCGGTCACATCACTCGGATCGCGAGGCAGCAGCATCTTCGACTTGATATGGATCAGCAGCGAGGCCATATAAATAAACTCGCCCGCCGCATCCACATCCGTCTGCTGCAGCTTGTGGGTGTATTCCAGAAACTGCTCCGTGATTCGCGCAATCGGGATGTCGTAGATATCGATATTCTGCTTCCGGATCAGGTCGAGCAGAAGATCGAGCGGGCCGTCGTAGACCAAGCCTACCGTCACTGAAAAAGGCGACTGCGATGCCTCTTCCTTTTCCCTGTCTTTCGCCGCAACCTTCTTCGGTTCCGGCGCCGGAGCAGGCGTGGGATGCTTCAACGCAAACGGTTCCTGAGCCGTTATCGGCTCCGCGGTTTCGGCAATCGGCTCTGAGGCTTCGACCGTCTGTTCCGTGACCTCATCCGCCTTCACTTCTTCAGGCTGCGAGGCGGCATCTTCGGGATGAATGGTTTCGTCGGTCATAAGGATAGAAGACCTACCGCGTTGCGAACTTCCTGCATGGTTTGATCGGCGCGCACCTTAGCCCGTACAGCGCCTCGCCGAAGAATCTCTTCCACTTCTACAAAATTCGACTCGTAATAACGCCGTCGCTTTTGGATCGGAGCCAGATGCTCGACCACCGCGTCGGCGACCCAGCTCTTGCATTCGATACAGCCTATGCCGGCGGTCGTGCAGCCAATCCGGACATTTTGTTGGGTCTCCTCGCTGGAAAACACCTTGTGCAAATCAAAGACGGGACAAACGTCCGGATTCCCTGGATCTTCACGCCGTACGCGAGCCGGGTCCGTCACCATCGTCTTCAGCTTGGCTCGTATCTCGGGCTCGGGATCCGAGAGCAGAATCGTGTTCTTGTAGCTCTTGGACATCTTTCGCCCATCGGTTCCTGGCAGCTTCGGAGAAGGCGTCAGTAGAACATCGGGTTCCGGCAAGATCTCTTCGCGGCCAAAGCCAGTCAGCTTCTTTGTCTGCTTCGCCGCTTCATACATCTCGTGTGCAGAAAAAGCCGTCTTCGTTTTGTCGCCTGCAAGTTTTCGCGCCTTTTCCTCGATCGCTCCTCTCTCCCACGGTGCGGCATCGGGAGCGAGATAAAACTCACCGGGAAAGAACTGGTTGAACCGCCGCGCCACCTCCCGCGTCAGCTCGATATGCGCAACCTGATCGGCGCCCACAGGAACATACTTCGGTTTGTAGAGCAGAATGTCCGCGCTCTGCAGCAGCGGATAGCCGAGGAATCCAAAGGTCGCCAGATCCTTCTCCTTCAGCTGCTCCTGCTGGTCTTTATACGTTGGGACACGTTCCAGCCAGCTGAGTGGAGTGATCATGCCTAACAGATCATTGAGCTCGAAGTGCGCCTTCACGTCGCTCTGAAGAAACAACGTGCAGACCTCCGGGTCCAGCCCGCCGGCCAGAAAGTCCAGGATGACGTCGCGAATGTTCTGCTTCAGGTTTGAAGTATTGGCGTAGTCCGTCGTCAGCGCGTGATAATCCGCGATAAAGAAGTAGCACTCATAGTCGTGCTGCAGCCTGACCCAGTTGTAGAGCGCGCCCATGTAGTTGCCAAGGTGCAGCCTGCCCGTGGGTCGCATACCGCTCAGAATCCGCGGACGTGAAATCGATGATGTGGAATCAGTCATGTTGCCCAAATAGAGATGATACGGGAAAGCCTGCCCTCAAAGCGCCGCCAGGATACTGTCGAACGCCGACTGCAGCGGATACAGAAAGACGCGGAAGATAAATCCTCCGGCCACCAGCATGAAGATCCACAACGCCAGCATGCCCATCCGGTCATAGAGCTGCAGCGCTTTGTACGGAAGAAAATGGCGCAGGATGCGGCTTCCGTCCAGCGGAGGAAACGGCACCAGGTTGAAGACAAACAGCAGCAGATTGATCAGGATGATGAAATACAGCAGCAGCGCCAGAGGAAACAGCGTCGGAAGGTTCTCCGTCGATACCCCGGGATAGTGCATGGCAAGCGCCATCGCGGTAAAGACCGCCACCGCACCGCCAGAGACCAGATGCTTGATCAGCAGAAGCACGATTAGCGCAGCCGTTGCCAGCAGCAGATTGCTCGCAGGTCCCGCGAGCGTGACCAGGATGTCGTCCCGCTTGTAGTTCTTAAAATTACGGGCCGTCACAGGGGTCGGTTTGGCCCATCCGATCAAAGGCCAGTGATAGACCAAAGCGATTAGCGGCATGAGGACCGAACCAAACAGATCAAGGTGTTTCAGCGGGTTCAAAGTGACTCGCCCCAGCATGCGGGCCGTCGGATCCCCCAGCCGCCACGCGACCCAGGCATGGGCGCACTCATGCACGCTGAAAGCCAGGACAAGCGCAAACACCTGGAAGAGTATGAGAATGACGTTCTGATCCATACTCTTAGCCTAAAGGATCAGAAGGGGAAGCGTGCAATCAAAGCTTCGCATCCACCACAGCCACGTAGTCCATCTATTTGGAAGCATTCTTCTCCCGCTTCACCTTCGCCGGAATCCCGACGGAGACAACGTCCGGAGGCACCGGCTTGGTCGCCAGCGCCATCGCTCCCACCATCGCATTCTCCCCCACGTTGGCTCCTGCCAGCACAGTCGCATGGTAGGTGATGCGGGCGCGCGGTCCCAGCTCCGTCGGTTTGTTGGTCACATCCGCCTGCACGTTAATGTCATGCGTGTGCGAATAGATATTCGCGTAATCCGACACGCTGGTTCCCGCGTGCAGAATGATGCCGCCGCGATCGTCCAGCATCACGTTCCGGTGAATCGTGCAGTTGTCCTCGATGGTGAGGTTGTAGCCGTAGGTAAATTCCACGTTGTGGAAGATCTTCACGCCCTTGCCCATGGACCTGAAGATGTGATGCCCCAGCATGCAGCGAAAGCGGAAGCCCAGCCAGTGATTCAGTCCCAGGGGAGAACGGTCGAACATCTGCCAGAACCAGATCAGCGGCTTCCGGATGGCATATTTTTCGGCATCGATATCGCCGTAGTACTCCGGCTCGAGCGTCACATTGCGCGGGTCAAAAGACTCCACCAGCGCATGACTGGCCAGCTCGCTGTTCAGCGTAACCGGGGTACGTCCACCGTGGGGTTTTCCCAGATAGATCTGGTAGAGCTCGTCCCGTACGATCTCAGACCGGCGATCCACTGACTGGTGCCGCCCAAACTCCTCGTTCAGCTGCGCCAGCCAACGGCGAAAAGAGGCTTCCGCCTCGGGGGTCGGCTTCAGTTCGCGATACGTGTACTGGGGCATGGACTCTCTCTCTTTCTGGATGCGTTCATGACCATATATGCATGGACCTTCAAATGCCTGGAACTCTAAATACATCGACCTTAGCACCCCCCGATGCATGATCCCAGGCATTGAGCCATCTTTCGTGCGTCGGCAAACTTTGCATCAACTTCGTTAAGGGCACGGCTTCAGCCGTGCCGCAATCCCCATTACCTAGAGGGCGGCTTCAGCCGCTGAGGGCACAAACTCCACTTTAAAATATCTCAGTCGCATGAACGTTCCTCTCGTGCCCTGCAGGTACCATCCTGAGCGCAGCGGAGTCGAAAGAATCTGCGTTTTTTACGCTCAATTCCGCTTTAGCAGAGCTTTTTTTATGGCACATTTCAGCTATTCAATGGAAAAAACTGCGTATACCGTCGCCGATTTGGTGATCCTTTCGGGGGCGATAGCGAGAGGCTTCAGATTTACATTTCTTGCCTTGACAGATGCACTTTCCGTATTCAGCATCCCGCCAAAAAATCCTCGGACAGGAACCTGATTGCTCGCGTAAACCATAGGTCCTAATTTGCATTTCAGGCCGGCAGCGTAGCGCTCAGCGATCTTTTGCGCATGAGCCAGAGCCTTATCCTCCGCCGAAGCTTCAAGAACTTCGTCCTTATCTAGCTTCCATTGAATTCCGCCGCTATCGTTCGCACCTGCGGTCACAGCGGTGTGAATCGTGTCGGCCGCTGCGCCTGCAGGAACCGTAACGTGCCAGGACTGAGAAAAGCGAAAACGAATCCCCTTCGTATAGCGCAGTTTATCGTTGTCGTCGATCTCGGTAAGGCTCTGGTCTGCGCTTTCGATAGCATCCTGCTTAATCCCCGATGCGTGCAAAGCGTCAATAACCGCATTCGATGTTCGCGTCGCATCCAGATAGGTCTGCTGCTGATCGGATCCGTACGCCGTAAATCCGACGGTCACGACTGCTACATTAGCTTCAACCTGAGCATCATCCGTCACCATCACAGCGACCGTTCGATTTTCTTTGTTGACCGTAATGGTCTGGCAAAAGGAACTCTGGACCGCAGTGATCAGCAATGCTGCGAAAAATAGTCGCACGCTCAAAAGGATCTTCTCCAGGAATTGCGAAGCAAATAGTACATCATGGAATTTACGAAAGGAATCTATTCGATTGCAAAGACCGCATACACGGTCGCTGTCTTTTCCACCTCTCGTGGATTGATCGCCAGCGGCTGGACCTTCTCCATTGCCGCCGGACCTGCCGTCATCGCGCGGAACATCGGCCTCGGACCGCTGGGCTGAACCTCGTTGCTGGCGTACAACAGCGAACCGAGCTTTGCGTTGAGGCTGCTCGCCATCTGCTCGGCCTGGGTGTGTGCGCGCTTCAAGGCCTTCGCAGCCGCCTGCGTCTCGGGAGCATTCTCGTCCTTGAATCCCCACTCAATCTGGCCGGACTGATTCGCGCCCGCCTTGACGGCAACGTCCAGCGCCTTCGCTGCATCGGCAGCTTCCATCTTGATCGTCCAGCTCTGGTTCACCTGAAACTGCCGCTGCGCCTTCTGGGCTTCGGTCAGCTTGTCGAGCTGGTAGTTCTGCACCGGCGCAATCTGCTGATTTTCGCTCTGGATCGCATCCTTTGGAACCCCGGCGTCGGTCAACGCCTTCACGATCGCATTGGAGAGCTTCGAGCCGTTCGCGTAGGCCGTATTGCTGTCCGGTCCATAGGCGATAAACCCGACGTGCAGTGTGGCCTGATCGGCGATCGCCGTTACCTTGTCTGTCGCCGTAATCGCGATGGTGCGGTTCTCGCGATTGACCTGAATGGTCTGGGCCTGACTTGAGAGGGTAACTCCGGCGAGCAATACGCTCAGTGTGGCAACGTGTAATCGGATCATCCTTCTTCTCCTGTCCTGTTGATCAGAGCATCAAGCGTCTCTTTATGCTTCTCTTTCTCGCGGCGTTTCTGCTTCGGGTCGGGCAGCACCCGTTCCGGCGGTGGTTGGCCCACGCGCTCGCGCGCATTTTCCTTAACCGCCTTCACCGCAGAAAAGACCTTTTTCTTTGCTTTGCTCATGCCGTCTGCCGTGGCTCCCGCATCGCTGCGAGGCCCTCTGCGATTATGCAATACTTTGTACCAATGGTCCGGCACCGCCGGTCCGCACGAAGTATGCGGCTTCTCGAGAAATCAGGGCCGCAGCCCAGGAGCGCAGGATGGAAGAACGGGATTTTTTCGATGAGCGGCCGGAGCAGCGGACCCACACCATGACCTGCCCGCACTGCGGACAGCAGGGCGAGTATGAACTCGGCTGGATTGTGCGAAGAAAGAAGAGTCAGGTGCCCCGCGGAGCCGACGAACGAGATCGAGCCCGCTTTGCCAAGGCGCAAAGCTACATGGTTCGCCGGGATGACATGGTCGGCTGTAAAAATATCCGCTGCCGGAAGCGTTTCGAGGTCGCCGGAATTCAATCGGTAGCTTTTCTGTAAGAAGCGCGGAGGACCCTCCGTAGAATCTCATCCTTTACGAATGAATGAGCGTTCAGTTATGCTTCCCGCTGCTGAACGAAGACCTGTCGACCCGGTGTTTTGGGAGGATCAGAAGACACGATCGCGAGCTATGCTTTAATGGAAGAAAAGCTGCTGCCCGTCGGTAGTGCTTTCTAAGAACCGTAACAAACGCAGGGAGACGAAAAGGACTCATGGCTAACACGCTGCTGCCCATCGAAGAACGAAACCTGACCCCCGATGAGGTCGAACTTCTGGACCGGCGTCGCCGCCGTGGTCAGCTCTTTTTGGTGATCGGTTTCCAGTGCCTCATTGTCTTCACTCTGGTCACGGTCTGGGCTGGGCAGGACTTCACGCTGTCGCCAGGCCTGGCGCATCCCATGGTCTACTGGGACGCCCTGACTGGTCTGCTTGCCTTGATCTTTCTCCTCGCGGGGATTCGTCTGCGCCGCGGCTCGACCGAGTTCATCAGCTACTAACTTCAGGCTGAGCTCGTAACGACCTCGGAAGATTGTTCGAAAGAGCGAGCAGCACGCCTCACAACGTCCTGCTCGCGGACAGGTTCGGATGATTGCAGGGGGGCTTCCGTCGACGGCAACAACCCGGTTCTTCCCGGGTGCCTTTCTCCTTTCCAACCAGCAAAACATCGGGACCTACGGAACCCTGGCGGAGCCAGGACCACTATCCGCACCCGAAAAAATCGTTCTGGGCCTCGGAATCCTGCTCGCTGCAGCCCTCTTTCTCTGGCGCTTCCGCCCCATCCTCCGCAACATCCTCCGCTCCAAAAAAGATCCGGGCTTCAAGCTATCTCCTCTCGGCCCCCGCATCTGGGACTTCTTCTGGGAGGTCCTTTGCCAGGGCAAGGTCATCCGTCAGCGCCCCCTTCCCGGTCTCGCTCACGCCTTCGTCTTCTGGGGCTTCCTTGCCTTTGCGCTGGTGACTCTCAACCACGTCGCCACCGGGTTCGGAATCGGTTTTCTCTCCCCCTACAGCTTGATCGGCCGGTTTTACTTCTACTTCGCCGCCATCTGGGCCGTGCTGGTCGCTGTTTCCATCACCGGGTTGTTCATCCGCCGCTTCTTCGTCCGGCCCGTCTGGCTCGGCCGTAAGGTCTCCTATGAGTCGGGCGTGATCGCGCTGCTGATCTTCCTCCTGATGGTCACCTATCTCGGAGCATTTTTTGTGGCGAGTGGAAGTACCGAGGTTCGGTTATTGTGGTGGGCCCATATCCTGACCCTGCTGGCCTTTCTTCCGCTGATTCCCCATACCAAGCACCTGCACCTGGTGCTGAGTCCCGTAACCGTCTTTCTCAAGAATGACGGTTACTCTAAAATCCCTCCTTTGACGGGCGATGAGGACTTCGGTCTGGTCACAGGCAAGGACGTCACCCAACTGATCTCGCTGCAGACTTACAGCTGCGTCGAGTGCGGACGCTGCACCGAGCACTGCCCTGCCGCCAATACCGGCAAATTACTCAATCCCAAGGAGATCGTCCTTGGAATCCGAACTTATCTGAACGAGTTCGGCCCAGCCTCAGAAGTTCCTCTGCTGACCGAATCCCGAATTGCCTCGCCCGACAATCCTCCCGAGAGATATCTCAGCATGGAGGCCGCCTTCGAATGCACGACCTGCGGGAGCTGCGAGTTCCAGTGCCCGGTCGGAATCCAGCATCTCCCTGTGATCGTTGGACTTCGGCGCGGAGTCACCAACACAGGCGTCTGGGAAGACACCTACGGAACCAAGCTCTTTCTAGCGCTGGAGAAGAACGGCAATGCCCTCGGGCTAAGCAGCACCGAGCGGGACAAGTTCCTGCAAAGGCAGGCTTTCCCCATCTTCGATGGAACCCAGGAATACTGTCTCTGGCTGGGCTGCATGGGGGGCTACGACCCCAAGGGACGCGAGATCATCGCAGACTTCGCCCGGGTGATGCAGTACCTGGGGACCAGCTTCGGAGTCCTGAAAAAGGAAAAGTGCACGGGAGATCCGGCCCGCCGGCTCGGCAATGACCTGGTCTTCCAGACGCTCGCCGAGAGCGGGTTGAAGAACTTCGAGACCGCGAAGGTGAAGAAGATTGTGGCGATCTGCCCGCATTGCGTCCGGACCATCGCGACGGACTGGCGCGAGTTTGGTATCGCGCCGGAGATCGAGCATCACTCCGAGTTCATGGCACGCTACAAAGACCGCCTGCCCAAACAACAGGGCGAAAAGATCGTTTACCACGACCCCTGCTACCTCGGCCGCTATCAGGATGTCTACGAGGAACCTCGCGCCGTCGTCGAGCAGGCCGGCACCCTTGTCGAAGCGCCACGTTCGCGTGAGCGCAGCTTCTGCTGCGGAGCCGGGGGAGGACTCGCCTTCCTGGGGGAGGAGAAAGGCGAGCGCGTCAGCCATGTTCGCGCCCGTGAGCTTGCAGGCACCGGGGCCCAGGTCGTGGGAACGGCGTGCCCGTTCTGCAACACGATGTTCCGGGACGCTCTGACCGCAGTCTCGGAAGCTCCGCCGCAACTGCTTGATATCGCACAGCTGACCGCACGCGCGCTGCCAGCATCGCAACCGTCACAGGGTCCGCATCACTCACCGGTAACAGGAGGAGCGCAGTGAAGATCGTCGTAGCCATCAAGCAGGTTCCGGAGCGCGACGCTCCCATCCATATCGCCGCCGACGGCAGATGGATTGAAGAGGGCGACCTGAACTACACCATCAACGAACCGGATGCCTATGCCCTGGAAGAGGCGCTTCAATTGAAAGAAAAACAGGGAGACGCAGAGGTGGTGGTGGTCTCCGCGGGTCCGGAGCGCGTGCAAAGCACCCTGCGCGAAGCCCTGGCAAAGGGTGCCGATCGCGCCATCCATATCGAATGCGACGATCTCAGCACACGCGACACACTTGGCGTCGCACAGGTCCTTGCCGAAACGATCAAAGCCGAATCCCCCGACCTGATCCTGACGGGCCTGCAGTCGGACGATCTGGGGCTGGGGCAGACGGGAGTTGTTCTTGCTGAACTGCTCGGCATTCCGCACGCCACCATCATCCTGCAAGTGGAGTTCAGCGGAGCGGGACTGAAGGTCAAGCGCGAGCTCGAAGACGGCTGGTTTCAGCACGTCGAGATGCCCCTTCCGGCGCTGCTCACCATCCAGTCGGGTGGCAACAAGCTGCGCTACGCGACCCTGATGGGGATTAAGAAGGCGAAGACGAAGGAGCTGAAGACCGTGCTGGCAGCAGAGGCATCAGCCGCAGCGACGATCTCGATGGAACGCGTTTACCTTCCGGAGAAGCAGAAAAAGACGGAGATGCTGACCGGCTCCCCACAGGAGATCGCGGCAAAGATCGTGGAGAAGCTGAAGTTCGAGGTGAGGGTGATATGAGCGGAGTCCTTGTCGTCATGGAGCAGCGGAGCGGGGCCTGGAACCGGATGAGCTTTGAGGCCCTCGCGGCAGGTCAGCAGCTGGCGGCGAAGCTGGGAGCCGAGTGCTCCGCCGCCGTGGTGGGGTCCGATCCGGGAGCGCTGGCTACGGAGCTGTCCTCGAAAAAGCTGAAGAAAGCCTTTGCGGTTCAGCATGCCCTGCTGGGAATCTATACCTCAGACGGCTACGTCGCAGCCCTGGAACAACTCATCAAAGAGGAGAATCCGGACTTCGTCCTCTTGCCTCATACCTATCAGGTTCGCGACTACGCTCCGGCGCTGGCGACCCGCTTTCAACAGGTTCTGATCAGCGACGTAATTGGGATTCGCACCGAGGACGACCGCGCCGACAGTCCCATCTTTGTGCGGCAGCTGCTGCAGGGCAAACTCAACGCCGATTATCGTCATATTCCCCCTGGGCCGTGTTTTGTTTCGATTCAGGCTGGCACCTTCCGGGCCGATGCGGTTGAAGACGGAACCGCCGCCACGGAGACCTTCTCCCCGCGACTGTCGCCCGACCAAATTCGCAATAAACCGGGCGAGCCTTTCCGCGAGTCCTCGCACACCGTCGATCTGACGGCCGCTCCGGTCATCGTCTCCGTCGGCCGCGGAATCGGCGAAGAGGGGAATCTTCCGATCGTCGAAGAGCTCGCGAAGGCTCTCGGTGCGGAGCTCGCGGCCTCACGTCCTATCTGCGACAACGGCTGGCTCCCCATGGAACGGCAGGTCGGAAGCTCAGGACAGACCGTCTCTCCGAAGCTTTATGTTGCCATTGGCATCTCCGGTGCGATCCAGCATCTGGTAGGAATGAAGGGGTCGAAGGCCGTTTTGGCGATCAACAAAGACGAGAATGCGCCAATCTTCGAGATCGCCGACTACGGGGTAGCAGGAGATCTGTTCGAGATCGTGCCAGAGCTGACCAAAGCGATCCAGACCGCAAAGTCCTGAAACCTCAAGGTATCGCGGAAGGCTCGGTCTTTCGAGACGCTATGCTACCTTCTGACATTTCAAGGGGGGCCATCTATACTGAACACTCTGCTTCATTTGCTTCGCTTTGCGGCCACGTGCATCGAAATGGAATGAGAGGGCCATGGCAACTATCTCCCCATCTCTGCCGCCCCAGGAAGAATCAGCGGCTCGGGTAGTGTCCGACCAGCGACTCCGCGACCGGTTTGGCCGCGCACTCACGGATTTGCGCCTTTCGGTAACGGACCGATGCAACTATCGCTGTGTCTACTGCAGGACGGGAAACGAAGGCGCGCAATACACGGAACTGGCCATTGAAGAGTACCTGCGGATGGTGCGGATCCTGGTTTCGCTGGGGATTGAAAAAGTCCGCCTGACCGGAGGCGAGCCCCTGCTGCGCTCGGGGCTGGTGGAGATGGTCCGAGAGCTTTCGACTCTGAAAACCGCGTTTCTGCCGGATGGAACCCCGACAAACGACGGCCTGCCTCTCGACCTGGCGTTGACCACGAACGGACATCTCCTGGATGGACTCGCCATGCCGCTCAAGGAGGCCGGCCTGAGACGGGTTACGGTCAGCATGGACGCGGTGGATGCCGAGACGTTCGCCACGATCACGCGGGTTCCGCGCAGCTACGATCGTGTTCTGGCCGGTATCCGGAAGGCAGCCGACGCCGGTCTGGGGCCCGTCAAAGTGAACTGCGTTCTGCTGCGGGGATTCAATGATCACCAGATCGAGGGATTTGCAGCGTTCTCGCGCCGTGAGAACGTGATTGTCCGGTTCATTGAATTTATGCCGCTCGAAGAAGACCGGAGCTGGAGACCCGAGACGGTCGTCCCTATGAGGGAGATTCTGAAGCGGTTGGACGCTTATCGTCCGCTGGTGGAGCTTCCGCAGCACTCTGCCAGTGAAACGGCACGACGCTTTACCTTTGATGACGGGATTGGAGAGATCGGGATTATCGCTCCGGTCTCGCAGCCTTTTTGTGGACACTGCAGCCGGATTCGAATTACCTCAGACGGAAAGCTGAGAACATGCTTGTTTTCACAGAGTGATCATGATCTTTATGGACGGATGTTACGAGGCGGAACCGACGAGCAACTCGCGGCGTACATACGTCAGGTGGTTCTCCACAAAGAAGAACGACACCATATTGGAGAACCTGGTTTTGAAAAGCCTTCGCGGAATATGGTCCACATTGGTGGATAGAAGACTGTTTTTTTCAGCACTTTATGCTATACGGGATTTATGGCCTCTCCTGGTTGATCGGACCCTAGGAGCGCATAGCCAATGAACTTCAAGGGATCTGCAGTGAGAGAACGGCGCCCGTTCGAGGTGATTGACAGCCGCCAGTTGGACCACCTTCGTGTGTTCCACGATGTGGCACGCGCGCTTACTGCAAGCCTGGAACTCGAAGAGATTCTGAGCGCCATTATGAACAAGATGGCGCAGTTTTTTGGTCCCGAGCGCTGGTCGATGCTGATGGTGGACGAGAAGAGCAATCAGCTTTATTACGCGATCGCGGTGGGGGAGAATGCGGAGAGCCTCAAGGGACTTCGCGTTCCTATAGGGGAAGGCGTTGCCGGATGGGTGGCTTCGACCGGAAATCCGCTTGTGGTGCCCGACGTAAAACTCGACCCGCACTGGGCCGCTTTTTCAGCGAAGCATCCGGACCTGAATATCCAGTCGATCGCCTGCGTCCCGGTACGTTCCGGAGATAAGACACTGGGGGTCATCCAGCTGCTCAACAGCAAGCTGGACCTGCTTTCGGAGTACTCCATCTCATTCCTGCGTATCCTGTGCGACTACGCTGCAATCGCGATCCAGAATGCTCGATCGATGACCCTGATCCAGGAGCTCACCATCACCGACGACTGCACGGGACTCTTCAACGCGCGGCATTTGTACACGATGCTGGACGAGCAGGTAGCCAAACGCGGGGAGTTCAGCCTGATGTTTATCGATCTTGACCGCTTTAAGTCGGTCAACGATACGCATGGTCACCTGATCGGGAGCCGCCTGCTGGCCGAGGTCGGAAACCTGATGCGGAGGTCTCTTGGACCGGCAAACGCTGCCTTCCGCTACGGCGGTGACGAGTTTGTCGCCTTGATGCCGGGAATGGGTAAGGCAGCGGCTACAAACGCAACACTTGCCCTGTGGGAAGATCTGCGTCGCACACCATTCCTGGAAGGAGCCGGGCTTTCACTGAGCCTTTCCGGTAGCTTCGGACTCGCAACCTTTCCCGAAGATGGCAATACCGTGCCGACGATCCTTCGCTCGGCAGACGAAATGATGTATGAGGCAAAGACGACGCGCGATAATGTCGCTGTCGCTGGCCGTGGACTGCTCAAGGATCGGGTGAAGGTTCCGACTGCGATTCGCTCGTCTCGCAGCTCTTACTGATCGGGCCGACGTGGAGAAAGCGCAAATGGCCGTTTGGGCTGCGGCAGAATGGCGTCGCGATTTGCGGGTGCGGTGGGGTGGACACCGAAGTCCCACACACCGAGGTTTACCTCGCGATCGGAGAGCACTTCCATCAGGGCATACTCTCCAAAGGTGAGTGACTGGTTTGGCGTGAGCTTCATCCAGTGGCCTCCTGGAAGGACCTCGGTCGTCGTCTGAACCACATCTTCCATCTGCTGGACGTCACCGAGGAGACTGATCTTAAAAGAGGCGACAGTCCGCGACCCCGTTCTGACATCGGCGCGCACAATGACATATCGACTGGCTCTGGGATCGCCTGCGGGGCCGTCCTTCATCGCAGTTGAGGCTCCATGGGTATCGACCGTGAGGGGAGCAGCGCCATTAGGAACAATCGCCTCGCCGAGGCGAATGTAGAGGATCGGCTTATCGACATGGAGCTGCACCATCGAGCGCTCGCCCTTCAGCTGCACCAGCTGATGAGGGCTGGAGAGCGGATTGACCACGCCCTTCAGGATGTTGTGCGCCGTGTTGTGGTTGAGCTCGCCATCGGACTGGGGTAAAGGAACCAGCTGTGGCTGCCCCTGAAAGGTGTCGAGAACGAGTACGTTGTCCAGCTCAGGCAAGCGCAGGTCTGTAGCGACCTCTGGAGTCATGGCGGCGCGATCTGCTTCTTCCTTGAGGAGCTCGGGGTCGATTGCGGGCGCAGTTCCAGGATTTTGAGAATCATTCGGTTCCGCATGGCTTCGCTCCCATCGCTGGGTTGCATCAAAATCAACCAAGGAGGCAGGAATCTCTTCCTGGGCTCCGCCGCGCTCGGCAGAGATGTAAAGGACGCGATTGCCGACGACCTTGTAGCTCATCACGACCTGATAGCTGCCGTCTTTGAGGATGAGGCGCGTGCGGTGCGAGGACGGCACATCGGTCGGAGGGAGGGGTTTCTGTTGCCGCGATTGGGCAAGCAGGGGGGTATGCGCCGTCGAACCCAGCGCCGAGAGGAGCAATATCAGAAGGAACTTTGTGTGTACTTGCTTCGTCTTACCCATAGACCTGATCCACAGTGTAGTGCCCGCGCTTCATTAGACGTACCCCCTTTGAACTGACGAGCAGGGATACTCGATTTTGGCATTGCTGTTGGCCTGTGCTAAACAAAAGAGACGGATTGTCATGCGAGCAGTCACCCAACTCGGGCTGAAAGAACACCGGCCGCTCTGGCTGCAGGTGATCGCTCTGGTCTGCGTTCTGGCCGTCTGCGTGATGAGCACCGTACAGGTTTCGCATACGCACGCGGAGTTTTCAGCGCTGAAACAACAGGGGTCGCATCACAATGGACCGTCGCCCGACGACCATTGCCCGCTGTGCGTGGCGATGCATTCGGCACTTGCCGTTCCGAGTCACTTCACGCCTGAGCCGATGCTGGCCATGCAGCGGCTCGATTCTGTCGCGGCCGAGACAGCTCGCATCTTTCGCTGGCGCTTTGAGATGGCCAGTCGCCCCCCGCCTGCGCAGGACCGCGCCTAGTTCCTGCAGGCTTTAATGTTTTCCAGGATGTAGCTTTCCCTCCGAACATATTGCCCGCTGTCATGCAGTTCAGAGCCGCCTCTGAACGCACCCTTTTTTCTCAGGTTCGACAGGAGCTTTTCTTCCATGCGCAAGTCCGTCTTTTGGAGTTTCACGGTTTTTCTTCTCATCCTCTCAGGCCTCGTTCCATGCGCGCACGCCTTTCAAAGCAACTCAGGTACCGTCTCAGGAGCAATTACTGATCCAAGTGGCGCTGTAGTTCCCGGGGCCAAGGTTCAGATTGGCAATCATGTCACCGGCTACAGCCGCACGGCGACCAGCGATTCTACGGGCCGATTCACGTTCTATAACGTGCCCTTCAACCCGTATCGCATCAGTGTCACCGCAGATGGCTTTGGCCCTGCGGGAAAATCAGTCGATGTGAATGCCGCTGTGCCGATGGTGGTGCCCATTCAACTGACTTTGGCGGGATCTTCAACGACGGTAACTGTGGAAGGAGGCTCCGATCTGATCGAGAATGACTCGACCTTTCACACAGACGTCGATCGTAATGTGATCGACCGGTTGCCGGTGGAGAGTCAGTCGTCTTCACTCAGCTCGATTGTCACGCTGTCTTCGCCGGGAGTCTCGGCAGACTCCAACGGGCTCTTCCATGGGCTAGGCGATCATGCGGAGAATTCGTTTTCAGTCGACGGCCAGCCGATCACCGATCAGCAAAGCAAGGTCTTCTCCAATCAGCTTCCGGCCGACGCTGTGCAGTCTCTTGAGGTCATTGGAGGAGCGCCGACGGCAGAGTACGGCGACAAGACCAGCCTGGTCATCAAAGCCACAACACGATCCGGTCAGGGCGTGACCACGCCGCACGGCAGCATTGCGTTCGACTACGGGAGCTTTGGTACCACCTCCCTGGATGGAAACGTCGCCTATGGCGGGCAGCGCTGGGGAAATTTTGTGGCCGTCAGTGGCATGAACTCCGGACGCTTTCTCGATGGCCCTGAGTTCCAGACGCTGCATGACAAAGGAAATCAGCAGAACATCTTCGACCGCGTCGACTATCAGTTCAAAGATGAAGACTCGCTGCACACCAATCTGCAGTACACCCGCTCCTGGTTCCAGACGCCAAACTCCTTCGACACGATGCATGTGCTCGATCAGTTTGGAAGCCCGGTGGGTGGGGCAGATCAGCGCTCGAAGATCGAGACCTACAATATTGCGCCCACATGGACGCATATCCTCACCCAGAACACAGTGTTGAACTTCGGGACGTACATCCGTCGCGACGCTTACAACTACTATCCCAGCAACAACCCTCTGGCTGATCTTGGCCCCATCCAGCAGGAGACCGTCCAGCAGTACCGTACCCTGACGAATACTGGCGCGCATGCGGATATCTCCTGGGTAAAGGGAATCCACAACTTCAAGGCCGGTGCGCTTTACCAGCAGACCTTTCTTCGCGAGAACCTCGGCACAGGCCTGGTTGATCCTGCATTGAATGCTCCCTGCGTCGATGCCGATGGAAATCCTGTCAACGGATTTACCGATCCAGGCGACTGCGCCGGTTCCGGGCTTGTGGCGAACGATGCCTTCAATCCGGTACTGCTTCCCCATGACATCACGCGTGGAGGCATCAATTACACATGGCATGGCAGAACGGACATCAAGCAGCTGGCGCTGTATGCTCAGGATCAAATCACAAAAGGTCCCTGGCTGCTTAACCTTGGGATTCGCGGCGATCTTTACAACGGGCTCTCAGTTCAGCGTCAGGCGGAGCCGCGCGTAGGAATCTCCTACAACATCAAGCGCACCAATACCATAGTCCGGGTCTCGTATGCCCGTTCCATGGAGACTCCTTTCAACGAGAACCTGGTGCTATCGACCAAAGGATGCTACGACCCGGTGATCCAGGGAATCTTTCTTACCCTGGGCACCTGCACCCCAACGCCGTTCGATCCAGGTTTTCGCAATGAGTTCCATGCCGGGCTGCAACAGGCCTTCGGCAAACACCTCGTTGTAAGTGGAGAGTACATCTGGAAGTACACCCACAACGCTTATGACTTCAGCGTCTTTGGCGCCACTCCCATCACCTTCCCGATTGCGTGGCACAACTCGAAGATTCCGGGATTTGCTCTTCGCGCCAATGTGCCGGAGACCCACGGCTTTACCGCCTTCGTCGTGATGTCGTCGGTTGCAGCGCGATTCTTCAATCCGCAGATCGGCGGCGTTGGCGCGACCGTCGGCTCTCCGGGAGGATTTCCGTTCCGTATCGATCATGACGAGCGGTTCAACCAGACTACGCATCTGCAGTATGCCCTGCCTATGCACAAGAGCACGTGGGTCGGCTTCAACTGGCGGTATGACAGCGGACAGGTCGCCGGTGCTACACCGTGCTACAACATCACCGACCCCAACAGCGGCTGCGCGGACTTCTCATTCGATAACCATGGCGATCCACTTACGATCAACGGGCAGCCCGCGGTCAATCTGAGCAGCCTTACTCCGGATCAGCAGTTCCAGGCAGGTCTGGCTTGCGAAGGGGTAAGCGCTACTCCGACTGCGGGATTGCCTGGCCTTTGCCTCGCTTCACAACTGACCTCGTCGCTGCTTCACATCCCGAATGCGAATACAGCGAACGACGATCGCAATCCTCCGCGTATTCAGCCGCGAAACCTGTTCGACATTGCCGTGGGCGAGGACAATCTCTTCCATGGCGACAAGCACAAGGTAGGCGTGCGGGTCACCGCTGTGAACGTGACGAACAAGTACGCTCTCTACAACTTCCTCTCGACCTTCTCGGGAACGCACTATGTCACACCTCGCGCGATCACCGGAGAGATCAGCTATAACTTCTAAGCCATTGCGGACGCGGCTGGTCATCCCGCCGCGTCCCGCTTTCTTTTGACGTCTTCTACGCTCCATCACAATCCATAAGGAAGAACGAATCGTGGGAGTTGCCCTTCGCCCGTCGCAGACACCTCTGCGTCCCCATGTCGATTTCGCAGGCACCGTGGCTTCGGGAGCCTGTATCGTCCACTGCCTGCTGACCCCTGTTCTAATCAGCCTCTTCCCGGGATTGATCCCCTACCTTCCGGGCGACGCTGCGTTTCACCGCATCCTTGCGGTCGGCGTCGTCCTGCTGGGAGCGGCTGCCTTTGTGCCCGGCTATAGGATTCATCGCCGAAGATCTCTGCTTCTTCTCGCGGGAACGGGAATCCTGCTGATTCTTGCTGTCGCATGGTCTGGCGCGATCCTTGGCCGCACGCCCGAACTTCTTCTCAGCATGTCGGGATCGCTGATGCTAGTGGGGGCACATCTACTCAATCGCACCTTCTGCAGGGAGTGCGTTCGCTGCGCTGAATCCAGTGCATGCGACACGACCGGCATTGAATAGCGTCGGAGTGCTCACCCGGAGGCCGCCTCCTCGAGAGCCTCCTCCAGCAGATTGAGTCCCATGTCAGCCTCGGCCTGCGAGAGGATCAACGGTGGACAGAGACGGATGGTGTTTTCTCCGCACCCAAGGATGAGCAGACCTCGCTCGAACGCGCACTGCACCACACGATCGCGGAACTCGCCCGCAGCTACGCGGGTTTTTTGATCCGTCACGAGCTCGATGCCGATCATCAGCCCTCGGCCGCGAACGTCTCCGACCTTCGCGTGTTTCCGCGTCCAGGTTCGCAGCCGTTCCATCATCCTGTCGCCTACGATCGCAGCGTTCGCGATCGCTTCCCTCTCCAGAATGTCCATCGTCGCAAGCGCTGCTGCGATCGATATCGGATTCCCCCCAAAGGTGCTGGCGTGTGATCCCGGGACCCAATCCATGATCTCCGCGCGAGCCATACAGATGCTGAGGGGCATCCCGCTTGCGATTCCCTTTGCGATGCAGACGATGTCTGGTTCAACTCCGGTGTGTTGAATCGCCCACCACTTTCCTGTCCTTCCAGCGCCGGATTGCACCTCATCGGCGATCAGCAGGATTCCATGCCGATCGCAGATGCCTCGAAGCTCCTGCATAAAGTTATCGGGTGCAGGGACGTATCCACCCTCGCCCTGAATCGGCTCCACGATGATGGCCGCGACTTCCTCTGGCGGGAGAACCGTTCGGAACAGGCGGTCTTCGATGTAGCGCGCGCACCCCAGCGCATACGCCTCCTGCTCGCGTGCATCCTCGCTGTTGCATCCCCGATAGCAGTACGGATAAGGGACATGGTGCACACCTGGGACAAAGGGAGCGAACCTTCTTCGCTGCTGGGGCTTCGAGCCGGTCAAGGATAAAGCTCCCATCGTCCTGCCGTGAAAGGCGCCGAGAAAACTGATGATGTTCTGCCGGCCCGTGTGATATCGCGCCAGCTTGAGCGCGCACTCGACGGCCTCTGCGCCTGAGTTGCCATAGTAGAACCGGTGAGGTCCGGGCATCGGAGCGACAGCCGAAAGTCTCTGCGCGAGAATTGCCATACTCTCGTAGTAGAAGTCGGTTCCGGACATGTGAATGAGATCTTCGGCCTGCCGCTGAATCGCCTGTACGACCTCAGGATGACAGTGGCCGGTCGCGGTCACGGCAATGCCGGCGGTGAAGTCCAGAAATTCGTTTCCATCGACATCGACGATGCGGGCTCCCCGGCCCGACTTCACAACCAGCGGGTACGAGCGGGTATAGCTTGGCGACATCAGGCGCATGTCTGCTGCAATGGCCCTGGTCGCCTCCGGTCCCGGCACCGTTGTCTTGCGAATCAAAGAATGATCGGCAACGGAAGACTCGCCGACTACCGCGTCGGACCTGCTGTTCCTGTCCATGATTCCTCCCTGACGGTCGAAGTGAAACGCTGCAAAATACCGGCGGATGAGCCGGTGATGCAACGTAAACCATCAAGAGAGAGTTAGTCGCCGGAGAAGAGCCCGGGCCTGAGTCGCGAAGGAAGCTCATGCAGGCAGACGTTCGGCTTGCGCATCCAAGGCTGCGCTCCTGTGCCGACGCACGCGATGGCGAGAGCATTTGTCATGCCGCTAAACCACGGCGTGAGTATAACTCTCCCGGCGGGAGAATCGGCAAGCACACGTTTCGGCTGCTTGTCCGGAACGGAACAGCCTTACGCTACCTCAGGGGGATGAGAGAGAGATGTCAGTCGCGCCAGATGGGAAGCACCTCAGGATCGGAGATGCGAAGGTCCTTCAGGAGATCGTGATGCGGGCTGAGACTGCAGACCGGATCGATGGCGTTAGGATCGCCGGTCATCAGAAAGGCCTGGCAACGGCAGCCGCCAAAGTCTCGCTCCTTCCGCGGACAGGAGAGACAGGTCGGAGACATCCAATCATCTCCGCGAAAGCGCTGAAAGGCGGAAGATGATTGCCAGATCCATGCGAGGTCGTGGTCGCGAACGTTGTCAAAGGTCATTCCCGGGATAATGGCGGCGGAATGGCACGGCAGCGCCTGGCCTGCCGGATCGATCAACATCATCTGGCGACCCCAGCCACCGACGCACGCTTTGGGAAAACTTCCGAAGTAGTCAGGGAAGACCGCTTCAACATGGATCTTTCCCTTCAGACGTTCCTTCGCGGCCTCGACGATGGGAATCGAGCGCTCAACCTGTTCCTGGGTCGGCATCAGCAGCGAACGATTCTTCAGCGCCCAGCCGTAGTACTGCACATGAGCGATCTCAAGCCGGTCCGGGTGGAGATCTTCTGCCAGCGCGATAAACTCTGCCAGCCGGTCAAGATTCATTCGATGAACCACGAGATTGATCGTGAACGCCAGATGGAATCGCTTGAGCACCGGCACCAGAGCCAGTTTGATGGCGTGGGCCCGAGTTCCTGCAATGTGATTTGCAGACGTCTCTTCGAGATCCTGAAAGCTAAGCTGGAGATGTTCCAACCCTGATTCGACCAGCGTCGCCAATCGCTCTTCCGTCATGCCCACACCAGAGGTGATCATGTTGACATAGAGGCCGGCATCTCTCCCCGCGCGGATCAGCTCGGGAAGATCACGACGAGCCAGCGGTTCTCCGCCCGTCAGATGCAGGTGCAAAACCCCCATCTGCGCAGCCTGATGAAAGACCCGCCTCCAGTCCTCCGTCGAAAGCTCTGTCTCCGCCCGCTGCATCTCGAGCGGGTTTGAGCAGTAGAGGCAGTGCAGCGGACAACGATGCGTCACCTCCGCAATCAACGAAAGTGGCGTGCTCAACGGCGATATGGCGTTAGACGAGGTCATACTCAGGTCCTTACGACGCCCCTTTGCTGCAACCGATCCAGCAGCCCCAGAACATCACGCTGCACTTCGACCGCATCGGCTCCCTCAAACTGCTGGAGCAGATCTGTAACCACATCGGTTACGTTTCGTTTGCCATCCAGCATCCGGAGAATCTCTCGCGTGGGTCCGGTCAGGTTGAGGGTTCCTTCCGGGATCAGCAACACGCTCTCGGTGGGATGCAAACGGCATCCGGGTGCAAGACGAGGAATTGAATTCAGCTCCATCCGCAAACCTTCCTATCGTTCATGCGCACTCCGGGACAAAAGCTCCCGGAGGAATATTGCCGGGCAACACGTAGGCGTAGTCGATGGCGTCGAGCTGTGCCCACAGAATGGAGCATTTTGCTTCGAGCGCGCCGATCACCTGCTCCTGCTGCTTGCGTGTAGTCGCGTGGGTCGCGACGTAGTCAAAGGCGAAGTCTGCGTCTTCAGGTGCCTGTGTCAGACGGCCTTCGAAGTACGCCAACCCCGGCACAAGAAAGGGATAATGGAGCCTCATCTGATCCATTCGCAGCGAGATCAGGTCGCGCGAGAACAGCTCCGTCAACGAAGACGCTACCGCCACCAGCAAGGAGCTATCCCGCACCAGCGCAAGGTAAGCATCGACAGCGTAGCGCACACCCGGCAGGACTCCGGTACACGGAATCACCTGTTCGCGGTTAAGTCCGGAGGCCTCGGCGAGTCGAATCCACTTCTCGACGCCACCATAGCCATCCTTGTCTCCATCATGGTCGAGGATGCGCTTTCTCCATGCGCGGCGAAATGCGGGGTCTTCGCTCTTTGCAAGGAGCAGGGAGTCCTTAATCGGAATACGGCTCTGGTAGTAGTAACGATTGAGGGCCCACGCCTGCAACTGCCCACGGGTCAGTTTGCCCGCGTGCATGCGCAGGTGAAAAGGATGCCGATGGTGATAGCGGCTGTCACCAACCGCCTGCAGACGCTGTCGTAACTCCTGCCGCGAGAGCAAGGCGCTCTCCGTGTCTACGTTCGCTGTCGTCATTGATCCAGTTGCCATCCGTCGTGTGCCACCTGCCATCCCGCGTCCAGCACTGCGCGATGTTCCACGCTGTTGCTATCGAGGATGGGATTTGTATTGTTAATATGGACGAAGATCCTGCCCGGAAAGTCTAGGTCCGCGAGCAGGGCGATTGTGCCGTCGTCGCCACTCAGGGGTACATGGCCGATGGATCGGGCCAGCGGGGTTCCGGCGTGCGTCCGGTTGAGTTCGGCATCGCTCCAGAAGGTTCCATCCACCAGGACGGTGTCGCAGGTGCGGTAGATCGCACGAAGCTCTTCGGTGATCTCGGGAAGCGCTGGCGTATATGCGATCTTGCGGCCGTCTTTTTCCAGCAACAATCCAAGACTTGCCTGTCCCGGTTCCCCGGTATCGAGTTCCTTCGCATAGAAGGGGAGTGAACCCTCGAGCGGAATGGGCGTGCAGAGGATTCCAGAATCTCCCAGCAAAAAGCTTTGGCCGGGAACAATCTCGGCCCAGGTCAACTGCCCGGGGATACGCTGCAACATGCGGAAGAATGAGTTCGCTTCAAGAGTCCTGCGCACCAGCGACGTTGCGTAAATCGTCAACGGCTGGAACTCACGAAGTAGTAAAACGCCAAGGACCTGATCCAGATCGGCGCTGGTCAGCACAATGCCTTTGATAGGCGTATTTCTGCGTCCGAACTCGGGCGAAGGTTGTAGCTCAGGGTTAGCTTCGATCTGAAATCGGAGATCGGGAGAGGCGTTCAAAAGGAACCAGCCTTTTCCGTCTCCGGAGACGATGGCCTGCAGTTGGAGACGCGGGGCCACGCTAAGAGGTCGTGTTCTGCTCAACACACAAAGAGTGCAAGCGCAGTTCCACTGGGGAACGCCACCGCCGGCGGCGGTCCCCAGCATCTTGAAAAAGAACATTCTTTAGCGTTCTGCAGGGGCGTAGCAGTTGATCTCGCAAGCAAGGCAAACTTCCTGGAAATCGGGACGTGTCCATGTCTTCATCAGTGATTCTCCTGTTCTTCGGATCAATCCAGAGGGATCGCTACCCTTGCCTCACCCACCGGAATGGTAACCGGAATTGTACCTAACTTTAAGGACGACTGGGAATGGAAGTGGTTAGCTTGTCTGACCACCAAGACCTATTTTCTTCTCCAACGGACCCCATCTTTTGAGTCCTCGATGAGGATCCCCTTTGTCATCAGATCGTTACGGATCGCGTCGGCACGCGCGAAGTTTCTGGCTTTTTTGGCCGAAGTCCGCTCCGCAACGAGTTTTTCGATCTCGTCGTCCGAAAACGCGAACTTTGTTACCAGCTCTGGAGCAGCCTCCGACGAACGGCCTTCCTTCTCGGCCCAAGCCAGGGCAGCGCGGGTAATCTCCGCGTCATTGTCCTTGAGGACGGCAAAGACTCCATCGAACAGGTCCAGAACCCGCAGAATCTCTTGGACGTTCCCTGCGCGCAACATACCGGCATCGGCAGCCGAGTTAGCGGCTCGAACCAGGTCGAAGATGGCCGCACGTGCCTCAGCTGTATTCAGGTCGTTCGCCAGAGAGGCGGTGTAGCTCTCCTCTGCCTTCGCAGTCGCCGCAGCCAGCGTCTCGTCGGTCCCTTCCGGGAAGCCACCCTTCAGCATCCGCTGATGGAAGGTACGCAGGCGGTCGATCGCGTTGGTCGACTCCAGCAGCGATTCGAAGGTGAAGTTCATCTGATGCCGGTACGGCACTGAGATCAGCAGAAAACGGATGGCGGAGGCTCGATATCCCTTCAGCAACAGGTCGCGAAGAGTGTAGAAGTTGCCCTCCGACTTCGACATCTTGCGTCCTTCCACGAGCAAGAAGCGAACATGCATCCAATGCCGTGCGAAGGGCTGTCCTGAGGCCGACTCCGACTGAGCGATCTCATTTTCGTGGTGCGGGAACATCAGGTCTTCGCCGCCACAATGCAGGTCCAGCGATTCTCCCAGAAATTTGGTCGCCATCGCAGAGCACTCGATATGCCAGCCCGGCCGGCCGCATCCCAGCTCCGTCGTCCAGCTCTGCTCTCCCGGCTTGCAGGCCTTCCAAAGGGCAAAGTCGCGAGCGGCATCTTTCTCGTACTCATCAACATCGACGCGAGCACCGTCCTCGATGCCGTCGAAGTCTTTCCGGGAAAGCTTGCCGTACTCCGGAAACCGCGCAATACGGAAGTACCAGCTACTATCTTCCGTCTGGTAGGCGATGTCCTGCTCTGCCAGCTTCTGAATCAGGGAAACCATGTCCGGGATGCAACTGGTCGCGTGGGCCACGATCTCCGGCCGCAGAATTCCGAGAGAATCGGAATCTTCAAAAAACGCGTGCTCGTACTTTTCCGTGTACTCGGCAATCGGCTTGCCGGCAGCAGCGGCATTGCGGATGATCTTGTCGTCGACGTCCGTGACGTTCATGACGAACTTCACGGCCATTCCCTGCTGGCGCAGAAAGCGCCGCAGAACATCGACATGGAGGAAGGTCCGGAAGTTCCCGATATGGCCGTAGTCATAAACCGTCGGCCCACAGCAGTACATCCGCAGCTCGGGCGCGCCCACCGGTTCCAGATTCTCGACTTTACCGCCCAGCGTGTTGAAGAGTTCCATCGTTGCCACGTGCGCTTTTTTCCTGCCGCACGCGAGCACAGAGCGCGGTGCAGACCTCTCCTTTAGAGTCTTTCCTTGTCGATTTTAGCCGATACCCGCCCTCTGCTTACGGCGAAAGCCTGGCTCCGTACTTAACCGAGGCGGAGCTGCGGAGTTGCTCCCAGTGTATCGGGCGCAAACTTCCCCGCGACAAACTTTGGCCAGGCCGCAGCCGCAATCATCGCAGCGTTATCTGTTGATAAGGCGAGCGACGGAAACGCGATCGGGAGCACTCGTTGATCCGCCTCGGACTGGAAACGCCGCCTCAATTCGCTGTTCGCGGCCACTCCCCCCGAGACGACGATCCCTCTCGCCCCAAAGACCTCTGCAGCGGCGAACGTCTGGCGAAGCAGGTTGCCGACCACGGCGTATTGAAAAGACGCGATCAGGTCCAGCGTTTGGGAGTCGCACAACGCTGCAGCCTGAACGGATCGCGGTCCCCACTCCGGGTGGTCCGCTAAGACCTTGCGCCGTTCCTCGACACGCTCACGCATCCCGTGCGTTTCAACGTAGCGCAGCACGGCGGTTTTGATGCCGCTGAAGGAGAAGTCGAAGTTCTGCTGTTCAGAAGGGTTGGCAAACTCTTTTTTCCCGGAAGGCGAAGCAAACGAGCTGTCTTCCCGATGCCCGCGAGACCTGATCCTGCCGAAACGGAACGGCACAGCACGCGGATTCCCCCTCGCGGCTAGAGCGTCGATCCAGGGTCCGCCGGGGTATCCCAGGCCAAGCAGCTTCGCAACCTTGTCATAGGCCTCACCGGCGGCATCGTCCACGGTACGCCCTACGTTGCGGTACCGCCAGGCACCCTCTTTGCTGAGATTGGCAAGATAAAGATGCGTATGGCCTCCTGAGACCACCAGCGCGAGCAGGGGAAGCTCCATCGCCATTTCGCTGCGCTGTCGTGCCTCCATCAGCACGGCATGAATGTGCCCCTCAAGATGGTTTACCCCGATCAAAGGCTTGCTGAGCCCGAAGCTCAAGGCTTTGGCGTAGGTAATGCCGACCAGAAGCGCCCCAGCCAGTCCTGGGCCTTCGGTAACGGCGATGGCGTCGAGGTCCTCAAACGCGACTCCGGCCTGTTCCATCGCGGCCCGAACCACCGGGACGACATTGCGGAGATGCTCGCGAGAGGCCAGCTCCGGGACCACACCGCCGTAGTTTGCGTGCAGGTTCATCTGCGAAGCGACGATGTTGGAGAGCGCCTCGCCTCCAGCACGGACCACCGCCGCGGCCGTCTCGTCGCAGGAGCTCTCGATGCCCAGAATCAGCCCGCTTCGCTCCATGGTCTGGTCGTTCTCGCGCATCTCTTTATCATAGGGGAGCAGGATGGCTGAGTCGGAAAACCCGAAGTATCTTGCCGCTCGTGAGATCGCCAACAGGCTTCGCGCGGCGGGCCACCAGGCTTACCTGGCGGGCGGCTGCGTGCGCGATCTGCTGCTTGGACTCATCCCCAAGGACTACGACGTCGCCACTTCCGCAACTCCGGATACGGTCCTCTCTTTGTTCCGCGAAAAGAAAGCGCTGACCGTAGGGGCCCACTTCGGGGTGGTCCTGGTGTGTGAGCCGGATGGGATTGCTACGGAGGTGGCAACCTTTCGCAATGATGGCGCCTACACAGACGGCCGCAGGCCCGATTCAGTACGTTTCTCCACCGATCCGCGCGAGGACGTTCGACGTCGCGACTTCACCATCAATGGCATGTTGCTGGATAACGAGATCTACGACCGCACCGGGGATGTGGCCGAGGCAACGCTGGACTTCGTCGGCGGTCGCGACGACCTGAGCTCTCGAGTTGTGCGCGCCATTGGCGATCCGTCTCTTCGTTTCCAGGAAGATAAACTTCGCATGCTTCGCGGAGTGCGCTTTGCAGCACGCCTCGGATTCGCGATCGATCCCGGAACTGCTGCCGGCATTCGCCGGTTGGCCAGCCAGGTCACGGTGGTCAGCCCCGAACGCATACGCGACGAGGTAAGCCTCATCCTGACGGAAGGAAGTGCACGGGTTGGCTTCGAATTGCTCGATCAGCTTGGCCTACTCCTCCATATCCTGCCGGAGATTACAAAGCTGCATGGCGTCGAGCAACCTCCGGAGTATCACCCTGAGGGAGATGTCTGGGTTCACACGATGCTCCTGCTCGAGAAGCTGCCTCGCGGAGCGTCATCGACACTCGCCTGGGGAGCCCTGCTTCACGATGTAGGAAAACCTGCAACCTTCCGCGCCCCCGATCCGAACGATCCCAAGGACCGGATCCGTTTCAACGGACACGTGGAGGTGGGAGTAAGGATCGCGGAAGAGATTCTCTCGCGCCTCCGTTTCTCCAACGAAGAGATCGACCAGATTACGGCTCTCGTTAAAAATCACATGCGCTTTGGCGATGTGCGCCACATGCGCGAAGCCACACTGAAGCGCTTCCTCCGTCTGCGCCATTTCGACGAGCACCTTGCGCTGCATCGCATGGACTGCCTCTCTTCGCATTGCGACCTCAGTCTCTACGATTTTGCCAAAGAGAAGTACGAGACGGTCCCGCCGGAATCGATACAGCCAAAGCCTCTGCTGTCGGGTCACGAACTGATCTCGGCAGGCTACGCTCCGGGGCCTCGGTTTAAAAAGATGCTGGAAGCCGCTGAAGATGCACAGCTGGAAGGTACGGTACGAACTGCTGCCGAAGCTCTTCGCTTCGTACAGGATCGCTTTGGAGCCCCCACGAAATAGAAGGCGTCTTCTCCGAGCCTCCGTTCGTCCATGAGCTTAAACATGCGTAACTCTTTTTATGCTTTCGCCCTGGGCTTCGTGCTGAGCTCTTCGCTTCCCGCTGCCGTCCTCGGAACCAGCAAACCTGCTGAATCGATCACCGAGGCGCGCATTGCACAGCTTCCTCCCGCAGACCGCGCGGCCTGGATAAGGTACCTTCAGCGTTCGCAGAAACAGCACGAAGCCGATCAGGCAGCGCTCGCAGCCGAACGCACCTCGGGAAACCCTGTACCGCCACTGCCGAAGGAAAGCTCTGCCGCTCGCAGCATGCCGCTGAATCGCCCGGCTGCATGGTATGGGTCAGCCGAGGCTCAGCATATCGCCGGTGTGATTGTCAGCTTCCAGACGCCCGCGGGCGGATGGAGCAAGAATCTCGATATGACCGGGGAAGCCCGCGTGAAGGGGCAAAGCTATGCTCCCGACAACCTGAATAAACATCCGTCGGCCGCAGACTTTGATACTCCGCTCGATGCCCAATGGAACTACGTCGGAACCCTCGACAACGATGCCACGACGACGGAGATTCGCTTCCTTGGGCTGGTCGCTGCGGCTAAACCTGAGCGGGCGGAGGCCTACCAGAAAAGCATTCTGAAGGGAGTTCGCTACCTGCTTTCCGCTCAGTTCCCAAATGGAGGATGGCCGCAGGTGTGGCCGCTCGAGGGCCGATACCACGACGCCATCACGTACAACGATGATGCGGTCTCCGAGGCAGCCGAGATTCTCCGCGACGTCTCCGCCGGACAGTCACCGTATGCCTTTGTTCCGAAGGAGCTGAGGGAACAGTCGGCCACTGCTGCAAAGCGCGCCATCGATTGCATTCTTGCGACCCAGGTCAGGATCAAAGGAAGGCGCACCATCTGGGCTCAGCAGCACGACCCGCTGACGCTCGAGCCAACGACAGCCCGCAACTACGAACCGGCAGCGCTGGCTACAGGGGAAAGCGCTGATCTTCTGCTCTACCTGATGCATCTTCCGCACCCTTCTCCGCAAGTCGTCGATGCAATTGAAGCAGGAGTCTCCTGGTTCAAATCCAAAGCGATCTACGGCGAGCTGTGGTCAGGCGGTAAAGAGACGCCGGGGGGACGGCATCTCTCGCGCGCTGCGGGGGCGGGTCCAATCTGGGCTCGTGTCTACTCCATCACGACCGAGACGCCCGTCTTCGGCGATCGCGACAAGACCATTCACGATGATGTAGCCGACTTATCGGCTGAACGGCGCAACGGATACCAGTGGTACAGCGGCGGTCCGCAGAGGGCTCTCGATGCCTACATCGACTGGAGCAAGGAACACGTATCGGCCACTCAAGCGTCTAACGGTAGATGATCGAAACGGATACCCTCATCGTGGGAGCAGGTATGGCGGGTCTTACCGCCGCGCGGACGCTCGCCGAAGCTGGCGTCCCGGTGACTGTCGTCGAGGCGCGGAACCGCGTCGGGGGACGCATCCTGAGCCATCATATCGGCGAGCATGCGATCGAGCTGGGCGCCGAGTTTATTCACGGCCGGCCGCCGGAGCTTTGGGCTCTCATCGCGGAGGCCGGCCTTGAAACGTACGAGCGCGGCGGCACCGATGGTTGTGCCGAGGATGGCTCGGTCAAGTCGTGCGACATGCCGGGCGGGGCCTTCGACCTTCTGGAAGACCTCAAAGATCCTCCCACGCCCGATGTCAGCTTCGCGGAATATGTTGGTTCGTGGCAGATTAGCGACCTTGAGCGAGTCTCCCTACTGAACTTTGTCGAAGGATTCAATGCAGCCGATGCGCGAGAGATCAGCTCAGCCTCATTGGGAGCACAACAAGAGGCCGAAGACGCCACGGACGGAGATCTCGCTTTTTCACTGCCCGGCGGATACGACCAACTGGCGGAGTATCTTGCGCAACGCGTGAAGAATTTCGAAGGATGCATCCACCTCAATCGACACGTTCGCGAGATCCGATGGAGTCACCATGCGGTTCAGGCCATCTCTCCTGACGAAACCTTCACGGCGAGGCGAACGGTGATCACCGTTCCGCTGGGAGTTCTGGTCTCCGGAGGGCTCAGCGTCAGTCCTCGTCCACGACAGATATTCGATGCAGCATCACAACTTCGCATGGGCCATGCAATCCGCTTTACGCTGCGGTTCCGCGAGCCATTCTGGAAACAACTTCCGAAGTCGCCCATCGAAGATCTCGGTTTTCTCTTCAGCTTTGACGAACTGCCGTCAGTCTGGTGGACGACGCATCCGCGTCCTTCCTGCTTGCTTACGGGATGGGTTGGAGGGCCGCGCTCAGAGGCACTGGCCGCGCTTACGCCAGCCGAACTGGCGAGTCATGCCTGCTCCACCCTCGCGCGTATCTTTTCTATCGAAACCGCCCGGATCAGCGATCTTCTTCTCGAGTGTCACACCCACGACTGGAGCCGTGATCCGTTCTCTTTGGGGGCGTACAGTTATGTCGCCGCCGGCGGTCTCAACGCTCCGCAGCAGCTCTCCCAGCCGGTGGAAGACACGCTCTTCTTCGCAGGAGAACACACCGACACAACCGCAAACTGGGGAACCGTTCACGCCGCGATGCGTTCGGGCCTGCGTGTAGCGCAGCAGATCCTCAAGGGGATGCCGTAACGCCAGTCAATCCGTCGACACGCTCGCGCAGCCCCAGAGCATCGAAGGGCGCGCGGACCTTTGCATCATTATCGAAATAGACATAGACGTCGCGAGGGGTAATGCAGGCGGAAGTGCCGTGAGCACAGCGTCCCTCAGCCTGCTGTCCTCGTGCCCATCTCACGACTTTCTGAGCCCACTCATTGAGTGCCACATCTTCGTATCCGCTCGTGTACAGCTGTTCAGAGCCGTGCAGACGGCAATAGACAAAATCGGAGGTCACATCCATCAGGAGCGGCCACTCGGCCGTATCTGCAACCACAAGTCCGATGTTGTACTCGCGCAGCAGTTCGATGAACTCCGGAACAGCAAAGCTCTCATCCCGAATCTCGACGCAGTGGCGAAGCGGGGCGTCTTTTTTCACCCGGAATCCAGGATCTTCCCGCATGCGGTCCGCATGTTTCCGCATCATGGCAGCGGCCTCGCGATGGGATCGCGGTAATAACCGGAAGAAGGTCTCGAAACGAGCACGATCAAATCGCATCTGAGGAGCAAATTGCCATAAGAGCGGCCCGAACTTATCGCCCAGCCGCAGGACACCGCTGCCGAAGAAGTTCGCCAACGGAACCTTCGCCTCCCGCAGCTTCAACATGTGCGTAATGAATCGCGATCCTTTGACCGAGAAGACAAAGTCGTCGGGGGTTTGCGCTGACCACTCGGAAAAACTCTCGGGACGCTGTAACGAATAAAAAGTGCCGTTGATCTCGACCGTGTCGAATTGCTGTCCGGCAAACTCCAGCTCCCTTCTCTGTGCGAGGCCCTTGGGATAAAACACGCCTCGCCAGCCTGCGTATCTCCAACCGGATATACCGATTCGGATACGTCCTGGCGTCTGCATCGTATTCGCGGCCGTGCTCATGTCCTGCTTGGATGGCAAACCTCACGGCGAAAGTTTCAGCAGGATTCCACAAAGTCGTAAATCAGCAACGGGTTCTTGTGGTGTAGCATCTGAGCCAATATGGCCATCCTACGCCCTCTGCTCAATACTCCCCGCGATAGCACGCCTGATACTCAGATGACGCTGGATGGTGTCTCGATTTCCGCACGCGCCGGCGATCTTTTGATCGACGTCATCAACGATTATCGCAACGAACAACAACGGAAACCGCTCCCGCAAGTGTGTTATCTGCCGCAGATGGGCCCTATCGAGAGCTGCGATACCTGCATGGTCGAGGTCAACGGTCAGCTAGCCCGCGCCTGTGGCACTCAGATCACACCTGGAATGAACGTCATCACGGCAGGCAACGCCGTCGATATCGCGCAGCGCGAGGCCTTCGACCGCATCCTGCAAAATCACGATCTCTACTGTACGGTCTGCGACAACAACAACCAGAACTGCACCATCCACAACACGACTGCCGTGCTGGATGTGAAGCACCAGGCCCGCCCGTTCACCCACAAGCCGTACCCTCAGGATCACTCGAATGCGTTTTACCGGTATGACCCCGACCAATGCATTCTGTGCGGCCGCTGCGTCGAAGCATGCCAGAACGTCCAGGTTAACGAGACCCTCACCATCAACTGGGAGAGCGAGCATCCGCGCGTCCTCTGGGACGGCGGAGAAAAGATCGAAGGCTCCTCCTGCGTCTCCTGTGGCCACTGCGTCAACGTGTGTCCCTGCAATGCGCTGATGGAAAAATCGATGCTCGGCCACGCGGGCTATCTCACCAATCTTCCTGCAAATGTCCTGGACGAGATGATTGACGTGGTCAAAGCCATCGAACCCCCTATCGGCTACGGCCCTATCCTCGCGCTGTCTGATATTGAGTCCGAGATGCGTCACGCCCGCGTCAAGCGCACCAAGACCGTCTGCACCTATTGCGCGGTCGGCTGCAGCTTTGAGGTGTGGACGCGGGATCGCCACATCCTCAAGATCGAGCCGACACACGGCCCGGCGAACGGGGTATCAACCTGCATCAAGGGCAAGTTTGCCTGGGGTCATATCAACTCCTCCGATCGCCTCGTGAAGCCGCTCCTTCGGAGAGGAGACACCTTCGTCGAGATCTCCTGGGATGAGGCTCTCGACCTCATCCAGCAGAAATTCACAGAGGTCAAGCAGCAGCACGGTCCCGACGCCCTCGCATTCATCGCCTCCTCCAAGTGCACCAATGAGGAGAGCTACCTGATGCAAAAGCTCGCTCGCGCTGTCATCGGAACCAACAACATCGACAACTGCGCGCGCTATTGCCAGAATCCCGCCACGATGGGCCTGCAGCGCACCGTCGGCTACGGCGCGGACTCCGGAGCCATCGCCGATATCGAACGTGCGGGCCTGGTCCTGCTCATCGGAGCCAACGCCGCCGAGAACCATCCCGTCCTCGCCACACGCATCAAGCGATCCCACAAATTCCGCGGACAACGACTGATCGTCGCCGACCTCCGCAAGCACGAGATGGCGGAACGCGCCGACATCTTCATGCGGCCAAATCCATCCACAGATTCCGCATGGCTCAACGGCGTAGCCCGCTACATCATCGATCACAATCTTCATCAACCGAAGTTCATCGAGAAGTGGGTCCATCACTTCGAGGAATATAAGAAGTCTCTCGAGCCATACACGCTGGAGCACACAGAACGCATCACCGGAATCCCTCAGGCGACCCTCATCACCGTAGCCAACGAGATCGCCGCTGCCGATGGCGTCTGCATCCTCTTCGCCATGGGAGTCACCCAGCATACAGGGGGTTCCGACACCGCCACGGCGCTCTCTAATCTTCTCCTCCTCACCGGGAACTACATGAGGCCCAACGCCGGCTCGTATCCGCTGCGTGGACACAACAACGTCCAGGGAGCCAGCGACTTCGGGTCAATGCCCAACGTCTACTCCGGCTACCAGAAGGTCGATGACGAAGCAGTCCGAGCGAAGTTTGAAGCTGCCTGGGGAGTCACCTTGCCGACGACCACCGGCAAAGACAATCACGAGATGATCGACGCTATCCATGATGGAACCCTCAAGGTGATGTACATCAAAGGCGAAGACACCATCACCTCGGACTCGAACGCCAACTACGTCGCCACCGCTCTCTCCAAGCTCGACTTCTTTGTCGTGCAAGATATTAACTTCTCCGAAACCTGCCGCTATGCCGACCTTGTGCTTCCTGCGGCGGCGTCCATTGAAAAAGACGGTACCTACGTTTCCACCGAGCGCCGCGTTCAGCGCATCTACAAAGCTCTCGAGCCGATCGGAGAATCCAAGGCGGACTGGGAGATCATCCAGCTCATCGCCAATCGCATGGGAGGCAAATGGAAGTACCGGCACCCCTCCGAGATCATGGATGAGATCGCCTCCGTCACCCCCATCTTTGCTGGAGTCACCTACGATCGCCTCGAGGGTTTCAAGAGCTTGCAGTGGCCTGTCGCTCCCGATGGCACCGATACCCCCGTGCTCTTCATGGACAAGTTCCACTTCCCTGATGGCAAGGCTCGCTTCTATCCCGTCCAATACATTCCTCCTTCGGAGGAGATCAACGAGACCTATGACCTGCACCTCAACAACGGGCGCCTGCTGGAGCACTTCGA
Source organism: Acidobacteriaceae bacterium KBS 146 (assembly GCA_000688615.1). GTDB lineage: Bacteria > Acidobacteriota > Terriglobia > Terriglobales > Acidobacteriaceae > Edaphobacter. Next base: position 2,147,461 of record JHVA01000001.1, read on the forward strand.
ACAGGGTTCGATGACCCGGCGTACACCTGGCATCCATGCCATGACGCCGGACAACTTCGTGGAGGTGTCCCCCGAGCTGGCAAAGGAACGCGGCATCAGCACCGGCTGTTACGTTCAGCTGCGCTCGGCGTATGGTGAGGTTCGCGTTCAGGCACTGGTCACAGACAGGGTTCAGGGCAAGCAGCTCTACATGCCGTTGAACTCCGTCGACGAGCCTGTCAACCGCCTTACCAGCAGCCATACCGATCGTGCCACCCACACCCCCGCATTCAAGGAGACCGCAGTGAGCATGGTGATTTTGCCCGACCAGGAAGCTCAAGCCAAGGTCGACGAACGCATGGGGAAAAAGAGTCGGCATCCTCTGGGCCCGGGAAACTTCCGCTTCGGAACCCGCACTCCGCAGGGTGGCGTGGAAATCGAGCGAAAGTGGGCGCGCAGAGATTATTATGTGCCCGGTACTGGTGCCGATGACAAGCTGGTGCAGATTACCAGCACAAAAGTCTGATCGCTCTAAAGGGCGTCACTCTAACCTCGAGCGAGGCAAACTCAAAACGGGAGCTCCACGATGGCTATTCCGCTTTCCTTCAAACCGCAGTCCTTGGACCCGCATCTGGAGCTCGAGCGCCGCCTCGCAAATGCGCCGCGGGAACGCGCAGAAGCCCTGCTGGTGGTCTACGACATCCTTCAGGCGGCGCATGAAAATGGCACCCTCGACGCCGTGCACGGTCTGGTCAGCGCACGCGACAAGATTGCGGGGCGACTGGCTGAGTACGCTGGAACGCAGGAAGGCAAGACCGCGCTTCTCAACCTGCTGGAGGCGGGTAAAGTACTGGCGTCTCTCGACCCCAAGGTGCTCGCACCGATAGCCAACGCACTGCACCAGGGAGCAGAAGAACACAGGCAGCAAGGCGATCCACCTTCGATGTGGCAGCTCTTTCGCCGCGCCTCCAGCAAGGACGGACGCCGCGGACTATCCTTCATTACGCTGATCCTGACAAACCTCGGCAGGTCGCTCACGTGATGAAGAACCGAAGCTGCGAGCAGAAGCCTGCAGGACCCCACAGAGAACCTCCAATCCTCCTACGCTCGCATCAGCCGGGCGACATGGGCTGGGTGGTCGAGCGACATGGTCTGCTGTATTGGCAGGAGTATGGCTGGGACGAACGCTTCGAAGCCCTCGTCGCCCGCATTGCCGCTGACTTTATCGACCTGCTGGAATCTGAACGCGAACGCTGCTGGATCGCAGAACGTGACGGCCAGCGTCTCGGCTGCGTCTTCCTCGTCCGCGACGCGGAATCTGACCCCGCCACCACGGCGCGCCTGCGCCTCCTGCTTGTTGACCCGGCGGCGCGCGGACTCGGTCTCGGCCGCACGCTCGTACAACAGTGCACCACCTTCGCTCGTAGCGCGGGCTATAAACGCATCGTCCTTTGGACGAATAGCGTCCTCACCTCGGCCCGTCGAATCTACGAGCAGGAGGGCTACCGGCTTCTCCGCGAAAAGCCGTACACTGCCTTCGGCAAAGACCTCGTATCACAGGACTGGCAACTCGATCTCTAGAACTCGGAAGGAGCCCTCGATGCTCGCACAGGCTGAACTCCTCGCCTTCATTCCCACCGTCGATGCCGATCGTGCCCGCCGCTTCTATGTCGATAGCCTCGGCCTCGCCTTCGTCACCGACGACCCTTTTGCCATCACCGTTCGCTCCGGCCAAACAGACATTCGCATCGTCCGCATCGGAGCCTTCAATCCTTCGCCCCATACCATACTTGGCTGGGAGGTGAAAGACATCGAGGCTACGGTCCGGCAGTTCACCCTCGCCGGAATCACCTTCGAACGCTATCCTTTTTTAGAACAGGACGCCAACGGGATCTGGTCCGATTCCGAAAGGCTAGCTAAAGTCGCATGGTTTAAAGACCCCGACGGGAACGTCCTCTCCCTCTCTCAGCACGTCGAGCAGTAGGACGAACACCGATAACCCTTCACTCGCCTCTTTTCTTCCACTCTGAAAAGAGTGGAGCTGCATCTCCTGCTTTGATCTCCTTGCCGTCGTTCGAGATAATGCCGGCTGCCGTCCGAGGACAGCAAATCGTCGAGTACGCTCCGAACTCGAATAAGACACCTCGCTCTCCCGCCCGCCCAACCCTCACGCGGTCGCCATACGTCTCAAAAAAACGGCCAGGCTTAATCCCCCGGGCAAATTGGATCGTGCCCGGAATCTGCAGTACGTCTAACCAGCCGACGAATTGCCCCGGCTTCTGCTCCCTAATGTGAACCACCCTGCCGCTCGAAGTCCACACTCCAGCAATCGCGTCGTGAGTCTTCATTCCACCCCCCGGGCGATTCAGCGTCACCTACTCATCGAAGTTTCCCCGATGGAAATGTCCCACCCAGCAGTCGTTTTCCTTCTTCCTCAGATCCAGATCCACAGCCAGCATCCCCGCGACCGGAGGGACCAAATGCAGTACCAGATGCCCATCCTCGATCATCACCGCCGCGGCTCCTGCGCTATCTGAGAAATAATTCTCCTCTCCAACCGAGAGCTCAGCTCCCTTCTGCTCATACATCCCGAGGTTTAGATACTCCCACTGCTGTTCCACCCCATTCAGCGTCCTGCCATCAGTCTTCGCATCCGGCGCGACTGAAGTCCCGAGCATTATGTGAATCCCAACGAATCCACCATGCCCATTCGAGGTCTCCCACAAACCCGACAGGCTCCCCGGATCAATCACAACTTTGCGCCGATAAGGACTGGAATCCGGTGAGGCATTCCCCGTCTGCGCCGGAACCAGCGGAACAGCGACGAAGATAAAAGCCGCACACAGAATCGTCGCAGACCTCAGCCCACCACCAGCTTCCATGCATCTAAAGACACCGCTACTCCTGCTTTCGTTCCCCTGCTCCCGCCACGGCTTTGTTCATGGCCTCGAGACTTGCCCACATCCCGGCCCATTCCCGTTCCGTCATTCCCTTGCGCAGCTCTTCTCCTGCCCTGCGCCACGCCGGTCGCGCCTCTCGCAACTTCGCTCTTCCCGCCGCAGTCAAAGAGATGCTTCTTCGCCGCGCATCCTTCCCAGGCGCCGATTCCACCCAACCTCTTTCTCGCAGCAGCTTCAGGTTGCGAGAGAGCGTCGTCTTATCCATCCCCAGCATCTGCCCCAGCGACGCCTGTCCCTTGTCCTGCGCCGCATCGAGTGTCATCAGCAGCGCAAACTGCGCAGCTTCGATGCCTGCCTCCGACAGACAGGCATCGTAAAACTGCGTCATCAGCCGAGCCGTGCGCCTTGTCGCCGCCAGCGCGCATGGCGCATCCTCTATTCGTCTTCCATTCATTGCTTTAACCCTACTTCGCTTCACTCTCTCCCGGCTGTGGCTGGGTCAGAAACCGCATAGGGGCCAGCGGCCCTACCGGAATAAACTCCAGATCAACCATCCCAGCCTTGTCCAGCGGCAACGACTCCATAATTGCCCTGGCCTCCTCTACCGTCGAGCAACGCAGGAAGAAGACCACTCCCTTGCCATCTGCTCGCGAATACCACTGACCGATCTTGCCGTTCAGATACAACAGCATCGTCTCCCGAGCCTCTTCTGGCAGCACCTTCATCAGATCGGACAGACTCACGCTCGGCTTTCGTGTGAGAAGCACCATCACATCGGTTACCTGCACAGGAGGAGGCGAAGGCACAGCGGCTGCCAGTGGCTGTGCCTGCATACCCATACCGGCACTAAGAACAAGTGCAGAAAGACTGAGAAGGCTCATAAAACTCCTTTAAGTTGCATATGCAACTTTCTTAATTGTTGTAGATGCAACTTTCGGGAAGATCGCTCCAAAAACTTTGCCGCCTTTCTTCGCCGTGGTCAAATATCTCTTGTGAGCAACGCAACCAGCCATCCCTTCGATATCGGCAACGTCTCTGTGGGCCGTGGAAAGCTCTTTCTGATCGCGGGTCCCTGCGTCATCGAATCCGAGCAGCATGCGCGCATGATGGCTGATTCCATCCAGCGAATCACCTCTGACCTCGGCATCCCGTACATCTTCAAAGCCAGCTATGACAAAGCCAATCGCACATCGATCCATAGTTTTCGCGGACCCGGCGTAGTCGAGGGAACACGTATCCTGCGGGTCATTCGAGAGGCGAATAACCTTCCTGTTCTAACGGACGTCCACACTGCGGAGAGCTGTGCGAAAGTCGCTGAAGCTGTGGACCTATTGCAGATTCCAGCGTTCCTCTGCCGACAGACCGATCTTCTGATTGCAGCTGCCGAGGCCGCCCGAGAACACAACCGGGCCGTCAACATCAAGAAGGGTCAGTTCGTCGCACCCTCCGATATGCGCCATGCTGTGGAAAAAGTCCGGGAGGGCGGCTGCGCTCGCGTTTCGCTGACGGAGCGGGGGGTCAGCTTCGGATACAACAACCTGGTTGTCGATATGCGTTCGCTTCCGGTTCTGCGCAGCTTCGCTCCGGTCATCTTCGATGGAACTCATTCAGTGCAAACGCCTTCGGCAGCCAACGGGGTCTCCGGAGGACAGCCTGAATTCATTCCGGTGCTCACCCGGGCTGCGGTGGCAGCCGGAGTGGACGGTGTCTTTCTCGAGGTCCACGACGATCCGCCCCATGCCAAATCGGACGGAGCGAATGCCCTGCACCTGAACCATCTTCGGGGCATTCTCGAACAACTTCTTGCAATTCACCAGATAGTGACCTAGCATCTTCCTTGACTCCCCGACCCGTCTCCTTGGTTCTCCTTTCGGTGTTGTTACTTCCCAAAGAAAGTTAAAAAAAACGGCCCCTCGCATGAGGGGCCAATCTGCCTTGGTTCTCTCTGGTTAGGAGAGTCTATTGCGGGAGTGATCTAAGCCACTCGCCGACAAACCGTTCTAAACTTGCGGGCGGTACGGAGCTGCTCCATACCGCCCTTTTGGGGGAGGGCCTACACTACTGATTTGCCTCGGGTGGAGCGCTGACGCCCGATGCTGAACTTGGGGGCGCGGCGGGTACCGAGTTCGATGCAGAGTTGGAGTCCATCGTTGCCAGGCTGTTATGCAGCAACGTTACGCGAACCCCGTTGGTGACAGCCTTTTCGCCATCTACAGGCTTAGCCGTGTTCTTTCCAAGACCGGAGCGATAGATCCGGTAGACCGGAACCTGATGTTCCGTCACGAGATAACGTACAACCGCATCGGCCATCGCCTGCGAGTTCTGGACGCCGGAACGGCTGTAACCCTGAACCTCGACGATATATCCCTTCTCATTAGCGAGCTTCGCGGCTACGTCGTCCAGCTCTCCTTTTGCCTTTGGACCAAGGGTCGTTCGGCCTGAGGCAAACGGGACCGAGGTCGAAGCGATCTCCTGATACTGATCGAGGTGAGTTACCGTGTTATTAAGGGACGCGGTGCGAGTGCTGGCACTGGTTGCCAGCTGCTGTGCGGCGTTGGCACGGTTAGCCGCAGCAGCAGCATGCTGATCGGCCAGCTCGGCTGCGCTCTGTGCCTTGTTGATACCGCTCGTTGCACGGCTGTCTACGTCGCGAATGTCATTTGCGTTCTTTGCCTGAAGCTGGTCCAGCTCGTTGGTGCGATCCTTGATCGGATCGACTTGTCTGTGAACCCACTTCTTGCGAGCCAGCGGATTCATGTGACCCCAGAATCCTTCTTTGGACTGATTCTCCAGAGGCTTTCCAGTGGCGTAGGTCGACTTGTCATCGACGCTCATCTGACTTCCAGCTGCAGGGGCAGTCGCTGTGTCCTGTCCCGAGGGAGTGGCTTGAGTAGCAGATTGAGCCAGCGCGCTCATACTCATCGCGGTGCCGAGTACTACAACTGAGAGACCAAATTTAGTTCCGGTTTTCATCATGTTTTCGCTCCTCATGCACTGCGTCTGCCGTTTCAGACGCCTGTACACTCGGATATGTAGCATGTCCGGTGCCAAACCGCTTTCTCGCTAACTATGCTGAAAATAAAGGGTTTGCGTTTTTCTACAGGTGGGAAAAATTGTGGGGGTCCTGGCCTACACCTGCAATTTCTTCCGGGTGCCCAGTAAGTATTTCTGGTCCAACCCGACAGGCATCGTCTTTCTCCCGCGGAAACGGAACTACTTCTTATCTACCTTGATGATGCGGACCTCCGGCATCTGCATGTTCCAATTCCCCGGAATCGACTCGAAGATAAGCCGGAACTCGCGGTCATCTCCTGGCTTCAAGGGAGCCGACCGAACCGGCTGCGTGTCGACATAGGGTTCGCGGGTGCGGATGAGCGAGAGGGGGAGGGTTTCCACCTGCGGAGGCATCTGCTCCTCGTTTTTGAACAGGACCTGCACGGTGATGCCGGTTACTTCAGATGAGCCGGTATTGCGGATTTCGCCGTCGATAAAAGTCGATTTTCCGCCGGAGAGGCTGGTCGATTCGCTCATCTTGAGTTGCGAGATGGGCAGGCTGGAGGAGTAACCATCTAAAGGCTGAACGCCGGTTACGGCCGCTGTCTTCCGATGACCCGCCAGCACCAGCGCGCCGAGGACCGCAAGGACAACGGCACCGGCAACGAGCCACGCAGAGAGAGGCATGCCGGTCGACCGCGTCGGTGGAGGGGTGAATATCTCCGAGGAGGGCGCCGGATTGACGGAGATGGGCGGGTTCCTTCGATCGCCGGTTCCCTGTCCTCCGGCTGCTGGATTTCCGGTTGGATTTCCTGTAACGCCCGAACCTTCTGTTCTGTTTTCCAGATCGCTCATAATCTGGCGAGGATTTTATACCGGACGCTCAGGAATCCGAATGTCCCATCGAGTGGATGGACACGCAAAGCTTCTTATTTCCATAGTTAGCGTAATTTTCATGACAAAAAAACAGTTATGGGTGCATCATCATGGCAACAGCTTTCATCTACTGCTTTTAGAGCAGGAGAACTGAGCCATGACTCCCCCCATTGCGTTCCGATCCGACAAAAACTCAGACTTGAAGGGCTCGGTGCTGGAGATTCGGCCGCCGACTGCGGTTCCCTGTGCCACCAGAGGTCCTGCTTCCGCTCCTTCAACATCCGTACGAAGCGCTGATTATGCCTATCGCATCGCCGCCCTGACGGCGGGACTGGTGCTGCTCGCTACAGTCATGTAGGTCTTATCAGGCGAAGCTTGCCCGTTTGACCTTCTGACGAAAGTCCTCTCCCTGCATCTCGACCACAACGCACATCTCCTGCAGACGCGATCGCATCCGTTCCCCGATCCGATCTCCCAGGGTCTCCTCGCGGAGGCGGCCTGAGGCATCTCCGCCTACGGCCCCTAAGGGAGAGCTGTTCGGGTAGTTGGTCGTAATGATCGTGGTCCGCCGGTCGTTATAGCGAGTGTTGAGGATATGGGCGACGGTGTCCCACACCCAGTCAGTCGGCTTGGCGGCACCCAGTTCGTCCAGGACCAGGACCTCCGCCTCAAAGACGGGACGGAGAATTTCGAGCTCCGTCTCGCGGACCTGGGCGTTATAGCTGTTCTGGACCTGCTTCAGAAGGTCGCGGTAGTCGTAAAAGAGTCCTGTTGCACCGCGATCGATGACCAGCGACTGCAGGATGCCCACGGCAAGATGCGTCTTCCCTACGCCGATATTTCCCGTAAGGAGCAGGCCGGTTCCATCGGTCTCCAGCGGATAGCTCTCGACAAAGCGCTTTGCGCGCAGCAGAGCTGCGCCGAGAGATCGATGGGATGAGGGAAAGTTTGTCTCATAGCTTTCGAGCGTGCAGTGCTCATAACGCCGTGGGATAGCCGCACGCTTCACCCGAAGCCGGGCACGTTCCTGGATGCGGCAGATGCAATCTTCGGCAAACCTGCGGCCATCGCGCTCGACGATCCGCAGCCCCGCACCTTCGCAGATGGAACAAACCTCAGCCATTGGTCTTTCCAGTATCGCAGGAGCGGCTTCACCCTGTTGCTGTGAGAAACCCGGCTGCGCGCAGGAAATCTTTCTATTCGGTCCGGAGGGCCTCCATGGGATCGATCGAGGCGGCTCTCTTTGCCGGAATGAGCCCTGCAATTACGGCGGCCACGCCGAGCACTCCCAGCGCTGCAATCAGCACGGATGCATCGACCCGGATGATGCCATAGAGCTGGGCGCGCACAAATCGTGCACAGGCCATAGCCACTGGAATCCCGAGGGCGAGCCCGATGAGTGCCTGCGCCATTGCGCCCCGCAGGATCATGGCGACGACGCCGGTACGGTCGGCTCCCAGGGCCATACGGATGCCGATCTCCTGGGTCCTGCGCACTACGGTGTATGCCGTGACGCCATACAGACCGATAGCTGCAAGCAGCAACGCCAGACCGCCGAACATCAGCGTCAGTCGCGACAGCATCCTCTCCTGGGTGAACCGGTCGGCGATCTGCGCATCGAAGGTCTGGAACTTCACCACCGTAAGATTCGGGTTGATTCCGGCCAGCGTCCTCCGTGCGATCGTCTCCATCTCGCTCATCGGATGGTCTGTTTGGATCACGAGCGCTCCGGCGTACACGTCAAGGTCTTCCTGAATTGGCCCATTGCTGGCCGGCCGCTGCAGCGTAGGAACGAAGACCATCAGGTGATCGGTCCAGCGAACGCTGGTGTAGACGGTATCCTCGACCACGCCGACGATTTCAAAGTCTCCCGGATGAGAATCTCCTGTGCCGATCCGTCTTCCGATGGGATTGCCGTCCCCAAAAAACTTCTTCGCAAATGCCTTATTCACAACTGCCACCATGGGGGCTGTGGGGGTATCGCCGATGCCAATTCCGCGCCCTGCCAGCACCTTTGTCCCTACGGAATCGAAGTACTCCGGATTGACTCTCAGGACGGAGGCACCGTGGATCACCTTCGGCATTCCCTCCACCTGCCATCCCCAGCCGTTGTTGTTGTCTTCCATGGGCGTATAGCTTGTAATCCCCACCTTCACGACTCCTGGAATCGCATGGAACCTGTCCTCCATCTCGCGGTAGAGAGCCTCCAATTGCGGCTGTTTATATCCGGCTGCCTGCGGGTTGATATGCACGAGATACCGGTTTCGCGCGTCCAGCTTCATGTCCGTGGATTCCAGCTTCCTCAGGCTTTGGGCAAACAATCCCGCGCCCACCAGCAGCACAAACGACAACCCCGCCTGCAATACGACCAGGGTCTTCTGGAGCTTCGAGGCTCCACTGGTGGTCGTCCTTGCACCACTGCGCAGCACATCCGCCGGCTCAGCCCTGGACGCCATCCATGCGGGAGCCACTCCGAACAGCACCCCCGTTAACATGCTTAGACCGAAGGCGAACCCAGCTACCTGCCATGAAGGGTTGGCCTCAATGGGAACGCTCTGTTCTCCCGGGAACGCCAGTGCAAGCAGCATCCGCGTGCCACCATAGGCCACGGCGAGCCCCAGTGCGCCTCCCAGTCCCGAAAGCAGAACGCTCTCGGTCAGCAGCTGCCGAACGAGTCTCGTGCGTCCGGCTCCCATTGCGGCGCGAACCGACATCTCAACCTTGCGGGCCATGCCGCGCACCAGCAGCAGGTTCGCGATGTTCGCGCATGCCACCAGCAGCACAAGACCCGCAATCCAGGTCAGCAGATGCAGCTGCTCTCCATACTGCTTCTGCATCCATTGAATGCCGGCACCGGCCGGCGTCAGCGTGACGTGCGTCTTTGCGAACTTCTCCTTGCCTTCTGCCGAGGTGAAGTTCAGGTTTGTCTTCAGCAGCGCCTGCCGCAGCGCGGCGCTCAACTTCTGCTGCAAGGACGGCATCGCCGTTCCCGGCTTCACTCTTCCGACGATGTAGAGCCAGTTCGTATTCGGGTCATGGACGTAGGAGACTCCCATAATCTCCGGCATCGTCTCAATCGGCAGGTAGTAATCGGGCGGAGTCGCCAGCAGCCTGTCTCCGTAGAAGCCTTTCGGAACCACACCGATCACGGTCACGGGCTTGGTGTTGATCCAGAACGTGCCTCCGACAATGTTCGGATCGCCCCCAAAATCCCGCTGCCACGCCGTGTAGCTGATCACCGCGGTCATCGGAGCTCCCTTGGCATCGTCTGCATCGGTAAAGAGCCTTCCCGCGTAGGAGCGCAGGCCGAAGGTGCGGAAGTAGTTTCCGGAGACATATTCTCCCATCACGGACTTCGGCAGGGCGTCCGGTCCGTCTCTGCGGACGGTCACGGGCCTAAAACTGAACCCCGCCTGGATTGCGGCCAGCTCCTCGAACTCGGGAGCGTTTCTCTTCATCTGCTCGTAGGCCTCGGTCGGAAAGAGGGAGTAATTTCCGTCTCTGGCCCAGCCAGAGCCCACACAGCAGGCTTCCGGGTCATCTCCGACCCGCACCAGCATTGCCGGATCGGCTACGGGAAGATTCCGCAGCAGGACGCTGTTGACCAAGGTGAAGATGGCGGCGTTGGCCCCGATTCCCAGAGCGAGTGTCAACAACACAGTCACGGTGAAGGCGGGGGTCTTCTTCAACTGCCGGAGGGCGTACCGGACATCCTGAATCAGGGTGCTCATGGGTCGCTCCTTGTGCGTGTGTAGGAATGATGTGTCAGACGATGAGGGGGCACGCGCACAGCCACTTTATCCCGGCCATAACACGTTTAGAATCAGGACGGTTCGGTTCGTGGGGCGATGCCTCCCGTCCGAAAACGGAATCGGTTGTCCGAAGCCGGACAGTGCACGGCCCAGGAGGCGGAGGTGGTAAGATAGAGAAAGCTTGCCGCCCGAAACGGCGTGGGGCTCGCGACAGGCACATCGATGTGACGTGACCATACCGTTGCAAGCGATCCGCGAAACCGAACAAGCAATTCTGAAAGCGCAAGCGTAAAGAACGTCTTGCGAAAGGATCGTTATGCCGAAAGAAGGAATTCACCCGAAGTACGAGACCATCACCGTGAAGTGCGCCTGCGGTACCCACTTTGAGACGCGCTCCACCCACAAGGGCGACATCGTCCTCGAAATCTGCTCTGCCTGCCACCCGTTCTTTACGGGCAAGCAGAAGCTGGTCGACACCGCTGGACGCGTCGAGCGTTTCCGTCGCAAGTTCGCCCAGTCGGACGCGGGCAAGGCTGCGGCCTCCAAGTAAGCGGAGAGCGCGATTTACCAAGAAAGGCCTCCGCGAAACGGAGGCCTTTCTGTTGTTGAAGCTGACGGGAGATCAGCATGAACCTCAGGCAACAGCTTGCAGCCGATCTTGCCAGGCGAATCAACGGCTCAACCGCCGGTCTCGACCGCGGACACGGCTGCCTGATGATCGACAACAAGATCTTCGCCTTCACCCGGCCGGATGAGAGCGGAGCTCTCAAGCTGCCGGAAGCACGTATCGCTGAACTGTTGGAGGGCGGCGAAGTTCGCAATCTGGTCATGGGCCAGCGAGTAATGCGGGAGTGGGTTGTCGTTCCCGACATTGCGGCGCCTGCGAACCTCACGCTGCTACTCGAGGCCAAGGCGTATGTAAGCTCGCTGCCCAGGGAGATGCGTCGCAACGGAGCAAAGAAGTCATCCAAGAGAGCAGTAAACAAAAAAGCAGCAAAGAAGATTGCTGCGAAGGCACCAAAGGAAGCTACGAAGAAGCGATGAAGAAGCGCTACACGCTCGAGCAGAAGAAGTGGGACTCGCCCGTCGAGTACACCATGCCTGCGCATGCCCGCGTGCCTGCCAGTTTTACCGTCGGCGATGTTCGCATTGCACCTGCCACCGTTCTCGCGCCGATGGCGGGAGTGACCGATACGGTCTTTCGCCGGTTTATCAAAAATGCCAGCCAGTTCACGGCAGATTCTGCATCGACCGATGTCGATGCGGCGCAGAGCAACCAGCAGTCGGGCTGTGGACTGATCATGACCGAGTTCACCTCGGCGGATGGACTTTCGCGCATGCGCGAGACCAAGCGCAAGCGCTATCTGACCTACTACGACGATGAGCACCCGATCTCCGCGCAGTTGTTCGGCTCGAATCCGGAGACGCTGGCGGATTCGGCGCGCATCGTTGAGGATGCCGGTTTCGATATGGTGGACCTGAATCTGGGCTGCCCGGCCAAGCGCGTGGTGGCCTGCAATGGAGGGTCAGGGCTGCTGAAGGACCTGCCGCAGATTGAGCGCATCTTCAGGGCGATCCGCTCTGCGGTGTCGATTCCCTTCACGGTCAAGTTTCGTCTGGGTTGGAACGACAACCACATCGTCTGCGTTGAGCTGGCGAGAATGGCCGAAGATTGCGGGCTGAACGCCTGTGCGCTGCATGCACGCACCCGCGAGGATGGATACACCGGCCAGGCTCGCTGGGAGTACATCGCCGCCGTCAAAGACGCGGTGAAGATTCCAGTCATCGGGAATGGTGACATACGCACGCCGGAAGACGCGGCGGCGATGGTGGAGAAGACCGGCTGCGATGCCGTGATGATCGGCCGTACGGCTCCGGCGAATCCATGGATCTTTCGTCAGATCGCGCAGTACACCGCGACGAAAGAAGCCACGGGCGTTGGTACGTACGATCGGCCCACAAACGACGACCGCTATCGCATGATCCGGACCTACTTCCAGATGCTGGTGGACGAGATTGCGGTGGAAGAGGCTGCAGAGGCCGCGCGTGCCGAGGCCCTGATTGCCGCCGGTCAGATTGCTCGCGAGAAACGCCATCGCGATGCCGTCGGCAAGATGAAGCAGTTTGCCGCCTGGTTTACGCATGGCGTTGCCGGAGGAGGAGCGCTGCGGAAGCAGATCTTCGAATCGAAGAATGGCGTCGCGGTGATCGATGCTGTGGAACGGTTCTTCTCGACACTTCCTGAGGGAAGCATGGATGATCTTGCGGCGAGTCCGGACGGTTCGCTGGAAGCGCTTGGCGCGGGCTGCGACTAGGGTTGACGCGAGTCGGCGGGCTTACTGCTTGTAGACCCGAACGTAATCGACCAGCATTCGCTGCGGGAACACGGTTGTCTGATCGGGATAGCCGGGCCATCCTCCACCGACGGCGACGTTGAGAAGGAGAAAGAATGGATGGTCGTAGACCCATTTTGTGCCGGCGGGGAGATCTTTCGGGGTTCGCTCGACGATGAGTCTGTCGTCGAGAAAGAAGCGGATCTTCTCCGGGCTCCACTCTACTGCGTAGACATGAAAGCCGGAATGGACTGAGCCGCCACCAGGAAGGTCGTAGCGGGTGGAGATTCCTTTTTCTCCGCTGTAGCCTGGGCCATGCAGGGTGCTGTAGATGGTTCCGGCTTCGCCGATGTTTTCCATGATGTCGATCTCACCCGCACCGGGCCATCGCGTGGTGTCAATATCGTTGCCCAGCATCCAGAATGCGGGCCAGATTCCTTTACCCAGCGGCAGTTGCATTCGGGCTTCGAAGCGTCCGTAGGTCTGCGAGAACTGGCCCTTCGTCGTCAGTCGTCCTGAGGTGTAGGGGCGTGCGTTGCCGTCGAGGCCAGTGTAGTTCTCTTTTCTTGCGGTGATGACGAGATTACCTCCTCGCTGTTCAAGATTTTCAAGGCGCGAGGTGTAGGTCTCGAGCTCCTTGTTGCCCCATCCGCCTCCGCCGGTATCGTAGGTCCACTTTGCGAGATCTGGAGAGCTGCCGTCCGGGCCGTTGAACTCGTCACTCCAGATGAGCTTCCAGGGTGCCGATGTCGCCTGGAATGGTTGCTTTGCCACGGCGTGATTCGAAGGCAGGCTCATCACCGTCAGGAACGCAGCAAGAGTCACGATTCGCGTTTTCATGGTATTCGCCTGAGAGTCAGACTGCTGCAGGTCACGATTGGTTTCCGATCACGATCCAGTTGTTCGAGCGGGGGCGCGGTTTTGTTTGAGCAGACAGGAATGCCATGACGGTTCACCTCGGATTATGGATGGGTCTGCTCGATACTGCGCTTTCTCCAGACCGTCCTCACCTTCCATCGCCATCGCTCGTCAATCCCAACCAGCTCCCAGTCAATGTCCGGCGATAGATAACGCAGCACGATCTCTGTCGCGGGGTGCACGCGGAGAGCGGGAGCGACGAGATAGAGCTTAGGCGGAAGCCGCGAGAGAACGGTGTCGCGGAAGTAGCCGGCACGCTGGAGCTCGCCGGGGCCATACTCCTGGCCTGAGCCGTTGCTGTTCTGGAGATGATGCCAGCGGACGCGAATCCAGTAATCGAGCCCCTGCAAGGCGAGATGCAGATCCTCCTCCGCCTTCAGCTCGATAACCGCGAGCCTGCCGTCGTGAAGAACTCCCAGAAGATCCAACATTCCACGATCCCGCGCAACGAAGGCGGGAACCTGCGTGTAAACATGCCGGGGATCGAGGTGAGCATCCAGCGGCTCCAGATTTTCCCGCAAGACGCTTTCGAGCCAGCGCTCCGGCTGCATGCGGTAGAGGGGATCCCGTTTATCCGCATCGGCGTGACGGCGCTCGAACAGACAGGCGACCAGCTCGCGCAGCAGGTCCTCGTTCTCGGCCGTGAGCGGCGTCTCCTGGGGTCCGGCACCAAAGGTGATCTGTTCCTGCACATTGAAGGAGTTTCCCGCGTATCCTGTGCGAATTCGCGCAAATTCCAGGCCGTGCAGCAGAAAAACCATCTCCGCACCGCTGGACACGATGGTCTCGACTGATGTGCGCATGAGGTCAGGAACAATTTCCATTACACGAGCTTTCGCGGCGGCAAAACGCTCGCGCACCGCTGCTCGATCGGGGGCATGGATCAGTCGCGTGGTGATATTGCCCGTATCGGCGGGCTCGCGCTGTTCCAGATCTTCGGTGTGGGCATCCAATTCCCACAACTCCCACTGGGCGGCGCGCTGGTTGAGCCAGAGCATGCGCGTGGCGGTGAGGGTTCCTGTTCCCTGGGGAACGATCACCTTCAGCCCCTGCCAGACACGCCTTCCGTCGCCGGATGCGCGGCAATTGTCGAGCCACAGGAGTCCGATGGTCAGAATGCCGTCGATCGTCGGCTGCGATTCTTCAGGATTGGCAGCGATGAGTGCCCAGGCACTCTGCCCCTGCACCAGGGTTCCGCGGGCATAGGCGGGTCCGAAGCTCTTCTCGAGATCCATTGCGGTTCGCAACCCATCGATCCTGTACTGGGGAAAGGCGCGGGTCAGGACGCGCTCGAGAACACGAAGGTATTTTCCTCTTACGGCCTCGCGGGTGGACGGCGTTCTGCGGTCGCGGTCAACAACAATCTCGAGCGTTTGCGGCTTCGCCTGCCCGAAGCGAACGATGGCGAGCCGCAGAACCCCCAGGCGCTCTTCAACCGCAATCACGCGGCGGACGACATTTGCCTCTTCGTTCCAGAGGTGGAGTGTGCATCGACTATATTCGATGGAGAGACGATACTTCGCGGAGCGCATGTCGAAGACGATGCGGCCCTCTTCGAGAACAGCGGCATGAGGGTGACGCAAAAAAAAGTCTTCAATCGCTGCGGCGATAGTCTCGGGGGGTTGCGCTTCAATCGGCTTACGTGCCTTGCCGAGCGACCCGGCTTCTGCTCCACGTGGAAAAGGCATAGCGGAACCCTACCACAGGACCGCGTCGTTCGTACTCTCTCTAAAGTGTCATCTGAAAGTGAAAATCTGTAATACGAAGCCCCTGACGAAAGTAGAAGGCATGGGCCTCATACCGGTGGGTTCCGGAGTCGAGTGAGAAGGTTTCGCACCCCGCGTTACGGGCGAAATCCCGAAGCCATCCAAGGATCTGCGTGCCGAAGCCATGCGACCGCGAAGCCTCGTCTGTCACGAGGTCATCGACGTAGAGCGTCCTTCCACTCCAGAGAACGCTCATGATGCGAAATCCGGCCACTGCAGCGACCGCACCTTCATGTTCAAGGAAGGCGAGCT
The DNA here is from genome assembly GCA_000688615.1 of Acidobacteriaceae bacterium KBS 146. Taxonomy (GTDB): domain Bacteria; phylum Acidobacteriota; class Terriglobia; order Terriglobales; family Acidobacteriaceae; genus Edaphobacter. The sequence goes on from JHVA01000001.1 coordinate 2,163,231, forward strand.
GATATCCCTCGCAGCGTTGCTGCTCGATCCTTGCAACGAAGGTATCGGCCGTCAAACGAGGTCGCAATTGATGCATTACGGAAAAGCAGCGAGCGATCTGTTCCTGACTCTCCGCCAAATAAATTGCGGTCATGAAGCTACCATCCCTCGCGCGTCCGGAGATGGGTGATATGTGCAAGATGGTGACGAGAGTGCCAGGCATAGAGGAGGGTGGCTGCATCCACCAGAGTCTCGCCACTTTCGGGGTGCCGATACCCTCGTAGCCACTGCACTTCTGTGAGGGACTGCAATAACATGACCCAGCGAGCGTGCAAGCTTTCGATCAACTCCAGCGACCACTCAATGGGCGCAGTCGAGTCGTGCAGCGTAGCCCAGGCGTTCTCGTCATATGGCTTGATGACAGGCCAGTCTTCTGTCAACGCCAGACGTACACGAATAAATGCGTTCATGTGACTGTCGGCGATGTGATGGACCAATTGTCGCACGGTCCAGCCACCTTCACGATAGGGTGTGTTCAGTTGTGCTGAGCCAAGACCTTCGACTGCATTCCGCAAGTCTTCCGGCAGCGCGGCCAGGATAGCGATTGCATTCAGCCTCTCATCTGGAGAGATCGTCTCAGGACATTCAAATCGTCCGATCGGGTAGCGCGGATCTGCCAGCGTAATGCTCATCCGTGTATCTCCTCTCTGATCTTCTTTTTAAAAAAGCTAGCACAGCCGGGTTGCGTCACCCTGAGAAAAGACGAGGCGCAGGTTTCTTTTCCACAATGCTGGCCCTTCGAGCCCCTTGGCAGCGGAGATCACAGCGCCGGAGTGCGTTCCAGGAAGAGAGGGCTGCGATGAATTAGCTTTCGGGCGCTCGGTAAAACAGGCACCGACAAAAACAAATACAGGGATTCTTCGCTGCGCTCAGAGTGACGACGTCAAAGGCATTGCATGGCGATCTAAGGCTTTAGGCTGGTGGCAGTGAAACGCGAAACTCGGTCCGTCCGGGCTCGGATTCAAAATCAATAGCGCCGTCGTTATGGCGCACCAGGCGCCGTGCGATATCCAGTCCGAGTCCTGTTCCCTGTCCCATAGGCTTGGTCGTAAAGAAGGGATCGAAGATGTTCGACCGGATGGCTGCGGGGATGCCTGCACCGTTATCGGCAACGCGGATGACGACACGTTCGCCCTCCTGCGCGGCCCTCACCTTCACACATCCTCCGTCGGGCGCTGCATCCAGCGCGTTGTCGATCAGGTTTCCCCAGATCTGATTGAATTCGGCAGCATAGCCGACGACCTGCGGCAGGCCTTCAGCGATCTCGAGGGTCACTGAAACCGACTTCTCCCGTGCCTTCGCATTAAGCACCGTAACTGCATTGCTCAAACCAATCGCGAGATCGATTCGATCGGCGGTGATGGCCTGATCCATATGGGTGAATCCTTTCACCGCAAGGATGAGGCTGGAGATTCGCATAGCTGCTCCACGAATCTCGGAGGCGAGCCTTCGCACGGCGCATCCGCTTGCGGTCCAACGCAGGACGGAAGAGAGAGCCTCCCCCTGAACGACCTTCGCAACTGCATCGAGACCTTCAAGGGTAACCTCGGTGTCGGCCAGCATCTGGGTGTCGCGCGTTCCAAGGCCATGCGCTGACAGCCAAACGGCTATCGCTTCTTCGCGATCCAGTTCTTCGAGAGGAGAGCGTGGGATCACCTGGGTCGCCAGGCAGTGCTCCCGGACGACTTCAATAGCGGAGAGTTGCGCCTCGGACAGGCGCGCCATGCCGAGCGCGAGCGTCGCCGCTTCCGACTGCTCCAGACGGTCTGTCAATACGCTGACGCTGCGTTCGATCGCCGAAGCGGGATTATTGAGCTCATGCGCCAGCCCCGCGGAGAGCTTACCCAGCGAGATCATCTTTTCGTTCTGCAATTCTGCTGAGGTAAACAGCCTTGCGCGATCGACCAGACGATGCACGAGCAGCGAGGTCAGCTCGAAGCAGTCGCGAGTCAGCTCGCGGATGAGGTCGCGATGGAGGGTGAAGACTTCGCTTGGCTCCAGGGCCATGGAGTTTCCGGGGGCGACCGTAATTCGCGAATAGGGCAGCAGGCCAGCTACGTCGCCGGCGTGCCACTCGACGAGTTTGTCGGGGCCGGCGCCTCGATCGACAATTAAGGCCATTCGACCGGACAGAACCAGATACATCCATTCCACGGGATGCCCCTTGTGAGAGACGATCTCGCCGGGTGCCAGGGCGCGCAGGCTTCCGTGAGCAGCCAGCCATGCCAGTTCCTCCCTCGGCGCGGAGTTTATGGCCGCGTGGGCCGCCAACCGCTCAAGGATGTCCGTCGTCGCCTCTGCCACCGCCCCACTCCCTTGCTGACTCCGTGTGATTTCCACGTCACAAGGTACCAGATTGCGGAGGAGGACCTGTCAAAGATGCCCCAAAAACTGGCATTTGCCGCATCCCCGCGAGGCTCCTATCATCAAAGTTAAGATGACTACTCCTGCCCCCGATCACAAGCGCTACTTTACGGACAAGCTCGGCATCGCCGAACGGCTGATGGAACGCTGCCTCGCCGAGGCCCTTTCTGCCGGGGGCGACTACGCAGACCTCTATTTTGAGTCGGTTACGTCGACCTCGCTTGGAATTGACGAATCCCTGGTCAAGTCGGCGTCGCAGGGGGTGAGCCTTGGCTGCGGGGTTCGTGTGCTCTCGGGAGAACGCACCGGTTATGCCTATACCGACGACCTGTCATCTGCCGCCTTGCTGAAGGCTGCGCGGACCGCGGCCCTGATCGCCTCCGGCCCGGCAAAGGACCTGATGCAGGGCTTTCGTCATGCCGAGGCCGATTCCCTGTACCCCATCGCGGGAGCGACGGCCGACGCCGAGATTGCCCAGAAGCTTACGCTGATTCAACGCGCCGACGCCGCAGCCCGTGCCTATGATTCGCGCATTACCCAGGTCCGCGCCAGCTTCTCCGATGAGCTGCGCCGCATCCTGATCGCGGCCTCGGACGGAACCTACGCCTCGGACACCCAGCCGCTGTCGCGGCTGAACGTCTTCGTGATCGCCAAGGATGCGACCAATACGGCCCGGGGATCTTCGGGCGGCGGCGGCCGTATCACGATGGATTTTTTTACCGGAGAGAAGTCTCCCGAGCATTTTGCGCAGGAAGCCGCCAGGACTGCGATTCTGCAACTGGGCGCGGTCGATGCGCCTGCGGGCGAGATGGAGGTCGTGCTCGGACCAGGCTGGCCCGGTGTTCTGCTGCACGAGGCTGTGGGCCACGGTCTGGAAGCGGACTTCAACCGCAAGAAGACTTCGGCGTTCGCGGGCCTGATCGGGCAGCAGGTCGCCAGCCCGAAGGTCACGGTCGTCGACAATGGCCGCATGCCGAACCGGCGCGGCTCCATCAACGTGGACGATGAAGGGAACCCGACGCAGGAGAACGTACTGATCGAGAACGGGATCCTCAAGGGATATCTGTCGGATAAGCTTTCAGCGAAGCTGATGAACATGCCGAACACGGGATCAGGCCGCCGCGAGAGCTACCACCACATTCCGATGCCGCGCATGACGAATACCTATATGCTCAACGGCGACGACATGCCGGAGGACATCATCAAGTCGGTCAAGCGCGGTCTGTATGCGGTGAACTTTGGCGGCGGGCAGGTGGACATCACCAACGGCAAGTTCGTCTTCTCGGCGTCCGAGGCCTATCTGATCGAGGACGGCAAGGTTACACGGCCAGTCAAGGGCGCTACGCTGGTCGGCAATGGTCCTGAGGCATTGAAGTATGTTTCGATGGTCGGCAATGATCTTGCGCTGGATGAGGGGATCGGAACCTGCGGGAAGTCGGGGCAGTCAGTGCCGGTGGGTGTGGGGATGCCTACGGTTAAGCTGGATAAGATGACGGTGGGTGGAACGAGCTAGGAGAGCTGGTCCCGACGTTGCGATAAAGCCCCTTTGCGGTGGATCGAGCTTCGAGAATTGCCCTTTGATACTGTGACCTCGATCCTGGAGTGATCGGAATCACCGTCGCGGAGAGGGGTCTGCACGGCAGCGGGTTGCACACCCCAAAGGTTGGATTGCGCGCCTTTGTCTCCACGGGCGAAAGTCATTAGGAGCGGCATCATTCCATTTGCAGCGCTGTCTGCCCAAGGCCATCGAGTTTTATGGAGATTGAAGTACCGGAACACCCCATTACTACCTGGAAGCAGTTTTTTGCTCACATGGGCACGATTGTGCTCGGGCTGCTGATCGCGATCTCGCTGGAGCAGACGGTCGAATGGCTACACCATCGCCATCAGCGTCATCGGCTGATCGAGGACATGCACGAGGAGGCTGAGGAGAACATCCGGGTGATCGACGAAGATACGAAGCTGCTTGAGCAGGAGCTGGTGACGCTGCAGTCGGTGGCCGATCGTTTGAATGGAGCGGCCGTGAACAAGGGAAACATCTCGATCGATCTGTCGAAGGAGTTTGGCCCGCAGTCGCAGGTCGAAAACATGACGTCGCCGTCACGTGGCACCTGGGCAGTCGCTCGTGATGCAGGACTGGTACCACTGCTGAAGCATGAGCAGGCGCGCATTTACACGCGTCTGGACTTTGAGGCCGAGCAGGAGCTCAAGGCCGAGGATGAAGCGACCCTGCGGTACAACGATCTTGGAGCGGTGCTGGACACGCACCGGGCTGCCGGTGGCTCTCGCTATCAGCTTCGATTTTCTACCGCCGATCGCGATCTGGCTTCGCAAAAGCTCCACAGCTATATGGCTGCTCAATCGATCGTTCTGACCCGTCTCGCCTTCTGGAAAGGAGCCAGCGAGGCCATCGTGCGTGAGGTCAAGACAGAGGAAGCGATGATCCCGTATCTCTCCGAGGCAGCGAAGAGGGCGGAGCAATAGCCCCGCCCTTCATCCCCACAAAACAGCTCCATTGAGATCGGCATAGGACCTTGTGATTGGAGCCTGCCGATGGATCTCATGGCAGGCTCCAACTACGTTTACTTCTCGCTCGGACTGTCGTTCGCGGGCAGATCTCCCAGCGTGTACTGGATGCCTGCCAACAGATGCTCCATGATGGGTGTCATGGCGTAGATATGCTCGCTGTGACCGAGCGCTTCATAGAAGACGCGGCCTTTGCCCTCGTGACGAATCCAGCTGAGACCGTAGTCGCCGTCGGTGCGCTTGGTTGCCGCCGTTTCCTTCGCTTTGTCGGCATCGCTCATCTTGGCGTAGTCCACACTGGTGAGGACGTGTACGCGTTTGCGCGAGAACGAGTCCTGCACGAAGGTGTAAATCTCGTCGTGGACGGTGAACTCGCCGTGGAACATCTGCGTTAGCGGGCTCTTGGGGTCGTCGATCTTGACGGTGATCTGCTGCGGAAACAGCCAGTGGAACTTGAAATAACCACCGATCATCACGTTGAAGTCCGACCAGGTGCCCGTTGGAGGATGATCTGCATTGTGATAGCTATCCCCAGCGGCATGGATGCCTGCCAATCCTTTACCTCCGCGCACGAAGTCGAGCAGAGCCTTCTTTCGTGCTTCGGTTGCAGCGGGATCCTTCGGATCGTCGAGGAAGCCGAGGGTGGTGCTGTCCAGAAAGATGGCGTCGTATCCGGCGAGATTCTCGGCGGTAATCTGTGCCGGGTCGTAGGTGATGGTCGTCGACCATGCTCCGGTCTTGTCGCCCATCGCTTTCACGGTTTCGGCCGCCAATGGAATAGAGGAGTGGACGAAGCCTGCGGCATGGGCCAGCACAAGAATCTTACGTGCCTTCTTCGGGTGCGCGTACGGCTTCGAGGGCAGGTTATCGAGCATCGCAACGTAGTCCTCAAGCTGCGGCTTCTGGATCTGCACACCGTTTTCAATGCTCTGCTTGCGCGGAGGGCTTGGTACGGTCAGTTCTTTAAGCTCCGTGGTGGAAGGCGTGCTTGCCTGTTGCGCAACTGCCGGAAGGCAGCACAACGTGGTTAAGGCGAGAGAGATCGACCGGACCATTTCCCTTTTGTGGGAAAAGGGGGACCGCAGCAGCTGCTTCATAAGCCTCCTCAAAAATCCTCACAAGGATATATCGACGACAGGGACTTTCGGAATGGGGAGAGAAAGATCGCCCGCACGACGTCGAAACTAGCGGCGCGGACGTGATAAAGGTGGTGCATGCATATCCCAGGTTCCTGGATCCTGCTCGGCTTCGTCGCTCTGATGGCGGCAGCGGCCCTGATGCTGCTGCACCTCACCAAGATCGGCCATGTGATTCACCAGCGCATTCCGGACCGGCCCCATCGCCGCCTGCTGCTGGCATCGATCTCTTTTTTTATTACATTTCTTGCCGCACGGCTCCTTGTCGCTTCCATTACGCATCATGTCGGCCCGTTCGGTTACGTGGTGGTTGGAGGAAGGCATATCCACCACCTGGTCTGGGGGATTCTACTGCTGCTTCTCAGCGGCTATGCGACTCTCGCGGAGGCCGGGACGGGAGACACGCCGCAATCCCTCTTTGTGAGCCGACTGCTGGCGATTGCTTACGGGACGGGCGCTGCACTCACGCTTGACGAGTTTGCTCTCTGGCTCAACCTCGATCCGCAGGCCTACTGGTCCAGTCAGGGCCGGGAAAGCATCGATGCCGTTGTTCTGTTCGGAGCCCTGCTCGCCATCGGTACCTGGGGAGCTCCGTTGCTGCGGTGGACTTCAAAGCGTCTCCCTTGAGGACGAGAAGTTGGGGATCGCGGCGATCCAAGGGCATGGCGATGGATTTATGTCTCGCTCCCCACAAGCATCCCGACCTGCGGCGCGACGACAAGGCGGGGCAGAACAAAGGAGGGCAGAATGGTTGAGATTGCCGCATAGACCAGCAAGCCTCCAAAGAGCGCGTCGTCCACGTGAAATGTTTCGTGAAGTATGCCTGCAATCACGAGCGTAAAGATGAGGGTCGGTACCAGCGCAACGGCCACCCGGGAACCGCTCTTTGCGCTTCGGCCCGCAAAGAAACGACAGCCGATCCAGTCCTTTGCGATACGGATGGGAAGCACGGTCAAGGACATCACTACACCGTACAGTAGCGACTTGAGCACGAGAGCGCTCGCAGGGACTTCGAGCCCTTCGTTGAAGAAGTAGAACGGCACAAAGAAGGACGCGAACAGGCGCACGGCCTGCAGATTTTCGTCCGAAGCCAGCGTTGTCATTCGCTTGCGCAACAGGCCTGCAACAAAACCGGCGACGAAAGCACCCACAAGCACATGCACGCCGAGGCTCTTGCTGATAACCCCACAGATGATAGCGACCATGATGAGGAGTGAAAACTCCGAACCGGGTGCGTGGGGAACGATGTACTTTCCTAACGCGAGGAAGATCAGCGGAGTGAAGACCACCAACAGCATCAGGATGCCGCTCGAGACCGCCAGCATTCGCATCGATTCGGCCTGAGACAACACGAAGAGGACGAGCAGAGCAGCAATTTCGCCCGCGATGGCACTGATCGAAACCAGTTTCTGTTCGTCGCCGTCCAGTCCGGAGTGCGGGAGCGCATCCAGAATGAAGCCCGTCGACGGCGTGAACAGACCCAGCGCCAGTAAGGCCGCCGGTTGCCAGGCCAGATGCAGATAGTGGATGCCAACCCACGAACCACCGATCAGAAAGGCTCCGCTGACCGCAAGATAGGTGGTCAAACGCGGAATCTGCCGGCGAAGCTCGACGAGATCGACCTCGAGGCCTGCAAACAGGAACAGCGAAGCGATTCCCAACGTCGCGACTACCGGCATGACGCTGTCATCGACGACATTGGGAAAAAAGAGCGAGACAAGGATGCCCAGCATGACGCAGGTCAGCGGCGCCGGAAGACGGAAGCGCTGCAGTGCGCGTGGGATGACCAGAAGTCCAAAGACAAAACCAAGATAGATAAGTGTGCCACTGGGAATGTGCATCGTGCGTCACCCCGCAGCCGTAAGCGGCAGCCTGTATTGAAAAATATTTCTGTTGCCGGAGAATATCAGAGCCGGTAACCGGTTCCTCAGAATCGATTCAATCAGCTCCGTCGCTCCGGCAGAAGACCATACCGACAACCAATCGGAGTAGGCATGTTTATCTGGGTGCAGGTCGAAGGAGCACCTGATCGCTGGTTAGAGCTGGTTCAGAGTGAACCAGATCGAAACCGCCCTGCTTCGCAAGATCCGCAAAACGATCGAGTCCACGATGGACGAGCTTGATTGCACCGTGCGCATACATCTTCCTGGTGAGATCGTCGGATCGAGTTACCGAGCCTGCGATCACTTTCAGCGCTTCCCCTCCCTCGCGAAGAGCTTTGAGATTGGCGACCACGGCTTCGTCATTGCCATACTCGAAGAGCGCGCCTTCTGAAGACGCGGCGATGATTCCTTGCCTCTCTCGAAGCTGCTGAACAAGTGCACGAAGCGGCGCTGCGTCATTCCAGTTATAGCTGGCACGGCTGATCTGAAGGTCCAGGCCGGACAGAGGAGCTCCGGGAGTCATTAGCTGTGCCAATGCCTGTTGTCCGAAGGCGGGGCCAGCCGTATCAAGATCGAAGATATGGATGACGATCGGCCGGAGCAAGAGCTGCGGAGAGCGTTGCTGCAGCAGTAAGAGAGCGTTGACGCTATCGATTGCGGGGCCTCCGCCGATGTTGATCAGATCCAGCGGACTTCCAGGCGCCTTCCCGAGTTCCGGTTCGAGCGCGTCCGCCAGCATGCGCGCGGTCTGCTGCAGACGGATCCGGATGGCTCTTGCCGGTGGAGATGCAGCGATCTTTCGATCCAGCTCGGTATTGAAGGGAGGGACGAGGTTCTCATCTCCGAGCTTCATCACATAGGTGCTCAACCCGCTGAGAAAAGGAGCGTCCGGTTGCACCAGGGAGCGCAAGAGCAGTGATTTCTTCGCGAAGAGACGCATGAAAAAGCGGCCTACAAAGTTCGGTCTCCATCGACTCTCCGAAGCGATATACAACTTGCGCAAAGCCTCGACCGCCTGCGGACTGTCGTCGACCGTAAAGACGGTGTGGGTTACATCAATAATTGGAAGCTGCGCTCCCTCAACGGTTGTGGCGTAGAAAATTCCCGACTTCTGCAGGTTTTCGTTCACAGTTCCGCGACCCCATATGACTTCGAACGATATGTTCTGGAAATTATTTGCCAGCGGTAATCGTATATGACTCTCCAGCCCGTGGCGCGAATGCGACAGCATTTGCTGTGACGCCGTAGGCCACGGGCATACCTGCGCGATTTTTGATGGAGACTGGCTGATGGACATCCGTCAGCCCTCCTGCAATGTGAACGGTGACCGCCTGTGGATTCTCCGGAAGAGTGAGAACGCTTGTGCCGCTCTGTCGCAGGGGGTAGATGCAGACCAGGATTTTGCCGTTGATCTCTTCCAGGGTGACACCGGAACCACCGATAAACAGCGGGATCTTATCCGGAGGAATCGGAAGATTCTTGAGCAACTGTCGGCCTTCATAGATTCTGCCGGTTTCATAGTCCATCCATCGCCCTGCGGGAAGGTAGACGTCGCGTGTGGTCGCTGTGGCATAGTCGTTGCCGTAGAGGGGTGCGGCCAGCATCGCATCTCCGATCAGCCACTCATATCCACGATGCGTCGCGTCTTCCCGGCCGTAGACCTGAGGATCGTCCGGAAACGCGATGGGAAGAGGCGTCATGGTCCAGGGATAGCCGTCAGTCGCGAATCGGCGGGCGTTGGAAAAGAGGTAAGGTGCGATTCGCGCATGAAATTTCGCTGCCTTAAGCATGACGGCTGCTGTTCGCGGCGAGAAGCTCCAGGGCGGCTCTCCCATGCCCATGCTGCTGTGTAGCGCAGCCCACTGGACGTTCCGCATCATGTAGGTTTCCATCTGTGGAGTACGCGTCGTGGCAAAGTGGTTCTCTCCAAACGTGCCGCCTACGATATCGGGATAGACAAGAGGAAAGCCTGCATAGGCCAACGCCAGAGCATTCACGGGCCCCCGATCCTGATCCTGGTTGTAGTTGAAGTCATTAATGCGATGCAGATCGCCGTTCGATGAAAGATAACCGTTGCGCTCAATCAAGAGCTGGTGCTGCATCATCAGTCGATCGTTTACGGGGTCGACTTTGTCGTCACGCAGATCGTATTTGCCGTAGCCATAGAAGTCTTCCTTCCATCCCGCGACTCCGTAACCCTGCCACTTTTTGACGAGAGCCATATACCAGTGAAGTGCTGCCGGATTATGAGAGTCGAGCAGATAATACGGCAGCTTCGGCCAGCCGCCGGTGAATGCCTGCGCCTTGCCCTCCTTATCTTTGAGAAAGTACCCCTTTGCGGCTCCTTCCTGCGAATACGGTCCTGTGGTGATGAAGGTGATCCGAAGACCGAGCATGGTGGTGATGTTTTCGCTGCTAAAGTGAGCGATCATTCCGGTAGGATCGGGATATTTTGCACGGTCCCACAGACCAAAACTCGTGGTCTCGTGCATGGAGTCCGGTTGCGACGGCCAAAACCCGGAGCCGATTACCACCCACTTTAGGGGATACCCCAACGAAAGATAGCGATTGATGCTGGCGGTATCTGTCTTCTGGTTTGTATCCCAGCCGAGCGCGCCGAAGGCCTCCCAACCTACTCCAAATGCCCTGTACTTCGGCGTGAAGACGCGATACCCCGCAGCGTTGCGCGCGTCAAGATATGCCTTATAGATCTCATGGGGATCTCCAAAAAAGTAGTACAGAGTTGCCGCGCCGTGGTTCTGGGTTACGCCCTGCACGATCTGCGCCGCAGAGGTATGGACGATCTTCTTATGCGGATCGATCAGCAATTCGGCGAATCGCTGCCTCGGATAGATTGCGAAGTTACTGACCAGTCTGGTGAGGCCCTGCCCTGAGAGAAATTCGTCGTCTGTAAAGCCCGATACGTCCGTATTGAATTGTTGCGGCTTGAGCGTGGAGAATCTCTTCTCTGCCGCGTGATCGGCCAATCCGTACGCAGGCGCGGCACCGCCCGTTACAAACCGAACCTCTAATCCATCTTCCTCTGGCTCTGCCTTGAGGATGACGGTATGTGGTTGGATTCTGACGAGCAGGGTTAACCTTTTGCCAACAGCGCTTCTGCCCTGGAGTGCGCAGGAAGAACCCGAGCAATGGGAGGTTTTGTCGAGAGATACCGGGCTTCCGGCCAGAAGGAGACCTGCTTGTGCATCCGGCATTACTACATCCTTACCGTCCACCCGGAATCCAAATTTCGTTCCAAGTGGGTTGACCGTGAACTCGATATGATTTGCAGCGAGGTGCAGGGGCTGTTGCGCGCCACCAAAGATCGCCGACAGAAACAGCGCCGCGGTACCGGTATAGACTTGCCTGTTTAGAATGGAACCCAATCTTCGTCTCCTCGCCATTTTCGATCAAACCCGTGCTTGAAATTTATGGACAGGTTTAGCGCTTAACATTTACTCTTCTGAGGGATTCGCTGGCAAGAAAATAACCAAGAAACAGGCCGTCAGCTGAGTCCAGGCACAAGGGAGACCACGATGCGTGATACGACCGGGAAGGCACGAGAGCTTCGTCGTGAGGAACTCGATGCAGACTTAGTCGTGGCAGGCGGTGGCCTCTCCGGCGTTTGTTGCGCCATTACCGCCGCACGTGCGGGAATCAAGGTGGCATTGGTTCAGGATCGTCCTGTGCTCGGAGGGAATGCTTCAAGCGAGGTGCGGCTATGGGTGCTGGGCGCAACCTCACATATGGGCAACAACAATCGCTGGGCGCGTGAAGGCGGCGTCATCGATGAACTGCTGGTGGAGAATATGTGGCGCAACCCTGAGGGGAACGCCATTATCTTCGACTCCATCCTGCTCGAGTCTGTCCGGCGGGAAGAGAATGTCCGACTTTTCCTGAATACCGCGATTGACTCGATTGAATGCACGGATGGTGGCAGAATCAGCGCAGCGAGCGCCTACTGCAGCCAGAACCAGACCCGCTACGTCCTTTCGGCCCCGCTTTTTTGCGATGCAAGCGGCGACGGAATCCTTGGCTTTCTTTCTGGCGCGGCCTTCCGCATTGGAGCTGAGTCACGAGCGGAATTTGGAGAGCTGCTGGCCCCCGAGCAGGAGGAACATTCATTGCTGGGGCACTCTCTTTACTTCTACTCGCGAGATACGGGAAGGCCGGTCAAGTATGTGCCGCCATCCTTCGCGCTGGCCGACATTCGTGAGATCCCTCGTTTTCGGGAACTGCGCGTGACCGATTCAGGATGTCGGCTGTGGTGGCTGGAGTATGGCGGGACACGCGACACGGTTTATGAGACGGAAGAGATCAAGTGGGAGCTCTGGAAAGTCGCTTACGGCGTGTGGAATCACATCAAAAATTCTGGCGACTACCCGGAAGCAGAGAACCTTACTCTTGAATGGATGGGAACGATCCCGGGAAAACGCGAGAGTCGGCGCTTTGAAGGCGACCTTATCCTTACGCAGCAGGACATCGTCGAGCAGAGACAACATTTCGATACCGTCAGCTTTGGCGGCTGGGCCATCGACCTGCATCCTGCCGAAGGTATCTATAGCGAACAGCCGGGATGCACGCAATGGCACAGCAAGGGCGTCTACCCGATCCCCTATCGCACGATGTACAGCCGCAACGTTCCAAACCTGTTTCTCACGGGGCGGCTAATCTCGGCATCTCATGTCGCATTCGGTTCGACACGAGTCATGGCGACCTGCGCCCACAATGGACAGGCAGTCGGAGTGGCTGCTGCGATCTGCATTCAGCATAAGCTTCTGCCTCGCGACCTGACCGAGCCGTCCCGGCTGAGCGAACTTCAACAGAAACTTTTGAGATGCGGGCAATATCTTCCAGGGTTCAAATACGCCGACGATCACGACTGTGCAAGGACCGCGAATATAACGGCATCGAGCGAGCTCTCTCTTTCGCGACTTGAGACGTCGGGAGAGATGAGTCCTCTTGATACCCCGGTGGCGTTGCTTGTTCCATTAGAAGCCGGCCCAATACCTCATATCTCCTTTTCTATCGAGGCAGAAGCGCCTGTGACTTTGCACGGTGAGCTGTGGACGGCGAGCCGCCTCGGCAATACAACCCCCGATGTGAAGCTAGCCGAATCGGCTATTTTGCTGGATTGTGGGCGGCAGGAAGTAAAGTTGACATTCGACGCAACGCTGGCTCAGCAGCAGCACGTCTTTGTGATGCTTCAACCTGCTGCCGGGGTGAAAGTCGCCATGAGTCGAACGCAGATTCCGGGCATCGTTACGGTATGGCAGAAGATGAACAAGGCTGTGGCGAAGAGTGTGGTACAGACTCCGCCGGAGGGTTCGGGTATTGATCGCTTTGCCTTCTGGTTGCCGGGGCGGCGCCCGGCTGCGCGAAACCTTGCCGTGAGCTTTGATCCGCCGCTTCAGATGTTTGCCGCTACAAACGTCACAAATGGGTATGCAAGGCCGTGGTGTGGAGTAAATGCCTGGGTACCAGCGCCTGAAGAAAAGCGACCAATTATTCAGCTTCGATGGTCAACTCCTCAACAGATCCGGGAGATTGAAGTCACCTTCGACACGGATTTCGACCATCCCATGGAGTCGGTGCTGCTGGGCCATCCAGAGCGGGTGATGCCATCCTGTGTGGTCGCTTTTAAGGTCTATTCAGAAGATCATGGGGTGATTGCCAGTGTTCAAGAGAATCACCAGACACACTGGCGTCTGAAACTCGATCCTGCAATTCAGACGAAGCAACTGTCGCTGGAGATACTGGAGAGCGCTGCAGCGCTGCCTGCAATTTACGCCATAAGCTGCTTTCACTGATCCGACATGACGACCGAGAACAAGAAGCCCCTATCTGCGAAACAGTGGCAACTGATCGCGCTGCTGTTTGCAATTGCGCTGATCAACTATTTCGACAGGCAGAGTCTCTCTGTGGTCGCGCCGCGTATGCAGGCCGAGCTTCATCTAAGCGATGCAGGATATGCCCACATCATCAGCATCTTCCTCTTCGCCTCCGCGGTCGCCTATGGAGTCTCCGGATTTATCTCTGACTGGCTAGGCACACGCGCATCGATGGCCTTGTTTGTCGGATGGTGGTCGCTGGCAGAGGCTGCCACGGCTTTTGCACAATCCTCCTTGCTTCTGGGGATAGCGCGTTTCAGTCTCGGGCTTGGTGAACCCGGACTGTGGGTCGCCGCACCAAAGGCCGTAGGTGAGGTCATCCCGAAAGAGCGCCGCGGCATCGCGATCGGGATCTACACCATGGGCGCGACCGTAGGAGCCATCGTCGCTTTGCCCGTCATTGTGGCTATAACGACGCACTTTCCCTGGAGATCGATCTTTCTGCTGGACGGGCTGGCAGGCCTGCTGTGCGTGCCTGTCTGGATGTGGGTCTATCGCGGAAGCTCGAACAGTGTGCATTCTGAGACCTCAGATGCAGCATCCGTTCGCGAAGTGATTGCGTGGTCACCCACATGGAAACTGCTGATCGCGCGCAGCCTGACGGATCCTGTCTGGTATTTTTTGCTGTTTTGGTTTCCAAAGTATCTGAACAGCGCACGGCATATGCCCATGCAGTCGGTGGCAAAGATCGGATGGGTTGTCTATCTTGGCGCGGGCATCGGAACACTGTGTGGGGGTTTGATCTCGGATGCTTTGATCCGAAGAAAGCTACAGCCTGGCATTGCCTACCGATGGACGATGCTGGGGGCGGCTGTTCTGATACCTCTGAGTCCGCTTGCAGCTCTTGCGCCTAATGCAGCGATCTCCGTCGGCATTGCTGCCCTCATCGCGATGGCGCACCTCATCTGGCTTGTGACCCTCACTGCGGTTCTAGTTGAGCTTTATCCATCGGCTCAACTAGGAAAGGCTGCTGGCCTTATTGCCATGGGAAGCGGCTTCGGCGGCATGCTTTCGAGCGAATTAGTGGGATACATTGTGACTCACAACGGTTACACGCCAGTGTTCTGGCTGATGGCACTTCTACATCCAATCGCGATTACGCTGCTTTGGCCGGCTTATACGAAGAAGTTCGGAAACCGAGCCCTTGAAGCGGCTTGAATTATTTTCACGAATCTGCGTTCGCTAGGGAAGATCTGTCTTAAAGAGCTGGCGTACCACATCCCAACTATCACGGTGCTCGCGATTGAGATTTACTACACCCCAATAGCGAACTCCGCTCGCCGGCGTTCCACGATGGAGCGACCGATAGTCTGCCCATGTCCAGAGGGAGCCACCGATCATCCACGGCCGTGCCTTCATCGCGGTCACGGCTTCGGTGATGTCACGAATGCGCTCAGGATCGTGTTGCCCAGGCTCGCCCATCTTTCCAAACTCTGTAACGAAGACTGGCTTGCCGGGATAAAGTTCGTGGACATGGTCGAGACGTGGGGCGTAGTTTCCGTAGATGTTGAGGCTCACGAAATCTGAATACTGACTTGCCTCATCCACGCCACTCTTTACCGACGGGTCCCCGGTAAATCGCGAGGCGAACGTGATCAGCCGCGTGGAATCGATGCCGAGGGTGTAGGCGCGCATATCGCGCGTCCAGTCGATGCCATCTTTGGTGAACGACTCATATTCGTTGCCTACACTCCAGGCGATTACGGAGGGATGATTCCAGTCCTGCTCCATCATCTCGCGCATCTGCTGCTTCCAGTTTGCGCGATTTCCAGGATCCGCCATCTGCCACGCACTCCAGTTCCAGTTGCCAGCCTCGGGAATGATCAGCATCCCGTGGCGATCCGCAAAGTCGAGCAGTGCAGGGGCCTGGGGATAGTGAGCGATGCGCATCATTCGCATGTTGTCGGCGAGCATGTCGTTCATATCCCGCTCAATGATTGCGTCAGATTCGCGTAATCCCTCGACCGGATCTTCGCTCACACGATTCGCACCATAGAGATGCACTTCCCTGCCATTGAGAAGGAGCTTCGTCCCTGCAACCCGGATATCACGCACTCCGAAATGTGCCGTCAACTCGTCTCCATTCAGGGACAGACGGGCGTCGTAGAGAAAGGGATCGCGAACACTCCAGAGATGTGCGGTACGCAAGGTTCCGTGCCAAACCAAGGCTGCATCAGCTCCAGCAGCAATCCGTTTTGGTTCGAAGCGCACCGGCAATCCTGCAACCTCTCCCGAAACATCTGCTGATGCGGCAGTGTTGCCCGCGTTGTGTACCCACGCATGAATGGTGATGGCGGCAATGGAGGTTTTCAGATTGGGCTTTGCATCGATTTTGATATTTCGCAGGTAGACGGCATGGCTGATAACCAGACTTACCGGCCGGACAATGCCTCCATACGGCATCCATCCAACGATTCCCTCGCCCACCGCTGTTCCATAAAGCGGATAGTTCTTCGAACCGGAACCATTCGAAGTCGCCATCGCTGGAATGGTCTGCAACGTAGGCGTATTGTTCGCCTCGACGAGCAGATGGTTCTGTCCGGGTTTCAGAAGGTGAGTGATATCGAATTCAAACGGCGTGTAGCCGCCATCGTGGATGCCCACATGCCGGCCGTTTACCCAAACACTTGCATGATCATAGACGGCATCGAAGTGGAGCCTTACGATCTGTCCCTGCTTTATCTCTGGTGCGGTGAAGTCGCGCTCGTAGATGGCATTGCCGATGTACCTTCGATATTGCTCGGAGGCGGGCCAACTATGCGGGACACTGACGCTATCCGCCTTGTCGGCAAGTGTCGTCTTGAAGACCCAGCCCGGCCCATCCAGGCTGATTCGCTGGGAAGCTGATGCCGGCAGGAAAGAACAAAAGAGTGCAGCAACACAAAATAGCCGGCCCGATCCTCTCACGCAAAACTCCTTTTCGATTTGATATGCGAAAGAAAAGGGCGAGCCGGATGCCCCACCCCTTTTTTGCTTCATCCTCAAAATATCAACTTGCCTGCGATTTGCAGGGAGCGTCCGTCTGCCGCGGTGCTGATGACACCAAACGAACCATTAGTGTTAGGGCCACCGCCCACTCCGTTGCCCCCGACCAATGGATTCGCAGCCGCGCTGAAGGTCGTGTTGGGGATGCCGAGGTTGGTATGGTTGAGAACGTTGAACGCCTCTGCTCGCAACTGCAATTTGAATCGCTCTGTGATCTCCGTCGTTTTGAAGATCGAAAAATCAAAGTTCTCCGTACCTGGCGCGCGAAGGCGCGGCAACGTTCGAGGTACATTTCCGAATGTGTAGTCCGATGGGTTTTGAAATGCCCCCGTATTGAACCACTTCAATGGCGTGGGGTGGGGGACGGAGACGGACTGCCCCGGCACATAGTTCGGCCGGGTCGCCGTATAGGCATTCGCTCCCGTGATTGTCAGTGGCGTTCCGGTCTGGAAGACACCGATAACGTTTAGCTGAAAGCCGCCAATGACCCGGTTGATAAAGCCACTGCTGGAAGCAAAACGCTCTCCCCGGCCGAATGGAAGATTGTAGAGCGCGCTGACGGTAGCACGCTGCGAGACGTCCGAGGGATCGAGACTATATTCGGCACGCCGGTTGTACACGTTCTGATATCCATTGTTGGCGGCGAGGCCATTGAGGTATGCCAATGGCGATCCAACGCTGTCGGTCAGCAGCTTGCCCATCGTATAGCCGAAGAGAATCGTCAGACCACTGCGGGCCTGGCGCTGCGCAGATAACTCGAGATAGTGTGCGATCAGATTCCCATCGTGAGGGTTATAGACGTTGACCGCGGAGTAGTAGGGGAACGGCAACAACGATTGTGCCCGTGTAATGGTTGCGCCGCCGAGAGGTCCGGAGAATTTTCCTGCGTTCGGGTTAGAGACCGATTGTTGCAGCGCAGCGCGGCCCAGCGAAAAATAGGAAGGATTCAGTTGATTCAGGTTGTATCCGCCCGCAGGAAGATGTACCCCATGATTTCCCACATAGGTCGCCTGCAGGACAATGTCGTAAGGGATCTCGCGCTCAACGCTCAACGTGTATTGCTGCGACATCGGCGACTTCCAACGCATGGGATCCTGGAAGCCTACCGCCTGTCCAAGGAATCCCAACGGGCCGAAGGCTGCCCCTTTGGGCTGCAGCGGAGTTGAAGGAAATCCAGTCTGGAATTGGAACGCCGCCAGCCGGCTGTCGTTGCCGGGAGGGTTGTAGGCAGTAGTTGTCGAGGCAAAGCCGTTTGTTTGACCGGTATAGATGGAATTGAATTGTAGAGGGTAGTAGATTCCGAATCCGCCGCGCAGGATCGTCTTTCCGTCAGCCGTCGCCTTGTAGGCGAAGCCGATGCGCGGACCGAACTGCAGATAATTCTCCGGGACGAAATTTCGCCCCATCCCATCTAGATTCGCGTATTGCACGATACCGGTGAAGCCCGCTGAAGTCGCCGTCGGGTTGAAGTTGCTATAACCGTTATTCTGCTCAAAGGGTTGCTGCTGGTAGTCGTAACGCAAACCAAGATTCAGCGTGAGACGATCCGTGGCCTGCCAATCATCCTGAACGAAGAACGATGTGCTGATGGCACGGTCTGTCTCCCCGAGATTGTTATCAATCGATGCGCTGCTTACGGCTCCGGCGAGGAAGGTCGCGTAGGTATAGCCTGTGTTGACGAATCCGGGTGCTGGAGCAGCTCCTGAAGGATCCGACGTCAGACCTGCCGCGAACTGAAAGGTCCCCGAAGGATTGTTGCGTTGAAGATTGGACCCGATGTTGTATCGCAGATCCGTTCCAAAGGTCAGTGAGTGGCGCCTGATGATCTTATTGATCGTGTCGGTAATCTGGGGCAGGGTATACGACCTATACCCGATGGTCTGGTTTGAAGCTGGCAGCCCATTTCCCACGGCAGGAATCGCGAAGCTTGGAACGATCGATGGCAGCCCAAGCTTTTGTGGCCATCCCTGTCCCGCGCTGGCAGCCTGAAAAGGAAATGTTTGACGCTCAACCGACAGCCGAAGATCGTTGATCAGCGTAGACGAAAAGACGTGCGTGTCTCCCACCATGAGCGCTTTCGTCGTGTAGGTATCGTACCGATTGGCTACGATTGGATTTGGATAGAAGGTTCCACCACCGGTTCCGCCGTTAGTGTAGTTGCTGTAGTAGGCGTATCGAACAAAAGCGGTGTCCTTGTCTGTCAGGTGGTAGTCGAAACGACCAAGAGCGTTGTACATGTTGCTGATGCCCTTGTTGAGGAAGAGGAAGTTATTCGTGTTCGTATAGGGATTCGACGGAGTCGTGTTGGGCAGAGGATAGAACGCACTCTGATACGCGGCAGCAACCGGATCAAGATGAGGGATCAGATTATTGGTATACGGGGTTCGGGTTGCGACTCCACCGACGATCGTCGTGCTGAAAGGATCGTAAAGCTGGATCCTGTTGCCGCTCGCATCCCGGAGCTGGGAAAAATCACCGTTCCTGAACGCCTGCGTGGGCACACTCAGATACTGCGGGGTTGCCTGGATATACCGGTACATCTCGAAGTTGGCGAAGAAGTATGCACGGTTATGAACCACCGGCCCTCCGACCGCACCACCAAACTGGTTGTATCGTTGGACCGGCTTCGATACTGGCGGACGCGCGAAGTAGTTTCGCGCATTGAAGACGTCATTCCTTAGAAATTCATAGACCGATCCGTGAAATGCATCTGTGCCTGTCCGGCTGACGAGATTTACAACGCCGCCGAGGGTGAAACCATACTGTGCCGAGAAGACACCGCTCTGGACTTTGAACTCCTGGATGGCATCGACCGTCGGATTGACGGCGATCTCTCCGGTCGTGGTTGAGAGATTGCTCTGTCCGTCGAGGATGTAGGAGTTCGAGCCTGTAGGCGAGCCGTTGATAGAGATCGCCGAAAGGTTGGTGCCGCGGTTGGCGAATCCTGACTGCGAAACTGTTGCGTTGACGCGCACGCCCGGCGTCAGCGTCGTGAGGGCGATCGTATTGCGACCATTCAACGGAAGCTCCTGAATGGACTTTGCACCGATGACCGCGCCGAGGGTTCCCGAGGTCGTATCGAGCGCCGTAGCCTGCGAAGCGTCCACCTGCACGGTGGAGGTGACGCCTCCGACCTGCATATCGACATCGACTTCCACACGGGCTCCTACAGTTACCGCAATCCCGTTGACCACGGATACCTGAAACCCATCGCGGGTGACAGTAACGCGGTAGTTAGTTCCCAAAATCAGCGGTGGCGAGTTGTAGAACCCGGCGTCATTCGTTGTCAGCTGGAAGCTTTCGCCGCGATCGACATTGAGAATCAGAACCTTCGCGCTGGGAACTGCAGCGCCGGTTGGATCTTTTACCGTCCCGATGATGTTCCCCGTTCCCTGCTGCGCATGAACTGTCGAAACGGTCATCCATGCGAAGAGAAAAGCAAACAGCAGCAATACGATCAGATGATGTTTCGTTTGTATCGGCCTCACAGACGTCCACATAAGCTATCTCCTGAATCCATCTACTTTTTTCTAGTGATTCGTTATTGCGGAAGGCTCTGCTGTCCAGAATTCGAATGACTGGGACGGTACCGTGATGTCGGTATCTGTCCGCACCGCTCGCTTGCCGAGCGGAATGTTCAAGCTCGACACGGTGTAGCGGTGCCCGGTCAGCGATCTTGCTTTTACCCCGCTCAGATGGAAGGTGTACGGTCCAGCCCCACGGTTCGAGAGCGCGATCCCAAGCACACCTTCCTTGCTGCGCCAAACGAGAATTCTCTGGTCGTACTCGACCTTACTTTCATCCACAGCCAGCCGAGTCGAATCCCATGGAAGATATTTGAGAAACCCCGCAACTGCATTCCAGTTGTGAGGATTGAACTCCCAATGTCCGGTCTTTAGATCCGGCTGGGCACTGGCCTTCCCTTCCACTGGCGGCTGCCAGAATCCCAACGCGTATCCAATCGCCTCGCGATTCGTCACCGGCTTGAGTGCGTGAATCCAATACCAGATCGGCGAGTTCTCGAAGACCATCCAGTTCATCAGCGCCTGTCCGGTGTTCATAAAGTAGTCGTCCACCTTCATGTTTTTGTCCCAGGGCTGATACTCAAACTCGTTCTGATAAACGGGTTTGCCGTCCGCGCCGCGCAGATACTTTTCGCGAAGATCGATCTGATCGTTGGAGTTGTGACCAATCTGATGCCAGGTCCACCCGTCTATCTCCTTGAGCAACGCCGGATCTTTCCGGATCTCAGCGGCATACTCTCCCGCAGGGCCGTCCCAACTCGGAGCATGGATGTGGACCTCAGGCAGGAGCGCTCTCACCTTTGGAGCCGTCACACGAAGTACGGCATAGTACACTCCGGGAGTGTAAGAGCAGGTTGCGTAGGATTGCCCCGCAGCATCCTTCTTCGCTCCGTTTTGCGATTTCTCCAGCCCAACGACAGGTTCATTCTGGAGCCCCCATTGCGCAATGCGGAGTCCATGCGCCTGGAGATATCTCAGATCGGCAACCATCGCATCACTAAACTGATCGAGGAATCCTGGCTCTGTTGATGCAATCGGACCGCCGTAGTATGTCTTATTCGCCTTCCAGTATGGAGCCGGAGACCAGTACTCTATGTCGAATCCTTCGATTCCCGATATCCGCTGCATGCTGTGCAGATCATCCATCTGTCCGGGATAGCGCTCGACGATATGTTTTTTTTCCTCATCGAGACCGCGGAGATAGAGCCCCATCGCCAGACGTGCATAACGAAAGCCGTGCAGCATCTCCTTGTAGAACCGAACCTTCTCATCCGGTGTCAGGTCATGGGGAACAGCCGTGACTTGCTCAGGCATTCCGGCGTTTCCGGAGGCGATGGAATCGCTTTGAATCTCGAATCCCAATCCCTTGATGACCTGCTGCGGGCGGTCATATCGAATCGTATAGCTCCCACTGTCTTCGGCATGCACATCCCTTACCCCGCCCGCAAAGCCAAGCAGCATGCTTATGGAGAGGAAGAGGAGCTGACGGTGGTGGGCAACAATCACGTTCGTGTCCTAAATAAGTTAATCGGTTAACACGCGCCAAAGATTAGTTTCAGCCACAAACGGATGTCAAGCGTTTTCCTGAGCCACTACGAGAAATTCGTAAGTCTCACGGAATTCCCTGATCTTTGGAGAAAGTGACACCGCTCCACCGCGAAACGAACGGCCGGAAGTAATCGCTGTAGCTGGGCTCTTCCCCCTCAGTAGATGCGCACTTCATAGATAGCAGCGGACGGATCGCCATTCGTCTTAATGACAACGACTCGAAGGAAACGTGCATATAACGATTCTTCGAGCTGGTGGCGCTTATGTCGCTGATAGTTATCAGAGACCGAGACGACAGCTTTCCAGGAAACCGCATCTTCGCTGATCTGAATCTCATAGTGGCTAACGCACTGTGGATCACGATAGAACGGTGCATATGCGTGATATTCCCGCAACAGGTGCCCCGCGAAGACCACGATGATCTCCCGGATCTCCTGCGGTTCCTGCCATGACAACTGAATCCATTGCGGCAGCGGCTGGGAAGGATCGGACCGCCAGAGATTTGTGGTTGCATGTGGCCTGGTTACACCGCTGATCACGCTTGCCGCCTGGAAGCACTGCTGTGGCGGCTCAACCTGCAGCGCCATCGTCACGCCACTCGAGTAACGCCGCATTCTGCCTGGCGCCATCTGGAAAGCCGATACGTGTCCTGGCTCGATGGCTCCCGCCACATGCCACGTAACCTCGGACGCCTCCAAGAGATCAAAACGCACATATCCTTCAGTCGGCAGTGAGCATGCAGGGAGCGGCCACTCGATCCACTGCTGGACACCCGGAGGAACGACAAGCTCGCCGCCGGCCAACTCCATCTCATCGGCAATGCGATAGTCCCAGATGTGATCTACCTTCAGCAGCCGCACGCCAACCGATTTCGTTTCCGTAGTCCGGTTTGAAAGACAGAATCGCGCTGCCCGGATGGGTTCTCCCCCGACGGCAACCCACTGTCCCCTTCGATGCAGGAGCTCCTCGCGTAGCGGCACGGCCTGATCTCTCCAGTACGACAGGCCTTCATGGGCTCCTTTTGTCTCAGGCGTCAAACCGAAAAAACGCGCCTCCGTCGAGGCCTTCATGGTCGCCGCGAGCGCCTTGTCTCTTGCATCCTGATTTCTCACGTTCGGCAGGAAGCATCCATCCCGCAAAAGCTGTTGTTGCACGTTGCCAGGCTGGCTCGTGGCAATGCATCCGGGCGAACAACCATCTGCGATCGCAACTGCCGCTGTTGTACCGGCTGCCTGGCCCATCAGCGCCGTCGTTGCCATCACACGTACCGTTGCCAGGGCGCAGTGCGTTGCGCTGACGTTACGGCCAGCCATCATCAGATTGTCGATGTCCTTTGAGATCAGAATGCGCAGCGGGATTCCATACGGCCCCGCATATGACCGCGCCGCATATTCACTTGTCTCGGAGTAACCCTCGGCGCTGGCAGGCTCGCTGGTCGACGCCAGCAGCCCGCCGGCCGTGTGCAGGTCGATAAACCATCCTCCAAACGCGATTTCGTCTTTATGCACCGTGCATCGTAGCGCATCCCACTCGGTCATCAGATACAAGCCCATCACGCGCCGGCTTTCGCGCTTGCCCGGAACCTGCCCAATCCAATCGAGGGCGTAGTTTTCGGCCAGCTTCATGGTCTTCGGGTCTTTGTTCTTGATCCAGTCCCAGACTCCAAGCGCATGGCGTGTCAGTTCGTGACGAATGTTTTCCGCGTCGTGGATCGTGTCGTACGGAACCCCAATCTCGATCCACCAGTAGCCTCCGCGAATCTCTTTGGGGTGCCGGCCCTGATCGTAGAAAAATCGACCGTCTTGATGGTGAACTGCCCAATCGGGGAGCTTGAAAGGGGCGGGCCGTCCCATGTTTTTTGTCTTGAAGTGAATCGAGTTGCCCATGACATCGCTGTTGGCTGTGGGAGGCGCATGGGGCTCGTTAAACTCAGCTCGACCTTCGCTGCCCATGCGCCACTCACAGCCCGCCTCGGATGCGACGATGCCATCGCCGGTGCAATCAATAAAAATATTCGCCTCCAGAGACAGTGCAATTTCTGCGTTCGCTACGCGGCATTGGATAGAGGTAATGCGACGGCCTTTGACGGCCACCCCGAGTACAGAGGTATTCAGATGTAACGAAAGCTTGTCCGTCTTCTGCACCAGGTCGTACTGCACTATGTCCCAGACGGAGTTCGTCCAACCGTTCTCGAAGATCTCTTCATGGTTCTGCGCTCGTTCTTCGATTAGCAGTTCGGACAGGATCCCTGTCTCTCTGGCATAGGCATGGAAAGCAGCGGCACCGTGAGGCGTCACCCGCACCTCCGAGGAACTGTTGCCTCCCAGAACCGGGCGATCCTGTACGAGGCAGGTCCTGGCTCCGCCGCGTGCCGAGGCAATTGCCGCGCAGACACCTGCCAGTCCACCACCGCAAACTACAACGTCGTACGTCTCTGTTACGTGTCGCATTTGATCTCGTTAGGCCTTTCTGACAGGGAGAGAACGCCGTACAATCGCAGGGCGCAGTCTCGTGTACAAGAGGATCGCGGCCAACGGATGCATCAATGCCATCCCATAGAAGATGGGCGTATAGCCGAAGGTACTGATACTTCTGGAGATCAACGCTGCAGACAGCAGCCCCCCCGCCGCGCTTGCCGCTCCAATCATCCCCTGGATAGTCGTCGCCATCGTCCGTGGATACAGATCCAGGGTCATCGTCGTCGCATTGGTCATCCATGCCATGTGACATAGCGCAAGAAAGGAGAGCAAACCCGCAGCCGCTGTCGTGCTATGCAACCCGGGAATCACCGCGAGCAGCAACATGCACGCCGCTGCAGGGAGCATGACCGCAAAGCGTGCCCCCACAGCGCCGAATTGGCCGATCGCACGGGCAGAGAGAAAGCCACCCAGCAACGATCCGATATCCGCAGCGACGTACAAGACCCAGAGAGTCTCGCCGACGACCTTCAACTTGAGGCCGTGACTCTCCTGCATGTATTTCAAACTCCAGAACAGGAAGAAATACCAGACGCTGTCGGTCATCATGCGCGTGAATAACATCTCCAGGATGTACGGTTGGCGAAGGACAGATGCCCACGGTACACGTTCCGGGGAGATACGTCGCTCTTCAGGATCTTGATAAATCAGGATCCACAGCAGTGCAATTACGATGCCGCAGGCGCCCGTGAAGAAGAAGGCCGAACGCCATCCAAACCGCAGCGCCAGTCCCGCGGATACGGGAACAGCGATCGCTGCCCCGAGCGTGCCGCCCATACTGTAAATTCCAACCGCAATCGACCGTTGTTTCTGTGAAAACCAATCGCCTGCTGCGCGCAGCGACGCCGTGTAGTTCCCCGGCTCCGCAGCACCAAGAGCGGCGCGACTGAGGGCGAGCGACCGAAAGCCGGTTGCGAATCCTGTAAGGGCGTCAGCCACCGACCACGCCAGCAAAAAGAACGCCTGCGTCCGCTTTGCTCCGTAGCGATCGACCAATCGCCCGGAGACAACATACATTACCATGTAGGCCAACAGAAAGGCCTGCACCACGTAGCCATATTGCACATCGTTGAAATGCAGGTCTCGTTGTATCGTCACGATCAATACCGACAACGTCTGCCGATCGATGTAGTTCATCATTGAAGCGAGCAGCAGAAGGGCGGCATAGACCCAGCGCATCGGATTCTCCCGCTGCAGCGAGGAGCTTTCGAGTGCGGGAAACGCTTCGGAGATCGATTCGAGGATAGGCACAAAGTTAATCGGTTAACATGCAGGACATTACCATCCATACTTTTTCTCTGTCAATCGAGATTTTCTGCGGTTCGGAAAGACTAGGTCGTACGCCCCGGCGAGAAGGTGAATGGCAACAGGACTCTGTGGCGCTCCTGGCCGGGCTTTTCGATCGAATCGATCAGCATCTCGGCCGCCACTTCACCCATGCGAAAGGTCGGGATAAAGAAAGCGGTAGGACGGGGGCGAAGACCACCCACATTTGCCTCACTGGCGCGGGCCAGAATCGCAATGTCTCCTGGCGTACTGAGATTTCTCGCCTCGAGATAGTCGTACATATGCACCAGCAGCGAATCATCTGCGGTAAAGATTGCTGTCGGCCGATTGCGCCCTCTTGAAAACCATTCATCCAGAATCGCGAACGCCCGGTCCTTCTCGTAACCGCTGCAGCCGATATCGCTCTTCCGAAGTTCGAGTCCGGCCGCCGCCATCGCTTTCTTCAGGCCCTGCAGCAGGTGAACGTGCGTGGGCAAAGTAGCCGAACCGCTGAGAAACGCGATGCGCCGATGCCCGTTCTTCACGAGATATTGAATTGCCGCCTCACCGAGCTTCGAGTCATCCACACCAACATAGTTGATGGGTGCACGCCCGTAGTAGGAGTTGATCATGGTGAAAGGAATCTTCGCCGATTCCAACTCGTGAATCGTGTCGTTGATGTCGCGAGCCGAGCAGGAGCGCGTGTTGATGAAGATCACACCGTCTGTAAAACGGCTTTCGAGGACCTGGTCGCGTGTCATGCGGCCTGGCCGACCCGACGGGGAATAGATGAGAAGGTTATATCCCCGCCGCATCAGCGTCGCCTGGATGCCGGAGAGGGCCTGGGCGATAAATAAGTTAAAAAAGATCGGGTCGCGCAGCGGAACCATCAGCCCCAGGAGACGCGTCCGCCGTTCCGCCAATGCCCTCGCCAGTTCATTGGGAGAATATCCAAGTTCATCGGCGATTTTGCGGATAAGCTCCCGCTTCGGTGCGCTGACTCGCGTGGTCTCTTTGTTGTTGAGAGCGATCGAGACGGCAGCGACGGAAACCCCAGCGCGTTTCGCTATGTCCGACAGTTTAGGAGCCGCTGAGAGTTTTTCCATTCGCTAACTGCATAACCAATCGGTAAAGATATTGTGCGCCAACGCTGAATGCGTCAACACACTGACTTCAAAAAGCGGAATTGATTCTAACCCAAGAGCGTCCTGCAAGGTCTTAAGCAGCAACCAACAACCGTTCTGCTAACCGCATCACCTGTTCCACCGCCTTGGATTCGGCAAGGTCATCAGGAACCAGCGTATCGAAAAACTCAAATGAGGTGAAGGCGTAGAGCGCCGCAGCCGTCTCCGCAGGCGGCAAAACCGTCTTGTCCACGAAACGGCGGGCCAGAACCTCCGCAGCCTGGCGGCGACGGGCATAGCGAGCACGGACCGCCTGCCCGAAATCGAGATCAAGGGCGGCGATACCGTGGATCCTGCGAAGGAGTATGCGCTCGCGCATCCAAAATTGAACGAAGACGCGTGTAAAAGCGCATACGGCAGCGCTCGCTTCCTCGAGGTGCATTACCTCGCGCATCGCCAGCATGCCGCCGCCCTCGGCGATGTGATCGAAGAGCCCGATGATGATGCCTTCTTTGTTACCGAACAGGTTGTTTAGAGTCTGCCGGGAAGCTCCGCTCTGAGTGGAGATGTTTTCCATCGTGAACTCTGCGGCACCACCCGTCTCCAGCAACCTTCGTGCAGCCTGCAACACGTTAAGGCGCGTCTCTTCCGACCGCACAGCCCGTCGTCCCAGGGTATAAGGACGCTTGGCGGGAGGCTCCTGATGCAAAGGCATATGCCAAGTCTATGTGCCCAAATTTAACTTGACAAGATGTCTAACTAAATTTTAGCGTCCTTGCATGAGCCCGCCGATTCCGACTTCTTCGATCGCGCCGCGGTTTCCTCTGTGGCTCCGGGTCTTCTTTTGGCTGTGCTTCGTAATTGCGCTTGCCGTCGTTGCACGTCGTGTTGCGTCGTATCTTGTGCCTGTACGCTCCAGCCCTCCCATGATGGCCAGCGTTGAGGCTGCATTCGCAGGACGAAAGACGCTAACCCTGACACACATACTTCCTGCTGGCGCTTTGGTGCTCATTGCTCCATTCGTGCTGCGGCGGGGTTTGGGTTGTCGGCATGGATTGGAGGGCCTGCTCTACGGTCTCGGTCTAATCGTCGGAGTGACCGCATACGCGATGAGCGGCCATCCCGTAGGAGGACAGCTTGAGCGCGCCGCCGTGCTGTTCTTCAATTCGCTGTATCTCTTCGCGCTGAGTCGATCTTTTCTTTTGTGGCGCGCGCACGCGTTCAGACAAGCGACTCGATGGCTCCTGCGTGCTGTAGGTATTCTGCTCGGCATTGCGACGACCCGGCCGGTCATGGGTGTCTTTTTTGCAACCAGTCCTTTGACGCACCTTACTCCCCAGCAATTCTTTGGAATCGCATTCTGGATCGGCTTCAGCATCAACACCTTCGTCGTGGAGCTCTGGCTCAGACGGAACAACGAGGGAAACCAATACGCGCAATCGACGGTCTGAACCGTGTGTCGTGCGTCTGCTGCTCCGGCTCTATCTGGTTGATCGGCGCGGGCTTCGCGCTACGAAAACCTCGCTTCAGCATCGATCCGGTCCGGTCGTTTCCCGTTCCATCTTCGATTGCCTCCTCTTCGGGCGGCTTTCGCAGTAGAGTAGTTGCCATATGTTTCTCAAGCAGTACTATCTCGGCTGCCTGGCGCACGCCTCCTACCTGGTGGCCGATGAGACGAGTGCGACTGCGATCGTGGTTGATCCGCAACGCGATATCCAGCAGTATCTCGAGGACGCAAGAAAGCTCGGCGTCGCCATCCGATACGTCTTCTTGACGCACTTTCATGCAGACTTCCTCGCCGGCCATCTTGAACTGCGCGACGAGTGTGGTGCCGAGATTCGTCTAGGCGCGCGTGCCAAGGCCGAATATGCATTCGTCCCCATGAAAGATGGGGACACCCTTGAGCTTCCGGGACTGCGCCTGCAGATCCTCGAGACTCCGGGACACACCATCGAATCGATCTCCATCCTCGTCTTCGATCTCCGCAGAAGCTCCGAGAAGCCATACGCAGTGTTGACGGGGGATACGCTCTTTATCGGCGACGTCGGCCGCCCAGACCTTCGGGCTTCGATCGGCTGGAGTGCCCAGGAGCTGGGTGGCTATCTCTTCGATTCGCTGCAGGACAAGCTGATGAAGCTGCCCGACGAGACGCTCGTCTATCCGGCCCATGGCGCCGGTTCCCTTTGTGGCAAGAGCCTCTCCTCCGACACCGTCTCCACATTGGGGCAACAGAAGCAATTCAACTATGCGCTCCAACCCATGACCAGGGACGAGTTCATCCGATTAGTTTCGACCGATCAACCGGACGCGCCCGCCTACTTTACCTATGACGCCATTTTGAACACCCGCGAACGCTCGACGCTGGACGACTCGTTGAAACATGCGCTCAAACCGATCGAGCTCGATGAGTTACTCGCAATGAATCCCGCCACGATCCAGCTGCTCGATGTGAGGGATGATTCGGAGTTTGCCAAAGGCCATATGGTCGGCAGCGTCAACATCGGACTTGGCGGATCGTATGCGACGTGGGCGGGAACGTTACTTGACGCAGCGCGCCCCATCGTCATCATCGCTGAGCCTGGACGCGAACAGGAAGCTGCTCTGCGCCTTGGAAGAATCGGCTTCGATCGGGTCGATGGCTATCTGAAGAACGGAATGGCTGCTTTGGCAGACCGGGTCGACCTCATCCGCACCACCGAACGAGTGAACACTTCCATGCTTGCGGAAGAGCTTGCTGCTCCTGCTCCGCCGTTCCTCGTCGACATCCGTACACCGCAGGAGTGGGAAGCGGGCCATATTCCCGGCAGCTTCAACCTGCCGCTCTCGCAGTTGGAGCAACGCGTCGGAGAACTCCCACGAGATCGCAGGATCGCACTCCACTGCGCGGGAGGTTATCGATCTTCGATCGCAGCCAGCGTCCTGCATCTCGCAGGCTTCAACAATCTGACCGAACTGGCCGGCGGCATCACAGCATGGGAGGCTGCAAACCTTCCCGTCCAGAAAAGCTGAGCGACGCCTTAAAGGCCCGCGGCTTGTTCTGCAGTGACTGCCGAGCCAATCACCCTGGTATCAGGATTTTCGTCGACGATCTCAAGCGAATAGCCCTGCAAAGGACTCATCTTCACCATCTGTTGCGTGTAATCCTTCAGCATCGGAAGATCCACAAAGCTGACATACGGGCCCGTGAGGAAGAACTTTCCCGGCCCTGCCATATGGATGGAGCTCGCCGTCGCTGCTGCGAGGGCCTTATGGTAGAGCTTCTTGAACTCGACACAGCGGGACTCGCCCTTCTTCGCCGCTTCGAAGACCTCTTCCGGTTCCATATCCAGAAACCGCAGACGCATGGAACGGTGGCCCATCACGCCTTCCAGATGTCCTCTTCCACCGCAGCCGCAGTAGGCTTCCTTTTCGTCGAGTGTGACCACCGTGTGTCCCCCCTCCCAAACCCCCGGAGAGAAGGGATAACGGCCGAAGCCGATGCCCATGCCCAGCGTCCATACCCGGATCATGCTGTCGAGTTTGCCGTGCCGGGCTGCGAGCCCTGCCGCTACTCCATCAGCGTCGTTGAGAATCGTGACCGGGGCCGCGATGCCTTGCTCCTTCAGCTTGCCGGTGATCATGTCGCGCAGGCGCGCGCCCTTCAACTGAGGCAGATTAGGCGCCTCTTCGATAACGCCGTTCTTGACCAGGCCGGGCACCGCGACTCCCACGGCATCGAGCACCTTATTTCCCTGGGCCACAGCTACTACCTGCGTGCAGATGGTCTCGACCAGAGCCTCGGTCGGCATCTCGACCAGGGCGCTGTATTCGTCCTCATCCTCTGGAAACCGCCGCAGCGCTCCCACCAGCGCATGGTCCACTACAAATCCCGTAAAGACCTGCTCCGATAACGTCACACCTACCGACTTCGCCATTGCTTCCTCTGTCTCGTGTCACTCTCGTCAAGGAATCCGCGCTTCAGTCAAACTTACTGACGCGATTCAATCCGTTGAAAGCCGCCACTTTATAACATTCCGCAAGAGTTGGGTAGTTGAAGACTGTATCCACGAAATATTCAATGGTTCCACCCAGTGCCATGACTGCCTGCCCGATGTGCAGCAGCTCGCTGGCGCCCTCGCCGATGATATGGACTCCGAGAATGGAGTGGTTTTCGCGATGAAAGATCAGCTTCAACCTTCCAGTCGTATCGCCGCGAATCTGCCCTCGCGCAATCTCGCGGTAGTATGCCACCCCGACCTCGTACGGAACATCTTCTTCGGTCAGCTGCTCCTCGGTCTTGCCGATAAAACTGATCTCGGGAATCGTATAGATGCCATACGGGTAGAAGCTGGGATTGGAGACGATGGACTCATCGCCGAAGGCGCGCGCCGCTCCAATGCGGCCCTGTTCCATGGAAACGGAGGCCAGCGATGGAAATCCGATCACATCGCCCACGGCAAAGATATTCGGATTCTTCGTCCGGAAGTCTTTATCGACCGGGATGCGTCCTCGCTTGTCAGCCTCGACGCCGACCGCAGCGAGGTTTAGTTCGTCCACATTGCCCTGCCGGCCAACGGCATACAGCAACGCATCCCCCTGCACCCGCTTCTTGCTCTCCAGGTTGGCCACGACGCTGCCATCCGGCATCTCTTCGACCGACTCCACCTCTTCGTTCAAACGCATCGTCACGCGCGCGTCGCGAAGATGGTAGCTCAGCGCCTCTACAATCTCCTGGTCGGCAAACTCCAACAGCCTGGGCCGCCGCTCGATCAGAGTGACTCTGACTCCAAGCGCAGCGAACATGCAGGTGTACTCCACGCCAATCACGCCGCCGCCCACCACAATCATCGTCTTCGGAAGATTGGTCAGGTCCAGAACCTGATCGCTGTTAATGATGGTCTTGCCGTTGATCGCGACCTTGGGCGAACTCGCTGGCTTGGTCCCCGTCGCGATCAGCGTGCTCTTGGTCTCGTAGACGGTCGAACCACGCGTGTTGGTCACCTTCACATGGGTCGGATCCTCGAAACTGGCCACGCCCAGCAGCATCTCTACGTTATTGCGGGAGAGCTGCGCTTCGGTGACATCAATCTCGGTCTTGATCACATGCTGAACCCGGAAGGCCAGGTCGGCCATCGTGATCCGCTCCTTGACCCGGTAGTTCATCCCGTAGATCGACTTGTAGTTGTAGCCCGACAGATGCAGAACAGCCTCACGCATCGTCTTCGAAGGAATCGTCCCTGTGTTGATCGAGACCCCGCCCACAACCTCGCGCATCTCGACCAGGGCAACCTTCTTGCCCAGCTTGGCGGCGTAAATTGCCGCGCGCTGTCCAGCAGGGCCGGACCCGATAACGATCAGATCGTACACACTACCCATAAACTCCAAACTCTTTGCGGCAAATTCCTAGCCGGCCATTCCAGTTAGCGAATAGTCCCTCTCGCTCGCTCTTCCCGCGATGGGCGCAAAAATCCCGCCCTTCAGGACCCGTCTCTTCCTATGTGCTTCTCTGCTCCAGAGTTACCGTTTGCGGTTCACTCTTTAGAACACACTCGCTGCCTCAAAACTAACACACGACTATTACATAGAGTTATCGACACAGACGTCCGTGAGCGGCCGCCGCGCATCCAAATGCCTCCTTCTACTAAACTTATCGACGTGCTTCGCTACGCCATTACCGATCGCACCCTGTTTCCCGGTGACGAGTCTCAGAGACACAAGGCGCTCCTCCAACGAGTGGCTCTCTGGGCCAGGGACGGCGTCGATCTCGTCCAGCTTCGGGAAAAAGATCTGGAACCGCTCGCACTCGCGAGCCTCGCGACGGAGGTTCTCGCGACCATATCAAAGGAGTCTTCCCATACCCGCCTTCTCATCAACGGCAGCCTGCATGCTGCGCTTGAGAGCCGTGCCCATGGAGTCCACCTTCCCGCCCACTCTCCACTTCTGCCCGACGACGTTCGCCGGCGCTACGCGAGCCTCGGCTTACCGCACCCAATTGTTACCGTCTCCTGCCACTCACTGGCCGAGGTGCAGATCGCACACCGTAACAACGCCGACGCCATCCTCTTCGCACCGGTCTTCGGAAAGTCGATCGCCGGCAAGATCGTCACTGCTGCCGCCGGGCTCGAAGCGCTGCACGAGGTCTGTCTCGCGGCTGCGCCCATCCCGGTTTATGCTCTCGGCGGTGTTACCAAACAGAACGCATCGCAATGCATCGCAGCAGGCGCGGTCGGCGTGGCCGGAATCCGCTTATTTCTTCGCTGAATCTCTCTTCCTCGAAACATAACCATAGACGCACTATCATCCCTTATGGCCCAGCCCCGAGCCTCGAAGCAACGTCCTATCCCTCCTCATTGGACCGAAACTCTCCCCACCTGGGCATGGCTGCTTCTCTTCGCAGCGTGGACTCTCCTCCTCTACGGCCGCGTCCTACAGGCCCCTTTTGTCTATGACGATCTCCAGCAGGTCGTCCGCGATAACAATCTCTCCACCTGGCACACGGTCTTCAGTCGTTTCGTTGCTGCTCCCGTAGCGTTCACGTCGGAACTACGCACTGCCCGCGGCGGCTCTTTTTACCGGCCCATCTATTGGCTCTCACTCGCGCTCGACCGGCAACTGTGGGGACTTCATTCGGAAGGCTTCCACCTCACCAGCCTTGGGCTTGACCTCTCCAACGGAACGCTGCTTTTCCTGCTGCTGCGCCGCCTGCGCTTCACGGCCATTGCAGCAGCTGCAGTCGCGCTTCTCTGGCTTGGACTTCCGATCAACTCCGAAGCCGTCGCATGGATCAGCGCCCGCGCTTACCTTCTCTGCTTTTTCTTTGTGCAGTTCACCTTGCTCGCCTCCCTCCGCTTCACCGAAAATCGAAGGCCCATTTACCTAGGTGCCGCCTTCTTCGCGGCCCTCGCCGCGCTCCTATCGCATGAATCCGGCGTTCTGATCCTGCCCTTTGCGGCGCTGATGCTTTTTTTGTACTCGGACGATGGCATCCTCGCTTTCAAGCGACGATCTTCGATCCTTCTCTTCGCTGCGTATCTCACCGCCATCGCGCTGTTCTTCACGATTCGTATCTCTTTGGGCGTGCATGGTGCAGTCGGCACACCTGCTCCGCTCGCCTTCGCTCTCGCGCTCTGGAAGTACATCGGCTGGACATTGCTTCCCGTTCACATGAGCGTCGAACGCTCTACCTCCGCGCCACCCAACGTTCTTTCTCCCGTCGCAGGACTCGCATGGGTTGGTTTAGCTGCGCTGATCGCTCTGATCATTCTGCTGCGCCGACGGAACACCGGCACAGCCTTCGGACTTGCATGGCTCGTCGTCGCCTTTGCTCCATTCTGCGGCCTCGTCTTTCTCTATCAGGGCATGGCGGAGCGCTTTGCCTACATCGCCTCGATCGGTGCCAGCATCGCCATCGTCTCCGCCATCACAAGCGCAAGGCCGCCGGTGCGAAACATCGTCCTTGCCATCGCCGCATTATGGGCCGTGTGGAGTATCGTCCGTCTGGAGATGCGCCTCGTCGACTGGAACTCCCCCGAGACACTTTTTCGCAGCTCGCTCGAAGCTACACCCGAAAGCCCCACCCTGTACTTCAATCTGGGATTCACGCTTCGCGAGGAGAACCAGCTCGCCGAAGCCGCCAGCGCTTATCAGAGCGCCATCCATCTCAACCCCGGCTACCAGAGGGCTTACTCAAGTCTGGGCGAAACCTACGCTCGTATGGGTCAGCTCGAAAAGGCACAAGGTGCCTATCAGCAGGCCCTCGTACTCGACCCCCACGATGCCGGAACCACCCTCAACCTGGCCGTCCTCCTCAACCAGGCCGGCAAACATGAAGATGCTGAGCGTACCTTCCGTCACGCCATCGCGCTCGACCCAAACGATTCAGCCGCCTATACCGACCTCGGCGTCCTTCTCTATCAGCAGGGACATCCGGACGAAGCGGCAAAGATGTTCCAGAACGCGATCGATCGTCGTTCCACCGATCCCACGCCGTACTTCAATCTGGCGATTCTCTATCAGCAATCAGGGCATCCCGATCTTGCGCTGGCACTCTACCGTAAGGTTCTCGAGCTTCACCCTGACGACCCCGATACCCTGGCCAATATCCAGCGACTGCAGAATCAACGCTGATCGAAAGAGTCCTAAAACCTTTCATCCGCCGACGGCCCATAGAGTGCCGGAACCGCAGCGTCCTGCAACCTCAGATACACCGTTAGCTGTCCGCGATGATGCGCCCAGTGCGTCAACATTCCCTGCTGGATGTTGATATATCGCGGCTCATCGGTGATCAGATGCCCGGCAGCTTTCAGCTTCCAGTTCATCATCAGATGTTCGTCGGTTGTAGACTCCAGGGCTTCACGGGCTTTCTTCATGCTCTCGTCGAAGATCGCCAGCAGTTCAGCAGTGGTCTTCCACTCTGCCGGTTTTGCCTTGTTCTCACCCACAGGAGCGAAGTCCAGCTCGTCCTGGTGAATCATCAGGTCGATCCAGCTCGGCATGGAAGCCACCAGAGAAGCCAGATATCCCAGCTTCATCGACTTCTCATGGGGAGCCCAGTCATTTTTTCCTTCAGGCACACGTTCCAGCGCCTTTCGCGTACCCGCTTCCTCACGACCGATCGTTTCCAGAAAAAGATCTTTCAACTTCATGCTTGCCTCCATGCTTTTCCGTACAACACAGAGACTAGTGCGCCCCTGCTGACAGCCTGCTGTCAGCATATTTCTCGAGGCAATCTCGCCTGGTGTCCCGGCACATTCGTAACGTAGACACGTGTCACCCTGAGCGAAGGCTTTCGGTTTCGTCGCAAGGCGCAGTCGAAGGATCTGCGGTTTGCTTCAAAACGCTGGGCCACTGGATGCAACGATGAGCAAGAGATTCCGGGGATACCCTCTAGTTTTTCTGTGGAATCGCGGCTCCATCGAAGTGAAAGACCTCAGGGATCTGCAGCCATCGATCGCCAGCCACCGTCGCCTCCGGCAAAGGAATCTGCATCGGGTCCATGATCGACCACCAGCGCTGTGTCTCAGCGTCGGCCGCCATCTTCTTCATGTCTGCGGCAAAATCTTCGCCGTGATATTCGAAGTAGGCAATCAAAAGATCGTCATGCAGATAGATCGAGTAATTACGAATATTCGACCGTTCGATCTGCGCCAGCACTCCGGGCCACACCTCGGCGTGATAGCGGATGTACTCTTCTCTGTTCTCGGGACGTAGTTTTATCAGTTGGACGTATCGTTGCATATTCTCTCGTCTTGTCTTTACTTGTCTGCTGGAGTTGGTGCGGGAGCGGGAGCAAACTTCGCCGCCAGCTCAGGAGTTGATGCAATATCCGAGGCGCCGGGAGCCGCTTTTGCGACCTCCACAGCGAATACGTAACTCTGCCCGAACATGTTCGAGGTAAAAAAGATCAGTTTGCTGTCTGGAGAAAAGCGCACGTTGGGTTCAAGGCGGTAGTTGTGATGCGCCATGTTAACCAGCTTCTCGCGATGAAAGACTCCCGGTTTCCAGAACGTCGGCTCCTCAAGGCTGTTGTCGTTCTGCCGCCACTCCGGATGAAATAAGTTGATCCACTCTCCGTTCTGAGAGTGCGCCACCTGGCCGGGGTCCCCGCCATCGCCTGTAAACAGCGTCGCATCCTTGTTGACGTTGAAGTGAATCGACCACTCATCGCGCTGCAGGTGGTACGCCACGCGCTTGTTCGTGGAAATATCGAAGGCTGCAAGCCAGAAGTCCTCGCCCTTTGGAAACTGCCAGTCGTACCAGACCGTCTGACCGTCCTGCCCCCAGAACTCGTGCCCCGCGATCTCCATCAGCATCGTGCGTTTGTGGCGCAACTCGTTGTGAGTACCGTCCGTACGGATCGTCCAGATACGATCCACCTTATGCCACGGACCTTCGTGGCAGTACATCAACAGCGTAGGATCGACCGGAGAAAACAGCAGATGCCCGATCCAGTCGGTCGAGTGAAACAGCTCCTTCACCTTGCCCGTCTTCAGATCCACCGTGAACAACACGACAGGAATGCGAGCCGCTAGACGACGCTCCATCATCGCTCCCTTGCCCTCCGGCTGAACCAGCGGACCCGAGCGCGCCGCACCGCGCCCGTACTCCTGCTGCGCTCCCGCCTCTGTCTCCGTAAACACGCCTGAGCCCAGCGTCTCGTCAGCATTGATGGTTGAGATCGTCGCTCGCGCTGGAAGTGTCGCCAGCTGTGTCACCTTCCCCGATACCAGGTCCGCCTTGAAGATCGTCTGCAGATGCGTCGCCTCATCCATGCGCGAGAAGAAGACGCTGTTCGTCTTCTTGCCGACAACGATGGCATGGTTGCTGCCGCGCATGCGCTCCAGCGGCGATGCGCCCTCGACAGGCTTCGGATTCGCCACCAGCAGCTGCGTCTTGCGGGTCGCCAGCTCCATCGTGTGAATACCATCGGGCGCCGTGTAGACCATGATGCTGCCATCCGGCGAATACGCATTCACGTTGAAGTAGAAGCCGGAGGATCCGGGCTCGTCGGTCACGCGAAAGATGCGGTGACCAGTATCGCGGTCCACCCATGTCTTCGGGGGCGTCTGCGCTAACGCCTTCAATCCTCCGCAACCTGCTACCAACGACAGCGCGAGCACAGCTGAACTCCAGCGAATCTTCATGGTCTTCTGCTCCAACAGCTCCAGGTTGAAATCAACAAATCGTCGTCCTTTGTTCCACGCCCTTAACTTCTTGAAAGTGTCATCCTGAGCGAAGCGCAGCGAAGCCGAAGGGATCTTCGGCCCTTCTAGCTCGAACCTCACCATGAACGCCCATCCGCATCACTCCGCTCATTGGTACCTCTCTTCAACATCTTTCGCTTTCCTCGTATCGCATTTGCCGGTGTCTCGTTAAGGGCACGGCTTCAGCCGTGCCGAAAAATCTGCGAAGAGCGCAGGGACTCCAGCCCTGAGGTGCGTTTTCGCTCGCCCACCACCTCCGCAATCGAAGCGCACTGCCCTGCTCTTCCCGTCGCCTTCGCCTCAGTACGTCCCCAACTTAACCCGCACCACGCTGCCCGGAGCCTTGAAGTTCAACCCCGCATCCGTCTCGTCTCCGTTCCACAGCCGCGCGGCCTTCCACGTCGTTCTGTCATACGTTCCCTGCTCCACCGTCAGCAGTTGGGTCTGCTTGTCCCCCGCAGGCGGAGTAAGCCGAAAGCTCACCCGCGCATCGATGCCCGCCACCAAAAACTCATCGGGCCCGAGCTGCGCCACCAACACGCGGCCCATGTGCAACGCCGCCGTAGGCGAAAGCCCGCCCGTATCCGCGCTCGCCGTGTACTCCGGCGGAAAGCTCACCAGCGCGCTCCATCGCCCGAACGTCAGCTCCACCTGCTCGAGCCCCGGCTCCTCGGCCGCCGTCTTCACCTTGCCCGCGAACTGCAGCGCAGCCAGTTGCCCGGCAATAGGACTCAGCAACTCATAGTTCTGCGCCAGCCCAATCTGCTCGTAGTCCGGCTTGCCCTCTGCGCTCACTGGAGCGAAGTTATCCAGCCCGAACGGAGCAAACCCGATCGTCCCCGCCCCGATCGCAAGAAACAGATTCCGCGCCGCTCCCTGGCTGCCCGGAAAATGCCCGAACCCATGCGTCTCCGGAATAAACAACGGATTATCAGGCCGCTTGAACTGCTCCATCACATCGCGATATCGCTCCGTGTTCGGCACGTAAATATCCGGCGCCAGAACATCAATCGCCGGAGCCGCCGCCTTCCACACCGCCAGCATGTTGCTCGTCGGCCCTCCGCTCGGATAATCCTCTCCCGGGATTGTCAGCACCGGATATCCTCGCGGACTCTTCAGCCAGTTGTTCACGTACATCGGCAAGGCCATCTCCTGCTTTCCCGCCGCTGCAATCTGATTGATATACCGCGCTACGCTCCACGCCTGGAACGTCTCGTCTGCATCGTCGCCAAAGACCTGCTTCCACGTCCCCGCCTTCTTGCTTAGGGCCTTCACCAGCGTCTCTGGCACCGCGCCATCAAACTGCCTCTGCGCCTCCGGCGAAAAATCCCGCACGCTGCCTAGCGCACCCGACTCGTTCTCCACCTGCACCATCACCACCGTGTGCTGATCCCCATCCACCCGCTTCAGCACTTCCAGCAGGTGCACAAACGCCCTGCGATCTGCCTCAACATTCGCCGCCGAGTTCGCACTCAGCACATCGATCTTCTGCCCGCCCCGCGTCATCATCCGCGGAAACCGCTTCGTGTCCTGCTTCACCCAGTCGGGAACATAGTGCATCTTCCCGTTCTTCCACGTCCCAAACCACAGCAGCACCAACCGCACATGATGCTGCCGCGACTGCCGCACGACATCCTCGACCACCGTGTCATCGAAGACGCCCTCGCGCGGCTCCATCTGCTCCCAGTAAACGGGAACCTCAAGAGTGTTCAGGTGCAGCGACTCCGCCTTCGGCCACAACGCCTCAAGCTTTTCAGGCCATCCGCTCGAGTTCCCCACCTGAGCTCCCAGCGGGAAATAAGGCCGGCCATCCACCATCAGGGTGTAGCGCCCATTCTCATGCGCTAGTCGAGGAAGCTCCGCAGCCTTTGCTCCCGCAACCAGCGCACCCAGCGCAAGCACCACCCCCGCCGTTTTTCCAAACAGCCCAAATCCGATCTCTTTGGAGCTCATCCGCTCCACACTAAAACACTCACCCCACCCTTGTCTGTACCAAAAGGGAAATATTTTCTCCATTGCTTTTGCTCTCAGCCGCCTGTGGCCGTCGACCCGTCATTCTGAGGCAGAACCGAAGAATCCCTCTTTCCGCCCGCACTTCCCCAACCGCTCCCGGGAACCACACCTCTTCGCCCCGGCATATAAACAAGCCCGATTTGACCCCACCCTACCAAAGTCCTACCCTTAAAGACGTGCTCATTACCCCTGTCCAGCTCTTTGACGAACCCCTCCAGATCGACGAGACCATCGCCCCCGGCACCCTCGAATACGGCCCCGATATTCGTCAGGTCTCCCCGCTTCCCGTAGAGGGTCAGGCCGATCTCCTCGTCGAACACCGCAGCGAAGAGCGCGGATCTCGTTCCGTCGTCAACGACATTCGCCTCCGCGCCTCCTACAAGGGCGACTTCGAGATTCTTTGCGCCCGCTGCGTCGAGCCCGTCCCCCAGACCCTCTCCGGCGAATTCGACCTCATCTTCCGCCCCGCCGAGGCCGACACTGTGATGGGCGAGCACGCAATTACCCCCGACGAGACCGAAATCGGGTATTATGAAGAGAGCGGTCTTTTGCTCGAGGATGTCGTGCGCGAGCAGGTGTTGCTCTCCCTGCCCCCTCGAACACTCTGCAAACCAGACTGCAAGGGCCTCTGCCCTCGTTGCGGTCAGAACCAGAACCTCGCAATCTGCTCCTGCGAACAGACACCGTCTGATCCGCGTTGGAATGCGCTGGCGGGTCTGGCTGACAAGATCGAGGTTAAGCACTAAAAGAAACAAAGTTTCCGCCTCTCGCCCGCCGAATCGGGTGCGGGCGAAGCGAAAGGGATACTCGAATGCCTAATCCAAAACGGCGC
Organism: Acidobacteriaceae bacterium KBS 146; assembly: GCA_000688615.1. Classification (GTDB taxonomy): domain Bacteria; phylum Acidobacteriota; class Terriglobia; order Terriglobales; family Acidobacteriaceae; genus Edaphobacter. The sequence continues at coordinate 2,203,521 of JHVA01000001.1, forward strand.
CACTCCAAGCAGCGCACTGCCAAGCGCCGCAGCCACGACTTCCTCACCCCCACCGGCTTGTCCGAGTGCCCCAACTGCCACGAGCGCAAGCTTCCGCATCGCGCCTGCCGCAAGTGCGGTACCTACAAGGGCCGTGAGGTTCTCACAGTCAAGGAAGCCAGCTAAGCATCCTTCCCCCAATAGAAACCCTGTTATTGTTTCCTGATGCCGATCGACATCGTCGTTGACGCGATGGGTTCCGACAAGGCCCCCGATCCTGAGATCCGTGGGGCCGTTCTCGCTGCACGTCACTACGACGTGCGCGTGCATCTTGTTGGCCCTGAAGACATTCTGCGCCCCATCTTGCGCCAGCACGTCCAGCATCAGAAGCACCTTCCCATCTTCATCACGCCCGCCTCTGAATGGATCACCATGGGCGACAAAGCCGCCCAGGCCGTTCGCACCAAGCGCGACTCCACCATGCGCGTCGGCCTCAAGATGGTCCGCGAAGGCCTCGCCTCCCGCACTACCTCCGGACACGGCAAAGCCGCCGGTTTCTTCACCGCCGGAAACACAGGAGCCGCCATGGCCACCGCCAAGATGGTTCTGGGAATGCTCTCAGGTGTCGATCGCCCCGCTCTCGCCAGCGCTGTCCCCACCACGCGCGGAGTCCCCTCCCTCATCCTCGACGTCGGAGCCAACGTCGATTGCGACCCTGACAACCTGGTCCAGTTCGCCGTCATGGGGCACATCTTCGCCCAGAACGTCCTCAAGATCCACAACCCGCGCGTCGGCCTTCTGTCCATTGGCGAAGAAGACTCCAAGGGAAACTCCCTTACCCGCGACACCCTACCCATGCTGCGCGCACTTCCAGGAATCAACTTCATCGGCAACGTCGAAGGCCGCGACATCTATAACGGCAACTGCGACGTCACCGTATGCGATGGCTTTGTCGGCAACGTCGCACTGAAGGCATCGGAAGGCATCGCCAAGCTCGTTAGCCATACGTTGCGCGAGGCTCTCAAATCAACCGTGACCTCTCAGGTCGGGGCCCTGCTCTCCCGCCGCGCCTTCGGCGACTTCAAAAAGCGACTCGACTATAACGAGTACGGCGGAGCCCCTCTACTCGGCGTTCGCGGCGTCTGCATCGTAGGCCACGGCTCCTCCAACGAAAAAGCCGTGATGAACGGCATTCGCGTCGCCGCGGAGTTCGCCCACGCAGAAGTCAACGCCGGCATCGAGGCCGCTCTGCTGTCACCCGCTGAAGTTCCATAAGCTCCGGTCACCAAATCAGGAAACGCAGTTTCCTACACAAGACCAGGGACTTTATCCGATCGCTGATTCCAGCGAAACACCGTCTCTGCTCTCGAGAACCCGGGCCAGTTCCTCCACGCCGCGTCGAATCTCCTTCGGTGTTACCGCTGCAAATCCCAGCTGCAGGCCATCCTTCTCTCGCGCCTGTTCGTTGCGGTAGAAACTTGCTAGCGGAACGACCTCCACACCCCGGGCGGCACATGCCTTCGCCACCTCCCTGCCGTCGATCCCTCGTGCCAGCCATCCCATTGTCTGCAGTCCTGCCTCGATCTCCGAGATGTGCATCACCCCGGCGAGCTGGCTTCGACCTTCTTCCAGCAGAACCCCAAGGCGTTCCGAGTAGACTTCGCGCATCCTGCGCAGATGGCGTCCAAAATGGCCCGCGCCGATAAACTCGCAGAGCACCGTCTGCTCCAGCAGAGGGGCGTGGCGGTTCAGAATCGACTTGGCCGCCGCAAACCTCTCAACCAGGTCTTCTGGAACGATCAAATATCCCAGCCGCAGAGCCGGAAACAGCACCTTGCTGAAACTTCCCGCAAACAACACCACGCCGTCTTTATCCAATCCCTGCAATGCCGGCACCGGCCTGCCGGAATACCGGTACTCACCATCGTAGTCATCCTCGAAGATCAGTGCCCCGGTACGCCGCGCCCACTTCAGCATCTCCAGCCGCCGTGCCAGACTCATCGTCACCCCAACCGGAGCCTGGTGGGCAGGCGTGAGATAGACCAGCTGCGCTCGCTGCATGGTTTCAGGTGATTTCGTCCCCTGTTCATCGATCCCCAGTGGCAGCATCTTCACCCCCATGGCCTCGAAGACCCGCGCCGCACCGACATATCCCGGGTCTTCCATGTAGACCTTGTCCCCCGGAGCAGCGAACAATCGCGTTGTAAGATCCAGCGCCTCCTGAACTCCCGAGACCACCACCACCTGCTCCGCGCTACACACCACACCCCGCGACCGCGACACGTATGCTGCGATGGCCTTGCGCAGTGGTTTGTAGCCGGCGGGCTCGCATCCGCTGAGTGTCGCCATCGAAACCCCGCGCAACTTGCGGCTCGCTATCTGAGCCCACAGCGCGGCTGGAAACTCATCGAGCGCAGGCAAATTTCCGCGGAACGCCCTCGGGGCTCGGCTCAACAGGCCGGGAAAGACGCGCAGCGCTCTTCCGTAGGCCGCAAATCTTCGCTCCGGATTCCTTACCGCTTCCCTCTTTGTCTCACCGCGCCGCACCTCCAGCAGCTCCTCCGGCAGCACCTTGCTGACATAGGTTCCCGAACCCGCGCTGCCTTCTATATATCCCTCGGCCTTCAACTCCTCGAAGGCGGCCACAATGGTTCCGCGAGAGAGACCATGCTCCGCTGCCAGATCCCGCGTCGCTGGCAGCCGCGTTCCCGGACGCAGCCTGCCCTCGAGAATCTCGCGTCGCAGGGCTCCATACAGCCACCGGTAAGCCGGTTCGCCCTCGCCGCGCTCGCCCAGCAGAATCTCCCTCAGCTCTGATCGTCTCGCCATCGCATCTCTCTCGAAAGTGGTACAGCAGAAACAGCCTAATTGGACCTTCTAGACAGGTCTACTCTGCTCTAATCTTTCCATAACAAAGGCAAGGAGAAAAATATGGCTGGTTTCGATAGCTGGGCCTATATCTTCGCGTTGATCCTGTATGCCCCCATCCACGTAGAAGCGGCAATTGCACAGCCTCATGAAGCGCAGGCGCAGACGCAGCCTGCACGTGCCAGAAATGTGATCTCCCAACCCCTGCCGAAGCTTAATGGCGACCAGCTTACCGTCCAGGTCCTTGAGGTCCGCTTCGACCCCGGCGAGCGCTCGAAACCACACACTCACCCCTGCCCCGTCATCGGCTACGTCCTTGAGGGAGCCGTCAGAATGCAGGTCGAGGGTGGACCGGAAAAAATCTACAGCGTTGGAGAGAGTTTCTACGAAGCCCCCAACGGCATACATCTCCTCTCTGCCAACGCGAGCCAGAGTGCGCCTGCACGATTTCTCGCAACCTTCGTCTGCGATCATCAGGCTCCACTCAGCAGCCCTGCCTCCCCACGCCAGGAAGGACCCCAACCATGAACTCACATCGCAGCGCCGAAGAGACGCTGAGTCTCCGGAGTGGACGAGTGGAGGCGTTTGCCCTCTTCTACGCCCGCATCGCTCTCGGTGCCGCCTTCCTCTCTGCTGTCGCCTCCCGATTCGGAATTTGGCGCGGGGAGCCGGGCATGAATCTCTCTCCCGCTTTCCTCCACCGGACAGCCGAGCTCAACTTTTTCATGCCGGCCTCTACCATCCCGTTGCTCGCCTGGTCCGCGACTCTAATCGAGATCACTCTTGGAGTCGCTCTCATCGTGGGCGGTGTGCTCGGGCTCGCCTCAACCCGGCGCCCGCAATGGCTCCGATGGATCTCCCTGGGAGCGGCGATCCTGCTGGCGCTCTTCGGAACCACGATGACAATCACCGCAGGAATTAAATCTCCGCTCGACTACTCGGTGTTCTCTGCCTCTGCCTGCGCTCTCCTGCTCGCTGCCTACCCTGAACGCAACAGATCTACCCTTCAACCTTAAACTTCAGCAAAGGAAACTGACCATGCAGCAACGTTTCAACTACGCCAAGCTCTCCCAGGGCGGCTACCAAGCCATGATCGGCCTGGAAAAATATCTCGCCCAGTGCAGCCTCGAAGAAGGCCTCCTCCATCTGGTGAAACTCCGCGTCTCTCAGATCAACGGTTGCGCATACTGTCTGGACAAGCACTGGAAAGACCTCCGCTCCATCGGCGAAGAGGAGCAGCGTCTCTACTCACTCGATGCGTGGCGGGAGTGCCCTTACTATACGGACCGCGAACGCGCAGCCCTGGCATGGGCCGAAGCTGTCACCCTTATTACCCAGGGTCATGCCTCCGATGCCGCTTATGCCGAGGTCAGCGCACATCTCAACGAAAAGGAGATCTCCGATCTCACCTTGGCCATCGCCACCATCAATGCCTGGAACCGCCTCGCCATTCCTGGTCGCACTGTTCCTGGCACCTATCAGCCAGCCCAGAAACATGAACTGGTGACAAGATAAGGTTTGCGGCAAGCCACGCTGTCTCGTCAAGCCAACAAACCGCCAAGCAACACAAAATAAGATAGATAGAATTGCCGATCCGTCGTAGCTCGCTTGCTACAATGGATATAGAAATGAACTCCCCGGATCCCTCTCCGGGGAGTTTTTGTTTTGAACGAAGGGACTGTTTTCCGAACTGACGTGCGAGTAAGTCCGGACCTATCCTCAACGTTTCGAAGACTTTGCGCAAAATCGGTACCATGGGGGTACCGGGATGACGACAGCAGAATCACGGTTTGCATCCTAACTTTCAGAAGAGGAAATAGAAGGAATGAAATCCTGGAAGTTTAGTTGTGTACTGGCTGTCTCAGCTCTCTCCTTAGGTATGCTCGTTCCGGTCTCCGGAGCCCAACCTCGCGTCGATGGACAGGCGCAGCAATTGGTCAAAGTCGCGGTCGATACCGAAATCGCGGCGGACCGTGACGATCACTCTCGCTGGCGCTATCGCTCGACCGTTCGTCGTCCCGAAGGCGAGTTTGTCTATCAGGTCGTTGAAACAGACCAGGGCTCCGTGAAGAAGAAGGTCCGGCAGAACGGGCAGCCTCTCAGCCCTGCTGATCTCGAGAAAGAAAACAGGCGGATTGACGCCTTCGTGCGAGACTCGACCCAATTGGCCAAGCAACGCAGGGATAGTGAACAAGACGATAAGCGGGCAGAAGAGATGCTGCGTATGCTGCCTACCGCGTTTCTCTGGACCGTCAAAGCGGACGCGCCCGACGCGACCACCCTCTCCTTCGTCCCCAATCCGGCGTTCACCCCGCCGTCGATGGAGGCCCGCGTCTTCGCGGCCATGGCCGGTGAGATCGTCGTTGCGAAACCGGAAAATCGAATCAAACGCATCTCCGGAAAGCTGATTCGGGATGTCACCTTCGGCTGGGGGCTCTTCGGACGCATGGAGCAGGGTGGAACCTTCAGCGTCGAACGCCGCTCCCTCGCCCCAAAGATCTGGCAGATCACCGACTCCCACGTCCACATTCAGGGTCATGTTCTGCTCTTCAAGACCATCAGCGAACAGGAAGATGAGGTCAAAAGCGACTTCCGTCCTACCCCCCCGGCGACGACTCTGGAACAGGCCGCCAATCTCCTCCACAGCGAACCTGGCCAGCAGACGGCTCATCGCTGATCGCAAACATCGCATCACCGTCCCTCGACACGTATCCTTACATCCATGTCTGGGCATCCTTATAAATTCACCGACCGCGAACTCATCCAGCGCATCGAGCGCTCGGCCGGACAGCGCTCCGGCTACAAGCAGCTGATTCGTGAGCTCGGCCTGGGGGGCGGTCGCGAACGTCGCCTGTTGCTGGAGCAGCTCGCCCGCATCACGGCACGCGGTGCTCTGGTCAAAATCGATGACGATCACTGGAGTCTCCCCTCCGCGACTCCGGCAAAAACAGCACGTATGCCGCGAAGCTCCAACCCTGCAGACGAGCACCACCCTACACGCGAGCGGCTGGTAGCCGGACGCATCGATATGCACCGCGACGGCTATGCATTCGTCCGTCCAAATGGAAGCTCCAACCGGGAAGACGATCTCTTCATTCCGCCCAACGAAATCAATGGGGCCATGCAAGGCGACGAGGTGCTGGTCGACGAAGCTCCGCGAGATCGCGAAGGCCGGCGCTCCGGTCGCGTGGCCCGCGTACTGACGCGACGCAATCCTACAGTTGTTGGAATCTTCCACTACGCACGCTCCCACCGCCGTAGCCCGTGGGAGAACATGCCGCTGGTCAATGGGAACTACATCACCCCGTTTGATGAGCGCATGACTCAGCCGATCCTCATTCTTGAGGGTGATGAGGTTGTTGCCGAATCCGGCACGATGGAGCATCGTGTGCTTGGAGAAGAGGCGCAGAAGCAAAAGCAGCGCTGGACCGAAGCGGAGAATCCCAATACACCGCTCGAAGGCCTCGCCGTCGACGTTGAAATCACCGGCTACCCCACACCCGGCAGACCTGCTCGCGGCCGCGTCGTCGAGGTACTCGGACCTCCGGATGCCTTTGGCGTCGACGTCGAAATCGTCATTCGCAAGCACCATCTTCCTCGCATCTTTCCGGCCGACGTGCTTGCAGAGGCTGCGGACTCGGCCAAGAAAACCGTTGACACTCTGCCAGCCGGCGAGGTCGCAGGACGCCACGACTTCCGTGGGCTGCCTATCGTCACTATCGACGGTGAAACCGCTCGCGACTTCGACGATGCCGTCTACGTCAAGCAGCTCACCAACGGAAACTGGCAGCTTCAGGTTCACATCGCCGATGTCAGTCACTACGTCACGCCGGGCACTGCACTCGACCTCGAAGCACGGCTGCGCGGAACCTCGGTCTATTTCCCCGATCGCGCCATTCCTATGTTGCCGAATGACCTGTCGAGCGGAATGTGCAGTCTGCGTCCGGATGAAGATCGCCTTGTCGAGAGCTGTCTGATTGAGATCGATACGCAAGGCGAAGTCGTCGGCTTCGAGATCTGCGAAGGCATCATCCGCAGTGCACGCCGTATGACCTACACGCAGGTCCAGGCCATTCTGGATGGCGATCAGGAGACTCGACTGGCTTTTGGCGACCTCGTTCCGGAGTTCGAGCAGATGTATCAGCTCGCGCTTCGCCTGAATAAGAAACGTCACCGCCGCGGCTCGCTGGATTTCGATCTCCCGGAACCGGTCGTTGAGTTCGATCCCGACGGAAATATGCAGGCAATCGTTCGCTCCGAACGCGGATGGTCTCACCGTCTGATTGAAGAGTTCATGCTGGCAGCCAACGAATGCGTCGCCCATTGGATTGAGAGCAATGCAATTCCCGGCATCTATCGCGTTCACGAGGTGCCTGACCCGAAGCGCATCGTGGAGTTCGAAGAGACGGCGGCACAGTTCGGATACACGCTCGGCTTCAGCAATCTGCCCGTGAAGCGCGTGCAGACACGCGGCGACCGCCGTCAGGCTCAGAGCACAGGGCGCTACGCGCCGACTCACGAGATTCCTGAAAGCATCCCTGTCACCCCCCAGATGTACCAGAGGTTGACGGCGAAGATCCAGGGCACGCCAGAGGAACGCATCCTCTCCTACCTGATGCTGCGATCCCTTAAGCAGGCCCGTTATAACGAGAAGAACCTGGGTCACTTTGCGCTCGCATCTCCCAGCTACACCCACTTCACATCGCCCATTCGACGCTATCCCGACCTCATCGTTCATCGACTCCTTCGCTACCTTCTCCGCACCGGCGCGGATCCTAAAGGATTCCCAATTCTCAGCACGGAGCCCCAGCCGTGGAGTGAAGCGAAGTCCGACAAGAAACCGACGCACCTCGAAAATTCGAAGCACGATGGTCCACTCCCCGAAGCGGAACTCAACTCCATCGCCACTGAATCCAGCCAGGCCGAACGCCGCGCCGACGATGCCGAGCGCGAGCTGATCGAGTGGAAGAAGATCCGCTTCATGCAGGATCGCGTCGGAGAAGACTTCCGCGGAATCATTCTGTCTTGCACGAAATACGGCTTTTTCGTTGAGCTCAATGAAATGTTCATCGAAGGCATGGTTCCAATCGGCAGCCTGCAGGATGACCGTTATTTCTTTCGGGATACAGACAGGACGATCGTCGGCGCACGCAACGGCCGCATCTTTAAGGTCGGCCAACCGGTCCATATCCTTCTGGACCGCATCGACCGTCAGCAGCGTCGTTTGCAGTTCGCGCTCATGCCGTCCGAATATGAAAACGCCGGTGCACAACGATCTCTACGACGCTCTAAAAAAGAAGCTAGAGCGACGGAGGGAAAGAGCAGTCCGGACCGCTCCGGCAAGCCGAGGCGCAAGATAAAGACGATGAAGCGAGACCGAAATCGCAAGGCAAAGGGTAAGCCCCGCCGGTGAGGGATCATCGTGTCCCCATGCGGGAGCGCCAAATCTCCGGATGGCGGCCACCCTTCAAAATCCATCTCTCGGCGCAACCCGCCGAACCATCGTAAAATGAATGTGCAAAGGAGTTTGAGAGACACGATGGCTCATATGGTTTTTTGCACGAGGTTTAAGGCTGAGATGGAAGGATTGGACGAGCCGCCGTTCGACTCCGATTTTGGCCAGAAGATCTACAAGAACGTCTCCAAAAAGGCCTGGGGAGAGTGGGTCGAGCGGCAAAAGATGCTGCTGAACGAATACCGTCTGCAACCTTGGACGCGCGAAGCGCAGGAGTTTCTGGTGGAGCAGATGAACGACTTCTTCTTCGGAGAAGGCGGCGAGCTTCCTAAAGAATACGTCCCTCAAACCAAGTAAAAGCTTCGTCGTGTACACTTAACAAATCAACCCCGCTGCAGCCCGCCAGGGCTGTAGGCAAAAAGAGTCGGGACGTGGCTCAGCCTGGTAGAGCGCACCCTTGGGGTGGGTGAGGTCGCTAGTTCGAATCTAGTCGTCCCGACCATTTACTTCCAATATTTCTTATAACTTATAGGCAAAATTCTGGGCCCTTTGGCCAGAGTGATACTTATGGAGCCTCTCATTGACCCCTATTCTCGCAACCTGTTGATTTGCTTCGAATTGCCTTTCTCGCCCAATCGTACATCGCTCTTCCAGCAGCGCACGCGATTGCATGGTATCTCGGGTTCTTTTGTCAGTGGTGGGAAGCAGGCGAGATTTATCAGCCAGGATCTGACGCCGGTGAACTTTTTGTAAAGAAGCCCGGCAGGTACCCCTCCCCATAAGTCAACTAAAGAGTACTCACCCGTTCTCGATGACTGATTCGGCGACGTATCAACGATTGAGATAGAAGAGCAACACTCCGCACCAAGGCGTCGCTGGGCCTCGTGGATTTTGTTATCCGTCCGGAGGCGGCACGCGGTACTGATCTTCCTCTGAGCGAAGACGTGCACTCCGTGGTCAGAGGCGAAGACGACAACCGCGTCGTCGATCGAATCTATGGACCGTGCCTCTGAACCTTTGACATCGACAATACTTCACTTTACATAATGGTGCAGATCAAGCTCTTCATTATTCGAGAATCTGTCCGATAGGTGTGGCCCTTTAACCGAGAATTGGCCCGCTGGATCCTCTTCAAGTGTTAGATGCTGTTGCGTATCAGTCACCTGCTCATCTTTTACTGCGATCAATGCTCCAAATGAAACAGAGGTGCCAGACCTTCGTACGATCACAAATGGGACCGGCGACTGAGAACTTTTGCTTGGTGCGTTCCCGGTAATGACTTCCGTCTTTGCAGCGGGCAGCATCTGCAGATCGAGTTCTACCTTTGTGCCTGGAATTATTGGTTTCGGAGATGGTGGTTTCGCTGAGTAGTAGGTTGCAGGAGTGCTGTTGGATTCCGACTTCGACTGGATCCTTCGAGGACCGCTCACAAAGCGAACGGCGATAGCATCTGACGTCACTCCGTGCATAGTGTTTGACAGATGCTGGTACCCATTTGTGGCTGTCAAAGTGTAGGACTCTGTCTTCAGTGGGCTGACCAACGATTCTGTTCCTATGTTGTGATAAGCCCAGTCATAGGTATGCGGCTGGCCGTCGGCGGATTCGCAGCGGTCGGCGATCAGAACATAGTTGCTTGTCAGAAGAATGGTTCGCTGAAGACGTGCCGTCGCATAGGCAGCACCTGCATCTGCACGGACTGCGACCCAGTCATCGCCGACGTGCCAGTCTAATAACTTTCCGGTCGAAGCAGATTGCCGCTGCTGATCTACAGAGATCGTGTTGTGTGCGATAGTCATTGAATCCCACTCGCGGTGAATTGGAATTCCGTAAGGATGGGTCCCGGGATCGATAGCAAGCACTTGTCCATGCGAGTAGAGAACAAAATTAAGTTTGTCGAAGTGCCCATGAGCTCCGCCATGAGGGCCAAACTTCATAACGACTGTCAGATCGGTTTTCGAAGAACGGAGGGCGGCATAACCCGCCTCTCGGAAGACCGTGCTAACCAGCTTTGGTGGAGCTGCGTGTGGCAGCCGTTCGACTCCGAAGAGGAATGCCTCACGATCGGATCGCGCTCCGTGTTCGATTACAGTAAGCAAAGCAGGATCTGAGGTCCCTGCGTATGCGACTTCGTAGAGATAGTCCTGTTCATACAGATCGGGCGATCCGCTGTCGTTGAAGGCCGGCAGCTTGCCATCGGGGAGCATCACACCCAGAGGAGAGTGGAAGAGTGCGACCAGATTCGGTTCCTGCTTCCACAAATTGATCCCTTTTCGCGCCGCCATCTGCGCTGTCATCGTAAGTGGGCGCATAGCATAAAACTGGTAGCCCCATGCCCCTTCTGCCCAAAATCCTTCAGTGACGAACCGATGCATCTGATACCGGAAACCGATCGGCCCGTCGATGGCTTCCTTGATCAAAGCCTGATCGTTGAGGGTAAATCCAACTGCAGCTGCTGCGCCATTGATCCACGACTGAATATTGTAGGTTGGTTCTTTATGAGCTTTGAGCACCATCGCCGCCGAAGCGCGCAGGACATCCGCCTCAATCGCCTGCTTCTCTTGGGCAGAGAGCGTGTCCGCTCCACGGATGAGGTCGTAAGTCCATGCGATCTTGATCAGCCAGATAGATTCATCCAGAGTCTGCGCATATGCCTTAGCGCCGTTTGGGCCTGATCTCCCATTGATGTCGTGCAGCTTATAAGTCGGATACACACGAGCATAGGCATTCAAGATCTTTGCGGCTTTCTGCGCATACTCTTCTTTGTGCGTAAATCGAAACGCCAGTCCAAGAGCGACAGCCGCTTCTGCCAATGCATCATTCCTGAGCTGATAGACAACATGATCATACGGATAGCCGGAATAATTCTTTCCAGAGTCAGGACAGATGTTCTGATCGGGAGGAATGAACTGAAGTGCTCTTCCCGTCTCTGGACAAGCGTACCAATGAAGCCACTGTCCACCCTCAGCCGGAGGAGCGGCGTCGGTCAGACCGAATCTTCGGTTGTAGGAGCTTGGAAAATCGTCAGCCTCTTTGATCAGTGCAGCAAGACTGGCTTTGGCCCATGGCTCGCGCTCCGCAACCTGCTGTCGTACTTTGAAGTCTTCCTCAGACATGAAGAGTGAAGGAGATTGGCCGTGGATATAGCCAAAAGCATGCAGCAGAAGGAACGTCACGCAGATGGGGTAGTACCAAGAACGCATTCTCTAAGCCTCTTTGTGGTTAGTCGATACCGCTACACACGACTCTATTTTGGTGCAGAGTGATCGGAAGACAGCTACTTCTTCTTTCGATCACCCGCAAGCTCTAGAAGTTCAACCGGGTGACGATCTGGAGGAATCGGTTTGACGTCGATCCAGTGATCAAGCCGAACGAAGGTGCGTTGAAGTAAGCGCGAGTCGCATCGGTCGTCAAACCGAGCGACGTTCCAGGATTCCCAAGGCTGTTGTGATTAAGCACATTGAATGCATCCACGCGGAAGACGAACGCAAGCTTCTCGTGGATCGGAAAGCTCCGCGAGACGGAGATGTCCAAGTTGACCTCGCCGGGTGCGCGAACGCTATACCGTCCTACATTGCCCAGTGCGGTGTCCACCACCTGCTTTCGGGCGGCTCCTGTTCCAATGAAGACCGGTCCGCTCGGAGTAAGTGGAAAGTTCGGATCACTCGTCGGAGTGAAGTACTGGATGCCCGAACCATTTCGATAAGGAGTGACTTTCAGGCGCGACACATCACCGTTGGGACGCTGACTGCCAACGCCAGGAAAGACGTTGGATTGAGTGATCGTCAGAGGGAAGCCTGAGCGAGCGCTGAAGATCGGACTGATCACAATCTTGCGAAGGTACCAGGGGCCGCGCGTCGTGTACTGAACGGCCAGTGTGAGGTTGTTCCGCACATCGTACGCTGAAGCGCTACGCTCCTGTGTCCGCCGAATGGCGGAATCGGAGGGGTATTGTCCTGAGTTGATACCGTTTGCCTGAGAGAAGTTGAAGATGCCGGAACCATCGTCGATCGTGTGCGACCACGTGTAAGCACTTTGCAGCGAGAAGGAACTGCCAAACCGTCTTCGCGCAGTCACCTGGAGGCTGTTGTAGCTGGAACTGCCTACGTTATACGATCCCGTAAGAGTGCCGAGCGTTGGGAACGGACGGGCATTCTGTGTTGCAAGGGTGGTGTTCGCATAAGCGACCGATGTTGCCTGATTGAAGGCCGGCAAATTGTTGTTGAGGTATAGCGGAAGATGGACGGCGTGGCTGCCTACGTACCCAATTTCGATAACCGTGCCGCTAATCAGCGACTGCTGGACACTGGCATTCCACTGTTGGTTCAAACTCAGAGGGTTGATGCTCTGGTAAGAGACTCCGCCCGCATTGAATGGGTTGGAGGGAGATGCCGTGGCCAGGGCCACCTGCGGGTTGTCGAGGTCCTGTACGCCGGTCAAGGGCATCCCCTGAGTCAGGGTGAACGGCTGTGCAACACGTGTTCCAAGGTTGTTGAACGAAACGGGCACGTCGTATCCGGGGAATGAGACCTGTCCACCCAGATTCGACATGATCTGGCCGTAGAAGGTTCCAAAGCCGGCGCGAACTACCGTCTGACTTGTTGCCGCGAAAGACAAGCCGATTCGCGGAGAGAAGTTCAACTTGGAGGAGTCGATGTTGAGGGTACGCGAAGCATTCTTGTTCGCTACTAAAAGCACGCCGGTTTGACCATCGAAGCGACTGTAACGATCAGTCGCGATATACATTGGCGACTCATAGTCATACCGAACGCCAAGGTTGGCCGTCAGGCGCGGAGTCAAGCGAAGGTCGTCCTGCACATACCCCCCCACGTTGAAGTTGCGTCGGCCAAGAAGCGGCTGGGGGATCGCATAGTTCGCGGTCTTCACCTGTCCGAGCAGGAAATCAGCAAGCGTATTAGTCGCTTTTCCGCCGGAACCGGTGATGTCGGTGATCGATCCATTAAAACTGTAAGACCCCTGGAAGGCAGAACCTGTGTTGAAGACATTCACCTGGTTCTTGCGGAGTAGAGCTCCGACCTTGAAGGTATTTCTGCCGATCACTTTTGTGACCGATCCATAAGGGGTAAAGGTATTGCTGTAGGTCTGGCTGGTCGATCCCCCTGAAGCACCAAAGCTGCTGAAACTGCCGATGTTGACGCTGGGAGTTTCGCGGAAGGGGTTACGCTGAATACCGACCGTTTGTGCGGGATCAGTTCCGTAGCTCGCTGCAGTACGTTCTTCCACCCAACGATTGAAACCGAAGCGGACATCGACCACGGTCGTCGGATTGACCGTGACAGTTCCGCCGGTAACAGCCTGCCAGCCCTGATCGCAGTTACAACCAAATGACGTAGCGAGGATAGGGTTGTTAAACGCAAGCCCCTGAACTGTGGCAGCGATCCACCGATTGACGCTCCCAAACAAACGGACCTTCTCGCCTATCGAATGGTCGATGCGCCCAGAATAACGTGGAGCTCTGTATGGCACAGACTGCTGGAAGACATAGTTATTGGTGTAGCGGTTGCTGACGTTATCGTAGGTTCCGGTGGTATTAGGAAGAGGCATCAGCGCCATAAAGTTCTTGGCGGCCGTATCGATTCGGCTAGCTGGTATTTTGTTGCCGGGGAAGGGCCGGTTCGTTAGCGGATCGTAAACCGTGACTGGGGACGAGGAGAAGTCCCCTGAACGAAAGGCGGCTGAAGGAACGGTCTGAGTCTGGGATGCCGGACTACGCTGCAGGGTTTGGTCGTAGTTGAGATAGAAGAACGTTCGCTCTTTGCCGTTGTAAATCTTAGGCACAATCACGGGACCGCTCAGCACGACTCCGAACTGATTGTAGTTATTGGCTGGCCGCTTCAACACCGGGGTCTGCAGCTTGTTCGCGAAGCTGTTTGCATTCAACACGGCATTACGGAACAGTTCGTAAACACCCACATGGAAGGTACTGTTTCCGCTGCGGGTCAACATGGTGACAACGCCACCTGAGGTTCTCCCATACTCCGCCGGGGCGTTCGAGGTGATGATGCGAAATTCGCCAAGCATATCCGGAGACGGCAGGCGGCTGATCTGGCCGGTGACACCTTCCACGACGGAGTTGCCGTCCAGCAAAGTCTCGGAGTTGAGGGTACGGCTGCCATTGATGGACAGCTGGGCGGAGTTGACGTTGGTCGACGCGCCGCCGTGAACGACACCTGGCGCCAGAGCAATCAAGTTCGTGATCTCGCGGTTGGGAAGCGGCAGGTTTTGTACATCGCTTGGGCTGATGAGGGTGCTGACCGTTGCATCGCTGCGGTTGAGATCTTCGGCCTGCGCGGTGACGACGAGCGTCTCACCGACATTTCCAACCTGCAGAGTTACCGGGACGTCGACGCGCGAGGCGACGAAGAGCTGAACTGGGGATTCAGTCCGCCGAAACCCGGCAGCCTCTACTACGAGCTTGTAGTTGCCTGGAGGGAGCTGAAGCGCTGTGTAGTTCCCGTGGCTATCACTGGTCGTGTGAGCGACCTCTGCCCCGGTCGCCAGATTGACCAAGGTAAGCGTTGCTGCGGGCACAACCGCCCCGCTTGAATCGCTGACCGTTCCTGAAAGTCTGGCCGAGGTATCCTGAGCCACCAGGGAGATTGAAGTCACCGCCAGAAAAACTGCCAAGGCAAAGAGCCGAAAGTTGAACATAAGGTAAAACTCCTTCTAGGATTCGGAACTGACATACACTGACCAACGGCTCCGAAAACTGACAAGGGTTTAGCTCCGAAAACATTGCTAATCACAAGTGAAACGCTGATTAAAAAGGACTTCCACCTTCCTGTGTGAGACTGGGGCCGCTCTTGCTTGCCCGAAAGGTCCGGGTTCATGTAGCGTCAAAACTGCTCAATCAAGGCTCTGTACAACTTTGGCAACCACCGTTCCCCCATCTCGCGGCCGAATAGAGAACCCCTCCGGGTACGAAGAGGTCCAGGAGGTCCAGACAGAGGATCCACTGTCTGGGGAACTGTCATCCAGCGATGAGAGATTGCAGGCCGTGGAAAGGATCGCTGGAAGCGAACCCTTTCAAAAATCCAGTCGCCTCCCTGCCCTGCTGCGCTACCTTGCCATCTGCACTCTGCAAAATGACAGGTCTGGGCTGATGGAACAGGCTATCGGTCGCGCCGTCTTCGGCAAGCCAAGGGACTTCAACCCAGCAGAAGACAGCTCAGTGAGGGTGTACATGCGCCAATTACGTCTGCGCCTTCACGAGTATTACCAAAACTCAGGGCCGGGCGAGAAGATCGTCATTGAGATCCCGAAAGGCGGCTATGCGCTCGCCTTCCATCGCCGGCAGATACCAACCCTGAGCTTGGAACAAGGCGCACCTGAGATCGTGCCTGTGGACGGCCAGGCTCAGAGCAATGGATTCGCCTCACCATGGCAGCAGATAAGCCGATGGGTTCCATGGTTGCTCGTGGCCGCATCTTTGTTGCTGGCAATAACGGGCTGGTTCCGCGGGTCTCGAATGGTCAATTCCAATGCCCCGGTCTGGCCAATCAGTCAGGTTATCCAGCCGGGTCAACAAACGACTTTGGTTTTGGCTGATGCCAGCTATGTTCTCCATCTATTAGGTGACCGTGAGATACCCCTCGATGAATATGCGGATCGGCATTACTCGGATCGCCTGATCCCAAAAGATGCCAGCGAGGGAGAACTCCGTCTTTTTCACTATCTCCAGCTATCCCAGATAACCTCGATGGCCGACGCTCGGGCCGCCTTTGAAGTCTCGGCCCTTGCCGGATCCCAAAGGGACAACATCGCCATACGCTCCGCTAAGGAGCTCAATGGCAACATACTCTCAAACGGCAATTTCATCTTTGTCGGAGCTCATACTTCGAATCCGTGGGTCCAGCTCTATCAGGACCAACTGAACTTCCGCCTTGCAGATGGTGGGACGAACAGCAATCGCTCTATTGAGAATCGCTCTCCCCGGCCGGGCGAACAAAACTCTTACTCCATCACTGAATCTACCGGTCATTCCGGCGATGACTACGCCACGATCTCACTGGTCCCGGGTAGAGGTCAGCAAGGCGATGCTCTGCTTGTTCAGGGGATTCGTCTTGAGGGGACTGACGCAGCCATCCGTTTTCTGGCTAGCTCGGACAGCAGAAATCAGATGATGCAGAAGCTGAAGTCGGCCAACGGCGGTGCCCTCCCTCGCTATTTTGAGATATTGCTTCATGCGCACTCTGTTGCTGGTTCGCCGGCTACGATTGACTGTATTGCCGCGCGTTCTGTGCTTCCTTCGCGGGACTGAAGCCGCATCCCTCGCTCGGAAAAGGTAGGCGATCCGGGCTGACCTTGCCAATATAGAACGTGCCCGGCTGTCGTTTTTCAACTCACCTGTTACCGGAGTGCAGCTCAAATCAGCCCCTGCAGTAACCAGTCGCTGCTGGATAACAGCTGTGGTCCGTCGCCAAGCACGATGCTCCTAAAGCGCGATTTCGTCGATCAGCGGTGTCCGGATGACTGGAGCGGTGAAGGCATCAAATGGAAACCCAACGAAAGGTGTAATAACTAGCGCAATTTCCTTAGGCCGACAAAAAAGCTTCCAGTAAAGTATCTTGATCTCTTCAACATCTCATCCGCACGCTTGGAGTTCAATGCTCGCCTCTTTGCGCCGTTTGACCCCTCTCATCTGTTTTTCCTTGGTAGCACTTTCGCTGATGGACAAATACCTACTTCCTCCACACCTCTGCAAACTTCCAGTTCAACCGCCGTCCGGCTGCAGCGGCTCCCTTTGGCCTTTGAACAGAATGTGGGCCAAGCTGCAATCGGAACGGACTATCTGATTCGTTCCGGCATCTTGCTGGCGAGCTGAATGCGACACGGATACGCCTGTCACTGCCCTCTTCAGACGGGTTCGAGCAACAGGTCTCCATTCACCTGGACGCAGCACGACAAGATGCAAAACCAATCGCAACGGAAAATCTAGCGGGAGAGTCGAACTATCTGCTGGGTGAGAATCATTCGGCCTGGCACACCCATGTGCAGCGGTATGGACGCGTGACATATCCAGAGATCTACAACGGGATCGACCTCACTTATTATGGCAATGGCTCTCAGGTAGAACAGGACTTCATCGTGCATCCGGGAGCAACGCCTTCCAGCATTCGCCTGCACTTCGACGGTGGTCTACTCAACGTTTATTGGCGGCAGCGTCAACCCCTACGGATCTGCAAGCAATGATCAATCTGTCGCGCAAAGAACAATAGGCGCCCATCGGTCTCATCCTCGATGGCGCCTATTGTTGCATACAGCTAAATGTTAGTTTTCGCGGGTAATACTAGTCGTCCCGACCGTTACCAATCGAGTAGAGGGCAGTTCGGAACCGCATGTCCACGCCGAATGATGCCTCGAGACGTTGTCTTTCCGTGTCCAGTACGAGCGGTTACGCAGAGATCGAGATTGGCCCTGTCGCCTGCGAAGTACCATTAGATGCGAAGACGCTTCGATTCCGTCCTCGAGCCTTCGCTTGGTACAGGGCTGTATCCGCTTCCGCAAGTATCAGCTCCAGCGGTAAGTCGACGGCAGCCTTCCCGCATGTGGTTCCACCAATGCTGATAGTTATGGAGATTACAAGGTCATCTATCAACAGAGGGGAATCGGCAATCGAACGACGTAGCGCTTCGGCCCGCACCTCAAGGCTCGCCGTGTCGCAGTCACTCAGCACGATCAAAAACTCTTCTCCACCGTATCGTCCAACCGCGTCATATCCTCGAACCTCATCCTTGAAGCGCTTGGCAACTTCTTCGAGTATTTGGTCCCCGATTATATGACCATAGTTGTCGTTCACGCTCTTGAAGTGATCGACATCGCACAACAGCAACGAGACAGGGCGCAGTTCCCGGGCACCTCGCTGCAACTCGCTGCGTACGAGCGACAGAATCGATGCTCGATTCCATATCCCGGTGAGAGCATCATGTGTCGCACGATAGCGCATCTCCTCACGAGCCTTCACCAGCCTATCTTCGAGCGATAGGATGCGATGCCCGGTATGCAGACGCGCCCGCAACTCGGCCATCTGGCACGGCTTGGTCAAGTAATCGTCCGCCCCAGCTTCCAAACCGGCCACAACGTCTTCACTGCTCTGCTTTGAAGTGAGCAGGATGATGTAGACGTAGGGCGTATCGCGATGCTGTGCCCGCATCTCACGACATAGCGAGGGGCCGTCCAGCTCCGGCATCATCCAATCGATCAGCGCCAGCCTCGGCGCATCATGCTGGGAGAGAATCTCCACCGCTTGGCGTCCATCCTCAGCCAGCACGACTTCATACCCAAATTTCGTCAGTGTCCGCTGCATCAGCAGGCGGGATACCCGATCATCTTCAGCCACCAGAATTTTCATTGGAATGACACCCCGGCAAGGGCTTCGAGTGCGCCCGTTACGTGCTCGATCTCGCGCGCCAGTTGATCTAGAGTCCTTTGCGCGTGGTTAAGATCGCATTCTCTCCCCATGGACTCCAGTTCATGGGCCAGCGATGAGGCCTGCTTCGCCGATAGATTGCCAAGCGCACCTTTAAGGGTGTGTCCCGCACGTTCGAGCTCGATGAAGTTTTGCCCTTCAATCGCTTTCTGCGCTGCGTTCAGGTGATTGGGATAATCTGCGCGGAATAGTTCCACAAGTTCACCCAGCAACGCGCGGTCATCATCCAGCAGGTCCAGCAATTGCTTGGTATCCACGGGGCCGACAGCAGCAGACTCTACTTCCACCGATGGCACGGACGTTTCTTTCTGCGTGATGTAAATATCCAACAGATCGTCGAGCTCCTGTGGCCGAATCGGCTTCGACAGATACCCATCCATCCCAACCGCGAGGCACCGTTCACGATCGCCGTTCATCGCCAGCGCTGTCATCGCCACCACGGGTTGATGTTTCCCTGTGCCCTGCTCCCTCTGACGCAGCAGCGTGGTGGCCTCGAACCCATCCATCTCAGGCATCTGCATATCCATCAGCACGAGGTCATAGCTCGCCTGTTCCAGAGCCGCGAGTGCTTCTTTACCATTTGCTACCAGGACGACGGTGTGGTTCCTCTTCTCCAGCATCCGTGTCGCCAGCTTCTGATTGATCGGGTTATCTTCCGCCAGCAGGATTCTCAGCATTTTGTTTGGCCTCGTCTGTTCGCGCAGCGTATGGCGCGTGATCATCGCAGTCTCTCCGTTCGTCTCACGTGCCGAGAGCACCCTTGCAATCGCCTCGCGTAGCTCCGCCTGACGCACGGGCTTCAACAGATACGCTGCGATTCCCAACTCGCCGCACCGCTGCGCGTCGCCTCGCTGCCCGCCCGAGGTCAACATCATGATCGTCGAGCTATTGGTTCCTGAATGCTCCTGGAGTCGTTCCACCAATCCAAATCCATCCATCTTCGGCATATGCATGTCTGTCAGGATGAGCCCGAACGGTTCTCCATTAGCCGTCGCTTCGCGATAGGCCTGAAGGGCCAGTTCTCCATTGGCTGCCACTGCAGGAATCATTCCCCACCGTGTGACAAGACCCTCCAGAATCCGGCGGTTGGTGCGATTGTCATCCACAATCAGCACACGCACGCCGACCAGGATCGACGACGCGACCTGCGGTTGCGCTAACGCCGGCATGGTCTTCGGCTCGCCCAGCTTCGCGGTAAAGTGGAAGCAGGATCCCTTACCCGGCGTGCTCTCCACCCAGATGCGTCCATTCATCATCTCCACCAGTCGGCGCGAGATCGTCAAACCCAATCCAGTTCCGCCAAATTCGCGGGTTGTCGAAGTATCTGCTTGGCTGAACGATTCAAATATCTTCTCCAGTTTGTCCGCTGAGATCCCTATCCCGGTATCCGTAACCTGAAAATGCAACGTTGAGCTCTGATCCTCCAGAACCTCCCGCTGTACCTTGAGGGTTACTTCGCCGTTTTCAGTGAACTTAACTGCATTTCCGAGAAGGTTCAGAATCACCTGACGCAATCGACCTGGGTCGCCATTCACCAGCGGCGGAACATCGGAGGCAATCTCACATAAAAGCTCCAGCCCCTTCTCATCGGCGCGCAGAGCCACGGTCTTCAGAGCGTTTTCGACGCACTCACACAGGTCGAAATCCACTTCGTCCAGATCGACCTTTCCTGCTTCGATCTTCGAGAAATCCAGGATGTCGTTGATCACATTCAACAGCGCGTCCGCAGAAAGCTTCACGGTATGCAGGTAGTCTCGCTGCTCTCGTGTCAGTTCCGTCTCGAGCGCCAGATCGGTCATACCGATGATCCCGTTGAGGGGTGTGCGGATTTCGTGACTCATATTGGCGAGAAACTCACTCTTCGCCTGATTGCTCAGCTCCGCCGCGTGCGCCCGCTCTCGCTCCAGTTCGATGAAGTGCCTCTGCTCCGCCAGTGTCAGCTCCATCGTATGAATCGACAACTTCCGATCCACTGTTGCCGACACATAAACAAATCCCATCAGGAAAGCCGCGACCATACAGATCCCGACAATTCCCAGATGCGTTACTCCGATCGCATGCCGCATGCTTTCAGGCTGCATCGTCATGGGAGTAAAGGTCACCGCGGCCATCCCTACGTAGTGCATGACCGGGATCGCAAGCCCCATCACGACAGCACATCCGCTCTTACGCCAACTCCAGCTGGTCTGCACCTCCCGGATGGCAAACGCCAGGAGCAATGCCACAAAAGAGATCACAATCGCCAGAACGACGGATAGTATCACCAGGCGCATGTTGTACTGGCACATCGCCGGCAGTCGCATTGCCTCCATGCCGATGTAGTGCATGGAGGCAATTCCGGTTCCCATAAAGAGACTTCCGACCGCGGCCGAGGCAATCGACATTCGCCTACGGCTTACTACAAACAGCGCGATCGCTGACGCCACAACGGCTGCCATCATCGACAGCAGCACCATCGGCCAGTCGTACAACACAACGACTGGAAGCCGCAGTGCCTCCATCCCCACGTAGTGCATCGACCAGATGCCGAAACCAAGAGCGAAAGCCCCACCGCTCAGCCATACTCCACGCACAAAGCCTCGCGATGCCGTCACCCGGCCTGCCAGATCCAGCGCAGCGTATGCCGCAAAAATGGCGATGAGTACGGAAAGTGCTACCAGGCGATAGTCATACGTCCCGGCCAAAATGGTTGTTGTCTCCACATATGCCCCAAGAAACAGAATGTGGCGCTATAGTAGCTACTCCCAAAAGCCACCGCTGTAGCACCTTCGAGCCATGCTTGACGACTATCGTTCGGTTGTTTTTTGCCTATTTTCAGAGAGCAAGCTATGAGGAGGTCGCTCCAGACCTCCTCAGCCGAACGGCTTTCGTGCTCGTTAAGCAATGGGTATAGCGCTCATCAGCACACCCGCTCACCTGAAGACTTGGCATCTGGCAAAGCCTTGCCAAACCCATTGACGGCGGCTCACCAGCCCGTCTGGCCCATCCGTCGAAGAATGATCATGCTATACCCATTCATGCGCTCAGGCCGCCGTCGTAGAGGAGCAGGCAGTATCGCCGCAAGCCGCGCCGCCTGTTGTCGTCCGATGCTCCTTGCCGAAGCTCGGTAGTAATACCGGCATGCTGGCTCGGCACCGTATACCCCAGGGCCCCACTCCACCACATTGAGATAAAGTTCCAGAATCCTGCGCTTGCCCAGCACAAGTTCTGCCACTGGCACCAGCGAGGCCTCTGCGCCCTTACGCAACACCGATCGGTTCGTGCCAAAGAATAGGTTCTTCACCAGCTGCTGCGTTAATGTGGAAGCTCCACGAACGCGCTCGCCTTCCTTATCCTCTTCCGCGGCGATCTTGATCTCGTGCCAGTCGAAGCCGTGGTGCTGGTAGAAGCGTCCATCCTCCGCCGCGATCACCGCATGCTGCAGATCAGGCGATATCTGACCGAGCGGAACAAACCGGTAGCGTTCTTTATACGGAACTCCGCGAATCCACGCCTGCACATGCCGCTGCAGCTGCACTACAGTCGTCGGCGGGTCGATCCATCGCAGCATCACAAGCGTCAGTGCAGCGCCCGACCAAAGCAGACCCAGGCTGATAGCGAGCCAGCGTACTACCAGAAGAAGGTTATGTCTCCGCAACGAGGCATTGACTCGTGTGGGCTGCGATGTCGTCACATCTCAAACTATAACTGGCCGAGGTTAGAAGACATGCATCTGTGCTTGCATCGCTAACGATATGTCTCAGGACGGACCGTAATCGAATCAGGGGGGAACGCCTCCGGCTTTGATCCGAGCTCGGTGTTCGGCGTATCTCCCATCGTCAGCTCGAGCGTACCTCCGCGAACTAGGTCGGCGTGGCGAAACCACACGTGGTCGAGCGGCTTTCCGTTCAGTACGATCTTCTGCACATATTTGTTCTGCTTCGACGCATGAGCTGCAGTAATCACAAAGTCTTTGCCGTTACGCATGTGAATCGTGATCTTTGTAAATACCGGGCTTGCGATGTCGTAGGTCGGTACCGTCGGTGTCACCGGATAAAAGCCCATCATCGAAAAGACGACAAAGGCGCTCATGCCTCCACCATCTTCATCGCCAGGAATTCCCTGCAGTGTGTCCGTAAAGAAAGCATCGAGCAGCATGCGAACACGCTCCTGCGTCTTCCATGGTGCTCCAAGCCGGTCATAGATATATGGAATCGCGAAGCTGGGCTCGTTGCCCATCGAGAACTGCCCTACCATCGATGTCGAGTCTGGAAACTTTGCCTGAAACTCGTACTTCGATCGCCCCAGCGGCTCTCGAAAAAGCTGATCGAGATTGGCCTCCGCCTTTTGCGTGCCTCCCATCAGCGCAATCAGTCCTGCGTAGTCGTGCGCTACATCCCACGTGTAGGTGTACGCATTGTTTTCGTCATAGTAGTCTCGCCCGCCCATTCCGCCACCGAACTTCGGGTCCAGTGGCTCAATCCAGTTACCGGCATCATCCTTGGGCCACATCAGCGACCGGTCCGCACGATAAAGGTTCTTGTAATTCGCAGCACGCTTCAAAAATAGTTTCTCGTCTTCCGGCTTCTTCAGCTCGTGCGCGATCTGCGCAATGGACCAGTCGTCGAAGCTGTTGCCCAGCGTCACCGGGACGGGCTGACGCTTCTCAAACGGATGGACTTCTGCAATGGTCTCCTTCTCTCCGGGCCTCAGCGCAGGCATGTAACCGTGCTCCGCGTAAAAGTCGTCGAGAGAGGTCTTCGAGCCCAGACTCCAGGGCAGCAACGTCGTGTTCAGCGAGCGCTTGCGGATACCCTCATACGCCACAGGCAGATCGAAATTGCGAACCCCTTTAAACCAGGCATCGGCAAACCATGGTGCAGCGTGGTTGCCATTCATGCACGCGTAAGGACCAGTCAGAATCGCAAACGTCGGCATGATCCCACTCTGCTGATACATGCGCACGTACGACTGCAGCTTGTCCGCCTCCATCTCCGGGTTCAGAATCGTCTGCAGCGGCTCAAGCGCCCGAAAGGTATCCCACAGCCAGTTGTCGACGTAGAACGGACGCTGGTCCGCGTGAATCTTATGATCGAAACCGCTGAAATATTGTCCGTCCTCCGTGATATTGATCATCCGTTCCGAGGCACGATAAAGCGCTGTATAAAACACCTTGCGCTGCGCCTCTGTGCCGCCTTCCACCGCGATGCGCCCCAGTACCTCATTCCACCGTCCCTTTGCCGCTGCCTTCGTCGTTTCGAAACCTGGCGAGGGAATCTCATGCTGCAGGTTCTTTCTGGCCTGCTCCACGCTGATGAACGAGATGCCGTATCGAAACTCCAGCGTTCCCGCCGACGCTTGAATCGCAAGCCGCTGCTTACCATTATTGCTGGAGACAGCTGCGGTGACCGGCTTACTGAACTCACCGTAGACATACGCCTTCATATCGTTGAATCGTTCTTCGCCGGCAACGGCATTTCCATCGCGCAACTCGAGCGTTCCTCCAATTCGATTGGCCAATACAAGGTCGGCCTTGCCGGATGGGAAGGTAAAACGGAAGTATCCGCAGCGCTCCGTCGCTGTAAACTCCGTGACAATCCCCGAGCCCCGAAATCGAGTCGAGTAGAAGTACGGCGTCGTCGTCTCTTGCTCATAGGCTGCCGGGGCACCGTCGGCGGGCATAATGCTGAACAGTTCGCTGATGCGATGCGAGTTGATCGTCAGAGGAAAGGAGTGAATTCTGTCATCAAGCGCGTCTGAGCGCAGAGGATACATCCTTACCATGCTGTTCGGCAGATAAACCGCCGGCCGCGTCGGAACAAGAAGGATCCCGACGTTCCCAATCGTAGGATCGACATACTCCACCTGTGCGCTCGCCTGCGCGGCGGCGACGAGAAGAGCGAATAAGGAAGCCGTCTTACAAAAACGAGATAGAACCTGCTTTTTCGCGGTGCGCAAAGACACGGACAGACCTCAGAATGACAGAAACCAGATCATCATACAGTTCCGCGCAGATGGCATCATATTCTTAATCGCGCCGCGCAAAGCCCTCCGTCATAGAGCCTATGATCTCAAGCGTTGTCACCTGGCTTATGCGTGTTTCAGAATCGTTCCCAGCACTGCCGAAGGGTTCTCCGGATTCTCCATCACCATGAGCCTTTCGGTTCGCAACCGGATCGCCTCCATCCACTTCGCTTCAGTCAGGATGTAGAACTGCTCTTTTCTAATCGCATCGAAGACGATCTTGGCCACCTGCGCAGGAGGCATGCCTGCGGCAATCAATGCTTCGAACGTCCCGCGGCTGGCCTGCATCGTTGCACTCACAGGCCTGGTTTCGTCTCGGAGCCTCTCCGGCCTGTGGCTCTCGGCATTGGGGATGTTCGTCCGCACCATCCCTGGGCAAAGCACCGACACCTTTACGAGCGACCTGCGCTGCTCGAGCGTCAGATAGAGGCTCTCTGACAAGGCAACCACGGCATGCTTACTCACCGAATAGGGAGCTGAGGATCCACCTGCCATCAATCCCGCGCAGGATGCGGTGTTCACGATGTGACACGCCGTATTCTGTGCCATCATCCGCGGCGTAAAAGCCTTCACCCCATGGATCACACCCCATAGATTTACTCCCAGAACCCACTCCCAATCGTTCCACGTCGCCTCCCAGGGTGCGCCGCCTGCAGCAACCCCGGCATTGTTGAACAGCAGATGTACGCCGCCAAACGTATCGAACGCCTTTTGCGCCAGAGTCTCTATCTCTTCACGCTCCGAGACATCTGTAGGCACACAGAGGACTTCAGCTCCCAAAGCCTTCAGTTCGTCGCCCGCCGCACACAGCGCAGCCTCATCCATGTCGGCAAGCACAACCCTCACCTTTTCATGAACACACCATTCCGCGATACCGCGGCCAATGCCACTCGCCGCTCCGGTAATCACCGCTGTCTTTCCCGCAAACTGCTTCATTCCGCCCTCCTTCACGTTGCGTCATACAGCTCGTTGAAGTTAGCGGATCAAGAGCAAATTTACAGCCTGTTTTTTATAGGGCAGGAGAGATATTCTAAAAATGGGGAGAGCCAATCCGGCTCTCCCCGCTCTTTCAAAAATCAAGGGATCGGAGTTCCGCTCCGCCGCGCCCGACCAGGCCTGATCGTGACGCCGCTAGAGATCAGTTCGAAGCAGCGGGCGAACCTGTCCCCGTTTCTGTCGGCGACGCAATCAGAACCAGCTTCTCCTGATCTTTGTTTTCGACCTTGCCATAGAAATCACGCAAAGCGGGATAATCCTTCTTTTCGAAGAAGAACTGTCCGAGGCTCAGATCGCGCCGTACGGTCACCGAGTTGGGTTTTTGCTCGTTGGTCAGCGAATAGGCTGCGAACTTTTCAAACTGTTCGTGCGAGGTTGCTGGGACGGATTCGGCTTTAATATTTTGGGGGAACTGGATTCGAACCGCGTCCTGCACCATGCTCCCGTAGTCGAAGTACACTGCAAGCTCACGCTTCTCATGCGGAAACAGAGGCTTCTCGTTCGTAACGAATAGATCGGCGGGAACAAACAGACGCTTCCCGGTCGGCGATCCGGCCGCACCCTTGATGCCGTATTGAACGACGAGCGGCTTCTCATAGTCGTCGAGCTGCGAGATGCTGACTACATTGACGTCCATTCCTCCAGGAAGCATCTCCTCGAGATTCGTACGAAGCTGACGACGGAAGCTCTCCGTATCACCTTCCAGGGAGCGATGGCGCCAACTGATGGCGGGCTGCCCCATATAAGTGACCTTTACAAGCCCGCTGACTTCCCCATGCTCATCCATCTTGAGATCGGCGATCCGCTGCGTGCGCGAGAAAGAGTATGGCTCTCCCACGGTACTCGCGATCACGGTCCCGCCGCCCTCAGTCTGCCGAATGCCGCTGGCATTTGTATGTTTCCAGTCAAGGTGACCGTAAGGGCAGTATCGCGAACCCGGATCGAAGTACATCTCCTTTCCATCGACGTTCACCACAGCGACGTCATCATCCAGCTGCGACATGTTCAGGTAGTAGTCGGTAAAAAGGCTACGGTCCCGATTGGTCACTGCGAAGACATAGGCCTTCATTCCTGCGGCTCGCGCCATAGCGACAAAAAGCTGGGCCAGCTGATCCCCCGATCCCCGTTTTCGCTCCAGAATGTCGTCGGTGTCGTGCACCTCTCGAAGCCCCTCGGCCTTATCCTCAGAGCGCGCTCGCTCGCGGGTGTAGTCCGTATTTTCCAGCTGCATCACTGCGGCATAGATCTTGCGCAGCTTCTGATCCTGACTCTGTTCTCCCGCTGTAATCTGCTGAACAGCTTCGGTGACCTTTGAACCGGGCCCAATAAACTTGTCGCGGTCTTTCGACCAATACTTTCCTTCCTGCCTCCAGTACTCTTCTGAGGTGCGATACGGCGTGTAATAGAAGAGGACCCGATAGCTGAAGCTCGAGATAGGAGGCATGTACTCCTCCCGGGGAGCAGGAGGGATATCGTGAACATTCAAATCCAGAATTAGCTGTCCCTCTGTATTCGTCGCCGTTGGAGGAAGCTGCGTCTGATGGATCTCGGTCCCGCGAGGAAGAACAGGGAACCAGCCGAGGGAATTTGTCAGATGTTCGCGGCCAGCGCTCCTGCTAACAAGCTCTTTGCTGGTGGGCTTCCAGACGTAGTGTCCTTTCCGCAGATAAAGCTCCGACTGAATGTACCAATCTGGCGATAAATAGTAGTTATCGTCATAGCGGATGGTGTAGCGATACTCGAGGATGCTGCCGACCTCCACATCGGGCATGGTGAAGACCTTCGCCATGTACTTATAGCCCTCGTACCCCTGCTTGCTCACAATCAGTTTGTCGTAGGGCTTCCCCGTAAATGGAATCACCTTGCCATCCGGGTGAATTGTGCGGCCTTCAATATTGTTAACGCTGTAGCCTCCGCCGCTCCGAAAGGAGGCGTACTTCAACTCAACGTTCGCGTAGTCCTTGCCCTTCTCGGTGAGAACCTTGAGCCGCACATACACGCTCCACATATGGAGCCTATCTTCTGTAACTTCTTCCCTGTCGAGGTAGACACCGGCGATGCCGGGATAGCCTTCCTGTGAGGTCATGGAGAGCTCTTCTTTGGTCGGCTCAGTCCACTGATCCGCATGGAGTGCCGGACTCACCGCAACCAGAAAAATCGTAAAGAGGACGATACGCAAAAAGGTTCTGTTTTTCATCGCAGGTTTTTTCTCGTCTCAGTTCATTGCTTTTTAAGGATCGCCAGGCTCTGTTCGTCTTTCGAGATCACCCCCGAAAGCTTCTGCAGGTCTGCATATCGGTCTGCAGGCAGCGCAACTTCACGTACGGTCAACGTGCGGGAGTAGTGCAGCAGGTTTCCTTTTGCCTCGGTCGCACTCTCGTAGGAGGCGAAGCCCAGATCGATTTTGACCATCTCGGGCAGTTCGTCTACTCCATAGCCGCCAGGGAGCTCGATCGTGTAATCGTCCTTGATCTGCATCGTCTCGCGAAGATCGATCGGGACCGTGCGCGTCTTGCGATCGACCGGAGGTGCTTCTTCTCCCAGGACTCGTGGACGAACCGTAAGCAGCGTTCCCATCGATCGCGCATACCGATCGACGTCGATCGTATATGCCGTAATCAGATCCTTATTCAGCTCCGCTGCATTCTCAACTTTCACATCCGATACTTTGAATGCCGAGAAATCTTCCCCCAGGACATGATCCATATAGTCGGCCTGCTGTTTCGCATCCCCCCTGGTATAAAGCCCACGCCGGTGATCGGAGAGGTCTCCAAATCGCTCTTCGACAATCTGGCCCTTGAGAGAACCGTCCGCTGTCAGGTGCAGGGTTCCTTTGCGGTGGACCGTATTGAACTCAGGGGCCAGGATCGGCAGCTTGATCACCTGGCTCTCCGGGCCTTCCATCAAAAGGCCGTAACTGCCCTGCAGCTCATGTTCCAGCTGGCCGAAAGAAGTCTTCTCCCAGGTAGGGTCGAAGATCAGATATCGCCGTCCGGTCTTCGCCGTCACAACACTGCGAAACTTCGGAGAACTGTAGCCCTTTGGAACTTCGATGGCCGTCACCATGTGATTTCCGACGATCGATGGCGCATCCGGATCGATGACACCCCGACGATCATCCACCATCAGCAGAGCTGCGTGGACGTTGACAGTGGAGAGCATCGCCGACAGAAGCGTCGCCTTGTCTTTGCAGTCTCCATAGCGATTGCGATAGATATCGGCAGCGAAGTGTGGCTGATAGCCGCCGATCCCCATCTCAATGGCGAAGTAGCGCACTTCCTTCTGAACAAACTCCGCAACCGCTTCCGTCTTGTCGAAAAAATCTGTCTTCCCTGCTGTCAGTTCGCTCGCTTTTGCTGCAATCTCCGGTGTCGCCGCCAACCGGTCGTGTGACAGACGGTCATACCACTCCCCGATACTTTGCCAGCCATCTACTGGGGCCGCGCCGGAGGTGTATCGGACCGTCATTCTCCCGGCAAGCGACGAAACCGCCGGGCGATAAAGGATCTGCTCCAGGTTGATCGCCGGCGTATCTTTGATCTCCCATCGCCACCGCCGGTTTTCCAGGTCGCTTCCCTGTACCGCAGCATGATGCGCCCAGACGGTCGCGTAGGTGTAGCCCGGCGGCAGTTCGAGCGTAAAGATCTGTTCGGCCCTTGGAAGGCTTCCCTGAAAGAACCACGTCTTCTCTCCGATGTAGGGCAGCATCTTCTGCTCGTACTCATAGGCGATCACTCCGCCGGGATCACGACCGGGAGGGTTCGCGGAGCGAATCCGATCATCCTGGTAGAGATTTCCCTGTCCTTGATAGCCGACCTCCACCATCTCCTTGTCGCTGACGGTGTACTCATGCCCATCTGGACCGATACTCCAGACATGCAAGGAGACCAGCTTCTGGTCCTTGTCGAAGGGGACCGCGACGATACCGTCATCTCGTCCCTGCGGGCGCAAAATCTTGATCACCGAGCGCACATGCTCGACCGCGCTTCCATCAGCCGCTACGGTATAGGTCGTCTCCTCCAGCAGGACCGCTGCCTTTGTGTCAGGGGAATACGCCGGAAGAGGTCGTGCGGCGACCGTGCGAACCCAGTCAGGCACGTTGTCTTTCGCCACAGCGGGCACCGCGCACAGCATGCACCCCAGCACCACAGACCGAACAAACAATCGCAGACAAAAAATACTTCCAATCATGCGGCCTTTACGCGCAGATCTGCTCATACGGGGAACAGGTCAACCGCTTGTCTTGCCTAAACCCTGAGTCTGCGTGTCGCTTTTATACGATGAGCATCGATGATGATTCAAGGGGAAAACGCTAAAAAGATGCAGTATTCGACAGCAATTTTCAAAAGGGGATGATCTGAATATCCATTCATCCGAAGACGCAGTGTCGAATGGTTCTCAAGGTCCGCGACGAATTGGCCCCGATTCGATACACTTGCCACCCAGAAGGCAGTTGAGATTCCGCCAGCGCCGCGCATTCCCAGGCGGAGTTGCAATCTTCCATTCCTGAAAGGCACGTGATATGAAAAGCCTTCGTTATCTTCTGATTCTCCTCCTGTCTCCCGCACTGCTATTCGCTCAGAAAGCCGTTCCACTTCTGGTGAACGTCAGCTATCTGGAGACACACCAGACTGACCCGGATGTCGTTCTTCTCGAGGTGAACTCGAAGAAGTCGTATGAGCAACAGCACATCCCCGGAGCACGTCTGATCACCATCGAGGACATCTCCACCCCGGTCAAGGCGGCGACCGGCCAACTGGGGCTGGAGCTGCTGCCCCCGGACGTTCTGCGCAGCAGGCTCGAAGCGGTCGGGATCTCCAACGCCAGCCACATCATCGTCTATTCCGGCAAAGATGAGCCTTTTCAGCTCACAACTCGCGTGCTCTTCGTTCTCGAGTACATGGGTCTGGGCGACCGCACCTCCCTCCTGAATGGAGGGTTTGCATCCTGGGTCAGGGAGGGAAAACCGGTCACCTCTAAAGTTTCGGCGGTCACACCGGGTAAGCTGACTCTCAGTCCGGAGAAAGACCTCGTCGCCGATGCGTCTCTCGTTCGTTCTATCGCAGAACGCCCGGCCTACAAGCTTGTCGATGCACGGACACCGAACTTCTTCAATGGCACCGAACCGTCATTCAACAGCTCAGGACATATTCCCGGCGCAATCAACATACCGTTCAATCAGGTTACAGAAGACAACTCCGAGATCGATCTGGGACACCTGAACCAGCTCTTTAGCGAGGCCGGTATCAAGCCCGGAGACACAGTCGTCACCTACTGCCATCTCGGGGCGCAGGCTACGGCCACACTCTTTGCCGCTCGCCTCCTGGGACATCCCGTCATGCTGTACGACGGATCCTTTCAGGACTGGGCAACGAACCATCGCGGCGATGTCGTGAAATAGGGCGGCGGGCTGAAGCATCCAGCTATTCCAGCGCCTCATTCACGTCCCGTGCCAGATTTCGCAGATAGCTTCGTTTGTTCAGCAGGGCGACCATGGCATCTCGGGATGCCGCTTTTGCGCTCTCGTCGTTTGTCTCCATGGCCGCATCCCACCGTTCCCACAATCCTTCAAGCTCGGCCTGCGTCTCCACCATTCTCGCGTCAAAGGCATCCTTAGCAGTCATCAGGTCGCGTCGCAGTTCAGGCTCGTCTTCTCCCATCTGCTTGGCCATCCTCATCTCCTGGAGCTGCATGTTCAGCTCGAAGACCTCTTCCAGCAGCTCTGGCGGAACAATCTGTTTCTTCAATCTCCCGCTCTGCCGGGCTGCATCGGTCGCGGCCTTCGACTGCTCTTCGAGCTCAACCCCGTGGAGCTTCAACAGGTACTGCGTTCGCAGAATCGGATCTTTCAGCGTGCGGTAAGCGTCATTCAACAGAGATGACTGGCGCAACGCCTCCTCCTGCTCTTGAGCTGGACGCGAGGCGAACCGGTCCGGATGAAGTTTGCGGCTGAGAGTATAGAACTGCTTTTCGAGGGCTGCCGTATCGATCGTGAGCTTCTCAGGAAGGCCGAATACTTCGAAATAATTCATGCATTGATTGTAGAAGCCCGCTGCTCGAGATCGAGAAAGGCCTCGACCAGCGCAGAGGCCCGATCGATCACCCCCTGCTCGCTCCCCAGGCCGGCAAGCCAGTGCATCTCTCCATCCCGCCGGAACCACGTCAACTGGCGCTTCGCGTAGTTGCGATGTCCCTGCTGAGCCTGCAGCACCGCCTCTTCGCGGCTCATCTCTTTTGCAAGCACCGCGGCCGCCTGTGCATATCCCAGAGATCCGAGGGCCCTGCATTCGCGGCCATAGCGTTCCATCAATCGCGAGGTCTCCTCGATCAGTCCCCGCTCGAACATCGCCGCAGCGCGATGGTTGATGCGTTCGTACAACTGCGCCCGTGGAGGATTCAGGCCGATCCGCAGAATACGATAGCCCGTCAGTTGATCTCTTCCCTGCCTCCATTGTTCTGTCATCGGCGTCCGGCCGTCCTGTCCGGAGATCAGCGACACCTCGATCGCGCGAATCACCTTCGGAACATCGTTGGGATGAATCGACTTTGCGGCTGCCGTATCGAGCCGCGCAAGAATCCGGTGCAGATGAGCAGGGCCCCGTTCCGGACCAAGCCTTTCTGCGCGGCACCGCAGACGCTCCCGAAGCTCAGGTCTCGCTTCAGGAGCAGGAAAAAGGCCATCAA
Source organism: Acidobacteriaceae bacterium KBS 146 (assembly GCA_000688615.1). Taxonomy (GTDB): domain Bacteria; phylum Acidobacteriota; class Terriglobia; order Terriglobales; family Acidobacteriaceae; genus Edaphobacter. The sequence continues at coordinate 2,235,953 of JHVA01000001.1, forward strand.
TCAGTGCTCGCAGATAAAGACCGGTTCCCCCCGCAACAATGGGCACTGCCTTTCGCGACGAGATTCCCTGTAGGGCTTCACGGGCAAGCCGGCTGTACTCCCCGGCGGTCACCTGTTCATCCGGCCAGGCCACGTCGATCATGTGATGAGGAACCAGGGCTCGCTCTTCCAGAGTCGGCTTGGCCGTTCCGATCTCCATCTCCCGGTAGACCGCGACAGAGTCGCAGGAGACAATCTCTCCTCCAAAGCGCTGCGCCAGCCGGATTGCTAAGGAGGTCTTTCCGCTTGCAGTCGGTCCGGCCAGCACAATCATCGGCCTATCGGAGTTCACCACAGTCTCCACCATCCCGATGGAAAGACGCGATCTACACCTGCACGAAGAAGACTGAAGCACAGAACCGCAAAGACCAGAACCATCAGTCCACGAACCTGTTGCCGGCGCTCCCGGCGAAGACGTTCCAGCAAAGAAAGGGGCATCGTAGAGAGCTACTCCGTCCTCTTGTTGACGAGGTAGTGAATCCGAAGCTCGAGATTAGGCCCGTGAAACTCCTTCGGCAGCGGAGGGAACTGTCCGACACCGGTGATCGAACCCCAGGCGGCACGGTCAAGCGCCTGATCCTGCGTCGAGCCATCCAGATGCATTCCCCCAATCCGCCCATCCGGAAGGATGGAAAACCGGATTAGCGTCTCGCCCGATTTATTCAGGGGAGGTCGTGCCTCTTCAGGAATCAGCGGAAGCCACGTGTTGTAGATCTGTCGCAGGATTCTCCGGAGATAGGGGTTGAAGTCTACGCCCATCGTATCCGAGAGAATATCGACTCCGGTATTCAAGCCCTGGTGCTCCACCGGAATATTCGCGCCGTAGTCGCCACCCTGCCCGCGGTTCTGTGCCGCCTGCTGCGCCGCCTGCCGGATGGCGTCCCCTGCCGACAAGCTCTGGCTCCCGAAATTTGGCCGCGTAGGAGCCGGCTTCGGCGCCTCGATCGTCGCCTGTTGCGGAGGATGTTGCGGCAAGGGCTGCGGAGCCGGTGGTTGCGGCTGTTGCTGTACCTGCTGCTGCGGCTGCTGGACGGGTGCCGGGGGGGTCGGCGTTGGTGCAGGAGCAGTCACACCGGGAGCACCGGCTTTTCGCATCGCCTGCAGCTGCTCCAGCGTCTTGCGGTCCAGTGTGGGCCGCTTCGTCTGCTGCACCCGATCCTTATCGCTGATTACGTCCGATGGCTTCTTCGGAAGCTGTTTCCCGATATCCTTCGGCATGTCCAGATAGGTCAGCTGCTTGTCACGATCCCGAAGAACGTCCGCCGGATTGATCAGACGCGGTTGATGGAAGATGACCTGTGGCCCATAGAGCACGAACCACCCGATCGCCAGCCAGATGATGATCGAGATGTAAACGGATTCCCGAAACCTCGCACGCGCACGCTCATCGTCGAGAGCATCGAGCAGATGAATCAGCTCATGCTCTTCGAGATCGCCGTAACGATTCGTCCTGACCCTGGTCGGGGGCGGCTGCGGCGCGGAACTGGGTGGGGTCTCGAGAGAGGGCATCGGATATTCTGGTCAGACGGCTGAGACGCACTAAAGTTGCTGTTACAAAAGAGATGCTTTAACCGCCGCGAGCAGGGGGCCACTTCTCCCCTCCCTTTATTTTCTCACCATTTCCAAAGGCGAGGCGATCCTCCTGCAGCAAAGCCACTAAAGGTCGTAGACTGAGCAGATGAGCCCAGGATTTACCCCCGAGACGCGTGCCCTGATCCTGACCGTCAGCGACAGCTCCTTTCAGGGATCCCGGGAGGACCTCTCTGGCCCTCTCGTAGCAGATCTGCTCCAGCAGGCTGGGCTCACAGCCATCGCCCGCCAGGTTGTGCCCGATGAACTGGAAACGATCGCGACTGCTCTGCGCCGCGGTGCAGAAGCCGCAGATCTCGTCCTTACCACTGGAGGCACAGGACTTGCCCCGCGCGATGTCACGCCCGAAGCCACCCGGATGGTCTGCGAGCGCATCGTTGACGGACTGGCCGAACGGATGCGCTCCGCGGGAGCGTTCCAGACTCCCCTCGCCGCACTCAGCCGCTCCATCTGCGGAACCGTCGGGACAACCCTCATCCTCAATCTGCCCGGCAGCCCGCGTGGTGCTGAGAGCTCGCTTCAAGCCGTACTGCCTCTATTGCCGCATGCCCTCGATCTTCTTCAGGGAAAGACCAGTCACGACTCCCGGGAAGCCTCTCGGCAAAAGGTAAAATAGAGCGATCCCGTGAAGATTTCCCCTATTACTGCTTTCATCCATAAATGGAATGCCGTCATGCTGGCGGCCCTCAAGCCCTTTGGTGCCTGGGGCATCGGTGGTCTTGCCCTCATCGACTCGGCTGCCATCCCTGTCCCCATCGACGCCATGGTCATCGACTATGTCATCCACGACCATGCCCGATTCGTCCTCTACTGCTTCATGGCGGCCCTCGGCTCTGCCGTAGGAAGCCTGCTTCCCTTCTATCTCGGGCGGGCGGGCGGAGAACTTTTTCTGCTCAAACGCATCAACCGTAAGCGGTACGAGCAACTGCGCGACCGCTTTGAGCGTCAGGAGTTCCTTGCCATCATGGTCCCAGCCATGATGCCTCCTCCCATGCCCGTCAAGCTATTCGAATTTGCCGCTGGTGTCTTCGAGATGCGCACCATCTCGTTCTTCGGCGCCATTCTGCTGGGCAAATTTATCCGCTTCATGATTTGGGCTATCATCACCCTCCTCTACGGGCCCACTATCGTCACAACCGTTGCTGCCGCCCTGCGGAATCACCTGAACTATGTCCTCGCCTTTGCCACTGCGCTCATCCTCCTTATCGGAATCTGGGTTGCGCGAAAGGTCTTCGACCGGCGCAAGGGCGAGACTCTCCCCGTGGAAGATATCAGCGCCGACGACATCCCCGAATAAGCTTTAGCAGCCACAAAAACAAAAAAGGCTGCGAGCTCTCGCAGCCTTTTTCTATTCAGTAGAAGAGCGCTTCAGGCGGGACGCTGGCCCTCAAAACCCTCACGCAGATTCGCGGCGATATCGCGCGCCAGTGCAGGAAGCCCAAAGAACGCACCCGCCGTGATCGCCGTCGACATCAGGTCATTGGCATAAAACGGAATCGCGGCCACGTAGCAAGCCAGAAGTCCGGCAGCGGTGTGGGGATACATATTGCTTCCCGCCCAGACCACCAGATCGCTCAGGATGAAGAAGGATGTAGACGTCGCCAGAACCGCACCCGCGACGCGCAGAAAAGACTGCTTGCGGCCCAGCACCTGGTGCGCAAAGAGACAGACGGCGGCGTACCAGAACCAGGTGACGAGATAGTCGCTGACGTGGAAGGCATAGTTATAGACGAAAAGCGTCAGATAGACGTCTGTCGCCATCAACGCGAGAACTGCAGGGATGGCTTGCCACCGGTTGCGGCGCGCACCGTAGTAAAGCAGTCCCCCACCCACCGCGGTAAAGCCCACGCTCGTGGTCTGAAAAGCATGCGGCAGGATACGGCTTAGAACAGCGACGAGGATTGCGAAATAGGCGGCCATAAGAACCTCAGTCTTTCGATTTTAGCCGAATTGCAGATCTCGGAACGTAGAAATACCAACGACGAACGATTCAGCTATCGCTGAATATGTCCGTCCATCTCCATGCTGTCCACTCGTCGATCGTCGTTGACGATCACCTGGCCGGATAACGGCGTCCCCTCTCGCCCGAAGATCGGGCTGCCATACACAAATCGAAGGTCGCGAAACGTAACCGTCGTAAAGCCATCAGGATCAGTCCCAATGTCCTTGACGATCGGGAACTGCGCCCAGTCCAGATAGATGTGACCCAGCCAGCTGCGCTTTGCTGCCAGCGCCGCAAGCGTACTGGGCGGTTTATAGAAGACGTCCGCCTGCGCGCTTGAGCTGACATCTCCGCTCAACGTATTCACCCGCGCCACCTGGTAGACCAGAGGCGTCTCCATGACCGTCTGCCATTGAAAAGGATTCACGGGAAAGGGATCCGCCGTGATCCGCACAATCTGTTCCTGCCTCAAGCCGGCATCGCGCATCAGCTCGATTGCCTTCTGCCGCTCGACGAAGCGCCATCCCCATAGCCCCACAGTCGCCATCAGCGCCACAATCGCCCAGCCGCGTCCCCGGTATCGGGTACGTTTAGCTCCCACCTCGCTGCCCACCAGCCCAAACAAGGCAGGAGCCATCAGCGCAACCAGCAGCAGGACAAAGATCACCGGCTCGAAGATAAAGACGATCGAGCCGGAATACCATCGCGGATTAAAGGGAAAGAAAGGCCGGACGCCATAATTGTTCGTCCAGTCCAGCAAGATATGCGACAGCAGAGCAATCGCCGAAAACCAGTAAATCCGCATCCAGTGGAGCGGTGCAGTCGGTTGCTTTCGAGCCACCATCTCTTGCCTGCGTCGGCCCGCCAGCAGACGGTGCCCAATCCATATCACGCCGGTGACGATGGCTGCCTCGAGCGGTATCCCTACAAAAGCATGTGTCCAGCCGCGATGATGTTCCAACCCGGCCACAGGCCCTTTGAAGGCCCACAACACATCCAGATCAGGAGCCTCGGCCGCCAGCGTCATGGCCAGGGTCGCATACGCGGCCTTTCGGTTAAACCCGACGCGTGACAGAACTGCGCCGGTCATCAAGTGCGTGACTGGATCCATGCCCGCATCCAGCATACCCTGCGGGCAGACGGGACCGGTTCGCTACAAAAGAACATGTGTCACCAATACCAACGCAAGCAACAGCAGAACAATCCGCAACCGATGCAGCCGCTCCCATCGACGATGCTCAGGCAGCCACTGCTCCAGCGACACCCCTGCACCGAGCTTGGCGACGCGGTTGTTGATCGGCACCAGCACCGTAACGCTAAAAACAATGATCGACACCCATAAGATCGTGGCCCACAACAAATACAAGAACCCACCTTGACCACGATGGGAAAACGTCTCCACTAAAAAGAGCAACAGACAGACGCCATACCAGAACGGCATGACACGGCCCAGATTCCTTGCAAACAGGCTCAGAGCCTGCCGCTGCGACTCCGCATTGAGCTGCCGCATCACCGGGTTGATAAACAGCGACACCGTAAGTTCGTTCCCCACCATCAGGCCGGCGACGACAAGCGTAAGAATATCGATAATATGCACAGGCTCCAGGCTCCCTCTCTGATCTCCTCTTCAGAGTTCCCGGTGCCTTCGAGCGATTCGCGAAGAACGGCTGACAAATATGTCAGTCTGATTCCAGGAAGGGACCGTACCCGATGGCTGTATCAAAGAAAGAAATCTCGCCCTGCCCCATCGACGCCGCCCTTACCGTCATAGACGGCCGGTGGAAGGGCACAATTCTATGGCGTCTGGTGGAAGGACCGAAGCGTACTGTCGAACTGCAGAAAGAAATTCCGCAGATCACCGAGAGGATGCTCATCCGCCACCTCCAGGAGCTCGTCACAGACGAAATCATCACGCGAACCGAAGAAGAAACGTCTCGACGAGTCTTCTACTCGATCTCTGAATATGGCGCCACGCTCCTCCCCGTACTCGAGCAGATCTGTGCCTGGGGCCGGATTCACCTGGAACGCAAAGCAAACGGTTCCTGCAGTCTGTAGCAGCGTCCATATATGCTGACGATATGGCCACGCTTCCCACAACTGAGTCCGAGATAGACGACTTTCTTGCGGCCTTCGAGGGGTGCACGCTTCCTAAATCGGAGTGGACCCACGCCGCACATCTGTTGACAGGCTCCTGCTACGTCCACCAGATGGGCCGTGAGCCCGCACTCGCAAAGATGCGTGAGTGCGTCCGACGATACAACGAGTCCGTAGGTGGTAAAAATACCGCCACCAGCGGCTATCACGAGACCATCACGGTCATGTGGATTCGCCTGCTGGACGCCCTCCACCGGGAACAACCATCGCTGGATCGCGCCGCCTTTGCCGCTCTTGCGGTCGAGCGTTATGCAGGCAATCGCGATATCTTTCGCCAGTACTACGACTTCGATCTACCAGGCTCAACCGAGGCCCGCTTGCAGTGGATCGAACCAAAATTGAAACCCTTGGAATAGGTCATCAAAAGTCAGTTGGCGGCCCCGTATTTCCTTCAGCTTTAAGTGCTAATGATCCTATTTCCGTTTTGAGCGCTAGTGATCCCTATTTGTAAGGTGTCATCCAGAGCGAAGCTACTCGCAGCCTCATCGCGAGTCGCGAAGTCGAAGGATCTGCGGTTTCTTCTCCCGATATTGAGATCCAACAAACGCCCTGTACCGATTCTCGTACCCTTCAGGTAGCTGCCCTCCATCGCCCCTCGCTCTCCTATAATCGTCGCTATGGCGACCGCACCTACGGCCGAAGAACAGATTGAAAAACTCCGCGAAGAGATTCGACACCATGAATATCTCTACTACGTTCTGGACGCACCGGAGGTCACCGACGCCCAGTACGACGCGCTGATGAACCAGCTCAAGAAGCTTGAGTCGGATCATCCAAAACTGGTCACCTCCGACTCTCCCACCCAGCGTGTCGGAGGCAAGCCGCGCGAGGGCTTCGCGAAAGTGGCGCACTCCCGGCCCATGTTGTCCCTCGACAACGCCTACAACGAGGAAGAGCTACGCGCCTGGGACCAGCGTGTTCGCGCCGGGCTTCCTGCGTCGGATACCGTCTCCTACGTCTGCGAGCTCAAGCTCGACGGCCTCTCGATGGCACTTCAGTATGCCGCCGGACCGGAGAAGGCAGCTCATCTGGAGCGAGGACTGACCCGCGGCGACGGCACCACCGGCGAAGACGTCACGACCAACGTCCGGACCATTCGTTCAGTTCCGCTCAGTGTAAGCGCAAAAAAACTTGACGCCGCCAAGCTGCCGCCCGCCTTTGAAGTCCGCGGTGAGGTGGTGTTGCCCCAGGCCGCCTTCCTAAAGATGAACGAAGAACGCGTCGCGCAGGGCATGGCTCCTGCGGCCAATCCTCGCAACGCTGCCGCTGGAACCATCCGAACGCTGGAGCCGAACATCGTGGCGCAACGTCGGCTCGATCTCTACGCTTACTTTCTGCTGCGGGATGGCGAGACGCTGCTTCCCTCTCACACTCAGACCCTCGAATCCCTGAAGACAGCGGGCTTTCGCGTCAATCCACATACGAAAACGGTACAAAATATCGATCATGTGCTGGATTTCATCGCAAACGCGGAGCCGCTCCGCGAGACTCTCGGTTATGAGATTGATGGCGTTGTCATTAAGGTGGACTCAACCGCACAGCAGAAGCGGCTTGGATTTACCGGCAAGGCGCCTCGCTGGGCTATCGCCTACAAGTTCGCTGCCCGCGCTGCGATCACCAGGTTGGAAGACGTTCACTTTCAGGTCGGTCGCACCGGCAAGGTCACTCCGGTTGCCGTCCTCGCTCCTGTCCTGATCGGGGGAACCACGGTCACCCGGGCGACCCTCCATAATGCCGACGAGATCGCCCGTCTTGGCGTCAAAATCGGCGACTTCGTCCAGGTTGAGCGGGGCGGCGATGTCATCCCCAAGATCGTTGAAGTCGTCGAGGACAAACAGCATCCACGCGGCAAAAAGGAGATCTCCTTCCCGGCGGCATGTCCAGTATGCGGAAGCGAGTTGATGCGCGTGGAAGGTGAGGTCGACTGGCGCTGCGTCAATAACTCCTGCCCCGCCCGCGTGCGCGAAGAGCTGCTGCACTGGGCCGCTCGCAGCGTGATGAACATCGAAGGCCTGGGCGATGCGATGGTCGCTCAGCTCCTCGGGCAGAGTCCGACCTTCAATGGCGACACCGAGGCGGTTACCGAAGAAGGCGCTCCAATCATCACCCGTAAGCCGCTGATCCACACCATCGCCGATCTCTACCGCTTGAAAAAGGAGCACCTGCTCGGCCTGGAGCGGGTGGGAGAGAAGACCGCCGATGCTCTGCTCGCTCAGATCGATCGCTCCAGGAGTGCAGGACTGGCGCGCGTGTTGCTTGGCCTTGGGATCCGATTTGTCGGGGAACGCACGGGCCAGCTGCTCGCGCAGCACTTCGGTTCGATGAAGGCTCTGCGTGAGGCCTCCGCCGAAGAGCTGGAGGCGGTCAACGAGGTAGGCCCGAAGGTGGCACAGGCCATCGTGGAGTTCTTCGCGGTCGAGAAGAACCTGCAGTTGATCCACGACCTTGAGTCTCTGGGACTCAGCATGACGGCGGAAAAGAAGGTCGTCGGCACAACCTTCGAGGGGCTCACCTTCGTCCTGACCGGAACCCTGCCCACACTGACCCGGGACGAAGCCAAGGAAAGGGTCGAGGCGGCGGGCGGAAAAGTCTCCGGCAGCGTGAGCAAGAAGACGAGTTTCGTGGTGGCTGGGGAAGATGCGGGATCGAAACTGGAGAAGGCCCGGAGCCTTGGGGTGAAGATTCTCGACGAGGCGGGGCTTTTGGAGATGCTGGAGGCGTAACCACCGTAATCGATTACGGTGGTTACGCCTTTTTTCGCTACTTCGCGGCGGCTTCGATCTCTTTCCACTCCTCCGGACTGAGCTGAACGCCGGCTGCCCCGATGTTCTCTTCCAGATGCTTCACCGAAGAGGTGCCGGGGATAGGCAGCATGACCGGGGACCGATGCAGGAGCCAGGCCAGGGAGAGCTGTGAGACGGTCGCGTTATGACGTTTGGCGGCCGCGTCGAGGGCGCCTCCGGGCTGGGTGAGCTTGCCAGCCGCGACCGGGAACCAAGGGATGAAGGCGAGATTGTTCTTTTCGCAGTACTCCAGGACATCCTCGTGGCGGCGATCGGCAATGTTGTACTGGTTCTGCACGCTGACGATCTCGATCACCTTCCGGGCCTGATCGATCTCATGCGGTTTGACCTCGCTGAGGCCGACGTGATGGATCTTGCCTTGTTCCTGCAGCTTTTTAATCACGCCAAGAGATTCCTCGACGGGAACTTTGGGGTCGATGCGATGGAGCTGCCAGAGGTCGATGCGTTCGGTTTTGAGGCGTCGCAGGCTCATCTCGACCTGCTGATTGAGGTATTCCGGCCGGGCAACCGGCAGCCACTTGTCAGGCCCCTGTCGAGTCAGGCCGGCTTTGGTGGCGATGACGATTCCCTTGGCGTAGGGGGCGAGCGCTTCGCCAATCAGGCGCTCACTCACGTCCGGACCGTAGGAGTCCGCGGTGTCGATAAAGTTCACTCCCAACTCGACGGCGCGGCGCAGAACCTTCTTTGCGCCTTCAGGGTCGGCAGGCTCACCCCAGATCCCTTTGCCGGTAATCCGCATAGCCCCATAACCCAGCCGGTTTACGGGCATGTCTCCACCGAGTGAGAACGTTCCACTTGTCTTTGCACTTGCTACGGCATTTCCCTTTGTGCTCATAAAGGATTCGATGCGATCGATGTGCCAGAGGATTGTGAATCTGGAACGACACTTTTTGGGGAGGCGAGGATCAAGTTAAGGAGAGATGCCGAAACTTCAACCGGGATGACGCTTTTGTCCCTTGCCGCTTGATTCGTTACTCCTCATATCATCAGAGGAGACCGAGGCCAAATCCGCCTTCAGAGGCGTAGGGTTTCGCCTTCTTCGAGCACTTTGACGCTGTCCCCGATGCCGAGGCGGCGGGCCTCAGAACGAAGCCGTTGGAGCGGCTCGTCCATTGGCTCGCGTCCGAGCCGAAAGGTGCCATAGTGCATAGGGATCATCCACTTGGCACCAAGCTCGACGAAGCCGCGCACGGCCTCTTCCGGCGAGGTGTGGACCGACCGGTAGGTGTCAGGGAAATAGGCTCCAATGGGCAGCATGGCGACCTTAGGGGCAAGACGGCGACCGATCTCGGCAAAGCCGTCAAAGTACGCCGTGTCACCGGAGTGATAGATCGAATGGCCCCCGGATTCCAGAACGTAGCCGCCGTAATGGCGGTGCGTGTCCTTAAACATGCGTGCGCCCCAGTGGCGACACGGGGTCATGGTAATGCGGAGGTCCGCGGCTTCTGCGGTCTGCCACCACTTGAGGGTGGAGACACGTCGAAAACCAAGCTGCGAGACGAGATCGTCGACGCCGTGAGGGACCACCACCTCAGGAGCCCGGCCCCGTTGCCTGCGTGTAGAGCGGATGATTCTGCGCAGCGAGGCGATATTGAGGTGGTCCATGTGGGCATGGGTTACAAGGACGAGATCGATGGGCGGTATCTCGTCGATCCTGAGTCCAGGACGGCGTTGGCGACGCAGCACCACAAGCCGTGTCGCAAAGACGGGATCGATGAGGACGTTACGCCCCCCAATCTGAAGGAAGAAGGATGAGTGTCCGATAAAGGTGGCTGCGGCTTCACCGGGGGCCACAAGCTCTGCCGGCCTGGAGTGACCCAGCATAGGCTGCTCGTGACTCTCACGCACCAGTCGCCAGAGGTGGCCCACTTTTGTTACGACGAAGGGCCTCTTTCTCCATATCCTGCCGAGCGCATCTTGCTGCGTACCCACACCTATAAGATGCCCATCGTAGGCGGAACGATGCGGCGCAGGCCCCCGGTTTTGGCATCTATATCGATCTGAGGACGTTCTTTCAAGACAGCATAACAGCCCTATCTATACGAAAGGAGAACGGTTCATTCTTCGCTCTTATCCCATGGCGACGACCCCCACTGCCCCTGTCCAGCAACGGGTATGGGACTACGTCTCCCGATCCCCGTTGCACTCGCTCTGGAACCTGGAGGGGGTGCCTCTTCGCGTCGTGATGAGACGCACGTGGCGATCTCTGCTGGCCGACAACCTTTTGGGTCGCGCAGCGGAGCTGGGCTTCTTTTTCTTGTTTGCGTTGTTCCCTACTCTTTTCAGTGCCAGTTCCATCCTCGGGATGGCAGCGCAATCCGCTTCTTCGATCTATTACAAATTGCTGGAATACCTGGCGCTGGTGGTTCCGACTTCGGCACTGGGGATGGTGCTTACCACTTTCAGCGAGACGACGGCGCATGCCTCCTCGGGCAAACTCACTTTCGGCCTGATTGCCGCCATCTGGTCGGCATCGGTCGGAGTCTCCGCCATTCAGGAGGCGCTGAACACCGTCTATAACGTGCGGGACACCCGATCGTATTTCAAGGCGCGGTTGTCCGCCATTGGTATCACGATCCTATTGGTTGTGCTGGCTACGCTGACGCTCACGGCGCTGCTGGGCGGCGATTTCGTCGCGGCAATTATCCATGCAAGGATTACCAATTACTTTGCCGCCGCCCTGCTTGCTCTCGCCTCTCGGATTGTCTTCTGGGGGCTTGCCACCGCTCTGCTGACACTTTGTTTTGCGGTCATTTACTTCTGGGCTCCGGGGGTTCGTAAACGACGTTGGCGTTGGCTCACCCCGGGCGGGGCTGTTGGAATCCTGGCATGGGTGCTGGTCTCGCTGGGCTTCCGCCTCTACCTTCATTACTTCAACTTCTACTCGATCACGTACGGGTCGTTGGGAGCGGTCATTATCTTGCTAATGTGGTTTTATATCACCGGCTTCATGCTGTTACTGGGCGCGGAGATCAACAGCGAGATCGAGGCTGCGGCGGTGGAACGCAGTTTATGGGGATTGACCGCCACCGGACCTATTGAGGAGATTGCGACATTGCCTGCTGCACCGCCATCGTCTTCGCCGCCCACGCCTCATACGTCAGGCGATCCTTCTGGCGCTCCCACTGAGACGAAGGAAGGACCATCAGATCCTCCCGTTTGATTCCCGGAAAGCCGGTGCCAAGGGCATCGAGTCCACCCTCCCGATCCTCGCGAATGTAGCTTGAGGTGATATCGACCTGATTCTCCCGTGCCCAGGTGCTGATGTGGGTCACGGGAGCCGATGCTATGTCAGCCTGCGTCCAGTTTGCGAAGTGGATCTGTTTGTCGAGCCAGGCCACACCATCGCGATCGACCCAGGAGGTGCGATGGCTGATTCCGGGATAACGAATGGCCGTAAACATATTTGTGTCGGTTCCGCGAAGAGCGATGGCGCGCTGACGTACCGATTCGAACCAATCAGGACCATGATGAGCCATGTCCATCACGGTGTCGGCGTCTCCGTTCATGACCAGCATGGGACCGCGAGCAGCGTTGAGGGCATAGAGCACGGCTCCACGATCCCCGAGAACGGACAGGGAACGATAGGGGGGCGACTGGCAAGGGAGCGGATTGGAGTCGAAGTAGCCTCCCGGGCCGTCGTAGTCTCCTCCCCCGCTGAGGATGACGGCATGGATTCGAGTATCAATCGCGCCTGCGATTCCGGAGATAAAAGACCCCATAGAGTAGCCGACAACCGCAATGCGAGCCGGATCGACCTCGGGTCGCGACCTGAGATAGCTTACGGCCTGCATGAGATCGACCTGCATGAGGCCGGCAAGGCGCTGCCCCCAGTCGGTCTCGGAGACCCCTGGAGGGGGAGGAACGATCTTGTCGTGAGATCCGGCGCGGGACTTGCGATCGATGTTGCGCTCCCCTTCGCCGATGGGATCGTAGGTCACGACCACGGCTCCATCGCGGGCGAACATCATGCCGCTCCAGAAGGCGTACCAGCTGAACTTGTCGCCGCCATGGCCGTTGACGACGACAATGCCTGGAAGCTTGCCTTTGACACGCCGGGGACGGTAGATGATGGCCGGAACGAGCATGCCAGCTGCCGTCTGATAGGTGACGCGATCGGCAACAACCCCGGCAACGGGGCTGAAGCTGGACCAGGTTTTGGCATTGAGCCGGGGCAAGGTCACCGGAATATAGAGTTGATGGCGAATCTCGTTTCGCCATTTTTGTTCGCGGGCCACGCGCTGTGCAGGGCTAAGGCTGCTGGCGGGAGGAAGAGGCGGTACGGGTGCTCCAATGCCTGCGGTGGCTCGAGAGTTTTTGGCTGGCGCCTGTGCCCAGACGAGGGAGCTGGAAAGACAGAACAGGACGATGAGGGCTCGCATGGGGTTCGCTGGGAAGATGGACGCTTTGCTTGGGTGTTTCGGCATATAGGCGAGGATGAACTCTATTTTCCTGTGGTATCGGTGGGAGTCCGGACAGACCGCAGATCCTTCGACTTCGTTTGGCGCAAGAATGAGCCCCCTCCGCTCAGGATGATACGTGGTTTCTTCCTCAATCGTCGCTGAGGATGACACGCAGGTTTTTTTAATCTTCAAGTCAAGGGTGACGCAGTTTCTTTCTTAATCTTTTATTTCTTGATTTCGGATGACACATATTTTTGCAGTCCTCTCAGGGGTAAACTCTGTTCTTTTCAAATCTTCGCTGGACGAACCCTGGTTTCCTGATTCCTGATGTCCGGACTTCCTGTATGCCTTCTAAATAGGTGTTCTGAATCTGTCGATACAGCCTAGAGGCTACAATTTTCACCATACCTCATGAATCTTTACGCCTCGGTCCTCGCGGTTATCGTTATTACGTTGCTGATTGTCTCGCTGGCCCGGGTGGGCAAGGTGAAGACGAAGGCAGATTATCTTGTGGCTGGACGATCGCTGCCAGCCTTTGTGCTGATTTTTACGCTGCTGTCGTCGTGGATCGGGTCGGGATCGTTACTGGGAGGAGCGGAGAACGCCTACAAGCACGGTTTCGCCGCACTGTGGCAGGCAGGAGGAGGGTGGGCAGGACTTCTGCTGATCTACTTCATCGCTCCCCGGGCCCGGAAGTTTGCGCAGTTTACGATTCCTGACCTGCTGGAGACACGCTATAACCAGACGGCACGGTTGCTGGGGGTGATCGCCATCCTGCTGACTTACACGGCGATCACAAGCTACCAGTTCATCGGGGGCGGGGATATTCTGCACCTGATCTTTCCGAAGGTGATTACACCTATTCTTGGGCGCTATATCCTGGCTGCCTTCGTCATCCTTTTCACGATGATTGCTGGCATGTCATCCGTCGCTTACATGGACCTCTTCATCGGGCTACTGGCGACCGTGACCATGTGCCTGGCGCTTCCGGTGCTGATCCACAGGGCGGGCGGGTGGCCTGCGGTGCATGCAGCCTTGCCAGCGACGCATTTTGAGTGGTTCGGCGATCTCACTTTTATCCAATGTCTCGAGTTGTTTCTGCCAACCTGCCTGCTGCTGCTGGGGAACCAGTCGATGTACCAGAAGTTCTTTTCGGCGCGATCCGAGAGGGACGCGCGACGTGCGGTTGTGGGTTGGATTATCGGCACGGTGATTCTGGAGACGGTCATCGTTGCCATTGCGGTGACGGGTTCGGCTCTCTTCCCGAGCGGAGAGGTCAGCAAAGCTCCGCGAGAGATTCTGGCTTACTGCGGGCTGAACGGGTTCAGCGGGGGCTCACCTGCGCTGCGGTTGCTGGGTGCGCTGCTGATGGGCGCGATCTTCGCGAAGATCATCTCGACGGCGAACAACTGGCTGTTTTCACCGGCAACTAATCTGGTGAATGACATCTATGTGCGCTATATCAATCCGCGGGCCTCAAACAAGAAGATCCTGATTGTGAGCCGCCTGATGGTGGTTCTGCTGGGCGTATGGTCGCTGATCCAGTCCCTGGGAACGGAGTCCGTGCTGAAGAAGGCGCTGTATGCCTACACGATCTATTCGGCGGCGCTTACGCCGGTGATTCTGGCCGCGTTTTTCTGGAAGAGAGCGACTGCGGTCGCGGCGGTTTCGAGCATTGCCGTGGGAACAGTGGTCACGGTGTGCTGGGAGTGGGTGACGCCGTACCTGCCTGCTGTGATCGGGGCACGCGATGCGATTTTTCCGGCACTGTTGGCGTCGTTGATCTGTTTGCTTGCCGTCAGCCTGCTGACTCCAGCACCGACGCAGGAGCAGCTGAATGCTCTAGGAGAGGGATAGAAGTCCCACAAAGGGTGAGTTTTCTGTTGCGGCGACTGAGGATATGATCCAGAATCGTTCCCACTCTTTTTGATGCCGTGGTCGCAGAAGTTCGGGTCTGTTCGAGTTGAAAGAGCTGAGTTGATGATGCTTCGAGAGATGCCGCGCCCGAAAGAGGGCCGATGAATATCGTACTTGTGCCGGACCTGGCCGCGATGGCCAGCCTGCTGGCGATCCTATGCTGCCTGCGCCGTCGGCACCTGCAGGAGGGTGTGGGGCTGTGGATTGTCGGGCTGCTGTTTATCTTTCTGGAAGCGATCGCCTATGCACTTTACACGCCTTTCGGACCCCGTCGTGTTCCGTGCCATGTCATCGCTCTGGATTCCTATGTTGCCGCCGGAGCGATCTTTCTGTGGGCCGCGGCGAAGGCGTCGTTTCCCCGTCGCGAGACGCTGGTGTACCTCGGGTTAAATACGGCTGCGCTGGTTGTCCTGGAGACGCTCTATGGGCTGGATGTTCATACTCCGAGGGCCTACCAGGGGATCGCTGGATGTGGACTGATTCTGGGTTTAATAACTCCCTTTCTGTTGGTTCGGAACTTTCGACTGGGGAAGGGGTGGTGGCTGATGGTCGTGCAGCTGCTGCTCTGGCTGCCGGTCTGGGAGTTCGGAGCGACCCAGATGTTTCGGGATGCGGCGTATTACCCGCTATTTCTGCTGTATTTGCTAGCCGCGATCCTATTCAACATGAGCCTTCCGCGGGAGAGCCTGGGAAGAATCGTCATCGTTGTGGGATTTTTGCTGTGGTCGTTGGTGTTTCTGGTTCATTCGTGGGTGTCGAGCCAGCCGCAGTACATCCAGATTGCAGGTGCGGTGTGGGACTGGCAGAAGTTCCTGGTAACGATTGGGATGTTGCTGGTTCTGCTGGAGCGACAGGTTGCCACGAATGCGTGGTATGCCCTCCATGACCTGCTGACGGGATTGCCCAACCGGCGATGCTTTGACGAGAAGCTGGAACAGGCGCTCAAGCATGCACAGCGTACCGGAGTGCGAACCGCAGTGGTGATGATCGATCTGGATGGGTTCAAGGCGGTGAACGACACCCGGGGACACGATACCGGGGATCTGCTGCTGCAGTTTATCGCGAAGAATATGAAGAGGATCATCCGCCCCGTCGATACATTGGCACGGCTTGGGGGCGACGAGTTCATCCTGCTGATGACGAACCTTCCGAGCTACCTGAAGACGGAAGATATCGTCGCAATTGCCCGAAACCGGGTGGCAGAAGCGCTGAGTCACCCATTCCTGTACCAGGATGAGTCTTTTATGGTCAGCGCGAGCGTAGGGGTTGCGATCTGCCCGGAGGACACGACGGACGAGGTTCTGCTTCGCAGGCTGGCAGACCAGCGGATGTACGAACAGAAGTCGCATACTCGCATGGTGCCCGCCTGAGAGGCCTAGATTTCGGGGTAAAAGTCGAAGAAGGCGTCGAGGCTCATACGGAGCTGGGCTTCAATCTGCTCGCGGCTTCCTTCGAGAATGTGCATAGTGACCTGGGCCTGATTGCCATTTTTGAGCTCTACCGGAGCATCGCCGACCCGAGCGATCTCATCGGCCGGTAACAGTCTCATTCCATAGACCAACGTTAGATTTGCCATGATTTCATTCTAACGGCCTTGGTTGGAGGGTGCGGGGAGACCCGGGATGCATCCTTTTGGCCAGCCGCGCATTTACACTAAGGAAGCTTATGAGCGAAAACACGACGCGCGACACTGTCATCCTAGGTTCCGGATGCTCGGGCCTTACCGCTGCCATTTACACGGCGCGAGCGAATCTTAAGCCACTGGTTCTGGAAGGTCACGAGCCCGGTGGGCAGCTTTCGATCACAACCCTGGTCGAAAATTTTCCGGGATGGCCGGAAGGGATTCAAGGTCCTGAACTGATCGAGAACATGAAGAAGCAGGCGATGCGGTTTGGCGCGGAGCTGCGCATGGGCCATCTCAACTCAATCGACCTGACGAAGCGACCTTTTGTCCTGAATGTAGGCAAAGAGGTGATCCATACTCGGACGCTGATCATCGCTTCCGGAGCGAGTGCTCGCTGGCTGAATCTTCCCAGCGAGCAGGCTTTGATCGGCCACGGCGTCAGCTCCTGCGCGACCTGTGATGGATTCTTCTTCTCCGGCAAGGAGATCGCCGTGATCGGCGGCGGAGACTCCGCGATGGAAGAGGCTTTATTCCTCACCCGCTTCGCGACCAAGGTGACCATCATCAATCGCAGTGAGAACTTTCGTGCATCGAAGATCATGCGGGAGCGCGCGATGGCGCATCCCCAGATCGAGTTCGTCACGAACACCCTTGTGGAAGAGGTGCTTGGGGTGGAAGAGAAAGATGTGAAGGGCCTGCGGCTGAAGAATAGGGCGACGGGTGAGGAGTCTACCCTGCCCGTCTCGGCAATGTTCCTTGGCATCGGCCATGAGCCGAATGCGAGAGCGTTTGCGGGAATGATGGATCTGGATGAGGACGGCTACATCCTAACCAAAAACAACGTATTGACGACCCTGAACGGGGAGATTATTCCCGGCGTCTTCGCCTGTGGGGATATTCAGGACCGTCGTTACCGGCAGGCGATTACTGCTGCAGGATCGGGCTGCATGGCCGCCCTTGAGGTGGAGAAGTACCTGGAAGAGCACGGACGTTAACTCTCTTAAGATTTGATCGACTCTCGGGCCAGCCACTGTCGGCTGGCCCTTTCTATCTCAGAATCCCCTTAGAGAGGGCGTAGCCATCTGTTTTTAAAATTTATGGAACATGAAGAAAGCTCCGCCCACAAGACAGCCGAAGGCCACAGCGTGGTTCCAGTGGAGCTTGTCTCCGAAGTAAAAGGTGGAGAACACGCCGAAGACGGAGAGGGTGATGACCTCCTGGATAACCTTTAGCTGGTCCGGGGTGAAAGTCCGCGCGCCGATACGGTTGGCGGGAACCTGCAGGCAGTACTCGAAGAACGCAATGGACCAGCTGACGAGGATGACCTTCCACAGAGCTACCTCGCGATACTTCAGGTGTCCGTACCAGGCGAAGGTCATAAAGATGTTTGAGCCGATAAGCAAAAGGATGGTCCACATAGATGTGCCGCGTGTCTCCGTGAAATGGATGGTTGCCAGCAAGTAAGATGCTGATGAGATGAGTATCGCGGAGAATATCGCACGCCTCAACGAAGAGATCGCCACCGCCTGCCGTCGTTCCGGCCGCGAGCCGAGCGAGGTCGCCCTGATGGCGGTCAGCAAGGTGCACCCCGCCGAGTCGATCGTCGAAGCCTATCAGGCCGGACAGCGGCTCTTTGGCGAGAATCGCGTCCAGGAGTTCGAACAGAAATCTGCCACCGTTGCAGGACTGAGCGGTGCGGCGTTCCACCTGATCGGGCCGCTACAATCGAACAAAACTAATAAAGCGGCGGAGCTGTTCGACGCCATCGACGCGGTGGACTCCTTGAAGATCGCCCAGCGCCTCGACGCGGCGGCCAAGGCGCGGGGGAAGATCCTGCCTCTTCTGATCGAAGTAAAGCTAAGCTACGAGGAATCGAAACATGGTATCGCCCCGGCGGAGCTGCCGGCGTTGCTGGACGCCATCAGCGGGCTGACAGCGGTGCAGGCTGTGGGACTGATGACGGTTCCGCCATGGTCGGAGGATGCCGAGACTGCACGGCCCTATTTTCGTGAGTTGCGCAGGCTGCGCGATGAGGCGGTCAAACAGCACCCGAAGCTGCAGCAGCTCTCGATGGGAATGTCGAACGACTTTCGTGTTGCGATCGAAGAGGGCAGCACATGCGTGCGGGTGGGTACAGCTATCTTCGGTAAGCGAGTTTATCCCGCGGAGTCTTAGTTTTCGAGGATCGCCCCGATGAATGAGATTGAGGACTATGTGCGCGACGTGCCGGATGGCTGCACCCTAAAGGTGCGGGTGCAACCCGGCGCAAAGAGGACTGCCATCGCAGGAGTGTATGGCAGTGAGCTCAAGATTGCGCTGAATGCCCCTCCCGTGGATGGAAGAGCAAACGAGGCACTGATTGCGTTTGTAGCAGAAAAGGCCGGTCTGCCAAAGGCACGAGTCTCGCTGGTAAGTGGGCCTGCGAGCCGAAGCAAGATGCTCCGGATTACCGGCAGAAGTGCAGCTGAGATACGCGCGAGTTTATCGCCACTAGAGACCGCTTAATCGCGCTGCTCGGACGGTGGAGTAAGCGGGTGTCTCCGCTTCGGTCGAGATGACACCTCTTAAGCTATGGAGCTTCACAGCAGAGGATGAGTTCCCCTGCTGCAAAGCATTCCATCGAGGTGCTCATGCAGCTGGGCTAGCTTCACGCGGCTTACTTGATGTCGACGTTTGCGGCTGCGCCTTTGGTTATCGGTTCTCCATTCGCGACGATGAGGTGCACGCCGGAGCCCTTTACGTCGGCGTAGGCGATGGTCATGCCCTTCTCTGCGGCGATGTTGATGTTCTTCAGAACAACGTTCTTGACTGGAGACTCTGGGAGGCCCACGATGACGCCGGCGGTCCCGCTTTTTACTGAGTTGACGTTCTCGATCGTGATGTCGTGGAAGAAGGGGGTAAGGCGGGTTACAGGCGCGGCTGCAACGTTTCCTTCCGGCAAAACCTTCGGGTAGTACTCGCTGATGAGGATCGAGGTCCGTACATCCTCCATTGTGATGTCTTTGAACGAGATGTTGTAGACCTGATTGCCGCGGTCGCGATTGGCCTTGATGCGAATTGCCTGATCGGTTCCCTTGAAGTGAATGCGCTCTGCGTGAATATTGTTCGCACCTCCGGCGATCTCGGAGCCGATGGACAGGCCATGCCCGTGCATGAATTCACAGTCGGTGATTGTGATGTTGCGGCTGGGATCATCAGGGCCGGGCGAGTTGATGATGCCGCTTTTGATCGCGATGTTGTCGTCCCCGACGTCCGCATAGACGTGATCGATGATCATGTTTGAGGAACTGAAGGGGTCGATGGCATCGGTGTTGGGAGAGTGTTGCGGAGCGAGGATGCGGACATTCCGAATTACCGTGTCGTCGGTGTAATACGGCACTACCTGCCAGCTGGGGGAGTTCTGGATGGTCACGCCTTCGATGCGTACGTGTTTGCAGTGATCGAACACGACGAGGCGGGGCCTGAATTTGACGGCTCCCACGACACCGGCGTTGTGGGTAGCGCGAGCCTCGGCCCACCAGCTCTCTCCGTTGCCATCGATAGTTCCCGAGCCGGTGATCGCGATGTTCTGTGCATTGGTTGCACTGACCAGAGATTGCGTTCCGGGAGCGCGAAATTCGGTTTTGCCGGGATAGTCGGCATGGTCGGGCGAACCGAGCAGGGTGGTTCCCTTATCGAGATCGAGCGTGGTATTGGTCTTGATCACAATGGGACCCGACAGGAAGACTCCGCCGGAGAGCTTCACCGTTCCGCCACCGGCTTTGGCACAATCATCGATTGCGGCCTGGATCGCGCTGGTGTTCTTCGTAGTACCGTCCGGCTTTGCGCCATATTTCTGCACGACACAGACCTTAGCTGCCGCAGGTAACGAGACAGCAAGAAGTAGCGCGGTAAACGAGATGTTCCGACGATTCATGAATCCTCTTCCTGGTTCCTTGGGTTCAGGGGGAATCATACCCGAAATTGGTCCTACCACGCCCGTACTTTCTGAGAAGAATGTCCGCGGCCTGAAGACATCGGTGCCACTTCGGAGACATTGGCGTCTTTTTAGCCCAAAGTTAGCGCTAAATCCTATACATTGGCACTGGCTTGATAAACGCAGTTTTCCTGACGGCGAGAGCAGAAGAGACCAAGAGCGTGCTCCGTGGCCGTTACTCCTAAAAAACACCACCTCACGCGTGGGCAATGAAGAATTGCCTTTAGACTCTCTTTTGCCGTAAAGGAGGTTCAGGTTTTGTCAGCGAAGA
This sequence comes from Acidobacteriaceae bacterium KBS 146, assembly GCA_000688615.1. GTDB lineage: Bacteria > Acidobacteriota > Terriglobia > Terriglobales > Acidobacteriaceae > Edaphobacter. Next base: position 2,256,673 of record JHVA01000001.1, read on the forward strand.
GCTACATCCTTGCTTTAGATCAGGGAACGACAAGTTCGCGAGCGATGATTGTCGATAGCACAGGATCGGTCCGTGCGATCGCCCAGAGCCCATTCCGACAGATCTTTCCCAAGCCGGGATGGGTGGAGCACTCGCCTACGGAGATCTGGTCGTCCCAGAGCGGGGTGGCTACCGCAGCGCTGGCCAAGGCTGACCTGACGGAACGCGACATTGCGGCGATTGGAATTACCAACCAGCGCGAGACGACGATTGTGTGGGACCGGGAGACGGGCGAGCCGGTCTATAACGCCATCGTGTGGCAGGATCGACGCACGGCCGAGTTCTGCGAATCGCTGCGCAACAGTGACGGCGAGACGATCCAGGCAAAGACGGGGCTAATTCCTGACGCTTATTTTTCGGGCAGCAAGGTTCGCTGGATTCTCGAGAACGTTCCGGGAGCGAGGTCCAAAGCTGAGGCCGGCAAGCTGGTGCTGGGCACGGTCGACAGCTGGCTGATCTGGAAGCTGACCCACGGCGCACGCCATGTCACGGACGCGACCAATGCCTCACGAACGATGCTGTTCAACATCCACACAATGGATTGGGACGACGACCTTCTGCGGCTGCTTGGTGTTCCGCGCTCGATGCTGCCGGAGGTCGTGGCGTCGAGTGGAGTGTGCGGCACGACGACTGGGCTGATCGAAGGGGTTCCGATTGCCGGCATTGCGGGAGACCAGCAGGCAGCTCTGTTCGGTCAGATGTGCACGAAACCAGGTATGGCGAAGTGCACGTATGGAACTGGTGCCTTTATGCTGCTGAATATCGGAACGGAGCCGCTGGCGTCGAAGCACAGACTGCTGACGACAGTCGCATGGAAGATTGGCCATCGAGTCGAGTATGCGTTCGAGGGCAGCATGTTGATGGCCGGGGCGGTCGTGCAATGGCTGCGAGACGATCTGCAGATGATTCGTAATTCCGCCGAGGTGGAAGAGCTTGCAGCTTCTGTCGAGAACGCGAATGGCGTGATGCTGGTGCCGGCTTTTGCAGGACTTGGGGCTCCCCATTGGGATCAGCATGCGCGGGGCACGATTGTGGGTCTGACGCGAGGAAGTTCGCGAGCCCACATTGCGCGTGCGGCGCTGGAAGGGATCGCGCTACAGGCAACGGATGTTCTTGAGGCGATGCAGGCTGATTCCGGCCTGGCGCTGAGTCAGCTTCGGGTGGACGGAGGCGCGGCAGCGAACAATCTGCTGATGCAGATTCAGGCGGACACGCTGGGTATCGAGGTTGTGCGCCCGAAGAACGCGGAGGCTACCGTGCTGGGCGCCGCTTATCTTGCTGGCCTTGCGGTCGGCTACTGGCCGAATCAGGAGGCGATTGCCAGCCAGTGGCAGATCGATCGCGTCTTTCGGCCGTCGATCGAGGCGGACGAACGAAAGAGGGTGCGTACGGTCTGGAGACGCGCCCTGGAGCGTGCGAAGGATTGGGCTCGCGAGGAGAAGGCAGGTTGAGCGATCGCGCGGAGATTTTACGGAGAGTCGGCGAGCAGCGGGAGTGGGACGTGCTCGTCATCGGCGGCGGTGCAACGGGCTTGGGAGCGGCGGTAGAAGCCGCATCGCGAGGCTATCGGACGATACTGGTAGAGCGCGCCGATTTTGCCAAGGGGACCTCCAGCCGAAGTACCAAGCTGGTACATGGCGGTGTCAGATATCTGGAGCAGATGAACATTACCCTGGTGATGGATGCTCTTCGCGAGCGTGGGTTGATGTTGGCGAATGCACCACACCTAGTCCATGATCTTTCATTCGTCGTCCCCATCTTTGGGGCGTTCGGACTTCCCTACTACGGCTTCGGCCTGAAGATGTATGAATGGCTTTCGGGAAAGCTTTCGTTTGGACCGTCGCACATGCTGTCGCGGCAAGAGACGTTGACGATGTTGCCGGGAGTGCGTGCGGAAGGGCTGCGCGGAGGAGTTCTCTATCACGATGGTCAGTTTGACGACGCGCGGTATGCTATCGCGCTGATGCGAACCCTGGAGGATCTGGGGGGAACGGCGATCAACTACGTGGAAGCGACCGGGCTGATCGAGCGGAACGGCAAGGTAGCCGGCATCCATGCACGCGACGTAGAGAGCGATACGCGGTTCGAGCTGCAGGCAAAGGTAGTCATCAATGCCACAGGTGTGTTTACCGAGCAGGTGCTGGCGATGGACAACGACCGGGAGACTTTGCTTTCAGTCAGCCAGGGATCGCATTTCGTCCTGCCGCCGTCCTTTCTGCCGACGTCCAGCGCAATGATGATTCCGAAGACCTCCGACGGTAGGGTGCTGTTCGCGATTCCTTGGCATGGCGCCACCGTGGTGGGGACGACGGATGAGGCGGTGGAGCGCGCGACGGTGGAACCACGATCCATGGCTTCCGAACGCAAGTTCCTGCTGGAACATATCGAAAAATACCTGGGACGGCGACCGCTCCGGGAGGAGATCCTGAGTGTCTGGTCCGGATTGCGGCCCCTGGTACGGAAAAGCGGAGGAGCTACTTCGAAGCTGTCGCGTGACCACACCGTTCTCGTTCGGCCATCCGGGTTGGTTACGGTGACTGGCGGCAAATGGACGACGTACCGGCGCATGGGAGAGGACGCCATCGACCGGGCTGCCGAGGCCGGTGGATTACGAAAAGCGCCGTCCCGGACGAACTCTCTCAGGCTGCATGGATGGACTCGAGAAGCGATCGCGGACGATGCGGAGCGAGTCTATGGATCGGATCTTTCGCTACTGCAGCAGCTCTCGATCGACGATCCAGCTCTGGATGAACCGATCCATCCGCGACTTCCTTACAAGATGCGCGAAGTGGTGTGGGCCGCCCGGCACGAGATGGCTCGAACGGTAGAAGATGTGCTTGCAAGAAGGACGAGAGCGCTATTTCTGGATGCTCGAGCTGCATTGGAAGCTGCCCCGAGTGTGTCCGACGTGCTCGCCCGGGAACTGGGGCACGGTGAAGATTGGAAGGCTCGCGATCAGGAGAGCTTTCGTGCCGTAGCGCAAGGGTATATCTACGAGGATGAATAATGGATGGATGGTCCGCGGTAATCGGTGAGTTTGTGGGAACGTTTGTGCTGATTGTGCTGGGCAACGGTGTCGTTGCGGGTGCGCTGCTGAGCCGCTCGAAGGCACAGAACGCGGGATGGATCTCCATTACCGCCGGATGGGCTGTCGCGGTCTTTGCAGGCGTGGCGGTGAGTGCTGCTCTGGGAGACACAGATGGACATCTGAATCCCGCCTTCACGGTGGCTTCCGTCATGATGACCGGCCATGCTGAGCGCCTGCTGACCTACATTCCGGCGCAGATTCTGGGAGCGCTTTGCGGAGCGGTGGTGGTGTGGCTGCACTACAGGCCGCATTGGGAGCTGACGGAAGATGCAGACGCGAAGTTTGCCTGCTTTGCTACAGCGCCTGCGGTGTATTCGCTGGGCTGGAATCTGCTGAGCGAGATCATCGGCACATTTGTTCTGGTGCTCGTGGCGACGGCTCTCTTTTCCAAACGGATTGCTCCGGCTGGGGTGGCTCCGGGACTGGGCCCGATCCTAGTGGGGTCGCTGGTCTGGGGCATCGGCCTTTCGCTGGGAGGAACGACCGGTTACGCGATCAATCCTGCTCGCGATCTGGGACCCCGCCTCGCCCATGCTCTGCTTCCAATTCACGGGAAGGGAAGTTCGGGCTGGAGATACGCGTGGGTGCCGGTTATCGGGCCGGTGCTGGGAGCAGTGCTTGCGGTGGTATTAATTCGCGGCCTGAAGATGCTGTAAGTGAACCTGAAAGAGAGAAAACGGATCTTCTCCTTCAGGCAGCAAACGTCAAAATGTGAAGGTGCACCTATAGACCCGAAAGACGCACCTCTCGTTTAACATGCCGCCAGGCAATTGTTATTGTCCCCCACATCATCGATGAACGATACGAAAAGGGTCCAGGATCTGTGGCGGTGAACTCTCTATAAGGAGCTCCTCCAGTGAAGCTAAGACGCACTCCCACTTCTTTCCATCACTCTGGCGGCACCCGTTATGCAAGGACAATCCCCAGCCATAACACAAGAGAGACGGCCATTGTGTGCTGCGCACATGGAACTATGGTCCCGAGAGGTCTTTGCAGGTTGATCCCGGCAAAGACCTTAAACCCTGGCGGGAGCGATGCTCTACTCCTCATCGGAGAAAACGTTCAGACCTGCCCGCTGAGAATTATTCCTGCACCACTGCTTTGACGAGGTTGCGCGGATTGTCGACGTCGATTCCTCGTCCTGTCGCCATGAAGTAGGCAAGAAGCTGCAAGGGCACGACCTCGAACAGTGGCGAAATGTACTCGGCGGCTGCGGGAACCGCGATGGTGTGGTCGCTCAGCTCGCTGATGCGGGTGTCGCCTTCGGTGACGATGGAAAGAATCTGGGCTCCCTGCTTGTGCATGTCGCGAACGAGGTTGAAGGTCTTCTCGTACCGCAGGACGGAGTCGGGAGCCGCGGGGTCGCAGGTAGCGAGGACGACAAGAGGGTTTTTACGGTTTACCAGCGCATTGGGGCCATGCTTGAGCTCACCGGTCGGATATCCCTCGGCCTGAATGTAGGCTGATTCTTTGAGCTTGAGCGCGCCTTCGCGGGCGATGGGATAGTGCACGCCGCGGCCAAGGAAGAGGAAGGTTTCGGCATCTTTAAGCGCAGTTGCGATTTGTGAGACCTGTTGCTCCCACCGTGGAAGCGCCGCTTTCATCGCGGCAGGAATGGCAAAGAGCCGCTCAAGGTGAGACTCCACTACGGCGCGGGTCACGCAGCCACGGATTCGGGCGGTGTAGAGCGCGAGGAGCGAAATGACCGCAAGCTGGGTGGTAAAGCTCTTAGTTGCAGGAACGGCACGCTCGGTACCAGCGATGGTCGGAAGAGAGCAACCGGCCAATTTCGCCATCGAGGAGTCGGGCTTGTTGGTGATGGCGATGGTGGAATTGCCGCGAGCGATGGCCTCGCGCAGCGCTTCGGAGGTATCGGCCGTTTCGCCGGACTGTGAGATAACAACGAAACAGGGATTGTGGAGCGTCTGGGTAGAGCGGTAGATGTATTCGCTCGCATATTCGACATCGACGGCGATCCCGGCAAGATCCTCAAATAGAATTTCGCCTGCGAGGCCAGCGTGACGGCTGGAGCCTGAGGCTGCAATCAGGATGCTGTCGCGGCCCACGAGGGCCTGTCTCGCCGCAAGGAAGACGTCTTCGCGAAGACTGACCCCATCGGCATAGGCTGAGAGTGTTTCAGAGATAGCGTGAGGCTGCTCAAAGATCTCGCGAAGCATGGCGTGGGGATAGGTGCGATTCGTAGCGTCCAAGTTGTCTATACCTCTAGACCAGTCTAAACTTCCTTCTCCATAGCTGATAGCTGCCTGTTATAAAACAGCGACCGAATGCTGTGAAGATCAGTCACTAGTCTATGCCCCGCTTCGGGCGAAGTGCATTGAGACTTTTGGGGAGTAACCGGCAACGGTCAAGCTCCGTTACGATTTGGTATGAAGAAACGACCAGCAGCTCTCACCAAGTCTGACAGTTTTCACTAAAAAATCTTGCGCGAAAGTTGCTTCTGGAGTAAAAACGCGATCACACGGAAGGTATTGCAAATGCCTATTGATGCGGAGGTCCTCTTCAGCCGATAGAGAAGATGCTGCTTTTCAAAACTTCAGGCGACTTTTGCAATCGACAGGAACGAGAATGCGAAACACCGACACAGATCCAGAGCAACGCGCTCTCTGGCGGAGAAGGAAGCATAGGATAGAACGAGCCTGTGGTGTGGGCTGTACCTTACAGAGGATCTTCTCCGTTGCGGTAGCAGGTCGTGGATAGATGATGGCAGAGCGGGTGGGAGCATCTTCCTCAATACTGCGAACTATCAGTTTTTACCTGCTGTGCGGGCTTGCGGTCTTTCTCCTCCTCTTTTATTCCGGAGATTCTCCGATCTTTCCTGCTATGGGTGCACAGGGGAGTTCCTTCGTAACCGAAGCTGCCGCATGGTGTGGCTCAGTCTTCTGTCTGGGGCTGATGTGGCGTTTAAACCGTGCCTTGAAGCCTGCCGTTTCCGTCACGCGCACCGTGCTTTCTCTTTTCGTTTTGTTTTTCACAATAGAGCGGCTCGCTAGCAGGATTTTTGGGAGATTCCTGCAGGATCAGATTCATGCTTTTGAATGGATCCAAGTATTCAGCGCGCTGGCGGTTGTCATAGGGACCGCAAGCATCTACCCCCACCAGACAGAGGGTAACGAAGACAGGAGCCTCGCGGAGGCGGGACAGGCCAGATTTCTGGCTTCGATGGAGAGCAGCCTGGATGACTTCTATATCTTTGACGGCATCGCTGACAGCTCCGGGCAGACTGTCGATTTCCGCTTCAGTTATATCAACCCAAATGCCCAGCGGAGGCTGAACATTCGACGAGAAGAGCTTCTAGGAAAGACCCTCACGGAGGTTCGTCCTTACATGATCTCGTCCGGGCTGATTGAGAAGTATCGCGAGGTGGTCCGCACGGGAGTACCGTTGGCCTGCGAAGTTTACATCGACGACGAACGGATCAAGGCCACGTGGCTGAACATTCAGGTCGTCAAACTGGGTGACGGGATTGCCATCACGAGCCGTGACGTTACGGAGAGCCGACGCATGGCGGAACATGTGCAATATCTGGCTCACTTCGATCAGCTTACCGGGCTGGCAAATCGCACGCTGCTGCAGGATCGGCTGCACCAGGCCATTCTTCGAGCGCGCCGCTATCGGCACCAGGTCGCTCTTTTCGTCGTGGACTTTGATCATTTCAAGGAGATCAATGACTCCCTCGGGCACTCTGCTGGGGACAGTTTATTGATTGCGGCGGGTGAACGGCTGGTTTCGGTGGGGCGCGCTACGGACACGGTAGCACGCATGGGCGGGGACGAGTTTGTGATCGTTATGCCGGACTTCAGGAGCATCGAGGACGTGAAACGATGCGGCCTGGAGATCGTCCGGAGAGCTGCAGAGCCAATTGCGATTGGCGAACATACAGTCCGGATCACCGCCAGCGTCGGCGTCTGTACGTTTCCTGATCACGCGGAGAGTGAAGAAGATCTCTTTAAGAATGCGGACGCCGCGATGTACGCCGTAAAAGAAAGCGGCAGGAATGGTCTGCAGGTATTTCATGAAGAAGGCATCGTGATGCGCACTGCGGAGGAAGAACTCTCGAAAGACACCTCTGACAGATGCTGATCGAAGAATTGCACTGCCGGGCCATTTCCGCGGTTGACGTCCGAAAGCAAGCAATTCGCGGGCTGTTATTTTGTCTGCTCACGTTGATCCTGCCATGTCGCGGCATTACACAGATCAAAGTCGCTAACGCTGGATTTCCGGGAGAAAACAGTAAAGAGATCGCGGCGCGGCTGGATGGTGCTCTCAAAAAATACCGGCCCAGGTTTGTGGTGATCTTTGTGGGCATGAACGACGCTGTCAACGACCGGAAATTTCTAACGCCGCAGCAAACGTCGGAGTTTGTGACGAGGATGGTGAAAACATCGAAAGATGATCATGCAGCTGTGGTTCTTGTGAATCTTCATGAGCCGGATGAAAAACGTCTTCTGCAACGGCATACTCGAGAAAGCTATGGAGACCTCTCTCCCGCCGCACGAGTCGACGCCGTCAACCGCGAGCTGATGAAGATCGCACAGATTTACGGAGCTTCTTTCGCGAACTTTCACGAAGCCCTCGAAAAAGCAGGTGGGGCAGACGACGCGATGAGCACGGACGGAGTCCACCTGACCGCGAATGGGTATCACCTGCTTGCCAGCACGATTCGCGAGGCGCTCCCTCAACACATCACCGAAGATACAACGGTACTTTGCATCGGGGATAGCCTGACCTATGGAATAGGAGTGAGGCAGCCGGGAGATGCACCCGAGGGTGATGAAACGTATCCAGCGCAACTTCGCTCGCTCTTGCGTTGAGACAAGCGTGCAGACCACCGGATAGAATTCCGTCCATGGCCGAACTCGCCACTCCTCCGCTGGTTGATGCTTCGAAGGCGCGTGAGCGCCCTGAAGCCTCGGACACCACGGAAGCCCATGTGCAGCGCATGCTGCAGAGTCCGCACTTTGCACGCGCCGAGACCCAAAGAAAGCTGCTGCAGTATCTCTGGGAGCGCCGAAACGATCCTGTGAGCGAGTACGCCATTGCAACCGAAGCTCTGGGAAGGCACAGCAGTTTCGACTCGACCGTCGATGCCTCGGTGCGAGTCCACATCTCACGGCTTCGCCGGAAGCTGAAGGATTATTACCAGAACGATCAAGGCGAAACTGAACTGCTGGTCATTCCGACGGGTACCCATCAACTGATGGTTCTCGATCCTTTGCCTTCCTTCTCTCTGCCTGAGATAGCGGAAGAGCCTGCGAGGAGCTGGACCGCGGGGCTTCGATCTAACCTGGTGCCTCTGCTCGCGGGTGTGTGTGCTTTGCTTGCGCTTACCGTTGGCGTCCTCCTCTGGAAGAACCACAGCCTGCGTGAGCGGCCAGGAGAACTGGCCAAGGCTAATGCCTTCTGGAGCACTTTTCTTGAAGGCAATGCGCCGATCAAGATTATTCTTCCGACGCCCGTACTGTTCGGCTTCTCAGAGGCTCCGACACTTCGCCTTCGTTCCGTCGAGGTGAACGATTTCCACAACATTGATCGCGACCCGCTCTTTCGGAACCTGGTGAAGGGATTGGGCCAGCCTCGCCTTGAGCAGCCTTACACGGTAACGTTCGACACGCTGGCGGCAATCGATATGGCCCGATATCTGGACTCCATCGGGGCGAAGCAACGGGTCTCCTTCGACGTGAGCAGGGACTCCTCGATGATGGTCCTGGAGCAGGCGAATGTCATTATGCTGGGGACGCATCAGACCCTTCAGCCGCTGCACGAATACCTGCAGGCGATGAATTTTTCGCTCTCGATGGGGGAGGCATGGGTTGCGAACGCAAAACCAGAGCGGGGAGAACTGGCGCGTTACGACATCGTTCATGAGAGCCCGGAGCGGCAGGTGGAGCCGTCAATCATCGCTGTGATGCCGGGAAGAGCACCGGGCCTGAAGGTTCTTCTGCTGCAATCCAGGCATACGGGGGCCCTGGTCTCACTACTTTGCTCCTCGGCAGGTTCGCATTCTGTTGAGGAGATGTGGCGAAACCATGGAAAGCCACCTTTTTTCGAAATGGTGGTGCTGACCGAGATCGAGAGCAATCGAGCTGTGAGGGTCTGGCCCGCGACCATGCACGCTTATCGGTCGCAAGCGCCTCAAAATTCGATGTAACAGCCCGTAACATACTGCAGGAAACGTGCTTACCGGAAGAGAACGTGGCAGGATGTGCACCATGAGATTCTTTCAGTGCTTTACCTCTGCTCTTTTAATCGCAGCCGGTTCCCTTTCAGCTTATGCGGCACCCAAACCAGAACAAGCCGATCTGATTGTGTACGGCGGAACTGCCTCCGGGGTGATGACCGCATACTCCGCTGCGCGAGAAGGCCTTCGCGTTGTTTTGCTGGAACCCGGAAGTCATCTGGGGGGCATGGTCACAGGCGGACTTTCGGCCACAGATCTTGGCCATTTTCAGATTATCGGGGGCTACGCCCGCGATTTCTATCTCGAAGCAGCGGCTCATTACGGTGTCCACGACCTGACGCGTCGGCAAAACTGGCTGTCGGAACCTCATGTGGACGAAGCAATCTTTGCAAAGTGGCTGAAGCAGGCGGGCGTGGAGGTTCAGTTTTACGAAAGGCTTCGGGAGACAGGGGGGGTTGCCAAGAAGGGCACGCATATTACAAGTGTGGCCACCGAGGACGGAAAGATCTGGCAGGCCAAGGTCTTTGCCGATTGCTCCTATGAAGGCGACCTGATGGCTCAGGCAAAGGTGACCTTCTCGGTCGGACGCGAATCGACCAAAGTTTACGGAGAAGATCTGGCCGGAGTGAGGGTGGACACGCCGAAACACCAGTTCCTGTGGGCTATCTCCGCCTATGACGATCACCATCAACTGCTGCCGTACATCGATCCAGGACCTATGGGGTCGAACGGTGAGGGGGATACGAAGGTTCAGGCCTACAATCTTCGGTTGATTCTGACCAACGATCCGGCTAACCGCCTCGCGTGGACAAAACCCGCTGGATACGACGCCTCTCAATTTGCTCTACTAGCGCGGTATCTTCAGCAGTTTCAACAGCACATGAACCGTCCACCAGTTCTGCATGATGTGATGAACCCGGTTGCGATTCCGGAACGCAAGGCAGACTTCAACAACAATGGCCCCTTTTCAACGGACTATATCGGCAAGAGCTGGACGTATCCCAATGCCAGCTATACAGAGAGGAAGCGCATCTGGAAGGAGCATCTGCTTTATACGCAATCGTTTCTCTGGTTTCTTTCGCAGGATCCACAGGTTCCGGCCTCATTGAGGGCCGAGGTCAACACATGGGGCCGCCCGAAAGATGAGTTCGCAGATACGGATCACTGGCCAAACCAACTCTATATAAGAGAGGGAAGGCGGATGGTCGGGGAATATGTGATGAAGCAGGCCGATCTGCAGAGCGATCGAACGAAGCCGGATTCAATCGGGATGGGTTCCTATAACAGCGACTCCCATAACATTCAGCGAGTAGCGCTACCCGATGGCTCCGTGCGAAACGAAGGAGATGTACAGGTTCCGGTGCAGCCCTACGAGATCTCCTTCCGGGCGATTCTGCCGAAGACCTCTGAGACGGACAATCTTTTGGTACCGGTCTGCCTGTCTGCCTCCCATGTCGCCTACTCCTCGGTGCGGATGGAGCCCCAGTACATGATCATCGGGCAGGCGGCTGGAGTCGCCGGAGCCCTCGCCATAAAAACCGGCGAAGCTGTACAGAAGATCTCCGTAATGGAGCTGCAGCGACGGCTTCGTGAGCATGGAGCCATCCTGCATCTCGAACAGCAAGCGGCAGGCGTACCGATGTAAATTGGCGGATTGCAACCTATAACTAAAAGAAAACACTAGAACTGTTACGTAACGTAACAGCATGGAACTGGACGAGACATGGATGGCAGTCGATAGTTACGAGCCGGAATCCGATCAACGAACTTCGCGTTGTGAAAAGTGAAGTCGCCCGGAACCGCTTGTATCAGGAAGAGGCCATCTATGCGTTTTTTTGCAGCTCAACGTTTCTCCCGGAGCTTCGTCTTGCTCTCGATTCTTTTGCTGTCTGTCAGCGGATTGAAGGCACAGGTCGCAAACGGGTCTATCACGGGCATCCTCACCGACAGCACGGGAGCCGTTGTACCGTCGGCACACGTCACGCTTACGAAGACCGATACCGGCTTAACCCTCGAAGCGCAATCGAACAACGCCGGGATTTATACCTTCGCATCGCTGCAGACAGGAGCCTACCGGGTCCAGGTTGTCCAACCCGGCTTCAAAAAAGCTGAGACGACGCTGCAGTTGACGGTAGGTCAGACTGCACAGATCGACCTCACCCTCCAGATCGGAAGCAGTGACGAGACGGTCAATATCGAAGCCGCAGGGATGGCAGACCTGGAGGTAAACGACGCCACGATCAGTTATACCGTCGGGGCGAGGCAGGTCAGCGATCTTCCTCTGAACGGACGGAACCCGTATGGTCTTGCGGCGTTGTCTCCGGGAATCAATCCGGGCGGAGGCTTTGGCCAGGGAGTCAGCACGGTTCGGGGCGCGGTCGTTGCGGCTGCGACCAATAACTTCGAGTCGAACGGCGGAATTGGAGGATCGAACGAGATCCTGGTCGACGGAGTTCCTGTAACTGTCTGCTGCCAGGGACAGCCAGCACTGACTCCCTCGGTCGAGGTGGTCGATCAGTTTAAAGTCATCACATCTGTGCCTTCGGCGCAGTTTGGCCGTTCCAGCGGCGGCATCCTGAACATTGTCACCAAGACGGGCACGAACTCTTTGCACGGATCAGTGTACGAGTTCTTTCGGAACGACAAGCTGGACGCTGCGAACTACTTTACGAAGCGGACCGGCACGTATCCGATTCCCACACGGAAGGACTATCGTCTTCCACATCGCTTCAACCAGTATGGTTTTTTTGTGAATGGACCGGTCTTGCTGCCAAAAATTTACGACGGCCGATCGAAGACCTTCTTCACCTTTGGCTGGGAAGCGACCCGGAACACGACCAACCAGTTCGTCACGACGACAGTTCCGACGGCGCTGATGCGCCAGGGAATCTTTACCGAAGCACCGAATCCGATCTACGATCCGTACACGACATCGGCATCCTCACGTCAGCCGCTGGCCGCGACCTGCACGGGCGGCACCTGCTATCCCGCGGGAAGGTATGTCCGCAACATCAACCCCACCGCTCAGAAGCTTCTGGCGTTTTACCCCGATCCGACCTCTCCAGGAACGTCCAACAACTACAGCTACGCAAATACGTATCTGGATAAAGAAGATCAATTCAACTTCCGCGTGGATCACAATTTTTCGCCTTCGCAGCGAATCTTCGTTCGTGGATCCCGTGATGTAAACAATCACCACGAGAATGACCTCTTCAACCAACCGAATGGACCGAACGGCATCAATCAGCAGCTACGCGGCTACCTGTTTGCCCTAGGCCATACGTGGACCATCTCTCCCACGTTGCTGTTGCAAACCAATTATGGCTTTGCTTATCAGAAAAATTTTCAGATTCCGCAAAACTACACCGGCTATACCGCCTCGGACTACGGCTATTCCCAGTCGCTGGATGGACAGCAACAGCTTCCCGGTCTTCCGTACGTCACAATCACCGGCTACAGTTCCATCGGATATGCGTCCAACACCAATCGATGGGAGCACTACAGTCATTTTCTGGAACCGACCGCGGTATGGCAGCACGGCAAACATACTTTGACCTTCGGCTATGACGGACGAATGATTCTCGAGCATCAGCAGAGTGCAGGAAACGGGCCAGGCACGATCACCTTTGATTCCACACTTACAAACGGCCCGAATGTCAGTGCAGCTGTACCGAGTGGGCAGGCACAGTTCGATGCATTAGCCGCCTTCATGATGGGAACGTTTACGAACGCAACCATCCAGCGACAGACAACGATCGCCTTTGACCAGTTCTATAACGCACTCTATCTGCAGGATGACTGGAGGGCGACCCCTAATCTTACGATCAATCTTGGATTGCGTTACGAGATTGAGACCGGCATGAGGGAGAGACATAACCAGTGGGCAGATTTTGATCTTAACGTTCCAAATCCGTTATCGACACCGGGGCTGGCGTTCACCGGCGGTGCCCGCTACCTGGGAGTGAATGGATTTCCGGGTCGCACGTGGAAGACCTACTACGATAAGTTTGCACCGCGCGTCGGGCTTGCGTATCAAGTGACCCCGAAGACGGTCCTCCGCGCCGGATATGGCATCTTGTATCTGCCCACCTCACAGCGCATCTACAGTGCCGGCACCCTGGGCTATTCGCAGACCACTTCGACGTCCTTCACGGCTACGAATGTACCTTCCACTACGATGACGAATCCCTTCCCCACAGGGGTGGTTCTGCCTGCGGGGCCAGCAGCAGGCGTACAGGCTGGAACCGGAACCAGTGTGTCCGGCCTTCAGTATGACAATCCTGTTGCTTACTATCAGCAATGGAATCTTGGAGTCGAAGAACAACTTGCGACGGGGATCGTGGCGCATCTGAACTATGTGGGCTCGCACGGACTTCATCTTCCGATCAACACCCGTCCAAATGACCTCCGCGACCAATACTGGGGAGCACCAGGCAGCACCTCGCAGATTGCCTACCTCCAAGCCTCGGTGCCTAATCCACTCTATGGACAGGCAACGACAGGACCGCTCGCCTCACCCACCGTGGCGCGATCGCAGCTGGTGGCGTTGTATCCCCAGTATGTCTCCAATAACGGAATGGCAAACGGATCGCTCACCGTCGCGCAGAACGATATCGGAACCGCGGAGTTCCATGCCGCTCAGGCCTTTGTGACGATTCAACGCTCGAAAAATCTTTCGGCCACACTCAGCTATACCTTCTCTAAATTGATGGGAAATGTCTCTGCGCTGACGACAGGATTTCTCAATGCAAACGGCACGCCGGGAATTCAGAACACGTATCACATTCGCGACTATGAATGGTCCGTGCTGGCCACCGATGTTCCGCATCGTTTTGTGGCGAATGCAAATTACAACCTTCCTTTCGGACGCGGTCAGCGCTTTGGAAGCGATATCAATCCATGGCTCAATGAGGTTGCAGGAGGATGGAAGCTGAATGCGATTGTCTCGGTTCAATCCGGTTATGCCCTGGGGATCACCCAGAGCGGCGGCCAGGCTTTCTCCGGTTCGCGACCGAACTTCGTCCAAGGAACCGATCCGCTGACATCGGGCGATACCCATCAACGATTGGGCGGCGCCGGTCAAACGCAAGCGTATTTGAACCCCGCGGCTTTTCGATTGGCGCAGGCTTTCGAACTTGGAAATGTTCCTAGATCGTCAGGAAGAATGAGGGGGCCAACCGGCTTTCAGGATGATCTCTCAGCAATCAAAGATTTTCCGATTCACGAGAACATCGCTCTGCAGTTTCGGCTCGAAGCTTTCAACCTGCTCAACAAGGTACAGTTTGGACTTCCGAACACAATCCTTGGATCAACCACGTTCGGTTACATCACGTCGCAGTACAACCTGCCGCGAAATGTACAGGCGGCTCTGAAGCTGACGTTCTGATTGTTTCCAGAGCCGAAGAGCAGGGAATCGGCGCGGGAGAGCGATCCCTGGGAAAAAGTGGTGCAGGAAGAAAGAACCCTTCCTGCACCGCCGTGGAGAATCTACTTCTAGTGAGCTCCCACGGCAGCGGGAGCTTCTTCTTTGCCGAGAGCGAGGCCAGGATTTTTCGCCATGCTAAGAAGATTGGCCATGATGCGGAAGGCTCCTGGAACGCCGTCGGGCATCTGGCGAAAGAACGCATACGAGAGATAGACGTAGGCTCCCTTGCCGTACCGGGCATAGAGCAGGCCGCCTTTCTGGGGATCCTGATCGGTGTCGTGCATCTCGGTCAGTGCGATGTAGTGGGGATCCCAGTTGCGCATAAATCCGTGGCCGCGCTCCTCGACCCAATGATCAAAGTCAGCGCTGGTGATCTTGTTGGGCCAGTTCAGAACTGGATCGTTAGGAGCGAGAATCTGAACCTTGTTGTCCTCCTCGACTACCTTTTCAGGGTCGCCGGAGAGGGTGAGAGGATAAGGACCGTAGTTGTGGTCGTACTCCTGCGTCTGGTACTGAACGATAACGGTTCCACCATTGTGCACATACTCGAGGAGACGGTTGTTGAAGGTCTTGAGCTCAGGGCGCGCGGCGTAGGCACGAATTCCCAATACGATGGCGTCGTAGTGGGATAGATCGGCGGAGGCGATCTCGCCTGCGGAGAGCATCGTAGGATGAACTCCGATATCTTCGAGCGAGGTGGCGACATCATCGCCGGTTCCCATCACATATCCGATGCTAAGGCTTGGCGCGGTCTTTACATCGACTCCTGTGGTTTTGTAAGTAGCAGGACGATAGTGGGGGTAGGGGCGAAGACCGGGATAACCAACGGTCTGGAAGCCTTGTGTGAACTTCTCGCCATTGAATTCAGCAACAGCCGTAATAATGTAAGGCTTTGTCTGGACCTTTTCGGGTTGCACATGGAAGGTCAGGTTCTGATCTTCTCCCTCGCGCAATGTAGCGAAGTTTGCAACCTCGGGAATGGATTTCCAGCCTGCGGGAAGATCCAGGCGGACCGTTCCTTTGGCCGGGCCCTTCACGCTGCTGTGCAGATCAACATGAAGCTCAATGGCGGAGCTGTGAATTGCGACCACGCCGGCATAGGGCGATACGGAAAGAGAGATCGCAGGCGCGACCAGAAGGGGCTCGAGGACGGGGCCTTCGCCATTGACGCGGTTGACGGTCTGAACGACGCCGGCAAGCTTGACGGTCACATCGTTATAAGCAACCGTGGCCGTTGCAAGCAGTGGATACGGACGGGTTGGAAGATTGAGATAACGGGGATCATTGATATCGTAGTAGGACTGTTCCAAACTAGGGCGGCTGAAGTAAGGCTTGGTCAGTTCAGCGCTGCGCGGTACGGCCACTTCGAAGGTCTGATCCGCAGTTCCTCCGGAGGCGAGCTGATTCTTGATTGTTGACTTAGGAACGATGGCGAACCCTGTGCCAGCCTCAGAAACAACATCGACCGTTTTAACGGTGACGGGATCGGCTCCCTGATTGGCCACGTGAACCGCGACTGTAACTTTTTCACCGGGGACGACCGTCTGTGACGTCGGCAGTTGTGTCGACAGATCGCCAAAGGGACCCATATGACTGGACGAGCCGGAGCCCTCCGTGGTGTTGGCGAGCAGTGCCAATCCAAGAGACTGCTGCAGGGCGAGATTAAACTGCTGCTGCTTGATCTTCAGCTCATGCGCCATGTTGTAGCGGGCTTCAGCAGGAAGCTTGCTGCTGGCGACTTCTTCAAGAAGTGCATTGACCTGGGAGAGCCCCTTGGCAAGCGTGGGGGCAATGGTTGCCGGATTGGCCGCGTTGAAGTCCTTAATAGCGGATTCTACCGTGATATTGAGCGCGTTCAGCTTCTCACGCCATGGGCCTTGCTGTGCCTGAGGAGAGTAGCTGGCGATCCCAGCTAGGGAAGTATCGATACCTTCGAAGAAGGTCCTCTCATGTGCACCTGTAGAGACGCGCGAAGCATAGAGATGGTAAGGAGTGGAGAAAGCGCGAGGCAGCGGAACGGCAATGCCACCGTTCTGCGTTTTTTGCTCGTTGAGGCCCTCGCGTGAGAGCTGCATATACGAGAGGCCGAGCATCGGGTTATAGTCCCCACTTGGAATCTCAAGCGTCGTGGAAGGGACACCCTCAATCCAGGTGTTATCGACATAGTTGCGAAACCGCACAGGAGCATAGTGCCCCGTGGCATAGTCGTAGATTCCCTTCTCACTGACGCGCGCGAAGGGCACGCGGGCATAGACCTTCAATGGAGACCATGGCAGCAAGCCAGCCTTGATCTGATCCGGAAAGACCTTAGGATCGCCAGCCATCGCATAAACTCTCTGTGCCATGTAGCCAGCAACCTGATGATGACCATGTCCATCAGAGACATTCCCAGCAAAAACACTGGTGACCACTAGGGGCCGCTGAATGCGGATCGCGCGGACGACATCGTAGAGGACTCGATCTTCTCCCCACGTCTTAAGAGCCTCTTCGATTGTTTTGGAAAAGCCGAAGTCGGCGACGCGAGTCCAGTACTGGTGGACGCCATAATAATTGCCGGCGGCCAAGAGTTCCTGGGTGCGAAGGGTTCCCAACTGGTCCCAGTAGTCCCCCGTCATAACGTTCTGTCCGCCTTCGCCACGATTGAGCGTCAGCAAGGTTGTATCGACTCCCTGCCCGCGGCCTTCATAGCTGAGCATGCCGCCGTCTTCGTCGTCGGGATGAGCTGTCACCATGGCAAGGGACGCACGGGTATGGAGCTTTTGAAGCGTTTGAGCGAGACCTGTCGACCCGCGATCAACCGGCAGCGGTCGCGCATACGCTGACTGATAGGCAGCTGGCTGAGATTGCTGCGCCATGGCTGCTCCCTGCAACGAAAAAGAGAGGGTAAGGATCGTGGCGATGGTCCCGCGACGGACTTCAAGTCTCATGAACGAAGAGCTCCTGGAGATACGACTCATTTCCTATCAAACACTTTGATGGATGGTGACAGCGCGACGAGAAATAGATGTTTCTTTGTTGGTAATGGATACCAGACACTTTAAACTTTGTAAAGATTATTAACAAATTTAGAGTATGATGACTCGACAGACGACCTTCATGCGATTCCAGTCCTCCACGTCAGTTCCTTCCTTGCCCGGAGCCCAGCCATCTCGGCCGTCGCATCTTCGTCAGGTAAATGCTCGCGGACTTCTGCGGCTGCTGCGCGAACATAGTCCATGCTCGAAGGCTGATCTGGTGCGATTTTCAGGGTTGAGCGCGCCGACAGTATCGAGTGCAGTGGCATATCTGGAATCGCTGAACCTGGTAGAGAATCTGGGTGACGGAGAATCGAGCGGCGGTCGTCCTCCGGAGATGATTCGATTCCACGCGAATCGTGGCTATGTCGCTGGAGTTGACATCGGCGGGACTCGCTTGCGGATGGTACTCGCGGATCTGAACGGCCAGATTGTGGCGCAATGGGCAACGCAATTTACGGAACGGCAACGAACACCCAAGGCTGTCTGTACGCTGATCCACGACGGACTGAAGACGATGTGCCAGGATGCGTCCACTTCTGTGAAGAAGGTCCTGGATATGACCGTGGGCGCACCCGGAGTGACCAATGTTGATTCCGGCGTGGTGCTCTCGGCGCCAAACCTTCGCGACTGGAACAAAGTTCCGCTGCGAACGATGCTGGAACGAGAGACGGGTATCGCTACGACAGTCGAAAACGACACCAACCTCGCGGCCGTGGGAGAACATTGGCGGGGTTCAGCCTCCGGGGTTGAAGATTTTCTATTTATCGCCCTTGGCACGGGTGTCGGCGCCGGAATTTTTTTGCGTGGACGATTGCATCACGGCGCTAACTGGAGTGCGGGAGAGATTGGCTATGCCTCTGTCAGCGGACAAGCGCGACAAGCCCTGGAAGTTCGATCGCCCGGTCAGATGGAGCGATCCATCGGCGGATTGGGAATTGAAGCCGAATGGAGAAGGCTGCTCGCACGCGAGCGCTGTCCTAATGCAACTGAACTCGCAAAGCTGAGAGCAACGGAGATCTTCGACCTGGCAGTTGATGGAGGCAGGCTCGCGCTGCAGGTAGTGCAATATGCAGCTCAGATTCTCGCCGACTGCATCGTAGACATGTCCCTGACTCTTGATCCCGAGGTCGTAATTCTAGGTGGTGGCGTGGGTTCCCATCCGGAGCTTTGTAGAAGCACCGAGAAGCTGCTGGCCCGCAACGAGTTTGCAAAACCCCAGGTTCGATCAAGTTCTCTGGGGACACAGGCCCAGCTTCAAGGTGCGATCTCTCTCAGCCTTGCCGCCTCAGAAGCACGCTTGCTGGATTAGCCGGAAAAGCCAGAATTTTATTGACAGTCCCCCAATGTTTCACTAGTGTGAAGGCACCTTAGCCACTTCCTAAAAAGTTTTTACTAAGTTTTCTGTGGAATGACCCAGGACCTTAGGAATTAACAGATTTAGCTTTTCAGATTGAAGGATCCGTTTAGCTGTCCCAGGAGGCACACGATGTCGACTCTTCGCAGTTTTCGAAGCTCTCTTCTTGGAGCCGCGCTGTTTGCGGGGCTTTCCATGATGCTTTCCACGCAGGCAGCCTGGGGGCAATCGCAGTCCATTAACGGAACGATTCGGGGGCATGTGACGGATGCGAGTGGAGCTTCGATCGCCGGTGCCTCCATCACGGTGAACAACGCTGAGGTCGGTTACAGCAAAACTGTTACCACGGAAGCGGACGGGTACTTTGTCCTTCCCAATCTTCCACTGGGGACGTATACCGTCTCCATCAGTAAAGAAGGGTTTTCGACCGCGCATTACGATCAGATCGCATTGACGGCGGGTAAAGAGGCCACACTCGACAGTGCGCTGACGGTAGGAAGCGCGAGTGAACAGATTGAGGTGACTGCCTCAGCCGGGAACATCGATCCTTCGACCCTCAATGTGCAGCGCACGCTGGATTCGCGAGAGGTTGAAAATCTGCCGCTGACGTCCAGAAATCCGTACAACTTCATCCTTTTCCAGCCCGGCGTCAGCGGACACCCCAATCAGGAACTTGGGATTCCACGAACCTTAAACACGAACGGGTTGCTGGACCGCATTAATTATCAGATGGACGGCATGGTGAACACGCAGAGCGATCGTATCGGGCTGCGGCTGTTTCCCATCGGCAATATTTTCGTCAAAGAGGTACAGACGGTCTCGAACAGCTTCGCTCCTGAGTTCGGCTGGACCACGGGAAATGTCTACAACGTAATTTCAAATAGCGGAACGAATGGTTATCACGGTCTTTTTCAATGGCTTCGCCGATGGCAGGATGCGACAGCCTATCCATTCTTCGCCGACAAGACGAAGGCGAAGCCCAATCTAGAATTGGAAGACTATTCAGCGAACATGGGTGGACCTGTAATCAAAGACAGGCTCTTCTTTTTCGGCGCCTATGAACATGTCGTTCGCGGGCAGCCTGCGCCTGTGACCATCACTCCTGCAAATATTCAGGCGCTGGGATTACCGGCAGATCAGGTTGCCGCTGCTCCCGGTCTACTTCACGGAACCTTCGTGATGGGTCGTGGCGACTGGACGATCAATAAAAAGAATTCGCTCTTTATCCGGTACAACTACTTCAAGAACGACTTTCCTTACAACACACAGGTCGGCGGCCTGAATGCTCGGAGCACGGGTACTGACTTCCTGGATCGCGCTCATGTGATCGGTATGCAGCTGACTTCGACGATTAACGATCACCTGTTGAACGAGCTTCGCTTCTCATGGCCCTTCCGCAACAATTCGCACTTTGCTGGCCCACAGGGCGGCAAGGATCCCGCAATCGTGATCACCGGCGTCGCTAATATTGGAGCATCCAGCAATGGCGGAGATCAGTACACGGACAAGATCCCCAGCGGCAGCGATAACGTTACCTATATTCGTGGAGCTCACACCATCAAGGGTGGCTTCAATCTTGCACAGTTGATCAACCGGCAGCGGCTGGTGAGCTTCAATCAATACACCTTCTCTTCTCTAACGAACTATCTCGCAGCGAAAAACGGCACGAATCCCTACGCATACTCGCAATTCTCGAGCCAGCAGGATCGGAACGGAATCGGGTATGCTTCGCTGTTCCTGGGTGCCTACGTTCAGGACACCTGGAGAGTCACACCGCGACTGACACTGATCTACGGCGTCCGATATGACCGCTTCAAAGGGCCTCAGGCGAACCCGAACGCTCCCTTCGTCAATTCGCGCAGCTTCAATACGCCGAATACCAACTTTGCCCCGCGCGTTGGACTTTCCTATCAACTGGATGACCGTACTGTGTTGAAGGCTTCCGCGGGTGTGTTCTACCAGTCCACACCTACGAACCTCTGGTTCAATGCTTTGAACCTCGATGGGTCGAACCGCACCAACAGCTTCACCTACACCATTGCAAACGGCGTTGTTCCAGCTGGAGCTCCCGCGTTCCCAAATCTTCCTTCCGTTACGGGCACAACACCGGCACAGAACGTGACGACGATCTCGCCGAAGTTTGACAACGAGTACACCTGGAATGGCAGCCTTCAACTCTCACACGAGTTCAGCCGGCATGACACGTTCATGATGGGGTACATCATGACGAACGGCCGAAATCTGCAGTACCTGCACAATATCAACCCGATCAATCCAA
Source organism: Acidobacteriaceae bacterium KBS 146 (assembly GCA_000688615.1). Taxonomy (GTDB): domain Bacteria; phylum Acidobacteriota; class Terriglobia; order Terriglobales; family Acidobacteriaceae; genus Edaphobacter. The sequence goes on from JHVA01000001.1 coordinate 2,278,073, forward strand.
TCGGTTCGCTTGCCGATGGCCGTCCGGTCTTCAGCACAACTGCCAACGCCTCAACTCGAATGAATACGCGCTTCAATCAGATCAACCAAGTTGAGTCCGGAGCGAACACGAGCTTCAATGCCCTGCTCGTGAACTACGTCCACAATCTTTCTCGGGGGATCCAGCTCAATGCAAACTACACCTGGTCGCATTCGATTTCTGATGCGCCCGAGGTGAATACCTTTGAGTTTGCTCCGGGAGTATCGTTCATTCAGGACACGACCAATCGCAAGCGCGACCGCAGCAACAGCAGCGTCAATCATCCCAGCGCATTCAACCTGACAGCGGTCATGCAGCCGGAGTTCAACCTTAGCAAAGGCTTCTGGAATACTCTCGCGAACGACAATATGGTTGCGTTGCTGGCGAACATCAGCTCAGGAGACCAGCAGAACCTCGTGACCAACGTGTCGCTCAATGGCGACTCCTCGGTCGCCTCTGTGACACGCCCACTGTTCGTCGGAAGAAACTCATTGCGCACCCCGAATGTCTATCAGATCGACGGACGTTATACGAGGACTTTCCCGAAGCTGTTCGAGCGCATCTCGCCCTCCTTCCTTCTGGAGGCGAATAACATCTTCAATCACACGAACGTAACCTCCTTTGGACCGAACAGTGCGGCCACCCAGGCGATCGTCCAGACCGCGAACTCCTCGCAAGGGCCGATTGGAACGCCGGTCGGAGCGCCGACGATCACACGGGGTTCCGTGTTAGAGGCACGCATTATTCAATTTGGTATTGCCGCACGTTGGTAGTCAATCGCAAGGGCGTAAACCGATAATGGTTTACGCCACTTTTTTGTCTTGCATCAGGAAGCATTTGAAGGGAAGTGCATGAAGAGCTCCGGCCAGAAGCCAACGTTTCCGGCACCGATCTACCGCGACACCATCTTGAAACCCGTCTTTGCGGATGCGAAGCGATATTTTCTGGAACCGCTGCTCGAGATCGAGTACGCGCACACGTTGATGCTGGCCCGCCAGGAAATCATGCCCGCGGCAGAGGCTGTAGTCTGCATTCGTGCACTCGATGAGCTGAACCGCGATGAGATCAGAGCCGCTGAATACGATGGCAGCTTTGAGGATCTCTTTTTCTATCTCGAAAAGAAGCTTGCTGCCGCGTGCGGCGAGGAAGTCGCCGGAAAGATGCACACGGCGCGCAGCCGCAATGACATTGACCTGACGATGTACCGGATGGTTCTGCGCCAACGATTGCTGCAGGTCTTCGAAACATTACTGGCTCTACGACAGCTGTTGACGGAACTGGCGTGGACGCATCGGTCGGCTTTGATTCCCGGTTACACCCATAATCAGCCGGCGCAGCCTACGACCCTGGGGCACTATTTGATGGCGTATATCGAAGTGCTGCAGCGAGACGCTGAACGCATTCGGCAGAGCTATGCCAGAGTGAATCGAAGTCCTCTAGGGGCCTGCGCTATTACGACCACGGGATTTCCAATTGATCGCAGTTTTACGATGAAGCTTCTTGGCTTCGAGGGCCTGCAGATAAATTCTTACGGCGCCATTGCGGCGGTCGACTACGTAGCAGAGTGTTGTGGTGTGCTGGCAGCAGCCATGCTCAGCCTGGGACGCTTTACTCAGGACCTGCTGCTTTGGAGTACGGTCGAGTTCGGATTTCTGCGACTCAGTGATGCCTATGTACAGATTTCGAGCATTATGCCGCAGAAACGAAATCCGGTTCCGCTCGAGCATGTTCGCGTGCTCGCAAGCAGGGCGCTATTTGAAGCACAAGCAGTGCTTGGTGCGCTGCACAACACGCCATTCGCGGACATGAACGATGCCGAAGACGATTTGCAGCCTTTGGTCTATACCGCATTCGACGATGCGGAACGAAGCATTCGCCTGTTGCGTGGAGCCCTCGAAGAAGCGGAGCTCAACACAGACAGAATGGCTGCGGCGGCCGACAGTAATTTCCTTCCAGTAACAGAACTTGCGGACACCCTGGTCCGCAGCACCGGGATGAGCTTTCATGCAGCACATGGAATCGTTAGCAAAGCCGTGCGGGAACTAGAGGGTCGTTACGATGTCGATGCGATGACCGATATCGTCGTGCTGGAATTGCAGGGAAAGCATGTACTGTCGCGCGACATCATTTATAAGGCCCTGAGCGCAAAAAACTTTGTCTCAGTCAGGAAGGTTCCCGGCGGACCAGCTGCGGAGGTGCTGGAACCGGAGATTCGTCGTGCACGCGAAACCGTGACAACCGATCAGATCTGGCTTGAAGAAAGAAGGCGTAGCCTAGTAGAAGCACATCAGATATTGCGAGAAGAATGCGACGAGCTGACGGGACAATCCCATGGACGCTAGAGGTTCGGGGCCTAGACTTATGACCGAAACGACCCCGGCAGGGCTGCAACGGGGTCTCTCGACATCCTCTGCACTTGGCCTCAATGTCATCGGAATGGTTGGGATAGGGCCGTTTGTGACTCTTCCGTTGATCGTCGCCGCGATGGGCGGCCCGCAGGCGATGTTGGGCTGGATTCTGGGCGCAGCTCTATCGTTGTGTGATGGGATGGTATGGAGCGAGTTGGGAACGACCTATCCGGAAGCGGGAGGATCGTACGCTTACTTGAAGCATCTCTACGGAGAACGAGGATTAGGGCGCATCTTTTCCTTCCTGTATGCCTGGCAGATCCTCTTCAGTTCCCCACTATCGATTGCATCCGGATGCATCGGATTTTCGCAGTACATCTCCTTCTTCATTCCAAACGCGGTAAAGCCGATATTTTCTATGCGACTTTTGGGCGTGCCGCTTGTATTGAGTGGCCAGACTCTTATTGCGATGAGTGCCTGCCTGCTTGCCCTGGCGATCCTTTATCGAAGTATTGTGGCTATCGACAAGATCGTGCGTTGGCTGGGTGTCGCCGTCGTTCTGACGCTGGTATTCATCATTTTTGCAGGATTCACGCACTTCAACACCAGGATTGCCTTCGATTTTCCCGCTGGAGCCTTTCACCTTGATGGCGCATTCTTTATCGGGCTGGGAGCTGGCTTGCTTGTCGCTGCATATGATTACGGCGGCTATTACAGCGCCTGCTTTTTGGGAGCAGAGGTCCGTGATCCGCAACGCACGATTCCGCGGGCAGTTCTTGGCTCCGTCGTCATTGTCGGCACCCTCTACCTGCTGATGAATATCAGCGTTCTAGGTGTGCTGCCGTGGAGGGAGCTGGCTCATGATACCGAGAGCCATGCGCGAATGTTTACGATGGCCGTATTCATAGAACGGCTCTATGGACACACCGTGGCAGGCATCACCGTTGTCTTAATCGCCGTTGCCGCACTCTGCTCTGTATTTGCGTTGCTGCTGGGACAATCGCGAATTCCTTTCGCGGCCGCGCGGGATGGAAATTTTCCGTCCTGGTTTGGCGCGATTCATCCCAAGCTGCGGATGCCGCATCATGCGCTGCTAACACTCGGAGCGATGACGATGATCTGCTGCGTCTTCCGGCTGCAGGAGGTGATCACCGCGCTCGTCGTCATCCGAATCTTATTTCAGTTTCTTCTGCAAGGTCTCGCGGTGCTGTTACCGAAACATAGGCGTGAGCGCAAAGAGCGTGGTTATCGAATGCCGCTCTACCCGATTCCTGCCTTGCTTGCACTCGCCGGATTTCTATTTATTCTCTTCTCCCGTCCCAATTTTCTACGGGAGATACGAACTGCGGGTCTGATTCTGCTTGCTGGATTGGTCGTCTACAGTATTCGTTTTTTTAGCGGCAAGAGCTCCACGGCGCTGGATCAGTAGCTACTTCAAAAGTTCACGGTAGTCTTCGCGAGTGGGTGTAAAGACATCGAGGACTTCAGAAGGTTCCAGGGCCGAGGCTTGATGCTGTACACCTCCATCGACGATAAAGCTGTCGCCGGCACGGGCATCGAACAACTTACCATCAATATCAACGCGAATCGCCCCGCGAATCACGTAGACGAGTTGATGATGTGGATGACTATGACGCGCACCAACCCAGTCTGCGTCAAAATAATGCCGAATGAGCATCAATTGGTCAGTATTGGCGAGGACCTGGCGACGCATCCCGGGCTCGGGGGTGAAGGTCGTTGGGTCCTGATTGCGTACAAAGCTCATCCTGTTCTCCTGTTTTAAGTTTACGTGACAAACCGGCTCTTCAAAGAAGACGGGTGAGCCGTCCAGCGCCCACCCGGCTCCTTTAGGAAAATGCTTTCGGTTATGGCTTCGCGTTTTGTGGATAGTCAACCCGAATCGAAAGAATCTCGTACGGGTTGATGTGCGCCGTCACTTTATCTCCGGAGACCGTCAAGGAAGACCCTACCGGTTTCTCCATTAGATTCGTCTCCGTCGCGGCGGTCGCGCCTGCGGGGACGGTGAAGGTTACGTCGCCTTGTTTTCCTGCCCACTCTACGGCACGGAAGACAAGCCCGTTGTCGTCCTCTGCCTTCTTGAGAGCTGTGAGCACTACATTGTCTGGTGAGACGGATGCATACGAGTGCTCGAGCGGCAGGGCTCCTTCGTGGGGCGCAACCTGCTGGGCGCGAAGATCGTAGTTATATTCGTAACCCCGACGTTCCGTCAGAGCCTGCTTCCATCCTCCTGCGTGAGGGTAAAGAGCATAGCTGAAGTGTTGGTGCCCCTGATCGGCATCAGGGTCTGGCCAGGTTGCCGAACGAAGTAATGTCAGGCGCAGGGTGTTGCCCGCTGCGTCGTAACCGTACTTGGCTTCGTTCAGCAGGCTGAAACCGTGCTTCGAATCTCCGAGATCGGCCCAACGCAATGCGGGTACTTCGAAGCGAGCCTTTTCCCATGAGTTGTTGCGCGTTGTCGGACGCTCGATAGACCCGTAAGGAATCTCGTAGGTCGCCATCGGACCGGAGGCGGCCAGCGGGAAGGCTGCCTTCAGCAGAACATGTCTCTCACGCCAGTCGATGTCATTGATGACGTCGACCGTATCGCGATTGGCGTAAAGCTGAATGTCCTGGACGAACTTCGACTGCTGCCACGTGCGGCTTACACGAATGACCGCACGCATGGGTCCCTGCTCAACGAGCTGAACAGAGTCGACCTCATTGATTGGCGTCATGTGGTCGAACGTTCCCGGATCGACGTTCCACGCGTCGTAGTCCTTCGGAAGATCGGCAAAGGTCTGGAGTTGATTTCCGCAGGCTCCCTTGGCGATGGATTCGAAGTTGGCCTTCTTATCGTAGAGGCTTGTGATGCATCCCGTTTTAGGATCGACCTGGACACGCAGGAACGAGTTCTCCATCGCGGTGTCCGAGGCCTTCAGGTCCGTCTTGAAGGGCTTGTCACCAGAGACCGCATGCAATACCTGATATCCCAAAGACGGTACGTCCTGCGCTTGAACCAGCAGTTTGTACATACCGTTTTTCGCATCCTTCGAAATAGTCTTCGTCGGAACCACGTTGTTATGCTCGTCCAGCAGCGAGATGCCGTCCTCTGAACTTCCGGGAAGCTGCACGCTTACCGTGGTCACACCGGTGTGGCTCCACGCAAGCGGATTGAAGACCAGCACGGGAACATCGCCCGCCGCTTTTGTGTTGATGTTCGCAGCCAACGTTTGCAGCGAATTCGCGGAGATCTCATTGGTCTCGAGCCGGATCTGATCGAACTCTGCCTGAGCCTCTTTATAGATGACGCCGATGCCAGATCCGGCCGCAAGGTCGTGGAAGCCGTTGAAGGCGATCTTCTTCCAGGCATCCGTGAACTGATCACTGGGATAGCTATTTCCATTAAGCCACGCCAGCGAAGCGTATTTCTCCGCGTTCAGCGTCTGCTCTTCACTCTCGCGCATGTTTCGTTTGTGCTGCGCCTGGGTCGTGAAGACGCCGCGGTGGTACTCCAGATACATCTCGTCATTCCATGTCGGGACGCTGATCTTGCCTGCTTCTGCTGCGGGCGCCTTGTATCCTTTGGCGATGGAGGCATAGTCCCAGGTCGAGGAATGGGGCGCGATCTTCGTCTCTACGTTGTTGAAGTAGCTCTGTGCCGTGCCGAACTGAAGCTTCGGCACGATCATATTGTCCTTTGCCCAGTGATTGCCCTCATCCAGCATGGCGCGAGTCGGTCCTCCGCCGTGATCGCCAACTCCGTAGAGATCCATCATCTGCTCCATTCCGGGAGCGCGCTGGCGCGCAACCGCGAGATCGCCGGAGAGACGAACAGGATTCAGATTGTTGTTCGCATAGTCATGCGGAAAATAAGACAGCACCTTGCTTCCATCCGGCGACTCCCACCAGAAGAGCTTGAACGGGAGTTGGTTGGTGTCGTTCCAAGTCATCTTCTGGGTAACAAAGTAGTCGATGCCAGAGCGTTTATAAATCTGTGGGAGCTGCCAGTTGTACCCAAAAGAATCAGGATTCCAGCCGATGCGTACGTCGACACCATACTCCTTTTGGAACCAACGCTTGCCGATCAGGAGCGAGCGAACCTGCGACTCGCCATCGGGCATGTTGAGATCGGGCTCCACCCACATCCCGCCGACAACTTCCCACCGGCCCTCTTTGATTCTTTTCTTGATCTCATTATTGATGGCCGGATATTTCGTCGCCATCCACTCGTTGTATGCAGCTGCGGACTGGGTGTAAGTGTAGTCCGGATACTCATTCATCAACTGCAGTGCAGTCGAGAACGTACGCTTGACCACATCCACGGTCTCTGACACCGGCCACAGCCATGCGGCGTCAATGTGGGAGTTCCCCGTAAGGTGAATGGTCGCCTGCTGCAGCGTCGGCTTCAGGGTTTCAAGCTGCTGACGCGATGCAGCCAGCGAAGCATCGAATTTCGGTTGATTGTCTGCGTCCAATGCAGAAAGGTCGACCGCGCCGATGGACTTCTCCAAGGTAGCCATATCCTGCTTTGGCTGCTTCGAGAGCGAGGGCAGAAGCACTGCCGTCGAGAGGAACTCCAGCCGCAGGTCGGACGGATTGGGACGTCCTTTCGCAAACTCGATCCGTGTAGAAACAGCGCCAAAGTTTTTGGTATCGACGGTCTGAAGCAGCTTGACCGCGACAAGTATCTTGTCGCCGGGCTTTGCCTGGTCGAAAAGAACGATGGGCTCAAGGTCGTCTCCCAGAGCCACCCGGCGGCCATTGAAGTAGATGATCTCCGGAACAGGACCGTTTGCGTTCGCACGGAACTGGAACCATATGCGCGCACCCGTGAGGTCATATCCGTTCAGGGTCTTCGGCACCTCTATCAGGCGGCGATACCAGACAGCCTCCGTCGGGGCCTTGCTGTGCGGCTTGGCTACAGGCCATGAAGAATCATTCAGGGCTGGGTCTTCTCCATGCGCCAGATCACCCACATGATAGTGCCACTCGTCCGCCTGGAGATTTTCAAACGAGGCAAGCCGTTCGATGGTCTTTTGCGATGGCGGCGGAAGCGTATGCAGGATCTCCGAGACCTCTCTTGGCGACTGCGCATAGACAAATGGGGACGCGAAGAGAATCATGGCAACGAACGTCTTTGCTATGACGCGCAGCGCAGGAAGGCGAACGGGAACGATCAACGTATGCGGCTCCTTAGGAAACTGTTCGGCGTCGATTCTCGACGGGGTTAGCGGTAAAGCAGAACAGTTGGGAGTCTAACGCACTTTCGCCCTCCATGTGGGAGGGCGAGGTTAATGTGCTGCGAAGTGTCGCAACGCTATTGCTTTAGTACCGATTCCAGAAAAGCAAGCGCACGTGGATCACCCGACTGTCCCAGCCAAAAGAACGCGTCCTTGCGCACGGCCGGATTCGTGTTTGTCTGAGCCACATGGATGAGTTGCGGGATACTCTCGTCTTTCGGCAGTTGACTGAGAGCGAAGACGGCCTTCTTCTTCACCTGCTGATCCGGATCGTTCTCGATCGCATTCGTTAGAGCAGCGGTCGCCTTCTTCCCTGCCTTCTGGCCCAGCCAGAAGATTGCTTGAGAGCGAACACCGGCGTTACCGTCCGACTTCGCAAGCGCAAGCAGATCATCTGTCGCGACTGGCTCGCGACTGATGGAGAGATCGAAGGCAAGCTTCTCCCGAAGCTTTGGATCCTGTTCGGTGCGAAGGAGCTTTTCAAGAACCAGCAGCCCCTCATGCCCTCGCTCCGCCGCCAACCAGAAGGCTGCTTTCTCTCGCAGGTGCGATGCCCCTGACGTTGCGAGGTTCGTCAGCTCAGGGGTCGCGGCAGGTGTCGCCTGCTGTGCCAAGGAAGCAAGGGAACCATCCATGACTCGATTCTCGATTCCGGGCTGGGCCGCAAGCTGTGCGAGAAAGCGGACACTGTCTTCTGGCTGCACCCCCGTAAGCCAGGTAAAGGGGATACCACCTGCGTTCATCCGGCATCCTACATTTGCGGGGCGAACCCTGGTGATTGCTCCATGGTCAAGCCGTAGCAGGACGTACATCCTGCCGGGCTCGGTGTTCTGGACAGAGTTGTTCACACTGGCTCGATTTCCTTCGAGCTGAATCTCACCGCAGCATCCATCGTCAGATGAGGATCCGTATGAATCCCCACATGAAGATGCATGGTTTCGCGGAAGAGACGGCACTTCATATCCAACCCAAAGCTGCTGGACGGAGTGCTGAAATCGCGTCACCGTCGCGGACAGTCCTGAGCCAACAGACTCAGTGTTCAGTTGCGTATCCGAGACTCGCGGCTGCTGCCCTGAAAAGGCGATGGCAGACGCACTAAGGACGAGAGCAATAGCGAGGTGGCTATTCACGGGACGTACCCTCCTTTATGAGGACGCTGCTACTTGTTGAGAATCTCCATCATGTAATCGGTAGCCTCTTTGTTGTGCATGATGCTCAGCTTGGAGACGATAGCCTGCTTCAGTTCGGGATTCTTCTCCGTACGGGCGAGCGAGACCAGATCGTGCGCGTCTCCAGAGAGGAAGAGGCCATCGAGGGCTGCCCTCTTCGATTCAGAATCTGAACTGCTTTGGTAGGTAGCCAACAGCGCCGGAGCAGCCGAAGCGCCGCCGCTAATCCCAAGGTTACGAATTGCCTTGCGGCGAAGCTCTGGATCCTGCTCCGACTTTGCAATTTCGCTTAGCGCTTCCATTCCCTTTGGACCGGAAGCTACCAATGAGCCTAGGATGGCGGATTTCACCTGTGCATCTTTGGTGTCGTGGTACAGCTGGTTGAGGGCAGAGACAGCAGCCATAGCTCCCAGTTCCTGGATTGCGGTCTTCGACAGCATCGGATTCTGTTCGCTGCGGGCTGCTTCCACGAGTTTGTCCGTCGATCCAGATATCAGGTACGACTGCAGAACGGCTCGCTTTATCGCCTCGTCCGCCGTATGTTGATACACCTCGGCCAAGGTTGCGACAGACTGTTTTCCTTTGATCGCGGCATACATACGAACTGCTTTCAGTTGGAGCGCGGGATTCGATTGCCCACGGGCGATCTCTCCGATCAGTTTTTGCGCCTCGGGAGAGTTGCTGTTGGCAAGGACGAACAGAGCCCGCTCTTTGAGCTTCTCTGAACCATTGCCGTTCAGAATCTGTTTGATCGCCGGCATAGCCCGTGCCTCGTCCTGCTGCATCAGCGCGTTGAGAGCGAGCAGCTTCAGCTCGTCGTCTCCCGTGGACTGAGGGGAGATCGGCTGCCCACTACGTCCGCGGATCTCAATGCGAAGTGCATCGCACTCTCGAATCCAGCGACTCTGCGGATAGGTATGGCCAAGATTCGCGCAGGTCTCAAGCGCTCGTGCTTGCTGACCCTCCTTGTTCTGCGCATAAGCGGTCCAATAGAGAGCGGCATCTGCGCGATCTCCAGCCTGTGAAGCGATCTTCGAGAAGATCGTCGCGGCGTCCGACCAGCGGCCCTCATTGATCGCTCGCGTACCGTCGGCATATTCATTGCTTCCGCGATCATCCATCGATATCTCGAGCGGAAACTCCGCGCTCGAAGGCGCTACAGGTTCTAAGCAGACGCCTACGGGCACAAAGAGGGCAGACACAACCAGCACCACCGGGAAGAATAATTTCGTTTTCATAAAATGGAGACCCCTTTCTTTGCTGCAACTGCGTTGTTTCGATCGACATCCTCCTGGACCCGGGAGCGAAGGATACGAACCTCGAAGAGCAGGCCGTCGGTATTCATTTCTTTTTGCAGCTCAACCAGCTTTGTCTGCGACAGCCCCGCAGGCTGGTTCGAAACTTCCACCAGCACGCGCTCCAGGTGGTCCAGAGCGGCTGCAAGAACGGGGTCATCGGTCTGATTCAGGCTTGCGCGATACAAGCGATTGGCCGAGAGAATGTCTCGTGCCTCAGCCTGGAGGGAAGCCTCTGTTGAAGGTTCTGCATGCTCGAGCCCGACCAGAAGGCGCTCCGAGCGATCCAGGTGATCGCCAAGCACCACCAGGACGACACGCTGCTTGCCTGCGTCCGCGTTGACAGCATGCGTTGCAATCGAGCTGTTGCGATGTTCCCACTGACGCCCTGCAAAAAAAGCCGCCGCGATGAGGAGACAGGCCGTCGCGGCGGCAGCAAGACTCCACGGTTTGAGGACAAGCCAGTTCCAGTGGGATTTCGCTTTCACAGGCTCATAGACAGGGAGAGTGCCGCGAATTGCCTGCCAGACTTCTTCACCGTATGCAGCACTGCGCTCTGGAACTGAGGGCGGCTTTATGGCCCCGAGATCGCTGGCGAGAGATGCGTAACTCCGCGCGCAATCGTCGCAGGCCTGCAGGTGTTTGCTGGCAGCCGCCGAGGATTCAGCTTTGCCGTAGTAATGATCGATGAGTTGTTCTTCGCTTAAGTGATTCATGGGTTCACCCGGAGTGGAGCAAGGCTGCGACGCAGCTTTTGAACGGCGCGAAACACTGCCTGCTTGGCTGCATTGGGAGCAATCTCGAGAACGCTGGCTATCTCTGCGGTGGAGCGGTCCTCCATATGGCGCAGAAGGAAGGCCGTGCGTTCGGTAGGAGTCAGGGTTCCAAGAGCTGCAGTCTGAAGGCTCTGGATCTCGCGGCTGAGCAGGGTACGCTCCGGACCAGCCGCGTGATCGGCGACCTGCACCTGCTGGGTTACGGGATCCGTCTCTTCTCCGATCTGATATGTTGCTTCGACTTTGCGTTTGCTGGTCATATTGAGTGCGCAGTTAACGGCGATGCGGTAGATCCAGGTTCTAAACTCCGATCGAGACTCGAAAGTCTGAAGCCGCTGATACCCTCGAAGGAAAGCTTCCTGGACCACCTCATCAGCATCGGCCTCATCGCCGGTGATGCGGAAGGCGACACGGAAGACGGTTGGACTATGGCGAGCGACAAGCGTGCCATACGCCTCTTTGTCTCCGTCCAATACCTTCCGGACGATCACATGGTCGTTGACTTCCATTCAGCGCATTAGACAAGGAAAGAGGAGCGCGGTTAGGAAGATTTTTTGTGGGTGGTGTCGGAAAATGGATCAGGCGAAGATGGGTGTCAGAAAGATCCGGAGGGCGTACGCCTCACAGATTCTGTTGACAGCCGCAAGAGCGGACCGATAGGGTGAAGCCCGAGCGTAACCGCTTACGTAATACCGTTTGAAGCAGAAGGAGAAGTCATGGGGTTAGCTCGTTCGACGAAGACCATTCTTACCGATAGCCACTTTCTTGTGCCGTTTTTCGTTCTTGTGGCCGGTATTGTGTTGCTGGTAGTGCTGCATTGAAATTGAGGAGACCAGGTGGCAAGTGTGGTTGAAAAGACAAAGCAGCACGGAATGTCGCTGCATGGGTTGGGAGTCATCTGCGGGTTAACCGCGGGGGTATGGCTAGGCGCTGCGGAGGCTCCTACGAAGCTGGTAAACGCAGGCCTGTCGCCGTTTGCAGTCTCGCTCTGCATGGTGGCGGGCGTCTTCACCGCACGCTGGACCTTCCCTACCCTGCTTAAGGGGACCGGCTATGTATTTGCTGATTTGATGGAGAAGAAACACCTGATTGTATGGGCTCTGCTGGCTGGGGCATTGTGGGCAGTCGCCAACACCCTTACGGTATTTGCCATTCGCGACGTGGGCCTGGCCGTCGCGTTTCCCCTCTGGAACGCCAACTCGCTCATCGGGTTGCTGTGGGGAAGGGTCCTCTTCAAGGAGTTGCAGGGAGCCAACGCCGCCAATATCAGTAAGGTCGTTCTGGGAACGGTAGCGATTGTTGTCGCCGCCGTGATGCTGGGGTTCAGCACCATCCATGGCCAGAGCACCGCGGGCCATCATGCAGTGCGCGGAATTCTGGCCGCCGCAGGCGCCAGTCTGATGTGGGGAACGATGTATGTTCCCTACCGCAAGGCTTATATCAGCGGGATGAATCCGTTGTCCTTTGTAACGGCGTTTACCGTTGGCGAACTGGGAACCGTGTTTGGGCTGACGCTCGCCCTCGACGGCGGTCTGCACTCGCCTTCGTTCGCGCTGTTCCATCAGCCCGGCCTGGTCTTCTGGCTCTTTCTGGGCGGTTTTGTCTGGGTCATCGGCGATCTGTTCCAGCAATTTGCGGCAAAATATCTGGGTATCGGCCGAGGCATCCCGCTTTCGAATACAAACCAGCTCTGGGGATTGGTTTGGGGCGCGCTGGTCTTTGGGGAACTGGCTGGAGCGGATAGTCAACATCGCCTGCTCGTCATCGCGGGGTCGCTCATCATGATCCTCGGAGCGCTGGCAATCGGAACCGCGGTCGCCTCAGCCCGAGAACAGACCTCCAATAATGAGGCCGTCCTGCGGGAGTGCGAACGATACAACCTCGATTACAACAGGACCCTGGCTGCGCAGGCAGGAGACGAATTTGGCGGACGCGACGAGCGCCGTCGATGGTGGGACTACGCCATCGTGGCGGCGGCAACCGGCATCTTTCTCTGGCTCGGGACACAGGCAGTGGTTCCTCCGCTGGCAATGGATCGGCGCTGGATCGCGGGTCTGAGCGTTGTGCTGGCCATCAGTCTGGTGGCAGGTGGCTGGAGTTTGTGGCGCCGAACCAGGTTTTGCTAGAGAAAGCGTTTCCCGATTGAAGGGCGGTTTCCTTCCCTTTCGATGGTTCGCTGTAGGATGATGCTGCTATGGCCGTCAGACTGAAAGATATTGCACGGGACCTTGGTGTCTCTGTCGTCACCGTCTCAAAGGTGTTGCGAGGAAACAGCGACATCGGCGAGGAGACCCGTAAGCGCGTCCTGAAACGCATGAAGGAGCTGAACTATCAGCCCAACATGCTGGCTCGCGGTCTGGCAAGCGGAAAGACCTACACGGTAGGTCTGGTGGTACCGGACCTTGTCCATCCGTTCTTTGCCGAGTTCGCGAAGTCCCTGAGCGGCGTGCTGCGGAAGAGCAATCGAGCCGTAATTCTGGCTTCTTCCGAAGAGGATCCGGAGATCGAACGGCAGGAGATTCGCACGCTGTTGCGCCGCGGTATCGATGTGCTTTTGATCGCATCGTGCCAGCCGAACCTGCGCAACTTTTATGAGCTGGGGGACGAACGGACCCCTTACCTTCTCTTCGACCGTAACTTTCCTCACCTTGCAGCGCACTTCGTCGGATCGAACGACCTGATGGTCGGGGAGATGGCGACGAATCATCTGGTGAGCATCGGCCGCAGGCGAATCGCACATATCGCGGGCCGGAACACGAGCCCATCATTTGATCGCCTGAGGGGGTTCCGGAATGCCATGACGGAACATCGTCTTGCGGTTCCAGACGATTATGTTGTCGTCTGCGATCACATGGAGGAACGTGGCGACAAGACAGGGTATGAGGCGATGCAGAAGCTGCTGGCGCTCGAAGAGCGTCCGGATGCAGTCTTCTGCTACAACGATATGACCGCAATCGGCGCGATCGCAGCGGTGACGGCTGCGGGCTTGCGTGTACCTGAAGATATCGCCATCATCGGCTGCGGGAATATGCCGTATAACGATTACCTCAGGGTTCCGCTGAGCTCTATCGATCACGGAACAGCTGAGCTGGGCCGTATCGCAGGCGAGTTGGCGCTCGAGTTGACGAGTAACCCAGAGCAGTCCCCCAAGAATATTCTGGTTCCGCCTACGCTGGTTGTTCGCGCTTCGACAGCATAGGCCCGAAGCAAATCTTCGAAGCAAATCTCCTCGGGTACGAACACGAAGCACCCGAGATATGAAGGAGTCGACCGATGAGCGGAGTTCGGGTTCTGGTAGGCACGCGCAAGGGAGCGTTCGTCCTCACCTCCGACGGCAAGCGGGAAGATTGGAAGGTCGAGGGACCCCACTTCGCCGGCTGGGAGATCTACCACATGAAGGGCTCGCCGGTAGATCCGAACCGCATCTACGCATCGCAGACCAGCGGGTGGTTCGGGCAGGTCGTGCAGCGGTCCGATGACGGCGGCGCAACGTGGAATCCTGTCGGGAACAAGTTCGCCTACGAGGGCGATGCGGGGACGCACCAGTGGTATGACGGCACGCCGCATCCGTGGGAGTTCAAGCGGGCGTGGCACCTGGAGCCGTCCCTCAGCGATCCGGACACCATCTTTGCCGGTGTCGAGGACGCTGCTCTCTTCCGCTCCGCCGACGGCGGGCAGAACTGGCAGGAGCTTCCCGGCCTGCGCAAGCACGGCTCCGGCCCGCACTGGCAGCCGGGCGCGGGCGGCATGTGTCTGCACACCATTCTGCTGGACCCGAGTGACGCGAAGCGGATGTACATCGCTATCTCGGCCGCGGGAGCGTTCCGCACCGATGACGGCGGCGAGACGTGGAAGCCGATCAACCAGGGGTTGCGGTCGGAGTTTATCCCTGATCCGACAGCCGAGGTTGGGCACTGCGTTCATCACATCGCCATGCATCCGTCGCGTCCGGGGACGCTGTTTATGCAGAAGCACTGGGACGTAATGCGGTCGGACAACGCCGGCGATCACTGGACCGAGGTGAGCGGAAATCTTCCGACCGACTTCGGGTTTGTGATCGACGTGCACGCGCACGAGCCGGAGACGATCTACGTGGTTCCCATCAAGAGCGACGGCGAGCACTTCCCTCTTGACGGCAAGCTGCAGGTCTATCGCAGCCGGTCGGGCGGCAACGAGTGGGAGCCACTGACGAAGGGGCTGCCGCAGGAGAACTGCTACGTCAACGTGCTGCGGGACGCGATGGCGGTCGACTCGCTGGACAAGTGCGGCATCTACTTCGGCACGACGGGCGGCCAGGTTTACGCCTCTTCCGATGCGGGCGATAGCTGGAAGCCGATCGTTCGCGATCTTCCCGCGGTACTTTCGGTCGAGGTCCAGACGCTTCCATGATGGTGCGGGTTGTGCTGCCTCCGCATCTGCGCACCCTGGCGAAGGTGAAGGGCGAGCTGACGGTCGAGGTCTCTGCCGCAACGCAGCGCTCGGTGCTGGATGCGGTCGAGGAGCAGTATCCGATGCTGTGCGGAACGATCCGTGACCATGCGACGAAGGAGCGGCGGGCGTTCCTGCGGTTCTTCGCGTGTCAGGAAGATCTTTCGCACGAGAGTATCGACACGCCGCTGCCTCAGGAGGTGGCTGAGGGGCGGGAGCCTCTGCTGGTTATTGGAGCCGTTGCGGGCGGGTAGTCCCCCCATTTTTGTGCAAAGTCTTCTAACGATTACTCTTAGGTCTGGACTTGCACTGCGAAAATGACAAAAACTCAAGGTTAAAGGCTGTCATGCCTGCAAAGTCTTCGGAATATTGAAGTTAGCGGCACGACTGAGCCGGATTCTTATCAGTTTTTCAGGGTGTTTCCGCTCAACTCCATTTTAGCAATCTGGACGGATACGATCGGCACGGGCCAAGTCCCTTGTTATGTGGCAGGTATGTGGATGTTGGGGTTGACAGCGTTTGCGGCTTGTTGCCAGTTCGGAGGATTTAGAGGTGCGGCGGCGGCTCATGAGTAGATGGTGTGAACCGCAGATCCTTCGACTCCGCTGCGCTCCGCTCAGGATGACACTTCGCAGGGAGATCAGTCGCGACTACTTCACTCCCTTGGCCGGGTCCCAGGACCCCTGCTCTTTGCGGACGAAGACGATCTGGCCGATGTGGTAGGCGTTGTGGGTTCCGATGTGGGCGATGAGGGAGGCGTTTTTGGCAATGGTCGCATCATCGGCGCCTTCAACTGCTTTTTCCCATTCGGTCATTCCCTGATCGAACTGTTTGACGAGATCGTTCCATTGTTCGGGGGTGAAGTTATTGAAGGTCTCATCGTTATTGCCACTGAACTGCGACGGATTCTCACCCTTGAACTTCTGGAGGGAACGTTTGTTCCAGAAGACGAGGTGATAGGTCAGCTGGCCGACGGAGTGGTTGCCCTTGCCATCGGTCCAGCGCGCCTGCTCGGCGGTGAGGCCCTGCATGGCGGTGTTGCCGGAGGCGAACCAGTCCTGAGAGTTGTGGGTGGTGCGGAGCTGCTCGAGCAGGACGCCTTTGAGGGTGGTGGGCGGTTTCGGTGCGGGAGTCTGCGCGGCGAGGGGAAGGCAGCTGACGACGGCAAGGGAAAGGCTGAGTGCCAGTCTCTTCATATCGGGATGGACCTCCTTGCGAACTGATCGTGGTGCGTGAACGCCAGTTTAGGAGGGAAAGAATAGGAATGGTACGTGGCTGAAGGTTTTCCTGCTGAAGATTGTGACGAATCGTGGAGATGTCGCTTTTGGGGTTCCGTGCAAAACCGCAGATCCTTCGACTCGCTGCGCTCGCTCAGGATGACACGATTGGATGGGGTAGGTATGGGTGAGCTATGAGATTGGTCGGGGGATGTCGGTTCGAGCTTTGCTCGAATGCCCACTCATGGGATGAAGCTGCATGAATGGGGCACCCGGGGTGATCGAGACTTTTCCGGACTCATCTTGTGACGAGTGACGGGATGCCGGGTGCAAGGATCACCCACAAGTGCTACACCCCGGGACGGGTGTCGGCATGTATCCTCAACTCATTCAACATTTACAGAGGTCCTTCTTGAGATCTATCCTCGCCCTCCTGGCGCTGGGCATTGCTACCGCTGTCCCCAGCCACGCCCAGCTTGCTGTCTATGGTGGTTTCACAACCTCCAAGTTGTCGACCGCCAATACCCCACGCCTGAACGGAGCTACCTTCGGCGCGTACTACGACAGCCAGCGGTTCCCCGTTGTCAACTTCGGCATCGATGTGCGCGGGACTATCTTGCCAGTCAAAGACAACATAGGCGTGACGCTGGTCACCGCCGGCCCGCGAGCCGTGTTTCATCTGCCACTCATTCCCCTGCGCCCTTATGGCGAGCTCATGCTGGGCGGAGGCAAGGTTCAGTATGGTTCGGGAGGCATTGGCACGTATAACAGCGGCACGTTTGCTGCTGGTGCAACCGCGGGAGCCGACCTTCACATATTGCCCTGGATAGATTGGCGAGTCATCGACTACAGCTTTACTCGTCTTGTAGGCCCCAAGGCCAACCAGAACAGCATCACCACTGGAATTGTGGTTCGTATTCCCTTCAGTTGATCGTCGCTGTGGACCTGAGCCGTGCGGCTGGACCGCAGGCTCAGGCGCTGCTGTTGAGATCGTTGCGACTTTAGCGAGATTCATTCCGACACACATGAAGACGCTCTCCCATTCTTCGCTGTGCGGATAGGATGTGACTAACGGAGCCGGGAGCGCGGAGCTGTTGCTGGAAGAGGGTGTGACTCGCGGGGCGCGGACGAAACCGCAGATCCTTCGACTCGCTGCGCTCGCTCAGGATGACACGACTGGATGTGCTGTGGAGAGCTGGTCGGGGTAAGCCGGTTCGAGCTTTGCTCGAATGCCCACTCATGCGATGAAGCTGCATGAATGGGGCACCCGGCTTCGTTCAGGTATTAGATGTTTTCCATTCTTTCGGCCTCGTGCTTACTCAACTGCCTCTATACAATTAGTCGCTAGCGAATCCATACCGAAGGTTACGACGGGTAAGTGATGAAAGCGAACAACCTCTCCGAGCGAATCGAAATGCTCCAAAACCTTCTGGTCGCTGAAGCTACAGGGGGCAGTGGCGATTCCCAAGAGTATTCCCAACTAAGACAAGAAATCGTTGAGCATCATTTACTAAAAGACATCGCTCCTCGTTTCCTCCGTACTTGTCGTACAACAGCTCAGTTTTGGCAATTTATCAAATGCGAATATCGGAGCTATGCGGAACGCAGACAATTCATCTGGGATCAATTTCAACCTCTCTTTGAGCGTATCGACGGGGCTGCGGCTGTGCCGTCGGATCAACATGTCGCTCTTGCGATGGAGAAGTTCGACGCGGAGTCCGTACACACAATCTGGGCAAGAGCGATGGAGCGGCGAGAAGCAGATCCAGAGGGGGCCATAACGCTTTCTCGGACGTTATTAGAGACAGTCTGTAAACATATCTTGGACGAGCGTGCTGTTGCCTATGCGGGTGATGCTGATTTGCCAGCCCTTTACAAGCTTGTCGCGAAATCACTAAACCTCGCCCCCAGCCAACACACAGAATCGATTTTCAAACAGATTCTCGGCGGATGCACTGCAGTGGTAGAGGGCCTCGGCGCATTACGAAATCGATTGAGTGATGCTCATGGACAGGGTAAAAGGCCGGTGAAACCATCCTCGCGTCACGCAGAACTTGCGGTCAATTTGGCAGGAACAGTTGCCATGTTTCTTGTTTCCACTCATCAAGCATTGCCACAGTCCGTTTAGCAGTCCCCATAAACGCTGTTTTGTTTACGATTGGCTGACTATCTCTGAAAATTGGAATCCTGCCTGGAGGTAGGGGAAGCCATTCTGGCTCATTTCGTTCCCTCGTTAGGTGGATGAATTTGTGATGGAAGGCGGCACCGAGAGAGATAACAAGGAAGCAGAGTTATTAGGGGAAATCCTCCGCAAACGGTGCCATGCTGAGCGAATGATGACTCGAACGGCCTTCAGGTTGCGCCTGGCGGCTCTTTCCGTACTTCTACCAACCCTCATGCTGCTGCAGACGGTGAGCAGCCGTGCTCAGAATCCAGAGTGGACCGAGGCTTTCCCTCCGTTTCGGATTATGGGGAACCTCTATTACGTTGGCAGCAAGGATCTGGCCTCGTACCTGGTGGTTACTCCTGAGGGGAACATTCTGATCAACAGCAATCTTGAGAGCTCGGTCCCGCAGATTAAGGCGAGCGTGGAGAAGCTGGGCTTTAAGCTCAGCGATACGAAGGTACTGCTGATCAGCCATGCGCACTGGGATCATGATGCGGGGAGTGCCGCGATCAAGCAGATGACCGGGGCGAAGTACATGGTGATGGATGCCGACGTGGGCGTGGTGGAGGACGGCGGGAGGAGCGACTTCGCTTATGGCAAGGAGCCCCGTAACTGGTACAAGCCGGCTAAGGTAGACCGCGTGCTGCACGACGGCGACGAGGTGAAGCTGGGCGGAGCTGTGCTGGTGGCCCATAAGACTCCGGGGCATACCAAGGGGTGCACGACATGGACCCTGAAGGTAAACGATGACGGAAAGAGCTACGACACGGTGATCGTCGGAAGCCCAAATGTAAATACCGGGTACCGTTTGGTGGGACGCCCCAGCTACCCCGGAATCGCAGCGGACTATGAGAAGACCTTCGCCACCCTCAAAGCATTGCGCTGCGACATCTTTCTGGGAGCCCATGGAGGCTATTACGGCCTCGCCGAAAAGTATGGCCGCCTGAAGAACGGCGATGCCCACGCCTTCATCGACCGAGCGGGCTACGCAAGCTATGTTGCTGATAGAGAAGTGGCTTTTCGGAAGGAGCTGGAGCGACAACGCGCCCAAGCTGCCGGACCGAAGAAGAATTAGCCACGGAAGCGGCACCCGCAAAGAATTAATAAAACTCGAGCATTTTTCTCTTGCTATTTGCTATGCGCGCATCCTATAGTTAGCGCTAACTTGGATCGGCTTGCGCCTGGAGGATGAGATGGCCACGACAATTGCGACGAATGCTCCGCTCGGTAAGGACATGGAGGAGTGGGACGAGTTTCTGAAAGGCCGCTATCAAGAGGGTAAGAGCGAGCAGGAGTTTCGTCAGTACGACGAGAAGGCGAATCCTGGTGTGGCGGAGTTCTACCGACTGAACCATCAGTACCAGAGCCACGACTATGTAATCGGCAAAGAGAAGGAGTACTTCGGCCTGAAGAAGGGCATGAAGTCCATCTGGGAGGCTGCCGAGTTTCTAAATACGCTGGTGGACGACAGCGATCCGGACACAGACCTGACGCAGATCGAGCATCTGCTGCAGACCTCCGAGGCGATTCGGGCGGACGGACATCCACGATGGTTTGTGCTGACCGGCTTCATCCACGATCTTGGCAAGGTGCTTTGCCTTTACGGAGAGCCTCAGTGGGGTGTGGTGGGCGATACCTTCCCGGTGGGATGCGCCTACTCGGATCAGATTGTGTTTCCGGATTATTTCAAGGCAAACCCGGACTATAACCACCCTGTGTACAGCACGAAGTATGGCATCTATGAGCCCAACTGCGGCCTGGACAATGTCCACATGTCGTTCGGTCATGATGGCTACATCTATGAGGTGATGAAGAGTTATCTCCCGGATTCCGCGCTGGCCATGCTGCGGTACCACTCTTTCTATGCCTGGCATCGTCACGGAGCCTACCAGCACCTGATGAATGAAAAGGACAAGGAGAGCCTGCACTGGGTTAATCAGTTCAACCCGTATGACCTGTATTCGAAGGGCCATACGAAACCAAACCTGAAAGAGTTGAAACCTTACTATGACGATCTGTTCGCGGAGTTCTTCCCCGAAAAGATCGCCTGGTAGACGTACTACTTGCATCGTTGTCCGAGAAGGTACTCAGAAACCCCGGGGTTCTCCCAAAGAGCCCCGGGGTTTTCTGTTTTTGCGCTGAGAGTTACCGCTTATTTACCAGCAATTTACATAGACGCGTCATGATGTATTTCATGCGCTCATTTCCCGAATCGTGATTTCTTTTAAAGAGAAACGCGTTTTCGCTAACCAGAGGTTAGTATCACCAACTAAGTTGAACATTTTCATTGCATTACCGGTTTATCCCACAAAGTTTTACGTTATCGGTACCGTACACGAATTTCGATTGACAGCGCTTAACCGCAATGGGTAGTGTTTTGCCGGTCCAGAGAAAACCATGGACGACGTTCCTTTGCGAGAGCAGAGGAGCGGATAAGAGTGTCCAGTGCGGTAACAGGAAACTAACGGGTAATAGACGATGCAAGAGAGGCACAACACCATGAACAACCTATCGGAGTATTTCTTCGCTGCTTCCATGAGGCCTCGATTCTCTCCCAAACGTTGCGACGAAAAGACGAACGAGGGGCGGGCGAGTACGAGATTAAGAGGATGGCTTTCGCTGATGACGGCGCTTCTGCTGATTCTTGGCGGTACCTCGGCGCGGGCTCAGTTTGAATCGGCCTCAGTACTGGGCTACGTCCACGACGACTCAGGCGCGGCAGTGACCAACAGCACAGTGACACTGACCAATGTGGCCACCGGAATCGCGCAGACCAAGACGACGGATTCCGAGGGCAAGTACGAATTTCCAAGCGTGCAGATCGGTAACTACAAGATCACAGCTGAGGCCCAGGGCTTCAGCCGTACGGTGACCGAGTCCTTTACCGTCCAGACCAATGCACGTCAGCGCGTGGATGTGAACCTGAAGGCAGGTTCGGTGTCGGAAGAGGTTACGGTGACCTCGGCGGCGCAGCTTCTGGATACAGAGACGAGTTCCCATTCGACAGTGATCGGGACCAAGCAGGTAGAGGATCTGCCGCTGAACGGCCGCTCCTATGCGGACCTGGTGCTGCTGGTGCCCGGCGCGCGCAAGTCGCTGCTGGAGAATAACGGAACATCGAGCCGCGAAGGATCGTTCAACATCAACGGACAGCGCTCGGCGTTCAACAACTATCTGCTGGACGGTCTGGACAACAACAACTACGGAACGTCGAACCAGGGCTTTGCAAACGAGAACATTCCTCCTTCGCCGGACGCTGTGAGCGAGTTCCGCGTAGAGACGAATAATTACTCGGCGGAGTATGGACGTACGACCGGTGCGGTGATCAACGCTTCGATTCGCCGCGGCACGAACCAGTTCCACGGACGTGCGTGGGACTACAACCGCAACACCGTGTTCAATGCGATTGGGCCGTTTCTCGCTCCCGGAGCCACGAAGCCGAAGTTCATTCAGAACCAGTTTGGCGGAACGTTTGGCGGACCGATCTGGAAGGATCACACCTTCTTCTTTGTGGACTATGAAGGTCTGCGGCGCATCTTCAACAACGCGAACACCACCTCAAGCCTTCCAACCACAAACCAGCGCAATGGCCTGTTTTACTTCAATGACGATCCCTCTAACCCCGGAAACGCGATTCCTCTGAAGAACCCTGTCACGGGCAAGACTTACCTGGGGCAGATTCCGCGAAGCGAGATGACCCAGTTCGCTCGTGCAGTTCTCGATGCACTTCCTCAGCCGAACGTACCTGGCCGAATCGCGAGCAACTATGCGATCACGCCTCGCGGAACGATCAACGACGATAAGGGCGACGGCCGCGTGGATCACACGTTCAACGACCACTGGAGCATCTTCGGACGCTACAGCGAGCACCGTCAGAGCCTGTTCGATCCTCCAGGAATCCCTGGACGCGCCGGCGGAAACTCGAACGGCAATGTGAACATTCAGAACCGCAACATCGTCGGCGGTGCAACATGGACGATCTCGGCGAACAAGCTGCTCGATATCCGTTTCGGATGGTCGCGCAACCTGGGCGGTAAGTTCCCAATCGGTCAAGGCCAAACATCGTTGCTGGTCGAGAATGGCATCACTGACGGTCTTCCGACGGATCCTCTCGTTGTCCGTTCGTTGAATGCGCAGTCGGTCACCGGGTACTCGCAGTTTGGAGCGCAAAGCTCGAATCCGCAGTTCCAGAACCCAACCATCTATAACCCGAAGGCAAACTTCACCTGGATCAAGAGCAAGCACTCGATGAAGTTCGGCTACGAGTA
The DNA here is from genome assembly GCA_000688615.1 of Acidobacteriaceae bacterium KBS 146. Classification (GTDB taxonomy): domain Bacteria; phylum Acidobacteriota; class Terriglobia; order Terriglobales; family Acidobacteriaceae; genus Edaphobacter. The sequence continues at coordinate 2,300,999 of JHVA01000001.1, forward strand.
CCAGGCCGTGAACACAGAGGTCAACGACTTCAACCCGAGCTACGGACAGGACAACTACAGCGGCGTCTACTCCAGCAACGGTGACATTAGTTCGTCCAACCGTACCAGCACCGATTCCTCTGCAAGCTACGCAGCGCAGTTGCAACAAGCAAGGAACCTTGCGGACTTCGTGTTCGGCAATCGTTCTCAGTACTCACTGACGACGTATGCAATTGTGAATCTGCGGCAACGTTATAACTTCATGTACTTCCAGGACGACATCAAATTGTCGCCCAAGCTGACGATCAATGCCGGTCTGCGGTATGAGATCGTAACGCCACAGTATGAGAAAAACAACCGTCTCTCCAACTTCGATCCGAATACAAACTCTCTGATCCACGCCCGCCAGGGTGGAGTGTATAGCCGCTCGCTGGTAAACACTCCGCTGAACAACTTCGCACCCCGCTTTGGCTTCGCCTACTCGGCAGACGACAAGACGGTTTTGCGCGGTGGTTACGGCATCGTCTACTCGCAGTGGAATCGTGCCGGTGGCGAGAACAACCTGACTTACAATGGTCCGGACGTCGTCAATGCGAGCATCACACAGATTGCTCCCACAACGGCGAATCTCTGCGCGAATGACACGCAGCTTCAGTCGGCCTGCTTCCGTCAGACGCAGCAGGGATATGCCCAGAATCTGACGACTCCGGCTTATTTCAACCCGCTGAACGTGCTGTCCCGTTACATCCCGCGCAACTTCAAGACCGGTTACGTGCAGCAGTATCAGGTCGGTGTTCAGCGCCAGCTTGGTCATGGCTTCGTAGCGGATATCGCATACGTAGGCAACAAGTCGACTCATCTGCAGACGCTTGCCGATTTCAATCAAGCCACCCCATGCGTGAGCGGGACCTGCGGCAACCTTCAGTCGCGTCGCCCGATCAAGAACTTTGGCGGAATTGAAATCGCCTATGGCATTGGATCGGCTAACTACAACTCGCTGCAGTTCAAGCTGGAGAAGCGCGCCTCGAAGGGGCTGTATCTCCTCAACTCGTTTACCTACGGCCGCGTCTTCGATATCTCGTCGGGCCACCTCGAGACCTCAAGCGGCGACAACTCGCGCGTCAACTATGCCAATCCCAGCAACGACTACGGTCCGGGCGGGTACGACCAGCCCTTGGCAGATACGGCGTCGGTCGTGTACGACCTGCCCTACGGTCACGGCCGTCACTGGGGAGGAAGCTCGGGACGCTTGATGAACACCGCTCTTGGCGGATGGCAGCTCACGCTGATCAACACCATGACCAGCGGACTTCCCGTCAACATCACCTACTCCATCCCTACCTCGTCTGGGCTTTATGTCTCCGACCTGGTGACCTATCGCCCGAACCGCGTAAACAACGGGCCGATCAAGGGACCGTCGTCGGGCCGCGTGAAGACTGCGACTGCCCTGAACAACTACTTCATCAACACCAACCTGGCGGCACCCTCCACGAATTCGTGGGGCAATGTCAGCCGCAACTCGGAGCGTTCGAATGCCTTCTATCAGGCCGATCTTGGTCTGCATAAGGCGTTCCCACTTTGGAGCGAGAGCTCGAACTTCGACTTCCGCGCCGAAGCGTTCAACGTTCTGAACAAGGTGAACTACAGCTCGCCAAACAGCACGTTTGGTGGATCGAGCTTTGGACAGATTACGAGCGCGTTCCCGGCTCGCCAACTTCAGCTTGCCGCGAAGATCATCTTCTAGGCGAAAACCTCAACACTCTGATCGGCGCCGGGTCTGTTTGGACGGCGCCGTTATTTTTTGGCCGGATTGGAGAGGTTTCGATACTTCCAAATCAAGTTAGAGATTCAGGGTGCCAGAGCAACCACAGATCCTTCGACTTCGCCCTCCTGCGATGAACCGCAAGAGGCTTCGCTCAGGATGGCAAGTTTCATCGAAGTCAAACACTCAAAGTAATCGACTGTCGTCGAGAATGTTTTTAGGAAGAGGAGAATCCGAGATGTCTCAGGATGTATGGAAAACAGCACTGGCGCTTTCAGCAGCGATTGTCTCCAGTCAAGCAGGGCTAGCACAGCAGATGACGCAGGCCAAGCAGGATGACGTTGTGAAGATCAACCAGATTCAGGTAATCGGATCGCACAACAGCTATCACGCCGGATTTGCGCCGAGCGAACGGAAGTATTTGGAGGCGAAGAATCCGAAGGCGCTGCGATCGCTCGATTACAGCCATGCTCCCCTGCCTAACCAGTTGGATGGAGGCGTGCGACAGATCGAGATTGATGTGTTCGCCGATGCGAAGGGCGGGCGGTATGCGCATCTCCCGATTGACGATGCCGCCGTGAAGGCGGGGCTTCCGGCGGATCCGGACTTCGATCCTCAGCATGAGATGGATAAGCCAGGCTTCAAGGTGATGCATGTGCAAGGTGTCGATGAGCGGAGCACCTGCCATACGTTCGTCAAGTGCCTGACGGTCGTACGCGACTGGTCGAAGCAGCATCCGCAGCATCTCCCGATCTTTATCCTGGTGGAGACGAAGGAGGATGGGGGCAAACCGAGACCGGGGATGCCCGCGACCGAACCGTTTACCGCTGGCGTCTTCGACGCACTGGATGCGGAGGTTCGCTCGGTCTTCAAGAGTGGTGAGTACATTACACCGGACGAGGTTCGCGGCCATGCGGCTACGCTGAATGAGGCAATCAGTGCAGGCGGATGGCCTACGCTCGAGAAAGCTCGCGGCCGTGTGATCTTCCTACTGGATCAACGTAAGGTCGAGACCACGTATACCGAAGGACATGCCTCTTTGAAGGGACGCGTGTTCTTCACCAACGCGGAGTCTGGCAAACCGGATGCTGCCTTCACGGAGGAGAACGATGGCTCCAAGGAGACCATCGATGCTCTTGTGAAGCAGGGCTATCTTGTGCGGACGCGCACGGATGAGGGAACCGAGCAGGCGCGCACGAACGACACGACGCGACGCGATCTTGCACTCTCAACCGGAGCGCAGATGATCAGTACGGATTATCCGCCCTCTGAACCATCGCATTGGACTTCGTTTGTCGTGAAGCTCCCGGATGGCCTGGTGGCGCGATGCAATCCGGTCAACAAGCCTGCGGGGTGTGTGGATCGGCTGCTAGAGGCTCCGCTGAATACGTCGGCGATGAGGTAACGGGTGCGAGCTTCGCTCACACGAGCCCACCTTAGACGCTGCGCGCCGAAGGTGGGCACCCGATTCTGATGCCGTACTGGTGTCCACGACGGGTACTTGCATCGTTGCCGATTCGAGCAAAATACGGGGATTCTTCGCTCGGCTCAGAATGACGAAGGGATATTGTTGATCCGAGAATGGTGAAACATGTAATTGCTGGCTGGGGCTTAGCGCTCCAGCCAGTTTTTTATGCGCGAACGATAGGTGCGGCTCATGGGGATCTTCTGACCGTTGAGAAGATGAACACCGTACTCTCCGTCGATCTCAGGACGCACTTCTTTCACGTATTGAAGATTGACGATGGAAGATCGATGGACCCGAAGAAAGACGTTGGGATCGAGCTTTTCTTCAAGGTGGGTCATGGTTTCGCGCAGGAGGTGTGTCTCTGACTGCGTGCAGATGCGCACGTAGTTCTCTTCCGCTCCGATCCAACATATCTCTGAGACAGGAAGGAAGAGAATCCTCCCCTTCGACTTGAAGACGATGCGTGTCGTGTACGGAGTTCCATTCGGGCTTTTGGGATTGACCGCCTGCGGATTCTGACGGGACGCTTTAATGTGGTCAACAGCGCGTTGGGTTGCGGAGCGAAAGCGCTCGAGCGTAAAGGGCTTGAGAAGATAGTCGACTGCGTGAATCTCAAACGCGCGTAGAGCGTACCGATCGTATGCCGTCGTAAAGATGATGCTGGGCATCACGGGAGCGCCTGCGACAGAAAGTTCACCGACGACATCGAATCCATCCATGTCGGGCATACGAACATCAAGAAAGAGAAGCTCGGGCTTCGTGGCACGAACCAAGGCAATGGTCTCGCTCGCACTTGCACCTTCCCCTACTACATCGATCTCGGGAAATTCACGGAGCAACTGCCGAAGTTTTTGCCGTGCCAGGACTTCATCGTCTGCGAGGACTGCCTGAATCATCACGCACCGTATCCTGTCGTTTGTTCTATTATTGGATGCTCGGAAAAGCGGAGAGGGAGCGTGATGACAACCTGCACTAAGTTGCCTTCAAGCTCGGAGATAGAAAAGGATTGATCGTCGCCATAGTGCATGCGGAGGCGATCCTGAACATTGGCAAGACCTACACCGTTGCCGGAGCTCTTTTGTGAGGTCATCTGCAGTCCCCTACCGGTATTGGTAACGCTGAGATGGAGTACGGAGCCTTCCGACGAAGCATCGATCGAAAGCACACCATTTGAGCTAAGCCGCGAAAGGCCATGGGCATAGGCGTTTTCGACGATCGGCTGCAGGATCATCGTAGGCACAATCGCATCGTGAACGTGAGGATCAATGCTCATCTGCTGCTGCACTCGACCGGCAAATCGGCGATCCTGCATAGCCAAATACATTTCGATGAACTCCATTTCGTCACTCAATGGGATGAACTGCGCTTCCCCACGATGCAACGTTATACGGAGAAGACGGCTGAGTTGTTCCAACATCAGGTCAGCAGCAGCGATATCGGTGCGCATGAGGCTGGAGATACCGTTCATCGTGTTGAAAAGAAAGTGCGGATTGAGCTGCATGCGCAATGCGCGCATTTGTGCCTGTACCAGTTGCGATTGCAATTGAGAGGCTACGCGCTCTTTTTCACGATAACTCTGGTAATAGCCAATTCCTCGAAACAGAAAGAACGCAGACCAGAAGAGCACGAGGGAATCGATCAGCTCAGCGTCCAGATGAAACGACAGGCGTTGCCAAAACATCATCGGTGGCATACCCATCGGTAGCTGGGGAAAGAGTACGACCCAGATCATCTCTTCAACCACGCAGAGCAGAATGCTGAGCGGGAAGAAGACAAGCAGCATGGTCTTGAGGTTTGCGGTGTAAATCTTTGACCTTAGAGTCCACCAGATAATCCAGCAGAGGACTCCCCAGAGAAAGTATTGTGCTCCCCATGCCTCAAGCAGCAATGCAAGCGTTACGTGCTTCTCGTTCCAAAAACGCAGACGACTATTCCACTCCTGCAGCGCAAAGAGAAAGCCCAGCGACGTAGCCCCCGAGATAAAGATAAGGGGATGCATCCAGATGGGCTGGTGGATCTCGTTCTTCCAGCGTTCGAAGATCAGGGTGGTGTCCTCGGCTTTCTATTGAACGCTCATCGAGGCATCCTGGGGGCATGGGGTGCAGGCTGAACTATCTTTTGTGACCAGGTGGCTGGCAGGAGCATAGGTCACGGCAGCGAAGAGCACTAATGAAATAAGGATGGGACATTTGGTTAAGCGCATCGCAAAGAATCCTCCTGAAGGAAGGGTGCGTTAATCTCCTGGAACAGGACTTCAAACTTGGAAAGCCCTCCTGGATGCAAGCTGGATGCGAGCAGGAATTTTCGGCTCGATATTCCGTAGACGAGGAGGGCGCGATTCCGTGATCCACGGAGCAACGTGCCTTGATCAGGTTAAATTGTCACTGCATCCTCGGACCTGTCGCTGGTCACAAATCCGGGGTCTTTACCAAGACAATTGGTCAGACAACCTGCAGCATGATCCGCAAGACCTACGAGCCAGCGGACGTTTTTGAGGGAATGCTCGTGCCACGTCCGGTCAATTGCCGCATGAGGTCGACTTCTCGCTGACGGTACGGCGTACCGTCATGACGAAACACTTCGTGAAACCAGATGATCGGCTGGGAGAGAACGTAGGGATGCTGCCAGGAATCCCATGGGAGATAGGTCTGCGTCTTTCCCGCCACCAGCCCCCAATTGATAGCGGCGACGTTAAGCTGCTTCGCCAGAGGAAGGATCGTGTCGAAGGTACTACCATTTCCGCGAGCCATGTACTCGGTACAGAGAATGGGCCGATGGAGGGGTTGAAGAGAGCGGACTCGGGCCTCGAACTCCTCGGGCCAGCCGTAGTTATGGAAGGTGACGATGTCGCTTTCGGCGAGCTGAATTCTGGTAACTGCGCTCTCCTGAGCCGGATCGCTCCAGTTGCCGTTCCAGACGCCGCTGGTAAGGGGCTGCGTGGGATAAGCGGAGCGAGCCCAGGCAAATGCTTTTGGAAGCATCGCGGCAACTAGCTCAACCTTGTTTTTAGGCTCATCGAACCGATTTCCATTGGTGTTGTCGGGCTCGTTCCAGATGTCCCAGGCGAGAACGCGATCATCCTTGGCGAAGGCGGAGACGACACCAACGACATACTCTTTCAACTTCGGCTCATAGGCAGGATCGGAGAGCTCTGCGCCGCCTGGACTCTGAACCCAGCCAGAGTTATGCACGCCGGGGATGGGCGGGTGTTGCGGGCCGAGATGGGGGTTGGATTCCCAGCAAGAGTCGAATAGAACGAGTATTGGCCGAATATGATGCCGGGCTGCGATGGTGAGGAAACTATCGAGTCGCCGGACAAAGCCTTTGGGATCCTGTTGCCAGAGCTGATCCTGCAGGAAGACACGCATCGTATTCATGCCGATGGATTCGGCCAATCCGAGCTCACGGTCGTTGATTGCCGGATCGAATGTCGCAGCCTGAAACATCTCGAACTGGTTGATGGCGTCGGAGGGGACGTAATTCGCGCCTACAAGCCATGGCTGACGAGCGTACCAGGAATTGGCTGCTTCTTCCGTCCAGCGTGCAGATGAAGAAGGGGCCTGCGCAAAAAGAGCTGGGCCTGCGAGGAGGGCAAGGGCGAACAGAACGGAGCGGATTGACATCTGCGCCATGATACCCGAAGGCGTCATTTACCGGAGCTTTGGAGTCAGAGAAGCTTAGATGCGAGATGTGCAACTGGTTGCAGCATCCCCTGTCCATGAACAGAACAAAGCACTATGCGAGAGACAAACGGAATGGAATTATCTGAGAACCGCATGGCTGAAAGAACACCTTCTTCAGCTACTGAAAGACCTTCTTGTTTAAAAAGCAAGCATCTCAGAAAAGGATAGAAAGTCCGGACGCAGACCCGAACGGATGGCAGCGGCGGAAAGGACGATGACACGATGAAGAAATGGAAGCAATCGATTGTTTTTTTGGGCGTGCTGTTATCTCTGAGCGTGACGTGCCCGGGACAGAGCTCCAAGGGGGTAGGTGGGAAGCTGAAGGCCTACTTTGTTGATGTGGAGGGGGGCCAAGCCACGCTTTTTGTAACTCCTGCAGGACAGTCTCTGCTCGTGGATACGGGCTGGGGTGGGAATGAGGGGCGGGATACAGAACGAATCGAAGCCGCGATGAAAGATGCGGGCCTCAGCAAGATCGACTATGTCTTGATTACGCATTATCACGAAGACCATGTGGGCGGAGTGATTTCCCTGCTGGAGAAGGTTCCGGTAGGGGCCTTTATTGACCACGGACCGAACCGTGAAGACGATCCGGCGGGGGAGCAGCGATATTCGGCTTACGAAAAAGTAGCCGCACAGAAGGGCGTGAAGCGGATCCTGGCAAGGCCGGGCGATGTGCTCCCTATTGTGGGGATGAAGGCGGTTGTGGTGAGTTCAGATGGAAATCTGATTCGGCATCCGCTTGAGAGTGGCGCCACGACCAATCCATTTTGCAAGGGCGGAGAAAGCCGGCCCGCCGACGCCACTGAGAATGCCCGGTCCGTGGGGATTGAGATCACTTTCGGCAAGCTGAAGATGCTGGATCTTGGAGACCTGACCTGGGACAAGGAGATGGAACTTGTGTGCCCGGTCAATAAGCTGGGCAAGGTGGACGTCTATATTGTCTCGCACCATGGATGGAACCATAGCTCCAGCCCGGCTTTAGTTAATGCCATTGGTGCGCGGGTAGCCATCATGGACAACGGGGCCAAAAAAGGGGGATCGACTTCTGTCCTCGATACCATTGCCGATGCGCCTGGGATGGAGACCATGTGGCAGCTCCACTTTTCCGAGGAAGGGGGTCCTGAACACAATGCAGAGGAGGAGTACCTCGCAAATCTCCAGGGAGGTGAGGATGGCCATTTCCTGGAACTGACGAGCATGGGGGATGGGAGTTTCGACGTCCTAAATTCACGAACCGGGGAAACGAAGCACTACGAGGGGGCCGCTTCTGCCATTCATTAGGCTGCGAAGGGCGTCCTGTTTCGTGCAGAACAAAAAGTTTCGACACGCTGAAGTGCTTTTGTTACCTTGTGTGAGATGCGATCTGGGGCACCTCGAACTGTGACAACAAAACCACAGGGTAAACGTTATTACCCAACGCCAGCCCTCGAGAAGGGATTGGATATCCTCGAGTTATTCGCGGGCACGCCTGAGGGCATGACCGTAAGTGAGGTGGCGCGCCGTCTCAATCGCACTATGTCGGAGATCTTCCGCATGCTGCTCTGCCTGGAGCATCGCGGCTATCTGGCTCAATCTGCAAACAAAGACCGGTACCACCTGACACTTCGGCTGTTTCGGCTGGGGCAGGAACACCCACCGACTAAAAGAATGGTGATGGAAGCGACGCCGGTGATGCACTGGGTGGCGAATCAGTTAAGACAGTCGTGCCATCTGGGGGTGCTTGATGGAGGTCATGTGGTGATTCTGGCGCAGGTCGACTCGCCGGAATCCACGGGATTTTACGTCAAGGTGGGATCGAAAGTAGACCTGATGCATGCTGCAACCGGCCATGTGATCCTGGCGCATCAGACCAAGGATTCCTGCGAGCAGGCGATTCAGGAATGGATGCGGGAGACGGATAAGAAAAAGCCCGTCGATCTGGAGGAACACCTGGAGAAGATTCGCGCTCGCGGGTATGAGCGACGCTCCAGCTACGAGGTCACCGGGGTGATGAATATCAGTTTTCCGGTCCTTAACTCACAGGGTAATGCAATCGCGGGCCTGACTGTGCCTTATGTGAAACGCATCGAGGACACGATTGGCGTAAGCGAAGTGGTTGAGGGATTGCGGAAGGCCAGCAAGCTGATCTCTGAAGCGATGGGAGCACTTCCGGAAGAAAGCGCTGCGACCAAGGCCGAATCGACTCCCCAAAAAGCACGAACGAAAAAATAGCTTCCTCCATAATCAGGTCTCAGCCTTCTGAATGTGGTGTCCGTTTCTGGACACCACATTCGGTTTACGGACACTCCCTGAAAATCGCCCTCCGCTAAATCGTTGAAAAGGAGTGATATAAGTTGGCACTCCGCATGCGAATGATATTCATGTCATGGATATCCAGAGACCAGATATCAAACGCAAGAAGGTTCGTCGGCAATGGATTGTCGGCGCAGTTGGCGTAGCCGTCCTCGGGCTGGCGGCAGTGTTTGTTTCGAAGCTAAAGCCGGCAGCTCCGACCGTCGATCGAGCGGCAGTGTGGACTGATACGGTGAAACAGGGGCCCCTCCTGCGCCAGGTTCGCGGGCCAGGCTCGCTGGTCCCTCGCGAAGACCGAATCCGGCTGATCCCGGCGGAGACGGAGGCGACGGTAGTTCGGATTCGCGTGCTTCCCGGCGCAAAGGTGGAACCAAATACCGTCCTGATGGACCTCGTCGACCCGACGGTGCAGCAGGAGCTGCTGGATGCTCAGCTACAGCTGAAGGCAGCCCAGACCGACTTGACCAACATCAGGGCGAAGCTTGACAGCGATCTGATGACCCAAAAAGCCGGGGCCGCGACAGTTCGAGCTGACTATAACCAGGCGAAGCTGCAGGCCCAGACCGATAAGTCGCTGTATGACCTTGGGGTTATCAGCGGATTAACGTACAACGCCTCCAAGGGCAAGGCGGATGAGCTGACCACGCGCGATTCGATTGAAAAAGAACGGCTGACGGTCAACGAGAAAGCGATTGCAACCCAGGTCGCCGTGCAGCAGACCAAGGTTGCACAAGCAGAGGCGCTGCTGGCGCTGAAGCAAAAGCAGCAGGACGCATTGAGCGTAAAGGCAGGGATCAGTGGCGTATTAGTGGATCTGCCACATCAGCTGGGAGAACATGTAGCACCCGGGACAACGCTGGCTAAGGTCGTACAGACAGACCAATTGAAGGCCAGCTTAAAGATTGCCGAGACGCAGGCGCGCGATATCCAAATCGGTCAGCCGGCGGAGATTGACACCCATAACGGCGTGATTCAGGGCAAGGTGACGCGGACGGACCCGGCAGTCGTGAACGGAACCGTGACTGTTGACGTAGAACTGGAAGGCACTTTGCCGCAGGGAGCACGGCCCGATCTGAGTGTAGACGGGACGATCGACCTGGATCGCATGGCAAACGTGCTTTATGTTGGCAGGCCGGCGTTCGGCAATGAGAACAGTACCATCACTCTCTTCAAGCTGAGCCCGGATGGCAAGACAGCTGTAAGAGTTTCGGTGAAGGTTGGCAAGGCCTCGGTCAATGCAATTCAGGTTATTGAGGGACTGCAGGCCGGGGACACAGTCATTCTGTCGGACATGAGTCGATGGGATAACACGGACAGGATTCGCCTGGAATAAGTAAGGCACGTACAGCGGGAAAAAAAGGAGAGAGCGAATGGCGGAGACAATTATCGAAATTGAGCAGCTTACCAAGGTCTTCTACACCGACGAGATCGAGACACACGCCTTGTCAGGTGTCCACCTTCAGATCGAGCGCGGCGAGTATGTAGCGATGTCGGGACCTTCCGGCTGCGGCAAATCGACGCTGCTTTCCATCATCGGGTTGTTGGATACCCCGACCGGAGGACGCTACAACCTGAATAGCAAAGAAGTTGCCAACCTCGATTTCGCTGACCGCTCTCGGATTCGCAATCAAGAGATCGGGTTCATCTTCCAGAGTTTTAACCTGATCGGCGACCTGAGTGTAGCTGAGAATGTTGAGCTTCCGTTGACCTATCGCGCAGGAATGCCTGCAGCTGAACGAAAGAAGCGGGTTCAGGAGTCTCTCGAGCGAGTGAATATGGCGCATCGGATGCGGCATTATCCGGCGCAGCTTTCAGGAGGTCAGCAGCAGAGAGTAGCCGTCGCGCGTGCGCTGGCCGGGTCGCCTTCGATTCTGCTGGCCGACGAGCCCACCGGCAACCTTGACTCAAAAAACGGCGAGGCAGTCATGAAGCTGTTGAAGGAGCTGCATGATGAGGGCGCGACCATCTGCATGGTGACCCATGATCCGCGCTTTGCGGCGCATGCAGAACGTCAGATTCACCTTTTCGATGGCAAGGTTGTCGCGGAAGGAGAGCTGAGCCAGCTGATGGCGGAGGCATAGTTATGATCCGTGAAGTGATTCAGGACGCTAGACAGATTCGGCGCGAGATGCCGGTATTTACCGAGCTTTTCCTTTTGCTGGTCGCCTTGTGCATTGGTGTTCGCGGTGCAGTCTTCTATGAAGCGGATGGGGAAAATCTGCGCCTGGTCGCCGATAAGGGCGAGGCGCAAGCCGATCCGCTCAATCGGATGTATGCGCGAGCTCGATGTCCGATGAGAATTCCGGGATTCACGGTCATCGTCGGTTTGCACCAGTACAGCGTGGAACTGAGCGTTCCTGCCGCAACGGTCCATGCGTTCCTGAATAGCACGCACCCTGCCTCGTTCCGCACCTTTATTCCGGAAGTCCGCGTTGCTATCTGACGGCGAAAGACAATAGCTGCGAGTGAGCCGCACAGAAGATGGAGAATGCCATGAATCGATTGATCCAGGACGTTAAATTTGCGCTGCGACAACTGCGAAAATCTCCAGGGTTTACCATCACGGCAATCATCACTCTCGCGCTCGGAATTGGAGCGAACGCGGCGATCTTTACGCTCGTGCACGCTGTTCTGCTCAAAAATCTTCCCGTTTCTGACCCAGCGTTGTTGGTGCGAGTGGGAGATGCCGGCGACTGCTGCGTGAATGGCGGCGTTCCCGATAATAATGACTACTCCATCTTTGCGTCGGAACTTTACACCCACCTTCGCGATACCACCCCTGAGTTTGAGCAACTCGCAGCGATGCAGGCGGGAATTCCTCAGGGTGGCCTTACTGTCCGGACAAATCGCCAGGGAGATTTACCCAAGGCCGCCCGCGGCGAGATGGTGACAGGCAATTATTTCCAGGTCTTCGGGCTACGACCCTATGCAGGCCGGCTGTTGGCTCCTTCGGATGATGTCATTGGCGCTCCGATGGGAGTCGTGATGAGTTACCAGGCCTGGCAGCGCGACTTTGGAGCGGACCCCTCTGTGGTTGGTAGCACATTCACTCTGAATACTTACCCCGTGACCGTCGTTGGCATTGCACCCCCTGCGTTCTATGGAGATCGCATGACGGATACACCACCGGATTTTTATATTCCGATGGTGCTCGAGCCGCAGTTCGGACCCGCTCACCCTACGAGCCTCCTGCACCGCAGGGGAGAGAACTGGCTTTATCTGTTGGGCAAGGTGAAACCTGGAACCGATGTTGTGCAACTCCAAGCAAAGGTGAGCGCTTCGCTTCGGAATTATCTTGCGACGCTTGATCTCTACCAGAAGAAGGATATGGCGAAGTACCTGGCGAACTCCCACGTCGTTCTGACGCCGGGTGGTGCAGGAATCGCCAACATGCAACAGGAGTTCGGCAAAGGGTTGCGTTTGCTGATTGCAGTTTCAGCACTTGTGTTGCTGATTGCGTGCGCCAACATCGCAAACCTCGTGCTGGTGCGAGGAATGGCGCGGCGGGCAGAGACCTCGATCCGGATGGCGCTCGGCGCACAAAGAAAGCGGCTGATCCGTCAGATGCTTACGGAGAGCGTGGTGCTTTCCTGTATCGGGGGTCTTGCTGGACTACTGGTCGCATATGGCGGAACGAAACTGCTATTAGCGATGGCATTTCCTGAAGCTACCAGCCTTCCAATTGAAGCGAGCCCGTCACTTGCCATCCTTGGCTTCGCTTTTGGACTTTCGCTCGCGACTGGCCTGATCTTCGGAATTGCACCGGCCTGGGTGACATCTCATGCGCAACCGGCCGAGGCTTTGCGAGGATCGAATCGAACGACAAGCGATCACTCAGGATGGCTGCAGAAGTCGCTGGTAGTTCTGCAAGCGGCGCTGTCGCTGGTGTTGCTGGTTGGTGCAGGACTGATGGCGAAAAGCCTGAGCAAACTTGAAAACCAGGACTTCGGAGTTGAGACAGAGAATCGGGTTGTGGCTCACTTCAGTCCTGAGAATTCCGGTTATAAGCCGGAGCAGTTGCAAGGGCTGTATGACCGCATCGAGCAGGCGCTCCATCAATTGCCCGGAGTCGAGAAGGCCTCGCTGTCGCTCTACACACCGCTGGAGGGAAACAACTGGGGAGAAGGAGTGTTCCTCCAGGGACGCCCCGAACCAAGGGTGGGAGATAACATCGGTGCTTCATGGCTTCGCGTTGGGCCGGAGTTCTTCGATATCGTTGGACACCGAGTGCTTCGTGGACGTGGAATTACGGAACACGATACGGGCACCTCTACGCCTGTGGCTGTGGTGAGCGAAACTTTTGTGAAAAGGTTCTTCCCGCATGGCGAAGACCCGATTGGAGCTCACTTCGGCGTTTCGGGCATGGAAAGCGCGGGCGACTTCGAGATTGTTGGAGTGGTTTCGGACATCAAGTACAACAACCTGCGGCAACCGGTGCGGGCGATGTATTTCAGGCCATTGCTGCAGGTCGCGCATACGCAGCCGGAGAACGACATTCGATCGTTGTATGCCGGTGCAATCATGCTGAAGACCAAAGGGCGCGTGGATGGGTTGGAGTCCCAGATCCGCAGAACACTTGCTAGCATCGATCCAAATCTGACGATCACGCGCTACGAAAGCTTTGCGGGACAGATCAGGGGACAATTCAATCAGGAACGTCTGATTGCACGGCTGACGCTAATGTTCGGGCTTTTGGCTCTCGCACTGGCCTCGGTGGGTTTATATGGAGTCACTGCGTATTCAGTGGCGCGGCGCACACCGGAGATTGGAGTGCGTATGGCATTGGGGGCAAATCGAAGCAGCGTTATCGGTATGGTGTTGCGAGAAGCTATGCTGCAGGCCGGCATTGGGCTTGCGATCGGGATTCCGGTGGCGTGGATGTGCTCCCGGTTTGTGCAGTCGCAGCTTTATAACGTCACAGGGCATGACTCGACGGTGCTTCTTACGGCGGTGGCTGTACTAGCGTTTGCAGCGTGCGCGGCCGGGCTGATTCCAGCGCAACGCGCCGCGTCGACTGACCCAGTCAAAGCGCTCCGAACCGAATAGAGAACAGCAATCTTTGTGAGTGGACCGAAGAGGTGAGTAGGATTTTTTTCGTTTGAATGCAGATGTGCACGGCAGTTAACGAGATTTTGCAGATGGAGCGAAGACATGATCGAGCTGAAAAACCTGGAGCGCAGCTATAAGGCAGGACATACGGAGACGTGGGTGCTTCGCAGGGTTAACCTGACGATCCATCCCTGGGAGTTCGTCACGATCATGGGACCTTCCGGCGCTGGAAAGTCGTCTCTGCTGAATGTACTTGCGATGTTGGACGATCAGTGGCGGGGTGAGTTTTTTTTCGATGGAGTGGCTGTACACGAGATGAACCGGAAGCAACGTGCGGATCTAGCAAGACGGCGCATTGGGATGGTCTTTCAGAGCTATCACCTTCTAGATGATTTAACAGTGGCGGAAAATATCGATCTCCCTCTTTCGTACAAAGACATTCCACGCAACGAACGCCAAGGATTGGTCGCTGACACTCTGGACCGATTCAATATTGTCGGGAAGAAGGATCTTTATCCTCACCAGCTTTCGGGAGGACAGCAACAGCTTGTCGGCATTGCACGCGCCATGATTCACAAGCCTGCGGTGCTATTAGCCGATGAGCCGACGGGGAACCTGCAATCGAAGCAGGCGAAGGAGATTATGGAGATGTTCCGGCAATTGAACGAAGAGGGCACGACGATTGTGCAGGTGAGCCACTCCGACGCTAACGCCGCCTACGGCACTCGAACGATTGAACTGAGGGATGGGTGGGTACACTCCGACACCTCAGGTGAAACCAGCAATTTGCCGGAGGAGGTTCGTCCTTGAGGAATTCCCTGCCCCAATTGATCAGTGCAGCTGTTTTGCTGGTGACGGTGCCGGCCTGGGCTCAGAATACGGCGCCGGCCGCCGCTCCGACTCCTGCGCTGCGGCTCGACATACCCCACTCGAATAACCCTCTGGACACCTACCGCGCTACGTTGGTGCCGCAGCCGAATCTGGCGAATACGCCACGTATCGACGCCCTGGTTCGTAACGGTGTGCTGGAACTAAGTTTGAACGATGCGATTGCGCTGGCGCTTGAGAATAACCTGGACCTTGCAATTGCCCGGTATAACCTGCCTATTGCAGAGGCTGATATTCTTCGCACTCGAGCGGGTGCATCGTTTCGCGGCGTCAACACAGGTGTCGTACAGAATACTCCTGGAGGCGGCGTGGGCGGATTCGGGTCCGGATCGAGTGGAGCGGGAGCAGGAGGCACCTCTGGCGGTGCGGGTGGTGCAGGCTCGGGCGCGTCGGGCCTGGTGACATCGACCCTTGGCACCGGGACCGCAGTGCAATCTTATGATCCAGTCCTGAAGGGGACATTCGACAACGAACATTACACGCAGCCGTTGTCCAACATTTCGATCTATGGGGTGCAGACACTCCAACAAAACACCACGAATGGAAACGTCAGCTATTCGCAATCTTTTCCAACGGGCACTACTTTTTCAGCCGAGTTCGATAATAATCGGGGTGCAACCAACAGCCCAAGAAGCTATCTGAATCCCACCTTAAATACGTATTACCATGTTGCCTTTCAGCAACAGCTGTTGGCCGGGTTCGGCTTCGGTCCCAACCTGCGCTACTTGAGAATTGCAAAGAATAATCAGAAGATCTCCGATCAAGCCTTCAAGCTGCAGGTAATTACGACGATTACACAGATCGCTAACATGTACTGGGACCTTGTAGCGGCCTATGAAGACGAAGGCGTGAAGAGCCGAGCTCTCGATTTTGCGAAGCAGACTCTGGACAGCGGACGAAAACAACTCGCATTGCAGGCTATCCCCGCAATGGATGTTATGAAGGACGAGGCTGAGGTTGCCAACCGAGAACAGGATCTTACGATTGCGAAGACAACCCTGCAGTTTCAGGAGCTGCTTATCAAGAATGCGCTCACCAAAAACTTAGATGATCCGATCCTTGAGGCAATGCCTGTGCATCCCACAGACTCAAGCGCCTCCGGCAATGTACAGACGACGGGATCCGCGGACGGGGGCATCACAGAGGCATTGCAAAACAGGATTGAGTTGAGCGAGTCCGATATCGATCTCGAAAATAGACGCATCAGCCGCAGCGCTGCTCGCAATGCTCTGTTGCCGACCGTGGCACTGACCGCTTATTACGGAGGGACCGGCCTTGCAGGCCCACCGAATCCTTCGGCAGGGGTACCGTCAACTTCTCCGCCAGACTGGCACGGCGCGGTAAGCAATGCATTCAACAATACAGCTCCGGACTATTATGTAGGCGTCTCCATTAACGTGCCGATTCGTAACCGCGTTGCAAAATCAGATCAGTATCGCGCTGAGCTGGAGACTCGTCAGGCAGAGTTACGCATGCAGCAACTGAAGAAGCAGATTCGAATTGAGGTTCGCAACGCGGAGTATGCTCTGGAGCAGAGCAAAGCTCGCGTTGAGTCGGCTCAGAAGGCCCGCGACCTCGCGCAAAAGACTTTCGATATCACAGCGAAGGAACAGGAGTTGGGCGCCGGATCGAACTATCAAACGCTGACGGCGCGAAGAGATCTTTCGGCGGCGGAGTCGACCCTAGTGGCTGCTATGACCGCCTTCCAAAAGGCTAAGATCGAATTGGACCGTTCTGTCGGGACGACTCTGGATGCAAATCACATTTCGATAGAATCTGCTAGGACGGGAATTGTTTCCGGTGGCGAATAAGAAAGGCATTCATGGTCGAAGCAGTGACAATAAAGGGCGCAGGACTGGATGGAGGAGATACTCCATGCAAGCTCCTTGTTGTCGACGATCAGCCACATATCCTGGAGGCTATTCAACTTCTTCTGAAACCCGAAGGCTACGGACTGGAGATGGTCCGTACGCCAGCGCTCGCGCTGGAAGCCATGACACGGGAAAGCTTCGATGGCATACTTGTGGATCTTAACTATACTCGCGATACGACTTCAGGACAGGAGGGTCTGGAGTTAGTTGCACGTATTCGAGAGGTCGATGCACAAGTGCCGATCGTGGTTATGACGGCGTGGGGAAATATTGAGCTCGCCGTTGAAGCGATGCGGCGAGGTGCGGGAGATTTCATTCAGAAGCCATGGGAGAATGCGAGGCTTCTGAATATTCTGCGAACGCAGATGGAGCTCTATCGCAGTCAGCGGCGAACCCAGTGGCTAGAGGCGGAAAATCGCATTCTAAGGGCGCCGGGAGCACCCGACTTTATTGCATCAGCACCGGCGATGCGTCCAGTCGTGGAGACGATGGCAAGAATCGGTCCTTCCGACGCGAACGTTCTCATCACAGGGGAACATGGCACCGGTAAGGAGGTCGTTGCACAGACGCTGCATCGCCTCTCCGCACGAGCGACTCATACTCTGGTAGCCGTGAATACCGGGGCACTTCCGGAAGGGACCTTTGAGAGTGAGCTATTCGGGCACGTCAAAGGCGCATTTACGGATGCGCGCGCGGATCGAATCGGGCGATTTGAGCTGGCGAATAACGGCACGCTGTTTCTCGATGAGATTGCTAACATTCCAGTTCGTCAGCAAGCAAAGCTGCTCCGCGTGCTTGAAACGGGGGAGATGGAACGTGTGGGCTCATCGAAGACACAGCGAGTGAATGTACGAATGCTATCGGCGACGAATGCAGAGCTACGGGGAGAATGCGCGGCAGGACGTTTCCGCGAAGATCTTCTCTTTCGGCTAAACACGGTAGAGATTTCGCTTCCTCCCCTGCGTGACCGGCGTGAAGACATTCCTTCCCTGACTGCACATTTTATGGCCCGGCATTCTGCACGATACCGGAGGCCGCTACAGGGTCTGGAACCTGCGGCTCTGCAACAGATGTTGCAGTATAGCTGGCCAGGAAATGTTCGAGAGCTTGATCATACGATTGAGCGAGCAGTCCTGATGGCCCGCGGCGAACGCATCGACGCAGGCGACCTGGGGCTTCAAATGCAGCGCAGTGGCTCGACTCAGAGCCTGGATGATATGGATCTTGAAACCGTCGAGGCCATTCTTATTCGCAAAGCTCTGGCTCGAGCCAATGGCAATGTAAGCCACGCCGCCGATGCGCTTGGTCTGAGCCGCGGTGCGCTTTATCGACGCATCGAAAAATATGGCCTCTGATCCACAACCGCGTTCGCGACCAGTTACCAGGATTGCTCTGGGAAGGACACGGCGAAGGCTCAACTTCGAGCGATGGTTGAGGATATGGCTTTTATCGATGGGTCTGCCCATGATCGCATTGACATGGGCGTGGATGCACAGTCAGCAGATAGATGGCTCTATTGTATGGCTGGTGTTATTAGCCCTAACTGGGTCCTGGGCGTTCGTTATCTCGCTTCTTATGGAGCACATCACGCGCCCATTGCAGACGCTGGCGAACGTTGTGGCCGCTTTGCGCGAAGATGACTATTCTTTTCGGGCTCGAGGCGCTTCAAGGAACGATGCGATGGGGGATCTAGCGCTTGAGATTAACGCTCTTGCCGGAATGTTACAGAGCCAACGCGCAAACGCTTTGGAAGCTATGGCGCTTGTGGAGCGTGTACTCAATTCCATGCAATCTCCAGTTTTCGCCTTCAATCCTCAAGGACAATTAAGACTGATCAATACGGCGGCAGAACGGATGCTCCACATCGATGCAAAAAAAGCGATCGGGCTTCCCGCAGAATCTTTTGAGCTCGCTTATCTGCTTGAGGCTTCCGACGACGATTTGTTTTCCATGGGCGAAGGGCAACAGGCAGCGCGATGGATCGTGAAACGAGCAACCTTTCGCCTGAGCGGAATTCCGCATACGTTGATTGTGCTGTCTGATGTAAGTGCTGCTTTGAGGGAGGAAGAACGCCTTGCCTGGGCCCGTCTGATTCGTGTGCTTGGACACGAGATCAACAATTCACTTGCCCCTATTAAATCTATTGCAGAGAGCCTACGCGGACGTGTAACGGAAGCTATCCCCGGCAAGCAGAGTACTGATTTCGAACGCGGTCTGGGTGTCATCGAAAATCGTGCTGAGTCGTTAAACCGATTTCTGCAAGCATACCGCCAACTGATGGGTCTACCTGCTCCACGGCTTGAACCGACTGCTCTCGCGCCGCTCATCGCAGGTGTTGTGCAACTAGAGACTCGTGTTCTGGTGAAGATCGTAGAAGGCGTGGAAACAACGGTATCCGTAGATGCAGACCAGATCCAACAGGCTTTGATCAATCTTCTTCGTAACGCTGCAGAAGCCGCTTTAGGGCCAGATACCAATCACGATGGCACCGCCTGCGTCGAGATTGAATGGGAAGTAGTAGGAGGCGATGTTGTTATCGGGATTACCGATAATGGCCCTGGGCTGACAAACGCTAGCAATCTGTTTGTCCCGTTCTACACGACGAAACCGAATGGTACCGGGATTGGGCTAGTCTTGGCCCAACAGATTGCTCAGGCCCACCGAGGATCCGTGGAACTGCGAAATCGCGTTGATGGACGAGGCGGCTGCAGGGCAGAATTAAGGATTCCTGTAGCCGCTTCAACGTGAGACGCAGATCCGTAGTTTTACTTTTAGCTAGTTTGATTTTCCTTTGCGCCGTGAAAGTTCTGCGTCAAATTCCTGTCGCGTCATCTTGAGTTTCTCAGGATGATGATCAATCCAGTTCGCAAATGCCCCATATTTCGCAGCCGTCCATCCGCCTTCGAACTCAGCGCCGTTTTTGCCGGAGGAGTTCAATTCAAAATTGAACGCATCTTCAAGATTTGTGAACTCTGCGGAGGCGACGGCCGCCGCGGCCAGAATGGCTGGGACAAATATAATTCCGTCGTGCTTCGCGACAACGAGGTCGCCGGGAAGAACTGTCGCACGCCCGATACGTATCGGGGCATTGATCGATGTGAGCGTCATATCTTTCCAGGCGGATGGATCACTGGCCCGATAAAAGCCGTTAAGATTGGCAATCTGCCGATTCTCCTCAACATCTCGAATGCCGGCGTCGAAGACGAATCCCGTCTGCGAATGCGCAGCGATTCCGCTACCCAGATTCGAGCCGATCAGCGTTCCTTCTACGATCTTTCCGAAGCCATCAGCAACGTAGACATCTCCCTTTTGAAGGTCATTGATCGGCCACATATTATTTCCACCGGTTCTTCCTTCGTCCTTTCCTTCAGCCTTAATCGCGGAGACCATATCCGGCCGCGCTGGCATGTATTGGGCTGTGAGAGCGCGGCCGACCATGGCGCGATCAATGTGAAGAGCTTGCCAGCCGTTGTCGTACTGACAGTGATATCCACGACTTTGTAGAAAATCCCATAAATCCTCGAGGGAAACGTTCGCGGCTCGCTGCACAACCGAGTCGGAGATTTTCGGCCGACCATCGGGAAAGCGCTCGCCTTTCCAGTCAGACGTATAAAACAGAATTTGCTGGCGAGACATCTTAACCTGAGCAAAGCTCGATGCCTTGAAAAAGACGGCGATACAAAAGAGATAAACGATTAGCTTCTTCACTCTCAGCTCCTTTAGCGCTACCCAAGGTATCCGTATACACGAAGACCTTTCAAAATATCCACTCTCGCTTATCTACTTTCCCCCCTTCTGCAGTATGGGAAGCAAAACCGAGGCTCCGTCGTCGGCCTCTGCTGTTGGGCAGTAAACGCAGATAGCCAGAGGGGATCAAATTACTGATAGACTACGGATACTCCACGGAGGGATGTGTGAGTGGTTGAAACAGGCGGTCTTGAAAACCGCTTTGGTCGAAAGGCCAACGGGGGTTCGAATCCCTCTCCCTCCGCCATTCCGTCTTCCCTCTGAAATCTTCCGGATAGACTGGCCGAAAACGTGAGATTTCGACGGTAAAACTGCGCTTCGCTGGAAGCGAGACTTCGACAGAGAATCTTGGGTTGCGAAGGCTCTTGTAGTCTAGATAAATCTATTTCTTGGACGAATACATCAACGGTTACGGACCCGTGGTTTCGTGGCACCCCACTCGTCCTCTGCATCATTCTCGTTTCTAACCGATATGTAGCTCCCCTCCAAGGCCGGGGCAATCCGTCTCCAGTCTGGGAATCCAGCGAGATTGTCGCGGCTCCCAAATCGAGCAACCTCAATGAAGTGATCTAAGTTAGGTTCATAAACCCATTCGTCATACGGAACATCCTTTTTTCGCGAACATCCTGCGCACTCGCAATTGCGACTCCTTTATTGAGTCATCTTTACAGATGAAAGATTCGATCCGCTCCAAGCACGAGCGCCAGAGTGATCGCCGCAATTGCAATCTCGCCGGTGGCACCTACGATGAATGGTCGCAGTCCCTGTTTGCCAAGATCTTTCAGATTAGTTCGTAACCCAACCCCGGCGAAGGTGAGCAGGAAGGCCCAGCGTGAAAGATTTCCAAGTGCGGTCAATTGTCCCTTGCTAAAAGCTCCAACTGTAGCCAAGGCTGAGATCAGTAGAAAGCCGAGTACAAACTTCGGAAACTTCTTCCAGAGGAACTGTGACTTGTTCTCAACCGTCGCAGCTTGACCTCTGCTCGACCAATAAAGTGCACAGCCAAGAACAACAAAGCCTATCAACGCATTGCGGCAGGTTTTGGCGAGCACAGCAAATTTACCCGCCGTATCTGAGTACAGCGCCCCCGCCGCTGTTGCTTCTGCGGTGTTATCCACCGCAAGTCCGGTCCACAGGCCATAAGCGTGATCGCTCATATGGAGGGCATGACCTACGAGCGGGAACACCAATAAGGAGATCGCTCCCAGAGCCAGAATCGCCGCTATTGCGGTAGACGAGTCCTCTTCATCAGCGTCGATTGCACCTTGTGTGGCGATAATTGCCGATACACCACAGATGGAAGAGCCGACAGCTAGCAAGGTGGTCAGCTTAGGACTCAGGCTAAATCGTCGCCCCAACACAGTCATAAACGCCAGAGACAGGGTAAAAGCAACGATTACCAGCCCCAATGAAATCCCACCCAGCTTGAAAATATCTCCGAGAATGAAACGGGACCCCAGCAGAATGATGCCTGCCTTAAGCCAGAACTCATAGGTAGCGACACCTGAGCGAAAGATCTTCGGCAGACCAACAGTATTTGTGATGACGATGCCAAAGAGAATCGCCCACAAGACATATTCGATATTCGGTAATGTCAGATGATTGGCTTTGCCATACCTGGCGATAGATTGTTCAATAAATTTTCCGGCGTAACCGACCAAGAATAGCAAGGCAATTCCCGGCAGCAGCCCTAGTGCTTCCCAGATATCCCGGGATTGAGGTTCTTTCGATTCCTGCGGCAACTCTGCCTGGAAGTTCGTTAACTGAGTGGATGAACTCATGTAGCTTGCTCCTTGGAGCTAGTTGAAGATTTTTGAAATTACCAAGGGACGCTCTTGATAGCGCCGAGCCGTACGAGGAGCGCCAGAGCCAAAGAGAGGAGCACAGCCCAGGTATCACGCGAGAGAGTAGACTTCGGCATACGATCAGCTCCGATGGAAACACAATACGCAGACGGAATTGGTAAACAGATCAGCGGGGGTTAGAAGCTATCAAGGTAAATACAACTAGCGACAACAACAGGCCGCGATTTGGCCGGAGGTCACGAGTTGGAAGATAGGAATCATTCGTGATGAGCATACCTGAATTTGCTCTCGTTCCAATGTTAAAAATAAGAATTCTTCGTCACTCATTCTCTAAAAAAGGAGCTTTATCGCTATCTGGTTGTTTCTTGCCTGACCGGCGGTAGATATCTGGCCGAAAGATGCATTTCCTACCTGAGCGTTAGGTGCCCCAAATGCCGGGGTATTCGTTAAGTTGAATGACTCCAATCGAATCTGCGCTGTAAGACCTTCATGGACTACAAGATTTTTATGTACGGAAAGATCCAGATTGAAGGAACCCGGAGCGCGGAGAAGATTTCGACCTGCGTTGCCGTACGTGTAGGGAGCGTTTTTAACAAAGGCCGTGGTATTGAACCATCTTTGCGGAGTTGGATGGTCAAGATGCCAGTCACCTACAACATTAGGACGATCGTTCTGCCCCGTATTTGCAGGATTTCCATTCACCGTGAGATTGACCGGAAAACCCGAGTTTACGACCACGATCGGACTGATGCTCCACCCAGCAAGGAACGCATCCGTGGTTCGCCCCCAGTCTCCTCCGAAGCGCTGACCGCGCCCAAAAGGCAGGGCGATGACAGAGCTTCCGACAAAGTGATGACGCATATCCTGGGTAGTGGCTGCTCTCTCAGCCAGGATGTTATTAGGATCCTGCATCCCGGCGATGTCCCCAATCCCAATAGTCTTCGAATATCCGTAGGACGCTAAAAGGGTCACACCCTTGGCATAACGCTTTTCGGCTTTTACCTGCAGACCTTGAAACTGGCTCCATCCGTCTTTCTGTATGCGAACGACATCGGCAAGCGTCGTAGACGTCGTGATTCCAGGAATCACGACGTGGGTAAACTTCCGGCGCGAATTGATATTGCCGGGGCCCGGAGGGGCTGGATTACCGTCGATCTGGCGCCAGTTGTGATCGAACTTATTGGCGAAATAGCCGATCTCAAGCAGAATGTCGCCCGGAAGCTGCCGCTGTAAGTTTAGATTCCACTGCTGCGCAATGGGAGATGTAGCTCTGCGAGCATAGGAGACGAGAGTGACGTTTGAGGCATTTGCAAGCGAGAGGGTGCCGTCAGGAAAGCCATTCTTCAGAAAGAGAGAAGGCACCTTGGGATCGGTGCTGAGATTGACGCGAAGCGTATTGGGAGGATTGATCTCAAGCGACTGCATCCCTCCCAGCGTGATCAGGTTGGAATAAAAGATTCCATACCCGGCGCGGAGCACGGTCTTTCCTCCCGGAAGAGCGTATACAAGACCAAATCGTGGACCGATGTTTCCGTACGGAATTCCTTGAAGTGCGCGTGACGCTCTGCCCGATCCTTCTGCACCGGCCAGAACAATCCGCGGGTTTGCGGGATCTGTATCCATATCGAAATTCGCAATGGCATCGAACTTATCGACAGCAGGAGGACTGAGTTCGTAACGCACTCCCATATTGAGGGTGAGATCACGCCTCACCTTCCAATCGTCCTGGAGGAACAGGTGGGTATACTGCGTACGAAAATTCAATTTAGCGCGAAGGGAGACGCTTTCGGAGGAAGCATATCCTCGCAGGAAGTCTGCCAAGGGATTGCCGGAATACTGGCCATTGAAGTTGAAGATGCCGGCGCTTCGTTGTGCGCTATTGAAGTTGGTCTGAAGCCAGTAGAGTTGGACACCCGTTTTGATGGTATGCTGACCGCGTGTCCAGGTCAGATCACCGGCGACCTGACGATTCTGACTTCCATCCATGTTTGGGACATTGGTAATTCCGATGCTTTGGAATCCAGTGATCACGACCTGAGAGAATCCCGGAATATCCGCCGGGACGCCAGGAATTCCAACAGACGTTAAGGACTGCTTCGGCAGTTCATTGATCCAGTTGAGATAGTTCCACCCTACTCGAAGCGAGGTGATGAGATTAGGACGCCACACGCGATTATGCCCAAGAACAAAGCTTCTGGCATCGTCCCGTTCTGCTCCGCCTCCTGCGTAGTAGCCTTGCCCTGCAAGGGGAGGAAATGGAGAGACAGCTCCATTACGCGTCTGCTGAGAACTATAGCGAAAATAGAGACTCTGCGAATCGCTGAGGATGTGGTCCAGGCGCGCGTCCCATCGATAAGGATCCTGCGGCTGAGGGCTGTTATAGACGTAGTTATTTGTAGCCGCGTTCGTTGTAGGCAGAGGATAAAATGCGATAACGCTTCGGGCGATTGGATCTATCTGGCTGTCCGGTACGGTTACGTTCCCCAGTATTCCCTGGCGCTGCGCTGCCGTCGGCACAGTGCTGACCGTTGTGATGCCCTGACGAATACGAGCAACTTCGAAGTCGCCAAACAGGAAGGTCCGGTCTTTTACAACCGGACCTCCAATCGACACGCCAAACTGGTTTCTCTTGTAAGGCGCCTTGGTTGTAGCGAAGTAGTTCTTGGCATCCAGCACTTCGTTTCGCAAGAACTCAAATGCCGTACCGTGAATCTGATTTGTCCCGGACTTCAAAGACGCGCTGATTACGCCTGAGGATGACCTTCCGAATTCGGCCGAGTAGCTGTTCGTGACAACCTTGAACTCCTGGATCGCATCTATTGAGGGCTTGATGATCTCCTTCTGCCCGGAATGCCCCGTTGATATCTGCTGATTATTGTTGTCAAGGCCATCAAGCAGAAACGCAGCCTGACTTCCTGCCTGCCCTCCGATACTGATGCCACCTGATGAATTCGCCGAGGGGACCGTTCCCGCCGAGAGGGATGCAAGCTGAAGATAATCACGCCCGTTCAAGGGGAGATCGACAATCTGTCTGTTTGTAATCACAGTTCCCACAGAGGAGTCGGAAGTCTGCAGAAGGGGCGGCTGATCGACCACGCTGACGGTATCCGAAGATTCGCCTATCGCCAATTTCGCATCTATCTCACGAACATCGCCGAGACTGAGATTGATCCCGCCCTGCTGAAACTCTTTAAATCCATCCGCCGTTACCGATAAGACATACTCACCGATTCTAAGAGGAGGAGTACGATAGCGTCCCTCATTGTCGGTGATGATAGTAGTCTTCGCTTGTGTAGCGACATGGGTCAAAACAACCGTAGCGTGCGATATAAAGGCCTGGCTTGAATCAACAACAGTGCCGACAACAATCGCATCGTTAGCACCCTGGGCGAACACAAGCGACGAAGTGATCAGGAACAAAAGACCGAAAAAGCGCATAAGTTTCCTTGAGCTGTATCAACCAGCAGCCCCGATTTGATGATGTGTCAGACAACAAAAAGAGAGGGAAGGATGTAGTTATCGACAACAGCGCCGAAGATTTGATGGCAGCGTAGAGATATTCATATATGCGAAGTTACCCAATATGAAAAAGTTGGAATGCTATGAAGACGAGGACAGATCTCATCAAATTAGCGAGTTTTCAATGATCACCGTCCTCTTCTCCTATCACTTCAAAACATCTTTGATCTCTGAGAGGCCGAAGGCAGCACAAGCTTCGTCTTTATCGCCGCCTGGAGCTCCACTGACACCGATAGCCCCAATTACCTCATCGCCTATGCGGATAGGGATGCCACCGGCTGCTGCAACGACTCCTTCAATGACAGGCGCAGGGCCTGTCCGCTTGGCCTGGGCCTCCGCATATTCTGCGGAGCTCCTTTTGAAGGTCAGCGATGTATAAGCTTTACGGCGACTGTGTTCAAGCGTATGGGGACCAGTCCCATCTCCACGCAGCTGCAGCTTAACGCTTCCACTTGCGTCCAGGATGGAGAGGCTGATCCTATAGCCTTGGGAACCGCATTTTTCAGCCGTGGCCTGAGCGACCTTCAAAGCAGCGCCGGCTGAGAGTGAGCGTTGGGTTGTCAGCCCTTGTCCAATACCCATTCCCGATGAAAGAGAGAAAAGTAAGACGAAACCAAGCTCGTGCCTCAATTTGCCGCTCCTGTTCCGGTAGTTTTCGGCGCAGGCGCTTTGATGTGAACAATCGTTCCACCTTCCTGCTCGTAGGTTTGCGCACCAACAGCTCCGAGAATCTGCACTCCATTGGCTTCTAACCGATCCCCGGCCTTTACGGCGCGTGCTGCGTGGTTCGATACGGTGATGACCTTCGCTCCCTTTGGAATGTGCTGCCAGTACTTGTCGATATCAGCAAATTGAATCGAGAGATATACGGGAAAGCCACCGATATTCGTGATCTCATCCGGTCGGCGAAGGTCGAGCAGAATCACGTCTGGATTAGAAGCCGTTACCTCATCAAACTCCTGTTTCGTGAATACTTTTGTCTTACCCACAGGCGCAGCATGGGTGTTGGCTATGTTCGCCGCCTGCTGGGCGAACATAGCGGAAGGAACGAGAATGGAAGCGAGAAGAATAGATCGAGTAAATGACTGAATCATCGATACCTCCGAAACTAAATGAGTGTGATCATGCGTGGATGGGAGTACCCGCATATGCTCGGATACAAAAATGTCTACACAAAACCGATAGCGCGGCCAGCGACTCCGATACTGAACCACAACAGCAATGAGATAACGGCAGCGAGACGAGCTACGGTACGCACGCTTCCTTCTTTGTCGCCACGTGAAACCTTCCATTGCACAGCAAAGTGAAAGAGCAGCGCGACAATGAAGAGATACATCTTCAATCGAAAAGCGGGATTGTAGTAGTAGCGCACCGGACCTGATGCGACCATCAGGAAGCCTGAGACCGTCATCGCCAACATTCCTAGGCCAGCAAGAGGCAATAGAGCGCGGGCGACTTGCGCCTCTGGCTGAGACCTGAAACTCCATCCCAGCATGCGGAGGTCAAAATAGAGAATGGCGCCACCTGAAACAGACAACGCTAACAGATGAACTATCTCGATAATCGCAAATGCCCATTGCGACTGATTGAGGGCGATGCTGAAATGAGTGGACGCAAGCCAGCGAAAAAGGGTCAGCATAAATAAGTTCTGCCTCTAGTGGATGTATGCAATCATGCGTCCGGCGATGATGATGCCGGCCCACAGAATGAGAGAAGTCCAGGCGGCAGCGCGCGCTCTCCAAGGTGCAACCGGCGCGAGATCCCAACTGTTAACAGAGCGAAAGATCGTCAGGTGAAAGATAAGGGGATTGAGCCCTACAAGCAGAAGCAAGACCAGCTTGCTGCGAAAAGCCAGATTGCCATAATTCTGTTTTGCTTCGGCGATAGAGAGCAACAGGCCCGACAAGAACATGATGGCGAATCCGATCCACGTCCAGCGCAGAACCGCATGCGCGATCTTCGATACGGGCTCATGTCTCATAAGGATTCCCAGTAAGCGCAGATCAAATAACGCAATCGAGCCGACCAGCAGGGCTATCGCCAGAACATGGATACTCTCGATGATGGGAAAAGCCCACAGCGATTTCTGGATTGATGTGGATAAGCTCGTTGAGGAGATCCACTCGCATATGTGTTGCAAAGAAGGCATATCCTGCTGCTCCTACGGTTTCGCAGATGGTTTGATTCTGTCCCGAGTCTGCGCCTTCAAGGTGTCTTCGTTCGGCGGATAGCAAGGTTTTACTGTGCAGGGGTTCTCATTCGTAGCAGTAGTTCTCAGATAGTTATGAAAGAAATTTGCATCTCCTGGAACGAGGAACAGCTTCGCCTGCCGGCCTAACGCATATTCATCGGTAGTCGGGATAATGCGGGATGGCTCGACGCCCAGCCATTTGGTCAGATATGCCTTGGTATTGACGGCGCGGTAAGCTGCGACATCTTCAAATCGGATGTCTTCACCGGATTCATCTTCGACTGCTCGTTCCATGCCATGATCTTTCTCTTCATGGTCAAGAATCGGATGAGATGTTCCAACGATGACAAGATTCTTCGAAGGATCCTGCTTGAGCCGCTGCGCTGCTTGTTCCAGGCAGCTTAAGGCATCATCTTCAACCCGCGCCGGCTGCTTCGTGTTTTTGTCAAAAGCGATTGTGCAGACGGGCTTTACCGCCGGATCGAGTGGCAACCTCTGAGCAACTGCGTTCGCCACTGCGGCTGCGACAACACCGGCGATCCATAGATAATTCATTTTCTCCTCCCTTTCTTTTCCATTCGTTAGTTCGCGGATCTTTCCTGTGTAGCTCCGTAGAGGGGGTTGTCCTCATCGCGCAAACCTTCATGGCACGCTTCTTCCCAGTTCTCATAGCTGGCCTGGGACTCTGCTGTAACAGGTCCTTCAGGGACACCACCGTCACCTGCGAAGTATCCACGCTTTTCATCGAAGCCGAACTTCCATGGCCGCGTATATGTGGTGGGATCATCCATCAGCACTTCATAATGGAAATGATCCTGGTCCGTAAACTCGAAGCGTTCCACATAATGCACGTTCTCACTTGAGAAATCCCCCGCCCGGCTCAGACGTCCTTTGCCGTTGTTATTCGTCGTGTCCACAACAAGGGTTGTGCCTTCCCAGTGGCCACGTGAATCACCAAACCACAGCTTCAGGTTCCTCCCGAGGTGGGGACGGTCGTCCAGATAGATAATCCGGTACTGCTCGGCCCCTTGAAACACCATCACGATCTTCTTTGGGTACTGAAACACCTGCACATCATGCCAGGTAAACTGGCGCACCGCTCCCAGGGGAAAGCATCTCTGTTGAGGATCGATATCGCCCGGACGTGACGGCTCATAATAATGCGCGAAGAGGTCTTGCTGGTGCGCTAGAGCTACCTGCGTATATGGAATCTTTCCATCCGGAGTATCGAGAATTCGACTGGGGGCTTCATGCCCTCTCCGAGGCGGTCGGCCTGCGTTGGCAGTTCCCACTTTCGGCCGAGGTCCCGGAGGAGAGACGCATCCCACATCTCCATTCGCGGGATTCGACAGGCAGCCCATACCGTAATGCACAGTCGTCCACACGCCCTGGATATCGGGCTGTCCATCGCTCAATAGTTTGGGCTTCCAGAGGTTGTCTGCTTTGGCTTGTGCAGGCGTTTCTTGTGCAGATATAGCGCCCACATATAAAGCGGAGATGAGGAGAAGCATCATCGTACGGTGCAGACTATTTCGTTGATTCGAATTTATATGCAACACGCGATCGTCCTTTTTGGCTATGGATAGTAGGGGGAGAGGTCAAATGCATAGCAAACGTAGTCGAGCAATTGCGCATTCTTTTCCTTGCGCCTATAGAGGATGAGGTTGATATGCCATGGCCTGCTGAAGACCTTCGGGTCTTCGATCTCGACCTTGTAATCAATGTGGTCAGAATCAATCAGGCGATAGCGTTCGGTTACATGCAGTGCTTCACTGTGGTAATCGCCGGCATGATCGAACCAGGTTGCATCATTGAAGTCGACCGAATCGACGACAAGTGTGTCTCCTTCCCATTTCGCACGGGAATCCCCCATGTTCCAGTTAATATGGCCGGGGGGATGAGGCGTCCCGTTCGTATAGAGAAAGCGATGAGTTTCTGCAAACTCATACAAAATGAGAATGCGATCTCCCTTGGGCTTCTGAAATATCTGAAAAGGGAGGTTGTGCGCATAAGTGATTCGCGGCACTCCCGGAAGATTGCACTTGGCAGTTTGCGGGTCGACCTTTTCGCGATCTGCAAAGTTCTCATCGCGCCTTGCTTTGGCCTCTGGCAGGTATGGAATTTCCTGCTCTTCCACCACACTTTGCCCTCCCGGAGCGTATTTATCTGCGACGTGGTCCAGCAGATTTATGTCGGCACCGGAGGTTGACTGCCAGATTCCATTCAGGTCTGGCCTTCCATCCGAAAGCCGAGGAAGATCCGATTGTTTTCTGGCAGGCGCTGAGAATGCCGTCACGGCGAGAGTTCCGAGTAATACGAGGTATATCCGTCGCATCATGTTCTTTTGGGATTCCTTTCTCAGCGACGCTATTGAGTATCACCAGGGGCGCCGGTTCCAACCGATCCCGTAAAAAGAGTGCGGCCATCGGGCAATTTAACGGAGGTTCCATTGATCGTCTGGCTGCCATCCTTGGCGCGGTATCCAGCTACAGTCAGCTCAATACCTAGAGGAAAATCAGTTTCCCGCAAGCCGCGCCGCAAGAGAGCGTTGGGACTACCGAACTCAACCGCCCAACGCGAAGTCTTGTTGTCTTGCCCAGGAACATCGACATAAATCCAGCCGTGAGGATTGACCCAGGAGATCTTTGCGAGCTTCCCGGTAAAGGTAATAGGCTTGCTGGCGTCGTATTCGGCGGCAAAAGAGTGATGTGCAAAGGCGGGTGCTGCGGCGGAAATCGCCAACCCCGATATTCCGAGGATAAGTAGTCGTCTCATAGGTATGGTTTCCCTTCTTGAATTCGTAGGATCAGAAAATCAATTTGAGTCCAGCCTGCAGATCGCGGGGATCGCCAGCTGACGTAATTTGTCCGAACAGGCCGTTGCCGACCACTGCGTTCGGAGCCCCAAAATGAGGAGTATTTGTCAGATTGAAAGATTCCAGCCGGAGCTGCGCTGTCAGCCTCTCGTGGACTTGAAATGACTTGTGCGCAGCAAGATCAAGATTCGCAAGTCCGGGAGCGCGCAGAATATTTCGTCCTGCATTGCCAAGGGTATAAGGGGCGTTTGCTACGAAGGCTGAGGTATTGAACCAACGCTGAACAGTGCGGTTATCGAGGTGCCAATCGCCAACGACATTTGGGCGATCATTGTTCCCAACCAGGCTTCCCTGCCCGGAGTTTGACGGATTTCCTGAAACCGACAGATTGACCGGAATACCTGAATTAATGGTTACGATCGGATCGAGGCTCCAGCTTCCTAACACAGCATTTGTATACCTGTTCCAATCTCCTCCAAACTTCCTGCTTCGCCCAAAGGGAAGCTCGAAGACGCCGCTTGCGACAAGATGATGAGTCATGTCCTGGCTTGATACGGCACGATCTGCGTCGAGATCTTTGGAATCTTGAACACCACCCGATTGGTTTTCGCCGAGAGCCATCGTTTTGGAGTAGCCATATGCCGCGAGCAGACTGATACCGTTGCGGTAACGGCGCTCTACCTTCACCTGGAATGCGTTGTAAGTGCTGTAACCGAGCTTGGCAATGCGCGCGATATCCGCTAGCGAGACCGTATAGGGCGTCCTCGGTACGGCAACGGTCTTGTAAGGACGGTTGTTATTGGCATTACCCGGACCTGGTATAGCCTGATTGGCGTCGTATTGCATCCATGCTCGCGTCAAGCTGTTGCCGGCATACCCAAGCTCAACCAGGACGCCGCCAGGCAGTTCCCGCTGAATATTGAAGTTCCATTGCTGGGAGCGCGGCCACAGGCCGTGACGATCATGAGAGACGGCAAGGACGTTCTTAGCATTGGCCAGAGAAAGTGTTCCTGCCGGAAACCCAGAGTGAAGGTAAACCGATGGATTCGTAGGATCAGGCGAGATGCTGATCTGCATATGAAAGGGAGCGTTGATCTGCATCGACTGCATTCCGCCAGGCGTCGTTACATTGGAATAGAAGAGTCCATATGCTCCACGAACAACCGTTTTGCTATCCAGTGAGTAAGCAAATCCAGCTCGCGGAGCCCATTGATTCCAATCTGTACTTTGAATTGCCCTGCTGTCGCGCCCATCACCATCTGCACCAGCAAGCACAAGCGCAGGCTTTGCTGGATCGGTATCGAGGTCAAGGTTGGCCATGCTATTGGTTTTATCCAGGAGAGGACGATTTAGCTCGTAGCGGATGCCGATATTCACAGTGAGCTTCGGGCTCACGGTCCAATCGTCCAGTACATAGAAATGCGTGAGCGGCTGGCGGCCTATGATGGTTTCTTCGTCCGACAAGGTTCCTGTCGCCGCTGTACCGAGAAGAAAGTCCGCGAAAGGACTGCCGTTGGCAAGCGTCGTCGGGTTCCTTGTGTAGACCCCGGTAAACGACATAATGCCTTGCGACTGCTGGGCGCTGAAGAAGTTCGTCTGCAGCCAGTATTGTTGCGTGCCAAACTTCAGGTTGTGCTTGCCGCGTGTCCAGGTGATATCGCCAGAGATCTGCCGAGTTTGGGTGCCCGCGATGTTGCCTTTGCCACCGCCGCCAAGCGAGGTATAGCCCGTAATTGGAAGGCTAACCAGGCCTCCAGGATAAGTAGTATCTGCACCGTTGAAGCCGATCAGCGCGTTGATGTTTTCCGTACCCTGGCTCGATGCTTTGGAGAGAAGATAGTTCCACCCGACACGGATCGAGCTGATCAGATGCGCTGACCATACACTGTCATATCCCAGAGCGAAGGCATTGCCCGTGATGCGGGTGGGCTGCGCCGATGTATAGTACACGCCACTGATCGGCGGCAGTGTTGAAACAGCACCGTAGTCCTGGATCTGTGTGCTATAGCGAAAGAAGACCCGCTGCGCTTCTGAAGCTACCCCATCGAGCCGCACATCGTAGCGATAAGGATTCTGGTTATTCGGCGCATTGTAAACATAGTTATTGGTTGCGGAGCTCGTCTGTGGAAGCGGGTAGAACGCAAGGACCTTTTGTGCAATCGGATCGATACGACTCGCCGGAATGGTGTTATTGGCAAACGGCTGCCGCGTTTTGGTGATGGAGTCGTAGATTGTAGGGTCATAGATTGTGTTTGTGAATATTCCCTGGCGCTGCGCTACGGTCGGAACCGTGTCCGTTTGGGTTGTCGTTTGCCGGACGCGAATGATCTCAAAATCGCCAAAGCCAAAAAAACGGTTGCGCAGAATCGGACCTCCAATGCTTGCGCCGAAATCGTTTCGCTTGTATGGCGGCTTTACCTTCGCAAAATAGTTTTGGGCGTCAATCGCTTCGTTGCGAATGAACTCGTAGGCGCTGCCGTGAAACTGGTTGGTACCTGATTTTGTAGAGACGCTAATAACTCCGGAAGACGACCTTCCATATTCGGCAGAGTAGCCATTCGTCACCACCTTGAACTGGTCAATTGCGTCTACAGAAGGCTTAATCGACTCCTTCTGATTGCCATAGGAATACCGGATAAATTGATTGTTATTGTCGATTCCATCCAGCAGGAATCCGACAGCATAGCCAACCTGTCCGCCGATGCTGATGCCGATCGGCCCCTGAGATCCGGTCGCCGTCGAGGGAACAGTGCCGGCGGAGAGCGCGGCAAGCTGCATGTAATCCCTGCCATTCAGAGGCAACTCCACAATCTGCTTGTTCCCAATGACAGTCCCTACTGTGGAATCGGCATTATTCAGCGCAACGTTCGAGGCCTCAACACTGACCACCTGAGCAATCTCTCCCAGCGAAAGCTCCGCGTTCAGCTGACGTACGTCGCTGATGCCTAGAACCAGACCATGTTGAACGAACTGTTTAAATCCAGGCGCTTCAATCGTCACCTCATATTCACCGATACGAAGAGGTGGGGTCCGATACTCTCCGGTATCGCTGCTATGAACTTCGCTAGTGGAGCCAGTCGCCAGCTGCTTTAAAACGACGATCGCATTGGAGATAGGAATATGGCTCGGGTCGGTGATTCTCCCCAATACGACGGCATCGTTTGTCTGTTGGGCGAAGATACTCGATGTTGCGGGCGCAAGTAGCAACAGAGACAGAATGAAAGAAAGCTTTCGCACAAGTACTCCACAAGAACCAACGGCATGGGCTTCGCGTGTGGCGCAAATGTGCGCGACTGGCACGCTTCGCCATAGCCTGGAGAGAAGCATGAAAAACCCGCTATTGATGAGCGGGTGATTTGTTAGGTGGGAGTGTCAGTACTCTGAATTAGACACAACAACCAAGATCACCGCGCAAGCCAGCCCGTAGTGAGAGGCAACAAGTGATCGATTGGGAGTTGTGGGACATTGATCTGGATTATGCGCAGAACTTCAATTTCAAGTCAAGATCATTTTTATTTTTTCAGTTCCACTGCATTTCACGTGTTATGTTCTACCCATGCTCCAAAGCCATTCATGGATGAACGAAGGACAAGTCCTGCTTTATGCAGCCTTGAATACTTTCGGTTCTGATCGGCTTTGTTGTCTCTTCTAGCTCAACCAATCTTCATCAACATCTTCACTATGAGCGCGGGGGTAAGTTTTCCCATGGAGAGATCGTGCGTTTACAAGTTACATCTGCAAGAGGGTTTGCGCGCCTGCTGATTGGCGCATCCCGCGTATTCTCGGTTCTTCTTTCCGCATCCATCCCGACCCTTTGTGCAACAAGTGGATCGGTTGCGGGAGTGATCCGTGATCCAAATCGCGCGACAATCCCCAATGCCCACCTGTCCATGATTGAGCGTCAACTCCACAGCATCTTTACTACTGAATCCAGCAACCAGGGTGTGTATTCCTTCCCAAATCTTCCTGCGGGAACATATGACCTCGTCGTCGAAGCAACGGGCTTCGCTTCCGAACGAAGGCAATCAATCAAGATCGACACCGACAGCAGCCTGCATTACGACATTCAACTCGCACTTGAAGGCGTGAAACAGGCAATTGAGGTGAAGGCGGAACCAGATCTGCAGGTGGAGAGAACAGCAACGCATCTGGGTGAAGTCATCTCCGGCCGAAACGCCACGGCGCTGCCCCTCAATGGAAGAAGTTATACCGATCTTTTAGCAATTCAGCCTGGAGTAACGCCAGCCACCAGCCTGCTGCCCAGTTCAGTCATCATGGCCGGTGTCACTGGAGCGATCAATCCGTCCGGCGATCAGAATCCCGGCAATCTCTCCATCGATGGTCAACGGGAATCATCAAACGGATTCTTTGTGAATGGAATCGACGTGCAGGAACACATGAACGGCGGAACTTCTGTTCTTCCAAACCTCGATTCTCTTTCGGAGTTCCGCGTTCTTACCAACAACTACGACACAGAATACGGAAACTATAACGGCGGAATGATCACTGCGGTTACGCATTCCGGAGCTGATCATCTTCACGGCAACCTCTTCGAGTTCTTCCGGAATACTGCGCTGGATGCCAGAGGATACTTCGATCCCGTGCGCTCCGTGTTTCGACAACATCAGTTTGGAGCAACTCTGGGAGGGAAAGTTCCTAAAAGCTCATGGTACTTCTACGCCGACTACCAGGGGACACGAACAACCCAGGGCATTGGCACAGGCCGTATTACCGTACTCTCCGACGAGGAGCGTAAAGGGAATTTTTTACGAAGCACAGCTCCTCTCTCGGGATGCGTCAGCGGACCTTATCTTGCAGAGGTCTTATCTCGACGTATTGGACGAGCCGTACAGGAAGGTGACCCATACACCGAGAAATCTCAGTGCAGAAAGGGAGGCACACCGGTCTTCCCTGGCGGGCTTATTCCCAAATCTGCCTGGTCTGAACCTGCGCTTCATTTACTCTCATACATTCCCGCACCAAATGTCGCAGCGAATCAGTACTCCAGCTCATCGTTCAGCCAGACCGTGAGAGATGACAAGGGCGCCTGGCGCATCGATCACAACACACGCCTGGGTCAACTCACAGGCTATTACTTCGTCGATGACTATCAGCTCAATAACCCCTATCCCGGCCGACAGGGCGGAGCGAGTACGCCTGGCTTCGATGCTCTGACGACAGGACGAGCTCAAATGTTTTCTATCGGACTCATCTCACCGATGGATGCTCGCACCGTAAACGAATTTCATCTGGGCTTTCTGCGTAATGCGAACGATATCGGCCAGCCACACGGCGGCCTGGGCATCTCACTCGCCTCACAGGGATTTGTTACAGGTGCAGGAACTCCAGGAATCGTCGTGCAGGCGCCGGAGTTTGAGGGAATCGAAAACATCGCCTTCCCCAGCTTTACGATGGGCGTGCCCACCACAAACGTCGATCAGGTCAACAACTCAATCTTCGTCTCGGAATCCATCGCTCGCGCGATCGGCAGGCACATCCTGAAAGGCGGAGTCCAATTTCACGCCGATCAGGTGAACGAGCATCCCAATGCAACCTTCAATGGCACTTTCAACATTAATGGGACGGAGACGGGCTCCCCGTTCGCAGATTTCCTGATCGGAACACCGAGTAACTTCACGCAGTCATCGGGCCAGCCATTTTATCTTCGAAATCGTTATACAGGAGTCTTCCTCCAGGACAACTGGCGAATAGGTGATCACCTGAGTCTCAATGCGGGCGTCCGTTGGGACCTGATCACACCCTGGTGGGAGCGGTACAACCAGTTGCAAACCGTCATCCCGGGTCAGCAGTCACTCGTCTTTCCCGGCGCTCCAAAGGGCTTTGTCTTCCCCGGAGATCCAGGGGTTTCGCGTTCTTTGGCCCCGCGGCGTTATGGAAATCTAGCTCCGCGCATAGGGATCGCCTATTCGTCTACGTCGAAATCGCGGTTGATGCGAATGCTGTTCGGATCAGATGGGGTGAGCAGCATTCGTGCTAGTTTCGGTATCTTCCATACGGCATTTCCTGGCTTGTCTACCGGCATCATGTATGCGGTGCCTCCATTCGGCTATAACTATCTAAGTCCCGCACCGCCTTTATTGGAAACTCCATTTATCAATGCTAAAGATGGCGTTGACAATGGACAGCGCTTCCCCTTTCCCTTTCCTACACATGGTGCATCTGCAGACCACCCCGACAATTCGGTTGACTGGAGTAACTTCACGCCGATCTCAGCCGACCCTTATTTCGACTCGCGCAATCTCGTTCCATACAGCGAGAACTACATGCTCTCACTACAGCGCCAGATCAAACTGAATACGCTCCTCACCATCAGCTACGTCGGTAATCAGGGACATCGAATCCTGATGCTCCTCCCCACCAACCCTGGCGATCCGCAGCTGTGCCTCAGTCTCCCCGGATGCGGACCATTCGGAGAAGATTCCTCATATGTTTCATTCACGGGACTTACTGTTGCAGGAACACGAAGCGGTCTCGGATCAGACTTCGGTGCCATGACTGCTCAGCGAACGATTGGCAATTCGGCCTTCAATGCTTTGGAAGCAAGTCTGCGCTATACGAAAAATGATCGCCAGATCAGCATTGGATACACCTACAGTAAATCCATGGATCAAGGTTCCAACCTCGGAGAACAGCTCAATCCGTTCGACCAGCGAAGAACGAGAGGCGTATCGGCCTTCGATCTAAAGCAGGACCTGACTATCAGCTACACTCTGGGACTGCCTCTGAGCCATATATTCAACCGCTCCAACCGGTTACTCAGTGGATGGCAACTGTCAGGAACTACGCGAGCGAGCACAGGATTTCCTGTCACTCTCTATGACAACTCCGACAATTCGCTCCTCGGAACCCTTGGAAATGGCGTGAACAACTCCTTGCTCGATACGCCGAATTATTTAGGCGGCCGCTTGCAAATCAACAGGAACGGACGCAATGGCCGTTCAGCATTTGATGTATCGCAGTTTACCGTGGAGTCTTTGGGAAAACTGGGCAACGCTCCGCGGCGCTTCTTTTACGGCCCTGGCCAGATCAACTTCGATACCGCACTTGCAAAAAACACTCCAATATTAGAGTCCTGGTCCACCGAACTCCGCCTGGAGTCGTTCAATACGTTCAATCATGTCCAGTTCTTTGGCCCTGCTACAGTTGTCGGCCAAATCCAGGACACAAACTTTGGGAGAATTGTTGCTGCTGCGCCGCCTCGCCTGGTTCAGCTGGCTGTCCGCATCAGATTTTGAACCATAGGAATCCGCTAGAGCAGAAGATCCATATCCTCCACGAAAGTCTTCCCTGTTACCGGCTATCGAATTAGAGATAGATATGGAGAACCTACCAAATCGAAAGTGCAGATGATCAGTTCGACCGAGCCTATTTCTGTTTCAGTAAATCCCTCTGGTTGACAAAGATAGCCTTTTCGGTCGTTGTCGAAGGTATCCGGCTTGAGAATAGCGGCATCCCTGAACAAATCGAACCGACGACGTGATCGGAAGAACGCGTCGTGCGGGGCCACCCCCCCTTTAAGCAGTCAGAAGCCTTATCTCCACGGTTCTTTTTCCAATCGCCGCAAGGCTCGGTCTACTGTCAGATCGTTCGGATAGACCTAGGTCCCTCTTATGCCCTCTGGAAGCAGCCCGTGCTTCAAAGCAACCCATCCGGCGGAGAAATCATGTTCTTGGTAGAAGGCGTTGTGATACAGTACGCGAAGTGCGATTCTCTTTTCAGCTGCGCTGTTGTTGTACTCCGTCTCTCTAAACGACGTTGAGTACGTGCTGCTCCGCAAAATGCAGCGCTGACTTCCCAAAGATAAAACTTTATTTCGTTGTGATGGCTTAGCCGGGTTGCAGGCTATTTGAGCGGCTTCTGGTGTGCGAGGAAACGATGAATCGACGAACTCTGCTGCAGAATGGTGTCCTGCTGGCAACTTCCTCGCTGGTGGGGCGGCGCACATTTGCAGCAGCCGCTGGCCCGCGGCCGAACGTTCTGCTGCTGATGTCGGACCAGCACAAGCGCAGCTGCATGGGAGCCTACGGCGATACGGTTGCGCGTACACCGAATCTCGATGCGCTGGCGGCAAAAAGTGTACGTTTCACCAATGCGTATTGCGCAAATCCGGTCTGTACGCCCTCTCGCGCCTCGCTGATGACAGGTCTCTACAGCCACAACCACGAGGCGCAGGACAATGCTCATCCCTACTCCTCGCGACACAAGACGATGGCGCATCATTTCGGTGCCGCGGGATATACGACAGCGCTGATCGGCAAGATGCACTGGGTCGATGCTCAGACACACGGCTTCGACTACAGGCTTGAGTTCAATGACTGGTTCCAATCTCTGGGACCGAAGACGGCAATCTATGCCGACGAGCTTGGGAGACCGAACTCGGGTTCGGGACAGCCGGAGATCGACGACCTTTGGCGCGACAACGGCGATCCCTGGAAGAATGTTCGGCACAAGGATGATCGCAAGGGAGCAGTCCATGTGGGGCGAGTCTCGCTGCTGGAAGAAAAGGAGCAATTCGACTCGTTCGTCGCGCGCGAGTCGGCGCGCTTTCTGCGCAACCATCGCAGTGAGGACGGACCTTTTTTTCTGGTGAGCTCGTTCCTGAAGCCGCACGATCCTTTTATGCCTGCCCAGCGGTTTGCAGATATGTTCCGGCCGGAGGATATGAAGCTTCCGGCCAGCTGGGGGAAGGCCGATCTGGATTCGCTGCCGCGTGAGGTGGTGCAGTCGATCCGTTATAACGGACCGACACCTGAGCTAAGTGACGAGGCTGCGGCGAAGCGGCACATGGCCTTCTACTATGCGAATCTTGCGCAGATGGATGATTGCGTGGGCCAGGTCTTAGCGGCTCTCAAGGAGACGGGACACGATCGGGACACGATCATCGTCTACACGTCCGATCATGGCGAGATGCTGGGCGACCTGGGGCTGTGGCAGAAGTTTGAGTTTTACGAAGGCTCCTGCGGTGTGCCGCTGCTCGCGCACGTGCCGGGCAACCCGAGCGGCGTGGTGGCGACGCCGGTGAGCCAGGTCTCACTCAGCGCTACCATGGCCGATCTCTGTGGCGTACGCCAGGTGGCCCCCAACGATGGCGTAAGTTTTGCTGCACTGGTGCGCGATCCGAAGAGCCGGCTGGACGTAGGTCCGGTCTTTGCCGAGTATGCGTTGAATACGCCGCGCGCCAAATGCATGGTGCGCGAAGGCGACTGGAAGTACACCTTCTGGGCGCATGACCGCGACGAGTTGTACAACCTCAAGACTGATCCCGCCGAGCTTCATAATGTTGCGGCGGATGCGCGATGTCGCAACCAGGTTGAGCACCTGAAGGCTGTGCTCTTCGCCTGGCATCGACCGGCGGAGGCATAGCAAGACGCTCCCGTGCCCGCACGTGCCTCTTGCACGCGCGTGGCCCTTGTCTTGAGGAGGCCTCTCTTGTTATCTCGTCTTGTTCGTTTTTTCCTGGTCATCGTGTTGTTGCCGTACGCTCTACAGGCGCAGCAGACCTCTACTCTGGTGGGCGTAGTTTCGGACTCCACCGGCGCCGTTGTGCCAGATGCGTCGGTGTTACTGGTGAACACGGCGACGGACTTTCAACGGACTGTCGTCACCAATGCACAAGGCCAATACACCGCCGCATCTGTCCCTGCCGGAAGCTATCGCATTGCGGTGGAAAAGGCCGGCTTCCAGAAACTGGAGCGCGAGAGTATTACATTGCCCAGCGCAGCTACAGTGAACGTGGATCTTACGCTGCTGGTGGGCAGCAACGCGGAGACGGTAACGGTGAACGAGGCCGCATCCCTGATCCAGTCCCAGAGCGGAGTCGTGTCCTCTCTGGTGGACAGTAAGCAGATGGTTGCGTTGCCGTTGGCGACAAGAAACTTCACCGATCTTGTGCTGTTGACTCCGGGTGCGCACACAGGCTCGGCCTCGAATCTCGCCGAGGGTGGAAGTGCATACTCCATCCGCGGTGGGGCGAACTTCAGTGTGAACGGATCCATCGCCGCAGCCAACTCCTACTTGATTGACGGAATTTACGACCGCAACCAGTGGCTGAATACGCTGGTGATGGTGCCGGTGGTTGATTCAATCCAGGAGTATCGCGTGATGACGAGCAACTTCAACGCCGAGTATGGCGAAGCGGCAGGCGCGATTACAACGGTCTCTACCAAGTCCGGCAGCAACCAGATTCACGGGACCGTGTGGGAGTTTCTGCGCAACGACCAGATGAACGCGAACAGCTACTTTGCCAAGCAGAACGGCGTCAGGCGCGCACCCTATCGTCGCAACACCTTTGGAGCGACCATCGGTGGACCCATCGTGCGAAACCACACCTTTTCCTTCGGCGATTATCAGGGCATTCGGCAATCGACTCCGCAGACCTATACGACGACAATTCCCACGCTGGCCCAGCGTCAGATGGTGCGCACGGGAAACTTCGCCGGGCTGGGCACACAGATCTACAACCCCTACTCGACAACCACAACCGGCAGCACGACGACGCGTACTCCATTTGCCAACAACCAGATTCCAACCTCGCTGCTCGACCCGGCAGCGGTGAAGCTGGTTGATCTGCTGCCTGCGCCAACGAACTCGAACACGACCAACAACTATACGATCACACCTGCGCTGACACAGGATACGGATCAGTTCGATGTGCGCATCGACCAGAACCTCAACGCCAGCGATCGTCTCTTTTTCAAGTACTCGTTCGATCAGACCAAGCAGGTCACGCCGGGAACGATTCGTACAGCAGACTCCGGCGTTGCGACAGTGGGGCCGTACATTGGCACCGGTGGCAATGGCACGCGAACACCGGTTCGCACGCAATCCGGCACACTGGGCTACTCGCACGTCTTCACTCCCGCCACGCTGCTGGAGGCGCATGCTGCCATCGTGCGCTGGAGGGCCGAGGTGACGCCGGTGGGTGCGGCCTACGCTGCGGCGACAGCACTGGGCATTCCGGGCATCAACTATAACGCGCTGTCCGGTGGCTTGCCAGGATTTACGATCTCAAACTTCTCAGTGCTAGGCGACACCTCAAGCTACCCGGAGAACAGCTACGTCACGACGTTTCAG
The DNA here is from genome assembly GCA_000688615.1 of Acidobacteriaceae bacterium KBS 146. Classification (GTDB taxonomy): domain Bacteria; phylum Acidobacteriota; class Terriglobia; order Terriglobales; family Acidobacteriaceae; genus Edaphobacter. Next base: position 2,343,165 of record JHVA01000001.1, read on the forward strand.
TACGACGGCGATGTGATTCACACAGCAGGACGCCACACCATCAAAGCGGGCTTTCTCTTCCTGAGACATCGCTTCAATGGCTTTTCCGCCTTCCCGGTACGCGGCACCTATGACTTCAATGGACAGTTCACGCGGCAGATCGGTTCAACCAGTGCGGCAAGCTCTTTAGCGGACTTCGCTCTGGGCGCAACCGACGCTGCGAATCGGAACATCCTGACCGGCGAGTTTGGCATGAGGACCTTTCAGCTTGCGCCGTATATCCAGGACTCGTGGCGTGCCACCGACCGGCTGACCATCGAGTATGGCGCGCGGTACGAGGTGAGTGCTCCTCCGTACGAAGTACACAATCACTGGGCGAACTTTGACGTTGCCAGCGGTCTGCTTCGCGTTGCGCGACTGAACGGCAACGGACGCAGGCTGCGCAACTTCGACCTGAACACATTTTCGCCGCGGGTCGGACTGGCCTATGGCCTGGACGCGCAAAAGAAGACTGTCCTGCGTGCGGGCTTCGGCATGTCTTTTGTGGATACGCTGGCCGGAGGCGCGCAGCTGTACAAGAACCTCCCGTACTACTTCGCGCAGGTGATTGCGACGGATAGCGCAGGCGCTCCGGCAACACGTCTGAGCGACGGCTTCTCGACGCCTGTAGCTCCGGACCCGAACAATACGGCGGCAATTTCTACAGGAAGCCCAACGGCATGGGATGTCAATCTGAGGCAGACGGGAGTCTTCCAGTACAGCCTCGGCGTGCAGCGTGAGATCCGTCCGGACGTGATCGCCGATATCAGCTATGTGGGTACGCGGTCGGAACATCTGCTGATCAACAGCCTGAACCTGAATCAGTCGCGTCCCGGAACAGGCCCGCAGAACATAAGGCGCCCCTACTACACCATCAACCCGAACCTGGTGAATGTTGCTTATCGTACAGCGGCTGGGGATGCGTCCTATAACAGCCTGCAGGTACACGTAGAGAAACGCACTACGAAGGGACTGAACTTCGGGGCTTCCTACACCTACGCCAAGTACCTCTCGGATGCGGGCAATCCAAATGGCGGTGGTAACGGAGATATTCAGGATCACCGGTGCATTCGCTGCAACTGGGGCTCTACCCCAGATGATTTCCGTCACACCTTCGTCTTCAATCACGTCTATGAGCTCCCCTTCGGCAAGGACAGGCGGTATCTCTCGTACGGGCCGCTGGCGCAAATTGTAGGACCCTGGAACCTGAGTGGTGTATGGTCGTTGCACTCCGGCTCGCCGTTTACGGTGTTTTACGGCAGCAACGTCTCGAATTCATCGGGAGGCGGAACACAGCGGCCAGATCGTATTGGCTCGGGCAGACTTGCGAGCGGACGAACGACCTCGCGATACTTCGACACCTCGTCGTTCGGGGCCCCGGCGCTCTACAGCTTCGGTAACTCGGGCACGGGCATTCTCAGGGGCCCTGGTTGCTTCAATGTCGACCTCACGCTAGAGCGCCAGTTCGTATTGACAGAGCGGGTGAGAGCCGATTTGCGTGGTGAGTCCTTCAATACCTTCAACCGAGCGAACTTCAACAATCCAAATGCAACTATCGGTACGACAACTGCTGGCGTGATCAGTAGCACGCAGTCGCCGCGGGTGCTACAGGTAGCCCTGAAGGTGAGCTTCTAGGAGATGAGAACGATGATGGAGACGAATCGCCGGAGATTTCTGCAGGCGGGCGCCGCATTGGCAAGCGGAGTGTTCACAAAGCAGTCGCAGGCCCAGCCCGCGGCGAACCGCAGATACAACATCGTGTATGTGCACTCTCACGACTCGGGACGCTATCTGCGGCCGTATGGTCATAATGTGCCCACGCCCAACCTGGCACGATTAGCGAAGCAGGGAACGCTCTTTCGCAACATGCATGCGGCGGCGCCTACTTGTTCCCCCAGCCGTGCGGCTTTATTGACGGGCCAATCGCCCCATCAGGCAGGCATGCTGGGGCTGGCGCACCTCGGATGGACCCTCCACGACTACAACCAACACATCGTGCACACGCTACGGGACCATGGTTACGTAACGGCATTGGCAGGCATTCAACATGTCGCAGCGGATCCCAAGGTAATCGGCTACGACGAGATCCTCCCACATGCGACCACCAGCGCGAAGGACGTGGCCCCCGCAGCTGTGAAGTTTATTCGCAGCAAACCGGACAAGCCCTTCTTCCTGGATGTGGGTTTCTTTGAGACTCATCGCGAGTTTCCGGAGCCGGTCGACAATCCCGACTACATTCTTCCGCCAGCGCCGTTACCCGACGTTCCCCAGACCCGGCGCGACATGGCGGGCTTTCACGCCAGTGCGCGCGTGATGGATAAAGGAGTAGGGGAGGTACTGGATGCGCTCGACACGTCAGGCCTGGCAGAAAATACATTGGTGATCAGCACAACCGATCACGGTATCGCCTTTCCAAATATGAAGTGCAACCTGCGCGATACTGGCACCGGCATTTCGCTAATCATGCGGGGACCCGGCGTCTTCTCGAAGCCGCAGGTCAGCGATGCACTTCTATCGAACATCGATGTCTTTCCGACGCTCTGCGACTATCTTGGGATCGAACATCCGAAGTGGCTCACGGGCAAATCCTTTCTGCCCGTGGTCGAGGGTGCAAGCAACGAGATCAATGAGGCGGTCTTCTCCGAGGTAACCTATCACGCAGCCTACGAACCCAAGCGCTCGGTGCGCACGGCGCGTTGGAAGTACATACGCCACTTCGACGATCGGAACACCGTGGTGCTGCCGAACTGCGACGACGGCTATAGCAAGACCTATTGGATGGAGAAAGGATGGAAAAGTCTTTCTTCCGTGACCCACGAGGAACTGTTCGATCTGGTCTTCGATCCTAATGAGCAGAATAACTTGGTTTCCAATACCGAGCCGCAGGTTCAGACTGCACTAGCGGACTTGCGAAACATGCTGGATAACTGGATGAAAGAGACAAACGATCCGCTTCTCAAAGGACCGGTATCTCTCGTCGCCGGCGGTCATGTCGTTCCGCAGGACGCAGATTCTCCTAAAGGATTGGGGAAGTATGTCCCAAAAGTTCTGCGCTAAGCGGACGGGCACGATCCGATCGCATCATGTATTGCATTCGCAGGTACTTTATCGACGAGTGATCGCAATATCACGAATCCAGTCGAATTTGAACTCAACCCAAAGGATCACTGATTGGTCACTGCATTTGCTGATGTAACAGCTTCCCTCTCGATTCCTTCACCTCGTTTCGCAATACCCGGCAATGTTACCGGCAGCTTCCCATGGATGGGGATTTCGCCGAAGAGTGCCTTGGCCGCAGACCTCTCGGAAGTAGGTACCCAACTGTAGGTGCAGAGATAGGTGCGGATGAATGGAAAGTTGAGGATGGAATAAGGACTACCGAGCGCGAGCACAACCGTTCTGTCTCCGGCAGTGTCCAGAATGTTTCTGAGAATACCGGCGGAGCCCTGCGCCGCAAGGCCGCTCGCGCTAGTAGCGGCTACCTCTGCCGGCCCAGGTTGCGACACACTATAGACTGCAGCGATAACATGCTGTGCCTTCGACGCCAGCGCAGCGATGCCCTCAGCTTCGAGGGCAGCCGAACGGCGATCGACATAGATTACCGTCGCTCCCTGGATTCGCGAGCGGATCTCACGCTCGAGCACGCGGCCATCATCACCGTGCGCATCGCTCACAAAGATCACAACCAGGAAAGGCGTGGGGTCATTGCGGTGGAAAGGAAGCATGTGATTGTCGTCGCGGACCAGCGTCACTGCATGATCGGCGACCTCCTGGGCCAGCGCGTAACTGGACGGTTTGCCTACACTGTTCTGAATCTTGTTCAGGTCTACGAGATGCCGACCGCGAGCGTCGAGGCCGGCCTTGGCCTTCACCAGAAGAAGGCGGCGCACGCTGGCATCGAGCTGCGTGCGCGAAATCTCTCCCGACTTCACTGCTTGCAGCAGACCGTTATAGGTGCCATCCAGATCGGAGGGCAGCTCAAGCAGGTCCTGACCGGCCTTCACCGTATCGACGGCTGCACGGCCTGCGGCATTACCGCCACCCTCGGGATAAATCTTTGTAAGACCCTTCATCTCCATTGCGTCGGAGACGATGACGCCTTTGAATCCGAGTTGCTCGCGCAGCAGACCACTCACAACATTCCGCGAGGTGGTAGCGATCTTCGTGGGGTCGGGCTCGAGCGCGGGGAATGCGACGTGCGCGATCATCACGGCGTCGGAGCCAGCCTGAATCCCGGCTTTAAAGGGCGGAAGCTCTACGGCATTGAGGCGCTCGAGGGGAGCATTCACACGGGCTAGATTGAGGTGCGAGTCCGTGTCTGTATCGCCATGGCCGGGGAAGTGTTTGAGCGTGGTGAGCATCCCACCTTCGTGCGAGCCGCGGATGTAGGCCGTCACCATGGAGGAGACCTCTTGTGGATCCTCGCCGAACGAGCGCGTGTTGATGATGGGGTTCTCAGGGTTAATCTGCACGTCCGCGATGGGATAGAAGTTCCAGTTGATCCCGAGAGCCCGCGACTCCTGCGCTACGATCTTCGCGAAATGCTCGACATAGGCAGGGTTGCGCGTGGCGCCGAAGGCCATCGCCGGAGGGAAGGCTTCGATAGAGGTGAGACGCATGGACGGGCCACGTTCAAAGTCAACGGAGAAGATGAGAGGAACCTTCGAATGCGACTCTTGCTGAAGCAGATTGGTTGTCATCGCCGCTTCGTAGGGATCTGTACGAAGGAGCAACGGACCGTCGGTGTTAACCGAGAGATGCACTGCCCCCAGGTGATACTTGCGGATGTCGGCGATGAGCTGCTGGAAGGCCGGATCATCGGCGTTGTAATAGCCCATGATGCCGCGCACCTCAATCATCTGGCCGATCTTCTCTTCAAGTGTCAGGCGCTTGAGCGTTCGGGCAGCCCAGCGCTCCTGGGCGCGAGTCGTAGTCCCGATGGGCTGTGCCTGCAAGGACGTCTTTCCTGGTTGAGCAATCGCAAACGAAAAGCCTACGAAGAACAAGGCGGATGCTATCGTACCGCACTTTACAGAGGACATGAGACTGACTCTAGCTGAACATAACAGCCTCGGCCAAACAGAAATCGGTAAGGAAGACTCCGATTTGGAAAATAGAACATATTGCATAGGGCGACTTCTGCAGCAGTAGTGGGAATAATAAAAGGTGCTGACTATTGTGCTGAGTGCACGGGCTAACCGGAAGTACGCATCCCAGCTGCGCGGCGTTTTCCGGTTAGCCGACAAACCGGAAGATTACGGTTTCCTGTGCATATCGATGTCAACCCCGCGCGGGGATCGCAACAGAATTTTCCGCTTTCGAATAGCACCGTTTCAAGCACGTATCAAGGAAGGCAAATCCCTGATAGATGATTTTTAATTCCCTGTTCTTTCAAACCGGATTTATGACGATAGGGCAGTAAATGTGCGACTTTTCGAGGGATAGACGCATTTCCTTAGAACCCAATTGGACCAAAATCGAGAAATTCCCTATATTTTTCCCTGATACCAGGGAATCTCCTCCAGAGAGCAGTTCGCTGAAGACTGCGTCCACCGCCATTGAGTCCTCTCGATCCATCCACCGAGTCATTTAGGCAGCTTTTTGGGCACAAATTAGAAAGCGGCGGGGGAACCTGACACCGGGCAACATGCCGATCGTAGAATCGGCTTTGAAATCACGATTTATTTTTTATCATGGGAATGAGCCAACAACCTTTTGCTGATCCCCTTCGAACCGAAGGTTGTCGGCGCGTGTTTACGAACGAGCCAGCGCGACCGATGCCTCCGCTGTCAATGCACGAAAGGTAAAGCTCTCCTGAAGATAAAGGCGGATGACTGCATCTGTATGGCTCAGATAGCCGATGGAAATATCTTGTCCGACCGTGAGTTCGAAGTCACCACCACGTGTAGTGAGCACGAAGACGCCTTCGATTGCGGGAGCCCAGATGAGGTTGCCATCCACGATACGTTTGACGTGTTCGAGCACGGGGTAACCATGGTCACGCGTCTCCGCGAGCGCCGTATATTCTTCAGCGCCCAAGACAACAGAATAGGGACCGTTGACGCCTGCAAGGCGTAGGTGGCTCAATGCATGGGCAACGGCATCTGGATAGTCCCGGACATCGGCAGGAAGTTTATCGACAGGATTGCTTGTGGCTTCGCGAAGACCTTGAATCCCTGCATCACCATACCCATTGAAAATGGCTCTATCTTCAGCAAAGGCAAGAATCTTTGCCGCATTCTTGACTGGCTGCCAGTCGGAATCTTCCGACCCGCGCTCCACATCATCGATAGTCTGACGCGAAAGCTCGAAGGGTACACGCAACTCCACGAGCGGCTTGACCTCGCGCTGATTAGCGATGATTCCCTCCTCCGGGGCGGAAATCGATCTCAGATGACCCGTTCCGACTCCTGGCAACGCTACTCCCGCCGGCGAAGGTACGTCGACCACTCTCCGTCCTGCCAGGTAACGTTTGATTGTGCGTGTCGTTTCCTGCTCGATCTGTGACCAGGCTGTTTCAGAAATAGGTGCTAATTCGCGATGGAGATTATTCATCTTTGTCTTCCTTAAGTGATCCTATCCCGAGTGATGTGTCGTCTGATGCTGAAATCTCCGCGATGTTCTTGGCTGGCACTTCTGATGCGCCGTTTTGATCCAAACTATCGCCGAGTTCATCCAAAAACGTTGCGGTAGGCGCGAAGAACAAACCTCCAGTAACGGGCTGGCTGAAGTCCAAAAGTCGGTCATAGTTGCCCGGAGGATCGCCTACGAACATGTTTTGAAGCATCTTCTCTGTAACAGTTGGGGAACGGCTATATCCAATGAAATATGTTCCAAATTCTCCATGTCCGGGTCGGCCAAATGGCATGTTGTCCCGCAGGATCTGTAATTGCTTTCCATCTTTTTCGATATTCGTCAGTGCATTGTGCGCATATGGCGGTTTGACTGTATCGCTCAATTCAACGTCTGAGAGCTTCTTACGACCTATGATCCGCTCCTGCATCTCGGTCGGCAACGCATTCCAGCCCTTCATATCGTGCAGATATTTTTGCACGATAACATAGCTTCCCCCGCTGAAAGCGGCATCCTCAGCTCCAACGATTGCGGCATCCCGAGCCCCATCGCCTCGCGGATTTTCTGTGCCGTCGACAAAACCGAGGATGTCTCGGTCGTCGAAGTAGCGGAAACCATGAACCTCATCTGCGACCGATACAAATTCGCCCACCGCGTCCATAATCTGCATTGCCAACTCAAAGCAAAGATCAGGCCGCTTGGCTCGAATATGAAACAGGATGTCACCCGGGGTCGAGACAGCGTTTCGGCCCCCAGAGCGGATCTCCTGAAAGGGGTGGAGTTCGGCGGGACGTACCGAGCCGAAAAGTTTGTCCCACGCATCGGAACCAAATCCTACGACGCATGTCAGCCCCGCTTCAATATTTCTGAACTCAACAGCACGGACAAGTCCTGAAAGGTCCCGCAGAAAGGAACGCATCGCGACGTAGTTCTCGGGCTCAGGTCGAAGGCAGAGAACCAGAAATATTGCGGACCTCGTGAGCGGTCCAACTACTGGCTGTGGCAGAACTACCTCGTTGAGCGCCTTTGGAGTATCCATTTCTCTTTCATTCAACCATCAATTTCGCGGGCCTGACCCTAAATTTATCAGTCCATTTCTTGAAAAACCCGTACTAACCATAAAACCACATTTTGCAGCGTCATCTTTAGAGGGCGAGTAATGGGAATCAAGTTGCGCTGCCGAAGATCCGTAGCTCATACGTTTCTTCCGGCGAGGGATATCGGCTCAAACAGGGTTTCTGCTAAAGAACCGCTTGGTGGGTCGAGTAACAAGTACCGAAGGGAGGAACAGTTGACTCCATGCAGTCTGTACACCTCGGAAGGGAGGAGTCGAGGCCTGGATTCCGTTTCCGGGTGTGGTCGGTAGAATCTAGCGTATTGCTACTACAAGCGACTAGCTTATAGCTGACGATTGACGTCGAATCGCTTCCAACAAAGCCTTCGCCTTCTGTTTAACCGCTTTCGCATCATCCCCTGGTCTATATATAGATGAACCTGCGCCAAAGCCGTGGGCTCCTGCTGCTCTCCAAACAGCTATACTTTTCGAGTCAATCCCCCCAACCGGAATAACGATTGCATCCTTGGGCAATACAGCCCGTAAAGCCTTCAGCATGGGGGGGCCCACCACCTCGGCGGGAAATAATTTAATGGCATCGGCACCAGCCTTCAACAAAGCGAATGCCTCAGTCGGGTTGAAGAATCCCGGAACCGCGAAGAGACCGGCTTGCTTTGCGGTGCGAACAATGGAAAGGTCGGCGTGTGGGGTCACGATCAACCTCCCGCCCGCACGTGCCACCTCCGCAACCTGTGCAGGATCGGTTAGCGTACCCGCCCCCACCAACATGCGGTCGCCGAATATACGCGCAAGCGTGGCTATGCTTCGCAACGGATGAGGGGAGTTGAGTGGTACCTCGACGATCGTTACACCCGACTGCTCTAAAGCCTCGCCGATGGATTCTACCTCGTCAGGCTCGATGCCTCGCAGGATCGCGATCACGGGGCAGCGCGAAAGGTACCTCTTGAGATCGATGCTGTCTATCTCCAATCCAACCTCCTGCCAATAGCCGCAAGTCCTCGTGCGGCAGCATCTTCATCTTCAAGGGTTGCTAACCCTCCGCAAGCCTCTATTGCCCGCTGGTAAAGCTTGCATAGTTGTACTGCGCCTACCAAGTGAATGGTTGTATTCGCTGGCATCACCGAACGAACCTCATGCCCAATCAACAATCCTGAAAGATAAGAAGCGGTAGCATCTTGCCTGAGGTCGCCGGTCAACGCCAGGGTACGGACGCTGAAGAGGTGATGTAACAGGCCCCCCACATCGGCCGATCGAGCAACACCACGAAGAAAACCGCTTTCCTCTATCGGCGCCTCTTCGCTCATCAGTCTCGAGAGAATCGTGCCTCTCCGTAACGCAGCAAAAACGTCGCCGGTCATACAGGTAAGGAAACTTACGATAGACCGATCTCTCAGTACGATCCACTTTGTATGCGTGCCGGGCAGACATACCAGCCCGGAGCCGCCGCAGTTATCGACGATTCCCATCGCCTCCGTCTCTTCGCCACGCATTACTTCGGGTACACGATTGGAGTCCTCTCCCATTACGCCTGGAATCAGCATGGCTTCGGCTCCGCCGAAGGGTATTCTTACAACCGCCTCGGCAAGATCCTCAATGGTTACGGGGCATTGAAGATAGTTGGCCTCAGCCCATCCTTGACGGCTACCTACCATACCGCACAACAACACACGGGTTTCACCGTCGGCAATCCAGTCTCCCACCTTCTCCTGCAACGTCTCGGCAAACTTACCTCCCCGTACTTTGAGGATACCGATGGGGTACGAGCGCCGGTCGATCACCTCTCCAGTGCTATCGAAGCGAAACGCCCGAAAATTGCTTGTACCCCAGTCAACCCCGATCAAGCTCGACCTCCCCGTAAGTGAAACAAATACTTCTAGCGCAAAAGAAACTACTGATCATGGTTTGATGATCGCTGCACAGAGTGAGCGAAGTGACTTGTATACCATAGGCAAAGCTGGGGAAAATCGTGACCAGCGAGCACAGGGATCGCAGTCCGCAGAAAGACTCGTTTCCGTGGTTCCATCCTTGACCAGACTACGCTAGCGGGCTGCGTAGGTCTTCTTCTGCTGATTTCCTGAGTTGAAGACTGTGAAACTGCCATTTGGGCTTGCCTTCACGGCAATGTAATTTCCCAAGTCCGGACCCTGTGGATTTGCGATGAATTCAGGTGCCGTATTGTGTTCCGCGCCACCCTCCTCTGAATAGTGCAACTGCCACAGCGTCTCCAACCCTGGCGACTGACGAATCGTATCTAAGACGGGGATATTACCTCCCTTCGTAGCGCCGTTGTCCATAATCGCCACACGTGGTTGGATGCCATCAATCAACGCATGGCTGGAGCTTGGGCGAAAGCCATGATGAGAGACGACGAGCAAATCCACAGTTCCGATGCGATTCACCGGGCACATAAACATGTGCTCCTTTTCCCACGTCAGGTCACCAAGGTCGAGAATCTTCAGTTTGCCGAAGTTGATTAGCACCCCCAGCGAGTGCGAATTTTCACTGCGGTCGTTCGGCTTGTTCTCTGCAACCTCGCAGTATCGATTCTTCTCTCCGCCTCCAGGCAGGTTGTGATCGATCACTTTACCATCGCTGCTGATGACCGTGGCCTTCATCCTGCCGACAGGAAAAACGTCGCCCGCCTTTGCCGAAATGCGCTTGTACTTCCCGGTTGCCAGCACCGTCTGGTAGGCATCCCATATCTTCATCGTGGGACCGCCAGGCTTCGTGTCGATGTTCTCTCCATGGTCAAGAAACGTCCCCACCGGGATTCTGTCGACAAGCTGCGGGACTCCTCCCGCATGATCATCGTGATAGTGCGTCAGCAGCACATAATCAATCCGGCTGATGCCGGCAAGCTTCGTTGCCGCCAGGATTCGATCGGCATCACGGCCCTCATTATCGGGCCAGCCCGTATCGACCAGCAGTGAATGCTTGTCCGGAGTTACAAACAGGGTGGCTTGCCCTCCCTCTACGTCCACAAAATAGATTTGCAAATCGCCATTATCGGCTCCATGCAGCTGCGCAGGTAGAACCGCAAGTCCCACTCCTAACGTCAAAGTGATTGCGAAGGAAACTCTCCTCTTCGACCATTTCGTAAATCTCATATCGCTCCCTGACAGTTCAAGATTATCTATAGCTTGGTTCATTTTTCGAGATAGAGCGACCTCACTCTCCCGTTCCTTTTTCGGCTAGAACTGGAATCGCAAGGATGCCTGGAGATTTCTGGCTGTACCTACGATCGACGTGATCTGACCAGCCTGCGTGGTTCCGATATTCGCATTTGGATATCCGAATTGGGGATGATTGAAGATATTGAATGCCTCGAAGCGAAATTGAAAGAGCATCTGTTCGTGCACAGGAAACGACTTGAGCAGAGACATATCGAAGTTCGTCCTGCCCGGTCCGATCAACGAGTTGCGTCCAGCATTGCCGTAGGTGTACTGCGCCGGAATGGTAAAGGCCGATGGGCTGAACCAATTCGCCAGCGTCTTCGGATAGGTCACGGGACCATTTTGATTCGGTCTGCTTCCCGTACCGGTATTCGTGGTTGACGTTGCCAACACAGGGGAGAAGTAAAGCCCAGTCTGTGTGAAGAAGATGCCATTCGTCTGCCATCCCCCGAGCACCCAGTCCAACGGCCCCCCCGTATTCATAAACTCCCGGCCCTTGCCAAACGGAAGGAGCCAGAGGTAGCTGAGCGTGAGACGCTGACGCTGGTCGATGATGGAGTTACTGCGCTCTGCAGCGAGGAAGCGGGGATCCTGTGGAGTCGAGCCTGCAGCTCCGCCACCGAACTCAAGCGGAACATTGTCGATCGAGTGAGCCCACGCATACCCCATAAGGAAGTTGACTCCATGGCTGATGCGTTTATCCAGCGTTACCTGCAAGGCGTAGTAGTTCGCACTTCCCTTCGAAGTTGCGTAGGTCACGTCGCTGAGCGCGGAATTGACGCCATACAAGGGACGCCGCGTGTTCAGGGCAGTCAACCCTGGAATCGCCTGGTTGGCGTTATAAGGCAGATAGAGCGCCCGGCCGAGATTACCCACACCCACAATCTTCAGCACCATGTCGAGTGGAGCGAACTCCTGTTCGATCCCAAGGTTGAACTGTTCCGCATAACCGGGCCGGAAGTTCGGATCGACAGAGGATTGGGCTCCGCTCGGATGATCTGCCTGTGAGTAATCAACGGTCGGAGCAGCTGGAAATCCCTGGCTGATTGTGCCGCCAGGAGTGATATCGCTCTGTGAGTTGCTAATCGTCAAACCGAACGGAACGTTGCGCGCGAGACGCATATTTACAGATTCACTGCCAGATGCGTTATAAAAGAGCCCAACGCCTCCGCGTATTACGGTCGAGTCGTAGACCTTGTAAGCGAAGCCCACCCGGGGGCCGAAGCCTTTCTTCCATGGCAGGACGTCGGCGGTCAGTCCAATGCCGTTCCGATGCGAGATATCCATCTTGCCCGTCACAGGATTGAAATTTGACCACTGATCGTGAGCCTCGCTCGGCGGACTGAAATAATCCCACCGGATGCCGTAGTTCACTGTCAGCTTCTTTGTCATTCTCCAGTCGTCAGCCGCATAGAAGCCGTATTCATTCAGGCGAATTCCCGGGAACGGAAAGGTGTAGTCATGCGCGATCAGCGAGGGTAAACCGAGCATCATACTCGCGACGCTGTCTCCGCCTGTTCCTGCCGGATTGCGAGAGTCCGTCAGAGCCGCGGAAAAGTTGAATCTTCCGTTGCCCTGATTGGTCTGATAGATCGTCAATTGACGTCGCCGGAAATCTCCCCCGACCTTCAGTGTGTGGGAGTTATGCGTCCATGTCAGATTGTCCAGTTCCTGGAACGTGTTCTCTCTGCGATAGAGCGGAAGAGAACGTGTCTGCCCGATGCCGAGATACGTCGAAGGCGAGAAGATCGGCAGATTCTGTTCCCGTGGCGTCACATTGGCGTTGGGAACGCCAAGCTGATTACCAAGGCCCCCGCCTGTGACAAAATCCACAGGCACATAGTCCAGGCGATATCTGCTGAACCCAAACCGGAAATCATTCGCAAGGGTGGGTGTGAAGATTCTCACATAGCTCGTAGCCACATGTTGAACCGGTGCGGTTGAGCTCCCAGCGAAAGAAGCCTCATCGCTCAGATGCACCGGCGTCGAGATTCCTGGAATATTCGTCACCGGATACGTACTCGGTGAAATATTCAGTGACTTCTGAATGGAATAGCGAGCGAAGAAGATGTCTTTGTCCGTCATCTGTTCATCCACTCGGACGTCCCCGGAATCGGAGTTCGTAATGATGCTCTGGCTCGAAGAGTAGTTATTAATACGGCCTGGACCTGTTGGCAACGGATATGCGTTAAGCATCTTCATCGCAATCGGATCTCGGCGACCTACTGGAATAATATTGTTCGCAAAGGGCGTCCGGATAAATCCTCCTGCGACGCTCGGGTTAGGACGCGTGGTGGTGGGATCGTAGATCGTCGCCGTCTCACCAAAATCGCCATTGCGCATTCTGATGGTAGGGACGTTGCCTTGAAGGAATGCCTGCGTGCTCCGCCGTGATCCCTCATAGTCAACGAAGAAGAATGTCTTATTCCGGCCGTTATAGACATGCGGGATGACGATCGGTCCTCCAAAGGAGCCGCCAAACTGATTCAGCTTCAACGAAGGGAATGCCGTCCCTGCCTTGTTAAAGTAGGTTCGCGAATCCACCGCGGAGTTGCGGATGAATTCGAATGCGCTTCCATGCAGCTGATTGGTACCTGACTTCGAGATGACGTCGATAACGGCCCCCGAATTGCGTCCAATGTCGGCGCTATAGAGGTTCGTCTGAATCTTGAACTCACGAACAGCCTCTACGGCCGGTCGAAGCACAACCGACAGGGTAAGCCGCTCATTGTCGTCCACGCCGTCGAACAGAAAATTGTTATCTCCCTCGCGATTACCATTGGAGAATATCTCGGATCCAGGACGCTTATCATCGGGTCTGGTGCCGCTCTGGATTGTCCCGGAGGCAGACGATCCAACTCCGGTCACACCGGGACTGAGGGTTGCCAGCTGAGTGAAGTTGCGGCCGTTCAGAGGAAGCTGGTTCACCATCTGCTGATTCACCACCGTGCCAATCGAGGAGGACTCTCCTTCAAGCAGCGGTGCTCGCGCAGTCACCTCAACGGTTTGCGACGCCTGACCGACCTTTAGAGCAAGATCAAGCCGCACCTGCTGGTTCACCTGGAGATGCAACCCGGTTTGAACCAGCTTGCTGAACCCAACGGCCTCAGCAGTAAGCGTATAGTTTCCCGGTCGAAGGTTCGTCAGCACATAATCGCCGTTGCTTTCACTCTTCGTGCTTTGGACTGTATTCGTCTCGACGTTCATCGCCGTGACTGTAACCCCGGGAAGTACCGCCCCTGAAGCATCGGTAACCGAACCGCTGATCTCCGCAGACGTGGCCTGCGCCTCACAGCGCAGACTCATCAACGCTACTAGTACCAATAAACACGCAGTTTTTAACACGCCGGCTCTCCTCGTCCTCATACCGTTGGGAAATGCTGAGTCTAGTGCGCCGATCACTCTATATCGCAAAAATCCAAAAATGCAATCATTTAATGAAATTCATTTCATAATTTGACTTTAGCCGTCGAAAAGTCCTACCGTACGCTCCTAAATGAACTGATGGTGCTTTCAGATAAAATGGAGGCATATAAAGCTCTTTATGGTGAAACCCAAGATAATCCGTAAGTTAGCTGCCACGAAAGGCATCGACGAGTCGCATCAGCACGATAAATACTTCTCTCGTGCGGTCAGCAAAGCCTTGGAAATCCTGGAGTTCCTGCAGAATGAAACGAACTCCATGTCGATGAATGACATCGCGAAACGCCTGCAGCTTTCGAAGACCTCAGCCTTCCGACTGCTGAAGACTTTGGAGACGACCGGTCATGTGACGCAGGACGCGCGCGGCCAATATAAGCTGGCCCCTGGAATTCATGCGGTCACACCGACCCAGTGGCTCAGCAAACTGGTCCGGATCGCCACACCACATATGCAGGCGCTCACCCAGATGACAACAGAGACAGTGAGTCTGGCGGCACTGTTTGAAAACAGAATTGAGGTCGTCGCCGTCATTGAGAGCCCCCAGGTGATCCGCATGAGCAACGTCGTCGGACACATCCTGCCGCCGAACGCCAGCTCGCTGGGCAAAGCCATTACGGCCTTCCAGTCGTCGGCAGGGCGCGAAAAGCTGCTCCGCAGCTTCAAGATCTACCGTTTTACCGATCGCACCATCACAGAACCGCGCGAACTGGAGCACGAATACGAAAGCATCAGGACACAGGGATTCGCCGTTGACCGCGAGGAATGCGCCGACGACGGCATCTGTTTTTCTGTCCCGGTCTTCGGCCTGAATGAGGAGGTCTCTGCAGCTATTAGCCTCTCCATGCCGAAGTTCCGTCTGCGCGGCCAAGAACAAGAAACCTCCATCATCGCTGCGTTGCGAGCGACTGCGTCCACTCTGTCTCGCGACCTATAGACTCTGTCTCGCGACCTATAGACGATGAAGTTGTCTCGTGAACATTCTGCCAAATCACATTTTTTGAAAAAAAGTTCATTATTTTAGTATTAGTTGCAGTTTTTACTTGACGCTCACAATTGATCCTCGGTAAAGTCCCGGCTGTCGTGAAACCCGGTTTCGCGAACATCTTCTAGAGGTTCTTACGAGAGTGATGCGGACCTGCTGCCTGTCTTTTCTTCTTGCTGCCTCTGCTCTGGGGGCCCAGAACCTCGCAGCCCAGACAACACTCGCCTCCCGGATCGGACACACGGACCCCGGCAAATACAAGCACAGCCGTTCTCATAACAGCGCCGGCGATATGGCCTGTGAGCTCCTTGTGCCTCCAACAGCACTGAACATCAATCTCAATTTCATGCATCGTTGCCAGATCATGCCCGGCGGCGGCGTTGGCCATCACTTCCACAACACCACTGAAGAGATGTTCATCATCTTCGATGGCCAGGCCGAGTTCACCATCGACGGGCGTACTTCTACGCTTAAGGGAACCGTAGGCGCTCCTGTGCGTATGGGCCACTCCCACGCCATCTACAACCCTTCCGATAAGCCGGTCGAGTTCATGAACATCAATGTAGCTTCCATCAAGGGACACTATGATGCCTTCAACTTGGACGACGCCCGCGTAGGCGCTCCGAAAGATGCGACACCTGTCTTCATGACCATGAGGCTCGACAAGGCGCTTCTTACGCCCATTAAGAATTACAACGGCGGCGAGGGTACGGTCCGTTATCGCCGTGCGTTAGATCCAGATGTCTTCCTCACCAACTGGGCCTACGTCGACCATTTGCTGATTCCCTCCGGCGCCTCTGAAGGTCTTCACCGTCATCGAGGTGTTGAGGAGATCTACTACGTCCTCAACGGGGAAGGTCAGGTACGCGTCAATGACGAGACGGCGGAGATTCACAAAGGCGATGCTGTCCCCGTGCGCCTCAATGAGCCGCACTCTTTTACTAACAACAGCAATGGCGACCTTGAACTGATGGTCGTAGGCATCTCGACCCAGAAGAACGTACTTGATACAGAACTCGGCGTTCCAGCAACCCACTGAAACACGTATCCGTAAGAAAGCGCTTGATGAAGGGGAAACTCATGCTGTCCGGTAAAACCGCGTGGATCACGCTTTGTTCCGTACTCGCTCTCCCGATCGCCTCCCTCGCACAGGATGCTTCGCCGCTGGCCCAGCGAATCGCGCATACAGATACTGCGAAGTACAAACACCTTACCTCTGTCCATAACGGCTCCGGCCCGATGGATTACATGGCGCTCTTCGACATCAAGAACCCGCAGTCTGCGAAGTTCAACCTGGGAACCAATCTCTTCTTCCTGCATCGCGGTGTACTTCCGCCCAATGGCGGCATAGGAGCGCACTTCCACAATCACTGCGAGGAGATGTTTATCATCCTCGATGGCGAAGCGCAGTTCACAATTGACGGTCGCACCTCTGTCCTCAAAGGCCCAGCAGGGGCGCCCGCTCGTCTGGGGCATTCGCATGCAATCTCCAACACCTCGGGCAAGACGGTCCAGTGGATGAATATTAACGTCGGCCTTACCAAAGGCTTCTACGATGCATTCAATCTTGACGATCCCCGGGTAGGCGTTCCCGTCGATCCCATTCCGACCTTCATCAGCATGCATCTCGACCGGGCACTCTTGAAGCCGGTCTCCAACCTGCATGGGGGCACCGGGACCGTCGAGTATCGCCGCGCGCTCGACCCGAGTGTCTTCTTTAGCTCGTGGTCCTATGTCGACCATCTGCTGCTTCCGCCCGGCACCTCCGTCGGCCCCGACTCGCAACCGGATATGAGCGAGGTCTACTTCGTGCTCTCTGGAGACGGGGCAGTCACGCTCAATGGCGAAACAACGGCAATCCACGCGGGTGATGCGATCCCCGCAGGTCTGGGTGAGACAAAATCCTTCGCCAGCACAGGCTCCGCCCCACTCGAGTTCATGATCTTTGGTATTGCTCGCGATCTGGCCGCCAAAGAAGCATATATGACCTCACCCACCGGGATGACCGGCGTCATGCCTGCCGCGAAGAAATGAGTTCAACCCAGAAGGAGCCTCTGCAATGCCCAAGGTAATCGACACCCATGCACATCTCGGCGAATGCTGCGTCTTTGGCCTCTACGGTACTGAGGAAGACATGATCCGTCGCATGGATGAATGCGGCGTGGACGCCACTATTGTGCAACCCTTCCCAGGCGCCAAAGACTATGTCCATCGGCACGACGAGATTGCCGAACTCTGTGCGAAACACCCCGGCCGATTCTTCGGCCTTGCCAGCCTAAGTCCTCACGTGGGTCGCGACAAGTACCAGCGCGAAGTAGAGCGCTGTATCAAAGAACTCAAATTTGTCAGCGTCAAACTGCATACCATCGGGCACGGCGTAAATCCCCTCTCAGAGGACGGCGACCTTGTCTTTGCCACCGCCCACGCGCTCGGAATACCCTGCATGGTGCACACAGGTGCCGGAATTCCCTTCTCGCTTCCTGCGCTCTGCATGCCGGCAGCCAACAAGTACCCGGATCTCAAGATCGTCCTCGCCCATGCGGGAGGAGGAATCGTCTCCGCAGAGGCCCAGGTAGCTGCGTCCATCTGCGGCAATTTATATCTCGAGACGTCGTGGTGCCTTGGCGAAGACATCCGCTGGATGATCAACACCATCGGCCCCGATCGCGTTATGATGGGCGCCGACCTGCCCAGCAATGTTCCTGTGGAGTTCGCAAAATATCGCGCGCTCGATCTTGAACCCGATGTCTACAACAAAGTGATGGGCGAGACCGCGGTCGAAGTCTTCAACTTGAAGTGGTGAGGAGAATTATGTTCGCTCTGCACGTTGAACTCGCTGTGAAGCCCGGCTCGCAGTCGGCGCTTGAAAGAACGTTTGTCGAACGGTTTCTTCCGGCCATATCTGTCCAGGATGGGTTCGTCGCAGCACAGCTTCTGCGTTCCAACGACATCCCAACAAGCTACCGCTTATGCCTCAGCTTCGATCACCAGGCTTCGCAGCAGAAGTGGGTGGCGACAGACCTGCATCAGGAGGTCTGGTCCCTGGTCGAAAACCTCTGTGAGAAAGGTTACACCGTCGCCGGATACACAGTCGTATAGTGGAAAGTCTTGAGCAAAGGAAATGAGTCTCCCATGGAGCATACCGTTCCCGACTACATCTCCAAATCTGTTCCCGTGCCAGCGTCTGCGCGAGTGCCGTGGTACAGCAGCACCTTTCCTACCTACTTCGGAATCTTCCTCTGGGTTGGCTTCTATCTGAAGATCGCGGAACCGACCATCGGATATGCCAGCCTGGGCACTGTCCTGCTTGGTCTCCTCGTCGCTGGTCTGCTTTGCTTGGCCCTCTACTACTGGGCACCGGCGATGCTCGGGATGCAGAGCGGACACCCACTTTACGTGGTTGGAACCTCGACCTTCGGGACATCCGGTGGCTATCTTATTCCAGGCCTCATGATGGGCTTTCTCCAGATTGGCTGGGTCGCAGCTATCGGAGCCGTCTCGGCCAACTTCATTATGACGGGACTTAAGCTCACCTCGCGGACACTCTACTGCGCTCTCGTCATTATCTGGATCTACAGTCTCGGCTGGGTCGCGATCAAAGGGATCCACCACGTGGCCCGCGTCGCGAAGTTCCTCAACTGGATCCCTCTCTTTATGATCGTCATCGTCTTCTGGGCAAACCACGATGGCATCCCACGCTACCGCCCGGTACACGCGCAACCATTCACAGGCTTTCTGAACACGCTCAGCATCGTCATCGGCTACTTTGCTACCGCAGGAGCTGCTGGCGCGGACTTCGGAATGAACAATCGCGACCGTAAGGATATCCTCCTTGGAGGCTGGCTGGGTATCGTCGGCGGCGTACTCATTGCGGGCGGCCTTCCGCTACTCGCCGTCGCAGGTTATGTTGGACGCGGCATCGGTCCGGCGAGTTACGACTACACTGCTGCTATAGCCAGCGTCGGCAGTCTGGCTCCTGTCATGTTCTTCCTCTTTGCCATCGCTTCGATGGTGCCAACCTGTTTTTCTTCATTCATCGCATCGAACAGCTTCAGCACCATGCTGCCAAAGATCCCTCGCATCGCCTCGACGTTCATCGCTCTTACGATCAGCGTCATCCTCGCCGCCACCGGTGTCGCCAATAACCTGGTCGGCTTTTTCAGTCTGGTCGCTGCATCCTTCGGTCCCATCTGCGGCGCGATGGCCGCCGACTATCTCCTCGCCGGACGTCGCTGGAGCGGACCGCGACTCGGCATCAACTGGGCGGGATACATTGCGTGGCTCATCGGCTTCCTCGTCGGAATACCCGAGCACATTCCCGGACTGCCGCCCTTATTGCTCAAGGCAGATAATCCTTCCGGTCTTTACTCCTTCTTCGTAGGCTTCATCATTTATCTTGTTCTCGCTCGCGTGGGGTTGCGCCCTCCGGTGGTCGAGACAGCAAACAACATATCGCAGCAACCATCATTCTGAACTTATTCCTTATAGCGAAGCCGTAAATCCGGCAGGAGTAACCCATCTTCATGAACCGAAGAACCTTCCTTCAATCCCTTTCGGCAACTGCGCTCGCGACTGCAACGGGCAGCCTTCCTGCCTTCGCCTCTCTTCCAAAAATGAAGATTACGCGCGTGCGTGCCTACCTTCCGCCCAACCCGAATCCGCTCTTTAATCAGAGCGATGTCGTCGTCACAATCGAAACCGACGCCGGGATCACTGGAATCGGCGAGGGCGGCTCGAAAGATACGCTGGCGCAATCAGCCGGACGCCTCATCGGACGCGATCCGCAGTACATCGAGCAACTATGGCAGGACATGAATCGCGCCTTCTTCTATCCTGCCGGACGAGAGAAGACCGACGCCATCGGCGCGCTCGATCTCGCGCTCTGGGATATCAAGGGCAAAGTTCTTAAGCTTCCTGTGCACGAAGTTCTTGGCGGCATGGTCCGGAAACACGTCGAGTGCTACAACACCGCCGGCATCATCCCTGGCATCACTCAGACAACACCCATCAAAGAACGCGCCCGCCTCACTGTTGAGGCGGGCTACCGTGCCTTTCGGTTCGGTGCGGCCGATACTCCCGCCAACACGACCTTCAATACCCGCGAACGCATCAACAAGGTTCGCCAGGAGTGCGAGCAGGTACGCGAGGGTGTCGGGCCCAACGGCGACTGGTGCATCGACTTCCATCAGCGCTTTGACCTTGCCGATGCTATCCGCGGCTGCAACCTCATCGAGGAGTACAATCCTCTCTTCGTCGAGGACGCCGTCCGCGCTGAAGGCTTTCTTCAGGACCTTCCCATCCTCCGCAGCAAGGTCAATGTGCCGCTCGCCGCAGGCGAGGAATGGGGCAACCGCTGGGACTTCAATCCGCTCGTCGAAAACCACAGCATCGATTATGTTCGCGCCACGCTTCCCAACGTCGGGGGGATCACCGAAATGATGAAGATCGCTGCGCTCTGCGAAACGCATTTCGTTGGAATCGTCCCCCACTTTACAGGTCCGATCGCCACAGCCGCTCTCGTCAACTGCCTCGGGACCTATCCAGGACCCGTCCTGATGGAATACAACTATCAGGGTCGCACTTTGCCGCACCTTCCTGTGTGCCTGGACTTTAAGGACGGAAAGCTCTTCGCCAACGAACGGCCGGGGCTAGGAGTAGAACTGGACTTCAAACAACTGACTCAAATCGCGGAGATCACCGAACCGGTCACTGCGCGCGCACAAACCTACTTCCGACCGGATGGTTCCATCACCAACTGGTAAACCGTAACGATACCGAGGCCGATTGCTGGAAACGAGATTAGAAGGCGCATGACATCTATCCGGAGAACCAGAACCGCTCTTCCCGTGCGTTACCTTCTTGTCTCCTGGCTGTTTGTCCTCAGCTCCGTCGCCTATCTGGACCGCACCAACATCTCAATCGCCGGGATCCAGATAGGCCACGAGTACAGGATCGACAACACTCATCTCGGCTGGGTCTTCAGCGCCTTCTTAATTGGATATGCTGTCTTCCAGGTCCCCGCCGGGCTGCTCGCGCATCGTTTTGGCTCGCGACGCCTGCTCACATTCGCCGTTGTGTGGTGGGGTATCTTTACGGTCCTCACCACCCTGGTTCCACCCACCATCAGCCACGCGGTCGGCATTCTCATTCTCGTTCGCTTCGCTCTCGGCGCCGGCGAAGCCACCATGTATCCGGCCGCTAGCCAATTCGTCGAACGCTGGTTCCCCATCTCTGAGCGCGGCAAGGCCAACGGCATCATCTTCGGCGGAGTCGGTGTCGGCTCGGGCTTTACCCCTCCCATCGTCACAGCTATCATCCTGCACTTCGGCTGGCGAGCGTCCTTCTGGGTCAGCGCAGTCTGCGGTTTACTCGCCGGTCTCATCTGGTACCTTGCAGCGCGCGACACTCCTGAGGAACATCTCCGCGTCAGTGAACGAGAACTCGCGCTCATCCAGGCCGGGCGCGGGCCGGACCGCACCTCAGCCGCCGCGAAGCACAGCGTCCCTTGGCGCCGCATCCTTTCCAGTAAAGAGATCATCGCGCTCACTCTGAGCTATCTTGCCTATGGATACGTGGCGTGGGTCTTCTTCGGCTGGTTCTACATCTACCTCGCCCAGGCTCGCGGCCTCAATCTCAAGACCAGCGCCGTCTACTCCATCCTTCCCTTTGTCGGCATGACCATCGGAGCCATGGGAGGCGGCATCGCCAGTGACTGGCTGGTGCAGCGCTTCAGCCTTCGCGTCGGGCGCTGCATCCTTCCCTTCTTCGCCATGGCCACAACGTCGGCGCTGCTCGTCGTCGGCTCACGTGCGGAGCAGGCAAGAACAGCGGGTATCGTCCTCGCGCTCGGCGCCGGCGTCCTCTACATTGCGCAGAGTTGTTTCTGGGCCATCACCGCCGACTTCGCGGGCGAATACGCCGGGCTTGTGTCTGGAATCATGAACATGGGCGCACAGATCGGCGGCGCCTTCGCAACCTCCCTCACGCCCTTCCTCGCCGCCCGTCTTGGATGGCAGGCGGCATTCTTCACCGCCTCTGGACTCGCTGTCATTGGCGCACTTGCCTGGCTGCTCGTAGACCCACGCAAAAGCCTCGTCTCCGGCACAACTGTTCCCAAACCATCGCTGCAGGAAAGCTAGTAGGTCGCCCGACCGCCGCTCAAGTCAAATACCGCACCCGTCGTAAACGAATTTTCTTCCGAGACGAGCCATGCCACCATCGCGCTCACTTCTTCTGTTTTCAGGAATCGCCCGCGCGGGATCTTCGAAAGCATGAAATCAATGTGTTCCTGGCTTAGCTGGTCGAAGATGCGGGTCTTTGCCGCTGCGGGGGTGATACAGTTCACGGCGATGTTGTAGGTCGCCGTCTCCTTTCCGAGCGACTTCGTCAATGCAATCACTCCGGCCTTCGATGCGCTGTAACCGGATGCGGTCGGATTCCCTTCCTTGCCCGCAATCGAGGAGATGTTCACGATGCGGCCGTAGTTGCGTTCGATCATGCCTGGAACGACTGCGCGACAACACAGGAAGACCCCGGTGAGATTGATCTCCATCACGTGGCGCCACGCGTCGATGGGATACTCCCATGTCTTGAAATTAGGCCCCGCAATCCCGGCACTGGCCACCAGGATGTCGATCGCGCCATGCCGCTCGGTCGTCTGCGCCACCGCGGCCTCAACGTCCGCCGCGTCCACAACATCCACAACCCGTGTTGTTACGGTGCCGACTTGCTCCAGATTTTTTGAGGCATGTTGCAGCTCCGCCGTGTCCCTGTCCCACAGAGAAACCGATGCGCCTGATGCTAATAAGCGCTCTGCAATTGCAAAACCAAGGCCTTGCGCACCGCCTGTGATGACTGCATGACGTCCGTTCAGATCGATATGATTCACACCTATCTCCGCGCAATAGTTATAACGCAGATTGATTTACCAAGGTAGGAATAAAGACACCCTAAGAAGGGATAGTTTCCTCGGTTCCAGGCCAATCAAAGCCCTAAGGAGCAGACCTAACGGGAAGGCACTTCGCTTTTAGTGGAAATCATGAGATCGAATATCGAGAGCTTTATCCGAGAGAGGTATTAGCCGCATTGCCTTTACATGGATCACTTCATCCTGATTCTGAAGCATTCCTTCGACCAGCAAAAACTTGCTCCGAGTAACTACCAGCCGGTCTTTGTCGTAAAGATCGGGAGAGATGACAATGTTGGCAATCCCGGTCTCATCCTCCATCGAAATAAAGATGAATCCCTTTGCAGTACCGGGACGCTGACGGGCAATAACACACCCTGCTGTTCGGACAAATTCTCCGCTCCTGCAGTTCCTTAGGTCCGCAGCCGATTGAATTCCTTGCGGACGAAGTTCTGAACGGCGATAGAACATCGGATGTTTATCCACGGTGATGCCTGTTCCGACATAATCCGCGGCCAGGCGTTCATCAACGGTCATTTGCCGCAGAGGCAATGTATCGGACTCTTCTCTCAAAGAGTCGCTATTCTGCCGGAGGAGTGGACCTTCAAATTTTCCAGCCCGCTCGATTTGCCATAAAGCATCGCGTCGATGCTCGATTTTTCCGACCCAGTTAAGTGCACCGATCTGAGCTAACGCTGTAAGGTCCTTCTTTCTAAGGAGTGGAACACGCCGAACAAGGCCTTCCACGGAGCAGAATTTTCCATGTTGTTGGCGTGAAAGCACTAGCGCTTTTGCTGAGCTCTTGCTTAGGCTCTTCACATAACAAAGACCAAGGCGAAGAGAGAGCGTTCCATCATTCTCCTGCTCGATTGTGCAGGGCCAATTCGATCGTTGCAAATCAATTGGCTTCACTCGAAGACCCTGTCGTTGCGCGTCTTTTACGATAACCGCAGGACTATAAAACCCCATCGGCTGGTTGTTCAAAATTGCACAGGTAAAGGCGGCAAGATATTTAACCTTTATGTAGGCAGAGGCATACGCAATCAGTGCGAATGAAGCAGCATGGGATTCAGGAAATCCATAAAGGGCAAAAGAGGTGATATTTTGCACGATGATATCTTGTGCTTTTGTTTCAATGCCGTTAGCCGTCATACCCGATCGAAGTTTTCCTTCAAGATTCTTCATTCGGCCCCATGAGCGTCGCATACCTACTGCACGACGCAACTCGTCGGCTTCTGCGCCAGAAAAATTGGCTACGATCATAGCCATGCGCAGCAACTGCTCTTGAAACAAAGGGACACCAAGAGTGCGCTCCAGCACAGGCTTCAAAGAATCGTGAAGATACGTTGGTTTTTCCTTCTTCTGCCGCCGCCGGATATAAGGATTCATCATGTCACCGACGATGGGGCCAGGACGAATAATTGCTACCTGCACAACCAAGTCATAAAACCTCTCCGGCTTGTTACGCGGCAGCGAGGCCATCTGCGCCCGGCTTTCAATCTGAAACATTCCGATTGTGTCCGCCTTTTGTAAAACTTTGTAGACCTCATCGTCTTCCGGCAATTGCGCGAGGTCAATTTTGTCTCCGTAGTGCTCCGGGATGAGTTCCAGACAATCCTCAAGCACTGCCATCATTCCAAGGCCTAGTAGATCAACCTTAATAATGCCGAGATCGGCACAATCTTCTTTATCCCATTGAACAACATGCCTGTTTGGCATCGAAGACCGTTCTAGTGGCACTATCTTATTTAGTTGCCCTTGGCAGATCACCATCCCTCCACTGTGTTGCCCAAGATGGCGCGGCAAGCCCTGAATTCGCATCGATAGTTCTAAATACCTGGCGATGCGTGGATGCTGGATGTCGAAACCGGCGTGTTGAAATGAATGAGCCATCGTGTCCGTTTTACCGCGCCACTCCCACTGGCCAACGAGGTTGGACAGGCGTGCGAGTGTATCCTCATCGAAACTGAGAGCTTTTCCCACTTCCCTAGCAGCGGATTTGTTGCGGTAAGTAATAACATTCGCAGTCATGGCTGCACCAAGCTCACCATACCGCGTATACACATGTTGAATAGCTTGCTCTCGTTTGCCTTCCGAAGGAAGGTCAAGATCAATGTCAGGCCATTCGTTTCGGCTCTCGCTCAGAAAGCGCTCAAACAATAAATCCATGCCGATGGGGTCGACTGCAGTAATTTCGAGTGCATAGCAGACGACAGAGTTTGCTGCACTACCTCGCCCTTGCACCAAGATGCCATTTTGTTTGCAAAATCGAACAATATCCCAAACTATAAGGAAATAGCCCGAAAATCCAAGTTTCTCGATGATGGCGAGCTCGTTTTCGGCTTGCTTTTTCGCTCTTACCAGTAGAGCTCGATCATTCTTTTGCCCGAATCTCCGCAAGATCCCTTCTGCTACCCGCTTGCGCAGAAAACTATTCATGGTATCTTCCTCAGGCACTGGGTAGCGGGGAAACTCGTAACCCAGCTCGCTCAATTCAAAGCTGATGCGTGAAGAAAGAACTGCAGTATTCTCAATAGCCCTGGGCACATCATGGAAGAGCGAAGCCATTTCGAGAGGGCTACGCAAATGTCGTCTACTATTAATCGCAAGCAATCGTCCTGCGCGATCAAGCTCAACGTGATGCCGGATCGCAGAGAACAGATCCTGAATATCACGTTCACGTGCTGTGGCATAACGAACGCCATTTGTTGCAATAAGTGGTAGTCCTAGAGACCGAGCAATGCGAATTGCGGCCTGATTTCTCCACTCCTCCTCGCGTTCTTGATGGCGTTGGAGTTCAACATAAACGTTATCTTTACCAAAAATGTGGAGCAACCGTTCGACGACCCTACGGCCCTCTTCTTCGCCGCCCCGGCTCAACGCAGAGGAGAGAGGCCCTTCATCGCCTCCTGTGAGACAGATCAAGCCAGAAGCATATTGCT
Source organism: Acidobacteriaceae bacterium KBS 146 (assembly GCA_000688615.1). Taxonomy (GTDB): domain Bacteria; phylum Acidobacteriota; class Terriglobia; order Terriglobales; family Acidobacteriaceae; genus Edaphobacter. The sequence goes on from JHVA01000001.1 coordinate 2,369,257, forward strand.
GAAGATCGTCGACCGTCGCAGCTCCAGTAACCTTGGTAATGTCTCGCATCTTGAACTGTGTAATAAGTTGACAGAGGTTTTGATAGCCTTCGCGTGATTCGCAGAGAAGAGGCAAGCGCGTCGGTTCGCTTTTGTATCGATGGGGTAGCCAGGACGGAGGAGCTAAGCGCGCGCCAAAGCTGGATACGGAGATCTCTGCGCCAATATGCGGGCGAATATTATTTCGTTTACCGCTGGTATGGAACCGAGCCGAACCGTAGAGGCCATTGTGATCCAGTAACGCCACTGCTGGAATTTCTAACTCGCAAGCACGTTCGATGAGGCTCTCTGGCTGCGACGCCCCTTGAAGAAAGCTGAAGGCGCTGGCAGCATGCAGTTCGACATATTGACTAGTCATAGATCGCCACCATGCGCCAATCGCCTTGGATGCAATCATGCATCAGACAGCAACACAGAGCTTTCCCGCCCTGTGACCGTGCGATAAGGTCCCATTGTTCGCATTCCCAGTGTCTCGATGTCCACCACTCACCGCTAGCCACCCATGGACCATAAGCGTGCTCGACCAGATAGTAGTGATCTCTGAAGGTGAATTTTTTAGGCCTCTGACTTCGTACGGTAACGGATGTGAGTTCAGCTGGACGCACCATTCGCATGGCCGACCGCAGGGGCCTCGAATCAATTTTGGAAGGCAGCAGCGTCGTAATATGAAAAGACTCCATGCGAAATTCATCTACTTTATTGGTATCTTGAAGGACAGGGCTACCGACATTGCCATCGCCCACAATCGATCGAATACGAGCCAGCGTGACATCGAGCCGCGAAGGTTCTGGCAATTGAGGAGAAAACAGTCCAAGTTGTATCTTGCTGGTGCGGCCAGGATCGGCTTCGAGCTCAACGCCGAGAATTGCAGCTATGGGCGGGTGAAGCTCTAGATCCAGATGAAGCAGCTTGAGCCAGATCTGCCGTTCATTCGTTGGCTGTGCAGGACGAACAGTCCGGGAGTGTGAACTCCCTCCTTCAAGGGCCAGCCGAATTGTCAGAGAAGCAAGCGCGAGAACGCGGGCCGTTGCCCGAAGAATGAGTTGTTCGAGCATGACATTCACCACGAACATCAATGCATCGAGGATCACTACCGGAGATTCCAACTCCATGCATTCCTCAAGTGAAAAGACAGGCTCTACTGGTTGGAAGAGGTGCGGCATCTCCCCATGTGCCATTTGGCGAAGACGCTTCCCTTCCTGTCCCAATCGAGCGATCAATTCTTTTTCAGGAAGCTGTGCTAACGCCGCCAGAGTGTGAATCCCCCACAAGGAAAACTTACCTTTTTGCTCTTCGGTGAGGCCAAGTACTGCGATAGGCAGCGGGGCAAGTTTAGCTTTCTTTTCGCTAGCCGCGGCAACTTGAATGTGTCGTGCAGGCATGCCTTTGGCAAGCGCGATAGAAGCATCGAAGTTATCACTAACAGCAACGCAGGCTACTATACCCAAAGTCTTTACGCGCGAGAGTAGTTTTCTAGCCAATGACTCGGCTGGTCCGAACAGCTTTTCCGTTCCAGCAATATCGATCACACAGAGAAATTCTCCGTCTTCACTACATTGTTCGATACGCGGAGAGAATCCTTCAACACATTCGAGCAAAATTAATTTGGCCATTTTCTCTTCGTTCCAGGAACGGCGCAGGATGATGATATTGGAGAAAACCTCAACCTCTGTCTTTGTCATTCCACGCATAAGGCCAAGCGCTTTCGCTCTCATATTAAGAGACGCCACCTGCTGTAATGGAGGTTCTCCCTGCATGACGACACAGGGTTGATGGTAAAGATCATTTCTCAGACGTAGCAATGCCTGTGCGGGAAACTCGCGTACGAGTAAAGCCGCATATAGCTGGACAGCTTTGCTCATCGCGCACCTGCCCACGCTGGCTGACTTTGCCAATGAGCAGAGTTTTCTCGTTGAGGTACTGTTCTCAATGGAATTACGTTCGATACATTCGCAGCGAAACGTCTTCGTTCGATTTCAAGATGATGTTCTATCCCTGTAAATACCGTCTTCTCATTGAATAGGGCACTCCCTGGATGTAAGCGCAATAGCAATGCTCCGGCACTCTTTGCGCATGGATATGGTGTCAACAACACCAGACTCGCCTGAGTTCTTTCAACAGCCGCCCGATAACGAAACCATATTGATAGTTCGATCCGCGAGAGATATTCGGGCGGGATCCCTCCCATATCGAGCACAATTATGCTGAAACCACCACCCTGCAAAAGTAAATCCGTTGCAGCTAAAGCTTGCTCAATCCGTGCCCATGGTTTTGCTCCTCGAACACATAACCTGCTTTTTTGCGCAATCTGAATTGCTTCGGCTCGCACCCCACATCGCACCCACAAGAGTCGAGGTAGATCAACTCCCGCTGCAGCTGCCGACTCTACATACAACGCATCGTTTCCATCGATCCACGCGCATACCCTCCCTTCCTGCGTACTACGAGAGACACACGAGAGTGCGAGCGAGGTAAGCCCACTGCTTTCAGCACCAACCATCTCTGTAATTTCTCCGATAGGTAAACCGCCATCAAGAAGTTCATCTACTTCCGGAACTCCGGTCGGCGCAACGGGCCGAAGGATTCTCTGTGCCGGCGTTAATGCTGCAGGGATACGGTGGGCAAGTTTGGATTCAATCTGAAGGCGAATTGTTGAGGCAGACAACATATTAGTTTTCGCCTTATATTCGCCTTAAATGGCAAGGATCGTCAATCATTGCACTATCTAAGGTGCAGGTTCGTCATAACTTATTGAAATTTGACTATCCTCGCCAGCGAGCTCGCGAGATTACATTTTTGGAGTGAGTTCAAAACGAAATTCTACAGCTGTCGTGTTCCAGCTATCTTGCGAGCATAGTTTCGAACCATACTGCCTTCGTTGGAGTCATTATGCTTCCCTACCAAAGTCAGGCCCCGTTCTGTGCTCTGTTTTTTTCTAAGCCACGAAACGAAACGAAGACCAGACACTCGTGACGTTTTCCGCTACAAACGTAAAACAATCAGGATACAAAGTAGCCTGGCACTACTGTGCCGATATCTCTAAAAGGTCTTGGCTCTAAAAGGAACCTAAATGTTTATGGCTCGACGTCTCATCCGTATTTGTACAGCCCGTTTTTTTCTTGTCTTCGTAGTAGGGTTCTCAGGATTCTCCTTTGCTCAAAGCTCCGCTAAATCCAATGATCCGGACTTTACACGCTATGTGGACCCTTTCATCGGCGTCGACTGGGGAGGAAACACATTTGTTGGGTCCACCATTCCATTTGGCATGGTTAAGGTAGGACCCGACATCGAGACATTTGACGGCCGGCGCTCTGGCTTCGGCTATTGGAGCAATGGTGTAATTCTTGGATTCTCTCATCTGCATCTGAGCGGTGCGCAGGGAAAGTACGGCAATATCCTTGTTGCCCCTGTGACAGGCGATCTGAAGACTGACGACATTAAATCATCACGGACGGAAGAAGTCGCAAAGGCTGGCTATTACGCGGTAACGTTAACTCGATATCAGGTGCGTGCAGAGCTGACGAGCAGTCGACGTGTAGGTTTCCACCGCTATACCTTCGCGAAGTCGGAGGACGCCCATATAACTGTTAACTTGGCTGCTGCGCTCGATCTGGGTCCTGGATCGGAATCACAGAACTTCCTGGGGGCAGAGGCTCATGTCCTTTCTGACCATGAGGTTCAAGGGGTTGCACGCTTTCGCGGGGGATGGAACAAAGGCGGCGAGTATCGTGTGTTCTTCGACCTGCTGATGGATACCCGTGCCAAAAAGGTGCGAACGTGGACTGGGAACGCTCTGACTACTGAACGTGACGCCATTGTCATGGAAGACAGGCCAATCGGCGTTACGTTTGATTTCCACACACACCCTCAACAGAGGGTTCAGGTAAAAGTAGGAATCTCCTTCATCAGCGCGGATCAGGCGCGTCGGAATATCAAAGAAGAAATTCCGGGCTGGAGCTTTGATTCAGTTCATCGGGCAAACATCGCGCAGTGGAACACCGAACTGGCAAAACTACACCTGACCGGTGAAACAGATGCACAGCGCCGAATGCTTTATACGGCTATGTACCACGTCATGATGATGCCCGTAGACCGTACGGGAGAAAATCCAGGCTGGTCCTCCAACGAGCCATACTATGACGACTATTACGCTATCTGGGATACTTATCGAACCTCCAGTCCGTGGCTCACGCTTATAGCTCCGAATCGGCAGAGGGACATAATCCGCTCACTGATTGATATCTATCGCCACACCGGGTATATGCCCGATGCTCGTAGTGGAAACGACAATGGCCGCACTCAAGGGGGATCTAATGCGAATGTAGTTGTTGCTGATGCCTATATGAAGGGGCTGAAAGGCATTGACTACGCCGCCGCCTTCGAAGCGATGCTGCACGATGTCTATGCACCCCCACAAAATGCGCAGAAAGAGGGTCGAGGTGGTTTGGCGGATTACAACAAACTTGGATACATTACCGACTCCGACGAACGCGCCGGTTCACGCACAGTAGAGTACGCATATGACGATTTCGCAATTGCGGAGGTCGCTTGCGGTCTCGGAAAGACAGAAGAGGCTGAGCGCGCTCTAAAGCGAGCTCATAACTTCGAGCATCTTTGGGATCCGAATATGACTGAGTTTGGCTTCAAAGGTTTTTTGCGACCACGCAAACCTGATGGATCCTGGGCACCGCCGTATTTAGTCGTCCGCGGTACATGGCCCGATTTCATGTATGAAGGCGATATCTGGACGTACTCTCTGTACGCCCCGCAGGACATGCGGCGCTTGATTGAGATGGCAGGTGGAAGCAAACAGTTCAATGCACGGCTGGATTTCATCTTTTCGCGAGGACACTTCGATATCTCGAACGAACCCGGCTTCCTTATGCCGCTTCTTTATAACTACAGTGGACGCCCGGATAAGAGTGCGGATATCGTACATCTGCTTCTGGAAAAAGCTTTTACCGATACGCGTGCCGGTATCCCAGGCAACGACGACTCTGGTGCGATGTCTAGCTGGTTACTGTTTCAAAGCCTGGGTATCTTTCCTGTTGCAGGTCAGGATATCTATCTCATCAGCTCTCCTTCCGTGCCCGACGCTTCGCTCGATCTTGGCAACGGGAGACACTTGCACATCATAACTAAGGGATTCGACCCATCAGGACTCAACCGTTATGTGCAGTCGGCCACGCTTGACGGCAAGAACCTGCCAACTAGCTGGTTTCGTCATTCGCAGATTAAGAATGGCGCTACTCTTGTGCTAACAATGGGATCATCACCCTCGAGATGGGGAACCGTTATCCCTCCCCCATCATTGAGCGACGAGCCCGCGCAGGAATGCTCTCGCCTATCGGCTAAATAAAGATAGCGATAAGTCATAGAAAGATATTGGAAACCGGCATTGCAGCCGATGACTCAATTCTGCGCAATCGGGAACCGTCATCGCAATCATCGATACGGTGATTTGCAATAGCACGTTCGCAAAGATGCTGATGGTCACAGTTCTCTTCTAAGGAAGGGTGCTATCCCACTGCGCTTTGACCGGCATTTTAGAGCGTTCTGCATTACAGCTACAACATCGGAACATGCAGGAAGCTGATAACAGCAGGTTGCGGTATAGGGATCATCCCCTCGCCGCGTATCGCAACCGTAGTTGCGAGCTTACGTACTGGTTCTATGTGTAGGCGAGCCAGTACGTTGGGATCAACCTCAAAGGGCGAACGACCATTGGTTGACATGATGGCATGGCAGGTATCACAGGTCGTTGGCGCTCCCTTAGCCTGGTGACAACCTATGCAGCTGCCCATGTTCGTATCTTTTTCCTGGGCAATCGCGGTACGCTCGGATACTGGACCATGACATTCTTCGCAGGTATTGCCGGCATGCGTCTTATGACTAAACGTCACGAACGAAGGAACACGATAGACACGGACCCATAGAATGGGATCCTCATTTTTAGCTGCCTCAGTGAGTCGCTTGATGTCTGGCTTGTCGGTTGCGATAGAGGTATGGCAGGTCATACACTTGGGGGCCTGAGGGAGGGCCAGAGTTGACCCGTCTCCGCGCGGTTCGTGACAGTTGTTGCAGGTCATCTTTGCAGTCTGGATGTGTAGCTTGTGATTGAAAGCTATTGGCTGCGCTGGCGCGGTAGCGGAGGGCTCCGACGCGATGGCAGCAGGCTTCCTGGCCGTACCAGCGCCTTGTGCACGGGCCGCCAGGACTAGGCCGAAAAGGATAGCAAGCATCAGGAACTTCTGCACTCGGAACATCTCCTCTGACTGACCGAAGGTGCCTGTCCCTATAAGAACAGGGCACGTCGCTTAGTTTCAGAGCACACGGACAATCTTTAAACGTTGCCCTTGCGCATCTCCTCCGCCAGGTATTCAGATGCACGCATAGAAAGCGTGCACATCGTGATGGTCGGATTCTGCCAACCCGCGCTTACAAATACACTGGCATCCACTACAAATAAGTTTTTAATATCGTGGCATTGGTTCCACCGTGTCACAACACCCTTCTTCGGATCGTCGCTCATGCGTGCAGTTCCCTGCTCATGAATGGAGTAACCGGGAGGATTGAACTCGTAGTTTTTTACCAGAATCTCGAAACCAGCGGCTTCGGCCATCGCAGCCATGGTGTCCACATAATCTTTGGCCATGTTGGTTTCGTTGCTGGTGTAATTCGTATGAATGTTTAGTGTCGGGATACCCCAGGCGTCTACCACTTCTTTGTTTAGAGTGACGTGATCCTCATAGTGTCCGAGCGCTTCTCCCATAATATTGGTAGAAAAGCCACTGCCATTGTAACTCTGCAATTTCTGTTCAAGCTCTTTGCCGTAAAAAGGAAGAGCGCGTGCGTCGAAAGGCCCGTTGCTACAAGAAACATTTACAGCATAGCCGCGAATGAACCCGTTAGCCTTCGTGTCAAGATTGCGGAAACGAGGGATGAGAGCTCCGCCCCCCATGAGATGCGGCGGGGCTTTCCCATCACGCGCCTCTGGAACTGAACAGATGATACCGGCTCCGTAAATCTGGTCAGATAAATATCGACCAAGAACACCGCTGGAATTGCAGATGTTCGAGAGGAGCAAAAGTCGGGTCGACTCTAGAGCGCCAGCAGCGAGAACGACGACACGTGCCTTGAGGACCATCTCGCGGTGGGAGTGCCGATCGATAAAAATGACGCCATCGGCGCGCCCGGTATTTTTATCTACCGTGATTTGCCGTACGATCGCGTTTGGAATCGTAGTGAGCTTGCCCGTGGCCACTGCATCTGGGAGGAGCAGGTTTAGTGATGATGCCAACCCATCTTTTCCCAGTGAAGAGCGCGGCTTTGTTACCGGTACGCCGAGTTTCTTACCAGCATCCACGAACCGCTGCATAGCCCCCGACCAGGGCGAATTATCTTCTATAAAATCGCCATCCGGGTATTGAGGCAACCCGTCCGAATGGCCGGTGACACGAAAGATCTTTTCGACGCGGGAATAGTATGGCGCCAGATCCTTAAGAGAAATCGGCCAATTTTCACCGAAACCGTCGTGATCCTTGCACTTGAATTCGTAGTCACTGAGGCGGAAGGATTGGCGAGCCCAGAAGGGGGAACGGCCACCCACGCTGCGTACACGAACCCAGTTATAAGGCTGCTCTGGCGGATGGTAGTACGGTACAACCTTCTCATCTACCCATTGATTGGCATTGAATTCGCTCGCCTGAAAAACGTGAGGAAGACGACCGGGGGCATCGAAGCCGCGATACGGTAGCTCGTGTACGGGCTTCATTTCGCGATATTTCTCAAAGTTGAGCATCGGGCCTGCGTCCAGCATTGTGCAGGAGATACCTTTTTCCGTCAGAATCTTTGCGGCCATTCCGCCTGTATGTCCTGAACCAATGATGAGGACGTCAACCTTCTTTTGTGCCATGCGATCTCAACACTTCCTTCTCTGATGCAAATGTTCTAAGAGTGCTTGTGCTTGGTGGTAGGCGTTGCCTGAGCAATACCATGGTCTACCCAGGTCTTGATACCGGGCTCAATAGGATTCCAATAAAGACCTACTCCGGGAGTACGATCGCCCGATGCTTCGGCAGCAATGGCCCAAGCTGGTGAATTGATCGTGGCCGTGCGAATGTCGTGGTGCACTAAATTGAGGAATCGGGCGTGGCCTTCACGCGGTGGATGGTCGTTCATCCATCCTTTCAGATGTGGACGAATCACCGCGTCAGCCTGTTTTGTCTCAGCCTTGGCAAACGGTACGTTGAACTGTTTCATGCAGTCGGAGTTCAGGCGATCCAGGCCATTGTTATACATCGACTGCTGCTCAATCGGAGAAGCGCCGATATAAAAGTCCAGAAACTCTGGTGTCCCGCTCTTGATTGCACTGGGGTGATCTTCACTAGCCGGCATCATAATCTCACACAAATGCACCAGAGTTGCATAGCGAACGGCGGTGAAATAACGGGTTTCCGTCATGGCGACGGCATCGGGTTGCGAGAGTGGGATATTCGGCGTGCGGAATCGCGCCATCTGTTCCACACGGGACAATGCTCGCGGACTCGATGCCGCAGAGGGTTGGACGGCCATCGTACCTTGGTCTGCCGCATTCGCGGCAGGAGGTGGGTTCTGCGCCTGGGGTGCAGATTGTTGCCCCATTGCAGTACTCGCGGTGGCCGTAGCGACCGCAAGCCCCTTAACAAAATCACGTCTTCTCATGGGCGAAATGCTACGGGTTGTCCATAGCTAGAGTCAATTGCTCATCAAAATCTGAACAAAAACCTCATTATTCGAGCTCAACTGCTTGCAAAGAAGCCGAGAAAAGAGCAATCGGAATCTTCCATCTGGAAAAAATCGGCTGCTACCTGAATCGCAATGGTATGGTTACCCAAAATTACTACGGGGTTTATCTCAGTGCACAGGGCGGGCCTGTCTCCGTGACCTATCGAGGTGTGGTTCTTAAATAACCTTCTTCGGCCATTCGCCTGCCCATTTGGGCATACATGTTCTCGTCTTGCGGCTGCCAGGTTGCAAGTCCATCGACGTATCGGTTGTACATACAGAATGCAGCGGCGATCAAAACTGTATCGTGAATTTCGAGATCTGTAGCACCTTCAGCCTTGGCAAGCTCTACGATTTCCTTGGTGACGCGTTTACCATCGACCTGGACCTGTTCGGCAATGGCGAGGAGCGCCTTCAACTTGTTGGAGATTGGCGCAGACCGATAGTCTCTGCACGCGGCTTCCACTATATCTGTGTTGCCGCTATGTAAATGTGCAGCAGCAGCGCCATGACTGGTTTGACAGAAGTAACAGGCGTTCCGCGAAGAGACAAAGCAGGCGACGAGCTCTCGCTCTCCGGAGCTGAAACCATTACTACCGGATGTACGAAGCAGTATCTCGGCAAGTTCTCGCATCGGTTTTGCTGTTTCCGGGCGAAACGCAAAACCTGCAGTGATGCCGGGCAAATCATCCTGAAGCTGAATATGCGGCATGTTATTCCTCTAGTGAAATAGGTAACGCAATGATCGCTGCATCGGCCATCGTCGAAGACGACTCCGGCGCAGGTCGCAATAAAAGGCTAACTGCAGCAGCTCCTAACGCGACAGCAGCAAGAGACACGATATAGCGGACATGGTAGGCACCGGACGTGTCATATAGATGACCTATAAACATGGGACCGGTGGCTCCTCCGACAGCATAGGCGGTCCAGGTGAGTCCATATAGGACAGAGAAATGCTTTCTTCCGAAATAACGAGCGAGCAGATAAGGTAGAACATCAGCTTCACTGCCCAATCCAACACCAAGAATTGCGGCGCCCAGAAACGCGACGACAGAAGTGCCGGCGAAGGAAAGCACGAATGTTCCCACGGCTGCGAGTAGCAGGATCACAGTCTGAATACGCTGCGGCGAGAAACGGTCGATCAGGAGCCCGACGCACAACCTACCGATAATGCCGGCGCCCCCACGTACGGATAAAGCAACGGCTGCACTTTGTGCGGTGACTCCATGCTCTGTGAGGATCGCGGCCAGATTAGTTACTAAGCCGTTCTCGCTAAACGCTGATAGGACGGTTATGCCACAGAGGAGCCAGAAGGCTGCGCTCGAAGAAGCAGCCCTCACGGACATCCCAGTGGAGGAGTCGCTTTGTACGCTCGCGATAGGTCTATTGCGAACGAGCATCGCTGTCAAGGGAAAACCTAGCAAGGCGATTCCGCCCAACAAGATATAACCGTTGCGCCATCCGTAATGTCCAATCATCCATTGTGTGGCCGGAGGAATAAGAATCGAGCCGACACCGCTGCCAGTGAGAATCAGCGCGAGTGCGAAACCCCTATGTTTTTTGAACCAGGTAAGAATAGTACGGGTATATGCAAACTGAGCAGTGCCATTTGCGACGAGGCCGAGCAAAAAGAACGTGATATAGAACCGGCTGATATTCGCTCCCAGACGGCTAAGTGAGGCCAGCGCGAGGGCAAAGATCAGAATGGATGGAAGAATGATTCGCCGGGGAGGGAATCGGTCCAACAGCATCCCGATGAACGGGGACACGAGCGCCACCGTAATGGCTGCGAGCGCGAAGGTTCCGTCCATCGCTTGACGCCGCCATCCGAACTCAGCGTGCAATGGATTCAGGAAAAGGCTAAATGTGTACGGAACGATCGGTGCGAAGCTTGTCATGACACCGACAAACGCTGCTGCGGCTACACCCCAGCCAGGGTAACGAATCGTGCTTTCGTTATCCGTTGAGGAGGTATGCATCTCATGCATTCGGTCCAAACTCCATCATTTGGTTTCACCAGATTCAGACAGTGCTGTAAGGGAATGCTGTGAGCGTTACGTTTTCTGTTGAGCCGAATGCTATGCATTTCCTCCCTGTCTGTCCTCCATCTTTCGATGGAGAATCAGCTCCAACTTCCACGCATCATCTACGTCGCGTATTCTCATCTCCCAAATCTGGATTACGGAGAGAGACATGCCACACATTCATCTGCCGGAGGGACTCCAGGGTATTCGCAGTGCCATGGCATTTCGCCCGGAAACGGCCAAACCGTTGAACGATCTCGCAGAGGTTCTTCTTCACGCCCCAAATTCCCTTCCGCAAGGCGATCGTGAACTCATAGCTACCTATGTCTCATATCTAAACGACTGTTACTTCTGCCAAACGGTTCATGGTGCGATCGCGGCAGCGTGCTTGGATGACGACTATAACCTGGTAAAGCGCGTTAAGGCGGATTTTCAGGCCGCTGAGATCTCCAATAAGCTCAAATCGCTGCTGGTGATCGCAGCCAAAGTGCAAAAAGGCGGTAAGAACGTCACATCTGAGGACATTCAAGCTGCCCGCGCACAAGGCGCAACCGACACAGAGATACACGATACGGTGCTGATTGCCGCCGCGTTCAGCATGTACAACCGTTATGTCGATGGGTTGGATACGTGGCAACCTCATGATGAAGCTCTGTATCGCGAGCGAGGCAAGAAGACCGCTCAGGATGGCTATGTCTCAATGAGCAAAGAGTATTTACGGCAGTCGTAAAAACGAGACGATCCATCAATTTTGGGCAACCGGCCGAGAATAGTTTCTGAGAGAAATCGGCTCGTCCCCCCCACCAATCAATCGAATGACTGAGTCAGATCCCAACCTTTGGTAGCAAGACAAGGGCGTTTATCGTCGGTAAGGTTTCTGGAGCCGGAATGTGGACAACCTCTTGAACCACTTAGCAGGAAAAGCCTATTGTTTCCCGGCGTTTTGATTCATGATCGGAGACTCATGAGCCGTTTGTTGGCAATTATTTTTTGCATGACCTTAGGTACGCATGTCTTCGGTCAGCTTCCCAGCAGCACAATGAATGGCCGAGTGACGGATGCACAGGGAGCGGCCATTGCTTCAGCGCGAGTGACCCTTACAAGCGTGACCCAGGGCATCTCGAGAGAGACGCTTACGAATGCGGATGGTTTATACCAGTTTTCCTCGCTCGTTATCGGGCTTTACGATGTTCGTGTAGAGAGTCCTACATTTGCACCGATGGAGATCCGTGGAATTCTTCTGGAGGCTGGGAAGACTCAAACCACGGATGTAGTTCTGCATGCAGGCTCGCAGGTCGTCGTGGATGTTACGAGCCAGAACCAATCGGTAGACTTGGCGCAATCGATGATTCAAGGCCAGATATCTTCGAGGACGATAGGAAGCATTCCCTTGAACGGCCGCAACTTTCTTGAGCTCGCATATCTCGTCCCCGGTAATCGCCCGGCTCCAACCTTCGATCCCACGAAAACCAATACTCTCGAGGTAAGTTCGGCCGGCGGATTCGGCCGTGGAGGTAACATCACCGTCGATGGAGGCGATAACAATGACGAAGTTGTCGGCGGTACGCTTTCTAATTTCCCTGCGGACTCCATTCAGGAGTTCCAGATCGCGACTGCGAGGTTCACCTCGGAGGTGGGACGCTCCGGCAACAGCATCATCAATATCGTCACGAAGTCCGGAACGAAGGATCTCCACGGTTCTCTCTTCTTCTTTTACCGCAATCGCAACCTGCAAGCGCTGCCTGCCACGTTTGACCGTACTTTACCCACCCCACCCTTTGACAGAGAGCAGTTCGGCGGATCGCTGGGTGGTCCGATCCGCAAGGACAAAGCGTGGCTCTTCTCCTCGGCAGAATATCGCAACCAGAATGCTGCAGTACAGACAGGAACGCGCAACTTTGACACACAGACGATTCAGCACACTTCAGCTCCTGCTCCGTTACGCGATGCGTTGTGGTCCACGAGATACGATCAACAGCTGGGATCGAAAAATTCACTAATGGTGCGCTACTCGTTCAATCGATCTACGGACACTGGTGAAGCAACCCCATCGCAGGCCACGCCATCGTTCAGCGCAGCAGAGCGACAGAACTCTCTCAACCGATTCAATTCCGTTCAAGCTGGCCTGACTACAATCTTCTCTGCGTCCAAAGTTAATACTCTCTCCTTTCACTATGACAACTTCTATAACAACATTCCTCCCTTTCCTCACAACGCTCCAGCAACGAACCCTCAACTGAGCCTGACGAATGAGCTAATCTTTCCAAGCCTCGCGGATGGAGCCAACTTCAATCTGCCGCAGCAGACAAATCTGGAGCGGTATCAATTTCGTGATTCGTTTTCATGGAATCTTGGTAGGCATAGTCTTCGGCTCGGTGGAGAATTCCAACACTACACAGCACACGGCCTGATCAATGTGTTTGGCAGCGGAACTGCGATCCTTGTGTCTGACTTCGGTTTCGCGGATCTCAACCACGATGGCGCGGTGAATGACCTCGACATCCCTATCGCTGTGGCGCTGAAGAGCAGCGCCCCAGTGGTTCCGGTTCCGATCCCTCACGTCTTCAACAGCTATGTGGCTGGTTATGCACAGGACGACTGGCGTGTCACTTCTGGTCTCACACTCAATCTTGGTTTGCGTTGGGAGTACGACTCAAATTTGACGGGCACCTCCAGCGAACATGATCCCTGCCAGACTCTTACATCAGTTTCTTCCAAACCCTGCACCTGGATGGCGAATGTTATCGATCTTCATAAGGCGACCGACAAGAAGAACTTCAGTCCCAGGGTCGGCTTTGTTTATGACCCCTTTGGTGCGGGAAAGACGGTCTTTCGCGGCGGCTACGGCATCTACTACGACCGCATCATTCTTGAGACCGGCGCCGAAGAGCTGGTACAGAACGATAGAGCCCTTACGGTGACACAGTATGCGGGGTCTTCCTGTGTCTCACCCTTCGTTCCTGGCCTTCCGAGTCTCGGGGCCTGCTTCGCTCCAATGTCCGGCTTTGCGCCTGGCACTCCTACCTTGGCCTCGCCTTTCAGCGGGCCACACCAGACTGGCGGTGTCGGCATGCTGGGCATGGGACCGGATGCACACCATCCGATCATGCAGCAGTTCTCGCTGGGACTACAGCAGCAATTCGGCAGCAGCTGGCTGCTCTCCGCCGACGGCATACATGTTTTCGCGAATCGCCAACTCAACGGGCACCTGCTCCGCACTACGAACTCTACTTCGCCCTACGTCTCATGTCCGGGCAACAACGTGCCCTGTTCACTGACTGATCCAGTGAGCGGAATCTCCGACAACATCACCATTCTTGAGTCCAAGGCGAAGTCCTGGTACGACGGACTTATTCTGAGCCTACAGCGTCGCCAGATAAAGGTCGGGCCGGTGCATTATCAGTTCAACCTCAGCTATACGCTGTCGAAGACACTCGACTACTCAGATGATGACCAGCTGACAAACGGCAACTCGAATGAGCAGGTAAATCTTGTTGAGGGAATCTATCAGCCGCGACTCGAAAAAGGTTATGCGGTCACCGACGAACTCAATCGCATTACCCTCTATGGGGAAGCGCAGTTTCCGTGGAAGATCTCGTTTGCGCCGATCTACGCATACGGATCGGGTGTGCCTGCCGATACGTTCCTGCCTGGCACAGGCATCAACGGGGCCAGCGGTTCACGTCTGCCGATCACTTCACGCAACTCGCTGGGGCGACAGATCAAGAATAGCAACCAACTGAATACGCTTATCGATAAATGGAACGCCCTGCCGTCCTGCCCAGCGGCATTTCCTTGTCTTGCAGGTGGTGGGCTCCAGCACGTTCCAGCGAACATCAACTTTTACAGTCCATTTAGTTCACTTGATATGCGCCTTAAGAAGGATTTCGTCTTCCGCGAGCGAGTCACGCTTAGCCTAATCGGCGAATCCTTCAATCTTTTCAACCAAACCAATATTCGTGGAACGAGCAACAAAAATTACTCGGGCCGGAATATCTCCATCAGCCCATATCAGCCGGCGCAAGGGACGCAGCCTGCACAAACCGTGCAGACCAACTTCTTCTCGCCTGTGACGACCGCTGGTGGTTTCTTTGGCTCCGGTGGACCCAGAGCTTTCCAGTTTGCCGCGCGGATCGCATTCTGATGAGAACATTGATTCCAATTGTCGAAGAGGATGAAGCTGCAGGTGAAGTGGCCCGAGCCTATGAGCAGTATCGTAGGCAGTTCGGTCGTAGCTCCGTCCCGGGCATCTTGAAGTGTTTCGCGACACACCCTGCGTTGCTGCAGCAGATGCTTGCTTTGGCTCCCGCACTGCTGTTCAGCGATGGACATCTTGCGCGAAAACAGAAAGAGATCATCGCTACGTATGTCTCAAGCCTCAACGATTGCGCCTACTGTCTCGATAGTCACGCTTCGTTTCTGCGCGAATGCGGCGGATCGGACGGTCTGCTCACCTCGCTGGCCCAGCGAAATCCAACCAGCAATGAGCTCGATGAAAAAGACCGGATCCTCTTGAGCTTTGTCCATAAAGTCTCCATAGCATCTCAAGCAATCACCCATCATGACATTCAGGCGATGAAGGATGCCGGATGGGATCATGACTCAATTGCAGAGGCCATTCACATAACCAGTCTCTTTGCTCTCTTCAATCGTGTAGCGAATGCCTTCGGCCTGGCTTCGCAAAATTTATTAGGCTTCGACCTCCAAAGTTCCTCTCGAAAGAACACACCATGAATACAGACGTGAAGAACGAGCAGCCGCCAATGTTCCTTCGCGGCGTTGAAGAGGCCCCGAAGCCGAGCGTGTACCGAGATCTTATTGAGCGTGCAAAGATGACCGGTGGTGATTCATGGCAGATATGGAACCTGCTGGCATTTGATCCTGAGGCAGCGCATCATCTGGCCGCGCTCTCGCACAAGCTGATGCACGCCGAAGCCCCGCTCTCTCAGGGCCTGCGGGAGCTAATCGCCGCCTACACTTCATCTCTGAATAATTGCGATTTCTGCATGAAGGCCCATGCCGCGGTGGCCTCAGAGTTGTTGGAAGACAATGACCTCGTCTGGAGTGTGCTGCGCGATCCTGAGACCGCGGCAATTACTGAACAGCAGAAAGCCCTGCTGCGTTTCGTTCGCAAGATCACCTTAACTCCATCTTCTATCACGGCGGACGATATCCAGACATTGAACACTGCCGGATGGGATGATGCGGCGATCTTCTATGCAATCTCAGCCTGCGCGTTGTTCAATTTTTATAACCGCTGGGTTATGGCTAGCGGAGTCAATGTCGTTGCCGATGAAGTCTCAATGCGACTCGGCGCTCGCATGGCGAAGTGCGGCTATAACCGCTGATTACACTAAGGCTGTGCAGCGGCTTGTCGGTGAGTTATGCGTTTTCACGACTATGAGCCACTCCGCCTTTCTTGCATCTGAAAATACCGATCAGATATTGAGAGGTCTCGCAAACAGTAAAGGCACAGAAGATTTATCGCTTTGAAATTTCTTCATTAACAATAAGCACTTGATCGCCCTGCACATTTTCCAGTTTTTGGATGACGCCGCTTGGCCAATGGATCTCAATGAGCTTGGCTGCGACATCGGTGCCTAAGCCGAAGTGGGCGCGCTTGTCACTGGAAGAGAGATAGCTTCCCGAGGAAGTGACGGTCAGATATTGCGAGCCGGCAGAAGTAGTCAATTTGATGAGCGCGCCAATGCCGTCGCGGTTGCTGCGATGGCCCACGAGCGAAAGCGTAAGCCAATGGTTCGTGGTGACGGTTTCGTTATGCAGGATGTAGGCGGGGCCATTGTTGGTGGTGACGACCGCATCGACGCGGCCGTCGTTGTCAAGGTCTCCGATGGCCATGCCACGACCGCTCCAGGCCTGATGGAAGACATCGCCAGATGAGGCCGAGATATCGACGAACCCTTTGCCGGTATTCCGCGCCAGAAGCATTGGCTCCTTGTAATGGAGCTGAGGATAGTTCAGTTCGATGGTGTCGAGGTCGTGACCTTGTGCGATGAGAAGGTCCTTCAGGCCATCATTGTCATAGTCGAGAAAGCGGATTCCCCAGCCGGAGTGGAGAAGGGTCATGCCTGCAATACCGCTGGCATAACCATCATAAGAAAAGGTCGAATCGCCATTGTTGCGATAGAGAGCATATCGCTGATTAGCGAGGTTGGTGATAATTAGGTCCGGCTGGCCATCGTTATCATAATCCTGGAAATCAACTCCCATGCCAGCGTAGGTACGGCCATCGTTATCAACGGCTATCTCCGCGGTCATGCCGACCTCTTCAAACGTTCCATTGCCTTTGTTGCGGTAGAGGTGCTCGAACATAGAATCGTTAGCGACGACGAGGTCTATTTTGCCGTCGCGGTCGAAGTCTGCAATGGCGATGCCGAGGCCCTTGCCAGGCTTGTCGATCCCGATTTTTGTAGCAACCTCAGTGAAGCGCCCATCGCCATCGTTGTGGTAGACGAATGGGGTGATGGGTTTGAAGATATCCGGGTGGCAGTACGAGCGATAGCCTTCACGATGCTCCCCACACCATACATCTTCGAACTTCCAGTCCACATAGCGCAAAACGACAAGATCGAGCAGACCATCGTTGTCAAGATCAACCCACGTAGCTGAGGTAGACCATCCGCTGCCTCCGACACCGGATTTTTGAGTAACATCTGCAAAGCCGCCTTTACCGTTGTTGTGGTACAGACGGTTGCCGCCGTAAGCCGTGACATAGAGATCTTCGTAGCCGTCATTGTCGTAGTCACCGACCGCAACACCCATACCGTAACCTATACCCTCGAGGCCAGCCTTTTCGGTTACGTTTTCAAAGGTGCCGTCCTTTTTTTGACGAAAGAGGCGATTCCAATAGAGGGAACCAGTTTTCTGGGGGATAGCCTCTTTGTCCATGGGTACCGTGAGAGGAGCACCATTAACAAAAAAGATGTCCAAGAGGCCATCGTTATCGTAGTCAAACGTCGCAACACCCGACCCCATTGTTTCAATGAGATATTTTTTTGAAGTATGGGACGCCTGACCGTTGAATACGACATGACTTTTTGCCGTGATGTCGATAAATTTTCCCGACAGATTGTTAGAAGATATAGCCTTCGACATTGGCTGACGGTTGGAAGGTACCTGAACTTGCGCCACTGCCAAAAGCGTGATCGAAGATACAGTTAGACAGAGCAGAAACGCAGAAAGACGCATAGACCTTTCCCAGATCCAGTTCCTGACGGACTAAATCGTTATACATCACCATTGCATCTCATGGCTTTGGATTATGGATGCGTTTCGATTACCCCGATCACGCCAAGTGGTCGACTCCGTAATGTCTTGGCTTGCGGGAATCAAGGTTTGGCGGAAGGGCCGGCCTTCGAGGTGTAGACGAATTGCTGGACCTCAGCTCTCTCTTTGTCGACTTCGGCCAGATGTTGGGCTCGGAGTTTCTGATAAAGGTCGAATTCGGTCTGTGCGCGGTCTTTCTGGCCGAGGTGAACATAGTCTGTTCCCAACCGGTAATGCGCGTCGGGAAGATTCGGGTTTAGCTCCAATGCGCGTAGGTATTCCGGCACGGATTTTGCGTATTCATGCTCGTCTGCGTACAAATTGCCCAGTTGCACATGCGCTTCGGAGAGCTTCTCATCCAGAGCTATCGATTTCTTGAGGAGAGATTCGACCGCTTCAGAATCCAAGCCTGCTCCCGCAGCACGTTTTCCCTTCCACAGACTCATCGCGTAATAGTACTGGGCCAAAGCGCTGTCGGGCTGAAGCTCCGAGTAACGCCGGAATCTTTGGATTACCTCTTCCGCCTGTTTGGGGGTACTGTCGTAGGCCCTGGAAAGAAACATGTAACAACGGGCGTCAGAAGGATCCAGATCAGCTGCAGTTAGCAAAGCTTTGACCGCCTCCTCATACATGCCCCGAGCATATAGCGCCATACCCAATCCGATCTGAAGGCGTGGAGAAGCGGGATAGAGTTGAATGGCCTGACGAAAAACTTCAATCGCTGGCTCGTAGGTCCTGTGAAGCAAAAGCTCGCTACCCCAATCAAAAAGATTTTCCTCGCTCGAATCCAGGTGGGCTGCGGCTCCAAACTCGTTCGCCGCCGCGACGAATTTTCCATCCTTCTCCTCTATCTGGGCCAGAAGATTGTGTAACTCTCCAGTGTTCTTACTTTGCAACATTTTTTGGACAAGTAATCGTGCCTCGCTTAGTTTGCCTGTAAGGAGATTGGCCATCGCAAGATCGTAGCTGTTGTCGTATGACGACGGATTGATTTGTTGCGCTCGCTCGAGGAAAGGACGTCCTTCTTCAAGCTTTCCAGCCTGGATGTAGATCTCTCCGAGATTGTGGTTGGCCATATAATCCCCAGGCTCCAACTCAACTGCCTTTCGGAACTGCTCGATGGCCAGCGGGATCTGTCCCGAATGCGAAAGACTTGCGGCCAGGTTGGTCCTGGCAGCTGCAGAGTTCGGTTTCAGTCGAACTGCGGCTTCGAGATGTTGGATGGCTTTTGCATCTTGCGAGAGCGAGGAATAGGTCAGCCCTAACAGCTCTTCAACTTCGAAGTGATTGGGAGCCTTAGGTAAAAGGTTCTCTAATTGGGTTGCCGCGTCTGAGAAATGCCTAGCGTCATATTCCGCAACTGCAGCTTGAAATTCGCGATTCAGCTCTTGCTTCTGATGGTCCTCGGCTCCCGAACATACAGCGCAAGCCAGGAGAGAGCAGCCAATCGCAAGCCGAAACGTGACACTCTTGCTCACCAATTCCTCCATGATCCCCGTGCGAGCAAAATGCTATACACAAAAACAAATCCCGGAAAGGCTCTCAAGAAGCACGCCTTTCCGGGAAGTCGTCATCCTAACTTAGAAAAGTAGCTTAAGCGCAAACTGGATCTGACGCGGATCATAAGGAGCGTCGCGAGTCGATCCAACTCTGCCAAAGTTGGAAGATGTAAAGTTGCCCGAGTTGCTGATTGCGACGACGCCATTGCCGCCAAAATTCGGTGCATTGAAGTTTGGGTGGTTAAGAATATTGAAGAATTCGGACCGGAATTGCAGCGTGAACCGGTCGCTCATTCGAAAAGCTTTGAATGCAGAGAAATCCCATCGACGGAATCCTGGTCCTGTGGTCGTTGGCCCAGCGAAGCCTAGGACGGCGCTACCTGTGTAAGGAATGCAGCCGGGCGTAGGTGCAACTCCCAGGGGGCAGGGCTGCTGGAAAGCGGCTGGGTTTCCGAACCAGTACAACCCTTTATTTGGTCCGGTGAGAACGTTCTTCATCCCCAGCTTCTGATCCTGTCCTGCGACTCTCACATCTCTGCAGTTCGTTCCCGCAGTTGTCGCAGTGGGGCAAGTGAGGGTTATGGGCTGACCTCCCTGAAGCGTGACAATCCAATTTGCAGACCACCCTCCAATGACCGCATCAGCAATCTTTCCAGAGTTGGCGAGGAAACGCCTGTTCTTTCCAAACGGAAGATCATATCCTCCGCTCACGTGTAACACATGTCGAATATCGAAGTTTGCGAGTCCCCAATCAAACATCGGTCCCAGGCCCGGCACGGCAGGCGCGCGGAACCCACTCACACTACCGCCATTCAGCAGATCACCCGCATCCGAGAGTGTCTTGGAATAGGTATATGCCACAAGGAAGCTCAAACCGTTTGAGAACTGTTGTTCCAGCTTGGTCTGCAGTCCGTTGTAATCGCTGAGTCCTACGGTCGACTGGAAACTTCCGTTCGATGCGAAGTCTGGGAATGGTATTGTCCCTCCCGCTCCTGGATTTGTGACGTTTGTTGTCTTCGTGCCGGATGGCAAGATTGCTGTCACATTGTTATTACCCACACCCACCTGGAGATTTTTGGCCTGCGTGAATACATAAGCGACCTGCGCGGAGAGTGCAGGCGTTATTGAATACTGAACCGTGGCGTTCACGCTTAGAGTACGAGGAGTTACGTAGTTGAATTGAAGCCCCTGCAGACCCAATCCTTCAGCGTTTACAGCAGTAGGTGAAAATTGAATACAGGACAGACCAGAGCTAATGGTCGCGGTAGAGCCCGGGCCGGCGGTGGCACAACCTGCCCACGGAGTATTGAAACTGATAGGTGAAACCGTCTGCAAGCCGGTGGTATTACCGCTAGTGAGTGGCGAATAGGTGAAGTTGTAGACAAAGGGATAATTCTCGCCAATATTCGGTCCGTATCCCTGATTTTCAAATGAGTTGTAGAAGAAGCCGAAACCGCCGCGCACGACAAGCTTCGGGTTGACCTGAAACGCGAGTCCTACGCGAGGGGCAAAATTGTTCTTCTGTGTCTGTACCAGTCCCTGTCCATATCTGTCAGTAAACTGGAGCGCAATCCCATCCTTGGCAAGCAGCGTAGTAAAGCTCGTGGATAAGCTTCTATTGTTCTTGCCGGTCGCAGGAATGAGATAGGTTGGGCCTCCATTGGGTGGGCCGCTTTGTACAAAGTTCGCCTGTCCACCGTTGGTCTCCCGGATGGGACTGAAATAGTCCCAACGTAACCCGAGATTAAGGGTCACTTTCGGACTAATCTTCCAATCGTCCTGGAAGTAGACCGCAAGATACTCCCTGGCGTCGTAGGTCTTATTGATGTTGGAGGCATTGACGCTGTCGGCACCGCCTGAATAGGAGACCCCATTCGGAACCGAAGTGGGCTGTGGAAGTAGAAGGAACTGAGCGCGTCCTGTGCCACCATTGTTTTTCTCAGGTACATCGGAGTAGCGGCCGTCATAGTCGAAATTGCCACGTGAATATGCCGGCTGTAAAGTTGAAAACTTCACATGCTGAGACTCAATTCCCGCTTTGAAGTTATGTGTCTTCCATACCTTCGTAAAGTCGTCGGTAATCTGCAGCGTTTGGCTGATTTCGTCTGAAGGCAAGAATGCGTTGCTTCCCAAAGTTGCCAGTCCCCCAATCGCGATCGAAGGAAGACCACCGTTTTCCGGGGCTTGTGGGATTCCTTGAATGCCGTACTGCTCTGGAATACCGCTCTGATTGCCTACCGGACCGAAACGCGTTGTGTGGAGATGGTTGAATCCCACATGCAGCACATTGATTGTTGCCGGAGTGAACACATGGGTGTAACCCAGGACAGACTGATTGGATTTAGCACTCTGGTCACCCTGCTGGAATCCGCCGCCGTCCGCCACGCCTCCAAAGATGCCCGGTATGAATTGAGGATCATCCACATAGCTGAATCGAAAAAACACTTGGTCCGACTTAAGGGGATTTACATCAGCCCTGACATCAAAGGCGTTTCTGCGTTCGTACAGGCTGGGGCTTGTCGTGTAGTTTCCGGACAATGCTCCAGAGGTGGGCGCCGGATAGAGGCTCATAAGTTTGAGAGCAACCGGATCCAGGCGACTGGCGGGAATGTGATTGAGGTTCGGGCAAACGCCAGTTGAAATCCTGGAGGTAGATGCTGAGCATCCGAATGGGTCTCGAACGTAACCAGTGCTCGTTGCAGCAATACCGGATACCGGATCAACCTGGCCAGCCGTAACCAGCCTGGTAGTGGCAGGGTCGAGGACCGTACCAAGTGGTACCGTACGGCCGAGGTTGTCAGTCTGGCTGTTCGCCGTGATCAGGTCGGAGAGATTGGTGAAACCGCTGGCGACCTCTGCTGCAGTCGGAACAGATCCGGTGAGAACCGTTCCCTGCACGCGGCGCAGACCTTCATAATCACCGAAGAAAAATATCTTGTCCTTGATAATCGGGCCGCCGATAGCACCCCCAAATTGATTGAGGCGTAATCTGCCCTTTTTGATACCGGCGTTGGCCTCGAACCAATCCGCAGCATCGAGCTTATCGTTACGGAAGAATTCCCAAGCTGCACCGTGAATGCTGTTAGTACCTGACTTGATGGTGGCGTTGAGGACAGCGCCAGCAGAACGTCCCAATTCAGCACTGAAATTCGCCGTCTGAACCTTGAACTCTGAGATTGCGTCTACGGGCGGCAGAACGATGAAGTTTGTGCCATTTAGAAAGTCGACGGCATTTGAGTTATTGTCGATGCCGTCCAACAGGTAATTATTTTGCGCCGGCCGAAGACCGTTGGCAGAAAAGGCTCCAGAAGCCGCATTACCCCGAGTATCTGCCTGGGGTGTCTGTGTGCCGGCTCCTAGTTGAGCGAGGAAGGTAAAGTTGCGCCCATTGAGGGGGAGAGTGACTACAGTCCTTTCCGTCATTACCTGCCCGACGGATGCTTCCTCAGTTTGCAGCTGTGGCGGGGCAGTATTCACCTCAACGATTTCATTCGAAGCACCTGGCTTGAGCTGAATGTTGACCGCGAGACGTTGCGCGAGGTTGACTGTCAGGTTCTGCTGGGTAGTCTTGGAAAAACCCGCAGCGGTGACGGTCAAGGAATAGTGCCCGATTCTAACGGGCGAGAAAGTAAATTCGCCGCTGCTGCTTGATTTGACCTCAAGGGTTATTCCCTGATCTGTATTGAGAAGCGTGACCAGAGCATCAGGCACGACTGCGCCAGAAGTGTCTTGAACAGTCCCAGTAATCGACCCTTGATCGACCTGCCCGTACACGCTCAATGTCGCGGTCAGAAGAAAGAACAGACATATGAGAGCCTCGTAGGTAAGCTTCCTGAACAGCCTGATGCCATTGCAATCACAAGCCATCCCAATACCCTCCCGTTTTTCCCTGCCTTTTTCTTTTTTCTTTTCTTCTTCTTTTTTTTCTAAATCCAAGGGCCTTCCAGAATGAGGAAAACCGGAAGTTGAAACCGTGTGGAACCGGTTACTTTTCGCGATGCGGATCATAGTTTGACTTTTGAAGATGTGTCAACCAAAAGTTTGAGAAGAATATCATTCGTCTTATGGACGAACGTCCGCACGATCACACAACGATCCGCTGCCCCGAACGATCTCAATTTGCCGCGATGCTATCCTGCGGGCACCCTTTTTTATATCGATCGATCTAAAAAAACCCATGGCGCTTTCCGAAGATTTAAGGCAGTCGCTTTCACGACGAACACTCTTGAAACATGTAGGGTTGGCGCCCATGCTACTCCGTCCGGCACCCTTCTCTGGATTCTCGTTTTTCGTCGGTTCCTCCGACCCGCTCCTGAATCAGCATTCAGCTTTTCCTTTTGCCGATGTTCGCCTGACGCCGCACTATCCCGCCAGGTCCCCTTTGGCAGATGTTCTTCGCCTGGTTACTCCGGGGTCTGACGAATACGTCACCGAGAAGTATGCCGCTGAGATCGAGTCAAGCCTGGAGCAATGGAGCCAGGCGCTTAAAACATCGGCTCACGATCTTTCGACCTTGGTGAAATTGCTCTCTCCCTCTATAGAGGCCTCCTCGCTTGTACCAGTCAAGGAGTCCACACTGCGTTCCGGATACGGGATCGACATTGCGAAAAGAACCTTCGACCCCGGCGTTGTGCCGGGCCGCGAGCGATTTCTTAGGGCAATCCGCGCCTGGATGGGGAACATCTCCCGGATCGAGATCGCGGAATTCGAAATTTATGAAATCGAACAGGTCGCCAGCAACCCCCTGACAGTGAGTCTGCAAGTCCGATATGACATCGTTGCCAGCCAAAACGACAACAGGCGAGAGGAACGGGTTGGATCCTGGCGAATCCTGTGGACTCGCAATGAATCCCAGGCGTGGGAAGCAAGGAGGTGGGAGGCGAGTCAAGAAACACTCAGCGTTGTTCGGAGTCCTGTCTTTGTTGATGTGACATCTCAGGCTTTGAATGGGGTGGAATCATACACAGCCCAACTACTTCGCGGTGTCGATGAATGGCGTACCATCCTGGATGGAGCCTGCGGCATTGATATCTATGGCAACAACGGTGTGGCGGCGGGTGACTTCGACAACGATGGGTACGACGATTTCTACGTGTGTCAGCCAGCCGGATTGCCAAACCGGCTCTACCGTAACCGCGGCGACGGCACATTCGAAGATGTGACAGATAAAGCGGGCGTCGGTGTACTTGATAGTACTGCATGTGCCTTATTTGCCGACTTCGAGAACAAAGGACTCCAGGACCTTCTTATTGTCTGCGGCAGCGGTCCTCTGCTCTTCCTAAATCAAGGAAACGGCACATTTTTTGTCAAGCGCGATGCCTTCAAATTTGCCCGACCTCCGCAAGGAACATTTACACATGCAGCTGTAGCTGACTATGACGGCGATGGTCGCCTCGATATCTACTTCTGCACCTACATGTACTATCTGGGCCTCGATCAGTATCACTATCCGATCCCCTATTTCGACGCCCGCAACGGTCCGCCGAACTGTCTCCTCCACAATGAAGGAAACGCGGTTTTTGTGGAGAAGACTGAAGAAGCGGGGCTGGACAAAGACAATGATCGCTATAGCTTCGCCTGCGCCTGGGGTGACTCCAACGGTAACGGTCTTCCCGATCTCTGCATAGCAAACGACTTCGGTAGTTCCCAACTTTATCGCAACAACGGCGATGGAAGTTTCCGCGTTGCATCGGGCGAGTCCCACATCGAGGATGTAGGGGCCGGAATGAGCGCGTGTTGGTCCGACTTCGATAACGATGGACACCAGGATGTTTACATCACCAGCATGTGGGAGGCTGCCGGCCAGAGAGTCTCTGAGCAGGAGCGATTTCACACGGAGGCTCCTGCTAATGTTCGCACGCTCTATCAAAGACATGCTCGAGGCAATGCGTTGTATCGCAACCAGGGAGATGGGAAGTTTGTAAACCGTGCGGGACAAACCGGCGTCGCGATGGGGCGATGGTCGTGGTCTGCAGACTTCTGGGATTTTGATCACGACGGCTACTCTGACCTTTATGTCACTAACGGTTACATCTCAGCGCCGGATCGGAACGATCTTGCGAGCTTTTTCTGGAGGCAGGTCGTAGCGAAATCGCCCGACGATGCTACGCCATCACTAGCGTACGAGCACGGATGGAACGCAATCAACGAATTGATTCGCTCGGATGGCTCCTGGAACGCCTATGAGCGGAATGTCATGTTTGCAAACAACCGCGATGGTACGTTTTCTGAGGTCTCCGGCGCGGTGGGGCTGGACTTTCTTGAGGATAGCCGATCCTTTGCCCTTGCAGATATCGACAATGATGGACGGTTGGAGGTCATTCTCAAAAACCGGAATGCCCCACAACTGCGAATTTTGCACAATGGGATGAAGGACCTGGGCGATTCGATCTCATTCCGCTTGCGAGGGCACGAGAGCAATCGCGACGCCATCGGCGCTGCAATCACAGTCGAAACAGGAAACCTGCGCCAAACAAAATATCTTCAGGCTGGATCTGGTTTTTTGTCTCAGCATTCCAAGGATCTGTTCTTTGGAGTGGGCAAGCCAGATGGAATGATTCGGGCCAGCATCCGCTGGCCAAGCGGGCTATCGCAGCAATTTGAAAATCTCCCGGCAAACCACCGTATCCAGCTCGAAGAAGGTTCACCTTCATTCAAGGGCACCCCCTTCGCCGCAACGCCGTTAGCTTATGCAAAAGCGGGATCCGCGCCTGTATTGGCACCCTTCTGGTCAGGAGGGGAGACCTGGCTTATCGAACCTCTGAGAGCGCCGGAGTTCTCTCTGCCCGATCGTGACGGCAACTTGCACGAACTCAGCCGATTACGAGGTACCTTCGTCTTGCTTCATCTCTGGGCAACAACCTCACCGCTTTGCCGCAATCAACTTAAACTTCTCCATCAGCACCACCCGACATTCAATGCAAACCACCTGGAAGTTCTAGCCGTCAACGTGGACGTCACAACCGATGTCCCGGCCGCACGCTCGTTGGTCGTGCAGGAGCAACTTTTATTCCCAGTCCTTTTTGCGACGGACGATGTCGCAGGCATCTACAACATCATCTACCGCTACCTTTTCGATCGCCGCAGGGATCTTCCTGTTCCGACATCCTTCTTGCTGGATAGAGATGGCATGATCGTCAAGATTTATCAGGGATCGATCGAACCCAAGCGTCTGATCGATGATGTGAAATCAATCCCAACGACGACAGCCAATCGCGTAAAAAAGGCATTGCCGTTCGATGGGACGCTCTACCACGGCGCGTTCCAGCGCAATGACTTCACGTATGGTGTGGCACTCTTCCAGCACGGTTATCTCGATCAAGCGGCAGAGTCGTTTCAGCAAGTCATTGCCACCAAACCTGATGATCCCGAAGGGTATTACAACCTTGGCACTCTGAATCTGCGGAGAAACAACCTTCAACAGGCGAGACGCTACCTCGAACAGACCGTCAAGCTGCGTCCAGACTATCCCGAGGCCTGGAATAACCTTGGCATGATAGCCGCACAGGAGGGCCATCCAGAAGAGGCCATCAAGAACTTTCAGCAGTCGTTACTGCTCCGGCCGACCTATGCCATTGCATTACTCAACGTGGGGAACGTTTACCGACGGCAAGGATCTTTGGAAAGGGCTGGTGAGTCCTTGAGTCGTGCACTCGAAATTCAACCGGACGATCCTGAGATTCACTACAGCCTCGGAATGCTCTTTGCGCAGCAAAATCAGTTGCAGCGCGCCTCAGCTTACTTGCAAAAAGCAATCGAACTACGCCCAACGTATCCCGAAGCCATCAATAACCTTGGCATAATTTTCGTCCAGATGCGGGATTATGTAAAAGCTGAAGAACAATTTGAGACCTGCATTCGCCTTATCCCGGACTTCGACCAGTCCTATCTCAACCTGGCTCGCCTCTATGCAATGCGAAACGAAAGAGAAAAGGCCCGGGATGTATTGCAGAAGCTTCTTCGCCTACAGCCTCAAAACGCAGGCGCCGGGCAAATGCTCGAAATGCTACACTGACGCCGCCAATCGGCGTCTGGAGCATTGGAGAGATGAGTGCACGCGCCTCATTTACACATGGGACCGGAATCTGCCCTGCGCGTACCAGTCCCGATATTCTCATCCTCATTCTCATTCTGTTTGCTTGCCGCATGGGCTGCGCGCTCCAGCGGCAAACATCAAACTCGTCTGCAAACCTTCAATCGGTAGAAGCTCTGGTTCAACAGGGCCATTTAGAAGAAGCCAAGACCGAACTGCTTGCAGAACTTGAGCGTAGCCCTTCCAGTGTGAGCGGTTACAACCTGCTTGGGATTATCGAGAGCGAGGAACGGGACTATGCGAAAGCCATCGACACATTCCGAAAGGCTTTGCAGTTAGATCCTAACTCCACCAAAACTCACAACAACCTGGGAAACGTCTATCTCGCCCAAAAGCAATTAGGCAAGGCGGAAGAGGAATTCCTCACCGCTTTGCATCTTGATCCAACAAATCGTGACGGGAACTACAACCTGGGTTTACTCAAGATGGCCAGTGGATCGTCTGCAGAAGCAATCTGGTATTTCGAACGCATACATCCAAAAGATACCGCGACACGCTTCAACCTGATTCGCGCTTACCTAGAGAGCAACCGCACCTCCGAGGCACTGCGTATGGCGACAGAGCTCTCCGCAGAAGATGACCAGAATGTCCAAATGCATCTTTCTCTTGGAGTATTGCTTGCGTCCGAGAAGCAGTACAAGCGTGCTTTGCAGGAGTTGGAAAAGGCCGATGAATTGCGCCCTGGAACTTTCCAGATTCTCTACAACCTCGGACAAACCTTCTTTCTGAACAACAATTATTCCGAGGCGGAGCTCCGATTAAATTACGCCCTCAAACTGAAGCCTGAGTCTTCCGAAGTTCTCCGTCTGCTCGCACAGGTGTACAAATCTGAATCTCGACCTTTGGACGCCCTTGATCTGCTGGTTCGTGCGCATAAAATAACGCCCGATAATCCGGACATCATGTTCCTTATGGCTCAAATTAGCATTTCGCAGAAATATTTCGAGGATGCAATTCCGTTGCTGGAAAAGAGTCTTCAAATTGCTCCGCAGCGATCCGATATCCGTGCGGCGCTGGGCGAAAGCTACTACAAGTCCGAAAAGGTCGATAAGGCTATCGCAGAGTTCAAGAGGTTGATCGAGACAACCCCTTCAGCGCGGGCATATGCCTTCATGGGGCTTTCGCATACCGTTCTCGGACGCTTCGATGAGGCAAAACAGGATTTTCAGAATGGACTCAAATTGGAGCCCCATAACAATTTCTGTTTATTCCAACTGGGGTATATCGCCAAGCTTCAGGGTCATTCTGCCGTCGCGGATGACATATTTCAGAGAGTGCTTCGCTCAGACCCACATTTTCCCGATGCGCTGTTGGAGCTGGCTAACCTTCGAATCGAACGCCAGAGATTTGTTGAAGCCGAGCACCTGTTGAGGAGATATGTTCAGGTCAGCTCGAATCCAGCGACAGGGTATTACAAGCTCGCAATGGTGGAGAGACGATTGCATGAGATGTCCTCCGCCGACGAGGACATCTCGCGATTTCAGACTCTTTCGAAAGGCGTCTCAATCAGCTCTTATCCATATGAGCACCTCTTTGACTATATTGACCGCCGCTCAAAGCTAGATTCCCGCGCCAAAAACGAGCAGGACCTCTCTGAGCTCGAAGAGCAGATGAGAAAGCACCCGGATCAACCGGAGGTTCTCTATCCTCTGGCTGAGGTCTATTTGAAGTCCGGAAAGATCGATGAGGCAAAAATTACGATCGCAGCGCTCGACAAGGTAGAAGCAGGCAATCCAAGAACGTTGGCTGCCGCTGGCGTATTGCTGGCTCGTTACCATCTGTACGACGACGCCATCCAGCACTTTCAGACGGCGCTACAGATAAGTCCAGGCTCGAACGAATTGAGTTTCGATCTTGCCAATGCCTACTTCCGCAAGGGTCGTTACTCCGAAGCGCTCGATACTGCCTTGATGGTCAAGGCAGAAGAACGACAAGACGACGCCTACCTCGCATTGCTCGGGAACATCTACGCGCATCTGGGCGATACCAACCGCGCCATAGATATCTATAAAAGCGCAATCAAGCGCAACCCAGAGAACGATCAATACTATCTCTCACTTTCACTGCTCCAATTTCGCGATCTCCACGTTACAGACGCCAAAGAAACACTTTTGAGGGGTGAGGCTCGCGTCCCTGGCTCAGGAAAGATCTGTTGGGGAATGGGACTTGCTGCAGTGATGGAAGGAAATACTGCAGAAGCTGCCAGACAATTCGAACGCGCAGTGGACCTGCTGCCAGAATGGCCCGGGAGCTATTCGACGCTGGGTGCCTTTTACTTTCAAACGGGTCAAATTGCAAAGGCTAGAGAGGTTCTGGACCGCTTTAAGAGCAGCAACGTGAGTGGTGACCTCGACGTGAATCGGATCGAACAGATTTTGGCGCAGGCCCCGATGACGACCCAGACTGGAAATGCAGCCCTGCCGATAGCCAGCAGGAAACAACTACTTCAAATGGCCCTATTTTTGGCAGACAAAACCTTATAGGAACCTAGCATTGCCACCCCTTTCGTAAACCTAACTTCCAGACGGCAACGAACGAAGGTCGGTAGCTATAATCATTGCCACCTATGATCTTCCCGCGGCGCTACTTCCTTGGATCCTCCCTCTTGATGCTTGGAGGGGGGCTGACAGATGCACTTGCGACTCCGCTGTGGAAGTGGAAAGATTCGCTCCTCGTGGAGAGTACAACGGCGAATCAGGCACCCTCCCAGGTTCAGTTCGTTGACGTGGCACAGCAGGCAGGACTGACCATTCCAAATGTATGGGGCGGGGTCGATCGTAAGCGATCCATCATTGAGACGAAGGGAAGCGGGTTGGCGTTCTTCGATTACGATAACGACGGATGGCTGGACATCTACCTTACGAACGGAAGCCGGCTCGATGCTGATTGGCCGAATGGAAAAGCGCCGACTTCACATCTGTACAAAAATAACCGTGATGGCACGTTTACGGATGTCACAGAAAAGTCCGGCCTGGGGCTGACCGGATGGCAGACCGGCGTCTGCGTGGGCGATTACGACAACGATGGATGGGACGATCTTTTCTGTTGCTTCCTGGGACATAACCGCCTCTTTCATAACAATGGAGACGGCACGTTTACCGATGTTACTCATAAGGCCGGCCTGCGTCAGGAGCGAGGCCGTTGGGGCGCGGGCTGCACGTTCCTCGATTATGACCGGGACGGGCATCTCGATCTCTTCGTGTGCAATTACATCAAGCTGGATCCAGAAAAAATTCCCGCCGCGAGCGAGACGCACTACTGCCAGTGGAAAGGCGTTCCCATTATGTGCGGTCCTCGGGGCCTTCCCGGGGACACGAATATTCTCTATCGCAACAACGGAGACGGTACGTTCACCGATGTCTCGGAGAAGTCCGGCATTCTGAAGCCTGGCCCGCGGTATTCCATCACCGCCGTCTCTTATGATTTCGACAATGACGGATGGCCGGACATTTATATCGCGGTGGATTCCGAACCGAGCATTCTGTTCAAGAACAACCATGACGGAACTTTTACCGATGTTGCCGTCATGGCTGGTTGCGCCTACAACAGCGATGGCCACGAGCAGGCAGGAATGGGTGTCGCGGTGGCGGATTACGACTGCGATGGATGGTTCGATATCTTCAAGACAAACTTCGTCGATGACACCTGCAATCTTTACCACAATAACGGCGACGGAACCTTCAGTGATCTAACTTTCCCGTCGGGCGTAGGCGCTAACAATCGTTATGTTGCATGGGGCTGCGGCTTCGTTGACTACAACAACGATGGATGGACGGATATCCTTCAGGTCAATGGACACGTCTATCCCGAGGTTGACCGCTATAACTTCGGTGAGACCTTCAAGAATCCACGTCTGGTATACAAAAACCTGGGAAATGGCACCTTCAAGGATGTTTCATCGCAGATGGGCCCCGGTATCGGCGAACGTTTTTCCAGCCGTGGCGCCGCTTTTGGAGACTACAAAAATGACGGTACTATGTCCGCGCTCATATTGAACTTAAACGACCTTCCGTCGCTTCTTCGCAACGATGGAGGCAACAAACTAAACTGGATCAAGATCAAGCTGGTGGGGACGAAGTGCAATCGCACCGCTATTGGAGCGAGAGTACGAGTCATTACAGGTAAACATGCCCAAATGGATGAGGTCCATAGTGGCACAAGTGTGATGTCGCAAAGCGACCTGCGACTCCACTTCGGGCTGGGAAAGGTCGAGACCGTAGATTTGATCGAAGTCAAGTGGCCGACGACACAGAAAATCGAGCGATTCGCACAGATCAAAGCAAATCAGATCCTCACTATTCGCGAAGGCGACGGTATCGTCGCAACATTCAAGCCGCAAACAGCGTAGAGGATTCAATGCGACGGCGTGTGAGTGGGCTGTTCGGGTAGAACGATCAGGAACTGCTTCAGCTCGCGGCGCTGACGTTCGATCGCCTCGGCCCGCTGCTTTTCGATTTCGTCATGGATCTTGAATTCCTGTTTGGCTTTTTCCGACTCGCCGACCCGGTCATAAGCTACCCCCAGCCTATAGTGAGCCTCCCCCAACTGTGGGCTCGCCCTAATCGCCTTCGTGTAGAAATCGGTCGCTTTCTTAAAATCGTGTTGGGAGGCGGAGAGGATTCCAAGTTGAAGGTATGCCTCACCGCATTTCGGGTCAATTGTGATGGCTTTCGTCAGTAGACGCTCAGCCCGTTGCGTGGCTCGTTCCTCCAAATGCTGTTGCTGACGTTTCAGAATGGCCATCGCGTAAAAGTAATTGGCGAGAGCGTTTGCAGGCTCAGCCTCCACAAACCGCGCCAGCTTCTTCTCAACGCACGGCAGCGGCTGGGGTGCCGCAATCTGAATCTTTCCAAGGAAAAGGTATGGCTCAATGTCCTTCGGATTCAGGTCGGACGCATGGCAGAGGCTCAGCGCAGCTTCATCATAACGTGCGCCGGAGAAGAAAGATGCTCCAAGCCCTGTCAGCATCCTGGCCGATTGTGGGTGTATCTGTGACCCTTTCTGGAATACTTCCTGCGCCTGCCAGACGGCGCGATGCAACAGCAGCTCGGTGCCCCACTCAAAATAATTCTGTTCGCTCGGATCAAGACGTACTGCCTGCTCATATTCATGAACTGCGGCCAAAGAATCGCCGGATCTTTCATCCACCTCGCCTGCCAATCGATGCCGGGTCGCTTCAACAGTCTCGCCGCCAACACTCGCAACACTGGCCTTCGGCTCTGTCGATTTAAGCGAAAGGGTCTTATTTGCCAGATCCTCACTTGTTCGCAAACTGGCATCCGATCCGTGGCCACCCACAGCGGTCCAATCCGTGACTCCTGCAATGGTGAAATTTGGCTTGTCCGCGAATGCCATGCCTTGTAACGAGGCATTCGAGTCGGAAGGAACCGATCCAGAATCTTCGAGGATCAGGTTGACTTCCTCCTTGTCCGTCCCAGACAACGTGTCAACGGTGGCGGTACGGCTCCGCAATCCCGATTTCTCCGCGCTAAGTTGATAGGTGCCTTTTAGCAAACCTGAAAACGAGAAGTCGCCTGCTCCGTCGCTTGTCCTCTGTAGTGCACCAGGGACACCCTTCTGTTCAAGACGTACCACCGCACTGCCAACTGGTTTTCCATCTAAATTGCGAACGACGCCGCGAACTGTAACTCCTTCCAAGTGTTGCGAGCGGATTTGCTGGGCAAGGACCGATGGAATCCACACAAGCCCCAGTGCTCCAATTGCAAGAAATCTACGAAAACGCCCGTAGTGCCTGCCTTTAGATAAAAAGGGCGATGTTGACAATTGCTCGCGGAGGTTAACTGCCTTCATAACCCTCTGCTTCTCCACCTGCCTAAGCTGCTCCATATTTTTGCGCCAAGCCGCCGCTTCTCCAGCGAGACGATGGTCATTGTACAAGCTGCCTACATAGATCGGTTGTTGTGAGGGTTGCTTTTGAGTACTACGAGACAATGTTCGGGCAGTCCGACGGGTAACCACTAAAGTTTTTGTCTGGGTCTATCAGCAACTCGGAAGAGCGGTTGCATAGACGTGTCATTTCTCCGACGTACCAGCTAGAACGTGATTCAGAAAACGAGTCGAAGGCCTTGAGATACGCAAGTCCGATACCGGGGCTCAGATAAAGAGTCGGGGTAAAGTACTCCACGCGTCGCCCCGACGAAGAAGCAAAAACGAGGCTACCATTTGCGCTGAATGCCGAGGCCGGCAACTCAGAGATGGGCTTTTCGGCGTATGCTGCAGCAATGGGCCTGCCGTATTGGCGGCAGCTGGGTCGAGCCATGAGGCCTTGTTATTGGATTCATTGATGGACGTTTCGCTCTCAAGACGGAGACGTACGAGCGAAAAATATCGACGGTCTTCTCATTTTAAGGACGAGTTGTTCTCATTTTTTTATCGGTCCGACAGAATGGAAGGAATCAGCAAGTTTCAGCTGTGGTGGGCAGTTCACTCTCTCCCACGCTAGCCGACCTACAGCCCCGAAGTACCGCCGCGAACGCGTCTAGCAAGATACCGAGCAGCGGCGAAGATTCTGCCATTCGACACTCGCGTTCTCGAACTACCAGGAAATCTCAACG
Source organism: Acidobacteriaceae bacterium KBS 146 (assembly GCA_000688615.1). Taxonomy (GTDB): domain Bacteria; phylum Acidobacteriota; class Terriglobia; order Terriglobales; family Acidobacteriaceae; genus Edaphobacter. The sequence goes on from JHVA01000001.1 coordinate 2,403,539, forward strand.
GTTCGTTCCGAATATCCTCCTGATTCTCCGCCTCTAACAAGAATCCAATCTTGTTGGCGCTGTCCTCCCTTCACGGTCAGGTTCTGTGCCACACGACTATTTGTTCTCAGGTACACGCGTGACGCTTCTCCTGCCGGAACCGCCAAAAGGATTCGTAACGTGCGATCCCCCTTCTCCTCGCGGATAAGCTTTGGTAGCTCGGTGCTTACCCCCGGTTGCACTTGCTGCGGAGCCAATCCTACTTCTACTGCGGGCAGAGGAATTCGAAGATGATGGGTACTCGCCTCAATCGCATTGCACGGTGCTCTTCGGAAAAAATCGTCAGATCGCTGGAGACAGAGCTTTATCGGATCTTGAGAAGTGACTTCAATTTCGAGATTCGAAGCAACCCGCTTCATGTGCAGATCGAGACGGATCTTCCCGAACAAAATATTTTTGATGCTCGCTTCCGTCCACTGCGCGGGCAACTGAGGATCAACCCGCAGCCTGTTTGTCAAAACATCCGCTTCGATTCCAAACAGACCACGCACCGCAGGACTCAAGACCATTGCCGACGACCACAACTGATGAGAGCTGCTTCTGCCAAGTGGCTGGTAAAACTCACCGGATAAAACCTCCGTTGTGGCTCCTGGGTCCTGAAGCCATGTCAGGGCTGCATTCTGTCTAAGGCTGGCAAAACCGGCTTGCGGGCGGCCTACCCGATACTCCGCGAGAGCGGCCCAACCGGTATAGAGAGGCCAAACAGAGCCGTGGTGATAGCTCATGGGATCGTAAGTTTCCGCTCCCTGCTCCATCGATCGCACTCCCCAGTCCGTGGCAAAGCCAGGTCCAGCCCAGAGATCGAACATCGCATCGGCCCGCGGAAGCGTGAGCAAACCGCTCCACCAGGCAACGGAAGGAAAGATCGTATGTCTGGCATCGAACGAATCGTCGCTGTTGCGGCTGAAGCTGTAAAATCCGTCGCTGCTGCGAAAACGAAGAAGATATTCTCGAATGACGCTCGCCTGCTGCGCTGCCGATGATGCAAGCGATTCATCGTGCATCACTTGCGCCAGCATGGCCATGGATTCACAGGATTGTTGGTCGAGCGCCGCCAGATAGATCTCTTGATGGGGTAGCTTCGGAAGCCACTCTTCGACCCATCCTGTCCCTTGGGAGTTATCGTAAACACCATGAGTAGTATGGGCGCGAGTGAAGGCATAGGCGCGCTTTACATTGTCCCAACGCTCTTGAAGATATCCCACATCTCCGCTTGCCTTCACATAATCCGCCATCTGCATTACGAATAAGGGCGTGGAATCTGCGGCGGCATAGAGGTATGGAAGCTTAGCCCAATCGACAAGCCCCGCGGTCTGGGAATATTCATGCATCATCTTCCCATCAGCGCGTTGATGCGCGAGCAGAAAATCCATCGCCTCGCGGCTCAATTGGAAATCGCCGTAGCTGTTCACTGCATACAGAGTCCACAGGGTGTCGCGCCCGAAAAACCATCCGAATCCCGGACGTGCGGAATCTCCCGAGGTATACCATCCGCCGGCAAGCCCGGAACCCTCAGCGGATGCAACCTTTGCCTGTTCTATCGAGATCTCTGCCCATTGAATAGCTTCATCCAGTTCCTTGTCAGGTGTGTGGACAGTCAAACGGGTGTCAAAGAAGTGATCATAAAAATCTGCAGTCGAGCGATAAAGTTCATGAACTGTTGCCGCTGCTTCAAGTAGTCGATCCCGCAGCTGAGTCTGCGTCAGCTCCGGCTTGCCATCGACTCCCGTGACTGCCGCCAGAAGTGGAAAAAACTTATGGTCGTCGCGGCCCGGCTCGTAGCGGATGTGGAACTCGAGTGGCAGAGTCTTTGGTCTTTCCTGATAAGGACGAAGCTCGCCACGGTCGCTTCCCGGCATCCCCACCATCCCGAAGAAATTAGGATTATCCGTTGCCAGCGTGTAAATGCCCCCGGTACCTATACTCGTCCAGGATGCGGAGGGCCTCCCAAAATTGGGAGCGGGCCACTGGCGTTCCATCGAAGGCTCAAACTGCAGCGTAACGACAGCTGGCTTAACCGCATGAATCTCAAACAGGACCATAGCTGTCGCGACATTCGACTCCGTCGCTCGCGGAATAAACATGTGCTGCTTTACCGTGATAGCAGCATGGGAATAAGTGATGGTTGTGTGGTCAGGACGAACCTCGATCTGCGATGCGTGATCGTTGAGGTTGATCGTGGTCTCATAACCCTCCAGCGTTGCGGTAAGGCGGACGTTATGCAATATCTTCACCGGCAGAAGCCATAGTTCGAAGCTGCCATCTTGTTGGCCGAGTATGGCACCTCGCGCGCCTGGAACACTGAAAGGACGATTTGACTGCGCCGGTTGACAGATCTCCAATGGATTGCCACTCAGAGAAAAGCTCTGGACAGGGGTGAAAGAGGTCTGTACAGCGGCCAAAGCAGGAGAAGCCAGGAAGCTGAGAAGCATGCTGCGCAAGATGCACCGGAAGAATTGCACTGGTCCTCTTTTTTCCTTCGATCGTTACGAAGGTATTCTCATTCGGGGCAAAAAACAGGAGCTGCATGGTAGCAGCTCCTGCAAAGATATTTCCATGCAATTAGAACGTGATGCGCCCGGCAAACTGCAACTGCCGCATGCTTGAGTTTCCTTCCAGGCTCGTAATCACGCCGCCTGTACTGCAATCGATGCAGCGTGCGTTTGAGGCTGTGGGAATATCAAGTGCAGCATGGTTGAAGACATTGAAGGCCTGGAACTGGAACTGCGCTTTAACTCGCTCTGTAATAGGTACGTCTTTGATAAGGGCCGCATCTGCATAGTAGTCACGCGGTCCTACCAAAGAGTTGCGACCAATGTTTCCGATCGTTCCGAAGGCTGGCCGTGCGAACGCTCCCGCCACCGCTCCATTCGCCGTTAATGCAGAGACCGGAGTGAAGTACTGCCTTGCATGCGTTATTGGATCCAACGAACCGACCTCCGTCGCAAAACCTCCAGCCGCTGCCCGGTTGGGACGACAATCGCTCGTAACCCCTGGACCGCCGGCATTATTGTCGAGATCCTGGTCGGCCCCGCACTCCGCATAGGTCGGCGTAAATGGACGTCCGCTCTCCCATGTCGTGGTACCGGTCAGCGTCCATCCACCAATCGCATAATCGACTAAGCGGTTTGCGTGGCTCGCATACATCCGATCTCGTCCGAAAGGCAGCGCATACAGACCACTCATCACAAAGACATGCGTGCGGTTCGTATCGTTCCGTCCACGACTGAGGTTCGGATAATTCGCAAACGCCGCATCATTGGCGTAGTTGATTGCTTTCGACCAGGTGTAGTTGGCGTTGAACTGCAGGCCATTGCTGAAGCGCTTATCCAATTTTGTCTGCAGTGCGTGGTAGTTTGCATTTGCCGCAGGAGCTGCCGACGTCAGCCCATTCGAGCAGCACGTCACCACAGCACCCTGGTAGATACCGGCAAACTTATTGAAGTAGGGGCGGCGAGCCGCACTGCTGCCCAACTGGCTTGGTGAAGTCGGAAGCACCGGCGCGTTGAAATCAAACCCATACGTCTCTCCGGGATAAATACGCTCTGCGTGGTTGCCCACATAGGCGATTTCAGCGGTAAAGGTGTTGGTGAACTGCTGTTGCAGCGTCAGGTTCCACTGATCGACCTTCGGAAGCTGAATGCGGCTGCCGCGAAACTGCGGACTGGTGTTGTTCGAAAAAGGAATGATACCGTTGCTCGGAATCGTCGGAGCGGCAGGTTTCGCAGGAAGCGAGGTCAGGGTCGCGTAGTACTGGCCAGTCGTACTGGTGGAGCCCTGGTCCTCGTTGTTCAAAACAGGAAGATTGTGTGTGAGGACGGAACCAAAGAGCGTCCCAAAGAAGCCTACACTGTCGTAGACCTGCCCAAATCCACCACGAATCACCGTGTTCGGATGCACCTGATAGGCAAAGCCGAAACGACCCGCCAGGTTCAGGTAATCCATCTTCTGGCCTCCGTTTGTGCCGATTCCATTTGCGCCAGCAACCCGAATGCCGCCTGCGTTGAGATCTGCGAAGCCACCGTTGCCGGCGCTGTTCACCGTCTCGGGATAAATTACATCCCATCGAACACCGTAGTTGACCTGCAGCTTATTCGTCACACGCCAGGAATCCTGCGCGTAGAAAGCACCACGCTTCTGCCTGTTGGAAGCATCCTGCTTATAGACGTCATATCGCTGAAAACGGGCTACCTGCCCGAACAGCAGAGATGCAAGTGCGTTTCCGCTTGACGGAACAGAATCCAGCGGGCCAGCCGCGGTCGAAGCCGACGCGAAGTTCAGGACGCCGGCCCGATCGTTATCGCTGGCGTTCCGCAGGTTTAGTGCATAGCGAATATCGCCGCCAAACTTGAGCGTGTGATTACCAAGGATCTTGGTCCAGTTGTTCGCCAGTTGGAATACCTGTTCACTCTCTAGCAGCGGGCAGTTGCAGCCCTGATTGCCGAAGTTGCTGATGGTGTCAGTCATAGTGAAGTTCGGCAGACCGCTGCTATCCGGTGCGGTATTGAGATTCGGAATGCCCGCAGCCTGCGCGGGAGTCATACCCGCCGAAAGCTTGTTTTCTGAAACGTGGTAGTTCAGAAATCCGAAACGCAGATCCGTCAGCAGAGACGGACTCACAGCCCAATCCATGCCTAGAGCCGCACTTTGGTTCTGCACGGTTGAACGTCCGGTCGTCCCACCGATGCCGAAACCCGGACCGCCTCCTGCCCCAAAAGCCGAATTCCCGAACAAGCGGAAGAGAGCATAGTCATAACGGCCAAATGCATGAATCTTGCTATTGACCTGGTGATCCAGCCGCACATCCGCTTGGTCGGCGTCACTACTGCCGTTACCAGATGCTGAGAAGTTGTTCGTGATTGAGTTTCCGTTGGTATTAGGAGCAGGCAACAACTTCAACAGAGCAATTGCCTGAGGCGAAAGGGCAGATCGTGGAATCGCGTTGCTGGCATACTGCTGTCCCGCTACTCCGGTCCCAGACGAGTGATTGTAGATGGGCTGGCTACCCAGATACTGACTCAAATCGCAGGCCCCGCCGCTTGACTGATCGATGCAGGTGTTGCGCGCCTGCTGGGTAGGAACCGAGAGCAACTGGCTCGCCCCCAACCGCTGACGAGTTCCCTGGTAGTCCATGAAGAAGAACGTTCTGTCTTTGATGATGGGACCTGAAAGGGACCCCCCAAACTGACCGAATACCTGACCCGGAATATATTTCCCTGTCACAGGATCAGGGCCGGATTGAGTGAAGGGATTGCGCGCCAACTGCTCACCGCTGTGGCGGAAGAAGAAGGTATCCCCATGGAACTGATTCCCGCCTGACTTGGTCTGTGCACTGACGATTCCTCCAATCGCTCCGCCAAATTCCGCGTCGTAATTGGAAGAAGTAACCTTGAGTTCACCAACAGAATCGAGTGTAGGGTTGATGACGATAATTCCGAGTACTGGCTCCCGGTTATCGGTTCCATCCAGCAGCCATCCCTGAACGCCGTAACTCGATCCATTGGTCGTAACCGAGGTTGTTCCCTGGGGATTTTCCGGTCCACTGATATTGAACGTCGAGTGCTGCACGCCCGGGGTCAGAAGCGTAAACTGAGTGAAGTTACGGTTCATGTTGGGAAGGTTCTGAATGGCACGTTCATCCAGGATCTGGGAGACGTCTGCGCGATCCGTTTTCAGTGCCGGAATCTCGTTTGCCGAAACATTGACCGTCTGACTTGCCCCTTCCGCCCCCAACTGCACATCGACCATCTGTGCTGCGTCTGCGTGGACCGCGACCCCCTTGGACTCGCTCGACGCGAACGACGGAGCTTCCACTTTCACGTCGTAGGAATCGGGAATGAGATGACCGATATTCCAGGCGCCGCTGTCGTTGGTTTGAGTGGCTTGCGTCACGCCCTTTGCTGCATTCGTCACTGTAACCCTGGCGCCCTTTACAGCGGCACCTGAGGTGTCCGTGACTGTTCCATATACCGAGCCATACACCGCCTGTGCTCGCATACGGGGCGCTCCGATGAGCATAAGACACACCGCCGTCAGCGCCAGCCAGAAGCGAGCTGCTCCTTTGTGATTCAACATCTGGTCCTCCTGAAATTGTGAGGGCAACAGTTTGCCTGTCGCAAATGATGCGAATGCCCTCGCAATGGTGGCTAACATTCGAGCCTGGAGACCATCAAAGTCATCGTATTCACGGTGCGCACCTCGTTTGACGGGTGAAATTTGAGCGTGAAATACTTATCTCTGCGGTGAGAGAAGCTGTTGTAAAAGATTCAGTTAGCGGAGAAACGATCAACGATTCACGTTGGGCCTTAGCTCAGCGGATCGTCGCTAGCTCTCACCTCAGTTCGTCGCCAAAACTGATTGAGTTCTTCCTGTACGTCGTTGATTGCTATATCCGACAGGCTCCTGAAGAAGCCACAGAACAGCAGATCGGTGTACACGTCTTTCATCGCATTCCCGGCTACAACTCAAGCGACGACAGTATTGTTCGATCCCAGGCTCGCCTTCTTCGCATGAAGTTGACGGCATACTTCGCGAGCGATGGGCGGGACGAAGAGCTCATCGTCGAAATCCCGAAGGGGCACTATCTCCCGGTCTTTCGTCCGGCCGCTCATGTCGATCCTGTCCGTGCCTCATCTCCGCGAACAGAACCTGTCTCCGAATCCGCCGATCCCCCTGCAGACCCTCCCGCAGATTCCTCAGAGGCTCGCTTTCGCTTCACATGGAAGCAGATCGCACTAGTCTGTCTTTGCCTCGCCCTTGGAGGCTTCGCAGGATTTCTTGTCGGGACACACATGCCCGCAATACAGAAATCCGATACCGATCCGTTCTGGAAGCCTTTCTTTACGGACGAACCTCCTCTGATCATCTACAGCAACCCTCTCTTTAAAGGTGATCCTTATGCAGGGCTTCGTCTGGTGCCCCGGCCAGACCTCGCCGATTCGCCCGATTATGCCGGTACCCCTGATGAAACCTACACCGGCACCGGCGAAGTGACCGCGGTCTATGAACTGACCAGGATCTTCGACCTTCACCACGCCAACTTCACCCTCAAACGGAGCCGGCTGGTGACCTGGGACGAAGCGAAGCTGCGAAACCTTGTCTTCGTCGGTGCCCCAAGTCAAAACGGCGCTTTGCAGGATCTCCCGACCATGCCAGATTTCGTTATCGATCTCGATGGGAATCACAAAGGCTACATCCTTAATAAGCATCCTCGTTCCGGCGAGCCGCAAAGGTTCGTCCCCTCATCCCCGAACGACGAGTACGCGATCATCGCCTCGATCCCAGGCATCCAGCCGGAACGCCGTATCGCGGTCTTTACCGGGCTGACCACCAATGGAACCCAGGCCGCCGTCGAATTTGCCTGCAGCCCGGAAGAGATTCGTCTCTTGACAGGTCGTGTCGGCCAGACCAAGGGTGTGATCAATCCCTTTGAGGCCATTCTTCATATCAAGCTAAGCGGTGGAGTGCCGCTGCAGACCGAACTCGAGACCCTTCACCAGCATTAGGACCGAATCAAAAACCATCCGCAACTTCTTCGAGGTACCTATTTGGGCGCACTGCCGTTACACTACCCAAGGCGTCCTGTAATTTTGAGCATCGAGACGCAGAAAGGGGGGGCCAGTATGGACGAGACCGCACAACGCTGTATCGCTATCATTGCCAAAGCAAAGAACATCCCCACCGATACCATTACGCCCGACACCACGTTCGAAGAGCTGAATATCGATTCCCTCGACAAGATCAACATCTCGTTCGAGGTGGAAGAGGCGTTCGATATCGCCATTCCTGACGAAGCCCTTGGGTCTCTGAAAACGGTAGGTGACGTCGTGCGCGGTGTCGATCAGTTGGTTGCCGCCAAAGCTTCAAAATCTACTGCGTCGTAATGATGGGAGCCTTCTTTCGATCGTGAATCGCGTTGTTATCACAGGATTAGGCTGCATCACTCCGATTGGCTCGTCGGTCTCCTCTTTTCGAGACTCTCTTTTCTCCGGCGCCAGCGGAATCAGTCCCATCACGAACGTTCCCGACGCACCAGATGGAAATCCTGGAGTCCGCTACACGCAGGCGGCTCAGGTTCTGGACTTCGATCCTGCCCAGCACCTTGATTCCGGAGTCATTGCAGCGGCCAATCGCAACACCCACTTCGCCATCGTCGCCGCTCGTCAGGCAGCGCAACAAGCTGCTCTGAAAGAGCACCATAAAGCCGGGGACATCGCCATTATTATGGGTTGCGCCTGTGGAGGCCGGTCTTCGGAAGAGAGTGAAGTTAAAAATCTTTACACTCGCAACGCCCGTGCCCATCCCCTGACAATCGTACGAACGATGGCTTCGGCTGGAGCGAGCAATATCTCCATCGATCTCAAGATCACTGGCCCAACCCTGGATATCTCCACCGCTTGCGCTTCTGCGACCCACGCCATCGGCCTCGCCTTTCACATGGTCCGGTCGGGACTCTCCACAGCTGCCATCGCCGGTGGTCACGAAGCCCCGCTCAGTTGGGGATTCTATCGCGCGTGGGACTCGATGCGCGTCGTCTCACCTACCTTTTGTCGTCCCTTTTCGGCAGACCGCGATGGCATGACGCTCGGTGAGGGCGCCGCCATGCTGGTGCTTGAGACGCTCGAATCCGCGCAGGCACGAAACGCGACCATCTTTGCAGAAATCGTCGGCTTCGGCATGTCTGCAGATGCTAATCACATTACCCAGCCGCAGGCTGAAGGTGCCGCAACCGCCATGAGCAAGGCTCTTGCAGACGCCAGTGCCTCTCCCGAAGAGGTCGGCTACATCAACGCCCATGGCACAGGAACCCAGGCTAACGACGCAACGGAGGCAGCCGCGATCCATCAAGTCTTCGGTTCTCGCGCTGCAAAGATTCCTCTCAGTTCCACAAAGGCGCTTCACGGTCACGCCATCGGAGCCAGCGGCGCACTCGAGGCTCTTGCGACTACACTTGCCCTTCAGGAAGGTCGTCTTCCCCACACGGCAGGCGTCATCAATCCCGACGCCTCCCTCAACGTCGATATCATCGTCCAACAGCCACGTCCGACCGGATCTACACTGGCCCTATCGAATTCCCTCGCCTTTGGCGGTCTGAACGCAGTAATTGCCCTGCGTTCCTGGCAAGGATAATCTCCACTCCTCATCATTAAGAGAATAAGGAGGGACCTGCGAACAGGTCCTCCTTATTCTCACCAACGATCTCAGGCAAAATTGCTGTCGAACAGCATCTCCAGCCGATCGTAGCTCGCCGCCACTCCCGTCTCCATCGGAGATTGGAGCACACCATCGCGAGTTTCCTTCGAATCATAAGTAACGGTGGTCTCAACCGTCGTGATTCCGCTCTTTTCGGCGAGTGTCGTCCTTGTGATCGCTCCTCCCGGATACCAGGATTGATCGAATTTTTCTGTGGCGACCAACAGTTCTGGAACCATGATCTCGCGATAAACACCGCCCATCCCCATTTGATTTCCAGATTCATGGGTCCACTCGTATCGGTACGATCCACCCACCTTCAGATCGATCTCGCACACTGTCATGGTCCATCCTGATGGCCCCGCCAGCCATCGCCGTACCAGCTCTGGCTTTGTCCAGGCATCGAACACCAGTCTGCGCGGGGCGTTAAAATCGCGCGTCATCACAATCTCGCGATCCCCATTGGCTGTCAGCTTCAACTTCCCTGGCTCTCTTGTCTGCATAGAATTCTCCTCGGTTGATTTCGTTTATTTTTTGTGAGTTCTTCGTCTCTGTTTCGTTCTGGGCGCGCGGTTTGCAACCGTCTCAGCCTTCAGCTCGTCAAGCAAGGCATCCAACCGTTCAAAGTTCTGCTCCCAGCATTCCCGGTACTTCTCCAGCCACGAATTTGCTTCAGCCAGAGGCTGGGGATTCAACCTGCACGGCCTGCGCTGTGCATCCCGGTCTCGGGAGATCAACCCCGCACGCTCCAGAACCTTCAAGTGCTTGGAGATCGCAGGCTGGCTCATTGCAAACGGCCGCGCCAGTTCGATCACCGTGGCCTGTCCCTGCTTCAGTCGAGCGAGAATAGCTCTTCGCGTCGGATCAGCCAGAGCAGCAAAGGTTGCGTCGAGATGTTCGCCTGTACCCGTCATAAACATTCGTCCGATATAACAACTATTTGGTTATATAACTCAATGGTTATATTGAATGAGATTCTAAGAAATCGTCAAGGGTTCAGGAAAATCACAGTTTCTCGAGCCCTTTGTCGTTCCCTCTTCAACGGTATAGGGTGGAAAGATGAAGGCGTTGAAGAGTCTTTGGATCGCTGTACCTGCCGCACTGCTCATAGCGTCCGTGATCGGCCTTTTCATGACACGGAACTCGATGGCCAATCTTCCATTTCTTCGGGGGAAGGGTTTTTCGAGAGGTGCGGTCGACACACTGGTCGATCAGCGCCCGTGGCAGACTATTGAAGCCCTCTCTCCTCTAGCCGTTTCAGCCGAAGAGAAACGTCATGCTCGTGAAGCCGAACGGCTCGCGGACCATGAGGTCGACCAGGCTTTCGCGCAGGCGCTTCGACAGGCTACTCTCGACAGTCACGCCTTGACGGGCGATGCCCTCAAGATTCAGCAAAAATTTATCGCTTTGCAGGCCGTAGTTAAGGATGATCAGGCGAAACTGGACAGCATTAACGCCGCTCTCAAAAATCCCTCTCCAAAGCCCGACGCACCCACCGCCGATGATCTGGATATCGCGAAAGCACAGCTGCAGCTCGATAGTGACAATCTCAACGACGCGGGCGAGGAACTGGCCCGCCTGAGTGGAGACAATCGTGATGAGATTCAGCGAGAGTTAAGCATTCGCCAGGCGGCGATGAAGAAGCGCGAAGAACAGGCAGACGCGACTGGACCCTCCGCGGTGCAGACCGCACAAGGTTTCCGCACACTGGCTGGACGCATCTCTGCCTGGCTCAACCAACGCAGCCGCGCCGATTCCATTGCCCAGGCAAAGGCACAAGCCGACGCCGATGCACAATCGCTCACCGCCCAGCAAACCCAGATTGAAGCGAAGTTCAATCAGACGGGAACTACAGATGCGCAGGATGGCGGCGCAAAGTCTCGTGTGGCGCGCCTGTCGCGGATGCACTCCCTTTCTCAAATCCACGCCATCCTCGACGACAGGATCCAGACGCAAAAGCAACTCTCAATCGTGTACGCACGTTGGTTCGACCAGGTACAACGTCAGCACCAGATCGTCTTTCATCTGATGCTCCAGTCCGTGGCAGCCATCTCATTCCTGCTGCTCTGCTCCGCCCTGATCTCCCTTATGGTTGGCAAACTGATCGATCGTTTGAAGATCGACCGACGAACCTTGCTGACACTTCGTACAATTGCCACACTTGCAATTCAATTCATTACCTTGATTTTGGTCATCCTGGTAATTTTTGGCGTTCCCAGCCAGATGCCAACGATCCTGGGTCTTGTGACAGCAGGTCTGACCGTTGTCTTTCAGGACTTCATCCTGGCTTTCTTCGGTTGGTTTATCCTCATGGGGAAGAATGGCATTCGGGTTGGTGACTGGGTTGAGATCAACGGTGTCGGAGGCGAAGTCACCGAGATTGGTCTCTTTCGAACCTCATTGCTAGAGACCGGAAACTGGACCGACAAAGGGCATCCCACTGGTCGCAAGACTACTTTTACGAATAGCTTCGCCATTCGGGGCCAATACTTCAACTTTTCAACGTCAGGTCAGTGGCTATGGGATGAGATTCACGTTAACATTCCTCCTGGTCCTCGAAGCTACGACGTCATCAAGGCGATTCACAGTGCCGTGGAATTGGAGACCGAAAAGAGCTCGAAGCTTGCCATTAAGGAATGGCAGCGCGCAACGGGAGCCCATGATCTCAGCAACTTCAGCGCGGAACCGTCTGTCGATATGCGTCCAGCCTCTTCCGGCATCGACGTTATCGTAAGGTACGTCACTCGGGCCTCAGATCGCTTCAGTATTCGCAATCGTCTTTATCAGGCAGTCCTCGATCTTTTGCGAGAGGATGATAGAAAAGCACTCGCGGAATCCGGAGAAACGCACGCCTGAAACCAAACGGAGGGAACTCTTTTGAACCTGCTCGTTCTCAACAGCGGATCGTCCTCCATCAAGTTTTCTATCTTTTCAGCACAAGATGGATCTCCGCGTTCGTTACAAGAAGGAGAACTTCTTGGGATTGGCTCGGGCCACGCCACCTTTACCTTTCATCCCGCTGGCGAGAAATCTTCTTCGTCCCCAATCAAGGCATCAGATCCTCTCGAAGCTATCGCCAGGGTCGTTGACGCCGTAACACAGCCCTCAATTCCCCACATCGATGCGGTGGGATATCGCGTCGTCCATCCCGGTCCAAAGATCGATCGGCATGTTCGAATCGACTCCGCCGTCCTCCGCGACCTTGATGATGCCGTTCGCTTCGCCCCACTCCACGATCCCTCAGCCATCGATATTATTCGGGAAATGATGGTGCGCTTCCCTGACGTTCCGCATTTTGCCTGTTTCGATACCATCTTTCACCAGACAATGCCGGAGGTCGCGACTGCCTATGCTATTCCGGACAGATACCGCCACCAGGGCGTGCGCCGATATGGCGCTCACGGTCTCAGCTGCGAGTCCATCGTGGAGCAGATGAAGCGCACCCAGACTCCTCTGCCACATCGAATGGCCATTGCTCACCTGGGGAGCGGATGCAGCATTACAGCCCTCCTGGACGGCCGTTCCATCGACACCACCATGGGCCTGACGCCTACCGGTGGCATCGTCATGGGAACGCGCCCCGGCGATCTTGATCCGGGCCTCGTGATATATCTTCTTCGTCAAATGGAAGGAGATCGTGATCAGGCCACCAGAGCTGCCGAACAACTCTTAAACCACGATTCTGGAACCGCCGCTCTCTCCGGTATCCCCAATGACATGCGATCCATGCGTCAGGCGGCCGCCCAAGGCGATTCTCGGGCAAAGCTGGCCATCGATGTGTTTACCCGCAGCGCTCGCAAAGCGCTTGGCAGTTTCAGTTGGCTGATGGGTGGGCTCGAAGCGATCGTCTTCACAGGAGGCATCGGGGAACACGACCACCAAACCCGTGGCGAAATCATCGTACCTCTTGAACCGCTGGGCGTTAAGCTGGACACAAGATTAAATGTTGCAGAAAACAAAGGTTCCCCGGGTCCTATTCACAAGATCTCAACATCAGAGTCAAAAATAGACATATTGCTTGCCCCCGCAAAAGAAGACTGGATGATCGCAATACATGTCCAGCGCATGCTCGATTAAGCATAAAATCTTCCTTCCCCCGGGTTGCATTCATGCACCAAAGGAGATTCAGTCATATGCCGGCAACGCGTCCTGAAAAATCAAAGAGCCAAATCTCTGGAGTCCTCAGCCATAACGAGCTGCGTACCATGGATGCCTACTGGCGCGCCTGCAACTACCTTTGCGCCGGTATGCTTTACCTGCTGGACAATCCGCTGCTGCGCGAGCCACTCAGGGCTGAGCATATTAAAAATCGCCTGCTGGGCCATTGGGGTTCCGATCCCGGCCAGACCTTCACCTGGGTCCATCTAAATCGGCTCATCAAAAAATACGACCTTGATCTGATCTATATCTCTGGTCCTGGTCACGGCGCGCCCGCCACTCTCTCCAACTCCTACCTCGAAGGGGTTTATTCGGAGGTCTATCCGGATAAGAGTGAAGACATCCTGGGAATGCAGAAATTTTTCAAACAATTTTCATTTCCAGGAGGCATCGGGAGCCATTGCACGCCGGAAACTCCCGGCTCGATCCACGAGGGCGGCGAACTCGGCTACAGTCTCTCCCACGGATTTGGCGCAGCCTTCGACAATCCTGATCTTATCGTTGCGGTTGTGGTCGGCGATGGAGAAGCTGAAACTGGCCCCTTGGCCACCAGCTGGCATGCCAACAAGTTTCTCGATCCCGTACGCGATGGTGCTGTTCTTCCCATCCTGCATCTGAACGGTTACAAAATCGCGAACCCGACCATCCTGGCCCGCATTACCCACGAAGAGCTTGAATCTCTCTTTCGAGGCTGTGGCTGGACCCCCTACTTCGTGGAAGGCGAAGATCCCGCCCCAATGCATCAGCGAATGGCCGAGGTGATGGAAAACTGCATCACCGAGATCCGCGAAATCCAGAAGAAGAGCCGCAACAGCCGGTCAAAAACGCCCGAGCGGCCGCGATGGCCCATGATCGTCCTGCGAAGCCCTAAGGGCTGGACTGGCCCCAAGGAAGTCGATGGCCATAAGGTAGAAGGCTTTTGGCGGGCGCACCAGATCCCCATTCTCGATCCAAAAAGCAATCCGAAGCACCTCAAGCAACTTGAATCCTGGCTAAAGAGTTACAAGCCTGAGGAACTCTTCGATGAGAAGGGCCGCCTTATCGAAGAACTGCGTGAGCTTGCGCCGAAAGGTAAGCGACGCATCAGCGGTAATCCTCACGCCAACGGCGGAGTGTTACGCAAGCCGCTCGACATGCCGGATTTCCGCAAATACGCGGTCGACGTCAAAAAACCTGGGCAGGTCGAGGTCTCTTCCACCTATACGCTTGGCGCATTTCTCCGTGATGTTATGCGCCAGAACATGACTAGCTTCCGCGTCTTCGGCCCCGACGAGACCGCCTCCAACCGCCTTCAGGTCATCTACGAGGCCACACCCAAGACCTGGATGGCAAAGATTCTTCCGGAAGATGCGGACGGCACCGACATCGCACCCGATGGCCGTGTGATGGAGATGCTCTCTGAGCACACACTCGAAGGCTGGCTCGAAGGCTATATCCTCACAGGCCGCCATGGCTTCCTGTCCAGCTACGAAGCCTTCGTCCACATCATTGATTCGATGTTCAACCAACATGCCAAGTGGCTGGAAAAGAGCAAGCTTGAACTTCGTTGGCGGGCTCCCATCTCTTCGCTGAACCTGCTGATCACCTCGCTGGTGTGGCGACAAGACCATAACGGGTTCACCCATCAGGATCCAGGGTTCGTCGATGTTGTGGCGAATAAGAGCCCACACGTCACACGCATCTACCTTCCGCCTGATGCCAATTGTCTGCTATCCGTCGCCAACCATTGTCTCCGCAGCGAAAATTACGTCAACGTCATCGTTGCCGACAAGGCTCCTCATCTGCAATACCTCAGTATGGAGGAGGCCATCAAGCACTGCACCAAGGGTATCGGAATTTGGGACTGGGCCTCAACAGATGCCGCAACAGAACCAGATGTCGTCATTGCCTGTGCTGGAGACATTCCCACCGCAGAGGCCCTGGCCGCTACCGCCATCCTCCGCCAACATTGCCCGGAGCTCAAAATTCGTTTCGTCAATGTAGTCGATCTCTTTCGGCTCATGCCGGAAAGTGAACACCCTCATGGTCTTTCCGAACGCGAGTTCGATTCCCTGTTCACGCTCAACAAGCCCGTGATCTTTAATTTCCACGCGTATGCCTCACTCATCCATAAATTCACCTATCGGCGGAAGAATCACGACAACATTCACGTCCGGGGCTATAAGGAGCAAGGCAATATCAATACACCGCTCGAACTAGCCATCCTGAACCAGATCGATCGTTACGATCTGGCCATCGATGTTATCGATCGCGTCCCCCACCTCCAGGCCACGGCCGCTCACTTAAAAGAATGGCTAAAGAACGAAATCATCGAGAGCATTAACTACGCCCATGAAAACGGCATCGACCGGAAAGAGTTCACAGCCTGGAAATGGCCGTTTTAGCCTGCCAGCAAGACTTCGTCGATATCAGTTATTCACGGCGCGATCACTGCCTCCACTAAGTCTATTATTATCAACCTATTTAAGTGTGTAATCGGGCCTTCCCTCAACGTCGATCGTCGTTCTGTGAGCTATTTACACTTGTCTACGGATTGTCAGAAGATTGTCATTCCATAATCGGCTGACTTCTATGAAGGCGGAAGAGGGTGACAATACATCCATGATGCAGCCTGATAAATTCGTGGTTGACGCGAAGCCGAGTGAGCTTCCTCCCTCCTTAGCCGGCACGCAGATCCTCGTTATCGAAGACGATCCGCGCATGCAGAAGGTTCTTCACAGGATGTTCCGCGAACAGGGTTATGCGGTCACCCTTTGCAGCGACGGTCAGTCCGGCCTCGAAACCTTCCGTAGCCTTAAACCCTCCGCGGTCGTGTTAGATCTTCTTCTGCCAAATATCTTTGGCCGGGATGTCTGCAAAGCCATCAAAGCTGAGCATCCTGAGATTCCCGTCATCGTCGTCAGCGCGGTCAGCGAAGTGGCCGACAAAGTGCTCCTGCTGGAATTAGGAGCTGATGATTACGTAACAAAGCCCTTCAGCCCCCGGGAATTGATGGCTCGTGTTCAGGCGGCTCTGCGCCGGCGCTATAAGCCCACCGCAACTGTGACCTATTCTTTTGGCGACTGCGAAATTGATTTCGCAAAGATGAGCGCCCATCGCGCCGACAAGGCAGTCACACTCACCGCCCATGAGTTCAAACTACTGAAGTATTTCGTTGAAAACCCAGAGCGCGTGCTTAGCCGTGAGGAACTTCTTAACGAAGTGTGGGGATATCAGTCCTACCCGACAACCAGAACGGTCGACAACCACATTCTCAAACTCCGGCAAAAGCTGGAGCCTGACGCAGCCGAACCCCGTTACCTGCAGACGGTATATGGAGCAGGGTATAAGTTTGTTCCTTGAGAGAGACCCGTGTTGAATGACCGTCACGGACCCGGCGTGAGGACTCGCTTTCTTCTACTAGCCTCACTGGTCCTCATTATCGGCGCGACTACTTTTTCCAGCCTTTTCATCATCCGGAACAGGCTGCGGCAGCGTGCGCGTGAGATGCTCGCAACCGAACTCCAGAACTCCATGGCGACATTCCAGGATCTGGAAGCCCGCAGGCTCTCCTCTCTGGAACGCGAGAACACCCTGCTGGCCAGCCTTCCCAGCCTCAAAGCTTTAATGACCACCAGCGATGCGCCAACCATTGCTGATAGCTCCATCGATTTCTGGCGTACCAGCGGAAATGATCTCTTTGCACTTGCCGACCCTGATGGAACAATTCTTGCCGCGCACGCGCAAGGCATCGATAGCGAACTCATCAAACGCGATCTCCAACAGCAGATCCTGAACTCCGCAAAACATTATCTGTTTACCGGCGGACATTTATATGAGTACTCCGTTCGTCCGCTGTACTTCGGCGACCAGAAGACTGGAACGCTGTTAGGCCACGTCATCAGCGGTTACGCCGTGGACCAGCAGTTCCTTCTGCAGATCGGACGCGGTGCTGGGTCTGAGGCCGCCTTCCTCACACGAGACCAGACCGTCGTCACGACGCTGCCGAAAGAGAAGCAGGATGCTCTGCAGCAGGCAGTAGTCTCGGCAGGGCCAGGCAATGAAATCATCGTGCAAGCAGGCCGGGAACGATTTCTTGCCATCAGCCGCGACCTCAGCGCGGTTGCAGGCTTCCCGCTGCGCCTGGCCATCCTGAAGTCGTTTGATGCCACCGATCGTGCTGAACGGGAGATCAACAGGCTCGTTTTCCTGAGCAGCCTCCTCGCCATGATCGCTGGCGCGATCTTGATGATCCTGTTGGCACGTATGGTGACGCGTCCCCTCGAACAGCTTGCCAGTGGTGTGCGTGCCTTCGGTGAAGGAAATCCGCGCTACTCTCTTCCACAGGATGGCCCCCAGGAGGTCCGCTATCTCAGCCGAGTCTTCGCTCAGATGCGTGGCGAAATTCAGAAGACCAATCGCGCACTTCTGGAGTCCGAACGACTCGCGACCATCGGCCGCATGGCGAGCTCCGTATCGCATGACCTGCGACACTATCTGGCGGCGGTCTATGCCAATGCGGAATTTCTGGCCTCGCCGATGTTGCCCTCAAACGAGCGGGCGGAACTGTTTGAGGAGATACGGCTCGCAGTCAACGGAACGACAGATATGCTGGACACCCTCCTGATCTTTGGCCGCACAGGCGCCGGCCTGCAACGCCTTCCGATGACCATGGAGACCATTCTTGATCGAGCGGTCGCCCTCGTCCGTACCCATCCTGATACCGAAAGTGTCACCCTGCGAATCGAAAACACCTCCGACGACACAACCGCGGCGTTGGACGTCAAGCAGATCGAACGCGCCCTCTATAATCTGCTGCTCAATGCCTGTCAGTCCGCTCGGCAGAGCGCAGGGGCTCGTGAAGTTGTCGCAACCCTGAGTGCCGACGAGTCATATGTAAGTGTGACGATTACAGATAGCGGACCTGGCGTCCCTGAGAAAATTCGCGAAAATCTCTTCGATCCTTTTGTGAGTCAGGGAAAACAAAAAGGTACGGGACTTGGTCTCACCCTCGCCTACAGCGTAGCGCGAGAGCATGGCGGCGATGTAAAACTGGTGAGCAGCCAAAATGGCGAGACCATCTTTCGCCTCATGGTCTCTCGCCAGCTGTTCACAGGCCCCAATGTCACTCGGAGTCATTCGCTGACGCCATGATTTCTGTTGTTGAGCGAGATTACGATCTGTCGAGATCTTCGTCACCGAAGATTCTAAAGACGGTTCTCGCCTTCTCCCTCGGTTGCATAGGTTTCATCGTGCTTGCTTCCGCAGCAGTTGCCCAAACCCCTTCCGAGACGACAGAGGAGAGGGTTCAAAAGCTTACCGCCGCCGTCGCCCAGGTCCAGTCTCAGATGAATGCGTATCAGACCCAACTGCAGGAGCTACAGAGGCAGCTAAGCGAATTGCAGATGGAACTCGCAAAAGAGAAATCGGCTGGCACGGCTCCGTCTCTTCCTACCGTCAAAACTGAATCCTCCTCGCAAGGCGCATCCACAGCATCGCTTGAGGAGATCCGCGAACGCCAGGCAATCGACGAATCGCAAATCGCTACGCATGAACAGACTAAGGTAGAGACTGAGTCGAAGTACCCGCTCAAAGTCACAGGACTTCTACTGCTCAACGGCTTTGTCAATACTCGCCAGGTCGACATTCCCGAAGACCCGACATACGCCCTTCCCGGGGGTGGCAGCACTGGCCTTTCGCTTCGCCAAACGGTGCTCGGTCTCGATGCGCGCGGACCGCAGCTGCTCGGCGGCGAGAGCGATGCAGACGTACGAGTTGATTTCTTCGCAACCGGTGCGACCTCGAACTACGCTGCCAATGGCCTGCTGCGATTGCGCACCGCGCATGCCGCACTGAATTGGAATCATACCCGCGCCTATATCGCGCTGGATCGCAGTGTCATCGCGCCATATACTCCCAGCTCTCTCGTCGCAGTCGGAGAACCAGCCCTGGCGTGGAGTGGCAATCTTTGGGCATGGATTCCTCAGATCGGCATTGCCCATGACGTCTCCATGCCTCATTCCATACTGAAACTTGCCGCAGGGCTCGTCGATGTCCCCAACCCACCCCGTCTTGGTGCTGCTACAACAACCAACTCGACGGTGTGGCAGGCCGAACGCAGCCGATGGCCTGGCACCAATGCCCGGATAGCCCTCGCAGCAGGAAAGAATGGAAATGGTCCTGAATTTGGCGTAGGTGGTTACTTCAGCCCGCACATGACATCCAGCAACATCCGCTACAACGCCTGGGCAGGGACAATGGATCTGCGAGTCCCCATCGGACCACACTTTGAATTCCTCTCCAATGTCTACCGGGGGCAGGCGCTCGGTGGCCTTGGTGCTGGTGGATACGTCGACTACATCTACGATTCCAGATCTGCCACAAGAGTTCTCTACCCTCTCGACGACATCGGAGGATGGGCTCAGCTCAAGTTCAAAGCCAACGAACGCCTGGAGTTCAACACCGCCTATGGAGTTGATAATCCGTTCGCCAATGACATTCGGATAAGCACCTTGAGCGATCCTACGGAAAGCTATCCTGGTCTTTCTCGAAATCGCTCCGTCTTTGGCAATGTGATCTACAGCCCCAGTTCTTATCTTCTCTTCTCTCTTGAGTATCGAAAGCTATGGACGAACTTCGCCCCTGGGCCAACGAATGCCACCGATGTCATTGGGCTCGGTGCGGGGTACCGGTTCTGATGGCGCGGCGGCTTCACCTACTCGTACTTGGCGTTCTTAGCACAACACTCTTCCTGTCTGGAAGTCCTTTGCAAGCGGCCGACATCACCGCGCGGCTCCTTCCGAAACGTTCATCGTCGGAGAAGATGCCCGCCGCAGTCATCTGGCTCAAGCCTCTACACCAACTCTCAAACCACGCCATAGTTCCGGGCCGTTTTACCCTGACTCAGAAAAACAAAACCTTCACGCCTCACCTGCTTGTCGTTCCTCTTGGCAGCAGTGTAGCGTTCCCGAATACAGACCCTTTCTTTCACAACGTCTTTTCACTCTTCGACGGCAGACGCTTTGACCTTGGACTCTACGAAGCAGGCTCGACCCGTAGCGTCGTCTTCTCTCGTGAAGGAGTCTCCTACATCTTCTGCAATATTCATTCGGAGATGAGCGCCGTGATTATCACCCTAACCACCCCCTTCTACAGCATTGCCGACACGAAGGGGCAGTTTCAAATGCCCAACGTCCCCGACGGGGACTACGACCTGCATATATGGATCGAAGGACAACGCCAGAATGCCCTGGAAAAGCAGACCCGCCGCGTCCGCATCAGCGGAGAACACGCCGATCTGGGTGAAATTTATGTAGATCAGCCTGAAACCACACCGCACCGCAACAAATTCGGCAAACCCTACGACATCGACACTCACCCCATCTACTGATCTTCCCTCGCATACAACGGAATCGAATCCTCTTTCCGTCTCATTCTTAAAAGCGATAACAGCGCTATTGCCCAAATCCTCGTAATATCTTTCTGCCGAGAACCCGTCCTGAAAGGGTTTGTCTTCATGCAGAATTTTGCATGCTCATTCCGGCCTAAAGTGGCTTCCGCCATTGCTGTCATCTTTATAGGGTCGATGCTGGCCGCGGGAGTTTATCTGCGTGGCAGTCTTCCTGCAGCCTGGAATATGCTTCACATACCGGCAAACACTCCCCTCTTCTCTGACACCCGGGGAATCACCCATGCGATCGACTGTGTTCTCCACGGGCAGGATCCCTACGCCGTCAGTACATTCGATCCCTGGCATCGGCTCTACAACTACCCCCCGATGTGGCTGCTTTTACGCTACCTCGGCGTAACCTCCGCATCCTCCAATCTGATGGGGCTTCTCTTCGCCCTCATGGCGATTAGCGCCTACCTGTTTCTGCTCAATGCCCGGACACTGCTCACCGCACCAATCGTCTTCCTCGCCGTCACATCCAGATGCGTTTTGCTCTCAATCGAGCGAGGAAACACCGACCAGGTTGTCTTCTTTTTACTCGTCTCTGGGTTCTTTCTTATCTATCGCCGGCGGCCGGAGATCCGTTCGCGCCTCGTCAGCGCGCTACTGATTCTCCTGACAATCCTTAAGGTCTATCCCATCGCAGCCGTCACTGTTTTTCTTGAACGCCGCAGATGGAGAGTCGCCACAATCACCGTTCTGGCGGCCGCGGGAGCACTGCTGGCTACCAGCGGACGCAGACTCGCATTCGTATTCGCAAACACTCCTCGCGAGCTCGATGTGTCCTTTGGCGCGTTCCCCTTCTTCTACGCGCTTAGCCGACACACAATTCACCTGCTCACACCTGTCTTTGTAGATCACCGTTCTGCAGCCCCACTTGCCGCCCTCCTGCTCGGAAGCGCCTGTATGCTCGCAGGAATCCTCGTCGGCAGCACCGCTAGTCGGATTCTTCCACCGCTCGATTCCTCTCAGACTCGCGGAGCGATCGCAATCGCCTGTCTCTCCATCTTCTGCTTCGCTTTTGTAGCTGGCTCAAGTTTTGACTACCGGCTCATCTACCTCACGGGCGGCCTCGCCTGGCTGGTCGAGGACCTCGATAAGCGCCAAGGACTTCGGTCCTTACCACTGGCTCTTCTCATCCTTCTTCTTCTGTGGAAGCCGTTTTGGCTCTCTTTTACGGGCGAACTCATAGACGGAATCGTCTTCATGACGAGCTGCCTGTGGCTTGGCAACTCTTTGTTCTCTCGTCGGAAAGATCACCAGCCGCTCGATACGCAACGGCGACGGAAGTCGGCGGCACAGAGACAATCCTCCATGTCGCCGATTCCCTGAGAAGCACCTGGTGGTCTCGAGTAATTCTTAGGAATTCTTAGGAACGCTCCGCCAGGAGCTCCCTCTCTGCCCGTTGCCAATCCTGCTCATGATTGCCATGCCGATAGCCACGCTCAGCAAAGTAGGAATGAGCTCGTTCCGCAATCTCCGCATGTGTCGGCGGCCTGTGCTGCTTAGCGGCAACGCCTGTAGACGGCTGGCTTACCGGGGTTCCCGTCGCAGCCTGATCAGCAGCTGTACCTGTCGTTTTCTGCTTTGCGGAGGAAGATTTTGGCGCTGCAGCCTTCACCTTCTTCTCCGCTGTCTTCCCCTCTGACGCAGAGGCCGCAGCTTTCTTTGCTGGGGTTTTCTTTGGCTTCTTCTTTTCGTCTTCGACACTCATTGCAAATCTCCTCACTTTGAGAAAAGTTTCGCCACAACGTGCCGGGCTGTCTTTAGTTTAGAGGACGACACGCAGTTGCGCGCTTCCAGCGGGCTCCGAATGACCTCAGCGATCGAAATAAACTGGAGTACGTTCGACCCACCAGCAAGGTTTGCCCCCTATCTGTGGCAACCCCTCCGGTA
The DNA here is from genome assembly GCA_000688615.1 of Acidobacteriaceae bacterium KBS 146. Lineage (GTDB taxonomy): Bacteria > Acidobacteriota > Terriglobia > Terriglobales > Acidobacteriaceae > Edaphobacter. The sequence continues at coordinate 2,426,253 of JHVA01000001.1, forward strand.
GCAGGGACTGAGTGCACCGGATCTCGACATTCCCATCCGGGTAATACTCCTCCTTATGCCCCTTAAGAGGAGCGACCACAAAGCGGCTGACTGTAATGACCTTATAGCCTCCACCAGCCAGCGCTCTTCCCTGCCAGATGAGCCAGTCCGCAGCCCAGATCCCCGCCGCCAGCATTAAAAGCCCCATTACCGCTCGCGCCACAATCCTCGCCATATCCCTCCGCAACCGGCTCTTCACAGTCCCGCTGATGCATCTACCTTGAAAATAAATGGTCTTGACAAATTAAGACTGCGCAGATTTCCTTGCACCATGCCTCATCGAAGACTCCTCCACGGCCTGTTCTGCGTCTGTCTGCTTTCGTTGTCCGGCTGTTCTCTCTCTCCTCTGGCACGAAATACCGCCGCATTTTCCGGCGCTACCAATGCTGTCGTCGAAAATACCGAGAACGCCTACCGCGCCGCCGTCCGGCTCAACGAAGAGGCACAGGTATCGCTTCTGGTCGCGCGGTACGACACCGACCACCCGATGGACCCTCACTCCATCCGTCCTCTCATCGATGACAAAGGTCTCAAGGCTCGTACTGAGGTTCTCGACGGCCTCCAGGTGTACGCCCAGACAATCGCCGATCTTGCCAGCGGAGTCTCCTCTCCGAAGCTCGACGCTGCAGCCGCGGATTGCGGAGCGAATCTAAAATCGCTCGGCGATGCCCTCGCCGCCTCCACTCCCATCGGGATCTCCATCGGCTCTACGGAAGCCAATGCCGCCAGTACAGCGCTCAAGGCTCTCGGAGACCTTCTCGTAAGGCGCGAGATCAAAGGTTCTATCCCGAAGGTGATTCGCGATATGGATCCCAGCATCGAACAGCTCTCCAAACTTCTCTCGAGTGACATCGATATCCTTCGCGACCAGTCAGGACGAGACTACGATCAGATTCTGGCCCAGCAGGATCAGTTCATTCGTCACGCGGGCTCTTCTCTCTCCGCTACCGAGCGGCGTGGCGAAATCGAACGTCTTCCTCGCATTCTCGCCAGTCAGAAAGCTACCGAGGACATGCTCACCGGCCTCAAGGCTTCGCTTGAGAAACTGACCGTAACCCACCACGCGCTCGCCGCTGCTGCTGCCAGTAAAGACAGCGCCTCGCTCCAGGCCCGGATCGATGACCTTCGTGCTTCAGCCGAAGGCCTGGCAAACTTCTACGAGTCTCTCTCCAGCTCGAAGTAAAGGACGAGTTCATGCCCGCTGCAAAATCAATCGATAAGAGAACCCCCTCCAGCCCCGATACGCAACCCTCATCCGGTGCCGTCACCACACCCACTCCGGCGGCTCCGGGTCTCCCTCCGGCACTGACAAATCCCGATACGGTCGAAACCTACAAAAGCCTGTATGACATCCTCGGTCGAGCCTACTGGGAGGCCTCCGACATAAATACCAAAGACACGATTCAGGGAGCACGCGACGCGATCTACGAAATCCTCACCGATCTCAACATTGCAAAGCTCGAAGCCAATACCGCCCTCTTCCTCTCTCTGAAGACGAAAATTCGCGACAGCAATAAAGCTCTGGAAGAGATCAGAGACAAGGTCAACGGCATCACCAAAAACATCTCCACTGCATCCAGCATCGTCGCCGCCATCGCAAAGGTTGTGAGCATCGCCCCAACCTTGCTCTAAAGGAGGGTCACATCGCAAACATTTGCAGCTAGCCTTCGCTATCTCGGGGCCTCTCTCGAGCCTCCCTATAATTGAGACCGGAAGGTAAGACACAAAATGGGTCTGTTTCGAAAGAAGGTCAAGCAGGAGCACAAAGTCATGCTCCAGGCCGAAAAGGCCGAGGGGGCTCTCCTGCCCGAATACCACAGGGCAACACCGGAGTGCCCTCACCCCGAGCGTTGGCACATGTATGACTCCATGACCGCCGAGGCGGAGGTGCTCGAGTTCCTTTACACCCTTGTAACCACCATCAAGCCCGCGCTCGTCGTCGAGACCGGTTCGTTCCTGGGCGTCTCCACGCTCTGGATCGCGAAAGCTCTTAAGGCCAACGGCTTTGGCCGTATTATCTCCTGCGAGTTCGATCCCGTTGTCTTCGCCAAAGCGCAGGAAAAGATCGCTTCCTCAGGACTTGCCGACTGGATCGAGCTAAGGAACGAGTCCTCTCTCGAGATGCGAATCGAGGGCACCATCGACCTCTTTTTCTCCGACTCCGATATGCCGATTCGCGAGGCTGAGGTAAAACGATTTCTCCCCCAGATTCGGCCAACTGGCATTATCCTGATGCACGACGCCAGCTCACACTTGAAGGTGGTGCGGGATGCTGCTGTCAAAATGGAGTCTGAAGGCTTGTTATCTTGCATCTTACTTCCTACACCGCGGGGACTCGTCCTCGCACAGAGAAGAGAGGGGCGATCCTAACAACGGCAATGCAACTCACCTCATTTCTCTCTTTGCAGAAGCAGCACGTTTTGACTTTTACGTAAGGAGATCTTCATGGCTCGACGTACCGTCCCCTGCCTTGCAGCAGCGATTCTCTCTCTCGCAGTTTTCACTTCCACTCCCGCTCCCGCCCAGCAGGTGCAGCAAGCTGCACCGATGTCGCAGGAAGATGGAATGCGCATCGTCAACGAGGTTCGGAAGCAGCTCTCCGGACTCACCAACTACGGGGTCTTCGACTGGATTACCTTCGGTTTCCACGGCAGAACCCTTGTCCTGAACGGCTTTGCCTCACGTCCAACCCTCAAGGATGACGCCGGTCGCGCCGTCAAAAATATCAACGGAATCGCGGGCGTCGACAACCAGATCAAAGTTCTCCCCCTCTCGCCCAACGACGATCGCATCCGTGCTGCTGTCTATAACCGCATCTATACTCAGCCGACTCTGAGAAAATACAACGCCAATCAGGGATCCCTGGCACAGGCGATGGGGCCGGGAGGGCGCAGCTTCGGCATGATGGCCGGCGGCATCACCAACAATCCGCCCATCGGTTATCACGCCATTCACATCGTCGTGAACAACGGTCACGTGACGCTCTACGGTGTCGTACTCAATCAGACCGATGCCAGCATCGCTCTCATGCAGGCCAACTCTGCTCCCGGGGCCTTCAGCGTCGACAACGACCTCGTCGTTCAAGGGCAGAACCCTGGCCAGGAACCTAAATAAGAACGCCTACTCCGTCCGCAGCGCCTGCATCGGGTCTATGCTTGAGGCCCGCCAAGCAGGCGCTGCGCTTGCGATCGCGGCCACCGTCAGCAGCAGCATCGCCATTACGGCAAACACAATAGGGTCAAGAGGTTTGGTCTGGTACAGCAGCGAACGGATCACATACCCTACCGCAACACCCCCGCCTATCCCAACCGCAAGACCAGACATCACAGGCCGCAGTCCATCTCGCAACACCAGCTCCAGCACCTGCCCCCGCTGCGCGCCAAGCGCAATGCGTATGCCGATCTCTGGAACTCTTTGCGTCACGACATACGATAGAACACCATACAATCCCACGCCTGCTAACAGCAGCGAAAGACCCGCAAAGACCAGCACCAGCGATGCGGAGAAGCTCTGGTTCACCGTCGACTGACCCACAATCTGCGGAATCGTCAACACCTCGACGACAGGCAACTGAGGGTCGAGCGCAGCGATCTCTTTCTGGATCGCGACCGCATAGCGCAGTGGATCGCCAGACGTGCGTGCAATCAAGGTAGACCGGTAGCCGGTCTCCCCGGAGAAGACGGGGAAGTAAATCGTCGCCTTAGTACGCTCCCCGACGCGCCATAGCGTATTGCCGACGACGCCGACGATCTCATAGGTCCTCTTCTTGTTCGTGATATCGGTACCCATCACTACCGTGCGACCAATCACGTTCTCGCCCGGATAGTAGCGCTTCACCAACTCCTCCGAAACGATAACCTTCTTCGCCTGGTCCAGCCGATCATGCTCGCTAAACACCCTTCCCGCAATCAACGGAACGCCCAGCGTCGCAAAGTACCCCGGGTCCGCATACCGGATCATTGCATCAGGTTGTTTGTTCGATTCATAGTTTGGACGCTCGGGAACAATGAAGACCTGATCTCCGTCCCAGCCTGCACCGGGTACCGTCGAACCCAGCCCCGCGGACTCTACTCCCGGAAGGCGCCTTACCCGCTCCAACAGCGACTGAGAAAACGCTACGCTCTGCTCCGGTTTGGTATATACCTCCATCGGCAGGTTGTATCGCAGCGTCAGCAGATGATCGCCCGCAATTCCCAGATCGGTTGTCTGGAGCTGGACAAAGCTCTTCAACAGCAATCCCGCTGAGAGTAACAGCACAACTGTCAGCGCAATCTCGATGCTCAGCAGCGCCTTCCGCAGCCGTGCCCGCGACAAACCCACTCCTGCACCGCGAGAAGCGTCTTTCAGACCCTCCAAAACTCCTCGCTGCGTTGCAGATAACGCTGGTAATAATCCCGCAAGAATCGCGGTCAACCCCACCACGCCAAACGTAACCAGCACAATCGTCAAATCAATACGAATGGATGAAGCACGAGGCAAACCACGCCAGTGCAGCTTCAGCCATGTCGTTCCCGCTAGCGCCACCAGCAGCCCAACTCCTCCGCCGCAGCCACAAAGGATCACCGTCTCAGTCATCTGCTCTCGCAGCAGGGCAAACCGGCCGGCCCCTAGCGCGCCGCGAATCGCCATCTCCTTCTGCCTTGCCGCTCCGCGGGCGACAAGGAGGTTCGAGACATTCAGGCATCCGATCAGCAGCATGCATGCCACTGCGGACATCATCATCAACAGAGGCGTCTTCACATCCTGCACAACATCGTCGATGATCGGGCGCGAGATGGCATCCTCTGCCACCGGTTGGCCCGCATACCGCACATGCATGCGATATTGCAGCGCGCTCACCTCATCTGTAGCCGTCTTCAGGCTGACACCGGGCTTCATCCGCGCGACCACATAAGGATAATGATTGTCGTGCTCATGCAGGCGCTCGACCGTTTCTCCGTCCGCGAAGGGAACCCAAACCTGCGTTTGCGCATCGGGATAGACAAACCACGCCGGCAACACACCAACCACCGTGTAAGGCTTCGCTGCCATCCGGATCGTCTTTCCTACAATGGTGGCATCGCCGCCGAAGCGCCTTTGAAAGAAGCTCCACGTCAGTATGGCAAAATGGTTATCCCCTACCCTATCTTCATCTTCACGAAATGTCCGGCCAAGCGCGGGCGTTACTCCTAGCAGCGGAAAGAGATTCCACGTTCCCTTCTGCGCCGCCACCATCTCCGGCATCTCTCCGTGGTCTCCACTCACCGTCAGGCTTGAGTCGTGATACGAGGCCATATCCGCAAATCCATGCGTCTGCGCTCGCCACTCGTAGAAATCCCCCGGAGCAACCGGATTGTACGGATTGCCCGATGTACTCGCGCGCCAATGCTCATACACCATTACCAGGCTGTCAGGATCGTGAAACGGCAACGGTTCAAGCAACACAGACCGCACCACAGTAAACAGGCACATCGTCGCTCCGATGCACAGCGCCATCACGGCGACCGCCGTCACCGTAAATCCCGGAGCCCGCATGAGTGCCCGCGTTGAAAATCGAAGATCGCGCGCCAATGTGTCGAGCCATCCCCAGTTCCAGCCCCTACGCACCTCGTCCCGCAGCACCGTAGGATTCCCGAACTCCCTTCGCGCGGCTTTTCGAGCCTCGTCCGGCGTCTGGCCGTTGCGCATCCTCTCGGCCTCCTCCTGCTCCAGATGGAAGCGCATCTCCTCATCCAGCCGCGCCGTCTCGCTATGCCGCCGAAATAACGTCGATACCGATTTCCTCATCCGATCGAACCAACGCATATCGCCTCCCCGACAACTCAGCTCTCGACCACAAGATCAATCGCCGTCGACAATCTCAACCACATCTCCCGCTCTTTTTCGAGCTGTGCCCGCCCGGCTGCCGTCAACGAATAGAACCTCGCCTGACGGCCCGTCTCGGTCTCAGCCCACTTCGATCGGATCCAGCCCTGCTGCTCCAGACGTTGCAGCGCTGGATACAAAGAGCCCTGCTGAACCTGCAAAACATCATTCGAGATCTGCTGGATCCTCTTCCCAATCGCCCAGCCATGCTTCGGCTCCAGCGAAAGCGTCTTCAGGATCAACAGCCCCAGTGTTCCCTGCACGAGATCATTCGGTCTTCCCATACTATGATTATCTACACTAAAGGAATGTAGATCGTCTAGGCATCGATACGCAGCTCGATCCCATACGGTTCACTCAAGCGAGAACTTTTTTTGGATATTTGCGAGATTGCCTATACTCGGGGCTTCTTCGCGCCGTCATTCTGAGCCGCAGGATAAGAATCCCCTACTTCACTCATCCACCACAAAGAGGAAGGGGGGTCAGGACAGCTCTGGTGCTCTACAAGTTAAAGAGTTCCTTCAGGCGCTTCGTCTGTGCCCGGCTCACTGGAATCTCCGTCTTCTTCGGATCGTCCATCCTCAGCTGATAGCTCGACTTGAACCACGGCACGACTTCACGGATGTGCTGAATGTTCACCAGGAACGACCGGTGAGCCCTCCAGAAAGCCTCGGGATCCAGCTGGTCTTGCAGCTCCTCAATCGTGCGGCAGTTCGAGTGTCCCTCCACGCTCGGAGTCACCACCGTAATTGTCCCTTCATCGATCGTGGCAAAGCAGATCTCCCTCTGATCTACCAGCAGCAGACGGTTCTGTGCCCGGACAATCACCTTACCGGTATTTGCTTTCGCCACAGGCGCTTGGGTCTGCTCTCCGATCAGCCGCAGCAGCGCGTCTAGCTTGGAGTCCGTATCGGCGGTGGCTGCCGTTCCTTCCGACGTTCTTTCTTCATGCGTCAGCCGGCTCTGAGCCTTTTCAATCGTCTGCAGAACCCGTTTCCGATCGAACGGTTTCAGTAAATAGTCGACTGCATTTACCTCAAAAGCCCGCACCGCATATTGGTTATAGGCAGTGGCAAACACGACCTGGGGTAACGCAACCTTCCGGTCCAGCAGCTTCTTCAACACGCCGAACCCATCCAGGCCGGGCATCTGAACATCGAGGAAGACCACATCCGGCTTGTGCGTGCGGATCAGCTCAACCGCTTCGATTCCGTTGGTTCCCTGGGCGAGAACTTCAACGCCACCGGCACGCTCCAGCAGGTACTGCAGTTCCTGTCTCGCTAGAGGTTCGTCGTCGATAATGAGGGCAGTGAGCGGCATGCGACCGATTGACGGCGTCTCTCTGTAAGAAACGCGCCACTAGTCACTATACGCCCGCAAACGGGCTGGAGCCTGATCTTCGGCGAGATCATGTCCGCACTGCGTGCAGTACACATCCGTAATCTGCACCCCGCGAAAGCAGCGTCCGCAGACCGGGGCCATCTGGAACTGGCACTGTGGGCAGAAATGGCAACTCGATGCGATCTCGGTGCTGCAATGCGGGCATGGCCGCAACAACGGCTGTCGCAACAGGAAGTAGACGACCGCGCCAATCCCGCCGGGCATCAGCACCACGATCAGCATCCACAACCCCGCCGGCATCCGGCGCCGCTTCACGTCACGGCTTACATAACCCACCAGCAGTACATAGCTGGCAAACGCCGTTCCCCACGAATAGCCCATCAGCAGCCGCATGGGCAGCATCTCGTGCTTATGGTGCGGCATCACTACGTGGAAGAGATACTGTACCGCCCCAAAGACGATGATCGAAAGAACGACCGACCACGCCGGAATCAGGCTCAGCTCATCTTCCTGGCCGACCTGAACTTCCTTTAACCGGTTTTCGTTGGAAACCGAAGACCTTGTCATCGCGCGATCTCTTCCCTGGAGCGCCTGATTTGAGTCCGACGGAACCAGACCATCGCCAGCAGTGCAGCTGAGACTGGCAGGAACCACAGCAGCAGCACAAAATACTGATCGCTTGCGTCCGGCATCCCGATCGGGTTGAGCTCATACTCGTCCAGCAGCGTCCACACCGCCGTAACCAGGATCACCAGCATCGAAGCACACACTGCCAACGGGGCCCAAAGACTGCGAATCTTCCTGCGTCTCGCCGAGATCTGTGCCGCGCGCTCCCGCACAACTCTATGCGTCCGATTCACCAGCGAGATTCGCGCACCTGCGTCGAGCGATCCTATTGCCTCTCGCGCCAACGCTCTCTCGCGATCTGCTCCACCATCGATCAACTCGTTCATCCCCTCGCCTCCGCCACCGCAGGACGATACTTCCTCAACTTTTCCAGCTCGGGTTTCAGTGACGCCAATCCCCTGTACAGCCGCGATTTCACCGTCGACAGAGGAGCTCGCGTCACTCCCGCAATCTCATCAAGAGAAAGCTCCTCGTAAAACCGCAGTACCAGGACCTCGCGGTAGGACGCATCCAGGGTCAGCAGGACCTCAGTCACCTCCGCTGAGTCTTCCCTCGAGGCAAACTGCTCCAACGGAGATGGTCCCGCCATCGCTACTTCAAACGGACGATCATCCTCGTTGTTCTCGCTCATCTCATCCAGGCTCGACATCGTACGCTTTCTCGACAGGTCGATCACCAGATTGCGAGCAATCGTAAACAGCCAGGTATCGAACCTCGCTTTGCCGTTGTACTGCGTGCCGCGAATCAGCACGCGCATCCATGTTTCCTGAAACAGGTCCTCGGCAACCTCGCGTCGGCCTGTCAAAAACAGCAGATAGCGCAGCAGGCGATGCTGATATTGCTCGATTAACTGATCGAGCAGCTCCGGATCCTGACGCTTGAGCCCACGCGCGATCGCCGCATTCTCTTCCTGCGTCAGCGCGACATGCGCTGCGGTCATTGACAGGGCTCCGCCTCTCATAGTGGTAGTGACGCGATCTCCATCCAAAAAGTCTCGCTCCAAAGGCTTTTAGGCCGAAAAACTCTCTTGTTGATCCCACTGGCCCATGAGATTCCCCTAAAAGCATTGGAAACTGGCTGCATCCCTCATTCTAGGGCGTTCCCCTCCCGTCCGCCCACAACTTTCCGCCTGTAAACTTAACTCATGGAAGTTCTTTATGGCCTCCACCCCGTTGAAGAGGCCCTTCGAGCCGGCTCCGGCCGTCTTGACCGCATCTCCATCGCCCGTGAACGGCGCGACGCCAAACTTGAGCGCCTTGCCTCCCTCGCCCGCTCTGCAGGAATCCGCGTCTCCGCTGAATCCAGAGATCAACTCACCCGGATCGCGAAAACTGAGGCGCATCAAGGAGTTGTCGCGTACCTGCGCGAAAGGGCCTACCTCACGATCGAAGACCTTCTCATTCCACCCGCCTCCGGCAGTCCCCGCTTCTTTCTGGCTCTGGACGGGATCGAAGACCCCCATAACCTGGGTGCTCTCCTCCGGACCGCCGACGGCGCAGGAGTTGACGCCATCCTTCTGCCCGAGCGCCGCAGCGCCCCGATCACCGCGACCGTAGCCAAAACCTCGGCCGGAGCTTCCGAGCATGTCCGCGTCGCCCGGGTCACGAACCTCGTCCGGGCTCTCGAGCAGATGAAGAAGGCCAACATGTGGGTCGTCGGTCTCGACGAACGCGGAACCCCCGACTATACCGACTTCGACTTCTCAACCGATTGCGTCCTCGTTCTCGGTCGGGAGGGCGCCGGCCTTCACGACCTCGTGAAAAAAACCTGTGACCACCTCCTGCGTATCCCCATGGCAGGACAAGTCTCCTCTCTCAATGTCTCCGTAGCGGGAGCCGTCGTCATGTATGAGGCCATGCGCCAACGCCGTGGCGCTTCCGTCCAAACAAAGGTCTCGCACGAGCCAAAGCGAGCCAAAGAACGCAAGGGCCTCGGCAGCATTTAGATCTGCCACAAACGCAAGCCACGCCCTCAGGAACTCAGTTGTCAAAAAAGCTCATTGCCGTAGCTACACTCTTCGCCGCCTCATTCGCATCAGCGCAGCAGTCGCGTGTTCCTTCCTCGACTCGGAATAATGGTTCCCTCAACCGGCCCAGCGTGGATTCTCAGAATCCTCCCGCCGGCAGTCCTTCTGGACAAGGCCAGGTCCTGTTTCACCGGAATGAGGACCAGCCCCCTCCAACCGAGGCTCAAGGCAAACCCAATCGCACTCCTCAAAAGGAAGTCGATGCGATCACCAGCGCCGAGCGCTCCTCGATCCTCTTCACCGCTTGGGATCTTGACCTTCATCTCGCGCCCGCGAGCTCTCATCTAACGGCACGGGTTCAATTTACGGTGCAGAACGTCACTTCAGCTCCCATCTCCCAGCTCACCCTGCAACTCTCCTCCACGCTCCATTGGGACGCCCTGAGTGCCGCCATCCCGCTCACCTTCACCGAACACACCCTCCCGACGGATGCTGACCATACCGGCGAGATGACCGAGGCCCTCGTCCACCTCTCTCACCCAATCCCCCCGGGCTCTACCCTTACCCTCACTGGACTCTATTCCGGCACCATCGCCGCATCGGGTGAGCGCCTCATTCGGATCGGAGCACCTGCCGGACAGGCCACTCAGGCCGACTGGGACAAAATCTCTCCCGAAATCACCGCCCTCCGCGGCTTCGGCAATGTGCTCTGGTACCCCGTCTCGTCCCCGCAGCTCTTTCTCGGAGACGGTGCCAGGCTCTTTCAGGCAGTCGGCCTCTCCCGCCTCCAGCAGGCAAACTCCACACTTCGAGCGCGGATCTCCATCGAGTACGTCGGCGAGCCTCCGGTAGATGCTTTTCTGAACGGCCGCCGCCATCCCCTGCAGAACGTCACGGAAGAGCCAAACTCTCCAGTTGTCGAATCCCACGGCGTCGCTACCGCTGACTTTCCGAAGTCTCCCATTGGATTCCGCACCCCCAGCCTCTTCGTAACGTCGCAGAACCTGCGGCCTTCCGACAACCAACTGCTCCAGGTCGCAACCACGCGTCCCGAGGCGATCGTTCCCTACACCGCCGCCTCCAATGATCTCTCAGGCCTCCTTCGCGATTGGTTGGGACCTGCCCCTCTCGTCCCCCTTACGCTCATCGATCACTCCGGACAGCCCTTCGAGGATGACGCATTCCTCGCAATTCCTCTCAGCGCAACCGATGCCAACCAGGTCACTCCGGCGATGGTGCATTCGCTGGCGCATGCCTGGTTCCGCTCTTCCTTACCTTGGCTCAATGAAGGTGTTCCCCAATTCCTGTCTCTCCTCTACACAGAGTCAACCGACGGCCGCGAGAGAGCCCTCGCAGAGCTTCGTCAGCTCATCAACCCTCTTACCTTGGTCGAGCCGGAAAAGCCTGCCGAAGCAGCGAGCTCCACTTCAACTGAATACAGTAGCTACAGCAGCTCTTCAGAGGGCCCGCCTTCCGCTCTTCCCTCAACTCTCCCTCCGCCCCCGGGAGTTCCCGGCCAGAGCCTGATCGCCGCCCACGACGAGATTTACTACCGTGCGAAGGCGGCCGCCGTCTTCTGGCTTCTGCGGTCCATCGCCGGCGATGCCCCTCTCAAGCGGGCTCTCAAAACCTATCGCGACGAGGTCCGGAACGCCAGCCCCGAAGATTCCCATGCCTTCCAGCGGGTCCTCGAGGCTGCCTGTCAGAAGAACCTCTCCAGCGTATTCGACGACTGGGTCTATCAGGATCGTGGACTGGCCGATCTCTCCATCACCAACGTTACCCCCCGCGATATGCCTGCCCGTAACGGCAAGGGCGTAAGCTGGCTGGTCGCCGTCGAGGTCCATAACGCTGGCTTTGTCACGGTCGACGTGCCGGTTACGGTGCGCTCCGGTACCCTCACCTCGACTGAACGGCTCCATATCCCACCGCGCTCGACTGTCTCCACCCGCATCCTGTTCGAAGGCGTTCCGCAGGAGGTTCAGGTTAACGATGGAACCATCCCCGAGACGACTGAGCCCATTCACATCCGCAAACTGAACCTCGCGGCAACTCCGTCCTTATGAACACTTGCAGGTTGGACCCTGCTCCGGAAGTCGATGTGCGTTTCTCTCCCCATCTAACTCGAAACAGAAGCTTTCCGGTGCCAGCCTTGCACTGTCCCTACAGCTCCCCCTAAACTCCCTGAAAGAGTCCAATAGTCACGTGCGCTTCCCATACAAAACCGCGGCATTTCTTCTGGTTGCTACCTCCGTCTTCAGCTCCACCTCCGAGGCTCAGACCTCCACCTCTTCCAGTTCTTCTTCAACCCCGCAGTCGTCCTCTTCGACACTGGAAAACGATCAGCAACGCCTGCCCGCACGGCCACGCGTCGGCCAGCCCGAGGCTGGCGGAGCCGCAATCACACTCGAAACCAGCGAGCCCCTCTTTTACATCGCCGCTGCTCTCAACACCTGCGGTTATGACGCCGACCTCGAAAACTCGGCGCCGGTCCGTAAGGCGATCCGCGACGAGATCAACCAGACTCTGGCCTCCGCGACACCCGCCGCGCGCGATCACCGCGATGCACTGTGCAGCTACATCCGCCAGCACCAGCTTTCAGACACCGGACTCAACCTGGCCCAGTACATCTCCCTGTCTCTCTACCTGAATCCTCCGCCACAACTCAATCCATCGGTAGAAGAGACCGGGCTCCCCCCGGACTCAACCCAGGTCGTCAACATCCTCTCGTTGTTGCGTACCTTCGCGGAAGACATCAACCTCCATACCATCTGGGTGACGCATCGGGCCGACTACGAGGCCCTGGTTGAAAAGGTTCACGAGCCGCTGACCAAAGCCGTTCTCGATACAAATATCTATCTGCATCTGCCGGTCTCCAGCTATGATGGGCGTCGCTTTCTTGTTCTTCTCGAACCTATGCTGGCGCCAGCCACCACCAATGCGCGCATCTATAGCACCGACTACATTGTGATCGCCTCGCCGTCCGGGAATCCCCTCGGTCAGGTCCACATGGATGAGATCCGGCATACCTATCTGCACTATGAGATCGAGCCTCTGGTCTACGCCCGTGCCAGCGCGATGGATCGCCTGCTTCCGCTGCTGAAGACGGTGCAGGATGCTCCCCTCGACTTCGTCTATAAATCCGATATCTCCGCGTTCATCACAGAAAATCTCATCAAAGCCGTCGAAGCCCACACGATGGATACCGGAGCCCCCAAACCCAAACGCCCGGGCCAGGTCAAACAGCGCTCCGAGATGGCAGCGTATGAGGCCGAACTAACCGCCTGGGAGCGTCAGTCCGAAGCCACCCGTCGGAAACAGGTCGATCTGGACAAGCGTCAGGGATGGGTTCTGGCAGGGTATTTCTACGACAAGCTCGGCGAGATGGAAAAAGAGGGCGCCAGCCTGAAAGAAGATATTGCCGAGATGGTCTACGGCATGGACGTCGATCGCGAACGCCACGCCGCCGAACAGATCGCCTTCCTCCCCGAGGGCAGCCACGACTTCGTCAAGCGCGCTCCACGGCAGCTTAAAGGCATGGACCTCGCCGAAATGAAGCTGATGAAGGGTGATATCGACGGCGCCGGTATGCTGGCCGACAATGCCCTTAAGACCAACCCCAACGACCCTCAGGCAAACTATCTTGCTGGCCGGGTTGAGCTCGTTCAGGGAGATCCCGAATCAGCCCTCAACCACCTCAATAAAACTCTCACGCTGGCAAAAGATCCCCGCACCCTCGCCTGGGCCCATATTTACCTTGGCCGTCTCTATGACGTCGCCCGCGATCCCGAACATCCCGACCAGGACCACCCGGAGCGCAATAAGGCGATTGCCGAGTACAAAGCGGCTCTTGCTGTCCGCGACTCCCAGCCAGATACCAAGGCCGCCGCAGAAAAGGGGCTAAAAGAACCATTCCTCCTTCCTCGCCGGTCCGACAATAACGACGGAGACAACCAACCCCTGGATCCGAGTGGTAAAGCAGAGAAGGACGCCTATCGACCCCCGCCACCTCCACCCCAATGAGTACTTCGCGCCTCTTTGGAGCGTCCAACATTTCGGTAGAGTTAATTTCCGAGAGAAGAAACATGCAGACGGGTCGCCGAAAGTCCGTACGGGTTTCAGCAAGCGATACGCTCGCTCCTCCATGGGATCACCATTTCAAGCGACCCGATCTGCTGACCCTTGCCCTTACTCATCGTTCGCTGTCCTACGAAACCAGCCCTGAGACCCTTCAAAACCCGTCCACCGACAACGAACAACTCGAGTTTGTCGGGGATGCCGTCCTCGGCCTTGCTGTCGCCGAAAGCCTCTATCGCCGTTTTCCTGACTCACGGGAAGGCGAGCTCACCCGCCTGCGGGCCTCTCTCGTCAGCCGCCGCCATCTCGGCGCCGTCGCCCAGCGCATCGGGCTGGGAGCGCTGCTGCGACTGGGCCGCGGCGAGGAGCAGAGCGGTGGCCGTCAAAAGCCCGCCCTGCTCGCCAACGCTCTCGAAGCCGTCATCGCAGCTCTCTACCTCGACGGTGGTCTCGAAGTCGCCCGCTCCTTTATCGAGCGCTGTATCATCGAGCCCTCCCTCCCCGCGCTTCAGGGAGCGCTCGACGCAGGAAACACCTTCAGCGGAGCCATCGGCGACCACAAATCAGCCCTGCAGGAATACCTTCAGGCCATCGGTTCGGGCCAGCCCCAGTATGTCCTCAAGGCCCAGACCGGCCCGGACCATCAAAAACTCTTCCGCGTCGAAGTTCGTATTCCGGACGGCCTCGGCGGCTCCCGCCCCCTTGCCGAATCCGAAGGAACCACGAAGAAACAGGCGCAACAGCAAGCCGCTCGTCTTGGCTTTGAGCGTCTTCAGGCGGAAAAGAATGCCGCCCTCCTCGACGAAGCCCCTGTTGAACGACGTCGTGCTCGCGCTGGAGCCGCACGATGAGCGCCCCCGCTCTCACACCTGCCAGTCAGAAGGAGAGCCCTGGAGCTACGCCTCCATCACCAGAACAGCCACGCCGCACTCCCGGCGCGCCTCCTGCTCACCGCCCGGCCCCCGACTCTCCCGGATTTCTGCCTGCAGTCCAGTCACTGCTCGCCATCATCGTCGTCGCCGTCTTTATCGTCACCTTTACGCTGCAGCCCTTCCGCATCCCCTCCGGATCCATGGAGCCGACCCTGCTGATTGGTGACTTTCTCCTCGTCGACAAGCAGATCACCTCCGACTCCGCCGACTCCCTCGTCCTGCCGCCTCCCATCGTTCATCGCGGAGACATCATCGTCTTTCACTTCCCGGTCAATCCCGACGTCCATCTCGTAAAACGAGTGGTTGGCATCCCCGGCGATCACATCCGTCTGCACGGTGGCCACGTGCTCGTGAACGGCCTTCGCCTCGACGAGCCCTATACAATCTTCCGGCCCACCGGCCCTGACAACTTCCGTGATAACTTCCCCCGGTTGCAGAGCGCCGACCCCGCGATCGACTCTCGCTGGTGGATCCGCATGCGCAAACTTATTGAGGACGGAGAACTCATCGTTCCTGCAGGAAACTACTTCGTCCTCGGCGACAACCGCAACGACAGCGAGGACAGCCGCTACTGGGGCTTTGTCCCGCAGGAGAACATCGTCGGCCGCCCGCTGATGATCTATTTCTCCCTCCGTCAAGCCGATCCCTTCGGCTACGCCTCCCCTCGGGTTGCCGGAATTGCCCTACGCCCGGACGAGCCCGCCCCTCTCCGCTTCGCCCGCTGGGATCGAATCTTTCGTATCGTGCGATAGCGCCGATCGAACCGCACACTCCTGACGAGCGTCTCTCCCAAGAGACTGCCTCAACGGAGACTTTCGAATGATCGCGCAGCCGAGACGCTACGTCACAACAGGCGGTCCGAACCAGGTGGTCAGTGCGTCGGCGAGCCCCGGCTGCCCGAGGTCTCCCACCCACGCCACGTGTCCGTCGGGCCGAACCAGCAAGGCCGTCGGTGGCGTGACCGCTCCAATCGCCGGAAGCTCCCACGGACCCTCGTATCTCGCGTCGATCAGCGGAACCCGATCCGCCCAGGGAGCAATGTTGAACCCGTCGGGCACACCAAGGTTGAGCAGCACAGGCCTGGCATCGTGCAGCAGGGTGAACATTCGCATCGGGCCGTTGCAAGTCACCAGGTCGAGATCAGGCATGCGGCGACCCAGCAGCGGGTGTCCCTCGCCAAAGTCGTAGTGAATATCCAGACCGGTCATCATGGCGGCGTACCGTTTGCGGGGTTCGTCCATCTTAAGAAGCTCTGACATAACCTCCCAGGCGGCCCGGGAGCGATCATCCCGGCGCATCAGCGCAACCTGCGCCAACGTGTTCTTCAGGACCCGGGCGGCGACCGGGTGACGCTCGGTCTGATAGCTGTCCAACAGGCAATCGGGCGACGTCCCCTTGACCACCTGGGCCAGCTTCCATCCCAGATTCACCGCATCCTGAACCCCAAGATTGAGGCCTTGTCCGCCCGCCGGGTAATGCACATGCGCTGCGTCGCCCGCCAGCAGAACCCTGCCCTTGCGATAGGTCTCCGCCTGACGCGCCGCATCGGTGAACCGGGTGAGCCACACCGGACTGTGAACCCCGTAGTCCCTCCCATAAACTTCGATGAGCCCCTCGCGGAGATCGCCAAGGCCCGGCTCGCCGGTGCGGCCCAGCTCTCTTTCCGTCACCAGCACTCGCACCAGGTTGCCCTCAAGCTTACTCAAGGCATGCGGACCGACGGCGTCGTAGCGGATGCCCCACTCCGGCTCCTCGGCCAATTCGACCTCGGCGAGCAGGTGGCTGATCGTCGCATCCCAGCCAGGGAATGCAATGCCGGCCGTTTTACGGACCACACTGCGCCCGCCATCGCACCCGACGAGATATTGGGCTCGCAACAATTGGCCATCGGACAATGCGACGTCGACGCCGGTCAAGTCCTGTGCGAAGCCCGTCACCTCGCGGCCGCGATAGACCGGTATAGCCAGCTCTTCGATCCACCCGTTCAGAATGCGTTCGAAGTGCTTCTGCCAGAGAGCGAGCCCGTGGTTGTACCGGGTCGGAACATCGCTCATATCCAGCGGGACGTGGGCGAACCCCGCGGTCTGCATCGCCTTGCCCTCCGTGAGGAAGCGATCCGCGATCCCGCGCTGATCGAGAACCTCGATGGTGCGGGCGTGCAGACCACCTGCACGCGATCCAACCAACTCCGCATTCGGGCGCTGCTCGACAATGGCGACGTCGACGCCTGCCAAAGTCAACTCGGCCGCCAACATCATCCCCGTCGGCCCTCCTCCGGCGATCATGACTGCATGCTCGGTCATCGCCACCCCCCGCTCGGCATCAAGCCGGGCGCGACCGGTGCACTAAATTCCTCGTCCGCTGCGGCAGGGACTCCTGGTTGCACTCCGAATCTCCCCCTTGATTCGGGGTCCCTGCGCCGCCCACACGTTGACACCAAAATATGCATTCTCAAGCCTCCCAATCTCTGTCGGTTCTCGCTTCCGAGCGCCGATTATGCAGCACGACGCGACTCTTGCCGCAAGCCCCCCACCGCGCTGTATCCTAAGAATGGGAAGGAGGGGGGGGACTCTTCTTTCGCCCCTGCGCTCTGAATCGGGTAAGACCTTGGCCGGTTGGTCTTGATAAGCAGCTTCGGCAGCAATGAAATGGCTCCTGTCCCCGGATTCCAGATAAGTCGTGATCCCAGCCGCCGCAACGACCTCGATTCCGCCCTGCCACGGGTTTTTCCCGGACTTCCCTCCCCCATCGGCGATACACTGAAGAGACAGATGTGGAGTGAGCCTTCGAATGAAGACGATGGAATCCGTTGAAAAAGAAGAAGCCGTAACCAAGGCGGAGAAGCAGACCGAAACTCCCCTCGAATCGCTGTCCTCCATCGCCAGCGTACTTGCCGTCGGCCTCTTCGTAATGACCTTCGTCTTTCAGAACTTCGAGATCCCCTCAGCCTCCATGGAAAAGACGCTGCTGATCGGCGACCACGTGCTGGTCGACCGCGTCTCGCTGGCGCCGCCCACAAAGTGGGCTCCCTTTACCTTCTATCGCGATGTTCATCACGGCGACATCATCGTCTTCCTAAAGCCTGGTGAGCCGGATCTCTTCCTCGTCAAGCGCGCCATCGGCCTGCCCGGCGATCACATCCACCTTCGCAACGGAATCGTTTACGTCAACGGCGTAGCCCAGAAGGAGCCCTACGCCGCCATGCCCTCGTCGGACGGCGACTTCCAGAACCAGTTCAATCCCTACCGCGACGACTTCCCCAGCATTCCACCGGATCCGATGTACCAGGTCACGGCCTCCTGGCAATACGAGCTGCCACAGCATATTCAGAATGGCGATCTTGTCGTTCCTCCGGGAAAGGTCTTCGCCATGGGCGACAACCGTCCAGAGTCCCTCGACAGCCGCTACTGGGGTTTCGTTCCGCGCGAGAATATCGTCGGCCGCCCCATGTTCGTCTATTGGTCCTTTGAGACTCCCGCCGATCAGATCGATAAGCAGAGCATGAGCCAGCGGCTCTCGTTTATGGGACACATCCTCATCCACATCTTCGACCAGACACGCTGGAAGCGAACCCTCCACATCATTCACTAAGCGCAGAACTCAGTTAGCTCACCCCATCCATGCGGCAGATGCACCCATCCCAGAGTGTCCCCCCTTTGCAGCAGCAGGAGACCTCTCTCCATTCGGAGGAGACGGTTGAAGCCGACGCCCGGCCCTCCTGGAATGACGCCACCCATCGCGCCTCGCCGCGACGCCGCTCGCATCTCCGCCGCTTTCGGTTTCTTTATCTGGCGATCTTTGCCGTTCTGCTGCTGATCTTTCTTCCCCCACTCGTCAATCTGGGACGATATCAGCGGACGATCGCCACCAGCATCGGCAACAGCGTCGGTCGCCCGGTCCATCTCGACCGCGTTTCACTCACCCTGCTTCCGCTGCCCGGCTTCACCATCGAAAATCTGGTCGTCGGCGAAGATCCCGCCTTCGGCTCAGAGCCCATCATCCGGGCCAATCAGGTTCACGTCACCCTGCGCATCTCCTCGCTCTGGCGACGCCACGTGGAGTTCTCCACCATCAGCTTTACCGATCCCAGCGTCAATCTCGTCCATGCCGCGGACGGGCGTTGGAACATCGAAGGCATTCTTCTCCAGGCCTCCCGAATCGAAACCGCGCCTACCGCGCAGCGTCGTGCCGGCCCCGCACCCCGTTTCCCCTATATCGAGGCCACAGGAGCGCGCCTCAACTTCAAACAGGACCAGGAGAAGCTTCCCTTCTCACTCGTCGATGCCGACTTCGCCCTCTGGCTCCCGGATCCTCATCAATGGCATCTTCGGCTTCGTGCGCACCCCACCCGCACCGACTCCAACGTCTCCGATACAGGAACCATCGAGCTCGAATCCACATTAGGCGCAGCATCTTCGCTGAGTCAGGTGCCGCTCAATCTCCAGGGCCAGTGGCGGGACGCCCCCCTCGGAGAA
The DNA here is from genome assembly GCA_000688615.1 of Acidobacteriaceae bacterium KBS 146. GTDB lineage: Bacteria > Acidobacteriota > Terriglobia > Terriglobales > Acidobacteriaceae > Edaphobacter. The sequence goes on from JHVA01000001.1 coordinate 2,445,554, forward strand.
GCGTCCCGCGTCCTGCTGGGTCGCGACGCCGGTTGGCGCGGCGAGATGAACCTGACAGCCAACATCCGTGGGACCTTCGGGGAAAGCGCCATCACAACCCGGCTTAGCCTGGCCGATGCGCGCCCCGCCGACTTCGTTCCGGAGAAACTCCTCAATACCCAGGCTGAATGCTTCGCCACCGCCACCGGAATCTTTCATGGTTTTCAGGATGTGCGCTGCAGTTGGCCACCTGCTGCTGCCCATACTCCTGCTCTCGTGCTCACCGGTTCCATCCCCAACATTCACCAGCTTGGGGCCTCCTCGCTTCAGCTCAAAAGCACGGGAATTCCCTCCTCCGTTCTCCTCTCAGGACTTCGGATCATCAGCCCGCAAGTCGGTGCAGGAATAACGTCGACGGGCGCCCTCACCGGTAGCCTGACCTATGGTTCTCCAACGGATGCCCAGCCAGAACCATCCCCAAGCCACTGGCAAGGTCAACTGACTCTGACAGGTGCCACGCTTAAAGCTCCCCTTCCGCAGAAGAAAGACAACTCCGCGCTAAGCCCTCTCACCGTCCTCGAAGAAGCAGCCTCCGCTCTGCCGGAAGTCGGAACAGACGGCTCTGTGGCTATCCTCCTCACTCAGGACGTCCACCTCAACGCAAACAGTCATCCCACTGTTTCGCACCGCCATGGCGCAGTTCAGTCCAGCGATACCTCTCATGGATTCGCTCTCGCCCCCACGTCGTTGATGCTGGGCGGACATGATCCCGCCCTACTCGAAGGACACTTCGATCCCACCGGATACACGTTGCATCTGAGCGGAAACGTCACCGTTCCCCGTCTGCAGCTTCTCGCCTCTTCGCTTCCTCCATTAGGAGACGGACTCATGAAGGCATTACCTCCGGATCACCCGGCAACGGACCCCTTCCACGTCGACCTCACCTCCACCCGGAAGTGGAGAGGACCTCAGATATGGACCGAGACAGCTCCGGTCAGCCGGCAATCCTCGCCCGCGCCCCGTTCCCGTTCTCATCGAGAAAGAACAAACTCTCCCGGAAAGTCCTCACAGGGCGAAGAAGTATCAAGTCCTTTGGGGGATAAATAGCTCTACTACAAGCAGTTAGAGCTGCCGATTCTCAATAGGTCAGAACTTATAATTAAAGAGAGGTCACTCAAGTGGGTCGAAGTTTCAGCAGGCCTGGACTTCTCGAAGTCCAGACTTAAGTCTTTATAATTGAAGACTTTGCACTAAATAGTCGGGGGGGGTTACCCCTGAACTGATATTCCCGAAAAGGTCATGACGACCTGGCCCCGAACCGGCGCTCCAAAGACACGGGCAGGCTCGAAGACGCTCAACAGCAGCTGATCGATCACCTGGCTTCGAACCATGGCGTCCTCAGGACCGGAGACAATGTTGTAGTCGTAAACCTGACCGCGGTCGTTAACGAAGGCTTCCACGATGATCGGTGCGTCGTGATTCGCGAGAATCGGTCTTGGCATGGTCGCCGAGTAGAGATAATGCGGCGAAGTCATCGCTCCAAGAGGTTCATCGTTCGCCATCACGGGCTGCGGGGCAGCAAACAACCCGAGCAGAACCATGATCGTTCCAACCAAAGCGACCGAGCAGGCAGCCCCCGCAGAGACCTGAACCGCCCAGGGCCGAATTGAATTCTCCCACTTGACTGCAATTACATCGCGCCAGCTTCGTCTGCTGGAGGCAATCTCATGAGAGATCGCAACCCGAAGACGGGTTCCCATATCCGAAGGCGCCCTCGCCGGACCGAGCGCAGACAAAGAATTCTGCATCGCTCGCAAAGCTTCAAACTCATAGCGGCAGTCTGAGCACAGCTCCAGATGCTGCGCAATGGACTGCATCTGCCGGCCATCCACCGCCCCATCCAAGTAGGGCGAAAACGAAGGCCGTATCTTCCCGCATTCTGAGGAGTTCATCTCGTCACCGTCTCCGGATGCGAAGCAGATCCGGTCTGAAGGTTGGATGGAAAGCAACCGGTGGAAGTAGCAGAATTCTTCAGATCTGGGCCTAGGAGAGCACGAAGCGCCGAACGGCCTCGAGTCAATCGCGACTTGACCGTCCCGATATTAACATTCAGGATCTCTGCAATCTCCTCATAAGCAAACCCCTCAATCTCGCGCAGGACTACAACCGTCCGAAAGGCCTCAGGAATCTGTCGAAGAGCCTCTTCCACCCGATGCCGCAACTCGGCCTGCGCTGCATGATCGTAAGGAGATCCGCCTCGGTCCGCGAGAGTCGCAGCAAGCGAAACACCTTCATCGCCCGACTCTGACGACTCCAGACTCGAGTCGATGGTCAACTCTTGCCGCTTGTGCCGCGACCACCAGCGTCTCTGATTGGAAGCCTCATGCAGCGCGATGCGATAGAGCCACGTCCGCAGGCTGGACTCTCCATGAAAGCTGCGAATATTACGAAAGACCTTGATGAAGACTTCCTGGGTGATATCAGCAGCGTCGATCGGGTCCATCAGGCTGCGGGCGATCAGCGAATAAAGAGGCTGATGATATTGGGCAATAAGAATCCCGAAGGCCTCTTCACTGCCGGCCTTGAGATCGGCGACGAGGACCGCCTCTTCTGTGGTTATGCCTATCGCGCTGGTCAGGTTTCCCAAGTACGTGCCCGCCTGCATATCGGGTGACCTCTACACTAAAACGTTTGTGGAATGCATGGCAAATGCACTCCTTACGGTGCATACAGCGGTACCAACGCCGTCGACGGCCGAGTGCTCGCTCACTCTATTAGACTTAGACACCGGTCCGCTTCGTGAAGTTCCCGTAAGTTTGACGAATCGCAACGGGTAGCAGAAAATAGACAAAGTCCTTCCCAAAGAGTGGGCCTGTGGCGCAGCTGGGAGCGCGCTTCCATGGCATGGAAGAGGTCATCGGTTCGATCCCGATCAGGTCCACCAATAAACCCCTCAAAATAATCGTTTTAGAGTGGTATACCCCTACCGGGTATCCCAGCTTTTGGTAGCAAATTCCAAAACCTTGCTACAAAGCACCTGCAAAGCGTCCTGTATCGCGACTGTCTTCGGAGTGCTCGTCGAACTTTTTTCGCCGCCATTCGCTCCCTGGATTTCAGCGACGCTTGCGACCGCCGATCTGCTCTCCACGCCTTCGCTATCCGAAGGGACGGCTTTCCCCTTAGTTCACTATGGATGGAGTTGACCGTTGCCTGCACGCTTTCGGGAATCTCCTGCATATAGACATCGGTGGTGGTTGCCGTTCGAGAGTGCCGAAGCACACCCTGCACATCCTTTACTGTGCCCTTCTTCTGTGCGAGCGTAGCAATCGTTCGCCGGATGACCCGGAATGTCAGCTTTGGCAGTCCCAGGTCTTTCGCCAGTTTGTGACGAACCCGCTTCCGGTAGTTGCCCAATTGCTGGCAGTACTGGAGCGGTTGCAATCGATGTTCGGGGTTGGGCGCCGGGACGCACATATATCTCGTACGGGGGGCGACTGATAGCGGTAGGTCTGATGGCGTGGATGGAGATCTCTGCGATGATTGTGTTTCTCGGCGTGACCTGGAACGTAGAAAACACCCTGAGCGTTGGTCCCCGATATCGATCCACAAGCAACTTAACATGCGCTCACTGCATGTGTTATTTCTTGCCAAAAACCTCTTTGAGCAGTGAAGTAGTCTGCGCCGCCGGATCGGTGCGAATCTGCTTTTCCTCCTGACCCAGCATGTAGAAGAGACCATCCAAAGTCTTACCCACAACATAACTATCGAGATTAAAATTTTGGTTGGCTAACAGCGGACCTGCCATGGAGTTCTGTGCCAATTGATTGAACTGTGTGATGGCACCAACGTTCTCCATCGATTTGTGAACGATGGGCGTAAACGCCTGGGTCAATTCCGTTGAACTCGTCTTCTTGAAGTAGTCGGTGGCAGCAGTGTTTCCGCCGGACAGAATTTTCCGCGCATCGTCAAAGCTCATCTTGGTGATAGCGTTTATGAAGATCTGCTTGGCTGCCGGGGCGGCCTGTTCCGCGGCACGGTTCATGGACAATTCGAGTTCGTCCAGTTGCGCGCCCATACCCATCATCCGCATTCCTTTGCCGACGGTTTGCAGTGAGTTGGGCAGAAGGATCTTGATGGCCTGGTTCTTAAAGAAGCCGTCGGGCTTTCCGGTGGACGCTACCGCCGTTCCCGTGCTCTTGGCCAGCGCTTCTTTCAGGCCACCGGAGATCTTGTCGTTGCTGAGTCCCATATTTACGGAATTTCCAAACTGCCCCATTGTGCTTGCCTTGCGCCCGATCTCATCAACCTGCGCCGGGGCTGAGCAGCAAGCGGCCAGTATGCCTGTGGCTAATGTGACTTTCCAAATCCATCGCATGCGATTCTCCTCAACACTTAAATGTTGTAGACCGAAGGAGCTTTGTGAACCAACAGAGCGCCTTCGGTCCGGTGTATGGTGCTCAAGTAAAAGCGCTGCTACCTAGGCCACGCCCCGCTTTGTAGGATCAAGCGGAATCACGGCTGCCGGAGATCGAGCAGTCGAATACAACTCCGCAACCATACGGCCCGCAGTGTCTCGGCCGCCTAATCCGAAGGCCAGAGCCGCGGCAACCGCAAAGGCGCCCAGGAGCAATCCGAAGGACAGATTTACTATGTCTTTTGCCAAGCCCATCTGCCCTAGGGCCATCGCCGCAACGATAAAGAGAATTGAGAATCGGGCAATGGTGGCAAACAGCCTGGGATTCTCAGTACCGCTCGCCAGTATGGACGAAGCAGCCAGGTTTGCCAGAAATAGTCCGACACAGAAAATCACCAGTCCCAGTAACAGCTTGCTGCCGAATACCGTCAGTTCGGTAATGAGCGCAGACAGCGCTACGAACCCGAGGATATGCGATGCTTCAATCGAACCGAGCAACAAGATAGCGACAAAAGCCAGCGTACCGAGAGCTTTCGAAGCAGACCTGCCGGCGGCGGTTGGCCTTTCCTTAAACCCGAGCCTTGAGGGAATTCTGTCGAATCCAAGTCCGGCAAGTACATTGGTGACTAAGCCGGCGATCAAGCGGCCGAGCACAATAGAAAAGCCAACGATCAGTGCTGCCGCGAATATATTCGGAATGGATGCCACGAATTTATCCATCATGCCGCTCATCGGGCCGCTTACAGCATCCAGCGAGAGGGCGTTCAAAGCGCCGACTATAAACGGAATGAGGAGCAGAACGTAGACGACCGAGCCGACCACCCTCGATAGAGGGTAATGATCGCCGAGACCTAGCCCCATCTTCACCGCGAATGCATCGAGCCCTACAGCCTGGAGGAGACCGGTAACGATCTTTCGGACTAGGCCAGCGACGAACCAGCCGATTACAAAAACAAGTATCGCGCCGAAGAGATTTGGAAGGAAGGCGAAAAGACGGCCCAACATAGCCTGGATCGGTTCAAGTACGTTTTGCAGTCGAAGAGAAGCCAGAATTCCGGGAAGCGAGACAAGTAGCACCAGCCAAAATGCTCCTTGCCCCAAAGCATCGCCGATTCCGCTTCCCTTCAAACGTTGGTCGATATGCGAGGCACGCGCCACTCGCCGCACCACAATCCGAGCAAGGCTCGCGATGAGCCAAGCGACAACCAAAAGTACAAAGGCGCCAACGATCCCCGGAAAATAAGCGCTCACCGAATTGTTTAAGTTATTCAGGATATTATGCACACTCTCATCTCCTTTTTTGAAGTGATGGTTGATAAATCTCCCATATCCGCTGCTTTATTCTCCGCATCCACCAATTTTGTCGCATCGAGGACGAACGTCTTGGAGTTGGAGCTAGGTCGCTCAGAATGTTGATACAAGATATGGCGCCTCTAATGCAGGCAAATGAGAAAGGGCTACGGCAGAGTCGTGTACTCCGTCTTCAAGAGCCTCTTCAGCGCAGGCACTGCAATACACGATCACATCGATATGAAATCGAGTTCTGTCACCACAGTTCCTGCATGCGATCGTAGATGGACTACATCGCTTCATAACTTCTCGAGACTAGATGATTTCGAGAAATTCCGATGTGATGTAACGCACACTTCCGATGATCAATAGCCAATCCTTCCCGCCATCTTGTACCGTTGGTATTCGTTCACCTTACCTGTTCAGTGGCTACGCTTAACCAGCCCGACCGGGTAAGATATAGGCCAACGCGCATCTCGTCACTGGGGAAGTGCAGGCAGAGATGAACATCGCCGACCTATTGCGGTGCTTCTTCAGGCGTTATGTGGGTAGGCCATATTTTGTAGCAGCATCGTCTTGAACCATCGAGAATGTGCTCAGTTCTTTCTATCCGAACGTCGTCTCCGCCCAAACATCTTTGAAAGAGCGAGAGTTCTGATCGGCAAAATCCCTGACAAGTTGTGGCTGCCGTATAAATGGGGCAGTGATTTTCGATCAACAGGAATGTGCCATCCTCTTCTTCGTGCCACTCCGCCATATAGCCTTCGCGGCTTCGGATCTCTGCGAGCCGCTGTATGCGTGCCGAGAGGGTCTCGGCATCTTTAAGGGCAGCCCGGTACACCACCTCCATCTCCTCTTCTCTAAAACGAAGGATGGTGTTGAGAGCTCCTTCACCAAGGCTTCCCCGAATTCCCTGGATGAGTTGTACGGTCGTCAGGCTATGAGCATCGGAGAATCTTCCCTCGCCTAACTTTGTTAGCTTCCACCTCTGGCAGGGGCGTCCCACTCCCTTTTTCTCGGATTGAAATTTAATCAGGCCGTCCGCTGCCAGTTTTTGAAGCTGCTGACGAACAGCTTCGCCCGTGATCTTGAGCGAAAGAGCCAGGTCAGACGCGGTCTGCGGACCATTGACTTTCAGTTGCAGGAGTAATCGATCCGCTTGTGTTCGACAAGCATGCTCGTTTTCCAAGTCAATACTTGATATACCTGCCATCGCACTATTATACGAAAATTCAACCGAAGCAAGATTTATTGAATCCCTGCGCAAAACGATCCCATCTTTACTAGACCGCAACTCGCCGCCGAAGTCTCTAATTTCTAATGATATTTCGGCTTCTTTGTAACTAAAAAAAGAATCATCTGCCTCTACCTTTAGCATCGAACGCAAAGACCTCTGCAGAGAGGATTTCGCCATGAACCTAAATAATTTTCCAAGCTTGCTTTTGACATATTGTAGATCGCGACTTATACAAGAAATATCTTTGAAATTAGGTTATTGAGTCGATGAACAATCGCCTCAATTCGTGCCTGGAATGCTTTCGCCGACCTATATGGAGACACCGCTTTGCGTAACTTTGAAAGACAAATTGCTCTTATACGTCCTTTGTTGAAAGGTGTATGGGCCCTTGGGCTAACGCTCCTTGTGATCGGTTGTAAGCCGGCAGTGATCGCCGCTTCCAATAATCTGCCGCCAGAGGTTGGTGTTGCCTCCGTTGTATCGCGCGAGGTACGGCTCTCGAATGAATTTAATGGCCGTGTTGCGGCTGTTGAATACGTCGATGTCCGTCCGCGGGTCACCGGTTATGTAGATCGTTTTGTCTTCCACGAAGGCGATGCGGTGAAGCGCGGCCAGTTGTTGTTCGCTATCGATCCGCGTCCGTATCGCGATGCTCTTGAAAGCGCCAAGGCGGGGCTCGATCACGCGCGCGCGGTGGCGGACTTTGCCAAGATCCAGGAGCAGCGGGCGCAGACACTGGACTCCGCCAAGGCAATCTCACGCGAGGAGTACCAGAACCGCAGTTCGGATCTGAGCCAGAGCATTGCAAACGTCCACGCGGCAGAGGCCGCAGTGGCGACGGCGGAGTTGAATCTCGGGTTCACCGAGGTGCGCTCTCCGATTAATGGCCGGGTTGGCCGCGCCCAACTTACCGCTGGCAATCTCGCCCAGGCAGACCAGACCGTGTTGACTAAAGTGGTTTCGCAGGACCCTGTCTATGTCTACTTCGATTGCGATGAGCAGAGCTATCTGCACTACAAAAATCGTGCAGGCAAAGGCGAGCGCGTAAATGCGGAAAATCCTGTACGGGTCGCTCTGGCGAATGAAACGGGCTTCCCACATGCCGGCCGGATAGACTTTCTGGACAATACGGTCGATCCATCGACGGGTACTATCCGCGCGCGTGTTGTGATAGCCAATCCAGCTCAGACCTTCACGCCTGGTCTGTATGCGCGTGTGCAGCTTCAAAATCAGTCCGAGCAGCAAGCGATGCTGATCGACGATAAGGCTGTGATGACCGATCAGGACCGCAAGTATGTCTATGTGCTTGGCCCGGGCAATAAGGCGCTGCGCAAAGATGTCACGCTTGGCCCCCTCGTCGATGGACTTCGCCTCGTGCAGTCAGGCCTGGCTTCGAACGACAAGGTGATTGTGACCAATTTGCAGAAGATCTTCTACTCCGGCGTGCCCGTTACGCCTAGGGATACCGCGATGGATACCTCCTCGTCTGCATCGCCTGCTGTGTCTCAGATCGCAGCAAACTAAGGAATTTACGAACATGGACTTCTCACGTTTTTTTATTGATCGCCCGATCTTTGCGGTTGTGTTATCGATCATCATCTTTTCGCTTGGCGTGATTGCAATTCCGATTCTTCCCTCCGGTGAATATCCCGAGGTGATCCCGCCGAGTGTCGTAGTGCGGGCAAACTACCCGGGCGCTAATCCGAAAGAGATTGCAGAATCGGTGGCGGAGCCTTTGGAAGAGGCGATCAACGGCGTTGAAGGCATCATGTATATGAAGTCGGTCAGCGGCTCCGACGGCAGCCTTCAAGTCGTGGTGACTTTCCGCCCTGGCGTCGATCCAGATACCGCCGCCGTGCGTGTTCAGAATCGCGTTGCCGAGGCCCAGTCGAGATTGCCGGAAGCTGTGCGTGATTTCGGCGTCACGACACAGAAGCAATCACCCACGCCGTTGATGTATGTGGACTTCACCTCTCCCGATCATCGCTATAGCTCACTGTATCTGAGAAATTACGCCGTGCTTCATATCAAGGACGAGCTGTCGCGCCTGCCCGGTATCGGTGACGTGCAGATGATAGGTTCCGGCGACTACGCCATGCGTATCTGGCTCGATCCGAACCGTCTTGCCTCGCGTGGCCTGACGACCACGGATGTGCTCAACGCTATTCGTGAGCAGAACGTTCAGGTCTCAGCCGGCCAACTTGGCGCGCCACCTTCTCCCAAATCGGCGGACTTTCTCATCTCGATCAATGTGCGCGGACGTCTTCGTAGCGAACAGGAGTTTGGCAACATTGTGCTGAAGAGCGGCGCCGACGGCCAGATCGTGCACCTCTCCGATGTGGCGCGGGTCGAACTCGGCTCCGGCGATTACACCATGACCTTTCACGCCGACACCAACGACAACGCGGTCGCTGTTGGTATCTTTCTGACGCCCGGTGCGAATGCGCTTGGTGTCGCTAAATCGGTCTACGCGAAGCTGGATGAGCTCTCCAAGAGCTTTCCTGAAGGCATGGCCTACAGCCCCATCTGGGACCCTACCGTATTTGTACGTGAATCGATTCGTGCGGTAGAGCACACTCTGATAGAGGCGGTACTGCTGGTTGTCATCGTGGTGATTCTGTTCTTGCAGACCTGGCGTGCTTCGATCATCCCGCTGGTTGCAGTGCCGGTTTCGATTGTCGGCACCTTCGCCTGGTTGTATCTATTAGGCTTCTCCATCAATACATTGACATTGTTTGGGATGGTGCTTGCTATAGGCATCGTCGTGGATGACGCCATCGTTGTAGTAGAAAACGTTGAGCGCAATATAGCGCAAGGACTGAATGCACGAGCTGCCGCGCACCAGGCGATGAAAGAGGTCTCCGGCCCCATCGTCGCCATCGCGTTGGTGTTATGCGCCGTGTTTGTGCCTATGGCGTTTCTTACTGGCGTCACCGGCCAGTTCTACAAACAGTTTGCGGTGACGATTGCGATCTCGACCATAATCTCCGCCATCAACTCGCTGACGTTGTCCCCTGCGCTGGCGGCAATACTGCTTAAGGGCCACGATGCTCCCAAGGACAAGTTGGCGCGAGGCATCGATAAGGCGTTGGGCTGGTTTTTCAGACCATTCAACAGATTCTTCCAGCGCAGCTCTGATGGTTACCACGGCACAGTGGGGCGCTCGTTGAAGCTGCGCGGGGTGGTGTTCTTTGTTTACGCCGGTCTTCTGGCGGTTACAGTTTTGTTATTCAACAAGGTCCCAACGGGGTTTATCCCAACGCAGGATAAGCTCTATCTCTTTGCTGGGGCCAAATTGCCCGAGGGATCGTCACTGGCCCGTACCGAAGAGGTTACGCACAAGCTGGTCGAGATGGGGGACAAGGTCGAAGGCGTCGAAAAGGTAATGGGCAATGCTGGCTTCAACGCCTTGCAACAAGTCAATACTCCCAACCTTACGGCGACCTACATCATCCTCAAGCCGTTTGACGAACGCAAGCGCAGCGCTAAGGCGATCAACGACGAACTCAGCGCCAAATTCGGCAGCATCCAGGGGGGATATGCCTACGCCCTTTTGCCGCCGCCCATTCAGGGCCTTGGCAACGGCTCGGGGTATTCCCTGTATATAGAAGACCGCGCCGGCCTTGGGTATGGAGCTCTACAAAACGCTCTCGTTGCCTTTCAAAGCGCTGTGGCACAGACCCCTGGCATGACCTTTCCAGTCAGCTCTTATCAGGCCAACACTCCGCAGCTCGAAGTTAAGGTGGACCGAGATAAAGCTAAGGCGCAGGGGGTCGATCTGACGGATCTGTTCAACACCATGCAGACATACCTCGGCTCTGCCTACGTCAACGACTTCAACATGCTTGGCCGCGTCTACCGCGTCATGGTGCAAGCCGACTCCACGTTTCGCCAACGCGAAGAGGATATCGGCAATCTGCGTGTACGCAATGCGCGTGGCGAGATGGTGCCGGTAGGTTCGCTGGTAACGATTACTCCGACCTATGGGCCCGATCCGGTGATGCGTTACAACGGTTATCCCGCCGCCGATTTGATCGGCGATGCCGACCCACACATTCTTTCGTCCGGCCAAACCATTGCCAAGCTTCAGGAGATTGCCGACAAAGTACTACCACGGGGCATGGTCTTGGAATGGACCGATCTGAGCTATCAACAGGTGACCCAGAGCGGTGCAGCCGCAATTGTGTTCCCGCTCGCGGTGATGCTTGCATTCCTTGTGCTCGCTGCGCTGTATGAGAGCTGGACCATGCCGCTCGCGGTCATTCTGATTGTGCCGGTGTGTATGTGTGCGGCTCTGCTTGGCGTATGGTTGACGGGCGGTGACAACAACGTATTCGTGCAGGTAGGCCTGGTTGTACTGATGGGCCTGGCCTGCAAAAACGCCATCCTAATCGTCGAGTTTGCACGTGAACTCGAAATTCGGGGGATGGGTACTGTGGAAGCTGCGCTCGAAGCCTGCCGTCTGCGTCTTCGCCCCATCGTGATGACGTCGATTGCGTTTATCGCTGGCTCGGTGCCTCTATTGCTCGGAGATGGCGCTGGAAGCGAAGTACGCGCAGCCACCGGAATCACCGTGTTTTCCGGCATGCTCGGCGTAACGTTGTTCGGTCTCTTTCTTACCCCGGTCTTTTACGTTACCTTGCGCAAACTCTCAGGGAAAAATCTGGCTGCAGCAGGCAGCCACAGCTCTATGGATGGCGAAAGAGATGTATTGGAAGTCACGCATGTATAACTCGATTAAAATCCTTCCTGTAGTTCTCGCCCTATCTTTGACGGGCTGCTCTGTGGGGCCGCACTATAAGCGGCCGGACGTCACCTTGCCCCAACACTTTACCGCTCCTTCTACTGACGAAAGCCGCAATCAACCGCCAGTCGCCGATGCAGGAGATGCCGAGTTCTGGCATGGCTTTCAGGACGCACAACTCAGTGCGCTGGTAGATCAGGCCCTCAAGGCGAACAACGATCTGCAGGCCGCGCTCGCCCACTACGACAGCTCCAATGCGATGTTGCGCGCAGCCAAGTTCGACCGTTATCCAACTGTCACCATGAATGCACAAGGAGGCCGTCAACAGATCGGCGAAAGCCAGGCGTATGGTTATTCTCCTGTCAGTCGCTTCTTTAGCGCTGGCATGGATGCTAGTTGGGAGCTCGATTTTTGGGGTCGTGTACGTCATAACATTGAAGCGCAACGAGAGCTGGCTGTGGCAAGCGCGAACGATCTTGCTGCGTTGCAGGTAACGATCGTTGGAGATGTCGCCAGCACTTATATGGATCTGCGCGGCCAGCAGGAACGTCTACGCATCGCACGCGAAAATGCCGATAACGAGCGTGAGACTGTGCAACTGATAGAAAGGCGCCTCGCGGCTGGCCGTGACACTGATTTCGATGTGGCACGTGCGCGTGCCCAACTGGAATCGACGCTCGCGCTTATACCCACCCTTTTAACATCGATCGCCGTCGACGAACATCGTCTGGCAGTGTTGTGCGGGCGCATACCAGATGCTTTGGTTGCGGAACTCGATTCCGCGAAGCCCTTACCATCCTTGCCGCCCAGTATCGATCCCGGCGCGCCTGCCGATCTCGTGCGGCGCCGCCCTGATATCGCAGCCGCAGAACAGAGGTTGCATGCTGCAACAGAGCAGATTGGTATTGCTACCGCCGATTTATTTCCTCGCCTGAGCTTCTCCGGCATGTTCGGAGGCTATGGTTCTCGCTCGGGCACTCCCTTCGACAGCATTAGTCCAACCAGTCTCGTTGCGCTTGGTATCGATTGGTCCTTTCTTGACGTGGGCCGTGTACGCGCACGGCTGGATGCAACCCGTGCCGATTCCTCGGCTCAGCTCGCACAGTATCAGCAAACAGTGCTGCTGGCGTTGGAGGATGTTGAAGACTCTTTGGTGCGTTATGCGCGTGCGCAGGATCGAACCATCCAACTGGAACACGCGACGCAAGACAGCCAGCAGGCCACGAAACTTGCGCGCGTGCGTTATACAGATGGTGCATCGGGATTATTGGCCCTGCTCGACGCGCAGCGAGTGCAACTTCAGGCCGAAGAGTCACTCGCCGAAAGTCGCTCCAGCAGCGGAATAGCGGCAGTTTCCTTATACAGGGCGCTTGCTGGCGGCTGGCCGCAGCGGCTGCCGTCGAACGTGACGCCGCACACAAAGGCTCAAAAGCATTAATGCTGCCAGAGGTCGACGCAATTTCCTGGCGCATATCATGACCAAGCGATTCGCAATCTCTTGAGTACGGGAATGCCGAGATCGCAAAACACCGGTTCGTTCGTTTCGTTGTTCTTGTCTCCGAGATTTTCTCGATTTGGAGGTGCCGAAGCTTTATCTGTCGGTATGAGTACCCATATTTTAATGAGTTACGCTCAAAGCCCTTCTGCTACCGGTAAAGACCGGTTGGTAATCACAGGAGAGCGGTATTGATAAACGCCTATCGTAAGCAAATTATTTTTCTCGATGAGCCATAAATCGCCAATGCTCTCATCGAACGAATGTGGGTGAGTGACTCGGCCTGAAGTCGCAAATCGAGCATCACGCAGAAGCAGATTGACAGACTCTGACCGATTCGCGGTACGAAATCCTGCGACGATCAGTGGCATTGGCACATTACTCTTTGGAACAGCTTCTAGTCAGTTCCATCCACGGATGGCTTTCTTCCTTTCGCTAACGTCAGAGCTATTTGTCCTGCATGATTTGAGGTGTGAAAAAGGGCATGGGCGAATAACCTTACTTTGGACACAGTCCCAAAAAAAGGAGTATCAACTGGCTTCAACCAGTCCTCTTCCGAGCTGCTTTCCACGAGTCCTTCGAGTACCTTGTAGCCCCGCTCAATCAACTCTCTGCTGTGGCCGATATCAAAATACTGGCCCGTATCGATTTCGCCCATTGTCGTGTTTCTAACATCAGTTGCTATACCGAGAAACTGACTGAATAGGTTGATCGTTTCGCCGATGTGGCGATAGATGAAACCGATTGAAGCTGTTCTGTCGTTTAACCGTAAGCCGGAGTTTTGTTCCGTGATCCGGTCAAACGAGAATGAACTCGTATATTGATTTTGCTTAACTATTTCAAGTAACACGTCTTTCTGCATGGGTTGTCCTCCTCATGGACGTCCTCTCGTTTGGATATCGTCTGATTCTTCAAGCAACTCGCCCAGCCGATCGAGCCCGCGCTCCCAGGTTGAACGGTGATACTGGACCCAATTGTGAAGCGCCAAAAAGCCACTTGGTTCGAGACGGCAGGTGCGTACTCTGCCAAGCTTTTCTGTATGCACAAGGCCAGTTTCCTCGAGCAACTGCAAGTGCTGTCCCACGGCGGTGAGGCTTATCTGCAACGGGCCTGCCAAGCTGGAGACTGAGAGCGGGCCTTGGCGAAGTATCTCCACAATCGCTCGACGAGTGGGGTCACCCAAGGCGTCAAATATTCTCCCGATGTCCACCGATGTTCTCTCCCTCCAGCAGCCTGCCCAGCCTGCGGCGGCGCCGTTATACGGCAAGCACCGCGTTTTAAAATTGGCCGATGCCGGACAGGCAACGATGCTGCCTTCCGTTCACGAGCTACCTGGCCAGTTCAGTTTGTAGGCTGTCAAGCAGCCCGTTCCATCCCGTCTCGATCATCGGCGGAGTGAGCCCGTTCGGGCCGGAAAGATAGACCCCCTGGTGCGTCAGAATTAGATCGGTGCCGTTGTCGGTCTCGAGAAACTCAGCAGTGACCAGTGAAACCAGGATCCGCTTTTCGCCAAGGTCCATGGTCGCGGCGGTCACGATCAAACTCCCGGATACTATGTCCAGGTAGCGGCCTTCATTGGTGATGATCATGCCTGCCACTGGGGTCCCTGGCTTCAACTTGTATACGAGGCGCTCCATGCCGCCAACGCGGAAGTCCATCTCAAACTGCTGGATCTCGTTGGTCTCTCCCTCGGCGTACCAGCGCCTCTTTTTGTCCTGCTCGGCAAAGGCCGAAAACACGGTCCTTGCCGGTTTGGGGTAGCTACGCTCAAGGACGAAGGTGTTGTGGACGACGGATGGCTCTTGCATTGACTCTGCTCCTTCCCGTGGCGGGATTACTGAAGTTTCTACTTGAGTGTTGCATAGGGGGGGGAATGATTGTCAAGTGAATACTTCAGTGTTGGAAGAAGGACAAACGAGAACTTGCAAGTCGTACCGACGGTCAGGTGACGTTGTCGTCAACAGATCGCCCCTCTGGACTTTCCATGGCGTAGAAGAGGTCATCGGTTCGATCCCGATCAGGTCCACCAACAACTCCCCTCCAGATAAAGAACTTAGAGAATGCTCCCTAAGCCCTGCCACTTTGGTTAGGTGCTAATGGGTGCTGACGTGTTTTCAGTCTTTGAAGGCTTCCAGCAAGCATAACCATCGCTCGATCTCTAACAGAAAGCTGTTCAAGCAGTCTGCGAGCAGAAGCACATGGGTTCTCGTGCTGTTGCCGGGGACCAGAGTATCTCCGCATCATCGTATGGATCCGAATATCTGCTGCCCGCGAACATTGAACGATTGCGGTCCAGAAACGTCGGGACGAAGCGCTCAATTGCAAGCCGGGAATTTGCCCTGGGAGTCGAATCGCTGGAGCGCTTTGTGCGCAACGAACCATTGCGGCTCACGCACGAATGTGTCTTCGGCGTCTTGGCGTTGGAGAGCGAGCCTGTCGATCCTGGGCTTTAGCGATTGGCGAGAGTGTAGCAGGCACACACGCGCCCTCTCCGCCGGGAAACCACTACCATGGGAACAAGAGGGAAACCATGGGAACAAGAGGGAAACTCATGTCGCCGACCGAACCTGCAACCCGCCAGCACGCATTCACAGGGCCAGCGTCTCCGCAATTGCCTGAACCAACCCACGCTGAGCGGATCCGTACTCTCGTGTCGCTCGTCCCGTTCGGCACGCTCTCCACGCTTTCCCGCAAGCATCCGGGATTCCCCTTTGGGTCCCTAATGCCCTTCGCGCTCGATTCTTCCGGGCGACCCATCTTCCTCATCAGCAATATGGCTATGCATACCCAGAACTTGAAGGCCGACTCCCGATGCAGCCTCTTCGTTGGCCAAGCGGGGGCCGACGGTGATGCGCTCGGGGCTGCCCGCGCAACCCTTATGGGGAATGCCGAACCAGTTCCTGAGAACGATTTAGTTGGCGTTCGGGAAAAATACCTGGCTCGCCACAAGAACAGCCAATACTGGGTCGACTTCTCAGACTTCAGCTTCTTCCGACTCCAGCCCATCGAGCTCTACTACGTTGGGGGCTTCGGGGTGATGGGCTGGGTCGAAGCCCTTGACTACGAACGCGCGGCCCCAGACCCGTTAGCCGAGGCCGCGCCCGGCATCCTGGCT
The DNA here is from genome assembly GCA_000688615.1 of Acidobacteriaceae bacterium KBS 146. Classification (GTDB taxonomy): domain Bacteria; phylum Acidobacteriota; class Terriglobia; order Terriglobales; family Acidobacteriaceae; genus Edaphobacter. The sequence continues at coordinate 2,461,828 of JHVA01000001.1, forward strand.
CACATGAACGCTGACCATATCGATTCGATGATCCTGCTGGCACGGTCCCATGCAGGAATCGAAGCCAACGACGCAACAATGACCTCGGTCGATCGTCTGGGATTTTCGCTCAGATTGAACACGGGTGATGGCGTCAAGGGCGCTCGCGTCAACTTCCTTCGCGAGGTCACTACCCCACAGGACACGCGCGTGGTTCTAGTTGAGATGGTACGACAAGCTAAAGCAGGCGGCTGATACCAATATGTGCCAGCACAAATCCGACAAGGCGCTTAATTTAAGAGGCTGGATCGATTTCGATATCGTCGCATTCATTCTAGGCATATCAGTTCCTCCCGATCAGCTCCGTCCAGGCAGGAACGCGCTAGACTGAGGAAGTTGGAAAATTGTATGGCCTGCTCGAGTCAGACAGAGACGAAAACTTCCAAAGGCTGCTGCACTCCATCCGCGGAACGCGCCGAGACACCTCCGATCGGATCGCAGATCGCTGTCGCTTCCGAGATGCCTCCCGGCGTTCGCGAGCGCATGGTTCCCCTTGCGGGGGGGACCTTTCTCATGGGGACCGATTACGTCGATTCATTTCCAGACGACGGGGAAGGCCCGGTCCGCCCAGTGATCATCGAGCCCTTCCTGATGGACCGGTATCCCGTCACCAATCATCTCTTTCAACGCTTCATCGATGCCACAGGATACAAAACCGAAGCCGAGATCTTCGGCTGGTCTTTCGTCTTCTGGTCGCACATTCCGCAATCACGTTTCGCCAGCCTGGTAGAAGATACCGTCGCTGCGGCTCCCTGGTGGTGCAAGGTTCCCGGAGCGAAATGGAACTCTCCGGAAGGTCCCGGCTCAAACCTCAACGGGCGCGGAGACCATCCTGTCGTTCATGTCTCCTGGAACGACGCTCAGGCATATTGCCAGTGGAGCGGACAACGGCTCCCCACAGAAGCCGAGTGGGAGTATGCGGCGCGCGGAGGCCTGGAGCAGAAGCTCTATCCTTGGGGCGACAAGCTACGTCCTGATGGCCTTCATCGCTGCAACATATGGCAGGGTGAGTTTCCTCGACTCGACACAGGCGATGACGGCTACGCCGGAACCTGCCCCGTCGATGCCTTTCCTCCAAATGGATTCGGTCTGTATTCCATAACCGGCAACGCCTGGGAGTGGTGCGCCGACTGGTTCAGCACGGACTACCACTGCACCGCCGGACGCGACAATCCGGTCGGACCTCCCACGGGGTCCACTAAAGTCATGAAGGGTGGCTCTTTCCTCTGCCACAAGTCCTATTGCAACCGCTATCGGGTAGCGGCTCGCAGCTCAAACACTCCTGACAGCTCTTCCTCCAACTCGGGCTTTCGCTGCTGCCGCTGATTTTCGCGCTGCGAAAAGCGCTACCTCTTGGCACCGTTGAAGATAACGAAATAAATTTCGTCCCCTGAATCACCCTGAGAGCAGTTTTTGCATCTCTTCTGATGAAGCTTCATGTGCATTGCAATGTGTCGTCGTCAGTGGCCATGGATCTTCTTTTCCCTGTTCGTATGACAGGGTTTGCCTTGCATGTTCCGCTGCAGTCGGGTTCTCCCGGGTTAGGCGATCAGTATTATCGTCGGCCAAAAGCGGCCATCGGGCCCTCAGGAGTCTGCAAGTGCTCTCTAAGCACTCTGCCGACCACGACAAACAAGAAACAACCCGGAGTGTCGGTCACGCACGCAGGACCGCTCCCCCCTTCAGGAGCAGTGATGAAAGCCCATTCAAATTCCACCTTTCCCAAAAATCTTCTCTACCTTCTGTCCTCAGTCGTCTTCTTATGCCTTCCCACGACCTTTGCACACGCTCAGTATCGTGCAGGACTTCAGGGCACCGTAACCGACCCCACGGGAGCTGTCATTCCCGGTGCAGCCGTTACCATCGTCGACAAGGAAACCAACCAGACCCAGAAGGGCACCACCGATGGAGGCGGAACCTACACCTTCAATCGCCTCGCGCCTGCACCCTACACCGTGACCGTCGAGGCCAAAGGCTTCGCCACCAAGACTGTCGATAACGTCAGCATCGCCGGCGAAACCATGCAGGGTCTCAACGTCGCGCTGGAGGCCGAAGGTTCGCAGCAATCCGTCACCGTCACCGATACCGCTCCTGCAATCAACGCCTCAACAGCGACGATCTCCGGCACCATTACTGCCGAGCAGTTGCAGACGCTTCCTTCTTCGAACCGTGACCCCTACCAGTTGCTCCGCCTCAGCCCCGGCGCACTCGGTGACGGATCTCAGGACGGCAGTGGCAACAGCTACTCCCTTCCCGGTAACGGAGGCATCGGAGGAAGCGGCGGCTCCAGCAGCATCTTCGCCGTCGAGAACCGCGCCCAGACTCAGGGCAACGGAGTCCGTACCTCCGGTAACTCCTTCCAGATTGACGGCAGCCAGGTCAACTCACTCGCCTGGGGCGGCGGTGCCGTAATTACCCCCAACGAAGAGTCCGTCAAGGAAGTCCAGACCCAGACCAGCCCCTACGATGCCACCAACGGACGCAACAGCGGCTCTCAGGTCCTCATCGTCTCCAAGAACGGCACCAACCAGTTCCACGGCAGCGCCTTTATCAAATTCCATCGACCAGGCCTCAACTCCTATCAGCGATGGAATGGTCCCGGCTCCCAAGGCAATAAGGACCAGCTGCTCCGCGATAACAACCGCTTCAACCAGATCGGCGGCAGCGTCGGCGGTCCCATTTGGAAAGACCACATCTTCTTCTTCTTCTCCTACGAAGAACTTCGTAACAGCGGACGTACCCAGGCCACCCATTGGTACGAGACTCCTGAGTTCGATCAGCTCGTCTCACAGTCCAAAAAAGGTGGCGTCTCCGCTGCCATCGTGGGATACCCCGGTGAGGGCGTCAGCTATCAGTCCGTAACCTCCACGTCCAACTGCGGCTTCGTCAACCTCAGCGCGACATACTGCCGCACAGTTCCCTACAAGGGAGGCACAGCCCTCGACGTAGGATCTCCTCTCGCCTCTCCTCTGGGAACGGCCGACCCATCCTACGTCAGCAACAATAATCCGGGTGTCGGCGGAGGCTTCGACGGCGTCCCCGACCTCTTCCAGGTCAACACCGTCAATCCCAGCACTGCCACCAACCAGCAGTTCAATGGTCGCCTCGACTGGCAGCTCAACCCCCGCGATCTCGTCGCTTATACCGTCTACTGGGTACCGACCTCTTCCAGCTTCTTTAACGGACCGAACCGCTCCGCAAATCTCTGGAACGTCAACCGCCTTGCCTACTCCCACGCCGCGCTCTGGAACCATATCTTCAGCCCCACGCTCTTGAATGAGTTTCGTCTCAACGCTGTCCGTTGGTACTTCAACGAAGTCAACTCCAATCCACAGGAACCCTTCGGTCTCCCCCAGGGCAAGCTGGACACGATGGGTGGCATCGACACCAATGAGTTCCAGTTTTTCGGTGCCCCCGGCCCCGGCAACTTCGCCCAGACCACCTACAACGTTCGCGACACCATCACCAAGACCTGGGGCTCGCATAACATCCGCGTCGGCTTCGACGGTTATCGCGAGCTCGACAACGACACCCAGACCTACGCCGCAATCCCCGTCTACACCTTCCGCAATCTCTGGGAGTTCGCCAACGATAAGCCCCGTCAGCTCAATGGAAACTTCAATCCGATTACCGGAACTCCAACCTCCGCGACCAAGTACATCCGCTCCTACATCTTTGCCGGTTACGTTCAGGACGATTGGCGCGTCAATCCAAACCTCACCGTCAACGTGGGTCTGCGCTATGAGTACTTCACCCCCACGACGGAGAAGAACGGAAACATCAGCAACCCCGTCCTTGGAACCGGCGCGCAGACCCTCACCGGAACCACAATCAAAGTAGGCGGCGATCTCTACAAGGTCAGCCGCAACAACTGGGGACCCCAGATCGGCTTCGCCTACTCCATCAATCCTTCGTCCACTCACCTCGCCGTCATCCGCGGAGGCTTCGGCATCGCCTATAACCGCATGCAGCAGGCGGTTACGCTCAACGGCCGCTCCAATCCGCCTCTGGTCACCAACGTCAACGCAGTCTGCAAAGATACAGCCCTGGCAAACTGCCCCGGCGTCCAGTACGCCGCCTCAGGAAGCCCCACGGATATCAACGGCTATCCGTCCAACCCCGCGGCGAAAGTGAGCTTCGGCCCCAATGGACTTCCAACCAGTGGAGCTCCTCTCACCATCAACGGCGTCCAACAAGACCTTCCCACACCCATGACCTACAAGCTGTCCCTCGGGTTGGAGTACGCGCTTACCTCTCGCTGGATCGTCAGCGCCGGCTATCAGGGCAGCCTGTCGCGTCACTACACACGGCAGACCAATCTGAACTGGATCTACTATCCCAATCTGAATCCGTCTATTAGCTCTTTCAACTTCTTCACCAACGACGCCACGGCCAGCTCTCACGCGCTGCTTACAGAAGTCCGGCACACCTTCAGCAAAAACTTCTCTCTCAACGCGCAGTACCGCTACGGCAGAATCCTGGACACCGCGTCGCAGGACTACTACATCGATCAGTATCCCTACGACAATCGCTTCGCCTACGGTCGTGCTGACTACGACGTCACTCACAATGCCAAGCTATTCGGAACCTATGCGCCGAAGTTCTTCCCGAATAACAAACTGCTCGAAGGTATCTTCGGCGGCATCCAGATCAGCGGAATCCTCCAGTACCACACCGGCTTCCCCTGGAGTCCGATCTACGCCAACACGAACTGCAACGTCGTCTACGTAGGCAGCGGGTACTGCAATCTTCGCCCCGGGGCGCAGCTTGCCCGGGGAACCGGCGACACCGGCAACGACACCTTCAAGCGGGCGGGCGGACAGTTCCCCAACGGTGGCCTTGCTTACTTTGCCGTACCTGCATTCTCCAGCAACGGTGCCCCTCCACCTCCAGGTGTTGGCCGCAACAGCCTCCACGGACCCAACTACTTTGACACGGACATGGATGCCCAGAAGACCTTCGGCATTCCGCACAGCACCTTCCTCGGCGAGAACGCCGGACTCACCATCCGCGCAATGTTCTTCAACATCTTCAACCAGACCAACCTGATGCCGTTCAACACCGGAGACGGCAACACACTCATCACCAGCAACACCTTCGGACAGTCGCAGAAAGCCCTCGGAGCCCGCACCATCGAGTTCCAGGCTCGCTTCAGCTTCTAGCTGGCCAGAGGACGATGAGCACAATGCCGCGTCTTTCAAGATGAAGCGAATATCTAAGTAGTGTCATCCCGACTGGAGTGAAACGAAGTGGAGGGATCTGCGGTTACTCGCAGATTCCCTCCACTTCGGATCCGTATAGGGCTCTCCAATCAACCGCAGAGTCGTATCGCGTAGAAAACGCTTCTCGGAGTTCCAATGCGTTCCTTTCACTCGTTCAAAAGCAAAGCCCTGTTGCTGCTGCCCCTCATCTTCTGCCTCCCCCTCACTGCCCAACAAACCATCCAGATCGACGCCAGCGCCCCCACCACTCCCTTCCCTCACTTCTGGGAGGAGATGTTCGGCTCCGGCCGCGCCGCCCTCGTCCTTCGCCAGAGCTATCTCAACGACCTCAAAGCGGTAAAGCAGGTCACCGACTTCCGCTACGTCCGCTTCCACGCCATCCTGCACGACGAGCTCGGCGTCTACAACGAAGACGAGCACGGCAACCCCGTCTACAACTTCGCCTACATCGACCAGATCTACGACAATCTCCTCGCCAATGGCGTCCGCCCCGTCGTCGAGATCAGCTTCATGCCGAAGAAGCTCGCCTTCAACCCCGACGCCCTTCATCCCTTCTGGTACAAGCAGAACGTATCTCCTCCCAAGTCGATGGAGAAGTGGGATGGCCTCATCACCGCCTTCGCAAAAAATCTAGTCGACCGTTACGGCATCGATGAGGTCTCGCAGTGGTACTTCGAAGTCTGGAACGAGCCCAACATCGACTTCTGGGGCGGCGTTCCACAACAGCGAAGCTACTTTGAGCTGTACGACCACACCGCCCGCGACCTCAAGGCCGTCAATCCGCGTCTGCGCGTCGGCGGTCCCGCAACCGCCGCAGCCCAGTGGGTCCCAGCCTTCCTCAAATACACCAGCGACCACAACGTCCCCGTCGACTTCGTCTCCAGCCACGGCTACGCCGACGACACCGTTGAAAACATGTTCCCCGACGACCCCAGCGTGCCCAAAGACCTCCCCATGGACCAGCGCGTCTGCCGCGCCATCGCCAAGGTTCGCGGCCAGATGAAGGCCGCTGGCAAACCCTCAATGCCTCTCTTCTGGACCGAGTGGAACGTCCCCGGTCACGACCAGTCTCGCGATACCACCTACGTCGGTCCTGCACTTGCCAACACCATTCGCCAGTGCGATGGAATGGTCGACATGATGTCCTTCTGGACCTTCTCCGACGTCTTCGAAGAAGGCGGCCCCGGCCCGCGACCCTTCATCGGTCAGTTCGGCCTGCGCGCAGAGTTCGGCATCAACAAACCCAGCTACTACGGCTTCGCCCTGCTCCACCAGCTGGGCGACCGTCGAATCGCCAACCCTGCACACGACATCATCGTCACCCGATCAGCCGACGGCCAACTGAAGATCGCGCTCTGGACCCTCGTCGATCCCGACCCCGAATCTCTCCGCAACGGCAAAAGCCGCACCATCACCCTCAACATTCAGGGCACACCTGCAGACGCAGCCGTATCGATCCAGCGCGTCGATAATGAACACGGCAACGTCCTCCCCGAGTACGCAAAGATCGGCAAACCCGACTACCCCACTCCGCAACAGGTCGAGCAGCTTAATCGCGCCACCCAACTTCCCGCCCCCGAGGGCACCCACCTCAAAGACCACCAGCTCACCTTAACCCTCGAACCCAACGCCCTGGTGCTGGTTACCACAACGCTGCACTGATCGCAACAAAGGTCCCGACGGAGCGATGCATCTCCCAAGAGAGAAAGTGTCATCCTGAGCGGAGCGCAGAGGAGTCGAAGGATCTGCGGCAAGGCCGCCAGCACACCTGCGCATCTCCCACCACCAGCGGGTGCCCCATCTTCGCGACGGTCTCATCGTCGCTAAGGTGGGATCATTTCAAGCGAAGCTCGAACCGCCTCGCTTAAGGGCACGTCTTCAGCCGTGCCACACAAGATGACGCAAGACGGGGGCTTCAGCCCCTGAGAGCAGAATTCTCCTACCGTCCTAGCCACAAACCAGAGAGTGTCATCCTGAGCGAAGCGCAGCGGAGTCGAAGGATCTGCGGCTTCTCCCTGCCAGCACACCTGCGCATCTCCCACCACAAGCGGGTGCCCCATCTTCGCGACAGTCTCATCGTCGCTAAGGTGGGTTCATTCGAGCGAAGCTCGAACCGCCTCGCTTAAGGGCACGTCTTCAGCCGTGCCACACAAGATGACGCAAGACGGGGGCTTCAGCCCCTGAGGGCAAAAGCCCCCACAGCCAAAAACCAGAGTTGAGAGTGTCATCCTGAGCGAAGTGCAGCGGAGTCGAAGGATCTGCGGTAATGCCGCCCCAACAATCCCTGTCAAGCCCCAATCAAACGCAAACCGAACAAAACAAACAACCTGCAGACTGCCGATTCACGGCCGTCCACCAATTAGAATGGAATCAGGCCCAAAGAGTTACCAGCCACACTACCAGCCGCAAATCCTTATTTTCCAAGACTTTACAGCTAACCTATTTATTTTGAAGACTTTACGCTCAAAGTCCAAGGTTAAACCTTTTATTATCAAGACTTTGCCAAAAAAGTGTACGCCCTACCGCCTTACCTGCACACTGTAGAGCGAAGTGCGAGCAAGAATGAACAGTGTCTTTCCATCCTTGCCCCCGAAGACCAGATCGATCGGACGCTCAGGAACCTTGATCGTATCGATCAACTCGCCTTGCGGGTTGTAAACGTAAACCTGACCCGCCGCGATGTAGACATTGCCGCTGGCATCCTGTGTGACGCTCTCGCCGCCGGACTCGGCAAACAGCTTCAGATTCTTCAGCGCCCCATCCGGCCCGACCTCGGCAGCGTAAGTCTTCTGGTAGCTCTCATCGCTGACGTAGAAGAGCTTGCCGTCCTCGGCCCTTCCCAGCCCGAAGGCGCGCAGCACATCGGCCATCTTGGTCCCGTAGTAAAGCGCGCCGGTAACAAAATCCTCCCCCGCCGGGATGAAGGTAGAGCCGTCGGGCGAGACATATTGATACGGCTTTGCGACCGAAACTGCCTTCACAAAGTCGTTCTCGTTCCTCCAATAGTTCTCCGGCAGCACAGCCGTCATGCCGCTTCGAGGCGCCGCCTTCTGCGGCTTCAGCAGCGTGATCGCATCATCGAGCGCATCCGGCCGGAAGCTGTAAACCGTCCCGTTGCCGTCGTACGAGACGACCATCAGGTCGCCAGCCTTATCGAAGACCAGCTGCACCGGATCGAGCGGGCTGTCACGAACAATCTCTGCACGGTTCTGCTCCGGGACCCAACGGTAGATGCGCTGCCAGTGCGCGTCGACAAAATAAAGCTGCCCCGCAGGATCGACCGCAGCCCCGGAGATGTTGTAAAAACCGCCCGTAAGCCGCTCCACCTTTGCTCCGTCGGCGAGGACAGTTGAAGGCTTCGTCGCAGAGGCCTCGTGATCGGGCTTCGCCGTATCGATCGTCATCCAGGCAAACTCACGATTGCGAACCAGCTCTCGCTTTCCGTCCTCAACCACCACAGCGTTGTCGAACGAGACCTTGTTGTCGCCGTACACATGGATGTTTCGCAGGCGAACATCATGCGAGTTCGCCACGTGAATCGCGTTCAGGAAAGGCTGATAGCTGCTGACGACGCGGTAGCTATGGTAGTTCGCGACCGTGATGTTGCTGGAGCTCTCGATCGAAAGCGGCAGACAGAATGGTCCTTCACCGCGCTCCTCTTCGGTCTGCAGCGCGTAGATCTTCCAGTTCGAGGCGTGATCGATCTTGATCTCGTTGCGAACGTGGTGTTCGCTCGAAAGCTCGTAGACGCGGCCTTCGGTCGTCGTGTTCGAGATCATCATCCCGGCTTGCGCAAACGTGCTCGGCGTCCAGATGTTGGCGAAGGTTCCACCGCCGCCGTCCGTCACCCACAGACTCGGATACTGGCTGTCCCAGCGGCGGTTGATGTCCGTATCGGCCGTATGGGTGTTGTTATAGATGGGTGACATGCCGGGAATGAACGTACCGTGACCTGCGAGGAAACGCACATCGTCCATCAGCGAGTCTTTGCCCGCCATCCACTTCGCCCCCACGGCGCGGCTATTGATTCCGTTGGTGTAAAGCCCGATGCCAGTCACGATGTTGGTCCCACCCTTCGGGGCCTCCAGCAGCGGCTTCGGAGAGCCCGGCCCCTGGAAGGCGGGCGTCGAATCAGGGATATCAAACTGGGTCGTCGACGGATTGAGTCCGATCAGCACCGTGTCGGAATGAAGCGTGATCGTATCCGTGACAACATATCGGCCAGACGGAACGTAGATTGTGCGATGTGACGCGATAGCTTCACGAATCGCAGCCGTATCGTCCGTCGTTCCGTCGCCCTTGGCTCCGAGGGTCTGGAGATTCACCCAGCTGTCCTGCGCGGGCAGCTTCGGAATGTCAGAAGCGACAGGCGCAGGCATGGAGGCGAGCGAGCTTGCATCGTAATGCGTCTTCACCTCGCCCTGCGATGATGGTGAAACGAACGTGAGGCCGTGCGTCATCGCGTTGACGCGATAGATTTCGCCCCGCCCCGGCAGCTTGTTTCCGCTCTCCCGGAACATCGCGAAGTTCGGAACGTGGCGGCAGACGACATTTTCGAGATTGATTTCGGTCCGCAGGCCGCGATCGTTGCTGACGATGACGGCAGGACCGCTGAGGTCTTCAAAGCGGGAGTCCTTGACCCAAAGCTCCTCTGCATAGGTCGGGTCGATGGAGATAGCCGTCGGAGTCCTGCGGATCTGCGCGCGAATCAGCGTAAGGCCTGCCTCGTGCTCCTTGATGGCTGCTTTGCTCTGGCCCTCAAAGGTTGAATCCAGCAGAGTAAACTGCCAGCCTGGCGAAGGCTTCCGTGTCATGATGCCGTACTGGCCGCCGTAGAAGTGAAGGTCCTCGGCCTCGTTGCCGGCGTCGTGAATTCCTGCCAGCCCTGATCCGATATGAAAGTCGATGTGCGCGAGATAACAGTGCTGCGCAGCATGAAAGCGAACCCCAACCGCTGCGGGGTTCCCTTCTTCGATATCGAAGTCGATGTTGCTGACCGCCGAATAGAATGTTCCCGGATTCGCGTCCGCGATGGAAGGATTGAGCGGCACAACGCCTGGCACCGGCGGCTGCGGCCGGCCCTGACGGACAGGCGCGGCATTAGTGCGCGGACGATTGCCGGTGAACATCAGCATGTAGCCCATGCCTTCCTGATACCCAGGCGTATTTTTCCCCAGAACGAACGCAGGCCGATGCTCTCCCCACCCAATCAGCCGAACTCCAGGCCACAAAAAGATCGTCTTCGAGATTCTGTAACGCCCCTCCGGAACGAAGACGATTCCCTGGCCGGTCGTCTCCTGCACCTTATCAATCGCCTGCTGAATTGCCTCAGAGTCATCCCCAACGCCATCGCCATGCAGGCCGCCCTGATTGCGAGTCAGGTAAACCGCACTGCTGTCATCCATCCGCAGGCGATAGACCGACTCCGACGCCCATGTCGTCGTCGACAACGCAACCATAGCGACACCGGCAACACTTAACCAAAACTTTCTGTTCATCTGCTCTGCCTCTCCGCTAACTTCGTTACCAGACGTATGTTCCGACCGCGCCTGCAGACAGCGACGTCTTTAGACTCTTGCCATGAAATCTCACGCTGAACTCTGCCTGCTCCGTGCCGGTGTTCGCCACCAGCAGCACCGTTCTACCGTCCGGCGTCTCAAATGCCACATTGGGCAGAGCGTCGAAGGGCTTCGAATCAATCCGCACAGAACCATCCGGCACGAACTTTGAAGCGTGCGCGATGGTGTAGTACGCGACGAGTCGGGTCACCTTGTTACCATCGATTGTCAGAGCGCCATAGCATCCAGCGCAGCCGCCCTCATTCGTGTGTGGGCCCGCCTGTGGATCCGCAGCCAGATTCCACAGCAAAACATTTCTGCTCCAATGGCGCGTCGCTCCCATCACAATCCTCGCTACGGGCTGCGCGATATGCATCTCATCCCCGCCGCTGTGATCGGTCACAGATTGCTCTGTGAAGTAGAGATTTTTCTTCGGGAACGCATCGTGCACCTGGTCAAACGCCTCCACCGTTCCTCCATAGAGGTGGAAGCCTGTGCCGTCCACATACTTGTTCGCGCTCTTGTCTTTCAGGATGGCGAGGGGGTATGCCGGATGATCAAGATTGTGGTCGTACAACACGATTTTGGTCTTGATACCTGCCTTCTTGAAGGCTGGTCCCAGGTGATTTGCGATAAAGTCCGCCTGCTCAGACTCAAGCATCAGCATGCTCGGCGTGTTCTTCTCGTTAAGAGGTTCGTTCTGCACGGTCATCGCATCAATGACGATGCCTTCTGCCTTCATCGCCTCGATGTACTTAACCCAGTAGAGGGCATAGGCATCGAAGTACTCCGGCTTCAGTACGCCGCCCCGAGCTACTCCCGTCGTCTTCATCCATAAGGGGGCAGACCAAGGAGAAGCGAGGATTTTTATCTTTGGATTGATCAGGAGAATTTGCTTGAGAGCGGGAATCACGTCGGCTTGATCCGGCTTAAGACTGAACTTTTCCATCTTCACATCTGTTTGACCGGTTGGGAGATCATCGTAGGAGTAGACATGATCGTTCATGTCAGACGCGCCGACGCTGACCCGCAGATAGTTGACGCCGATACCATCTCCCTCTCTGGAAAATAATTCTTTCAGGAGATTCGCGCGAGGCTGAGCATCCATATGCTCAATCAGTTGAGCACTGCCTCCTGTAAGCGCGAAGCCAAAGCCGTCGATAAGCTGATACTTCTGTTCGTCATCGACCTCAATCCTCTGACCGCTTGCCGCACCGTCAGAGAAGGCCAGTGGTTCAGTTTGCTTTTGGAGCAGCGCCGAGCGATCCGGTTTCGTCAGCCAGAGTGAGACTTGCTGGGCAGATAAAGAAAGTGGTGCAAAGGCCGCCATCAGAGATACAGAACGCAGCCAGAACAGTCGTCGAGCCATTTAAGTCCTCCAAATTCTTATCGAGCGATAGATCGTTACTCTTGCTTGCCTGCCCGGGCGCGCAATCCAAGCGCAGAAAGATAACCAGGGTTGACATGGCAGTGTTCGAACTTCACGTTCTCCAGGAGACCATCGAAAGCCCGGTTGATCGTCTCCTGGTCAGGACGAACCTTCAACCGGGCTTCGACACTCCCCAAACCGCGAGGCAGCTTCGCATAGGCAACGATCCTGTCCCATCCTTCGGGCGGCGTTACCGTCACGACAGCGGAATTCTTCTCCAGTTTCTTGTAGGGCCAGAAGGCCCATCCGATATCGTTCTTTTCGAGGAGCTGGCGAAACTGAGAGATCCACTCATCCGTGTTTTCGCCCGACTCTCCAAGCCATAACGGGACCTTGTTCTTCTCCCGGAAATCGACATAACTTTGAATGGCTGTCTGCTCTGGCGGCATCCAGTATTTGTGAAGCGTGTAGGCGGTGTTCTGGTCGAAGGGCGCACCGAAGACGGCGAAGTTCGTATCCCACTGTGCGCCGCCGAGAAACAGGACGTGATGGGTGTCGATCTTACGAATGGCAACGGTCAGTCTCTTGTACAGTGGTTCGAGCCTGGAGTTGAGCGGACGTAGCGAAGGATAATGTGGGATAGGCTCATTAAGCAGGTCGTAACCCAGCACGGTTGAGTTGTTCCCGTAGTGGCGAGCAAGCCTCTCCCAAACTGCGATGAGATGGGCCTGTTCCTTGGGACTGTCAAACAGCCAGGGATACCCGTGACCGTCATCGATGTTGGTGCCAGTCTGCCCGCCCGGAGCGGCGTGAAGGTCAAGGATAACGTAGAGTCCTTCTTCCTTCGCCCACCCAATGACACGATCCAGCAAGCGGAAGCCTTCCGCATCATCAGTTTCAAAGAACTTGTAATGCATCGGAATTCGGATGGAGTTGAATCCGGCCTGACGCAGCAGATGGATGTCGGCGCGGGTCACATAGTTTTCCCGATAGTTGTGCCAGAATTGCTCTGCCTTGTCGGGCCCCAGAAGCTCCGTGACAAGATCCTCAATTTCGCGACCCGACTGCGGGCCACCCTCGAAGAGCCACATGTAACCCTCTGGAACCATCCAGTTCCCGAGGCTCGTTCCTCGCAGCAGAAGAGGTCTGCCGTTGGGATCAACGATCTGCCTGCCTTGGGTATGAGCAAATTGAGCCTCTGCCATCACAGGAGCGAGTGAAAGTGCCAGAAGAGCGAGGAGCTTGCGACACTGCTGCATCATGGAATCCCTCGTAGGTAATCGTTCAGCTATGTTTTCGGCGTAACTTCGAGCGTTGCATGTTGCGTTGCGTTGGAGTCTGTGCCTACCCAGATATCGAACATCCCGGGCTCAATCGCCCATTGATGTGTTTGCGAGCTCCAGAAACCAAGTCCCCTCGTGTCCAGTTTCAGCGTGATGGTTTGCCGCTCTCCTGGCTTCAAGGTAACGCGACGAAACCCCTTCAGCTCCCTGACCGGGCGCGATGCAGATCCTGCGCGTTGGTGCGTATAAAGCTGCACCACCTGGTCGCCGGCATATTTGCCTGCATTTTCGACATCGATCGATACATCGACGGATCCTCCGGAAGCGACAGAGCCTGCGCTCGTCTTTATCGTTCCCAGAGAGAAGCGGGTATAGCTGAGTCCATATCCAAAGGGATACAGGGGAGCGCTCGATCCGTCCCAATAACGCGTGTCAGGATCATCAGGAATCTGCGTCAGGTTTCGCGCGTAGTAAATAGGCACCTGTCCCACACTCCGCGGCCAGCTCACCGGCAGTTTGCCACCGGGAACAGCCTCGCCAAAGAGCAGCTCGGCGATAGCATTGCCCGCCTCGGTTCCGGGATACCAAACGTCGAGAATGGATGGAACATGCTCCGAAGCCCAGGTGATGTTAAGGGGCCGCCCGTTCACGAGGATCAACACGACAGGCCTTCCCGTTGCTACCGCCGCCTTCAGCAACTGCTCCTGCTTGCCGGGCAGGGTCAGGGTAGACCGCGACGCTCGTTCTCCGCTCATAGTCTGAGCCTCGCCAAGCACCAGCACAGAGACGTCGGCCTGCTTGACGAGATCGATCGCATGCCGAAATTCCGTCTCTTTTTCGGCGTCGGTCTTCAAAGTTGGCTTGGGACTCGGGAACTGATCGTCGAAGATCGAAGGCTGGCCCCGTTCAATCTCAACCCCCTTGGTGGCGAGAACCTTCGTCGAACTTGAGGCCAGGTACCGTTTAAGCCCTTCAGCAACCGTAACCGTGTCTTCGGGATGGGCGCCCAGGCTCCATGAGCCCATCACGTCGGGCTGAGAATCAATCAGAGGGCCAATCAGCGCAATCGACTTCAAATCTTTCCGAAGGGGAAGGAGATCGTCCTGGTTGCGGAGAAGCACCGCTGTACGTGTTGCTATCGTTCGCGAAGCATCGCGTTGTTCCTCGGAGACCAGCTCCTTTTGTGAACGCTCGAGGGGAACATATGGCTCCTGGAAGAGTCCCAGCTTGTACTTCGCGGTCAGGATGCCGCGTACTGCGGCATCGATCGCGCTTGGGGCTACAAGCCTTTTCTTGACGGCATCTGCAAGATAGTTGCGGAAGGTCGTCGAGGTCATCTCCATATCGACCCCCGCATTGACGGCCCGGACAGCGGCATCCTCCGGCCCCGAAGAGAAACCATGGGTAGTCAGGCTCGGCACGGAATCCCAGTCGCTCACGACAAAACCACGGAAGTCCCACTCCTTACGAAGAACATCGTGCAGCAGCCAGCGGTTGCCGGTCGCGGGCACTCCGTTCAAATCCATATACGCGCTCATCAGGGAGCCTGCCCCTGCTTCGATAGCGGCATGAAAGGGAGGAAGGTAAACATTTCTCAGCTGCTCCTCGGAGATATCGGAGGAATCGTAGTCGCGACCTCCCACCGCCGCCCCATAGCCTGCAAAGTGCTTGACGCAGGCAAGAATGCTGTCTGGATCGCTCAGACGGTCACCCTGAAATCCGCGAATCTGCGCCTCTGCCATCCGGGATCCGAGGTAAGGATCTTCACCCGCTCCCTCCATAATGCGACCCCATCGCGGATCACGTGCGATATCCACCATCGGCGCAAAGGTCCAACGAATCCCAACAGAACTTGCCTCGCGGGCAGCCATTCTTTGCGCGCGTTCCGCCGTCGCCGGCTCCCACGATGCTGCCAAAGCAAGAGGAACCGGGTAGATCGTGCGATATCCATGCACAACATCGAACCCGAAGAGTAGGGGAATATGCAGACGGCTCTTTTCAACCGCCAAGTGCTGCAGCCGGTTGATCTCCTGCGGATCCCTTACAAACAGAAGTGAACCGACCTCACCTTTGATAATCCTTTCATCTCGCTTTGCACCCTCGGGGGAATTAAGGGCGATCTGCGACATCTGGCCAATCTTCTCCTCGAGAGTCATTCTCGCCAACAGGCTATCGACGAATCGATCCGCTTCTGCCGTGGTGACGGGGTGCGGTTTTGCAGCCCTGCCGGTCCCTGATGCGACACAGGGGAGAGTGACAGAAAGGAAGAGGAAAGATCGGTAGAGCCAGCGTCGTGAGGAGGAACGGAACGAGATGCGTAACATTGGGCAGTACTCCAATTGCGGTTCCTGACCGCAGGACTCGGGAATCTTCGACTGCGTGGTTCTTACGATTCAGCAGTTCTTTTTGAGAGTTACAGTCGGACAAGTTTAGACAAACGTTTGTCTCATTGTCCATTCCCAGCTTTGATACGGCTGCCTTTTGAGGTTCGGGATGACGAGTATTGTCCGAGAGGTGTGACAGACGACATATCCTCGCGGCCTTTTTCGCTGCTATTGTTAATGCAAATGCGTTTGTTCGCATAGAACTTTGCGTTCCCATGCAAAAACCGCCCTCGACCAATAGTGATGCGCGCCAAGCGAATTTAAAGATGTTGGCCGAGTATCTGGGCTTGAGCCCGTCGACAGTCTCGTTTGTCCTGAACAACACCCCTGGGCGGTCCATTCCGGAATCGACGCGTGCGCGGGTTAAGGCAGCTGCCGAAAAATTTAATTACAGGCCCAGCATGATCGCACGCACGCTCCAGGGCAAGCGGATGCAAACCATCGGCATCCTGCTTCCGGAGCTAGGCGAAGGCTATCACTCGCAGGTCTTGTCCGGCGTCGGCGATCTGCTGATGCGGAAAGATTACTTTTATTTCACCGTCCATCATCGCCATCGGAAAGAGCTGATTGATGCCTATCCTAGCCTTCTCCGATCAAGGGGGGTTGATGGCATTGTGGCGATCGACACGCATCTAGGCGAGCCCCCCCCTTTACCGACCGTCACTGTCGCTGGCCACACCACACTTCCCGGCGTCTCAAACGTGCTCCTGGACGAAGAACTTGCTGCGAAGCTTTCGATCGCTCACCTGCGCGATCTTGGCCATCAGAAGATTGCTTTCATGCATGGGCAGCCTTTCAGCTCAGACGCAGATACACGATGGTTTGCCAGCCTGAATGCGGCGCGGGAGGCCGGCATTGCGATTCACGAAGAGCTGATGATCTATCTCTCCAAAGACTCTCACTCTCCTGAGATCAGCTATCCCGGGATTCGCAAACTCATAAAAAGCGGGCATCCCTTTACCGCAGTCCTCTGCTTCAACGATGTGTCGGCAATGGGTACCATTCGGGCTCTTCACGAAGCCGGACTTAGAGTCCCCGAGGACGTTTCGGTGCTTGGCTTTGATGACATTCAGTCTGCCGCCTACCAGGTTCCCAGTCTTACGACGATCCGGCAACCACTGCAGGCGATAGGCAGCACGGCTGCACAGTTGCTGCTCAAGAAGCTGGCTGGAGAGTCGATTCCCGACTTCATCCTGGTTGAGCCCGAACTTGTAGTGCGTGAGTCTACGGCTCCGGCACGGAGTCTAGCGGGGAAGGCAAAGAGTCGCGGCGGCTCTGCCTAGTGTTGCGATCTTTCTATCAGCTTTCCTCCCTCTTTGAGGTAGAAGAAGCGATCTGCTGCTATGTTCTGGAAGACTTGAGAGATCCCGTCCGGCCATCGAATCTCCAGTTTCTCAATCTTGTCGGCTTCCCCCAGGCCGAAGTGTAGTCGTGTATCGCTTTGCGAGAGGTAACTGCCTCCACTTCGAACCTCGTCCATCTGCTGCGTCGTACTCGTGGTGACAAAAACACGCGCATTGAGTGCCATTCGATTGGAGGCGACCCCCTCCAGTTGAATGCCGACCCAATGATGAGACGGGTCAGGCCGCGTCTCAAGAATTAACGGAGAGCCTGTCAGGTTCTCAATCACAAGGTCGAGCCTGCCGCGATTGAAGAGATCGCCAACGGCCAAGCCCCTGCTGACCTGGGGCGTTGTAATAACACTACCCATCTGCGAGCTCACATCGATGAAGTTTCCATTGCGCTGATTTTGGAAGACCAGCTTCGGCTCTCGGTAGGCCGTACCTACCTTTGCATTGTCGACCTGAGGATAGACATGACCATTGACCAGAACGAGGTCCTGCCAGCCGGAGTTCTCCAGGTCGATGAAGGCATCTCCCCATCCGACGAACCGTTCCGTAGGACGTGCAATTCCCGCAGTATGCGAGACATCGCTGAAACTGAGATTGCCATCATTGCGATAAAGAACGGCGTATTCATCGCTGAAATGCGTGATGGCGACGCTCATGCGCCCGGTGTGAAGATAATCCCCAAGCGCCAGGCCCATGTTGGCCTGTTCGACACCGTCGTCGCTAACAGCAATTCCAGCCTCGTAGCCAATCTCCCTGAAACGACTCTGTCCCTCGTTGTGATAAAGGTAGTTGGGTTCACCATCATTGGCGACAAAGAGGTCGGGCTTACCGTCATTATCGAAGTCTGACCAGACTGCACCGAGGCCGAAGAAACGCTTGGGGTCATCGACGCCGGCCTGCGCTGCAACCTCGGTGAAGGTGCCATTGCCGTTGTTATGAAACAACGTATCCGGGTATCCCTTCAGGCCGCGCGGGCCACATTGAACTGGGACATCGTGATACTGGCAGGTCTTCCGAGAGCCGAAGGTAGGAAGGTCCTTCAGATCGAAGTCCACATAATGTGGCACGAACAGGTCCACATAGCCGTCGCCATCGTTATCTCCAAAGGTGACACCGGTTGCCCATCCTGTATCTTTGTCCAGGCCTGACGGCTTTGTCACATCCGTGAACGTGCCGTCCCCATTATTGCGATACAACACGACTCCGCCGAAACAACTTACGACAAGATCGGGCTTGCCATCATTGTTATAGTCTCCAACCGCGGCACCCATCGCCCAGCATGGAGACTCCACGCCTGCTTTTGAAGACACATCCGTAAAGCTCCCATCGTGATTATTGCGATACAGAGCACTGCTTGCCTTTTTCCCCTCCAGCGCCATCGCGACGCTCGGACCATTTGTAAAGTAGATGTCGAGCCATCCATCGCCGTCGTAGTCCAACAATGCCACGCCGCCCCCCATCGACTCGACGATATATCTCTGGTCGGGACTGGCAAGGTGTTCAAAATGAATCCCAGTGGAGGAGGTGATATCAACAAGCTGGGGAATCGTAGGCGGCTTCTGTTCTGAGCCCTGCTCCCCTGAGATCTTCTTTTGCGCCCCGAGAGCGGCTGATTGCATCAGCAGAAGTGACACGGCAACCGTCCAGCTCCACACCATTGAATCCCTGCGCATCAACGTCCCACTTGATCCTGTTCCGTCGAATTATCTTCCAGCCGCAGGTTCTTATAGATCGCTCTTAGCTTCTCTTTCATCGCCTTATATTTCTGATACTCCTCAAGTTCATGCTTTGCCTCTTCGGGCCGCTTCAGCTTTCGGTAAACCACGCTCAAACGATAGTGCGCCTGCACGTTAGAGGCATCCGCCTTAACTACCCGCTCCAGCAGCGGAGCGGCGGATTGAGCGTCATTTTTTTCGGTGTAAACCCGTGAGAGTCCAATCAATGCATCCGCATCATTTGGCGCAATCGCCAAAGCCTGTTTATACGAGTTGGCAGCACCATCAAGATCGCCTCTTTCCACCCCGATATCTCCGAGACGCGTGATGGCTTTCTCGTCACTTGGGTTAGCAGCGACAGCCAGCTTGTACTGTTCTTCGGCCTCCGCCCGAAGTCTCACATCATCAGAAGCATGTAGTGCCTCGGCGAGCTCAAAGTGAATTCCCGGCAGATGCGGGTCTGCAGCCAGGGCCTTCCGGAAGTCCGTAATCGCGCCGTTCATATCCCGTTGGCGAACCAGTTCGTGCGCGATCGCCTGATACATCTGCCCTGACTCTGGCGCCGCGACTGATAAACCCAGCAATGCCTCACCTGCAAGATCGGTATAGATGCGATAGGCCGCATAAAGAACACGAGGATCGGTCGGGCTCTTCTGCCGAAGCGTTTCCACCACCGTGGCTGCTCGCGCCAGATCGTGGGATGCGGTGTCGATCTCAATGAGCTCAAGACCCACCTCCATCCGAACACCCGCGTCGTCCAACTGCCCCACGACAGCCTCAAGATCTGACCGGGCTACATCATCTTTTCCCAGACGGCGCTCGCACATACCTAATAGCGCCTGAATCTTCGTCAAGCCCGGCTGCTGTTCGAGTGCCGCCCGCAAGTGAGGTTCAGCTTCGGAGTATTTGTTTTGAAAGTAAAGAAGCACACCCAGATTCGCCTGGGCATCCAGGTTACGAGGATCCGTAGCGAGGACTGCCGCAAATTCCTTCGCTGCGAGCTCGGGCTTTTTCTCCGCTAAAAGCTGGTGCGCGCGTTGTTGATGAACCTTCGTCTGATTCGTCGGCGGTGCAGCATTCGTTTGAGCCGTAAGATGGCCCGCAGCGGCGAAACCTGCCACAAGAAGAAGCGAGAGAACCTTCATTCCAAGACCATACTCTTGTTGCAAATTCCCGGAGAACAAATTGGGATGGCGGAAGCTGTCCGCCATCCCAAGCCCGTAAAGCACCCTTAGAAAGAGAATCGGGCGCTGAGCTGCATACTACGGCCGTTCACCGTGACCGAACGGATGGTTGAAGTTCCTGTCGCAATCGAGCCGTCAGTATTCACGATCAACTGCGCCGAACCTTGATTTCCTCCAGTCGTCGGCAGGTTGAAGCTGGGATGATTGAAGATGTTGCTGGCGTCGGCTCGAATCTGAATTCCCATCTGCTCGTGAATCGGGAAGGTCTTGCCAAGAGAGAAGTTTACGTTTGTGAGTCCCGGCCCTGTCAGGAGATTGCGTCCGGCGTTACCAAACGTCCCTGGCGCTGGAACCGCAAACGCAGCCTCGTTGAACCACTGGTTGGTGCCATGATAAGCGCCGTGGGTCGAAAGACGCGGATTACCCACGAGATTCGGATACCACTGAGCGTTTTGAGCCATCGAGAAAGACTGGTCCTTCGCCATGGACACCGTGAAAGGCTGGCCGCTCTGGAGGACAAGAGTGCCTGCAGCCTGCCAGCCGCCTACGATCTCGTCCAGCAACCAGTTGTTGTTCAGGAACGCCTTCCCTCTTCCAAAAGGCAATTGATATAGGGCGCTTCCCTTGAAGGCATTGCGTATATCGAAATTGGAGTTGGCATAGTTTGCATGTGGATCGTAGGAACGCTGGTAGTTTTGCGCTCCGGCGCGGCTTCCCCATCCGGACGAGTCAATATCGTCCATAAAGTGTGACCAGACGTAACTGAAGTTGAAGTTCAAGCCATGGCTCAACCGCTTATTCACCGAGGCCTGCAGCGAGTTGTAGTTTGAGATCGCATTGTTAGTGCTTCCGAAGAGGTTTCCAAACTGAGGATAGGGCCTGAATTGCTGATCGTTGGGGGCGAGCTTGTTCTCCGGAACCTGATTGATATCTACGGGGAATGGAAGATCGTGTCCATGGCTCGCTACATAGGCCAGTTCAAACACCATGTCGTTGGAAACCTCTCGTTGCATGCTGAGGTTCCATTGATAACTGCCGCCGACAGGCGCTTTCTGCTGGTTGAAATTGACGCCCTGCCCGTTGAAAGCTGAGGGATCGGTACTGTTGGAAACATAAGGGAGAGTAGACCCATTGCTCGATAAAACAACGACTGGGCTAACTCCACCCGATTGATCTGTAACACTTCCTCGCTGTCCGAACGCCTGCCCCATTCCAGGCGCATAGGTATCGAGGCTCCAGTTGTAGGCATACAAGCCGAAACCGCCACGCAGCGTGGTATGGCTGTCTAGCAGCCATGCGAAACCAACTCTTGGCAGGAAGGTGTTGTAGACAGGCTCCTGCAAGCGGGTACGCCCATTCGCTTTCGTGGACCCATACCACATCGCTCCCAGTGTCCCCGTCGCGGGATTCTGCACCCGTGGATCGAAGGTGGCCATGTTGCCTTTGACCTCTCCCCATCCCGACTGTATTTGATAGCGCAATCCCAGGTTCAATGTCAGGTTTGGTGTGATCTTATAGTCATCCTGAACAAACATCTGAGGAACCCGCATCCTGGCACCGGACTCCGGTGTTACCTGCGCAGTCCATTTGCTGGACTGTCCAAGCAGGAAGTCTGCATAGCTGAAACCACTGGCCGAAGCCCCTTGAGTGGATGCCGTGTAAACGCCAGTAAAATCCATGCTTCCAGCATCGATATTTCCCCAGGCGGTGGAGTTATCGCGGAAGAACAGGAACTCTCCGCCGAAATGAAGAATATGCTTTCCGCGAATCAGCGTAACGACATCGGAAGGATCGTAGACATGCTCTTTGTAGACCGCATTGGTTGCGGGAGTAATCTGATAAAAGCCGGTGACGTTGAGCGTCGGAAGCACATCTGCCTTGGCAAACTGCCAACCTGCCTTTGCTGGAATCCCCTGTCCTAACGAGGCAGGCACAAAGAAATTTAACTGGTTGGTATATCCGATACGAAACTCGTTAATCACATTTGGAGAGATCGTCCAGACGTCAGTTATCTGGGCATTGTGTCGGCTAACTCCCTGCGACTGATAGTTGACGGGGAAGAGTCCCTGTCCGTTGGAATATGCTGGATTGTCGCTGGCGGTATCTGAAAGCGTCAATCGATTATTTCCCGTAATGTCCCAGTCCGCGCGACCAAAAAACTTCTGGAAAGGTTGCGAATTGGGGACGTTGTAGAAGTAGTTGTTCTGCACCAGCCCAGTAGAAGTAATCGTTCCTGGAGTATTCGGCTTCGGATAGTACGACGAGAATGCCTTGGCAACCGGATCGATTCGACTGGCGGGAATTCGATTGCCATTCCCATACTCTTGCGCGAAGGAAAGTCTCTGAACCTTGCCGTCTACTACGGTCGTGGTTGCCGGGTCATAGATAGTGTTCGCAAGTCCCGTAAAATCTCCGCTCAACATTGCCTCAGTAGGCACCGTAGCCGTACCAGTTGAGGCTGCGCCGTGATTGATAATTTTGTCGTAGTCAAAGAAAAAGAAGAGCCTGTTCTTCAGCACCGGGCCGCCAACACCAAATCCAAAGTTGTTATATCGGAGGGGAGAAACCGCAAGTTTTCTCGCCTTTTGCGCGAACGCATAATTTGCTGCGTTGAGTGCATCGTTCTGGAAGTACTCATAGGCGGCACCATGGAAAGAATTGGTTCCACCCTTGCTGATCTGGTTAAACATAATGCCGCCGATTCCATACTGCGCGGAAAAGGCAGAGGCACTTACTTTGACCTCCTGGACCGTCTCCAGAATCATCACGTCGGCATTGGCGCTGTGTGGCAATGTAATCGCTGCTCCATCAGCAAGAATCGTGCTGAAGGGGAGGTTTCCATTAACAGCAGCAACCTGACCTGGGTTATTTGCTCCCTGGGATCCCTTCGGAGCGCCCGCAGCTCCTGGAAGCAGAATCGTGAAATTCTCCCAGTTCGGCGTGCCTACCTGCGGTAGCGAAGCGAGCTGTTTTGCGTCCAAAGTGGTTGTCTGTTCCGCATTCTCCGTCGCGAGCAGCGGGAGATCCGTATTCACGACAACCTGTTCCGTCACCGCGCCGACGCTCAACTGAGCGTTGATGGTCGTGTTGCCCACGACCAGCGTAATCGACGACCGAACATACTGCTGGAAACCGGTCTTAGAGAACGTGATCTCGTAGGTTCCGGGAACGATCGAGGAGGTGTCGTAGAGGCCGTCCTGGTTCGTGGTGAAATCTTTGGACACTCCCGTGTTCTTGTTCAGAACCGTTACCTTGACATCGGGAACCGCGGCTCCGCTGGTATCGGTTACGATGCCGCGAATATCTCCGGCATTCATACTTTGCGCTGCTGCGGGGATTCCGCTTCCCGTAAATGCTGACGCTACCAGAAGGGCGAGTAGCCATCTCAAACTTCGCATGATCGTGCCTCCATAAAGACCTGCATCCGGATCGATTGCTCCCGCACCTGGGAATCGTTTTTAGAAAAATAGACAAACGTTTGTCTAAGCCGGGTATAAAAGTGCGCTGCCATTAAGCAATAACAGGATAAGCTTCGTCAAGCCTCATTTTCGACCCACTCGTTCCTCTGCGAATTCGTCTGGCAACCCTGCGAGGGGGTGGTCTGAACACTTCCTTCGTGTGGCCTTCTGAACGCTCCTAAACGCGCATGCTCCTTCGGGCTTCTTCGCTCTTCGCTTTACGTCCCTGAGAAGCGATCAGGAAGATTCTGTTTGCGTCGAGGTCCAATTAATCGGAACGGGGCTTTCTTCCCGGCGCATCTCGCCGCTAAAGAAACACAAAATTCAATTCGAAACTGCGTTGGAAGAGAGAAATGAGATCAAAACAACTCACCCTCAGCAGGAACCGTCTGCTCGTCCAAAAACTGCGGCGACTCTGCCGGATGGATCGCATCCTATTTATAAGAAATCATGTTGCGGAGATGTCAGACCATGACGGCTTGCAAGCGAAACTCTTTTTTCTCCGCTCACCCGATGCGGATTGCGACTCTTCTTCTTGCAACAGCCTGCCCCGGAGCCCTGCAAGCGCAGACGAGTGCAGCTCCAGCCACAGGAGAGACGCTACGAGTGGACGCAAAGGCAAAATCCACTCCATTCCCTCACTTCTGGGAACAGATGTTCGGCTCCGGCAGAGCCATCCTTACTCTTCGCGACAGCTATCGCCAGGACCTGCAAACGGTCAAGCACGTCACAGAGCTTCGCACGGTTCGATTTCATGCCATCTTCGGCGACGAAGTCGGGTTGTACGATCCCGATCGCAAGCCAATCCAGTTTGCCCAGATGAGAGAGGCGGCGCCCACTGCCGACACTGCCAATGGCATCTACAACTTCTCGTATATCGATCAGATTTACGATGGCCTGCTCGACCAGGGTGTCCGGCCCTTTGTAGAGCTCAGCTTCATGCCTCGAAAGCTGGCCTCCGACCCCGAATCGCAGCATCCTTTCTGGTACAAACCCAATGTCACCCCGCCGCGTGACTACGCCCAGTGGGATGCCATGATCACGGCGTTTGTGCAGCATCTGGTTGACCGCTACGGCCTCGATGAGGTCTCTCACTGGGATTTCGAGGTCTGGAATGAACCCAATATCGATTTCTGGCGAGGAAAACCGGCTCAAGCCAGCTACTTCGAACTCTATGACCACACCGCTCTCGCCATCAAAAAAGTAAGCTCGCGCATTCGAGTGGGAGGTCCTTCCACAGCGCAGGCCGCCTGGACAGGAGACTTTCTGCGCCACTGCAAGGAAAAAAACATCCCCGTCGACTTTGTCTCCAGCCATGTCTACGCCAACGACACAGCAAAGGATATCTTTCAAAGTAACGAAAACATCCCGCGCGACCGCATGGTATGCCGCGCGGTCCGCAAGGTTCACGACGAGATCACCTCGTCTCCTCTGCCCTCGGTTCCTCTTATATTCAGTGAATACAATGCCAGCTACGCCAATGAGCCCAATGTCACCGACTCCATCTACATGGGCCCGTGGCTGGCTACGACCATCAGCCAGTGCGATGGCCTGACCGAGGCTATGAGCTACTGGACCTTCTCAGACGTATTCGAAGAGCAGGGTGTAGTCCGGACGCCTTTCTATGGAGGATTCGGCCTGCTCGCTGAGCATGGCATCCCCAAGCCTGCCTTCAACGCGTTCGCAATGCTCCACCAACTGGGCACACAACGCATCGCGCTAAGCTCCGATTCGGCGCTGGCTACACGCACCGAAGACGGAAGTCTGGTGCTCGCCCTCTGGAACTACGCTCCTCCTGACGGAACTGGAGCAACATACACGAAACCTCCGGCTATCCGCAGCCCCGGCCGGGAGTTTACACTGCAGTTAACTGGTGTATCGTCGAATGCCGTTGCGAAAGTTCTTCGGGTCGACGAGACTCATGGCAATGTAATGACGACCTACGATGCCATGGGACGCCCCGCCTTCCCCTCCCGTGAGCAGATCGTCAAGCTGCGCGAGGCCGGTAAGCAGGCTCCTCCAGAATCTGTGAAGCTCAGTAAGGGAAGTTTAAAGATTGAGGTCCCGCCACAGGGGCTGGTCGTAGTCATCATCGGCAAGGGAAAGGCTTAGCGCTAATTTCAGATTGTGGGGGCGGGCGTAACATCAATCACAGCGACGCAGGCACGGCGATCTCTCGCCAACAGATCACACGGCGAAGTGCAATGCACTGGATCGGTGGCTCCATCCTCTCCGGTCTGGCGCTTCCAGCTCTGTTAGGGGAAACCGCTCTGGCCGCTCCTCGACCTGCAACCCTCGATCCAGACGCCACCGCCTTTCTCGATGAGATGGAGAGGCAAGCCTGCCTTTACTTTTACGAACAGGCTGACCCCTCTACCGGTCAGATTCTGGATCGTGCGAACAATCACTTGCCGGCTGGACAAATGGATCCGCGATTCGTCTCCAGCATCGCTTCCACTGGCTTTGGGCTCACGGCTCTCTGCATCGCCGACAGCCGTCGATATCTTCCATCCGATCGCATCCGGCGCCGCGTGCTTGCGACGCTCCAGTTCCACCTGAAACCCATGCCCACGGAGCATGGCTTCTACTATCACTTCAACGATGTGAAGACCGGCCTTCCGCTCCTTAATATCGAGGTCTCTCCCATCGATACGGCGATTCTGCTCTGCGGAGTTCTCACCTGTCGCTCGTACTTCAAGGATCCGAAGATCACCGATCTGGCAACGCAGATCTACAACCGCGTCGATTGGCCCTGGATGCTGAATAACGGTAAGACCTTTGCTCTCGGTTGGCTTCCTGCTACAGGTTTCCTTACACCGAGATGGGACCACTACGCCGAGATGATGATGATGTACCTCCTCGCCATCGGCTCTCCGACGCATCCCATTGATCCTTCCTGCTGGAAGAGCTTCTCCCGTCCTCGAACCAGGTTCGAAAAGTTCAGCTTCATCAGCGGACCTGATCCTCTTTTTATTCATCTCTACTCGCATGCCTGGTTCGATTTCCACGGCAAGCGTGACTCCTACGTCGACTACTTTGCAAACTCGGTCACCGCCGTTCGGGCTCACAAGGCATTTTGCATGAGTCTTAATCGTGGCTATAGCGACGATTATTGGGGCGTCACGGCTTCTGACTGGATCCATGGTTATACGGCATGGGGAGGACCTCCTTTGATGGGCCCGATCGACGGCACCGTCGTTCCATGCGCTACGGCAGGCTCTATTGCTTTTCTGCCGGACGATTGCCTGCGAGTGCTTCGATCCCTAAAGGACAAGTTCGGCCAGTACGCTTGGGGAAGATACGGCCCATGCGATGCTTTTCACCCGGATCTCGCATGGTATGACGCCGATGTGCTCGGGATCGATCTCGGCATCAGCCTTCTGATGATTGAGAACTTCCGCACCGGCTTTGTCTGGAAGTATTTCATGGAGAACGGTGAGACTTCGCACGCCATGAAGCTTGCCGGGTTCCGAAATTACTAGTGTGGCTGTCGCCTGATCTGCGCGGATCAGGCGACCTTGGATTGACCGTTCGCAGTCCCGGCTTTCTCTTCAGGCTTTGCAACGACAGCCTCATCCAGAGCTTCCTTGGACTCCTTGCTAAGGGGCTTCTCGTGCAGCAGCAGTTCTGTCGCCCGAACAATCGGGGTCGCGTGGAACCACCGCTGGAACGCACCGTCACGTAACAGATTCGTGAGGGCCAACAGGCTCATTCCCTGGTGATGCGCCATCCACGAACGCACCATCTGGGGCTCTTTGCCGTGCGTGTAATCGGCGGCTTCATAATAACCGTACTCCCCCACCCATCCCATCGAAGCCATCCGGCGCAGGTTGGCCACCGCATCATCTCGCAGAAGCGGAAGCGCCAGAAAGCTGGAGTACGGAGAGATCACCGGGCCATCTTCTGCGCCGTACTTCAGAGCAACCTGTGGTATTCCCCAGGCTTGGTATCCATAACGCCCGGAGTCATCCAACTTCGCAAACCCGGACTCCGAGATGCCCCAGGGAATGTTCCTTACGTGATCTCGCTGAATGCGTACGGCCGATTCCAACGATCTCGTGATCAGCGTGTTGAGATAAGGACGCATCCACAACGCGGGCATCATGTACTCGAACATCGTCCCCGTCCAGGACAACAGGCAGGGACGACCCTTGACCAGCACATGCGACCGATCCAGCCGGAACCACGATTCCTGCGGGATATCGCCCTTCGCGACTGCGAGAAAGAAGGCCATCCGCGCCTCTGAGGCGAGAAGATCATAACAGGCGCCATAGAGCTCGCCAGTGACACCGTCGTATCCGATCGAAAGCAGTTTTCTCGACTTGACCAGCAAAAATCCGTACTGCATCGCATCCGCGTACTCGTTAGCTCGCTGCGCGATCGATTCAAGGTTTGCGCAGAGTTGTGCGATGCGATTCTTTGTCTCAGGCAGCAGCGCGCGCAACTCTGAGGCTAGTCGCTGTAACTCTGGACCGCCGGCCACAGTCTCCAGCTTAGCCTCTAGATCGTTCGCATACCCGGACGCCTTCGCGAGCGTCAGCGGTTCCGGCGGAGCAACCAGAGTCGCTCCCTGAAAGAGCGTCTCGAAGCGGGGTGATTGCCATGGCGCATACGACTCCCCAAACTTCTCCCACTCCTTTCGGATCCAGCGCCTCTCCTCGTCTACCCAATCCGCAGTCTCCGCTCCACGGTCCTCCGACTCTTTCGACAGTCGCTCCGGCAGAAGCGGCCGCTTCAGCAGTTCCAGCGCGCCGGAGTGAAGGGAGTAGAACGAAGCAGCAAGATTTCCGCTATCGACCGCAGATACAATCTTGGGAGTAATCGGCTGCAGCGTCTCGATGTCATACCAGTTATAGATATGCCCCCGCTGTTTTTCGAGTCCCTCGTAAGTATTCAGGGTTCCTATGGTCGCCTCGACGAACCATTCCGGTGTTACAAAGCCGAACTCACAAGCTGCCTGCCGCGCATTGAATAACATTCCGAGATTGGTCGGCGAGAGCTTCCTGACCTGATGCGTGTTCTTTTCTTCGACGTTGTCCGGAATAAGCCAGTGATTGTCGGGGCCTCCGAACTCCTTAAAGTAGCGCCAGATCAAGAGCGCCTGACGCTCCAGGAAGTCACGGTCGACCTTCTTCAGCGGCCCTTCCGCGGCTCGAGGAGAAGAGTTGACCCACGATGCCACTGCTGGCGCGAGAGCCCACAAAACCAGAATCGGAGCTGCCGGAAAGAGCGCTTCCGGCCTGCCAAGCGCGAGTCCGATGGCAAGCGTCAGTGCAATCAGTGGCGAAAGTTTTAGATAGGTATCCAAAGAACCGCGCCCGACACTGGCCTCTGACTGCGCGGCTGTCTCCCAGTCCAACAGGTTCTTGCCGGACATAAACAACCGCACGAGCGAGCGAACGATCGCATCCAGCGACAGAAGCATGTGATGCGGCAAAAAAATCAGGTTCAGCAGCGTGATTGCCATCGAAGATACGAACGTGATGGCGCCATCACGAAATGCGGCAAAGCTTTGCTTGAACAAAGCCCGGCTGACATTGAATCCCAGCTGCACCAGCCCTGGCAGAAGAATCACCACAAGGACAGCAAGAGTCCAATACAGCGCCCCTCCTGGAAGAAAGAACCATCCAAAGACGAACAGGAGAAACACGATCGGCTCAATCAGACTGCGCCGCAGATTGTCGAGAATCTTCCAACGCGAGATCGTGCTGATTGGATTGACGACCAGCCGTCCGTACTCGTCGGGCACAACGTTGAATAGCCAGCGAAGGATCTGCCAGTCCCCACGTACCCAGCGATGCTTGCGCTTCATGTGTGCGGAATAGTGAGATGGATAGTCGTCGATGACCTCGATGTCCGATACCAATCCCGCGCGTGCATAAGCTCCTTCGATCAGGTCGTGTGAAAGAAGAGCGTTTCGAGGAAAGCGGTGATTCAGGACCTGGTGAAAGGCGCTTACGTCATAGATGCCCTTGCCAGTGAAGCTTCCTTCTCCAAACAGATCCTGATAGGCGTCAGAGACGGCGCGCGCATACACATCGAAGCCCGTCTCGCCAGAGTACAAAGCCGCCAGCCGCGAGCGCGAGGCCGAAGATACGCTGACTCCCACACGTGGCTGCAGGATTCCATACCCTGCCGTGATGATGCGAAGCTTCGGATGGATGATCGCTCGGTTGAGCGGATGCGTCATCGTTCCGATCATGCGAGCTGCAGTGCCATGAGGAAGCTGCGTATCGGAATCCAGCGTGATCACGTATCGAATGTGCTCGAGCACGCCCAGCGGGCCCGCTTTACGAGGAAAGCTGTCATGCTCCTCTTCGAGCAGGCGGTTCAGGTCAAGCAGCTTGCCGCGCTTGCGTTCCCATCCCATCCAGACGCCTTGCCTGGCATTGAACGCACGGTGCCGATGGAGCAGAAGAAAAGATCCTGCCTTCCGTCCCGCATACTTCCGGTTCAACTGGTCGATCGCTCGTGCTGCCATATCGACCAGTGGACCTTCATCGACCTGCGGCGGACGCGCCGCTGTATCCGGGAGGTCCGTCAATAACGCAAAGTGAAGATTCGGATCTTGGTTCGAGAGATATCTTGCCTCAAGCTCATCCAACAGATCTTCTACCTGTTTCTCGTTCAGCAGCAAAGTCGGCACAACCACAAGGGTCGCCGCTTCCTGTGGAATGCCCTTGGAGAAGTCCAGCTTTGGAAGGGCTTCTGTCTTCATTAGCGTCGTAACAATGCCATTGACAAGGTCGACAGCACCCTGCGTGGCCGGCAGCAAAGCCAGCAGCAGCGCAGCCATCACTGGCCAGAAGTCATGATGCGGTACGAGAGGCAGAATGATGGCCGTAATCAGGAGCAGAGCAAGGATGAAGGTTCCGAGGATATAGAACTCTTCGTTGTACGCACTGATCCACTCTCGCAGTCTCTCCATTGGAGAGGGCCGAAAGCCGATCCGCAGTTTGAGCTCTCGCACTCCATCGGCAAAGAGATAGTACCCAATGTGTGACTTCCGCTTGGCCATGCGAGGATCGGAATACTCCGAACGCTCAGCGGTCTGTGCAAGCTCCAGCGCAATCTGCGCCGTCTGGACCTCATTCGTGTCGGCGTGACGCGCAAGCTCTGCAATTCGCAAACGATAGGAAGCCCGCGTCTCCTCTTCCATCAGCCCAAACGTGCCGCCGGGGTCCAGTCGAAGCACAGGATCGAACGCAACGAGTGGTTCGAGAATATCTCTCCATTCGATCTGGTTCATTCGTCGCAGGCTATGAATCGGCGCCGAAAAGGGAGATTGCTCAATTGGCGGCAGCTCCCCTGCGGCGAAGGCATCGTCTGCACGGTTCAGAATGAACTCAAGCTGAGAGATCTTCAGTGCTTCCGGAAGCAACTCGATCTCACGCAGCAAAAGCGGATGGTGCCGCTGAATCTGGTTGATGTAGACCGAGAGGCTGCGAGGAGACCAGATTCCGTCTACCGCTGAAAGATAACTTCCTGCAAGATGAATTACCTGCGGCAGCATGCCGACAGGAGGAAGTTCCGCCACAGGAACCTCTTTGAAGGTCGCAGCTGCGCCCTCTCCGCGAGGGATCACGGACTCGAACATTCTGGCGCTCTCAACCAATTCCAGCTTAGGCGTGAGCTCGGTGGTCGAGGTTCCCTGCTTCCAGACGGGAACGCGCGCGGCAAGCCGCTTGCGCAGGTGATCCAGATAGCGGATAAGGTCTTCCTGACTCTTTGCCGGCATCTGGCCATGCAACCTCTGGGCCAGTTCATCGGCGTGCCGCCGCAACTCTGCTTCGCCAATCGTCGGCTCTTCCGGAAGACCCGTTGCTGGAGTCTCCTGGACGGGTGCAGTTAAGGGCGTGGTGTGTGCCGGTGTCAGATCTTCAGACAATGCCATCGAACCTCTAACTCAACTCTCTGTCAGTAAATGTCGCAAATAAATCAGGAAGGCATGCATGTACTCATTGAACTCAGCGGTAACTGGCAGCCTGCATCTCGAACATATCTGCATATACCCCACCTGCCGCCATCAGCTGCTGGTGGTTCCCCTCTTCGATCAGGCGGCCCCCCGAAAGAACCACAATACGATCCGCCATTCGAACTGTCGAAAAACGATGCGAGATCAACAGAGCCATCTTGCCCTCCGTCAACTCCGCAAATCGTTCAAAGACCTCCAGCTCGCTCCGTGCATCGAGTGCCGCCGTCGGCTCATCCAAAATCAGCAATTGCGCATCGCGCAGATACGCACGGGCAAGAGCGATCTTCTGCCATTCTCCTCCAGAAAGCTCGACGCCGCCTTCGAATCTGCGGCCCAGCATCTGGTCGTAGCCTCCAGCCAGTTTAGCAATCACCGTATCGGCCAGGCTCTTATGAGCAGCAGCCTCCAAATCTGGTTGGCTGTTCACGCTTTCAATTCGCCCGATGGCGATATTCTCCCGTGCCGTCATCTCAAATCGCACAAAGTCCTGGAAAATGACACCGATATTCTGGTGAAGATCTTCAAGGGAGTATTCGCGCAAGTCGATACCATCCAACAGTATCTGGCCCTCTGTAGGATCGTAGAGCCGAGTGATCAGCTTCACGATCGTGGTTTTACCCTGTCCGTTTTCTCCAATGAGAGCAATGCGCTCTCCCTGGCGAAGCTTCATATTGAAGTTCTTGAGAATCGTCCGCGTCGTTCCCGGATACGCAAACGACACGTTCCGGAACTCAAATCCATCCACAATATGCTCTGGGATCTTGCGACCGTTAGGGTTCGGATCCACGATCGATTTCATCTCAAAGAACGCTAATAGATCCGTAAGGAATAGCGCCTGGTCCGCAATGCCTGAAGCGGTTGAGAAAACCTGCTGAAGATTGGAACTTGCCTGCTGAATGGATGCCGTCAGGAACGAAAACTGGGCAATGTCATAGTGCCCCGCGAGGGTACGCCAGATGACATAGATGTAGGCACCGTAATACCCCAACGTGCCGATGATACCTAGGAGGCCTCCGATCACCAACTTGGACCGAGCCAGCGCAACGTCTTCTCTATAGATCTGACTCGCAAGCTCTTTGAACCGATTGGTGAAGAACCGATGAAGACCGAAGAGCTTAACCTCTTTGGCTCCCTCACGACTACCAGCCACCTGGCGCAGATAGTCCATCTGCCGCTTCGCCGTCGTCTGCCGAAAGTTCTTCGCATATCCAAGAAACGCAAAGTGGGTCTCGCCCAGAAAAGATGGCAGAACTCCGAGTCCGAGCAAAAGCACAAGCCAGGGAGAGGCCAACGCGAGCGCCGCAGAAAAGGCGAGAGTCGTGATCACCTGCTGAACCAACCGCCCCAACTGCTGAATCAGCACCAGCCGATCCGTCGCCTGAACGCGAGCGCGCTCCAGCCTGTCGTAGAAAACTGGGTTCTCGTAAGTCGTCAGGTCCAGGCGGGCAGCCTGGTCCATCACGCGCACGCTGACATGTTGTGTATATCGATTTGCAAGCAGAGCGTCGGTGTAGTCGATGGCTCGCATCAACAGCCCCAGTGCGACGTTGAGCCCCACCTCGATCCCCACCAGGATCCAAAAATTCTCAGGCAGCTTATGTCCATTTATAGCGCTAGCGATGTCGCCGAGAATGATTGCCGCAACCTTTGTGATACCAAAAGGCAACACAGCGACGATGACACGCAGGAATAAACCCCACGTGACAACCCAAGGCCCGGATTCCCACAAGATATGAAGGACAGGGGGAACATTACGAAGCGCCCGCAGACGCTCCAGCCATGGGCTCTGAGCTTTTGCAGGACGTAAGGATTCGTTCATATTTCAATCTTTATAAACAGCAATTTCCCACAAGACTTTTCAGGATGGATGCGTAAACCCTGCTCGGCGTTGGATTGGATGGACCCACGCACTGAAAACAGGCACTTTATCTTCCACACATAGGACGATCTGGCGACACAGCGCTGCTCTTTGTGAAATTTACTCTAATCTTCAGCGTCTTCCCCCGTCGCCCTGGTGGCCGTTGCCCGAATCTTCTCCGACAGCTGCTGTGGAACCATCTCATAATGATCCATATCCATCCTGAAGCTGCCGCGACCCTGCGTAATGGCGGTGAGCGTCGCGCCATAGTTCAGCATCTCCGCCATCGGAACCTCGGCTCGGATCATCGTTCCTGAGGTCATACTCTCCATTCCCTGTACCCGGCCCCGGCGCCCGTTCAGGTCAGCCATCAACGGGCCTGCGAACTCCTCAGGCCCCTCAATCTCCACCCGCATCACCGGCTCCAGCAAAGTCGGCTTCGCCTGTTCCATACATTTACGAAAAGCAAGTCGCGCCGCCAGCTTGAAGGACATCTCGCTGGAATCGACGTCGTGATAACTCCCGTCCAGCAACGTCACCTTGAAGTCCACCACCGGATATCCAGCCAGATATCCTCGAGCTGCCGATTCGTGAATTCCCTTCTCTACAGCCGGGATAAACTGCCTCGGAATCACTCCCCCATAGATGCTGTTGACGAATACGATCCCGCTCCCTCGCTGCAGCGGTTCCATTCGAATCCGGCAGTCACCGAACTGCCCATGTCCACCAGTCTGCTTTTTATGTTTTCCCTGTGCCTCGGCCTGTCCACGAATCGTCTCGCGATAGGGGACCTTTGGCGCCTTCAGCGTCACCTCCGTGTGGTAACGCTTTTTGAGCTTTGAAACAATGGCCTCTATATGCGTCTGCCCTGATCCCGCCACAAGGAACTCTCCTGTAGACGGATCACGGAAAAATCGCACCATCAGATCCTCTTCCATCAACTTGTGCAACGCAGGCGCTAACTTATCCTCATCTGCACGCGACTTCGGTTCAATGGCATAGGTCATCACCGGCTCTGGCGCCATAACCGGTTCAAGAAAAATCTCGTGCGCCTTGTCCCCGAGCGTGTCCCCGCTCAGCGTAGAGCGCAGTTTCGGTACGGCACCCAGATCGCCGGCATGCAGTTCCTGAATCTCTGTGGGCTTACGGCCCTGCATCACCGATAGATGCATCAAACGCTCCATCTCGTGACGCGTGAAGTTCTGGACGGCAGTGTCGTTCTTCGCAACTCCGCTGAGAACCTTGAAGAACGAGATCCGTCCCGCAAACGGATCAGTCATCGTCTTGTAGACATAGAGTGCCAACGGTTCCTTATCAGCGACCGGACGCATCACCATCTCTTCCTGCGCCACCCCGTCGCCGGGCTTTGCCTCTCCATTGCTGTGGGCCGCAGGCACGATGCTGGTAGCGCGGGCGGCAATCGGCTCGCGCTCCACAGGAGCAGGAGCGTAGATCTTCAGAAAATCCAGGAGATGATCCGTTCCGATGTTTCTCAATCCGCTCGCATAAAGTACCGGAAAGATCCTGTCTTCCCTGACCGCTTCGTGGAGAGCAGCAATCAAATGCTCCTCAGGAATAGTTCCTTCGCGGAAGAACTCTTCCATCAACTCATCTTTTCCTTCCGCAACCAGTTCCACCAGCTCCTCATGTGCCTTACGGGCGTCTCCCTCCAGCGCGGCAGGAATGGGACCGGCCTCGCCTCTCCCATTTCCCCCGGACTCATAAAGATAGGACTTCATCGTTACCAGATCGACGACTCCATGAAATCCCTTCTCATCCACAATCGGCAGCTCCAGAGGAACGACCTGGCGCCCCCATTTCGACTGCATCGCTTCGATCAACTGCTTTCGCTCCATCCCGCTGCCTGCCTTGGGATGGTCGCATTGGTTCACTACAATCACTCGCGGAAGAGCCACTTCCGTCGCATACTTCCACACTCGATCTGTCATCGTTTCAATTCCCAGACAGGCGTTAACAACAATCAGAGCGGACTCAACCGGCATCATCGCTGCCCGGGCTTCGTGAACAAACATGTGGAAACCCGGCGTGTCGATCATGTTTACCTTCACGCCATCCCACTCGGCAAATGCGACTGCATTCGACATCGTGGTCTGCCGGGCTACCTCTTCGTCATCGTAGGCGGTAACGGCGGAGCCATCCTCGACGCGCCCAAGCTCCGGCGTCATCTTGGCTGCGTGCAGCATAGCTGCGATCAACGATGTCTTTCCGCTGTGCGAGTGTCCGACAACGGCTACATTGCGAATATCACTTCCCGTGTAGACCCTCATGCGAGGCCCCTCCGTATGCTACGGTCGTCCAGTAAACTCCGCAAAAGTCTTAGAGTTCGTTGGAGATTGAAACCCTGCCGGTGCGGCACAAAGATCTCGCTGCCATCGTGGCGCTTTGTCCAGACCCGCCAGCGACCCCCGGCATTCTTGTCGGTCTGTCCTCCATCTCCTGCAAGGAGGCACCCCCAGCTTCCGCTCATCCGCCGTCATCTGGACCACTCATCGACCCTCGTGACCGTCTTCGTGCCGGCTACTGACTTTTTCGTCGCTCCGGATCGAGGCCGTTGCGGCGAGAGACGGATGCTATCACACCCTGTAATCCCGCCGTCAACGAAACTTGGCGCGAAAAATATAGCTACGCGATACGGATTTTTATCGTTTACCGCTTAATCGACCTTTCACGTTCATGCCCGTCCAGTCGCGGAGACTTATGCTGTCTGCAGCGGCAATTGAATGCAACCCCGCTCAAAGGAAAATCGATGGAGAACTTTCGCCTGAAGGTCTTTCGTGCTGTAGCCGAGGCCATGAGCTTCCGCAAGGCCGCCGAAGCTCTTCACTTGAGCCAGCCTGCCGTCAGTCAACAGATCCGCGCTCTCGAGGAAGAGGCGGGAGTTCAACTCTTCGACCGGGCGGGCGGCAACGGGCGCGGCAGCCAGGTTGCTCTGACTGAGGCGGGAACCATTCTCTTGCAGTATGCACACCGCGCCGCCGCTCTGATCGCAGAAGCCGAAAAGAAGATTGCTGAACTCAATCTCGAAGTATCCGGCGAACTCAAACTGGGCGCATCCACCACCGTGGCACAATACCTCCTGCCACGCATCCTCGGATCCTTCCTCAAGCAATATCCCCATGTGCGGCTTTCGATGGTCAGCGGCAACACAGAGGAGATTGCTGAAGCGGTGGCTGAGGGCAGGGTGGCATTTGGGATGATCGAAGGCCCCCCAATGAGGCGGGATCTGAAGACAGAGCCAATGGCCCCCGATGAGCTCGTCTTGATTGTGAATCCAATGCATGAGTGGACACAACGCAGAACGCCAGTCCCGCTGTCGGAACTCCACACCGTTCCTTTGCTGATGCGGGAGCGCGGGTCGGGATCGCGCAGAGTCGTGGAGCGCGCACTTAAAACCATCGGCGTCACACAAAAGACCCTGAACGTCGTTATGGAATTGGACTCAACCGAGGCCATTCTTTCCGGAGTCGAAGCCGGGCTCGGCGTTGGCTTCGTCTCGCGCTGGGCCGCCGCCAGAGCCCTCCACCTCGGAACGCTGAAGATCGTGAAGGTAGCTGGCGTGAAAATTGTGCGCGAGTTCCGCTTCGTCTGGCCAGCGGGCGCGGAACTGACAGGAACCGCCGCTGCATTTCAACGATTTGCCAAGGCTGCTGTCGCACCTGCCAAATGAGACAAATATTCAAATAACCCGATAAGTAAATCTTATCGGCGATTCAAAACCTCGTCTCGACATTGCAACGGCAGGCGCCGACCCTGAAAGAGCGATGACGAACATGCTCTTCTTTGTTGGCATACTCCTGGCGGCCAGTGGCCTGATCGGTCCTCCTCTGGCGCTCTCCTTCGGACTGGCCTTTGGTCTGGCACTGAAGCATCCTTACCCCGGACAGGCCCACCGACTCTCGCGGTTTCTTCTCCAGGTATCGGTGGTATGCCTCGGTTTTGGCATGAACCTCCACGAGGTCATTCGTGCTGGTCGTTCCGGATTCGCCTATACCGCCCTCGGAATCACCTTTGCTCTTACGCTCGGCACTTTCCTTGGCAAGATCTTCCGCGTCCCCAGGACACAATCCCTTCTCATCAGCGCGGGAACCGCGATCTGCGGGGGCAGCGCGGTGGCGGCGCTCGGTCCCGTTCTCGATGCCAATGAAGAAGAGATGGCAGTTTCCCTCGGAACCGTCTTCGTCCTCAATTCGGCCGCCCTCATCGTCTTTCCCGCGATCGGGTGGTCCCTGCATATGACACAGACGCAGTTCGGCCTCTGGGCAGCGCTCGCAATCCACGACACCAGTTCGGTAGTCGGCGCGGGCGCAAAATACGGGCCGGTTGCCCTTGCGGTCGGCACTACGGTCAAGCTGGCTCGCGCCCTGTGGATCATTCCCGTGGCCCTGGCCACCGCTTCTTTGCGTCGAAGCAACGCTCGGATGCAATGGCCCTGGTTTATCGCCTGGTTCTGCCTTGCGGCGCTCGCGGCGAGCTACCTCTCGCTGTACCTGCCGCCGGCGAAGCTCGCGCTCCAGGCCATGGTCCGTCTCGGTCACTCGGGACTGACTGTAGTTCTGTTTCTTATCGGTACAGGAATCTCTCGAAACACGTTACGCCAGGTAGGTCTACGGCCTCTTCTACAGGGCATACTTCTCTGGATCACCATCGCGAGTCTGTCTCTATGGGCAATTCATACGGGCAGAATCTCCCTGTGAAGTACGTACACGTTCCGCGTGCACAGGCTTTTTCTGGTGTTGGCTCTCAATCGACGACGATTACTTCGGGAAGGGGTCTAAAGTTCCGTCTCTGAATGAAACAGTTCCTTGCTGGCACTCTGACGCTGCGGAGCCGGAGAGCGAGGCAAGCGGATACTTTGGACTGTAGAGCGCGCTGGGGGACGGGATAGAAATGCGAGCAGCTCCCGCATCTCCTTTTGCAGCTTACGAAGCTGCTGAGTCGAAGTTTTTGGATTCCCTTCCTCAATATCAAGGGCCAGCTGGGGAACCTTCTGCTTCTGCTCAGTCTTGATCACCTGGCGAGCGCCGGAGATCGTGTATCCCTCGTCGTACAACAGTGACTTAATATGGAGAACGGTCTCGACATCCCGCCGTCGATAGAGCCTCTGCCCGGTGCCGCCCTTATGGGGTTTCAGCTGGGGGAATTCACTCTCCCAGAAGCGAAGAACATACGCCGGAACGTCACAGAGACGGGAAACCTCGCCAATACGGAAGTACAGCTTGTCCGGAATCTCGGCCGCGGACGAAGCTGTGTTTCTTCGAATTGTCTGGTGCTGCGTCATGCTAGCGCTCCAGAGAAGACGGACTTCTGTCCCACCTCAGTATAGGACACCGCGAAACGATTCAAGTACGTGATTTCTCTTCCCGTACCGGTTTTGAGGCCCCAGGAAGTGTATTTCTTCTGTTGCTTCTCCGTCCGTCCCTCCATAATGAATGCGCAACTCATTCTCTTTATCACTGCGCCAGGTCGACGAGGGAGCCGGTATGGGCTCCGTGCGAAAAGGAACTTCGCAACGCCGGCAAGCGTATGGTCCTAAGGAAAGGCAAAATCCATGAGCGTGAAACGCGTACTTCTTACGGGGGCGTTCCTTACAGGCTTTTTGATCTCCGGATGCCGTGTAGCTACAGACGAACATGGTGACAATAAGAACGTGAAGGTTGCAACACCGTTCGGAGGCGTCGAAGTAAAGACCAGTGATAAAGCAGATGTCACAGGAATCGGGCTTCCAATCTATCCCGGCGCGGAATTGGTCAAAAAAGATAAAAACAATGGATCGGCGGACGTCAATCTGAGCTTTGGCAAATTTCAATTGCGCGTGAAGGCCGCAAGCTACCGGACACCCGACGCTCCGGACAAGGTCTCTGACTTCTATCGCGACGCGATGAAGCGTTATGGGACCGTCATTCAATGCAATCACGATAACCCTGTTGGCACTCCTATCCAGACTGACCAGGGTCTGACCTGCTCCGATGGCAATGGCAGACATGTCGAGGTCAACGCAGATGCCACCGGCAAAACAGAGTTCAAGGTCGGCTCCAAACAGCATCAGCGCATCGTCGCTGTCGATCCCGACGGTTCAGGAACGAAGTTCGGCCTTGTGGTCCTTGATCTTCCCGGCAATCTCTCGGTCGAGGGCTCCGAGCCAGACCGGCGTCAATAGAAAGCAGCCCGGCTTGCCGCTTGGTGTCTGCTGGGATAGCTTGGACCTATGCACGCCTACTGCCACCGATGCAACGGGGAACTAGACTCCGGCGAGGACGCCTCCTCCTTCTGCCCCCATTGCGGAGCCCCGCAGATCTACCTGCCAGAGGCCCCCGAGCCCGACTCCGATGCTTCCGACAGCTCCACAGGAGTACTGCCTCCTCCGCATCCGCAACAGATTGAGTGGAAAACGGCGATTCTTTGCGCACTGCTCGTCGCCCTGATCGCCGCCGTTCTTAGCGTCACATCCACTAAAATCCCCGCATTTTCGTTCATAAGCTGGTTATGGACCATCAGTGCCTCAGTCGTCGCCCTGGGCATCTACCAACGACGCCGCCCCCAGGCGCGGATGGATGCCGCTGTCGGAGCCAGAATCGGTGTTCTCGTCGGGCTCACCCTGATCGCCTTCATCGGCCTTTCCATGGCGGGAGCAGGCCTGGTGGCACGCTTTGCGCTACATAATATGGCTGCCTTCGACGCTGAACTGCATGTTCAGATCGCGAAAGCCGCCAGCGCCAATCCGCAGCCTGCCGAGATGATGCGCTACATCTACTCCCCTGAATTCAAAGCAGGAATCATGCTCGCTGGCTTCTCCATGTTGGCCGGGCTGGTGGTATTGATGTCCACCGTCGGGGGAGCCGTCAGCGGTCTGCTGCGAACCCGGAGAAACTGATCTCTCACCGCTGTCCGGACATCGAAATCAGTGTCGCCTGCTGATATCATCAGCGGGAAGCCTATGAGCGCAGACACAGAAGTCGGGACACCGAAGATTCGCGAGAAAGGCCGTCTGATGTCGGCCTCTGAGATCGAACGAACTCTCGTGCGTTTGGCACATGAGATCGTCGAAAAGAACAATGGCGGCGAGAATCTTGGGCTCGTCGGGATCAAGCGTCGCGGCGTTCCTCTCGCCCAGCGCCTGGGCGCCATGATCTCAAAGATTGAGAAACATCCGATCGACACCGGCGTTCTGGATATCAGCTTCTACCGCGACGACCTCTCGACCAGCGGTCCTCGGCCCACCGTTACTCCAGGAACCATCGGCTTCGACGTCACGGGCCGCGATATCGTTCTGATCGACGATGTCCTATACACCGGACGCACGATCCGCGCCGCGCTCGATGCTCTCTTCGACCAGGGACGCCCCAAGAGCGTCCAGCTGCTGACCTTGGTTGACCGGGGACACCGTGAGCTTCCCATCGAAGCAACCTACACCGGCCGCTCGATTCCCACCTCAAGCCGCGAGATCATCGAGGTCAAGCTGAACGAGATCGACGGACAGGAACAGGTACTTCTCGTCGAGCGGATGGACTGATCGGAACGATGCGGCGAGCAAGCGAAACAGCGGCGGTTTCTTCAAAATATTCCCCGGGCTCGTTATTGAGTGTGGGCCATCTGTCGGTAGCCGAAGTATCCGCAATCCTCGCAGAGACGGCAAGAATCGCCGCTCTGAGCCCAGCAGAACGCAGCGCGATACTCCGGGGTCGCACCATCGCCCTGCTGTTCTACGAATCGAGTACGCGCACAAGAACCTCCTTTGAGCTGGCAGCAAAGTCTTTAGGCGCAACCACAACTCTGGTAAGCGATAAGTCGTCATCCATCGAAAAAGGGGAGAGCCTCAAAGACACAGGCCTTACCCTGCGCGCACTCGGCGCCGAGTGCATCATCCTTCGGCACTCCGCCTCAGGAGCTCCTTTCGTGCTGGCGCGGGAGACGGGCTTGCCCGTCCTGAATGCCGGCGACGGCATGCACGAGCATCCCTCCCAAGCCTTGCTCGACCTGCGCACCATTCTCAACCGGCTGCACGGTGCAGACAAAGCCACCTCCATCACGGAACACTCCCTCAGCGGCGTCACCGTAACGATCACCGGGGACATTCTTCACAGCCGGGTAGCCCGCTCCAACGCCATGCTTCTCCCGCGACTCGGCGCGCGAGTTCTGCTCTGCGGTCCCACAAAACTCCTTCCCGAGGATGCGCTTGGGCTGGGACCGGGAATCGAGATCGAACGCGACTTCGACCGGGCCTTGGCAAAGTCACAGGTCGTAATGATGCTTCGCATACAGAAGGAACGGATCGCCGGTATCGAACTCGATCTGAATGAATACATCCACCGCTACCAGCTGAACAGCGAACGCTTGCTGGCCTCGGCTCCTCAGGCTCTGGTGCTCCATCCCGGCCCGATGATCCGCGGACTGGAGATCTCCGACGAAGTTGCTGACGGTGCACAATCGGCAATCGAGGAGCAGGTCGCGCACGGATTAGCGATCCGCTCGGCTCTTCTGGCTCGGGCGTTGAGTGCCGGCATCTTCAAGGGCCAGACCATATGAACGATATCCTGATTCTCAATGGGCGTCTGATCGATCCCCTCAGTCGTGTCGATGCTCTCCGCGATCTTTTGCTCCGCGACGGTCGTGTGGCAGCCGTGGAAATGCCTGGAACCCTGAAGGGGCAGGAGTCTGCACAGACGATCGATGCCAAGGGGCTGATCGTGGCTCCAGGTCTAATCGATGTCCACGTCCACCTGCGAGAGCCCGGCCAGACCTACAAAGAGACCATCGCCACCGGAACAGCGGCAGCCGCGGCAGGAGGATACACCTCCGTCGTAGCCATGCCCAATACCCTTCCCGTGAACGACACCCCCTCAAAGCTCGATTGGATGCTCGATGCGCAACGCGGCTCCGTCGTAAAGCTCTTCGCCATGCCCGCCGCAACCGTCGGTAGCATGGGAGAGACACTGACCGACTTCGAAGCCCTCCGCAAGGCAGGAGCCGTCGGGTTTACCGATGACGGCAAGCCCGTCCTCGAGGACCACGTGATGCGCGCTGCCTTGATCGCGGCCGCTCGCGCCGAGGTTCCCGTATCGCAGCACGCCGAAGATACCCGGCTTACCGGCGGCTGCAGCATGAACGCCGGACCGATGGCCTTCCGCCTCGGACTTCGAGGTATGCCGATTGAGGCCGAGGCCCGTATCGTCGAGCGTGACATACAGCTACTGCGCGAGATCGAGCGTGCCGAAGGTCTGCGTCCTCACCTCCACGTTCAGCACGTCTCTACCGCACGCGCCATTGAAGCTGTCCGCAAGGCAAAGCGCGAAGGCCTGCATGTAACCTGTGAGATCGCCCCTCATCACTTCGCTCTTAACGAAGAGGCTGTGGGCGACTACGACACGCACGCCAAGATGAATCCTCCTCTCCGGGCGGAGTCAGATCGCCTCCAGATGATCGA
Source organism: Acidobacteriaceae bacterium KBS 146 (assembly GCA_000688615.1). Lineage (GTDB taxonomy): Bacteria > Acidobacteriota > Terriglobia > Terriglobales > Acidobacteriaceae > Edaphobacter. The sequence goes on from JHVA01000001.1 coordinate 2,504,667, forward strand.
GGCACTCCTCGACGGTACCGCTGACTGCATCGCCACGGATCACGCTCCTCACGCCCCATTTGAAAAGCGCCAGGAGTTCGAGCGCGCGCCCAACGGCATCACTGGGCTCGAGACCGCACTCGGCCTGGCCCTGCGCATCCTTCATCGTGATCGTGGCCTGCCTCTATCGCGTCTTGTGGAGCTGATGAGCTCCTCTCCATCCCAGATCGTCTCGCTCGCGGGTCGGGGATCCCTTGCTGCAGGTCACTACGCCGATCTCGTTCTCTTCGACGCAGGCGCCGAGTGGGTCTTCGACGCAACCATCTCCAGATCGAAATCCCGCAACACTCCCTTCGATGGATCTCCCATGCTCGGCAAAGTCCGCTACACCATCTGCGAAGGCCACATCGTCTACCGGGGATAAACACACGCGGGAACCTCGATTGTTTTTCGAGAGGCTATATCAATGTCAGTCGTTTTGATACAGGCCTGTCATTCTGATCCGCAGGCGAAGAATCTCCGTATTTTTGCTGATGCAGCCACGAAGGATGACCTAAGGAAGAAACACCCACCTGCATCTCTTTACACCCGCGTGATCATGACCTCTGTGGACTTCATCAAAGCCGCGGCCTTCTCTCCTTTTCGCAGCTTCATCTCTCGAACCGCATCCGCCGTGATGATCGAGGTTATCTTCTGATCGCCAATCGAAAGCACCACCTTCGCCAGCAACCCCTCAACCTTGATCTCGATGATCGTACCAATCAGCTGATTGCGGCCGCTAACTTTCTGGAAGCGGTCACGCTTTTCCGCCGGTTCTGATGAGGCCTTCAGGAATGGTGCCAACGCACTGCGCGGAATCAGGTGATGGCCGCCGGGAGTCTTCACCGTAGACAATTTGCCGTTGAGAATCCACTGCTTGATCGTCGGATAACTCAGGCCGAGTTCTGCCGCGGCCTCCCGGGGCTTCAGGAGTGAGTCAGCGTTTGGAATAAGACACCTCGAATCGTTCAGATGAGAAACCGTGTAGCAGTTTAGCGTGCAGCGGGAATTCACTGCCATCTTTAGAATTTAGCTTCTTCCGATAAACGCATAATTTCGACTATATAAATTCGTGTATTTTCGATATATATGCAGCAGTTTTGCGGACGCCTTATCTTTGTACTTCTTGTACTGACGATGACGCTGTTTGGTCAAAGCGGCAGTGGCGATCTCACGGGATCCATCACAGACTCAACCGAAGCCGCGATTCGCCGCGCTAAGATCACCATCACCTCTGAGATAGCCGTCGGAATTAGCCTAAGGACAGAGAGCACAGACTCCGGAGACTATGCCGTCGCTTCCCTCCGACCCGGCGTCTATACCGTTCAGGTCGCCGCACCCGGATTTGTTACCTTGATCCGTTCCGGGGTGTCGATCCGGACCGGTCAGCGCGAGCGGCTCGACCTTACGCTGCAGCCAGGCGCATCCGATCAGACCGTCTACGTCACTGCCGACACTTCACTCCTGACAACCGAGTCCGGAGCACTAACCACCGTCGTCGGTCGCGACAGCATCACCATGCTTCCTCTGAATGGACGAAACGTTATCTCACTGACAACTCTCGCTGCAGGAGTCTCCCTTCCGCCAGGTACGCTGCTGCCTCGCATCAACGGAGGCCGACCGCGCACCAATGAGTATCTCTACGACGGCGTATCGGCGCTGCAGCCGGAACCAGGACAAGTCGCCTTCTTTCCCATCATCGACGACATCGACGAGTTCGCCATTATGTCCAGCGGCATCTCTGCGGAGTTCGGCCGCTTCAACGGCGGCGTCGTCAACCTTACAACCAAAGCCGGAACCAGCGCGTTCCATGGCGAGGTTTACGACTTCCTCCGCAATGAGGTTCTCAATGCACGGAATTACTTCACCCCAACCTCATCGCGCAAGCCACTCTTCCGCCGGAACCAATATGGAGCCGCGCTCGGTGGCCCTGTCTGGCCGCGCCGTCTGTTCTTCTTTACCGACTATCAAGGAACCAATCAGGCTGTGGGCGTCGTACGCACCAGCACCGTTCCCACGCTGGCGCAACGTGGCCGTCCCGATGCAAACGGAAACCCGACCGCCGGGTTCAACTTCGGTGCCAACAACATCTTCGACCCTACGACCACAGTTACCAGCGGCAATAGCTTCTCCCGCGCCCAGTTTCCAAACAACACCATCCCGCGGAATCGCGTCGATCCCGCCGCCCTCGCTCTCCTTGGCCGCTATCCTCTTCCTACCAGCACTGCTGCAACCAACAACTACGTCCGCGTCGGGAATGATATCGACCACCAGAACCAGTTCGACATCCGCCTCGATGCGCAGCTCAGTGAAAGAGACCACGCCTTCGCCCGGTACACCTACTTCCACGATGTTGAAAAGCCGGTGACGCCACTACCTGATGGAAGCGGTGTCATCAGCGGAACTATTCTCTCCACAGGCAACGTTACCGGGCTTTCTCGCACTTTGGGCCAGCAATACGTTGCGAACGAGACCCACAGCTTCAACCCCCGCACAGTCAACGAAGCTCGTTTCGGCTATACACGCCGCGCTCTCAACCGTGCCGGAGTCGCCGTAGCTGGCTCAGCCTCGGCAGAGCTCGGAATCCCCGGTATCCCTTCCAATGCCGCCTTCAACAGTGCGCTTCCGGTCTTTGCAATCGCCGGTATCACTCAGCTCGGCTCGTCTCCGAGCACCTTTTCCAACTTCTCCACCAATGTCACCCAGGTCTTCGACATGGTCTCGCGCGTTCAGGGCAAGCACGCTCTGAAGGCCGGCATCGACCTGCGCTGGGAGCATCTCGATGCGGTGCAGCCTCCAAATCCCGCCGGAAACTTCGGCTTCTCAACCCTGTTTACCAACCAGGCAGGAATAACCGCCTCGGGCAATGCTCTTGCAAGCTTCCTGCTGGGACAGGTCAACGCCTTCTCCATCGATCTCCAGAACAGCACCATTCGCCCACGTGCTCATATCGCAGAGTTCTTTCTTCAGGACGACTGGAAGGTGACCCCTCGTCTCACCGTCAATGCGGGCCTGCGCTGGACTCTCAACTTCCCTTCGACGGAAGCTCACGATCAAGGAGCGATCTTCAATCTCGCCACGCAACAGTACCAGTATCTCGGCAAGGATGGATTCCCCCGCTCCGCGCGCGAGCTCCACTACGGCAACTTTGGCCCGCGACTCGGATTCAGCTATTTGATCACGCCCAAGACCGTCGTGCGTTCTAGCTACGGTCTCACCTTTATCGAGCAAACCGGGATAACCACGCCCTTCACCACGCCGCAGTTCCCCTTTCTCCAGACCGTCCAGCAGGCCACGCTTGACAGCATCCATCCTGCATTCGTGCTCTCCGGCGGCCCGTCGGTCGCTCCTATTCCTCTCAATGCCGATGCAGGTTTAGGCCAGGGTGTGTTTACCGTCAATCGCAAGCTCGGCTCTGGTTACGTGCAGCAATGGAATCTCTCCGTCCAACATGAGCTGCCCCGCGATCTCATCTTCGAGATCGCTTACACCGGATCCGTGATTACGCGCGTCGGCATCCCCGATATCAACCTCAACCAGCTCACCGTCGATCAGCTTGCTAAGGGATCGGCGCTTACCGCGACCACTACGAATCCCTTCTATAACCAGATTCCTTCCTCCTCTTCGATCGGAGGCAAAACCGTCTCGGTCGCGCAACTCATGAAGCCGTATCCGCGCTTTCTGACCGTATCGGCATTTCGTAACAATACCGGTCGAACTAACTACAACGCCGCCGAGTTCAAGCTTGAAAAGCGCACAAGCTACGGTCTGACGGCGTCACTCAGCTACACCCATTCGAAGATCATGGACGATGCCTCCTCAGTCTTCGACTCTTCCATCCTCACCGGACCCGTCGCCAACTACCCTGTCGCTGACAGCCTCAATCCTTCGCTCGAGCGTGACGTCTCGCTCGGTGACATGCCGAACATCACTGTCGGTTCCGCCATCTACGCGATTCCGTTAGGAAGAGGCCATCAGTACGCTTCCTCTGGAGTTCTCTCCTGGCTATTAGGCGGTTGGTACGTGGACGGCCTCGTCACCCTGCAGAGCGGTATGCCATTCGCGATTACGCAGGCGACCAACTTCAACGCCTTCGCAGGCTTCGGAACCCAGCGGCCCACCATCCAGGGCTCCGCCAATCTCCCCTCCGGCAAGAGAACCGTAGGCCACTTCATCAACACCGATGCCTTCTCTGTCACACCGCAGTTCAAGCTTGGCAATGCATCGCGTGACCCTGCGCGTGGACCAGCCTATCGCGACCTCGATCTCGGCCTCGTTAAAAACACCCGGCTCAGCGAAAGGATCGCCCTCGAGCTCCGCGGCGAAGTCTTCAACGTGACCAATACCCCCGCCTTTGCCCAGCCCGCGGCAACCGTAGGAGTCTCGAACTTCGGCTCCATCACAGCCACCACGTCAGACCCGCGCGTCGTTCAGGTCGCCGGCAAACTTCACTTTTAGGCCGCACTTACTTTGTATGAAACAACTTGTGATTAATGTCGGGCCAGAACTCTTTGAAGGTAAAGTTGGCGGAGTCGATAATGCAACTCGTCAGCCATCTCTGGCCCACCTTAGTCCAGGTCTGATACTGATCCGGATAATAGAGCGTCGCCACTCCCGCTGCAGCACCGGAGCCGATAATCTCTGATGCGTTAAACGTATTCCTGCCTGAATCGCTGCGGGTCACCAGAACACGCGTAGCAGCGTAAAGGGCTCGTCTGCCAACGCCGCCATGGCCTTTCGTATAGAAGCGGTTGTCCTGGTGGAAGATCACCGGCCACAGTCCGCTCACCATGAAGTTCTCGTCCGCCGTATCCAGCAGGGTGTGATAGTAGTAGCGGCCATATCCCGCCGCTCCCTGATGAAACTCAGGATAAGAATTACTCGCCATCGAGACCCCGGACTGGATCGCCGCAATGGCAAACGACGAATAATCGAAGCTGTTCTTCGCGGCAATCAGAAACTTCTGTTTCGGTGTCTGTGGAGGGAGCTGTGTGCCGGCCGAAACCGCGCTGAAGTTCGGCATAATCCCCAGAATGCGCTTGGTCTGCTGCGGCCCGCTACTTGCCTGACTGGCGCTCGCACTGGACGGTGATCCTGATGTCCCGGGCGCTGAATCCGCCGCCTGGGGAGCATCCGGCAAGTCTGCCATCTCCACCTTCGCCTGATTGGTCTGCATTCCCTGGGCAGCCATTCGCGATCCATACAAGGCCGGAAACAGCAAAACAGCGATTGCAGTAACGCTGGAGAGGCGGCAAAGAGAAATGGGCATAAAAGGGTATAAACGCATCATCGTCGAAATAGATGCGGCCTCTCGAATAATTTTTATGAGTTTGCTAATAGATTTATCTTTCTCGCGACCGTGGTCAGTATCTCCAATGCCTGGTCGATCTGTTCCCGCGTGTGCTCACTCGTCATAATCGTGCGGATGCGAGCCTTTCCTTCCGGAACCGTCGGAAACGCAATTCCCGTTGCCATCAGACCGGCCTCGAACAGGGCCCGCGAGAACTCCATCGTCGCTCTGCCTTCCCCCACAAGAATCGGCGTAATCGGCGTCTCGCTCGCAGGCGTCGTTCTTCCGCCTATATCGAAACCGGTTGCCGCCAGCTGTTCTTTGAAGTAGCGCGTATTCGACCACAGCCGTTCAATACGCTCCGGCTCTCTCTCAAGCAGATCGAACGCGGCAATGCAGGTAGCCGCGACCGAAGGGGGATGCGATGTCGAGAATAAAAACGGTCGTGCCCGATGGTAGAGATAGTCAATCAGATCTCTCGACCCGCAGACATATCCTCCCAGCGCTCCAATCGCCTTCGACAGCGTTCCCACCTGCACATCCACGCGGTCCGTGCAGTGGAAGTGGTCAACCGAGCCTCGCCCGTTCCGGCCCAGGACTCCAGAGGCATGCGCGTCATCGACCATCATCAGCGCCCCATACCTATCTGCCAGATCGCAGAGCTTATCGACGGGACCGATGTCTCCATCCATCGAAAAAACACCGTCCGTAATAATCAGCTTGCGGCCGGGTTCTTTCTCAATCTCTCGCAGCAGCTCCTCGCAATGGGCCACATCCTTATGCCGAAAGACCTTGATCTTCGCTCGCGAGAGTCGAGCGCCATCAATAATGCTGGCGTGATTCAACTCGTCGGACAGGATGAAGTCTTCCTTTCCCAGGATGCTCGACACCGTGCCCGCATTCGCAGTAAAGCCTGATTGAAAGACCACGCAGGCCTCGACACCCTTGAAGGCCGCAATCTTCTCTTCCAGCTCCATGTGGATGCGCATCGTACCCGCAATCGTGCGCACCGCTCCTGAGCCCACGCCATACTTCCGGATGGCCTCAATCGCTGCTTCGCGCAGTTTGGGATGATCGCAGAGTCCCAGATAATTGTTTGAAGCGAGATTAATGACGCGTTTGCCGTCATAGGTGCAGAGCGGCCCTTGCTCATCTTCAAGGACACGCAGCTTGAAGTAAGTCCCGCGCTGCTTCAATTCGTTCAATTGTTCCGTCAAATAAGCGAGTTGCGGTCTCACACGCGCTCCAGTGGTCATAGTCAACATCCTAAACCTTCATCCCCAGGCAATCTTTCCGCCTCCAGACAGCATCCAAATCAACGGACATTACGATGTCTAATGGAACTCGCTGAATCAAAAGAGATTTTCAAAAAGAAATAGCGATTCTGAACGAAATGAGGCCCCGTAAGTACGATGACAGGCAAGAACGTCTTCCCTCCCGCACTCAAATTCCTGACAGTCACCCTCCTCTCAGCAGCAATCTTTACCGGCTGCGGTAAATCCAAGCAGGACCAGGCTGTCGATCTGGCCAAAAAGCAGGCTGCCGCCACTGGCCAGGCCCAGCAGGTCGTCTCTGTCGATAAAAACGGCAACACCATCACCACTACAGTGCAGCCTCCACTGCCCGGCCAGACAGGCCAGCAGATCACCACCACCGTCACGCCTGCCTCTTCCGTTCCAACCGGTGCGCCTGCAGTCGCTGGTGGTCAGGCAGCCGTCGCCCCCGGACCGCAGAACGAAGCAGTCACGGCAGCAAATCAGGGTTCGGCTCCTGCCTCAGCTCCAGTCCCCACTCCCGGCAATCCAGTGATCGTACCGGCCGATGTTAAGATCCCCGCCGGCACTACCCTCGCCATCCACATCAACCAGCACCTCAGCGTTAAAACCACTCGGGCTGGCGATCGCTTCGATGGCGAGATCGCGGAGCCTGTCGTTGGTGACAACAATCGCGTCATCGTTCCCCGCGGAACCCCCGTCGGTGGCGTTGTCGCCGCCTCCCATAAGCGTGGACACTTCAAAGGCGCCTCGATCCTTCAGCTTCGGCTCACCTCGATGACGCTCAACGGAACCAGCTATCCCCTCCAGACCAGCAGCCTTACTCGCACCAAGAAAGGAAAAGGCAAGCGCAGCGCAGCGTTCATCGGCGGAGGCAGCGGGCTCGGCATGCTCATCGGCGGCGTCGCGACCGGAGGAACCGGTCTCCTCATCGGCGGCCTCGCCGGCGCCGGAGCAGGCACCGCAGTTGCCGGACTCACCGGCAATGGCGACATCGATATCCCCTCCGAATCCGTCATCCGCTTCCGGCTCGCGGACTCTCTCTCGATTCAGCCCTGAGCCCACGAACATCAGGACACGAGAAAAAGCCCCGGCGCGATGGCCGGGGCTCTTTCATTGACCGCATCAAGCGACTACTTCGCGTCTTCGAACTCTTCATGCCAGGCGGTCTGGATCGCCTCCAGAATTCCTTCGTTCGACTTCGACGGATCCCCCACAAAGCCCGGCAACTCGGTCACATACTTATGAAGGTCGGTAAACCTCACGCTATAAGGATCAACGTCGGGATACTTCTCCTGCAGTTGAATTCCGATCTCTTCTGTATCTGTCCAATTGATCTCACGCGGCATATCTCTCTCCTCCGTTAGTCCTTCTTCACCGCTGCCGGCTTTCCTTCCTGCACATAATTACGATTCCACTTCGGAATCTCGACGACATACGTTCCCGGCTTCTCAATTACCGCTTGGCATCCCAGGCGGGAATTCAACTGCACATCAGCCGCAGTCTCCATGCGATCCAGTTCTTTATCCTCAGGCTCGCTGACCCCGCTCATGCCCTCTTTCACCCACAGGTGACAGGTTGTGCACGCACAAACGCCACCGCACGCATGGTCCAGAAAAATTCCATAGTTTTCCGCGACATCCAGAAATGACATCGGCTCACCATGCCCGTCGTAGGGCAACGTATCAAACGGAAACTCAACCGTTCTGCCCTCGGGCTCAAACGTCACCCGAACCATACCTTCGCCCGCAGGCTTTGAAAGATCTACAACCTGGTCCTTATTGATCTCACTCATCTTTTAATCTTCCGTCGACTCTCCGGCCGTAGCCTCTTGCTTCACCGAAGCCTCGATCGCCTCAGCCTCCTGTTTTGCATCAACCACCTGCGCCTTCGCAAACGGATGCGGCGCTGTTGGTCCCTCTCCTATGCTCTCACCTGCGGCCTCCATCGTCTTGCCGCCCAGTGCGCCGGTGACCGCCGAATCCATCATCAGCTCCGCAAACCTGCGTGTCGCCTGATCCAGTCGCTCAATCGCCCTGCGAATGACCTTATAATCTCCGCCCATCACCGAAGCTTTAAGCTCATCCACACCCTCGTTGATCTTCTCAATCTCGTCGGACGTCAACTGCTGCCACGCCTCGTGCTTGTGGCCCTTCTCGACCGCGGCCAGAATCGTGTCCGCCTCGTTCTTCGCCTCAATCACCTGTCGGGCGCGAATATCCTCCTCGGCGTTATCAAACGACGACAGAATCATCTCCTCCACCTGCTCGTCCGTCAGGCCATAGGTCGGTTTCACCTCAACCTCGGCCTCTTTGCCGCTCCGCTGCTCGCGTGCACTGACGTGGAGAATACCGTTGGCATCGATCAGAAACTTCACCTCGATGCGCGGCAGGCCTGCCGTCATGGGAGGAATTCCCTTCAGATCGAACCGGGCCAACGACCGGCAATCCTTCGCCAACTCGCGCTCGCCCTGCACCACATGGATCGCGACATTCGCCTGACCATCAACGCCCGTCGTGAAATGCTCCGTCGCGCTTGCCGGAATCGTCGAATTTCGCTGAATGATCTTCGCAACGACGCCGCCCAGAGCCTCAATTCCAAGAGACAAAGGGGTCACGTCGAGAAGCAGAAGGTCTTCCGTCGCTTTCGATCCGCTTCCGCTCAGAATGTCTGCCTGTACCGCCGCGCCAAGCGCTACGACCTCATCGGGATTCAGCTCCGTATGTGGCTTTCGGCCTCGCGCACTCAACCCGAACACCTCATCCACAAGCCTTCGAACTGCCGGTATCCGGGTCGAGCCACCTACAAGCACCACCTCGTCGATCACCGAAGCCTGCAGCCCGGCATCCTTCAAGGCCTGCTTACAGGGACCCGCTGTCCGGGCAATCACCCCCGCAATCAGCTCTTCGAACTGAGGCCGTGTTATCTCACGCAGATATCGCTGCCCACTCGGGAGGGTGACGTCGAGCTGTGCCACCTCTTCCTCTGACAACCGGATCTTAGCCTCGATCACCGCCTTGCGGATCGCCTGAACAGTCTCGCCGTTATTCCGGACATCTTCGCCCAGATCTCCGGCAATGTCGTCCAGGGCAATCGCAATCAGCAGATTGTCGATGTCATCGCCGCCGAGGTGCGTATCGCCACCCGTCGCAATGACCTCGAAGATCCCTTCGTGCAGCTTGAGGATCGAGATATCGAAGGTACCGCCGCCAAAGTCGTATACGGCGATCACTCCGTCCTTATTCTTCTGCAACCCATACGCCAGGGCCGCTGCAGTCGGCTCATTCACGAGCCGCAATACCTCCAGGCCCGCAATTCGGCCCGCATCTTTTGTCGCCTGTCGCTGGGCATCGTTGAAGTAAGCCGGAACTGTGATCACGGCCTTCGTGACCGGAGCCTGAAAAAATCTCTCCGCGTTTTTCTTCAACTGCGTCAGCACATAAGCGGATATCTCCGGCGGCGTGAGGGTCTTCTCACCTACCTTCAACTTCAAGACCTCACCCTGCTTGAGCTCGTCCACCAGCCGGAAGGGGAAGAGCTTCAGCTCCTCCTCCACATCCTCGATGCCTCGGCCCATCAGGCGCTTCGCCGAATACACCACACTGCTGGCATCGTTCAACAGAGCTCCTCGCGCCGCGTTTCCGACGACGATGCCCTCCGCCGTCACCGCCACCACCGAGGGCACCAGCCGCTCTCCATCTTCACCCGGAACCACCGTAGGGGTCTCTCCCTGCATATAGGCCACCAGCGAGTTGGTCGTCCCCAGGTCAATCCCTACTACGCGCTCATCTGCCATCAACAAAGTCCTTTTCTGTGCTGGCCTCTCAGTCCTCTCTGACGCATTCTCCTTCTAGGAAGAAGTGTCATCCTGAGCGGAGTCCCTCGCGGCCTTATGGCGAGAGACGAAGTCGAAGGATCTGCGGTTCTCTTCAAGCAAACGGCCCACAGCCCCTGACTCTTCTATTGTCCTACACTCACGCTGCCTGGCCTTGGCAACGTCCACCGTCATGCCAGATTGGATGCCCCGCCTCCGGACGCCGATGCCGGCCTCACTCGGCTCTCACCAACTCCCTGCGGAGACCTGCCGCAAGCCATGCTTCGTATGCATCACCCGTCCAGCCACGCTCTCGCACCAGCATCCGGAAGACCTCTCTGCTCGTCATAGCCCACAGAATGGCGCGAGCATCGTCATGGCCCAGCCCCTCTCGCAGCAGATTCGCACGCTCTAAGGCATCGATCACCATTACCTGCGAGTCGTACCTCTGGCAATTACGCTCGTCCTCGACCGCCGCGAACTCAGGCGCCACCATCCCCGCCCCCCGCAACAGATTCTCCACCGGGATCTCCGCCTCATAAATTCTCCGCGCAAATCGCGGCGGAAAAGCCAGCAGTTCCATCGGGTCAGTAACCTTCCTCGCCTCCGCAAGCAGCGATTGAAAGCCGTCTCCAAACCGTGCCTCGTCCAGCAATTCGGAGACGATCCCTTTCTTCGAGCCAAAGATCGCGTAAACCGTTGGAACCGCGACGCCAGCCGCCCTCGCTACAGCAGGAATCGTCATCCCAGCATAGCCCGTCTCCTCAAGCAATCGCCGGGCCGCCGTCGCAATCCTCTTCCGGGTGTCACCCGCCTGCCGCTGCCGGGCAGGCGACGCATATGCGCGCTTCTGGCCGGTTGCGCTCTTCGTTTGGTTGTTCTTGTCCGCCATGGGTGTATTGCTGTCTTTTGACAGTATAGATTTTTATTTGATATATGTTCATATATTGAATAGCAGAACATATAGACCGTCTCTTCGCTCCGTCTTCGCCGTGGCGGAGCGCGGCAAATCCGCTAACCACCAAAACCGTTTTAGACGGTTAGGGAGAAAAACGATCATGCGACTCACGATTCTCGGAGCGACCGGCGGAATCGGCCGGCTCCTCGTCCCCCTCGCCCTCGATGAAGGCCATCAGGTGACCGCCTTCGCTCGAGCCCCCGAGAAGATCCGCCAGACCGACCCGCAGTTGCGGGTGCTGGGAGGAGACCTTTTCCAGCCGGAAGCGATGGCGGCGGCCATTCGAGGCAGCGACGCCGTGCTCTCGGCCTTCGGTCCGACAACCCTTCGCCGTACTCATCTGCGCCGGGACTTCGGGAGAACGATCGTCCAGGCGATGCGCCTCGCCGGAGTGAGCCGTTTTATCCATGTTTCGACCGCCTTCCTGTTTGGCGAAGGGGGCCTGGTCTTCGCTGTCATGTCGAAGACGCTCTTCCGAAACGTGACCGAAGACCATCGCGAGAGCGAGCAGGAGATGACTCAGCCCGATCTCGCCTGGACGATTCTGCGACCACCACGTCTGCTGGACGGGAGGCCCACTGGTCACCCACGCGTGGTCGCCGGTCATCTTCCGAAGGGCGGATTCGCGATCTCGCGAGCCGACGTCGCCGCTTTCATGCTGCAGGAGGCTGTGGCTCCGAAGTATGTGCGCCAAGTCGTTGGGCTGAGCAACTGATTTCCATGTCACCCAGCTGCTTCTTTTGGAGCAGCGTGATTTAGAAGGAGCGGCTTTCTCTGCTCCTTCTTCTCTTCCGATCACCTTAAGCAGCGGTGGGGGCAGAAAATTATAGAAAGCTCATCTCACTGTGACGTATACGCAGGACATCCTGTTTCGGACCGTGATACCGTCAGGCCATGGAGCTTAATCCATACGCTAAATTTCTCAAAGATCAGGAGCCCATTCCGGTCATTACCGCTACGGTGGAACGGCTCCATGCCCTGATTGATCCGCTTACTCCTGCCCAGGCCGATCGCAGTCCCTCTCCGGGAAAGTGGAGCATTCGGGAGATTCTCGCGCACCTTGCCGACTGCGAACTGGTCTTTGCGGTTCGTCTGCGCCAGACGCTGGCCGAAGCGCACCACATCATCCAGCCCTTTAACCAGAATATGTGGGCAGACCGGTATGCTGCCTACGATCTCCAGTCAGCGTTTGAGATGTTCGCTGCGGCGCGAAACTGGAATCTCAAGTTCCTTACCTCGGTGACCGCGGATGACCGTCATCATCCGACGACCCATCCCGAACGGGGAACGATGACTTTGTGGACGATTGTCGCGACGATTGCCGGGCACGATCTCAACCACCTGGAGCAGATCGAGCGGCTGGCCGCCATGGCCTGAATTGCGCTTCGGCCTTCCTGGATCAGGCGTAAATCGTTGGCGGCCTGAGACAGCTAAACGCAGATCCTTCGACTTCACGGCCCGCGATACGACTGCGGGCCGTTTCGCTCAGGATGACTCTTATGGCGGGGTGACACTTTCGTCCCTGAGTGACCTGATGCCGGCTGATCCTCTCATCCCATTGCAATTGTGCGTCGGGCCGGTATTGCCTTGAAGTGCGCTTCCTGGATCAGGCATAAACGGTTGGGCGGCCTGAGAAGCTAAACGCAGATCCTTCGACTTCGCGGCCCGCGATAAGGCTGCGGGCCGCTCCGCTCAGGATGACACTCTTGTGTGGGGGTGACATCCTCATGACCGGATGACACCCTTATCGCTTCTTTTCTGGTTCGTTTCGACCTTATTCGAAGGTCATGCGGTTTTTTCTGGAAGCGACATCCATGGCGTTGATCTGCGGAACCTTCTGCAGATCGTCGACGGATTTGAAGTTTCCGTTCTTCTCACGATAAGCCACGATATCCTCGGCCTGTTTGGTGGAGAAGCCGAGCTGCTTCTCGATATCGGCGGCCGTGGCTTTGTTCATGTTGACCTTGGTCGTGACCTGCGGAAAGTTTTTGATCAGGTAGTCGAGAATCTCGGTGTATTCCTCATCGGATCCCGATGCACCAAGCCCGGCCATCTTGGTAATGGTGTCTTCCCAGCCCTGCCGGCTCTGTCCGTTGGCGATGACGTTCGTCGGCGAGTGGCATTTGCTGCAGACCCGGATGGTGGTCTGTTTCCCCGGCCCTTCAGGGAGCTGGGGATACTGATCCGCTTTCGCCTGCGATTGCGCTGCCGGAGCTGCCTGGGCCGGGGAACCGGCCGGGGCTGGAGAGGCAAGCGCCACGGAGGACGCAACGATCAGACCGCCGCCGAGGGTAAGTGTTCCGATCCAGACTGCGCGTGAGGAGTACCATGCCGATTTGTTCTGTTTGACCATGTCGTATCAACTGCACCTGTTTTGGATTTGCTTGTGCTTTGTGGCCGGTTGAGAGTCTTCAGACTCTTCGTCCAGCTCCCGTTGTTAGATGGCGCTCTGTCTAGTTCGATGCCAGGAAAAGGACTTCTGGCTCCAGATGGTCCATTTTATCGAAACGCAGACGGCTGCCCGAACGCTTTTTCGGAGGTCCGAAAGTTATTTCGGAGGGTGAGAAGAGCGGTGGTTGACGGGAGACGCCTCAGCGAGCAAAATGAGACGTCTCATTTTGATGAAATCGTATGGAAGCGGTTTCATCCCTGTCAAGGTGTTTTGGGGTGCTCTCGTGTGAGCTCCATTTGAGATCGTGGCCGAGAAAAAATGCGCGAGGCCCTCGACAACAGCCTGTGGGGATGACGCTTTATCGGCAGCTCGCGCGGATTGATGGAAAGCGTGGTGGGACGATAGACGATCTGGAGTGGGCAATCAAATGCGGACCCGGAATCGAAGACGATGGATGACGTTGCGGTTGATTAGTCCGGGAATTGTTAAAGGTTCATGTAGGATTCTGTCATTATGCCGCCCACACAAAAAGAGCTCGCAAAGTTAGCCGGTGTATCGGCGGGCACCGTGTCCAACGTTATCAGTGGATCCACAAAGGTGAGCGAGCGAGCTCGGCAAAAGGTGCTGGATGCGATTCGTGTTTTGAATTACCAGCCCAACCTGATTGCACGCAGCCTCAAGACGAATCGAACGCGCACCCTCGGGATTGTGATTCCGGATATTACGATTCCCTTCTTTCCGAAGATCATTCGCGGGGCGGAGTGTGCAGCGCGAGAGCGGGGATATTTTTTGATCGTTCTCGATTCGGAGGGGAGTGCCGATCGCGAGTCTGAGATGATTGCCCTGCTGCGCGCACAGCGGGTTGAAGGCATGCTGCTGGTGACGGCAAGCGGAGAGGAACTTACACCTGAGCGGTGGCATTCGATCAGCTCCGCGTTCCCTGTGGTGTGCCTGGACCGTCTCCCGGTGAATCTGGATGTCGACTCCGTTTGCGTGGACGATTGCGGGGCGGCGGAGATGGCGATCTCGCACCTGATGAGCCGGGGGCATCGAGAGATTGCGGTGATCACGGGTCCGCTGAGCCTGCGCAACGAACAGGAGCGAGTGCGGGGCTATCGTCAGGCGCTGCAGAAGGGTGGGATTCCGATTCAGCGCTCGTTAATCTGGAATGGAAGCTTTGAGCAGGAGGAGGTCGCGCGCCTGTGCCAGAGCGGAATGCTACGAGCCACGGGAAGACCGACGGCCTTGTTTGCAACGAACGGGGTTACAGGGCTGGCGGCGTTGCGGAGCCTCTACAGCGTTGGACTGAGCACCCCCAAAGACTTCGCATTCGTCACGTTTGACGAGATCACGGCGGAGGACTTCTTCCGGCCGGGCATCACCTCCGTGGTACAGCCCACCTTCGACATGGGATATCGCGCGGTGGAGGTACTGCTGGAGCGTATTGAGAAGACCGATACAACGGAGAGACGGAAGCGAGTGCATCTGCCGGCCACGGTGACGGTTCGTGAATCTTCGAGCACACCGCTGGAACTGGCGGCGAGCCAGCAGACATCGATGCGCAAGCCGGTGCGACGTGGCGCGGTCGTGGCGCGTTGACAGTCGAAATGCGCGAACGATAGTGTGAGACGTCTCATGGAAGATGCTCCAATCACTCTGATTTGACTGTATCGATGCCGACCAACCTTCTTCTTCGCGCGAGCGCCATCACCAAGAGCTTTGCGGGAGTGCATGCGCTCAAAGGCGTTTCGTTTGAACTTGCCGAGGGCGAGGTTCACGCTCTGGTGGGCGAAAACGGCGCCGGCAAGTCGACCTTCACCAGGATTGTGACTGGGGCGTTGAAAGCCGACTCAGGCGAGCTGGAGATTTGCGGACAGAAGATTGCGCATCACTCGCCGCAACAGGCTCGTGCCTTGGGAGTTGCGGCGATTCATCAGCAGCCGCTGCTGTTCCCTCATCTAACGGTCGCGGAGAACATTGCGCTATCGCTCGAGAACGGTGAGCCGGGATGGAGCGTGAACTGGAAGAGACGTTACGAGCAGGCGAGGGAGCTGCTGCATCGTGTGGGAGTCGACCTAGACCCAAAGCGGCTCGCGGGCTCGCTGAGCATGGCCGAGCAGCAGATTGTAGAGATTGCAAAGGCGATTGGAGCACAGGCAAAGATCCTGCTGATGGATGAGCCTACGGCATTGCTGACGGATCGCGAGGTCGACCAGCTCTTCCGCCTGATCGGCCAGTTTCGGCAGGAGGGTGTGGGGATGGTCTATATCTCTCACCGGTTGGAGGAGATTCAGAAGATTGCCGACCGCATCACGGTGCTGCGCGATGGAAGGACGATCGCCTGCAAAGACGCCGCGGACGTCGACCGCGGCGGTCTGATTGAGCTGATGGTCGGGCGTTCGCTCGCATCGATCTTTCCAAAGCGAGATGTCACGCTGGGTGAGACCGCACTTGAGGTCAGGAACCTCAACAATCCACGGCTGGGATTGCACGATATCTCGTTCAGCGTGAAGCGGGGAGAGATTCTTGGCATGGCGGGCCTTGTGGGATCGGGAAGAACGGAGCTTGCGCGGACACTGTTCGGACTTTCGTCCTGCTCATCGCCGATCTATCTTAACGGAAAGCCGGTTCGAATCGGCTCCCCAGCTCAGGCGATCGGCATGGGGATGGGATATCTGCCGGAGGACCGCAGACAGCATGGCCTGATTCTGGAGATGCAGCTGGATGAAAACATCAGCATGGCCAGTCTGAACGAGGTCTCCCGCTGGGGCATGGTGCAGCGCGGCAAGGAGGCGCGGCAGGGAGAAGAGTATGTGCGCGAGTTACGCATCAAGGCGAATACAGCCTCGGTTGCGGCGCAAACCCTGTCCGGAGGAAACCAACAGAAGGTCGCCCTGGCACGATGGCTGGCCATCCACCCGCAGATTATGATTCTGGATGAGCCGACCCAGGGTGTGGACGTAGGATCGAAGTCTGAGATCCATGAGCTGATCGTTCAGATGGCGGAGCGCGGAGTGGCGATTCTTCTGATCTCCTCCGAGCTTCCTGAGGTTCTGGGGATGTGCGATCGGATTGCCGTGTTTCGCGACAGGACCATTGCCGGGACGTTGTTGCGGGACGAGGCCACTCAGGCCGGCATTATGGCGCTTGCGTTTGGGCATGCGGACCCACTTTTGCAAGAGGCCGAACAGGCATGAATCCTCGAATCAGAGAGGCAGGTCTGCTGCTGACGATTGTGGCGCTGATGTTGCTGCTTGCATGGCGAACCACAGGATTTTTTTCGGCTGCGAACCTTACCGATCTGTTTCTGGCGAACATGCCGGTCATGATGATTGCTGTCGGAATGATGATGGTGATCCTGACGGGCGAGATCGATATCTCAGTCGGCTCGATCTTCGCGATCTCAAGCGTTGTAATGGGCAAGTGCGCGAGCACGGGAGTGCCCATCTGGCTGAGTGGATTGATTGCATGCGCCGTGGGAGTGCTGCTGGGAGCCTTGAACGGCAGACTGATCGCATATGTGAGGATTCCTTCGATCGTCGCGACGCTTGCGACGATGGTGGCGCTTCGCGATGGATTGCGCTGGTATACGCAGGGCTCGTGGATTCAGGGATTGCCTGCGGGGTTTCAGTGGTTCGGGATGTCGCAGTCTGGATTTACCGGTCTGTGTGTCGTTGCGGTCGTCCTGATAACGGGCCTGACCGCGCTGGGGTTGCGGAATCTGCGAATGGGGAGGGCGATCGTCGCGACGGGGTCGAACAGAATGGCAGCCTGCGCTGCGGGGATTGACGCGCGCCGCGTGGTCTTCGGAGTGTTCGCGGTGACCGGCGGACTTGCAGGACTTTCGGCTGTGCTGAATTCGGTTCGCTTCAATCAAATTCCCAGCAACTCCGGCCTTGGGCTGGAGCTGAAGGTGATAGCTGCGGTTGCAGTGGGCGGAGCGGCGATCACGGGAGGATCGGCAACGATGACAGGCACGGTACTTGGAGTGATTCTGCTGAGCTGCATCGGCTCTGCACTCACGTTTCTTGGAATCAACGCCTACTGGGAGAAGGCGATTCAGGGTGGGATTATTCTGATTGCCGTTGCCGCCGACACACTCAAACTTCAGCGCAGAGATCATGCAAAGACACTTCCGGCCTAAGCTCAGACTCACGGGGATTCAGTGGGCTCTGGTGGCCGCGCTGCTGCTGGAGGTAATTCTCTTCAGCATAGAGTCGCCTGCGTTTTTGACGTGGGTGAACCTGATGGAGATTCTTCGGTTCAGTGTAGAGCTGGGATTGCTGGCGGTCGCGCTGACCCCGATTCTGATTACCGGTGGAATCGACCTTTCTGTAGGGTCGACGGTGGGGCTGGTGGCGGTGACGTTTGGAATGGCATGGCAGCATCTACACCTGCCTCTTCTAGGCGCGCTTGCGCTGGCCTTACTGGTGGGGTGTCTGTGCGGGGCCGTCAACGCGCTGCTGATCGCGTATCTCGATCTTCCTGCGCTGATCATTACGCTGGGGACGTATTCGCTCTATCGAGGGATTGCTGAAGGAATTACGCGGGCTTCGGTGAGCGTAACGGGGTATCCGAGCGGATTTCTGCTGCTGGGGCAGGGATATTTCTGGAGTATCCCGATCCAGGTGTTTGTGTTCCTGTTCTTGCTTGTTTTTTATGCTGTGCTTCTGCACCGGTCGAAGATCGGGCGCGCGCTGTATGCGATTGGGTTCAATGCCGAGGGGGCTCGCTACGCGGGGCTTCCAGTCAGGCGGTACCTGGCGCTGATTTATCTCTTGTCGGGGGCGGTCTCGGGAGTTGCGGCGATCGTGTATGTCTCGCATCTGGGGCTCGCGAAATCGGACCTGGGGACAGGGTTTGAGCTTCAGGCCATTACGGCGATTGTGATTGGAGGGACGTCAGTCTTTGGAGGACGGGGAAATCTGTTCGGCAGCGTTCTCGGGCTTCTGTTTCTCTGTGTGCTGCAGAATGGGCTGCACCTGCTGGCCGCGCCTTCGGAGGCAACCGGAGTTTTGACAGGAATGCTTTTAATCGCCGTGGTGGCGACGGATCTTCTCAACGACAAGCGCCCGGCACTCTCGGAGCGCTGGATGCGCTGGAAGAAGCCGCTTCTGGTCGCAGCGGGTGCGGTTGTGGTTGTTCTTGCGGTGGTGCTTGTGGGTTTGGAGCGATCTTCGAGGAGTGAGGCTGGAGCGGCTTCGGGTCCGCGACGGCCAGTGATTGCCGTGATGCCGAAGGCGAAGGGAGACCCATACTTTATCAGTGCACGGGCTGGCGCGGAGCAGGCGGCGAAGGAGCTGGGAGTGGATCTTATCTGGGACGGCCCGACGAGTCTTGATGCCTCGATGCAGAACGAGCTGGTGGAGAGCTGGATCACGCGCGGTGTCGATGCAATCGTAGTCGCAGTCGAGAACAAGGGCAGCATCTCGACGGTTTTGCGGAAGGCAAGACAACACCATATCGCCGTGCTGACCTGGGACGCGGATGCGGAGCCGGATGCGCGGGATTACTTTCTGAACCAGGCTACGCCGGAAGCTATTGCCAATACGCTTGCGGACGAAGGAGCGCGCCTTCTGAACGGCAAGGGCCAGTTTGCTATCGTCACAGGAGCATTGAGCGCGGAGAACCAGAACCAGTGGATCGCGTTTATCAAAGCGAGGGTGGCGGAGCGGTACCCGCAAATGAAGCTGGCCACGGTTCTTCCCAGCGATGACGATCGTGACAAGGCGTTTTCGCAAACCCAGAACATCATGAAGGTCTATCCGGATGTGAAGCTGGTTATCGCGATCTCGGCACCGGCGGTTCCGGGGGCAGCCGAAGCGGTGCAGCAGTCCGGAGGCAGGGTGGATGTGATTGGACTTTCACTTCCAACGATATGCCGGCCTTATATTCACAGCGGAGTCGTCCAGACGATCGTGCTCTGGAACACGCGCGACCTTGGTTATCTGACGGTATATGCCGGATGGCTGACGTCACAGAAGAAGATCGCTCCGAATGCGACGACTGTTTCGGCAGGACGGCTCGGTTCGCTGGAGATCAAGGGAAGCGAGATCATTCTGGGGCGGCCGATGATTATTAATAAAGGCAATATCGATCGCCTGGACTTCTAGGTTTTCTAAAAGAAACCGTGCTTGTAATAGAGGGTGCAAGATGCGGTTCTGGATTCGTAAAGGGCGCATTCCTGGATGAACCGACCGCAGATCCTTCGACTTCGCTGCCCGGATGAAACCTCGAGCAGCTTCGCTCAGGATGACACGTCATTTGATCGTCAGAAGAACTGGAATACCGCGGTTCACTGATTTCGGATTAAGGGCGTAGCACTATGGCGTCACATGCGGAGGAGAGCTTTTCTCGCGCCTATCTCGCCTTCGAACATATTCGAGCTGGACAGACAGGCGAGACCCGGTTGCAAGAGTTCAGGCACGCACTGCGGCCGATCGGATCGCTTCTTTCACGCTGGTCTCGTCTTCGAGGACGCGAATCTCCACCTTGAATTCTTTCCGTTCCCCAGGCTCTAGAGACTGGAGCGTTCCCTGTTGGCGCTCCCGTTCTCTTCCCTGCGTGTTGCAGTTGGCCGGTTCCAGCCCCAGGACGAAGTGATTGGCAGCGGTCATCTTCCACTGGTTGAACATCGGCAGTGTGCTGGAATCGTAGACCATCGAGATACCGAAAGCGGGATCCTCATGATCGCTGACAAGGACAACGGTCACCTTACCCGAGTCACTACTGTCCATGTCGTGAAAGTAGACCTTTTCGCCAAGGCCAAGTGTGGGGGTGTCGAAAAGGTCCCACTGGTCTACGCTCGCGCGCGAGAAGTCATCGATTGGCGTGATGCGCGCGGACGGCGCATAGACCTTAGATCGGGAGGTCAAAAGCGGGAAGCCAAAATTAAAGTGGTAAAGCACCATCAGGGGTGCGGTGCGCACACCCTGGTTTTCGACCACATCATGAAGGATGAACGAGGTCGCGTTCAGGGAGCTGGTGATGATGCGATGGAGGACAAGGTTGGGTCCATGCACCGAGCTCTCGCGCATGCTGCCGGAGATGCGAAAGTGGCAATCGTCATGGTCCCAGTTCTCAGACCAGGAGACGCTCTCTGCGGGAGTATTGGAGATAGAGCCATGCAGTCCGAGGTCTTCGCCCTGATCCCGGGACGGCGCCCCAGCGGTTGAAAGGCCGCATGTGGTCAGCAGACCTCCGGTGAATCCCTTGAGCCATTCGAGCCCACGGTTTGAGTAGAAGGCCGGGTGGACCATTCCGGTCGGAGAGTGCCAGCAGAGGGATCGCCCTCGAAAGCTGGCCTCGTAGATGTCCATTCCCTTGTCTGGGACCACCCAGAACTCGAGACCACGGGCGGTACGGACGCGGAGGGTTGAGGTTCCTTTGGCCTTTCCCTCCGCGTGCACAAAGGGAGAGATCCCACCAATTTGCGAAAGCCGTCCGACGTGACTCAGAATATCTTTCCTAAAGTTAGCAGGCCGCATCCCCGCATCTCCTCATATTCTCTCAATTGACAGAGCATATGCTCTCGCGTTGGAGGGCAGATAGCAACCGATATATTTCCTTACTGCTTCACGGGAGCTTCTTAAGCCATACGTTGCGGTGAGAGATCTTAAGGTCGCCGCCGCCTTCGATCTCGAAGGCGAGGAGTCCCTTCGCCCGATAGAACTTCGGATCGGTGTCGACGAGGACTGCCATGACATGGCCGTTAATGATGTGGGTTAGCGTGTGGCCGTCGGCGATGATCTCAACCTGATTCCATTCACCCGGCTTAATGAAAGCCTTCAATTCATCAGAGGTTCCCAGCATAGCCAGCAGACGGGGCTTGCGATTCTCCACCGTCTCGACCACCTGTCCGCGCCAGGCGATAATGCCGCGCGGGCTGTCCTGCTCGTAGAGCTGGCCGGTGTAGCGATTGTTGTAGTCGAAGTCGCCCTGATAGCCGGTGAGGTTCCACTTGGCATGCTTCTTCAAGAGCTCCTGATTTTTCTGGAATCGCTCCTTCTGCTCAGGAGTCATCTGGGCAAGACGGTCGGGTGGAATCTGACGCGTCTGGGGAGGCACGCTGGCGCTGCGGTACTGGATGCCTCCGTTGGCACCCGTGCCCTCAAGCTTCATCTCTAACTTGAGCATGAAGTTGCCGACTTCGCCGCCCCTCCAGATGATGTTGGTGGTTCCGGAGGGATGCGCGTCGCTGGAGACACCGATGATGGATCCATCCTCGACGTGCCAGACATCGGACGGGCCATCCCAGTTATTGAGAGTCTTGCCATCAAAGATCTGGGTCCATCCCTGGTTGTCGTTGAAGTCGATCGGATCGGGCTGAATAAAGCGTCCGCCGGCGGCTGCGGGCGCGGCGGGCTTTTGAGCTACGGCCGTTGCGAGGCCAAAGGCCCCGAGGCAGGTAAGGGTCAGGACAGCTCGTGATCCGATGCGGTTCGACATGGCGTTCTCCTTGGGAACAGCGTTGGGGGTGATCAGGCGAGCGGAATCGATTCCCACTGCTTTGTCTTCGCGGACTTCAAAACTGCATCCGTGACGTAGTCGACCGCGAGGCCATCTTTGAAGGTGGGAGCTACTTCTCGTTTCTCTCCCACAGCCGTGAGGAAGTCGGCGACCTGGTGGATAAATGTATGCTCGTAACCGATCTGGAGGCCGGGAACCCACCAGTGCTTCATGTAAGGGTGTTCCCCGTCGGTGATGTGGATGCTCTTCCATCCGCGCAGACGACTCTCGTCGCGATGGTCGAAATACTCCAAGCGATGAAGATCGTGCAGGTCCCATCGCGCCGAGGCGCGCTCGCCGTTGATTTCGAGGGTGAAGAGCGCCTTGTGGCCGCGTGCGTATCGGGTCGCCTCGAACAGCGCCATGGAGCCATTCTGAAATCGCCCGATGAAGGAGCTTGCATCGTCAATGGTGACGGGCTGAACGGCATGGGTGAGGCTGTGCTTGCGCTCTTTGATGAAGGTCTCGGTCATGGCTGCGACCTCGGTCAGAGAGCCATTCAACCAAAGGGCCATGTCGATGTTGTGGGCCAGCAGGTCGCCGGTGACACCGCTGCCGGCGACGGAAGAATCAAGACGCCACAGACCTTCGCCACCCTGCGGAAGATCTTCCGAGATGGTCCAGTCCTGAAGGAACTGCGAGCGATAGTGGAAGATGCGCCCGAAGCGCCCTTCGTCCAGAAGATCCTTGAGCAGAACCAGCGCGGGCACTCGGCGGTAGTTGTACCAGACCATGTTGGGACTATTGGCAGCCTGAACGGCATCGACCATCGTCCTGCCCTCTTCCGCGGTACGGCCCAGAGGCTTTTCGCAGAGGACCATCTTGCCGGCCTTTGCGGCGGCGACTGCGATTTCGGCGTGAGTGTCGTTGGGGCTGGCGATGTCGATCAGGTCGATGTCACTGCGCTCGACGAGTGCACGCCAGTCGGTCTCGATGGATTGATAGCCCCAGTTATCTGCAAAGCTCTTTGCCCGATCAGCCTTGCGGGCACAGACAGCTTTGAGGACCGGCTGGTACGGAAGATCGAAGAACCGCGGAGCCTGGAGAAAGGCGTTGGAGTGTGTCCGGCCCATAAAGCCGTATCCGACAAGGCCTACATTGAGTGTCTTCTTTGACATTGAATCAGTCCCATCCATGCGCGTTGCGAACTGCGATAAGCGTGCTGAGCACATCGCGCCAGGTGTCGGGCGAGGTCATCGCCGCGTTCGGGAACATGCAGCCATCCCAGCAGATGTGCTGGAACGCCCGCGTCGGCTTGCCTTCTTTGTCTCTCATCCAGAGGCCGGCAACCTTGACGATATCCATCTTGCCGTTCGGATCGTTCGCCGGACAATGACGGCCGGTCTTATCGTGCGATCCTGTGCCGTGGACGGTGCCATCGTTCTGGGCGACGTGGAAGTCGATGGTCCAGGGCCGCAAGGCGTCCGTCAGCTTCGTCAGCGCCGCCATCAGGACATCCTCATTGGACCAGTCGAAGTCTGCGGGAAGCAGGCGATCTTCCGGGGCGTTGTAGCCGAGGGTATAGAGCAGAGAGTGCGCCATATCGGCTTGAAAGCCGACTGTCTGCGGACGGTCCACCAGCTCGAGAAGCTCGACCATGTGCTTCCATCCGTGCATGCCTCCCCAGCAGATTTCGCCTTCGGCGGCGAGGCGTTCACCATAGGCTTCGGCGACATTCGCGGCTTCACGGAAGGTGTCGGCTATCTTGCGGGTGTTTCCCTTGGGATCTTTTGACCATTCCTCTGGACTGGTCGCCGAGTCGATACGGACGACGCCGTAGCTGCGGATGCCGAGATCGCGAAAGGTCTTGCCCATTGCACAGGCTTTTTTGACCTGGGTGACAAAACGCTCCCGTTCTTCTTCCGAGCCCATCGCAGAGCCGCCGCCTGTGGGAGGCCACACCGGAGCCACTAACGAACCGACGACGAGATTGCGCGAGGAGATGCTGTCGGCGATGCGCTTGAGGTCGTCTTTGGACGAGTCGATATCGATGTGCGGAAGAGAGGCGAAGAGATCGACGCCGTCAAACTTCACTCCGTCGACTTGCGCCGCTGCTGTCAGGTCCAGCATCGTCTCGAGTTCAATCGGCGGCTCGGAGTCCGGTCCCTTTCCGACGAGGCCGGGCCACATCGCGTTATGAATTGCAGGCTTGCTGTGCGACATCCTTACATCCTTATTTCTCTACAGCTTGATTTTTACTTCTTGATTAGCGGCGCTGCATCGGGATTTGCGGGACCGAAGTGCTTGAGCATCACCAGAGGATCGGTTGCGCTGTGGTTTTCGATCACAATGCCTGCCTGAGCGGTTGCCGCAGTGACGAAGTATTCGTCCTCGGTCATCTGCCCGAAACGGATCATCGAAGGGGTGGAGACGGTCTGCTTGCCGAGAAGGCCATGGCCCTGGGTCACGATGACGCCATAGGCCTCGCTGTCCTTGATGGTGACCTTCTGCTTCGGCTGGATGGTGAGTTCTTTGGCTGAGTAGTAAGGCGTGCCGTAGGTGACCCAGACCTCGCGATAGCCCTGGCCTTTCATCTCCTCCTCTGACTTGACTGCCCGTGGCGAGGTCTTGTTCGACTTGGCGAACTCCGGGTTTACGTTGGCATCCCAGTCGAGCATGCTGATGAGGTAGTCGATGTCCTTGCTCTTTTCAGGCTTCACGTCTTTGACCAGAAGATCCCAGTCGACGATGCGGCCTTCGACCTCGGATTGGAACATGGCGAAGACATCGCTGTTGACCTGCGGCTCGTAAGTGACCAGCGATCCCGGAGCGTGAAGGATGCCTGGGTTGATCTGCCAGCCTTCGCCGGGGATCAGGCGATAAGCCCGCGCGAAGGCGAGGATGCCGTTGTCGCCCTGGTTCCACCTCTCCAGGCAACCGCGGATATCGTCTTTGGTCGTGCCGGGCTCGAGGCCCATGTAGGTGTGGGGGAAGTTGTTCTGAATCTGGTTGTACTGCGGCGGGAAGTAGTAGGCTTCGGGCTTGCCTTTCTGGCCCACCAGCGTCGCGAACTCCTCCGTTTGGTGCATGTGGTGCGGAATCGGTCCCATGTTATCGAAGAACTTGCACAGCAGATTCCATCCGCCTTCACGCTTCATGACGTCGGCTCCGAGCAGGGCATCGCCAGCGACTTCCACCGCCTCCTTGAGGAGGAACTTTTCGCCCTTATCAGGATTGATGTAGCTCAGCCCCTCATCGGGAAGCGTTGCCGGGCCGTTGGAGGCCTTGGTGGTCGAGGAGAACCAGCGCTCGTTGATGCCTCCGCGGTGTCCGCCAAAGGCGTACAGGTCATCGGGGTGGAGCTTCAGGCGGCGACCCGGAATCATGAAGGATCGCGGAACCCAGCACGGCGCCAGCCGCAGGACACCACCGGTTGCATTGACGACTTCTTCTACGCGGGTACGATTCACCATCTCAGACGCTTCCTTCTCTTTTGAAACCTGTTTCCGTTTTTCCAGCGGCTTTCGGCTGGGGTTCAATGCCTGGGCGAAGACTGCAGCCGGGGACACGGGGAACACACGGCGCAGGTTAAATCTAGTGTTCCATTCCAATTCCGAACGAGTACAGGGTGTTGTCGTGGGTGACGAAAAACGCATGACCGTCTCCCACGGAAACTCCCGCCATATGGGCATAGGTCTTGACGGCGTCGCCACTCGAGTAAAGCTCCTTACCAGTAGCGGCATCGAGCACATACAGGATTGCATGGCTGGAGGAGTCACCCTGGGAGAGCGCGATGACCATTCCATTGGCGATGACCGGAGGAGCGGGATTGACCATATCCCGCGACGACCAGGCAGGAACCAGGCTCATCTTGCCGCCGTTGTCCTCAAGCTTGAAGGCTACGATGCTGCCGTGGGAGGCGTCGCCGTTGCTGTTGGCGAACTTGGCGGAAGCATTGAGAGCCCCGGGAACGGAGGCGGCGATCCAGGTCGCGCCGGCATCCTGCCAGGTTGCGAGCGCGGCGATTGCACCTTCTTTTGCCTCAGAGACAGATGGGGTAGAGGCCAGGGACGTCTTGTGGTCCGCGCCGCCGAGAGAGGAGGTATCCAGCAGAACATAGCTGCCGTCTTTGCCCGGGGCCACGAGGAGCTTCTTGTCGCCCTGCGTGAATGCAGCAGGAGTTACATTCTGGAGCGCGCCTGCTGCTTCGTACCAGTCCTTCACCTTTGCATCCGGCCCGAGAGCCACGATGCTGTTGGCGTGGACATCGCCGCTGGAGGCTCCGGACCCGGTGACGACGTAGGCGACATCATCAGAGATAGTCGGTCCCATGGCGACCAGCGGAGCTACCGATCCGGTCTTGTAGGCCGCCACTGGATAGTCGGGCGAGCTCATGTCGAGCGCGAGTACGGCGTTTTCAGAGTTGCCGCATCCGGAATGCGTCGCAGAGAACATTGTCGTTCCATTAAGGGTTATACCGCTCGACGCGCCAGTTGGACCGGGCAGGAACTTCGCCGGAGGAGCAAAATCGGCTCCCGTAGCGACGACCTGCTCGTGCAGCGATCCATCGCTGGTGAGGACGTAGATTCCTTTCAGGCCGAAGCCTCCGCCTCCAGCGGAGACTCCAACGCGCCGCTCAGAGACACGCAGAGGTGGTTGTGGCCTGGGCGGCGGAGCACCCGCTGCCCGGCGCGCACGAAAGTTGATCACGATGGGAGCCTCAGCAACCGCGCTCAGATTCGACACGCCGCAAGGAGAGGGAGGGGTGTCAAAGTGCTTGGTCCAAAGCGTCGTTCCCAGCTCAGAGTCGACACCATAAAGATTCTGTCCATCAGCCCAGAGAACGAAGTCTTTGAAGCCCTTCGCATTGATCAGACGAGGAACGAGCAGAGGCTCGCTGTAGGCGGCTGAATCCTTCCCGGGAGCACTGCCAAGCTGGATCTTCCACAGGAACTTGAATTTTCCTGAGAGATTTTCCTTGGTCATGATGGTCTCGGCCTTTTGCCAGCCGTTGTGCTGCATATCGTTCCGCGGGGAAGCCCAGTTTCCGATCGCCTGCGCGGCGGCCGGCGTCATGCAGACAAAAGCTGCGGCAAACGAAAAGCCAATTGAAAGACCAATCCATTTCTTCATCTGAAGACGTCCTCGAGTGATTGCCATGTCCACGTTATTTCATGCCGAAGCAGTAAACAGTTCCGTCAAAGGTTCCAAACAGGATGCGGCCGCCGGCAACGGACAGGCCCGCCTGGTGCAGGAACGATGTGATCTGATCTCCGCTGGAGTAGAGCTCCTTGCCGGTCTTCGCATCCAGTACATAGAGCTTGGCCGGAACGGAGCGCTTGATGCGGTCCTCGGCGGAATAAAGACCGCCTTCCACTTCATTCGTCTGCCCGGTGTATTCGCCGCCCGCAAGAGCAAAGACCAGGCCATTTGCGACGACAGGGGGTTCGGCGGTCATCATGTCCCTGGACTGCCATGCGTTGGCCAGCACGGTTTTGCCGCCCTGCTCCTCAACCTTGAAGGCGAGAATACCGCCGTTCGGAGTATCTCCATAATTGACCGGGAACTTGACGGTCGTCGGTCCGCCATTCGGCGCCAGAACCCACTGAGTGCCGCTCTTGTCTTTCCACGCGGCAAAGCTTCCCCAGGTTCCTTCCGTCTGGAAGTTGACGTTTGCATTCGCGATCAACTCGGAGCGGAAGAGGGGCGTCTGATGATCCGCACCACCGATCGACTTGCTGTCCAGCATGTAGAAGCGTCCTTCTTTACCGCCACCGACCAGAAGGTCACGCCCTTTGTAGGGGAAGACCACCGGCGTGGTGTTCATGTCGAGGTCGCGCTTGGTCAGCCACTCATAGTTTGAAGGAGTGAAGTAGTCCTTCAGCTTGAGGGTGTCGTTGGAGAAGGTATAGGACTGGAAGCTGGTCGAGAGCTGGCCTGCCTTGGCATCGTAGGGATGATCTCCTGATTCAAAGTAGATCGTCCCGTCCGTGCCGACGGCGGGGCCAGCAGTCCCCCAGAGTCCACCCTGTGGAGGCGATGACACGGTCACTTTCTTCGTTACCGTGTTGTAGGCGTAGAGGGCGTTGGCTACACCGCCACAGCCCTGACCGGTGATGGTGTAGACGACGCCGTTAACCAGATTGAGGCCGTACGGCTTGCCATACACATTGTTCAGCATCTGAACCGGGGGATCTTTCTCGTCACCCGTCGCAGGATCGATCAGGTGCAGATAGCCATCCGTCGTCATGACGTAGAGAACCCGCTCCTTCGCTCCCGCGGGAGTGATGACGGGCGTTGCACTGAGAGCATTGGTGCAGATAAATCCGCGACCTTCTCCCGGCTCCTGGGGCTGAGAGGATGCCCACTTCAACTTCTTCTGCCACACCAAAGTTCCCGTGTCGGCATCGATGACGTAGACGTCGTCCGAGCTTCCGGCGAAGATGGCGACCGTCTTTGTGCCTTTTTCCGTCTTTACGCCGTTGACGATGAGAGGCTCACGGAACGACTGCATTCCCATGGTCTTGTTATCGGTCTTGAGCTTCCAGAGCAATTGGATCTTGCTGGCGTTCTGCGCCGTAATCTTGGTCTCATTGCGCTGCCAGGCATCTCGCTGCGGGTTGTAACTGCTCGTCGTCCACTCCGGCGAGCTCTTGGACTGCCCAAGAGCAGAGCCGGTCAATC
Source organism: Acidobacteriaceae bacterium KBS 146 (assembly GCA_000688615.1). Taxonomy (GTDB): domain Bacteria; phylum Acidobacteriota; class Terriglobia; order Terriglobales; family Acidobacteriaceae; genus Edaphobacter. Next base: position 2,533,545 of record JHVA01000001.1, read on the forward strand.
CGCAACCGAAAGCGCCTGCAAAGAACAGAATGGCCATGCGCGTCGGGAGGGAAGATCCAGACAGCTTGCGTACGTTCATGAAAGTCATCCTCGTTGGGTCGGGCGTCACAGTCTCGGGAGAGCCGCTGCTGAAAGATGCGGAAACCTGATCGTTTCCGGCAGCGGAGGAGGAATTTCTGAGACGTCTCATTTCGAGAGCATCCTACCCATGCCGCCTAAAAACTGTCAATGCTAAATTGCCACAGATTGTGAATTCCCGCCTACCTTCCCGCAGAACGGGAGTCCATCCCTTAATGGAGTTGTGCGGCCGGAATCCAAACATTCATCACCTGCGGTGCCTGCAAAGTAGGTCTGGACGAGCTAAGCTGAGAACGTCTATGGTTCCGCGGTCAGCGTTGATTCGAAGAAAAACCCTGCTTCGGGGAAGGATCGCTTTCCCAGCAGGGCGACTGGGATTGGGCGCTCTGTTGACCACTTTGCTGCTGCCGGTTGCAGGCTGTAAGTCGGTCGTTCCGGCAAAACCCCTCGGAACTCCAGTCTCCATCCATTCCCCGCTGGGCCTTCCGCCGGTTCCGATTCCTCCGGAGAATCCTCCTACCGTCCAAACAATCGCGCTGGGCCGACGGCTGTTTTACGATCAGCGACTGTCGAAGGACAACACGCTGGCGTGTGCGAGCTGCCACAATCCGAAGTTCTATTTCACCGATGGGCTTCAGTTTTCGAAGGGAGTTGGAGGCGAGGTTGGAGTGCGGAACGCGCCTACGCTGCTGAATGTGGCCTACCAGCCCTTCCAGTTCTGGGATGGACGCGCGCTGAATCTTGAAGACCAGGCTGCCAGTCCGATCGCCAATCCGATAGAGATGAACCAGTCGCATGATGTCTCCGTCTCAAAGCTGCGGCGCGATCCGGTCTATCGTGCGATGTTTCGCGATGCCTTCGGGACCGAAGATGTAACCCTGAAGAGAATCGAAAACGCATTGGCGAGCTTCGAACGGACCTTGCTGAGCGGCAACTCGGCCTTCGATCGGTTCCAGTACGGCCATGACAGTAACGCACTGACTCCACAACAGGTGCGGGGTCTTGCCATCTTTATCAATCCGGTCAAGGGCAACTGCGCTGCCTGCCATACCATCAACGCACAGTATGCGCTGTTTACCGATGGCAAGTTCCATAATCTGGGTGAAGGCGTGGGAGACGACGGCACCAGCTTCAAGGACACGGGGCGTTACCACCAGACCGGAATAGAGACCGACCGGGGAGCCTTCAAGACGCCAACGCTCCGCAATGTGGCCAGGACGGCTCCTTACATGCATGATGGAAGTCTGGGAACACTGAAGGCGGTTGTCGATTTTTATGCTGGCGGCGGGAACTCCAATCCGAATCTCGATAAAGAGATCAAATCGATTCATCTTTCAGGTCAGGATCGTGAAGACCTGGTGTCCTTTCTGAACTCGCTGACCGGAGACCTGCCTGCGAACGTGGGACCTCCACCCGGCAAGGAGTAGATAAGAATTATGGCCTCAACTCTTCGAAGACTTTCCTTCCTTGTTGTAAGCAGTGCTGTCCTGTCGACGGGTTGTTCCCGCAAGGCGGAGCAGCCGCAGACGGCACCCGCATCCCAGCCGGCCCCTCCGGTGTACCACGTCGATTCGGCAACAGCGGGCTCCATTCATGGAATCGTCCGCTACCAAGGGAAGGTTCCGCCGAAGAAGCCGATCGATCTCAGCGAGGATCCAGCGTGTGTGGAAGCCCATCATGGAAAGGCGTACGACGAGTCGATCCTTGTGGGCCGCGGAGGAGCGCTCGCCAACGCGTTTGTCTACGTCAGCAAGGGGCTTGAGGGGAAGAACTTCGCGACGCCGGCGGAGGCTGTCGTGATTGACCAGAAGGGATGCTGGTTTCATCCCCACGTTCTGGGCGTGCAGGTGAATCAGACGGTCGACATTATCAACTCCGATCCAGTGACTCACAACATACATCCGATGGCCGCAACGAATCGCGCGTGGAATCACAGCCAGGGCCCGGGCGATCCGCCGATGCATCGCAAATTCACGAAGCCCGAAGTGATGATTCCGGTGAAGTGCAATATCCATGACTGGATGCATGCTTACATCGGCGTGCTGGACCACCCTTATTTTGCCGTCTCGGCGGAGGATGGTACCTTTACCATTCCAAACCTTCCACCCGGAACCTACACGCTGACGATATGGCATGAGAAGCTGGGAACCCAGGACCAACAGATCACCATCAGCCCGCAGCAAAGCGCGGCCGCAGATTTTACTTATAAGGGGAAGTAATTCATGCGCAAGGAACTGAGTTTCGCACTTCTGATGGGCTGCGCGCTGTCGCTGGTGGCCTGCAAATCGCAGAGTAACGAGAAGGCGGCCCCGGTCACGCAGGCAGCTCCGGTGGAATCAGGAGCGCCCAAGATCTATGTCACCGATGAGGTCTCCGGCAATCTGAGCATCCTCGACAGTGGAAATGGAAATCTTCTGGCCTCGATTCACCTGGGGAAGCGCCCGCGCGGAATTCACGCGAGCCCGGATGGCAAGACGCTGTACGTGGCGCTGAGCGGAACCCCGATCGCAGGGCCCGATGTCGACGAGAGCACGCTGCCTCCACCGGATAAGAGCGCCGACGGCATTGGAGTGTTCGACGTAGCGCAGCGGAAGCTGGTGAAGATCATCCCCGGCGGATCGGATCCGGAGAACTTCGATATCAGCCAGGACGGCAAGCAGCTTTATATCTCGAATGAAGACATCTCGGCGGTGAGCATCATCGATATCGCGTCGGGCTCAGTCGCCAAAACGCTCAAGATCGGAGCGCAGCCGGAGGGTGTCAAGGCCTCTCCCGATGGGAAGCAGGTCTACGTGACCTCAGAGGAGACGAGCGAGATTGCGGTGCTAGATCCCGAGGCAGGAAAGATCGTCGCCACGTTCAAAGTGGGCCACCGGCCACGGTCCGTCGCCTTTATGCCTGACGGCAAACATGCCTACATCAATGCGGAGAATGATGGAACGGTGGTGCTGGTCGACACAAAGCTGCATAAGGTCGTCAAAACCATTTCCATTGGAAAGCCTGGCATGGTCAAGCCGATGGCGGTGCTCCTCTCCCCTGATGCAAAGAAGCTTTATGTGAGCACCGGCCGCGGGAAGATGGTCTTCACCGTCGATACGGAGACGAATAAAGTTCTCGGCTCGGTCGAGGTAGGCCGTCGCCCCTGGGGCATTGCACTGTCTCCCGATGGCAAGACTCTTTACTCGGCCAATGGACCGTCGAATGACGTGTCCGCAGTCGACGTGGCAACCAACACAGTCACCAGGAAATTTCCGGCGGGCGAAGGACCGTGGGGAATTGTCGTTCTGCCGTAGCGTCAGGATTTAGAAATACTTTCGGTAGGCCGCGACCCAGTTGGTTGCGATTGCGCTCTGTGCCTCTGCGAGGCTCACCTTTCCCTCACATACGAGTTGGGAAAGGTGACGCTCCAGGGCGTCTTTGGCTTCGGCATTCCAGACGACCTCTTTGTAGGACTGGGGCCAGAGATTTTTGACGTCGTCGGTACCGCCGAGTTGGGGGCTGATCAGGTAATCGACCTGGAAGTCCCGCGGCGACCCTTTGCGAGAGATCCCATATTCGCGGAAGACAGCTTCCTGCTGCTGCGGGGAGACTTCGGGGTCGAGGTCGTTATCGCTGGAGGCACAGATGTCCGCGAGACTGACCGGGCGCGTCATTCCTGGAGTCAGAGCTCGAATCGGCAACGAGGCGGAGACGTTGACGTCGGAACGATCGAGCCGTGGAAGGAGAAAGAACATCGCCGCAACAGCCGCGATTCCTGCTGCTCCGTAGGCATAGACCGGGGTTAGCTTTGTGCTGATCCAGGAGGCGAAGCGGCTGTGTGGCGACCTTGCTTCTGATTCTCCCTCAGCCAGTCTCGCTGCGAGAGCGTTCCGGGACGCTGAGGTGGCGGCGCTCACAGGCACGGACGACATCATCCCTTTCACTTCTTCTCCCACGGCAACAAGCTCTGACATATCGGCCCGACAGCGTTCGCATGTCTCCAGATGGACGCTGGCGGCTGCGTTTTCCTCGGCACTCATCTCGTGGTCCAGGAGACGAATCAAGTCCATTTCGGAAAGATGATCGACGGTCAGCCGCACAGTCTCCCTCCTTCGCTTCTTCGCAGCCGTGCGAGGGATCGCGCGAGCGTATTGGCTACACCGCCCAGTGAAACGCCGAGAACTTCCGCGATCTCGCGATACTTCAGGCCCTCTGCTCGAAGCTGGAGGCAGAGACGATCAATCTCAGGCAGTGCATTGAATGTGCGGCGAAGCGCCAACCGCCTTTCGTTGAAGATGATCTCTTCCTCAGGGTTCAGCTCGGCCGTCCAGCGCTGCGGCACGCTTTCGTCGATGCAGTCCTCGATGCGATATCGGCTCCTCTTCTTCAAGGCGAGATTGTGCGTAACGCGAAAGATCCAGCCGGGAAGATTGGCACGGGATCGCTCTGCCTGAAGGTGACGGAATAAGGCGAGGAAGACCTCCTGTATGACGTCCTCCGCATCATGAGCCTTGAGCCCCATGGAAACGGCATAACGAAGCAAGCGGAGCCGAAACTGATCGTGAAGATGAAGCACCTCATCCTCGAGCGAGGGTATCTCCGCGGCACATTCCAGCTCGTGCAGTAGGCGGAATTCGAAGCTTTCACCGGAGCTTATCGACATACCAGACTCTGAAATCACCCAAGGGCACATGCTATGGAGATGCTGGAGACCCTGTCAAACGCGGATCCCTGCGATGCATCTAAAAAAAAATTGCAAAAAGTGTGAACAAAAAAACTGCAGGAGGAATATTCGTCTTAGAGGACTGCCGCTGCCTTTGGGTGATGCAGACTCACCAACCCGAACTCCTGAAGGTAACATGCTGCGTCCCTTGATTTGCCTTGCTTTGCTGCTTCCGATCCCGGCCTGTGGTCAGACCCCGTCGAAGACGATACCCCATCCGGAGCGCGGCGAGATTCGGGCGCAGATCACCGATCCGTCTGGAGCGGCACTGAGGGCGCGCTGCGTTCTCTCCGGTTTGACGAACTCGGTGAACATCTCCACGCAGACCAACGCACAGGGAGGATGGACTGCCCACGATCTTCCTTTTGGAAGATATCGTCTGGAGATCTCGCGCAACGGGTTTGATACACAGAAGATGGAGCTGAATATCGACAGCTCTGACGTGTTAGTTCGAGAGATCACTCTGCAGTTGCAGGGAGTCTCTACCGCGGTCTCGGTCGTTACACCTACGCCCATCGGCAATGAGGGCGTTTCGATCGAGCTTGCTCCTGTGCCGGTGCAGGCCCTCACCTCGGATGATCTTCGAAACGCGAATGCGGTCGATGTAACCGACGCCATGAATAAGCGCCTGAATGGCGTTTACGTGAATGAGAACGCCAACAACCCGTTTGCGCCCGATATCAATTACCGCGGCTACACGGCGTCTCCTTTGTTAGGCACGCCGCAGGGCCTATCAGTTTACCTCGACGGCGTGAGGCAAAATCAGCCCTTTGGAGATGTGGTCTCGTGGGATCTGATTCCGAAGGTCGCGATCCAGGATATGGAGCTGATTCCAGGCTCGAATCCTTTGTTTGGACTGAATACGCTGGGCGGGGCGATCGCTATCAGAACCAAAGATGGTTCGAGTAATCAGGGCCTAACGGTGCAGTCGATTGGAGGGAACTTCGGCCGTCGATCCGTCGAAGGGGAGTATGGCGGATCGAACGGAAAAAACCTCGACTGGTTTGCCGCAGGAAACTACTTTCGTGAAGAGGGCTGGCGATACGCTTCCCCGTCTGAAGTACGGCAATCCTTCGCAAAGCTGCGTTGGAATCGCGACAAGACCAGCGTCAGTCTGGCCGGGGCTTACGCCATCAACTGGCTCACCGGAAACGGACTTCAGGATTTTCGTTTTCTCGAAAAGGACTACTCCAGCGTCTACTCGATCCCCGATACGACGTGGGACCATTCTCCGACGCTGACCCTGAATGCAAATCATCAGATCGGCGATCACTGGACCGTCTCGGGAAATGTGTACTTTCGCCATGTTCGCACGGACACGATAAACGGCGACATCAACGGCGATTCCTTCGACCAGTCCCTCTACAACCTCGGCACAGCTGATGTGACCGCACTTCAGGCAGCCGGATACAGTGGCTTCCCTATTACCGGCAACGCAACGACGGAGCCCTTCCCTTACTGGAAGTGCCTCGCCCGCGCGTTGCGAAAAGACGAACCGTCCGAGAGCTGTACCGGCATCTTTACCAATACCCGTACTCAGCAGAACAACTATGGCGTGTCAGGGCTTGTTTCGTGGCGCACAACCCACAATCTGTTTTCTGCAGGAGCCGGATGGGATCATAGCGGCCTCAGCTATCAACAGGCTTCACAGTTCGGATATCTGAATATGGATGGCATCAGCATCACGCCGGTAGACGCATTTGCCGACGGCTCGACCGAAGCAGATGGTTCACCTGTCGACACTCGAGTACAACTGCACGGAACCATCAATACACCGAGCTTTTATCTGACTGATACCTACCAGAGAGGCAGATGGTCTGTTACCGCCTCTGGCCGGTACAACCGCACAACCGTCGACAATATCGATCGCCTTCCTACGGATACGCCGGCTCGCGGATCACTTACTGGAACCAATATCTTCCAGCGCTTCAATCCCGCCATCGGAGGAACCTGGCGCGCTGTTTCGCGGCTCAGTCTCTATGCCAACTACAGCGAGGCCAGCCGCGCTCCAACCTCGATTGAGCTCGGTTGCGCAAATCCTGATTTCCCCTGCAATCTTCCGAATGCTCTCGTCGATGACCCGCCCCTGGAGCAGGTGGTCAGCCGCACGGTGGAGGTCGGAGTTCGCAGCCCCGTGCAGGATAAACTCGCCTGGAGTGCAGGATACTTTTTTGGACAGAACTCCAATGACCTCCTCTTTGTCGCATCGGAACAGACGGGCTTCGGCTATTTCCTTAACTTCGGAAAGACAAGAAGACAGGGGGTTGAGCTCGATCTGCGGACTCAACTTACGCACGTCACCCTGGGCAGCGGATACACCTTTCTCAATGCGACCTATCAATCACCTCAAACTGTGAATGGCGGGAGCAACAGCTCCAACGAGAGCAGCCAGGATGGCTTCCCGGGTACGGATGGAGATATCAACATTACTCCCGGCGATCGTATCCCCCAGACACCGCGACACCTTCTCAAGGTGTTTGCGGACTACAAACCAACACAGAAACTCCTGGTTGACGTCAACGTGATCGCATCGTCGGGCTCATTCGCGCGCGGCAATGAAGACAATCAGCACCACCCTGACGGAGTCTACTACCTTGGCTCCGGAAGCACGTCTCCTTATGGCATCGCGAATGTGGGGGCCCACTACACCTTCAACTCGCACCTTGAAGCCATTCTCCAGATTAACAATCTGTTCGATTCGCACTACTCCACGGCGGCGCAACTTGGAACAACGCCTTACGACGATACTGGGCGCTTTACGCCGCGCCCCTTCCCTCCGGTACAACAGGATGGCAACTCAAACTATCCACTCCGAAGTTCAACCTTTCTCGCTCCCGGAGCGCCTCTCACGGTATTTGGTGGAATTCGCGTAACGCTCTCCAGGAAATAAACACAGGCCGGACACCATCCTTCGCTTCAGTCGAACAGAGGCGATCCTGGTGGTTCCGTTCCCTGGAAGTTACTGAGTCCGACCCCAGCGAGACGGAACCTCTGGTCCGGGCTGAGGTCGATGCGATCGCGCAGGGAGAGCGCAATTGAGGTCAGATCTTCGACACTTGACGGCGGTATAGCCGGCGTATGGCTGCGCGTCAGAATATTGAATTCGGCGGTCTTCAATTTGAGCACGACAGTACGTGCAATCCGCTCTTCCCGGCGCGAGGCCTTCCAGACCTTCTCCGCGAGACGGCGGATCACCTCTTCCATAGCCTGCAGCGGGATATCTACTTCAAAGGTATCTTCTGCCGAGATCGACTTCGTCGGCCGGTCCGGCACGACCCTGCTGTGATCGATGCCGCGCGCAAGCTCATACAAGCGCATGCCATAACGGCCGAAGAGTTGCTGCAGATTCGGCTGACCGAGGTTTCGCAGCTCACCTACGGTCTCGATCCCAATCTGCTGCAACCGGTTTTCCATCACCTTACCCACTCCGGGAATCTTCCCGACAGAGAGCGGCAGCAGAAATGATTCGATGTCCTGGGGCTGGATGACGAAAAGCCCATCGGGCTTCCGCCAGTCGGACGCGATCTTGGCGAGGAACTTATTAGGAGCTACCCCGGCGGAGGCAGTCAGATGAAGTTCATCCCGGACCTGCTGACGGATTGCCTTTGCGACCTGCGTCGCCGTCGACAGACCAGCCTTATTCTGGGTCACGTCAAGGTAGGCCTCGTCGAGCGAGAGAGGCTCGATGAGATCGGTATAGCGTCGAAAGATCTCGCGGACCGCCTGAGAGACGGCCTTATAGCGGGAGAAGTCCGGGGGAATGAAGATAGCATCCGGGCAGAGTCGCTCGGCGTGCACGGCCGCCATCGCGGAACGCACCCCAAAACGACGCGCTTCGTAAGAGGCGGCGCAGACCACCGACCGCTTTCCGCGCCATGCCACGACAACCGGTCTGCCCCGCAGCGATGGATCATCCCGCTGCTCCACCGACGCGTAGAAGGCGTCCATGTCGATGTGAACAATCTTGCGGAGCATTGGCGTTACCGCGATTGTCGATTCAAAATCGTCCGTTGTCATCGGCGCTGGAGAGAATCTGCCATCGGCTTACTCGCCACTCTAATTCTAAGCGAATAAATAGCGAAAGCGCCAGCGAGATTACGGCTGAACTGCGGGCCTAGATGTCAGATCCTGAGGCGATAACCTCGAAAGGACGCATCATCTCGTTGTCTTCATGCTCCAACAGATGACAGTGCCATACATATCTTCCTGTGTATCCCTCGAAGGGAACAATGATTCGTGTCACCTGTCCCTTCTCGCAGCGGACTGTATCCTTCCAGCCTGTCTCTTCCGGTCCGGCGGCGATGGCTTGAGCGGTATAGCGCAACTCTCTTTTGTCTTGAAACTGAAAGACGTCGAAGCTTCGCCGGTCCAACACCTGAAACTTAACGAGATGGAGATGGATGGGGTGTGTGTCTTCAGTCAGATTCACGAACTCCCATATCTCGGTTGTGTCGATCACTGGATTCTCGGTGACCGGAGCGTGCCAGGGCGTGTTGTTCAGCACCATTCCCATCGAGTTTTGAACTTTATCCATCTTTTCGTCGAGCGTCAGCCTTCGCGTCTTTACAGCTTTGATCTCCGGGATTCGCTCGATGGTCCGAAGTTTTGAGGGGAGAAAGCTGTCGTCTTTTGCGCTGGCCGACGCTACGCGAAACTCCATCAGATCAAAGCTATCGCTCTTCAATAAGATCTTTTTCCCCGCATGCTTGCTGAAGTCGAAGACGATGTCTGTCCTCTCAGCGGGACTCAGCAGAATATGTTTGAGCTTTACGGGAGCTTCCAATAGCCCCTGATCGCCTCCGATGACATTTATCTCAAGCAGGTCTCCAAACGCGAGCCGGAGGAATCTCGCGTTGGATCCGTTCAGGACGCGAAATCTGTATTTGCGAGGCTCTACTTCCAGATAGGGCGAGAGCTTGCCATTCACCAGCACAACGTTGCTGTAGACCTCAGGAACCCAGGGTGAGTCCGGATTGCCCGAGACGGGATATTCCAACTGCCCATCCGATCCCAGAAATCTGTCGTAGATCATCAGCGGAATCTCGTACTTCCCTTTTGGCAGATTGAGGTTGTCTTCCGCTTCATCCCGGATCAGGAAGAATCCCTGCATTCCGGCATAGGTGTTCAGCCGATTAATCCCCATCGTGTGGTCGTGATAGAAGAGGAGTCCGGCGTCCTGCTGATTGGGATAGTGGCAGGTCAATGACTTCCCTGGCACGACCCAGTCCTCAGGGTAGCCATCACTTGAGGGCGGGGTCTTCCCGCCATGTAAATGGATTGCGGTGCGTACTTCCGGTTTGTCTCTTTCGGCTCCGTGGAGTGTATGGTCGATCGGTAAAAAATGCTTGTGTGGAAGTGCGTTCACCCATTCCACGATCAAACCCTGACCGCTACGGGTGTCGAAGATGGGGCCGGGAGACGCTCCGTTGAAACCCCACATTCGCGTTGGCGGCAGGTCACGGTGCGTCTTCTGATAGAGCTCTTCGATGGAGACGCGATAAAACGGAAGGCTCTTTGCAGGATCGTCAGGATCGGGCCGCCTCCCGCTGCTCTTCATCAGTGCGGGGAGCGGAAGAGGATCAACGAATGATGGCAGTGCAGCGGGATCGAGTGCCTTTGGAGGCGCAGCAGCCTGTTCGGCCTTCATCGTCCTTTGCAAGGTAAGGCCGCCGGCCAAAACTCCGGCTCGCCGTAGAAATCTTCGCCGGGAGATCAACTTTGCCTCAGTTCATGAAATAAGAAAACGAGGGCGCCGGAGCAGAGATGCCTCCGACACCCTTTCAGCAGATGTATCCATTGGATGAATCAGAACCAGTTGTTGCCGGGAAAGCCGGAGAAACCGTTATCTGTCCGGTTTCCGGTATTCTCGTCCAGAAAATAGGTCCCACGCTGCGGGTTTTTGAAGTCGAACATCCCCAACAGGGACCCTGCACGGCTGTCGAATGAGCCCTCAATCCGCTGTCCACCGACCCAGTTATCTTCGATGAAGCGAAGGATCGAGCTCTGATCGGTGATCGCGTGATCGACATAGTTATGCTTCGCATAAGGAGAGATCACCAGCAGCGGCAGTCTTGGACCATATCCGCACCGGCCCTGGGCGTGGCTTGCGGTCGAACTTGAGAGCGCGGTTGAACCATCTCCACAGGATCCGGTGCCGAGCAGAGCATCCGCAGCGGAAGAAGACTGATTCACGATCGGGCCCATCTGGTGATCGTACCAACCGTCGGAGTCGTCATAGGCGACGATGACTGCCGTGTTCTCCCAATCTCTGCTCTCGCGTTGCAGGAAGTTGACGACATGGACGATGAAGCTCTGCTCATCGAGAGGATCGGAGTATCCCGCATGGCCGTCCTGATAGCCAGGAGCCTTCAGAAAGCTAACTGCGGGAAAGTTTCCTTCTTTCACCGCGGCGTAGAAATCATCGAGGTCATATTGATGATTTGCCGCATCGGTGTAGCCGATGGTCCGCACTGACGAAGGACGCAGATGCTTCGGGTTTGCCGTTGAAACGTAATACTGGAAGGGCTGGTGGTGAGGAATGTAGTCGACCTTCTTCGTCATTGTGATCTTTGAGGTGGTCGTACGGCTGCATCCGGTCGAACCATCAGGATTCGTCTTTTGCAGATTGAAGCCGCCTTCGAAGAAGCCCCAGCTCACTCCGCGGCTGTTGAGCAGGTCGCCAATGTTCTGGCCGCCGAACTGTACGGTCCCCGTGCCCGAGCAGACATCGCCGACGGGATCGGCATCGCTGATCAACGTCTGGCCTCCGCTGCCATCGGGAACGACGGAATCACCTGCACTCACCGAGTCCACGATTCCGCCAGTCTGACCTGAGATCAGGTTGATCGCTCCAGGAGTGGACGGGCCGAACGTTGTGTTGTAGGAGTTATCGCTCATCGCGAACTGCTGCGCATAGTTCCACAACGCCGTTACGGTATTGCCGTCGTAGTACCCCATCACCAGCGCGTTTGTCTTTTGGCCGCTAGGAGGAGGCCCTGGAGTGCCTGTATATTTCGGGAATCCATCCATCAGCCCACCGTGAACCGCCTGTTGTTCGGGAGTGTAGTCATGGTCCTGATCTGCCGTTGCGGCCTCGGAGCGGTCCAGGCGAAAGGGATTCGATGCCGCGCTGCCGTTCAGCTCCTTATTCAAAAAGTTAGGGTTGTTGTAGAGGAGAGCATCCGTATATCCATTTACGGTTGGCGTTCCTGGCGCTGCTACAAACCTTGGCTCTCCCTTTGGATTGAGAGCGTATGGATAGGTTCCAAAGTAATGATCGAACGAGACGTTCTCCTGAAAGATCACCACGACGTGCTTAATGGGAGTGACCGTCTCTTTGTGGTCGGCTTGAGCGTTAACAACTGTGGGCCCCGCAATCTGTCCTGCCACAAGTATCGCAGCGACAGAATTCGCAAAAAATTTCTGCATAAGATCTCCTTGAACTAGGGCCTTATATTGGCTGGCCATGTTCAAGGTGTAATCGTCGATTTTTAACAAACGGTAACTTTAGAGTGAATTCTCTTGTTTTAGAGCCGCAGCTACCCGGCACGTTAACGGCTCAAATTACTGTGGCGGCGCTTCTGGCTTTGTTGCCGTGGAGTGAGTTTCTTTGTAGAAGAGCGCTATCGAAACGCTGTCGCGCTGATAGTGCAGTTGTTGCACTGAGGGCGAAGGCCATCTTTCATCTCACGTTCGGCATCTGTCCTTATCCGTGCAGCTTCCAGATGGGCTCCCGTAGCATCGAGCGCCCTGGAATAAGCCAGTTCTGCGGCAAGATATTTAGGATTGTGGCTGTCGAGCGTATGGCCCAGGATCGCGCGGCCACGGTTCATCGCAGCGAGAGCTGCCGTCGGTTGACCTGCATCGACCTGGGCCTCTCCCAAAAGCATGTAGGCCCATCCGGTCGATAGATGCTCTTCGCCATGACGCTTGATCAGCAGGTCGAGAGACTGCTGATAATGCAGCACGCTCATACCTGGGTTACCCTCCAGCTGCGCCAGCCAGCCCTGCATCGAAGCGAGGGCCGCCCTGTCATCTCCGTCCAGATTGGAGGAGAGCTGCGCTTCTTTGAGGGCGCGCTCCAGATATTTTCTGCCGTCCCGAATCTTCCGCCGCGTGAAAGCGGTTCCTGCAAGGCTTCTGGAGGCTCTTGTCATGCCAGCGTGATCGTTCATCGTTTCATAAAGACGAAATGCCTTATTTGCCAATCGAGCTGCGGGTTCGTACTGCCCTGTCACGCCATATAGATCTCCGAAGTCGCCCAGCGCCATGGCGTAATCTTGAATATGATCTGGAAGATTCTCGAGCGAGTGGGTGGACCTCTCATAGGAACGTTGCGCATCCGTGTAATTACCGAGATCCTCATAGGCGAGACCGAGAATATTCCAGGCTTTCCCCATCGAAGGTGCATCCAGGATCTTCTCTGCAAGGAGTGCCTTAAGTTCGACAATCGTCTGTTTAGGATCTCCTTCTCGCTCCAGCCCATAGGCGCGAGCGAGCCTTTGTTCCGCAGTGGTCTGAGCCAGCAACGGACATGCCAGGAATAGATAGCAAAATGCAGTGAACATTGCTTTGCGGCTGCATCCATAAAAATTGCGCATCGCCGTAATCCTCCTCTGCAGGGTTGGGTCCTTGTTGCGCTACCGGTGTGGCTGGTCGAGTCGCTCGACAGTCTGATCCATTCGCTCGAGCCAATGCTGCTGTATCTTTCTGGCTGACTGCCGCTGTTCTCCGCTCAGAACTGTCTTGGAGACACGAGACAGAAAGCGTTCCTTTTCAATCAGGAGCTGAGCGAAGGCATTGCCTTCCGCAGTGGCAATCGCCTGCACTTTGTTCTCATCTAACTTTCCGTCGACGTTCGCATCGACCAGTTGATGGGCTCCGCCGACAAGAGTCTTGAGCAGAGGCGCCACTCGCCCACGTTCTTCAGACCACATGGACTGAATCTGCGATATCTGTCCATCGTTGAGCCCGAGCTCATGCATGAAGAGGCCCAGAGGACCACGATGACGCCAGCCATGACCACACCAGCCATGGCTTCTTCTGAAGCTTGCTCGCGCGAAAGCTACGGCAAGGAAAACTACAGCCAGTCCAGCTACCAGCCAAATCGTCCTGCGTTTCATCGCTACACCTCGCAAAAAACTATGCTCAGTACAGCACTGCGAAAAGTAGGGTGCGATAAAGATTGGTTTCGAAATGTAAAGGTAGGTAAAGATTGCGCACAGTGCACCAGACGCGGCTATTCTCTTGAAGAAGCATTTGAGCCGCTATGACCCGCCTGCTGATTGTTGATGACGATACCGAGCTCTGCGCCCTGCTGGCAGAGCGCCTAGCGGAGGATGGGTTCGTTCTTACAGCGGCCTACGATGGGCAACAAGGGCTAGAACTCGCAAGCTCCGGCGACTATTCACTCGTCATCCTCGACGTCATGCTACCGCGAATGAGCGGGATGGAGGTCCTCAAAAAACTGCGCTTACACTCCTCCGTTCCTGTGCTGATGCTGACGGCGCGCGGAGACGATATCGACCGCATCGTCGGTCTGGAAGTCGGGGCCGACGACTACCTGCCGAAGCCTTTCAATCCGAGAGAGCTGGTGGCCCGCATCCGAGCGATCCTGCGCCGTTTCGATGAGCGGCGAGGGAGCGACGGTCGTGTGTCATCCGGCGACATTTCGATCGACATCGCCACGCGAGAGGCCTGGGTGCGCAAGACCCCGCTTCACCTCACAACGATCGAGTTTGCACTGCTGGAGGTCCTGACTCGAAATGCCGGCAGAATTCTCAGTCGCGAATACCTGACCGATGCTGCGCTAGGACGAAAGCTTGGGACGTTCGATCGTACGATCGACGTTCACATCAGCAACCTCAGGAAAAAACTGGAGACTGAGAGTGAACCTCACCAGATAAAGACCGTGCGTGGCAGCGGTTACATGCTTGCTCCGCGCCGAGGAAGCGAGAGGCTCTGAGTATGCGGCATCTTTTTCTCAAGATCTTTCTCTGGTTCTGGGCGACGGTGGTTGTCACAGGAATCTCTCTCGTGCTGATCTGGGTCTTCCAGCCGTCCAACGCTTCCGCGCCTTGGCATTCAGGCTTTGAAGACACGTTGAGGTACTTTGGAACAGCTGCGGTCGACCTGGTTGAGCGAAATGGTGCAGGCGCCGCATCCGACTATATCCATGGCCTCTCCAAAGAGGCGCATGTTCGCACCTGTCTGTTTGACCAGGCCGGCCACCCGCTGACCGACGAAGACTGCTCAGGGTTTAACGCGATAGTAGGGCGCATCGCCCGGGGAGAGTCCCCTAGTTCCGCGACGGAACACGGTTTCAGGAGAATGGCGGTTTCCATCAAAGGAGCCGACGGCCGAACATTTATCTACGCCTCCGAGGTACCCGCAGGAGCGCGAGCGGCGCCAAGCAGTCATTCAGGCGGTGCACCTCTACGCATTGCCGTGGCTCTGCTGGTTTCAGGCCTTATCTGCTACGGGATGACACTGTACCTGGTCACGCCGATTCTTCGTTTGAGTTCCGCAGCGCAACAGATTGCGGCAGGAGACCTCAGCATACGCGCTGAGCCCCGAATGGAGTTGCGCCGCGATGAGCTCGGTGATCTTGTGCGCGATTTCAACCGGATGGCAGACAAGACGGAGCAGGTTGTCTCCAGCCAGCGCCAATTGCTGTATGACGTCTCTCATGAGCTTCGGTCGCCGCTCGCACGAATGAATGTAGCCCTGGATCTGCTGCGTGTTCGCGTAGGAGACGACCCTAAACTGGATCGCCTCGGGATCGATCTGCAGCGGCTTAACAACTTGATCGGACGGCTGTTGACCGTCGCAAAACTGGAGGCGACGGCGACACTATCGACGGCTGTGCCAGTGAGCCTTTCCGAGCTGATTACGAGCGTCGTCAATGATGCCAACTTCGAAGCGCAGGAATCGGGAACTCGCGTCGTCTTTGAGCAAGCCCCCGACGTGACAATACAAGGCGACTCGAATCTCCTGCGGAGTGCCGTTGAGAATGTTCTTCGCAACGCAGTCCGGTTCACTCGTCCTGGAACCTCCGTCGAAGTGGCACTGCGCACGAATGGTGAATCCGCAATCATTAACATTCGCGATCACGGCTCCGGCGTTCCTGACGTTGAGCTGGCCAACATCTTCAAACCGTTTTATCGGGTGACAGATTTGCAGAGTCGCGATTCGAAAGGTGTAGGGCTTGGATTGGCGATCGCAGAACGAGTGGTGCGGCTGCATGGCGGAAGCGTTCACGCCATAAACGAGGCCTACGGCGGCTTACGGGTGGAGATGACCTTACCGTTGTAAGTCTTCATACCTGGGTGACGAAAGGGGAGGGGGCATTGTTTGAAGCGTGGGCTAGCCCACATTCCCCTACTACGCTGACGATCAAGGAATGTGGGCATAGCCGCTATAGGTTATCCGCAGCAGCAGCTGCTGGCATCACAGCAGCCAGAACTATCGCAACAACCGAAGACGGTTGCGGCTTGGGCTGATAATGAAAGAAAGAGAACTGCGACAACCGCGAATGAAAATACCTTGAATTTCATGACAATCTCCTTTGAGTAATCTATTGATGGATCACGTCGTATGTTGCGGCGTACGACTCGCAGGGAACGGAGAGGGTCTAAATCCGAAGATCATCTTTGAGGCTGAATACTCTGCGCTCATACCGCAGGCCGGGAGTCAGTTCGCGCCGAGATTCGCCGCCCCGCAAACTCGACCGGGGTCTTTGCGTACGGTTAGCTCGTTGCACAGGCAGCGATCGCTCTTGTTCGCTATCAACCTTTGCCGTAAGCGCGGTAGAGGTACGACAAGCAGGACAGGATTCGTTCGTAGTGCTTGAGGATTGCGGCGATTGCGGGCAGCAAGGTGACCTGTCAGGCTGACATAACGGAAATTCTGCAGACGCGTACTCACCAAAAGTAGCTGCTATAAGCAACAAAGACGCCAGGAGCAACGTCAGCAGGCCGCGATCTTGGCTGCGATACTTCACGCTCTGACTCTAACGCTGTCGGAGATCAGGCGCAATGGCAGGTCCGGGATAGGACGTGAATCTAACCCTCTGGCAGCCGTGGCGGGCGAGCCCGCCTCTTACAGAGGCGTCCTCCCACCAGTTGCACCATAGATCTCCCCCGACACATAACTCGCCTCTGCAGAAGCCAAGAACACGAATATCCTCGCCAATTCGACCGGTTGAGCCGGCCGCTTGAACAAAGTGTTGTCGCCGAAGGATTTCACCTTCTGGGATGGCATCGTTGATGGAATCAGAGGAGTCCATACTGGGCCAGGTGCTACCGCGTTGACACGAATCCCTTGATTTGAAGCCAACTTGGCTAAGCTCTTCGTCATATTCGCAATCGCCGCTTTGGTAGCGGCATAAGCCACCAATTGTTCGCTGGGTTCAAATGCCTGGATGGAGGTCGTATTGATTATGCAGCCACCCGGCTTCATTCGAGGTAAAGCTGCTTGGGTAAGAAAGAATGTGCCAAAAACATTCGTCCGAAATGTATGCTCGAATTCAGAGGCGGGAATCTCTTCAATGCTTTCGTGGGTCATTTGAAACCCTGCATTGTTCACAACAATATCCAGATGGCCGAATTCCTTCATCGCGGCCGCAACGAGACTCTTTGCATAGTCTAGTGAACCGATATCCCCGGGAAGGCGAACTGCCTTCCTTCCCAATTCGTGGATTAAAGTAAAAACCTCGAGCGCGTCCGATTCTTCCTCTTGTAGATAAGAGAGCACGATGTCTGCGCCCTCTTTTGCGAACGCAATTGCTGTTGCACGTCCAATACCGCTATCTGCCCCTGTAATGATCGCCACCTGTCCCGACAGTTTTCCCGTTCCTGTATAGCTGCTTTCGCCATGGTCAGCAGGTGGATCCAGCTGTTTCACTGTACCTGGATGGCTCTGCTGCTGATCAGGAAATGGCGGTTTCGGTCCTTGGTCACGGGGATCAGGGTTTCTAGGCATATTTCCTCCAGCTATTGAGCAGCTTTTAAAGCGAAAACGTGTTTCGAAGTGTTGATGAGTCGATCACGTGCTCATCACGAGGTTTGGCATGATGCTCGCCGGCGTGCAGGGCTTGCTGACACGCATAGAAGCCCTATGTTGTGGCGCCGCACAGTAATGCCGCCTCTATGCTGCCGTTTCAGCCCACGGATCGATCACGATCTTTGTCACATTCTCTTTCTTATCTCTCCACACCTTGTACATTTCGGGCGCCTGATCAAGAGTGATGCGATGGGAGATGATGTAACTCGGATCAATCTGGCCATTCTCGATTCGCTCCAGCAAGGGCTTCATGTAATTATGCATATTGGTTTGGCCCATCTTCATCGTGATGCCTTTGCCAAACGCTGCGCCGAACGGCACCTTATCCAGAAGCCCGCCATAGACTCCAGGTATCGACAGCGTGCCTCCTTTGCGGATAGCTTGAATGGCCTGCCGCAGAACGCTAGATCGGTCTGTCTCCATCAATAGAGCGACCTTGATCTTGTCGTAAGTCCCCTGCAGTTGTGCTGAATGTGCTTCGAGGCCTACTGCGTCGATACAGCCATCTGGACCCACACCGCCGGTGAGATCCTTGAGCGCAGTAAGAACGCTGACGTCTTCTTCTGAATAGTCCACCGTAATTGCGCCGAGACCGCGCGCAAGCGCAAGGCGCTCCGGCAATCGATCGATCGCGATTACTCGCGCAGCCCCGAGCATGAATGCGCTGGCGATCGCAAACTGGCCGACGGGCCCACAACCCCACACAGCGACCGTATCTCCCGGTTGAATCTGGGCATTCTCAGCCGCCATATATCCGGTCGGGAAGATATCAGATAGGAATAACACCTTTTCATCAGGGAGATTGCTCTCGATCTTCAGCGGCCCCACGTTCGCAAATGGAACTCGCGCATATTGAGCCTGGCCTCCCGCGTAGCCCCCCATCATGTGAGAGTAGCCAAAGAGGCCCGAGCCAGAGTATCCGTAAGCGGCTTCCATCAGGTGGGCATTAGGATTACTGTTGTCGCAGGCAGACCAAAGTTTCTTCCTGCAGAAGAGACAGTTACCGCAAGCGATGGTGAAGGGCACAACAACTCTGTCGCCCCGCCGAAGGTTGGTGACTTCTTTACCCACCTCCTCCACAATACCCATGAACTCGTGGCCTAAGATATCACCTGACTCCATGGTTGGGATGAACCCGTCATAGAGATGCAGATCAGAGCCACAGATGGCCGTGCGCGTGATCTTGATGATTGCATCATGCGGATTCAAGAGCTCAGGATCTTTTACAGTAAGCGTCTCGACGTTACTCTTTCCCATCCAGCAAACAGCTTTCATGACCCTCTCCAATTTCAGTTCTTAGAAGATTTGCCTTGCTTGCGATTCAATTTGATCCCGAGGGCGTTGGAATCTTCTCGCCATAGGACGAGGACTTCATCTTTCCGATCAGGCCTCGGTCCCCATGAGGCTGTCTCTGAATTCGAGGGATTTCGCCGGTCTCAGCAAGAGCTTTGAAATGTCGGAGGTTCTCTATCACTGCTTGTTTCGGATTACGACCCACGAACGTCTCCCACGCGCTGGCCAGTTTTCCCATGCGGAACTCCTGGAGCACGGTGACGGTTGTGCCTCGACCGCCGGGAGCTTCCTCGAAAATTACCTCACCAGCATTATTCGAGTCGCCACCAATAGAGCGCCACGCGATCCGCCTTCCGGGTTCGTCTGCCAAAACCTCTGAATCCCACTCGATTGTCTTTCCATCGGAATCCATGACCCAGTGTGAGGTTCGCTCACCCGTCATAACTACCTTAGTGATTTGCTCTTGCCAGTTTGGCGCAGTCTCTACGTTTCGCCACATCGCATATAAATCCTGAGGTGCTGCCTGGATCAGCGTGGAGGTTCTCACCCAAAGCTTGCCATCTTTGTCTTCAGGAGGGGGAAGATATCGTCCATCGACAATCATTCCAGCGGGACCCATTGCAGGCGGCGCTTCCGCATGCGGCTTCTCGTTTAGGGCAGGGGACATCGCAATCTCCTTTTGCGTATCCGTGCAACGCAGTCTTTTGGGGTTCGTCTTGTGACTTACTCGCAGACGTACTGGAATAGACGCATAAATGCGTCGCCGCGTGGTCTGCGCTCGAAAGGGATAGCCCCGTCCATGAGGGGCTTATCCGTGCCGCCTAATATCGTATTGTTATTTTTCGGAGTTCGGTTTTGCCATCTTCTCGTGCATGGCACCCTTTATGTTTCCGGGTGTCACATTTGCAACCGCTCCGTCCAACTTTCGTCTAAAGGATGCAGCGTAAACATGATCCCCGGCTAACAACGCTTCAATTCCTCGTCGGGCTACCTCATCCGGCTGACTTTCGACTTTCCCTTTTGGCCCACCTCGGTATCGTCCATTCCCGCCCGGTGAAAGAAGTCAGTGGCGGTCGGGCCAGGTTGAAGAGCGGTTACGGTAATACCAATGTCCTTCAACTCATATTTGATTGCCGCATAGACGGCTTCTCGCGGCGCTACCATCTCACCTGCAACCGACGCAGTGCAGAGAATTCTGCCGGCGCCAAGCCCCGTCATTTGGGACACGACAAGCTTAGTCAATTGAACAGTTCCGTTACAGTTGAGTTCAATCATATTCAGTTCGTCTTCAAGATCGGTCTCATTGAAAAGACCTCCAACGCAGACTCCCGCGTTCATACGCAATGTCAATTGGGCGATCGAGAGCCTGCACCTGCGTCCAAAGCCGATCCACACCTTCTCTGGTAGGTAGATCCGCTTTCACTTCAACCACCCTGTGCCCATACCTTCGTATTTCCTCTGCGGTCCCGCTCGACTGAGGAAAAGCACCTCCCGAACGGGAGCGGCATTAGTCCCGCAGATTCCGTTTAGTCCCACAAACAGGGGAAAGACAGGGAATCAGGGAGACTCTGAGATTTGTGGGTTTGTTGCGAAAACAGAAATGTTCTGGCGGAGAGTGGGGGATTCGAACCCCCGATAGAGTTTTTGACCCTATAACGGTTTAGCAAACCGCCGCCTTCAGCCACTCGGCCAACTCTCCGGACCCTGCTCTGCTCGGGCTTTCAGGTGATTATACCGTGAGGCCCGGCGAATCATGCCAGCAATCTTCAGAATCCATTTTTGGCCGGGGTTGAGGATCTACCTGAACGTCATGTTAAACGGACATGGCAAACGTGTGAGGCCGGATTGCGTGCGCTGATATGCACCTCTCCGGCCTCGTATCGCTTTGAATTTTACTTGGCTGCGACAGCCTTTACGCCCTTTTCGGCCTTGTCCTCGATAAAGCGCTGCTGCGCCTCGAGAACCTTGGACCGCGCAAAGGAGGCATCGCGCCAGCCCTTTACCTCAACCCGCTTGCCTTCAAGGTCTTTGTAGATCGCGAAGAAGTGAGTGATCTCCTTCAGCATGTGCGGATAGATCTCGGAGAAGTTCCAGACGTCCTTATAACGGGGATTTCCCTTGCCGACTGCCAGAACCTTCTCATCACCCAGGCCCTGATCCCGCATCTCCAACAGACCGATGGGACGAACTTCCATCACGCACCCGGGAAAGCTGGGCGCATCGACAAGGACCAGAACATCCAGAGGGTCTCCGTCCTCCCCGAGCGTCGAGGGGATGAAGCCATAGTCACCGGGATAATGTACGGGGGAGTAGAGGTTGCGATCGAGACGAAAGACATGAAGCTGCTTATCGTACTCGTACTTGTTAATTCCCTCTAACGGAATCTCGATGACAGCATTGATTACCTCGGGCGAATCGGGACCCACAGGAAGCTCATGGTAGTTCGGCATAAGATTGAATTCTCTTCTCTTCGTTCGCGGAATTGGAAGCGTGTGGTTAGGCCGAGATGGCCGTGAATCGATCGGTGCCGGTTCAGCCGGTAGCTTGCAAGGCCGAAAACCGCACCATGTCTATAATCAAACAAGATGAAGGCTCATGTCTATGTCACGCTGAAACGGACCGTGCTGGATGCCCAAGGGCAGACCATCGCGGACGCGCTACGCAGGATGCAGTATCGCGGAGTGGCCGATGTCCGGCAAGGGAAGTATTTCGTGCTCACACTGGATGATGGACTCGATCGCGCCGAGGCCGAGGCCGAGGTGAGCCGGATCGCTCGTGAGGTCCTCACCAATCCCGTGATTGAAGAGTGCAGTTTCCGCCTGGAAGACTGAAGGGAAAGCTGATAAGGCAAGGCGATAGGAATCTTTCCTCATGGCCGCGATCTGCTCTGTCTTGATCCTCTTTTCTCTGGAGCGCCAATCGGATATCGCACCCATTCGCCAGCTCTGGTAGAAGATGCATCCGTGTGGGTGCTAGGCTCAAGAAAGGGAGTTTGCGCGTTGAGTGATGCAACTAAGGAAGCCCGCGGCACGGCCGTGATCGACAGATCCCAGTCACATGGAACCAGTCGCTTTGTGAGGGCGTGTCTGCGTCAGCCGGTCGATCGCACACCGGTCTGGCTGCTGCGACAGGCAGGCCGTTACATGCCCGAGTATATGGCGGTGCGGAAACATCATTCGCTGCTCGAGATCTGCAGGACTCCCGAGGTCGCCGCCGAGGTCACCATTACGGCGGCAGAGCGATTAGGTGTTGATGCGGCCATTATCTTCGC
The DNA here is from genome assembly GCA_000688615.1 of Acidobacteriaceae bacterium KBS 146. GTDB lineage: Bacteria > Acidobacteriota > Terriglobia > Terriglobales > Acidobacteriaceae > Edaphobacter. The sequence goes on from JHVA01000001.1 coordinate 2,555,951, forward strand.
CGACCTACTGCTGCCCTTTACTCCTATGGGAGTTGATTTTGAATTTCTTGCCGGCGAGGGTCCGGTTGTACATACCCCCGTTCGCACGCTCGATCAGGTTCGCGCTCTCCGCACCGACCGCGTCGACGAGCTCAGCTATGTTGCGAAAGCGATTGAGCGTGTGGCTAAACATTTCGCCCCACCTCGCGCCGACGGTGATCAGCTTGGCATCATCGGCTTCTGTGGGGCTCCTTTTACTCTGGCCAGTTACATGATCGAAGGCGGATCTTCGCGTAACTACATTGAAACGAAGCGTTTGATGTATGGCGACCGGACCGCATGGCAACTGCTGATGGAAAAGCTGGTCGAGGTTCTGGTTGGCTACGCCGCGCAGCAGGTTGAGGCCGGAGCCGATGTTATCCAGATCTTCGATAGCTGGGCCGGGGCCCTTGGGGTTACCGACTACCGCGAATATTGCCTTGCCCCCACAACGGAACTTGTCCGACGAGTTCAGGCACTCGGCGTTCCGGTCATCTACTTTGGGGTCGATACTGCGTCGCTGCTCCCGACCATGCGGCAGACCGGAGCAGACGTTATCGGACTCGACTGGCGCATTCCACTGGCCGAAGGATGGAAGGCCGTCGGAGAAGGATGCGCCGTGCAGGGAAACCTCGATCCAATTACGCTCTTCGCCCCACAAGACGTGCTTCGCTTACGCGTACGCGAGGTTCTGGATGCCGCGGGCGGACGACCCGGTCACATCTTCAATCTTGGCCACGGAATCGTACCAGGCACCCCGGTTGAGAACGTGATCCAGACCGTGCAGTGGGTTAAGGAGTTCGGGACACGATGAGCCGCGCCGTTCTGCTGCTTGCTCATGGAACCCCCAATGTACTGGGGGAGATGGCTGAGTATCTCGGCAAGGTTACAGGCGGACGCCCGATGCCTGAAGCGGTCGTGGAAGAACTGAAGCATCGTTATGCGCTGATTGGTCTTGGAGAGACTCCGGGTGGCGAGCCACCTCCGTTGACCAAGTGGACGGTTGCCCAGGGGCGTGCTCTCGAGCGGATGCTTGACGGAACCCCGGTTTACATCGCGATGCGCAACTGGTCACCTTACATCGCAGACGTGGTCGAACAGATGCGTGCGGACGGGGTCACGACGATTCGCGCCGTCTGCATGGCTCCGCAGAACTCCCGCACCAGCGTTGGACTGTATCGCCGTGCCCTGATGGCGGCGGCGAACGGCATGCAGGTCGAGTTCGTCGCTGAATGGGCGGACAGCTCGCTGCTGGTGCGCGCCTTCGCGGAAAAACTTCAGCCCGTCTGGACCCGGGCCTCGACCGAGTTGGGAACGACGGCTCCGGTCCTGTTTACAGCCCACAGCGTTCCCTGCCGCACCATTATGACTGGCGAAGCCTCCGTTGCGGGCGCGCGTCCCGGAACTCCGATGCAGGACACGCCGGATCCATATCCGGTGGAGGCAAAACGAACGGCAGCGCTGGTCGCCGAACAATTGAAGCCAGCGGGACTGACAGGGCAGGACTGGTACTTTGCTTTTCAAAGCCAGGGCGTCAGTGGTGGTCCGTGGATTGGTCCGACGGTCGAAGAAACTCTGAAGGCGCTGCGGCAAGAGGGACACACCGGTGTCGTAATTCAGCCCGTCGGGTTTGTCTGTGATCACGTAGAGGTTTTGTATGACATCGACATCGCATTCAAAGAGCTCGCGGATCAGCTGGGCCTGAAGCTGTGGAGAGCCGAGAGCCTCAACGATTCTCCCACGCTGACCAAGGCGCTGGTTGAAGTCGCAGCATCGAACCAGCCTGCTGCCATAAAGGCAGACTGAATGGGCCGTCCGCGACGCATCGCAATCGTCGGGGGAGGCGTCGCCGGCCTGGCGGCGGCCTATCAGCTCGGCCAACTCTTCCATCAGAATGAATCCGTAGACATTGTGCTGTACGAGTCCTCGTCGCGTCTGGGCGGTATCGTCGAGACAGTCCGCGAAGGCGGATTTGTTCTCGAAGGTGGGCCGGATGGCTGGGTCAGCGAAAAGCCGTGGGCGAGGGAGCTTGCTGGGGAGCTTGGCCTCGACGATGAGCTGGTCTTTTCAAACGACGCCGAGCGCCGTACTTACGTGCTGCTCGATGGCATCCTGAAGGCGATGCCGAACGGCATGCGCATGATGGTGCCGACCAACCTGGACGCACTGGACACCTCCGATCTTTTTAGCGCGGAGGCGAAGCAGGCGTTCCACCATGAGGTCTCCCGCGCCAGCGAGTTGAAGGAGCAAGCTCCGCGCAGCGACGAGAGTGTTGCCCAGTTTGTGCGCAGGCACTTCGGAGACGAGGTGCTCGACAAGATCGGCGCTCCGCTGCTGAGCGGTGTCTTCGGAGGCGATGTCGCACAGCTGAGCGTCCGCGCCGTGATGGCTCCATTTGTTGCGATGGAGCGGGAGCACGGCAGCCTGATCGCAGGCCTGAAGGCACGGGAGGCATCGGAGAAGCGGCCTCCGCTCTTCACTACGCTTCGCAGCGGTCTGGGAACCCTCATCGATCGCATGGTCGCTACAATTCCGCAGCACTGGATTCGCCTCGGGGTAGAAACGAAGGCGATTCGGCGCGAGCAGGATGGCTGGACGGTCTCCAGCAGCCTGGGGATGGAACACTTCGACACCATCTTTCTTGCGACCCCGCTGCATGTAACGCGGATGCTGCTGGAACCGGTAGCTCCGCAGGCTTCGGCGCTGATGCAGATGCAGGCGAGTTCTGCGGTGGTCGTCGCGTTCGGCTTTGACGATGCGGAACAGGTACCGATTCCGCCAGGATTTGGATTTCTGGTGCCGCCGGGTCCGCAAAGCATGTTGCTGGCGTGCACCTTTATGGATCAGAAGTTTCCCGATCGCGTTCCGCCGGGGGGGCGTCTGCTTCGCGCCTTCTTTGGAGGCCGCGCAGCGACACGCGTGCTGCCGTGCAGCAACGATGAGATTGCCGCGATAGCGAGGATGGAGCTTGCGAGAATTCTGCGGCCGTTACCTGATCCGCGTGTCACCGTGATCCGGCGCTGGCCTCAATCGCTTCCTCAGTATGCAGTGGGACACCTGGAGCGCATGGAAGAGCTCGAAGGATGCGTTCATAGACTCGGAGGTCTCTACCTGCTCGGCAACGGTTACCGCGGTGTCGGGCTGCCGGACCTGATCCGGGATGCGCGCAGCGCGGTGCGCTCAGCGATGCGCGGTTAGAGCAAGCAACGCATCCACCTCTTCTCGACGGGGCATCGAGGGAGCGGTTCCACGACGCGTCACCGAAAGACCGGCCACGGCACAGGCAAAGCGCGCAGCTTCTTCAAATCCTCTTCCCTCGGCGAGAGCGGTTGCGAAGCCTCCGTTGAAGGCATCTCCCGCTCCGGTCGTCTCGACTACCGGACCTGCGTTCATGGCGGGAATGTGCGCGCTCAATTCCCTGTTCCTCAAGAGGGCTCCATTCGCCCCCAACGTGATAACAACGTTGCCTGCCCCCCGGTCGAGCAGGCGATCTGCAGCGCGCTCCGCGCTGGCGAGACTGTCGACCTCGATCCCGGTCAGGGTTGCGGCCTCTGTCTCGTTTGGAGTGATGTAGTCACAGAGCGCGTAGATCGTCTCGGGCAGCAGCATGGCCGGCGCCGGATTGAGGATGGTTGTGACTGCATGCTCATGGGCCAGACGCAAGCCATGTTCGACGACAGGCACAGGAAGTTCGAGCTGGGCGATGAAGACGCGCGAGGCGGCGATGGAAGCCGAAGCCAGATCAACCTCGTCGGCCGTGAGCTCGAAGCATGCTCCCGGAACGATGATGATGGCGTTCTCGCCGCGCTTCTCATCGAGGATGATGGCGGCCGCACCGGTCGCATGCGAGGTGGTCGGGATGAACTCGGTATCGATACCTTCTTCACGGTAGAGCTCGCGGGCCATCTCTCCAAAAGAGTCCTGCCCGAGCTTGGTGATGAACGAGACATTGCCTCCGGCGCGGGCAGCGGCGACGGCCTGGTTGGATCCTTTTCCGCCGGGTCCGACGACAAAGGAGGAGCCCATGCGGGTTTCGCCCCAGGCCGGAAGCGCCGGCACATGGAAGGTGAGATCGGCGACGAAGCTTCCGAGCACGGTGATTCGGTTTTTCGCGATCAACTCTGACTCCTCATGCCAGCATAGCCGAGCGGCATGAATCCGATTTGGTACACGTTATCCACGGAAATTTAACATCACAGCCTTCAAAAGGCTTGATGGGCGCAGGCTTTCGAAGGATACTCCAACAAGAAGCCGTAGCTTTTTGCAAGACGGTGGCACACCGAGACACGACCGTGACCCGATATAGCCGTCAAGACGTCCTTCGGATCCTGCACCTGAACCCACAGCAGTTGCTGTCGTGGGAGCGGGCCGGACTTATCTTCCTCAAAGACGAGTACAGCTTCGGAGACCTGGGCCAGCTTCGCGCGTTGCGCGATCTGCAGGCCCATGCCGCGAAGACCCGCACACGCATCTCCGCCAGCAGCATTCGAGCTTCGGTCGATGCGATGCAGCGCATTGCCGGGATGAAGAACCCGCTGCTCGAGAGCTCGGCGGTCCGTCGCGGCTCGCGGCTCGCCTTCCGCATCGAGGGCGTTCTGGTCGATCCTCTGACGCAGCAACTTGCCTTCGACTTCGAAGCCTCTGCAGGCTCACGAAGAGGGATTGTCTGCAACGGGGACATGCGTGCCAGCAATCCAGCCCAGAAGGCAGCACAGCTGCAGGAGATCTTTCTCCGCGCGGTGCAACTGGAAGAGAAGTCCGCCACGGTTCCCCAGGCAGCGGCGCTTTACGAAACCATTCTTGCAATCGAGCCGGCCCATGCCCCTTCGCTGATCAACCTGGGAACGATTCACTACAACATGCGCCAGTACGAACTGGCCGAAGGGCTGTACCGGCGGGCGACCATCGCCGATCCGGACTACGCATTAGCGTTCTTCGATCTGGGCAATGTGCTCGACGAGATGCAACATCTGCACGAGGCGACGGCCGCATACCAGAAGGCAGTCGAGCTGGTGCCGCAGTATGCCGACGCTCATTACAACCTGGCTCTCGCTTATGAGAGGCAGGGGCAGAAGCGCCGAGCCCTGCGCCACTGGCTCACCTACGTTCGTCTGGACCCGGTTGGACCGTGGGCGAGTCATGCCCGGGATCAGGCACGGAAGATCCTGAAGTCGGAGAAGCTCTCGATTGTGAGCCGCCGCGGACGTCTTGTGCGGGCGGGGTGAGTACCCCCCTGCATAATTGCGCAAAGTCTTCCAGAAATTGGACTTAGGTCTGGACTTCGATAGATTCAGGGCTCAAAATTTGCAAAATCATCAATGAATTTGACCTGCTTCGCCGTAAAGTCTTCCATCTATTGTGGTTGCGGAGTGCAGAAGTTCCGTTTTCCCTGGCGGTCCTTGACCGGGAGCGCTGATTTAAGGATAAGGAATGGGCCGGGGTGAATCGGCAGAAATATGTCTTTTATTTTGTTTGAGTTGGGCTGATGGAGGGCTTGACACGGTTCGCGGGGTGTAGGGGGTCGAGCTTTGCTCGATGCCCACCTTAGCGACGGTGAAGCTGTCGCGAAGATGGGGCACCCGGGAATGGGTGGTGCGACGATGGCTTTGTTGGCTGGACCGAAAAAATACAGGGATTCTTCGGCTTCGCCTCAGAATGACGATCCTTTGAGGTTGGTTGCGTGACTGAGTGCTCATGCATGGCCGAATGCTCCTTGCGTGACTGAGTGCCTTCAGAGGATTAGTTTTGCGATGGTGGCAAGCTGCATGAAGGATGTTCCTTCGTAGATCTTGCCGATCTTGGCGTCGCGGTAGAACTTTTCGACAGGGAAGTCTTTGACGAAGCCTGAGCCTCCGAAGACCTCGACGGCGAGGGAGGCGACGCGTTCCGCAACCTGCGAAGCGAAGTACTTGGCCATGGCCGCCTCTTTGAGGTATGGCTGGCGTGCGTCTTTGAGGCGTGCGGCGTTATAGACCAGCAAGCGTGCCGCCTCGATGTCGGTGGCCATCTCGGCGAGTTGGAACTGCATGGCCTGAAAGTCGCCGATGGGCTTGCCGAACTGCTTGCGCTCTCTGGCCCAGCGGATGGCGTGCTGCCATGCTCCCTGGGCAAGCCCCAACATCTGCGCGCCGATGCCGATGCGACCCTCGTTGAGAGTTTCGATGGCGATCTTGTAGCCCTTGCCGGGTTCGCCGAGGACTTGAGAGGACGGGAGGACGCAGTCGCGAAAGATAAGCTCGCAGGTGCTGGAGGCGCGGATGCCGAGCTTGTCCTCTTTTTTGCCGAGCGTGAATCCGGGGGTGTCCTTTTCGACGAGAAAGGCAGTGATGCCTTTATAGCCGGCGGCGCGGTCGATCGTGGCAAAGACGATGAAGAGTCCTGCCTCTTTTGCGTTGGTGATCCAGAGTTTTTGTCCGTTCAGGACGTAGGAGTCGCCCTGGGGAGTGGCTCGTGTCTCCAGTGCAAAGGCATCGGAGCCGGAGCGTGCTTCGCTGAGCGCGTAGGCTCCGATGGTATCGACGGCGAAGCGAGGAAGATAGCGCTGCTTCTGCTCTTCGTTCGCCCAGCGGATAAGAGCGTTGATGCAGAGGGTGTTCTGCACATCGACCAGGACGCCGACGGCGGGGTCGACGGCAGAGATCTCCTCGACGGCGAGAATGGCCTCGAAGAAGGTACCTGCAGCACCGCCGAACTGCTCCGGAATCTCAATCCCCATCAGGCCGAGAGAGAAGAGCTGGCGGAGCAGCTTTGGGTCCATCTGCTGGGACTCATCCATAGAACGGACGAGCGGAGCGATTTCGGCGGCGGCGAACTGACGCACGGTATCGCGGAAGAGACGTTCGTCGGGACTAAGCTGCGTGAGGGCTGCAGGGGTAGCAGGGTTGGTTGGAATCACGAGATCGACCTCAGAAAAGGAACACAAGATGCAAAGGTGAGTTTAGCGGCTGGCCTGGGAGGTTGGAAGCGAATGCCTGGAGAGATTCGGGATTGGAAAAGCTGCGGCCATGGAACCGCAGATCCTTCGACTCACTTCGTTCGCTCAGGATGACACGTTGGGAGGGTGGAGGAATTGTTCTTCCGCTATCTGGCGTGATTGATGACACAAGCGTGCGTGCGCTCCGATGAGTCCACCTTAGCCGCGATGAGACTGCGGCGAAGATGGGGCACCCTGGAGTCCAGCGATGGAGCGTGCCGACGAGTTCCGCTTGCCGACGATAAAGCTGTCGCGAAGATGGGCACCGACATTGCGGAGAAAGTGCAGCGGAGGGCTGGACTTACGACGGCGGGATCGTAAAACGCTTTACACTGGTACTTGAGTCCTTTTAGAGATGAAAACGAAACCGAACCAGCCGCGAACTCCCTTAGCCTTCCTCGGTATTGCGTGCGCGGTCGGGGTTTCGACGATGTATTACAACCAGCCGTTGCTCGAAGAGATTGGCCGGACGTATGGGGCCTCGGCGGGACGGACCGGGTTTATCGCTGTCGCGACCCAGGTGGGATATGCGTTGGGGCTGCTCTGCTTCGTTCCCCTGGGAGATGTGCTGGAGCGGCGCGCGCTGATGATGCGGATGTATGCCGCGGTCGCCATCGGGCTGCTGCTGGTAGCGTTTTCGCCAACGCTGGGCTTTCTGCTGGTGGGCTCGGTCGTGATTGGCCTGCTGGCATCGGTCACGCACATTGTTCTTCCGATTGCCCCTGACCTGGTGAGCCATGAGGAGCGTGGACGGGCGATCGGCACCGTGATGACCGGCCTGCTGCTGGGCATTCTGCTGGCCCGCACCTTTGCCGGATGGGTCAGCAATCTGGCGGGGTGGCGTTGGGTGTTTGGAGTCGCGGCGGTGATGAACGGCATCTTTGTCCCGCTGCTGTGGCGGGTGATGCCGAAGCTTCCTCCGAAACAGAAGCTGAGCTACGGCGATGCGATGCGATCGCTGTGGACGCTCTACCGGACACAGCCACTGCTGCGCGAATCAAGCTCTATCGGAGCGCTGGTGTTCGCCTCGTTCAGCTGCTTCTGGACGACGCTGGCGTTTTTACTGGAGAGCCATTATCACCTTGGCGCGGGAGTGGCCGGAACCTTTGGCCTGGTGGGAGCCGCAGGAGCGATGGTTGCCCCGATGGCGGGACGGCTGGCCGACCGGCATGGCTCACGCTGGGTGATTTCGGTAGGAATGGGCCTTCTGGCCTTCTCGTATGTTGCGCTGTGGGGGCAGGAACGGATTTCCATGCCGGTGGCGCTGCACCTGGTGGCGCTGGCCTTTGGCGTGATTGTGCTGGATGTCGGAGCACAGATGTGCCAGGTGGCGAATCAGACGAGAATCTTCGGCCTGGTGCCTTCGGCGCGCAGCCGCCTGAATACGGTCTACATGACCATCTACTTCACAGGCGCGGCGGCGGGGTCGGCGTTATCGACCATCGCCTGGGTCCATTGGAGATGGAACGGCGTGTGCGGACTGGCCCTCGGACTGATCGGGCTGGCGGCGCTGCGGCATGCCTACGGCAGACGCCTTGGGACAGAGGATCATTGCAAGCCGACACGCGAAGACGAACTGATGGAAGCCTGAGGGAGACGGTTCGCGCGGAGGTGTGGTGAGCGAGGCAGGGATCGAACCTGCAACCCCGAGCTTAGAAGGCTCGTGCTCTATCCGATTGAGCTACTCGCCCGCGCTGGAAACAATCTTCGGAGAGACCTACCTCTTCATTGTAAACGGGCGTGGCACCCGTTTCATAAAAGATGGTGTGGAGAGTCGGTATCGTGTCTACTAATGCCGTTGATGAAAGAGAGGGACGATGGAGAGGCTTAAGGGGAAGCGTGCGCTGATTACGGGGGGCACCTCGGGGATCGGACTGGAGACAGCACGACAGTTTTTGGCCGAGGGCGCAAGGGTGGCCATCACCGGGAGGAATCCTGAGACGCTGGCGACAGCGCTGAACGCGTTGGGAGGCGAGGCGCTGGTCTTCGAATCGGACGCGGCCAACATAGCCGAGCAGAAGAAGCTGGCCGAGCAGATTGGCGAGGCGTTTGGAACGCTGGATATTCTGGTGGCAAACGCAGGTATCGTAGAGATGCGACCGATGGGCCAGTGGGATGAAGCGGCGTTCGACCGCTCGATCGGCATCAACCTCAAGGGTCCATTTTTCCTGATCCAGGAGCTTCTGCCGATCTTTGCGAATCCGGCTTCGATTGTTTTGATGGCGTCGGTGAATGCGCATATCGGGATGGCGAATACGAGCGTCTACGGCGCGACAAAGGCGGCACTGGCTTCGCTGGCAAGGACGCTGTCGGGGGAGCTGGTCTCGCAAGGGATTCGTGTGAACGCCATCAGCCCGGGGCCGATTGCGACGCCCCTGTACGGCAAGCTGGGACTTCCGGAGGCCGACATGAAGCATGTGGCGGCGTCGATCCAGAATCAGGTTCCCGTGAAGCGATTTGGAGAGGCGATTGAGGTCGCCAAGGCTGTGGTCTTTCTTGCCTCGGACGAGGCTCCGTTTACGGTCGGCAGCGAGCTGCTGATGGACGGCGGGCTTGCCCTGTAGTTGCTCAGGAGGTGGTGAAGGCGCGACTGCGGAGGAGTTTGGCTACGTCCACTAAAGTTGCGCCCCATCGCTCTTCCGCAGCCTGGTCATCGTAACCGAGGGCTTTGAGGTAGAGGCTGATGGTGAATCCTTCCTGCGGCCCGCTGAGATCGACGAGCGCGGGACGAAGAACGCACTCGAGCGAGGCATAGGGATGCTGGAGCGCGGCCCCAAGCCGCGTGATGCGATGCATCAGCTGCTCGTGCTGATGGAAGGAGACGAAGACGGAGCGCTCGCGCCACAGGAGATCGATATAGCTGGCGAGACCGGAGGGGGCATCCTCGGGGATGAGATCGAGCTCCTGACGAAGCGGATCAAGCTCTTCGGCACTCATCTTCCAGACGTCGCATTTGGCGGTGAAGACGGGTGAGCGCGCGGCGTTGAGAGCTCGCAGCGCATGCAGGAGCGAAGGGTGCTGCGCTGCTTCTTCCAGCCAGTCGAGGTCGTCCGGATTTTCGCGAAGATCGAGGAAGTGGCGGGATGGGTCTTCGGGATCGGTCCAGGGAACAACGAGGACCGGGTCCTCGGCTCCACATTCGACGGTCCACTCGCAAAGCATCTTTCTATCTTAGCGGCATTATGAGTGAGGCAGCGATATGTGTGCGTCGGTCTTAGGGTGCGCAACGAACCGCAGGTCTGCGACTCCTTCGACGAAGATGGTCTCGTTTGACCGCGACCATCTTCGCTCAGGATGACACTTTATTTCTAAATTTCTGACTGCCTGCCGTTCTCTGTGTCGATGCAGGCTAAGCCAGCAGGCCTTCGACGATGGAAGGAGCCTTGGCGAGCGCCGTGTCGAGTGCGCCGGGATCGTTTCCTCCGGCTTCGGCGAGGTCGGGACGGCCACCGCCTTTGCCTCCGACCAACGCTGCAAGCTGGCCGACTACTTTGCCTGCCTGGATACGTGCTGTCAGGTCTTTGGTGATACCGACGATGAGTGAGACTTTGCCGTCAGCGGCGGCCCCGAGAACGACAACACCCGATCCCAATTTGCCGCGAAGCTCATCGACGAGGTTGCGCATCTGGCTCTTGTCGAGAGCGTCGACGCGTTGGGCGAGCACCTTGACGCCCTTAACCTCGACGGCTGCGGTAGCTGCATCGGAGACAGCGGCGGAGGCAGACTTCATGCGGACCTGCTCGAGCTCGCGGCGGAGCTTCTTCATCTCTTCTTCCTGCGCGGCGATGCGTTGACGCAGAGCTTCCGCGGGGGCGACGTCGCTGGCACCGACCATCTGGCCGACGACGCGAGCGACGTCGAAGCCGCGGCGGAACTCGCTGAGCGCGCCGGTGCCACTGACGGCTTCGACGCGACGGACGCCGCTCGAGACAGAGCCTTCTCCGACGAGCTTGAGCAGGCCGATCTCACCGGTGGCTGCGGTGTGGGTTCCGCCGCAGAGCTCGGTGGAGAAGCTGCCGATCTTGACGACGCGGACGCGCTCCCCGTACTTTTCGCCGAAGAGGGCCATCGCGCCAAGCTCGTTGACGGCGACGTCGATGGGGACGTCCACCATCGTTTCGACTTTGGTGTTGGCGAGGACTTCGCGGTTGACGAGGTCTTCGATCTGCTGCATCTCTTCTTCAGCTACGCCGGTAAAGTGCGAGAAGTCGAAGCGCAGGCGCGACTGGTTGACGAGCGAGCCGGCCTGCTTGACGTGCTTGCCGAGGACCTCGCGCAGAGCGGCGTGCAGCAGGTGAGTTCCGGTGTGGTTGCGCTCGGTGGCGAGGCGGTACTCGGCATCGACGACGGTATCGACGGTGTCGCCGACGGCGAGGGTTTCGCGTGCCTTGACCTTGTGGGCGAAGACGCCCTGTACTGGTTTGGTTGCGCCGAGGACATCGGCGACGACGGTGTTGTGGTCGTCGGAGTAGAGCCAGCCGATGTCGCCTACCTGACCACCGGAGTCGGCATAGAAGCTGGTGGCGTCGAGCACGACCTCGCCCTGCTCTCCGGCCTTGAGTTCGGGAACGCCTACGCCATCTTTAACGAGGGCAAGAATCTTTGCGCCCTCGACCTTGAGTGCGGCATAGCCTTCGAACTCGGTCTTCGGCAGCTCGCGATAGACGGGCGCGGCAGATTTTTGCGAGCCGCCCTTCCAGGAGGCGCGGGCGCGGGCCTGCTCTTCTTCTTTGGCTCGCTCGAAGCCTTCCATGTCGAAGGGGATGCCGGCGTCACGCGCGGCGTCGACCATGAAGTCGAGCGGCATGCCGAAGGTCTCGTAGAGGTGGAAGGCGGCGGCGCCAGAGCGCAATGTATCCTCGTTCATCTGACGCAGACCAAGTTCAAGTGTGCGAGCGAACTGCTGCTCTTCGGCAAGGACGACTTTCGCGACGCGGTCGGCAGATTCTTTCAGCTCGGGGTAGGCGGGGGCCATCTCGTCGCGCACGGCGTAGACCATCTCGTGCATGAAGGGCTTTTCCTGCCCGAGCAGACGGCCGTGACGGATGCCACGCCGCATGATCTTGCGGAGGACGTATCCGCGGCCTTCGTTGGAAGGCAGGACACCGTCGGAGATGAGGAAGGTCGCGGCACGCGCGTGATCAGCGATGATGCGCAAAGAAGCCTGCGAACGGGTGTCGACCTCGTGGTCGGGCTCGACCTTGTGGCCGGTTAGCTGTTCGGCGCGCTTGATGAGCGGGGTGAAGAGATCGGTCTCGAAGTTGGAGAGCACGCCTTGCAACACGCAGGCGATGCGCTCGAGTCCCATGCCGGTGTCGATAGAGGGCTTGGGAAGCGGCGTCAGCAGTGGGCCGCCCGGGGTGACGGTGCGGTCGAACTGCATGAAGACGAGGTTCCAGATCTCGACGTAGCGCGCATCGTCTTCGCCGAAGGGCTTATTGACTGCGGGATCTTCTCCGGCGGCCTGGCCGAGGTCGAAGTAAATCTCGCTACAAGGACCGCAGGGGCCGGTGTCTCCCATGGCCCAGAAGTTGTCCGCTGCGCCCATCTCGAAGATGCGCTCGGCGGGAACGCCGGCATCAAGCCAGAAGTGATAGGCTTCGGCATCGCGGGGCACGGCCTCGTCGCCTTCGAAGATGGTGACGTATAACTTCGCAGGGTCGATGTTGAACCACGCCTTCGAAGTCAGAAGCTCCCAGGCGTAGGCGATGGCGTCCTTCTTGAAGTAGTCGCCGAAGCTGAAATTTCCCAGCATCTCGAAGAAGGTGTGATGGCGGCGGGTGAAGCCGACGTTCTCGAGATCGTTGTGCTTTCCGCCAGCGCGCACGCACTTCTGCGAGGTGGTGGCGCGGGAGTAGTCGCGTTTCTCCAGGCCCAGAAAGACGTCCTTGAACTGGTTCATGCCCGCGTTGGTGAAGAGCAACGTGGGGTCGTTCGCGGGAACGAGCGAGGACGAATGCACTCTCCGGTGCCCCTTGCCCTCAAAAAACCGCAGAAAATCTTCGCGAATCTGGCTTCCAGACCTGTAGTTCATAGACTTTCAGTTTATCAGTGCATTCGGGAATCGTTTCGCTATGCCTGCTCCCGCTAACTTCGCTCAGGATGACACTTCATTTTTTTGATCCTGATTCTCTACCTTCTTACAAGGCCCCTTCGGCGCCGAATAAAGTCCCGGGCGGACGCCCGAAGTTATGCGCTTGACTTTGCTCGCTTGCCCTCCTAGAGTTTCTGCCAAAATCAGAACCCTTTCTACGGGGTCATTGGGATCGTTTTCGCCAGCTCTGTTGCTTCCCTTCACGTTGCTTTCCGGAGACCGCCCATGTTCGCTCGAGCCATACGACTTCTGTTCGCCCTCTCTCCCCTGCTGCTTATCGCATCACCTCTGCTTCACGCGCAGGGCATCACCGCATCCGTTACGGGCGTTGTAACCGATTCCACCGGCGGAGTGCTGGCGGGAGCACACATTACGGCCAAACGCCTTGAGACCAACGAAGACCGTTCGGTGACGAGCGCGGCCAACGGCGAGTTCAACATTCCTCTGTTGCAGCCGGGCCGCTATCGCGTCACAGTGGAGATGGCTTCGTTCAAGACATATCAGCAGGAATTTACGCTGGAGATCAACCAGAAGGCCGAGATCAATGCCGTGCTCGAGGTCGGCTCGCAGGCCGAGAAGGTAACGGTGACGGCTGAGGCGCCTCCGATCCAGACCGAGGACTCGTCCGTCGGCCTGGTGATCGATACGGCGACGATCACCAACACACCGTTGAATGGCCGCCTTAACATCACGGGCCTGATGGCTCTCGCGCCGGGGATACAGAACGCGGGCGCGCAGGATTCGATCCCGGTGTATGGAATTACGCCTTCGGTCGGCGGGGCCTCCGCATACGGGTCGGCGGGTTTCTCGATCGACGGCGCAACCAACACCAGCGTCTATCTGCAGCGCGGTTACGGCGAGTATCCTCCGCTGGACGGCATTCGCGAGTTCAAGACCATGACGACGGGGGCTCCCGCCGAGTTCGCACAACCGACGCAGGTGATTGTGGTCACGCGGGGAGGAGCGAACCAGTACCACGGCATGCTGCTGGAGTTCAATCGCAACCGGGTTACGGCCGCAAAGAACTACTTCGCGGGGGCGAGCCCGCTGCCGAAGTACAACCGCAACGAGTTTGGCGGCAACTTCTCCGGACCGATCTCGATTCCGCACCTTTATAACGGTCGCGACCGCTCGTTCTTCTTCTTCAACTACGAGGGCTTCCGACGAAGGCAGGCGGTAACGCTCTCAAGCCAGATGCCTACGGCGCTCGAGCGAAACGGAGACTTCTCCGAGTTCGCGACGCCGATCATCGATCCGTACACCCAGACGCCCTTTCCGGGAAACAAGATTCCCGCGAACCGGATCAACTCCGTATCTGCGGCGATGCAAAATGCGCTTTATCCTCTTCCGAATCTCTCCGGAACCGGAGTCAACCTGATTGAAAACGTTCCGCTGGCCGAAGACGTGGATCGCTATAGCTTCCGTATCGATCACCGGCTTACGTCGAAGGACAGCCTGTTCGTCAGCTATATCGCGGGCCTCTTCGGGCCGAATCCGGCGGTCGGCACTACCAGCAAGTTTGGCGGCATGGCGGGAATCGGCGAGCGCAACATGAACACGATTGTGGGGTGGACACACGTCTTTTCGCCGACGCTGCTGAGCCAGTTCATCGGTTCTTACAACCATGTACCGATCTACCGCACGCCGCAGAATGTCGGAACGGATTTTGCCGGTATCATTCCGGGACTGGGGGCCCAGCCGCTGGAAGGCGCACCACAGCTTTCGATCACCAACATAACCTCGGTCGCAGAGCAGGGATCGAAGGATCTGGACCAGACGATCCAACTGACTTTTATTGTGACCAAGGTGCTGCACAATCACAGCATCAAGACCGGATTCTCGTTCCTGCGCTCGAACCACTGGAATCAGGCGGTGCTTACGCCACAGCGCGGATCTTTCAACTTCAACGGGCAGTACTCCGGCAATGCGTATGCGGACTTTCTGCTTGGATATCCCACCCAGACCCAGAAGGCGAATCCTCCGGCTTCAACGATCCGCTTTCTGCAGTCGCAGTATGCCGGCTTCGCACAGGACGACTGGAGAGTGACGCCGCAGCTTACGCTCAATATCGGCCTGCGCTATGACCTGCAGGTGCAGGAGTCGAATCCCTACGGCCTGAACTCGATGTTCGTTCCGTCGCTCAAGCAGGTTGTCGTCTTCGCGAAGCAGCTGCCTTCCGCGGCGCTGCCCTCGGTGATGGCGGCGGTGCCTGTCGTGCTTGCTCCCAACGTCGGCCTGCCATCCGATATCTGGAGCTATCTCGGGCAGGATGCCAACAATATCGCGCCGCGGTTCGGTTTCGCATACCAGGTCACTCCGAAGACCGTGGTGCGAGGAGCCTTTGGGATCTACTACAACCTGCTTCCCACGCTCGACACAGGAAATCCCATCTTCACAGGGCTGCCCTTCTACTCGGTACAGACGTATTCGCAGCCTACCGGCAAAGTTCCTTCCATCACGATGAGCACACCGTTCCCAGGCTCGGGAACGGTTGCGACGAATCCAACTGCCGCGACTGAAAAGTCGCCGGTCACTCCCTACCAGGAGCAGTGGAACCTTGCGGTCGAGCGTCAGCTGCCGTGGAACTTTGGCCTGCGGCTTGGATATGTCGGGTCTCACTCGCTGAAGCAGAACAACTATCACGGCGGCGGCAATGTGAATCCTGACCTGAACGCGGTGACGCCTGCGCCGGGTGCGGTACAACCACGCAGACCGATCCAGCCGTTCTCGGCCATCTCCTGGTACGACGCTCCGATCTTCGGGATGAACTCCAACGCCGCCCAGGTAGGTCTGCATAAGCAGTACTCCAACGGCTTCACCCTGAATGCGGAGTATCAATACATTCGGGTGTTGGGGACGGAGAACTTCCAGAACTCGCTGACGCTGAATGATTCCTATGGGAATATCGGGGTGATTCGACCGCACCAACTGCAGCTGAGCTATGCGTATGAGCTTCCTTTCGGAAAGAACAAGGCTCTGTTCAGTAGCGCAGGCGGCTTTGCGAATACGCTGGTAAATGGCTGGTCGATCTCAGGGATCACAACCTTTCAGTCAGGCGCTCCGTTTTCGGTTGGGCAGTCCTCGGGTCTGCAGGGTGGCGTCGGGGGCAGGGCAAGCCGTCGCGCCGACGTATCGCTGTATCCCTCGAATAAGACGATCAAGCAGTGGTTCAACCCCGCAGCCTTCTATGCGACGGACTTTCAGTACGGCAACTCTGCCTATAACATGCTCTGGGGACCGCGATACCAGAACTGGGATACTGCTGTTTCCAAGACGACCGTACTGCACGAAGGCGTCAATCTCCAGATTCGCGTAGATGCCTTCAATGTCTTCAACCATCCGACCTTCAGCAATCCGGCAGCGACCATCACGAACGCGAAGACTGTCGGAACAATTACGTCCACCAATGGAGCCAACCGCACGCTGCAGCTTGGCGGAAAACTTACCTTCTAGGAGCGCGACCTCAACATGTTTCTTCGTATCCCTGGCGCCGCTGTGCGCATCGCTGCACTTGCTCTTGCCTCCGTTATGCCTATGCATGCCGCCACCGCACGCAATGTCAATCTTGCAAAGATCGACCCGAGCGCACGCGGCATCTTCGATATCGCGATGAAGTCGATGGACAGCGCGTGGGACCCGGAGGAGCATCTTGTCCGCACGCCGATGGGATTCAGCGGACACTCCGACACAGGCCGCCGCGCAGGTCACATGGTTCGCGAGACCAGCAACTATGCTCTGGGCCTACTGATGCGTGACGGCCCTGGCGACCGGGAACGCGCTGCCGAGGGTCTGAATGCGGTTCTTAAGGAACAATTTCTTGACCAATCGACCGTGTGGTACGGGACCTTTCGACGCAGCCCGGAGGAGCCGAACCCCGCTGGCGAGCACACCGTCATGTGGGCGAACTACGATCCCAACTGGCGAGTCTTCATCGGGACGACGTTCGAGATGATCCTCATCGAATATCCGGAGCGCATTCCCGCCGACCTGGCCCTGAAGATGTATAAGGCCATCGACGTCGCGATCGCCGGCGAGATGAAGCAGGGCCGGTTGACGCCTCACTACTCCAACATTGCGCTGATGTACGGCGCACTTTGGGACTTTGCCGCGACCCACGACAAGAATGCGGAGTGGAAGCAGAAGTCCGCCGCCTGGGTGCGAGAGGTCGCCCGCCTCTACCATCTCTACAACTCCTTCGATGAGTACAACTCGCCGACGTACTATGGCGTCGATCTCTTCGGTCTTGCCTTGTGGCGCAGTTACGGCTCTACGGCGGAGATGCGGGAGGCCGGAAGCAATATCGAGGCCCACCTCTGGAGCGATATCGCCGACTTTTATCAGCCGGACTTACGCAATCTTGCGGGGCCATACGACCGCTCTTACGGCATGGATATGGAGACCTATGTTGCCTATGCGGGACTTTGGATACGCTCCTTGCTGCCGCCGGAGAAGGCTCCCTTCCCTGTTCCCGATGCGAACACGGACCATCTTGCCGATCTTTGGTTTGCGCCGCATGTTGTATTGCTTGGAGCAAATCCCCCTGCTACAGCGCTTGCGAAGTTGAAGCACTTTACGGGTGAGCACATGGTCAAACGCCAGATCACGGATGACCGCAGTGCGTCTGCCTGGGTGGGCAGCAAGGTGATTCTGGGAGGAGAAAACACGAAGCTCACCAAGGATGCCCCCCATGACACGCAGTTCCATCCTGGAACGGCACAGTGGCGCACACCTTCGGGCTCGATTGGATGGTTCTATGTATGGCAATCGCCGAAGATCAACGTCGATGTAGACCACACCACGATGAAGGTGACAACGGATGGCACGATCGTGATCCGGCTTAAGGCAGAGGGCATCAAGCGTGAAGATATTGCAGCAGCCAGCTGGAAGCTGCCTGGGCTGTCGGTCTCCGTTGAGGGCGACACGAAGGAGTTTGAGGTCAAGGAGTCGACCTATTACAAAGAGAATGACTCTTTTGCGATCACCTACAGCAACGTGCATCAACTTACGTTGAAGGTGACGCCGCAATAATCTTCAATTCCCGAGTCTAGTTTCGGTAGTTCGTGGGAAGAGTCAAGATCAACCGCAGATCCTTCGACTGCGCCTCTCGCAAGAACTGCGAGAGGCTTCGCTCAGGATGACAGTGCAAAGGTGAGACCTGCGCCAGATCCCGCGAACGGGCAGCACAGGAAAGCAGGCTGCCGTTTCAGACAATGTTGCGGATACTTCCTCCATCTACGCCCCAGACGGACGAGGTGACGTAGGAGGCGAGGTCGCTTGCGAGAAAGACCATAACGTTCGCGACCTCCTCCGGCTCACCCAAGCGCGCAAGCGGAAGCTGACGCAACTTCATCTCATGATCGACGGCCTGGCGAGGCGGCATGTTGTGGATCGATGCCATTCCATCTGCAAACCCGCCCGGGCGCGACCAGAAGGTGCTCCAGATGGGCCCAGGAGCTACGGCGTTGACCCGAATACGAGGCGCCTCCGCACGCGCCAGGCTCTTGGTGAGAGCCAGCATTGCGGACTTCATGGCGGCGTAATCGGCAGGCGCTGTCTCCGGCTGACGCCCCAGATCGGAGGCGTTACTGACGATTGCGGCTTTGTCTTTCTGGCGCAGGACGGGCAACAGATGGCGGGTCACCCGAACCATCGACATCAGGTTAATCGCGAAGGTGCGCTCCCACTGCTCGTCGGTGATCTCCTCGAAGGGTTTGGGATCGCCATGACCGACATTGTTGATCAACACATCCACTCCACGGGGCAGCTGCGCCAGCATTGCATCCAGCCCGGCTTTCACTCCTGCAGCGGTGCTGAGGTCGGCCTCCACCGAAAATGCCTCGACGCCGCAGTCGCGAATCAGCGCCGCCGTCTCCGCAAGTTTTCCGGAGTCGTGGTCGAGCATTGCCACGTGTGCTCCTTCTTTCGCAAAGGCAAGCGCGGTTGCGCGGCCAATTCCGTTTGCCGCTCCGGTGATGACCACTGTCTTTCCGGCTAAACCTGTCTCCATCGGATCTCCTGACTGAATGAACTACGTGGCCCTTGAGCGATTGTAAAGATCTTGCCGAAGCGTCCAGGCTCTCGCAAGGTTTTTACATTGTTTCTCTATCGAGCAGCCGATTTCGAACTCAAATGATCGTCACACGAAAGTTTGCATCATTTCTTTCGGAGCCCGGGCCTCCACGTAATTCCCTCAAGACGCAACAAATCGTCCTTAGTCGCTTTCAAGTGGTGAAAGTCCTGCTGCGCACGCACCATCTCCAGCACGCTTACGAGCGCGTCGAAGGCATCTTCTGAGGCCAGAGCACGCTGTTGTACGACGCGGCCCAGGCGCTTGTAGACGTCATCTGTCTTCTTCTTTGCGGCCAGATATCGAGCGCGAGCCTGCTCGTTACTCTTGGCCACCGCCCCGGTCATCAGGCGCGTGTACATCTCGACCAGCAGAGGCTGAGGCCTTGTCGCATTGAGCCGGGAAGACTCAAAGGGCCATACACAGAAACCCGCCTCATGCAGACGCAGCAGAAACGGCATCGCTCGCAGACTCCCCGTCCCTACGCTGCCCGAACCTCCGATCTGAAACGGCGACTTCGGCGTGATTCCTTTCACCTTGGCCGCACGCTCCGGATCGCCTTCGAGCATCTTGGGCGTGATCTTGTTGTCCATGTCAGTCCAACGCATGGAGCGGTGCAGATTTTCGCCGCAGAACTCCTCCGGGCGTTTATGCGGCGCTCCCCAGAAGCGAACGTCGCGGGCGACCTCCTCGCACTCTCGCGCCAGCCATCGTTCGCCTTGTCCTTCGGCCACTTTCTTCCAGAATTCGAAGACCGTGGTGCAACCATGCTCGGCCAGGAACCACGCGGGAAAGCTGAAACAGCAGTCGAGACTGACCACCATGCGCGGCGTCTCGCGCGCCATCTCGATCAGCCATGAGACCAATTCCTCGCGGGTTCTGCCGGCTTCGAGCGTAACCTTGCCTGCGGTCCACACACCGGCCCAGATGTGCCTGCGCTGTCCCGCGGCATCGACACGTCCTGACCAGTCCACCGCTACGATGCGGTCCAGATCACCCATCTCTCCATCATCTTACCGGGACGGAACTTTGCGAACGCCGGTCTCGTATTGCGGTCAGGAGAGAAAATCCATGCTCAAACTGCTCCTGTTCTGCCTGTTGCTCGTCACCTGCTGGCCCGTAGCGCTGCTTGCCCTCTTGCTGTACCCGGTGATCTGGCTGCTGCTGTTGCCGTTCCAGCTTGTAGGCATCGTCGTCGGTGGTACTCTCGCCCTAATTGCGGCACTCTTTACGCTCCCTGTGCGAATCCTTCGCGCCGTTTAGCCGCCACATTGAGCTGGTTGTCTCATGGATATTCCCAGACGCACCAGCACGCACGCAAGCAGACCAAGCGACACCCATGCGAACCAATCCCCAAGATGCTGATAGATCGTGTCGTGATGCTCCGCGGGAAGATCTGCAATAAGCGTGGCAAAGGGGGATCCGGTGCTGGATCTCTCCGCAACGATGCGTCCACGGTCATCACTCATCGTCAGAAATCCGCCCTTGGCGGACCGTGCCACGCTGAAGCCGTCTTCGACACCGCGCATGACGGCGATGTGCCCATGCCAGGCTCCGTCAGCGATGAAGTCCCATCCGGGCACAAGCATCAGACCGGCTCCGGCTCTTCCATAGTCGCGTGCAGGATGACTGAAGTCCATGTCCTTGCAGATGGCGACTCCCCACGTCGCACCGGACCGGTTGAGAAGCGTCAGGGAGGTTCCGGGCTTCAGATTCGATTCAAACGGAGGAAGCATGTGCTGCTTGTCATAGCTCGCTACGGCGACTCCGGGCGCGTAGACGCGTGCTTCGTTATAGGTGTAAGGGCGCGCAACATGCACTGACCCGACGACGATGGTCGCGCCAGTCTTATCCGCCAGGGGCTGAAAGATCGCATCGCTTTCTCTTGTCTGTGGGTCAATGACCACGCCGAGCTTCTCGGGAAGCACGATCGCCTGCACTCCGTTGCCTGCAAGTTTGACCATCTCCGTCGCGTAGTCACGAAAGAGCTTCTCGGTTGGAGCGCCTTCATCGCTGACCATGGCGTAGGGCGATGCATCGGAGGTGATCATGCCCACACGAACGGTCTTGCCTTCCGGCATTGCCAGCCGGATAGCGCCAAAGACGAGCGCCACTGCGACAGCGCCTGCTCCAGCGATCATGATTTGCCGGGCGTGCTTTCTGTCTGGATGCCAGAGGAAGCAGGCAAGCGCGAGCGCCGAGGAGAACAGCACCAGGAGGAAGCTCATCCCCCAAGGCCCGGTGACGGAGGCGAGTTGGAGAAAGGGCAGGAACGTCAACTGGGAGTAGGCAAGGGCTCCGGCAGAGCCATGAGGAGTCGTGAGGTTGCGGATGTACTCGAACGATACCCAGAGAGATGGCATCGCCAGCAGTGCAGTCCAGGTCGCGCCTCGCAGCACCAGCGCTCGAAATAAGAGCACACCCAACATGAAGACGAGCCCCGCCGTAGCGTAGATCACAAGCCACACCGAGACCGGAACCCTCAGAATTCCGTGGAGATAATGAAACATACTGAGGCCGCCAGCGATCATCGACAGAACTGCAGCCAAAGCGGCAACCCACCATAAGCTGCGCAGGGCGCCCCACAACACGGGCACCATGGCGAACCACATCAGCGGCCATACAGGATTAAGACCGTTTCCGAACCAGACCATCCCTGCGGTCAGGATCGACGCGAGAACGACGTCACCTGTCGAACGAAGCCTATTTGCAGATTCCATGCAGATACCTTTCAAACGATCTGCGGCAAAGGCCGCGAAATCCTTGCTCAGAGAGCGTCATGCGTCCGCCGAGGTAAAGCATGATCAACCCCTGCAGCAGCGCGCCCATCTCGAAGACGATCTCCCACACATCGTCCTTACGTAGAAGGCCTGCCTCCATGCCCTCCTGCAGCACTCTGGCCGTGGGATTCGCCGTCGGAGACAATCCCGCCCGAAAATCATCGGGGAATTGACGGGCGCCTTCTCGCGGCTCCAGAAACATCAGCTCAAACAGGCGCGGATTCTCAAGGGAGAAGTCGAGGAAGATGTTCATCAGCTTCTCGAGCTTTTTCTCCGTGCTCCCGGAGAGCCGAACACGCTGCAGCCTTCCAGCCAGATCAGAGAATCCCTCGTCAGCCAGGACGTTCAGCAGCCCGGCGCGATTGGGATAGTGCCGATAGACCGCCATTGCGGTGACCCCGACCTCTGTAGCCACACGGCGCATGGTGACTGCATCGGAGCCCTCCTGCGCCAGGAGACGACGTGCTGCAGCGGCGATCTTCTCAGAAGTTGATTGCGGTCCCATCAGGTATACACTGTATACTTAAATCTCGAGAAAGAGATCTATCGTCGAACTGATTTTTTTAAGTTTGTGACGAACAACGCCGTTCAGGCTTCTTCTTCCTCGACCGGATCTTCGATGGTGTCGACTTCGACGTCCCATCCGCGCAGCAGTTTGAAGATCGTTCCTGCGGAGAAGCCGGCACGCATCAACCTTCCCATCACGCGAGCTGCCTGCTTCTTCGCGTCCTCACCCTCCGGCCGCCGGATTCGCTTGCGGGCGATGTACTCGCGCGCCAGCGCAAGCTCATCCACGTCTTCGTAGGCGCTGGTCAGCGTCGTCGCAATCAGGTCCTTGTGGATGCCTTTCTGCACGAGGTCCTGCTGTACCCGCCTTCTGCCAAACTTTTCGTTCTCCTTACGCAAGCGGGTGTAATCGGCGGCGAAGCGACTATCGCTAAGGTAGTTCAGTTCCTTGAGCCGGGAGACGACGCGATCCATGGCACGTTCTCCTGCTTCGCCTTCTTCGGCGCGCGTCCGCATCAAGCGCTTGAGATCGCGCACCGTTCGCATCCTGCGGGCCAGTGCTCCTACCGCGTACTCAAACAGGGCTGGCTCCTCCAGAGGCTCGCGCTTCTTCTTTGGCCGCGCAAACGCCATTACTGCACCGCCCCGGAGTAGGTGTTCGACCGAGTCCAGCGATCGCACCACTCGCCTACCTCTTCATACCAGCGTTGTGAGTTCTGCGGCTTGAGCACCCAGTGTCCTTCATCGGGAAAATAGAGCATCCTCGAGGGTACATTCATCCGCTGCAGCGCGGTAAACAGTTGAAAGCCTTCGCTCACGTCCAGGCGATAGTCGCGTTGGCCATGGATCACGAGGGTCGGCGTCTTTGCGTTTTTGATGGAGAGTAGCGGCGACCACCTTCGGAAGGGATCTGCTGCCAGAGGCTTATCGGCGTATCTCCATGGCTGACCGGGCTCCGTATCTCCGGGCGCACGAAACTCCCACTCGTTGAACCACAGTTCTTCCGTAGTGCCGTACGCGCTTTGCGGATTGAACATTCCATCGTGGGTCACGATGCAGGCGAAGCGGTTGGTGTGGGTGAGAATCCAGTTCGCCATAAATCCACCGTAGCTTCCACCCAGAGCGCAGATGCGGGTCTTGTCGACAAAGGCGTAATGCTGCTCAACGTAGTCAAGGCCCTTCATCAGATCGACGTAGGGCTTTCCTCCCCAATCACCGTTAACGCCGTCAATGAACGCTTGCCCGTAGCCCGTCGATCCGCGTGGATTGATCATCACCAGAACGTATCCGCTAGCGGCCATCAGCTCGGGATTCCAGCGATAACTCCATGCATCGCCCCATGCCCCCTGCGGGCCGCCATGGATGAGGAACTTCACCGGATATTTTTTCGTCGGATCGAAGCCCGGTGGGCGCAGCAGAAATCCCTGCACGGTCGTGTTCTCTGCTCCCGGGAACATAAAGCTTTCCATGCGCGGCAGGTCGAGCTGGCGCAGCAGAGCGTCGTTCCCATGCGTCAATCGAACTACCGGGGCTCCGCCGTGGCCCTCTGCGTTGAGCGGAATGGCCGAGATGGCCGATGGGCTGCGCACGGTCATCATCGAAGTCACGATGGTGCGGCCGTCTTTGGCGATCTGCAGCTCGCCGTACTCGGCGCGATTGGCGATCGCAGTGGCCTCGGGAAGATCGATGCCTACGGACAGAACATTTGCCTCGCCCATCTCTTCGCTGACGAAGTAGATCGTCTTCGAATCAGGAGCCCAGGCGAATTCATCGACCCACTGGTCGAAGCGCGGCAGCAGGTTTTTGAGGCTACCTTCGGCCTCATCCGTCGAGCCCTGGTGTGGTTCGGTATGGGTTTCCTGTCCCTTCTGAGAGCGCGGCTGTTCAGGTGCCGGGTTATCTTGCCGCAAAGGCGTCTGGCTGCGGTCGTACACCATCAGGCGAAAGCGATCGCTCTCATACCCGGCACGCGCCTGCGATCGGAAGGCGATCCATCGTCCGTCGGGCGAGTATGCAGGAGCATCATCACTCCCAGGAGAAGTAGAGATCTTTACCGGCCGCTCTCCCGCTGCATCCAGGCGGAGCGTGAACACATCGTTGTTGGTGCTTGCCGCAGGGACCGCATCGAGGTTGGTCACGAATGCGATCTCGTGCGAGTCTGGAGCCCAGGCGTAGCCTGTCGGGCCACCCAGCGAAAAGACCGGGGCTTCCGCATCGCCGATCCAGCGCCGCGGAGTAAGGTCGCGAACATCATTGCCGTCTGTTGCGCTGACGACCAGCACATGACTACGCTTCGGCCCGATGTACGAGTTCCAGTGGCGGTAGAGCAGGTGATCGAAGACCATCGCCTTGACCTGGCTCTTCTGGGCCGCGTCGTCCCGCCGGTGATTGCAGTTCTCTTCGTCGTGCCAAGTCTCTTCATCACTGCACTCCGGATACACACGGGAGGTGAAGAGAATCCGTTTTGCATCCGGGGACCATACAGCGCCATCGGCTTCTGTACTGACGTGGGTCAGCTGCCTCGGTGGCCCGATCTTGCCTTCTCCTTCATTCCAGTCCGCAAGATAAATCTGGGATGAGGTGCCTCCGTCGACAGACACGAATGAGATATATCTGCCGTCAGGAGAAAATCTGCCGTCACCTTCGCCTTCTTTCCAGAAGGTAATCTGGTGCTCGTTTCCACCGGCAAGGGGAACCACCCAGAGGTGCGTCACCTTGGTATTGGCCGAGAGGTCTACATCGATGGCAGAGAACATCACCCACTTGCCCGAAGGCGAGATCTGGGGATCGCTCAGGCGTCTCATGCGCTGGAGATCGGCAAACGTCATGGCACGACGGCCTGCGGTTGCCGTCTCCGGTTCGCCCATCAGGGTTGCGGAGGGCTCTTTTTGCGTGGCGGTAGCGGGAGTCTGAGCAGTCGCGACACCGCCCATCATCAGTCCGGTAAGTACCCAAGCCAGTTTGTTCATCGGCGCCCGTTGCTCCGGCGTCAGTCTACAACGCTATCGCAGGTGCACACGAGCACAGCATTGCTGGCAGGAACATGCGAAACAAATGGCTACTCCCTCTCTCGAAGCCTTATCGCGGACGTTTCTTAAACATTCTGGGCCGAAATTCCTGCCTCTTCTATCGCTCCTGCAATCTGGCCGAGCACGAGGTTCCAAGGCTCGGTGCGTAGAACGATCCGATCTCCTTCCTGTCTCTCAAATTCATATTGCTGCCGTTCAGGAGCGAGCCGCTCCATCTGGCGCGCGATCTTGACCGAAAGAGCCTCCAGTCCTATGACGGCCTCCTGGGCCAGACGTCGAGGCACCTGAAAGATACTGTCGGCACAGACCAGAAGCGCGCCGAGTCTTTGTTCCCCGCTCATGATCGGAATAAGAATGGCACGGGTTGCGGGCCTTCCTTCCTCGATCTCCAATCGAATCACACTGCTGGAGTCACCAAACTTCGCTCCGTCCGCCCCCGCTGCGGCTGCGACCGTACCTCCCTGCTTTCCCGGAGCGTGGCCGAGCCATGTCTCTACGGCTCCGGCGGTCGCGTCGTCCATCCCATCCTGCGCAAGAACGTACAGGCTGCCGTCCACAGCACTTCTCAGCATGGCCACACGATGGAAGGAGCTTCTTGCGGCGACGACGGAACAGATACGCCGGGCAAAGTCCCGGACGTTATCTCCTGTGGAGAGGCGCAGATCCATGCGCGTGTACGCCTCCATCTCCTCGCGACCTCGACGTTCGCGCTGGCATTCGGAGCGTACTGCGCAAAGACGCTGCCACGTCATCCAAAGCATTCCGGCCAACGAAAACAGCAGTGCCAAAAATGCCAGATCAAGCCAGATTTGCCGTAACTCCGTCAGCATCAACCAAACCTCCGCCCGCGCGTCTATTCTGTATGGGGAGCAGCCTGTTCCCTGGGCTCAGGCTTCTTCACACATGGAGCACTCAAATCAATGAAGCTCACCTCAGCGCTCTCGGTCAGCATTCTCGCAGCGTCTCTTGTGACGCTATCGACAAAATTTTCCTCCGTCTTCGAATTTGTCCCGATTTGGCACAGCACTGTGTATGCAGCGGAGGACCAGGGCTTTGGAACGCTTGATCCGTCGCCTCCATCGGGTATTACTGTCGAGGAGATCATCAAGAAGTTCGGGGAACGCGAAAGCCAGTTCAACCAGGCCCGCGAGAACTACATCTTTCGCCAGTCGGTAAAGGTGCAGACGATCTCTGACGACACCGGCCGACCCGATGGAGAGTACCAGCAGGTCACCGACATCACCTTCGACAAACAGGGTCGACGCTCGGAGAGAGTCGTCTTCGCACCGCAGAACTCGCTGGAGCGGGTTCTGATGACGCCGGCTGACTTTGAAGAGATCGAACACCGGCTGCCCTTCGTCCTCACCGCGGAAGAGATGTCGCAGTACGACATCAAATACCTGGGCCGGCAGCGCGTGGACGAGCTCGACACGTATGTCTTTGAAGCGGGACCCAAGACCCTCGAGAAGGGAAAACGTTACTTCCAGGGCAAGGTGTGGGTCGATCAGCGAGACTTCCAGATTGTGCTGATCAACGGCCAGACTGTGCCGCAGGATATGCGTCGCGGTCACGAAGATCTGCAGCCTCCGTTCACCACGTACTATGAGCAGATCGACGGAAAATACTGGTTCCCCACCTATACCAAGGCTGAAGGCACGTTGCACTTTCCGGCCTCAAATGGAGCAGCGCGCCAGGACGTCCACATGCGCAACATCGTCCGGTACACGGACTACAAGCAGTTCCGCGCGACCAGCCGCATCATCTATAACGGCGAGGACATTACCAACAATCGCGCTCCTGAGGACGACAAGAACAAACAGCCGCAGCAGCCGCCTGCCAGCAACCAACCTTCAGCCCCGGCACAGCCGCATTGAGCTGAAGACAAAGAAAGCCCCGGCACTTCCTGATGGAGGTCCGGGGCTTCATTTTCTACCGTTATCAATCGAGTAATTTGTGCTTTTGGAGCAAGCTACGCCGTCTGGCAATGAGCATCAGGATCGGCATGCTGCTCCATCATCCACCGATCCATCATGGTCCCGGCGCACCGCGCTCCGCAAAGATGCTTCACTCCATTGGAGTGGGCATGATGCGATTGCCATCGGGTTAGTTTGATGAGCGGCTGATCTTCCTCCGGCTTTTGCCCGGGAAAACAGTCCACCCATGCCAGCCACCAACCGTCGGATTCTTTCTTCTTCCCGCAGACATCACAGGTATAGCTTTCGCTGTAAGCCATCTTTGTGCTCCACCGCTAAAAGGGTTTTCAGTACATTAACGAAGCGCCACCGGGTCCACACGCGCCGAGTCGGCCAGCATCTGCCAGTCCGATTCGTCGACGGCTTCAAAGTCCTCTCCCTTGATGGTCTTGAGGCGCGCCAGATCGCTGTCGCTCCACCGCTTGTCTGGTTCGCCGATGATAAACCACGGACCTCCGTTGTCGGAAAGGATCATTCCGTACTTCTTGAGGCCCTTCAGGATGACTTGGTTCTCCTTCGAGAACTTCGATATATCGAAATCCGCCTTGAGCCGGAACCGCTGTCCCATCGGCGGGTACGTCGGGTCTTCTCTCGGAGACGCTCTATGCCGCGCTGGCCAGACATATGCCTTCTGCGTCTTCGGAGTCGTGAACCGGATTGCATGCTTCACCTCGCCGGCGGCGATCTCGTCGTAGCGCAGCAGACCGGGCAGAACCGCCAGCCCCGCTGCATCCGTCGATGTCTTATCCGGAGCGCGCAGCGCATTGCTGGTCAGGTCCATCTTGATGCCAGCGCCCCCGCTCCAGCTTCCGTCTTTTTGCTTGACCATGCCACCGAGTTCTGTGAGGACGCAACGGCCCTCATCCACCATGATGATGTGCCGGTCGGAATCCTCTGGAGAGTTCGGCCCACCTTCCATCAAGGCTCCCTCGGGAGTGGGGTAGTGACCGGGATCGCTCTCGTCTCCATAGGTAAACGTGATCGGGATCCGCGGCCGTCCGGGCTTGATGATGGTGATAGGAATGCCGTTGGTTGGCTCGGAGCCAAAGTTGGGATGGATGGGCAGTGCCGGTCCCATCCGCTGGATATAGTCCTCGGAGTGCGTATCTTTCTTGAGGGTATCGATCGGCGTGTTCCAAACGTTGTCCGCAGGAAAGATGGGGCAGCCGGCGATGTGGGGACCCGATCCCGACGAGGGTCCGGCAGCGCCAGCCACGCCTGAACCGACCGCTGCCAGCTTGGAAGCAGCCATAACCGCGTCGGCCTCGGTGGGGACCTTTGAGTGCCAGACAAGAACAACGACAGCAATGCCAAATAGAACTGCGCCCAACTGATTCCTCTTGCTGGCCTTCATTTGTCCTCCAGAACAGATCTCCGGCGATTTACCAGATCAGCTTCTTATATCAGGACCATCATAATCTCACGGCCGCGGGCAAACCGGTTTTCCCGGTTTGCATCCAATCGGAAACTGGCCAGGTTGGCTCCGCTGAGTCATCCGCTTTACCTGCGCCCATTCTGAGGAGTGCACTCACGACTCGCCTCCTCACACCGTATCCGGGTCCATTGCAACAGAAACCTCTCCCCCGTTCCTCTCTGGCGAGCGGATGGAAGGTTTCTCCGATCTTCTTCCTATGGCAAAAGTTCTGGTAATTGGCGCAGGTGTAATGGGACTCGCCGCTGCATGGCAGTCTCTTCGCGACGGCCATCAGGTCGATCTTATCGAGGCCGCCCCGGAGCCGGGGGGCATGGCGGCGCATTTTGACTTCGATGGCGACTCCATCGAACGCTTCTACCACTTCGTCTGCAAGACGGACTTCCCGACCTTCGAGTTGCTGCGGGAACTGGGCCTTGAAGACCGTCTGCGCTGGAGACCGACCTCGATGGGGTTCTACACGGACGGCCGACTGCATCCCTGGGGAAATCCCGTGGCCCTGCTGCGTCTGCCGAACGCTCCCCTTCTCTCGAAGCTGCGATATGGCCTGTTGGCCTTCGTCAGCACCCGTCGGAACAGCTGGGCCGAACTGGAGAATGTGTCTGCGAAGGACTGGATCATTCGCTGGTGCGGCGAAGATGCCTACCGGAGATTCTGGAAGACGCTGCTCGAATTCAAGTTCTATGAACATGCTGACAATATCTCCGCAGCGTGGATATGGACTCGTATCCGCCGGATCGGGCGTTCGCGGTCAAGCATTATGCAGGAGGAGCTCGGCTATATCGACGGCGGCTCCCAGACTCTTATCGATGCTCTCGTCCAGGCCATCGAGCAACAAGGCGGTCGCATCCATCTCGGCTCGCCGGTCCAGTTTGTCACGACGAAGGACAACGGCGTAACCGGCGCGGAGACTACTTCGCGACACTTCGCAGCCGATCATGTCATTTCCACCTCTCCCACACCCTATGTGGCAGATATGATTCCGGATCTGCCTGAAGACTGGAAGGCGCGCTATCGCTCTATCCAGAACATCGGGGTGATCTGTGTCATCTTCAAGCTTCGTCGTCCGGTGACGGAACACTTCTGGGTGAACGTCTGCATCCCCGACCTGACGATTCCGGGCGTGGTAGAGCTTACCAATCTGCGGAAAGAGATCGGAAGCTCCATCGTCTATATCCCGTACTACATGCCGACGACGAACGAGAAGTTCTTCTGGCCCGACGAGCATCTCGTCGCCGAAGGATTCGGCTGCCTGCTACGGCTCAATCCGAATCTGGCTGCAAGCGACATTCTTGCAACGCGCGTCGCCCGGCTTCGGCACGGCCAGCCGGTGTGCGAACCGGGGTTTGCGTCGAAGATTCCTCCAGTTCAGACACCCATCCGCGGCCTGCAGGTCGCCGATACCTGTTTTTACTATCCGGAAGATCGTGGCATCGCTGAGAGCGTTCGGCTTGGACGCTCGATGGCCCATAACATTCCGAGGCCGGCGCATGCAGCAGCGCCCACCCCACATGTGGAGTCGGCCGTTTGATCCGATCCTCTGCAAGCGATGTTTTGCCGCAGGGCCGAAGACGTGACATTTACCTGGTTGGCGGACTTTTTGTGCTCGCGCTGCTGGTCCAGGTTATCGGCTTCAAGCGAAATTGCGGACCTTATGACGAGTTCCTCTCGCTGTATGGCGCCGATCGCGTCCTGCACGGAGAGATTCCCTATCGGGACTTCTGGACGATGTACGGCCCGGCACAGTTTTACGTGTTGGCCGGCTTCTTCAAAATCTTCGGGATCAGTGTTCTCTCGGGACGCGTCTATGATGCGATCGTCCGCGCCGGCATCGCCTGCGCGTGCTATCTGCTTGCCCGCCTGCTGACGACTCGCAACTGGGCTCTCGCGGCATTTGCCGCTGTCATCCTGTGGCTGACGGGAATCTACTACCCTGCGTACAACTTTCCCGTGTATCCGGCGATGCTTGCCTCTCTGGTGAGCTGCCTGTTCTTTGCGAGGCATCTCCGCCAGTCTGCCGATCGAAAGCCTCTGTTTCTTGCGGGATTGTTCGTCAGTATCGCAACCATCTTCCGGCACGACTCCGGCTTTTACATCTGCTTTGCCGAGCTTCTCATGCTGATCTGGATAAGCCGCACGCGCGAACCCGGAAGAAGACTCCAGCAGATGCTCGGCAATCTCGGACGGCGGCTACCTGCCTACTTTGCTGGGGTCTTCCTCATCGCTGGGCCGGTGTATCTCGCGACGTTCCTCAAAGCAGGCCGGCAGAACATCTTCTACGACCTCCTCTATGTGCCCGGCGTCGTTTATCCGCAGGTTCGGCGCCTGCCTTTCATCACTCCCGAGATACTGCAGCAACTTCACCACCCATTTTCGTGGGACGGACGCATCGCCATTGAATCTCTCATCGTTCTGCTGCCCATCTTCACGATGGCCGCTGCATCGCTTGCGCTTCTGACCTCGCGCCGCTCCCGAATCTTTCCTGCTGTCTGGCAGCGTCAGACCTTCGCCCTCCTGTTTTTGCTGGCCTCCTTGTTTTTTCTAAAGGGCCTCATTCGGGTGGGCCCCGTTCAACAGATCCAGAGCATCCTTGTCTGCCTTACCGTGCTCTCTGTTCTCTTTGCGCACCTTCGCGAACTTGCTCGCCCGGTAGTCGCCGCTCTTTACACAACGGCACTATTTTTGGGCATCTGCACGATTGCGACGCTTTCCCACATCATGACCTTCGCTCGCGTCAACCTTCACGATGTTATCTTTCCGCAGGCGGCAAACTCTCTTTACCACCGCTGCCATCTTCCTGAGGGCCTGAGCCGTGCCCGCTGCATGCTCGTCGAGCCCAACGACCTGGCGGCCACTCTGGAGATCGAGCGCAGAAGCTCTCCCGATCAACCCGTCTACATCGGCAACGGACGGCACGATCGTATCTTCTGGAATGACGTCCGGCTCTACTTCCTCTCCGGCCGCCGCTCGATTACCCGCTGGTACGATCTCCATCCCGGCGTGCAGACGACGCTTCCAATTCAGAACGAGATCATCGATGCGATGCGCCGCGAAGACCCGCCCGTCATCGTGATTAATTCCACCTGGGATGACACCATCGAGCCGAATCAGAGCCGTTTTTCCAGCGGAGTCACCGCTTTGGACGACTACATCCGCTCGCACTATGCTGCTCAGGTCCGTTACGGAAAGATCGCTATCCTGACGCCAGCGCCTCAAGCTGCAAGGAACCCACACTAATCTCGGATACCAATCTCAGGCAGCAGGTTCCGTGTGCTCGAAATAGAGATACTTCCGCCACGCGGCGTCTGCGCTTCCAATCATGCGCATGATGTGGCGTGAGGTATGCAGCGTGAATGGCCGCGGTTCCCGCTTCAGCCGCATGTCCGTCAGCTCATGGAGCATCTGGTTGCCCTTTCTCCGATTGCAGGAGTGGCAACATGCCACCAGATTCTCCCACGTGGACAGGCCTCCGCGCGAACGGGGAACGACATGGTCGAGGGTAAGCTCTGCCGCCGTCAACACAACATCGCAGTACTGGCAGCTATTGCGGTCGCGCAGCAGAATATTCTTTCTCGACAGCGCCCTGGTCTGGTGCGGAATCCTTCTGTATTCCAGCAACCGGATAACGCTCGGCATAGGAACTCTCATCCTCGCCGCATGCAACATCTGTCCCTGCTCTTCTTCCGTTCTTGCGACGCCCTTCAGGACCAGGACCAGCGCTCTTCGCGCACCGCAGATATTAATCGGCTCGTAGGAGGCGTTCAACACCAGAACAGGAGTCTGCATCGCCGGCTGTCGAAAGACCCCGGCGCGGACCTCCGTGGTCGTTATCACACGGGCCGCGCCCCCGGACGGGTGTCCCGCGTGCCGTTTCCCATTCAACCCCTGCTTGCGTTGCTTGCCCGATTGCATCTTCCTGTCCTCCGGTCGAACACCCTCAGATCTCAAACTCGCGAGCCCACCTACCCCACTACCGCGTTCTCAACTCTTAGAATTCCGTCCGACGCCGCACTCCAGCGGGCGACCGTCTCCTTCTGTGCACGGGCGACGGTTGCGATCCACACCTTTGCAGCACCGGCCTGTCGCAACACCCGGGCACACTCCCGCGCGGTGGCTCCAGTCGTGTAGATGTCGTCCACTACAAGCACCTCGCGGCCGCTGATTGCCGCCGGATCCTTCACCACGAAGGCTCCGCGAAGATTTCGTCTGCGCTCGGTCGAACTCAGCCCGAACTGGCTCTCGGTCTCGCGCACGCGAATCATCGCCTGGTGTGCCGGCCGCAGGGTCCATCTCGCCTGCGTCTTCAGCGTCCTCAGTGCCTCGTCCGCCAACAGTACCGACTGGTTGTATCCGCGCCGCCGCTGCTTTGTGGGAGACAAAGGAACTGCGATGACCACCAGGTCCTGTGCCATGCCGGTAGAGGTCATCCCCTCCATGACACGCGCCAGCAACGCACCTAAGGGGCGCGCCACTGCCTCCACCCGTTCGTACTTCAGAATCCGGATCGCATCGCGCATGCCATCGGTGTAAACACCCCAGGCGGCGGCTCGCTCAAACTCCGGAGGGGCCATCCGGCACGGCGAACAAAAGGCCTGACCACCGTGCATCTGTTGCGTGAATCGGAGGCCATCCATATCCAGGGCCTCACCGCAGAGCGCACAAAGCTCCGCCGTCTGCTGTCGCAGCGAGTCCACACAGAAATTACAGATAGGAAAAAGCCCAGCGCCCGTCAGCGGCCCCCCACAGACCCTGCAATCGGCTGGAAAGAAAGTTGTTACCAGATCGTCGAGAACCGCCCGAACCAGTTGGCCCGGACTCTTGAGCACGCGAGACACAGCGCGCCATTCCTCTACCCCGCCCGGCGGTCCTCCCGGCGGAGCTCCCTGGGTACTTCCGAGCGAATTGTCTATCCAGCGTTGGCTGAAGACGCACCTCACTCGCAGCAGCGAAATCAATCGTGCCGATGCCCGCAGTATAGTCCCGTCCTGCTCCCCCTCGTCAAGAATCCTGCACCAGGGCAGGTGCCTGTGCTACACCTGAGACCATGACTCGTGTGCTTACCTGGTGCGCCAAGTGCCTCTTCCTTTACCTGCTCGTTAGCATGTTGGCCATCAAGTTTGCCTGGATCTTTGTGCTCCCCGTCTGGGCCGTTGCCACCAGACTGCACTGGACGACCATCAACCAACCGCTCTTTCTTCTCAACTACTTCCTGCCTATCTTTGCCGTCTCCGGCTTTCTTCTGGGACTGGTTCCATTCGGGCGTCTTGGAAAAGCTGTCACCGAGCTCGCTCCGGGGATGGCACGCTTTGTCGAGCCGGACCGCGTTCCGGCCATCCTGCTGGCATGGATCCCTGTCGGCATTGCCTTCCTGGTACGTTTTTTCACCTGGCAGTCACGAAACTCCACCGTGCTGGGCAGCAACAATACGACGGGCCGCGTCGCCCGGTTCTTTGGGAGCCTGAACGTTCAGACCCCAGCGCTGCTCGACAGTCGCTGGGCACAGGACCGCTTCCTCTTCACCGGCCCGATGCTGTTTCTGATGGCCTGCGCCCTGGCTGTGCTTCTGCGCTACGCCATCACCGGCTGGCCTGTTTCGCCTGAAATATCCCCGGATTCCAGCCTTTAAATCCAACAACAACCGACGTTCATCTCTACGACGCTGCGCGCCATCGCTGGTACACTCAACCAGCCGCAACGCCACGTAGAGCGGACATCCTTACTATGGCGACCACGACCACCAAACCCGTCTTCCAATCCTTCGTACCCTCCACGGAATCGCGGCCCGAGTTCACCGCGCGCGCCCTGATCCTCGGAGCCATCTTCGGCATCCTCTTCGGAGCCGTTACCGTCTACGTCGGCCTCCGCGCCGGGCTTACCGTCGCCGCGTCCATTCCCATCTCTGTCTTATCGATCTCGATTCTGCGGGCCTTCGGACGCGCCAGCATCCTCGAAAACAACATCGTCCAGAGCACCGGCAACGCCGGCCAGTCCATCGCCTCCGGAGTCATCTTCACCCTCCCCGCACTTATCTTCCTCGGCTTCGACCTTGAATCCTCCCGCATCTTTGCTCTGGCGCTGTTCGGCGGCTGGCTGGGCGTCCTCTTCATGATTCCGCTCCGTCGGCAGCTCATCGTGCAGGAGCATGGAACGCTCCCATACCCCGAAGGCACTGCCTGCGCCGATGTCCTCATGGCGGGCGAGCGCGGCGGCAGCTTCGCCAGCCGGGTCTTTCTCGGCCTCGGCCTGGGCGGCATCTATACCCTCTTTCAGAACGAGAACCTCTTCAGTCTCTTTCCCTCCACGCCGAACTATTCGCCCAATCTCGGGGAACAACACCTTCTCCGCGGCGGAGCCATCCGCGCCGACGTCACCCCCGAGTATCTTGGCGTCGGCTACATCATCGGCATGCGCGTCGCCGCTGTCATGCTCGCCGGCGGAGTCTTCTCCTGGCTCGTGCTGATGCCCGCCATCTACTTCTTCGGCTCTCGTCTCTCCACACCGCTCTACCCCGGCACCACGCTCATTCGCGATATGAGCCCGTCCGATCTGTGGATCACCTACGTCCGCCCCATGGGAGCAGGCGCCGTCGCCTGCAGCGGTCTTATCACCCTCATGCGGACCGCGCCGACGATCCTTGCCGCTCTGATGGAGGGAGTCCGCTCCATTGGCAAAAACCGAGGTCGCAAGAATGTGTCGTCCCGACCGGGGCAAAGCGAAGTAGAGGGATCTGCGGTTGCTTACTCCAGCGCTCCTCCGCGAACCGAGCACGACCTCCCCTGGTCGGTCGTCATCGGCGGCTCCGTCATGCTGATCGTCCTGCTCTGGATCTTCCTTGAATTCAAACCCGTCCCCGGAGCGCAGGTCGGAGCCTTCGCAAACCTCGCTGCCGCGCTGCTGGTCGTGCTGTTTGGATTTCTCTTCGTCACCGTCTCGGCGCGCATCGTCGGCATCGTCGGTTCCTCAGCGTCGCCTGTGTCGGGAATGACGATCGCTACCCTCATGGCGACCGCTGCCATCTTCCTGGTCAAAGGCTGGACCGCACCCGCCTTCGGCGCACTCGCCATTACCGTCGGAGGCATCGTCTGCATCGCTGCATCCAACGCGGGCGATACCGCGCAGGACCTCAAGACCGGGTACCTGATCGGAGCCACGCCGTGGAAGCAGCAGCTCGCCATCATGATCGGCGTCATTATTTCGGTACTCTCCATCGGTGTCACGCTGAATGGAATGAACAAGGGCCTGGAGAGCTTCCGTCGCATGCCCCGCCCCATGGCGCTCTCGCTCTCTCATCTTCCCGACGGCGTCCAGAACCAGGGCAACTTTACCCGCGAGCACATCGTTCTCAGCCATACGGATAATCCGAGCACCTCATCGCCCGCACCGGAGGCGGCCAACGCGGGTACCCAGCGAGCCATTGAGATCACCGACGCCCGCAGCTACATTCTGCTGAACGCCATCGGCTCATCCACCCTCGCCGACGGCAAATACCTCTTTAACCCCGCAACCGGGCTGATTGAGATCCAGTGGACGCAGGGCATCGGCAGCGAAAACGCTGCAGCGCCACAAGGGCGCCTGATGGCCACCGTCATCAACGGCATCCTCAGCCGCAAGCTTCCCTGGTCGCTGGTGCTGTTGGGAGTTGCGCTCGTCATCATGGTCGAGCTGCTCGGCGTGCGTTCCCTCACGCTCGCCGTGGGAGCGTACCTCTCCATCGGGACCACGCTCGCCATCTTCGTAGGTGGCGTGATGCGCTGGATGGTCGATCGCGCGGCGCAGAAGCAATACGAAAAAGACACCGAATCAGAACTTGAGGCGTCACGGAGCCTTTGGGTGAGCGACAGGGAGGCCTGGCTGGCTCAGCATCCCGACTTCAGCCCGACCAATCCCGCTCATATCGAACTAGCAACCGGGCTGCCTGCTCGAAGCTTCTGCATTCGCGACCCCGAGATGGAATCAGAGATCTCCTCGGGCTCTCTCTTCGCCTCCGGCCTGATCGCCGCCGGCGGCATCGTCGGCCTGCTCGGGGTAGCGGTTAAACTGTACGAGTCAGCCACCGATCGCACCATTCCCCGATTCAGCGATCACAATCCACTGCATCATGACTGGGTCAGCGTCCTCATGTTCGCTCTGCTCGCCTATTCCCTCTATTACTTCGCGCGCAAGCCGCTCGACCAACCCAACGAGGTATCGAAATGAACCGTCTCTCCACCGCAGCCCTTCTGCTCTGTTTTACGATCGCGCCATCCCTGCGCGCCGATGATGCCGCCAAACGCGCCAAGGTCGAAGAGCTTTTGCAGGTCACCAAGGTAAATCAGTTGATGGATCAGATGACCCAACAGATGACCACCCGCATGAAAACTATGGCGGCACAACAGACCGCGAATCGAAACGTGAACCCCGTGCAGCAGAAGACGATTGACGACTATATCCAGCAGATCCAGTCCATCACACGCAGCGCGGTCGCCTGGGATAAAGTCAAAGGCCCCATCACGCAGAACTACGTCGAAACCTATACGGACGAGGAGCTGGACGGCATTATCGCCTTCTACCGCTCACCCGCGGGTCAGGCTCTCATCAATAAATCGCCACAGCTGATGGCGAAGACGATGCAACTGGTCCAGACCCAGATGACCGAGGTCGAACCGCAAATCCGGCAAGCGAACGAGGACTTTGCCCGCAAGATGAAGGAGCTTGGCCCGATCGGACCGCCTGCGACTCCGACGCCTCCAACGAGTCCAGCGGCGAAACCCTGAGAGCTCTCTTACGTCAGCTTTTCCCGGCTCAGTTCCTCGTCGCGCTTTTCGATCTGTTCGGATTCCTTCGGTCGAAGGCCTCGCAAGGTATCCAGGAGCCGTCCCGGCTGAAAGGATTCCACGCGGAAGTCCGCCATCGGGCATGCCGGGCCTCCTGGCGCGCAGATGACGATGATGGGAACGGACGGCTGGACCTGCTTGAAACTGCTGGCCAGCTCTTCTGCAGACACGTCGTCCATCTCCCCATCCATCACGATGCCGTCCACTGCGGGGAAACGACGAAAGGTTTCCAGAGCCTCAACCCCGCTGTAGGCGGTCAGGACGTTAAACTTCGCGGTCTCTAGAACTAGTTTGCGGGTTGAAATACTGCCGGGGAATTCGCGATCCACTACAAGGAAGCAGGGCCTCGTCATCTATAAATTATCCTCTGCCGTATCTCTTTTGGCTACCGGATGGAGACGATCTTCCCCGGCAATCCTGAGCTCGCGGGGATTTTTTCAAAAAGGAAACAGTTTCTGGTCCTACCAATTCTCTGCTAGCATAGCTGCGCCATGAATACCATCAATTCTGCCCGCCGCGAACTGCTCAAGCTCGGTGGCATGGGGTTGGCCGCAGCCGCTGCCACCGCCGTGCCCTCCGCATATGCCGCTCCACGATCCTCAGGCACCGCCCCGGCGGGAGCCTTCTTCGATATTCGTTCTTATGGTGCGGTGGGCGACGGCAAGACCATCGACTCTCCGGCAATCAATAAAGCGATCGAAGCTGCAGCCGCTGCCGGGGGTGGCACAGTTTTCTTTCCCGCGGGGACCTGGCTCTCTTTTTCAATCCGGCTCAAGAGCCACGTGGCTCTTTATCTTTCGCAAGGCTGCATCCTTGAAGCTGCCGCATCCCCGCTGCCTGGACAGACCACAGGCTATAACGGCGGAACCTACGATGCCGCCGAGCCCAACACTGCATGGGATGCCTACCAGGACTACGGCCACAATCACTGGAAGAATTCGCTGATCTGGGGCATCGACCTTCAGGACGTCTCCATCACCGGCCCCGGCCTGATCTACGGCAAGGGCCTCAGCTTCGGTGCGGGACCAGGCCGTCCTCCCGGAGCACCCAAGAACGTGGGGTTTGGTCCGGAGCGCCTTCCCGGAGCGTCGACACCTCCGCCAGCGCGTCCTGCTCGGGGCGACTTCCCCATGTACCAGGCCGAGCAGGCTGGAGTCGGCAACAAGGCCATCGCAATGAAGAATTGCCGCAACGTCATCTTCCGCGATTTCTCCATCCTCAAGGGGGGACACTTCGGGTTCCTGCTCACTGGCGTCGACAATCTCACCATCGACAACATCACGATCGACACCGATCGTGACGGTATCGATATCGACTGCTGCCGCAACGTCCGCGTCTCCAACTGCTTCGTCAACTCACCGTGGGACGATGGCATCTGCCCCAAATCGAGCTACGCTCTCGGCTATGCGCGCGCGACCGAGAATATGACCATCACCAACTGCTACGTGGCCGGTTCCTACGAGCTCGGCACCATGCTCAACGGCACCTACAAGCGATTCGCCCCCGACACGCAGCACGTCGCCCACAACGGACGCATCAAGTGCGGGACGGAGTCCAACGGCGGCTTCAAGAACATCACCATCTCGAACTGCGTCTTCGATGCCTGCATGGGCCTCGCGCTTGAGAGCGAAGACGGCGCCCTCTGCGAGGACATCGCCATCTCCAACATCACCATGCGCGATGTGGTGAATGCTCCCC
This sequence comes from Acidobacteriaceae bacterium KBS 146, assembly GCA_000688615.1. Lineage (GTDB taxonomy): Bacteria > Acidobacteriota > Terriglobia > Terriglobales > Acidobacteriaceae > Edaphobacter. The sequence continues at coordinate 2,595,335 of JHVA01000001.1, forward strand.
TCTTCTTCCGCCTCGGTGCTCGCCTGCGCGGGCCCAAGGAGAGCACGAAGGTCGGCACGCTGCAGCGTGTCGTCGTCGACAACCTCGTCAGCTACAACACCGTTCCGCATATCTCGTCCATCCTCAGCGGCATTCCGGATCATCCCCTGCAGGACATCAAGCTCTCCAACATCTACATCCAGCACCAGGGTGGAGGAACGGCCGAGGACGCGAAGATCGACATGCCGGAAAAAGAAGCTGCGTATCCCGATCCGGGAATGTTCGGCCGCACGACACCATCGCAGGGATTCTTCCTGCGCCACGTCAATCGTCTTGAGATGAGCCATGTCGAGGTCGCACCCGCTTCGCCGGATGCTCGCCCCAGCTTCTACCTTGAAGGCGTTAACCGCGCTGACTTTATCGCGGTCACCGCACCCACCAGCCCCTCTGCTTTTGCGCTTCACAAAGTGACAGATCTTCGCGTCGCGATCAGTCGAGCCGCGAAAGACACGCAGCTGGAGAATGCCGACAACCAGACTCTCTAAGGAGAAACCTCGCAAACGGATTTGGCCCCACACTTCGCAGGAGTCTCCTCCCTGCAAAGCCCGGGGCCAAATCTTTCTATCGCCTCAACTTTTCGTCAGGTCCTGAAAGACCTCCCACAAACTCCGCTCTACCCAGTTGTGCAGAAGCTTTCCATCTTCACCAACCTCCCACACTGCGGTCCCCGTAAATGAGATCGGCCGCTGATCTGGCGGCATCCCCAGAAAGCCATTATTCTTCCCCGTTACCCTCCACCGCGAGGCCACACGACTGCCATCTTCGTTCTGAAAGGTCTCAAGCGATTCGAAGTGGAAGTCCTCAATCTTTCCCAAGAACTGTGTCACCCAAGCGATAAAGTTTTCCTTGCCCACAAGATCTACATCGCCTGTCGTAATCACGAAGTCATCCGCAACAAAATTGCGAATCGCATCCGGGTTGCGGGCCTTCCACACAGAGTCCCAAAAACTCTCCACGATCTTGACTGAGTTCATCGTCCTCACCTTTCGTTTCGACACTTAAAAAGTTAGAGAAATTTAGAGATGATCTGCAAATGCAGAATGGTTCGGCCGTCCTGACGCATCACCGGACCACGAGTACACGAGCCTCATAAGCATTCAACGAAAGCTTGACGGATCTTTCACTTGCTTTCCCTGCCGCATTCACCTCCGTTATTTCGCCAGTCGCGGCATCCCACTGCTCGACCCGCTTTCCTGTGCCGTGCAGCAGTACCTTGCCGTTCAACACCTGCGGTCCTTCGTTGAACAGAAGATAGACATCCGCATCCTTCAGTCGACGTTTCATGACACGGAGGGCACCCTGTGGTTTCTCAAAGCTGACATCCGGTTCTTTCACGACACTGCGCAGAGCCTGCTCTATCGCTGGAGGCACCACCTGCGCTGCTGGCGGCTGCGCAGGTGGCTGTGCCGGCGGCGTGGGCGTGGCCTCAAGCTGCTCCTTGACCTCCACCTTTGCGCACGCAAAGTCGTCTGGCTTCGCCGCTCGCGCGTCGCGATACGATCGCCCTGAGATCATCGTCGGCAGATGGTCCAGAAACAATACGCCTCCTCCACCTTGAGCAAACGTACGCAACCGATCAAGCGCATCCTGCGAGATCACGGACTCTCCCGGCAGAATCACCGTCGTGTAGCGATTGCCGCTCATCGTCTCGAACGATCCCTTTTCCGCTTTCAGATCCTTCGACAGAGCATCCTCGCTCACGATATCGAAGTCGATCTGCCGCTCTGAGAGCATCCTCTCGGTGGAGACAAAGGCCCGGTCCGCCGCCTCGTCGCCCAGCCACATCGCACTCGATGGCAGATACAACGCAACCGAAGCTGCGGGCCTTCCCATTGAAAGCAGATAGCTCATGCGCCGCACATACTCCAGCAGCTGCGGATAGCCTGCTTCCTTCATGTAAGGCGATCCGCTTCTGCCGCCCGTGCTCGCCGGGAAGTACATCGTCTCCACGAGATTGACGCCGCGCACAAACTGCTCGTTCAGAATGTATCGGGCCATGTCCACATCGGGCTCGGGCCTGTAGGCGGCAAACGTCTCCGTAAACGCGCGAGGCTTGCCGTAGACGTGCGATACCGACGACGCCAGTCGCGGGAAGTCAGAGATCGTGTCCTTCCAGATCTGGTGCCAGATCGAATCGATCCCTGGGACCTGCACGTCGCGCATATCGCGAAAGAACTCGCCCTCGCTGCGTACCAGGCTCATCTCCATCTCTTCGTGATTCAGGTGGACCTGGTACTCCAGATGATTCTCCGCACACCAATCTCCCTGCGGCTTGAAGAATCCATCCCGGAACATCTGTGAGAAGACGTCGTAGTAGTCCGCTTTGACCCGCCGATCTTTCTCCGTCATCTCTGTGGGCTTTGCGAACAAGCTGGCGAGGTACGGTCGCACATCGTATCCCTTGATCTCGCGAAAGCGGTCAAAGAACTTCGGTGTCCAGGGCAGTCCGCGAATCGAATAGTCCGGCTCGTCGCCGCGAAACCCCAGAATGGTTTTGCCGAACTCGTCACCGACATACTTCCTGTACTGCTCGTGGGTGAACTTCAGGAACTGTTCTGTCGCAGCTGGGTCCAGGTAGTCTTCGAGCGACTGCGATCCATCCTTTACGTTCTTCGGATTCGTATCGCTCCGCGTTGGCGATGTGCTGAAGCGGTGCTCCACGATCGTCACCGTCCACGCACCCGCGGGGGCCGTCCACTTCATACTCCCGTTGGCAAATGGAATCGTCTCCGTACCGGTCCCGTCCTGGCTCGTCGCTGTTACCGCCACCGTCTCCGGCTTCAACGTGCGCTCCACGACATCGCCTCCATGTACCGGAATCGTCTCTGCAATTACCAGAGCCTGCATACGCAGCTCAGGCTTTTCCGCTGTAAACTTCCCACCCGCAAATCCACTTGGATACCCGGCGTCATCGACGATCCATACCCGCATGTCGCGTTTCTTTGCCTCGTCCACAAACTTGCGAAAGAACGCGAAATACTCCGCCGAGAGGTACGCGAACGGCGCTCCGCGTCCATACTGCGCCGTCACCGCGCGATAGCCCAGGCGCTTCATCGTATCGAGATCGCGCTGAATCACCTCTTCGGTAATCGCTCCATTCAGGCCGTAGTAGGGCTCCGGGCCATACTCTGAGGCGGGATTCACCCACTGCTTCACCACCTCTGCTGCCGTGGGCATCTGAATGCGCTGCCACGCAGGTTGCTCGGCCCCTGCTGCTCCCTGCATCAGGGCCATCATCCCAACCACCACTCCAACGCTTCGGATCACGCGACTCTCCCTCTCATCTCAAACACGCCTCAGCATGTCTCGTCGGTCTATCTCTTTCTACTGATCAACATGGGAAATAGTTTCACCGGAAACACAACCTCCGTTCCTTCCCTCCCAAGGAAAAGATTGTGCTCAGGGCTGCCCCATGGTTTCATCATCTTGCGGACATTCAGGAGCCTTGCATGCCTTATCTCATCTCACGCGCAGGCCAGACCTACGGCCCTTATACCCTCGAGGACCTGCAGCGTTACGTCGCCACCGGCAACGTTCTTCTTACCGATCTCGCAAAGTCAGACGAGATGCCAGACTGGCTTCCTGTCGCCCAGATCCTCAACCCGGCCACTGGAGCCATACCCGTTACAGGCGTACCTGCGCCACCCTACACTCCTCCCGCAGCTGCTTACGGACAACCGCCCGCCTACGCGGTTTCCCCTTACTCGGACCCTCCCAATCTTCACTGGGCCCTGGTCTTGCTGCTCGCGATCTGCACCTGCGGACTCTTTGCCGTCATCTGGGACTTCGTTCAGGTTCTATGGATGAAACGCGTCGAACCGCAGACGCGAGCGTTTCCCTACTTCATCGCCTACGCCGTGCTCTCGTTCCTCAATGGAGGACTCTCCATGCGAGCCAGCGCCTTTGCCATGCATACAGGCCACCGGCATACTTCTCCGCTCTCCATCCTCATCAGCATCGCCGTATTCGTCCTCGTCATCATCTATCGCTTCTCCATGCGCGACTCGCTGGAGCAGCATTACAACAGCACCGAACCCATCGGGCTGCGTCTTGGCCCCATCATGACCTTCTTCTTCGGCGGGCTCTACTTCCAGTACCACTTCAACCAGATCAACGCCGCCAAGCAGGCGCTTCGCTACCGTAGCGGGTTGTAATATGCCCATCAGCGCATCAGAACAGACGGCTCATCTTCGGCGCAGCCTCATCGCGCCGAAGATGAGCCGTCCCGCCATCGGCATACAACGACGAACCCTCCTGGCTGGAACTCTTGCCGTGCTGGCCGCCGCGGCGATGCTGTTCTTCTTTCCACCCGCCCGATACGACTTCTATCCGCAGTGCCCCGTCCACCAGATCTTTGGAATCCTCTGCCCCGGATGTGGGACCACCCGCGCTCTGGCCGCTCTGCTTCACGGTCATGTTGTCGAAGCTCTCCAGCTCAATACTCTTACCGTACTGGGCCTACCCGTGGTGATCGCCTGGCTGCTCTTCTCAGGCCAGCGACCGCTGCGGCCTTCTCTTGCAATCATCTATGCGGCGCTTGTCGTTACAGCCCTCTTCACCGTCGGACGCAATCTCTAGCGAATACAAAAAGCAAAGCGGCCGGACAAATGTCCGGCCGCTTCTTGTTTTGTATCTCAGAACGCTACACCGTAACCGGCTCCGCTGCTGCAGGCTGCGCCGATCCACCCTTCAGATCGGTGCCACCGGGCTTGCGAATGTCGATTCCGCCCTTGAAGAAGGCGCCGTCCTCAATGGAGATACGCGCTGCGATGACGTCTCCAGTCAAGGAGCCTTCGCTGCGAATATCCACACGATCGCTGGCCTGGCAGTTGCCTCTCACCTTGCCCAGCACGACAACCTCGCGCGCTACGATGTTCGCCGCGACCTGACCGTTGCGGCCTACGGTCACTCGATTACCCGGAAGGTTGATTGCACCTTCAACCTTGCCGTCGATATACAGTGACTCAGAGCCCGTAACCTCGCCCTTGACGACGAGCGACTTTCCAATCGTAGCCTGCTCGCCCGTGCCGGGAGCAGCAGTGGTTCCTGCACCGGGAGAAGCCGTACGCGGAGGCTCAAAGCTCGGCGCCGGGGGAGTCGGCCGCGACGGTTCTGGAGTTGAGGGGCTGTTACTTCCCGGCTGATTCGGTTTCCACATAGATATAAATTTCCTTTCCTCGCTACAGGAGATGACCCCTCTGCGGGCTCCACTCGGCGCGTCTCACACTGGCACACGCTCCGTTTTCACGATACTACTCCGCTCACGTTCGTGATTTACGGAAGATTCACAAGGTATTCCACAGTTTCTGCACCTTCTTCAACAACCCGGGAAGTCTTTCCATCGTTTAAGAAATTTCTTCCCACACGTAACCCCTTTTATTCCACTCCCCAAAAGTGTCACCACGGTTTTTGTCTCAAACTCACAACTCTCGGCTAGCATGGCTGCATTCTTTGGCCGCGAAAACTTCCGCGAGCCTCTTCTCTAATCAGGCCGGCTCTCACCGAACCCCATAGAGCTGGCCTCCTACCCCTTGAGTCCGCCGTGAAGCCCCTGTCTCTCCTGTTCCTGTTAAGTCTGGCGCCCCTTCCCGCCAGCGGCTTCGCAGCCGCCCCTAAGACCCATACCGTCGCCCTCGGCGCTCCCCGAAGAGTCTCCTACACGCAGCCCGACGCCACCCCCGAGGCCCAGATCGACCAGACCTCAGCCATCAAGGTTCGTCCCCTCATCGTGGATGGCCGTCAAAAAGACTGGACCACCGGCAACACCCACGAGATTACCGACCGCACCTTTGCCATCCGGAGAGCTCTGCGAGTCAATGACGCCCTTCCGTCCGACACGGCTCCCCGCTGGATCTGGCAGCCGGGGCCCTGGATCACCGTGGATCGCGTCACTGGCCACATCACGGCGCTGCATCTTCCTGACTTCGATCCTCTCGTCTCCGAGGCGGTCTGGTTTCGGGACTACGCCGCCTATTGTGGAACCTCTTCCACCGCCAAAGGCGCAAGCCTCTACGTCATCGTCGCCCAGCTCGGGGCGCGCCGGCCCGTCGTCCAGAAACGCATCGGCCCCTGGCCCCAACCCAACCACGCCTCCCCTGTCTGCGCTCCGGCAAAATGGGATCGCCTTCCCCTCCGGGTCACGATCGAACCGGCAGGCGGTGAAAGTTCCACTTATGATGTCGTAGGAACCTCTTCAATCATTGAAGAAGGTGACAACGACGACAGCAACTGACACCATACTGTTCTAACGGTGCTCGTCATTCAGACGGGAGGATTCGTCCTTCTGAGGCGAAGCCGAAGAATCCCTGTATTTCGCCAATACCGCCATAATTCCTCAGGCTTTGCTGCCACAAATGCATCAACCCACGAAGCTTTCCCGCATCTGGTAAAAAGAAAGAAATTTGTAAGAAGGATTCTCCTTTGAGACTTCTCATCGCATTTCTGCTTCCGTGGTTTACCTTTTTCACCATCGGACGCCCGTTTGCCGGTGTGATCTGTCTTGTGCTGCAGGTCACTCTTATCGGGTGGATTCCCGCCACCATCTGGGCGGTCTATGCGCTCAGTCAGTACAAGACCGATCAAAAGATTCGACGCGCCGTTCATCGCAGCTAAAAATTAACGTCTCTCTCACGCAGGCACTGGAGGGCTTTCCATGAAGGTCATGCGCCTTGCCGATTCCGGCAACTCCCCCAAGCTGGTTGAAGCTACATTGCCGGATCCAGTACCCGCTTCAGGACAGGTCGTCGTTCGCGTCTCGGCCGCCGGCGTTACCCCAACCGAGCTGGCATGGTATCCCACCACCCATGATCCCTCAGGAACTCCACGGACCGGCGCTGTTCCCGCACATGAGTTCTCCGGCAGTGTCGCCGCCGTTGGCCCCAATGTGTACGACTTTACCCTGGGCCAGTCCGTCTTCGGCATGAACGACTGGTTCGCCCAGGGCGCTGTGGCGGAGCTGTGCCTGACCGACGCCGCTTCCATCGCTCCATCCCCCATCACCCTCACCCCGACCCAGGCCGCCTCCGTGCCCATTGGAGCCCTCACCGCCTGGCAGGGCCTCTTCGAGCACGGCCATCTGCACCCCGGCGACCGTGTCCTCATTCATGGAGCCGCAGGATCTGTGGGCCACTTTGCCGTCCAGATCGCGCATCTGCATGGCGCCCACGTCATCGCGACCGCATCGCGTCATAACTTCGATCTCGTTCGGCAACTCGGAGCGGACGAGATCATCGACTACCACAGCACGCGTTTTGAACAAGCTGTCACCGAGCCCGTGGATATTGTCTTCGACACGGTTGGAGGCGATACCCTTCTCCGCTCTCTGTCGCTCGTCAAACCCGGCCGGTATGCCGTCACCATCGCCGCGGACAAAGAGTCCTCGGAAGACCCCCGCGTCCAACACGCCTTCTTCATCGTCAAACCCAACCAGCGTCAGCTGATGGAGATCGCTGCGCTCATCGACACCGGCAAACTCCGCACCCTCATTGATGCCGTCGTTCCCTTCGCCGAGGCCGAAGCCGCCTACAGCGGCAAGATCGCTGGCCGAAACGGACATGGGAAGCTCGTCATCGCCGTCGACCCACCCACTGTTTAACCAACTTAACCGCCATGCTGGTCCTGAGCAGCGCGTGCGATCCGTCCCTCAACTTCGGGCCGACATCAAGGGCTTGATCAGCGCCTCCAGCCCATTCCATGCGATCTGCACGCCAATACACAGCAGGATGAAGGCAATTACACGCAGGATTCCATGAGCTGTGGATGGAGAGACCGCACGCGCGATCTGCGGAGCATACGCGTAACAGACATACACCAGCACGCTGAGCAGAACCACGGCAAGCATCAGCCCAATATGCGCTCCCACGTTCTCGCTGATGGTCTTCTCCGACGCATGGGCACTCAAGGCGAGCATGACCACAATGCAGCCCGGTCCCGCCGTCACCGGAAATGTCAGCGGGTAGAACGCTCTCGACTCGTCATGGGAGCTTACCCCTCGTCCAGCCATCTGGGCGTTCGCATCTTCGGCTGCGCTTGCGGCATCCTTCTGGTTCAGAACGGACCAGCCGATCGCCGCGACTACCATGCCTCCGGCGAACTGCACGATCGAAAGCGAGATGCCGAAGAACTCCAGCACGTAGGAGCCGACCAGCTCCACTACGGCCAGAAACAGAGCCATGTTGATCGCGATCTTGCGGGCCAGCGTCTTGTATTCCGCCGCCGGTTGGATCCCGACCAGGCCAAGAATCACCAACGCTGAGCCCAATGGGTTGACCAGCGGCAGCAATGCACTGAATCCCAGCGCAAAATGCCTCCACATGACACCGACAACGCTTTCTACGCTCATACGAAGAATCCCTCAGCAACAATACCGCAACTTGTGCCTTTTTCTTCGTAATTACTCCGCTGTCATCTCGGCGGAAGGCTCACAAGCCAAAGCGAATAAGCCTGCCTCAAGCGCAGCCGACGGGATCTGCTCCCTCACCCAGGTCATCCCTCACTCCGGAAGACCGTATCATCACTTCTATGGAGCCCTTCGACGACCTTCTCCATCAGGCCGAAGTCGCGCATGGCCATCTCTGCGCTGGACAGATTCTCGGCGTTCGCCTGGCCATGCTCGGCTGCCAGCGCCTTGGCATCGCCGAACCACGCACTCTGGATCGCAAACGGCTCGTCACCTTCGTCGAGATCGACCGCTGCGCCACCGATGCCATCGCCGTCGTTACCGGCTGCCGCCTCGGCAAGCGCGCCCTCAAGTTCCGCGACTGGGGCAAGATGGCTGCCACCTTCGTCGACCTGAATGCTCCGATCGAGAGAACCGACGAGACTCCCGCCTACAAGGGAATCCGCATCGCGGCCCTCGAAAGCTCCAAGCAGCGCGCCCGCGAACTGTACCCCCATATCGAAAACAAGAACCAGCAGCAGATGCTTGCCTATCGCGAACTTGCTGATGCCGATCTCTTCCAGGAGCAGTGGGTCCGCGTTCCGCTTCATCCCCGTGAGATGCCGGGGTATAAATCCTCCCGCATCGCGTGCGCTGTCTGCGGCGAAGGCATCAACTACGACCGCAATCTCACCGACGCCACTGGCCGCGTCCTCTGTCAGTCCTGCGCCTCTCCCGAGCTCAGCTATTACCATCCGCTGGACTGAACATCGCTGACGCTACTTCAGGCCACTTCAGGCTGAGTTGTTTGTCCAGACGCTCAAAATGTTACGATGACATCGTTCTGAAAACGCGATCGCGACCCGATCCATTTCAGATCCTTGGGCCCCCACAATAATTCATCGTTCGAAGTCATGCTCGCTCCATTCAAGGGCGAAAGATAGTCGTGCTTTTCCATCCAAGGAGCCCATCGTGTCTACTCGCAGGACCGCACTTCTCGCAGCGCTTGCCGCAGTTCTCCTTCTGCCGCTCACCCGGACCGCCAGCGCCGAACCTTACTCCGCCGTCATCGTCTATGGAGATAGCCTGTCGGACAACGGCAACCTCTTCGCCGCTACCGGCGTGCCTCCTGCCCCCTACTACAACGGCCGCTTCTCCAATGGTCCGGTTGCGGTCGAGCAGTTGGCCGCACAACTGGGCGCTCCGCTCATCGACTTCGCCTGGGGAGGAGCCACCACGGGGATCGGCAACGGCGGCGATGGAGGTACGCAGACCAGCCTCGGCTTCTTTAACCTGCCCGGAATGCTGACGCAGCTGGCCGCCTCTTCCGTCCCTCCTGGACTCATCCAGAACTCGCTGTTTGTGGTCTGGGGCGGTGCGAACGACCTCGAGGTCGGTGGGTCGGTAACGACTGCAATCAGCGACATCGACGCGATTGTCGCTGCCCTCCAGGCGAACGGAGCCATGCACATTCTCGTGCCCGGATTGCCCAACCTTGGGCTGACCCCTGAGTTCTATGGCGACGCTGCGGCAACACTTTTCAGCCAGCAGTTCAATCAGGGATTGAAATCCACCCTCCCCTCCAACGTCGTCTACTCCGACGTCTATGGCCTTCTGAACTCTGTCATCCAGAATCCGGGCGCATACGGACTCTCCGATGTAACGACTCCGTGCTTCAACGGAGTCACCGTCTGCTCTAACCCCAACCAGCATCTCTTCTGGGACGATATCCACCCGACAACCGCGGCCGACGCGATTCTTGCCAGTCAGTTTCAATCGGACCTTGCGCCGGTCCCGGAGCCATCCTCGTTCCTCCTGCTGGGGAGCGGGATGACGGCCCTGGTCACCATGATGCGCAGGCGCAGGCAAGCCTGAGCGGTTCCGTACCCCGCTGTAGAACAAAACCCCGGATCCTCTGCTGAGGGCCCGGGGTTTCTTGTGGTTCCAAAACTACTTCGCTTAGTGCTTGACGGCGATCGCCGAGATCTCAATCTTCGCGCCGCCAATCAGACCGGCAACCTGTACGGTCGCACGAGCCGGCTTTGGATCCGGCATATCTTTGATGTAGACCTCATTCATCTTCTTCACATCGTTCAGGTCCGTTACATAGACCGTGACATTGACGATATCGGACATCTTGAAGCCAGCCTTCTCCACAACTTTCTTCACGGCAGCAATCGCATTCCTGGTCTGTACCGTGATATCGGTTCCGGTGACCTTGCCGTTCGCATCCGGTCCCTGCTGGCCCGCAACGTAGAGGGTGTTCCCGGCGACAACTCCATCGCTGAAGGGGTTGCCCTGTTTGAAATCAATGGCCTTGTTCTGGGCGAACGCGCTACCCGAGGCACCAAGGGCTACAATCCCCGCCAGGACCAGCCCACGCTTCCGCATCAGCGAATACAGCTTCTTCATCGTTCAGTCTCCTGTGATTTTCCTGCTAAAGCATCTTCTCATCCTTCGCGAAGCCCCGGCATCTTCCATCTGTCCTAGATGCCGTATGAAAACCAGACGCCGTATGAAAAATAGACGCAGCAAAAAAAGCAGATGACAGCGATGCTGCCTAAAAAACTGACGGCGAGACAGGATCTCTGCCTCGCCACTTAAGTCATAAGAACGAATACGGTTACTGTTTCGCAAGGTACTCCTGCCAGGCGCCCCAGCGTCTGTTTGAGCCCGTCCTCAAAGGTCAGCTTCATTTCCATCACACGTTTCTTTCTATCTCCGCTCCAGGGAACCGGTCTACGATTCGGCTCGTATAAGGATCGACGACGTCTCTTGTGCGATTTCCAGCCGTCTGGAGGATTGAATGCTGGCAGACCTGCGTGACGCATTTCGGCAGTTCAGGAAAGCACCGGCGTTTGCTGCGACCTCAGTGATCACGCTGGCGCTGGGAATCGGAGCAACGACGGCGATCTTTACCCTCGTGCATCAGGTGATGCTGAAGTCATTGCCGGTCACGAACCCTGAAGAGCTCTGGCGAATCGGAGACAAGATTCGCTGCTGCAACTGGGGTGGATACTCCCAGGGCAGCGATGGAGATTTCTCTATCTTTTCCTGGGAGATGTACAAGAACTTTCGCGCGCATACCCCGGAATTCAGTGACCTCGCGGCACTGCAGGCCGGGAATGCGCCGCTCGGCGTTCGTAGAACGGGATCGCAGGGCCAGGCAGAGACTCGCAACGGCGAATACGTATCTGGAAACTTCTTCAGAACGCTGGGCGTGCAACCGTGGATGGGGCGGCTGATGACCGACGCCGACGACCAGGAATCCGCACCTCCCGTAGCAGTCATGAGCTATCACATCTGGCAGGAGAAGTATGGAGGCGATCCCTCCGTGGTAGGCGCCAACTATCAGATCAATGGTCACCCTTTCACCGTCATCGGGATAACGCCGCCCGGCTTTTACGGAGCGAAGCTGGCGGGCGGCGGTATGCCCGACTTCTGGCTCCCCGTCACAACCGAACTGCTCCTCGACGGTGCGACGTCAAGGCTGAAGCGGCCTGACGGCAGCTTTCTGGACCTGATCGGGCGAGTGCGTCCTGGCGTCGATCCGAGGTCGCTCGAAGCAAAACTCAAGGTCGAGTTCCATGACTGGCTGGCAAGTCACGTACCTGATATGCAGCCGGGAGAAAAGCAGCTCTGGCAGCAGCAAACGCTGCACCTCATTCCCGGCGGTTCCGGTGTCGCTGCCATGAAAGATCAGTACAAGGACGGGTTGAAGCTGCTGCTGATTGCGGCGGGATGTGTCCTGCTGGTCGCCTGTGGCAACCTGGCCAACCTGATGCTCGCGCGCGGCTTGAAGGATCGAGCACAGACCTCCATCCGCATGGCATTGGGTGCATCTCGCCGCCGGCTCGTACGAAAGGCTCTCGTCGAGTCTGTCGCGCTGGCGATCATAGGCGGACTTGCAGGCATCGCTGTCGCCTACGGCGGTACCAGGCTGATCCTGTTTCTGGCCTTCCAGAACGGCCGTCCCGACAACTACGTGCCAATCAGCGCTACTCCATCGGGATCGGCGCTGCTGTTTACCCTGGCAGTCTCCGTGCTGACTGGAATTCTCTTCGGAATCGCACCCGCATGGATGACCTCCCACGCTGACCCCGTCGAGGCTCTGCGAGGAGCAAATCGTGCCGTGGGCGGACGGCGCTCCTGGGCGCAGAAGTCACTCGTCATCACACAGGCAGCAATGTCCGTAGTTCTGCTCGCGACAGCAGCACTGATGGCACGGAGCCTCCGGAACCTGGAGCACCAGAACTTCGGGTTCGAGACAGAAGGCCGCTACATCGCAGCGATCAACCCGATGCTGGGCAACTATAAGCCGGAGCAGCTGGAGCCGATGTTTCGAAAGATCGACGAACGTCTGCTCCAGATTCCCGGCGTGCGCATGGTCGCGCCGGCTCTCTATGCTCCGATGACAGGCGATAGCTGGAATGACGGGGTCCGCATTCAGGGCAGACCGGAACCCGGGGCCAAGGAAGACACGAGTGCCGGTTGGGTCCGTGTCATGCCCGGCTTCTTTGAAACCATCGGCGCGCCAATGGTATTGGGTCGGCCCATTACAGAGGACGACACAGCAACAACCCGCAAAGTCGCCGTCGTCAACGAAGCCTTTGCAAAGAGATTCTTCAAGAATGGGAATCCCATCGGTCAGCACTTCGGCCCAGACAAGATCCAGTATGCAGGCAACTACGAGATTGTTGGCGTGGTCAAAGACCTCCGCTACATGACCTACGACTACAAGGACCCCGTGCGTCCGATGTTCTGGATCCCGGAGACCCAAACCATCCAATACGACGACCCGGCAATGGTGAGCGGCGAAACCTGGTCGCACTATCTCTACAACATCGTCATCTGGGCTCCCGGAAATCCTCCTGGCATGGAAGAGCGCGTTCGCAAGGCGCTGGTCAGTGTCGATCCAAATCTTGTGCTTTACGGCGTCTATTCCTACACGGACGTCGTGAGCAGGGACTTCCAGCAGGAGAACATGATCGCCACGCTAACCATGCTCTTCGGTGTCCTGGGGCTTACGCTGGCCGCAATCGGACTCTATGGAGTGATGGCATACTCCGTCGAGCAGAGAACAGGCGAGATCGGTGTACGGATGGCGCTCGGAGCAGATCGTGGTCATGTGGTGCGAATGGTTCTGGGAAGTGCCTTCACCCAGATCGGCATCGGGCTGGCAATCGGTATTCCGGCGTCCGTGGCCGCAGGCAAGCTCATGACCGATCAGCTCTTCGGCGTGAAGCCCTGGGATCCCATCATGATCGCCTCCGCTGTACTCATCCTCACACTGGCAGCGCTGCTGGCATCGCTCATTCCAGCTCGTCGCGCCGCCGGAGTGGAACCGATGGTAGCGCTCCGGAGCGAATGAATCTACAAACTCGGACTTCTCTTCGTCTAGGGCTTCCGCCACGTGACGTTGGAGAAAGCTCCACCGCCGGCTTCGTCCCAGACAGCAACCCGGGCCCACTTCCATCCCGGGGCCTTGAGATCCCAGTCAAAGGTGTGATGTTCAAATTCCTGCGTGGTGTCGAGCGAAAAGCGCTGCGTATGCATCTCATGTCCATCTCCCCAAACCACCTCGCCGACACGTAACGGAAATGTCCAGGTAGCCTCGAGCTCGGTGTGGATGGAGTCGTCCGGGCCCTGGGTCAGCTTCCAATGCGGCATCAGCACTTCTCCAGTCGAGATAAAGTCGTCACCCCGAGCGACGGCATCGAGAAGCGTGCTGTAGTGATCGAAGTCGGGAAGTTTGTTCAGGCGAACATAATTCACGTTCATGTGAGCGTAGAGTTCATCCGTGCTCGACAACTGAAACATGTCGACCTCTCCAAGCATCACCTTACGCAGGCCAAGGTTATTGAGGTCATCGATCACCTTGAAACCTCTCTCGCCAAGTCGAGGGCTGGATAGATCGGAGGGCATCGCCTTCCATCCCGTGCCGATGTAGCTTGGGTCGCGAAAGTAGGCTGTATCCAGAATCTTGTCAGGGTATCCGGTAGATCCTTTCGTCCGCGGGTGCGTCTGGTAGGCATACCCATGCTCTGCTTTGACGAGCTTCCACATCTCATCCGCATCATGCACGCGATAGACCGTTCCATACTTTGGGTCTGGGGTTGCGAACTGCTGTCCCTCCTTTCTGTCCATCATCCAGAAGACAGGTTTCGGAAACGTGAGCGACCAATGTCCACCGAGGTAGACGTCCGCTTCTTCGGCGGGGATCAGCAAAAACTTCTTGTCGGTTGTACGACGACAGACCTTGTAGTAGTCGTCGATCTCTCGCAGCCGCAGGTCAGTAAGGTCCGTCGGATGCCCGTCGATATGAAAGTCCATGATCATCGCGGAATCCACCCCGATGCTCTCCAGCTCCGTCTTGAAGGGCGGAACCCACTTCGGCCCATTGGCAACTGCCTGTTCTGTAAATGCAAAATGCCAGTGGGGAGCGAAGGTGACGTATCCATCCAGATGCGGATAAACATCCTTGTGGGTGTAGGCAAGCACGCGATCCAGTGTCTCCGTCGGTGTTCCCGAGCCGAGAAGGAAGAAGATGCCCATCTCCTGCTTGCTTCCTGCCGGTGCGTTCATCCACGGGTAGATCGCGGTGTTGTCATCGAGCGGTTGCTGAATCCCAAGCCCCACCTTGCCCCGCCACGCGCTATACCAGGCGTAGCCCATGTTTGTGCTGTAGTCGCGCGCAAACAGGTAGCGATGCGGAGAAGGAAATGCCACAATGCTGCCCGTGCCCATCTTTGCCGCTACCGCACGATAATGCACTTGAAGCGTGTGCCTCTCTGAACCATAAGGCGACGTGATGGACTGCAGTTTATTGTCAGCGTCGTAGTAAACGATATTAGAGCCCATATTGATACCGGGCCGCCGGTCAGCATCTGACGTCATGACCAGACCCGCGTCGTAGGTATACGCAACGTTCTGCTCCGCAGTTTCGAGCACGGCAACCTGTTGAACCAGAGAGCTGTCGGGATAAAAGATGTAGCGCATCGTTCCCGAAAAGATCCCCATCTCCATTCCGTCGAACGATAGCTCCACTCGATTCCCAACCGTACTGGCTTTGACCGTGGTGGGATGGAAACGCTGCACAAAGGTCCTGACACCCTGCGGTTGACCCGGCGGAAAGTCAAAGAAGGCATCCCAGCCCCCAGTCCTGGTACCTGTGCTGCATCGATAGAAGGGCGTAGCCTTCTCGACGACAAGAGCGCCATCAACGGAGATCGAAGTGATCAGAGGCAGCTTGTTGTTGAGAGTGAAGACAGCTTGCCACCGATGCTTCGATGCATCGGACCAGCGGACCGTCAGGGCTTCCGGTGTGGCCGTGACCGCAATAGGACCGGACTTTACCGAGGAAAGATCTGCGCGAATGGGGTCAGCATAGAGTGACATCACACACCCGAGGCATAACAAAGAAAGCTTGAGTGTGGTTCCAGCGCGACGGTGAATCCGCATCGATAAGCTCCTACCGGTTGATATATGCGCCTGTGATTCGCACGTGTTCTACAAGTTGAAGAACACAGGCTTCCCGTTCTCTTTGGGTATAGCCTCAGCAGAATGCGGAGGGTCGTTTCTGCAAGCGCGCAGTCCGAAACATGATAGCAACACGAACGAAGTGTCAGCCGGTGAAGGAAGGCATCGGCTATCAAAGCTTGGTGAGGTCGATGTATCCAGGCAAAGTTTACAGTTCAGGCAAGCTTCATTAGTGTTGGAGCGGAGATGCAAACCATGACATCCAGGCGAGATCTGCTAAAGGCTGCGCTCGGCACAGCTGCCATCATGGCCACACCGGATTCTCTGGCAGGTGCGCTCAGCCCTGCAATTGAAAAGGCCGCGCCAGGAGATCTGGCCGCTTCCGCATTTCGCCAGCTCCGTCTGGGTGAGGTGCGGCCCGCAGGCTGGCTTCTGAGACAGCTTCGGATTCAGGCCGACGGCATGGGTGGACATCTCGACGAGTTCTGGCCCGACGTCGGTCCCAACAGCGGTTGGCTGGGCGGCACCGGCGAAAGCTGGGAGCGTGGTCCATACTTTGTCGATGGGCTGTTGCCCTTGGCGTGGATGCTCGATGACGACGTATTGAAGGCCAAAGCGATGCGCTTTGTGGAGTGGACGCTCACGCACCAGTCGCCGGATGGCATGATCGGCCCCGCAAGCAATGATGACTGGTGGCCACGCATGGTGATGCTCAAGGTCCTGATGCAGTACCACGGGGCGACAAGCGATCCTCGAGTCCTCCCCGTCATGACCCGTTACTTTCACCATCAGTTGCAGACACTTCCGTCGCGTCCGCTGCGAGACTGGGGCAAGTATCGCTGGCAGGACGAAGCGCTCGTTGTGGCCTGGCTCTATGAGAAGACTGCCGACGACAAACTGCTCGCGCTGGCAAACCTGCTCCAGCAGCAGGGCTTCGACTGGGTAGCCAACTACGCCAACTTCAAGTTCACCGGGCCAACCAGTCGCGCTGTCTTGAGCAAGACGGCAATCGGCGGCAACAAAGACGAGGGCATGCAAACCCATGGCGTGAATAACGGCATGGGGCTGAAGACAGCAGCGGTGCGATACCGCTTCAACCGCAGCGAAGAGGAACATGCCAACTTCGCGCAGGGAATAGCGACGCTGGACCGCTATCACGGCATGCCCAACGGCATATTCTCGTGCGACGAACATCTGGCGGGATTGGACCCAAATCACGGCACAGAGCTCTGCACCGTCGTCGAGACCATGTTCTCCATGGAAGTCGCGTTAGCGACCTTTGGCGATCCAAAGATTGCAGACCGCATCGAAAAGATCGCTTTCAACGCGCTGCCGGGCACCTTTACCGACGATATGTGGGCCCATCAGTACGACCAGCAGCCGAACCAGGTCCAGTCGAGTCTCAACTCAAAACCCTGGACGACGAACGGACCGGAGTCGAACCTCTATGGGCTCGAACCCAACTTCGGTTGCTGCACCGCCAACTTCCACCAGGGATGGCCGAAGTTCACCGCGAGCCTCTGGATGAGCACGCACGACGGCGGTCTGGTGGCCACGATGTACGCGCCCTGCGAGGTGAAGACGAAGCTCCAGGGCGTCAACCTGCATCTCCGCGAAGAGACCGACTATCCCTTCCGCGGCACAATCCGCATCACTGTCTCCCCAGAGAAGACGCTACGCTTTCCGATGCTCCTGCGCATTCCCGCCTGGGCAAAAACAGCCGCCGTGCATGTGAATGGAACACTCACGGAGGCGACTGCAGCTCCCGGCACCTTCATGCGCCTCGAACGCAGCTGGGCAGCGGGCGACAACGTTGAGATCCGCTTCCCACTCGAGCCGACAATCTCACGCTCGTTTCAGAGGTCGGTGGTCGTAGAGCGCGGACCGCTGGTGTTTTCTCTCAGTCCCGGCGAAAGCTGGGTCAAGCTCCGTGACCGCGGCCTGACGGCAGACTGGCAGGTCTTTCCTACTCGGCCATGGAACTACGCGTTGGCCGTGGATGAAGTCTCTGGAGCAAAACTCAAAGTGGTGGAGCGCCCCGTTCCCGCGCGGCCATTTGCCGCCGAAGCTGCCGCGGTCGCAATAGAGATTCGCGGCCGCCGTCTTCCATCGTGGCGCTCTGAGGACGGCGTCGCCGATCCCCTTCCGCCAAGCCCCGTAACCAGCGCAGAGACCGAGGAGGTGCTCGCCCTCGTTCCCTATGCTGGAGCGAAACTACGGGTCACGGCGTTTCCGCAGCTGGCTCCGGACCCCAAACAATCTTCCGGCACGTCGTGACGAAAAAAGCTGAAGAGCGCTTTGCAGGAAGTCTGACCACCACCAGATTCCTCGATCGCTTGATGCAACATGATTCCCTCAAGCGTGTAATAAGTCGCTAGGATATTGGCCATGAGTAAGAGCCGTCGCGAGTTCCTTCGAAGTATGGCCGGCGCAGCAACGTTCGTCAGCGTTGCTGCCAATGCAGAAGCAGCGACTTCTGACACCCCCTCGCCTGTCTCCCTGTCACAGGATCCGCTTCGTCCTCAATACCATCTGCTTCCTGCAAAGAACTGGATGAACGACCCCAATGGCCCTATCTTTTGGAAGGGCAAGTACCACATGTTTTTTCAGTACAACCCCAACGATGCCATCTGGGGAGACATGCACTGGAATCATGCCGTCAGTGACGACATGATTCATTGGAGGCACATGCCAGTGGCGATAGCTCCTACGCCCGGAGGGCCCGATCAGGAGGGAGTCTTCAGCGGAACTGCCTTTGTTCAGGATGGCAAGGTAGGCATGATGTACACCGGCGTTAAAAAATCCTCTCTCCAGGACGCAACCATCAAGGATTCCTCGCTGCGCGAAACCCAATGCATCGCCATGGCCAATGACGATGACCTATCAAGCTTCACAAAGCTTCCTCAACCCGTCATCGCTGCTCCTCCCGCGGGACTCCATGTAAACGGCTTTCGCGATCCCTCGCCCTGGCGACAGGACGATTGGTGGTACACCCCCATCGCCTGTGGCTTTCCCGATGTTGGTGGATCCATCCTCCTCTATCGTTCCAAAGACCTCCGCTCGTGGGAGTTCGTAAAGATCTTCGCGCAACGGCAGCCGTCTTTTGAGGCCTACATGCCCTGGGATGTATGGGAGTGCCCCGAGTTCTTCGCCCTTGGCGACAGGCACGTGCTCCTGTTCTCCACCATGGGAAAGGCGTTCTGGCAGTCCGGGCACTTCGATACGAAGCGCCTGACCTTCAGCCCTGAACGTATGGGCATTCTGGACTACGGCAGTTACTACGCTCCCAAAACGCAGCTCGACGCCAAAGGGAATCGCATCCTCTGGGGATGGATACAGGAGTCGCGGCCTGCGTCCGAACACAAAGCGGCTGGATGGGCGGGAATGATGTCGCTTCCGCGAGTCCTGTCGATGGCTGCTGATGGAACACTGCGCTACAAAGTAGCTGACGCCGCGCAAACACTGCGCAGCAATCAACAGCAGTTGACCGGGCAAGCAGGCAAAACAATCACAATCACAAGCTGTTGCGGTGAAGCGATCTATCGCGCAACCCGTCAGCCCACGCTGTTCAAGCTCGTCATCGAAGGCGACCGCTCCAAAGAGACATGGATGCAGATCGAATTCGATCCCGCCTCCTCTGATCTGATCTCGATCGATGCGAGGCCGTTGAAGCTCTCAAGAAACAACGGTGAACCCATTGAGATCCGTCTCCACATCGACGGGTCCGTAATCGAGCTGATCGTGAATGAGCGAATCGCCTGGACAAGGCGCTTCTACTATAAAGGCCCTGCCCAGAACGCCACGCTACGGTGGGAAGGAGATGACTCCCTGGACTCCGTCACCTTCTGGCCGTTGAAGCCGATCTCTGCGAATCGCCTAACCTGAACCAGGCTAACAATGGGACTCTCCCGGCCCGATCGTTACTATCGTGGAGGACAAAAATGCTGAGACGCGATTTCCTTGCCTTCAGTGGCGCCGCCTTCGTTCCGACGTTCCATTCAACGTCATCCTTCTTTCTGGAGACAATCATGCAGGATGCACACTCGGGCTTCGCCCCGGTCAATGGACTCAACCTCTACTACGAGATCCACGGCGACGGCCAGCCGCTCGTCATGCTCCACGGCGGTGTTTCAGCCAGTGAAGCCTTCGGCCGGAATCTGACGGAGCTGGCAAAGACCAGAAAGGTCATCGTCCTGCATCTACAGGGGCACGGGCGCACCAAAGACATCGATCGTCCGCTCCGGTTTGAGCTCATGGCCGATGACGTCGCTGCGCTGATGGCCTTTCTGAAGATCGAGAAAGCAGATGTCCTGGGCTATTCGCTCGGCGGCGGCGTCGCGCTGCAAACAGCGATTCGCCATCCCGCTATCGTCAATCGTCTGATCGTCGTCTCGGCCGCCATGCAACGGTCTGGATCGTTTCCTGAGGTGCATGCAGCGTTCGATCAGATGACCGCGCACGCCCCGCAGATCGCGCAAAACATTAAAGGCTCGCCGCTTGGCCAGCTCTATCCTGACGTCAACTGGGAGACCCTTCTCCGCAAGATCGCCGAGATGGAATCTCACGACTTCGACTGGTCCGAGCCGGTCAAAAAGCTCAAGTCTCCCACCATGCTCGTCTTTGCCGACGCTGACTCCGTTAGCCCCGAACACGTCGTTGCCTTCTACAGAGCACTTGGAGGCGGTCAACGCGACGCCGGCCTGGACGGTTCGCTGCGTTCCGCAGCCAGGCTTGGCATTGTGCCGGGCGCAACGCACTACAACATCCTGTCCACGACGGCAGTGGCGGACATGGCATCGCCTTTTCTCTCTTAGGATCGCCGTATACCCGCAAATCTTCTGGAGGATGAGACCTTACGACCGGCTAAGTTGTGCGCTCCACAAGTCCGCCTTCCTCTGCAATCAGCGCCATCTTCGCCATCCCCAGAAACAGCCCATGTTCCACCACACCGACGATCGCATCCAGCTTTGCAGCCAACGCCCGAGGATCGTCGATCAACATTCCCGAGCAATCCAGAATCAGATTCCCCTCATCCGTGATGTATCGTGACCCATCCTGATTCGTCCGGATCGTCGGCGTAAAGCCAAGCTCGCGCAGCTCACGACTTACCAGAGGCTCCGCCATCTGGATGACTTCAACCGGCAGCGGAAACTTACCCAGCTTCTCTACCTGCTTCGAGCCGTCTGCAACAATCACAAATCGCTTCGACGCGCTGGCGACAATCTTCTCCCGCAGCAGCTTGCCTCCACCGCCTTTGATCAGGGCCAGTCCGGGCGCAACCTCGTCCGCGCCATCCACCGTCAGGTCCAGGCTGCTTACCTCATCAAAGTTCGTGAACGGAATTCCATAGCTCCGGCCGAGCTTCTCGCTGTCGTCCGAGCTCGCAATCGCGCGAATCTTCAGGCCCTGGCTCCGAACCTTCTCTCCCAGCAGCTTGATCCACAACGTAGCCGTCGAGCCCGATCCGAGCCCTACCGTCATTCCCGGCTCTACCAGTTCGAGAGCCCGCTCCGCTGCCTTCTGCTTCAAACGGGTCTGTTCGTCCTGCGCACTCTTCCCGGCCATTGCTTCCATCACCTCTGCCTCCCATTCTTCCATCTCTGCCCGCCATGCGAAGGATCAAAGCTCAAATTTGTTCCACGCGCTTGTTCGCGCGAAGCAACGTCGAATCCCGGCAATGTCTCCTACCATGACAGGCCTCATGGAGTCTGCATGAGTAAAACAAGCTCGCTTGCCGATCCGCAACAGCTATCGCCCCGCGCGAAGAAGGACAATCTCCTTCAAGTCATCATCGAAACACCACGGGGAGCGCGCAACAAGTACTCCTTCGATCCTGACCAGAGGATCTTCTCGCTTAAAAAGGTCCTGCCCGCCGGCATGGTGTTTCCCTACGATTTTGGTTTTCTCCCCCGCACCCTCGCGGAAGATGGCGACCCGATCGACGTCCTCGTCCTGATGGACGAAGCGGCCTTTCCCGGCTGTCTGGTACAAGCGCGCCTCATCGGCGTCATGGAGGGCGAACAGATCGATGGCAAAAAGCGCATCCGAAATGATCGCCTGCTGGCCGTGGCTGAAACTACACATCTCTATGCCGACCTGCAGCATTACACCGATCTCCCCAGAAAATTCCTCAGGGAGATCGAGGAATTCTTCGTGAACTATCACCAGCTCGAAGGAAAGAAGTACAAACTTCTCGGCTGTAAAGGCCCCCGAACAGCCTCTACCCTCATCCGGAAGTCGCAGAACGCAGCCTGATGCTCCATCCAATCCCGTTTATAACGTTTGGATCCGCCGCTGTAACCCCCAGCCTGTACGAAATCCGGTCAAGTGAAAATTACCCTAAGTGCATACAAGCAATACGTTTTAATCTGCCGAACTCCCACCGGCAGGTTGTTATACTGATGATTAAGGGGAACGTCAGCGCGGGGAGCGGACTGGAACTCGCAACCTCCTCACAAATCCCTTATACCTAATGTTTTCAAGACTTTGCCTGTAAATCGCCTGTTTTGAAGACTTTGCGGTGGAAGTACCCATTTAACTAATTTATTTACAAGACTTTGCGCGAAATGGACAGAGGGGTAGAGTCACGATACATGTCTCAGGTTTTCGTATGGTAGCCTCGTCCTAGGGGTGGCATCGCTGATCGGCAACCTCGAACCACGGCTATGGATGTGACCCCTAAAAGCTTTTGGCTGCCGCTCTTATCCGCAGCATGCGTGCTTCTCTCCCCGCTGCAGTCTTGCCTTGCCCAGACCGCAACCCCGAACGCCTCGATCGGTACGGCCTCGTTGCCGGATGCGCCACAACCGCAAACGCAGCAAAAGCCCAGTCAAACACGGTTCGTTCCCACGAGTGGCGAACCTGAGGACATCACGCTCGCTGGAACTCCAAAGCGCCTTCTCGAGGATCAGAAGGCCATCTGGACCAGCCCGATGCGACTCAAACCGAGCGATGGAATCTGGCTCGCTCCCCTCGGAGTGGCCACAGGACTCTTGATCGGAAGCGATCATCACACGATGACGCAGTCCATCGATCTGAACAAAGACTCGCAGGACAAGGCCAATACCCTCTCCAACGGAGCCCTCGTCGGCATCGGCGCCGTGCCCGCAACTGCCTACCTCTGGAGCCTCTTCAACCACGCCCCGCAGGCTCACGAAACCGGTCTGCTTGCCGGGGAGGCAGCTATTAATGGCTACGCCGTCAATGAGGCCTTGAAGCTGGTCTTCCGGCGCGAACGCCCCCCGCTCAACAATGCTCAGGGCAAATTCTTCCATTCAAGCTGGAACGATGGTTCCTTTCCGTCAAACCACTCCGTTCTGGCCTGGTCGATGGCCTCTGTCGTCGCATCAGAATATCCCGGCTGGCTGTCACAGGTCGCAGTCTATGGACTGGCCTCGACCGTCAGCGTCAGCCGTGTTCTCTCTGAGCAGCATTTTCCATCAGATGTTCTGGTTGGAAGCGTCGCTGGCTGGCTGATCGGCCGCTACGTCTATCGCGCCCACCACAACTACACGCTGAATCCCTACGATCCACAGCCCGCGCTGCCACGCAACTATATCGCGCAAAATCCCGCCACCGGGCAGAGCTCCGCGCCTCTCCCAACACCTCCGCCGCCTCCGCAATACGCTCTTCCTCCAGACCCAATCCAACATCGCCCTCCGCCAGTCTTCGACGCCGACCCCGACACCGTCGGTTCGACCAACGTCCCCATGGACAGCTGGATCTACCCTGCGCTGGAGCGACTGGCAGCCCTCGGCCTGATCCCGACCCAGAACATCGGCATCCGCCCCTGGACCCGGCAGGAATGTCTCCGCCAGCTGCGACAGGCTCAGGAACTTTCAGATAGGTTCAGCAACTCAAGCCCAGGCCTCGTGAAAGAAGCTCGGCGCCTGATGACCGATCTCGATCGTGAGCTCGCGGCCGAATCGAGCTCCAGAGAAGAACTCGCGCTCGAGTCCACTTATGCGCGATACGGAACAATCGCCGGCCCAGCCCTCAACGACAGCTTCCACTTCGGCCAAACCTGGTGGAACGACTTTGGCCGGCCACAAGGCCGAGGCTCCAACTTCATCGCCGGCTTCTCTACTCGAGCTCATTACAGCCGCCTGTTCTTTTATGCCCGCGAGGAATATCAGCACGGTCCCGGTAATCCGGCTCAGACGCCTGAGCAAAATCAGCTCATCAATCAGCTGGATCGTATCCAGCCCGAGTTCAGTCCCCATATTCCTCTCATCCCGCAACAGTCCGCATACAATCGGCTGAGACCGCTTGAGCTCTACGCTGGCATGGCCTTCGCCGGCAATGCTCTCACCTTCGGAAAACAGGAACTCTACTGGGGTCCTACGACGATGGGTCCCCTTGCTTTTTCGAGCAACGCGGAGCCGACCTATAGCGCACGGTTCGTCTCAACCCGCCCGCATCCGCTACCCTTCGTTCCATCCTGGGGAACGTATCGGTTCGACATCGTCCTGGGCAAGCTCTCGGGCCATTCTTATCCGGCTCGTCCCTGGTACAACGGGCAGAAGATCTCCTTCAACTTCGGCGACAACCTTGAGCTCGCCTTCACTCGCTGGTCGGTCTTCTGGGGCGTAGGCCATCCCATCACGCTCCATAGCTTCAAAGACAATCTTTTCAGCTTCAACTCGACCGGCAGTTATGCAGGCAATGGAGCAGCGCCTTATGGCGACCGCCTGGACCCGGGCGATCGTAAGAGCAACTTCGACTTCCGCTACAGGCTCCCCTTCCTGCAGAAGATCGTCACGCTCTACGCCGATGCCTACTCTGACGACGATCCGAATCCCATCTCGGCACCCCGACGCGCTGTCTGGAACCCAGGTATTTACTTCGCGCGCCTCCCCTGGCTGCCGCACATGGACCTACGCGTCGAGGCTGTCAGTTCGCAGGGACTGGCTAGGGATTTTGGAGGACAACACTTCTTCCAGAACAATCAGTACCTGGATAGCAATACGAACAAAGGATTCCTGCTCGGCAATGCGATTGGGCGTGATGGCCGCGCGATTGAAGGACGAACCGGCTACTGGTTTTCCAGCCGAACCAGAGTGGAAGGTGGCTACAGGCAGAATAAGGTCAGCCGTCTCTTCTTGCCCGGTGGCGGCACGATCACGGATGGATTTATCAACGGATCCTATGCCATTAACCGCCACTGGAGCGCGCAGCTGTTTACTCAGTACGAGCGCTTCCTCATCCCTTCTTACATGTCAGGATCCCAGCACAACACCAGCGGATGGTTTCAATTGACCTGGACGCCAGATCTCGCGATTCGTCGCTAGCTAGCGAACGCCGATTGCCTGCTGGCGGGAGGAGTTCCGTGCGGCATAAATCATTCCCCCTGCGACTCCGAGTATCTGCGCACAGGACCGTGCGGCGAGCAGGAAGGGAGAAAGAATCCCGACCACAGGGTCTTTTCGGAACGCACGCAGCGCGAAGGGGACTGTGCTCAACAGGAAAGCCGCGATCACAATCGCCGATAGCGAAAATCTCCACTTCACGAAGAGATCGAAAGCGATGGCCAGCAGAAGCACGGGCGCAAACAGGAGCTGCAACTTCATGATCTGCGGCGTGTGACTATCCTTGACTCCCTTGCCTGGATTCTTGCGAACCGCAAGAACACGCCAGAACGCAAACTTGTACTTCTTTTTGAGGTAACCGGAGAGCGTCGCGGGATGTGTGTGATACACGATCGCTGCGGGCACAAACTTCATCTTCCATCCCCGCGCCGACATGCGATACGAGAGCTCAATGTCTTCCGCACACGCCACCGGAAAGGAGGTATCGTAGCCATTCATCTCCTGAAAACGATCCCGCAAAAATCCAGCGGAATAAGTATCGATGAAATCGATCGTTGGGAGACCAGCCATGAGGCGATATTTGTCCTCATACTCCATCTGAACAAAACGTGCAGCCAGACTTTTTTGATGTGTCCGATAAATGCCCTTCGCGCCCACTACCTCAAGATCCTGAAAGGGCGCAAGCATTGCATCCAGCCAGTCCGGCATTGGCACACAGTCATCATCCGTAAAAAGGAGAATCCGCCCTCGCGCCTCACGTGCACCGCGGTTTCGCGCGGAGGCAGGCCCTGCGTTTGCTTGGGTGATGAGGCGGACTCCAGGGTAGGATCCCACAATCTTTGCGGTATCGTCCTTCGACCCGTCGTCGATCACAAGAATCTCGATATCCCGTCCGGCCATCTGAGTCAGTAGCGAATCGAGACAATGGCGGATACGACGAGCGCCGTTATACGTGGGAATAAGAATCGATGCCAGCATCGAGTTTGGAGTGAGCTCGTTGGATGGCATCGATCTTTGGGGCTGAATAGGAAAACTCATCAAGGCTATGGGCTAAGCTGTCGCACCCTGAGTTTTACCAGGGGTGTTGCTCCCCGTCTTGTCGTGTTGGCTTCCCTTGAGCAGATACTTGGAGAGCGTAAGGAATCCCTTGACGTTCCGCTGCAACTCGCGGCGGTCCATGAGAGACTGCTTCAGCTTGTAGGACAGATAAGAGGGGGCGAGATAGAAGCTCCGCCGTGCACGATCGCAGAAACTGACCAGCTGCTCGTGAGTGATGTTCGGCAGGGTAACGACGCTGTTGTGCAGCCCATCTTTGGTCAGCCAGGCTCCCCAATCCTCAATCTGAATGTACTCCCGCTTCTTGGCTTCCTGATACGCAACCGTACCCGGATAGACCATGATGGGGAAGAACTGAGCCGTATCGGGACGAAGCTTTTTGGCAAATTGCAGTGTCTTTTCCATGCTGGCGGGAGTCTCATTCAGATTTCCCACCATGAAGCAGCCATGGACCATGATGCCGGCATCCTGGCAGCGACGAACAAACCGATGTGCCTCTTCGTGATACTTCGCGTCGCGGCGGTCATCATTGTTCTTCTTCATACCATTGATGACTTCCACGTCGCCGCTCTCAAAGCCCACGCAAAAGAGTCGCGCTCCGGCCTTGTGTACTACGGAAAGAAACTCTACATCGGCCCCAATATCTGCGCGGCAGTTGGCGTCGAACGGAAGCTTGTTCCCACGGCGGATCAATTCATTAGCCAGTTCGAGCGTGCGCGGCTTGCTGACGATAAAGGTATCGTCTTCCAGCATCACGGTCTTGATCTCTGGCATCTCTTTGGCTACGAATTCGAACTCGTCAGCGACATTGGAAACCGAACGATACCGCATGGTGTGGCCACTGAACGTCTGCGGATAGACGCAGAAGGAGCAGTGGTAAGGGCAACCACGACTGGTGTCGAAAACTACCAGGGGCCACAGTGAGTGGCCATAGAAGTAATCAGGCGTATGCAGGAAGCGCTTGTAGACCTCGGTGACGAAAGGAAGTTCGTCCAGATTCTTAATAGCTTCGCGCTGCTTATTGCTGATAATCTCGCCGTTCTCTTTGCGCCAGACAAGTCCATCAACCGTCGCGAGATCAGCACCGCAGGCTTTCGCGGCCAGCCAGTCGCGAACCGTGTACTCATACTCCCGGATCGCCACAGCCTGCAACGCATTGGACATGGCCAGGGTCTCGCGGGGTAAAGACGAAACATGGCGTCCTACCATCAAAACGTGAAGGGAGGGCCTGGCAGCCACCATAGCCTCAACGACGCTGATGTCATTCAGGATGCTGGGAGTAGAAGTGTCACAGATAACAGCTTCAATGTTCTTCGCTTCAATGCGATCGATTACCGCCTTCACCGAAAAATTTCCCGCTGGCGCATCGATGAGGTCCACCTCGTGCCCATTCTGGATCGCCACGCCTGCAGCGGTCGACAGCCACTTGGGATAGTAAAGAGTTCCACTCTTGGTGACTGCAGGGCTGCGCTGTTCGCGCGAGTATCGTGGGTGAAAGGGTGGGTTTAAAAACAGAACACGCATTAAGAGAAATGCCTCCTACCAGCTTTACTCTACCACATTCACCTGTCAGAACCCAGGAAATCATTCTATACCAACAAGATAGAGTCACTATTGAAGCTACTGCCTTTAGACGTCAGGATTTTGTCATTGGCGGGAGAATCTTTATAAAACCGGTATCTGCATAGGACTCCACCTCAGGAAAAACAATTCTCCAAGGACTAGGCGTGCCGCCTTCGCGTTCGGCAAGTAGCTTGTCTAGTTCGTGAAGCACCAGCTCAGGCGTAACCTGATGCATGCATCCATTGAATTGGCAGGGAGCAAAATCACGACCGTCATAGCAAGGCCTACAAGCAAAACCCTGTCCTCCCCAGATCCCAATAACCGATGGCCTACGAGGAAGAAATGTAGAAGGGTCTGTCGGTCCGAAAATACCTACGAGACATGCGCCGCTCAACCCAGCAAGATGTAAAGGCCCTGTGTCGTGCGAAACGACCGCATCACAGGAGTCGCATGCGCTGATGACTTCTGGAAGCGTCAATTCTCCCAAAGAATCCCGTATTGTCAGATGCTGAAAATGGGGTCTTACCCATGCATCCTCGTGATTTCCAAGCAAAGCGACTTCCCAACCACGATCGAGCAAAAGCTTCGCTAGGGCCACATAATTCTCAACGGGCCATCGCCGAACAATCTGCTGTCGCAATAAATTGTTCGTCCCTCCAGGAACGATGGCTATGCGTCGAGGGGCTCTCTTGCGTGGCCAAGGAGACTGCACCGGATCGTCGGGTGGAATAGGCGAACGGCATTTATTTCGATAGTCATCTTTCAGCCCCAGTAGCACCCGAGCACATTCGTCAATGCGGGGACGACTGGGGAATAGACTTGATTCACGCAATTGGGAAAGCGCTAACTTTCGTCTAGCCCGAATAGGCGACACCAGAATACGGTAGCGAGGATCGTAATACAGAACTGCACAGAGATCGTATCGACGAAACATAACAAGCTTCCAAAAATCAATAATGTTTGCGAGCCGCACCCAGAGCCTGCCTCGAAGCATCGCCCTGTCATCTATGCAAATAGGATTGATCCAGGAATAACGTTCGAGTAAAGGTCCAACAGCTCTTCCGCACACCCAGTCCACTGCGAACCCCTGCTCACACAACTCTCGCACCGCGGGGATTGCCATAATTACATCCCCGATCGCGCCGAATTTTACAATCAGAGCTTTTTTAGCCGAGCTGGCATTCTGATTCACGGCCATTCCAATCCAGACTTTTCCATGCGGAAGTGATTCTAGTCCACTCGAATCCAAGGCCCCATTTTTACGAGTTAATCTCCGCAATCCCATCTTCAAGATAAACCCAAGGTTCTTCTATTCGGCACTGCCAAGCTAACGCCTACGAAGCCAATATTACTGGGCATCGGCAGTTGCCCGGCCACTCACGATTATTCGATCAAAAAAGATTAGGAAAGAGAAAAGGAAGAAAAGAAAATTGATGGGAAATACTGTAAAAAAGGGGAGATTTCCATTCCCGAAAATAAAGTAAATAGATAGCATCAATGTACCTGCTATCACTGCCTTTTGCTCGAGGCTGGATACACGGCGGAAAGCAATAAACGTAGATGCAACAAGTACTGCAATCACACTTAAGCTAAGCAGGTACCACGGAATTCCAAAGTTGATGAGAGAGCCAACCCACCACGACTCGTAAGGAATAAACGCCCCCCCCAGCAAGTAGTCGACACCTGCTCTGACTTTACTTGCGCTTACTTGCGAAAGGTGTGCATCCACACTTCCAGACCTGCTTTCCGCAATTATGGAAACCAGACTGAGGATCGCCGGCCAGATGAAGACCAAGATAGTCGTCACTGCAACACCGAAAATCAGAGTCACGAGCGGAGGTGCCCTGCGAATAAGAAATCCGCCGCTGAAGATAATTGCGAGCAGCACGAAGAAGCCTAAGGCCGTGAAAGACTGGGTTAAAAGAATGCAAAGGATAAGAGCTATTTCTGCCAAAATCCTCTTAGCTCCAGAAAAGTAATAATAGGCCCATCCCATAAGCATGTAGACGAGAGCCGCGAAACCATTCGGATCATCAAGGAATCCCCCAAATCTTACTGAGAAAGAATTTGCATATGCCAAGGCCGGCAATCGCCCGATTGTTACAAATAGAAGTACTTCAATAAAGTTACTTACCAGGGCATAGAAGAAAACGAATTTCAAATATCGATTCAAAGAAGCCGCGGTGATTGAGCGAGTAGAGATGGCCAAGAGAAGCGCTGCAAACGGCCAAAAAGCAACTCCCAGATATACGGCTACGGCAGTGAACTCGGCACCAGCCATCTTCAAAACGGGAAAAGCCGACATGAACAAGGTCAGAACTGCCAAAATCCATTTTTTATAAGGAATAAGCCTTTTGGGGATGTAGCACAATGCGATTAGGCAGATTAGCAGAGTGATACAGAATTTTCCTGCCTGAAATACCGCTGGCGTATCGGTGTACGTCGGGCTGGTGCCCGAATAATTCATTTGGAGAGGATACCGATAGGATTGGTAGACGGTGCAGAACAGTAATCCCGCCCATAAACAACGCTCCGGAACTTTCCTGATTGTTAAAGTAGTCATCTACTGCCTGACTCAAAGTATATTTCAAAGCAAAGGGAACGCTTCTTTTCTAAGACTATGAGCCGCTTCAGTGATGACGAGAAGACATGCGCTGAGATTCGCCCGAAGATGGTCGCTGACATCCCTCTTAATCAGTGCTGTATGATAAATAAAATCGGAGGCAAAGCGGCCACGCCCAGACCGAAGGATCAGCTAAGTGCATAGTAACGCCGAGAAAATCGCCAACTCAATTGGATCGGAAGGCGAAGAGGGGGTCTCTATTCTGGATCTGCTCCTCCTTTTAGCACAAAATCGGTGGTTAATAGCGAAGACCGTGGCTGGTATGACTTTGATTGGTCTAGTGGTCTCGCTATTGTTGCCTTTTCGTTACACCGCCTCAACTACAATTTTGCCTCCACAGCAGGGCAGCTCTGTCGGGGCCGCTCTTATGGCACAGCTCGGAAGTTTGGGTCCCATAAGTTCGCTCGCCACCGGTAGCTTGGGGCTTAAGAATCCAAGTGACCTTCAAGTGGCCATGCTTAAAAGCAGAACAGTTGAAGACGCTATGGTGGATCGCTTTCACTTACAAGATCTCTATCATGTCAAACTCAAGTCCGAGGCTCGTAAGGAACTCGAGAAGTCTGTTGATATTACCAATGGTGCAAAAGATGGGTTAATTCACATATCGGTGACCGATCGCAATGCGAAGCGATCCATGGACATGGCTAATTCCTACGTTGAGGAATTCAAGAAGTTCTCTGCGAATCTTGCAGTAACGGAAGCCTCTCAGCGGAGGCTGTTCTTCGAGCAGCAACTCACTCAGGCCAAGGACAACCTCGCGACCGCAGAAGAAGAATTTAAGAAAACGGAACAGAGAACGGGTGTTGTTCAGTTGGATAGTCAGGCTCGCACCGCCATTCAACTGGTCGCGGACCTGAGGGCGCAGATAGCAGCAAAAGAGGTTCAAATTAATGCTTTGCGCTCGTTCGCTACAAGCGAGAATCCAGATTTGCAAATTGCTGAACAGCAACTAGCAGGGCTTCGCGCACAAGCACAAAAGATGGGGGCACCTTCTGAAGGTACCTTGAACGCTCTAATTCCGAAGGGCGGGTTGCAAGAATCTGGTCTTGAATATGTTCGCAAACTTCGTGACGTTAAATATTTCGAAACGATTTTCGACTTGCTGGCACGCCAATACGAGATCGCGAAAGTCGATGAAGCGCGACAGGGCTCCATCGTTCAGGTTGTCGATCGCGCTGTTGTTCCTGACCGACGATCATCGCCACATCGTACCTTAATCGTGCTTGGGGCTGCGATCTTTGGAATTTTCATCAGCACGAGCTGGATATTTACCTTAGAAAGTTTTCGTAGAATATCGAATGATTCCGTAGAACGCTCTCGATTGGAGTCTCTGGCCGCTTCTTTTAAAAAATGAGCAAGTTGCCCTATACCAAATAGAGCCATCAATTTGGATGCTGATAACGATGCGAGAAAATAAGCCGCCTCAGAACCTTCACCCAAAGGTCACGTGCATTCTTGTGAATTGGAATGGCTGGCAAGATACGATCGCATGCTTAAAGGCCCTCAAAGAGGGCGACTATCCTCACTTGACGATTGTTGTTGTTGACAACGGTTCGAGCAACGATTCTGTCGAAAAGATAAAGACCGCGCACCCCGATATTTTGCTTCTCGAAAGTGGAAGGAACCTCGGTTTTGCGGGTGGTAATAATATCGGAATTCGCCATGCCCTAGCGCAGGGAGCGGAATATGTCTGGCTCCTAAATAACGATACGGAACCCGCAAAAGATGCACTCTCCAGCTTAATTTCAAAGATACTTTCCGATCGCCGAATTGGCGCAGTCTCTTCGATTTGCTATTACGCTGACAATCCGTCCACCGTTCAGGCTTGGGCGGGGACCCGTGTTAACTTGTGGATTGGGTATGCTCGCAATAGCACAGAGCCGCATAGCGACGAGTGGTTCCACGCCCTCTATGGTGCGAGTATGCTTATAGCCCGTTCGGCACTGGAAGATGTAGGAATTCTAGACGAAGGCTTCTTTCATTATTGGGAGGAAACAGAGTTCTGCTTACGTCTTCGCAAAAAAGGATGGAAACTCGCTGCCGCTCCTGATTCTCGCGTATTGCACAAAGTGGGTGCCAGTACTGGAGCAAACAATTTAATCCTCGATCGTTACTTCACCACGTCAGGCTTACGTGTGTTGCGTCTGCATTCTCTCGTTCCTCGTCTAGCTATGTTCGTCTTCTTATCAGTACGGTTCAGCCGGCGTATTTTCAAACTTCAATTTTCTCGGTGCAGAAGCGTTTGGGATGGACTGCAAGATTATCTTCAAACGCTTCCAATAGTCCCAAGGACTCGTTAGCCGTCACGGTTATACCGAACAACTTTAGAGTGATCGCTAAATTGAGTGAATCATAAGAGATTGGCAGAGCGGGGCCCTGCGACAGTAAGCCACATCTTCAACGAACTGATTCCAAAGCAGGAACATCTCTAGAGAAATTAAATGTTGATCAGGAGCTACACGAATTAGGTGTCTAAGATCCTTGTCCAATGCGTTGTCGTCCTCTATCGATGCGCTCTGACCGACTCAAAAACGCTGCGCTCGCTAGCAGAGATTTGCCATCAACATGGTGATTTTTCCCGGAAGATCTCCTTACTGATCTACGATAACTCCCAAGACCTGCAGATCGTCTCGGAAATTGACCGATGGAATCTTGGAGCAGTTGATTACTATCAGGCCTCTGCCAATGGCGGGCTCGCCCCTGCTTACAATCGAGCACTATCGGCCGCAATTGATTCCGGTATCGATTGGCTCTTGCTACTGGATCAGGATACGGACCTCTCGGCGGAGTTCTTATTGACGCTATTTGCTGCTGTCGAGAATCCTTCATCCGATGTATGCGCGATCGTGCCGAAGCTGGCGCAAGGGCAGAAAGTGTTGTCTCCTCAAATCGAGGGACGCTTTCATAATTATGATCTTCGCGCTTCATTTTCAGGCGTCTATCAAGGAAAGGTCGCTGCACTTAATTCGGGAGCATGCCTGAGGGTTTCAGCAGTGAGCGCGATTGGAGGATTTCCGAGCGAGTATAGGCTCGAATTTCTCGATCACATCATGTTTCATCGGCTACAAACCGCGGATGGAAGGGTTTTGATCTTAGACGTCTCCCTCCAACATAGTTTGTCGATCCACAATCTAGAGAAGGAGATGAGTCTCAGCAGGTATAAATCTGTGCTCTCTGCCGAATGGAGATTTATCCGAGAGACACACGTGGGGGGCGGTCCCATAGTCCATCGCTTCCGATTGATCAAACGCACGTTTACCCACGCGATCAGAGTTCGCGACAAAGCTTACGCCATTGAGACGCTACGAGCTATTTTAGGCTAAAGCTCGTTTCCCGAATTACAGATAGATATGCAGATGGCAACGGATATTCCGCCAACCAAACGTTGCTGACTGTTCACCCTAGAATCGGGTCCCCGAGCTGTATCGAGCCATGGAGGTTATTTTAGCTTCTACCGGCAGAAGCTAAAAACGGAACGCCTGGATCAAACGCCTCTAGCGACTGCCGTGTTTGTTAACAAATATCTAAGGAAGAACCCGCCTGACCAAATTATCCGCTCGCACCCTCTAGAAGATTGTGTTCGCGGCCGCTATGGCGATTCCAAACTGACCTACAATCTGCGCCATATCGACAATGAGCCGAAGGGTCTTACCCTTGCTCAAATTCAATGGGACTACGATTGTATCTCCGGGATAGACATGGAGCGAATCGAAACCGTTGCCGCGCAAAGATGAACTGTACTGCTTACTAAGCACCGAGCCTCCCGCACGGATGACATATGCGCGTTTCTTATCAGCATCTCGATTAGCTCCTCCAGCGAGGCGGATATAGTCTCCGACCCGATGGTGTGGGTCAAACACGAAGGCATTCTGGTTATAAACCGCTCCATCCACACTTACCGTTGATGGAACTCTGGGAACTATAAATCGATCTCCATCTTCCAGTGGCATCTCAGGAAGCTGTGCTACCCCGTGAGCGTCTGGAGAAAGATTCAATACAATCCTTCCGGATGCACGTGCTTGTCTCAAGCTATTGATGATGGTTTGATTCTGTGCCGCCGCTGCGGCAGCAGCCGCGCTATCCTGAGCGCTAATGGCTCCTCCGGCGTTATTAATCGCGTTAGTGCTTACCTGAAGCTGAATCTGGTCAATGTATTCGTTAAGTCGCTGCTGCTGTACACGACGTGTCGATTCGCGCGTAAACTGCGAACCATAAAGGTAAGCATCAGAACTTAAACCCCCAGCGCGTGCGACCAGTTCTTTCAATGTCTCTCCAGGCCTGACGCTGTACACACCAGAGGATTTGAACTCGCCTTCCAGCCGCACAAACCGAGTCTGTTCAGACTGAGGTACACGGAAGTCGGCTTTGGAGAAGATCGTAACAACATCTCCGGGCATCAACTCCAGATTTTGTGAGGCGTCACCTTCGAGAATCACCTTTCCTAAATTGAATGGAAGCAGCGAGGTCGTGAGATTTTCTTTGCTCTGACGCTCGATAACTGCGTAACTCCAATCGATATCCGGTTCACTTAGCTTGACATCGTTGCGTGGCTTAAACTGGCCGCCAGTCGAGTTCGCAATTGCAGCTCCTACACTGGCACTCGAGGAACGATTATTTGGCGCCGTGAAGCTGTTTTCCTGCCCTGGAGCGGGGCTGGGATTTAAAGCATTTGGAGTGTTTCCGGTCTGGAGAGGAGAGCCGGCCTGGACCCCATAGCGGCTGTTGGCTCCATAAAGAGCGAGCTCCGATTCTGGAACATCGCCGCAGTCCAATCCGCCATCCGTTGGGCGGTTCAAGGAACCTTCCTCACCCGGCAAAAGATTCTCAACATCCGAAGAATCATCGTTCCTTAAATTGCCGTCGTCTTGACTACCAAAAACCAAACCAAAAAGACTCTGGCTTCTCGTGGAAGAGTATCGCCAATATGGGTTTCCGCCATCTTCCCCAATAGGGATTCCATAACGGAGACTTGGAATACCATAGGGCGTCCGCGGAAGACAGGTCGGAACGTATGTCAACATTGGCTGGCCAAGCTGACTGCGCTTTAGCCAGTAGTCACGCGTGATGAGAGCATCCTTATCCGGGATCAAGTCAAGAATTCGCATTCCTGGCTTCCACATATAACGCCCCGGATTGGCCACATTTCCACGGAGCGTGATTGCGCCCTTGTATTGGCTAACAACTGCACCGACTTCGATAAGGTCGCCATCGCGGAGAAGTGTCTCGCCTGCCTGTCCGGTAAGCGAGATTTCGACCGTATTACGCATGCGCTGCTCATCCACGCGTTCCAAACGAATCTTCTGAGAAGCAACATTCGTCAGCCCGGCCGCCATCTCCAGCATCTCTCCCAGAGTGCTGTTATCAGGAGACTTAAGTTCGTAGATTGCTGGAACTTTTACATTTCCCGCAATCGCGACTTGTGGACCTGCGGGTGGGATGTAGATGACATCGCCTGGAAGCAGCTGCACATCATTGGATTTATCGCCGTGGAGAAGAAGCGCATAGAGGTCAAAATCAACAACGATCTCACCGTTGCGCTTCAACTGTATATGGCGCAAACTGCCCTGGGGCGTGGGCCCACCTGTTGCGAAGATTGCGTTCACCAAGGTACTAAGTGAACTGATCGTATAACTGCCAGGCCGACGTGCCTGCCCAACCACAAAGACCTGGATCGACCGCAACTGCCCCATACTGACGTCGATATCGAAGTTACGAAAAACCCGTCCCATCTGTGTCTTGATGTAAGGACGAAGTTGCGCAAACGTCTGTCCAGCTACATGAATGGGTCCTATTTGCGGTATATAAATATTTCCGCTTCGGTCAACGATGTAACGAGAATTTAGGGTGACCTGCCCCCAGACCTGAACCTTGAGTTCGTCTCCCGGTCCGATAACGTAATCGGGGGTTACCGGAATCAAGTTGACTGGCGCAAACGTCGTGGGAGGATTGCGGAATAGATTGGCTCCGTAGATCGGCAGATTCTTCCCCAAGGAATTAGCAACCATTTGTTGAAATTCGGTCGGGGGATCTAAAGGAAGCTTGGGCCGCTGATAAATCGTTCGATTCGCAGATTGCCCGTTATTCAGATTGTTTTCACCACTCGTCTGGTCATCCTGCTCGTTCGGCAGTACGGCTCCCTGGGGAACTTGAGTTTGCGCCGGCGTCCTTCCCCGGGTCATATCGTTATAAGGCTGCGAGGTCTGGCAACTTGGATCCGAAGGATCACATTGCTGCCCCGAGGTATTTCCAAGAGCTTGTCCAAACTGTGATTGCGAAAACTGGGCCGGCGAAACGACCGTGCCGAGCATCATAAACAAGACAACACATCCAAGCCTAGAAACTCTGTCGAAGCCGCCAAACTGCATCTGCTGTAAACCTCTCAAACTTTTCCGCCAGCCGCACCCATCAAAGACCTGTGGTGCGCAGAACAAAAACTTCCCGCTCAGAGACAGATTCCTCAGACTCTTGTAGTTCAAGAATACTCGAACAAGTTCAGCACTCTCCAAAGAAAGGAGAAGTGATGCAGAGGAACAAATTTAGATAAAGCTACCCCTGACTCGTCTCCACAGCCTTGGCGACTCGCAACATGGATTCTTCTCCAAAATGCTGTCCCAGAATCTGAACGCCAATCGGGAGTCCATCCTGTGTTTGACCACAGGGAACGCTCATTCCACAGATTCCGGCCAAACTCGCGGCAACGGAGTAGATATCCTCCAGATACATCTTCACCGGGTCATCCGTCTTTTCGCCGAGCCGGAACGCTGGTGTCGGCGTGACCGGAGCTACTAAAACATCAACACCGGCAAATGCTGATAAGAAATCCCGGGTTAGAAGGGTTCGTACCTGCTGAGCTTTTTTGTAGTAAGCGTCGTAATATCCGGCACTTAGAGCGTATGTCCCCAGAATGATGCGCCGTTTGACCTCAGCCCCGAAACCACCATCGCGCGTTCTGCGATACATGTCGGCCAGAGTTTTCGCTTCCGAATCGCGGAGTCCGAAACGAACTCCGTCAAACCGGGAAAGATTTGAGGAAGCCTCAGCCGTCGCAATGACGTAGTAGGTGGGAACTGCGTACTTTGTGTGAGGCAGGCTTACCGGCTTGATAACGCATCCCATTGCCTTCAAAAGGTCCAAAGCTTTTTCGACCGCAGCTCGGATCTGCGGATCCAGCCCCTCCCCAAAATACTCTTCCGGCACGCCAATCCGGAGACCTTCCACTGGTTGCTCCAGTGCAGCGACATATCCACCCACGGGCGTGTCCGACGAAGTCGCATCCATGGCATCCCGGCCGGCCAGAACTTCAAGCATTCTGGCCGCATCCTTCACATTCTTTGTGAATGGTCCTACCCGATCCAGCGAAGAGGCAAACGCAATCAAACCGTATCGGCTTACGCGACCATATGTCGGAAGAACGCCCACTACGCCGCAAAAAGCTGCCGGCTGGCGAATTGATCCACCGGTGTCGGTGCCAAGCGTTGCCACAGCAAATCCGGCGGCAACTGCCGCTGCAGAACCACCACTCGATCCGCCTGGAACCCGGTCCAGAGCCCGCGGATTGCGTACCGCGCCGTAGGCCGAGTTTTCGTTGGAGCTGCCCATCGCGAATTCGTCGCAGTTCAGTTTCCCCAGCAGGACAGCGCCCGCCTCCTCAAGACGCGTAACCGCAGTCGCGTCATACGGAGGTCTATAACCTTTTAAGATCAACGAACTGGCCGTCGCTGGCGCACCATGCATCACCAGAACGTCTTTGATGCCAATTGGGACACCAGCCAAAGGAGGTAGAACATCGCCTCGCTGCGCCATGGCATCGATCCTCGCCGCCTGACTCAAGGCCCGCTCTCGGCTCAAGGATAAGTAACTATGAATCTCTTTATCTTCCGATGCAATCCGATCGTAGTGCATCTCAGCGAGCGCGGTAGCCGTAGTACGGCCACCTGCAATCGCGTCCCGCACCTGATCGATCGTCAAACTCTTAAGTCCTTCTTCTTTCAAACCTGTCTCTCTCCACAAAATTTCCTAAGCGTTATCGCTCGATGACTTTTGGGACCTTGAAGAATCGCCCATCGGTCTCCGGTGCCGCGGCCATGACTTCGGCTCGATCAACACAGGGTTGCACAATATCGCTGCGCAGCATCTCGCCCTGCGCTTGGACTGGACCTGTCTTCAGCACCTCGCCAACCTGGGCCATGGGTGGGACGTCGGTCGTATCGAGTTCATTCAACTGGGCAACATAACCAAGTATTGCATTGAGATCCCGCTGCAGCCGTGGCTCTTCCTCCTGCGTCAGCTCCAGGTTAGCCAGTTCAGCTACCCTCCGCACGTCTTCAATTGTTACCTCAGACTGCCCATTCATCGCTGGTTGTCTACCTCTTTACGATCAAGTGTAGCTTGGTTACCTTTATCCCTGCGACCCGACCCAACTCCGCCGCGAGATGCTCACTCATGCTTCGCATCTCCTTTAACCACACTTGCTCGGAGATTTCGACCTTAACGACGCCATCGTCGTACCCCATCACACTGCCGTGACTCGCGAGAGTGGCCCCACACACCACCACCCAAGCCATGGAGATTCGATCCTGGACAGATAGAGCCTGTAAGCCACTGCGCGGCCCGAACTTGATTACATCCCGGATACGATCCATTTTGCTTTGTAAGTTTTCCTTGAACCTTGCCTGACTCAATGAGCAGTGAAGGTGGCGTTTGACCCACTTGCTTCCACCACAGCACGACGGTGCGGATGTCCTGATAATCCTGACTAACTCTTTTAGTAAGCGCCATCCTGCTTCAGGACCACCCGAAAAGTCTTCAGAAGTATCCAGATATCCCTTCGTAAAGACCATCGTCCTACATAGTCACAGTCCAACGCCACACGTTCATCGTACGTCAGTTCACTGCGCCCGGAGACCTGCCAAAGTCCTGTCAAACCTGGTTTTACCCGGCAGTAACACTCAAAGGACTCAGCATACTTCTCAACCTCGGCAGCCACGATGGGCCGTGGCCCAACCAGGCTCATATGCCCTGCCAGGACATTCCACAGTTGCGGAAGTTCGTCGAGACTGTATCGGCGCAGAAATGACCCGATCTCGGTAATGCGAGGGTCATGCCGTAATTTCTGTGTCTTGTTCCACTCCCTGCGCGCCTCGGGATGCGCCGCCAGATACTGCTCCAGCACTTCGGCTGAGTTGACGCACATCGTCCTGAACTTCCACATCGAAAAGAAGGCACCATGCCTCCGAATGCGGCGGTGTGAGTAAAAAATCGGGCCAGGCGAGCTGATCATCACCAAAGCCGAAACGATTCCGATGGCTAACAAGACCAATGGCGAAAACAGGATAATAAGAACGATGTCAATACAACGCTTCATCACCCGGTAACGAAAGAGACCTGCTGGCGCCCGATCCAGAGAGTAGGTCGTCTGGAATACCGGTCTGCTGATGGTCTCCGTATACGAATAAGAATCTTCGATAGCCGCAGTCCGCGACTCAGGAGATTGATATTCAGCCTGCATTGAATTCCTGTGTCTGTATAACGCTACCCTCGCCGCTTTCGCGTTGGTCCCGGCATACGGTTATTTTGCGTCAAATTATCGCGGCAGAGACCTCAAGTTGGAACGAAGACTTCAAAGTCGCTCTGCCTCTCCGCGTCATAAGTTATGTCTGGAAGCTGACCTTCCTTTGAAAGGCCCTGATTCCATAGACACTTCGATCTCGATCTCTGATGTTCCTCATAACTCGGAGATAAAGCTCATCAAC
Source organism: Acidobacteriaceae bacterium KBS 146 (assembly GCA_000688615.1). GTDB lineage: Bacteria > Acidobacteriota > Terriglobia > Terriglobales > Acidobacteriaceae > Edaphobacter. Next base: position 2,635,532 of record JHVA01000001.1, read on the forward strand.
ACTGCAGTCCGTTCATTCTAATCACGGATCTGCCGTTTAATACAGTCTAAATTAGCCAAAGGTACCGGATAAGCGATTCCCAAAATGGCTCCGTCGTCACGGCCGGCATCAGCTAAACTTGTCGGATGCAGGTTTTCGAGACTTCGCTGCACGATGTGAAACTCCTTCAGCCACGGCGTTTTGGCGACAGCCGGGGCTGGTTTACTGAGGTTTTCAACACCTCTGCCTTCACGGAAGCCCAGCTTCCATCTGCCTTCGTACAGGATAACCAATCCTTTTCGATGAAGGGTGTCCTGCGCGGCCTTCATTATCAACTAGTTAAGCCCCAAGGGAAACTCATCCGTGTGCTGTCCGGCCATATTTGGGACGTTGCCGTTGACCTTCGCCGCGACTCCCCACAGTTCGGCCAGTGGGCCGGCTTTCATCTCAAACCGCGAAATGATGCCGACGAACTGGAGATGTTGTGGATTCCAGAGGGATTCGCCCATGGATTTCTGGTGCTCTCCGACTGCGCCGAGGTGCTCTACAAAACCACAAATCTTTACTATCCCGCAGGAGAACGCTCCATCCTGTGGAATGACCCAACGCTGAACATCCAGTGGCCCCTGGAGCAGCTCGGCGTACAGCCGGTCGTCAGCGCTAAAGATGCCCAGGGAGCACCATTCGCTTCAGCCGATCTTCCTTGAATCCGACGTGGCTTGATGTCTGATCAGACAGAGACGTCCTGTTTCAAGAGCCACCGCTCGACCTCTTCCAGACCATTTACCTCGATGTAATGTCCGCCGCAGCGGGACTTTTCGGTTCCGCTGACGAGAAAAGCCTGCTTGAGGCCGGCACTATTGGCTGCGGCCATGTCACTGCAGCGGTCTCCAACCATGACACTATCCGCCAGCGAAACTCCCAGCTCGTTGATTGCCCGCCGCAGCATCCCCGTTCCCGGTTTCCGATCCTCGTGCTCGCGTCTGTACTCTCCGATGCCGTGCTCAGGATGGAACGGACAATAGTACACAGCTTCCAGCTCAACGCCTTCCTCACGAAGACGTGCCTGCATCCACGCCATCAGAGTTTCGAAGGCCGCTTCGTCATAAAAACCGCGCGCAATTCCGGCCTGATTGGTCACAATGACCAGACGATACCCAAGCCGCATCGCGGTCCTGCACAGGGAGAAGATTCCCGGGACGAACGTCACATCCTCGATGCGATGCAGGTATCCGATCTCGACATTTACGACACCATCACGATCAAGAAACAGGGCTTTGCTGCTCATCCGTTCTTCCTGTAGGCGTGTTGATGAGAAGGTGCCTCAATCAGCTCCACCATAAATCGCTGCGCCGTCACCCAGAACTGCACTCTTGCTCCTCCGTAGGCAACGGCGGGCTTTGGAGGGCCAGCCATCATGGCTCCCTTCTGCTCTAGCTTCTCGGCATCACGATCCAGATCGGCTGTCAGATATGCCACATGGTTAAGGATATTGATTCCGCGTTTTAGAGCAGTAGCAACGGGACTGGCCTCGCCCAGCGGAGAGATTAACTCATAACAAGGGCCTTCTTCGGTCCTTCCGAACTGGACGAAGACTCCTATGCCTGGGTCTTCGAAGATCTCCGTCCAACGGTCCACCCCAAAGGTGCTCTCCAGAAACTCCCTGCCATCGGCCATACTCTCCACAATCAGACCAATGTGATCAAACTTCAGTCCGCTCATAACTCCGCAATCACCTCGCGCAGGGAATCCCTCCAATCCATCATCTTCCAGTCAAATGTCGTCATCAGCCGTTCACAGTTCAGACGCGAGTTCATGGGCCGCTTCGCCGGCGTCGGATAATCCTCCGTTGCAATCGCATCGACTTCCGCAAGCTTCGCCTCAGGCACTCGCTCGCGCATTCTCCGGATCGCCTCCACTGCAAACCCGTGCCATGTCGTCTCACCGCCTCCACTTGCGTGATAGATCCCTTTGACTTTCATCACGGACTGGCTCAGATCCTCTTGCGGGACCGTCTTCTCTACCTGTTGAATCACATGAGCAACCATGCGAGCCAGATCACGACTCCAGGTCGGCGCTCCATGCTGATCGGCCACAACGCGCAGCCGTTCCCGTTCCGCTGCGGCCTTGAGGATCGTCCTCAGAAAGTTCTTTCCGGTCGCTCCGTAGACCCAACTGGTCCGAAAGATCAGGTACGCTGCTCCGCTCTCTGCCAGAGCTTTTTCACCCGCCAGCTTACTGGCGCCGTAAACACCTGCGGGACCTGTTGAATCCTCTTCTCGATAGGGTTGGGTCCCTTTGCCGTCAAAGACATAATCGGTGGAGAAGTGGATCACACCTGCGTTGATCGAGCGAGCCTCTTCGCCAATCGCCCGCACCGACTCCGCATTGATCGCGTAAGCAAGATCAGATTCGCTCTCCGCCTTGTCTACAGCGGTATAGGCAGCCGGATTGACGATCCATCGGGGCTGTACAGCTTGAATAACCCTTCGGACCGACGCCACATCTGCAAGATCCATCTCGTCCCTCGCGGGAACATAGATGTCTCCCAACGGTCTGAGGAGAGGAACGAGCTCTCCGCCTACCTGTCCGGTAGCACCTGTCAGCAGAATCCGTTGACTCATCCCCAGAACACCGGCTCCTCAAGCAGCTTTACCAGGTATTGCCCGTAGCTGCTCTTGCCCATCTTGTTCGCCAGGTTGCGAAGCTGGCCGTCATCGATGTAGCCCAGACGATAGGCGATCTCCTCCAGACATGCCACCTTCAATCCCTGACGCTTCTCGATGGTCTGAATAAACGAAGCCGCCTCAAGCAGCGAATCGTGAGTTCCCGTGTCCAGCCATGCGATACCTCGGCCAAGCACCTGGGTCTGCAACTGGCCGCGCTCCAGATACCACCGGTTCACGTCAGTAATCTCAAGTTCTCCCCGAGGAGAGGGTTTCAGGCCCTCCGCAATACCGACGACCTGCGAGTCGTAAAAGTAAATCCCCGTGACCGCATAACGGGACTTCGGCTTTGCCGGTTTCTCTTCAATCGAAATGGCCTTTCGATTCCCGTCGAACTCGACCACACCGTAGCGCTCCGGATCGAGTACCGGATAGGCGAATACAGTCGCGCCTTCGCGATTTGCGGCAGCCTGACGAAGCGTCTTCACCATGTCATGGCCGTAGAAGATGTTGTCCCCGAGCGCAAGGCAGCATGGCGAACCAGCAAGAAACTCCTTACCGATCAGAAAGGCCTGGGCCAAGCCGTCGGGAGAAGGCTGCACGGCATATTCCAGGCGGATCCCCCATTGCTCTCCCGTCCCCAAAAGCTGCTCGAACCTAGGGGTATCCTGCGGGGTCGAGATGATCAGGATCTCCCGGATGCCGGCCAGCAGCAACACGGAGAGCGGGTGGTAGATCATCGGCTTGTCATACACAGGCAGCAGTTGCTTCGAGACTGCCTGGGTCACCGGATGCAGGCGCGTGCCGGAACCGCCAGCGAGAATAATTCCCTTCACTTGGTTCCTCCTGCTGCAGCACCCGTCGTTTCACGCGATCCATAGTTCTGCTGAACCCAATGCTGGTAGGCCCCGCTCGTAACGTTTTCAACCCAATCGGTATTTGCCAGGTACCATTCGACCGTCTTGCGTAACCCGGTTTCGAAGCTCTCCTGAGCGCGCCAGCCCAGTTCGCCTTCGAGCTTCCGAGCATCGATCGCGTACCGGCGGTCATGTCCGGGGCGATCCGCAACATACTTTATGAGCTGCTGATGTGGGCGAAAGCGGGAGTCAGGAAGCAGCTCGTCCAACAGAGCGCAAAGCGTGGTGACCACCTCAAGATTGCTGCGCTGATTTCCCCCGCCGACGTTATAAGTCTCGCCGATGCGCCCTTGCTCGAGGACAGCCATCAATGCCTTGCAATGATCTGTAACGTAAAGCCAGTCCCGCACCTGTTGGCCATCGCCGTATACAGGCAGCGTCTTTCCTTGACGAGCATTCGCGATCATCAGAGGAATCAGTTTTTCCGGAAACTGGTATGGACCGTAATTGTTCGAACAGTTGGTAATCAGCGCCGGCAATTTATAGGTATGGACCCAGGCCCGGACCAGATGGTCGCTGGCAGCCTTGGAAGCTGCATACGGCGAATTGGGGGCGTAGGGGGTCTCCTCGTGAAATGCGGGGTCTTCCGGCTCAAGCGTGCCATAGACCTCATCGGTCGAGACATGAAGAAAACGGAAGCGGGCACGGTCTTCTTCTTCGAGGGCATCCAGATGCGCCTTCGCTGCATGCAGAAGCGTGAAGGTGCCATCAATATTGGTCCTCAAAAAAGCTTCGGGGCCAAGAATCGAACGGTCGACATGGCTCTCTGCCGCGAAGTGGACTATGGCACGCGGCTTATAGCGTTCCAACAACTGCTTCACGAGCTCACCGTCGCAGATGTCCCCATGGACGAAGGTGTAGTCAGAATTTTTGGCGACTGTCGCCAGGTTTTCCGGATTCCCTGCGTAGGTCAGCTTGTCAAGATTCACCACCGGTCCTTTGCCGGCAGCGAACCATTCCAGCACAAAGTTAGAACCGATAAATCCTGCCCCTCCGGTTACTAGAATGGGTCTTGGATCGCGCACTCCATTGATATTCTTCGTTCCGTTCATGCGTTCTGAAGACTCCTCTGGGAACCGGCTGGCTGAATACCTTTCCTGGAGCACCGGTGCCTCCAATCAGGGTAGCACTGCCATTCCTGCATTCCAGCCCGCAGGCAACGGCCTCGTTCTTTCCGGGCTCCTATCGAGGAGTGAAAGGAGTCTCCGATGGCCCCCAAAGACCCAACCCCAGGAACTCCCGTGGACAGTAGATCCGGAGACACGAAGAAACATGGAATCGAGCCGTCCGGTCCACAGGGAGACAACCCCTCTACGGCAGGCCCGGGATCAACGGCGGTACGATCGAAGACCCCGGAAAATTCCGCTGGCCACATTAACCCGTCCCCTGAGGACAGTAATGCGACGCCAGGCACTGCTCCGGAAAAATAATCTTGCACTGAAAGCGCTGCAGTTTGACCGGCAGGTCGCGAGCGATCGTGCGCGAATCGTAACCGCTGTGCGACACTGAAAAGACCGGGTTTGGTATGTCTGGTCTCCCGTCAGCACACGGGCGGTAGCGGGCCTGTAGGTCAACGGTTAGAGCCGGACTCATATTCTCCAAAGTACGCACAACTACGTTTAGGTACGATCCATTACACTAAACCTCGGCGACGCTGTATTAAAGCCAAATTAGGGCCCATAGCTCAATCGGTTAGAGCAGAGCACTCATAATGCTTTGGTTCCAGGTTCGAGTCCTGGTGGGCCCACCAATCCGTCTCTTCAAGAGCCAGAGGTACGTCGGCGGTACACTGCCTGGGCGTCGTTCCACTAGACGCGCCATCGCGCTATTCGGCTCGAATCTCGACCACAGCGACCGTATAAGGCTCGAGGTCCACGGAAAAGTCCTTCGCGTAATTCAATGCCCGACTCACCGGCTCGATTGCGTTCGGGTGTTCGAGCGACGCGGAATCCATTAGCCCTGCGGTGATGGTGTGCAATTTTGCGGACGCCTTATCGGGTGCACCCGCGCCTTGAAGTCGCACGAGTAACGCGCTCCGTTCTGCCTGGTAGTTGACGGCCTTGATCACGATACGACGGCCATCAGCGCTGGCCGTGGCCACGGCTTCGACAGAGCCACCCAGCCACTCTGATGGGATCGTCGTCGAGATCTTGTCGAACAGGATCCTGCGATCGGGGACATCATGGAAAGCTCCGGTTGCCGACGCAAGATATCGCTCTGCGTAGTGTTCGCGAAAGAGTTTCTCGACCACATAGCTCCCCCCTGGGAACCACGACACGTGGTCGTGATAGATGGCGGAAGTCCATTTTGGATCGTCCGTCGTATTCCGCATAAGCAGCGCGGGGCAAGTCATCGTAAGACCGGGGCTGAGCTCCTCATACAGCATCAGGCTCCCGGCCGCATGGAGTCCGGCGCGCCAATCGTAGGTGTGCTGCAGGCTCCACTCGAGAACGCCGATCTCAATGTTCGTGTGCTTTGAAGCGCGCACATAGTCCCGCAGCTTCGTAAGGTAGTCACGGATGCGTCTCAGGCCGGTCTCAAAGTTTTCCGGTTCGTACTCGTAGTTGTGGCAGCCGAGGACGTCGAAGTTATCGCCAGCAAGGTCGATCACCTTCTCGCTCCAGTCCATATCATTGGACCGCTTCTGTCCACACGCCACGATTCGCGCGTTGGGAGCAATGGCACGGAGCCGACTGCCGTAGACGTTGACGATTTCCGCATACTGCTCCGGCGTAAAGCCGTTATTCATAGGCTCGTTGTCGATTTGAAAGAACTTCACGCCGTAGGGGGCAGGATGTCCGTTGGACGCACGCAATCGTCCCCATTCGGTCGTCGGCGGATCATTAAGATAGTGGACCCAGTCCATGGCGTACTGAACCTGCTCGGCCTTTGTACCCGGACAAGCCAGCGTGATCAGAGGTTCCGCGTTGAGCTTCCAGCAAAGACCAAGAAACTCTTCTGTCCCAAAACCGAAATAGTCTGAGTACCCACCCCAGTAGGTGTTGGGGTGGTATCCGCGCGAGGCATATCGACCGATACCTTCTTTCCACTTGTATGTAGAAGCAAAGGAGCCTCCGGGCCAACGGATAAACGATGGACGAAGATCCCGCAGGGCCTGCAACAGGTCGGGGCGCAACATGCCGTCACGGCGAACATCGGCGCGCATCATTGAGATGAAATCGAGCAGCAGCGTGCCATGGCCGGCCGCGCTAATCTCAATCGAGGCCTGGGTGTCTCGCGCAGAGCTGGTGAAGGAGTAAGGGACCTCTTGCCAATCGGAGCCAGCGAACGTAAGTGGTATCGATGCGATTGGTAAGCCTTTGGAGCTTGTCACCTTGAGCGTCAGCCTGGGGGAGCCTTCCTCGCGCTTGATCCAGAGCGAGCCGTCATACTTGATGCCGGTATCGAGGAAGAGGCGCCCTTGCCGGATACCTGCGTGGCCGCCATCAACACGCAAACGGATGCTCTTCTTGCCGTTCTGGAATTCGATGTCTGCAATCTCGACGCGGCCGTGGTCCGAGAACATCTCCCAATACGTCTTGAAGTCTTCACCTTCAAACCCCGCGCCGCGAATCTGTTCGGCAAACAGCCCATCCTCGACCGAGTGGTTGATATGTTCGAGAAACTGGCCGTAGATTCGCTGGTCGATCGGAACCGTCACCCTATCCGTATCGACCAGCAGGACGCCAACCCTGGTTTCACCTGCAGACGGAAGAGCGCCTGAAAGCAATGGGCTCGACATGGCGGACAGCGGGCCTGCAGCGGTAGCTGCCAACGAACTCACGAGAAAATTGCGTCGATTCATGTGCAATAGAATCCGATCCGCATCACCATAAGTGGTTTTGGCTGATGCCGAGAAAACTTAGTTGAAGACACGAAACGCCGTCGCGTCAATGGTCGCTGCAAGTCGCCTTGAAGCAGAGGTTCTTGCTGAAGAACGGCATCACGTGATTCTGAAAGCGATCGGCCACCGCACTCGTATGAGTCCCTTGGTAGACTTCGAAGCTGTTTTGCAAACCATATAGATCGAATACTTCGTGAAGCTTCGTGGCATCGGTCTTGAGACCGTCCTTGTCGCCGACGTCCATGGAGATGCCCTTGTATCGCCGCAGATTGCCAATGTATTGATCGACAAATGCCAGGGGAGCATTCGCGGCCCACTTTGCGAGAATGTCCGGCTGCGGCTCACCGTCTTTGACAGGAAGATCGAGGTAGAGAGGAGGATTCTTGGGATTGGGTGACCACGCAGCTGCCGACGCCAGTTGCGCTCTTGTGCCAAATGGAAGCGCAGCAGAATCTGCCGGCGTCTTCATGTTCCGCACAGCTTTTTCGAGCTCGGACGCCGCAGGGCCGATCTTACGTGCTGACAGACAACACGGACTCATGATGTAAAGGCTGCCAAAGACATCGGGATGCTTCATTCCGATACGGGCCGCACCGTAGCCGCCCATGGAATGCCCAACAAGCCCACGGCTCGCTCGATTCGGGATTGTTCTGTAATGTGCATCGACGTAGGCGACTACATCCTTAGCAATGAACTGTTCAAAATCGCCGGTAGTAATCGAACTGGAGTACATCGAGCCGTTGTGAACCGTCTTTGAGTCGGGCAGGACGACAATCATCTCCTGTGCGCCCTGGGCAAATGCGCCTTCAATGGTCTGGGGTACGTGAATCTCTTTACTCCACTGTTCGGCTCCGATGGAATAACCGTGAAGGGCATACACAACGGGATAGTGCCGCTTCTTGTCGGTCGCATAGCTCGGAGGCAAGTAGACAATCACCGGCCGATCGACAGCGTCGCCTTCCAGATTGCCTTCGAGGGAGGTGCCGTGGACGGTTACCTGTTCCACCTTCGCCGGCTTTGCTCCCGGCACCACCGCCGGTACTAGAGTTTGAACCTGGGCCTGCAAGCCAATTGCGCATACAAGACCAAGTTGTATCGATAAGATCAGAGCGAATCGTTCTTTCGGCATCGACTTCTCCACTTGAGGTTGTCAGCTCAGCAAGATCTTGCGGACATTTCCGTCCGGATCGTCCATCATGCGGCAAGTCTTATCGAAGACCATCGTCTGGCACCGAGACGGATCACTTGGCGTCCATGCAAGTCCGGCTTGGCTCGGATCTCCGCTGCGAGCAAAGTTGGCCCACGCCGTACTCATCTTTTTCGCAAGCGCCTGGGCTTCTGGTGTATTCCCGGTTCCCTGCTCGCAGCGCTTCGTGTTATCGAAACAGAACGCAAGTTCAGCCGTATGCCACGCGCCGCACTCGCCGCCGAGCATGGGCGACTGCCAGGTAAACCAGTATTGATACGCGGGCGCGCCTCCCTGTCCATGCTTCAGCTTCACCATGCGCTGAACATTGTTGCGCGCATTCAAACCCTGAACACCATACGACAGAGTGCGAATGCTCTTTTCAGGATGCGCTTTCTTCATCGCGGCTATGAGTGCGACCGCCTTCTCGCTGCCATAAGCTTTAGTCAGCGTCTCCTGCCACTCGGCTTCTGTTGGATTCAACTTGTACTGCATGCCTTCTTCACTCACGGACCCGATGAGCATCGGGACATTCTTCGAGACCTCGGGAGCCGTATCGTAGAAAGATCGAACCGTTACGGTGCGACCATCTACCGTCGGAGACCAGCCGACTCTTGGAGTTGAAGGCGGAGCCGAGCCCGGCCCGCTTAGACCTCTCGTCGCAGGATTTATCTTCGCAATGACAGCATTGCCGGCGGCGAAGAGCCTCGACCATTCCATCTTTTTCAATGACTCGATATCGTTTGGCGCAAGCCCAAGCTCTTTCATCACCTGACGTGCCAGGTCCTTCGATTGTTCCGCGCTCGGGATATTTCCCCCTCCGCCTGACTGCACGCCAGCTCGATGGATTAGACCTGCAGCAGAAGGCATCCCCATCAGGCAGGTGACCTTGGATCCACCGCCGGACTGGCCATAGATCATGACTTTGTCGGGATCACCGCCGAAGTTGGCAATATTCTCGCGGATCCAGCGCAGCGAAGCCACAAGATCCGTCATACCGACGTTCACAGAATCTTCGTAAGAGGAACCGCCAATCTCGGAGAGATCGAAAAAGCCCAGGATGTTGAGCCTGTGGTTCACAGACACCTGCACAACGTCATGATTGCGGGCCATCTGGGCGCCTTCATGCGATGGCAGTTCGTAGGCAGACCCGAAGCTGAAGCCGCCGCCGTGGAAGTACACCATCACAGGGCGCTGGCCAGAAAGACTGGGTGTCCAGATGTTCAGCTTGAGCATGTCCTCGCTCATGTACCCGTCATCCCAATCGTAGAGAAACGACATCTCGATCGATTTGTAGTTGTGCAGCGTCTGAGGGCAGTTCGCTCCATACACCAGAGCCGGATAATCATCCTTCCAGGGAGTGGGAGGTTTAGCCGGAAGCCAGCGGTTCTCTCCCGCCGTGTCCTGGCCATAAGGAACACCCTTGAAGGTGTACACGCCTCCGCTCACGAAGCCACGAACTTTACCGTACTGTGTCTTCGCGACTGCGCTCAGTGGGGTAGTACAACTTCCCGCTTGCTGATGCACGGCCGTTTTAGTGCTATCGAGGGCGTGCAGCCGCTCATTCAACGTAAGCCCCACACCCGCCGAAGCGGATAACATCAGGGCCGCGCGCCGAGTCATAGAGACACCGTTCAGCAAGTCCTTCTTCACTTTTGCCTCCCAACAAGAAGAAAACGTTATCCTGCGCAACTCTCGAAACCACAAAGCGAGTGCTAGCTTCGCACGCCTGCTCAAACGACAGCCAACATATTACTTCAAAATGTGCAGTTAATTCGCGACCGAAAATAATAAGCGACTTAGACTTGCCGTTCATTTATTTCTTCGCATCCTTCCCACAGCTATGAAGCTCGGGGCCACGGGAAAGGTCATTTTGCCTCTACAACAATGACCTGAATTGAGTAGGGGGGCATTGTGTGGCTGAACGTATCGCCCGCCTGGATCGACGATTTCACAGGAACGATGCGGCGCGGATCGGAGATAGAGTTCGTCTCAGCGGTGGTCTTTCCTGAGAGGGTGACCAGCGAAGCAGAGTGCGCCACGCTACCGGCACCGCTAAGGGATACATCGATGGTTTGCACATGCGATGCTGCATTAACCAATTTGAGGTAAACCAAGCCTTTGGCGGCATCGTTTGTGACGGAGTAGAAGAGTCGGTCGCCGGCGTTGGTGATAGAGGATGTGGGCACGCTGGTGCCGAGGTCCTCGCTGAAGAGGCATTGCGCGTAATAGCCGGGAGAGCCATAGGCGCGGGCAGCGTCGTAGCCAATCAAGTCCGACTCCCATTGCATGCCGCCTGGATTGACGTTAACGAAAAGCGGAGCGTAGGAGGCCATGATGATCAGGTCGCTATTTCGCTCCATCGCAGTCATCCATGCTGCGTCGCCGAGCGCGGCGCCGAGATTCGTTGTCGGAGCACCTTCGCGCGTAGCCCACTCACCGATGAAGATCTTGGGCCCATTACGGTCGGCGCTGTCGTAGTGATTGACGAAGCTGAAGAACTCGTCGGCGCGCTTGTAGTAATGGTCATCGAGCACATCGGGTTTCATGTGCTTGAGCGGAGCCGTAGCGATGATCTCCAGCTTCGGGTACTTCGCCTTGATTGCTTTGTAGAATTGAGCGTAGCGCCCCTCATAACTGCCGGAGCGGTCGAACCAATCCTCATTGCCAACTTCGACGTAATGCAGCGGGAAGGCCGCGGGGTGGCCGAGTTTGGCGCGGACCGATCCCCACTTCGTGGAAGTATCACCGGCGACGAACTCAATCTCGTCAAGGGCATCTTCGACATAAGGAGCAAGCGCAGGGCCAGGGTGAATGTGATCGCCCTTGAGAGCATAGCCCGCGAAGACTGCAAGGACGGGCTCGATCTTGAGATCTTCCGTCCACTCAAGAAACTCAAGCAATCCCATGCCATCGCTCGACTGATAGTTCCAGGGGCCACGGTGCGTGGGACGATCGACGAGGGGGCCAATATTGGTCTTCCAGTCGAAACGCTCGTCAATCTGATCGCCTTCAAGATAATTGCCGCCGGGCAGGCGGAGAAATTTTGGGTGCATGCCCGCCAGCAGCTCCATGATGTCGGGACGGTTGCCGTTGTCTCGGTTCTTGTAAGTCGGCGGGAAGAGCGAAATGAGGTTGAGCCAGAGCTTGCCGGAGTGACTTGCGGAGATAAGAAGGTGATTGGTCGAAGATGGACTGATCTTGCCGGTCTTTAGCGTGAACTCATAACGCTTCCATGTTGTGGCGGTTTTGCTGATGGAGGCTGTGGCCAGCTCGGCTCCGGTATTGTCGTTGACAAGCGAGACCACGAGCGGGCCGAAGTCGTCCGAGTCAGCCTTCGCATAGAGCGAGCCTTTATAAGTTGTATCGGGTTGGAGAGCCATACCCCAGTAACCTTCATTGCGGACACCGGCAAGGTTGCTGGCGTCAGCTTTGCTGATCTCGAAGAGCATGCTGCCGGGTAGCGCCGCGCTGGGGCCCTCAGTACCGTCATAGACGATGGTGCCGCGGGCGTCACCTTTGTTGTCGAGGTTCCAGTGCGCGAGCCCACCGAAGCCGTGATCCTGGAAAGTGCGGTTGCGGACCATCTCGGCATACACACCTCCGTCGTAGGAGTAGTTGATCTCCTCCGTCATCAAGCCATAAAGCATAGGACTTACAGGATGTAACGGCTTATCGAGTTGAATGGAGAGCCGGGCGGATGCGGCTTGTGCGAAGGCGGAGCGGGAAGGTACGGCAACGCAAAGTGTTCCAACAAGGAGTAGACCCAATGTGCGGGAATGATTCTGCTTCATCTGCTCTGCCTCTCTCGTGATGCATGCAACAGGATGTGCGGCTAATTATTTGTCTAGTCAAAAATTTCCAGCTCCGGGAGAATACGTTCTCCTATACTGCCGCTGCAAGTCTCTTTTTCGCGCGGGCGTCAGATCTCTGGTTGCACCTTCTGGAAGATGTTCAACTTCCTGAGAACCATCTCCAGCCGGAGGCCAAGTGAGCAATGTCCTGCCCTCCGCCCTAAAAAAGTTCATTGGCGACAGTCGAAAGAGGTCGTGCTTTTTAACTGGCGTTTTTTACAGAGCACATCACGCAGCCACCCGAGAAGCACGGATGTTTTGCAGGAATGCATCCTGTCGTGCCGGAAGGGGAACGGGGACGACGCTGATACAGCCCGAAATCCTTCTGGCCTTCTCCGGCTAAATTATTGATCTATATCTGGATACGTAGTTGCAGAGATGCTGCTTGGGGCGCTCTCACCCCTTGTCGCATCGTCAATAAAATTATTTCTTGACAAATACAAAATAGGCGACGTACTATCCGCCGCACTTCTAATATACGTTTTTTTCGCGGCAGAAAATAATTCTTGGATAGTTGATGTCGGGGCGGAGTCGTAATGAATTCCTTCTCTGATTGTCGCGTACGAGCAGCTGCTGTCTGGATCAATTTGGAGGCTCATCATGCGTCGTTCCTATTTGTTTCTGATAACTCTATGCACACTCCTTTTCCTGGTCCTTCCAGGAAATGCCCAGGAAAACGCGACGATTACTGGAACAGTCGTTGATTCCACGGACGCTGTCGTTCCAAACGTCGAGATAACCCTTACAAACGTGGCAACGGGACAAGTTCGAAAGACAACAACGGACAGCTCAGGGATTTATCTGTTTGCGAACGTTGGTGTAGGGCGCTTTACGGTCGATGCCGCCGTAAAGGGTTTTCAGCGATACACCAAAACCGATCTCGTGGTAAACACCGCCCAAACCCTCAGACAAGACTTCAAGTTGGTCATAGGGAGCGAGTCCGAAACAGTCACGGTCGAAGCAGACGCCTTACAACTGCAGTCTGAGACCAGCGAGGTGAGTAATTTGATCACCGGTGAGCAGGTGACCCAGCTGGCGACCAACGGACGCAATGTGGTCTCGCTCGCGGCCTTGGGATTAGGCGTGTCCAACACGCTACCGGCTTTTGGAGGCGTCAACGCTCTAACGGCTGCAAATGGACTTAGCTTCAGTGGAACCCGATCTACGCACAACATTTACCTGCTGGATGGAGGCGAGCTGAACGATCGTGGGTGCGGAGGATGCTTCAGTTCCCTGCCATCAGTCGACGCCCTGGCGCAATTCCAGGTTCTCAGCAGTAACTATCAGGCGGATTATGGTATCGGCTCAGGCGGAACGATCCTCATGGTCCTCAAATCCGGCACCCATAGTTTTCATGGCGGAATTTGGGAGTTCAACCGAAACGAAGCCTATAACGCCAACAACTACTTCAACAACATAGCGGGTCGTGCACGGTCAAAGTTCCGCCTGAACAACTTCGGCGGCAATATCGGTGGCCCACTGACGATCCCGCATTTGTACAACAATTCGCGCAACCGGACTTTCTTCTTTGTGAACGAAGAGTGGCGAAAACTTGTACAGGGAACTCAGCCTACAACGGGCGTAACTATCGCGGATAGTAATTTCCCCGTAGCCGGACAGGATTTGGCTTACACCGTACCATCCAATGGCACCGCCCCAATCGTTCCCGCCACGAGTGACCCAGCCAAGCTGGCAATCTATGCCCAGCGCGGCCTGACTCCGGGACTCCCCTTCCCGAACAACATCATTCCGAAACAGTTAATCGATCCGAATGCGGTCCTCGAGATGAACGCGGGAACCTTTCCGCATCCAAACTTTGGTGCAAATCAATACGTCTCCTCCATTCCTCAACCTACCAATGTCCGCGAAGACGTTGTTCGGATCGACCACGCTATCAACAGCAAATTGCAATTGATGGGTCACTACCTTCATGACGCGGTGGATCAGACGTACTACCCGCCATTGTGGGGCATTGCCAACAATTTTCCGACCGTCGGTACGGCTATGAAGAACCCCTCATGGTCTTCCACCGTCAAACTCACCCAGACACTTTCACCCACCTTGCTCAACGAAACCGCTTTTCTTTACAGCGGCAATACGATCAACCTCACTCCCGTAGGCGTTTTCACGCAGCCGCAAGGCTGGACGGGTACAACCTTCTTCCCGGCTGCCAATAACAGGCTCAATCGCATGCCGGAGATCCAGTTGGGCGCTCCTTACGGTAGAAACTGGAGTTCGAGCTACTTCCCGTGGAAGAACTCCTTCATGGGTTACGAGACGCGAGACGATCTGTCGTGGAACAAAGGTGTCCATCAGCTCAAATTCGGCTTTAGCTGGCTGCACGCTCCTAAAAACCAGGAGCTGCAGGCCAACACTCAGGGCACTGCAGTCTTCAACAACAGCTCCTTCACTAAAGATTCTTATATTAACTTTCTCCTTGGCGATGTGGCCACCTTCACACAGCTCGAGTTTCTCGCCGGCAAGCATTGGGTCCAGGACAACTATGGTTTCTACGCTTTAGACAATTGGCATATCAGTCAGCGGCTGACTCTTAACATCGGCCTTCGTTTCGATGCATTGCCTCATACTTACGAGCGATACAACCAGTTTGCAAACTTCGTTCCGGATAATTACAGCAGGTCACAACCGTCCCCTCTCAATGCGGATGGCACACTCAATCCTGCTTCGCTCACGCAGTTCAACGGCAAGTCGTTTTACCTCAATGGCATTAGCTTGGCTGGCGTCAATGGCTTCCCACGAGGAGTGGTCCAAAACCAATATCACACATGGCAGCCGAGAGTAGGTTTCGCCTACAGTCTCCCCGGAAGGTCAGATACAGTTATCCGGGGCGGGTTCGGAATGTTCTTCGAACGTGTTCAGGGAAATGACGTTTACAACGCGGCACAAAATCCACCGTTTGCCTATCAACCTTCAGCAAACAACGTGTATTTCTCCAATCCGCGAACCAGTGCAATAACTGGCGCTACAGCGGCTCAGGCTTTCTTCCCCTCCACGCTGACCAACATCTCCTATCACTATCCTCCTCCGGGCACCGCACAGTTCAGCCTTGGTGTGCAAAGACAGATTGCTCCATCCGTAATAGGGGTGGTGCAGTATGTTGGCTCGACGGGTTGGAGTCAGAACAATACACGGGCGATCAATACCTTGCCGTTGAGCGATCCTGTGGTCGGTTTGGCAAAGCGGCAGGCGGTCGCTACCAACACGACAATAAACGTTCCTGGTCAGGCTCCTATCGTTCCTACTGCGAACTTGTATCGGCAGTTCCCTGGCTTCAGCGGCATTACCCAGGAGGAGAATAGAACCAACTTCAGCTATCACTCTCTCCAAGTCGGAGTACGCATGGAGGATAAGCACGGACTTACCTTTCAGCTGGCATACACCTACTCTCATGAGATCGATACAGCGACCAATGACCTTAATGCGGTGTCGAACCCCTTCAACATAGAATACGATCGCGCTTCGGGAGGATTCGACCGCCGTCAGATATTCAATGCAAACTACTTCTATAAGCTCCCCTTCTTCGCAAAGAGCGGCAACGCTTTCCAGCGGATCGCCTTCGGCGGTTGGGAGGTTTCGGGAGTAACAAATGTGCAATCGGGTATTCCGCAATCTATTACCTATAATGGCACCGACACTCTAGGCTTAGGCGGCGGCACGACCAATCGGCCGAATATCGTAGGTAAAATCTCCTATCCTAAGACACAGCTCGCGTGGTTCGACAAAACTGCCTTCGCGGCTCCGATCGCTCCCTGGGCCGGTGGAACGACTCAGGGCTTTGGAAATGCCAGAAAGGACGCCATTATCCTTCCGGGACTTTTCAACTTCAATCTTTCGGCGTTCAAAACCTTTGCAATTACTGAGCGCCTTAACCTTCAAATGCGTGTCGAAAGCTTCAACACCTTCAACCACACGCAATTTCAAAATATCAATGCGAATACGAATGATCCGAACTTCGGTCAGGTCACCTCCGCCTACGATCCTCGCGTACTGCAGTTGGGTGCAAAGCTCGCGTTCTGACTCTGAATCTCTGCAAGGTGAGGGCGCCAGGGCTTGAATGCCACGGCGCCCTCCTTATTTCCGACTATTCTTGTTTCGACAGAGTTTGCCCCTTGCAATGAAGATTTG
The DNA here is from genome assembly GCA_000688615.1 of Acidobacteriaceae bacterium KBS 146. Classification (GTDB taxonomy): domain Bacteria; phylum Acidobacteriota; class Terriglobia; order Terriglobales; family Acidobacteriaceae; genus Edaphobacter. The sequence continues at coordinate 2,652,124 of JHVA01000001.1, forward strand.
GCGACGCCTTGGCCTTTCCTTGATGGCCACCAACTCATTCCTTCCCACAGCCCCCAAAAAGCGTTCGACCGAGCCATTCGTCCAGTGAATCTAGAGATCTGCTTGGGTGCTCTGCCCGAGCCCGAAGTGGAACCGTCGATCGCTTTAATAAACAACACTAAAATCACAAACGTTCACGCACTTAGAGTGCAGCTCTAGGTGCGCAAATTTTCGTTGTGTTGTCAGTACTTGTGGCACCCAGGAGGCTGCATCTGACTCTATAGGATGCCTTCTCGATGACGGGACCAACTGGAGAGTACGTTCTTTGGTCTTGTGCGGATCGCATAGGAGAACATCATGGACAAAAGCGAGCTGGATGCAAAAACCAAATGCCGTCGCAAATTCGTTGGTATGGCAGTAGCTACTGTACTGGCCCCGTCACTGCTTGTGGGATGCCATGAAAAGGAGGAAGAGAATGTTTCTACGAATGAGGACCTCATGCGTGAGCACGGCCTCCTCAAGCGCGTCATGCTCTCCTATGATGAGGTGATTCGCCGGATAGGCGCGGAGCTGGACTTCCCTCCTCAGGTCGTCTCCGATGGCGCAACCATTATTCGAACGTTTGTCGAGGACTATCACGAGAAGCTCGAAGAAGAGCACCTGTTTCCCCGTTTTCGAAAAGCCGGAAAACTGGTCGACCTGGTAGACACGCTCTATGCACAGCATCAGGCTGGCCGTCGCGTCACGGATCGCATCCTGGCAACTTCCAAATCTCCCAAAACACGGGAGGATCGCGCCCATCTCGCCGCTGACCTCCATGCCTTCAATCGCATGTACGCTCCTCATGAGGCGCGCGAGGACACGATTTTATTTCCCGAGCTTCACAAGATCATCTCGTCCCATGAGTACGATTCTCTGGGCGAACAGTTCGAAAAGATTGAGCGGCAAACCTTCGGCGGCGACGGTTTCGACATCTATCTCGACAAAGTGACCACGCTCGAGAAACAGCTCGGGATCTACGATCTCGCTCAATTCACTCCTCAATGAGCCGCTCTCGCGATCATCCACTCGGCAAATTCGTCTCGGCTTACAGATCCCGTCCTCTTTTGAACGTCATACTTTTCTGCCCGGAGATCTTCCCAGCTAAGGCCTGCATGCCCTGAAGATTTGATCCGTCGTCCCAATGCAAGCGCAGCCTCTTCCGTAGAGACAGTTTTCTTCGCTTCGCCATGCAGCGTTGCCGGATCCACCTTCCACCATCCCTTCGCCGCTCCCATCTGCATCGCGACAAACTCTGGCGATTGAACCGGAACGTCGTCATACCAAAAAACGGGATGCCCCTTTCGGGCGAGTTCCATCTGCAGCTTTTCTAATTGGGCGCTATCTCGATCCACCTTCGCAGGAGTCGTTCCGTGGTCGAGAGACCACGCCAACGTTTCGCCTACAGCCTCGCCTGCAGCCCACTCCGTTGGATGCAGTCGATAGGCCCCATTCGTGATGTGCGTAGTTCCAATGGTCTTGCCTGCCGCCATCAGATTATCTGCATCACGGTCGATGAGCGCCCCAAGAGGAATCTCGTACGGCTTCGTCGGCGAGGTGAAGTCCTGATGATCGCAGCTGTGGATGTCGATCGGATACCAACCGATCCCGACAGTGTCTGGATAGTGAGCCGCCCGCGACCCTGGTTGAAAATCAACCGCCAGATCCTCTTCAACGATGGTGCGTAAGGGCACGATGCGCCGGGATTCGCGGATGTACGGGTGCTGCGAGAGACCGTCTTTGCTGCCCATCGCATGGGCTAAGACGGCCAGCTCGGGATAACCGAGGCCCTGATGGTCATCGCGTGGAACACTGTGCCTGATCCACCATGCAAAACCAAGCGAGGCACGTTTGGCGTCCTGTAAGGCGCGCGCCTGCAACGCAGGATCGGTGCTCAACAGATTGGCATCGCAATGATCGTTGCTGCTCCAGTTGATCATGCTGCGATCGTTGGAGAACGCTGCTGGATCGAACTTCGAAGCCTCGATCGACCTTCGATACACCCAGAATGATCCGGGAAGTTTGGGTCTGGCTTCAAAGAAGCCGTACGTCCGGAGATCTCCGCGGCCATAGTCGACCGTAAGCGTATAGTGTCGGAGAAAGCTCTCGTAAGCAGGCGGTTCGGGATCCTTCGAAACCTCTGCCCTTGAGCGCTGTTCAAGGATGAACGGGTATGTGAAGCTCTGGCTCGCATGGGGATTCGCCGCTGCGGGTGCGTTGCGTTCATGCGTCTCCGCTCGCGACTCCGCTCCAATGCGATAGGGCAATCCACTTAAAGACAGCAGGTCGCCGAGCTCACTGGCTTCGACGAAAAATCTTCCGCGCAGCAGAAGCCAGGTTGCATGATCGAAGTCATAGGCCAAAACACTCCGGATCATCCGCCCCTGACGGTCAACTTTCACCGGCACTGTATGCAGCCACAGCCTAATCCAGCCGCTGCGTTGGAACGGTCCCATCATGGATACGAGAATCTTTTCAGCGGGTTCAGGCTCAAAACACAATTGACCGACCCAACAGCCCCCAGGATTCGCCATGTCGTTCTGGATTGCCTCAGCTTCAGACTCAGTCCGATTGCGACGAAAAGCCGCATAGTGTCGTCGAATCCGATTGCTCAGATCCAGGTAGCTCCGGGTGCCTCCTGTCGTGTTGATCCACTTGTTGTCGTCAAAGGCGGAGACCCCCTGCGATGTCGCTTGTCCCCCAACCCACAACGTCGGCTCCGTCATGCAGACGGTATGTTTCTTCTCCGCGGTCGCCAGAGCTGCGCTGACTCCACCCAGGCCCGCCCCGATGATGACGACATCGCACTGCACCTCACGGACCAGCCCCTTTACCGGAGAGACCAACGCCTGTGTTGAATCTCCTTCGGCAGAGACCTTCATCACATCCAGCAACTTATGCGAGGCTACAGAATCGAGCTGCCCAAATGCAGGCGCGGCTACCATGGCCATCACTGCAAACGCGGCAGATCGATAAAAGCGACTGACCTTCGCTCCCGAAAGCTTCACCTTCACTTTTCCTCCAGCTTCCATGGCATATCTCTTCGGCGTCTCGAAGCAGCACACATCAGCTGCGCTCGACCGCGGGTATCGTCAGGATTGCGTGATAGCGATCGCCTCGATAAAGGGAGTGTGCCACCTCCATGGGGCAGCCCTCCGTATCCAGCAGCGTACGCGAAACCTCCAGCAGGCTCGCTTTCGGAGCAATCCGCAGCAGCTTTGCCTGTTCGCCAGTTGCTCCACACGCACCGATAGTCTCCCGTGACGAGCCAATCCTTACCCCATACCGGTCGCGTAGCGTCTCGTAAAGAGAATGGTGTCCAAAATCGATCGTTTCGATTCCGGGAAATCTTCCACAGGGAATCCAGACCTCTTCGAGTGCAATTGGTTCGTCGTCGGCAGATCGAAGCCGTTGCAGGCGCAATACTGGATCTCGAGGCGAAAGCTCCAGCGCCGCCGCGATCGAAGTCTCCGCTGGAATGACTGCTGCAATCAGCACACGCGTTGTCGCTTTTCGTCCGAGCAACCGAATCTGAGCCGTAAAGCCAAGCAGGTGCGTGATCTCTTTCTCCACTTTTGGCGGCGACACAAAGGTTCCCCGACCGCGTTCCCGGTAAGTCAGGCCTTCATTGGTCAGCCCTTCCAGCGCTTGACGGGCCGTCATCCGGCTTATTCCGAAATTGCGCGAAAGCTCCGCCTCGCCCGGTAAGGAATCATCCACGCCAATCTTCCCGGAGCGGATCAGCTCCTCCAATCTCGATTGAATCTGCGCGTAAAGCGGCTCGAAGCTCTCCTTGTCCAATGGCCTATACAGATCTGCGGCAAACGCGGGAGAGCCTCCCCGCCCCCCGTGTGTCACAGAATGGGAAGTGGATCTTTCATTCCTCACCGGATGTTCCTCCGGCCCCGTCTTCTTCTTGAAGGTGCTCTTCTTCGTTCTCATTGGTTTGCCTTACTCAAGATGACAATGGCTGCGACTAAAATCCCGATCCCTGAAAACATCCATCCCAGTGCCCGCCGTGGAACACCCTTCCACTCCCCGAGCAACAGACCCGCTATATTGGCCACCAGCAGTCCCGTGGCCAGACTGAGTGGCCAACCGATCGAGGGTCCTAGAGAACCCAGCTTTGGTGTAGCGGCTCCGTACACAAAGATGCTTCCTCCCCACAACACCGCCATGACCAGCCCCAGGCTGTAAAGGCGCAAACCTCGCGGCTGGGCAAACTTTCGCGCGGTACCGTTCTTCGCCAGAAGAAACACGCAGAATCCCAGGTTCGAGACTGCGCCACCCCCAAGCATCAGCACCCAAATCAGGTTCGTGCTTGTGAATTCGCTGAGACCTCGAAGCTGGCCGAACGCTGCAATCGGCTGCGCCAGGGCGAATCCTATATTGAAGACTGCCGATAGTAGGCCCGATCCGATCACCAGGAGAAACGCGATCGCCAGCGGCCTGGCCTTGCCCACAAGATCACCGCGCTGCGCTTCAAGATCTACCGCGGAACGTTCCCGCAGCAGCCCTGCCCGTCCGCACAGGGCAATTCCACAGATCTCAACCGCAATTCCCGCGAGTACGAAGTGTCCCGAACGCTCGTGCATTCTGGCCGGCGACAAGAGCAGTATCGGTATCACAGCTCCGAAGGCTGAACTGATCGCGAGAACGAAGGTGTTCGCGAGCGCGATTCCGATTGCACTTACGCTCTGGCCGAACATAATTGCTCCAAAACCCCACGCGAAGCCAGTCAAAAGTGCAATCGTGACGGCGCGCCCAGGAGCCTCGCTCAACAATCCCCAACTCTGCGGCGCTGTCAGGGTCACAAGAACTGCCGGAAGAAGGAGGCAGGCCCCGGTGATGAAGACGCTCCAGACGTTCTCCCACGACCATCGCCCGAGAAACCGCATCGGGAGCGTAAAAAGACCGTTCATCACGCCGGAGACAACGGCGAGCAGTGCCCCTGCCATCACCACTTCGTGCATTCCACTCGGCCTTTCATCACAACGGAGTTGGAGATGAATTCTGTAAAACTAAGCTAGTAGACTATACAACCATACGTCTCGCATTGGGCGTACCATTTCCTAAACATTCCATCGGCTTCCGAAATCGGATAATCATGCACCCTGTCTTGAACGCCTTGCACTACAAGCTCATCGTCTCCTGTCAGGCCGCCCCTGACGATCCCATGGAAGACACCGAGACCTTGCGTCGAGTCGCCCGGTCTGCCGTTATGGGCGGCGCCAGCGGGCTCCGCCTCAACAGCCCTGAGCACGTCCGCGCCGTTCGCCTCGATACTTCGCTGCCAATCATCGCGATTCAGAAGAGCTACGAAGGCGGTCAGCTTCGAATCACCCCCGACTTTGTCGCTGCAAAAGCACTCGCGAACGCAGGTGCAACCATCATCGCGCTGGACTGCACCGATCGTCTCCACCCTTATGGCGAGCCGTGGCGCGATATTGTTCGTCGCATTCACGAAGAGCTGGGTCTGCTCGTCATGGCCGACATCGCTACTCTGCGAGAGGGCGTTCTCGCCGCGGAAGGCGGGGCCGACATCGTTGCCCCCACACTCCACGGCTACACCGACGAGACCAAAGGAACCTTCGGCTTTCATCCCGAGCTGGTCTCAGCGCTCGCACGTGAAACCGGCAAACCTGTCATCGCAGAAGGAAACGTCTCTACACCGGCACTGGCCCGTATCGCTCTCGAAGCCGGAGCATGGTGCGTCGTCGTCGGATCGGCCATCACACGCCCGGGAAGCATTACCGCCACCTTCGTCGAGGCGATTCGATCACTCGACCCATCCTCCACATCATCGCATCGCCACGTCATCGGGATTGACATTGGAGGAACCTCGATCAAGTCTGCTGTCGTTGGCGTCGATGGAACCGTTCAGTTGCAGCACGACACTCCAACGACGGCAGCGCAGGGACGCGAGAGCATCGCTACCGCTCTGACGGCTGCACTCCAACATACGCTCGCGGCAGCGGAAACAAATAACATTCCTCTACACGGGGTCGGTATCGCCAGCGCTGGCGCAATCGACTCAAAAAACGGCACGGTCTTCGCTGCGACCGACAACCTGCCCGGATGGGCAGGCTTCGATATCCGACAATACCTTCGCACGATCACCGATCTTCCTGTCTTTGTCGAAAACGACGCTCACGCAGCCGCGCTCGCAGAGCTTCGTTTCGGCGCCGGGCGCGGCTTTTCGAACCTGATTGCCCTCACCATCGGTACCGGCATCGGAGGCGGAGTGATCGTCGATGGCCATCTGCTCCGTGGAAGCCACGGCTTTGCCGGAACCATAGGTCATCAGACGATTCGCTTCGACGGTAAGCCTTGCAACTGTGGTCGTCGAGGCTGCCTGGAAGCCTACGTCTCGACTGCAGCCCTCATCGAAGAATACCGACTGCTCGATCCCACCCTTAGTACCGATCAGCCAGAGCCGGCTCTAGCGTTTGAGATCGCTCGGCGATCCATCGCTGGCGATCGCAATGCCGTTCAGGCTTATCGCCAACTGGCCGCCTATCTTGCCGAGGGTGTTGCCAACCTGAGCAATCTCTTCGATCCGGAGATCATCGTCCTCTCCGGAGGTCTGATCGAAGGCCAATCGACTTTCCTTTCGGACGTGCAGCAGAACGCGCAATCTCTCCTGCACTTCGGCTCGAAGCGGCCACCGCGGCTCATCCCCGCTGCAGCCGGACGATATGCGGGCGTTCAAGGGGCAGCCGCTAGCGTCTTCGATCAAATCACAACTTAAAAAGCCAGAGGATCCGTCGGGATCCTCTGGCCAACCGTTCTTTACTTACTGATTCCTTCAGCCATCAGGGCCTTGATGAAGACTCCACCCACCACCGACCGCGCCTGGAAGCCTATCCTCTTTCCGCTGATCGTGTCGTACCAGTCCGTCGTCGGCACCCGAGAGGGCGTCTCATCCGCCCAGACCACTAGCCGATGAATCAGGTCCTGATACTGCTCCGGTGTGCTCGCCAGGCTCGCGGTCCACACCTGCCAATCCAGCTTCGTGATCGTCTTGCGATTGTCCAGCGGTAGACCATACTTCTCCATATGCTTGCTGTAGAAGGCCCACTCCGTCTGCATCACGCGCTTCGGGAACAGGTGCAGCCCCAGCAGGTCGTCCCAGACAAGGTTGTACTTCTGGCTCCAGGTGCCCGGCTGATCGAACGCCAGCTTATAGTGGTCGCCATCGAGCGCCATCTTCTCCCACTGCGCCGGCATCGGCTTCACAGCGGCAGCATACTTGTCCGCCAGCTTGGTATCGCCGACACCGCGCGCAATCTCGACAAACGCGCCGAGCGCCTCAATCGCCTTGAGTGACAGGTTGGTGTTGTGCGCGAGGTGACCGGCGAAGTCGTCCGTGCTGAGCTGGTTCTCAGGGTCCATTCCCTTCTTCTCGAGATAGTCAGCCCACTGCGTCAGCTGTGGCATAAAGCGCTTTGCGAAGTCCCAGTTCCCTTCGCTGCGCTCCATCGCGGCCACCATGATGATCAGGTTGCCGCTCTCCTCAACCGGCATCTGGTCTTCTTCGTTCTCTTCGCCGCCCCCGTAGACCTGCCCATTCGCCAGCGGATACGTCCCCAGGTCATGCGGAGCAAACGGAAAGCGCCATCTTGGAAGCGCCGCATATCGCATCAGAGGCTCCAACTGCGCTTCAAGTAACTTCGGATTGAAGAGTAGGAAGAAGGGAGAAGAAGGATAAGTCACATCCACCGTATCGATGCAGCCATTGCTGTCGTTTTCCTTGGAGAAGAACATGGGCGTGCCGTCGATGTCGGCCACAAGCTTGTGTGCCGCGATCGTCTGACGGAACAACAGAGAGGTCAGATATTTGTAATCCGCGCCTCCGGCCTTCTCCATCTTCGTCATGGTCTCTTCATCGAATTTGTTGCCTCTCTCCTCCAGCTGGCGATATTCCTTTTCTGCAGTGGCAAGCAGCGTGCCCTCGCTCATGCCGTTCCGTTGCCAATAAGGGCGAAGTTTACGCCCGAGATACTCGATCGCATAGCCCTCTGTGTAGGCCAGCTCGACATGGCGCTCCACTGCCTTTGTCCCGACCATACCGAGTGGAAGCTTTGCAGATAAGTGGGCAGCTCCCGGCCTTCGTCCCGCAGGAAGCGGCATCGAAGAATCGTCCGCATCAGGAAGGTTCCCCGAGGCTACAAACGCGGGGATTCCGTCCTTTGCCATGGAGATGGCCGCCATAGCATCATCCGGAATACCGAGATGGAAATATCCCCAATCAATACGCACTCTATCGCCAGACTGGTGCAAGGCCTGCTGGTCACGCGTACCGACGTTGAGCAGCGTCAGCCCCGAGGCCCGCGTTCGAGACCATGTCACCGGCTGAGCTGGCTGATCCACCGCAATCAAAGGGTCTACATCGAACATCAGGTCCGCCTGATGTTGTTTTCCGTCAATCGATCGCACGCTCCAGCTCAGATAGGTCACCGGCCTGGACATGACATCCAGATCCTTCGGCAAAAGCGGGCTGAAGAAACTCACAGCCAGCTCAAGCCCCGCTGCCCTGAAGTGGTAGCGCGAGTGTAGCGGAGTCAGCTCGAACGAAGTCTGCTCCATAGCGTCGATTGCGGGCATGCCAAAGTAACCGCGCGGCGTCGTTCCCATCCAGCGATACGTCTTTCCGTCGATCCGAATCAAACCAAGCATCGGTTGTGCGGCTTCAGTCCAATGCTTCACCTGGACATCCGTCAGCTTGTCTCCCATCGACCACAGGCTGAAAAACGGATCGTGGGTGACAAGCGGTACAGCTGGTGGACGATGTTGTTGTCCAACTGCTGATGCACACAACATCGCCGCAAACGCCGCACAGGCTGCTGCTAATCTCATTCGCATCACTTCAGGTTCCTCGGTAAAGATAAGGTTGGGCTACCAGGCAGTATGCCGCACTGGCAGTGGATCAGTCGTTTCAATCATGCGCCCCACAAGGGTATGCATCATCATCTCCTGGGCGTCCCGCGCGTGCGGATCGCCCCACAGGTTATTGAACTCGCCCGGATCTTTCTCCAGATCATACAGCTCACCCGTTCTCGGTTTATCGCAGTAGTTCAGCTTCCACTTCTTCGTCCGAACGCTCGTCAGCATGGGAGGAATCTCATACGTCGCATTCGCGTCGAAGTACTCCATGTATACGGAATCGCGATGCTCTGTCGTCTGCCCCGTCAGGAGCGGCATCAGCGAGCGCCCCTGCACTCCCGCTGAAACCGGGATCCCCGCAGCCTCCAGCAAAGTCGGAGCCAGGTCCACCAGCTCTACCAGCGCATCCACCTTCCGCCCTTGCTTGAATCTTCCCGGCCACCGAATCATCAGCGGCACACGCGAAAGGCAGTCATAGAAATACGGCCCTTTCAGATACATGCCATGGTCGCCCAGCATCTCGCCATGGTCGCTCATAAAGATCACGATGGTGTTGTCTGCCTGCCCGCTCTCCTCAAGCGCCTGCATCATCCGGCCCATCTCGGTATCGACCTGCTCGATCATCGCGTAGTACGCCGCAATCACCTCCTGGTGAACCTCAGGTGACGTCTTCGCAAACGAGATGTCTTTTCCTCCGTACGCTCCGTTGTGGTCGACCGTCTGGAAGACAGGCTTGTTCTTCAGCTCCCCCTCGCGGTAGGCAGGCTTCGGCATCTTCGCCGGGGCATAGTGGCTCAGATACTCCGCCGTCGGATAGAACGGATGGTGCGGCTGGAAGATATTCACCGACATCAGCCACGGATTGAACTCCTTCTGCTGGCGCATAAACTGGATCGCCATATCCGCACACCACGCCGTCTGCGAGTACTTCGGATCGATCGGCATTCCCCACACCGGCCCTCGCGGAGCCTTCGGAATCTTCACGCCCTGCCGGTCCAGCCACACATACCACTCATTCTTCAGCGGCCAGTTGTCGCTGATGTCGTGGCTCCACTTGAAGACCTCATACCCATCGTCGATGCGCTCTTCCACCCGCCCACCCAGGCAGGGCGAAAGATGCAGCTTGCCAGCCAGCCCGCACGTGTACTCATAGTCGGCCAGCGTTCGAGTCACCAGCCGCTCTGTAGGCCGGATCCTCTGCCCGTTCGCCCGCAGGCCCGTCACATGCGGATAGCGCCCCGTCAGAAAGCTCGCTCGCGACGGAGAGCAGATCGGCGTCTGGACAAACGCATTCGTAAACGTCACCGACTCGGCCATGAACTTCTCAAGGTTGGGTGTCTTGATGACGGAGTTACTCAACCCTGAGATCGTGTCGAACCTCTGCTGGTCCGTGCAGACCCAAAGAATGTTGGGCATGCGCTCGCCGTTCGTCTTGCGCGGGGCAGCCGGAAAACTCTCGTGCGGAGCCGGCTTGTCCCCTCCTGCCCTGCTCTCGACCTCCTGCGCCATCGCGCTTCCGGTTGAAATGGCTCCCGCAGACAGCAGCGCTCCCTTAATCACATCCCGGCGATTCATCCCCATCGTTTCCCTTCTTGCTCCGGACCTCTGCACTGCCCGCGGCGAAACAAAAGCAGCTTGCTGGTTCGCCCAAAGACGCACTCAGTCCTCGCCACAGTCCAAACCGCAGCGTAAAGCGGTCATGTTGAAGCAATTCCATCCAGTGCAGACGTCGAAGCGAACCCCACGATGCTAAGCAATCGCCTTAAGAGTGGTCAAACGCCAAACGTGCATGCTCCACGGCAACGCAAACCTCAACCAACGCTTTCGCTCAGCCGCTCCAGCTCGCGAACCCTGTCACGACGCCTTCTCAGCACATAGCCTGCGACTTGAAGAACAAGCGTAGCGGCGATACACAACCACACCGTCGTCACAAAGCCCACTTTCTGCTTCTCCATCGTCTGATATCCAACCGAATGGGCTGCGGAAAGTGCAAAGCAGGCGTAGTTCATTCGCTGAAGTTGTTTCCATCCCGGCGTACCCAGCCGCCTCAACGACCAGTCGTTCGAAGTCACAAGCAGCACAAGCAGAATCAGGACACCGATCAGCCCCGTAAAGTTATTGAAGCCGAAGAGATCGTGCCGCAGCCCATGCGGTCCCTTCGCATGGCTGTCGTACAGATAGTAGAGCCAGGGCCTTCCCCGCAGATGGACATTCTGTCCCACCGCGACATGGATCACCGTCACGATCCCTGCCCATATCCCCACATCACGACGCCAGTCACTCGACACCGGCATCCGTCGCCCCGCGATCAGGTTCCACGGCCCGATCAGCAACGTCAAAGCCAGCAGCAACAGGGCAGGATACGCGGTTGCGAAGCTGGCCTTGGACAGAACATCTTTATAGGGCCTCGTAACGTACAGCGTCGCAACAGCTGCTGCGGATACAAGAAAAATAGGAAGATGATGGCCAAAGGCGCGTTTGTGTGTCCTTCGTGTCCAGGAATTCATTGCAGCCCTGTCTCCGCCTCTGGTGCTCTTCCTGGATACACCAGTCCTGTGTCACTGATACTGCAGCTCATGGGGTGCTGGATACGTCAAAGTGCCGTCCTTCTTCTCGTACCACATAAACAATTTGTGATCGCCATTCACCCGTACCGCCACAATAATTCCCGTGCCGAATGTGCCCGTTCCATCCGTTTTCGAGATGTCCACATGGTGCGATTGAATCGGCCCTACCGGACTTTCCGTCGTCCAGTCTTCGGTAAATCGCTTGAGGTTGTAGTCGTACTTCTGCGGATGCTGCTGCCAGTCAGGATCGCTCATCCACAGGGCATAAGCCTTGTTGTAGTCCTTCGTCTCCAGGGCCTGGAAAAATTTGTCGACCTTATGCTCTGCCGGAAGATTGGTGTAGAACCAGCCGTGGCCCAGGAGATACCCCAGCACCCCAATCGCTGCGGCCAGCAATACCAGCGCAATCCCACCGTAGATCAGCACAGCCTTCTTTCGCTCGCGGCCCGCATCGAACTTCGGCGCATTCAGCAGAGTCATCTGTCCCCCTTACTTCTTCACTCGCCTATATTAGACGGTCGCGCGGTGTCGAAATGTTTCCGCCTCCCGGAATTCACTCAGGCTACGGTGCGTACGTAGGCGAACCGCTCCTTGAGGCGCAGGATGGGCTGCTCGAAGAAGCGATAGGAGGTGGCGGCAGCCGCGATAGTGACCAGCAAAATCGTGGGTTCTACCAGCAGCAGGAAAGAGACAGGAACGCCTGCCCGTTGCAGTCGCTTGTACGCCAGAATCCCGAAGTTGATGGCAAAAAAGTGGAAGACATACAAGCCATAGGAGATTCGTCCGAGGTAAACGAGAGCCTGGGGAGGGCGGATGGAAGCGTTCAGAAAAGCAAGGAAGATGGCGACGGTCCCGAGGAGCAGGCCAAGGTAGCCAGCGCATAAATGCAGCCCGGGTATCCCCGGCTGCGACGGGTGGAGGGTGAGATCGACGAGGAAGATCAGGGCTGGCCCGCCAAACAGCAGAGAAAGGCGGGCGAGCGGGGAGATAACCCAGCGTCGTTTGTACAACAGGATGGCAACGAGGGTTCCGGCTGCGAAGAACTGGAACTGCACAAAGCTGTTAATCCACGGAAGGTCAATCGGAGAAGTATCGTGCGTCGAGGCGAGAGGCACCGCCGGATGATGCGCCAGCGCTGCGAGCGTAATGTAGGCCACTGCGATCGCGACAAGAGCGAGATTTCTGAGGCCCACGATGCCAAAAGATCGCATGACCGACGGGATGACGAGGTAAAACTGCTCTTCAATCGAAAGACTCCACAGCGGACCGATCAGGCCGAGGAGCCAGCCGTGGCGGGCGATGAAGAAGTTGGCTGCAAGCAGGAAGAGATACGGTATAGCCCGCGGCGAAAGCGGAATATGGGGAAACAGAGGTTTGCAGCAGAACGCAAGACTGATGACGAGAAAGTAAAGCGGCCAGATGCGAAGGATACGCCGCACGAAGAAGGCGGCAACGTGAATCTTGCCGGTAGTCTCACGCTCCCGAAGCAGAAGGCCGGTGATGAGATAGGCGCTGAGCACAAAGAAAAGCAGCAGCCCAACGCGACCCATGCCAAGCAGCGTGGCAAAGACACGATTATCAGGATAGTGCGGATAATGAGAAACAAAAACCAGCAGGAAGGCGGTGAAGCGAAGGACGTCGAGTTCGGGGCGGTAGAAGCGCGGTCCCTTGCGAGGTGAAGAGACCGCTGCAACTGAGACGTCCGTTTCGTTGAAAGGCGCAGAGGAAGCCTGGTCACGGCCTGACGTCTCCTGGAGCGGCGGATTTGTCGACATGCTCTGCGACCTGCCGGGATGTAGTCTTACTGCGCTGTGTATCGATTTTCAATGCGAGCCCGCGCGGAGTTTGTGTGGCGACGCCGACCGCACCGCATCGGGTCAGATCACGCAATCGTTCCAGCTCCCATCGCCATCGTTGCCTCTTTCAACGCGGGCTCCAGCGGTAAAATCCGCAACGAATCCAGCAACGCCGCCTGATGCCTTCCCACAAATGCGTTCCGCTGCGTCAGCAGAATCTCGAGAAACTCCTGCTTCCGCTCCTTTAACTTCTCCGTCGTCCAGCTCGTCGCCCCCTCGGGCAGACGCTCCGCAGCCGGATCGGCTCTCCGTGCCGCCTCCAGCAACTGGCCCATCACTTCAAAAAGAATCGCGTTGCTCGCCTGCGTGATTCCACGCACCGTCTGTTTGTACTCGGACATCCCTTCCAGCCCCGGACACATTCTCTCCATGATGGCAATCTCGTTCGAGACCCAGTTCAGCTGCGGCGAAAGCGCCTCAAAGCCATGGATCCATCCCCAGACATCCACCAGGCTGGAGAGCGCCCGATAGAGCGCATTTACCCTCGGCTCCAAAAAGTCGTATTCCGGCTTACAGACATCGCCCTTCAGCCGCCCTGTCCTCTCCAGTTCATCCTTAATTGGCGTGCCGTCGTAGGGCAGCATGCGGCAGAAGACCGCCGCCGCACATCCATCGGCCAGAATCGTGCGAAGAAAATTGACGTTCTGCTGCACCGACTCCAAAGTGCTTCCCGGATCGAAGAGCATAAATCCGAATTCGAAGAGCAGATCCGCCTGCTTCAGCAACGCGACCGCGCGAAGATTCTGCTCTACCGTCACCTGTTTGTGCAGCGTCTTCAGCCCCTCTTCGTTCCCTGATTCCAGCCCCATATAGACCAGATACAGGCCCGCGTCCCGCATCCGGCGAAACATCTCGACATCCACCGAATCCGCCCGGCAGTTCATCTTCCAGATCACCTTCCGGGCCAGTCCCGTTCGATGCAGTTCGTTCACAAACTCCATCGCCCAGCGCCTCCACACCGGTCCGTACAGAGGAAAATCGTCATCCTGAAACAGGAAGATTCTGATCCCCCGCTCTTCGTACAATGACCGCATCTCCTCCACCACCCGCGACGGTTTGCGCGTCCTCACAATCTTTCCCGGCGCCGTTCGATAGAACGTCTGGATCGAACAGAACGAGCACGTCCTCGCACATCCTCGACTGGCTACAAGAGGCAAAGCTTTATGCCCTAGAGCCTTCTCCGGCTCAAAGTTCCTGTCCGGATACGGCAACGTATCCAGATCATCCACCAGGGCTCGCATTCCGGTCGTCTTCACCTCTCCGTCGTCTCCGCGGAAGGCGATTCCAGCCACGCCTCGCCAGTCTTCTCCTCTGCCGATGACGTCCGCGAGTTCAAGCAACGTCATCTCGCCTTCGAACCGCGTCACCGAATCGATCTCCGGAATCATCCGCAAGGTCTCGATATGGCTCAGGCTCGGAAAGTGTCCCCCCATCGTAAAGTGACCCATGATTCCGGCCGCGCGCAGCCTCCGTACGATCTCTCCGTATTGCCGGATATAAAACTGAAAGATCAGCGAGAACCCCACGATCATCGGCTGCAGCCGCTCTGCCGTCGCGACGATCTCCGCAACAGGAGCCTCAATATCGCAGATGGCAACCGTGTATCCATGCTCACGCAAGGTGCTCGCGAGGTAGCCGAGACCGAGATTTCCCTGATGCTGAAAGCCCACCAGCAACACAGGTCGTGAAGTATCCCGCACGATCGCAGGTCGACGTGCCGTGTCCAACAGAGTCAGACCTACCGGTTCGGCCATGGTCTTCTCCCCTTAATAACATGCTTACGTTCGAAGCAGAGACTGCGCCGGCGATCGACGAACGCATCTCTCTCCCCCAGACCATTTCAGCCAGGAAAGTTACGCGTCCGCCGTCGTCTCCGGGCAGTCTTCCATTAACGCTGGCCGAGTGCGCCAGCCATCTTCTCCAGACCTTCAGCCTGCGATTTGAGCATCGCGGCCTGAGTCTGCAGACTTACCGCCACCAACTGGCGTTGTGCCACTTCGTTCAGGTTTTTGAAGATCTCCATATCGATCGGATCCCACCACCAACGGCGATGGAAGACCAGGTCAGGGGAAAGTTCGGAAGAGGAAAACAGACTCTTAAGATCGGGCATAAAGGGAATCTCCTTCAATGAAGAAACACGAGGCCCGGGGGAGAACAAAAAGTCAGATTCCTGCAACACTGGCAGGCCCTGACATGCGGCTGATACTGCGCTCCCATCGCAACCTTGTCAAGAAAGTTCGCCTCTCTTCGTCACTTTTCACCCAACCTGCAGCATCTTTGGTGCGAATATTCTCGCGGACGCACTATGCTGATCGCATGGCCGTTCCCCTTGCAGCTCCTCGCATACCCAGAGCCCCGGTGCGCTTCTGGATCGATGCCCAGGCCTGGGCGATCCGCCGCCTCCATTCCATGCACCGCACCCGTTCGGCCCCTCACCTTGAGGTCGGCGCTCTCGGCGAGCGCGAGGCACTCTTCTATCTGCGTCGCGCCGGGTATGTCGTCGTCGCCCGCCGCTGGAAGACAGCACAGTTTCGCGGCGACCTCGATCTCATCGCCTGGCAAGGGGCCACGCTCTGCTTTATTGAAATCAAGACCCGCAGCCAACGCAGTGCTTTTTCTGCAGAGCTCTCCGTTGACGAAGACAAGCAGCGCATTCTCCGCCGTCTCGCGCGCATCTACCTTCGCCGTATCCCGCCTTCTACCCGTCCATCGACGGCACGATTCGATGTCGTTTCTCTCTATCTCGGATCCGATACAGAGCAAAAACATCCCGCAAAGCCAGAGTTCATCCTCAACCAGGGAGCCTTCGGATGGGAATAACCTACACGCGTCCTACCGATCTCAATCTCCTCCACCCCGAAGAACTCAGCCAGCGCCTTGCCTCAACCATGCGCGCCGCCGTCCCCTGGCTCGTCACCCTCTCCAACGCCGACGCCACCCTCCCCGAACGCGATGGCAAATGGTCGGCTAAAGAGGTTATCGGTCACCTCACTGACTCCGCCACCAATAATCTCGCCCGCATGGTTCGCCTGCAGATAGCACCCGAGCACATGCCCGGCTACGCGCAGGAAGCCTGGGTTGCCGTTCAGCACTATCGCGATCGCGAGTGGGCCGAGGTGCTCGCCCTCTGGTTCGCTCTCAACGAGCACATCGTCTGGATCATTCGCCACATCCCCCAGGACGCCCTGGGCAATCGCGCCACTCTCGCCGGGTCACCCATCACGCTGGGCTTCCTCATCGAGGACTACATCGCACACATGCAGCATCATCTCCGTAACCTGCGCTTCTGGGTTCACCCTGGAGAAACCGTCGTCACCGATCCGCTTCACCCAGCCACGTGAACTGGATCGGCTAGCAACTCTCCCGCGCCTCCCGTGGAGCCCCTTCATGCACCCGGCTCCACGCTCTCCGCAGCTGCCGCGCCGAACCGAAGCCCGCCTTCTCCGCAACCTCCTCCATATCCATCTCAGTCTGGCTCAGCAGCTGGCGTGCCAGCGCCACACGCAGATTGTTTCTGTACTCCGTCACGCTCATCCCCGCATACTCCTGGAACAATCGTGTCAGGTGCCGGCTGCTCGCTCCCGCTACTCTCGCCAGCTTGCCCAGCTGCCACTGCTCCGCCGGGTTCTTCGTAATCGCATCCTGCACTTTGTGCACCACCGGATGCACATGATTCCTCCCCTCCAGCCACGGCGAGATCTGCGGCTCCGCTCCGCTCCTTCGCAGGTACACCACCAGGTAGCGTGCAATCGCTGATGCCACGGCATGGCCCACACGCTGACTCATGATGTGCAGCATCAGATCGATCCCCGCCGTCACGCCCGCGCTCGTCAACCGCCTTCCGTCTTCCACAAACAGTCGGTTCTCCACCACCCGCGCCGCAGGTGCAACTCTGGCCAGCTCCTGACAATCCAGGTAGTGGGTCGTGCACAGATAACCATCCAGCAACCCTGCCCGCGCCGCCAGCAACGCTCCCGCGCAGATGGAAACAACGGTGTGCTGTGGCCGCACCATCTTCTTCAGCCACTCCACAATCTCGGCATCGCCCCGCGTGTCCCTTCGCGGCGCAGGCCAGCCATCGGCAGTCATCACATGTTCCACGTCGCCAAACAAAACCACCATCGCACCGTCCGGTAGCTCCGCAGGTAGTCCTTCAATCCCCGTCAAGGCTATCCCGATCGACGTCATCACCGAGCTCAGCGGCCCCACATACCGGACGTCGAACCGCACCGCGTCCTGATAGAGATTCGCCAGCCGCAGCACCTCCATCGGCCCTGCCACATCGAGCAACAACGTTGGCTGCGTCAGGGCCGCAAACACCGGCACGACCTCCTGCTCCCGTTTGCCGGCTCTCGACTCCTCAGTTCGTATCGACATCACCACGCTCCCTTATGCCGCAACAGCCCGTTCCGCCGCACGCTCCAACGCCTCCTTCACAGTCACGACCGTCGCAAACCGTCCGTCGAGCACCAGCTCCGTCCGCGCTTTGATCTCATCGGCGGACCACACCCTGCCCTTGCTGTCCGTCATCTCCCACGTCAGCGTCGCCTCGGTCACGTAATCCACCTCGTATCCCAGATCCGAAGCGTGGCGAGTTGTCGTCTCGCAACACTGCTCCGACCGTATGCCGCACACTATCAGTCTCTGGATACCTTGCTGCACCAGCCAGACATCCAGCCCTGAACCCACCAGCGCACTGTGACTCCGCTTTTCGAACCGCACATCGGCATCCACCTTGACGTCCTCCATAACCCGCACGTGCCCCGAGGCCAGGGAAAACATCCCCGTCGGCTCCACGTGGAAGATCTGAACCACCGGTATCCCCTGCGCTCTGGCACCCTCAATCAGCGTCTGCAGCCGCTCCACGAATCGCGACACCCCCACCTCACTCCAATACGGCCGGTGCCGAAACGACTCCTGAACATCCACAACCACGAGCGCTGTCTTCGCCTGATTCATTGATATCTCCTTTTTCGGACATTCAATCATCCGATTCGAACCTCATATTAGTCCTCTAATCATGCCTATAAAAGCACCGTTGAAGACGAAAACAGGACAAAAAAGGACATTTGATTCCATTCCGAAAAACTCCGTTCGAGCGGAACGGACCATGTCTTCAGGCGTCTAAAATTTTATATATAAAAATAAAAATATAGTTTATTAATCATCTAGACAGCGAAATGCTTCCATGACAGAATACTGTCATGCCAGAAGAATCTCTCACACTACGGGACCGCCAGACGGCAGCCACCCGTGAGCAGATCCTTACCGTCGCCATGCAGCAGTTGGGACAGGGACCTCGTGGAACCTTTTCGCACGAGAGCATCGCTGAGGCCGCAGGGATGGGGGCTCGTACCGTCTATCGGTACTTTCCCGACCGGGCGAGCCTGCTCCATGCACTTTGGACCAGACTCCGCGAGGCGACCAAAACCCGCTTCCCCGAAAGCGAAGAAGAGATTATTCCGCTGACCCGGATGGTCTTCAAAGAGTTCGAAGCCAACGAGCTCCTGGTGCGCGCCGTTCTCACCTCCGCCGCGGGGACCGAAGTCCACCAGCGCAGCGGAAGCGAAGGACGCGCCGCCTTCGCGAAAAGCCTGGAATCGGTCCTGGACGGGCTTTCGGAGGAGCAGAAGACGCGTATTATCGCGGTCTTCGTCTCCATCTACAGCGCCCCCTTCTGGCAGTTACTTCGCGACCGCGGTCTGCTCGCCGGCACAGAGGCAGCAGAGGCGATCGTCTGGGCCCTCCAATCGCTCCTCAAAGCAGCGCAGGAGATTCCTCGAGCAGAGCACCAGACAAAACAATAAGAGAAAGTGAACCACCCGATGAACAAATCCGAGAAGGTAGAACTCCTCGGCGTCGAGCTGGAGTGTAAGCTCAGCGATGCCGAAACCAATAACCAGTATTGCGTCCTCCAGGCGACCATTCCCCCCGGGGTCATGGTTCCTCCTCACCGTCATCCCGACCAGGAAGCCTTCCTCGTCCTCGAAGGTGCACCCGAGTTCGCGGTCGAATCCCCCGCCGGGCTCGACTGGTGCTTCGCGGTCCCCGGCGAGATGATCAATGTCCCGCCCATGAAGCTCCATGGCTTCCGCAACCCCACCACCTCCGACGTCCGAGTCATCATTACCTGCACCCCCAACCTCGGACGCTTCTTCGCCGACGCTGGCCTGCCCTTCGACCGCGAGAGCCCTTACCGCCACAAGGTCCCCTCGGCTCAGCAGATCCAGCGCGTCATGGAGATCAGCTCCCGGTACGGACACACCTACCCGGACACCGAACCCGGCACCTGCAAACGCGGACCAGGTCGATTCGCCGTCGAAAAACTGCTGACCCATCCAGCGCAGTCAAGCATCAATCGGGTCTATCTCTTTTGAAACAAACAAGATCGGCTATGCCGATCAGTTCTCCCCAAATTGCTAAAATTAAAGCAAGCCGAATGAGGGGATAAAATCCCCCCAAGCCGAAGAAACAAAGAGGCGGCCCGACATCGGGTCGCCTCTTCGTCTTGCTCTCAAATCGCCTCTTGGTTCGCTTGTGAGCCATACAAACCATCCGCACTTCGCCTCAGAATCCTCTTCATGAAGGAGGTGTCATCCTGAGCGAAGCGCAGCGAAGTCGAAGGATCTGCGGTTCTCCCGCCAGCCACTCACCTTCCGTCTGCAGACTGAGCCGCGGGCCGGGGGCCCATCTTCGCGACCGCCTTATCGTCGCTCAGGTGGGTTCATTGGAGCGGGGCTGAGGGCCAGCCGGAACGGCCACCAAATTGCGTGGCTGGTCCGGACCTATCTCGTGTCGATGGAAGACTTTGCGCAAAAACAGGGGGGATAATCCCCCCTGTAAAAGCAGCAAGCTACTTACCCGTGTAGCTGATCCGCCAGATCGAGTTCGTACCATCGTCTGTCACCAGCAAGGAACCATCCGTCGCCGTCGTGACGCCAACCGGACGGCCCCAGACATCGCCATTTGGAAGTACGAAGCCGGTCATGAAGTCCTCGTACTCGCCCGTCGCGTGACCGGTCTGGTGCAACGGCACCCGGATCACCTCATAACCCACGCGAGCCGAGCGGTTCCACGAGCCATGCTCGGCGGCAAAGATATCGCCCGCATACTCCGCTGGAAACTGCTTGCCGCTGTAGAACGTGAAGCCCAGAGAAGCATTATGCGGGTTCAGCAGAACATCCGGAACGATCGCCTTGTCCTTCAACTCCGGACGCTTGCCCGCGTGCCGCGGATCCTGATGATCCCCCATGTACCACCACGGCCAGCCATAGAAGCCGCCCGGCTTCACACTGGTGATGTAGTCCGGAACCAGGTTGTCACCCAGCGCATCGCGCTCGTTGACGGAGCACCATAGCTCGCCGGTCTTCGGGTTCACCTCTTCGCCCACGCAGTTGCGGATCCCGTAGGCATACACCTTCATCCCGCTGCCGTCCGGGTTGAACTCCAGAATATCGGCGCGGTTCTTCTCCGCCGGAGTCGTATCGGGATCGTCGACGTTTGAGCCTGATCCGACCGAGACCCACATCTTCTTGCCATCCAGCGAGAACCGCACGTCACGCGTCGTATGACCTCGCCCGCCCGGAATATCAGCGATGTGTTCCGGTCCCGCGCTCGCCTTCACGTCACCATTCTTGTAAGGAAATCGAACGACCGAGTCCAGATTTCCGATATAGACCCACTGCGGATTCGGGCCCTGCGGATAAAACGCGATTCCAAACGGCTTGTTGAGCCCGCTGGCAAAGACACTCGTCGACTCAGCCTTGCCGTCCGCGGTGATGCCGCGGAAGACGCGAATGTCTCCCTTGGCTGTCTCCGCAACGAAGTAGTCGCCGTTCGGAGCCGTGCGAATCATCCGCGGATTCTCCAGCCCATCCGCATACTGCTCCACCTTGAAGCCCGGCAGAACCTTCGGCCAGGCACCCTCGGGCCGCGGAACCAGATGCGCCTGGTTTCCCGCCGACTCTGTGGCGTAAGGCTTCGGAAGATCGGCCACCGTGATCTTGCGCATCTTGCCGGGCTCCTCGTAGCGGAAGTCCGTGAACGGAGGAGTCGGAGGAGGTGCGTTGAACTTGGCCGTGCTCGTGGCACTTGCTCCATTCGATGGCGTCAGCGGCTGGGCATTCGGCCCACCAAGATATTTCAGATAACTCACCACCTGCCAGCGCTGCTCCTCTGGAAGAGAGGCCCAGGACGGCATGCCGTTGCCCAGATCGCCTTTAGTGATGTACCAGAAGATCTCGCCCGGCTTGGCGGTCTGCGTCGGTCCAGAAGCAAGAGCCGGTACGTTCCCGGCTCCCTTGGCCGTAGGACCATGACAAGCGGAGCACTTCTGCTGGTAGATGGTCCCGCCAGCTTCAGCATCCGCATGAGTCGTATGAGGGTTTTGGGCTACGGCCGAGGACGCAGGAGCGTTATGGAAGTTCGCATCCTGGGCCGACAAGAAAGTCGCTGCCCAGAAGGCAGCAACCGCGAGCGCGGAGATCGATTTTCGTGAAGTCAAAGCTGCCCTCTCTACCTGAAGAAATCTGTGATGTCGCTCAGCCGGGGAGATCAAAACTTGTCCTAATGTCAGACCAATAACCGACGAGATCCCTGCTCGGGATCCCTGTGACCGTTACTTTATCAAGAAGAGGATTCAACTGGCATCCTGGTCGATAAAACGATTCAATTCTCTCCAGGATCCCTAGCGCCAACCCGCAGGGCCGACCATCCTTGATTCAGGACTGAGACCCTGCGATACTTAATCGTGCACACCACGCACAAACTTCCAATCCATCTCAAGAGGTCGCGGAAATGTCTGCCAAGTACATCTTCGTAACGGGCGGTGTTGTGTCTTCGTTAGGAAAAGGGCTCGCAGCGGCCTCCATCGGTTGCCTGCTGGAGGCTCGCGGTCTCCGCGTCAACCTGATGAAGTTCGACCCTTACCTGAACGTCGATCCCGGAACCATGTCTCCGTTCCAGCACGGTGAGGTCTTCGTCACAGACGATGGAGCCGAGACCGACCTCGACCTCGGCCACTACGAGCGTTTCACCCACGCCCGGCTCTCCCGCGATAACAACCTGACGACAGGCCGCATCTACGAGCAGATCATCACCAAGGAGCGCCGCGGCGACTATCTCGGCAAGACCGTGCAGGTCATCCCACACGTCACTAACGAGATCAAGAACGCCATGCGCAAGGTCGCCGCCGACTGTGACGTCGCCATCGTTGAGATCGGCGGAACCGTGGGCGACATCGAGTCGCTGCCCTTCCTCGAAGCCATTCGCCAGATGCGCCAGGACCTCGGCCGCGAGAACACAGTCTTCGTCCACGTCACGCTGATCCCCTGGATCGCCGCTGCGCAGGAGCTCAAGACCAAGCCCACCCAGCACTCCGTTAAGGAGATGCTCTCCATCGGAATCCAGCCCGACATCCTGCTCTGCCGGACCGAGCGGCCGGTTCCCCGCGAAATGCGCCAGAAGATCGCGCTCTTCTGCAATGTGGAAGAGGCCGCCGTCATCGCCGCCCGCGACGTCCCCAGCATCTACGAGGTTCCCTTGAACTTCGCGCAGGAGGGCGTCGATGCCCTCGCTCTGCGTTACCTACACATCGACGCCCGCGAGCCTGACCTGTCGCGCTGGAAGGATATCGTCCATCGGGCCTACAACCCCAAGGACGAGGTCTCCATCGCCATCGTCGGCAAGTACGTCGAGTACGAGGATAGCTACAAATCCCTGAAAGAAGCACTCGTCCACGGCGCGCTCTCACAAAACCTCAAGCTCCGCGTCACCTGGATCGAAGCCGAGGGGCTGGAAACCCGCGACGCAGATGGCAAGGCCACGACCGAGTACCGCAAGCAGCTTGAGGGTTTCGACGGCATTCTCGTTCCCGGCGGATTCGGCAAGCGCGGCATCGAAGGCATGCTGAACGCCATCCGCTACGCCCGCGAGACAGGAACGCCCTACTTCGGAATCTGCCTCGGCATGCAGACCGCCTGCATTGAGTACGCCCGCAATGTCTGCGGCCTGAAGGACGCCAACTCCGGCGAGTTCGACCCCGCTACACCGCACCGCATCATCTATAAACTTCGGGAGCTGACCGGAGTCGAAGAGATGGGAGGAACGATGCGTCTGGGAGCGTGGCCCTGCGTGCTCGAGCCCGGGTCACTGGCCGCCAAGGCCTACGGGACCACCGAGATCTCAGAACGCCACCGTCACCGTTACGAGTTCAATCGCGAGTACGAAGCTGTCCTCACTGGCGCCGGTCTTCGCCTCACCGGAACCACCCCAGACGCCACCTACGTCGAGATCGTGGAGATTCCGAGCCACCCATTCTTCCTGGCCTGCCAGTTCCACCCCGAGTTCAAGTCGAAGCCGCTGGAGCCACACCCGCTCTTCCGCGACTTCATCGCAGCCAGCTATCGGAATCGAAAGATTTCTGCGCAAGAAACTTCATCGGACCTGGCGATTGAATCGCGTGCATGAATCCACGAAATTAAGGAATGTGAGATTTTTTGTGCAGGCAATTTTTTGCATGATCACTCATCCAATTCTGGGGTGTTTTCCCAAATTGGAACTAGATTGCCTTTTCAGGGTTCTTTCCAGCTCAAAGTGAGACTGGATGAGGGCATGAAGTGTCGCCTTAGACCCTATCATTGCAATTTTTTGCGCATTTCAAAGAAGGAAGTTTCCCGTTGACTGGCTCGTAAGTCACGTATCACCTTACAGATACTCGAGAAACTCGGGATCTGAAAGGGCCCTTTTGTTATGCGCAAATTTCTTGCTGTACTTCTTCTGACCTTTGGTTTGGTAGCTGCACCCGCAGCAGCTCATGCCTCGTCCGTAACGTATGACCTCACCCTCGTAAATCTTCTTGGAAACGTCTCCGGCGGGACCGGTTCCTTCACCATCGACGACAATCCCAACTTCCTTGCGGACGCCTTCTTTCAAGGCGGTGCTGCGGGCAGCGCACTCACGAACCTGGCGCTGAACATCGGCGGTCATTCTTTTACGCTCGCCGACTCTAACTCGCCTGCCTCGGTGTTCTTCCTTCTGGGCAACGTGAGCAGCATCAACTATGACGGCAGCCTTGGCAACGGTTTCCTCAAGATCACGCTGGATTCCGCTGGATTGGGATACGCCTTCACAAACCTCCGCGGAGGGCAGTTCTCCAGCGGCCTGATTCTGGCCTCGCCCGCAGCAGCGACTCCTGAGCCCTCAACGCTTCTGCTCTTCAGCACAGGTGCTCTCGGATTTGCGGCCTTCGGCGCACGTAAGTTTGTAGCCTGACACGAACTCCGTTAGCAGTTCCGTGGGGATTCCGACGAGTTCTCCCCACGGATTTTTTTTGCTTGCTCCCTCGCGTGTTTTTCCTTCACACCCGAAGCCGATCGATCCAATCTATTTAGGGTGCGATACCATCCAAACAAGGATGACGACTCAATACATCACAGGCAGAAGATCGTCGGGGCACTTTCTAGTTTTTCTCTTTGCCTTGTTGCTGGGAGCCGCTGCACTTGCACTCTTCCTCCGTCACGCAACCTCCGGATATATGGCTCGCATCGCCGATCGAATCGCCGGCCGCAGCACTACCTTTGATACCTCGGTTCCGGCAGTGGTTCAGCGGATCCAACGCCTTAACCGTCTGGAAACGGTGGTCTACTCTCTCGATACGATCGTTGAAGGCTCAAAATCGAGTGCCGTTCTTCCAGATCTTCTGGCGGGCGACCGTATCCTGCTTGTTGTTCACGGCCAGGCCATCGCCGGGATTGATCTGTCCAAGCTGAAGCCGGAGGACATTCGCATCACCGAGAATAACGGCGTCCGCGCGGTGCATGTCACTCTTCCGGCCTCGCAGTTGTTTGCGACGACCCTCGATAATCAGCACACACGCGTGTATGCCCGTTCGACCGGAATCCTGGTTCCGATGGATCAGAATCTTGAGTCGGAGACGCGGGCACGCGCTGAGCAACAGTTACAACAGACGGCTCTTTCCGACGGCATCCTTGATTCAGCGCGAAAGAACGCACAGGCCACCGTCGCCACGCTGCTTTACAGTCTCGGATTCCAACAGGTCGATATCCGCTGAAGACGAGGGTATCGAATCGTTACCCTCGTCTTCGCGAGGGCCTGCCAGGCGAGGGCAACCTGCGCTATCATCCTTGCATGAAGTCCGCTAGCATCGAGGATTCTGTGGCATCTGCCTTGAACAACCTACCATTTCCCGAGGGCGAAAAAGAATCAACCCTGATCAAGACGGTCGGCTGGGTTTCGGCTGGCCTGGGCGCCGTGGCTCTGGGCCTGTTTATTGGCCGCGAGCTTCGCCTGCGGTATAAGTTCAATCGCCGTACTCCTTACGATTTTTATTCGCACTCTGGAGACGAGCAGGACATTGATTTCGGGCTTGGGGTATAGCCCTGCATGAATCACGGATGCTCCGCCCGCTTGGGGTGAAGGCGCGGGGTGGAATTGATTCAAGAGTTGAAATAAGAGCGTCTCCTGACAGATGGGCTGGCCTATTCTTGGTACATTAAGGAGACACCAAGGCTTTCAAACTTTCTTTCAACCGAATGCCTTCAGGGCGGTCAGGTTGGAATCCTAGGTGTTGCGCAGGTGACTCCCGTTGAGCAGCCAGCCTGAACGC
This sequence comes from Acidobacteriaceae bacterium KBS 146, assembly GCA_000688615.1. Taxonomy (GTDB): domain Bacteria; phylum Acidobacteriota; class Terriglobia; order Terriglobales; family Acidobacteriaceae; genus Edaphobacter. The sequence continues at coordinate 2,678,076 of JHVA01000001.1, forward strand.
AAACCTAATCTTCGGCTTCCAATTTCCTTGTCGCCAGGTGCAAGCCTCGTCCTGCGGCTAGCCTTTGCTGCATCTCTTTTCCTTTCCTTCCTCCCCCGATTATTTGCACAACAGTTCAGTTTCGCGGACTACGGTCAGGATGAGGGCCTTCTCAATCTGGATGTCTTCGGGCTGGTAGAAGACAACTCAGGTCTCCTCTGGCTGGCTACCGAGAACGGGCTGTTTCGATACAACGGCGCGGAGTTCCAGCACTTTGGTCCGAAGGATGGGATCGGCGAATCTCTGATTCTCGGGCTTCACAAAGACGCTTCAGGACGAATCTGGGTCGTGACCAACGATCATCTCTACAGATACGACGGTAAGAGATTTATTCCAGTCCAACTGCCGGTTGCGAACGTGCAATTCGGTGCAGGGGAGCCCATCAGCTCGATCGATCCTGCCAATATTCTGTTCGTCGCACGCGGTTCCCTCACGCTGCTCTCGGAGAGTAAACAGCGCAACGGTGAAATTCTGTGGAGCACATCTCCATTCTTCAGCGACATGGAGATGAAGGCCAATCCTTCTCTGGGAAAGATTTTCAGCATCTTTGTTCCACAGGACAACCGCTCGTACCGCGATGTATGGCTTGGCTGCGGGCAATCCATCTGCCGCATCCATTGGCCACTGCGGCGGGATTCACTAAGACGAGTGCAGATATTTGCTAGCGCGGAAGGTATTCCCCCGGATTCCTGGACGTGCCTCTTTATCGATCGCGAAGGAAATGTATGGGCACGCAGCCGCCATTACATTCGTGTCCTTCGTCCGAAAGAGACGGTCTTCCACGCGCGGGATCTACCATCGACGAACGAGCTGGGCTCCTATCGGGCCTCCGGTATTTTAGCCATGGCCGAAGACCCGCAGGGCGCTGTGCTGACCCAGACGAACCGCGGTCTCGCCCGCTGGGAGGGATCTTCGTGGCGGATCTTCGATTCTTCGAATGGCGTCGACTTTAAGGATGTCAGCTCAATTCTCTTCGACCGGCATGGAGTGCCGTGGTTTTCGACGCGTGGTCACGGCCTTATGCGATGGAAGGGCTATGGAGAGGTCCAGAACTGGACGATTGCCCAGGGATTACACGACGACGTCGTCTGGCCGATCTTTCGCGACAGTCAACATCATCTTTGGATCGCGGATCAGTTCCAGGTCAACCGATTCAACGATCAGGGCGGACACCTCGAAACTCCTCCGCTCTTCCAGAAGATGCCGATCCTTCATGGCACTGGATTCGCCAACTCTCCGGACGGCTCCCTTTGGGTCTTTACCCTGGGTGGTGAGGTCTATCGCACAGATACTGCATTGGATCACATCACGTTTCACGAGAAGCTCCCGAGCCTTGCCCGAACCTTTACCGATTCCTCACATCGGATATGGATTCTCTCGCGGAACGGCGTTTACGTCGTACGCGATCCGGATCGGCCCGTAGTCGAGAAGGTGTGGAATCCGATGCTCGCCAATGAGGCATTTGCCGATGCGGCTGAGAGTCCCAATCATGACCTCTGGTTTCTCTCCGATCACCAGCTCTACCGGCTGTCCCACAACTCCGGGCATATCAGCAGAGTTGTGCTCAATCCTGATTTGACACGAGGCCAGATGCGAAACATCGCGGCCGATCGGGATGGCAGCTTGTGGATTGGCGGCGGCATTCCGGCATTGCTTCATCTCCGCGTTCAGGGTGGTCACGTCACCGGTCTCGAGTCCATCACCTCGCCCAATCTCGCGTCCAGCGACGTTCAGATCGTGCGATTCGATCAACGTGGATGGCTGTGGGTTGGGACCGATCTTGGCGTGAATGTCTTCGACGGCACTACATGGCGTCTGCTTACGCGCAGAGATGGCCTGATCTCCAACGATACGGATGAAGGAGCCTTTTTCGCAGATGACGATGGTTCCGTATGGATTGGCGCGAACGGCGGAGCCATTCATCTGCTTCATCCGGAGCATCTGTTTTCTTCCGCCCCGCTCGATGTGCAGTTTCTCGCTGCAAATCTTGGAACACATCTCCTTGCATCAGACCGGACCACCCTCGTGCCGTGGCAGGACGCCCCGCTGAACATCGCTTTCACATCGATGGACTTTGCACGAGAAGGCTCCCTGCGTTTTCGTTACCGGCTCTCGGGAATGGAATTTGATTGGAGTGAGACAACTTCCCACTGGCTGCATTACCCCGCTGTTGCTCCCGGGGACTACCGCTTTGAGATACAAGCGGTCGATCCGGATCAGCGAAGGCAATCGCCCGTTCTATCCTTGCGCTTCACGGTAAGACCTCCGTGGTGGCGCACCCGCGCGATGTACCTTCTACTTGGCATCGCTTCCTTTATCGCGTCCATTCTGGTCTGGCATTGGAGGGAAAACCGCCTGCTGCAGCGCCAGCGAATGCTGCGGCGTCTGGTCGCTCAGCGAACGATGGAGCTGGAAGTCGAGAAGGCCGAGCTTCTCGCCGCTCGGGAGGCGCTTCGTCACCAGGCGACACGCGATTCTCTGACAGGCATCTGGAATCGTTCGGCCATCGTCGAGATTCTCGTGCGCGAGATAGACCGGTCTCGCCGTACCGGAGCCACGCTTGCCGTGGTGCTGGCCGATATCGATCACTTCAAACAGATCAATGACACCATGGGACATCTCGCAGGAGACTCGATCCTTCGAGATGCCGCCAACCGCATGCTGCATCATATCCGACCCTATGATTTCATCGGACGATATGGCGGCGAAGAGTTTCTGATCGTCATGCCGGCACTCCCGCGAAAGGATCCGCACGCCCGACTCAATCAGTTGCTGCAGGCGATCTCAGAAGAGCCCTTTAGCTTCGAGGATCATATCGTGCATGTCACTTCAAGCTTTGGCACTGCATGGTATTCGCCAGGGATGGCCCATGTGGAAGAGCTCATCCGGCGTGCCGACGAAGCGCTGTATCGTGCTAAGTCCGAGGGAAGAAATCGCATCGTCTTTTACGAAGACCTTTACAGTGGCAACGAATAACAGGTCTTCCGCCTTGGCGCTGCTTCTAAAGCCTATGGTTTCGTGCTTTCTGTCATCGGCGTTGTTTCGAAGCCGATGACCGTACCTTTTTCGGCATCAAGGAGACAAGTGAAGTGAAAGTCAGTCCAGCCGCCCGGGTTGCGGTACTGGCCGGAACCTGTGAGTTTGCTGTTGCCCTCGAGCAGGAGTGTAGCGGGGTCAGAAGTCCCCAGAAAGACCCTGTCTGTTCCGGGAGCCCTCTTGTTCCAGTACGCCGTCGCAGCCGGACGGCAAAGAACCTCCGCAACTTTCTTGGTGTTCGACCAGCTACGGACGACCTTCCGGTCCCCCTCGGAGTGTAGTCCCGCAATCTTCTGCTCAATAACTTTAGTCTGCGCAGCAGAGAGAGGCGGTCCTGAGGGTGAAGATTGCGAAACCAGGGGAAGAGCCATCATTGTCAGCAAAGCTGACGCCATCACAACGGAAGATATCTTAGAAACCAATTGGTTATCCCTCTTCCAGCGCACTGCCACACAGGTCTATAGACGTTCGTGCCAAACGAGCGCGAGACCGACAGATTCCTAACGAGAAAGACTCACGTTCTCTCGTTTACGATAATCATCAATGATGAAACCAGTTTTTCTCTTTCCTGGCCAGGGCTCGCAGGTTGTGGGCATGGGACGCGATCTCTATGATAATTTTCCTTCCGCCCGTTCTCTTTTTGAAGAAGCCGACGATGCTCTCGGGTTTGGGCTTTCGAAGCTGATCTTTGACGGCCCCGAGGCACAACTAAAGCTTACCGAGCATACCCAGCCCGCCATCCTTACTGTCTCGGTGGCGATTACACGGCTGCTCTCCGAGCGAGGAATTGTCGCTGCCCTTGCCGCCGGACATTCTCTTGGCGAATACTCCGCCCACGTCGCCGCAGGAACACTCACCTTTGCAGATGCGGTTCGTACGGTCCGGGCGCGCGGCCGCTACATGCAGGACGCTGTGCCTGAGGGTCAGGGTGCCATGGCGGCGATCCTCGGACTTGCGGCCGACAGAATCACCGAACTCTGCGCTCAGGCGTCGGACGAGAACACCGCCGCTCCGCCGCCGCTCATCAATCCAGACGGACCCAATCCTGAAGCAGTCGTGGCTGCAAATGTGGGGACGCCTTCAGCCGTAGCCGCGACTAATCCAGAAGCGACCCGCAAAGCGATGGCGCGGTCCATCGTCTCTCCTGCCAATCTCAACTCGCCGGACCAGACCGTCATCTCCGGCTCAACCGCTGCAGTGCAACGCGCGGCGGAGCTTTGCAAAGAAGCAGGAGCCAAGCGCACTGTCATGCTGCAGGTCAGTGCCCCGTTCCATTGCGCGCTCATGCAACCCGCCCAGGACAACTTGGCGATCGATCTTGAAAGCCTGATCTTCAGTGACCCTGCATTCCCGGTGGCGTCCAACGTTGATGCGCGCTTGATCAGTCGTGGAACCGACGCGCGCGACTGCCTGATTCGGCAAGTCACAGGAGCGGTGCGCTGGGTCGACTGCATCCGTCTTCTCGCACAAGAGGGCGCAACCCACTTCGTCGAGGTCGGCCCAGGAAAGGTGCTCACCGGTCTGAATCGCCAGATTCTCGGTAGGGACTCGGCAATTCCATCACTCAACGTCGAGGATTCGGCTTCGCTCGAAAAGACGATCGCCGCTCTATCCTGAGATATGCGGGTTATCGTGCATCGCGTTCTCTGCTGCGCCTTTGGTCTCGCACTCTTCCTTTCGCAGGCACAAGGGCAAGCGGAGTCGCGGGCGCCTGTCGCGACGTATAAGGTCATTGCAAGATATCCGCACTCGACCTCAAGTTATACCGAGGGGTTCTTCTATCGCGACGGGCTCTTTTATGAAGGAACGGGACTCGAAGGCCGATCCGCAGTGATGGTTTTTCGGCCAGAGACTGGCGAGCCTGTACAAAAGCTCCGGTTGGCAGCGCAATATTTCGGAGAAGGAATCGTGGACTGGGGACCGAATCTCTACCAATGGACGTGGCAGTCGCACCTCTGTTTTATCTACGACCGCTTCACGCTGCGGCCCGTAGGTCAATTCAGATATTCCGGAGAAGGATGGGGGATGACGCGCACCGATAAGGAGATCATCACCAGCGACGGCACAGCAACCCTGCGTTTCCGGAATCCCGCAAACTTCAAAGAGATACGGCATATTGTCGTCAAAGATGGTTCACAGCCCGTCTTTCAGCTCAATGAGTTGGAATTCGTCAAGGGCGAAATCTATGCCAACGTGTGGCACTCTGACCGCATTGCGCGGATCTCACCGCTGAATGGGCGCGTACTCGGCTGGATCGATCTCAGCGGACTTCTTCCGGAAGAGCAGAAGATCGATGCCGAATCGGTGCCGAACGGAATTGCCTACGATGCCCAGCGAGATCGTCTGTTTGTAACCGGGAAACAATGGCCCTATATCTTTGAAATTAAAGTCGTCCGGCGGCCACCCATGACAATCCTGCCGGTGACCCGCTAAGCTGGCATAGAAAGTGAGACCGATAAAGATGAAACCTGGTGATCTGGTAGAAGACTTCACGCTGCAAAATCAGGATGGAAAAGAAGTCTCCCTCTCTGACTTCAAAGATTCCCCCGTTGTACTTTTCTTCTATCCGCGTGCCGATACACCGGGCTGCACCATTGAATCCTGCGGGTTTCGCGACGCCTTTAAAAAGTTCCAGAAGGAAGGCATTGTCGTTCTCGGCATCTCACGTGACACCGTAAAGGCGCAGAAGAAGTTTAAGGACAAGTACGACCTGCCCTATGACCTTCTGGCTGATCCTGACATGGTTCTCATCAATCGATACGACCTTATCAAACCCAAAAATATGTACGGCAAGCTGGTGAAAGGCGTAAAGAGGACAACGTACCTGATCAGCCCGGACAAGGGAGCGGGCCAACGTCTCATCCACACCTTTGAAGAGGTAAAGCCGGAAGGGCATGCGGAAGAGGTTTTGGGTCTTCTCAGGAAACAGAAATCCTAGCCGTTGGTAGCCAACTCTTCCATTGAAGCTGCCCAGCCCAGGTCGCGTTCCGAGATGATCTGCCACCTGCCGTTGGTTCTGGTTAGCTGCAGCAACGAGGGTACGAACCATTCTGAGACTGTCTTACCGTTCTCCTGCACTGTGAAATGCTTAACGAGATGGACCCTGGCGCCTGTAGCGCCCTGACGGGTCAACTGTACCTGTTCCATCTTGACCCCCCATTGGCCTCTTCGTTTGCCGATAGCGGTTTGCTTATCTTCCAGCACCTGATTCCGGTCGAGATTGCGGCGAAGAAAATACCGTTCAACGGGATTGGAGTAAAAGGCGGCTTGCGCAGCCGCATCATTCGAATCCATCGCGGCCTCCCAGTCCGTCACCATCACACCGGGATCGGGATCGGCCCCCGGCTCTTTCACAACGACCTGCGACGGTTCGGCCGGAGCAGGATCGGAAGCGGGCGTCGCATTAGGAGCGGCCTCAGCTGCAGGAGCCTGCGGAACCAGGGCTGAGGCTCCACTGGTGGAGTGACTGGGAAGATAGAGCCATGCTGCAGGCGCCACCACCAGCACAATCACAGCGGCTACCCACGCTCCCCACTTCAGCTGCCGGGATTTGCGGGCAAGCTCTGCCTCAAAGGTTTCATCGTCGAGAGCCAGGCCCTTCTTCGGAACCTCTGGCGGCGCCTGTCTCTCTATCGATTTCGACGGCGCTTTGGCGGGGGGAACTTTAGGCAAGGACGCAGCTGTTGCAGCAGAAAATGCCACGACCTTGGAAGAACTCACGGGCTTTGGATCAGGTGCCTTTAGCGCAGGTTCTTGTTTTTTGGGTTCCTGCGCGAGCGGCTCCGAACTCGTGACAGTGGATGACACTGAATTAAGCTCTGTTGGCAGGGGCGCTGCTGCCGCTGTGGCCTGAAGGGTAGCCGAAGAATTCGATTCATTGTTCAGCGACGGTTGGGTTTCAACAACCGGCTCACTCAATTTTTCGATCTCCAGTTCGTCATAGGGCGCTGTCGTTACCTCCGGCACTGCCACCTTGTCTTCCTTTTGCTCCAGCGGAGGCAGCGAAGCGATCGGTTCGACATTGGGCTGGACGACCGGAGGTTCGGCGGCTTGATTCAGGGTAGCGATCAAGGATGCTGTGTCCGCCGAGATGGGTTCAGCTATCGAGGCTGAGTCAGCGGCGAGGGAAGGCTTTGCGAAAGCCTCAGGCTCTACCTCCATCTGCGGCAGGATCGGTTCCGGTATCGCCGAGATAGGGTCTGGAGGCGGCTCGGGAACGACTTCTGAAGGCCGGGGTGTTGCAAACGGAATGGGCTCACCCGTTGAATCCGCAGACGAAGGCGGCAACGAATCAACTCCCAGCCGCGTTCGCATCTCTTCAAAGACCCGGTCCAGCTTCTCCTGCACAACAGCATGCTGAGGAGCGTTGCCGAGGAACGCTGATGCCTGGAAGATCACATCCGCATGGATGGTGGTAACACCGTCCTCGGCTCCAATGTGGATAACCGTGGTGTCGCGCGGGTTAACTGCGCGAGGTGAAGGGCCCAGCCCAAAGAGTGTGATACGTCTACCGTCTCGGACGATTTCGTTCGAAACTGAGCGGAGACAACCTTCAAGTACCCCTAAAACCTGGTCCGGATCCTGACGAGGAATCCGTTTCGTTGTTTGGAATCGCAAAGGGCCCTCTTTACCAAGACAGAAAAATCTACTTCAGAACTGAAGAGTCAGAAACTAAACATGGGCATCCCTGATTTTTAGGGATTTGCCTGCATTCTCTAAAAAATAGAGAAGCATTCCGCCAGAATCAACCAGATTTTCAAGAAATCAGGCCATCTAACAGAACTCCAGTATCCCTCAAACGCTACCTTCTGTAATTACGACGCTTTCAATCATTTCCCGGATTCCTCTGTTTTGACATCTTTTGTGTATCTTGGCCCCTCTCTGGGCTGGAATTTCCCGAAATCTTGCACGCGCTGTTCGTCTGACACATCCTGTACGCGAAAATATGACAGCATAGAGCTATGGCAGATGGTGAGAGTCGACTGACCGCACGCGCGGGGGATGCCTTTCGCTCACGGAACTTCCAGCTGTATCAGAGCGCAAGACTGCTGGTCATCATCGGAGCTGAGGCTCAGTCGATCGCCGTTGCATGGCAGGTCTACCAGATCACCGACTCGGCTCTGGATCTCGGGCTCACAGGCCTGGCCCTCTTTCTTCCGGGTCTGCTCTTAATGCTGGCTGCCGGACACGCCGCTGACCGTTATGATCGCCGTCGAATCATCCTGCTGTGTTACAGCTTGCAGGCTTTATGCACCGGGGTCCTGCTCTGGCTCACGCTGAGTCCCAGGGCGCTTGCCGGAGGTCGAGTATGGCCGATCTATGCCGTCCTGGTCTTTATCGGCATGGGAAGAGCTTTCAGTGGGCCAGCTTCCAGCGCTCTGCTGCCCAGCCTCGTCCCCAAAGACCACTTCGTCAATGCGGTCACCTGGGGTGCCACTGTTTACCAGATAGCTAACATGTCGGGCCCTGCTCTCGGAGGTCTCCTCTACACGCTTCCTCTTTCCGGCACGTGGGAACGGTGGCACGGCGCCCCCGTGGTGTATGCCCTGACCCTCCTCATGCTCTGCGCCTTTCTCATCCTGGTTGGAATGATTCGTCCTGAACCGGTAGAAAGGAAGGCCAGCGGATTCAACGCAAAAACGCTGCTCGCCGGACTGGAATATGTCTGGCAGACAAAATTGTTGCTCGGTTCCATCTCGCTCGATCTGTTCGCTGTCATGCTGGGAGGGGCCGTCGCCTTACTACCGATCTTCGCCAAGGAGATTCTGCACACCGGCCCGCGCGGTCTCGGGTTGCTGCGTGCGATGCCCAGCGTGGGCGCGCTGATCGTATCTCTTATTCTCGTCGTCAAGCCGCTTAAACACCGTGCCGGTGTAACCATGTTGACCTGCGTCGCCATCTATGGGATGGCGACCATTGTCTTTGGCCTCTCCCGGAATCTCTGGCTCAGCCTGATCGCACTTTTAATTACCGGCGCCAGCGATATGGTCAGTGTGGTTGTGCGTTCCAGCATGCTCCAGCTGGCTACACCGCCCGAGATGCGTGGCCGCGTCAGCGCTGTCAACTGGCTATTCATTGGAGCCTCGAATGAGTTCGGCGAATTTGAAAGCGGACTTACCGCAAGCTGGTGGGGAGCCGTGCCTGCCGTGATCGTAGGAGGAATCGGTTCGCTCATCGTCACTCTCTCGGCCGCTGGTCTCTTTCCCCGGCTGCGTCGCGCCGATGCCCTGACCGCGGAATCACTGATGGAAGCGGACCGGGAGTTGAGCACAGCCGAACCAATCAACTAAAGTACATCCCAGCTTGTCCAGAGAGAATCTTCGGGAGGAATGACACGGATGCAAAGCGGTGCCAAGTGGGCAATCGGCGGAACCCTGGCGATTTTGATTGTTGCCGGCGTCCGTATTGGAATGATCTACCGCGAACGGCATGCACAGGAGACTCCGGCTGCCGCGCCGGTTCGCGAAAAAATCGCCGATGATGATCTCGTCTTCCTCAAAAAGAAGCGTCAGTCCTCGATGGCCGACGCGAAGGAGCTCAACGGCTCACCCATCTGGGTCTCCGCAGGTGGCCAGATGGACTACTACCCAGCCACGGGCAAGCACGCTGACTACGGAAAGGTATCAGGAACGCTGCTGGGAGCTGAGAAACTTGAGGTCAAGGACTTTGTCGAGCAGGTCGCTCCCAAGTCCGCCACCCATCGCGTCCCTGGTGGCGATCGCCAGGTCCTCATGCTCTTCACCCTGCCGGAATCCTCGGATCCGAAGAAGTTATATGCCGTGCCTGTCGGATATCACGAGTCGGGCCAGTACACCTTCTACCTCGATGAGATCTTCTTTTATGACGATCCTCATGATCTCTACAAACACTGGGGTCCGGAGATATGGAAGGCGGTTGATTCACATCAGGTCATTCTGGGGATGAGCGAACGCGAGACACAGCTCGCTCTTGGTCAGGTCTCGAAGAGTCTCAGCAACGAATATGGAAATCGTCTCGTTGTCTATGCAAACCTGGGCAAGCCTATCGCTGTTACGTTCGTAAAGAATAAAGTCACGGCCTTTCGGCCCGACCAGGGTTTCTAGTTGTACTGAAGGTGTAACCGCAGCTCGACGGTTCTGGGTGCGACTATCCCAAGCCTCAACCGGTATTTCGCAATCCTGCGCTGATTCCATTGATGGTGGCCGAGATCGCCCGGCTCAACTCCGCCGATTCGGGCTCGCCCTTGGCTGCTGCCATGCGCTTACGGCGAATGAGCTCTACCTGGATAAGGCTCATGGGATCGACGTACGGGTTACGCAACCGGATCGATCGCTCCAACACCGGGTTGGTCTCGAGCAGTCGTTGTTGTCCGGTCACCGCAAGCAGCATCTTCTGGGTCAGCTCGAATTCGTCCTTCAGCACGTTGTACACACGCTTCCGCAAGCCTTTGTCTTCCACCAACGAGGCATAGAGCTCTGCAATGCCGAAGTCAGACTTGGCGAGGGCCATCTCTACGTTGCGAATGATGTCGACAAACAGCGGAAAGTCGCGCGTCATCGATCGAAGCTGATTGAGGCCGTCGGGATTTTCGCGAGCGAATGCATCCAGTGCGTGACCCACGCCAAACCATGCCGGGACGAGCTGGCGCGATTGCATCCAGCCGAAGACCCAGGGGATGGCACGCAGGTCAGCCATTGTTCTCTTTCCTGTTCGCTTGGCGGGTCGCGAGCCGATGCGGGCATTTTCAAGCTCCGCTACCGGAGTGGCCTGCTCGAAGTAGGTAAAGGTCTCAGGATTCTCAATGATGTGTTTGCGGTAGAACGCGAAGGATGTCTCCGACAGTCTCTCCATCGCGGCCTCCCAGCTTGGCGTAATCTCTCCAGTCAGATGCGGAGTCGCTGCCCCTTTTTGCAGGGTGGCATCGGGCCTGGCCAAAGCGTCGAGCGATGCCGCAATCATCAACTCAAGGTTGCGCTCAGCAAGCACGACATCGGAGTACTTCCAGTTGAGAACCTCGCCCTGTTCTGTCAGCCGCAACTCGCCTGAGAAGCTATCCACCGGCTGGGCGAAGATAGCGCGATGGGTGGGGCCTCCACCGCGTCCGACAGTACCTCCGCGGCCATGGAACAGCCGCAGAGTCACGCCGCAGTCGGCAGCAACACGATGCAGATCGCGATGCGCCTTCCATATCTGCCATGTGCTTGTGATCATGCCGCCGTCTTTGTTGGAATCGGAGTATCCCAGCATGATCTCCTGGCGGTATCCCCAGGACCTTAACAGCGGCTGGAAGGCTTCGCTGGACCACAGGCGACGCATGATGCCGGGAGCATTCTCAAGGTCTTCGATGGATTCGAATAGCGGTACCGGCTGCAAGCCTGGATCATCCCCATCGGCCTCGACCCGGACACCGCCCAACCTCGCCAGCCACAGTACGTTCAGCACGTCCTCTGCGCTCGTTGCTCCGCTGATCACGTATTGCGAGATCGATTCCGCCGGATACTTCCGTTTGAGCTCAGCGATCGCACGAAAGGTTTCGAGAACCTCCGCCGTCTGCGCCGAAAGCGCTGCCGGAAGTTGCAAGGCTGTCGAACTGGAACTGGCCTGGGCGCAACCCGCGATCTCCGCTACTGCCGCCGCATGTACACGGGCATGTTGCCGAATATCGAGCGTCTGCAGATGCAGTCCGTAGGTCCGCACCTCCACCAGCAGTGGATCAATCAGCATCTGCGCGAGGCGTTCTCCCCGATTCTCCATCAGACTGGTACGAAGCACCGTCAAATCCGCCAGCAGATCGGCCTTGTGCGTGTACGGTTCGAGTGCCGGCTTGGGCGGAAGGGGAACAGAGCTCTGCGGAGTTGCTCCCAGGCGCATCAGAATGCAGGCAATCAGCAGCCGAAGATACTCAAAGTGGAACCGTTCCTCAAGGGCAGTCTGTCCCGCTGTACGAAGCTGCCCAAGATATTGGTCCAATAATGCCTGCAGCTTGGCGGAAACCGGAACCTGCTGCGTAGAACTGCCCAACTGCTCAAAGACGTTTTGCAGCCTGCGCCGATAGTGGCTCAGCAGTAAGGTCTGGGCCATCGCCAGCGAGTCCATGGTTGTCTGCGAGGTGACGAAGGGATTTCCATCGCGATCGCCGCCGATCCACGAGCCGAATCGAACCAGCAGTGGCAACTCCGTAATCGGAATCTTCGTTTCGGGATACTCGGCCTCAATTGCGGCTGCAATCTCTGTGTAGAGAACTGGCAAGGTGTCGAAGAGCGAGGTCTCGTAGTAGTCCAATGCCATCCGAGCCTCATCACGCACCGTCGGCCGCGCACTGCGAACATCATCGGTCTGCCAGAGTGCGGTGATCTCGCCCGTTACTTCGCGCTCCAGCGATTCAAGCTCTTCCTCAGGAACCGCGATCCTGTCCAACTGCTCCAACAGGTCTGAGATGCGCCGACGCTTGAACATAACCGAGCGACGGGCTACCTCCGTAGGGTGCGCTGTAAAGACGGGGGTAATCGAAATCCGTTCCAGGATAGCGAGTGCACGCTTTGCATCGAAGCCAGCTTCGCGCAGTCTTCGCAGTGTGCCGCGAAGATCTCCCCGCTGTGGAGGAGCATCATTCAACTGGCCGGAACGCCGTCTGCGCTTGCGATGATTGGTCTCGGCAAGATTGATCAGTTCGAAATAAAAGCTGAAGGCCCGGGCAAGTTGATAAGCGCGGGTCAAATCGTCGGCGTGCGCATCGACACGGTCGAGAGAACGTTGCAGTTGATCTGCAGCAGCAGCAGTATTGCCGCTTGCATCGGCCTCACGGCGAGCGATCGCAGTCCGCCGAAGTTCCTCCACGGCGTCATACAGATCTTCGCCCGACTGCTCCTTCAATACCTCGCCAAGCAGCATGCCCAGCGAGCGCACATCGCGACGCAGTGGAGCTTCTTTAAGCTCGCCAGTTGAGGAAAGCAGCTCGGAGAGACGTTGCGGCCAGTTTGAAGGAGTCCAGAGAGACGGCATCCTTATGATTATGCACCGTTCAGGATGTGCTCGCGAAACTCAAAGAGGACGCAGGGATTTCAAAGAGGCAAGCTGCCACGGGTCACATCACCATGGCTAACTGCTCAAACTCCTCCTGCATTCGCTCGACAGGATATCCAGCCGACTCAAGTCGCGATGCGCTCGATCTGGCTGCAGGAGTCGACACGCCGTAGCCGCGTGTGATCAGGTACTGGCTGATGACATCCGCAGCCTGCCAGGAATCCAGGTTCGCGTGCAACAGCTCCTCACGCAGGCCAGCAAGATCTGCGGTGGAAAATTTTTCGATTCCGATTGGAGTGGATATTGTCATCGCGGCCCTCTGACCTCCCGTCAGCGTTCTGCATCCGAGCGTTGACTATTAGACGCGGAATTAGCCAGCGGGATGCGCGGCTTACATGTTATGTGGTATCGAAAAATATACGGCAGCGTCGCAATCATGAATTCCTTGTCAGCGTTCTGTCACAATTTCGTTTCACTCCCTCAATGTCAGAACTCTGTCAGTCTCGATGAACCTCTCTTTGCGCAATATCGGGAGTAGAGACCCTGGCTTCGCCGCCGCGATACCATAGTCTTATGAACGATCTTCCTCATGTGCTGGATGGCGTGGTCATCGCGGCCGAAATCAAGGCCGAAGTCGCCCGCGAGGTCTCAGACCTGTCTTCGCGTGGAGTCCGTCCCGGTCTTGCCGTCATTCTTGTCGGCGAAGTTCCCGCCTCGCAGATATATGTCCGTAGCAAAGTCAAGACGTGTGGTGAGCTTGGCATCTACAGCGAGATGCTGACCCCACCCGAAAGTATTACGACCGATGAGATGCTGGCCCTCGTCGCGCAGCTCAACGCGCGGGAGGACATCGACGGCATCCTCATCCAGCTGCCATTGCCCAAGCATGTCGACACGAAACGACTGCTTGAGGCCGTTTCGCCCGATAAAGATGTCGATGGCTTTCACCCCGTCAACGCTGGACGCCTCCAGAGCGGACAACCAGGGCTGGCACCATGCACCCCTGCCGGTATCATCGAGATTCTTCGCCGCACCGGCCTCCCTATCTCCGGTCAGAATGCCGTGGTGGTTGGCCGTTCCGATATCGTCGGCAAGCCGGTCGCTATGATGCTGCTGAACGAATCTGCCACCGTCACCATCTGCCACAGCAAGACGAAAGACCTTCCTGCGGTCACGCGAAACGCAGACATTTTGGTCGCTGCGATCGGCCGGCCGGGTTTTATCACTCCGGAGATGGTCAAACGAGGCGCAACCCTGATCGACGTCGGCATTAACCGCCTTACTGATCCTGCAGACGTTCAGCGATTCTTTCCCGAGGATGCAGAGCGCGCAGCCGCCTTCGCCAAACGCGGTTCCGTCATCGTGGGAGATATCGATCCCGCCGCCTTCGCCCTCTCCGGAGCCTATACTCCGGTCCCAGGCGGTGTAGGAGCCCTCACAATCGCCATGCTGATGCACAATACCGTGAAAGCAGCGAAGCTGCGGCGAGGAATCGCCTCGGAGAGGCGATAACTGTATGTTGCGCGTCGGTCTTACTGGCGGGCTGGGGAGTGGAAAGTCCACCGTCGCCCACCTCTTCGCGCAGCATGGGGCTCATATTCTGGAAGCTGACGCGATCGGTCGAGAGATGATGCAGCCGGGCCAGCAAGTCTACAACTCCATCGCCCAACACTTCGGTCCTGGTGTTCTACTTCCCGATGGGCAGCTAGATCGGTCTGCACTTGCACACATCGCATTTGCTGAAGGCCGGGTGGAAGAGCTTAATGCCATCGTCCATCCCGCCGTGATTGCGCATCAGGCGAAGCTTGCCGAAGAGATCTTCGATCGTGACCCAAATGCCGTCGTAATGGTCGAATCCGCGCTAATCTTTGAGACAAAGTACAGCGACGTGGCAGGCAGCCCCGGAGTGCAGACTGAAGACTCGGCGAGTCCATGGAAGACCCGCTTCGACTGTATCGTTCTAGTCACGGCCCCTGAGGAGCTGAAAATTGCGCGTTATCTGGAACGCCTGAGCAGCGGTTCCCAGCTGACTTCGGAGCGTCGCGCGCAGCTGACGGCAGATGCACGCCGCCGCCTGGCGCAGCAGGCATCAGACGAACGCAAGATTCCGTTTTGCGATTTCGTCCTTAGAAATGACGGATCGATCAGCGAGCTTGAGGAGCAAGTCTCGGAGCTATGGCCATTGCTTCAATTCGCGTCGGCTAATCTCCACCGGCACTAATTCTTCCTGCCTAACAACACCATCATAAAGAAGGCGCGCATCTCATGTGCTTTCAGTGAAACTATTCCCTCTGTGGTTCCCTGCGACACGACTCGATACAATTAATGCAGCGCGGTCAAACGCACACATGCGATGGGAAGATCCAGGAAATTATCGATGAAATTACGCCCCGTACTGCTTGTCATTCTTCTTCTTTCCGGCTTTTATTACGTGACGACGCACTCGTCGTCCACCGGAAGACTGTTCCCCTGGCTCCACTCCTCTTCTGATGCGGAGGCCGCAAACGATACCTCGGTAAGCGGCCCTATGGGCAGCTTCCATCTCACTCAAGCCGCAGCCGCGCCCGCTTTCGACAACGAAGAGCAGCAGAACATCGCCGTCTATAAGAAGGCGTTGCCATCCGTCGTCAACATCACCTCGACCGAGGTCGCCTTTGATTTCTTCTATGGTCCGGTTCCGCAGCAAGGACAGGGATCCGGTTTCGTCCTTACCAAAGAGGGGCTGATACTTACAAACAATCACGTCATCGGCAACGCACAGCGGCTTGAAGTCATGCTTTCGGATAAGCATAAGTACAAAGCACGCGTTCTCGCTGTGGATAAGAACCATGATCTGGCTCTGATCAAGATCGACGCCCCCAACCTGACGCCGGTCACACTGTCCGACTCGCGCAATCTTATGGTGGGTCAGCGCGTCTATGCTATCGGCAACCCTTTCGGCCTGAACGGTACGATGACGCGGGGCATTATCTCCGCCATCCGCTCCATTCGTGGTCCACAGGGTAATCCGATCGAGGACGCCATCCAGACAGACGCCGCTGTCAATCCCGGAAACTCCGGGGGGCCCCTGCTGAACTCCCGCGGCGAGGTGATCGGTATTACCACCATGATCGCCAGCAATGGAGCGGATCAGAGCTCTGGCATCGGCTTTGCCATCCCCGTCAACACCGCTCGCGCCATGCTGGACGACTACGCCAAGTACGGCTATGTCCGGCGTCCAACGCTGGACATTGTCACCCTTCCTATCGGGCCCGACATCGCCGAGCAGATCGGGCTTCCTGCCGACTACGGCATCCTGATCGAGCGTGTACTACCCGGCGGTGCAGCGGACAAGGCCGGACTTCGTGGCGGCAATCAGAAGGCCTACCAGGGCAACATCCCTGTCATGCTTGGAGGAGACCTGATCGTTGCGATGGACGGGCAGGAGATCACCAGCCCACAGGATCTCTCAGCTGCGATGAACTCGCATCGCGCCGGAGATACAGTAACGATCACCATTTACCGTGGGCGCAAGCGCATGGACGTTAAGGTCACCCTGGGCGACGCCCGGGATCAGCAGGATACGAGAGGCGCGCAGAGCGCCTGACGAAGGACAGTACAAACGGGAGACGGCGTCCTGAAAAAAGGCTGCTCTGCAACCCTATCTCTATTTGCGGCGAGGCTAGCTATCGCGGAAGATATCGGCGCCCTATCGTCTGATATCTTCCGCTGAGCACACGCGAGATCGCCTCTGGATAGGCAAGATGCTCCTGTTCGAGGATCCTGGCCGCAAGAGTCTCTGCCGTATCCTCATCGAATACTGGAACCGTCTTCTGTAGCACGATCACGCCGTGATCCACCGCCTCATCGACAAAGTGCACGGTGCACCCTGCTACCTTCACCCCGTAATCGAAGGCCTGATGCTGTGCATCCAACCCTGGAAATGCAGGGAGCAACGACGGGTGAATATTCAGGATGCGGTTCGGAAATGCCTCTACAAATGCCGGGGTGATGATCCGCATATATCCCGCCAGGCAGACCAGTTCCACTCCATAGTCCGTAAGGGCAGCAATCATTGCTGCATCATGTGCTTCTCGCGCAGCCGGACCTTTCCCTTGCTGTGGAATCGCAACTGCCGTCAGCCCGAGAGACCGGGCGCTCTCGAGTCCGCCTGCCTCTGGTTTGTTGGAGATCACGACAGCGATCTCAGCGTCATGGATCCTACCGTCCGCAATCGCGCGGTGAATCGCCAGAAAATTTGAGCCTCTGCCTGAAAGAAGGATGCCTAGTCTATGCACAGTTTTCCCGATCTACAGTCTTCAGCTTTGATTCTAAAGCTGCTCCAGAAGAAGCTGCGCAATCGGAGGAGACAGCGTTATTACTCCCCTGAGCTTGGCGCCCCTGAAAGGATGATCGGAGAAGTAGGAATACCGGATCCTTCCGCTCTCTCAATTGTTACTCCAAAGGCCTTCGCCGGTACTCCTGGAGGAAGAGGCGGCATGACGACACTGGCATCTCCACTCTTATCCGGACGGAAGACTCCGGCCGGAATGGGTGCGCTGCCGTTTGCCGGAATGACCCACAGCTCGTAGGCCTTGTCCTCAGGCAAACTCTTCAGATGATTTCCTTGAAAGAGTAGCTCTCCCCGTTCCGCCAGATAGATGGCTTGTCCCGTCGGCTCGACCTTGGTCTTCGCCGCTGTCAACATAACTCTCTGTGCTGACGGGGCGCGTAGAAGGTTCAGAACGCGCTGCGAATGGACATTCTCTTCCGTCGTTCGTGCTAACAATACAGTCTGCTTATGAAGCTGTTGCCGAAGGGTGTTGACCTTCATCCCCAGCCCTGCGGCAGCAATCGCTAGAGCAGCCGCAAGCGCCCATGGTACCCACGTCATCTTTATGGCGGGTTTTGGCTGGATAGGCACCGGAGCAGCAATCTGCGTTCCGTGACTGGCAGCACCAGCATCATCGCCGATTCGACTCATAAAGCGCTGGCGAGCGCCGTCCGGCACCGCCTGCTGATCCACACTCATCGCAAGAGCAGCCAGATCCCCTTCGATCAGTCGCAACTCTTCCCTGCACTCCGGGCAGGCGGTCAGATGAACGCGCACGGCTTCCAGCTCCTCACCGCGCAGAGACTGCATGGTGTAGAGAGCCAGATCCTCCTGCGAAAGATGTGCGCCGCCGTTCATGCCCGCAATGCCTTTCTCAAACTGATCAACGCCAAACGAATTCTCGTCTTTACCGTTCCCAGCGGATCGCCCGTACGCTCGGAGATCTCCGTCTGGGTTAATCCTTCGAAATATGCCAGCTCTAAGGCATCTCTCTGCTCCGGAGGAAGGGTGATCAGGACATTCCTTACCTTCTGCATCATCGCACCCCGCTCTATCTCCGAGGCGAGGTTCTGCCCTGACGAAAGTGGAACATCATCGAGTGAATCCATTGGTCGTCGCCGTCGCAGCACATCGATCGCTCGGTTTCGCGTCACCACCAGCAACCAGGCCCCCAATGATCCCCGACTGGATTGAAACGAAGCGGGATTTCTCCATAGCTGGAAGAAGATGTCTTGTAGCAGATCTTCTGCGCGGCCGTTGTCACGCAACACCCGCATCGCTACGGAGTAGACGAGGCCCCCATAACGATCGAAGAGGCTTGCCATCGCCTTCTGATCCTTCTCTCTCACCCGAGTCAGCAAAGACTCGTCGCTCTCAGCAAAGCTTATGTCGTTCCGTCTGCTTTGCAGCGCAGATGCTTCGTTAATAGAACGACGAGAACGGTCTACCGGATTGTCGGAAGAATCCATCATTGAGGAAACATCTGTAAGTTACACAGGTTGGATGCAAATTGGCCATGACGTGGAAAGAGGGCCGGCATCGCCGGCCCTCACCTCCGATAAAGCTGGTTTATTCATCGAATTTTGCCATTCATCCCTTTTGGGAAAAAGGCTCCGCCAGTCCCTGCCGGACCTCCTCCATAGACAATGCTGAGGACCTGCGAAGTCGTTCGCGAAAACGTCATGGCATTGTCATCGTTATCGACAATCGTCGATGCTCCGTTGGTTACACCCACGCCAACGTCATCCGTCCCGGTTCCATCGAGCCTGGCGCGGGTGGCTGCAATTGCCTGGGAGGCCATCTGCGCCGTCTCCCCAGCCTGAAAGATCCGGGTTCGGATCGACGCCGCGTGGTACGCCTCGACATTGTGAATCCCCACTGCCTTGTCGAGATACGTCTTATTCGAAATTAGTCCAGCAGCTCCCTGGTAGGCGGTTACCCCGACATCTTCGAAGATGAAAGAGCCGAGCAGAAAGTTCGTCTCGTTAGCAAAGGGGTCAAAGGTCGCGCCAAGTCCCGCTGCCTGTGCCAGCGCATTGAAGCTGTTCATCAGGTCAATTGGGGGCTGGGCCACTGCCGCGGTCGCCAGCTGGCTCTGTAGAAACTTGACGTGGTTCTGCTCATCCAGCGCCACCTCAGCTGCAAATTTCTGCAGCAGAGGAGTCGTGAAAGCGACCTGCGCATTCGCCCTGACCGTCACACCGCCGCCAGCAGTGCCATCTCCGCCCTTCGTTGAAATTCCTGCCTGATCCAACGTCATACCCGTCGTCGCAATGGTGTAGAACTGCGCCTCGAGAAATTCGAGATTCAGCGCGAAGTTCAGGATGTCTGCATCGGTGACTGTGGAGGTTTGAGCGAAGGCCGCCTTGCCCAATGCCAGCCCAGCAAGCGCCGCTCCTCCAATCAGAATGGCGGATCTGCGTGACGATCGATTTTCTTCAATGCAGGAAGTGAAATTGTTCGTTTCTCCGTAGCTCATCGTCATCTCCTGGTCCTAGGTCGCTGATGCGGTTATGGTTCCGTTCAATCCATTGGGAAAGAAACCGCCTGTCTTCACAACACCCTCGGTTGCATTCAGATAAACGATGTGCAGGACCTGATCTGTCGTCCGGCCATAAGAGATGGAGTTGTTATCGGCGGCCACAATTGTGCCGGCAGATAACGTCGTCTCCGCGCCTCCACCAGCCTTTCCTCGCAATGCTGAGATCTGGTTGGCGTACGTGATGTACGGAACATCGAGCTGCGTCAGCAGCGTGCGTATCTCACCTGCGTGATACGCCTCTGTTGCCAGAATGCCCGCAGCCGCCGCCAGATTCTTCTTGTCGGTCAGCAGCCCCGCAGCGCCGTGATACGCCGTGACGCCTACATCTTCAAAGACAAACGCGCCCACAATAAAACTGTTCTCGTCAGAGAACGGATTGAACGCAGGCCCTATGCCTGCAGCATTTGCAGCAGCGTTGAAGCTATTGGTCAGATCGATGGCCGGCCTGCTGACCGCTGCTGTTCCCAGGGCTTTGCGAAGAAAGCGCACGTGCGCAAGCTCGTCGTTGGCGATCTCCTGCGCATATTGTTTGATCGCCGGCGTCTTGAACTGGACCTGCGTTCCTCCTGTGACCTGTCCCGCCGAAGAACCGGCATCATCGCTGGTCAGGCCCGATCCGGTGACGGCACGCAGATAGAACTCCGCCTCAAGATATTCGAGGTTCAGCGCAAAGTTGAGAATGTCCGTGTCAGTCAGTGTTGTGGTTGGCGGTGTTGTCGGCGGAGTCGGGTTTGACATCGAGTGGCCATCGTCGCTGCATCCCTCCGCCAGCGTAAGCACCGCGGCGGCTCCTGCACTCGTCCCTGCGATGTTTAAAAATCTGCGACGAGACACACTTCGTTTCTGAAGAATTTCCTCAAAGTTACTCACAGTTTCGGTCTCCCTTTACGAGCCGTGCACGTACATGGTTAGTACGCGCAGGAGACCATTACGGATTTCGGTTTTTTTGAAGGACGTGATTCTGTCAGCAGAAACGTCAGTTGTAGCTGACCTTTCGTTCGCCACGGACAATCCGCCCGATGATGCAGTGCCGCTCGTTGGCACGATTAAGAATCGCCTTCGCCTTCTTAACCTTCTCCGCGGGAATCACAGCAATCAGGCCGATACCCATGTTGAAGGTACGCAGCATCTCATCCTGCTCGACATTGCCGAGCTTTTGCAGATGCTCGAACAGCGGGGGAACCTGCCAGGTAGCCAGATCCACCTGCGCCCCCATTCCCTTCGGCAGAATCCGGGGAAGATTCTCGGTAATACCGCCGCCGGTAATGTGCGCCATTCCGCTTACCACCTCAGCAGCCACGAGCTTTCTGATGATCGCCAGATAGCTGCGATGGATCTTCATCAACGCGGCCCCGGTCTTGTCCTTCAACTCGTTCACATACTGATCCGGGCCATACTTGGCCTCTTCAAACAGCAGCTTCCGCGCGAGAGAGTAACCATTCGTATGCAGCCCATTCGACGGCAGGCCCAGCAGGATGTCCCCTACCTCGATCGTCTCTCCGGTAATAATCTTGTCGCGACTGACAGCGCCGATGATCGTTCCAGCAAGGTCATACTCGCCGTCACCATAGAAGCCCGGCATCTGCGCTGTCTCTCCGCCAATCAAAGCGCATCCATTCGCGCGGCACGCGTCAGAGATTCCCTGCACGACAGTCTCGACCACCGAGTTTTCAAGCTTTCCTGTGGCCAGATAATCCAGAAAAAACAGCGGAGTTGCGCCCTGCACAGCAATATCGTTCACGCAGTGGTTCACCAGATCCTGTCCTACGGTGTGGTGAATCCCCAGCTCGAAGGCCACCTTCAGCTTTGTGCCCACGCCGTCGGCCGAGGAGACAAGCACGGGGTTGGGAAACTTCTCCAGATCCAGCGCAAACAATCCGCCGAAGCCGCCGATCTCGCTCAATACCTGTTTGTTGAAGGTCTTTCGCGCCAGCATCTTGATGCGATGCTTCGACTTATCTGCAGCCGAGATGTCGACCCCTGCATCCGCGTAACTGATAGCCCGCTTTCCCGCGGTCGAGCCCGCCTTCTTCTGAGCCGCTGACGTACGAGGCTCAGAACTGCTCGCCTCCGCCTGTTTTTGCAACGTGCTGGCTGGGGTGGTCGCGTCGGTTGTGGGGAAGTTCTCCGGCAAGGTGCTCTCCAGGGGGATTTTTGCAAAAGTGCAGAGTTTCCAGTCTAGCAGCAACCCTCCTGGCCTCAACTCCCCTAAACTTTACGGCTCCGCAATCTGATCCTGCAGCCCCACAAAACGGGAACGGATCGCTGCATCTGGCAGCGGACACCTTGGATAGCGGCCAAAAATCGCATACCGCACCCGTCCCACAAGCTTATATGCCAGCTCGCGCACAAAGCGCGGGGTCCACCGGAGCACGCTTCCCACCCAGTTCCAGGGAGCCCTCAACTGCCGGAGGGCATACGCCACTGCGTCAGAATGATGAAAGAAGCGTTCACTCCGCGTCATTGCATCCAGAAAGAGCGCAACTGACTCCAGCGATTCCGGGCTTTCGCCGTACCGCAGCAGCATTCGCCGTCCCGTCTCCGACTGCAGCGGGACATACCATATCTTTCCTTCCAGATCGCGCTTCGCACAAAACCGCACCATGCCGTTGCAAAGACCACAGTACCCGTCATATAGCAGCACCGTTTTTCCCCTTAGCTTCGCTCTCTGCTCTATCGCCATGGCTGTTATCCCCCAGGCCTATACTGAATCTAATGCCTCTCTCGCACACTCGATCCCACCTTCTGCAGCAAAAAGCCGAAACCATTTTCCCCGGAGGCGTAAACTCGCCCGTTCGCGCCTTTCGCTCTGTCGGTGGTGAGCCCCCGTTTCTTACCCATGCCGAGGGCGCGTGGCTCTTTGATGAAGACGGGAATCGCTATCTGGATCTCTTCGGCTCATGGGGGCCCATGATCCTCGGTCATGCGTTTCCGCCGGTTGTCGACGCCATTCGCGAGGCCGCCGGACGCAGCGCCAGCTTTGGAGCCTCCACGGCATCGGAAGCCGCACTTGCCACGCTCGTTCAGAGATGCTTCCCATCGGTTGAAAAGCTTCGCTTCGTCTCTTCCGGAACGGAAGCCTGCATGTCCGCCGTTCGCCTCGCTCGTGGCTTCACAGGGCGCGACTTTATCGTTAAATTCGAAGGCTGCTATCACGGGCACTCCGATGCCATGCTGGTCAAGGCCGGCAGCGGCGTCGCCACTCTCGGCATCCCCGGCTCGGCAGGCGTTCCTGCCGAGACCGTCATGCACACCCTCGCACTGCCCTTCAACGATCTCGATACCGTTCGCGCCGCTTTCGCTGCCCGGCCCGATCAGATCGCCTGCGTCATCCTCGAGCCCGTGGTCGGCAACGCCGGGACGATTCCACCCGCCCCAGGCTACCTCGAGGGCCTGCGTGAGATCACGCGTAAGCACGGAGCCCTGTTAATTCTGGATGAAGTGATGACTGGCTTTCGGGTCAGCCTGGGCGGGGCTCAGCAGCTCTACAACATCAGGCCTGACCTGACTACTCTTGGCAAAATCATCGGCGGAGGCCTTCCCTGCGGAGCCTTCGGGGGCCGCGCAGACATTATGAACTGCCTCGCTCCCCTTGGGCCCGTCTACCAGGCCGGAACCCTCAGCGGGAATCCCCTGGCGATGGCTGCCGGCATCGCAACTCTCGAACACCTCATCGCGAACCAGCAAACTATCTATCCCGGCCTTGACAGCACCACGTCTCAGATCGCGGAAGGCGTAGCCAAACTGGCCCGCGAAGCCGGAGTTACGCTTACCACCAATCAGGTCGGCTCCATGTTTACATGGTTCTTCACTTCGAGCCCGGTTACCGACTTTGCCAGCGCGTCTACCTCCGACACGGCCGTCTTCGGGCGCTTTCACCGCGCCATGCTTGAAGCTGGCGTGTGGCTTCCTCCCAGTCAGTTTGAGGCTGCCTTCGTCTCCACCGCTCATGGCCGTGAAGATGTTGATTTTCTTCTCTCTGCCGCCCGAAAGGCTCTCCCGCACTAAGTCGCCAGTTACTTTTTCAGAAGACCTCCATCTCATAAATGGGACTCCATCGCATCAAGGGGGTCAGGGAGTGCTCATGTTTGATTCCGCAAAGGTCCTCCGCCAGCAGGAAAAACAGACTACTCGCCGTCTCTTCCTCATCGGCGGCACATCCGCCGCTCTGTACGTTGCTCTCTCCCGGATAGGCCGTTTTCACGTTGAGGCTGGGGAGACGGTTCATGGCTCTCCGGGGGACATCACCATCGTCAACTTCAGCGACGACGGGAAAAACCTCGGCAAACAAACCGTCTCCAAAGTACTCAAGTCTGACCGAGACTGGCTGCAGCAGCTCGGCAAAAACTCGTACGAGATCGCGCGTCAGGCCGACACAGAGATCCCATACACCGGCGTCAGCTGGCACGAGCATCGGCGAGGGATCTTCCGCTGTATCTGCTGCGATACGGCCCTCTTCAGTTCGCAAACAAAGTTCGACTCCGGAACCGGCTGGCCCAGCTTCTGGGAGCCCCTCGCGAAAGAAAATATCTCCCCGCGTAATGACCTTTCTCTGGGGATGGCGCGCACCGAAGTACGATGTGCCCGTTG
Source organism: Acidobacteriaceae bacterium KBS 146 (assembly GCA_000688615.1). Lineage (GTDB taxonomy): Bacteria > Acidobacteriota > Terriglobia > Terriglobales > Acidobacteriaceae > Edaphobacter. The sequence continues at coordinate 2,702,597 of JHVA01000001.1, forward strand.
CGACGCGCATCTGGGTCATGTCTTCAATGACGGCCCTGAGCCGACCGGACTGCGCTATTGCATGAACGCTGCCTCGATGCGCTTCATTCCTGCATAGAATCTCTCTCGCGATGCCCGCTCTATTCCTCCTCGAGGATCGGCTTCTGTACCATGATCAAGATTCAAATCCATCCGAGATCAGGAGCAATCATGGAAAAACAGACGCGGAGAGGTCTTCTCAAAAATGCAACCAGGGCAGCCGTCGCTGGAGCCTTCGTCGCGCAAGGAGCCTCGGCGCAGTCAAAGCCGGCGGTGAAGAAAGATGCGACCGGCAAATCCCAGAAGGCCTTTCCCTTCACGACTGTAGTTTCGTTCGGTAACCTGCTGTTCGTCTCGGGCATCGGCTGCCGCGTTAAGGGCAGCATCGAAGAAGAGACCAAATGGGTGCTCGATGAGATCGAGAAGAATCTCGAGGCGTCAGGGTCATCGCTGGAAAAAGTCCTCAAAATCAACATCTTCATGGAAGACATCAAGGAGTTCGATCGGATGAACGCTGTCTACAAGACCCGCAATTGGGGTTCGGTCTTCCCTGCAAGGAACACTGTGCAGCCCGCCGCTCTTCCGGCTGGAGACTACGGCCTCGCCATCGACTGCATCGCTTACGTCTGATTCGTGGCCCGCAGCCAACCCTATTCTGCTATAGAAGCGAAAATCCTTATATTTTGCGAAGTCCGCGCTCAATCACGCGGGCTTCGCAGACGAATCTCTCAAAATACGGTGGCAATTCACCTGAACTGCAGCCGTTCTGCCTTTCCGGATCTCCCCATTGGGTATTCCCGATAAGTGGGATACAACAATCCTCATAAAAATTTAGGCTTAAAGTGCTAAGTCGCCACCTGTCAGTCGCTTCCAGGTGACTTACCGCCGGAACAGCCATCAGATGGCGCTGGCAGGGAAAGAACTGACCCTAAAAATCGCCGAAGGCCGGAACTCCTGCATGGAAAAAAAATCCGCCACCTCAAACGCTCCCATCAAGCTCATCTTGCTGGCGGCGCTCGGATGCTTCCTTTTTACCGTCGGAGGCGGATTCTATCTGTTTCGCACGACCCGGGACCTTGAAGCAGCAGGCAAGTGGGTGGAGCACACACAGGAAGTTCAGCTCTCCATTCAGAGCGCATCTTCCCTGATTCAGAGCATCGATTTCGAGAACCGGCTCTACCGCCTGACTCATAACGAAGACACGCTGGTTCTGTCTCAGCGCAATGCCATCCAACTGCACACTACGATCATCCACCTCAGGAATCTCGTCTCTGATAATTCAGGGCAGCTCTCGAACCTGGATGCGTTGGACTCCTGTTCACTCGCCTTGTCCAGAGCCGTTGGCAAGACAACACCCGAGCTGGCCGAGGCAACTACTCCTCTGCTGCGGTGTCGGCAGGTATTGTCGGTCATGGCCAACCAGGAACGCGAGCTGTTGAAAGAGCGCGACGAGCTGACCAGACGAAGGTCTCAGATCACCGCCGTTACAGAGGCGGCCCTCGCAACCTTTTGTTTTCTGATTCTGATCGGTTTGTTCGCTCTCATGCTTCGCGATGCCATTCTGCGCAACCGCATGGCACAGGTTGCCGATAGAACCAATCAGGAACTCAATGACAGCGTGCAGATCCTGAAAGACCACGCACGAGATGCCCAGCTTCTCGCCACTGCTCGCGATGACCTACAGTTGTGTACCGATATCCAACAGGTCTACCGATCTGCTGCCTTCCGCTTTTCCGAGCTGTTGCCAGGCACCGACGGTTCCCTTTGCATTATCAACAGCTCACGCAATATGGTGGAAAACGTCGCTAGCTGGAGTGCAAACCAGACCGGTCCACGGGTGACAGAGATCTTTCCTCCCGACAATTGCTGCGGTCTCCGCTCCGGCCAGCTCCGCTGGTACGGTCCGGGAGCCTCGCAGATTCACTGCGACCACTTCATCGGCAAACCCGTCGAACGCTACCTGTGCCTTCCACTGGTGGCCCACGGCGCCACGCTCGGCATTCTGTTTGTTGCCTGTCCCGACGAAACAACCCAGAACATCGTCGAAGCTCGCATGGGAGGCGTTCGTCAACTCGTTCAGCTGACTGCCATGGCTCTCGCATCGTTGCAGATGCGAAAGAAGCTGGAGCACCAATCGGTTCGCGACAGCCTGACAGGCCTTTTCAACCGCCACTTCCTCGAGATCGCCCTCGAACGCGAACTCGCCCGTGCTGTTCGCCGCAAGAGCTCGCTCGCCGTCCTGATGATCGATATCGACCATTTCAAACGCCTCAACGATCAGTTTGGTCACGCCGCTGGCGATGCCGTTCTCAAAGAAGTCGCGAAGGTCTTTAGCAGCAACATCCGGACCGAAGACCTGGCCTGCCGTTATGGCGGGGAGGAATTCACCATCATCCTTCCCGATATCACCCCGGAGAACGCCCTCAAGCGTGCCCAGGTCATTCGAGAGGCTGTGGCCAGTCTCCGGACCGAGCTGGAGAATGATCTATACAGCAGCGTGACCATCTCGATCGGCGGAGCCATCTTTCCTCAGGATGGGCAATCCTCTGAGCTGCTTCTGCGACATGCGGATGCGTCCCTCTATCGCGCCAAGCACGAAGGCAGGAACAGGGTTGTTATAAACGTGCAAAGTGAAGTTGCCGCCACGCTCTCGTGAGAGGCGCCCTGCAGCATCAGCACTCCCCGATCACCCAGCGATAGCTCATCTCGGAGTCGAGAAAGTACAGTGCGATGCTTCCTGCCGCTGCGGAGGCTGTTCCATAGAAGAAGACCGCCGAGTGTCCCACGCGGTCCCAGAGAACTCCTGCCACGATACTGGCGGCCAGCTGCGTTAGTCCAACCGTAGCGCTGTACCACCCGATGCCGCTGGCACGCAGGGAGACGGGCACCGCATCGGCCGCGATTGCCTTGCCGACGACGCGGAAGATTCCCTGATAAAGGCCATAAAACAGAAACAACACGGCGAGCGAAACAATATTTGTCGTAAGACCAAAACCAAGATAGACCAGCGCGAAGACGACAAACGCAATGAGAAGAACGTTCTTCCGATTCCATCGGTCCGACAGCGAGCCTGCAGGGTAGGAGATCAGCGCTGCAACCAGATTAAATACCGCATAGATAAGGATGGTGTTCTTAAGCGGTGTTCCTGTCTCGTGAGTTCGCAGAATGAGAAATGCATTACTCGAATTCCCCACTCCGAACAGCGCGATTACCAACAGGTATCTCCAGTAGCTCGCAGGAAAGCGCCGAGCCCTGGCATCGAGTCTGGGGGAGGAGTCGACCTGCGCAGGCTTCTCCTGCACCAGCAGAATCATCACAACGGCCAGCAGACCTGGAATGAGTGCCAGATAAAAGATGGTGCGTAAACCTACATGTGCCGCGGAAAGAAGAAAGAGGGCCAGCAGAGGTCCCAGGAACGCCCCTGTGTTATCACCCAGTCCTTCCAGCCCGAACGCCCGGCCCCTGTCCTTCGACTCCACCGACGACGCAACCAGCGCGTCACGCGGAGCGGAACGTATGCCAGTCCCAATGCGATCTACCAGCCGTGCCGCAAACAGGCCCTGCCACACCGTGCTCAGTCCCATCAAGGGTTTAGTCAGAGCTGCAAGAACGTATCCAGCCAGGGCAATCGGCTTGCGCCGCTTCCAGTGATCCGACAATGCTCCTGAGAAGCCCCCCACAATGTTCTGCGCCGCCTGCGCAAAGCCATCAATCAGACCTACGATGCTGCCTGAGGCGCGCAGTGTCTCTGTCAGAAAGACCGGCAGCACCGGGTAAAGCATCTCGGTCGAAATATCGGTAAACAAACTCGCGATCGCAAGCAGAAACGTATTTCTCGAAAGCCCGGTGAAGTATCGTTCTGCCTTCCATCGAGCCATGGGCCAGCCTCAATGCCACCCTTATCTGGGATATCGATCACACCATGACGGCGGCACTTACTTCTTCATCGAAGCCGTCGCCGAGGGCCGCAGTTCCTTCGAGTTCTGCTTCAGATACTTAGCCAAAGCCTCGTACTGGTTGGTGGCAATAAAGTTGACTCCCGCTGCAATTGCGGCCTTCCATCGCTCCACCACTGCCTCGCGCGAACCAAAGTTATAGCTCATACCCCACCCCTGATCCTCTGAGGGAGCGAATCCGTCCAGAGCATAGAAGCGTACCCAGAACCCCCGCTGGTGGGCATCGTCGACCAGGGCGTGCAGCCTCCGGTTGTCCGCTTCGGTCCAGTCTCCTGCCCTCGGCTCACCACCTTCTTCAACCTGGTACCACGTACCGTTCCACCACCGTCGATAGTTGGTCGGCCTCTCATGGATAAGCTCTTCCGGGCTCACGGTTACCGCCCAATGCCATTGCTGCTGCTGGGTCAGATTCTTTGGAGCGGGGTGCGTATGGGCTGATCCGAAGAGACGCAACTTTGCCCCTACTGGAAGCTTGTCGTAGAACACCCTCTGCTGCTCATCGGCCTCTTCCGTAATCACCAGGATTGGCTTGCGGTCGATCGGAGATAGCTTCTCCGGATCGTTCGTCTTCACTGCCGTCGATAGCCAGTCTTCGTGCCTCCCCAGCACCTCCCAAAGCCCCTCCAGCAAAGGCGTCTGATTATCTTTGAAGTCGAAGTGCAGCACGATCAGGGGCCACTGGCTGCGCTTGTTCTCTGCAATCGCCCTCTTGATGACCGGACTCACCTGCTTAAAGAAGTAATCTTCCAGCGTTGGCTCGTCGCCTGTCGGATGAGGCGTATGCGAAACCACCACTCGCCCCTTGCCGGTGGCCGGGTCAACATACCACGCAAGATCCTGCTCAATCGAAACCGGAAAACCTGAGTCGAGCGCTCTTTGAATACGATCGCTCCATTGTCCCTGGTACGGGTAGCAGTTGTGTGCATCCAGAATCGGCTCATTGTGATTCAGGAAGTTCAGGTCCGCATTTTGTGCCGGCAGAGTGAGAGACGGAACTCCCAGCGCCGCCATCAACCCTAACTGCAAGAAAAATCTCATCCCCATACCGCGTCCCCTCACCTTTGAAAAAAATAAAAGACAACCCTGAACATTCAACCACGCAACGACTGAGGACGGTCTGCTTTGAGAAATTTTTGAACGGGGCCATTGACGGGAGGTGGATATAAGTATCACAATGTAGTCCAAATGATCGGTGAGTTCGAATATCTGATAATTGCAGCGTCCGCGGGACTGGGAGCCAATGCCTATGGCGCGGCGATCCGTGCAGAGATCGAGTCGACCACGGGACGCAGATGCTCCATCGGGGCTCTCTATACGACGATCGAGCGCCTCGAAACCAAGGGCCTGTTGAAGACGTGGATGGGTGAGACCACACCGGAGCGCGGAGGCCGCGCCAAACGTATGGTGCAGATCACCCCTGAAGGCTTGCAGGAAGCAAAAAGCTTCTACAGCGCTGTGGTGCAGGTCAGTCGCGGCGCATCCTGGGTGGCAGATCAAAACAGGAGCGTTCTATGACCAACATGGGCTGGTCTCTGGTTGAACTTGCCTCCCGCCTGCTCGAACCACGGGAGCGCGAGGCCGTGCTTGGCGATCTCACAGAGACCGGCGACACGCTGTGGCAGAGCCTGCTCGGTATCGTTGGCCTCGCTCTCCGCCGTCATCTTGCTCTCTGGAAGAACTGGAGGCCATGGCTTGCCTCCTTTGGCCTCGCACTGCCGTGCAGCCTGTTGCTGATGGGGTTTTCTCTCTCCATCAGCCAGTCGTATCAGCGAATCATCAATGCCACGCTTCTGCATGGGACCTCCATCACGCTTGGCCCGGGGACGGCTCTGCTGCTGTGCAATCTTCTGCTGTTGATCGTGTGGTCGTGGACCGGCGGCTTCGTAATGGGATCGCTTTCACGCCGAACGGTTCGCGTAAGTATTCTTCTGTCCTTTCTTCCCTGCGCTTTTTGTCTGTCGAGATTTCGCGTGGAGTCCCTGTCACGCTTTTGCCTTCTCCTTTTCCTCTTTCCGGCAGCATGGGGCGTCCATCGTGGACTTCGGATTGCCCAAATCAAACTGCGTTCGGCGCTCACCCTGGCTCTGATCATCACTGCGCTCACGATCCCCGCATGGTCCAGTAAAGGATCGTGGATACCCAACTGGGCGCTGAGTTGGCCAGCCTGGTATCTGGTAGCCACCTCGTCGGCCAACTCCATTGCCAAAGGATCAAAGCGATGGCAGATCAGCTGAAGCTCACGGTCAATGGAACCGAGCAGACGGTCTCGGTAACGGCAGAAATGCCTTTGCTGTACGGGCTGCGGAACGAGCTCGGGCTCTCCGGTCCGCGCTACGGCTGCGGCCTCGCACAGTGTGGAGCGTGTGCCGTGCTGGTCGATGGCTCCGAGATCCGCTCCTGCATTACGCCCGTCTCTGCGGTCGTTGGAAAGAAAGTCACGACCATCGAGGGACTTCCTGCGCTATGGGCGGCAACCAAAGGTCATTCTGAAACCGGCAGTCAAACGCTGCATCCTGTCCAGCAGGCATGGATCGACGAGCAGGTTCCTCAATGCGGCTACTGTCAAAGCGGAATGATGATCGTCGCAGCCGAGCTGCTCACGAAGAATCCGGACCCTACGGTCCCCGAGATCAAAGACGCGTATACCCATAAGCCTCCTTCGGCTCACCTCTGCCGCTGCGGAACGTATGCGGCCATCATCAGCGCCGTGCAGCGAGCCGCTCAGGTGATGAAGTCCTGACGACAAGGTGATCTTATGGCTCTTCCTCTCAAGCCTTACCACTCCCCTCTCTTTTCACCAAAACTGACCCGTCGCGGCTTCATCAAAGGCGGTGGAGTACTAGCCGTCTCGTTTACCTTCCCGCATCTGTCGGCCGCGGCGACGGATGCTCCCGCAACCACACTCGCGCTGGCATCCTGGCTTGAAATCCGGCACGACAACACCGTCCTCGTGCGCACAGGAAGGGCTGAGATTGGTACGGGCATGAGTGCCTTTTATGCCCAGGTCATTGCTGAAGAACTGAACGTCCCTCCAGAGAGAGTCACCCTCATCATGGGAGACACCGATAAGACCCCTGATGGCGGTTACTCGGCGGGCTTTCTTACAGGAGCCGAAAATCTTCGCAAGGTTGGGGCATATACCTATCAGGCTCTCCTCAGCCTTGCTGCACGGCATCTTGGTGTCCCCGTCGCGTCCCTCAAAGTAGCCGATGGTGTAGTTTCCGCAGGCGACAGGAGCATCCGCTACGGGGAGCTTGTCCGCGAACAGAAGCTCGAATTAAAGATTCCGGTATCTGGCCAAGCCGCGAGGGTCGACCCTAAGGCCTGGAACGGTGTGAACGGCCTCGATGGACTCGTCGTCCTGGGTAATCCGCCTACTCGGCCGGTCAGTGAATACAAGTTCATCGGCAGATCGCATCCCATGCCCGGAATCCCGGACAAGGTCACGGGAAAGACCCAGTGGACCTGCGACGTTTGGCTGCCAGAAATGCTGCATGCGCGCATGGTGCGTCCGGCGACACTGGGCGCCACGCTCATCTCCGTGGGACCACTCGATAAGAAGCAATTTCCGTCCGCTCAAGTTGCCGTCAAAAAGAATCTCGTCGCCGTCCTCTCACCAAATGAGTGGGAAGCCATCAACGCTGCACAGGCTGTCTCAGCCGGTACGCGATGGACAGAATGGTCCGGCTTACCTGGCAGCGAAAACCTCACGCAGGCACTGCGCAGTTACAAATGGGGCGCTCCTTCGGACGCAAAAGGAGATGCGGCCGAAACCGCTGCGGCTCTCGCTCGTTCAACAAGGACGATCGCGGCGACCTATGAGCAACCCTACGTCAAGCATGCCCCCATCGGACCTTTTGTCGCCGTCGCCGATGTTAAGTCCGACGGCAGTGCGACCATCTGGGCTCATTCCGCGAACTCCCAGGGTCTGCGAGCACGAATTGCCGACATTTTAGGGATCTCCACGGAAAAGGTTGTCGTTCGATGGCTGGATCATGCAGGTCAGTTCGGCCGCACTACCTTCGGCGGTGATGGGGCTGAGGGTGATGCTGCCATTCTCTCGCAGTTAACCGGCAAGCCCGTTCGCGTCCAGTGGTCTCTGCAAGATGACCTCGCGTGGTCGGCCTCCTCGCCGGGCTGGGTCGAAGACATCCGATGCGGCCTCGACACCTCGGGAAACATCGCCGCGATCCAGAGCTCTTTCTACTCGGCGCAGTCGAATGACGCACGCATCGTGGGAGCGATTCTCGCCGGAGTGCCCTCCACCAGCTCCAAGCCGGATTACTGGGTCGCTACAGAGTGGCCTTATGACAAGATTCCGGCGCGACACGAAGAAGTCTATGGTATGCCGAATCTCGGATCCGATTCCTCCGCCGTCGGTCTTCGCGGACTCATCATGCGGACCCCCGGCCAGCGCCAGCAGAACTTTGCCCTGGAATCCCTCATCAACGAGGCCGCCTCCGCGGCACACGCCGATCCCGTCGAGTTCCGGCTTCGGCACACCTCCGATCCCCGGTTGATCGAGATCCTCCACGCCACTGTCGAGGCCGCCTCCTGGAAACCTCGTCCATCTCCGCATCCTGAAGCGAAAGCTACTGGAACCGATCCGGTGATCGGTCGTGGCGTCTGCATCATGGTCCGCCAGAACGCCTACTGGGTCGGGATTGCCGAAGTTGCCGTTACTCCCGCGACAGGTGCAGTGCAGGTGGTCAAATTCACAATCGGCCTCGATTGCGGCAAGATTATCAATCCCCGTCAGCTCGAACGCTGCATGAAAAGCGGCGTCGTGATGGGTGTCAGTGAGGCTCTCAAAGAAGAGGTAATCTTCGATACCGGAAAGATCACCAGCACCATGTGGGGCAGTTACAACATTCTGACGATGGCAGAGATGCCCGAGATCAAAACCGTCAATATCTCACGCGACGATAAAGGTTTTGGTGGGGGCTCTGAAGGAGCCAACGCGATCTGTCCACCAGCGATCGCTGCAGCCTTCTTTGACGCGACCGGAGTCCAACCCCGCCGCATTCCGCTGACTTCTACGTATGTCCAGAGACTATTGAGGACCGCATAACAGCCTCCGGAAGAATTCGCCTACTCCTCCCAGGCATCCACGCGGACAAATCGCATCCCTGCGTATCTCTCAATCAAGCGCTCGGTCGCCCGAACCGTGTCCATTCGCTCTGCCCCCAGCCCGGCTTGGCCGCCATCATGCAGCACAATGTTCGTCCCAAACCCTCTTCGCTGATTCCGCGCAACACCTCGGACGGCACGTTTCACAATTGCATCGACACCGATTGGGTTCCAGTCGTTGCAGATCACGTTCCACTGGACTGGAATCATTCCCATCTCGCGCACCATCTGCAACACCGCAGGACGCCGCGCTCCGTGAGGAGCTCGGAAATACCGCACCTGGGCACCCAGCACATCCTCAATCGCAGCATTCGCGCCGCTTAGTTCCTCCCGAATTCTGCTTTCGCTCTGCCATGCCAGCCATGGATGAGTCATCGTGTGGTTTCCCACCAGATGCCCGGCCGCCGCGATCTGGCGAGTCAGTTCCGGGCATTGCCGCACAAATCTCCCGATAAGAAAGAATGTCGCCTGGATCTCAGCCCGAGCCAGCACCTCCAGAAGACGCGGCGTAGCCTTTGGATTGGGACCGTCGTCGAAGGTGAGAGCAAAATCCGCCGGTCTCGGTGGAGCGATCAATGTCTTCCCGAAGATCTGAGACTCCGGAGACAACGCCGCCCAGGCGGCACCTCCCGCCAGCGCCGTGGCCAATCCCATTCCAGCGCCCACAACTGCGCCTGATAGATCTTTCGTCGTATCAAATACCGCGATCAGTGCATTCCTCCACAGGCAGGGCCGTTAAAGCCATGATCTCACCACCCGCAGCGATCTTGTTTTATATGAAGAGCGGAAGAGATCGGAAAACAGCGCACGAAAGGAATGCATTGATTCCTATAACCCCTCGCGGAAGCCTTCGCGCCAACTGCTCCACTTTAGCGTCCATTGAAGTTCTTTGCGGGCCTTCGCGTTGGAGACACCGCGAATGTCGTTCATCAGCGTGACCCCATGTTCGCCGATGACCATCTTTGCCAGCAGGTTCGGTACATGTCGCGGGGGCGGAGCACCGACACACTGCGCCAGATACGGCAGCCAGTCCAGCACAGGCGCAGGATCGTCATCGACGATGTTGTAGATTCCATGCTGCGCGAGGGTGAGCGCTGCCACCGTCGCCGTGGCGGCGTCATGCAGGTGCACGAACGACCACACCCCGGTTCCCTGCCCGACCAGCGGGATCTTGTGCTTCCGAATCTCGTCCACCATGGCGCCATCTTTGGCGATGGAGCTGTGTGGTCCGTAAAACGGTCCGTAGCGGAGAACGATTCCTGTAAAGCCTCGCTCGCGAAGAACCGTATGCTCCAGCATCTCCAAAGCATCCAAGGTGCTCTTCATCTGCGGGGCCGGCGAGGAGTCGAGGTCGTCTTCTTCGGTCTTGAGCGTAATTCCACGGTGAGCATAGGGCCATCCGGCGAAACTCTGCGCGATAAACCTTTCGACTCCCGCACGAACTGCAGCCGTGGTGAGGTTGCGTGTACCTTCGGTGCGCAGGCGATTCGTTGCCTCGAACTCGCGATCGAAGTGGCGAAGGTCGAGTCGAGGAGAGATCGCAGTCGCCTGATGGATGATGACCTGTGGCTTGATCTCGGCAACTCTGGCGTCTACGGCAGCTCCGTCGAGAATGTCGAGGATGACAGGAGTCGCGCCAAGCGAGCCAACCAGATTTTGATGGGTGGGATTGCGAAAAGCACCGAAGACTTCATGGTGCTGTTCAACCAGGAGCGGGATGAGGGTTCGACCGATGGCTCCGGAAGCGCCTGCCAACAGAATTCTCATGGGCGTAATTTTTGCACAGACTCGGTAGGCTGGGAGACTGCAGGCAAATAAGGACTCTGTCTCTACCGCCTTAGCCGGCCCGTTTTTCTTCGTCCAGCTCCAGAAGGTGTCTTGCCTCTTCGAGAGTGTAGGCTTTGTTATCGATGATCATTTCGTAGTCCCCGGCATTGTCGGGGACGTGATGAACACCGTGAACGTTATGTCCTTTAGCCCGCAGCGTGTTTACCAGAAGATCGATATCTACCATGGTGTGTTTAGAGTGACGCCGCCATGATACAGGTTGTGCTCGAATGCGCAAGAAGTCTTTCTGCAACTAAGAAACAACAGGTCAGCCATGTCATTGATCTAAAAGAGCGGACGGGTTCTCATAATGAGCCCTGGAAGGAAGGGAGTGCATGAGTTCAGGCAAAGGTGCATACCATCTGGAAAGATTTCTTGAGGCGCAGGAGGGGGTCTACGAACAGGCCTGTGCAGAGCTTCGTGCCGGCCAGAAGCAGACTCACTGGATGTGGTTCATCTTCCCGCAGATTCAGGGCCTCGGTTCGAGCGCGATGGCCGCACGCTACGCCATCTCTTCCCTCGAAGAGGCGTACGCATACCTGGAGCATCCTGTCCTGGGTCAACGTTTGCGGGAGTGCACTGGGATCGTTGTCGCGCTGCAGGAGCGCACGGCCGACGAGATCTTCGGCTATCCGGACAATCTGAAGTTTCACTCGAGTATGACATTGTTTGCACAGGCAGCGGCCATATCGGAAGAAGACCTGATCTTCAGTCAAGCGCTGGATAAATATTTTTCTGGACGAGAAGACCCGGCGACGATGCAACGGCTCTAAGCAAGGTACAAGGAGTGTTTACGCTCGCCCGATGCTCAATAAATGGAAGTGTGTCACCTGCTGGAATGTTGTTCTTTCTCTCACTGTGATTGCATGGACTGCCACCCTGGGCTGCGGAAAAAAGGAAGAAGCCCGCGCGACTCCAGCACCCGTGACTGTACCGGTGATGAAGCCGGCTCCTGCAACCCCCATTCTGACCAAGCGCGTGGAGCTCGGCGGCGAAACCTGGGATCCCGAGTGGGACAAGATCGTCGAACTTGCCCTCCCTCCCGATATGCTTTCGCAGCAGGTCCCCCGCGATGTTCGTCGCTTCTGTCCGAAGTTCTACCAGATGGGGGAAGCTGACAAACGCGCATTCTGGGCCTATTTCTTCCAGGCGCTGGCAGGAGCCGAGGCTGGGTTGGACCCGACCACGCGTGTTCGTCATACCGAGTCGGAGGTCGCGGTCGTCGATAAAGTCAGCAAGCGAATGGTGCGCAGCGAGGGGCTGCTGCAACTGACCTATGAAGATCAGCAACGCTACGGCTGTGACTTCGACTGGCAACACGATAAGCTTTTGAAGCCCGACGATCCGGATAAGACAATCCTGCAGCCGAAGAACAATCTGGAGTGCGGCATCAGGATCCTGGAAAACCAGATAATTGATCAGCACAAACCGTTGTTCTCGAATACCAGCTATTGGTCGACGCTGCGGCCCGGCAATGCAGACTACCGCGTCTTTGCGAAGCAAATGACCAATGTTCCGCTAGCCTGCCGGAACCGTAAGCCCACAACCACCCCGAAATCCGGCGCAAGGGCAAAGCCGGATAACGTTGCCAGCCGTTAGGTCCAGAACCAGGAGGCTGGTTAGCAGACTTCGCGGCCACCGTGACCTGCTGCATCCGCAAAGCTATGGGAAAGCCTGCCGCTACAGCCTATAATGGCCTATGGCAACCGCTAAACCGGCCTCCCGGCAGGTCGGCTCCGAGCCAGATCCTCATCCTGAACTCAAGGGTCCATCGGAGATTCCCGATCTCGACGCGGGCATAGAATCGCAGAACTCTGCGCTGTCACGGGCCAGGTCTGCGGTGGCGCCAGAGGCTTCGGCCGCTGCGACCGAGTCTTCCGCGCCGCACCTGGCGGGACTAGCGGGCAGCGATATCGAGATCATCGACGAAAAGTTCCGGAAGCTTCTGGAGACGGTCCACGAGAACCGTCCCGGTGACGACCTTGAGATCATTCGTAAGGCCTGGACGTTCTGCCTGCAGCAGCACGAAGGACAGAAGCGCGCCAGCGGCGAGCCCTATGTTATTCATCCACTTGAAGTTGGCCAGGTCCTGGCGGAGCTCAAGATGGACTCTACCGCCATCGCAGCCGGTCTTCTGCACGACGCCGTCGAGGATACGGATGTCACCTCGGCGGAGATTGCGAAGCGCTTTGGCGAGCAGGTGGCGCACATCGTCGAAGGCGTTACCAAGCTCGATAAGATCAAGTTCGCCAATCGCGAGGACCACCAGGCGGAGAACATCCGCAAGATGCTGCTGGCCATGGTCACGGACGTTCGCGTCGTCATCATCAAACTGGCCGACCGGCTGCACAACATGCGCACGCTCGAGCATCTGAAGCCGGAGAAGCAGCAGAAGATCGCGAGAGAGACGCTGGAGATCTACGCTCCGCTGGCGCATCGGCTGGGCATGGGCAAGCTGCGCGGCGAACTCGAGGACCTGGCCTTTCGCTACACCGATCCCTTTGGCTACGAGCAGGTCTCGACCGAGGTCGATGCCCTGCGCGGCGCTGGCGAGGAGTTCCTGAAGAAGATCGTTACGCGGCTGGAAGAGAAGCTGCGCGAGTTCAAGATTGAAGGACGCGTCGAGTGGCGCATCAAGCGTCTGTACTCCATCCAGCAGAAGCTCCAGGAAGGCAAGATTCCTGTCGACCAGGTCTACGACCTGCTGGCCGTGCGGGTCATCACGCAGACCGTGCAGGATTGCTACGCTCTGCTGGGCCTGCTGCACTCGATGTGGCGGCCGGTGCCGGGTCGCATCAAGGACTTTATCGCGATGCCGCGGCCGAATCTCTACCAGTCTCTGCACACGACGCTGATCGCCGAGGGGGGACACCAGTTCGAGGTGCAGATTCGCACCGAGGACATGCACCGCGTGGCCGAAGAAGGAATTGCTGCACACTGGAAGTACAAGGCCGACGACAACGTCAGCGCCAAGGATGAGCAACGCCTCGCATGGGTTCGCCAGCTGATGGAATGGCAGCGCGAGATGAGCGACCCCAACGAGTTCATGTCGACGTTGAAGATCGACCTGTACCCCGAGGAGGTCTATACCTTCACCCCCAAGGGCAAGGTAGTCGTTCTGCCCAAGGATGCCAGTCCCATCGACTTCGCCTACGCCATCCACACCGAGGTGGGGAACACCACAGTCGGAGCGAAGGTGAATGGACGCATCGTTCCTCTCCGCACCAGGCTCAAGAACGGCGATATCGTCGAGATTACGACGCAGGCCGGACACACTCCCAGCCGCGACTGGCTCAGCTTCACCAAGAGCTCCAAGGCTCGCAACAAGATCAAGCACTGGCTGAACGAGCATCAACGCCAGCGCGCCATGGAGATTGGCCGCAAGCTGCTGGACCGCGAGGCGCGCAAACATAAACTCGCGCTAAACAAGTACACCAGCGCCGACTACGACCGCGTGGCCACCGAATACGGCCTGACCAGCGAGTCCGAGTTGCTGGCCGGTGTGGGCTTCGGCAAGTACTCGTCGCGGCAGGTGCTGAACAAGCTCGAGCCGGGATCCACCATGACTCCGGAGCCAACCCATCCAGAGCCGGGTGTGATCGGCAACACAATCGGGCAGATGTCGGAGGCAGTAAAGCGCGTCTTCTTTGGCAAGGGCTCAGAGTCGCTGCAGGTGGAAGGTCAGGACGATCTGTTGGTTTACCGAGCGCGCTGTTGTAATCCAATCCGCGGCGAAGAGATTATCGGCTACGTTACGCGCGGAAAGGGCGTAGCGGTCCACGCAAGAAGCTGTCCCAATGTCCAGAATCTCCTGTACGAATCCGACCGAAGAATCCAGGTAGAGTGGGCGCCGATGCCCTCAGAGTCCGGCGCCGCAAAATCTCAAACCTATCCCGTAAAACTTACGGTCTTCTGTGAAGACCGCACCGGAATGCTTAAGGAATTCACCGCCATTATCTCCGATGACGGAACGAATATCCGGAGCGTGGACTCGAAGCCCCTTCCTGATGGCCTTGCCGCTGTCGATTTTGTGATTGAGACATTGGACGTGCGGCACCTGAACCGGCTGGTCGAGCGTCTTCGTCGTGTGCCGGGCGTGCGTGAGGTACAGAGAGTGCAGAAAATCTGACACTCCTTCTCCCTGCGACTCCGTCTACGTTCCCCCTCGCATTCCCGAGCATCGTGTGACTATAAATTCCCATGTGGGTTTCCCTCCAACTCATCGCTGGCGTGGCTCATCATTGCGTTGGTGGCGATATTCCGACTCCCTCTGCTCCCGCTTTTTTACTGACTTATCCTTCCGGACCTTATTTGCGATCGCTCCCGCACCCGCACCGGCGGCGCCTCCAATCAGGGCTCCCTTACCGCCTCCAGCAAGCGCGCCGACAACAGCGCCGCCCGCTGCTGTACCCCCGACGACCTTTGCTCCCGTATGACTCCGATGATCTTTCTCGGTCTGCTCGCGCTCAGCACGATCATGTTCGGCCTGGGAGACCTGACCCGCCAAGGTGAATGGCTGCGCAATGACGGACGCTGGTATGGAAAAGATTCCTCCGAGTGTTGCTAGAGCCACAGTCTGCTTGAAAGTCATCTGCCGTGTTCCCCTTTTCTTTGATTGGTGGCAGCGGCTGTCTGAAATCCCCGCTTGCCTCGCTGCATATTTAGATGCCGATGCGATCATCTTTTCTCTCGCGGAACGTCGAAAGAAATATGCAGAAGCACACGAAGGGTTGTATCGCGATATCGATCTTTTTCCCTAAGATCGATCTATGGTGACGCGGCGGGAAGTCCTCAAGCTATCGGGAATGGCAGCGGTCTCTCTTTTGGAGAAGAAGCCTTCTCTATTTGCTTCCGTAGCGGAGACCCCGCCTGATTACTCGCTGACCATCGGGCCGCACTCGCTCGAAGTGGCACCGCGAAAGTTTGTAAAAACCACAGCGTATAACGATCAGGTCCCCGGTCCGCTACTGCGGTTTCGGGAGGGGGCTCCGGTCAGCATCAGGATCGACAATCACAGCGCTGACAATCAAGTCGTGCACTGGCATGGATTGTTTCTTCCACCGGAGATCGACGGCGCTATGGAAGAAGGAACACCGCCGATTGCTCCTGGCAAGAGCGCAAGCTATACCTTCACACCTGAGCCCTCGGGCCTGCGTTGGTATCACACCCACGTAATGGCCGGGCACGATCTGAAGAAAGGCCTCTACAGCGGTCAATTCGGTGTGGTCTGGATCGAACCGCGCGAGAACCCAGGCCGGTATGATCAGGAATTCTTCCTGACCCTGCACGACTGGAACGGCTCTCTACAAGGCAGCGACGATGGTTCCATGACTCCTCTTTACGATGTTTCGACCATCAACGGCCGCACACTTGGATTCGGCGAACCGTTGCGCGTGAAGAATGGCCAGCGCATCATGCTGCACATCGTCAATACCAGTGCGACGGACCCGCATTGGCTTGCACTACCAGGACACAGCTTTCGCGTGCTCGCACTCGATGGCAATCCGGTTCCCTCACCCCAGCAAGTGGAGATGCTTCATCTCTCGCCTGCGGAACGCATCTCAGTTGAGGTCACCATGAATCATCCTGGCGTCTGGGTACTGGGTGAAGTAAGAAAACATGTACAGGCAGCCGGCATGGGCGTCGTAATCGAATATGCCGACGCCCACGGCAAACCAGTCTGGCAACAGCCGCAGACGTTACATTGGGATTACATTCAGTTCGGTGCCACCGATAATCGGGAACCTTCAGCGGAACTTAAGGTCACTCCGATTCCATTAACCTTTGAGTCCAGATTTACGGGACACGGTGCAATGGACCAGTGGATGATTAATGGCAAGTCTTTTCCTGACACTGAAACAATCGCACTTGAGCGTGGCAACCGCTATCGTCTTATCTTCAAAAATAAGAGCCAGGACGATCATCCCGTGCATTTGCACCGAAGCCTCTTCGAGGTTCGTCGAATCGCGGGGCGGGCGACAAGCGGAATCTTGAAAGATACGATCTTAGTTAAGGCAGGGGTCGAAGCGGAGGTCGAGGTGACGGCGAATGCGCCGGGACTTTCGCTGTTTCACTGCCATCAGCAGGATCATATGGATATGGGCTTCATGATGCTCTTCCGATGTTCCTAAATCTTGGCAGTACGAACGGGAAATAAACTTGCGAAACCGACGACGACTCCTGTACCACGTTGCATGCCTCGCGATGCTTGGCGTCTCTGCTCTGTCTGCCAGAGCGCAAGGCAACTACGAGATCCAGGTCTACGGATCCGATACAGTCGCTCCCAAGAGCACAATGGTCGAGCTGCACTCCAACTTTACGCCGAAGGGCTCGACAATCACTGACGACGGGACCTATCCCACAAACCATCAGCTTCACGAAACCCTCGAGATAACCCAGGGAATCAACAGCTGGTCCGAGGTGGGCTTTTACCTCTTCACAAGCTGGCAGGACGGCCACGGAGTCCAGTGGGTAGGCGACCACATCCGTCCGCGCGTGCGCGTGCCGGATTCGTGGCACTGGCCAGTCGGCGTCAGCTTGTCAACGGAAGTAGGCTACCAGCGTTCCCAGTATTCTCCCGATACCTGGACCTGGGAGATTCGCCCGATCGTCGATAAGTCAGTCGGCCGCTGGTACTTTGCCGTCAATCCCGCGCTTGAGCGGACATGGCATGGGCCTGATACCAACCAGGGCGTCGGTTTCGCCCCTGCAGCCAAGGTGGGGTACGACTTCACTCGCAAAGTCTCGGCTGGACTGGAATACTACGGCAACTTCGGTCGCGTATGGTCCTTCAGCGCGTTGCACGATCAGCAGCAACAACTTTTTGCTGTTACCGATCTGAACGTCTCTCCCAAGTGGGAGCTGAACTTCGGAGTTGGTGTCGGCGCAACCGCCTCCACCGATCACCTGATCTTCAAAGCGATCGTCGGCAGACGATTCAACTGGGGCAAGCCCTCGCCGGTGGATTAGCCTGTCCGAACAAGGAAAAATCGGCCCTCAATGTCCCGCATCATGAGTCTTTTGTGCGATCCTGCTTGCACCTGGGAGAGATGCCATGGCGCAGAGCCGAGAGCCGGAAGGCAGCTTCGATCTCGACCCCATGCAGAGTCCAGTTGCTGGACCGACGCCGGCATGGCCGATGGTCATCGGCATCGTTGTGGCCGGGTTAGTGCTGGAATTTGCCGTCTCCTGGCTGCGGCGCGGCACACTGCCTCGCATCGGGCTGATCCTCATCGCAGCATCGCTCCTGTTTGCAACCGTAGTCGTATGCGGCACGGTGATGCGCGCGATCTACGCGAAGATCCTGCCCGGAAGTCGCAGTCTGACAACAACGGAGATACGGATGGCCTGCCTGACAGCCCTATGGATTCCTTCATGGGTGCTGTTTATGGAGACATGGTCGTCGCTTTCGATTGCTGCGGGTGCCTTCTGCCTGATGAGCCTGGGTTACTTTCTCAAGCGCCGCCAGCTTGAAGCACCCCTCACGCAACCAGATCACCCACAGGTCTCATCCGGTACGCCGTTCCTCTTCGACACCACTCCCTTGGTGCGGGTATTGCTGCCTTCACTCGTTCTGGTCCTTCTATTCGAGGCCTCCATCGCCCTGGCGGCGAACCGTTGGTTCATCGCATCCTCAATCACTGCTGGAATCTCTGCAGGTGTGCTGGCCTGGAGAGCAGCCACTCGCAGAACCTTGGTGCTTGCAGCTGGAAAAGCGCCACAGGTCGCCATCCCAACCCAGGAAAGACAGGCAGGTATCACAATCGCAGCCTTTGTCTTTACCATGATTGCCCTGCTGCCGTATCTGCGCGTCGGTCCAAAGGGAAACGGCCTCGGCTTCCTCATTGGGGGAAAGACCCCGAAGAGTTCGCCTGCGGCACCAAAGACGGATACGGCCTCGAGCGACGGATACGTCGGCATCATCATGCTGCCTCTGAAGGAGGAGCAAAAGAAGATCGTGGCTCCAGTAAAGCAGGAGTTCGTGCCACACTTCGGCGTAAAGATCTCCAAGCCGATGGAGATTCCCTTCGATGGGCAGTACTGGTATTTCAAGTGGCCGGATAAGCGTCCACGCCCCACGGCGCGGGTAGTGCGAGGCAGCTCAATCAAGACGCAGGTGCGTTCGAGTGATCGTTATCCGCTGCTGATGGAGGCGCATCAGAAACTACCGCAGCCGCTAGACCTTGGATGCTGCAGCGCAATGAATGTGGCGGTAGAGAATGCGGATCAACTCGGCGGCCCGATCTCGCTCGAGCTCTGGGTGAAGAAGCTGCCCGAACCCAGGCCTCTGGTTAAACAAAGCAGTGATTTTCTTCCGCCAGACCAGGCGCCTCATTATCTCGGCACCGTCATCATTCCCTCCAGCCAGCTTTCGGCCGCACAGCGACAGAACGGCACCGGAAAACCAACGCAAGAAACGTTATATTTCCCGATTCCTGCGGCAATGGGCGGCATCGTCTTCGACGAGATCACAGTTGTAGTACGGCCAGCACCCGAGCGCGCACGCATGGGCGCAAAGGTGGCCATCAAGAAGTTTGTGCTGGAGCCGTAGATGCCCTTTCGCTTCACCCTGCTAGCGAGTCCGCTAAGGCGAATGAGGCTCAGCTCCTAGTCGAGAATGAGTTGATACTCAGGCACTTGGCAGAGCTAAATCCGGCTTCGACGACAGCTTTTACTTCACGCTTGCCCGGTTTCCGGTGTCCATGTATGCTTGAAGGCAAGATGATCTCGCATTCCAGCCGATTTATTAGCTTTATTTACCGCTACTGGTACCCGGTAGCGGCATCGGCGGAGTAGGGTCTTCTGACGAATTAGCTCGGCGAAGTAAAGCTGAAGTTCAGACAAGATTCGAAATCCACACGAGCCGCGACCGATAAAGGTTGCGGCTTTTGTTTGCTCGGAAGGGAGCACAGGATGGGCGGAGCGACAGGTTCGACGACGTCAGCGATGGTAAACCCGGCGGGACCGATAAGGTCAGCAGTGGGACGTTTCGGAGTCTACGGGGGGCGGTATGTGCCCGAGACCCTGATGGCAGCGCTCGAGGAGTTGGAAGCCGCCTATGCAGATGCCCAGAAGGACGCGGCCTTTCAGGCTGAGCTGGACGATCTGCTGCACAACTACTGCGGACGCCCCACGCCGCTCTACTATGCCAAGCGTCTGAGCGAGAGTCTGGGCGGCGCAAAGATCTACCTTAAACGCGAAGACCTTCTTCACACCGGAGCTCACAAGATCAACAATGCCCTCGGACAGGGCCTGCTGGCCCGGCGCATGGGCAAGCAGCGCATCATCGCCGAGACCGGCGCCGGACAACACGGCGTAGCCACCGCTACCGTCTGCGCGCTGCTGGGAATGGATTGCGTCATCTATATGGGTGACGAGGACATGCGCCGCCAGGAGCTGAACGTTCTGCGCATGCGGCTGCTGGGCGCGGAGGTGCGCGGCGTCTCGGCGGGGTCGGCGACGTTGAAGGACGCAATCTCCGAAGCCATGCGCGACTGGGTCACCAACGTCCGTTCGACCTTCTACATCCTTGGTTCGGCGCTCGGAGCCCATCCCTACCCCACCATCGTCCGCGACTTTCATCGCGTCATCAGCAAAGAGGCCAAACGGCAGATCATGGAGCAGGAAGGCAAACTGCCCACCGCGATCGTCGCCTGCGTGGGTGGCGGATCGAATGCTATCGGCGCGTTCTACGAGTTCCTCAACGACACCAACGTGCAGCTGATCGGCGTCGAAGCCGGTGGCCGGGGCACGGCTCTCGGCGAGCACGCGGCGCGCTTCATGAAGGTCGGCGGCGGAGTTCCAGGCGTTCTACAGGGAACCTACAGCTACGTCCTCCAGAACGACGCCGGGCAGATCGCGCTGACGCACTCCGTGAGCGCAGGTCTCGACTACGCCAGTGTCGGCCCAGAGCACGCCATGCTGCACGACTCAGGCCGCGCCACCTACACGTCGGCCACCGACGATGAAGCGCTGAAGGCAACGGTGACACTCGCCCGCACCGAGGGCATCCTTCCTGCACTCGAAAGCGCACACGCCGTCGCCGAAGCAATCAAACTGGCTCCCACAATGGCCAAGAGCGATGTGCTGATGGTGAACCTCTCGGGCCGCGGTGACAAAGACATGGGAATTCTGGCAAGAGAGCTCGATCTCCAGAGCGTATCGGTGAAAGGGTAAGAGGCAATGGCGATTGAGTTCAAAACGAAACCCGGTCTGGTGGTCTATCTCACTGCGGGCGATCCTGATCTCGCAACAACCCGCGATATCGCATTGGCCGCCATCGACAACGGCGCCGACGTCATCGAGCTGGGCGTTCCCTTCAGCGATCCTCTCGCCGACGGCCCGGTGATCCAGCGCGCCAGCGAACGTGCAGTCGCCAAAGGCACGCGGCTCACCGATGTACTTGGAGTAGCTGCAGAGCTGCGCAAGGCACGCCCGCAGGCAGGCATCATTCTCTTCTCCTACCTGAATCCGGTATTGCGTCTCGGCCTCAGCGATTTCTGCGCAAAGGCTGCTGAAGCCGGAGCCGACGGGGTGTTGTTGACCGACATGATCGTCGAAGAGGCCGGCGAATATCTGGAAGCCATGCGCGCCAACAATCTTGCCCCGGTATTTCTCGCGGCTCCCACCAGCCCCGATGCAAGGCTCAAAGCAATTGCCGAGTGCTCGCAGGGATTCGTCTATGCCATCTCCCGCACCGGGATTACCGGAACTCAGTCGAGCCTGACCAGCGACGCGTCGCAGGTGGTCACCCGGTTGCGGCAATTTACAAAGCTGCCCATTGCGGTCGGCTTTGGCGTCTCCAACGCCGATCACGTGAAGGCCGTGGGCGAGTTTGCAGACGCCGCAGTGATCGGTTCGGCAATCGTGCAACTGATCGAGAAGACTGCACCGGAACAAGCAGCGGCGGCAGTCGGGAAATTTGTAGCGGAGCTGCGCGCATGATCACGGCTCTCGATAACCGTGCGGGTCGGCTAAATGCTCCCGTTTCGCCCATTTATGATGGGTTGTACTCAAAAACCCAGCAGCGGGCGCACGCTACCTTGCTGCAGCGTGAGGATGTTCCATGGAGATCTCTGACTGGCGGCGAAAGATCGATGAACTCGACGAACAGATCGTTCGCCTTATCAATCAGCGTGCCGAGGCCGCAAAGGCAATCGGCGAACTTAAGCAGAAGAGTAGCCTTCCCATCTATGAGCCGCATCGGGAACAAACTGTCTTCGAGCATGTCCGCCGTGCAAATCAAGGCCCACTTACCAATTCGGAGATCGTCGATATCTATGAACGCCTCGTCGACGTAATGCGCTCCATCCAGAAGCGCGACTCTGCCCCGGGCTCATTAAATTTGTAACTTATTTCGTTTCATTTTCAAGAAAGCGAACAAGACGATGATCGTAGCAATGCAGGACTCGGCAACAGAAGAACATATACAACGTGTCATCGAGCGAATGGTCGAGCTCGGGTTCAATGTTCATCGCACCACGGGAGCCGCGCAGACGATTCTTGCCGGTGTCGGAACCCCGGAACACTTCGATGTGGCCGAGTTCAAGGTGTTGGTCGGAGTTCACGATGCCTACCGCATCTCTTCGCCCTACAAGCTGGCGGGGCGCAACTTCCGCCCCGAGGGGACGAAGATCAAGTTCCCCAACGGCGTCGTCGTCGGTGGGGAAGAGGTCGTCGTTATGGCCGGGCCGTGCTCGGTCGAGTCGCGCGAGCAGATTCTGCTAAGCGCAAAACAGGTCGCCGCCGCGGGCGCAAAGTTCCTGCGCGGCGGAGCCTACAAGCCTCGCAGCTCGCCCTACAGCTTCCAGGGCATGGGCGTCGAAGGCCTTAAGCTGCTCCGCGAGGTCGCCGACGAGACCGGCTTGCTGGTCATCACCGAGGTCATGGAGATCTCGCAGATCGAGATCATGCTGCCCTACATCGACTGCTTCCAGATCGGCGCGCGCAACATGCAGAACTTCAATCTGCTCCGCGAGCTTGGCCACGTGCGCAAGCC
Source organism: Acidobacteriaceae bacterium KBS 146 (assembly GCA_000688615.1). Lineage (GTDB taxonomy): Bacteria > Acidobacteriota > Terriglobia > Terriglobales > Acidobacteriaceae > Edaphobacter. Next base: position 2,725,526 of record JHVA01000001.1, read on the forward strand.
CTGCCTGTTGAAGCGCGGCATCTCCGCCACCATCGAAGAGGTCCTGCTGTCGGCCGAGTACATCCTCTCCGGCGGCAACTATGACCTTATGCTCTGCGAGCGCGGCATCCGCACCTACGAGACCGCGACCCGCAATACGATGGACATCTCGGCCATCCCCGTCCTCAAGAAGCTGACCCACCTGCCGGTGCTTGGAGATCCCTCGCACGGCGTCGGGATCCGCGACCTGGTCCCCCCTATGGCCCTCGCCTCGGTCGCCGCCGGGGCCGATGGCCTGCTGATGGAGATGCATCCCAATCCAGACAAGGCCATGAGCGACGGCGCTCAGAGCATGTATCCCGATCAGCTCGAAAAGCTGATCGCACAGCTCCGACAGCTTGCTCCTGTGGTCGGACGCAAGGTGGCATAAACCCATGGCTGCAGGCATGATGGAGCGGGTACTCATCATCGGGACAGGGCTCATCGGCGCATCGACTGGTCTGGCCCTGCGCGCCGCCGGATTTGGCGGCCGCATCGATGGATGGGATCAAAGCCTGCTGGAACTCAGGGCTGCACTCGAGATAGGCGCGGTCGACGGCGTTGCCGGCAACCAGTGGGGCGCACTCGAACTCGCCCGTCAGGCAGACGTCATCGTGCTTGCTGTCCCGGTACTCGCCATCAAGGACTGGATGGAGCAACTGGCAACCGTAACCGGGCCGGGGCAGCTCATCACCGATGTCGGCAGCACCAAGCTTGAGATCACCGAGCTGGCCGTCGGATTATTCGGCGGGAAAGACCAGGCCAGCTTTCTCGCTGGCCATCCAATGGCGGGGAAAGAATCCGGTGGAGCTCTTCTTGCCGAGGCCAGCCTGTTTCAGGGAGCGATGTGGCTCTTCACTCCCTGCCAGGGAGAATCCTCGGCCATGGAAAAGGAGTGGCGCAGCTGGGTGAGCTTCTTCGGTACCCGCACCCTGGACATGGACCCCAAACGCCACGACGAGATGTGCGCCTGGGTCAGCCACCTGCCGCAGATGCTCTCCACCGCATTCGCTGCCATGCTCCAGGAAAAATTCGGCGATGCTCCGGAGATCGCGGCCATCGGTGGACGCGCCCTGCGCGAGACGACACGCCTTGGAGCAAGCCCCTACAGTATGTGGCGCGACGTAGCCCTGACCAACACCGCGCCGATTGCCGAGACACTGCTTGCCCTTGAGCAGCGCCTCGCCCACGTACGCGAAAATCTACGCACTCCCGGGCTGCGCGATGAGTTCGCCCTCGCCAATCAGTTTCGCGTACGGCGATAAGCGTTTTGAGCCTTCTAAGGCTAGGAGAGGCATTTTGAGTCTGACCGAACAAGCAGCAAACAGCAGTTTGAGCGTCAGCCTGGCTGATGTGCTGGCTGCGCGCGAACGGCTGCGCGATGCCATCTACAACACCCCCTGCGCCCATTCGCGCGTACTCTCTCAGCTGACCGGCCAGCAGGTCTTCCTCAAGCTCGAAAACCTGCAGATGACCGGTTCTTTCAAGGAGCGCGGCGCGCTTAATCGCATCGCTCTGCTGACGCCGGAAGAGGCCTCGCGCGGTGTCGTCGCGGCAAGCGCAGGCAATCACGCCCAGGGCGTCGCCTATCATGCCACCTCGCGCGGAATTCGCGCGATTATCGTGATGCCGCTCGCCACCCCTCTGGTCAAGGTCACGGCGACTCGCGGTTTCGGCGCGGAAGTCATCCTGCACGGCGCCAACTACGACGAGGCTTATGAAGAGGCCCGCCGCATCTGCTCCGCGCAGAACATGACCTTCATTCATCCCTTCGATGATCCTGCAGTCATGGCCGGTCAGGGAACCATCGGCCTCGAACTCCTCGAGCAGATTCCGGATCTCGAAGCCGTGATCGTTCCCATCGGCGGCGGCGGTCTGATCGGTGGAGTCGCCTGCGCCATCAAAGAGTCTCGCCCGGAGATCAAAGTCGTCGGTGTCCAGACCTCACGGCTCCCGTCCATGGCGGTCGCAGTGCAACAGCATCAGCCTGTCACCATCCCTCCCGGAACTACCATCGCCGATGGTATCGCCGTACGGCGCGCGGGCGAGGTCACTCTGCCTGTGGTCGAGCGCTACGTCGACCAGATCGTCACCGTGGACGAAGACGAGATCGCCTCGGCCATCCTCGTCCTGCTGGAACGCGAGAAGACCCTTGCGGAAGGTGCAGGAGCCGCCGGGCTCGCCGCCCTGCTGCAGAAGCGGACCTCGCTTCAGGGAGCACGAACCGCCGTCGTCATCGGCGGAGGCAACATCGACGTCACCCTGCTCAGCCGAATCATCGAACGCGGTCTGGTGCAGGACGGCCGTATGATCCGCCTGCGGATTCATCTACTGGACAAACCCGGCGCTCTGGCCGAGCTCACCAAGCTGATCGCCCAGCACCGCGTCAACATCGTGGATACGCTCTACAATCGCGCTTACTACGGCGTAAACCTGGGTGATACCACGATCGACATCACGCTAGAAACTCGGGGACGCGGACAGGTCGACGAACTGCTCGGCGCACTCGACTCTGGTGGTTATGTCTACTCGCGGGTCATCTGAGCTGCAGCAGCGAATCTATGGCGATGGCCACAGGGTTCCTGCATAGACTGGATCCGGGTAGAGGACGGGGAGAATTCTGTCGATGATCGCATGACCGACATCGGAGCCACTGGTAAAGATAACGGCTCCTATTCCCCGTCGCGGCACTAGAAAGACAAAAGTCTTTACATCGCTATCCGCACCCGTATGGTCGAGGATCGTCTCCTCATTAATCCTGACGATATGCCATCCGAGACCAAAGCCAGTCTCCACCTTGCAGTGGTCAGGACGCTTCGCCGCCTCGCACAAGACGGACTCCTGTTCGGGGCTGGTCAGATTCCGTGTGATCTGCTGACGCTCTTCCGCGATCTCCTCTGTCAGGCCTTCATTGTGCATAACACTGACCGCAAACCGGGCATAGTCCCCCACGGTGGCCCGAAGCAGGTCCGCTGCGGACCACTTCTTCCTTCCGACGGCTTCGACCGGCTTGGCCTGGCGATCCTTCCACCACGATTGCGGGGTGTAGGAAGTGTCATTCATGCCGATCGGTTGGAAGACGCGCTCCTGAGCGAGCTGCTCCAGGGAGCTTCCAGTCTTCTTTTCCAGGAAATGAGCAAGGTAGTCGAAGCCTTCACCGGAATACCCGAAGGCTGTGCCCGGCTGCTTCTGGAATTGCAGGACATTCTTTGTCTGATAGCGCCAGTTGGTAAATCCTGTCTGGTGAGAGAGGCAGAGGCGTGGGGTCAGCAGCTTGTTCCAAGGATTGTCGTGGATATCCGCGTCTATCCAGTAGGGCCAGATCGGTTCATCCAGAGACAGCACGCCTGCGGAGGCGAGACGCAGGGCGATCTCTGCAGTGATCGGTTTCGTCAGCGAGGCTACGCTGTAGAGCGTAGACGGGTTTGCTTTCGGACCGCCATCGAACTGCACACCATAAAAACCGGTCCATGAAATGCGCCCATTCTCAATGTAGGCAATGCCCACGCCTGTTACGTTGAAGACCTTCAGCCAGATAGGAACGCGTGCATCCAAACGCCGTTGGGCGGGGGTCTTGCTGGTCTGAGCAGTAATGGTTCCGACGAAACCGAGCAGAAAGGTTAGAGCGAGAGTTCTCTGGAACACATCGACCTCGGGGGGCAGAAGATACGATCTTCAACATCCCTTAGACAAGCGACTGTGAATCCGGTTATGGAGAACCTTAAAATTCTGTCGTGGAGAAGCTTCCCGTAAACGCAATAGCCTTCGTGCAGGCTAGCTCGACGCGAGCGGCTGCATGCCCATAAACAAGTAGTCACCCGGAATATCGGTCTTGTAACCGTGCGGACGAACCAGCGTGCTCAACTGCGCATAATGACGAATGCTGTGGAAGCATGCGTGAAACAAAACTGTACGGCGGGTCACGCGAAGTTTCCCCCCGCGGCGCGTGACAAAGTCGATGGACTCCTCCCATTTGGTCTCGCCGCCCAGCACCCCGCGATACATCGCCATCGCACGATCGTGCGTCCCATAGATCGCCTCGACGGAATCAAAAGGGATCTCCGCGTACTCCGTCTCGAGCTGACCGGCAATCCTCTGGGCATAGCGCAGCTCTACCGCCACGATATGCTGCAACAGCCCCGCAATACTTGAAGTGCCGGCGATATCACAGGCCAGCGCCAGAATCTCCGGATTTGCGGCCAGCAGCTTACGCCAGCTCGCACTTGTCGTCTCGTTCCACTTCAGCACCTCAACCGCGGTCAACACTGGTTCGGTCATCATCACTTCTCCTCGACGGCAGGTAGCTCCGTGACGGTACGAAGCCGCGTCGGCCATCCAATACGGACCAGCGTTCCATCCGGATCGCTCAGCGCAAATTCATACATGCCCCACGGCTTGTCTTCAGGAGCGTCCACCTTGCCCAGAATCTCACCCGCAAACTTCGCAGCCAGCTGATCGACATCCTCAGCGTAGAGATAGAGTCCGAAGGGATTCTGTCCTGGAACGAGCCATCCCTCGACCGCATTTGTCAGGTGAAGATGGCCGCCTTTACCGTCGCTCAGAATCCGGTAGCCGTCATCGAAAGAATCAGCAGGCCCATCTGGCCGCTCAAAGCCGAGACGCCTGTAAAACGCCTCAGAAGCATCGAGATCGTTGGAAGGAAGAATTGCCGTCAGACTGTGTTCGCGGTCCATCAACCTGCTCCTCAATCGACTGGAAAAATCAACTCCGTAACGCCCTGTGGCCGATGTCTCGTCGATACTGCATTCCATCGAACGAGATCGTCTTGAGCCGCTCATAAATCTTATGGAGCGCATCCCGTAAATCGGCAGACTCTGCTGTCACCGCCAGCACGCGTCCGCCAGCGGTTACCATCTGGCCATCCTTGGTGGTTGTTCCCGCATGAAAGACGATCACGCCATCCTCACCGTCTCGATCGAGCCCGGTAATGGGCACGCCCGAGACATACTTGCCCGGATATCCCCCGCTGGCGGCAATCACGGTGGCGCTGGCTCCCGGCTTCAGTCGAATCACGAGTGCATCGGCAGTGCCGTCAATCGACGCGTTGAAGAGGTCGAGGATGTCCGTCTCCAGACGCAGCATAATCGCCTCGGTCTCAGGATCGCCCCACCGCGTGTTGAACTCCAGCACCATCGGACCGCGTGGGCTCATCATCAAACCGATGAACAGAATTCCCTTGAACGGCGTTCCCTCCGAGGCCATGCCCCCCACGACCTTCTGAGCGACGTTCTGGATGATCCAGTGCTGCATGGCCGGAGTCAGCAAACCGTCCGTCGAATAAGCCCCCATACCACCGGTGTTCGGCCCGGTATCGCCCTCACCCACCCGCTTGTGATCCTGCGCAGCAGCGATCTGTATGGCCCGCTTACCGTCGCAGAGGGCAAAGAACGAGACCTCCTCGCCGGTCAGGAACTCCTCGACGACCACCTCGGTCTCTGCCGTGCCCAGCAGCACTCCTGAGAACATCTGGGCTGCCGCCGATTCGGCCTCCAACCGGGTATCGCAGATCACCACGCCCTTTCCTGCGGCAAGACCGGAAGCCTTCACGACAACGGGCAGGGAAAAGGCCAGCAAAGACTCCCGCACCTGATCGAGGCTCCTGCACAGAGCATGCTCTGCGGTCGGAATGCCATGGCGCTGCATAAACTCCTTGGCGAAGGCTTTGCTCGACTCCAACTGCGCGGCAGCCTTCCTCGGTCCAAAGACCCGAAACTTCCGGCTCTCCAGCTCATCTACCAAGCCAAGCGCCAGTGGAACCTCAGGACCAACGACGGTCAGGTCCGGTTGTTCAATCGCGACCAGATTGACCATGGCGTGCACATTGTTGACGTCTACAGGAAGACACCGTGCCAGGCTGGCAATCCCGCCGTTCCCGGGAGCGGCAACGATCTCGGTCACCGACGACGATTTCTTCAGCGCCCACACCAGGGCATGCTCACGCCCTCCACCACCGATAACCAGAACCTTCATCTCGTTTTGCAATGCTCCCCAGACTTTGTTGGCAACTTCGAGCCTAGGCATCGCGAAACGTGAAGTCAAACCGGTCAGATAAACCAGAGAAATTAGGCTTGCAGCGATAAGGCCTCAAGAAACGAAAGGAGCTGCAATCGCTGCAGCTCCTTCTCTTCATTTATCTTCCGTCGTGACCACCGCCATGACCACCGCCTCCCTGGAAGCCGCCTCCATGCGGTTGGGGAGCAGAATGAGGCATTGGTTGCGGAGCCGGCCTGGACTCCGGCATAGGCCTGGGCGCTTGTTGCGGCATCGGACGTGGCGCTTGTTGCGGCATCGGACGCGGTGCTTGCTGTGGCATCGGACGTGGTGCTTGCTGTGGCGTAGGTCTCGGAGCCGGCTGCGAGTAAGGCTGTGGGCGCTCCATCGGAGCCGGACGAACCTGCTGCGGTGCTGGCTGCGAATTCGGCCTCGGCTCCGCGGAGGGACGAGTGGGCTGGACCGGGCGCACATTCGGCTCGCCCGGACGGTACTCGGGCCGGGTCTGAGGCTGCACCGGTCGCACCTGCGGTTGCGTCGGCCTCACATTCGGCTCGGGCCGCGCGGGCTGGACGGAAGGCCGCCCCGGCTCTGCCGGACGAACCTCGGGACGAGTGGGCTGGACCTGCGGCTGTCCCGGACGGACCTGGGGCTGAGCGGGCTGGCCTGGGCGAACCTGCTGAGTCATAGGTCGCGGCTGTCCCGTGTGAGCCTGCGGCTGCGCCATCACCGGACGTGCCACCGGACGCTGCACATCCCGATCGGCCTGCACCGGCTGGGCGGCCGCAAAGGTCGCTGGCCGGCCTCGGTTGGCGTTGTAGAACTGCTGACGGTTCTGCTCCGCCTGCTGCCGCACATGCATCTGCGTAGTCATCGGTGCCAGACGAGGTTCACGCCTTGCCGCAATCTCCGCAGGCCGAGGCTGCACTTGGACACCGCGCCCGCCGTTATATGAGATTCGCGTGTTATTGATATACGTCCGATTGATGACCATCGGCCGGCTGTAAACGTTGGTAATCCTGGTGACATTGATACGCGTCACATTGCGGTTGTAGAAGAAGTGGTTTCCTCTCCAGTAACCACCGTAGAAGCCATAACCGGGATATCCCCAGCCATAGTTGATTCCCCCGTAAAACCCGATGTACCGGCCCCAGTAGCCATGGTGGAAACGATAGCGGCCGCCATAAAAGCCCCAGTATCCGGGGGTCCACAGCGCGCCCGGCCAGGGAGCCGCTACCCATATTCCCGGAACCCAGTAGTAGCCCACTGGCGCATAGGCCCAGTAGCCCGGGGTCCAGATGTAATCCGGATCCGGAGCCGGAGGCTGATCGTACTCCGGCAGCGCCGGTGGAGGCTGGTCTGCCTCCAGCTCCTCGTAGTTGGCCTCGTCCTGATCGGGATTGTCCTGTGATTCATAGTTGCCCTGAGGCTGCTGCTGGTTGTCATACACCTGCGTCTGATCCTGCTGCTGATCGGGCGGAGGAGCACCCTGCTGCGCTCCGGTCTGCTGGTACTCCTGCGCTCGCTGAACGCTCTCGTTCTGCATCCCCGAATTCTGCGGAGCCGGCTGCTGCTGCGTTGTCGGGGCACCGGGCTGCCGCGCAGCCTGATCCTCGTTATTCCCACTGGGGGGAGCCATGTTCGCGTCGGCAGGGTCTGGCCCCTGGTCCGCTACCGTTCCCGCGGCCTGTGCAGAAGAACGGCAGCCCAGAAACACTGCGCCTCCACAAAATACAACGCCTAAAAGAGTGACCGTAAAGTGTCTCGAAAAGAAGGCCCAGATTCGCTTTTTCTCTCGTCCGTTCATTGTCCTATGCGGCTCCTAACACCTATGAACACCGATTCAGTGAATCAGATGCGCGTTTCAGGGCGAAACCTGGTCCTCCGCTCCCCCGAAATATCTATTTGTGCGATCCACCCGGACATCCTTTCGCAAGCAAATGCATCGCGGTTCGGTCTTCTCGACGACCAGCAGTTGAGAGACTCCAGGGCTGGTCGTAGAATGGACGCGATGACAAGACGTCGCCCAATCCTGAAGCGTTTCCGTCACGGCCGTCCCGATCGCGGACGATGAATTTGTACTGAATTCCGGCTCTTCCCCAATTTTTGATACGCTTTCCCCGTCGGACCGGGGCTGTTTCGTCAGCCTCAGGCCTCCCAACCCGCGCGCGCGGCGCGCTCCCTCGGAGATAACAAAGAGATGTCCAGCTCACCCAATAATCCAGATAGCTTCAAAAGCAAAGCCAAGCTCCAGTCCGGTTCGAAGAACTTCACCATCTTCCGCCTCGATGCTCTCAAGTCCTCGGGCGTCGATCTCGCCCGCCTTCCCTTCTCGCTCCGCATCCTGCTTGAGAACCTCCTGCGCCACGAGGACGGCCGCACCGTCACCGCCGACGACATTAAGTTCCTCGCCAACTGGGATCCCAAGGCGGAACCCTCGCGCGAGATCGCCTACATGCCCGCGCGCGTCCTCATGCAGGACTTCACCGGCGTCCCCGCCATCGTCGATCTCGCCGCCATGCGCGACGCTATGAGCGCGCTCGGCGGCGATCCCGAGCGCATCAACCCGCTGCAGCCGGCTGAGCTCGTCATCGACCACTCCGTCCAGGTCGATCAGTTCGGAACCTCAGGCTCCTACGACATCAACGCCGCGCTCGAGTTCCAGCGCAACCGCGAGCGCTACGCCTTCCTCAAGTGGGGACAGACCGCCTTCCGCAACTTCTCCGCCGTTCCTCCCGGTATGGGCATCTGCCACCAGGTCAACCTGGAGCACCTCGCCCGCGTCGTCTTCACCACTACGCCCGAGAGCAGCCTCGATGCCGTAGCCACCGAAGGCGGCAAAGCCACGGTGGAGCAGACCTACGCTCTCGCGTACCCCGACACTCTCGTCGGAACCGACTCCCACACCACCATGATCAACGGTCTCGGCGTCCTCGGCTGGGGCGTCGGAGGCATCGAGGCAGAGGCCGCCATGCTCGGCCAGCCCGTCTCCATGTTGGTCCCGCAGGTCGTCGGCTTCAAGCTGACCGGCAAGCTCAAGGAAGGCACCACCGCCACCGACCTCGTCCTCACCGTCACCGAGATGCTCCGCAAGCTCGGCGTCGTCGGCAAGTTCGTCGAGTTCTACGGCCCCGGCGTCTCCGAGCTTCCGCTCGCCGACCGCGCCACCATCGCCAACATGGCACCTGAGTATGGCGCCACCTGCGGCATCTTCCCGGTCGACGCCGAGACTCTTCGCTACCTCCGCCTCACCGGCCGCAGCGAAGATCAGATCGCGCTCGTCGAGGCCTACTACCGCGAACAGGGCATGTTCCACACCGCCGACGCCGCCGAGGCTCAGTACTCCGCGACCATTGCTCTCGACCTCTCCACCGTCGAGCCCTCCGTAGCCGGTCCCAAGCGCCCGCAGGACCGTGTCCTTCTCTCGCAGGCCGGACCCAGCTTCAAGCAGCAGCTTCCCGCGCTGCTTGGCCCCAACGCCAATCGAAACGAGGTTCGCCAGATGCTGCGCTGGGAAGGAGAGGGCGGCCATGCCTCGCTCGGCGGTGATCTCGCCAGCAGTGTCGGCGCTCCGGAGGCTGGTTCCGCCGGTGCCGCGGTTGCGACCATTGAAGCCCCGGCCGTTTCCATTCAGGACCGCTACGGCATCAATCCCGAGCCCTACCTCGACCACGGCTCCATCGTGATCGCAGCTATCACGTCCTGCACCAACACCTCTAACCCCTACGTCATGCTCGCCGCCGGCCTGCTGGCCAAAAAGGCTGTCGAGAAGGGCCTGAGCACGCCGCCCTGGGTCAAGACATCCCTCGCTCCCGGCTCGCGCGTCGTCACCGACTACTACGTCAAGGCCGGCCTCATGCCCTACCTCGACAAACTGGGCTTCCAGACCGTCGGCTACGGCTGCACCACCTGCATCGGAAACTCCGGCCCGCTGCCCACCGACGTCTCCAAGGCCATCGAGGATCATGGCCTGGTCGCCGTCTCCGTGCTCTCCGGAAACCGCAACTTCGAGGGCCGCATCTCTCCCGACGTCCGCGCCAACTACCTGATGAGCCCACCGCTCGTCGTCGCCTACGCCCTCGCCGGTCACATCTCGCACAACTTCGAGACGGACTCGCTCGGCAAGGGCAAAGACGGCAAGCCCGTCTATCTCCGCGACATCTGGCCCACCCAGCAGGAGGTCGCTGACGCTGTCGCCTCCTCCATCGACTCCCACATGTTCGAGGAAGAGTACAGCCGCGTCACCGAGGGCGATCAGAACTGGCGCGGCCTCAAATTCCCCGAGGGCAAGACCTACGGCTGGGAGCCTGACTCCACCTACATCCGCAAGGCTCCCTACTTCGACGGCATGAAGGCCCAGCCCGACGCCGTTGAGGATATCCACAGTGCGCGCGTCCTCGCCGTACTCGGCGACTCCGTCACCACCGACCACATCTCGCCCGCAGGCTCCATCAAGCTCAACGGTCCCGCAGGCAAGTACCTCACCGACCACGGCGTCAGGCCCGCGGATTTCAACTCCTACGGCTCCCGCCGCGGCAACCACGAGGTCATGGTGCGCGGAACCTTCGCCAACGTTCGTCTGCGCAACAAACTCGCCCCAGGAACCGAGGGCGGCGTCACCCGGCTGCTTCCGGACGACATCCCGATGTCGATCTACGACGCTTCGGTCGCCTACGCCCAGCGCAATACTCCGCTCGCCATCCTCGCCGGTAAGGAGTACGGCTCCGGCTCCTCGCGTGACTGGGCGGCCAAGGGACCCCGTCTGCTTGGCATCCGCTTCGTCGTCGCCGAAAGCTACGAGCGCATCCACCGCTCCAACCTGGTCGGCATGGGAATCCTCCCGCTCCAGTTCCTGCCCGGCCAGAACGTCGAATCCCTCCTTCTCACCGGAGAAGAGGTCTTCCGCGTGGGTGAACCCGGCGAGCTGAAGGCCATGCTCGACTCCAAGTTCGCCAACGGCAAGATCATCAGCGTCTTTGCAGAGGACGATCTCGGCAAGACCAAAGAGTTCTCCGCCACCGTCCGCATCGACACCCCGCAGGAGATCCTCTACTACCAGAACGGCGGAATCCTGCAGTACGTCCTCCGCCAGCTCGCAGCAAAGAACTAACCTGCGCTTCACTGCACGATGGAAAAGCCCCGGAATCGAACCGGGGCTTTTCTCTTCTCACCATCAACAACGGCCCGGGCCATTCGAACGAAGCTCGAACCCTCCCGCCCAGGAGCCAATGGGCCAAAGAGCCCGTTGCGGTAAGATTCCCCATACCCGCGCAGACCAGCGAAACCGCAGCAAGGGAGCTTCCCCATGACTTTCCAGCGGCCCACCGTTCAGCCCATTCGTCAGCTCTCCAGCGTCACTCTTGCTCCGGAGATCCTCAACCAGCTTCAAAGCGCGGCCAGCAATCTCCGTGCTGCGGTCGGCTTCAGTCCCGTCCTGCTTACCGGCAACCCCTCCACCACCGCTGACGCCGCCGAAGCCATCGCTCGCGAAACTGGCAAGCAACTGGTACGCATCGACCTCGCCGCCATTACCTCCAAATACATCGGCGAAACCGAAAAGAACCTCGACCGTATCCTGGCCTCCGCCGACCCCTCACAGAGCATCCTCTTCTTCGACGAGGCAGATTCGCTCTTCGGCAAGCGCACCGAGGTTCAGGACAGTCACGACCGATACGCTAACACTGAGATCACATACCTGCTCCAGCGTCTCGAGTCCTTTCATGGCACCGCCATCCTTGCCACCCGTGAACCTGTCGACACGCCGCCTGACAGGCCATTCCGGCACATCATCCGGCTGACGAGGTAAGCAACGTCAGCACCACAACAGCAGCGCGTTTCGCTGAGCGCCCTTCACCAAAAAGATTTTCGCGACCAGAGAACCATCCTTCACTTTCCTGCGTCCCATAGGTGTCGGATCAGCAAATTTTGACAAGAAAATCAACGATCCGATCTCTTCTCGATCTGGTGGAACGTGGAGTTCATCTCCGACCCGGCGAGAGAGGGAGGAAGACCATGGCTGTCACGCCTGTGTTTACATGCCTCTGCGGAATTCAGAAAAAGTCCACTAACCATTGGGTTCTAGCGTCGGTGACTCCTGCCGGGATTACCTTTATGCCTTGGGACTGGAAGCTCGCCCAGAACGACGACATCATCGTCCTTTGTGGCGAGAACTGCGCTACCTCCCTGCTCAGCCGCTCCCTCGGTGAGTGGAAACACGGCGCGGCCAATGAGGCGGAGCTCATGAGCGCGTAGTAGGTCGTTCCTCCTTAGGATCTGTATCTTGCAAGACCGAGCAGGTTGTCTTTGTCCTCGTTCCCTCACCGCGACGGTTCCTCCGCTTCTCCTCAAAGATTCACAGTCGTCGCTCCGAAGCATCGCAAAGTCGTCTTAGGCGAGCGGCAACCTGACTGACGCGTTAGCGGTTAGGATGAACCCGTGCGCAAGATTCTTTTGCTGGTCAATCCCCTCTTTGATTCGCATCGGCGACGATATCTTCCCGGCATCTTCAACGTCTTTCGTGATGCCGGATTGCAGTTCGAAGTCCTGGAAACCAGCCCGGATCGCGCCACCAATCTTTTGCTTCGGGACAAGGTCGCGAACAACATCGATGCCATCTTCGTCTGTGGAGGCGACGGCACCATCTTCGATACGTTGCAGTGGCTTGCCGGCTCGGAGGTGCCCCTCGGAATCATTCCGTTCGGGACAGGAAACGTCCTCGCCCAAAACCTCAGGATTCCTCGTAATCCCGCACAGGCTGCGCGTTGGCTCCTCAACACAACCCCTCTCACCGTCCCGCTGGGAAAGATCACTTGCCCAGCTGCGAACGGCACGGATACCTGGTTCTTCGCCATGGCCGCAGGAATGGGTGGCCACGCTGCGATGATGCGCGCCGCAGCGCGCTTTCGCAAACATAGCGCGGGGCGGCTCGCCTATTTCATGGCAGGTTTTGAGACTCTCCTGACTTACCCCCTGCAGCCATTCCAGATCGAAATCACCACCCTCTCTGGAGAAGTTCTCCAAAGAAGGGCCTCCGAAGTCATCGCGGTCCACGTCGCTGAGCTCAACCTCTGGCGTCCCGGTGGCGGTCTGCAACTCCCGTTCCTTCGTCTCGCAAGTGTCGAGACCGCCTCGCGGCCCCAACTGCTGAAGGCCTCTCTGGAAGCACTCGTCCTCGGCGCAGGGCAGCGTCATCGTCAGCCTGCTCAGAACGCAGCCGCTCGATACGAAGATGTACTCCGAGTCGCATGCACCCCCCTCTCCGGGCACACTTACAGCCAGCCGATTGCAATCGAGGCCGATGGCGAGGTTCTTGGTTACTCTTCTGCCATCATCGAGATGGCCGGAGCCTCCATCAGGCTGTTGGCCCAAGTCTCCGTTTAGCGCGCTTACTCTTTCTCGATCACCGCTTCGGGGCGCTGCGCATACTCCGCCCACGAGCCGTCATACAGGCTCACCTGTTTTGCGCCCGCAATCTCCAGTCCCAACGCAATGACAGCTGCCGTCACTCCCGACCCACAGGTCGTCGTGATTGGCTTCGCCAGATCGACACCCTTCGCCGCAAACAGATCGCGTAGACCATCCGCGTCTTTCATGCGCCCACCTTCGGCCAATTCGGTAAAAGGAACCGAGGTCGCACCCGGCATATGGCCGGAGCTCAATCCCGGTCGCGGTTCCGGAGCCGTGCCGGCAAACCGGCCCGCAGAGCGGGCATCCAGAATCTGCGCCCGGTCTGCAATCATGTGCTGGACCTGCTCAAAGCTCTTCACCACATCCGTTTGAAGTTGCGCCGTAAACTTCGCGGCATCACGATGTACCGGTCCGGATTCCACCGGCATGCCTGCCCCCATCCACGCATCCAACCCTCCATCCAGCAGGAAGACGTCTCGTACGCCAAAGGTGCGCAGCATCCACCACGCTCGCGGAGCGGAGAACACCCCCGTCTGCTCATACACAACGACGGTCATTCCATCGCCGACCCCCAGTTCCGTCATCTTCCGCGAGAACTCCTCGGCGTTGGGCAGCATATGGGGCAGCGTGGTCGTGTGATCGGAGAGCTCGTCGATATCGAAGAACACCGCGCCTGGAATATGACGTTCCATGTAGCGTCCGCGCGTATCGACAGCCGGCGTCACCCCCACAGGAGGGAGAGTTGCATCGAGAACAACTGTTTTAGGATCGTCGAGACGGGAAGCGAGCCAGGAGACCGAGACCAGAGCATTCATGGTTACCAGCTTATCGTTTCGTCCCGGAAGCTCGGGAGGTGTTTCTTGACATTGAAATCCACGAAATGCCATCCTCTACCTGCTCCTAAACTTCCCAAATGCAATGGCATCCGTCATCAGGACTGCCTTGCGTCTCCAGGCTCCTCATTTCTTCGCTCGGACACAGCGTAGGCTGAGGCGATTCATCGGGCCCCATCGACATTTTTTTCGCGAGAGGCTTCGTATGAAGATCCTTCGTCTTACGCTTTGTCTGCTGATCCCGTCCTTACCTGCCCTGGCCTATGCTCAGTGCAACGGCAACGACTCCAAAGCCCCGTGCTTCACGAACAATTCCGACATTCTGGACGGCCGCACTGCGCTCCTCCAGGACGACGATCTCGTCTTCAACGGATTGCTGTTTGGCCCCGATCTGAACTTTGTCGGAGGAGGAGGCTGGGACCTCTCCACCGCGAACTCTCAGATCTCGTTGGCAGGATCATCACAAGCCGGTAATCTCGGTCCGATCACCTCAAATTTCCTTGCTTTGAGCGGTCGCATGTTCAATCAGGCCGCTCCGCAGGTCATCAGCGCGGTGGGTGTGTCGAATGGAGCTGCGAGCGCATTCCTGGATAGCTCGAATTATGCGCAAACTCCTTCGATCCCTGCCATGCCAGCTCTCGATGGCGCCTCCCAGATCTATGGTGCGGCAGGCGATTTTCTCGGCAATGGAGTGGACCAGATGGTGGTCGTCGCCGTCCACCTCGATCCTCCCGTCCAGAAACTCATCTTTCAGGCGATCGTCGCGAAAAATCCTGACGACTACAGCAGTGGTTTCTATACAGGACCCGCAAGCTCGGGCGTCAACAATGCGTCCAGCGTTTACGCCGTTACCTCTGGCGTCTTTACCGACCGCCAGGATGGTCAGCCCAAACCTCTTGCGCAGATCGCGGTTCTGTCCGGAAATCCTGCGAACGGCAAAGGCCTAACGCTCTCGCTCTATAGCCTGACTTCAAGCCTCGGATTCACGACCGGCAAAAGCATCAACCTTGCCCTTCCCGAAGGAAACATCAATCTGCAAAGTGTTTCGATCGTCTCCGGCCGTTTTGCGGGCAGCGGTCACGATCAACTTGTTATCGCCTACGCCGGTCCCGTCGGCGACAACGTCAAACTGATGTCGGTCGACTTCGATGCAAGCGGAAATCCGATTCAGAACTCAAATGCCGCCTACACGTTCACCGACGCGACGATGCAGCCTTTCACCGGTCAACAGTACGGCGGAGCCGTCTGGCTGGCGAAGGGACGCTTTGACTGGTTCAGCTCGACCGATCAGCTGGCATTTACGATCGCGACCGGCGGATCGCAGACCGGAGGCCGAACCGGCATCGCCAGCTTCGATAGCACCATGAAGCCGACCATCCTTTCCCAGGCCTATGTTCCGAGTTCTGGACAGCGATGCCACTTCGCTCTGGCCGCGGGACGATATGACCATCTGCAGCAAAACGGATCTCCCGACCCAACCTTGCAACTCGCCGATATCACCACCGACTGCGGGGGATCCGGCAACATGTATCTGCAGATTTATAACGTCCAGAGCGCGTCCAACTATGCCATCAGCCTGGCGAGTTCAGAAAATGTCGGACAGTTCTATACCGGTGGCACTTATCCAGCAACCAGCCGCAGCATCGCTACCCCGATCGCTATCTCTCTCGGTGCTGGAGACCTCCAGATGCGTTCGATCGAGCTTGGGCCTCCGGAAAAAGCAACCGTCACCGGGCATATCCAACCTGATTTTGTGCTCGGAGTTCCCCCCATGCACGTGGACTGGATCACTCCGGCTGGACAATCTACCCCAGAAGTTCTGAACGTCTCCGTCTTTCCAGCCACCTTCAACACCGGCTATACATTCCAGAGCGGACAGAGCGGAACGGTAAGCCGGTCAGGAACCACCAGCTACACCGCCGCTACCAAGGAAACTGCCAGCGAGAAGGTCTCCTACGGCATCCCCGGGCTTGCCAGTGTCAGCGTGGAGAGCAAGCAGGCCGCCTCGCAGATTCACCAGAACACCACCTCGCAGAAGTACAACACGTACTCCGGCCAGACCAGCGGATTTTCGACGAGAACCATCTTCGATGATGTCGTCGCTGCCACCACCAGCCAGATGAACATCTACAGCTATCGCGTCATCGGCCAGTGCGCGCCCTCTGCCAATGCACCCGCTACCGAGGGATGCGCCGCAGGCACTCTGCCGGTCTACATGCAGTTCTCCGGCCCCGACAACGTCAATTACATCCAGGCTGCGGAAGGCCGCAATCTGGAGTGGTATCAGCCCGTCTGGGAACCCGGCAATGTATTCTCCTATCCCGCAAACGAGCAGCAGCTTGTAGAAGATCTCGGTGGCGGGACCACATTCCAGCCCCTCACCCCCACCGACAATCTATGGGACTCGCAGACCGCCTCCGCCGTCGTCGCCAACTGGACCGCGGGAAATGGAAGCAGCGTCAGCAGCGGCTCCACCTCAACCCACACCTTCGATGCGTCGGTCTCCGCATCCGGAAGCGTCAGCTTCGACGGCTTCGGCGCGTCGGCAAGTGCAGGCTTCGATTACAACACCAGCTCCTCAACCAGCACACTGAATCAGTCGACCAGCACGGTCTCCGATTCCCAGGGAATCACACTCAATCGCGGTGTAGGCGGAGGTCCGATCAGCTCCGCTGTCTACGACTATCAGGGACAGTCCTTCATCTACGGTCAGAACGCGCCGGAAGGAACCATCCAGACAGACGCAACACCGCCGACCACCGTCAAAGCCCAGGGATACATCGCTGCAGCGCACGCCGTCGATGTACTCAGTCAGGGCTCCATCAACTCAGGAAACTTCTGGCCCCAGGCCTACGCTGCAGCGCCGGATATCGCTCTCAATCATCCTCAGCGATGGCTGCAGAAGACGCCCTCCGGCGTAAACCCGCAGCAGGTTCAGTTCAACTGCCCCATCGGCTACATCTCGTCCCTGGCTTCGCCTTCCTGTTCCTCTTCGCCGCAACAGCCAACGCCCGCCAATGTAGCCGACGCTCCTTTCTACGAGATGAAGGGCCTCTTCGTGACTCCCGGAACTACATGGAGCGGTCCGCAGATTACCCAGACTTCGCTGGGCAGCAAGGTCAATCTTCGTGCCCGCATCTACAACTACAGCCTTGCGAACCTGCCCGCAGGATCCACCCTGCACGTGCAGTTTTATGCCCAGCCCTGGGGAATCGGCGAGTTCGCCAGCCTTCCCGGAAACCCGAATCAGTTCGCAAAGGCCATCTATCTCGGTGAAGGTACCGATGTCACCGGCAATCCGCTCCAACCGGTCCCGGCCTATTGCGGAGGCGCGACCGACGGCGGCGATCCTTGCCTGAACTCCGCCGTCCGCAATTGGGAGTACGCCTACGCCAGTTGGGATACAAGCAAAAATGGCGTCCAGCCGAACAGCCGATGGAAGTTCTGGGTGCTGGTCTGGGTCGAGCAAAACGGAAAACTTCTTCCCGAAATCCCCGGACACGGTCTCGCGTCCCTTCCCGAAGGACCATATAACTCGCTCGGAGACGTTCCCATCGAGCCCTACTCGAACAACCTGGGCTACTACAACCAGATCTTCACCGTGGGTGCAGCAAACAGCGTTGGCAGCCCCGGTCGCCCGAACATCAGGCCTAGCCTGATCCTTTCTCAGGTTGGTCTCCGCGAGGGAAGGAGGCCGCTGCGGGATCACACCGCGAAGATCTCCGCGCGGCTGCGCTCAACCGGCCAGGAGATCCGCGAAGCATTCGCCTACTACTACGACGGAAATCCCGATCGTAACGGTGTTCTATTTGACATGCAGAAGATCGATCACATCCCCTCCGGCCAGGGAGTGGTCGACACCGCTAACTTCACTCCAAAAACCTGCGGTCCGCACTTCATCTACGTGCAGGCCGTTCCTCTCGGTTCGCAGGCTCGTACGACGACCCTGATGACTGGCTTCAACGTGACCGTCGATCCTCTGCCACAGGTGCAGGGATTGGCTCGTTACGTACAGGCGATGTCAATCTCCGCTGGACTGAAACAGCAGCTTCTTACGTTCTTGCAGGAATCGGAGCGGGCCTATCAGCAAGGGAATGCCGCCCTGGGAAATGTCAGACTCGAACAGTTCAAGATTGCTGTCGATATCAACCGCAGACAGATTCCGGATAGCAACGAGGAGGCCATCCGGGCAGAGCTTCTGGATCTGCAACGTTGCCGCTAGTGCTGTGAGTTCGAAATCGACACCACAACAGGTCTCATCCTGAACGAAACGCGTCAGCACGGAGTCGAAGGATCAGCGGTTAGACCGTTTGGCGCGATTGAGAACTCGCTCATCACTCATCATATTGGGGAGACATGGCTGCCTTCATTCCGAAATCATATGGATCGATCGCAGCCATGTCTCCACCAGCTCCGGCCACGCCGTTACAGGAAGCTTCGTGCGCCGCAACCCGAAGGCGTGCCCACCCTGCGCGTACAGATGCATCTCCACAGGAACTCCTGCTTTCTTCAGAGCGACGTAATAGCTCAGCGAGTCTTCCACGCGATCAACATGGTCATCCTCGTTCTGTAACAGAAAGGTCGGCGGCGTCTCCCTGGTGATGTTGTCCCGAATATCCGGGTTGAGCTCGATACTGTTCTTCGCAAGCGAAAGATGCCCCGGATAAATCGCCACGGCAAAATCCGGACGGCAGCTCTCCCGATCTGCGGCGTCGACCGGCGGATACAAACGCCGCGCGAAGTGCACGCTGATCGCTGTCACCATGTGTCCACCCGCAGAAAATCCCAGGACGCCGATCTTGTGCGGATCGATGTGCCATTCCGCCGCGTGGAACCGTAGCAGTCCCACCGTCCTCTGTACATCTTCGAGCGCCGTAGGCGCCTTCGGGTGGATGTTGCACTGACAATCGTCATGCCATGCTGGTCCCGAATCCGGCACGCGATATTTCAGCAGAACGCACGTAATCCCTTTGGACGTCAGC
Organism: Acidobacteriaceae bacterium KBS 146; assembly: GCA_000688615.1. Lineage (GTDB taxonomy): Bacteria > Acidobacteriota > Terriglobia > Terriglobales > Acidobacteriaceae > Edaphobacter. Next base: position 2,744,778 of record JHVA01000001.1, read on the forward strand.
CAGTCGCAGGCCTCCGTCCCTTCAAGATCGATCGCCAGGATGGAGTAGCCCCCACCGGGAAACACGACGACCGCTGCGCCGGTGTTCTTCCCCGTCGGCGAATAGACTGTCATCGTTGGCTTCGAGACATTTTCGATATAGGCCCATGGCTTCCCCGCAACCAGGTCCTTCGTATCTTCCTTCACCGTCTCTGGACCTTTGGCAGCTTGCGCATCAGGTATCGCTCCCGGCCATAGTGGCATCTGCACATGTCCGGGCGATGGTTGCCACACAGGTGTCTGCGCGCCCATGCTGCACAGTGCACACAAGGTAAAGAGAGCACCAATCAAAAACCTCATTCACGATCCCCACACAAGATATCTCGCCGGCTTGCAGTCGGCTGAACTGAGTGTAGGACTGCGGCTATAGGGTTTTGCCGTCCATTGTGCAGGGAATCGATTCCGTCAACAAAGACAGATCAACCTTGCGCGCTGGCCGATCGCTGCGCCGCCACCAGCCATGGACTGGCGGGAGTTGCCTGTGGCAGACGTTCGAGGTTCCGGCCATCGTTCTCGGCAACCGAGTAGATCGCAAAAAACTCATCGAGTTGCCGCGTCATCTGCTCCACACGCCCAGCATGTTCTGCCTTGTCGAACAGGTTTTCTGTCTCCCGGGGATCGGCCCTCAGATCGTAAAGTTCATTTGGAAAGCGGACTCCCCGAAAGGGATACCGAAGGATAAGCTTGTAGCCCTCGCTTCGAATCATCCGCGCATTGCCGTACTCGCTGAAGACTGTATCCTTTCGCTCCCGCACAGCTTCTCCGCGCAGATGATCCATATATGAGCGCCCCGGCGAATTAATCTTGCGTGCAGCTTCTGCTTCTGGCGCTGCATGGGCCGCCTCCAGAAGAGTCGCGAACAGGTCGCAGTGGTTCACAGAGAGATCGGAGGCCAGGCCTTTAGGAATCCCCCCGCCAGGCCAGGAGATTGCGCATGGAACTCGAATCGACTCCTCCAGAAAGTTCTGCGGAATCGTCGCATTGCCCTTCTCCCACATGCCATGCTGACCGGCATTGAGACCGTGATCGCCGGTATAGACCACCAGCGTGTTCTCAAGTTGGCCTTGCGACACTAGCTCGTCCAGAACTCTTCCCACCTCGCGATCGATCGAAGAAGCCGCCGCGTAGTACTGCTCTCGCTTCTTTCGGTCCACACCCGGTTTGTCCGAGACAGGATTGGTTGTCTTCCCATGAGCAGGAGAGAAGCTCTCCTGAGGAATGTCGCGGAACGTCGCGTCCTTATAGCGCGCAACCAGATCATCCGGCATCTCGTCATGGGGCGAGTGCGTATCGGTATAACCAACGAACAGAAAAAACGGCTTGTTCTTGGTTGCCGTCTCCGACGCATGCGAACGAAGGAACCGGATCGCCTGATCGGTTAGCAGTGGCGATTGGAATCCTTCTGCGGTGACAAGCTTTCCATCATCCGAGAAGCGCTGATGACCCAGGTGCGGACACTGGCTCTCCCAGTAGCTGAACCAACGGTCGAAGCCGGGATGAGGATCACGCTCAAAGCCGCAGTGCCATTTGCCCACCAGGCCGGTGTGATATCCCGCGTTCTTCAGCAGCTCAGATAAAAGTGTCTGTCCCTTCAACCATGGGGTAGCGTATGCATACGACTTCTCCTCGATCCAGTCATGGATGCCGTGCTGTGAGGGCATTCGCCCCGTAAAAAAGCTGGCACGAGCAGGAGAGCACACCGGACACGTCGTGAAGGCTTGGTTCATGCGCACGCCGTCTCGTGCAATCCGGGTCATGTTCGGCGTATGGACCTCGGAGTTCCCATAAGCCTCCTGCAGCCATTGCCCATGGTCGTCTGTGAGGAACACGAGAATGTTGGGTCTCGCCACGGTCTTCGGCCTTCGAACCCTGGCCCCGGCCTGACGGCCAGAGAGAGCCGTAGCCGCTGTAACCGCACTCAGCGATTTAAGAACGTCTCTCCGCCTCAATCCTTGGTTCTCCTAAATGCCTTGGTTCGCTCCTGCATGGAAATCGTGCTTCACAATCATCAGGGATGATTGCGTTCCCCAGCCTCTCTTTCCGCGGGGGCCGGTCTACAACCTCCTGTCAAGCCTCGGACAACGCTAACCCACGGATGATAAAGAGCTTATACCTGCCGATTCGCTGCGCTCTGTTCTCTATATTGGAATCAGCTGCGGAAAAGTCGGCTCCTTCGTCACCTTGAGCGGCGCCTCAATTACGAAGTCCACCCTTAAGTGCAATGGTTCGAAGACTTTGCACAAAAAAGTACGGGGGAGGGGTATACCTCGGATTACCCCCGGCGAACTTGTGGAAGATTTCGTTCCCGCATAGCAGAGACTGAAAGGGAGATGAAGAAAAAACTGCGTATTGGAATCCTGTTCGGCGGCCGATCCGGCGAACACGAGGTCTCGCTCCTTTCGGCCGCATCGATCCTCAAGGCCATCGACAAAAAGAAGTACGAAGTCGTCCCCATCGGAATCACAAAGGACGGCCACTGGGTCACAGCCTCCGATGCTCACGCCCTGCTCGCTGGCAAACAGGCCCCGGAAAATCCCCGGCTCGCCGGTAATCCCGCAAATACTCCAACCGCAGCAGTGCTCCAGCGCGGCGAGGCCGTCATTATTCCACCGGTCCCGGCCGATTCCCTTCAGCCCCTGCAGCTCAGCGCCACCTCTGAGATCGCAACCGCGCGCCGCGCTCTTCATCTCGACGTCATCTTCCCCGTCCTGCACGGAACCTTCGGAGAAGACGGAACCATCCAGGGCCTCTTCGAGCTCGCCGACATCGCCTACGTCGGCTCCGGTGTCCTCGGCTCCGCCGCCGGAATGGACAAGGCCGCCATGAAAAAGCTCTTCGCCGCCGCCGGTCTGCCTCAGACGCCGTGGATCTCGCTCCTCCGAAGCGAATGGCGCGCCAACCCGAGAGCCTGTACCCGAAAGATTGAAGCCGCACTCAAGTATCCGGTCTTCGTAAAGCCAGCCAATCTCGGCTCATCCGTCGGAATCAGCAAGGTTCACGACCGCTCCGAACTGGCAGCCGCGATGGACGAAGCTGCCAGCTTCGACCGCAAGCTCGTCATCGAGCAGGGCGTCGGCGGCCAGGGCGCAAAGCCGCGCGAGCTTGAGGTCGCCGTCCTCGGCAACGACTCGCCCGAAGCCTCGGTCGTGGGCGAGATCATCCCGGGAGCCGAGTTCTACGACTACGAAGCCAAGTACCTCTCCGACGCCAGCGTCCCCATCATTCCCGCCAAGTTGACCGCGTCTGAGTCGAAGCAGATTCGCCAGATGGCGATCGAGGCCTTCAAAGCCTGCGACTGCGCCGGGCTGGCCCGCGTCGACTTCCTGATGGAACCGGCTGCGAAGGGAAAGAAGAACTCAAAGAAGCCGCGCATCTATCTCAACGAGATCAACACGCTTCCCGGCTTCACCAGCATCTCCATGTATCCCAAGCTGTGGGAGGCGTCTGGGCTGCCCTACAAGCAGCTGATCGACCGCCTGATTCAACTTGCCATCGAGCGGCACCAGGAGAAGCAGGAGACGACCTTCTCCCGTAGCTAGGCGTCAGCCTGGCGTTGACTGGTCTGGCCACTGACCGGTAAAGTGGCGCTCGATGAAAAAAGCGCTGGCTCTTGCGTTACTTATAGCTACGGGCGGATTCGCGTGGTCGCAGCAACGTCCTGCGATCACCGGCATCGCCTTCGTTCGCGTCTATTCCAGCGACCCTGCTGCGTCAGCCAGTTTCTACGGCAAGACTCTCGGGTTCGGCGCCAGCAAAGACGGCTCGATCACTCGCTACCCGGTCAACGACCTGCAGTGGATCGAGGTAGCTCCGCTTCCCTCGCCTGCCCCGCCGACGCGACTGGAGGCGGTCGGATTCATGACCCGCGATGCACGCGCGCTCGAGAGCTACCTGAAGGCGCACTCAGTTCAGATCGTCGATCCACTCCGTAAAGGACGCTTCAGCGTGCACGACCCCGAAGGCAACCTGATCGTCTTCGTCCAGCAGGTGAAGGGAGCGGCGATCCCGCCAGCAGTGCCCACAACCGCGGTCTCGCACCGCATTATCCACGCAGGCTTTGTTGTCAAAGATCGCGCTACCGAGGATCGCTTCTACCGCGACCTCCTCGGTTTCCGGCCTTACTGGCACGGCGGACCCAACGACACGACGACAAACTGGGTAAGCCAGCAGGTCCCTGAGGGCTCCGACTGGTTGGAATACATGCTGAACATCAGCCCTGACGCCTCGCTCAAACAGGTCGGCGTGGCGGACCACATGTCGCTCGGAGTTACGCATATGAGCGATGCCATCGCCGCGCTTGAGCGCAACCACTGCGAAGGTCCGGCCTGCACGGCGTCCAAGAGCGGCCGCGATGGCAAGACGCAGCTGAACCTCTACGATCCAGATCTGACGCGCGTTGAGATGATGGAGTTTGAGCCCGCGCAAAAGCCCTGCTGCTCCGAGTTCACAGCGAAACATCCTACTGAACAGGAATCCCGCTAGGAACAAGACGATCATGACGACACGCCGAGAATTCCTTCGCCTCTCCGCCATGGCTGCGGCTGCAGGATGCACGCTGCGCGCCTCCAACGCATTCGCCGGAAATCACGATGGCATGACCTACGGCGTGCAGCTCTACATGGTGCGCCAACAGGCTCCTGCCGATCTTGCGGGTGTGTTGAAGCGAATTCATCAGATCGGATTCAGCCAGATCGAACTCTACCCGATTGCCTACAACCATTCAGCAGCGGAGCTTCGCAGCATCGTCAAGGATTCGGGCCTCGCCTCCGATTCAGGTCATTTTGATTACGACACGCTTGAGTCGAAGATCGACTACGCCCGTCAGCTTGGGTTGAAGTACATGGTTTGCTCTATCCTTCCGCAGAAGTTTTGGGGATCACCTGCGGGGTTTCAGGAGGCAGCGTCGAACCTGAATAAGTGGGGCAAGAAGGTGCACGATGCTGGAATGCAGCTTTGCTTCCACAACCACAATTACGAGTTCAAGCAGATGAACGGAACCACGGGATTCGATGTATTGATGAAGAATACCGATCCTGCGCTGGTCAAGCTGGAATTCGATCTGTACTGGCTGACGCAGGCTAGGCAGGATCCCTTAGCGATGATGAAGAAGTACGCCAACCGACTGGTACTGATTCATCTGAAGGATCGCGTTGCGAACTCACCCGTCAACTATGCACCAAACGACGAGCAGCACATCATCGAGTTGGGCAAAGGAAGTATTCCGTGGCCTAAGCTGATCTCGCAGGCGCGGGCGCAGGGCGTCCACCTTGCGTTTCTCGATCAGGATGAGACGAAACTCCCGGTCTTCGAGAGCCTGAAGGTGAACTTCGATTATTTGAACTCGATCAAGCTGACATAGGCGTGGCAAGACCGAACACAACGAGCAGTGCATCGCGGCGAAGACACGAAACTCAAAGGTACTATTATCTTAAATTTTCGGAAGTGTCATCCTGAGCGGAGCGCGTCAGCGCGGAGTCGAAGGATCTTCGGTTTAAATCTTCGATGGAGCAAATAGACCGCAAATCCCTCGACTCCACCTCTTGCGATGAAACTTCGAGAGGCTGCGCCAAGGATGACACCTTTGGATGGATTGTGATCATTGCCTGGCCAGCAAGACCCGTCTATTCGAATGCAATGACTCTCTGCGAATCGACCTGATTCCTGTCTCTTCAGGCGCGAGACGTCAAACCGTAGCTGTCGCGGGCAGAATCTCCGAAACATCCACCCAATCCGTCGGATAGTCGCCGGTATAACAGGCAGTGCAGAAGTCTCCAGGCTCCAGGCCGTTGAGAGGTTCCCCTGTCGTACAGGAATGCGTCAGCCCAACGAGAGAGAGATAAGCCAGCGAATCGGCCTCGATGAACTTACGAATTTCTTCCACAGACTGGTTGGCAGCGATCAGGTCCTTCTTGCTCGGAGTATCGACGCCGTAGAAACAGGGGGAGACGGTTGGCGGACAAGAGATGCGCATGTGCACTTCAGTCGCACCTGCGGCGCGCACCATGCGGACGATCTTGCGCGAGGTCGTTCCGCGAATGATGGAGTCATCGATCAGGATGACGCGCTTGCCCTCGAGCAGGGACCGCATAGGGTTGAGCTTCATCCGAACGCCGAAGTCGCGCACGCGCTGCTCAGGCTGGATAAAGGTGCGTCCGACGTAATGATTACGGATAAGACCAAAGTTAAAAGGAATGCCGGATTCAGCAGCGTAGCCAAGCGCGGCGGTCACACCGGAGTCGGGCACCGGAACGACCAGGTCGGCTTCGACGCCGGACTCGCGTGCGAGCTGGCGGCCCATCTCATCGCGGCTCTTCTGGACCCAGCGGCCGTAGATGCGCGAGTCGGGACGGGCGAAGTAGACGTGCTCGAAGATGCAGCTGGCCTGCCGTGTCTTGGTGTCGAAGTAGCGTGAGGTCACGCCGTCTTCAGAGACCATGACCAGCTCGCCTGGCTTCACATCGCGCTCGTACTTGGCATGCAGCAGATCGAACGCGCATGTCTCCGAGGCAAACACGACGGTGTCGGGAGCTCCATCCACACCGGGGATGCGGCCCATCGAGAGCGGACGGAAGCCGTGAGGATCGCGCGCTGCGAAGATGCGGTTACGTGTCATCATCACGATCGAGAAGGCGCCTTCAACCTGCGAGAGCGAATCGGCGATGCAGTCGACCAGCGTCGAGGCCTTCGAGTGCGCGATGAGCTGGATGATGATCTCGGAGTCGGAGGTCGTTTGAAAGACCGCGCCGTCGCGCTCCAGGCGCTCGCGCGAGTTGCCGAGATTTACAAGGTTGCCATTGTGCGCGATGGCAATCAGTCCCTTGGTGCTCTCAACCGAGATAGGCTGCGCGTTCAACAGAGCAGAGTCTCCCGTGGTGGAGTAGCGCGTGTGACCGATGGCCATGTGACCAGGCAGCTTCTGCAGCACGTCATCGGTGAAGATCTCCGAGACCAGGCCCATGCCTTTAATGTCGTTGACGTTCTGTCCATCGGCGCTGGCGATGCCGGCAGACTCCTGCCCGCGATGCTGCAACGAGTAGAGACCCCAGTACGTCATGCGTGCTGCATCGTGATGATTATAGATGGCCATCACGCCGCACTCTTCGCGCAGCTTGTCGAAGGGAGTGGCGTCGTCCTGCATGTCTTCCATTACGTCTTCTTCGAGTTTGGTGAGTTCGTTGTTCATGCAGTCACCAGTTCTTCTGCGATCTGCGATTCGAGAGCGCCGGACCACGCCGCCTTCAATTCAGAGATATGCGCTTCGATCTTCGCTGCTTCGCCTGTTTTCGCGAAGCGGTTGTCAGTGTCTTCGACCGGAGAGTAGAGAGGCGCTGTAATGCGGATAGCTCCTTCAGTAACTACACCGATCTTACGAGCGGAAGGGGCACTTACTTTGCTCGATGGCGCTAAACCACCACTAAATAATTGCTCGAGACGGGCCACGTTCTCGGGACGGCATGCAAGCAGAACGCGATCTGCGTGTTCGCCAAAGAGGCGATACATTGGAACTGTTTCAGGGAGGCCAATCAGTTCCACATCGACCCCGAGATCTCTAGCAAAACAACCTTCAACCAGCTCGACGGCAAGACTGTCGGAGAGATCACGAGCCGCTGTGAGCAAGCCTTCTTGAGAAGCCTGAACCAGAAGCTTATTCAACTCTGCCAAAGGTTCAAGGAATGGTGCGTGAGCGGTTGGCGGTGTTCCCCAGAGTTCGTGCAGGACAACTTTTGCGTACTCCGATGAGCCAAATTCTTGCAGAGCAGAATCTCCGGCTGCGCTTCCGTTTTCAACCAGTAGAAGCACGTCTCCCACATTGGCAAAATCAGAGGGAACAGCCTTGGTCACATCGTCGATGATGCCCACGATGCCAAGCACTGGCGTCGGATATATTCCCACGCCCTTGGTCTCGTTGTAGAGCGAGACGTTCCCGCCGGTGACCGGCGTTCCCAACGCATTGCAAGCCTCGGCGATGCCGTCGATAGCGGCGGAGAGCTGCGCCATGATCTCGGGCTTCTCTGGGTTGCCGAAGTTCAGGCAGTTCGTCGCGGAGACCGGAGTCGCACCGGTACAGGCTACCTTGCGTGCGGCTTCGGCGACGGCGTGCATCGCTCCGAGTTTGGGATCGAGATAGGTCCAGCGGCCATTGCCTGCAAGAGCCATCGCAAGACCGCGCTCGCGCGGGGCGTGCTTCTGTTCCCTGTCGTCGGTCGGAGAGAGCGAGGTGCCCTTGGTTCCCGTTCCCTTGATGCGCATGACGCCGGCTTCGCCGCCGGGGCCCTGCACAGTGTTGGTCTGGACCATGGAGTCGTATTGCTCATAGACCCAGTGCTTGTCGCAGATGTTGGAGCTTGCGAGGAGCTTCTTGAGGTCGGCGGTGTAGTCGCGCGGCTTCTTCAGCTCTTCGAGGATGTGCGCTGGGGGATCGAGTGGGACCGGAGCCTTCCAGGTACCGACGGGGCGGTGATAGACAGGAGCGTCGTCGGTGAGGAACTGGTTGGGGATGTCGGCCACCAGAACGCCGCCCTGCGTGATGTGCATGTTCGGCTTCTCGGTGACGTGGCCGACGATGGAGGCGTCGAGGCCCCACTTCGAGAAGACATCGAGAACTTCAACGGCTCGTTCTTTATCGGCGACCAGAAGCATGCGCTCCTGCGACTCCGACAGCATGATCTCGTAGCTGGTCATGCCGGTCTCGCGTTGCGGTACACGGTCGAGCTCGACGGTCAGGCCGAGGCCTCCGCGCGCTCCCATCTCGCAGGTGGAGCAGGTGAGGCCAGCGGCACCCATGTCCTGGATGCCGAGGACGGCGCCGGTGGCCATCGCCTCGATGCAGGCCTCGAGCAGCAGCTTCTCCAGGAAGGGATCGCCCATCTGAACGTTGGGGCGCTTCTGTTCGGAGCCTTCGGTAAACTCTTCGCTAGCCATTGTGGCGCCGTGGATGCCGTCGCGGCCGGTCTTGGCGCCGACGTAGATGACGGGGTTTCCAACGCCAACAGCCTTGGCATAAAAGATCTCGTCCTTTTTGACGAGGCCAAGCGCGAAGGCGTTCAGCAGCGGGTTGCCGGAGTAACAGGGCTCGAAGCGGGTCTCGCCGCCGAGGTTGGGCACGCCGAAGCAGTTGCCGTATCCAGCTACGCCGTGGACGACGCCAGTAGCGACCTGATGGTTCTTGCGGCGTAGCGCCTCGTCGGGCTCGGCCTCGTCGAGGGGTCCGAAGCGGAGCGAGTCCATCACGGCCAGCGGACGGGCGTTCATGGTGAAGATATCGCGCAAAATTCCGCCGACTCCAGTGGCGGCGCCCTGGTAGGGCTCAATGTAGCTGGGGTGGTTGTGCGATTCGATCTTGAAAGCACAGGCCCATCCGTCACCCACGTCGATGATGCCGGCGTTCTCGCCGGGTCCCTGGACCACGCTGCCTGGACCTGAGGATCGCTCGCCCCTGGTGGGAAGTCTTTTCAAATGAACACGGGATGACTTATAGGAGCAGTGCTCCGACCACATCACCGAAAAGATCCCCAGCTCTGTAAGGCTGGGCACGCGGCCGAGGGCCTCTTCAATTCGCTTGTATTCGTCCGGTGTGATGCTGTGCTGCTTCAACAGCTCCGGCGTGATAGTCGCTGGGGAGGGTACCGCTGTGGGGTGTTCCGCTTGCAGATTGGCCATGGCTCGCTAGGTTGATTGTACGTGACTGGAGCCGATTGCCTGCACCCTCCACTGTGCAATTGCTATCGGGCACCCGTGCTGCCGAATCCCCCGGCTCCGCGCGTGGCATCGCCGAGTTCTGCCACTTCTTCAAACTCGGCCTGGATACGATGAACAATCCTGAGCTGGGCGATCCGGTCTCCGGTTTTCAGCTCCATCGCGGCGGCACCCAGATTGGTCACCACGACGCGGATCTCGCCGCGATATCCGGGATCGATGACGCCGGCCAGCGTAGTGAGCCCCCTCAGAGCAAGGCCTGAGCGATCTTCGACCAGAGCGCCGTGGGTCGAAGGAAACTCCATCGCAATTCCGGTGGGCACGGCCATAGTCGAACCAGGCTCGAGGATCAGGCCTTCGGAGGCATAGAGGTCCGCCGCGAGGTCCCCATACTCGCCCACATGAGCGTAACGGGGAAGTTTCGCCTGCTCTACCAATTTTTTTACCTTTAACCGCACTCCGTTGGTCATCGCTACAATCGTTCCTTTTCTTGAAGAACAGCCCTTCTGCGATGATCGCTGGGGAGACAACGAAAAGCAAACGCGGTATCGCAAGGGAAACACGGCGACTAAAATCGATCTACGATGCTCGAGCGGCTCTGGACGTGGATGAAGGCAGATGGTTCCCGAGCCGAGGGCGACGCCCGAGCGCCGTGGCGTCTGTTCTGGGTGGCCTTTGCCATCAGGGTTCTGTACATGACCCTGGCCCACACGTACAGGATTCGCCCGTTTGGGGATCATTTTCAGTTCGGCTGGGAGGCAGGACGCATTGCGCGTTCCCTTGCGACCGGACAGGGATACGCCAACCCCTTCGCCCTATCGTTTCTGGGCCCCACCGGCCCGACGGCATGGGTTCCCCCCGCTTATCCCCTGCTGATAGCCGCCGTCTTCAAGCTTTTTGGCGTATACACCAGCCTGTCGGCCTGGGTGTTGCTCTTCATCAACTGCGTGCTTTCAGCCCTTACAGCGATGGGAGTGTGGGAGATCGCTTATCGCTGCTACTCACGCGCAAACGCGATATGGTCCGGGTGGTTGTGGGCTCTTTACCCGGCCGCGATGCAATACGCGGTGCGCTGGCTCTGGGAGATGTCCCTGACCACATTCCTTTTCACCACAGTCCTCGTTATCGCGCTGCGGATGCGGGATATCAACCAGAATCGAGGAGGAGCATCTCAGGGCGCATCGTCTGGGAAAAGCCAGACCGGTGCGTGGATCCTCTTTGCGCTTTTGTGGGGAATTATTGCGCTTTCCACTTCAACGCTGCTCCTGTTTCTTCCTGTCTGCGGGATTTGGGTTCTGATCGGCACATGGAGCCGCCCTCATGCTCTGCGCAACGCCATTCTTGCAGCAATCGTCTTTCTTGCCTGCCTCACGCCATGGGAGATTCGCAACTATCGTGTTTTCAACGCTTTCATCCCCATCCGCGGGAACCTTGGCGTGGAAACCTACCTCGGAAACGGGCCCGGCTCCAATGGATGGGTCATGGTCTATGACCACCCCAATATGGCTGTCGATCAGTTCCAGCTTTATAAGCAGATGGGTGAGCTTCGCTACGCAAAGATGCGCGGTGACCTTGCCCGGGCATATATGCGAGCCCATCCAAGCCACTTCCTCGCTAACACGCTGAAAAGAATCTACTTTTTCTGGATTGGCGTTCCTTCCGACGCGCCTCTCGCGGTTGAGCTCCCGAGGATGTTGAGTTATAGCTTTATCAGTCTCGCGGGGCTTTTGGGGCTTGCGCTGTCGCTCCGAAACCGCATTCCCGGCGCCGGGCTGATCGCGTGGATCTTTATACTTCTTCCGCTTCCGTACTACACGGTTTTTGTGCAGGCTCGCTTCCGGCATCCCTTTGAACCGCTGCTGACAATTCTTGCCGTTTATCTCTTTCAGTCAGCCACCCCCTCGGGTTTTTCCACAAAAAGTGATAGAATAAAGCGATCGTCGAATCTGATCTGGTTTTGCTTGTTTTGGCTGCTCCGCTCCTACTCGCAAGCTATCCACATTGCGTTCAGCGGTACATCAAGCAGTAGAAAAAGGAAAAGGTTATGGAACAGGGAACAGTTAAGTGGTTCAACGACGCTAAAGGTTTTGGATTTTTGAGCCGCAATGGTGGAGAGGACGTTTTCGTTCACTTCTCCGCGATTCAGAGCAATGGCTTCCGCTCACTTCAGGAAGGCCAGGCGGTTCAGTTCAATGTCGTCAAGGGTCCTAAGGGCTGGCAGGCAGAGAACGTTCAGGTCCTCTAAGCTTCTCAGCTTGGAATTGCAGCGGAAAGGACGATCCTCAGTGGATCGTCCTTTCCTGTTTGACTTCAGCGTGGGTCTCGGCCGCGGGTTGCAGCTCATTTGTTCGAACTGCCATCCATATACCGTCTGCTCTGCCTTCAGCTTTGATGCGTCCCGTGCCTGAATCGTCATCGGTCCATCCGGCGAGTCTCTTGGCCACTACTCTGTGCGCTTCGGGCCACACTCCTCCAAGGTCATCTCCACATACACGTCGCGCCATGTTCCTTTAGCTGGCTGATCAGCTCCAACGGAGTCGGACCCTGTTCCGCCTTCGCATGCATGCTTCATCGGGGCCTTTGTACTTCCCCGCATCAGGTTCCAAGGGTGAGGTCCCAGCTCCCCGCGGCGTCGCTTCCATTACTGCCTCCTTCCGGTTGTGATGGTGTGATCTTGAGATTCGAAAAAATAAGCCTCCTCCATAGAACTCCACAGCGCAATGCCGGCGTCGACCACGAGACTCGATTACGTTGATGTACAGACTAGCGCGACGTCCGTGGACTTTGACCTCCACCTTCGTCCGCTCCTCGGGCCGCAGATCTGAGTAGGACTTATGATCGCCAGCTATTGACTGACGCCGTAGCGCTTCCCTCCGAATCCTGGCTCTGAGTAGAACCGCTTTACGGCCACGATGCTCCATGGTCTCCTCTTTCGCCCTAAACATTGAGTGCTTCTGTGTCGGTCAACGCGAATTTTTTCGGAGAAAGCAAAATTTGGAATTCCCTCTGCCACCGCGAGGGGTGCTAAAGAGAGAGAACAACGGCGACAAGCGAAGGAAAAAATGACTTGAGCGTGCGCATCATCGGTCCAACATAGAAGACACTGCAAGGCGCGGCGAGCGAGCAGAAGAAACGATGGAGGAGTGCAAAGGGACTCCCAGAAGAGACAACGGCGGAGTCGCTCTGCTACTGTCAAAGGTGAGAGCTTGATGCCAGGTCAGTCCCAACTCTTTCCGGACCACGAACCCGCCGTGCTGCCCCCTGCGCCCGGCGATCCCGCCGAGACGAAACGTGCTGCAGCACCGGTGTGGCTGCAGCGACTCTCCTTGTTTGTGCTGGTTCTCTTCTGTGTCTATCTTGGCGTTCTGGTCATGCTGATTCCCTGGTGGGCACGCGTGTGGGACCACAACCTATATATTCAGTCACATCCCGCGCTTGCATCCGTCCTGCAAAACGGAGCCGTACGCGGAATGATTTCGGGGGTGGGATTGCTGGATATCTGGATCGGCATCTCAGAAGCAGTACACTACCGGGACTACAAATGAGTCCTCGATCGTAATCTGTGATTTGTTGTCGGAGACCGATTCCATAAACTGAGACCCTGAAGCATGGATAATTCCAAGACCACCGAGACCCCCGTCGTTCCTGACCCCCTTGAGATCGCACCGCTGGCCTATGAGAACCCAAACTTTCTCAATTCGCCGGACGCTCGCATTCTACGCATCATGGCGGAGTACCAGGAGCCGCTCAGCCGTTTCCGGCGGGAACGGATTCAAGACACGATTGTCTTCTTCGGGTCGGCTCGCTTCCGCGCTCTCGACGTAGCTGCGGCAAACTTCGAGCTGCTGGCAAATACCGGCTCGCGTGAGCCCGCGGCCGAACAGCCAGCCCCCTTGGAAGAGATCGAGCACGGGAAAGCCACGGGCGCGCGGTTGCGTCTTGCCGGAGCAGCCATTGAGATGGCCGCCTACTACGAGGACGCACGCATCCTTGCCAACAAGCTGGCTACCTGGGCGAAGTCGCTGCCGGGGCCACGGCATCGTTTTGTCGTCACTTCGGGGGGCGGCCCTGGAATTATGGAAGCGGCAAACCGTGGCGCCTATGAGGCGGGTGCAAAGACCATTGGGCTGAATATCAAGCTTCCCTTCGAACAGGAGCCAAATCCGTACATCACGCCATCGCTCAACTTTGACTTCCATTACTTCTTTATGCGCAAGTACTGGTTTGCCTACCTGGCGAAGGCGCTGGTTATCTTCCCGGGCGGCTTCGGAACTCTGGATGAGATGTTCGAGCTGCTGACCCTGGCGCAGACCAACAAGCTTGCCAAGAAGATCACAACCATCATCTACGGGACCCCATACTGGAAGAGCGTGCTCAATCTGGACGTGCTCGCCGAGAAGGGCGCGATCGCGCATAGCGATCTCAAACTCTTTCGGTTCGCCGATACTCCGGAAGAAGCCTTTGAAATCCTGAAGGAAGACCTGACGAAGAACCATCTCAACTCAGATTTCGAGAAGATGATGCAAGAGCGGGCGCGCCGCGCAGCCGCTGGTCAGGAGGTCGCTCGCGATCCCCTTCCTACGGCGCAAGAGTTGCTGGGGCCTGATATTGCTCCGACGCGGTAGACAGTATCGCTGGCGTCAACTCTCGTCTCAAGAACGACTTGGTTCGTAATGGATCGTTCGCTTTCGCTCCTGCTCTTTGAAACGAGCAGGAGCGAATCGTTAGCGGACCTATGTCCCGAATCGTGTATCCGTACGCTTCCTCTGGCGTTGCACAGCGCACATCGGCGGCTTACGATTTCCAGTTCCTTCCCTGGCGCAATCAAATTTCAGGCCTTTCTCTAGGGCCCGTTCGTAAAACTCAAAAAAAATAAACGTTTCTCAAGCCTGAGAGATTGTGTTACTTTGCTTCCACTTCTTTGGACTTCGTTTTAGTCCGAACTACTCCTCGGCGTGTGCGGCCCGGCCCAAGCTTCGAACTTCAGAGCAACAGGGGGTTGACGATGCCTGATTCTGTTACGCAGGTTTTGAACTCTGGTCCCGTTGGCGCAAAAATAAACATTGCAGTCCTCGGCGACGGCTTCGCCGCTGCGGATCAGACTCTCTACAACAATAAGGTCCAGGAGTTTCTCCTCGATGGCGTCTTCGGTCATGACTACTTCTACGAAGACAAGCAGGCCTTCAACATCTTCCGAGTGAATCTGATCTCGGTCGACTCTGGCGTCAGCACCCGTCAGTACAACGAGAATGGCACGCCCGACGACCCTTCCGACGACACCATCGTCAGCACAACGCTAAGGAATACGTCGCTTGGCTACATCTTCAGTGGGTCGTGGGCGCATTGCTGGCTCGAGAATGGCGCCAACACCTCCACTCTGGTACACAATGCGCTCAACACATGGGTTCCGGATTACAACCTCGTCGTCATCTTTCTGAACAACCCCAACTATGGGGGATGCGGCGGCGGTGGTTTTCAGGTTGTGCCGCTCGGCATTGATTGGCATGTCCTTGCCCACGAGTTCGGACACGGTCTCGGCGCATTGGCGGACGAGTATTGCACATCACGCGTCTACTCAGGCAGTGAACCGGGTAACGTCGACGTTACGATCAATACCAATCGCAACACGCTCAAGTGGAGAAACTTCGTAGCTCCAGCGACTCCCATTCCGACGGGAAAAGGGAGTTGCGCGGGATTCAACCAGGGAACGCGACCAGCGGACTGGGACGACACGCAGAGTGTGGGACTCTTTGAGGGCGGTGGAACCAACGGAACAGGGATGTACCGTCCCGTCATCAACTGTCGCATGCGAGGGAATACCCCAGAGTATTGCCCGATCTGCTACACACAGATGAAACGGATTAATGACGCGAAGACGGAACACACATTTCTCGATTGTCATGCGGGGGATTTCAATGGCGATGGCAAAGATGATCTGCTAATCCACAACAACAACTCCATCCAGATCTTCCGGTCCAATGGAAGCCAGATGGATATTGTGTTCAGCGCCGTTGAGAGAGTTCCCGGCTCATGGCAGTTCACGGCAGGCGATCAGTTTTATATCGGCGATTTCAACGGCGACGGTAAGAAGGAGGTCGCGGTCTACAACTCCACCAATTGGATTATGCCCTACCTTGGATTGCTTGCAGATGATGGCGCGAACGGGCTGCGTCTTATCGCACGATATGACGGATCAATGCCGGGATGGCAATTCTCCAAGGATGACCGATTCTATGTTGGAGACTTCGATGGAGACCGCAAGCAGGATCTCTTCGTCTTCAACGGTACAAATTGGGCTTTCCCTTATCTCGGAATGCTACATTCCACCGGCAGCGGCTTTCAGTTAGTTCACCGATATGATGGCACTATGCCCTCGTGGCAGATGACCAAGGGAGATCAGTTCTACGCTGGTGACTTCAACGGGGACGGCAAGTGCGATCTGTTCGTCTTCAACGGCTCGAACTGGGCCTTCCCTTATCTTGGAATGCTCTCTTCGAACGGCTCCAGCCTGTCCATGGCCCACCGGTACGATCACCTTCTTCCCTCGTGGCAGATGACTAAGGGAGACCGCTTTTATGTAGCGGATTCAAACGGCGATGGAAAGGCTGATCTCTTTGTGTTCAATGGAGACAACTGGAGCATTGCATATCTCGGAATGCTCCACTCGACCGGATCCGCGCTCAGCATGGCGCATCGGTATGATGGCAGTGTTCCGGGCTGGCAGATGCGAAGACACGACCAGTTCTGGGTAGGCGATATTGCCGGTGACGGAAAGCAGGACCTTTTTGTCTATAACTGCAACGACTGGGCAACGCAATATCTGGGAAGTATGACCTCCAGCGGTTCAGCGTTGTCGGCAACCTGGTCAGCAGATTGGGTTGGCGAGTGGAATCTCGGGACCGTTGATCGGTTTGAACCTTGTAACTATGAAGGTGGAAAAGCTCATCGAGATCTGATCGTGCACAATCACGACTGGCTGGGTCTCATTCGCGCTACTCCCACCATGCAATTACAGAAGATCTACTATCGGTTTATTCATAACTATCGTTATGGAAGGAACTGGTGAGGAGAACCTCATGGCAATTCAAATCGATCAACCAAAAGCCAAAGTAATGCAAGAAGGTGCAGACCTAAAAGGCATACGGGATCCACGGCTTCCCGTGATGGCGGCCGCTCCTCAGATTCCTACGGGAACTCAGGGCGAGCAGATGCCGGCCTCTCCCTCAAACAAACCACCCGCGGGAGGAGCAACAATGTCTGCCTTCCAACCGAAGGCGGCTGCAGAGCAGAAGCCTGCACAGAAAAAACTGGATGACATGAAGGCTCACCCTGACGCCAATGCAGTACAAACGGCTGGCCAGAGCTATCTCCGTTTACGAATGCGGGTGGCAGGCGACCGGCTTAGCGTCGTCGGCGTGCAGGAAGTGGAGGGCCCACTTGTGCAGTCAACCAGCGTTGCAGGTGAGTACGCGTACGAAGTCCAGCTTGACTCTAAACCTCTGGCTGCGGAGGGCATTCTTGATGTGGGGATCAGCCGCTCGTATCCCCGGCCTGGAAGCAACGAGCACTACATCACACAGCGATCCAGCTTCGACTTCAATGTGAGAATCCCCCGTGCTGCAGTTCCCGACCAGGCGGTTCCGCGTCTCTCGATCACTGTGTATCGCTTTCAAGATGTCTCTCCAAAAACAATCCAGGGACGTATCTCTGCTCAGCCAGGGCTGCAAGCCCAACCCGTAGCTCAACTGCAAAATCTTCAGATTGAAAACCTTGAACCAGCGCTCCGTGAGCAGTTCCAGCGAGTTTTCCCGAAGCTGACCATGCCGGCCAAGTGAAGCTCGTGGTCCACGAATGAGTAGCGCAAGCAGAAGCTTTCACTCGGTTTCCAGTTGGATCATTTGCAGGCAAGATCTCGCACGCGGTACGTAGCGATTTTTACGAAACAGGCTGGGGTTGCCGGATAATGTTGTATGACATATCCGCGCCAACTGCCGCTCTACGACCCCAGGCATAAGCCGGAGACCTGGAATGAGCGCATGTTGCCTGGAGAATTCGCGGTTCACTACTCAAGGTTCCCGACCGGCAGTATTGATCGTCCCTACTGCACCGTCTTCAATAGCTTGCAGGAAGCGATTAACTACGCGCAGGAATGGGTGGAGAGACGTACGGACTTGCGCTGTGCCATCTATGATGACCAGGGCCTCGTTGGCTCTCCCATTCGAGAGATTCGAGGACGCGACTACAAGGACGGGGAACTCTCCGCACGATTTCGAAGATGGCTCGGCTCTCTCCTGTTTTTTGGCGGCTCTTTTCTGACAATCTTTGACTGGACCAAAGATTTCAGGCTTCTGTGGCCATCGACTCTTGGAACACGCTTGCTGATGCCGGGCTTTACCCTGTTGTTCGTTGAAGCCATGATCGTTCTGCATCAGCGGTGGAATCGTGCAAGTTCCGAAGATAAGGAACCTGCATGACGCTGCTGATCTTTCAGGTCACAATCATCCTTTCCGTAAGCCTCACGTGCGGCTGGATTGCGCGCAGGCTCGGTCAGGCACGGGTGATCGGAGAGATCATCGGTGGAATCCTGATCGGTCCTTCCGTGCTCGGCCGGTTTGTTCCACACGCTTTCTCAAAACTCTTTCCTGCGACGTCGATCAGTTTGTTCGAGACAATCAGTACTCTCGGCTTAATTCTTTTTCTTTTTTTGATCGGCAGCGAACTAAATTACGAGCACATCCGCGAACAAAGGTTCACGGCGACCATCACAAGTCTGACAAGCATGCTTTTCCCGTTTGCTCTGGGGGTGCTGGCATCGCCCTTACTGCTTCGGCACTTTGCTCCAGCCGACGTCGCCGCACTTCCATTTTTCCTGTTTCTCGGGATCTCGATGAGCATCACGGCTTTCCCGGTCCTGGCAAGAATCCTTGAAGAGCGCCAGATGCAGTCGATTCCCCTTGGCGCAACGGCCATGATGTGCGCCGCCGTCGACGACGTGACAGCATGGTCCCTGCTTGCTGTCGCGATGGCTCTCCTACCGACGGACAACACCACCATTCGACTCTCGTATCGAGTGCTCTGGCTGGGGGCCTATCTTTGCGTCATGATGTTTGTCGTACGTCCCCTGGGAGCGTGGCTCGCGCGGCGGAACAATGAGATCAGACTTTCTTACGAGTTGCTTGGCATTATGCTTGTCACTGTCTTCCTGTCTGCGGCGGCTACCGATGCTATTGGCGTCCATCCGTTGTTTGGAGCCTTTCTTGCGGGATTGTGCTTTCCACGCGTTCGCCGTTGGCAGGAGACACTTCGTTCACGGCTGGACGTTGTCGTTTCGCTCCTTCTGCTGCCCATTTTCTTTGCGCTAACAGGAATGAAAACCCGTTTGGATCTTCTCAGCGGCCTGAATATATGGCTGTGGACCGGGTTTGTTTTACTCATTGCCGTGATCGGCAAGATGGGCGGTGCTATCGCAGCCGCACGTTGGACAGGGTATGACTGGAAGAACTCGATCGCTCTCGGTGCTCTGCTGAACACGCGCGGCCTGGTGGAGTTGATTGTGCTCAACATTGCTTATAACGCGCACGTGTTTTCTCCAACGCTGTTTACGATGCTGGTCCTGATGGCACTGGCAACGACGATGATGACGACTCCGATTCTCAATGCGTTGAAGATCGGTGTGAGAGCAGACGCCCCAGACCTGAGCTTCCCGAAAGCGGCCTGATGCGAGTTGGAGCATCGGGTGTCGAACGGTGGAAAGAGTCTCGCAGCCGCCGGTAACCAACTGAGTAACGGGCGTTTACAAATATTCAAGCCTCATTCTTAGTGCAGTCATCGCGCCTTCACACAAACTGCCCATACTGCCACCGAGCGAGAGAGAACGCTCGGAGGGCCCATGAGCCAGTCATCTATCTCTTATTTATGGCGCGAACCGCAGGCCGCCCGTGGCTTTACAACCGGGGTTTCCCTGCATAGTCACACCAACCAATCGCAGGAGACGCTGGACTTCATCGCGGAACTCTCCCGCGACTGGGGTTTTCTGCAGCCCATGATGCGTTGGGCCGAGAGTCGCAGCCAGCGTCTCTCCGGTATCCGTCCCGACTATTCACATAGCTACTGGACTCCACCGCTGACCCCCAAGCTGGCTTTTGATCTGGAAAGCTCACAGATTGAGAACCGTCTCCAGCTTCCTGCCCTGGTTTCGCTGACTGACCATGACGACATCCAGGCGCCACTCCTGCTCCGTTCAGTGCCCTCAGCGCGCCATATTCCGATCTCAGTGGAATGGACCGTCCCCTTTTACGAGAGTGCCTTCCACATCGGGGTTCACAACCTTCCCTCAGCGATCGGATCGCGTTGGATGGACAGACTGCGCGCCTTCACAGCCCTTCCGGTCGCTGGTAGAAATCCAAATCTGCTTCGTGAGATCCTCGTCGAACTCGATGAGATTCCCCAGGTGCTGATCGTCTTCAACCATCCCATATGGGACCTCTATCGAATCGGCAGGCAACGCCACGATGTCCTGGTTAATGAATTTCTTGCGGTGTATGGACAGTACATTCATGCTCTTGAACTGAACGGCCTGCGCGACTGGAAGGAAAACCGTGAAGCCGCTACGCTGGCCAGCAAATGGAACCAGCTTACGATCTCCGGCGGGGACCGGCATGGTGTAGAACCGAACGCCAATATCAATCTGACCCGCTCCTCCTGCTTTACTGAATTTGTCAACGAAGTTCGACGCGAGCGCCAGAGCCACGTTCTCTACATGCCGCAATATGCCGAGCCTTGGAAGCATCGCATTCTGCAGTCCACGCTGGATGCCATTCGCGACTACCCGCACTTTCCGGAGGGAGCACAGCGTTGGGATCAGCGTGTGTATCACCCCAACAGTAAGGGTGAGATGAGACCTCTGTCGGAGCTGTGGACTTCGGAGAGCCGTCGCGCTCCCCTGTGGATCCGCACGATACTTGCCAGCGTTCGCATGATGGGAGAGGCTCCTCTCTCCGGGACTCTCCGCTTTGCATGGGATGACTCTGCCAAGATGCAAGCCGCGTTGGCCAAGCAGAAGGCCTAAGAGACGGCTGTTACCCGTAACAACGTACCCTCTTCTACGGGAGAGATAGGAAGCATAGTTCCTGCTTCTCCCCACTTCCTCATCCTCTTATTAAAGCGGAAGTGTGTGAGGCTCATTGAGGACTCACATTTGCACCCGTGCATCCCCAATCAAAAATCAGCCGCGTCGGAGGGAACGGCGAGCCGTCTGGCCGGCTTCTCCAACAAACTAATTAAATAATTCAGGATGAGACGTTTTACGTGCTTCACGTTATGCTGATGCGCAGGGATGGAGGTGCATCTGGATGGTTCCCTTCGATTCTGCGCATCGCAAGGTTCATTACCCGGACGATCGACGCTTCCGCATCTGGATCGATCGTCGTTTTATCTACTTTTTCCTGTTGCTCGTTCTTGGGCTGGTGGCCGTTGCATGGATTCAGAGAATCGGATGGGGGCTTCCCCATATCTCGATCAATCCCGACCTCGATCAGGGAAAGGTCAGCGGCCCTCATGGATTTCCCGGATGGATTCGCTGGACACACTTCTTCAACTTTCTCTTCCTCACGATGCTGATCCGCAGTGGCCTTTCGATCCTGATGGATCATCCCCGGCTCTACTGGAACGACGACTGCACGGCAAACTCTGAATGGATCCGCTTCACTCCACTGCCGGTTCCGACTGACAGAATCTGGACCGCAAAGGACGACGCTCGCTACATCACGCCGCTGGTTGGGCTGCCCGGCTACAGACACACGGTAGGGATGGCGCGATCCTGGCATTTCCTGACCGTCTACGGTTTTGTGATAACCGGGGTAGTTTTTGTCATCGGTCTGTGTACGACCGATCAGTGGCTGCGATTGGTTCCTACGTCTCCGGCAATCTTTAGCGAGGCATGGGCAACTTTCGTTCACTACGCAACGTTTACGCTCCCTCCTGAACCCAACGGCTTTTACGGATACAACGCGCTGCAGCAGCTCGCCTATTTCTCTACGGTTTTCGTGATGGCTCCCCTCTCGATCCTGACGGGGCTCGCGATGTCGCCGGCGCTCGTCAACCGTGTGCCCTGGTATGCTCGCCTCTTTGGCGGGAGACAGGCGGCCCGCTCGATTCACTTTCTTCTTCTGGTTGGATTTTCCGCATTTCTCGTTATTCACGTCAGCCTGATTGCCATGACCGGTTTTATACGCAATATGAATCACATCGTGTTGGGAACGGATGAAGTGAGCCCAATGGGTCTATGGCTCGGACTTCTGGGGATTGCCGTCGTGATCTGTGCCTGGATCGTGGCCCATCATGTGGCTTGGAGATTCCCAAGGAGGGTGCAGCATATGCAGAAGGCCATCTCACAACCTGTGCAGCTGGCCACACTCAACCGCCTCCTTCCGGTCCATACGTACACTCGCGAACAGATTTCTCCGCGCATGTGGCCCAATGGCATGCTTCCCGTAAGAGAAGATTGGAAGGAACTGCGTGAAGGCGGGTTTCGAGACTTTCGCCTGAAGGTAGGCGGCCTGGTCGAATGCCCGCTTGACCTCACGCTTGCGGAGATGGAAACCATAGGACGGACCAAGACAATCAGCATGCATCACTGCATCCAGGGATGGTCGGGTATCGCGGAATGGGGTGGCATCACCCTTGCAAAGATCATCGAGCTCGCGCGTCCTCTACCTGCTGCGAAGATGGTCGCCTTCTACTCCTTCGGCGATGGACTTTATGGAGGAACGTATTACGACACACAGTCCATCGATAATGCATTGAAACCTGGAAGCATGCTCGCCTACGAGATGAATGGGAGCAGGTTGACGGAAGACTATGGCGCTCCTCTGCGGCTTCGAGTCGACAATCAGCTTGGTTACAAGATGGTGAAGTGGATCGAGCGAATCGAGTTTATCGAATCGGAGAAGGTTGTCGGCAAAGGAGAAGGCGGCAAGAACGAAGACGACGAGTACTTCGATCTGCTGCCGAATATTTGATGTCCACTACCGATGCGCGGCGCAATGCCAACACGAACTTTACTCACGTCGAGTTGCTTCTTGAGAGGCTTCGTCTGCCTTTTCTTTTGCGGCACCTTCCTCCAAAACTCGTCTGGACCACCTATGTCTGCATCAACTGCTTCGTTAGCATTGCGCTTCTGGCGGTTCTTGCAGAGGTGAGTGGAAATCCCTTCGTCTTCCCCTCCCTCGGCCCTACCGCTTATCTCTTCTTCTTCTCTCCGTTAGCGGAGGTTTCCAGCCCCCGCAACACCATCCTGGGGCATGCCATAGGACTGATCTGCGGCTACGCAGCTTTTATGCTGACCGGGATGCATGCTTTCTCTCAAGTTGCGAACGCAGGCATCTATTGGCCGCGTATTCTCTCAGCGGCACTTGCCCTTGCAGCGACAGGGGCGCTGATGGTCCTGTTTTCTGTAAGTCACCCTCCCGCTGGAGCAACCACCCTTATCGTCGCCCTTGGCATCCTTGCTAAGCTTCAATACCTCTTTGTTATCGAAGTCGCTGTAATTCTGCTGACTGCCCAAGCATGGGTCTTCAATCATCTTGCGGGCCTGCCCTACCCCAAGTGGCGCACCCCAAAAAGCTGATTGGCAGCTACATCAGAAACAAGCGCGCCTGCATATCTCGATGTCTTTCGCCGGTCACAAATTTGTTGACATAGATAGCCTATGGAAGCTACCTTCTGCTGACATAGATAATCTATGCCAGACTCGAGGCACTTGAAGTGAAACGCGATGAAATCCCGCCCGGCACACTCTCCCTGCTGATCCTCAAAGCACTCTCTCTTCACGGCCCGCTGCACGGATATGAGATGGTCAACTTTATTCAGCAGAGCTCAGAAGATGTGCTCCAGGTGGAAGAGGGGTCGCTGTATCCTGCGCTGCAACGGATGCTGCTGAAGGGTTGGGTGACCGCCGAATGGGGAGTTACTGCCGGAAATCGCCGCGCCCGCTACTACAAGCTCACGGCCGCAGGTCGTAAGCAACTTGCGCTGGAACTCTCACAGTTCCAGCGTGTCTTCGGGGCCATTCATCGCATTACGCAGATCGCATAAAGGGGCTTCTCATGTTCCTCGATGAATCTCTACGTCGTATACGGATGCTATTGCAGGGTCGCCACTTCCAGGAGGAGCTGGAGGAAGAGATGCGTCTGCACCGGGAGATGCGCCAGCAGGAATATGTCGCGCGAGGAGAGACGCCAGAGGCTGCAC
Organism: Acidobacteriaceae bacterium KBS 146; assembly: GCA_000688615.1. Taxonomy (GTDB): domain Bacteria; phylum Acidobacteriota; class Terriglobia; order Terriglobales; family Acidobacteriaceae; genus Edaphobacter. The sequence goes on from JHVA01000001.1 coordinate 2,768,762, forward strand.
AGCGCTCAGCGAATCGCCGATTCGGGAATCCCACAAATCTTCGCGAGAAGAGCTACCGCAACTGGGGATGGAGCTGGCTGGAAAGTCTCATGCAGGATCTGCGGTTTGGCATACGATCGATGCTCCGGAGCCCAGCCCTGACGATCGTCGCCCTACTCTCACTCGCGCTCGGCATCGGAGCCAACACCGCTATCTTCAGCTTTATCGATACACTGATGCTTCGCTCCCTACCGGTAAAAGATCCTTCACAGCTGATGTTCTTCGGGCGCGAAGGTGACTCGGGGATCACCGATGACATTGCTTCGACGACCCTCTACTCTTATCCCTTCTTTCGCGAGATGCAGAAGAGAAATAACGTCTTCTCCGATGTCGCCGCGTTGATGAGCATGGTAAACGGAGTGCACGGCATCATCGAAGGGCAAGATGCGATGCAACCCATGCGCGTGCAGCTTGTCTCCGGCTCTTACTTTCCAACGCTCGGTGTTCAGGCGATTCAGGGCCGAATCCTGACCGAAGCGGATGACAACACGGAAGGCGATCATCCTGTCGTTGTGGTGAGCTATGCGTGGTGGAAGCGGGCTCTTGCCAGCGACCCCGCTGTCTTGAACAGGAAGCTCACACTTGGCACAACGACCTTCGATATCGTCGGCGTTGTTCCGCCGGAGTTCTTCGGAACCAGCGTAGGAGAGGCGCCTGACATGTGGGCGCCCATGTCGATGATTCGATTCGTACCACCCTTGTGGGACGGCTACAAAAAGAACTTCTGGGAGGGGATGTACCTTATCGGCAGGCTGAAACCCGGAGTCTCGCAGGAGCAGGCAACCTCGAACGTCAACGTGCTCTACCAGCAGATTATCCGTTCCTTTCCCGACGTCGACCTGAGTGCACGGAACGCCGGCTATCTTAAGCGAGCCCATGTTGACCTGACATCCATGTCGAAGGGTCTCTCTTCTCTGCGCCGCAGATTCTCGGATCCTCTCAGGGTTCTGATGGGCATCACGTCACTTGTACTGCTGATCGCCTGTGCAAATATCGCGAACCTCCTCCTCGCGAGGTCAACAGCGCGAGCCCGCGAACTGGCTGTGCGCCAAGCCCTCGGAGCTGGCCGCCTGCGTATCGTTCGGCAACTGCTGACCGAAAGCCTGGTACTCGCGCTTACTGGAGGTCTGCTGGGCATTGGCCTCGCGCGCATCGCTGACCGACTTCTGTTAAGAATGATCTCGGGAGGACCAGACCTCGTGCCTCTCGATGTTTCGATCAACACGCATCTTCTGCTGTTTACCTTCGCGGTGACGGTCACCACAGCCATTCTGTTCGGTATCATTCCCGCGTTCCGCAGCACACGCCTTGAACTGACAGAAGCCCTGAAAGACGGGCGTGGGAGCTCGTCGAAGGGAAGCTCCAGGAGCCGTCTCGGGAAGGTCCTCATCGTCTCGCAGATCGCGCTCTCGCTCGTCCTTATGGTCGGGGCCGTCCTCTTCATCCGCACACTGGTGGACCTCAATAACGTTGACACCGGATTCAATCGCGAGGGTGTTCTGCGGCTCGACATCGACTCGAACGTCACCGGGCTGAAGTCGGAGGACCCACGCATGATCGCCATGTTCCAGGAGATCGAGCAGCGAGTGAGTGCTCTGCCCGGCGTAAAAGCCGCGAGCTTCGCATCGTTCCTCTTTAGCCAGGGAAGCTGGAACACATCAATCCGTGTCGTCGGCCAGAATCTCAATGACCAGGTAAACGTGAAGCACAACGTCGTCGGCAACGCATACATAGCCACCATGCAGATTCCGCTACTGGCCGGACGCACCTTTGGGCCCCAGGATACAGCGACATCGCATAAAGTCGGCATCATCAGTGAGCGCATGGCGAAAGACCTGTTTCCCGCCGGAGTCAATCCCCTAGGCCTTCACTACTACGCTGGTTACACGGGTACCGATCCCAAACCGAACGAAGAGATCGAGGTGATCGGAGTCGTCAAGGACGTCAAATTTGGCAGCCTGCAGGAGCGTCCCCAATACATCGACTACTTGCCGAATCCGCAGCACCCCTGGGGTTACGGCACACTGGGGGTACGTTACACGGGCGACTTCGACGCAGTCTCACGCGGAGTCCAGCTAGCCATCCACAGCGTGAATCCGAGGCTGCCCATCAGCCACCTCGGCACTCTCGACGAACAGGTGTCGCGCACCCTCACCTACCATCGCATCGTCGCGCAGCTCTCAGCCTTCTTCGGACTGCTGGCAGTCTTTCTGTCCTGTATTGGGATCTATGGCCTGATGTCGTATATGGTAGGCAAGCGCACCAACGAGATAGGAATCCGCATCGCCATCGGCGCCAGCCGCGCAAGCGTGCGCTGGCTGGTTCTGCGCGAGATTGCATTGCTCACAGCCATAGGGATCGCCATCGGGGTTCCCGTCACAATGGCTAGCAGCCGCATCGTAGCTGCGATGCTGTCTGGACTTCACGGTGCGGATGCGGCCAGTATTCTGGCTTCCGTCGTGGCCCTGCTGGCTGTGGCTCTTCTGGCTGGTTATCTCCCTGCCAGACGAGCGGCACGAGTGGACCCTGTGGTGGCACTTCGTTACGAATGACTCAGATCAGCAAAATGGAGCCTGACGAATCAAAAGAGAATAAGGTTTACTCGAGGATGCTCTATCGTCAAGTAAAGTAGTGCCATGCGTGTGCCACGGGTTGCCTACCTTCCCGATTCCTTCCACGAGGTCAACGGCGTCGCGCATACTAGCCGCAACTTTGTAGATTACGCCACGCGCCACGCCCTTCCATTCCTCTGTGTTCGTGCTGGAGTCCGGACGTTGCAGTTTGAGCAAGTCAATGAGCTCCGCACCCTGGAGCTCCGACGTTCCCGTGCGGCTATCCGCATTGAAAAGGACCTCCATTTCGATCCGTTTTTTTTTCGTCACGGCTCCACCATCCAACGCGAGTTAATCCGGTTTCGTCCCGACATCATCCACATCACCGGTCCCAGCGAGCTAGGAATCTTCGGCGCTTACTTTGCATGGCGACGGGGAATCCCGCTCGCAGCGTCGTGGCATACCAACGTCCATGAATATGCGGCACGCCGATTGGAGTGGCTGACCCGCCGGATACCCCGAAGGGCGGCGTCCAGCCTGGAGCAGCGTGTCGAACAAGGATCCTTGTGGGCGACCACACGCTTTTACTCTCTGGCGCGGGTCCTTTTCGCACCCAACGAAGAATTGTGCCGAATGCTGGAACAGGCAACGGCCCGCCCCTGCCACCTGATGCAGCGGGGAGTCGACACCGTCCAGTTTTCGCCAGCTCATCGGGCCCGACGCCTTGACGATTCCACACTGGTCATCGGTTATGTCGGACGACTTTCGGTCGAAAAGAACGTCGCTTTACTGACACGTATCGAGCGTGGCCTGCTCGATATGGGCATTACGAGCTATCGCTTTCTAATCATTGGTCACGGCAGCGAGGAGGCCAGCCTGCGCGCGTCTCTCAAACAAGCTGACTTTGCCGGGGTGTTGCGCGGACCCGACCTTGCGCGTGCCTATGCCAACATGGATGTCTTCGTCTTTCCGTCGTACACGGACACATTTGGAAACGTTGTTCTTGAAGCGCTCTCGAGCGGCGTGCCGGCAGTCGTCACGCCCGGCGGCGGACCAAAGTATATTGTCCGCGATCAGAAGACCGGCTTTATTACCAACGAAACTGGATTCGTGTCAGCCGTCGCGACCCTTTACACAGACCGAGCCCGCCTCGCACAAATGCGTGTGGCATCCCGCGAGTACGCTCTGACCTGTAGCTGGGATGCGGTCTTCGACCGTGTTTACCAAGGGTATGAGGATGCGCTCAAGTTAGATTAGAAAATGGTGGATATTGCCTAATGCAACTGCTTCGAACGAGGCGGCACTCTGGATCACCGCAAGCCCCGCAACCGCCGACAGGCATCCGCAAGATCTTCATCTTTCTTTGCAAAACAAAATCTCAGTAGATCCTCACCTTTTCCTGCCCGGAAGAACGCGGATCCCGCCACAGCTGCGACTCCGGTCTTCGCCAGCAGCGATCGTGCTCGTTGCGCCGCAGTCTCTCCGTTCAGCACATGCTCGAGTCCCTTCGTCGAAGCAAGGATGTAATAGGCTCCGTCAGGAATATGTGGGGTCATTCCAGCATCCTTCAGCGCAGCAACCAGCATCTCGCGCTTACTCTCGTGCTCCAAAGCTAATCCGGCATAGAAGGTCTTTCCCAGCTGCTCCACCCCGGCTGCAACGCCATGCTGGAAGGGCGAAGGCGCGCAGACATAAAGCAGGTCGTGAAAGTATCCGATCGCTCCAATCCACTTCGCGTCAGCGATGACGTAACCGATGCGCCAACCCGTCACGGAAAAGGTCTTCGAGAATCCTGACATGACGATCGTGCGTTCTCGCATGCCATCGATTGCGGCAGGAGAAAGATGCTTTGCATCGCCGTAGATAAAGTGTTCGTAGATCTCGTCGGTCAGGACAAACAGATCGAATTCGCGAGCGATCTGCGCAAGTCCCTCCAGCTCCTGGCGGGTAAACACCTTACCTGCCGGGTTTGAGGGCGTATTGACGACGATTGCACGAGTCCTGGGCGTAATCGCAGCACGAACGCGATCAAGATCGAGCGACCAGTCTCGGCTATCAAGCTCTACCGCTACCGGTACCACACGCAGCGAACGCAGCGTGCCGACGTGATATCCATAGAAAGGCTCAAACAAAAGAACCTCGTCGCCCTGATCAAACAGCGCCATTGCCACTGCGTGAAAAGAGCCGGTCGCGCCGCTTGTCACCAGAACCTCACGCTCCGGATCGACGACTAGTCCTTGCATGCGCTCTGTCTTTTCGGCGATCGCGCGCCGAAGCCGTTGGATTCCGTCCAGCCGCGTGTAAATGTTGTGGCCATCTCGAATAGCCGCAATGGCTCCGTCAGCAACCACCTGCGGAACCTCGGTATCGCAGACACCCTGCGCCAGGTTGACGCCGCCCACGCGATCGCTTTCCACCGTCATGGCGCGAATCTCCGACTGCATGACTCGCGGGGCCAACTCACTTAAGCCCAGCCCGCGCCCCTTCGCAATCTCTGCCTGCACCATCTTCGCCACCTCCGGCCTCATATCCAAGATGACAGAGTGCTTCATCCCACGTCCACCGCAATCCAGCCAGGCACACTCTCCGAAGAAACTTACTTCTTCATCTCGGCCAGATAGATCGCGGTGTAATCGAGATAGTTCTCCGCATAACGAGCGATCATCTTCTGATCTTCTTCTCCCAAAGTCCGTTTTACCTTCCCGGGGATCCCCACGACCAGCGACCGTGGCGGAATCACCGCGTGCTCCGGAATCACAGCCCCAGCAGCGATGATGGACCCCTCCCCGACCTGTGCATGGTTCAGAATCACTGCACCGATTCCTACCAACACATTGTCCCCCAGCGTGCAGCCATGGACGGTCGCATTGTGACCAATCGTGACCATCTCTCCCAGCGTGACGGCGTAAAGATATCGCATCCCGTGAAGCACCGCGCAGTCCTGCACATTGCTTTTCGCCCCAATGCGAATGGAATTCACATCACCCCGCACAACAGCGTTCATCCAGATGCTGGCCTGGGGACCCAGCTCCACGTCGCCAATCACCTGGGCCGACGGGTCGACATAGCAGCTTTCGGGGATCACGGGCGTTTTGCCCTGGTAGCTTCGGATCATCATCTGCCTCCACGCAGACGATTCTACGGCCCCGCAGTCCCAGGAAAAATTCGTTACTAACTTCTGTCCGTGGACTCCGACCAATGCTCTGCCAGCCAGTGTGTGCGTTCCTAATTGTTGTGGAGCTTGGACTAAGCACGAGAAAAGGGAGACCCGCTTTCGACTTGAGGCAGGAAACCTGCAAGCAACTTGTCTTCCGAACTCGAGGAATATTCTTCAAATCATTACAAGATATCGGGAAAAGGGAGTATCCTAGATGACATCCCTGTCTGGGAATGTTTGGAGGTGTTTTTTCTTGGCAGAGGTTCGAGTTCAAGAAGGCGAACCGCTTGAAAATGCCCTGCGTCGGTTCAAGCGCAAGGTGCAGACAGAAGACATCATTAAAGAAGTCAAGCGTCACTCCTTCTACCTGAAGCCGGGCGAAAAGAAGCGTGTCAAAGAAGCGCTCGCTCGCAAACGAAATCGTAAGAAAGTCCGCAAGGAGCAGGACTAAGAACAATTGCTCCACTCAGAATGGCCATCTCGCTTCTGGTTACTAAAAGTGACTAAAGAGAGATGGCCATCTAAGCAATGCTAGCGATAGACTCCCGCTGTCGACCTGGCATCAACGAGCCTCCGGGCCCGTACCCTTGCAACACTTCCGCCTATGGCGGTCCCCCAGGCCTACGTACCACACTACGGCAGGATGATTGCCCACGGGAACTCGCATAAAATTCCCCGAAGCTTTCGACCTGTCCCGCAGATCGGGAGACGCGGCTATGGAATTCGTAGATCGGTTATTGACCTGTGCTGATTGCGGTGGCGAGTTTATCTTCACTGCCGGCGAGCAACTCTTCTTTTTCGACAAACAATTCAAGAACGACCCCAAGCGGTGCAAGCCCTGCAAGTCCAAGAGGGCTGGAGCTTCAGCGCGTCCGGGCAATGGTCCGGCCGCCGCCGGAATCTCTCGCACCGAGACCCGCACCGTATGTTCGGATTGCGGCATTGAGACGACGGTCCCCTTTAAGCCCACACAAGGCCGACCGGTTCTTTGCCGTCAATGCTTCCAGAACAAAAGAGACGGGGCAACCGCGGTGGTCACTCCTATCGAGAACGTGCCGGGGTCCATTGACAACGTTACTGTCAACGCAAACGTGATTGTCATGGCGACTCACGCCCCGCATGCCTGACGGCCATCCCCTTAACGCTCTGTCATCCTGAACAGTTACGATGATCAGGATGATAGAGCAGTTACATACCGTTCCAGGGACGAGGGAGTTGGTGCGTGCACGGACGCGCCTTGGCAGGTTTGAACTAATCGTCTGCACAGACGGCACCTACCGTCTTGACGGTGGCGCAATGTTCGGGGTTGTGCCCAAAACGCTCTGGCAGAAACGAGCCCCTGCCGACGAGCTGAATCGTATCATGCTTGGACTCAACACCGTTGTGGTCCGAACGGGCCGCCACACTGTTGTCATCGAGACAGGGATCGGCAATAAGCAAAACGCAAAGATGCGGGAAATTCACCGGAATGAGGAACTGCTGCCTGCTTCCCTTGCAGGCGCCGGAGTCAAACCCGAAGAGGTAGATATCGTCATCAACTCGCATCTGCACTTTGACCATTGTGGCTGGAACACGACTCTTCATCCCGACGGTTCGATCACACCGACATTTCCGAACGCGCGCTACTTCGCACATCTCGGAGAGGTCGAACATGGCCATCTGCAGCTCGACCGCGACCGAGTCAGCTATCTGTCTCCGAACTACGATCCATTGATCGAATCCGGGCGGATGACCCTACTCACCACCGAAGGAATTCAGACGGATTCTGGAATTGTTCCCGGAGTTTCGGTCGAGCTCTTTCCCGGCCATACCCATCAGCTCATGGCGATCCACATTGAATCCGAAGGTCAGCACGCCTGCTACATCTCGGACCTTATCCCCACAACCGCCCATCTCGACCCTACCTGGGTGATGGGCTACGATCTTGATCCGCTGAAATCCATCGAGCAGAAAAAGCGCTTCTACCAGCGCGCCATTCCGGAGAAGTGGCTTGTCCTTTTCACGCATGACCATCACACACCGATGGCAACGATCGAGTGGGATGAGAAGGGAAAGCCGGTCGCCAAGCCAGCAGACGATCACCTGATATCAGTATCAGAATGACGGCGGTACCTTCAGGCGATCCAATAGCCGGTTCAGAACTTCGCGCTCTTCCTCTGAAGGCTGGAACGAGAGCGGTTTCCGCCTGATATAACGCAGGTTCAGATTGGCAATGTCCGATGCCATCACGATGAAGAGATTGCCGGGGATGTTGAACCAGAACTCGTCCGTGACGGTTTCAATATCTTCCGACTTGGCCTTATGGAACTCTGCACGCTCAAACCGGCGCGGATTGGAAAGCGTAATGCTTTGTAGCGAACCGTCATTGTTCAGCATCCGATCCTGCACCGTGCCTTGATAGAGCCCGCCGGTCTTGGTCAAGACATCCGCCATGATCCGGAAGGTCCCCTCAGGCAGCAGCATGTCGCTGAACAGCAGGTCCCACTCCGAGATCCGCGGCACGATGGTGGCCAGCAGCGTGCGCGTCCAGCGCTTATTCAGGCGGCGCCAGACGCGGTTATAGTTCAACACAATCGCCACACGCAGTCCTGAAGCCAGCAGGACGATGAGATACAGCCGCCACAGGATGGCGTAGTTCATCCAGAAGAAGGCGTACAGGCTGGTGAAGAACTGCTGGTGATGCGCCTGGAAGAAGGTATCGCTCTCGAGCGCGGAGAAGACCGTCTCCACATCGCGCTGCGTCCCCGAGCTCCACAGTGCGCCCGACCAGCGTGCCCACGCAACGGCAAGCGCCAGGGGGATGACGGCCCCAATGATGGAGCGGGCGACCTCTTCGGCGTGGCTCTCCACGCGGGTCTTGCGGAAGACAATCAGGTCCGCCGCCCAGCGCGCGATCAGGTTGGGACCAAGCAGGTAGACGGCGATGAGCAAGCTGACGAGAAGCGCCAGCACCGGTCAGGCTCCTATGCGACTGCTTCGCGAAGGTCGGCGAGGTTCAGCGTGATCTCTCCGAAGGAGGTAGGAATGACGGCTGACTCGTGCGCGCGGAGCTGGGCCAGCACCGCGTCCTCATGCCGCTGAATGAACTCGATAATCTCCGCCCGCAGCCGCTTCTGGCTGGTGCCGATGTTGTCATCGCGCAGCGAAAGCACGTACTCAAGCTCAGAGCTGCTCATAAGATGCCCTCATGACTGCATGATATTCGGTGCAGTTCAAGATGAAGATACCACGTGCTGTGGAAGATGGCGCGTGCTTGTTGCAGTTCTGAAGCCTTCCCGCAGCCAAAAGCTCAGATAACAAATTCCCGATCATCGATCTTTCACGGAAGATCTACAGCAGTTCCTGCGCCCGCAACACCGCCGCAACAGCCTCGTCTGCCGTATCCCCCACGCCACTCAAGTGCCCCATCTTCCGCCCTTTGCGCGGACGATGCTTCTCGTAGAGGTGCAGTCTGACCCCCGGGACCGCCAGCGCCGCATCGAACTTCGGCTCGCGCGGAGATCCATCCTCATTCAGCCAGACATTACCCAGCAGGTTTGCAATCGCGCACGGCTGAATCACATCAACCTCTCCTAGTGGAAGGTCGCAGATGGCACGGACCAGCTGTTCGAACTGGCTGGTCACGCTGGCTCGTTCGCTGGCGTGATAACTGTTGTGCGGTCGTGGCGCGAGCTCATTGACCAGAATCTGGCCGGCTGTGGTGACAAACATCTCGACCGCCAGAATGCCTTCCAGTTGAAATGTGTCGGCGATGCTCTCCGCCAGCTGCCGCGCTTCGTTAGCCAAGTTGTCGGACAGTGGCGCAGGTATCACGCTCCACGCAAGAATCTGATTCTCATGATGGTTCCACGCCGCCGGATATACCTTAACCTCGCCGGAAGGGCTGCGGGCCACCAGCACCGAGATCTCGCGCTCGAGCTCGACGGCCCTCTCGACCACTCCCGGGCCTTCACCTAAGGCCTCCCAAGCTCCTCGAACCTCATCTTCAGGGTCCGCTCCGGACCGAAAACCTACTTTGCCCTGTCCCCGTCCGTCGTATCCGCCCGTCGCACTCTTACAGAAGCATCGGCCGCCCAGTTCGCGGATTGCTTCGCGTACCTGATCGAGCGAGCGAACAGCACGATAATCCCCCAGTGGAAAGCCGTGTTTGCGCAGCCAGTTCTTCTGCTCAATCCGGTCTTGAATCACCGCGAGCATCGCCCTGCCCGGACGTACCGGAGCAAAGTTGGCAGCAGCATCCATGCTGGCCAGTGAGATCTGTTCAATCTCCAGCGTGACGACGTCGCATCCTCGCGCCAGGTTCGCGGCTTCGCGAGAGTCATCCCAGCCGGCCTCGATGCAGGCGTCTACGACGAACCGCGCCGGACAGGCAGGATCGGGATCGAGTACCTGAATCCGGTAGCCCATGGCACGCGCAGCCATGGCGGTCATGCGGCCCAGCTGGCCACCGCCAAAGATGCCAATAGTTGCTCCGGGAAGAATTGGATTCGCGGTTGCAGTTCTGCTCAAGCCTTGACCTCGACCTCATCGTCCACAGTCTGAGCAAGCACTTCGTTGCGCCGCGCTGCTCGCCATGTGGTCAGTTTTTCGCGAAGAGCAGCATCGGTCGTGGCCAGAATCTGAGCCGCCAGCAACCCGGCATTTGCCGCTCCCGGCGCTCCAATCGCGAGCGTGCCAACCGGAACACCCTTCGGCATCTGCACGATGCTCAGCAGAGAATCCATCCCTTGTAGCGACGTTGCCGGAATCGGGACGCCAAGCACCGGCACGACTGTCTTTGCCGCGACCATTCCCGGCAGGTGCGCCGCTCCGCCTGCACCCGCGATGATAACGCGAAGCCCGCGCGCTGCAGCCGTCTCGGCATACTCAAACAAAAGGTCGGGAGTGCGATGCGCCGAGACGACACGGACCTCGTGTGGCACGCCGAACTCTGCGAGCATCTCGACGGCGCCGCGCATCACCGCATAATCGTTGCGGCTTCCCATGATGACTCCAACCAGCGGTGAGGCGTCCATGGCCCGATTATACGGTTTCGGCTACGTGATTTCAGGACGTTGCAGCCTCTTCGTCCTGGACGGTCCGGTCGCTCAGCTATTCTTTCTTCCTTCGCGCGCGCTTCGGCTTCTCTTCGTCTGCCTCAGATGCGGCCCTACCTTCCCGCCATCTGCGCGTGGGATCGTCGTCCGGGTCCGGAGTTTCTTGTGGGGGTCGCGCCCCTTCAGGGACGTGCCGCAGGTTCACCCGAATCCGTGTCCACGTAGACGAGCTTCCTCGCATCGAATCAACCAGGACATCGTCTATTGCCAACAGCTTCGCGACATCAGGATGACGCTCCTTCCACCTCTCCAGCCCATCAAACGCCTCCTGCTTGCTGGTCGAATTGGCAATAACGATCAGTGGCATCTTTGACTGCCGTCTTCCTGGAGCGGAAGCTGCAGCCTCGACGCCTTCTTTCGCTACTGCCTTTTTCGCCCGCGACGGAGCCACACGCTTACCCTCGCCCTCCATCTTGCGGAAATGCGGTGGCCAGGGAGCATCCCCCAAACCCTCAGCCTCATCGCGCGCGGCCATCTCCAGCAGGCCCTCCAGTGAGCTCCTTACCTCATCCATCCCGGCATGAGGGTCGCCCTTTGTGGCGAAGCGCTTGGGCACCGTGAAGATCGTAAAATCCTTCGGGTCGCATTCCATGACCTCGTCCCATTCCAGCGGTGTCGATACCCTGGCGTCCGGCAACGGTCGCACCGAATAGGCCGATGCGGTCGTACGGTCCTTCGCGTTCTGGTTGTAATCCAGAAAAACTCCGTGGCGTTCTTCCTTCCACCACTTCGAGCTGGCAAGCTGCGGCACTCTCCGCTCCACGGCACGCGACAAGGCAATGGCCGCTCGACGGACCTCGGTGAAGGTCCAACGCGGTTCTATCCGTACATTTACGTGCATTCCCCGCGATCCACTCGTCTTTGGCCAGCCCCGCAACCCTAATTCTTCCAGCAGCGCCTTTACTTCCATGGCAACGCGACGCACGTCCTCCCATCCGACTCCTGGAATTGGATCGAGATCCACACGCAGTTCATCCGGATGATCGAGATCGCCAGTGCGTACCGGGTGAGGATGCAACTCCATGCAGCCCAGGTTGACGATCCAGGCCAGCCCAGCCACATCATCGACAACGATCTCCTCAGCCGTTCGCCCCGAAGGAGAGGAAAGTGTGACCGTGCGCATCCAGTCTGGTCGATCGCTGGGCGCGCGCTTCTGGTAGAAAGGTTCTGCCTCGGCCCCATTGACGAACCGCTTCAAAACGATGGGACGGTCTCGAATTCCCTGCAGCGCTCCGGGCGCTACCGCGAGGTAGTACCGGACCAAGTCGAGCTTCGAGACCTTCACCTGTTTTGAGAAGTACAGTTTTTCCGGGTGCGTAATCCGCACCTGATGGCCGTCGATCGAAAGAATCTCCGCCGTTTCCTCTGCGCTCACGATGACAGCCTATACCGACCCTGCAGTTTCGTGCGAAACAGGCGTGGCAGAAAGTTCAGCCGCGCCCTCCTTTGATCAACGACAGAATCTTATCCCGCGTCGTCTGATCGTCATCAAAACCGCCGTGAGTCGTGCTCTTTGAATGCTGCTGGGGGGCTTTGAAGACGGCCGCATTCGAGAGCCGTAGTGGCGCGATCTCGCTATTGAAGTATCGCTCCATCCCCAGAATTGGCGTAGCCTCGCCCTTCTCGAATGACTGCGACACCAGATAGAGCAGCGACCGGCTGTAGTCAAGGATTGGCTTGCAGGTCGGGTCTCTTTGCTCAATCTCATCGGTCAGCTCAAAGTGGTTGTACTGCTTCACCTTTCCGCTCTTAATGGCCGGAACAACCAGCCGCTGAAACTCATCGGCACGAACCGCTGGAGCCATAAAATTGACCGTCTCAAAGTTCCACTTCAACCGATTCGCAATATAGCTGTGGACGATCGCTCCGGCCGAGTGACCGATCAGATGCAGCCTTACCTTGGACGGATCTTTAAAGTAGGGGGAGCTTCTGCTTGCCTCGTACAGTTTGACCCCGCCAGAATCGGGTGCGCTGGAGATGGCATCGGCATTTTGCTTCATCTGCCCCCAGACAGCAGATCCAGGAACGGCAAGGAGGCGTTCCAGCCGGGCATCCCACCAGCCTTTCACGCGATCGAGCACTGAGCCTGTCGTGCGCGGCTGTTTGGCGACGATGTCGGAGTAAATGTCCTTCAGCGTGGACATCAGGTCGGTCTCCCACATAAGGAAGATCGGGAAAATCTGCCGGTCGTACATCGCAGGAATCCACTGGGCTGCAGTCTTTGCAGCCGTATCTTCTGAGGTCAGACCACCATGAGCATAGATGGCCACGTCGACCGGTTGGCTATCGCGTAGCCCCCAGGTCTTTCTTGCCTGCCCCAGCTGGTTGTTCAGCAATGCGCCGACGTCCCCGTCCTGGGTGCGGAAATCACCCGTATTGCTAAGTCGGCCGTTGTTCTCCATATCGATGATGAATGGTCCGATCTCACGGTTCCGCAGAGTTTCGTCCGTGGCCAGCTGTACTCTACCCTGCTTCACCCGCAAGGTCGATGCACTGGCGATCGCTACGTGCAGATCCGTCGTAACGCCTAGCTGCGCCACCCAGCAGTCCATCGCATTCTCAATCCAGTCCTGGTACGTCAAGATCGCTCGGCCGCCGGTTCCCCAGACCGTGTCCCAGGAGTTCTGCAGAATGAATCCCTCTCGCGTATAGCCCACAATGGCGAAGGCATGGGCTCCGTCTTCCGGCGTCCGCTTCTTTTGAGGAATAACCCAGTAATCCCCGGTCGTCTTTGCGCCGGCCTTGACACTGGATTTAGGCTTGAGGCCCTCCATCCACCCCTCATGGCATACCGCGCTGGCGTAGACGACACCGATCTCGTTCAGCGCAATCTGCATATCGGTGACACTGCGCGTATCCACCCGGTAATACGCTCCTAAAGGACGGCGAACCGCATCCTGCCACCAGTCGTCTTCGGGATTTGCCGCTGCAGGTGGCATCGTCTCTGTCTTCCATAGCTTCGCGGAGCAGGAGCCATACTTGTACCAGCCCTTCATGGCTCCTCGCAGGCTCGATCCTGTGTCCTTGCTCGGGTCTCCAGGAAACTCGTCATACCGCCGGGCCATTGAGTACAGCATGAAGGGGGAGACGGGCTGCGGCGTCTTTTCACGCTTCGCCTTCCATTGCAGGTGAAAGATCACACTGGCCAGCGCAAAACCGGTACATGCATTCGTCGATCTCTGGTTCAAGACCGGGATATTAATAGATGGCGCCAGCATTTCGGCGGGAATCAACATGACCGAAGGCTGATAGGGCCGGTCGCGAAGGTCGACACTGTCCGGAACGACATTTGTCTTAGGCCAGCCGCTGCGGGGATCCTTCTTTGTGGCCTTCTTTGCCGGTGATTTCTTTTTGATTGCAGTACGGGTTCGTGCAACCTTCTTAGTAGCCATAAATCACTCCTCGGGAAAAAGTGAACCAGCGTGGCCCCTGTAACTCTTATGTGTCGCTCCACCATACCGCAGCGCTGCGAAATCGTGGCCGCTTCATGAGAAAATCTCTTCATGAGTGATTTCATCCCCAAGCCCGGCGGAGCCAAGATCGGCGGCCTCGGCCCGAAGGCGCAGAAGCTCCAGGCCCTGCGCGAGAAGGCTGCGGCCCAGAAGAACGGCAAAAACTTCTCAACCACCTCCAACGCATCGGCCAAGGCAAAGGACGCGTTCGCAGGAACCAAGAAGACTAACTTCCAGCGCAAGGCCACCTAAATACGACAGGCCTCCCCTTGCGCACGCGTCTGCATCGAACCAATCCAGAACGATGCAGACGCTCAGCCTACGCGGCCGTTTTCTCGCCCTCATATTCTTCTGCGCAGCCTTCGCCTCCGCAGCTCCGGCTCAGTCCGAAACGATGCAGACCGTCCCTCATGTCGATCTCAACCGATATCAGGGGAGATGGTATGAGATTGTGCGCCTTCCGCTGTATTGGGAGAACAAGTGCGCCTCGAATGTGACGGCAACTTATACCCTCCGCACCGACGGCAGGATCACCGTCCTGAATCAGTGCAGAAAGACTGACGGCTCGATTTCAGAGTCCACCGGAACGGCGCGTCCAGCCTCAAAGGACGGACCAAACTCCCGTCTCAAGGTCACCTTCTTCTGGCCCTTCCACGGAGACTACTGGATTCTCGATCTGGACCCGGACTACAAATGGGCGCTGGTCGGAACGCCAAACCGGAAGAATCTCTGGGTTCTCAGCCGCAACCCCCACCCCGATAAAGAGATCCTGGATCGTCTGCTTGAAAAGGCTAAAAAGCTGGGATTCGATACCTCGAAACTTATTTATACGAAGCAGGACTGAAATGGCGCTGAGCGGCTGAGGTTTCCTGGCCTTTCGCTAGCTTTTACGGGTAATCCGTCTTACCCATAACGTGCCGAGATATCCCCACGCCAGCAGAAGTACCGTTATTCCCACAACCACTCCGCCACGCCGGTAGCTCAGCGCCAGGTCCACCGTGCGGTGTGTCTCGGCGTTGAAGATCAGAATTCCGACGATTCCCAAAAAGGTCGCCAGGAAAAACGCAGAGAATGCCGCCGCGGCTCCGATCAACAGGCTTGCGAACCACCCGAGATCGCCGATCGGGGCTCCAAAGAGAGTGGCCTTGGAATCCTGCATGCGGTGCGATAGTCCTTCTTCCTGCGATTCTGGCGTCATACCAGTAGAATACTGCTTTATGGCAGAAGGCGTTCAAAACGGATTAGTGCGGGCCGCCCAAGTGGCTCGTGAAACAGCGGTTCTTCATGCGCCCAACGGGATTGCGTTCGCGGCTTTTGGTGACAACAGCCTGGAAGGACCCGATCTGGAGCGCATGGTGCAGGCAGTACCTTCGGCTGTCGCCTCTGCCCTGTCTCGCAAAGCGTACTACTTCGTGCCGCTTGCCATCAGCGAAAACCGTACGGGAGACTCGACGCTCGTCGCCCCGGCCTACACCACTGAGCTTGGTGACCAGGCAACCTGCCACCGCAACGTTACCCTCGATAATGCCGAAGGCGTCTTTATCTCCACGAGACTCCTCGGGGACCGCTTTGCCCTTGCCTTTGAGTTTTTTATCAACGTCGGACACGCGTTCGTCGATGTAGCCGGCGTACCGGAAGCCTTCCAGCAGCTTGCCTGGACTCAGGCTCTTGCCGATGTTCGCGGCGAAACCTCCCAGGACGCCTGGGAGAGCCGCAACCTCTCTCTTCCCGGCAAGGCAGAAGGCAAGGCCACTGTCGACGAACGATCCAGGAATAGTTTTCTCGAAAGCGCGTTCTCCGACGCGATCGCCATCTACCTTCTCTCATTATCGATTGATTTCGATTATGCTGAGCTACGCGAACGGGAGTACCCACTGCTGGCGCCCCAAGCACTTGCCGAGCGGTTGCGGTTGGTGGCGAAACTGTTTCCGCCGAATACAGGGTATGAGTTCTCAATCCGCTACCGCCGTCGAAACTAAGCGGAAAGCGGTGATAATCGGGGCCCCGAGAAACAAGCAGAAGTTGTTTCTGGAAGAAGAGGGGATGTCCTTTGGCCTACGATCCTCCCAAAAACCGCTCGAATCCGCTGCGCATCCGAACCACCCTTCGCGCCATCGAGGACTGGTGGTTCGATACCACCCGCTCGATTGAGACCTGCATCCATCTTCCCCATCCCGAACGAGACCAGATCGTGGGAGAATTGCGGGACAGCCTGACGTATAGTCCCGTACGTGCTAACAACGTGCGGTCCTCATTGCGCGATCTACCGATCCATAATTACTCCGACTACACCTTTATCGATATCGGTTCCGGGAAAGGCAGGGTGCTCTTTGTCGCCGCCGAATTTCCCTTTCGACACGTGCTGGGTGTTGAGTTCGCAACCCCCATCCACCAGCATGCTGTTGCCAATATTCAACGATTCAGTCACTGGCGCCAGAAGTGCCCCAGCATCGAGTCGATCAATGCAAATGCGATGGAGTACGAGTTTCCCAACGAAAACCTGATTCTGTATCTCTGCAATCCGTTTGGACCGGAGGTGTTGCAGCAGATGCTGGCCAACCTCGAGGAGTCATTCCGGGCCAACCCGCGATCGATCATTCTCATCCTGCTCTGGCCCGAACGCGCTCAGCAGGTAGCAAAAACGGCATACATGCAGCCTTACCGGCAGACTCGTCGCTATCACATCTATCAGATGATTCAAGATCCTCCCCCGCGCACATTGAGTTGAACCCTGCACATTGAGTTGAACCCTTGTGCTGCATGACGTGGGACTGCAGGCAATCTTCAGACTGAGGTGCGCCGGCAGATCATGCCCTCTGTATCCTGCGTAGTCCCTCAAGCATCCAATCAGATCGGGAGCCTGAACCTCATGCCTCTTGTCCGAAGCTGTCCAAACTGTGGTCAGAAAAACCGTATCCCCGCCAACCATCTCGCCGACACCGGTCGTTGTGGTGCCTGCAAAAACGATCTTGCTCCCGTAGACGAGCCGCTTGCGGTCGACACGCAACTCTTCGATGAGATCGTGCAAAACGCTCGTGTACCGGTTCTCGTAGACTTCTGGGCAGACTGGTGCGGTCCCTGCAAAATGGCGGCTCCCGAGGTCGCACGCACCGCATCCCATGTGGCAGGTCGTGCCCTTGTCCTGAAAGTGGACACAGAAAAGAACCCTCAGCTCTCTGCTCGTTACAACATTCGCGGCATTCCTAACTTTGCCGTCTTTAGCGGTGGAAGGCTTGTCTCGCAACAGGCGGGGCTTGTAGGCCATCAGCAGATGGAAAGCTGGCTCGATCAGGCGCGCTCCCGCTGAGGATCCCTGTGCGCCTCATCCTACCGGGAAGGTCGTAAGCTGTACCGAAAGTACCGACTTCACCCAGTTCGCAAAAAACCGTACGGCCTCGCCGCACGCGGGCGCAGTCGGCATCATGCGGCAGGCGTTCAGTTGCTGCGAAAACTCCGGAGTCCATCGATAGCGCGTCGAAAGACCGATAAAGACGTTCCTTCGAATCGCCACCGTCTCGAACCCGTACTGATCCATGAAGCTCGGATAGACGTCGCTGACGTGCGTGTACGCGCGGCGTTGAACCACCAGCCCATCGAAACGATAGTACGGCACCCAGTTCGACCATTGAGGATCGGCCATCCACCCGCGAGCATTCCCTCCCGCCCAGGCTAGCTCAAAAGCCTGGGCCTTCGACTGTGCCTCCGCCACTGATCCCAGAACCCCGACCTGCAGGTGCAGATCGATGTGTCCGGTCGAAGCCGACGCAACACAATCGCCCCGTCCATCCGGGCGTAGCTGCGCGCCCTCCGGAACGACAAACGTCGCCCCCGAAGGCAGATGCTGGTACACATCGAAGTTAAAATTAGACGGATTTACCTGAAAGAACTGCACCAGCTGGTAAAGCCCCAGCGGGCTGTCAACCGACTTCGCCAACTGCGGAAAGCTTGTCGTTCGCAGCTTCGTCAGCGTCAGGCCCGAGCAGGTAATCTCGCCCAGGTTCTTCACCTCCGACTCGGCCGCGAACAGCACATGCATCTGCCTTGCACCTGCAGCCTCCTGTCCGTTTGCGCTCTCGGTGGAAGAGGCTAGCTGCGTGAGGAACTTTACGGGGATCCCCCAACTGACGGCCGCCGCACCGTTCTCCAGCCCTCCGTCCGCGATCGCCACGACTCTTCGCTGCTGGTTAAAGATGGGCGCGCCAGAGTTCCCCGGAAGCAGATGGCCCTCGATAAAATCGATCTCAAGATCGAGACTGGGTGACCCTCCAGAGAGGGCCTGCGCCACGGACTCCGGCACGATATTGCGCAGCGTCTTGCCGCCATAACGAAGCTGTAGCGGCGTATTCGTCATACTTGGAATCTGCAGTGGATACCCCAGCACCGACAACGGCTCAGTCAGTGACGCAGGCGCTGTCTCCGCAACCAGAACCCGTCCGACAGGGGGATTCGTAATCTTCAGCAGCGCCAGGTCGGCACGACGAAGAACCCTCACCACCGTCGCCTGCCTCGACACCCGCTCTGCTTCAAAGTAGACGATGACGTTTCCGCACCCCGCGACGGCATGCCACGCTGTAACCGCTGTGTCCGGGCTCGACCATAGAAATCCCGTTGCAGACCGCTCGCTGCACGACACCCGAACGATCGAAGGCTTCATCTCGTCGTACACGCTGGCGTTGAACTGATAGCCGCCCGCAGATGCGCTGCGGCCTTCAAGAACAAGCACAGCGCCCCCCACCACCAGCAAAAGGACTGCGGCCGTTTTATAACGGACAAAAGAGCAGGTGCAGGCCCTCGAGCGTTGTCTTCTGCTGGTTTGAATCCATCGAAGCAATCTTGTCAGCATAGGCTGCATACCTTCCGCCTAACTGGCGCAGAGCATAAAGATGTTCCGCCGTGTTTTTGTACTGGGTTGGGTCAAAATTTTTGCACTCGCCGCGGTCTGTTCCACTAAACAGCACTGTGCTTGCCGCAGGAGCTGCTGCACCTTCATGGGCCTTCTCTCCCCCAGCCGTCGCCTCAAGGCTCGCTCCCAGGTTCCGATATGCCACCCATCGTCGCGCCTCGTCTGCGCTGTAACCGGCTTTCGTAACCTCATTCACCTGCTCGGCAATCGAGGGCGAAGCGATATTGTGCGTGCGCAGAAAGATTCCCAGCACCACCGCAAAGGCGCAGGCCACTCCAAAGCTGCCCAGACGCACCACCGTTCCCGCGCCATACGCAGGCTCGCCGTCTTTCGCGTTTCCGGAAAAGCCGAGCAGCGTCACCAACCCCGCCGCAATCGACCCCAGGATCACCGAAACCACTGGCGAGGCAGACAGTCCCACCAGCACCCCCACCAGCAAACCCAACCCGCCGCCTGCAAACAATTGACCGATCATACTGCCCCGATTCTTCTGGAATCGACTGCAAAAGGCCCGGTTTTGCTTCAGGCTCTGGTTATTCAGTAGCCATGTGCTAAACAGTGTAATCTCAATGTTCCCCACGTCAACCTTCGGGTGATTACCCTCCCATCTCGTTGCCAGTATGCTTAATCCATATGCACCGCGCGCTCTCGCTCTGCATCTTTCTGCTCACCGCTTTGGTGCCCGCACAGGCCACCGAGGTCGGCATCTCCGCCCAGGCGCTGGAGCGCACCCTTACGACTCAGCTCTTCAACACATCGGACGGTCGCTACTATCTCCGCGGCGATGCCAAATCTGCCTGCTTTGTCTACGCCGAAAAGCCGCACGTCACTTTTGCTGAAGATCGCGTTGTCGTTCATATCCACACTCGCGCCAAACTGGGCACCAGTGTTTACGGCAACTGCGTTGGGGTCTCAATTACCCGCGATGTGGACGTCTCTGTGTTGCCCGATGCACAGGGTGAGACGATCGGCTTTCGCGACGCTCGCATCGACCATCTCAGCAACTCAAGGGAGCTCAACTTTCTTCTGGTTCCCTTCCTCAGCCATCAGCTCCCACAGCAGATGAAGGTCAACGCCGCCGATCTGATGCGCCAGCTACTCAGCCGTTCGGCCGAAACCACGGGCTACGCCTTCAGCCTGACTTCCCTCAAGATTCACTCCATGCTCGTCCAGGGAACCTTGCTCGTTCTCGACGTGGACGCCGGCATGCGAGTCAACTGAGGCCAACGTTTTTCTCGACACTCTGATTCGGCCAGAGGCCAATTCCCGCACACTCTCACCCGGCAGCATCACCGGCAAAGCATCCTTCGGCGGGCTGAATCTGCCCTCAGTCAGGTAGGCGACACCGAGAACAGCGGTGAACTCCGGATAGAAGACCGCCAAAGGAACAACGTATTTCTTTGACTTCACCAGAGATTCCACAACCCCATCGACAGGATGGCTCCGCGAAATGGTCCCCGGCACCTGCGGGATAACGAAGACCGTGAACGGCACCTGCGGATTCTTATGCGCATATTTGGTCAGTGATCGTGCCACCTGTTTCGGAGTTGTCAGGCCGAAGTCACTTATCCAGCTTCTGCCAACCGCATGAGGAAAGTAGGAGTTCAGCGCTACACGGGAAAAGTCGGCACAGTTATGAAAGAAAAGGTTGAAGTGGCTTACGTTTCGCCGGTCATTGTAGTGAGCAACAAATCGCTCATCTTCCTCGCGTGCTGTCTCGAACTGGAAGCCATAGATCGTACGGTCGTAAGAAGAGCCCGCCAGCTGGGTCCATTCGCCCTTCGGCGTCTCCACAACGCCTTCCTTTGTGATCACGTCAGGAGCGATCTTTTCCAGATGCTTTCTACGGTATGCGTCGCGCAATCTCTCCCGCAGCTCAGCATCGGCACTTTGCGGAATGTCCTCCGCGCGCTCGACGGCGTACAGATAGGGAATGAGGGGAATTGCGATCCAGTCGTAACCACCAACCTTGTGATATCTGCTGATAACAACACCCGGCTCGCCAGGGACGCACATGCGTAACCGTGTCGGAGATTCGGCGCAGATGTGGTTGAAGTAGAGTGCTCCGTGCCCGGTTGGATTAACGCTTCCAAACCCGCCGTAGGGCTCCTCCATCAAAAAAGCAACGTCGGCATGCGCTGCAGCAACACCTGGAAACAGGACGATCAGGAGCATCCACCAACATCTTTTTATAAATTCAGCCATCATCTTTTCAGAACCAATACGCATTGCAAAGTTGCGAAGTTCCGAACAAACCCGCTGGCTGACAAAGGCTCGAAATCTTTTTTTGCACTATGTCGCTTGTCTCACTTCAAGGGAGGCAACGCGCGGAGCAATTTGCTCATCCGCTGCAAGAACCTTTTTCCCATACGGACACATCTGCAACAGCGGACACTGACTGCACTTCGGTTCGGCGAACGTGCAAAGGGTCTGACCGAGCTGCTTGATCAATTGATGATGCTCATCGAGCATCTCCGCGCTCCATGTTTCGGGAACCATTCTCATCAGGCGCTCTTCGGTCGTCGCAGCATCGGCGCGCGGAGTAAGCCCCAGCCGCTGGGTTACCCGAAGATGGTGCGAATCGACACACAATGCCCTGCGTCGCAGGGTCGAAAAGTTCACCACCGCCGCACTGGTCTTAGGCCCTACACCGGGAAACTGCTCCAGCCATGCTCGAATCTTATCGGTGCGATATCGCCCCAGAAAATCGAGCGTCAGGCTGCCGTAGCGTTGTGTAATCGCCTCAAGCGAGGCCTTGAGTTGCACAGCCTTCTGTTCGGGAAACGACACATCGCGAATCGCTTCCTCAATCTCCGCCAGTGAAGCATCCCGCAGGTTCTCCCAGGTCCCGAACCTCGCACGCAGTTGCCGCACCACTTGATACGTTGTCTCTGTTTTGGTTCGCGAAGAGAGGAGCGAGTAGATGAACTGCGAGAGCGGATCCCATGGCTCGCGAGGCTTCTGTTCGCCGAAGTACCCCAGTAGAAGGCGATGAATCTGCGGGAGTCTGTCATCGGAATCGGCGTGATGTTTAAACAGAGAATCCATCTTGGGAATACAGCAGCTTTCTTCTTAAGCTTACCCGTTCGGGCGAGGAAATGCTCCACACGTAGCGATAGGATGTCCCAGACAGCGACAGCAGGAAAATTTATACGTTCCGTGTCACCCCAACCTGCATCGCATCCGCCGTCTTCAGTCCCCAGGCCATGCGAGGCGTGTTATGAGCCAGACCGAAGCGGCCGTGACGATCCAGCAGAATAATCCCTCCATACCCGCCGAGCCGATGGTATAGATAACGGATTGCAGACTCCGCAGCCTCCTCGGGCGAGACTCCCGCAGCGACACGATCCACTGCCCATTTGCCCAACACCAGCTTCATAATGGGCTCGCCCCATCCCGTCAGCGAAACTGCCGCTGAAGCATCGTCCGCATAACAACCGCAACCGATCAATGAGGAATCGCCCACGCGTCCAGGAGCCTTGGAAAGAGTTCCTCCCGTGCTGGTTGCCGCTGCAATATGACCATTGCAATCCAGCGCCACAGCCCCGACCGTATCGTGGGAGCCCAGCGGGCCGGAAAATGTTGTATCCGTCGCACCCTCGAGCTCCGCCTTCTGAAAAGCCATCAGCCTCTCGCGCTCCCGTGGAACAATGAGCTCGGTATTGTCAATCAGCCGCATGCCATGTTGCATGGCGAAACGCTCCGCCCCTGTTCCAACAAAATAAACATGGGGACTGTGGTCGAGTACCAGACGCGCTGCATGAATCGGATTCTTCAACCGCTCCACACATGCGACCCCGCCGGTACGAAGGTTCTCTCCATTCATCAGCAACGCATCCAGTTGCACCCGGCCATCCTGCGTCAGAAAAGAACCTCGCCCGGCATCGAAGGTCTCATCATCTTCCATTACCGCAACTGCCGCCTCTACTGCATCGACGGCGCTAGCCCCGCGTTCCAAAAGGGCATAGCCGGCCTCAACGGCCTTCGCAATTCCAGCCTCATGGGCTTCGATCGCATCATCCGGCATCGCCCACGCGCCGCCGTGAATCAGGAGAGTTGGAGAGTTATTCATCTCTTCAAATTGTATTCGTAGCCCTAAGCCAGCCCGACTTGGCCTTCGCGGCTTAAACAAGTGGGAGCAGCGACATCGCTGCTCCCATGGTTATCAATCGTTTAAAATCTTTATTCCCTATGCGGAGACAGACCGATCACAAACGAGACGGTAACGCTACGTCCTGCCAGCAGACCAAGAGTGTCGCCTGGATCGGGCGTGTAGACGTTTGCCTTTACCGCCGGGGTGAGGCTGGTCGTTCCTCGCTGGTCGAAGAGGTTGTTGAAGCTAAGACGCAACTTGCTCTGATCAAAGAACGATCCTTTGCGCATCGTGAAGTTGAAGAACAGATTCGTCAGATTGAAGGGTTTAATGGGAGTGTATTGATTCAATGTGATGCCACTGAACTTGGCTCCATCGACAACCAATGAACTGCCGCTTGTGCCATCGTTCCACATCGCGCCGATCCGTTTATTGAAGATTCCAAAGTCCAGATACTTCTGCTGGTAGGTCAGCCCCATGCTCTCTGTGTTTCCTGGCGTGCTCGCCGACCATCGTTGGTAGTTGGGATTGACGACTCCGCCAATCGTTTGAGAAATGTACTTTGCCGATCCCGCCGTTCCGTTGCCGTACAGGCTCAGGCCCTTGTAGAGGTAAAGATTTCCTTCGGCCTCAAATCCTTTCGCTGCAAGATTTCCTCCCTGGGTGTACTGCGTGGCAGTCGTTATGTTGGGATCAGGCGATGAGGTATAGGTGTCCTGAAAATTGATGTAGAAGTAGTCAGCATTTACGGTTGCCCGGCGCAACTTAACTACCGTGCCTCCCTGGTAGCTGTTGGCTGAGGTCGGCTTCGGAAGCTTGGTAACTCCTCCACCCGTCACGTCAAACACAGAGCTCGGCGGGATCACCGACCCTGTTGAGTATTGGCCGTACACGCTCCAGTTCTGCTTGATCCGATAGTTTGCATCCACGCTGGGCAGATAGCTGTTGTAGCCGGCAGAATGCGTCGTAAACGGCGCTCCACCAAGACTGCCTACCGTCTTGCCATTGTCCGCATACTGTTTCAGGTTTTGATTGTAGTGAGCCCACTTCAAGCCCGCCGTCAACGTCAGCGCTCGCGTGGCGTGATACTCAAACTCCGCGTACGGCTGATAGGAGTTCGTCCAGAACTGCTCGTGGAAGTTGGGGAGCACGTCGTCTTTATGAGTAAGAGGATCCGACGGGATCTGGTATCGATTCGTCGTCGCCCACTCATACCACATGCCGGTGCGGAAGACACCATACTTCGAGACCTTGCTCAGCGAGGTAATCTCGCCGTACTTGCGATAACTGTTCAGTTTGTCAACGGCACATGGGCGTGGCCCCTTTGCCGGGTTACAGTTCACAGCATTGATAGGACCGCCGCCTTTCGGCTGGGTCGCATAGTACTGCGCGTTGTAATAACTGTAGGTGTACGGCTTGGTATCCAGCGACCAGCCTTTGCCTAGTTGCTGCTTGTATCCCACATATTCAAAATCAGTCGGAACCCAGTACGTGTTATATGCCTTGTAGTTCTGCTGTGTCGGATCGGTGTTTTGCAGAAGGTAGTTATACCCGAAATGCGCCACCTGCGCTGTCGTCGGGCCCTTGATGTTCGGCGTATTGGCCGTCAAACGGATCACACCGGCAAATCCAGTCAACGCTTTCGTGTCGGAGAAGCGGTATTGATATTTCAGCGAACCCGCATCGCGCTCCTGGTTATTCAGCGTCTGAAAACCATCCGAGGTCATCCGGTGAACATCTAGCATCATATTATTGCGCTTCTTCTCGCCGCCGAAGTTGCCCGTGTCGAAGCTGCCATCGTAAAGAAGCGTATTGAACGATCCATAACTCACGCCCGCACGGATATTGCGTACGTCCAGCATCTCTTTCGAAAGCAGGTTGATCGACCCGCCGAACGGCGTCGGACCCACGGTCGAAGCCGTACCGGGACTACGATCGAAATCAACTCCTCCAAGCCACTGCGACGGGAAAAATGCCCACGAGTGATGCGATGGAGTATTGGTGTCGTTCCACGGGATCCCGTCGAAGGTAATGTCGTAAAGCCCATCGGAGAAGCCCCGAAAGAACATCTTCGCATCGCCCAGGCCAACGCCGTTCGAATTGATGCTGAAGACCCCCGGGGCCATCTGCATGACTTCCGTATAGTCAGCGACCGGCGAACTGAAGTTCTGAAGAAAGGCTGTATTTATCTCTGTACGGGCACTGCGGGCCTCCAGCAGGCCATCCATCGGCGCATATTGGGCAGCCACGGAGTTCGAGTTGTTCGCCTCGACCGTCACCTGATCGCTGACTGAGCCGATCTTTAGCGTCATGACAACCTGCACGGGCGTGTTCGGGTCTACGTGGACACCCTTCTTCGTACCCAGCGCAAAACCCGGAGCCGAAGCCTCGACCGTGTAATTTCCTTCCTGCAGACTCTGAGACGAGAAGTGTCCTTCATCATCGCCACGAAGCTTCGTAATTGCATTCGTCGTCTCATCTCTCATGACAACGGTCGAGTGCGGAATCCCGGTGCCTTTTGTATCGGTAACAGTCCCGGAGATCAGGCCCCTCTGCTGTGCCGTCATCATGGTTGCAGGAAACAATGCGAGCGCAATACTCCCCAGACGCAAAAACCTTCTCTTCAAAATCCTGTCGTACATTCCAACCTCCCTGGAAGATGTTTTCGTTACTTCTCTCGGAAGAAACAGCTCGCTTACGGATTCAGGTGCAGCGCCTGACGGGTCTCCGCCCGTGCAGCGACCAGCTCCTGTTGAAACTGTGGGTTTTGAAGCATCTCGCCGAATATTGCGTATGCAATCCGGCGGCTCGCCTCTAAGTCGCTCGAAGTATGAACTCCGCATACCAGGCGGTTGTGTGCGTAGTCGTCGGCACGAGCCAGAATCGCCGCACTCTTTTCCGGCACCATCTGCACCAGCGTCAACGCAAGTAGATAGCCGGAAAGCGTGTGGCCGCTCGGATACGAGTTGTGCTTGGTCGTAACCTTACATACCGGATGAAGCGTAGGGTCGACTTGATAGGGACGGGGACGCTGATACAGCGTCTTCAATCCATCGCTGGCGACCGGCTCGTCGCCGTGGACCTGTGAAGACAGCACTGCCGTCAGTGGAAGCAAATCAGCGCGGAAGCCTTCTCCCAGGACCGTCCTGTAAAGAAAGATGTCTTCTTCCGCATCGTCCGTCTGTGCGGCCTTGACCTGCTCCGCCGTGCGACCGTCCTGGATTCGATGCAGCGCCGCCAGTTCGGATTTTGCAGTCTCCGAATCAGAAGACGGGGGTGGGGGAATCATGGTTGCGAGCGGAAGTCGGTCGATTTGAATAAAGCTCGCTGTTCTCGTCTTCGGCGGCTTCGCCCCGGAACCAGGCTTCGAACCCTGTGCGTGTAACCACACGCTGGCTAGCGCGAGGGCCACTGCTCCCGCTGTCACACTAAAACTTTTCATCGTGCTTTGAAGGCTAGGACCGCACGATGAACAGGCCATTGCCAGAAGATGAATGGGAGGTTTAATCCCTTGGAAACAGACGACTTATACTCAGGATTTTCACGCTGATCTTAAGGCTCGCTTAAGATCAGTGTGGTTCAGCGGTCTATTATGAGATGCCATGCCCCGAAACGCGAGATTTCGCAGGCAAGGTCTCTACGATGCCCTCGAGCGTAATCTCCGCGATGTACTATGACGCCGCCAGGCAAACCCTCACCATTGTGTATCGCGCTCGGCGCGGTGTCTATCGCTACTACGATGTCACTCCCGACGAATATGAAGAGTTTCGCCACGCCCCCTCCAAAGGGACATACCTGAACACGGTTTTCAAAGCTCGCCAGCATCCCTATGAGCAGGTTTCTTCAGATCATGGAATTCATCTCGTTGATCAGTCAGCCCGTCCAAACGGAGAAGGGAATCACGGAGAGAACGACCACAAGGGAAGTCACCGTCGAGAGCCTTGAGACGAGACATAAGCTGCATCAGCGGTCCTCCCCTTGATTCATCGATGGAGTTACCGGCGCTATCCGCCTGACAGGGTCGCTCTTCGCGTATCAGCAGTTTTGGTACTTCCAGTTTCGCTGCTTTCCTTCTGAAATCCATTCGATTGCCTGAGCGATGCGTTTCTGTCTTGTCTCGTCGCGCTTGGCCTCGTCAATCCATTCGGTGTATTCGCGCTTGGCGCTGGGCCTGAAGTCGTTCCAGACCTTGGTTGCGGCCTTGCTCTTTGTGAGAGCGAAGGCAAAATCGACAGGAACCTTCGGCGTAGGCCGGGCGGCCTTTCTGGTACGCGTCATGGTCTTGCTTCCGCCTTCAATGAAAGCGGCGGCCTGCAGAATAAAACCGGCGAGCACCTTGTCGGATGGGAGGTCTTTGAGGCCGGTGATCTTTCCCAGCGATCCCATACCTCCGTCCCCCTGGAAGCCATCGTTCTTGAGCACGTCACGGATGGCCGCGCCGAACAGCCCGAAGCTGCAGTGTGCCTTGAAGGCAGCAAGGTTGCCGAACATCTGTCCGCGGTAAATGAAGAAGGGCATGGACCACTTGAGGTCCTCCTCAATGTCGGGCAGGGTCTTATGGACGAGTTCGCGGACGTGCGTGAGCACAGGCTGAGCGAAGGCAGCGGACTTGTTGATGTAAGCGTCTACGCGAGGATCGAAGCTGCCTGCGTTCTTCATCCAAAGGAGTGTATAGCAGCAGACGCTCCAGGATGCGCAAAGAATCCGAATCAGGACCGATGGCGGCTGCCTGCTGCTTGGATTTCAGACGGTGTCATCCGTCTTTGGCTTGGAGGCCACAGCGTCAGGTCGGATTGGGTAAGGCGGCCCTTTCTCGAGCACCTTTTGCAGGCTGTCATCGTAGCCGTAAATATCGTCAAAGAAGTGCACGTGACCGTCTTCTTCGACCTCAGCGGTGACGTAGAAGATTACGATCGGAACTGGCGTCTTCAGGTTAACCTGATGGTTGTTTGGCCCTGAGTTCATCGCCTGCTGCACCTTATCGACGTTCCAGTCTTGTCCGTCCTTATCCTTTTGTCCATCAAGCAGCCAGGCTGCCAGATCGACGGGCCGCTCTACGCGAACGCAGCCATGGCTGAAGTCTCGCCGCGTGCGATTGAAGAGCTCAGTGGCGGGGGTGGAGTGCAGGTAGATGTCGTACTGGTTGGGGAACATGAACTTCACCAGGCCGAGGGAGTTCTTAGGGCCGGGCTTCTCCCGTACCATCAAGCCTCCCTGCGCAAGTTGCTTGACGGTATATCCGGGCACCGGCTGGCCCTTGTTGTTGATAACTTCAAAGTTTTTGGCCTCGAGGTAGCCGTGGTTCGCCTGGATGTGCGGGATCAGCTCTTTGCGCACGATGCTGATGGGAACATTCCAGTAGGGCCGAAAGACCATGTAGCGCATCATGCGAGCGAAGACGGGAGTCTGGTGTTCACCGATGACCTTACCAACAACCACCTTCATTCGGAATTCGAGATTGTGGTCCGGGCTGTAGCCGCGTAGGACAAACTCGGGCAGGTTCACCAGAAGCCGGGGATTCAGGTAGGGATCCGGCAGCCAGCGCCAGCGTTCAAGCGCATACTGAATCTGGGCGACGCGCTGCGACATGGGGACGTTGAGGCTCTTGATGGTGTCGGGTGTCAGCCTTCCGTCGATGGCAAGACCGTGGCGCTCCTGATAAGCCCGCAGACCATCGCTGATGAACTTGGTAAGAACATGCGGGGCTTCGGCTGATTTCTCTTCGTTTGTGCTCTCTGCGGGAGCAGAAAGGTCTCCTTCCAACATGAGCCTCTGCTCGAGCTCGCCCGCGGCCGGGTACGGATCTCCTACTTTCAGTGGCTTTGAAATCGTCGGAAGTGGTTGCGCTGCGGGGCCGCTGGATTCCTGGCGCGCAAGGTCGAGGTAATGCGCCAGTGACTGTTCAGTCCGGCGATAGATGTCAGAGTCGGGCTCGACGGTCGCTAGCAGCTGGGGCACGTCGGTGATGTCGACGCCATGGTCCGAGACAAACTCGGCCAGGTTGTACTTCTTCTCCGCCACGTTAATGCCGAAGTTGAAGTGCTGCGGATTGACGCGGCCGATGCGCAGGTCGGAGATGAAGCGCATGACATTGACGGTCATCGCGACGTCGAACAGCGCGATGGCATCCTCGTGGCCCGTCGAAATCAACTTGATGCGAGCCGGCCAGCGGGAGCTGTCGTAGTCTTCGGGATTCAGGCCCTTGCTCTCAGCCTCAGCGAAGGCCTGCATAAAGCCCTTGGCCGCTGGAGTGGGTTTGCCGTCGCGCGTCCATGCGATCTCGTAATTGCGGTCTTCGTAGAAGGCTTTTACGAGAGACTGATAGTCGGAGACGTTAGGCCAGCGAAGAAATGGAAGCCTGTTCGATCCCACTAATGGCTGTAGATCATCGGAATAGTCGGTCGTGTTGGGCGCCGAAGTAGTCTTGCGATGCCGATGGCATCCGGAGAGCGAAAACAGAAGAGCGGCGACGCAGAGGGTGGCGGCAGTGCGAAGTACAGACTTTATCAAGATGACCCGTCCCGGAAAAATCTCAAATAAGTAACACGTCCCGACCCTCATCTCGCACAGTCCTGTTCGTTTGCGGAGACACGCACACACGAATCAGAGGAACCCGTCCACAGGCAGTGATCAGGACTGGCGAGCGATCGAATTTAGAACTGTGATGCACAAAGCGGCCTGGGTGACAAGGATGAGACCAGCGAGCGTGAGAAATAGTTTGCGGTAACGCGTCTCCAGAATATCCGCAAAGATTCCACCGAGAAAAGTGAACAGAAAGGGCAGTGCCCAGAGCCATGGCCGCGACACCGTTTGCGTCGTCACCAGGGGGAAGAGAGCGATCGCTACGAGAAGAGGTGAAGTGTTGCCAAAGTAGCGGCAGCGGCGCACCCCGAGATAGAGGACCGCGGCGACAGCCAGCGTCACCGAAAGAGCCGCATTGACGGGGTCAGAGAAGAAGGTCTTCGCCGCATCCAGTGAGAACCAGAACCGTGCACTTCCGCCGGTGAATACGTAGCTGAAAGCTGGCAGGCGGAAGCCATAAAACGCAAACAGAACCACGAGGGCGCCTAGGGCGCAAAAGACCAGGGTCTGCAAAACGTAACTGCGACGCCGCTCCGCCAGGTACATCATCAGGATGACCGCCGCTACGAAGCCCACCATGGCAGCCAGCAGATGGGCGGCGGCAGTTAACCCCAGTGCAACGATCAAAAGCGCGATACGAGGCTTCCATTTATGCTTCGGTCCCTGCATGGCGTGAGCCACGCCGATCGCCGTGTAAACCAGTCCGTAGAGTCCCCACATGGCAAGTACATCGTTGTTCGGAGCAACGGAGTATCGGATGATCTCCGGACTGAAGCAGTAGAGACTGAGGGCGATAAAGCCCCCTTCATTGCCAAACAGGCGCCGGGCGACCCACCACAAGCCTCCTCCTAACCAAATGGCGAAGAAGACAAACGGCAGATGAAGCAAAAACTTGACGCTTGAAAGCTCGTGACGAGCCTCCCACGTAGATCCATTCAGGGTGCCCGAGGCGTAGAGACGATTCTCCGGGCTGCGAAGCTTATCGATCGCGAGAAGGACGAGGCGTTGCGTCGTCAGCGGCAGGCCGGCAACTCGGTAACCGAAGGTCCCGTCGCCATGCAGATTACCGCAGGAAGTAAAGTATCCAGCGAGAGGAGAGGGGCTCTCCCACATCTCGCGGCCACAACGGGCGAAGCGGTAGTCGTCGGTCGAAAGCTGCTGACGCGAGATGACCCAAAGGCACTGCCCTAAAAAGAGAACGAGCAGCAACGCGGCAAGCCTCTGAGGCCAGCCCATTTTAAATTCCGCAAGCTTCAACCGGGTTCCGCCCTCTTCTTTATAGACCGCTTGCCAATCGGCCTTGCTTCTATCGTATCGTGAGAGAGATATGCAGTCCCTTACTTTCACCCCCGGCCTTGCTTTCCTCTCCTCGGATTCCCCTGCCCCGCCCTGGACGGTGGTTTTTGAGGACGAAGGGATCGCCGGCTACTTCTACGCCTGCGATCGCTCCCAGACCACGCACGAGAACAGCATCCTGGACGCGATGCTGATCTATAACGTCGATGCGCTGGCAAAGAGCGATGTCGAGCATCAGAGGCCGGAGCCGGAGCGGATTGCTGCAGTCGAATGGTCTCGAGATGGCATGCAGGCCGTCCTCTATCTCGACGGAATTCCCCAGGGACTTTACGACTTCAGAGAACGGGCTGGCTATTGCCGTCTGAATTTTCCCAACTTTATTGAAGAAAAGGGCGATATCTGGCGAAAATCGACGCACGCCTGGTCCGAGGCTGCGATCCAGCGCTTTGAGACTGAGCTCTATGGCATGGCCGGATCGCAGGACACCAGCGAGGGTCGCTAAAAACGCAGTTCCATAAAGACATTCGCCCGGACATACGGAGACTGTTTGGGCGGAAGGTGCTGGAAGCCAAGCGATTCGTACAGGTGAATCGCGTTGGCAAGGGTGCGATTGGTCTCCAGGTAAAGAGACGCCGCGCCAAAAGCCTTACCCTGTCGAATGGTATAGGCCAGCAACTGGCGACCGATGCCGCGGCCCTGCCACGACTCGGCGACGGCCATCTTGGCGACCTCGTAGACTCCCGGCGAGATCGGGATCAGCGCACAGCATCCGATCGGCTTCTCTGCCGCAACCGCGAAGAAGATGTGACCGCCCTTTGCCAGAACATATCCCTTTGGATCACCGAGGATCTCGTTATCGTGTTCTTCCAGTCCGAAGAACCGCTCGATCCAGGCTTCATTCAGGCAGCGAAAGGCCTCTTCATCTCCTGCCTGAAAGGCTCGTAGATGAACAGAGGCTGATGCGGATGTGGAACTTTCGTTGGAGGGTATATCGGCGAGACAGAGCGACGAAGACATAACCAAGGCTCCTTCCACTCTCAGGCTAGGAGTCTGCATACCATACGTCCAATATATTGTTCGTCTGCATTAGGATGTTTTAGATATGGATGACCGCGACCTTGAACTTCGCCATCTGCGCTACTTCATCGCCGTGGCTGAGGAACTGCACTTTGGCCGCGCTGCGAACCGGCTTCATATCGCGCAGCCGCCGCTGTCCCAGCAGATCCGCAGGCTCGAGGAGATTCTTGGCTATCCCTTGTTTCTGCGAACCTCGCGGGCCGTGCGCCTGACGGCAGCCGGTGATATCTTTCTGGAGCGGGCGCGACGAACCCTGCGTAACGTGCGCGAAGACGTGGAAGAGGCCCGAAGCATTGGACGAGGGGACGAAGGGTTTCTGCGAGTTGGCTTCATCGGTTCAGGCATGCTGACTCCCCTGCCTGCGGTCCTGGGACGCTACCGCAGCCTCTATCCAAAGGTGCAGCTTCGGCTCTCCGAGTCGTACACCTCCGGGATTGCACAGTCACTGAATCGTGGAGCACTCGACGCCGGATTTCTGCGCGACGGCGGACCGATCGAAGGTCTCTCCGTCGAAGCGTTGTTTTCCGAGCCTTTTGTTGCCGTCCTTCCCCAGACGCATCGGCTTGCGGGACGAGCAATGATTTCGGCGGCAGATCTTCGCGACGACCCCTTTGTCTTCTTCGCGCCAACCGCCGGTGCCCTGGCGTATGAGAAACCGATCTCGCTGTGCGAACGGCATGGCTTCCGACCGCGCATCGTGCAGGAAGCCCCTCAGTGGCTGACAATTCTGCGCCTCGTGGGCGCCGGGCTCGGCGTCTCGATTGCTCCGGCTTGTGTCCGGCAGGTCGCGGGAGAAGATGTCTCCTGCGCCGCCCTGCGCGGCGCCACCGTTATGAGTGATATCGAACTTGCATTCCGCCGCGGCGAAGACCGCGCCGTTGTCCATGCGTTGACGGTTGTAGCCCGCGAAAACTTCCACGGCTCCGCCCGGGAACGCGTCATCGCGGCCAGCGTGTCTAACGCAAAAAAAGCTTCTCGACGTCGAGCCAATCGTTGACGCGACGAAATCCCTTCACTCCCAGGTTGTGCGGCGAGGTGAAGAGAATGCCTTCTCCCTTAAACCGGCGCAGCTGCCGCGGGTTGTCATCGATCAGGTAATCGGCGTTGATGATGCTCTTGTCGCCGCAGTAAACGATGTGCGATGGAGGAATAAATGGAAAGTGGCGATCCAGCCAGCGAAATTTCTGGTGGAACGACGTAGGAACCTCCATCGCTGCGGTCGCGATAAAGATCTCGAAGTCTTGTTGAAGGCGGCGCAGAACCCGTTGTGATTCCGGCATGACCGCCAGACCTTCGAAGAAATCCTCCGAACGCAGATAACCTTCAAGTGCGTTGTGCCGATCGATTGAAACGACCTCCCACAGCGCCCTGCCGTGAAGATCCTCGGGAGTCAGGTTCTCGTTGTGGTCCCGGTTATAACGCAACAGGTGTTCGGCCAGCGCATCGGCCATCACCTCGTCCATATCGACAGCGATTCGTTTCACAGGGCTCTCACGATCGAAGCGGCGATGCTCTCATTGCGAGACGGTTTTTTTTGTGGAGCGTCCCGCGCGGGATCCCAGTAGAGCAGGCGCCCGCAGCTCTCGCAGGTCAACATCAGCTCGTCGTTGCTGCGGTCCCGCAGGTCGTTCCATCGTTGCGGCCGCACCATCATCTGGCAAGCGGAGCATCTTTGATCGACACCTTCGGACAGGGCTGTTCCCCGGGATTTCGCAACTCGGTCGTAGATTGCAAGAGCATCCTCACCGATGGTGGGACGAAGCTCGTTTCGCTTCGCATTTACTTCAGCAAGAGACGCACGGTCGCGTTCAAGGATCTCCTTGGCTCGGCTGCTTTCAGCAGCATGCGCCTGCGCGAGGTTCTGAGCGGTCTCTTCGGAGGTGGTTTTGGCTGCCTCCAACTGCTCGGTGCGTTCCATGCTCTCGAGTTCAGCATCCTCGAGACGGCCAATCTCGGTTTCAGCAAAACTGATCTCGTGCTCCAGGGCAGCGGCCTGCGCTGTGGTCGTCACGACGTCCATCTGCTTTCGCAGCCGGGCAGCCTTCTGCCGGTGATCTTTGATGTCCAGTTCCTGGCGGCGCCGCAGGGTCTCTTCCTTCGCCAGATCGTCATTGATGGTGGCGAGCTGCTTCCGGGCTTTGTCATGATCGGCCGCGCGGCTGGCGACTCGTTTGGGAAGCTCGGCCATCTCCTCGGTCAAACGGCGGACCTCGAGGTCGAGGTTTTGCAGGGCAATCATCTTTTCAAGGTCAGGATGCATCGACACCTCCCCTTCTTTCCAACTTCAGAGGATGTGCGAAGCTCCCAAAAGCCGGAAAAATCGAAGTCTAGCACGCCCCGGGGGACGCGAACCAATTGAGGCACATGCAAACATCTGCGCGTTGAGATCGCCGCCGCGCTTGAGGGATAATGGGAGGGTTGCGAGCCGCCGTTGCCCGTGCACGTTCCGGGCCACGGCTGTCGCCTTTGTTTCACTTGCCCTTGGGCATCCTCCTGCACACATATCCCCTCAGGACTGGTTTGTATATGCAACTGTGGAATGACTATGAAGGACGAACAATTGCTGAGGCGTATCCACTCAAAAAACTGATACGTCCCGAGGGAAGAAGCGCCTTCTTTCTGACGACCAACGGCACCGGTACGCCTGCGATGGTCCGTCTGATTGAGGCTCACTTTGACGAACCCGAGATTCTGAGTCGCTGGAGGATGGTCTCGGAGATCAAGCAGGAAAATCTGGTGGAGATGCGCAAGTACGGCGAAACCGTGCTCGATGGCACTCCACTGGTCTACGCCGTCATGGAGCCGACCGAGATGAGCCTTGCGGACCTGCTCCGCAACCGCACGGTCAACGTAGAAGAGGCCAAGCAGCTCGCATACAGCCTGATTCAGGCTCTGGCCGCCCTCCACGCCCGTGGCTTAGTCCATGAGCACGTTCGAGCGGAAAATATTCTCGCTGTCGGAGAGACGGTTAAACTGCGCAGCGACTGTGTCAGAGAGGCAGGCTCGCCTGATGGAGACGAGGCCGAGGTCAGCCGGCGCAAAGCGGCCGATGCACACGATCTGGCTGCATTGTTGTTGGAAGCAATGACCGGAAGGCGCACGCTGCAGGGCTCCGCGACAGTATTGCCCCCTCCGTTCGATGCCATTATCCGCAATGGACTCAGTGACAAGTGGGGCCTCCCCGAGATGGCGGCTGCACTCGGACCGGTCTCAACTCCGAAACCCGCTGCAGCCACTCCTCCCAGCCTTGCCGCACCCAAACCCGAGACCAAGGTAAAAACCGAAACAGAGAAGGCTGCTCCGCTCGCGACAGCTGCAACGGGAGCGGTTCCCGCCAGGACAGCAGCCGAGACTGTGGCATCGAAGCCAGCGTCGGCTGGCCCTCTCTTTGAGACGGCTGAGAGTGCCAGAACCTCTCAGGCTCCAAAGCCGGTTGAATCGAAGTCGGTTATCCCCGCCGCTGCTGCCCGGAACATCCCCCACACACAGGCTCCGGACGTCAGGCACCGGATCGTGAAGCCAGTGGAGAAGGACCCCCGAAGGACCCAGCTTCTCATCGTCGCAGCCGTAGCGATTCTGGTTCTCCTGTTCTTCGGCTGGCGACTCACCCGAAGTGGGGCAGGCGCGGCAACGGACGTACCTCGTCCGACCGAGACTGCGAAGGCTCCTTCTGCGACATCTGCTCCTGCGGCGACGACACCGACACCAGCCCCTTCCCCCACCAACACAACGAATGCACCTTCGTCGGGACGCACCCAGTGGCATGTCGTGGCCTATACCTATAATCACGAAGATCAGGCCCAGAAGAAGGCTGCGGAACTCAAAGCGAAATATCCTGCGTTGAATCCAGAGGTCTTCTCCCCCACAGGCCGTTCCCCCTATCTCGTCACCGTAGGAGGTTCGATGAGCCGGGAGGATGCTCTTGCCTTTAAGCGGAAGGCCCGCAGTGCCGGTCTGCCTCGCGATATCTACGCGCAAAACTACGCTCGATAAACCTCCCCATGGTGCAGATCCCTCTGACGGGCTGCACCATATGCGGGGCAACTGCAAAAACTCCTCTAAAAACTGAATCTCATGGGTTTTAGAAGGAATCTGAACAGTCACTCATGGCTTCGAGCACCCTAGAGCTTCCAGGCTCCCAACTACGCGAACAGAAAGAAAAGCAGGCTGCAGCTCCTCACGCAGCGTGGCGGCCTAGCGTCAATCCGTGGATCGTCGCGATGACGGTTACGCTTGCGACCTTCATGGAGGTTCTGGACTCCTCGATCGCGAACGTTGCGCTGCCCCATATCGCCGGTGGGTTGGGATCTACCCAGGACGAAGCCACCTGGGTGCTGACTGCATATCTTGTGGCAAACGCCGTGATCCTTCCGGCGGGCGCCTACATGACGACATTCATCGGCCGCAAGAAGTTCTACATGATCTGCGTCGTCCTCTTTGGCGTCAGTTCTGCCCTCTGCGGTCTTGCCCCCTCGCTTCCGCTTCTCGTCTTCTTCCGCATCTTGCAGGGTATCGGAGGTGGCGGTCTGGCACCCTCCGAACAGGCGATTCTTGCCGATACCTTTCCGCCCGAGAAACGAGGCCAGGCCTTTGCCATGTATGGCCTTGCTGTTGTCGTTGCGCCTGCCATCGGACCTACCCTTGGTGGCTGGATTACGGACAACTACGACTGGCGCTGGATCTTCTTCCTGAACGTTCCTATCTGCCTCTTGTCTCTGTTCCTGACCTCGCGCATCGTGGAAGACCCGCCGTGGGTCGAAGAACAGGTCAAGGAATCGCAGAAGGGCGGCATCCGTCTTGATCTGCTGGGATTTGCGCTGCTAGGTCTGACCTTCGGTTCGCTGGAATTCGTTCTCGATAAGGGACAGGAAGACGACTGGTTCGGATCGAAGCTGATTACCTTCTTCGTCGTCACCATGATCGTCGCCTTCGTCGCCATGATCTGGTGGGAGCTTCGACAGCTTCGGACCGGAAACAGACCCATCATCAACCTGACTCTGTTCAAGCGGCGAAACTTTGCAATCTCGTTCGCCCTGATGTTCGTGCTTGGCTTCTCGCTCTACGGCACGACCATTCTGATTCCGCAATTTGTCCAGACACTGCTGGGATACACGGCGGAACTTGCAGGCATGGTCTTGTCTCCTGCCGGTTTCATGATGATGGCGATGATGCCCGTCGTGGGCTTTCTCTCGAGCAAGGTCGATCCGCGCAAGCTCATCGCCTACGGCTTCGCCATGCTGACGCTCTCGCTGATCACAATGCACACGATGGACCTGGGCATCAGCTATCCCCGCCTGGTCTTCCTGCGCATCTTCCAGGCCTCCGGATTGGCCTTCCTGTTTATCCCGATCAACACCATCGCCTACATTGGGGTGAAGCAGTCAGAGAATAACGACGTCTCCGGCCTTACCAATCTCGCCCGTAACATCGGGGGGTCCTGCGGCACCGCCTTTATGGCAACGATGCTTACCCGGCTGACCGCGGCGCACGAAACCAACATGGTGCGAAATCTCTCCGCGGGAAATCCTGCGTTCGTCGATCAGGTCAAGCGGCTCAAAGGGATGTTCGGCGGCCATGGCGGTGGCAATCCGATGGTCGGACAGGCCTCCCACACAGCGCAGGCTTATATCTACAATCAGCTCCATCGCCAGGCCGGAATGCTTGCTTATCTCGACATCATCCAGTATCTGGCAATCTTCTGCGCCTGCATGCTTCCGCTGCTGTTCTTCATCCCGAAGCCGCCAAAGCATCTCGATCCCGGGGCTGGCCACTAGAGAGTCATATCGTCTAGAGGACAGGCTTCTCCAGTCCGCGAACGCTGCGGCCCATCTTGCCATCCAGATCGAAGACGATGACTTCGTTTCTTCCTTCCTTCAGCCATGGTGCCGGTGTATACAAGGTCTTCTGCGGACCCACGTTCCAGATTCTTCCCAACGCACGTCCGTTTAGCCAAAGCTGACCCTTCGTGAACTCCGAGGTATCGAGAAAGGTGTCTGCTGTCTTCGGGAGATTGAAGCTGCCACGATAGAAACAAGGCCCTTCGCAGGGCCGCTTTGCGAACGGAAGTTTCTCCACATGCGTCATCGTTAGCGGATAAATCTCCCAGCCCACGAGAGGCTTGCCCGCCAGTGTGACCTGTCTTGTGATTCCCGCCTGCTCGCCGCCGATCGATTTGCCAAAATTCACACGCCCTGTGTTCTCGACGAGGATATCGAGCTGTGCTCCCGCCGTTCCGTGAAGAGAGAGCCGGTCCTGTTTCAAGCGGCGGTCGATCGTTCCCATCAATCTCTTGTTCAGGTACACACCGGCATAGCTGTGGAGCTGATCGAGGACCAGTTCTCCATCAACGTCCGATCTGAGATGGGTGCGATAGAGAATATATCCGTAAGCCTGACCGATCTGCTCCATCGCCTCAACGTTGTCGGAGCGGATGGCTGTCGGCAGATTCTCCCAGAGCGATGCTGCGTCCGGCAGCGCAACGGCAGGTACGCCCATGGCCGGTGCAACGGTGGGGACAGGCGGCGGATTGACACCCGTGACCTTCGCGATGATGTCACGCATGCCGAAGTACTTCGGCGTGGGGCGGCCGCTCTCGTCGAGAGCCGAGTCATAATCGTAGCTGGTAACGTCCGGCTCGTAGCTGCCCTTGCCGTCGCTATTGGCTCCATTCATCCAGCCAAAGCTCGTGCCTCCATGAAACATATAGATGCTCACGGAGTATCCCTGCTCCAGCATCCACCTCAGATTCGCGAGCTGGGCGGCCGTGTTGGTATGGGCATGCTTTCCTCCCCAATGATCGAACCATCCGGCCCAGTATTCGCTGTTGAAGAACGGTCCATCAGGACGCAATTTCTTCAGGGTAACGAAGGCCTCCTTCGCGTCTCCATCCTTCTCACCCCCAAAGTTGATCCCGACAGGCAAGTCGGGCAGCGCTCCATCGGGAACCTGGATGGGACCATCGGCAGTGTAAAGCTGCGACTTCGTAAATCCGGCGTCGATCAGCAGCTTGTGAATCTGTTGCATGTATGTGTGATCGTCTCCGAAGGAGCCGTACTCATTCTCAACCTGCGTCAGAATGATTGGTCCACCATTGCCGATCTGCAATGGAGCCAGTTCCTGGCCCAGCCGCTTGATCCATCGTGCCGCTGGCTGCATAAACTTCGGGTCAGTCGTCCGTACCTTTGTCGAAGGATCTTTCAACAGCCATGCGGGATAGCCGCCCCACTCCCACTCGGCGCAGACATAAGGACCGGGACGAAGGATGACGTAAAGACCCTCCTGCTGAGCCTCGCGGATGAACTCCGCAACATCATTGTTGCCGGTAAAGTCGTAGACTCCTGGCTGCGGTTCATGCACGTTCCAGAAGACATATGTCGTAATCGTATTCAGGCCCATGGCTTTGGCCATCCGCAGTCGATCGCGCCAGTACGCTCGCGGAATCCGCGGGTAGTGCATCTCTCCCGAGACAACACGGAAGGGCTTGCCGTCCAGCGTGAACTGTCCATTGCTGACCTTGAAGCTGTGGCTGCCGACTGTCTGCGCCGAAACCATTGACGTGAGTCCAAGAACGAGAAGCAGATTGAGAAGTCGCTTGCGCAAGCCTGTCACTCCAAAAGGAAAACGGGTTCCGTCCTGTTCAACTCGCGCCACGACGCAAACCTCGATTCCTTATACAACAGGCGGCCCTGGTTCGAACTTCTTGTCAGAACTTTCAGAACTTGTAGATAAGATCGACACCGAAGAAGAGTTGATTTCGTGCTTTGCCGCCGTTATAGCCCAGGTTGTCCCAGGAGTGGTCGAAACGAAGTTCGGGCCGCAGCATGACAGTGGTACCGAAGGTCTTCGTCGCGTACAGGGTGTTCTCGGTGTACTTCCCCGGAATCCCGGTACGTTGTCCCTTCTTGTCGTTCAGCAGACCGGAACGCATCCCGACAAACAGCTTTGAGTTGACCTCGCGGTTCAGGTAATTCATTGCGGCATACTCCGGGGCAAAGCAGGTCATCTGGCCCGCGGCACAGTAGGCACCGTTCGCTCCTGTCTCCGGAATCATCGGACTCATCACGTTGTGGGCGACGTTCGGCACATCCCGCTCGTACATGGCCCACGCCTCCGTCGAGGAATTCCACTTCGCACTAAAGCGGTGATTCCACGTCACATCGTACTGCTGTACGTTGTTATAGGCGTAGCGCCCATCGTTGATACCGCTCGCGCAAAGGTACAGGTTGTCGTGATTCGTCAGCGTTGAATAGTCGAGACACGCGATGGCGGAGGGTTTGCGATCGACAGTCCATGGCGCGACGTCGTGTCCCGCAGAGATTCCTAACTGCACCATCCACTGAGGATTGAGCTTGAGCGTGGCCATCGCTCCCGTTTCTGTCGAGGGGGCTGCCGAAAACACAAGGGAATGGCTGATCGTGTAGTTGCTCGGGGCAAGCTGCGTTTCAATGCCAGGTAGCGCAGGGAAGCGTCCGATACGAACGACGAGGCCTTCTTTTACCGGGAAATAGAGGTCGAGAGATTCCCACAGCGGATCGAAACCATACTGGCGATTGTTCTCCAGTAACTGCCCGCTCCAGTAACCTTTGGCGATGGTGTAACGATAATCCGCTCCAAAAAAAGCTGAGAGGTGAAATCCCCAGTCGAAGTGAGATCGTTGTAGCGTATCGGGCTGGCGCTCCAGCGTCAGCACCGCCTGGTTCATCATGATGTGGTTGGGAGTAAACCCATAGGTCAATGGATAATTGGTGTCGGAAGAGGTGCTGGCATTTCCCGAAACCTCCACCCACCCATAAAGCCGCGTCCGGTTATTCTCCTGTTTCAGCGCCGACATCGTCGGGTATACATTGCCATCGGGAATCCCAATGGCCGACGAACCCCCATAGCTCCAATCTGAAGAGGGAAACGGAGGCGAGTCCAATGGAGCATCGAGGCCGCGGCGCACCGCAGGCTCTGACGGAGCCGGCGTTACCGTCCAGTCCACCAGATAAAAATGACTAAGCCTTCGCCAGACGCTGGCGCTTTGTTCAAGGCTGTTTGGAGACGTTGTTCCACCAATACCGGTTGCAGGCAGAGAAGTGCTCTCGGGCATCGTTGCTTCTGCCACTTCGCCGCTACCTGCATCAGTGCGGTCCGATCTCGTGTCTTGGGCGCGGCCGCAACTCGGCACGCACGCCATCAACAGGCTTAGGCACATGGCCCAGCCGGTCCAATAGTTGTTCAATGGGATTGTTCTCCGTGGTCCTGCGGCTCGTTATCGTAGTTCCTACGTCGGAACGAAAAAGCCGGAAACAGAACGCCGAAATTCTAGCAGTAAAGACATAAAGAAGGACACAGGGAAGACCGAAATATTTTTCTGTATAGACAACCAGTCTGCAAAAAGGAAGCGGGGCTTTTGAGAGCCCCGCTTCTAATGCCGTTCAACTCAATGGCATTTAATAATTTCAAAAACGATCCCAATCTCGGTTCTTACACCGGCAGAGGATTGCGTTCTGTGAACTGCACCTGGTGCCAATACGGATAAGCGCGTTGAATCGCGCTGGCAGCGTCGAGCTTGGCAATATGTTCCGGGGCAAGCTTCCAGCCGACGGCGCCGAGGTTCTGCTTCAGCTGCTCTTCGTTGCGTGCACCGATGATCAGTGTCGAAACGGTAGGCCGTTGCAGCAACCAGTTCAATGCGATCTGCGGAATCGTCTTCCCGGTTTCTTTGGCGACCTCATCCAGCGCATCGACAACCCTGTAAAGGTATTCGTCGTCGGGCTGCGGTCCACTGTCGGCCACAACCTTCGTCTGCAGGCGACTGTCTTTCGGGAGCGGCTGTCCGCGGCGAATCTTGCCCGTCAGTCTGCCCCATCCCAACGGCGACCAGACAAGCGCACCTACCCCCTGGTCGAGGCCCAGCGGCATCAACTCCCACTCGTAGTCGCGGCCCACAAGCGAGTAGTAGACCTGGTGTCCAACGTAGCGGGACCACCCATAACGCTCGCTCACGCTGAGAGATTTCATGAGATGCCACCCGGAAAAGTTCGAGCATGCGATGTAACGCACCTTGCCATCGCGAACGAACTGATCCAGTGTGTACAGCGTCTCCTCGACCGGGGTCGTCGCATCGAAGGCGTGCATATGGTAGACGTCGACGTAGTCCGTGCCCAACCGCTTCAGGCTTCCTTCAAGCTGCTGAATCATGTGATATCGGCTTGACCCGACGTTGTTGGCTCCTTCGCCGAAACGGAAGGTCGTCTTGGTTGAGATCAGCAGGTCCTCGCGCTTATGAGCTTTAAGCGCTTGCCCGAGAGCGCTCTCGCTGCTTCCGTTGGAGTACACATCAGCGGTGTCGAAGAAGTTGAGGCCTGCGTCCATACAGATGCCCACAATGCGATCGGCCTCATGCTGTGTCGTCTCCGACCATGCCTTAAAGAACTCGTTATTTGAACCAAACGTTCCCGCACCGAAGCAGAGCTCCGGCACCTTCAATCCTGATCGTCCAAGCTGTCTGTATTCCATGCGTCTAGGATGCACCCTGCTCGGCAGAACGTTCAACCCATGACTCTTCCCGAAGCCGAAGGATTCACGAGGTTGTAATTCTTACAAGATGGCTTCAGCTTACTCCGCATCCGATTGCTCCACAGGCTTGTCGACCTGGGACTGGTAGATCTCCTCGACGCGATCCACCGAATCTATCTCGTTGATCGGCTTGTCGTCACGGATTCGCACAATCCTCGGAAAGCGCAGGGCGAATCCGCTCGCGTGGCGGTCACTGCGCATGATGTTGTTGAATGCTACCTCGAGAATCTTGAGCGGCTCTACTGTCCGAAAGAAGCCGCGATCCTCAAGCGTGTGTTCCATCAGCCACACGCTCATCGCCGCAATCTCTGCATCCGTAAGGCCCGAGTACGCCTTGCCTACATTCAGCAGCTCTCCATTTTTCTCATAGTCTGGACCACGAACGGCGAAGGTGTAATCGCTCAGGATGCCTGCTCGCTTGCCGTGACCGAGCTCCGCCCCAGTGACAACGACATCGAGCGTTGCGAGTTCGCGTTTCAGCTTGAGCCACGCCAAACCGCGTCTTCCCGGCTGATACAACGAGGAGACCGATTTCAACATCACCCCCTCATTGCCGCGGGCCCGCGCCTCCGCGTAAGCCCGATCGATATCCTCGGCGGACTCGACCAGGCGGGACGGCGCAAGCAACAATCGCTCCACCGGATCGCCTTCGGGCTCCGCGAACATCATGCCCTGCGAAAGTTTTGCGCGTTCATCGATGGCAAGAGGAGAGCGTGCGACCTCAACCAGACGCTCCACTACCGCCTCAAGGCGATTGCGCCGCTCACGTAGGGGAAGATGAAGTAGAAGCTCGCCATCAGCGAAGATCAGATCGAAGGCCATAAAAATGACCGGAACCTGTTCTCTCCACGCATTCGAGACGCGTTTGCGTCCGATGCGCTGTCCGAGGACAGCAAAGGGCAGAGCCTTCCCTTCCTTCAAATCCCATCCAAGAATCTCGCCGTCGAAGATGAGCGGTCCGACTCCTGATCTCTCCACAAGGGCAAACGCTTCTTCGAGCTCAGGATAGCTTTCTGTAACGTCTTCACGATTTCGCGAATAGATGACGACCCTGCCAGGCTGGCTGGGATCACCGCAGTGCAGCTGTGCACGCATGCCGTCGTATTTGTCTTCAAGAAAGGCGGCGATGGTATGTGCTTGTGGTTGCTCCATCGAATCCTTAGGAACGGCTGCGGTGCTGCTCTCCTCATCGACGCCCGTTTTTTTCTTGCGCGATTTTTTTGGCGGTGTCGGCTCTTCAGGCTTCTCTTCAAAGCGCCTGCCGGCTTCTTCCGGACTGTCCACAGGCGAAGCCAGCATGAAACCCAGAGGATGGAATAAACGCATATGTGCATCGCTCAGCGTCCCGCCAAAAGCCCTCCTCACCGCCAAGGCCAAATCTGCTTCGAGCATCACCGCGTGTCGGACCTCGGCAACCGGAACCTCGGCGGCAACAGCGATCGCCTCTTCCACCAGGCTCTGCTTCACACCGATGCGCATATCTCCAATCATCAGCTTGAGCAGATATTTCGCTTCGAGCGGTGTAGCGCGCCGTAGAAGACCCTCGACCAGCGCAGCCCGTTGGGCTGTTGTCCGCGCGCCTGCAATCGCTGCAAAAGCCTCAGCGACCTCAGCGAGAGTCAGTTCCATCTCGCTCTCAGGGTTTGCTTTCACTGTTCTGATCCGTCTTTCCCGCTGGACATCAGATCAAACGCTGCCGATCCAAGATCCCCATGCTTTCGATAGGCGGCGGTAAGCTCAGTCTGCGTTGCTCCACTCACCT
Source organism: Acidobacteriaceae bacterium KBS 146 (assembly GCA_000688615.1). Taxonomy (GTDB): domain Bacteria; phylum Acidobacteriota; class Terriglobia; order Terriglobales; family Acidobacteriaceae; genus Edaphobacter. The sequence goes on from JHVA01000001.1 coordinate 2,813,331, forward strand.
CAAGCAGCGCCTTCGTCAGCAGAGCGCCACCGGCATTCAGCTTGCGCGGATCAGCCTCTGCAAACGGAGTTCCAGCGAGATAAAGCGCGAATCGCCCCGCATCTTCGCCCCCGGGTTCGGCCTTGTGCACTTGACCGATGGCGTCCGCAATCGCGGCACGCTTCTTCAGACGACTGGGTTCTTTCGACAGTTCTTCCGCGAGTTCTGCGAGCTTTCGAAACAGCGCCATCGCTTCTTCCTTTATTGTTCTTCATAGGATGCGGAAATGAGAGATGCCATCTAAAATTTCCCTCAGCATCCGTGGGCCGCGAAAGTCATGTCTGACAAGGAGCTTCCAGTGGGAAAACCATACGCCAACATTCTTGAAACCGTAGGCAACACTCCCATCGTAAAGATCAACCGGCTCGCGCCGCCCGACGTCAACCTCTTTGTCAAGGTTGAGGCCTTCAATCCTCTTGGATCGGTCAAAGACCGGCTCGCGCTCGGCGTGATCGAGGACGCAGAGCGGACCGGCAAGCTGAAGCCCGGCCAGACCGTGGTGGAAGCGACCAGCGGAAATACCGGCATCGGTCTCGCCATGGTCTGCGCCCAGAAAGGCTATCCCCTCGTCCTCGTGATGGCGGAGACCTTTTCGGTGGAGCGCCGTAAACTGATGCGTTTTCTCGGAGCCAAAGTCATCCTCACGCCTGCCGCCAGCCGCGGTACCGGAATGGCTGCCAAGGCCGCCGAGTTGGCCGAAAAGCACGGCTGGTTTTACACCCGTCAGTTCACGAACGAGGCCAACGCTGACTTCCACTCCAGGACAACTGCCGTCGAAATCCTCAATGACTTTCCCAATGGATCGCTCGATTACTGGGTCACCGGCTTCGGCACCGGAGGCACGCTCAAAGGCGTAGCTCGCGTTCTGGCAAAAGAATCCCCTAAGACGAAGATTGTCGTCTGCGAGCCTGCCGACGCCCCGATGGTCGCAAGCGGCATTCCGCAGGAACGGGATGCCAACGGCGATCCCACCAGCGGCCATCCCGCCTGGAAGCCCCACCCGCAACAGGGCTGGAGCCCCGACTTTATCGCCAAGCTTGCCGGCGATGCCGTGCAGCAGAACAAGATCGATCAGGTCGTCACCGTCCAGAACGCCGAAGCGATGCAGTGGAGCAAGGAACTTGCGCGCAAGGAAGGAATCTTCTGCGGCATTACCTCGGGTGCTACCTTCGCCGGTGCCATGAAGGTCGCCGAAAAGGCACCGAAAGGCTCCACCATCCTCGCCATGCTGCCCGACACCGGCGAGCGGTATCTCTCGACACCGTTGTTCGCCGATGTCGCCGTCGAGATGACAGACGAAGAGATTGCCATCTCGCGTTCTACGCCGAGCGCCTGGCTCGCCCCTGCGTCGGCATAACGCCATGAAGCTGATCTTCCTGCATGGACCGGCCGCTGCCGGAAAGCTCACCGTTGGAAGAGCTCTCCAGCAGATGACCGGGCTCCGCCTCTTTCACAACCATTTGGTCGTCGACACGCTGTTGTCTGTCTTCCAGTTCGGTACACCTCCGTTTGTGCGTTTGCGCGAACAGATCTGGCTCTCCGTCTTCGAGGCCGCGGCCAAAGACGATATCTCCCTCATCTTCACCTTCGCCCCCGAATCCACTGTCAATCCAGGCTTCATCGAATCGGCCATCTCGACAGTACGGAAATCGGGCGGCGAGATCTGCTTCGTGGAACTGACCTGCCCGACGGAAGAGCTCGAAAACCGTATGGAGAACCCCTCACGAGCCGAGTTTCTTAAGTTGCGTTCGGTCGCCACCTTTCGCGCGCTTCGAATGCAGGGGGCCGACTGCTTTCCTCCCCTCCCTTCGTCGGGTCTCTCAATCGACACCAGCACGGTAAAGCCGGTTGCGGCGGCTCGCAGGATCTGCGAGCACTTTCAGCTCGAGATCCTTCCCGTGCCCGCACGGGTCCAGTACTATCCGGAAACCTGAGACGGCACCAGCATCTTGTGTCGTCTACTCCGAACTCGGCAAAAACGTCGTCAGCCGCTCCAACGGCTCCCCCCGCCGAATCTTCTTTGCCTGGCGGTGCAGATGCCGTACCGGGTCATCGGGACCACCGTCGTAATCTTCCTCGCCCTCTTCGTCCAGCTTTTCTTCAATGACATATTTCGTCTGTGGTTCGGCAATCGCCTGCAGCTGATGGAGAGCATTCCCCAGGGCCGCCCCTCGTGGGTAAAACCCGGAGTGATTTCCCTGGCGCTTTCTTCGACGCCATAACCAGCGCAGGTGGAGAAATCGCAATCCGAATACACAGACCGAGCCATACAGGCCCAAAAAGAAGGTCTGGTCCAAAGTCATAAAATCCCTTTTCGCTGAAAAAGAGATGCGTGCCGCCTCAGGTTCCTGCGGCAGATCCCCAGGCATAGACCTGTGGTTTGGGCAGATTTTCAGGAGATATGGGGCGGAGGACGCTGAAAGAGCGCGGCGCGAATCGGGTCACGATTGCATCGGACCCGCCGACTCGAATCGATCGGTATCCATCGTATGCAGTCATCAATCCAGCAAAACAGAAAGACCGGCAGCAGAATCAGCCATAGCGGGGCAAATACGGGATGGATCACCGCCGTGACAGCCGCCAACAGCACAAGCAATCCAAAGACAGCAAGAATCCACGTCGAAAAACGAACCTTTCGCGGCTGCCCATAAGCGCTCATGCAGGTGCAGTATACGGGTATTTCTGTGGCGAGAACTCAATCAACTTCCCGTACTTGAACCTGCCGCAGGAGGAGTAACATCTAAAGAGAGATGCGATTCGCAGCCAAGTTCCTGGTGCCCTTCCCCGGCGTGATCCCCACCCGTCACGACTTCGCCTAGCTCCACCCCAACGAGCAAGCTCGTTGGGGACCCCGGAAGCTGCGCCCGACTTCGCCCTCTCCCTTTTCAGAAATCCCCTTGAACACAAAGATTTAGGAGCATCCATGTTCGACCGCTTAGACCAGATGGAAGCGCGCTACGAAGAGCTTGGCCAGCAGCTGGCCGACCCCGCGCTCGTCACCGACCAGAAGAAGTTCTCCGCCACCGCCAAGGCGCACCGCGACCTTGAGCCCGTCGTCGAGAAATTCCGCGAATACCGCCAGGTGAAGCAGGGCGTCGCCGACGCGAAGGCCATGCTCGCCGAGGACGACGCCGACATCAAGGAGATGGCCCAGGCCGAGCTCCTCGCCCTCGAGCCGCGCCTCACCGAGATCGAGGACGAACTCAAGGTCATGCTCCTCCCCAAGGACCCCAACGACGACAAGAACATCATCATCGAGCTGCGCGCCGGAACCGGCGGCGACGAGGCCGCGATCTTCGTCTCCGAGATGTTCCGCACCTACCTCCGCTTCGCCGAGCAGCACAAGTGGAAGGTACAGGTTCTCTCCACTTCCGAAACCGGCATCGGCGGCGGCATGAAGGAAGTCACCGCCATCTTCGAGGGCGACAAGGTCTACTCGCAGATGAAGTACGAGTCCGGCGTGCATCGCGTGCAGCGCGTTCCTGCCACCGAAACCCAGGGACGCGTCCACACCTCAGCGATCACCGTCGCCGTCCTGCCCGAGGCCGAAGAGGTTGACATCAAGATCGAAGCCAAGGACCTGCGCGTCGATACCTTCTGCTCCTCCGGTCCGGGCGGACAGTCCGTCAACACCACCTACTCGGCCGTGCGCATCACTCACATTCCGACGAACACCGTCGTCAGCTGCCAGGATGAGAAGTCGCAGATCAAGAATCGCGAGAAGGCAATGCGTGTTCTGCGCGCCCGCCTGTATGAGGTTGAGGAGGAGCGCATTCATCAGCTCCAGGCCAAGGATCGCAAACAGCAGGTCGGCACCGGTGACCGCTCTGAAAAGATCCGCACCTACAATTTTCCGCAGAACCGCCTGACCGACCATCGTATCGGCCTCACCACGCATCAGCTCAACATGGTGATGGAAGGAATGTTGCAGCCGACCATCGACGCGCTCATTGCGCACGACATCGCCGAAAAGATGAAAGCCGAGACGACAGCAGCCTGATACGTCTCTCGGAGTTCACGTTCCGTGATGCAAAAGGACAGTTACCCCTTCGCGAGCCGGACATCCATCTGGTAAAAGCGAAACGTGTGATCGTCGCCAGCCACAGCGCTGTAACGGTCCAGCACATCCTGAATGAACTCCGGTCTCGCCTCCTCGGGCAATCGCCGGGTCCACTCCACAAAGGTCACCGAACCGAAGGCGAAGAAGCCGTCGTGGGAACCGAAGTCCCACGACTTGTCCTTGACGTCAACGCTAATCACTTGCAGCCCGCACTGCGTGGCCAGGGCGGCATACTGATCCGCGGTCAGATGCAGATAGGGGTCGTTATATCCCTCGTAGTACATACACCATCTGGACGACTTTCTCGTCTCCTCGAGCACGTCTTCAAGGCTCTTGCGCTGTCCTTTTGGCACCAGCCGCAGCTGGGCCCGTCCTCTAGACTTCAGCGCCGCATGAATCGCATTCAGTGCCTCTTCCTGTTCCGGGATCCAATGGAGCGCATTGAACGAGACCACCAGATCGAACTCGTCACGAAAGGCAATCCTGCGGATGTCACAGACCTCGAACTTCAGATTCGAATAGGTTGGTAACCCGAAGCTCGTCTTGGCAAAGCCGATCATATCGGCAGACGCATCCACCCCGACCACTCTTCCTTCGGGAAGACGCGCGGCAATCTCGGCAGTAATTTTGCCGTTTCCGCATCCCAGGTCCAGGACGTCTTTCGCGTCCTTTAGATCGAGCAGGGCCAGAGTCTCGGCCGCCATCGCCTGTTGTAGCGCTGAGATTCGCGCGTATCCCTGCGCATTCCACTCCGTCATATTCGCCTCTTCAAGGGGATTTAGCCCGAACAGATCGTAGCACCATGCTTTGTTCCTGCTGAAAGCGCTTGGCAGAACGATCGCACCTCGGCGACAATCCATCGCAACCCAGCTGAGGGAAGAACCGGTGCGCCCTGTGGTCCTCAAAATCCGTCTGGCTGCCGCTGTCACCATAGTTGTCGCGCTGGCTTTCCCCAGCCCGGCGCAGCCGCTGCGAGCTCCTGCACAGCAGCCGGTGGAGGAGCCCGCTGCCTCCCCGCCTCAGATGCACGACATCCTCCTGCGCCTGCAGGAGAATCTCTGGGATTATCTCGGACATGTTCCCGACGTCTTTGCCGACGAGCACGTCGTCTCCGTTCTTAAGCAGGAGGGCTCCCGCGACGTCAAAACCACCACCGATTCCGTCTTCCGTCTGGTGCGGTCGAAGACCCTGGGGGAAGAGCATATCTTTACCGAAACCCGCGAGATCAAACTGGTCAACCGCAAGCCGGCGAAGAACGATGACCTCCGCGGACCGGCCATCTTCACAGGCGCCTTCAGTACCGGTGTTGCCATGGTGTCGTTGGAGATGTCCCGCTGCTTTGACTACACGCTTGGGCCATCCACCTTGCTGAACAAGGTCCCGGCGATTCCCATCGCCTTCGTCCTCAAGCCCGATATGCTCAACGACGACTCCTGCCCCGGCCCGGAGCCGCAATCTGGCCGCGCCTGGTTTGAACCCGGAACCTTTCATCCCCTTCGGGTTGAGATGGTCATCCCCAATCATCGCGATAATAATGGCTTGCGAGTCCTCTGGACGTGGTCAGTCGAGTATGCTCCCGTGACCTTCGATTCCCGGCAGTTCTGGTTGCCCCGGACGATCGCATCGAACGCCGTCGCCAACAATGCATCCGGCGTCTGGTCGTTCACGGCAACCTATAGCAACTATCACAAGCTCAATGTGAGCTCGCGCATCATCACCGATCCTGAGACCAGCAGCCCGCCGCCACCACCGCAGCCGTAGAGAAACTCAAACCAGTCGGGGTGTCCCGCTGGTTGACAAGCCAGCCAACAGCCAGTCTCATGGAGTCCTCTGAAAATTTCTCCGGAGGATCATCATCCAAATGCGTCGCGCCTTTCTTGCTTTTGTCGGCTTGTCTCTTCTCTCACTTCCACTTGCTGCGCAAAAACTCGCCGCAACTCCACCCATGGGTTGGAACAGCTGGAACTGGTTTGCCGGGAAGGTCACCGACGCCGATATTCGCAAGGCTGCCGACCTGATCGTCTCCAGCGGCATGCGCGACGCCGGTTATGTCTACGTCAACATCGACGACACCTGGGAAGGCAAGCGCGACGCCAACGGAGTGCTTCACACCAACGAGAAGTTCCCCGACATGAAGGCGCTCGCCGACTATGTCCACTCCAAGGGCCTCAAGATCGGCATCTACTCCTCCCCCGGCCCGCAGACCTGTGCCCACTACGAAGGCTCATACGGACACGAAGAGCAGGACGCCAAAATGTATGCAGACTGGGGCATCGACTATCTCAAGTACGATCTCTGCAGCTTCCGGAACAACATGCGGCAGGAGCATCCAAACGACATCCCCGCGCAGAACAAGATGATGCGGGATGCCTACCAGAAAATGCATCAGGCGATTCTCAAGACCGGCCGCCCCATCGTCTACAGCCTCTGCCAGTACGGCTTTGACCAGTCGTGGCAGTGGGCGCCCGAGGTCGGCGGAAATCTATGGCGCACGACCGATGACATCCGCGCCAACTACGACAGCATGATTCTCATCGGTCTCTCACAGGCAGGCCTCGCGAAGTACGCTGGCCCCGGCCACTGGAACGACCCCGACATGCTCGAAGTGGGCAACGGCAAGATGACGCACGAAGAAGACATCTCCCACATGACCATGTGGTCCATGCTCGCCGCTCCGCTCATCGCCGGCAACAATCTCACCCAGATGAACGACGACGTACGCTCCGTCCTGACCAACAAAGAGGTCGTCGCCATCGATCAGGACAAGCTCGGCAAGCAGGGTACTCGCATCTTCTCCGGCGACGAGCTTGAGATATGGTCGCGTCCGCTCTCGGATGGCTCGGTCGCGCTGGCCGTCTTCAATCTCTCTCACGACCAGAACGCCATGCGCAATATGCGTCTTCATCTCAAAGAGGCCGGTTTTCCCTCCGGTACCGCGCACGCGCGTGATCTCTGGGCCCACAAAGATCTCGGCACCATCAAGGACACCGATGTCTTCACCCTGCCGCGCCATGGTGCCGTCCTGCTGAAACTCACAAAGTAAGAAGCATCGTGAGTCCAGCAGCCACTTGTCTTCGGTCGGCGCAGAATAGCAGAGCGGAGACCGGCTTCGCAGGTGCATGCGAATGCCGGATACTCTTCGATCTGAGAAAATTACTGTGACTGTTCAACATCACAAAAGGAAAACCACGATGTTTCTGCGCCGCATCTCCGCCCTGGGCCTTTTCCTTATGGCTTTCCTCCCGCTCTCTGCGCAGCAGCAGACGCCCCCTCTGGCCGGGATCGCCCACATTGCCATTCGTGTGCGTTCTCTCGATGCGTCGCGCGACTTTTACAACAAGCTTGGCTTTGAAGAAGCCTTCGCTCTCAACGACAAAGATGGCAAGCCTCGTGAAAGCTTCATCAAGATCAACGATCATCAGTTCCTCGAGCTCTACCCCGCCAATCCTGAAGTTCCCAAAGAAGCCGCGATCGGCTTCCTCCACGTCTGCTTTGAGGGCGACGATCTCCAGGCAGTTCATGACGACTACGTCTCGCACGGCCTGACTCCCAAACAGGTCCGCAAGGCCGGAGCAGGCAATCTTCTCTTTACCCTTGCCGGTCCCCTCGATGCCAACGGCGCAGCCCAGAACCTCGAGTACACCCAATACCAGCCCGGCTCGCTGCACTACAACGACCATGGCAAGCACCTCGGCGAAGATCGCGTCGCCGACTCCATCGGCTCCGTCTCCATTGCCGTACGCGACCCCGCCGGTGCCCGCGACTTCTATATCAACCAGCTATCTTTTAAGCCCATCGCAGGAGACCCGATGTTCCTGCACATGCCGGGAAGTTCCGGTCAGGAGATTGAGATCGCCACCGCCGCCTCGCTCGGCCCAAAGGCGCGGTTCATTCTGCGTACTTCAAATCTCTCCCGCGCAGCCCGCCTCTTGCACAAAGACCACATCTCCATGCTGAAGTCGAAAGACACTCTGACGATCTCCGACCCCGATGGCAACATCCTCATGATCAGGAGCATGTAATCTGACCGGCGCCGCCATCACCGCGCAGCAGGCAGTTCGTGCTGCCACCCAACGACTTGCCACAGATCCTCTGCTTGTAGACTCCGCGCGCCGCGATGCCGAGACCCTGCTGCTCCACACCCTCGGCATCTCGCGGGCTACGCTGCTTGCAAATCCTTCGCAGCTGATGACGGACGATCAGGTTCGCAACTATGAAGTTTGCCTCGCCCGCAGGCAGCACCATGAGCCCATCCAATACATCCTTGGGGTGCAGGAGTTCTACGGTCTGCCATTTCGCGTCACCCCGGCGGTTCTCATACCGCGGCCCGAGACCGAACACCTCGTCGAAGAGGTCCTCAAGCGCCTTCCCAACGATCGTCCCCTCACCATCGCAGATATCGGCACCGGCTCCGGAGCCATCGCCATCGCACTGGCAAAGCATCTACCGCAGGCCAGCCTCCTCGCCCTCGACCTCTCGTCCGCTGCGCTCGAGATCGCCCAGTCAAACGCGTCCACGCTGCAAGTATCAGATTCCATTAAATTTACCGTCTCCGATCTGCTGGAGGCCCTGCCCCTCCAGCAGAGACTCGATTACTTCGATGCCATCGTAAGTAATCCTCCCTATGTTCCCCTCGAAGCAGCGGCGGAGCTTCATCCTCAGGTCCGCGAGTACGAGCCGGCCTCCGCCTTGTTTGCAGGGGCCGGTGGCCTCGACATCTACCGGCGACTCATCCCTCAGGCGCACCAGGCTTTGAGGCCCGGCGGCCTCCTCGCGCTCGAAATCGGTCACGGGCAGCGCGAGGACATCGCGAAGCTGCTTTCCGGCTGGCGGAATTTGGACTTCCAGAATGACCTTCAGGGAATTCCCCGCGTTGCTCTTGCCACAAAATGAAGACGCCCTTCTTCCTCAGTTATCGCAATTTGGTCTGACCAGAGGTCCCGGATTGGCACCCCTTGACTCCAAAGGATGAACTGTTTCTTATTGACAACCGAGAAATCGCGTCCATATAGTCCGGTCGTGCGCTCTGCGCGCTTTTCCAAGACGTGAAAACAATTTACGCACCGTCGAACTGAACCGATTTTGAGGCTATTCCTATGTGCAAAAAACGATTAAGTGGACCATCCAATCTACTCCTGTGCCTGCTTCTCCTTCCACTCGTGATGCTTCCAAAGGCCTGGGCACAGGCCGCAGGCACCGCCAGCGTTCAGGGCACCGTCACCGATCCCACCGGGGCCACCGTTGCTGATGCGACCGTAACCCTCAAGCAGACCTCGACCGGAGTTACTCGTGTCTCTCAGACCGACTCCCGAGGCGTCTATGCCATGCCGAACGTCCCCGTCGGCCCCTACTCGCTCAGCGTCACCGCGCAGGGCTTCCAGACCTTCAATCAGACCGGTGTGCTCGAGGTTGGTAACAGCATCTCCATCGATCCTCACCTTCAGGTCGGCTCGGCAAGCGAGCACATTGACGTGGAGGCCTCCGGCGTAGCCCTCGAGACCGAGACCAGCACCTTCAAACAGGTCATCGACCAGGCCCGCATTACCGAGATGCCGCTCAACGGTCGTCAGGCTACCCAACTCGTCCTCGTCTCCGGCGGTGCCGTCACCGCGCCCGGCAACGACATGGTCGGCTCCAAGAACTACGCCAGCTCCACCGTCATCGCCGTCGCCGGAAGCCAGGGCAACTACAACAACTACGTCCTCGACGGCGGATACCACACCGACAACTTCACCAACGTCAACCTGCCCTATCCCTTCCCCGACGCGCTGCACGAGTTCTCCGTCGAATCCAACTCGCTGCCCGCACGCAACGGTGTCCACCCGGGCTCGCTCGTCAACGCCGTCACCAACTCCGGCACCAACCAGTGGCACGGCACCGTCTTCGACTTCGTCCGCAACAACGTCATCAACGCCACCAACTTCTTCTCCACCTCCAAGGACACCGTCAAGCGCAATCAGTTCGGCGGAACCCTCGGCGGCAAGATCATCTCCGACAAGCTCTTCTTCTTCGGCGGCTATCAGGGCACACGCGAGCATAAAACCTCCAGCGCAACCAACTACTGCGTCCCAACGCCTGCCATGCTCAATGGCGACTTCAGCGGGATGCCCACCAGCGGCAACTGCGCCCAGACCTCCACCCCGGCAACCTTCAAGGACCCCCTCACCGGCGTAGCCAATCCAAGCAAAAAGATCTCCACCTCGGAGTTCAGCCCCGCCGCGCTCAACCTCGTCAAAATGCTTCCGCTCTCGCAGGCCAACTCCGTCGGCTTCGTCAGCGTGGCCCTTCCCGGCAACAACACCGAAGACCAGTACATCGGCCGCATCGACTACACCTGGAGCCAGCGCCACTCCCTCTTCGGCCGCTACTACCTCACCAACTACTACGCTCCTAACTACTACTCGCCGACCAACATCCTGCTCACCACTACCGCCGGTAACAACGAGCGCGTTCAGAGCTTTACCCTCGGCGACACCTTCATCATCTCGCCGAAGATCGTCAACACCTTCCACGGGACCTACTCCCGCCGCCGCAACAACCGTGGGCCGACGTCGGGCGGTATCAACGCCAACACCCTTGGCGTCAACATCTTTACCTACACCCCCGTCGATCTGCGTATCCAGATGACTGGCGGCTTCAATACCGGTTGCGGAACCTGCGCCCCCGGCTACTTCAACGTGAACACCGAGGATTTTGCCGACGATATTGACTGGCTCATCGGCAAGCACCAGATTGCCTTTGGTGGAGAATTTATCCGCACGGGTGACAACACCCGCACCGGCTACCTCTTCAACGGCAGCTATACCTTCGGCGGCAACGGCTCCGCCTCCGGTGAGACCCTGGCAGACTTCCTCACCGGCCAGATGAGCTCCTTCGGCCAGAGCCGTACCCAGGACACCACCTACCGCCAGAACGTCTTCGGTCTCTACGCCCAGGACACCTGGCACATCACTCCCACCCTTACCATCAACTACGGCCTCCGTTGGGAGCCTAACTTCTACCAGACCGACAAGTTTGGCCGTGGTGCCACCTTTGACCGGGCGGCCTTCGATGCGGGTCAGCACTCCGCCAAATTCCCGAATGCTCCCGCTGGAGCCTTCTATTACGGCGACTCCGGCGTTCCCAAGTCCTTCACCAGCAACCGGCTCGGCAACATCTCGCCGCGTGTCGGCCTCACCCTCGATCCCTTCGGCACCGGTAAGACCGTCTTCCGCGCCGGCGGAGCCATGATGTACGACACCCCGCCGCTCTACATGTCGCAGCGCGTTGCCTCCAACCCACCCTTCGTCAACGAGATCGATCTCCAAGGGCCAAATATTCCCTTTGACCAGCCCTGGCGCAATTACCCCGGTGGCGACCCATTCCCCGGAGTCTTCCCGCCCGACGCGACAGCCACCTTCCCCACAAACACCCTCTGGGTCCTGCTGCAGCGCAACATGCAGACTCCCGTCATCTATCAGTGGACCGCCAGTGTTCAGCAGGACTTCGGCCGTGGATGGATGTTTTCTCTCAACTACCTTGGCAGCCAGCAGGCACACCAGTGGCTTGGTAGCGGCATCAACGCCGCGATCTACATCCCTGGTACCTGGTCCGGAACCGGGTCCTGCCAGGGCATGCCCCAGATTAGCGTTCCGATAACTCCGTCGACCCCCGACGGGCTGTATCCGGCAAAGAGAGGTGATGCCTGCTCCTCCACCAGCAACCCCAATGCGCGTACGCCTCTTACCCTGGCCAGCAATACCCAGGGGCAGGGCTACAGCCCAACCATGACGCTGATCACCGACAACGGCACCTCCAGCTACAACGGCATGATCGCCGCCATCCAGCACCGCATGTCCAGCAACTTCAGCTTCCTGGCCAACTACACCTGGTCCAAGTGCTCTGACGTCTCCGACACTACCGGCGACATCGCGGCTCCGCAGTATCAGCACACCAACAACATGCGCCTCGACCGTGGACCCTGCGGCTTCGATGTGCACCACATCTTCAACACCACCCTCATCGCCACCAGCCACTTCTCTTCGCTGCACGGCGTTGGCGGTGCACTGGCCAACAACTGGGAGGTAGCTCCTCTCATTCGCATCATCTCCGGTCAGCCCCTCAACGTCACCTCCGGCGCGGATAACTCCCGCACCGGCGTCAATCTGGATCGCCCCAACCTGATTCCCGGCGCCGATCCTTACACCCACAACCACATCCAGCGCACCGGCGCCAATCTCGCTTACCTCAACAAGGCAGCCTTCACCCAGAACGCCGTTGGAACCTTCGGCACCATCGGCCGCAACGCCTTCCGCACGCCGGCTAACTACAACGTCGACCTCGCGGTCAGCCGTATCTTCCCCATCCATGAGCGCCTCAACTTCCAGCTCCGCATGGAAGCCTTCAACGTGCTCAACCACCCCAACTTCGCTCCCACCAGCGCCTCCGGTGGCGGAGCCTACACCCTCGGCCTCAACTCCGGAACCTTCGGCAACTCCACCGGCGCGCTCGATCCCCGTATCTTCCAGCTCGCCGGCAAGTTCAACTTCTAACCCAGGCACCACAAACCGACGAGAGCCGTCCCAGTTCGGGACGGCTCTCGTTTTTGCTACTCTGATGAAACTTCTCCGAAGGAGCAGAACGTCAAACTAAACACTATGACAGCCGCGCAGTTACAGGAACACCTTCATTCTCTCGAGGAACGTTTGCTTCACCCGGATCGTGCGACGGACCGCAATGAGCTGGCCTCGCTGCTGGCTCCCGACTTTAAGGAGTTCTGCACCTCCGGCCGCATCTTCAATCTCAACCAGCTCGCCCACGCCCTGATGACAACCTCACCCCGACCCGCCACCATGAGCCACTTCTATGTAAACCCGCTGGGCGAAGACGCAGCGCTAGCCACCTATCACATCGTCACTGCCAACTCGACCTCGCATCACTCATCCATCTGGGTAAAGCGCAACGGCAAGTGGCAGATGCTGTTCCATCAGGGAACGATCGCCGCCTGAAACCTTAAGAGGGCTCCCTCCCCTGGTCCTCCCACTCCCGTTCGCGGTACGGCCGATCGTTCTTGCCTTTGAATCTCTCCTCTTCCTGCCACTTCCGGCGCTGCTCCTGCTCTTCGCGTTCCTCACGTCCATCGCTCATCCGGTTCATCCTTTTCTAAAATCCTCTAACGCAAAGTAACCCTCAGGACGCCGCCATCTCTCTGGGAGAAACTGACCTCGCGATCACTCATCGTCGTCGCCCCTGCCGATCCCAGAGGAACCAGCGTCGCCTGGTCATGATCGCTCCAGCAGACCATAGCACGCATACACGTTAGCAACTGGGGAACCCCCGGCGTCTTGTTCCAGTGCTGCACCATCCTGTACGGCAGCTCGTCTCCCGGCCTTTCCAGCAGCACATCGTTCGAGTAGTTGATATAGACCCGAACGCCCTCTTGCCGGGCTCCATCGCGATATACCTTCGCCAGCGGATCGCGCAAAAATAGCCGCTGCCGGTAAACCGCGACCAGCACAATCAACACTATCCCCGACAGTACAAGGAATCGCTTCATCCTCACTCCCCTCTCGCCCGGACACTCAAACCGTCTGAGGGCCATCCTCTCGTTATGGTTTCTCAAGCACGAAGTGAAACAGGCGACTCGGTCCATCCTCCGGCACCAGAAAGAGATCGCTGCCCTTCAGCGCCATCGCCTCTCCCGTCAAGGGCCTGCCCCGGTCGGTCTCTCCGGCAGGCAAACTTCGCAGCAGCTTCATGGATGGCCATGCATACCAGTCCACAGCTCCACTCGTCTGGGTCAGGTTTCCCGATGCCACAAGCTTGCCGTTCACGTATTTGATGTCCTGGTACTGATTCTGGGAGGGGTTATCGACAACGCGAAGCTGTTTTCCCTGTCGGTCAAAGATATAGAACTGCCGGCTTCCCCAGTTCCCTGCAATCAGCGCATCGGGAGTCACCGCGATGCAGCCGATGTGGTCGCCAACGACAATCTTTCGTTTTACTTGGAGAGTCCGCTTATCCAGCTCTAAAAGAACAGCGGAGCTGTGAGGCTTGTATTCGGCAACGGGGACCCAGATCGAGCCGCCATCGATGGAAAAACCGCCTGGATGAAAACGTACGCCGTCGGTTAAGTCCACCTGCTGCTCAAACTTCCCTGTCGCACGGCTGAACTGATGCAGGTAGCCCTTATGGTTCGCAGTATCTACGGAAGTGATCCAGATGTGCCGATCATCGAGATCGACCCCCTGCACATGGTAAAGAGTGCCTTCCAACTGCTGGATCTCGCGCAGCTGTGCGCCTTCAATATGATTCGATACCTCTGCCGTTGACGTCTTCGGCTGCTGTGCCATTAGCAGTGGCGTCACACACACACCAGCCACAACCAGCGCGAGATCTCGTAATCTCATCCATCACTCCGGGCCCAGCGGGCCTACTTCTTCTCTTCGTGATACTCCTGCTCCGTATTGATGCCCCACAGAGCTGCCTTGTCGACTCTTCCGGCAACCAGTCCATCCACTACTCCCATCGCCGTCAGCATGCTGTGGTCCTGGTTGTTGTACTTGTGCATCCCGTTTCTGCCCACAAGAAACAGATTCTCGAACGAATCCGTAAAGCTGCGCAGCTCGTCGAATCGATCGTAGGTCCCGAAGTACGCCGGGTAAGTCTTCGGCACGCGAACCACATGGCCGTCGCTCACATCTTCAGCGCGCAGAATCCCGATCTTCGCCACCTCGGCAGTTGCAAACTGCTTCAGATCCTCATCCGCCATCTTCCACAAGGGATCGGTGTCGTAGCAAAAATATTCAAGGCCAATCCAGACCTTCGACGGGTCGGCGACAAGATAAGGGCTCCAGTTGTTGAAGATTTGTAACCGTCCCAGGAGCACATCCGGCTCCTGAACGTAAATCCATGTATCCTTCAGCAACCCGCCGTCCGGTTCCTTCACCTTCAGTCGATCCGCCAACAGGCCCACCGTCACAAAATCTCGGTATTGCAGGCCTTCGCTGACCTCGGTGACATTTTCCGGAACCGGCACATCCATCGCACGAATCAGCTCGCGCATCGGCATCGTCGAAAGGAAGTAATCTCCCGCGAAGGTCTTCCGTTCCCCCGCTTCGTTCACGGCGTCGACGGAGATAACTTTCTTACCTTCGCAATGGACGCGATCCACCCTCCAGCCCATGTGAATCTCGCCACCGCCCTGACGCACGAGATCCGCCACATGTTCCCACAACTGCCCCGGCCCGAACTTCGGATACATAAACCGCTCAATCAGGCTGGTATCGGTCTTCTTTTGCTGCAGGTCTCCCGGCTGTCGTTGGAAGGTCTTCTTGACGAAGTGTTTTACTGCCGTAGTAAGGCTCAGCCCCTTGATCCGCTGCGCTCCCCACTCGGCGGAGATCTGGTCGCACGGCGTGCCCCAGACCTTCTCGGTGTAGCTCTTGAAGAACGTAAGGTACAACTCCCGGCCAAATCGATTGATCAGAAAATCTTCGAGGCTCTTCTCCGGGTTGATCTGCGTCACCCGTGATTTCAGATAACTCATCCCGACCTTGATCGTACGCACCACACCAAGATTTCCCAGTGTTGTCGCAGTCAGGGTGATTGGATAATCGAAAAACTTCCTCAGGTAATAGATACGGCTCCTGCGAGGCCGGATCAGCATCACCAGGTCCTTATCCGCGGGCTCGTGCGTGACTACCGTCTCGGTGTGGCCATGCTGCTCCCGATGCTCTTCGCCAACAGCGTCGGTCTCTTCCGTCTCCGTATCGATCTCCAGCGGCCCCATACCCCGTAGCGGAGGATGATCGGGTGCATCCGCCGGGACCTTCACGACCCGCTCCCTGCCCTGATACTGAATGACAGCTTCCGAATCCTCCGGCGGCATCAGGTCGATCCACCACCGCATGACACGGTCGCTCTTGGAAAAGAACCGATGGCCACCGATATCCATCCGATTGCCCTTGTAGCGGATGGTCCGTGAGATTCCGCCGATCTCCTGACTGCCTTCCAGAACGATTGGCTTAATTCCCGTGCGCCGAAGGAGCTCTAGTGCAGCCGTAAGTCCCGCCGGGCCGGCTCCGATGATGACAGCTTGCTGCATTCAGGTTCTTTACACACCCCGACAGACTAATTCGACCAGTATAGCGAACCAGTCTGCTCCATAAAATTGCTCCGCATCTCGTCGAAGCTTGAAATAGAGCTATGTCGAATCAAGCGTTGCCCTAAGATAGAAACAGGAGACGGCACGGGCAAACAGCTCGGCGATCGCTCCTCAAGCGCTATGTCTCACTATCTCGTCACAGGAGCCTCCGGCTTCTTCGGTGGAGTTCTCAAGCGGCGTCTCCTGCGTGAAGGCCATACCGTCGTCAACATCGATCTCGAACACGATGAGGACACCCTGCCCGGCCTGACCAGTATTCAGGGCGACCTTCGCGACGCCACGCTCATCAAGCGCGTCTTTGCCGAACATCGCTTCGACGCCGTGTTTCACGTTGCCGCCCAGCTCGCTCATGGCATGAAGATGGACGAGCACCTCCTCTGGACCTCCAATGTCGATGCGACAAAGCTTCTCGCCGAAACTGCACGGGATGCAGGCGTCAGACCCTTCGTCTTCGTCTCCACCAACTGTCTTTGGGCCTCGAACCTTGGCCACCCTGTCCACGAAGAACGCGATGTGCCCGCGCCGGTCGAACTCTACGGAAAATCGAAGCTTGCTGCCGAACGTCTGCTGGAAGACTTCACCCAGGATCTGGATATCGTCACCCTTCGTTGCCCGACCATCATGGATGCGGGACGACTGGGTCTCCTCGCCATCCTCTACGAGTTCATCGACGATCACAAAACCGTCTGGGTCGTCGGCGATGGCGGCAATCGGTATCAGTTCATCTATGCAGAAGATCTCGCCACAGCCTGCATCCTCGCCGCAAAACACGGCAAGTCCGACCTCTTCCACATCGGTTCCGACAACGTGAAGCCGATGCGCGAGGTCTACGAGGCCGTCATCCGCGCCTCTTCCAGCCGGTCTAAAGTTCGTTCGTTACCTAAGGCTCCCACCATCACAGCCATGATGGCCGCCCATAAGCTCCGCATCTCTCCTCTCGGGCCCTATCACTATAAGATGATCGCCGAGAGTTTTGTCTTCGACACCACCCGCATTAAGGAACGGCTCGGCTGGAACCCCACCCTCACCAACGAAGAGATGCTGCTGAAGTCGTACGAATACTACGCGAAGAATCGTGACGAGATCAGCTCGCGAACAAATGTTTCCACGCATCGCAAGCCCGCATCCATGGGAGTCATTCGCCTCCTCAAATGGATCTCCTGAGGAAAAGTGCCCTTCGTGAGAAAGGATCTTTTCCATCCTTGCGATGAAATCGACGAAACGTCTTTAGATTCATGAGTTGGAACGAGAAATTCTTCGTCGCGTTCTGTCGCGAATCGGCCAGGACCCAAGGCAACTCGAATTTGATTCCGGCATCCAACCCACAAACGGAACGCCGCACGTCGATCTCTCCCCGTCGATGGAGTTTGTTGCTTGGATTTACTCGTAGTTTCTGTACCGTCGACAAGGCCGCCTTCGGCCCTGTCTGCCCTATATCCTATAGCGCACGCGATTGAAGACTTCTTTGAGCGTCACCCCGGAACCGTCTTCGTCCTCTTCTCGCTCATCTATCTCGCAATCGTCGCTGTCCTGTCGCATACCAAGCTCCTATGGCTGGATGAACTCATCACGCTGCACATCGCGCAACTCGGTAGCGCATCGTCCATTTGGCACGCACTCTCGCAGGCCGCCGACCCCAATCCTCCGCTGACGCACCTTGCGGTTCTTGCCTCGCTCCGTCTCTTCGGCATGCACGAGTTTGCTCTGCGTCTCCCCGCCATCCTCGGCTACTGGATCGGTCTGGTCTCTCTCTTCCTCTTTCTCAAAAGGCGCTTGCCTTCGATCTGGGCTCTCGCCGGAACCATTCTTTCCATGGCAAACGCCGCCTTCGACTACAGCTACGAATCGCGGTCCTACGCTATCTTCTACGGTCTCGCGATGCTGGCCCTTCTCTGCTGGAGCCGAGCCGTCGATCCCGCAGCCTCCTCCGCTCGCAGAAGCCTCTCGTTGTGCGGAATGGTCCTCGCTCTCGCAGCCGGTATCTCAACCAACTACTTTGCTGTTCTCGCCTTGCTGCCCATCGCCGGAGGCGAGCTCGTTCGTCCCCTCTCGTCGCATCGCAGGACGCACGCGCCCCTTTCGTTCCGTCCATTTAATCTTCGTATCTGGATCGCGCTGGCCCTCGCCGTGACTCCATTGTTCTTCTTCCGCTCGCTGATCCAGACCTCGATCGCTCACTTCGCTCCTCACGCGTGGAACAAGGTCTCCATCGACCAGGTCTTCGACTCCTATACCGGCATGGTCGAGGTCATCCTCTTTCCGGTCGTCGCTCTGCTCGTCTTAGCCGCAGCCGTCTACTTTCTGGCGCGCATGTGTCCCCACTGCAGAGCCGGTTTGCGACCTGCGTGGCTCAGCAGACTTGCAGACCGCCATGCGAACATTCACGGCTTCGCATTTCCCGAGCATGAAATAACCGCCGTATTCCTTCTTATGCTCTACCCATTCCTCGGCTATCTCGTCGCCTCTCTTCATGGAGGTATGCTCTCTCCACGCTTCGTCATTCCCGTCTGTCTCGGCTTCGCCATCGCTGGCACCACTGCAGCGCATCATGTCTTCGGACGCCTTCCCTCTGCCGGCGTCATTGCAGTGCTTCTCTGCTCCGCGATCTTCCTTGGCCGCGCCTGTGCCGTCAGAGACACTTACGACAAACAGAAGCAGTGTTTCTATCAGGTTCTTCGGCATCTACCCCCAACCTCAAACCAGCCCATCGCCGTGCCTGATCCGCTCATGGCTCTCACCCTTGTTCACTATGCTCCGCGGTCGATCGCCTCGCGTATCGTCTTTCCCGTGGACTTCCCCGCCATCCGGCTCTTTCGTGGCGAGGACTCCCCGGAAGAAAACCTTTGGGCTGCACGCGGCCTCTATGATCTCTCCATCGTTCCGCTTGCTGACTTCCAACACAACGCTGCGGACTACCTGATTCTCGCCAGCGACGGAAACTGGCTCGTGCGCGATCTCAGGAACCATAGCTATCCCGTCAATCGCCTTCCCGCAAACTTTCCGCACGAGGCCATCAAGGGGTTCACGCCTCTCGATCACGGCGACCCCGCATTCTTCCTCGGCTCGGGCGACCGCTCCGACCGCACGCATCGCCGTCCCGCACCTGTGCCTTTCAACGCACAAGCCAACCTGCCCGAGGCTCCGTCTCTCAATGCAAACGGCCAGCTCTGACAACGAAATCTTTTTCAAGAAACCGTGAAGGCAGCACACGCAAAAAAATGCCAGGCGTTGTTTGACGCCTGGCATCTCTTAACACTCGGTGAATCTTACGCTGCAACTCTCTCCCCGACAGCGAACGTCAAGCCGCCGCTGCCTGCATCCACTACGACATGATCGCCATGCAACACCGATCCGTCCAGGATCTTCACCGCCAGCTTGTCCTGCACCAGGCGTTGGATTGCGCGCTTCAAAGGACGCGCACCGTAAGCACGGTCGTAGCCCGCTTTGAAGATCGCCTTTCTCGCTGCATCCGTCAGCTCCAGCGTGATCCTGCGATCTGCCAGCAGCTTCTCCAGATCCTTCAACCGCAGATCCACGATGTGCGTCAGTTGTGCATCGTCCAGCGGATGGAAGACCACGATGTCGTCCACGCGGTTCAGGAATTCAGGACGGAACGTCTGCTTCAGAGCATCGATCACCCGCTCCTTCGCCTCTTCGAATCCCTCCTCACCCTGCGCCCACGCGCTCGTCAGCTTGTCCGCGCCCGTGTTCGAGGTCATGATCAGCACCGTGTTCTTGAAGTCCACCGTGCGACCCTTCGAGTCCGTCAGCCGACCGTCATCCAGCACCTGCAGCAACACGTTGAAGACATCCGGATGCGCCTTCTCGATCTCGTCAAACAGAATCACCGAGTAAGGCCTGCGACGCACGGCCTCCGTCAACTGGCCGCCCTCGTCGTAACCCACATACCCAGGAGGCGCGCCAATCAGCCGAGACACAGCATGCTTCTCCATGTACTCGCTCATATCCATCCGTACCATCGCCTGCTCATCGTCGAACAGGAACTCCGCCAGCGCACGCGCCGTCTCCGTCTTACCTACACCCGTAGGCCCGAGGAAGATAAACGACCCGATCGGTCGCTTCGGATCGCTCAGCCCTGCTCGCGACCTGCGAATCGCGTTCGCTACTGCACTCAGAGCTTCATCCTGCCCAACCACGCGCTCGCGCAGACGATCCTCCATCTGCACCAGCTTCTGCGTCTCGCCTTCCAGCATCTTCGACACCGGAATCCCCGTCCACTTCGAGACGATCGCCGCAATATCCTCCTCGTCGACCTCCTCCTTCAGCATGCGTGAAGGCTTCTTCGCCGCGCCCTTCTTCGCATCGGCTTTATCCTCGCGGACAGCTTCTTCCTGCATCGCCGTCAGTTCCTTCAGCTCGGCCTCCATCTTCGGAATCTCGCCATACTGCAACTCCGCGGCCCTCTGCAGATTGCCCTTCCGCGTCTCCTCCTGCATCTGGAAGCGCAAACCCTCAAGCTGCTCCTTTAACTCCGCGATACGGCCGATCGCTCCACGCTCCTTCTGCCAGCGGGCACGCAGCGCCGCCGCCTGCTCCTTGATCTCCGCAAGCTCCTTCTCAACCGTCTCCAGCCGCTCCTGCGAGTTCGGATCCTTCTCCCGCTGCAGCGCCGCCCGTTCAATCTCGAGCGAGGTCGCGCGACGCTCAAGATCGTCAATCTCCACCGGCACCGACCCAATCTGGATCGCCAGCGCGCTCGCCGCCTCATCGACAAGGTCAATCGCCTTGTCCGGAAGGAAGCGGTCAGAGATGTAGCGATGCGACAACGTCGCCGCCGCCACAATCGCCGAGTCCTTGATGCGAACCTTGTGGTGCGCCTCGTACTTCTCTTTCAAGCCGCGAAGGATCGCAATCGTGTCCTCCACGTTCGGCTCGCCGACGTACACCTGCTGGAAACGCCGCTCCAGCGCCGCGTCCTTTTCGATGTACTTGCGATACTCGTTCAGCGTCGTCGCGCCAATCGCCCTCAGCTCGCCGCGAGCCAACGCAGGCTTCAGCATGTTACTCGCATCCATCGCCCCCTCGGCCGCACCGGCACCGACCAGAGTATGTAACTCATCGATGAACAAAATAATCTCGCCATTCGAGCTTTCGATGTCCTTCAGCAGAGCCTTCAGTCTCTCCTCAAACTCGCCGCGGAACTTCGCGCCCGCAACCATCGAGGCCAGGTCCAGCGCCACCACGCGCTTGTTCTTCAGGATCTCCGGAACATCGCCCTGCACAATGCGGCGCGCCAGCCCTTCCACGATCGCGGTCTTACCCACGCCAGGCTCTCCAATCAGCACCGGGTTGTTCTTCGTCCGGCGTGAAAGCACCTGGATCACGCGACGAATCTCATCGTCGCGCCCGATCACCGGGTCCAGCTTGCCCTTCCGCGCCAGCTCCGTCAGGTCCTTGGCGTACTTTTCGAGCGCCTGGAACTTGCCCTCAGGATTCTGGTCCGTCACCCTCTGCGATCCGCGAACCTCCGCCAGCGCCTTCAAAATCGCATCGTGCGTCGCGCCAAACGAGGTCAGCGCCGTCGCCACCGCATCGCCCTTCGCCCGCGCCAAGGCAAGCAGAAGATGCTCCGTCGAGACGTACTCGTCCTTGAAGTTCTCCGCCTCTTTAAACGCCTGCTCCAGAACCTTCTGCGTCGCCTGCGACAGCCCCGGTTGCGCGCCGCCCTGCACCTTCGGCAGCTTCTGGATCGCCGCATTCACGCCGCTCAAAAGCTGCTGCACCGGAACCCCGATCTTGTCGAGCACCGGAATGACAACACCCTCTTTATCCTCCAGCAGCGCCGCCATCAGATGCAGCGGCAACACCTCCGGATTTCCGTTCTCCCCGGCATGCGAAACAGCGCCCTGCACCGCCTCCTGAGACTTAACCGTCAACTTATCCCACTTGATCGCCATTCAACTCTCCTCACCAAATCAACATGGAGACCCCGTCTCCAGAATCCTATCCCTCTTCCACCAAGCCGACCACCCGCATCACAACTTATTCAGGCTCATTTCAAAGTGCTCTCGGAAATGTGTCGTTCCGACCCCAGCGCGACTGGACGAATCCGTCTCTCACCCCGTCCCGGCACCATGCCCGACAGATCGCCCATACACAAAGGCGGGAGACTCGTTCGCCTCCCGCCGTACGTCCCGTCTAGGAGAGACCTTATGCAGCGTTCGCCTCTACCTGCTTCGGCGTCGCGCCAGTCGTCGGTGCAGAACCTACCTCGATCTTTACCTGCTTTGGCTTTGCCTCTGCCTTCTTGTTCAACGTGATGCTGAGAACCCCGGCATCGTAGCTCGCCGTCACGGATTCGGTATTCACCGTCTGCGGAACCGTAAAGCTGCGCACGAAGCTTCCATACCTGCGCTCGATGCGGTGGAAGTTCTCCTCTTTCTCTTCTGACTCGAATTTCCTCTCGCCCTTTACCGTGAGGGTCTGGTTCTCCAGCCGAACATCAAGATCCTCCTGTTTAATGCCCGGGACTTCAATCTTCACCACGACCTTTTGAGTGTCCTCGTAAATATCGACTGCAGGAACAAACCCACCAGCCGTAAGGGACTCACTAGGACCATTCGCCGGAACTGCGAAGTCCTGAAAGATCGAATTCAGCCTGTTCTGCAACAGAGCCACATCACTCAAGGAACTGCGGAACGGGGAAAAACGCGTGATCGTCATATCAGAAATCCTCCAGTAGAAACCAGGAATTGTCGCCAGCTATGCTGGCCAGCTACTTATATGACGCATATCTTATTAAATGGTTGCAAATAATATGATGATATTCAACTCATATTTTTATGCGGGAAAAGTCTGCACTAAAATATTTACCCCAAATCCCACGCACTCATACTCAAATATCTGAAAATAAAAGACTAGGTGCGCCGAACCAGCAGTAGCGTCTGATCGTCCAGCTGCTTTCCGAAGCCCTGGACTGCTCCGAGAATCGCGTCCGCAAGGACCTCCAGAGAATCAGAGGTATGGGCTGAGACCACCGCTTCCAGGCGTTCCATCCCAAACTCGTCCCCAGCTTTATTGCAGGCTTCCAGAATCCCATCCGTAACCACGATGAGCAGGTCGCCCGGCGACAGCGTCGCGGTCTCCGCGGTAAAGCCCGTCACCGGAAGAAGGCCGAGAGGGTATTGCTCTGCCCACAGCCTTTCGAAACTCCCCGTCTTGCGAAAGTGCAGAAACGGCGGGTGCCCCGCCAAAGCATAAAAAACGGTCCCATCGCCATTCAGCGAGAAAGCCGCCAGAGTGGCATACATCTGAGACTCTTTGACTCCCGGCAGCACCTGATTCAATCGCTCCATCAGCGCGGACAGAATCTCCTTTGATCGACCGGACCGCCCATCCAGAAGGGCGGTTCGTGCAGCTGCCTTGACCATCCCCATCAGGATTCCGGCTTGCAGCCCATGTCCTGCAATATCAGCAATATAGGTAACTGTAGTTTCGTCAGCCAGCTGAATCGCATCCACAAGGTCGCCCCCAACTTTTTCGCTTGGGTTGGACCGGCCGTAGAGCTCAAAACCATCCCGGTTCACCTCGATAGGAGGCACCAGCGTCTTCTGGATTCCGTGCGCCAGCTCGAGTTCATTCCGCAGGCGAAACGCCTCCTGGCCCTCTCCGCGAAGGAATCGGATAAACAGCGAGTAGGAGGTGATCACCAGTGCCAGGGTGAGGATGGCTGCCACCCGAATCCCGGATGTAGTCTCCACCGGCCGCAGCCCATAATGCGCGGTGAGGAAAGAAGCCAGAGCCGAAAATCCGCCCCATAGAGGAATCTGGAGTGCCGTAACCACAGCAAAGTAATTCGGATGGAGGCGAGTGCCGACGTGCAGGTACATGATCGCCGCCAGCCCGCTGAAGACCGCGTTCAGGATCGCAACAACATAGGGAGTTCTGCCAAGGTTCACCATGTCGCTGAAGAATCCCGTTATGGCGAACAGGCAAAAGACCGCGGCGTACAAAGCCCACAGTCTGCTGAACGGAACATCCCGGTAGTACTGCCACTTCCTCTGAAATCCTCCATCCGATTTCATCCACTTCGGCAAGGGCATCCGCCAGGCTTCCTCTCCCCAACATCGTACTGATCGTCTGCGCATCGAGCCACCCTGCACTTCGCGTTGGCAGCACCGTTCTCAACCGTCAGGGATCCCCTCATGGGGCCTTCGTCTGGAGCAAAGACAGGCTCAGACTGTGTGCTACCCTTTGCCCATGCGCGAAGTTACGGTCTTCGTTGGTGGTTCAACTGGCTCCGATCCATACTCGCCGAAGACCTGGTCCGGGACCGCGCCAAAGCTGCTTCAGGCTCTGGGAGCCGAGAATCTGCTCGATAAGGCCGTCGGAATTCGCCTCTCTAAACTCCCGAATGCGTTCTTGAGGGCGAAGAACTTCGCCCGCGACCGTGGAGTCTGGCGCAAGCACTTCTACTTCGATCCCGCCTATCGCAAAGCCCTCACCCGGGCCGCGGCCGCCATTCCGGTCAACAGTCCCGTACTCATGCAGATCGGCCATATGTTTTCGCTTCCGGAGGCATTTCCCGCCCACAACTGTGTCTCCTATCACGATGGCAATCTGGCGGAGCTGCTCGCCAGCGGCTTCGGCATGGAAGGGGTTTCGCGGCGTCGCATCGACCAGGCACTCGCATACGAAAAGGAGGTTGCCAACCGCATGGCCGCCATCTTTACCTTCAGCGAATATCTGCGACAATCCTTCATTCAGAACTATGGCATCTCCGCCAACAAGGTCTTCAACGTAGGCGGGGCTATCAATCTCGACAGCATTCCAGATCCCATCCCCGGCAAAAGCCACCGGGCCTCCCGCATCCTCTTTATCGGAACCGAGTTCAAGCGGAAGGGCGGGCCCGAGCTGCTTCAGGCCTTTAAGATCGTCCGCCAATCCATCCCCTCTGCCGAGCTGCACATCATCGGACCCACCCAGGTCAGCGATCTTCCCCCAGGGGCCTTCCTCCACGGCCATCTCTCGAAAGCGGACCCCGAGCAGTGCACTAAGCTCGACTCTCTCTTCCGCGACGCCAGCCTCTTTGTCCTTCCCTCGCTCTACGAGCCCTACGGCATCGCACCGCTCGAAGCCATGCTCTACCAGCTTCCAGCCGTGGTGACCAATGCCTGGGCCTTACGCGAGTTCGTCACTCCCGGCGTCAATGGTGCCCTGGTCGAGAAGGGATCCGTCGAAGATCTCGCCACCAAGCTGACCCAGCTGCTCTCGAACCCCGACCAGCTCGCGTCCATGGGACGCCAGGGCCGCGAAATGGTCCTCGCCCAGTACACCTGGCCCGCCGTAGCCCGTCGCATGGCGCCACTCTTACGCTCCCTCGCCAGCTAAATCTCGCTCCTCTTCACCCTGTCGGAGCAAGAGATCCACTCTCATAAAACCCGTCCTTCTGAGCGCAGCGAAGAATCCTCGTATTTCGCTGGCTGCGCCACAGAGAGCTCTCCGAATACCAAAGAAAAAGGACCCCGAAGGGTCCTCTTCCTACTCATCTCTTCTGTTGCTTACGCTGCGCGTCCGAGCGACGCCTGACGCCGTCGGGAGTAACCGATCAGGCCCATCGTCCCCAATCCCGTCACCAGTAAAACCCAGGTTCCAGGCTCCGGAACCGGACTCGAAGCAGGAATCGCATTGATGGTGAAATCCAGGTCGGCCAGATCGAACTGATCCGTCGAATTGAAGCCACCGAGAATGCTATAGCTGCCGTTATACAGTCCGGGAGTAAGACCCGTTGGAAGGTCGACCGTGAACAATGTGCCGTTCACGATACCATCCGCCGGAACGCTCGGAGGAAAGTTCACGAACAGCAGATCGTTCAAAACCAGCGGGCTGTCGATCGTGAAATTGCTTCCATTCAGAAAGAGCTCCGGATTTCCTGTGTTGTCCAGAGAAACGTCGAAGGAGAACGTCGTGCCAATAACGACATCGAACGTATCGGCCTTCGCCCAAGGGGTAATTCCTAACAAAACTACAAAGAACGCAGACAGAAAAAGGCTGGCTTTCTTCAGCATCGGTCTTCTCCATGATTGATTTGATGTCACTTAGGGGCCCGGACTTCAGTCTATTGATTTACAGGAAGCGTGGCGCGAAGACTTCCGCCAAAACTTCCTCCCGTGTAGGTTCCTGCAAATTTCTCGATCGTGGTGGTGCCAGGTACTCCAGCCGAAGCCGGGAAACTGACCGTAAGCACAGCACTGGCTCCCGGCTGAATGTCGCCGAGGCTCGCTGGAAGAGGCGAACCCGCAGCGCTACCCAATGTTGCAGATACAAGCTGTACATTCTTCGACGTACCGGTTCCATGGTTAGTCACAGTCACCGTCACCTGGTAACCTCCGGCGACGGCAGTAACCAGCGAAGCAGCCGTCGCCAGCTTTACCGTCCCCTCGACCGCAGGGATCGTGAAGTAAGCAACTGCCGGATCGTGATCGCTGATTCTTGTCGGGCTCGTCGCATCGTTCAGGTTCACCAGCGGCCAGTCCGAATCGATATGCGCATACACCAGCCGCGTATTCGTGGGTACAAGATCCTGCGTCACGATCACGTGGTCCAGAACCTGCGCGCTTCCGCTCTCCACATAACTCTGCCGCTGGTCGGCAGGCAGCAGCGTCACCAGATCCACCAGCGGAGGATTCGCCAGCCCCGCCACCGGAGGCGTCACCACCTGCTCCGCCGGAACCGGACTTCCCTTCGTCACTCCGATCGTGTCCACAAAGCCGTCCGAGAACTCGAAGGCGTTATAGTCACCCACCGTCACGACATGCTCGCCCGCCGCCTGGTAGCTCTGGATCAGCTTGGCCAGATACTCCGCCTGCGCCTCGCGCTTCAGCCTGACCGTGGCGCCCGTGCTCGTCGGGTCGTCCACGTTGATCAGCGATCTCTGATGCACCGAGATCACCGTCACCGGATAATCCGCGGCCGACCCTCCGCGCTTGATCCCCGCATGCAGCACCAGCGGCGTGCGGTCGTTCAGCACCGCCTGATTGCCCTGCGAGTTCGTAAAGGTCGTCGTCAGCCCGGACTGCTCCACGCTCACCGTATCCACCCGTGAGCTCTTCACCAGGAATCCCGTATTGATCGCGGTCCCATCATTGGCCAGAAAGAGGTAGGGCACATACAGCGGGTTCGCCTGTCCCGCGGCAACCGCATCCGAGTTGACCTTGTCCGCCAGGTCCGTCAGCACCGCCTGGTTCTCAATCTCCTGCGTCCCGATGATGTCGGGCAGGTTCAGCACCGTGCGGATCGCCAGCGACGCCTTCGTCAGCCTGCGCTGGTAAGCCTCCGGCGTAACCACAACAGCCGTACTCCCTGGATTGTCGGCATCGGCCTTGTCGTTGTAGAACCGCTCCATGTTGAAGCTCGCCACCGTGAACTCGTTGCTCGCCGCGGTTGGAACCGGCTCGACCGTCATCCCACCGGTTGCCGTCGGGCGCGTCGCGGCATCCAGCAGAATCTCAGGCGATCCGAAGGAAAAGTCCATCACTCCTGCCAAACCGGTCAAAGTCGTTTTGGTGGTTACGTCGATCGCCGCCCCTCCGAGCACGTGGCTGTCGATATAAAGCAGCTCCGGATTTGAATCCCAGCGCGGCACTCGCGCAGGCACAGGACCGAAGGCCGTATCCGTCACCGCAACACCCGGCTCGCGGAACGGCCGGGCCACTCCGGTCACTACGCCGTAAAACCTTCCGTTCGAGGTGTTCGTCTCCGTCGCCTCGTTCAGCGAAGCGTCCGTGCCACTGGTTGTCGTCAGCGAATCAATCGCCACGCGCATCCCTTCGAACCGCGTGAACTGATAGATCCCGCCCGACGGCGAATCCATCGCTGCCGTAATCGTCACCGGAGTAGGCAATGGCTGGTTCGTCGCCAGCAGCGTAAACGTCTGCGGTCCATCGATCTCGGTTCCCGGCGTGAGGCTCGCCGTCGGATACGTGCTGATCGTTCCCGTCACCTCGACCTTGTTGCCGATCGCAATGAACGACGGCTTTGCCGTGGAACCCGTGTAGACCAGGATTCCCTCCGGACTCGACGGAGTGGTGTCTGCATCGGCCTCCTCAAGGTAGAAGCCATTCGACTTCACCCCGATGACGATTCCACTCGTCGTTACCGTCTGCGAAGCGTAGGGCGAAGGCTTGGCTGCCTGGATCGCCTTGATCGAAACCGTAGGCGGAGGCGTGGCCACTGTCAGCGCAATCGTCGCCTGCGTCGTGCGAAGCTGCGCATCCGTCACCGTCACCGGCAGCGTAAAGCCGCCTGTGCTCGAGACCGTAGCGCTGTACGAAAACGTGTCGTCACCCGCAGTCACATCGCCGTGAGTTCCGTCATCAAAGAGCGGCTGCGCCGCCGATCCGCCAATTCCGCTCAGGTCCGCAGCAACCGTGATTCCACTGCTCACAGGCTGGGTCGCGGGCGTCACCGCCACCGTCAGCAGCGTTGAGTTCCCGGCAAAGACGGTCGAAGGTGTCGCTTGTCCCTTCGCACCCAGCGGCGTCGGTGCACCGCACACAAACGGGGTCGAGGCTGAGTTATGTGGAGCCGGATCCTGTGCCGCAAACTCCATCCCGCTGTTGTTCGTAATCGTGCAAACATTGGTGCGAACATCCGCCTTCGTCGTGCTCGGCGCGGGCGCAGGCGAACCCAGCGAGCAGCTCGCTGTGCTGCCATACCCCACATAGTCCACCACCGTCGGGTCCGACAGATTGCACGCCGAAGCCAGCCGCGCCGTCGACGAAACCAGAGCTACCTTGCCCGCCGTCGCTCCAAAGGCAATGCTCGTGTCGGGAGCATCCGCGGCCGCCGGCAGCGCCGCTCCGTTCGCACCCGTCGAGCCCGCAATCAGGTAGTACTGCCCGGGAGCCAGCGTGATCGTCGCCGGAAGAACCGTCACCGTCGAGATCGTGCTCCCCGTCGCGCTCGCGTACTGGATGCTGTAGTTATTCAGCGTCAGCGTACTGCCCGTCGGATTGAACAACTCCACGTAATCCGCGTTCAGCACCGCGCCGCTGTTGCCGCCAGCCGCATAGAGCTGCGAGACGATCACATGTGTGTTGTTCTGCGCCACACCCACACCGCAGAACATCGCCAGGACAAGAAGAAGAGACACCGGGACCGCAAGGCTTCGACGCACAGCGCTGGAAGTGAGCATGCGACCGATCTTAGCCAAAATCCTGGGAAATCCGATTTAAAAAGCCGGTCAATTCTAGCTATTGCAATAACTTGCACAAGTGCAGCGACCGGAAGGCCCGCCCCAAAACTCCCTTGATCGGATGACAAGCATCGATCAACATCGACAGAGCCTTCGAGCTTGAGACAAGGCCGGGCTCACGCAACGAGATGCGTTCCGCAGGAGCCAAGTTTCTCAAGAGGAATCAGATAGCGAATTCTATCGCTGCGGAATCTGTTCTAAAATCCGTCGATGTCCTGGGTTCTCAGGAGAGGAGCACGATGTTCTATAACCGCTTGACCAATCGCCGCGAGATGATGAAGTCCACCATGGCACTCTTCGCAGCCGGTCTGCTCGGCAAAGGAGTTCCCGCGGCAGAAGCACAGAGCTCGATCCAGAACGTGAACAAGCACTCCAGCCCATCGACGCTCAAGATCACCGACCTTCGCTACACCGTTGTGAAGAAGCCCGGCCCAAGCCCCTGTCCCATCATTCGCATCGATACCAACCAGGGCGTCTATGGGCTCGGCGAGGTGCGCGACGTCGCGAACTATCAGTACGCGATGGTTCTGAAGAGCCGCATCATAGGCGAGAATCCGCTCAACGTCGACTACCTCTTCGAGAAGATTGCGCAGTTCGGCGGCGTTGCGCGACAGGCCGGCGGCGTCGCCGCCATCGAGATGGCATTATGGGACATCGCCGGAAAGGTCTACGGCGCACCCGTCTACCAGATGCTCGGCGGCAAGTGGCGCGACAAGATTCGCATCTATGCCGACACCCCCGAGGCCGACACACCACAGGCCTTCGCGGCTAAGGCCAAAGGCCGTAAGGAGATGGGCCTCACCTGGATCAAAGTCGACATCGGCACCGATGTCCTCAAAGGCCGCCCCGGCACGCTCGTCGAGCCCGCCGACCAGCATAGTAACGAATACGACAAGCGACTCCCGCACATGTTTACCGGCAACGAGCTCACCGACAAGGGCATCGATGTCTACTGCGAATACATGTCAGCCATCCGCGAGGCGATCGGCTACGACATGCCGCTCTCCACCGACCACCTCGGCCACCTCGGCGTCAACTCCATCATCCGCCTCGGTCGCGCCTACGAGAAGTTCAACCTCGAGTGGATGGAGGACGTCATCCCGTGGTGGTACACCGACCTGCTCAAGCAGATCACCGACTCCACAACAACGCCCACCATCACCGGCGAAGACATCTACGAGATCGCCGACTTCGAAAAGCTATGCAGTACCCACGCCGTCGACAAGATCCATCCCGACCTCGCTACGTCCGGCGGCATTCTGCGGACACACAAGATCGGTGACATGGCCTACAGATACGGCGTGCCGATGGCAATGCACTTTGCGGGGACGCCCATCTCCTGCATGGCCAACGTGCACTGCGCGGCAGCCACCAGAAACTTTCTCGCGCTCGAAAACCACGCGCTCGATGTGCCCTGGTGGCAGGACCTCGTCAACGAGATCGACAAGCCGATCATCAAGAACGGCTACATCCCCGTGCCCGATACTCCAGGACTCGGCGTGACGCTCAACGATGACGTCGTCAAACAGCACCTCGCTCCGGGCGTCGGCTACTTCGAACCAACCCCGATGTGGGACGAGAAACAATCCTTCGACGACCAGACCTTCAGCTGAGATTGCCGTCTGCGGCGAATGGTATTGCAGCGAAGCGTTTCTTCCAGCTGGGAAGAACGTTGTGGCCCCGCGCCCGAACTGCTTCTCAGCTGGGCAGGCTCCGTGATGGCTATGAAACCGGGGAGAATGCTTGTGTGACTGGAAAGAAAAATCACTTTTTAGGACATTCAGCCTATACACCCGTTGAGAAATTGATGTTGAATTTGTGAAAATTGCTTGAAGTTATAGGCCATTCGCCGATGTGACTCCGTTACGTTTGATAACGGTCCACTCGTCCTATGCCAGTTCGATCCAGATTTCCCTGGGACGCTGTTTCTTCGAGATCGAAGATAGCGTTCGATAAGGTCAATCTTTCAGCATTTTTTTGAGTTCTGAAAGTGGGTCGTACACGAAAGCGAAAGTGTGCTTTACCGCTAGACTTGCCCATCAGTTTTGTTCCTAAAAGGAGTACGGAACCATGTCTTTCCGTAGCGCCGTACCGATGAGATCCGACGCCATATTTGTCGGACCATCAGACCTGTAACATTACCCTCAATTGTTGTGCGGCAGAAAATTCCGAGAACAGATGCCCGACTAGGTTTTTGAAGTTCACTTCCCTTCATGGGGAAGCCCGCAACTTACATGACTCGCCCGAGGAGAAACATGATGCTTCGCCTTAAAGGTGGTATTGTCTTTTTTCTAGCCCTCTTGATGTCGTCAGCGTTTGTCGCCGCACAGACCATTACCGCCAGTGTCAACGGTACCGTCACGGATCCCGGGGGTGCCGTTGTACCCGGAGCCAAGATCACAATTACAAATGTTGCAACCAACGTCTCGACATCAGCTGAGACCAATAGTGCGGGTGTTTATAACATCCGTTTCATTCAGGTGGGAGGATACACACTTGCTGTGGAGGCGCCGGGTTTCGCCAGGCAAATATCGAAGCCTTTCACCCTCGAGGCGGGGCAGAATGCGAAGCTCGACAGCCAGCTTTCCATGCAGGGTACGGTATCCACTGTCAATGTCGACTCTGAGCTGGTTCCGCTGATTAACACAGAGAACGCTCAACTGGCTACAACTCTCGATAAAACAGCCATTGATGCTGTCCCCTTGATCGGCCGCAATTTTGTCCAGCTCACCATGTTTGTTCCCGGTGCCGTCAGCACCACACCCGCGAACTTCGCAGGCAACTCCGCTATCGGCGTTGGAGGACAGCAGGTCTCAGTCAATGGAAATCGCGAACAATCCAACAACTATCTGCTGGATGGAATCGAGATCAACGAAACCCTGAACAACGGCGTCGGCTACAATCCCAGTCCGGACGCTCTTGACCAGGTACAGGTTATCTCCGCAAACGCGCAGGCTGAATATGGAAATGTAAACGGTGGTGCCGTTATCGCTCTCACCAGGAGTGGCACAAACAGCTGGCACGGCAGCGCGTTCTATTTTCTTTCCAGCGGTCTTTTAGACGCGAATACCTGGGCAAACAAGCACAACAGCGTAATAACGCCCCGACAGCCGTACACCCAGCCAATCTTTGGAGGAACTCTTGGCGGTCCTATCCTCAAAGACCGTTTGTTCTTCTTTATGGACTACGAGGGCGGCCGATACCACCAGGGCGGCATTGGAACAGCTACCGTCGCAACCGCGAAGATGAGACGCGGAGACTTTTCTGAGTTGCTGAACCCCAATATTATGTGTGCTCCGGGGGCGTCCTGTACGTCGAAGAATCTTGTCCAGCTTTACGACTCGACTTCTCTTCCTTACAAACCTTACGTCGGCAACTTAAATGTCCCGATCTTGAGCCCGATCGCTAAATATCTTTACGCCCATCCTGAGCTATATCCCCTACCCAACCAGGCACCACAGGTTGGAACGCCTGCGACAAACAACTACACCGCTCCCACCAGGAGCGGGCGACAAAACGACCAGGGCGACATCAAAATCGACTGGAAGATGACACAAAGAGACAATCTTTCGGTCCGGTACTCTCAGAGCGAAAATGTCATCGTCAATACTCCCGTGCTCGCGATCACTTTCCCCGTCTCGCCAAAGACACCGGTAAAAAGCGTTGCCATTAACGAGGTCCATACATTCAATTCGTCGTTAGTTAACGAGCTGCGCGTCGGCTATTCGCGCGTGCATATGCTTGGGGGTCTCACCACGGACACCACCGGCGCCTTCGGAATGAATGGAAACTCAATTGTGGGGATCGGAGCCGCTCAGGTTCTCAATGGATTCTCCGGACAGGTATTTCTGCCTCCGGGTACGACCGGCCTCACGACTCCCAATGGAGCGGAGTACACCACATTTGGCAACCCTGGAACTGCCACCAACTATGCGGACAATACCTTCACCTACGCCGATAATCTAACCTACTTACGCGGCCACCATAGCTTCAAGTTCGGCGCGCAGTTCATCCGCTATCAGCAAAACAGCTTGTACCCAGGAAACGACGGCCTGCTCGGTCAGTTTGTCTACACGGGGAACTTCACATCAAATCCCGCGAGCGGCCTGGCGAACAACGCTCAGGGCTATTCGATCGCTGACTTCAATCTCGATCGCGTGGCCTACGTGGGAACTGGAAATGCCACCGGTCCCTTAGGACCGACGGGACAACGGCAATGGCGTGACGCCTACTTCGCACAGGACGATTGGAAGATCACACCTGCCTTCACAGCCAATGTCGGCATTCGTTATGAGTTCGATCAACCCATGTACGAAGTGAACAACAAACAGGCAAACATCAACATGGCAACCGGGAAACTGGTTTACGCCGGTGTCAATGGAGTGAGCCGGGCCACCGTCAATCCTTACTACGGCAGCGTAATGCCGCGTATCGGTTTTGCTTATTCTGTAAATCCCCGTATGGTCGTTCGTGGCGGTTACGGAATTCAGAACTACATGGAAGGTACAGGCGCCAATCGCCGCCTGACGATCAACCCTCCATTCCAGACACCTTACTTTGCTGTGGGTTCTGCACCCAGCACCAATAGCTCCGGGCAATACTTCCGTGTGGAAGATGGTTTCTCCAATCCCGCCACGCCATCCCAATCACTCTCTCTGAACGCCTGGGCGATGAATATACGGCCTGCGTTTATCTCGGAATACAGCCTCACGACGGAATATCAGGTGAGCAACACAACATCTGTCACTGTCGGTTACGTGGGCGAAGCCGGTCAACATCTCGTGAATCACGGCTCCGCAAATCAATTGCGCCAGCCCTGTGTTCTCAACGGTGTCGTGCAGTCCAATCCCAACAGTGCGACCTGCTCTACAATCAATCCCGCTCCTTATAAGGCTTTGGTGGGGCAATCGGGATCGATTGTCATTACGACGTCAGACGCGATGATGAACTATAACGCGCTGCAGGCTACAGTGCGGCAACGCAGCTGGCATGGATTGGCGGGCACAATCAACTACACCTACGCTCGGGCAATGACCAATGCCGTTGGTTTCTATGGCTCCACTGGAATCGCGAACGCCAATAACTATAACCAGGATTATTACAACAACCATGCAGAATATGGTCCTACGAGCCAGGATGTACGCCATAATTTGAATGGCGTTATGAGTTACGAGCTTCCTCTCGGCCGCGGAAGAATGTTTGGTAGCAATATGAATCGAGCCTTGGACGAGGTTGTGGGGGGTTGGAAGATCGGCTTTACTGCGGTCGCCTACAGCGGCTTCCCAGTCACAATCAATAACAGCGTAAACAACGCCTACACCAACAATAAAATCCAAAGGGCTAATGATTATCGTCCCCTCAGGATCAACAGCCAAAGCTTGAACGCATGGTTCGGGACAGACCCCTCAGCCACTTCCTGCTCAACCCGAGGCATCGATAACGGCATATGCGCGTACGGAGCACCTGCCGATGGTGCATATGGAACCAGCCGTGTAGGCGCGCAACGAGCTCCCGGATATCAGCAGTACGACGCAACCGCTTCTAAAGACTTTACGGTTTGGCATGAGCAGAAATTTTCGTTCCGCGCTGACGCCTCCAACGTCTTCAACATGACCTCTCTCAGCAACCCAAACAATACAGCTCAAAGCGCCAACTTCGGCCGGATCACTGCAGTTCGATCTGGTCCGAGGCGGCTTCAGCTATCCCTTCGCTATATCTTCTGATCCGATCGGTGTCCGCAGATGGAACCGAATCTGCGGACACCCTGAGCTTATAAGTGTGGCCTGTGACAAGGATGCGACCGATGAAGAAATTCGTGCTGTTCCTGATGATGAGTAGTGTTTTTGTTTCCGCACAAACCGGAACCCGTGGTCGGCCATCCGCATCTTCTGTGCCGCAATCCCCCGTCGTCCTCACTCGAGGACACGGGTTTCCCGGACGCTTACAGGGACCTGCGGGACAAAGTCCAGTGACCGACCTGCTGAAGCTGCTCTTCGAGAATGTGAACTCCGCTGAAGCCCTGGCGAACGTGCGCAGGATCTGGGAGAACGACCGCTGGTTCGACTTCGCCCACTTTCAGCAGACCGCAAACAATGTCGCCGAAATGATGCGGCAGGCCGGACTCGAGGACGTTCAGATCGGCTACGCGCCCGCCGATGGAACGACGCAGTCCGGCTTCTGGACAGAGCCCATGGCGTGGGACGCCCATGGCGGCACCCTGGAGATCGTCTCGCCTAACGTCCCCGAGGACATGCGCGTCATCGCAGACTATCAGCGAGTCCCCGCTTCGCTGTGCATGTGGAGCGGCCCCACACCCGCAGGAGGAGTCGAGACCGAGATCGTGCTGCCTCCCTCAGACATGAGCAAGCCCATGCGCAACGCGGACCTGAAAGGCAAGCTCGTGCTCGGCGGCCACATGTCCAAGACCGCGCTCGCCAAAGCCGGAGCACTCGGAATGATTCACGAGAGTGCGACCAACCCGGCGCTGCTGGACGAGCGCGACTGGGTCAACTCCTTCGGCGACAACGGCTGGGCTTTTAACAAAGGCAACGCGCCGCTGGTCTGCTTCTCCATCACGCCGCGCTCGCAGCAGTACCTCCATCAGCTGTTGGAGCACGGCCCGGTGAAGGTTCGCGCCAACGTCGATACTCGCTACTACACCGGTCAGTATCCCTACATCAGCGGGGCCATCCTCGGCACGGACGGCTCCGCTGCCGAAGAGGTCTTCTCGCTCGGCCACATCTTCGAAACCGGTGCCGGAGACAACGCCACCGGCTTCTCCTCCATTCTCGAAGCCACCGCCACGCTGAACCGGCTGATCAAGGAAGGCAAGCTTCCACGGCCCAAACGCACCATCCGCATCCTGGCCATGGGTGAGCGGTACGGCACCCTTGCTTATCTCTACGCCCACCAGGACCGCGTGAAGAGAACCATCGCCGGCATGTGCATCGACTCGCCCGCCGGCTTTCAGAACCTCGCCGGAACAGACTACAACTGGGTTCTCAATCCGCAGTCGGCCACCTCGTTTGTCGACGCCTTCGCCGTGCGCCTCGCCTCGGAGTACTTCCCCATGGTCGACCGTCCCTTCCACTGGAGCGAGTACAACAGCGGAACCGACAACGATCTCGGCGAACCGATGATCAACATCCCCACGGTGGCTCCGCGCGGCGGGCACGGCATCCAGGCGCACCACACCAGCTTCGATACTCCATCCCAGATCGATCCCGATTCCCTGCGTGACCTCAGCGTCATGAACGCCGCCTACGCATACTTCATCGCCTCGGCAGGCCCGGACCAGATGCACTGGATGGCCCAGCTGGCCCTGTCGCGCGGGTACGACCAGATCAATGCGGCAGCCCAAAACAGCGTGGACCAGATCGCCGCAGCGAACAACGCCGATACCCTAGGCCGCCTGCTGTACTGGGAGACCGCTCGCGTCGACTACAACCTCATGCGCCAATCCAAAGCGGTGAAGCAGGCAGCCGATCTTCCGCAGGGGCTGGCTGATCTGGCCTCCTTTGCAGACAACCAGAAGGCGCGGATCAACAGCGCCGTCCAGCAGCGCGCCGCCGAGTTGCATCTGGGAGCGATACAACCGTCCGTCCCCGCGATGAACCCCGAAGCGGAGAAGATCATCGTTCGCCGCAAGAAGATGGGAACCCTCACGATGGACGACATTCCTGTCGACCAACGTGAAGGATACCCAGCCAGCTCCTTCTGGGGGCCGACCACCGCCGCGCTCTACTGGAGCGACGGAACTCGCAATCTCGCCGAGGTCATCAAGCTGACCGAACTCGAAACCGGCCAGTCAAACTTCGACTGGGTCGGTTATTTCAAGTTCCTTGAGCGGCACCGCTACGTGGACTTCGTACAGCCGTGACGCCAGCATCTGTGCGCCTGACCTTAGCGAAGACCGCCAGCGGCTTCAATCAGCGAACCCGTCAGCCATCCCGCATCGTCTGAGGCCAGATACGTCACAACTTCAGCAATGTCCTTTGGCTGCCCGATGCGGCCAAGTGGAGTTTGCTGAATCATGCTGTTAAGAAAATCGGAACCATCGACGCCCGCAGAAACGACACCCTCCGTCAGCACAGGGCCGGGATTAACGCCGTTGACGCGGATACCCTTGGGGCCGAGTTCCTTTGCCAACACGCGGGTGATGGTATCAACAGCTCCCTTCGTTCCGGAGTAGATGCTGGCGTTCGGAACCGCCATCTGGCTGGCGACTGAGCCGATATTGATGATGCTGCCGCCTTCCTTCGGGAAAAGTGCAACTGCGGCCTGTGTCGTCAGCAGAAGCCCCTTCACGTTGGTGTTGAACATGCGATCGATCTCGGACTCTTCGATCGCCTCCAGGGGCGAGAAGGCATAAACCCCTGCGTTGTTCACCAGGATGTCGACCTTGCCAAAGGCCTTCTTTGTCTCTGCAAAGATCGACGTAATATCCGCCGCCTTGGCTACGCTTCCGCCGACGGCAATCGCAGTTCCCCCCGCTGACTTAATGTCGGCCACGACCTTGTCAGCGCCCTCTTTACTCGAGGCATAGTTCACCACCACCGATGCGCCCTGCGCTGCCAGCTCTTTTGCGATACCTGCGCCAATACCCTTCGACGCTCCCGTCACGACTGCGACCTTACCCTTTAGCTTGCTCATAATCCCATCCTCTATGTTTCGACATATGTCGAATAGTTCGACGAACATCGAATAGATGATTGAATCGTCTCGCTGGATTCAGCCGCTGCGAAAAGATTTATGGGCGAAGAGTTACAGGGAAGAGAGCCGCTTCAGGTACGCCTTCCAGACCGCGCGCTGCAGGGTCAGGTTGCCGTGACGCCCTTCCCGCTCCACGTGGATCAGGCCGGCTTCGGTCAGCTCCTTGATATGGTGCGAGATAGTGGCAGGACTGATGATCTGATGCTCCTGCAGCGCGGAACAGGCCAGGGGGCGGGCCTCACAGTTGGCGACCTGCTGCAGGATGGCAAAACGCCGCGGGTCGGCAACGGCTTTGCTGATTGCCAGAAACTGCTCGTCGGAGAGCTCTGCTTCCTTTACGGCGACCGCTTTGGTGTTGTTGCGAACCATTCTTCCTATGCAGGATGATACGACGAACCCTTTCGATGCTCTATTCGCTGGGGTTGAGAGATGACCAGCACCTGCCTCCCCATGTTGCTTACTCCTGACGCTATTTTCTGCGACTCGTTCTACACTTGAGATGGCGGCCAATTCCCCGCCTGCCCGCCGCGGAACACCCAGGACGCACCCATGCAGCAGCCCGTCCCCACCGGAGTCCCCACCCCCACCGCTCCTCGTTTCTATGTCACCGGCCGTCAGCCGCTCCGGCCGGGAGCCATCCTGCTCGCTATCGTTCTCGCCGCCGGTGCACTCTTCCTGGTCCTCTATGCCCTGCGCCAGACCGGGCACGTATCGCTCGCCTCCGGCAGCTCCGGCGCAGCCAGCGCCACCTCGGCTGCCGACGACAAGGACGATCCTAACCAGATCGACACCATCGTCTTCGGCGATCCCGCCGACGCTCCCGTGCCTGCTCGTAAGGGCGATCACGTCAGCCCCGTTCACCCGTTCGTCATCGTTCACCTTCCCCGCTTCGGCGATCAGGTGGGCCTCATCCCCGACACCCCCGCAGGACGACTCCTCTACGCCTGGCTTGCCGCCTTCAACCAGGCAAGCTATCCCGCTCTGGCCAATGCTCTGCCCAATGAAGCACTCGCCTCAGCCACCGCTGCGCAGATCGAGCTTCGCCAGCAGACCGGCGGCTTCAGCCTGCTCTCTGCCAAAGAGGTCCAGCCCGGCGTCCTCGTCTTCCGGCTCCGCGATCAGACGCCGGCGGCGAACGAGGTCCTCGGCACCCTTCAGATGCTTCCGGACTCCAATCCCGCCGCCATCGCGAGCTTCAGCCTCCGCGCCGTTCCCTCCCCTCGCCCAAACGCCACTCCCGAAGCTGCCCCACTCCCGGCAGTCTCGCCGCAGTAACAGGTTCAGCTCTTGGCGAAGATGTGCACCGACCAGCTTGCAAGGTTGATCCGCAGCTGCCCGTTCGTAGCATTCAGCACGTAACCAAAGTTGCCGACCGCATTGATGCCTCCGTACACGGGAGCCCCGGAGTTGAAGATCTCCCGCCAGGAACCGGCATCGCCCGCGAGGTTAACCGCATAGTCGGTATTGCCCCACTGTCCATCGCTCGCATTGACCACGACGAAGAGTACATCCCCGGAGTCGTTCCAGCGTTTGAAGGCCACGACGTTGTTCGCAGAATCCGTGTGAGTGATCTGCCCAGCAGAAGAGCGGAGCGCCGGGTGGTTCCAGCGAACGTTGTTAACGTCGGCAACCATACGCTGCATCGGCCCGCCAAGATCGTCGCCGATGCGCAGCCAGTCCAGGCGATGGTCGTAACCCGGACCCACCCAGGGATTCCAGAAGCCGTCGATGTGTCCCTCGGTGCCCATAAAGAGCATCGGCGTTCCAGGCAGCGTTGCGTTGAGAGCCCAGGCGAGACGGCACTTCGCGCGTGCGTATCCGTTCAGCCTGCCGCCAAACCGCTGAGCAAGGTAGTACCCGCCGTTGTTCGAATCGTTGTAAATCTGGTCGTGAGAGCCGGTCAGGTAGTTGACGAGGTGCCAGGGATTGGGATCGGAGAAGTTGCCGATCCGCTGGCGGAGGAAGTCAACAACATTGATGCCATTGAGAATGTCATACATCCTCCACGGACTGTCCATGTTCCAGGTTGCGCAAAATCCCAGCTCTCCGTAGGGATCCTGCCAGGGCGCAACCGAGGTTCCGGAATCACCTGGATTGTATTCAGCGATGAGGTACTTGCTGGGAAACTCTCTGCGCAGGGACCAGACGATCTCAGAGACGGCAGCGGGGTCGATGGCCTGCACAGCGTCGAAGCGGAGCCCATCCACCCCATAGTCGCGGAAGTACATCCGGGCATTGTCGAGCAGGAAGTCTTTGACCTCGCGCTGCCAGGTTGCGAAGCCCTCGCCCCAGGGGGTGTGGTGGCCGTGAACATGGTAGATTCCACCCGGTATCCCATCGTCCCCGGAGCAGTTGCCGTCGTACTGCCAGTACCGGTTGTTGGTCAGGGAAGCATGGTTGTAGATGACGTCAAGGATCACAGCCACGCCTATCCTGTGGGCTGCATCGATCAGCTGAATCAGTTCCGCTACCGCCTTCTCGGGCGAGGTGGCGTAGAGATTCTCTGAAGCGAACATGTCCGAGGGGCCATAACCCTCGCCCGCCTCTCCACCGACGTCGGCCTGGAAATTCGAGATGGGCAACAGCTCGATTGCGTTGAAACCCAGATTGCGAATATAGGGAAGGCGTTGCTGCAGATCGACAAAGGTGGAAGTGGGATATGGATTGTTGACACCGTCGTTGCGACCCGTAAACGAACCGACGTGCAACTGATAGATCAGGAAGTCCTGGAAAGGCGGCGTCACAAATGGTGTGCGGTTCTTTGTGAAGAGAGTTGGATCGACAAGGTAGCCCTGGCATGCGGCACAGGAACCCTCCACCTGCAGGGCGCGCGCGTCGGTACGCACATGAGGCTGGGAGGTATCGTTGTCTTGTCCGGGAGCCGTGGTGATGCGGTATTGATAACGCGTATCGGGAGGAGCCGCGATGCCGTCGGCTGACCAGTTCGGCGTGCCGCTCTCGTTGCCAAGGGCAAAGGTGGTGTTGGGCGACGGATGGTCGAGAATGACTTCCACCCGTGCTGCGAAAGGAGC
Source organism: Acidobacteriaceae bacterium KBS 146 (assembly GCA_000688615.1). GTDB lineage: Bacteria > Acidobacteriota > Terriglobia > Terriglobales > Acidobacteriaceae > Edaphobacter. Next base: position 2,854,535 of record JHVA01000001.1, read on the forward strand.
CCACACGCGGAATCGGGCACTCCCATCCGGATAGGAGAGGCTGCCCATGCCGTCGTTCTTCTGTGACGGTGCATTCATAACGTCTTCCGTTGGGCCCGAATGAAAACGGTATGGCGAATACTAACAAGATCCAGCGGAATCGCAGATTAATTTGGAGATTCAGATCACAGGTAGACGCAGACTCATCCGCCACCGCAGGCGGCTTGCCTCGATGCCTGCCCCAAAGCTGTCAAGCGCGATTGCCTGTAAACGATAGAAAACAGGACGCTTCTAGCTGCCGATTCGATCCCCTCGGATTGCTAACATGAGAGAGTATCCGCACTAACCTCGATTGCCGCGGTCTTCATCCGGTAACCGATTTATTTACAATACTTTACCTCTAAGTGCCCTGTTTCCAAGACTTTGCACGCATGGTCCGGACCTAAGTTCAATGTTTCGAAGACTTTGCGCAATATCGGTACGGGGGTACCGCCTTCAATCCACCCGGCAGATCAGGCACTTCAGGTAGGCCGTCTCCGGCAGCGTGAGAATCTCCGGATGATCCGGAGCAGCTCCTCGAACCTCCAGAACCTGGACCCGCCTTCGAGCATCCGAAGCCGCAGCCGCCACCACGCCGCTGAACTCCTCCCGGCCAACATGGTGCGAGCACGAGCAGGTCACCAGCGTCCCGCCGGGACGCAGCATCTTCATCGCCCGCAGGTTCATCTCCTTGTAGCCGCGCAGCGCACCCTCGACCGCCCGCTTCGACTTCGCGAACGCCGGAGGATCGAGCACGATGGTGTCGAAGCGCTGGCCAGTCGCCTCGTACTCACGCAGCAGCTCGAACGCATCCGCCTCAATCCAGTCCACCTGCGCCTTGAGTCTGGGGTTCAACAAAAGATTGCGATCCGCGACCTCGAGCGCCGCGAGGCTGACATCCACTCCCGTCACGCGCTCGCAACTCTGCGCCAGATGCAGCGCAAAACCGCCCTGGTAGGTGCAGATATCGAGCGCTACTCCCCGCGCGTGGCTGGCAGCGGCAGCGTAGTTCAGCCGCTGATCGAGAAATGCTCCGGTCTTCTGTCCGGAGGAGGCGTCGTAGTGAAAATGCACACCGTTGATCGTGAAGACGGTCGTCAGCTTCTCTTCTTTCCCGGACCACAATGGCTCTGTCGCAGGAGCTGCAAGCTGTTCCAGTTCGCGGATTCGAGGATCGGGCCGCTCGACGATGCTCGCGACCCTGTCGCCGAAGTGCTCTCGGATCGTCTGCAGGAGCACCTCGCGAAGATCTGGCTGCGCCGTACCCTGCGCGAGAAGCTGCAGAATGACGAGATCGTTATAGCGGTCTGCGACGATTCCGGGCAGAGTATCTGCCTCGGCAAAGATCAGCCGGCTGGAATCGTTGGCCTCTGAGAAAGGAGACAGCTCCTCTCTCAGAGCCAGCGCAGCGGCGATGCGACCCTGCGTCTCCTCCAGATAGGCCTGCCGGGTCATCTTGGCCTCTCCGCTCACCATGCGGACGGCGATCTGCGAGGACGTGCTGTACAGCCCTGTCCCAAGAGGAATTCCTCGCCCATCGACGACGGTCACCAGCGCACCGGCTGCAACCTCCTCTTCGCCCTCGCGCGGAATCAGCGACTCCGCGTCGGTGCGATACACCCACAGATGCCCGGCACGCAGACGATCCGCCGCCCTTCGCGCAATCACAACCGCCGGTCCATGAGGCTGCCCCGCCTGCACTTGCGGAACCCGTTCGTGTCTCTCGTTTGCCATCCCTTAATGGTCGCACACAGTCAGCGCCACTGAGTCGCCGGCGATTGATAGCATCAAAGCTGAGGATTCTGTGCAAAGCGTGGATGTAGTGGTACTGGGAGCAGGCGCCGCCGGACTGATGTGCGCCATCGAAGCAGGGCGGCGCGGCAGACGCGTTCTTGTCTTCGATCACGCAGATCGCATCGGCAAAAAGATCCTCATCTCCGGCGGCGGACGCTGCAACTTCACCAACATTCACTGCCGCGCCGAGAGCTTTCTCTCCAACAATCCGCACTTTGCCAAGTCCGCTCTGGCCCGCTTCACTCCCGCTGACTTCATCGCGCTGGTCGAGAAGCACAAGATCCAATACCACGAGAAGACGCTTGGTCAGCTCTTCTGCGATCGCTCCGCTCAGGACATCGTCAACATGCTGGAGCGCGAGTGCCGCGAGGCGAATGTGCGCATCGTTACCGGTACAAAGATCGCCAGTGTGGACGAGGCAAAAAACACCGCCGCAGAACACAGTTATCGCTTCGTTGTCGAGACCTCGTCGGGAAGCTTTGGCGCCACCTCCGTCGTCGTCGCAACCGGCGGCCTCTCCATCCCCAAGATGGGAGCGACTGGATTCGGATATCAGCTCGCGGAGCAGTTCGGCCTCGGCATCGTGCCATACAGGCCAGCATTGGTTCCGCTCGTCTTTGACCCGCACGATCACGAGCGCTGGTGCGATCTCTCTGGAGTCTCCGCGGAGGTCATCGCGTCCGCCGACGGTGCGAAGCGCCCGGTCAAGTTCCGCGAGAAGATGCTGATCACCCATCGCGGGCTGAGCGGCCCCGCGATCCTGCAGATCTCCTCGTACTGGCAGCCCGGCAAGGCCATCGAGCTGGATCTCGCTCCGGATGCCAGGGTGCTGGCATCGCTCTATGCGGGCAACGCGCGCCGTGATCGCAGCATGGCTCTCGCCGCTGTAAAAAGTGTTCTGTCGACACGGCTTGCGGAGCGATGGCTGACCGTCTTCCCGCCTGCGGGATGGTCGAACATCGCGTTGGACAAGTTCGAACGTGACCTGCACGCCTGGAAGATTGTTCCGGCCGGAACCGAAGGCTATGCGAAGGCCGAGGTCACTGCCGGAGGAGTCGATACCGCGGAGCTGGACGCAAAGACCATGGAGAGTCGCAGGGTTCCCGGGCTCTACTTCATCGGCGAGGTCGTCGATGTGACCGGATGGCTGGGAGGCTACAACTTTCAGTGGGCCTGGGCCTCGGGAGCAAGCGCGGGCCGCGTCGCCTAGCCGTTTACTGAACTACCAGCGTGAGGTTGATGCTGCGTGTCAGCCCTGCGCTCGTGCCGGTGACAACGATTGTGTAGGTCCCCGTTGGCGTGATGGCGTTGGTACCGCCGCTGCCGGACCCTGGGCCGCCGGAAGGCGGAATCAGGCGCCCCGCGCCGCATCCGGAGACAACCAGCAGGACGCACAAGAGAGATGCTGCTGCGAGCCGGCGGCGCCGAACTCCGAAGAGACCCGCAGGCAGCAGAAGCGCCAGCCAGACAAGCCGTCTGGAAGACTGCACTCCGGTGAGGTTGGGAACGCCTGTCAGCACCGTGACCGCGACAGTTGTAGCGCGGCCATCGACAGAGAGGGTGGAAGGCGTGATGTTGCAGGTCGAGTTGACCGGCGCACCGGTGCAGGTAAGAGCCACCTTCGCCCCCGCAACCGCTGGACCCGAGGTGAGCAGCAATGGAAAGACCGCGTTCTGTCCGCTTGAGGTCGTCACGGAAGACGATCCGTTGAAGGCGAGAGAGAAGTCGACTCCGGCACCGGTGAGGGGCAGCGTCTGAGGAGAACTGGCGGCGCTGTCGCTGATGGTCAGGGTGCCTTTGCGTGCGCCTCCGGAGGCCGGTTTGAAGACGATCTGCAGGGTGCAGGCGGAGCCGATGGCCAGCGTATCGACACAGTTGTTGCTGCCGGGAACGACTGCGAAGTCTCCGTTGATCGCGATTGTTGCGATCGACAGAACTGCGCCGCCGTTGTTCGTGAGGGTAACGGTCTGAGGAGCCGAGTTGAGGCCCACGCCCGTCGCCGGGAAGCTCATGCCGAAGAGGGGCGAGAGCGAGACACCGGGTGGAGCGATGCCGGTCCCGCTGAGGGTGACGCTCTGCGCTCGATACTGGTCAGAGATCGTTAAAGTGCCGCTAGAGGGTCCAAGCACCGTCGGCTGGAAGATGACTCCAATGGTGCATGTCGAGTGGCCAGCGAGGGAGTTGCCGCAGGAGTTGACCGCGATGAAGTCACCGGTCGCTGAAGCCGCAATCAGCGTGAGCGCCCGATCCCCGGCGTTGGTCAGGACCACACGCTGCAGCGGGCTGGAGGTTCCCAACGACTGGGCAGCAAAGGCAAGCTGGGTGGGAGCGAGGCTGTCGGTTGCGGGAAGAACGCCCTGACCGCTAAGGGATGCGGTGAGCGTCGTTCCGTTGGCCGCAAGGCTGAGATTGCCGGACCGGGCTCCCGATACTGTTGGATTGAAGACGATACCGACAGTGCATCCGCTGGCGGGTTTGAGACTTCCTCCGCAGGCGTTGGCGGAGATGCGAAAGTCGCCGCTGATGGAAGGCGTTCCGAGAGGAACATCTGAGGCTCCGGTGTTCGATACCGTCACGTTCTGGGCCGGACTGGTCGCATTGACATCAACAGCCCCGTAATTGACGAAGAGGGGCGTAAGGACGACCGCGTTGCCGGGAGTACCTCTGCCGGAGAGGGCAACCGTCGCCTGACCTCCCGCTACGTTGGCGAAGATGGTCAGAGTAGTGCTGCGAGTGCCGGTGGTGGCCGGGGCGAAGCTGACTCGAAGCGTGCACCTCTGACCGGCGGCGATCGGAGAGCTCAGGCAGTCGTCAGTCTCGAAAAACTCCGCCTGAGGTCCCAGAGGAAGCTGGGCCACGCTGATGTCGATGCGGCTCACGACCAGCGGAGCGTTTCCGCTGTTGGTCACTGTGATACTGCTGGCCTGACTGGCCGTCCCCACTGGCTGGTCCGCAAAACTTAGCGTCGTCGGTGCGAGAGTGATGGCGGGCTGTGCCGGAAAAGCCGCGGTCAGCAGAGGAATCTGCCATACGCCGCGCCCGTAGGTCGCAACGCGCAGCTCGCCGGTGCGGCCGTCGCCGGTGCTCATCGCCGGTGCCGCCTGCAACTGCATCGCTGGAGCATTCGGCAGTCCGGAGCCGTATACGCTCCAGCAATTGCTTGGAGGAGTAGCGGCACAGGTGGTCACCTGCGTCGTGGCATAGACTCCATTGTCCATCGCGATGTAGATCGTGTTGGCATCGCCTGGATCGACCAGGACGTTGTTCGCTGGCAAGTCGGGAAGATTGCGCGAGATGTTGGTCCAGTGCGCGCCCGCATCGATGGATCGATAGACATGGGGAACGTGAAAGCCCCGAATGGTGGCGTATACAGTCCCGCCCGTCAGGTCGTGAGGATCGACCGCAATGGAGGAGATGTCGAATGCGCCAGAGTTGAAGGGCGCTGCCCCGTTGCCAGTGACTGGAGAAGCGGTGACATCGCTCCAGGCGCTGACTCCGGTTCCCGTCTGGGCCGCCTGGGTGACGAACAGATGTCCTCCTGCGGAAGCGCCGCCGCCGGTGGTTCCAGCCATTCCGGCGTAGATAACCTGCGAGCCGGAACTTTGCGCTTCAGCTGCGTTGTACGAGGGTCCTCCAGCGGCGAGCGAACGCACCATCGCATTCGACGCAGTACAAGCGCCGCTCAGTGGCCCCGCCAGCATTCGACTGATGCTGTTGTCGCTTGACCACAGGGATCCGTCAGAACCGGGGCCACGCCACACGCGGCAGGTTCCGACGATGAGATTCGAGCCTAGCGCGGGGTCAAGGAGCCAAGGCGTGTCGATGAGAGTGAGGTCGCTTGAGGTTTGGGCTGGTCCGATCACTGGGGCTCCAGCGAAGTCGCTTGCAGCGCATGCGCTGCCATGTTCGCAGCGGCGAATGCTGACGCCGGCGGCTGTCGAGAGGTACCAGAGATCGGGATTCCCTGGGTCGATGGCGACATTGCCTCCTTCACCGAAGGCAAGCTGGTTCCAGACACCTGGCGTGGTCGGTGAAGCAGTGGTCGTGGCGGCGGTTCCATTCGCGCCGAGGCCTACGAGCAGCGTGGAGGGATCCGTGGGATGCTGCGCCACGCTCTCGACCTCAGCCAGAGAGCCCAACGCGCCGTTGAGATTCTCAAAGTGCACAGCATCATCGGCTGAGCACGGCGTCGCCTGCTGATTGACGCCATCGGTCGAGCGCCAAAGACCGCCATCGTTCCCGGCATACACCATCGGTAAGCCTGCGGTAGCGCGGACAGCGAGGGCATGCTGCGCCGGTGCGACCCGGGCCGGTGCGCCGCAGCCGTTGAACACGTTGGTTGTGTTGCGCATCGCAGTGCAGCCTGCATTGAGCGAGCACCGGTAGAGATCGACGGTTCCGGCGAAGAGAATCGTATCGGATCCGGAGGCAACTGCAGCGAGTGACAGATTGTAGTCTGCCTGAGGGATGGCTGTGCTGCCATCATTCTTCTCGAGAGAGGTTCCACCGACCTGCTGGCCGAAACTCACGGGGGAGGCGCAGGCGCTTCCAGTGTTCGCACAGGAATCGCGCCAAATACCCTGATCGCGATTGCCGGTCGCCACGGTCAGGGCATACATATCGCCGCTCGTGGGCTCCACCGCCAGCGTTCCACGAAAGACGGGGCAGTTAATACTGCCGGTCTGGTTCGGATTGGTCGGGCATGCGGCCGTCGTCAGTCCCGGGCCCGGTTGTTGTGCCAATCGCGTCCAGGTGATGCCGTCCGTTGATTCGTAGTAGCCGTGAAAACGCAGCGCCGCATAGAAACGCTTGCGCACGGGATTCCAAACCACAGACGTGGCAGCGTTGCCTCCACTGGTGATGACCCCGCCAGCCTGTGGCCGCTGAACCGTCTGCGACCCATCCATCACGGTACTCATGTGCCAGGTGACTCCGGCGTCGGTCGAGTAGTAGAGTCCCATGACGCTGTCGGTTGCTTTAGCTGCTCCCGTAAGCGCGCCTTCGGCTGCATCCGAAACTGCAGCGACGATAGTGTCGGTGCTAACCGTGCTCCAGACAATGCCGGCAAAGCTGCGGCCGACGAACGAGTAATTCTGGTTGCCGCCGCTCTCCTGCGAGCCGTTGATGAGGGTCCACGTCAGCCCTCCATCGGCAGAGCGCAACAGACCCCCACCGTAGAAGGAGTCGGTGGCGTCGTTCGGATCGCCCGTGCCCGCGAGCACCAGCGGCCCGTTGACGCTAAGCGCACCGATGCTGAGTGAGGGAATCCCTGAGCTCCCCGCGTTGCCGCTGAAGACCGGAAGCGTATCGGTCAAAGGAACGAAGCTTACCGCAGAGGCTGGCCCCGCAGCATTGGTCGACTTCCAGACGCCGCCCCCGAGCGTCCCAAGATAGATTGTGTTGCCGGTCGCGTCGGATGGGTCAATGGCAATCGTATTCACGCGGCCGGTCACTTTGCCGTAGGCCGCTGTTACGACCTGGGCAGGCCCCAGCGGCTGCCACGCGGGAGCAGGACTCGTTTGTGCGTTGCCATTCACAGCCCAGAGAGCAGCGCAGATGAGGACGCTTCGAACAACTCTGGCTGCGAGAGCAATAGCGCCATGCAGCGACAGTTCGAGTTGTACGGATGATAAAGACCCCATGGCTGCTAGCTGGCGGGCGCAGATGCCTGCTTTTGATGCTGCAAGCCGTGGGAGATGGAGTCAACGCAGAACGTCGCCGAAGCGGGCGGCGCAGTTTCAGAAAGGGATAAGAAATCTCTAATGGTGGAGACCGATCGGCATCGGTTCCACCTTTTGCAGCAACTTCTGGCTGCCCTCTCAGCAGCGCACGATCTTGGAAGAGTCGATCGACCGCGTGGCATTCCTGGAATCTACAACCAGTTTCGCCTGGCTCACAATTTCACCATAGTTGTAGAGCGAGTGATCGGTGAGGATGAGGACGCAATCGAAGCGATCGAGATCTTCCAACGGAGTTGAAAGCATGTGTAGATCGTAGTGGCGCCCACGGCCAACTTCAGGGAAGAAGGGATCGTTGTACTCCACCTGTGCACCGGCATGACGAAGCTTTTCAATTACGATCAGCGAGGGGGATTCACGCAGATCATCGACATCGCGCTTGTAGGCGACGCCGAGCACGAGCACCCTGGCTCCTTTAAGGGCGCTGCCGTTCCGTTCGAGAGCTCGCGCCGTGCACTGCACCACATAGGAGGGCATTGCCTCGTTGACTTCGCCTGCAAGCTCGATGAACTTGGCCTGGATGCCAAACTGCTGCGCCTTCCAGTTGAGATAGAAAGGATCGACCGGAATGCAGTGTCCGCCGACGCCGGGACCGGGATAGAAGGCCTGGAAGCCGAAGGGCTTGGTGGCCGCAGCTTCGATCACCTCCCAGATATCGATTCCCATCGGGACGCACAGCTGCTTGAGCTCGTTGACCAAAGCGATGTTGACGCAGCGATAGATATTTTCGAGCAGCTTGGTCATCTCTGCCGCTGCGGGGGTGGACATGGGAACGGTCTTGCAAAACACGCTGCCGTACAGGGCAGAGGCTGCTGCCGTGGCGCGAACATCGACGCCGCCGATCACCTTGGGAATCTCGCGGCGCGGCGTGATCATGTTGCCGGGATCTTCGCGTTCCGGCGAGAAAGCCACCATCACGCCGTCGAGCTCATTGGAAGCCAGACCTGCGGTCTCCCCTCGAAGGACGCGCAGGCCTTTGGCGCTGCCGTGACGGTTGATGGTCGCGACGATGATCTCTTCCGTGGTACCGGGATAGGTTGTGCTTTCGAGGACCACCAGCTGTCCTGCGCGAAGGTGCGGCGCGATGGACTCAATCGTCGAGACCACGTAGCTCATATCCGGCGTGTGATCTTCGTTGAGCGGAGTCGGTACACAGATCAGCACGGCATCCATGCCGGTAATCGCAGCAAAATCTGTCGTTGCGCAGAAGCCATTCCGCTGTGCAGCCTGGATATGGTCCGGTTCGATGCGATGGATGTAGGAATTTCCGGCGGCGAGGGTGGATACTTTTGTCGCGTCGACGTCGAAGCCGGTGACGCGAAACCGCTCTTCACTGAAGAGGAGCGCCAACGGAAGCCCAACGTAACCCAGGCCGATGATGCCGACACGTGCTGTGCGGCGGTCAATCGCCGCCAACCACTCTTCTAATCCCGTTCCCGTCGTTGCCGCAAGATTCGTTGGTGTCACTGCGTTCCTTTTTCCTGACCTGCAAATTCCTCGCGGTACCATGCGACGGTGCGGCGAAGACCTTCTTCAAAACCGACCTCTGGCACGTAACCCAAAACCTCAGAGGCCGCTGTGATATCGGCCAGCGAATCGCGAACGTCCCCTTCGCGTTCCGGGCCATATATAGGTGGATGCTGGAAGCCAATGAAAGTTGCTAGAAGCGCATAGGTTTCGTTAAGAGTGTGACGCTGGCCGCAAGCGATGTTGAAGACCTGGCCCGCCGCTTTTTCTCGCGGAGCCTCGATGGCCAGCAGATTGGCCCGGACCACGTTGTCCACGTGGGTGAAGTCGCGTCCCTGCTCGCCATCCCCGAAGATGGCCGGCCTGTCGCCGCGCATCATCATGAGGGTGAACCGCGCCATCACTCCGGAATAAGGCGAATCAGGAACCTGCCGCGCGCCGAAGATGTTGAAGTAGCGCAGGCAGACCGTCTCCAGCCCATAGACGCGCCAGTACGCCTGCATGTAGTACTCGCCAGTGAGCTTCTGGACGGCATAGGGCGAAAGTGGCTGCGGAGACATGGTCTCCACGCGCGGAAAGCCCGGCTGGTTGCCGTAGGCTGAAGAGGAGGCGGCATAGACCACCCGCTTTACTTTGGCCAGTCTCGCACCTTCAAGCACATTGAAGGTTCCGCCAATGTTGATCTCGTGGCTTGGCCTGGGCTCTTTGACGCTGCGCGGTACACTGGGCAGCGCGCCTTCGTGAAAGATGTAGTCGATGCCCTGGCAGGCCTGTTGCACGGCCGCCGCATCCGCGAGATCGACCTCCCGCAGCTCAATCCGATCTCGAACGGGATCGAGATTTTTTCTGAGCCCTGTCTCGAAGTTGTCGAGTACCCTGACCTGGTCTCCGCGGGCTACAAGAGCATGGACCAGGTGCGAGCCGATAAAGCCCGCTCCGCCGGTAATAAGGTAGTTTGCCAAGTCTTAAGAATATCAGCCCGGGAACTCCAGGCCGCTCTGTGCGGGCAGAACCTCCATCTGTTGCATGTAGAGCTTGGAGTTGAACTTTCGACCGGTCGAAGCTCTCGACATATACCGGATCTTTCCAAACACTGGCCGCTCATTCCACGCCCGGTCGAACTTGCCGAGGATCGCCCATGCGACTCCTGCATATCCATTGGGATCGCGGCCGTCGAGAAAGTACTTATCGTTGAGATCGATGGCGTACCTTAATGCTGTGCGGATATCGGGCGTCCACTCCAGAATCTTCTTAGCCCAATACATTCGCATCACGTTATGCATCCAGCCATGGTGCAGCATCTGCGTCTGGGCGGCGTTCCACAAAGGGTCGTGCGTCTGCGCAGACTCAAGCTGAGCTTTTGTGTAGAGAAACTCGCGTTCGTCGCGGGCATGTTCGGCGATCGTCTTCTTTGCCCATGCCTCGGCGCACTCCTCGGAGTCATAGTTCGGGGTGTAGCGCACGAAGTTGACCGCAAGCTCGCGCCACACGATCAGCTCGTTGAAAAACGCATCTCTCGCCGACCGCAACTTCGGATGCTTCTTCGCAGCAGCTTCAACCGCGAGCGCGATCGTCAGCGGTCCAATGTGGCCAAAGTGAAGATATGGGGAGAGAGACGAGGTTCCATCGGCCTCGGGGCGGTTTCGCGAAGTCTCGTAGTCCGCGAGGATATCTTCGACGAAGTGATGCAGCCGCTTGCGTGCGGCATGCGTCCCGCCGGTCCAGGCATCGACCGGCAACACGCTGCGATCGAGATCCTTCCATCCCCGGGTAATGTCCCCGTCCAGAGAATCATGCTGAAATCCTCGCGGGCGCTTCCACTCGTACGCTGCTTTCAGATTCTCGTAGGGGTGCATGTAATCGGGCAGAAGCCGATACAGCCGCGGTCGAAGGGTGTAAGCACCGTACTGCGCACGCTCGATCAACTTCGAGGGAACGACGACGTCGGCATCGACAGTCCAGAAGGGGATTTGCAGACGACCGGCCAGCTCCTTTCGCCAGCGCTCCGGCTCGCGCATCGGGTTTTCATCGCCGATCACCATCGCTGCTCCAACATCGGCGAACAGGCGCTCATGTGATTCGTTCGGAGCCCTGCGCATGACAAAGGCGACTCCGCGGGAGGCCAGATCCTCTTCAATGTCCTTCAGGCCCTGTTGAAGAAATGCGTAGTGGCGTAAATTGGCGTGAGGGAAGTTGGAGATGGCAGCGAAATACACGACCAGCGGGAGACCGAGGTGATTGGCCGCCTTTACGGCGACATCGACGGCGTGATTCTCCTGGCCGCGCTGAGCGCGCTGCATCCAGTAGACAACGCACTTACCTTCAGGGTCCGGCTCGCCTGGCCGCCGCACCGTTACTCTCGCATCCTGCGCCAGTTCCTGCAGCTCTGAGGAGTGCGCCTCCGGCTCCTGCCTGCCTCTTTTCGATGTTGTCATTCGGTGGAAACGCTCCCTTGCAGGCTGGAACCTTACCTACAAAGATGCGAACACAAGAGGCGAGGTTGGGCTAGTGATTTCGTAAGCCATACACGCTGATCGTGCAGCTGGGGCATCCATTGGTAGAGCTTGTTTGCATTCCCCTTTCTTCTTCGGCAATCTCTAGGGCCTCCATTTGCTTATGGTCGTCATCCAGACACTGGCGATAGATCTCGAGCGCCTGCAGCAGGTAAGGGTTGCCGGGAGAGAGATGGATGCGAAGGATGCGAATCGCCTCTTTCAGGCTCGCCTCGGCTCCTGTACGGTCGCCGGTCTGCCATTGAGCCAGGCCCAGCCCCACTCCAATCTGTCCGAGGGCGAACGAGTCAGCTGGTTCCCCCCGGCTTGCGAAGGCCATCGCGCGAAGCGCAGCGCTCAGACCTTCGGTGCAGTGATGGGTCATGCAGCTGGCGAAGCTGTATCCCAGCAGCGCCGATGCCCTGTCCTTTTGTGTTGCCTGCGGCAAGGCTTCGAGAGCGCGGTTTGCGATCTCCGCCTGATGGCGTGCCTGCTTGTTTTGTCCCATCATGAGATAAGCGTCGGCGAGATGAGCCTGAGCGCGAGCGATCTCAAGCGGATCGCCCAGCTTTTGCTGGATATCGAGAGCACGTCTTCTGCAGTTCAAGGAGGCTTCACCGCGGCCGCTCGCCGCGAGCAACGTGCCCAGATTGTTTAACGTGATCGCATAATCCTTCTGCAGCTTGGGTTCCCGCTCGAGCAAGCGCAGCGCGTGATTGTATGCCTCCTCGGCCTGGCCGAAGTCTCCCAGATCCTGCTCATCTGAGGCGATCTCGCTCCACAGACGGCCGACCTGCGCCGGTGTAAGCTTCTGCGTTTCGCTCGCGTCGATAAGCTGACGGTCCCGTGCGATTCGAGCAGCGACTGCGGTGGGCTTCATCCTCTGCCACGCAGACGTCGAATAAGTTGCGGTTAGAAGAGTTGTGAGAGCAAGAAGTCGTGCCCAGGCCCAGGCATGCTTCCATCCGATAAGGCGTGGCCCGCTGGAGTTCACCATGGATCACCTCGTCAGGAAACAGACAAGCGACTATGGTGTCGATCTACGGAAGCGCAGGCGGGAAGTTCGCGGTTTGTGACGAAGGGCTGAAAAAGCGGGATAGAGAACCGGCCGCCGTCCCCCTTTGTCTCAACCTGCGTCGTTGGCTCTGCTTAGGCGGCCCTTCTGCAGGTGGAACTGTTCTCCACGCCATACGACGGTATCCCCTGCAAAGCTCCATACCCAAAAGCCAAAGGCGCAGAAGTCACGCAGAGGAAGCAGCCACAGGTCGCGCAGCACCTGACCGTCGCGCAGTACGCCGACACCAACGGAGAGTGCCACGGCGACGCGAGCGAGCAGCGCCAGACTCAACAAGGTGAAGCTCCAGAGGGCAAAGCCGCTGGCAATGCAGGCGAAGACCGCCCACGGCAGGCAGAAGGTAATGCCCAGACCCACATAGCCGAGCTTCCGCGAATCCCTCGTCGAACGCGCCCATCGCAGCTGGTGATCGGCGAAGCCACGAAACGTATAGGAGGGAACAGAAGTTTCGACCACCTCATCCGACAACTCCACGCGATAGCCTGCGTTCGCGATACGAACGCCCATCTCGTAGTCATCTGCCAGATACTCGACCAGGGACTCCAGCCCTCCAGCCTCGGCAAGAACAGCCTTTGTCGTCGCGAGCGTGGAACCCAACCCGAAGCGAATGCCGCCTTCGAGCTTGCGCGCCGTCAGGACTCCGGCAATGAAGTCAGTCGAGATTCCGAGCGCCTCAAGACGCGACCACAGACCCGCGCTCTTCGGAGTGTGCCCGACGTACGGTGCTGTTACCAGCCCGACACGGCGACCCGCAGGCTGCGAGTCGTCCTCAAAACAGTTCATGATGCGTGAAAGATAACGGGACGAGACGAGGATATCGCTGTCGTTGATGACGACGTGCTCGTAGCACGCCTCTTCCAGCATCTGAACCAGGTTGCTGACCTTTCCGCTGGTTCCCAGCCGGCGCATGCACTCGATCAGCCGGATATCGATTGCCGGGAACTCCGCTTTCAGGCGCTCAATCTCCGCGACCGCCGGATCGTCCAGGCTGGAGACGCCAAAGAGAATCTCGAACCTGCCGGGATATTGCTGCTTGCAGTGGCTGACGAAGCCGGCATACATTCTCTGGTCGATTCCCTTGACGGGTTTCAATACCGAGACATCCGGGATGAACTCCCGGGCCGCGCTTCGCCTCAGGCAAGCTCTATGAAAGTCGCGCGCGCTCCACAACACCAGCGCCATGTAGACGACACCGGCCAGCGCCAGCAGTGCAGTGAGGCCCTCGATGCAGTTTGCCAGCATGCTCCTAGTCTAACGGGTCAGTAAGCCTAGAAAAATGAATCCGTCAGCTTTGGCGCCTTAGGACTGGCTATTCGTACCGGAGGGCATCGATGGGATTGAGGTTGGCCGCCTTCCACGCCGGATAAATTCCGAAGACCAAGCCAATGCCGCAGGAAGAGAGAAATGCGGCGGTAACCCACAGCAGAGATACTGAGGAAGACAGGATGTAACTCAATCCGATGGCGAGGCCGCTGCCCAGCAGGATTCCGATGATTCCGCCTAACGCGCAGAGGGTCACCGCCTCCAGCGTGAACTGCGTCAGGATGATCTTTTTGGTCGCTCCGATGGCCTTTCTCACACCAATCTCGCGTGTTCTCTCGGTGACCGAGACGAGCATGATGTTCATCACTCCAACGCCGCCCACCATCAGTCCTACGGCGGAGAGGCCGAACATCAGCAGAAAGAGCGAACCGGTAATCTGCGTCCAGAGCCGTGTGATGGAATCGGAGCCAAAGATGGCAAAGTTATCGTCGGCCTCGTTTCGAACCTTACGGCGGCGGCGCAGCAGGTCGGTGATGCTGTCGATCACCGCGGGCTTGTTCTTCTGATCATCGAACTTCACACTGATCCAATAGTCGAGCACCTCAGGGTGCAGCTTATGGAAGGTCGTGATGGGAAAGTAGGCGAAATTGTCCTCCGGGTTCTTGCCTCCGCCAAAGGCCGCCTTCTGCTTTTCGAGCGTGCCGACGACGGTGAACGTTCCTCCCTCGATCTGGACCTCTTTGCCAATGGGGCTTTCGGTTCCGAAGAGATCCTCCGCGGTGTCGTGCCCGAGAACCACAACGTTGGAGGCTCGTTCCTGGTCGCCTTCGTTGAAGTAGCGACCTTCATGCACATCCCAGTCGTACACGTCCTTCGAGGAGGTAGTATCGCCCTCGAGCGAGACGCTTTCGACCTTGTGAGTACCGTACTTCGCCGTAACCGATCCCGCATTGAACTGGAAGTTCTGGTAACGCAACGACGGAGATACAGCGACGACATGAGGAAGCTTGGCCATCGCCTCCGCATCCTCCATGGTGAGCTGTTTGCGAGTCAGCATCTCCGTCGTCGGGCGTACGCCGATGACCGGGAAGCGGAAGACCCAGATGACGTTGGTCCCCATCGCCTCCACCATGCCCGAGACGCGGGAGTTGAGGCCGTTGATGACCGAGGAGATCGCAATCACCGTCACCACGCCGATCACGATGCCGAGAATGGTCAGCGAAGAACGCATCTTGTTGGCGCGCAGCTGATCGAACGCCATTTTGACCGCTTCTTTCTGATCTCCAACATTCATCTTCGTCTTCCGTCTTCTCTGGTTGAGCTATCTCTGTTTTTCTACATCTCTGACCGTAACGCCACAATCGGGTCCAGGTCGGCCGCCTTGCGAGCCGGATAGACGCCGAAGAAGATTCCTACCCCTGCCGCCACAAAAAGGCCCGCAAAGATGCTCCAGATGGCGATCGACGAGGGAAAGCCGAGCAGCACGGTAACGATCTGAGCCACTCCCATGCCGCCCATCACACCGATAGCGCCCCCTGCCAGCGCCATCGTCGCCGATTCGATCAGGAACTGAACGAGGATGTCGTTGCGTTTGGCTCCGAGGGCCTTGCGCACTCCGATCTCGCGGGTACGCTCCGTCACGGAGACCAGCATGATGTTCATGATGACGATTCCGCCGACGACCAGCGAGATTCCAGCGATGGCCACCGCTACAGCCTCAAAGCCCTGGCTGATGCTCTTCCAGAGGCCGACAAAGGTGTCGCTGGTCTCGAGCGTAAAGCTGTCCGCCATCCCTGGCCGGTCGTGCCGCTGCGAGCGCACGAGCTGCCGCGCCTCATCGGTCGCCGCTTCCAGCGCCTGCTCCCCGCCTCCTGCCTTGGCGTAGATCGTCAGCGTCTTCGCGGTTCCGTACGTCTTTTGAAAGGTCGACAGCGGCACAGCGACCCAGTTGTCCTGGCTCTGGCCCAGCGTCTTGCCCTGCTTTTCGCCCAACCCGATGATGGTGTATGGAACGCCGTCCACCCGGATCTCTTTCCCGATAGGATCATCGCCCTTCAGCAGGTTTTCCTGGATATCGGACCCCACCAGCGCCACGTGCGACGCATGCTCATCGTCGGTCGGGGTAAAGCCGCGGCCCTGCACGATGTTCATGTTCTGCATCTCGGGCATCGCATAGGTCTGGCCGCGAATAATAGTGTCCGTCGAGGACGACGTGCCGAAGACGATCTTTCCCGTCACCGTCTGCTGCGCCCCAATCTGCTCGCAGTGCCTGCAGTTCTCCGCTATGTATTGATAGTCCTCAAGCAGGATGTTCTTCCGCTTCTGGAACTCGCGGTACTGCTCATAGCTTGTAATGATCTGCGGCTGCTTGCTGATGGTGAAGGTATCTGCGCCGTAGCGGTTGACCTTGCTCGCGACGTAAACGTTGGCGCCATTGACCAGTGTCACCACCGCAATCACGCTGGCGACGCCGATGACGACGCCGAGCAGGGTGAGGATGGATCGCAACTTGTTTGCCCAGAGCGACTGCAGGGCAATCTTGACGGCTTCCTTGAATTCCATAACTCGAGGTCCGGAACGTACAGTCTACCCCGCTCCTCTGAACAGAACGCAGGGAATGTGACGAAGGTTCCCTAACCTGTCGCCAGGAGTGCATTTTCCTGCCCCGCTCTCTCCGACTCAGACAATCGAGCACGAACCGGACAGTATCTCCACTTGCCTATTGCTAAGGCATTGAGAATCACCAGCCTGTCGCAATCCATCCTCACACAGCCCGATCGCGCATCGTTTCATTCACGCGACTGGAAGAGGTCGTGGCCTCCTCTCTGGAGGTGGGGTCCGCGCCAGGCACGCCGCCAGCGCTTGTTTTGCCGCTGCGAGTTGCTGTTTCGCCTGCGCCTCCTGTTGCTTCGCTTCCTGAATCTGCTGACGGAGAAACGGCTTCTGTGAGGCCGGTGCGTTCTGAAACTCTTCCTCGAGATTGGCGACGATCTCTTTCGCCGACTGAACGGCTTGAGTCGCTGCTCCTACAGCGTCGCGCTCGCCCGCGCAGAGAACAGCCGACACCTGAAGGGACCCGGCAACCTCATAGGAGTCCTTCGGATCGAGTGCCTTCTCGACCGCATAGATGATTCCGTTATCGCCCGAGAACAGGAACTGAAACGCCTGCCATCCCCCAAGACCGATGACGCTGGGCGTATCGACATCTCCGGTCCCATCCTGCGTATTGTCGCGGTAGAACAAAAGCTGCCCTTCCTGGTCCACCGCATAGATAATTCCGTCGCCGCCCGAGAAGAGAAAGAGGAAGCTCCCCCATCCGCCAAGACCGATGACGCTGGGCGTGTCGACGTCACCAGTGCCGTCCTGCGTGTTGTCGCGATAGAACAGCAAGCGTCCCTGCTGATCCACGGCATAGATGATTCCATTGCCTCCGGAAAACAGGAATTTGAAGTCCGCCCACCCGCCGAGGCCGATCACCTTGGGAGTGTTCACGTCGCCGGTGCCATTGCGGGTGTAGTCGCGATAGAACAGCAGCTGCCCCTCAGGATTGACGGCATAAATAATTCCATTGCCGCCCGAGAACAGAAACTTGAATCCCGCCCAGCCGCCCTGGCCAATGACGCTCGGCGTATTAACATCGCCGGTGCCGTTCTGCGTGTTGTCGCGATAGAACAGTAGCTGCCCCTCAGGATTGACGGCATAGATAATTCCGTCACCGCCTGAGAACAGGAACTTGAATCCTGCCCATCCGCCGAGGCCGATCACGCTGGGCGTATCCACATCGCCGGTGCCATTGCGGGTGAAATCGCGATAGAACAGCAGCCTTCCGCCAAACGAGCCTCCGAACGTCAACGTGAAGCTCGTGTTGACCAGGTTCGAAAACGACGTCGAAGCGCTGTCGATCGTGCTGTCCAGCGTCATAATGCCGGTGGCGATCTTGATCTTGTCTCCGGTGGTGAGACTGTCGCTGATTCCCTGTGTCACCCCGGCTGTAACAGCGGTCTTGATCGCGGTCTCTGCATCCGCTACGGTCTGGGGATCGGTGGAGTTGAGATTCAGCAGATTGTCGGCAATCGCTTGCCGGAGCGTTGACTGGAAGGCGCGATACCCGGCCTCGACGGCATAGCCCGGGCTTTCGTTGTCCTCCCATAACGCTGCCGTGACGATGATGACGTGATTCGAAAGATCGTCATCGAAGGGACGCAGGATCGTCCCAACCTTGGCAGGAATATCAACGGTATCGCCCGGCTTCATACCGCGCTTCAGGATGGTGTGGGCGTCCTGGTCGAGAGCTCCAAGTACGCCTACGGTTGCGGTGGTCTTATCGACCCACAACATCGCAGGCCACAGATAGGGGGCAGATCCTCCCGACCCCTGAGCCTCACGGTTGCAGTGCAGTGTATTGAGATTGATGGTGACCATGTTCTCCATGGCGTCTCCTCGGCAAAAGAAGTAGGTTGCGGGGGCCTGGAAACAATAAGAGCCGGCGCCGCCCGATTCAAGCGGCGCGATGAGATGGACGCCATCATACCTCAAGGCTCCGTTGCTGGTTCGTGGCGCAACCAGCACACTGACATGCTCTCGAAGAGAATGCGGGAGTCAGGCGTGGAAGGATTCGACTAACGCGCTCCCGTCTGTGCCTGCTTCAACAACGCCACCAGCTCCGCCAGCCTTGCTGGATCGACATCGCTGACGGCAACGCCCTCCAGCTCACCAGCGCTGAACGACATCACATGGTAGCCCGCGCGCTCCGTCGTTGTGGCAAGGGGTGGCGCCTGGCTGACCTTTTCCTGCAGAAAGACCGACACGCGATGCCGTCCGATGCTGTAAAGCAACTGCGCAGTCGGACGGCTGTGCAGATATGTCAGGTCCGCTCCGTCCAGCCGCGTATCCTGCGGCAGCGTCTCCGGAAGGTTGAAGCTGAACGGAATCTTCCCCTGGAACCAGGGCTTCACGGTGTGCCGGTCCGAAGACAATACCTGCGGCGGCAAACCGGCTGCCAGCGTAGCAATGTGCTGGTCTGCGACCTCCGTGACCAGCGACGCTGTCTGCAGCGTGACGGAAGCCGCCCTCTGCTGGGTGCGTTGGAAATACGCGAATCCGACCGCCGACAACAGCAGCGCCGCCGCAACCGCCCATCCTGCAAATGGCAGGAGCGAGGGAAAGCTCTTCGCCAATAGAGCGTCGCGTTTCGAATCGGCAGCGGACGTCTGCTGCGATATGAGAAGTCTCATCCGCTCTTCCATCTGCGGAGAGACGGTGTATCGCTGCGCGACCTTCGCCGTCGCGTTCTTCAAGAGCGCGTGCTCCAGGGCTCGGGACTTGCATGCTGGGCACTCATCCAGATGCGCCTGCACTACTGTCAGCTCATGGGCCAGGAGCTCGCCATCCACCAGTGCATTGCACGAAATCGATGAAAGATGCTCGTTCATACGCCGAATCCTTTTGACTGGTGTTGGTCTTCTTCCAAAAATCGGCGTAACTGCGCGCGGGCGCGGGCAATACGCGACATCACTGTCCCGATGGGAACATCGAGAACTGTAGCGATCTCCTTGTACTTCATCTCCTCCACATCGCACAGCAGCACCACCTCCAGGAGAGAGGGCGCTAGCCTCTCCATCGCGGCTGTCAATGCAGCATGATCCGCTAGGCGAAGCAGGTTCAGCTCCGGTGTCTGACGGTCGATGGAGCTCTCCGGATGCGAGTTGCCTCCGTTCGCATCCAGCTCCTCCTCCAGCGCCACCGTCCGTCGCGACGTCAGTCCCGTGCGCGACGTCAGATACGTATTCCTCAAAATGCGAAAGATCCATGCCTTGAAGTTCGTACCCCGTTCGAATCCTGCAAATCCCCGCAGCGATTTAAAAAGCGTCTCCTGTACCAGGTCTTCTGCATCGCTCGGGTTATGCGTCAGCCACATCGCCACGTTATAGAGCGCAGGTACCTGAGGCATCGCAAGCTCCTCGAACCCCGGGGGGCCGGCCTCCTCTTCCCGCACCTTACGTTTCCATGGCAGCAGCGTCATCGCACGCGCCTTTCGTTCTGCAGCAGAAGAACCCAGATATTCAGAATTTATTCCTTCCACTCGGAATAAATGCTGCAGGCGCCAGTTTACGTCCACGGAGGATATACCCGTGAACCAAATGGACGATAGAAATTCGCCGCACGCTCCTGCTCAAGACAACTCCCTTGCCCAATCCGCAGAGTCAACCTCTGGCCCTGTCAACGACGGCATCGACCGCCGCAATTTTCTCAGCTGCATGGCCTGGGCCGGAACCGGCCTTATCTGGAGCGTCGTCGGAGGCGTTCCCACCTCAAAACTCTTTGCCGCAGCGCCAGAGAAGCACGCACCCGCAGCCTCCTTCAGCTTCGTGCAGATCAGCGACAGTCACATCGGCTTCAACAAGGCCGCCAACCAGGACGTTGCCGGAACTCTGAAGCTCGCCATCGACAAGATCAATCGCCTTCCCCATGCGCCAGACCTTCTACTGCACACCGGCGATATCACGCAGTCGTCCAAACCCGCCGAGTTCGATACCGCACAACAGATCATCAAATCGTGCCGTGCTGGCGAAACCTTCTACGTTCCCGGCGAACACGACACCGCCATCGATGACGGCGTGCAATATCAGCAGCGCTTTGGCAAAGGCACGCTCGGGAACGGCTGGTATAGCTTCAACCATAAGGGCGTTCACTTCATCGGGCTCAACAACGTCCTGCAGATCGACGCCATGGGCCGGCTGGGACCGGAGCAGCTTTCCTGGCTCAAAAAAGATCTCGCTGCGCTCCCCTCGTCCACACCGATCGTCATCTTTGCGCACATCCCTTTATGGATGGTCTATCCGCAGTGGGGGTGGGGCACCCAGGACGGAGCGGAGGCTCTCTCCTACCTCAGGCGTTTTGGTTCTGTCACCGTGCTCAACGGGCATATTCACCAGATCGTTCAGAAGGTGGAAGGAAACGTCTCCTTTCACACCGCCACCTCAACCGCATTCCCTCAGCCCGCTCCTGGAGCGGCCGCTGGCCCGGGTCCAATGGCCGTTCCCGCAGGCAAGCTGCGCGGCGTCCTCGGCGTCACCCAGGTCAACTACATCGCGCGTCACAGCCATCTGGCTGTCGTCGACTCGTCGCTGGGAGACAAGGCATGATGCGGATTCGCTCCTTGCTGGCGGGCGGGGCCATGCTTTTGACCGCCTCGCTGCTGCTGGCCCGCACGCACCCCTTCGGCAATGCCGAACTTTATCAGCCTACGCGGCCGGTCCCCATCATGCAGAGCACAAACGTTCCTCAGAGCGTGCGCGATACCCTCCAGACGAAGTGCGCGGACTGTCACTCCATGCAGACGCGCATGCCCGCCTACGGCAAGCTCGCACCCATGTCATGGCTGATGGAGCGAGACATCCTGCACGCGCGCACCGCGATGAACCTCTCCCAATGGGACAGCTACTCGCTTGATGACCAGGACGCCTTCAAGGCAAAGATGCTGTCGGAGGTGAAGTCGGGCAAAATGCCCCTGCCGCAATACCGCGTCATCCACTGGCGCAGCATCATCACTGCCAGCGACGTCGAGGCGCTCGCCTCCTGGGCCAATCAAAATTCGTCGGTCTCCTCGGCGCAACCAGACCTGCCCGCAGATACTCTTCGCGGCAAGGACGTCTTCCAGCGTCGATGCACCGGATGCCACTCACTGGACGAGAACCGCGAAGGCCCGCGTCTGCGCGGCGTCTACGGAAGAGTCTCCGGCTCAGTCCCAGACTTCAGCTACTCCGCCGCACTCAAAAAAGCCCAGATCCACTGGAACGGAGACTCCCTCGAGCGATGGCTCACAGATCCGGATGCCTTTGTTCCCGGCAACGATATGGAGTTCCACGTCGCCAAACCGCAGGAGAGGGCCGACCTGATCCGCTTTCTCAAGGATCTTGGCCCGGTCCAACCCTGAATGCGAAGTGGCTCTGACACGGGCTGTATGCCTATTCATAGCGAATCGCCGTGATGGGCTCGATCCAGGCTGCCCGGATCGCCGGAAGGAGTGAGGCCACGCTGGCCACTGCGGCCAGCGCAAGGATCGAGCCCACAAAGATCAGCGGATCGTGCGGCGAGGTCTCATAGAGAAAGCTGGCGAGCACCTTCGACAGCAGCGCTGCCGCGACCATCCCGGCTCCGCAGCCGATGGCCGCAACCAATGCGTTCTCGCGAAAGACCATCGCCATCACGCGCATCCGCTGAGCTCCCAGTGCCATTCTTATCCCAATCTCGCTTGTTCTCCGCGCCGTCGAATACGCGAGCGTGCCGTACAGTCCAATCGCCGTAACCAGCAGCGCGCATGCGGCGAAGAAGACACCGAGCACCGCCATCATCCGCTCTGTCCCCACCGACGTATCGACCACATCGTCCATCGGTCGAACCAGCGGCGCGGGAATTGCAGGCGCAAGTCGGGATGCCAGTGAACGCGATGCCTGCACCAGCGGAGTCCACGGTCCCTCCACGCGCACCACGGCATTCAATGAAGGCTTCTTCTGCGGGTCCTGCTGCATGGGCACATAGGCTGCAGTCGGCGCAGGTGATCGCACGTCACGGTACTTCGCATCGCTCACCACGGCAACAACCTCATAGCTCGTCTTGTCCCAGGTGTTCACAACCTGATGTCCCAGCGCATCGCCATCAGGAAAGAGCTGTTGAGCCGCCGCCTTATTCAGGATGATCTTCATCCCGGAGCCCTTCGTATCGTTCCAACTGAACTCCCGCCCCTCAAAGACCGGAATCCGCATCGTCCGGAAATACTCCGGCCCGACACTGTTCAGCCAGGTCAGGTGCTTCGCTCCACCCGGAGCCGCCAGGTTGTCATTCCATCCTCTGTGCGAGAGCGGCACGATGAACTGAAAGCTCACGTCCTGCACTCCCGATTGCGTCTTCAGACCCTCGCCGATCTGGCGATACAGCTCCATTAACTGGTCCCCTTCCAGCTGCTGCTTATCCATGCTGAAGGCGATATTCACTATCCCTTGAGGATCGAAGCCCAATCCAGAGCGATAGAGGCGCACCAGGCTCGTCGCCAGCAAAGCCGCGCCTGCCACCAGCACCAGCGCCAGTGCGACCTGCGAGGCCATCAGAACTCGCGGGAGCACCATGCCGTGATCTCGCGCCTTGGCCGCATGCTGACCCTCTCTAATTTGCTCAGTCAGATCGCCGCCCATGGCCCGCAGCGCAGGCACCAGCCCGATCAGCACCGCCGCCGTCACTGCAATAAGCGCCGCAAACCCGAACACCCGCAGGTCGAGCGAAGCATGGAGCACCATGCCTTCGGAGTTGCCTGCCAGCATCGTTGCCAGCGAATGGCTCACTATCGGCGCCAACGCAAGGCCCAGCGCCGTCCCCACCGTTGCCAGCAACAGGCTTTCGATCAGCAATTGCCGCACAAGCCGGGTTCGCGTCGCTCCAAGAGCGAGTCGCGTCGCCAACTCACGCTCACGGGCCGCTCCACGCGCCAGCAGCAGGCTTGCAAGATTCAGGCACGCCAGCAGCAGAATCCCTCCACACATCGCGAACATCGTTACCAGCGGCTTGCGAAACAGAAACCGCACATACGCAAACCCATTCGACCCCGGCTCCGCTGCGAAGTAGAAGTGCCCCTTCTCCTCGTTCTGGATGTAGCGGGCGTCGTCTGTCGATTCATGCAGGATTGGACCCGAGACCGTTTTGAGTTCCGCGTTCGTCTGCTCCAGCGTTACTCCATGCTTGAGCCGCGCCATTACGCTGATCCACCAGGCGTGCGTTCCGGCATGGATGTGGTCTCTCGGAGCATCGAGGATCGGGTCCGCCTCGAGCGGAGCGTAGATCTCCGGATGCTCCACCGGACTCCCTCCCGTAAACCGCTTAGGCATTACCCCCACCACGGTAAACGGCGTGTTGGCGATCACAAGCTTTCGCCCTACGACGTCCGGCGCACCGTCGAACCAGCGCCTCCAGAAGCCCTCGCTGATGACGACAGCCCATCCCTCGGGACTTCCTCCCGGCCTGTCGTCCTCAGGCGTCAGGTAGCGGCCCTTCAGCGGCGGCACCCCGAGCGCGGTAAAGTACTGCCCGCTTACCAGCACGCCGCGAACGTTTTCGTTGCCGGAGCTTCCTCGCACCTGCAGCGTGTCCGGGTTGAATGCGAAGACGTTTGCGAAGATATCCTGGCGCTTCTCCAACCCGCGAAAGAACGGTGTACAGAAGGTATATTGTGCCTGCGGAGCACCATCCTTGTAGCTCAGATGAGGGCCGCTATCCTCGTAGTTCAAAACCACCAAGCGGTCGCTCTCCGGCACCGGCAGCGGCCGCAGCATCAGACCGTTGATAAGCGAAAACACCGCCGTGTTTGCTCCGACACCCAGGGCCAGCGTACCCAGCGCCACCGCCGTAAATCCGGGAGACTTTCGCAGCAGGCGGGCGGAAAACTTTATATCGCGCATGAAATCTTCGAGCGTCCGAAACTGCCACACCTCGCGCAGACGCTCCTGCCACCGCCCCGCATTGCCGAACCTTCTCCTTGCGTGCTTCTCGGCTACGATCAGCGGCATCCCTTCCCGCAGATACTTCGCCCGCAGCATCTCCTGGTGGAATTCCAGCTCTTCCACCATCTCGCGTTCCATACTCCGTCTGCGGAACAGCGATCTTATCCGTCCCAGGAACATATGCATCGCGGAGAACATAGACCCTCCTTCTACGAAGCCTGCATCACAAATGCCACCGCCGCCGAAAGCCTGGCCCAGCGCTGCGATTCTGCCAGCAGCTTCTTCCTGCCCTCTGCTGTGAGCTGGTAGAACTTCGCCCGCCGGTTGTTCTCCGAAGCGCCCCACTCCGCCTCCAGTAGGCCGCGCAGTTCCAGCCGGTGCAGCGCCGGATAAAGCGCTCCCTCTTCGACCTTCAGCAGCTGGTGCGAGGTCTGGTGAATCCACTCCGCGACCGCATATCCATGCTGCGGGCCGCGAAGCAGCGCCTTCAGAATCAGCATCTCCAGGGTTCCCTGCAGCAGTGCACCGGAGTCGGTGTTTTCTTCCCTAATCATGTTAGGGGAGAAGATAGCGGCACTCCTGTTCCACTGTCAACTGTTCTGTGACCGGCTACAAATGCACCAGAATCTACTCGCACGCGATACACTTGGAGGTGCAGGCGGCCGGATGATCGCTGCCGCATGAGCCGCAAGGTTCATGCGGGGGAGGAAAGTCCGAACTCCGCAGGGCAGTGTGCCGGATAACGTCCGGGACGGAGGTTTCAAGACCTCCGGACGGCCAGTGCAACAGAGAACATACCGCCTTCGGCGCAAGCCGGAGGTAAGGGTGAAAAGGTGCGGTAAGAGCGCACCGCGCGGCTGGTAACAGACGCGGCATGGTAAACCCCACACGGAGCAAGACCAAATAGGCAGGGATATCGCCGCTCCTCTGCAGGCGGCGATGGCGTATCGGCCCGGTGCGCCCAGGCGTAGAGCGGCAGCTAATCCAGAAACTTTGTTTCTGCTTAGTTGTTCGAGCCGAAACCTGCGGGTAGGTTGCTAAAGCGCCGCAGTAATGCGTCGCGTAGAGGAATGATCGTCTAAAACAGAATTCGGCTTACGGGCCGTCTGCACAGAAATGGCCCCGCTGATCGCGAAAACGATCCGGGGCCATCCCTTTCGCACCCACAACACCGTCTCATCGTACGGGGAGCGTCTTGCAGCTTGACCGAGAGGCGCTGCCGAAGGCAGCCGACGAAGGAGCCGCGGTTTCCGTCCCGAGTACTCGTCCCAGACACAGCTCTCGGGTCAATTGGAGAGCTGGCAGCGCAACCACCAGACTCCAGCGCCACCAAACAAAGCGCTCCCTCAGACTGTCTCCGCCGACAGCGTTTTGATACCATCCTCCCGAATACATGAACCTTAGGAGAGCCATGCCTTACATCCCCACTCGTCGCAGCTTCCTCGTCGCCAGCGGTCTCACCGCACTGGGCGCAACCCGTGCTCTCGGATCCAACGAGAAGATTCGCATCGGTGTTATCGGGGCCGGCGGCCGCATGCGTCAGCTGCTCGGCTCGGCCGACAGCTCAGGCGTGCCGTTCGAGATCGTCGCAGTCAGCGACGTCTACGCTCCACGACGCGACGAGGTAAAGGCCAGGGCCAACGCGACCGACGCCACCGCCCACATGGACTTCCGCGAGGTGCTCGACAACAAAACCATCGATGCCGTCTTCATCGCGACACCGGATCATTGGCACGTCCGCATCGCCACCGCTGCACTCGCTGCGGGCAAGGATGTCTATCTCGAAAAGCCCGTCACCCACACCCTCGAAGAAGGAGCGACCCTGCAGAAGGCGGTGCGCTCCAGTAAGCAGGTTCTGCAGTGCGGCATGCAGCAGCGAAGCTGGAGCCACTTCTCGAATGCCGTCAGTCTCATCCAGGGCGGCACTCTCGGAAAGGTCACGCAGGTCCGCACATACTGGTGGCAGAACTATGGCTTCAGCTGGGTGCCCAAGCCCGTCGACGTCGCGCAACTGGACTGGAAGCAATGGCTGGGTGGCGCGCCCGATCAGCCCTTCTCGCTTGAGAAGTACTTTCGCTGGCGCTGGTTCTGGAACTTCGGCGGCGGCGCAATGACCGATCTCTTCGCCCACTGGATCGATGTCGTGCATTGGGCCATGAAGGAAGATGAGCCATCGATGGCGTTCATGCTCGGCGACAAGTACACCTACAAGACGTGGGACTGCCCTGACACCATCCAGGCTGCTTTCCGCTACCCCGGCTTCGACGTCGTCTATGAGGGCATGATGGCTTCGTCGATCGACGATGGCGGCCTCGAGTTCCGCGGCACGGAGGCAACGCTCAAGATCAACCGCTCCGGCATGAGCGTCTATCACGAAGGTCTGAAGGGCGACCGCAACCCGATCCTCAAGGAAGAAAGCTTCGAGGACGGCACCATCACCCACATGCGCAACTTCTTCGACTGCATGAAGACCCGCAAAGACCCCAACGCTCCCGTCGAAGCCGGTATCGCCTGCGCGCGGGCCGGTCACATCGGTAATCTTGCCTTTCATCACGGCGGCAAGACCAACTGGCCCGTCAAGTAGCTCCTTCCCATGCAAAAGCATTGAGGGCACGGATTAGATCCGTGCCCTCAATGCTTTTCTAAATTGTCTCGCTTATTTGAGTGGCTTGAGCTCTCGCGCCCAGATGTTGCGGAAGCTGATCGGCTCGCTCTTGTCACCATGCGCCTGCAGCTTGATGGGAGCCTCGTCGTACTTCTTGTAGAAAGGCTTGCCCACATACAGCGTCTGCCCCTGCAGCTGGAAGTGATTCTGCACCACCACGCCATTCATGAATACCGTCACATAGGCCGGCGTCTCGACCGAGCCATCTTCTTTAAACCGCGGCGCGGTCCAGACGATATCGTAGCTCTGCCACTCGCCCGGCTTGCGCGCAGGATTTGCCAGCGGAATGCTCTGCTTATAAATGCTGCCTACCTGTCCGTTCGTGTAGGTCTTATTGTTGTAGTTGTCCAGCACCTGCAGCTCGTAGCCGTCATCGCCCGGCCCGGTGGAAGCAAGAAAGACACCACTGTTCCCGCGAGCTTGATCGCTTCCTGTAATGTTCTCTGGAATCCTCCACTCGATGTGGAGCTGGTAGTCCTTGAACTTCCTCTTGGTCTCGATATTGCCGACGCCCTTCTCTTTGCTGACCGTCAGAATTCCATCGTTGACGATCCACTTCGCCGGAGTGTGGTCCTGCGCCGAAACCCACTCGTCGAGGTTCTTGCCGTCAAACAAAACAATCGCGTCGGAGGGAGGCTGCGAGTTAGTAGCACCCGGCGTCACTACCGGAGGAACCGGCGAGTAAACCTCTGTGTCCTGATGCTTCGGTTTGGCTGCATCGGACGACGAGGCCGGCTGTTGGGCATAGAGGGAAACGGTAAGCGTCACGGCGGCGAAGGAAGTTAGGAGCTTCAATTTCTTGATACGCATAAGTACTAGCGAAGATACACCTCCTCGGCGCCGGTGCGGTAGCGTCCGAAAGTTAAACCTCGCGTTGTAAATCGAAAAATCCTGTAAATCAACGCGAACAATCGAATCTTCATTCCCGTCTCGCCATCCAAACGTCAGCTTCCACAACAAACCTATGAGCACATCTGCCACACAGCCGGCGACTCTGCCCATCGACCCCGAGCTACCCGCTCCGCTCTCCATGCGCGAGGTCCTCAGCTACCCATGCTGCGCCGCCTCTGGTACGCGCAGATCGTCTCCGTCTTCGGGGATTTTCTCGCTCTCTTCGCAGTCATCGGAGTCCTCACCTTCGATCTGCACGCCTCCGCGCAGCAGGTCACCGGCGTACAGATCGCCTACATGCTTCCCATCGCCGTGCTCGGCGTGCTCGCGGGAGTCTTCGTGGACCGCTGGCCGCTCAAGCCCACCATGGTGTCGAGCGACTCCATCCGCGCGGGCCTGGTTCTCCTGCTCATCTTTGCTCGCCAGCCCTGGCACTTCTATCTCATTCTGGCGGCCATCTCGGTCGTCTCCAGCTTCTTCGGCCCGGCACAGGGAGTCGCCATCCGCTCCGCCGTCCCCCTCCACGGTCTCCGCTCTGCCAATGCGCTTATGCAGCAGGTCATGTTTGGCATGCGCATCATCGGCCCGGCGATCGCATCCTTCATGGTCGCTTCCTTCGGTCCTAACAGCTGCTACACGCTCGATGCGGTCAGCTTCCTCGGCTCGGCAATTCTTATCGCCTCGCTCACCTTCGTCGCCACCGACAAGCTGGCGCCAATCGAAGAGGGCGACAGCTCTTCGGCCGCGCAGCGGGCGAAGGCGGGATCGGTTCCTGCAGAGAACACATCTGCCATCGCCAAGATCGGCCAGGACATGAAGCAGGGCATCGACTTCATCCTCCACCACGCTGCTCTGCTCTTTGTCATCCTCGCGATGGCCGCAGGCATGCTCGTGCTCGGCTGCTTCGGCCCGCTCATCGCCGTCTACGTGCGCGACTCGCTGCACGCCTCCACCCGGGCCTTCGGCATCGTCGCCGCCATGATCGGCCTCGGCATGCTCATCGGCATCAACGGCCTCAACGCCTTCGGCAAGAAACTCTCAAACACCCTGCAGGTCTACGGCGGACTCTGCGGCATCGCCGTCGGCCTCATCATTCTCACAGCGCTCCCGCACATGTGGTCGACCATCCTCGGCAACCTCATCATCGGCTTCTCCGTTGCCGGAATCATCGTGCCCTCGCAGACCCTCTTCCAGCAGGCCACCCCTCCGGAGCTGATGGGACGCGTTGGCTCGACCTTCATGTCCATCGTCTTCGCCGCCCAGATCGGTGGCCTGGTCCTCAGCGGCGTTCTCACGGATTACATCAGCGTCCGCCAGATCTTCGCTCTCTGCGCAGTCCTCGTGCTGCTGCTCGCCGCCGCAGGCAAGCTGTGGATGGAGCCGAAGCCGACCGAAGCAGTGGCATAAGTCCTCTATCGATGGAAGATTCTTAAATCCTTGCTCGTACAATTTTCCTGATGCGCATAAAGAGTTTTTGGCAACAAGAAGAGTTCATCGTCAGGATCTCGGGCGATCGACAACCCTTTGCGGTCTATCGCATTTTGGGTTCCCTCATATTCGCCACATTGGCCGACTTATTGATTCGTCACAGCGGTCTCCGAGCAGGGGCGATTGCGGCGGGCGGAACTTACGCTGTTTACAACGTTTGCGACGTCCAATTCGGGGTGAGCGAGATGCATGTAGCCAAAGACACAATAACCTTCAAGAGAACTCTTGCCGGGCTGAACAGATCTCGCACCTTCCCGCGCTCCGAAGTGGAAAAGCTTGGCTATCTAAAAGGAAGTGACAAGGAGTATCCAGCGATCGGCATAATGATTCGAAGCCTCATCATGCCGTTCCATTTCGCTAAGGGAATCTCCTACGAAGAAGCCAAGCAGCTATTCGCGACAATAGGAACAAGCAACAGTTGGCTCAAGACAAAGACGCTGGATATCGATCACCCACTCTTTTAATCCATCCATCTGTACTACTATTCTGCCGAGACCAAACTATGCCCTTCCTCCGTCGCGAAGTCCTAGCCACCGCCCTGCTCCTCGCCTCCACCGCGGTCTTCGCCGCCATTCCCGCTCAGGTCAAGACCGACAAGGGAACCGTAGAGGGCGAAGCCACGACTGATGGAAAGGTGATGGCCTTCAAAGGAATTCCCTACGCCGCGCCGCCCGTCGGCAAACTGCGCTGGGCTCCGCCCGCTCCCGCTGAGGCATGGACTGGCGTCCGCTCGGCACACGACTTCGGCTACCACTGCGTGCAGGCGTCCATCTTCCGCGACATGATGTTCCACGACCCCGGCGCCTCCGAGGACTGCCTCACCCTTAACGTCTGGACCCCCGCCAACGCCCAACCCGGCAAACTTCCGGTCATGGTCTGGATCTACGGCGGCGGCCTGCAGGGCGGAGCCACCTCCGAGGGCCGCCAGGACGGCCAGTTCCTCGCGCACAAAAACGTCGTCGTCGTCTCGATGAACTACCGGCTCGGCATCTTCGGCTTCTTCGTCCACCCCGAGCTCACCGCCGAATCTCCCCACCACGCCAGCGGCAACTATGGCCTGATGGACCAGAACGCCGCCATCCAGTGGGTCAAGCGCAACATCTCCGCCTTCGGTGGCGACCCTGACAACATCACCATCTTCGGCGAATCCGCCGGATCGTTCTCGGTCAACTTCCACATGGCCTCGCCCATGACGCGCGACCTCATTAAGCACGCTATCGGCGAGAGCGGCGGCGCCATCGCCTCCTCGCGTCCGGCTGACCTGCCGCGTGAGCAGCGCGAGAAGATCGACTCCGCCGCCGCGGTCACCCTCTACGGCACCAGCGATCTCGCAAAGCTGCGCCGCCTCTCGACCGAAGACATCATGCGGCCCCTCCGCGCGCCGAACGGCACGCCACGCTTCGGTCCGGACATCGATGGCTGGTTCCTGCCCAAGTCCGTCGCCGCCATCTATGCCGCTGGTGAAGAAGCCCACGTGCCCACGCTAGCCGGATGGAACGCCGATGAGGGTCGCGGCGGAATCGCCGGCAGCCTGAACACCTTCTCCGCCGCCGGATTCGCCGTCGATGCCGAGCACGACTTCCCCGGCCGGTCGGCTGAGTTCCTCAAGGTCTACCCCAATGGCAACGAGAGCGAAGCACTCAGTTCCGCCGCCGACTACGCCGGCGACAAGTTCATCGCCTTCTCCACCTGGAAATGGCTCGAAGAGCAGGTCAAAACCGGCAAGGCTCCCGTCTACCGCTACTACTTCGCGCTCGGCAACCCCGGCGACCGCTTCCACACGACCTCAGCGGGAGCCTTCCACTCCGACGACATCGAGTACGTCTTCGGCGCGCTGGACTCCCGCCCCGAGGCCATGTGGCGTCCCGAAGATCGCAAGCTCTCCAACGAAATCCAGACCTACTGGACGAACTTCGCGCGCAGCGGCGACCCCAACGGCTCCGGTCTCCCCAGGTGGCCCACCTACGGCCCCACCGACTGGCAGGTGATGCACCTGGACAAGACCAGCGCCGCCAAGCCCGATGCTCACCGCGAGCGCTATCTGTTTTTGGACATCGTCTGGGGCAGGGCGAAACCTACGACAACAACTCCCTAATCTGATGACCGCCTTCACGCATAACGTAAGAAGTGTCATCTCGGCCGGAGCCCGCAGCGCGGAGTAGAGAGAGCTGCTTCTTTCTCGAGAATAGAGCCGCCGGGGTGCCGGGTGGCCCACATCTCGACTTGAGATGTGGGATCATTCGAGCGAAGCTCGACCCCCCCTCCATCTGAGCGAAAGCCTAAACAGGAACAATCTAGTGTCATCCTGAGCGGAGCCATTCCCAGTTTCATCGCGAATGGCGTAGTCGAAGGATCTGCGGTTTGGCCGGGATGGCGCAATCCAGTGTGCAATTGCACCTCAGCTACACATCTGCCGCCCAATCCACGATCCCAACGTAATCCTTCACGAAACGGAACGCCTTATCGCTCGTCACCAGCGTAGCCTCGACCGACGCTGCATGGGCCGCAATCAGCAGATCCATCGCCGAAAGTGTTCGTCCCAAAGAGCTCAGATTCTCCCGCATCTCTCCGTAGAGCCGGGCACAATCCGAATCCCACGGCAGGATCTCAATTGCCCCAAGGAAGTCATCTACCGCCTCGTGCAATCTTGTGGCGTTCGGTTTTTTCGCAAGGCCATATCGTATCTCGGCTTCGGTGATCGCCGAAATGCAAATGGCATCATCCTCGCTCAGGCTCTCCAGTCGTTTGCGTGCAATTCTAGAGCGTCCGTTCAGAATATAGGCGACCGTGTTGGTATCGAGAAGGTAGCGAGTCCCGTTCTTCAAAACAGTTCTCGCTCCGGCGGCGCGTTTTTATCGCGATCCGAGAGAAAATCTTTGGGAACCCCGGCGGTGTCGAGTTGGGTGAAGATCTGCTTCCACGGCTTCTTTTCAGGCTTGGTTGAAAGGATGACCTCTCCAGAAGCTCCGCGCCGGATGAAGACCTCAGACGTATCGAATCGAAAAGCTAACGGCAGTCGCACAGCCTGACTCCGTCCGGTCTTGAAGATCTTTGCCTTCACGGTTCACCTCGATATATATCGATGGTATATACCAGAGAAGCAGCGCGTCAACGCCCCTTCCCCTCCACCCACGCATTCTTGCAGCCGCTCGGAGCATTTACTGGATTACACCGCGCCGCCACCCCGCCCGGCAGCCCCACCTTATATCCAGTCCACGGAGCAGGCTCGCTCACCGGGAAGTCCGTGCTCACCATCTGGGCTCCACTCTTCAGTGTCTCGTCCTTACGCGCCGTATCGTTCGTCCGTCCCTGGTCGGTGTTGAAGTCCCCCCGCGTCCGCACCAGGTAACCCTTCTTCACCAGCGCCGTAATCTCGTCTGCGGTCCCTTTGTCCTGCTCGACGAATCCGGCCTCCGGCTCTCCCGGCCTCCCGTTCACAAACAGCACACGCCCCTTCATCATCGCGTGGCCTGCAAGATACGCCGGGGCGGAGCTGCGGTTGTAGAGCAGGAAGACCACCTTGCCGCGCGCATCCTTCAGAGTCGGCCACTTGCCCGCGAGCACCGCCTCTTCCAGCGTCGCCGCGCCTCCGCGCACCTTGTCGGGAGTGATAATCTCGCTCTCCTTGAACACCGAGCGGATCTCTCCATCCATCGCGTCCCACGTGGCCGCCGTCCATGGCTCTGCGGTCACCGCATCCGGAAGCTGACTCAGCTTGCCCTGCTTGTCCTCGATCAGAAAAAAGATCGGCACATGTCCCTTGTGCGCCATCGACCATGTGCGAACCTCGCGCAGGCACTCCGTAAACAGAATGCAGCTGCTCCTCTGGTTCAGGTCGCCCAGGTGCAGTGTCTTGAATCCCGGCTTCATGTAATCGTGCTTCGGATCGAAGTCCGAATCTGGCAGAAGCCCCGCTTCCTTCGTGAGCTCGACGATCTTCGGGTGAGCGAAGCGGCCACCCTTCGGGTCCTGCACAATATCGAGCTCTAGCTGCCGCACACCCGCGTTCAGCTGCTGGGTCAGCGTCTGGTGATGATAGTCCACGCCGTGATACGCCTTCGGGTAGTGTTGCTCGAAGTACTTCGCCTCGCTCGGGGCAAACCCCATGTTGTAGCTGTTATGGGTTCCGATCACCTGAATCTGGTTCAGGTGAAGAACCTCATCCTGCGCCTTTCGGCTCTGGGCGAATACAGTCAGCGAGACAAGCGCAAGGGACACCGCAGCCAGGGGACGAAACATGCAGTCATAAACCTCAAAGGAGTCGATCTTTCAACAATACCCCACCCAGGCTTTTGCCCACCCGGGGCCATCAGATTCGATATCATGCTTTCACCGGCCCCGTGGCAATCCTGAAGTAACGTTTCGTCAGCATCATCGACAACGACCGTATTTCCTCACTCTGGAGTCAACGCATGAGCCGGGTCCTCGTCATCGGCACGGACAATCAAGTCACCCACGGCATCGGCGACGCTCTCTCGCATGCCGGTGTCCCCATCGAATATGCCGCCGGTCCGGTTGGAGCGCTGCAACGCCTGCGCCTGCGATCCTTCGGTGTGGTCATCACCAGTCCGAGCTCATCGATCGACGAAGACATCTCCCTGCTCGAAGAGATGCGCCTCGTCCGGCCCGCCGTCAAATGCATTGTCCTTGCCCACAGCAGCACGCCCGCTGACGTCATCGCCGCACTTCGCGCCCGCGTCTTTGCCTGCTTCACCGCCCCCTTCGATCCGGAGGCCATCGCCAACCTCGCTCGCAGCGCCGCTGCCGAAAGCGAATGGCGCGACGCGATCGAGGTCGTCACCGCAAAGCCCGGATGGGTCACG
This sequence comes from Acidobacteriaceae bacterium KBS 146, assembly GCA_000688615.1. Lineage (GTDB taxonomy): Bacteria > Acidobacteriota > Terriglobia > Terriglobales > Acidobacteriaceae > Edaphobacter. Next base: position 2,888,739 of record JHVA01000001.1, read on the forward strand.
GTCCGCGCCAACTGCACCCTGCTCACCGCCGAACGCCTGCTGACCTTCGCCAATGAACTCAGCAGCCAGCTTCCCTCCCCCGTGCGCCTGGAGATGTTGCAGGCCCTCCACGAAATTCTCCTGAATGCAATGGAACATGGAGCCGCCTTCAACCCCGAGCAAGTCATTGAGGTAACAGCCGTCCGCACTGCACGGTCTATGGTCTTCCATGTGCGAGACCCAGGCTCCGGATTTATCCCGGAAGCCATCAGCAGCATCGCCATGACCGACATCTCGCAGGATCCCATCGCCCACGTCACCAAGCGGGAAGAAGAAGGATTGCGCCCCGGCGGATACGGCCTCCTGCTGGCCAAAGGCACCGTGGACGAGTTGATCTACAGCGAGCTCGGCAACGAGGTGCTGCTCATCAAGTACACCGACCGCGACTGACGAGCATCAGCAAGCCCAACTCCCTTATGCGTGCGCAATCCAGAACGGCTCCTGGCTCGCGATAAACTCCACCGGAACCTCAGGCACGATCGGCTTTAGCCAATCGGCGCAGTACCGCATCCCGGCCTGCTCCGAAGCGACGTGATTGATCACTATCAGCGCCTTCTTCGCTCCGGAGGCAACCTGGTCCTGCACATACTCCACCATCTCCCACTCGCGGGTCTCTCCGCAGATCACGACATCGATGTCCGGCCGCGCCGCAATCTTGATCATCTTCGGCATCAGGCTCGCATATCCCCAGCTCGCCGCCACCCGCTTTACCTCCAGATGAGGATCGCCCACAATCCGCATCGAGTGTGCCTGCAGCCGTGTCGCCATGTTGTTCACCAGAGCCTGCAACGTCGTCGGAGGAAAGACAAACTCATGCGAGTCTCTCTCTGTCGCATTCTTTTCCCATCCCAGTTCGCGGGTCATCCCTGCGTTGATGCCATCCGGCGACATTCTGTGCCAGTGATCGTGAAACCGGAAGACCACAACGCCATGCTCGGCAAGGTACTTACGCTTGAACTCATACGTCGGATCTCCCACAAGCTCAGCCGTAGTGTCCTGATGCGAGTAGAACGTCGGTTCATGAGTGACGATCATGTTCTTCCCCGCGGCGACAGCACGCTGAATCACCTCCAGCGTCGCCATCATCGTCGTGGCAATGCCGCGCACCGGAGTCGTGGCTTCACCGGCCACGATCCGATCAACCGTCGTCGTCATCCACGGTATACCGACCTTACCCTTGATGCGGTCTACAACCTCAGCAGCTGTAAGCGAACCGGCGGAGGACATGCCAAAGGCTTGACTGCGTGCAGCCGCAGCCAGCGCTACACTACCGGCAACAAAAGAACGTCGTGTAAAAGTCATGCCGTCCATTCTGCCAAAAGCAGCGACAGCACGAGGAAAATCTTTTGTGAAGGGGAAGGTCGCGCGCGATCAACGATCCTTGCGATACAACAGGTCCCGTATCGCTTTGCGGCGCTCCGCATCGGCCTCGCGCTGCGACTGGCGTTCCTCGGCGCTTATCGAGTCCTTCGTTGCGGCATCCTCTGCCTCATCTTCCACACTGCACTCGGGGCAGCGGTTGGCAAAGCCAGGCTTATCGGGCTTCAGCTCGAACTCTTCATGACAGACGACGCATACTTTGATCGGGAAAGGCATTGCTCTGCCATTTTAATAGAAACGCGAAGATTTTTGCCGACTCCATCCAGCCTCGACACGGAGCCGTCATCCTGAGCAAAGCGAAGGATCCCTGTATTTTGCCCGTCGCGTCATGGTGCTCGCGGCAGAATACAGGAATCCTAACTCCGTGAAGAATGACAAATCAGCCGATTCCCGAAGAAAATTACCTCTGGCCTAACGCGAACGGCCAGATGCCTGATACTCCTCGAGATACCGTGTAAGGCGCTCCACAATCTCCGGCCGCTGCTCATACAGGTTGTACAGTTCGTGTGGATCGTCCGCCAGGTTATACAGCTGCCCCTTCACTCCGCCTTCGACCGGCGTCATCTTCCGAGGCGCAGAAAAACCACCGCTGCCGATTCCAAGCTCCAGCTTCCAGTCCCCTTCGCGAATCGTGAACATGCCGTCGATCGAGTGGTCGATGATGGTCTTGCGGATAGGTGCATGCTTCTGCCGCAGCAGCGCCGGAAGAAGGTTATAACTGTCCTCCCCCGCATCCTGCGGCAGGTTAATCTTGAGGGTCGCTGCCAGCGTCGCCATCAGGTCGGTGAGCGAGCCGGTCTCGTCACTCACCGTGTTGGCAGGAATGTGTCCCGGCCACCGTGCAAGAAATGGAATCCGATGTCCCGCCTCCCATACGTCGGCTTTCTCTCCGCGCCAGGCCGCGTTTGCCCGGTGAGGATAGTGTTCGACGTCCTCAGGCTTCCAGTCCGCGCCGTTGTCGCTGGTCACGATCACCAGCGTGTTGTCGTACAGTCCCGAGGACTTCAGGGCATCGAGCACCCGTCCAATCATCGTGTCGACCTCGACCACGTAATCGCCATAGTCTCCCGCCTTCGACTTGCCGCGAAACTCCGGCAGCGGAACCCACGGCGTGTGCGGAGACGGAAGCGCGAAGTACAGGAAGAACGGCTGGTCTGGCTTCGATGCGCGTTCGTGAATCACATCCACGGCCTTGGTCGTCAACGTCGGCAGCACCTGCGGAATCTCGAAATGCTCGGCCCGCAGCCCCGCACGCCAGAACACGCCCCGCGGCTCCTTGCTTCCCGGATCCTGAATCGTCGGAGCCTCAACGACATGATCGTTCTCAAAATAGACATAAGGAGCCATGTCCAGCGAAGCCGGAATCCCGAAGTAGTAATCGAAGCCATGCGAGACCGGGCCGGGAACCAAAGGCTTTGAAAAATCCGTCTTCGCTTCGTTGCCTAATCCCAGGTGCCACTTGCCCACGCCGGCCGTGTAGTACCCGGCCTCCTTCAGCATCGAAGGCACGGTCATCCGGCCCTCTTCAATCAGGTTGGGAGAGTCGCCGTTCAGCACGCCCTTCTTCAGCCGCGACCGCCAGCAGTAGCGACCCGTCAGGATGCTGTAACGGCTGGGCGTACAAACCGCCGAAGACGAATGCATGTCGGTAAAGCGCATGCCTTCGCTGGCAAACTGGTTGGCGACTGACGTCGGAATCGCGGAATGGCTGTTGTAGACGTCAAGGTCGCCCCACCCCAGATCATCGGCGAGGATATAAACGACGTTCGGCTTCCTGCCGCCAGGCCCCTCTGCCAGCAGCGTCCGCGACATCGTAGTCATCCACGCCGCCGCACCTAGCCCCGCACAAAAGTCGCGACGATTGATCGCTGACTCCCATTTCCTCATCTTCTTTTCCAAAGTCAACTCCGACCAGCGATCCGGGATTTGTCGTTCTTTTTCGTGGGGAGAAGTTTTACACATGCAAAATTGTTTTTGCAAATGGAATGATCCGCCTCGACGGCGACCGCTGAGACCGAGGGTGTCATCACTCAATAAAGGGGTGTCATTCCGAGCGAAGTGCGCAGAGGATGCGATGTCAACCAGCACCCTTCAGCGAGTCCCTTTCCAATCGATCGAACAGCAACAACAAAGCGCCTTTTAGCCTCTGGCCTCCAGGCCCCGGTTCCGGTGCTCGATATCCGGCAGCAGGCCCGTCAGAAGGCCAATTGCGGGCAGGTACGCGCAGAGGTGATACACAAAGAAGATGCCCTTTTCGTCGGCCAGCTTACCCAGAACCGCTGCACCGATCCCTCCCATCCCGAAGGCGACTCCGAAGAAGAGGCCCGAGATCATGCCAACGCGTCCGGGCAGAAGCTCCTGCGCGTAGACCAGAATCGCGGAAAAGGCTGAGGCGATCACAAACCCGATCACCACGCTCAACACACCGGTCCAGAACAGACTCGCGTAGGGAAGCATCAGCGTGAAGGGCAACACACCGAGGATCGAGATCCAGATGACAAGCTTTCTTCCGTAGCGATCCCCCGCCGAGCCGCCGATCAGCGTTCCCGCAGCGACCGCCCCAAGGAAGAGAAAAAGCAAAATTTGCGACGTCTGCACCGAGACATGGAAACGCTGGATCAGGTAGAAGGTGTAGTAGCTGGTAAGGCTCGCCAGATAAAAATACTTCGAGAAGATCAGCGCGATCAGCACCCCGATGGAGACAACAACGCGCATCCGCGAAATCTCCAGATGCCCGTGGCGCTCCTCCTGCTTCGGTTTGCTCCTGCTCTCTATGTGGCGCGCCTTGTACCACCGGCCCACGCGCATCAGGACGATGATGCCGACGATCGCGGGAAGCGCGAACCACGCCATTCCCTTTTGCCCCTGGGGGAGCACGATAAAGGCAGCCAGGAGCGGTCCGATCGCCGAGCCCGTATTGCCGCCTACCTGGAAGAACGATTGCGCAAAACCGTGTTTGCCGCCTGAGGCCATCCGCGCAATCCGGGAAGACTCCGGATGAAAGATCGCCGAGCCAACGCCCACCAGCGACGACGCAATCAGCAGCCAGTTGAAGTTGGGGGCGATCGCAAGCAGCATCAGCCCAACCAGCGTAAAGGTCATTCCGACCGGAAGAGCGTAGGGCTTCGGGCGCTTGTCCGTGAACTGACCGATCAGCGGCTGCAACAGCGAGGCGACGACCTGATAGGTCAGCGTGAGCAGCCCAAGGTGGGTGAAGTCCAGGTGGAAAGAGCTCTTAAGAATCGGATAAATCGAGGGCAGCAGCGACTGCACCATGTCATTCAGCAGGTGGCAGAAGCTGATGGCGGCCAGAACACGAAACAGGGTCCGGGAGGGACCGGCAAGACCATTAGTCTGGTGGCCGGATGGAGATTCAGCAACATCGGCGGCCGGATAAGTCGCGGAGATGGAAGTCTCGCTCATAAAGGGTTGACTTTAGTGTAACGTCCCTCGATCTGAAGAGGGCGTAGCACTAAAGCCTCAGATCTGGCGACCGATAAGGCGCGTAGTGGAGAGATCTGCTTCTCTACCAATCTGGCCCTGTAGACCTCGCTGACCTCGGTCGCGCCTGTTGACCCTTTACAATCACCCCAGCATGATTGCTCACCTCCGCGGACGCCTCCTCTCCAAATCTCCCAACCAGGCCATCATTGACTGTAACGGCGTAGGCTACGACGTCATCATCTCGGTTGCCACCTTCTCCGAGCTTCCCGCCGAGGGTGCCGAGGCGAAGCTCTTCATCCACACCCATGTTCGCGAGGACCAGATCGCTCTCTTCGGCTTTGCCGACATGCAGGAAAAGCGCCTCTTTGAGCGCCTCCTGACCATCAGTGGCATCGGGCCGAAGCTCGCCATTACGGTCCTCAGTGGAATCTCGTCGGACAGGCTGATCGCTGCCATCCGCGGAGGGGATCACGCCACCCTGACCAAGATTCCCGGCATCGGCAAAAAGACCGCCGAGCGCGTCGTATTGGAGCTGAAGGACAAGCTCGACGATATGGCCGTACCCACATCCGGCTCCACCGGACCGCACCACGGTCCTGCCGGAGACGATGCACTCTCGGCACTCGTCAACTTAGGGTATCCCCGGCCCGTCGCCCAGAAGGCTATCGAGAGCGCAATCGAAAAATCTCCGGCAGCGGCCCAGGACTTCGAAACCCTCTTCCGGGCCGCCATGGCGGCCATCCGCTGATCTCGAATGGCCGCCGCCAGTGTGTCCACGCGCCAGCTGTCATTCGGTCCACCGTGTCATCCGAGGCCAGCGCCTCTTCCCCGCCACTACGCCGTCCTAACCACGGAGTCATCCCGGCCAACGTGGCGGCCCACCCAGCATGCGGTCCTAACCAGACTGTCATCCCCCGCTAAAGTGTCATCCTGAGCGGAGCCGCAGGGCGAAGTCGAAGGATCTGCGTTTAAATATCTCTCCACACGCACAAACCACCCTGGCCCTTCAGCCTGAAGGGTTCGCCAAACCGGACCCATCACAGGCGTATATATAGAGGGGAGGCATTCGGCATGGCGGAACGGATCAAAGTCACGGTTGGGGTCGCGGGCGGAATCGCCGCCTACAAGGCCGTCGAGGTAGTCCGTCAACTGCAGGATGCTGGCTTCGACCCTCATGTCGTCATGACCGAGGCCGCTGAGAAGTTCGTCCAGCCCCTTACCTTTGCTGCCATCACCGGTCACAAGGTCATCTCCAGCCTTTGGAGCGAAGACGCTGGCGCCTCCGGAGGAGAGGTCTCGGGCATCGAGCACATCAACGAGGCCCAGACCACAGCGGCCCTGGTCGTCGTTCCTGCGACCGCGGACATCCTGGCGAAGTTCGCCCACGGCCTCGCCGATGACTTCCTCACCACGATGTACCTGGCGAGCAACGCGCCTGTCGTCGTGGCTCCGGCGATGAACGTGGTGATGTGGCAACACCCGGCCACACAGGCCAATCTCGAAATCCTGCGCAAAAGAGGCGTAACCATCGTAGAGCCGAATAGCGGTTACCTCGCTTGCGGTATGGTTGGGGGCGGAAGACTGGCTGAAGAGAGCGCCGTCGTCGCTGCCGTCGCCGAAGTCCTGGCCAGCACTACAGCAGGCGAGAGATCCGATCTTGAAGGCCAGACTATCCTGATCACCGCTGGCGGAACCCGGGAACCCATTGATCCCGTGCGGTTTATCGGAAATCGCTCCAGCGGCAAGATGGGCTATGCCCTGGCCGCAAAGGCTCGCTGCCGCGGCGCACGCGTGATTCTCATCAGCGCTCCCACAGCGCTACCGGCCCCCGAAGGCTGCGAGCTCGTCCCCGTCACCACCGCCGAGGAGATGCGCACCGCCGCCCTGGCAAGACTGCGGGAGGCGAGCATCGTCATCATGGCCGCGGCCGTCAGCGATTACCGTGTGACCGAAGCCGCCACGCAGAAGCTGAAACGGGAGGGTCCGCGGGTGCTGCAACTTGAGCCCACCGCCGACATCCTCCAGGAGATAACCCACGAGCGACGCCCTGAAACGATGGTCGTCGGATTTGCCGCAGAGACCGAGAACGTCCTGACAAACGGCCGCGCCAAACTGGCGCGAAAAGGCGTGGATGCCCTGGTCGTCAATGACGTCTCCGGAAGCGAGACAGGCTTCGACTCTGACCGGAATGCAGGGTGGTTCCTCACCCCGGAGGACACGAAGGAATTTGCGGTCAGCTCCAAGGCGGCGATGGCTGACCGCATTCTGGATGAGGTGGTACGGCTGCGCTCGACGCACGGACGCGCTGTCACGGGACGCCGGTAAGCTCGATATTTTGGTGAGGATTTAACCCGCTGAGAGATCTTCTCCCGGCAGAAGATCCGCCACCGGAACCTTGCCGAAGGAGCGATGGTCCCCGTGGGCCGCGACAAGATCCACAGTCTGGGCATCCTCACTGACTGTCATGACGATCAACTGGCCTTCAACATCTTCCAGATGAACGATTTGGCCAATCTCGGGAACCAGCATGGGAACTCCTCCTCCTGGGGGCGCAGAGCCTATCCGACAAGAGATGCGGATTGTGCACGTCCGGGATGCCGGAGGATTTCCCGGCTTTCTGTGGATCCCCGAGCGCGTTGAATCTCTGTGACGAGTGAGGAATATCAGACCTTAGCGACAGGAACGATTATTTCGCTAAAGATCTCAACGCGATTGCGTCCATTGCGCTTGGCTGTATAGAGCGCTCGGTCGGCCTCGTCGATGAGTTGCTGGGGAGAGGTCTTGTGTGAGGGCCATCTGACGGTCGCCACTCCGGCGCTGAGGGTGACGGTCCTGAGAGCAGCGTTTGACTCCGCAATATTAAGGCGGCTGATGGCAATGCGGATCCGATCCGCAAGAAGTTGTGCACCGGCACTGTCGGTCGAGGTGAGGATCACGGCAAACTCTTCACCACCGTATCTGGCAAGAAGGTCGCCGCTGCGGGGAACGAGTTCCCGCAGCGCAGCGGCAATCTCAACGAGGCAGCGGTCACCCGCGAGGTGCCCATAGGTATCGTTGAGGATCTTGAAGTGGTCGATATCCAGCAGCAGGAGCGACAACGGCTGCTTAGTTCGTATGCCTCGATTCCATTCACTCTGCAGTGTGTCGTCGAAGTGTCGGCGATTGGAGATGCCAGTGAGTCCATCCTGGAGCGAGATTGATTGGAGCCAGTTGCGTGCTTCGCGCAGGGAGCGTTCAGAACGCATGTAGCGACCCTGCAGGGTGATGGCTCGAATGGCATAGATGACGAGCGCTAGTGCTAGGGTGCCAACCCCCAGATGAAAATGGTGCCGGATCTGAACGATGGCTAATAGGAAGAGCGCAATCGTATAAAAGACCGGGCTGGCATTCTCTATAAACAGGGAGACAGGCCGGTCCTCGAGATGGATCGGGACGACGTTCTCCTCATTCTGGAAGGGGATCACCAGAGCTATGGAGAGAAACAGAAACGGCACGACGCTCAATGCGTTGTAGACGCCCATCCGGTCGCCAAGGACGATGAAGAGGTGGTTGTAGAGTCCGGCAAAGATGGCGTAGATCCAGAGGAATCCAGCCAGTATCCGGAAGTAATGCCGGCGCTCTCCCTGATCGGTAAGGGTAAAGAGACGTAGCGTGGCTCCGCAGGCGAGAAAGATATTTTCAATGTTGTCGGCCTGAGCGACGACGGTTACGGGTACCGGATCGTCCTGCAACCGCATAAAAGGAACCACGCTGAAGAACGTCACATAGACCAGGATGGCCGTTACGATCGCCTGGGCGGCGTCAAGCCATATAAAGAGAGACCTGCGCTCTTCGCGGGTGGGTGAAGCGACGGCCAGAAGAACGGGCAGGCCGTAGAGATAGTACGCGATGTCGGAGTAACCGGCGACGGCATCTGAGGCATCGGGACGAATAAGGTCGTCCCACGCCGCCAGCGACATACCCGTGCACCAGAGGAACAGTGCGACGGCCAATAAACCCCAATAGAAGCGTGTGCGCGAGGAACTGAGACCAACGTTATAGCAGCAGGCAAGAAAGGCGATCCAGGGGGCGAGGAGCTGAAAGATATAGGTGGCCCGCACTGCGTGCGACCCGCTCCAGACGATGGAAGCGATGTGCACGCCCAGATAGAGGGCTGCGAATGGAACGAGAAATCTCCATGACAGCCATCTCTTCACCAGCTGATCTCTCCAGGTAGAACGATTGTTCTACTCCGGTGTACTACACCGGGGAGAGGGTACCAATACAACTGATGGTGGGTGCGAAGGGGTCTGGCCCGAAAGTGGTAGGTCGGCGAAAGAACCCGGACCATGCCGCGGAAGAGAGAGATCTAACGGATCTGGGAGGTGGGAGCCGATGAACGCTGGAATCCGGGGTACCGAATCTATGTCAAGAAGGAAACGGAAGATAGGACCCGCGAAGGACGGGCCATCGATCAATGAAGCCTGCGGTAGAAGCTTACAAAGGCTCCCACCAGACCGAGACCGTAGAGGCCTAAAGGATAGGCGTCCTGGGGTGAGGTGGCTTTATCACTGATCGCTTGAGGGAAGAAGCCGTAGTCGAGCTGGCTGGTGCCGGGTCGTTCCTTCGAGCTGTAGGGATTTACATCAGGAGGGGTCGCCTCGGAGAGTGACTGGAGATCGTCAAAGCCTGAGTTGGCAGTCGATAAGCCTTCGGCGCGACACGCGAGGCTAAGCATAATCAGGCAAATTCCTACCAGGACCGGCAAAGAGCGCCCCATAAAACCCTCTGTTTTTTGATGTCGATGCAGTAGCCGGGGCCCAGTGCAGGCAACGATCTCACAAAGATTCCTGGGATGTCTAGATTTTTTGTGTCAGCAAAGAGGAATCTTTCGTAACTCCCGGGTCGTTGGAGCCATTCCCGCGTGGGACTCTCCCCTGCAACCATGGCTGTTCAAGGACGCGCGATTGATCGACCCTCCATCCAATCTTTAATTTTGCGGAGGTCGAAACTGCCAGGGAGTAAGGTGGTCTCGTTCTTGTGAAGGCGCCGGACAAGGTCAAGGGCGGTTCCAGCGTCCACGAGCAGCGCGAGGTCCGTTGCCAGGCTTCCATGATTGAGAACTGTCCATCGATGCACCTCGTTGCCGCAGATAGCGATGAAGATGACGGAATGGATCCGCTTTTGCTCACCGCTCTCCAGTTGCATTCCCGGAGTCATTACCAGAAGGTAGTCGTCGGATTGTTCTCGATGCATGAGGAGGGCGATATTACGGCGAGAAATTAAGCTCCGCTGAATAGTCTGGGTTAGACGGTTACTTTCCGATGCAGAAGGTAGAGAAGATGAGGTGCATGATGTCGTCGGTGGTCGTGGCTCCGGTGAGCCGGTCAAGGGACGAGAGAGCATCGTAGAGATCGACCAGGAGAACCTCGTGAGGGAGCGAAGCCGCAATCGCTTCCTGCGCCTTGCTGAGGGAGGCAAGGGCATCGGTGACTGCCTGCTTCTGACGGAGGTTCGTGACGAGTGCTGCTTCCTGGCTGGGGGCTCCGTTGGTCGCGATCCTTAGGATGGAAGACCGTAGTGCGGCGATGCCTTCGCCGGTCGCCGCAGAGGTTCGAATGAGGGATACGGGCCGGTCGAGACTGAGCTCGGCGACTCCAAGGTCGAGCTTGTTGGCGGCGAGGAGAAGGGGCCGATCGGCGAGCGAGGCGATGGTCGCGAGGTCGTCGGGGTGGAGCGGGGTGGCTCCGTCGATGACCATCAGGATGAGATCGGCCTCTGCCATGACTTCGCGCGATTTGGTGATGCCGATGCTCTCAGCCTCATCGCTTGCCTCACGCAGTCCGGCTGTGTCGATCAGTTCGACCGGGATGCCTTCGATGGAGACGCGCTCGGTGACCAGGTCGCGCGTGGTTCCAGGAGTCGCGGTGACGATGGCGCGGTCGCGCTCGACCAGCCGGTTGAAGAGTGAAGACTTTCCGACGTTGGGCCTGCCGACGATGGCGAGTCTCAGGCCTTCGTGAATGAGGCGTCCATAGCCGAAGGTGCGTTCGAGATCGCGCAGCGGCGAGGCGATCTCCCCAACGCGTGTGGCGATTTCGGCGGAGGGCATGGTGTCGATGTCGTCTTCGGCAAAGTCCACACCGGCCTCGAGGCCAGCGATCAGAGCGATCAACCGGTCTTTGACGGGAGCAACTTTGCGCGAGAGCGCTCCACCCATCTGTTGCGCAGCGATACGGGCCTGATGCAGCGTAGAGGCGTCGATAAGGTCGCGCACGGCTTCAGCCTGGGTGAGGTCGAGGCGTCCGGAGAGAAAGGCGCGCCGGGTAAATTCGCCGGGTTCGGCGAGGCGTGCTCCTGCAGCAAGGGCGCGGTCGAGCGCATAGCTCAGCAGAACCGGAGACCCGTGCATGGCGATCTCTACGATGTCGTCGGAGGTGTACGAATGCGGAGCGGCGAAAAAGGTCGCGACGACCTCGTCGAGGGTGTCTCCAGTCGCCGGATCGATGACATGACCAAAGCGGGCCCGGCCTGGCTCCATTGGATGGGCAAGCCGAACGAGGCCTTCGCCGATGGCTTTTGCGCGGCTGCCGGAGAGGCGGACGATTCCAATGCCGCCTCTGCCTGGAGGCGTCGCTATTGCTACGATGGTTTCCAGCTGCGCGGCGATTTCGTGATCTCCAGAGCCGGATGCGAGGGTGCTGCCCATAGTGAAAGTATGGCAGAGTATAGCGGCGCTTGAGATAGCTGCCATTCCCAATCGGCGGGAGGCGGTTTTTCAAAAGATAAAATATTTCCAAACGTATAGGCAGGTGTATATCGCGATGTTTAGAATGAGCCGGACGGAAAAACCTGATTTACGGAAGGAATTGAGAAGGATGCCACTGAAGGGTTTGTTTACCGGAGCTCTGCTTGTCTGCTCGCTTGCGGCGACTGCGGGCGCGCAGGAGAACTACTTTACGAACTGGCCTGCCGGAACCAGTCCGCAGGAGGTCGGTAAACACCTCGCCGACCATTTTGTGGCCAGTCCACACCAGTACACCAAGACCATTCATTACTCCGAGGTCTGCACCTGGTATGGCGCGTTGCAATATGCAGAGCTGACCCACGATACTGCCCTGCGGGATGAACTGATTAAAAAGTTTGAGCCCCTGATGCCGGGAGGAGCAGAAGAAGCTCGTCGTCCCGTCCGCCATCATGTCGATGACTCGATCTTTGGTGTCGTGCCGCTGGAGATTGCGCGCCAGACCAAGGACGCGAAGTTTCTGAAAGAGGGTGTGTGGTGGGCCGACCGCCAGTGGGAGAATCCGCAGCCGGATGGACTGTCGGCAGAGACCCGCTTCTGGATCGACGACATGTACATGCTGACCATGTTGCAGCTTGAGGCGTATCGCGCTACCGGCGACAAGAAGTACCTTGACCGCGATGCCAAGGAGATGGTCGCGTATCTGGATAAGCTGCAGCAGCCGAATGGCCTGTTCTTCCACGCGCCTGATGTGAAGTACTTCTGGGGCCGCGGCGATGGATGGGTTGCTGCCGGTATGGCGGAGATGCTGAGCGAATTGCCTGAAAATCATCCTGACCGGGCGCGCATCATGAAGGGCTACAAGCTGATGATGAGCTCCTTGCTGAAGTACCAGGGCAAGGACGGCATGTGGCGGCAGCTGATCGACAAAGATGATGCTTGGCCGGAGAGCTCGAGTTCGGCGATGTTTGCCTATGGCATGATCTCCGGCGTCAAGCATGGATGGCTGGATGCCAAGACCTATGGCCCTGCGGCGCGCAAGGCATGGATTGCGGTTGTGGGATACGTCGACCAGAACTACGACGTCACCCAGGTCTGCGAAGGCACTGGAAAGAAGGATTCACTCGAGTACTACTACCAGCGCAAACGGCGCACCGGCGACTTCCACGGGCAGGCTCCTGTGCTTTGGTCGGCTGATGCGTTGCTGCGTGAGGGCGTGAAGTAAATCGAAGCAGAGTATGTCATCGTTATAGAAAGAGCTCCCCGAGGGGAGCTCTTTCTGCTTGCCGGTAAACGTCAGCTAATTCGGAAGGCGGAAGGCGACGCGAACCTGCGTTGCAGCCTCAATCGGAGTTCCGTTGAGGGAGTAGGGCTTGTACCGCCATTTCATTACGGCTTCTTCGGCGGCTGCGCGCAGGCGTGGATCGCCGGAGATAGCCCGGGCGTACTCTACAGCGCCCGATCGGGAGACGATAGTCTCGACGACCACAGTCCCCTCGATTCCCATGGCCTTGGCTGCTTCGGGATAAACGGGAACCCGGGACGAGATGAGATTGGCTTCCATGACAGAGGCCGAAACCCTGACGGCCTCCCGCTCTGCGAGCGTCTGCTCCGGACGGGGAACAGGAGTCGCCGTGGCGGGTGCGGGGCGTTGAACCGTTGTCGGCTGGGGAACGGGGCGGGGGGACTCTGTTGCAGCAGAGCGGGGGGAGGCTGATGCCGAATGCGACAGCTGCGTCGAGTCGTTGGCCTGCGATGGTTTCAGTGACGCAGGTTGCTCGACCTTTGCAGGAGGGGTCTGCTGTTGATTCGGCTCCGCTTTCGAAGACGGCACGGCGAGGTCGTGGAGTTCCTGCCCGAAGAGACCGACCTTATTTCTGAAGGCGGCCCATCCCCCATGCAACGCTTCCTGACCATAGCCGTTGTGCAAAGCGAACCACGCACCACCGATGAGCAGGAGCAGGATAATCAGCATCATGGCCCCCACTCCGATTCGCCGAGGGTGGGTTTCTGCATAGGCCGACAGAGGAACTCCGATGGAGGGATCATCCTCGATATCCTGCGGGGCAAGCCCCCGGTGCGAGAGAGTGCCGAACGGACGAGGCGCAAAGATCACCGGCTCGCCGACAGGCGCGGCCGGGGGCACATACATCTTTGCAGCAGGTGTGCTTCTGGGCGCTCTGACAGCTTCCTTCCTGATTGCGCCGTTGTACCTCGGTGTCGCTGGGACGGGATAGTCGGGTTCCGTGGCCGGCTTCGCCTGGAGAGGCCTGGCTGGTTCGGGATCGGGTCTGCGGTTCGGTTTCGGTTCGTACGACACGAGGGGGGCCGGAGGGGTCGGGACTTCGATTGCGGGCGCCGTCTCTACTGGAGGTGGCTCGACCAAGGATTCCTGGATGTCAGTTGGGATCTCTGACGAGATTTCCTTGCGGTTGTCTTCTTTCTTAAGCTGCTCGATGCTGGATAACTGGTCGCGCAGTTCGCGGCTGGTCTCTTCCAGACGTCGAAGCGCGTCCTCGATCGAGATACGTGCCTTTATGGGTCCGGCGGCGGTCTCACTCTTCACCGTGTGAGCCTCTTCGCGCCCGGCGCCATGTATCTCCGCCTTCGGAGAGGGCGTTTCAGTCTTCTTGGAAAGAAGCGGGTCCTCCGGTTCGGCGATCGTATCCGGAAGCACAGGAGATTCGGTGTCAATGCCCGCGAGCATGTTTTTTAGGCCTGCTGTGGCGACCTTTTGGGAGAGCGGCAACTCTGAGATGGCAAGTCCCGTGGAACCTTCTACCAGCATGTTGACGATCTCGTCGTCTGTCAGCGTGCCCCTTTCGCGCTCGCTCAGATCACCCACCATCGCCCAGAAGTCCATCGCAAAGTGGCGGTCCTCTTTGAGAGCGGTGATGAAGTCCTGAAGATTCCTCGCATCCCCAAAAGGAATCCGGTGCATGTCACACAACGAGCGGAATCGCTTCACTGACTGATCGTGATTTTCTTTCTCGTCCAAAACGAGCGTTATCCTTCGGTCCATTTGTGGCTAGGTCTCCGCGGCACACTCCCCCATTTTTAGGATGCAAATGAGGGGCCATGGACTATCCACAGGTGCGCGGTATCTTGAATCTCACGCTGATTCAGGGACTTATCGAAGATCAAGGGACGCTAAGTAGAGCCGCTGTGGAAATTCAGGAACCATGGAGGCGCCTCAAAGCTCCAGGGAGTGGGAAGAAAAGACCCGAACAAAAAGGAGTTGGGTTGTACGGCTCTGTGGGCTTCTCTTTGAGCTCCGGGGATGCCAAGAGTCAAAAATCGAATCGAAGGCCGAGCTGGATCTGCCGTTCGCGCGAGTTGTTTGCTGCGGAAGCGGTGTAGATCCCGAAGGGGAGCACATTGAGTCCTTCCGCAGCGATGGTCGCGGCGTTCTGAAAGATCAGCGGCGTTACACCGTTGGCCGCAGGAGTTCCTACGAGAAAGGCCCGTTGCTGCACTCCGGTATAACTGACATGGTTTGCAAGATTGAAGGCCTCAACCGTTGCGCGGACTCGCATTCGTTCTCCGACGTGCAGCGCACGCGCAAGGCGCATATCGATCCGGTTTGTGTCGGGAAGCCGTAGCGTATTTCTTCCGACGGTCGGGAGATAGACGGCACCGCCGGAGCCATTGATGCTCTCGCGTCCACCGGTGAGACGTGTGCCTCCGAAGATCTCATAGCTGTAAGGGCGTCCGCTGGTCTCGTAGAAGATTCCCGAAAAAGTCCATCCGTTGGCGGCTCGTGAGAGCCATCGCTCGGAAGAGCGAAGCCTCGGTTCCCAGACAACGCTTGCCACAAGTTTGTGAGGGAAGTTGAGGCGGGATAGGCCCTTGTCGTATTGCACCGTGAAGGGATCGAACTGTGAGTTGGTCTGTGGGGAAGCTCCTGCATTCTGTCCCTGATCGATGGCCTTGGACCATGTCCATGCCGCGCGAAACTCAAGTCCTCTGCGGCCTCTTCTACGGGCCTCGAGCGTAAGTGCGTTATAACTTGCGCCGATATCGGACGTCACCACGGTTACGGGACCGTAGCGATCGCTGAGGCGAGCCGTGTAGATGGGGATGGCGAACAGTTCGCCGTCTTCAACTCCGCGGATGCCACTGCCCCCGGCAACCTGGAAGGTTCTCACGATGCTCGAGGGAGCGATGTTGCGATCGACAGCCCCGCTGAGCTGACGGTCAATATTCAAGAGGTAGGTCGCGCTGGCCACAATGTTTGCGCCGACGCTGCGCTCGATGGAGAGAGTTCCCTGCTGCACCATCGGCATCCGGAATCGTCGGCTGAAGATGGTTGCTGAGCTTGTAGAGGTGATCGCCGCCGGTGGGCTCGATGTATAGCTGCACACGTATCCGAAGCCCTGATTGGCAACCTCGGGACAGTTGGTGATGGTGTTGGGAGTGATGCTGATGTGCGTCGCAGAAGAACTTTGTGCGGTATTGACCAGAGCGCTCTGCACGGTCGCCCCAGGAAGACGGCCATAGTAGATTCCGTATCCGATGCGAAGTACGCCGCGGCGCATCCCGAAGGGAGCCCAGGTTGCGCCGATGCGAGGACCGAAGTTGTTGCGGTCCTCGGGCAGGATGCTGGTTGCTCCTGAGGTGCTGAAGATGGCATCTAAAGCAGGATTTGGATGGAGAGGCAGAGGAAGCAAGGAGTATTCGTAGCGAAGACCGGCATGGATGGTGAGGCCGGGGCGCGGCCGCCAGTTGTCTTCGACAAAGCCAGCCCACTCCTGTGTGCGAAACGACAACTTTTGTTCGCCGAAGCTCTGTGCGTAAGAGCGGAAGCAGAAGTTATGTACTGCAGCGACGATGGACGGACAGCCTCCGTTGGGATAGGCATGGACATTGAAGGTGTAATCGGTGATCCAATCCACCAGCCCGCCTGCATGTCCGTTGGTCGTCCCGCTGTCATAGTGGAAGGTGCCGATGGTGTTGTTGAGTGCGCTGATGTTGTCTTCGAGAAAGCTGATGTCGATTCCTGCTTCCAGCAGATGTTTGCCGAAGGCCCAGCTCACGGTGTCGACCAGCTGCAGACGACCTTCGTCAGGATAGGCGATGCGACCAACGCCTGCCGGGGTTCCGAAGGTGAGCCCCGATGGGCCGATAGCGATCTCGGGAACATAGCCCCCTGGCCCGATTGCCGGCTCTTGCGGCAAGGGTGCTTGCGCCTGCTCGTACTGGAGATCATGCGCGTAGGCAAAACGCAACTCGTTGCTGAGATGAGAAGATGCGGTCCATATCCAGCGACCCGAGGCCGCATCCAGGTGGATATAGCCGCTGCCCAGGCTAGCGGCGCCGCGATCGACGACGGGTGCTCCGCGAAGTCCGGCGGGAGCTGCGGAACGCATACGGTTGTACTGAACGCTCAGCCGATTGCGCTGCGATGCCTGCCAGTCCAGCTTGATGAAGTTGATGGTCTGGTCGTCGCGGCGATCGACTTTTCCCGTGAGACCACTCAGATAATTCAACGCGGCATTTGATTTTGCCGGAGTGACTCCACGATTGGCGAGAAGAGCGCTCTGCATTGGAGTGAGCCGATAGAACTCCGGGTCGGCGGGTGCGCCAATGGCGGGGAAGCCTCGACGTTGCTGATCGAAGGCATAGAAGTAGTAAAGGCGATTGCGGATGAGGGCTCCGCCGATGGTTCCTCCAAACTGCTGGCGCAGATCGTGCGGCTTCACATAGTCGCTGGAGACGAGTCCGTCCTTGTAGGTGGTGGCAATCGAAAAGGGGTTAGTAGCTCCCCACGAACTGGAACGTGCCGTGTAGAAAGCTGTGCCATGCAGATCATTGGTTCCGCTTTTGGAGATGGTGGAGATAGAGCCTCCCGCTCCGCGGCCATAAAGGGCAGAATAGTTCTGCGTGTTTACGCGAAACTCGCGAACGGCTTCCTGAGAGAAGGTGTAAGAGGCTCCGGTGCGTCGCCAGGATGCAGCATTGCGGCGTGCTCCTCCTGGTTCGACGCCGGTCAGGTCGGAGCGATCCTGACTTTCTGGTGCGGTCATGCCCCGCGAGACGGATTGAAAGTTCTGATCGTCGGAGACTCCATCCACTGCCGTGCTATTTTGCGTGACCGCGAGTCCGCGAAAGCTGAGCAGGTCACCGCCCTTGTCATCGGGATTCGCCGCAGGAGTGAGCAACGCGAAGCTCTGCCATCGTCTTCCACTCACCGGAAGACTGTTCATCTCGGATGTGTCGATTACGCTTGTGACTGCTGTGCCCTCGGGCTGCTCGAGGCCAGGGGAGTCTTCCTGGTCAACGACCGTAACAGTGGTCTGTACAGAGGCAGGCTTTAGCTGAATGTCGAGGACCGTGGCACCACCTACTTCAACCGAGATCGACTGGAGCACGAGATTTGCAAAGCCGGTGGCCTGAACGGTTGCGGTGTACGTGCCGGCCGGCACCTGTGAGAAGACAAAGGTTCCCCGGCGGTCGCTAGAGGCCTTGAAGAGCAGACCACGATGGCTGTCATCGAGGGAAACGGAGGCAGCAGCGACAGCAGCGTCTGCGGAGTCCGTAACCATGCCGCGAACGACGCCCTCGACTGAGGTTTGGGCTCGAACGAGGGGCGAGAGGACCGTGATGAAGATGAGGACAAGCAGAGAGTTCGCTACGTCTTTTTTGGTGGCCGGATACGAGGTGCGGAATCCATGGCCCAGTAGACGAACGTGCATTGCCTCTCCAGCAGTGGTCTGACCCTCTTCGTCTTCCGCGACAACGGCATGGGAAGGCATCGAGGCGAATGTCTTCTCAATCCAAAACAAGATTTGGAGAAGACTGTCGCAGAGTAGCGAATCTGTTGCGGAAGGCAAAGTCCCTAAAGGATGTAGATGTTGTAAAAGAAAAACGGCAGCCAGAGCTGCCGTTTTTCTGGGTGATAGAGGGGGTTAGAACAGCAACCGAATCGCCAGCTGCACCTGTCGGGGGCTGTAGGCGAAGTTCGAGTTGGAGTTCGAGGGTGTTCCCGCAGTGGACTGGTACTGCAGCGAGGTACCGGAGAAGCGATAGCCGGTGCTGTTGACCGAGGTTACGTTCTGGTGATTGGCCAGGTTGAAGGCCTCGCCGATCAGCTCGAGGCTGTACTTCTCTGCGAACGTGAAGCTCTTTTGCGCGCGCAGATCGACCACCATCGTGCGGGGGTACTTCTGAGTGTTGCGGCCGAGCTGCGGAATGTAGGTCACGCTGGTTCCGGCAAGACCCGAGCCGTTGGGACGATAGCAGCCGATACCGTTGGTCGCGCATCCTGCAGCCGATCCGAAGACCTGGTTTGGCGCATTGCCACTGCTCACCAGCGAATACGGGAATCCGGACTGCGCCTGGAACAGGGGTTTAAGCGACCAGCCTTCACTCACATACTTGTAGAAGTTATTGCGGTGGCTTCCCGGGACGTTGATCAGAGCCCATCCCACGAAGCGGTTGGTGATGTTGAAGTTCGAGTTGCCGTAGTTGGCGCGGGCGTTTGCGTATGGGTCATACCAGTTGTTGGTCGTCGGGTTGGTCGACTGATTCTGGTTGAAGTCCAGGGCATGCGCCCAGGTGTAGTTCGCGTCGAACGACACCCGCTTGAAGGTTCGGTTGGTGATCTCGAAGGTCAGCGCGTTGTAGTTAGAGTTGATGTTGCTTGCCACCTTGGTGATGGCACCGAAGTTGGGATTGAGCAGAACGCTGTTCGCTTTACCCGCAGTCGATCCTACAGTTGCCGTTGTCTGCTGTGAGTTGGCGTAGACCTTCGTCGTGACAGGGCCGCAAGCGAGAGGGCCGCAGGTTCCGCCGGTTCCCGGTGTGACGTTGTAGGTCGCGGTGAAGACAGCGTTGGGGTTGAGGTTGACATTGAGGAAGTTCGGAAGCTGGCGTCCGAGCGTACCGACATAGCTGACCGACAGAACGTTGGCCTTACCGATATCCTGCTGGACCGCCAGATCGAACTCGTGGGCCGCAGGGCTTTGGAAGTTCTTGTCGAAGTACTGGATTGCGGGTGCCGAGGCTGCGCCGGTCGCCGGCGGCGCTGTCAGCACATTGGTCAGTCCCGGACCGCTGGTGTTGTTCAGAGCATATTGCACCTGGCTGGCGTTCGATCCGGTGTTGTAATACACGTTCAGCAGAATCGAGTTCGGAATGCGGCCAAAGAAGATGCCGTATCCGCCGCGGACCACGGTCTTGCCCCGACCGAAGGGATCCCAGGCAAAGCCAAGACGAGGAGCGATGTTGTTTTTGTCGCTGAACTTGTTGCCGACCTCAGGAAAGAGAGGGTTGGACAGAGCAGCGTATGGCGAAGGAATCATCTCGTAGTCATAGCGGACGCCGAGGTTCAGCGTGAGGTTCGCCGTTGCCTTCCAGTCGTCCTGCACGAAAAAGGCGAGATCGGTGGTGGCGAGGTCAAAGGTCGTTGGGCCAAAGCCCTGGTTATAGCTCTCGTAGCAGGGCAGATTTCCCGCTCCGGTACGGTCGGTGTTGCAGGTTCCCTTGGAACCTGCAGGACGCAGGATGTCAGAGAGGTAGTTCGTGTAGTTCAGATAGTTGATCTGCGCATTGCTGTGGTACAGGTTGTTCTGCAGATCGTAGTTGTGCAGGATGTCGGTACCGAAACGGATGGAGTGCTTGCCGGCGATGAAGGTTGCGGTATCGCCAATCTGCCATTTGCGCTCGTCCGGGTAGGACACGCGATAGCCATAGTAGGGCGATCCCAGCGTAAAGCCGTTGGCGCTGTCGAGGGAAACTTCAACCGGGACGCCGCTGGCCGGAGTGAGGTACTGGGTTGTGTAGGCAGTGGGCTTCTGGGCGCTCTGGTCGTTCAACTCACGACCATACCCATAGCGAAGCTGGTTGGAGAGCTTCGACGTGAACAAGCTGTCGAGCTTCGCCATGCCGTAATCGAGCTTGACGAAGTCGTTGCCGAAGCTGTCGATAGCGTAGGTGTTGGTGGCCTGAGTCTGGACACCTGCAGGTGAATCCCAGCGGAGACGGTGATAGAGGAAGCTGACGTGATGCTTCTGCGTCACCTGCCAGTCGATCTTCGGCGTGTTGATAACCTGGTTTCCGGTACGCGCTACGGAGCCAAGGTCTCCCAGCAGAGCCTGCAGACCGGAGTTATAAGCGGCCGCAGCGGCTGTGGGTGTAGCGTAGCCGAGTCGGGCCTGCAGCGTGGAAAGCTGTGATGAGGTCGGCGCCGCAAAGAAGACATTTGGATTATTCGCCTTGCCGGTGCCGGGGAAGTTCCGCTTGTACTGATCGTAGGCATAGAACCAGAAGAGGCGGTCTTTAATCAGTGGGCCACCTACACCGAAGCCCCAGTTCTTGCGCCAGTCCTTCGGCTTGTATGGCTGAGTGAAGAAGGTGTTGTTTGCGGCGTTGTAGTAGGTGTTGGTGGTGTATGGGTTATAGGCTCCCCACGTATTGTCGCGATCGTAGAAGTAAGCCTCGCCATGGAGATTATTGGTTCCGCTCTTCGTCACGGTGTTGACGACACCTCCGACGGCGCGGCCAAGGTCGGCAGCGTACACGCCGGTGTTGACCTGGAACTCCGCCACGGCAACCTGCGAGGTGGAGTAGCCGACGCGGGTGCGGCCACGCTCTTCAGCGTAAAACCCCTGGTTATCGTCGATACCGTCAATCTGCACATTGTTCATCAGCGGGCTCATGGCACGGAAGCTGATGAGACCGAAGCCGCTGGGTGAGTCGGCGGTAACGCCGGGCGTCAACAGAGTAAGGCTGCTCCAACGGCGGCCATTGATGGGAAGGCTCTCAATCTCTTTGGTGTCGAGATGTCCGCCATAGACCGGCGAATCGAAGTTGAGGACAGGGGCGTCGGCGGAGATCTCTACCGTTTGCGAGGTGGAACCGATGGCAAGATGCGGGCTTATGGTGGTGACCTGGTTCAGCTGAACTACGATGCCATCTGTCTTTGCAGCATTGAATCCGTTCATCGTTACGGTGACCGAATAGGTTCCCGGTTGCAGCAGCGCGGCCTTGTAAAAGCCGCTGGAGTCTGTCACCAGTGAGACATCTTTGCCGGTGCCATTGTTATGCACCAGGACCTGCGCACCAGGAACGGCAGCATCGGTGGTATCGGTGACGGTTCCAGAGATGGCTCCATCCGTCGCCGACTGTGCATGGACGGCGAGGCAGGCGCCGCCAAGCAATGCGGCTACCCATACATGCCGCCTTAGAGTTTTGATTGTCATTCGGGTCTCCTGAAAGCTGGACCGCTCGCGCCTACGCAGGCGCCAGGGTCATGTCAAAAAGTCTCGTACGTTGTTGATAGACAAACAGACTTTGCCATCGCACTGAATCCACGATGAAGCGCCCTTTATCGGAAGGGTACGGCCGGACCGTGATCAAAGAGTCAGTCCGGATCATGATTTGGGAAGCGGCTTCCCTCAGATTCTCTATATTTTTCGTATCTATATAGAGATCGGGCGCCGTCCGTGTTCAACTGAACAGTCTGTGTATGCCCTTAGTTTATCGCTGTGCCTGTAAACTGAATGTGAAAAATGTTTATTGACGAGGCAAAAATCCGCATTAAAGCCGGGGACGGCGGCAACGGCTGCATGGCGTTCCGGCGTGAGAAGTTTGTTCCCCGTGGGGGTCCGTCAGGCGGCGACGGCGGACATGGTGGCGATATCCTGATGACATCGTCGCTAAGCCACAATACGCTGGTGCATTTCCGCTTCAACCCGGAGCATAAGTCGGGACGTGGAGAGCATGGCATGGGTTCGAACATGTCAGGCAGGGCGGGTGAGCCTCTCGTATTGCAGGTGCCGGTTGGGACCGTGGTCTATGATCAAGAGACCGGCGAGCAAGTGCATGACTTTACTCGGCCGGACGAGACGATTGTGATCGCCCGCGGAGGACGCGGGGGGCGGGGCAACCAGCATTTCGCCACCAGCACCCACCAGGCTCCGCGCGAGCACGAACTTGGACGCCCCGGAGAAGAACGCACGTTACGTCTGGAGCTTCGTCTGCTGGCGGACGCCGGTCTGGTCGGTTATCCCAATGTCGGCAAATCGACCCTGATCTCACGACTTTCTGCGGCGCGGCCGAAAATCGCTAACTATGCCTTTACGACGCTCGAACCGAATCTTGGCGTGGTCAAGGTGGGCGATTGGCCTCACGAACAGTCTTTTACGATCGCGGATCTTCCGGGCCTAATCGAAGGTGCACACCTTGGAGCAGGACTGGGCATACAGTTTCTCAAGCACATTGAGCGCACCAGCGTCATCGTGCATCTTGTTGATGTCTCAGATGCAAGCGGCAGGCCTGATCCGGTTGAGGACTTTAAAATCATCACTGCCGAGCTCGCCAGTTTCGATCCCGAGCTTCCCAAGCGTCCCACGATTGTGGTCGCTTCCAAGGCGGATGTAGCCAATCCGGACAAACTCAAGAAGCTCACCACCTATGCGAAACGCCGCAAGCTGCCGATCTATGCGATCTCCGCAGTTACCGGTGAAGGAGTGGAGGCGCTGAAGTACGCGGTGGCCGCAGCAGTTGCGGAACATCGTCCCGTTCGGCTGGAAATAACTTCTGAGGTTGCCGCCAAACTGAAGCCCGCATATCCTCCGCCAGCTGCCTCAGCTCGTCGTAATCGACGCTAAGCACAGAACTTCGCGGTCGGCTGTGTCCGGACGTGACACTCGACGGCTGATTTTTTCTTGAAAAGATACAATGCGAATACAGAAATACACGTTGCGCAGGGTGCAACGTGTATTTTTTTTGTTCTTCAACGAAAAAAACTGCATTCCTTAACGATTCTTAGGGCAATTGCCGTAAGACGTCCTTTTCGTTCCGAGCTTTAATCTTTTTCACAACAAATTAATTTTCTCCCTACCAGAGCACCTACAACGCAACGCAGTGCCAATGGACTACACCACGAGGTGTACCAAAAGGACATTCCTACCGCTTCCCGGAGGCTTTATGCGCAAGTTGCACGGCTGTCTGTTTCTCTTCCTGTTTCTCTTCCCGAGTACGATCCTCTTTGGCCAGACCGTGGATACCTCCATTCTCGGTTCGGTCACGGACCCACAGGGATCGGTGATTCCAGACGCAACCGTTGTTGTTCACGCGGAGGCCACCGGGCAAGAGAAGTCCGTCAAAACCACCGGCGACGGTCAATACCGCGTGCAATATCTTGTGCCCGGCGTTTACACCGTCACCGTTAATGCGGCTGGCTTCGCTCCTTCCAAACGGACTGGAATCCAGCTCGCGCTTTCGCAGCAGATCCACATCGACATAGCTATGTCGCTGAGCGGAACCGAGCAATCGGTCGATGTCAACGCGACGCAGCCTTTGCTGCAGAGCGAGAACGCGACCTTGGGAACCACCGTCGACACCAATCGCACGGTCAATCTTCCTCTGAACGGACGCAAATTCAACGACCTTGCGGTGCTCACGCCCGGTGTGAGGGTTTCGAACCCCGACAATCACTCGTCCTCGACAGCTGGTTCGACCATTGCCTCAAACAGTGGCCGCGGCGACTGGGGCGCAGTGCAGGTGGACGGCGTCGTCATGACCAATACCCGGTCGGCTTATGTGAACAGTTATCCTTCTGTCGACGCAATTGAAGAGTTTCGCGTGCAGACAGGAAACTTTTCGGCGGAGTATGGCTTCTCGGCCGGCACCAACATCAACGTTCAGCTGAAGAGCGGAACCAACTCCTTTCATGGCAGTGCGTTCGAGTTCATCCGCAACGATGCGGTGGATGCGCGCAACTACTTCCGCAACGCTCCACTGAAGAAGAACGTCCTGAAGCAGAACCAGTTTGGGGCGACTCTGGGCGGTCCTATCTACCGTAACAAGACCTTCTTCTTTGCGAGCTACGAAGGGTTGCGCTCGATCGCTGAGACTCCCTCGCTGGCCAACGTACTGACCCCGGCGCAACGTAACGGCGACTTTTCGTCGTACTCCGGAACACTGAAGAATCCATATACCGGCGGGACGTACGCCAATAAACAGATTCCGGTGAACGCTGTTGCGCAAAACCTGATCAACACTTATATGCCGTTGCCGAACGGAAGCTTCGCCGGCGGGCAGAACTATTCCGGCGTCAGCATCGGAAACCAGTCGAACAATCAGTACATCGGTCGCCTCGATCACAAGTTCAACGATCGGAACTCGATCTTCATTCACTACATCTACGGCAAGCGTGATTTTCCAGATACGGATGTCAATCCGAACTTCCGTTACACCGGAACCTATCCGATGCACAACGCGGCGCTGCAGTACATTCATGTCTTTTCGCCCGCACTGGTCAATGAGGTTCGCGCGGGCGTGAACCTGGAGCACGTCAAGCAGCTGAGCGTTCGCACCGGAACAGGCTTCACCATTGAGTCACTCGGAATCAATGGTTTCCTCGTTGGAGGCCCGAATGGGCGTCCCCTCACCTCGAATGAAGAAGGATTCCCTCTGCTGACGATATCGGGATTCCTGGGCATGGGAGACTCGCGTGCTGCGTCCAACCTGGACTACAGCCGTACCTTCCTGGTGGCAGACAACATTACCCTCACCAAGGGCAAGCACACGTTGCTGTTCGGTGCGGATATCCGCAAGGTTGCGGGCAATGCCACAACCAACAACACTCCTTTTGGACAGGAGAGCTTTACCGGCGATGTGACCGGTTACGCTCCGGCAGACTTTATGCTGGGGGTTCCGCGCACCTCCATTACCCCCGAAGGTGTTCCCATTACCGCTGCCCGTCAGTGGAGGACTGCAGAGTATTTTCAGGACAACTGGCGGTTGAACGACAGGCTGACATTGAATCTCGGCGTTCGCTATGAGATCTATGCTCCTCCGGTGGATACGAACAACGTATCGCGCACGCTGGATTTCAGCCAGACTCCTCCTGTCCTTACTCCGGCGCCCGGACAGCGGCTCAACAATGTCTGGTCCATCACCTATAAAGACATTGCACCGCGAGTGGGCTTCGCCTATAGCGCGACACCGACGATGATCATTCGAGGCGGCTACGGCATCACCTACTACGGTGGACAGTTCGACAACATCAACATCATGCAGTTGAACCCGCCGACCGCTGGAAGCTTGACCATTACGAATCCAACTGTCGTCTGTTCGACGACGGCTCCATTCACCTGTTCAGGAACTCCGCCCCCAGCCAGCATCCAGACGCCAGTCCCCGCTGCGCTGTATCCGGCCAACCCTTTCTTCAACGTCGTTACGATGCCAGCCGATCGCCGCAGACCGGACGCTATGATCCAGACCTGGAACGGAACCATCGAACAGCAGTTCGGCCGTGCCGTCCTCTCGACCTCGTATGTCGGGACGAAGGGAACAAGTCTGGATACCAGCATTCAATACTTCAATTCACCCCAGCCCGGGCTCGGAACGATTCAGACACGGCGGCCTTATCCCACGTTTGCGCGTATTCGCGCACTCGACTTCACCGGCGCCTCCAACTACAACGCTCTGCAGGAGCACCTGGAGTGGAGAGTCAACTCGCAGTCGAACATCACGGTCTCCTACGTGTGGTCGCACATGTTCGACAATCAGGGCAACTCCACGAACACTGGAGGATGTACCTGCCAGGATGTGCGCAATCCGCATGAGTGGGCATCGGGAACAAACGATCAGCGCCACAACCTTGTGATCGCTTACGTATATCGTCTGCCCGACTTTTCGAAGAACAGGCTGGCGGGATATGGGGTCAACGGGTGGACGCTGAATGGACTGATTAGTCTGGCAAGCGGAAACCCGGTGAATGTGACCCAGAGCACCGATGCACAAAATGTGGACAACCCCTGGCAACGGCCAAGTCTTGTGGCCGGAGCGAATCCATATATTGTGAACAAATCAGCCGTCAATGGCTGGTATAACTCCCGCGCCTTCGTGTCGAGCGGATTGGCCTTCGGCACCACGCCGAGGAACTATCTACTGGGGCCGGGGACCAAGACGGTGAACGTATCTGTGATGAAGAACTTCGCGATGCCTTATGCAGAGTCGCACAATCTGCAGATTCGCTTCGAGGCGTTCAACGCACTGAACACGCCTCAGTTCTCCAATCCTGGAGCATCGTTCGGCGCGAGTTCTTTCGGGCAGATCTCATCGACGAAGATCAACAATCGCGAGCTGCAGCTTGCGGCGAAGTACGTGTTCTAGTGATCTGAAGCGCTGACACGGTTCGGATTGAACTAACTGATGCCCCGGCCATGCCTATCGCATGGCTGGGGCATTTTCTTTGGGTACGGCAGGCCGAATGACTTTTCCGGTAGCCGTTTCCACGTCCTTTGGTCAGGCTGCATCCAATTAGCAGAGATATGTGTTCGACCGGACGTGAATTTTGATTTTGAGGTGAGATGATGAGCGATTCCAAGAAATGTGCCCATACAGCTTGTAGCTGTATGACCCAGAAGGGCGAAGCCTATTGCAGCACGTATTGCGAAAGCACGAAAGGAACGACTGACATTATGTGCAAATGCGGCCATCCCGGCTGCCGCGGCGAGGCTACTGCCAAAGTTTAGGAGTATGTCCCGTGGCGCACGCTAGGCGCGCCACCTCAACTTCTGATAGCGACCTCCTTATGTTCAGGTCAACTACTCTGCTCTCAGCACCTCGCAGGGATCGACCGACGCCGCTCTTCGTGCAGGTAGGAGGGCGGCGAGCAATACGACGGATGCAACCAGAGAGATTGCCGCGATTAAGACATAAGGGTCCGATGGCGTAACGCCAAAGAGCTGGCTTCGCAATAAGCGCGCCAGCAGCATGGCAACAGGAAGACTGACAAGCACGCCTGCGCTTGCCAATCTCAACACATCCATAAAGACGAGGCGCGAGATGGACCAGCGCGACGAACCCAACGCGATGCGAATTCCGATCTCCTTCGATCTTTGGCCTGTCGTATAGGTCACGACACCATACAGACCTACTCCCGCTAGCACTGTGGCAAGCACGCCAAAGGCGATTGCAAGCAACTCGATCATCCGTTCATTGGTGAGTTCCTGGTCGATCTGTGCATCCATGGTCTTCAGGCCGTCGATGGCCAACATTGGATCAACAGCAGTAACGGATCGCCGGACAGAAGCGAACATGGTGGCGGGTTCCACGTGAGTTCGGAGGTAGAAATAAATTGTCCGGGTAGTGTCCGTCCCGGTCGCCTGTTCCAGGGGCATCAAGAGTGCCGGCACGACAGGATCACGAATAGACTCGTGATGGAAGTCGCGTACTACACCGATGATCTCCGTGTCGAAGACTGGGTTTGATGGCGCTCCGTCTGTCACCCGCTGGCCAACAGCCTTCGCGACCGAGCCGAAATATTTTTTCGCCAGCGTCTCGTTGATGATGGCAACCTTAGGATGAGTGGCGTTATCCTGCTCTGTAAAGTTGCGTCCGGCGATGACGGGAACATGGAGGGCGTCAAAGAAGTCTGAGCTGATGTTCGTTTTGTCGATGATCACGTCCTTTTCAGGAGCCGGTTTGTAACCTGCGAAGGTCATGTTGCCGGTATGCATCGATCCGCCGAGCTGGGGGCTGTTTGCCGCGCCGACGGCCTCCACCCCGGGTATCGCTCTCAGGTCATCGAGAATCCTTTGCCGCAGCAGCGCAATTCTTTCAGGGCCATATCCTGAGAGCCGGGGCGCCAGTCCAAACGCAATCAGGTGGTCTGTCTTGTATCCCACATCGAACGAGCGCAGCTGGTCCAGGGTCTTCACGAACAGTCCCGCACCGACAAGGAGCAACAGACTAAGACCGATCTGCGCTCCCACAACGAGACGCCGGAAGCCCAGCATTCCACCCGTGCCGGTTGAAGATTGCAGACGCAATGCGTGAGAGAGATCGGGACGCAGCAGCTGTGCCGCAGGGGCAAGACTGAAAAAGAGACTGACGCCGATAGCAATCGCAAAGTTGAAGAGCAGCAGGCGGTAATCCATTGTCGCGGTGAAGGGAGCGAGACCATCGTTCCCCGCCAGCCGTTCCACAAGAACACGAAGGGCGACCGGCGCTAACAGCATGCCGATGAGCCCGCCTCCTAGCCCGATCAGAAGCCCCTCGAGCAGAAGCTGTTGCAAAATCCTCCCGGCACGCGCTCCCAATGCGTAGCGAAGAGAGAACTCTTTCAGGCGCGCAGCAGACCGCACCAGCAGAAGACTCGCCACGTTGACCGCAGCGATCAGAAGGACGAGAGACGCCATTCCCATGACTGCGATTAATGGTGTCTGAAAACTTTCGCGGTTATAGGAAAAGCCTCGTGCAGCAGGCTGCACCAGGAGATGGCTGTTGGTGAGGTAGCTCGCCGTAAATCGCTTCGAGGTCGTCCCGAGAGCTTTGAGTTCGTCGGCTCGCAGAGCATGCCAGAGGGGAGCGCTCATGGCCTCCGCCTGTCGCGCGGTTACGCCTTCTTTGAGCCTGCCGACGATATTCATCCATCGATCGGTATGATCGATCAGCCGCTTCCCTTGCCCCGGAACCACCTGATCGAGCATTGCCATGGGGACAAACAGCGCTGGCGTTTCGCCCCAGACCGCACTGCGAAACCCTTCACGAGCCACACCGATGACTTTGAACGGCTGCCCGTTCAGCAGGATAGTATCGTTGACGACCGATGCGTCGGAGTTCATATGCGCACGCCAGTAGTCAAAGCTCAAAACAGCCACAGGCGCTGCCCCAGGCACCTTGTCTTCTGCCTGCACAAACACCCGTCCCAGCGCAGCCTTCACTCCCAACATGGTGAAGTAGTTCCCGCTCACGATTTCTGCTTCCGCAAACTCCGAAACCCTGGCTCGGGTTAGATCGACTGTCGTCTTCGATGTTGCGGCCAGCTCTTCGAACGCGGCGTCTTTGTCGCGCAGATCACGATACATGGGATAGGAGAAATAGGACGCCACCCCTCCTCCATGGCTGCTGGTGTGGCCGCGCCATGCATCCCCGGTTCCCTGAAGGTAAACAAGGCTCTGTGGATCGCGCACGGGCAGCGCTCGCAGGAGAGCCTGGTCGAGCAGCGAGAAGATTGCCGTGTTAGCTCCTACGCCGAGTGCCAGCGTGAGAATGGCAGTGAGTGTAAAGACCGGTGTGCGACTCAGCTGTCGCAGTGCGTAGCGCAGATCGCCAGGGATGTTCCGCATCGACTGAATTTACCTCGAGCCAGGAGTTCCTATACTGACTAAGCACGCGAATCTCCAGAGATCGAGGTAGCCTTTTCAATAACTTATGCGAGCTAAAGCAGCTTTAGCTGTTCGCATTCGCGATTGATCGTCCGAAATCGAACATCGAAGAACGCGGGTCACTCCATCCGAAGCGTCTTCATGGGATCGACGCGTGACGCTCGCCGCGCTGGAATCCAGCACGCAAACAGAGCGATGGTCAGCAACAGCAGTGGCACCGTTAGAAACGTCTTCGCATCCCAGGGCGTTATGCCATAGAGGAGATTTCCGGCCAGCCGCGCCGCCGCAAGTGCAAGCGGAACTCCTACGAGGAACGCGACTGCAATCAAACGAAGACCCCCGCGCACGAC
Source organism: Acidobacteriaceae bacterium KBS 146 (assembly GCA_000688615.1). Taxonomy (GTDB): domain Bacteria; phylum Acidobacteriota; class Terriglobia; order Terriglobales; family Acidobacteriaceae; genus Edaphobacter. The sequence goes on from JHVA01000001.1 coordinate 2,918,801, forward strand.
CATCGTTTGTACCTGCGATGCCTGAGCCCCCATCGCCATACGCACGCCAATCTCGCGGGTTCGCTGGCTGACTGAATAGCTCATCACACCGTAGAGCCCAACCAGTGACAGCAGAACTCCAGCCAGACCGAAGATCGTGAACAACGTACTCACCAGTCGCGGCAGAAAGAGAGCTTCGTGCATGTGCTCTTCCATGGTGGTTGTATTGAAGATCGCGAGCGCCGGATCGACGGCGTGGATCTCGTGCTCCATTGCCTTCGCCAGGGTTGCAGCATCGCCCTGATAGCGAACCATGACTGTGTAACCATCCCCGGAAGGGTCGCTCCCTAGATTCTGATCGATAGAACGATACAGCACGGGACGCTGCGCCTCTCCGAGCGTGCGCGACTTCGTATTCTTCACAACTCCCACGATCTGATACGGCACACCTGCGCCGTTGACCGTGTGACCAATAGGATTGTCTCCAGCGAAGAAGCGCCGGACAAACTCCTCATTGACGACACCGACTTTCGGCGACGCCGGATTCTCGTTGCCTAGCTCCCGTCCGGCAATTCGTGGAATCCCAAGCGTCTCGAAGTATTCCGGTCCAGCCATATAGAGCTCGACAACATTCTCTCCCTGCGGCTTCGGACGTCCGGGAACCTCAAAGCCATCGCTGCGATGTCCCATCGACAGCGGCACTCCATCGGTGACGGTTGCCGAGAGGACTCCAGGCAAAGCCGACATCCGCTCTCGAACCATGTGGAGCATCCCGATCGAGCGCTCTGGCGTGTAGCGATGCAGTTGCGGATCGATCGCCATCATGAGCACACCGCGCGAGCGAAAGCCAACGTCCATCGCAGCCGCGCTCTGCAGGCTTCGGAGAAACAAACCCGCCGCGCACAACAGGACCAGGGAAAGCGTGACCTGCACGACTACCAGAAGGTCGCGAAGCGCCCAGCGCCGACCCGGTCTGGCGAACGCCTCTTCTCCTTTCAACGCATTCGGTATGCGTGGATGTGAGGCTGTCCATGCTGGAAACGCTCCGCAGACGATGCCAGCGAGAACACTGAGCGCAAAGGCATACGCGAGCACATGCCCGTCGACATGGACACTCAGGTCCATTGCGACAGGAACTGGCAATCGGAACGATGAGAGCGCATACGTCGCCCATAACGAAAGCAGGACTCCGACAACGCCGCTACCGATTGAGAGCACGACACTTTCCAGCAGAAGTTGACGCAATAACTGTGGGCGGGTTGCGCCCAGAGAGAGCCGTACCGCCATCTCTCGCTGGCGTTGCACTGCCTGAGTCAGCAGAAGGTTTGCAACGTTGGCGCACGCAATGCAAAGAACTAACAAAGCGACCACGGATACCGCTAAGAGGAACAGCTCAAGCGATCGCTTATCCCGTGCAGGAGGCATCCCTGCAGCTTCAAGATGAAAACCATTTCCTTTGTCGGTAGCCGGATGCGTTTTTGCAAGGCGTTCGGCAATCACATTCAGTTCTTGTTCCGCTTGCGCAGAGGTGACACCCGGCTTCAGACGTGCCGCGGCACGCAGCCACTGCGTCGATCGCGATTCGGGATTCGGCGCGCCCGCCGTCAGTTCGCTGAGGTCCCCGAGCGGGACCCAGAACTGCGGGTCAAGAATCTGATCAAGTCCGCGAAAGCCCTTCGGGGCAACTCCGACGACGGTGTACACATGTCCCGATACATCCACGGGCTTGCCAATGATGGAACGATCTCCATCGTAGCGCTGCTGCCACAGCCGGTAACCAAGGACGATGACGGGAGCCTTCTCTTCTTCCGCAGAAAAGCCGCGTCCGAGAGTCATCTTCAGTTGCGCGACGTCGAAGTAGTTCGATGTGACGGCCTGCCCCCACTCCCGCTTTGGCTCAGCACCGTTGCTGATCGAGGCTGGAACCAGTTCGTAATAGGCCGACACTCCTGAAAACGATTGCGACTCTTCCCGTATATCGCGATAGACCGGTTCAGGAAGGTTATTGCAGCACTGACCATGTTCGTACGTACGGTAGATCGTCGTCAGCGTTGCCGGGTCGCCGACCCCGACACCTTGCAGCAGGAATTTGCTAACGATGGAAAAGATGGTGGCGTTTGCAGCGATTCCCAACCCGAGCGAGATCACGATCACGGCGACCAGGCCCGGCATTCGCTTTAGGCGGCGCAGCGTATATCGCAGGTCGCTCCAGAGCCGTTCTGCCCTGGCCTCCCAGCCTTCATTCCATACCCGATGCTCTACCGTGTTAGTGCTCCCAACCTCAACGCGCGCAGCCCGCAGAGCATCCTGACGACTCATGCCGCGATGCACTTTGTCATTTACCGATTCCTGAACGAAAAATGCGAGTTCTTCCTCAATCTCCGCATTTCTATCCTGTTTGTTTCGGAGCGCTCTGACTCCATCACGCAGACTTCGCATCCAGTTCATGGCTATGCCTCGAGGATCTTGTAGATCGCGGCGGTCTGGCGATCCCAGGTTGCTGTCTCGTTCTTGAGCGCCTTACGCCCTTTTTCGGTGATGGTGTAGTAGCGTCCACGCCGGTTATTCTCCGTGGCCTTCCAGTCCCCCTTCACGTGGCCTGCGCGTTCCATACGGCTCAGAGCAGGCAACAGAGATCCTGGGTTGACCCGAAATGCCCCGTCGCTGATCTGCTCGATACGCGTTGCGATACCGTAGCCATGCATCGGCATCAGCGTCAAAGTCTTCAGGACCAGCATCTCCAGGGTTCCCTGGACCAATTCAGTTGGATCATCCCGCATCGCTTTCCACTCCTCTTGATTATCAAGAGGTACTACTCCTTCCTCTAGATAGTCAAGAGGAATATAGGAAGTATCTCTGGCTACGGTCCTTATCCAGAAAATAAACAAGGAAGAGCGGTTCTCCACTGGCGGCCCGCATCGTTTCGCTTAGGCTTTAATCATGAGAATTTGCCGGGCCCTTTTTGGTTTTGTACTTGTAACTCTGGTTCTTTTCCTGACAACAGCTGCCCATGCCCTCGACGATGCGTCTGATAAGTCTGCGCCCGATAAGCCTGCGCCGGACATGCTCATCTTTACCAACGGTGATCAATTGACAGGCAAGCTGCTCCACTCCACGGGGGATATGGTGACCTTCCACAGCGATATGGCGGGAGACATCAATGTGAGTTGGTCCAAGGTCAAAGAACTCCGCTCGCAGCGGCAGTTTGTTGTACTGGGCAAGGGAGCGCATCGAAGCTGGCGGTCGCTACGGTCGGTTCCGTCGGGCAGTATCAAAGTTGAGAATGACAAGATCGAGCTGAAGGGAGATCAGGAGGTTCAAGTGATGCCGATCAAGAGCACCGCCGATGTGCTGGACCAAGAGACCTTCGACAAGGAAGCACTCCGCGATGTCAATTTCTTTCACCGGTGGACGGGAGCGGCAACCCTGGGAGTGACTCTGATCCAGGCAACGCAGGATAACTACACGTATAACGCCGCAGCATCGCTGGTGCGCAGCATGCCGAGCGTGACATATCTACCGCCGCGGAATCGCACGCTGGCGAACTTTTCCGGATCCTATAGCCGCATCACGCAACGGCAGGCAGTAGCGGCGCCCGTGCTGCCCGACCTGTTGACCTCGATCTATCACGTGGATACGGAACGCGATGAGTATATGACGTCGAGAATCTACCTGCTGGCACAGACAGCGTTCGATCACAACTTCGCTCAAGGGCTCGAACTCCAGCAGATTTATGGCGCCGGGGTCGGTTGGACTGTGCTGCAGCGACCAAATCAGACGATGGATCTGCGGGCTACGTTGCAGTACGAGAAGCAGCAGTTTCTCGCAACGGCGACGGCGCAGAACACAAATCTGATTGGCTCGACGATTGGTGTTACCTACAGCTTGAAACTTCCGTTCAACGCGATCTTCCAGCAACAGCTGCAGTACCTTCCTGCATACAACCAACCGAATGCGTACTCGGCGAGTGAGAACAATAGCCTGTCTTTTCCTCTCTACAAACGCTTTCGTCTGCAGTTAGGCACATTGGACAGCTATCTCAACAATCCCCCTGCTGCAATCTACCCGGCTCCAGCCAACCGCAGCAACTCCTTCCAGTTCACGAGCGGAATTAGTGTGACTTTGAAATGATCGGGTTATTTTTTGCCAGCTATTGCCGTTCGCTTAGCGACCGAAAGAGCGATGCCGATGGCGTGAATGTCTGCTGACGTCAGGCAACACACATCGCGATAGTATCCACTCGCGATCACGCGAACCTATTTCAGGGTCTCAATGGGAATGTTGTCCGGGATCTTCAGTTCAAACTGGTCATCGTCGAGCTTGTCATTGAGAGTGAGCTTCGTGATGTTGACCGTGAGTGAATAGTGGTCGCGCGGCCGCTCGATGATGATGTTCGAAGGGTAGGGAGTGTTGCCGTAGTACTGATAGTTGCTGTAGTGCGCCTTGGTGATAACCTGTCCATTGGTGTCGTAGATATCCTGCTGATAAGGCAGGAGATCAGTCGAATTGATGTGGACGACGCGGAGCGTACGGACAGTCTGCCCGTCGGGCTTCGCAAGGATCTGGAGGGAGTAAGCAGGCTCTTCAATGAGATCCTTCTTTTTCTTCCCGCTCTCGATCACCCGAATATCGGTTGTCATGGAGATGATCTGGTCCTGGTCGGGCCCCTGAATGAACATGGAGTCGAAGAAAACATCGGGACGCAGATTCTCAAGGCCATTTTTGGACTGCTTGGTAACGGTATTGCTGCCGACAATGGCGCGTTTCCGTGGCGGGATCAGCAGTTTGAATCCGTTTCCGTCGGAGACCATGTCGAGAGCCTGGGTCCGAACTACAGGAACAAGAAGGATCACGCGGAGAAACTCGGGCTTGCGCATCAGAATGATGCCGGCAAAGCTCGTGTACTGGGTCTCTTTCCCCTGAAGGCCGCCACCCGTCGTAGCTGCGATATCTACCCTGGCATTGAAGGTCTGCATGGCGCTATAACGGCTGGCCAGCTGCTGGGCCATGGTGTCCAGCGAGGTGCTCATGATGACATCTGCAACACGAGTCCTGGGAACGGTACGTGTGTGGTACAGACATCCCGTAAGAGCGGGGAGGACGCCGATCATCCCCAGCGCCAGGGTTTTTCTTATCTTCATGCGCACGAAGGTTAAGTATACCGTCCGGGTTCAGATAGAAGCTGCCGTTACAGAGTGTTTAGATGTTCGTGAATACGAGAAGGTTCCTGAAAGTACGGGAGGCGAAAACCGGTCCATGCCCCAGGGGTTCCTCGAGATCAATGTTGCACGCTTTTGCGGTAGCTCTGGACGTTCTGATTGTGTTCCTTCAGCGTTGCCGCAAAGCGACTGTGACCTGCGGCGTCCGAGACGAAATAAAGATAGTCGGTCTTTGCCGGGGTCAAGACCGCTCGAAACGCGGCCATGCCCGGATTACAGATTGGTCCAGGCGGAAGACCGGAGTGCTTATAGGTGTTATAGGGTGAGGGAGACTGCAGATCGGAGGCGTAGATGGTCCCGCGCCAGCGATTATTGAGCAGCGCCGCATAGATGACGGTGGGGTCAGTGGCAAGAGGGATGGATTTCGTCAGACGGTTGAGGAACACACCGGCGACCAGAGGCCGTTCGGAGTCCTGTGCGACCTCCTTTTCAACCAGGGACGCAAGGATGACGGTCCGGGAGACGTTGCTGTCCAGGCTCAGCTGCTGGGTCGCGAGCCGAAACCGGCGCACCATCGCGGCGAGAATGTGGACCGCAGGGGTACGGCGGGCGAAATGGTAAGTATCCGGAAAAAGATAACCTTCCAGTGAATCTGGCGGATGGGCAGCTCCGGAGGTCCACTCCGAGATCAGTTCGGTGTGCTTGCGCTCTTCAGCGAGGAAGGTATTCCGATCGCCGAGCCCTGCGGCCTCCACGGCCTGGGCGATATCGAAGATGTTGTACCCCTCGGGAATGGTCAGGGTCCGGGTATAAATCTCCCCGTGGGCGATGTGACTGTAGACGTCGGCCATGGGGATGGGGTGATCGAAACGGTACTCTCCGGCCTTGAGCGTTCCTCCCCGGGTAAGCTTCATAAATTCAAAGGCATAGCGGTTGCGGATGATGCCGCTCTGCTGAAGCTGCGTAGCGATGGCCTTGGTTCCGGTGTGAGGGGCGATCTCGACGAAGGTCTCGGTCGAGGGGCCAAAGGGAGTGTAAATATAGTAAGTCGCAAGACTACCGGCGACGAAGGCCACCAGGATGGCGAGCAAAAGGACGATCCCGAGAAACTTCAACAGAGGGGGCCTCCACCGGAGTACATTTCCTTTATTTTAGTGTGACCGGCAGTCTTTGATTATGAAGGAGTTGAGGCCTGCAGAAGCAAACGGGCCGGATTGGAGGAAGGATTTTGTCGAAGGTCGTATAATCGTATTTTTCACCCCCATGCACGAACTTTTCGAGCACGGGGGATTCCGTGGCTTCCGACGTCGCGGGCAATTTAGCCGAAAACAGGAAGGCACCATGCCAGAACAGATCATGAAGCGGCTCCAGGAGGAGATCAAGCAGCTCGAATACGAGCTGACGACCGAGCTTCCGGCCGAGATTAAAAAGGCCGTCGCTCTGGGCGACTTGAGCGAAAACGCCGAGTACCACATGGCGAAGCAGCGCCAGGAGTTTGTCAACGCGCGCCTCGGCCAGCTGAAGAAGCGGATGGGCGAACTGGCGCTGGTGAATTTGAGCAACATCCCTCGTGACAAGGTGGGCTTCGGCGCCACAGTGACGGTCTTCGATACCTCGAAGGACGAGGAGATTGTCTACAAGCTGGTAACCAGCGAAGAGTCGGATGTTTCCAAGGGATTAATCTCGACGACCTCACCGATCGGACGTGCCATCCTTGGCAAGAAGGTGGGGGATATGACCACGGTTGTAACCCCGAACGGCAAGCGGGAGCTCGAGATTCTGAAGTTGATGACGATTCACGACGCTACGGAGTAGAACAAGCGGCGAGGAGCCGCGATGAGAAGCGGCAGAGGACAAGGGTTGACCTGGACAGGCGCATTTGGCAAGGGCAGTGGCTGGCTGTTGCAGAAGATCGTAAACGGTCTTGCGCTCTCCCGTATCTCTCCGAACACCCTGACGTTCATTGGCCTGATCATTAATATCGTTGCGGCGCTATTTTTCGGATTCGCACGAGGTCCGCACGCCAACCGCATGTTCCTTTATGCCGGGCTGATCATTATCGGGGCCGGTATCTTCGACATGGTAGACGGACGAGTGGCGCGTCAGACCAACCAGGTCTCGGTGTTCGGTGCGTTTTTCGACTCGGTCATCGACCGCTATTCCGACGTCGCCATCTTCTTTGGCCTGCTGGTCTACTATGCTCGCGGCAACCGGCTGTTCTACGTCGGACTGGTAGCGTTTGTGATGACCGCCTGCCTGATGGTGAGCTACACGCGCGCGCGCGCCGAGGCTCTGATTGGGAGCTGCAAAGTTGGTTTCATGGAGCGACCGGAGCGCATCGTCTGCGTGATTCTGGGTGCCCTCTGTAACCGATGGGGAGTCATGGCGGCAGCATTGTGGGTGCTGGCCGTGTTTTCGACGATTACTGTAATTCACCGCATCCGGTATACCTATCTGGAGACGGAACGCCGCAAGCTTGCAGCATCGACCGTTGAAATTCCCTCCCGATAGACGTCCTTCTCGATATCGGTCTCTTCTATCCGAAATCCCCACTCTTCACTATTTACGTACCTCTTCAGAGATTCCGTATAGTATGGCTTCGGGGCGATCCCATTTTGGCACGCGCAGGCCTTGCTATTTCTTGTTTCACTTTGCGGCAACTCTCTTTCTGCGAATTTTGTCTAAAGGCTTTGTGATATGTCTTCCGCTGCGTATGCACGATCTTCCGAGTCCCCGGTGACGGGGGCGCCATCGTTCGTCTCCCATGTAACGTGCAATGCTGCGCCTATTCTCGATATGCAGGGCGTCCTGAAAGAGCTTGCAGCACGCACCGGGCAGTCGGGCGCCATGGACGATCTGGACTATTTTCTGGCGCGCCCCCAGATACGGAAGAAGACTCCTTACCTGATCTCGCTCTCCTCACAGACTTCGCTCCCGGAGGGGTCTCGTCCGTCGATCGATGCTGCCCTGCTGCTCTATGAACACCACGTTGGCGGTCACGGTATCCGCATCTTTACCACCGATGACACAACGGGCCGGCGGACCCTGATCTCGCCATCCGGAATGCGCACAGCCTTCGCTCTGACGGCATGCCAGGAGTTGCTCACGAAGGGCGCTCAGATCATTCTGCTCTCCTTCAGGCATGATGACCCGCGTATCGACGTCACTCTCGAAAAACTCCTTCAGGGCTCTGGTTGCAACTGTCGATGGGCGAGCCGCGAGCGCGAGATTGCGGGCCACCTTCCTTTTGAAGCAACGCTTGAAGGGACCCTCGCTCTGATAGGAACCCGAACCCGAAATCATCTGCGCTACTACCGGCGCCGTGCAGAGAATCAACTGGGGTCTGTATTCGTCCCGGACGCTCAGATCTCGAGAGAGGACTTCATTGCACTCAATCGTATCTCCGCCTATCCGGTGACGGATGAGGTTGCGGAGTGGCGCTACGATTCCCTGAAAGAACTGAAATCCCCAATTCTTTACGGCATGCGCGATCGCGACGGACGATGGCTCAGTCTGATTGGAGGCCGCCACTTTGACTGCAACATGGAGATGTATTGGCAGATGAATCGCGCCGATATGCCGTCTCAGTCCCTGGGCACTGCGATGCGCGCCTTCCTGATTGAACATGAGGTCAATCGCGGAACCCGGCGCATGTACGTCGAAGGCGGGACCACGCACTCGATGAGCCACGCATTCGTGCGGGAAAAGTCGACGGACCTGATCGTGATGCGGCAGTCGCCGGTGACGCGGGTCCTTCCCGGACTCGTCAAGCGGTTTCTGCCGCCAGAGAACATGCTGCTGCAGGTTCTGGAAGATACCACCCTCGAGTGGCGCGCGGTAAGACGAAGCTGAACCGGCTCAGCCAGAAACACTCACCATCCCCCATCCCGGGTCTGTCTTCCATAACCGCACGGTTAGTGCCGGGAGGGGTACCCGTGCAGCAGCGGTCCAGCGGAGTTCGAGAAGTTGTAGTTTCCGCGACGGTCTCCATCGATGGTCCAGAACATGGCGCCAATCATCTCTGGGTAGCCACCCGGCTTGCGCAGCTTGTACCGCGTGCCTGCGGGGACTTTGCCGGTGATGATGTAATCCATCGCCTGGGTCACCTCTAAAGGTTCGACGTCACCGACGAGGAAGCCGACAGCCACCTGGCTCGCGGGCACCGGCGGGAAGAACTGCTTCGGATCACCACCGACGTTAAAGCCGTGCAGCAGAAGCTCCGTCATCGCGGCGTGGTAATCCACATTGCCGGCCTGATAGATCTCTCCATCCAGACCCTGGAGCGGCGGCGTGTTGTAGTCCTGCACGTCGATGAAAGTCAGGATGTCGCGGATCGCATACGTGATCGCCAGATAAGATCCGAACTGCCCTCCATAGCTCGGATAGCCCGCAGGAATCTGCGTGCCTTCAGGCACCAGGCTGATCATAAAGTTCGATCCAAAATGATCGTGCAGCTGCCTGAGTGCAGTAATCAGGTTGACGATCGAAGGCGTCGTCGGGTGCCGGAAATCCGTATCGCCCGGATCGATTGAGAGCGAGGGGCTCTCAAAATCGATATCGATTCCGTCGAAGCCGTACTCCTCGACGATCTTCGTCACCGACGAGACGTAGTTTGGAATGCGTGCCGGGTTCGCCAGCGTGAAGTGCTGCCCGCCGCCGCCGAGCGAGATCATCACCTTTTTGCCCTTGCTCTTGAGGTACTGAATGTCCGCCTTGAAGGTAGCGGGGTCCATTCCCGTCGGAGTGTGAAACTGCAGCGTGCCCTCGGGAGCGTTCTTATCCGGCGTCGCAAAGGCTACCAGGATATAGTCCCACTGGGGCGAAACATCCCGCAGTGGAAACGTTCCGTTGGCCCCTGCGTAACCTGACCAGTAACCGATCAGCTTGTGGCCGTTTCCGGTTGCCGGAGGCTGGATGGGCTCAGCGGTGGGCGTCGCCGCTGGACCAGCGCCGCGACGTGCCGGGCAGGGCTGCGCAGCCTCCGTCAGGATCTTCGTATCGGGAAAGCTGTAGGTCTTCCCCGTGGTGTCCGACGAGCCCACGTACCACGACATCAGAGCAACATTCTGCACATGGTAAGCAGCACTTCCGCTGCCGACCGGGTACGGCTCCGATGCCGGAAAGTTGTTCTTCAGGTTCGTGTCCGTCGGCTGCAACTGGAAATATGTCGAACCCACACGGTTTCCGCCGCAGCGGCCACCGTCTCCTGGCCGCATCGAGGCAGGCCGCATCCAGCTCACCGCATTACCTGGGGCCGACGCCGGGTTCAGGTGCTGCTCATACAGCTCGTGCTGATACAGGGGATCGAAGAGAGGATCGTTCACAAACTCCGCCAGTTGCTGCGTCAGAGGCTGCACATCCTTGTCCTCGATCGGCACGGGAGCACGCCGCAGGTAGCTCGCCAGCACGAAGGAGTTGCCCGTAGCACGGTCGACGCCGTGCGTTCCCCAGGAGCAGCAAACCGTCGCGTCACCCATCGCGTAGAAGGTCGTGTTGTGGGTGACAGCGAAGACCAGCTTGCCGTCCTGCTTCGGCAGCTGCTTGAAGATCTCTTTCTGGAGGTACTCGAGGTCGACCACCGCAGCTGCCTCGCCCGTCGACTTCGACGTGAGGACATAGCCGTAGCCCACAGGGATTGTCACCTTCACCGGCTTGATCTCCGGCCTGCTTAACAGCGTGTGCCACTGCTTCGCATAGGGGAAGGTTGAGCGCAGCATGGCGTCCCCATATTGCGTCGTCTCTGAGCCGAACTTGAATCGTGTAAAGACCGGCGATCGCAGCAGTGCGGGCACATCTCCAGTCGCGTCCAGGGCGAAGGGCTTGCCCGCAACCCTCTTCGATTCGAACGAGAGAGTGACAGGTGCCAGAACGGTAGGGATCGTCGTCGTCGCGCCCTTGGAAGGGTCGGCTCCCATCAGCGTGTAAGACTTTCCTCCGGTCTGATGGACGAAGACAGGAGCCGTTCCCTGTCCGCTTGCGGAGTGCAACGGTACGACACACGACAACAGAAGTCCAAACACCTTGAGTCTCATAGCGGCCTTATCTCTCTCTAAAAGCGTGGAGCCAGCATCTTTCAACCGGCTCGCCTTCGGCAACTGGCAATTGCCCTACTTCTTCGGAGCATGTCCCAGCCTGCGGGCATAGTCCAAAAACACGAGAGCTGCGGGCGAGTATCCACTGGGGTCTTTCTGAGTGAAGTCCCCTGTCCATGGGTCCATCTGCTGCCGAAACTCGATATTCCGCATGATGGCCTCGCACCACTTGCCCATCATCTGCTTCAGCTCCGCGCCTTTTCCGTAGTGCTCCATCCAGCGCGGCGCGCGCAGGGCCGTCAACGCCTGCGTAGCTCCGCCCCAGCTGTTGCGGGGAATTGGTCTGACAAAGGTCGGATCATCCATCGCAACGGAGGTCAGAGGGTAGGGCGCCCAGAACGCCTTGGGGTTATGAATCTGCCGGGTCCAGACTGCCTCAAAGATGGCGTGATCGCGAGCCTCGGACATCTTCAGCACATGCTCTCCTAAAACGCGGCTGATGACATCGGATCGTACCCGCACAAACTTGTTCTCGGTATCCAGATCGTAGAAGGCGGCGTCTTTCTCGTCATAGAGCTTTGACAAGATCAGGTGACGCAGATCCTCCGCCTCCGACTCCCAGCGCGAAGCCTCATTCGGTTTCCCGAGAGCCTTCGCCATGGCTGCCAGGGCAACGCGTCCGCCGTATACCGTAGCGGAGAGATCGGGACACAATCTGGGTACTCCAACCCCTGAAGGAAATTTCTTTGCGTCGGCATCGGGACAGCGATTCGGAACGCCCTTCCATCGCGGGCTGTTGTCGTGTCCCGTGTCATAGGTGCAGAAGCCTTCTACCAGACCTGTCCCGCGCGTGTTCCGATAGCGGCGCAGCCACGCATCCCAACGGCTGCAGGCTTTGTAGGCGGCCACGAGCAGCTCATCGTCGCTGGTCAGCTGCGAAAGCTCCCAGGCAGTTGCTGCGATCGGCACCACCATCTGGATCTGGCCGTATCCCGCCTCGGTCATCTTGATGGATGCAGGCAGCTGGCCGTCTTCGCGCTGCAGTGCAAAGAACGCCATGTGATTGTTCTTTGCTACTGCCAGCGGAGCCCTCGCGGGATCGGTCTCGCTGACATACTTCGCCAGCGTTCCATAGACCAGGCCCTCCTGTGGCCCGCACTCCTGCCATATTCCCGGATAGACGGCTCCCTCAAAGAGCACGGGCCGGTCATACCGTGGAACACTTCGAACATTTCCTGCGAGAACGGTCAAAGCGGCATTCCATGTCTCTTGCCAGCGCGCCTCTGTCGCATCCGAAGATTTGGATTGGGCCCGGACGAATCCGCCGCTCAGCTGCATCGCTGCAGCGGCACCTGCCGACTTCAGCAGGCTTCTTCTCGTTACCTTGGGTGTTTCAAATGAGATGGGATGCATACTTATCCATAGTACGTCCGCACAAGAGACGATAGACTGTCCTCCGCATGCAAGCTCGACAGCGTTCCTATTCCCATTCCGAGTCCGACACCGCTGATGATGCAATCTATGCCGAACTGGATCCTGCGGTCTTTCGAAAACGCCTGATGAGCTGGTACCGTCAGCATGCTCGCGAGTTGCCTTGGCGCGGAATCACCGACCCTTACCGTACCTGGGTTTCGGAGGTCATGCTGCAGCAAACCCGCGTTGCCGCAGTGGTCGAGCATTACCACGCCTTCCTGCGCCGCTTTCCTACGATTCTCGCGCTCGCTCTCGCCACCGAAGACGACGTTCTCGCCGCCTGGTCGGGCCTTGGGTACTATCGCCGCGCCCGCATGCTTCACAAGGCCGCGAAGTTCATTACGGAGGAGCGTGGGGGGGTCCTTCCCAGTACAGCCGCCGAGCTGCGCACTCTGCCCGGCATCGGGGAATATACCTGCGCCGCGATCGCCAGTATCGCCTTCGGCGAAGGCGTTCCTGTGCTTGATGGCAACGTCGAACGTGTCCTGCTACGTCTGCTGGGGAGGCCCGAGGAAGGAACCATGATCAGCCGCACTTTTCTGCAGCGTCAGGCTGCGGCTCTGGTTCCCCGCCGTCGCGTCGATCACAAATCCAACGCGGCTGGCGATCATAACCAGGCCATGATGGAACTCGGCGCAACCATCTGCCTTCCACGCGCTCCGCTCTGTCTCAACTGCCCCGTCTTTTCCATGTGCAAGACGCGAGGGGAACATGTAACTCTTCTTCGAGCCACGCAGCGCAGTCGTCCCGCTGCCCATCTGCTCTCCCTGCGCAAACGCGGAACGGCCACGCAGGTCCTGCTGGAGCGCCGTGCGGACGACGTGGCTCTGATGCCCGGCATGTACGAGCTGCCGCCGCTCCCGCTCGATGCAGTCGAGAACCGCGAGCCCATGCTGCGGGTTCGGCACTCCATCACTAACACCAACTACTATGTGCAGGTTTTTGCTCCTCGGGGTTCCACGGATCGCGCTCTTCGCCGCGCCATTCCCGCTGCAAAAGCAGACCTGCACTGGGTCCGCACCAACCGTCTGCACTCACTTCCGTTGACGGGCCTCGCCCGCAAAATTCTGCAGCGGCTCGACGTGATGGAGACCCGCCCCGTAACCCTGCCGGAACCGCTGTCCGATACGCCGGCTGCACCCACTCGCAAAAAACCCAGGGCCAGTGCGGTGAAAGTCTAAACTGATTCCATCATTCCGTCCGGCAGGAGTTCGCACGTGAAAATCTTCTTTCCCACACTCTCCTTTCTTCTCCTCACAGCCGCCGCGGTCGGACAGTCTCTGCCACCTGCATTCAAATCCGCCTTGGACAGCGTCGATCCAGAGGAGATTCGGGCGCACGTCAAGTTCCTCTCTGATGATCTGCTGGAGGGCCGTGGCCCCGGAACCCGCGGAGGCGAGATTGCCGCAAAGTACATCGCCGCGCAGTTCGAGGCCTACGGTCTGAAGCCGGGAGGAGATAACGGAACCTATCTCCAGCAGGTGAACTTTGTCGGAACAAAGACTATCGCCGATAAGACACACCTCTCCTTGATTCCGAAGAAGCCCGAAGGTGGCATGTCCATTGACCTGTACTCCTACGACCTGAAGTACGGCGACGACTACACCGTCACCAATCGGACGCTCACACCGTCGGTTGACGTCAATGCTCCGATTGTCTTCGTCGGGTATGGGGTCGTCGCACCCGAGTTCGGATGGGATGACTATGCCGGAGTCGATGTCAAAGGCAAGGTCGTCCTCTGCATCGTCGGCGATCCGCCTTCAGACGATCCAAAGTTCTTCGGCGGCAAGGCCCTCACCTATTACGGACGATGGACGTATAAGTTCGAAGAGGCTGCTCGCAAGGGTGCGGTTGGGGCTCTGATTATCCATCGCACCGACCTCGCCAGCTATGGCTGGGATGTCGTGAAGAACTCCAACACCAGCGAGAAGACCTACCTTCAGGACAACAAAGACCCGCAGCTTGCTGCTGCGAGCTGGATTCAGCTTGGCGTTGCGCGCACTCTCTTCAAGGCTGCAAATCTCGACCTGGACAAGGAGATGGAAGCTGCCGGCAAACGTGGCTTTAAGGCTCAGGAGCTTCCTGTACGACTGCAGGCACACATTGAAAGCACGGTACGCAAATTTCAATCGCCGAACGTGATCGGCATCCTGCCTGGCGCGAACGTCGCGCAGCACAAGCCGGATCAGGCCGTCCTCTACACCGCACACTATGACCATCTCGGCTTTGTTCCCGGGATGGCGGGCGACAACATTTACAACGGTGCAGCCGATAACGCTACCGGCTGCGGCATGTTGCTCGAGCTAGCACGGGCCTGGTCAGGTGCGAAGATCCAGCCTCCGCACTCCGTCATCTTCGCTTCCGTGGCTGCGGAAGAACAGGGCCTGCTCGGGTCGGAGTACCTGGGCCAGCATCCCCCTGTCCCGCCCGCACAGATTGCGCTCGACATCAACTACGACATGGTTCTGCCGATCGGCGTTCCGCGCCAGGTCAACCTGAACGGCGCTCAGCGAACGACCTTCAATCCCGTAGTGGAGGCAACGGCGAAGCGATTCGATCTCGCCATCGTTCCCGACGCTCATCCGGAAGCGGGAAGCTACTACCGCTCCGACCACTTCAGTCTTTCGCGTGTCGGAATTCCTGCCTTCTCGATCGACCAGGGCGAGCTCTTTGAAGGTCATGACGAGGCATGGGGAGCGGAAAAGGACAAAGCATTTGTCGATCACGATTACCACAACTTCTCTGACAACTTCCGGTCGGAGTGGAACTTCGCCGGCAATGCCAAGCTGGTGCGCTTCGGCATGGAGCTTGGCTGGGAAGCCCTCTCTGCTCCAAAGAATATCGAGTGGCTGTCCGGCGATGAGTTTGAAGCTGCCCGAAAAGCTTCGGAGAGGTAAAGAAGAACCTGATCTTCGATCGGTATCGTGACAGCTAAGAGGCGCCTCTTGTAATGTGAACGACGTTGCTTCACCGTCCTGCGGAGTGGAGAAACCTCCTGCTCTCCCGCTGCGCTCTGAACTTCGCCTCACTCCATCTTTCGCGTCCACCCACCCAGCACAGCCCCCATCAGCACCATGCCCACCAGGCAATACCCTGATGTGATGGCCAGGATCTTCACGCCCCGCCCTTCGAAGGCATACTCGGTCGCGAAGGTCGCAAACACGGTGCAGAACCAGAGGATGACAGCAATCTGAACACCCCGTGCCGCTGTCTGCGGTCCAGTCACCTGGATCAGCCACGACAGAAACAAGGCAAGCGCGAGCGTCATCATCAGAGCGATACCGTAGGCCAACGCAGGGCTCACACCGCTCGTCTGCAACTGCTCCATTGTGCGACCGATTCCATCAAGCCATGCACTGCGAAACATCGTGAACCACACAGCGCCCAGTCCGAAGTAGCAAAGGGTCGCCACAATGATTGCCAGCGGGTGAAGACGCATACCGTTCATGCAGCAGCTCCTCAAACACTTCTGTCATCCCTCGCCGCGCGCCTTTATTGCACCGCACAGCGGAGGGATCTTCAGCTGTACAAATTCGCCCCGGTTACGATAGCGGAATTGTAGCCAACAGAAGGTCACAATGTTTCATGAATCGTCGCCTATTTTCCGACCGGGGTGCCCCTCCATTCGCTGGCCCACTTCGACGGCTTGGGTCCCATTACGAACGCCAGCGTCGCCCCCTGCAGCATATCGCTATAACGAACGACCGGGCGATTGAGTGGTCTTCCATTCAATGTCGCCGACTGGATATAGACGTTGGTCGCGCTGTTGTTCTTTGCAAGCACCGTAAAGGTCTTCCCGTTTCCCAGCCGCATCGCGAACTTCCCGAACATGGGGCTCCCGATCATGTACTCTCCGCTGGCCGGATTCACCGGATAAAATCCCATCGCCGTAAACAGATACCACGACGACATCTGTCCGCAGTCATCGTCGCCATCAATTCCTGATGGCAGGTTGGCATACTCCGCGTTCGCAATCTCCCGAACCTTCGCCTGTGTCTTCCAGGGCTGGCCACTGTAATCGTATAGATAGCCGTAGTGGTGGCTCGGCTCGTTGCTGTGCACGTTGTGCTTTCCGGCAAAGTGCTGGTCGAGCTTCGCGTTGTACTTGTCTGCGCCACCCATCAGATCGACCGTTCCTGCGATATCGTGGAACGCTCCCCACGTGTAGACCCACGCATCGCCTTCCGTCCAGCCCGAGACGGAGCGGTTCCCTAGATTATCCCGCGAGCCTCCGATAGGAGCCCACTTGCCGTCCGAGGTCTTGCCATTCATCAGTCCAAGCGCAGGATTGTAGAGGTGCTGATAATTCAGAGATCGCTTCAGGAAGAACTCATAATCCTTCTGCCTTCCCAAGGCCTTCGCGACCTGCGCCACGCACCAGTCATCGTAGCTGTCCTCAATCGTCCGGGAGGCAGCCTCGTCGGTCTTGTCCGTCGGAATGTAGCCAAGCTGCTTGTAGTAGGTCAGGCCGGCGCGAGCTTCATAAGGAGTATGCGGTTCACGATCCAGCCATCGCCGCGTCGTGTCTCCGTCCGGAGGCGTCATCGCGTCCTTGTACACCGCATCCCACGCCGTTTTTTTGTCGAAGCCGTTGAAGCCCTTTACAAGCGCCTCGGCGACGAGCGAGTCCGCATGCGTCCCAATCATGATGTTCGTGTAGGACGGGTTCGGCCACTTCGGCATCCAGCCGCCCTCTTTGTAGTTCTGCAGCAGAGCCGTAATCATCCCCGGAACTCGCTCGGGCGCGAGCAGTGTCAGCATGCTGTTTTCCGCGCGAAACGTATCCCATATCGAGTACGCCGTATATGACTCGCCGTTGTGTACCTTATCGTCAAAGGCGCTGTAGTACCGTCCGTACTCCGAGAAAACCCGCGGATACAGGAGCGCGTGATAGATGCCCGTATAGACGATCTTCTTCTGATCGTCGCTAGCTCCTTCCACGCTGACGCGGCTCAGCTTTTCATCCCACGTAACACGCAGCTTCCGCTGCACTCCGTCAAAGTCCCACGCTGGAATCTCTTTGCGAAGATTTTCCCGCGCCTGGTCGATGCTGAGAAACGAGGTTCCCACGCGTGCTTCCACCACCTCGCCCGGACCGAACTCCGCGTAGGCTCCCCGCGAATCGGTCCCATCCATCCCATAGGTCTTCGCGTTCTTCCACGATTTGCGAAACTCCACTACAAAGTACCCTTTGAAGTTGGGCAGAGCGAACGGCCCAAGTCTCCGGTCCGTGCGATCCGGGTTGTACCCTGTGATCTCTCGCTTCGACGCATCGAACTTCGCGTCTCCTGCAACACCCGGCCGCGAGGCTTCGACCAGCACGCGACCGTTCGCTCCACGAGGAAAGGTGAATCGCATGTAAGCACAGCGTTCGGTCGCAGTCATCTCCGCGCGCACGCGGCTGCCATCCTTCGCCGTCATCCACACGGAGTAGTAATCGGGCCGCGCAACCTCCTCCGCATGGCTAAATCGCATCTGTCGAGCTTCCGGCGCCGTCTGCAACTCGCCGACCTGCGGCACCAGTGTGAGATAGCCGTAGTCTCCCATCCAGATCGCCGGCTGATGTGTGCCCATAAATCCCTGAATGAACGTGTCCTCGTATTTGTACGAGACCACACTGAGGCGGTTCTGCCGCGTCTGCGCAGTCCAGTTCGTCATTCCAAATGGAGGTGTAACGAAAGGCATTGTGCCGCCATAGCCGATCGGACCCGATCCAGTCCCGATGTAGGAATTCACCCAATCCACTGCATCCTTCTTTTGGCCATACGCAAAGGTAGCCAGCATCAGCATCAGCGCAGAGGTCCTGCAACCTCGTCCTCGAATCTTCATCCACATCGCTTTGTTTCCCATCGCAGATGACGATAACAGAGCCCGATGATTCCTAGTTGCCCGAGAGAGTCTGCTCCGCCGCTGCCGCCGTCTGCTCGCCGCCGGGAAGAATTCCCATCTCGATGTAGATGGGTCTCATCACCCTGCGCACCGAGCGAAGCTGCGTCGTAAACCACAGCGCTCCCAGAACACAGACCGAGCCCGTGAGAATGACGGTGTGAGGCGCGCCCATACGACGCGCAAGTGCTCCGGCCAGCAGGCTGCCGAAGGGAGTCATCCCCACAAAGGCCATCGTGTAATAGCTCATCACGCGACCGCGCTTGTCCTCCGGCACCAGCGTCTGGATAACGGTATTGCTGGCGGCGAGTCCCTGCATCATCCCGAAACCCGTTAGCAGCATCAGCACGAGTGAGAGGAAGAGATTTCGTGAGAGTCCGAAGAGAATGAGTCCTGTACCAAAGCAAAAGGCGGACACCTGAATCATCGTCGTCAGTCCGCGAACCGACTTCCGCACCGCCAGCGAGATCGCCGAGATGAGAGCTCCCACTCCCGAAGCTCCCGTCAGAAAGCCGAGCGTGTGCGGGCCTCCATGCAGAACATCGGCGGCAAAGACCGGCATCAGCACCATGAACGGCATTCCCATCAGGCTCATCAGCGCGAAGAGCGTAAGGATCGTTCGGATGGGCCTGAAGCCGGTGACGTATGACCAGCCCTCGCGCATCTGTTCCAGCATGGAAAGCGTTGGCTTCTCCGTCACGCTGCGGCTGACCTTCATCATCAGTAACGAAGCGACCACGGCGATGTAACTTGTACCGTCGATCAGGAAGCACCAGCCTTCACCCACGGCGGCGATGATCAATCCGGCGATGGCAGGTCCAATCAGCCGTGCCAGATTCACGATGGAAGAGTTCAGCGCGATGGCGTTGCCGAGATCGGTCTTTTCCGGCTTGCCCTCAGGCGGAGTCACCATCTGGACCAGGAAGGATTGTCTTCCCGGCATATCGAAGGCATTGATGAGGCCCTGGAAGATGCTGAGCGCAAGAATCTCATGGATCGTAATAATCTTCGCCAGCGTAAGCACGGCCAGCAGCAGCGACTGCACTCCCGCGAGGACTTGTGTCCAGACCAGCAGCCGGCGACGGTCCATCCGTTCGACGAGGACGCCAGCGAAGGGAGCCAGCAGAAAGGTGGGAATCTGTCCGGCGAACCCGACGACTCCCAGCAGAAAAGCGGAGCCGGTCAGCCGGTAGACCAGCCAGCTTGTGGCTATACGAGTAATCCAGGTTCCGACCAGCGAGATACTCTGGCCGGTGAAGTAGAGCCGGAAGTTGCGATGGCGCAGGGCACGCCAGGCGTGCGAAAAACGGCCACCCCGCTTCTGCGGTATCGATTGTTCAGATTCCTGTGGGGCGGAGGGCAATTTCATCCAAGCTTCATCCAGGATAAGATTTCTTCTCGTTGGATGATCGCAGAACGTCCAGCGAAGCGACTGCCTGCGCTGAAGTTGCGGCGCTTAATAGAAATCAGCGCAACTCAGAAAATAACCACAGGTGCGGCAGACCAGCTTGCATCGGCTATCCTCAAGCCGCGAGGAACAGGTCGGGCAGTAGACCTGATGGTGCTCCGCGGGCAGCGTGCACTGCTCGAGCGTCGGTTCGTTCTCCTCGTGGACGGACGAATTGAGAGGCGGCATTTCGTTAAGCTAACCGACTTTGCAGAATTTTCAACTGGCTTGCGGACACAAGGGTGCATCGAATCATGTACCGTCAAGAAAAGCGGTTTGGCAACGAAAAGGAGAAACATTCATGGATCGCAGCGCAAGCGCCATCTGGCACGGCACTCTCAAAGAGGGCAAAGGAACCATCTCGACCCAGAGCGGGACGCTCAAGGATACGCAATACAGCTTCGCCGCTCGTTTTGCCGAGGGCGTTGGAACCAATCCCGAGGAACTGATCGCCGCCGCCCACGCCGGCTGCTTCACCATGGCGCTCAGCGCCCAACTCACCGAGGCCGGTTTCAACCCCGAATCCATCGAGACGAAGGCGGTCGTGACACTTGACCTGCACGGCGAAGGCCCGACCATCACCAAAATTCACCTGACCAACACCTCGAAGATTCCAAACATCGACAAGGCGAAGTTCGATGAGCTGGCTCACAAGGCCGAGATCGGCTGCCCGGTGTCAAAAGTCCTGAAGGCCGCCGAGATCACCCTGGACGCCACACTCGTTTAACCGTACCCCCGGATCCTTTTGTGCAAAGTCTTCATAAATATTGACTTAGGTCCGGACTTGCCAATGGTTGGAAGTTCACGAAAAAAGCCCCGGCGACTCTGCCGGGGCTTTCTTTATTCTCTTTCCATTGTAGAAGTTTTCAGATATCGAAACGGCAGATGGAAATAGCTGATTTACCGTTACTTATCTCGATCAGGACTTGACAGGCGTAGAAGCCCGCTTACGATCCATCCCGTAGCGAAGGGATGAGAAGCTTCGGTCGATTTTGGTCTGCGATATCTCCTTTTCCCAGATTCGCACCTGGTGCGCGAAATCGGTCGGAGAACGCCATTTCGGCATGGTCCCGCCGCCAAAGTCATAATCCTCCGCTTCACAAATTTTCCGCGATTCCGAGATGACCCTGGCCTTCGAAACCACGTTTGAGGTATTCACCAGGGTTGGTCCCGACAACTCGCTTGAACGCCTTACTGAACGCAGCGTCGGACTCATAACCGACCGACCGAGCAACGTCAATGAGCTTTTTGTCATGCTGTTGCAGTAGCTGCATCGCCTTCTGCATTCGCCACTCGGTTACATATTCCAGTGGCGCTTGTCCGAGCAGCTCCTTAAAACGAGCTGCGAATGCGGAGCGAGACATACCCGCCGTTTCGGCCAGGGATTCGACCGTCCAGGGTGTATTCACACTGTCGTGAATGGCACTCAGGACGATGCCCATTTGAGGATCGAAGATCGCACGAAGCCATCCTTTGTTGCGC
This sequence comes from Acidobacteriaceae bacterium KBS 146, assembly GCA_000688615.1. Classification (GTDB taxonomy): domain Bacteria; phylum Acidobacteriota; class Terriglobia; order Terriglobales; family Acidobacteriaceae; genus Edaphobacter. The sequence continues at coordinate 2,940,259 of JHVA01000001.1, forward strand.
CATTCCACTGCCGACGCGATATGTGCCCGGAGTACCTGGATAACTAGGACCTCTGCCAGCCGAGTCGCGACGACTTCAGAGCCCGGAGCCTGTTCCGCCATCTCTGAAGCCAGCGCATGCACTGTGTTGTGAAGAGCAAGCGTGCGTGCCTGATCGGCCTTCATCAGAATGAAGTTCGGCAATAACTGAGTGATTGGCTTCAGGCTGGAGCGGTCGAAACTCAGGGACCCACAGACGATTGTTGTCGGTGCGCCACCTCCTCCATAGTGAGCGACATGGTTGTTGGCTTGGGCCCCGATCTCGCGGAAACTCGAGCTCGGACGTGTTCGCGGGCTGTCGCGCAAAACGATCGAAGTACCCCGGGCCAGCAAAAAGCAATCACCGCCGGTGAGCGGAATCGGCTCCGGAATCCCTTCCACACTCAGCCAGCAGTTACCCCGCGAAAGCATGGCGAAGTGCGCCAAATCTGTGGGCGGCATCTTCTTGTCCGAAGGCGTGACTTTTTCTTCGGTCTGCTCTTCCTGTCTTATGCCCCACGGCGCTGTCGCTTCGAGCCTGTGCAGACCGAAAGCAGTTACGTGCATCGTTCTGAAGATATCTGTTATTGGATCCAACTTAAGCCCCCATGTTTGGACGAATAGACAAAAGATTAGGAGTCCTGAGCAGTTCTCGTCCACCACCGCAGGAATCTACTCTCCTGTACCGATGCTACACATCTACGAAGGGAGTCATTATGGGAAAGCTTGAAGGTAAGGTTGCAGTCATCACAGGTGGATCGAGCGGCCTGGCGTTAGCAAGCGCCAGGCGCTTCGTTGAAGAGGGTGCCTACGTTTTCATCACGGGTAGGAGGCAGGAGCAGCTCGACGAGGCCGTCAAGCTGATTGGCCGGAACGTGACCGGCGTGCGCGGTGACGCGGCCAATCTCGATGACCTCGACCGTCTGTTCGACACGGTCAAGCGAGAAAAGGGCAGGATCGACGTCCTGTTTGCGAGCGCCGGCAGGGGCGAGGCCCTGCCACTGGGCGAGATTACCGAGGAGCACTTCGATGCGACCTTCGGCCTGAATGCGCGCGGAACGCTGTTTACGGTTCAGAAGGCGTTGCCGCTGTTCAACGATGGCGGATCGATCATTATGACCGGCTCGGTCGCTTCGGTGAAGGGTTTTCCCGGTTTCGGCGTGTATGCGGCGAGCAAGGCAGCGCTGCGCTCCTTCGCACGCACGTGGCTCAACGAACTGAAGGGCAGGAATATCCGGGTGAACGTGCTGGGTCCGGGGCCGATCGCTACACCAATGCAGGAAGAAGTTCTTACCAAGGAAGCGAAGGAGATGTTCGAGTCCCTCATCCCGCGGGGAACGATGGGTCAGCCTGAGGAAATCGCTACGGTCGCGCTGTTTCTTGCTTCAGATGATTCGAGCTTCGTGAATGGGGTGGAGTTGAACGTCGACGGCGGCTTCTCGGCCATCTGATATCGGCGGATTTCGATGAGTGCATGGTCGCAAAGGCACTCATCGAGATCCGATGGGTTGGGATCAATATCAACATGGATCGGAGAAGCACTATGAGCTATGCGATTGTCGGATTCGGCAAGATAGGCCAGGCCCTCGCCCACGCCTTCGCCCGTAAAAATATTGACGTAACCGTCGCGAGCCGCCGACCACCCGAGGCATTGGCGCCGCAAGCTCGGGCGATTGGACCCACGGTCGTCGCCAAGTCGCTGCGGGATGCACTCGAGGCTGACACCATCATCTTGGCGGTCCCGTTCGGGGAGCATCGCGAGGTTGCGAAGGCCCTGCCGAGCTGGAAAGGCAAGACGGTCATCGACGCGACGAACGCTTTTGGAGTTCCCCCTGAAGAGCTGGACGGTCTCCCGTCCTCAGCCTTCGTGTCGAAGTCGTTCACCGGCGCTAAGTTCGTGAAAGGTTTTAATCACCTGGTTGCGGCTACCCTGGCGACCGATCCGATCGTCGAGGGCGGCCACCGGGTCGTCCTTCTGTCGAGCGACGATGAGGACGCGATCGCTCCCGTGGCGGATTTGGCCAAACAACTCGGGTTCGCACCCGTCAAGCTGGGAAAGCTCAACGAGGGTGGCGCGCTGGTGCACGCACGCGGCCGCACTTGGGGTCTGCTCATCTTCCAGGATTTGTTCAAGAAGGAGCAGTAATCGATCGTCCGCCGTGTGATTTGGCCCGAGAAGGATGGTTCCGAAACATTCCGATCAGATCGGACACACCGGATGTAAGGGAAAACGGAGATCTCGATGAGCATCGAAAAGAATGTCCAGATTGTGAAGGATTTTCTAGCGGCACTCGGCCGCCGCGATAAGCAAGGTTTGCTGGCGTTATCTGCCGAAGATATTGAGTGGATCATTCCCGGCGAGAACTGGCCGCTGGCCGGTACGCACCGTGGGCACGCGGGATTGGAGAATTTACTTCAGAAGGCTAACGAAACGGTGGAAACTTCCTACCCAGAACCCCCCGAGTTCATAGCGCAAGGAGATCGGGTTCTGGTCGTTGGCTTCGCTACGGGGAGAATCAAAGCCGCGAACAGGACGTTCGAGGACCATTGGGTCTTCGACATTACCGTTCGAAATGGCAAATTGACGAACGTCCGAGAGTATGTCGACACGCAAGCACTGGCGCGGGCTGCAGAGATGGAGGCGAACCCCAGGCCCTGACCCATCGCGCTCTTTTTTGCTCCAGACGAAGCGAGTATGTACTCTTCCTTCGTTCAGAAGGACGCGGTCCCTTACCAAGGCTCAAATCGTTCCTCTGTAGGATGATCAACATGCGCAAACTCAAGATCATCGAACACATCTCACTCGATGGCGTGATCCAGATGACGACGAGCGGTCCAGAGGACGATTTCCCTTACGGAGACTGGACTGCGCCGTTTCGCTCGCCTGCCGGGTTACAGGTCGTCACCGAGATGTACGGCAAGACCTGCGACCTGCTGCTTGGACGCCGCACCTACGATTCGTTTGCGAATTACTGGCCGAAGGCGACGAAGAGTCCGATGGGGGACCGCCTAAATGCGGCGACGAAATACGTCATCACTCACAGACCAGAGAGTCTGGAATGGGGCCCCTTCGAGGCCATTCCCACCCCGTCGGACACAGAGCATCCGGCGGGGACCCTGGCCGTTGGATCGGACCTGGTGGATAGCGTTCGCCGCATTAAGGCCAAGAACGGCCCAGACCTCGTCCTCGCGGGCAGCTTGACGCTGATTTCCCTGCTTCTCGAGCACGGGCTGGCGGACGAGGTGGTTCTGCTGGTCAATCCTATTGTGCTGGGCAAAGGCAAACGCTTTTTTGCGGACGGAGCGCTACCACGCACCTTTGCGCTCGGCAGCACGCGGGCCATGCCGTCTGGCATCCTGGTCAACGTCTACAAGCTAATTCCCACGCTGGCCGAGGAGGCCGTGTCGCGCGCCAAGCTGGAACGTGAGATCGAGATTGCCCGCGAGGTGCAGGAGCGATTGTTCCCGCAGACGTTTCCCAACGTTGCGGGCGTAGAGATGGCCGCGCACTGCAGACCTGCCCAGGTCGTCGGCGGCGACTATTACGATCTCATCTCCATCGGCGATGGCGCACTGGCCGAAGCAGGGCATGCGCCCGGCGAAAACATCTCTTCTTCTGCCAGCCGAACAGTGGCGCACGGCTGCGATCGCCTGGGTATCGCGATTGGAGACATCAGTGGCAAGGGCGTCCCCGCTGCGCTGTTGATGGCAAGCCTTCACGCCAGCCTGCGCGGTCAAGTGCTGAGTGGCGCGGGCGGCCCTGGGACCGATCTGGGGACCAAGATGGCCAATGTCAACCGGCTTCTCTATGACGCATCCGACTCCAACCGCTATGCCACGGTCTTCTACGCCGAACTAGACTGCGACTCGCGCACGTTGCACTACGTTAATGGCGGACACAATCCTCCTGCGGTGCTGCGAAAAAAGGACGGTGCCTGGCAAGTGTTTCGCCTGGGAGACGGTGGCCCCGTCGTCGGCCTGCTTGCGGGCGCGGCCTATAAGGAGCAGATGCTTCCCCTGCTCCCCGGCGATATTCTGCTGGCCTTCACTGACGGCATCAGCGAAGCCATGAACTCCGCAGAAGACGAGTGGGGTGAAGACCGGATGATCGCCGAGGCCCAGGCGCACTCGGACCTGAACGCCACGGAGCTGTTGCAACGCTTGTTTCGTGCGGCCGACGCCTTTGCCGCAGGCGCGTCGCAGCACGATGACATGACGCTGGTCGTGCTGCGGATCGCAGGTTGAGGCTCACTCGCTGATCCTCTGGGTCAGGCAATCAGTGCGATTGCCTTGGGAGTAGTTCGCGTCGGGGCTGTTGCTGAGCTTTGTGATGCGGTTGTCGTTGAGAATATTGACAGAGGTTGTGCGTAGTACGGCTACATGGATCCTGAGCGCGCATCGATGGCGAGACGAGCGTTTATCGGGAGAAACCCTCATAACTCAGACCGGCATTCGAATGGCTAGTCTGGACGGGGAACAGTTTGGAACCTGCTCGGCTAAAGCTCCGTATTGCTTCATGGAAGCTAAGAACAGAACAGTGGAGACTCCGTGAGGCGTTCAATCCTTCTCGTGCTTGTTGTCGGCAGTTTCTTTCCCATCCTGTTACCAGCTCAAGATCGATTTGAGTCAATCCGCTCCTCGATTCGTGCAAAGATGCAGGACAGGAATGTGCCTTCGATCGCCGTCGCCGTCGCGCAGGGGAACCGGATTGTCTGGGAGCAAGCGTTCGGCTGGGCCGACCGGGAGAAACGCATTCCGGCAGACGAGAATACGATGTATTCGCTCGCCTCGATCTCTAAACCTCTGACTGCAACTGCTCTGATGACTCTGGTCGGCGATGGCAAGGTCGATTTGGATAAACCAATTGACGATTATCTCGGAGCCGTCAAGGTTCACGCCCGGGTCGGGAACGCGAAGGACGCTACGGTCCGTCGCGTTGCAAACCACACGTCGGGTCCGCCGGAATATTTCCAATTCTTTTATGAGAATGAAGCGTGGCGAGCTCCCTCCATGGATGAAACCATCATGCGCTACGGCAACCTCGTCACTGCGCCCGGCGAACGGTTTCAGTATTCGAACCTTGGTTATGGGTTACTGGACGATGTGATAGCCAGGATCTCTGGAAGGTCTTATGCAGACTATATGCGTCATGAAGTTTTTCTAAAGCTCGGTATGACCCGCTCTGCCGTTGGGATCGATCCCGCTCTTCATGCATTCGAGGCCACCCGATACGACGGCGAAGACGTTATAAATCCGGTTCAGAGCTGACTTGCATGAGTCATGATAAGTCCGCTTATCCGAAGTGATTCCGCTTCGGCGTTGAGAAGCGCCCATTGTTGCGTCTGGACGACATCTTGTACAGTCGACGCATGGCGCTCAAACGGATGGATAACGTAGGAATCGTCGTCGATAACCTCGAAGGCACGATTGATTTCTTTCAAGAACTTGGCCTCGAGCTCGAGGGTCGGGCCACGATCGAAGGAGAATGGGCGGGACGTATCACGGGACTGGGCGATCAGCGTGTCGAGATCGCCATGATGCGCACGCCGGACGGCCACAGTCGTCTGGAGCTCTCCCGCTTCCTCACCCCGCCTATCGTCGCGGATCACCGCAATGCTCCGGTGAACGCTTTAGGCTACCTCCGCGTTATGTTCGCCGTTGACGATCTCGATGAGACGCTTGACAGGCTTCGCAAGCGCGGCGCACAACTCGTAGGCGAAGTCGTCCAGTACAAAGACGCGTATAGACTCTGCTACATCCGCGGTCCTGAAGGAATTCTTATCGGAATCGCCCAGGAACTCGGCTGATCGCAATGCGAAGGCAGTGATGAACAGCGACTAAGGGATCGTCGGCTATTCGGCAATAGAGCCGGATTGGTCCTTAGAAGTGGGCTTGTCTTCAGTAACGGACGGATCGCTTACCCCAACGGCGTTTATTGGGTACTGACATCCTGGCTCTCTTACTTTCGTAGGCTCTGTGAGCTCGTGTACCCTCACGTCAGGATGCTTCTGCGTAACCTCGATCTCGACATTCTACGGACCCTCATCACGGCTCATGATCTAGGCGGCTTCGCGCAGGCGGCGGACCGTCTGGGGCGGACACCAGCCGCGATCAGTCTGCAGATGAAGCGCCTGCAAGAGGAACTAGGAACACCGCTCTTTCGCAAACATGGCCGGCTTCTGAAGCTGACAGAAGCCGGACAGACCGCCCTCGGATACGCTCGGCGCATGCTTGCCCTGAACGATGACCTGCTGCAAACCATGCAGGGCGCGACGCTAGCCGGCACCGTTCGCATTGGTGCTCCGCAGGATTTCGCTGCGTTACTGCCTGATGCTTTGCGGCAGTTCGCAGCCCTTTATCCACGAACTCAAATAGAGCTGCGTATTGAGGGTAATGGCGCTCTCATCGAGGCCCTTGACAAGAGTCAGCTTGATCTCGCGCTCACAATTGGATTCGCGGATCGGAAGGACGCTCTGCTTCTGGGCGAACTGCCTGTGCTCTGGATCGCGAGCCGAGCTTTCCGCACACAAGATGGTTCTCTCCCACTTGCTGTACTTGGCCCTCAATGCGCCTTCCGCAAGGCCGCGGTACAGCAGCTCGAAACCGCCGGCATCCCGTATCGTATCGCGGCCACCAGCCCAAGCTTGGACGGCCTATGGGCCGCGCTTCAAGGAGGGCTTGGCATTACCGCACGCACCGCTATGCAACTTCCAGCTCATCTAGTGGCGAATAGGTCGCTGCATCGCCTGCCTACCCTTCCAACTCTTCCCGTGGGACTGCACCGTGGCCCGAACGCCGCTAACTCTGCTCTTGATGCTTTCCATTCTTTGCTTGGCGCGGCCACACGAGGCGCTCTGGCCGAACTCACGCACCCGCAACGCTCCCACGTATTGCGGAAAGCGTAAGCGCAGCTTAATCCTTCGGTAAGAACAATCAAATTGTGCAGCGTTCATGCGGATGGTACGGTGCACTCATGATCGCTCGCGTCCTTTCGCTCATCGCTACTGTGATATTTGCTATCTCCTCCGTGCATGCCCAGACGCCTGCTGCGAACTCGTTTGTCGGCACATGGAAGCTCGTCGCTGCGGACAAACTCCTCCCGGACGGCACCCGAGTCGCCGATTATGGAACTCAGCCGCACGGCCTGGCCGTCTTTACTGCCGACGGCCACTTCATGGTTGAAGTCTTCCGAGATGTGCGCGTGAAGTTCGCCAGCCATGACCGGGCCAAGGGCACACCCGAGGAGTACAAAGATGCATCTCTGAGCGCCAGCTGCTCGTTCGGCACCTATAGCGTCGACCCGGCATCCAGCAAAGTCACCATGAAGATTGATCGCTCAACTTTTCCCAACTCTGACGACACCACTCAAATGCGCGCGTATGAACTTAAGGGCGACATTCTCAGCTGGAAAGTCCCCGCCCGCCCCGACGGTTCTATCCCGATCACCGTCCTCCGCCGTATCGCTGTTCAGTAGAAGACGGAGAAAAGCGCCACGTAAAGTTGATGTGGCTGCTTGGCTAAACGTCTCCAGGTTTGTCTAATTGGTAACGACAAGTCGGCTTGTCGGAACTGACATCGCAGCCCAACCTCGCACCGCTGGCTGGCGCAAATATCAGCCTTGCACCAGCAGCTCTGCGTCGCCAGCGGACGTCAGGAACTGCTCTTCCCCATCATCTTTATGAAGTAGAACGTCATGCGCGTCTGTCCGGTATTCCGAACGCCATGCAGGACGTTCGATTCCGCAAATACCATGTCGCCCGTCTTTACCTGCGTGGCGACACCATTGATGAAGAACTCGCCCGTCCCTTCGCCCACGATCATGATCTCCTCCTCGGGATGACGGTGCGGCGGATGCGGCTGCGCTCCCTGCTCCAGAGTCACAAAACCTGAGGCCAATGCTTCGAGCTGCTTCGTCGGACCGTTGAAGTGAACGTACGCCTTCGCACCGGGCGCAGCGCCCTCGGGTTGAAGACTCTCCCCCTTAACGACACTGCTCTGAAGCAGAGGGCCGCCGGTCTTCGTATCCACATGCGTAATCTGTGCTCCGGATTGCGCTCCCGCATCAGGGACCAGAGCCGTTCCTGCCAACGCCGTTACCCCAGCCAGAAGTTCTCGTCGGTTCATGCTTCACTCTCCGCAGCAAGTGTATAAGACACCGGATCATCCATCCTGACCTCTTCGGCAGCGAGTGCTTTCTCCGTCCCGAATGCTCTCTGCCGGGAGTGAATCCGTTATGTCCTCGTTCCACAAAAAACTTTTCCCATAGACATTCGAGTGGAGTATAGTGGCTTCCCATAGTCATTCGAGTGGAGCCAATCTTCATGGCAAAGAATCAAACGTCGGACGCGGGCGACATCCTTCAGGGAACTCTCGACCTGCTCATTCTGCGCACGCTGATCCTTGGGCCCGCGCACGGACACACAATTGCGAACTCCATCGAACGCACGTCGGAGAACGCTCTTGATGTAGAACAGGGCTCGCTCTATCCGGCACTTCACCGTCTGGAAGATCGCGGACTCGTGTCTTCCGAGTGGGGTGTGAGCGACAACAACCGCAGGGCGAAGTTTTACCGGCTGACCGCGAAAGGCCATAAAGAACTGGCGGCAGCGACCAACCGTTGGCGACGGATGACACGCGCCATCGGCCTCATCCTCGGAGAATCGAACTAGCAGGAGGACGATCATGGGTTTCCAGCGCTATCTCGACCGCGAAGACAAAGACCGGGATCTCACGGAAGAGATCCAGTCCCACCTGGCGCACGAAGCGGATGATAACCTCGCGCGCGGCCTCTCTGAGACGGAGTCGCAACGGCAGGCTCGGCTGAAGTTCGGCAATCCGCTCACGGTGCGGCAACGTGTCTGGAGCTACCGGTCGTTGCCGCTGATCGAAAACATCTGGCGCGACATCCGCTACGCCTGGCGCTCGCTTAGGAAGACTCCGGGGCTGACCATCGTTGCTCTTCTTGTCATCGCACTTGGAATCGGAGTGAACACGGCAGTCTTCTCTATTGTGAATGCCGTTCTGCTGCAGCCGCTACCTTATACCGATCCGGAATCCCTTATGAGGCTGGTTCTATTTGGTCCGCAGCGCACGAGCGATGTAGCCAGCGTTCCTGAGTTCAATCTTTGGAGCCGACAGACAGGCGTGCTTCGCGAAGTAGCAGGCTACGATACTGGCGGCGCCGGGTTGAACCTCACCGGCGGCGACCATCCCATGCAGGTGCAAGGGGTTCACGTTACGCACGACTACTTCACCCTCTTCGGCGCACCTGTAATCGCAGGACGCACCTTTACAGCGGAGGAAGATCGTCTACACGGCGGAAATATCGTCGTACTCAGTTATGGTCTGTGGAAACAACGCTTCGGCGGCGATGCCAACATTGTGGGCAAGACCATCCAGATCGATAACACGCCATATCTTGTCGTCGGGATCATCGGACGCAGTTTCGTAACCGACACTCCAGCGGATATATGGATCCCGTATCAGTTCGACCCGAACTCTCACGATATGGCGCACTATTTCCGGGTAGCGGCGCGGCTGCAGCCGGGAGTCACCATCGAACAGGCCAACGCTCAGCTCAAGCTTGCGTCCGATCAGTTCCGGCGAGAGATCCCCAATGTGATTGGTCCGCAAAATCATTACGGCGTCATCCCGCTCAAAGAGTGGACGGTCGGCGATACCCGCACGCCGCTGCTGATACTGCTCTGCGCGGTTGCATTGGTATTGCTCATTGCCTGTGCGAATGTGGCCAATTTGCTGCTGGCCAAAGCCTCAGGCCGCAAACGCGAATTTGCCACGCGCGTGGCTCTCGGCGCGAGCCGCTGGCAGATCGTCCGTCAGCTCCTGGCGGAAAGCCTTCTTCTCTCGCTCTCTGGCGGCCTGCTCGGTCTGCTTGTCGGCTACGTTAGCGTTCGCCTGCTGCTCAGCGTCAATGTCGGCGGACTTCCCCGTCTCGGAAAGGATGGGGCTGCGGTTGCTTTGGATGCGCGGCTCCTTTTCTTCACTCTCGGCGTTTCGGTGCTTACGGGAATTCTGTTCGGCCTTGTTCCCGCGGTAAGTGCCTCACGCACGAACCTGCTCGCCAACCTGAATGAAGGCGGCCACACCGGTGTTGGTTTTCGCAGCGCTCACTTCCGATCTGGTCTTGTCATCTCCGAGATTGCGCTGGCGCTCGTACTGGTGATTGGCTCGACCTTGCTGATCCGCACCTACCTCAACTTGCAGGCGGTCAATCCAGGATTCGATACCCACAACACGCTGACGATGGCAATGTCGATCAGCGGCGACCGCTTCCAGACGAGTGCTCCTGTGGCTCTGATGATTCGTAACGGCACGGAGCGCCTCAAGACCATCCCCGGCGTAGTTCAAGCCGCTGCAGGGAACGGACTGCCGCTTCAAGGCGCCTTCGGTATGCCGTTCGATATTGTGGGACGGCCCAAAGGCAGCTCCCCATTCACCGGAGGAGCGGGATACTACTCGGTCTCAGCCGGCTATTTCGATTCCTTCAAAATCCCTCTCTTACGCGGCCGTACGTTTACCGAGAACGACGATGCCTCCGCTCCTGGAGTCATCATCATCAATGAAGCGATGGCGAAACAGTACTGGCCGAAAGGAGATCCACTGCGGGACCACCTACAGAAAGCGCCCGGCGACAAAGGACCGTTCGCGGAACCATCTCGCCAGATCATCGGCATCGTCGGCAACACGCGCGATGGTGGTCTCAATCGCAATCCATTTCCCACCATGTACATCCCTCTGGCGCAGATGCCGGACGGCGAGACGGCGCTCAATTCGAGAGTAGCTCCGCTCTGGTGGACTGTACGAACCAACAGCGACCCGCACCTTTTGGTCGCGCCCATTACAGCAGCGCTGCGAGAGGCTACAGGAGGCCTGCCCGTCGCTCACATCCGCACCATGGACGAAGTTGAGAGTCTGACCATCTCGCGCCAGCGGTTCAACATGCTGCTCCTGACAGTCTTCGGTGCATCCGGGTTATTACTCGCTGCCGTCGGCATCTACGGCCTGATGGCGTTCTCCGTGGAGCAGCGCACGCAGGAACTCGGTATCCGGATGGCAATGGGAGCGCAGACCTCGCATCTCCGCAACATGGTCCTGCGCCAGGGAATGATCCTCACAGTCTTCGGCGTAGTGATCGGGATAGGCGCAGCCTTCTGGCTAAGCCGATTCCTCGCCAGCTTTCTCTTCGGAATCAAGGCCTGGGATCCTCTCGCTTTTATCCTGACACCGTTACTGCTGGGCGCAGTCGCTTTGGCGGCCACGTGGATTCCGGCTGTGCGCGCCACCAAGGTCGATCCTATGACTGCGTTGCGTTTCGAATAGTCTTCCTGGGTTGCATTTAGTAGGTGTTCAGCTTCGCCTGACCGCCGAGCATGGACCCTATCCTGCCAAATGCATATCCTCGCGGCACTGAACTTCCATATGTCGCCAGATCTGAATTTAAAAGACTCTCTTCGTGGCACGGCAACTGCGCCACGAGGAGAGCCGCTCCACATGTCAGCCGCGGGACGCCGCACCGCCGAAGGGAGTTCCGGTCAGTCCGCCGTCGACGAAGAGCTCCACGCCCTGGATGTACGAGGAGTCGTCCGACGCGAGGAAGAGAACGGCCTTGGCGATCTCTTCGGCCTCGCCCATACGACCGAGAGGGATGATGCGCGAGAGTTGAGCCTCCAGGCCGGAGACCTGCTCTTCGCTGCGTGAGGCGTTGCGGGACCAGATCGGGGTCTTAGTGGCTCCAGGAGCGACAACGTTGACGCGGATGCCGCGCGGAGACAGGTCGGCGGCAAGAGAGCGGGCCAGGGCGCGAACACCCGCCTTCGTGGCCGCGTAGGCGGCATAGCCAGGCTGGCCGAGTGTTCCGATGACGGACCCGTTGAGAACGATGGAGGCTCCGTCCTGCACGTAAGGGAGAGAGTCTTCGACCGTAAAGAAGACGGATGTGAGGTTGGTGTCGATGACCTGGCGGAAGAGATCTTCCGAGGTCGAGCCCGCCGGAGTATTGCCCGGGACGCCAGCGTTGGCAAAGACGATGTCGAGCTTGCCGAGTTTGCCGGAGATCTGCTGAAAGACCTGCTTGCGGGCGCCAGAGTCTGTGATCTCGAGGCGGAAGCCGTGCGCTTTGTGGCCGAGAAAGGCCACAGCCTCGTCGAGTGTCTGCTGGTTGCGTCCGGTGATTGCGACTTCGGCGCCTTCATCGATAAAAAGCTTTGCAGTGGCGAGACCGATGCCGCTGTTTCCGCCGGTGATAAGAGCTTTTTTGCCTTGGAGTCTCATGGAAAATCCTCTTTCTGAGTGCTTCTTAATTGCAGCCGCTTCTTTGGATGAGAGATGTGGTTTAAAGATGCAACTAGATTTTGATACAATCAAAAGAGAGCAGGGAGGCCCGTATGAAGCATAAATCGAACGAGAGCAGCACCTGCCCGGTCGCCCGGTCGCTGGATGTGGTGGGGCAATGGTGGTCGCTGCTGATAGTGCGGGACGCGATGCTGGGGGTAAAGCGCTTTTCAGAGTTCGAGCGCAGGCTGGGAATGGCGAAGAACATCCTAACCGTAAGGCTGAAGAAGCTGGTGGAAGAGGGAATTCTTCGGGTGGTCCCGGCGTCGGACGGAAGCGCATACCGAGAGTACGAGCTGACCAGAAAGGGTGAGGATCTGCTGCCGGTGATGGTGGCTCTGCGGCAGTGGGGGGACCGGTATCTGTTCCGGAAGGGGGAGGAACACTCGCTGCTTCTGGATTCCAGAGATCACAAGCCGCTCGAGACGATGACGGTGCGGAGCGAGGACGGCCGTGTGCTGGGCGTACACGACCTTGAAATGGAGATCGTTAAGACCAGCTAATCATTGACAAAGAAAGAAGATAGAGAGGACTTCATCCGATCAAGGGCCGCTGACAGCGGCCTTTTCTCATTGTGGCCTACAACTTTAGCGAGGGCTAAAAAGCCGGAAACAGTGTTAAATGCATGGCCTTTAAAAAAGTTTCGCGTATATTTGAGAAAAAAAATAGGGGCCCTCTTCCGAGATGTGTGGAATTGCTGGTTATACCCATGTAGCACACTCATTTTCGCCCGAACGGATTTCACAGGCGGTTGCTTCCATCCTTCACCGTGGCCCTGACGATCAGGGCATCTGGCAGAGCTCGGCCGTTTCGCTAGGCGCAACCCGTCTACGCGTCATCGACACCGCTGCGGGCGGCCAGCCTCTCAGCTCCGAAGATAAGGACGTCACCCTCGTCTTCAACGGCGAGATCTATAACCATGCAGCGCTTCGCGAGGAGTTGATTGCACTCGGTCACCGCTTCCAGACCTCCTGCGATACCGAGGTTGTGCTGCATGCGTTCATGCAGTGGGATACCGCGTGCATTGAGAAGTTGCGGGGCATGTTCGCATTCGCAGCCTGGCGAGAATCGCGCCGGCGTCTCGTCCTCGCGCGGGATCGCATGGGAATCAAGCCCCTCTATTATGCCTTGCAGGGGAAAGACATCTACTTCGGCTCCGAGATGAAAGCGATCTTCTGTCATCCCGAAGTGCCGCGTCACATCGACCTCAATGCGCTGGACTCCTATCTCGGGGTGAACTATGTGCCAGGGGCACGGACCCTGGCTGCGGGAGTCCAGAAGCTGATGCCCGGCTGCTTTCTGACCTGGCACGACGGAGAGATCCTGCAGCACAGCTATTGGAAGATCGACCGCGTGGAGCAGAGTGTTCACACGAACCTAGCCGATTCCACCGAGCGCCTGGATCATCTGTTGTCCGAGTCGATGAAGGACCATCTGACCGCTGACGTGCCGGTGGGCGTCTGGCTGAGCGGAGGCATGGACTCCTCAACCGTGCTCCACTATGCAAGCCAGCAGAGCTCCACTCCCCTCAAGACGTTTTCCATCACCTTTAATGGACGGGAGTTCGACGAGGCGCCATACCTGCGCGAGATGGCCCGGCGTTACTCGACCGATCATCACGAGCTTGATCTGGGACCCTCCACGGTGACTCCGGCTTCTGTCCTCGACATGTCCTACTACGCGGACGAGCCGAATGCCGATGCGGGAGCCGTTCCCGTCTGGCACCTCTCACGCATGTCGGCAGACCACGTAACGGTAGCCCTCAGTGGCGAAGGAGCCGACGAGCTGTTCGGCGGCTACGTCACCTATCTAGCCGACAAGTATGCACGCCGGGCCCGGATGGTTCCACGCAGCCTTCGCCGTCTGTCGCTGCACTCGGCCAAGCGGATGCGCGCGTCGAATAAAAAGATCGGGCTCGACTACAAGCTGCAGCGGTTTCTTCACGGTACCCTGCTGGATGAACGCAGCTCGCACATCTTCTGGAATGGCACGTTTTCGCAGCTGCAACGCAAAGACCTGATGCTTTCGCAGGACAGCAGCCACCTTTTGAAGATCCTGGCCACAATTCCTGCTACGGGCGATGTACGGCGTTTTATGGCGTTCGATCAAGCGTACTATCTTCCCGACAACCTGCTCATGAAGGTGGATCGCATGAGCATGGCGCACTCGCTTGAGGTGCGGCCGGCGTTTCTGGATCACCGCATCGTGGAGTTTGCGGCAACGCTGCCAGTGAACTACTGCATCCGGGGGCGCAACCTGAAGCTGCTGTTGCGAAACCTGATGAAGGACAAGCTGCCGCAGAGCGTCCTGACGAAGAAGAAGCAGGGCCTTGATATTCCGGTGCACGATTGGCTGCGTGGTCATCTTAAACCGCTGCTGCTGGATACCCTCAACAAAAAGACGGTAGAGGAGACAGGCATTGTTTCATGGCCGTATCTTGAACCGCTGATCAAGCTTCATATGGAGAGAAAGGCAAACTACGGGTATCACTTATGGGGCATGCTGATGTTGTTTCTGTGGATCAGACAATGGGGGATCCAGTGCAACCAGGACCTTCAGGCCTCGGAGGATACCTCGGCCGACTTTTCAGTCGTCTCCGCGTAGATACCATCGTCCTTCTGGTGGCGTGCTGTGCATTTCTGCCACTGGTGATTAGTCCGCCGCACCTGATGGATGATGTGGACGCTGTGCAGGCCCAGATAGCCCGCAACATGCTCGAAAGCGGCGACTGGGTGACGGCGAGGCTGAATGGAGTCGCCTACCTCGAAAAATCTCCCTTGATCTACTGGATCATGGCGGGGTCGTACAGGATATTCGGCGTCCACGACTGGGCGGCGCGCCTTCCGCTGGCTCTGATCAACATCGCTCTCTGCTGGGTTACGACACGGTTCGCGCTGTGGGCCTTCGGACGCCGTGCTGCAATCTACTCCGGCATCATTCTTGCCACCTGCGTCGGAATCTTCCTCTTCACGCGCATCCTGATTCCCGATGCCGCGCTGACCCTGACCATCACGCTGGCTCTGTGGTCGATGTTGCGCTTGCTGGATCCGGAAGAGGCGCGACCCAGCCGCTGGTTCTTCGTGCTGTACCTCAGCCTGGCGTGCGGGCTCCTGCTTAAAGGCCTCGTTGCCGCCGTCTTTCCCGTCGCCATCGGTGTGATCTACCTCGCCATCACACGACCAATGCCACTGCGGGAGATGGCCAGTCGTCTGCGCCCCTTCTGGGGACTCGTCCTCGTGCTGGTCATTGCAGCGCCCTGGCATGTTCTAGCAACGCTGCGAAACCCGCCCTACTTCGACTGGACCATGCACTCCAGCCCGGGCGAGTATCACGGCTTCTTCTGGTTCTACTTTCTCAACGAACACCTCTTCCGATTTCTGAATATGCGGTACCCGCGCGACTACAACACAGTTCCGCGACTGTGGTTCTGGCTCCTGCACTTCGCGTGGCTGTTTCCGTGGAGCCTGACGCTGCCGCTCGCGTTTCGTCAGGGCTACCGCCCGATAGATCGCGCCGGAAAAACGCGCCTGCTTGGCCTGGTCTGGGTTCTCTTTATCCTCTGTTTCTTCACCCTCTCCACCACGCAGGAGTATTACTCCCTGCCCATCTATCCCGCGCTAGCGATGCTGCTTGGCAGCCAGCTCGCCTCGCGTCAGACCTATCCGAAGTGGGCGCGGGTTGCACTGGGCTCCGTTCTCGGGCTGTGCCTCGCAGCCATTGTCTTCCTCCTGGCGTACACCGCGAAGCTCCCCACGCCGGGCGACATCTCTGCCGCGCTGACGCAGAATCCTGATCTCTACACGCTTTCGCTGGGACACATGAGCGATCTCACCCTGAAGGCCTTCGCCTATCTGCGCCTTCCCTTGGTGGTCGCCGGATGCGGTCTCGCGGTAGGCTTGGCTGGACTGATCCGGGCTCGCAAAACAGCAACGACCGTGGCGCTGCTCGTCGTCATGATGCTGGCGTTTCTTCAGGCCGCTCGTCTCGCGCTCATTGTCTTCGATCCCTACCTCAGCTCTTACCGGCTCGCCGAGGCGTTGAGCCGCGAACCGAAGGGCGACCTGATTGAAGGCGACGCCTACTATGCGTTTTCGGCAACATTCTTCTACACCAATCAGCCGGCGCTGTTGTGGAACGGACGAAGCGCAAACCTCGAATACGGCAGCTACGCTCCAAACGCCAAACCAGTATTTATCGGCGATGGCGAACTCAAGCAACATTGGCTGAGCCCGCAACGCACGTACCTGCTCACGTATGGCAGCGACATGGCCCATCTGAAGGAGCTCTTGGATGCGCACTATAAAGTGATCGCGAGCAGCGGAGGAAACTACCTTCTCTCCAACCAGTAGCGTGGCGACACAAAGTCGCCGAAATACAAGAGAGCCCATCCTGCAACGATGAAGCCGTTGCGAGAATGGGCCCTCTGCTTTGCGCCGAGAAGTGAACTAAAGGATGTAGCGGCTCAGATCCTGATCCTTCACGATTGAGGCGACCTGTTGGCGCACGTACTCCGGATCGACCACGATCACCTTTTCGCGAAGCCCAGCGGTCTCGCGTTCGATGACCGGCAGAGGCGAAGCAGGCGCGGCGCCATCCGTGGGGGTTGAGGCCGAGATCTGGGCGACCACACCCTCTTCTGTCGCCTGGGCTCGCGGAGCCTTCATCAGATCGGGGGCCTGGAAACTGATCTCATCGAGCACGCGTTCGAGGATGGTGTGCAGACGCCGCGCTCCGATATTCTCCGTGGTCTCGTTAACCCGGAAGGCAAACTGCGCCATCTCCTGAATAGCCTCTTTGGTGAACTCGAGCTTCAAGCCTTCCGTTTCGAGCAGAGCGACGGACTGCTTGACCAGCGAGCTCTTGGGCTCGGTCAGGATGCGGACGAAATCTTCCACCGTGAGCGATTGCAGCTCCACGCGAATGGGAAAGCGGCCCTGCAGCTCCGGAATAAGGTCGCTGGGCTTCGAGACGTGGAAGGCTCCTGCCGCAATGAAGAGGATGTGATCGGTTGAGACCATGCCGTACTTGGTGTTGACCGTCGTGCCTTCGACGATTGGCAGGATATCGCGCTGCACGCCCTCACGAGAGACATCGGGACCGTGGCCGCCCTCGCGGCCTGCGATCTTGTCGATCTCGTCGAGAAAGACCATGCCGGAGTCTTCCACGCGCTCCACGGCAAGACGCGTGACCTGATCCATATCGATGAGGCGGGATTCCTCCTCCTGGACGAGGTAGTCAAAGGCCTCGGAGACCTTCATCTTGCGTTTTTTTGTACGCTGGCCAAAGAGCCCTGGGATCATGTCCTTCAGATTGATGTCCATCTCTTCGGTGCCCTGGTTGGTGATGATCTCGAAGCTGGGCTGGTTGCGGTCGCGCACATCCATCTCGACGATGCGCTCGTCCAGCTTGCCCTCGCGAAACTGCTGGCGCAGCTTTTCCCGCGTGCGTTGCTCGCGATCGCCGGGCTTCTCTTCGCTCGCTGGCGAAGTCTCCGACATGCTCGCCGGCAGCTGGATGACGTTCGTCCCAGGCTCCTGGGTTGCGGCCGCGGCCGTGACAGCCGCCGGGGTCGGAGGCAGCAGCATATCCAGCAGACGATCTTCAGCGGCGAGCTCCGCTTTGTCCTCCACCTCTTCCAGCTTCTCTTCACGCACCATGTCGATGGCGATCTCGACCAGGTCCCTAACGATCGATTCCACATCGCGGCCAACATAGCCGACCTCGGTAAACTTCGACGCCTCCACCTTTAGAAAGGGGGAGTTGGTCAGCTTTGCCAGCCGACGCGCGATCTCGGTCTTGCCCACGCCTGTCGGCCCGATCATGATGATGTTCTTCGGCATGATCTCCTCTGCGAGCTCGGGCGCCAGCTTCTGCCGGCGCATGCGATTGCGCAGGGCGATGGCGACGGCGCGCTTGGCGGCCTTCTGGCCGACGACATATTTGTCCAGCTCAGTGACGATCTCGCGAGGAGTCATCTCGTCCAGCGCGAGTGCCTGATCTTCTGCGGTTCCGGGTAGATAGATTGCCATGGATAAAACTCCTGGTTCCACGTCGAGCAGGAACCGAAATGAAATGTGCCCGCAAAGAAATAAAGACTGCGGAAATCGATCGCCTAAGAGCTCGTCTTCAGCTCTTCAATGGTGAAGTTGTGATTGGTATAGATGCAGATATCGCTTGCGATATTCATCGACTTCTCGGCAATCTCACGGGCTGAAAGCTCGGTATTCTCAAGCAGGGCGCGCCCGGCTGCCAGGGCGAAACTGCCGCCGCTGCCGATCGCGCAGATGCCTTCATCCGGATCGATCACATCGCCGGTGCCGGACAGCATCAGGGTCTGCTTGGTATCGGCCACAATCAGCAGAGCCTCAAGCTGCCGCAGCATCTTGTCGGTGCGCCAGTCCTTCGCCAGCTCAACGGCAGCGCGGCTCAGGTTTCCAGCGTACTGCTCCAGCTTGGTCTCAAAGCGGGCGAACAGCGAAAAAGCGTCCGCCGTCGATCCGGCAAACCCTGCCAGCACCTTGTCTTGATACAACCGCCGGATCTTCTTCGCAGAGTGCTTCATCACGGTCGAGCCCATCGAAACCTGTCCGTCCGCCGCCATCACAACCGAGTCTCCCCGGCGAACGCAGACGACCGTCGTCGAACGGATGCGGCGACCTTCACTCAGGTCGAGCGGATGGGCCGCGGAGAGGGGATTCTGCACGGAAGAGGAGCGTCGAGGTGACGAAAAAACACGATTTTTGCTCACATCTCAGTATATCGCCAGCAGGGTTTTATCCGGTTTGAGCCTCGCAAGGGACCGCGCTGTCTGCGTCTTCCTTTTTAGACAAACTCTTCATTCGCAAGTACCTCGACCTGGGCTATGCTTTGGCTATACAGCCGTGCTGACAACCGTGCCAGAGTACCTTTCGGTTCCATTGCGCTCCCCGCGAAACGCTTGGATGGCGGCTGCCGCAGTTGCTGCCGCAGGAGGCCTGGCCTGGTACCTCTTTCGCCGGCCGCGACCGACAGCCGAAGAGATCGAACGGGCTCGCCGGGATCTTCTGGCGGCCCAGGGGCGAATCACCGACGGCAGCATCGCAGAGGCTCCCGGCCCCGAGGACGATGCAGCGTCACCCCGACTTATTCTCTACAACTACCGCATCGCCGGGGTTACCTACGAGGCCGCACAGGATGTAACCACCCTCGGCGATCTAGTCCAGGATGTCAGGAGCGACCTTCCCATCCAGGTCCGCTACGAACCCCACAATCCGGCGAACAGCATCGTGGTTGCGGAAAGCTGGAGCGGACTTCGGCTCGGACCCCATCATTCCCATCCGGAACCCGACTCCCCGACAACGCATAACGGCTAGGACGATGAAGGCGGGTCTGCTTCTCATCCAGGGTCGCCAAGACTAAACTGAAGTTATGCACATGGTGGCCACCCCGAACCGGCGGATGCAGCAGGTCCTGAAGGTCTCGATGGTGCTGACCTTTGCCTATGTGCTGGCAACCTTCCTGTTCGGCCTGAAGGCTCACTCGCTGGCTCTGATCTCAGAGGCAGGACATAATCTGAGTGATCTGCTGGCCATCGTGCTCTCCTACGTTGCCGTTTACTTTCAAAGCCGTCCGGCGACAGACACCAAGACGTTCGGATACCAGAGAGCTGGAGTGCTGGCGGCGTTTGTCAACGCCGTTACGCTGGTGGTGCTTTCTATCTGGATCTTCATCACCGCCGTCGAGCGGCTGTATGCTCCGGTCGTCGTCGAGCCGAAGTTGATGATGCAGGTTGCGGCGGGTGGCGTTGTAATGAACGGCACGGTCGCCGCGCTGCTGTGGCGTTTTTCGAAGGATGTCAACATCCGGAGCGTGTTTCTGCACATGCTGGGCGATACGCTCTCGACGGCCGCTGTCATCGCCGGCGGCGCCGCGATCCTGTTCACCCACATCATCTGGGTCGATCCCGTACTCTCGCTGCTGATCGCCCTGATGATTCTGTGGAGCTCCCTTGGCATCCTGCGCGAGACGCTGAATATCCTTCTTGAGGGAACACCGCGCAACCTGCAGCTGAATTCGATCCGCGAGGCGATGGCGACCGTTCCAGGTGTTCTCGACGTGCACGATCTCCATGTCTGGAGCCTGGGCTCCAACTCGCATGCGCTTGCCAGCCATGTGAAGGTCCATGAGATGCCCGCTTCCGAGTGCGCCAGCATTCTTAGCGCGATTAACTGCCGGCTTCATGACCTCTTCCACATCACCCACACCACCATCCAGTTCGAAACCTCAGGCTGTGAGACAACCCACGGTTGCAGCTCACCCCCTGAGCCGGAAGCAGTCGGAACCCATAGCCATCATGGCCACGCCCACTGAGATTTCTTTAGAAAACAAGCCTGTCACACAGCAGATCTTTAGGAAATAAGTGTCATCCTGAGCGGAGCCACAGGCGAAGTCGAAGGATCTGCGTCTCTCCTCAAGCTACCACTCGTCCCAGGATCGCGCCTAGAGTGGCTCGGCTACAGCAGCCTTCGTCGGGCGATGAAGAACATATTTACGCAGCGACATGATAGGCAGCTCCAGGGCATAACGGGAGATCAGGGTAAGGATGATCGTGATCGCCATCACGACTGCAATTCGCACAAAATAGCCGGCTAGATCATTGGGCTGCAGCTGGCCCCGGAAGTGATCGTAACCATCACGAACAAAGATGTGGAACATGTAAAACGCGTAGCTGATCAGCCCGAAGAAGGTAAGCAGGTGAGAGCGTAGCCAGCGAAGCGCCGAATGACCTGTGTAGGCGACTGCAGTTCCAACAAAGGCTCCGCATAGCAAGGTAATCGCGGTCGCCCCGGTCGCAGCATGAAAGGCAATGTGGGCGGGATCGGTCGGAATCAGCGAGGCAATCACCGTCATCACAATCCCACCACCGGCGAGGGCCAGCAGCACACCGCGTTTACTATCCAGGCCCTCTCCTGTGCGCTGGCAGCGTTCCAGCATGCAGGCCAGCAGGGCGCCCACAGCCAGACCGTCACAGCACAGGTATGTGTGCCAATAGTTGTGATGGCCAAAAAACGCGAAGATGTACCGTAGCACGATCACCGTGCAAATGATCGCAAGCGCCCAGTGACGGAGCGTGGCCACCGAACGGCGGCGAACGACTGTCGGCCATAGCAGGTAGAACTGCTCCTCGACCGCCAACGACCAGAAGCCGCCGATCGAAGGGATATGGAAGCTGCTGGCGAAGTTGGCGATAAAAAACACGCACAACAGAACAAAGCTCCTCGATCCCGGAAGGAACAGGAGAATTCCGATCGCGCAAAGCGCATAGAGCGGAAAAATTCGAAGCGCTCTCTTCCAGTAAAAGTCTCGATAGTAGTCGGGATTATCGCGGTCGCGGATCAGAATGGCGGTGATCAGAAAGCCAGAGAGAACGAAGAAGACATCGACACCGCTGTCCCCAAAGCCTCCCAGCCAGTAAAGGTCGCGCACGACAGGGCTGGTCCAGGGAGTGATATCGAAGCTGGTGGAACACAGATGATGAAAGAAGACCATCAATGCCGCAATCCCGCGAATCCCATCCAGCTCCGGCAGATGCCCGAGCCTGGGGAAACGGCCTTGCTGCTCCTTCTTCATCGGTAGCGTCCCACTGAGATCACTCAA
This sequence comes from Acidobacteriaceae bacterium KBS 146, assembly GCA_000688615.1. GTDB lineage: Bacteria > Acidobacteriota > Terriglobia > Terriglobales > Acidobacteriaceae > Edaphobacter. The sequence continues at coordinate 2,962,263 of JHVA01000001.1, forward strand.
AAGATTCGAAACCATCCTGTTCGGCATTGCACCCCGGATGGGGCGATTGGAACCGGTTCAACCAGTTCACGTTTAAGCGACGATCATGCGACGTGCACAGGATAGCGGCTTGTCTGCATTCTGTTACTCGAAGTACCGCTTCAGGCGAAGGAAGGGGCGTTCGTAAAAGTGAAAACTGAGCCACGCCACAGGGAGCGCAACCAACAACGTGGAAAAGAAGACCGCAAGATGCAGCGCAATCTTTCCATGGACGTGCGACTCGATCCACGGAAGATAGAGAAAACCGATCATTGGATGAAGAACGTAGATCCCGTAGCTGTACTTACCCAGCCAGCGCAGCGGCGACAGATCCATCACCGCGGCCGTCCTTGAACCGATACGCAGCGCCATCGCAATCAGCGAGGTCGCCGCAATTGCGAGGACACTGTATCCGACTGTGTTGACCATTACGTTCTTGTCCCAGTAAAAGCTCCCGGACTTCCATGCAATGGCGATGCAGCTCAAAATGGCGAGACAGAAGGTGAGTGGAGCCAGGCGAAGAATTCGATCCTTGTATTCGCCACGAACCGCCAGGGCAAGCCACGCACCCGAAAGCAGAGAGTCGGCGCGGCAGATGGTCGAAGTGTAGGTCGTAGCGTAGGAGGCTCCATGCATCAGAGCCAGCGTCCGGATCACAGGCGCGGTAAGCGCCAGTCCCAGAGCGACCCAAAGAAGCTTGCGCCGGTCCCGTACCAGAAAGACGATGATGGGCCAGACCAGATAGAACTGCTCTTCCACCGCCAGCGACCACAGATGAACGGTAAGGCCGCGCAGCATGCCCACCTGCGGAGCGTTCCACCACAATGGAGTGTTCTGCAGGTACGCGAGCTGAAGATAGAGCTGGCGGCCATCGTCCCAGGTGGGCCGGAAGATCACAAACAGCACCAGCAGCACGCCGTAGTAAAGAGGAAAGATGCGAAGCGCGCGCCGCACGTAGAAGTTGCGGAAGTAGCTCTCTTCTCCAAGCGAGTCGAAGAGAATCCCTGTAATCAGAAAGCCTGACAGGGCAAAGAAGAGGTCGACCCCAACCCACCCCGTGCTTTTGACCCTGATGAACAGATCGACCAGGAACGATCCCGTCGGCTTGTCGTTGGACTGCAGCAGGTGAATCATCAGGACCAGAGCAATGGCCATCCCTCGCACGCCATCGAGGGCCCGAATATGAGGCATTCTTCTGGATTGTGTGGCTGCTTTGTCCGAAGGAGCTGCGGCAGCTAACGTGTCGGCCATCCTACCCTATCCATCCCTGGCGGAATTAGCTCCAGAATCAGGCAGGATCGGGTTCAGTTCTTTGCCGTGGCCCAATAAATCCGTCCGTGATCTTCTGTGCAGCCCAGGGGAGGTTCAGCGGTAAAAAAAGACCGCGTCGTCAAAACGCGGCCTTTTTATTAGGGTAAATCAGTTCGTCTGATCCGGATATCAAATTCTGGTTACCGGCTGACAGCGGGCTCGCTGATCTCGGCAAGCCGCTTCGCGAGAGTGATTTCCAGCTCCTCGAGTGCCTTGGAGAAGCCCTCGATTCCCTCTTTCAGCTTGTCGCTCGCCATGCGGTCGGCAGCATGCATCTTGTCGAAGGTCGCCTTGTCCATGGGGATCTTCTCGATCTTTTGCTGCTTCGCCTTCTCCGGATCGAGCTTGCGCTCGAGCGTACCCTGCTCAGCCTCAAGTTCACCCAGCAGCTTGGGCGAGATGGTCAGCAGATCGCAACCCGCAAGCTCCTTGATCTCACCGATGTTGCGGAAGCTGGCGCCCATGACCACGGTCTTGTAACCAAAGTGCTTGTAGTAGTTGTAGATCTTCGTGACCGACTGGACGCCGGGATCCTCTGCGCCAACGTAGTCCTTGCCGGTGTCCTTCTTGTACCAGTCCAGGATGCGTCCGACGAACGGAGAGATCAGCGTGACCTTCGCCTCAGCCGAGGCGATCGCCTGGTGCATGCCGAACAGAAGGGTCATATTGCAATGAATCCCCTCCTTCTCCAGCACCTCAGCGGCGCGAATTCCTTCCCAGGTCGATGCCAGCTTGATCAGAACGCGATCGCGCGAAACGCCGGCCTTCTCGTACTGGGCGATGATGTCGCGAGCCGTCTCGATGGACTTCTCCGTGTCGTACGAGAGACGCGCATCCACTTCCGTGGACACACGGCCCGGAATGATCTCCAGAATCTTGCGGCCAAACGCAACTGCCAGAGACTTGAAGGCAATCGTGGCAACTTCTTTGTCCGAAGCGCCGGTGCCCGCATCCTTCCTAGCCTGCTGCAGCACATCGTCTACGATGGATTGGTACTCAGGCATGCCCGCGGCCGCCTGGATCAGCGACGGATTGGTGGTCGAATCCGTCGGCTTAAACTGTTTGATGGAATTGATATCGCCGGTATCCGAAACCACGGTCGTCATGCTTCGAAGCTGTTCGAGAATTGTCGCCATTTTGTGGGCTCCTTCGCTGCTTAATTTGATTTTATCAAGGCCCGAGACGTTACGCCGCCGCGAGATATTTTCCTTCGTTCACACTGCGTGGATGCAGGTTATTGCAGAGAAAGCACTTATTCGCTCTCAACAGGATTCCGCAAAACGCCCAGACCGCCGATCTCCACCTCAACAGTATCGCCCGGCTGCATCGGCCCTACACCGGAAGGCGTCCCTGTAGGAATCAGGTCTCCCGGCTGCAACGTTGTAAATGCTGTGATGTACCGCAGCAGGAAATCGATCGGGAAGATCAGGTCCGCAGTTGAGCCATTTTGCTTCACCGCACCATTCAGCCGCGTCGTCACCGTAACCGGAGCACCCCCGAGGGGGTCGATCTCCCCCGGCCCCTGCAAGGCGACCACGGGGCCGACCGGGCAGAACGTATCCCAGCCCTTGCCGCGGGTCCACTGCCCGTCCGACTTCTGGATGTCGCGGGCAGTCACATCGTTCACAACGGTATAACCGCGAATATATTGACGTACATCCTCGTCAGGACCGAGACTGCGGCATCGCTTCCCAATCACGATGGCAAGCTCACCCTCGTAATCCACCCGCTTTGAGAGCGCCGGCATCCGAACCGCCTGCCCAGACCCAAGCAGCGCCGAAGGCGGCTTCAGAAACAGCAGCGGCTCCTTCGGAACCTCGTTTCCCATCTCGGAGGCATGCTCACTGTAGTTGCGCCCCACACAAATGATCTTCGAAGGCGTGACCGGCGGCAACAGGGAAAGGCTCTCGAGCGGCGAAGCCGTGAACGCCTCCGGAGAGTTGTCTTCAAGTGCAGCTAGACGCACCGCCAGATCCTCCTCGGGAGCAATCATGGGGCGCGCAGCATACAGAACTCCATCCTGACGCTCGACCCAGGCATATCGCGGAACACCTGAGGGAGAGAGATATTTGCAGTACTTCATCGTGGTCGCCTTTCCTCGAAACTTCTCCGCTTACTCCGGCCTTACCGTCTCCGTAATCTCTTCTGACGCTTTACTCTCGTTGCCATCGTTGTCGACCGCGGTCACCCGATAGGTGTAGGTCTCCCCAACCGTGACCGCCGCATCCGAGAACGCCGGTCCGGGCAGCGCCTTCTCCGTCAGAAGGCGAAACTCCCCCAACCCGCTGCGCCGATACACGTTATATCCCGCGACATCGCCTTCAAAGCTGGCCTGCCACGAGAGATCGATCGTGGGCGAGCCCTTTTCCTGCCCCGGAATCGAAGCAAGTCCCGCAGGAGCCTCCGGCGGAAATCTGTCGGCCATCGCGAGCTTGATCGGGGCCGAAACCGCGCTTCGAAGCTCCAGCGTTTTGCCCGCAAGCTCCACCCTCCGGATCCGCTGCCCACGATAGACATACTGCTGTCCGCGTGCTGTCGTCCGATCCACAGTGCCGCCAGGATCCTTCGCCGGAATCTTGTCGGTCCGGGTACGAAGCCGAATCTCCGCCGGCTGATCCTCAGGCAGGCTCACATCCGATTTCTTGGCCGGCTTTGTCGTCTGGGCCGAAGGCAGTTGCCGGTCAAGCTCTACCAGCGAGGCCGAATCTACCGGCTGCCACTCGATCAGCGCGCCGTTACGCGTCGGCGCAGCCTGCAGTCCGGCAACCGGCTCCGGAGCCTGACCTGCAGCGGCCAGAGCCATCTTCGAAAACCCTGCAGAATGGCCGTGCGGGTTCAGAGTACGGATTCGATAGCCGAGAAGGCTCACGGGGTCCACCGTTAGCGCGGCAGGCAGGCGGTCGTCTGCCTGCGTCGATCCTGGTTTCAACGTAAGGTGCAGGACCACGTCGCAGCCCGCCACATTTTGCGGAGCGGGAGCTTCCTTCGCCTTCGCAACAGGTTTCTCCACGCTCGGATTCTTCTCGCGACAGACCTCCGCCATCATCGGGGACGGAACCTCCATGCCATCCGTCGTTCGGGAAGGAGAGGTCCAGTGCAGATGAACCTCGTCGCCCACACGCTGCGCGGTCAGGTCGGTCACGACCGCCGGAAGATGCAGAGACGGAGGCTTCGGCAGCCCCGGACTAGCGCAGGCGCATAGCGAGAGACTGGCGGCCGAGGCAGCCAAAGCAGCCAGAAGCCGCTGCTTGCGGCCTGGTGAGAAGCGGTGAGGCGGGACGTGCATCGGTTTCCAGCCTAGCATCCCGCCTAGGGCATAGAGCGTCGGACCAGGTTCCTCAGGATTACAGTGGGAAGATGCCCGTCGAGCTTCGTGACGCCCGCTCGGAAGACGCTTTTGCGATCGCCGCCATTTATCGCCACTATGTGCTCTCGAGCGCCGCCACCATGGAGATCGAGCCGCCCGGCGAACAGGAGATGCGCCGCCGCATGGAAGATGTCCGGGAGCACGGTCTTCCCTTCCTGGTTGCCGTGGAAGAGGACGAGATCGTCGGCTACGGATATGCCACATCCTTTCGTCCCAGGCCCGGCTATCGCTTCACCGTGGAGGACTCCATCTATCTTCGTGCGGACTGCGCCGGTCGCGGGCTGGGCAGGCGTCTGTTGGAGGCTGTCATGCACGCATGCCGCGAGGCAGGCCGTAAGCAGATGGTCGCCGTCATCGGAGGCAACAATTCTTCTTCGATTGCGCTGCACAGCGCACTCGGCTTCGTCACAGCCGGTGTGCTTCACGATATTGGATGGAAGTTCGATCGGCCGCAGAACATCACCTTCATGCAATGCGAGCTTTGAAAGCAACCATAAGGCCTGACCGTAGAAAACAACAGCGCATATGCTCCTGATCTGATAGGCTTTGCCCACTCAGATAAGTCAGGCAAGAATGCCTGCTGAAGTTTGTACGCGGAAAGGATGTGAGGCAGATGGTTTTTTCAGTCCTGCTGCTCTGCTTTCTGATCGGATGCGTTGCCGGTCTGCGCTCCATGATGGCTCCCGCCATCGTATGTGCGGCCGCATACCTTCACTGGATTCATCTGGATGGAACACCGCTGGCCTTTCTCAACACCATGGCCGCGCTCTCCATCTTCACCTTGTTCGCCATCGGGGAACTGGTGGTCGATAAGCTTCCGAAGACTCCACCCCGCATCGCCGCCATGGGCCTGATTGCACGAATCGTTACCGGCGCACTCAGTGGTGCCGCGTTAGCGGCGAGCGGCGGCAAAAGTCTCGGCCTAGGCGCACTGCTTGGAGCCATCGGCGCCGTCATCGCTGCCTTTGCCGGATACCACATCCGCCACGGCCTGGTCGTCCATATGGAGCTTCCGGACTTTGTGATCGCAATCATCGAAGATCTATTGACGATCTCGGGGGGACTCTTCATCGTCGCAAAGATGTAAGAGACCCCGCCGGCCCCGCAACCATCATCTCCACTGGGAGAATTGCGATTTGTTGAAGCAATGCACTTCGATATTGATCCTCACGGCGGCCATCTTCACCTCCGGGCCTGCCATGGCACAGAAGGTCCTGGCTCCCACCCCGCCCATGGGGTGGAACAGCTGGGACTCCTACGGACTGACCATTAACGAGACCCAGTTTCGCGCAAACGTCGATGTGCTGGCCCGCAAACTGAAGCCTGCAGGCTATCAATATGCCGTGGTCGACGAAGGCTGGTACCTCCTCAATCCGCAGAAGCAGAAGACCGAAGCCTTCGTCTACCGGATAGATCAGTTTGGTCGGTACCAGCCCGCCCTGAATCGCTTCGCAAGTGCCTCGGCGGCCTTGGGATTCAAGCCCGTCAGCGACTCGGTCCACGCGCAGGGCCTGAAGTTCGGTATACATATCATTCGGGGCATCCCGAAAGAGGCCGTCGCGAAGAACATGCCGGTCGCCGGCAGCAGCTTTCACGCCGCAGACGTCGCGGACACAGCCGACACCTGCCCATGGAATCCGGATAACTTCGGCGTCCGCGACACGCCAGCGGGACAGGCCTGGTACGACGCCCTCATCAAGCAGTACGCCGCATGGGGCGTGGACTACATCAAGGTGGACTGCATCGCCGCGCATCCCTATAAGGGAGATGAGATCAGGATGATTCATCGCGCCATTCAAAAGAGTGGCCGGCCCATCGTCCTCAGTCTCTCTCCCGGCCCGGCGCCATTGGACAAGAGCGCGGAGGTAGCGGCCAACGCCCAGCTGTGGCGCATCTCCGACGACGTCTGGGACCGTTGGGAGAGGCCTGAGAGCGAGCGCTTTCCTCAGGGAGTCAAGAACCAGTTTGCCGTCATCGCAAGCTGGATCCCGCACGTGAAACCGGGCAACTGGCCGGATGCCGATATGCTTCCTCTCGGTACGCTCGGCCCTGTACCTGGCTGGGGCAAACCCCGTGCCACGCGCCTAACCAGGGACGAGCAGAAGACCCTCGTCACGTTGTGGTCCATCTCCCGGTCTCCCCTGTTTATCGGAGCGAACCTCACCCAACTCGATGACGAGACCACGACGCTCCTTACCAATCGCGATCTCCTCGCCATCAACCAGCATGGCCATGACCAGCGGCTGCTGTTTCAACACGGCGACCTTGTGGCCTGGACCTCGAAGAGTGCTCGCGGCACGCAGTATCTTGCCCTGTTCAACCTGGGCGACAAAGCAGATCAGGTCATTCAACCCCTTGGCGATTTCGGTATCACCGCAAAGGCATGCGCCGCGCGCGATCTGTGGAAGGACGCTTCGCCCTGGGAAAAGGTTCTCCAGATCGTCGGGGTCATTCCAGCACATGGCACCATGCTGCTGGAGCTGAAACAGTGATTCGGCTATCTTCCTGACTTGATCTCTCTATCATCGTGATTCGACCCAATCACTGCGTCGTCGTGATCCCCTCATCTTCCTGCCCGTCGCTCCCTGCGACGTGTCCTTTCGACCCAAGCAGGACAGCCGCCCCGTCCTCACAGTGGAGAACCCAGATCAACGCAGCGGCGAAAACGCGAGCGGGTGCAAGAGGATGTTGCTGATGTTGGCAACGATCTGCGCATCCTTCAGCTCCGGCGGCGCACTCAGCTTCTTCCACTCCGGGTCGGAGCCGAAGGCCTTCCAATGCTGTTCGCGGCCGTCCAGGTTGTCGAACGACAGCATGTACGTAATGTTCGGCTGACGCGGCCCAACGATGGACTCTCCAATGAAGACCGGCCGCATGCCCAGACGCTGGAAGACCCCGATCTCTCCGTTGTTGAACATGCCGGCCTTCTTCTGACGGGCGCTCATCGACTGTGACTGGTAGGTGCGCAGCTCGAAGATCCGCGCAGGCCGACTGGAGGCATCGGTCGGTAGAACCGCCTGCGGAAGCACGGCGAGATTGTGGAAGAGACTGCTCTCCATCGTTACGAAGGGCATCCCAGACCCGGCGCTGAGAGCCTGCGAGGCTTTGTCGTACTCCTTGTCGTCGGTAAGCCGGACCAGAACCTCCTGAAGGGACGCGAGCGAGGTATACTCCGCAATCGTGAACAGGGACGGGCCATCGGGACCGATCAGGCTCGAGAAGGCTCCGACGGGACGGGCTCCGGCGCGCGTCAGGGCCGGAAAGAGACCGCCTTCGAGATAACCCGACACGCGTTTTGCCTGGTCCTCATCGCTGTTGTGGAGACGCCAGGTCGTGATCTCGAGAAAGCCACGGGAGACCTCAGCGGCCTTGGCTGAGGACGAGAGAAGAGCGGACATTGCGGCGGCACCTGCGATCATCTGGCGGCGATTCATCCTGTCTACGGTATATCAGTTGTGCAATTCTCCGCAGATGACTGGTTGCTTCCCCCCGGGCTTCGCCTTACCATCGCCTACAGTGGACTTTCCGAAAAACAAATCGAAGATCGACCCCAACCATGGATCGAAGACGGACGCCGAGCGGCTGGTCTCCGCCGGACGCGTGGACGACGACGCTGCCTTCGAGCTGAAGCTGCGCCCGACCCGCCTCAAGGAGTTCATCGGCCAGACCAAAGCCAAGGAGCAGCTCGCCATCGCGCTCGAGGCTGCTAGATCGCGCGGCGAAGCCCTGGACCACGTGCTCCTCTTCGGTCCTCCGGGGCTCGGCAAGACCACGTTAGCCACCATCATCGCCAATGAGCTCGGCGTCGGCTTCCAGCAGACCAGCGGTCCCGCTCTCCAGATCCAGGGCGACCTCACCGCCATCCTGACCAATGTCCGGGAAAAGCAGGTTCTCTTCCTCGACGAAATCCACAGGCTGCAGCCGGTGCTTGAGGAAAAGCTGTACACCGCGCTGGAGGACTACAAGCTGGACATCATGATCGGCCAGGGCCCGGCAGCCCGCACCCACGTCATGGATATCAAACCGTTCACGTTTGTAGCCGCCACGACACGGCCGGGCCTGCTGAGCTCGCCCCTTCGCTCGCGCTTCGGAATCCTGCTGCGCCTCGAGTTCTACACCGACGACGAGCTACGGTTTGTCGTCGAGCGCTCCGCCGAGGTCCTCGGCGTCCCCATCGATCAGGACGGAGCTGCCGAGATCGCCATGCGTTCGCGCGGTACGCCACGTATCGCCAACCGTCTGCTGCGCCGTGTCCGCGACTACGCGCAGGTGCGTGCTTCCGGAAAAATCGACCGCGAAACAGCCCAGAAGGCCCTCGAGTTGCTCGAAGTCGACGCCCACGGCTTTGACGAGCTCGACCGCCGACTCCTCCGCACCATCATCGAAAAATACGACGGCGGTCCCGTCGGCCTGAACACCCTGGCCGCTGCTTTAGCCGAGGAACAGGATGCCCTCGAAGAGGTTTATGAACCTTTTTTGATTCAAATCGGTTTTTTAGACAGAACTCCACGCGGAAGAGTAGCCACAAGACTGGCTTATGAGCATCTCAATATCGAGATGCCGCGCAAGCTAAGCTTGTTCTGACGAGGTAGCCCGGTTCATCGGCAGAGTTGGCCAAAACTTTAGTGTCATCGCGAACGTTAATTAATTTGAGAGAGCGTAGAACGGGCGCTATTCTGGGCCCCGGTTCGCATGGTATTTGCAGTTCAGGGCCCCAATGATGGACTACACAACTTCTTTTGTTTTTTTTCTTGTTTCCCTAGGTCTGTTTACAGTTGCTCTTTCATCCCTGGCGGTCGTCGACCGCAGCGTGATAGGAGCCCGATGGCTTGCGGCCTCAACCGCACTCGACTTTCTCAAAACCTCGTTACAGGGTCTTATCGGTTACGCCCCGCGATACATTACCGTCTGGCTCGCCAACGAAATTAATATCGCCTCTTTCGTCCTGATGTTCCTTGGGCTGCGATGGTTCATCAACCGCACTCCCTTCCGGAACTGGGTGGCCGCCACCATCGTCGTAGCTAACATGGCCCTCTATGCCGGGATCTATCACTCCGAGCTCCGTCTCTGGTCCTTCACCGTCGCTGCTCTCCCTGTTCTCGGCATCATGACGGCTCTTACCTGGATGCTGGCTCGCCAGAGGGAGCCGCGGTTCCTGGTTGCGTCCCGGCTGACCGCCGTCTTCCTGGGCGCCCATATCGTCGTGCTCCTCTATCGATGCGTGCTCTCGCTGCACGGGCTGTCGGCCGCAACCGCGCTGGTCCCCTGGTCCAATCCGCTGTGGATGTACTCCATGCTGGCCATCATGTTGACGTCCTACTGCCTGCTGCTGCTCTACATCCTGTTTACCGTGGTGGAGATGCACAGCAGCGTGGCCCTCGCTGCCGGAATCGATGCTCTCACCGGCGCTCTCAATCGCCGGGCTCTGCTCAAGCACGCCTCCCGCGAGCTAAGCCGCTGCGAACGGCAACAGCGCCCCGTCGCGATGATCGCAATGGACCTCGACAACTTCAAGCGGGTCAACGACACTCACGGACACGGCGGCGGCGACGTGGCCCTCTGCGCCTTCGTCGATCTCGTCAAAGAGCAACTGCGCCCGGAGGACATGGTCGCGCGCATCGGCGGAGAAGAATTCATCCTCATGCTGCCCGGAACCGACGCAACCGGCGCCGCCCGCATAGCCGAAACACTACGCCATGGCCTGGAACAGATGCGGGTGCATTACGACGGAAGAATGATTGTCATGACCGTCAGCGCCGGAATCACCGAGCAGCGCGCCGGAGACTCTTTGTCCTCGATGCTCAAACGCGCGGACAACCTGCTCTATCGCGCGAAGTCCGCGGGGAGAAACCGCGTCATCCTGGAAGAAGAGATCCCGCACGCCAAACCGGTTCTGGTGGAGCGATTCGAGACAGTAACGCCACGACCGACGCCGATCGCGCGCATGCTCGAGCGCAGATAACGACCCTTCGCTTCGTGAGTAACTATGCGAGGGCACGCGCGAGGCTTCCGCCAGAAGCCTTTATCTTCTCCTCTGCGCTCGCACGATCCAGCCCGAGCTTCTGCATCGCAATCGCGGTCTTTACACTGCCTGCCTCTTCCAGCAGCTTTGCCGCGGCTGCACGATCGACTCCCGTCGCCTCAGCGATAATGCGTTGGGCACGATCCACCAGCTTCTCATTCGTCGCCTGAACATTGACCATCAGGTTGCCGTAGACCGCGCCCGTGCGGATCATCACGCCGGTTGAAAGCATGTTGAGCACCAGCTTGGTGGCCGTTCCCGCCTTCAGCCGCGTCGACCCGGTCACAATCTCCGGCCCGGTAACCGGCGCGATGGCGATATCCGCAATCCCGGCCATCTGCGAGTCGGCAACGCACGTCAGCGAGATGGTCAGCAGCCCCAGCTTCCTCGACTGCTCCATCGCCCCGATGACATACGGCGTGCGGCCCGAGGCGGCGATTCCGACCAGCGTGTCAGGAGCACCCTTCTCCCCAAACCCGGCAGCCATCAGGTCCGCCGCACCCTGTTCCCGGGAATCCTCCGACTTCTCGCTCGACTTCCGCAACGCGGAGTCTCCGCCGGCGATCAGCCCCTGTACCAGCGTCGGCGGCACAGAAAACGTAGGCGGACACTCGCTGGCATCCAGTACGCCGAGGCGTCCACTGGTCCCGGCACCGATATAGAAGAGGCGTCCGCCCTTCTCGAACCGTGCAGCAATCTCGTCGATGGCGCGCGCAATGGCAGGAAGCTGCGAACCCACAGCCGCAGGAACGCTCTGGTCTTCCTGGTTAATGAGCGTCACCATCTCCAGCGTCGAGAGCTGGTCGATGTGCGTGGTTCGAGGGTTGCGGGCTTCCGTAGACAGTGTGGCGAGGTTAAGGTCGTTCATCATGGACCATGATACGTTTCCCGACCCTCGGGAGCACCCCTCAGACTGGCTTTGCAGCCGTACGTTGAGTCGCAAGGATCGCCATCACCAGACACGCCGCGATCAGCAGCTCGACAACCACCGGTGGCAAAAAGAAGTAACGCATCGAGACGACAGCGAGCGCAAGATAGCCGATCAGAAAGGCTGCAAGCACGTCGCGAAGATCGCAGTCGTTCTTCTGGATCGCGTTCGCCAGCAGCCAGAAGACAAGGGCCTCCACCGTCAGAAAGACGGCTACGGCCAGTCCCATGCCGTGGTAAAAGTCCCAAAGACTGCGCGTGTTGCCCATGACGGGAAAGACATTGTTCTTCATCACAGCGACCGCAGTCTCCTGCGGTCCGGGAGCGGGTTTGCCATACACTCCGCCGATCGTGTGGGTGATGGCGTGGAGAAGCGTCAGAACGGAAGCTGTACGCAGCCAGGCAGAAGGTCGCACGCAATAGATCCTCGCTCGGGAGATTGATTGCAGGAAAGTGCGCCCTGATTCTACCGCGCGAAAGCGCAGTTGATTCAAGAGATTACGCTTTAGCGCGAGGCTCCCCCGGATGGGGACGCCTGCGCCGTCGGCACTGCCATCGGTTTGGTCAGGTCAACATCGGCTGTCCCAATCCTGCCCGTAGCAGCGACTCGAACCACAAACCGTACCCGCACCGCCTTCGGATCGAGCGGTGGCAGCTGATAGTGGATATCGACCGCTCGTTCGAGCTTCCCGGTTGGAGGAACCGCCAACGAAGCCTGCACCCTGATCCTCTTGGCGTCCCGCTTCAGCTCCTTATTCTTCTTGTCGAAGGTTGAGGTCACCAGGATCACCTCGGAGGTTCGCGGTTCGGTTGCGGTGGCATAACTCCACACCAGTCCCTTTGCATCCAGGTGAATATTGAAACGGTCAGGAGACGGCGGGATTCTCTCGACCGACATCGGAACTCCGTCGTAGACCATGCTGCTGGCATCGGCGGAAAGAAGGTCAGCAATCAGGCGCTTCGACGGGTTAACCGGATTCAGCTGATCAGGACCAAGCTGCAGATAGTAGCCTTCACGAGTCGTCACCCGCAGCCCCGGCCGATCGACCGTCACCTTGATCCGGCGAAACTTGCCGACATCTGTCGATTCATTCGTAGGCCGATAGGTGAGGGTGTAAAAGCTCGATCCATCCCGGATCGCCGTTCCAATCTGCATATCGACGTCGTTGCGGCCGTAAAGCGCTCGTCCTCCGGTTGCCGTCGCGAGCTTGGCGAACTGGTAGTTTCCTCCGAAAGGGTCCGTCGTGGCAGCGTCGTCGCCATAGGCCTGCTGGTCGATCTTCAGGCCTGCGGGGTCAATCGTATACAGAGTAATGCGCGCATCCCGCAGCGTATTCACGCACTCCTGTACCGCGTTGTCCACCCGCTGCGCCGTATCCAACGGATAGTTGGCCATGTTCAGGTTAGGAAAGCCCCGGCCGATCCAGATCATGTTTTTATGACCTGGATGCCCGATCGTCGCCTGGGCTACGCGTCGCAGGGTCAGAAAAGCCGTGGCGTAGCGTTCCGCCAGCCACGAGTACTGATGGACCTGCCACGGATAGGCTGCGAAGTGATGGTTCAGCGCCGAGATCAGCTCGCCCTTGTCCTGGGTGTAGTCGTGCAGCACCGTAAAGTTCTGCAGGCTGACCGCAATCAGCATGGTCGGGGTAGAAAGCTTGCCGGGCTGCCGCTCAAGAAACTTCTTCAGCGAGTAGCGCGCAAACGCCATGTCTTCGAAGCGGGTATTGAACTCATCCAGCAGTACGATATTGACCGGTGCCTGCGGCGCTAGCTGGTCAAGCTTCGCCGTGGAATCCACCGTCGCTTGTACCGGCAGCGAATGCGCTCCCGCTGAATCGAAGTTCAGGATCGTCTGCGGCTCGTTGGATTCCGTGACATGAAAGTCATCCCTCTTCAGGTCCGTGACCACGTTCCCCTTGGCATCGGTAACCACCATGTCAAGAATCACGATGCGGGCGTTGCGCGTGATCGTGTACGTGCCGTCTTCGCCCCGGACAGCCTGTGACGTCTTCTCCGGAGCCTGGGCCGATGGCGTCTGAACGGCGGGAGATTGGGCAATCGACAGCGTTGGAAGTGCAGCAAGCAGAAGCACAGCGATGCTGACAGATCTCATATCGGTCCTCACACAAGTCCTTAAACCCTGTTGTATCAGGCAAGTTTCTCTTGGATGGCAGATCGTGCCAAGCTTTAACAGGACCGCAAGGCGATGCTGCACCCTTTCTGCATCACACAATTGCGGGCACTTTCCTTGAGTGTGCCGCCCAAAGATTCCGGAACGAATGTCTATGAAGAACACCCAACGCTACGCGATCGCCGCAGCCGCCCTTCTTGTTGTCTTTTTTCTCGTCTGGATTGTCTGGCCCTCGCCGACGAAAAAGAACCCGGCTCCAGCTGGCAGCGTGGACGGCAGTCCGACCGCAGCCGGTCGCGTCCCATCCGCTCCGGGGACCACGACCGTCTATGCTCACAACCTCGAGCTGCGCAAGGGCCCTTTGTTCCGGATCTACGTACGCTGGATTCGCGGTCAGATGGTCCCCACCCACGTCGGCGTACCCCCCTCTCTTGACGATGAGGAGAGCTTCGTCTTCCGGATCGACCGTGGTCTTATCCACGCCAACCTGGGCGACATCACCAACTACCTGAACGCCACGATGGCCTCGCGATCGCCGCTGAAGAACATGAAGCTCACCGGCGAAGGACAGCAGATGAAGCTCTCCGGAACGATGCACAAGCTCCTCGTTCCTCTTCCCGTGGAGGTTCTCGGAACGCTTTCCCCAGCCCCCAACGGAAGAGTTCGAATTCAGGTCAACAAGATCAATGTTCTCAAGATGCCAGTTAAAGGTCTGCTCGGCGGCCTGAAGGTGGAGATCGACGACATCCTCGGCAAAGAACCCGTCCCCGGCGTAGAGGTCAAGGACAACGATATCTACCTCGACACCACCGAACTGCTTCCGCCGCCGCATATTCGCGGGCAGATCTCGTCCATCGAACTGCATGCTCCCGACACCGTGGTGACCTATGGAAGCACAGCGCCAGAGGACGATACGCAACTGGCGCAATGGCATAACTTTTTGCGTCTGCGCGGAGGCACCTTAGGTTTTGGCAAGCTGACGATGCGCGATGCCGACCTTACCCTGATCGACGCTTCTGCCGATACCTGGTTCGACCTGGATCTGGCGAAGTACCACGAGCAACTGGTCAAGGGGTACAGCCGAATGACCCCGGAAAAAGGTCTCGAGATGTTCCTCCCCGATGTCGGCAAGGCTCTCCCTCCCGGATCGGTCTCGCTCGACACCCTGAGAGACAAGAAGAAACCGCTGCCCAACCCCGCCGTCGTGAAGTAAGAAATCTTGAGGTATATCGACGTATTTAGGAGCGATATCAGTATTTGTTCTGATCGAGGTGTCATCCTGAGCGGAGCGCAGCGGAGTCGAAGGATCTGCGGTGATTTCTTCGCGTAGTCCATGGTTTCCCCCATACATTTGAGATCGCTCAGTACACACGTACGCAAATACCGATCACGGAAGAATCACGCAAGGTCCATCCGCCGTCTCATGCTTGACCGCCTGCAATGCCTCGTTCGCCTGGGCCAGCGGAAACGTGCGGACATGCGGACGGATCCCGATCTCGTGCGCGAGTGCGAGAAAGTCGCGTGCATCCTGGCGCGTCATGTTCGTGACCGAGCGAATCTGCCGCTCCCCCCACAGCAGCTTGTCGTAGTCGAAGGCAGGCATCTCGTCTAGGTGAATGGCATTGATGGCAACCACACCTCCTTTGCGCAGGCTCGAGAGCGCCGCCACCACCACCTGTCCTGAAGGCGCAAAGGTCACTGCGCGGTCGAGCGCCACCGGAGGCCTTTCGTCCTCCGCACCCACCCACTGAGCGCCGGCCTCCCTGGCTTGCGCACGATGCTGATCGCCCCGCGTTGCCACATATACCTCGCATCCCCAATGACGAAGCACCTGAATCGCAAGGGATGCGGAGGCGCCGAAGCCGAAGAGGCCGACCCGCTCTCCCGGCCGGGTGCCTGCGACCCGGAGGCTGCGGAAGCCGATAATTCCGGCGCAGAGCAATGGAGCGAGGTACTTAGGCTCGACGGAAGAGGGCAATGGGAAGGCAAAATCCGAGCGTACGAGGGCAAATTCTGCGTAACCACCGTTGACCGTATAGCCGGTTAGCGTCGGTGCGTCGCACAGGTTCTCTTCTCCACGCAGACAGAACGGGCAGGTGAGGTCCGCGCCACCGATCCAGGAGACTCCGGCCCGAGACCCTAGGGGAAGCTCGGCGGTGGCGCCGTCGACGACCTCGCCGACGATCTGGTGTCCGGGAATCAGGGGATCGCGGACGGTAGGAAGGTCGTGCTCGAAGATGTGCAGGTCCGTCCGGCAGACTCCGCAGGCGAGCACCCGCAGCAGGGTATAGCCGGGTACGACTTGGGGACGCTCCACCTCTTCGATGGAAAGAGCCGGGGCAGCGGCACGCAGAACTGCAGCTTTCATACGAAAACTCCTCCCTCTTCCTAAGATTCCACGACACCTGAGCCTGCATGAGGAATTTGGAACAAAAAGAATGAGGCCCCGAAGATCGGGACCTCTTTCTTGGATCGCTCGTAAAAGCGCGTTCCAGCAAATTCCTGTATTACATTCCGGAGTTGTCGTGCTGGAGCTGCGCCTGGTACCCCTTCTCGAAGCTCTCGCGGTACTGGTCGCGCTGGGCGCCCTTTACCGGCGGGTTCTTGTAGAGATGCGACGATTTGGCGTCGATCTTCCGTTTCGCTGCCTTGTCGAGTTTGGCTGCTTCGAGTCCGTCGCGATAGCCCTGCTGGACCTGCTCGGTACCGGCTGGTGGTGTGTTCCAGTCCTGGACCTGCGACGGCGTGCTCTGATTCTGGGCGTTCTGGGCGAGCGCATAAAACGGGGCGCCGCTCGTAAGGACCACTGCAATCAGTGGTGTTGCAATGCGGTTGAACTTCATGCTTCCCTCTAAGGCCAGGAGCCCTATCAATGAAGGGTCCCGGGAGACGCATCGAGGCGCCCCCTTCTTCAGGCCGCCTCATAAGATAGATCGGGATTCGGAAGGGTTGCAATATTTTTTGTGAAAAGGGGCGATTTAACGCGATTTTCTCGCGAAGGCCTCCCGTTTTCCCTTACATATTGGTGTGACCGGCGCGCATTTCCTCGTTGAAGCTGGGTTTGGTGAACTTCAGACCCGCCTCGAGCTCCTGGAAGTAGCCGTCACGATGACCCATCAGCGCCTCCGCCGGAGTAGCGAAATCGGTATCGGCGGTGAGGCGAATGACCCCTTCGTGGGCTACGGCCTCAGCGACCTTTCTGAGGTCTTCGACGGTGGTGTTCAGATACTGGGCATCGCGGGGATCGGCCAGCCAGATGGGCTCACCTCCACCCAGAACACCGGAGAGCCAGAAGACCTTGGCTGCAAGAAACTCCTGCCGCTGGGTCTCGGTGGTGTCGTTGAAGATAAACCGCTTCTGCTTGGCGCTGTAGTACCGGGTAGTCACCGGGACAGGTTGCCGGTTACCGCTCTTGACCAGCTCGAGCTGGCCCTGGTCCATGGTCTTGCGCACGGCGTTGTAGATGAAGGTCTCAGCAAAGGGCTGCTCGAGAGCGGGGACGACCTCGGCGAAGGTAACGGTCATCGAAGCCGCGATTTTTGCATGAAGGATGCTCTCGTTACCGTCTTCCAGACGGGCTTCGCCGTGCACGATCTGGGTGTCGGCTCCCGAGGTGGAGGAGTGGAAGGGCCACGAGAAGTTACCGAAGCTGAGCGGCAGGCCGAGCATGGTCAGATAACAGTCCGGACGCGGATTCCTCAGGCGGGTGGCGGATTCCTTGAGGTAGCTTTCAACGACACCCTTCAGCGGGCCCTGCGAGAAGTCGAAGGCCGCACTCAGCTCGAGCGTCTGCTTTTTGGCGTTGTTGGAGGCAAGCGCCAGGGTAAACCGTGCCGTCGGTCCGCCCGAGAAGTCCTTGCCCTCCTCAACCGAAACCACGACCAGCCCAGCTGCCTTCGCTGCCGTCTCAACCTGTCCTGCCAATGCTGCCTGCGCTCCTGTGCTCATTGCCTGCCGTCCTAGATCAGATTTTTCCGTAACCCTGTTATTTTACCGCCTGCAGCAGGAAATGGGGTTTTTGAGGGTGGACACCGGGGATGCAAAAGGGTTCGCAGCTATGACGTGTTCCCTCGACGCCGTCTCTTTCAACCGGGATAAGCACTTTTGTGCAGCGCCGGAGTTATGCCACATCGGTGATGGATCGCCTGACGTCATCCAGAATCGGCATTACCGCCAGCACGACCAAGATCATCGCCAATGGCAGGGTGAATAGAAAACCGGCGTGCCTGAAGCCGAGCGCGCCCACCATGCCTCCGACGAAGAACATGCCGATCAACGATGACAGGAGGCGTACCTTCGCCATCTCGGCTTCCTGGCCGTCTTCGGCCCCCCCGGTCGCCATCCTGCCCAATGCAATTCCGATATCGGTGAACATTCCTGTCAGGTGGGTGGTCCGGATCACTGCATTGGAAAGTTTGGTCACGATGGCATTTTGAAGTCCCATCGTGAAGCACAGCAGCATGATGGTTCCCATCACGCGGCCACCGCTGAAGATGCGCCCTGTGGCCCCGAACACGACCAGCAGACCAGCCTCCCCGAGGAGTGGAAGGGCATACTCGCTCTCCAGGGCCCGGGCTCTTGCCCAGCGGATGCAAAGGGTCGTGACGAATGCCCCCGACAGGAACGACAAGACCGCCGCCAGTCCGCGTATTCCAAGCGACAAACTGCCAAGCGCGATGTTGTCCGCCATGGCGGAGACTATCCCCGACATGTGCGACGTGTATTGCCGTACCGCCAGAAAGCCCCCGGCGTTCGCGGCTCCTGCAACAAACGCGAGATAGCGGGCCAGATGGCGGTTCGCGATCTCGGTTCGTTTGCTGCCGGTTAGTCTTCTCAGATAGAAGAGCGGCATGCTTCTATGATCGCAGGTCTAAGGAAGCAATACATCCCCCATCCGTTACACCTGCACGTGTCCAGTCTCTCCAATCGCCACTTTGCCGCCAGTTACCGAGGCTGCGGCATACTTCGCCAGCATGACCAGTTTGCTGCTTGAGGCCTCCCAATAGTCGGCCTCACTGACCTCGACGAGCAGCACCGCGATCTCAGGATCGTTTTCGCCCTTTGGAAACCACGCCTTGTACAACGGGTTCCATAGCTCCTTGATCTTGCCGCGATCCTGGTTGACGCTCGCCATGCCCTTTAGCGTGATGTATTTGGAGTCCTTCGGTTCGGCGAAGGTCAGAGTCACGTGCTGATCTTCAGCAAGTTCTCCCACTTTTTCTGAGCCTTGCCGCGTCAGAAACCAGAGGGTTCCGTTGAAGGGTTCGTCCTGAATCGCCATGGGTCGCGAACTCATGGTTCCATCCTTCGCCACCGTCGTCATCATGGCGATGCGAATGGCTTTAATCAGCTCCGCAATCTTTGCGATTCCCTCGTGGCCACTCAACTCCTTGTAGTGGCTGTCATGATCGTGTTTTTCGCTCATATCGCCTCGCTGCTCCTGATCTCTCAAAGGTAGGATGCGGATTGGCAGGGTCGGGCCTGTCCTGTTGCGTCCCGAGCCACAGAATTCTGGGGCTGGATTCCGCTCTCGCATCGGTCGAGCATCTATCATCACCTTAGAAGCCTATGTCGATCGAAAGCGGATTCTTCAACATCGCCGAGCTCGCTGCGACCCTGCCCGAGCATGCAGAAACCATGCTGACCGATCTTCGCCTGACCGATGAGACTGCGGCCAGTTGCCGTATCTTCCGCGTCCATCGTCCGGCGCCGGCGCACTATCACACCAGTTGCGACGAGTACCTCTACGTGGTGACGGGCCGCGCCGAGATCGAGATCGAAGGCCAGGCTCCGCGGCAGATCGGCCCCGGCGAGCTTGTGTTCTTCAAAAAGAGAACCATTCACGCCACGCCCAAGATCTTCGAGCATCCCTTTACCGTGCTCGCCATCGACACGCCACGACGTCCTCCAGAGGACGTGCACTTCGTCAATCCGGAAGACGGCACGCCGGAGACCTTTATCAGGACACAGGAATAGCGCCGCGTAAATGACCTATCTGTACCAGGCAGGAACGATTTTCCTCTCCATCGTCGGTGGCAACCGGTCTACTCTTTTAGAAGACCTGCTGCCATGAAGACCGAGACCCCAGCCCAGACCTTCGCGGCGAAGCCTGGCATCCAGAACCCCGCCAACCCGCTTCGTCCCGGCTCGCGCATTCCCCGGCTCGACTTCCTCCGCGCCGTCAGCGCGGGGATTGTCGTCATGTATCACAGCGGATACGAGACTATTCCGGCGGGCTTCGGCGTCCTCACCTTCTTTGTCATCAGCGGCTTTCTGATTACGCACCTTCTCATCCGCGAGAAGGAGTCCACCGGAACCATCTCGTTCCGGAACTTTTATGTGCGCCGCTCGCTGCGGATCTTTCCGCCGTTTTATGTCTACTGGATCATCGCGATCGCGGCGCTCACGGTGCGTCACGCGAAGATCATCTGGCCCCAGGCCATCTGTGCACTGCTGTACGTCAACAACTACTACCAGGGCCTGCACAACTATCCGAGCAGCCTCTTCAGCCATACCTGGTCCCTCGGCGTCGAGGAGCAGTTCTACCTGCTGTGGCCCGCGGCCTTTGTCCTCTTTCGCAACCGCCTGGGTACGCTGGCAAAGGTACTGCTCTTTGTAATTCCGGCGCTCTGGGTCTATCGCAGCTTTCTGTACCTTCACGGTGTCAGCGACCCGTACATCTACACCTCATTCGAGACGCGCATCGACGCGATCCTCGTCGGCTGCCTGTTCGCCATCGTGCTGCATCTTGAGGCCGCACCGCGCCTGATGGAGCAGTTGCGCCAACCGCGCTACCTTCCGCTGACGCTCGCAGCGCTTGCGCTTTCTGTCTTTGGCGGAGGCCCGCTCGGCCTTGCCTATCGCGACGTCGTGGGATTTGCCATCGACCCGGTGCTGCTCATCCTTTTGATCCTGCAGCTCATCGGAACCCGCCGCGCCGACTGGATGGACACCAGGGTCATCGTGTATCTGGGAGGAATCTCCTACTCGACGTACCTCTACCAGCAGCTGGTCATTCCTGCTGTGGCCGGACGCCTCCACTCCCTTCCGAAACCGGTCATCTCGATGGCCTGCCTTGTCGGCACATGGCTGATCGCCAGCATCTCCTTCGAGCTGGTCGAAAAACCCTTCCTGCGCCTGAAAGAGCGCTTCACGGCCCGCTCTGTTCGCGCGGATCGCGAAGCTCCAAGCCTTCCAGCGGCATAAGAGAAACAAGCCCGGTCCAAGTGACCGGGCCTATCGGAGAAAGATCTTTCAGGGGGAGTAAATCTCTCAGGCACTCGCCGCAGGCGAAAATCCATCACAACCGCTAATGGGAGTTACCTTCAGGTGCAGCGCAGCATGTTTCGGGTGGCCGCACTCATCCACCATATTCAAAGGAGCTTCGTGACTCTTCAGAATCGTTACCAGCGCAGGGGCGGTGGAATGATTCTCGCCAAAATGACTACAAAGACCGCACTGCCCATTGTGAACGTGTTCCATCGGTTGCCTCCTCCTTGCTTTGAGTCTGCAATTCCAGAACCTGTTGCCCGCACCGGCGGACATCGCTTGCAGTTCAATCTAGACCGGCCCATATCCCTTGTAAATCGCGACCACACTGGTCCGCTTCGGCCCTATGGAACTCTACCGGCAGCGATCTCGTATCTCTTCCTCAGAATTGGGAGGCAGGAGAAACCGTGAATTACATGACCGATCCGATCTATACCGCCGGGATGACCGAGCATCAGCGCGCCTGGTTCTACGCCGAATACGACCAGGCCCGGCGTGACGAGGTGGTCGGAGTCCTTCTCGCCATCTTTCTCGGCAGCTTTGGCCTTCACCATTTCTACCTGCGACGCAACGGACTCGGCATTACCTATCTTCTTCTCAGCTGGACAGGAATCCCCGCCATCCTCGGCTTTATCGAAGCGTTCTTCATGCCCGGGCGGGTCCGCACCTACAACGCCCTGCAGGCCAACTATATCGCCGGACAGATTCGTGCCAGCGGCATCTTCGGCTATCAGCCTGCCACCAACTGCCCGTCCTGCGAAGGCGCGGTCGCTCCTGGCGCGGGGTTCTGTCCGCGCTGCGGTGCGGCCATCGCGGTTTCACCCACGGCGTGATCTGGTCAGTGGAGGGTTGAATGTCTGCGAACTACTTCAAGCTCGCCAGGACCGCCCTCGCCACGTCCGCGTGAATCGCGTTCCGCTCTTCCGTCGAGATCGCAGTCTGCGTCAGATACGAGGCGATCAGAATCGGTTTTCCAGTCGGCGGGTAGAGCACGCCGATATCGTTGTTCGATCCATGGCTGCCTGAACCTGTCTTGTCTGCAACCTTCCAGTCCGCTGGAAGCCCCGCCACGAACTTCGTCTTCCCCGTCGTATTGGCCAGCATCCAGTCCGCAAGTTGTTTGCGCGAGTCCGTCTTCAGCACCGTTCCGAAGAAGATCTTTTTGAGATTCGCCACCATCTCGTTGGGGGTTGTCGTATCGCGAGGATCTCCGGGTATCGCCTCGTTGAGAGTCGTCTCCGTGCGATCCAGCCGCGTCATTGTGTCGCCCAGCGAGCGCGCAAAGGCAGTGATGGCAGGAGGCCCACCGAAGCTTGCGAGCAACAGGTTGGCCGCGCCGTTGTCGCTCAAGGTCAGGGCGGCCTTGCACAACTCCGCGATCGTCATGCTTCCGCCGGCGTGCTTTTCCGTCTCGGGGGAGTACTCCACCAGATCGCTCCTCGAATACTTCACGGCGCGATCCAAACGTTCCTTGCCCTGATCCACGCGCTGCAATACAAGCGACGCTGCAAGAAACTTGAAGGTGCTGCACATGGGGAACCGCTCGTCGCCGCGGTGGGCCATCCGTTTTCCTGAGGGAAACAGAATCGCCACTCCAAGCCGACCCTTGCTTTTGGCCTCTGCTGCTGCGAGCGCAGCGGCAAGATCGTCCGCGGGCGCGGCAAAAAGGGACGTTGGCGCCACGGTGACTGCGGCGAGGGAGACGAGGGCGGAGCGGCGGGAGAGGGTCCGATTCGGCATAGAGTTGAGTGCGATTCTATGCACGCAGCCCTGTGGATACGGTGTGAATCGCAGGACGTATCCTCCTGTGCACCGTTCCGATATCGACGTCAAAGTTTTATCGATGCAGCGGAGGCGTCTGTGCCCGCAGCCACTCGAGCAGCCCTACGGGGTCGTCGGTAATGATGGCATCCACTTTGGCCTCCGCAAGCCTCTTCCATCCAGCGTCGTCGTTGCTGGTGTAAGGCACCACCTTGTAGCCCACCTGATGTGCCGCCGCATCTTCTTCAGGGGTCACAAGACTCTCGTCCGGCGAAAGAAAATCGCCCTTGCGCAGCCCTGCCACTTCAGCGATGTGGGTGAAGCTCTTATCAGGATCCGTAATGCCCATCAGCTTGTCGTACTTCGCCTGTCCAAACAGAGCAGACAGCCGAATCTCCGGGTCAATCTTCTTCATCGCTTGCAGGGTGCGGAAGTCGAAGCTCTGCAGGATGACGCGCGACTGAAGATGATGCCTGCGCACGGTCTCGTCGATCATCTGGACAAAGACCTCCGGCGAAGGTGTCATCTCGGGATGGTTGGCAAAGATCTTGGTCTCCACGTTGAAGTCGAAGCCACCCTCGGGAGCCAGGGCCAGGACTTCTTCAAACGTAGGAATGGGGGTGTTCGGAACCGCGACCTGCTTCGGGAAAGCCTTCAGGGCATTCGCACCGCAGTCATAGTGCTTCAGCTCGGCCAGGGTCAGTGCATGAATCGGCGTTCCCGCCGGAAGCTCGGGCCCAACGCAGTGCCGTTCGCCCGAGAGCGCCGCATTGATGCGGGGATCGTCATAGTGCGGCTGCACGAGGAAAGGCGAGTGCGAGACCACCAGCACGTTGTCCTTCGTCACCGCGAGGTCCAGCTCCAGCGCGTCCACTTTGTGGTCGATCGCGTATTGGAACGCCGGAAGCGTGTTCTCGGGACGGGCGGCGCGTCCTCCGCGATGCGCGTGGACGAGGATCTCCGACGTTTGTGCGGCAAGGGGCAGCGCTGCAGCGAGCAGCAGGGTGGCGAGAGCTTTACGCATGAGTGTCATTGTGATGGCTCGCGATTACAAACGAGTAAACCTGTTGTCATCAAGCGCTTCATGCGTCGGGCGTTTCCCACAGCCTTGCGATTTCTTTTTCCACCCATGGGCGCTGAGGCGCATCCCTAATAAAGAATGGATCGGAAGCTATCTCGATGATGCGGCCACGCCGCCATGCCTCGAAGCCTCTTGTCTGGAGGAGATCAATGCGTTTTTACCGTGGGCTCTTAGTCGGGTTTTGCCTGACCGCAACACTATTTGGCAACGCGCAGGAACAGGCATCCTCCTCCCAGGATGCACACCAGCGCGTTGAGCTTGGCGTCCAGGCCCTGCAGCAGTGGTATGTGCCCAAGATGGGCCTCTATCGGACTACCGGCTGGTGGAACTCCGCGAATGCCATCACCGTCCTTACAGACTCCATGCGCGTCACGGGCTCAAAGAAGTATGTCGGTGTGCTCGCGAATACCTACAAGCAGGCGCAGGTCGAGATCCCCAAAGAACAACGGACCGACCCGAAGAAGGAGCTGACCGGCTTTCCCGGCTTCCTCAATAAGTATTACGACGACGAGGGCTGGTGGGCTCTTGCGTGGATCGACGCCTATGACCTCACCCAGGACCAGCGCTACCTCACCATGGCGCGCTCCATCTTCGACGACATGGCCGCATCCTGGGATGACACCTGCAACGGCGGCATCTGGTGGAGCAAGGACAAGAAGTACAAGAACGCCATCGCAAACGAACTCTTCTTCTCCGTTGCCGCGCATCTCGCCAGCCGTGTCTACTCGGCCGATGGCCAGAAGTACGCCGACTGGGCCTCCCGCGAGTGGAAGTGGTTTTACGCGAGCGGCATGATCAACGGCGATCATCTGGTCAACGATGGCCTCACGCTCGATGCAGGCACCGACAAATGCATTAACAACAAGAAGACCGTCTGGACCTATAACCAGGGCGTGCTGATCGGAGCCCTGACCGAGTGGTCCAGAACCGGCGGCGGCGCCGACATTCTGACCCACGCGCGGCAGATTGCCGACGCATCCGTCGCTCACTTCTCGGACAAGCAGGGCGTCCTCCACGAAACCTGCGAACCCAACTGCGGCGCCGACGGCATCCAGTTCAAGGGCATCTTCCTGCGCAACCTCCGGGCGCTCGATGCGATCGCCTCAGAGCCGCAGTTTCAGCGGGCCTTCTCCGTCAATGCCGACTCTATCTGGACGAAGAACCGAAGCCCGCAGAACACCTTCGGCACCGTATGGTCCGGGCCGCTGACTACGCCGGATGCGGGAACGCAGAGCTCCGCCCTCGATGCTCTGGTGGCGGCTGTCCGGTGACGACGACGTCAGACTGAGGCGCGCCGACGCGACCCGAAGGCCGCAAGCATCCCGGTCCCAAGCAGCACAAGCGTTGTCGGCTCCGGAACTGCGGCAGGCGAGATGCTGCCTGTCACTTCTACATAGGTAAGGGTAGGATCGCCGTCGTCGACCAGCATCCAGTTGTCGCAGTCGGTTCCGCAGGTCAGCGTGAAGGCGCCCGACGGAGCGCTGGGAACGCGAATACTGAACTGAAAGTACTGGTTGGGATCGAGCGCGTTATAGATGGTCGCGCCCAGCAGCCCTGGCGGAATATCGATGGTGGTGGGGCCGAGATTGGTGAACGTGAAGACCTTGCTTGAGGTGGTGTCGTTGAAGCTAAGGTCTGCGAAGGTGAGAGTCGATGAGGCGTCGAAGAACAGTGTGCCGCTGACAGTGCCCACGTCGGAGCCGGAGTGAATTCCTGAGGTCGGCGTCGATGCGGTGAGGGTGTAGGCACCTACCGGCAGGGGAGTGGCCTGAGCAGCAGTGGAGCTGAAGTAAGCGAAGCAGAAGAGGCCAAAGCAAAGGGTGGGGAGAAGGAGCTTCTTTCGCATGGTGGATCTCCGAAGCGAGATAGGAGAAGCGCGGCCCGTGTTGGGCTGATGGTAGCACGCGCGATGGTCTGCGCGGGGAACCAGATCCCCCTTCAACCGCGCCTCTCCACCGCGTTGGACCATCATGGGTAAAGTACAGACAGATGTTCCTGGAGGATCCATGCCGAACACTCAGACATTGCTGGCTCGGGCCTACTCTGCCTTCAACCGTCGGGATATCGACAGCGCGCTGGCGCTGATGAGTGAGAACGTCAGCTGGCCCAAGGCATCGGAGGGCGGACGTGTCGTCGGGAAAGAAGAGATCCGGTCCTACTGGACCCGTCAGTGGAAGGAGTTCGATCCTCGCGTAGAACCGCTTGAGGTGATCGATCATGAAGGCGGCCTTACCGAGGTTAAAGTTCATCAACTCGTGAAGAGTCTTGATGGCGACGTGCTTTCTGACAGCGAAGTGTGGCACGTCTACACCATCGCGAACGGTCTTATCGAGCGTATGGACCTCAAGGAAGGCAAGACGAACTCGGACCCTGCCCCATCTGCGGCATTCTCCAGACCCTAGCTTGTGCAGGGAGAATGTCCGTTGTCCCCCTCGGCGGGAATGCCGTCCTGCTCCGGTCAGAAGGATGAGGCTTTCTGGGGAGATCCGCGGCGCTTCCAGCGAATGCAGGGATTCTTCGCCTGCGGCTCAGAATGACGGTGGCTGAGGAAGGCGGGTTTGCACTGCCGGTGGGAGGGATGAGCAACGCTTACGCTCAGCTCTCTCTGAAAATCCTTCTCCTACAGGTTTTCTTCGGCTACGATTCCCACACACTCGGGGATCGCATTCATGTTGCGTTTTATCGCTGGTTTAGTTCGGCCTTACCGCGGCACGCTTCTCATCATCCTGCTGGCGATGATGGTGGAGACGCTGATGAGTCTGGCCGCGCCCTGGCCTCTCAAGATCATTCTCGACAACGTCGTCAGCGATCGCCACATGGCGCCCTGGCTGCACCGGTTTCTCAGCCCGTTGCTCGAACACGGCAATCGCCTGCATATCGCGTTGGTGGCGGCCTGCCTCTACGTCCTGATCTCCACTCTTGGGGCGCTTGCCTCTTACATCGATAACTACTTCACTGAGAGTGCAGGCCAATGGGTAGCCCACGATCTGCGCATGCGGATGTACAACCATCTGCAGCGCCTTTCGCTGGGCTACTACAACACCCACCAGACCGGGCCCATTATCAGCACGCTCACCACCGACATCCAGACCATCCAGGGATTTGCCTCCTCCTCGACCCTCGACATCCTGGTCGACATGCTCACCATCCTGAGCATGCTGGTGCTGATGTTCTGGCTCAATTGGGATTTCACCCTGATCGCCGTGGCGGTCACGCCGTTTTTACTGCTCTTCGTCTCCCGCTTCAAAAAAGCCGTCAAGACCGCGACCCACGAGGTGCGAAAGGAACAGAGCGAGATCATGGCCGTCGTGCAGCAGGGACTTGAGTCCATGCAGGTGGTCAAGGCCTTTGGACAGGAGGCCACGGAAGAGAACCTGCTGAAGACCGTAAGCCAGGCGACCGTCAGCGCCGCGCTCAAGGCTCGCAGCGTCAAGGCCCTGCTCTCTCCGGTGGTCACCATCGTCGTTGCCATCTGCACGGCCATAGTGCTATGGCGGGGAGCTGCGCTGATACTTACCGGCGCGATGACGGTAGGCTCCCTGACGGTGTATCTCGCCTACCTCAGCCGGTTCTTCAAGCCCGTCAAAGATCTTGCGACCACCACCAACGCGATCGCGCAGGTCACGGTCGGCGTGGAGCGGGTTCGCGGCATCCTCGATACCGATACGATTCTTCCGGAGAAGCCCGACGCCGTTGAGCCCGGGAACATCCGGGGTGAGATCGAGTTTCGAAACGTCGCCTTCGGGTACGATCCGTCGACGCCGATCCTCAAGGATGTGTCGTTTCACATCAAGCCGGGCGAGTTCGTCGGCATCGTCGGTGCGACGGGCGGCGGAAAGTCCACACTGGTCAGCCTGATTCCTCGTTTCTACGACGTCTCGTCAGGCTCTGTGCTGATCGACGGCGTAGACGTGCGCGACTACAAGCTCAAAGGGCTGCGCGACCACATCGGCTATGTCCTGCAGGACACCGTGCTGTTCCATGGAACGATCTACGAGAACATCGCCTTCGGCAATCCTCACGCCACTCGGGAGGAGGTGATGGAGGCGGCAAAGCTGGCCAACGCCGATGAGTTCATCGCGCGGATGCCCAAGGGCTACGACACAATGGTGGGCGAGCGAGGCTCCACGCTCTCCGGAGGTCAGCGGC
The DNA here is from genome assembly GCA_000688615.1 of Acidobacteriaceae bacterium KBS 146. GTDB lineage: Bacteria > Acidobacteriota > Terriglobia > Terriglobales > Acidobacteriaceae > Edaphobacter. The sequence continues at coordinate 2,990,302 of JHVA01000001.1, forward strand.
AACGCATCGGCATCGCGCGGGTGATGGTGCGCAACAGCCCCATCCTTCTGCTCGACGAGCCGACGGCTGCCCTCGACAGCGAATCGGAGAAGCTGGTAGTCGAAGCGCTCGAGGCTCTGATGAAGGGGCGGACGGTCTTTGCGATCGCTCATCGGCTTACCACCATCCGCGATGCCACCGAGATCCTCGTCATTGCCAATGGGGTAGTTGCCGAAGACGGTTCTCACGAGGAGCTTCTCAAGCGCAATGGAATCTATGCCGATCTGTACCGCACTCAGTTCGATACCACGCCCGACCAGGCTGTTTCGTAGGCGAAGACGTAGGTCCTGTGCGCCCCCCGGACTTGGCGGCAGTCAAACCATCCGCTGCATCACGTAAAATGGCGCTGTTTCAGCGTGAGCATCCGTGACGCACGTTTCAGGACACGGATAGCAGAGGAATCTCAATGTCCCGTTCCATCGTTATTCTGCCTGACGACTCGGCCCAGCCACTGCTCCAGGCCATCTCCGGAGCGCAATTGTCCCTGCGTATCAAGATGTTTGTCTTCTCCGATCCCGGGCTGCTGGAAGCCGTCATCGCTGCACATAAGCGGGGCGTCAAGGTCCGGGTCATGCTCAATCCGGAGCGCCGCGACGGGGAGAAGGAAAACGATGCGACTCGCAGCCACTTGCAGCAGGCCGGGGTCGACGTCAAGGACAGCAATCCCTCTTTTGACCTGACCCACGAGAAGTCGATGGTCATCGACGATGCCACCGCTTTCGTCGAATCCCTCAACTGGGAGACACGCAACCTGACCGGAACGCGCGACTACGCCGTGATCACCTCGCACAAGCATGAGGTTGGCGAGATCATGCGGTGCTTCGATGCGGATTGGGACCGCACAGAGTTTACGGCGGACGGGCAATCGCACCTGATCTGGTGCACCGGCAATGGCCGCCAGAGGCTCTGCCAGCTGATCGACAGCGCCAAACATACGTTGTGGCTGCAAAATGAGCGCTATCAGGATCCGGTCATTATCGAACATGTGGTCCGGGCCTACCGGCGCGGCGTTAAGATCCACGTCATGGCGCGGCCCCCGCACAAACTCAAAAAGGACAAGCTGGTGGAAGGAGTCAGCGGTCTGCGCATCCTTGAGGACCTCGGCATCCCCATCCGCAAGCTGAAACACATCAAGCTGCATGCCAAGCTGTTGTTCGCAGACGATGCCCGCGCCATTATCGGTTCCATTAACTTCGCTCCCGGCAGCTTCGACAGCAGGCGTGAGCTGGCGATCGAGGTGGACGACGAGCCGATTCTGAAGCGCATCCGCCAAACCTTGCACGACGACTGGGAGAAGGCGAAGCCGCTCGATCTGTCGGACGCGGGCTTGCTCGAGGAGCTGGAAGGCAGCGATCCGAACGTCGCCGAGGACCTCGGAATCGAGAATGTGAAGCGACCGTAAATCCTCCGGAATGGACTGTTTCCGAATCGTCCCGCAGAGCGGACTCATCTGCACAGGGTGGGGGAGAGCTCGAGCCCGTTTTCGCTTCCCGTTTTAGAATAGGAGTTACATGAAGATCGTCATTGCTGAAAAAGTCTCCCCTGCAACCCTCGCCGTCTTCCAGCAGGAGCCTGGCTGGCAGATCGTTACCGCCGATCAGATCAAGAACGGACTTCCGGCAGAGCTTGCCGATGCCGACGCCCTGGTCGTTCGCTCCGCCGTTCAGGCAGACTCCAAGCTGCTTGAGTCCGCACCAAGGCTTCGCGTGATCGGCCGTGCCGGTGTGGGTGTAGACAATATCGACACCGACGCCGCAACCCGCCGCGGCATCGTCGTCATGAATACTCCCGGCGCAAACGCAATTGCGGTGGCCGAGCTGACGCTTGGCTACATGGTCTCACTGGCCCGCTCCATCCCGCGCGCCAATGCCACCATGCACCACGGCAAGTGGGAGAAGAAGACGCTGCAGGGGCGTGAACTGCGCGGCAAGACGCTGGGCATCGTCGGCCTGGGCCGCATCGGCCTCGAGGTCGCCCGCCGCGCTCGTGCCTTCGGCATGGAACTGATCGGCTACGATCCCTTTATCGCTCCGGTCATCGCGCGCGAGAACGATGTCACCCTCGTACCGATCGATGAGATCTTCCGCCGGTCCGACTACCTTACGCTGCACGTCGGCCTGACGCCGCAGACCGAGGGACTCATCAACGCGACCTCGCTCGCCATCATGAAGAAGGGCGTTCGCATCATCAACTGCGCCCGCGGCGAACTGATCGTCGAGCAGGCGCTGGCGGACGCGCTGAAGTCGGGCCACGTCGGCGGAGCCGCACTGGACGTCTTTCATCAGGAACCTCCGAAGGATTCTCCCTTCTTCGGTCTCGACCATGTCATTCTGTCGCCCCACATCGCGGGATCGACCGACGAGGCGCAGGAAGCGATCGGGATCCAGCTCGCACGGCAGGTCCGCGACTACCTCAAGCTGGGCGTCGTACAGAACGCCGTCAACCTGCCCTCCCTGACCCACGAAGAGTACACCGAGATCGCTCCGTACATCGAGATGGCGGAGCGCCTGGGCCGTTTCCTCTCGCATGCTACGCCGGGGAATCTCGAGAACATCCAGATCAGCTATACGGGACGCCTCGCCGCCGGCAAGACCGATCTCGTCCGCAACGCCGCCCTGGCAGGCATCTTCGCCGCATCCGAGGGCAACGGAGAAGCGCAGAGCACAGCCAATCGCATCAACGCCGCCGCCATCGCAGAAGAGCGTGGCGTCCGCGTGCAGGAAGACAAGAAGGAGTTCACCACCGGCGGCGCGGGCTCTGTCCTGAAGCTGGTGCTGCACTCCTCGGCCGGCGACGCCTCCGCGTCCGCGACCGTACTGCATGGCAGCTCGCCGCGTCTGCTGACCTACGATGGCATCGACATCGAAGCTCCGCTGACCGGAACCCTGGTCGCGATCCGCAACCACGACGTTCCCGGCGTGATCGGACGCATCGGCACGATCCTGGGCGAGCACTCGGTCAATATCGCGAACTTCGCCCTGGGACGGGCTCACGATCCGGCCCGCGGCGCTCAGTCGCAGCGCGTGCCGCAGGGCCAGGCCCTCGCCGTGGTCCAGATCGACGTGCCCAACGCTGCAACGGCGAATGCTGCCGTTGAAGCCCTGCGCAAGGTCGAAGCGATCGCCAGCGTACGCCTGGTCGAGCTGGGCAAACTCTAGCGCAAAAGCCGTGCGGCCCTGCGTCCGCGAGGATGTGGGGCCGCTTTATTTTTGCGCAGGATTTAGAATCGAAAGTAAGCCGGTCCTCGACCGCACTGAACAGCAGCTCATTACTCACAGGAACGAGCACCGCGATGCCACTCTACGAATACGAATGCACGGAATGCCACGAACGAACCGAGAAGATCCAGAAGTTCTCCGACCCTGAGATCACGGTCTGCCCGCACTGCAGCGGACACCTCGAGCGCGTGCTGTCGGCGCCTGCAGTCGCCTTCAAAGGAGGGGGATGGTACGCCGACGGCTACGGCAATGCCAAGCCGAAGGCTTCGGAGTCCAAAAAAGACAGCTCCGGCTCGTCCAAAGAAGGTGGTTCCGCTTCCAGCACGTCTTCTTCGAGCGATAGCACCAAAACCGCTGCGCCCGCCGCCTCTTCACCAGCACCTGCTGCTACCCCCAGTAAATAACGCAGCGTCGGGGCAGGCTCGCGACTTCGCATCGCTACGCTCGGGATGACACTTTCTAACCAAGCAAGCCTCGGCTGCCAGATAACAAAGCCCCGACGCTAAGAAGCGGAGGGAGCCGCGTTCTCGAATACGAGAATGCAACTCCCTCCGCACCGATTCGTAACCAGACTGTCAGCCGAATCGAAAGCCTAGCTCTTCTTCTTCGGAACCTTCTTTCCTTCTTTACGAGCCTCGGACAGACCGATGGCGATCGCCTGCTTGCGGCTGGTCACCTTCGTGCCGCTGCGGCCGCTCTTCAGCTTGCCACGCTTCATCTCGTGCATCTCGCGTTCGACGTTCTTCCCTGCCGAAGGGCTGTACTTTCTGGAACCGGACTTCTTCGAAGATTTCTTCGCAGAAGACTTTTTCGCTGCTTTTTTGCTGGGACTCTTCCTGCTGGCGCTTCTGCTGCTGCTCTTCTTGCCTGCGCTCCTCTTCGCTGCAGTTTTTTTGCTCGCTGTCTTCCTGCTAGGACTCTTTTTGCTTGTGCTCTTTTTGCTCGATGCCTTCTTTGACGACTTCTTGCTTGCCTTTTTGGTTGCCATAACTATCCTCCCAATGTTTTGAGAGGGTAGAAGGTGTTCTATAAGTTGCATCCACGATGCAGAGTTTCGGCATCTCAGCGTGTTCGTCTTCGCCGGCGCCACAGTGCAATTCCAGCGAGCAGCAACGATGTAACCGCTGCCAACACACGCAAGAGCATGCGATGCAGCCACGATGAAGTCCGTTCCAGCGATCCCTGTTGCCACGCATCTTTAACGCGAGCAAGGTCATCTGCAAGCCCCGGAATCGTGATCGCGTTCAGATCATCTACCGGCAGCGATCCAAATATCCGCTCCGGGGATGGAAGGCCACCGTTATAGTCCTTTGGGATTGCAGCCATCATCGCGTTGACTTCAGCATCGCGGGGATCGTCGAAGAGCGAAACATCCGCCGTGTTCGGAAACAGCGTGTCGGTGCCCGTCATCTTTTTTTCAATCGCTGCAACACCATCCTGGCAAACACCTAAAGGATAGTAACCGCCGAAGGGAAGATCAGGCCGGCGCAGATGCTGATGCGCAAACGCGAGGACCATCTTCCCTACCAGTCGCGTTATCTCAATGGCATCTTTATCGCGATACGTGTGCGCATGACGGCCCAGCACCCACGCTTGGTCCTGCGTATCCATCGTGCGGAACTGGCTCTTGCCGTCGATGCCGAAGTACCAGCTCACATTGGCATTCACCTGCGGCCCGCGAATCTCCCACTCATACTCTGCGTGGCTCACCGGCACCAGCAACGAACGCTTCCCGCCCGGGATCTGAATCTGCGAGTCGATCCAGAAAGGCATCATCACCTCCTGCGGATTCTCCGCGCCGCCTCGTCTGTAATGGAAGTGTCCGAAGTTGGCAAAGTAGCGTGCGTCGTAGACCGCGACCGTGTGCCCCGTCGCCATCAGCACAGCCATTAAATCTGCGGGAGAAGAAGCCGCCTCGCCACCAATCGTTGCCGAGGCAGGCGCTACTCCGCTCAGCGCATTGATGCTGAGACGGTTCAAGACATCGGCCAGGCGCTGGCTCTCCGCATGCATCGGAGCCAGATTTGGATTTGGCCCATCGCCGCGAGTCACGCCCGCGCCCATATCGAAGACGATGCCATCCGTCGTAAATCCGGGCAGCGTTGAAGGCTTACTCAGATCGACTGTCTCGGCCTTCTCCAGCGTGTAGTGTCCCAGGTCAACAAAACGCCGAATCCGCTCTGTCGTTACTGTTCCTGTTTCCAGCGGAGCGCGCTCGCTCGCGCTCTCGTTTGGGGAAGCGGTACCGTCGTCCCTCTTCACAAAATATCTTCCTGCGATCTTCACCGTCGGATTGATGCCCTGCAGCGTCCATCCCGGAAAGCGATCGAGCCCGCGCCAGTCCTTACCCAGAATCAGATCGCGCAACCGCTTGATGAGCGATGGAGACATCAGCGCCGGGCCCTGCTTGTCGCCGTTCAGCTGACTGAGCAGAGCATCAGTAAATCCCGGCGTCGCCGACAGCTCCCGCATCATGCCGGACAGCAGAATCGTGTTCGGAGGCATTGGCTCTTCCGGCGGCACGTAGGTTGCGTCTCCTTTGCATCCCATCAGCGCCAACGATACTACGGCGCTCCCTGCAATCATTCGCAGATATCCTGCACCGGTTTGCATCATCCGCCTATTAAAACTCAAGCGGATACGCACAAGGCACTTTTCTTCTCTCACCGAGTTGGTTTACCTTGGCGCGCAGCGAGTACACACACGAGCGCACTGAGGAACTTTTCCCATGTCTATGAAGGCCGGATACTCGACGCCCCTGCTCCACGCCTCTTCAATCGAAGACTCCATCCGCTTTTATCAACTGCTTGGCTTCGAGCTGATCGATACCGACCATTGCGATCCACTGGGCTGGGCGCGCATGCACTGCGAAGGGGGAGCCATCATGTTCCTTCGAACGGACCACCCGGCCGATCTTGCGGAACCCACCCTGCTCTACATGTACACGCCCGACCTGACCGCGCTGCGCGAGCAGCTGATCGCGGCCGGCATCAAGGTGCCGCCCATCAAGTATCCGCACTACATGCTCAGCGGCGAGATCACGCTGCACGACCCCGATGGCGCGAAGATCTTTGTGGGTCACTGGGGCAGGGCAGAGCACGACGTCTGGCTCGAACGCATCGGCGGAGAGTCGAATTGCGAGAGTCAGCCTTAGGCCAGCGGGCCCAGGGCGTCCAGCTTCTTCGCTACAAGCTCGTTCAGCAGCGCCGGGTTTGCCTGTCCCTTCGACAGCCGCATCACCTGGCCGACAAAGAACGCCGCCACGGTCTTCTTGCCGCCTCGATACTGCTCTACCTGCTTCGGGTTGGCAGCGATGACCTCATCGATCATCGGTTCGATCGCGCCGGCGTCGGAGATCTGCTGTGGCTTGTCGCGTTCGTAGATCTCCGGAAAGTCTTTGCCCTCGCTGAAGCTCGAATCCAGAAGCTGCTTGAGCTGCTTGGAGCTGATCGTACCGGCCTCCATGAGATCGGCTGCAACCACGATGCCGTCGAGTGAGACCGGTGACTGGTCATCGTTGAGTTCAGCGGCGCGCAACCGCATCGTGATCTCCGACAGCAGAATCGCGGCTACGCGCTTGGGCGACTTCGCCTTCTTCGCAGCAGTCTCAAAGCGGTCCGCGAACTCGCGCGTGGCCGTGATGGTCGCCGCATCCTGATCGTTCAGGCCATAGTCGGCGATCATGCGCGCGCGCCGTGCCTCCGGAAGCTCGGGCAGCCCCTTGAAGATCTCTTCCTGCCACTCCCTGCCCACCACCAGCGGCGGAAGGTCCGGCTCCGGAAAGTAGCGATAGTCATGCGCCTGTTCCTTCGAACGCATGGAGTAGGTGCGGCCTTCGTTCGAGTTCCAGAGACGCGACTCCTGCACCACGCGGCCGCCATCTTCCAGCACGCCGATCTGACGCTCAATCTCGTACTGCACCGCAGACCGGATAAACCGGAAGCTGTTGACGTTCTTCACCTCGGCCTTGGTGCCGAACTCCTTTGCGCCCTTCAGCATGACGCTGACGTTGGCGTCACAGCGCAGCGAACCTTCTTCCATGTTGCAGTCGCTCACCCCGGTATAGAGCAGAATCTCTTTCAACTTGGTCAGGTATTCAAAGACCTCGTCCGGTGTGCGCAGGTCGGGCTCGCTCACAATCTCCACCAGCGGAGTGCCGCAGCGGTTGAGATCGATGTAGGTGCGGCTGATGGAGTCGGCAAAACCGTCATGGATGCTCTTTCCCGCATCCTCTTCCATGTGCAGCCGTGTCACGCCGATGCGCTTCGTAATCGGCGCGCCGCTCTCGTCGAACGCCGGAACCTCAATCCATCCGTTCTCTGCCACCGGCTTATCGAACTGCGAGATCTGGTAGCCCTTGGGAGAGTCCGGATAGAAGTAGTTCTTGCGCGCGAAGATGCTGGTCTCGCGAATCTCACAGTTGATGGCCTTCGCCGCCAGCACCGCATACTCCACCGCCTTGCGGTTCAACACCGGCAGAGCCCCGGGCAGCCCCAGGCAGGTCGGACAGGTGTGGGTGTTGGGCTCGCCGCCGTACTGATTCACACAGCCGCAGAAGGCCTTCGTCTGCGTCAGAAGCTGGACGTGAACCTCAAGCCCGATGACAGGCTGATACTTGGCAAGAATCTCCGGAGAAAGCGCAATGGCAGTGGACATAATCACCCTCGATTCTAACAAGGGGCGACTTTACGGCATCATGTCAGAAATTAATGACAGCATTGCATCGATCCCGCATCCAAGTCTGTCCCGGGAGCGTCTTTCAAGTATGCGACGCGCGCTGCTCCCCATCTTCGTGCTCTGTCTCAGTCTCTTTGGAGTCACGGAGCTTCCTGGGCAGGGTGGCGCCTCGTCCTCTTCGCCGATGCTCGTCGGATATTTCCCGCAGTGGGGAATCTATGACACCGATCAGCCCTATCTGGTCAAAAATCTTATCTCTCCCGGCGGCAAAGCTCCTCTGGTCGATCAGGTCAACTACGCCCAGGGCTTCGTCACCAACGGGCGGTGCTCCGTGGCCGATCCCAACGCCGATCTTAACTTTGTCTTCACTGCCAAGCAGAGCGTGAATGGCATTGGGGATTCGCCATCGAAGCCATTTCGCGGTCATCTTCACCAGCTTTCACTGCTCAAACGCAAGTTCCCCCACCTGCGAATTCTCATCTCGCTCGAAGGCCGCGCCTCGGACTTTGCCTTCGATGCCCAGCCAGAAAATCGCGAGGCCTTTGTCGCCTCCTGTGTCGATATCTTTCTGAAAGGACACCTCGCTCCCGGCGTTGAGGCTCCCCACCTCTTCGACGGCATCGACCTCGACTGGGAGTTCCCGCGCGAGCCCGACGCTGCCAACTTCCAGGCCCTGCTGCGCGAGTTCCGCCGCCAGATGAATGCCGTTCGCCCGGGGCTCAAGCTCACCATTGCCGTGGGTCATACGCCGCGCATGTATCCCGGCTCCGATATCGCCGCCATAGCGCCGCTGGTCGATCAGGTGGGAGTGATGACCTACGACTTTATCGGTCCGTGGAGCGACACCACCGGCCTGCTTGCGCCGCTCTCCGCCTCCCCGGACTTTCATGGTGGCACCGTGGCCCGGTCAATGGAGGCGTGGCACGATGCCGGAATCCCAACCCCCAAACTACTGATGGGAGTGCCCTTCTACGCCTACGGCTGGCATCAGGTGCCCGAAGAGGCGAACGGGCTCTTTCAGGAAGGGACAGGAATTCACGGCGACCGTCCTTATCGCTACATCCAGACGATCCTCGATCGCTCGACCGTCTACCGCGATCCGCTCTCGCAGGCTCCCTGGCTCTTCGACGGGGATATCTTCTGGACCTACGAGGACCCGGTCTCGGTCGCCCACAAAGCCAGCTTTGCTCGTACCCAGGGACTGGGCGGCCTGATGATCTGGGAGTTGGGGGACGACGACGGCTCCGCCACGCTGCTGCGCTCCGCCCACCGTGCCCTCAATACCCTGCCGTCGAAGACTCCAGCAGTGGTCAAAGCCGCTATAACCGGTCGTTGATCGCAAAAAATATTTTTTCGACCGGCAGGACGTTTGCGATTTCGCATGTTGACGCCCGCTGCTGACTGAGAAGATCGCAACAGTAACGCATTGCTCGCCCGAAGAGCACTCCCTCCAATCGCACTTCTAGGTACTGACTAGATTCAGCACCTGAGGAGCTTAGTGCGAACTGCGCGCGAGAATTCCTTCCAATTCGCATTGACCCTCATAGTCGGATGTTTGATATAGTCGGAATCCGACTATAAACTCAATTCCAGACTTTGGTCTGGTTTCTGCCTTAGACGGTGTTACTTCAGGAAAAGGCTTCGTGACTCATTGTTATGCGCTTTCAGAAAGTGCGCTGAACGGCCAGCAAGCATCGGCAACGGCAGTTGAATAACGGAGTTAGTAACCATGAACGACCAGTTTCTTTCTCGCATGTTAAGAAGTGCGCGTTGCGGAACCTTCCTTCTCTCACTTGCATTGATTTCACTGACTTCACAAGCTTGCCGGGGGGCTCAGGTCTTAGCCAGCCATCCTGTCAGCGACCCTCAGGACGCGGTCCCTGAACCTGCAATCCCGGCAATCTTGAACGCTTTTGAGAGCTTCGAAGTTGTAGCGATGCCAGCGGGTCATGGACAAAAAGATATCGACGACTTGATTCTGTCCCTCATTCGTGACCCGCGCTTTCCTACATTAGTTAATGACATCGTCGTTGAATGTGGGAATGTGCGATACCAGCCGATTCTTGACCGGTACATCGCCGGAGAGAACGTTCCGTTCACCGAAGTCCAGCATGTCTGGCGAGACACAACGGTCTTCCAAATGTGCGGAGCATCCGGTTTCTACGAACAGTTGTATCCGGTGGTCCGCTCGCTCAATCAACACCTTCCTGCAACAAGCCGCCTGAGAATCGTTGCTGCAGATCCACCGATCGATTGGAGCAAGATCCGCTCCTACGATGACCTCAGGCCGTTTTTCGACCGGGACGGAAGCATCGCTTCTGTGATGGAGAGAGAGGTGCTTTCGAAGCACCGCAAAGCACTGATGCTCTTTGGAACCTTTCATCTGGTGCACGGAGGCGGCCCAGGCGAAGGGGATGCCGTCACGAGATATGAGCGCCACTACCCTGGCAGGACCTTCGTGATCGCTGGGGGTTTTGGATACTACGGCACTAACGACGAATCGCTCGCAGATAGGAACGCTCCGGGCGGGGTTTGGCCGTCGCTCTTGAGAACAAAGAACAGCAGACTTCGCTCATTAGGCCTTAAGTCGTTCTTCGCACCGCCACTCTGGACAGATGAGGACTGCAACGTCAGCGAGGCATTCGCGACTGCCCCTTCTAAGACGATTGCAGATCAGATAGATGCTTTTCTCTATTTAGGTCCTCAAAATTTACTACTGACCGAACCCCTTCCAGCAGATATCGCCCTTGATCGGGCCTACAGATCCGAATGGCTGCGCCGAATGAAACTTGTTGGCCTGCCTGGCCCCTCGACACTGGAAGAGCTCGATGCTCAGATCGTTGCGAAGGCGGGAGAGCCCTTGTCGATTCCTCCTTCCAGACGGTCAGTTTCACAAGAGATGAAGCTGAGGATCAGGCAAGACTGTCTGAGCAGAAAGCATCCTGCCGCAAACACAGCCAAGTGAAGGTGAACTTCCTCATCGCAGTAGCTCTAGACAGCGATTGCATGAGCAAATTAGCGAGAAACTCGCCTCTCGGACGTAATCGGCCTCGATGCGTGCTTTGGCAATTCGGCACTAAATGAGTCAGCTGGCAAGAAATACGACTGCATCGCTCCAACCAAACCGGACAAGAATCCATTGTCTATTCGGGAAAGGAAGGAACAAATGCGGTCCAGGTAGCGTTTCTACTCCTGGCAACGCCGGGAACGGCAGTTTACGGAACCCCAAAAACGAAAATAGGTGATCCATGTTGCAAGAGTTGCGGTTTGCGATTCGGATGCTGATCAAGCGGCCAGGTTTCAGTCTGGTTGCAGCGTTGACGCTGGCTCTGGGGATTGGCGCGACTTCTGCGGTTTTCAGCCTGATTCAGGGTGTCCTGCTCACCCCGCCCCCGTACCAGAAGCCGGAGCAACTGATGCTGATTCCGACGGTGCGCGCGGATGGGCAGAAGATGGACAGCCCGCGGGGCTGGGCGGCGCAGCAGTGGATGGATTGGGAGAAAGAAGCGAAATCATTCGACGGAATCGCTGCGTATAACTGGACTTTCAATTTCCTGATTCGCAATGACGGCAGTCAGTCCATGCAGGGAATGATGGTGACGAAAGACTACTTTCAGGTGATGGGGCTGAGGCCGATGGCAGGGCGCAGCTTCGAGAAGTCAGATTTCGGTCAAGGACCGGTAAAGACGATCCTGTTGGGTTATGAGTTTTGGCAGCGCGCGTTTGGCGGCGACGAACAGATTATTGGAAAGACGGTGCGCATTAGCCGGTGGCAGGTCTCGCCGACAGTGATCGGAGTGATGGAGCCAGGAGTGCGATTTTTGCCCTCGCCGGGTGCGGCGAAGGAGCCGAATTACGACGTCAATGCGACGGTGGATTTCTGGGCGCCGACAGAGCCCGATCCCAAATATCTGAAAGCTCCGTATTGGAATGTGGTCGCGCGGCTGCGGGATAGTACGACTCCGCAACGGGCACAACAAGAACTGGCCGTGCTGGCCGCAAACGAGGCGCACACAGAAAAGCAGTTCGAAGGCTTCGTACCGCAAGTCGAGCCGGTAAGGGACGAAATGAACCGAGACGGGCGACGGATTCTCCTGCCGTTGCTGGGTGCGTCGGTTCTGGTGCTTTTGATTGCTTGTGGAAACGCAGCTGCGCTGCTGCTCGTGCGAGGACTGCAGAGACAGCAGGAATATGCGGTGCGATGCGCAATGGGATTGAGCCGCAAGGGCCTTCTAAGGCAGGTGTTAACCGAAAGCCTGCTGCTGGCGATGCTCGGCGGGGTGTTTGGCGTCGGACTGGCATTTGCCGCCGTAAAGCTGTTCAGGGTGATCGCGGGACATGCCGTTCCGCGGCTGGATGGAGTCACCGCAGATTGGACCGTTCTCGCATCGGGGCTTGGGATGGCCGTGTTCGCCGCGTTTATTGCAGCTGTCTTCCCTGCGCTGCGGGCATTTCGTTTGGATCCGATGGCGGTACTGAAAAGTGCCGGGCCGAAAGGCACGGCGGGGTTAGGGGAGAGGCGATTGCTGACGGGCGTCACGATGCTCCAGACCTCGCTGACGTTGGCGCTGCTGGTGGGAGCAGGGTTGCTCATTCGTACGATGGTGAAGATCGCGCAGATGCCGTCCGGGTACAACACGAGTCGAATTTTGACGATGAGCGTGACAGAGGTGCAAAGCCAGGCGACCTGGGGCAGCTTTCACCGGCAAGCACTGGAACGCGTTGCCGCGATTCCTGGCGTGCAGTACGCAGCGTTTGCCTGGGGAGTGCCGCTGACGGGAAACAATTGGCCAGCAACGTTGGAGATCGAAGGCCAGCCTCCGGCGGTGAAGGAGAGCGATAAGATCGCGCTTCCTTTACGTGCCGCAACGCCCGACTATTTCAAATTGATGGGATTACCGCTGATCGAAGGGCGGGAATTTCGATCGACCGATGATGAGAAGGCGTCCAAGATCGCCATCGTGAACCAGGCATTTGCGGAGCGCTACTTTCCGCACAGTAGTGCGATCGGGCGAATGCTCTGGCCGAACGGGCAGCGAGATAAACCGGGCATAGTGATTGTCGGGGAGATCGCGAATGGGCGGACGGACGATTTGACGCAGAAGCCGTCGCCGGAGATCTATCTTCCGCTATGGCAAGCCCCCGCGTTTTCGAAACATCTGGTAGTACGGACAACGGCAGATCCGCGCGCCTTATTGGCTGCGGTGCAACGGGAGCTGCGCGCCGTGGATCCATCGGCAGCGATCGAAAACGTGAAGACGCTGGATCAGATTCGCGACGAATCCCTGGCGCCCAGGACGTTCGCGATGCGACTGCTGGTGGGCTTTGCTGTGGTGGGAAGTGTACTGACGCTGGTGGGCATTTACGGTGTGCTTTCGTTGTCAGTGGCTTCGCGACGCCAGGAGCTGGCAATTCGTAGTGCGCTGGGCGCGCAACGAAGGGACATTCGCAAGCTGGTCTTCGGCGAAGGATTCCGGCTGATAGCCGGTGGCGTGCTTGGAGGCATAGCGCTGGCGATGGTTTTGTCGCGGGTGCTGAGGTCTTTCCTCTTCGAGGTGCAGCCTGGCGATCCTGCGACGTTAATTATCGTGGGGGCGTTGTTCGTAGGGGTAGGGCTCCTGGCGTGCTGGATGCCAGTGCGGCGGGCGGGAGAGGTTGATCCACTCGAAGCATTACGGTACGAGTGACGTTTTTGGCTTTACTTAGTGTGACACATGTGACACCATGATTCGGTGTCGATCCTAAATCTGCGCCTATTACCCGGAACCTCAATCTTTGAGCAAATGGTCACTGCGTCCATCAAGGCGATCGTGACTGGAGAATTCAAAGAAGGGCAACCCTTTCCGTCTGTTCGAACACTAGCCGCGGACTTCAAGATTCATCCAAACACAGCGCAGAAGGTGATCCAGCACCTTCTCCGAGAACGGTTCCTCGAAGGGCGCCCCGGCATTGGCACGGTGGTAGCGAAGCTTCCAACGCACGCTGCGGATAGCAAAGAGTTACTTCGCATCGAAGCAGACCGCTTTGTGGAGGAGGCGATAAGGCTCGGTGCCCGCCTCCCTGAAACGATCCAGATCATCCGGGAGGCATGGACTGACGCCGCCCCAGTGCAAACCGAGGTGAGCCATGATCGTCGCAAATGAACTTCGAAAGCAATATGGGAAACAGGAAGCCATCGAAGGGCTCACGTTTAGCGTGCCGGAAGGAAGCGCCTTCGCTTTGATCGGAGCGAACGGTGCCGGAAAGACCACCACCATCAAGATCCTGATGAACATTCTGCAGCCGTCGAGTGGCCATGCAACTATCTTCGGGGTTGATTCGCAGCGGCTCTCCGCGAACGAGTTCCAGAGAATCGGCTATGTTTCCGAGAACCAGCAGATGCCCCTCGCCCTGACTGTCGGGGAATATCTTGACTATTTGCGGCCGTTCTATCCGCGATGGGACAAGCCACTGGAGAGATCTCTTGTCCGGGAGCTCGGTCTGCCCGCGGATCGCAGGATCGGGGCCTTGTCGCACGGCATGCGCATGAAGATGGCGCTTGTTTCCGCTCTTCCGTTTCACCCCGATCTGTTGGTTCTCGATGAGCCATTCAACGGGCTCGACGCGCTGGTCCGCGACGAGTTGATGGAGGGCATGATGGATCTCGCCGGAGAGATGACCATCTTCATCTCCTCGCATGACCTCAGCGAGATTGATTCCTTTGCAACAGAGGTTGCCTTTGTCGATCAGGGCCGACTTCTCTTTCAGGACTCGATGGAGACCCTCATGGGTCGGTTTCGTGAGGTACAGATCGTTCTCGAAGGCGAGGCTCTCGTTCCAGGAAACATTCCTTCGGAATGGATCAACGTGAAGGCCATGGGAAGCGTCGTGAGTTTCGTCGACACGCGGTTCGCAGAAAGTACGATGAGTGGCCGCCTCAGCCCCTACTGGAGTCATATCCAGCGCGTAGAGACAAAGCCGTTGAGTCTACGTGCCATCTTCACGACCCTCGCCCGGGCCAGCCGTACCTCACAAAACAAAAACAGCGAGGTGTCCCTGTGATCTTGCACATCATGAAGAAGGATCTCCGGTTGCTTTGGAAGATCGTCGTTCTTGTCGCGTCTGTCCAGATGGCTCTTACGCTGATGCTCCTCCATATCGATCACTCCCTAACGGCCAAAAACCCTTACGGGCTTCTTCTGCAGCTCATCCTGTTCATGGCCTTTCTTGGACGCGCAGTCCTGATCGTCATGTGCGTGCAACAGGATGCGATTCCAGGCGTCAATCAGGATTGGCTCACGCGCCCCGTCAGCAGAATCGATCTGCTCCTCGCTAAGACGTGCTTCGTCATGCTGTTCGTACAAGGGCCAGTATTCTTGTCGGATTTTTTACAGGCGGTCGCGAACGGTGCTCCACTTGGCCTCGCATTCACTGCGTCCTTTACACGGACAATCTTCGTCACGCTAATCGTGACTCTGCCTTTCCTCGCATTCGGAGCACTTACCGAGAACCTTACCCAAGCCATCGCGGGAGCGGTCGTCTTCTTCCTCCTGCTGGCAGGCGGCCAGATGCTATTTGTCGGACTCAACGAGGGCCGCAGAATCCTCGAAGTAAGCCCGACCACCCTCACCGGGCTTGACTGGATGGCCGATGCGATCAGGCTGATCATCGCGTTCTCTGCTGTTGTGATCGTTCTTGCGCTCCAGTATTTCCGTAGAAAAACTCACCTCTCCCGTGTCGTACTGATCTCGGCTGCGTTCCTTTGTCTCTTCGCGCGTCTGCTGCCATGGAACGTGGCGTTCGCTCTGCAGAAGGGCATCGCAGGTTCCTCGGACAATGCTGCCATCGTGCTGCGCTTTGACCCCTCTCGTGCTCCACGAGCAAATTCTTCCGGAGTAAGCAGAGACGTTCTGCAAGGCCAGTTTGGCGGCACATCTGGGGATGCTGTCGTCTATCTGCCCGTCACAATCTCTGGACTGCCGAAAAGCAGCTTGCTGAAGACCGACCGCGTAGATGTGTCGATGAAGGTCCCAGGCGGCAAAGTTTTCCATCTCGGCGTCGGTGGTGACTTTCAACCTCTGCCTCAGGCGGAAAACGCCACGCCCACCTACTCCGCCATCTACCTGCCTGATGAACTCTACCGACGGTATAAAGACCTGCCGGTAGACCTTGAGATCGCGTACTCAGCCACGGAGATGACTCTCAGCGATGCGGGTGAAATGGATGCGCTGCATGGAACGAGGGAGTACGCATCCATTGGTCTTTGTACCAGCGGGATGAACAGCAGCGAATCCCAGATCAGTGTGCGGTGCCTTCAACCGGGAACAATTCCGCTCTGTACGTCGGCCCTGCTCAGGCGTTCCCGCTCGCCGACCGCGAACCCGGCAGTGCTCTCCTGCGCACCAAACTACGCTCCGGTTTATCCGGCAATGATCCCTGACGGAACGAGCCGTTTCACGGCAAATCTCCCATTTCGCGACCCCAACGGAATAGGCCGGTACCCCATTCAGGGTCCGGATCTCGCACAATCCGTTATAGAAGTGAAGGTCTACAAGCCAGCCGCACACATACAACGTAGTCTCTCAATCTCGAACATCAAGTTAGCAAATTGGTCTGCGCTGTGAACATGGTCGACGGCTCGAAGTAGATAACGATAACGCGCCTGTCGGACGTACCGGCGCCCGGATCACTACCTCTCCAGCACTTCCCGCATCTCACACAACACAATGGCCTTCCGACTACGTCGCCGAGCTCCTGCGCCGCCCCCCGCCTCAGCCGCCCAGAAGCACCTGGAGCGGCCGAGCGCACAAGACATCTACGAGCAGGTCGCCAACAATGCCCGGCAGGAGTTGGGACGTTCCGGAGTGTCGCTCTTTATCTCCGGCATCGCCGGAGGGATCTTTATGGGGCTGTCGGGGATGGGAAACGCCATCGCCATCGCTCTGCTGACCCCTGCCGGAGCAGCTCCGTCGGCGATTACCCTGTTTATCGCCAAGATGTTCTATCCGCTGGGGTTTATCGCGGTCATCCTGGGCCGGTCCCAGCTTTTTACCGAGAACACCCTTTACCCGGTGGCCTTGGTTCTGGCGGAGAAGCAGCACGTCTGGAAGACGCTGAAGCTATGGACGATTGTTCTTGGGGCCAACGTTCTGGGTGCGGCCGCCTTTGCCGCCCTGGCCTCGTTCACCCCCGCCCTTCGACCGGAGTTCGTCGACAAACTCTCATGGCTGGGCCTCGAAGCCGCCTCTCGTCCTTTGGCCTCCATCTTCTGGAGCGGCGTGGTTGGCGGCTGGATCATCGCCACGGTCGCCTGGCTGGTCTCCGGGTCCCACTCCATTACTGGATCGGTCATGATTATCTGGATGCTGGCCTTCGTAGTCGGCCTGGGACAGTTTGCCCACTGTATCGCGGGCAGCGGAGAGGTCCTGACCACGGTCTTCCTGGGTCACGCCGCCCCGATGGCCTTCCCGCGGTGGTTGCTGGGTGCGGTCGGCGGAAACATCTGCGGCGGCGTTGGCATGGTCACGCTGCTGGAGTACGGGCAGGTCGTCTACGGCGGCGACGCCGAGGCTGAGGCCCTTCCCGCAGCCCCGACAGATACGTCGATCCGGCCCAAAAACGAGGACAAAGAGGTCTGACATTCTAGAATTTGAGGGACTGCAATCGGGTATTCGTTGACCGTACCGGCAGAAAACGATACACTCATTAAGTTTGGCGCTGCAGCCAGAGTGTCTTAACTTCAGGGCAGCAGGTTTGGGCCGGAACATCGGTTCTGACTGGTCTACTGGATTACCTCCTCTGCAGCTGCCCCATGCAGCACAATTCATCAAGGAAGCGGTAAGCGCTCCCACAGGCGCGCTCTAGAGGTTTTTAGCTATGTATGCAGTCATCCGCACCGGCGGTAAGCAGTACCGGGTCGCTCCCGGCGACACCCTGAAGATCGAGACCACGGCTCACCAGGACGGAAACGTTGAGTTCTCCGACGTTCTCGCCGTCTCCGGAGAGGCCGGCAAGTTCGAGGGCAACCTGAGCGGAGCCAAGGTGACCGCATCGGTCGTCGGCGAAGGCCGCGGCGACAAGATTCTCGTCTTCAAGCTGAAGCGCAAGAAGCAGTACAAGAAGATGCAGGGACATCGCCAGAACTACGTCGAGGTTAAGATCAACGACATCCTCGTCAACGGCAAGTCGCTCAAGTAACCACCGTAAGCTGAATTACCGGTTACGCAAAAATTTAGATTTTCAAGCGCGAGGTTCTTTGAAGGTTCAAGAGAACGGCGCAAAAAGAGGCAATCGAAATGGCACATAAAAAAGGTTTAGGTTCTTCTAAAAACGGGCGCGACTCCAACGCGCAGCGTCTTGGCGTGAAGCGCTTCTCCGGCCAGACGGTCACCGGCGGCTCCATCCTGGTTCGTCAGCGTGGAACCCCGCTCAAGCCCGGCCTGAACGTTGGCCGCGGTAAGGATGACACCTTGTTCGCCAAGATCGACGGTGTGGTTCGCTTCCAGGACCGTGGCCAGCATGGCCGCTTCGTCTCGATCGATCCTGTCGCCGTCGCGTAGATCTCTGTTTCTATCAGCTCAGTAGAGCCCTGCCTCGGCAGGGCTTTTGCTGTTTGCGCTTTCAAACCCTCTCCCTGGCTCGGGCCCGCGAGTCGGCCCGGAGCGCTGGGGCACACCTGCACGGTCCTTCCGGTCCGGGCGGCCTCGTAGATGGCCTCGATTACACGGTGGTCCTGCAGGCCCTCTTCTCCCTGAGTGTGCCTGGGGCTGCATGGGAGTCCGCGTGTGACACCGAAGAGGTGCTCAGGGTGGCTATGGCTGCCGAAGTGGAGGCATTGAAGAGGAAGCTGCGACGGGAGCAATGCGATGCGGAGTGATGCAGGGACCGTTGTCACTCCGGGCAAAATAGCCTTTATACGCGACGGCGACCGGCTTTTCTTTTTTCGTCCCAAACAATCGTTGTCATCAGATTCTTGCAGTCAACCGGGGTTCATCCTGTTTGGTCCGGTTCCGGTTTTCTCTGCTCGCTGGCCTGCATCCAGTCGCGCAGAATAACGACGGCGGCAAACTGGTCGATCACATATTTGCGACCCTGGCGATCGTATCCGGCTTCATCGAGCATCTCGTGAGCTGCGACCGAGCTTAATCGCTCGTCCCAGAGCTGAACAGGCAAACCCGAACGTTCGCGCAGATCCTCCGCAAACTCATGGACCTTCGCGGCCCATGGGCTGATGTCCCCTGACATGTGGAGGGGGTTGCCGACGACAATGTGCTTGACGTCATGCTTGCGAATCAGCCGTAACAGGCTGCGCAGGTCTTCGCCGCGACCCTTACGCCAGAGGGTAAGGAGTGGCTGCGCCGTATAGCCGAGCGGGTCGGAGAGAGCCACGCCCACCCGCACCTTTCCGACATCCAGCGCCATCACCCGACCTTCAGCCATGCGGCTAGTCTACCGTCGGGCCAGTACTCCTTCTTGAGAAAAGGACGTACGGGTCTTTATGAAGGAGAAGCATGATTCGTCAGGGTTGTCAGGCTCGTCCAGCGAAGTCGCGATTTTCCGTCGATACCTTCACCTTCTCGCCTTCCTTGATAAACAGCGGCACGCGAATCTGGAGGCCGGTCTCAAGCTTTGCCATCTTCGTCACGCTTCCGCTCGACGTGTCGCCCTTGATGCCTGGTTCCGTCTCGGCGACGTCGAGCTCGACGAAGATCGGCAGTTGCAGCGCAATAGGATTGCCGTTGTACTTGTGGACCTGGATCTCGAGATTCTCGATCAGAAAATCAGTGGCATCTCCCGTCATCGCCTCTGTCAAAGTGAGCGTTTCGAAGTTCTGCTGATCGAGGAAGTGGAAGCCATCGCCGTCGGCGTAGAGAAAGGTAGCTGGCACGAGCTCCAGGTCCGGCTCCTTGAACTTATCGCCCGCCTTGAAGGTCTTCTCAAAGACTGCGTTCGTGAGCAGGTTGCGCATCTTCAGCCGTACCAGCGTCTGGCCGCCGCGCGCTGTAGGCGAGCTGATGTCCGCTTCCATGCAGTAGTAGGGTACATTTTCGTGTTCGAACACCGCTTTGCGTTTTACGTTGATTGCTTCGATCAGTGCGGCCATGAAGCTCCTCTTCCACTTCAAGTATAGGTGGGGCGAAGTGATCGGACAAAGGCACGCGTGTAAGCTGAGGCCTATGATTCATGAGCTGCCGCCACAGACCCGTGCCGATGCTGTCGGTTCGATCAAGCGCTACTTTGAAGAGAACATGCCCGAGCCCATCGGCGATCTGCCCGCAGGCATGCTGCTCGACTTCTTTCTGGAAGAGATCGGACCAGTTATCTACAACCGTGCCATCGCCGATGCGCAGGCGCGGCTGGCCATACGCGTCTCCGACATGAGTGGCGAGTTGTACGCCGATGAGTTTCAATACTGGCCAAAGATCGATGCGAAGCGCAGAAACCGTCGACGGTAACAGGAGTACGATGTGTTGCGAGGTGCACGATGATCAATGGCCATTGGCTTCAGCGAATTGCAGTTGTGCGCGCATGGATGCTGGGCGTCGCGTTGCTGATGATGGCAGTCGTCTGGCTGGCGAAGCACTAAAACCAGTACGTTTGTCTCCCCCGCGTCAAGCCTAAGTAATTGCGTTGTTGCCCTGGCCGCGATCCTGCAATCTTCTTGTAACCTCGTTGCAGCTGCGACACTCAAACAATCGTTGCGGCTGAGGCAACTACGATCTCTCCGGCCCTCCCCGCAATTTGCGAAAGCATAATCCCACAATATCAAGGAGAAACACGCATGTTTGATATGAAGAACCTTACGTTGCTGAAGAAGCTGGATGAAAACGCGCCTGACTCCATGAAGGCCTTCTGGGAGTTCGACAAGGCGGCGTTCCAGCCCGGCTCCATCGATGCACTGCACAAGCAACTGATGGCGCTGGCGGTCGCGCTGACCACGCAATGTCCATATTGTATTGAGCTGCATCGCAGAGCCGCCTTGAAGGAAGGGGCGACCGAACCGATGCTAGCCGAAACTGCAGTAGTAGCAGCAGCCATGCGGGCCGGCGCGGCCGTAACGCATGCCACCCATCTGTTCAAGGAATAAACGGGTCTTCATGACCTGCATGCAGCGTTCGCGTCGTATGCAGGTTTCCTCGTCAATCGTGTTTGTTTAGGCGCGCCATCACAGGACTGCAACGTAGTCTGTGCGTCGATGCTGTCCTGCAGCGATCTCCTTCCACAACTCCCACGCGAATATCACGACGGAGATCGCGAGGGCGATCTTGAATGCCAAGGTGATTCCGGAGTTGATGCCGTCAAGTGAGCGCAGGCTCCCTGCCGAGATTGCGCTGTTTGCAACGAAGAACATCCGCACCTGCACCATGATGACGAGGATCATGATTCCCAAGGCCTTTACCGCCAGCTGCAGCCAGCCTCGAGCGCGGCGCAGCGACGGCAACAACATCGCCGCCTTGAGAGGAAGCATGGCTACGAGCAGCCCGATGATCTGCCAGTAGACGACGTGCCACTCCGGTGTCAGCTCAAAGGGCATGCCGTGCAGTATCTTCACCCCGGGCCCGAGGATGAGATAAGGATGGCTCGGCACTGCGAGCAGCCACACGACGATGAGTGCACTCACCATGAGATCGGCGGCACCGCTCGCAAAGGAGTGCCTCTTGTTCTGGTCGTGATCGAGCGGAGGAAGGTCGCGTACGCTCCACTTTGGCAGCGTCAGCTTCGGGAAGAAGCGTCCCTGTCCATACTCGAAGACGGCAAAGCCGAGGGTCACGATTCCCCAGAAGGTCAGCGCTACTGCGGGGAAGCGACCGACGGACTCTCCGATTCGATGCCCCAGATCGGCACCAGACCCGGAGCCGAGGAGAATGCCGGCCATCTGCACCGCGGCGTAGGCCAGCACCATCAAAGGAAAGCTTCGCTTCAGCGTGTACCAATACATCGGAAACAGGGTGGGCCCGATCAGAAAGTGCTGCGAGCCGTAGCGCGATGCGACGAGCACCGGCATTCCATGGCGTTCGAGGACCGCGGCCTGCTCCGTCTCCGTCAATGAGCGGCCCAGCTCCTCCTCGCGGCACTCCATCTCGGATTCGAGATTGGCCCTCAGTTCCGCCAGTGTGTCCTCGCGTCCTCGCACTGGAAGATGCTCTTCGACCGCCTGCAGATAACGCTTTAGAAGTTCCATGGCCTTATCCCTCCTTCTGCACAATCCTGTCCAGTGAATCGTTGATGCGGTTCCACTCCGCGAGCAATAGTCCGAAGATCTGCTGGCCTGCGGCCGAAAGCCGGTAGAAACGCTTGTTGCGCTTCTCTTCCTCGCGCCACTCGCTGGTCAGTAGTCCCTGCTGCTCCAGCCTTCGCAGCAGCGGATACAGGGTGCTTTCCTCGATCTCAAGACCAGCTTCGGCCAGCGACTTTCGCAGTGTGTAGCCGTAGTGTTCCTTGCGAAGCTGCGCCAGTACGGCCAGCACCAGGCATCCTCGCCGCAGCTCAAGCCGGAGGGAGTCAAAGAGCTCCGCGCTGGATGCGCTGTCTTTTACTGCGCCGTCTTTGGTTGTTGGCTCCATACTGTACGAAACATACTGTATGACAAACAGTGTACGACGTCAAGTATGATTGCGATGGCTTTTATTTCAACCCCGTCAGAGCTGGAGGATTCTAATAAATTATTGATTCAATATGGCTTATGCGAATGCCGGCGATTTCTTGAAATGAACACCGCCATATTTGATGAAGCTCGAAAGGATCAGACAAGCTCCGACTCAAACACGGGAGCTGAGAAGGTAGCACAACCGGCGCGACTCAGGGCTCTTCTTCTTCGACCAGCGCACGAAGCCGGTTAATGGCCGCGTCCCAGTGATCCGAGATTTGTTGCAGGTGTAAGCGCACTTCATCGAGCCGCTCCGGATGCAGCTGCCAGATGCGTTCGCGCCCTCCTCGGCAACTCTCCGCAATGCGCGCGTGTTCGAGAGCTTCAAGATGCTTGGTGATGGCTTGTCGCGTAACCGCCGCGCCCGTAGCGAGTTGCGTGATCGACAGCGGACCTTCCCGTGAGAGTCGCGTCACCAGACGGAGGCGTGTCTCGTCGCCCAGCGCGGCAAAGGCCAGTGCGGTTTCAGCGTACCTTGGCCGCGTCGCTGTGCTGCGCACGGCCGGGTGCCTATGCCGCGTCATGGAGATACTTTCCGATCAACATGGCCTGTGCCTCCCATCCATAGCTGTTGCTCTCGAAGGCCTTGGCGCGGCGGTGGACAGGAATGCGATCAAAGCCTGATTCGATGATGGTGAGCCGGGTGCCTCCTTCAACCTCATTGAGGATGAACTCGACCAAAGTGGTCGGCTCACAAGAGTAGTCAACATCCAGATCAACTGCGCAGGGATGCCAGCGGAAGGAAAACAGCGATTGCGGCTCGATGCGCTCGACCGTGATGTCGAATTTTTTACCTTCGTACGGTGCCTGTGCCGCGGCTATTTCGGCATCGACGGTTGTGGGCTTGATGATGCCACTGATATGTGCGCCCGGCGCGAATGGAGCATCGAAGCGCACACCGAACCAGCGGCCAAACTGTGCCGAATCGGCGATGGCTTTCCACACGCGTTCCCGCGGCGAACGCAGGATGACCTCTTTGACGATGCGATCTGTTGTGCTCGACATGCAACCCCCTTATTGCATATCGAACTATATGCGCCGGTGGCGGGATATGCAACCTCAACATTGCGTATAAAAGGCACGGTCGTTACCTTTCCGTAAGACGTAGCTTGTTGATGAGGGCGGCGAGAGCAGCCGGCTGGTTGCGGCGGCTTGGGTAGTAGAGAAAAAAGCCGGGAAAGGTGGGGCACCAGTCTTTGAGAACCTGAACCAGCCGACCGCTGGCAATCTTGTCTTTGAGCACTCCCTCCATCGCCATTCCGATTCCCAGGCCCTTCAGAGCGGCTTGAATCACCAGATCGGGGGCATCGAAGGTGAGCGATCCTTGAGGGTTGACGGTCAACGTTCTGCGCCCTTTCTCGAACTCCCAGCGATATGTTCCGGTGCGGAAGCGGAAGGCGATGCAGGTATGATCTTTCAAATCGCGAGGCGTCCGCGGAGGCTTGTTGGATTCGAAATAGGTTGGCGACCCGACAGCGGCCAGTCGCATATCCTTACTAACCCTGACAGCGATCATCTCCTTCTGGATGAACTCGCCGATCTGTATGCCTGCGTCGTACTCGCCTGCGACCAGATCGACCGGATCATTCGACGAAGTGACATCCAATGCGATGTCGGGATAGTTTCGTACAAACTGCGCCAGCTTTGGCAGAAGAATCAAATGCGCGGCGGTATGGGAGAGGACGAGCCGGATGCGACCCGCCGGGCGATCTCGCATCTTCCGAACACTGGCCAGAGAGCGGTCGATCCGTTCGAGCGCCGGTGCGAGGTCTTGCAGCAGCGCCTTCCCCGCTGCGGTGGGTGACACGCTTCGCGTAGTGCGGGCCAGCAGTTGCAGCCCCAGCCTCTTCTCAAGCCCTCGCATCGAATGACTCAGCGCAGATTGCGAGACGCCAAGGCGGGTGGCTGCGCGGGTAAAGCTCTTCTCCTCCGCCACGATGGCAAAGGCGGCGAGGTCTCCGAGTTCCTTTTTCATGATTCATGAATTTTATTCATGGCTGCATACGATGCCAACTCTCTAGTCTCATGAACATTTGGAGCATAGTCTTGTTCCTGTCTCCCGCAATCGCGGCGAAACAGTTGGAGTGATCATGGAAAAGCGCAAACTTGGAAGAGGCAATCTGGAAGTATCGGCACTTGGCCTGGGCTGCATGGGCATGAGCTTCTCGTACGGTGTCGTTCACGACGAGAACGAAATGATCAGCCTGATGCACAAGGCCGTTGACCTGGGCGTCAACTTCTTCGATACCGCGGAGGTCTATGGCCCTTTTACAAATGAAGTTCTCGTCGGCAAAGCACTCGCGCCCATCCGGGATAAGGTCGTCATCGCCACGAAGTTCGGCTTCAATATGAAGCCTGACGGAAGCCCCGGCTGGCTGGGATTGAACAGCCGCCCGGAGCACATCAAGCTGGTCGCAGATGCCTCACTGAAGCGCATGAACATCGAATCGATTGACCTTTTCTACCAGCACCGTGTCGATCCCGATGTTCCCATCGAAGACGTCGCCGGTGCGGTCAAAGATCTGATCCAGGCCGGAAAGGTAAAGCACTTCGGACTGTCCGAAGCGGGAGCGCAGACGATTCGCCGCGCACATGCGGTACAGCCCGTTACGGCGCTCCAGAGCGAGTATTCGTTGTGGTGGCGCAAACCTGAGGCGGAGATTCTTCCTACGCTGGAAGAGCTCGGCATCGGCATGGTTCCCTACAGCCCTTTAGGCAAAGGCTTTTTGACGGGCAAGATGGACGATACGACAGAGCTTGGCAAAACAGACTTCCGCAGTCAGCTTCCACGGTTCTCGACCGAGGCGCGAAAGGCCAATCAATCCTTTGTCAACCTGCTGGGCGATATCGCGAAACAGAAGGGCGCAACTCCCGCGCAGATTGCCCTTGCGTGGCTGCTCGCGCAAAAGCCCTGGATTGTTCCTATCCCCGGCACGACCAAGCTGTCACGACTGGAAGAAAACATCGGCGCTGCATCTCTTAAACTTTCCGTGGCGGATCTGGCAGAGATCAACGATGCGATTTCGAGGGTTCCTGTGGAAGGCGATCGGTATCCCGAACACCTGGAGAAGATGACGGGGCGCTAGTTGCAATCGGGTTCGCAGACGACTCTCCGGTTCTCAGCTTTTGAGATAAGTCGTCCCTAACTCGGCTTGTTGGTCTTACGTCTGAAAAACCAAAGCGGCGGCTCCGGAAGGAACCGCCGCTTTGATTTTGTCTGCAGGAGCGGGTGGTGCACGCGAGCACACTGGCGACGAGAACGTTAGAATCCGATCCAGGAAGGGTTGTTCAAAACAGGCGATACAGAGGAACAGTCCAGATGACGGTGAATGCGTCACCTCAGGTGATCTCGCAGGAGACTACGACGCAGGCGCCCCAGCGCCTTGTCTTTCTTGATGTCGTGCGGGGAATGACGATTGCCTTCATGATCCTGGTCAACAATAACGGAAATGAGCATCTCGCCTACTGGCCCCTGAAACACTCTGACTGGAATGGATGGACCCCGACCGATTTAGTGTTTCCGATATTCCTCTTCCTGGTGGGTATCACCACTGTGCTTTCCACGGCGTCGCGAATCGCCCGCGGCGGGTCCAGGCGTTCCCTGTTCTGGCATGCATTGCGACGAGCTGCGATCCTGTTCGTGCTGGGCATCCTCATTCATGGGTTTCCGCACTACCCGTTGGCAACGCTGCGGTTCTACGGCGTGCTGCAGCGAATTGCCCTCTGTTATCTGGTGGCAACCGTACTCTATCTGTGGGATCGGCGTGTGGTTACGCTTGTATGCGTTTCGGCGGCGTGTCTGCTGAGCTATTGGATCCTCCTGCGTTGGATTCCCATCCCTGGATATGGAATGCCCGGGCGTGACTTTCCCTTTCTCGATAAGGACATCAATTGGGTCTCCGTCGTGGATCGGCGGTTGTTTCCCGGCAGGCTGCTCGAGAAGACACGGGACCCTCTTGGATTGATCAGCACGGTTCCGGCGATCGCGACCTGCCTTCTTGGAATGTTGACCGGGCTCTGGCTTCGCACCACAAGGGGGATGCAAGAGAAAGCGGCAGGCCTGCTGGCGGGGGCCTTTGGCGGTCTCATGCTTGGAAGCCTGTGGGCGATATGGTTTCCTTTCAACAAGAGACTGTGGACGAGCTCCTACGTGCTCTTCGCGGCTGGCTGGACGCTGTTGATACTTTTTCTCTGTTACTTCGTGATCGACATCAGGAAGCATCAGGGCGCGTGGACCTACCCATGGAAGGTCTTCGGATCGAATGCCATCTTCGCCTACGCCTTGTCGGAGTTACTATCCATCGTGCTGGAAGTTATCCGCGTTGGAGGCAACGGCAGCACGACAAGTCTGAAGGCATTGATCTACACGAGAATCTTCTCGTCCACCGTCAGCCCTGCGTTGGGCTCTCTCCTCTACTCGCTGAGCTATGTTCTGATCTGTTTTATTCCGTGCCTGGTGCTGTTCAGAAGGCGAATCTTCATCAAGATCTAACGGCTACATTGGATTCGCCACGCCCGGGCTTCGAAGGGATCCGCAAAATACTCGGTCTCGTGCATGACCTTACCGTTGCGGAACTCCATGATGCTGACGGTGTATGCCGGTCGCCTCTGGTAGGTGATCGTGTATTCCGTTGACCCAGAGGTCCCCTTCTCCGACGATCCGCCTTACATTGAAACCGGAGGGCTTGCCGGGATGATGACCCCGCAAGGCCTGCAGATTGCTTCGCCCGAGGATTCGCTCCCCCGATTGAGGATAGTCACAGACGGCATCGTCATCGTAAATGTCGTGTTCCGTGTTGATATCACCGGCCGCCGACGCGAGACGGATGGTCTGCACGTCGCACCGTTTGTAGAACACTTCCAAATTTTTTTGGATGCGCCGGACTTGAACTTGCTCAGAACCTAGCGAATGTTTAGCTACGTTTGGAGCGGAAGGAGTGGCTGGTCCGAGAGTGGCGCGACCGTCTTGACACATGCGGCGAGTACGTCCACTGGCGGACGGGGCCTACGTCCACATGGACGAACTGGCTCCTCGGGTAGTAGCCTACGCCACCTGCGTCGAGCGACAGCGCGGCGTCGCGCAGCAACGGCGCCGAAACGCCAGGGACACGAATATCGAGGGCCTTGGCTTCAATATGCTGCGAGTGCAGGGCGGCGTTGGTGGTTCCGCTCTCGCGAAGCATGTCGTTCGTCTCCTGCGTTCGGTAGGCAGAGAGGATGTTGACGGCGGCGTTGGTTTTACCCAGCTTTGCGAGCATGGTGTGCAGCACGTCGAAGGTGCGCGGGTCGTACTCGCTAACCTCCTCGTTGTGGCTGTCACGCAGAAACGCATTCAGCTTGTCGAGCGCATCCGGGATATAGGTGTCGCCGATGCGGTAGACCACGTTGAGAACCTCGCCGGTATAGGCGCGCACGAGTTTCAGCTCATACTTCTGGCCGTCGGCTGGAAGCTCCTCTTCGTCATCGGGCAGAAGGCCTGCGACGGGAAGCGCAACATTGACGAAGGCGTGCGTAAGGGCATGATAGCGAGGATGCTTGCGGGCCGCGGGCCGACGCGAGGCTGCCGAGGCGGGAATAACTCCCACGAGGAGAATAGCGAGAAGAGCGTGGAGCCTGCGCGAGCAGACGAACATCCGGAGGGATTCTGGAAGTGAGAAGGACAACCGGCAGGGCTCCTGTTGAGATTCGTGGTACGGAACTGGATTAGGCGAATGCGTTTCTGCAATCGTCATTCGCGTTTAACGATTGTAACCCTCACCAGAACGAATGCGCCCTTGAAGAGCTACAACCTTTTGGTTAATTTCCCAAATAGGCAACGCCGCGGCGAACAAAGGGCGATACCCCGATAGCAGAGCGAAGACGATGAACAGCGCGGCCGATTATTCGTTACGGAGCGTTTCGGTTGGATCTGCGCAGGCCGCTCGGATGGCCGGCACAAGACAGGCGATGAAGGCCGCCACCATAAGAGTCGCAGTCACAGGGACAACGATCCAGACAGAGCTATTGTTGCCGGGCATCCAGTGCTTCAACGAAGCACGGAGGTAGAGATCGAGAACAAGTCCTGTCGCAACCCCAGCGGCAATAGTTGCCAGCGTGGTGCGTGAGACCGTCCACACGATATGCCCTCGTCTCGCTCCGAGCGCCATCCGTATCCCAAGTTCGTTGCGTCGCCGTGCAGTCGCGAAGAAGATCGTACTGCCGATTCCGAATAAAGAGAGGAACAGCGCAAGACACCCGAAAGAGGTGAAGAGGACCGAGAACATATGCTGCTGGATCCAGATTGTCTGTACGCTCAGCGCACCTTCAAGCGTATTGATCTTGTTCCCGGAGATACGCTGATCTGGATTGAATATGTGGACAGCGTTGCGAATGGGACGCAGCATCTCCTCAGGAGCAGCGGAGGTGCGGATGAAAAACTGGGTCGAGTTCCACATAAAGGTGGAATAGGGCACAAAGATCGCTGGGGCCGGAGGACGCTCAAGCCCATCGTTGCGATAGTCAGCGACGACGCCGACTATCTGACGCCACTCTGCGCTTTGGGGCGAGGGAATGCTCGCGGGTCTGCCATCATTCTTCACGGCGTCGGTGCGGACCTGCTGTCCGATAACATCGTGCCCATCGAGATAGCGTTGCGCGAAGGTCTCGTTGACGACGGCGACGAAGTCTCCGCGCTGGTTCTCAGCCTGACTCCACAAGCGTCCTCTGAGAAGGGGAATTTTCAGAGTGGCGAAGTATTCAGGACTGACTAACTGAACGAGTGTATTCAGTTGCAATTCAGATTGGCGTCCGAGAAGCTGAAACGACGATGGCCGCCCAAACCCTCCGAAGGGTTGCGATGGCGGGATTCCGCTGGACATGACACCCACAGAGACGACGCCGGGAACTGCGGCAACCGTATCGCGGAGCCGGGCAATATAGCTCGCATATGCCTGCTGGTTCTTGCTGGGGTCGGGCTTTAGCGGGACACTGATGAAGCCAACATTGTTCGGATCGTAGCCCAGCTTCATCGAGGTAATCCGCATGAAGCCTGCAACCGCGGCGCCTGCAACTCCCAGCAAGACGAAGGTTAGGGCGATCTGCCCAGCGATAAGAAGGTTGAGGGATCTACCGCCCGTTGCGCTGATCGTTTGCGATCGCCCCTGCAACATGTGCGAGACATCGGGACGTGAGAAGCGGAACGCCGGAGCAAGCCCAAAGAGTATCCCGGTCAACAGGGCCAGGGAGATTGAAAATCCCAGCACGGGCCAGTTCACGGTAATCGCGGCCTCCTGTGGAAACGTGCCTGGCATCAGCGTCAGGGGGAGCTTCGCCAGCCAGTAGGAGAGGGCTGTGCCAAGAGTGGCACCGGCCAATGCGATTGAGAACGATTCGATCAGCAACTGACGCATAAGCCGAAAGCGCCCCGCACCGATAGCTGAACGGATCGATAACTCCTGCTGCCGGGCTTCTCCACGCGCAAGCAGGAGCACGGAACAGTTGGCGCAACCGATGAGAAGCAGCAACACGACAGAAGCAAACAACAGAGCCAGTGTGCGTCCGGTGCGATGCATGTATGGAGCCGCAATAGGCTGCACGTCCACATGAAACTTCTTGGGGAAGTGCATCGGCGTCTCCTGCCTGAATCTGTCGAGGTACGGCTTGAAGTCCGCATCTGCCGCCTGGGGCGTAACACCTCGCTTAAGCTTGATCCACGGAAGCAGGGCAGGAGTTCGCGCGGTGCTCCAGGGAATATAGCCGTCGACGTTCCCTACCGTCTCCGTAAAGGTGAAGCGCGGCGGCATGACTCCGATGATGGTCAGGCTCGTGTCGCTCAGGTTGATCGTCCGACCGAGTACGGTACGGTCGCCACCGAATCGTCGCTGCCAATACTTGTAGTCCAGCACCATGACATTCTGACCGTCATCGGAGAGCCGCATTCCGCGACCAAGCATCGCGGGAACTCCGAGGAACTCGTTCATGTTCGGCGTGACGAAGGCAATGCCAACGTCCTCCGGAAATGCACCCCCTTTCTCCTGCTGGGGCCGCAGCGCGAAACCGAGGACGCTGTCGATCGATCTGGCCTTCACGAACCTGTCATACTGCGCCGGCTCCAGCGGAAACCACGTCGGCACCAAAGGCTGCTTCTCATCGATCAACGAAGGATTGACGATGCGGTCTGCGTCTGCATAAGGAAACGGATGCAACAGCGTGGAGTAGATGACGTTGAACATCGCCGAGGTCGCGCCGATGCCGAGCGCCAGAGAAAGAATGCCTGCGATCGAGACGGAGGGATGGCGATAGAGGGAACGAACGCCGTAGCGGAGATCCGCGCCAATCTCATGCAACGGACGCAGGCCTATCGCGGCACGGTACTTCTCCTTTTGCACATCGACGCGCCCAAACTCGACCTTCGCCTGACGTACGGCGTCCTCGGGCGACATGCCCGACTCGATGAGGTGCTGCGTGTGCGCATCAATATGAAATTGCAGCTCTGCTTCAATATCACTGTCCGTCTGTGAGCGATGACGCAGCGCCTTCCACCAGGAACGGACCACCGCGAGCCAGCTCATAGCGCCTCCGGCGTTGCACGCAGCACAGAGCCGACGACATCCGTCATCTCGGCCCACTTCTCCGTCTCTTTCCTTAGGTGCCTTCGTCCATCGGCGGTGAGCGTGTAGAACTTAGCCCGCCGGTTATTCTCCGACTCTCCCCACTCACCCTTGATGAGCCCTTTATGCTCCATGCGGTAGAGGGCGATATAAAACGACCCTTGCGGAATCTCAAGTCTTCCACCGGAGATCTGCTGGATCCGGAGCAGAATTCCATAACCATGCAGCGCACCCAGTGAGACCGCCTTGAGAATGAGAATCTCAAGTGTGCCCTGAAGCAGATCGACTTTTTTGCCCATACAGGCTCTCTCCTATTTGGAATAGGAGAGTAGAAAGGATTGATCGCTTTGTCAAATTCAAGAAACAAAAGCGGCGGCCCCGTGAGGGAACCGCCGCCTGTTATCTACACCGAATGTGAAGTTCAGCCGATGTCTTCGGACCAGTTTTCGAGGTAGTTTTTGAAGTCCGTCATGAACTTGCCGGCGTCGGCTCCGTCGACGATGCGGTGATCGAAGCCTAGCGTGAAGCGCTGGATCGAGCGGATGGCGATGGACTCGTTTCCATCCTTGTCGGTCAAGACCGTGGCCTCCTTGTTCAGGCCGCCGATGCCGAGGATGGCGACCTGCGGCTGGAGGATGATGGGCGTGCCGAACTGCTCGCCGAAGATGCCGGAGTTGGTGAGCGTGAAGGTTCCGCCGGTGACCTCATCGGGAGCGAGCTTCTTGCCGCGAGCGCGTTCGGCGATGTCGACGATGCCACGCGCGACGCCGAGGAAGTTCTTCTCCTCGGTCTGCTTGAGCACGGGGACGATCAGGCCCCAGTCCAGCGCGACGGCGATACCGATGTTGATGTTCTTGTTGTAGAGGATGGCATCGCCCTGCACAGCGGCGTTGACGACGGGGTGCTTGCGCAGCGCAACGATGGCAGCACGCGTGATGAATGGCATGTAGGTCAGCTTGACGCCGTTGCGCTGCTCGTACTTGTTCTTCTCCTTCTCGCGCAGCTTCACGATGCGGGTCATGTCGACCTTGAAGACCGTGTGAACGTGCGGCGAGGTGCGCTTGGATTCGACCATGCGCTGCGCAATGATGGAGCGGATCTTGGTCATGGGGACCAGCTCGCCTGGCTGCGGCTGGGCGGCAGCAGGTGCGGCGGGCCTGGGAGCGGAAGGCGCGGCTGCAGCCGGTGCGGCAACTGCTGCGGGCTTGGCTCCGCCCTCGAGGTGGCCGAGGATGTCTTCCTTGGTGATGCGTCCGGCAGACCCGGTTCCCGCAACCTGCGCGAGGTCGACGTTGTTCTCCTGGGCGATCTTGCGAACCAGCGGCGAGGAGCGTCCACGTTCGCCAGCCGAGGCCGAGGCTGCAGGTGTAGCAGCGACGGGGGTGGGTGCCGGAGCAGGGGCAGCAGCAGCGGGAGCGGCCTTGGCCGGTGCGGGGGCAGCTTTGCCAGCGCCTCCGCCGATCACAGCCACAACGGTGTTGATGGTGACGGTCTGTCCCTCGGCAACCTTGATCTCCGTCAGGGTGCCAGCGGCAGGCGAAGGAATCTCAGCGTCAACCTTATCGGTCGAAATCTCAAAGATGGGCTCGTCGCGCTGAACGGTATCGCCGACCTTCTTGAGCCACTTGGTGATCGTGCCCTCGGTGATGGATTCCCCCATCTGCGGCATCAGAACCTCGGTGCCGCCGCCGCGCTCGATGATAGTGCCTGCGGCTACGGAATCGGCTTCAGCGGGATTGCCCTGGGTAGCCTCGGGAGCGGCTTCGGCGGCGGGGGTGACGGAATCATTCGCCGCGGAGGCTGCCGTCTCGGCCTTAGCGGGAGTTGGAGCGGGCGCGCTCGAGCCTGCTCCGGCGGCGGCGCTTTCGATGACGGCCACAACGGTATTGATGGTGACAGTGGTACCTTCGCCGACCTTGATCTCCTTCAGCGTACCGGCCTCAGGGGAGGGGATCTCAGCGTCAACCTTGTCGGTCGAGATCTCAAACAACGGCTCGTCGCGCTGAACGGTGTCGCCGGGCTTCTTGAGCCACTTCGTGATGGTGCCTTCGGTGATGGACTCGCCCATCTGCGGCATAACTACGTCTGTCGGCATGCGTTTCTCCCTGAAGCAGTTGCGGGCGGGGTTCAAGCGACACTCCGTCCATCCGGCGCGAGCCGGGCATACGAATCGGATTATACGGGGATTTCAACAGGGATGGCGCGTCGCTGGTGCGGTTAGCGAACCGTCTGTGCTTTTAACGAGCAAACAGAATTCGCCAGCCATTAGCGATCTATTTTCCTGATATTGCAGGCTGATCGAGGAGGGCCAGAAATTCCATTGAGTCGCAGGCTACGATCTGGCGCTCGAAGATACGGCCGAAGGACCGGGCCGTGAAGTTGGCGGCGTTCTGCATCGTCGGCTGGCGTGAGGGTTCAGCGGAGGGCGGGACCTCCAATTCAAGCGAGGTGACCGCGCGGTCGGTTATACCGCAGGGCACGATGAGGTCAAAGTCGCGAAGGTCGGTAGTGACGTTGAGCGCGAAGCCGTGCGAGGTGATGCCCTGCGAGACGTGAATTCCCATAGCGCAAATCTTTTTCTCCTCAATGGAGCCACTCGCGATGGTCCATACTCCGGTGCGTCTGGCGATGCGCTGGGCCGGGACGGCGAAGTCGTAGCAGACGCGGATGATGACCTCTTCGAGCATGCGCATAAAGTCGACGGGGCCAAGGTGGGGTCCTTTTTTTCCGGGCAGATCGCCGCGCAGATCGAAGATGGGATAGCCAATCAGCTGGCCCGGGCCGTGATAGGTTACGTCACCGCCGCGATTGATCTCATGCAGCTCGACGTTGCGCGCGGCGAGAACCTCGTCGCTGGCGAGAACGTTCTCGCGGTGGGAGTTGCGGCCGAGGGTAAGGACCGGAGGGTGCTCGAGCAGTAGCAACGTGTCACCGATGGTGCCAGCCTTACGTGCGTCGATCACGCGCTTCTGGATGGCGAGGCCTTCGGCGTAGGGGATGCGGCCTAGCTGAAGAAGATGGATGTACTGTTCGCCCACGAGTCTATTATCGATGCTTGATGACCGATCGGCGCCCGCACGTGGCTCCCATTGCAGCGACACCGCGTCCTGCTGCTCTTCGACGACCCTTCCCCTGGGTATTTCTCGCAAAGTCTTCCAACGATTCCACTTAGGTCCGGACTTCAAGCGCACGTTGCTTGCCAGATTCAGGGTCCGGGTGATGCCTGTGGACCCCCTATAAGAAGTTTAGCGGATCGGGAGGCGGTTTCCGTCACTTGTCTGCTGGTGCGGATGTTGCGTGATTTGTTGGAGTTAGAGTGAATCGAGCGATGCCGGGGACTTGACAAGTGTAGGTCCGGATGCAGCAAAGGGGCTGTTCCTAGCCAGAGAGCAGACGGATGTACTGTTTGCCTGCGGTTTTATCCGCCTCGCAGGTGTCGCAGCAGGCGCGGGTCGAAGTTTGCCTTTGTAGAAGCGGCGATGCGAATGCGCTTCGCGTCGCGGTGCAGAGGATTGAGCAGGTAGTTGAAGGTGTTGGGCAGGATCGCCGACGGCACTCGTGCGAGAGCAGTGGTACTGCTCTTCAGCCATGCGTCGCCGAGGGCGCGGCTGATGCCGAGGGCGGTCTTCCAATCGTCGCGTTTGCCTGTGCGGAGGTCTTCGACGGCGATGCTGGCGGGAGCCTCGACGTGCAGCAGGGTGTATGCCCGTGGAAGCTCATCCTCTTCCAATTCAAGGTGAACGAGGACTTCAATCATGGCTCCTGCGGGAGATGCCGCGAGGTAGACGATGGGCCTCCCCGCGGTGTGCCATCGCGCGGAATAGCGCAGCCCCCCCTCGCCTGAGAGGGAGTGAAAGTTGCTGATGCGCCAGAGCTCGAGTTTTGGCGGGGCGGCCGCCATCAGGCGAACATGCCGTGTTCGATCTGCCCAAGCATCTCTTCGACCATGCGGCCGCCGAGATCGGTGCGCAGCATCTGCATGGGCGTGCGCAGGTCGAAGCGCTTCTTCGGCTTGCCCAGCCACTCGCGTGCGCGCTCGGCGTCGCCGAAGACGGAGACTGCGTGATCGAAGACCCGGATGAGACGGGCAAGCTTGTCGGACTCATCGGATGACAGAGACTCGCGGCGAGCACGGCGGTGCTTCAGTGTGCGTGCGGGGATGACGACGTCGTAGATGTCCTTCAGCTCGACGCCGGAGGCAGTAACGAAGCTGGTCATCGTATCGACGGGAACGCCTGCTTCTACACGCTCAAGCGTGAGGTGGAGGCGGGCGGTGGAGCGGGATTTTGCGGCGACGGCCATAGGGACATTATGCCATTAAATTGTCGGCAAAGTGTCTTTAGGAATATTGCAAGGGATCTGCGGCACGGCTGGAGCTATGCCCTTAAGCGAGGCGGTTCGAGCTGCGCTCGAATATCCACTCACGCGATGAAACTGCATGAATGGGGCACCCCAGACGAAGCGCGAATTTGCCGAAAACCCGACTTTGTGGGGGGCACCACTTGTATGCTGTTCCTGAGGGCGAGAAATGCTCCTAACAACTGGAATAGTTGCCATGCTTGCTGGGCTAAAGTTTGCTTTGGGGCTCATCATTGGCTCCGTTACGGCTGTGATAATGTACCGGCGCCGAATCACAATAGCTAGGACCGCCAGAGCTTCATTAGCTGCCGCTGTAGTGTTTTTGCTGATTTCGGGGGCGGCTGGTTGGGCTGGGGCTCACGCCGCATTTGAGAACGGAAAGCGGGTGGACACCTCGCCTTCCGGGGAAGACCTACGCTTCAGAAATGCTATCGCGAACAATGAGACCTTACTCTGTGTCATCGGCAACATAGCGTTCGCAGCCCTTGCAAACGTTGGAACAAGAGATCGTTCACTCGAGCCTTCCTAAATGGCTCGCTGCAAGCAAACGGATTTTCGAGAAACTAAGATCGTAGTTTCCAAAACCCGACTTTTCGGGAGGGATCAGCGGCTTCAGTCGACGCCAAGGTCTTGGGCAATTCGTGCGCGGTAGAGAATCTCTTCTCGCTTCAAACCTTGTTGGTCGGCAAAAACCGCGACCAGAACGTCACACACACTCTGTGGTGACCAAGGTAGAACGTCCGGCCGGGCTGGCAGCGGCGTGTGCGTGGAAAGGAACAAGAACTTCTTTTGTTTGTGTGTAATCGTAGAAGCTCCGCGGAGGCGACTGGGGATTGAAGCGGCGTCACACCCAGCTTCCGACAGATTCAGATTGTAGAAGTCCCCCACAGTATGGACAGCGGCGGCTTCGCCGTCCTCGACAGTTATAACGAACAGTTCTTCTGTGCGCAGGACAATCTCTACGGGGTCGAGTCCCATGATAGAGGTTAGCGCGGGTGAGGGTTTACCACAACTTCATGAAAACGAGGTTTTCGGCCACTATCAACAAACCAATGACAGTTTCATATGCCAAAGAAGCAGCATTAGCGCAGCAGCGCTGGAAGCCGTCTGGAGACTGACCACTCC
The DNA here is from genome assembly GCA_000688615.1 of Acidobacteriaceae bacterium KBS 146. Taxonomy (GTDB): domain Bacteria; phylum Acidobacteriota; class Terriglobia; order Terriglobales; family Acidobacteriaceae; genus Edaphobacter. Next base: position 3,026,934 of record JHVA01000001.1, read on the forward strand.
TTAAAAATCTTGAGATGATGGAACTATACGTTGACGGTTTGCGGCTCGGCTGAAGCCGTGCCCTTAAGCGAGGCGGTTCGCGCTTTGCGCGAATGATCCCACAACATGCGATGAAGCTGCATGTATGAGGCACCTTGGCGTGATGTTGGGTTGAATGTGCATCCTGCAAACCCACATCTCAAAATCGAGATGTGGGGCACCCGGCTGCGGCATCTAGCTCGAGCAGTTCAGAATCGCGTAAGCCAATCTTCATGATCATGCTTCGCCCTGGAGCCTCGGTGAGGAAATAGCAAATTTCTTGCAAGGAGTAGAACAGCATACTCAGCGAAGCCACCTATGGTGACTAGACGCGCGACTGCATGAGGCATTCTGTGTAAGTAAGCAACTATGGGAGACAGACAAAGGACGTGAAGCGCAAAAGCTATCGAAAAGAATAGCCAAAACGCAATGGACCATTGCTGCCTGCTAACTACAACGATCGAGACGAAAATGAAGCTGGTTTCGATCCAGGCAATGATCCATTCATAGCTCACACCGTTCAATGCACAAACCACTAGGAAAATAATCACAGCGCCACTGATAGCCACATACAGCGCGAAATCTTTCAGTCGTACTCTGCGGCAGTCGGCGTGTGACAGAGATATCTTGCAGTACAAAGGGAGAACCCTGAAAAGGCTCTCCCTTTGATTCTGTGGCGCTAGCTTACACGTTGATGGCTTTGCCTTCGACGCTTGCAAATGCATCGCTCAGTGCTTCGGCGACCGTCGGGTGAGCGTGGATGGTGAACATCATCTCTTCGACTGTGGCTTCGAGCTGCATGGCGGTTACGGCTTCGGCGACGATTTCCGTGGCGTAGGGGCCGATGATGTGGACGCCGAGGATTTCGCCGTACTTTGCGTCGGAGACGATCTTGACGAAGCCGTCGTGCGCGTCGAGGATGGTGGCCTTCGAGTTGCCGACGAAGGGGAACTTGCCGACTTTGACGTTGTAGCCCTTCTCCTTGGCCTGCGCCTCAGTGAGACCTACGCTGCCGATCTGGGGCTCGGTGTACGTGCAGCCGGGGATGCGTCCGCGGTTGATCGGTTTGGCGTACTTGCCGGCGATGCGCGCGGCGACGACCATGCCGGCCATCATGCCGGTGTGGGCCAGCTGCGGCATGCCGCCGACGATATCGCCGATGGCGTAGACGCCGGGCTCGGTCGTCTCCATCCATTCGTTGGTCATCACGAAGCTGCGCTCGGGCTTGATGTTGGTCTTCTCGAGGCCGATGCCTTCGGTGCGAGGTGCGCGGCCTACGGCCATCAGAACCTTCTCCGCCTGCTTGGACTGCGGCTTGCCGTTGGAGTCGGTCCAGGTGACGGTGACGCCGGTCTTGGTCTTCTCGATCCTGGTGTCCTTGATGGAGGTGTTGATGTCGATGCCGCGCTTCTTGAACTGCCGCGCGAGCTCCTTGGAGATCTCCTCGTCTTCGACGGGGACGACGCGTGGCAGGACTTCAAGGACGGTGACCTCGGCTCCGAAGCTCTTGAAGATGGAGGCGAACTCCACCCCGACGGCACCCGAGCCGATGACAATCAGGGACTTGGGGGCTTCGGCGATCTTGAGGATCTCGTAGTTGGTCAGGATGGTGTCGTCGGGCTTGTAGCCGGGCAGTACGCGGGCGTCGGAGCCGGTGGCGAGCACGACCTTCTTCGCCTTGATGGTGTCCTTTTTGCCATCGGCCAACTTTACGTCGATGGTGTGGACGCCGTCCTTGGCCGGGCCGGTCAGGGTGCCAAAGCCCTTGAAGGTGGTGATCTTGTTCTTCTTCATCAGGAAGTCGAGGCCCTTGGTGTGACGCGTGATCACGTCGTCCTTGCGGGCGAGTACGTTCTTCCAGTTGAGCTTCGGCGAGGAGACGCCGTCGATTCCGTAGTTCTCGGCGTGCTTCAGGTGGTCCCAGATTTCGGCCGTGAAGAGCATGGCCTTGGTCGGGATGCAGCCCCAGAGCAGGCAAGTTCCGCCTAATCTGTCATTTGCGTCGATAAGGGCTACCTTGAGTCCGTATTGCGCTGCGCGAATGCCGCAGGTATACCCTGCAGGACCGCCGCCAACAACTACTACGTCAAAAATCGCGTCTGCCAAAGCAATCTCCTCTGTTTGGTTACCCCAAACATTGTAGATTACACAATCTGTCAAGCCCTTCTGCGGGGCGAACATCGCCCTTCCTCTCCAGAAATTGGTAGCGATATTCCGAACGAGGATTTATCGTGATGCGGTTACTGGGTAAAGGTGAAGGCTCGTCCTTTCGACCCGCTGGAACTGGATTCGAAATGACGACAGACCAGCGCAGCGGCATATCTATGGCCGTTGTAGAGGTTTCCGTCTGGGGGCGGGGTCCTGTTTCGAATAACATGGCCAAATGGCTATCCAAGGAAGATTGCGCCATGTACAAAGAACAGGTCATGGCGACACGGGCTGAGTTTGGAGAATCATGTACAAATTTTCGGAACGCTCCGGCGAACCGGACGGGCAGCTGGCTGTAGTCGTAGAGACGGGTCTTGCCATAACCCGCAGCACCGATCCGGAGTTTATCGCCGTCTCGGTGGCGGAGGCGGCTCGAAAGATTTGCAACGGGGAGGTTGCGGCTTTCCTTTTCGTTTTTACGGACTCCGAGGGCAATCACCGGAGGCTATACGCTCTCTCCCAACAGGATCGCGAGACACTCGTCCGGTGGGTTGAGAACGACGATGAGACATTTCGCTCCCCCTCTATCCATGGAACTTCCCCGATTCGCTCTGGGGATATCTCAAGCGACGCTCGCTTTTTCTCCGACGTACCCTCAATCCAGCTTCCTCCAGACTTGTCCGGCATCCGTAGCTGCCTAGCCGTGCCGGTGGTGCATTCCAGGGAGGGGACAGGCGGCGGCCTGTTCTGTGGTCACTCCGGCACGGATGTCTTTGAAGAGAACTTAGAGCCGCTGGTGACCTCACTTGTGGCGCAGGCTTCTTTAGGGATCGAAAACATCCTTCTCACCGGGCAGTTGACCAAGAAAGTCAGTGACCTGGAAAAGGTGCAGCAGACGCTTCGGGGCTCCTCGAAGCAGTTCGCGGAGCTGGCGGCCATTGTCGCCTCTTCTGACGACGCCATTATCAGCAAGGACCTGAACGGGATCATTACCAGCTGGAACGAGGCCGCGGCACGAATTTTCGGTTATACCGAAGAGGAGATGATCGGCACCTCCATCCTCACGCTGATCCCGGAGCATCTGCACGGCGACGAGGAAGTGATTCTCAAGAAGATTCGTTCCGGAGAACGCATCGATCACTTTGAAACCGTCCGGCTCACCAAAGACAGGCAGTTGCTGGAGGTATCCTTGACCGTCTCTCCGATCCGCGACGAAAACGGCGTGATCGCGGGCGCCTCTAAGATTCTGCGGGACGTCTCCAGCACGAAGCGCGTCGAACGTTCGTTGCTGCAGGCGGAAAAGATCGCGGCAGCAGGGCGAATGGCCGCCACCATCGCGCACGAGATCAACAACCCTCTCGAGGCGGTCGTTAATCTCCTGTACCTTCTTCGTTCTTCCGTCGTGGATGAGGGAGGAAAGGGTTATCTGAAGTCTGCTGAAGATGAGCTTGCGCGTGTCTCTCATATAGCGCGGCAGACTCTGGGCTTCTATCGCGAACACAGCTCCGCTCGCAAGACCTCGCTCGCTGAGCTGTTGCGCCACACCCTTTCGGTCTATGCGCCTCGCTGCGCGGCCTTTGGGATTCGACTCGAACAGTCCCTCAAGACCAACCGGGAGCTGATGCTGCGGCGAGGCGAGATGATGCAGGTCGTATCAAACCTGGTCGCGAACTCCATCTATGCCATGCCGTCGGGAGGGATGCTCTGCGTTAGCCTCAAAGAGGCCGACGGCGGTGTGCTGTTGTCGGTTCAGGATACCGGGGTGGGCATAGCGGCACAGAATCTCTCTCGTGTCTTCGAGGCTTTTTTCACCACACGCAACTCCATCGGGACGGGTATCGGCCTCTTCGTCTCCAAACAGTTTGTGGAAGGTCACGGCGGACGAATCTCGATCCAAAGCAGCCAGGATGATGTTGATCATGGAACCGATGTAAGCATCTTCCTGCCGCTAAAGACCACCTACGACGAAGAGGCGGAGCCCGCTGTGGATAGCGATCGATATGCAGCCAGCTAAGATGTTGCCGATGCGACTTCCTCGTCTTCTTCTCGCCAGCGCGCTGGCCTTCGCCACCTCCCTCGGTTTCGCGCAGAGATCCGCCCAAATCCCAATCATCATCGATACCGATATCGGCGACGACGTGGACGATGCTTTTGCCATCGACCTTGCGCTCGCCAGTCCTGAGCTAAAGATCCTCGGCATCTCCTCAGCCTGGGGAGATACGGCGTTGCGAGCCCGGATGCTGGATCGAATGCTTTGCGAGACGGGACGCGAGGATATCCCGGTTCACACCGGCATTCCAACCGAGTCGAACGCGAATTTTTCCCAGGCCCCCTGGGCCAAGGCAGGAATCGAACGCCCACATGGAGATGCGGTCACCTTTCTTCTGGAGCAGATCAAAGCGCATCCAAACGAGGTCACCCTGCTCGCGCTTGGTCCTCTCACCAACATCGGCGCAGCCATCGACCGCGATCCTGCGACCTTTCGCAAGCTCAAGCGTGTTGTGCTGATGGGAGGCTCCATCCACCGCGGCTATGGCGGAGCGAATGCGCCCGCAGAGCCGGAGTACAACATCGACCGCGATCCTAAATCGGCGCAGAAGCTCTTCCGTTCCGGGGTTCCGATCTTCATGCTCCCGCTGGACTCCACCCAGATCAAGTTCGACGAAACCAGGCGCTCTGCACTTGCCTCCATCAGCACGCCCATGACCGATGCACTGCAGGTTCTCATCGCCGAATGGAGCCGCGGCTCACACGCCACCACACCGACGCTGTTCGACGCTGTGGCGGCTGCCTATGCCATCGAGCCGAATACCTGCGCCATGACGCCGCTGCACGTCGAAGTGGATGACAAGGGAATGACCCTCGCAACCCAGGGATCTCCCAACGCGCAGGCGTGCCTTGCTCCGCAGGAACAGTCCTTCTTTGGATTCTTTATGCCTCGTCTGCTAGGGCAGCACCTTGTTGGCAGCAGGGCTTGTCTCGTAAGGCCTACCAGGTAGAAGCTACTTCGCGGCCAAAGCCTCCAGAAGCGCGACCGCCATTGCGTTTGCGGGTGTAGGGATGCCATGAATCCGGCCCTTACGGACGATCGCTCCATTGCGCGCCGCGGTCTCCATCGGGCGGCCGGCCATCCTGTCCGCCAGCAGGGAGTTGATGGAATCGGGATTGGATCTGCGGCACGCATCGAGCACCTCATCTGCAAATGAGTCGTGCAGAACCGCACCTTCGGCTCGTCCGACGGCAATGCACTCGCGCAGCATGTCCAGCGCAACCTCACCAATCGCTTGGTCGCGAACGATGCCAGCGGGCTTCAGCAGCAGCGCAGGCAGAGCTCCTACGGTGTTATGACACAGCTTTTTCCATGCCACGGTGGTCCAGTCGTCAACTGCTGCAGCGTCGGCGGGACTTCCGGCAAAGAGGTTTACGAACTCGCGGCCCAGCATGGTGTCGGGAACCCTGAGGCTCATCGGGCCACGCTGCAGAATACGCTCGCCTTGCGCCGACGAGGTGCGTTCTGCAGGACAATCCACGATCACCGGGACGATGTGCTCTTTCGCAATATAGGGAGCGAATCTCTCACGGTGCTCTACACCATTCTGGAGGACTGCTACGGCTGCCCCTGCTGAACAGAGGCCATCCAGCCACCGGGCTGCCGCCTCTGCATCGTAGGCTTTGGTAGCAATCATCACCCAGTCCACCGGCTTTGCCTCTTCGGGCCTGGTCAGCACCGTGGCATCGATCGTCGCAGCAACACCGTCCTGTTCCACAACGAGCGGCCCAATCTGCCTCCGCACACACAACACCAGCTGGTGCTGCCCCGTCGCCTGCAGTAACGAAGCCACAACACCGCCGATCGCACCCGCACCAACAATCGCAATTCGCGCCATGAAAGGCATTCTAAAATCAATGCATGGCAAAGCACATCGGTATCGTCGCCTGTTCTGCCGAGGGAGCGGCGCTCTGCTACCGTGCCCTGTGCAAGGATGCCCCGGCGCTGATGGGTCGCCACGCTCATCCCGAGATCACGATGCACTCGTACTCGCTGGCCGATTACATGGAGTGCATCGATCGTGATGACTGGAACGGCGTCGGCCAGATCATGCTGTCTTCCGCCAGCAAGCTGGCCATGACAGGAGCGAGTTTCATCATCTGTCCCGATAACACCATCCATAGGGCGCTTCCGTTGATTGAAGCGCGCTCGCCGCTTCCCTGGCTGCATATCGCCGAGAGCGTAACCAGGGAGGCCGTCGCGCGGGGAGCACGGCGGGTTGGGATAACCGGTACGCGATGGCTGATGGAGAGCGAGGTGTATCCGGAAAAGCTCGCAGGGGCGGGTATTGCCTCTCTGCTGCCCGAGCCGCAGGAACGCGAAGAGATCAACCGCATCATCATGGATGAGCTTATCCGCGGCCGTTTTACCCCGGAGGCCCTCGCGTTCTTCCAGAAGGTTATTGCAGGCATGAAGACCAAAGGCTGCGACGCCGTGGTGCTCGGCTGCACGGAGATACCTCTCCTGCTGCACGAAGAGAGTTCACCGCTGCCGACGCTTGATTCCACGCGTCTGCTGGCGCGAGCTGCCCTTCGCTATGCTCTGGAGGCAGCTACCCCAGTACCTCCGCTGCATCCTTTGCAAAGTAGGTCACGATAAAGTCCGCACCCGCTCGCCGAATCGACAGCAGCGATTCCATCATGGCGCGCTGAGGCTCAAGCCAGCCGCGTTCGAACGCTGCGTGCAGCATCGAGTACTCCCCTGAGACCTGATAGGCCCCCATCGGCAGCTCATACCGTTCGCGGGCCTCGCGAAGGATGTCGAGGTAGGGCATTGCGGGCTTCATCAACAGCATGTCTGCACCCTCGGTTACATCCAGCTCAATCTCCCGCATGGCCTCGCGCCGATTGGCGCCATCCATCTGGTAGCTTCGACGATCTCCAAACTGCGGTGCTGAGTCGGCTGCCTCCCGAAAGGGCCCATAGAACGCACTGGCGAACTTCGAGGCATAGCTCAGGATCGGGATCTGGTCGCAGCCGCCTGCGTCGAGTGCCTCGCGCATCGCTGCGATACGACCGTCCATCATGTCGCTGGGAGCGACAACATCGGCTCCTGCGCGCGCGAGCGAGGCCGCCGTCTTAGCCAGCAATTCGACGCTGGCGTCGTTCTCGATGTGGAAGTGATCGCCGTCGCGTGCCACGACTCCACAATGACCGTGCGAGGTGTACTCGCAGAGGCAGACATCCGCCATCATCACCAGGGAATCGAGTTTGCGGTTCTTTTTGAACTCGCGCAGAGCCGACTGCACGATGCCATCGTCGGCCCAGGCTCCCGTGCCCTGCTCGTCCTTCTGGGCGGGAAGACCGAACAGCAGCAGGCCACCGATGCCGAGCTCCGCACATCGCTCCGCCTCTTTGACGGCCTCATCCAGCGAGAGGTTGAAGACATTGGGCATGGAGCTGATCGGCTTTCGAACCCCTTCGCCCGGGCAAAGAAAGAGGGGATAGATCAGCGCACGGCTCTGAAGATGCGTCTCTCGAACCAGCGACCGCATCGCTTCCGTGCGCCGCAAACGACGCATCCGCGTAACAGGAAAGTTCATCCCTCTTAGTCTATTCCGGCTCGCGCTGACGGGCGAACCGTCTCCGTTTACCGGCGGAGGGGACGTTTACGACAGGCCGTCCCAGCCATCGCTGCCAGGCCAGTCCCCCATCAACCATAAGGTGGAAGGCTCCGGCACAGGAGAGGTCGAGGCTCGCGGCTCATTGGGGTCGATCGCGTCGACTACATATCCCGCAGGATTTTCGGCCGTGACCCCTGTGTAGTAGACGTGAGCCAGGCTGGTGCCGATGGGGCTGCTCAGATACAGCAGAATTCCGATCGTATCCGCATGAGCGTCTCCCGAAGCGGGATACAGCACTTTGTCGAAGGTAAAACCGAACCGGTTTGCCGACATACTTGCCGACATATGTGAGTTGGTGGTGCCCGGATCCACGACGCCAAGGCACCTTCTGCGGCGTCGTGGCCATCAGCTTCGGTCGGCTATCGCCTCGTACTCCATCGCCGAGCTGGCCGGTGCCAGTGCCCACAGGGTGTAAATTCCCAGCGCCGTCCCGAACGGAAACTTCACCAAGGCCAGAATGGCGACGATGATCGCGAGCATGCGCCCATAAGGTCTGCGGTTCAACAGACTTAGCCCTGCGAACAGGGCCAGCGCCGCCATCACGACCGCTGCGGTCACGATCACCGGCATCAAGGCCATCCACGGCCATGGGGGGCCATGGTGAGCTCCCCACCCAAAAGGCCAGTCGGACCCGAAGCGATGCCACGTCATGGCGCGCACGAAGAAGAAGCCCGCCAGCCCCGTGATCACGCGATACGCCCCGTAGACACACCACAGGGTTCCCAGGGTTTGGAGATGCCGTGCGACTCGAGGGACAGCCGGGAATGGCGAATAGGTCGGATAAGCAGCATATCCGGCTGGAGGAACCGGTCCGGAAGCCGGAGCGACCGGAGGAACCGGCGGGACCACCATCGCGGCCCCGCAGTGGGGACAGAATCGCCCTCCGTTTTCAACATCTCTTCCACATGCCTGACATACCATGCCGCACCTCCTGGAGCCTCATGCTGCCGTCCGGCCTTCACTACCCTCTCCTACGCACCCGGTGCACAGCGGGTTCCCTGCGAGATTACGATAAGAGTGTGCCGTCAACCAGCTTCCTCCCGCTGATTCCCTTACCACTGTCTGAAGCCAGCGCCACCGCGCTCGAGTGGCCGCGCCTGCGGGAGTACATCGGCTCACGTACCTTCTCCCCTCTGGGTCGGGCATGGGTTCTGGCTCTGGAGCCATCGGCTGACCTCGGCTGGATCAATACGCAGCAGCAGCGCACGGAAGAGATGCGTGGTCTGTTCTCAACGGGCGGCAGCTTTGACTTCCACGGGCTCTTCCAGCCGACCGACCTGCTCGACAAGGCTCGCATTGAGGGTTCCGCACTCGAGCCGCTCGAGATCCTGTCCCTGGTCACCATTATCGAGCGAATCGCCCTCTGGACCGGTCTCCTCTTTCCTGCGGGTTCGGCGCAAGCCCAGATGCAGGCGGCAGCTCCCGCGATCACCGAGCTCTCTGCGCCCTTACGTTCGTCGGATCTGGCGCCGCTTCTCAGGCAGTTGCGCGGCAAGATCGAGCCTGACGGCTCCATCTCGGACGATGCCTCCCCCGAACTTCATCGCATCCGCCGCGCCATTGACCGCCAACATCGATCGATCGAAGAGAGCCTGCGCCGATCGCTTCGCCGCCTGAGCGAGGACGGCAGTACCCGCGACGAACTCATCACGATCCGGGGAGATCGCTTTGTCATTCCGGTGCGTGCCGAGTTTAAGCGCCGCGTCCCCGGAGTTGTTCACGGTTCCTCGTCCTCCGGACAGACCGTCTTTGTCGAGCCGCTCGAGACGATCGAGCAAAACAACGAACTCGTGCGGCTGCTTGACGAAGAGCAGTCGGAGATTCACCGCATCCTGGTTTCAATGACCCGCGCTCTGTCAGCCGATGCGGCCGCCATTGAAGTGGGGGCAGCCATCCTCGCCGAGGTCGAGGCTCACGCCGCGCGCGCACGCTTCGCCGCCGAGCTGAACTGCGTCCGGCCCGTCTTCACGTCCGATCCAGCCAATTCTTCCCTTGCGGCCGACGACCTCGACTTTATGGAGACGCAGCTGGCCCTGACAGAAGCGCGTCATCCGTTGCTGGAGCTGCGTATGATCGCCGAGGCTCGCGCCGACGGCAGGACCGCCTCTTCGCCAGTGCCTCTTACGCTCGCACTCAAGACCGATGCGCGGCAGCTGATCGTCAGCGGACCCAACACCGGCGGAAAGACGGTCTCGCTCAAGACCGTAGGGCTGCTTACACTGATGGCGCAGGCGGGTGTTCCTGTTCCTGCAGTTGAGGCGAGGCTTCCGCTCTTTACCGGCATCTACGCCGATATCGGGGATGCGCAATCGATCGAGCGCAACCTGTCGAGCTTCTCTGCTCACGTCGTCAATCTCGACCGCATCTCACGCGAGGCGACCTCGTCCTCGCTGGTTCTGCTGGATGAACTTGGATCGGCCACCGATCCTGAAGAAGGAGCGGCGCTGGCCGTCGCGGTTGCGCAGCATTTTCTGCGGGTGCAGGCGTGGTGCTGCATCACGACGCACCTCACCTCGCTGAAGGTCTATGCGGCCAACCACCCTGGGGTGCTGAACGCCGCGGTCGGCTTCGACCAGGAGACCCTGACGCCAACGTATCAGTTACGTCTCGGCGTTCCCGGCGCCTCCGCCGGACTCAACATCGCCTCGCGGCTTGGCCTCTCGCCGGAGATCGTCGCTGCAGCACGCGCCCAACTGACGACACAGACCGCTGACATCGCTGCCTTTCTCGACCAGCTTCATGACCAGCTCACCGCCGCTGCCGCCGAACGCGAAACCCTGCGTCTGCGCGAGCAGGAACTTGCCCGCGCGAAGATGCAGCTTGAGCTGGAAGGCAGGGCCGAGCAACGGGCCCGCACCCGCGAGCTGGAATCGAAGCTGAGCGCCCTGCTCGACAACTTCGCGGTGCAACTACGCGATTCGGTCAAAGCCATCGGAGACAAGGCCGCCTCCAAACGCATTCAGCGTGACTCCGCACTGGCGCTCGCTCGCGCCCGACGCGAGTTCTCGTCCGAGTTTCAGTCGACCATTGCCTCCCACACAGCCACCGCAAAGAGCGCCTCCGCTGGAACGCCTGCTGCTGTCGCAGCGCCGAGGCAGGCTGAACCCGGCGACGTGGTCAAGGTGAAGTCATTGGGTCGTGAAGGACGGATCGAACGCGTCATCGACGGAAAGACCTTCGAGGTCGCCATCGGGCCGATGAAGATGCGCGTACCGCTTGAGGATGTCGAATCGATCGAGAAAGGCAGGCCGGTCACACCGCTTGAGGCAGCACGCAAACGCGGAGGCATCACGGTTGCGACCGTGGAAGACACGGACTCCCTCAGCTCCGAGATCAACGTCATCGGCCGCACGGCAGATGAGGCGCACGACGAAGTGGCTCGCTTTGTCGATCGCGCGTTCCTGGCTGGGCTTCCGCGCATTCGCATCGTTCACGGCACCGGCATGGGAGTTCTGCGCCGCACCCTGCGCGATTATCTGCGCAGCCATCCTCACGTGGCGAACGTCACTGAGCCTCCGCAGAACCTGGGAGGCCAAGGAGCGACCGAAGTGGAGCTGAGGCAATAGTGAGATTGCGCTAACGGCTGCCCGGTGCACGGCAGACGAAACTTCCTGCATCGGTGATCGCGCCCTTGCCCTTATAGGCAGCCGTCTGCGGATAGGGGCAGAGAGGCCGCGTCCGATCCACCACTCCATGGTTGATGTGCGAGGCCACAATCTGCGTGGGGGCCGTCCCCTCTTCGACCCAGCGCTCAATGGCTGAGACCGCATCGAAGCTGTCCGGACCCGGACCTCCGCTGCAGTGTTGCATTCCCGGAACCAGGAAAAGACGCGCAAAATCTCTGGTCTGAGGCCCGATCACATGCTCCAGCTGCTTGTAGTAGTTGATGGTGCTCAAGGGCGAGATATCAGGGTCGCTCCAACCGTGGTAGAGAATCAGCTTTGCGCCCCGGCGCTGCAGCGGCCGGAGGTCGCTGTTGACCGCGTCCAGCATCGGTGACAGCTTCTCGAGCTCCGCTTTGTCGCGATCGTAGTCGAAGGTCATGGGATTGTAATTAGGATCGCCCATCACCATGTAGCGAAAGAAGCTGCTGGCTGCCTTCCAATGCGTCGCCTGATAGGGCGCCGATCCTGTCACCCAGCTCGACCATCCACCCTGCCCCGATTCGCCCCCAGGAACTAGGCCCGGGACAATCAGTCGGCCTCGGTCATCGTGCGCTCCCTCCCAGATCTCCTTCACCGCTTTGATCTGCTTGGGGGTAAAGCACGCTCCCGGATTCTCACCTTCCTTGCAGGCCAGCACCTCCGGATCGAACCGGCAGGTCAGTGGATTTTCCAGAACACCGTCGGCGAATCCGTCTTTGGAGTCGCAGGCCCGGTTCACGGCATCGGCCAGCAGCTTGATCTTGGCCGGTTGAATGTAGCTCTCCGGATCTTTCAGCGTGGCCATCGCATAGTAGAGATGCGCTCCGGCATAGTGCCCCGTCCAGTTGTAAGCGGGGTCACCGGCGACGATTCCGTCGAAGTCTCCGGGAAAGCGCTGCGCTTCCATCAAACCCTGCTGGCCACCTTTGGAACAGCCTGCATAGTAGGCATGGTCCGCGGCTTTGCCGTAGAACACGCGCACGATCTGCTTTCCATTCACTGTCGTTATATGAACGGATCGATAGCCGAAGTCCTCGACCAGCTTTGGATTGTCCAGCGACCAGCTTGCGTCAAAGCTGTTGCCGGGAGGATTGACGTGGCCGGTATCCGTGCTCGCTGCAGCGTTGCCACGCCGCAGCGCAGTCGCCATGGGACTGTAGCTGATGGCCCCTGCCATGCCACCGTTGCCGACCACCTCGAAGCGTCCACTCCACTTTGTCAGCGGCATCCATATCTCAAACCGCACCGCTGGCCTGGTCAGTCCGACAACACGGCAGAAGGATGGGAGGCGGCGCAACGTGTTCACCGCATTGGGAGGAGTAAAGCTGCCCCCCTCAATCACTGTCGCCGACTCGATGGTCGTACTGGTCAGCCTCAAGCCAGCCAGCCTGGCGCACGAGTCGCCCGACTGAGCCCATGCCGCTGCGGGATGCGTCATCGCCAGACCCAGCACGAACCCGGCTCCAAGGCATCCCCTCTTCCACATTCCCCGGTCCCAACGCGTGTCCATCGTCCTCCCATGCGTTGCGACCGATTGTAACGTCTCAGGCTGGTCTTCCGCCCGGAGACCTTCCTCTCATCTGATTTGCGACCGAACCATCCTTCGGCGCAGAACCACCTCGTATCTTCAAGGTAACGTTGCGATAAACGCATTCATCTCGCGCAGCACATCGGCCTCATTGGAGACGAAGACATAGTGGTTAGCATCAGGAATCCGTACGACCTTCGCCGAAGGGACCTGCCTCTCAAAAGCCACCGCCTGCTGCTCCGTGTTGCGGTTGTTGGCTGCGACAAAGGCAGCACGGGCTTTGGGGTTGTCCTTGAGCATGTTGCCAATGTCGTGCGGGTCGGCAAAGATCGCCAGCACCGGCGCTTTGATCGTTGTGAACTTCATCACTCCACCAATAATCGCCGCGCCCGCGGCAGGGGGCTTCGGTCCCCCTCCGGAAGGTGGCGAAGGAGGAGGAGGCACATCCTTCATGGCCTCATTCTGGAACGCCACCTCCTTCTGGACTCGGTCGAGCTTCTCCTGCAGGTCGATAAAGAATTTTTTCTGACCGCCAGGCATTTTGTCGGGAGCCATCATCTCGAGCTGCTCTTTCAATTCCTTCGCGTCGATCATGAGCGCCCCGTTCACTTCGTCGTAGAGCGCGTAAGGATATCCGGCATCCAGATAGATCAGCCCCGCCACCCTCTCCGGATGCCGGGTTCCGATGTAGCTCAGCTCCTCGCCCGCGATCGAATGCCCGGCCAGTACGGGCTTCTCAAGATGCAGCGCATCGAGGACCGCCAGCACATCCTCGCCCATACGGTCGGTCGCATAGCTTGCCGTCTCGGGCGAAGGCTTGCTCGACGCTCCAAAGCCGCGCCGCGTAATGCCATAGACGTGATACTTGCCCGTCAGCTTGAGCGCGAATTTGTCGAAGACATGCGCATCATTGCCGAGGCCGGTCAGCAGGACCAGAGGACGACCGGTGCCGCCCCAGTCCAGCACTTCGAGCTTCACGTCCTTGTCGACGTCAATCAATTGAACCGTGTGCGGCGAAGGATCGATCTTCCATGCCGTCTCCGTGGTGGCACGCTCGAAGGCCAGAGGCTTCGGCTCGCCTTGCGTCATCGTGCCGTTGATCGTCTTGCCGTCCCCCGTCATCGTTCCCTCGTACGAGGCATGGAAGGAATCGACGGTGAACTTCAGTGCGGCGTTGGAAAACGAGATGGTGGTCAGGTCCGCAGGCGAAGGCGTCTGGTCAATGCTGTAAGCTCGACCCTTCAGCGAGCCGTCAGCGGCCTTTTCGATCTGCAGGACGACGCGCAGCTTCTGTTTCCCGGTATCTAACGTGCCCTGCCAGTTGCCGGCGATCTCCTGAGCCGGCAGCGAACCGCTGAGCAACACCAGAACCACCGCAAAAAACGCACAGACGATGCCGCGACTCCGCATGAAACACTCTCCCGCACCGCGAGTTTTTGAAGACGTAGCTACATCTTTCCCGGGCCCTGGTCGGGAGCAAAAGCAACCAGCCTGACGTGAGTCAACAACCATCCATTGCCCGCTGACCGGCTCACCTGGCTGACCCAGGGAGCCAGCAGGATCGACAGGCAGCAGGCCAGATAGAAGATGACCAAGGTCGCCTGTGCGAGCCGCTGCGCCGGAAGAGCGGAGTCGATCTCGACGTAATAGGGATTCGACGCAGTTGCCTTTGCCTGCGGCCGGACATGCTGCAGGACGATGGATCGGGCCGCATCCAAAAACAACGCACCGACGCGGCCATGCCTCGCCTCCTCCTCAAAGATCCACAACATCTCTTCTTCAAACTCGCCTCGAAAGGAGGCGGGATACAGACGGAGGACGCCACGATAAAGGGTGCGAAGGATATCTCTCATGCGTTGCGCGGCCTCCTCTCGCGAAGACGGCTCTGTGCCGTAGCGACGACCCCCTGCAGGCGCTCTACCTCGGCCGAAAGAGCAGCGCGGCCCGCTGGCGTAATGCGATAGAACCTGCGGTCCTCGTCCTTGGCAAGAGAAGCTCGTGCAACATCCATCACAAGCTTCTGGTCCATCAACTTCTTCAGGTTGTCGTACAGGGTTCCCGGGCCCATCCGGTAGCTTCCCTGCGATTGCCGCGTAACTTCCTGGATGATTCCGTAGCCGTGGAGATCTTCGCTCGCCAGAGCAAGAAGAATGTAAAGTGTCGCGGTAGAAAGAGGAGCGTTGGTAGGAGTCTTCATAATCGGTCCCCGACTATATCGCGATCCGACTAACCTTGCAAGCTTTTTCTACTGAAGCACAGCTTTCTTTTCACGCAACCCGGAACAAACTTCCGGGCCGCCCGTATTCTTATCGCAACATGAAGATTCTCCTTGGATTTTCCCTGCTGATCTTTGCCATAGCTGCCCAGGCCGGAGACCGCTCGATTCGCCGGCTCGATGGGAGATCGATCTCCATCGCCGAGGCTAAGGCACTCGCACAGCGTACTTTTGTGGAGAATCACATCACTGGGGCGCAGGTTGCCATCCTGAATGACGGTCACCTGGTATGGAGCAGCGCCTTTGGCCTGCGCGACCGTGAACACGATCTCCCGATGGAGACCTCCACGACCACCTGGGCAGCGTCGATCACCAAGAGCGTCTTCGCTACCTTCGTCATGAAGCTTGTAGAGCAACATCAGTTGCAGCTGGATCAGCCCGTTGCCGCTCAGCTGGACAAGCCTCTAGACGCGTATCCCGAATACACAGCCGCTGCAGCCGATCTGGTGCACGACCCGCGATGGTCTTCCGTGACGCCGCGCATGCTGCTCAGCCATTCCTCGGGCCTAGCCAACTTTGCGCAGTTTGAGCCGGATAAGAAGATGCACCTGCACTTCGCCCCGGGCTCACGATTCGCTTATTCCGGGGAGGGACTCAACCTGCTGCAGTTTGTCATTGAGCAGCGCGAGCACAAGCCTTTGACCGAGCTGATGCAGCAGTCGCTCTTCACGCCGTTAGGAATGACCCAGACCTCCATGGTCTGGCAGGAGCGGTTTGCCTCGAACGTCGCCGACCGTTACGACTTCACCGAAAAATTTATCTCTCACACTCGCCGCGAGCACGCCCGTGCGGCGGGCTCCATGACGACCTCCGTTGAAGACCTCTCCCGCTTCGTTGCGGCGTTGATGGATCACAATATCCTCACAGAGGATTCGAGCAAGACGATGTTCCGACCCGTCATCCGCATCGATACCGTGCGCGAGTTCCCTACACTCGATCAACCCAGTGGAGGCGAAGGCCCTGCGGTCGGCCTCGCCTATGGACTTGGCTGGGGGCTGCTGACGAAGACCAAGTACGGTCCGGCATTTTTCAAAGAAGGCCACGGAGACGGTGCGCGGAACTACCTGATCTGCTTCACCCGTCATCGCGACTGCATGATTCTTCTCACCAATAGCGATAATGGCGAGCTTGCATTTCGCCCGCTACTCGAAGATATCTTTGGCGACACCGTCACCCCGTGGAAGTGGGAGGGGTATACCCGCGAAGATATTCTTCAGTTGCGAGGAAAAGATTGAGCCGGCCAGAGGCGTCTCACACGTATGCGCCTCTTCGTCGGACTCCCGCTTACGAACACTCTGGTCGAAGAGCTGAAGGCAACGCTCGCGCGGCTGCGTTCCAAAGACGATAGTCTGCGCTGGACTGCCCCGGAATCATGGCACATTACGCTGCAGTTTCTGGGCAGCGTATCCCGGGATCAGTTCGAATGCATCCTGGCTCGCCTTCACGAGGTTCATCGTCCCTTCGTCCCGATTCGAATCGACGCTCTGGACCTCTTCGATCGCGCCGGAGTTTTGATTGCGCGCGTCCGATCTTCGCAGGAGCTTGTCTCTCTGGAACGTCACATCGTCGCCGCCACTGCACTCTGCGGCTTTGATCCCGAAAGCCGACCGTATCACCCGCACATTACACTGGCGCGCAGCAAGGGCCGCGACGGTCGTCGTAGTCTTCAGCGACTCAGGAGCCGTCTTCTTCGCCCAATAGAGTTCAACGCTTGTAGCGCCGAAGAGTTCCTTCTGTACGAAAGCATTGCAACCCCCACAGGCTCTCGCTACGAGGTTCGCGAACGCTTTCCTCTTTTCCCTGCCCGTTAGCTCAATCCTTCGTTTCCTGATAGCGTCCTTGATTGAGCGCTTATGCCCAAACGTAGTGCAGGCCTGTTGATGTTCCGGAAGAGAGCCGGACAGATCGAAGTTTTTCTGGTTCATCCCGGTGGCCCGTTCTGGGCAAAGAAGGATCTTGGGGCGTGGACCCTGCCCAAAGGGGAGTATTCGGATGATGAGTCTCCGCTCGAGGCTGCCATTCGCGAGTTTCTAGAAGAGACGGGCTTCCACGCTCCGCCGTCCGACCTCACAAAATTCATCGACCTCGGTACCGTCAAACAAGCTGGAGGAAAGATCGTCTCGGCGTGGGCTTTTGAAGGCGACTGCGACCCCGCCATGCTCGTCAGCAATCTCTGTACGATTGAATGGCCGCCGAGGTCGGGGCGGCGGCTCGAAATCCCTGAGGCCGATCGCGGAGAGTGGTTTCCTCTCTCCGAAGCAAAGGAGCGCATTCTTCAAGGACAGGCGGCGTTTCTCGATCGCCTGAATGAAATACTGCTGTCGCAATAATCAGTCCTTCAGCGCAGGAAAGGCCCGGCTTACGACACCGGGCCTTTCGTTTTCTTGTCGTTCACCAACTAGGCTGCGGTTGCATCCCGCATAGCCTTCACTTTGTCATGACAGGTGAGGATGTGACTCTGCTGGCTACGAAGGAGGGTCAGCACAGGGGCCGGAACATCCTTCATCTTCAAGACCTCTTCATAAGCCTTCTTGGCAGCGTCTTCGCCCTGCTCCGCTGTCTCCAACAAGGTATGGTCGCTTCCGCCCATCTTCGCCTTCAACTCGCCCCACGCACGATGCATCGTCCCTGAGACCGTACCGCCTTCTGAAACCTTCTCTCCGGTAGTCGATCCCAAAGCCGACTCCAACTCTGACGCAAACTTGTGCCGTGTCGCCGACTCCTGCGTGAAGAAGGACTTTGCCTGAGGATCCTTCAATTCTTCGCCGAGTGATTTGAAACCCTTTTCCCCATCGTGAAGAACCTCGATTACTGTACGAACTGCGCTGTTCTCAAAAGCCATAATTCACCTCTTCTGGAACATTAAGATGGGCAAACGTAAACCTGCGTTGCGTGGCGAAAGGTTGCACGGAAACAGAGAAAAGCCCGTGAATCTCCAAGAAAAATCCCCGACGGAGGATAGGTCTGCGTCGGGGATTCTTCCTCATGGATCTTTTCGATTCAACGCCTTGCGCGCTTCGCAGGACTCTTCTTTTTGCTGGTTGCTTGGCGAACCGGGGCCTCTTCCTCCTCGTCTTCCTCTTCGCCTTCCGCGGAAGCCTCCTCCAGCAGGGGCTCCGATTGCTCCAGAATTTTCTGTCCTGCCGCCTCTTCTTCGTTCAGGTTCTCAGTCAACAGTTCCACGACGTCATCATGGCCGAGGGTCCGGGCAATTGCGATCGCAGAGGTGTACGCGGCCATCTCGTAGTGTTCGACCCGCAGAGCTGCACCTGCGATACCGACGTCTTTTGTCGCGCCCGTCTCATCGCTCTCCAGTTGCTCTTTGCCCTCTTCAACAAGGCCTTGCATGGCCTTGCACAGCTTCCCGGTCGCTCGCTTGTCTAACTGTTCGAAGACCTGCTTGAGGCGCTCAACCTGACCTTTGGTCTCTTCAAGGTGCTCTGTAATCAACTGCTTCAACTCGGGGCTGCTTGCGCCCTTGGCCATCTTTGGAAGCGCCTTGACCAGCTGGTTTTCGGCGTTGTAGATGTCCTTCAACTCTTCAATCAAAAGATTCTCAAGACTCATTGCGTTCTCCTGTATTTTCCTTTGCGATGTCTCCTTTCGTTCATGGAGGTGAATCGTAGGAGGCTGAATCAACGCACTTGGTTGGCTGCTACGAGAAGGAGAGAGCTAAATGTATTTCTAATGTATCCATGGCTTCGCGCTTCGATTGGGAAAGCCACACAGGTTTTATATATCCGGCGATGTCGAGCGAATCAGGCCAGCGGACGATTCAACTCCGTTCGCCATTCCGAAGGGGCTGTACCGGAATCGGGGCCTACGAGATACCTCTCCCACAGGTCATCGCGAGTCTTCAGGTTCTTCTCGTTGATCCAGGCATGCAACTCGCCCCATCCTCCTCCGAGCCCGTCGTAATCTCCGCTGTACACGGTCTGTGCCACTGTTGCGGCCGGCAATTCTCCGTTCTCAACACGGCCCTCCGGCCTCACGTCACCCTCAATCGGAAAACAGATGCGGAAGTCAAAGGTTTCATCGGGTCGCCGGAAATGATGCGTAAACCACGAGCCGGAAGGTCTGATTCTCTGGGCTCGCAGCACTGCACTTAACTCACTTAGACCGGCATGCATCATCTGCATGATCTGCTCCCGCGGCGCCCTTACGTGAATGAACGCAATCTTCTGCGCGGGTGACTCCACGATGCTGGGTGTGCTGATCATTCCCATTCTCCTGGCCAATGACTCCCACTCGCGAAGCATGGCAGATTCTCTGACAAAACAAGAAAGCGCGCCCTGATGGCGCGCCTCTGTCTCATGCAGGAAGCACTCAGATGCGCATCGGCATCAGGATGTAGCGGTACTTCACGTCTTCGTTGCCGTCTTCGGGACGCATCTGGCCCGCCGACTGCGCATCCTTGAACTCAAGCCTGACCTCGCCCGTGTTGCCGATCGCTTTCAAAAAGTCCAGCAGATACTGGCTGTTGAATCCGACAACCAGCGGATCGTAGTTATAGGGCGTCTCGATCGAGTCTTCCGACTCACCCGCGTCCGTCGATGAAGACGAGAGCTTCAGCTCGTTCTGCTCCAGGCGAATCTTGATGGCCCCGGAGCGCTCATCCGCAAACTGCGCCACACGCTGAATGGAACCCATCAGGTCCTCCGAGCGCACGATGACGAACTTATTGTTGTCGCGAGGCAGCACTGCTTCGTAATTGGGGAACTGGCCCGTCAGCTTGCGGCTGGTCAACACGCGGCCGCCAACGCGGAAGAACAGCGTCTGATCGTCGTCTGCAAACTCGATCGAATCCGCATCCGTATTCGACAGGAGACCTGAGAGCTCACTCAACGCCTTGCGGGGAATCAGGGTCTTCTTCTCACCCTGAACACCTTCAAGCTGCTCATTCAACTTCTCGATGTGGGCCAGACGGTGACCATCGGTCGCCACCATTGCCATCGACTCCGCCTTCAGCACCAGCAGCGCGCCATTCAGCGTGTAGCGCGACTCTTCATTGGAGATGGCGAAGATGGTCTTGGAGACCATGTTTTTTAGCGCCACCACAGGAAGCTTGACCGCGCCTGCAGCCGGAAACTCCGGAACCTGAGGGAAGTTAGCCCGCGCCATTCCCACCATCTTGGTGTTCGAGCGCCCCGCGCGGATCTGGACCCAATGGTTGTCCATCAACTTGATGGAGATGTCACCTTCAGGAAGCAGCTTGATGTAGTCATACAGCTTGCGGGCCGGAATGGTGCATGCGCCCGCCTTCTTCACCCGCGCCGAGCAGCTTGTCTTGAGGCTCTGATCCAGGTCCGTCGCCGTAATCGTCAGCCGGTCGCCATCTTCCGCCTGCGTTGCTTCAAACAGAAAGTTAGAAAGGATCGGGATGGTCGTCTTGCGCTCAACCACGGATTGAGCAGCCGTCAGTTCGCGGAGAAGCTCCGCACGGGAGACGGTGATCTCGAGGTTGCCGGTCGGGGCAGCGTTGGTTGTCATCTCGGAATCCTGGGTGGCGGTAGTCACAGTGTTTTCTCCCGTCGCCGGCATGTGCCAGCGGTTGACGCTCTAAAGTGGCTGCTGGCCAAACTGTACACCGAATCTACACGGCAACGCATCCCTGTGCCGTGGCGGACCGTTCGGTAACTCGCGACAGCTTGATTCTAGGGGGCCAAGGCGGCCGAAGGCGACACAATTCGCTGTGAAAAACTGCTCCGATATGTGGGCAATGGGGACGGCCAGCCGAAGGCAAAAGTGAGCCCTGGCAAACAAGCTGGTGCGAGGTACTGCTTCTAAAAAGAAACAGATCTAAAAAGACAAAATACTCGTAGTCCTAGTCGTTTACCGATGAAAAGTGGATAAAGGGATTATCTATTTTATTTTAATATATTTACCCATATGTCCTCTTTTAGAAAAACGGTCCCGCAAATTAGCAAGACCGGGAAGACGGGGTGGGATACTTTCGTTCCGTCCACGCTTATCCCCGTTCTTCACAGCCCGATTCCTTCAACCAGCGAGAAGACTATCCGGATATCGTGGCAATCTCTGAAAAAATCAATGGAATCAACTGCTTGGGATGGACTAATTTTTCACAGTGGAGCGCAGAAGCCGAGGATAACCGGTCCTAAACTTATTCTTCGCCGTGAGAGGGGAAAGTAAGCCTCACGGGAGGGGAGGATGGAAAGAGACGATGAAAATATCCATCTTTGGTGCCAGCGGAAGCACAGGGCGCCTTCTTACGGAGCGGTGTCTCGCCGCCGGCCATGACGTAACCGTCCTGGTTCGCCGGCCTCAATCCTTCCCCTATCGGGACCGGGTACAGGTCGTGGAGGGAAGCCCATTTGATCCTTCAGCGGTCTATCTCGCCATCGTTGGGGCTGACGTTGTCTTTTCCGCCCTTGGAGCGCATTCGCCCTTTCGGAATGAAGACGTGCTTCCTCGAGCCGTGCCGGTCATCGTTCAGGCGATGCAGCAGGCAAAGATAAGAAGAATTGTCGCCCTGGGCTCTGCCGGTGCACGAAACGATGCCCTGGCCAGACAGCCTGCATGGAGGCGCTGGCTGATCGAAAGCTTCGTTTATCCGATGCTGCTCAAGTGGCCTGTATATGAACAGAGAGTCCAGTACCGTATTTTGTCTGATAGCGTGCTCGACTGGACCATGGTGATGCCGCCCATGCTGACCAATGGACGAGCGAAGGGCGTTTACCGAGTCGATGGCGAAGCTTTGCCACGGAATAGTTACTACATCTCACGCGCCGACGTAGCCGACTTTATGATGCAACAGATATCAGGTTCAGAGTGGATCAGACGAGGCGTCTACATCAGCTACTGATCCGCTTGCAGCGCGTCGCAGAGGAGTTCCTTTGAGAAAGCTCACGTTATCTGTTTCCCTTATTCTTTTCACACCCGGAGCATTTGCCCAGCGCGCTGCAGCTCCCGCTTCGCCCACGCTGCCACCGCTCGTCGGCTCGCTGGCAGGCCACCCTGGCTGGCCCGCGGCTCAACCACAGGACGTCCGTTCCATCGCTGCCATCGTGGACGCCCTCTATGACGTCATCTCGGGTCCTAAAGGACAGGAGCGGGACTGGAACCGCATGCGTTCCCTCTTCCTCCCCGACGCTCGGCTGGTGCCGTCACGGGCGGACCGCAACGCTCACCGCACGGATGCCGTCTTTCTTACGCTTGACGGCTACATTCAGCGCGCAAGCCCTCGCATGACCGCCGAAGGCTTCTTTGAGCATGGGATCCACAACGACGTTCAGCAGTTCGGGAACATCGCACACGTCTGGAGCACCTATGAGTCACGCCACGCTGCCGGAGACGCCAGGCCGTTCGATCGTGGCATCAACAGCATCCAGCTGCTCAAGAGCGGTATCCGCTATTACATCGTCGAGATCCTGTGGGACAGCGAGACGCCCGTCTCGCCGATCCCTCAGGAGTACCTGCCGAAACATTAGGGTTTCGTCGCCAGCACCAACGGAGACGGTCCTGGAGCCTCCAGCAGGCGCATATCGACGAAGCCTGCCTCGGCCAGCCACGCACTGATCTCCTCGAAGGAGAAGGTGTCGCCCTCATCCGTATTCACCAGCATGTTGGCTGCGAACATCAGTGACCCGACCGGCCCCTTTCTGTCGTTATCGACCAGAAATTCGGCGATGGCAATCGTGCCTCCGCTGGCCAGCGCGGCGAATGTCTTGCGCAGCAGCTGGCGGCTCCTCGCCTCCCCCTCGCTGTGCAGGATGTGTCCAAGCGTCGCGACATCGTAACCGCTGCCGAAGTCCGCGTTGTTCAGGTCGCCCGCCACGAACGAGAAACGCTCAGCCAGCCCAAATCGTTGCACGGAAGATCGCGTGGCAGGAAGCACGCCGCTCCAGTCCACCGCTGTCACGGACACATTCTTTGCGCTCTGCGCCAGTGCAATGCCCCACACACCG
This sequence comes from Acidobacteriaceae bacterium KBS 146, assembly GCA_000688615.1. Lineage (GTDB taxonomy): Bacteria > Acidobacteriota > Terriglobia > Terriglobales > Acidobacteriaceae > Edaphobacter. The sequence goes on from JHVA01000001.1 coordinate 3,050,144, forward strand.
GAACCCGCCGCAAGGTCCAGGACCTTGATGGGCCGCTCTCTCTTCTCCAGGGCGAGGCTCTGGGCCAGCACGGTTGCCGACGGATAGCTCATCGGGAAGATGTCCATGACAAAGCCCTGAAAGAACGCGCTGCCGTCGCCCTCCTGATTGACCGCAGCTCCGGGTTTTCCCGTGCTGACGATCTCGTTGAGCCTAAGCCACCGGGGGATCAGGTGTCCGCTCGTGTGCCGCAACAAGCCCCCCTGAAAGCTGGGCTTCGTGCTGACGAGAAAAGCCTCGCTCTCCGGAGTTAGTTTGTACTTCTCTCCTTCGCGATCAAGAAAACCAAGACCCACCAGAACGTTCATCACGGCGCGCAGTCCCCGTTCCGAGGCCCCGGTTGCGGCAGCGGTTTCTGTCAATGTCTTCGGTCCTTCGTCCAGCACATCGAAGACGCGGTGATGAATCGCTGACTCAAGTACCATCGGCGGGACATAGCCCCACGCAAACTGCATGATCCGTTGTGGGGTGACAGCAGGGGTCGTGCTCATAGGTGTTCCTCTTCCATTTGTTTTTGATTGCAAGGGGCCAGAGCGGGAATTCTATCGCAGCCCATAGCACCCTGACATTGTCGCGGCGATTCCCTGCATTCTGCAGCGTGCCAGCCCTCGTCTCTTCGAAAGCTACAAAGCACAATCACGGGATGCCGCACGTCGACGTAAACTGGCCCCGCGTTCCAACTGAGGCGAGACACGATGCTCTTCCGATTTGTTCTACCAGCCGTTCTTCTGCTGCCAGCCTTCTGCTCATTCGCCCAGACCCCCACCGACGATGTCCGCGCTGTCGTCATCGTCGCGCGCCATGGAGTACGCGCTCCGATTGAGAACGAGACCCGTTCCAGCGTCTTCAACGCGCAGCGCTGGCCCGCATGGCCCTCCGCTCCAGGCGACCTCACGCCTCACGGTATTGCGGCTCTCAAGCGCATGGGAGAGTTCTATCGTCAGCGTTATGCCACGCTGCTGCATGACTGCAACAGCGTGGCCGTGGAATCGACGAACACGTCGCGCACCATTGGCTCAGCAAAGGCAGTCATGTCCGTCGTGGTGCCGGACTGCGACGTTCGGGTAATGGCCGACCTCACTGCCGATCCGCCATCCATTGACAAGGCAAAGCTTGCGGACGCAACCCACGGCCGCATGGCAGACCAGCCTGAGTGGTTTACCCACGCCTTCGCAAGACCGCTCGAAGAGATGCATGATGTGCTGGCAAAGTGTGCAGGCTGCAAACAGGTTCCCGACTTCCGCACCAGCATGCTCGACCCCTCTGCCCATTCCGAGAACATGATGCAGGCGCAGGGCGAAAAGGCCGGAGCTCTTGTTCCTCGGGATCCACGCAAGGAAAACGCAGCGGCTCTCGGCGCAGACTTTTCTGAGAATTTTTTGCTCCAATACGCCGAAGGTATGCCGATGGATCAGGTCGGCTGGGGTCGGGTCGATCGCGCCAGGCTCGATGACCTGATGGAGATGAACACGCGCTATCACGACTTCATCCTGCGCACGCCTTACTATGCTCAGCAGGCCGCTGGAGCAATGGCGCAGAAGATCAGCGATTGGCTATCGATGGCGGCCATCTTGAATATTCCGGTCAGACCGGGGCGGCCTGACGTTCCTGCGGGCGGCAGAGAGAGCGTGCTGTATCTCTCCGTGCATGACGCCAATCTCACGTGGCTAGGTGGCCTGCTTCGCATCGCCTGGCTTGTAAGCGATGAGACCTTGAACGCCACGCCTCCGGGGTCGGCGCTGGTTTTTGAGCTGCATCACAACCGCCAATCCAATGCAGACACCGTTCAGGTCTTCTTCATCGCCCAGACGCTCGATCAGATTCGCAATCTCACTGACTTGACTAGAGCGGAGAAACCTTCGATATCGCCGATCTATGTGCCGGGGTGCAGCGGTCCGGGCCCCGGCTATGCATGTTCGATGGAAGCCTTTGTGCGAGTGACAAAAGAGGCCACCAAGGTGCCTTAAACTGCGGAGTGAGAGTCTTTGTCCGCATGCGACTCAACAGCTTGTCTTTTCAAGTCTGGAGAAGACTCCGCTTACAACCTGGTCGCAGCGAGAGCCCATAAAAGGAAAGGCAGCCTTGCCCTGCGATCCGACCCGCGCATAGAGACGGTCGCGCATCATCGCGCGTCCCCGATGCAGACGGACTTTGACGTTCTCTTCCGTAAGCTCCAGCGCGGCAGCAGTTTCGGCGGTACTCAGCTCTTCGACATCACGAAGCATGATGACGCTGCGGTACTGGCCTGGGAGTTCCAGCACCGCTTCTTCCAGAAGTTGGCCAAGCTCCAACATCGATGCCTGTTGCTCCGGGTCGAGGGATGGTTCCGTTATATTCATGGATTCCTCGTCTTCTTCGAACTCCGTGATCTGCGGATTGCGCTGCCGCAAATGCAGTCGCCTCAGCGCCTCGTGAATCGCGATGCGCGTCAGCCAGGTAGAAAACGCTGCGTGACCGGCAAACTGATTCAAATGCTGATAGGCACGCACATAAGCATCCTGAATCACATCCTCGGCCTCTGCGCTGTCGCGCAGGATCGAGAGTGCCGCACGGTAGAGCCGTTGATTGTAGCGGCGCATGATGATCTCGTAGAGAGCTGTGTTGCCAGCCATAACCTGATCGACCACCTGCTGATCGGTCCAGCCCTCAGAAGTCGCCCGTTCCACGCTTACAGTCGTTTGCATAACCCTTGTCTAGAGAGAGTATGATCGTGCCGAAAAGGTTACATGTGGGATCTCGATTCGGCCTGCTGATGAGATGCCCTGACGCGATGTAACCAATTCGTCGTTCGCCGCTCTGTTGGAGCAGAGGGATAAAACGATGACGAATCCCAACAATTGTTCCCGGAATCCTCTTGACCTTGCCTGGTGGACGCTGAAGATTGGTCTTGGAGTTGGGCCGATCGTAACTGGCATCGACAAGTACTTCAACAAGCTCACCGACTGGAGCATGTATCTCAGCCCACTCGCAACCAGAATTCTTCCCGTCAGCCCTGCTTTCTTCATGCGCACAGTGGGTCTTGTTGAGATTCTGGCAGGTATCCTCGTGCTCAGTCGCTGGACGCGGATCGGAAGTTACATCGTTATGGCCTGGTTGCTGGCGATCGCGATCAATCTGCTGGCCACAGGCATGTTCTACGACCTGGCAATGCGAGATGTAGAGATCGCGCTTGGCGCCTTCGCACTCTCGCAGCTTTCGGCTGTGCGCGAACAACACGAACAAGTCTTGCTTCACCCGGATGCGGAGACACGATCGCCGCTCGCCATGCCCCGGTAAGCTCGTACCGGCTCAACCTGAATGGAGGACATCATGAAAAAACTAACTTCACTGCTGGCGCTCGCAGCTCTTTGTGCGGCACCGGCCTTTGCGGCCGCCGAAAGCTACAAGGATGTGCCTATTGTGGATGTTAACTGCTCTAAAAAAGTCGCTGCCGATCCCGACTCGCACACCCGCGCCTGCGCGCTGAAGTGCGCTGCCAGCGGTTACGGCATCGTGACCAGCGACCAGCACTTCCTGAAGTTCGACGCCGCCGGGAATAAGAAGATCACCGAAGAGCTCAAGTCCTCCGATAAGAAGGATCATCTTCGGGTGGACGTCGACGGAACACTCAAGGGCGATACCCTGCAGGTTTCGTCGGTTCAACTTCACTAAGAGTGAATAAGAAAGCCCCACGGCCTAGTGTGGACGTGGGGCTTCTTTTATTTGATTTCAAATCTAGCTCAGCGTTTCCATCAGCTTGTTGATGGTCCGATTCAGGTCCTTGTCGGCGCGGCGCTGTTCATCGATCTTTCCGATCGAGTGCATCACCGTCGTATGGTGCTTGCCACCGAACTGACGCCCAATCTCCGGCAGGGATGCCTCCGTTAGTTGCTTTGCGAGGTACATCGCAATCTGCCGCGGAACCACGATCTGTCGCGAATTGTTCTTCTGCTTCAGCTCTGCCACGCGCATCCCGAAGTTATCGGCTACCGTGCGTTGGATCGTCTCAATCGTGATCTTGCGAACCTGCGTATCGATGAACTGCTTGAGGCACTGTTGCGCAACGGCAAGTGTGATCTCCACGCCATGCATGGAGCACCACGCAATCAGCCGCACCAGCGCGCCTTCCAGCTCACGCACGTTGGTCCGCACATTCGATGCGATAAACAGTGCAACATCGGTCGGTAGCGCCGTCTGCTCGTTCTCTGCCTTCTTCTGCAGAATGGCGACCTTGGTCTCAAGGTCCGGTGGCTGAATGTCGGCAATCAGGCCCCACTCGAAACGCGAGCGCAGACGGTCTTCGAAGTCCGCAAGCTCTTTCGGTGGACGATCGCTTGCAATGACGATCTGCTTCATCGACTCATGTAGCGCATTGAACGTGTGGAAGAACTCCTCCTGCGTGCGCTCCTTGCCGGCGAGAAACTGAATGTCGTCGATCAGCAGCACGTCCACATTGCGGAACTTGTCCCGGAAGCTGGTCATCTTCTGGTACCGCACGCAGTCGATCATCTCGTTGGTAAATTTTTCGCCGCTCACATAGCAGATCGACGCATGAAGCAGTCTCCGCTTCACCTCGTGTCCGATAGCCTGCATCAGATGCGTCTTGCCCATGCCGACGCCGCCGTACAGAAACAGCGGGTTGTACGCCTTCGACGGACGCTCGGCAACCGCCTGCGCCGCCGCGGTGGCAAACTGGTTTCCGCTGCCGACCACGAACGCATCGAAGAGATACTTCGGGTTGAGCTGCGATGCTGTGTTCCAGTCGAAGCGCGACTGCTCGGGCATCGGCGCTGTCTGCATTCCCCCATTGGTCAGCGAACCCGGACGGCTCTGCTTGGGTGCACTCTGGCTGTGGCTGGGAACAGGAGCGAAGCCGCCGTCCTCACGAACCTTGGGAGCGCGCGGGTCCTGCTCTGGAGTCGTGAACACCACCGACTCGATCTCAAGGCTCAGATTGTCGATCGCCTCCTGGATCAGGTCGGCATAGCGATCACCGATATGTTGGAAGTCCGCAGAGGGTATCCGCACAAAGAGCTTCTTGCCTTCAAGGTGGGAAAATCGCGTCGGCTTCAGCCATGTCTCGTACGACTGACGATTGATCTTCTTCTCGAGTGCGGCAAGGATACGGACCCAGTAATTCAGCACGGCCTGAGCCGTCGGGACGAATGACATTCTTTATTCCTTCTTCTTCTGTTCCCTGGTTAAAACAACCAGCCGCTCACACAATTCTCGTCATTGCCCTTAAGCAAAAAGTTGAAGCCAGCAAACAGAATTTCCTCCCGCCCGCAGGCAAGTTGTGGACAAACTCTGTTCGCCAGAATTCTCTTCGGTGCGCATTCACGTGCGTCGTGGAAGAGGAGTGGTGCAATCTGAGGCAGAATGCGGAGCTGCTGAATCTGCGAAAAACATCTTACGAATCGGGTTCGATAGTAGCACGGAAAACAGCACCGGTTTCAAGCGCTCCAGGCGAAAAAAAATCAGTTGCACCATTCACGGTGAAGATGCGTAAAACCTTCGTCTTATTGAGAAAAAAACAACCGCATCACCCCAATTGTCTATACACGCAGCGGCATCTTTGTGATACGTCAGCGCGACAGCATCCGAAGATATTTCGCTGCAGTTTTCGTTCCATCTCCGCTCCTCGGTGAAACAGAATCTTTGATCCTGTTTCATGGTTCAGCCTGATGGAAAATTCATCTCGCTCTACCGAAAAATTCTCCATCGAGAACGACAGGTCTCGCGTCCCACTCCTTGGTGGCGAATCGCGAAAGTTTCCTCTCAGATCGCCTCTCGAAAAATCTGCGCGCAGCGCAAGACCTTGTCTCGTGTCGCAGATTTGTCTGGAGTCGATGTCCGGGATTTCCCACTGAGCCTGTCTCTTCTCGTTTCAACGCGGGGTCCAGAAAGTGCTTCTGCCCTATCCAGCTAAACTGAGAGGCTTTGATCCGGAATCGGACCACGGCTCGAGGGTCTGGCCGGCCCCGGAAGGTGTCCCGTACCTCTTGGTGAAGATCTGAGATTCCGGCCCTGTGAAAATCCGGTCCCATCAGGTACAATTAGAAATTGCTGCAATAGCTAAAAAGACCCGGCAGGACGCTCCTGCCCTTTGAGGAGTTCAGTTCCATGCCGAAGCGTACCTTTCAACCCAACCGCCGCCGCCGTTCCAAGACCCACGGTTTTCTGACCCGCATGAAGACCAAGGCTGGCGCTGCCGTTCTCAATCGCCGCCGCGCCAAGGGCCGTCACAAGATTGCTGTCAGCGCCGGTTACCGCGACTAGTCTTCCGCAGAGCGGGCGCCATCCGGCGCCCCGCGGACTCCAAATAAAAATTTCGATTCGGAAGCCCCACGATCTTCAGGGCTTAGGGAGAACCCTGTGTCCAGTCCTGTTTCATAAGGGCAACCTCTCTCCTGCTTCAAGACCTCCTATCCAAGTATCGGCATCGCGAAAGCGAACGATGTGCCCTGCCGACATCGTAGGAGAACAGCAATGAATCAGCCGAATCAACCGAATCAACAAAACCCTCGTAAAGACGACAAGCAGATGAATCCGTCCAGCGGTCAGAAGTCTGGTCAGCAAACCCAACAGGGTACGCGTCCAGGTCAGGGCGGTTTCACTTCGCCGGGCCATGGCAACCAAGGCGGCCAGTCCGCTCCGAGCGATAAGAAATAGAGAAGCCATCGCACCGGTGTCCTGACAACGTTCAAAATCAAAACTTTCGCTTCAGAGATCTTCAGACAAAACAGAGCCCGCCAAAGGAGCGGGCTCTGTTTGCTTTGCGGCAAGTAATCCTGTCGCGAAGGCTAAACTCACTTCTTCCATCTGCCGATACTCTTCGTTGAGTGTCTGCAGTCCATGACTTCATCACCGATTCGTAAGGAACGTCGCAGTCAGCCGCGCTATTCGTGTCGAGGTCCTATCGACTTTCGCATTCATGGCTGGTACCTGCGCAGGGGCCGCATTCTCAACCTCTGTCTCGACGGCTGCCTCATCGAGCCCCAGCTTGCCACCGACTACGCCGTGGGAGACCAGCTCGAGATGCGATTCGAAGTCAACCGCCTCAGCTTTCGGGTTCTTTGTATCGTCCGGCAGATTCGTCCTTCAGGGCATCTGGGTGTCGAGATCCTCTGCCTGAGCGATCGAAGCCGTCGCCAGCTGCAGGAACTGATCGAGGAGCTTGCACGAGTGACCTCATAATCCGTACGTCACTCGCGATACCGCGCGAGCCTCGAGGTGCATCACGATAAACTAATTTCTGCGGGCGATTGTGTTCTTGCGTTCGCACAATCTCATGGCACTCACCTTCCGTCTCCGCAAACACGCCGACTATCAGCGCGTCTACCAATGCAGCCGCAAACAGTTCTCGCGCCAGATGACCTACTTCGTCGCGCCACGGACCTCGCAGGATGGCGATCCCGCTACTCCGCGCATTGGCCTCACCGTCGGCAAGGTGATGGGCAAGGCTGTTGATCGCAATCGCATCAAGCGCCGCATGCGCGAGGTGGTCCGACGCAACCTCTCCCTTCTCGAAGGACCTGTCGATGTCGTCCTTCATCCGCGCCGCAGTGTGATCGACCTCGACTTCGCAACGTTGGACCGCGAGGTTGCACAGATCTTCCGCGCCATCCAGAAGACCAGCTCCCGTCCCTCACAGCAGTGAGTTGTCTTTCTCCTCGCCGCATACAATCGAATTCAAAGAGCGGCACCATGCCTGATCCGGAACCTAGCCTCGCTGCCCGCGGACTCTTTCGCCTCTACAAGTCCATCCTCTCGCCCGCGCTCCATGCGGTCAGCCCCTCGCAGTGTCTTTACCTGCCCACCTGCTCGGAGTACGCGTATATAGCGCTCACGCGCTTCGGCGTCATCAAGGGTTCCTGGCTCACACTGCGCCGCCTTGCCCGCTGCCACCCCTTCGCCAAAGGGGGCCTCGACCCGGTTCCCGATCTCCCCAGCCGAGACCAGCAGCTCTAATCCCGCGACATCTACCATCGCGCTCTCCCGGGCAATCGTCCTCGCTCGGTTATGTCTTGCATTGATAGTCGACATCCGATATAGTCGGATTCCGACTTGCTGCGAGGCGCCTATGCTCGAGCTTCGAAATGTCTCGAAACGTTACTCCGGTATCCCTGTCGTGGATAACGTCCACTTCCAGGCGCGTCCCGGAGAGATTACCGGCTACCTCGGTCCCAATGGGTCCGGTAAATCCACAACCATGAAGATCATCACGGGCCTTATAGAACCGAGCTCCGGGGAGGTGCTCTTCAACGGCCAGCCCATTCGTCACGATCTGATGGCGTATCGCAGGTCCATGGGGTATGTTCCCGAGGAGCCGCATCTCTACACCCATCTCAGCGGCATCGAGTATCTGGTCATGGTGGCGCAGCTTCGCGATATGGATCGCTCCACCGCATCGGCACGTATTTACGGCCTGTTGCGGCTCTTCGGGCTCTATGACGACCGCGACGTACCCATGTCCTCTTACTCCAAGGGTATGCGGCAGAAGATTCTGCTCTCCGCCGCGTTGCTGCACAATCCCGATGTTGTTCTTCTGGACGAGCCCTTCTCCGGGCTCGATGTCGGGTCCTCGCTGATCCTGCGCAGTCTTATCGAAGAGCTCGCGCGTCGCGGCAAGGTCGTGCTCTTCAGCTCGCACGAGCTCGAAACCGTGGAGCGAATCTGTTCGCACATCGTCATCCTGCATCGCGGCAAGGTTGTAGCCGACGACTCCATCGAGCACCTCCGCACCCTCATGGAGTTGCCCACGCTCGAAGATATCTTCTCGCAACTCGCCATCGAACACGACTTCGCGGCCATCTCACGCGAGATTGCGGATCTTATCCATGCTTAGCGCCGACACATCCACCAGCCCTGATCGGCCCCCCTCTCTTTTTCGCGTTCTCTATCGCGTCTTTCTTCAGCGATCCATCGATCTCGAGATCCTTGCCTCGGATGGCGATCCCGGTCGCCTCAGAGGACAGTTTGCCGCCGTATTCTTTTCGCTGAGTTTCTTCTGCACGATTCCGGTGCCGTTCCTCATCGTCGGCCGTCGCCCCATCCCTGTTTCAGGCGCCTACATGTTCGAGCACTTTCTCATCGAGACCACGATGACGATTGCAGGCCTGATCGCGGTGCTCGGATGGGACTCCACCTTTCCTGACCGAAGAGATATGCTCGTCCTCGGACCGTTGCCGGTGGGCTCCGCCACCCTCTTCTTCTCGAAGATCGCTGCAACCCTGGCTACACCCTCGCTTGCGATGGCCTGGTTCAACTTCTTCGCGGGCTTCGGCTGGCCGCTCGTCTTTGCCGTTGGCGTGGGAAGTCAGTTCAGCCTGCTGCGCACCTTTCCTGCCTATTGGTTGACCATCTTCGCCGCCGGCGCTTTTTTTGTCTTCTCCTTGCTTGCCGTGCAGGGACTAGCCGTCAACCTGCTGCCCCGGCAACTCTTCCTTCGCTTGTCGGACGCGTTGCAGGCCGCGGCGCTCTGCCTTCTTCTCTCTGTCTATTTTCTCGGGCCTTCCCTTAACTCGCCTGCGGCGCTGGCTGCAGCGCAGAATCAGCTGATGCTCAAATGGCTGCCTGCGTACTGGTTTCTCGGGTTGTTCAATCAGCTCAACGGCTCTATGCATCCTGAGCTCGTTCCCCTGGCGCATCGTGCATGGATCGCTCTGGCCATCTCTACCCTCGGCGCCCTCACCGCGCTCCTTCTCTGCTACTTCCGTACACTGCCGAGGATCGTCGAGCACCCCGAAATTCTTCCTGCCATGCGCTCCCATCCATTCCGTTTCGGTAGCTCGCTGGAGAGCGTGATGACTCTCTTCAGCCTGCGGACTCTACTCCGCAGCCGCCGTCACCGCATGATCCTCAGCGTTTACTTTGGGCTGGGCCTGACCATCGTGATCGGGTTCCTTCACACCGGCCTTGCTGGCACCTTGCACGCTCCGTCAGGAGTCAATGTAGCTTTCCTGCTGGCGAGCACGCTCACCATGATCCTTGCCGTCCTGGCTCTCCGCATCGTGGCTACTATCCCCATCTCGCTGCCCGCCAACTGGATCCTTCGCGTCACACAACTTCGCCCCGCCTGCCATTACCAGGAGGCTGTCCGCATCTCCTGGCTGGCCTTAGCGGTCATTCCCGTTCTGTTCGCCTCTTCCGTGGCCTTTCTCAGTGAATCTTCCTGGCCGCAGGTCTCCGGTCATCTCCTCCTGTTGTTTCTGTTGGGAATTGTCCTGACGGAGCTCTGTCTCTTCAGCTTTCAGAAGATCCCCTTCGCCTGCTCCTACCTGCCCGGCAAGGCCAATCTTCATTTTGTCTTCTGGGTCATTCTGCTGATTTTTCTTCGTCTTCTGCTGGAGACCGCCCGCTATGAAGTCAGGGCGCTCCAGCATCTGCAATCCCTGGCAGGCCTCCTTCTGGTCCTCGGGGGCCTGGCCTTTGCAATATGGAAGCGAAATACGGCTCGCGCCGGCGAGACCGAGAGCCTGCTGTTCGAGGAGGCCGCTGAAATCGAGATCATCTCCCTAAAATTGAATTAGCCAGGATTCAGTTACCCGTCCAGAAGTGTCATTTCGAACGAAGTCGAACGGGACCCCGCTGAGAGACTCCTCACCTGAGCGTACTTAGCACTTGCGTATAAAACAGACGGGAGACATGGTCTACACCGACGAGCCGAATCTTCATCAGGGTCTTCTTTCGAGCCACTGAAATTGGGGAACTCAATGCGAAAGAGCTTCGCTTCAGAGGCGCGCGAGAGTGGCTTGAAGCGACCCTCCCAAATCCGAGAGGTGTCGGAGGTGTGATTCTTATTGCGGGGAGGCTTTCTTTGGAAGCTCCAGCAGGCTCTTTGTTAAGGAAGAAAGCCGCTCGAACTCGCTCTCTAATTTCAACGCAAGCGACTTTTCATCACCTACACCGTCGCTCTGCTTGGCCATGTAAAGGAGATTTATCAAACTTTGCAGCGGATTATTGATCTGATGTGCGAGATCATTCGCCATCGAAGCGGCAGCGCGGCGGCGGCGCCTGCTTGCGTAGGATCTCTTGTTGACGATGTTGGCGTATTCCCATCGCTGCGAAATTCGCTAGAACCCGCATGAGGTGCAAGTCTTCGCGGTCGAAAGCTTCTTCGCGGCTGTGCGAGATAACGAAGATAGTTCCGCGCATCCCTTCGACCTGCCAGGGAAGAAGAATTCCATCCTTTACGAGTGACGCTTCAACACCAAGTATGTCGAAAAACCGCTTATCAACGCGAAAAAGCTGGGGCGTGCCCCGCTCAAGGCATACCGAGCAGGCGCTAGGCGATCGCGGGAGTGAAGCGTTCAAAAAGGATGAGTATTCTCCCGCTGTGGCGACCCAACGATAATAATGTTCTTCCGTTCTGCCTTCGCGCTCGATGCTGATTCCTGCGCTGTCCGCGCCACAAAGGCGCACGGCAGCGTTGACGAGCTCTTGAAGAATCGTCTCTGGACTCTCGACGAAAGCGACTGCAAGCTGAAGCAATCCTTCCATCTGCATAGCGCCATTGCGCGAATGCAGACGTCGCCCCGCATACACCGTTTCATCGGCGAGGTCCGTCACCTCAAGTCCAGCTGCTTCGAGTTGTTCAAGACTCTGGAGCACAGATCTTTAGATTTTACGTGAATGTCCTGATTCAAAACGGATAGAGGTCGATCACAGTAGGACAGCTGACCCGTTCCTACGAAAAAGTTTCATTCGCGGCTGCAAGTTCTTGGTTTGCTGGTGTTGGTAACGCCAGGCTTGGGCGGTGATACGAATCAAGAACAAAAGCTGAACCAGGGAATCGAGACGTTTCCAACAGTGTAAGAGGCTTGTGAGGCTTGTAACGAATGTCTCAGGTCCACAACGTAACGCATCTCCCGGTACACCCACACTCTTCCTAAAGCCCCCATCGCCGCCGCCTTCTTCGAAAAACCCGCCCGTTTCTCCCGGACGATTTACCATAGAAGTTGCGGCCTCTTCGCGCTGGCGAGAAGGTTGCAAGCCTATGGTTTCACCAAAAGAACAGGAAGCATCTCTTGGCAGAGTTTAAGAACCCCAATCAGCAGGGCGGCGGCGGACAAGACAGCCGATCCCTCTTTGTCGTCATGTTCTTCATGATTGCTGTCTTTTTCGGCCTGAGTTATTACCGCCAGAAGACCAATCCGAAGACGGTTTCGCCCAACGCGCCCGCCGCAACCCAGTCCACGCCGCAATCTCCGGCGCAGAGCCCCTCGACTCCCGCTGCAGCCGCCGCGGTCCCGGCGACGTCGACGAGGCCCGCGGCTTCTGCAAGTCCCGCGGTTCAAGCGGCTGCCGAGACCACGACCGTAGTGGAGAACGAGCTCTATCGCATCGAATTCACTAATCATGGAGCTCAGGTCAAGAGCTGGCTGCTCAAGCAGTACAAGGACTCCCAGGGCCACCCCCTGAACCTTGTCCATACCCAGGCAGCCGACAAGTTTGGCTATCCGCTTTCGTTGCATACCTACGATGCCGGAGTCGACACAGCCCTGGCTCAGGCCCTTTACGTTCCGTCCGCGAGCGGTACGCTCACCGCGCCCGCCAAGCTGACCTTCCAGTACTCCGGTGGCGGTCTGGAGGTCACCAAGACCTTCTCCTTCGATGAGACCTACGTCCTGCATGCCGATGTCCAGGTCGTTCGCAACGGCACCCCTGTCCGCGCTCTCCTCGCATGGCCCGGTGGATTCGGCGACCAGGACACCGCCCTCGCCTACTCCGGAGCCCAGATCGACTACTCCCGCGACTCCCACGACGAGCACATCGCCTCGAAGAAGGTCTCCGGCGGAGAGACCGTGAACGGCCCCTTTGACTGGGCCGGCGTCAGCGATACCTACTTTGCTGCGATCTTCCTTCCGGACTCCCCGGCCACGGCTAGCATGGCCACGCTTCACAACGAGCTTGACGTTGCCAAGACCATTCATCGGACCGGCTTCGGCTCTACCTCTCCTTCCGCCAAGGCGATCAACGTCTCCATCCTCGGTGCCGCCGTGGGCGACACCAGTGGCCACACGCAGACCCGGCTCTTCGTCGGTCCCAAGGCCATCAACGTTCTTAAGAACATCTACGCGACCTCGAGCAGCGGCACCAAGGTCTCGCTCTCGCCACTCCTCGAGTTCGGATTCTGGGGAGTCATCGGGAAGTTCCTCTTCCTCGCCCTCCAGTTCATCCACTTCCACGTCGTCTCCAACTGGGGATGGGCGATCATCCTGCTCACCCTGGCCATCAACGTCCTTCTACTCCCCACCCGCATCAAGACCATGCAGTCCGGCCTGAAGATGCAGCGCATTCAGCCGCAGATGGACGCCATCAAGGAAAAGTACAAAAAGTACAAGATCAACGATCCCAAGCGGAACGAGATGAACGTGGAGATCATGAAGCTCCAGAAGGACAACGGGGTCAACATGTTCGGCGGCTGTATCCCGACCCTGATCCAGCTTCCTCTGCTCTTCGCGTTCTACTCCATGCTTCCGCGCGTCGTCGAGCTTCGCCACGCACACTGGGCCTGGCTTCCCGACCTCACCGCTCCCGACCCGTACTACATCCTGCCCATCGTCATGGTCGTCAGCCAGTTCCTGATGCAGTACTACACCCCGTCGCCCGGTGTTGATCCGCAGCAGCAGAAGATGATGGCCTTCACGATGCCGCTCGTAACCGGATACTTCGTCCTCACCTACGCCTCCGGTCTCGGCCTCTACTGGGCAATCAGCAACTTCTTTGGAATCGCACAGCAATGGGTGATGAACCGCACCTCGATGGGCCGCGAGATGCGCGAGATCGCTGCAAAACGAGCAAGGCGCAAGGCCGGATCGCCGGTCATCCAGGGCAAGCGCTAAAGCTCATTCCTGAATCAGCATCAATGAAGAGGAGGCTCCTGAACTGGGCCTCCTCTTCGCTTTTTGCGCGCAGGTGAAGCCCCATCACGGCACCACCTCACCCACCAGGCAAGGTGTCATCCTGTGCGAAATCTCTCACGGTCTCATCGCGAGGGATGAAGGTCGAAGGATTTGCGGTCTAGACCGCCGCACGACAGGATGGCCGGCCGGGGCAATAGAACGCGGCCTCACAGGCGTTGACTCCTCCTTCCATTATCTTTTCCAGTCGACCCCATCAGGCAAAGAGGAGCGTTCGAGCTGACCCTGAATGGTTATAGAGCTGACAACGAAGCCGTGGAAGCCGAGGGTACCCTCCTCGCCGCACCCTCTTTCGCTTAATTCCGTATACTGAACGAGTTCCCATGGAAGATCTGCAAACGAAAAAAAGTAAGGTGGCTGACTTCCTCCAGACACTCACCTCTCCCGGCCGTCTCAACCTGACGTTCAACATTCTCGAGTCCCCGACGAAGCGACCCGATGGAACAGCCCCCGAGATCGAAGTTGAGTTCTCTGGGCCGGACGTCCCTCTGCTCCTGGCCCGCAACGGTGAGCTTCTGCTCTCCATCGAGCACATCGCAGCCAAGATGCTCCGCTTCGAGCACGAAGACCATGATCGCATCTCGTTCGATGCCGAGAACTTCAAGGTTCTCCGACTGCAGGAGCTCCAGATGGCTGCCGAGGTAGCCATCGAACGCGTCCGCCGGACCGGCCAGCCGTACAGTTTCGCCCCGATGAGCTCGCGAGAACGGCGATTGCTGCACCTCGCCCTCGCTTCTTCGGGACTGCCGACAGCGTCCTCCGGCGAAGGCCCGCGGCGCTGCGTTGTGCTGTATCCCGAAGGGGAAAAACCTCCAGCGCCACCGACGAAGGACGATCGCGCCCAGGCGATTCGCCAGCGCTTCCGCCGCCGCTAGCAACAACCTGCTGCGAGCGGCTCCACGTGAAGCGCTCTTCCGAGCGCAGACAGAAATTACGCAACCGCATCTTGCAACACCAGCCGTCGTCTCGTGGCTGAAGGCGGGGCTCACGCCGTTACGCGGAACCTCCGTCGGACAGCGCCTGCAGCTCCCAGCACGCCGGTAGCGACCAGCAACAGACTTCCCGGTTCCGGCGCTACTGCGGTCGGTGGTCCTGGAGGAGGTGGGGGCGGTGGAGGAGGGTTGTCTCCCCCATTTCCGCCCGACGGTGGATTGTTGCCACCGATTCCGCCCCCTCCGCCGCCCCAGCCACCCGGGACACCTCCAAGACCGCCGCCCATTCCTGGATTCCAACCTCCAGACGGTCCATTGTTCGAAGCCAGCAGACCCTGCGGTCCGTCCTGCACCGGTCCTGCAACCGAATCATCGTCTGGAAAGATGCTGCCCAGAAATGCAGGAGCGGGTTCAAAGCTGACTGTCTTGCTCAGTTGCGATGGTTCAATCGGAAGCTCTCCACACGCAAACTCAAGCTCTCGCAACATCTCCTCCCGGGTCATCTTCGGTCGCTGCAGTCGTGCGGGAAGCACCCGCGTCCGAGGATGCGGCTTTGGACGACTGAACGCTGCGACCTTGCGATGGACATAATGGTGCAGCCGATGGCTTGCGGCGTTCGCGCGCTTCATCAGATCCGAATGCGCCAGCTGATCGCGATACTCCGCGACCCACCGTTCGCACTCCGTCGAAGCGTGAACCGGAACGCCAGTGGCAGCAGAAGCAAAGACCAGGAGAAGAACCAAAGCACATGTAATACGCGGCATCACAGATAACCCAGGGGCCCAGGTGGCTCTACGGCCACCTGCGAAATAATCCATCTGCCCGTGAGTTATGCAATTGGGAAGCCAAAGAAGGGTGCCACGTTTTCGGTGCAGTTATGTATGCAAATTGCAGCAAAATAGAGATTCTTTTTCCATTTTGCTTCGAAACGAGGAAGGAGTTTTCCAGGGTGATTACGCAAAACTTTGCATATTACCGATCCTATTAGCACCTTCCGGCATCGGAATTCTCTCCTGCGTGATCACGTCGCTCTCAACGAACTTCTGCCATTCACTGGATTCGGCGATTCGCTTCAGGTCCGTGTTTTTAGAGACGAGCATGCGCATCAGTAACGCCCGCACGACGGTCATCCCGGCAACATGGCCCAGCGGGCCCATGCGTAAGGAGAAGCGAATCTCGTCTCGCACACGGGTGCCGTCATCCATCGGAGCGAAGTGATGGTCGTGCTCGAAGTGACGAAACAGTCCTGCGGTAGTCACTTCCCGAAAGTAGCTGTAAGGCCGGATACAATCGATCCGGCTTGTATGCTCTCGCCAGCCCAGCATCCACTCAACGGTGTCGCCGCACTGCAGGGAGTCCCGTCGCGATTCAGATCCTGCAGCGATACCATCGCGACTGCTTGGATAAAACCCTCTACTTGTAGCAAGTAAAAAGCATCGCTCCACGGGTGCATTCACCCAGGTCGTCAATCGGATCGTAATCATATGGGAGAAACCATCCATCGCTCGAGTGGCCTAAGGGAAGCAAGAGACGTTAAGACGCAAACTCTTCTAAGTAGTTGGATGCACTGCGCGGCATTTGGGAAGCCAGTATGCCTAAGATGTCGCGCAGGACGCAACACCTGTTGATGTAGCGGGTGGCAGCCGCGGTGCTCGATCCACGTAACGTTTACACGTTTAGTCTTTTACTTTGGATGGAGTTAGCGCAGGGCCCTGCAATCTTTTGCAGGGCCCTGCTGCTGCTACGAAACCCTATATGGAAGCTGCATCCGCTCTAGAGCGTGGTTCCTCTGGAAGCCACGAGAGCCTTAGCCCTCTCCACAAACGCTGTGAGTGGCACGCTGCCCTCATCGCCTTTGCCTCTCGTCCGCACGCTCACCGCCTCTGACGCGGCTTCCTTGTCGCCCATCACAAGCACGAACGGAACCTTCTGCATGGTGAACTCGCGGATCTTCGCATTCATCTTCTCGTTCCGCGAATCCAGCTCCACGCGCAGTCCGGCGGCCTCAAGCTTCGCCTTCACCGCCGCCGCATACTCCACGTGCTTTTCCGAGATCGGCACAATGCCGACCTGCACCGGAGCCAGCCACAGCGGGAACGCTCCGGCGTAGTGCTCGATCAGCACGCCGAAGAAACGCTCCACCGAGCCGAACAGCGCGCGATGCACCATCACCGGGCGATGCTTCTCGCCGTCCTCGCCCGTGTACTCCAGCTCGAAGCGCTGCGGCAGGTTGAAGTCGAACTGCACCGTCGACAACTGCCAGAGGCGTCCGAGAACATCGACCAGCTTGATATCGATCTTCGGTCCGTAGAACGCAGCCTCGCCCGGAATCTCGCGATAGGGAATCCCCTTCGCATCCAGCACCTTCTTAAGCGAACCAACCGCCGTCTCCCAGTGCTCTGCCGAGCCCACATAGCTCTTCTGGTCCTTCGGATCCCAGGTCGAAAGCTCCACCTTGAACTCTGCGAAGCCAAACGCCTTCAGCACCTCGTCGGCAAACTCCACGCAAGCCGCAATCTCGCTCTCGATCTGCTCCGGCGTGCAGAAGATGTGGGCGTCGTCTTGAGTGAACCCACGCACGCGCAGCAGCCCGTGCATCGTACCGCTGCGCTCGTAGCGATACACATTGCCCAGCTCCGCATAGCGTTGCGGGAGATCGCGATAGCTCTTGGGGGAGTTCTTGTAGATCAGGATGTGGCCCGGGCAGTTCATCGGCTTCAGCCGGTACTCCGCGTCATCCAGCTCCATCGGCGGATACATATTCTGCGAGTAAAAGCCCTCGTGGCCCGAGATCTTCCACAGCTCGCGCCGCATGATGTGCGGGGTAAACACCATTTCGTAACCGCGACGGATACATTCATCGCGCATCCAGTCTTCCATCGTCTTGCGGATCAGACCGCCCTTGGGATGCCAGAAGATCAGCCCCGCGCCCGCAACCTCCTGGATCGAAAACAGGTCGAGCTGCTTGCCCAGCACACGATGGTCGCGCGCTTTGATCTCTTCCAGTCGCTTGAAGTGCTGTTCCAGGTCCTTCGCGTTGAAGAAGGCGGTGCCATACACGCGCTGCAGTTGCTGGTTCTTCTCATCGCCCAGCCAGTACGCTCCAGCAACACTCGTCACCTTGAAGGCCTTGACGCGGCCGGTCGAAGGCACATGCGGGCCGCGGCAGAAGTCGGTGAAGTTGCCGTTCTTATACAGCGAGATCTCCTCGCCCGGCTTGGTAAAGCGCTCGATGAAGTGCACCTTCATGAAGTCGCCGTGCTGCCTGTACTCTTCCAGGCCCTTCTCGCGGGGCTCATGTTCGCGGACAAACTTCTCGTCGCGCGCGACTACCTCGGCCATCTTCGCTTCGATGGCAGCCAGGTCAGTCTCCGAGAACGGAGTTTCGCGATAGACGTCGTAGAAGAACCCAGCGTCGGTCGCCGGTCCATGGCCCAGCTTCGTCTCCGGAAACAGCTCGAGGATCGCCGTCGCCATTACATGCGCTGCGGAATGACGCACCACTTTCAGTGCAGCCTCGTCGTTCTCTTTCAGCAGCTCCAGCGCGACGTCTTCCGTCAGCGGTGCAGAAAGATCCACCAGCCTCTCCCCGGTCTCTCCAGCGGAGCTGTACATTCCCGCCTCGGTCTGAGCCTCCGCAGCCTCGTCCGCTGCCGTCTCGCCGGCAGGTGCAGGAACGGCAAGGGGTCGGACCCGGGCTACCACCACAGCAGCCGCAAGCCGGGGAGAGATGCTCATCGCAATGTCGAAAGGTGTGGTTCCACGCGCAACCTCGCGTACAGAACCATCCGGAAGCTGGACCTTAATACTCTGTTCACTCATAAACGTTATCTATAAGCATATTTCCTTTGCTTCTGTTGCACCAACTTCTTCCAGCACCAACTTCTTTCAGGTTGCGCGCATCTGTCCATACAGAGACACACTGCCGGTCTCTGAGCCGCAGCAGCAGACGCGGAAACGACAAACCTCCATCGCTGACACATGTAAGACCGCTTCAGGGAATTCCCTTCAATTGGTCTCCCGGCGGAAGCAGAGCACCATCTCCGTCCACGACATGTTTCACCAACTTAAAGGAATCTCATTATGCAGGTCCTATGTAAGCCGTCCGATGAAACTCCCGATCTCCGCTGTCCGGTATGTAACAAAGGATTTCTTCTTTATTGGGAGCGATCCTCGCACGAGCAGCGGCTAGCAGCCCTCCCCGATATCCGCCAGGCTCTCCGTGAACACCACGAAGACCTCAATTTCCTCACTCACCCCGGGCCCGCCTTCAATATTCCAAGCTGGTCTGGCCTTCCACAATTCTCGGCCGCCGCGCTGCTTGGTGGGGCTACCCTCTAAATCAAAAAAACCAGGGCGGGCCATCTGGAACGAGATGAACCGCCCTGGCCATTTAAAAATGGTGTCATTCCGAACGCCCGCCCTCCCGAGCCAAGCAAAGAATCCCTGTATCCCTCCTCTTCCGCGGTATCCTTGGTGCCAATTGCGCCAGACCCGGGAGGAACACCTATGCCCAGTTCGCGGAAATTTCTCTTCGCCGCCGCATTCCTCTGCTCCCTCTTCCTGCTCCACTCTCTCGCCCAACCCGCAGACGCCTGCACCAGGGCCGTGTATCTTGGCGCTGACGGCACCGTCATCACCGCCCGCAGCATGGACTGGAAGGTGGATGTAGCCACTAACCTCTGGATCTTTCCTCGCGGAATGCATCGGAGCGGCGAGGCCGGTCCCCGCTCGATTCACTGGACCTCGAAGTACGGCAGCGTCATCGCCACTGGGTATGACGTCTCCACCACCGACGGCATGAATGAAAAGGGCCTGGTGGCCAATGTGCTTTGGCTGGTCGAATCGAAATATCCGACGCCTGGGACCACCTCAAAACCCATGCTGGCCATCTCCGCCTGGGCCCAGTACGTCCTCGACAATTTCGCCACCGTGGAGGAGGCCGTCCAGCAGCTCCACAGCGAGCCTTTTATCGTGATTACCGCCAATGTGCCCGGCGAAGAGCGCCTTGCGACGCTTCATCTCTCCATCTCCGACGCTAGTGGCGACAGCGCTATCTTCGAGTACGTCAATGGCCATCTCGTCGTCCATCACGATCGCAAGTACCAGATCATGACCAACTCGCCCACCTTCGACCAGCAGCTTGCGCTCGAGCAGTACTGGCGCCAGATTGGAGGCACCGTCTTTTTGCCAGGTACCAATCGTGCCTCTGACCGCTTCGCCCGCGCGTCCTTCTACATTAATGCAATTCCCAAAGACGAAGCCCCCGATGTTCTCGTCGCCAGCGTCTTCAGTGTCATCCGCAACGTCTCTGTCCCCTTCGGTATCAATACGCCCGACGAACCCAATATCTCCTCGACCCGCTGGCGCACCGTCTCCGACCAGAAGCGCAAAATCTACTTCTTCGAATCAGCGCTGACCCCCAACACCTTCTGGGTCACTCTTAACGACATCGACTTCTCCCCTCTCACAGGAAAGGTCATGAAGCTCGATTTAGGGACCAACCAAAGCAACACTTTTTCGGGTAACGCCCTCAAAAACTTCACGGCGGCTCAGCCGTTTCATTTTCTTGGCCTGCCGACGCGGTAATGGATCGGGTTCGCATCGGCGCAAATCAAGCGCCTTCAGTGGTTTGCTGCGCTACTCTGGAATGAGAGGCCCTCCCAATGAATCGCTTTCGCTATCTCCTTTTTGCTCTTCTTCTTGCTTTTTTTCTGATACCTACTGGTGCCAACGCACAGATCGCCGTCTATGCCGGCTTCAGCGGCGCCCCTATCAGCGGGGGAAGCACCAATACAGCGTTTGGTCCCCTGGTCGGCGTCTATAAGCAGACCGGCTATGCCGCCAACATCGTCAGCATCGGTGGCGATCTTCGCGGATCTTTCCTCACCCATGACAACTTCCACTACTACACCGGAGCTGCCGGTCCTCGCCTCGCTTTCAAGGCGCCCATCCTCCCCTTTCGCCCCTACGTGGAGGGTCTGGTCGGCGCAGGCAACGTCCAGAATGGCGGCGGTAACTCCAGTACCCATTTCAACTATCAGGTCGTCGCAGGTCTGGACACCACCATTCTTCCCCGCGTCGACTGGCGCGTGATCGAGTTCGACTACAGTGCTGTCTCAAGCTCCTCATTCAACGCCAAGATCTTCACCACCGGACTCGTCCTTCGCATCTGGTAAGCCTCTCATCTCTGTGTGGTAGGGTTGGCGGCATGCGGATCGCGTTCTTCGGCGGAACCTTCGACCCACCCCATCGCGCCCATCTGGCCGTCGCCGGGACGGCCGCCGAAGCCTTTCAATTAGACTCCGTCCTGTTCGCTCCCGTCGGCCTCCAACCTCTCAAAGAGGGCCGTACCGCCACTCCCTTCGCCGACCGTCTCGCAATGGTTGAGCTGGCCTGCACCGCCGATCCACGCTTCCATGCCTCCACCATCGACGCGCCCCTCCCTGACGCAAGCCCCAACTACACCGTCGATACCCTTGCCACGCTTCGCTCCCAGTTGCCTGACTCCAAACTCTTCAGCATCGTAGGAGCGGACAGCTTTCTCACCCTTCGACAATGGCGGCAACCAGACCGCCTGCTCGCTCTGGCCGAGTGGATCGTGGTCAGCCGCCCCGGCTCTCCCCTGGACGACCTCTCAAGCCTGCATCTCAGTCCGGTTCAGAAGGGCCAGATTCACATCGTCGAAACCATGTACGACGATCTGTCCGCGACAGCACTTCGTCAGCGGCTTGCCGAAGGACAAAGCTGCGACGACCTGCTTCCACCACCCGTCGCTGACTACATTCGCCAGCACGGCCTGTATCGCAAAGCGCTCGCGTAGAGTTCTCCGGAATAAGATGTCATTCCACCGAAACTTCACAGTTCCCTATGAGGGTGTCATCCCGAGAGCGGCCAGGAACCCCCGCATCTCGCAACCGTCCATCCAGTCCACCGGACCCAGGCGAAAGATCGAGAAAGAACCCACAATTGAGGACTGGCATCCCAACAAAAGAACCCGCTACCATGGAGGTTAAGGAGCCGCATGCCCTCAATCGAAAGCAATCAGCTACTGCTCGCCGCCGCCGCGGCCGCTGAAGACAAAAAGGCGGAAGACATTCGCATCCTCGCGCTCGATCCCGCGGAGAGCGGCCTGGCCGACTACTTCCTCATCTGCAACGGCACCAACGACCGCCAGAACCTCGCCATCTCCGATGAGATCGAGCTGCGACTCAAGCGCGAATTCGGCGTCTACCCCAACTCCGTCGAGGGCCGTCGTCAGGCCGAGTGGATCCTGATGGACTACGTGGATTTCATCGTCCACGTCTTTTCGCCGGAAAAGCGTGCTTTCTACGGCCTTGAACGCCTGCGTAAGTCCGCCACCACGCTCTCGGTCGATGATATCAACGCCGAGGTGAAAGCCCAGATCGCCTCCACCCGCAAAACGGCTTCGAAGGCGGCAAAGAAATCCGCTCTCCAAAAGAGTGCGAAGAAAACCGCAACGAAGAAGGCTGTCACGAAGAAGGCAGCTGTAAAGACCGCTACGAAGAAGAAGACCGTCGTAGCCAAAAAGACACCTGCAAAGAAGAGCGCTGTCAAAACCAAGAAGCCGGCATCCTCGCGAACTCCTCGACCGCGATGATCCTCTATCTCGGCTCGATTACGGCGCGTGGCGGACGGACCAAATCCTCCGCCACCGGCGCCCTCATCGTTGAGTATCTCGAACGGGCCGGACGCTACACGCCGGTGGACTCCATCAGCTTTCCCGACGAAGACGCGCTCTTCGCCTGGGTTGAAAAAGGAAAGGGAAGAACCGGCTGTTTCGTGGTTCTTCTCGACTCCTCTGGCCGTCAGCTCTCCTCCGAGGAGATCGCGGCTTTCCTGACAAAGTTGCGTGATGACGGACAGCAGCGCGTTCTGCTCGCCATCGGCCCAGCGAGCGGCTGGTCCGAGGCATCACGAAAGCGAGCCAACTTCCTGCTCTCTCTTGGCCGCATCACTCTTCCCCACGAGCTCGCCGCCGCCGTCCTCGCAGAGCAGGTCTATCGCGCTCTCACCATCAGCGCAGGCCACCCATATCACTCCGGACATTGAGGCGCAAAAACATCGGGTGCTCCGAAGAGCACCCGTAAGAAGGCTGATTGCCTCAAGCTAGAAGCTGTACTTCAGCAGGAAGCGCAGCTGACGGCCGCCAGAGTTCGTCAGACCATAATCCAGGAAAGTATTGTTTCCGTAGAGCGGATTGTTGATTGCATCTGTGGTCAAAGTCGACTTGACGGCGAAACCAGGCTGACTCGTCAGCGCATGATTGAAGACGTTGAACGACTCCGCACGGAAATCAATGGCGTGTCGCTCAAACAGCTTGAAGGTCCGCTGTATCGACATATCCCATTGCTGGTTAGTCTTGCCATACGTTGCGTTGCGGCTGATCGTATTGCCCTGCGTGTAGAGGTACGGAAGAACCCAGTGCACCTGGTCCAGGTTGACCGGGTGGCAGTCATCAGACGTATTCCAGAATGCTCCGCCATCACAGTAACCTCCGGTCGGCACATTCCATAGATTCGGGTCATCTCCATGCACCGCATAGGTGTTCAGAGGAGCCTTTGGATTGGCAAGCTGTGGCCGGTCATTGCTGATGCCATCGCCGTTCCAGTCAAATCCATCCTCCACGTTGACCGGGCTGCCGCTATAGATAGAGGTAATTCCCGCAAACGTCCAGCCATTCACCACGGCAGCAGCGGCCTTGGCGTATCCCTCGGCATGCCACGTCGGCGCGGTATACAAATACGTCATCGAGAACACATGCCGCAGGTCGAACGCTGACGGGCCCCACTCCAGGCCGCGCGGATTCGGATACTGACGTTCCGCATAGGTCGACCAGTTTCCGTCATTCGGCGTAAACAGCTCCGAGCCCGTATCCAGTGCCTTCGAATAGGTATATGTTCCGCGGAAGGTCAGTCCCTGCCTGAGCTTATGCTCTACGGTGAACTGTCCTGCGTGATACATCGAATCGTTGGTGTTGTCTTCGCGGATAATACGACCGCGGCTGGAGGTCACCCTCTTCGTACTTCCCGGTATGGTGGGGTTGAACTCGGTCGTAGCATACTGATGCACCCCGCGATTCCCTACATAGGCAGCAGAGAAGACAAATGACCCTGGCAGCTCCCGTTGAACCCGGAGATTCCATTGAAAGTTCTCGGGATCGACGAGATTCGATGCGATCACGTTCGCCGTGTCGGTCGGCAGCGGGTTCTTATTCGTGATTCGGTCGAGCACACCCGACCAGTTCGCGGTTCCACGGCCCGCAGTCGAGCTTCGAACCTGCTTGGACGCGGCATTCGGTGCGCTGGTCTGAATATTGTCGATGATGTTGGTGAATATGTGGGAGTAGAAGAGACCAAACCCACCGCTGATGACGGTCTTTCCATTCGGAATGGGAGACCAGTTGAATCCAAGACGTGGGGCAATGTTGTTCTTATCGGGGACCTGCTTCACATTGCACAGGAAGCATGCCGGGTCGGTCGAATTGAAGGCAGGATGCCCCAGGTAATTGAACGGGGCTCCGTTGTACTCGTACCTCACGCCGAGATCGACCGAAAGGTTCGGGCGCAGCTTCCAGGTGTCCTGAGCGTAGTAGTTTTGCGACCAGATCTCAGGCCGTGCAATAGGATTCCCAAATGTGATGGAGGCCAGACTGCTGTCGGTACCTCCAAAGTCATCCATATAGTTGGCAAGAGCGCTGTAGCTGGCACCGGTCAACTGATTGGTATAAGGGATGGTGCCGTAGAAGTTGAATGGAGCCTGATCGCGCACCCGGATATCGGAGATATCGAACCCGACTTTAATAAAGTGGTTCCCATGAGTAATGCTCACTGCATCCTGCAGGGTATAGGTGTTCTGGAAACGTCCCTGGGGCACGCTGGTCGGAATTCCGTACCCCGTAATGTTGCTGATCGAAACGCCTGGCTTTACAGAAAGCGGGTTTGAACGTGTCTCCGGCCGAAGATCGAAGCCGAATCCAATGCGGCTCCAGTTGAGTCGCAGTTCATTCAGCAGGCTCGGCGAAAAGATATGCGTCTCGGTAATTCCAGCATTCCGCGAATTTCCCGACTGCATGGTGTCGAACCCCGACAATTGATCAGGGTAATTGGTCACATCATAAGGCGTGCTGGAAGGAGCCTGAATGAAGCGAAGCTGCAATTTGTCAGATGCTGAAATGTTGATATCGCCCTTGGCGATCAACTCGTAGCTGTTGTTCTGATTCCCAAGACTACGTTGCACGCCGGCGAAATCAACGCTGCCACGATCGACGCCAGTAACGGGGTCCACGCCAAGAGGAATTGTCTTCGCAAAGTTCGGATTGGTTCCACGAAGACTGCCGTAAGCTCCCAACAACGTCGCAATGCGTGGATTCGAAGAAAACTGCTGCAGCTTTGCAAAACCTGCATCCGTTGGAACCGTCAGAACGCCAAGGTTCGCAGTCTCCCTCCGATGGTCCCACTGGGTCGACACGAAGAAGAAGGCCTTATCTTTGACCACGGGTCCGCCAACGCGGAAGCCATAGACGTTCTCACGGTACTTCGCCTTCGGATTCCCATTGAGCACATCATTGTGGTCCGTCGCGTCGAGAGACGAGTTGAACAGTCGATCCCAGACCGCGCCGTGGAACTGGTTCGATCCACTCTGATAAATCAGGTTCGAAACCGAACCACCGTGCCCAAACTCAGCCGAGAAAGAGTTCAGCAGAAACGTGACCTCCTGGACGGCCTCTGTATTCGCGGGCGTGAATGCCTGGCCATGGATGCCTTGATCGTTGTTGTCCATGCCCTCGATCAGGAAGTTGTTGTCTCTCGGACGCCCACCGTTCACCGCGAACGAAGTTCCGTTCGTCAGGTCTACCGTCTTAACCGCGGACACTCCCGGCAGGGTCGTCGCCAGCGCATAAGGATTAAGCGTTGAGATCGGTAGGGTCTGGACCTCCTTCATGTTGAGCGTATTGCTCAACTCTCCGCTATCGGTGCGTAGCAGTTCCACCTCGGCGGAGACATCGACCGAAACAGCGGACCCTCCTGGCTGGAGTACCAGGTTCACGGAGGTAACCACCGAACTGGTCACATGAGCGCTGGGAGCCGTCGTCGTCCCGAACGTATCGGCACTGGCCGACACCTTATAGTCACCCGGCAAGACAGCCTCAATGCGATAGGCACCGGCGCTGTTCGTCGTTGCTGTGCGCGTATCGTTCGTCTGCAGCGAGACCGCCGTCACCGTGGCCCCTTGAACGGCAGCTCCCGACGCATCGGTAATCGTGCCCGCGATCGTTCCTTGCGGACTCTGCGCAGCTCCCGGGAGAGCAGCAAGGCCAAAGATCAAAATTGCCAGAAACGGAAGACGAAACCTGTAAGCAAAACGACCCACAAAAGAATGAAGTGCACTCATGTATTTTCCTGTCCTCGACCAACCCTCTCGGACTCAATTCGGACTGAAACCGATCGTTCCCTACTCGAAAGTAATAGAGGAGGTAACTTTAGTGTTGCAATTAACTGCATATTGCAATCACCTTGCCAAATAGAAGGGATACGAAAACCACCCCAGATTCCCAAAATGGGATCCAATCGATCGCTTCTCCCCGGTTTTCGAATATGTTTTTTTGTATTTTATCGACAAACAGAACCTCAATCCCATAGCAAATCCTCGAGATTCGTCGTGGTTCGTCACTTAAATTTAGGTGCTTGAGGGCTGTTTTTGAGGTTTGTGTTCTCCTGATCCCATGACCGAAACCTCTCGTCGCGGACTGATCCTGATCAACACCGGCCCAGGCAAGGGCAAGACCACCGCCGCACTCGGAACCGCCATGCGGGCGGCGGGAAACGGGATGCGGGTTCTTATCCTGCAGTTTCTAAAGGGTTCCTGGCACTATGGCGAGCTTGACGCCATTGAGGCCCTCGGCCGTGCTCTCGGAACCCCCGAGGAGCCCACGATCGTCATCCGCCAGATGGGCCGCGGCTTCGTCAAGGTAGGAGGCGCCGAGACCGATCCCGAGGACATTCGCATGGTCGAAGACGCCTGGTCCGAGGCAGCCTCAGCCATCCTCTCCGGCGACTGGGATCTCGTCGTACTGGATGAGATCAACTACGCCATTGGCTACAGAATGCTCGACCCGGAGAAGGTCGCAGAGGTCCTCCGCCAGAAACCTGAGATGGTCCACGTCATTCTTACCGGCCGCAACGCTCATCCCACGCTGGTCGAGCTCGCCGACACCGTCACCGAGATGCGCGAGGTCAAGCACGCCTACCAGAAAGGAATTCTCGCCCAGCGCGGTATCGAGTTTTAGCGAGTAACATCGCGCGACGATTCGACGCCAACAGCATCCACTCTCAAGATGCCCCTCTACGATGATGAGACACTCCAACGCTTTGAAGCCGAAGGTTCCCCGGCGATAACTTCCACCCCAAGCCACCACGGCTGGGTCCCCCACAACGGCGCACGCATCTGGTACGCCGATTACGGCGAAGGTTCAGCGGTGATTCTGCTGCACGGCGGCCTCGGCCACTCCGGTAACTGGGGCAATCAGGTGGACGCTTTGGTCGACGCGGGATACCGCGTTCTTACCATCGATAGTCGCGGTCACGGCCGTAGCACCCGCGACGATCGCCCCTTCACCTATCAGCTCATGGCCTCGGACGTCCTCGCCGTTATGGACCAGACTCGCCTCGCAACCGCGTCCCTCATCGGCTGGAGCGATGGGGCCTGCACCGCTCTCATCCTCGCCGACCGCGAACCCCATCGTATCGACCGCGTCTTCTTCTTTGCCTGCAATATGGACCCAAGCGGCGCCAAGCCCCTCGACGCGTTGCCTCCGATCGTTGAACGCTGCTTCCACCGTCATGTCGCCGACTATCAGCGCCTCTCGGCCACTCCTGACCGCTTCACCGATTTCCACGAAGCCGTTAGCCGCATGATGAAGACCGAGCCCAACTACAGCGCCCAGGACCTCGCTCGCATCTCCGTGCCGGTCACCGTTGCCTTAGGCGAGTACGACGAATTTATTCATCGTGCCCACGCCGAGTATCTCGCCTGCAACATCCCTAGCGCGAAGTTCCTCCTGTTAGAAGGTGTGAGCCATTTTGCTCCACTACAGCGGCCTACGCTCTTCAATCAAGCCATAGTCACGTTTCTCAAAAGTACGCGAACCGAACCTCAATCTTGAGATCCTTGGCGATGGGTTTGCCGTCGCTTGTCGCTGGTCTGAACCGATATCCCTTAACTGCCGCGATCGCATTCCTGTCGAAATCCGGCCGCAAGCTTCGGAGGATGTGCACCTCCTGAGGGAGGCCTTGTTCATCCACAACGAGCGAGACCAGGCAGGTTCCGCTCAGGCGATCCTCTGGAGAAACGCGAGGATACTCGGGCTGTTCGCTATGGATGAGCACTGGCATCGTCACTCGGGAGGGATCGCTCGACGGATGATTTGCGGCCTCTTCTGTTCCATCGGTCCTCACCCCTAACCGCAAGGTCAGGGCAGAGCCTACCGTGATTGCACCGAGCATCACACAAGCGGTCAACATCGCCAGGCGCAGAGCTCTTCCAGAAGTGATCGTCTTTTGTGTAAGGTTCATCACTCTATCCTCCAGGTTGTTGGCATCGAAGATTCCGATGGCGTGAATCTCTCCCCGCCCCTGCTCTACCAACACAGAGGCCAGACGAAGCAGCGATCGTGCATAGTTCTCTTTCCCTCGAAGCGTGCCCGCAGCCATTGCGTCGCACACCATCTCGCGACTCGCCGCGATTCGTGTCTTCGTCACCCCCAGCAGCGGATGAAACGCGCAGGGCAGCGCCAGCGTGTTGTAGAAAATGTTTTTGAGGAAGTCATGCCGCGCGATATGCGCGCACTCATGGGCCAGTGCCGCATTCAGATCTTCTTCCGCCGTGCGTTCCGCGAATCCCGGCGGCAGCAGCAGCAATCCGCGCCCCACGGTAGCCGGCGCGCCGATATGGACGGACTCTGCCGCAAGGACGCAGCCATCCTCGAGACCCAACGCGGGGGCCAGTCGTCGCAATGACGTCATCACTTCCCCTGAGACGGGACCGCAGACGCTGCGCGCCATCTCTCCCGCTTTCGCTATTCTCCATAGCAGTTGCCCAGCGAAATACAACGTAGCGCACAGGTAAGCCGCAAGCACTGAGGCGATTGCCCAGTGCGGAAGCGTGATTCCATGAGAAGCGTGCACCGTACTGGCCGTCATCCTGAACTTCACCGTGCCGCCTGGCGCGTCGCCGCCGGACCATAGACCAAACAACATCGAACGAATCCCGCCTGGCGGCACGGTGAGCGCAGGCAGAAAAATCTCCATCATCAGGGCTGTTACCCATACCTTGTGAACCAGCGCGGCTCCCACGCGTTGCGCCAGTATGACCGCCGCCCACGCAGCGACAAACACCAGAGGCACCATCCACAGGCAATTCGCAATGTACCCCATCCACCACAATTCGAAGGCCTTCATTCATCCGCTCCTTCTTCCGCCAGTTTTTTAGTCAGTCGCGTGATGGTCGCTTTATCGAGCTGCCTGTTCTTGATCAGGCTCATAACCAGCTCTTCACTTGAGCCCCCAAACATGCGATCGACGAGATCCCGAACAGCATGGCTGACGGCCTTCGACTCCGTTACCGCCGCGCTGTACTCATAGGCTCGGCCCAGCAACCGCCGTTTCAGCTTTCCCTTACGCTCTAGAATGTTCAGCATCGTCTGCACCGTCGTATACGCGAGCGGTGGGTCCAGGGCCTCCTGAACGGCGGTCACGCCACTCGGCCCCTGTTTCCAGATCACCTGCATGATCTTCAACTCCAGTTTTGTCAGCCCATCCTTCACTTTGCCGCCCATTGCATCTCCTAATAAATTAGGAGATTAGGTTGTCTTTCTGGAATTTGTCAACTAAATATTTAGGAGATAGATCGCCTTGAGGCCCCGCCAAAAGTTCAGCGCGAGAAACTGCTGGCACCCCCGGCCGGTTATGCTCACAACTCAGACACTCGTATGGAGCACGCCGACATCGTGAGTCCAGTAAACTCGAGTTGGTGATGTGGATGGTTCAGAGAGAGAGTTATTCCGATAGGGGACAACTGCGGTCAACTCACATAGATCACACGTCGCCTTCATCGAAAGGAACACATTCATGCTCTGTGCCACTGGACAGACCTTATCGGAGGAATTAAAGGCTGCGGGCCTGGAAGTCTCCATCGCAGAAGCTGACCGCGACAGTGTTGGAGTTATTGCCGCGAGAGGCAGAAAACGGAACGCGCTTCAAGCTCTGAATGAACACAGAGAAAACTGCGCACTATGCTCCAAGCCTGTGAGTATTAGCAAGCCGGATGACCACAGGTCTCGTTAAAGGGATAGACGCACAGCAGAAAGACGGCTCGTACTCAAAAAAACTTTTTCCTTGCCATCCCCCCGCTCCACCCCTTACAGTTTCGCAGTCGATAAGTTAATCGATTAACATATGCTGAAAGGCCAGGTCTTTCCTATGACCCTGCTTCGCCGTTCCGTCTCGCGTCGTTCTGTTCTCGCTTCTCTTATCGGTTCGACTGGCTACGCCGCCGCACGGAGTTTCTTTCCCGGCATTCCGAACGTGGGCCTCAAGAGCGACACGGATCCGCATCGCACCGAGTGTGGCGTTGGCGCATTGATGCCTTGGGCCGACGGGCTCTACGCCGTGACGTACAACTCCTCGGGCCAGAAGAATTCCGGCACTGGCCTTGGCCTCTATCGCATCGACGACAACCTCAAGCTCACCATGCTCGACACGCCGAATGGGGTCTATGCCAACCGCTTTATCCATCACGCCTCGAATCAGTGCATCATTGGCCCCTACATCATCGATGCGAACGGAAAATGGCGTCGCATCGAGGAGTTGGTGAACTATCGACTTACCTCCACGATGCCTCACCTCACCGATCCCGAAAATCGCGTCTACTTCCAGTCGATGGAAGGTCACTTTATTGAGATGGACATCGCCACGCTCAAGACGCGCGTCCTGAACAATCTCACCCGCGACATGAACATCAACCTGCAGCCCCACTTCAAAGGCGGCTACACCGCGCAGGGCCGCGTCGTCGTCACCAATAACGGCTTTTTCCAGTACGGAGAAGACCAGGGCGGTCTCTTCGAGTACGACGGCAAGAGGTGGACACGCATCTCCAGCAAGCCGCACATGGACGTCGCGGCGAGGCAGAACATGGGCAACGTCATGTTCGCCACCGGATGGGACGAGCGCTCCGTACTCTTCCACGCGCTTGTCAAAGGGGAGTGGCAGCATTACCGCCTGCCAAAAGCCTCACACGCCTTCGAGCAGGCGTGGCAAACGGAATGGATGCGCATCCGCGAGGTCGAGACCGAGCACTACCTGATGGACATCCACGCCATGTTCTACGAGCTGCAGCCGCTGGCCTTTGAAGATCACATCTGGGGCATCAAGCCGATCTGCCAGCACCTGCGCATGATCCCCGACTACTGCAGTTTCCGCGGCCTCTTCGCCGCTGGCGGCAACGAGACCACGCCCAACGTCGATAACAACGCCGTAGTGGGCCAGCCGCAGAGCGGTATCTGGTTCGGCAAGACCGACGATCTGTGGAGCTGGGGCAAGCCGCAGGGCTGGGGCGGTCCGTGGCGTAACGATCAGGTCATCGCAGGCAAACCCTCCGACCCCTTCCTCTTCACCGGCTTCGACAAGAAGGTTCTTCACCTCATCGCCGAAAAGGTCGCATCGGTCACCATCGAAGTCGACTTCCTCGGCAACGGTACCTGGGCGAAGTACGAGACCGTAAAGCTCAGCAGCGGCGAGTACAAGCCCATCGTCTTCCCCGAAGGCTTCAGCGCGCACTGGTGCCGCCTGACACCCTCCTCCTCATGCAAAATGACCGCCGAGTTCATGTTCACCTAGCCCATCCGCAGCGGTCACAAACCACCACTGCGGGTACCCATCTCGGTTTCGACATGTAGGCGCGCTGAATGTGGGTTCTTCACATCGCGCCGATTCGTGCCGAGGCGCGTCCTCGTGAGCGAAGTGCAGCGAAGTCGAAGGATCTGCGTTTCGTTCGTCGCGCCAACATCACTTTTCGGTCCCGCCCCTGAACTGGAAAGCACTCCACGGCTCCATATATAGTGGCTTCACTCTCCGGGAGAACGTTTCTCATGACTCAAAAGAATCCTTCGCGCCGCTCATTCCTGAAGTCCTCTTCGCTTGCCGCAGCTGCTGTCAGCCTCAAAGGGTCCGTCTCCCTCGCGCAATCCAAGCAGGTCGACGGCTATATCGACGTGCTGCCGAGCGAGCCTATCGCCGAGATCTCCGACGAGATCTATGGCCACTTCATCGAGCATCTCGGCGGGGTCATCTACGACGGCGTCTGGGTCGGAGAGGGGTCGAAGATCGCCAACGTGAACGGAATCCGCAAAGCCTTCATCGACACCATGCGTGACGTCAAAGCCCCGGTCCTGCGCTGGCCCGGCGGCTGCTTCGCCGACTCTTATGACTGGCACGACGGAGTCGGCCCACGCTCCAAGCGTCCCGCACGCGCAGGCTTCTGGAAGCAGCAGGAGTCCAACCAGTACGGCCTGCATGAGTTCATGCACACCTGCACCGCCATCGGAGCCAAACCTTACCTCGCCGCCAACCTGCGCACCCAGCCCGCACGCGACTTCTACCAGCAGATCGAGTACTGCAATGCGCCCTCCGGCAACATTCCCTCCAACTCGGCTGCACCCGCCATGCCCAACGGCCTCGCCGCCCAGCGTGCTGCTAACGGAGATAAAGAGCCCTTCAACGTCGATCTCTGGGGAGTCGGGAATGAGAGTTGGGGCTGCGGCGGCAACATGACCCCCGAGGAGTATGCCGCCGAGTTCCGCCGCTTTACTGCATGGACCCCGACCTACGGCGACACGCCCTTGCGCTTCATCGCTGTCGGCCCCAACGGAGACGACGTCGACTGGACCACGCGACTCTTCAAGGCCCTCTACGGCAACCCAGAGCGGCGTCACCTCTGGGGACTCTCCATCCACTACTACACCTCCGGCAGTCCGACAAAGTTCGCTGCCGGCGACGCGCTCAAATTCAACGACGATGAGTATTACGACCTGCTCACCCGTGGCAGTCTTATGGAAAAGGTCATCACAGACTGTTGGACGGCCATCTCCAACGCCACGCCCAACTCCCTCGCCAACGAGCGCTCACACGACTTTGCCGTCAAGCTCGTCGTCGACGAGTGGGGAGCATGGTACGGCAAAGGCACCGAGCTCGCGCCAGAGTACAACCTGTCCCAGCAGTCCACCATGCGCGACGCCCTGCTCACCGGCATCACGCTCGACACCTTCCACCGTCACTCCGACAAGGTGGGAGCCGCCGCCGTCGCTCAGTCCATCAACTGTATCCACTCGCTCATGCTCGCGCAGGGCGATAAGTTCTGCGTCACCCCGACCTATCAGGTCTTCCGGATGTACGCTCCGCATCGTGGTGGCCAATCGGTGCGTGCCTCCTTCACCGCGGCCGCCATCCCCAATCCCATGGGCGAAACTGCCAGCCAGGTCGGAGGCAACAGCTACATCGGGCAGCTTCCTCCCATCAAGACCCTCGCCGGACTCAGCGGCTCCGCCTCGGTTAAGGGCAAGACCCTCACCCTGACCGTCGTCAATCCTCACCTGACGCAGCCAATGACCACCGAGATCGCCGTGCGCGGAGCCTCGATCGCCTCGGCAAAAGGCACTGTCCTCGCCGAGAAAGACGTCCACGCCCATAACGACTTCGCTCACCCAGACGCAGTTAAGCCCAGCGACCTGGCTTCACTCACGCCGGCGGGCGGAAAGCTGGTCCATACCTTCGCCCCAGCCAGTGTCACCTCGTTTGAGATCACCCTCGCCTGATTAAAACGCAACGAGGAAACCCATCTTCCGAACCGCACCTTGGGTTTCCTCTTTCCTCTATCCCAAAGAGCGTCGTTCCCAGAATAAGATCCCTAAGCAATCCTCTTCCGCATAAATAAAGTCGCCTGCGGATTGTCGTTATAGCGCTTGCATCGCTGATATCCCCGTCGCTCGTAAAGCGCAATAGCGGCCTTCAGGTCATCGTAGCTGTCCAGATAGATCCACTTCATTCCTTCGCTGCGCGCAAAATCCTCGAGCGCATCGAGCAACCGGGCGGCGAGGTGATTTCCGCGTGCCGCCGGTTTCACGTAAAGTCGCTTGCACTCCCCCGCATGCGCGATTGACTTCAGTCTCCGCAATACCACGCAGGCCACAACCACGTCTCCGCGACGAGCGAGCCACATCCCCGAGCCAGGCTCATCCAGCATTTGCTGCAGGCTTCCCGGACGATCCCGCTGCACGACAGCCACAGCCTCGTAGTACTCCTCGAGGATGGCAAGCACTGCATCGTCGACAGTCTTCACACGCTCAATACGAATCTCTGAACCCTGATCTCTACTCAGGATGCGGCGGACATTGCTGAGTGAAGCCACCAGCGCGTCCCGATCCCGGATATTCACCTCCGCAAGCATCTCCTGCAGCTGCTTCGTCGAGAGCGCATTCAGCCGGGCCACTGCCTTCTCGCCCGTAGCCGTAAGGGTCAAGTGCTTCTCTCGTCCGTCGGCCGTCGATGCCGTACGGCGCACCAGTCTTCTTGTACTCAACGCGGCCAACAACCGACTCAGATAACCGGCATCGAGCTCCAGCGTCTCCCGCAGCGTCGATGCCGTCGTCGCAGGGTTCGCGCCGATCTCATACAGAAGGCGCGCCTCTGTCAGAGAAAACTCTCCATCGAGATGCCGGCGCCGCAACAGTCCCAGCCTCGCAGTATAGAAGCGGTTGAACTCCCGCACTGCGGCAATCTGTTCCGCAATCTCAACTCCAGTCCCGACGTTCATGACAATCAGATTAGAACCATTAGTTGCTTTTGGCAACTATATTTATTTCTCATCATCTTACGCGTCGTTCCATCCCATTGTGAGAGCCACGTTACAGTCCTGCGAACAAAAGATAGGCGGCACAAGAGGTTACGGTTTGTTATGGTGAAGGTGCGGAGAAGCGCCATCGCTCCTATGAGAAACCTCCCCGGTTTGCATTGCAGATTCGCATTCGTGTCTCTCCTCTGCGCCGCCGCCCAGGCGTTCGGCAGCGATCCGCTGCCCGCCGGTCAACCTCTCTGGATTCGTCTCACCGCCCCCGTTTCCAGCTACACGGCGAAACCCGGGGATCCCATCCACGCCGTTCTCACCCAGGACCTCATCTCGAATCATCAGGTTGTACTTCCTATGGGAACCGAGATTGAAGGCGTCGTGCGTAGCAAGCGCAAGGTCGGCTGGGGTATCCGGCATGAGACCGCTGCCCTCGAGCTCGAGTTTCATCGCGCCGTTGTTGCGCCCGGAGCAGAGGCGTCCTTCACCGCACGTGTCGATGAAGTCTCGAACGCCCGCGAATCCGTGCGCAAAGGGGTGATTGAGGGCATTCGCAGCACCGATACCTTTCAGGGACGCATCAACAGCCGCCTCATCCACCTTCCGACCTGGAATCCCT
Organism: Acidobacteriaceae bacterium KBS 146; assembly: GCA_000688615.1. GTDB lineage: Bacteria > Acidobacteriota > Terriglobia > Terriglobales > Acidobacteriaceae > Edaphobacter. The sequence continues at coordinate 3,085,555 of JHVA01000001.1, forward strand.
ATTCCGATACCGTCCTCATCGCCTACAAAGCGGTCTTCCCTGTCTTTCCCGAGCCTGAGGTCCACTACGCCGCGGGAACCGACATGCGCCTCCGGACCACCACCGAGCTCTCTCGTGCCACGCTCTCGTCACCCGTTGCAGAAGAACGTTCGTCCCCCCAGGCACCAGAGCCCGAACAGTTGGACAAGCTTCTCGAAAACCTTCCCTCGCGCGTGACCAACCAGAAAGATGTCGCCGCCGACCTGGTCAATATCGTCTTTCTCGGATCGAAGGATGAGGTAAAGTCCGCATTCCGCAAGGCAGGATGGCGCAACGCCGATACCGCTTCCAAAAAAACGTGGCTCAAAAATCTCTACGCGCTTCTGAATAACAGTGGCTATCCGCAGCAACCCATGATGACCTTTCTCGTCGACGGCAAGCCGCAGGATATGTCCTGGCAGAAGAGCCTCAACAGCTACAACCGCCGCGACCATCTCCGCATCTGGCAATGGAAGCCCGAGGGCACAGGCGATCCGGTCTGGATCAGCTCCTCAACACGCGACACCAGCGCAGCGCTCGACATCAAGACCAAAGGCTTCGTGCATCACATCGAATCCAATATCGACGCCGAGCGTTCGACCGTGATTCGCGACCTCAACTTCGCGGGATGCGTCAGGTCGGTCAGCTACATCACCAATCCTCAAATCCCGACGACCACCCGCAACGCCAACGGAGATCCCATGCGGACCGATGGCTCCGTCGCCGTCGTCAGCCTGCAGGACTGCCACGCGACCGTGCGTCAACCCGAGCCAACAGAGATCGCGGAGAGCTACCGGCCCGGCAACCACGTCTTCCGCTTCTTCCGCCGCCAGATCCTCACCTTCCGCAACGACATCTTCCGCGCCAACATCATCTATGGGGCCTACGATGGGGGCCGCATGCTGGTGAGCTCTCTGCGCAGACGGCCCGAGATGCAGCAGGCAGAGACGAACACCGATCCAGAATCGGCAACAAAGGAACAAGGCCACTAAGGCAACAGGCGGACCTACTCCGTCCGCAGCGCCTGCATCGGTTCCACGCTCGACGCCTTCCGCGCAGGCAGAGCACTTGCAGCCAGCGCGCTCAGGGCCAGAACCCCACACGCCATCAACATCGGCCACACGCTATGGCCCTTCACCTCATAAAGCTGCGACTCCAAAAAGTGTCCTGCCAGCAGAGCTACAGGAATACCCAGCGCCAGTCCGATCATCGTCTGCACCGCGGCGCCTCGCAAGATCAGCCGCATGACATTTGCACGATCTGCTCCCAGCGCCATGCGCAGCCCGATCTCCGGAACCCTGCGCGCTACGCCATACGCCGTTACACCGTACAGTCCGACCGACGCGAGAATCAGCGCCAGGACGCCAAAGATCGCCGTCAATCGCACCACCATCTTCTGTCGTGTGAAGTAATAACTCACCTGTTCGTCATAGGTCGAAAGCTGCCGGATCACGATCTCCGGATTGATCGCAAGCAGAGCGCGCCGCACCTCTGCCGACGCCATCGCCGGATCGCCGTCATACCTGACAATCAAATTGCTCGCATAGTGCTTGAATCGCTCCATTTTCGTCGCCTGCTCGCGCAAATTATCTGGCGCCGCAAGGTCAGCGAAGTTTGTCGCCTGCGCCATCGGTGTAAAGAACATGGCCCGGGCCACCTTCGAGGGATCCCCATACTTGGCATCGTCGACGACGCCAACAATCTCATACTCCCCCGTCATGCTTGGATCGGGTCCAAAGTGCATTCCAATCGGCTGTTTGCCGTTCAGGAACTTCTTCACAAACGTCTGGTTCACCACGGCAACATGTGTGCTGGTTGCCGAGTCGTGTTCTGTAAACGTGCGCCCCATCAGCACTCGCGTTCCGATGGCATCGAAATATCGCGGGCTCACGGAACTGTAGCTCGCCTTCTTGTGCGCGTTAGGATCGTCACCCTGCATGGCGACTCCCGTTCCCCAGTTGTTGAACGCCATCGGGCCATACGTGGCATACGCCGCATCGTGCAGCCCGGGAATCGACGCAAAGGTGTCGTCGATCTTTCGATATAGACCATCAAGCTGTTCATAACTGTAACCCGCAGCCTGCAGGTCGAGAAACGCAATCAGCCTGCCTCGCGTTTGGAAATGAAAGTCCTGCTGTTCCAGCCGCTGCAGGCTCAGAATCAACAACCCGGCCGTGCTCAACAGCCCGACTGAGAGCGCCGCTTGTAGAATCACCAGAACCTTCTGCAGCGTAGTTACATGGCCCGTGCTGCGATTTCCCGACCGCATCGCGTCAACCGGGTTCGTGCGAGATGCAATCCACGCCGGCGCCATGCCGAACAACACTCCGGTAACCGCCGAAACTGCCAGCGCAAATCCGAGCACGGGCCAGGAAGGGCTAGCACTCAGCGGATCGATCTCCACACCCTTCATCACCAGGGCCAGCATTGCCCTCACGCCGCCATATGCCACGCCGAGAGCCATCCCTCCTCCCAGCAACGCCAGCACGACGGCCTCAACCACCATCTCCCGCACCAGCCTCGAGCGCGAGGCACCCAGCGCCGTCCGAACGCTTAACTCCTGCCGCCGTGCCACACCACGTACCAGCATCAGGTTTGCGAGATTTGCGCACACAATCAGCAGCACGAATCCCGTAATCATCTGCAGCATCGTCAGGCTCTTCTTGTACTCATCTCCCAGATCATTAATGCCGCTGCTCGCCGCAGCCAGCTCCGTCGTCTGCTTCGCAATCTCGGCATCGCTGTCATGCGTCGCAGTGCCTCGGTTCGCCTGAATCCACCGCAGCAGCTCCACCTTTATCGCGCTCTCCACCGCAGGAACTGTCTTTGGATCACGGATGCGCACCAGGATGTCCAGCCAGTGCGACTGCGGCAGCGTATAGAGCTTGCGCTCAGGCTCGAAGGTCGGCTCCTGGGCCAGCGCCAGCCACACGCCGACCGGGTTCGCCGCGTTGTAGTTGCCGAAGAAGCGCTGGTCACTGATCCCGACGATCGTCACCGGTTGCCCGGTCAACATCATGGTCTCGCCCACGATGCTTGGATCGCCGTGAAACTTCGACTGCCAGATCGGATAACTGATTACCGCGACCGCCGGTGCGCCCTCGCGATCGTCCTCCGGTCGCAGCAGACGTCCTGCCAGCGGCCTTACTCCCAGAACTGAGAAGAAATTGCCGGAGACCATGCGCACACTCAGAGGTTGCGCTGCTTCATCCCCCTTCCGTCGCGCACTCACCGTAATCGATCCCGCTTCACTCGCCGCCATCCCGTCAACTCCCGGCGTCTGGTCGCGCAGCGTGCGATACAGGTCGTATGAGAAGATTCGCCAGTGGCCCTGCAGCCCTCCATCGACGCAGCACTCAATCCCTTGGCCAACCTTATAAAGCTGTTCCGGATGCTCGACCGGCATCGATCGCAGCAGCACCTGGTACACCAGCGTAAAGATCGCAGTTGTTGCTCCAATGCCAAGAGCCAGCGTCAGAATCGCCGTCACCGCAAATCCTGGCGAGTTCTTCAGTCTTCTGAACCCGTAGCGCACATCCTGCAGGATCGATCTCATCTTGGTGCCTCCCGGCAATTCTCAATTCTCTATCTTCTGCTCAGAGTGCAAATCTGTCGCCAAACCCAGCGGCGCACTGGCCTCGAAGAATCACTGCGCTCCAAAGGGTTCATCCGCGGTCTGGAAGCGTTCGTTGTCCACTTCAGGACAGCTCCGTCCGATTTCGGACATCCGAATCCGCTGGCCTCCTTGCCAGAATTGGATTGCTCACCCTGTAATATCTCCCGAGGGGCTGGTACACCTACGATCAAACGCCAGCCGGATCGAGGAATCTGCTGCATGCACGCCTATGTCGTCAATGAGCCTTTAGGGCATTTCGTTCCCGTCGAGCTTCCTTGCCCCGTCCCCGCAGCCAATCAGGTCCTCGTCCGTGTCCTGGCCAGCGGAGTCAATCCACTCGATACCAAGATTCGCGCTGGAAAGGCAGCCCATGCGCGGCAGCCTCTTCCCGCAGTGCTCGGTCTCGACATGGCGGGCATCGTGGAAGAAGTGGGTTCAGGCGTATCTGGATTTCAGCCCGGGGACGAGGTCTACGGGATGGTCGGCGGTGTCGGGGGTCTGCAGGGCACACTCGCGCAGTTTGTATCGGTCAATGCAGATCTATTGGCTCACAAGCCGAAGTCTCTCTCGATGCGCCAGGCCGCAGCGCTCCCCCTGGTCACCATCACCGCCTGGGAGGGTCTTGTCGATCGCGCCCGTGTACGCCACGGACAGAAGGTGTTGATTCACGCAGGTGCAGGCGGCGTAGGCCATATCGCCATCCAACTTGCGAAGTCTTTCGGGGCGGATGTGTTTGCGACGGTCTCATCATCGAAGAAGCATCTTGTTGAAGAGCTCGGCGCGATCGCCATCGACTACCGCACTCTGTCGACGGAGCAATATGTCGATCTGTACGCGCAGGGAGAGGGATTCGACATCATCTACGACACGGTGGGCGGCACTACGCTCGATGCCTCCTTCACTGCGGTCAAACGATATACAGGGCATGTTGTAAGCTGCCTCGGATGGGGCACTCATGCTCTCGCTCCCCTTTCCTTTCGTGGGGCCACTTACTCCGGCGTCTTCACGTTGATGCCTCTGTTGAGCGGCATAGGGCAAAAGAATCACGGGCACATCCTGCGCGAAGCGGCTGCTCTCGCAGACGCTGGCAAGTTGAAGCCGTTTCTCAACGAGCAGCATTTCACCGCAGACCAGATCGAAGCCGCACACGCCTTGGTGGAGTCAGGCCCGCTCGGAAAGGTGGTCGTGGATCTCTGAGCTCCGCGCCATCTCGAACAGCTTCGACGCGCACCTGCTTCTCTCCCGGTGCGGTCGCCTCACTCGCGCGAAGCTATCATGGAGATCGTGATCCGACTCGCTGCCTTCCTCCTCCTCGCTCTTCCTCTGGTCGCGCAGGCCCCGGCGTCTCATCCTGATGACCTTATCTTTCAGACCTCCCAGGGATGGTCGCCTCGGGTCAACGTTGAATCCCAGATGGTGATGGTCTACGGTATTGACGCCACCATGCCCGAGCGCATCAAGAGCTGGCGCGACCACGGCTATCGTGTCGCCGTCATGACCGGCGTAGCCTGGGGACAGTACGGCGACTACCTTCGCGGCGACTTCGACGGCAAGGAGCACTGGAACGAGACCCAGCAGGAGAAGTCCGGCAAGCTCATCCTTCACACTGGCCGCGAAGTTCCCTACATCTCACCCACAGAAAGCTATGGCCGCTATCTTAGCAAGGGTGTCGAGCGAGCCCTCGACGCCGGTGCCGAAGCCATCTATCTTGAAGAGCCCGAGTTCTGGGCTCGCGCAGGCTGGTCCGATGCCTTCAAAAGCGAATGGCAGGCCTACTATCACGAGCCTTGGCAGGCCCCCGACAGCTCCCCCGACGCGCAATACCGCGCCTCAAAGCTGAAGTACTTCCTCTATCGTCGAGCACTCGCGCAGGTCTTCGACTTTGTTAAGCAATGGAGTCAGCAGCACGGCAAGTCGATCCCCTGTTACGTCGCCACCCATTCGCTCATCAATTATGCGCAATGGCAGATCGTCTCTCCCGAGTCCTCTCTGCTCGAGGTCGGTGCCGACGGCTTTATCGCGCAGGTCTGGACCGGGACCGCACGCACGCCCAACTTCTACGAAGGGATCCATCAGGAACGCACCTTCGAGACGGCCTTCCTCGAATACGGCGCCCTTCAGAACATCGCGCGATCTTCCGGCAAGCGCATCTGGTATCTCAACGATCCCATCGAAGACAATCCCAACCACTCCTGGACCGACTACAAGCGCAATTGGGAGTCCACCCTCGTAGCCTCGCTGTTGCAGCCTCACGTCTCCAGCTATGAGATCCTGCCCTGGCCCGATCGCATCTTTGGACCAAAGGCCTCGCGTCCCGACACCGAGCCCACCGCCGCCAATCCCAAACCCAACCGTGTCCCCATCTCTCCGGCATACGAAACCGAGCTCCAGACCGTCTTCCACGCACTTGGCGAAATGAATCAGCCGCGCACGTACTGGCAGTCCGCCGGCAGCCAGGGCATCGGCGTTCTTGTCAGCGACACCCTCATGTTCCAGCGCACCCAGCCCCAGCCCTCCGACGCAGACCTCGGCAACTTCTACGGCCTCGCGCTCCCGTTCCTCATGCGAGGCATGCCCGTCGAACCCGTACAGATCGAGAGTACCTATCAGGGCAAAGACCCCGCAGACTTTCTCAAGAACTACAAGCTCCTGCTCCTCACTTACGAAGGCCAGAAGCCTCCTTCGCCCAGGTTCCACCACGCCATCGCAACATGGGTACGCGCTGGAGGTGCGCTCATCGTCATCGACGATGACAAGGATCCCTACAACCACGCTACCGACTGGTGGAACTCCGCAGAGCTGCACCTCGCCTCTCCTCGCGAAGACCTCTTCCATACCCTCGGCCTCAATCCTTCTTCCGAAGGCCTGCACCATGTCGGTCGCGGCGTCGTCCTCTACGCGGCGAAATCACCTTCTGCTCTCTCGCACAACAAAACCGGCGCAGACACGGTGCGACAGATCGCCCGAAACGCCGCCGATGCGGTTCACCTTCCCTGGAAAGAAACCAGCTCACTCGTGTTGCGTCGCGGTCCGTTTGTCATCGCGGCTGGACTCGACAACGACAGTGCCTCAGCGCTTCCACTCCACGGGACCTTCATCAACCTCTTCGATCCCCATCTCGGGGTCGCGAAAGATCCCATAATACGGCCGGGCGATCGCGCTCTGTTGCTCGATCCGAAGTTCTTCCCCTCCGGCACGCCCCGTATTCTCACCGCCAGCGCGAAGATCACGGATCTTATGGCAAGCGCAAAGCAGATCGTCTTCTCGGCCTCTTCCATCGAAGGCCGCAACCCCAGCGACCTCACAGCCATCCGACTCCTGCTGCCAAAGGCCCCAACGAGTGTAAGCATCGCAGAGAAGCCTCTGCCTCAAAACGAAATCCACTATGCAGACGGCATGCTTCTGCTGGAATTCCCCGCACACGACGCTACACAGAAGATCAGCGTCATCTTCTGATCAAAACGACCTGACGCTTCGTCAATGCCGGGTCGGCAACAGACGCACTCGGTAAATGCCAGTCAGCAACAGATGCATTCCGTAAACGCAGGCTCCGAAGCACGGCGTTCATTGCACAGAAGTGTCATCCTGAGCAAAGCCTCTCGCAGTCTCATCGCGAGAGGCGCAGTCGGAGGATCTGCGGTTTACCTTCGCCACACAAATCTCTAAGACTTCCCGCTCTTCGCAATCGAGCCCATCGCATCCACAAACTTATCCAGGTCAGCGGTCCTGGTGTAGACATGCGGCGTTACGCGGATGCAGTGGATCTTCTCGTAGTCGATCGCAACCGTGTGAATCTTGTAGCGATCGAACAGAGTTTTCATCAACTCGCTCGGCGTAACTCCCTCCACACTTACACCGCAAATCGCGCACGAGAACCGCGGGTCGAGCGACGTATGCAGCTTCACTCCGGGGATATCTTTGACCCGCGTCGCCCAGTAGTTCTTCAGGTAGAAGATGCGCTCCTGCTTTCGCCTTGAGCCAATCGCCTCGTGGAAGTTGATCGCCTCTCCAATGCCTTGTTCAATCGGGAAGCTGCGTGTTCCCAGTGCTTCGAACTTGCGGATGTCCGGGCTGTGAGGATCGCCGTAACAGGTCAGCGGCCACAGCTTTTGAATCTTCTCCTTCTTCACCCACATCATGCCGGACCCGATCGGCGCCGATAAAAACTTATGCAGACTGGTGCCAAAGTAGTCGCAGTTGAGGTCGGGAATCTTGAAGTCGATCAGCCCAAAGGAGTGAGCGCCGTCCACAATGACCTCGATGCCCTTTGCATGCGCCATATCGGCGACTTCGCGCACCGGCATCAGTTGCCCAACCCAGTTCACCATGTGCGTGATGTGGATGAGCTTCGTGCGCGGCGTAATCATCTCTTCGTACGCCTTTACGATCGTTGCCTTGTCTTCAATCGGAAAATCGAAGCTGATCTGCTTGTACACAATGCCATCGCGATCCGCCCTCTGCCGGTACGCGTTCATCATGTTGGGATAGTCCTGCTTGCTGCCGATCACCTCATCGCCTGCCTTGAGAGGCAGGCCAAAGATGATCGTGTTCAACGCCTCCGTCGCGTTGCGGTCGATCGCAATCTCCTCGGGCGAGGTGCCTGCCAGTCGCGCCAGCTTCTCCCGCAGAGGCTCGCGGCCCTGGTCGAGAATCTGCCACATAAAGTAGGACGGCCCCTCGTTCGTCATCTGGTTATAGCGTTCTACCGCCTGCTGCACCACAATCGGCGCCGGTGACACTCCGCCATTATTCAGGTTTATGATCTGCGGGCTCACCGAGTAGCCCCGTTGGATCACTCCCCAGAAGTCCTCGTTCTGCGCAATCGCTCCCGCGTCCATATGACTCACCGCGGCAGACGCAGACTCCATCTCCGCCGCATGGGCCTGACGAAAGAGGCTATTGGCCGAGAACGCACCGGCGAGGGCGCTCATCTTCAGAAAAGAACGGCGGTCGTTGATTGGCATATACGAGCAATCTAGGGCATGACAGCCCTCCCGCATAGAGGGTCCGAAGATATTTTTTGCGATTCTTCGGGCCGAATCCACCGGCGGCAGCGTCGCGCCTCAGACCGCCGCTTCCATCATCGCTTCCTCTGCCCGCAGGGCAAGACCGTGCGCCACAGACGTAAACTCATTGCCCGTCTGAATTCGATCCTCTCCAAAGCGGCGCGTAAAGATGCGCCGTACCGCAGGCACAAATGAGCTTCCCCCGGTCAAAAACACGCGGTCCACCTCCCGCGGGCTCACACCGGTACTCTCAAGCAGTTGATCCACGCAGCGCTCGATCGCCCCCAGCTCTTCGCTGATCCAGTCTTCAAACTCGCTGCGCGTCACAGGAATCTGCAGCTCCAGGCTGCCATCCCGAAAGCGAAACTCCGCCGACGTCGAGCGCGACAACTCGAACTTCACCTGCTGCACTGCCTGATGAAGCTGGTAGCCCAGATCCTCTTCAATCAAGGCCGTCAGAGCCTCAATTCTCTCCGGTTCCAGCGCCCGCAGCCGGGCGCTTCGCAGAATCTCCGCGACATTGCGCGTTCGCAGGAAAGACAGGTAGTGCCAGCGTTCCAGGTTGGAGTAGATCCACGTCGGAACTGCCGGAAGTGTCTTGTTCAGCGACCGCGCATAAGACTCCGATCCCAGAGCCGGTGAGACCAGCTTCCGAATAATCCGCGCATCGAACGCATCTCCCGCCAACCCCACGCCGCTGTTCCCCAACAGGTCCTGCCGTGTGCGTCCGCGTCTTCGCACTCCCGGACCCACGCGCAACAGGGAGAAATCGCTGGTGCCCCCGCCAAAGTCGCCAATCAGGATCAACTCATCGTGGTCGAGGGTCGATTCGTAGGAATAAGCCGCTGCAATCGGCTCCATCTCGAAGTCAACACTTTCAAAACCGGCCAGCACGAAGGCATCCCGCAGTCGCGAGACCGCATACGCATCGTCCTCTTCCGTCTCCGCCCCTACAAAACGTACAGGCCGCCCCACCGTCGCATGACGAATCGGCACATCGAACTGTCTCTCGGCGTGTCCGCGCAGGTCGGCAAGCATGCGTGATATCAGCTCTTCGAGCGTGTAGCGCCTCCCAAAGACCTCGGTCCCCGTCAGCGTGCGATTTGGAAGATACGACTTGAGCGACTGGATCAGCCGCCCCTTCTCTTCCGCGTCAAGGTAACCCTCGATGGCCGCTGGCCCTGTCTTCGAACGTATCTGTTTGGCTCCAGCCGAGCTCTTGACCTGCTCGAGATAAAGGACCGAGCGAAAAGACAAGGTGCTTCCGCCACCGTATGGGAACGAAGCCAGCTCGACCTTCGAGTCTCCGTTGACGATGGCAACTGAGCTGTTCGTCGTGCCGAAGTCGATCCCGACAGCCAAGCCTTCAAACCGCGTCTTCTCCATCTCTCCATTATTTCGCAGTCGCACCATAAAATCCTCTGCGCCGGGGAGGACTCTTGCTCTGGACCTGGTGCACGCAGCCGAACGACCTCTCCTCCTGCTGACACCTCCTGTCAGCAGGAGCATTTACGATACCCTTATGGCCTCACCGGCACCGCACTACTCTCCTGAAGCCCTAAAATTTATGCGCGGCCTCAAGCGCAACAACGACCGGGAGTGGTTCAACGCCCGCAAACCCATCTACGAGCAGCAGGTCAAAGCCCCCACGCTCGCCCTCATCACGGCGATCAACGAAGCCATGCTCCGCTTTGCACCGGAGAATGTGCAGCCCCCGCAAAAGGTCGCGATGCGCATCTATCGCGATATCCGTTTCTCCCCCGACAAGCGTCCCTACAAACGCAACCAGGGAGCATGGTGGGCCCGCACCGGTCTCGAAAAGACCTCAGGCGGCGGCTTCTACTTCCACGTCGGTCCCGATGAGGTCGTCATCGCCGCGGGAGTCTATATGCCCGAGCGCGAACAACTCCTCGCCATCCGCCGACATATCGAATTGCACCATGAAGAGCTGCGCCGGCTCCTCGCCTCGAAGAAGCTGCGTTCTCTCATGTCCGAGTTCGATGGCCAGAAACTCACACGTCCGCCCAAAGGGTTCCCGCCCGACTCGCCCGCGATGGACCTTCTCCTCTGTCGCCAATGGGGCGTCACAGCGCACCTCGCTCCCGAGGCCGCAACCAGTCCCACCCTCATCAAGGAGATCGTCAAGCGCTTCGAAGCCGCTGCTCCCTTCGTCGCCCTCCTCAACGCTCCCCTGATCGTCAGCAAACCGCGAAAACCCCTCTTCTGACCCCACGAATCGCGCACGCATAACGACCCACCACGCCCCACACCTGAGAGATGTCACTCCGCGTGTAGCGACCACCCCTCGCGTTTCGCCAATCTCGATAGCGCCAAAAACCGGCCAGCTGTGACTACGAAAAACGTTCTTGCCTAAGCTCATCCGGGGCCTTATTTTTCCGCGCATACAGGACCACCCCCCCCAAAAAGGCAGAAAATTCCCAAAAATAGCCTAAAAACCGGAAAAAACCTAAAAAAACCTGTGGAAACCGCACAAATCCGATTGACAAAAGCCGCGGAAAAGCTGAAGGTGAATTGCGGTACGGTTTCTTCGCACCCGCATGAACACTGGTGATTCGTCTCTCAAGGAACACCAGGAACAAGCTTCAAAGCCGGACGGAGTACCTGCTTTCGAAAAACAAGAACGTACGAAGGAGCAACACATGGCAAAGGGATTGACCAAGACAGCGCTCGTCCGCCAGCTGGCGGAGAAGCTTGAGCTGACCAACAAGCAGACTGCCACCTTCCTGGACCTGCTGGCCGAGACGGCCGTCAAGGAGACCAAGAAGAACGGTGAGTTCACCATTCCTGGCATCGGTAAGCTGGTAAAGGCCGAGCGCAAGGCGCGCCTGGGCCGCAACCCCCAGACTGGCGAGACCATCAAGATCAAGGCGAAGACCGTCGTGAAGTTCCGCGTGGCCAAGGTCGCGAAGGACACCATCGCTCCGCCGAAGAAGTAGTTCATCGACGAGGGCCTTGCAGCCCTCCCACCAAGCCTTCAGCGCGCAGTCGCGCCAAGGTATGCAGAACTAAGCCCACACCTTGAGAAGGGTGTGGGCTTCTTACTCCCGGGTGGGATCTCCGAACGTCGCACTCTTAAAAGCCGCATCAATCTCGAAGCTTCACCGCGTCAGAAGCTCCTCAATCGACACTGCATCTTCATACACCGTCGACAGCGTCAGCTCGCGAAACGTCGCCGCTTCCTTCGCTCGCGCCTCTTCTGCGTTCTTCACGCGCTTCTCCGCATCCGCTCCCAGGATCAACCGCAGTGGAACTTCGTCGCTGCCGACCAGCCGCACAATCAAATCGGCAATCTTTCGCGGATCCCCTTCCTGCTGGCCATCAATCTTGCTCGAAAGCTCCAGAATTGGCCGCACCGCGATCTCGTACTCCGGCAGTAGCGCAGGAGCATTCTCTCTCGCCCGCCGGGCCCAGTTCGTCCGGATTCCTCCCGGCTCCAGTGTGCAGACCTTCACCCCAAAGGGCGCCACTTCCATCGCCAGACTGTCGCTGAAGCCTCCCACCGCCCACTTCGCCGCGTGGTAGGCCGTATTTCCCGGTACGGCGATGCGTCCGCCAACGGAGGAGACCTGAAAGATATGCCCGCTCTTCTGCTTCCGCATCACCGGAATCGCCGCGCGCGTCGTGTAGACCACTCCATACAGGCATGTGTCCACGACGGCCTGAAAGTCCTCCCCGCTCATCTGCTCAAAGGGTGACAACTGGCCGTATCCCGCATTGTTGACCAGCACATCCAGCCTGCCAAACTCATCTACGGCAAGCCGCACCGCCGCTCTTGCCTGCGCCTCGTCCCGTACCTCAAGCTTGACCGGCTGCACCCGATCTCCATACTGCGCCACCAGCCCATCCAGCTCTTCCGTTCGCCGCGCACCCGCAACGACCTGATCTCCCGCCGCCAGTGCAACTTCGGCAATCTCTCGCCCCAGGCCGTTCCCACTCCCTGTAATCAACCAGACCTTAGCCATCGCTCCGATCCTCCTGAGCCATAGATTCAAAAATGAGCGAGTGGTTGCTCATTTATTTAAATCAATTCTTCGCCCACCCATCAACGGGTTGACATCTCAAAATGCATTAGTTATGCCGCACGCTGAAAAGGGGTTTGATGGTGTCTGGTCGAACGACTGCTGTTTATGACGGAATAACACAAACCTGCCACATCTCATCCATTTGGAGGCATTGTAAGATTGACCGGAATTTTACATCCTTGAATCGCTTGCGTCATGCCTTGTTTCTTTTTACTCAGGAGAAGACCGTACCGTGTTCCGACGTATCCCGGACGCCCGCCTGCTGAGGAGCAATGCGCTCCTCGTCGCCGCAATCGCTCTCTGTTTTCTTCCGATATTTACAGGTTGTGGAACGGCTCAAGCCGTGCCGGCCGATGCAACATCTTCGCAGGGTTCGACTCCGCCCGTTGCTTCTCCCGGGATCGTCTACCGGAAGACCTACGACCCCACGGTGCAGTATGCCGCGAACGATGTGGTGACGTATCTGCGCTCGACTTACATCGCTCTGGCCAGTGCGAAAAACATTCCGCCGACAGGATCGTCGCAGAGCGCCGCAAAGTGGTCCCTGCTCGCCGGAGCTGGTGAGGACGGGACGCCAGGAGCCAGCGGGTCGCAAGGTGCCTCTGGGCCGCAAGGCCCAACCGGTCCAGCCGGACCCCAGGGAAAGCAGGGTATCGCCGGCCAGGATCGGACGTCATTCTTAGCAGGCCGTCGATTCTTTGTCTTGGGGGATAGTATTTCGTCCTTATCGACGTCGGGTGGGGAGTGGCAGAAGATCGTCGCAAACAGGACAGGCTTAGTGGCAACCTATACCGATGCAGTGTCAGGGCGTCATCTCTATCAGGCTTTTTCGTGTTACGGGGTAAATCATCCCGGAGATCCGCTCGGAACCTACTCGCTAGCCATTCCGGGATGCCTGACCTACGGGGGCAAAGACGGCGCTACGCTCGCCGAGAATCTTGCGGATTCGGATCTAGCGATCATTGCGCTTGGCACAAATGACGAAAACGTGCCGATAGGACAGCTCGGGGACGACCCAACATCGGGAACGTCCGAGGGTACTTTGCGATGGATTGTCGAGACGATCGAGATGGCAAATCCAAAGATTCGCGTCGTGATCGTTACTCCTCAGATGAATACCCTCGGCGTTGCCGTAAACATCAGGCTCCTGTCTGACGCAGAGGAGGAGTATGGCGGAAGTGCCGGTATCCCCGTGGTAAATATGTTTCGTCTCAGTGGCGTGAACTCGACCAATCTGTCAACGTTGACCCGGGACGGGATCCATCCCACACCATGGGCCTTCGATAACTTCTATGGCCCCGTTATCGCTCAGCACCTGATGCAAATTTTCTAGTTTGTACTGCAACTGTGCCGCGTTGCAATCCTCATCCAGTGAATTGCTTTCGCTTAAGCCACCCTAGCGCACAGCCCGCCAGAAAAGCGCAAATCCGCGTTCAATCAGCACCTTCCGCTGTCGCGGACTCTTCGCGATAAAGTCCATCGTGGCCTCCTGCATCGACGACATCAGCGAAGCCCCATACCCGGCCGGCAATCCTCGCAGCCCTTCACGCCCCGCCAGTTCGGCGAATAATCCATCGATGGCGCCACGTTTCTCCCCTACCCGCGCGCGCGTCTCAGCCGAAACCGCATCCGACATCGTCAGCTGCAACGAGACCTTTCGTCTCAGCGGAAACTCAATCGCCCAGGCCAGAAACGTCGACCACACGTACCACGCTCTCCGCTCTGCGCTTCCCTTTAGAGGGAATCCATCGTTCAGCCTGTCGTAGACCTCGCTCTTCAGATCGACATACAGCTCGTTGAAGAGTTCATCTTTCGTGGCAAAGTACGTAAACAGAGTTCCTTCGGCTACTCCGGCACGCGCCGCGATCTTCGCCGTCGCCGCTCCCAGCCCGGCCTCGGCGATCTCGACGATCGCCGCCTCCAGCAGCGCCCTGCGTTTCTCCGGACTTCGAAGCCGCGCCATCCCTCAGCTCCTCGCTTCCTGAGGCTTCGGGACAAACGCCCGCGCAATCAGGGAGACACCCACCGACACCACCACGCCCTGCAGGATCAAGACCGCGTTATACATCCACCCCAGCCCCGCAAACGAGATCACCACGCCCCACATGTAAATCTCGCCAAGCACGCCCATCCCCCACGACGGCTTTGCCCCCGAGCCCTCAATCCGCGGCCGCAACGACGGTACAATCCGCGGTACTCGCGCACAATACTCCCGGTAGGGCTCTCCCAGCTTCTCGCGCAGAAACACCTCTTCCGCCCCGATCAGTCGCAGTTCCACCAGCCCAATCGTGACCAGCATAAACAGCGCGCCGCTCGGCATCGTCAGCAACGCCAGCGCGAACGTGTGGAGAAACGTGCCCAGGTACAGCGGATTGCGCATATGGCGGTAAGGCCCATCAGCAACGATCTGTGCTCCATGCATCTCGCTGTCGTACACCACGCCTGAGCTGAGGTAGGCGGCGGCCCACGTCCGCAACAGCGCCGCACTCAACGCGAACAGAATTCCGACCACAAGCACTGCCACCGTCGCCGCACTGAAGCCCAGCCATCCCGCGCGCGTCAGCATCGATGCCAGCCATTGCCACGTGCGAACCGTGTCCAGGTGCAGCCACTTGTTCCATGGCATCACGAAACCCAGCACATACAGAACCGTATGGATCAGAAAACGAAACCGGAACTCAAAAGCAGTGGCTTTCATCAGAGGCGCAATCGCGCAAGGTCCTTTCTTGAAGTCCCGCCCGTGAAAAGCGAAACCTGCTCTCTATAGCTTCCCACAGGAGACCGGTCCACCGCCTTACGAAGCGGGAAAGCGCATCTCGCTCCCGAACTCTGAGGGCAGCACAAGCAGCTTCCGTCTAAAATCAGTGCGTGAAAATTCCCTTGCCGATTCGGGCGATCGCCATCCATGCTGTAGCCTGCTTTACCTTCTCCATTCCGCCTGCAATCTGCCAGACTCCTGCATCCAATCCCGCCACCACCCCAACGGATCGTCTCGATCAGACCTGGTGGGCCGACCGCCACAAAGCCGTGCTGCAGCAGGTACACGACCATCCCGACACACAATTGCTGCTGCTCGGCGACTCCATTACCCACAACTACGACAAGGCCAAACTTCCAGATGAAAACTTCCAGCCCACCTGGCAGCAGTTCTATGCCCCGCGCCGCGCTCTCAATCTTGGCTTCAGCGGCGACGGCACCGCCAATCTCCTGTGGCGTCTCGATCACGGCGAAGTAGAAGGCCTGCACCCCAAAGTCGCCATCTTGCTAATCGGCACAAACAACACCGGAATCTACAATCAGACCGCGGCGGAGACTGAGGCAGGAATCGACGCCGTCATCGCGGATCTCCAGCGCCGCCTCCCTTCCACCCACATTCTTCTGCTCGCCATTCTTCCCTGCGGAGGCTCTCCCGTACGGGTCTCCCGCATCGAGGAAACCAATCGATACCTCGCCGGCCACTACGCCAGCTTTCGCGGAGTGACCTTACTCGACATCGGTTCGATCTTCTTCAAAGATGGCGTCCTCAACACATCCATCTTCTACGATCCTCGCCTTCCTACGCCCAACTTCGCCGTCCACCCCGACACCAACGGCCAGCGAAAGATGGCGGAGGCCATCGAGCCCACTCTCGCGCGGCTCATGAGCGACACCCCACATACGACATCTTCCTCGCAGACGTCTAGGTAGCTCTGCTCTGCTGCGGCCTGCGCCGGAAGCTATAATCCATCCTCAAGTTTAGAAAGGAGAAACGGAATGGCGCACGACAATGCCAGGATCGTCCGCGAGTTTGTAGACGAGGTCATCACGGGTGGAAATATCGAGGCTGTAGCAAAGTATGTGTGGGAAGACGTGGTCGAACAAGTCCCGCTGCCCGGTCAGGGACCAGGCCTCGAAGGTCTGAAGGACATTATTCGTGCCATGCGCGCCGGTTTCCCTGACATCGTCTTCTCTACTCAGGAACAGGTCGTGGAGGGCGATAAGGTCGCCAGCCGCTTCGAATGGACCGGAACCCACAAGGGCGACTTCCTCGGAGTTCCCGCAACAGGCAAGTCCGTGCGTGTCTGGGGCATGGTGATCGATCGCCTGGAGCAGGGACGCATCAAGGACACGCGCCTCATCATGGACACTCTCGGACTGATGACCCAACTCGGCGTCGTCCCCAGCGGGCCCGGTCAGGCTTGAGGCGCCCATATAACTTCAGCCCGCGCTGGCGCTCAGATAGGCGCGGATAAGGACACTGAGCTCGTTGCGCATGGCATCGCTCTTCGAGCCATGGGATTCGATGATGCGGCGGCTTACGCCCGCCATGGTGGCCATCAGCGTCAGGGCGATCACCTGCGGATCGCCGCGCAATTTTTCAGGAGCAGTCTCCAGCATGGCAGCGATCGCGCGTGCGCCACGGTTGCCGTGGTTGCGTGCAATCTCGGCTCCACCGACGTCGTCGGCGATAAAGTAGAGCGCACGCGAGGTCTCCTGATGTTCGAACTTGGCGGCGAGGAAGCCCCGCACGAGAGCCTCCGCCATCTCGGGAAGACGCTTGCCCCTGGCAGATTCGCAGGTCTCGCTGACGGCAGTGTAGACGCGGTCGAGATGTGCGCGTAGAACCGCCTGCAACAACGCACTCTTGTTAGGGAAGTACTGGTAGAGTGTGCCAACGGAGACTCCGGCGCGCGCCGCGACCAGGGTGGTGGTGAGCTTCTCCTTGCCGACCGACAGCAAAACCTGAATCGTCGCCTGGCAGATGGCCTCAACGCTGGCAGCCGACCGGGCCTGAACCGGCGCTTTACGCGGCTTTAAATCGACTTGGAGAGCTCTCGGCAAATGCGAAGTCCGAATCTGAAGCTTCCTTCATCTAAACACGCATGACTGAACAAGCCAAACTTGCCGGCAGGTTTTCTTTCCCTTCAACCGATACGACGGTGCATCGCATGGGCTATGGAGCCATGCAGCTAGCCGGTCCTCATGTCTTCGGTCCGCCGCGTGATCGTAACGAGGCGATCGCTGTTCTGCGCGAGGCCATCGAAAGCGGAATCGACCACATCGACACCAGCGACTTCTACGGGCCGCACGTGGTGAATCAGATCATTCGCGAGGCGCTGCATCCTTATCGCGACAACCTCGTGATCGTCACCAAGCTGGGCGCAGTGCGCGATGAGAAGGGCGCATGGCTCCCTGCTCTGTCAGAGCAGCAGCTCATCGACGGAGCGCACGACAATCTGCGCAACCTCGGTGTAGAGGCGCTCGATGTCGTGAATCTGCGTGTAGGAGGTCTGCAGGGACCGCAGGAGTTTTCGATCGCCCAGCAGATGGAGACGATGGCGGAGCTGCAGCAGAAGGGCGTGGTGCGCCACATCGGATTGAGCAATGTGACCCCAGCACAGTTGAAAGAGGCGCAGGGAATTGCGCCGATCGTCTGCATTCAGAACATGTACAACGTGGCGAACCGCGCAGATGACGCCTTCATCGATCAGTTGGCCGTCGAGGGCATCGCGTATGTGCCGTTCTTTCCTCTGGGTGGATTCACGCCGCTGCAGTCAACGGAGCTTAACGACGTAGCAGAGTTGCTGGGTGCGACACCCATGCAGACCGCACTGGCCTGGCTGCTGCATCGAGCAAACAACATACTGCTGATTCCAGGTACGTCGTCACGCGGTCATCTCCGGGAAAATATCGCGGCTGCGGCATCGAACATCCCCCCAGAGCTGTTGACCCGTCTCAACTCAATCGCGGGGTAAGGAAGCCTCACGATCGAAAGGCCTTTTCTCCTCGGTCGCGCGCTCGAATTCAGCGGACGACAGCCTCAAACGGCAGGAACACGGCGAACACCGTCCCATGGTGTTCGGGGGATTGACTGGAGCGGAGGAGGAGCGTTCCACGATGGCGGACGACGATCTCTTTGCTCACCCAAAGTCCCAGACCGGTGCCAACCGTCCCCTTGGTGGTGAAGAAGGGCTCGAAGAGCCGCTTGATCGTCTCCTCAGAGATGCCTGAGCCGGTATCGGCGACGGTAAAGACGATTCCGCGTTCTCCGGTAGACCAGCGGGTGGCTTCGCGCGTCCGGATAGCCAGACGCCCTGGTGCCGCGTTCATCGCGTCGAGTGCGTTCGCGATCAGGTTCGCCAGAACCTGGCGGATCTCGCCATCAAAGCACCGAAGACTGCGCTTGGCTCGCAGGCGAGTTGAAAGCTGTGCCCGGGAGTTATGCAGCCGGCCCTGATATATGTTCAGGATCTCGTTGATCAGGGCGGAGGTGTCAGCCTCCTGCGGGCTACTGGACTGACGATGGAAGCGGAGTGTCTGTGCAGTTATGGCGGAGACGCGCCGCAACTCGACATCTGCGGTCTGTAGGAAGTCCCGGACTTCTTTAACATCGTCGCTGACACGCGCAAGATAAAGAAGGTTGGTGACCGCCTCAAGCGGATTATTAATCTCGTGCGCAATCGATGCCGCAAGTCGGCCAACGGCGGCCAGCTTTTCAGCTTGAATCAAAGCCTTTTCGACCTTCTTCTGCTGTGTGATCTCCTGCGACGCGGCTGAAATCCCTTGAAGGACGCCGTCCGGACCGTAGACCGGAAAATAGCTGACGGTCCAGTAGCGATACTCCGTCGGGTCTGTAACCAGGCTGCCCTCCAGCGGAAAGTTGATGACCGGTTGCCCATCCGCAACCTGGTCGAACAGCTCGCGCAGGCCAGGGATTGGCGCCATCTCAGTCAGCGTCTTACCGACAATCTCGGCAGGTTTCAGGCCGAAAAATGCGGCCTGGCGCTCGTTCAAACGGAGGTACTGGTAGTCTTCGGGATCAAAGTACGCAAGGCCGATGGGAGCCGTGTCATAGATCGTCTGCAACTCCGCATGCTGACGCTCGCTCTCGGTTGACTTGCGGTGAAGCTCTTCGCGCTCCGCTTTGAGAGCGCGCAAAACTCGGCCGCGTTCGATGGACTCCCAAAAACGGGTTGCGATTGAGGCGACCAGCGCAATCTCCTCTGGATGCCATCGGCGCGGCTGTACGCAGTGGATCGCGAGAATGGCGGTCAGGCGGTCGTCCTTCATCAGGGGGTACGAGATGGTCGACCTCACGCCGGCGGCGCGGAACGTCTCAATCCCCGTGGCGCAGCTCGGATCGGTCTCGGCATCTTGGACGACAAACGGCTTGCCGGCCGTGAGCAGGTCATAGGCGGAGTTGGAGAATTGATGGAGCGTGTAGCTGCCGACCATCGACGGCAGGCCGTCTGTAAAGTCACCGATCACCGTCAGACCGTCCTGATCGGAATCCACCTCCGCGTAGGCGCAGCGATTCGCCTGCAGATGGCGGCAGAGAAGACGTGCAGCGTGATAGGCGATCTCCGCAGGCTCGGTGGCAACCCGAGTTGCTGCATCGATCTGCATCAAGAGGTCTTGCCGCTCTCTCATCAATTCGAGCTCGCGGCGAAGTTCGGCAATCTGCTGCTGAGGGTCCGTTGTCACACCAGACGATTTAGATGTAAATGCGCGGCTGAGAGTATCGATGGCGATAGATAATTTCTTGCCTCCAGGCTTCAGGGCTGTGAAGGATTCGCGCTGACCAGCCGTACCGTCTGTGATCTTCACGAAAGATTCCACAACTCAGCCCGTTTCACCCTGCCGGGTTAACTCAAATCTAACGGTGACGTGAGAGTTTGATTCGCTCAATTTCTAACGACACACTCTCTTTCGCCTGCTATCTCCTGTAACAACCGTCCGCCATTCCGCGTAGCCAGACAGCGACGGCCTTCGCTCCTGGATCGGGATGACCCAGCACGCGTTCCCCAAGATAGCTGGATCGCCCGACGCGGGGTGCCATTCCTGCCGTAGCGTCAGCGCCCCGTTCCGCCGCTTCAACCGCAGACAAGAGGATCTCCCGCGACACGTTCTCCCCTGCATCCTTCACTACGTCCGCAAAAGGAAGCAGAGCGTCCAGCATGGTCCGATCGCCTCGCTTTGCGCCGCCCATCTCGCTGATGGCAAGGCAGCCCTGTTGGAGCCCTTCGGCCCAACTCGCAAGCGCCGGACTGTTCGGCTCGTCCATCACACTGCCACATCGCAGAAAAAGCATGCCGTAGAGGGGGCCGGAGGATCCGCCCATCACACGCTGCAGCGTAAGACCAAGTTGCTTGAGTGTGGCAGCAACATCGTCGAGGGGATACGAATTAGCTGAGGCCAGCAGTGCCTCCGCCGCCCGTCTCATACTGACGCCCAGATCCCCATCGCCCGTAACGCGATCCATCTCCGTCAGCTCAACTTCCGCATCGATAAGCGCCCTGCAGGCGGACACGATCGCCTCCTTCACTCTCCTGCCAGTCTCCGTCTGCGCGCCTCGATGGATCGAAGGGCCTGCTGCCGCATCACCCGCAATTGCAATTCGGGCGTCTGCCTGCCCCGGAGATCGTTTCGACGCATTAGGCCATGCAGGAGCAGAAGTGTCTGCGTCGAGCCATCCCAGCCGCTCGTCGTCGATGCCCAGGACAGAGATCGACACTCCTGCCATATCCAATGACGACAGAAACGTACCTGCGTAAATCCTCTCGACCTTGAATCCCTTGTTCTCCAGAAAAGGGACCGCGTAGCGGGCCACAATCGCAAGCTCCATCTCCGTCGTCGCCCCCAGGTTGTTGATCATGATTGCGACACGCTTCTCCGGTCCAAATCTGCCGTGCTTCATGATCTCGATTAACAACATTGCGGTTAGTTCATCCCCGCTGCGCAGTTGCATACGCCTCACTCCGGGCTCTCCGTGAATGCCCAGGCCCAACTCCATCTCGTCTTCCGCGAGCTCAAAACCAGGCCTGCCGACCGAGGGAGATGTCCCGGCGGAAAACGAAAGGCCCATGGTGGCCAGCGATGCAACGGCTGCTCTGCCGATGGCCGCGACCTCCGTAAGACTCTTGCCCTCCCTTGCCGCCCCTCCCACCAGCTTATGAATGAGGACGGTCCCGGCGAGGCCACGCGAACCTGTCGCCGTATCAGCGTCCCTCAACGCAACATCGTCATTCACAAGAATCATTTCAACCGCAGTACCTTCCGCACGCGCCATCTCCGCCGCGACACCAAAATTAAGACGGTCGCCGGTATAGTTCTTCACCACCAGCAGCGCACCTCGTCTTCCTGATACGGCCTGGATCGCGGCAAACACTGAGTCGCTGCTGGGAGAGGTGAACACCTCACCCGCAACCGCCGCGCTCAACATGCCAGCCCCGATATAGCCTGCGTGCGCCGGTTCGTGCCCGCTGCCTCCACCCGAGATCACCGCGACCTGCTGGTCACGAACCTCTTCTGCATCCGCGCGCACCAACACCTTATGGCCCCGCAAACGGATCGAACCCGGCTGCAGAACACACAGGCCCTGCAGCATCTCTTCAACAACATCGGTGGGCTGGTTAATCAGTTTTTTCATAGGTGCGCCAGTATTGCACGCATACGATCGCAAAAACTCTCTTGTTCATAACGCGATCGCCTCAAGGATTCGATGGTGCAAGGCCAAGCCATCGTTGCGTCAAAGACACCCTGCGTAAGACAAAACGTTCCACCAGCCCTACAAGAATCATCGATCCGCCCAGAAACGGAAAGTAGACGCCCAACGCAACCAGAGTCGCGACCAGTCCTGCCGAGAAGCGAACGCGAGAGACAACCCCCGGCGCTCCCAGCACTCCCTCCGGCTTTCGCTTCCTCCACATAACCAGCCCGCTCAAGCTCAGCGTAACCAACCCTGCCGTTGTAAACAGGCTGATGAGCTGATTGGCAACCCCGAAGAGCTGTCCTTCATGGGCAGCGATCCCCGTACCGATCACGCGATCGAGCCACGGCTTCGAATGGAAATCCGTCCGTCTCACAATTGCACCCGTCTTACCATCAAGGACCAGATCGACACGCAGCGGGCGATCCCGCGTATCCGACTTTGCGCCCCAGTCGCCCCCCGCATGCATCGGTGGTGAGATGAGCACCGGATTCGCAAGATGCAGCGCTGCGACGTTCGGTACCATCCTGTCGATTGCCGTAAAAGCATCTGGGCCCGCCAGCGTGGTGCCGTGACGCCCCCATACGCCGGTATGTTCCGCGTGCGCAGACATGTTCATGTCCCCGCCTCCGCTCCGTGCGTGCATTCCTGCCTCGGGCGACGGGTTCTGCATCGTCATGCTGCTGCGGGACCGGCGGGCGGCGAGAACATCCTCGCTGCTGGTCGTCCAATCCTGGCTGACCGCACGTCCTGCGCTGATGTGACGAATCGCCTTCAGGTATCCGCCCCAGCTCTTCGCCCATGGCAGACCCGTAAAGAGCAGGAAGAGTGCAAAGAACGACACGTAGATGCCGGTGACGGAATGGATGTCCTTCCAGAAAGCCCGGCTACCCAAACCCAGTCGAGGATAAAGAACACCGCCCAGCCGATTTGTGTTCGCGGGCCACCAGAGAAATAGGCCAGTGAGAATCATCACCACCGCCCAGCTACCAGCAAGCTCGACGACCCAGGAGCCGTATCTCCCAAGAAGAAGTTCCCCGTGCAGGCGCGAGGTGAAGACATCGACGCGGTGATCCTCATCATCGATCTTCAAAATCGCTAACGTCTGCGGATGAACGTATACCCGAAACTGCTGGCTACCCTTGTCCACCAGCACCTGCGCTGCAGCGGTCGTGGAATGTGGCAGCTCATAGGAGTCAAAGGTCGTGCCGGGCATGGCGGCCAGCGCCGCCTGCACCTGTGCGTTTGCTGTGGCTCTGTGCGCGATCGCCAGATGATCGTACGGCCGATCCAGCAGGTGCTGGATCTGTGGGTGGAACAGAAAGACCGTTCCTGTCAGTGATAGCCAAAGGACGAAGGGGATGCAGAAGATTCCTGCGTAGAAATGCCACCGCCACACAGTTCGATGCTCGAGCTGTGACGAGAAAGGGAGGGTAGTCTGCGAAGCGATCCGTACATCTCCCAACGAGGACGCGGAGGTACGACGAAACATGGGCGTCTCCTTACTCCGGCTCAATCCTCCGGAGAACAGCCTGTACTTTGCTGGATGGACCTTTACCTGTGGTGGTAAAGGATGACGAGCGTATTCCAGTGCTTTTAGCTGGCGCTGATCGTGGGAGGGCCGCGCTTCTGGCGCGATCGAGTGCGAGAGATTCGCAGCTTGGATTCCGTCTGTGCGATCACCGCATCCTGCATCAGCAGTACACCCGCCACCATCATGCGAGTGGGAGCGCAGGATGTTTCGGAATGGAATGTCGCCGGAAGCGTCGGCGTATACGGACAGATCTCTCTCGAACCACGCACGACCGTCTTCGAGCTGGCCCCCGAATCCTTCTGTATCTCGCCCATGCAATGGTGCTTGCCACCTCGGCGGCAGCACGCTGGAAGGCTTGATTCGCTACGTAATGTCGCAGTAAACAGCGGAGCAGCCAGGGGCAACCCAATCACGATCACCAGAAGAATGGAAAGAAGTCGCCGCAATACTCCGATTCAACCACTACACTTGGAAGTCCGCAACCTCCCCGAACACACAGAAGACGTGGCGACAGCGTGCTGTAGCTGCTTACCATTGCGTTTTCGCCTGTGTTCGCAAGTGTTATCGAGCAGCCTACGGATCGCGGTATTCGCGGCGCTTCAACTCCCGAATCGCCTGCTCGTGCCCCTGTTGCGCAGCCTGACGAATCCAATGGCGCGACTGCGTATAGTCGTGCTCGACGCCCTGTCCGATGGCATACAGGTGGCCCAGTTGAAACTGTGCCTCGGCATCACCATTCTCCGCAGCCAGGCGATACCACGTCGCGGCCTGTGTATCGCTGCGCGGAACTCCCTGGCCAAAGTAGTAGAGCTCCGCCAGCTTCTGCTGAGCCTCAGGAAAGTTTTGTGCCGCAGCCAGGCGATACCAGTACGCGGCTTCCGTATTGCTCTGCGCAACCCCTTCCCCTTTGCGGTACATCAGGCCAAGATTGTATTGCGCCCAGGCGAGCTGACTGTAGGCGGCGCGCTGGCACCATGCAAAGGCTTCAATGAAGTCGTTCGCTGCGTAGTAGCGGAAGCTGAGGTTGGCCTGCGCATACGCGTGGCCCTGCTCGGCGGCTCTGCGCTCCCAGTAGGCGGCCTGCGTGTCATCTTTGGGCAGCCCTTTACCCTCGTCGTACATCGTGCTCAAAAGGTACTGTGACTCGGCATGGCCCTGCTCCGCAGCCAGCCGAAAGCCCGCTGCGGCCTCGCCGAAGTTGTCGGCGTTGTAGTCCGTGACCGCCTTCCGGTAGTGCGGATTCGACGCTGCATTGGCTGCATCGCGCCGCCCTCGTGCGATGATGCTGGAGCGCGTGGAATGCAGTGACAGCGCCGTGCCGGTAGGAATGTGCTGCAGACCGCTTTTGGCTTTATCTTCCATCGTCACTCTGTCGTCGCTGCGCCCTCGTCTGTCGATCCACAAACTCCAGACGATGCTTTGCATCGGCGATCTGCTCGCGAAGGTTGGCCGCAAGCTCTGTAAGCAGGTCGCGATGTTCCCGCGCAGCTGCTTCCGTGTCGACGTACAGCTGCGCAATCTCACTCGACAGCAGGGTATGCTGCTCGGCATCCAGATTGGTGATATCGCGCTCCGCATGCTGAATCTGGCGCGTGATGCGAAGCAGCTCGGCCGCTGCTCCTTCGCCCGCGATCGAGCCGCTGATCTCGCGGTGATCGTCAAGCATGCGCTCCAGGGTGTCGGTGTCGCCGCGGCTGTACGCCTGATTGGCTCGTGCCATCAGCAGGGTAAAGTGCTTCTGCTCGGCATCGTCACGAGCAAAGTCAGGGTGAATGCGCTTGGCAACCTCGCGAAACAGAGTCTTGAGGCTGGACGGCGGATCGAACTCTTCGGCCTCGCGGGCATCGCCGAATGCAGCTTCGTGCGTCTCCTGCGCCTGCCGGCGTGCCTCCTCGGCTCGGCTGCGGGCCGTGTCGGAGTCGTAGAGGTCCACTTCGCGCTCGGCGATACGTGCTTCGATATCATCCAGCTCCGCATAGAGGATGCCCACCTGACGCAGATACCGGCCTTCAAAGGTCTTCAGCTGCGCGCGCAACTGCGCTAGCTCCGATTCGCGTTCCGCCAGCCTCGTGCGCACGGCAGCAAGCTGCTCGCGCTTGTCGAGCAGAGCGACATCGTCTGGGCTTTGCTGAAGAATGATCTCGGCTGACATGCGGCTCCCATCTCTAGTTTAGCGGAGCCGGGACGCTCTCTTCCGAGAGCACGCCCACTCGCCAGCCGGCGCGAGTGGGCAGATCAATCCAGAATCATGCCTTCGTTTCTTCGTCCTTCTTCCGGAAAGCGGCCTCACCCGCAGTGGACACCTCGACCCACCTCTGGTTCGGCGCGGCCTCGGCCTCGTAGTTGTCGTGCCAGTTCCACCACTTATACGTCGGGGTCTGCGGATAGCCCTCTGGCGAGTCCTCCCAGACCTCCTGGCGGCCAAGCGCCGTCATATCCAGATAACTCCAGGTCGTACCCATCGCCTCGTCGCCACGGCTGTTGATGAAGTACGTGCGGTACACCTTGTCCCCGTCGCGGAAGAACGCATTATGGCCGTGCCACTGGTCCACGCCAAAGTCGATGTCGAAACTGTCGGTGATGGTGTACCACGGCATCTCCCACTCCATCCGCGCCTTCAGCCGCGTAATGTCCTCTTGCGGTGCCCGTGAGGCATACGCCAGCGTAGTGTCCCGTGCGTTCAGATGGGACAGGTGAGCGACCTGATCCGCGCCGAGCGAGCAGCCCCTGCACGCATGCTCCGGCCACCCAAACACTCCGGGCTCAAAGAAGGCGCGGTAGATGACCAACTGCCGCCTGCCCTCAAACAGATCGAGCAGGCTGACTTTTCCGTGGGGACCGTCGAACTCATACTTCTTCTCTACTGCCATCCACGGCATACGACGGCGTTCCGCGGCCAAAGCATCACGCGAGCGCGTGAAGGCCTTCTCCTTCACGAGCATCTGCTGACGCACCGCCTCCCATTCCTGCTGCGATACAACTGGCGGAGTCTTCATCGCGAGCCGCTCTCCTCCGTCTTCGTTCTCTCTCACATTGCTGATCGCCATCTGCACTTCTCCTTTGTTCTCCGAAACAGATCGAGGGCCGTATACCTCGCAGCCACATCTCAATACTGATCC
The DNA here is from genome assembly GCA_000688615.1 of Acidobacteriaceae bacterium KBS 146. GTDB lineage: Bacteria > Acidobacteriota > Terriglobia > Terriglobales > Acidobacteriaceae > Edaphobacter. The sequence continues at coordinate 3,112,360 of JHVA01000001.1, forward strand.
AGCGAGCAAAGAACAAGGGAGTGACAAATGTGGCGGGATTTCGACGGACCCGTGAGGCGTAAAAATAGACGTCCTCCTCGACCGGATCTTCTCGCACGTTCAGCCTCTTCGCATTGGGCAAAGAGTCAGGCGCACGCTCTCGCGACCTATCAGGTGCAACTGACAATCACCGCTTAGAAAGACAGCCGCGCGCTCAGTTGAATCTGTCTTCCCGGCGTCGTCACCTCCGTGATCGATCCAAACCCTGCAGTGTTCACAAATCGATTCGGAGTTCCAAGATTCGTATGATTCAGCGCGTTGAAGAACTCTCCCCGCGTCTCAAGCTTCCACATTTCTCCTAACGGAAAACTGCGCACAAGACTTACATCGACGGTCTCCATACCCGGGCCCGGAACGGAGTTTCTTCCCGCGTTGCCAAAAGAGTACGCCGGTGGTGCGGCAAACGCCGCCGGATTGAACCACTTCGTCGCATTGCGGGTCCCCGGTCCAAACACAGGCTTTCCCGTTACATTGGCCCGCACCGGATTCTCCCCGAGGGCCGTCCCTGCATTCGCCGTATCTCCGAAGACCGAGATCGTCAGCGGAAATCCACTCTGCAGCTGCACAATCGCCGATGTCTTCCAGTTCGAAGTCACGACGCGAGTAAATCTGTTCTGCCCCCATCCGGGCACATCATAGATTGCGCTCAGCGCAAATCGATTGCGCACATCGCAGGCCGGTCCCTTCTCCGCTGCAAGATCGTTGTTGTTCTGCGGAATCGCAGCCTCAAACATCGGCGAGCGAAAATCCGGTGCATTCGACAGCGCCTTCGACCACGTGTAATTCGCCAGCAGGCTCAGACCCTTCGCCGCGCGCCTCCGGATGTTCACGTATCCCGCGTCATACCAGCTCTGCGCCGAGTTCTCCAGAAGATTGATCGTGCTCACACCAAATGTTGTGCTCACCACCGAGATGTTTGGCGGCAGCACCGTGTTCGGAATAAAGCTGATCTTCGTATGTGGTCTTCGCGGTTGTATCAGCCCCGGACCCGGCTGCGCGTTGTTGATCAGATGCGCCCGCTGCAGATGGAATCCGCGAGATCCCAGGTACCCGATCTCGAGCACGGTGCTCTTATCCAGACTCTGTTCCATCGACGCGCTCCATTGCTGGATGTACTGCGGCGACGGCCTCACGTCCATCCCGGTAAAGCTCACCACCGTCACGCCCAGAACCGCCGGAGCGAAGTTGAACGTATTGATAGACGGCGTAAAGTTGTCGCTCTGGTTCGTCTCAGGAAACACATACGGCACATTGTGTCGCTGATTGCACCACGTGTTCATGTCCACAGGTGTAAAGAAGATGCCGTACGCCCCATGCACCACCAGGCCCATGCTCGGGACGCTGTGCGAGATCCCCAGCCTCGGCGCGAAGTCCGCCCTGCTCGGGTACATCAGCCCCTCCGGATAACCGTTCTGCCCTCCGATAAATACGCTCGGCGTTCCATCCGGCGCAAACGTAAGGTTGCTGTTCGCGTACCGGATGTCCACCAGCGCGCTCATGTACTCATACCGCACGCCGTAGTCGAGAGTCGTATTCTGTGTCAGCCGAAATGTATCCTGCACGTATCCCTGCGCATACCACTGCCGCAACTGCATCTGCGGAATCCCTGCCTGCCGCTGTCGCACTGCGGGCAGTCCAAGCAGAAAGCTCGCCAGCGCAGAACCCGTCCCATTGTTGGCTCCAATGTCCGTCGTAAATCCGTTCGTGAACTGGTAGTAGCCGCGATTCTGGAAGAATCCCCACATCGGCCAGATAAAACGTTGATACACACCGCCGACCTTGATACTGTGCCTTCCCTTCAGCCAGCTCACCGTGTCGCGCCCTTCAATCAACGTGTCCCACGCGTGCATTGGAGTCGCTGCGTAGCTGTCTCCCATCGGCGAATATCCCTGCACGTTGAAGTATGGCGCACCCCACGCTCCTGGTCCGCCAAACCCCACGCCCGCAATGCCCAGCTGCCCCACGATGTCGTTCTTGTTCTCGCTCTCCGTCGTGTGATTCATGCTCAGTCGCGAGACCGCCACCGTAGCTACATTCAACAGCGCCGGAGTAAAGATGTGGCTATAGGAACCCACCCCCTGCTGCGAAAGGTTGTCATGCGGATACCCGAAGCCCGGCAGGTTCTCCGGCATAAATCCGTGCTCGCCGCTGATACTGTAGCGGATAAATGCAGTGTCCTTCGAGCTGAACTGATGATCTACCCGCGCCGTCCCCTGGTCCGTGTCGTGGACCTCATTCCGTGCATCCAGGTAGTTGTTCGAATCGTTCCCTGCGCCGATGACCGTAGGCTGCCCCATCATCGTCATCCCGCCCATGTCGCCCATCATCAGATTCGGCCGCGGGGTGTACTGGGTCAGCATCGTCACCGCAACTTGATTCATCCGCGACTTCGGAATGATGTTGTTCGGAAAAGGCTGCCGCGTGAACTGGGGATTCTGCGGACTCACCGGAAGGCGCGGGTTGTAGTTCGGATTCTGCACCGTCGTCGCCGGATCATAGATCGTCACGCCGCTCATGCTGAAGTCGCCGTTAATCTCATCTTCCGTCGGAACCGTCGCGGTCATCGTGTCCGCTTGCACATGCCGCAACGCTTCATAATTCATGAAGAAGAACGTGTGCTTCCCGATTGGCACAGGTCCACCCAGCGAAGCCCCGAAATTGTTTTGCACCAGGTGCTTCGTTCCGCCCATGTCATTAAACGAGTGCGCGTCCAATGCTCCGTTGCGCAAAAATTCATACATCGTCCCATGCAGCTTGCTTCCACCCGATCGCGTGACGATATTCACCTGACCACCGCCGGCTCCCCCCATGTCCGCCGAATAGCTTCCCACCTGCACATTGAACTCCTGCACAGCATCGGGAGAGGCACTAAGATTCTGCGTATTGAATGTCGGGTCTGTATTGGTCGCCCCATCGAGCAGAAAATAATTCGCGTTGGGCCGATTTCCCCCCACGCTGATCGCCGACCGTTGACCCGGTCTCCAATACAGGGGGTTCATATCTCCAGTCTGGGCCCCGTGGCTCACATGCGCACCCGGAACCGTGAGCATCAGGTCGACCAGCATCCTTCCATTCAACGGAAGCTGTGAGACGGAGCGTTGATCCACAACCTCACCCACGCTCGCATCCGTCGTCTTCAGAAGTTCCCTCGCCGCCTCCGCCGTCACCGAGTCTTTCGCCGGGCCAATCTGCAGCATCACATCCACGGTCGCCTGCTGCCCTACCTCTAGCAGAACCTCACGTTTTGTAATAGAGAATCCCGGGCTCCCTGCTTCAAGCACATAGCTGCCCGGCAACAGTCCGCCGATCTCATAGCCACCCTGGGCATTCGCCGCTGCTTCACGCTGCTGACCTGTTCGTTCCTCCGTCAGCTTCACGATTGCTCCCGGCAGCCCGAGGTTTTGCGGGTCCACCACGGAGCCACGCAAGGACACATAGTTCGTCTGGGCGCTTGCGACAGCGGCGGTGATGCAAAAAAACAAAAAGTATCCGAACAGCCCTCTGCGTCTCATACGGCTTCCCTCGCAAAAATGCCCGATCTTATCGCGCTGCAGATGTCTCTCATGCATGCACAGTGAACCCAAATTCTCAGCTGGATCGGTCAAAGCATTCTTGCTCGTCTCATGGAGGATGTCCTCCAACCAGAGATGTGGATAAATCTCAACCTTTTGATGGAGATGCAAGATCGCAATGGTGCCTTTGCCTTCAGCTGTGACCTAGGAGGGACGCTGACTTTAATTCGTTGGGCTCCCATCCGTATTCTTCGCGATGGGAACACTCGGTCGAAACTTCACGGACATCGTGTGGCGTGGAACCCCGTTCGCGCTCGGAGCAGCCTTCAGGAAGGCTCCAGCCTGAGCATCCTGTTTAAGGTGGAAATCTAGAAAAGCTCTCGTATAGCGCATGACCCAGGCAAATCCCATCAGACCGTCCGCACGGTCATAATCCGCCACTTGCAGATTTGGAAGCTCCTTTTCCCAGAGTTCTTCATTTCGATACGCAATGGAACAAAACTCCGGGTGAAACATGCCCAGCATCCGAACAGTAATCAGGTCCCCATGTACCCACCGGTTGAGTACGCTGGGTCCTTCCGCGTGAAACCGATGATTAAGTCGATCCTGAACCTCCAACGATTGATCACCCTCCTCGAAGTAGATCAGTGGAATCGTCATCTTGTCGGGGTGAACTGTCTTTGACGCTTCAACCAGACCTGGAAAGTAGCGCTCGCTACCGTCGAGAGATACCAGCGCCTTAATTCGATCGTCTTTTGACGCTGCATACACGTCTGCCAGCCCGCCCCAGCTAAAACCCATGGCGGCGGTCCTCGTCATGTCGGTGTTCGGCAGTGAGGCCGCAAATCCGATCAGAAACGATACGTCACTGGCCTGAGCACTAACCCCCGACAGATCATGGGTAGACTCTCGAGACTTCTCGCCCATGCCCGGACTCGCAATCAAGACGTATCCGTAGCTGGCAAGATATTCGCACAGGTCGGCGTTCTCCCACGACCACGAGGAGAAGCTCGGAGCATAGATCACTACGGGAAACCGCCCCATCGCAAAGCTCGCATCCCTCACAGCTGACAGAGATTGCCCGAGGGATGCATGCAACCACCCCTTGAGTACATCGCCATCTCGCGTCATCTGGGGTTTGCCGAAGCTTACCTCGGTATCCATTAACGCGACATAATCTCCCATGGTCATCGCCTTCCCGGCGCTCTTCTGTGCGGGATACCAGACGAGCGTCTGCAATGGCCGACCACGTTCAGCTTGAGTCGATTGGACAGGTTTTTCATCGACTGCAGATCCGAAGTGGCGTCCGCTGTCATACTGCTCAACAACTCTGACCCCGACTGCGTAGGGTCCGGGTTGTGCCGCAAATTTAACCGTGACATAGTCCTCACCAACAGCGAACGTGAGCGATCCAAAGAGGAGGCAACAGAGCAATACTGGTTGACGCAAGGGCACGGCAGACCTCACTTCTTGAGTTCAGCTGCTGGCTTGCTTACGTTAGATTCGGAGTATCTGTTCCCTCATACTGAATCTCTCAAATGCTGGCTTGTTGCCGAGACGATATGGCGGTCCACATATCCGGGCTTCGTGACAGCCTCAAGCGTGACGGACGCGACTCAGAGATAACTTCGCTGTAAGAGCTCGAGGAGTAGCTAATTAAATAGTAACAAGAGAAGTTACAAATTATTTATCGCCCAGCATCTCCAGCAAAGCATCGAAGTCCTCCAGGCCCGAGTATTCAATAATCACGCGACCCCTGCCCTTCTTGTCCTCGATCTTTACCTTCAGCCCCAGGGTGCGGCGCAGCCGGTCCTCCGCTTCACGAACATTCGGATCCTCCGCCTGCGCCTCTTTCTTTTCCTTCTTCTCCTTCGCCTCCGGGTTGATCAATCCCTGGACATAGTTCTCTGTCTGCCGCACCGAGAGCGAAAGCGCGAGCACCTTCTGTGCCGCGGCGGCCATCGACTCCGGTGAATCGAGCGCAAGCAGCGCGCGGGCGTGGCCGAAGCTCAGCTCGCCCGTCTCAACCTTAGTCTGCACAGTCTCCGGCAACCGAAGCAGCCGCAGAAAGTTCGACACCGAAGTCCGGTCCTTGCCCGTACGCGTCGCCATCTGCTCCTGCGTCAGCTTGAACTCCTGGCTCAGCCGCTGATACGCCCGGGCCTGCTCCATCGGGTTCAGGTCGGTGCGCTGCAGGTTTTCGACGATGGTCATCTCCAGCACCTGCTCGTCGGCCACCTGCTTCACAATCGCCGGAATCGTCGTCTTACCCGCCTTGCGCGACGCCAGCCATCGCCGCTCACCCATGATCAGCTGGTAGCGCTGGGCGTTGTGACCCGGCCCTTGTGTCGGCGAAGATGGAAGTGGTCGGACCACAACGGCCTGCACCACTCCCATAGCAACAATTGACTGCGCCAGCTCCTCCAGCTGCGCCTCATCGAAGTGCTTGCGAGTCTGCCAAGGATTTCGCTCGATGTGATCCAGCGAAATCTCCAGCGGCTTTCCCGTAGCCTCTGCCGGAGCAGCCGCGGCCGCTGCGATTGCCGGAACAGGCGCTGCTGCTGGAGGAGCCGCAGGCCGCTGCGGGAGGAGAGACTCAAGCCCCTTACCCAGGGCGCGTCGTTTCGTGTCAGGCGATATCGTAGGCATAGCTCAGCTTTCTAGGTTTCAAAATATGGAGTGGGTGCTGCAACCGACCGTTCGCTGTCGATCACCCTGCGCGACCGACCATCCTTCAGGAAGCCACCATCACCGCTGTAGTCCCAGACGTTCTTCAGGAAGCCTCCAATAGATGCGTCATCCTAAGCAACCCGCCCTACCCCACATCTCAAAACTCCCTTTCTTAAAGATCAACAAATAAACGGCAAACTCACGAATTCCAGAACCGTTTCTTCTTCTCCGGTTTCTGGAATGACTTCAGCGAATTAGCGGCAGCGGCAGCAGCAGCCTTCCTCCGCTTCGCCTCGGGGCTCTCCATATTGTTCCGGTGCAATAGCTCCAGCGCCAGATCGCGGTACGTCTCGGCCCCTCGGGACCGTGCATCATAGAGCGCGACCGGCTTCCCATGACTGGGAGCCTCTGCAAGGCGCACGTTGCGCGGAATCGACGTCTTCAGCAGCTTGTCATCGAAGAATGCCTTCAGATTCTCCGTAACCTGCATTGCCAGATTAGTGCGATCGTCGTACATGGTCAGCAACACACCTTCAAGGGCCAGCTTGGGGTTGAAGCTCGCGCTCACGCGGTCCATCGTGGACATCAGCTCCGAGATGCCCTCCAGCGCGAAGTACTCCGCCTGCATCGGAACCAGAAGACCGTCGGCGGCCACCAGCGCGTTTAGCGTGAGCAGATCGAGCGCCGGCGGGCAGTCCAGCAGGATAAAGGGGAACTGCGAGCGAACCGGCTCGATCGCCTCGCGTAACCGGTACTCCCGGCGATCTGCCGAGATCAGCTCGATCGTCGCGCCTACGAGGTTTTTGCTCGAGGGAACCAGCTTCAGGTTCTCGATTTCGGTCGGAAGAATGCTCTCCGCCAGCGTGGCATGGCCCAGCAGAAGGTCGTAGGTACTGTTCCGGTGCTCCTCGTCGTCCCCCTGCCGGGCGACGCCAAGGCCTCCCGAGGAGTTCGCCTGCGGGTCGCAGTCGATGAGGAGCGTCGGAATCCCTTCCAACGCGAACGAAGCCGCCAGGTTGATCGCGGTCGTTGTCTTGCCCACGCCACCCTTCTGGTTCACGATGGCGATCACACGGGACGGCGCCGTAGTCTTTTTCTCATCCGCCGTGGTCGTCGTCGAGTGCTGAGCCTTGGCCGAGCCGTTTGGGGTAGGAGTTTCTTCAGATCGCGTTTTTGGAGAGGAGCTAGGCGTTGTCATCGCAATACCAAGAGGTTAGCGGCCTATGACGGGAAGGGCAATCCTTGTAGCTTGTGCAGAACCAGTCATGCCCTGTGGAGAACATGTGGAAGCTCCAAATCCTTAGGAAAATGAAAGGTTTCTCGGGAGGCTCGTGTGGAAATCTTTGTTCCACGTGGAACATTTTGGACCTTATTTTTCTGGAATGTTTCACGTGGAACATCTAGATGCGAGCTATCCTCAGGAGGATCCCATCCTGCCTCCCCGGAACTGGCACCTTTTCTTCCTCCCGGAATCCCTCGGGCGTTGCCGTCTTTCCAGTGGCCAGCAGGACCATCTGCACCGCCACCCGAAGGGAGGCCGCGTCGAGCGCAGACCTCATGTTATCTACAGCTCGAAGCGTTACGGTGTGAAACTTTAGGCTCTCTGGCATGGTCTCTGCCCGTCCCGCCCAGACCTCAACGTTGCCGAGCCCCAGGGTTCGGACGACCTCCCGGAGAAAGGTAGCCTTCTTGTTCTGGGATTCGGCGAGGGTGATTTGAATCTGTGGACGGAGCAGGGCGATAGGAATCCCGGGAAAACCGGCACCGGAGCCCAGATCCAGAAGGGTTTCCGGCAAATTCGGCCCCAGATGCTGTCCAGCGAAGAGGCTCTCGCCGAAGTGCCGCCGCACCATCTCTTCCGGCGAACGAATCGCCGTTAGGTTCGTCCGGCTATTCCACCGCACCAGCAGGTCAAGATATTCCGAGAGTTGAGAGGCCAGCTTCGGAATAATAGGAGTGAGGTAAGGCCCGAGAAGGGTTACGATCTCAGATTCGGGGAGAACAGGCATGCCCTGTCAGTATCGCAGATGTTCCACGTGGAACAAGGTGACTATGAAACGGTTTCACAGTCACACTAATCTTAGTGGAGTGTTCCACGTGGAACGTTCACGCAGACGCCGGGCCAGAGGCATGTTCCACGTGGAACATGTCCCGCATTTAGGACGACGAGGCCACGGAAGCATGAATGGCCCGGGGCTGCCATCCACCTGCCTCCGCCACAAACCGCTCAAAGAGCGCCTTTGAGGCTGGGCTAAGGTCATAGGTACGCTCCGGGTGCCACTGAACACCCAAAACGAAGTGCGCGTCCGGGTTTTGCTGGTCCTGGCCCCCTTCAATCGCCTCCACCACGCCGTCCTCGGTGCTGCGAGCCACAACCCGTAGGCCATCCCCGGGGATTCCAATCGCCTGATGATGGCTGGAGTTGATGGGAAGCCGCAGAAAGCCATCCTGTTCAGGGGCTTCTTCCTTGGAAAGGAGTCTTCCGATGCGGGAGCCGGGAAGCACGGCGGCGGTATGAGCGACCGCCACGGTCCGTCCCGCTGAGTGGTTCACAGGGACGGGGGACAGATCCTGGATGAGCGTGCCTCCGCGCCAGACGTTCAATGACTGGGTTCCGAAGCAGATGGTCAGCAGGGGCTTATAGAGGTTGTGGGCGTCCTGGATGAGAAGCTCATCCACGTTCTCGCGGGCCGGGTCGGCTGGATTGCACTCCGGAATGGGGTCGTGACCGTATTTGTGCGGATTGACGTCGGCGGGGGAGCCTGGAAGGAGCACGCCCTGGCAGGTGTTGATAAGGTCCGCGGTCTCGCGGGGAGAGAGATTGAGGGGAATCTCTACCGGCTCGCCTCCGGCCCGACGGATGGCCTCGGCGTACTGGGCCCAGGAACGAGCGTTGTATTCAGGATTGTTGCTGGTCGGAATCGGGATGGCGATGCGCGGTCTCATGGCTGTAGCACCATGATACGGCGCGGAGAATCCAGGGAACAGATGCGGCAGAATCTATGTCAGATATGGGGGAGTTGCGCGACGCGAGGCTAAATCTCGCCAGACCCCACCGTACTACCTGTTTGCGAGGTAACAAGCTGATTTTGGTAGTTAGGATGTGTCGATTTTCGGTTCGGGTCAGCTCAGGTGCGGGTGGTGCGCAAGATAGGTGTCAGTGATGATTGTGAGCAGGCGTTCGGTCAGGGAGTCGGCGTCACGCGTGGTGAGCCCGGTAGTGGGGATGGGGTCACCGACGACGACCGAGAGCGGCCGGGGATGCAGATGATAGGTGTGAATGGGCAAGAGCTCGTAGGTCCCGACCAGCGTAATAGGTACGATCGGAACCTGTGCCTTGATCGCCATATAGGCCGCGCCGGAGACAAATGGCTGGGGGCGTCCAGTGGAGGTTCGTCCGCCTTCAGGAAAGATAACCAGCGGGAGGCCGTGCTTGAGGGTCTGGACGCCGCGGTTGAGGCTGGCGACTGCGGTGCGGGCGCTTGACTGATCGACGGGGACCTGACCGGAGCGCTGAAGGTACCAGCCAATAAAAGGGATCTTCCAGAGCGCCTGCTTGGCGAGGATGCGGAACTGAAAAGGAAGCCGGGCGAAGAGTACCGGCGTGTCGTAGTAACTAAGATGGTTCGCGACATAAACGGCGGTGGGGTGGGTGCGCAGCTTCTCTTCGCCAATGAGGGTGACGGGGGAGAGCGAGAGGATAAGGAGGGTTCGGGCCCAGAGGTGCGCGATAAAGTGCTGCTGGCGTCCTGAGCTATCCCACACGCCGCAGATCAGCGAGATGCAGCCGAAGAAGGCGGTCGCGATGGCGATGAGCGGAAGAAGGACGAGATAGGTGAGCCAGCGGAAGAGGACCGGCGCGGGTGGAGGAGCGCTGGCGGAAGGAGAGGTCGAAGCGGGATTGAGGGTGGTGGTGGGTTCAGGCACGCGCACCTTCTTCAGCGAGATGGGAGGCGAAGATCATCGAGCGAAGCTCGCCGACGAGATAGACCGATCCGGTGGCGATGATAATGCCGTTCTTCGGAGTCGTGACGCGAGCCTGGGTGAGAGCAGCTTCGAGGCTGGGGCAGCTGTCGGCGGGAATCTCTAGGGCATGGGCGGCCTCAGCGAGGTCATCGAGCGACGCTGCGCGCGGGCTGTTGATAGGTGCGAAGAGGATGCGGTCCTGGGAGCGATCCGGCGACGAGGGATCGAAGAGGGGAAGGAGAATCTGGCTCATCTCGCGAAGGTCCTTGTCGCGGAGACAGGAGAAGAGAAGGGTTCGGGGCGTCTCCTCGGGCAGCTGCGCGAGAGCGGCGCGGAGAGTCCAGGCACCAGCAGGGTTGTGGGCGACGTCCAGCAGCAGCGGAGCGGAGTCGCGAAGGGGGAGGAGCTCGAGGCGGCCAGGCCAGCGGGTGTTTCGAATGCCGGCTTCGATCTGCGATCTGCTGATCTTGTAACTGATTCTGTTACGTTCTGACAAATTGTAACCGGATGGGTTACGTAATTCTTCTGCCGCGGCGATTGCCAGGGCGATATTTCTTTGCTGATGCTGTCCGAGGAGAGGTGAATTGACGAGCAAGGGTTCTCCCGCGAGGGTGATGGTGTAACGGTTGCGCGGGAGTTGCTGGAAGCCAGTCTTCTCTCCATCGGGATGGAGAAGCTTCTCGGCTGTAGGGATGTAGTTGGCGGCGCTGATGGCGTGGAGATCGAGGGCGGCTGCGGCCTCGCCGATGGCCTGATTGGCCTCGGGGTGCTGGGGCAGGGTGATGAGGGTCCCGTAGGGACGGAGAATGCCGGCTTTTTCGCGGGTGATCTCGGCGATGGTGTTGCCGAGGTAGTCCTGGTGATCGAGGGAGATGTCGGTGAGGATGGAGATCAGGGGATCGACGATGTTGGTGGCGTCGAGGCGTCCTCCCAGGCCGACCTCGAGGATGGCGATGTCGATGGGGGCTGCTGGCAGTGCGGAATGCGGCGGTTCCTCCCGCGCGGCTTCGCTCAGGGCTGGCTCTGCGGTGTTACCGGCGAAGTAGAGAAAGGCGAGGGCGGTGAGGGTCTCGAAGAAGCTGGGTTGATGGGGAAGCTCGCCGGTTGCTACCAGGCGCTCGGCGGCGGAGTCGACCTGAAAGTAGAGGCGGGCGAAGTCCTCGTCGGAGATGGGCTCGCCGTTGATGCAGATGCGCTCGTTGACGCGGGAGAGGTGAGGAGAGGTATAGAGAGCGGTGCGATACCCCGCAGCCGTGAGGATGCTGGCCAGGGTGGAGGCAGTCGAGCCCTTGCCGTTGGTTCCGGCGATGAGGATGGAGGGAAAGCGTTGCTGCGGGTCGCCGAGGGCGTGGGCGAGCGTGCGCATGTGAGCCAGGTCGAACTTACGCCGAATTCCGGCGGGAGCGGAGGGATCGGGGGCGAGCTCAAGACCGCGGGCGTACAGGTGACCGACCGCTGCACTGTAGGACATAGAGGTATTTTAGGCGGTGTACGGGACGGGGGCCAGCCTGCAGGATGTGGTTGTGGAGAAGACGGATATTCATGGGTGAGTCTTGTGAGTTTGTCTTGATTCGATTAATGGTGCGGTGTGTGTGGCGATCCGCGTGTGGATGCTCCTAGAATAATGATTGTGGCGCTGGAGCACGGTATGGTGACGAGCGAGCTGGATGATGCTGCGAGTGTTTTCCTGAGTGTGCGTTCCCGGCTGTTTGGGATTGCGTACCGTATGCTGGGCAGCGCGAATGAGGCCGAGGACCTGGTGCAGGAGACGTGGATTCGGTGGCAGGGTACGGACCGCTCGACGGTGCTGGATCCGGCGGCGTTTCTTGCGACGATCACGATCCGGCTGGCGTTGAACATGGCGCAGTCGGCACGGGCTCGCCGTGAGACCTATATTGGGCCGTGGCTTCCGGAGCCGGTCGATACCAGAGACGATCCATACCTTGGGGCGGAGCGCGGAGAGGCGCTGTCGCTTGCTGTGCTGATTCTGCTGGACAAGCTTTCGCCTGCGGAGCGGGCGGCCTACGTGCTGCGGGAGGCGTTCGATTATCCGTACTCCAGGATTGCCGAGTTGCTGGAGAGCACGGAGGTAAATGCGCGCCAGATCGTCTCGCGGGCACGACGTCATGTTGCCGATGGAGTTCGGGCCTCGGCCCAGCCGGTTGAACCGGAGGAGCAGGGCAAGCTGCTGGAGGCCTTTATGCGAGCTGCCCGGAAGGGTGAAATTGCGGAGCTGGAAGGGCTGTTTGCCGAAGGGGTGGTCTCCACAACCGACGGCAACGGCGTCGTGAACGCTGCGCGGAAGCCAGTGGACGGACGGGAGAAGGTGGCGAAGTTTATTGCCAGCTTCGCATGGCACTTCTGGGCCGATGCAACGTTTGCGCTGGTGGAGGCCAATGGGAGGCCCGGTCTGCTTGTTTCGCGGAATGGTGAGGTGTACGTCTTCGCCGCGGTGGAGATGTCGGACGAGGGAATCGAGGAGATTCACTGGGTGATGAATCCGGAGAAGCTGGCGCGAATTGCGAAGTCGTGGCCGAAGCCGGGGGACACCGCTTCGTTGCTGCAGCACTGACAGAAGCCGTCTCAATTTTTGAGAAATGCTGCGTGCGGCAGCTGAAGATATCGCAGAGGAGGGAGCAGGGTGGAATCGTTTTGTTTGTCACCGGTCGGGTATGTTCGCTCGGGGTTGCAGGGGCGGGTTGACGCTCCTCGGCAGGCGCGGGAAGGGGCTCCGGAGGCGCGGATCGAGATTCTGCCTGCGTTTCGGGAGGCTGCGGCGGAGATCGGGAGTGGGGATGAGATCTGGGTTCTGACGTGGCTGCATCAGTCGGAGCGCTCAACCCTGAGGGTCCATCCGCGTTCTGATCCGCGCAATCCGCTGACGGGAGTGTTTGCGACACGCAGTCCGGACCGGCCGAATCCGATCGGACTACACCGTGTGAGGGTGACCGGGGTGGGGGAGGGCTGGGTGCAGGTGGAGCATCTCGAGGCGATCGATGGAACTCCGGTGGTGGACCTGAAGCCGGTTCTCGAGGGTGGGTTTTAGGGAGCTGCGGCGACGTGTCCAACACGGTCGATCGAGGCAGCATCTCCACCAGATATAGAGGCAGGTGTCTTGAAGCAGTCAGTACATCACTTTACGATTTCGACACGGGGCAAGGGACTTTATGAGTTCACGCGGACACTGAGCGAATGGGTCAGAGACCAGAAGATACACACCGGCCTTCTGACCATCTTTTGCCGGCACACCTCAGCTTCTCTGCTGGTGCAGGAGAACGCCGATCCCACAGTACAAGGCGATATCCTCTCGTACTTCGATCGGCTGGCTCCGGACGATGGGCCGTATGAGCACAATTACGAGGGGCTCGACGATATGCCCGCTCATTTGAAGACAGCTCTGACGCAAGTGCAGCTCTCGATCCCGGTGATCGATGGGGGCCTTGTGCTCGGTACCTGGCAAGGCGTGTACCTCTTCGAGCATCGAGTGCGGCCCCATCGTCGGGAGATCGTGCTTCACCTTCTTGGAGAATAGGCCGGGTCATCGCGGATCACTTTTGAGAAGCCGACTTCTTAGTCCTGACGGATGTACCGGGTTAGCCCCGAGACCCGCCGCGGCATCGAGCACGCAAAATTTCTGGAATGATCTGTCGAAAGCTGGTTCAGCTGTTCGTCGTTATAGTGAAGGCCGGATCAGCAGGCAAAGATCATCTCAAGGAAAGACGTGCAGCAACATACGGAGACTCAAATGAGAAAGCTCAGAATCATGGAACACATCTCGCTGGATGGGGTGATCCAGCACTCCGCCGATGGCGGCGATTTTCCTTACAGCGACTGGAGCGCGCCCTATAGGACTCCCGCTGGTCGCGATGCCGTGCTTGCGGCGTATGGCGAGAGATTTGATCTGCTGCTTGGCCGCCGCACCTACGATCTCTGGTCGGGCTACTGGCCGAAGGGGCCGAGCAGCCCGATGGCGGACCGCCTGAATGCGGCGACTAAATATATCGCTACCCACCGTCCGGAGAGCCTTGAATGGGGCCCGTTCAAGGGCATTGGACCGGACATCGTCGAGGACATTCGCCGCATTAAGTCCGAGGCCGGCCCGGACCTAATCCTCTCGGGTAGCTCCACGCTGACATCGACGCTGCTCGCACATGGGCTTGCGGATGAAGTGGTGCTAATCGTCTCTCCGGTCCTGCTGGGTACGGGGAAGCGCTTCTTCGCGGAGGGAACCCCGGCACGCTCGTTCGAGCTTATCGACACGAAAGCTTTCCCTTCCGGCATCATCATGAATACTTACAAGGCCGCCGGGCCTTTGAAGAACGGATAGGTCCGAGGATGTGAAGAACGGATGCGACTGTGCTCGGGATGAGGCTTCCTCAAGCTGTGGCTGTCAGGAGAGCAACCTAAATCCTGAGGCCGGTACGGTGGGCGTGGTTTTGGATGGCGGTGTTGATCTCCAGGGCGAGCTTGAGGGCGGCTCGTCCTGCTTCGCCGGAGACGACGGGGGTGGAGCGATGGCGGACGGCTTCGAGGAAAGAGGCTATCTCGAGGAGCAGCGGCTCGCCGGGTTCAACGGGGACTTTGCTGAGAGAGAGTCCGGTGGAGGGGTGCTGGCCGGATGGGGTTGGTTGCGCAGCATTGAGCTGTTGGGTGGCCTGAAGCTGCTGGGTAGCCTGAAGCATTTGGGCCATCGCGGCTAGTTTTGCAGGATCCATTCCGGCGGCGGCGGTGACGTCGATCATCAGGAGATCCTGCCGGGCGAAGTCGATGGAGAGGTACTGGTGGGGCTGGAAGAAGCGTAGCTTGCGGACGCGCTCGGTGGAGACGCGACTGGCGGTGAAGTTGGCGACGCATCCGTCTTCGAACTCGACCCGGACGTTGGCGATATCGACCTTGGGAGAGAGGACGGGCAGCCCGACGGCGCGGACCTCGGCGACGGGCGAGTCGACGAGGCTGAGAACGATGTCGAGGTCATGGATCATGAGGTCGAGGACGACATCGACGTCGAGCGATCGCGGGGTGAAGACGCTGAGGCGATGCGACTCGAAGAACATGGGATGGTTGAGGTAACGGCGCGCGGCGGTGACGGCGGGATTGAAGCGCTCGAGATGGCCGACCTGTACGATGCGCTGATGCAGGCCGGCGAGGGCGAGGATTGCATCGGCGTCCTCGAGGCTGGGAGCCAGAGGCTTTTCAATCAGCACATCGAGGCCGGCGGCTATTAACTTTTCGGCTGCGGCGCGATGATGGACGGTGGGGACACAGACGGAGGCCGCATCGAGATGCGGAAGCGCAGCGAGGCACTCTTCGATGGAGGCGAAGGCGGGGACGCCGAACTTCGCCGAGGATTCGGCAGCGACGGTTGCGCTGGGCTCGACGATGGCGGAGAGCTGTACGGGCTCGCCAGCCTCCTGGAGCTCTTTGTAGACGCGAAGGTGATTGCGTCCAAAGGCTCCAGCCCCGATGACGGCGACCTTAAGTGGATGGGCGGAGGTCACTTACTTGATGGGAGCTTCAACGGCCTTCCGGCAGCGCGTGTAGAGCTCCAGCAGCGAGGCGACCTGATCTTCGGGCTTGGTCGCCGGTGTAACGCCGAACCCGGTGGAACTGCCGGCCTTTCCGGCGATGTTCGCCGTTGCAGCGACAAACTTCAACAGATCCAAGGCGATGTCTTCGGTGCGGCGTGCGGCGTTGGTTGTGGCATCCATGAAAAGCGTTCCCTCTCGTTTCTCTTATGGTCGATCTTAATGGGCGGTGCGGCGGGTTGCAAATGTGCCGGCAACGATCGTGGATGCATTTGTCGCTGTGGGGAGTGATGTGGCTTGGTAGAGCAACCGCAGATCCTTCGACTTCGCTGAGCTTCGCTCAGGATGACACTGTGGGGACGTGGTTGTTGGGACTGGGTTGGAATGTTGCGGAATTCGCTTTGGGAGAGGGCCGAGTGGAGAAGCGGGTTTCTCCGCTACGCAGGACGATGAAGCTGTCCTGCTTCGGTCGAAATGACAGTTCTTTGAGCACCCACTCTAGGCGATGGTAACTGCCGGGTAGACCTCAACATATTCCTCGCCGTTGCAGCCCTGATAGGTGACCGTACGCGCTTCCAGATTTACGACGTAGCGTACGACGCCCGCTCGCCACGAAGCTTCCAGAAACTCATGGAAGGTGCTTTCACCGGCCTGATCCACGCGGAGTGCCTTGATGAGGGCAGCCTGATCAAACGCCGGTACATCCACGGCACCACTCACCAAAGGTTTGCCCTGCATGACGACTGGACCGTCCTGCGTCAGGAAGAGGCTCTGGCAGGACGGAAGCGACCAGACATTGCGCGTCGCTCCAGCCCTCCTTAGAACTTCGGCCAGGTAAGGAAACCCGCCCACGCGGGGACGGTTCGCCTCTGCGATCTTCAAGGCCTCTGTCAGGGTATCGATGGCTTTGCTCATGACTTTTTCCTTATGCGGTTGGAACATCGTGAATGTGGTTATGCTCCGAAAGCTTGATGAGCAGTTCCCGAAGAACGGCCTTTTCTTTTGCCGTCAGGCAATCGAAGTAGCGGGTATCGTTTTGGTCCGCGATGTCGGCCAGTGCGGGCAGGCTGCGCTTTCCTGCACGCGTGAGGGAAAGTAAGCGAGACCGGTTATCCCCCTCGTTCGCATCCGTTTGTACCCAACTTTTCGCTTCCAGCTTGTCGATGATCTTGGATACGGCGCCACGGGTCAGTCCGAGGACGTCGGCCAGTTCGCCCGGAGCAGCTTGCCCGCGCTCGTAAAGCTCACGCAGCAGCACCCATTCCGCAACAGAGGTCTGCTTTTGCTGAAGAGCACGGGAGAACGCTCCTGAGACCGCGTTCGAGACGCGTCTCAACCAGTAGCCAAGGTGGTCTTCCAGCTGGGGTACGGTGCGAGTTGTTTCAGTTTCCATGGAAACTATAATAGTTGCCATGGAAACTACATGTCAACATAATCTCCTCTTCCCATAGCTATGGGCGTGCTTGTCGTCAGAGATCGATCCTGAAGCCTACGTGCACGGTCGATACACTTGAAGGAATGACGACGCTTGAAATCTTCAGTCTGATGGTCTCAACGGCAGCCTTGCTCGGGTGGGCGAGCCGGCGCTGGCTGAAACTGCCGCTGACGGTCGGGACGATGCTGCTGACGGTGTTTATCTCGCTCAGTCTTCTCGGCTTGAGCCACTTCTATCCGCAACTGAACCGTTGGGCGGAGGTGCTGGTTGGAACGATCAACTTCGAGAACCTGATTCTTCATGGGATGCTGTCAGTGTTGTTGTTCGCCGGGGCATTTCTGCTGGACCTTGAGGCTTTGGCGAAGGAGAAACTTGCCGTAACGCTGTTTGCTGTCGGGGGTACCGTGCTTTCGACGCTCGTGACGGCGGGGCTTCTCTTCTGGATCCTTCCACTGCTGGGGATTCATCCTGCGTGGCTGCATTGCCTGCTCTTCGGGGCTCTGATCTCGCCGACCGACCCGATCGCGGTGCTCGAGATGCTGAAGCGTGTCGGCGTGCCCGGTAATATCCAGGCCCAGCTGGCGGGCGAGTCGTTGTTTAACGACGGTGTGGGAGCGGTGATCTTTCTCGCGCTTCTGGAGGCGTCGCGAGGAGCTGCGCCCACCCCGTCTCATTTCCTCGGTATGCTGCTTGTGGAAGCCGGAGGCGGACTTGCGCTGGGTGTCGCGCTGGCCTGGATGACCTCGCAACTGATGCGGCTGACCAACGCGTACCAAGTGGAGATTCTGCTGACGATCGCCCTGGCGACCGGAGGTTATGCGCTCGCCGATCGCTGGCATCTGTCGGCGCCGCTTACAGCGGTTGCTGCAGGAATCGCGCTGCGACGGTTCACGCTCGTCTACCCTCACACAGCGATCGCACATGAGAGCATCGATACGTTCTGGGAGGTGATTGACGAGGTCCAGAATGCGATTCTGTTTGTTCTGCTGGGCTTCGAGATTCTGGCGATTCCGTTCTCCCGTGTTCCTCTCGAGGCGGGGGCTGTCGCTATCGCAACGGTGACGGTGGTTCGCCTGATGGCAGTGGCCCTGATGGCAGGTCTGCTGCGACTGCTGCAGCCGGGCCACCAGAGCTCCGTTCGCGTCCTCAGCTGGGGCGGGCTGCGCGGGGGACTATCCCTTGCGCTGGCTCTGTCGGTGCCACGCGATGCGGGTCGCACGTGGATTCTTGTGGCGACCTACTCAGTCGTGCTCTTTTCGATCGTCGTGCAGGGCGGCTCGATGGATCTGATTCTGAAACGCCGGCTGGGCCAGCAGAGCACGAACAGGCTTAGCTGAGACAGCGCGTTGCCTTGATGCCGCAGAGGATCTCGTAGGGGATGGTGTGGGCGAAGCGGGCGTGGTCGGCGGCAGTGATGCCTGGGCCGAGGACGTGGGCTTCGTCACCTGGACGGACGGACGGGATTGCGGTGACATCAACCGAGGTGAGGTTCATGGAGATGCGTCCGACGATGGGGGCTCGGTCGGAGCCGAAGTTGACCCAGCCTCCGGAGGAAGGGCTCGATGCAGAGAGCTCGCGGCGGAGGCCGTCGGCGTAGCCAATGGGAAGCAGCGCGAGGCGCATGGGAGCAGACGCGGTAAATGTGCCGTTGTATCCGACGCGCGTTCCGGGGTCGATAGAGCGAACGTCGAGGACGCGGGCCTTCCAGGTCATGATGGGCTGGAGATGTGAGGTGAGCAGTGACGATGCCTGACCGGCGTAACCCTGCTCGGGTTCGACGGGAAGGCAGTAACCGTAGAGGGAGAGGCCGCTGCGCACCATGGGACGGGCCGCGACGGTGTGGGCGAGGCGGCTGAGCCAGCGGCCGGAGTGCTCGACGGGGTCGATAGGGCTGTCGATGGTGGAGGAGTTGCCGGCGTGAATCCATGCGGGGGTGAGGCCAGCGGCGCGGACCTGCTGGATGGCGCGCTCGAAGCGCTGCTGCTGATCGGAGGTCTGGAGGGATCCGGCGATCTCGGCGGAGGCGAAGTGGGTCATGACTCCATCGAGAGCGAGGGAGGGATGTGCGGCGAACCATTGCAGGAGACGGTCGAGCTGTTTGCCGGGAACACAGCCCTGGCGGGACATTCCGGTATCGAGCTCAAGATGAACGGGAAGCTGTTTGTGCTGCTGGACTGCGGCGCGGGCGAGGGGTTCGAGCTGGTCGAGGGACCAGACGATGGGAGTGAGATTGCCGGAGACGATGGTGTCTGCTTCATCGGGGAGCGAACCAGACATGACGAGGATGCGCGGCTGCTGCGGGAGTGCGATGTCGGCCTGGGTCAGGGCTTCGCGGACTTCGATGCCTTCGGCGGCGTCGGTGACTCCCAGCCAGGCAGCGCCTGCACGCGCGAGCACGGGAGCGCAGAGTGCGGCGCCGTGACCGTAGGCGTTGGCCTTGATGACCGCGAGAACCTCTGCGCCTGCGTGGGTGGTGAGGGTCTTATAGTTGGCGGTCAGGTTGCGGGAGGAGATTTCGATCCAGCTCTTCACAGCTTCTATCGTAGCTGGGGTGGGGTTTGTTCGCCTCGGCGTTATGGGCTGCGGCATGCGCGATTGTAGAAGTGCGAGAAAAAGGGGATCGGGGTCCACCTTTATTGCCGATTGAATGTCTCTTTTGAGCCACGCGTGATCGCTTAATTAAGGCCTGTATTTCCCGTTGCCCCACCGAAAGGCTCACCGGTTGGGAGCTGTTGTGCTGCTACGTCGCGCGATGCTACGATGCTGGCGTTCAACGGGACTCAAAGCGAACTCGGCCCAACAAGGAGTACAGCCTTATGCGTCCGAAGAGCATTGTCCGAATATTTGCAACCACCCTAGCCCTCACCTGTGCGCTACCGCTAACGGCGCACGCCAGCCCGATCATCTTTCAGGATCGCGTCGTGTTTACTGCGGCCCTGCAGAACGATCCTTCTCTGGCCACTACTGTGGAAGGATGGGACACGTATCCTGCTGGAACGGTCTTCGCAAATGGTTCGACGGTGAATGGCATCACCTACAACGTGTCGACTGGTGAGGCGTTAGTCGTCAATACAGGCATTTCGTTGAGCCTTCCGAACAATCTGTATCAGAATGCGTGCCCAACCTTGCCCACTTGCACGTTTCGCCCGCTGGTGGACACGTTTACGTTCGGGTTCAACCAGCCGATTCGCGCGTTTGGAATTACGTTCAGTAGCACTTTCGCCAATCAGAACGGGGACTACTTGCTGACGACAGACCGCGGCGACGTGATCCCGAGCTTCTTCGATCCGGTCTTTCCGGGATTTGGTCTCGGACAGTTCGCCGGTTTCATCTCCGATGAACCTTTTAGTCAGGTCACGGTAAGTTCGACCGCCAATGCGCTGTATGGAATGGATGATCTTATATATGCTCGCCCGGTTCCTGAGCCGTCTTCGCTGGTCCTCTTGAGCCTTGGTATTGCCTGCTTAGGGATCCTGTGCCGGCTTTGGCAAACGAATCCTGTTCGGCTCTGACCTTCCGGATCAGCCTGGACCATGACAAGCCAGCTTTTACGACAAGCGAGACATCGTTGGAGAGCACTTCTCTCTCTGCCGATGCTCCATCTCACGTACAAACGGAGGATGTGGCCACGTTCGCCACAAGCTGACGTCAATCGGTTCAGTCTTAGAGGCACAGAGGCAGGGAGCTATTTCATAGCGATTCCATGGGGACGCGCCGGTCCCGTCTTGAAGGCTGTGTTGAAGTCCAGTTTGAACCGCTTGTCCTCGATAAGACCATCGTGCGTGACCTTGAGGACATGGACCTTGTGGTCGCCTTCGAAATGAATAATGCCTTCCTTATCCTCGTTGAGGAAATAGTCCGTCACGACAAGCCGGTGGTCATCGCTGCTCAGCACAATGTTGTGCGGTCCAGCGTTCGCGCCGAAGCTGACCGCAGAGATCTGCTTCGGATTGAAGCGGTCTGTGGTGTCCAGCATCACCACCTGCCCAGCCATAAACGTGCCAACGATCAGTCTGTCGCCGCTTTGCGGAGTCGCCATGATCTGGCCCATTCCGCCCGGTACCGGTGTGTCGACATGCGGCTTCACCGTGGAGAGATCAAACACTGCTGTCCCCGTACCCCTTTCCGGATCGATCAGATAGATATGCCCGTCGAACATGCCCGAGGTATACCCGTAACCATGCGGATCGTGAGGAAGCATCTTAACGTCCATCGTGCCCAGCGCGGGACCGCTACCGTCTGGCGAAAACAAGTCGACGGTTTTGGTGATTTTGCGTTCGCGATAGTTCCAGATGCGCACGGAACCTCGCAGGACTGGTCCCATCGAAGGCATCAAGGTGCTGCTTGGGTCGATGAAGTCCGAAGTCATCATTAGATTCAGATCTGGCCGCGCAGAGATGCCGTGTGGATTGAAGCCATCGAGCGGCGGAGAGTCGGGCCATTCTTTGAACAGCGACCACGGACCAAAGTGATTCGCCACAAAATGCAGGCTGCCGTCGAACTCTGCAACGCGGCCGGGGGCCATACCGGTGGCCGACCCCATCTGTGTGATCAGGAAGCCGCCATTCTCAATCGGCAGGAAGTCATCCGTCATGCTAGATTCCACCGCTTTGGCGGAGAACAGAAAACGCGGCTTCTTTGCATTGCTTACGTCGAAGAAGAAGATCCCGTTCTGATTTTTCAGCAGGCTGAGCAGCCCACCGCACCCTAGAATCCGCTTGGTCGAATTCAGGTGGCAGTGATGCGGTTCATTGCCGGTGTTACCGGGAGGTGGCACAGGTACGGTTTGAATTACTTCTCCATATTTCGGAGATTGCTCGTCAAAGTCGATCACCGCAAGGAAATCCGGGGCTATCTGAGCCTGATCCTGCGCCCAGATATAGAGGACTTTATCGGCTCCAGCACCATGATCGTCTTTGTCGCGCCAGTCATCGTGATCGTCTTGCCCTTCGCTGCGGTCGCGCGACCAACTGCCGTGATCTTCTTGATTTCTGGCGTGGCCATCTTGCGCCAACGCGATGGTCGATGCGCTGAACACCATCGCGGTGATAAAGAATAACCTCGTGAATGTCCTGGCCCATCCGTTCCTTTTCGTCATGACGCACCACCTTCCCGTGAGCGAGAGCCAATAACGCAGCTGACCTGAACCAAATATTTAGTTGTGAGCCCGGATATTGCGGAGGATATCACAAGGCGACTAGACAGTAGACGCTGGTTGAGAGCGGTGCTCGTGGGAATTCTTCGGTTCAGCTGAGGTAGGTAACCGCAGATCCTTCGACTTCGCTGCGCTTCGTTCAGGATGACACTCTCTGGATTCTGGGTTCGGGTGGCGAATGAGATGGTTCGGGTTCGAGTTTGCTCGAATGGCCCACTCATGCGATGAGGCCGCATGAACGGAGGCACCCCGCACCCGGCATCAGGAAAGCGGGCGTTGTGAACATGGGCAATTCTGCATCCTACTAACCGGTACATCGACACTCATGGCAAAAATCAGAAGTCAACAACGCACCCCTAAAGATTTCTTGCGACACCATGCTCTGAGCATTGCATCCGTTGCGATTGTTCTGACCTGGATTGCGCTTTACTGTTATGCCGATCCAAAGACTCACTGGGGATCTTTCTTCGGAAACGCTATTGCAGACTGGACGGGAGTCGTAGCGACGGTTATAGCTACGAAGTATTTTTATGAGATTGGATCGTCGGAAAGTAAAAGGCCGAAGAGAATCTTTAAGAATCGATTTCTAGAAGCAGTGCACGATCACTCGCTGTCAATCTTCCTGGTCTTCACCGGAATTGGTTGGGTCTACTGGTTCCTGAGGCTAGATCCCGAGGGCAAGTGGGCGCAGGTCATCGGCAACATTGTTTCTGAATGGACCCAGCTACTCGGTCTGGTGCTGCTAACGAAGAAATTGATTGAAGATAAGTCAAAAGAAAGCCATGGGAATTGACCCCACCAGCAAGATGGTTGATGGATGCGGCGAGGGAGGCCGTATCCATGATCGAGACGCGAAAGCCTAAATTATTGCTTCCGACAACGGCGTTTATGGGGACTGACGGCGTGAAGCCGGAATCTCGCTGGTGATTCGACGCCTCCTTTGGAGTGGCGGAGTCGTATTTGCTGGCGCTAGAACGGGCTGCAGATACCCGAGAATGGCATCATGCATGGCATGCCGCAGCCGAGGGCGGCTCTTGCGTGTGGCGGAGAGCAGTTCGTTGAGGATTCCGCGAAAGATCATCAGGGCAACCTGTGCATGGCGGTTGCTCTCGCGTCGCGAAAGCTCAGGGCGCGCGCGTTGCAGACGCTCTGCGATGAAGTCTACAAAGACCTGCCCAAGTGCGTGCTTTTCGTCGCGGGCGTCGGCTGAAAGCGGCGCATTCATTACAAGAGTATGAAAGTCGGGATGTTCTTGATTGAAGCGGATGCACAAGTCCAGCAACTGACGGATCGCATCGCTGAAGCTGAGGAGATGTTCTGGGTCCAGAGCCCGTTCCGCGTCGGCCATCTGGCTCGCATACATCGATGCAAGCGCGCTGGCGATGGCTTCTTTATTGGGGAAGAACTGGTAAAGGGTCGCGGGGGAGACACCGGCCTCCAGGGCGATCGCGTTTGTGGTCGTTTCGTGATAGCCAAGGCGGATAAAGACTGAAGCCGCCGCCTGGAGAAGATCCTGCCGACGCTGTTCTCCCCGAGCGTTGCGCTTTCGATTTGAATCAAAGACCGCCACCGAACAATTTTCGCATAAAGAAAAATACAAGTATAAACTTGCATCCAACCCTGGAATACAAGTATCTACTTGCATAGGAGGTGAAACGGACATGTTCACAGTGATGGGAATAACAGGCAACGTAGGTGGAGCGGTGGCGGAAAATTTGCTTGCGGCAGGCAAAATGGTCCGCGGCGTCGTGCGCAATCCGGAAAAGGCGAAGGCATGGGCCGACCGGGGCGTGCAGCTTGCGGAGTCGGCCTATGACGACGTTGAGGGACTCACGAAGGCATTCGAGGGAGCGGAAGGCGTCTTTGCGATGATCCCGCCCGACTTCTCACCGGCTCCCGGGCTGCCGGATCAAAAGCGTACGATAGCAGCTTTCCGGGAGGCCCTGGAACGGACGAAGCCAGGGAACGCGGTGTTTCTTTCGTCCATCGGGTCGGAACAACCGAGCGGACTGGGACTGATTACGTCGACGCACCTGATGGAAGAGGCTACCCGCACGCTTTCCATTCCTGTGGCGTATCTACGTGCGGGCAGCTTCATGGAAAACTGGCTGGGGGTGTTAGATTACATTCGCACGACCGGTGAGATGCCTTTCTTTTATGCGCCGCTCGAACGCAAGTACCCCCTCGTGGCCACGCGCGACATCGGTTTGGCAGGTGCCAAGGTACTGCAGGAGAGCTGGAGCGGCCAGCGCGTATTCGAGGTGGATGGACCGGAGGGTGGAACAGACCTGTACGAAGTAGCCGCCGCCTTTGGCAAAGCCCTGGGCCGCGAAGTGAAAGCTGTGCAACTGCCCGAGCCAGCCTGGCAAAGCGTTTTGGAAGCAATGGGCATGCCTGCCGACCGGACAGGGTTGTATATCGAGATGGTGAAGGGGTTCAACTCCGGCTGGATTCACTTTAACAATCCCGGGACGGAGATCTTCCACGGGCCCACGACTATCGAAATGTTTACACACGGGCTCCAGTAGGAGAGCCCGTGAGGACTGTGATCTTAGCCTAGAGAGTGGGGCCCGCAGTAGCGAGTGCGAGCCACAACGCGCCGGTTGATATCGATAAGAGCGTTCTTCGTTACTCTCCAATCGTCATCGATGTAAAACGCAATGCCAGGTACGGCGCTAGATAGAATGGGCTGTCAGAGCGCTCGCTAGTGCATCCGCGACGATCCTTTCTTCTCCCGGTTGCAGGTCGATCGCCGTCATTTCGATTGCGCTTGTGCCACCACCCACAATAATGGAAGGTTTCATTGCGGCAAGCTGCGCTGCGATGTCACTTGGTTTCGCGGAGAAACGCGCCGGATCCATATGCATCTGAAGCGAGGGGAAGTGGTTTTTGATGGGGGATACTTCTCGAGTGAAGGTCACTCCAGGTATCTTTGACAGCTTCGTGACGATCGTCTCCAGTTGTTTCGACTGTGCTTTATCCACCAGATCCTGATCTTCGGCCAGATAAACCTCAAGGGCTTTGAGCAGGCCTAACATCTCTTCCTTGCCGACTTTATTCGGACGTCCGATCGTGTCCTCATTGGGACTCATATTCAGGAGTGCATTGTGCACCATCTCCTGGCGCCCAATCAGCAGGCCCGTCGTCTGTGGCCCCCTGATCGCTTTTCCGCCACTGAAGGCGATGAGATCGAAGCCCATATTCGCGTACTCCCACAGGCGGGACTTTGGTGGAACGTCAGCGGCGGCGTCGAGGAACGTCGGGACATTTGCATCATGCGCCAGCTTCAACCAATCGGCTCGCTTGATCTGCCCATCGGGATCGCTGAAGTTCTGAAAGTGCATTGCGGCGGTACGTTCGTTAATGGCCTTTTGGACGTCTTCGGCTGTCTCTACTTCGATAATCTTTGCTCCCGTGGTCCGAATCTGGTGATCCCATTCGCTGCGGTGTGCCCGCTGAATGATTACCTCTGACTTCATCCCGGTTAAATCAGGGATCTGTTTGATGAACTTCGGGTCATTCCCGGTAAGAATCGCTGCATATCCGTTCAGGATCCCCGCAGCGGCACCTGAGGTTACGATGACTCCATAACCCTGCGGCAATTTAAGCATCTCTGAAATTCGCTTCCCCACCGCCGCTTCGAGATCCATCATGACGACGAAATGTTTGGCAGCCTTTTCCATGACTGCTATCGCCTCTGGACGTATCAGCGATCCGCCAATAACCGTCTCCGTCAGATGTGCGTTGATGATCGTGGTCAGCCCCAGCTCGGCATATACATTGTCGCTTTCGCCAAACCCTGTGATCTTCGTATTCCCAGGCCTGCCGGGCGATGCAGCAGCGGCTGCAAACGATCTTTGCCCACCAAATACTGATCCGGCCAGAGTGACAAGACCCCCTACAAAGCCTCGACGATTCAATCCAAATCTCGCCATCCGGGCACCATCCTGAGAGTGAAATACCTGCATTGAGATACTGAGGGTGATATTACGCCCATGTTCTGTCTCTCAAATCCTTATGAGCGTTTATCGTCAGCGACAGAGCCGTCAGATGGTCATCCCATGGCGTTTCGCCCGTCAAACTAGCTCGGCAAACCGTATTTGAACCTGCTTTGCAGACCCGTTTTGGGTCCCGATAGAGTCTGGCGAGCACAGGATATGCTTGTGAAGGGGCTGATGGGCGCCATTCGACGCTGGCTCCTTACTGCACGTGATCTATGCGCTTCCTGCCAATCTCATTTCTTGTGCTCTCGCTTGCCGTCACTACGCTTGTGACCCAGCCCGCGTCCGCGTTGGCCTCCGGAACATCATCCGCCGACTCACTGTTCGAGCGCCAGGGCCTTGCTCCGGATGCCAACACCGACACCCGAGCCCTCACCGCCCTGCAGCTTAAATTTGAAGACGCCACCATCCGCGGCGACGTCGCCTTCGTCTCCAGCGTCGAAGACCCTACCATGACCATGGTGCACGGCGATCGGTGGACCACCGGCGGCCGTCCTCAGCTTGCCGACGACCGCGCCGCGTATAACCAGCGGGTCGCCAGCCGGGCCTACTATGTGCACGACCTCGATCCCACCAGTCTGCGCTCTGAGCTGCACCGCGACCTCGCGATCTGCTATGGCCGCTATCTGAGCGTCGTCAGCAAGCCTGCAGGCAGCAACGCTCCCGGAAAGATCACCAGCATCTGGTTTGAGCGCGTCTTTCGCAAGCTCCCTAATGGCCACTGGGTTTACCTCTCCCATCGCACCGTGCACGGTCCGATCAACTCTCCTGCCGGCATCGATCCCACCCGCGTCGCCTGGACGTCCACGGAGGCGGAGCAGGCCAAAGTTCCCGTCAACCCACCCGGTGCCTATGCTCTTCCTCCCGTGAGCGGGGCCAACGGGGGTGTGCCCGTCGATCAGGACCCCACCGTCAGCAACTCTCCTGAGGCCGCCGAGGTTATAGCCTTCCAGACAGCTTTGGAAGATGCTCTGGTCAAAGGCGACTCCGCCTTCGTCAACAAGGCCATCGCTGACGATTTCTCGATGGTTCACGGCGACATCTGGATTCGGGGAGGCCCTGCTGGTCGGGTCGATGGCAAGGATGATTTTCTGCAATACGCCGCCACCAAACACTACATGGTCCGTGACAACGACCACGTCCACGTCGAGATGCATGGCGACGTCGCTATCGCCTATGGCCGCTCTATTAGCTTCGTGCCTGGGAGAGCTGCCACAACACCCAGTCAGGGCTGGTCTTCCGCCTGGTATGAGCGAGTGTATGAAAAGCGCGCCGGACAGTGGCAGATCGTCTCGCACCGCACTGTCTTCGGTCCCACCTACGGCTCTACACGCGAAGCTCTCGGCGCCAGATAGAAGCAATCGAAGGATGGTAGATTGCAGAAGTTTCTACGCCGACAACGAAGCCTTGTCTTCCGATTCAGCTGGCTTCGCTCATTTCGCCCTTCGGTCTTTGGACAGTAGATCGTCGAGCCACTTCTATCTGTGATTGGTACGGAGAAGCGGGCATATCGGAAGGGGGAAGTCGATCGCGAGTAAATTCGGCATGAGTGCGGTACCCCGTGGAAACTTCTTCGGTTCAGCGGGGGGGAAGCGACCGCAGATCCTTCGACTTCGGCTTCGCCTTCGCTCAGGATGACCCATTTTGAAGGGGGTGCTGTGGCGTTCGCTCAGGTTGACACTCTTTGATTGGGTTCTTTGGCTTCGCTCGGAATGACACGCTTGTATTGCATGACACCGTGGTCGGAACGACACCTTCTTCGTGAGCGGGGTTCAGTAGCTCGCGGAGGGAGCCAGCAGTTCGCGGCGTTCTTCGCCGGAGGGGACGACCTTGCGGAGGTGGTCTTCGAGGCGTTGTCCTTTTTTGGGGTTGAAGGTTCGCTCCTGGATGGCGACCTCGTCCATGCGGTCGAGGCGGAAGTCGCGAAAGTCGTTGCGGAGCTCGCACCAGGAGGTGAGGGTCCAGACGCCGCTCCAGAAGACGAGCGCGAGGGGCCAGACGAAGCGCTCGCTTCGCTCGCCGTCTTCGCGGACGTAGCTGAAGCTGGTGACGCGCTGGGTCTTGCAGGCCATGTGCAGCATGTCGAGCCGGGAGCGCAGGTGGGGCATCATGCGGTAGCCGGGAGCGTAGAGCAGGATGGAGTCGAACTCGTTGCGGAGGTCGGGGGGAAGGACGGCCTCGATGCGCTGGAGCGCCTGGTTGGCTCCGTGGACGTTCTCTTCGCCGCCCCAGGCGCGGACGAGCCGCGCGCCGAGGACGAGGGCAGTCAGTTCGCCACGGGTGAACATTAATGGGGGGAGATCCATATCGCGGCGCAGAGTGTAGCCGACGCCGGCTTCGCCTTCGATGGGGGTTCCGGCAAGCTGGAGGTCCTGGATGTCGCGGTAGATGGTGCGTTGCGAGACCTCGAGCTTGGACGCGAGCGTCTGCGCCGTCAGCAGGCGGCCCTGGCGAAGAAACTGCACGATGCGGAAGAGGCGGTCAGCGCGGCGCATGGAGTCGAAGGATTACGGGTTGCCGATTGCAGGCCGGTTTTGTGGCGTGCAGGTCGATTGTACTGACAACCTGCAACGGCAACGCATCCTTAGTGAGAGTGGAGACCAATGTGATTTCCTTCGCTATCCCTGAGGCAGGCGAAGTGGCCGTGGCCGCCGGGTACGGGAGTCTTGGGCATCAAGACGAGGCCGCCAGCCTTTCGGACTCGCGCGAGTACGCCGTCGAGGTCGCCATCGCAGTTGAGATACACCATGGTGCCGCCGCGTCCGGGCTTCTGGAAGTTTCGTTTGACCAAGGTTCCGTTGGTTCCGCTCATTGTGGAAGAGAAGCAGACCATGGGATTCTCGCTCTCGACGCGCTGCATCCGGGTGTCGAGAATGGCCTCGTAAAAGGTGGTGGCTCGATCGAGATCTTCGCAGGCGATCTCGAACCAGTTGATCGCGTGTTGGCGTGGAGAGGTTTGTTCGTTCATGACTTGCTCCTGCTTGCTGAACATCCTTTGGCCGACTACAAGAGGAAGCTTAGCTGAGGTCTGCTGACAGCATCATGTCAGTAGGTTTGTCAAAAAAGGAGATGTCCTCGTTTCGTAGAAAGTTTAGGCTCACCAGGTAGTTATGGGCTTGTACCGCACAAACGAGGGTTTCCTCTTATCTTGTATCCTGCGGCTGGAAGCGTAACGATGGATCGCGGCTCGGTATATGACCAGCTCCGAGGTCAAGAGTGAAGATATCAAGGATCGCGACTCTCGCATGCGTCTGTTTGATTGTCCTGATCGCTTTGGGAGCGGCATTCATCCGGTGGCGTGGGTTTCGTGCCTCCTCTGCGCCGAGTGCGTTTGAAGCTACGGTAGCAAGATCTGTGCGCGATTTTGCAATCCCGCACGCGGAGAGCCGCAAGACGAATCCCGTCGCGAATGACCCTGTCGCACTTCAGCAAGGGAGGGATGCTTTTCTGGCACGCTGCGCGACCTGCCACGGTATCGATGGACGTGGAGCTACACCGATTGGAACGAATCAATATCCTCGCGTGCCCGACCTTCACTCTGACCGGACACAGCGTTTGACTGATGGTCAGATCCACTTCATCATCGAGAATGGCGTGCAGCTTACAGGTATGCCTTCCATGCACTCGCAGTCGTCGTCGGAGAGCTGGAAACTGGTCTCCTACATTCGCAGTCTTCATTCGGGGACGCAGAAGGAGATAGCTCTCCAGGAGCGTGTTGCCAGCACGGCGCACTATGTCGGTTCTGAATCGTGCCAGAAGTGTCATGCCGAAATTTATGAGCGTTGGAAGAAGACACCGATGGCGAACGTTGTGCGCGATCCCAAGGCTCATCCCGACGCGATTCTTCCTGATCTCAGCACCAACAATATCGCCAGGTTTACGGTCGATCAGGTGGCCTTCGTCTACGGGAGCAAATGGAAGCAACGTTACTTCACCAGGATCGGGGACGACTACTATCCTTTGCCGGTGCAGTGGGACGTAGGCAACAAGAAGTGGCTCAAATATCACGTTCCCGACAAGGGGGCCGATTGGTGGACAGCGTACTATCCCTCTGACAACACGGAGCGCCCCACGGGGCCGACCTGCGATGGCTGCCATTCGGTGAGCTATGACATCCACACCAAGCAGGTCACCGAATGGAATGTGGGTTGTGAGCGGTGCCACGGTCCTGGCAGCGACCATGTCGCGCATCCGCTCCGCACCAACATCCTGAACCCATCCGAGATGGACGATGTGGCCTCAAACGATACCTGCATCCAGTGCCACTCCCAGGGACGCCCGCGGACGGGCCTTATCGAAGGCAAAGCCTCTGACTGGCCCGTTGGCTATCACGTTGGACTGCGTCTGGCGGATTACTGGAAGCTCGAAGACATTACTCTTGGACAAACAGACTTCTTTCACTTCGCAGATGGCACAGCCCATAAGAACCGGATGCAGGGCAACGACTTCGTCCAGAGTGTGATGTATCGCCACGGTGTGACCTGCGCATCCTGTCACGATGTTCATGGCACGGATAACTATGCGCAACTCCGAAAGCCCGCGGACAAGCTCTGTCTGGACTGTCATGGCCCAGGTTCTCCAAATGGTCCGCACACTGCGAGTCTGGAAGAACACACGCACCATAAGGACGGCAGTACTGGAAGCCAGTGCATCGCTTGCCACATGCCAAAGATTGAAGGGGAGGGAGTACCGGGCTCCTTTGTCCGCGCCCATACTTTTCGGTTCATTACGCCAGCGATGACGGATCAATACAAGATGCCGAATCCGTGCACATCTTGCCACACAGACAAATCCACCGGGTGGGCCAACAAGGAGTTATTGGCCTGGAAGACGGCATCGCCGTGGCGCGTCGCCCAGTAAAGCGAACGAATATTCCGCCGATGGGGCTCCTCAACTACGCTCGAAAGGACACTCCTGATTGTGGGTTGTGCCCGGCTTAAACGATAACCGTATAGGACGATAGCCATATGGAGACGTGAGCGGGTACAGGTAGAGTGATCCGCAACACATACCAACAAGAGTTGCGGAGGGTCGATGAGGCGGAGGGATGTGATTCGAGGAACACTTCTGGGCGCGGCGGCGACGGGACTGGACGTTTCCCTGTATGGCCAGTCGGCAGGCGATGCGCGGAACGCGAAAGACCCGAACGCGACGTGGACGCGCGAGGGAGAGATTGTGGTGGAGCGCGCCGTCGCTGGCAAGCCGCACGTCGGGAAGGTGCTGGCGGCGATCCAGCCGCACGCCGACGATATTCCACTGTTCGCCGGTGGGACGGTAGCGAAGCTGATTCGCGAGGGATATACGGGCTACTTGATCCGGATTACCAACGATGAGATGACTGGAAGCGGTACGCGCGGCGAGGGTGTGCTGCACAACGAGCAGGACAACGATGCCGTGGCGAAGTCTCTTGGCTTGCAGAAGAGTTACAGCCTTGCCTATCGCAATCACCGGATGGATGAGATGTCGCCGCAGGACCTGCGCGGCAATCTGATTCTGCTGTTCCGGATGCTGAAGGTGGATACGGTGCTCTGCTATGACCACTGGGGCCTGTATGAGGAGAATCCCGATCATTATGTGACGGCGGCCGCGGTGGAGTCTGCGGCGTGGATGGCTGGGATGGCGAAGGACTATCCGGAGCAACTGGAGGCGGGGCTGAAGCCGCATTCGGTAACGGAGAAGTATTACTATGCACGCGGACCGCAGATAGCGAACCGCGTGGTGGATGTCAGCGCGGACATTAAGCAGAAGATCGCATCGATCCAGGCGATTGGAACACAGGGGCCGGGGGGAGACAACGGTGCGCGGCTGCGGCAGCGACTGGCGGAACGCAAGCTGAAACTCCCGGTCCTGGGGGATGACGACTCCACTGCGAACCTGAACTACATTGAGCACTTTGTGCTGGATGAGGACTCGATGCACACGCGCGGGGTGCCCTCCGACAAGGAGATTGGCGCGCCGTACGGATTTCAGTGGGCGGAGCGGTTTCGTTATATCGGGCCGAATCCGTCGCGGCTGGAGGCGTACATCGCGAAGAATGCAGTAAAGTTTTAGGCTATCTACAGTACTGTACTGATCCGCAGATCCTTCGACTTCGCTGCGCTTCGTTAAGCGATGACACCGGGGGGGCTGTCGCGACCGGGGTCTGCGAAATGCGGGAGTTCCTCGCCTTGCTCGGAAGACAGTCCGGGCTGGGCGTGCGTTAGTAGCCGCCGCCTCCACCGTAGTCGCCGCTGGAGAGATTCTCGAAGCGGGTGTAGTCGGACAGGTAGGCGAGATGGACGCTGCCGGTGGGGCCGTTGCGCTGCTTGGCGATGATGATCTCGGCCTTGCCCTTGGACTCGGGGTCCTCGTCGCCGTTTTCGTCCTTGTTGTAGTAGCTGTCGCGGTGGATGAAGCAGACGACGTCGGCGTCCTGCTCGATCGAACCGGACTCGCGGAGGTCGGAGAGCATGGGCTTCTTGTCGCCGCCGCGCTGCTCGCTGGCACGCGAGAGCTGTGAGAGGGCGATGACAGGAACCTTCATCTCTTTCGCCAGCGCCTTCAGCCCGCGGGAGACGGCGGCGACCTCCTGGTTGCGGTTCTCAAAGCCTTTTTTGCCGGGTCCGCCCGAGGCGGTCATCAGCTGCAGGTAGTCGATCATGATGAGATCGAGGCGTCCTTCCTGCTGTTTGAGGCGGCGGGCCTTGGCGCGCATCTCGGCGAGCGTGATGCCGGGAGTATCGTCGATGAACATCTTCGACTCGATGAGGCGCTCGAGCGCGGCCATGAGCTTGCCTTTGTCCTCTTTGGGAAGGAAGCCGGTCTGGATCTTGCGGGAGTTGACCATGGCTTCGGAGGCGAGCATACGGCGGAGGAGCGACTCCTTGGACATTTCGAGCGAGAAGACGGCCACGACCTTACCGTCGCGTACGGCGGAGTTCTGGGCGATGTTGATGGCCCAGGCGGTCTTTCCCATGGAGGGACGGGCGGCGATGATGATGAGCTCGGAGTCCTGCAGGCCGCTGGTCATGCGGTCGAACTCGATGTAGTGGGTGGCGAGGCCGGTGACTTCGCGGCCCTGCTCGTAGAGCTTGTCGATGGTTCCGAAGGAGGACTTGACGATGTCGCCGATGTCGGAGAAGCCGCCGGTGACGGCGTGGTCGGAGATCTCCATCAGGCGGGTGCTGACGTTATTGAGGACGTCGATGGCTTCCTGGCTCTGGTCGGCGGCCTCGACCATCCCCATGTCGCAGACGGTCATGAGCTGTCGCATCAGGCTCTTGTCGCGGACGATGCGGACGTAGCTTTCGACGGAAAGCTTTCGAGGAAGGCCTTCACTGAGGGAGGCGAGATAGGGGACGCCGCCGATGGCGTCGAGCTCTTTCTGGCGGCGCAGGTCTTCGGCGCAGGTGACGATGTCGATAGCGTGACCGGCTTCGGCAAGGCGCAGCATCGATGAGTAGATACGGCGATGCGAATCGAGCGCGAAGTCGTCTGCCGTCA
This sequence comes from Acidobacteriaceae bacterium KBS 146, assembly GCA_000688615.1. Taxonomy (GTDB): domain Bacteria; phylum Acidobacteriota; class Terriglobia; order Terriglobales; family Acidobacteriaceae; genus Edaphobacter. Next base: position 3,146,145 of record JHVA01000001.1, read on the forward strand.
GCAACATGGTGGCGTCGGTGATGGCGAGGGGCTCGACCAGCATGGCGCCGAGGATGGTCATCTCGGCGTGGACGGAGGCGGGGCGCTCCTGCTGATCGCCGACGAGCTGAGGATAAGCTGTCATGAACTTTCTAGGTTAACGGAGAGAGGGACTGTGGATGCAGAAACATTTTGTGGATGATGCGGAAAATTAGGATAAGTCTATTTTTTTCAAGGCGGCGGACTGATCGTGCACCTTGGGAGGTACTAGGTGTTTCCGTCGCGTACGCCATGCCCATTCGGTGGACTGGCGGGAGTGGTGCCGGTTCGCACATCGGTGAATGGATGTGGTGAGAAGAGTCGGTGGGGGACCAGATTCTCCGCTGCGCAGGACGCCTGCTTCTGTCGACAATTCTTCGGCGCCCTAATGTGGTGATGTGGCTCGGTAATGTGACCGCAGATCCTTCGACTTCGCTGCGCTTCGCTCAGGATGACAGTGTGGAGAGGGGGCTTGGTGCGATCGGTATTTCTCAGGGGCTGAAGCCTCACAATCTTAGCTTCACGCCAAAGCTTGTTTACCTGGGAGACCTTCACTCGAAGATCTCCCGGCGGGTTCACTTGTGCTTGTAGTCCTGGAATAGGTCGGGGAACTGCTGCTTTAGGGCGGCGATTTTGGGGACGTCGCAGACCTGGATGTAGGGATTATTCGGATTCTTGTCGGCGTAGTCCTGGTGGTAGTCCTCGGCGTTGTAGAAGGCCTTGAGCGGCACGACCTGGGTCACGATCTTCTTGGGGAAGGCGTGGACTGCGTCGAGCTGGGCGATGTAGGCGTTGGCTACCTTCTGCTGCTCCGGCGTGGCGTAGAAGATGACGGAGCGATAGGAGATGCCGACGTCCGGGCCTTGGCGGTTGAGCTCGGTGGGGTCGTGGACGGCAGAGAAGAAGATGCGCAGCAGGGTGCCGTAGCTGACCTTGGAGGGATCAAAGACAATCTTGACGGACTCGGCATGGCCGGTGGTCTCGGTGGTGACATCGCTGTAATTTGCCGTCTCTTTGGTGCCTCCGGAGTACCCTGCGGTGGTTGCGGTGACGCCTTTGACGCGCTGGAAGACGCTCTGGACACCCCAGAAGCACCCGCCGCCGAGAACGGCGGTTTCGCTGTGCGGAGCTGTGACGTGTTCTTCGACGGTGGGGGCCGGGAGCGGCTCTTTTCTCGTGTTGGCAAAAGTAGTGGTCATGCTTCCTCCGCGTGTCCAAAATGCAAAGACCACAGCTCCCAGAAAAAGAACGCTCAGGCTTATCCAAAACGTGTTCTTCATTGCAGCTCACCTGCCTGTCACTAAGTTAGATGCGGTCAGGATTCATAGGTAACAGAGGGGATTTGAGGGGAACTTATGAAATACGGCAGTTCGAGCTTCGCTAGAATGTTCACTCATGCGATGAATGGGGCGCAGGCAGATGATCCAGGCTAAGATCTCAGACATATGCGATCACTAGCCGGGATTGTGTTGATTCTTATCGCCACAGGAATCGTGCAAGGGAAGCAAGCCGACTCGCCACCCAGCCCATACATTAGTGAAGGTGCATGCCCGTTTGAGTGTTGTACCTATCGCGAGTGGATTGCCAATCGGGATCTGGCTGTGATGGATAAGCCGAATGGAAGACCGATCGGTCAATTGCGAAAACACGAGCACGTGTCTGGCATCACAGGGGAGATCGTAACCCATCCACTCCGCTTTCAAATAAAGCGGAAGGGGCCGGACAAAGAAGCTGTCTCCGTTCCCGTGGGTTCGACTATCTACCTGTTGCATCCCGAAGGTGAAGGATTTTGGTTAGTCTGGTTCCGAGGCAAAGTGATTCGGATGGACCCACAATACATCGGACCTGGTCCCCGGTATCAGTGGTGGGCAAGGATAAAGGGCCGTTCCGGTCAAGTTGGCTGGGTTCGGATGAACGTCAATGACCTCCCTTTCGAGCAGGTTGACGGCTGCGCTTGACCCTAATTTCTCAGGAGTGGCGCTTGCGAGGATGGAGCTGAGCCAAATCCCGAATCTCTAGAAGGTTAGCTTTTATGGGGCCCGCCCTACGCTACTGTCTGTTGCCTTGCCTGAATCTCAATGTAGATATGGATGAGGCTGACGGCGGCGGGGGTGACTCCGGAGATGCGGCTGGCCTGACCCAGGGTCTGGGGGCGTACGCGGAGGAGCTTTTCCTTCATCTCGCGGGAGAGGCCGGAGATGGCGGCGTAGTCGAAGGAGTCGGGGATGACTTTCTGTTCGGCCTGCTTGAGCTTTTCCATCGACTTGCGCTGCTGGTTGAGATAGCCCTCGTACTTGATCTCGGTTTCGACGGTCTTGATCTCGTTGCGAACCCAGACGTGAAGGCTGCCGTCCGCCGGGGAGTTTTCGATCCAAGTGGCTAGCTCGGGCTTTGCGGCGACGATCGGCGCGAGCGTAGGCCAGATGGCCTCGATGGTGATGGCGGGGCGCTTGAGAAGCTGGGCGAAGGTGATGCCTTCTACGCTGGGACCGGTGAGGTCCGCCTGCAGTTGGGTGGGAAGCGCGCCGATATCGACCCTGGTGGAACGGAGCAGGGTGGAGAGCACCTGCGCGCGCGCCTGCTTGGCCTGATAGTCGGCCCACTCGTTATCGGAGATGAGACCGAGGCGACGGCCGTGCGGGGTCAGGCGCTTGTCGGCGTTGTCGATGCGCAGATGCAGGCGGAATTCGGCCCGCGAGGTGAACATGCGGTAGGGCTCGTTGGTTCCCTTGGAGATGAGGTCGTCGATGAGGATGCCGGTGTAGGCCTCGGTGCGGTCGAGGGTGAAGGTCGGCGGGCTGGATGGTGCGCCCGGATTCTTCAGGTACCCGGCGTAGAGGGCGGCGTTGATGCCGGCCATCAGGCCCTGGCAGGCGGCCTCTTCGTAGCCGCTGGTGCCGTTGATCTGGCCGCCGAGGTAGAGGCCGTCGTACTTCTTCACCTTGAGCGAGCGGTCGAGCTCGGTGGGGTCGATGGCGTCGTACTCGATGGCGTAGCCGGGTCGCAGCATCTCGGCATTTTCGAGGCCGGGGATGGAGTGCACCATCGCGGCCTGCACCTCCATCGGGAGTGAGGTGCTCATGCCGTTGATGTAGACCTCGTGGGTGTTCAGGCCTTCGGGCTCCAGGAAGAACTGGTGCTGCGACTTATCGGGGAAGCGGACGATCTTGTCTTCAATGGACGGACAGTAGCGCGGGCCGATGGCCTCGATCTGGCCGGTGTACATGGGTGAGCGATGTACATTGTCGCGGATGAGCTGCAGGGTCTCGGGCGTGGTGTAGGCGATGTGGCAGCTGATCTGCCGAAGGGGCGGCTGGCCTGAGCGCGTGAAGGGCGAACGGAAGCTGAAAGGGGTGGGCTCGGCGTCGCCGGGCTGAGCTTCGAAGCGTGCCCAGTCGATGGTGCGGCCATCCAGACGCGGGGGCGTACCCGTTTTGAGGCGGCACTCGCGGAGGCCGAGCTTCTTGAGGGATTCGCCGAGGAGGACGCTGGCGGGCTCGCCGGAGCGGCCGGCGGTGTACTGCTGCTCTCCGCAGTGGATGAGGCCGTTGAGGAAGGTTCCGGTGGTAACGACGGTGACTTTGGCGTGGACGATGCGGCCATCGCGGAGTTTGAGGCCGGTGATGCGGGGTTTCTGTGGCGTATCCTCCAACGTCTCTGAAGGGAGACGTGGGGCAACGGTTGGAGGATCGAACCTCAGGTCCTTCGACTCACTTCGTTCGCTCAGGGACCGCTCAGGATGGCTGTTTTGGAGAGATGGTTCGGCAGTTGCGCTCTGGTCAGGATGGCTGTTGTGTGAGGGTTCTTCGACGATGAGGTCGATGACCTCGGCCTGCTTGATGAAGAGGTTCTTCTGGCCTTCGAGCATCTCGCGCATCTTGACGCGGTAGAGAGCCTTGTCGCACTGCGCGCGGGGTGACCAGACTGCAGGACCACGCGAGGTGTTGAGCAGGCGGAACTGGATGCCGCAGGCGTCGGCGACCTCGCCCATGATGCCTCCGAGGGCATCGACCTCGCGTACGAGGTGGCCTTTGGCGATGCCGCCGATGGCAGGGTTGCAGCTCATCTGCGCGATCAGGTCAAGGTTGAGGGTGAAGAGTGCGGTACGCAGTCCCATGCGCGCAGCAGCCATCGCGGCTTCGCAGCCTGCGTGTCCTGCGCCGACGACGACGACATCGTACTGTTCGGTAAAGCCCATCCCTTCTATTTTACGGGTTTGCCGGCTGCGGGCAGGGATTTCGGCGGGGTGGGGTGCATTTGTCGTTGAATTGTAAAAGTTTGCAGCGAGCCAGGAGCGCCCGGCTGCAAAGGACATAAGCTCAGGCAATGCTTGCCACAAAGACTGCGGGCAACGAACACGCTTCCGTCGCGGGATGGATCAAGAACGGTCTTTGCATCGCGCTTGCGGTGCTTCTTTTGTGGAAGGGCATTCTGCCTGCATGGAAGACACTCAATACAGATTTTCCGAACTACTACCTGGTGGCGCGGTTGATGCGCGAGCACTACAGTCTGGATCGGATCTACGACTGGATATGGCTGCAGCGGGTGAAGGATCATTGGGGCGTTGCGCAGAGCCTTGTGGGATTTCAGGGGCTGACGCCGCCCTCGGCGTGGCCGATCGTGCCGCTGACCTTCCTCTCCCCGCTGACTGCGAAGCGCATCTGGATTGTGCTGAACCTCGGCATGCTGGGTGCAAGCGTTGAGCTGATGCATCGCTCGACGACGCTGCGGCGGCGTTTTGTGTGGCTGGTCTGTTTGCTGGCGGTCGTGCCGTTGCGTACCAGCTTTTTGTTTGGCCAGATGCACCTGCTTGTCCTTCTGCTGGTGACGATGGCGTGGTTCTTCTATCGTCGCAGGCGCGATGTTTCGAGTGGCGTATATATTGCCCTGGCTGCCGCGATGAAGGTCTATCCGCTGCTGCTGGCCGGGTACTTCGTGGTGAAGCGGAGATGGACGGCAGCGCTGGTTACGATGTTTGCGGTGGCGGTGGTTGCAGCTCTGACCGGAGCGCTGATGGGGCAGGGGGTGCTGCACGCGTTCCTGTTTCAGCAACTGCCGCGCACCATGCAGGGCGATGTGATGGACCCGTACAACGCCGGATTTGCGTCGGGTGCCTCGCTGTTTCACCGGCTGCTGTTGTTTGAGCCGCAGCTGAACCCATCGCCTGTGCTCGATTCGCCGGGATTGTATGCCGTCCTATATCCGCTATGGCAGATGGCGGTTGCGTTGCCGCTGCTTGTGTTGCTTCGGCCCTGGCGGCCATCCAAGGACAGGCGCCTGGAAGAGGCGGAGTGGGCGTGTTTTCTGTTGGCGCTTCTGACGTTGACGCCCGTGCCTTCGACGTACCACTTCGTTGTGATGATTTTGCCGGTGATGCTTCTGCTCAGTTCCATGCTGCGCGAGCGTGCGTCGAAGCTGGCGGGACTGGCTGTTTTGCTGTACACGTGCATTGGCACGGTCAATAGCGTAAGGCTGACGGCGCTTCCGTCTGCGCGATTCTGGCTGGTGTCGGCGCTGTACGTGTTGTCGCTGTTGTGGCTGCGGGGGCTGGGCGCGCGGCGTGGGAGTGTGGCCGACAGGCGCGATGCTGGGGTCGCGGTTGCTTTGGGAGTATGTGCGTTTGCCGTCAGTGTAGCAGGCTATCGTCATCACCTTGCAGAGCGTCCACTTCAGCTGGGCGATCGGGTGCAGCTGCGGGTACCGACTCTTTTGGCGGCCAGCCCGACGCCAACTGCGGGAGATCTTTATTATCTTGCGATCCAGAGGGAGGGGTATCGTGTCGCGAGTCAACGGACGGGCGATTTCGTGATGCGTAGTGTGCCGGCGGCGGACCATCTGTCCCTGGCAAACGGAGCCGATGGCACGTTGCTTGTGGAGGCCGCTGATGCGCACGGTTCCCGCATCGTTCGCAGCAGCGACGGCGCCACGGTTGTCGACGATGGAGAGTCGCCGTCACTCTCTGCCGACGCGCAGAGAGTGGTGTATATCCGCGAGGTAAAGGGACGCGGCACGTTGCGACTGCTGGAGCTCTCGGGGAAGAACGACTTCGAGCTTATCCGGAACGGACAGGAGGAGTATGACGTCCGGCAGGCAGCTTTTGCAGGCGATGACAGAGTGCTGTTTGCGGCGAAGTACAAGGGTCGAGTGAGTCTTTTCACAGTCGGCGGCGATGGCACGCCGAACGCATTCTTCGCAGCAGAAGGCGATGTTGGCGGCTTTGCGATCTCTCCTGACGCGCTGCACATCGTCTTCACGGAGCTGCTTGAGGATCGCTGGCAGCTTGCACTGCTCGATATAGAGACAGGCAAGGCGAGAACCCTGACCCACAATGACTGCAACGCCTATGAGCCGACGTGGCGTGCGGAAGATGAGATTGTCTACGCAACAGACTGCGGACGTGGACTGGGGCTAACCGCTTTGGCGAAGATGCAGGTCACTCTCTGAAGGCGCGATGGCAGATATCCAGCGGCTGCGAATAACCCCCTTTACATTTCAAAGGGTGATTGCAAGAATCTGGCATGCGTCTCAACTCTCTCTTCGCCGCGGTTCTTTTCTTTGGCGCTGCTGTACAGGCGCAGCAGACAGCGTCCAAGGCTATCGCAACGGATCCTTCGCCTGACAGTACGGCCCCGGCGTCTATGGTGCAGCTCTCCGTGCCTTCGCATGGAGTGCATCTGCTGGGAGTCTTCTATCTAGCTGCGGGGGCAGGGCCGCATCCGACGGCGATCGTGATGCACGGTTTTCCCGGATATGAACAGAATCTCGATATCGCGCAGGCGATCCGGCGAGCGGGATGGAATGTGATGGCGGTTCATTATCGCGGGTCGTGGGGCGTGAAGGGAGATTTTTCGTATGCCCACGTGCTCGAGGACGCGGATGCCGAGGTCGCATTCCTTCGCGATCCAGCGGTAGATGCGAGGTATCACGTCGATCCATCGAGGATTGTGCTGGTGGGCCACTCGATGGGAGGCTTCGCAGTAGCTTCGGCGGCGGCTCATGATTCTCGCGTTGCGGGAGTTGTGATGATCTCGGCGTGGAATATTGCAGCGCCCTTTACATATCTGCCTGAGAGTCAGGAGAGCGCGGCGGTGGCGAAGTTTGTACAGGGGCAGAAAAAAAATGATCTTGCGCCGCTGGCTGGATGCACTGCGGAGTCGCTGGGACATGAGGTCTTCCAACGACGAAAGACCTTAAACTTCCTAACGTTTGCTGCCGCGCTTGCGACCAGACCGGTGCTGATTGTGACCTCGAACGATGGGCTGGCGGGTGAGAACCAGAAGCTGTTTGAAGCGTTAAAGAAAGATGGCGATGCCGAGGCGCGTCTGGTGCATATCGCGACGGATCACTCTTACTCCGGCGATCGCATAGCGCTGGAAGAGAATGTATTACAGGCTCTTGAATCGGTGCGTCCGCGATGATTGGGTGACGGGAAAAGGCAACCGCAAGAAGAAGGAGGTCATCCTCACCTGTATGGCAGCATTTCACCCTTCTCTGCTCTCCGGGAACCTTCTGCTGGTCGAACCGGTCGTGCGTTTTCGTCATCCGTGGTTTCTCGCCATCTTTGTGTTCTGCACCATTATTGTTCTGGCGAATCTGGTTCACTACATCCTGTTTCGCATTCTGAAGAAGAAAGAAGAGCGGGAGACGGGATCGGGCTGGGGGATCAAGCAGTATCTCAGCCATCCGGCGCGAGCCATCTTTCTCCTGACCTGCGTGGGAATCGCGCTTCCGCTGTTTCCGCTTCCAGCGAATGTGAACGACATCATCCGTCAGGGCCTGCTGATGGCGATTGTGGCCTGCCTGGGCTGGTTTGCGACGGGATGTGTGTATGTCTTTCAGGAGTTCACGCTGCGCCGGTATGACCTGAAGGCAGAGAACAATATCCGTGCGCGTCGGGTCCACACACAGTTTCAGCTCTTCCGGCGCATCCTGATTACGTTCATCGTCATTATTACGATCGGCGGCCTGCTATGGACTTTTAACGATCCTCGGATCTGGCACTATGGCTCCGGCCTGCTGGCTTCTGCGGGAATTGCATCGCTCATTCTGGCGACTGCGGCAAAGTCCACGGCCTCGAACTTTCTTGCCGGCTTGCAGATCGCTTTCACGGAGCCGATCCGGATTGATGACGTGGTGGTTATTCAAGGCGAGTGGGGCAGGATCGAGGAGATCACGTCATCGTATGTGGTGGTCCGGATCTGGGACCTTCGACGTCTGATTGTTCCGCTGACGTACTTCATCGAGAACAGCTTTCAGAACTGGACTCGTGAGTCGTCCGACATCCTGGGGACTTCGTTTCTCTACGTGGATTATTCGATTCCGGTGGAGGAGCTGCGGCAGGAGCTGAATCGTGTGGTGAAGAGCTCGCCGCTTTGGGACGGGAAGGTGTGCGGGTTGCAGGTGACGAACCTGTCGGAGAGGACGATGGAGCTGCGCTGCCTGATGAGCTCGTCGGATTCGAGCAGGAACTTCGATCTGCGCTGCATAGTACGCGAGCAGATGATTGCGTATATCCGTGAGCACTATCCTCAGGCTTTTCCGACGACAAGGTTTGCGGCGGTCTCGCAGATTCCGGTTGGTGTGGAGCAGACGGGAGCGCAGGAACCTTTGATGGGGGTCGGGGATGAGAGGCGTTGAAGCGTATGTGGCTTGGGGATGGATAAGCTTTACTGGGAAGGATACTTTGTGAAGTGTGGGCGGCTGCGCTTGTACTGGGTAAGAGACTACACTTGATAGCGATATGGACCTTAAGCAGCTAAACGATCAGTTTGGAATTCCGGAGATTCTTCACTTCGACGAGCACGCAGGATTAACGCGAGCGGTGGTGAAGACTCCGGTGGCGAGCGCCGAGATCTACCTGCAAGGCGCGCATCTGGCAGCGTGGCAGCCTGTGGGTGGAGAGCCCGTGCTGTACATGAGCAAGAAGAGCGACTTTGCCGTGGGTAAGCCGATTCGCGGAGGCGTGCCGATTGCGTTTCCATGGTTTGCGACGGACTCAAAAGAGGACCGCTTCGAGGGAAAGCCGGGGCCATCGCATGGGTTTGCACGAATTCAAGACTGGACGATGAGCTTTGCGGCGCTTTCGGGAGAGGACCTGCACCTGACGTTTACGCTTGGGCCGACGGAGCTGAGCCGTCAGATGGGATTCGATCACTTCCGGCTGGCATTTGAGCTGGTGATCGGGCGAAGTCTTTCGATGCGGCTGGCGGTTGCCAATGAGGCCGCGACGCCGCTCAAGTTTGAAGAGGCGCTGCACACCTATTTTCATGTGGGCGATGTGCGCCAGGTTTACGTCACGGGACTGGAGCCGACGGGGTATGTCGATAAGACGGATAATTTCCGGGCCAAACCTGCTGCAGAGGCTCCGCTTCGCTTTACGCAATTTACGGATCGTGTGTACGCCAATACGAAGGCGACGTGCGTGATTCACGATGAGAGCCTGAAGCGGACGATCACGATCGAGAAGCAGAATTCGGACACGACAGTGGTCTTCAACCCCTGGAGAGAGCTTCCTGATCTGGGGCCGGACGAGTGGCAGGAGTTTGTCTGCGTGGAGACTGTGAATGCAGGGCCGAACCAGGTGACGCTTGCCTCCAAATCCACGCACGTCATGCAGTCGCACATCACGCTGGCAAAGATGGAGAGATAAGACTGAGTATGCTGATCCTCGCATCATCGTCCCCGCGCCGCAGCGAGCTGCTGCGGCTGGCGGGGCTGGAGTTTACGGTTGAAGCTGCCGATATCGACGAGCGGCTGCAGGCGGGCGAGAGCCCGGCGACGTATGTTCAGCGACTTGCGATGGAGAAGGCGCAGGCGGTATGGGACCATCACAAGATGGAAGATACCGAGGACCTGATTGTGCTGGGCGCGGATACGACGGTCGTCTGCGATGGGGCGGTTCTGGGCAAGCCGGAAGACCAGATGGATGCAAGGCGCATGCTGAAGATGCTGGAGGGACGTACGCACCAGGTTCTTACGGGCATCGCGGCCGTTTCGCAGCGAGGACTGTTCAGCGAGGTCGACATCACGCAGGTGTTCTTTGACCTGATCAGTGAAGAGGAGATGACTCGATACCTGGCGAGCGGCGAGCCGATGGATAAGGCGGGCGCTTATGGGATTCAGGGCTATGCGTCGCGGTGGATTCCGCGGGTGGAAGGGTGTTTCTTCAACGTGATGGGGCTGCCGCTGTCGCGCACGATGGCATTGCTGGTGAAGGCGCGGGAGGGCCGCAGTGAGGCGCAGCCACCAGCCTCGCGGCTGGCTGCGCTCTAAATCGTCCTGCGATAAAAGAGTGCGACAAGTGTTGCCTCCGCAGAGCGGATGCCATGTTATCTCCTGCGGAAACGAACAGGGGACTTGTGAGTTGACCATCGACCGATCTGGCAAGCGGGAAACTGTCTGCAAGGTTCGCTGCGTGAGTTGAGTGTTCTGAGACGACGATGTTGTCGGGCTTGTGTGTAGCGGAAAGTATTGATTTCGACACTTTGGCTCTCATCATGCGCGAGTGAGGTAAGCACGCAACAGAGGCAAGGTGATACTCTGCTGGACGCAGGTCTTCTCCAATGAAAAATGGTGGGGAGAACCAACACACGGAGGAGTTCGAACGGGACATCCCGACAGGAGACCTTCGTCGGCTTGCTGAGTTCCGGTACCGTACTGGTCAATCCCTGCATTTCAGCGAGGAAGTAGCCCACTCCAAGGGCATCGAACCTCCGCAGGATCCGCTTCTTCTCGCACATAAGGGCTCACCAAGAGGGCTGGCATGAGCCAATCTTCTGCTGGACAACGTCGCCAGCCCTCTCTCAAAGCGCTCGGCGATTTTACGACGACCGGTGAGGTTATTCCCATATCGCTGCTTGCGATCGCGATTGGCGTGATCGGCACCTTCGTCGCGTGGTTTCTGCTGAAGCTTATCGGCTTTTTTACAAACCTCGCCTACTACCATCGGTTCGACACATCGTTCGTTTCGCCCGCGGGAAACCAGCTGGGCGTCTATGCGGTCGCAGTTCCTGTTGTCGGGGCACTGATCGTGGGGTTGATGGCTCGATACGGGTCTGAGCGTATCCGGGGGCACGGAATTCCGGAGGCCATCGAGTCTATTTTGACGGGCGGCAGCCGTGTTCGGCCTCGGCTGGTCGTGCTTAAGCCGCTCTCTGCGGCCATCGCCATCGGCACAGGCGGACCGTTTGGAGCGGAGGGTCCCATCATCATGACGGGAGGGGCCTTTGGGTCGATGATTGGCCAGCTCTTTCACCTCACCAGCATGGAGCGTCGCACCTTGCTGGTCGCGGGCGCAGCCGCCGGGATGTCTGCCATATTTGCGGCACCGCTCGCCGCGGTTTTGATAGGCGTAGAGCTGCTGTTGTTCGAATGGAAACCCCGCAGCGCCATTCCGGTTGCACTGGCCAGTGCAACAGCCTATTTGACCAGATGCTATGTGCTGGGGCTCGGACCGATCTTTCCCGTCCCGCCGCATCCGGCCTTCGTCGGACTCTACGGACTTGGCGGTTGCGTCTTCGCCGGCCTTGCCGCAGGGGCTCTCTCGGCCATTCTGACCCTTGGAGTCTATGCCGCCGAAGATCTGTTTCAGAAGCTGCCGATCCACTGGATGTGGTACCCCGCCATCGGCGGGGTGTTCGTAGGATTAGGAGGCCTGATCTTTCCGCAGGCCCTCGGCGTCGGATACGACACGATCCGGGAACTCCTGCAGGGGAACGCTCCGCTCACGATCTTCGCCGGAGTTCTGCTGGTGAAGTCCGCCATCTGGATGATCTCTCTCGGCTCGGGCACATCTGGCGGCGTCCTGGCGCCACTCCTGATGATGGGCGCGGCGCTTGGCGGCGTCGAAAGCATGTTTCTGCCGCACCTTGGCCATGGATTCTGGCCTCTTGTAGGCATGGGCGCGATTCTTGGTGGAACGATGCGCGCTCCGTTTACCGGCATCGTCTTCGCTCTGGAGTTGACGCACGACTTTAACATGCTTGTGCCACTTCTGGTCGCGTGCTTTATCGCTCATTTATTCACAGTGCTCACTCTCAAACGCTCCATCCTCACGGAGAAGATTTCGCGCCGCGGCTATCACCTGAGCTGTGAATTCGCGCTTGATCCGCTTGAAATTCTGTTTGTGCGAGAGGTGATGCGGACGAACGTCGTCGTTCTTCCCTGCGATGCAACGCTGGAGGAGGCGCATCGTCTCATCCACTCCACTAAAAACCCGAAGGGGCAACATCTCTTTCCTGTGCTCGATGCGAACGGCGAGTTGTACGGCGTGGTTACGCGGAACCAGTTGGCTCAGCTCTACAAAGAGACACCGGCCGAGGCTTCTACGATCCGGCTCTCCGAGATCGCGCGGACACCGATGGTGGCCTTTGCGGACGAACCACTCCGGAGTGTCGTGAACCAAATGGCTGACTCGGGCTTCACGCGTTTTCCGGTTCTCGATCGGGAGAGCAAGGGGAAGATCGTCGGTATGGTGGCACTCAACGATCTGTTGCACGCCAGAGTCAAAAATCTTGAAGACGAACGCGCACGAGAGAGAGTGCTGCGGATTCGGATGCCGTTTGGAGGCCAGATGGCTGAGCGCAAGATCCGCCTGACGGAAGGAGCAGATTTTCCAAACGGATCGGGGCAAGACCATCCGCAACCGAAATGACTGCGTGCCAACAAGGATCCGGCATTGACGTCCCGGGACGGCGTTCCACCAAATCACACATTGGCAACATGGACGCTCATTGAGAGTCGAAGGCGGTAATGCGGCCCACGTCGGTTATGGTTTTCGCCTTCAGCCATCTTTGGTTCGCAACGGCTCTAGTGCAGGGTCCGAGGGAACAGACCGTGATGGGCCTGCGCGTGCTCTCGCTTCGCAGCGCGCTCAGCACGTCGGTTAATATCGAGCCCTTGAAAGGCGAGTACAGATAGAACACGGTTCCGCTGGCCAGGTCTGCCTCGCGTACGTCCTGCGAGATGAACTGGACGCCGCCGAGGCAAAGACTCTGAGCGCATTCCTGCGCGCTGGCCACATAGGCGGCTTCCACTTCAATCCCGAGGCTCGTGGCTCCAGTCACCATAGAAACCAGAAGCGGCACGTGGCCCAATCCCGATCCGAGATCGACGAAGACGTCATCTTCGGCGAGCGGGGCGGCTGCGATCAGGCGAAGAATATGACGGACGGGGGTTGGCTGATAGGGCACCATCTCGGTCGGGCGTTGAAAGTTCGGCTCGCTCGGTTCGCGGAGCTGAAGAACACCGCTCACCAACTCATCCCGCCAGTCGAAGCTCGAGCCCGGCAATGGGTCGATCGCTTCGTTCTCGTTCGCCGAATCCTGCAGCCACTGCAGCAGCGCGTGCGGTCGGCTGCCGCGAACGATTTGAGAGCGCACAGAGCGGTAGAGTTCTGCATTGGTGGCTTCGAGCCGCGTGCGGAGGGCTCTGGCACGCTCATGGATGGATGGATCCGTACGCCTCGCGGAAGACTCGGAATCGAAGTCGCCAAATTCGGCATCGAGATTGTCCAACGCGATCAGGCGTTCTCGCAGACGCTCGGGCTGAAAGAGAGAGGGATTACGCTCGAGGCGGCAGAGGAAGGTGTGCAATGGGTGGACGCATCCGATTTGCTCCCCGAGGCAGATCGCGTCGGCAATGGTTGACATGTCAACCAACGTAGATCGTTGGATGTTGTCATGTCAACCTTGGATTGGTAGGCTTGCTATAGGGATGGCCACTAAACCGTTGTCACCACAGGAGCTCCGCGTCTGGCACGCCTTCATGTTTATGGGGGAGGATGTGTTGGGTCGTGTGGGGCGAGACATTGCGCAGGCGACCGGACTCTCCGGCTCAGAGTATGGCGTGCTGACTCGCCTCGCTGTCTTCGGCAAAGGTGAGATGCGGCAACAGGCGCTGGCCCGGATGATGGCGTGGGATAAGAGCCGCCTCTCTCATCAGCTGACGCGCATGCAGGAACGAGCGCTGATTGAGCGACGTCGTACTGACGGGAAGACGGTTCTTATTGTGCTGACCAAGCTCGGCCGAGAGAAGCTGGATGCTGCTCGCCCGATCCATGCGGATTCCGTCCGACGGAATCTGCTGTCGCGGCTCACGCAGGAACAGACCGATACGATGGTGCGGGTGAGCAATCTTCTAGGGGAAGAAGAGTAGCGCCTCGGCATCTTCGCTGCGTATGCCTCGCCCAGCCACCATCGAAATCTTTTGCGATGACGATTCCCCGAGAGTTTTAGTACAGGTGCTCGTCACCTACGGGTCACCGCGAAGTGCGTTCATCTCGTCAATTTGAACTTGAAGCCCATCAGCCCCCCGTTGATTCAGCTTCCAGACAGCAAAGAGAACCGCTCCTACTATGCCCGCTAAAATACCGTAACCCATGACGAGATGGCCCAGGTGCCCAGGGTGTGCAGTCCACTGATTGATGGCTGTTCCGATCATGATGACCAGAAGGCCGGGAAAAAGCGGTAGCAAGTACCATGACCCGACACCGCGCAATGCATCACGTTGTCGTTCGAGCGTTTGGCGGTGGAACTCTATGCACGTTCTCAAACCCAGATCGCCCGGGGCAGGACGGACCGACGCTCGTCGATGAAGTTGAAACATTACATAGAGTGCGCCAGCAATGGTTAGTCCTAAACCTGCGCGAAAGAGCGGTGCCGGGAGCTTCCACGCGCAAAAGACGGAAGCTACTACAACAAATATGCCGCTGGCATACTCCCTGATATTTCTCCGAAATATCTTGTGTTCGAATTTCTGCATCTTGCGATGAAAATCTTCGGGAGAAATATTCGGGGGCTGGGTAGGCTGGCTTTGCCAAAGGCCCTGAATGTCGGCGGAAGAAGATTTATTGATCATGATTGCCCTCCTGCTTGAAATCGGCGGGTAAGAATGTTCTTCAGGCGATGAATCTTCGTGGCGACATTGCTGCTGGAGATACCTGTCACCTCTGCGATTCCGGCAGCATCTACACCTTCGAGATAAAGTAGGATCACTTGCCGATCAAGTGGTTTTAGCTCGCGAATCAATACCATGACTCGCTCAAGCGCGATGCGACGGTCCGCGATATTTGCGACACTGCTTCTATCCTCCGTCGCTTCGATATCGTCGATGCTGACGAGTTCATGTGCGCTCTGGCGACGATTCACAACAATATGCGACGCACCAACGTTGTGGGCTACACGATAAATCCAGGTGCGGAGAGAGCAGCGCGACTGGAAAGAATCCAGGCTTCGCCACAACGCAAGATGAATTTCCTGAAGCAGATCACGTCGCAATTCAGGATCGGCTTCGTAGGCTCGCGCGAGGCGATCGAGTGCAGGTCCATGCGTGCTGACAGCTTCCTCGTAGAGCTCATCGCAGCTTGCCATAGTTCGAGATTTCCCTTCTGTATAAGGTAGTCATCGAAGGAGGTAATTCCTTACAACATCTGGGAAGAAACGTGAATGCGCACAGCGATCTCTCATCCTGCGCTCCTGTAGATGAGCACTGGACGTGTTTTTGTCTGCATTTTTACTCGGGAACCGCGAAGACACCGAATTCCGTCCTGTGCGAAGCGCCTCCGCATGGGTTTCAGATACCGAACTGCGCGGGGGAGTATGTTTCGTTCCCGCGGAATCGGGTGGCTGATACCAACAGGATTCATCCCGATAAGGCTCGGTGGGATTTGGGGGTTCCTCCCGTTCGACTTCGTTCATGGCAGACTTGATGCGGCTTCGCGCTTCGCTCGAAGTAACACCTCTTTTGCGATATCGCCCTTCACCTTGGGCTGACATGTCCAACCGAGATGTACATTCCCGATTGAAAGTCTGGACGAAAGACAAAGATCCGTTGCGCCCGGCCCTCACGAAAATGAACGTGTTGACATAACCTCCGATACCCTGTTGCTGTTTCTGAGCCATCTTCAAACCCAATGCGGATGCCTGCTATCCTCGCTCGATGTGCTTCGTCTAGCCACCATTGAATCTGTGCGATTGCGATTTCCTAGGGAGAGTGGATGTCTGCTTTTGAGAATGAGTTGTCGGAGATCGTCTACGAGCTGAATGCTTCTACATCAATCGCAAAAGTGGAGCGAAACGCTTCGTTGGATGCTCTTCTGGTCTTAGCCGTCGAACAACGAGTCTCAGACATCCTTATAGTGGCAGGTTCCCCTGTGATCTTGAGAATCAATGGCACTCTGAACTCAGGTCTAGGGAAGATCCTGTCGAGCGAGGACGTTCGCAGTATGCTCCTCCCGCTTTTGAATGCCGAGAGATTAAAAGATCTGGAAAAAAACAAATCGCTCGACTTCTGTTTTGCTCAGGGCTCCATCGGCAGGTTTCGCGCCAACCTTCACTATCAACGCGGCACGCTTGCTGCTAGCGTTCGACTTTTGCCAGCCCAAGTTCCCACGATGGACTCGCTTCATCTGCCCCCGGCGCTTGCTCGTCTGATGGAGCGTCGACAGGGGCTGGTCCTGCTTACTGGCCCAACCGGCTGTGGCAAAACCTCTACGATGGCCGCCTTCGTGGATCTCATCAACTCGCGCAGACGAGATCACATCATCACAATCGAAGACCCGGTCGAGTATCAGCATACAAACCGCAAATCGATCGTGGAGCAGATTGAGGTTGGTCACGACACCCCGAGCTTTGCTCAAGCCGTTCGTGCGGTTCTTCGTCAAAACCCGAATGTCATCCTGATTGGGGAGATGCGTGATTCTAAGACCATGGCTGCCGCGTTGACAGCAGCAGAGACAGGACATCTGGTTCTTTCATCCTTGCACACGAACGACGCTTCTCAAACCCTGTCAAGAATTGTGGATAGTTTTCCGCCGAACAGTCAGTCGCAGATTCGGCAGCAGCTATCGCTGGCACTTCTTGCGGTAGTTGCGCAGCAACTTGTTCCGGCAATCGACCAGGTGGGCGTGTATCCAGCAGTAGAGATCATGGTCGCGAACCTCGCAGTCCGAAATCTTATTCGGCATGGGCAGGATCACCTGATCCGCTCCCAAATTTCAACGGGCAAAGCAGAGGGCATGATGACCATGGATCAATCGTTGGCGGAGCTCGTTCATGCGGGACGTATCTCGCGAGACTCGGCTCTGGCGCACTGCTACCATCCGCATGAACTGCGATCTTATCTGTGAACGGGATAACTTTTGCTTTGATCCATATGGCATCGTGCGGTGTGAGGCAATACAGCGTAGGTTTTTATGTCGAGTCAAGGTTTGCCGGCGCGATGAGCCTCGCGAAATGCGAAGTTCCTCACGTTCAACTTCGTTCATGGCAGGCTTTATGCGGCTTAGTGCTTCGCGGGAATGACATCTATTTGCGGCATCCGCTTGCTTCGGCTGAGGCCGCTTTCTAAGCAGCGATCTATTGCGTGCTGATCCGGCTCTCGAATGGCCGGCCTACGGGGTTGGATTCCTCTGCGAGCTTTTTGAAGGCGCTGTGGACGAACGACCCCAGATACCACCCATCCATGTATTTGTAGGGAGTTTCGCCGGTGGTGTAGTGACCGCAAGGGAGAACCTTCGAGACGTAGTCAATGCCGAGACGGTCGAAGTTATGGAGCACATCGAGCGAGAACTCGCGGAGGAAGGTCAGGTCATAGGTGGCGTGCACGACTAAAACGCGGCGGTTTTGTGCGGCGAAGCGGTCCATGTAGGACATGGGGCTGATGGACGTAAAGATGCGACGCACGTCCTGCTGGTTCAGTCCCTCGCGCTCGAAGGCGGCGCGGATGTGGCGGGTGCTCTGCCCGGTCCAGACGACATCGCCGAACCAGGTGGAGGCGTGGTTGAAGGCGCAGACGCGGAGGCGGGGGTCGTGAGCCGCGGCGATAAAGGCGTAGCAGCTTCCGAGGCTGGTTCCCAGAACGCCGAACTGCTCGTAGCCCTGCTGTTCGAGCCAATCGAGACAGCTGCGGATGTCGATGACTGCCTGACGGCAGGCCTCGATGGTGCGGCCGATGTTGGAGCTGACGGCGTAGTCGGAGCGCTCGAGCTCGGCTGGGCGGCGAATGTCGTGGTAGGGCTTGGAGAGGCGTAGCGCGGAGATGCCGAAGCGATTGAACAGACTGCACAGCGCGTTGTGGCTGAAGGCGTCCGCGTTCCACTGAGGCATGACGATGATTGCCTGCTTTGGCTTCCCTGCCTGTTTTTCCGGAGCAGCCGGATACCAGCGGGCGTTGACGATGTCGTTTTCCGGATAGCGCGTGCGCACAGGAGAGGTGAAGCGAAGAAACTCCGCCGTCGAAAGTTCGCCCGATTCGGCCTGACGCTTCCACTCGGCGTCCTGCTCGAGGGTCTCGGGCCGGACGTTGGTCGGGAACAGCTGTGGATGGCGGTGCTCGAGGCGGAAGTCGGTGGGGGGCTGATAGCCGAAGAAGTCGTCCGCCCGCTGGACGATGGTTTCGTTGAGCCGGACCATGTGGTCGAATCCGGAGGATTGGGTAAGGGGAGTTGCCTGAATGAAGTCGGCCAGCCAGTCCTCTCCCCACTCGAGGGGCCGGACGATGCGATTGGTGTCGCGGGTGGTTAAAGCCGTCTCCCAGGCGTACATCCACTTCGCGTAAAGCTTTCCGAGCATCTACCTAGTTTATCAAGGGAGCGTGGTTTTTCACTTTGAGGGGGCGGAGATATCGCAGTCTGGGCCCGGGAGAGGTCTGTCATCACGACTCACATCGCAAGATGTGTTCCTCGACGTCGGCCCTTGGGCCTTCGCTCGGAATGGCAACTTCTTTGAGGCACGGTTTTGCCTCGGGAGAACACATCCTTGCGACACGCTTTCGTTCGAACGATAGCTTTTTGAGGGTCAAACCTCAGCGAGCACGGCACATACCCTGCCGACGATGTAGTCGCCGGGAGACTCGTTGTCGTGGAGCGGAAGCAGTTGCACGGGAAACTCGCGCACATAGGGCTTGAGGATGAGGTGGCGGTCGTCGAAATCCAGATGACGGAGCAGCAGTGTGGGGCCGAAGCGCACAGCGTAGATGCTGGCCTGGTTGGCACGATAGGGCGTGAGCGAGTTGTAGTGGCGATCGAGCACGATGGCGGAGCCGGGCGGAAGCAAGGGCGCCATCGCCGTCGCCTGCTGCGCATCGGTCCGGATAGCCAGAAAGCGTTGCCAGTGGGTGCGGCGAGGGGCGGGCCGTGCACGGTTCTCGTAAAGCCTTGAGGATGCGAGGGGAACAGTATCGATGATGGCGGAGGAAGCGATGGAGACATCTTCCATGGCCGACGACGGGGAGACGATGGGAATCATCTCGATCGGGTCGGGCTCGGGATCGCGGCAGGGCTTATGAGTACCAGCGGTAAGTTCCAGGGGCAGGATCTCCTCGATGCGCAGGTCCTGGGCCGCGAGAACACGGTCGAGGCCCTCGAGTGACAGTGCTCGTTTGCGATTGAGGAAGTTAGAGATGTGAGCCTGCTGAAAACCAGCCTGCTGGGCCAGCCGGCTACCGGTGAGGGATCCGCGTTCAATCCGACGGAGCAACTCAAGGCGAACGAGTTCGTGGAGATCGTGGAAGTTCATGTCTCTCAGTTTCTTTCGGGAGGCGATATCATTCCGCAAGACGAAGATTAGGCGAAAGCTTAGCTTTGTGCAACAAGAGTTATCCGTAAATCGTTGGATGCAGGAATTTTGTCAGAACTCCGGCGAATCACCAAAGTTTGTTATTGACTTCAACTTTGTCTAAAGCTATAACCTTGAAACTTTCCTTCGACGGATCCGAAGCGGAATTGGTTTGCTGGTTTTGAGCGGCCGGACCTGATCCCTGAATCGGTGCCTCGGAGGAGATGGCGTTGAATTTATCCCAAGGTTGTTTGCTGCCAGAAAGATAACCAGACAAAACGAGCGCACGGCTACACGGGGGACCTTCGGCTGAGGTTCCCGGATGGTGCCGGCCCTCCATAGCATCCTGAGCGTGCCCTTTTCGACCGCTGAAACTCATGAAGGCGCGCCAGGGGAGACTTACGCTCTGAAAGGGACTTACATGAAGTACTTGCGATTGGATCTGAAGGTGTGTGAAGGCTGCGGGGCTCTCTGGCTCCGTGGAGCAAATGCAAGCGGCATCTACTGTCGAGGGTGCGCGGCTCGTCTGGCGGAGTTTCCCGCTCCTCGGGGCAGACACGCCGGTGGCCGCAAGCGGCGTCAGGCTGGTGCGGCACGCTGCAATGGTGCGCTTGAAGTGAGAGGAGGTGCGCGATGAACGCCGCAGCTATTGTTCTCCCGATGATCTGGGCAACTGCGGTGCAGGAGCCGGTTGTTTCCGCCCCGAAGCGACTTGTCTCGCGGCTTGCGCCAGAGCTGGCCTTCTATCGAAAGTACACGGAAGGCCTTTTACGGCGGTACCTGAAGTTGTCGATGGAGGCGGGCCGCGCGCCTTCGCTGCTGGGTCGCGAGATGTTTCGCGGGAAGGTCACGCACTACCGTGTGCAATGTTTCGATGACGTGGTGATCTTTGTCCACGACGTGGAGCAGTGCCTGAAGCTGCTGGACCGGGATCAGAACCTTCTGATCACTCGGATTGCGTTGCAGGAGTACACGCAGGTGGAGGCGGCAGAGATGCTGCATCTGCCGGTGAGGACACTGATCCGTCGGTATGAGTATGCGCTGGATCGTCTGACCCGGGTGTTCCTGGAGCGCAGGCTTTTGGAGCCGCTGGTGGCGTGTCAAGAGGCGGAGATTCGTCCGTAGTGCTTAAACAATTGCAGTGATTGTAGTTATGTCTGCTTTGAAAGTTGCCGATTAGTTTCGTGCAGCTTGCTATTCTGGAAAGGTAATCGAGACATGAGACGGGAGAGCCCCTGATGGGTGCTCTCCCGTTTTGCGTTTCGGTGTACTCACGCAGGTGGAAGGAGATGGAATGGCAGAGCGCATGACAACAGCGGCCCGGGACCACCGACGCGCAACGAGCGCGACCCGCAATGCGGCTCCGATGGAGCTGCGGGCGATGGCGGTGGAGTTTCCGACGGTGCATGGACATCCGAACCGTCTGCCCTTTGAGGGTGTGCTGACGCTGGTTGACGTTGCCAGCGACAAAGCACCCAACGGGGCGCGCGGTCACAAGGTTGTGCTTACCCGTCGTGCGGCGGAGGCTGCGCTTCCAAGTCTGCTTGGCATGGCGGTGGACTACAAGGCGGGGTGGGACGGGCATGACGCACGGCAGAAATGCGGCATCATCACGGCGGCCGAGCTGGATGCGAATCGGCTGCGGGTATCCGGGTATCTGTTTGCGAGAGATTTTCCTGAGATGGAGGAGAAGCTGCAGGCCCCGGGATTGATGGGGATGAGCTATGAGCTGGCGGATGCGCATGTCGCCGATATGCGCGCGCCGATCTGGACATTGACACGGGCAACGTTTACCGGAGCGGCGATTCTGCTAAAGGACAAGGCGGCCTATCGAAGCACGAGCTTTCGCGTGAAGCGGTCGGCTGCGCATGCTCGACGGGCTGCTGCCGTCGTGTCATAGCGGGTTAGAGCAAAAGGAGGATGGGGAATGAGTTTTCTTGGTGTGCTTGAGGCCATCGGCAAGGGCTTTGAGAAGGGATTGAAGTGGGCGCTGGCCTATGCCGTTCCCGTCGAGAAGCTGCTGGCGTTGTTGTTTCCGGCGGTGGCGCCGGTTGCGGCGGAGATTGTGGACGCGACCACGCTGATCCAGAATGCCGTCATTCTAGTGGAACAAAAGTATGCGGCGAGCGGAGCACAGAGCGGCACCGGAGCGGAGAAGCTATCCGAGGTGCTGCTGCTGACCGAGCAGGCGGTTGCGAGGTTGCTGACCAAGGCGGGGATCGCGGCGGATAGCGGCTATATCCAAAGTCTGATTTCGGCCGTGGTGGCTGTGCTGAATGTGCAGCAGGCTCCGAGCGGGGCTTAGAGCATTCACCCTGATACCGGAAAGCGCAACAGTATCGCGCGATAAAACTTCAGGGAGATGCTTCAGTGGGTGGATGAAGATCACAAAAGTGAGGAGAGCGATGGAGATGGAGACAAACTCTGGTCTGGAGGCAACAGTCGAGCGGCTTGCGGCTGCGGCAAATCTGCTGGAACAGGCGATGCAGCGATTGTCGGAGCGCCAGCAGGAATCGGAGGCGACGATCGGCCGCATCTCGGCCACGGTGGAAGCTGCGCTGGAGGAACGGCTGCAGGCTGCTGAGGAAAAGCTCGCACGACTTGAGGCAGAGGCCTCGGGCAAAACCTCCGCGGAGATACAGAACGGTCGCAAGACGCTACCTGCTGGAATGGCGAACGTGCTGGCCAAGCAGGGCGTCGCGATCGAGTCTCTCGAAGCGGGCACGCTGGATGCTGCGCTAACAGGCTTGAGTCTGGAGCAGCGCATTGCCGTGAAGTCGCAGTTGCTGCGGGCAGGAATGCTGGCCTGAACTTAGACGATTTCTGAAGATGCAGGACGAACAGAGGCGCAGCCCTAAGCTGCGCCTTTCTTTTTTTGGAAAGGGAAAATGATGAACGCGAAGTTTACTGAGATCTATGCCGCAGCGGATTTTATGGGACCGGGAGCAGTGGAAGTTCCGGCGTATCAGTCGGAGATTACGGACCTGGTGCAGCGCCGTGGAATCTTCGGCCGCCGGATCAAGCAGGTTCCCGCGACGGGGCACCCCTCGCGATTTTTCGAAGAGACCGCCATTCCCTCGCCTGATGCGACATCCGGCTTCGTGGATCCTCGCAACATTGTGGCCCCGCTAGTGACGCCGACGCGGGTGGAACGCAGTGTTCCGCTGAAGGCGCTTGTGGCACAGATCAATTACAACCTGTTTGATCTCGAACTTGGTCAGCAGCAGAGCCAGTTTGCCTACCTGCAGGCGAAGGACCTTGCAGACACCGTGGACGGCGTTCTTCGCACCCACGATGTAGCTCTCTGGAACGGAAACGACACCAGCCTTAACGCACCCACGACACCGCAATACTTTGGCGCGGCATCGCAAATTTCCGCCGGGGGCAACAGCGTGACGGTGACGACTTCTCAGAGCATCGTGGACAGTTTCAAGTCTGCGATCGCCAAGATGCTGTCCAACACCTCGTATGGCGTGCGCCCGACGGCAATCTACGCGAATCCTGTGCTGCTGGACCTGATCGATCGCGAGATGAAGCAGGAGTTCAATGTCGTGCTGAGCACGAAGGAGATCGCCGCCGGCGTCAGCGTGAAGACGCTCTCGACGCAGGCCGGCGACCTTCCTCTCATTCCTGAGTGGACCCTTGGTTACAGCGGTACTCCAGGTAATGGCACCGCGGTTCTTCCGGCCTACATCGTGACCGAAGACCTGATCGAGTATCACTGGCTTGGCGACCCGAATCCGCGTGTCTTCCAGCTCGGCGTGCCTGGCTCACTGGCCTCGCAGTATGTAGTGGTCAAGTTCGGCGGGCTGGTAGTGAAGGGCGCAAGCTATGCACACTGCCAGGTCCTGGTCGATCGCTAGAGCGCGATTGCCGTAGCGCTCGGGAGAACCCACCGGGCGCTACGGCGCTGAGCTTCGCTATTCGATTCTGTTGTGCTAACCGGTGCAAACCGCAGATCCTTCAACGTCGCTGCGCTCCGCTCGGGTGGGGACGGTTGGGATTCGGTAACGGTTTTGAAGTGGCCAGGGATCGGCGCGTTTACGCCGGTCCCTGTTTCTTTTTACAGGAGGTTGTGCTGTGGGGTATTTGTTACCTGCCGAATATGTGGAGTACGGGCTCGGCGTCGAGACAAGCGACGACCTGGTTGCGACGGCCTCCGCGCTGATGGAGGGATACTGCAGGCGTCCCAGCCTGCTGGTGACGCAGTATGTGGAGCAATTGCGGCTGACTGCAGGGGCCCAGACGGTTCGGTTGAGCTATCGACCGCTCGCCGCAGCCGAAGGAGCCGTTTCCCCCTTAGTGCGCGTGAGGGTGCGATATGGAAGGCCGCGGCGCGGCGAGATGGTAGATCTGTATCGGGAGCAGGTCGCATACGCCTTCGCTGTTCCGGGAAGCTGGAGCGAACTTGATCCGGCTGGTGTGGATGTGAATCCCGCGACCGGGGAGCTGACTTTTCCGGTGAACTTTCTGGGACTTAACTACAACGAGGCCGAAGTGACCTATACCTCTGGCCTGAGCGTGATTCCCGATGCAGTGAAGATTGCTTGCGCGCAGGTGGTGAAGAACGCGCAGACGATGCCCGCGATGAACGTGAAGCGCAGCCGCATCGACACGATGCAGCTGGAGTACTTCAGCGGTTCGTTGATCGATGACCAGGTGCAGAGCCTGCTTCGGCCTTACGTGGCGGAGAGGCTGGGGTGACGGAATGACCCAAGATGCAGAGAAATCCATTGGACTTCGCCGCGTGGCGGATGCTTTGCTGTGTGGCTCCGGTGCAGGTGGGGTAAAGCTGCGAATTCCCGCACCCGCGGTCGGAGGTGATTCGTCCGAACAGCTGGGGCTTGCGGTTCCACAGTTTCAGGACGTTGCAGTTTCGCCGGCGGTGTTTCGCAATGCGGCTGCAAAATCTGCGAGGGGCAAGGCGAGCGAGCGCGAGCTTATGATTTCCGCCACGGCGATCGAGGCGCTTACCAGCTCGGAGGGTTACGGCTCGGCCAATGCCCTGTTTGCCTCTGCGTTCGGTGTGCTGGTGGACGACGTGCTGCTGACGATCGTGTCGGCGACGGAGCTGGAGGCAGGGAGTGGGGTCTATGCCTATCGGCTTAGCCTGCGGGAGCCTATTGAGAACGCGCCTTAGGTCCAGGTGAGATGCGGGGGATGCTTCGCGTGCACCTGCAATGACCACCTCTGTTAAGGAATACGGCCAGTGTTCGGGCTGACCATGTTTAGAGCGGCATCGGTCTCAACCAGAACATGAAAAAACTTGTTACAGAAAGGGTTACGTATATGCAGCGTGCAAAAGACACGTTCTATGTCGCGATCCGGGATCGTATCGCCGCGCTGAATCCGGCGCGTACGGTGCTGGTACGCGGCGTGGTACGGCCGGGAATTGTGGTTGAAGAAAATGAGCTAGCCGTGGAGTTTCCGCCGGTCAATGTCTTTCGGCTGCGATGGACGGAGCTGACGGCAAGCGTGCGAGAGGCCCTTCCTCTGGTAAAGATGCGATGCGAGATTCGCTACGCGACGGCAGGCAACAGCGGCAATGGCGGGATGGACCGCGGAAGACTTATGGCTGCGATGGATGCGGAGCTGCTAGCGGCTTTGTCGACGGAACCACAGCGCGCGGTGAAGACGGATTATGCGGCAGCCGCAGGGCCACAGGTGGGTAGGTCCAACGTCTTCTGGGGAGAGGTTGCGTTCGCCACACTCGGGGTGGCAGGAGAACAGCTGGAGCGTACAGCGAGTGTTGATGTTTACAGCTACCAGGAAGCAGGTGAGCTATGAGCACGGGCAGCGGAACGACACCTGTGACACGGAGGGTGCGGGCTTACTTCGCGCCGGTGAACCGGGTCGCGGGTGCGCCAACGATCTTCGACGCCGCACAGAACGGCGCGTTTGCGCTGGACACCCCGCCTTCGCCATGGGTGGACCTGGGGTGGTGCGAAGGTTTTCGGCGGAAGAATGCGGAGGGCTCGAAGAGCGGGATCGGTGCGCTGCGTACGAGCACACCGGCGATTGCGACCGGCCAGGTAAGGACGGAGATGGATGCGCTGGTTGAGGTTGAGTTTGCGAGTTGGGGGAAGTTACAGATGGCGTTGGCCGGTGGCTCGCAACAGATGAATCTGCTGGCAACGGCCAATGGAGCCGTCGCGAACGGGAGCGGCGGCACAGCTGCGGCCGCAACGTCGTTGCAGGTTGGATCAACGGCATCGCTGCTTCAGGTGGGGGCAGCAGCGACGGGTTTCTCAGTTGGGGATCTCGTTGTGGTCGATGTGGACTACACGGGACAGACGGGGTATGTCGGGAGCGGGGTGAGCGGAGCTTATGTGCGATCGGCCGGGGATGTAGCAGCAGACGCGAACTACGTCCGCCGGGTGTCGCTGAATGTGGGGAGGGTAGCTCAGGTGAAGGACGGGGGCCTTCAGCTTGAGACGGCGCTGGTGGCCGGAGTTCCCGCTGATGGCATGAAGGTGTGCAGGGTGTTGGGGTTTGTCGATCGAGAGGGAGGGACCTTCTTTCAGGAGTGGTCGGCACTGTTTGTCCTCGAGGGGGAACAAGGCGACAGGGTGATCTTCCACTATCCACGGTTGCAGACGACGCAGGAGGCGGCGGAGAGCACAGAGACGCTGACGGCTCCATTTGAGCGTCTCCGCCTGGCTGGATCCTTTCGCGCCCTGCCGGTAAACGATGCCAACGACGGAGAGAAGGTCCTTTGTTTTCGCAGCTACCTGCCTGCTTGAGCGGGCAACGAGCTGCGAGTAGAGAACGCCAAAAGATCCATCGCCGGAGAGACGAGCGACGGTGGAGATAAAGAAAGAGAGCGAGCGATGAGTTTGAGGCAGGGAGGATGGACCCTGGCAGCAGTGCTGCTGGCGATTCCGGCAGTCCTGGTGTTGTTTACGGCGACTGCGCTGGCCCAGGTTGTAACCACTGAAGTTACAGATACAATCTATCGTGCGGACGGCAAGCCTGCGGGAGGCACGGTGCTGGTGAGCTGGTCCGCCTTCACCACGTCGAGCGGGCAGGCGGTAGCCAGCGGAAGTACTTCAGCGACGCTAGCGGCGGGTGTGCTGGATGTGCGCCTTACGCCGAATGCGGGCGCGACCCCAATCGGCAGCTATTACACAGCGGTGTATCACATGGATGACGGCAGTGTAAGCCGCGAGTACTGGGTGGTTCCGGTGAGTTCGACGCCGGTGCACATCAGCGCGATTCGCAGCACTGTGTTGCCGACCTCGATAGCGATGCAGACGGTGACGAAGAGCTACGTCGACACCGCCATCGCAGCGGCGGTTGCCGGAGCCCCGATCGATTCTTCGAATCCGTATGTTCTTAAGGCTGGCGACACGATGACGGGATCGCTGGCGCTCGCCGGGGATCCGACGGCACCGTCGCAGGCTGCGACGAAGAACTATGTGGATGTAAATGTGGCCGCGGTGACGAGCGGTCTCGCCCAGAAAGTTGCAACCTTTCCAGCGGGAACGCAGACGATCGCTCAGCCTGTGGGGACACAGGTTTCAGTCAACCGGATGAATGGGTCTGCGTATGCCAGCCAGTTCCAGGACGCTCGCGGAGGAAATGGGATTGCCAACGCGTTGGCCGGACCAGACTGCACGGCGGGGTGCGAGGTGAAGGCGGAACGCAACTATGTTTCACCGGAGCTGTACACGTCTTCGCAGTGGAGTGATGGTACGCATGTGGAGGATCTTCGAGGTGGGCAACGGAGAGATACGTATCTCAACCCGGAGAATACGGTGGCTCCCGGCATCGAGGCGGGTCAGGTCATCAATGTCACGGCAACGCGGGACACTGCTGCGATCCATCAGGCAACGCGGACGCAGTCGCCTGCTTCGGTAGGGCTGGAGATCGACCATCAGGCCCTGGCGGGGGGATCGAATTCTTTCCCGCAGAACGTCGATCCGATTCTTCCCTACTTCAAGACCAACTACGCCGCGCTTTCGATCCGTGGTGTGTACAACACGCAGGGTCAGCATGTACTTACACCAAAGGACACCAATTGCTTTGGCGTCGGCGACTGTCTGATCGGGTCGCAGTTTCTTCGCGCTTCTGGCGGATTCCGCGATAACGGAGACGAGGGCGCGCATCCTTTCGACCTGCAGATCAGCGAGGACTCCCGCGTCTTTACGGGAAGCTGCGGATCGGGCTGCACGACCGGTTCGACCTCGGTGCAGCTTACCTCGATGGGTAACAATGGAACCCAGGGAGACGGGCGCTATCTGCTGAACACGAATCCCTCGAAGGTATTGAAGACGGGGGCGATTACGGGACCGGGAGCGGCGGGACCAAATGCCTCGGCAGCCTTCAGCGGAACGAGCTTTGCGGTCAGCACCTTCTTTCAGACAGCAAGCACGATTCCATCGCAGACCCACGATATCGCTCCGGGCACGGTGACGGTGGCGATTGTGACGACGGGTCTGCCCACGGGCTTTTCGGCCAACACGGCCGCGGCACCGGCGCAGAGCGGGATTGCCTGCATGGCCGATCCTACGGTTGCCGCCAACGGAGTTGAGGGATTCGAGACAGCCCCTTACGTGGTCGTCGATGGCACGCATCTTCAGCTGACGCTGAGGCGCGCCCATGCGGCCAATGCGACGGTTGCGATCGGCGGTCTCTGCGGATACGGCCTGGAGCAGACGGTCGATACCATCAATGGAATCCGGCAGGTGTTTCCCGTCATCGGATCCTATTCCGCGACGGGCCTCTATTATGCGGGAGGCTCCACACCGGTGGTAGGAGTAACGGGGCAGACGTCTGCGTTTGCCAACGTGTCGCTTGCAATCACGTCGGTGGTTCGCAGTGCAAATACGGTCACGTTGACAACCTCCGGCAATCTTCCGGCGGACGTCAACGGGTTGACCATGACGGTGGGTGGAGTGACGGACAGCAGCTACAACGGAAGCTTTGTCGTCACTTCGACCGCGCCCAACAAGGTGACGTATACGCAGACCGGAGCGAACAGCAGCAGCAGCGGAGGAACGCTGGCGTTACTGACGGGTGGTTATGCACTGTATCCGATGGCCGAGGTGGTGAGCGTGATGAATCCGTCGACCAAACTGGTGGATGGGCAGATGACGCTTGCACCGAATACGGTGGCATGGGAGCCGAACGATCCTGTGGAACAGCCGCACTACTACCAGGAGAAGGTGGCCGGCGACCTGGAGCTAGTGTCGCAGACCACTCCACGTCCGGCGGTGTATGTGCAGGCTGGTATGGTGTACGACGGCAACAACGGTCCAGGCCTGCGAGGATGGCTGATCAACAACATCGCTCCCTTGTCGAACTACTACGGCAATGGAGGGACGCATCTGGTTCCGGATGCCGCGCTGGTGACGCAGGGAGCGTGGAAGCGCACGATGATCGCCGATGCCGGTGAGCAGAGCGTGTTTACGATTCACTGCAACCTGCATGGCTGCGGCAAGTGGAACTCTGCTTATAACCTCTTCGAGCTGGACTCGTCAGTCGGGACCGACACGATGAGCTTTACGCCGACGACGAGCGGTCTGAACCTGACGCTGCGAGGTTCGTCGTACAGCTTCACGCCACAGGGCTTTACCGCAGGCGTGGTGAACGCAACGACGGTGAACGCAACCACGTTGAATGGAACGATTGCGGCTTCACAGGTTCCGGTGTTCAAGGCATCGGGAGCAACGCATGCTCCGGGGGCGGTGCCTGATCCGGGCGCGACTGCGGGAACCACACGGTTTCTGCGCGAAGACGGGACGTGGGTGACTCCTTCGGGCAGCGTCTCGGGCTCAGGAGGAACGGGCGCGACACTGACACCGAACGCGACTGCGGACTACAGCTTCATGCAGGGCACGGGAACCACGGTGACAGATGGTAGCGGCAATGGGAATGACGGAACGCTTCTTGCGGGAACGCACGCTCCTGTGTGGGTACAGAACGGGTTGAGCTTCACCACGGCCAATCCTTATCAGGGCGTTACTTTGCCAGCGGCGTTGAACAACACGAAAACGGTTGAGTTCGCGGTGTACGTCAATCCCTTCCCGGCGACGAATGGTTTGGCGCAAACGAACCAGTATCCTGCGTTTCTTACGAGCAGCCTGGGGTTAAGCGGTGTGAACCTGTTGCATTCGGGAGGTGCTCCGGGGGCTTTTATGGCGGGCATTCTTGCAGGCGGAGCCGCGAGGCTGAGCACGACGCAGTTATTCAGCGGCTTCCACGTGGTGACGTATGTACTGGGAACCGGCAGCGGAAATCTGGACCACCTTTACATTGATGGCGTTGAGTATCCGTACACAACGCAGTCTTCGTCGTTCGGTTTGCAGACCAGCGGAAACTACTTCCTGAGCAGCGGAGGGGTTTCGCCGTATGCGCAGAGCGGTCTGCTGGGAACGATGTATCGTGCCCGGTTCTTTTCGACGCAGCTGACTCCAGCGCAGATTCTGTCGGATTCGTTATCGTTGTCGAGCGAGGTGGCGGCGCGGGGTGTGGCGGTGGCTCCGCAGCAGGTGCTCAGCAGCACGCCGATGCTTCATATCATTGGCGACTCCATCTCGTGCTCTTGGAACGGATCGCAGTGCAGCGATGCTTACTCCTGGTCGTCGCAGCTTACGCTGCTGAATCAGCCAAGTTATACGCGAACCAACTGGGGCATCTATGGAGCGACGATCCAGGGGATTGAGGGCTCAGAGTCGAACCGTGTAGCGCGGCGCTGCAGCACCAATGGAGGTCAGGCGGTTGCGCTGATCGATGCCGGGATCAACGACCTGGTAAATACGCTTCCGTCACAGGTCTTTCAGTATCTCATCGCTGAAGTTCAAACGCTGAAGCGGGCAGGATGCAGGGTCTTCGTGGGAACGATGCTGTCCGATGGGGGCACCAGCTCGGCTTCGGGGACGCCGACGATGGATGCGCAAAAGAACGCGTACGATGCGCTGATTCTGCAGCAGGCGAAGACTGCGGGAGCCGATGGAATCATCGATTTCGCAGCGAATCCGCAGCTTGGGGCCGATGGCGCGAATACGAATGCGAACTTCCTGACAGATCACACGCATCCGAGCGCGACGGGACAGCAGTTGATGGCCGCTGCGGCCAGCAATGCGCTGAACTACTACTTCGGATACAACGAGGTGAATCCGCACACGGTGACATCGCTGCCTTACAGCATGACGGCGGCGGATGGCGTTGTGTCGGTGGCGGGAGTAACGGGAGCCGGCAACCTTACCCTGCCGGACTGCACGGGGCAAAGCGGCGCGGTGTACCGCATCAGCAATCCTCAGTCGGCGTACGCGGTTTCGATATCGCCGCTGAATGCAAATCAGCTGATCAACGGCATTGCGTTCGGGACTGCTGTAACGGTTCCGGCCAATGGATCGCTGACGTTGCGGGATGTTCCCAATCCGAAGAACGTGAGCGGTTGTCACTGGGAGATGTAGCGGGTGGGCTGGCGGACGGGAGGTGATCCTGTCCGCCCTTTTTCTGCGAAGGCGAGGATGAGTGACACGGTTTGCTGGTTGGGCATTCAGGAGAGCTGTGATGCTTCGGGCGGTGGTGCAATGCGGGTTCCTGTGCTCGGAATGACACCTATAAAGCTAGGACGAGGCTTGATCTGAAGTGACACCTTGGCAGGTGCAAAGAAGAAACGGTGGGTGGAGATGATATGGGACGTGGATGGTTTGCTGGAGTTGGGCCGGGAGATTGAGGGGGATCCCGGTGCGATGATCGGGGCGGTGAAAGAGCATCTGAAGGTTCGGGACCGGCACGGCAGGGTGCGGCCTCTGGAGGCGAACGCAGCGCAGCGCGAGTTTGAGCGGCAGCGGAAGCAATGGAATATTGTGCTGAAGGCCCGGCAGATGGGCGTGACGACCTGGGTGGCGGCACGGATGTTTATGAAGACGATCACGGCAAGGGGAGTGTTGACGGTGCAGGTGGCCCAGACACGCGAGGCAGCGGAGGGGATCTTCCGCATGGTGCAGCGCTTCTGGGAGCAGCTGCCGAAGGAGGCTCGCGAGGGTCCGTTACGGCGCAGCCGGGCGACCCTGGGGCATATGGCGTTTCCGGAGCTGGACAGCGAGTTTCGCATCCTGAGCGCGGGCGATGAAGGCGTAGGGCGCGGACTGTCGATTCAGAACCTGCATCTGAGCGAAGTCAGCCGTTGGCCAGGGGCCGCGCAGGAGACGCTGGCGGGTCTGCGTGCGGCGCTGTCGCCTTCGGGCGAGCTGGTGATGGAGTCGACGCCGAATGGAGCGTATGGCTGCTTTTATCACGAGTGGAATCAGGCACAGGAGAACGGAACGGCACAGCACTTCTTCCCGTGGTGGATGGAGCCGGCATATGTAAGCGATACGGTTACAGATCCGACAGAAGAGGAGAGAGTGCTGATGCAGGCACACGGCCTGACGGAGCAGCAGATCGGATTTCGCCGGATGCTGGAGGCGAGCTACCAGAAGCTGCGATCGCAGGAGTTCGCTGAGGATGCGGTGACATGCTTTCGCGCTACTGGAGACTGCTGCTTCGATGTGGACGCGATTGAAGATCGCCTTGCGGAGGCGCCTGCCGCTCTCACGAGCCGTCGTGGAGGCGCGCTGCAGCTGTGGCTGCCGCCGTTGCGGGGCAATCGCTATCTGGTCGCGGTGGATGCAGCCGGTGGAGGCTCCGACGGAGACTTTGCCGCTGTGCAGGTGATCGAGGTGAAGACGGGACTGCAGTGCGCGGAGCTTCGCCAGCGGCTGAATCCGCTGGAGCTTGCGGAGGCGGCGGTCGAGCTGGCACGCGAGTATGGAGACGCGAAGATCGTGGTGGAGAGTAACAATCACGGCGCTGCGGTTCTGGCTTACCTGAGCAGCGTGCATCACTACGTTGATGTCTACGGCAAGGACGGAAAGGCCGGCTGGCTTACGACGACAGGCAATAAGCCGGAGATGGTCGGGCGACTGGGAGCGTTGCTGGTTCAGTCGCCGGAGATGTTCTCCAGCGCGCGGCTGCTGCAGGAGTGCAGGACGTTTCTCAACTGGCCGAATGGACGCACGGGGGCGGCATCCGGATCGCATGACGACTGCCTGATGGCGATGGCGATTGCGCAGTCGGTGCGGGCGGAGATGTTGACGCGGGCGTGACGGGGATCGCTCGGAATGACACTTGAGGGAAAGGATCGAAGGGTTATCCTCGGAGGACACTTCCGCGGAGGGAGTCTGCGCGGGTGCCATGTCTCGTGTGGAGGGTGCGGGCTGATGGTCCGCACCCTGTATTCTTTTGGTTGCGAGAGGAAGGGTCAGATTTGGCGGTTCTGGCGGTACAGGCGATTCGACGGATGCGCGGTGGAGCGCAGAGCCAGCTGATGCTAGGGGCGGACAGCAAGCTGTGGGTGGTGAAGTTCCAGAACAATCCACAGCACCGCCGCGTGCTGGCCAACGAATTGATTGCGACGCGGCTGGCGGCGGCGGCCGGGTTGACCGTGCCGGTATGCGATGTGGTCGAGGTGACGGACTGGCTGGTGAAGAACACCCTGGATATGACGGTCGAGCTTCCGCGCGGAGTTCGCGAGCGCTACAGTCCCGGGCTCCAGTTCGGGTCCCAGTTTGTCGGCGGACTGATGCCTGGTCAGGTGGTGGATTATCTGCCCGACCCGCAGCTGGACGAGGTGAAGAACCTGCGGGAGTTTGCCGGGATGCTGGTGATCGACAAGTGGACGGGCAACTGCAACGGACGCCAGGCAGTCTTTGAGCGAAGGCCGAGGGAGCGCAGATACCGCGCTACGTTTATCGACCAGGGTTTCTGCTTCAACGCAGGCGAGTGGAACTTTCCGGACTCGCCGCTGCGAGGCGTGTATCAACGCAATCGCGTCTACGCTACCGTTACGGGCTGGAAGAGCTTTGAGCCGTGGCTGAGCAGGGTGGAGACGATGGAGGCCCAGACGCTGTGGACGATCGCGGAGCAGGTTCCTCCGGAATGGTATGGCGGGGATACGGCGGTGCTGGAGCGGTTGACGGAGCAGATGCTTGGGCGGCGGGAGAGAGTACGCGAGCTGATTGCTTCGTTCCGCGACTCGAACCGCGAGCCTTTCCCGATGTGGGACAAGGTGACGAAGGTTGTCGTGCCGCGGCAGTTCGCAGAGGCGAGCGGTGCGGGAAGATTTGTAATGTAGGCTGCAGGTTGTGCGGATTGCGGTGTGGGAGTGGTGCCAGCGCGAGCGATGCGGGGTTCTTCGTTCGCTCGGAAGGAGACTTCAAAAGGCAGACAGTCTGCAGCGGAACAGTGGTTTTCTGGAGGTTGATTGGCAGATCGGGTTCCATGCGAGTTCTTCCTCATCCGGTATGTTCCGGATGTAGTGAAGGGTGAGTTTACGAATATCGGCGTTGTGCTGCGCGAGGCAGGAGCCGACGGCAACGCGAATGCCGTGGTGCGGTTTACGCGCGACTGGAGCCGGGTGCGCTGCATGGATGCAGATGCGGACGTGGGCATGCTGGAGTCACTGGAGGCAGAGATCGTCGAGCGCCTGCGCCTGGGTGCGGCGGATACGAAGCCGGTACTCACGCTGCTCGAAGATACGCTGTCGAATTCGGTGCAGATCAGTGAGGCGCGGGCGTCGCTTGCGGAGAACGTTACTGCAGAGCTTGAGCAGCTGATGCGGATGTACGTGGAGCCGTTGAAGGTTAAACGGGAACGGAAGACGAGCGGAAGAGCCGCGATCGCAGCGGCGATGCGCAACGAGTTCGAGCGTGCTGGCGTGTGGGGGCTGATGCGCAAGAGGATTGCGGCGTCGCTGTATACGCGGCCCGGAGATCCGATGAAGATCGACTGCGGCTACCGGGCCGAAGGGCTTATCCGGATGTTCCAGGCGGTGTCGCTGGAAGGCGATGTGGAGGCGGCCAAGGGGTTTGCTTATTCCGCTCCGCAGCTGCGCGAGGGCGTGGAGCGCGTGGAGAGTGCGACGCTGGAGCTGACGGCGGTTGTGGAGCCGCTGCGGCGAAGGGATACCGACGCTGAAGAGGAAGCGACGGAACGATACCGGTTCGGTGTGGAAGCGATGGAGCGCGAGGCGATTCGCGTGGTGACGCTGAGCGACCTGGCTCGGGTAGCGGAGACGGCACGGCTGGAGTTGAGGGTGTAGCCGGAGCTTCTTTTTGCAGAGACGGATCTCGGTGAACTTTCGAGGAGTAAGTAGAAGCAGGTAAGGGTTAGAGATAGGAATTCGAGACGGATCGCTGATTGGGCATGGCCTTCGGGCTGTGCCCTTTCATTTTTGGTGGCAGATCACAACGGAAGAGCGAGGTGAGCGAATGGGAGTTCGGGGTGCAGTTAAGGATGTGTGGCAGAGGCTGGCCGGCGTGGAAGCCGCAGCGGGAGACAGAAAGACGAGGATGTTGCCGGCGGTCTTGACGCCGTATCGCGGGACGCGTCCTGGACAGGATGCGCTGCCGAAGGCCACACCGGCCAACCTTCGCCGGTTTGCAGAGACGCCTGTGGTTCGCCGCGCCATCAATGTGGTGAAGGACAAGGTCGCCAGCATGGACTGGCAGGTGCGGGTTCGCCGTGGGTATGTGCCGGCCGAGGTAGACAACGTGGACGAGAGGCTCGCCACGCTTCGCCGTTGCCTGGAGGAACCGAATGCGGCGGACAGCTTTCGTGTGTTGTGGGAGCAGGTGATTGAGGATCTGCTGGTCGGAGGCTTCGGCGCGGTCGAGATGGAGGCGACGGGAGATCCGCTGCGGCCGTTTCAGCTTTGGGCGGTGGATGGTGCGACCATCCAGATCGACTGCCGATGGGAAGGTGATCCTGCTGCGCCGCGTTACGCGCAGGCGACGGGAAGGCTGGGAGGCGATGCACAGATTGCCCTGCGCGACGACCAGCTGATGTATGTGCGGCTGAATCCGCGAACGCATACACCGTTTGGCCTGGGGAGACTGGAGGTGGCCTTCGAGACGGTAAACCAGTTTCTCAGCGCGCAGAGGTATGCGGGGCGCTTGGCTTCGAACTCCGTGGTGCAGTATGCGCTATGGCTGAACGAGGCGACGCCGGAGCAGCACGACCGTCTGATCCGCTGGTGGCAGGACGAGATTGAAGGCACCGGGCGGGTGCCGGTGCTGAGCAGCGAGAAGAAGCCGGAGGTGCTGCGCTTTGCCGGAGGCACGGATGCCGATCTGCGGCTGCAGTGGCAGGAGATGCTGATCCGGATGATCGCGAATGCGTTTGAGCTTCCGCCGATGTTGCTGGGAGTGGCGGGCGACGTCAATCGATCGACCGCGGCGGAGTTGGCGGATGAGGCGTTTCAAAGCGCGATCGTTCCCGTTGCCAAGCTGATTGCCGAGCACATCACCCGCGATCTGTTTGCGAAGAAGCTGGGCTGGCGCGAGTTCGAGTTCTGCTTCAACGAGCTGGAAGGACGCGACGAGGCCAGCGAGGCCGCGATCCAGAAGACTCTGATCGAAGCAGGTGTGTTGACGGTCGATGAGGTTCGGGCGATGCGTGGTCTTCCACCGCTTGCGACCCTTGCACCGCTTCCAACCGGGGAGGCGCAGCAGTGAAGATTACGATCGACAACCTCGATGGGGCGGGAGCACGGGACTACAGCGTTACTGTCTCGACGGATGGGCCGCTAAAGATCGAGCGCACGCTGAATGCTCCCTCGCGTTGCACAGGGATGCTGGACCTGAGCGCGACCAGCCTGCCCGCTCCACTGAGAAGGGCACGCGTGGTGGTGACGGCGGATGCAGGCGCGGTGTTGTTTACGGGGTATCTCGCGACCGAGCCTGCCGGGATCTATGCCGGTGTGACGACGACGGGACCGGTCCACCGGTACGTCTTCAGCGCGATCAGCGATGAGTGGCTGCTTGATAAGCAGGTACTTGCCGGTGGAGGGACGGGGCTGGCACAGACCGGCGGTGAGCTTTTGCGGAGGCTGACGAGCCGTGTAGACGCGGGGACCTTTACCACCGATGCGGTGGCCGATGCGGGCACCGTAGGCGTCTTCGCTCCGGCACAGACCGCCCCGTGGTCGGCGAATGCAGGCGAGATCGCAAACGCGGCCTATGCGTCGTACCGCGTGCTGGATGGGGCGCTGAGCCTGCAGACGGTGGGCTCCACGACGCATGTGTTGCACGACGGCGACGGCACGCTGAATGTGGCGGCGCTGCGGACCGCCTCGGTGCGTGAGCTGGCCAACGACGTGACGCTGAGTGGCGATATGGAACCGGCGGCTTATATTGCTGAGACCTTTCAGGGCGATGGCACGACGAGCGTCTTCGACCTTGCGGAGGCACCGTACCGTCCGACGCGCATCACGCGGAGGGCGGCAAGTTCTACGGCCTCCCAGATCTTTCTCGATAGCTTCAATCAGGGAAGGATCAATCCGCAGATATGGTCGGCTACGGACCCGGGCCAGTTTCTGTCGATCACGTCGGCGGGGCTGACGATGGCGGGCGGCAACGGTCTCGATGGACAGACGGTGCTCTCGGCGCTGGATCTCATCGAGATGGGAGGCACGCTTGTCGTCGAGGTGGGCAGCGTCGTGCTCAGCAGCCCCAGCACCGGCATCGTGTGCGGGCTGTACAACGGGCTGGTGCAGCGCGCGAATTGTTTTGCCGGTTATAACGCCCGGCAGAGCGGCGGCGCGACGCTAGTTGTTCCTCTTGTGAATGGTGTCGAGGTGGGAACTCCGTTTACGGCGCTGAACGGGCACAAGTACACGCTGCGTATTCGGCTGCACTGCCCGGAGACGGAGCGTGTGCGGCAGACGTGGTACACGATGGTGGATGGTGTGACGGAGGCCTTCGGCGGCGGTTCAGTCGAGGCGCCGATGTCGCTCCTGTTTGAGCTGGTGGATGAGGGCGTGGCTTCGAGCACGCCTGCGGTGGTGCTGTATTCGGGCCAGGTTGCAACCTCGCCGGCGCGCTGCAGCTTTGCGGTGGTTAACAGCGTCGAGCTGATTGGTTCGCTGGGATATTGCAGAATCACGCAGGCGGGTTCGGTGTGGATGGTCAGTACGTTTGCCGACGGCTCGCAGCAGGTGCGGATGACGGGGGCTGCGGGCGAGGGGGTCGACTGCATGGTGTCGCCGGCGGGGAGGATCACGTTCTTCGCGGGACGGATTCCTGTGGTGGGCGAGCGCTTCACGGTGTGGTATCGCGGACGTCGAAGATCGGTGGCAAGGCTCAACGATGCGGCCAGTGTCAGTGCTGAGCAGGAGGGCGGCATTCCCGGAACGGCGCGTTGGACCGGCAAGGTGCTGCAGCCGCCAGCGCGCAGTACGGCGGATTGCGAAGCTGCGGCGCAGGCGGTGTTGCGGTTCGCCTCCAGCCGGTCGGCGGCGATCTCGGGCAGCTACGCGCTGGTGAATCCCGCGGACGATATCTGGCCGGGGGATGCGCTGGATCTGGGGTCGGGGAACGTATCAGGGGCCGATTCGCTGAAGGTGATGGTGCGTAAGGTGACGGTCGACGACGGGCATGCGCGGCCAGAGTTAATGCAATATCAGCTCGAGTTTGCCAATGACTGGGCTGAGGCATTGGGAGTGAAGCTGTCGGAGTCAGTTGCTGTGGATGCGTTGCTGCCGGAGACGGCGTCGAGCGCGCCGGGAGCGGTACTAGCGAATCTGCAGAACCTGCAACTGGTGAGCGCAAACGGCACGGAGCTGCAGGTGGATGCGGGAACCGATCCTTCGCCGGGTGGAGGCTTCGAGGTGCGACGGCGCGACTGGAACTTCGGCCCATTTGTTGACCAGGACCTGGTGCTGCGAAGCCCGGTGCGAAGTTTTTCCATCCCGCGGGAGTCACAGGTGGAACGCTACTACGTGCGGATGTACGACGGATCGAATCCGCCGGTGTATTCGCGATTTTCAAGTGCGGTGTTTACAGATTTGCCAGTCTCGTTTTGACGGGCGCGGCGGGAGCGGCGTGATGACGGAATTTGAAGGAAGGGTCCTTGGGGACTTGCGGGTGTTGAAGAGTCAGATGGATCAGCTGATGGGGATCGGCCAGCCAGGGAGACTGACACAACTGGAGGGACGCGTCGAGCGACATGAGCGCAGCGTGCAGCGGGTGAAGGGCTTTACCACCGCTGTGGGCGCGCTGGTGACGTTGGCGCACCTGGCGATCGATTACTTCCGTAGGTAGCGGACATACAACGAATCGAAGGAGGAAGCGATGGATTTTCTGAAGATCTTTCTGCGCGCGCTGGCGTTTCTGCCGGCCGCGCTGCACGGCACCGAAGCCCTGATAGGAGAGGGCGGGGGCGAGCACAAGAAGAAGGCTGCGCTGGAGATTGTGGGTGCGGCCATCAACATCACCGATGCGGTCACGACGAAGCAGATCGCGGATGCCGACCGCTTTACCGCGGGCCTGAGCGCCATTATCGACGGCGTAGTGGAGTGCCTGAACGCCAGTGTGTGGGCCAAACAGGGCTAGCGGCGACGAAGGGAGTCACTGAAGCAGATCATGTCAGCGAAGCGGCGTCGAAGCGGAGTCAAAGGATCTGCGGTTTTTCCGCCGGGTGCGCTTGCTGGTGAGTGTCACTTGAGGATTTGCTGGATAGAAGGAGGTTCCTCCATGGGTTTCTCAAGCGAATGAGTGCTGTGACTAGTGCTATCGGTTATGGCGCTTCGAGTGGAACCGCAGATCCTTCGACTGCGCGGCTACGCCGCTTCGCTCAGGATGACACTTCCTCAACGAGCAACGAGCAACGAGCAACGAGCAACGAGCAACGAGCAACGAGCAACGAGCAACGAGCAACGAGCAGGCGCTAACAGTCCCTGGCGTGGCAGGTCCTGTATGTCCTTGGTTTTGTCAGCGGCCGGTGGCGAAGATGCTAGCCAGCTCGTGCGGAGCAACGACTTCAAGCTGCTCGTAGG
The DNA here is from genome assembly GCA_000688615.1 of Acidobacteriaceae bacterium KBS 146. Taxonomy (GTDB): domain Bacteria; phylum Acidobacteriota; class Terriglobia; order Terriglobales; family Acidobacteriaceae; genus Edaphobacter. The sequence goes on from JHVA01000001.1 coordinate 3,185,544, forward strand.
TGCAGGCCTCGGGCGGCTTGTCGGTTCGCCAGCGGCGGAACTGGGACATGTGGCGGAAGCGATTGCCCTGCATGTGCTCATAGGCAACCTCGACGACGAGTTCGGGACGCAGGGGCTGCCAGGAGAGGTCCTTGCCCTGGCTCCATCGGCTCTGACCACCGGGCATACGCTTTCCTCCGCCCTCGGTCTCACTCTCGTTCCATGCTCGCCAGGGGTGGTTCTGGAGTGCGTTCTTACGATATGGTTCGAGGAATTCAACCAGCTCGCGGCGTTTCTTCTGGGTAAAGCTGGCGCAGACACCGACGTGTTGCAGTGCGCCCGTGCCATCGTAGAGACCGAGCAGCAGTGAGCCGATCGCCTCGTTCTCTGCGTCTTTGTGCCAGCGGAAGCCCGCGACGACACAATCGCAGTCGCGCTCGTGCTTCACCTTCAGCATGGTGCGCTTGTTGGGTGCGTAGACGCCGTCGACCGGCTTCGCCATGACGCCGTCGAGGCCTGCGCCTTCGAAGCGGCGAAACCAGTCCTTTGCTGTGGCGCCGTCGCGTGTGGCGGGGGTGAGGTGGATCGGAGGCTTTGCCGATGCGAGCAGCGACTCGAGCTCCGAGCGGCGCGTTTTAAAGGGTTCGCCGGTCAGGTCGCGATCGCCGATGGCAAGCACGTCGAAGAAGACGACGGAGGCGGGAATCTGCTGGGAGAGCAGCTTGATGCGTGAGGCTGCGGGATGAATGCGAAGCTGCAGGGCGTCGAAGTCGAGCCCATTGGGTCCAGCGATGACGATCTCTCCATCGAGCACGCAGCGCTGGGGCAGTTGCGACTTCAGAGGATCGAAGAGCTCAGGAAAGTAGCGATCGAGCGGTTTCTGATCTCGGCTCTGCAGCAGAAGCTCATCGCCATCGCGAAAGATGAGGGCGCGGAAGCCATCCCATTTGGGTTCGAAGATCCAGGCGCCGTCTTCGGGGATCTCGTCGACGCGCTTGGCGAGCATGGGCAGCAGCGGTGGAGAGACGGGAAGCTTCACGCTTGTGATGGTATACCGGTGCTTGCCCGGCCTCCTTGATGCGTTAGAGGCACCTTGTCCCCCTCGGGTTTGTCTCCCGAGAACACAATCCTTACACCCAGGCGCTGACGATGCGGCCTGCGCTGCCCATCAGTTTCAGATTGTCTTTGCGGCTTGCAAGGTAGCGCTGGTTGAGTTGAGGGGCTCCGAGGTCTTCCGGGTCGCGGAAGTCGCTGAGCTCTGCGGCCATCTCGGAGGGCGTGAAGAAGAGCTGAAAGGGTTCACCTGCAAGCTGCACGCGTGCGGACAGAGAGTCATGCGCGAGCTGCTCGAGAAACGGCAATGCGGAGCGCGGTTGACCGTAGTCCATGACGACGCCGCTACCTTCTGGAGATGCGGCAATGAGCGACAGGGTCGATCGAAAGGCTGCGCTGGTGAGATAGGGCACGACTCCGAGCCCTGCGAAGAAGGCCGGACGAGTGGTGTCGAACCCGGCGGCGGCCAGCTGGGCGGCGAGCTGCTGATGCTCGAAGTCGACGGGAACGTAGGTGAGCGATGCAGGCACGGCGATGTTGTTGGCAACGAGAAGATCGCGCTTCCACTGCTGGGTGGCTGGATGATCGACCTCAAACACATGCAGCTGCGGATAGGGATTGCGATGGGCGAAGGTATCGAGCCCGGCGCCGAGCAGAACATACTGCGTGACACCCCGCGCAACGGCCTGGGCGAGCAGGTCTTCGGCGTAGCGGCTGCGGACCACCATATGGGCCCGCAAGGAGACGGAGTGCGGTTTGTTGCGCTTGAACTGCGTTCGCTCGATCTCAGGGAGATACTCGCGCCCGAGAATGGGGACGGCGAAGGGATCGTTGAGGACGAGCGGCTCTGCGTCGTAGAGCTGGTGCGCTGCGCGGCGCATAGCGACACGAAGTGCGGTGCGGGAGGGGCGGGCGGCTTCCATGAGGTGAGTTTAACGGGACCCGGAGGATAGGGACAGGTTTTGTGAGACATCCGAAGAGACTGCGAATCCACCTGTGGAACCGGTAGAGTTAAAGATACGGTGACTGCTTCTCCCTCCAAACCAATGGCGCCACCTCGTGGCAAAGGCCTTTTGGCTCGCTCGTCGGCTGTGGCTGTTGCTACAGGCATTCTGATGAGCCGTCTGCTGGGCCTGGTACGCGACCGCGTCTTTGCGCACTATCTCGGAAATTCCGATGTGGCCGATGCCTTCCGCGCGGCGTTTCGCATCCCGAATTTTTTGCAGAACCTCTTCGGAGAAGGCGTGCTGTCGGCGTCCTTTATCCCGGTGTACGCCCGCCTGCGCGCGGAAGAGAACCACAAGGAAGCTGCCGAGCTCGCCGAGGCGATCTTCGCGATCCTGCTGGTGATCACCTCGGTGCTGGTGCTGCTGGGGGTGTTCGCAGCGCCGCTTTTGATCGATGCGATCGCGCCGGGATTTCATGGTGCCAAGCGCGAGCTGGTGATCCGGCTGGTGCGTCTGTTGTTTCCGGGCGCGGCGTTGCTGGTGTTTTCGGCCTGGTGCCTTGGCGTCCTGAACAGCCACCGCAAGTTCCTGTTGTCGTACGCAGCGCCCGTGATCTGGAACGTCACGATGATCGCCGCCTTTCTTTGGGACGCGGGACATCAGGGTGAGGTGCATCTTGCTGTCGTGATCGCGATAGCATCCGTTATCGGCAGCGGGTTGCAGTTTGCGGTGCAGCTGCCGTCGGTACTGCGGCTATTGTGGCCGCTGACGCTGCGCCTGCGGTTGCGAAGCGGTTCGGTGCGGACGGTGGTTCGCAACTTCTTCCCCGTATTTCTCAGTCGCGGTGTGGTGCAGATCAGCGCGTATCTCGATTCCCTGCTCGCGAGCTACCTGCCGACGGGAGCAGTTTCGGCGCTGGCCTATGCGCAGACGCTGAACTCGCTTCCGGTAAGCCTGTTCGGCATGGCCGTCTCGGCGGCGGAGCTTCCGGCGATGTCGGCAGCGCTGGGAACCTCGGACGAGGTTGCGGGAGTGTTGCGGCAGCGGCTGGCGCAGGGGCTCAAGAATATAGCCTTCTTCGTCATCCCCTCGGCGGTCGCCTTTCTTGTACTGGGAGATGTGATTGTGGCGGCCATCTATCGCTCGGGCCACTTCCAGGGGCAGGATGTGCTGCTGGTGTGGAGTGTGCTTGCGGGGTCTGCGGTTGGGCTGCTGGCGTCAACCTCGGGAAGACTGTATTCTTCGGCGTTTTATGCGCTGCGGGATACGAGGACGCCGCTGGGCTTCGCGATGGTTCGGGTGGCTCTCACGGTGGGGCTGGGATATTTCTTCGCGCTGCCTCTGCCGAGGATGCTTGGCGTGGACCAGCACTGGGGCGTGGCGGGACTGACCTTCTCCGCGGGGCTGGCCGGTTGGGTGGAGTTCGTGTTGCTGCGCCGCGAGTTGCACAAGCGCATCGGTGAGGTTCCTGCCGAGCGCTCGCGGATAGCGCGGTTGTGGGGTGCAGCGGTCCTGGCGGCCGCGGCGGGCTATGGGGTCAAGGTGGAGCTTCCGCTTCCTCCCGGGCGGTTCCATGCGTTGCTTGTCGGGGCGATCGTTCTTCCGCTGTTCGGAGTGCTTTATCTGCTGCTCTGCCGCGTGATGGGAGTCGCCGCTCCTGCGAGCCTCGGGCGACGGCGTTCGTAGCGAGTCACCTCATCCCACGTTCATTCCTGCCGATGAGAGCACTGTGTCTTCAGGCACAGGAGAAAGAGAGATGATCCGGCAGGCGATCAATTGCGATATGTGTGGGGCCGAGCGGGTGGAACCCACGAGTCACTGGTTTGTAGCCGACGAGATGGCTGGCGAGCTGCGGTTGCGCGGATGGGCGTCGCCAAAGGGTTCCCGCAGGAATGTGAAGCACCTCTGCGGACAGAAGTGCGTTCAGCGCCTGATGGATAACTTCACGGCATCCATGATGGCGGGACTGCAGGGAAGGCAGGCAAAAGAGCCCGTCGTGGAGAAGAAAGAAAGTTTTGTAGCACCGCCGCAGGATCGCGAGGACGTGCCGATTCTCGAGCGCATGGGCTACGACCGCGAGACAGTTGCGATGATTGAGGCGGAGTCGTGGGCCGGACCGGTGCGTCCGAAAGAGACGACCTGGGGAGCGAGCGACAGCGCGAAGGGTGAGCGGAGCGGATTTCTCAATACAGGCCGGACGAAGCAGCAGGCCGTGCGTCCGTTTCAGCGACCTGCCTGATGGGAGCTCGCGGCGCTTCGCTCGGATGACACATTTTGAAGGCTAGAGCTGATTGCTCTCGGCCGGCTGCATCCAGCTCAGAACTTCGATGAGGTACTGCTTCATCTCCTTCCGATCGACGATGGCGTCGAGAAAGCCGTGTTCGAGCAGGAACTCGGAGCGCTGGAAGCCCTCGGGGAGCTTCTGGCGGATGGTCTGCTCGATAACGCGGGGGCCGGCAAAGCCGATCAGAGCGCCGGGCTCGGCGATATTGAGGTCGCCCAGCATGGCAAAGCTGGCGGTGACGCCGCCGGTGGTGGGGTCGGTCATCACGGAGATGTAGGGGATCTTTTCGTCATCGAGGCGGGCGATCCCGGCGGAGACCTTCGCCAGCTGCATCAGCGAGGCGATGCCCTCCATCATGCGCGCGCCGCCGGAGGCGGAGATGATGATGAGCGGGTGCCGGGTCTCGAGGGAGCGATCGACGGCTCGGGCGATGGTCTCGCCAGCCACGGAGCCCATGGAGCCGCCGATGAAGCTGTACTCCATGACGGAGAGCACGACCGGCATGGGTCCCAGGTTTCCGATGGCATTGAGGACGGCATCGTTGAGGCCGGTCTTCTTGCGGGCTTCCTTCAGGCGCGACTTGTATGGTTTCAGGTCGGTAAATGTGAGCGGGTCGGTGGAGCGGAGATCGAGATCGACGAGCTGATAGCCGGGCTCCAGCAGGCTTTCGATGCGCGCCCTTGCTCCGATGCGGAAGTGGTAGCCGCACTTGGAGCAAACCTGAAGGTTGGCTTCGAGGTCTGCTTTGAAGATGACCTGCCGACACCCCGGGCAGCGCACCCACAGTCCTTCAGTGCGCACAGTCCGTTCAGAGTCGTTGACGATCTCATTCTCTTCGCGTTTAAACCAGCTCATTCCTTTGTATGCCTTCCGGGGGTGCCTCAACTATTGTAGCGGGGATGGCCGCCCGTAGCGCAGTTGCGGCCGGGCCGGACCTTCAGTAGCCTGATCTCAGGCTGTTTGCCCGGACATCCGGCAGACAAATCCCGCAACAGGCAGTCCGGACGAGATGCGCCGTACCCGGTTAGGACAAGACGACGCCCGGAGCGTTGTCGTGTCTTTTTTTACCTCGTCCCCCTGGATCATTCTTGTCGTTGCCGGTCTTCTCGAGGTCTGCTGGTCGATCGGACTGAAGTACACCAACGGATTTACGCGGCTGCGGCCCACCCTTTTTACGATTGCAACACTCACCGCCAGTATGTACCTGCTGGCAAAGGCGAGCGAGAGCCTTCCGATCGGCACGGCCTATGGAGTCTGGGTCGGAATCGGAGCCATGGGAGCCGCGATTCTTGGGATCGTCCTCTTCGATGAGCCTGCATCGACGGCGCGAATCGGCTTCCTCGCGCTTCTCTTAATCTCAATCATTGGGTTGAAGGTGACCAGCCACTAGAGCCCGGCAGCGAAAAGCTTTAGCCGGTAATGATGCCCATGCAGAGGATGGCGCAGGAGATGGCGAAGATATCCTCGCCGACGGTGACGTGCCAGACCTTGCAGCCGAGGCGGCGGGTGAGCTGGTGACGGAGCTGGTACGCCGTGAAGGCGCCCACGAGCGAGCCGAGTACGCCAAGAATGACGCCTTCGATGCCAGGAGCGTCGAGGGCGGTGGCCACAATGGCTCCTAGTAGTCCCCCGAGAAAGACACGGATCAGCAGGACGCTGGGGCGTGTGGGCCGGGGGGATCTGCCATATTTGTCGGCGAGGTACTCGAGCGCGGCGAGGAGGGTGAACGCGATTACGACGGGAAGGCGTGCGGACCACGAGGCCCACGGGTCCACAGGAAGGAGTCCGAGCCAGGCAAACCAGCAGAGGACCGCCATCGGCGTCATCGTGCGCATGCCGGTGATAAAGCCAAGCAGCGGGATCGCGATGAGCCACGTGAGGACCTCAAGCGTCATCGAAGAGTGCACCCTCCTCTGGTGTAGAACACTTTACCTCGTAAGAGTTGCTTGCTGCAGGGATGGACGTGCGGACAGGCTCTGAAGTCTCGCTGAAGCCCAGCGGACGTGGAAATGGGCCTCGAAGATGGAGGCCCATTTGGCTCAACTTACTCTTGGAGATCAGGCGACCGGTTGCGGCTGGCGCAGCCATTCGTAGAGCGGGAATTGATCGGCCAGCTCGGTGACCTCGCCGTGAATCTTCCGCAGCGCGGCGGGGTCGTTGCGCTGATCGAGCGCACGGGCGATCCAGGTAGCGATCTGGCGCATCTCCGGCTCCTTCATGCCGCGCGTGGTCAGTGCGGGAGTTCCGACACGGATTCCCGAGGGCTTCATCGGCGGATTGGTGTCGTAGGGGATGGCGTTCTTGTTGACCGTGATGCCTGCGGCTCCAAGTGCCGTCTCGGCTTCGGAGCCGAACATGCCCTTCTGGAAGACATCGACCAGCATCAGGTGATTGTCCGTACCGCCGGAGACGATGCGGAAGCCTTCACCCGCGAGAGCCTCGGCCAGGACCTTGGCGTTGGCGACGATCTGGTGCGCGTAAGTGGAGAAGGACGGATCGAGCGCTTCTTTGAACGCGACGGCCTTGGCAGCGACGATATGCACCAGAGGGCCACCCTGCTGGCCGGGGAAGACGGAACGGTCGACGTTGGCGGCGAGGTCCTGCTGGCAGAGGATAAGTCCGGCGCGCGGTCCGCGGAGGGTCTTGTGGGTGGTGGTGGAGACGATCTGCGCATGAGGCACTGGCGAGGGGTGAGCGCCGCCAGCGACAAGTCCGGCGAAGTGGGCCATGTCGATAAAGAGATACGCTCCGACCTTATCGGCGATCTGGCGCATACGGGCGAAGTCCCAGAAGCGCGGATAGGCAGAGCCTCCGCCGACGATGACCTTTGGCTTCTCACGTACAGCGAGGGCCTCAAGCTCGTCATAGTCGATGGTCTCAGTGTCTTTGCGGACCTGGTAGCCGACGATGCGATAGAGCTTGCCGGAGAAGTTGAGCTTGTGCCCGTGTGTGAGATGGCCGCCGTGTGCAAGGTCCAGTCCGAGAAGCGTGTCGCCGGGATTGATGATCGACATGTAAGCGGCGGCGTTGGCCTGGGAGCCCGATGAGGGCTGCACGTTCGCATGGTCGGCACCGAAGAGCTTCTTGGCGCGGTCGCGTGCGAGATTCTCTACGACGTCGGCGAACTCGCAGCCGCCGTAGTAACGCTTGCCGGGATAACCTTCGGCGTACTTGTTGGTGAAGACGGTTCCGGCGGCCTCGAGAACGGCGCGACTGACGAAGTTCTCCGAGGCAATCATCTCGAGACCTGCGTGCTGGCGGATAACTTCGTTTTCAACCTGGGCGGCGATCTCAGGATCGGCGAGAGCGAGCGGCGCGTTCTGATCGATAGGCATGCATCTATTTTATGCCGTGTGGTCGGCGGCGGGATTAGGGAATAGGGCCTAGACGCAACTCGGAGCGCAAAGGGTGCGCGGACTCGAGGGCGAACCGTGAGAATGGCGGGTTTACGCCGTTGTCTTTGCGGAGGCCTGTCGATTCAGATACTTCCCAATCTGTTCCATCACTGCGTCAGGACCGTAGACCGGGTCCGTCAGGGCCTTGCGATAGCGGAGAAAGCCGTGAATCTGACCAGGAACGTCGATGTGTTCGACCGGTACGGAGCTCTCCCGAAGGCGATGGACGAGAGCTTCGGCCTCGTCATGAAGCACATCGAAGGCTGCGGTAAGGACGAGCGACGGTGGGAAGCGATGGAGCTGGGAGGAGTGGAGGGGCGAAACGTACGGGTCGCGAAGGCGGTCTCCCATCGCTGCGAGATCCTCACCGAGATACTGCTGCCAGTACCAGCGCATCCGCTCGGCGGTAAGTCCGAACCTGTCTGCGAAACGGGCGTAGCTCGGATAGGAGAGCGAGGCATCGGTGATGGGATAGAGAAAGACTGCGGCGTCCGGAAGCGCGAGCCCGGAGACGGCGAGATGATGCAGTGCGGAGGCGATGAGATGACCGCCGGCGCTGTCCCCGGCGACGGCAAGGTTGCGGATCTCGAAACCGGATTGGATGGCCAGCTGCTTTGCCTGCTGGAAGATATCGGCCACTTCGAAGATGGCCTGCGGGTGAACGGCCTTGGGGGAGAGCGTGTAGTCCACGCTGACGACGATGTTGGAGGTTCGGAGAGCGAGGGCGCGGCACAGCGTGTCGTGAGTTTCGAGGTTGCCGGCGACCCATCCACCACCGTGGATGTAAACGAGCAGAGAGTCCTGCGATGCAGCCGATGGCTGATACCAGCGCAGAGGCACCTGACCCTGGGAGGTGTCGGCGGTGCTGTCCCAGGTACGAAAGACGGGTTCCCCGGGGCCCGCAAGAGGCTCGTTGAGCCTGCTGGTGGCTGCGCGCACTCCCTCGACCGTGGGAGAGCCGGCAGAAGGATCGGGCCGGAGAATTCCGGCGAGCAGGTCGGCGATCTGTGGGTCGAGCGTCTGGAGGTCAGCCATAAAAGGAGGATAGCCGGTCTAAAGCAAGATCGACGGTTTTGCTGCGGCGCGCCTGATGTCGATCTCCGCTTCTTGCCTGCGTCCCTCGATCAAAAGACGCTGACGCCTTCTTCCGTGACCAGCTGCTCGACCCGGATGTTCATGGCCTCTCCCAGCCTCAGGAAGTCCTGAATCCAGTCCTCGGTCCGGTAGTTTCGATCGGTCCGGCGCAACAGGTCGTTCCAGATGTTCTGCGCCTGCCAGAAGTTGACCTCGAAGGGCATCTGACGGAAGGTTTCGGCCATCATGAGGGCGTCGCTCAAGGCCTTGGAGCTCGGGTCTTCACTGGAGACCGCAGCCTCGAGCTGAACCATGGCGCGCTTCATGCGCATTCCGGCGATGTAGCCAAGTTGCGCGGTGTTCAGCGTGATGTGTTCGGCGGTGGCACGCTGGGCGAGGGAGAGTACAGAGTCGGCCTCAAAGTTCTCCGCCTCTAGAGCGCGCCGCAGCATGGATCCGATGGCATAGTTGGCGACGACCTCGAGCGCAGGCGGCGGGGCCATGCCGCACTCGTTCAAAAAATCGAGCAACGAGGTGTGGTCCTGATAAATCTTGCTGAGCGAGGTTTCCATCTCGGCGACAGTCTGGGTAAGGATGGCCTGCAGGATTCGGTGTTGCTCGTCGGCGAAGAGCGAAAGCAGGGAGTATTTCATCTCACCAAAGAGATGGTCGATCAGCCGGATCACTTCGGGCAGATTGGCGCGCCGCATGGCTTCGGCGACATTGTGGGAGAACTTCTCGAATGCCGCGACCTGCTCCGGGTCGGAGGAGTCGTAACGCTTGACCGCAGCCGAGAGATTCTGATCGCCGAGGTGCAGCACGGCAAAGCAGATCTCTTCGGTCTCCTCCGTAATCCGCGAGTCGATCCACGCCGATCCGAGAGCGACGCGCCCGCGTCCGGAGCTGAAGACCTGGTGGCTCTGGCGGCGGACGTTGTAGCAGAAGATCTCTCCCTGCTCGGGATAGGAGCGAAAGATGGAGCTGATGGCGTAGTGCGCGCCGACCTCTTCAAGGCCAATCTTCATGCCGGTCACGAAGCGGCGATAGACCTCGGCGCCGGTGCCGATCTCGGCAACATTGCTGGGAGCCTCGTCGAGCATATCCAGAAACTTCTTCTCCAGTGCAGCGCCTTCGTCTCCAAACAGGCGTGCGGCAAGCTGGAGCACACGCGCGGCGTAGGCGATCACCTGTACGGTCTCGATTCCTGAAACCTCATCGAAGAACCAGCCGCAGCTGGTGTACATCAGCTGGATGTGGCGTTCCAGCTCCATCAGCTCCAGAGCGCGGGTGCGCTCTGCCTGCGTGAGCTCGTGGGTGGCATGTCTGCGGAAGAAGTCATCGATGTTGGGCCGGGAGCGGTCAAGAATGACGCCGATGTATTCGTCACGCGCCTTCCATAGATCCTTAAAGAGGGATGCGGAGAGCTTCTCAGCCAGCGGGCAGGTGGCGTCGCGCAGCTCGTCGAGCGCCAGACGCAGGGGGGCACGCCACTGCTGAGTCCATCCCGGACGCCCACCGCTGTTGCAACCGCAGTTCGAACGCCAGCGCTCGACTCCATGGGCGCAGCTCCATGAGGTGTCATCGACGATCTCGGCCTCCCAACTGGGAGGGAACTTCGCGAGGAAGGCCGCATAGTTGACCATGGGGACCTTCTCCTCATCTTCGAGCCAGTGAATCGCATAAGACAGTGCCATCTCTCCATGTTTGTGATGGTGCCCGTAGCTCTCACCGTCGGTGGCCACATGCGACAGCAACGCAGTCTCGTCTTCACTGACGGCGTGGTCGTCCCCGAATCCGGTGAGCAGTCTTCCGCCAAAGTCGACGCCACTGTTAAGGAGGCCCTCAAAGGCGATGGCACGCGAGTTGGGACCGTTATAGAAGAAGACATCGATCGATCTTCCCTCATCGAGCAGCACCTTATAAGCCCGGCGCGTATCGACGGAGGCATCTGCCGTCTCGGTCCACGGGGCATCTGCGTCGGCCTTCCCGGGCTTTGCAAGAGGGCGGATACGAGCGCACTGGTGCGGCGCAAGGATGGTGAATTTGATCCCTTCCTGCGCCATCAGGTCGAGCACTTTGCGGTTGACGGCGGTTTCGGCCAGCCACATACCTTCGGGCTTGCGGCCGAAGCGGAACTCAAAGTCGAAGACCCCCCAGCGAATCTGGGTGCGCGCGTCGCGCTTATTGGCCAGCGGCATGATGATGTGGTTGTAGACCTGCGCGATGGCCGAACCGTGGCCGTCGTTGTGCTGCGCACTGGTGCGGTCGGCGTCGAGAATCATCCGGTAGGTGCGTGGAGCAAAATCATTGAGCCAACTCAGCAGCGTAGGACCAAAGTTAAAGCTGATCCACGAATAGTTGTTCATGATTCGGATAATCTTGTTTTCCGTATCCGTGATGCGGGAAGCCCCGTTTGGGGCGTAGCACTCCGAGGTGATGCGGTCGTTCCAGTCGTGATACGGGGCGGCAGAGTCCTGGATCTCCACGGTCTCCAGCCAGGGATTCTCGCGCGGGGGCTGATAAAAGTGACCGTGAATACAAACGTAGCGGTCCGGGGAAGTGGTGGCCTCGGTTGCCGTCGGGGTTTCTTCAGAGATTGGCATCTGTCACCTTAGAGACGATTGAAGGGGTCGGGGTTGGTATAAGACACAGGGTTTCCCGGGCGATGTTCGAAGTTTTTCCAGATTATTGCTGCTATGTGAAAACACCCTTGCCGCGTGATGATTGCGGACGGAGTTCAAGATGAGGCAGACCCGTCGACGGGCTGCGGTGTCTGTTTTCCGCTGGCAAGGTCGCAGGCTCGCCACATATACCAGCTCGCGACCGAACGCCAGGGCTCCCACTTTCTGGCGCGGCGGCGCATGGTCTCGGCATCGGGAAGGTCGGAGGCTTCAACTTTTTTTGTGGGCTTCAGTCCCTGAAAGGTGAGGGCGAATCCTTTGCGGACCCCGTAGTCGGAGACGGGAAGAACGTCCGGACGCCCAAGCCGGAACATCAGGAACATCTCGACCGTCCAGCGGCCGATGCCGCGCACCTGTGTGAGGTGCTCGATGATGTCTTCGTCGGCCATCCGACGGATGCGTGCCAGCGTGGGCACGGTTCCGTCGACCGTCTTTGCGGCGAGGTCGCGCAGAGCAAGCGTCTTGTTATGCGATAGCCCGGCCTTGCGAAGCTGCTCGTTGGGGCAGTCGAGCAGATGGTGTGCCGAAGGATGCACGCCCATCCCGCAGACACCGTGAAAGCTCTCCAGCATGCGTTGATGGATGGTGGCCGCGGCTTTGCCATGGAGCTGCTGGTAGACGATCGACTCCACCAGGGCCTCGAATGGGGAAAGGCCGCTGGAGATGCGCATCGTGTACGGACCTGCACGCTGGATGAGACGGCCGAGTTTAGGGTCGGCGGCCGCGAGGTGAGCGATGGCGGCGGCAGAGTCATAGCGCGGCGGGCGCGGGGTGGCACTGGGTCGAGGCATAAAGATGACGGTATCAAAGAGCTGCTGACAGCAGATGGTCAGCGGCTTCGGAGGACACCCCCTCAGGCCGACTTCGTGATGGGCGGTGGAGTCCAGGTGCCGTCGGTTACTGCCACCTTTGGCCAGTAGATCCGCATGATGAGGTTGAAGTCTCCGGCGTCGGAGGGAAGCCAGTTTGTCTCCCTGTCTTTGCCGGGCGAATCATGCTGAATATAGATGTCCAGCGATCCGTCAGGATTGAACTTCAGCTTGTCCCTGTCTCCGATGGCGTAGCGGTTGATTGGGTTCGCCACAAAAGCCTGTTTGGAGTTGTACATAGTCAGCGACCAGAAAGCATTGGCGGGCGGCGTCTGGCCTTTGTCGAAGTGGATGACATATTTATTCGCCCCATTCAACGGCTGGCCGTTCCCGTCCACCCGCGCCGCCGGATAGATTGCGTCCGCCATCAGGTTGGCGCCGAGCCCGAACCACGCAACTCCCGCACGCGCATCGTAGTTTGTACCGTAAGTGCCTATGTCTCCGGTCGAGATAGCCCATCCGTTGGCCATCTTCATATTCCCGGCATCGTGGCCGAGTTCGATCACCCTCTTCTTTCCGTCTTCCACTCCGTCGGAGATCGCCTTGGCGACGTCACTGCCCAGCTTCTTGCTGTCGAACGGCTGCCCCGGCACGATTCCGATGGTTGCAAGCTTCTCGACCATCGGAGCGTCCGCCGCAGCAGGAGGATTGTTCTTCATCAGCATTGCCAGCCGGCTGAAGAATGTTTCCGCATCCAGTCCCGCGACAACATTCAACGGAGAGGTCTTCATATCGACCTTAGGATCGACCGGCAGGTTCTTTGGCGGAGTGTACGGTTTGCCCCAATGGTCGAGTGGAGTCAGCCTGTACTTGTCCTGAATTGCATGGACGGCGGCGAAGTCAGCCTTGCCGTTGGTCTGTGTCCGGCCGATGATCCACACCATCATGGTGGGTGACTTGATCTCCTTCACGTCAGCCGGCAGCGTCCCGGACCAGCCGGGTCCCGTGATCGCATAGTCTCCCTTCGCTGTTCCGGTGGTTCGTTTGCCGGGCGATGCAAAGACATTGGTCCACGCGTCCATCAACGGCATCAGGTAGTAGCGACCGTGCGTATCCGGGACGGAGAGGACGATGGGTCCATTCTCGAGATCAAGAAACGCCACGGAATACAGGGTGTCGGCGTTCGGGCTGACGACATCGGTGAAGGTTGCATCCGGAGACGACCGGAAACTGGTGAACTGATTGGCGGGAGCCGCCCCAAGGTCGGTAGCGCTGGGAACGTTGGTCCCCTTGGCGCGGGTCGCATCCATCAAAATCAGCGGAAACCCGTAGACGTAGGCGTCCTTGGCAGCCGCCCGCGCAGCGTTGGCGGTCTCGTTGGCAGGTGCGCTGGCAGGCTCCTGCCTGCAGGCAGTCAAGGGTAGAAGGGCGGTAGCAAGCGCGGCCGCATAAATCGTTAACGAACAGAAGCGCATCTCTTCCTCCTTTTGAATTCCCAAAATGAGGCCCCTGAGTAAATCTGAATCGGCGATACGTTGAACGCTCTGGCCCGATCGGCGGAAAGATATCGGCGCATTCTTGCTCTGCGATTGTGCCCATCTTGTGACTGGGAGCCTGGCGACGAGAGACCGGCGCTGCTGGAATGCACAGGGTCCTCCGATGGAGAACCGGCAGCGGTGCGCGCGGGCTTATCGTACGTCATCGCGCGAAGGCCTAAAAATAAAAATGTTCAACTCGGACTTAATTGGTGCGGATTTACAAGAGGGATACCTTTCGGGCAGGGTAGATGTTGTGGTCAAAAGCCCACCCTGCACATAGTTGCACGAGATGTTGTGCAGCCCCTATTTTGAAGGCGTTTCGCAGGTTTCGATTATCGAAACCTGTCGATAAATTTCGCTTTCGAGTATCGGCCATCGGCATTGGGAATGGCTTTTTCCACTGCTATACTCAGAATTTCTGAGAGTAGAAAATTTCTTGGCTGAAGCTTGTGAGAGTGGACGCCGTAACCTCCGGCGCAGGGAATGGCCGGTGCAAGCAGCCAGAAACACAACCCCTTGAACCCCTTCTTGGCCTGAGGACAGGCGAAGCGGAGAGGAAGCAGGAAAGCACTCATGGCGCAAGTTTTTGACCGCAGTTCGAACGCGCTGGCTCGCATGAGCCTGGTTTTGACGGGCTTGATCGTCATCGCGCTCGGCGTTGCCCTGAACGAGTTGCAACGATCCCCGTGGGTCACCCGGCAGGGCCAGCGGCCCGATCAGCCGATTCCCTTCAGCCACAAGCATCACGTTGAAGGGCTGGGACTGCAGTGCCAGTACTGTCATACGCAGGTCGAGAAGGCCGCCTATGCCGGTATTCCTCCCACCAAGACCTGTATCAATTGCCATTCGCAGATCTGGACCAATGCCGATTACCTCGAGCCAGTTCGTGAGAGCTGGGCAACGGGCGCTTCCATTCAGTGGATCCGAGTCCACGACCTTCCGGATTACGTTTACTTCAATCACGACATTCACGTGAACAAGGGCATCGGCTGCGCCAGCTGTCATGGCCGTGTCGACGAGATGCCGCTGATGTACCAGGAAAACACGCTGCAGATGGAGTGGTGCCTGAACTGCCACCGCAATCCTGCCGTGAACCTTCGCCCCACCTCCGAGATCTACAACATGGCCTGGGCAGGACCTTCAGGATCGAAGCCGGTCTGGTGCGCCTCGACAGGACAGGCAGGACCGACCGCAGGCTCTGTGACCTGCACGACGGCTGATCCCACCAAGAGCGGACCTGAGATTGCGATGCTGCAGGGCGTCTCTCCCTCCGAGAAGAAGTCCTCCTCCGGCGCCGGACAGAGTGGAACCCAGTTGCAACCCCACCCGACCAGCGGCGAGGGCCAGACCGCCAGCGATGTTCCTGCTGGTATCGTGATGCCGGCCAGCTACCAGAAGTTCACCAGCCAGATTGAGCTGGGCAAGTATCTGATGGGGCAATACCACATTCGCACGGCCAATGAGCTCTCCAGCTGCGAGACGTGCCACCGATGAAGACGACAGGGATTGGGACAGAACAGACCATGGCTGACACCAAGTCACAAACAGAGACCGGGCCGCAGGTTGTGACCCGGATTGCTCCAGCAGCTCCCGCGGCAAAGAAGAAGATGACCGTTGCCGAGGTTCGGGCGAAGCTGGATGGCAAGACAGGACGCCGCTTCTGGAAGAATCTCGATGAGCTGGCGGAGACGTCGGAGTTTCAGGAGCTGATGCAGCAGGAATTTCCTCGTCAGGCTGGCGCCGGCGAATGGGTTGATGCGGTCTCGCGCCGTGGCTTCCTCAAGGTCATGGGTGCCTCGTTCGCCCTGGCCGGTCTGGCCGGATGCACCAAGCAGCCAGACGAGCCGATCTACCCCTACGTCAAGCAGCCGGAGGATCTCGTCCTCGGCAAGCCGATGTACTTCGCCACGGCGTATCCCTTCCCGACTGGCGCGGTTCCGGTCCTGATCAAGTCCGACTCCTTCCGCCCCATCAAGGTGGACGGAAATCCCGAGCACCCGATGTCAAAGGGAAGATCCGATGCTCTGACCCAGGCCACGCTCCTCGATCTGTACGATCCGGATCGCTCGCAGAACGTCCGCCAGCGCGGGCAGGTGTCGAGCTACGGCGAGTTTCAGGGAGCTTTTCAGGCGGCGGTGAATGGAATTCCGGGCGGCCAGGGGCTCTACTTCCTGAGCGAGACGATTACCTCGCCAACGCTCGCAGCACAGTGGAAGGCAGTCCAGGCGAAGTATCCGCAGGCGAAGCTGGTTCAGTGGGAGCCGGTCAATCAGGACTCTTCGCGCGCAGCCTCCAAGGCGGCCTTCGGCAGCTACTCGGACGCGCAGTATCGCCTCGAGGATGCCGACGTCATTCTCTCGCTCGACGCCAACTTCCTCGGCGGTATCGAGCATCCCGGCTTCCTTCCTCTCGCGGCAGCTTATGCCGAGCGTCATCGCTACGAAGAAGGCAAGAAGCTGAATCGGCTGTACGTCGTTGAGACGATGCCTACGGTCACGGGCTTTAAGGCGGAGCACAGGCTCGCGCTCAAGCCCAGCCAGATCGCTCAGTTCGCCGACGCTCTGGTCTACGGTACTGCACCAGCCGGGTTGAACCCCGAACAGCAAAAGTATTTCGCCGCGGTGTTGGCTGATCTCAAGAAGAACAGCGGCCGCGCGGTGGTCATCCCGGGTGAGCAGGCTCCGGCCTCGGTTCACGCCGCGGCGTATGCCATCAACACGCTGATTGGCGCGGTGGGTAAGACGGTTGTCTATACCGAGACGGTCAATCCGCTGCCGTCTGAGCAGACGACGGACCTGAAGGCGTTGGTTGCCGATATGAACGCCGGCAAGGTGAAGTGGCTGGTGATGCTCGGCGTCAACCCGATCTATTCGGCTCCGGCGGACCTCGATTTTGCCTCGGCGCTTGCAAAGGTCTCGACCACGGTCCATCTTGGATCGCATGTGGATGAGACCGGATCGATCTCGACCTGGCACATCAACAAGGCGCACTATCTTGAGAGCTGGTCCGATGCGCGCGCCTACGACGGTACGCTCTCGATCATCCAGCCAATGATCGATCCGATGTACGGCGGCAAGAGCTCGCACGACATCCTGCAGACCCTGCTGGCCGATCCGCAGGCCTCCGCCTACGATGTGGTCTCCGCGAATGCGAAGAACTATATTAAGGGCGACTTCGCTACCGGTTGGCGCAAGGCGCTGCACGATGGCTGGGTAGAGGGCACAGCGTTCACCCCCAAGGCTGGCGTTCCGGCGCGCGTGACATCGTTCCCGGCTTCGACTGCTTCGACCTCCGGGTATGAGATCTCCTTCCGTGCCGACCCTTCGCTTTATGACGGCCGTTTCAGCAACGTCGGCTGGCTGCAGGAGCTTCCCAAGCAGGTGACCAACCTGAGCTGGGATAACGCCGCTCTCGTCAGTATGAAGACGATGGCCGATCTGAAGGCCGACGAGACCGAATTGATCGAGCTGGAGCTGGGAGGCCGCAAGGTCACCGCTCCTATCCTGGTCGCTCCGGGTCATCCTGACGAGACGATCACGATTCACCTCGGCTTCGGCCGCGGGGTTGAGGCTGGCCGTGTGGGGTCGGGTGTCGGATTCAACGCCTATAAGCTGCGGACTTCAGCAAACCTGTTGTCGTCTCCCGGTGGCGCTGCCAAGAAGATCGACGGCAGCTACTACGATCTCTGCGTGACCAAGGTGCATAACATCGAGCACCGCGGATCGTTCGCGCAGCACGATCTCGAGCGCCCTCAGTACGACACCGAGGGAACCTTCTCGCTGGCCGGACACGAGGCGATGGAACGCTCCATCATCCGTTATGCCACGGTGGAAGAGGCGGAGAAGAATCCGAAGTTTGCCGAGGAAGGCGCCAGCGGCACGCTGGTGAACAAGGTTGGATACGGCCCGCAGGGCGAGAATCCTGCGCACGGCGATCCGGGCTGGAAGAAGCAGAAGGAAGTCAATCTCAGCATGTTCCCGGATGCGTGGCGCTATGACCGCACGGATCCATCCTCGCACCAGACTCAGAACGCCTGGGGTATGGCGATCGACCTGAACAGCTGCGTTGGCTGCAACGCGTGCATCGTCAGCTGCTATGCAGAGAACAATATTCCTGTGGTTGGCCGCGAGCAGGTCAAGGTCGGCCGCAACATGCAGTGGCTGCGCATCGACACCTACTTCGAGGGCGACCTTCATGCTCCCAAGGCACACTTTCAGCCGATGGCCTGCCAGCACTGCGAGAACGCTGGCTGCGAACAGGTCTGCCCGGTTGGAGCGACGGTTCACACGCCCGAAGGCCTGAACGTGATGGTCTATAACCGCTGCGTGGGCACAAGGTACTGCTCGAACAACTGCCCGTATAAGGTTCGCCGGTTCAACTTCCTCCTGTTCTCCGACTACGACACCGAGAGCCTCAAGTTCATGCGCAATCCCGATGTCTCGGTCCGTTCCCGCGGCGTCATGGAGAAGTGCACTTATTGCGTGCAGCGGATTATGTCGGCCAAGATTACGGCCGACAAGGAAAACCGAGCGATTCGTGACGGCGAGATCGTAACGGCATGCCAGCAGGCCTGCCCGACCGACGCCATCATCTTCGGCAATATCAACGATAAGACGAGCAAGGTCTCCAAGCGCAAGGTCGAGGAACGCGACTATTCGGTTCTGGGCGACCTGAACTACCGTCCACGCACAACCTATACGGCTGGCGTCATCAACCCGAACCCGGAGCTGGCATAAATGGCGACCAAACAACCCATCAATGACCCGATGATTGACCCGCGGACCGGCGAGTATGCGGTCATCGCGCCGGGGCACAACTTCAAGTCGGTGACCCAGAAGATCGCCGGCGTGGTGCTGACGTCGAACACTCCGCTGGGCTGGTTCTTTGGCCT
The DNA here is from genome assembly GCA_000688615.1 of Acidobacteriaceae bacterium KBS 146. GTDB lineage: Bacteria > Acidobacteriota > Terriglobia > Terriglobales > Acidobacteriaceae > Edaphobacter. The sequence continues at coordinate 3,204,195 of JHVA01000001.1, forward strand.
GGTGGTGGCTGGCGGTATCGCGACCCTGGTGGTCATCTCGGTGACCTGGCTCTTCCTCAAAGGCGTTGGGATCTGGGGCGTCACCATGCCGGGTGCATGGGGCTTCGCCATCATCAACTTCGTCTGGTGGATCGGTATCGGTCACGCCGGAACTCTGATCTCGGCCATTCTGCTGCTGTTCAAGCAGACCTGGCGTAACTCGATCAACCGCTTCGCCGAGGCGATGACGATCTTCGCCGTGGTCTGCGCCGGTATGTTCCCGCTGATCCACGTCGGACGTCCGTGGCTGGGTTACTGGCTTTTCCCGTACCCGAACACGATGAACATCTGGCCGCAGTTCCGCAGCCCGCTGGCCTGGGACGTCTTCGCGGTTTCGACGTACGCTACGATCTCGGTGGTCTTCTGGTACATCGGAATGATTCCGGACTTCGGCACCCTGCGCGATCGCGCGACCCTGCCGTTGGCCCGCTACTTCTACGGCATGCTCTCGCTGGGCTGGCGCGGTTCGACTCGCCACTGGATCCGGTATGAGACAGCCTCGCTGCTTCTCGCCGGTCTTTCGACCCCTCTGGTGCTTTCGGTACACACGGTCATCAGCTTCGACTTCGCTGTGGCGGCCCTGGCGGGATGGCACACGACCATCTTCCCGCCCTACTTCGTCGCCGGCGCTGTGTACTCCGGATTCGCGATGGTGCTCACTCTGGCCATCCCGATCCGCAAGTGGTACCACATGGAAGACCTGGTCACGTTGCGCCACCTCGACAACATGGCAAAGGTCATGCTGGCCACGGGATCCATCGTGGGTTACGGCTACGGCATGGAAGTCTTCATGAGCTGGTACTCGGCCAGCCACTGGGAATTTTTCATGATGTGGAACCGCATGTTCGGTCCTATGGGCTGGGCGTACTGGATGCTGATCCTGACCAACCTTGCAATCCCGCTAACCACCCTGTGGTCGCGCAAGCTGCGGGTGAACGTAGGCTTCCTGTTCGTGCTCTCGTTCATCGTCAACATCGGCATGTGGTTTGAGCGGTTCGTCATCGTTGTGACCTCGCTCTATCGCGACTACCTGCCCTCCAGCTGGGGAACCTACAAGGCGACCAAGTGGGACTACATGCTCTTCATCGGAACCTGGGGACTGTTCACAGTGTTGTTCCTGCTGTTTGCGCGTCTCGCTCCGATGATCCCCATGTCTGAGATCCGGATGATGTTGCCACAGACCAAGATTACCCGCCGCGGACCTGATGCCGAGACGGTCATTGAGGAGACGACGTAATGCCACGCAGAGAAGGAACCTACGGCCTGCTGGCGGAGTTCAACACTCCCGGCGAACTGGTACATGCGACCGAAGAGGCACGTCGCGCAGGATATCGCCGCATGGAGTGCTACACGCCCTATCCGGTCGAAGAGGCTGCAGAGGCCCTGGAGTTTCATAAGAACCGCGTTCCCCTGGTCTGCCTGCTCGGTGGCCTGCTTGGAGTGACCACGGCCTTTCTGATGGAGACCTGGATTGCAGTCTGGGCGTATCCGCTGAACATTGCGGGCCGACCCCTGTTCTCCTGGCCGGCGTTCATCATCCCGGCCTACGAGTGGACCATTCTGTTTGCAGGGCTTTCGGCTGGCTTCGGCATGATCGCGCTCAACGGCCTGCCGCAGCTCTATCACCCGGTATTCAATGCGCCCAACTTCCGCAATGGCGCGACGACGGACAAGTTCTTCCTTTGTCTTGAGGCGGCGGACCCGAAGTTCTCGTCAGTCGACACCCGGGCCTTCCTCGAGCAGTTTCACGCGGTCTCCGTGGTGGAGGTGGACCATTAATACCCTGAACACACACGGAAGGCTGAAGCTGTCGATAGCCGCGATGATCGCCCTGATGGCGACGGTCGGCTGCCGCCAGGACATGCACGATCAGCCGAAGTTCTTCCCGCAGCGGGGAACGACGCTCTACGCCGATGGACGCTCGGTGCGCCCGCAGTCGGCGAATACGGTCGCCCGCAGCCAGCTTCACCAGGACAGCTACTTCTACACCGGTCTGGTCGACGGTAAAGAAGGGGATGGTCTTCCCTTCCCGGTTACCGAAGAGGTTCTCAAGCGGGGCCAGGAGCGTTACAACGTTTACTGCACTCCCTGCCATTCGCGCGTCGGCAACGGCGAAGGCATGATCGTGCAGCGTGGTTATGCCAAGGCGGGAGACTTTCATACCGCCCGGCTCGAGTCGGCTCCTCTTGGTCACTTCTTCCACGTCATGACTTACGGCTACGGCGCGATGCCGGAGTACGCCGCGCAGGTATCTCCCGTGGATCGCTGGGCGATCGCGGCCTATATCCGGGCACTGCAGTTGAGCCAGAAGGCTCAGCCCGCCGACGTTCCCACGGGTTCTCACGTGGAGCCGCTTTCCACCATCGCGGAGCAGGAAGGCCTGCCGGCTACCTTCCTCCAGGGATGGCACGTACCCGCGACCGCTGTCACCGGAACGCCTACCGGCGAGCCGCTCGCGCTTCCGGCGCCGGGTGAATCCGCCAAAACGACATCGGCGCAACCCGCGCCTCGCCAGCCGGCGAGCAACTCTGGAGAAACACCAAAGCAGTAATCTCGGAAGCTTCCGAAGAAGGCTTGAAAACGCATGTCACATGGACACGAACATCACGGAGGAGCGGGGCACCACGATCATGGCCCGCGCGTGCTTCCTGCATCGCTGGCCGCTCCTGAGGAGGCCATCAAGGCCTGGCGGATGCGCCTGCTGGTCGTTGGCGGAGTCGCCACGGTGGTCTCTCTGGCCTTTCTTCTTGTCGCGGGAGGCCCCGGCCACATCCTGCGTGCCTATCTGATGGGATTCATGGTGACCTTCGGCTTTGCTGGCGGCGGTCTGGCCATGTTGATGCTCCAGTACGTCTCCGGCGGTAAGTGGGGACTGCTGCTGCGCCGTCCGCTCGAGGCGATGACGCGCACCCTCAAGCTGGTCGCCCTCATGGTGATCCCGGTGCTCTTCTTTATGAAGCACCTGTACCAGTGGGCCGCTTTCCCGAATGCGCAGGCGACGCTGGAGGCCTACAAGGACGGCCTGATGACCCAGGAGCAGATGCTGACGGCCAACGCCAAGCACGCCATGCTCAGTCCGACCTCGGCCATCGTCCAGACCGTGATTGTCTTCGGGATTCTGCTGACAATGGCTTTCTTCCTCAACCGCTGGTCGTTGCAGCGGGATGCGGACCCGAACGCGGGATCGCAGGCCAGCTTCGACTACTGGCGCATCAAGTTCGAGAACCTCTCCGGTATCGGCATCTTTATCTACGTCGTCCTTCTGACGGATGCCGCGATTCTCTGGATCAAGTCACTCGACGTGACCTGGTACTCCTCGATCTACGGACTTCAGTTTCTGGTTGGACAGGGCTATCAGGTTCTCGCCCTCGGAATTCTCACGGTCATCTTGCTCTCGCGCTTCCAGCCGCTGAAGACCCTGCTGCGCGTGACCGAACAGCACGACCTGGGCAAGTTCGCCTTTGCCTTCGTCATGTTGAACATCTATCTCTGCTTTGCCGAGTTCCTGATCATCTGGTCCGGCAACGTCCCTGACGAGATTCCCTGGTACCTTGCTCGCATCCAGGGCGGCTGGTGGGTCATCTGCTCGCTGGACTTCATCAGCCACTGGCTGATTCCCTTCACGCTGCTGCTGTCGCGCGACCTGAAGCGGAACAAGCAGAAGATGATTCTGCTGACCTGCTGGATGATCTTCGCCCGCTGCCTCGATATGTTCTGGCTCATCGAGCCGAACTTCAGGGACGCGGCCGGTAACCTGCACCTGTCAGGAAATCTCGGAATTCTCGCCTACATCACGGTCCCGGTCGCTGTGCTCTCTATCTGGGGAGCGTACTACCTGACCGAGCTGATGAAGCGCCCGCTGATGAACGTCAACGACCCGCACCTGGAAGAGATGCTGGAGCCTGAACATGCCCACTAACGATCACAATCCGCATAGCAGCCACGATCCGCACGTCCATACCCCGGAGACTCCGGGCTACGAGACGACCGACGTCAACGTCAATGGCGTCGTGGTCTTCCTGTCCGGACTGGCGGGTTCGGTGTTCGTCTTCTTTATCTTTTGCTTCCTGATGGGCAAGGTCATCAACAGTGCCATTCAGAAGTCGGATGGACCGGCGGACAAGTGGCACCAGGGCGAAGCTAAGAACGAGCCGAAAGGGCTGACCAGCAATCCGCAGTTCGAGCAGCGTCAGCTGCAGCAGCTGACTTCGGAGTTTCCGGAGCCTCGCGTCAACGCGGACGACGATAGCCAGCAGACCGCTGACCTGCACGCCCGCGAAGATCTCCTGCTCGAGCACTACTCGAGCACGCCGGGTCAGCCGGGAATCCGCATCCCGATCGACCGCGCCATGCAACTGGTAGCGCAGCGGGGGCTTCCGTTCCATGCCAACCCCACCGGGACCGAGGTGAAGATGGCTGGCGATGTTGAGCCTCAGATTCAGGCTCCGCTGACGGATGGTTTTGCGCGCACGGCGGTTGAGCTGGATGAGATCGAAGCTCGGAAGCAGAAGATGGATTTTGGCAGGGCCGAAGAGGCTGCGCACGCGCAGCTGACTCCCGTCCGGTAATCGGCACGATCGAAGGCGCCGAATCGGAAACCTCTTAATATAGAGGGATGGGAACACAGAAGCAGCAAACCAGGGAACCAGGGATGACGATGGGAAACACAACACGGGGCGGATGGAGGGCGCGAACGATCGCCCTGCTGGGTTGTTGCGCCCTGCTGTGCACTTCTTTGGTTGCTCAGGTCTCCGGTTATGGCGACAAGCAGGTCGGGGAAAACACCGGCGACCAGCTTCCGCAGGTCCTCGAGAAGGTTGGAGTCACCCAGAAGCTGAATCAGCCGCTTCCTCTGGACGCGCCGTTTGTCGATGAGACCGGTAAAGCCGTTCATCTGGGAGACTACTTCGGGAAGCGTCCCGCCATCCTGACGCTGGTCTATTACACCTGCCCGATGCTCTGCTCCGAGGAGCTCGATGGTCTGGCGGGCGCGCTCGAGATGGTCAAGCTGACTCCGGGCAAGGACTTCGATGTCATCGTCGTCTCCATCGACCCGAGCGACACGCCGGAGGCGGGAGCCAAGAAGAAGGCTTACTATCTCAAGCGTTATGGCAGACCCGAGACCGCAGACGGATGGCACTTCCTTACGGGCCAGCGCCCTGCTATCGACCAGCTGACCGCCGCGACCGGCTTCGGGTATGTCCGGGTTCCGGGCCCCGACGGTAAGCTCACGCAGTTTGCGCACGCCAGCTCGATTGAGGTGGTAACCACCGAAGGCAAGCTTGCGCAGTACTACCTCGGCGTGGAGTACTCGCCGAAAGACATCCTGCTGGGGTTGGTTGAGGCCTCAGGCAACAAGATTGGATCACCCGTCGCAAACATTCTGACCTACTGCTATCACTACGATCCTCACACCAACAAGCACTCGCTGGTTATCTCGCGGGTGGTCCAGTTGGGCGGCGTAGTGACGGTGGCGGGCCTGGGTGGCTTCATGTTCGTCATGTTCCGCAGGGATATGAAGCTTGCACGCGACCACGATTTGACGAAGAAAGAGAATGGATAAAGGGTAACGATGCATATCAGTCCCGTACTGTGGCAGTTTCTGGTGAAGTGGCTCACGAACTCAGCGCTCTTTCCGCGCGAGGCGTCGACGATTGCGCCTTATGCCGACGCGCTCTACTTCTTTCTTCTGTTGATCACGATCGCCGGCCTTGCTCTGGTGGGAGCGCTGGTGTTCGGGTTCTCCATCCGGTACCGCAAGGAGAGAAATCCGGTTGCGACCCAGGTGGAAGGTTCGACGCTGCTGGAAGCCACGTGGACCATCATTCCGCTGGCGCTGTTCCTCGTCTGCTTCGTCTGGGGCGCGCTCCTTTACTTCCGTATCTACAATCCGCCGACCAATGCCATGAACATTTACGTGGTCGGTAAGCAGTGGATGTGGAAGGCCGAGCATCCGGGCGGCCAGCACGAGATCAATAACCTGCACGTTCCGACCGGCCGGCCGATTCAGCTGACCATGATCTCGCAGGACGTCTTTCACAGCTTTTCGATCCCCGACTTCCGCGTGAAGCGTGAGGTCATTCCCGGCCGCTACTCCACGGTCTGGTTTGAGGCGACGACGCCCGGAACCTATCACATCTTCTGCACCCAGTACTGCGGCACCAAGCACTCGGGCATGATCGGCGAGGTGACGGTTCTCACGCCGGAGGACTACAAAAAATGGACCGAGGGTTCGACCAGCGGCATGTCTCTTGCGCAGAACGGCGAGCGCCTGTTCGCCAGCATGGGATGCAATGCCTGCCACACCGGCGATGCTGCCAGCCGCGGCCCCAGCCTGGCTGGAGTTTACGGATCGAAGCTGCGGCTCGCCAGCGGCTCTGAGGTTCTGGTCAACGAGGCCTATCTCCGCGACGCGATCCTGAATCCTGCGCAGCACATTACCGCGGGCTATGCGCCTATTATGCCCACCTACCAGGGGCAGATCAGTGAAGAGGGCCTGATCGATCTGGTGGAATACCTGAAGTCCCTCAAGACGAACTACCGTGTGCAGCAGACGCTGACCACGTCAGAGTCCAACCAAGCGGCGCCGATGACGCCAGGGGTGGTGAAGCCATGAGTACAACCAGTTCAACCATCGTCAATCTTCCTGACCAGAGGACGGCGACCCTTCCGAAGAGAAACTACCTGAATGCGGAAGATGGCCTTCTCAGCTGGCTGCTTACTGGCGACCACAAGCGTATCGCGATGCTGTATCTCATCTCGATCACCTTCTTCTTCTTCATTGGTGGAATCTTTGCCGGCCTCATCCGTCTCGAGCTGCTGACGCCTCAGCCTGACCTGGTGGCGTCGGACACCTACAACAAGCTCTTTTCGATGCACGGCATCATCATGGTGTTCCTGTTCCTGGTACCTTCTGTGCCGGCGACGATCGGGAACTTCGTGATTCCGATCATGATTGGAGCGAAGGACCTGGCCTTCCCGAAGATCAACCTGCTCAGCTGGTACCTCTACGTCGTCGGCGGCATCATGACGCTTGCGGCTCTGGTGCTGGGCGGTGTCGATACCGGATGGACCTTTACGACTCCGCTCTCGACCCATTACCTGAATACGCACGTGGTCACGACCGGACTGGCGATCTTTGTCGCAGGATTCTCGTCCATCTTCACCGGCCTGAACTTCATCGTGACCATTCACCGCATGCGCGCCCCCGGCATGACCTGGTTCCGGATGCCGCTGTTCGTGTGGTCACACTACGCTGCCTCCATCCTGATGGTGCTCGGCACCCCGGTACTCGCCATCACGCTGGTTCTCGTGGTTCTGGAGCGCACGATTCATATCGGAGTCTTCGACCCGAGCCTGGGCGGCGATCCTCTGCTCTTCCAGCATCTCTTCTGGTTCTATTCTCATCCGGCCGTGTACATCATGATTCTGCCGGGTATGGGCGTGATCTCTGAGATCATCTCCACCTTCAGCCGCAAGCGCGTCTTCGGCTACACCGCCGTCGCGTTCTCCTCGGTGGCCATCGCGGTCTTCGGATTCTTTGTCTGGGAGCACCACATGTTCATCATGGGCGTCTCCAACTACTCGGCGCTGGTCTTCTCGCTGTTGACCATGCTGGTGGCGGTACCGTCGGCCATCAAGGTCTTCAACTGGGCCTTTACGCTGCAGAAGGGTTCAATCACCTTCGAGACCCCAATGCTCTACGCCTTCGCCTTCATCGGTCTGTTTACGATCGGCGGCCTGACGGGCGTCTTCCTCGGTTCGCTCGGTATGGACATCCACCTCACCGAGACCTACTTCATCGTGGCGCACTTCCACTACGTCATGGTGGGCGGCATGTTGATGGCCTTCCTGGGTGGAGTTCACTTCTGGTGGCCGAAGATGACCGGGCGCATGTATCCGGAGTCGATCTCGAAGCTCTCTGCTGTAACCAGCTTCATCGGCTTCAACCTGACCTTCATGCCGCAGTTCATCCTAGGCTATCTCGGTATGCCACGCCGCTATCATGCGTATCCGGCGGAGTACCAGGTGCTCAATGTGCTTTCGACCGCGGGCGCTACCGTTCTCGGCATCGGCTTCCTGATGCCGTTGATCTACCTGACCTGGTCGCTGAAGTACGGCGCGATCGCGGGCAACAATCCCTGGCAGGCAACTGGTCTTGAGTGGCAGATCCAGTCGCCTCCGCTGACAGAGAACTTTATTGAGACACCCATCGTGGATTACGAGGCCTACGATTACGAGTGGCTCGCTCACAAGACGGAACAAGAGGTGACGACCGTTGGATAACACGATCGTAGCAACACACGACATTCACGCAGAAGAGCACCATCACGTCTCGCTGCCGCAGCATCGTCATCACTTCGAGACTGCGGAGCAGCAGCGTGAGGCCGGAACCTTCGGGATGTGGCTCTTCCTGCTGACCGAAATCATGTTCTTCGGCGGCCTGTTCTTCGCCTATCTGCTCTACCGCAACTGGTACAACCCTGCCTTTGTGGCGGCGTCCAACCAGCTCAGCATCCCGCTCGGTACAGCGAATACGGCCATCCTGATTACCTCGGGCTTCTTTATGGCTCTTGGCGTCTGGGCAGCCGAGGTGCGCAAGCAGGGCCTGCTGGTCCTCTTTCTTCTGCTGACAACCCTCTTCGGCTTCGTCTTCCTCGGCGTCAAGTATGTGGAGTATGCCGAGAAGTTCGAGAAGCATCACGTACCGGGTGCAAGCTTCGACATCTCGGAGTTCGTGAACCCCCCGATCAATCAGAAGACCGGCAAACCGATTGAAGAGCCTCTCTCCCCCGACATGGCACGGAAGACCCAGGTCTTCTTCTCGCTGTACTTCGCCATGACCGGAATGCACGCGCTCCACATGATTATCGGAATCTTCCTGCTGGGTTGGCTGACCTGGAGGGCGCAACGAGGAGACTTCAGTTCAGGCTACGTTGCTCCTATCGAGAACTTTGGGCTCTACTGGCATTTCGTTGATATTGTCTGGATCTTCCTGTTCCCGTTGTTGTATCTCATCAACCGGCACCCAGGATCGTAACTTCGGCTTGGCTGTGTGCTCTGTAACCCGCTCGGCGGCGGTTTACAGAGCAAGCAAAACTTCTCCGATCCATAAGATCGGTTTCCGCCGCACCGTAGTAAGGAGAAGATCATGTCGTCTCACCCTCATGACCCGGCAAACGTAACCAACCCGGAGCACGCGGAACACCGGATCGTCCAGCCGGGAACCTACATCGCCGTCTATATCGCGCTGCTGATCTTTACCGGCATTACGGTCGGGGCAGCCTTCATCGATCTTCACATCTTCAACCCCATCATTGCCCTCGCGATTGCGTGTCTGAAAGGTGTGATCGTCATCCTGTTCTTCATGCACGTCATCTTTCAGTCCAAGCTGATCAAGATGACGGTTGGGGCTGGATTTTTCACCTTTTTGATTCTGGTCGCCATGACGTTGACCGATTACATGAGCCGCTCCTGGGGCCTTTGGTAGAGATTCCAAGTTGTTTCAAACGATGAAGCGGCCCGAGAGGGCCGCAATTTTTTTGCTCCAGATCTCGTTCCGCTTCCCACTCGCTATCCTTCGATCTTATCGAGTACACAGGCGTCCGCTTCCTGCTTCCTGAAGAACTGTCATTCCGGGCGGAGCCGAATGGGAGGAACCGCGCATCTCTTCACCCCGCCGAGGTCCATCTCATCGGAGCCAGCAGGGAGCGCGATCTCCTTCAACGGTCGCTTCAGTTCGGGTGATTGCTCACGATCTCCTTACCTCCGCTCTGAAGCAGCAGATAGAACTTCCCGTGGAGTTTCGGCAGGGGTTGGCTTATGTCCTGCCACAGAAAGACGCGATGGGGGCTCTTCCACTTCTGGTTGAGCGAATCTTCGTCTTCAAAGATGTGAGGCGCATCCGGGAAGAAGCTTCCGTACCAAAGGTTCGAGCTGCGGCCTTCCAGAATGTGGACGTCATCCCGCGTGAGATAGAAGCCCAGCGTGCTTCCCGACTCATACTCGCCGTGGATGACGATCAGATCACCCGGCTTCAGCACGGGAGCGATGATATCGGCCAGCTGTTTCGAGGTCAGCACCGGCGAAAAGGTCTGCAGTCCCAGATGCGCGGCGAGAAGAAAGCCGAACGCTCCTCCGGCAAGCCACAGATTTGCCGCATGCGGGCGGTAGGAGCGTCGCAGCAGAAAGGCCGCAATCGTCGCGGTAAACAGCGAGAAGGCGGTGATGCCGAGCTGCCGCCGAAAGGCTCCCATGGCCTTCGCATTCAAGTCAAGAAAATGCCCGGATGACAGAGCGTATTCTCCGGGGTTCTTCTGCAGCAGCGTTGCCAGATCGAGACTCGGATCGGGTGCCTGGCTGTGGACGATAAAGAATAGCGCCGCAAACGTCCCAAGCATCCCAAACGCCAGCAGCACCCACGAGATTCGCTGCCCGGCCATCACCAGCGGATTTGGCACCTCAAAGCTCTCTGCCTCTTCGTTCTCGCGAGCCAGCCACATGGCGATCAGCACCACCATCGCTGGTAGTGCCGGAAGCACGTAGTACTCCTGCCTCGTTGAAAACGAGAAGAAGACCATGGGCAGCGCGGCCCAGATGCCTAGCAGTGCGAGAGTTGTCTCCTGCCCATCGAGCGCGTTTCTCTTGAGCATCTTTCGCCACGGCACCGAACCGGCAGCCTTGAACAGAAAAGCGCTCCACGGCATCAGCCACACCAACACCAGCCCCCAGAACAGCGGCAAAGGGACCGTGTCGTAGTCGCGAGGCACGCGGAGGTTCAGGTAGCGCAGAAGGTGCTCATTAACGAAGTAGAACCAGGTCCATCCATGGACGTTTCCGTCCGTCGGCTGAGGCACGATCCAGTGGCCGTGTTGGAAGGTAATTCTGCCGGGGTTGCCCTGGGTCGGATTCGCAAAACCCGCGGCGATATGCCACGGCGCTGCGATCAGGAAGAACGTCGCAAGGCTCCCCGGCAGGTGCAGCTGCCCAATCCGCGTCACCATGCCGCGCCATCCGCGAGTCACCAGCAGATGCACCAGGACAATGCCGACAGGGAAGACGATCCCGATCAGCCCCTTGGTCAGAACGTTCAACGCGCAGCACGCCGCGAAGCCATAACAGAGCAGGCTATTGGGCTGTTGCTGCTGCTCCGTCAGCCAGTAGCACAGCATCCCCAGCGTCAGCCACAGGCACACCATCACATCCGGAATCGTGATGCGGGTAAAGATGAAGATTCCGAAGCTCGAGAGCAGAATCAATCCTGCGTAGAGCCCCGCGCGCGTTCCTCCCTGTGCAGCAGAGGCATTCCCTTGCGCTGCTCTTCGTGCGAAGGCGCGACGCGCGAAGCTTTCGACCGCAAACGCCAGCGCAAGCACAGTGAGAGCGAGCGGCAGCCTCGCAGCGGCGGTCCGCACCCCAAAGACTTTGAAGCTGGTCGCCATCGACCAGTAGAGCAACGGAGCCTTTTCAAGGTAACGAATACCGTTGGCATAAAGCGTCGTCCAGTCATGGCGCACCAGCATCTCCCGCGCCACTTCGGAGTGCACCGAATCGGCGTCATCCAGCAAAGGAGGAGTCAGCAGCGTGAAGCTGGCATAAAAGAAGAACCACAGTACGACGAGGATAAGGCGCGTCCGGCGAACCCCGGATTCAGACTGGGCGAGGGTCATCTCTCGGCCAGTCTGCGCGAGCGCCGCTGCCTGCCACGGACCAACAGAAGAAGGCCGCAGGATCTCTGATCAGCGTGTGCCGGATGAGAAGCGGCAGGCACGGGGGATCGGTTGGAGGTGCCTGCGCTCATATCCATTTTAAGGCTACCGAACGCTATGCCGAGGGTCAACCGTTGCGTGAAGCAGGCACTGAACGCCCTTCCCCTGGAAATGTCATTTCGACCGGAGCGGGAGAGTTTAAGCCTCCTGCATAGCGGAGAAACCGCCCCTTTTAGCGACGCCGATTGAATTGCGTCCGGTTGCGTCGGACTGTATAGGCGCGTTCGGAAAAAATACGGGGCTTCCTCGACAGAGAATCGGTAGCAACTGCCCTCAGTCTCGCTGCCCATTATGATGGGATGGAAAGACAAGAGAGGAGCCACAGGGATGAACAATGAGCCGCCGCTCGCACCGGGACCTCCGGCTGAGCTGATCTTCGGCGATTGGTATCCGGCGCTTCGATCGAGCGAGCTGCGCATCGCCAAGATGACGCAGGCCATGTTGCTCGGTATTCCTCTCGTCCTTGGTCGCAAGCGTGACGGCCGCCTCTTTGCGATGCGCGATCTCTGTCCGCACCGCGGCATCCCACTCTCCGCCGGATGGTTCGATGGTGAAAACGTGCAGTGCAAATACCATGGCTGGAAGTTCGAGCCATGCAGCGGACAATGCACCGAGATTCCCTCGCTCACGCAGTTCGAAACCCTCGAGCCCGGAAAGATCTACGCTGGAGCCTATCTGTGCGAGGAACGCGACGGCTACGCGTGGGTCTATCTTCCGGAACCAGGCTCAGGCCGTTCTCTAGCGCAAGCTCCTCCGGTACCGGAGTTGCCAAAGTTTTCCAGCCGATATCGTAGCGCCCATCTGGTGGCGGCTCTTCCCTGCAACGTCGACCACGGCATCATCGGCCTGATGGATCCTGCGCACGGCCCCTTCGTCCACCAGGCGTGGTGGTGGCGCAGCCGAGCCAGCATCCATGAGAAAGAAAAACACTTCGAGCCTATCTCGCAGGGCTTCCGCATGTCCTCGCATGCCCCCAGTGCAAACTCGGCTCCATATAAGCTGCTTGGCGTCTACGGCGAACCCATCACGACGACCATCGACTTCGTCCTGCCCAACCGCCGTTACGAGACGATTCGTGCCGGAGCCAAATGGTTCTCCAGTCTCACCACGGTCACGCCGGTCACGCCCTCAACCTGTCGCATCGACGTCATTGCAGCGTGGAACGTCTTTTACAACATTCCCTTCGTGACTCCCATTGCCCGCTTCTTCGGCGCGCGATTCGTCCGTCAGGATCAGCAGACCATGATCGAACAAGCGCAGGGACTACGCTTTCATCCGGGCCTGATGCTGATCGACGATGCCGACAAGCCGGCCAAGTGGTACTTCGCTCTCAAGCAGGCACGCCTGAAGGGGATTGAGGAGCATCCGCTCTCCGGTCCGGTCACGCTGCATTGGCGTAGCTGAGTGATGACTCACCCATTCGTTGCAGCCCTAACGCCTTCGATAGCACGAAAGGGTTATTCGGACTTCGATCTTCCCTATGAAATGATTCACCCTGTTCGGTCGTCTAGGTGACATATCTCTAGAAGCCCGCTGCGGAGTTGTTAAGCAGCTTCTTCGATCCTCACTGCGCTACTCGGCGCAACGGCTGTTTCAGGCTGACGCACGCCCCATCCTGATCGCACAATCTAACGCTTCTTCGCATCGCAAGCCCCTCTGCGGCTACGCCGCATTAGTCGTGTCTATTTTTGGTCCACCTTTTGGAGTGCCTTCATGTCGTTTGTGTCACACGTCAGCCGAGGCGTTGCCCGGCGTTCTCTACTTCTGGTTCTCTCTGCGCTAGTTTTTCTCTCCAGCCATGCATTCGCTATGCCTGCCGGGCCAGCGCTACAGTTTGTTCCTTCCATCACCTCAATCGCTGGAACCGGGAGCTCGGGGGACAGTGGCGACGATGGAGCGGCCACGTCGGCCCAATTTAAAGCTCCTGTCAAAGTTGCAGTCGATGCTGCAGGCAACGTCTACGTCGTCGATATCTACAGCAATCGCGTTCGCAAGATCGATGTTACGGGTCAGATCACTGCATTTGCGGGCAATGGAACCGCGGGCTTCAGCGGCGATCTTGGGCACGCGACTGCGGCTGAGCTCAGCTCTCCGCAGGGAATCGCGATTGACCCTGCAGGAAATGTCTATATTTCCGACGCCGGCAACAACCGCATCCGCAAGGTCGACACCTACGGCATGATTACGACCATCGCTGGCACCGGCGAGGCCGGGTTTGGCGGCGACGGCGGACAGGCCACCTCGGCAAAGCTCAACAATCCCACGGGTATTGCAGTCGACAGCTCTGGCAATCTGTATGTCGCTGACTATTACAACAATCGAATTCGTGAGATCGCTGCCAACGGCGTTATCACAACCGTTGCGGGCAATGGCGTGGGTGGCTACAACGGAGACGGAATTCCTGGTACGTCTGCTGAACTCTTCTATCCTCTTTCCGTAGCGCTCGACTCGTCCAATCACCTCTATATCGGCGATATCCTCAACTACCGTCTGCGCAAGCTCTATCTAAGCACCGGGTACATTCAGACGATCGCTGGTAATGGTACAGGCGCGACCTCTGGACCTTCCGGCGATGGCGGCGATTCATCTTCTGCAACCGTCGGTTATGTCGCCGATATCACCACCGACGCAGTAGGAAATATCTATTACGCCGATTCGAGCCTCCAGCGCATTCGTAAGATCGCGTTCAATGGAACCATCAGCACCATCGCAGGCAATGGCGACAATGGCTACAGTGGTGACGGTGGTCCTGCTCTTGCAGCTTCATTCAGCGGCCCAACCGGCATCGCCTTTGACAGCAAGGGGAAGATGTATGTCACCGATCAGACCAATCGTGTTGTGCGAGCGATCAGTGGCGATCCTACCGTCGCAAGCTTCGCTGCAACCTCTACCGGTCAAAGTGTCACCACCAATGTAATCGTGATGGTCAACCGAAACATGATCTTCAAATCCATCACCCTTGGTGACAGCTACACGAATGCGGGTGTCTACGACTTCAAGATCAATAGCATGACGGGTTGCCCTACAGACGGATTCTCCGGAACCACCGCCGGATCGGTCTGCATGCTCAACGTCACCTTCAATCCGATCTATCCAGGACACCGCACAGCTCCGCTCGTGTTTGTCGACAACAGCAATAAGGAATACACGCTTTCTATTGTGGGAGACGCAACCGGCGCTGCGATCGCGTATTCGCCCAGCCTTGCCTACCCTCCACAGCTGTTCTCAGTTGGCCTGAGCCTGCCCAAGGCTCTGGTGATTGACAACTCCAATAACGCGTACATTGCAGATCAAGGCAATCAGCGGATCGTACAATTGCGAGGCCTTATCGCTGGCTCCGCGACGGTCGCGACCGGCAGCATGACCACCTCTGCTCCCACGGGCGTGGCGACTGACGCCCAGGGAAATCTGTTCATCGTCGATGCGAACAACCAGTACGTGATTAAAGTTACTCCGTCGCATATTGACCTTCTTTCGAACACTTCCTATCCGGGTGTCGCCTCCGAAATCGATATCAATGCTGGAGGAAGCGCTCTCAATGGCCCGTCCGGAATCGCCGCAACGGACCGCGGAGATCTGTACATTGCCGATAAGGGAAACAGCCGTGTCGTCAAGGTCACAGCGGAAGGCGTTTCAAGCGTTCTGAGTACGGGAACGATCGCCCTCGAAGGCCCTGAGGGAGTCGCCGTCGACTCCAAGGGCAATGTCTTCATCGCTGACGCCAATCACATCGTCAAGGTTGCTGCCGACGGCTCTGCGTCGCTTGTCACTACAGGAAGCGTCACGCTGGGTCACGCCAAGGGAGTCGCGGTCGATCCGGTCGGGAATCTGTTCATCGCGGACTCCGACAGCAAGAAGGTCATTCAGATCACGACAGATGGAACAGTCTCCGTGATCGATAACATCGGTACTTCTGGAAGCTCTCTCGATGGCATTGCCGTCGGTAAAGCAGGCTATTTCGCCGTTGCCGATGCCGGCGACAATCAG
Source organism: Acidobacteriaceae bacterium KBS 146 (assembly GCA_000688615.1). GTDB lineage: Bacteria > Acidobacteriota > Terriglobia > Terriglobales > Acidobacteriaceae > Edaphobacter. The sequence goes on from JHVA01000001.1 coordinate 3,219,989, forward strand.
GTTGCCTTGTCCATCCTGTCGCAGGCACCGCAGCTTCAGTTCTCCCAGACGGTTGTAGGACATGAGAGCAGCGATGGAACAAAAACAGTTGCCGTACAGAACATCGGGAACGCATCGCTTAGCTTCACCACTCCTTCAACCGGAAGCAACCCCAGCTATCCTGATGGCTTCCCCATCGACGATAACGCTCCACAGCTCTGTGCCGTGGGAACGACGTTGAATCCGGGCACCTCCTGCAACGTTGCTGTGAAGTTCCACCCCACACAGGCAGGCATGAATTCGGCTGCCATCTCGATGGCCACGAATATCCCGGTCGGGACAACTGCTCCGCAGACGATTTCGGTGCTGGGCACTGCACTCCCCGGGCTGAACCACCTCAGCATCCTTGGTGCTCCGGTCAACTCGGATGCCGGAACCGCCTTCAATGTGACGGTGACGGCTGCCGACAGCAACGGAGGCGCGGTCACGGATTACACAGGCACGGTCCACTTCAAGTCCAACGACCCGGCTGCTGGCCTCCCGGCGGACTATACCTTCACTCCGGCGGACAACGGCGTGCACATCTTCCAAGTGACGCTGAAGACCGTCGGCGCGCAGATCGTTACGGTCTACGACAAGAGCAACATCGAGGTAAGGGGCGACGCGAACGTACAGGTCAACGCGGGTACACCCTCCTCTATCACCGTCGTCAGTGGCGACGGGCAGTCGGCCTCCGTTGGCGGCTACTTCCAGCAAGAGCTCGAGGCGAAGGTACTGGATCAGTACAACAACCCGGTTCCCAATGCTATGGTCAACTTCACCGTTCCGGCTTCCGGCGCGGGAGTTGTCGCCAGCTCTGATACCTGCACGACAGGGTCCGATGGCACGGCTTATTTCTACTCCGTCGCGAATGGCATCGCTGGAAGCTACCAGATTGTTGCCAGCGTCCAGGGAGCAACTACGCCTGCGGTCTTCCATCTCACCAACACAGCCGGCACGACGATCACCGCGTTGACGGCAACTCCTTCCTCCGGTGCGACGTATGGTCAGGCAGTCACTCTGAGCGCTACCGTTACACCGAACGGCTACCTTCCGCCAGCGATCTCGCGCTCGCCGGCTCAACCTAGGACGCGGATTACGGCTCCCATAGGCCCGGCGACAGGAACGGTGAGCTTCTACGACGGAACCAAGCTCGTAGGAACTACAACTCTCGGCGGTGATGTCACGGTTGTCGGCAGCAGCCGTAGCGGTCTGCAGGCGCACGCTTCAGCGCCGTCGACGGGAGTCTCTGCGACGGCAACTCTCAACATCGCAGCGCCTCTTGCGGGCACCCACAGCTACACTGCGGTCTATGCAGGCGATCCTAACTTCACTACCAGCCAGTCGTTGACTGCAGTTGCGGTGACGGTCGGACAAGGCACGGTCACCCTGACCGGGCCTGCCAATCAACCGATCTCTATCGGCGCAGGACAGGCCGGAACCGTCACGGTCTCGGTTGCCGCGCAGAGCGGAGCGAGCGGTCTGGCTGCACCAACCGGCACGATCACCTATGCAGTAGGAAGCGGAAGTCCGCAGCAGGCGCAACTGGCCAATGGTCAGGCGACCTTGCAGGTTCCCTCAACCCTGGCCATAGGAAGCTACTCGGTTCAGGCGACCTACTCGGGCGATAGCAACTATCAACCCACAACCACACCCACTGCGATTCAGGTCTCGGTCGTCAATACAATCCCTGCGGACTTTTCGCTCACTGCAAATCCCAGCGTGTTGACGATCAAGGCTGGAGAGACCGGAAACGCGATCTTCACCTTCACACCGGTCGGCGGCTTCACCGGAACAGTGAACTTTGCCTGCAGCGGCCTCCCCGCAGGAGTCACTTGCAGCTTCGCTCCAGCCACTCTCACGGCAGACGGATCGAACAAGGTTCAGACTTCGCAGCTGACGGTGACAACGCAGCGGCTGATCTCGGCCAACTTCTTCCTGCCGGGAGCTCTGCTCGGAGGCCTGCTGTTCTGGCAGCGCAGACGCTTCAACCTGCGTAAGGCCCATGTGCTGATGCTGATCCTCGGAGCTGCCGTGATCGGCGGAGTGGTCGGTTGCGGATCGTCGGGTCCTCAGACAAACGCCACGGCGGCAAGCGTCACTGTTACCGCCCAGGCAACAGGTGGCAGCGGAGGAACGAAGTCTCACACGGCAACCTTCACCCTGAACGTCACCAACTAACCAAGATCCCTGTTGCAAAACTATGGCCCGGCAGAAGCAATTCCGCCGGGCTGTTTTTTTTATGGAGTATCACACTTTTCTTTGTGAGGTTCTGAACAATGGGCCACAGTCGCATCTTCCATTGGCCTTCAAGATGTTCGTCTGGCTTAGGGCATGACAGCTTTTTTCCCCAGTATCTGCTGCGAAGACATGTTCTACGGAGACTTGGACGTCGAGATGACGTGTACTGTCAGGGATATCGAACGAACCGATGATCAACGGCCTGTCAGGTGTCGGGATGGATGTTCCTTCCACCAGCGACTGCCGGACCACAGGATCCGCCGGGCCTACTCCGGACCGTTCTTCAGCGATGCCGGATCGCTCGACCTTCGTTCTCAGGCTCAGGCCGCCACTCACTTCGGTCAGGGTGATATCGAAGTTCATCCCTACGTCGAGGTACGTGATCTGGAAGGTGGATGGATTTTTGCCCTCAGCTATGACCACTGGTACTCTGCTGCCCTGTTTCATCTGTGTTCTCTGGCTTGGCATCGCCACCATGGTGTAGCGTTGCTCTCCGATCCGTCTAGTGCCATCCATATCAATCAGGGTGTAGGTGAGACGGTAGGCATGCTGTGGGCGGTCGAGATCGTGAACGATCTTTCTCGCAAGTTCGATCTGCTCGGAGGTTCCATTCAAGACGACTGCCTTCTGAGAGGGAACCAGGATCATCGTCGTCATTGGATGGAGCATGTTGCGTAGAGCAGTAATCATCTCGTTTTCGTCAGCCTGCTGAGGGGCGTTTTCAGGTAAAGCTTCTGGACTACCGTTGGCTGGTTTTGGGGCTGGCCGGACTGAGCCCATGCTGTGGTCGTGACCAGCAACAGGAACAGCGCGGCGGCTTTGCGAATCTCGAGAAAAGATCAGCTGAAGCGGGCTTTTGACTAAGAGATCGGTTCTCGCTCAGTGCACCTGACGAAATTGGTGCCAAGCGAACCGACTACATTGCAAAAATTGAGTACGATCTGCGATTTCGTAGTAAATGGGGTGCTGCTTCTCATTCCGTGCGTAGGATCTCGGTCGGATCTGTGTGCAGCGCCCTTAGCACGGCTGGGAGTATGGCAACGAGCGCGGTGAGCAGAATGGCACACGTTGGCAGCGCGATCATGTCCGCGTCGGTGGCTTTGACCTGGTAGAAAAGCGACTCGACGTAGCGGGCTGCGCCGAATCCCATCGTGACGCCCGCACATCCGCCGAGCGCTATCGCCAGGGAGACATCGGAGGTGACGAGACGCACGATGCCGGCACGCGACGAGCCGATCGCCATGCGGATACCGATCTCGCGGCGGCGCTGGAGGACGGAGTAGTTGAGGACAGCATAGAGTCCAATCCCGGCGAGGAGCAGCGCGACGGTGGCGAAGAAGGCGGCGAGCATGGCGATCAGGCGCTCACGAATGGTCTGGTCGCGAACTAGATCGAGCTGCGTGGTGATGTTCGAGACGCGAAGGCCATTGTGTTGCTGTGCGATGACCTGGCGGAGGGAGCCGGCGAGCAGGAGCGGGTTCTCGCCCTCCGTGCGAATGGCGAAGGTGGCAAACTCGACGGGCTTCGGCGCGGATTTGCTGTCGATCTCGTCAAAGGGGGCATAGAAGACGGCGCGGCTGGTCTCGCGCAAATCATCGTAAGGGACGTCGGGGGTGACGCCGACGATCTTGTATTTGCCAGCTGTGCCGCGGTATTGATTTGCGACGCGTTCAAAGGTATGGCCGAGGGGGTCTTGGCCGGGGAAGAAGGTCTTGACGAACGTTTCGTTGACGATGGCTACTCCAGGCGAGGTGTCTTCAGTGCGAAAGTCTTGGCCGGAGATGAGAGGGATCTTCATCGTCGAGAACCAGTTCGGGGAAACGTTTAAAAAGAAGGCGGGAGTCGGACTGGGAGGCGCACCGTTGATCGAGATGTCGCTATTGATCCGGATGCGCCCAAGAAGCGGCCAGCGCGAAATTGTGACCGAGTTCACGCCAGGGGTGGCACGGAGCGCCTCGACCGTCTGATTCCAGACGACGGGAAGCTGTCCTTTGTCTGCGACGGTTTCGAGCAGAAGAAGACGGTCGGTGGAGAAGCCCAACGGGCGATTCTGCAAGTGCTGGAAGGATGCGACGAAGAGCGATGACAGAAAGAGGACCAGGAAACAGAAAGCGACTTGAACAGCGATGCCGCCGCGCATGAGACGACGTGGCGAGTGCGGATCTTCACCGCCTTTGAGAGCGGCGATGGGTGCGACGGCAGAGGCGCGGAGAGCCGGAAGCAAACCAAGAAATAGAGCAACGAGGAGAAAGAGTCCGAAGCCGAACAGAAGCACACCCCAGTCGGCAGGAAGAGCAAGACGTGCAGGGTCGTCGGGCGGATTGATGAGACTGAGCACAAAGGGCGCCGCCCAAGCCGCAAAGGCTGCGCCAAGGATGGAAGTCAGGAGGGCGAGCAACGCGCTCTGGGTGAGGATGAGCTGGACGAGGCGGCGACGGCCGGCTCCGATCGAGATTCGCAGAGCCATCTCCTGGGTGCGGGCGGCTACCTGGGCGGTCATCATGTTAACGACGTTGACGCAGGCGATGAGCAGGACGAGAGCGACCAGGAGACCGAGAATGCCTAGTAGACGACGATAGTCCTTCTGGAGATCGGAGATGCCGGCGCCGGCGGGATGGAAGACCAGCGTTTTATTGAGCAAGCGGTCGATCTTCGCTTGGGGCATGTCGCGGAAGCACTTGGAGCACTGGACCTCGAAGGCGCGGCTGACGGCGGAGAGATGCTGGCGGAGCGGCTCAAGGTCGCTGTTCGGGTCGATGTTGGGTTTCGGCATCAGGAATGCACGATGCCAGATGACATTATCCTGGGTGGCGAGGCTGTTCGTGTTGAGCGGCAGAAAAATGTCAGTGATAGTTCCTTTTTCCGTTCCGGTGAAATCGCGAGGGCCTACGCCGATGATCTCGAAGATCTGGTTGCCAATGTGGAGCGACTTACCGAGGGCATGAGGATCATTGCCGAAACGTCTATTCCAGTAGTCCCAGGAAAGGACCGCGTAGGGAGCGGCGCTGGGACCTCGGTCGTCCGAAGAGGCGAGCAGGCGACCAAGCGAGGGCTTAAGGCCGAAGACGGAGAACATGTTGCCGGAGACATACGCGACGTGGGCTTTCTCCATGTCGTCGTCGGTGGACCAGGCGATGTCGGTGCGATCGGCATCGCTGATGGCGATGAGGTCAGCCTGATCCTTGACGGCGTCGCGCATCAGGTTGAAGTCCGGCGTGGCCCAGTGGCCATCCTCGGCATGCTTGCCGTCGAAGAGAGTCACCATCCGGGAGAGCACATAGAGCTTGCTGGAACCGGAGATGGGCAAAGGCCGCCAGAGCAGGGCGTCCATAAGACGGAAGGCTGCAACACAGGAACCAATCCCGAGAGCTAAAGAAAGCACCGCGGCCGCGGACGCAAACTTATTGCGGCACAGCTGTCGCCAGCCGAAACGTACATCAGCGAGCATAGACTCAAGCCATCCGGCGACACGAATCCTGTGGCTCGTCTCGCGGGCGCGAAGCATCGAACCGAATGCACGACGCGCCTCTCTGGGATCCCGTCCTGAGAGGATGGCTTCTTCAAGGTGCGACTGCAGCTCTTCCTGGATCTCACGATTCAAGCGCTCGCCCCGTATGGCATTCGAGATACGCGACCACAAAGACATATCATGCCTCCCGCAGAACCCGATTGATTGCCAGGCTGACGGACTTCCAGCGCGACTCTTCCACACCCAGTTGCTTCTTGCCTGCAGCGGTCAGTTCGTAAACGCGGGCGCGGCGGCCAGTATCTTTCTTGATCCACTCGGCTCGAATCAAGCCCGCCTCCTCCATCCGGTGGAGCGCTGGATAGAGCGAACCTTCCTCTGCGCGGAGCACTTCGCCGGACGCGCTTGCGATAGCAGCCATGATGGCGTATCCGTGAAGCCGCGGCCGCCGCGACAATATCTTCAGCACGAGCAAATCGAGTGAGCCTTGCAGAGCATCGGTCTTCGCCATACTAAGATGTCTTTATATAGACATCTTAGTATGGGTGTCAATGAGATTGTCTGACGCATCCAGGCGGCCTGGCGTCCTATGACTTCGTGCGCGTATGAGCGCGAAATCGCCGAGCCACTCATCGACGAAGGATTGGTACCCGATAAATCGGCTTCCGCTACTGATCCTCAAACTCAAGTGGCGATGACAGTTAATGCATTGTCCGCTCCGGTCTGTGGTTTCAGGTTCGGTCAGATGCGGATACGTGCCGAAGGCACGCGCTGAAATCTAACGGAGAGACGTGAGTAGGGCCTTTCCGGCTCAGCGCTACTTCATCGTTACGCCTCGATTTGCCGCGTACAAGGTTGAATCAGTGGGAAGAATTACTCGGTTGCAACCAGCATCGCTGCCAGGAGAGCGGTACGCGGCACGATGTGCTCAACCAGGATGTGCTCGTGGGCGGCGTGCGCTCCGGCGCCGATCGCTCCCATGCCATCCAGCGTCGGAACGCCAAGGGCCGCCGTGAAATTGCCGTCAGATCCTCCTCCGGTCGCAGCTTCATCGAGTGCAAAGCCTAGACCAGAAGCAAGCTTCTTCGCTCTTTGGAACAACGCAATGGTTCCAGCCTTGCGCTCCATCGGAGGCCGGTTAATGCCGCCCGTAATCGTCAGCTTGCATGCCGAATCGATCGGCTTGAGGCGGCGAAAGAGGCGTTCGACCTTGCCTGCGTCGCCGGCCCGCACAATCCTGACATCGACCTCCGCACGGGCCTCGGCCGCGATGACATTCGATCGTGTTCCTCCGGCGATGACTCCGCAGTTCACGGTGAGCCCACGCTTCAGGTCGGTAAATGCGGAGATTCGCTCGATCTGTCTTGCCAGCTCGAGCACGGCGGAGTGGCCGCTCTCGAAGTCCACACCGGCGTGCGCGCCAATACCCGTGACCCGCACTTCGTAGTGCCCCACCCCCTTGCGGGCGGTCTTCAGCGCAAGCCCCTGCGCAGGCTCCAGGACGAAGACAGCAGAGGATTCCTTGGCGAGTCGTTCGGTGATCGGACGCGAGACCGGACTTCCGATCTCCTCTTCGCTGACCAGCAGAAGTGTCACCGGGCGTATCAGGTTGGCCTCGCGCAGCACAGACACCGCAGTCAGCGCCATCACAACGCCAGCCTTCATATCGAGGACGCCCGGACCGTAGATCTTGCCGGAGTCCACGCGCCAGGGCATGGACTTCAGGGTCGTATGGGGCCACACCGTATCGAGATGCCCCAGGATAAGAATGGGCTTCTGGCGAGAGCGCTGGGGGCCGAATCTCAGCTCGTAAACATCTCCGAATTTTTTTTGCCGATGCCGCCGGATCTTGGCCCCGAGTGCCGCCGCCCATCCTGCCGTCAACTCCTGAGCGGCGTTAACTGCGGATGGATCTTCACTTGGGCTCTCGACCCGGACAAGCTCCTCCAGGTGCTGGAGGAACCAGGGTAGTTTCGCCTGCGTGACGGAGAGAAGATTTTTGGGGTCTGTATCTATGTAGCTCATTTACCTAAACTTATCTCCCGAATGAAAGGGGGAACTCATGGAAATTAAGGAAAAACTGTGTCTTTTTTGCAACACTGATACGCTGGCTGGGTTCGATAAGCTAACAAGCGGATTGTATCGGAGACCGTCTTTCGAAGCATGGGACCTCACATTGAGAGAACGATAAAAGCGGACATTGAATTCTGTGGGGTTGGTCTCCACAGCGGAGCGCAGGTCTCGATGCGCCTGGTTCCCGCACCCGCTGGCTCCGGTATCGTCTTCCGAAGGACCGACCTCGATAACTTTGAGATTGCAGCGACGGGACGCAACGTCGCCAAGGTCAGTTATGCCACCAGCCTGATGCGCGGCAGCGTTCTGATCTCAACGACGGAGCATCTGTTGTCGGCCCTCGTAGGTTACGGCGTTGATAACGTCATCGTCGAGATCAACAATCTCGAGGTTCCCATCCTCGATGGAAGCGCACTTCCCTACATCCGGGCCTTCGAGGAGACCGGTTTGAAGCAGCAGCGCCGCAAACGCGAGTACATGCGGGTGCTCAAGCCCGTCGAGGTGGAAGACTCAGGAAAGTTCATCGGCATCTATCCGGGCAAGGGATACGCGATCGACTACACCATCGATTTCCCTGAGCCTATCGGATACGAGACTCTCCGGGTGGACCTGTCCGTCGGGGACTATGAAAAGCTGATCGCTCCCGCGCGAACCTTTGGTTTCAAAGAAGATGAAGCCATGCTGCGCAATATGGGACTGATTCGTGGAGTCTCCGATGAGAGCGCCATCATCCTTTCACGCAAGGGAGTTGAGAACGGTCCACTGAGATTTTCTGACGAGTTTGTGCGCCACAAGGTGCTGGATCTGATCGGGGATCTGGCCCTTGCAGGAAAGCGCATCGAAGGCCGCGTCGTAGCGGAGCGTGCGGGTCATGCGATGCACACGGCCTTGGTGCAGCGCCTGCTTCGGGACCGCTCCTCGTGGGAGCTGGTTTATGGCTACGACGAGGCGGCAGAACCACAGGTTGAGAGGGCCGCAAGGCGCCTCGAAGCCGTAACCGCCTAAGCGGATTTAACCGGTTATGGGGCTTGCAGCGATCGCGCTTGGGTCGAACCTTACCTCGCAGTTTGGGGGGAGGGAGCGTAACCTGCAAACGGCAGTTCAACGGTTACGCGACGTTGGCGAGGTAAAGGCAATTTCTCCGTTCTACGACACGGAGCCGGTAGGATATCTGGACCAGCCACGGTTCCTGAATGGCGCCCTCATCCTTGAGACTTCGTTGACACCCCTGGAGCTGATGCAGACGCTGCTCGCGATCGAACGCGAGATGGGGCGCGAGCGGATTGTGGCCAAGGGGCCGAGGGTGATTGACCTCGATCTGTTGTTCTACGACAACTGTGTGATGAACACCCCGGAGCTGACGCTGCCGCATCCGGAGATGCATAACCGCAGGTTTGTGCTGGAACCTCTGGTGGGGATTGCCGAGGACTGGGTACACCCGGTGCTCGGACTTACGGTTGCGGAGATGCTGATCCAGGCACGGTAGGGACTCTTTTCTTGCACGAGGGATTGGCCGGTCGCTTCAGGGCGTTTGTCTGAGTGACGGCTCCCCATTTTTTTGATGGGGGACGCGATGCGATTTCTTGCGCAGGATGGTTGGCCAGCTCGAAAAAAGGCGGGATTCCTCGCTTCGCTCGGGATGACACCTCATAAAGTTAGTGCTGTAACTGCAGTTCGTCACTTTTTCGGGACAGGCGCTTCCCATAGACGTTCTACCAGAGTATCTTTTTCCCATAGACGTTCTATTGGAGAGGGATCGCCCTTCTGTATGCGTTCTTGTGGAGGAGAGAGACGTGGCACGATCGAAAGCGCCAAATGATCAGGAGCTGCTCCAGGGAACCCTGGACATGCTTATTCTCAAGACGCTGGTCATGGGACCGGCACACGGACATGCCATTGCTCAGGTGATCGAGCACACCTCGGAAGAGGTGCTGCAGATCGAACAGGGATCGTTGTATCCGGCGCTGCACCGGCTGGAGGATCGTGGATGGCTTTCCTCGACCTGGGGAGCGAGCGAGAACAATCGTAAGGCAAAGTTTTACAAGTTGACGGCGCAGGGTAAAAAGCAGCTCGCGCTTGAAGAGAATCGGTGGCGGCAGATGAGCCGGGCGATCGGCCTTGTGATGGGAGAGATTTAGAGGCGCTTCGTGGCGGTATGAGAAACATGCGGCAACGACAAAGACGGAGTACAGGGATTCTCCCCTTCGCGATGCTCAGGTCAGAATGACGAACTTTTTTCTTCATTACATCGATAGGAAACAGATCTAAACCAATGAATCTTGCACGATATTTCAAGCGCCGGCGTCGGGATTGGGAGTTGAAGCAGGAGATGGAGCACCATCTGGCGCTCGAATACGATCTCAATCAGTCTCGCGGAATGGATTCCCAGGAGGCGCGCCGCAGGGCGCACCTGAAGTTCGGCTCCCGGCAAAAGGTCCACGAAGAGGTGTGGCGGCACAACAGTATCTTCTGGCTGGAAAAGCTGATTCGAGATATCCGCTATTGCGGTCGAACGTTGTTGCGCTCTCCGGGCTACACCATCATGGCCGTGCTCACTCTTGGGCTGGGGATCGGAGCGAACACGGCGATCTTTACGGTGATCAATGGTGTTCTGCTGCGTCCGCTGCCGTATGCGGCTCCCGAGCAGATCGTGCATCTGCAGCAGGCTGCGTCGCGCCTTGGATCTGACCCGATCAGTTTTTCGGTGCAGGAGGTGCAGGACTATCGCGAGGAGTCGCACAGCTTCTCCGACATGGCAGAGTACCATTCGATGACGTTCACGCTGCTTGGGGCGAAGGTTCCGTCGCGGGTGGTGACGGGCGTGATCTCCGCGAATTACTTCAACATTCTGGGAGCGAAGCCTGTTCTTGGCCGCCTGTTTACGGCGAACGATGAAACGATGTCGGCGCCGCCGGTGCTGGTTCTGAGCTATGCGTACTGGCTTAAAGAGTTGGGCGCGGACCCCAAGGTGATTGGCCGTCCTTTTGTAATGAACGATCGCGTCCACACCGTGGTCGGTATCATGTCTCCTATTCCTGACTATCCCGATGCGAACGACGTTTACATGCCAACGACGTCGTGTCCCTTTCGCTCGAGTGCGGGAATGATTGCCAATCGGGACGCACGCGTGTTGAGCGTCTTCGCGCGGCTAAAGCCGGGTGTCTCCGCGGCACAGGCGCAGAACGATGTGGCAACCATCACGCGAAGGCTGGCGCTGGCGTATCCGAAGTCCTATCCTCCCGGTGCCGGGATCGCGGTCCGGGTTGTTCCGTTGCAGCAGGAGCTTACGCATGCGGCACGATCGACCTTCCTCGTGCTTCTCGGCGCTGCTGGGCTGGTTCTGCTGCTCGCGTGCGCGAACCTCGCCAATCTGGCGCTTTCCAGGCAGCTTCGTCGCTCGCGGGAGACGGCGATCCGTCTCGCCTCCGGTGCGACCACGTGGGATATCTTTCGCCAGTATCTGACGGAGAGCATGATGATCGCGATTGGCGGAGGGCTTCTGGGGCTGGCGATCGCGGCAGGCGGGCTGAAGCTGCTGGTGGCATACGCCGCAGGGCTGACCCCTCTCTCCGAAGAGATTCGTCTCGACGGCCGGGTCCTGTTCTTCGCTTTCTGCCTGTCACTGGTGACGGGTGTTTTGTTCGGAGCCATTCCGGGGTTTGTTGCGAGCCGAAGCAAACTTGCCTCTCTGGCGGGCTCGAACGACCGGGCCGTCGGAAGCGAGACCGGAACGCGCACACGAAACCTTCTCGTTGCGGCACAGGTGGCTTTCTCGTTTGTTCTGCTTGCGGGTGCCGGACTGATGCTGCGCAGTCTCTATAACCTTCTCTCTGTCGATACGGGATTTAGAACGGCGAATGTTCTCTCGATGAACATCAGCCTCAATTGGACGAAGTACAGCGAGCTCTCACAGCAGAACGCATTCTTCGGACAGATTCTCGAGCGCGCGGATCAGATTCCGGGGGTACAGGCGGTAGCGATGAGCAGCGTCGTTCCTCTTAACAGCGAGAGGGGAGGAATGAACAATGGAGTGATCTTTGAAGGGCATCCTCCGCGGCCGGGTGAACCTTTGCCCCAAGTCAGCCATCAGCTGGTGACGGCGGATTATTTTTCTCTTCTTGGCATTTCCCTGCTTTCAGGACGGTCTTTTACGGACGCGGACACTCGCGATTCCGCTCCGGTCGCGATCATCAATGCCCAGATGGCCAGACACTATTGGCCGAAGGAGAATCCTCTGGGGCGGAGGCTCTCGGGAGACCACGGCAAGACGTGGGTGACGATCGTGGGTGTGGTCAGCAACGCGCATCAGTTCGGGCTGGATCAGGACTTCCAGGATGACGTCTATTTCCCGCAGACGCAGGTGACCTTCATGGGCGACCCGAAGCTACTGCTGCGCACGCGGGAGGACCCAAAGCGCATCGTCAACCAGATGGTCTCTCTCATTCATCAGGTCGATCCACAGCAGCCTGTTACTGACATTCGTACTCTTGAAGAGCTGCGTAGTGCACAGGTGGGAGTTCCGCGGGTGACTGCGACGCTGCTGGGAGTCTTTGCCGGATTAGCCCTTTTCATTACGGTGGTCGGGGTGACGGGAACGCTGGGGCTTGCAGTCTCCCGGCGAACGAAGGAGATCGGAATTCGGATTGCGCTGGGTGCTACTCGTGGTCAGGTATTGGCAAACGTCCTCGCAGGCGGGATGAGGCCGGTTTTGATGGGCGTGGGTGTGGGTGCTATCGCGGCGGTCTTCTGCACGGGGCTGCTCTCGTCGATGCTGTTTGCGATTCGACCGAACGACCCGGTCACGCTGATAGAGATTGCAGCGTTGCTCTGTCTGATGGCGTTTGTTGGGTGTTTGGTTCCGGGGAGACGCGCTGCACAGATCGATCCTAATCGAGCGCTGCGAACGGATTGATTGCGTGCCTGGAGTAGAGGGACGGGCGATGCTGCTGCGCCGGCTGTTGTGACGGTTAGAACCGCAGATCCTTCGACTTCACCTGCGGCTTCGCTCAGGATGACACTTCTTTTTAAGAAGACAGGCGGGAGATGACATTCCATCAGGAAGGTAAGGGAATCTTTCGCCTGACTGGTGACGGGGCCGCTATGCTGAATGTCTATCAGGGAAGAGAGATGAGGTAGCGCATGGGATGTTGTCGTTTGGCTGCAGCTGTTTTGTTGAGTGCGATGTTGCTGACGGGAGAGTCGTACGCTCAGCAGCAGCCGATGTGTCATGGGGCGGAGATGATGAGCCTGATCGTTCCTCCGGAGCAGCTTCCTGCACCGGTCAAGATGACAGGGATCGGCAATGGATCGATCCGGATCAAGGCGGAGAATGAAGAGACACGAGTGTGGTTTACGCAGGGGCTGAACCTGCTGCATGACTTTTGGGATTACGAGGCGGCGCGTGCCTTTGAGCAGGCCATACGAACGGATCCGAAGTGCGCGATGTGCTACTGGGGACTGTACCAGGCAGAGGTCTTTCGCAGCGCCGATGTTCCGGCGGGTGGAAAAGCTCTGGATCAGGCTGTCGCTTTGAAGAAGCATACGAGCAAGGCTGAGCAGCTCTACATCGAGGCCGCGGTAGCGGAGCATAAGCAGGCGCTGGAGGATCTGAAGCCGAAGACGAACGATGCAAAGGCGAAGCCGGTGGAAGGAGCGAAGCATGTAGATTCCGAGGCGACCCTCCTGTACCGCAAGCTGGTGCAGATGGATCCGAAGGATGTGCAGGCACGAATTTATCTGGCTGGATCGCTGCGCGACGGGTTCGACAAGAAGGGGGAGCCGAATGCGGGCACAGCGGAGGGGCAGCAGATTCTGGAGACGATCCTGAAGGAGCATCCCGACGATACGGCGGCGAATCACTACTGGATTCATGCGATGGAGCCGGGGAATCATCCGGAGCTGGCGCTGGACAGTGCGAAGAAGCTGGGTAGTCTTACACCGTCGTCCGGTCACATGGTTCATATGCCGGGGCACATCTTTTATCGGACGGGAGATTATGAATCGGCGCGGGACTCATTTCTGGCTTCGATGCGCGTGGATGAGGCGTACATGCACGCGCAGAGCGTGAGTGTGGCGAATGACTGGAATTATGTTCACAACCTGATGTACCTGATCGCCGATGAGATGGAGGCGGGGCGGCTTCGTGAGGCGATGAAGACGTCTGAGAAGCTGACGGCGGCACGGGGCGAGGTAGGGCCGACGCTCTACCGGCAGACTCCGCGGGATGGTATGACGCGGCTCAGCGTGGACCTTCCGGTGCTGCTGCGTGCGGGAGCGTGGACGAGCGCGACGCAGGCGCTGGAGCGAAGCGCTCCGGCGGAGCCGCTGAAGAATCTGGCGGAGCTGCGCGAGGAGATGCTGAATTACACGCGAGGCATGGAGGCTCTGGAGAGAGTCGATGTGAAGATAGCTACGGCGATGAGCGATGCCATGGACGCAAAGGTCAAGCAGAAGCCGGTGGAGAGCTCAGACGACATGCCGGGAATGGCTGCGATGTCGCTGTCGAAGGATGCGATGGCCAAGCCGGTGCACAGCTATCTGGATGTTGCGGCGATGGAGCTGCGTGCGAGTGTGCTGCTGGCGCAGGGGCGAGGGGTGGAGTCGAACCAGATGTTTCAGAAGGCGGTCGATGCCGAGCGGGAGCTGGGGTATCGTGAGCCACCGTTTTATATACGGCCGGTAGAGGAGACGCGAGGGGACGCGCTGATGCGAGCGCGGCGCTACGATGAGGCAAGGCAGGCCTACGAGGCAGCTTTGAAGCAGCGGCCGGAATCGGGGTTCGCACTGTATGGCGTCGCACAGGCCGATGCAGCGGCGAACCACAAAAGCGAGGCGACTGCCGATTATGCTCACCTGTTGCGGGTATGGGCCAGGGCGGATAGCGATCTGCCACAGCTGAAGGCAGCTCGCGCGTGGATGGAGCGCCAGGCCGCCGACGGCGAATAGGTCCATCAAAAGATGGAGGAAAAATTGGGCCATTGGGGCCAAGACGAACGATGATGGCTGGCTTATAAAAGAACTCGCATGATGTAACGCTCTCCAGAGGCGCCCAGAAGGCGCCTCCTCTTTTTGCTCGAGAGAGTGCCCGGAGATCTTCGAGCGCTTCTTCATTCCTGGGTGGATGGGTGGGGCCGAGACGGCTTGTCGGAAAAAAGACCTTCTTTGGGGTCTGCATGTGGGGTGGTGGAGATAGGTCTCCATCTTCTGGTTGAAGACGAGTGTCGGCTGGAGCCTTACAGTGGTTCGCTCGGGACAGTTGTTGCAAGTTAGCGTCGCCTAAGAACGCTTGTGTGGTGGTGTGTTTTTGCGAGGGAATCAATGGTCGGCAATACGAGAAAGATATGGGTGGCCGCAGCGGTGGTTTGGGCTGCGATTGCGGGAAGACAGGGATTTGCGCAGGGGTGCGTTGCGGCGCACTCAAACCAGCGCTCGATGGATGAGCTTGTAAAGGCGTGGGATGGCGGGACGCGTTATGGCTGGTCGATCCATAACCTGACGGTCGATATCGGCTACCGGTTCTTCAACTCGAACAAATACTTTATTGGCGACGCGGAGATTGCGAGGCCGAATGCGGTGCGCAATCACCAGAACATCTTCGATGTCGGGGTGGAGTACCGGTTTTCGCCGCAGTGGAGCTTTATTGCGGACGTTCCGGTCTTCAACGGCACACGCAACCAGATCTATCCGCCGACGGGCATCTTTCAGGTGAGCGGAATCGGAGACGTCACGCTGGGTGCACAGCGCTGGATCTTCCGCCCGCCGACGGAGTTTGGAGGCAATCTCGCGGTGAGTGCGTCGGTGAAGATTCCTACCGGCATCAACAATGCGACCGGGTCGGCGCTGTACAAAGGCCAGATCGTCAAGGCGACGGCGGACCAGTCCATGCAGCCGGGCGATGGAGGATGGGGCGTGTCGCTTGCTGCGCAGGGATACAAGTCAATTTGGCGAAGTGCGGATCTGTACGGGCAGGCGCAGTATCTCTTCAATCCGCGCGATACGAATGGCGTGGTTACGTTTCGAAGTCAGCCGGGGCAGGGTGTGATGTCGGTGACGGACCAGTATCTGTATCGGCTGGGCGTGTCTCAGGGAATCCCAAAGCTGCGCGGTGTGGCGTTGAGCCTGGGGGCGCGAGGCGAGGGAGTTCCAGTGCGCGATCTGATCGGAGACAGCAACGGATTCCGCAGGCCGGGAAGCGTGATCTCGCTCGATCCGGGATTGATGGTGAACGTGCGCCGCACGACGCTGTCGGTCAACGGTCCCTGGGCGCTGCGGAGAGACCGTCCGCCGAGCGTTCCGGAGATCGAGAACAATACCAAGAACGGCGATGCCTTCTTTGCGGATTACACCGTGATTATTGGTCTTTCGCATCACTTTTAACAGGCGGATCGGGAGTCCGGCCGGAGCGATCTGCGTTGGTTGCAGATCGCTCTTTGTGTTTCTGGTGGCGGGGTCGTTGGTCAGAGGAGTACGAAGAGCCCCGCTCGATCGAGGAAAGAGGTCTGGTTAATCGGGTGGGTTCCCCCGTCCTTTAACGCTTACGTAACTTTGATGTAGGATGCTTGCGCTTTATGATCAATCGATTTTTAGGCGCTGTAATTCTTTGCGTGAGCTCGGCTGTGACGATGAAGGCTCAGGACCCGGCGACGAATCCTTACATGCAGGTGATGGAGAAGGCGTGGGCCCATGCGAAGGCCCATGGCGCGGGCCAGCCGGTACTGTCTCCGGTGGATGCCACGGTTTTGAGCGGCGAAGTTCCGCTGAAGGATCTGCAGGCCAAGGGCTTCAAGATTGTGCCGTGGACGACGAACGATCCTGAGAAGATGCGGACCGAGATCAGGATGGGAGTAGATGGCCTGATTACGGATCGGCCGGATCTGCTGCAGCGAGTGCTGAGAGAAGAGCGGGCAGCAGCGAAGTCGGCTGAGGAGCGGGAGAGGCTGGCGAAGTTTGATGTGACAGCCCATCGCGGCGGCCGCGGCCTGCGGCCGGAGAACACGCTGCCTTCGTTCGAGAGCGGGCTGGATCAACTGGTGACGACGCTCGAGACCGATACCGGTGTGACGACCGATGGGGTTTCTCTGATCTGGCATGACCAGTTTCTGAGTCCGCAGAGCTGTCGGCGTGCGGATGGCAAGCCGTACACGATGGAGAACCGAGTCTTCACGAAGGACATCTCGAGCACGGAGGCGCAGAAGACATTTATTTGCGACAAGCTCCACTTTGGGACGGAACAGAAGAACGACCTTTCGCTGTCGCCGGTAGCCGTAGCGTTCGCGAAGAAGGAAGGGCTGATGAGCCCGTATGTGCCGACCTATGCGGCGCAGCTGTTCCAGTTTGTGAACTTTTACGTGGAGTATTACCGCACGGGTCCGGGCAAGCAGGATGCGCATGCGAAGGAGCGCGCGGAGAATGCGGAGCGGGTACGGTTCAACATCGAGACCAAGATCATGCCGGAGGGGATTCCCGGCGATGATGGCCACACCAACCACACGGTAGGTCCACAGGCGTTTGTCGATGCGCTGTGCGGAGCCATTGTGAAGGGCGGGATGGAGTCACGGTCTGAGGTGCAGAGCTTCGACTTCAGGACCTTGATCCTCGTCGAGGAACAATTTCCGAAGATTCCTACGTATTACCTGACGGGTCCGGCAAAGATGCTTACGAGCGCCTGGGTCCCGGAGCCGTTAAGGGCGAAGGCAGACGCACGCTAATCGAGATCTGCCGCGCTTGTTTTTCTTCAAGGAGAGCCATGAAACGTTGTATTCACGGTCCCGTCATCGTGCGTATACAAAACGCGATTAGCGTTAGGGGTATGCGCAAAATCTTCCAATTCCTGACATTGGCACTGGTGTGCCTTGTGCTGCTGCAGGGCCGCGCCCTGGCGCAGTACGAGAACGGCAGTATCGTAGGCACGGTCCATGACGGATCCGGTGCGGTGGTTCCGGATGCAACGGTAAAGGTTACAAATATTGCGACTGGCGTTGTGACAACGCGACAGACGAATGACAGCGGTGACTATGAAGTCCCAGCCTTGCGGGTAGGCCAGTACAACATTGAAGTGAACAAGGCCGGTTTTGCGCCAACCCGCGCGACTGACATTACGGTCTCGATCGCCGCGCGGCAGAGAATCGACCTGACGCTGCAGATCGGCGAGACCAGCACCACTGTTGAGGTTTCGGGAGTTTCGCTACAGGTGGAGACGGATACCAGCCAGCGCGGACAGATTGTGACGCAGTACCAGACGGCGGCGCTTCCGCTGGTGAGTCGCAATTACTCGGACCTGATCGGGCTGACGACGGGCGTGCGACAGACGACGGGGTCGATGTCGACGGCTTCGAATACGGGCCTGTTGCGCGAGGGATCGTTCAACGTCAACGGGCAGCGCTCGATCTTCAACAACTTTCTGCTGGACGGCATGGACAACAATGCCTACGGCGAGTCGAACCAAGGTTTTTCGAACCAGATTATTCAGCCGGCACCGGACTCGATTGCACAGTTCCAGGTGGTGACGAACAACGAGACGGCGGAGTACGGACGCGCCTCGGGCGCGGTGGTGAATGTGGCGTTCGCGCAGGGAACGAATCAGTTCCATGGGCGTGTTTATGAGTTCCTTCGCAATACGGACCTGAATGCGACGGGCTTCTTCCGCCCGCCGGGAGGGCAGAAGCCTGCCTATAACCGCAACCAGTTTGGCGGAAATGTCGGCGGCCCGATCGTGCACGACCATCTGTTCTTCTTCCTCGACTATGAGGGCTTCCGGCAGGCGCGGAAACAGATCTCGTCGGCGACGCTGCCCACACCGAACCAGCTTGCGGGCAAGTTCAGTAAGACGGTGTATGACCCGTTCGATCAAACGCCGTATGCTGCTGGCGCATCGATCCTGAACTCGCCGCATATTTCGCCTGCGGCTTTAAAGATTGCGTCCCTGATTTCGCAGCAGGGACCGACGGCGGCGACGCAGAATAACTTTACGACGCTACAGCGTTCGAACAATTTTTCCGATAAGGGAGATCTGCGGCTGGACTGGACGCTGAACCAGAAGAATTCGTTCTTTCTGCGCGTCTCGGATTTGAAGCAGAACGCGACGGACTTTCCGGTCTTCGGGCTTCCGCTGGATGGAAACTCAAATGGAAAACAGCGGATCCTAGACCAGCAGATTGCGCTGGGCTATACGCGCGTGATTGGTTCGAACCAGTTGCTGGATGCGCGGCTTGGATTGTCGCGAACGAAGGCGGGTAAGTTCTCGCTGTCGATCGGTCAGGATGCCGGGTTGGTGTTCCCGGGCCTGCCGACCGATCCGACAGTAGCGGGCGGTATTCCCGGTATCGGGATCACTGGCTTTACGGCGCTGGGACGCCAGACGACGAATCCTCAGTTTCAGAACCCGGCTCTGCTGGATCCGAAGGTGAACTATTCGTGGGTGATCAAGAATCATTCGCTCAAGGCGGGCTACGAATATCAGCAGATCTGGATGGCGGTGCAGGATACAAATCCCCTGTACGGCGGCTTTACCTTTGCGGGTGGCTACAGCCGTAAGTATGCGAATGGAACGACAGCGGAGACGTCGACAAGCGACAATACCTTCGCGGACTTTCTATGGGGAGCCTCTAGCGCTTACTCGCTGTCTTCGTACTTTGTGGCGCATCTGCGAAACCGTTCGAACTTCGGTTACTTCCAGGACGATTGGAAGGTGTCGCCAAAGCTGACGCTGAATATGGGGCTTCGTTATGAGTACACGACGCCCTACTGGGAGCAAAAGAACCTGCAGTCGAACTTCGATCCGACGCTGGCGGCCTCAAATCCGTTGGGGGCGATGGTTCCGGTCAGCGCAACGGGGAACAAGTACGGTTACGATCCTGACCGCAACGACTTTGCACCGCGCTTCGGCTTTGCCTACGCGCCGGATGACAAGACGGCGATCCGCGGCGGCTATGGCGTCAGCTTTTCGCACTACGATCGTGCTGGCTCGGGTAATATTCTTGCCATCAATCCCCCTGAGGCGCTGTTCGTGACGGTGACCCAGAAGCCTGCGCCTGCAGGCGGCACGGGGACGTACACGTCGATGGATCAGGGTTTCCCGAAGAGCACGCTGACCTTCGACCCGAAGACGGACAACGTCTCCTACATCGACTCGAAGCGATATCGCGACAGCTACGTGCACAACTACTACCTGGATGTGCAGCGCACGCTGGCGAAGAACATTCTGTTCGACGTGGCCTATGTCGGCAACCATGGACTGAAGCTGCTGCAGTTTGCCAACTACAACCAGGCCGATCCGAATGTGATTGTGAATAAGACCTTCGCTCGTCCGATTCCGACGTACGGGGATATCACGATTGCGATGCACCAGGCGTACTCGAACTACAACTCGCTGCAGCTGCGGTATGAACAGCGAATGGTGGCCGGCTTGACGCTGTTGAACTCGTTTACGTGGTCGCACGCGATGGACAACGCGGGAGCTTCTCTTGAGGCAAACACACCATCGATGCAGGACTACCGCAATCCTGCTGCGGATTACAGCCAGTCGGAGTACAACCAGCCGATCGTCAACACGACCTCAGTTGTCTATGAGCTTCCGTTCGGGCGCGGCCGGCGCTTTATGGACACGGGCGGCATTCTGAACCAGCTGCTGGGACAGTGGCAGGTATCGGCGGTGAACCAGGCGACGTCGGGGTTTCCGTATCAGATCAACTACACGCCTCCGACGGCGAACCAGGTCTCGGGCATCGCGGCGAGCTATCGCGGATCGAACCTGTACCGTCCAAATCGGGTCGGCGGGGTGAAGGTGAGCTCGCTGGACAAGTCGAAGGCCACGGCGAATGCGCTGCAGTACATCAACCTTGCTTCGGTCTCAATTCCGACGAGCCCGAACAGCACGGTGAACGGCATTCCGGTAAGCCCCTTCGGCAACATGTCGCGGAATCCGGACCGCAGCCCTGCGTTCAACGCGCTGAACATCGCATTCAACAAGCGCTTCGATACACCGATGGAGCGTCTGAAGGTCGAGTTCCGCGGTGAGCTGTACAACGCTTTCAACCACACGAACTTCACGACTCCGGGAGGTGGCATCTCGGTGTCGTCGTCGGGTGCGCTGACGGGTGGAACGATTACGAACACCTTCGATCCGCGCATCATTCAGTTTGGAGCGAAGGTGCTGTTCTAAACCACGAGAGACACTTTGAACGCATGCCGGTCGCCCGAGAAGGGTGGCCGGCATTTATTCTTTTGGGATCGGCCTCGGGGCAGGGAAGCGGACGGACCGCACCGATAGTGGCGGAGGCGAACCGATTTGATTACAAGCGCAAGAAGGCCGTGCGATGCAGGCGTCATCCTCTCGGGGGAATCCCGGCCACCGGCGCGGCCCTGCGGAAGGTGGGTTCTGGCCGCGACGGTGCTGGGATCGAGCATGGAGTTTATCGACGGCACGGTCGTGAACGTTGCGCTACCTGCCCTGCAGGACGGTCTGCATGCGACGGGGGCGCAAGTCCAGTGGGTGGTGGAGGCTTACGCGTTGTTTCTTGCGGCACTGCTGCTGGTGGGGGGTGCCCTGGGCGACCGGTTTGGACTTCGAAGGATCTTCCTGACTGGCGTGGCTCTGTTTGCGGCGTCGTCCGTCTGGTGCGGATTCGCTCCGGACGTGGGTCAACTGATCGCAGGGCGTGCGATTCAGGGCGTTGGGGGAGCGATGCTGGTTCCGAACAGCCTTGCCTTGATCAGCGCATACTTTCCTGCGGAGGAGCGTGGGAGAGCCATCGGAACGTGGTCGGGTTTCGCTGCCATGATGACGGCTGTGGGACCTGTGGCAGGTGGGCTGCTGGTCGAGCACGGATCGTGGCGGTGGGTCTTCTTCATCAATGCTCCGCTGGCCGTTATCGCGGTCTGGATCTTGCTGCGGTATGTACCAGAGGTGCAGCGAACCGGACAGGATGAAGCGGGCACGCTGGACTGGAGAGGAGCGCTGCTATTGACCGGCGGCCTGGCGGGAGTGACCTTCGCGTTGATTGAGGGCGCAGCAGGGGGGCGTGCCACCTGGTTGTCGGGGATTGTGGGCGTTTTGCTGTTAGTCGCAGCATTTTTTGAAGAGGCCCACGCATCCGGGCCGCTCGTCCCGTTGTCGCTGTTTCGCAGTCGCGAATTTACAGGAGCCAACCTGCTGACCTTCTGCCTGTATGCGGCGCTGGGCGGAGCTCTGTTTTATCTTCCGCTGAATCTCATCCAGATCCAGGGATATCATCCGGCCCAGGCGGGCGCGGCGATGCTGCCCATGGTCGTGCTGATGTTTCTGCTGTCGCGATGGTCAGGCGGGCTGTTATCGCAGTACGGAGCGCGCGTCCCGTTGGTTATGGGCCCAATGATCGCAACGGTGGGATACCTTCTACTGTCGTGGCCGGGCGTGGGCGGCAGCTACTGGACGACGTATTTTCCGGCGGTGCTGGTGCTTGGCTTTGGGATGGCGATCAGTGTTGCCCCGTTGACGGCCGTGGTGATGAGCTCTGTGCAGGAGTCGCGAACGGGCGCGGCGTCCGGGGTGAACAATGCTGTGTCGCAGGTGGCTTCGTTGCTGGCGCTCGCGGTTCTGGCGCCGGTCTTCTTCCACACGTTTGCAGGGGCGTTGACGCGAAAGCTCGACGCTGTCCCTGTCTCGGAAGCGACGGTGCAACGAACGATGGAGCAGCGGGCGAAGCTGGGCGCGATCGATACCAGTGATCCGAATGCGAGGCACGCGGTGGATGAAGCATTCGTCCACGGCTTCAGGATTGTGGCGTGGGTGGCAGCGGGTCTGACGGCCGTCGCTGCGACAAGCGCGGCCGTCACCATGAAACCACGGCGAAGCTCACCCAGCTAGCGAGCTTCGCGGTTGGTGATGGCGACGCGAAAGGGTGGCCTGGCCGCTTCCGCCGGATCCTGCGTGTAGTTTTCCGTGGTCCGGGCCGGATCGTAGCCGCGCCATAGCCAGACCATCTCTTCTGGAAACTCTGCCGCGCCTTCTCCGGGGCTGTGAGGACCTACGCCGAAGCTGAAGTGGGAGTCATAGCCCTTCAGCTTGAGTGCGTTTGCCAGGCGGATGTTTGCCAGCGGCCAGCTTCCGTAGCGATTGTTCTCCTGGTCATTGGCTCCGTCCTGCAGCCAGACGCGAAGATTGCGGTGCGGCTCACGCAGAACCTTCTCCGGATAATCCTGGCCGCCATCGGGAACGGCGGGATCTTCGTGCCACTGGATGGCGGTGAAGCTGCCGATCCACGAGATGACGCGGCTGAACTCGTCAGGCATCTGCCAGGCCGCGTTGAAGGAGGTGATTCCGCCGGAGGACATGCCGGTGATGGCGTGGCTGTAGGCATCCTTGCGGAGGTTGTATTTGGCGGCCACTGCAGGGAGCAGTTCGTCGCGGAGAAAGCGAGGGTAGCGGTCGGAGACGGTGTCGTACTCGGTCGAGCGCATGGAGTCTTTGAGGGTGCGCGACCACTTCTTCGAGTAGGCATCGACGAACTTATAGGTGGGGGTTCCGGGTGCTCCGGAGATATCGCCGGGATCGGTGAAGACGGCGATCATGACGGGAATCTTGTGTTGCGCAATCAAGTTGTCGATGACGTTGAGGGCGGGGTGGCTGCCCTTGCGATCGATGTAACCACCGCCGTCGTTGAAGACCATGACGGCGGCGGGAGTTTTGGGATCATATTGCGCAGGCACGTAGATCCAGTAGTTGCTGGTCATGCCGTCGTAGATGTGGCTGGTGATGGTGAGCTTGTCAGAGAGTTTGCCCTCGGGAACTCCTGACTGCTGTTGCGAGTCTGCTGAGAGTGGAGGCGCGGGCGGCGCGGGGCCGGAGAAGTTTTGCGCGGCGGCGGGAAGCGTCAGCGTGAGAGCGAGCAGAAGGGCGATCTTCATGGCGAAACCACTATACCTCCCGCCGGTGAACGGATCGTCCTGGAGTGGGACTACTCGGGACTGATGCGAAGGAAGGCGAGGCTGACGAGCAGCATGGAGGCGGCTAGGAAGAAGGGCGATCCCATGAAGGGGATGATGGCGTTCGGGCCGATGGATTTGCTGAAGATCCAGGTGAAGATTCCGGGTCCGATGATCCCTGCGATGCCGCGCAGGCTGTTGATGGCACCCTGGAGCTGGCCTTGTTCGGCAGGATTGGTCCTGCGCGAGAGAACTCCCTGCGCGGAGGGCCATGCGAAGGACATGAGGTTGAGCAGAGGCATGCCCAACCAGAAGAGCCAGCCGTTGCGGGAGATTCCGAAGAGGCTATAGCCGATGGTTCCACCGATGAGGCCCAGCGCGATACATCTCCGCTCGCGGAGCCTGGCGACGACCGGCTTCAGAAGGACGGCTCCATAGAGCGCGCTGCCGGCGCCGAGGGTGGCGAGAGCGAGACCGACCGTGCGGTCGCTCCAGCGATAGCGATAGTCGCCGTAGATGACGAAGACATTCATCAAAGATTGCTGCGCGATGTAACCGAAGAGCAGGACGCCCGAAAGAGCGAGCATACCGTCACGGCGCAGCAGGTTGATGGAGCCGATCGGATTGGCACGTCGCCAGCAGAAGGCCATGCGATGTTCCGGCGACAGAGACTCGGGCAGGACGAAGAGACCGTAGAGTCCGTTGAGCAGGCTGAGCCCGGCAGCGACCCAGAAGGGAAGACGCGGGTTGATAGAACCGAGGATGCCACCGACGGAAGGACCAAGGATGAGGCCGAAGCCGAAGGCTCCGCCCAATATCCCGAAGGCGGCAGCGCGGCGCTCCTGTGGGGTGACGTCGGCCATGTACGCCATCGCGGTCGGGATGCTGGAGGAGGTGATGCCGGAGATGACGCGTCCAAGGAAGAGCCAGTGCAGCGCGGGCGCCCAGGCCATCAGGACGTAGTCCAGGCCCAGGCCGAAGTTGGAGACAAGAACGATGGGGCGGCGGCCGATGCGGTCGGAGAGCGAACCGAGGATGGGTGAGAAGAAGAACTGGACCACCGCGAAGACCGTACCGAAGACGCCGAGCATGCGTGAGGCGCTGGACGTATCGCCGCTGAGAAAGCTCTCGATAAGGCGAGGCAGCACGGGAGCGATCATTCCCATCGCCAGCATGTCGAGCGAGACGGTGAGGAAGATGAAGATCGCAGCGGCAGGGCGTGCTGGCGCAGGTGCGATGGCGGTGCCGGCCTCGATGAGCTCAGGAGCGAGAGGAAGGACGAACTCCGGCTCGGTGAGAAGCGGATTGGGCTCGGTGGTTGCCGACTCTGGATCTTGAGGCGCGTTCGACATGGGCAGAGATAAATCTATGGGAGCCCGGTGAAGGGAGCTCAGAGATTTTAGAGGTTTCTCCCAAGAGCACGCTCGATTTTGTGATCGATACAATCAAAGAGATGGGTTTGACCTTTGAGATCAGCAAGACCGCGGAGAGCGGCGGCCGCAGAGGCGCGCTTACGCTTCCGCATGGAACTGTGCAGACGCCGGTATTTATGCCGGTCGGTACGGCGGCCACCGTCAAGACTGTAGAGCAGGGCGTACTGGAGAGGATCGGGCCGCCTCGAAGCGATGGACACCCCCGTGGCGCCGAGATCATTCTTGCGAATACCTATCATCTGTATCTGCGCCCCGGGCATGAGTTGATCGCACGGATGGGCGGGGTGCACCGCTTTATGAGCTGGGACCGGCCCATGCTGACGGACTCCGGAGGCTTTCAGGTCTTCAGCCTGAGCAGCCTGCGCAAGGTGACGCCGGACGGAGTGGAGTTTCGCTCGCACCTGGATGGGTCGAAGCATTTCTTCTCGCCGGAGCACTCGATCGATGTGCAGATCGCACTTGGGGCCGACATCGCCATGGTCTTCGACGAGTGTGTGGAGACGCCGGCGAGCTGGGAGCGCACCCAAGAGTCGATGGGGCTGACCCACGCCTGGGCGGCGCGATCCAAGAATCACTTCGACGCGAACAAGCATAGGGTTCCGTGGCATGAAGAACGGGACGGAGCAACGCAGAACCTCTTCGGTATTGTGCAGGGCGGAATGTACGCAGATCTGCGGCGAGAGTCGGCGGAGCGGCTGGTCGAGATGGAGTTTCCCGGCTATGCGATCGGCGGCCTCGCCGTCGGGGAACCGCGCGAGGTGACTCGCGAGATGATTGCAAAGACGCTGGAGTGGCTGCCAAAAGATAAGCCTCGCTATGTGATGGGCGTAGGGTATCCGGACGAGATTGAAGAGTACGCGAAGATGGGCGTGGACATGATGGACTGCGTTCTGCCCACGCGGGCAGGGCGGCATGGCCTGCTGTTTGTGCGGGGCGAAGGCGGGGGTCCGGTACGCATGAACATCAAGCGCAAAGAGTATGCCGAGGACAAGGGGCCGATTGATGCAACGTGCGGCTGCATGGTGTGCGCACGGTACTCGCGGGCGTATCTGCGGCACTTGTTTGTGGCGGGAGAACCATTGGCCCTGACCCTGAACTCGGTGCACAATCTGCACTTTTACCTGGCGACCATGGACAGGGTCCGCTCGGAGCTCGCGAACTCAGGAACCCCCCAGTCGACCTTATAGCCAAGCAGCCAGTCCTGCGAGACGATACGGGATTTTGTACCCGAAGCATCGCGCTGATGCGCCGTCATACTGAGACTGTCTATGCGATGGGTGAGAAAGAGTAGACGCGCGCGGGTGTCGCCGTGACGCGACCGGCGATCTGATGCGATAGTGGATCGCATGAATCGACGAGACCTTTTGCGCGGCTCTGGAGGGCTGCTGGCAGCACGGTATCTTTCTCCGCGAGTTGGATTTGCTGCGATGAGTGCTGAAGGCGAGACAGCCGGACCACCCAGCGATCTGTTGCGTACGACGTTTTCTTCGGAGCTGCTGCGGGAAAAGCTGGTGCCGGTGGGGCAGTGGCATCCGTATCCACGCGCTACGGAGCGCGATGCGTGGTTGCAGGTTCCTGAAGATATACGCGCGGCGATGACGGCACGCGCGGAGGCGGTGAAGGGGCGGGAGTGGCCGTCTCTGCTGGCGACGACGGCTCTGGATTTCAAGCGCAACGGGAATCGCTCACGATATGAGAGTGAGCAGTTTGGGCGGCGGAGGCGGCTGATCGATCTTGTACTGGGAGAGTGCGCGCAGGGCGAGAGCCGCTTTCTGGACGATATTGCAAACGGTGTCTGGCTGGTGTGCGAAGAGAGCTTCTGGGGAGCCCCGGCGCACCTTGGAGCGCAGAAGGCCGGGGTTGGGCTTCCGGATGTAGCGGAGCCGATTGTGGATCTCTTCGCAGCAGAGACGGCTTCCACCATGGCGTGGATCGACTATCTGCTGGGTGATCGCTTGAAGAGCGTGTCTCCTGAGATCGGGCCACGAATCCAGAGAGAGGCGAAGCGGCGTGTGCTGGATCCGGCACTCGAGCGGGACGATTTCTGGTGGATGGGACTGAGCGCGAAGCGCGGTCATCTCAACAACTGGAATCCATGGATCAACTCGAACTGGCTGATGACCAATATGCTGCTCGAGACGGACGCGGAACGGCGCCAGCGCGCTGTGGAAAAGAGCTGCCGCAGCCTGGATATCTTTCTGAGCGACTATTCGCCGGATGGAGGCTGTGAGGAAGGTCCGGTGTACTGGCAGCGCTCTCCGGGGTCGTACTTCGATTGCTGCCGGACGCTGGCCTCGGCGGTGAATGGAGCAGCCAATGTGATGACGCATCCTTTTGTGCAGCGGATGGGCCAGTACATCGCGGACGTGCATATTGCCGGCAACGCGTATGTGAACTACGGCGATGCGCATATGGAGGATGCTCCGACTCCGGAGCTGGTGTATCGCTACGGTCTTGCAGCGAAGATGCCATCATTGTCGGCCTTTGGAGCCTTTCATTCAGCCGAGCAGGGGCTGGGGGCTGCCGGCAGACCGGAAGTACTTGAGAAGGCGCTTGGCGGGGGGCTGCCGACCTTGGCGCGCACCCTGCCGGATGTGCTGTGTGCACGAGAGATTCGCGAGGCGAAGAAGACCGACGCACTGGGGCGGGATGCCTGGTATCCGTCGCTGCATCTGATGACGGCCCGGGCCAGGGAGGGGACGACGGAAGGATTTTATCTGGCGGTCCAGGCGGCGAGCAACGGCCGCAGCCACGGCCATAACGATTCAGGAAGCTTCATCGCCTTTCATGATGGCGAGCCGGTCTTTATCGACGTTGGCGTAGAGGCATATACCGCAAAGACCTTCAGCCCGGAGCGCTACACCATCTGGACGATGCAGTCGGCGTATCACAACCTTCCGACCATCAACGGAGTGATGCAGCATGAGGGCATGCGCTATGGCGCGAGCGAAGTGAAGTATAGGGGCGGCGGCGCCGCAAGCTCAGGGATGACCATGAATCTCGCAACGGCGTATCCGGCACAGGCGGGAGTTAAGCGATGGATGCGCGAAGTGGTGCTGGATCGTCGATCGAATATGGTGCGGCTGACGGAGGACTTCGAGCTGGCGAAGCGAGGCCCGGTGGCGCTGTCATTGATGACCTCGCGAGTGCCGTCGGAGCGTGGCCGGGGCGTGTTTGTGTTGCACGCGGCAAAGCCGGGAGGGAAGGATGTTTCGTTGAAATACGATGGCGCAGCGCTCGGGTTCAGCATGGAGAAGATTGAGCTGCAGGACGAGGGGATGCGCCGCTCGTGGGGTACCGCTCTGTATCGTGTGCAGTTGCGCACGCTCAACGATGTCGATCGGGCGCGATGGACAATGGAGATCGCAGGGTGAGCGCCGCGACTGCGATGGCAGCCGGCGGGAGGCGATAAGGAAGCGATGGCGACACGAAAGAAGCCGAAGAAGGCAGAGGAATCGATCGACATCAGCGCGAAGCTGGCAGAGTCTCTGAGCCAGAAGTCGAAGGCTGAGACCCATGAGGCGCAGGATGCTCCGCAGACCGGAGACCGGGTGACGGTGGGGGAACGGGCGACGGTGTGGACGGTCAGCTCGGTAAGCTACGACGGTCGTGAGGTGAATCTCACGATTCCGGGAACGAATCTTGAGCGATTCCGTGTGCCTGTGGATGACTTGAATTTTTCCGGCAGGGCACCACGCAAGCCGAAGGAGCCTCCCAAACCGAAGATGGATGTGAAGGCAATCCGTGAGCGCATCGAGGAGGCGGAGCACTCTCTCCTGGATCACGTGCAGGGGGAGCTTGCCGCGCTCAAGAAGTTCCTGCGCAGCAAGGGAGTCTCTGCGGCGGAGGATCTGGATGGGTTCGCGGAGGGTGTCGAGAAGAGCTGGAAGGATGCGGTGGAGGCGATCGAGGAGAAGCTCGACGAAGAGTGACCGGTTCTTCGTTTTCCGCTGCCGTATCCCGGATCAGTTTGCTCCGATGAGGTCTTGCCGATTGTTCGAAAGATCTATGGAAAGACTCCGGCGTTCTTGAAGAACTGGTAGTCGTCCCATTGCTTGGCGTTCTTCAGCCACTCTTCGGTCTGTGCCGGGGTGTCATGCGGTGCAAAGGGCTGGCTGGAGTCCGCAATGGCGTAGGTCGTTGCGGCGGTGGTGGCGACGCCCTGGTTGAGATCAGCCTGATTGACGGAGTCGAAGGAGTCCGACGCTTTGTGGTGGAGCTTGAAGTACTTATCGACATCGTTCCAGAGGACGAGGGTCGGTACACCGAGAAGATCGAAGGAGATGTGGTCGGTCTGGAAGAGGAACTCGACCGAAGGTGTGGTGTCGTTCGAGCCCAGGCCGGCCAGCAGCGGTTCCACATTCTTGAGGGCTTCTCTCTCATCGTCGCGGCCCATCAGGTACCAGCCCTTGGCGCGCTGGGCTCCTGTATCAGAGATCAGGACGCAGTCGATGGAAGCCATATCGGCTTTGTGCTGGCGGACGTAGGCCGTGGAACCGAGGATTCCCTGCTCCTCTCCGCCGACGAGAAGGAAGCGGACCGTGCGGCGCGGAGGATGGCCGCTGGTCTTGATGGCGCGGGCCACATCGATGACCGTGGCAACGCCGGTGCCGTTATCCTGCGCCCCGGTCGCCGGGTGCCAGGAGTCAAGATGGCCTGCGACGATTACGACCTCGTTGGGTAGATCGCGACCGGGAATCTCGGCGACGACGTTGTCGACCTTGACGTTCTTACGGATGCGGTTTTTGAAGGAGAACTCGACAGCTACAGGCCCGTTATCGAGCATGCGTTTGATGAGCGCGGTGTCTTCGCTGCCGACCTGTGCGACGGGAGAGTGGAAGAGGCTACCGTCGAAGGTGAGGGCTGTGGCCGATTCTATTCCGTTGGGTCCGCCGACCAGCAGCAGCGCTTTGGGACCGAGTCCGTTGAGATGATCGAGCCCTTTGATGATCTGGCTGAAGGGCTGGTCACCGAGGCTCTTTGAGTCCATCAGAACGATGTTGCCCGCGAGTTTTGCCTTCTGGGCATCGATGCCTTCTATCGTTAGATGTTCC
Source organism: Acidobacteriaceae bacterium KBS 146 (assembly GCA_000688615.1). GTDB lineage: Bacteria > Acidobacteriota > Terriglobia > Terriglobales > Acidobacteriaceae > Edaphobacter. The sequence goes on from JHVA01000001.1 coordinate 3,250,174, forward strand.
AGATAGACGACGTTGCCTTTAACGCCGCCAGCTGGTGTGGAGGGGCTCCAGCCGAGCGAGTAGATGTGCAGCTGCTGGATGCGCGGAGCGGTGATTCTGCCGGTGGCCGGCGTCTCGGGTTCCCAGGTTGCAGGAATGGTGAAGGATTCCGTATGGACGTTCGCGAGGCCGAGCGAGCGGAACTTGTCCTGGGCCCAGGCGACGGCGTGCACGTAGTTGTCGGATCCGGTGAGGCGAGGACCGATTGTGTCGGCAAGCTGGCGGTCGTACTCATACGCCTGACCGTTGACCATGACATCGCCGATGATGCCTGCGACCGCCGATCGTGTCTCAGGAGAGACGGGCATCTGAGCAGAGGCAAGGCCGGGCAGCAGAAGAGCGATGATCGGAAGCAGGAGGCGGCGCATTGTGTGAACGTACCACAACGGTGGGGCGAAAGCTTCGCTCTCTCCACTGTGGTCTCGGACGTTTGTGGATGCCTGATGCGGTCTAATCCAGCAGACGCTTCGTAAGCGTGTCGAGGATGCCCTCTGGCGTCTCTTCGCAAAGGCCGGTATGGACCGGTGAGACCTGGATGATGGTGCTGCGGGGAGAGACCAGCCAGTGGAAACGCTCGCGCAACGAAAGCCTGGCGATAGGGCCCGCGGAGAGATCGCCGGCGGCAACCTGGGGGATGGCCTCAAGGTGGCGGCGAACAAGATCGACGTCGATCTGCTCCCAAAGAGCCTTCAGGCGAGCTTCGTCGACCTTGACGCGCGCTTCCAGAAACCTATGTTCGAGGCAGAAGACGATGACCCCTGCATTGATGAACTCGCCACGCTCGACGCGAGGCACGACACGCACGACGGCGTAGTCAAACGAGCTGGGCACGGGCACGGCTGGCCTCCTCTCGAAAGATGGACGAGGCTTTAAGTCGCCGCGTGAAGAAGTTGGCGTACACCTCGCGCTTTTGTGCGGCGCTGATGCCCTCGTGGTCCCGCAGCAGCCACTTGTCGGGAACGGCCTCAAGAATGGCTGCGAGCTTGTCAGGAGTGAGGATCAGGCGTGCGCGCTCCTCGGCTTCTTCCATTCTGGTGGCCCAGGGCAAGAGGATGTGGTTCTTCGATTCGCGGAAGGGAGATTCGGCGCGGTCGAGCATGGTCTCCCAGTCGTGGTGGACGTAGAGCGCGGCGCCGTGGTCGATGAAGTAGAGCTCGCGATGCCAGCACAGAAGATTGGCGTTGCGCGGGGTGCGATCGACGTTCATCACGAAGGCATCGAACCACACCGCCATCGATGCGGTCTGTGCATCGGCGACCTCGCCTGCAGCGGGGTCGAACATGGTGGAGCCGGGAAGATAATCGAGCGCGAGATTGAGCCCGACGCTGGCTTTGAGGAGATCGCGAATCTCTTCGTCGGGTTCGTTGCGTCCGAGGGCGGGATCGACCTCGATGAAGACGAGCTCAGGTACATTCAGTCCCAGCTCGCGTCCGATCTCACCCGCTACCAGCTCAGCAACCAGAGCCAGTGGGCCTTGCCCTGCGCCACGAAACTTGAGGACATACATTCCGAGATCGTCGGCTGCGACGATAGCAGGCAGGCTTCCGCCTTCGCGGAGAGCCGTGACGTACTGGGTTGCCCGGACCGTGCGGAGCTGCATGGATTAAAGTGTAGCCGGTGGGCGGTCGCGGTAGAGAACAGATCCCTCGGCTACGCTGCGCTACGCTCGGAATGACACTCCTTTGAAGGAAACAGGGATCGCTGAAAAGCTATTTTGCCGCGGTTTGCTGCCCTGCGCGTGTGGCTTTGAACTCTTCGTTGATCCACGACTTCAGGGCGGTCAGATTCTGCGGCCGGCCGAGAAAATCTTTTACAAGCGCGTCCGCGGGCTTGCTGGCTCCCGGCTCAAGCACGGTGTGACGATACCGCATCGCGGTGGGGCCTTCGAGCAGATGGGTCTTGTCGAACTGTGAGAAGAAGTCCACGGCGATAACTTTGTCGAGCACGTAGGTGTAGTAGTTGGACGAGTAGCCGGTCAGATGCGTAAAGCTGGCATACATCCGGTTGCCATCGACGAAGGTGAAATGCGAGAAGCGGTCCGAATCCTCCCGGAGCAGCGTGTCGAAGTTGATTTGTCCGGGATCGCGATCGTGAACCTGAAGGGAGTAGGTGGAATAGAACAGTTGACCCTGTACCCATCGCCCGCGTCCGTAGGCTCCGGCGGCATTCATCTTTTCGATGAGGGTGGGGGGAATGGTCTCGCCGGTCTTGTAATGCCTTGCGAAGGCGGACAGGATTCCGGGATCGCGGAACATCTCCTCGAGCATCTGTGACGGGGCTTCGACAAAGTCGCCTTCGACGTTGAATCCGCCGGCATTGGACCACTCCCCCTGACCGCCGAGGATGTGGTGCATCAGGTGACCGAATTCGTGGAAGAAGGTGACGACCTCGCTGTACTCCATCAGGCCGGGATCGTCCGGGACGCCGCCGGAGAAGTTGCAGATCAGAGCGCCTTCGGGCAGCTGTCTTCCACGGATGCCGGGGACGATGGGCGCGGAGGAGAACCACTTGTCCTTGCCGTCGCGGGGGTGCATGTCGAGGTAGATTCGTCCGAGCTTCTCTTTGTCGGTGCCGGACGCGTTATAGACGTCGAAGGTCGAGACGGAAGGGTCCCACGTCTTTGCGTCGGTGACGGTCCGGAACTCCACGTGGAAGAGCTTTGCAGCGGTCGCGAGAATTCCTGCCTGGACTTCGTCGTAAGGAAAGTAGGGGCGAACGCTCTGCGCATCGAAGTCGTACTTGGCGCGGCGATACTGCTCGGACCAGAAGCCCGCATCCGCGGACGAGATGTTGGTCAAACCCGTCTGCTGTTGTTTGGCGTAGGCCAGCAGCAGAGCGTACTCCTTGTCGGCTGCGTCTTTGGACGCCTGGTCGACCTCATCGAGGAAGTGGCGGAGGTTGCTGGCCGAACCGATCATCTGGTCGGCTGTGGCAAGGTCGGCAAAGGTCTTGTATCCCAGTGTCGTCGCCAGATCCTGCCGTGCCTCCAGAACACTCTTGAGGACTGCAACGTTGGCCGGGTAGGCACGCTGGTTGTAGGCGAGATACATCTTTTTGCGAAGACCAGGGTCAGCGGCGAAGTTCAGTACGGGGGTGCTGTCAGGGGAGTCGGTCGTGAGCGCGTAGGTTCCGTCGGCTGCGGGCTTGTGGCGGGCCACGTAGTCCTCAGGAAGACCTTTCAGCTCCGTCTTGGTTGCAGCGACGGTCAGCTTGCCGTCAGCGACATTGCGGCCGAAGACCAGGGTGGCGTCCGTGATCTTGTCCTGCAGCTTACGAATTTTGGCGCGGGTGGCTTCGTCCTTGTCGACACCGGCCAGGCGATACTCCAGCAGGGCACGCTCCACATAGTGCCGGGTGGGGGGATCGTTTGCAGGCAGCGGAACGGCGGCAAGCGCATGATAGACGTTCTGGTTCAGGTTGAGATCGGTCGCGGCCGAGGAGATCTTCGCGACCAACTCCTGTCCCTTGTCGCGCAGCGGAGCGGAGTCTCCAACGGAGTACATGAGATAGGCTTCGTTGCCTGCCAGAGACAGCTCATTGAGAGCATCGTCGTAGGGCCGGACCGTGTTTTCGACGGTGTGCGCGCTTTTGACGGCGGTCAGCTTCTCAATATCAGCTTTCTCGGCCTCCAGCCGGGCGTTCACCCAGCTCTCAAGCGCAGCCGGGTCCGCTCCCTTGGTCCAGGCATGCAACGGATCCTGCACCGAGTCTTGGGCTGCTGCGGAAAAAGAGACGCAGGCGAGCACCGCGGCGAGTGCAAGACGGGCATGGGGAATCCGGACAGAGATCATAAAGCCTCCTCAGAAGCGACAGGGAAAAGCGAACAAGGATAAAGTTGTAACGGCGTAGTTGTACTGCAAGCGCACTGTCATCACAATCACTGTCGTCACAATAAAGGATTCTTTCATGGCTTCCTCCGCTGATCTGGCCCGGGTAATCCACCAGGAGAACGAGCTCCGGCTCCCACGTTTTGATTTTGAAGATGCGTGGCGTCTGGGGACGCTGCTTCGCGACCTTGCACTGGCCCGCAAGCATGCGCTGGTGATCGACATCCGGCGCTTCGGGCAGCCGGTGCAGCCGCTCTTTTACGTTGCGCTCGGTGGCACCACGCCCGACAACTCCCGCTGGGTGCAACGCAAATCCAACGTCGTGGCGCGGTTTCATCGCAGCTCGTACCAGGTAGGGCTTTACCTGGCGCAGAGCAACATCTCCTTCAAGGAGAAGTACGCCCTGGACGAGGCTGATTACGCCACGCACGGCGGAAGCTTTCCGCTGCATGTAACCGGTACGGGGGTGATTGGCGCGGTGACGGTCTCGGGGCTTCCGCAGCGTGAGGACCACAATCTTGTGGTCGAGGCGCTGGCCCGTTTTCTTGAGCGCGATCCGGAGTCTTTGCGCCTTCCGTAAAGAAGACACGCCGGATGCGGTGACTCTGTGTGTTCAACGCGTGCGGCTTGTTGATCTTTTCGAGAGATTGTCCTTCGGCGGAGACTCCGCCAATCAGGGTGCCGATTGCATAAAAGACACTGATCGCCATCGCGAACCTCGAGAGGAAAGATCTCGCAGACGGTGAGGTAGGCTGCGCTTGCGGCTGAGGAAGCGATAAAGAAGATTGCGGTCCAGTACCGAGTCTGGGTCACAGCCGAGAGTACCTCCGTGGTGAAGAGCCATCCCGTAGTGGCAAGCAGAACTCCCCTGAGGGCGTAGGTGAGGGAGATCATCTTCTTGCGTCCAACCGTGTCAAAGAGGGGGCCGATCAGCAGCGGGCCGAGGACCTTGCCCAGCGCAAAGGGAAAGATAGCTGATTGTGCGTCCGGTATTTTTTATTGCACATCGAGGTGTTGCTTTCCGCAGAAGAGGCATCATAGGCGATAGAGGTTTCAAAAGACGCCGTGGGCAGAGAAGCGCTATGAGACCACACGCCGCCTTGCCCTGCGATTTCGGGCAGGGACGGCGTGATCCCAGGACTGGCCGCGACCCTTTGCAGGGTGCCGCGGCCTTTTGTTTCAGCGGGTGGCTGCAGCGTGGTCTGCCTGCCACTTCTTGGCTTCGGCCGACTTCAACCACTGGCCCGCAATCTGGCGTGTGGGAACATTCAGCCGGTTCCAGAGGTTGATGACGGCGACGTTCAGGGTTAGGGCGGCAAGCGCTTTCTCGTCATAATGCTGCGCCGCTTCAAACCAGATGTCGTCCGGAACTGGATCCGGGCGATCCGCAAGCCGCGTGGCTGCTTCCGCAAAGGCAAAAGCGGCGCGTTCTGCTGCGGTGAAGTAAGGGGCATCGCGCCACGCGGCGAGCGCCACCATGCGCTCTTCCGTCTCGCCGATCTGACGCAGGGTACGGGCGTGCATGTCGACGCAGACGCTGCATCCGTTGATCTGGCTGACGCGCAGATAGATCAGGTTCAGGGTCAGAGCCGGGACGCCGTTGTCCTGTTTGGCGGCGGCTCCGAGGCTCATGAGGGCCTGCATGGCTTCAGGCAGAAGAAGTGCGGGGTTTGCGAGTCTGGGTTCCATTCTTAGTTCCACGGATCGGTTCTCCTTCGAGGTGCGGTTTTGCCGGGCTCAGGGCCTGGCGTCGACGGAATCTGCCGCCGTACTGTCACATTCGACGGAATCAGATCGTCATCACCCTGACGAAGCGAATCGCAAAGATGTGACAGCGAGGAAGCGGCAGCGGCAGAAAAAATCAGAATGGGCAGATACTGAATCGCGACCGGTGATTTTGCAGAGGGAGTTGAACGTGCAGGAACAGGATTGGCTGGCAGAGCGGTTTGAACAAAACAGAGGGCATCTGCGTGGTGTAGCGTACCGCATGCTTGGTTCGCTGAACGAGGCTGACGACGCGATTCAGGAGGCCTGGCTGCGGCTGAGCCGCTCTGGTGCGGATGACATCGAGAATCTTGCCGGTTGGCTGACGACGGTGGTCAGCAGGGTGTGCCTGGATATGTTGCGGTCCCGGAAGGCGCGGCGCGAGGAATCCATTGAGGCCCAGCAAGTCGAAAAGAAGTCGCCTGCGGCGGGCAGTTCAGACCCGGAGAGTGAGGCCTTGCTTGCCGATTCCGTAGGAGTGGCGCTGCTGGTGATTCTGGATCGGCTGGCCCCGGCGGAGCGGCTGGCATTTGTCCTGCATGACCTGTTTGCGGTGTCATTTGAGGAGATCGGTGGAATTCTTGGAAGGTCGGCCATGGCAGCACGGCAGCTTGCCAGCCGGGCGCGGCGGCGAGTGCAGGGCGCGCCTGCCGTGACCGACATGGACCGCAGAAGACAGAGCAAGCTGGTCGACCGCCTTATGACAGCACTGAGGGCCGGAGATGTGCCGGGCATGGTTGCGGTGCTCGATCCTGACTTCGTCTTGCACGTGGACGAAGCGTCGGTGCAGCCCGACGGGCTGCGGGAGATTCGTGGCGCAGAGGTTTGGGCAAGACAGGCTGTGGTCTTCGCCAAAGGAGCGCACTTTGTGGAACCGGTACTTGTCGACGGGGCTCCGGGCGTTCTGCTCGCCCCGCACGGCCGCCTGATGCGGGTGCTGCGCTTCACTTTTGCCGGTGACAGGATCACGGGAGGAGAGGTGATCGGCGACAAGGAGCATCTGGAGCAACTGGACCTGAGCGTGATTGAGACGGATGCAGCCGCAAACATGGCAGGCGAGTAAAGTGGATACATCTGCCGCTCGGAGCGGGCGGGCCGGAGGTTCAGAACCATGTGCCGGAATATCAAGACGCTGTTCAACTTCGATCCACCGGTTACCGACGACGAGGTACGCGCAGCGTCGCTGCAGTTCGTCCGGAAGATTACGGGTTTCAACAAGCCGTCCAAGGCGAATGAGCAGGCGTTTCAACATGCGGTGGAGGCGATCGCCGGTATCTCAATGGAGTTGCTGATATCTCTTGAGACAAGCGCCGAGCCCAAAAATCGGGACGAAGAAGCGGCCAAGGCGAAGGAAAGATCAGCGCTGCGATTTCAAAATCAGAATTGAAGTGGATTGGGCTCCAGAAGCGGATGGAGAGTACCGGGTATTCTCGGCATCGCTCGATGCCTCACGCCTTCGAATGATGCTGGTCCGCTCAGGTCGAAATGAAGCCGTTTTGGTTATGCCGGTGGTTTTCCTACAAGAATATTTCTCTGCTAAATAACCGCTTAGCTCCGGTCGGCCTCGGCGATGGCGATCTCAGCGCGGTCTTTGCGGAAAAAACGGTTGATCTCGTCAAACGGGGTAATGTTATCGAGGCGCGCCATGGTGTGGTCTTTGGCGATTCCCTGGGCTGCGGCGATGAAGCCGGTCCAGGCAGCGCGTGCCAGGGCCGATCCGGTGCTGACACGACGGACCCCGAGATCCTCGAGCTGCTGCAGGGAGAGGGGTGTGCTGCCCGTCACTAAGACATTGATTGGGCGAGGGTTCGCCATTTTGACGATCGCCTCGATCTCCGGGCGGGTGCGGGCTCCTGGAGCATAGAGCACATCTGCTCCCGCAACGGCATAGGCCTCAAGTCGCCGCAGAACCTCGCGAAGAGGCTCAGGATGGCCGGTCAGGAAGGCCTCAGACCGGGCCGTGAGAAGAGCACCGGAGTTTCCGATGGCCTCCCGGGCTGCACGAATGCGTTCTGTGGCCAGGCCAATCTCATAGAGCGGCTGGGAGGAGTCGCCGGTGGCGTCCTCGATGGAGAGTCCGGCGACCCCTGTGGCCACGCAAAGGCGGACATTTTCGGCGACCTCTTTTGGGGAGTGGGCGTAGCCGGATTCGAAGTCGGCGTTCACGGGCAGATCGACGGCGGAGACGATGGAACGGATGTGGTCGAGGGCCGCGTCCCGGGGGACTGCCCAATCGGCATCGGGAAGGCCGTGGGAGAAGGCAAAGCCGGAGCTGGTCGTTGCCAGCGCCTTGAAACCAAGAGAGCGCAGATACCGTGCCGTGCCGACGTCCCAGGGATTCGGGACGACGAAAAAACCGGATTCGTGGAGCGTGCGAAAGGCGGCGCGGCTGGCTGCAGAGTTCCTGGTGGCTGAGGACGACGATGGCATGGGCTTCCTCCGGTTATGTGACGCCACGACACCGGAAGTGACTCTTTTTTTTGGGGAAAGGAGTCAGGTCTTTACTGAATCAGGAAGAGGCGGACTGCCATCACGATACCGACGACGGCCAGTGCGACGGCCAGAGTGAGAGCGGTTCGCGACACCCGGCCGGCAATCCACTCGCCTGCGCGGAGATCTCGTATGGTCCGGGCATACCCAACCGCACCGGCCCCCTGGACCAGTACTCCCAGGACGATCAGGGAGATTCCGGTAAACGTAGACCCGGCGAAGGCGGCGGGATGATACGGCGCTGAGATCTGGACCTGACGGAGGAAAAGGCCGAAGCGGGCGATCGCAAATCCGAGACCCATCAGGGCAAGTCCGGTGCGAATCCAGGCCAGCAGGGTTCGCTCGGCAGCGAAGTAGACACGCGGGTCCTTTTCTGCGGCCTGAGTCTCTGCGCTTGGAGTCTCGACTTTTTGAACCTCAGCCATGGGCCGGATTATAGAGGCAGCCGCCGCTGAGAAGGGGCGATGGGAACGGCATACAATCGCGGCTGGGGGAAATCGTGACTCGATGGATCTTGTTGACGGCCTGCACCTTCTGCCTTGGTCTTCCGTTGGCGGCACAGACGCCAAAACGTGCCTGGGAGCATGAACCGAAGACGTGGAACGAGTCCGCCGGGGTTCTGACCGAGACCGTGCCCGCCGGAACGGACTTCTGGAGGGTGACCCACTACGGTTTTATCCGCGATAACGGGCCCTTCCGGTACCAGGAGCAGAACGGCGACTTCGAGGCAAAGGTCCGCGTCTCCGGGAGATATCGTGAGCTCTATCACCAGGCCGGCCTGATGATCCGGATCGACGAGAAGAACTGGATCAAGACCGGGATCGAATATGTGAACGGCAGGCAGAACATCAGCGCTGTCGTTACCCGCGAGGTTTCGGACTGGTCGGTCATTCCGCGTTCCGACAGACCTGAGTTCATCTGGCTCAGATTGCAACGGAATAATGACACGGTTCGCATTGAATACTCGCTGGATAACGCGACCTGGGAGATGCTGCGGCTGGCCTACTTTCCGCCAAAGGTGCCTGTAAAGATCGGGATGGTGGCAGCCGCGCCGGGGAAACAGGACTTTCAGGTGACGTTCGATCACTTTACGGTCGGACCGCTGGCGCCTGCGGGCAAAGAGGATTAGCGGAATCTACCCGTCAGGCTGCGCGCTACCGTGTGCTGGTGCGACCGTCTGAAGGGTGATGAGGCTGCCTTCTCCGATTGAAAGGACACATCTTTACGAATAGGGAAGCCGGAAAGCAGTGGATTTCTTGACATGGGGGAGTGCGAACGGCGATGCTTAGGGGCTAGGCACTCAATTTTCGGCCTGTGCGCGGGATGGCGTTTTTTGGCCTTCCTGCGTGATTCGTGTGCGGCAGTGCCTGCCTAACAAGGGATTGGAGTTTGAGGATGTTAGCAATCTGGTTGCAGAGTATGCCGAGCGGGCTGGGAAGTCTGTCGGGTTTGGCTCTGCCGATTCTATTCTTCGTCGTTCTGTACTTTCTGATGATCGTTCCGAATCAGAGGAAACAAAAAAAGTGGCAGGCGATGCTGGAGCAGATCAAGTCCGGTGACCGTGTCACGACCAATGGCGGAATTCGCGGCACCGTCCTGACGGTTAAAGACGATGCGGTGATTCTGCGGGTTCAGCCGGATGGCGTGAAACTGGAGTTCGCCAAGAGCGCGATTGCCGCCGTGACGACCGACGAGCCGGCGAGCTGAAGTCTGCTCCGAACAAGAGAGATTTGAAGGAAGAGAGCGTGCGCGGCTGAAACTACGCTGCGGACGCTGTGAAGAGAGATCATGGGAAAGAATCTGGCCACTAAGACGGCTTTCATTATTGCGGTGCTTCTGGTCTTCTGCTACGGCATTGTGGGGATCCCACACGGTGGCCTTAAAGAATCGATCGCGCGGCGCATCAACCTTGGCCTCGACCTTAAAGGCGGAATCCATCTGGTTCTTGAGGTCCACGTCAATGAGGCTGTCGCCTCGGCGGTCGACCGCGATGCGGTAAGGCTGCAGACGGACCTGCAGACCGCGGGGATCCCTGGCGTCTCCGCCGGAAGAAGCGATGCGGCCCGGCCCCAGACTATCGTCGTCTCCGGCATCCCGTCGGGAAAGATGGCTGATGCGCGCGGCGTCTTCAACGGGGTCAACTACAACATGTACGACGTCGCAACGACGGCGGACGGCGGTGTGACCCTGACCATGAAAGAGGCGTCGGTCCGGGATCTTGCCAACCGTACCGTCGAGACCTCGATCGAGACCATTCGGGAGCGTGTCGATAAGCTGGGTGTGACCGAGCCGGTCATCCAGAAGTACGGCCTCGGCGACAACCAGATTCTGGTCGAGCTTCCCGGCCTCAGCGATCCCGGCCGTGTCGAAGAGATCATTCAATCGACCGCGAAGCTGGAGATTCACGCCGTTGCCGGTGGCCCTTTCGGCACCGAGCAGGAGGCACTGCAGACCACTGGAGGCATTGTTCCCGCGGATTCCGTACTGATGCATGGTTCCGTCTCTGCCGGAGCTCCCGATCAGATCTGGCTCCTGAAGCGGGTCAGCGAGGTTGAGGGAACCGATTTTCGCGACGCCCAGCCTTCGACGGACCAGAATGGCCGCCCGAACATTACCTTCACGCTGACGACGGAAGCCGGAGATCGCTTCTATAAGTACACCAGTGAACACAGTTCGACCAGCTCCTCGCCGGGTTCAATGGCGATTGTGCTGGACAACAAGGTGAAAGAGGTCGCCAGCATCAACTCGGCGATCCGCGACCGTGGCGAGATCGAGGGCGGATTTACCAAGCAGCAGGCCGCCGATCTTTCGCTGATGCTGCGCACTGGAGCGCTGCCGGCGACGATCTCGTTTCTCGAGACCCGTACCGTTGGACCGAGCCTCGGCGCCGCTTCCATCCGTCAGGGCGTCATTGCTGCCGTCGTGGGCCTGTTAGCTGTCATGGCCTTCATGCTGGTCTACTATCGCGGGTCAGGCATCAATGCCTGCCTGGCGCTGATTCTGAACCTGGTCATTCTTCTTGGCTTCATGGGATTTGCCGGGTCGGTGTTGACCCTGCCGGGAATCGCCGGTGTGATTCTGACCATCGGTATGGGCGTCGATTCGAACGTGCTGATCTTCGAGAGAATTCGCGAAGAGATGCGGGCGGGCAAATCCGCAGCCATGGCCGTGCAGCAGGGATTCGCGCACGCCTGGATCACGATTATCGATACCCACGTGACGACCATCGTCTCGGCATTGATTCTGTTCCTGTTCGGAACCGGGCCGGTGCGAGGGTTTGCCGTCACGCTGGCCTTCGGTCTTCTGGCCAACCTGTTTACCGCGGTCTTCGTCTCGCGCGTGATCTTCGACGCGCACCTGAAGAACAGGGAGCGCGGCGTAGCCATTTCGATCTAGCCTGGTTTTTTTGAGATTGCGGGGCCATGGAGCCGCCGCCCGAGGATGTAAGAGCGTGGAATTATTTCGTAGTACCAACATCGACTGGCTGGGGAAGAAGTGGTACTTCCTCGGGTTTTCTCTGATCTTCTCCGTCGCCGGAGTGCTGAGCATGCTGTTCTGGCACGGCATCCCGAAGGGCGTTGACTTTACCGGCGGAACCCAGATTCGCGTAGCTTTCGACCAGGCTCCGAACGAAGATCATATCCGGCAGGCGATGAACAAAGCCGGTGTTCATGATGCGCGCATCCAGCGCGTCAGCGACCCCAGCGGCCACGCAGCCAATAAGGTGATCATCGCGCTTCCCATCTCGTCGGCGACCGACCAGGCTCACGACGCGGGAAGGCAGGCGGTCGAGAGTGCCCTTGCCACGAACTACCATGATTCGAAGGCAACCGTGGAACAGGTCGAGATCGTTGGCCCCACTGCCGGCAAGCAGTTGCAGAATCAGGCGTTGCTGGCGACGCTCTATTCGTTGATCGGCATGCTGATTTATCTCTGGTTCCGGTTTGAGCTGATCTACGGCGTGGCAGCTGTTGTGGCCGTCTTCCACGATACCCTGATCACGGTCGGTGCCTTCAGTCTGACGAACCAGGAGATCACCCTGACGGTGATCGCGGCGATCCTGACCCTGATCGGCTACTCGATGAACGACACCATCGTGATCTTCGATCGTATCCGCGAAAATCTTGCGGCGTCGCGCCGCGAGGCGCTGGCCGATGTGGTGAACCGGTCAATCAATCAGACCCTTAGCCGAACCGTCCTGACCTCGGGCCTGACCTTCCTCACCGTCCTCAGCCTTTATCTGTTCGGAGGCGAGGTACTGCATGGGTTCTCGTTTGCGCTCGTCGTGGGCATCCTGATCGGAACCTACTCGTCGATTGCCGTAGCAGCCCCGATGCTGGTGGCCTACCAGGAGTGGCGGACCAAGCGAGGCAAGGCCGCGACGCTGCCTGCCGGGAAGCGCGTAAAGGCCTGAAAAAGAGTCGATCCAAATTATTTTGTAAGATTCTCCGGAATTCGGGAACAAACAGAAAAGCCGTGGTGTCTATAGTCAAATAGCTCTTCTCCGCGAGGCTGGATATGTTTGAAGATTCATTGATGGAGTCCGGCGGCAAGATCAAGACAAAGTCCAAGTATTGGATGATTGGCACCTTCCTCTTCAATGGTGCGATCCTTGGAACCCTGATTCTGATCCCGCTGCTGTATCCTGAGGCTCTGCCGAAGACGGCGATGACCGCCATGCTTTCGGCGCCGCCACCACCCCCGCCGCCACCACCTCCGCCGCCACCGGCGCAGGTGGTCAAGCCGATCAAGATGGTGTCTGAGATCGATCAGGGTCTGCACGCTCCGACCAAGATTCCTAAAGATATCAAGATGTTAAAAGAAGAGGCTGCGCCTCCGCCGCAGATGGCCGGTGTCGCGGGTATGAGCGGCATGGGATCGGGCTCTGGCGTTCCTGGTGGCGTAATGGGCGGCATTGGAAATGCGCCCGCTCCCACCGTAAAGGTTGAGAAGCCGAAGGGACCGGTCCGCGTATCCAGCGGTGTGGTCGCCGGTATGGCCATCTCTCAGCCCAAGCCGATCTATCCCCCGATTGCGAAGGCTGCGCATGTCTCCGGTGCCGTTGTACTGCACGCGCTGATCTCCAAGGGGGGAACCATCCAGAATCTTCAGGTTGTCAGTGGTCCTGAAATGCTGCGCGCCGCCGCTCTCGACGCTGTGCGCAACTGGAGATATAAGCCCTACGTTCTGAACGGGGAGGCAACCGAAGTCGAGACCACCATTACGGTCAACTTCAACTTCGGCGGTTAGCTCTTTCAAGCGGGTCGCCAGCAGCAGCGACGGCCCGACCCGACAACATTTACTCGCAAGCACCTCACTCGTTTGGGGAGTTTCCGAATCTGAAATACGAAGCTTAGAGTTTCCAATCAGGAGGAATATTCTGTGATTCTCGCTCATCTCGCAAACATGGCTCACGTCCCCACCTCGCTCGCAATGTTTTTCCAGGAGGCCCAGGTAGGATTTAGCCCCCTGCAGCTCTGGGGCAACATGGGTAATCTGGCCCGCGCGGTCGTTATCATTCTCTTCATTATGTCGATCTGGTCGCTGGCCGTGATCATTGACCGTGCGCTTTACTTCTCGGCTGCCCGCAAGCAGTCCCGCGAGTTTGCTCCGAAGGTTGCCGGTGCTTTGAAGGATGGGCGTCTGGACGAAGCGATCAAGGTCGCTGACCGTTCCAAGAAGTCGCACCTCGCCGAGGTTGTTACGGCTGGCCTGCAGGAGTTCCGCAGCTTCGGTTCCGGCGGCGCCATCACCGAGGAGCAGATCGAGAGCTCCAAGCGTGCGCTCGAGCGCTCTGAGGCGATCGTTCATGCCAAGCTGAAGCGCGGTCTTGGCGGCCTGGCCACCATCGGTTCCACCGCACCGTTTATCGGCCTGTTCGGAACTGTCGTCGGTATCTTGAACGCCTTCCAGCAGATCGCCACCCAGAAGACTTCCGGTATCGGCGCAGTCGCCGGCGGTATCTCTGAGGCTCTCGTAACAACCGCGTTCGGCCTTCTGGTCGCGATCCCGGCCGTTATGACCTTCAACTACTTTACCGGTAAGGTTGAGGCCTTCGACGTGGAGATGGACAACAGCTCCTCCGAGCTGGTGGACTACTTCATCAAGCAGAGCCACCGGTAAATTCCGGGCTCCCCCTTGGGGGAGTGAAGCACGAAATATCCTGCGAGAATGACAGCTCGTCGCCTCCGGAGTTCGGCAAACGCCGGGTTCCGGAGGGGGCGAGGCGAGAGTCAGCTGAGCAGGTCGATCGCAGGAACAGATACGGCGAATCCGGACGGAGTATAGATATATGGCGATGGCAACGAGGAACGAAGGGAGCAAGGTCAACTCCAACATCAACGTGACCCCGATGGTGGACGTGATGCTGGTGCTGTTGATCATCTTCATGGTCATCACTCCCATGCTCAACAACAAGGTCAACGTCGACCTGCCGAAGACTGACTCGGCTACGGTGATGGAAGATGCAAACAAGGAAGACGCGGTGACAATTGCCGTGACTCGCGACGGACGTACCTTCCTTGGAGGCGACCAGGTCACTCTCGACGATCTTGGACCGAAGATCTCGGCTAAGCTCGAGAACAAGACCAACAAACAGGTTTATATGCGCGCCGATGCCCGTGCGAACTACGGCAAGGTCATGGATGCTGTTGATGGAATCCGTGCGGCCGGTGTCAGCCAGTTGGGACTGCTGACGGAGAAGCGCGAAGAACCCGAGAACGTAACCACGAAGAAGTAGGACGCTGATAGCCCCTGGCGGGGACGGCGAAGAGGCGTTGAGGAGAGTTTGCTATGGGAATGAGTGGTGGAAGTTCAGGCGGAGCAGTATCCGAGATCAACGTTACGCCGTTGATCGATGTGCTGCTGGTGCTTCTGATCATCTTCATGGTGATCGTGCCGGTAACCCCGAAGGGTCTGGATACGCTGGTGCCGCAGCCTCCCAAGAATAAGACGCAGGACCAGCCGAACGATCGCACGATCGTGGTGCAGGTGCTCTCGAACGGAGCCGGCGCTCCTTCGTACAAGATCAACGACACCTCCTTTAACAAGCAGGACATCGAGCCCAAGCTGGTGGAGATCTTCTCCGCCCGGCAGGAGAAGGTCATGTTTGTCAAAGGCGATAAGGACCTCGACTTCAGCAAGGTCGCAGAGGTGATTGACTTTGGTCATCAGGCCGGGGTGGATAACATCGGCCTGATCACTCCTCGTGTTGAAGCAGGACAATAACTAGTCAGGTCTCGCACCAGAGGTTTGCTTCGGGCGGTCCGGCTATGAAAGCGGCCGCCCGATTCATTTGCATTTGAGACAACGTTCTATCAGGAATCCGAATCGTTTTGAATGGCCCTGTGCGGAGTTTGCCCTTCAGACGGTTTTTGAAATAGAAAGTACCAAGAATCGCAAGGAATAGGACATCCGCCACTGGTCACAGGAAGCGGTATACCATACAATCAACCGGCAAGCATAAATTTTGCTTTTGCTGAATTGCCGTCCACAGACAATAGGCGCCCATTTGAAGGAGATATCACGTCCCATGAAATTGACCGCACGGATCCCGGTTACGGCCGCTCTACTGGCGCTGATGCTTAGTTCTGTAACCGGGTGCAACCGCCTGAAGGCGCGTGACCAGCTCACCAAGGGCGTGCAGGCGTTCAAGAACGCACGCTATGAGGAAGCGGTCAACCACTTTCAGAACGCAATTGAGCTGGACCCGAACTACGACCAGGCTAAGCTCTACCTCGCGACTGCGTACTCGTACCAGGTCGTGCCGAACCTGGATACACCAGAGAACCTCGCGCTGGCACAGAAGGCAATGTCCGGCTTTCAAGCCGTACTGGCAAAGGATCCTAACGACGTAGGTGCACTCAAACAGATCGCTTCGATCAACTTCAACACAAAGAAGTTCGAAGAGGCCAAGGAATACCAGAAGAAGGTAATCGCTCTGGCTCCGAACGACGCTGAGGCTCACTATACGGTCGGCGTGGTGGATTGGATTCAAGCCTATAAGAATGCGCAAACGGTGCTTTCGTCCGAGGGCATGACCGACGATGGAAACGGCAACGTCAAGAAGAGCAAAGCCGCCTGCCAGAAGCTGCAGGAGCAGAACACCCCTCTGATCGACGAGTCGCTGCAGTACCTGCAGAAAGCTGTCGAGCTGAATGCGACCTACGACGATGCCATGCAGTATCTGAACCTGTCCTATCGCCGCAAGGCAGACATTGAGTGCGGAAACGATGCTGCCCGCAAGGATGATCTAGCCAAGGCTGATGAGTGGGCGCAGAAGGCAATGGGAGCCCGCAAAGAGAACGAGAAGAAGAAGGAAGAGAAGACTCAGGGTGGAGTCACAATGCAGTAGCTTCCAGACTCTCGATGTACAAAAGAGCCTCCCAGACCGGGAGGCTCTTCTTTTTGTTCAGCTGAACTTCCGTCAGCAGCCATGCGTATTCTCCAGCGAATGAAATTCTTTCTAATCCTGTTTTTATGCGCGACGGCGGGGAGATACGCAGCTTCCCAGGACCTGGTAATCGAAGACGCAAAGGTATACGTGTCACCGGACGCAGCTCCGCTGACCGGGGCGACGGTTGTGGTGCGTCAGGGAAAGATCGCGGAGCTGACCACTCATCCTGTAAAGGTGAAAGGTGCGACCGTTCTTCCATGCAAGGGCTGCGTTGTTTGCGCTGGCTTCTGGAACACGCATGTTCACTTTATGGAGCCAAAGTGGTACGACGCGGCCCATGCCCCCGCTGACAAGCTGGAAGAGCAGCTGCAGGCGATGCTGACCCGCGCGGGATTTACGTCTGTCGTCGACACGGCCTCGGACCCCGCAAATACAGTAGCGCTGCGAAAGCGTGTGGAGAGCGGCGAGGTGCCCGGACCCCACATCTACACGGCCGGCTGGCCCCTCTTTCCGGCGCATGCCTTGCCCTTCTATCTGGACGATCTTCCACCAGAGTTCCGTGCACAGTTGGGACAGCCTGAAGACGAGGCTCAGGTGGATGCGCTGATTGAGCGAAACCGCGCTCTCGGTACCGATGTGGTGAAGCTCTTTACGGGTTCCTATATCAAGCGCGGCAAGGTAGCGCCCATGTCCCTTACCCTTGCCCGCAGAGCGGTCGAAGACGCGCATCGCAATGGGCGGATCGTCTTCGCGCATCCGTCGAACGCTGAAGGCATTCAAATAGCGATCGACAGTGGCGTAGATGTGCTGGCGCACGCTCCGGACACCGTGAAAGGAGTCGACGACTCTCTGCTGAAGCGGGCTGTAGAGCATCGCATGACGATGGTCCCGACGCTGAAGCTCTTCTCCGGCACCGACAATATCGTGGAGATTCGCGCGATTGTGAAGCGCTTCCACGATATGGGCGGAGCGTTGATGTTCGGCACCGACACGGGCTATCTCACGGACTACGATTACACCGAAGAGTTTCGGCAGCTCCACCAGGTTGGCCTCTCCGATCGGGATGTGCTCGCGATGCTGACGACAGTACCGTCGCGCAGGCTTGGTGTCGGCGCGCAAAAGGGTACGGTGACAAAAGGACTAGCTGCTGACCTCACAGTGCTCTCCACAGATCCCGATTCCGGAGATCCGATCGCATTCACGCAGGTTCTCTACACCATCGCAGGAGGACGAGTCATCTACCGGCGCGCTGGCGCTGCGCAGACAGGCGCGTTGCGATAAAATTCCGGCCTGTGGGGCCTGAATGAAAAAAGTGCTGATTGCCAATCGTGGAGAGATTGCTCTTCGCGTGATGCGCGCCTGCCGGGAGATGGGACTGGCAACGGTCGCAGTCTACTCCGACGTCGATCGTGCGGCGCTCCATGTTGCTTACGCGGACGAAGCGTATCGCCTGGGGCCGGGGCCAGCGACGGAGAGCTACCTGCGGGGTGACCTGATTCTTGAAGTGGCACAGCAGGCCGGCGCGGATGCGATCCATCCCGGCTACGGATTTCTGTCGGAGAATGCGGAGTTTGCAGAGGCGTGTGAGACCGCAGGCATCACATTCATCGGTCCTCCGGCGAGCGCGATGCGGGCTCTGGGGTCGAAGACAAAGGCACGGCAGGCGGCCGATGCGGCGCAGATGCCTCGGGTTCCGGGCAGTGTCAAAGGGCTGGCAACGATTGAGGAGGCCCTCAGCGTCGCGGCGCAGATTGGCTACCCCGTGATGTTGAAGGCTGCAGCCGGAGGCGGTGGCAAGGGGATGCGAGCCGTTCTCGCGGCGACGGAGATGGCTGCCGCCTATTCCACCGCAAGCAGTGAGGCAGAGCGTAGCTTCGGCTCCGGAGAAGTCTACCTTGAGAAGCTGATTGAGCGGCCTCGCCACATTGAGATTCAGGTGATCGCGGACACGCATGGCAGTTGTTTGTACCTCGGAGAGAGGGAGTGCTCCGTACAACGGCGGCACCAGAAGGTGATTGAAGAGGCCCCTTCTGCAGTTGTGGGTGAGGATCTGCGGCGCAGAATGGGGGAGGCAGCGGTGCGGCTTGCCTTGTCGGCAGGCTACGTCAATGCGGGTACGGTCGAGTTTCTGGTGGACTCCGACCAGAACTTCTACTTTCTCGAGATGAATACACGTCTTCAGGTTGAGCATCCGGTGACCGAGCTGATCACGGGACTCGACCTTGTTGCCATGCAGCTTCGTGTCGCCATGGGAGAGCCGCTCGGGGTGCGCCAGCAAGAGGTTTATCTGCGCGGCCACGCGATCGAGTGCCGCATCTACGCGGAAGATCCGGAGAACAACTTCATGCCCTCTCCAGGAAAGATCACACGACTCCTTCAGCCAGGGGGACCTGGCATTCGCGAAGACTGCGGCGTCTACGAAGGATGGACCGTGCCGCTGGACTACGACCCGATGCTTTCAAAGCTCATCACCTATGGTGCGACGCGTGAGGAGGCCATTACGCGGATGGTTCGCGCGCTGGACGAATATGTGGTTGGAGGAATCCGCACCAATATCGGGCTGTTCCGCCGCATCCTCCTCGATGAAGAGTTTCGCTCCGCACAGATCGACACCGGTTATCTCGATCGCCTTCTCGCGCATTCTGCAACAGAAGACGAAAGTACCGTACCTGAAGACGTGATCGCGCTGGCGGCGGCGATCCTCACGCAGAGACAGAAGACCAGCAGTCTCTCTCCCGTGCCGGTTGCCGTCAGCCGATGGAGATCCGCAGGCAGAACCGAAGGTCTACGCGCATGAAGACATGGCTGCGGCTCGGTGACAAAAAGCGATGTGTGGAACTCCCGGACAACATTACCGAGCCGGGGCGCCACGCCTGCATCGTCGACAACCGCACCGTCGAGGCGGATGTGATGGTGACGGAAGAGAACATTCTTTCGCTGATCGTGGAGGGGAGACAATATCGTTGCCTGCTCGATGGCGATGCCCTCGTTCTTGCAGGGCGCAGGTACGAGTTTGCCGTAGAAGATCCTCGCTCTTTGCGAGGCCGTTCCGGCGGTGCGGAAGGATCGTCAGGACCGCGAACACTTAAAGCTCCCATGCCCGGACGCGTGGTGCGCGTGATGGTGTCTGTCGGCGATGAGGTGGAGGCGATGCAGGGAGTCGTCGTCATCGAAGCCATGAAGATGCAGAACGAGCTGAAGGTCCCGAAGGCGGGCCGCATCTCCAAGGTAGCGGTTGCAACCGATGCTACGGTCGAGGCGGGGCAGGTCCTTATCGTAGTGGAATAGGTTTCCCGAATTAAAAAAGCGTTTCCCCTTGACATTCGACAAGAGAAAGGAAGATGCTCTTGTCGAATGTCAAGGGGAGTAACTCGCCATGCCGCAATCCGATCTTCTGCAGGGAACCCTGGACCTGCTCATTCTGAAAACACTGGCGCTTGAGCAGATGCATGGCTGGGGAATCGCGCAACGAATCCAGCAGGTCTCGCGCAATGTGCTTGAGGTGGGTCAGGGCTCGTTGTATCCGGCCCTGCACCGGCTGGAGTACAAAGGCTGGATTACCGCGGAATGGGGCGAATCAGAGAACAATCGCAGGGCCAAGTATTACTCGCTGACCCGGACCGGCAAAAAACAGCTGCAGGCCGAGCTTGAAAACTGGGAGGTACTGACAACCGCCATCGCTCTGGTTTTGAAGGAGGTTTGAGATGGACTGGCTCAGGCTAGTGCGAACTCGTCTTCGGTCGCTGCTGCGGCGAAACAAAGATGTAGAGCTGGATGAGGAACTAGCCTTCCATCTGGACCGCCAGGTGGAAGAGAGCATCGCTGCGGGGATGGATCCTGCAGAGGCTCGCAGGCAGGCGAGAATCGCCTTCGGGGGAGTGGAGCGATCGAAGCAGCAGTGTCGTGAGAGCAGGCCGGGATTCTGGCTGGAGGTGCTGGCGCAGGACGTGCGCTATGGGCTGCGGGGCTTTCGAAGAAATCCCATCTTCACCCTCACGGTCGTAGTGACGCTGATGCTGGGAATTGGGGCGACGACGGCAGTGTTCAGCGTCGTGGACCGGATCCTGTTTCGCGCACTGCCTTATGCGCATGGGGACAGTCTGGTGTCGGTGGGGCTGGTGCAGTCGCTGGAGACGCAGGAGTTTATGCTGGGCGGCTTCTACTACGACTGGCGCAGGAATCAGACGCCCTTTGAGGCCATGACATCGGAGACCGCGGTGACAAGGGAGTGCGATCTGACGGAGGGAAGTCCGGCGCAGCTGAGCTGTCCTACGGTGGAGGTGAACTTTCTGCCTACGCTTGGCATCACTCCGTTGGCGGGAAGGAACTTTCTGCCGGAGGAGGGAATGCCGGGAGCGCCGAGGGTAGCGCTGATCTCCTATGGGCTTTGGCTGAGGCACTATAACCGTGATCCAGCTGTTCTGAATAAGACGATCGAGATCGACGGCAAGCCCGCACGCGTGGTTGGAGTGTTGCCGAAGGACTTTGAGATGCCGCGGCTACAGGCTGCGGACGTGATCTTTCCCATGACGATGGACGAGGCCGCGGATCGAAAATCGAACGAAGGCATCGGAGCACCGAAGCGGGTCTTTGCTCTGTTGAAGCCGGGAGTCAGCGTAGAGCAGGCACAAGCACAGCTGATGCCGCTGTTTGAGCAGACGCAGAAGTGGATTCCGGCGGAGATCCGCTCGAACTTCCGGCTGAAGGTACGTTCGCTGCGGGATCGCCAAATGCAGGAGGTTCGCCTGACCGCGTGGGTGCTGCTGGGGACGGTGCTGGCCGTGTTGTTGATCGCTTGCGCGAATGTGGCGAGCCTGCTGATGGCGCGCGGGGCTGCGCGGCAGAGAGAGCTGGCGGTGCGCGCTGCGCTCGGAGCCAGCAGAGTGAGACTTGCCCGGCAGGCGCTGACAGAGGCGCTGCTGCTCTCGCTGGCAGGCGCCGTGGCAGGGTGTGCGCTCGCAGCGGCCCTGCTGCATGTCTTTCTCGCTATGGCTCCAGCGAGCATTCCTTACATCGCGAGGGTGCAGCTTGATTGGCGGATCGCTGGTATGACGGTGGCGCTGTCGTTGGTGTGTGGTGCATTGTTCGGACTGTTTACTGCGCTGCAGAGACCGCGGGAAGAGATGTTGACGGGGCGTTCTACAGCTTCACTCTCTCATGCTGCGGTGCGTCAATGGCTGGTGATGGGACAGATTGCGGCGAGCATGGTTTTGCTGACAGCCGCAATGCTGATGCTACGCAGCTTCTGGGATCTGGAGCACCAGCAGATAGGAATGCGCGAGGACAACACGGTGACAGCGAGCGTAACGCTGGGGGCGCGCAACTACACGACCGGGGCAAGCAAGATGGCGTTCTTTCAGCAGCTGGCGACGCGACTGCGGTTCGGTCCGGGCGTGAGCATGGTCTCTGTGAGCGACTCACTACCGCCGGCGAATGGACATAGCGCAGTGCGTTATGGAGAGATTCTTGTGGATGGCAGGCCGCGGTCCTCCGAGAGAGGAGGCACGGTTGTGACGTCGCGGTCGATTTCACCGGAGTATTTCAGTGCGCTGGATATATCGGTCGTGCGAGGTGAAGGATTCCGGGACGACGATCTCAACTCCCACGACCGAGGTGTGGTGTTGAGTCAGCGTTTGACGGAGATGTTATTCCCGGCAGGCGATGCCATCGGCCAGCGAGTGAACTTCGATCACGTTGATTTTCCGACTCATCCGACGTGGTACAGGGTAGTTGGAGTTGCGGCGAATGTGAAGAACGGCGGACTGAGCGGAGAGCAGACTCCGGAGTACTATTTGCTGCGGTGGAATCGTGCGGAGGATTGGGTAGGGCGTGGAGTGTGGGGGCAGACGTCCGTGATTGTGGTGCGGAGTTCACTTGCGCCGGATGAGACGGCGAAGTGGATTCGCTCGCAGGTTGCCGCGCTGGATCCGACTTTGCCAGTCGATATCGCGACGCTGCGGCAGAGGGTAAGCAAACTGGCGGATCGGCCGAGGTTCCAGGCATCGCTGGTTGGCTTCTTCGCTGCGATTGGACTTGTGCTGGCGATGATTGGACTCTACGGCGTCATTGCTTTTCTGGTGACGCAGAGGGCACAGGAGATCGGCGTGCGGATGGCCTTGGGTGCGCGCAGGCAGGACATTCTGCGGCTGGTTATGGCAAGGAGTTTGCGATTGATTACTGCAGGAGTGGCTCTGGGGCTTGTCACTGCGCTGGCATCGTCGCGGGTGTTGGCATCGCTGCTGTTTGGAGTGGGACCGCGAGACCCGGTGACGTTTGCTGCGGTAACACTGCTGCTGGTTGCGATTGCACTGGCGGCCACAGCGGTTCCAGCGCGCGCCGCCAGCAGGGTTGACCCAGCGGTAGCGCTGCGCAGCGAATGACGTCACAAAATTGTTTCGGCTGGCTCGTGTGCGAGCTACAATCCTGCAGCACCGTCTTTGTCAAAAAAACTGAGGGAGATGGCAAATGAGTGATGCAGTTGTTGAGCAGGGAACGGGATTGAGCGAAGTCGAACGCGTCGTCGACGTCTTCGTCGCTCCCTCTAAGACGTTTACCGATATTCTGCGCAGCGCTCGCTGGTGGTTGCCGTTTGTGGTGATGGTGCTGCTCGGACTGATCACCACTGTGGTGGTCGACAGACAAGTTGGATTTGCGAGGGTTGCCGAGAACCAGATCCATCAAAGCCCGAAGCAGGAAGACGCCTTCAACAGCCTTACTCCTGAGCAGAAGACGGCGCGTCTGCAGGGAATGGCCAAGGGATACAAGTTCTCTTCTTACGCCTCTTTTGTATTCGTCCTCATCTTCGTTGCGATTGGTGCTCTGCTCTACTGGGCGAGCTTCAACTTTGGCCTCGGAGCCAGGACGACCTATGGACAGATGTTTGCCGTGTGGATGTATGCTTCGCTGCCACGATTAATTACAGGCGGGCTGGCCATCGTTCTTTTGATGACGGGCGTGAACACCGACAGTTACAACCTGCAGAACCCTGTAGGGACGAACCTTGCCTACTACATGCCCGACGCCGCTCCCTGGCTTCGCACCGTGCTCAGCTTCTTCGACGTGATCGGCCTGTGGGTACTTGTGCTGCTGGTGATTGGGACCGCGATTGTGGCAAAGGTGCAGCGAGGCAAAGCCGCAATTGTGGTGATCGGCTGGTGGCTCTTCGGGCTGATCGTTATGACCGGAATTGCGGTCGCCAGCAGCTAACGCTACGGTACAGGGTATGAAGTAAAAGTAGAGGCAGGCAGGCCGGCGCCGTTGTACAGATTCGAGGTCGGGAAGTTCGGCCAAGCATAGCGGACGTAGCGAGGCTCGGCAACGGAAGCACTGGTGACGATAACCGTGTTGCCTTCGATACGAGCCTGTGCCGCAACAAAGTTGCCGTCTGGGCCCGCGATCTCAAAGCCCTCTGGAGCACCTTTGCTGGTCAACCCGTCAGCATGGTCGAACCACACGTGCATCGCGCCCTTCTCAGGATAAGCAAGGCGGAAGAGCGGACCGGATGCTGTCAGCTTTTCGCCGTAGACCATCTTTCGAGCCAGAACCGAGAGACGTTCCCCGACGACCTGCTTGTTTGCGGGATGAATATTATTCTTCTCTCCGGCATCGAGGATGACGGCCATCCCGGTGTTGGCAAGCGAGAGGGTGCGTCGTTGCGCATCCCGCACCAGACCCCACTCCGACTGAGGGGAACTGGGATAGGCCGAGATCTGCACAAAGAGGAATGGAAAATCCCCCTGCTTCCACTGGTGACGCCAGTCTTCGATCATTGCCGGGAAGAGATGGCTGTAGAGACTAGCCATGCCTTGATCCGCATTGCTCTCGCCCTGGTACCAGATCACACCGCGGATCGGCATCGGGGTGAACGGAGCCACCATGGCGTTGTACAGTCCTGCAGGCTGCCAGGAGACCGGGTCGGGATGCCAGGGAAGGGGAGGCGGTGTCTTGCCCTGCGATCGAGCTTGTTTGTCGAGCTGCTGCAGCCGTTGCACCGAGCTCTCGCTGTCCATATGCTGCGCGCGCGCGGCAAAGACCGGCATCAGAGAAGCATCCGCAGCTATTCCCGGAAGACTCGTCCAGGCCTCCGCCGGCGTGCCTCCCCAAGTGGAGTCGACCAGGCCGATGGGCACGTTCTCCTGTTTCTGAAGGTTGCGGCCGAAGAAGTAAGCGGCGGCGGAAAAGTTGCGCGCCGTATCCGGTGTGCAGACCGACCAGCCTGTCACGCCTTTGACGTCTTCTAGGGGATAATCCGAAGCATTGTGCTCCACGTGCAGCAGCCGGATCTGAGGATGATTGGCGTCCGCGATCTCTTTGTCGGCGTTAACGGTTTTGGAGTTGGGGAAGCCTTGCAGCGGCATCTCCATATTCGATTGTCCGGACGCAAACCACAGGTCGCCAACGAGGATATCGTCGAGGCGAAGGGTATTGGCCGCACGCACCTCGAGCGTGAAGGGTCCTCCCGCTGGCTGAGGAGGAAGGTAGACGCTCCATTTGCCCGTGGGGTCAGCGGTGGAGTCTCCCGTGCTGCCATGGAAGGAGACCGTAACCTGCTCTCCTGGAGCCGCAATGCCCCAGACGTGAACGGGCATATCGCGCTGAATCACCATGTGGCTGGAGAAGATCTTCGGTAGAGTGACTTCGGCATTTGCAGCAGGAAAAAGCGAGGCGCAGACAAGAAGCAAAAACAGGGAACGCGGATTCATTGGCATCTCCAGACGCCAACCTTTATATCGCGAAAAAATATTCGATAGAGAAAAAGGCACGGTGCAGGACCGTGCCTTTCGTTGCAGGAAGGGGTTATTAACTTATTCCGTCCACCGTTTGAAGATGAGTGAACCATTGGTTCCGCCGAAGCCGAAGGAGTTCGAAAGGGCGTAGTCGATCTTGGCCGGCTGCGGTTTGTTGGGAACATAGTTCAGACGGCACTGCGGATCGGCTTCCACCAGGTTCATCGTGGGAGGCGCAATCTGGTGCTGCATCGCGAGGATGGTGATGCCCGCTTCGAGACCGCCTGCGCCGCCCAGCAGATGACCAGTCATGGACTTGGTCGAGCTGACCAGCAGCGTACCGTTCTTGGCGCGCTCGCCAAAGACATTCTCAATTGCCTGTGACTCAAGCGCGTCACCCAGGGGGGTGGAGGTCGCGTGAGCATTCACGTAATCGATCTGGTCCGGAGAGATTCCCGCCACCTTGAGAGCATGGTTCATCGAGCGAGAGCAGCCTTCGCCCTCGGGAGCCATACCAGTCATGTGGAAGGCGTCAGCGGACAGGCCGTAGCCGATGATCTCCGCCAGAATCTTCGCTCCGCGTGCTTTGGCAAATTCAAGATCTTCGAGGATCAGGATCCCCGCACCCTCGCCGACCACAAAGCCGTCACGGTCCTTGTCGAAGGGACGGCATGCGTGAATAGGATCTTCATTGCGGGTGGAAAGCGCCTTCATGGCAGCGAATCCGCCGACGCCCATGGGCGTGATGGCGGCTTCTGTACCACCGGCGAGCATCACGTCAGCGTCACCTCTCTGGATGATGCGGAAGGCATCTCCGATCGAGTGCGCGCTAGTGGTGCAGGCCGTTGCCGTGGCTTCGTTCGGTCCCTTAGCGTTGTAGCGGATGGAGACATGCCCCGCGGCAAGGTTAACGATCGAGCCCGGAATAAAGAACGGAGAGATCTTCCGTGGTCCACCGGCCAACATGGCGCTGTGTTCCCGTTCGATCACGTCAAAGCCGCCGATGCCTGAACCGATGTGAACTCCGACTCGATCCGCAATGTCGTTGGTCACGTTCAGGCCCGAGTGCTTCATCGCTTCGTCCGAGGCTGCCAGGGCGAAGTGGATAAAGCGGCCCATCTTTCGGGCCTCTTTCTTGTCCACAAACTTTAGCGGATCGAAGTTCTTCACCTCCGCCGCAAAGCGCACGGGGTGCCCGGTAAGGTCGAAGGCCGTGATCTCGGCCATCCCACTCTTGCCGGCCATCACGCCGTCCCAGACTTCAGGCGCGGTATGTCCAACCCCGCATATCAGTCCGAGGCCGGTTACAACGACACGACGCTCAAGCATGGTTACTTCGCCTTCTGGTTCTTCTCGATGTAATCGGTGGCATCTTTGACGGTCTTGATCTTCTCGGCATCCTCATCGGGGATCTGGATATCGAAGGCCTCTTCGAACTGCATGACGAGCTCGACTACGTCGAGAGAGTCGGCGCCCAGGTCCTCCTGAAAGCTTGCGCCGGGGGTCACTTCGGCCTCATCGACCTGAAGCTGCTCGACAATAATCTGCTTCACCTTTTCATCTACTGCTGCCATGTCGTTCTCCTGTATCTCTCTAAAGGTCAAAACCGTGCGGTGCGCGGAAGCCTAATCCCCGCGCAGGCCAATCTCAAGCATACTGAGGGCCTAGCAGAGTGTAAAGCAAACCGGCCTGCGGGAAAATCAGAGTGTAAAAGGTTTGTCAATCTTCTTCATTGGATGCTGCGAGGAAGGTAGTTATTCCAGCGGCCTGATCGAAATCGATGGGGATAGATCCGGGGAGAGCCTTCTCCGTCTCAGTCACATCACGAAGGACCTTATCGATGGCACGTGAGCGCACTCCCACATCCTGAATGGTTCTCTGTACCCGTCCTACCTGATCTTCCATTTTTTTCATAAGATCACCAAATAGGCCGAATTGCTTTTTAGCGCCCGCTAGCACCTTCCACACCTCGTCGCCCTTTTCTTGGATGGCAAGCATGTGGAATCCCATCTGGAAGCTGGTCAGGATCGCGGAAAGCGTGCTCGGCCCGGCGATTGTGACGCAGCACTTAGACTGGATCTCAGCCTGCAGCGCATCCCGACGCATTACTTCGGCATATAGACCTTCGGTCGGAAGAAACATGATGGCGTGCGGGGTTGTTCGAGGAGGATTGATGTACTTCGAACAGATACGATCTCCCTCAGTACGAATCGCAGACTCGAACGCTTTCCCCGCACCTGCAATCTGGTCTGGGCTTCCGCTCTCGTAGGCGGCCTCGAGACGCTCCCAGTCTTCGCGAGGAAACTTGGCGTCAATGGGCAGAAGAGTCTCTCCAGAGTGGCCGGGAAAGCGCACCGCGAATTCGACCGCCTCCAGCGATCCCTCCTTTACCCGGGCGTTCCGGACGAACTGTCCCGGCGCGAGCATCTGTTCCAGCAGCATGCCCAGCTGCACCTCGGCGAATCCGCCGCGTGACTTCACATTGGTGAAGATACGGCTCAGATCGTTAACGCCATCGGACAGACGCGTCATCTCGCCCAGACCGGTGTGCACGCGACTCAACTGCTCGGTCACCTGCCCGAAGCTCTCCGTCAGCCGGGTCTGTAGTGTGTCGTTCAACTTCTCATCGACGGTCTGCCGCATCTTCTCCAGTTCAGTGGAGTTGTCGGCATTGAGCTTGTTCAATCGCTGCTCGACCGTCTCACGAAGCTGGTTCTGAAGCGCAGTATTGCTGGCCATCAGCTCGTTGAGCTTCTTGTTGAGCGCCTCGCGTAGCTCTACATACTGCGTATTCGTCTCCGTAGTGAAGCGGCCGATGCGCTGCGAAAGCCCGTCCATCTGGTCGAGCACCGCGCTCCGCAGCTTGTTGTCGGAATCCTTGTTGTCGGCGCGGAAACCTGTCAGGCCGTCCTGCAAAAGACGGCTCAGTTCGGCGATATTTTGCGTCACCTCGCCGCGCAGGCTGCCGAAGTCCTTCGCGCTGGCCTCGCGAGTACGCTGCGCCTCGAGCGCGATGTCGTTTCGCATCTCCGCCAGTGACTGGCGGAGATGTCGGTCCAAAGCTTCGCTACGTGCATCCATTCGCGTCAGCTGATCTGGAATTTGTGCCATGCGCGGGTCAGCCACAGGGGACTGCGGCCTGCGAAGGAGGAGGACAACGACGGCAACCATGGTAACGACTTGGAGGGCAATAAGAACGGTCAACATTTCGTCTTTCCTTCGCCAAAGAATAGCACTCCGCTCGCAGTGAGCGGAATGTGGAAACTCCGGATGTACCTGAGGGGACTGATCCTCTTTTGGGTCTATGACGGCAGCGCAGGGCAGAAGCGCACCATGGTGCTCTACGAGAAGACACTAAAGATGGTAATGGTCGGTATCAAGCTCGCGGGCAATCCGTTTCTCCGGCCACTGCACAAGCTCGCCGCTGAGCTCCTGGAGGTGATCTAAGGCGACGAAGCGGCGCTCGAGAGATTGTCAAAGCGCTAACGACATTGTGCCCTCGAGTCGCAAAGCGTAAGGCTGGTCTGCCGCTGCGGTTCGATCAGGCAGAGTGCACACCAAACCCTCTGACGTCTGCCTGAACTTCACAGGTTTTACTTGTTTGCCCACCAGCGAGACCCGTTCGATCTTAGACTTCTCTGTCGAGAACGACCTCAGGACTGCTTCTCCCTTGGGATACTTATAGCCAATCGCATAGAGCTTGCCCTCCTTCGTCGTAAATCGGAAGTCGGCTTCGGTGTACGGTCTTTGCTCCTCCGCCTTCACATGTGGCCAATCGAGAATCGCGGTGGAGCGGCCCCTCCAGTCGCCGTTGGGTGTCGCCGGAACACCCGGACCTTCGCCCGGCCTGATCCATGCCCGTGAACCGTAGACGGCCTCGCCGTTCTCTGCCAGCCAGTCCCCAAGCGTTCGCAGAGACTGCTGCTGATCCTCCGGAATCGACCCGTCCGCTTTGGGCGAGACGTTGAGCAGCAGATTGCCTCCGCAGCTCGCCACCGCCATCATCTGGTGAATCAGCGAGAGCCCGCTCGCAACCTTCAGCCCGTCGACATATCCCCACGAGTTTCCGATCGGCGTGTCGCACTGCCATGCTCCTGCGAAGGGCCACTTTGGAGCATGGTGCGTTCCCTCAAAGTCCTGCACGGTAGCGTAGAGAAACGCATCGTCCTTGGTGGCCAGCGTCGTCTCGTAGCCACGCTCGCGGGCGCGGTTATAGAGATAAGCCGCCGCCCGCAGCTTCACCTCGTCGTAGGCTCGCGTGTTGACGCCGTTGTCGAAGTAGAGAAGCTGCGGTGAAAACTTATCCACCAGCTCCTGCACCCGCGCCAGCCAATCCAGTTGAAAGACCTTGGAGTTACTGCCGCTGTTGAACTCCTGGTCGATAGGAGGACCGTAGAAGCCTGCATACTTCGGATCGAACTGGTCAGTTTTTAGTCCCTTGGCCGGGAAAGCAAAGTACGCGTGCTCCATGCGATGGGAGGAGAGGCCGAAGATGAAGTTCTCTTTCCGTGCCGCCGCTGCCAGTTCGCCGGTCAGGTCCCGCTTCGGTCCCATCTTTCCCGCGCACCAGGGGGTCAGTGCGGAGTCATACATCGGGAAGCCGTCATGGTGTTCCGCCACAGGAACCACATAGTGCGCGCCCGCCCGCTCGAAGAGCGAGATCCATTCCTCGGCGTGGTATTTCACTGGCTTGAACAGCGGGATCAGGTCCTTGTAGCCGAACTTGTCCTGCGGCCCGTAGTGTTCGGCGTGCCACTTGATGCCGTCGGCATCCTTATACATATGGCGCTCGTACCATTCGCTATTGTGCGCCGGGATCGAGTACAGGCCCCAGTGGATGAAGATCCCGAACTTAGCCTGGTTGAACCACGCCGGCACCGTGTACGTATCGCGCAGCGACTCCCAGGTCGGCTGCACAGGCCCGCTGAGATCGGGCTTTGGCGTGGCGTAGGCGTCGGAAGCACCGGCAGGAGCTCCTGTCTGAAAGGCCTTGAGGCTCGGTGGCAGCAGCGACGAACCGGCTGCCAGTGCGGAGCCGGCGAGCATACGTCTTCGGGAAAAAGGCATGCCAGCCACTCTAATGCAGACGAAGTAATTACTTCCAGTGCCTCAGGATAGGAGTCCTGCGAGGCAGGTAGAGCGTCTAACCCTCATGGGCGGCAAAGCCCGAGTGCCCTCATTGTAGCCTTCAGTGCTGCGCAGAAAAGAGGAATTGATGGCCGCAGCAAATTGGCGTTCTCTCTGTCTTGTCTCTCTGGTTTTGGTCTTTCCCTGCGTCGCCTCTCCGGCAGCACAGCCGACCCCGGCCGATGCCGCGAGGGAAAGAAAGATGACCCTGGAGATTGCGGTAACCCCCTCCTCGGGCGTACCTGTCAGCGGGCTCACGCAAAACGACTTCAAGGTCTTCGACAACAAGTCACCCCAGGCGATCACTTCCTTTGCGGCGTTGGGCGGCGACAAGGAGCCTGTCCGCGTTCTTCTAGTGCTCGATGCCATCAACGCAACCTTCACAACAGTCTCAAGCGAACGCGAGCAGATTCTCCGTTTTCTTCGCTCCCATGGAGAGCATCTCTCTTCCCCGACGTCGCTTGCAGTCGTGACGGAGACCGGGATCTATGTGCAGGATGCGTCTTCGACCGACGGAAATGCTCTCAGCGCTGCGCTCGATCAATACACGATGCGCCTGCGCACGCTTCGGCGCTCCACGGGGTTCTACGGCGCCACCGAGCGGACGAATCTCTCTCTCCATTCCCTGGCACAACTGGTCGCGCGCGAAGGTGCAAAGCCGGGTCGCACTCTGATCCTGTGGGCATCGCCCGGGTGGCCGCTGCTGAGCGGCCCAGCCGTCAGCCTGACGGCAAAGCAGCAGAGGCAGATCTTCTCCAGTGTGGAGCAGCTCTCGACCGAGCTCCGTGAAAATCGAATCACGCTTTATGCTCTCGATGCGCTTGGTACTACCGAAACCATCTTCCGCAGTTCGTACTACCTGAGCTTTACGCAAGGCCTCACCAAACCATACGACGCCAATATCGGCAATCTGGCGCTCCAGGTCTTCGCCGCAAACAGCGGGGGAGTAGTCCTGAACTCCAATGACCTCGGCCTGATGCTCCAGCGTTGCCTTCAGGATGCAACTGCGTATTACGAGATCACCTACGATGCACCGCCTCCGGAGCATCCGGACGAGTATCACGCCATTCAGGTTCAGATAGGCAAGCCTGGTCTGACGGCACGCACGCTGAAGGGCTACTACCTGCAGCAAAGCGGGGCCAATTCTCAATAGTCTGCGCAGGCAGCGTTGATTTTGCCGGTCAACGGCTGCCCAGGACCCCGTCTGCAACAACGGCTGCTTCGACAGCCGGTCTGACGTCGTGGACCCGGAGAATATGCGCCCCCGAGAGGATTGCCGTGACGTTGGCAGCCGTGGTGGCATGCAGCCGGGCAATGCCGGGGTGCGCGGAAGGGCTGTGTCCGCCCTCCACAGGACCGCTCTGTCGGACCTGCGTAAGAAAGCTCTTGCGCGACACGCCGACTATGATCGGCAGGTGCAGCCGATGCAGCGCCGAAAGATCCGCGAGCAAAGGGTAATTCTCGTCGAGCCGCTTTCCGAAGCCGAATCCCGGATCGATGACGATACGAGAGCGATCGACTCCTGCAGCCTCCGCCTTTGCAATACTGGCTTCCAGTCCAGTCAGCACCAGGGGAACAACTTTGGAATCCTCCAGAGGAGGAAGAGAACGCCACTCCGAGGGCTTGCCTCGCGTATGCATCAGCACCGCCCCGCATGCCAGCTCTGCGCAGGCAGAAGACATGGCCGCGTCCCACTGGTGGCCGCTGACATCATTGACGATCTCTGCGCCCGCTTCAATGGCCAGCCAGGCGGTGGAAGCATGAAAGGTATCGATTGAGACGATCGTCGAAGGCCGCTCGCTAAGGATTGCTGAGAGCACCGGAAGCACGCGGGACTGTTCTTCTTCCGGCGAAACCGGTGTCGCGCCCGGGCGCGTGGATTCACCGCCCAAGTCGATCAGGTTCGCACCGTCCTCGATCATGGTCATCGCTCGCTCCAGGGCGCGTTCGGGAGCATTCTCTGGAGTAAAGAAGTGGCCTCCGTCCGAGAAGGAGTCGGGCGTCACGTTCAGTATGCCCATCACGAGTGTGCGATGGCCCAGTGCAAGGGAGCGCGTCCGCAGCTTCCAGTCGTAGAGCGGGCGTGGGGCAAAGGCCATGCAAAGATTCTAGAGCGATGCTGCCGGCACAGGAAAATGATCGTTCCTCGTCGCCAGGATGCTAGACTTCGCGCATATATGAAGACAGTAAGCGGCATCACCTTGGCGGTTGCCCTCTTCCTTGTGCCTCTGCCGATGAGTCATGCGCAGAAGCGCGGCTCCAGAGCCGAGGTCGCTTCGAAGGCAGCGCGCCCTGGTAAGAGTTCCAAGCTGGCCACCGAGATCGAAGCCGTGCTCGCCGGACCTGCCGTTGCGCGCGCGCATTGGGGTATCAAAGTCACCTCCATGGATGGAGCGGCGATCTACTCGCTCAACGAGGGGCAGCTCTTTCAACCCGCAAGCAACACCAAGATGTTTACGACGGCAACCGCTCTCGCTTTGCTGGGACCGCAGACGACCTTTACGACGAAGGTCGTCACCAGGGGAGCCTTCAGTTCACCCGGAAAACTGGTCGGAGACGTGGTGCTCATCGGCGCCGGCGATGCCAATCTCTCCGGACGCCCGATTCCGTACGTGCCTCCGGCGATGCGCCCGCAGGTACCCCCGGAACAACAGCCGCCGCCCAGTCCTGCGGCCCTGCGATACCTCGAAGAGATGGCAGACCAGGTCGCGAAGACAGGACTCAAAGTCGTCAACGGAGACATCGTCGGGGATGACAGCCTCTATCCGTGGGAACCCTATCCGCAGGACTGGTCGATCGATGACTCCGTCTGGGGATACGGCGCTCCGGTCTCCGCGCTCACCATCGACGATAGTCAGCTCAAGGTGACGGTCACCCCCGGTACGGCTCCCGGCGCTCCAGCGGCTGTGGACGTCGATCCCATCGCGCCGTATTACACGGTCGATGCCACGGCGCTCACCACAGGTCCGGCCCGCAGCGGGGATCATGTGCAGATGGATCGGGCGCTCGGGTCAAAGGTGCTTCGCGTCTATGGCTCCATCGCGGTTGATGCTCATCCGGACGAAGAAGAGATTGCCATCCACGATCCCGCGGAGTACGCGGCGGCTGCGCTGAAGTCGATGCTTGAGGCTCGCGGCATCCTCGTAACCGGTGTCGCGCGGGCGAAGCACCGCATCGACAACGATGCGCGAGGATTCTTCCAGGCGTCGCACGAGCCGATTCCATCGATGGATTGGAACCGCGTCTATCCGCCCGCTGTCTCTCCTGCGGACTGCGCCAACAGCTGCGGAGCTGCAACCCAGACCGTTCTGGCGCAACACATCTCCCCTTCGCTGATCGAGGACATGGTCGTCACCAACAAGGTCAGCCAGAACCTGCACGCGGAGATGTTTCTGCATAACGTAGGTGCTGCTGTCCTCAACGACGGTTCCACCGTAAACGGGGTCCGCGTCGTCCGAGCTTTCCTCACCGCAAGAGCGGGTATCGATCCCGACGACTTCGTCTTCTTCGACGGCTCCGGGCTGAGCGGACATGACCTCGTAGCACCACGAGCGACCGTGCGGCTGCTGCAGTTTGCCAGCACCCAGCCCTGGTTCGCCGACTGGAAACGCACCCTGCCCATCAGCGGCGAGGATGGGTCCCTGGTGGAGCGTTTCGGGAAATCGACATTGAAGAACCATGTCTTCGCCAAGACTGGAACCCTGAGTGAAGCCCGCGCCCTGAGCGGATACATCGAGTGCGCCAGCGGGAAGACGGTCATCTTTTCCATCATGGTGGGCTCACACACGCCGGGATCGTCCGCCGACCGCGTCGCCATGGATAGAATCGTCGAGCTGATCGGCGCAGCAAATTAGTCCTGCACCATGCCCCGGTACGACGAAATCGAGGTGTCATTCATCGACGCAGCTTAAAATAGAAAGATGAAGCAGAGTTTCGAGGCCAGTCGTCCGCTCCTCCATCGCCGGGCCTTCTGCCGGATCTTCGGATGAGCGCAACCACGGCTGAGATTCTCGCCGTTATCTTTCTGGCAACCTTCATCCGTTCGGCCTTCGGATTTGGCGAGGCGCTGGTGGCGGTCCCGCTGCTTGCTCTCTATCTTCCCTTGAAGGTCGCAGCGCCCCTTGCAGTTCTCGTCTCCATCACCATCGCCGCAGTTGTAGTGGCGCAGGACTGGCGAAGGATTCACATTCGCAGCACAGGCTGGCTCTTCGCCTCCACGCTGCTTGGAATCCCGCTTGGCCTCCTGCTCTTGACCAGCACGCATCAGCGCGCCGTCAAGGTAGCACTTGCGATCGTTATTCTCGCTTTTTCAATTTATTCGCTCATCGGCCGCAAACCTCCGGAGCTGCAGAAGGACAGTCTTCCCTGGCTGCTGGGCTGCGGTTTTTGTGCCGGAGTTCTGGGCGGCGCCTACGGAATGAACGGCCCTCCGCTGGTCATCTATGGTGCGATGCGCCGGTGGTCGGCCCAGCACTTTCGTGCCACGTTGCAGGGATACTTCCTGCCCGCAAGCATCATGGGGATGGCCTCCTACTGGGCGGGAGGGCTCTGGACCCGCGCCGTCACGCACTACTTCCTCCTGTGCCTGCCGGTGTTGTTCCCCGCCATCTGGCTGGGAAGAGTCGTGAATCATCGGCTGCATGGAGATGGCTTTCTTCGCTACGTCTACCTCGGGCTGATGGCCATCGGCGTTCTTCTTCTGGTGCAGTCCACAATCGGGTAAACGAATCGAAAAGGAAAAAAAGATGTTCCTTTAGATAGGAGCAGTACGGCTTTCTCGTTCGACGAAGCGGAGAGGCCCCGCACTGGTGATGAGAGAATAAGAAACGAGATGAAACGAATCTGTCTTTTGTCGATGCTGGTCATAGCGCTGACCGGCTGTAAGTCCCTTCCGCCCCCAACTCCTCTGGATCAGCTGAATCCGCAGCAGGCACGTGGGCACCAGGTCTATCAGACTCACTGCCTGGTCTGTCATAACGACCGTACCGACACGCCGCTCGCCGGTCCGGCGCTGCGAGGAATCTTCAAGAAGCAGTACCTGCCGAGCGGCGCTGCTGCCACCGATGAGCGCGTCTCGGCCACCATTCTTCATGGAAGGAATATGATGCCAGCCCAGAGCAATGCGATCGACCAGCAGGACCTCGACGATCTGCTGGCGTACCTGCATACGTTATGAGCGACGAAAACCAGAGCAACGAGAGGGAAGCGGAGGAGATTCGCCGTCTGGAAGCCCGCGCCGGAGGCATGCTGCCCGGCATCGCGGGAATCTCGATGTTCATGATCTTGATGACCATCCTCAACGCCTTTGCTGCGCTGCGTGGAGCCTTCGGTACCACGACTGCGAGGTACAGTGTGCTCGGCGTCTGCACCCTGCTCGCGATCGGAGTCTTCGGCCTGCTGCGACTCAAGAAGTGGGGATGGGCCGTCGTGACCGCGGGCTGTCTTCTGCTCAGCTCCGGCGACTTCTACTTCTTCGAGAAGACGAAGGTCGGCTTCTTTCTCGTTCGCGCCCTGCTGGTGCTGGTCTTCTTTCTTTATCTTGTCCGGGCTTCCGTGCGGGACCGCATGCGTTAGCAGCGCCAGCCTCTGGATGTTTGCGTTCCGCTCGGGACACGATCGCTACAAAAAAATGTGCCGAGGGGTGCTAAACTCCCTCGGCGAACCTGTCCTAAGCTTTGATACGAGTATCCCCGTACCTTCCGGAGCGCACACTCCCTACTCCGGGGGACAGGGATCACCCATTCGTAGTACACCCCCGTTTCCTCTTGTTCCTCAGATATTTAGCGGACCTGGCCGACCCCATCCGCACACCCCTGTGAGCCACTTCGGTTTCGAAGGTGCTTCCAGAAGGAAGGTTTTCAGCCACCTGTAGAATCCGGAAGGAAGGAGCAGGCGATGATTGCTTTCCTGGCAGAGGGAGTTCCCGATACATGTATGGCTGGAACGTTCCGCTCCTACGGTGGAGTGGCTTTGCTCGTCACCGTGGTGGGGCTCGCCGAGGCCATCGTTTCGCTCGCCAGAGGGTTTCAGTGGTTCGGGGAGGAGAAGCGCTGCAGGCGCGAAGGCACGCAGCCTCCGGACCGGCACCGGGCGAAGAGCTGGTTGCTTGGCAGCTGGGTCTTGCTGCCTCCCGTGTGGCTCTATGTCGAAGACATCTTTCTCTTTCGTCACTTCGGCAAGGCCGCATGCTTCGACGGCTTTCGATACGCGCAGGAGCTTGTGGCCAGGGGCTGGATCGTTGTCGTCAGTGTGCTCGTGCTCCTGTACTTTGGCCGGGAGATCTTCGGAAGGGAGTAACTCTTGTGGCCTGCGAAGTCAGAAGTTTAGATGGCTTTGAAGAAGGGCCGCAGTAGAATCGTTCCTGCGCCGACGGTCACCGGATCGTCGGCATCCGCCAAAGTTGGAGACTCGACCTGCTCGCATGAAGGACTCTGCCGTTCTGCTGATTACATGCCCCGACCAGAAGGGGCTCGTGGCCGCCGTCTCGGGCGAGCTCTACCGCTTTGGCGCCAACATTATCCACGCCGACCAGCACCGCGACCACGACGAGGGCCTCTTCTTCATGCGGGTCGAGTGGACCCTCAGCGACGAAGACGGGCAGCCCTTCGATATCCAGGCCTTCTCCAACGCCTTCACACCCATCGCTCAAAACTTCCGCATGGACTCGCAGCTCCACGTCAGCGCTGTAAAGCCGCGAGTCGCCATCTTTGTCTCGCAGCACCTGCACTGCCTTGCTGATCTGCTGCACCGCCATCAGATGGGCGAGCTCGACTGCGAGATTCCGCTGATCATCAGCAACCATACCGACGGCGAGCCGCTGGCACGCTTCTACGGCATCCAGTTCCATCACATTGCGTTGACCGCGGCGACCAGGCCGGAGAACGAGGCGAAACAGATCGTCCTGCTCGAAGCCGCTGGGGTTGAGCTGGTGGTGCTCGCACGCTACATGCAGATCCTCTCGCCGGAGTTTGTGCGCCGCTATCCGTATCGCGTCATCAACGTACATCACTCCTTCCTTCCTGCATTTATTGGGGCGCGGCCGTATCACGCAGCTTATAAGCGCGGCGTCAAGCTGATCGGCGCTACCAGTCACTACGTGACCGAGGAGCTCGATGATGGACCCATCATCGAACAGGACGTCGCCCGCATCTCGCATCGCGACCAGGTCGATGATCTCATCGCCAAGGGCCGCGATCTTGAGCGCATGGTGCTCTCGCGCGCCGTCGCCTGGCACCTCGACCGCCGCATCCTGCGCTACGGCAACAAGACCGTTATCTTCGACTGATCCCGGCTGAATCCGGGAATTTCCCCGAACACATCCCACCTGGAGTGTCATCCCCGCCTAGGTCGAGGGATCTGCTTTTTGCGGAAGCGGCGCAAGATGCATCCGGAGAAGCGCTGCGGCATGAAAGACGCCGCCTCGGCCAAAAGAACACAGCTTTCGATTAGAGTGTAGTGATGCCGAGGGACGCACATGCTTAATCGAAGAACGTTTACCGGAATGCTGGCGGCAGCGGCACTCACGCCGCGCATCGCAGCGGGCGAGACCATGGACGACCGCTTCTCCGTCATGATCTGGGTGTTGCGCAAGCGCGCCAGCTTCGAGCAGAATCTCGAAACCGTCGCCAAAGCCGGCTACAAGCACATCGAGCTGATCGGCGAGTTCTGGCAGTGGAGCGATGCTGAGCGCGAGCGCAACGTGGCAAAGATGGCCCAGCTTGGCATCACCATCGACGCCACCACGGGCATGAAGCTCGGCTTTGCCGATCCCGCAACCGGCGACGCCTACATCGCAGAGCTCAGGAAGCTGATCGTCGCGGCCAGGCAGGTGAAGTGCTCGCGCCTTATTCTGATGTCGGGTAAGGTACTGCCTGCTGTCGGCGACGAAGGCCAGCGTGCAGCCTCGATCGCTACACTCAAGCGCGCTGCCGAGGTGCTCGAAGGCGAAGGCATGAGCGCTCTGCTCGAACCCATCGATCGCCTCGAAAACCCGACCTACTGGATGGATGGAGTGGAGGAGGCGGCGACCATCACGCGCTCTGTCGGCAGCCCCCG
Organism: Acidobacteriaceae bacterium KBS 146; assembly: GCA_000688615.1. GTDB lineage: Bacteria > Acidobacteriota > Terriglobia > Terriglobales > Acidobacteriaceae > Edaphobacter. Next base: position 3,288,597 of record JHVA01000001.1, read on the forward strand.
CGTCCGTGTGCTCTATGACCTGTATCACGAGCAGCGCACGCGCGGAAACCTGCTTGAAAAACTTGCAAAGGTACTCGACCAGGTCGATCTCGTCCACGTAGCCGACGTCCCTCGCCGCAGCGATCCTGGCACCGGCGAGATGGCATGGCCCGTCATCTACCGCAGGCTGAAGGCGCTGAACTACAAGGGAATGATTGCGATGGAGTTCTACCCCGACGGCGATCCCATGGAAGCGCTGCGAAAAGCACGGCTCGAGGCAGAGCGGGAGCTGGCCTGAGCCGACCCAACCTGAGCCAACCCGACCCGGCGGGAGCCCATCTAGGCCGCCCAACGTGGCCGCCCAAAAACAGTGTCATCCCGACCGAAGCGCGGCGAAGTGGAGGGATCTGCGTTTCGCGGGTATCGCCACAGGCGCTGCCGACAGACCAGGTCTCCGCTCCACAGGTCGATGAGGCGGCACTGAGCGAAGCCGCCGCGACCGCAGCCACGCGGCCATATCCCGCAAGTGCGATAAACGCTCTCAATAAGGTCCAGCTACAATAAAAGACGAGATGACGCCCGCGTCCGAGCTGATCCAGATCGACCTTTCGCCCAGAAAGCCCGCGCCCAAACCTGCGTGGCTCAAGGCGAAGGCTCCCATGGGCGAGACCTTCCACAATCTCAAGAAGATGGCGCGCGATCTGAACCTGCACACCGTCTGCGAGAGCGCACAGTGCCCCAACATCGGCGAGTGCTGGAACCAGAAGGCGGCGACCTTCATGATGCTCGGCAACCTGTGCACGCGCCGCTGCGGCTTCTGCGCGGTGCCCAAGGGCAGGCCGGAGCCTATCGATCAGGACGAGCCGCGCCGCGTCGCCTACGCTGTCGCGCAGCTTGGCCTCAATCACGCCGTGATCACCAGCGTGAATCGCGACGACGACAACATCGGCGCGGCACAGGCCTTCGTCAACGTCGTCGAGGAGATTCGTCTGCAGGCCCCCGGCTGCCGCGTTGAGATCCTGACCCCTGACTTTCAGGGAAATGAAGAGTCGCTGCGCATGGTCGTCAAGGTGCGCCCCGAGATCCTGAATCACAACATCGAGACCGTGCCGCGCCTCTATCGCGTGGCCAAATCCGGTGGGCGTTACGAAAAGTCGCTGTACTTTCTGAAGCATGCGAAGGAGATCGCGGCGGAGATGTTCTCTGACCGTGACGGCGACCAGATCGTCACCAAGACCGGCATCATCGTCGGCCTCGGCGAGGAGATGCACGAGCTGCTCTCGGTCTTCCGCGATCTTGCCGACCGCAAAGTCGACATCCTCACCATCGGCCAGTATCTGCGCCCCTCGCGCGATCATCTGCCGATGGCGCGGTACTACACTCCGGAAGAGTTCGCCTTCCTCAAGCACGAGGCGATGGCGATGGGCTTCAAGCACGTCGAGTCCGGCCCGCTCGTGCGCTCCAGCTATCACGCGCAGGAACAGGCAGAGTCCACCGGACTGGCCTAGCCCCACTTAGCCCGACGGAGTGTCATTTCCGGCAAAGCTAAGCCCCGCATTTTGAGATGCGGTGGGCAGACCCAACCCCTGTATGCTCCCAGCCATCCGTCCTTCTGACCCGCAGGCGAAGCATGCCTGTCTTTTGCCAAAAACCGTCACAACTGTTTGTCTTTGCCCAAAAAAGAGGAGTCGTGAACCTGGGAAACACGACTCCAGAGGGAAGGAGAATTTACTGATCGTTGCCCTGTACCTGCTCGGCAGGAACGGGCACCAGATATCCGAAGATGCCTGCGCTGCCCTGGTTGGGACCTCCGGCAAAGTACAGCTCGGCGGCTGGCGCTGCATGGGCGTCATAGCTGCTCGCGGTCGCTGCGTTCGCGAAGCTGATTCCCCAGATGCCGTTGATGGCCAGCGGCTTTCCGCTCGTATCCTCCAGCAACCCAACGAACTTGCCCGTGGCAATGTCATAGGCGGAGATAAATCCCGCTGACTGCGTCGTTCCGCCTGCGGCAAAGTTCGAAACCAGCAGGCAGTGGCTGAACTTGCCAAAGTCGAGTGGAGCCAGCGCTACGCCCCAGGGGGCATTCAGCCAGTCGCCATGCTCCAGCCGCAGCAGCAGTCTGCCGTCCGACGAGTAGATATCGACATAGCCAAGGCCAGGGCCGGGCGTTTCAAACGGGTTTCCCGCAAAGTGCAGCGCGTAGGTCACGACAATGTCGTTCCCAACCGTCTGCACGTTGAACGGAACATAGTTTCGCGGAAGCCGATCGTCAGTGAAGGGCTTGTCGTCGTTGTCGAAGATGCCCTGATCCTCGAAGAAGTGATCGTGGTGGCCGCGTCCCTTGTCGTTGAGCGTCACCGGTTTGAAGGCGTTATCGAAGACGTCGACACGGCCCTTCAGAAAGTTTGCTGCGTAAAGGTAGCGCTGGCCGTCAATTGTAGCTGCTGTCAGCCCGGTATAGCCCGATCCGGCCGCGCCGCGAGCCATGGTCATGGCGTTGGTCGAAGGCGGGTTCGCTCCCTGCGCGACTCCTACAGTGGGGTTCCAGGCAGCAATGCTTCCATCGAGTGTTGCAAACAGAAAGACCGCCTGCTTCTGAGGCGCAATCAGGAAGTCGGTGGTGCTTCCGTTGAAGATGGTTCCAGTTGGCGTGCCGTGCGGAAACGTCTGGTCGGCAGGATTCGACTTGGGAATCGTGACCACGAGAGACTGCTTCGTTCCCGGACCGTTGTAAAGCGTTGCGACTCCCGTTCCCTGATCAGACACCCACCATGCGGTTCCCGGTCCTCGGGAGATTCCCCAGCCGTTGACCAGCTGAGGGTCAACCGCCGCGGCAGATCCTGTGGTGTTGGCATCGAGATTGGTTTGGGTGTAATGCTGTGCAAAGACAGAGGGGGACAGTGAAAGTGCCACTGTTACTCCTGCTGTCAGACTCGGAATTAGTTTCATGACGAGGTGCTCCTTGTGTTGCTGTATTGCCCCGCAAGGGCCGGGGAAACATGCTCCATCGTGGGGACGGAGCGGAACAACCGGCGGGGAGAAACTGGTGGTTGATCCTTCGTCAGCCTAGGGGTCATCAGACAGACCGGTGTCATGGATTTGTCATCCCTTCGTCAAAAAACGGAATTCGGCGGCAGGATGAGAAAATAGAAGTGCATGCTCCAACTGATTCAGGCCGGCAAGCGCTTTGGCCAAAAACTCCTCTTCGACGATGTCAACTGGCTGATTACTCCGAACGAGCGAACGGGGCTCGTCGGCGGCAACGGCACCGGAAAATCGACGCTGCTTAAAGTCATCGGCGGCATCGAGTCGCTCGACTATGGCCAGATCACGCGCGTTAAAGGCACCACCATCGGCTATCTGCCGCAGGACGGGCTCGCCATGCGCGGAAAGACCGTCTTTGAGGAGTGTCTCTCCGTCTTCGAACATCTGCATGCGCTCGAGGCCGAATCCATCGACCTGATGACCACCATGTCCGAGAAGGACCCCAAGTCGAAGGAGTATCAGGCAGCGGCGGACCGATACTCCGAGATCGCCGACCAGTTGCATGTCCACGACATTTACACGCTCGACTCGCAGGTAGGCGCCGTCCTCGGCGGTTTGGGGTTCTCGAAGGAAGACTGGGATCGCAAGACGGAGGAGTTCTCCGGAGGCTGGCAGATGCGCATCGCGCTTGCCAAGCTGCTCCTGCAGAAGCCCTCGCTGTTGCTGCTCGACGAGCCCACCAACCACCTCGACATCGAGAGTCGTAACTGGCTCGAAGAGTATCTGCACGACTATCCCAACGCCTTCATTCTCATCTCGCACGATCGCTACTTTCTCGACGTCACCGTCAACAAGATCGTCGAAGTGTGGAACAAGCGCATGCACGTCTATCACGGCAACTACGAGAAGTACGTGACCCAGAAGGAAGAGCGCCGGACCACGTTGATGGCGGCGTACAAAAACCAGCGCGACCGTATCGATGCGCTCGAGGCCTTCATCAACCGCTTCCGCTATCAGGCCACCAAGGCCAAGCAGGTGCAGTCGCGCATCAAGGAGCTCGAAAAAATTGAGCGCATCGAGGTGCCGGAGGACGAGGCGACCATTCACTTCACCATTCCGCAGCCGCCTGCCTCTGGCCGCACCGTCATCGAGGTGCAAAACCTCACCAAGGTCTACCCCACACCCGACGGCGGACAGAAAACTATCCTCGACAATCTCAACTTCACCATCGAGCGCGGCGACCGCATCGCTCTCGTGGGAGCCAATGGCGCCGGTAAATCCACGCTCATCCGTCTGCTCAGCGAGCAGGAAGAGCCGACCGCAGGCACAATCCGTTACGGCCACAACGCCATCGTCGACTTCTTCGCGCAGGATCAGTACAAGGTGCTCGACCCCAACGCCGAGATGCTCGACGACATCGCCGGCGCTTCGCCCAAAGTTCCGGTTGTCGAGCTGCGAAGTCTGCTCGGCTGCTTTATGTTCTCCGGCGACGATGTCTTCAAAAGGCTCGGCGTGCTCTCAGGTGGCGAACGCAACCGTTACGCGATGGCCAAGATGCTGGTCTCCCCGTCGAACATGCTTCTGCTGGACGAGCCCACCAATCACCTCGACCTTCGCGCCAAGGACGTCCTGCTCGATGCCATCCGCAACTTCACTGGGACGGTGCTCTTCGTCTCGCACGATCGCTACTTTATCGACGGCCTGGCCACGCGCGTCTTTGAGGTCGAAGACAAGCGCGTCCACATCTACCCTGGAAACTATGAGGACTATCTCTGGCGTAAGCAGGGCGGTCCTGAAAAAGTGAAGGAATCTCTCAGCGCCGGGCTCAGTGCCTCAGTTCTGGTTGCGGCTCCCGTCGTAACTCCAAATCCTCCAACGGTTGAGAGCGAGCTCGCAGCCCCGGCCAAACGCCTCAACCCCATCAAGCTCAAGCAGATGGAAGATCGGCTCAAGTTCGCTGAAATCGAGATTCCTCGTCTCGAGCACGAGATCGCCTCTGCTGAGGAGCGGCTTGGAAACTTCACCTCCGCAGAACAGTCTCAGAAGGACGCCACCAGCCTCGACCGCCTGCGCAGCGAGCGCGCCGCACTCCTGGCGGAGTGGGAAGAGCTCGCCATGGCACTCGAAGAACAAGGTGTTTAGTCGACGCTCTTCTGGAGCGGGTACGAACTGATCCTGTTGTTGCGCTGCTGAAAACGGAATCGGCGCTGAATGATGGCAAAAGCATCTAACGATTTGCTCTTTGTGCCACACTCAGGAAGAGGTGAAAGGCGATCGTGCTGATGCTGCTGGCGACCATAACTTTACCGACAGGTCTCGTCGCGCTTGGCGTCATCGCGCTTCTGCTTTTATCAACCTTGATGCTTTCGGGCCTCTTCGGCCCAATGCCGAAGTATGAGATTCGTGGAGGTGAAAATCTTCCCTCCAATCAGACTCCGGAGTTTCTCAGCCTTCTCGAGTCGCTCGCTGATGCCGGCGTCAATCGGACTGGAAGGTTCGAGGTCCTCAAAGACGGCCATACGTTTTATCCCGCTGAGCTGGAGGCCATTCATGCCGCAAAGCGAAGCGTAAACCTTGAAGCCTACATCTTTCAGAACTGCCAGATCGGTCGTATGTATCTCCAGGCCCTCACCGAGCGGGCTCGGAATGGAGTGGCGGTGAACGTCGCACTGGATGCCTTTGGAAGCGCCGGAACCACAAGAGCCTTCTTCCGTCCTCTGCTGCAAGCCGGTGGGAAGGTGTGCTGGTATAACGGCCCCGCATGGTATCGCCTTACCCAGTTAGATCACCGCACCCATCGTGAACTGCTCGTCGTCGATGGGCTGGTCGGTTTTATCGGCGGAGCCGGCATTGGAGATCATTGGTATACAGGCGTGCATGGCCATCCCGCATGGCGCGACACCATGGTCCGAGTAGAAGGGGAGCCTGTCATGAATCTGCAGGCCACATTTGCAGAAAACTGGCTCGAAGCCAACGGCGAGCTTCTTGTCGGCCGCATCTATTTTCCAGATATTCCCACTCTCGAAGAGACGGCGGCCCTCGTCGTCAACAGCACGCCTTCCACCGGTGGTTCTACCCGGGCTCGTGTTCTGTTTCAGCTGCTGCTGGCTTCGGCGCAACACAGCATCTCCATCACTACGCCGTACTTTCTGCCTGACAAAGGTCTCATGCACGAGCTTTGTCTTGCCGTTCAGCGCGGTGTTCAGGTCCGCATTCTTGTTCCCGGCAAGCGCAGCGATCACATCCTTACCCGAAGCACAAGCCGTGGGGGATACGGCAAACTCCTAGAAGCAGGAGCGGCCATCTACGAATACGAGCCGTCGATGATGCACGCGAAGATTCTCTGCATCGATCATCAATGGAGCGTCGTTGGTTCAACCAACTTCGACAACCGCTCCTTCGGAATCAACGACGAGGTCAATCTCGCCGTGTGCAATCATGCTCTGGCTCGCCGTCTGGAAAGTGATTTTCAATCGGACCTTGCCGACAGCACGCGAGTCACGCTTCAATCCTGGAAGGCGAGGCCCATCCACGAACGCATCACAGAGGCCCTGGGCTGGATCTTTGAACGTCAGCAATAGGCATGAAGACTTTGCAGCAGCTTCGGGTCGCAACATATAACGTCCACAAGTGTCGCGGATTGGACCAGAAGGTCTCGCCTGCCCGAATCGTTGAGGTGATCCGGCAACTGGACGCCGACGTCATCTGCCTGCAGGAGGTCGTCAACGCCCCTCTCGGTCCACCGCAGTTCAACCAGGCCGAACAGATAGCAGCAGGCCTGCAGGAGTACACCTGGGCGTTCGGCAGCAACCGTCCGCTGCAGGGTGGAACCTATGGAAACATGACGCTGACCCGGCTCTCCCTTACTGCCTGGCAGAATCACGATCTCACCCATCAGCAACGCGAAGAGCGCGGCGTGTTGCAGACTGACGTCGAGCTCGATAGCGAACGAACCCTTCGCATATTCAATGTCCATCTCGGGACCAGCTACACGGAACGCCGTCATCAGGGCCGTCGGTTGGTAGGGGAGGGCGTCCTAGCACAGACTGGAATCAGCCACCCGAGGCTGGTCCTCGGTGATCTCAATGAGTGGACCAGAGGTTTGACCACAAGGCTTCTTCGGAATGAGTTCGAGACCTTCCGCCCAAAACACATCTGGCGTTTTCCAAGAACCTTTCCCGGAATTCTGCCTCTGATGACACTGGATCATCTGTACTTCGAGTCTCCCCTCTCACTTGTGGATACGCATCTATGGCGCAGCCGTCTGGCAATCCTCGCCTCCGATCACCTTCCTCTCACCGCCACCTTCGAGGTGCGCAAGCCCTGATCGTTCAAGGCTGAAGATCGGCAGAAGTCCCCTTTCACATCGCAGCCACGGGCAGTGTGTCGCAGAGTAAACTCTCCCGTAATGCGACCACTTCGGTATTCCATCAACGTCACCTTGGACGGGTGCTGCGATCATCGAGCAATTCTCGCGGACGAAGACCTGCATCGTCACGCGGTCGAGAACCTAGACCAGGCCGATGCCCTTCTCTTTGGCCGGGTTACTTACGAAATGATGGAGGCAGCGTGGCGCCCACCGACGCAGACAGGAGCGAGGCCTGAATGGATGGAACCCTTCGCTCGGACGATCGACGCTGCTAAGAAGTACGTTGTGTCGAGCACCCTGGACCGGGTCGATTGGAACGCCGAGCTCGTGCGCGGGGATCTAGAGACCGCCGTTCAGCAGCTCAAGCGGGAGCCCGGTAGGGGACTGTTCGTCGGAGGCGTAAAGCTCCCTCAGGCTTTGGCGGAGCTCGGATTGATCGATGAGTACGAGTTCGTGGTGCACCCCAGGCTGACGGGCCACGGGCCGACGTTGTTCGCGGGGCTATCGAAGCCTGTCGACTTGAGGCTCGTAAGCCGGCTCGAGTTCGGTTCGGGGGCGGTGGCTATGCGGTATGAGCCGAGAAGGTAGCCATCGGGCTTGTTAACCCGCGTCGCCCGCTCGATGGAGCAGCTCGCGGGCCTGAAAGTTGTCCGGCGAATCCCTTGGTTCAAGGGAGGTTTATCGTGGCGATGCTACACTCGCGGCACACTTAAATTCATCACCAACCCCGGACCCTGGGTGAGGGAGCACGAGATGATTCATTCAAGGCGCGGATTCATGTCACGTGCCGCAGCTACACTTGGCGGCCTTTCCTTCACCAACCCTGTACAGGCTGCAGCACAAAAAGCGCCGAAACAGAGCGCGACCTCGGAGTCGATCCTCGCCCTCTTCAAGTCCTTGCCGGGAGAGGTCGCCATCAAGATCCACGCGCCTGCCGTCAATGGCAAGCCGGAGTTCCTGGTTGAGTCCAACGCCGCAAAGATGCTCTTCGTCGGCAGCGCCTTCAAGACCTTCGTCCTCTGCGAGACCTTGCGCCAGGTGGATGCGCCGGATGTGGCGAAGACTCTCAAGCAGAAGCAGCTGCCGCTCGATGCCAGTGTGTGGTCGCTCGACAGCGCCACCTTCAACCCTCCAAATCTGATTGGGCGGGTCTCGCATCGCACCGCGCTTGAGGCGATGATCATGCACAGCGATAACACCGGCACCGACATGTGTCTCAAGCAGGCCGGCCCCGACAAGGTGCGCGAGTTTATCGCCTCCGCCGGCCTCAAAAACACGATGATCCCCGACAGCACACGCATCTTCTTCGGCTACCTGCTTGGAGCGAAGGACTTCAAAGCGTTCACGTGGGAGGCGATCGGAGCGGCCGCAAATCAGCCCATCGTCAATTCGCCGATGAACAACGTGCAGACCCTGGCATCCTCTGCCGACGATCTCGTGTCGTACTACTCCCGTGCCTTGCAGGGCAGCTTCTTTCGGCACAAGGAGACATTGACGCATTTCAAGCAGATCCTCTCCATCGGCGACGCCATCTGGTTGCTTCCGCTTCCGCTCGGCGTCAGCGCCTTCTGCAAAGGCGGCAGCATTGACGTCACCGGATTCCACGCACTCTGCGTTCCCGGCGGCATGCAGTTCGACGATCGCTGGGTCTACTTCTGCATGACCATCAACTGGAACGCCAAGGCAGAGACGGATCCGGAGACGGTCCAGGCCTTCATTGCAGCCGGAAGCCGTGCGCTCGCCATGGTGAAGGATACGCTGGCTTGCACGAGTTCCTGATGCACCTGCCACGCCGGTGCGATCTGTGCGGCGCAGCCCGGGCTATTGTTTGGCAGGAAGCAGGCCGTAAACATCCACCTCTCCCTTCGCGCCAACGTAGACATGCCCGTTCGCGATGGTGGGAACATTGAAGCGAAGAGCATAACCGGCGCTGTCACGATCTGCATTCCGACTGCTGGCATACAGCTGATGCGAGACGTCCGAGGCGTCCGCAGCATAAAGAACGGCGCGCCTGTCAGGCGAGTTCCAGCCCTTCGAACTCAGCACCCAGACAATACCGTTCTTGTCGCCATTCGCAGAAACCGTCGGCGTCGCCGCATGATCTTCAAGCCTGAAGCTGCTGGCGGCCTTGAAGACAAGCTTCCCGCCTTCAACCTCGAAATCTCGTAGCGAGTCGTGGTCGCTGAGAACATACACATTGTGATTCCAATAGGCCATCGAGCCATAGATGCCGTGCGAGGTCGGGATGGTTTGTACAGCGTGGCTGTTGCTGCCTTGATGGAAATGGCCCAATCGATCTCGATCCACAACGTAGATCATGGGCCCTTTACCTCCGATCACTGCAAGATGCCGATGCGGTCCAGACTGATCCGGCAGCAGCATAGGCCCACCCGAGCCCAGATCGTGATCCTTTGCATCGAGCTCGCTCGCATTGAATGGCGTGAAGTAGTCGACAGTCTCCAGCTTCGCCCCGGCGGGATGCAGTTTAAGCAGCGTATCCCCGTAGTCCCTGCCTCCCATCGCCGCGTCGAAGCGGCCATTGCCTGTCGCAACGAAGATGTTGCCGTCTTTATCCGACGCCGGGCCCGTATCGCTGGCCCATATCCCGCTGTCGTCCGCATCGGGGGAGGTATTGAAAACCGCCCTCTGCTTCAGGCTCTTGGCATCGTATGCCATCACCCAGCCGTGATACGGTCCCACATCGCAGGAAGAACCCCAGTTCAGATACACCATGCCATTCGAGAGCAGCAAAGCGGCTCGCGGATTCTCCCGCAACGCATCAAACCTCAGGCGCCCGCCTTCGCTGCCTGCCCCGCTTCCGTGCTCTAACGCCTCTATCTCTACCGGACCGCCAGACCTTTCCATGCCCGACCTGATATCGAGCGCATGAAGTTCCTGGCGATACTGTTTGCCGGCGGGAAGATTCGCCCTCTTTGTGCGAGCAAGGACATAGAGCGTTCCGGACCTCGTGTCGATCACCGGTGTCGACGTAATCCCCACCTCCGGCTGTGTAAACGGACACGAAACATCCCTGGCGGGAACCGTCGTCACACCATCCTTCAAGAAACTGACATGCCACAGCGGTGTAGAAGGAGTTCCGTAAGCATCGAAGGCGTAGACGCTGTCATGTTCTGTCGCAACCAACACCACATCGTGCCTGCCTCTCCCCGGAATAGGAACATTCGCCAGCCAGAGTGGCTGCGCATAGATATCGCCGTCCACCTTCAGCGTGAAGAGCTTTCCGAACCGTTGCGGATTGACGTTCTCTGGCGTCAGTGTCTTTTCGTTCAGGTACGCACCGGTGCGTGCATTGTCATATTGCGCCGTCGTCATCTGCGAATTCGCGTTAACGCCAAACCCAAAGACGATGACCATTCCAAGATGGAACTGATGTCGAACGAATCCCATGTCATCCTCACCCCGGGCCGCAGTAACATGGCGGCCGCCTTCGTCGGAATCCGACTATATCGATAACCGACTATTTCAGTCAACCAAGATCTGCCCCAAACAACTGGCTTAGGGGACAGTAAGAAACCTGAAGGCTGGCTAGGTCAAAGTCTTCCTTGCCCACAGCCGTCTCCCCCTCGTGCTCAATGATGTCCACCGTCGCTCACCGTCATCGCCGCAAGTAAATTTTGTGGACCGTTCGGTTGCACTATGTGTGCAAAAAACCCTCCTACTTTGCGACAGCTGTGCTTGCCTGCAACTGTCATCGCCCCCGTCTCCTCATCCACGGGTCGCTGGCAACAGCCTGAGTGGTATGCATTTACGTGCTGGAGGCTATGGCCGATAGTCCAATGGATCGATTTTGTAACCTTCCTTTGGTAATCCACTTGCTCACCCTTCAGGGGCAGACCTCAAACCAGGACTCTCAGTCGGAGTTCTGATCTTCTCAGCAACTGGTTGTGGTTACGAGCTGTTTCATCAGTCCTGTCATGGAGAGTGCCTTTGAGCGACAAAACGATTCTGATCACTGGCGGGACCGGATTTCTCGGCAAGAGGCTCGGACTCGCATTGAAATCCGACTATCGGATCATCCTTGCGGGTCGCAATAATAAACTCGCGAGGCAGGCTCAGGATTGCACGGGCTGTGAGGCCGTGCCACTCGACGTAACCAATATTGAGTCGGTTCGCGACATCGTTGTGTCAGCCCGTCCTCACGTCATCATTCACGCAGCGGCGACCAAATTCGTCGACAATGCGGAACTCCAGCCCATGGAGTGCATCGATGTAAACGTTCTTGGCTCACAAAACGTGGCGCGGGTCGCCATGGAATGTGGTGTGGAAACCGTGATCGGGGTCTCTACGGACAAGGCATCGCCTCCGGTCCGGAATACCTACGGTATGTCGAAGGCCCTGATGGAGCGTCTCTTCTGCTCCTGCAATCGCAGGACTGACACCAGGTTTGTCTGCGTACGATTCGGCAATGTTGTGTGGTCCACAGGGTCGGTATTTCCCCTGTGGAGGAGCATGCACGAGAAGACTGGCGTCATCGGCACTACCGGCCCTGAAATGCGACGGATGTTCTTCACGGTTGACGAATCCGTTCAGCTCGTTTTGGAGGCGCTGAAAAACGCTGATCGGTTCCAGGGCAAGGTACTCTCCCGCAAGATGAAGTCGGCGCAGATTGAGGACATCCTGCGCGTCTGGTGCAGCCACAAAGGCGGCAGCTGGGAGAAGGTGCCGGGACGCCCCGGCGAGCGCGACGATGAGTTCCTGATCGGCGAAATCGAGATTCCATATACCTCTGAGCTGCAGCTGGATGGCGTCACGCATTACCTGCTCTCCTTCAACGAGAAGGCGGAGAAGCCAGTGTCCTTCGGCCTGTCGTCGGCAAATACCGATCGGTTGACCGACGCCGAAATCCTGAATTTGATCAGCAATCCGCCACTCGAGGAGGTGTAGCGTATGGATCGCATCCGGCATGCACTCATCATGGCTGCGGGTCGGGGTGTTCGTATGATGCCGCTGACGGCCGTCATCCCGAAACCGATGGCCCCCTATTTAGGATCGACACTCATCGCCGATGGCATACGCCGGATTCGTCAGCACGTTGACGTGATTCATATCACTGTTGGGTACAAAGGGCCGAAACTCGCCGAGCACGTGATCGAACTGGGGGTTGACTGCGTTTACAACACCAGCGGCAAGGGAAACTCCTGGTGGATCTCCAACACCATGCTCAGGTACCTCGACGAACCCCTGCTCGTTCTGACCTGCGACAACGTTGTAGAACTCGACCTTGAACAGCTGGAGCGGGAGTACGCCCGTCACAACAGTCCTGCGTGCATGGTCGTTCCAGTTGCCCCTGTCCCGGGACTGGAAGGCGACTTCATCTTTCAGGAGAATGACGTGGTGACGAGGCTGGATCGAAATACGCGATCCGACAGATACTGCTCCGGAATTCAGGTTCTAAATCCAGCAAAGATCAACCGCATGACTTCGCAGCAGGAGGACTTCTACGCGGTTTGGGAGCAGCTGATCTCCCAGCGCCAGGTCTGTTGCTCGTCCATCTATCCCAAGCGTTGGTTTGCTGTGGACACGTTCGAGCAGCTCACCTCGATTAACGAAATGGCAATGTTGTACGCGTCCTAGCTGAATTGATCTTCTTGATGGAAAGTTGGCGCCCAATATGAAGATGCCGTCAGTTTCAGTAGTCATACTGACTCACAACCGCAAGGACCTCTTGCGTCAATCGCTCAGCAGTTGCCTTGCATTGAACTGGCCCGAACTGGAATTCATCGTCGTTGACAACGTCTCGACCGACGGAACCACCGAGATGCTCCACGAAGAGTTCGGCTCAAGAGTTCGCGTGATTCGCCGGACGGTGGACTCTCCCACGGCTGGCCGAAATGAGGGCTTTCGTTCTGCAAAGGGAGATCTCATTCTCTCCCTCGACAACGACATGATTGTCCTGGATCCGGAAAGCATCCCTAAGGCCGTGGCGCTCTTCGATCAGTTTCCAAATGTGGGACTTCTGACGTTGAGGATCGCAGGCGTGGAAGACCCGGACAGCCCGTTGCGGGAGCACTGGTGGCATCCGGTGCCGTTCGAGACTGGAAAAGATCGCTTCAGCTTTACCGACTACTTCAGTGAGGGCGCCCTGTTTGTGAGAGCCTCAACCCTCCGTGAAACCGGAGGTTACGACGACGATTTTTTTGCCTGCTTCGAGAGCGTCGATCTTGCGCTTCGCATTCTGCGTGCCGGCTATGACATTCTCTATGTGCCCACCATCGGGACTGTGGAACTGCAGGTAAGTCGACACGAGAGAAAGACCCGCAGCCAGCGCAACTACTACTTCCTGCGGAACAAGATTTGGACAGCGTGGAAGAACTGTTCGCTGCTGCGCGCGATCGGCTTCGTCGGGCCGCGTGTTTTGAAAGACGGCGTGCTGTCGGTACAAAATGGTTGGGTCGATCTGTGGTTTCGCGCCGTCAGCGAAGGCATCGCCGCTCCCTCCATCATCCGCCGCAAACGGGATCCTTTGCCCGAATCCGCATGGAAACGGATTCAGCATATTCGCAAGGGCCATATCCTGGACCTGAAAACAAACACCCGTTTCAGCTCAGCTGGTGAGCACCCAGTAGCCCGGACCTTGCAGCCAGATCTGCATTCCTCTGGGGATCATAGGTCTAAATCAACCTCTGACTCCGGGATCGAACAGCAGATCAAAGCATTGCCAGTAGCGGGCTGGTCCAGTGGTTCGGGAGAATAGGAGAGCTCGCCGCTCAGGAGGCCGGACTCGCACATGTGGCAGACGCCGGTGCGGCAAGACCATCTCACAGGCACGTCGCAAGCTTCGGCCAGCTCGAGCAAGCTCTTGAACCTGCCATCCCAGGGCACGGCCAGGCCACTGCGAGTAAACGATACGATCGGTCCGTCTCCGGGAGATGGAACGGGGAGATGCGGTATCTTCACCTCGGTCTTTACTACGCCGGGCTCGATGGAGTCGGCTGGGCCGAATATCTCCTGATAGATCGCTTGTTGTGGAACACCCAGGGAGGTGAGGCTGCTCTTCATTTCCCTGAGAAATCCGGTGGGACCGCATAGATAAAAATCAGCCTCGGTAGGAATTGCAAGTCGCTGCAAGCTCGCGAAGTCCAGATGCCCCTCGATATCGAAGTCCTTCCCCACTCGATCTTCAGCATCCGGTCTGCTATACGCAATGACCGAACGGCTTTCGGGTATGCTATCCAGCAACTGCCGCGACTCCTGAAGAAAAGCATGCTCCTTTGCGTTGCGTGCGGCATGGATCCACCACACCTTGCGAGGAGATCGGACGCTTTCGGATGCGAGGGCATGCAACATGCACAGAACCGGAGTTAGACCGATTCCGGCGCTCAACAGCACGACGGAACGAGTTCCCGACCGCAATACGAAGTCGCCGCGAGGCGCGCTGGTCTCGATGATGTCGCCGGGCCGCGTAGCATCGGCCACATACCTGCTGCCAGGACCCGTCTCTCTCTTCACGCTGATGCGATACGCTCCACCGTCTGAAGCACCCGAAATCGAATAACTCCGCACGACGGGTCGCGACCCTTTCTCAGGGTAAAGCCGCAAGACAAGGTATTGCCCTGGCAGCGCCGAGGGGAGCGGCGAACCATCCACCGCCTCCAACACAATCGAAGTCACTGCGCTTGTCTCCCGATGAACTGTCCGTACTCTCAGCGTCCGGAAGCCGTTCCATAAAGGCTGAAAGGAAAGGGATGACGTGAGCCCAGCGTTTCCGTTGTGCGACCCGCTCTCCTCTGCTTTGAGCAACTCTTCAAGAGAGCCTTTCCATCCACGACTCAGTGCAGGAATACCTACCGCGATCGCGATGCGCTTAGGGTCGTGGTTGGGGAGGTATAACAAGGAGTCCATCTCCGCCACAGTAATTCTTCCCGCGCCATCCGCGACCTTCCGAATCTCATCCTCCGCGCCAACCTCGCCCTCTGTGATCACGCGAAGATAGAATCCCGGCCTTCGATGCGAGACGAGCAGCGCTGGCATCTGAGGATTGTTCATCCGAATGCCGAGCCGGTAGCAGGTGACGCGTGGTTGCGTTACTTCAAAGACCGCGTCGCCGATGCTGTACCTGTCTCCGATACAGACCTCGTCATCCGGAAGGCCTTCGACCGTGAAGTTCTCTCCGAACTGTCCGTATTCAAAATCCTTCCGGCCCAGCACTTTCTCCCAATACCGATAGGCATCGATTTGATAGACCATCACCGCCCGGTGCTCACCACCATGGCCTTCGAGGTCTCCCTGACCGTCGCCATCGAGATTCAATCGCCGCGCGAAGACACGGTGAGGTACAGGGAACTTCCAAATCCCTGTGCGGACGGTCCTGCCCTCCCATTCGATTTCACGGGGAAGACCTACATTGACCGAAAGCAGCTTGGACATGGGCTCTCCATTTGCGGTTAGTGGGCTCACACTGCGGGGCAGTGGCTTCTACAGCATCAGCCAGCCTGTGGGATGAAGCCCGGAACGCCTGTCTCAACCACTGGGTTCAGTCTCTGTCTCGTCTCGATGCGGTTGATTTCGTCAAACGCGTCTTCAGGAAGAGCCGAGATGTCGAAATTCTCTCGTGCGCGAGTCGCCGTTTTGGGTGTCGTGAGCACAGCCGTTCCGCGCTGGACCGCCCAGGCCAGCAGAACCTGTGCCGGTGTCTTTCCAACTCGTGCTGCGATCGCCGAGATGACTGGGTCTCCGAGCAGACCCGGCTTCATTCCGTGCCCCAATGGAGCGAACGCCAGCAGCACAACGCCGTTATGATTGCAGAACTCCAGGAGTTCCGTCTCTGGCAAATACGGATGCGATTCGACCTGGACAACAGCAGGCTTGATTCTCGCGGACTCGTAAACCGGCAGTAGTCCGTGCAGCGTGATGTCTGACAGTCCGATAGCTCTGCACCTGCCGCGATCCACGAGCTCTTCCATCGCTTTCCAGGTATCAAGCAAAGTCACCCCCTTGTCGTAGACCACGCGGCCGTCTTGATCTCGTGGATCAAACTCGTCCCCCGGCTGAAATGCAAATGGAGTGTGAATTAAATAAAGATCCAGATAGTCGAGGCCGAGCCTTTCTAGGCTCGCCTCGAAAGCGGGTTCGACGCGCTCGGGCCGATGATTGGTATTCCACAACTTCGTCGTAATAAAGATGTCTTCGCGTGCGATCCGTCCAGCGGCAAGTTCCGTCTGCAACGCCTCTCCCACCTCGCGCTCGTTCCGGTATCGCTCGGCACAATCGAAGTGCCGAAATCCAGCCTCCACAGCATCCCTCGTGGCGGTTACCGTCACGGCTGGGTCGGGGATCAGGGTGCCAAAGCCCAGTGCCGGCATCTGGCCACTTCCGTGGTTGAGTGGAAGTTTCTTCAGCCGAAGATCAGAAGATTCAATCAAGGAGAGACCTCCCATGACATGCGCCCCGTATCCCGGGGAATCGCCAAACCCAGGTGACTGGATTTCCGTTATCCCTTGCCTCTATCTCACCATGGAACCGCGTGGTGCCGTAATTACAGCACCATAGCCTCGATTAAGCCAGACAGCAATGGACTCCGTCCATTGGACGAAGGTATCGGCGACGCTCCTGCCGACATTGATCTGTCCCGGAAGTTTTCTAAAACGAGAAGATTGACATTCTGTACCAATACTGTGGTACAGTTCGGCCCATGATCTTCCGTGTCAATCCAGCCTCAGGACACCCCCTTTACCTCCAGCTGATGGAGCAGGTACGCCATGCCGTTGAGACCGGTGTGCTGCAGGACGGGGACCTCATGCCCAGCATTCGCACCCTGGCCGAGGAACTTGTCATCAGCCATAACACCGTCGCAAAGGCCTATATGGAACTGCAGCACGAAGGCCTGCTCGAGCTTCGGCACGGCTCCGGGGCTTACATCTCCGCGCCGCGCAATGCAAAGGCGCGTTCCACCAAGCTCCTCAAGGCTCAGACTCGCGTCCGCGAGATTGTAGAGGACCTGCGCGATGATGGCTTCGCGGCAGAAGAGATCCGCCGTCTCTTCGAAGCCCAGCTCTTCCACACAACCGCCACTGCGAGGAAGTCATGATTCACGAGCGAATCATCCACACCCGCGAACTTACCAAAGATTACGGCAGCTTCCGCGCCGTCGACCGCCTCAACCTGAGTGTCCGGACCGAGCGCATCACCGGATTTCTCGGTCGCAACGGAGCCGGCAAGAGTTCGACCATCAAAATGCTTCTCGGCATGATTCGCCCCACCTCCGGCACCGGTACCGTCCTCGGCTATCGCATTGATGATCCCCGGCAAAGCATCGAGATCCGTCGCCGCATCGCTTACGTCGGCGAGGACAAGGGACTCTACGGCTACATGACTGTCGCTGAGCTCATCCGTTTTACGCGCTCCTTCTATAGCGACTGGCAGCCCGAGATCGAGCGCCAGCTCCTCGCTGAGTATCGCCTTCCATCTCGTCGCAAAGTCAAAGCGCTTTCTAAGGGCATGTGCACCAAGCTTGCTCTACTGCTTGCGCTCTCGCGGCGTCCGGCACTCCTCATTCTCGACGAACCCACCGAGGGGCTCGACCCGGTCTCTATCGAAGAACTTCTGCAGACGCTGGTTGCGGCCCCTGCCAACGGCACGAGCGTCTTCTTCTCCTCGCATCAGCTCTCCGAGGTTGAGCGGATCGCCGATGACATCCTCATGATCGACCGCGGCTCCGCTGTGCTCGATATGTCGCTCGAACAGATTCGCGAAAATTATCGCCGCATCTCTCTTGGCTTTTCCACTGCAGCGCCACGGCTTGAACCCCTCCCCGGTATCGAGAAGGTCCGCTGCGACGGCCGCCAGATCGTCATCCTGGCCAGCACCAACGCCGATGCGATTGCGCAGCTTGGCCGCGACCGCGGCGCCGTCGACATCAACGTCTCTCCCGTCAGCCTGCGCGAGATCTTTCTGGAGACGGTGCAGGAGCGCAACCGGCTGGATCAGCAGCGTCATCTGGAGCACGACGATGCTCTGGTATAAGTCACTCCGCGAGATCCGTACCGTCACGCTCGTCGGCATTGCGGCGATGGCCGCGATGTGCGCGCTCGTTGTGTTGAACCAGCAGACCATGCGCGCTCACGCCGATGCTCCCATGACCTACGTCGCCTACATCTGGAAGTCGGTCTACAACAGCATCGGGCGCGATATCTTCATCATCCTCTCCATCATCCTCGGCTCCGGCGGCCTGCTGCAGGAGCGGGCGCACGGCACCGCTGGCTTCACGCTCGCGCTTCCTGTCAGCCGTCGCAGCATCGTGTTCACACGCGCGGTCATCGGCTATCTCGGCGTGCTCGCCATCGCGGCGGTGCCTATCGTGGTTGTGCCTCTGGCATCGGGTTACGTTGGCGAGCAGTACCCAATCGCCCAGAACACCGGCTTCTTCTTCCTCTGGGCTGCCTGCGGAGCAGTCTTTTATGGAGTCACGTTCCTTCTCGCACACCGGCTCGAAGGCGACTACATCTCTGTGCTGCTCGCCATCCCCTTGCTCATGCTCTACGGCGTGCTGCTCAATCTGCCGTGGCTCTCGCGCCTGCGTATGCTTAACATCTTCCACGTCATCAACGGCGAGGACATGCCCTTCTTCAACGAAGCCCGGCATCTGCTCATAGCTCCCCTGCCCTGGCTTTCGCTGGCCATCATGGTAGCCGTCAGCGCCGTCTTCATTACGTTTGCCGCGCGACGCATTCAGTCGCTCGATCTCTAGGGAGAGCCCCCGATGCTCTGGTACAAAGCCTGGCGCGAAAGCTACCTGCGATTTCTCCTCAGCGCCGCCATCATTGTGACCATGTGCCTGGTCTATACCCTTTTTTATGCGCGGCTCTACCCCGGTATAGCGCGCGAACATGCCAGCGTGCACAACTACATCCAGTACATCCACTGGACTGTCTTCGGTGGCGGTGCGCGCGGCCTGCTCCAGTTGAGCTGCCTGCTGCTTGGGCTGGGCGGTCTCCAGCGCGACCGCAGGCAGAATACCCTCGGCTTCACGCTTGCGCTTCCCGTCAGCCGCATCAGTCTGGTTGCCTCACGCGCCGCCCTCGGATTCGTTCAGGTACTCGCGCTTTCGGCCATACCTTCGCTCGTCGTCACTGCAGCATCGCATCTGGCCGGGGAGCAACTGCCTCTCGACTACGCCCTGCGTTTCATCCCGCTCTGGGCAGCGGGCGGCATCTTCACCTTCGCAGTCTCATTTCTCGCCTCCGTCTTGCTCTCCAGCGAATACGTCTCCCTTGCTGTCGCCTATCTGGTCTACATGTTCTATCTCGCAGCGGTGCGACACCCCAGCCTTGGCCGGTACCACCTTCACGTCGCCGATTTCATGAGCGGCGTCTTCCCCAGCTACCTCGATCGCAGCACCATGCTCTGGACGGGCAACTACGCCCTCGCTCCCATCGTCGGCTTCTTCGCTGTTGGGTTGCTGCTGATCGCAATGGGCGGTCTGATAACACGCCGCCAGGATCTATAGCGCCTCATGCCGAAGACATATCCGTCAACTGGCAAACCAAGCAGCCGGGGGTGGAAGCAAAGTGGCTGCTGCGGGAGTTACGGATTGAGGTCCGTAAGTACTTAGCGTCCCTCGCGCAGACGCAGCGCCAGCTTCTCCGGCAATCCTGCCATCAGGATGCGCCCCTGTGCTGCAGTCAGGTCGTAGGGCACGCGGCGGAAGGTGATGCTTGCCTCCTCGCTGTCGTAGATGGCAAAGGCGGCCCTCCAGTCGTGGTCCCGAGGTTGACCGACAGAACCCGGATTGATCAGGTAGCGCACCCCTTCTTCCAATCCCAGGACCCAGATCTCTGCTTCATTCTGGGTCTCATAACGAGGCCGAAGGTCATGCCACTGCTCGTTCAGCTGGCAGAATCCTCCCTGCAGATGGGTGTGGCCGATAAAGCTGATCCCGACCCCATTCTGTTGCAGGGGAGCCCAGGCATCCCGCATCGTCAGGATGTATTGGTCTTCATTGAGCGGAGATCCGTGCGCCAGCACGATGCCCGGAAATCCATCTGGAGTGAGCGGCCCCTTGGGGACGCCGGCAAGCCAGGAGCGGTTGGCCTCCGTCATCTCATCATGCGTCCACATCGCCGCCGTTCGCGCCACGGGATTGAACCCCAGCGCTGAGGCCGCGCCGCAGCAGACCCGGTCGTGGTTGCCGCGCACATTCATCTGCGCCAGCGGGCGGATCTTCTCGATCACTTCGTTGGGGCTGGCCCCGTAGCCTACAACATCTCCCAGATTCCAGAGAACATCGTAGGAACCGGCGGCTTCCAGCACCGCGTTCAAAGCTTCGAGATTTGCATGAATGTCAGAGAGAATCAGGGCGCGCATGAGGTCCGGGGGTGGCCTGATGGCCCTCGGGCTAGTCTACCCTGATCGGCCGAAGGACGCGACCCATGCGAGGACCGGATGCACAGAGGCCGCAACAAGCAGTGTCCTCTCCGGCCGGAGTCCAGCGTAGAGCTTGCCCCTGAGCGAAGTCGAAGAGGACTCGCTTCTCTGCCACGAACTTCTTCCCATCAACACATCCGGGTGGCGCTCGACCCCCTCCGGCATCATCCCAGCGCCTGCCGCAAAAAACGTACACCCTCAAACGCAATCGCCGCCGGACTGGTCTCGATATCCCGCCAGATCGCCGCCGCCGCGCTGATGTCCTCGAGCGCAAACCCGAAGCTCTCGATCGTCAGCCAGCCATCGTAGCCAACCTCGCGAATCGCGGCGAAGACACTCTCCCACTCAACGTGACCCGACCCCGGAGTTCCACGATCGTTCTCGCACGTGTGCACCAGCTTCAGATGCCTGCCCACGCGTCGCAGTCCCTCGGCGATCTTCTTCTCTTCGATGTTTGCGTGAAATGTATCGTAAAGAATGCCTACCCTCGGATGACCGACCTCATCCGCCAGCCGCGCCGCGTCCTCCGCCGTGTTCAGAAAGAATGTCTCGAAGCGATTGAGCGGCTCAATCGCCAGCGTGACGTTGTGCTGCTCCAGCATCTCGCCAACGCTCTGGTACGCCTCGACCGCGCGCGCCCACTCCACCACCGTGCGTCGCCTTCCCGGTAGCCAGCCCACCGGACAATACAGCGGCCCGCCCAGCGTCTCGCCCCCGCACTCCGCCGTCACCGCGATCATATCCTTCAGCCACTGCAGCGCCCGCGTGCGAACCGAGGCATCGTCGCTGATGAGGCTCAGCCCATCGACAAAGACGCTCACTGTGTTGCATGCGAGATCGTTGCTCTCCATCGTCTGCCGCACATGCGCCGGAGACACGTTCATCGCGCGAAAGATTGGAAACTCGATCCCGTCAAAGCCCCGTTCCCGGATCGCAGGAAGAACCTCCTCGACGGCCTCATCATAAGCCGCCGACCAGATCAGCGTGTTGACACCAAGCTTCATTGCCATTGCCTTTGCGAATTATTCGAAAACCGATGTTCTGTCCCGCGGGCTTCTCGCTTTTACCTTAGATCCGAAATCTGCCGCTGCCTTTATCCCAGCGTCGCTAACGGTCGACTGCGATCTGTCCGCATCGTCGGGGCGGACGCAAGCAATCTCCGGGTGTAGGGATGCTCCGGGGAGCGGAAGAGCTGGCCTGCCGGAGCCTGTTCCACGATGTGCCCGTGCTGCATCACCGCAACGCGGTCCGCTACCTGACTGACCACGGCAAGGTCGTGCGAGATAAAGAGCATCGACAGATTGTGTGTCTTCCGAAGGCGGTTCAGCAGAGCAAGAATCTGGGCCTGTACCGTCACGTCTAAGGCCGTCGTCGGCTCATCGGCGATCAGCAGCCGGGGACGGTTCACAACCGCCATCGCGATCAGGATGCGTTGCCGCTGCCCTCCGGAGAACTGGTGCGGATAGTCACGCAGCCGGCGCTCCGGGTCCGGCAGCGCCACCTCATGCATCGCCTGGAGCACCCTGTCCCGCACCTGCCTGCGCGAGAGCTCCGGATGATGCGCCTCGACCGCTTCGGCGATCTGGGCTCCTACCGGCATGACCGGGTTGAGAGCCGTCATGGGTTCCTGGAAGATCATGGCGATCTCCCGTCCGCGTAGACGCCGTATCTCCCGCTCGGAGAGCGCAAGAAGGTCATAACCACCAAAACTGAGATTGCCGGTTACGGTCGCGGAGGGGGGAAGAAGGCGCAAAAGCGCCAGCGAGGTAGCCGATTTTCCCGAGCCAGACTCACCCACCAGCCCCAGCGTCTCCCCGTCATGAATCTGGAAGGCAATCCTGTCCACGGCGGGTTGCTCCCCAAAGGCGATGGAAAGGGCCGAGATATCGAGAAGGGGAGCCGAGGCCATGTTCTGACTGTATTGCATCTGCAGGCCACGGGGCAGAAAGAGGTAGACAACCTACTTCTCGGGGAGTAGGGTGTCTACACCCTAGGGAGGACCGACGCGGGCGAATGGCAAAGAAAGAGAGCTATAAAAACAGGATCGAGCTGCTGCAGGGCACGCTCGACATGCTGATTCTGCAGACCTTGCAATGGGGGCCACAGCATGGATATGGCATCGTTCAGGCGCTGCGCACGCGGTCCGGGGAGGTGCTGCAGGTAGAGACCGGTTCGCTTTATCCGGCGCTGCACCGTCTGGAACGCCAGGGCTGGGTGAGCTCGGAGTGGAGGCAGACGGAGAGCAATCAGCGGGCGCGGTCCTATCAGATCACGCCTGCCGGCAAAGAGCAGCTGCTCTCCGACCACAGCCGCTGGCAGCAGATGGTCGAAGCGATCGCAGCGGTCATGCAGGTCTCGCCCGCAGGAGGTGATGAGTGAAATTCTGGCGGCGCAGAGCAGACGATATCGACGAGGAGATCTCCACGCACCTGGCGATGGCTGTGGCCGACCGGGAGCAGCAAGGGGAGCCCTCGGAAGAAGCGCGTCGTGCAGCGAAGCGCGAATTCGGCAATCCTCTGCTGGTCCGCGAGACGACTCGCAGAGTATGGATCGGGGAATGGGTTGACCACCTGTTGCAGGATCTTTCCTACGCCTGGCGTCAGATACGCCGGTCGCCGGGATTCTCCCTCACGGTCATTGCCACGCTGGCATTAGGTCTGGGAGCGACCGCCGCGATGTTTACTGTCGTTGAGAGAGTCCTTCTCCAAACGTTGTTCTATCCGGAGCCGCAGCGGCTGGTCCTGCCGGCGGAATCCGGTAGGAGGGGCGACCGTGAGTCGATGCCGTTGCCCGACATTGAGGAGTGGCAGCAGCGGGAACAGTCTTTTGAAGACATCGCTTTCTCAAACTCCGCAGTAGGACGGTCCTTTCTGGAAGGAGATGCGGCTGCGGAGCAGGTGGGCCATTACCTCGTGAGTACCAACCTGTTTTCGGTCCTTGGCGTGAGACCCGCGATGGGGCGCGGTTTTACTTACGACGGGCAGAAGCCGTTCGCGCATGCCGGAGATGAGAAGACGATTGTCCTGAGCGATGCTGCGTGGCGCGACGCCTTTGGCGGACGGAAGGATATTCTCGGCAGGATCGTGCGGATCAGCGGCCAGCCGTACACGGTGGTCGGGGTGATGCCGCGAGGGTTTTCGTTTCCCTGGAACTCCTCCCGTCCGCAGGTATGGACCGCAGCCCATTTTGATCCATCGGACGATAGCCGGAACGCACTGAATGCACTCTATAAACTCTACATTCCGATTGCGCGGTTGAAGCGCGGTGTCAGCGTGGCGAAGGCCGATGCCGAGCTGAAGGTCATTCAGGCCGACGTAGCGAAGCTGTACACGGATCCGTATGCACGGAATCTGGTGACATCGGCGACGGTGAAGCCCTACGGCGAGTCGCTGGTGAAGCCAGAGGTCAGGAAGGCTTTGCTGGCGCTGTTTGGCGCGGCAGGAGTTCTGTGGCTGATCGCCTGCGTAAACGTGACCGGGCTGCTGCTGGCGCGCGCCGCCGTTCGTCAACGGGAGATCGCCATCCGTGGGGCGCTGGGCGCGAGCCGCGGACGCATTGTGCGGCAGCTGATGCTGGAAGGGATGATTCTGAGTACGGGTGGCTCCCTGCTGGGACTGGCGCTTGCAGTGGGACTGCTGAAGGCGTTTGCTCATAATCTGGCGACGCAGCTTAAGGTGAAAGGTGCGATGCCGGATGGGCGAGTGATCGCGGTGCTGCTTGCCCTGACGATCGGGAGCGCGGTTTTGTCTGCGATGTGGCCCGCGGTGTCCAGCGCCCGGGCAGCCATTGAGCCCGCTCTGCGCCAGGGAACTGGAGGTCAGGCGGGCCAGAGCCGGGAGCAGCACAGGCTGCGGGCGGCGCTGGTGGTGACGCAGATAGCCCTGTCGCTGATGCTGCTGGTCTCCTGCGGCCTGCTACTGCGCACCATCTACGCGCTGCGCCATGCGCCGCTTGGATTCAGAACCGACCATATCCTCGTCGGAAGCATGGCGATCCCGTCCTATCGGTTCGCAGGCAGAGATCTGACGTCTGATCTCTATAGCCCCATGCTCGAACGTGTGAGGGCATTGCCGGGGGTGGAGGCGGCGACCTTGATGACCGAGGTTCCGCTGGGCCACACCTTCAATGTAACTTTCTCCTTCAGCGCGCAGGGCAATAGCGCGGACGCTGTAAGGAAGCGGGACTTCCGCGCGCAGCTTCGGGTTGTGGGTCCGGATGCCCAGAAGGTTTTCGGCTTCAAGCTCTACAAGGGAAGGTATTTCAACGAAGGGGATACGGCAGGCTCGCAGGGAGTGGTGGTGGTGAACCGGGCCTTCGTCAAGGAATTTTCGCAGAGTAACGACCCGGACAAGGTGATGGGCGAGCGCCTGATGAATCTTGAGAAGGACAGGCCGGCCATCGTGGTGGGGATTCTGGACGATAGCAGGCAGGTCTCGGTGGCAGAGCAGTCGCAGCCGGAGATGGAGTTCTACCTGCCGCAACTCAAGCCGGACAGCAGTCTGTACAAGAACGTCGAAGGCATCGCGATGGATATCGTGGTCCGCACCGACCGGCCCTCAGCGTCGATCGTCCCGGAGATCAAGGAGCTGATGCGGCGGGCGAGTCCGGAGCTGGCGAATACCGAGTTCGTCACCATGGACCAGATCGTCGAGGACTCCTACGGGAACCAGCAGATCATGGCCCGGTTGCTGATCGTCTTCGGCTGCGCGGCGCTGTTGCTGTGTCTCTCCGGGCTTTACGGCCTGCTGACCCAGCTGGTAGCGCAGCGAACCCGCGAGATCGGGGTACGGATGGCGCTGGGAGCCGATCGAGGCCGCGTGATCTGGATGGTGATGCGGCAGGCAGGCCGGATGCTGGCCGCCGGGGCCCTGGCGGGTTTGGCGTTGGTCTACTTCACAGGGAAACTGGTCAGCGGCTTTCTCTACGGGGTGGGGGCGTACGATCTCTGGACGTTGGCCGCTATCTCCGTGCTTCTGCTGGCAAGCGGGCTGGCAGCAGCCTATCTTCCGGCGCGGCGTGCGGCTGCGATTGACCCCATGGAGGCTCTCCGGACCGAGTAAAACAAGACTTTGCTCCCGGGATCGCGTCTAAACTTACCAGCGATGAGATACCGGATACTGAGTGTAATGACGGGGCTGGCGGTTGCCGCGATCACCTGCCTGGGCCAGACCCATAAAGTGGCCTCCAACCCCGATACGGTGGTGCGGGCGGTGGGAGTGTATGAGTGGACCGGAGACCTGGCCAAGCCAACCGGCACACGGTTTATGCCAATCACGGTGTTTATCGACGGCGATCTTGAGGATGCGGGGATCTACAAGCCCCAGCCGATCCCGTTTGCTCTGGATCCCGGCAATGTGTACGAGCTTCAGGATGCGGGACTGAGCAAGGGGACGGTGGTGCTGGAGTCGGCGCTGCATGCGAAGCTTCCGGACGGCGCGCCGGGACCGGCGTTCGACGATGGGTGGATGGCGTATGGGTCGTACAAAGCCCCGTCGGCTCCTAAAAAGGCTGCGGCGCTGAAGCCTTCGAAAAATATGCCGGTCATCTCGATTACAGGGGGAGATTCGAGCAAGCCGCACTTGAGCAACAAGACTGGTGACAAGGGTAGTGAGACCAGCGGAAAGGATACCAACGCCGGGCAGCAGCCGCCGTCCTCCAAGCCCGATACGAGTGCGAAGGACGATTCTCCGGCCCCGGACCCGGATCGGCCGACGATGCATCGGCGCACTTCGGACGATGACACGGCTTCGAGCAACGACAGCAAGACCAGCTCTGCCGATAGTGATGCGGAACGGCCTACGCTGAAGCGCCGGTCGCCGGAGGAAGAGAAGGACGCAAAGGACGAGAAAAAGAAGAAGGAGGTTGCGACAGTGACCTCGGCAGGTTCGCTGAACGACGATCCCGACCGCCCGCGGCTTCATCATGGCGGTGGGGAAAAGGAGGATACGGAGCAGCCGAAGCTGATGGGAGTTCCGAAGGACATGCATCAGATGGTGGCGGTATCGGATGCGAAGAACCGCGATCCCCATCCTTTTGCGAGGCCATGGGAGGACGCCAACGAACATGCCGCGATCCTGTCCAAGATGCAGGCCTTTGCCCGGGCAAAGCTGGCGGCGTATGGCGTGGTGCCGGGCGTCACTCCGGCAGCTGCAATTTCGGGGATGCCAGCCGCCGGAAGCGGCGCCACTTCTGCAGCTGCGACAACGACGACGGCTCCTGATACGGGACCGCCGACGCTCAAACGGGGAATCCCGGCGAAGTCTTCAGTCACAACGGTGACACCTTCTCCCGCGCCAACGTCTGCCAGGACTGCCGGAGCGGCGAAGACGCAGGCAGCGCGCCCGCGCAGCACCATCAGAGGCAAGCACGTCCCCGCCGCACCTCCGCCGGTCACTCTCGCTGATGAGATCTTGAAGGGATACACGCTGAGCTATGGAGGTGCGGCAACCTATGTGTACATGGCACACACGGTCGAGACTGGGTCGGTAATGCGTTACGTGACCATCGTTGCGCAGGATAACGGCATGGGTGAGCTGAAGGTGGCTCTGGCGAGCGCGACCGACGCGGCTCATCTGGATCGCACCCCGTGGATGCGATTGATCGATGCCGTCGATGTCGAGGCGAGCAATCGCGCGAGCCTGCTGTTTGAGCTTCGCGGGCAGAACTCTCGTCAGTTTGCGCTGTATCGCGTGATCGCGGCGAAACCGGAGCAGATCTTTACGACCGGAAATGCCGCGTAGATTCCGCTGAGTTGAGGTGATTCGCCTTGCGAAAGCCAGCGCTGTATTCCGGTTTGAAACTCGGAGGCAGCGAAGCGGATTCTCTCCACTTCGCGCTGCGTGCTTCCGCCGGCATGACACTTGGGCTGGTGGAATGCAGACTGAACGGCAGTGGCTGAGGAATGCGATTGGGATCGCAGGCACTGGTAGATTCGATAGTTAGCTTGAGCGGTTGCCTTGGAGAGGGAAGATGGCGAAGATAGCCTTGTTTGGCGCAGCGGGAGCAATTGGGCGCAGTCTGGCAGATGCACTCCGGGAGCGCGGTGAGGCCTATCGCGTTGTGGGGCGTGATCGGACGCGGCTTGAGCAGGCGTTTGGTGGAGATTCCAGAGCAGAGATCGTTACTTGGAATCCGGACGATCCGGCCCCGGTCCGGGAGGCTGCTCGCAGCGTAGACACTCTGGTCTATCTGGTGGGTGTTCCTTACAACCACTTTGAGCTGCATCCCCGGACGATGCAGAAGACGCTGGACGGCGCGATTGCAGAAGGAGTCCGGCGCATCGTGCTGATCGGCACGGTCTATCCGTATGGCATGCCTGTCACGGAGAAGGTCACAGAAGAGCACCCACGTAATCCGACGACCTTCAAGGGCAAGATGCGGAAGGAGCAGGAGGATCTGCTGCTGGCGGCCGATGCGGCGGGAAAGGTGGAAGGTGTAATCCTCCGGCTTCCTGACTTTTACGGGCCCGGAGTCGAAGCAAGTTTTCTGGATAGAGCCTTCAAGGCAGCGGTGAGCGGCGGGACAGCAGACATGATTGGCCCGATCGATACTCCGCACGAGTTTGTCTATGTTCCCGATGTCGGGCCTGTTGTGCTTGACCTGGCAGCGAAACCGGAGGCGCGGGGCCGGTGGTGGAACCTTGCGGGAGCAGGTGTGACGTCACAGCGCAAGATGGCGGAGATGGCCTTTGCAGCCACCGGCAGAAGACCGAAGATACGGGTTGCGGGCAAGACCATGCTGCGGGTGATGGGGTTGTTCAATCCGTTTATGCGAGAGCTGGTGGAGATGCAGTACCTGCAGACGAATCCTGTGCTGATGGACGATACGGCTTTGCATGCGCTGTTGGGCAGCGTGAAGAAGACGTCCTATGAAGAGGGTGTGAGGAAGACGGTGGAGTCGCTGCAGCGGCATGCCTCATCTCGTCTCGATGTCTAGAGGGAAGACGATACGTCTTACACGTGGTGTTGTGGCGGTATTGGCGGGATGTGATGCTGTCCAAAAGAAGAGCCGGTCCCATGGTTGGACCGGCTCTTTCTTTGTGATTAGTCAGGATCAAAGCTGACCGAAACGGCCTGATTTGAAGTCGTCGACGGCCTGCATGATCTCTTCGCGGGTATTCATGACGAAGGGACCGTAGCTGGCGACCGGTTCGTTGATAGGTTCCCCGCTGAGGAGCACCAGATGCGAGTCGGTGGTGGCCTTCAGGGTG
Organism: Acidobacteriaceae bacterium KBS 146; assembly: GCA_000688615.1. Lineage (GTDB taxonomy): Bacteria > Acidobacteriota > Terriglobia > Terriglobales > Acidobacteriaceae > Edaphobacter. The sequence continues at coordinate 3,317,522 of JHVA01000001.1, forward strand.
AGGGTGTCGCCCTCGCGCCCGAGGACCGCGATGCGCGCTTCGCCGCTGAGCTTACCGGTCTCGTTGACGGAGACGTCGCCTTTGCGGAGCACGACGGCCGTGTTGTGGCCCTCGGGAACCGGAAGATCGACCTGCTCGCCTGCCTTCAGCTCAAGATCCCACACGTTGAGCGCTGTAAAAGTCCTGGCTGCGCCCTTGGCTTCGTGCAACGCGCCGGCAATGATGCGGGCGTGGCCTCCGCCGGGGAAGCTGACGGTCGGGATCTGCTCCTTGGTGATGGCCTGGTACTGAGGCTTCGACATCTTGTCGGCTGCAGGCAGGTTGACCCACAGCTGGATCATCTCGAAGATGCCTCCGTTTTTGGTGAACTCGGCCTCGTGCATCTCCTCGTGTAGCACTCCCGAAGCGGCTGTCATCCATTGGACATCGCCTGGATAGATAACACCGGCGTTTCCGGCGGAGTCACGATGACCGACCGACCCCTGATAGGCGATGGTCACCGTCTCAAAGCCGCGATGCGGATGCTCCCCTACGCCGCGAGGCTGCGCGGCAGGCTTGAAGTACTGCGGACCCGCGTAATCGAGCATCAGGAACGGGCTGACCTCAAGCTGAACTCCGTTGGATGGAAAAAGGTTTCGCACGGGGAAGCCGTCGCCCACCCAGTGGGTGGAGCCCGGTCCATAAGTTCCAAGGACTTTTTTCTGTGTGGTGATGGTGGTGGACATATTGGTTACCCCTCCTGAGGTTGTGGTGCTGTGTGAAAGTCTTCCGCGACATGGCCGAGCCTGCGTAAAAGCGGCAGGAGCAGGGCGCGATCCTCGCGGCTGAAGCCGGCCAGAGCGCTCTCCATCTCGTCGCGGTGACAGGCGAAGGCCTGCTCGATGAGGCTGCGACCTTCGTCCGTGAGATGGATAACACGGGTGCGCCGGTCCCTGGTGTCGTCGTGTCGAATGACCAGGCCGCGCCGTTCGAGCCGATCGACTGCCGTGGTCATCGAGCCGCTGGTCAGCAGAACCTTCTGGCCGAGTTGCGTGACGGTCAGAGGTCCTTTGTGGAACAGGGCTTCGAGGACGCCAAAGTCCGTCGCTCCCATGCCGTGGGTGGCAATGCTGCGGGTGGAGACCGTCTCTACCGCGCGTGAGGCCTTCCAGAGAAGGAGCCAGAGGTGAACAGCGCTTAGGTCGGGCTCGTCTTGTTGTGTCGTCGTCATAGCTTGATATAAAGATGCTTGATATCAAGATAAAGATTCAAAGACGCTCTAGAGACTTAGCCACAGCGGGTATTAAGTGAACGGGTGGTGTGAGTTGTAGGGCGTCTGTGGGGACCAAGCGAATATGGAATCCTTCGCTTTCGCGATGCTCAGGCCAGACGTCGCTGGCGAAATTCCCAGCGAGCTGTCTGCGTGGTCTATCTGAATAGAGCAGTCTACTCGGCTGGGGTCGGTCTATTCGTATCGAGCTGATCTATTCGTGCGAGACGGTCAGAGGTTCCACATGGTCGTGGGGACCGGTAGGGCCCGCGGTCTGCAGAATTCCGAGGATGAGTTGCAGGATCGGTTGGACCATCTCGGAAGACGGTGGCCGGTCAGGGGTGTAGAACCACTGCTTTACCGCTCCATAGATCGCCCATGCGGTCGTGGTCGCGACGATTGCCGGGGTGAGAGGAGCGGGAACGGGCCTGGTTTCCAGTCCCCGGAACAGAGTTCGCTGGATCGCGGCCACGATACCCGCTTCCATCAGGGGCTCGAAGGCGCTGTTGCGGTTGCACTCCGCGCCAGCATGGGTCGAGACGAGATAGTCGCATGCCGCGAGAATGATGGCGCTTGCTGCCGACGGGCAGGTTCCGTCGAACATGACGTTCCGCTCGGCGAGCAGCCGGTGGAAGCCACCGGCGACCATGGCATCCAGCAGGGCGAACTTGTCGTTGTAGTGGTCGTAGAACGTGGCCCGGTTGACGTCCGCCAGGTCGGTAATGTCCTGAACGGAGATCTCTTCGAAGCTTTTTTGCTGCATCAGGTCACGCAGTGCCACCTGAAGGGCCTGGCGGGTCCTTCGGATGCGTGGGTCGCGAACTTCGCAATCGGAGATGGGCATGGCTTCTCTATTAGAAGCTATCAGAGAGAAAAAGAATCACCTGGGCGACAAATGTCGTCGAATTGTCAGATAAACTACTTTCGTCGTTTAGACATCTTATGTCGCCCAAGGAGATTTCTCTCATGCCCACCCTATTGCACATCGATTCCAGCCCCCTGCAGAGCTCCATCAGCCGGGAGCTGACGCGGGAGTTCGTTAACACCTGGAAGGAGAAGAATCCTTCTGGCCGCGTTATTGACCGAGACCTCTCCGTTGCTCCCGCCAAGCCGATCGATCAGACATGGATTGGAGCTGTTTATACGGCGGAGGACGCGAGGACGCCGGAGCAGGTTGCTCATCTCGGCAACTCCGATGCGCTGATCTACGAGCTCGAGCAGGCTGACGAGATCGTGATCGGTGTGGCGATGCACAACTTCAGCATTCCCGCGGTTTTGAAGCTCTGGATCGACCAGATAGTGCGCCGGGGAAAGACCTTCTCGTATGGAGCCAATGGCCCTGAGGGTCTGTTAAAGGGGAAGAAGGCGACGATTCTGGTCGCGAGCGGCGGAGTCTATGAGGCGGGAACTCCGGCTGGAGCGATGAACTTCGTCGAGCCCTATCTGCGCGCCATTCTCGGCTTTCTGGGAATAACCGAGGTGAAGTTTGTAACGGCGGGGGGAGCGGCCCAGGTCATGATGGGCGCCATCGATCGCGAGACCTTCCTGAAGCCGGCCCTGGAACAGGTTCGGTCACTTACAGCATAATTCGCGAATTTACGCACGGGAGAGAACGAGATGAAGATTGCCTTTACGATTGCGCGTGTCCTGCTGGGACTGCTGTTTGCGGTCTTCGGCCTGAATGGGTTCCTGCACTTTATTCCGATGCCGCCTCCGACGGGGCTAGCAGGACAGTATATGGGCGCGTTGTTTGTCTCCCACTATCTGGTCTTGGTCTTTTTGCTGGAGCTGGCCGGTGGATTGCTGCTGCTGGCAAATCGATACGTTCCCCTTGCGCTGTTGCTACTCGGGCCGGTCGTGGTCAACATCCTGCTGTTCCATTCTTTGCTGGCTCCCCAGGGACTGGGACTTGCTCTGGTCACGACGCTGCTGTGGGGGATTGTGTTCACGGGGATCCGGCGGGCGTTTGCGGGGGCCTTCGTTCAGCGGGTCGAAGTGTAAATAAGCTTTCCCTCTTTCTCGATGCCCGCAGCCGGAAGCCACCTGCTGCGGGCATTTATCTTTGCTTCCGCAAGGAGGGAATAACCCTTTTGGGAGATAGGTTGTCAGTTTGGGTCCGGTTATGATGCTTTTGGGCGGAGGTGGGGCCGCATCCCGCTTTTTCCGAAAGATCGAACCTGAGAGGCCCTATGGGGTTGCGAGCAGTTGGCCGTTTTAAATTGGGATACTTCCCAATCTGCCTGTGGTTTTTGTCTGGTTTCCTGATTGTTTCGGTGGGGTACGCACAACAGCGGGCAAGTTCGACCGAAACTCCTATTACCATCGTGCGCAAGCCGGGCAACGTCGACGGCGAGGCTCAGATCGTTGAGCCTGGGAAGAAGCCGCGCAAGATCGCTCCGCATGCACTGGCGGCGTGGAGAGTGCGGGATGGCAGCGGAGCACTGGTGATTGTGTCGGGGCCGGAGAAGCAGATCGCCTTCAAACGGTATGTGCTGCGTTATTACGACCTGGACACCGGACGTCGGCGTGAGTTGGGCGCGGTCCCGTTCAGCGATGCTAAGGTGCTCGAAACGAAGTCGCCGAATGAGAACTGGGCGTTCTGCCTGAGCGGAGAGGACTCCACGAGCAACCAGCCGGTACTGGTGGTAGGAGACGACAACGCGATTCCAGGGCTGCTGCCGGATGCGACCTCGCCGGAGTTTCACGATGATGCGGAGTTGAGTTACACGCATGCGGGGCAGACCAGGACCGCAAAGTTGGGTGTATTGCTGGGGACGCAGTTGAACGCGATCTATACGGCGCCGGAGTCTTTGCAGGCAGCACCGAAGTACCTCCAGATCTTTCCTAACGGCGACGCCATGACTGTCCTCAAGGACGGTCGCGTGGTCAAAGGCCGCTGGCGGACGGACGGTGAGGTGCTATCGCTGTTCACGCCAACGGGAACGGCAACGTATGCCGTTCCTCTGAATCAGTTGGGAGTGGTGAAGGGTGTTCCTGCGGGAACGCGTTACTCGGTGCGGCTGACGCAAGACCTGTCTTCGCGAACAACGCACGAGGGAGATGTGGTGAAGGCGCTTTCCATCACTCCGGTGGTGGTGGGTGGAGAGATTCTGATTCCTGCGGCTTCAACCTTTGAAGGAAAGGTCGCGCAGGCGAACGCGGTGGGCTGGGGATTCAAGCACGAGACGGCCTCTCTGACGATCGAGTGGAACAAGGTGACGTTGACCGACGGCCGCGTGCTGGAGATCAACGCGCGCGTGTTCGAGGTGGAGAATGCGCAGGAGAAGGTCACCGATCAGGGCAAGATCCAGGGGATACGTTCTACCGGAACAATTGGGAATTCAGTCGAGAATGGTGTGCTCTCGTTTGCGGGAATTGATCCGGTGGCCTATATCTTCGCGTCCTCGGCGGGTTCGGGAGTGCTGGGATTCGCGGAGCCGGAGATCCTTTATCCTGCGGGAACCGAGCTTATTCTCGTGGATACGACGCCGTTGCTGACGGACAAGTCGTACCAGTCGACGGTGACACCGTTGGCGGCGGATACGGAACAACGGGAGAGTCTGCAGGCGTTTATAAAATCACTTCCTTTTCGAACGCGGACGAAGGGATCCAACAAAGTCTCCGATATCACGAACCTAGTGTTCCTGGGGTCTCCCGCAGCTCTAAGCAGAGCTTTCGCAGCATCAGGCTGGCTGACAACGGACGACCTGTATGCAGCCTCGACCTTCAAGACGGTCAAGACGCTGGCCGGGAACCAGACTTATACCCAGGCTCCGATGTCCGTACTGTTGCTGGACGAGCGTGCTCCCGTGGAGACATTGAGCAAGACAACCAACACGTTTGCCTCGCGACACCATCTGCGCATCTTTCCAACGGATAAACAGTACGAAGGTCGTACGGTGCTGACGTCTTCGTCGACGCAGGACATTGGAATTGCGTTCTCGCGAAAACAGAAGACGTTTATTCACGTGATCGATGAACACATCGACAATGAGCGCTCGAAGGTGGTCAACGATCTGATGTTTACTGGGTGCGTGGACCATTTGGATATGGTGGAACGGCCCTGGGTTCCTCACGATGCGTTCAACTCAACCGGAGACCGCCTTTTGACGGATGGCGAAGCTGCGGTCGTCACGTTGAACGGATGCGAGCATCCGCGCATGGTTACTCCCGAGGCCGCGCCTGCGCCGCCTCGGATGGAGAGGGCGACGCGAGACACTTCGCTGACGATACGGAACGATCTTTACCGCGGGAACCTGATCTACCAGGGGATCTCAGGAACCCTGAAGGTACGGAACTATCTGCGCAGCTCGCAGGAGTTGCCGCCGGATACAGGGGCTTGGCGGAAGACAGATGCATCGGGCGCGGATTACAAAGGATTGGGAACCGGGGGGAGCATTTCGGGCGCAGACCGCTCCAGTGTGACCGGGCTTCATCATCGGCAACCAAGCGAGTTCAATCCGACGCCGAGTCCGGAGGATCAGGCGGCGATCGCGAAGGCAAAGGAGAGCCATAAGTGGGATCCGCCCCGGTACGAGTTTGCGCTGCAGGGCGGATACATGCACATGCGCGAGGACTATCTCTCCGCCGTTGGCGTTCTGGAGACCTCCTCCGACCCGAACAAGAACACCTACTTTGTCTTTCTGGCGGATGATGTGGGGGATGGCTGGGCGGGGGGCGGTTCGGTCACGATCAACAGCTGGAGCCATTTCTCAAATGAGTTCTCCTACTTCCGGCAGCAGGTGAAGTATCAGCTGGCAACGGCGAACGTCACCATTCCACCCAATACCGATGTCATTATTGGCGACAAAGATCTCGCCATTATCCCTGTGGGCCTTGTGACCCGCCAGTTTGAGTACAACCTGCTGATCCACGCGACGCGACCGACCTCACGCTGGCGGCCATACGCTGCGGTAGGCCCGGTGCTGCAGCTTGTGGCGCTGAATGGCGCTCCCCTGCAGAAGCCGGCAGGGCCCTTCACGCTTGGCCTGAAGAACATTGGCCTGATCAAAGCGGCCTTCGACTTTGGCAGCACGCCTCCGCTGGATGGAGGCGGCATCTTCCAGTTTGGGTTTCAGTACGGTGGGGGAGTGAAGTACAGGCTGACGCCGCGAGTGATGCTTCGCGCGGACTTTCGGGAGACGTGGAGCAAAAACCCGGACATCATCGCGAACAGCTATGAGGACTTCGATTCGAACGATCTGGATGAGACGTACGACACGACAGTCATTCGTATAGGTCCGGAGAAGAAGTTTTTGCAGGATCGATACACAGTCGGCGTGGCGTTCACGTTCTGAAAAGAGTTCGGACAAGAAAGAAGGGCTTGCATCCGAAGTGCAAGCCCTTCTTTCTTGTATATGTGAGATGGACGCTACGCGTCCGCGATTCCGGGATCGGGAGTGTCGACGCCGAGGGCCGTGGCGAGGGCATTGAGATGATCCTGTTCGTCACGGAGGATCTCGCGAAGATCTTCGCTGAGTGCGAACTCGTTGAGCTCGTCGGCCTGCTTGACGCGCCGCCGGTAGTTGCGGATGGTTTCCTTCTCGTTTTCAAGATCGAAGCGCAACATGTCTTCGGCTTTGTCTGAGGTCTTGACGTTCTTCGGCTTGACGGCAGGCATGCCGCCGAGAACATCGACCCAATAGCTGATCTTGAGAGCATGATTCAACTCTTCGGTTGCATGCACCTGAAGCTCTGATGCGATGTTCATGTACTGTGCGCCTTTGAGAACCTGCGAGTAGTTCACATAAGCGATGATGGCCTGGTACTCGCGCTCGAGATCGTCGTTAAGCAGATCGATCAGTTTTTCACGGGTGACGGAGACTGGCGGTCCTGCAGTTTCTGGCATCGTTCCTCTCTCTTGCCCCGCTGGAAAACGGGGCCATCTTTTGTGATGCAGAAAGAGAGGGCACCGTTTTTCCGGTTTGTGAATTGCCGGTTTATTCCCCGAGGGCGGGATAGTCGATATAACCGTGCGGACCCGACGCGTAGAACGTGTTGGGCTCGGGCCGATTGAGAGGGGCGTGTTTGCGGAAGCGCGCGGGAAGGTCGGGATTCGCGATAAAGAGCTTGCCGAAGGCGACCGCGTCCGCCTTGCCTTCATCGAGGAGCTGCTGGCCGACGGCCTGGTCGATCGCCTCGTTGGCGACAAAGACGCCACCGAAGAGCTGTTTGAGCTTCGGGCCGATGCTATCGGCACCGACGTGTTCGCGGGCTGCGATAAAGGCGATCTTGCGTTTGCCCAGCTCCGTGGCGACATAACTGAAGGTCGCGGTGGGGTTGGAGTCGGAGATGCCGTGCGAGTCGCCGCGCGGAGCCAGGTGTACGCCAACGCGTCCGGGACCGTAGACGGAGATCGCGGCCTCGGTCACCTCAAGCAGCAGGCGGGCACGATTCTCGAGAGGGCCGCCGTACTCGTCGGTACGGTGGTTAGAGCCGTCCTGCAGGAACTGGTCGAGCAGGTAGCCGTTGGCGGAGTGCAGGTGGACGCCATCGAAGCCTGCATCCTGGGCGTTCTGAGCGGCACGGCGGAAGGATTCAACTACCTGCTTCACCTCAGGGAGCTCAAGGGCGCGGGGAACCGGATAGGGACGCTGCGGCCGCAGCAGGCTGACATGGCCGGTCGCCGCGATCGCGCTGGGGGCGACAGGAGTCTGGCCGTTGAGAAGAGACGGGTCGGAGATGCGACCGACGTGCCAGATCTGCGCGAAGATGTGTCCGTCGTTATCGTGGACGGCTTTGACGATCGGCTTCCACGCCTCAACCTGTTCGCGCGACCAGAGCCCCGGAACGTTCTGGTAGCCGACGCCGAGAGGATCGACAGGAATACCTTCCGAGAGAATGAGCCCTGCGTCGGCACGTTGCGTGTAGTAGTCCACCATGATGGGAGTGGGGATGTGGTCAGCGGTGCCACGCAGACGCGTGAGGGGCGCCATGAAGATGCGATTGGGAAGAAGAAGATCACCAATCTGAATGGGATCGAAGAGAGTAGGCATGGCAGCTCCGTAAGTCTGAGATTCGGATGGTTAGATGACTATCGAACTGGTAAAGATGCGAAAGGCGATACGCATGGGGTCTTCGCAGCAGCTTAGGCTATTGCGAATGTGGGCATAGACCGCAGGGCTAAAGCCCGTTTCGTTCTTAGACAGTACGGCACGGCTGAAGCCGTGCCCTTAGGCAAAGCTGTTCGAGCTTCGCATCCGATGACTGGATCGTTCTACTCGATGGTGCGTAATGCCTGAACAATTCTGCCGTGTTCGTGGAGGATGTCTGGACTCTCCTGCAGGAGAGTCAGATAGCGCTGCCGGAAGGCGTTGTCGGGTGCGTCCTGTTCGAACAGCGCCGCAACCGCCTGCGCCCCTGCGATCCGGTCATCGGGAGTCGCTTCCTCATCGTCGAGGAGATCATCGATGTTGGCGATGACCGTCGAGAGCGGTGCGATCCAGCGAAAGTCGGCCCCACTGATCACCTGCTGCAGAAATGCTGCAGGCGTCACTGGCCCAACGGCCTTCTCATAGGCTGCGCGCTCGTGATCGAGGATGGATTTGTGTAGCGAGAGCAGTGGCTTGCGAACGTCTGTAAGAAATTGAATGGCGCTTTGCTCGTCGAAGGTCTTCATCCCCGCTCCTATTTAAACGAATCTTGACTGCGCAGGATTATACGGAAGTGTGAAGCGGTTCGAGCTGCGCTCGGTACCCGCCCCGCAAGGTACTCACGGTGCGCCCGTGAGTACCTTGCGGTCGGAATGACAGCGATTGCGGAGGAAGAGATTTACAGAGGGAACTGCTTGAGCCATGTTTTGAAGTCCGCGCCCAGTTTGTCGTGCTTGAGGCCGAACTCAACCGTCGCCTTGAGGAAGCCGAGTTTGTCTCCGGCGTCGTGGCGCTTGCCTTCGTAGGTGAAGCCGTAAACCTTCTCGTGCTGGAGCAGCGCCTTGATGCCGTCGGTGAGCTGCAATTCGCCGCCCGCGCCGGGCGTGATGGTCTCGAGCATCTCGAAGATGCGCGGTGTGAGAATGTAGCGGCCGATGATGGCGTTCTGCGAAGGCGCTTCCTCTGGTTTTGGCTTCTCGACCATGTCGCTGACGGCGAGCAGGCGGGGATTCTTCGGATCCGGAGTGACGGCAAGGCAGCCATAGGCCGAGATTGCATCGCCCTCGACGACTTCAGAGCCGAGGATACTGGATCCTGTCTGCTCAAAGGCCTCGACCATCTGCTTCATGCAGGGGATCTTGGCGTCCACGATATCGTCGGGCAGCAGGACGGCGAAAGGCTCGTTGCCGACAAGCTCTTTTGCCTGAAGCACCGCATGGCCCAGGCCGAGCGGCTCCGCCTGACGGGTGTAGGTGATCTTGGCGAGCTTTGAGACGGAGCGCGCAATCTCGAGCAGGGCCGTCTTATTTTTCGCAGCGAGCGTGGCCTCAAGCTCAAAGGACTTGTCGAAATGATCTTCCATCGTCGTCTTGCCGCGTCCGGTAACGATGATAATCTCGGTGCATCCCGCAGCGACGGCTTCTTCGACTCCATACTGAATCAGCGGCTTGTCGACGAGGCAAAGCATCTCCTTGGGAGTGGCTTTGGTTGCGGGGAGGAATCGGGTTCCGAGGCCAGCGGCGGGGAAGACTGCTTTGCGAATCTTTTGGGTCATATTTCCTTTTGGATGCAGGTTGTTATGAAAATGCTACCAAGACGCTGCCAGGCGCAAGATAGCACTTTGGAAGCAGAGAAAGATCTACGCATTTTGAATGCGTAAGACAGGTTCGCTGCGGATTGAAAGATCGACACCATCCAGCGGACAGACGGCGTCTTTTAGAGGACCGGCGAGTTATCGTGCAGCATCGCTTTGCGAATCACCTTGACGGGGGCAAAACCCTGTCGCATGAAATTGTCGTGAAAAGTCTGCAGGTTGAACGCGGAACCCTGCTTCTTCTTTAGATCTTCGCGCAGCTTCAGGATCTCGAGCTTGCCGAGGGTGTAGTAGAGATACGTGGCATCCGCGGTTCCGCGTTTCGTCTCGACCAGGCCGACGGAGCGAGACTGATAGCCTTCGTTCACGAAGAAGTCCACGGCCTGATCGATGGTCCACCTTCCGCTAGGCTCGCCGAGACCGGTGTGCAGCTTGATGGAGTTGACGAAGCGGGCATCGCGCAGCAGCGCATCCTGCAGTTGGCCCAGGTGAATCAGCTTCGACTCACGCACCTGTTCGGGTGTGGCGTTGGCTGAAGGTGCGGCGTATCCCTCCTCGAGCATCATCTGTTCCGTGTAGTGCGCCCAGCCCTCGATGTTTGAGTTTGCTCCGACCAGCTTGCGAACCTTCGAAGGGAACTGGTTCTGCCAGAGGAACTGCACGTAATGGCCGGGGTAGGCCTCATGCACGCTGGTGGCAATGATGGTCCCGACGTTGAAGCTCGCCATGTGTTCGGCAACATGCGCCGCGGCCCAGTCCTTCTCCGGCAAAGTTACGTTGAAGTAGGCTTTGGTCGAGTGGGTCTCGAAGGGGCCGGGCGGGTCCATTGAGGCGAAGGTGGTGGCACGCATAAACGGCGGCGTCTCTTCGAGCGTCGGCTGAACATCACTGGGAATAGTGATGATGTTGTGTTCACGAATGAAGCTGATCAGCGAATCGAACGTGCTGTGAAAGGAGTCGAGCAGCTTGTCCGGCGCGGGATGGATGGTAGCCAGTTCGGCCAGCACCTGCTGCGGAGTCTTTGAGGGATCGACCTCTTTCGCAACACGTGCGAACTCAGCCTGGTTGCGATGGAGATCGTCAAGAGCCACCTGCAGTAGGCGATCGAGAGGGACGTCGACCATCTCGTCGTAGGAGAGTTTCTTGGTGAAGGTCTCAGCACCGAGCCTATAGTCTCCATTAGAGCGGGGCAGCAGATCACTCTGCATCCACGCCTTATAGTCCTTCAGGGACTGAATGACGGCTGCATTGGTGCGAGCGAAGTCCACTTTTGCCTTCGCATCATCAGCTTCAACGAAGGCTGCAGGCACGTCCTTCTCGAAGAAGCTGACGAGGCCGTCGATCTGTTCGAGCGCGATCTCCGTGAAGATGTGCGGAGGATTCTTCAGGTTTTTGCGAGCTTCGACAAAGACCTGGGGGATCTGCTTCTCACGTTCTACGACTGCGCGCAGGCGGGTGTTAGGTGGAGCGAAGGGCCTTTCCATCAGGACGAAGATGGAGCTGGTAATGCCACTCGAGTAGTTGTCCGGATTCTTCTCCCAGTTGCGGATGACCTCGAGCGAGAGCAGCTGCGAGCGAATGCTGTTCAGAAGGATCTCGCGATCGGCGGCGACAGAAGCATCGAGCGCATCCGCCGGAATCTCCTCGATCTTTTTTTCGTAGAGGTGGAGTGCGGTGATCTGCCTCTGAATCCCGGCGGCTGAATAATCCTCAAGCTGCGTGTCGTACTGATGCAGACCGGCCTGGGTGCCATAGGTCGGCGCGAAGTGAAACAGTACGTCGGAGAAGTATTGGTCGGAGACGAAACCGAAGGTCTGGGTCGCGCCGTCGGCGGAGAGTCTTTGCGCAGGTGCGGTGGGTGTCAGCATTACGAGTCCGAGCAGGGAGGTGAGAAGGGGACGAATAACCATGAGAGTCTGCTGCAAGCAGTGTAAGCCACTCAGGCAGGATGTCTCCAGACGCAATGCTATGGCGCTCGAAGCGGCTCGCCCGGATGCCTTCTAGCAGACGTCGCAACCGGATTGATCAGGGGCACGGAAGCGGATCGACGCCGTACCGCCACATCACGTCACGAATGCCGGCGGGGTCCGGATCTTCAAGGCGATAGTGTGTTGCAATCTCCCGGTAATATTCTGGCCCCATCACGCCGGGCGTTTGCAGACAGATGGCTCTGCCCATATCTTCGTGCACGTTGGCGAAGAAGTGGGGCGTTCCGCGTGGGATAAAAAGATCCTTCCCCGGGTGAAGCAGAATAATTTCACCATTCAGAGTCCAGCTGGTGATGCCATTCATTCCGAGTACCCACTCGTCGTAGTTGAGGTGCGTGTGGGGAACGACGACGCTGGCACCAGGAGGAATCATCAACTCGAAGAGATCGAGAGCGTCGGCAGTCTCGTGGCGGGATAACAGAAACGTGACACTCATTTCTCCAACGCGGATGATCTCATGCATGCATGCCCTCCCTTGCTTTGAGGGATGATACTGCGCGTGCCACCGAAATGCGGAGGAATGTGATGGATTTTTATCCCATTCGTCACCTGTTTTTCCACAGTATCTGCATGCTTATGGATATCAGTGACTTCAAGAGACGGGAGAAACCTTCGCGTCTAAAGATTCCAGCAGCGACAGGGTCTCGAGCAGCACATCTTCGGCCTTCGCACTGCTGACGGGCCATCGCAGAATTCCCTGCGGTGTGAACTGAGCCCCGCGTTTTGTGTTGCGACTGACGAGCTTCATCAGTACGCCCGGATCAATGGTCTTCGTTGCCGAGTCTCCATCGCGCTCAGCAAATTTAATATGGAGCATCTCGACAAATGTTTTGATCTTGTTTTGCTCCAGCTGTGTCCGTTTTCGGTCAATCTGCGCAATGCCGAGTTGCTGCGCATGCAAACGAATCTCGCCGGCGGTCAGCAGGTTTTCGACGGCCTCTGGCAGGGGACCATAGCGGTCTTGCAGCTCTGCACGCACGTCGGAGAGCGCGCCAAAATCCTCTGCCCCGGCGATGCGCTTGTACATGCGCAGGCGCTGATTTTCTTCGGGGATGTAGTCGGAGTCGATTCGGACAGAGATGCCCAGGTTGACGACCGTGGTCGCGTGAGCAGGCTTGTCCTCTTCGCCTTTGATTCTGCGCACAGCCTCTTCCAGCATGGAGGTGTACATCTCAAAACCAATGGCTTCGATGTGGCCGCTCTGCTCTCCGCCCAGCATGTTTCCTGCTCCGCGAAGTTCCAGATCGAGTGCGGCGATCTTGAATCCTGCGCCCAGGTCCGAGAACTCCTTGAGGGCTGCGAGACGGCGCCGAGCAATCTCCGTCAGCTCCGTCTCCGGCGGAATCAGGAGATAGGCATAGGCACGGCGATTGGAGCGTCCGACGCGACCGCGCAACTGATAGAGCTCGCTGAGGCCGTGGCGGTCGGCGCGATTAATGATGATGGTGTTCGCAAGCGGAATGTCGAGTCCGTTTTCGATGATGGAGGTCGCGACCAGGACGTCGTACTCGTGGTTCATGAAGGCGAGCATGACCCGCTCCAGCTCTGCCTCCGGAAGCTGTCCATGACCGATGACGATGCGAGCCTGGGGGACCAGTTCGCGAATCTTTGCGGCAATATCGTAGATCGACTCGACACGGTTGTGCACAAAGTAGATCTGGCCTCCACGCTCGAGCTCCATCTCGATGGCCGTGCGGACGAGCTTCTCATCGAACTTGGCGACGATGGTCTGGATGGCCATGCGGTCTTTGGGGGGCGTCTCGATGACGCTCATATCTCGCAGACCGATCAGCGACATGTGCAGCGTTCGCGGAATGGGGGTTGCGGACATCGAGAGCACATCGATGGCAGCCCGCATCTGCTTCAGACGTTCCTTGTGGCGAACGCCGAAGCGCTGCTCTTCGTCGACGACGAGTAAGCCGAGATCCTGGAACTTGAGGTCTTTGGAGAGAATGCGATGGGTTCCGATGAGGATGTCGACCTTGCCATCGGCGACGCGTTCGAGAATCTCCTTCTGCTCCTTCGGAGTTCGGAAGCGCGAGATCATCTCGATGTTGACGGGGAAGTTGGCGAAACGGCGCTTGAACGATTCGAAGTGCTGAAAGCTGAGCACGGTCGTTGGCGTCAGCACGGCTACCTGTTTGCTGTCCTGCACGGCCTTGAAGGCTGCGCGCATGGCGACTTCAGTTTTGCCATAGCCGACGTCGCCGCAGAGCAGGCGATCCATCGGCTGCGTGGATTCCATGTCTGCCTTGATGTCGGTGATGGCATTGAGCTGATCGTCAGTCTCGTTGAAGTCGAAGGCATCCTCAAACTCGCGCTGCATGTTGGTGTCGGGCGAGAAGGGTGTGCCTTGTGCGGCTTCGCGCTGCGCATAAAGCTTGAGCAGCTCGGCGGTCATGTCGGCCATCGCCTTCTTGACCCGGGCCTTGGTCTTCTGCCAGCTCTGGGAGCCGAGCTTATTAAGTTGTGGTGCGGGACCGGTTTCGGTGGAGCGATACTTCTGAATGAGATCGAGGCGCGTCAGCGGGACGTAGAGTTTGGCCTCGTCTGCAAATTCAAGGATCATCAACTCGAGTGGCGGCTGATCGTTCTCCTCGATGACCCGCAGGCCCATGTAACGGGAGATGCCGTGCTCGACGTGGACGACGTAGTCGCCGACTTTGAGATCGCGAAAGTCGGAGATAAAGGCGGAGGACTTCGAGCGGCCACGGCGCACAGGGCGCTGCGTAACGTCGGCTTCATCGGAGAGATCCTGCGCGCCGAAGATCACAATCTGCCTGGCGGTTATCTTTTCGAGATCAAGGATCTGCACGCCTGCCGCGATCGGAGTCTTGACGATAAGCGGGGTGCGGAGGTCGCCTGCAAGATAGCTGGATTCCGAGTAGACCGTAGAGGAGGCTTGCTGATCACTGCGCCATCCCAGGCGGTAGGGAACCTGATACTCCTGCAATAGGCTGGCGAGCCGTTCGACGTCTCCCTGGTTGGCAGCGGCCAGCAGGATGCGCGCCTCCTGTCGCATGAGAGAGTTCAGAGCATCGATCAGCGCTGGGATGGAGCCGTGGAAGCGTTGGGTGGGACGCGTGGCGAACTCGATCTCGGAGAGCTCGTTGCGCTCGGCGTCAAGCACATCGACGGCACCAAGCTGATCGAGGTCGCAGCCCGTTGTGCGGCGCAGGCGGTCCTCGAGATCCCACGGCGAAAGGTAGATATCCTCCGGCCGCACCAGAGAACCGATGCCGGAGCGGTCGTGTCTCTGCTCGACCTTGTTCCACCAACGTTCGCCCTGATTTTTTACCATGGCCGGTTCTTCGACAAAGACGCGAGTCGCAGTGCCGAGCAGATCGAGCAAGGTCTGGTTGGCGCCTGCGACGGGAGCGAAGAACTCCCAGCCGGGGAAGATGGTGGCTTCACCAGTACGGGTCGCGACGTGCGTCTGAAGCTCGATCGGTTCTTCGCCGCCCTCGATGGCCGCACCTGCGGAACCTGCACGGGTGAGGCGGGCGTTGATGGCAGACAGCAGCTTCTCGGTGACGGGCGTCTCCGTCAAAGGAAGGAGAAGAACCTCATCGAGCGAAGAGCTGGACCGCTGGGTCTCCGGGTCAAAGCGACGGATGGACTCGATCTCATCTCCGAAGAAGTCGATGCGAACGGGCCGATCATGCTCGGCGGGGTAGACGTCTACGATGCCGCCGCGAATGGTTACCTGTCCGGGCATCTCAACCACATCGACACGCGTGTAGCCGACAGAGAGCAGGTGCTCGATGAGCAGGTCAGGGATGTATTCTTCGCCTGAGCGAAGCTGCAGGGCCAGCGCCGAATAAAAGTCGCGGTGGAACAGACGCATGCAGGCGGATTCGATGGGCGCGATCACCAGCCGGGGGGTACGGTCTGCTGAGCAGATCTTCCAGAGTGCGGAGGCGCGCGTCTCCTGAATCTCAGAGTGTGGCGACAGATTCTCAAAAGGCAGGACATCGTGGGCCGGGAGCCGGACCACCTGGGCAGGGTCAAGAGCCCCGGTCAGCTCGCAGGCCGCCAGAACCGTAGCCTGGAGCGCTTCGGCGGCCTTATTGTCAGACACCACCACGAGCGCTGGAGCCTGGGCTGCGCGAACAAAATAAGGGAGATAGAGGGCGCGGGCCGTCGCAGTCAGCCCGGAGACACGACGACGCCCCGATCCGGCGCTCAGGTGGCGCCGTACACGCTCAAAGGCATCGGAGTGTTCCAGGTCCGCAAGGAGCTCGCGGACGAAGGGCAAGATCATGCTGGTTCAATTCTAGAAGAATCGATTGAAGAGCGCATGCGTGCTGCCAGGAATACAAGAACAGGCGTATGATCCTGCCTGCCGCGACTTACAGCCACGGTGCTGCCTGAGGGGTTCCTGGGTAGTGGATGTGCGGGCAGCATGCCTCATTCGGAGGTTTCCAGATGAGCATGTGCACGAAAGCATTGTTCCTTGCGCTGGTATGTGTGCTCCCCTTGCTTGAGGGGTGCACTCGGCACTCCAAGAAAGAACACTATTACCTGGTTACAGTGAATACGCAGCTTCCGTACTGGTTGTCGGCAGCTGAGGGCTTTCGAAAGGCCGCCCTGGAGTATGGCGTCACTGCAGAGGTACGTGGCCCCAACAACTTCGATCCCGAGGCGGAGGCACAGGAGCTTCGCTCTCTGGTTGCCGCGAAGCCGGCAGGAATTCTCGTATCCGTAACGAACCCGGCGTTGCTTGGGCCGGAGATCGACGCGGCGATCGCGGCCGGGATTCCGGTGATCACGATGGACTCGGACGCACCATCGAGCAAGCGGCTCTACTTCATTGGAACAAATAACCTGCAGGCCGGACGCCTGGGCGGCCAGAGAGCAGCCGCGCAACTGAACGGCAAGGGAAACGTCGTCTTCTTTACAATGCCCGGACAACCCAACCTGGATGAGCGGTTGAAGGGCTACAAGGACGCGTTCTCGAACTATCCTGGCATCAACGTGGTCGAGGTCTTCGACATGAAGGGTGACTCCGGTGTCGCCATGGACAAGGCCCAGGAGTACCTTGCCCGCAAAGGGAAAGATCAGATCGACGCTTTTATCTGTCTCCAGTCTTCGTCGGGCAAGGATGTTGGCGAAGCGCTGCGACGAGCCAAGGCCAACGGCGATCCGGGCCGTCTGCTGGTGGCGATGGATACCGATCTCGCAACGTTGCAGCTGATCAAGGACGGCGTCATCGATTCCACCATCTCACAAAAGCCATACACCATGGCCCTGATCGGATTGAAGGGGCTCGATGAGATTCACCACTATCCTGCAGACAATGCGATGAAGGGCGACTACGAGCTCGATCCGTTCGCTCCCTTCCCGGCGTTCGTCGATACGGGAGTATCGCTGGTGGACAAGAGCAACGTCGAGACCATCTTGAATCGCCGCGAGGCAGGCCCGAAGTAGCGAAGTCCTGAGGTCAGGCCGTTCCCTCGCGAGCGCCTTTCCAGAGGTCCAGATCGCCCTCCCGGGCGTGCTGGTCGATCTCGGTCAGCTCCTCGCTGGTGAAGTTCAGGTTGTGGACCGCATCGAGAGAGTCGTTGAGCTGATCCACGTTGCGCGCGCCGATAAGGGCGGAGGTCACGCGTGGATCGCGCAGAACCCAGGCGATCGCCATCTGCGCGAGTGTCTGGTTCCGTCTGCGGGCGATCTCGTTGAGGGCACGGACGTGCTGCAGGTTCTTCTCGCTGAGAAACTCTTTTCTGAGTGAGCCACCCTGGCCGGCTGCGCGCGACTCCTGAGGCACGCCGCCCAGATACTTGGCCGTCAACAAGCCCTGCGCGAGGGGCGAGAAGGCGATGCATCCTGCGCCGACGGTCTCGAGGGTTCCGAGGAGTTCCTTCTCGATCCAGCGGTTGAGCATGGAATAAGACGGCTGGTGGATGAAGAGAGGCACACCTTCGCTGCGTAGCAGATCAGCGGCTTCAAGCGTGCGCTCCGGACTATAGGACGAGATGCCGACGTAGAGAGCCTTCCCTTGTCGCACGGCCTGGATAAGCGCTCCCATCGTCTCTTCCAGAGGAGTGTCCATGTCCGGACGGTGAGAGTAGAAGATATCGACGTAGTCCAGTCCCATGCGGCGAAGACTATCGTCCAGCGATGCCAGCAGATACTTTCGAGAGCCACCGATGCCGTAGGGGCCGGGCCACATATCCCAGCCTGCCTTGGACGAGATGATGAGCTCATTGCGGTGAGGAGCGAGATCTTTACGGAGGATCTGGCCAAAGTTCTCCTCGGCCGAGCCATAGGGAGGCCCATAGTTATTGGCGAGGTCGAAGTGGGTCACGCCACGATCGAAGGCGCGAAGAACCATAGCCCGGCCAGTCTCAAAGACGTCGGTGCCGCCGAAGTTTTGCCACAGTCCGAGAGAGATAGGAGGTAGGACGATGCCGGAGCGGCCGCATCGGCGGAAGCTGGCCTTCTGGTATCGGTTCGGATTTGCGACGTAACTCATGGATGCTCCCTAATGCAAAGTCTTCGTTCCATAAGTATCGTACGATCCCTCCATCAGCGATTGTTTACAGCGGCAAATAAAAGCGTTCGATTTCGCTACACTGGAAGGAAATGGCAACGATTAAAGCAGTACGTGGGACCAGGGATCTTTTGCCCCCCGACACAATTCTTTGGAATCGCGTGGAAGCGACAGCGCGCTCCGTCTTTGCGCGGTACGGTTTCGGTGAGATTCGCACGCCCGTATTTGAGGCGACAGAGCTGTTTGCCCGCGGTGTGGGCGAGGAGACGGATATCGTCTCCAAGGAGATGTACACCTGGGAAGATCGCGGGCGCGCCGAGAGCGACCGTGGCCAGAGCCTGACCCTGCGCCCCGAGAACACAGCTGGTGTCGTTCGTGCCTATATCGAGCACGGCATGGCCGACAACGGGATGCTGGAAAAGCTCTTCTATATTGGCCCGCAGTTTCGGCGTGAGCGGCCCCAGCGTGGACGATATCGGCAGTTCTGGCAGATTGGCGCGGAGGTGCTGGGCCCCCCGTGGTCGGGGTCTGATTCGGCACTGCGTGATGCCGAAGTTCTGGAGATGCTGGCGACGCTGCTGAACGAGCTTGGCATCGAAGGGTGGAGGCTGGCCCTCAATTCGGTCGGCTCTGCCGAGGACAGGAAACGATACAGCGTTGCTCTCCGTGAGGCTCTCGAGCCGGTCAAGCACAACCTCTGCGAGGATAATCAGCGCCGGGCCGAGACCAACCCGCTACGTGTGCTCGACTCCAAAGACCCCGGCGACCAGGAGATCATCAACGGCCTGCCGAAGATCTCGGAGTTCTGGAGCGAAGACTCGCGTACGCACTTCGACCAGGTAAAGGCCGCGCTCGATGCCTGCAACGTCCCCTACGTCGAAGACCCGCGGCTGGTGCGCGGTCTGGACTACTACACCCGCACCACCTTTGAGTTCACCGTGCCGGACGGCAGCGGTCTCGGAACGCAAAATGCTTTGCTGGGCGGCGGACGTTACGACGGCCTCAGCGAGATGCTGGGCGGCCCCAAGGCTCCGGGAATCGGCTTCGCCATTGGCGAAGACCGCCTCATCCTCACCCTGCAGGCGCAGGCGAAGGAAGCCGAGCCCGCGAAGCTCGACGCTTTTGTGGCTCCCATGGGAGTCGGGCAGAATGCGGCAGCGTTGAAGCTGGCGCAGGAACTGCGTCGCGCCGGGCTGGGTGTCGAAGTAGGCGATGGAAGCTGGCGCCTCAAAAAGTCCTTCGAGACCGCCGACAAGCTGGCGCGCAAGATGATCATTGTCGGCGAAGATGAGTTGGCCAGCGATGTCTTCACCGTAAAGGACTTCTCAAAGGGCGAGCAGCTGAAAGTCTCTCGGACCGAGCTTCTGGAGACGCTACAGCGTCCGTCCTTATCGACTTCCTCCGTGGCAGTAAGGAAAAAGTCCAACATCGAACGATTAGCTGAAGCGTCCGTTATCAAGCCTGATGATCTAAGCAAACACGATCAAGCTATTCTTGAGAATTTGAGCGATTCGGAAGTACAGACATTGATTCAACTTCGCCAGAAACTTGGAAAAGAGAAGGCCAGTAGTGATATTTGGCATCCTGGGTTAGATATAAATCTATAATTTCCGAGAGCAACTCTATGGTACGTAGGGAGTTTTTTAAGGTAGCGGCTGCGGCTGGTCTTGGAACCGCCGCACAAAATACTGGCATGGCTCAGACGGCAGTCGCCGGACCGGCGCCCTTTATCGAGCACGCCACCCCCGGTCAGCCTCACAAGGGCAAGGTCTTCGCACTCATCACGCCGCACCTGGACGACGGCCCGATCTTCGCGGGAGGAACCGTGGCCAAGCTGCTCAACGAGGGCTACACCGGCTACTTCATCCGCGTCAGCAACGACGAGAAGGACTCCTACAGCCTGACGATGGGTGCGACCGTGCTCGCCAATGAGCAGGACGCCGCGCACTTTGTCGAGGTCGCCGGACTCAAAAAACGATACGACCTCCACTACCGCAACCACGGTCTCGACGACGTCTCCCGCATGGAGATTCGCGTTCGGCTCATCTTCCTTTTCCGCCTCCTGAAGGTCGATACCGTCCTGAGCTACGACCCATGGGGACACTATGAGGAGAACCCCGATCACTACGTCACCGCGCAGGCCGTCGAAGCCGCCTGCTGGATGTCAGCCGATCACCTCGATTTCCCGGAGCAGTTCGACGCCGGGCTGAAGGTTCACTCCGTCAGCGAGAAGTATTACTTCGCCCGCGGCCCCCAGATGGTCAACCGCGTCGTCGACATCGGGCCAACGATCAGGCAGAAGGCGGCGTACATCGCCTCCTGCAGGACCATGATCACCAACATGGTCAAGGGAACCAATGATGCGCTCACCGCCCGTGGCCTGCGGATCAGCGCCTTTGCGGGCAACCAGGAAGCGGCCAACGAAGCCTACATTCAGGCCGCGTTCCTCGACCGCGATAAGCGCATCGGCGCCAAATATGGCCTGGAGTATGCCGAGGAGTTTCACTACATCGGCCCCGACCGTTCGCTGGACGACTACATCAAGACCCACGCAGAGCACATTTGAGGGCTAGAGGTCAGCGCTGATTCGTCATTAGTAGACCGTCGCCTGGAAGGCCCGTGTGGCGATCACTTCCCACAAGGCGACTTACAGGTATTGATCAAGCCAGGGACCTCGCAGCCCCTGGCTCGATCGTGCCGACTTGTCATGATCGGATCGAAAAGACGATCTTCCCAATTCCGTCGCTCTCGCGCTTCTCCCACAGTGAGGCTGGGGACCACAGTGTTTCAATAGAAGCGATCTGCGGCTTGATCTTTCCCCCAGTGACTAAAATGGCGAAGCTGTCCAGCCCTTCGGTTGTAACGTTGGTCTCAACAAAGGCGGCTTCGATCCCCAGACGCGCGGCCTCTTCCGCGATTGGCGGTCGATTCGCCGTGACCGCAACGCCACCCGGCTTCACACGTGCGTAGGAAGAAACGACTGTGTCTCCTCCCACCAGATTGAGCACAGCGTCACATTGCCCAATATCTTCCATCCGTTCCCGGGTAAGATCGATTACACGTGCCGCTCCCAACTGCTGAAGCGCAGCGGACTTGCTCTGACGCGCGGTGGCGATCACATGAACTCCGGCATTTCGTGCCAGCTGCACCGCAAGCGATCCCACACCCCCTGACGCGCCTAGGATCAGCAGCGTCTGCCCTGCCTTGATCTTCGAGAGCCTCAACATCTGCGTCGCGGTTTGACTTACGAGTGCGATTCCGGCCGCTACTTCGGCTGTGATGGCCGCAGGTCTGTGGGCCAGGTTGGCAGCATTCACGACCACGAACTCGGCATAGGCGCCGGCTTCTCTTGTGTAGCCAAATACTTCATCGCCCACTTTAAAAACTGTAACTCCTTCACCAACGGCAGCCACTCGACCCGCTACATCGCCTCCAGGGGTCCATGGAAACTGCAGCGGGAAGACCTGGCGCAAAAAACCCAGACCGCGCCCTGGATCGACACCGTTCATGCTCGTGAACTCGTTCTCGACCAGCACCTGTCCGGGACCAGGAGACGGAATTGGAACCTCGTCCACGTGAAGAGGCGCCCCATAGTCATTGATGCGTAGTGCTTTCATTTTCCTTCTCCCTTCAAAGTTGCACCGCGAACCTCGCGGCAGGTTCGGTACAAGAGACGCGGCAGAGAGGAGACATGCGTCAACATGTAATGGAAAACAGAATTGCGATTATGGAAGAAAAGCAGGACGCTGCGCCGGGGTCGCATCCTTGGGCGATTCGTGGCAATGTCCGGCTACGATCTGCGGGCAGGACTGAGATCGTTCAGCATGGTTTCGAAATGCTTTTTGATGAAGCTGACGAGCTTCTGAACGCGAGCAGGCTGCATCTTGGAAGGCGTCACCGCAAAGACATGGGCTGGAACGGCCTGCCAGTCGTCGAGCAGACTCGTCAGTCCGTCCCCGAATCCGGGATGCGTCGCCAGGAAGTCGGGCAGAACCGCAATGCCCACGCCTTCCTTCGACAGCTTTGCCGTCATCCCCACCGAATTTGCGCTGGCCATGCCACTCACCTTCACGATCCGATGTTCCCGATCCCGGCGCAACTCCCACTGGCTGAGGGCTTCCCCATGAACGAGGCGGATACAGGAGTGTTGGGCTAGCTCTTCCGGATCTTTAATCTTCTTGTGCTTCGCAAGATATTCCTGAGAAGCAAACAGGCGGCGAGGAAAGGTACCGACCCGGCGGGACCAGAACGATGAATCAGGCAAACGCAACTGATGACTGACGAGGATCGCTAGATCGAGGCTTTCGGTAAGAAGATTGGGATGGCCGCTAATGGAAAGTATCTCGATGGACGTATCAGGATGTTCGACCATGTAGCGGGCGAAAAGAGGAAGGAAGATGGTCTGCGCCAAATCGAACGGCACGCCCACCTTGATACGTCCGGAGACCCTGGAGGCGATCCCCGTCACATCCTCTTGAATGCGCATCGCTTCTGCGACAAGAGCCTTGGACTGGTCGTAGCAGGCCTGGCCCGCGTCAGTTAATTGGAAGGTCCGTGTCGAGCGATGAATGAGATGGAAGCCCAATTCGCGCTCAAGTGCGCTGATGCGTCGTGAAAGCGTCGACGCGGGCATGCCCAACGCCGCTGCCGCGCGCCCGAAATTCCGCGTGTTCGCAACCTCCACGAAGAGCGCCAAGTCTGCAAGAAAACGCATGATGTTCTTTCCAGTCGTCCGCATCTGAACGCGGCTTCCGTTCGGGAATCGGGCGCGTGAGCATCCGAAGATCCCGTACCGTCAGAATCTCATGTCTCTGCCGGAAGAGAGCAACTCGTACCGGGAAACGCTCTTCTCGCCGTTTGAACGATGGATCATCACTTCGAACAACAACCGGCAAATTCTCATATCTTAAGGCTGCACATCGATACATGGCTCCTGCGCCACCGGCCCTCAGGTTGATATTCCAGATCTGAGACATCGGTCGACTTCCGGCTATCTTTGACCGCAATTTGCCCACATTTAGCGATTCAGGCCAAAGCTTCGTACAATAGGAAGCATCGTGACACTCGACTTTTTAGGAAATTTGCAGCGGACCCACCGATGCGGCGAGCTCCGTGTGGACCAGGATGGGCAGGACGTGGTTTTGATGGGCTGGGTCAACCGGCGCCGCGACCACGGCAATCTCATCTTCCTCGATCTTCGTGATCGCACCGGCATCACCCAGGTCGTGATGGACAAAGAGATCTCAGGCGAGGCGCACGCCAAGGCCGAAGCCGCACGGTCCGAGTACGTCGTGGCCGTCAAGGGCAAGGTTCGCCGCCGCGATGCCGGGCTCGAGAATCCCAACATGGCCACCGGCGCCATCGAGGTCGTCGCCAAAGAACTGCTCCTGTTGAACGAAGCCAAGACGCCTCCGTTCTCGCCCGCCGAGGACGCCATTGCCAACGAAGAGGTGCGGCTGAAATATCGGTACCTCGACCTCCGTCGCGAGCAGATGCAGTACAACTTCGCGCTGCGTCATAAGGTCGCCCGCGCTATCCGAGAGTATCTCTCCGAGAACGGCTTCCTCGAGATCGAGACGCCGTTTATGACGCGCTCCACTCCTGAAGGAGCGCGCGACTACCTCGTCCCCAGCCGTGTGCATCCAGGCGACTTCTATGCCCTGCCGCAGTCACCGCAGATCTTCAAACAGATCCTGATGATCTCGGGCTTCGACCGCTACTTCCAGATCGCCCGCTGCTTCCGCGATGAGGACCTCCGCGCCGACCGTCAGCCGGAGTTCACCCAGATCGACCTGGAGATGACCTTCCCCCGGCAGGAGACAGTCTTTCGCACCGTTGAAGGCTTCCTGACGGCAGCGTTCAAGACCGCGGGAATCCAGCTCGAGGGTCCCTTCCTCCAGATGACCTACGACGATGCCATCCGGAAGTACGGCATCGACAAGCCCGACATGCGCCTCCCCGCGATGGTGGAGTTTACCGACGATCTCGACCCCGCGCTGCGTGAGACGCTGAAGATAGAACAGAAGCTTCCCATCCTTGGCTTCATCATCCCAAAGGCAGGCGGCCTCTCCGGAACCGAGCGCAAGAAGCTGCTCAGCGAGGTCCGCGCGGGTTTCGGCGAGAGCGGTCTGGACCTGCTCGATACTGAGCGCCTGAAGACCAGCGAAGCCTTTGCTCCGCTCGCCGCAACCATCACGCAGAAGCTTGAGGCGACTCCTGAAGATCTGGTCGTCGTCGTTACGCCCAAGCTCGGCACGCCTGAGATGTGGAACTTCGACCGCCAGTGGATCTACAAGCGTGTCGGCGCACTCCGGCTGCAGCTTGCCCAGAAATTTGCAGACAAGCACAAGCTTTTTGAGCAGACAGGCACGGCCAACGACTTCAAGTTTCTCTGGGTCACCGACTTTCCCATGTACGAGTGGAACGAGGAGGCGAAGACCTGGGATGCGGCGCATCATCCCTTCACCTCGCCGCACGAGGATGACATCAAGTCCGGCGCGCTCTTCAACGACAAAGGCTCCGTGCGCGCGCTCGCTTACGACGTCGTGCTCAACGGCACCGAGCTCGGCTCCGGCTCCATCCGTATTCATCGCCAGGACGTGCAGGCGGAGATCTTCCGCTCGCTGGGCATGAGTGACGAGGAGGCGAAGCAGCGCTTCGGCTTCTTCCTCGACGCTCTAGAGTACGGCACGCCTCCGCATGGCGGCATTGCGCTCGGCCTCGATCGCATCGTGATGATCCTCGCCGGAGCCACGAGCCTCCGTGAGGTCATCGCCTTCCCGAAGACCGCTAAGGCAATCGACCTGATGGTCGACGCTCCAAGCGCGGCAACCGAGCAACAGATGAAGGAGCTGCACCTGAAGATCGCTGCACGGAGCTAATCATTTCTCTCCAGAGGAGAAAAGCCAGTGATATGGCTTGGCAAGAAGCGCGGGAATCTGAGTGACTGGACGACTCAGCGATGGGTTCAGGTAACCGGACGTCGGCTCTCTCTTGCGGAGAATCCATGGCTCAATGGGCCAACAGGCGATACGTCGGAGATCGGCAGCGACTACTTCGAAAAGTATGCCAGCAAACAAAACCTCGAACTCATCACCTCGGGAGTTCGAGGTTTGCTGCCATCCTTTGATCTTCTCGAAGGCAACACGAATCTCTCAAAGATAGCTGCACCGGTACGGGAATTCTACGAACAGACCTCTGAGTTTGATCTGGATGCATGGTCCGAATGGAGCCCGCTTTTTAAGCCTTTCGGAAAAGCTCTGAGCTTTTTCTTCAGTCGCCGCTTACAACAATTGAATGTGCCTTTGTCTTCACTGGATAGCTCAAAGGGAATGACGAGCAGTGTGTTACCCATGCGTCATCCTGAATCAGGTGTAATCGTTCAGACGGCTTGGGTGCGCGAACTCCGGGCGACACGGAATGTTCTCTACGCTGGGAGCTATTCGGTCTGCAGAATTCCCGGCCATCCTGTTCCTTGCGTCAAAGTAGTGTTTCCATTGCCGAATGGAAACGCCATTGTCCTGATGAAAGTGGTAATCGATGATGACGGATCTCTTGCCGTGCAATCAATCGGTAATAAATTCGGCGAGCCAGGTTTTTACTTCGTCGTACATCAGGGAGATGGCACAATCTGGGCGCGCTATGTCAAAGCCATGAAAGAAGAGATCCGTGTGTATCCCTCTGATCGATCTTCAGGAAGAGCGGATCACACTCTGTGGCTGTTCAATAAAGTCTTTCTGCGCCTTCATTACCGCATGACAAAACACACTTCACACTGAACTCTCCGGATCCACTCTTGTACCCGCTCACTTCGCCGTACACACAAAGCTCGCCGCGCCATCCACACTTCCACTGCCCTTATACTTCGCCACCTGCGGATAGGCGCACAGCGGCCGCGTGCGATCCACTTTTCCTGCGCTGTGATGCGCCGCAACGATCCTTGTTGGAGCCTTACCTCGCTCCACCCAGTCTTCCAGTGTTCCAATCTTGTCGAAGCTGTCAGGCCCCTCTCCGCCGGAGCAGTGCGCCATGCCCGGAGCCATAAACAGTCTTACCCAATCGGAACCTGCATCGCGGTTAACATCGAGCAACGACTGGTAGAACTCCACCGTCGCCCCGGGAGCAACCTGTTGATCGGCCCAGCCGTGATACAGCAGCAGCTTGCCTCCATGCTTCGCGAACGCGTCGAGATGCGGATCGAGTTCATCGACTTCCTTATCGATTGCGTGAGCCTTCGCGGAGTCACGGTCCAGATCGAAGCTCTTCCAGTCCCACGCCGGGTCCTGATAGACCACATAACGAAACTCATCCAGAAAAAGATCGGCAGGTGCAGGACCCGCGGCAAGACGGCCCCAGCGAAGCTCCGTTCCCGGCTCCAGCCGAGGAAACAGCTCCTTCCCTGAAGGGTCCTTCGCCGCACGGATGATCGTCTGCGCCGTGTGGACCTGGCGAACAGTCAGGCAATCCGAGCCGTCTCCATCCTTGCAGGTCAACGCGCTGAAATCAGGGTGGCAATCCATCGGATCTCCGATCAATCCATCCTGCAATCCGTCCTTCGCATCGCACGCCGCCAGAACGAAGCGATGGATCATCGGATACTTCGCAGGAGGGATGAAGTCCTCCGGATTCTTAAAACTTTCGTTCGCCAGCCACAGCGCCCAGGAGTTTCGGCGAATGTTCGCAGGATCACCCGCAATGATTCCGTTGAACTCATCCGGATAGCGGTAAGCCTGCAGCAGGCCTTCGCGGCCTCCACCCGAGCATCCCTCCCAGTAGGAGTAACGGGGAGCATGTCCGTAGTACGCGTTAATCAGGGCCTTCGCCGCGACCGTCGTCTCGTGCTCCGCGCGGTACGCGAAGTCGATCAGCTTCTCTCGATGCCCCATCACAAAACTTGCACTCGGCCCGGTGTGGCCGTCATCCGTTGCAGCGGTCGCATAGCCTCGCCGCAACGCCTCCGCCATCGCATCGTAGGCGATGGAGCCTCCCCATCCGCCGCTTCCCACAGCGAGAAATTTTCCATTCCACCGCGAAGCCGGCATCCACACCTCCGTATGAATCTCAGAATCAGAGGTTGGCCTGAGCACCGCAGCGACACGGCAGAATGAGGGCAGATCTTTAATCTGCTTGCCGCCTTGCTGTGGAGTTACGTCACCTGCGGCAACCAGTTTTGCAAAGCTGATGGATGTATTTTGCGCGGCCGTGGCGGCCAGTCTCTCACAGGGTTCTGCATGCAGCGCTGCCGCAGTCAGCGTCAGCGTAAGGAGCAACCATCGTGCGGTCATGGCAGAACTATACTTCGCCGACGCTCCGACGACGAAATCTATACTTCAGTAAGCGCTTGCTTCATTCAGGACACGGAGCTGCTCTTCGGTCAGCTTCAGTTCGACCGCTGCAATGAGGGCGTCGAGCTGCTTCAGGCTTGTAGCGCTCGCGATTGGCGCAGTCACCGTGGGCTGAGCCAGCAGCCAGGCCAGGGAGATCGTAGCCTGCGAGGCTTCTGTCTCCTGCGCTACCTTTTCGAGCGCGAGCAGAATCTTCCTGCCTCGATCGTCGAAGTATTTCACCACCCGACCCTCCCGATGGGCTCCCTTGGCAGCGTCGGCATTTTTGTACTTGCCGGTTAGGAATCCGCTTGCGAGAGAAAAATAGGTGATGACGCCGAGGCCGTACTTTTCTGCAACGGGAGCCAGATCTGTTTCGTAATGCCGACGGCTATAAAGGTTATATTCGGGCTGTAGCACCTGGTACAACACAAGATTCCGCTCGCGAGAACAGCCGAGTGTCTCTTCGACTCTCGGGCCGGAAAAGTTGGATGCGCCAATGACGCGAACCTTTCCCTGCTGAACGAGAGAATCATAAGCCTCAAGGGTCTCCGCCACCGGTGTTGCCGGATCATCTTCATGAGACTGGTAAAGGTCGATGTAGTCCGTCCTCAGGCGCTGCAGGGAAGCTTCCACAGCCTGGAAGATGTACTTCTTGCTTAGCCCCTTTCGTCCATGCCCCATATCCATTCCGACTTTGGTCGCAAGAATCACCTTCTCGCGCTTGCCGGAGCGCCGGAACCATTCGCCCAGAATCGACTCTGATTCTCCCCCTCTGTTGCCCGGCAACCAGCGGGAATAGACATCCGCGGTATCGATGAAGTTGAAGCCACGATCGACGAAGGCATCCAGCATCAGGAAAGAAGCGGAGGCATCCATCGTCCATCCGAAGACGTTTCCTCCGAAGACCAGCGGTGCGACCGAAAGATCCGTGTGGCCGAGAGCTCTGCTTGCCATATCCCCCCTTTCTTCATCATTCAGATGCAAAACACAAAGAAGGGTTATGCGAGATCCGTTTTTCTATTTGGTGCGTTCTTAAAAAAAGAAGGCCACGCACCAACGCTGTACGTGGCCTTCCGATTGTTTTGTTTTTCTGGAGCGGTTACTGCACGTTGATGGTGATGGTTTTGCTGCTGCGATCGAACTGGTTCGTCGCATACAGCGTGTAGGTTGTCGTCGTCGTCGGATGAACCGTAACGCTGTTTCCGCGTACGGGCCCAATCTCAGGCGAGACGATGTAGTAGCTCGCGTTATCGGCAGCCCAGCTTAATGTCACAGCAGAACCGGCCGAAACAGTGGTGTTATCGGCGGTAAAGCTGGTGATGTTAGGTGCGCTTCCGGTGGGAACGTTTGCTGATGTGTATACGGTTCCGGATTGAACAACCTCAAACGCAGAAGAAGGAACCTGCTTCAACGTAGAGAGATCGTCGTTGTTCCAGCGATCATCCGGAGCTCCGGTAACGAACATATTGCTTCCGTTATCGGCTACGATCATGCCGTAGTTCTTCATCGCAGTCAGGATGACCCGTGCCTGCGGCGGGAAAGACGAGATGTCGAAGCCTGCTTTGAGCCTCATGCGCATGCCCATCGGCGCACGATTCGGATCGGTGGAGCTGCTGGCCCAGTGCGTCGCCGGTGCTACAAACGCCGCACGGGTATTTTGTAAGGTGACACGAACTGCATGATCGATGTGACCGGCTGCAACCTCGTCGTAGCGCACGAGGCCCGGGAACACGGGGAGACCTGCTGCATCGGTTGACGTCCAGCGGTAAGGACGCGCGTTGTTATTGAGAAGATCCCACACCGTACCGGCAGCCGCCTGCCACGTTCCATCGCCTTGGGGGTAAGCTCCGCCGATCTCATAGAGCCAGCAATTATCACGATCGAGAACCAGAACGTGACGATCCCCATCTCCAGGATTCGGTGAGCCTTCCAACAGCGTTGAAATTGAAATCGGCATCGGAGCCGGATCGCTCTCGTCGCCATATGCGGTGTAGTTGATCGTGCTCAGGGGAGACCCGCTGACAACTGTGTAGGGAATTCCGATAACGTTTCCGTCATAGGTCCCCGCACCGAAGTTGGCATACAGGTTATGCCCGATGCCATTGATGATGCCATCGGAATTGCCATCCAGCGGAGCATTGGCGATGTTCTGCCGCCACGGATCATTGGCAGGGAAAGGTACGAAGCCATTGAGGCTGGCACCCTCACCGAGATCCATCGCGCTGCAGGCTGACTGCGTTGGGGTTGTGGTCGGTGGGTCGGTCGGCGTCGTTGTTGGTGGCGTCGAGGGATCCGTCGGTGTGGTCACCGGCGGTGTCGAGGGATCCGATGGCGTTGTTACCGGAGGCGTCGATGGATCGGAAGGTGTTGTTGTGGGTGGAGTGGACGGATCCGACGGTGTTGTCGACGGAGGAGTCCCCGTAGTGGGTGCCTTCAGTTTTACGATGGTGTAACGGGTGTGTGAAGACGCATTTTGTCCATAAGTAAAAGGAGTTGCGGACAAAACAATAAGGGCCAGCATGGGGAGAGTGCGTGGCATAAGGATGGCGATTCTCCTTGATGGCTGCGAGCAGCCATTAGTGATTGGTTAATACGCCAAGGACAGTTTTTCTGGAAGGTTACTGACTGCGGACCCGAAACACTACTCTACATCTGCGGCTGTCGTTTACGTCAGGAACTGATATCCCCAGATTATAGAGGAACAGAGTTATTCCTCAACTGTTCCTGTATCCAACAGAAGTGTTAGTTCTTTTGGGGACTTCTATTCGCTTCATTCTAGAGGGATTCAATTCATCCAGCGTTTATCGTTCGGATCACGACGAAGTTCGTCGGGGTCGATATAACGGCCGTCCTTGTCGAAATGGACCTCACGGTTCTGCTTCCGCATATACACCTCGAACTTGCGGGCAGCGCGGCGGCGCTTGTACCGATAGTAGGCATTACGAACGCCGTACAGGCGCTCTGTCACGCCGAAGGCAAACCCGCGTCGTGGAGCGAAGCGAACAAACAGAAGCCCTGCAAGAGCACCGGAGAGCTGCAGCAACGCTCCGAAGTTATCGGATTGCTTGAGCAGAACGGCAATGGCGATCAGGATGTAGATCGCCACCATGTACTTTGCCTTGATGCGAAGCACAAACCAGAGCAGAAACTCCTGATCGCCGAAGAGCATGGCAATGGCAACCAGCAATCCAAAGATACCTGCCCACGCTCCGACAGAGACAATGTCCGGGCGAAGACCAAACAGATGGGTAAACGAGACGCCTGAAGCGATAACCGCTCCTCCAATCACGGAGGTCCAGTAAAGCTCGGTCAGCCAACGGCTTCCATAACTCCCCTCCAGCAGAGATCCCGTAAACCAGAGGGTCAGCATGCTGAAGACGATCGAAAGAATTCCGGGATTGATCAGAGAGTAGGTGAAGAGCTGCCAGATCTCCCCATGAACCACTGCCAGTGGCTCAAGCAGCAGATGGGATCCGAGAACGCGGCTGAGAGAAGGAGAGACCCAGGAGACAATGGCCAGCGCAAAGAAGGCGCCCACATTAAGCAGGATCAGCCTGCGCACGGCTCCGCTGAAGGATGGCAGTGCGAGCGGGATGGATCCGGTGCGGCGCATAATCCTCTCTCCTATTTCATCACAGCAACGCTCTTCGCGCTTAGACCGGGACCCGTGTTCCGGTGACAGCGCTTCGCGACGCACATCATCTACATGTAATCAACGCCGTACTGGACCGGAATCTGGGTGAAGGCAATCCGCGCCGGTGCAGACTCTCGCGCAGGCAGCATGCTGCCGAAGTGCAGAGTGGTGTGGCCGTACTTCAGGTTAAGCCGGTCCATGGCAGCGGAGAGCTGAGTCCGATTGTCGGGGTCGCCGAACAACTCTTCCTGGTGCTTCTCTTCCGGAACAAGGTCGCGGAGCGTGATTCCGACAAAGAACGGTCGCTGAAACTCCGGCCCCTGCGGACGGCGCTTCCATATGCCGCGCATCGCTTCCAGCAACGTCAGTGTGTCCTGGCACTGCGGGAAACGCGCCTCCATACCCCAGCCGGAGTGGCGGATTCCGCTGGTGTGCCGTTTCGAGCGCAGATTCTCTGCCTGTTCGCGAGTGAGCTGGTACCGGATGCTGACCGACATCGCACCGGTGTAAAACTTCTCCATCCGCAGCCGCATGGAAGCCTTGTGCAGCAGCTTGTTTGCAATGGACCATGCGCCTTCTTCAGAGCGGAACTCCGGCGCCATGACATGCGAATGGCCGAGCGATTTCTGCACATCGCTTGACACGGGCGCGCCGTTGTCGCCGGTTTCGCCGCCCTGCAGCCAGTGGTAGAGGCGGTCGCCCCACACACTGCCCCACAGGTTATGCCATCCGGTATGGTCGAGCGCCAGCAGTTGCTCCATGGTGAGGATGCCCTTTGCATTCAGGCGAGCCTCGGTGCGCGCGCCGACACCGGGCAGATCCCGCAGCTCGAGGTGCGCTATGGCCCGGGGCAGTTGCGAGGGCAGAAGGCCGATGAGGCCGTCCGGCTTCTGCATATCGCTGGCGATCTTGGCGAGATAGCGGTTAGGAGCCATCCCGATGGAGCAACGCAAAGCCTCCCCGACGTTCTCGTAGATGGACTGCTTGATCTCAAGCGCAATCTTGCGGGCGCGTGGCGGCTCCTGCTCGCGGCCAATTAACTGGCAGACCATCTCGTCGATCGAAGGATTATGAGAGACCGGGCATGCCTTCCCGACCGCTTCGGTGATGGCGGCGGAATATTTGGCATATTCGGTATGGTTTCCTTCGACCAGAATGATGCCCGGGCACATCTTCTTTGCCTCGCCGACCTGCGTTCCTGTTTTGACGTTAAAGGCTTTGGCCTCATAGCTGGCGGCGATGCAGCAGGTCGTGTCGGCCATGGTGGGCACGACGGCGATGGGCTTGCCTCGGTATTCGGGATGCAGTTGCTGCTCTACCGACGCAAAGAAGCTGTTGAGGTCAATGTGCAGAAACTGAAAGCGATCGGGATGGGCGACGAAGGCCATGATTCGGGGCGTTCGTAATAATTATATTCGCTGTATATTCGCTTCCGCGTAAGGCACAATGTTCTGCGAGTTAACCTTCCTGTGGAGAGAACAGTTGAAGCAACTCGCATCATTTTTCCTTCTGATCGGCACCGCCGTTGTGGCGGCCCAGGATCTCACCTTGCCGCAGATGCCGCTGCATGATCCTTATGTCCTTGCCGACGCACCGACCCAGACCTACTACCTCTACACCTCGAATGTGTCGTCGATGACCGGGGTGAAGCGCGTCGGAACGATGGTCTACACCAGCAGGGATCTGAAGCACTGGACGCAGCCGAAGGTTGTGTTCACCGTGCCGGAAAACTTCTGGGCAGAGCAGGGAGGGTGGGCTCCTGAAGTCCACGCTTATAAAGGCAAGTATTACCTGTTTACAACACTGCACAATGACAGCAGGCCGCTGCCGCAGCCTCTTCCTGTGGGGCATGCAACATACATGCGCGGAACGATCTCGGCAGTAGCGGAGACGCCGGAGGGTCCTTTTGTACCCATGAAGACCGATGGGCCGGTTCCGCCTGCGGATTTCATGACGCTGGACGGAACGTTGTACCTGGACCGTGGCGGCAAGCCATGGATGGTCTACGCACATGAGTGGCTTCAGGTGACGGATGGCACCATGGAGGCGGTTCCACTGCGAGAAGACCTTGCCGCAGCGAGTGGTGCTCCCATCTCCCTGTTCAAGGCCTCTGATGCTCCCTGGATCGACCAGCAGGCCGTGCCGACAACCTCTGCCTCGCGCTACGTCACCGATGGGCCGCAGCTTTATCGAACCAAAGATGGCCATCTGTTGATGTTGTGGTCAAGCTATGAGCATCTGAGCGACAAGGCTTCCGGAAGCCATTATGTCCAGACGGTCGCGCGGTCCGAATCGGGTGAGCTGAAGGGGCCATGGGTGCAGCTGGCCCCTCTCGTCCGCAACGATAGCGGACACGGCATGTTGTTCCATACCTTCAATGGTCAGCTGATGATGGTCTTACATCGTCCGTTCAAAAACGCGCGTGGAAAGCTCTACGAGATGCGGGATGACGGCGACCACATCGAAGTCGTTCGGGAGCGCACCGATCTGGATGGAGACACCCCGTAGGCCTATATTGTCGCCACACTGCTAAAATCCCTGCCTATGGCGGCATTGGACCAACCCACACCCTTGCAGACGAAACCGACAAAACATGAGCTCCTGTTGACCGAGTTGGCAGCGCGGCATGCCATCGCCGAAGAAGGCGGAGGCCCGGAACGCCGTGCTCGCGAAGCCGCCGCAGGAAAGCTCTCCGCGCGCGAGCGCATCGAGCTCCTGCTCGACGAAGGTACCTTCGAGGAGACGGACAAGTTCGTCACGCATCGCGCTTCGGACTTCGGCATGGACGAGCAGCGCGTTCCCGGCGATGGATTCGTCACCGGCCATGGCAAGATCGATGGCCGCGTTGTCTTCGTCTTTGCGCAGGACTTCACCGTCTTTGGCGGTTCGCTGTCTGAGGCGAATGCGGCAAAGATCGTAAAGATTATGGATATGGCCATGAGGGTCGGCGCTCCCCTGATCGGATTGAACGACTCCGGCGGTGCCCGCATCCAGGAGGGTGTGTTGTCGCTCGCCGGCTATACGGATATCTTTTTGCGCAATACGCTGGCCAGCGGTGTGGTGCCTCAGATCTCGGCGATCCTCGGACCCTGCGCAGGGGGAGCCGTCTACTCTCCGGCGATTACGGACTTTACCCTGATGACCGAGAAGACCAGCTATATGTTCGTGACCGGCCCGGACGTCATCAAAACGGTGCTGCACGAGGATGTCAGCAAAGACGTTCTGGGCGGCGCGACCACGCACAATGAGATCTCCGGGGTTGCACACTTTATGGCGCATGACGACCGCGAATGCCTCGCCATGATCCGTGAGCTGGTCGGGTTTATCCCCTCCAATAACCTCGACGATCCACCCCGGCGGGCCACCGGCGATTCGCCTGATCGTGCCGACCTCTCACTCGACAGCATCATTCCGGATGAGAGTAATCAACCCTATGACATGGTCGACGTCATCACCCGGATCGTCGATGAAGGCTATCTCTTCCAGGTGCAGGAGCACTTTGCACGCAACCTCGTCGTCGGCTTCGCCCGCATGAACGGTCGACCTGTCGGCATCGTCGCCAACCAGCCGGCCGTGCTTGCGGGAGTGCTCGATATCGATGCCAGCGTCAAAGGAGCGCGCTTCGTCCGCTTCTGCGATGCGTTCAATATCCCGCTGATCACCTTTGAGGATGTTCCCGGATTTATGCCCGGCACGCGGCAGGAGCATGGAGGCATCATTCGCCACGGAGCGAAGCTGCTGTATGCCTTTGCCGAGGCGACTGTGCCCAAGCTGACCGTCATCACCCGCAAGGCCTACGGAGGAGCGTATTGCGTGATGAGCTCCAAGAACCTGCGGACCGATGTGAATCTGGGATGGCCCACGGCGGAGATTGCCGTGATGGGGCCTGAGGGTGCGGTAAATATCGTCTATAAGCGGGAGCTCGACGCCGTCGTGCGCAGAGCGCAGGCGGTCATGCCGCAAGGCGTCTCCCTGACCGAGGAACAAAAGCTCGAGGTGCTGGCTGAGGCTCGCACGGCAAAGGTGGAAGAGTTCCGCGATCGCTTTGCGAACCCATACATCGCCGCCGAGCGCGGCTACATTGACGCGGTAATTCGGCCCAGCGAAACGCGTCGGCGTCTGAACACGGCTTTGGATATGTTGGCAACCAAGCGGGAAAAGAATCCTGCTAAAAAGCACGGAAATATCCCATTATGATTTCTGCATCGCGAGCAAACGGGCTGGCATCGTAGGAAGATGCCAGCAAAAGTGATCTCTCCTGCGAACGCCGAGCACTATCTCTGGGGCAATCAGTGCGATGGGTGGTTCCTTGTTCGCACTCCTGAGCTCAACATCATTGAAGAGCGGATGCCTCCGGGCACCAGTGAAGCGCGCCATCACCACGAGCGGGCGCGGCAGTTCTTCTTTGTGCTTGAGGGCGAGCTGACCATGGAGGTCGAGCATCACGACTTCATCGTGCGTGCAGGGGAGGGGATCGAGATCGCCCCGGGTCAGTCGCATCAGGCGATCAACCGCGGCAATGCCCCTCTCCGTATCCTGGTCACCAGCCAGCCTCCAAGCCATGGAGACCGCATCGACGAAAATCGATAAGCGAGCGAGGGCCATTGCAGTCCTCGCCGATGCCAGAAAGCCGTCAGCTGCCGGAGATCTCTACTTGTCGTTGAGCTTCAGGTCGATATAAAAGTGATTCTTGCTGTCGAAGGAGCTGATCGTCTTGACGTCGCTCTTCTTCCCGTCCTGCTCGGCCCAGATCTCGTAGTCGGTGTTCTGCGCTAACTGGCCGAAGCGGTACTCCCCCTGATCATTGGAGATAAAGCTCTTTACCGAGCGGCCGTCTTTCAGATAGATGACGGCACCCTTCGCCGGGGCGTTGGAATGGTTCGAGACTTTGCCTTCGACGATCCGCTGGACCGGACCGCGTTGCTGCGCAGCAGCTGTAGCCGTCAACGCTGCAGGAACCACAGTGAAAGCGCACGACAAAGAGAAGGCCAGGGCGGCTTTGCCAAAGGAGGAGGGAAGCAGCTTAAAACCATTCATCCTTCTAGTATACGGGTCGCTTGCCCGCGGCGAAATTAGTCGTCTTCGTCCGCCTGCGGGTGCGAGACCTCCTCATCGTCGTAACCTTCCCCGTCGACGAGCGCAAGCGCTACAGGGTCGATCGAAACGACTTCAAGCTCAGCACCACACTCTTCACATTCGACGGTTTCGCCTTCGTCCAGTTCGTCATTCAGATCGAGTGGACTATCACATTCAGGACATAGCACAGCCATGACGAGCCTCCCCACAGATGCGGACATGGCGAGGCCGTTCTGGCGAAAGATCTCGCATTTCCGCTCCTTCATTTATCGACTCCCTACCGCCAGTGCGTCAAGCGAAAGAATCGCTTCATCTTCGTATGCGTTTGACAAGAAAAATGAGCAATTTTCATCAAGGTTTTGAACAACTTCAGAGAGCCTCGCCCCGGTTGCGCTGCAGAACATGCTGTCGCTGCCGCTGAGGTACGCTTTTGGAGTGACCTCGAGCTACATCGGCCGTCTGGCACCCTCACCCACTGGTTTGCTTCACCTCGGCCATGCCGCGACCTTCTGGGCCGCCTGGCATCGTGCACAGGAGCATAGCGGCACGCTTCTGTTGCGCAACGAAGATCTGGACCCACAGCGTTCCAGGCAGGAATATGTGGCGGCAATGATCGAAGACCTGGCATGGCTTGGAATCGAATGGGCTCCGCCGATGATTGTTCAATCGCGACGGATCTCTCTCTATCGGGAGGCGCTCTCGCGCCTGCTCACCGCGGGTTACGCTTACCCCTGCACCTGCAGCCGTCGCGATCTTGCGCAAATGGTCCAGGCGCCGCATGAAGAAAGCGACGATGAACCCGTGTACAACGGTCGCTGCCGCTCGCTCGAAGATGCTTCCTCCAAAAGGATCGAACCGGGCGTGAACTACCGCCTTCGCGTACCTGACGGAGAGACCATCCGCTTTACCGATCGCAATCTGGGGCCGCAGAACTTCG
Source organism: Acidobacteriaceae bacterium KBS 146 (assembly GCA_000688615.1). Classification (GTDB taxonomy): domain Bacteria; phylum Acidobacteriota; class Terriglobia; order Terriglobales; family Acidobacteriaceae; genus Edaphobacter. The sequence continues at coordinate 3,354,913 of JHVA01000001.1, forward strand.
TTGCAGGTCTCGACTTCGGAGATTTTTTGATCTGGCGAAAGGACGGTCTGCCCAGTTATCAGCTCGCGTGCGTCATTGATGACGCCGCGACGCGCATCACGGAAGTGGTTCGTGGTGCAGATCTTCTGAAATCCACCGCACGACAGATCTTGCTGCAACGAGCTTTGAAGCTGCAATCTCCTGCATACTTCCATGTGCAGCTGCTGCGCGACCAGAACGGTGCAAGGCTGGCAAAACGCCACGATGCGCTTGCGATTCGTACACTTCGCGAACAGGGGCTTACGCCTGAGATGCTGCCTATGATCTCCCACTCTCTCAAGCAAAAGTAACAAACTGTGCGCCCGGCTCAGGAGGTTGTCTTTCCTTGGAGCATAATTTTCGAGATTCCATGGTTCTCCGAAAGACACGGTGTTCAAGTTCTGCATCCCACCACTATTGAGGAGCATGTACGAATGAGATACCCAGGAACTTCAACGCCCGTGTGGGCCGCAGCGGCGCTGGCGGTGACACTTTTGTCCAGTGGAGGATGCAACAAACACGTCGACAACACGTCGCACTTCACGGACGCCATTAACAGCTACTACACTGCACATCCGGTGTGCCTGTGGGATGCTTCCGTAAAGTTTCCTGTGCAGGCCGATACATCCGACGCGAGCAAAACCTCTGGATATGATGCTCTCGTTGACCAGGGATTGTTGGCGCGTACGACCGCGGAAAAGAAGGTCATGATTGTCGCCAGCAAGCAGGTCAATAACTACGACATCTCTGAGAAAGGGCGCGGCGCGTGGGTTCCCGATGTCGATCAGCCTGGCTTTGGCAACTTCTGCTACGGCCACCGCAAAGTCACCAGCATCGACGGTTCCACGCCGACCTCGGACGAGCGCGGCGCCACCACTCAGGTAACGTATCACTACACCGTAGCCGACGCTCCCGCCTGGGCAACGGCAGAGGAGACGCAGAATGCCTATCCGCAGATTCGCCAGAACCTGGGAGGCCCCCATACAGGTACCGCTGTGCTGATTGAAACAAATGAGGGGTGGAAGGTTGGACGTACTGCCGCATCGGCGCCACCTGCAACTCCCGCCCAATAAATAATCTTCGCAAAAGCAAAAGCCCGAATCTTCTCGGGCTTTTACTTTGCGAACATTCGGTTACGGCTGATCTCAGAAGATTATTGCTGCACCGAAGCTGGGCCGTTCAAAGCTTTCTGCTCTTTATCCCAAGGCATCATTTCGTACTCCCGTGGAGGTATTTCGCCTGCGAGATACCGCACGAAATAATCCCACCGGCGACGCGTCATATAGGGCGATGCAGCCCCGTACCCGTGATGCGCATTCGGGATCAACAGCAGGTCGAAGTCTTTATTCGCCTTGATCAAGGCATCGACAAGCACAAGGGTGTTGTTCATCGGAACGTTGTCGTCCATCGTTCCATGTGCCAGCAGCAGGTGCCCCTTCAACTTCTTTACAAGGTTCTGGTTCGCCTGGCCGTCATAGTTGCTGGTCCCATCGGAGTTGACTACCTCAAGCCCGGCCCATTTTTCCGCCCAGTCGTCCTCATAATCGCGTTGATCGTGATTCCCGCTCTCCGCAATTCCAACCTTGAAGAAATCCGGATAGTTGAACATTGCTGCGGCCGTCGCATTTCCGCCGCCGGAATGTCCCCAGATTCCGGCCCGATCGATGTCGATCCACGGATAACGTGCCGCCAGCTCCTTCATTCCAGCCACCTGATCGGAAATCGTATTGTCTCCCAGGTTGCCGTAGTAAAACTCGTGAAATGCCTTCGAGCGCCATGGCGTACCCATACCATCGATGCACACGACGACAAAGCCAAGCTCCGCCAGCGATTGCAGGTCGTGGTGTGCTGCCGTAAAGCTGCGGCTGCCGCATGATCCCGTCTGGGGACCGGGATAGACATTGTTCACGATGGGATATTTCTTTGAGGAGTCGAAGTTCGTCGGCTTGAAGAGGAAGCCGTAAAGATCCGTCTTTCCATCGCGCGCCTTCACCGTGATGGGCGTCAACGGAGCCCATCCTGCGGCGACCAGCTTGCTAATATCCTGTTTTGCTACCTCCATGACCGATCGCCCATCGTCATCCCGCACAACCGACACCTGCGGAGTTGTCGGAGTGGAAGCAACATCGACAAAGTAACGTCCGTCAGAAGACGCCGTAATCTCATGGTCTTCGTTCTCGGGTGTTAGCAGCTTCATTCCGCTGCCGTCGAAATGGATGCTGTAAAAGAACCTAAAGTACGGATCGCGGCCCTTCTCTTTCCCCGTCCCGACGAAATACAGCTCGCGCTCGCTGGGGTCTACGATCAGGACCTGGGCGACGTTGCCTTCGCCGTGCGTGATCTGATTCTTCAGGTGTCCCGTCTTGCCGTCATACAGGTACATCTGTCCCCAGCCATCGCGCTCGCTGAACCAGAGCACCTCATCGCTTCCCCACAGATACTTCCAGTTCACATGATCGATTCCGCTCTCGAAGAACTTCGGCGCGGTCTCGCTCATGACCTCGCGCACCTCGCCAGTTTCAGTGTTCGCCACACGCAGCCACTCCTGCTTGTGATCGCGCGAGGTTGAAACGAATGCAAGCTGTTTGCTGTCATCGCTCCATTGCACGTCTTCCCACCCGCCATTGCAGCTCACGTCGTCGCAGATGGTCGAGCGATGCTGGTCCGGCGGCATTTTCAGGCGAACCACCTTCGCCGTGTCCACTTCGATCACCACGCGTTCGATCATCGTCACGTCTTTGTCGCCCACCAGCGGATACTTCCACGCTTCGAGCTTGGGGTGACGATTCGTCACAGGAACCAGGTACATCTCGCCGGTCTTGCGCTGGTCCTGTTGGAACGTCGCGACTTTCTTTGAGTCCGGCGACCAAAGCACGATGGGCCGGTCGGTATGCTGCCAGCCGGCATTGTCTGTGCCATAGCCGTAGTCCTTCACTCCATCGCTGGTCAGTTGTGTCTCTTTTCCGGTTGCGGTGTCGCGCATCCAGAGGTTCCAGCTTCTGACAAACACCGCTTTCTTCCCATCCGGGGACACAGCCGTCGGGACATCCTGTCCCTCTTTCGATGTCTTGTCAGCCGGAGCGCATACACTCGAACCGCTGAGGTCGCAATGCCAGCGCCGTCCGTCCATCGAAAACGTAATGATCTTGTCGCCTGCGGAGAGTGACAGCTCAGACAGTTCCATCGAACCTGCCGCGAGCGCTGTTCTCCCGGCCTGCTGTTGCGCGGATGCGAGTGCGGCATTCAACGCGCTGGCCAGCTTCGCATGATCGAATGCGGGGCCCTTGGTCTTCTTCGACGGATCGACCAGAAGGTACGTCGCTCCCTCGGCGCTGTGATCCCGATACCAGAAGCGGCCATCTTCCATCCAGGTCGGATGATCGACGCTGTGGTAGACCAGGGGATTGACGTTGTAATTCATCCATCTCTCCGCGCGTGCGTAGTCGGCCTGCGTCAGCTGCGTGGTCTGCGCTGTTGCAGCGCCTGTAAGCCAGACAAACAGGGCTGCCGACCTCAACAAAATCTTTCCTGACGACATTCTTCCTCTCCTGTAGTCTCCGCGGAGACCAGTCAGCTTGTATCGAAATCCGTAGATCCTCTACGGCGTCTTTTGCTCCTGCTCGATCTTCCAGAGCACCTGGCGCATCACTCCCATCCACACCGGAACATCTTCAGTCGTCAGGTCCATCCGCAGGACCAGCTGTCGCAGCTGCGCCTCACGGGCGTTCGCAGGATATCGTCGCAGGTATCCGCTCTTGTCCAGAACTTCACGAAACCGTTCAAGGAACCGCTCGATCTCTTCGCCACGAGCCGCCTCTCGGATTCCCTCGGCTGCTATCTCTTCGCTTCGTATCAGTTCGTACAGGCAGACGGCCACCGCCTGTCCAAGATTCATCGAAGGGTGACGCATCTCCTCGTGCTGATGCATCGGGATCGTCAGCAGCGAGTGACAGTGACTCAGCTCTTCATTACTCAAACCCGTTTTTTCGGAGCCAAATAGCAGAGCCACGCGAGCGCTCGTATTCTGGATCTCGGCAAGAATCTTATGCCGTGCCTCGGCGAGCGGATAAAGCGGATGCTCCAGAGCACGGTTTCCTGCCGCTGTTGTTCCGATCACCATCGTGCAGTCCGCAACAGCGTCTGCTACCGAATCAAAGACCTTTGCTTCGGCGAGAACTTTGGAGGCATCCACCGCCGACCGCGCCGTCTCCAACGGAGGGGCATATTCGGCCACCACGCGCAGGTAGCGGAAGCCGAAGTCGTGCATCGCGCGCGCCGCTGCGCCGATATTGTTCGAATTGCGGGCTCGTACCAGAGTAACGACAACCCGGTCCAGAATCTCAGAAGTCACAGCTTCATTCTAGGCGACAAAAAAACGGCCCGGAGCTTTTCCGGGCCGTACGTTTCAGTGAATGGCGCCTATCGGCGTTCGCGATCGTTGTGGGTGTCGCGATGAATCTGTTCGCTAGCGTGGTTCTGTTCCCGGTTGATCTGCTGGCGCTCCTGCTGGTTCAGGTGGCCGCCATTAGCCGCGCGATCGTTGTGAACCTGTTGATTGATGCGCGCCTGATTATTCTCGATGTTGCGTGTCTCGCGCGGGGTCAGTTCACCTGAACGAACGCCGTTCGCAACCCGCTGCTGCCGCACATCACTGCGTTCGCCGACTCTGGACATCGCTGTCGTCTGCGGACGCCCATGGTTGTAGGAGGCCTGCTGCATACGGTCGGACCGCATCGCCTGTTCGTGGGCCACCTGATTGGATGTTGGCTGGAAGTGACGCTCGTTGAACGCGGCCTGCTCCCGCGAATTGGCGCGTGCTGTCAGGCCGCCACGGCCGCCGTTGTAGCTCACGCGGTTCACGTTATTCACAACAACGGTGCGGTTATAGACATTGGTCACATGGATCGAGTTGATGTTGTTGACCGAACGGTTATAAGCGAACGCCCCACCTCTCCAGTAGCCGCCCTCGTACCCGACTCCCGTATAGCCATAGCCGTAGTTAACTCCACCGTAGAAGCCGATGTGCGGTCCCCAGTAACCGGGGTGGAAGACATAGGCCGATCCGCCCCATCCCCAGTATCCGGGGGTCCACAACACGCCCACTGCAGGCGGGCGAACCCACACACCGGGAACCCAGTAGTATCCCGCAGGTCCCCACGCCCAGTATCCCGGCGTCCAAAGATAGCCGTCGCCCGGGCATACGGGTTGGGCATACACCGGAAGCGCAGGGGGAGGCGTATTCACAGAGACGCCAATCGCAATATTCACAGAGGCCGAAGCAACCGCGGAAAGCGTGATAACAGCTGTAGCCGCAGCCGCCAGTACAACCGTTCGGATTACTTGCATGCTCTTCAGGGAAGCCATTTTTTGTAACTCCTTCAATCGGGCACTGTTCAAAAAAAGAGCAGTGCAAGGCTCGCTGCAGAAGCGGGACTTCCAATTTCTGTCCCGCTCACCAGACTCCAGACAGATAGACACGCATTGCTCTGCTAAGTTTTTGCCTTGTTCATAAAATCTGTGATCTACGTCGTACACAGAAAGTCACATCTCCACGAATGCAACCTTCTTCGCTGTCCCGCATCGCGATTTCGAACTCAACCTGCATCGAATAACGCAATCGAATAAACTGACCCTATCCCGCGGTGTCCGATAACTTCTCTCAACTCGTCAAGCAGCAGGTCGATATCGTCCGCATCATTGGCGAATACATCAAGCTGCGTAAGACCGGAGCGCAGAACTACACCGGCCTCTGTCCTTTTCATAAGGAGAAGACAGGCTCTTTCTCTGTCAACGCCAACCACGGATATTTCTACTGCTTCGGCTGTCACGAAAAAGGCGACGTCTTCACCTTCGTGATGAAGCTCGAAAGCCTTACCTTTCCTGAGGCGGTTCGCTTCGTCGCGCAGAAGGCTGGAATTCCGCTTCCAAAGCGCGAGTTCAGCTCGCCCGAAGAGGCGCGCGAAGCCGGTCTTCGCCGCCAGTTGCTGGATATTCACGAAGCCGCGACGCAATACTTTGAGGCAGCGTTGAAGTCTCCTGAAGCAGCCCGCGCTCGCGAATATCTCACCAGCCGTGGCGTTACTGCAGAGACTATTCAGAGATTCCGCATCGGTTATGCGCCCGATGACTTCAACCACATGCGCAACGCCCTCAGGCCGCACTTCAGCGAAGAGATTCTGCGCTCCAGCGGTCTCTTCAAGTCGAAGGAACAGGCCGATGGTTCGCCGGGGACTCTATACGCTGGATTTCGCAAGCGCATCATGTTTCCAATCGCAAACGAGCAGGGTAAGACCATCGCCTTCACCGGACGCGCTCTCGACGCGCAGGATGAAAAAGGCCGCGACATCGCCAAGTACATGAACTCGCCCGAGGGCCCCATCTACACCAAGGGTCACGTCCTGTTCAATCTCGACAAGGCCCGTCAGGAGATTCGCAACCTCGGCTTCGCTCTTCTGGTTGAAGGGCAGATGGACTGCATCTCGGTCTACATGGCTGGCATTCGCAACGTCATCGCAACCTCGGGCACCGCGTTTACAGAGGCGCAGGTGCGTCTGCTCTCACGCTTCACTCCCAACAAGCAGGTCATCCTCAACTTCGACCCCGACACCGCCGGCCGCACCGCTGCCGAGAAAGCCGGAGCCATGCTCGTCGAAGAGGGCTTCGATGTCCGCATCGTTCTGCTTGAAGACGGTCTCGATCCTGATCGCTACATTCGCGAGCGCGGACTTCCCGCCTACACGGCTGCCGTGCGCGCCGCCAACCGCTACATGGATTACCTCATCGAGCGAGCCCGGCAGGAGTATCCCGCTCGCACGGCCGACGCCAAGGTCAAAGCGATGAACTTCCTGCTGCCCCATATTCGCCGGATTCCTTCCGCACTGCAGCGCGATGAATTCGCTGCGGATGCAGCCCAGAAGCTCGGCATCGACTCGGCCATCCTCCGGCAGGAACTGCGTCAGGCCGCCATGCAGCGTGTCGAAAGCGTGCGCTCGCACAGTCACGATCCTGCCAGTGAAACCGAGCGCATTCTGCTTCGTGCGCTCGTGCTGCCAGAGGATGATGCAGCCCGACAGCTTGCAGTGGCGCGGCTCTCAGAAAATCCCGGATGGTACGACGGCCTCCCTTCCGCTGGCATCCTTGAGACCCTTGCGTTGGGAGCTCCGCCGGAAAACCCTCTAGATGCCGCTCCCGATCAGGCCAGCCGGGTCCTGCTGGCCCGCGCGCTCCATCATCCTGATACCGAAGACCTGACGACCGCGCCCCTCTCGCTCCACGATCAGGTGGAAGATGCGCTGCACACCCTCGAACGACGGTATCTCGAACGTCGGCAACGCGAACTGAGGATCCTCATTGCGGAGGCGGAACGTCGCAGCGACGATTCCATGGTCATGACACTCACGCAGGAAAGGCTCCAGCTCGACCGTCGTTTACGCGAGCACTAAGTCGACTTCCCGACACAAATTTGATGACGGCACGACCCGCTCCATGCAGTCACAGAAATGCATCGAGATTTGCCCCGGTCATAAGAAGTGTGTCGATATCTGTCTTGAAGAAGCGTCAGCAACAGGAAGAAGCGTCAGCAACAGGAAGAAGTGTCAGCAACAGGAAGAAGTGTCAGCAACAGGAAGAAGTGTCAGCAACAGGAAGAAGTGTCAGCAACAGGAAGAAGTGTCAGCAACAGGAAGAGGCGTCAGCAACAGCTTTTGAGGGAATCCTATCAATCCCTTTTCATGAGGGTGTCATCCTGAGCGAAGCCTCTCGCAGTTTTATCGCGAGAGGCGAAGTCGAAGGATCTGCGGTTTATCTCGATCGCGTCGGAACCTGCCTGAGCGCTCAAAAGCTGTTCTCCGCTCACAATCACACCCTCGCGTATGCAAAGAATCAATCGCTTACATGTCGCTACAGTCGTCTAACACTTCCGTAACCAACGGCTTGTTACAATCAAAGACGATGGCCAAGTCCTTGACCTTCTCTGTGGGTATTCCCACCTTTAATCAGGCAGAGTACCTTGAGGCGACCATTCTCTCCCTCCTCAATCAGACTCGCCCCCCGGATGAGATCGTCATCTCGGATCACTTCAGCACGGACCATACCCCGGAGATCATTGCGAAATATGAGGGAAAGGTTCGTGGAGTCAAGCCCCCTGTCGGCTCCAACGTCGGCGCACAGTGGGACTTCACGATCTCGTGCCTCAAAGGCGACTGGATCACCCTCTTCTCCAGCGACGATATCGCCTATCCGAATTTTGTCGAAGCTCTCCTTCGCGGAGCATCACGCCGCGAAGATGCTGTCCTCGTCCGTGCCGGATGGGAAAACATCGATAAAGATGGCAAGGTCATCGACAAGCAATATCTGCTCAGCGTAAAGGCGACTTCGTTGCCTCCGGACAATCTCTTCGAGCAGAAACATGGACCCAAGGCCAGCTTTGCTGCCTTTGCGGTGCATCGCGAGACGCTTCAAAGATCCGGCGGCTATCACCTGGGCATGGAATCCTTCGGCGACTGGCCCATGTTCGCGCAGCTTGCTCCGTTCGGATCGTTCATCTACGAGAATGAGCTGATCAGCGGATATCGTGTCGGCCACGATGGCGACAAGTTCCGCAAGCGTCTCGGTATGTGGATACGTGACGAGCAGCGCATGTTCTACGAGGTGTTTCCGCTGGCAGCGCAGCGGGCAGGTCTTACCGATACCACGTGGATCGCCCAGGCCAGCCGCGATAACTTCCTTCGCTACCTGACCTCGGCTCAAAACAAGCTCACGGTGGAAGAAAAAGCAAACGTGGTTCCGTTGTTCCAGTCCTGGGCCGCTAAAACCGGCTCAGAAGAGCTTCTCCGCGCCTTCGCCGAAGGCCGTCCCCTCCCCAGGTCGATGCGTAGCATCCTCAATCAGGGCAAGAATCTCATTCGTCCCGTAGCACAACGGCTACGCGGCGCGCTGCAACGGCACTAGGCCGTAAATCGGAATCTCATGGACACTTCTACCAAACGACGGCTCGTCCTCGGCTTTCTCTCCAATTGGGTCAGTAAACTGGCTACCACGATCGTCCAGCTGGTTCAGGTTCCTGTCTTTCTGCATTTCTGGAGCGTTCCCCTCTATGGCGAGTGGATGATCGTCACCGCCATCCCGTCCTATCTCAACGTCAGCAACTTCGGCTTTGGAAACGTCGCCGGAAACGAGATGACGATGATGACCGCGCGAGGAGATCGCGACGGTGCGCTGCGTGTCTTTCAAAGCTGCTGGTGGCTCATTACCCTCATCTGCTCGGCCTGTATCGTTCTTCTTGGCCTGGTGCTCTACTACACTCCCGCAGCCCGCCTGCTCAAGCTTCATGCCATCGACGCAAGCGACACCAAGTGGATCATCTTCTACCTCGGCTGCTCCGTTCTGCTCGGCCAGCTTGAGGCGCTCCTGCAGTCGGCCTATCGTTGTGTGGGCCGGTATCCCTATGGATCCTTTATCAAGAGCATCTTCTCTCTCGCCGCCTTCGGCGTAATGCTCATCCCTGTCTGCCTCGGCGGAGGAGCCCGCGTCACCGCTCTTGTCTTCGCCTCCGCCAACGCCTTCTTCACCATCGTCCTCTGCATCATGGTGCGCCGCGATCTGCCCTGGATTCGTTACGGCTGGAATCATGCCAGCTTCGCCGAAATTCGCCGCCTCACCGCACCGGCCTTTGCTTTCATGGCTTTCCCCATCGGCAACGCCTTGAACCTGCAGGGAACCCTGATGGCGGTCGGATACGCTCTCGGACCCACCGCCGTCGTCATCTTCGGCACCGCCCGCACCGTCTCCCGCGTCGCGCTCCAGCTGGTCCAGATGGTCAACAACACCTTCTGGCCTGAACTCTCCACAGCCTTTGGAACCAATGACATCGCGCTCACCCGCACCCTCCACCGGCGTTCCTGCCAGCTCGGGCTGATCATCGCCGTCGTCATCGTCGCTGCCATGATGACCCTTGGGCCCTGGTTTCTCACCCACTGGACCGGAGGCCATGTTCCTCCCAGCCGTGGCCTGCTCACCATCCTCCTGATGGTGGTCGTCGCCTACTCCCTCTGGTCGACCAGCTCCACTCTGCTGGCTGCGGTCAATAAACATCAGCGGCTTGCGGTCTGGTACCTCTTTGGAACCAGCGTCACGGTCGTGCTGACCTATGTGCTGGCCAGGCAGTTCGGTCTCTATTGGGCCGCCGCATCCCTGCTCGTCTCCGAGCTGGTGATGAACATGTACGTTCTGCCGGCATCGCTCAAGCTCTCGCACGACACCTTCCCGGCGTTTCTGGCCAGCATGACGCAGTATCCGCAGTCGCTCCGTCCGGCAGCGCTGCTGGCCCGGATTCGCCGCACCTCGCGGCCTTCCTCTTTGACCTCGTGATCGGCCCTACCTCTGAAGCAAGTCATCCCGAGCGAAACCTTTCGCAGCTTCATCGCGAAAGGCGCGGTCGAAGGATCCGCGGATCTGCGGTCCCTCGGAACCACGTATGTAACTCCATGTGGCGCAGCCATTTACAATACTAAAAGCATGCCTCGACACCAGACCACAGACCCCGGATATCGCAACAAGCACGGCCAGGTCGTCGTTGCCCGGACGGGTTTTCCCTCCGAGAGCTTTCCCGGCCAGACCATCTATCATCTCCGCTGTAGTCACTGCGGGCATGATTACGGCTCCAACGGAACCGATATCCACCTCAGGCGCTGTCCCTCACACCAGGGAGGAGCCCGTGGCGAGCCTCTTCGAGAGCCGCCGCCGAATCTTTTTTCCATCTGAATCGTCTAAATCTATGTGGTATCCTGTGATTCGCTGGGGAAGTGTGCCCTCGAATGCCCTGACCTCTCGGAAGGTCCGGCTGGCCAAAGCGGTCTTTACCGCTATCTGCTCCCTGACACCACGGAAATAACCCCGGGATAGCTACGTTCGGAGACCACAGCACCTTGCCTGAGCGGCATCCCAATCAAAGAATTTATTCGCAGGAGCGCGCACCCTCGTGGCTGAAGAAATCGACAAGTACGAAGACGACATAGAAGACAAGCTCATTGAAACCGGGAAAGAGAAGGGATATCTGACGTACGGCGAGGTCAACGACCTTCTGCCCGGAGACATCACCTCCCCCGACGACCTCGATGACCTGTTGACCACCATCAACACCCAGGGCATCGACGTCCTCTCCGGCGACAAGTTTGACCGTGACAAGTACGAGCCCGAGGCTGGCGAGGAGGGCGAAGACGTCGAGCTCGACCTATCGCCCGGACAGCTGGAGAAGACCAACGACCCCGTTCGCATGTACCTCCGCGAGATGGGTACCGTCCCTCTGCTTACCCGTGAGGGCGAAGTCGAAATCGCCAAGCGCATCGAGCGCGGACAGCTCCGCGTCATGAAGGCCATCTCGCGTTCCCCCATCGTCATCCGCGAGATCGTTGCCCTCGGCGAAGACCTCCGCCGCGGCGTACGCAACATCAAGGAAGTCGTCACCTTCGACGAAGAAGAGCTCACCGAAGAGATTCTGCAGGCCCGCGTCAAGCAGACCGTCGGCCGCATCGACGTCATCCTCAAGCACCAGAAGAAGATCGCCGGGTTTGAAGAGAAGATCGCCGCCCCGCAGGGCAAAGACGCCAAGGCCAAGGCCAAGGACACCCGCAAGCACCGCTGGCTCATCGGCCGCGAGCACGTCTACATCAACCGCATCGTCCGCGAGCTGAAATACACCAACTCCGAGAAGAAGCGTCTGCTCGACAAGGTCAACAAGACCGTCGACTCCATGCGCACCCTCGAGCGCCAGATCAAGACCCTCGAGAACAAGCACGAGGCCTCCAAGTCCGAAGAGCTGCGCAAGGAATACAAGCGCCAGCAGAAGAACTGCCGCACCGACCTCGAGCACCTCGAGCACGACGCCGGAATCTCCATCGCCGACCTCAAGCGCACACAGCGCGAGATGATCCAGGGCGACATGGACGCCGAGCGCGCCAAGCGCGAGCTCATCGAAGCCAACCTTCGCCTCGTCGTCTCCATCGCCAAGAAGTACACCAACCGCGGCCTCCAGTTCCTCGACCTCATCCAGGAAGGCAACATCGGCCTCATGAAGGCCGTCGACAAGTTCGAGTACCGTCGCGGTTACAAATTCTCGACCTACGCCACCTGGTGGATCCGGCAGGCCATCACCCGCGCCATCGCCGATCAGGCACGCACCATCCGCATCCCGGTGCACATGATCGAGACCATCAACAAGCTCATCCGCACCTCCCGCCAACTCGTTCAGGAGTTAGGTCGCGAAGCGTCGTCCGAAGAGATCGCCCGCCGCATGGACATCCCCGTCGCCAAGGTCCGCAAGGTCCTTAAGATCGCGCAGGAGCCCATCTCCCTCGAGACCCCCATCGGAGAAGAGGAAGACTCGCACCTCGGAGACTTCATCGAAGACCGCATGGCCGTCTCCCCGTCCGACGCCGTCATCAGCGTCAACCTCAAGGAGTACACCTCGCAGGTCCTCCGCACCCTGACGCCGCGCGAAGAGCGCGTCATCAAGATGCGCTTCGGCCTCGAAGATGGCTCCGAACACACCCTCGAAGAGGTCGGCCAGTCCTTCCAGGTCACCCGCGAACGCATCCGCCAGATCGAAGCCAAGGCCCTACGCAAACTCCGCCACCCAAGCCGCAGCCGCAAGCTGAAGGCGTTTGTGGATGGAGTCAAAGAGGTCTAAGTAACATCAACCTAGAAACACCAAAGAGGCCGCGAGCAATCGCGGCCTCGTTTATTTCTTATAGAAGTGCAGCGTTAGATCAACAACGTGTTTCTCTTTATCCTCTTTTGGCGAATACGAAACGTCATATCCGTCCAAAGGCGAACCATCGAGCTTTCGTGAAAACATAGTCACGGCCAATGCGTCGTAGATGTCACCTTGTTTGAGTCCTAATAGCGTGAGTGCCTTCACCTGCTGCTCAGCACTTAGATTCTCAATCTTCACGCTGCCGAGATGGTACAACTCTCCCGGTATCACTTTGAATTCATATGATGCCAGCGCTCCGTCACGATCAAGCGTTGGAGATCCGCTGAACTCGACATCCGGATAACCGAAGTGCCAGTAGTAGGAACGCAATTGACCGGTAAGGCTGCCAAAAGGATTTGGAGTCGCCACGTCCCCAGGCTTGAGAGAAAAATATGGAGACAAATCGCGACCCTTTAGAAGAGGTCCTCCGTCCGCTTTGATGGTCGAGACGTGATATTGAGACCCTGCGGTAATCTCCGCGTTGATTGGAACCCAATATTGGTCACCTTCTTTGCGCGCTAAACCTCCGTTTAAAACAGCCGCAGCTGACAAATAGCCTGTTCTCGCCATAGCATCTCTCATTTGCATCTCGACAGACCAGAAGCTCGTTGACGCATACTGCCTACCCTGCATCCGCGCTGCAATTTCCTGAAGACCTTCAACCGACGCTGCTGGCGCATTAAATAAAACCAACTTGTCCACCTTGATATCCGGAGGTGTGGCGATGCTGAAGACTATTGACGGCTGTGGAGCTTCTGGAATGCGTTTCTGTGACCACACATCGGCAGATGGTTCCAGCGATTGAACATGAGCCTCAACTCCTTTGTCACGCAGCAACTTCGTCAGAGCTGTTCGTACAGCTTCCTCTTGCGTTGATCCACGAGCGAACTCGTCACCCAATGAGGGTATTCGTTTTTTCAGTTCTGCTCGAAGTTCCCTGTCGCTCCACCAAACGAAATTACTGAAGGAATAGCCAAACTTGTCATTATGAGTGGCACCCGTTGACTGCACTTGTGCATGCGCCGATAACAAACAAACCACGAAGGCCAGGGGAACGAACATCCTCACTTGTTTCATGGCAGCATCCTACAGTCTGCACAACACCTCACCTATCTCTTTTCCGTTGTGAATACCTCGGACGGGTGCCCCATTCGAGTGAAGCTCGAACCGCCTCGCTTAAGGGCACGGCTTCAGCCGTGCCAAGACAAACAACCGCGAAGCGCCCTACCATTCTGCCGAAGGCCGGAGTGTAGCCCGAAGGGCGAAACGACAGGCGGGTGGCCTATACATCTCACGAAGTGAGTTCATCTCGGAACTCTTTACTCGCAACGTACAGATATCTCAGCAGACGCTTTTCGCTCGTCAAAACATGCACGCACGCGAGGAACCGTTGCAGTCCCATGAAGTTAGTAGTGCCTTCCGCCGCGACCAGTTCCTCTTTCCTCTTCTCCCTTGCGTCATACCACCGCTTCGCGATCCGAGCCGCGCTCTCCGTTGTATCTGTTACGCGGATCTGTCGAAACTCCGCTCGCTCCATGAGGCGTTCATTCTCTCCAGGCGGGCTGTACACGTAAAAGCCGATCGAGCTACGCGTAGCGATCTCTTCCTGGGAAACCATTCCGCCAATTACCAGAGCGTCGCTGAACAGCATCCGTCCGCCTGGCTTTAGTACGCGAAACATCTCAACCAACACCTCGGGTCTCCCCGGAAGATGGCACAGAGCGTCATTCGAGAACACGGCATCAAAGGTGTTGTCGTCGAAAGGTAGCCTCTTCGAGGCGTCGCACTGTTCAAAACGCACCTGGGAAGCGAGGCCTCTTGCCACCGCAAGCTGGTTCGCATTGCGAACTCCCGGTTCATTAATGTCCAGCCCTATCAGCCGACAGCCCACCTTCTCTCCAAGGTGCAAGGCATATCCCCCCGAACCGCACCCCACTTCCAGCACAAACGAATCGGATCTCAGTCCCAGCAGCTGGGGGATGGCATTCGATTCTTCCGTGGTCACCCAGCTCGTTTGCCCAAAATCCTCGCCATAGGTCTCGATGCGTACCTGGCGGTAAGTAGCCGACTCATAGTTGCCATACGCGCTATCGTAGAGATCCACTTCCGCTGACATGCTCGATCCTCCTCGCCCAGGCTCTACCGGGCTCCATCGGAACGGGTGGCCCACATCTGACCGAAGCATACACATTGGTGGCTGGGTGGCCCACACACAAACCGCCCATACCTTGGGGGTGCCCCATTCATGCGGCTTCCTCGCATGAGTGGGATCATTCGAGCAAAGCTCGAACCTGTCATCCAGGAGAGCATGGTGACCACCCCGTTCAGCAATACAGTTTTCGAGCGAAGGGACACCAACCATTCAGTTCCCATACAGGTGTCATCCTGAGCGAAGCTTCTCGCATGCTTTACCGCGAGAAGCGTAGTCGAAGGATCTGCGGTCTCCTCGCTTCATCAAGAATCCTCAAAACCGCCGGGTGCCCCATTCATGACGCAGTCTCATCGCGGCATGAGTGGGACACTCGAGCGAAGCTCGAACCGCTCTGCTCAAGGGCACGGCTTTAGTCGTCACAAAATAAATCGCGAAGTCCCCACCCCTCTGCCGAAGGCCGGAGGGAAGCCCGCAGGGCGAAACGACCGATCTATCCTCAACTCCTGTCAAGGCCCCAACCCGCGCAGGACGACTCCAAAAAATTCCCTATCTAAGTCCATCCAAAACACTTCCCCGCCAGAAAATAAGCCGCTCAAAAGTGCGCATTCCCATGGCTCCGTTCCCTACAATAGAGAGAGCAACAAAGAAGCCCCGGCACCTGCCGGGGCTTCTTGCTTTATCCGACAAAGAAACCTGTTTCCAATACTTTGCAAGATTTCCGAGTGACTTCCTTGGGCTTTTCACATTTGGCCACGTGATTGCATCCGGAGTCCAGGCCTAAATGCTCTATTTTGAAGACTTTGAGCAAAAACAAGGGGGAGTACCATGGACGACACCAGCATCACCGCAGCCGCCGCCCAAACACCAGAGCGATCGTCGAACCCACGCTCGCCGCGTGGTCGCTCACCCCGAACCGCATCCCGCCATCGATCCCGAACGCCTCGCCCAGCTGGCGATAGAACCCGCCAAACACATACGTCCCCGGCGGCGTGTTCGACTGCGACACGTTCTGCCCGAAGACCTCCGCATACAGCCGCGTCTGCTTGTTCAAGTGGTAGCTCATCGCAAACGACTGCTGCCCGCCGTAGCTGCATCCCGTCCTCGTCTGGCAGTCCGTCTGCACCACTGAGCCGTTGGCGATCACATCCAGGTCGCCATCCTTGCCATAGTGGTGATTCACCATTAGCGTCGCCTGCTGCCCATATCCCTGCAGCGCATGCTCCGACGCCGTCGGAAGCTCTGCCTCGTACTGCAATGCAAACCCGGGAGCAGCGCGATGATAGGCTTCCTTCTTCAGCACGACCTTGCCGCCGATCTGTATCGTGCCGACCCCATTGGTCACGTCCTCATCCTCCTGCTGATGATTGAAGGCCGACCAAAGCATGTCCAGCCGAAGTCGATCCAGCGGGGCATACGTCACCAGCGTGTCCACCGTCTGCTGATTGCCGGGAACGCTCTGCGGATAAGCATCATAGCCCGCCTCCACCTGCAGCACGCCCTTGCTCTGAATCGTCGCTCCATTCGCCACCGTGGGCCGCGTCGGACTCAGAGTCAAGTCCTGCCCGAACGCATAGCCCCCGGAGACGAGCATCGCCGCCGCTGCAACGGAACAAGCAATCCGCACCACCACGCTCCGAACCAGTCTGCCGCGCACACGCGTACACCCCGCACGTGACACCTCCGTGCATTGCATCATCTTCCAACCATCCTGTATCTTGGAGTACCCTGCATCAGATGCGCCTGGCCTCAAGTCTGTGGCCTGACATCAGGAGCCATGTGCCCCACATCTCGATCTTGAGATGTGGGACATTCGAGCGAAGCTTGAACCGATGGCGCACAACCTCACCGCCCCAGCTCTCGATCAAAGAACTCCGCCATATACCCCCACGCCTCCCGCGACTCCGGCAGCTGATTGTTATTCCAGAAGCAGTGCGGCAAGCCATCGAACACAATCAGCTGCGACTGGTTCCCCGCGCGCAGAAACGCGCGATGCAGCATGCTCGTCGAGCTCAGCAGCAGATCGCGCTCGCTCGTGAGGAACAGCGTCGGCGGCATATCGTGCAGATCGGCATAGATCGGCGACAACACTGGATCGCGCCGGTCCGTCTTCCCCACATACTCCGCATTCTGCATTCCGTCCTGGACCGGAACATATCCGCGCCATCCATCCGTGTTGTACAACGACCGTGAATCGCCGCCTTCCACCATGCTCGCCGACGACGAGAACGGCCCCAGCGCCGCAGGCATCGGCATCTTCAACCGTTTCATCTTCACCGCGACCTCCAGCGTAAGCGCCGCGCCAGCGCTGCTCCCGAAGATGCCAATGCGGTTCGGCTTGTATGTCTTCAGCAAATCCTTGTAGACCGCAATCACATCGTCCACACCCGCAGGAAACGGATTCTCCGGCGCTATCCGGTACAGCACGCTCACCACGCGGACGCCCATCAGCCCCGCCACTGGAATCGACTCCGAATACGAACCCGAATCCGCATTGAACCCGCCGCCGTGCAGACAGATCAGCACGCGGTCCTTGTGCTTGATCGTCTCCGGAACCACCTCGCGTACCGGCACGCCTGCCACCGTGCTGTCCTTTACGGTCACGGGAAACATCTTCAGCAGCTCATCACGATGCCGCGCCTGCGAGGCATCCTGCATCGCGCGCCGCTGCTCAATGGTCTGCGGCACATTTGCATCCGTTGGCATCGGACGGCTCAGCCACGCCTTCGCCTCCGGACTAAGCCATTGCGGCAGCGGAATGACGCGCTGCTCCCGCACGGTGCCATTGGCCTCTGTTACCGCATGATTCTCCGTAATCTTCGCCGCTGGATTCTCCTGCGCAACTGCCACCAGCCCTACCGACAACGTTGCTACAACAATGAGCAGTTTCATCAATCCGGCCTCCGCCAACCAATATTGCAGGTTGCGCGGTGATCGGTACAGATAACGCTCAGGATTTAATTGGTCAAGACAAGGGCCCAACTTGGCGGCGAAGCGGCTAAGGTGGGGAAGTCTTGCCGATGCGAGGCGTTCAGATATACCGCCTGCCTCGAGCCACTCTGCTCCGCGGCGATTGAGACATGTGGATCGAAATCCCTACGGTCACGCGCTCCGTCTCTGCGTCGGCAGAGTAGGCGTCACCGTCATCCACTCGTGAACAGCCAGCACAATCAGAGGAGGACAACTCTCTCTCGTCCCATAGCCTGGGCAGGGCGAGTGCCCGTCGCACTCTCTCCGTAACCGCGCCGTGTGCGTACAAGTGCGGCAACTTCCGCTACAGGCAGCCGTCGGTGATTTAGGCAGGATCATGGAAAACTCCTGCGAGCAGCTTCTTGCAACACCATATCGAGTCGCTGTGACCGCGATCACAGCTGTGGTAGACGCGCTTCGATGAAAGAGAGCGATCATTCGTACAAAACTTGAACCTACTCGCCAGGCTATGAATTCCGTCGTGACATACTTGCTGGGTCGAGGTCGATAGGGAATGACACGATGACGACAAATCCCTGACAACTCTCATCCCGCAGAAAACCTAGACTCGTAGCGGCGATGGATTGCACATCTCTTATCGTCCCGTCCTGTGCGCCTCGCCAAGGAGGCAAGCCATGGAGCCGCAACACACCCTCTTCGCGCGAGTCCATCTGTCGGGCCTGGCCCTGTTCGTCACCTTCGCCGTTACTGGCACCGCCGTCGCCCAGCATCGATCCTTCCTTAAGCGCCTCGATACGATAACTACTCTCAGCACGACCGTGCCCGGAAATGGCGACGTCAATCCCTACGGAGTCGCGCAGGTGCCGCAGACAAAGGGCAAACTCGTTGAAGGCCGCTTTCTGATCAGCAACTTCAACAACGGAGCCAATCAGCAGGGAACAGGAACGACTATCGTCCAGATCGCACCCAACGGAGCATTCAGCCTCTTCGCGCAGATCGATCCAACAAAGATCTCCTGTCCCGGGGGCGTAGGACTGACCACTGCGCTCGTCGCACTACGCAGCGGGTTCGTCATTGTTGGCAGCCTTCCAACGACGGATGGCAGCTCGGCGACTGCAGCGGCGGGCTGCCTTATCGTGTTGAACAGCATGGGCAATGTTGTTGAAACCTTTTCCGGCCACCACCTCAATGGCCCCTGGGACATGACCGCGGTCGATGGTGGCCCGCTCGTCGTCCTGTTCGTCACCAATGTCCTCAATGGAACCGTGGCCGCGAATGGCAACGTTGTGAATCGCGGAAACGTGATCCGTATGTTGCTCGCCATCCCTGACGGCCAGTCGCCGCAGTTGGTCGACAGCTCGGTAATTGCGTCCGGCTTCCCCGAACGCACCGATCCCGCGGCGCTCGTCATCGGTCCGACGGGAGTCGTATTCGACCATTCCACCGGAAACCTCTACGTCGCCGACAGCCTCGACAATCGCATTGCAGCAGTTCCTAACGCACTCTTCCGAAAGAGTGTGTCGAATGGTGGCCTGACGGTTACTGAAGGGAAAGCGCTCAACGACCCGCTTGGCATAACATTGACGCCCAATCATCACCTTGTGTCTGCAAACGGAAACGATGGAAACCTTGTCGAAACAAATCCTGACACCGGACATCAGGTTGCTTTGAAGCTCGTCGACAACTCAGGCGGACCCCCTCCAGGAGCAGGCGCTCTGTTCGGCTTGATCGCGGTCACCGACGGCGTCTACTTCGTCGACGACGCCACCAACACATTCAATCTTCTTCACTGATCACTGCTTCCAACCCGGCCACCGTCGGGTGTCCCATCTTCGACGCGAAGCGACATGCCACGACCGGGTGCCCCGTTCATGCGGTTTCATCGTATGAGTGGGGCATTCGAGCAAAGCTCGACTCGCTTCGCTTAACGGCACGGCTTCAGTCATGGCGAAATATCTCTGCACGGAGAAGGGGCATCAGCCCCTGAGGTACGCCTCAGCCTTCTTCCCGACGATTCTTGATCACAAGCTCATCCACCGTAAGCTTGCCGATACTCAACTCCTCGATCCTTCCTGTCCCCATGCCCAGCGAGTTGATCCCCAGTGCGCCGATTGCGAGCGCGCCGATCGCCAGAGCTCCCACGGCCATCGCCCCTACCGCCGTCCCCACCATGGCCACGCCAACAAAGGCCGCCCCCTTCAGGGCAGTCGTCTTCAGGCTGCGTCTGCGTATCATGCAGATGATCTTACTCCGACCAATTCGCCCCGAACCCCAACCTGCCGGGCGCCCCATTCGTGCAGCTTCCTCGCATAAATCAGCGGTTCGAGCAAAGCTCGAACCGCTGATTTATGGGTAACGGCTTCAGCTATGCCGAACCACAGGCTTGACCGCCACGACCGGCGTATCGCCGGCAATCTTCTCGAGTGCGCTGTTAATCGTGTCTTGCGGGTTGCGCGAGGCAACATGCATCCGGCGTGTGGCCTTCGCCACCGTCTGGCAAAGCTCATATCGATTTGAAACGGTCTCTTTTGCACGAAAAATGGCTTCAGAACGCATACATGCCTCCGATACTTCTTTGCGGCGGATCAGATGGTTCCGTGGTCTCTGAGGCGCGGATGAACTGCAGAGTCTTGTTTCGTGAGCAGGCGATGATGGAGTGCCTGTTACTCCGGCCTGTCGCTCCACCGTGGATCAGAGAGCGAGGCTTTGTATCGATTAACCCATCATAGTCCTTTAAATTTGGCGACGCCGGGTGCTCATCTATAAGCCTCCATCTATCCATCGGACGCCTCTGTTTGCCCGCGCAATTAGCGCCGTCGCGGCGCGCACCTTTTTGCAAGATAAGGTGCATCGAATGATGAATTTCCGAAGATCGACCAAACATTTGGCTGCCTGCTGGCATCGCATCTTCTATACCCACCTTCAAGACGGGCCCCTCCGACAATTTTTCGTTCCGTGGAGATTTCACAATGAGGATCAAAATCAATTGGGCTCTGCGAATCGTTCTCTTACTTTCCCTCGTCGGCATGGGAAACGCGTCGGCGTCAGCTGACACCTTCTACGTCACTCCTCTTGCACCCGGAGTTCAGTCGCCCATCGGCATCACCAGCAACTATGAGACCTTCAACAGCGGTGGAACCGCAAACGGCTTTACGACCAACTTCAACGGCAGCAGCTACATCGGCACGTACACCGGAGACATAAACTTCTTCGCGGCGGACTTCTTCGGCGGAGCAGGCGGAACCGGCTTCTTTCCCCTGGCTTATGGCGCCGGGGCGGCATACACCCTTCATCTCAACCAGGGAGCAACCTATTTCGGGCTTTGGTTTTCTGCACTCGATGCCGGAAATCTGATTCAGTTCTACCGCGGCAACACGCTCCTCTATACCTTCCCTCCGCAGGCCTTCATAAACCTCGTCGGAGTATGCCCAGGCAATTCCTATTGCGGTAATCCAAACAACGGACTCGATGACTATGAACAGTTCGCCTATCTGAACTTTTACGATCTCAACGGTACGTTCGACTCTATCGAGTTCATCCAGACCACGGCAAACGCAGGTTTCGAGACCGACAACCACGCCGTCGGAATGCTGTCTCCAGTTCCAGAACCATTGCCTTTGCTATACCTAGCCACGGGCTTGTTTGCATTGGTGGCGATCCGGTATCGATATATGGCGTCAGCCTGTTCGAAAGTGTCTGATTGAGGCGGCCTGTAAAGAAAGCGTCACAGCGCTCGAGCCCGATCCTGCTAGTCATTCCGAGATCAC
This sequence comes from Acidobacteriaceae bacterium KBS 146, assembly GCA_000688615.1. Lineage (GTDB taxonomy): Bacteria > Acidobacteriota > Terriglobia > Terriglobales > Acidobacteriaceae > Edaphobacter. Next base: position 3,376,529 of record JHVA01000001.1, read on the forward strand.
CACTAGCAACAGGAGCATCGGCCTCGTGGCGATAACCCGGAAGTGCAGCTTAGTGTGATCGAGTGCGCCGAGGACATCGTTCATAAAGGCAGCAGCCGATGCTGTGTCACGACGGCGTAATTCTTGTACAACATTCGCTGCGTCAACTATAGTGATTCCTCGGCCCCGGGCCTTCCCCTAAAAATTCAATTGAGGTTGGAACATTATGACCTTGCCGCCGAACCGTGGAATCTCCGCGCGCCTCTTTCTCGCGCTTTTCTGCGCCATTGCGCTCTGCCAGGCGAGCTATGCGCAGCTGGCACTTCCTCTCACCCTTGGATGCTCATGGCCTTTCAAGACCACGCCTGACACCCTGAACGTTATGTACCCTGACTCCAACGCCATCTATTGGACGACGCCCTATGTTCTGCTCCCCAGTAGCAGGATCGAGATCAAGGGCGACTTCTTCCCCACGCGCTTTCTCTCCATCAACACCTACAACACGCTGGGCGAATCTCTCTCCTCGACCTACGACACCCAGTTCGTCCTCAACAAAGGCAGCGAAAATCCCTTCCTCGATTCCACTGCCACAGGCGGCAGCTTCCATGCCACCATCGCTCCCAGCCCCGTCGCGGGAAGTCCCGCCCCAACCCCGCCCGCCGGTAGCGATATCGTCTACGGTCCACACATCAATCAGTACGGATTCTCGCAGGGCTATGTCGTCATCCGCTCCTATATTCCCAATGGCCAGGTTTCGCAGAGCGAGCTCCCCAAGCTCACCATCTCTGTCGCGGGCCACACCATCGCAACCGTCTCGCCCTGCAAGACTCTCTCATCCAGCCTGCGCCTGCTGCTCTACAACGCGCTTATTCGTTACTGGAACGGCCAGTTCAACGCTCCCGGTGCCACTGAGCCCGATCAGCTTACCTTCCGGCCGCCGCTGTCAACCCAGGCAGGCGGAGCCTTCCCCAATGACTACAACAAGTATGTCGTCACCGGAATGAGCTACCAAAAGGGACTCATCGCCGTCGTGCGCGGTCGCGCTGCCACGGTGCCATCCTTTGGCACAAACGGCTATCCGCTCCTCAAAGGTCAGGAGCTGCGTTACTGGTCCATGTGCAACTACGACCATATCTTCCCGTTCCCGGTGGTCGAGCAGTCCGGTCAACCGGGCTGTGCTGCTGACTATCAGACCGCCCTCGACGCTGACACCTACTACACCTACATCGTCGCGGCGCCAGGCGATATTCCGGCGAACGCGAAGACCGATAAGACGGTGACCATCCTTCCTTGGGGAAAGACCCAGGTTGAGAAGGCACTCATCTTCCGCAACATGCTTCCCGACAGCAGCTTCACCATGACCACGCAGACCGCCAACCTCAAATGCGCCGATCCCAACCAAACCATCGAGCAGAACGCCGCCTGCACCGCAAACTACATGGGGCCCTACTATCCTCAGGCGACTTACTGCCAGAAGACGGTTTATGAGCAAGGCGGATGGCAGGCCTGCTTCCAGAATCCGACTCAGGTCCGAAAAAACTGATTGCTTCGTCTCTGCGAAAAAACGAACGGCCCCGGAGGATTCAATCTCCTCCGGGCTTGCCGGTGCGGTCCCCAATACCGACAATTTATGATTAGTAGAAAGTGACCTATACCATCGCAGCCTTCTATCGTTTCGTTCACATCCCCGAACCCGCGGTTCTCAGGGAGCAACTGCTTGCCAGCTTTGGCGACAGCGATCTTCTCGGCACCCTGCTGATCGCCGGGGAAGGCATCAACGGAACCATGGCGGGCTCGGCTGCGACCATCGGTCGTCTTTTGCAGTCATTGTCTGAGCGCGCAGGCCTCGACCTCGCAGAGGTCAAGTTCTCTTCCTCCGAAGAGCCTCCTTTCAAGCGCCTGAAGTTCAAGGTCAAGGCAGAGATCATCACCTTCCGCAACGTCGCGGTCGATCCAACCAAGCCAGGACAATATGTTGAGCCGCAGGAATGGAATGCGCTGATCTCCGACCCCGATGTTCTCGTTCTCGACACGCGAAATACCTACGAGACCGAGGTCGGAACCTTTGCAGGAGCCGTGACTCCGGAGATTGAGAACTTCTCAGACTTCGTGACCTACGTGCGCGAAAATCTCGACACGGCAAAGCATCGGAAGGTGGCAATGTTCTGCACCGGGGGTATCCGCTGCGAGAAGGCGTCAGCCTTCATGCTGCAGGAGGGCTTCGAAGAGGTCTATCACCTGAAGGGCGGCATCCTGAAGTATCTGGAGAAGACGCCAAAGCACGACAGCAAGTGGCAAAACGAGTGCTACGTCTTTGACCGCAGAACGTCGGTCGACCACGACACCTTCGAAGACTGATGTTTCGCAGGTCAGGCCTCCGTCGATTGCCGCCTGTATGCCCGCTCCTTCGTTGCCATCGCATCCAGTGACCGGGAATCGAAGCTTCTTCCGCGACATCCAATCAAGAGTATGGCGTACGGTATAACCACCTCGATCATCCGGGGTAAATCGCAGCGTCTTGCCTCCAGTCTCGATCTTGGCTGGACGGGCTTCGGCGTCGAGCGGCACATCGTCGGCCCCGGACATAAACCGGAGACTCCAACCGATCTTCTCGTCCTCTCTATCTCTGTCGGAGAAGCCTCTCACGGCCAGCGCGTCAACGAGCGTGGACGCGTTGAGCCATACACCAAAGAGCCTGATACCCTCTCCATCTTTCCTGCAGGAGGGCTTCCCGCCATCTATCCGGCGACCGACACACAGCTCATCGTCTGCGCCTTCGAACGCAGCTTCGTGGAATCTGTCGCGGCCGAGTCCGGCATCTGGCAGATCCCGCAGATGCGCCCTCAAGAGGGTGTGCGGGATGGCAACATGGTGTCGCTCGGACATCTCCTCTCGAACGAGGCTGCCTCCCGGGGTCTGTCAGGCCGGCTCTACGTTGACCATCTCGCACGCGCGCTCGTCCATCGCCTGCTTGGCTTTTGGGGGCTGTTTCGGCCTGTCACAGGGCGACGTGCGGATTCGTTGCCGACCCGCCCCATGCGGCGTGTCCTTGATCGCATGCACTCTGATCTCTCCGCAGACCTGAGCCTGAAGGAACTTGCCGACGAGAGCGGCTTCAGCCGCAACCACTTCATCCGCATCTTCCAAAAGACTACCGGAGAGACCCCGCATCGCTACCTCCTGAGGCAGCGAGTGGAGAAGGCGAAAGCGCTCATTCGCAAAAAGGAGATGCGCCTGATCGATGTCGCGGCCTCGTGCGGCTTCTCAAGCGAAGCCCAGCTCTCTCGCGTCTTTCGCAGTCTCCTTGGTACCACCCCTAGCGAATATCGCCGTAATATTTTCTCGTGATTTCGCGCATGGAAGGTGCTTTTCCGCAAGTATTCACCTGGCTAAACCAATAGATTCGTCCTCATGGCTTCGCGGCAATATCGTCACACAGCGAAGCCGGGAAGGAAGTTATCGATGGGCAAAATCCTTGTCGCCTCTACTCCTTTGTTGGGGCACGTCTCCCCCATGCTGGCCGTCGCCGCCGCCCTCAAGCAGAACGGCCACGACGTGGTTTTTCTCACAGGCGAAGCCTTTCGCCACCGGGTTACGGAGCAGGGAATTGCTTTCGCCAGTCTGCAGGGTTATGCCAACTACGACTGGCAGAATCTCAACGTCCTCCTCACGCCGGAAGAAGCTGTAGCGCAAGGGCTCGAAGGCCACATCGTCCACCTCAAGCGCCTCTTTGCCGATGCGATTCCGGACCAGTACCGCAGCCTTGAGGATGCAATCCACCGGCACAACGCAGAGCTGGTCGTCGTTGATGTTCTCTACATGGGTGTTCTCCAGCTACTGCTTAGGCGCGGAAGCCGTCCGCCCGTGATCTCCTGCGGAGTGATCGCGCCTATGTGGCGGGACGCAGGCTTCTCTCCCTCCCGCGGCGCCGGCAACTCACCGGAAGCGCAGGCGAGAAACATCGCGGACGGCCTTCAGTTCGACGCTGCTGTACGGCCCGGAACCATCTATATAGACCAGGTGCTCGAGAGCCTCGGAGTCGCCGTTCCCGGCGGTTTCCGCATGTTCGATACCATGTACCGGCTGCCCGACAAACTGCTGCAGTTCACCACGAAGGAGTTTGAATATCCTCTTGTAGAAAGCCGGGACAATCTCCTCTTCGTTGGACCTATCCTGAGTTCTCCGGCACAGGAACGGCAAACGCCCAAGTGGCTCCGCGAACTCGATGCCAGCAAGCCGCTGGTGCTCGTCACCCAGGGCACCCTGGCTAACACGAACTTCGACCAGTTAGTGAACCCCGTCATCACCGCCCTCGCTGGCGAGCCGGTGACGGTGGTCGCCACGGCGGGCGGCGGGGATGCGAGTCGAATTCTGCGCGCCTCAAACGCGATCGTGGAATCATACATTCCCTATGATCTTGTCCTGCCTCGCGCCAGCGTACTGGTCACCAACGGAGGCTACAACGGCGTCCAGCAGGCGCTCGCCTTTGGAGTTCCCGTGGTTTCTGCGGGCGCGACGGAAGACAAGCCGTATGTCTCAGCACGCGTTGCATGGAGCGGCGCAGGCATTGATCTCAAGACCGGAAATCCCACCCCCGAACAGGTGCGTCTCGCCGTGCAGCAGGTGCTTCAAGCCCCGCACTTTCGCCAGCGTGCGTTGACGCTCAGCGAGAGCATCCGCGCAACGGATGCCCTTACCACCGTAGCCTCCGTCGTAAACGCCTTACTCCCGCGCCTGTCTCATTCGCCGTCATTCTGAGCGCAGCGACGACGAGTCCCTGTATTTTGCCAATGCAGCCACAACCGGTGGCGTAAGGCAGAAGATACATCAGCCGCTATGACCGAACGCAGAGGAACAGAAGGGGGCCGCGAGACCTCGCGGCCCGCCCTACTCCATCGTCATCACCACGCGGAATCGCGCCTTTCCGCTCATCATGCGGTCGTACGCTTCCTTGTACTGTTCAAACTTATAGATCTCGTTCATCGACCTGACTCCCTCGAGCAAGCTGAAGTTCAGCGTGTCTTCCGAATCGATCGATGTTCCGGAGTACCATCCCTGCACGTTCTGTGAGTTCAGCAACAGCTGGATTGCAGGAACCTCCACCTTCGGAACCGCGCCCACGATCATGAACGTCCCCTTCACCGCGAGCCCGCCCATTACCGCCGCCATCGCGTCCGCATTTATAACCGTAGCAAGCACAACCTTTGCTCCGCCCAGCTTTTGCAACTCAGCGGCAGGGTCCTGCGCCTGGCTGTCGATGTAGACATCCGCTCCGAGCTTCTTCGCCAGCTCCGCCTTGTCCGCTCCACGCGCAATCGCAACCGTCCGGAACCCCATCTTCGCCGCGTACTGCACTCCAAGGTGTCCCAGTCCACCCAGACCAAGCACCGCAACCACATCGCCCGGCCGAGCGCCCGCGTTCCTCAGACAATTGAAGGTCGTCAGTCCCGCGCACATCAGCGGAGCTCCTTCCGCCGCGCTCAACCCCTCCGGCATCTCCGCCAGACCGATCGCAGGAACCACAACATACTCGGCATAACCCCCATCGAAGGTCACGCCGGTCGTTTGCAGGTCGTTGGTGCAGGCAAAGAAGTTTCCTCGACGGCAGTTGTGACAGTACCCGCAGTTGCCGCCGTGCCATCCAATGCCGACACGCTGGCCCACCCGCCATCCTTTGGCGCCCTCGCCCACCTTGTCTACGACCCCGACGATCTCATGCCCAGGAACCCGCGGATATTGAATCCCCGGAAACAATCCTTCCTTGGTTACGGAGTCGCTGTGACAGATCCCACATGCCTGCACCTTGACCCGAACCTTTCCCGGTCCCGGCTCCGGAATCTCCCGCTCCACCAACTCCCACTCGCCGCCCGCCTTGGGGACCTGCACCGCACGCATCTTCGCCATAAAAACCTCCTCTTGCCATCCTCTCGATAGATTTAGAAACCCGGGCCCAAGATACCCTGATGCCAATACCTCAGCAGCGTCGTATGACACTGTGATAAACCATCACCGTCGGCCTTCTATGTTCCGTGGACTACCGGTGATCCAAAGCATCATCTTAAGCCATCCAACTCCACATGACGCTTCACTCGCCATCTTCGGAGGACCAGCTTCTTGAACAGCTGGACCAGCGACTCGGAAAGGTGCATGCGCGACAGCGTCTGGGGATGGAGAAGGATCATGAAGACATCTTCGGCCATGGGCTCAACTTCTTCCACCCTGAAAACTGGTATTCGGCCCACTCCCTGTTTCGCGCAGCTCTGAAGATCACCGGCCTCTACGGGCGTGGGCACAGAAACACCCGCCAGATCCAGATCCGGCACAACGAGATTGCCGTGCGGCGACTCCCTTCGCTCTTCGAAGGCTTCACGCTGCTCCACATCACCGACATGCATGCCGACATGAATTCCGAGGCGATGGCGCGGCTCGTCGATCTGGTCGGCGATCTCTCCTACGACATCTGCGTGCTGACCGGAGACTTTCGCGGCCAGACCTTCGGGCCCTGCGACGCCTCGATGGACATCCTCCGACAGGTTCGCAGTCATCTTCGCGGGCCCGTCTATGGTGTTCTCGGAAATCACGACTCCATCCGAATGTTGCCTGCAATTGAGCAGATGCAGATCCGCATGTTGATGAATGAATCCGAAGCTCTCGTCCGTGGCGACCAGGCTATCTATCTCAGTGGCGTTGACGATGCCCACTACTATCGCGCCGACAATATCCACCAGGCCGCCAGTGCCATACCACCCGGTAAAGTCTCCATTCTGCTCTCGCATACTCCGGAGATCTATCGTCAAGCCGCACACGCCGGTTTTTCCCTCATGCTGAGCGGCCACACTCATGGTGGTCAAATCTGTCTGCCCGGTTCCGTTCCGATCACCCTCGATGCCGCTCTGCCCCGATCCATGGGAGCAGGATCATGGGCTTATCACGACATGTCCGGCTACACCTCGGTTGGTGTCGGTTGCTCTATCGTCCCCGTCCGTTTCAACTGTCCTCCCGAAATCACTCTCCACCACCTGGTGCGTGCGTAATCATCCAGAGCATTCCTTCTAATAAGGCCGCTCCCTGAGATGCAGCCGAAAGAAAACGACAGACAACGCCATCTCTCCCAGCAAAAAAGCTGCAGTCGTCACCAGAATGTCCAGGACGCTCAGAGAGAGCGCATGACGCGCCGCGAGTACAGGGAACAAGGACTCAGGGATCTGATCGAGTCCGGTTGCGCGGTCTCCGGACGGGAGACGCAAGCGGCGCTTTAAAAAACTCGAGGAAAGGTCCCCAATCATCGCTAGCGCCCCAATCGCTGCTCCCAGCCTCCAGTCCATCCCCAGCAAAACTGCGCCTGCCGCAGTTGCAAAGAGAGAACAGACGATGCCGCGGATCGTCTTGGACGATCCGAATAAACGCTGTTGATCCGAGAGAATCAAACCGCCATCGAGTGGGCAGGACCATCGCGAGCCGACCAGGCGATGGACCAGCACAGGGGTTCCGTTCGCAAGTCCGAGAAGTATCAGGAGTTCGCAAACGATATGAACGTGCAACTCTCACCCCCCTGAAGAAACCATCGGAATCCTATCCGGCAACCGTGTCTGCTACCGGCTCCGCTTCATTCTTCTCATTCACACGCTTGATGACCACCGCTGTCAGATCATCCATCTGTCTTGTGCCGTCCGCAAACGTCTTTACCGCGGTATAAAGCTCTGCGATGATCTGCTCCGATGGTAGATGACGTGCATCGCGAACTACCTGGGTCAGCCTCGTAAACCCGAACTGCTCGCCTTCCGCATTCTCCCACTCGAAAAAGCCATCCGTCGCCAGCACCACCATGTCGCCGGGCTCCAGATCAACGAGGACGGGCTCTGACGAATTCAACTCCGGAAGCAGACCCAGCGGAATCGCCTGTGCTGACAGTTCGTGGAAGCTGTCGAGGGCCGACGAGTACACGAACAGAGGACCATGCCCTGCAGACAGCAGCTCCACTCTTCCACCGTCTCCGGAGCACACTGCCGCCACGAAGGTTGCAAATCGGCCACCGCCGATTAGGTCCTCTCCAAAAAACTCATTGATATGTTCGAGCGCCTTCACCAGATCGTTATGCGTATCGAAGCTCGATCTTGCATAGGCGCGGCATACGGAGGCCAGCAGCGCGGGCCCGATGCCATGGCCCGTTACGTCGGCCAGCGTTACGACCAGACGACCGTCCCGCATCCGCTTCCAATCGAAGTAGTCGCCGCCCGTAGCATCGGCCGGCAGGTTCCACCCGCTGATCTCCATGCCATCGATGGTCGGCCGGATTCGCGGCAGCAACGACTGTTGAATCGACCGTGCAACCTCCAGGTCGTGCTCCACCTGCTTCAGGTGCCGCGTCGTCTCTGCCTCATGCAGCGCAGCTCGCACGTGCTTCGTGATCTCGTTGCTGACCAGCGCTGCAATAAAGCCGCTTGCCAGCAGGATGGCCGCATAGAAGACCACCGCCGTCTGCACGACTGTATGCTCGCTGAGGTTGTGGATGCTGGGCCGCCACCCAATGACATACGCCGCGATCAGATAACCTGCCGCGGCCGCAGCTCCGGCGATCCGCGAAACACGGGGATTCAGGCGCAACACCGACACGTAATCAGCGGAAAGAACGCCAGAATCCATGGTGTTCCGATCGGTCTGTACTCTCCCAACCGCGGGCTCGAAAAATAGGCGATGCCCAACGCCGTCGCTGCAATCTCCAATACGATGTTCAGTATCCACACCGTGCTCGAAACATCCTGCTGCCTCGCAAGCGCACGCTTCACGGCAGCAAGCGTCCAGGCCTCATACGCTACCAGCAGCAGAAGAAGCAAGATGCCCCAAGGATTCATGTGCGAGGAAAAAACGGTAACCCGCAACGTGATCGCAACCGCAAAAATAAGCAGAAAAACCGTGACGCCGTAGATGCGCCGTTGCTCGCTCTCAAGCACGGCCCTGCGAAAGGCCACCGAGTCCACGTTCACATCGTTCATCGGACCCATCTGCGTCGATGCTCTCTTCCTTCAAAGATAGAGGCCTGCGTGGAACATAATATCCTTCTTCCTCAAAAAGGCCGTGTATTTTCAACGGAACCAAACAACTTCATCCCGCACCGAAGTGTCATTCCGAGCGCCGCGAGGAAACCGCGCATTTTGCGATGCCCCTGTGCGCGCAGCCAACCGCTGTGAACCCATCAGCCTATTTACCGAAACCAACATGCAACCCGCTGCACAAGCATGTATGCTTTCGAATACCATCCCACCGGTGCAGCGTCGAAGCAGGCACAAATCCGAAAGTGGTGAGGTCAAAAATGCGATTTGCAGACCTGAGATCCGTGGCGTTCTTCTGCGGCCTGTTCCTTCCCTCCAGCCTTCCTGCTCTTGCGCAGGTCACGCTTCATCCGCAGACGATGGCAAAGGCGGGAGAGGTCGATCCCCGTTTCCTCTCCTACAACGTTGAGGCGGTCGAAGTCACAGGCGGCCGCTTCTGGAAGCCCTACGATCAGGAGGTCGAGGCCCGACTCGCTGCAGCATCCGAGGCCGGTCCCCGGCAGAACCAGCCCATCGGCATGGACCCCAGCCTCTTTCAATACCGCGCACCCATCGACCTCAGCAATGCCCGCCTCAGGAAGCTCGCAAAAAATCTCGAGCCTGCCTACATTCGCGTCAGCGGAACCTGGCGCAACAGCACCTTCTTTCAGGACAATGATGAGCCCGCGCTCAAGACTCCACCGGAAGGGTTCAATGGCGTTCTCACCCGTGCCCAGTGGAAGGGAGTCGTCGACTTTGCCCATGCTGTTGGTGCGGAGATCATGACCTCCGTCGCCACCAGCACAGGCACCAGAGATGCCAGCGGCCTGTGGACGCCGAAGAAAGCGAAAGCGTTCTTCGACTACACCCGGCAGATCGGCGGACACATCGCTGCCACCGAGTTCATGAACGAGCCCAACTATGCCGTCATCGGTGGCGCCCCCAAGGGGTACGATGCTCAAGCCTTCGGAAGAGACGTGAAGGCCTTTCGTGCCTTCCTCAAAAGTGAATCACCCTCAACCCTCTTCCTCGGTCCCGGCAGTGTCGGAGAAGGGATCTTGCTCGTTCCACCCGGATCTGGCCCCAGCATGCCCTTCATCAAGACCGAAGACATGCTCAAGGCCACCGGCCCTGCATTCGATGTCTTCTCCTATCACTTCTATGGAGCCATCTCGCACCGTTGCGCAGCCAGCCTTGGGCCGGCCGCGGGAATGTCCGCCGACAAAGCGCTCACCCCGGAGTGGTTCGAACGCAATCTCGCCGTAGAAGCCTTCTACGCGAAGCTGCGGGATCAATATGTCCCCGGTAAAGACATCTGGCTCAATGAAACCGGCGAAGCCGCCTGCGGTGGCGACAAGTGGGCCGCCGACTTCATCGACAGCTTCCGTTATCTCGATCAACTGGGTTCACTCGCGCAAAAGAGCGTCAAGGTCGTGGCCCACAACACCCTCGCCTCCAGTGACTACGGGTTGCTCGACGAACAGACCCTCGAGCCCAGGCCCAACTACTGGGCGGCTCTCCTCTGGAAGCGAACCATGGGAACGCGTTCGCTCAAGCCCGGCATCGCGCCGAACTCGTCCCTGAGGATCTACGCGCAGTGCATGAAGGACGCTCCCGGAGGCGTGACGCTGCTCGTCATGAACATCGATGCCACAGCAGAACACTCTATCTCTGTACCGTTGGCCGGTGAGCGTTACACCCTCTCCGCATCCGAGCTGACCAGCAGGACCGTACTCCTCAACGGAACCGAGCTGAAGCTGACGCCGGAGGGAGATCTCCCTTCCATCCAGGGGCAACCCGCGCCAAAGGGCACGCTGCACCTGGCCCCCCTGACCATCAGCTTCCTCACGCTGCCCAGGGCAGCCAATTCCGCCTGCCAGCTACCCCGCTCATAACGGCAGCAGGTTCCTTCCAGCCATCATTCTGAGCGTAGTGAAAAATCCTTGTATCTCGCTCGCGGTTCCACCGAAATCTTCGATCGGCCCCAGGCCAGGAGCCATACCGCATTTACACCTTCGCCGCATCGCTGATCTTTTGCGGAATCTGTTTATAAAGGAACCGGTTCGTTAGCCACTTGCGCAACGGCTCGTCGTAAAGCTTCAGGCAGGCATACGCCATCGCGACAGCAGTCACGAACAACAGCACTCCGAAAACCGCTCCTTTGGGCCACGGAATGTTGTCGCGCTGCACCCACGCCGTGTACACGTAGATCAGCGGATAGTGCGTGATATACAGCGGATAAGAGACGTCTCCGAAGAACTTGCACACCTTCTCGGTCGCTCCTGTGACGGTTCCGCCCGCGCCCATCGCAACGATGATCGGGAACATCACAATGATGCAGAACGACTCGTAGATCCCGTTCATCCACAGATGCTCCCGACCCCCGATCCTCGGGATGGCGAAGAGAACCAACAGCAACAGGCTGCATAGCGCGAAGGCATGGCGGATGTGTATGCGCTTCCCCACCCGCATCAGCAGCATTCCTGCAAAGAACGGAAACAGCAGGCGAGCGAAGCCCACGTGCAGCTCCTTCGCGCTGATCGTCCATCCCCCAATCACATCCCCTCTCGGTCCCATCACGGTCAGGTGAATCAACAGAGCCGCCGAAAGCACAACCAGCACCGTCAGCACCTTCTTCGAAACCTTGTGCAGTCCAAGTGCGTAAAGCAGGTTCGCGACATACTCGAAAAAAAGCGACCACGCCGGGCCATCCAGCGGATGCATCTCCTGCCAGCCGCGAATGTCCATCGAAGGCAGCAGCGGAATCATCGTAAAGCCCACCAGCATCACCAGCAGCATCTTCCACACCGGCGTCGTATGCACCGTCGGAAACATCGCAGAGCTCTGAAAATAAAAGAGTGCAGCGCCGATGATATTTCCCATGATCACCATCGGCTGCAGCCGGATCAGGCGACGTTTGTAAAAGTCTGCCTGCGTCATCTTTCCCCAGCGGTCGTCATAGGCATATGCCACCACAAAGCCCGACAGCAGAAAGAAAAAATCCACCGCGAGATAGCCATGATTGAGTAGCTGCGTGAAGGGGTTGTCCATGTGATACGCCTCGAAGGTGTGGAAGATGACCACCAACATCGCAGCCACGCCACGCAGCCCGTCGAGAATCTCGTAGTGAGCCTTGGTTTGCAGGTATCCAGTTCTCTGGGTCATAAAGTTCCAATCAGCATAAAGACAACGACTCCTGCAGGAAACCACCCTCAGCTTCAGTCGTCGCGCATGTTATCTCCGACCCATACAATCATCTTCAGCGATCGTGCCGCAATGGCCACGCGCATATTTCTAAGATTGGATGGACCAGTGTCTCGCTGCCTTCGCACTGCATTTGCTCTTGCAATCGTTCTTGCTCCGATCTCCATGCAGGCGCAGGCCTCTCGCAACCTTGCGCAGCAGGGCTGGTATGCCGACCCCGAAATTCGGGTCTTCGCCGGTCAATACTGGATCTATCCCACCTCCTCCAGTCCCGATCCCGATAGTCATCAACCTGATTTCAACCCTCTCCAGCAGAAGCTGCGCAGCGGGCACGTCATCCACAAGGTCTACCTGCTCCACACCTCGCTCGACGCCTTCTCCTCGCCGGACCTCGTTCATTGGACGCGTCATCCGCGAGTGCTCGATATCAAAAATGTGGCGTGGGCCGCGTATGCCATCTGGGCGCCCTCTGCGATTCATCTGAATGGAAAGTACTATCTCTTCTTCGCCGCCAACGACATTCAGAAGAACGACACCTTCCTCGGAGGAATCGGCGTCGCCGTCAGCGACCGGCCCGAAGGCCCCTTCTTTGACGCACTCGGCAAGCCCCTCATTGGTGAGTTCCACAACGGAGCCCAGCCCATCGACCCATTCGTCTTCAAAGATGACGATGGCTCCATCTACCTGTATTACGGTGGCCAGGGCCACTGCAACGTGGCGCGGTTGTCTCCCGATCTCAAGCGTGTCATCCCCATGAAGGATGGTTCTCTCTACAAAGAGATCACGCCAGAGCACTACGTCGAAGGTCCCTTCGTCATCAAGCGGAAGGGCGTGTACTACTTCATGTGGTCCGAAGGCGACTGGGGCAACTCCACCTATGGCGTTGCCTATGCCCGTAGCAGCAGTCCTACGGGACCCTTCGAACGCGCGGGCAAGATCCTCGAGACCGACCCCGCCGTCGCCAACGGTCCGGGCCATCACTCCGTTCTTCAGGTTCCCGGAACCGATGACTGGTACATCGTCTATCACCGTCACCCGCTCGGGACCACAGGACCGAATCAGCGTGTCATGGCGATCGACAGGATGTACTTCGACGCGGATGGAAAGATCCCGCCAATCAAGATGACACCAGACGGCCCTGCGGCGCGGCCCCTCAAGTAGACCTTGTCACGGCTCACCTGCTGAAGAGCAGAATCCCGGCGATACCTGCGGTCACTCCGGTGACGATCTCGAGATAGATCGCCATATAGATCGCATTCACATGCGACTGATAAAACTCTTCGGAGCTCATACTCTTCTGACGCCGATACATCGCTCGTACCGCAGTCGCATACCTTACCAGTCTGCGCCGAATCTCGATCTTTAGTGAAGGCTTCAAAACCGAGTGCATCGACCGTGTCGTAGGAAATTGAGTGTTGGCATGGGCCGGTGCGGGTTGTTGGATCATGATCGAACGAAGGGAGTTCATGGGGAGTTCCTCCTTGATTGATAGAACAATAGGTCCATCTCCTGACGAGCGCCACGACTTAAACCCATCAAAAACGGACATCCTGTTTCCGCGACTGCATTGGCTATACTTCCAACCATGCTTCGCATTCTGGCTTCTGCCCTTCTTGTCTGCGCTCTCTCTGCCCAAGCGCAGCAGTACGATGTCGTTCTCCGCAACGGCCACCTCATCGACCCGAAGAACAACATCGACACCCAGCGCGACGTCGCCATTCGCGATGGAAAGATCGCTGCCATCGAAGCTTCGATTCCGGCCAGCGCGGCAAAGCGCTCCGTCGATATCTCCGGCCTCTACCTCACCCCCGGCCTCATCGATATTCACGAGCATGTCTTCATCGGCCTCCGCCACAACGCGTGGGGCAACGGTGATCTTTCCGTGCAGGCCGATGTCATGGCGGTTCCCAACGGAGTCACAACCATCGCCGATGCGGGCTCCTCCGGCTGGCGGGACTTTCCCGAGTTCCGGCATCGTGTCATCGACACCGCCAAGACCCGCATCTTCGCGTTCATCAACATCGTCGGCGCGGGTATGGCCAACGCCGACGACGTGGCCGAGCAGAACGAGCACGACATGGACCTCGACGCGCTCTCAAAAACGATCGCCGAAAACAAGGGCATCATCGTCGGCATCAAGACCGCGCACTGGCAGCAGCCCAACTTCGATTCCGTCCAGAAGGCCGTCGCAGCAGGCACACGCAACCATCTTCCTGTCATGGTCGATTTCGGCTGGTTCGACAACAAGTCGTATGAGCAGATGATCCGTACCATCCTTCGTCCCGGAGACATCAGCACCCACGTCTTCCGCATGCCCGCTCCTCTGCTCACCCCTGATGGCAAACCCGCGCCCTACATGCTCGATGCCCGGCGACGAGGCATCAAGTTCGACGTTGGCCACGGCGGCGGCTCCTTCAACTTCGCCTTGGCCGAACCCATGGTGAAGGGAGGCTTCTTCCCCGATTCCATCTCAACCGATCTCCATGTCGATTCGGCCACCGGCGTCATGCTCAACCTGCCCAACGTCATGAGCAAGATGCTGGCCCTAGGCGTTCCCTTCGTCGAAGTCATTCGCGAATCCACCACGAATCCCGCCACCGAGATCGGCCACCCCGAACTCGGCCAGCTCGCCGTCGGAGCCGTCGCCGACATCGCCGTCCTTCGTCTCGACCACGGCCACTACAGCTACGCTGACCTCGCTGGAGGAAAGGTCGACGGCACCGAACGCATCGTGCCGGAGATGACCCTCCGCGCCGGGCATATCGTCTTCGACCTCAACGCGCGAACCGCCGTCCCCTGGCGCCAGGGTCATCTAAAATATGCCACCCGGTAGAAGGCAAAGCATGGCGCCCGCTTCCCAAATAAGGGAACTGCAATTGCTGATACCCTGAAGGTCTCCGGTTATGGCGATCCCGCACACGCCCCGGTGCCCTTCCTGCTGCAGAGGAGTCTTCCTTCTACTGCTCACGCCTCTTCTTTGCTCGGCGCAAATCCCAAAATCTTCGACTCCCTCCGCGACCCAGACCCAGGAGGATGCCACAGACGATCTCGAAAGCTGTCGCATTCATCGCGTCACCACGCTTCCCGGAACCCACCAGTTCGCGGGGGACTTTATCGAGACCATCGCCACCGACCCCGATCCTGCAGCGTATGACCCTGATGCCTTCTGGGCGCTCACCGCCGATCTCAGTGAAGCCGTTCCGCCTCAGGATCGAGCGATGTACATCTCAAAATCGACCGACGGCGGCCTTAGGTGGGCGCAGGTGGCACGCATCGACTCCCGTTACTTCAACGCCCGCATCGGCGAAGGCCTGCGAAATGGATTGAGCGTCGCTCCCGGGGGATCGTCCTTCGTCCTCACAACCCAGCGCGGGGCCTTCGAGATCATCCCGCAGCCGGGTTCCTCCTCACCACTGATCAAAGCAATCGCGGGCCCCCGAGTTCCGGACACGCCTCCAAAAGTGATCATCCCCAAAAAGGCCGGCGAGCCGGTGCGCGCGAATGTGGTCGAGATCACCCCGGATGGCAGGCGGCTCATCCTCGGTTACGGATACTTCGACCTCGACCCCCAACTCTTCACCTACCACCGGGACGCCAGCGGAGCCTGGGTCCAGGATGCCACTCTCCCGCGTATTCCCACCGACATGGACCTTCTCTCCATGCAATTCGACGACACAAAAGCGTCCGATCCGCGATTCCTCTATGTAGGAACCGGCGATCAGGTCTTCCTTCTCAATCTCAAGTCCTTGAAGTGGAGCCGCGTTGAGGGGGTAGGACCGGACTCCGCAATCCACGGCATGGACGTAGTGGGAGGACTCCATCTGGCCGCCTGCTGGGGGATTTACTATCCAACCGGACCCGGCATGGTGCGCCGCGTGACCGACGCGCATTTCCTCATCCATCGAACCTCCGATGAGGCAGGGTCCAACCTCCGCGCCTACAGCATCGAGGTCGATCGTTCCCGGACCAATCGCGAAGTCGTGACCTCGCTCACTGGTGTCTACGTCACTCAGGATCGCGGCGAAACCTGGCGAAGACTCAACGACCTTCCCCAGGAAGAGTTCCGCACCTCCCACATCAACTCCGACGGAACCATCCTCGTCTCCGGAATCGCAGGCACCTTCCTCGTCAATCCCTACTCAGACGCCTGCGCACCACGTCTTCTCCGCAGAAAATAACTCTCCCTGGATCGGTCATCCCCGTCAACGTGTCATTCCGAACGCAGCGCGTAGCACGTAGCCCAGGAACCCCGCATATTGCGGATGCCAAGGATAGCCATTGATGGACGTGAATCATTACAACCCCGTCATTCGGAGCGTAGCGAAGAATCTCTGTATTTCGTCGGGATTGCCACAAGACTGAACTGTTCGCGAGAAGCAGCCGATCACAGCCAAACCGCAAAGCCGTCTATGCGCGTTTCCGTCGGCCTTCCCATGCAAAGAAGAACAAGACCACGACACCCAGCACAGTAAAGATCGGCCCGAACTCCCTTAATCGCCTGCGCTCCCGGCCGCCAATCGCATAGGTATGGTTTGCATCAGGAACATAGCTTCCTCCGGTTGCTGTTGACCCAGCCTCCGTACTGCCAGTCCCGCCGTAGTAATAGCGATACGAAGAGCTCGCCGCAGGCTTCTCTCCCAGCACCCTCTGCTCTCCGTTGCTGTGGCAGAAGTCCTCGTCCACGACGACATTCTGCTGATCAACACATCGCTGCATCTCCGGCTTGCGGCAACCGGTCATCCATAAGAGACCGGTTGCCACAAAAAGAAGAGCTGCGAGTTGGAGGCTCGAGCGTTTCACTTCAGCTGGATCGCTCCGGAGGTTATTTTGCGGTTCGCTCGACAAACGTCTTCTGAGCGGCGATGAGGCCGTCTCCGAAGGCAAAGCCGGGCAGTGGAAGTTTGGTGGCGACCGCGACCTGCTCGAGAGCGCCGAGGATCGCAATCGTGTCCATGTAGTCGAAGAAGCCGAGGTGAGCAATGCGGAAGAGATGACCCTTCATCTCACCCTGTCCATCGGTGACGATGGCGGCGAACTGCGACTTCAGTCCCTTGACGATCACGCCGGAGTCGGTGCCCTCAGGCGCAAGAATCGCTGTGGCCGCTGCGGCCTCGTACCCGGCAGGCGCGAACAGCTTCAGGCCCATCGCGATCGCTGCTGCGCGCGTCATTGCGGCACAGGTCTCGGCGTTATCGACCAGCTTCTTGCGTCCCTCTGCAAGATTGCCTCCCGCCTGTCCCGCGATGTAGTCCAGCGACGCTCCCAGCGCGGCGATCAGCGCCACCGACGGAGTGTAGGCACTCTCGCCCTTGGCGGCGTTCTTTCTCTCCTTGCGCAGGTCGAAGTAGTAGCGCGGATTGTAGGTCGACTCCATGCGGTCCCAGGCCCTCTGGCTGACTGCCAGGTAGGCAAGGCCCGGGGGAATCATCACAGCCTTCTGCGATCCGCCGATGAGCACATCGATGCCCCATCCATCCATGTCGAGATGTGTGGTTCCCAGCCCGGTGATTCCATCGACAATCAACAGAGCCTCGGAGTTTTCTTTCTTCAGCAGCTCGGCGATTCCCTTGATGTCATGCCGTACACCGGTCGAGGACTCGGTCGCCTGAACGAATACGGCGCGGGTCTCCAGCTTCAGTGCAGCCTTAACCTCATCCAGCGTGAAGGTCTGTCCGTAGGGCTTTTCCACCACATCGACGTGGCAGCCGAAGGCCTTCGTCAGCGCGCTCCAGCGCTCGCCGAACTTCCCTGCCGTCAACACCAGGACGCGGTCTCCCGGTGACGTCAGGTTCGAGACCGAGGCCTCCATGGCTCCCGTGCCGCCGCTCGAAAGGATGATGACGTCGTTGGTGGTTCCGACGAACTCCTTCAGCTGGGCAAGAACACGGGTGTACAAAGCGCGAAACTCAGGAGTGCGGTGGTGGATGTCGGCAGCCGCCATGGCAAATTGGGCGGCGGGCAGCAGGGGCGTTGGCCCCGGGGTAAAGAGGCGCGTTTTCCGGATCATGCCTCTATTGTATCGACCACAGCCCGGGCAGCGGGCGTTCTATGATGAAGAGTCAGTGTCAAAGCATTTGAGGAGAGCAACGGAATGACCATCGTGCAGAAGATCGACGCCGATATTGTGGCCGCCATGAAGGCCCGGGAAGAACACAAGCTGACCACACTCCGCATGGTCAAATCGGCCCTGAAGAATAAGGCGATCGATAAACGCGCAGAGCTGACCGACGCCGAGCAGTCCCAGATCCTCTCCACCCTCATCAAGCAGCGCCGCGAATCCATCGAGAGCTTCACCAAGGGCAATCGCCCCGAGCTGGCCGAGAAAGAGCGCCTCGAGATCGTCTTCATCGAGAGCTATCTTCCCAAGGAAGCCGGAGAGGACGAGGTCCGCGCTGTCGTCCAGGGAGCCATCGCCCAGCTCGCCGAGACAGGCACCAAACCCGGCCCCAAAGACATGGGAGCTGCCATGAAGATCGTCCAGCAGCGCATCATGGCGAACGGCTTGCGAGCCGACGGCAAGCTGGTGAGCGAGATCGTAAAGGCAGAGCTGGCAAAGTAGACCTGCACATCCAAGGACGCGTCATCGCGTGCGCAGCCTGCCAGCCTCGCTCTGGAGGATGTGTCCTTCCGAGCACAGCGAGGAACCTGCAGCCTGTCAAGAGCCACAACCCTCCCATAACCCCGCAACCCGCTGATTCCATGGCCATAATCAAGCCCCAACTATCTGCCGATTTCATAGATTCCGATTGTTATTCTTAAAAAGTCGGGTTAGATTTGTGAACGAAATGGGAAGGGGTCCTCGCAGGCTCTTTCCCATTTCTCGTTTCGGGAGGGTGCATGGCCAACTTCAAATACGGCGCAAGCGGTCTGGCGCTGACCAAAAAATCAGAGAGCCTGCGGCTCGATGCCTATCAGGACAGCGTTGGCGTCTGGACGATCGGCTACGGACATACCGGCTCGGATGTGCACGCAGGCATGACCATCACGGAACAGCAGGCCGCCATCCTGCTCGCCGCCGATGTGGCCTGGGCCGTCACCTGCGTCAACAAATCCGTAACCTCCGCAATCAATCAGAACCAGTTTGATGCTCTGGTCGACTTTACCTTCAATCTCGGCTGTGCCAGCCTAGGCCAGTCCACGTTGCTGCGGCTTTTGAACGCGGGCGACTTCGCCGGAGCCGCTGGACAGTTTTTGCGATGGAACAAAGCGGGTGGCCAGGTACTGCGAGGGCTCACTATCCGTCGTCAGGCCGAGTTGGACCTGTTCAACACCCCGGTATCAGCACCCACCGCCACGCCACTGCAGGCATCGGCAGCTTCGCGTCCGGCCCTCAGGCCAGCGGGTAGCGCTCTCGTAAAGCCCGCCGCGAAAAATTCTGTAGCAAAGAAAGCTGCGAAACCAGGCGTATAAACCCGAGCTGCTTGTCAGCCAAGGAGGCTGGTCATGAGTTCATCGAAGAACGGAAAGATCTGCTACATCGAGATGCCCACAACCGACCCCGCGCGTTCGGCTGACTTTTACCGCAGCGTCTTCGGCTGGAACATCCGGGAAAGGGGAGACGGCGCGACCGCTTTCGATGACATCACCGGCAAGGTCAGCGGCGCATTCGTGACCGGCAGGCATTCGCAATGTCCGGGTTTCGTCGTGTATGTGCAGGTCGACGACGCCGAAGCCATGGTCAAAAAGCTCAAGGCCAACGGTGCCGAAATCGTGCAGCCCATCGGTGGCGACCCCGGCGAGCTCACCGCACGCTTCCGCGATCCATCAGGAAACGTCCTCGCCATCTATCAGGAACCGAAGCAATAGCTCCACTGCACGCCTCCAAGGCATAAGGGCTCAGCACAAAATCCAACGCGCCTCTCTAGTGCCCACGCATGCTCAGGATCAGCTCTGCCCCCGCCATCACCGTGCGTCCCTGCACCGGAACCCCCGGAATCTCCCGATAGGACGTATCCGTAAGGTTCAGCACGCGAACATAAGGCCGCACGCGCCCCGTATCTCTCGACAGCGAAAGATCCCACAGCGGATAAGGCGCCTGCGTTGTCTTCTGAATAACAGCCAGCTGCGAGCGTGCCACCATCTGCGCCGGCAGCTTTCCCGTCCATGCAATCAAGGCCGACTGCGCGGCATAGTTGAAGGCATACTCCGAGATCAGTCCCTTCGGCGGAGAAGTCGCCTGCACCGCCGTGTAACCCAGCTGCAGCTGCTGCGCCGCCGGTAGCCTCACGCGAAAGCTCGCCTCGCCGCCGTTGTAGGCAAAGTCGGCGACGTTGACCGCCTGCCACGGATGCGACAGATCGTACTTCGAGTAATCGATGCCGTTCTTCTGGTGCAGGCTGAAACCTGTCGCGCTCAGCACAAATGTTCCGCTCGCAGGCGTCCAATCCACCCCGCCCTCATAGCTCCACGAAGACTCCGGCTTAAGATTCGGATTCCCGATCGTCGCCGGGTCCGCGTAATACAGGTCGAGATACGTCGGCAGTCGATAGCCGTGTCCCACTGAACCTCGCAGCCGGACCGTACTCGTAAGCGTGTAGGCCGCAGCCACATTCGGAGAAAAGACCGAGTTCCCTCCTGAAAAGATCTGCTCCCGCGCGCCCAGCGAAAGGGAGAGACGCTTCAGCGACCGCAGCGATAGATTCGCATACCCCGCTCCCTGGTTCCGCGCATGGACTCCCAGGTTCGTGCTGTGGATTGAATCGCCATTCGCCTCCAGCCCATACGATAGCGTCGTATTCGTTCCAATCCCATCCGCTCTGCGCAAAGCTCCCTGCCACGCCGTGGTGATGTGGTTATTCCTGTAGTAGTTTGGCCGGTCCAGCAGCAGCACAAACAGGTCCGTATGGCGCCGATACGCAAAGCTCGCTGAGGTCCGCTGTCCCAGCTGTTGCTGCAGCGCCGCAAACCATCCCTTCGTCCGCTCCCATGAGTCGTACGCTCCGTAGAACTGGTTGGCTCCATACGGTCGGTCGCTTCCCGCCAGCAGAATATCCGTCGTTCCCGGCTTCAGCACGCTCAGCCACGTCTCCGACGCCAGCGCATTGCTGGAGTAATTACGGTCGGGCATAAAGCCGTTCGAGGTATCGCGGCTTCCCGTCAACTGCTCGCTCGCCCGAGACGTGCTCAGGTCTGCGCGCAGATGATTCTCAAGCGAGCCATAGTTCCCCGCGCCCGACTTCGCAATCAGCGAAAACCGCGCATCCGGCGAAGGCCGCTCCGTAATCAGATTAACTGCGCCTCCAATCGCATCCGAGCCGTAAAACGTCGAACCCGACCCATGCAGCACCTCCACCCTCGAAAGCGCATCGAGCGGTACCGGGATATCGAGGTTCATGTGCGCCGTCTCCGGATCGTTGATGCGAAGGCCGTTCAGCAGCACCAGCGACTGCTCAAAGGTCGTTCCTCGGATCGACAGATCGGCCTGCACTCCATTGGGGGCACGAGACTGCAGATTGATCGTCGTGTCCTGCCGCAGATAGTCGGTGACGTTGTTGTAGAGCAGCGGTTGCTCGCGGGTATCCAGCGTGACCACTGATCGGTTCGACTCCGAGAGTGGAATCGGCGGAATCGCCGTCGTCACCGTAACGTTCTCCTGGACGGGGCCCATCGGTTGAAGCGAGGAAGAGTCTTGCGCTGCAAGCGGCATCGATGCAAGGACGATCAACAGGGCTGGCCTAAAGGAAATCACAAGAAAAATCATCTCCGATCCCGGGCTGTATCGCGGAGTAGTTTTGTTCTATGGTAAGTAGTTGATAGGCTAAATCAAATTGGTCGCTCAGCAAGCCAGGAAGGCAAGAAGCATGCGAATCGAATCGTTCCTCCGGCAGAGCCCGGCCTTTCAGACCAGCAGGATCGCCCGTCGCATCGAAGCTTCGCTGAATACGTTCCTGAAACAGGAAGAACTGACCTTCTCCGAATCCCTGATGCTGGCGGCGATCTTCCTCGAAAAAAAGCGTGTGAGTCCATCCGATCTGGCCCGAACGTTCGAGACGACACGCGGAAATGTCAGCCATGTGGTCTCGTCGCTCGAGGCGAAGCGGCTGGTGCGCCGCCGCATCAACGCCGAAGACGCGCGAGGATTTCTTCTGGAGCTCGAACCCGCAGGCAGAAAGCGGGCCGTCCGCGTGACGGCGATCCTCGACCGGATGCAGACCCTCATGGAAAAAGAGATTGGTACCACCCGTCTGGAGGCCATGTTGCGGCAAATGACCGAGGTGGAACAGTTATGTTCTCGCCTCAGAACAGCAGGCGACAGCGCGCACGCGTGAAGTGCGAAAAATCATAGCGCCGCCGGAGCTGGAGAGCGTATAGTCCTCGCCCATCGAGGTGACCGCTATGCGGAAGATCATGCTTGCGTTAACGTTGTTCGCTCTTGCGACGCCGCTTTTTGCGAAGGATCCTTTTGCTGGAACCTGGAAGCTCAACTCGGAGAAGAGCGAATATAAAGCCGGAGCTCCACCAAAAGAAGTGACTCTCGTGATCGAAGATCAGGGAACCACCGTTCAGGTAACGGCCACAGGGACCTATGCGGACGGCTCGCCCCTCTCTGTGAAGTACACCATTCCTGCAAAGGGTGGAAAGGGTACCCCCGAAGCAGGTGACTTCGACGCCGTCAGTGCAAAGATGGTCAGCGACCATGTTCGCGAACTTCACTACATGAAGGATGGAAAACAGCTGCGGACGCGCCGGTTGGAGGTCTCTGCGGACGGCAAAACGCTAAAGACCACCGTGAAGGGAACTGACCCCAAGGGCAGCATGATGGCCGGAACCGACGTCTTCGACAAGGAGTGATCCCACAGGCAGAGAGCGGCTCATCGAAAGCCGCTCTCTAATCTCCCAGTCGGTTACTCCGGGAGGATCTTTACGAAGATCCCATCAGGCAGCGTCTGTCCACCCAGCACATGCACCACGCCATCCCGGGTAAATCCGCGCAGCATCGTGCCGGAGCCTGCAGCCCGGCCCGCATCGGGGTCCGGAGGAGCGGAGGATCGTGTCGGGTACGGCGTCGCCTTCAGGGGAGCGGGTGCAGGCTGACCCGGAGCCTGAGGCCGCTTCATCCCTCGATCCATCGCCTGGTTCGCCAGCCGGTCGGCGTCCTTGTTCTTATGCCGCAGCGCATGGCTGATCTCAAATCCGTCCAGCCGCGCAATGCGGTTCTTGGCCTCCTGCCACAGAGGCTTCAGGTCAGGAGAGTTGACCCTATACTTCCCCTGGATCTGCTTGACCATCAGCTCGGAGTCCGAGACGACCCGCAGCCGCCGGTGCCCATGTTCCAGTGCATAAGCAAGCACCGCCAGCAGCCCGGAGTACTCGGCATAGTTGTTCGTGCGGATGCCGAGAAACTCGCTCAGCTCCGCCACCAGCTCCCCACCGGGCCCGGTCAACACCGCGCCGTACCCCGCAGGCCCCGGATTCCCACGGGCCCCACCATCGCAGTGGGCATTAACCCACCCGGCCTGGGAGGCAGAAGAAGCAGAGGGATCGGCAAACAGGCCCGGAGAGACAGATCGTGTAGGCATAGATTTCAGTCTAAGCGAACCCGTACAGAGGACCGTAGCGCGCCACAGCATGCGCCGCTCATCTAAAAACCCGGAAAGCGCGGGAAAGTCAGCAAACTCAGGAAAACCAAGGGAAGTTGACAAACTCAGAACCTCCCAAGGAAGCCAACCGCAGCAAATCCTCGGGGAATTGCCATTTCGACCGAAGGCCAGAAGGGGCGGCAGTGGAGAGATCGGCGTCTAACCCGCCCATCCACGCCCATCTAGGCCCATCCAGGCACAGGCACAAGGCAAGCAGCCCTCCCTTGCTTACCTTTCTGTGACATTTCGGTCTATCCAGACAGGAAATGGTTGTTCCTGACTCCGGAGTCAGACGTATGAAAGCTGAAGCGATTGGGATTACTCCAGGCGGAGAGTTGGCTTCAAGGCTCTCTTTGGCCTCTCATGGGCGCAAATCCAGCCCTTTTGCTCTGGGTTTGCGGGATGCGGCGGTAGAATCGTTGCCAGGTATGGCGAAGGCAGCGACGCAACCCGGCGCGAGAAACGGACGGCTGACCCCGGCCCAGCTCGAGGCACGCGCACAGCAGCGCATCGAAGACGATGAGCTGATCCGCGAGGCCCAAAAGGGCCAGCGGGGAGCGTTTGATACCCTCGTGCGCCGCTACGATCAGAGCGTTCTCCGACTCGCGCTTCACATGCTGGGCAACGAGCAGGACGCTCAGGATGTGCATCAAGAGGCCTTCATCAAGGCATATCGCCATCTCGGGAACTTCCGGTTCGAGTGCAGCTTCTACACCTGGCTGTACCGGATCGTGACCAACCTCTGCCTCGATCAACTCCGCCGCCGCAAGAGCCGCAGAGAAGATCCGGCCACGATGGTGGACTCCAGCGGGGATGAACTCGACCTGCTGGCAAATATCTCCGACGACCGGGCGATGTCCAACCCGGCCCGGGAGCTGGAACGCAAACTCATGGGCGAGAGAATTGTCGCCGCTCTTGAAAAGCTGACCCCGCGCGAGCGGATGGTCTTTGAACTGAAGCACTATCAGGGTCTGAAATTGAGAACGATTGGCGAGATGTTAAACACCACAGAAGAGACGGCAAAGAACACCCTCTTCCGCGCTACAAGAAAACTGCGTGCCAACCTTGCAGAGTTGCGGGGCGCGTAGAACGGGACATGTAGGTGCAGTACGTAAGAACCCATAAGAGACGGGCGCATAGACCCGCGGTCGCAGTACAGGAATTTTTGAGGCTGGTAGAGGTATACCGAAATGAAGTGTGAGATGGCGAGAGACAACGTAATCCTGGCATACTACGGCGAACTGCCGGACGAGCTATCAGGCGCGTTGGAACAGCATCTGTTGACCTGCCACGAGTGCCGCGAGGAGCTGGAGCTCCTTCAGGGAATGGAGAGCCGGTTGGCGGTTCTTCCGGTTGTAGAGCCTACGCCCAATCTGTTGGCTCAGTCGCGAATGCGGCTTGAGGATGCGCTCGACGCAATTCCTCCTCATGGGCTTCTTACAAGGCTCCGAACGAACTTCTTTGTCTGGATGGGGCACGTTCGCACCGCCCCGGCTCTTGCGACCCTGCTGGTCGGTGTAGGGTTCATCGGCGGCAACTTCCTCAATCGGTATGAGGTGTCCAAAGTCCCCGTACCCCACACCCCCACCGGCTACAGCAACCCCGCCCAAAGCGTGGTCGCCAACGTCACCGGAATCGATCGCACCCCTGACTCCGAGCTGGTACAGGTCCATTACAACCGCATCGTTCCGGAGACCATGGAAGGCTCGCTCGACAATAAAGAGATTCGCGACCTGCTGATGAAGGCGACGACCGCGTCGGCAGAAGGCGTCCGAGCAAACTCCGTTCAACTGTTGGCCAGCGAGTGCAAGGCCGGTCACGAGTGCCCGGCCCGAGAAGACGGAAAGGGCGTTCGTGGAGCGCTTCTTGTCTCACTGCGTTACGACAAGGACCCTGGGGTTCGCCTGAAGGCGCTCGAAGGTCTTGAGACCTACATCGGTCAGGACCAGAGAGTTCGCGATGCTGTCCTCGAATCGCTGGCGCACGATCCCGATGCGCAGGTGCGGATGGCCGCCGTCGGGCTGCTCGCTCCGGTCCAGCACGACTCCAGTGTCCGTAAGGTATTGCGCACCGTCTCCACACAGGACGAAAATCCATACATCCGCACCGTGAGCTTCAACACCCTGCAAGGATCGGATTCGATCCAGTAACCGTCGCTGTTCCCGGTCGTCAAAACAGGCAGAGGGATGTGAGGAAGTTGCAATGAGGTACGTGAGGTCGTTTGGCGTTCTGGTTCTGGCAACGGGCGTCGGTCTGCTGGCCGAGCCTCTCTCCTTGGCGCAATCGCGGTTGCGCCACACGGAAGCCGTGTTTCGGATGGTTGGCCTTACCAGCAAAACTACCCAGGGCTATCTCGGCGTCGATCTGCGCGACGTCAGTGAAGACCGTCTCACCACACTCAAGCTGAAAGAAGCCCATGGAGCCGAGGTCGTCGGCGTCGATCACGACGCGCCGGCCTGCAAAGCAGGCATGCAGCTCCATGACGTCATCCTGCAGATGAACGGTCAGCCCGTCGACGGCGAGGTGCAGCTTCGCCGCATGTTGCGCGAGACCCCCCCGGGACGCCAGGTCACCTTTGTGATCAGCCGCGAGGGCCAGCAGAAGACCATCCAGACGCAGCTCGCCGACCGCGATGAGGTCGAGCGCGAGGCATGGGATAACCACTACACCGTTCCTGAACCGCCCAGCATGGACTCAGGACACGGCTCCGTACCTCACGCCGGCAACTCTTTTCTGAACTCCTCCAAGGCACGAGTGCTCAAAGACACGCACGCGTTTCTAGGAACTACGATGCTCGTCAGCTCTTCCTACACTGGAGCCAAGCTTGAGGTCATGGGGCCACAGCTTGCCGAGTTCTTCGGTGCACAGGGAAGCGCGGGCCTGCTGGTGCGCAGCGTCGAGCCCAACAGCCCCGCCGCCGACGCCGGAATGAAGGCAGGCGACGTCGTCGTCAAGGTCAACTCCATCGAGATCGCGAACGGAAGCGACTGGTCGAAGACCATTCACGAGAATCGTGGAAAGACCGTCAGCGTCGTAGTCCTCCGCGATAAGAAGGCCCAGAACCTGAACCTGGTCCCCGACTCCAAAAAGCGCTCCTCGGTTGAGCCCTGGGCAAACCTCGAAGGCTTCTTCGGCAACTCCCCTCAGGCCCTCGAGACCCGCTCCACCCTGGCGGAGTTGGAGCCTATGCTCGATGCCATGGCTGCAAAGCTCCGCAACAGCCTCGAAGAGGTCCGCGACACCCCTGAGATGAACCAGATGATGGCGACGTTCGATTCCTGGTCCACCAACCCCCAGTTCGCCCGTCAGATGGAGCTTGCCCGAAAGCAGGTTCGCGCTGCCGCCGTTCGCATGCGAGAAGAATCCCCCGCGTTGCGCGACCGCATCAACGCTCTCCACGGCCAGATGCAGAATGTCGTCCGCCTGGATTAGTAACGCAATAGCGCTAAATTTTCATCACCGCAGAAGCCAGCAGCTATTCAATCCAGGGTCGCTCCTGCTCTATTGCAAAATCATGATCCTAAAATCATGGATGTTAAGGGCACTGCTTCAGCCGTGCCGATAGATGCCGAAGAGAAAAGCGGCTTCAGCCGCTGAGGGTCATATTGCAGCCTGCCCCTCAGTGGATGACCGAACCCTGCGCCGTTTTAGTAACCATCCATTTTGACTGCTCGCTCAACGCTGCCCCCAATCCGCCATTAGCCCGGACGAGGGGGGAGACGACAGCCCACTGCGGTTGTGTCGAACTGAGTCCGTTTGCTAGTTTGACAGGCATGCCGCCGAATGCGCCCGAAGATCTGAGCAGGACCATAGAGGATCTTTACCGGTCGGAATCGGGCAGAATTCTGGCTACGCTGGTGCGCCTGATCGGCGATCTCGATCTCGCTGAAGAGGCCATGCACGAGGCTTTCGCGGCCGCGCTGGAGACGTGGCCGCAGACCGGCCTTCCGGACAAGCCGCGCCCCTGGCTCATATCGGCTGGGCGATTCAAGGCCATCGACGCGATGCGCCGGCGGGGACGCCTGGACGCCGCACAGAGTGACCTTGCACTCCAACTCGAAGCGCGCGTCAACGAAACCCTTCAGGAAGCGCCTCAGGAAGAGGAGATGGAGGACGATCGTCTTCGTCTCATCTTTACCTGTTGCCATCCTGCACTGCCATCGGAGGGGCAGGTTGCACTCACACTGCGTGAAGTCTGCGGCCTGACAACAGAGGAGATCGCCCGGGCATTTCTCGTTACCCCGTCGACGCTCGCTCAACGCATCGTTCGCGCGAAAGCCGTCATCCGCGATAAAGCGATTCCTTACCAGGTGCCCGTGTCACAGGAGCTATCGGAGAGATTGGGGGCCGTACTTCAGGTTGTGTACCTGGTCTTCAACGCTGGTTATTCCGCGGAAGCGACAGGAGCTGGATTGAGCCGCGAGGCGATCCGTCTGGGTAGACTGCTCCTCGACGTTCCGGGCCCGGACCTTCTGCCGGAACCCGAGGTGATGGGCCTGTTGGGACTGATGCTGTTGCAGGAATCGCGCCGCGCCGCTCGAAGCTCCGCGGAAGGAGATGTGATTCTGCTGGACCGGCAGGATCGCTCCCTGTGGGATCGAGATCAGATCGCCGAAGGCATCGCTCTCACCGAGAGAGCTCTTCGGTCGCGCCGCTTCGGCGCTTACACACTGCAGGCGGCCATCGCGGCAGTTCATGCTGAAAGTTCCTCGGCGGCGTCCACGGACTGGCGCCAGATCACGCTGCTCTACGACCGTCTGATTCGGATTCAGCCGTCTCCGGTTGTGGAACTCAACCGTGCCGTTGCCATCGCCATGTACGCAGGTCCGGAGCAGGGGCTTTCTCTCATCGATGACCTTCTGGCGCGCGAGGAACTCGCCGACTATCCGCTCGCGTACTCCGCCCGTGCGGATCTGTGTCGCAGGCTAGGGCGGGTTGCGGAGGCCCGTGCAGCGTATGAGAAGGCGCTTGTCCTGATTCCGGATGAGGCTCGGCAGCAGCCAGAGCGGCGTTTCCTTTTGGGGCGCCTCGAGGAACTGAAATAAAACTGACTGCAGAATTTTCAAAAAAATTAAGACTCTACTGTCGATTTCCCGTCCGCCCGACGACTATAGGGTGAACCATCCAGTACACGGGTTGCGCTACTGGCAACCAACATAAGGAGAGACCTATGAAATACATCTGTTTGGGCTACTACGATCCAGCAAAACACGCTGGCATGACCGAAGCCGAGCGAAACGCAATGGTCGACGAATGTTTCGAGTACGACGACCATCTGCGCGCGAACGGGCACTTTGCTGCAGGAGAGGCTCTTCAACCTCGTGAAACCGGGTTGACCTTGTATTGGAAGAACGGCAAAGTCGCGTCTACCGACGGTCCCTATGCCGAAACCAAGGAACAACTCGGCGGCATTCTTGTGCTTGAGGCACGCGACATGAATCATGCGATTCAGCTCATATCGCAGCATCCGGCCCTCAAATACGGGTCGCTCTTCGAGATACGTCCAGCTGGCGACTTGAGTGAAATGATGAAGGCAAGCGAGCAGCGACGGGGCAAGCTCACCGCACGCTGAAGGCTATAAAGAATCAGCACAGCCACATTGAGGGAGAGGGTTGCGATGTCAAAGGTTCGAGTTGCGGGATTTGGTGTTTCGTTGGACGGCTTCGGCGCTGGGATCGAACAGAGCCTGGAGAATCCGCTGGGTAAGCGGGGGCCGGAGCTGTTTCAGTGGTTCTTTCACACGAATACCTTTTGCTCCATGCACCGGCGGGAGGGGGGAACCACGGGGGATGTGGACGATATGTTCGCCCAACGGGCGATGGACAACTTTGGCGCCTTCATCCTCGGCCGCAACATGTTCGGTCCGGTGCGCGGCCCATGGCCAGACGACTCATGGAAGGGCTGGTGGGGTGACAATCCGCCGTACCACACACCCACCTTCGTTCTCACACATCACGAGCGCGAACCTCTGGTGATGGAAGGTGGAACCACCTTCCACTTTGTGACGGGCGGCATCGAGCAGGCGCTGGCCCTTGCGAAGCAGGCTGCCGGCAGCAAAGACGTCAAGATCGGAGGCGGTGTGAGCACAGTGCGGCAGTATCTAAAAGCTGGCCTGATCGACTCTCTCCACATCGCGTCGGCACCCGTTCTTCTCGGTCAGGGAGAACTCCTGTTCGACGGTCTGGACCTTCATGCGTTGGGGTTTTCCGTAGCTGAACGCAAGACTTCGGAATACGCGACTCATCTTGTGCTTGAGAAAGCGTAGAGCCAGGCTCCGTGGCGACGGATCCGTGTCCGTCCCGCTGGGCCTGGCTCATCTCCTTAGAGCCTGATCGGCACTGCCGCAGGATCGTAGCTCCCCACTGACTTGGGGTTCTTGAGCGTCTTGCGGATCTGTTCGCCCACGATCTTGTCCTGGCCTGGGAAGAGCAACATCGCGGTGACGACGAGCGCATTCGGCATGGGGTCCACGCCCTGCGAAGCCTTCGTCGCGCCCGTGTGCGGATTGATCTCGATCGCCGGATTTCCGGATGAGAGGCGCGCCCTGATCTCTCGCGGCGTTGCTCCGATCACCTTGGGGTCGAACTCCACCACCAGTTGCGGGTAGTGGTTGGCGACCGCAGGGACGATCACCCGCGTCTTCACGCTGGGGACGTCCTTCAGAATGGAGGCCATTACGGCGAGACGGTCGTTGGACTCCTTGAACAGACTCTCATCGGTCTGCGCGAGGATCCAGTCCACGGCTGCCACCATGCCGACGAGCTGCTCCTTGGCTACCTTCATGCCGCGCGCCACACCCTCCACCGGAGGCAGCATGGCGTTGGCCAGGTCGGTGTACTTCTTCTTGCCCAGCAACAGCCCCGCGCTCTGCGGACCGCGAATGCCCTTGCCGCCGGAGAAGCAGACCAGGTCCCACTTCTCAGCAAGCGTCCACAGGTTCGAGATCGGCGGCATGTCTGCAGCGGCATCGAGATGGCAGGGGACGCCGTGTTCTTTCGCCACGGCCAGCCAATCTTCCACCGGGATCTTGACCGTCTCGGCTGCGTTTTCGTGGTTGGTCATCACGGTGTTCTCGTTGAAGGCACGCTTGTACTCCTCTAACGTGTTCACGACCACGATCTTCGCGCCGCAGAGGACCATTCCCTCGTCGTATCCATACGGTGTCTGCGTAATGATCTCGTTCTTCGGGTATTTGGGCGTGCCGATGAGGCGCGGAATGTCGATCGGCTTGCAGTTGTTCGCCGCCTGAATGCAGGCCGCTGCGGCCATCGTTATCGCCGAAGCGGCTCCTGCAGTGATGCAGCAACCCTCAGCCTTGAGACGGTTGGCGATATAGGCGCCGCCCTTCTGCTGCAGCTCCCGGATATGCACCCACTTCTTGGCTGCACGTGCAACAGCCTCCTGCACAGACTCCGGCATACAGGCAGAGCTAAGGTCGGTGTAGGTGCCCGCTGCATTGATGAACGTCTGCACACCAAGCTTGTCGTAGTAGTCCACCCCGGCCGCGGATTTTTCGTGGGTTGCCACTGCCAGAGCCGGCATGGGAGCCGCTGCTGCTGCTGCCGCAAATGCGGCCTGGGCGCGGAGAAAGCCTCTACGCGTAACCTTCGTCTTGCTTTTAGAATTCGACATGAAATCACCCTTTCCCTTATGAAGCGATCGCTCCCTGCCTCTAGCCACACACATTGCTGATCTGGGACTGCAAAGATGCTGTTAACGAGGAAGGAAAACATAGTAGAACAACGGGCACAACCCGTCATGGGACAATTAGCCGTGTCGGGCTGCACCGTGGTCTGTTAGCGCGCTTTCTTCGGGAGCGGGAGTGTTGTCCTGATCTTTGTAGAATGCTCCCCCCGCTCCTGTCTTAGCGGAGAACCCCCCAGAACACACGACTTAAAGGGAGCACTCTCGCACTTCCGCCCGTAAGGACGGGTTCGGGACATACTCGTGCCCGCTCCTGACCGGAACGTCCAACCAATGCTTTGGTATGGAATCGATACGTTCGTCTAATGGTTTCGTCGTTGCGCTTCTGCCATTCTTGCCCTGCAGAGTCGGTCAATCTGACGTCGAAAGGACGACAGCAGCGTTACCTGCAGGACTTTGATCAGCTACAGAAAACCGCGACATCCGGGGCAGCAGCTGTTCGATCAGATGACGGCGCTGTACCCGCATTGGGGTAGCCAGTCAGTCGCGGCTAATCTTCGGACTCCCCGGGCCATAACTCACATCAACCGGGATGGCTCGTCCGTGCGCACTTTAGGAGCAAGCCGCGGACGATGAGCCAGCTCATATTCAACAGAACAGAATTCGATTTCAAAGAGGAGAAAAAATGACAACCAAAGGAAAAGTCTTAGTGCTGGTCTCGAGCGGTCGTGGCTTGCCCTTGAAAGATGGCAAGGTTTACAGCGGCGCAGGCTACTACCTCAACGAGCTCACGGTTCCTGTTCGTGCCCTGATGAGTGAGGGCTACGAAATCACGTTCGCGAATCCCAAAGGCAACACGCCCCAGATGGATGTCCATTCGGCTGTAGCCGACTTCTTCGGTGGAGACGAGGCGAAGCTTCAGGACTATCTAAAGTTCCGTGACACCCTGACGGGGCTCAAAAATCCATCCCGTATCTCGGATGTCATCGCATCGGGTCTGGATCAATATGACGCTGTTTTCGTCCCGGGCGGCCATGGCCCGATGATGGACCTGCTTGATGATCCCGACGCTGGCACCGTGCTGAGACACTTTCATGAAACATCCAAGCCTACGGCGGTGCTTTGCCATGGTCCCATTTCACTTCTCTCGGCGCTTCCAAATTCGAAAGAGGTGGTCGCGGCGCTGTCGGCGGGCGATGTCGCTGGAGCACACGCAAAGGCTCAAGGCTGGATCTACGCCGGGTATAAGATGACTATTTTTTCGACAGCGGAAGAGCAGCAGCGCGAGCCGCTTGAGATTAATGGCAAGGTTCTCTTCTACCCGGACTTCGCGTTGAGTACGGCGGGCGGTAACGTAAGTGTGCTCGCTCCATGGACGAGCTACGTCGTTCATGATCGCGAGCTGATCTCGGGCCAGAACCCCTTTTCTGATCAAGCGCTTCTGAAACTTCTTTTGCCTGCACTCGATGCGAAGAAGAAGTCGGTTTCAGCGGCATAGGAATCGGAGACGCCCAGAAGAGGTAATTGAGAGAGGGACGACAGTCTTCGAGGGCGTAACTATCGATGGAAACCACCTTCGGTGTTTTTGCTGATACCGCCGAAAATCAGGCAAGTGTGGCCACCCAGAGGAGCACCGTTCATCGGAAATGGAGTCGTCAATGAGCAGCGTACAAGTCGATCAGAAGAGCTATGAGATGCCCCCGAAGGAGGGGATGAGCATCGCGCATTTTCTAACCGTGGGCGACATCAACAGATCGCTCGACTACTACGAGAAGGTCTTCGGCGCTCGCATTCTGAGCAGAGGCGACGGCAACGCGCCCGGGTACCTTCAGCTTGCAAATATCTGGATGATTCTGAACGTAGGGGGCGGGCCAACCCCGGATAAGCCGACGGTAACGCTCAGCGTCCCCGACCCGAATCACATCAACAGCTTTATGAACTTCCGCGTTGCGGATATTCAAGCGTGCTACAAATTATGGAAAAGTCGAGGGGCGGACTTCATCACGGAGCCGATCCCCAAGTACGGCGAGACGCGCTGCTACATCCGCGATCCTGACGGATATATTATCGAGGTCGGACAGAGCACCGACCAGACGTACGGTTGACGCCCGCCCCGGGAAACCCAGACTTCTGCTGCGGCGCATTCTGCAAACGACTCAGTAACCAACCCTCCGTTCATTGTCATAAATTCTGGCGCGTATCCGAACTTTTTGGATTCGCCAACGTATTTGACTCCTATGGACATTGCAAAGGAGATAATGGTATTCCTTTGCAATGTCCATAGGAGCGGCGCATGCCCACAGATAAATCGGAAGTTCTACAAGGAACGCTGGATCTGATGATCCTCAAGACGCTGCACGCGCTGGGTCCCTTGCATGGCTTCGGCATCGCCCGGCGTATCGAGCAGTTGAGTGAAGACGTGCTCACGCTGAACGAAGGAACCGTCTACACCTCGCTCCTCCGCCTCCAGCAAAAGAACTGGATCGCCAGCGAATGGGGCCAGTCGGAGAACAACCGCCGCGCGCGGTTCTACAACATCACCAGGCGCGGCTTGAAGCAGCTCGCACTGGAGACCGAAAACTGGGAACGGATCTCCGCCGTAATAAGCCGTGTCCTTGCTCTTGAAGTGAAGGCGTAGCCATGACTGACCGCATACTCATCTTTTTCGCGAAGCTCAAAGCGGTCTTCGGTCAATCGAAGGACGACACTGCCTTCAGCGAAGAGGTCAATGCTCACCTCGATCTTTTGTCCGAACAGTTCGAGAGACAGGGAATGTCTCCGGCAGAAGCCACGCAGGCTGCGCGACGCCAGTTCGGAAATCTGACATTACTGACACAGCGAAGAAAGGAAGCCAGGACAACCATGTTCTTCTCCAACCTTGCCCGTGATCTGAAGTATGGCGTACGCCAGCTTGTAAAGACGCCCGTCTTCACCATCGTCTGTGTCCTCACTCTGGCGCTCGGTGTAGGAGCAAACACTGCGGTGTTCAGCGTGATGCATGCCGTCCTGATGAAAATGCTGCCCGTGCACGATGCGTCGAAGGTCGTCTATGTACATACCACTGGTTTTCCCGCTGGTGCACACAATACGGGCGACGAGGCTACCTCATTTTCTTACGCCACATATCGCGAACTGCGCGAGCACAGCGGCCTCGAGGAGGTCATCGGCTTCATTCCGATGTCCTCAAGCGGAAAGGCGCCTGTGCGGGTTGGTACTGCCCCGGAAGAAGCAGCAGGAGACATGGTCAGCGGCAACTACTTCAGCGGCCTGGGCGTCGGTGTCGAGCTGGGTCGAGGATTCGTACAGAAGGACGAAGACGATCACGCAGCAACCACAGTAATCAGCGAGAACTTCTGGACGACCCACTATTCCCGCAACCCGAACGTAATCGGGAAGACGCTCTTCATCAAGTCACACCCCTTCACGATCGTCGGTGTCGCAGCAAAAAGGTTCGAAGGAACCGAAGGCCGTCTTCCACTGGACTTCTGGATTCCCCTTCAAAGCCACCCCGACTTCAATGCCTGGGGAAACCCAGCGGAGGACGGCACCTATCTGACGATCCCTCAGTTCTGGTGCATGCGCCTGATGGCTCGCATCCCGGCGGGAGTAAGCACTGATCAGGCACTGGCAAAAGCGCAGGGCATCTTCCAGCAGGCTGCCTATCTCGGCATCGCGCAAAAGCGCGCGGGCGAAAGAATCCCACAGCTTTCGTTCCTCCCCGCAAAACAGTTCGACAGTCAGGACGACACCTTCGCGCGCTCGCTCAAGACGCTGATGGCCATGGTCGGCCTCGTGCTCCTGATTGCGATATGCAACGTCGTGATGCTGCTGATGTCCCGCAACGCGAACCGACAAAGAGAGTTCAGCATTCGATTGGCGTTAGGCGCAGGACGCAGGGTGATCGCAAGACAGCTACTGACCGAAAGCTTTCTGCTTGTCTCACTCGGAGGAGCGGCAGCATGGATCTTCGCCTTGGCAGCAACACGCGCTCTCGGCGCATGGGCACGAATCGACTCCAACCTTCAGCCTGACTCGGTTGTACTCTGGTTCACGCTGGCCATACTCCTGCTGCTTGCGATCGTCTTTGGTCTCGCTCCACTGCGCGCCGCGATGTCCTCCGGGCCGGACATGGCGTTACGCAGTTCGGCCGCCGCCTCACAGACAACGTCACAGAAGACGCGCGCAGGCAACGTCATCATCGTCACGCAGGTAGCAATGTGCGTCACGCTACTGGTAGGAGCTGGTCTTCTGCTCGGAACCCTGCGAAATCTGATGAACATTCCTCTCGGTCAGAAGACAGAAGGAGTGCTCGTCTTCGGCGTCCACCCGCAGCACGTCAAATCGAAGGAAGAGAGCATCGCATTCTTCGTCAATCTGCAACAAAGGCTACGCTCGATACCTGGAGTTGAATCCGTCTCCTTTGCCTCCAATCGGCCGGGATCAGGCTGGTCCAGCAACAACGGGGGGCTCCTTGTAGACGGTCATAAACCGAATGGAGCTGAGCCCGAACAGGCGTACTACAGACAGAACAACGTTGGCTCTGACTTCTTCCGCACCATGGGTGTTCCGATCGCGCAGGGAAGAGACTTCTCCGATGCCGACTCTTCTTCCGCCACCCAGGTCGTCATCGTGAATGAGACCTTCGCGAAGAAGTATCTCGGAACGTTGAATGCCGCGGGTCACATCTTGACGAACACCAGGGGACTTCACCCTCGGCTGATCATCGGTGTTGTGAAAGATCACAAATACACCGGCATCACGGAAGAGCCAAGACCAATGCGCTGGGTCGTATTTACGCAGGGCGATCTCGAAAATCAGCTTGATGTAGAGATGCGCGTTAAGGGCGATCCCATGCAGATGTTGCCTACGGTGCGCACGTTCATGCAGCAGATCGACCCGGATATGCCGCTGCTCGAACCCATGGCACAGAGCGAAGTCTTCCAGCAGTCCATATCGCAGCAGATAATGTTTGCGCGATTGGCAGGATGCTTCGGAGTTCTCGCCATCATTCTTATCGCCACTGGTCTCTACGGTACGCTCTCCTATCGGGTAAGCAAGCGCAGCGCCGAGATTGGCGTACGCATGGCGCTCGGTGCACAACGCAGCCAGATCGTTTGGATGGTACTCCGCGGAAGCCTTCTGCTCACGGCAATCGGAGTCGCCATCGGCATACCATTTGCAATGGCCGCCACCATGGGACTCAAAAACTCTCTCTACGGAGTCAAACCTCTGGACCTCACGAGCTATCTCGTCGCCATCGTTGGCGTTGCCGTCGTTGCACTGACAGCCAGTGGTCTGCCCGCCAGACGCGCAGGCAGCGTCGATCCTTCAAGCGCCCTTCGTGCTGACTGACTCGATGAAAATTCCACAAACGCTTCGGTTCCGCGGTTTATGGCTTCACCCAGGATTACCACTGAGGTGTCGGCTTCCAGGAAGTACTCGGTTGCTGACGAGAACGGCGTTTATCAGGACTAATCTATAAAGCAGAGCCGAAGATACGCTCAATGACTGCATTGCTGTGGCTGGCACCTTCGCCCAATCGGCGAAAGCTAATGCGAAGGCCGTCCGACCTCATAGCTAAACGTCAAAGTAGAGATCACCTGAACAGGCGCACCGTGATCGACGTAGGGACGGAAGCGCCATTTCAAAAGCTGCTTTTCCGCGGCCTCCTGAAGACCGGGATTGCTGGAAAAGAAGTTGTCGATCGACTGCACCTGACCACTGCGATCCACGACCACGCGCATCGTCATCGTGCCGGTAAGAGCACCCTGGGCCATGTCTGGCCAATGCGGGGCTGGAGCGTCGAGGACCAGCTTACGCAGCTGCGGTTCAGGGACAACAAAGACGCGCAACTGCTGCGCTGACGGTGTCGGTTGAGCGACGCGGATCAGGCTGGCATCCGCAGGCGAAAGATCTTCAAGGAGTGTCATTTGCGCCGTGAGACGCGGCCCGCCTTGCGTCTGCGCTGTGAGTCGCCGCGGTACCTGGAGGTTATGGAACGGTGCAAAATCGTGGAGCGCGACATCCCAATCCAGATTGCCTCCATAAATCATGAGGCCCGTCTCGCGGTCGATCGCAACAGAGGCATCCATACTTGCGGTGACTCCCGCCCCATTCGAGGTGGGAATCTTGTAACGAGTCACAATCTGCCCCGGCGAACCATCAGGCGGTGTCACCGACAGATGAAGCGCAGCCAGCTCATCCAGACGAGGAATAGGATTGGTTAGCTCAACCGTGAGATTGCGCAGAAGTTCCGGGAAGACCTGGCCCGAATCGGTCTCTTGAGTCTTTGAGCCGTCGACGATCAGCGTCTGTGAGAAGCGCGCGCAGTGGAAGACTCTCTTATAGCGTGTCGGCGAAGACCACCACTCTTCCACTTCAGCATCCCACTGCGGATCATGGTTCTTCTGATCCGAGATCACGGCTCGGAGATGGAAGGGGACTCCTCCAGGCTGTGCCAACGCAGACTTCAGTGCCGCTGTGCGTGCAGCCTGTTCAAACGGAACCGTTGGCGAGGTGGGTTGCTGCGCGTTGGTAATCGCACACGCAACGAGAGCAACAAGAAACGGTCGAGAGAAGCGCACGGGCATTTTCTTCAGGAGAGATGCTTTGGACAAAGTAGTTCCATCATTGCATGCCTAAGCCATACGTCCTAGCCTGCGGAAGAGAAGCTTAGGCCTGCGACTCCAGCGAGCAATTATCCGGTTCAGACCTGACTTGCATCAGTAAAGATAAGATGACTTCCCGGTAGGAATCGAATGCTCACGACAACGGCGTTTATCGGGAGTTATCGCTACGCCTAGCCACGAATCTCTTTGAGAAAAGATTCGGCAGTTGAGTCGTCAAGCTCTTGGATGGCCTCTCCTAATAGAGCGAACCCTTTACTAACTGCCAGAGCCGCGAGTGCGCACACCAAGAAGTCGCGGTCCCAGATCTTGTCAATTACAGCGCAGACAAGGGTTCCGAGTGTCTTCAGAGCATCGAAATAATCGCCTGCGAGATCATTAGGCACGGTCATCGCGTGCCGTTGCCTGCATATTTCGACCCACGCGGGAAACTGGAAGTAGGTAAACGATGCGGCAGAAGGATCAGACGCAAGGAATCGAACGACATGGGGTACTGCCGCGAATGAGGCTGTGTAGACGTCGCCCTGATGGGCTAGGGCACTCCAAATTGAGAACCAAGGTTCCGTATTCCCATCGGCACCGGGCAAGGATTCCAACTGCCGCAAAAGGTCGGGGATATCAGACGCACCACCATATGCGTGCTGAAGCGTTGACCATACCGGGCTATCAAGACTAACCATGCTCTAGCGTAGCGCAGTCATTAGTCCTGCGAAGTCGGCTTAGCGGAAGTGATCCGCTACCGTACCGAAGACCAGCTGCCGAAAAACGGAGTTTTCGCCAAGTTCACCCGGCCCAGCGACGCGCCAGCGCGAACTTGGTCAAAAGGTGACTTTTCAGGAATCAGTTCCCTGTGAAGTGCCGTCGCAGGTAGGTTGAACTCTCACGATCCATAGACAGATGGCAGCCAACACTTCGGCCACTGAAAATTGTATGACGTTCTGGAGATGTTGACTGCCTTTCGCCCTGAAGCTTGTTTCAGACAGCTCGATCTGCGCAAAACTAAATGCACCATACAAAAGCCACGTTATTGGGAAAAGCACTAGCAAATCTGCGAACTTCCGCAGAAACACAAACTTTGATAGGCGCGGGACGGTGACTAATACAAGGCCCAACATTAGAGCGGGGAAAAAGCAGTAAGCTCCTCCATTCAGCCACTGGCTAATTTCGGGATTAGCGACGTCAGCATTGGTCATAGTGAAGACGAAGCCGAAAACGGATAAGAGATCCAGTGCGGCGACAGCCAACAATGGGATTAGTAGAGTTCCTGCGACTATCCGCAACCATCTTTTCATTGGCATGAAACAACGATAGTACAGTGCCTAAAATCACCATCTTCCGAGAAACGGAGTTATGGGAAACTTCAACGAAGTTGCCGAAAACCCGACTTTGCTGGCACTACTGGCATATTGGTAAACATAACGGCGTTTATCGAGACTGACCCAAGGCGTTTGTCCGTCGCTCCATGGACGATTCGGCATTGTATTTCAAAGTCCGACGCACCAATGGCTGCGGACGAATTAGAACGATAGCAGGTCCAATCGCAGAAATGTATACAGTTTATCTTTACAGTTAAACTGCATACATGTCATACTCGTTTCGTGAGCCGCCCACCGATTCCTTCAAATAACGAACTTGCTTCCGCCATCGCCCTTGATATTCGTACGGTTTTCCGCAGGGTCAAGCGGCATCTTCGAGAGCAAGGGGAGCACGGCGACCTCACGGCGTCGCAGGTATCCGTTGTGCTTCGACTGGAAGAAAGCGGATCGGCTACCGTGTCCAGCCTTGCCCGGGCTGAAGGGATGCGCCCTCAATCGATGAGCGCCGTGATGCTGCCTCTGCAGGAAGCAGGCTTGGTCAGTGGCAAGCCCGACCCCAACGATGGTCGACAGACCCTGATGTCTCTCACGCCCAAATGTCACAGGTGGCTCAAGGAGGGACGCGCCGCGAGGCAAGACTGGCTCACCCGAAGAATTGAGCTCAAGCTTTCTGTCCATGAGCAGGAGAGGCTTCGCGCGGCTCTCGGACTACTGACGAAGCTCGTTGAGGATTGAATCCCTCCGTCCCGCTGATACCACATCCACTTCGTTTCAGGAGATCCAGCAATGCCGCTTACTGCTCTTGACCCCATTACTGCGTTGATCGTAATCGACCTGCAGAAAGGTACAGCCGGTCATCCCCTCATCCACCGGCTGTCGGAGATCGTTGATCGGACTGGCGAGTTGACCGCTGCATTCCGAGCGGAGCGCCTCCCCGTTGTGCTGGTCAATGTCGTAGGACGTGCACCGGGGCGGACGGAGCAAGGCTCACGAAGCAGCCAACAACTCGTCGAGGGTTGGACCGAGCTCCTGCCGGAATTAGGGCAGCAACCGAGTGACATCCTCGTCACCAAGCGCAGCTGGGGCGCATTTGCAACAAGCGATCTGGAAGCTCGTCTCAAAGCAAAGAATGTCACGCAAGTCGTAATAGCCGGAGTTTCAACCTCTGGCGGCGTCGAGGCCACAGCACGGCAGGCCTATGAGCAGGGTTTCCACGTAACGCTCGCGCTGGATGCGATGACCGACATCCGCAAAGAGGCACACGACTACAGCATCGGGAGTATCTTTCCTCGTCTCGGTGAAACAGGAACAACGCAGGAGATTCTCTCTCTGCTGAAGAAACGGAGCGTTGCAGCATGAATTGGCTTCATGTCGTGTCCTACTTCTTTGGTGGCGCGTTTGCCGCCAACGCCCTTCCTCATCTCGTTTCGGGCATGATGGGACGTGCCTTCCAAACTCCCTTTGCGACACCGCCGGGTAAAGGCCTCTCGTCTTCGACGGTCAACGTTCTTTGGGGGTTCTTCAACGCAGCTATCGCTTATCTGCTGATTGACCATGCTGGTGTTTTCGATCCGCGTGTGACCATCCATATCCTTCCCTTCGCTTTGGGCGCTCTGCTTATCTGCATCTTCAGTGCTCGTCACTTCGGGCGGTTTCATGGCGGCAACGGATCGACGCACGCATGACCGATCTAGCATCCGGTACGTTCCGCTCCTTGAAGAGCTTTAACTTCCGTTTGTGGACGGCCGGCGCTCTGGTCTCCAACGTCGGAACCTGGATGCAGCGCATCGCACAGGACTGGCTCGTACTCACGCACTTGACGCATCATAATGCTTCGGCATTGGGTGTTGTTACCGGCCTGCAGTTTGCTCCGCAGCTTCTTTTGCTGCCATGGACGGGATCGGCTGCGGACCGGCTGAATCAGCGCAGGCTGCTGATGTTTACCCAGGCAGCCATGGGCATCCTTGCTGTGTTCCTCGGCGTGCTCACGATAGAAGGAATCGTTCGGCTCTGGCAGGTTTACGTGTTCGCTTTCTTGTCTGGCTCTGCCGCGGCGCTGGATGCACCCGTTCGACAGACCTTCGTCGCTGAGATGGTCGGCGACGTCGATCTTCCAAACGCCGTCGCCTTGAACTCCACTTCTTTCACCGCCGCCCAGATGATAGGTCCCGCAGTCGCTGGTTTGCTTATCGCAAAAGTTGGCACCGGCTGGGCGATTTTGCTGAACGGCGTCTCCTTCGGCGCGGTCCTGGCATCGATGGCCTTCTTCCGTCTCTCTGAGCTCCGTATAACCGTCAGAGCGCATCGCTCGAACTCCGGGTTCCGGAAAGGGCTTCGTTATGTATGGAGGCGTCGAGACCTTCGAGCCATTCTGCTGATGCTGTTTCTGATCGGCACCTTCAGCTTCAACTTTCCAATCTTCATTTCTACAATGGCCGTGAGCGTCTTTCACTCCGATGCACGCGCCTTTGGTTTGCTTTCCTCCATCATGGCGGTTGGGACCATCTCCGGGGCTTTGTTTGCCGCACGTCAGGAAAAGCCAAGGTTCCCTTCGCTGATGATGGGAGCTGTCGTCCTCGGCGTGGGGTGTACTCTGGCAGGACTTGCACCTGGATACTGGTGGTTTGCAGCCGGTCTCGTCGTCGTCGGTGCTGCTGCGATGACGTTTACCAATGGCACCAATAGCCTGATGCAGCTTTCAACAGAACCTTCGATGCGAGGAAGGGTAATGGCTCTCCGGGTCGGTATCGCACTCGGAGGAATGGCGGTTGGCGCACCCATCCTCGGTTGGGTCGCGAACCGCTTTGGTCCTCGATGGTCGCTAGGCATCGCTACTCTTGCTGATTTCGCGGCGGCTCTGGTGGCAATGTCTGCTGTTACCGCCGAAAAGAACCGCTGCTAACGCAGTCTTTCGTCCCGTGAAGTCGGCTTCAAGGAAGTGATCCGCTCGTCGCTTCCTAGAAAGAGTTTCCCCCGTACCCATCAGGCCAAGTTTTGGGAAGCCACAACGCAGGACGAGAGCCGTGCCGCAAGACGCAGCCCGGCTCCGCTATTGCCCGCCTCTTATATGTCGCGCCGGTATGGACGCACTTAAACCGTGTAGGGCTTTCCGTTCACGATGACGTTTTCGAGCTTGAGGTCGGTCACGCCAGAGATATTGAGTTTGTCGTTCTTGATGACGACGTCGAAGTCTTTCAGGAGGACATCGCTGATCTCGGTCTGACCGGGGTTGGGCTTGATGGTGCCGAAGGAGTTGAACGTGCCCTTAATGCCCACGATCTTCAGGTTCTTGACGACGGACTTGGGCGGCTCCATGCCCTGAAGATCGAAGTACTGCGACCACGGCGCCATATTGATGATGCCGCTCGATGGGCCTTCGGAGGTGATGTTGCGGAAGGTGATGTCCTCGTAATGCTGAGGAGTGTCGGGGCGCAGTTTGAGAGTGGCGATGCGGACGCCGCCGGTGATCTTGCAGTCTTCAGCGATGACGTCGCGAACAATTGTGGCCTCGCTGCCGCAGGTCAGAACGCCGCCGCCGCGTTTGAAGGTGCAATTGCGGACGCGAATGTGCTCCACGGCCGGGCTGTCCTTGTCCTCCATCGCGCGCGGACCCTTGGAACCCTTGCAGGCAATGCAGTCGTCGGTGACGGAAAAGACGCAGCCATCGACAATGACGTTGCGCGAGCTGTCGATGTCGATGCCGTCGGTGCTGGGGGCCTGCCTGTAGTCGTCGGGCACCTGGAAGTGAACGTTATGCACGAGAACGCCGTCGTTTTTGTAGAGATGGCAGTTCCAGAACTGCGAATCCTTGAAGGTGATGCCCTCGATCTTGATGTCTTTCGAACCTTCAATGAGCGCCAGCCTGGCGCGCGGCATGCCCGTATTTGCAAATTTTTTATTCTCGGTTCGATTCTTCCAGAAGAGCTCCCAGATGGGCATCCCCGCACCGTCCAGAATGCCATCGCCGGTCAGCTGGAATCCGTCGCAGTGGGTCGCATTGATGAAGGCCGGGGTGAAATGATCCATGAAGTGACCTTCAATACGAGTGCGTTGCGCGGGGAAGTTCGAGAGGTCGGTGGAACACTTAAGCACCGCGCCTTCCGTCAGGCGAAGGTTGACCTTCGGTTTGAAGAAGAGAGCGCCGGAGACGAAGACGCCCTTGGGGACGACAACGGTGCCTCCGCCCTTGGCCGCAAGCTGATCGATGGCAGCCTGAATGGCCTTGGTGTTGACGGTGGAGTCGTCGGCGACCGCGCCTGACTTCGTGATGAGCAGCTCGCGAGTGGGCGCAGCGAACGCCTTTGCGGCGAGCGACCAGAGAGGAGCCGAGGCGATAAGGGAGTTGAAGCGGCGGCGGGAGTAGCGCTCGATAGACATCAGTAGATCCTTAGAACAGAGGAATAGGTCGTGGAATCACAGGTCCGACCTCTTGATGATCCGCTTTCGTGAGATTCCTTGTCGAATCCGTGCAAAATTTGGGCGGTTTTTGCCTGGCAAAGATTCCTTGGTAATCAAATATTCATGGAGCGCGTCTGACAGGGCAGTAACTGCGGCGTGGACGCCCGATGCCTATAGGGAAGGAGGAAGATCAGCTTTCTCCTTCTGCCTCTGTCAGCCATTCCGCAGGGTGGGCCTCGAAAGACCGGCGTCAGCAATGTATTCTGGGCGAGTGTCGAAACCAACCGGAAAAGTCCCCTCTCTCTCAGCTCCTGAGACCGCCGAACTCTCGCGTGTCGATCGCCGTGAATTTATCAAAACGAGTTCCATGGCCGCTGGCGCGCTTGCGTTTAGCGCGCCTGCATTCTTGCGCGGGCAGAATCTCAACAGCAAGTTGAACATCGCCTGCATCGGCATCGGCGGCAAGGGCCGGAGCGACACGGATGCCTGCGCTGGCGAGAACATCGTCGCGTTGTGCGACGTGGATTCGGGTTCCGCGGCTTATGAGACTCAGACGAAAAAATATCCCAGCGCGAAGTTCTACAAAGATTATCGGCAGATGCTGGATCAGATGGGCGATCGAATCGATGCGGTGACGGTTTCCACGCCGGATCATATGCATGCGATTGTGGCGTCGGCGGCAATGAAGAGGAAGAAAGCCGTATTTTGCCAGAAGCCGCTGACGCAGACGATCTATGAGGCACGCTATCTGCGGAAGATGGCCCACGACAGAAAAATTGTCACGCAGATGGGCAATCAGGGCAGCGCCTCGGAGGGCTTGCGCCGCGCGGTAGAGACGATTCAGGACGGTCTGATTGGACAGGTGCATGAGGTTCACGTC
The DNA here is from genome assembly GCA_000688615.1 of Acidobacteriaceae bacterium KBS 146. Classification (GTDB taxonomy): domain Bacteria; phylum Acidobacteriota; class Terriglobia; order Terriglobales; family Acidobacteriaceae; genus Edaphobacter. The sequence continues at coordinate 3,421,184 of JHVA01000001.1, forward strand.
TGGACGAACCGCCCGGTCTGGCCGCAGGCCATGGTCCGTCCACTTGGAGAAGACCCGGTTCCTTCGACATTGGACTGGGACATCTGGATAGGGCCCGCTCCCATGCGGCCCTATAAGGGCAGCAGCAATCCGAAGGCTGGAATCTACGAGCCGTTCAACTGGCGCGGCTGGCAGGATTTCGGAACCGGTGCGCTGGGCGACATGGCCTGCCACACGGTCAATATGCCGTTCCGTGCTTTAGATCTCGATTACCCGACAGAGATTGAAGCGATGCCTCTCGGCCAGATGAACAAAGAATCGTATCCTATCGGCTCCAAAATTCGCTTCCAGTTCCCCAGGCGCAAGGGCCGAATTCCTGTGGAGCATCCGCATCTCTTCCACCATTACAAAAAAATCGAACACGATCCGGTGACGTTGTGGTGGTACGACGGCGGCCAGCCTGATCCGGCAGCCCGCGGCGGCCATGACCTGACGAATAAGCCACCCATCGAGCTGACCGCCGACATTGTCGCGCTGCAGGGCAAGGTTCCCGATAGCGGTTGTCTGCTGATTGGTGACGGAGGCACGGTCTTTTCCCCGGACGACTATGGGACGAATTTCTTCATCAAGCTCAAGGGAGAAGAAAAGTTCCGCAACTACCTCGAACACCCGGCCATGGCGCAATATCCGGAGCGAATTGCCCGTAACCAGCATGCCGGCAATCTGGTTCAGGCGCATGCGCTCGAGTGGCTCGACGCCGTCAAGGCCAACAAGCCGGAGATGTGCTACTCGCGCTTTGACATCGGCGCTCGTCTCACGGAGATCATGCTGCTGGGCTGCGTGTCCTTGCGCACCGGCCAGAAGATCGAATGGGATGGACCGAAGATGGTCGCGAAGAATTGTCCGCAGGCGGCGCCGTTTATCCGACGGCAAGACCGTTCCGGCTGGGCTCTCTCCTGAGGGACTTATTCCCGGCACAGCCGGGCAGGCATTAGCCCGAGGATCAATCCTTCGTCTCTGCTTCACGGCATCCCTGGGAGAACGATTGACCTCGGGATGAACTCTTCTTTTGCGCCATCCTGCGCGATCCGTCTGCACGTGCCGCAGAAACCGCACCAAACAGGCCCATCCGTTATACTTAACCGTGATTATGTCTTCTGCATCGATCCCCAGCCCCACGCCGCCCAGTCGCGCAAGACGGCGTTGGAAGGCCATCACCCGGAAGGTACGAGAGGTCGTCTCTATTGGCTCCGCCCTGGCGTCGACCGATCACCCGTACATGGCCCAGATCGTCCCCATGCGGCGGTGTAATCTTTCCTGCACCTATTGCAACGAATACGACGACTTCTCCGAGCCTGTACCGCTGGACGAGATGCTGCGCCGCATCGATCATCTCGGCAGGCTTGGCACCAGTGTCATCACTATCTCGGGCGGCGAGCCTCTGCTGAACCCGCATCTCGAGGCGATCATCGCCCGCATCCGCAAAACCGGTGCCATCGCAGGCATGATCACCAACGGCTACCTGTTGATGCCCGAAAAGATCCATCGCCTCAACGAGGCCGGGCTCGATCACATGCAGATCTCCATCGATAACGTGATGCCCGATGCGGTCTCCAAAAAGAGCCTTAAGGTCCTGGACAAGAAGCTCCAGATGCTGGCCGAACACGCTGAGTTCCACGTCAACATCAACTCGGTGGTCGGCGGCGGCATCGCCAATCCCGACGATGCCCGCGTGGTCAGCGAGCGCGCACTTGGCCTCGGCTTCAGCTCGACCATCGGCATCATCCACGACGGCAGTGGTCAACTAAGGCCGCTCGGCGACGCCGAGCGGGTCACGTGGGACAAGGTGCGCTCGATGACGCGCCGCAGCTACTCCCGCTTCAATCACTTTCAGGAAGCCATCGCCAACGGCAAGACCAACAACTGGCGCTGCCGTGCGGGCGGACGGTATCTCTACATCTGCGAAAACGGCCTGGTGCATTACTGCAGCCAGCAGCGCGGTTTTCCCGGGGTTCCGCTGGCCGACTACACCGTCGACGACATCAAGCGCGAGTTCCTCACCGAGAAGGGCTGCGCCCCCAGCTGCACCATCAGCTGCGTCCATCAGGTCAGCTTTATCGACTTCTGGCGCGCACCGCAGAAGGACACCGTCGATCCCGGTTCCTCGCACAAGGCCGGTGCACCCGAACTGGTGCAGATCCAGTAGAGAACGGGAATCATTCACAGATCCTGGCAGTTTTCCACAATCCAACTGGTTATTAGTGTTGTTCCACGTGGAACATAATGCTTGACTCTTTTTTAAATCGGAGATAGCTACACGTCCTTCGCTCTAGTGGCAAACTGGATAGCGTGAAAAACGCCTCCCGTTTTCTCCTTCCATCGCTCGGCCTGATCCTCGCCCTCGGCCTCTTCATTCCAGCTGCACGCCCACAGGCTGCCAACCCTCCGACGGCTACGCCCCGCTCGACCAGCAGGCCCTACACCGGCGATCTCTCCATCTTCGACTACCCGGAGCGCGAAAAAAAACTCCAGATCGGTCGCGTGATGGACCTGCTCGGGGTCCAGGCGGGGAAGAATGTAGCCGATATCGGCGCAGGCTCAGGCTGGTTTACCGTGCGTGCCTCCAAACGTGTGGGGCCGACAGGAGTGGTGCTGGCCGAAGACATCAACCCTCTTGCCATTGAATCCATCGGCAAGCGCGTTCGAACCGAAAACCTCTCCAACGTCCGCACCGTCCTGGGGCGCCCCGACGACCCCATGCTCCCCGCTGGCAGCGTCGATGCCGTGCTTCTGCTGAAGGTCTACCACGAGATCGCGCACCCGGTGGATTTCATGAAGAAGCTCCGCCCTGCATTACGCAAGGACGGCAAAGTCGGCATCATCGACAAGAACGGCAGCGGAAGCGATCATGGCATCGATCACTCCATCGTCGAAAAGGAGATGGGTGAAGCGGGCTTTCGCCTGACCGATACCTACGACTTCACCAAGGCCGACGGTCAGGACTACTTCATGATCTTTGTCGCGAAGTAAGTGCTTCTGCTTCACACGCACCGTACCGAGCTAATCCGTGCGCAGGGCCTCAACGGGGTTCAGCGACGCAGCGCGTCTTGCAGGAATGTAGCTGGCGGCCATGGTCGAGACAGCGAGCATTCCAACGACAATGGTGAAGATACCCAAATCCCAGGGACGGGTGCCGAATAACAGTTTTCGGATAAGGTTCCCTGCAACCAAAGAACAGATCGAGCCTGCCATAACGCCGACGACCAGTAACCGCCGTCCTTCGTTCATAATCAGTTCGTTGATCGAGCTGCGTTGTGCGCCCATCGCCATACGCACTCCAATCTCCTTGGTACGCTGGCTCACCGAGTAGGCGATTACGCCATACAGACCGACGATGCCCAGCAACAGCGCCATTACGGCGAATCCACCCACAAGCCATGCCGCGGAGCGATGCAGATACGTGGACTGCGTATGGTTGATCCGGTCTTCCATGGTCTCCGTGCTGAAGACCACAATGTCTGGGTCGATCCGGTGAATCGTCGTATCCAGTGATCGCAACACCTCCTTCGGGTCCTGAGCCGTCCTGGCGACCAGGAAGAAGGAGTTCCCCGGGTCCTGGCCGAACGGTGTGTAGAACACCGGCTGGGCCTCTCCATCCAGCGGGCCTTCCTTGATGTCATTGACAACGCCGACGATCTCGATGACCGGCGAGGCTGCGTCGTAGCGGATGTATTTGCCGAGAGCGTCTTTGCCTGGGAAGTATCTTCGGGCGAAGGTCTGATTCACAATCGCCACGCGAGGCTTTGAAGCGTCGTCAGTTTCGGCGAAATATCGTCCTCGCGCCAACCGGGCCTGTACGGTGCTGAAGTAGGTGGTCCCAACCTGACGGTCGTTCGATTCATACACCGTGCCGTGTTGTGGCCGTCCGACGATCTCAAACGCCGTATTTCCGCCGGCGACATTCGCGACAGGAACCTGCCGCGTTATCGCCGTCGATTGCACCCCGGGCAATCTACCCGCCTCCTCAAGCACACGTTGCGTCAGCGCAATGTCCTGCTCCTGTTTCGTGGTGCCCGGAGCGCGCAATCCGAGCAGCGCCAGATGTTGCGGCTGGATTCCGATATCCACATGCAGCAGTCGATAGAAGCTCTTTCCCAACAACCCGGCTCCAACCAGCAGCACCATGGCGGTACATAACTCCAGCGCCACAAGATTCGATCCTAACCGTCGCCACGTTGTCGTTGTTCCGGAACGGCCGCCCTGCGCCAACCCTGAGCGCACCTCCGCAATCGAAAGACGCAACACCGGCATCAGCGAGAGCAGGAGCGCCATCGCCAGACCAACCGCAGCGGCAACCGCAACCACATGCAGGTTCAATCCCAGGCCCTGAAGGTAAGGCATATCCTCCAGCATGTTCAGCGGTACAAGTTTTAGCAGGAGACGAATCGTTCCGTAAGCAGCACCGGCACCGATCAGGCTTGCCGCTGCAGCAAGCATCACTCCCTCGGTGACCAGCTGCTGCACCAGCCTCGCTCGCGAGGCTCCCAGCGCGCTGCGAACCGCCATCTCATGACGCCGGTTTTCCGAGCGGACCAGCATCAGCCCGGAGACGTTGACGCAGGCAATCAGGAGCAGAAGAATGGCTCCGCTCAGCAGCAACAGCAGAATGGGGCGAAGATTCCCGACGATCATTTCGGTTAACGGTATGACCGTTGCGCTCCGCCCACCGTCGAAGTCCGGATATTGATTCGCCAGCTGGCGGGCGATCAGGGCCATGTCTGACGAGGCCGTCTCCGCGGTTACGCCATCCTTCAGTCGAGCAATCGCCCAAAGACCATGTTCTCCTCGGCCGTTCGGATCGGAAGACCCATGAAGCGCTGTCCAGAACTCGGCGGTTGCTGCTGGCGCGAAGTGGAAACCCTGCGGCAGAACACCGACGACGGTATAGGGTACCCCTTCAAGCGCGATCGCCTCTCCGAGGATATCGATCCGTCCTCCGTACCGGTTTTGCCAGGCAGCGTAACTCAGGATCGCGGTGCGGGCAGCGGCTGGCGTATCTTCGCCGTCACGAAAATCGCGCCCAAGGACAGGTGCGACTCCCAGCGTACGGAAGAAACCTGCACTGACGGCAGCGCTCCCGACGACCTGCTTTCCCTTCGTCGTATCCAGCGCGACTGTTTTTTCGTCATAGGCTTCCAGCGAACGAAAAGTCTTGTTCTGTCTCTTCCAGTCCAGGTAGTCGAGATAGGAAAGATGAAAGCGTGGACCCAGGGAAGTGCTCTCGAACAGGGCTACCAGCCGCGATGGGTTTTGGTATGGCAGAGGCTTGATCAGCACGGCATCGACGAAGGCGAAGATTGCGACGCTGCCGCAGAAACCGAGCGCCAGTACCAGAATGGCGATCCACGCAAAGCTCGTATCTCTTCGCAACTGCCTCCAGCCAAATCGTACGTCCGACCAGATGTCGGAGAGCGTAAGATTCACATCCGCTTCCATCGTCTGTTCGCGTGTGCTCGACAGGTTGCCAAAGCGCAGCAGGGCATCGCGGCGAGCCTCCTCCGCCGACATACCTGTGGCGATGTTGTCGTCAATTCGCATCTCCAAATGCGAGCGGAGTTCGTCCTCGATCTCGTGGTCCAAGGTGGTTCGCGAAAAAAGATTGAGCATCCGGCGAAGCAGCGACATCGTTTCCCCCTTCACGCGTAACGCAAAACGGCGCGAACACCCTTCACCAGATGCTCGAAGTTCTTCTCGTCTTCCTCCAGGCGCTTCCGTCCCTCAGGGGTCAGCTTGTAGTACTTCGCCCTTCGATTGGTCTCGGTAAGAGCCCAGTTCGCAGTAATCCAACCCTGCTGTTCCATCCTGTGCAAGGCCGGGTAAAGCGACCCTTCCTCGATCCGGAGCAGGTCGCCGGACACCCGCTGAATGTGCAGCACGATGCCATAGCCATGCAGCTCTCCCACTTGCAGGAGAGTCTTCATCACCAAAAGATCCAGTGTTCCCTGAAGGTCGTTCTTCGCCATCTGTCCTTACCCCTAGACAACTTCGTATCTGGAGTGGGACTGTATACCTAGATGTTTAGGGTAGTCAAGCAGGAAGAGCTTCCCAAATGGAAGAGGCCCGGCTAGGTCGTACCCAGCCGGGCCTTATGTCCTTTGTTTATGGCAGTTATCGTTGGGGTGTCGCTGCGTGACGAAGCTTGGAGTTCGGAGCGTTCGCCGCCGTCTTGCCGGGCGTGCTCTGGGCGACCTGGGACTCCATGTTGTCGATGGTCGCGTAGAGCTGATTCATATCGGTGACCTGAACCCAGTTCTTCTGGCTCACGACCCAGATGGTGGGGGTCTGCGAGATGCCGATACGCTCGCCGAGGGTGTAGTCGGCGTTAACCTCTGCGGAAAACCGGCCTGCCGGATCGATGACGAAGGGCTCGTTCAGCTTGTGCGATTGGAAGAACTTCCGCGTGAAGGCGGCAAGGTCGTCTTTGGAGGCGATGGAGGTCTGGGCGGCGAAGACCGCGCCACGGAACTCGTCGGCAACCTGGGGGGAGACCTTGTCCTGCAAGTAGCGCGCCGTGATCGCGGCGTCGCGGCTCCAGATGTGCATCTTGAGCGGGAAGTCGTAGCGGACGATCGGAATCTTGTAGCGGTCGGCGGCCGCGTGCACGATGGGGTAGGCATGCGAGCAGGCCGGGCACTCGAGGTCTTCAAACTTGATGATGGCGACCTTCGCCGTTGCCGGCGGCTTTAGCATCGAGGTGTCTTTGAAGGTATTCCCGGTATTGGGAGGAGCGGACAATTGAGCCGCTGCAGGAAGGCACAGACCGGCGAGCAGAGAGGCGGCGAGTAGGATGCGGTTCATGGTGTTTGGACGCATAAAGCGTTTGTTTGTATTTTAGACGAGCGGAAGGGGACTCTTCGCTGGAATATGAAACGGATTTTCGCAACCCCGCCCGCCGCCCGGTAATCTAATCCAAGTGAATCGAGAAGATTAGCTGTCCAATCTTTGACGAAAGTGGAGTTTCGCCCCTCAATGAAAAGGAAGTTTCTGCCGGTCGCAGCCGCGTGGCTGAGCTTTGCCGCGGTGTCGCTGGCCCAGCAGCCGAAACCGGAAGATCTTCCCCCCGCTCCGGAACCGAACTTTGCCGCCAACGCCCCTGTTACCAAGCTGGCAGGCGGTGTCGTCGTCGAGCGGGCGACCCCGGGAGCGATGCCTCTAAGTATCGACGATGCCATCGCTTACGGGCTGCAGCACAACCTTGGGATCGTGCTCGACCTTCAGAATCAGAGGTCGGTCCATGGCCAGGTGCTGCAGGTCAAAAACAACCTTCTGCCCAGCATGACGGCAGTGGCGAAGACCTCCACGCAGGAGATCAACCTTGCGGCGATGGGCTTCAGGCCGGGGTCGGTCAAAATTCCCGGAGTGACGGGAAATTTTCCGGAGATCGTGAAGGTCGATGTGACCTCGGCCCAGTTGAATTTGAACCAGCAGTTATTCAATGTTCCGGCGTACTTCTTGTATCGCGCAGCCCAGAGAGCCGATGAGGTGGCCTCGTGGACCACGCTGAATGAGCGCGGCACGGTAGCTCTGAACGTTGGCACCCAGTACCTGCGCGCCGTCGCCGATGCTTCGGAGATTGAAAACGCACAGGCGCTGCTGAAGGCCGACCAGGTCGCCCTCAACCAGGCCCAGGCCTCGCACGATGCGGGCGTCGGTACCAACCTCGACGTTCTGCGAGCACGCGTGCAGCTGCAGACCCAGCAGCAGACGCTGATCAACAATGAGAACGTTTTTGCGAAGGACAAGATCGCGCTGAACCGGCTGATGGGCATGCCCGCGGAACAGGAGCTTACCCTGACGGATAAGGCCCCCTACGCCGAGTTTGCCGCGCTGCCGCTGGATCAGGCGATGACGCTGGCCTTTGAACGAAGAAAAGATCTGCGCAGCCTGCAGGCGCAGATGGAGGTTGCCGACCGCACTTTGAAGGCCGTGAAGTATGAGCGTCTGCCATCGCTCTCCGCTGAGGGCTACTACGGTGTGCTCGGAGAGACGCAGGGACTTTACCATGGCGTCTTTACAGCGATGGGCAAGCTCTCGTTTCCGATCTTTCAGGAAGGCCAGCTTCGCGGGGAACGCGAGGTGGCACAGGCGCAGCTGAGTGGACTTCGGCAGCAGGTGCAAAGCCTGAAGGTCACGATCGAGCAGCAGATCCGCTCGGCGATGCTGGATGTGGATGCGGCCAACGAGCAGGTAAAGGTCGCCCGCAGCAATGTGGATCTCGCAACGCAGGCCCTGCAGGACACAACAGACCGCTTCGCTGCGGGGATCGACGACAACCTTCCGGTGGTGCAGGCACAGGCTACGCTGGCGGCTGCACAGTCACGGCTGGTCGAGACGCTGTATCAGTACAACCAGGCCAAGCTGACGCTCGCCCGCAACACCGGGGTGGTGGAGACGCAGTACAAGACGTATCTCGGGCGATAGAGCTAAACTCCACTTGAGGCAATACGACGAAAGGCCCCGAAGATTCGGGGCCTTTCCCGTTTATGCCGAGTAACCTACACGTTGAACTTGAAGAACAAAATGTCGCCGTCCTTGACGACGTACTCTTTTCCTTCCGATCGCAGCAGTCCCTTCTCTTTGACCGCCTGTTCGCTTCCGTACTTGAAGAGATCGTCGCAGGAGTAGCAGTCCGCTTTGATGAAGCCTCGCTCGAAGTCGGAGTGAATGACGCCTGCGGCACCGGGGGCTTTCGTTCCGCGGCGAATGGTCCAGGCACGCACCTCCTGCACTCCTGCCGTGAAGTACGTGATCAGGTCGAGCAGACGATAGGCCGAGTGGATCAGCCGGTTCAGCCCGGGCTCGGTCAAGCCGACGGATTCCAGAAATTCGGTGCGTTCCGCGGGATCGAGCTGCGCGATCTCGCTCTCCAGCGCGCCGCAGATGCGGACGACCTGCGCGCCTTCTTCTGCGGCACGCTTTTCGACCGCTTCGGTATAGGCGTTGCCGACGGTAAGCGCGGCCTCATCCACATTGGCGACGTAGAGCTGCGGCTTTGCCGTTATCAGGAAGAGCTCGCGGGCGGCGATGCGTTCGTCGTCGGTAAGATCTGCCGTGCGTGCGGGCATACCGGCTTCGAGAACGGCCTTCAGCTTGGCGACGGCGGCGGCTTCGGCCTTGATCTTCGCGTCCTGCGTATTGCGGGCCAGCTTCTCGACGCGCTGCGCTCGCTTCTCCACCGTATCGAGATCGGCCAGCAGAAGCTCGGTATTGATGATGTCCATATCGTGCAGGGGGTTGACGCCTCCCGCGACGTGCACGACCTCGGGGTCATCGAAGCAGCGGACGACATGGCAGATGGCGTCCGTCGCGCGAATGTGGCCGAGGAACTGATTGCCGAGGCCCTCCCCCTTGCTGGCACCCTCCACCAGACCGGCGATGTCGATAAATTCCATTGTGGTTGGCACCGTGCGATTGGGCACGACGAGCTTCGTAATCTGGTCCAGCCGCTCGTCGGGAACGGTCACCGTGCCGGTGTTGGGATCGATGGTGCAGAAGGGATAATTTGCCGCCTGGGCTTTGGCCGAGGTCAGGGCGTTGAAGATGGTGGACTTGCCCACGTTGGGCAGGCCGACGATTCCGCAGTTCAATGGCAAGGAATTTCCTCTATTCGTCGAACCCGTTCGGGCTCGGAAAACTGTCTCTTACAGGATAGTCGATGCCGGGCCCGTCAGCGGGCGCCGTGCTGCTCGCGGAACCTTCGCGCCTTGGTGCGATTTCCGCAGATCTTCATGTCGCACCAGCGCCTCATATGGTTTTTGCTGAGGTCCAGGAAGAGCCAACGGCACTCCAGATTGGCACAGGCGCGAATGGAGGCGGCGTTGTCGGAGGTCAGCAAGTCCGCCGTTGCCTGCGACAGGAGCCATAACGGCAAGGCAGGATCATCTTCCGCAGGCCATGCCATCCTGATTTTTTTTGCGGACCAGCGCAGAGCTCGATTTGCCTGCGCGGTATGCATGAACCGGTCGAGCTTGAGAACGGACTCGACCGCTGGCTCCATCTCATCGAGCGTGGCGTACACGACCTGGGAGGCGCTCTCCCTTAGATCTTTGGCCTGTTGCAGGACGCGTGCGGCGCCGTTGCTCTCTTTGCGGCGGAGAGTCCGGGCCTGGCGAGGGCTGAGAAGGCCGGTCTGCTCGGCAAAGCGCAGAAGATCTTCGTAGGAATTAATCAGCTCCTCGGGGCCGGACTCACGAAATCGCCAGTCGAGAGTGTTGATAAGGTCCAGCGCCGGATGGCCGGCAACGAGTTGGAAGGATTTCGTCACAGGAATTGTGCATAACCTCCAAAACCATCTTTACAGGTTATGTGGAGCTTCGTAAAGTAGTAACCACCTATGACGGTTTTACCGGTTAGCAGCAATCGAGAGACAGAGCGGAAGACAGTCGACCTCCGGGTCGTTCTGGCCTTCGCCGCAATCTACATTTTGTGGGGCACGACGTTTTTTTGCGATTCGGATTGCGGTGCATGAGGTGCCTCCGCTGTTCGCTGCCGGAGTGCGGATGTTTCTGGCGGGTTTGATCCTGCTGGCCTTTCTGTGGATGCGGGGGGCGGTACGTCCTACGAGACAAGAGTGGCGCAATCTGGCGCTGCTGGGATGGCTGATGTTCGTCGTGGACTACGGCGCGCTGTTCTGGGCGGAGAAGTATGTTCCTTCTGGCATTGCGGCGGTGCTTTCGGCGACGGTCCCGCTGATGACGATTGCGTTCGAGATGTTTCTGTTTCGCCTGCAGCCGTTCCGTTGGAGCCTGGTGGCGGCGGTGCTGCTGGGATTTGGAGGGGTGGGAATCCTGATGCTTCCCGATCCTCGACAGAAGCTGCCGCTGATTCCCTGTGTTGCGATTCTGCTGGGAACCGCGGGCTGGTGCCTGGGAACGGTGCTGAGCCGCAAGCTGGTACTGCCGGCATCGCGCCCGGTTACGGCGGGAGGTTCGATGATGATTGGCGGGGCAACGCTGCTGCTGGTCTCGGGAGCCTTCGGTGAACTGCATCCATGGCCGCATATCTCACGCAATGCTGTGCTGGCGCTGGCCTATCTGATTTTGCTTGGCTCGGTGCTCGCGTTTACGGCTTACGTGTGGCTGCTGGGCAGAATGCCGGCGAGCAAGGTGGCGAGTTACGCCTATGTGAATCCGGTGGTGGCGGTAGCTCTCGGCTATTTTGCTGCAGGAGAGCCGATCACGGCGCACGTGATGGCAGGTGCAGCGATGGTGCTGGTGAGCGTGTACCTGATTCTGCGAAGAGGCCGCAAGGCCGCCTAAGGCATCACGGCGGCCCGCTCCGAGACGATGGATGCTACATTTTTGCGGACGGTATCTGTGTCCATGTTCTGAACCTGTGCGAGCGGAGAGCCTTGATAGCGCGCGTAGACGGGTTGCCCTTCCGGCGTGGATGGCATGGTGACGAACTCGACCGACTGCGGGTGGGATGGAATCTTCGCTCCAAACCAGTGCGGATCTTCTCGCTGTGCCCAGGTAACGACCGCCAATACGGAGTTCCGCGGATAGGGATCGGCAGATCCAGAGCGGACGTGAGTGACGGCGGTGTCGTTGCCGTAGAGGGTCGACATGGTTCCCTGGCGCGGATTGGTCCATGCGGTGATGGCCTTCCAGGCGAGCGGATTGTAGGGGAGTTGCCCTTCCAACGCGGCCGGCCGGTTGGTGGATGCAGGCTCGGGTGTGCGCGATTCGCAGCCAGTTATGCCGAAGGAGGTTGCAACGATTAACAGCAGTGCCTTGATGGAGCTTTTCATTCCTGTCCCCCGATCGGAAAGGTGTAGACGTAGTCGTTACGACGGACGGGATTGTGGCAGCCGACGCACTCATTGGTGAAAGCTGCATCCTTTCCGTAGGGCTTCAAGTCCACTCCACGCCAGCGAGCGTATCCCCAGCCACCGGTTGAAGCGTACTTCTGGCTGTCCTTGACCATGAACTCGACCTGGATAAAGCTGCCGGCGCGGGTGTTTCCGTCCGGGTCGACCTGCTGGGTCCACGCAGCTTTGGCGAAGACGGTGCCTTGCGGCCAGGGATTGATTTTGTGTTCGGAGATCGCGCGGGCAGCGACGTCGTTTCCGAAGATGATGCGCAGGGTGTGGTTGTCGAAGCGATCGGTGGTGCTGACGACCTTCCAGTCGCGATAGCCGGGGAAGTAAGCAATGCCGTTGGGCGCGGGGGCGACGGAGAGCGAAGCCTGGCTTGCATGAATCCACTGGTCGTACTGGCTATCGGCGGCGGCCTTGATTGCAGGATCCGGCGACGGATCGGGGGCTGGCGGATGGAGATAGTTTTTGAGGATAGCGAGATCTTCGTCGGAGATGCGAGCGCGGGGATGAAGCATCGTGTAGCGGGGAAGGGGCATAGCGCCGAGCTGTGCCTGGTTGAGGGCCTCGTAGAGGATGCCTTTCTGCTGCGCGGCGGGGAGTTTTGCGATCTCGGAGAAGTTGAGATGCGCCCGGCCCTCCTCTACGTCTTTAGTGACGAGCCAGTAGGCAGGCTGAATTCGATCGAACCAGAGAAGCTGTGTCTGGTTGGAGTGGCAGTCGTAGCAGGAGTTTCGCAGAACCCGCTTTACCTCGGGGGGTGCCTGTAGCTCCGCCGTAACGGGAGGATTTGTGAAAGCGGGGCGTACGAACTGAATTGCGAGGAAGCCTACGAAGGCGAGAAGGACGAGATAGGTCAGGATACGAGCGGTGGGGCGGGATTCCATGACTCTCCTTTTGCCCCGTTAGACGGGGGACTTACGCGATTGATACATAGAAAAATCAATGGGCGATAAGAGGATCGAATGGATCGTAAATGTTTCTGACGTCAGGTGCGTGAGTCACGGTGAAGCTGAATGGAGGACGGTGTGTCTTTTCTATCATGTCCATGTCTCGATTCCGATGTGGTGTAATGGCGGACGCGGGCTCTGTTGCAAGGGATGCATTTTATCTCGATACCCAGAGGAGCAGATATGAAGCGTTTTTTCAGAATGGCTGTCCTGCTGTTGACTCCGTGTGCTGTTGTCGTCGGGCAGACAGCGGCTACATCCCAACCCCCTGCAAAGCCTGGGCTGACGCTGACGAGTTCGTCGTTTGAAGATGGCGGAATTATTCCCAACAAGTACACCCAGGCTGCCGCTCCGGAAAAGCCGATCTCGCCAGCCCTGGCATGGACGCATGTGCCGGATGGCACTGTGAGCTTCGCCCTGATTCTGCACGATCCTGACACGTCGCTGATGCATACCACGGAAGAGGTGCTGCACTGGATGGTCTTCAACATTCCGGCGACGGCGACGAGCCTGCCGGAGGGAGTAGGCGATCAGGCGCAGCTCGCAGATGGCTCGATCCAGGCGCTGAACCGCGCGAAGAAGGTGGGATATCTGGGAATGGGCGCGAGTGCGGCCGGCCCTTACCATCACTACGTCTTCGAGCTGTTTGCGCTGGACACGAAGCTGAGCCTGGGGCCGGACGCGACGCGTGCGGACGTGCTGAAGGCGATGGATGGCCACATTCTGGGGAAGGGTGTCCTGGTGGGTCGATTCCATCGGCCTTAGGCTGATGGGTGATGGTGGGCAAACCGCAGATCCTTCGACTTCGCCTGCGCTCAGGATGACACTTTGGAAATCAAAGGCTAAATGAGCCGAGGGTGGGCTGCGTAGAGGCATCTTCCAATGGGAGAAGTTTTTCTCTATCGGAAATGCTAGGCTTTTGGTTGTTTGCAGTTCTGCGTGGGAGTGGGTCTGGATGAAGATTTTGGGAGCGATGGGCCTTTTGTGGGCAGCGACGCTGAGCGCTTCGGCAGCGCCAGTGGTGCTTGTATGTGGTGCGACGGCTTCGGCGCGGTTTGCGGCGACGGCGGCGGGCTTCGATCTTGTGGCGCCTCCTTCTCAGCAGACGAAAGACGGTTGTTCGAGCGATGCCGCGTTCTTCGTCTCGTTTCCAGCGACGGATGGAAACTACCGCATCAAGGTGGAGCTGGGTGGGGACCGAGCGGCGAAGACGACGGTGCGGGCGGAGTCGCGGCGGCTGATGGTGCAGGAAGAGGCGACCACAGCGGGAGAGTACAGGACAGAGAGTTTTGTGGTGAATGTCCGGACGCCTGACATTGCAGGGGGGACGGAGCGTGTCCATCTGAAGCCGCGCGAGGTAGGAGCGCTGGATTGGGACGAGAAGCTGACGCTGGAGTTCAACGGCGAGCATCCCTCGGTGCGGAAGATCTCTGTCGAAGCGGTGAAGGATGTTCCCACGGTGTATCTGGCGGGGGACTCGACGGTGGTGGACCAGGATAAGGAGCCGTGGGCTGCGTGGGGACAGATGTTGCCGCGGTTCTTCGGTCCGAAGGTGTCGATTGCCAATCATGCGGAGTCGGGCGAGACGATACGGTCGTTCGAGACGGAGAAGCGGTGGGAGAAGATCTTTTCGACGATCCAGCGGGGCGATTTTCTGATGCTGCAGTTTGCGCATAACGATCAGAAGCCGGGACGAGGATATGTTCCTGCGGAGACGGAGTACACGGCGCTGGTGGAGAAGTATGTGGCGAAGGCACGGGCTGTGGGAGCGCATCCGATTCTGGTGACGAGCATGAACCGGAGGACGTTTGATGACGCTGGAAAGATCACAGACACGCTGGCACCGTATCCGCAGACGCTGCGAAAGATTGCCGCAGAAGAGCAGCTGCCACTGGTTGATCTGAATGCGATGAGCAAGGTGATGTGGGAGACGATGGGGCCGGATGGAACGTTGAAGGCGTTTGTGCATTATCCGGCGAACACGTTCGAGGGTCAGGCGGCGGAGCTGAAGGACGATACGCACTTTAACAGCTATGGAGCGTATGAACTGGCTCGATGCGTCGTAGAGTCGTTGCGGCAACAGAAGAGCCCGCTGGTGAAGTGGATGCGTTCGGGGCTTACAGATTTCGATCCTGCGCATCCGGATGCGCCGTTCAGCCTTCCGCTAAGCCCGATGATCGATACCGCGACGCCGTACGGTCGGTGATGAGGCTGGGCGGGGCGAAAAGTCGGTGGGGTCCGCGAGCTGCGGGTCTTTCCGCTTTCAGGGTTGCGGGATGCGACTTCCTTCGATGCTGCGATGAATGGCAAAAAATATTTTGCGATCCCCGTAGACTTTCCCCAGCCGTTCCGGGTACATTGAGGCTCGGTCCGGGTCCCCATCCCCCAGTAATTGTGCCCAGGTTTCCCTGTCGACAGGTTTGCAGCTACGAGAGCGAGCTCTGTTGCGGGATGGAAGATAAGGCGTAATTTGCGCTGAAACTTCTCCGGTCCCTTGAAGGTCATCGGTGTCGATGACGGCCCCTCTTTTCTTTGTGTATTGACGGCTCTGGCTCTCGAGAATGATTCGGGTCCTGCAGTGAATCGTCCGGATTTCTGCAATGGAGATGCTATGAAAAGACTTCGCAGGTTTGCGTGTCCTGCGGCCTCGATGCTTGCCCTGGTGATGGCGGGTTCGGCTGCGAAAGCTCAGACGCTTCAACAAATTGAGAATGGCCAGCCGCAGTTGTTTGTCGATGCGGTCGAGTCCTACATCTATGGCTACCCGCTGATGATGGTTGGGGTGACGGGTCGCACTGCCACCACGATTCCCGATGCGATGACCAAGCTTGGCGCGGCTCCGCTGAACCAGTTTGGCAAGGAGTTGCGACTGCCGGATGCGACGTTCAAAGACGTTGTGCTTCCCAGCACGACGACGCTCTATGCCTCGTCGTTTCTGAACTTAGCGGAAGAGCCGGTCATCCTGCACATACCGTACATGGGCAACCGGTTCTTCCTGCTGCAGATGCTGGATGGGTGGACAAATGTAAGCATGAAATCGCCGGGCAGCCGCCTGGGAAGCCAGGAGGGCGACTACGCTCTGGTGGGACCGAACTGGAATGGTCAGCTGCCGTTCGGGCTGAGAGAGACCATCCAGATGCCGACTAATACGATGTGGATTATCGGAAGGATCTACACCAACGGAACGCAGTGGGATCTCAACGAAGTGGTGCAGTTTATCTATCCGGGGTTGACGCTGACGCCGTTGAGCAGGTTCAGGCGAGGGCCCTATACGCCGCCGTCCGATCTTCCGGTGCAGCCCTATGCCGATGTGAAGACGACACCGCTGAATCAGGTTGCCGGGATGGACGCGTGCGCGTTTTTCCAGAACATGGCGGCCATGATGATCTACAACAGACCGATTGCGGGGCAGGATGATGCGATGCTGCCGAAGCTTGCCAACGTGGGGCTCTTTCAGGATCACTACTACGACTGCACGGCCATCGGGCGCGACACGATGGATACGTTGCAAAAGGGTGTCGCGGCAGCAAGGGCGTTTCTCAACATTGCTCCTACACCTCCGCAGACCGCGACGAAGTGGACGATGTCGCTGGGGGTCGGGACCTATGGCGACAGTTATCTTTTGCGGGCCGAGGTCGCGAAGGATGCGCTGGGCGCGAACAATCCTATCGATGCGGTCTATGGCTATACGACCAATGACGGCACCAACGCGCTGCTGGATGGAGCGAACAACTACAAGATCCACTTTGCGCCGCCGGGCGTGAGCCAGGGAATTCCTCCGGTCAACCCGAAAGGGTTCTGGTCGGTCACGATCTACAACGCGGATGGAACGCTGGTGGCCAATGATGCGGCGACGAATGCGGGCGTCAACTACAACGCCATCGGGGTGCCTTATGTGCAGGGGCACATGGCGCAGTTCAATATGGATGGCTCGCTGGATCTGTACCTGCAGACCAATCCTCCACCTGCGGGAACGGCCTTCAAGAACTGGCTGCCGACGCCGAAGACGGGCAACTACATCGTCTTTTTGAGAATGTACTGGCCGGATCAGACGATCCAGAGCGGGCAGTGGATTCCGCCGGCGATCGTAAAAAACTAACAAGGAAGTCCCTGTTCGCGCGGGCACGGTTGGGGCCTGCCCGCGCATTTTTTATCGCACGTAGGTGTAGGTACCGCAGAGATCGGTTGAGCCGGAGATGGCCTCGAGGGTGAAGACGGGGGGCTTGGCTCCCGAGAAGAAGGCAATCTGCAGGGCGTTGGCCTTCGCGTAGGTCACCATCCACTGAACGGCTTCTGCGCCGCAGAGCGTGTTGTGTTTCTGGAAGGTCTTTGAGGCGGGGATGTTGAGCCGGTAGAGGCTGCCGGTCGGGTTGGTGCTGGTGTCCGCATCGAAGACGGCGCTGACTTCGCCGGGTTCGAGGGCACGGATCTTCGACATGGTGACGATGTAGAAGTTGATGGAGATCTTTTCGTCGGCCAGCGAAACGTCCCCGGTGATGGAGCGGGCGGTCTGGCTTGCGGCGCGCCAGTAGCCTTTCTCCTGCGCGTGGGCAGCGAGGGAGAGGGTGAGCAGGGAACAGGCCAGAGCTTTGAGGAAGAGAACACGCTTCATGGGTTAAGGATGACACCATGAAGCGTGTTTGAGGAAGTGTGTGGAAGATTTAGTCGCGGCTGCGGCGGCCGCCCATCAGCTGCAGCACCGCGAGGAAGATGTTGATGGCGTCGAGATAGATGGAGAGCGCGAGGGAGACAGCGGAGGCTCCATCGCCGCCGGCGCGGATACGGGCGAAGTCACCGACGGTGAGCAGGGTGAAGATGCCGAGGGTCAGCCAGGAGTAGGTGTCGGGCGTGAGGAAGTGGAAGAACATGCTGGCGATTCCGGCGATGATGAGCAGCAACAGAGCGGCGAAGCCGATTCCGGCGATGCGGCGGTAGTTGATGTTGAAGAGATAGGAGATGCAGCCCATCACGGCCATGCCCGCGCCGGTGGTCGCGGCGGCGTTGAAGACGAGGGTGCTGCCAAAGGCGTGGATGTAACGCTGGATGAGGGGGCCGATCTCCCAGCCCATGAAGTAGGCGAGGGCGAAGAAGAGTCCCAGTCCGAGCGCAGGGTTGGCCTTGCGCGCGAAGTTGATCCCGAAGACCAGACCGAGGACGAGGATCATGCCGGGCAGCGTTCCCCATGCTGGCGCGGTGGTGACGCCAAAGGCGGTGATGAGGAAGCCGACGGCGGTGATGCCAAGCACCTTGGCCAGCAGCGAGGTAGTCTCCTCGCGTGGGGCGTCGATGATGGTGGGATAACTGCGGTACTCGTTCATGCGATAGTCGTTCATTGCCATGCTTGTCGCTCCAACACTATTGGACGCTTTCGCGGGGAATTTGTCATGTATGTCGTGCCTCGACAACAGCACCGAAGGCGAGCGAGGCGTCTTTCCGCGTGCTATTTGGTTGCGGGAAGCTCGCGGATCCTGATGTTGCGGAAGGAAACAGGGAAGCCGTGATCCTGCAGCAGGATGTAGCCGTCGTGCTTCTCGCCGAAGTCCGGCCAGACGTGGTATTTGCTGTCGGCGACGAGCTTGCGGAACTGCGGGGTGAAGCGATCGTATTCGACGACCTTGACGCCGTTGAGCCAGTGCTCGCCGTGGGCTCCGCGAACGACGATGCGTGCCGTGTTCCATTGTCCGATGGGCTTGACGGGTTTGTTCTTCGCCGCAGGAATCATGTCGTAGAGAGAGGCGAGGGTGCGGTCGCCGTTGACACCCTTCTTCGCGTCGGGGTGTACGGCGTCGTCGAGGATCTGATATTCGAAGCCGATGGCGGAGCCGGGGCCCTTGTTGAGGTCGGGGTCGACGAAGTATTTAATGCCGCTGTTGGCCCCGGGGGTGATGCGGAAGTCGACGAGCAGCTCGAAGTTCGTGTATTTGCGCGTGGTGATGATGTCGCCGGCGTTGCCGCCCTCTTCGCCGCCGTGCTCGGTGACGGAGATCATGCCGTCCTTGACCTCCCATCCGGTGGTGGGGAAGCTGGGGCTGTGGTCGCCGCGCCAGCCGTTGGAGGTCTTGCCGTCAAAGAGGAGATGCCAGCCCTGTGCCTTTTCTGTTGCGGAGAGCGTGTTAGGTGCGGTCTGCGCGATGGCGGGCAGGGTGGCAGCGAGAGAGAGGGCGAGGAGAGTGGCTCGGATGCGCATGGCTCTTTACGATACGCGGGTGAAGCCCGTGTTGGGTAGATCGGGCGCGTCTGAGACCGGGCATCGTTACGGAGCCGGAGAGGTGACGAAGTCTCCGCTGATCAGATAAACGCCGTCGCCAGCCGCGCCTGCGCCGTAGAGATCGCCGGTCAGAAAAGCGAGTCCGTTCGCGCCCCAACGAATGAGTTTTGAGGGAGTGCCCGACACGTTGGTTACAGGAATCGCGCCGAGAAGAGTGTAGTGCGTAAGATCGAATGCCGCGATGACATAGTTGCCCTGAGCTCCGTTGTAGACGGTTTGTCCCAGAAAATATGCGATGTTCAGCTTGCTATCGAGTGCCATGAGCGGAGTATTGCTAAAACCTCCCTGGATCGTATCGAAGGTGAAGCTTGCGACGACGGTGTTGGATACGGGGTCGATGACCTTGCCGCTGTCGCTGTAGAGGTACCCTGTTGCAGGATTGAAGTGGACGCTGGAGCCAAGAATCGGTTTGTCAGCGGTCTTGCTCTTTAGCTGCACTCCTGCAGCGTTGACGGACATAATGTCGAGAGTAGGTGGCGCCGATCCGTTGTCCACGCCGTAGAGACTTTGTCCATCAGGATTCCAGAGCAAGGTATCGATGGAAGTGGTTCCGCCAGAGCCAAAACCAGGGACCGATTGCGGACGGACGACAGCATCGTCGTAGATGGCGACCCCGCCAATCTCTCGTGGGGAGGTCGCCTTCACGCCTCGTGAGACGGCGACAGAGCGGGAACTGCCCGGCGCTGGCGCGAGATCGATGGCGTAATAGCTCCCAAATGAGCCCGATCCCAGAGGAATGTCGATATCGGCGTGTGCACTGGGGAGAGCATAGCGACGCAGGGAGTTTGCGCTGTCGAGCCCGACATAGAGAAAAGATCCGTCGGCGGAGACAGACAGCTTGCCTGGTTCGCTCGTGGTCGCGGCCAAAGGAGTAAAGACTCGGGTCGCGGGATCCAGTGCGGCAATGGTGTTCGCATTGGTTCCATTCCCTTTCGCTACCGAGAGATAGAATTGCTGGCTCGCCTGATCCCATGCCATATCGTTGGCCTGAACAGGAAACATGGACACGGAGAAGGTGTTGTTGCCTTTCAACGGCTGGACGGTAATGGTGAAGTTCGTAACGAAGTTGATGGAACTCAGAGGCGCGAGACCGACGGTAGCAGTCCCCGGTTTGGCGATCAACGAAGCCGGAACCTGCGCTTGCAAGACGGTAGAGGAGACGTACGTTGTCGTCAGATTTGTGACGTCATTCCAAAGCACGGTCGTGGTCGGTGTGAAGTTCAGCCCATTGAGGGTAAGCGCCAGGGAGCTGGATCCTGCCACGGCGGTACCTGGGCTTAGCGACGTGATCTGTGCTTGCCCCGGGCCGGGCTTCGGACCCGTCCCGTCGCCATCACGACCCGGCAGAGAGCCTGTGAACCTGGGTCCGCCGCAACCCGTTAAAGCAGAAAGACCAAGAGAGATAAAGAGAAGTGTAAGAAAGGTTCTGCGCATTTTCCGTTTTTTTTAGATGGACTAAACGGAAGAATATCAGCGAGTGGGGAACGACTCTATCCAACGAAGGCGGTAGGAAGGTATGCAGCAGTCAATTCCAAAAGGTATCTCTAGCTCACCCGGCGGGATGGATGCTGTCCCACTGGGGCAGAAGGACGACGCTCTCCCGCTAGTTGGGTTCGGTGCGGGAGATGACGGGTTCGGTGGTGCGGGGTTGTAGGGAAGATGCGGCGTGTCGGCGGCGTTGTCGCCCCTCTTCTTCGCCGCGCCTGGTGACGGAGATTATGCCCTCGCTGACCTTCCATCGGGTGATGGGGAGGCCGGAGCGGTAGACGCCGCGCGATCGAGTTTTTATCAGCTAAGCCTCAACCGGTGATGGTGTGGGTGGAGAGGTTGATGACAACGGAGTCGTTGGGCGTCTTGCTTGTCCCCGTGCTGGTGGCGGTGTGGAACTCAATACGCATGGTTTGTGCGTTGACGACGATGCGGAGATAGCCGTAGTCGGTGGTGTTGTAGTTCTCAAGGGTGAGAGTGTTATCGATTTTGTATGGTGTGCGGAGGATGGAGCGCATGGAAGAGAGTGGGGAATGTCCTCCGCAGCCTGCGACGAGGAAGGGAATCTGCAGGTTGTCCAAGGTTCGGGTGAAGCGCTGATAGTTGTGGGCGTGGCCTGAGAAGATGGCGTGCGGCCATACTCCAGCGGCTTTGCAGGCGATGTCGATGTCGGTGAGCATGGCGGGGCTGCCGCCGTGGATGGAGCCTCCGGTGAAGGGGGATGATGCGTGGCGATGATGACGGCTCCGGTGAATTTGTCTGTCTTGACGCGGTTGAGTGCGGCGGTGAGGAAGTCCACCTGGCGCGAGTCGAGCACCTTATAGGTGCCGCCCTGGTCGGAGATGACGCCGGGGTCTTCGAGCACATTGCTGTAAAGGCCGAGGATGCGAACGAGCGGGCAGTCGAAGGCGAAGTAGACGGCGGGCTGGATCATGGTGCTGCGCAGCAGGCCGCCCGCATCGGGAGAGGGGTTGAAGGACGGAGCACAGAAGTTGCGCAGAAATCCGGTGAGCGTCGGTTCGGGGTCGGAGGAGTAGACGACGCCATCGTGGTTGCCGGGGATGGCGAGGATGGGTGCGGGATAGAGCCGGTAGGGTTCGAAGAACTGATCGTAGTAATAGTTCGATTCGCCAAAGTAGTAGACAAGATCGCCGAGGTGGAAGAGGAAGGCAGGCACGTCGGCTGCGTTGCTTTCGGTGAAGTCGGTCACCATCTTGTCGGCGACAAGCGACTGGGTGGAAGGCCCTTTGACGCTGCCGGTGTCTCCGACGGAGTGGAAGACGATCTGTCCGGCCTTTTGAATGGCTGCATCGACGGTCGCGCCCTTCGAGCCGTACGCCTGCGCCAGTGTAAGAACGGGTTCGACGACTGCGTTGGCTGCTTGAGGAACAGGCTCGACGATGCCGATGCCGACGTCTTTCTGGTCGGTGATGGGTTTTTTGAAGCTGGTTGGATCGGGCGAGGGAGTAGGCTGCGCGAAGATCGGGTCGCCGTCGCCTCGTCTGTGGGGAGTGTTGGGAGGTTGCTTCTTCCCTGGGGTCGGCATGACAGGTGCCTTTCGGAGAGAGCCGTCTTGATCGAGCACCATCGCTGGCGACGGTTAGCTTATACCAGGCAGGTGTTGCGGAAGATGAAGAGGGCCGAGGGGCCGCTTGTCAGGAGAGCGCACCGCCGGAGGGGAGAGGGCGAAGTCTCGCGGTGCGCGATCTGCACGAAAGCCCACCTTGGCCGCTTCGGCGGCGACGCTGGGGCACCCGAGGTTGAGCCTGATCTACAGATCGACTCTGTGTGGGGCTGGCAGCCATCTTTGCAGGCGGCTGCGGAGGATCAGCCTGCTGGATGGATGTTGTCCAGCTCGGGGAGCAGGACGACGCTCTCCTGCTCGTTGGGGTCGGTGCGGGAGATGACGGCGACGACGGGTTCGGTCGTGCTGGGATTGTAAGGAAGATGCGGCATGTTGGCGGGGATGTAGAAGAAATCGCCGGGGCGGACGATGGTGTGGTGCTCCAGCCGCTCGCCGTGCCAGACGCCGGATTCTCCAGTGAGCGCGTAGATGGCGGTCTCGTGCGAGGCGTGCTTGTGGGCGCGCGCGCGTCCGCCGGGAGGAATGGTGACGAGCTGCATGTGGATGTGCTCGGATCCCGTGGATTCGGCGGAGATGCCGACGGCGTATTCGAGGCCCTGTTTGCCCATGAAGGTTTTACCGGCTTGGAGGAGGCGGCATTCGCTGGAGGTGGGTTGGGTGGTGGAGGTGGTCATCGGGATGATCCTCGCGATCTGGTGAGGTGATGTGACCCGTGGATATGGTACTCCGTGAGGGATATGGATGGGTCTGTGTCTTCGCACGAATGGCTGCCCCTGCAAACACTACGTCAGAGCTAAGCAGGCTTCAGGGAGGCGATGAGGATGAAGGTATTGAGGGCAAGCAACGAGAAGGCCGGGAGGGCGGCGTAGAGTGGGTCGCGAATTCGAAAACGGGTAAGCACAGCGAAGAACATCATCAGGGCGAATCCCGCGGCGGAGAGCCGGAGCAGCGGAAGGTAGAAGTAGCCGAGAAGCATTCCAAGGCTGCCGCAGATCTGCAGCGTTCCGGTCAGCATTCGGAGACTGGGGACTTGATAGCGTTCAAATTCGGCCACCATCTTCCGGGAGAAGAAGCAGCCCAGACCATACCAGGTGAATGCAGCGATGGAGACCGCCTGAGCGACTTCCGTGTAAACCTTCACACCGGTTAGATGGTTTACACTCGGACGGCGGCGCAGAGTAATTGCTTTGGCGCCAGATAGGAGCCGAAATGCAGACGGTCCTCTTGGTTCTTCAGGTGGTTGTCGCGTTGGGGCTTTTGAATGTCTGGCTGCTTCGCTTCGGTCGCGCCACCTCGTATCGCGGGGGCAATGCACAATCGATGCGGGACGAGTTCGCCGTCTACGGTCTGCCCGCGGGGGCGATGTACGCGGTGGGCACACTGAAGGTTCTGGCCGCGATCTGCCTGCTGGCGGGAATCTGGCTGCATGTTCTGGTGTTTCCGGCGGCCGCCGTCGTCGCGGTCCTCATGGTGGGAGCGCTGGCGATGCACGTGAAGGTACACGATCCTCTGGTGAAGTCGCTGCCGGCAGCTTCTGTGCTGGCGCTCTGCCTTGCAATCTGCTGGCTTTCCAGACCCGTAATCTGACTCCGGCACGATTCGCTGCGAGGGCGCATCGTTCCGGTGGCCCGCAGTGATATCATCGGTGTATATCGCTTTGGGGGGCGGGACGATGCGGACGCTGGTTGATCTGCCGGAGTCGGAGCTGGAGCAACTGAATATTCTCAGTCGCGCTCGCAAGGTCTCGCGGGCAGAGCTGATCCGTCAGGCCGTGTCGGGATATCTCGCGCAGAACAAGGCTGGCCTCGATGACTCGTTCGGGATCTGGAAGAAGAAGGCTGTCGATGGCGTGAAGTATCAGGAGAGGCTGCGGAGTGAGTGGGAGTGACGAGCTTCCTCTACGACACCAACATCCTGATCGACCATCTGAGCGGTATCCCTAAGGCTACGCGCGAGCTGCAGCGCACCAGCGATCCCGCAATCAGCATGATTACGTGGATCGAGGTGATGACGGGAGCTTCCTCGCCCGAGGAAGAGGCGGTGCTGCGGTCCTTCCTGCTGAATTTCGAGTGCCTGCCGGTGTCGAGCGCTGTTGCGGAACGCGCCGCTGTGGTGCGACGGAAGATGCGGATCGAGATGACGGATGCGATCGTTCTTGCGACCGCTGAGGTCTCGGGCCGGGTGCTGGCGACCCGGAATGTGAAGGATTTTCCGGGTGGGATGCGTGGGGTGAAGGTGCCTTATCGGGATTGAGATTCGCACTTTACGCGAATGTCCCACGGTCTGGGGTAGTTTGATGTATGGGCCACACCCGTCACGTAGGATCGGAGAGTTCTATGTATGGGCCACACGCCCGATCTGTACAAGTTCGTGATTCCATATACCAACGTTTGGCGACGGGGGCATCTCATTGAAAATAGATCCATTTAATGTGCGCCCAGTTTTATGTTTTCGGACCCCTCCCCACTGTTTGAAGAAGAATGGCACTCCCGCTTCTCTGCATTGAAGCTGAATGGATTCAGCCCAGGACGATTTCATCGGCCTAGCACCCGGTCCTGACTCACCCCCGACGATCACCCAATGGATGCCATTCAGAGGGATGTTTTCTAGTGGTCCGATCAGTGGTTCGCAGGATAAGAACCGGACCTTCGCTGGGACTTTTACTAGGTCGGCTATACGTCGCATCACATCGGCTCTCTCAACACTGACGCCCATCCATACATTAGGCGGCCAATCGAGAGACGATCCAAGTTTTGCTAATCGCTCACTCCTTTTAGTAAGGACTTGAAAGGTATGTTGTGGGCAATCTCGCATGGTTTCGAACACGCGCTTGATAAAAGAATCCGAGATCTGATCATGAAAGAGGTCACTCATGGAATTGACGAATATCGTTCTTGGTTTTCGCCATTTCTTAGGCGTGTCAATGAGATCTTCATGCGTGGTTACTTGAAATCCATTCGCATATCGCGGAGAACC
Source organism: Acidobacteriaceae bacterium KBS 146 (assembly GCA_000688615.1). Classification (GTDB taxonomy): domain Bacteria; phylum Acidobacteriota; class Terriglobia; order Terriglobales; family Acidobacteriaceae; genus Edaphobacter. The sequence continues at coordinate 3,446,305 of JHVA01000001.1, forward strand.
CATTGCCTCGAGCCGAAGGGCCATTCTGGCGGCATAACAGTTTTTACAGCCCTGGCTGATCTTTGTGCAGCCCGAGACAGGATTCCATGTCATCTCGGTCCATTCAATAGCTGACTTCGTTGCCATAAATCCCGGCTCCTATTGTTCTTTGAGGATGCTTTTGGCGATTCTTAGAGCGATCGGCGCCCCTTTTTCGTTGGATGCAGCGAAACAAAGGGCAAATAGAGGACTATTTCTCGAATTACGCAAAATCATGCTTGGAGCCACGGCTTTGAAACAAGTCTTAAGGCGATCATGAATGTAGGTTTGGATGTTCGCTACTGTTGCATCTCGATGTGTGACCTCGTAGTCCCCAAATAGGCCTGGTTGAATAGTTCTTTTGTAGAAGTGTTCGAACCAGTCATCAGTACCAAGAAGCGCGGTAAGTTTGGTGCGCCAAACTTCATCTATATTTCCATCTTGCTTGAGAAGGCGTGCGACGAAAGGAAATAGATACCAAAGGTCGACGCCAGCGGTGCTACCAAGTAGTTGAATGGTCTCCCAGTTGACCTGCATGCCGAAAGGATCCAAGAAGACGACGGCTCTATCCTTATTCCAGTTCCGCTGTTTAGACCAGTTGATGAGCGCTGCATTAGCATCATCTTGAAGAATTGTGCAGCGAGATACTAGGTGCGGAAATTTTTCATTTATAGCAGATCTCAACGCATTGGATTTCGTTTTCGATTTTTCGATGAACACATAGTTGTCGAAAGGGCTTTTCTGGTCGAGCGCGATCATTGCACTTCCAACTCGATAAGCCGCTGCTTCCGGATCAGTATCAATATCAACATTGGCTTCCCAGATTGAAGGCTTGGTTGCACCCACAGTCCGAGATCCAGTACCGGCAAATGCGTCAATGTACCAAGTGTTGAAATATCGTGCGTTTGAATTGGTCGAGAATATAGCGCGATATCTCTCTAGATATGCTCTGAGGCAACTGAGCTTTTTGTCTGTCCAGTCACCTCCAAACTTGTGATCTAACATCGGAATTCTCCACAGTTAACCGACGTGAACCACTCTATAAGGCGTGAAACGTTCCGGACACAGTAAAGCTTTGGCTGAACCTCATGGATAAATCCTGTTCAGTGTCCTAGCGAACGGGATCGTCTCCCTTACATGATCCAGCCCGCAGATCCAGGCTACGGCTCGTTCGATTCCCATACCGAATCCCGCATGGGGGACGGAGCCGTACTTGCGCAGGTCTAGGTACCACTGGAAGGCGGCGAGTGGGAGATTGTGGTCTTCGATGCGTTGCTTCAGCAGGTCGTAGCTGTCGACGCGCTGTGAGCCGCCGATAATCTCGCCGTAGCCCTCGGGGGCGAGCACGTCGACGCAGAGCGCCTTGGTCGGGTCCTGTGGGTCGGGCTGCATGTAGAACGCCTTGATGGCCGCGGGGTAGCGGTGCACCATGACGGGTTTGTCGAACTGGCTGCTGATGTAGGTCTCGTCGGGGGAGCCGAAGTCGTCGCCGTACTTGTGCGGGTTTTCGATCTTGCCCTCGGCGTAGGCCTTTTCAAGCATGGCGTGGGCCTCTTCGTAGGTGAGGCGGGGGAAGCGGTTGGTGGCAGTCTTAACCGCAGATCCTTCGGCTGGGGCTTCGCCTTCGCTCAGGATGACACTTTCTTTATTTTGGCCATCCGTTTGTCCGGGGAAGGGATGGCCGCCGCCCTCGTTAGCAATGACTGCTTCTAGCTTGGTTACATCGCGACCGATGACCTTCAGGTCGTTACGGTGCTGCTCGAGGATTCGGGTGACGATGTGGGTGATGAAGGCTTCGGCGAGATCCATCAGGCCGTCGAGCTCGAGGAAGGCGACCTCGGGCTCGACCATCCAGAACTCGGTGAGGTGGCGGCGGGTTTTGGACTTTTCGGCGCGGAAGGTGGGGCCGAAGCTGTAGACCTTGCCGAGGGCGAGCGCGGTGGCTTCGATGTAGAGCTGGCCGGACTGGGTGAGGTAGGCCTTGTCGTCGTCGAAGTAGTCCATCTCGAAGAGCTCGCTGGTGCCCTCGCAGGCGTTGGGCGTGAGGATGGGCGGATCGGTGCGGACGAAGCCGTTGGTGTCGAAGTACTCGGAGGCGGCGCGCATGATAGCGGCGCGGACGCGGAGGATGGCGGACTGGCGCGGGGTGCGGAGCCAGAGGTGGCGATGCTCCATGAGGAAGTCGACGCCGTGTTCTTTGAGGGTGATGGGGAAGGGCTCGTCGGCAGAGACGGCAGAGAGGACGTGGATGTCCTCGACGTCGAGCTCGTAGCCGGAGGGGGCGCGGGAGTCGGCGCGGACCTTGCCGGTGACGGTGAGGCTTGATTCGAGCTGCAGATTTTTCAGGGTCTCAAAGACATGTTCAGGGACGGCGGCCTTGGGCACGATCCCCTGAATGGTTCCGGTGCCGTCGCGGAAGGTGGGGAAGAGCAGCTTGCCCGACGAGCGAATGTTGTAGAGCCAGCCGCGCAGGGTGACGGTCTGGCCTTCGTGCGCAGAGAGGGAGGCGATGGTGGCGACGGGAGCTGCGGATGTTTCGGACATGACTTAATGAGTTTACTCGTGTGCCACTTTTCGAGGCGTGGTTGGATTGGTGGCACCTCGGCCAAAATGCGGGTCTCCTCGGTTCCCCTTCGACGCGCTTCGCTTGCTCAGAGGCTCTCGGAATGACACCCTCTTCAGGGGGTTGGCAGCCCTAACCGCAGATCCTTCGACTCCGGCTACGCCTCCGCTCAGGATGACACTTTCTAAGAAAGAAGCAGGACCTTCGCCTACGCTGCGCCAGGTCAGAATGACAGGTCGGTCTGTCAGCGGCATATGATGATGCTGCCGGATGGAGGTCGCATCAAGATGCGTTCATTAGTCACGATGGCTTTGATCATGTTTGTGGCGGTCGGTGCTGAAGGGCAGCAGCACATGCCGCGTGATCCGATGGTGCAGACAAATGCGACACGAAAGTTGACGGCGCATGTGTATGCGATTGAAGACAAGGACACGACGCCGGGAGTTCCGAACATCGGGTTTGTGGTGGGGACGCGGGCGGCTCTGGTGATCGACACCGGTATGGGCGAGCGCAATGGCCGCACTGTTCTGGCGGAGGCGGAGAAGATTGCTCCGGGCAAGCCGTTGTATCTGGTGACGACGCATGTACATCCGGAGCACGATCTGGGCGCGGGGGCTTTTCCGCAGTCGACGAAGATGATTCGTTCTGAGGACCAGATCAAGGACATTGATGAGTTCGGATACCAGCTGGCGGATGTGTTCAGCAGGCGGTCGGCGGTGAACGCGGAGCTGTTGAAGGATGCGAAGTTTCGCAAGGCCGATATCACGTTCGATAAGGAGTACACGCTGGACCTGGGCGGCGTGACGGCGCGGATTCTAGCGATGGGTGCGAACCACACGCGTGGAGACACGGCGGTGTTTGTGCCGGGCGACTCCGTGCTGTTCTCAGGTGATATTGCGATGAAGGGGATGCCTTCGTTTGCGAGTCCTTACTCTACGGTGTCGCACTGGCTGGCGAGTCTGGATGTGCTGGATGCGCTGAAGCCGAAGATCGTGGTTCCGAGTCATGGGCCGATCGGTGATGCGACGTACATTGCAAACTATCGCGTGTATCTGACGACGATTCGCGATCGTGCGGCGGCGTTGAAGAAGGAAGGCAAGTCGCAGGACGAGGCCGTGAAGACGATTACGGCGGAGATGCAGGGGAAGTATCCCGATGCCGGGCGCGTGGCCGGGGCTGTTCGGGCCGCTTACGCCGAAGCAAAGTAGCTGGCGACGGTTCCCGTAAGGCCATCTTATTTTCTCGCAGCTATCTTTGCAGCGAAGTGTGACCATACGGGCTGTGGCGGATCAAACGGAGGTATGGAGCGAGAATGAAAGACTCCCTGGCGCGGTGGGCTCCCCTGCCGCTTCGTTTGATCGTCGGGTACGGATTTATGGAGCATGGGCTGGCGAAGCTGTCGAAAGGCCCTGACAAATTCGCTGCGCTTCTTCATGCGATGCATGTACCGGCGTTTCACTGGATGGCGTGGCTCACAATTCTTACGGAGATTCTTGGCGGAGCTGCGGTTCTGTTGGGAGTGGCTGTGGCTGCTGCGAGTGTGCCGATGGCGATGGTTCTGCTGGTGGCCATCTTTACCGTGCATCTTCCGTACGGGTTCAGCTCGATCAAGCTGATTGCGGTGACAGCGGCTGGGGCGCAGTTTGGGCCGCCGGGTTACGAGTGCGATCTGCTGTACCTGGCGTGCCTTGCGGCGCTGGTGTGTTCGGGGCCGGGACCGTTTGCAGTAGAGGGAGTTTTTCGAAGAAGACAGAAGGTCGCTTAGGCGATCTTCGATCCGGACTGTGGATGTTTGAGGAAAGCCGCGAGCTCGTCGCGAAATATCTTCCATGCTGACTCTTCGGAGAGGAGGAAGTGGTTGCCGCTGTTGAGGGGAACGAACCTTGCCTTTGGGATCTCGGTGGCGACGATTCTTCCTTCTTCCGCTGGCGCGACGCGGTCCCTGTGGCTATGAAAGACGATGGTCGGCACTTTAACTTTGGGCAGGAGCGGGCGAACGTTGATCTCGTCACAGGCGCGCATGAAGCGGACGAGGTTCTTCGATGAGACGGAGATGAGCTGGAGCTCTTTGAACCAGTCCTGTTCCTCGGCGGTTGCTCCTTCGGGAATGTAGAAGCCGGTGACGAGCTGGAAGAAGGCGGGGTTGCTTTCGCCGAAATTAAGCTCGACGAGAGTTTCGAGCGCGCGTCGAGCTTCGAGAAGTTCTTCGCTTTCGCGATGGCAGGCTCCTCGGGCGTAGGCTCCGCAGAGAATGAGATGGCTGACGCGTCCGGGATGCCGGGCGGCGTAGGCGATGGCTACGGAGCTTCCCTGTGAGTGGCCCATCAACGCAAAATTTTCGAGACCAGCGGCGTCGACGACGGTTTCGAGATCCTGCACCCATGCATCGAGCGAGAAGTCTGCAACATCGCGTTCAGAGAGCCCGTTGCCACGGCCGTCGTAGCGCAGAAGGCTGTAGCCCTGAGCGAGGTCTCTCACCCAGTGACGCCAGAGAGGGCTTCCCCACTCGAAATCGAGATGGTTGAAACAGTTGGCGACGCGCACGATGGGGTGACCCGTCCCGACGGTGGCGTAGGCGAGGCGTACTTTGTCGGGTGTTATGCAGAAGCGAACTTCCTGCCGGGTGGCCGCGTCGGGTTCGCGATCGGTGGCGCGACGGTTTCGCGTCTGCGATGACCGTTCGGTGACGGGCGCGATGAAGCGATAGCCTGCGCGGGGCACGGTCTCGATATAGGGCCTTCCGGAGGATTGCTCTCCTAACACCTTGCGCAGGGCGGAGATGTTGCGATCGAGGTTGTTCTCCTCGACCTGGGTGGCAGGCCACACTGCACTCATGAGGTCCTGTTTGGAGACGAGGGTTCCGTGCCGTTCCAGCAAAACACGAAGCGTGTCAAATGCCTTGCCGGTGACGGAGAGAGGCTGGCCCTCGCGGAGCAGCCGGTGTTCTTCCAGCTCCAGTCGGAAAGGACCAAATTCGTAGACGGTCCTGATGGTATCCGTGGCCACGCTGTCAGAAAAATAGCAGAAAAAAGTCAGTCTGGCCAAAGGACGACAGAGGCCTGAATCGCCGGTAATAGAGATATCCCGAAGCTGCATGCTGCCGTGGTTTCCAGTTTTGCAGAGTGCCAGCTTTGCGGAAGGCTGTTGCAGGAGAGGAAGAAGATGCTGAATCGCTGGTATGGATTTTTGTTCGGCGCGGCCACCTATCTTGGGGTCTGCGGTGGTTTATGCGCGCTTGCGTTTTTGGGAGAGTTCGCGGTGCCGATCTCGTTCGATACGACCGTGGGCACGCCGTTTCTTCATGCGTTGACTGCCGACTTTCTGGTGCAGCCCAAAGATTCCGGAAGTGTAAAGGAGTAGTCATGTTGGGTCGAATCACAGCATTTTTGTACGGAGTATTCTGCTATCTCGTTTTCCTGGCGTCATTTCTGTATGCCGTAGGATTCCTGGGGAACTTCTGGGTTCCGAAATCGATCGACTCCGGCGCGCAGATGCCGTTTCTCTACGCTCTGGGGATCAATACAGCGCTGCTGGGGCTGTTCGCTGTTCAACACAGCGTGATGGCGCGTCCATGGTTCAAAAACGCCTGGACGAAGATCGTGCCGAAGCCTGTGGAACGAAGCACATACGTCCTCTTCTCAAGCCTCGCGCTTCTGTTGCTCTTCTGGAAGTGGCAGCCGATGGGTGGCATCGTGTGGCGTGTCGAAAGCCTTTCGGCATGGGCGGTGCTGGTGAGCCTTTACGCCTTTGGATGGGTGACGGTTCTGGTTGCAACGTTTCTGATCCACCACTTCGATCTGTTTGGATTGCGGCAGGTCTGGCTCTATCTCACGGGCCGTCCGTACACGCAGCTCACCTTTGGCACGCCGGGGCCGTATCGTCTGGTGCGGCATCCGCTGTACGTCGGCTGGCTGATGGTCTTCTGGTCGGCACCGGTGATGACGGTCGCGCACCTGGTCTTCGCCATGGCAACGACGGCTTACATCCTGATTGCGATTCAGTTTGAGGAGCGCGATCTGGTTCGGGCCCATCCTGAGTATGCGGAGTATCGCCGTCGCGTTCCGATGCTTCTGCCCGTCGGGTCGTCGCGACGCAGCGCTGCGGAGGAGATTCGCTCCGTAGTTCGCAGCTAAGGGGGAGAAGGGACGGGATAGCTCGCCTTCCCCCGGCAGCTATCCCGCCTTTTCGAGAAGCATGCGCTCCTGCAAAAGCTCAATAAGAGTTTGCTCTTCATGGCGGAGGGCGTGGGTGTGCTCGGCGATCTCTCTATCAAGCTCGCGTTTGGCGGATTGCACGTCTCCCTTGAGATAGGCCTCGATGACCGCGGGGTGAACGTAACACTTGCGGCAGACGGAGGGAGTATTGCCGAGGCGCTGCGATACGGTCTTGATCATCTGAACGACATTTTTCTTTGCTTGCGCCTCCGAAAGGAATGGCTCGAATTCGCCCAGCAGATCGCAGGCGAGAACCGAACCGGCCCAGGTGCGGAAGTCCTTGGCGGTGAAGTACTGGCCGGTGATGGATTTGAGATATTCGTTGACGTCGGAAGAGTCGACGGTGTGGGCGTTGCCGTCGGAGTCGAGATACTGGAAGAGCTCGTAGCCGGGGATGTCGGCACATTTACGAACGATGTTGGCAAGCCTGCGGTCCTGCAGGTCGATGGTGTGGTGAACCTTACTCTTTCCCTGAAAAGAAAAGGTGATGCGCGAGCCGTTGACCTCAACGTGGCGGTTGCGCATGGTGGTCAGCCCGAAGGACTTGTTCTCGCGTGCATAGGCAGTGTTGCCGACGCGGATCAGCGTGGATTCCATCAGCGAGACGATGGTGGCAAGCACACGCTCGCGGGGCAGGCCGGAGAGCGCGAGGTCTTGATCGACCTGCTTGCGAAGGGCAGGGAGAGCCTGCGCGAAGAGATGCATGCGTTCGTACTTGGTCTCGTCGCGAACCTCGCGCCAGCGCGGGTGATAGCGCGATTGCTTGCGGCGGCGCGCATCGCGTCCCGTGGCCTGCAGATGTCCATTGGCGAGAGGGCAGATCCATACGTTGGTCCATGCAGGCGGAATGACGAGCGACCGGATGCGGCGAAGTGTTTCCTTGTCGTGGATGCTCTTGCCGTTTGCATCGACGTAGGAAAAACCTTTGCCGCGACGCTGGCGTTGAATGCCGGGCCTGGCATCGGTGACGTAGCGCAGATGTGCGGCCTTTGCGGACTCGACTGGGTCCAGAATGGGATCGGGCATCGAGAGGCTACGACTGGAGCGGCGGGGTTTCGCTTGCCGTGAGGGCATGAGAGGTTGAGATGCCTGTCACACCCGAAACTGTTGGAAGAGCCTCTCAGAGAGGTTGGAGAACGATCGTGTAAGGTTTACGGGGAAGGAACATCAGCTCTTAGCCGCTGATGGAGTCATAACAGGGAGACGAGCCGGCGATGAGGATCTCGGAATGGATTCAAGGTGGCTTTGCTGTCCTCTTCTGTCTGGCTGCATGGACGACGGTCTTTACGTCGCGTCCGCTTCCAACTCGGCGCCGCTGGATCGTCACAGGCCTGGCTGCGTTTGCTGTGGGGAGCATCGCTCTCGCGCAGGCGTGCAGGGGGCTGATGTCGAAGGAACATTTCCTTGTGCTGCTGGATCTCATGACGATGGTGCTGTTTCTGGTGCCGTACTGGCAGACGGGGCAGTTCTTTGTAGAACCGAATCAGAAGATTCAGGGGCGCCTGTTGAAGTTCGATCAATGGCTGTTGCCGCGTGCTTCGCGGATGTCAGGGACGGAGCGCAACTCCGTCGGGCTGGTGCTGGAGATGGCGTATCTTTCCTGCTATCCACTGGTGCCCCTGGGGGTGCTGGCGATCTACGCCACGGGACTTCAGAACAGGATCGACGGCTTCTGGCTGGTGTTGCTGGTGGCGACGTATCTCTGTTACGCCATCACCCCGCTGGTGCCCGCGCTTCCCCCGCGCTCATTGATCGATCGAGAGAGCACGAGCCCGGCGTACCTCGTCCGGGCGAACAAGGGACGGCTCCTCAATCGATGGATTCTGAGGCATGGCAGCATTCACGCGATCTCGTTTCCGAGCGCACATGTGGCCTCGGCGTTTGCGATTGCGCTCGTGTTTTTGTACTACGCTCCGATGGTGGGGATGATCTTTCTTGCGATTGCCATCATGATTTCGTTGGGAGCGGTCATCGGACGATATCACTATGCGCTGGATGTGCTGGCGGGGGGCGCGACCGCGTTGGTGGTCTTTATTTTGACTTACCGGTACTTCTAAGATCACGCCGCCTTCCTGTCGCGAACATCAGCCGGCGCGAGGTCAGCTGCGATGTTCGCGACAGGGAGGTCCGGAGTTACTTGACCCCTACGACCATGGAGTCTGGCCCGACGAGGTGTTCGACATAGGCTTCGCGGAAGCCCGCTTCTTTCATCCAGCCGATACAGTCGGCTCCCGTGTAGTCGAAGCCGCCTTCGGTTTCGATGAGCATGTTGAGGCTCATCATCAGGCCGAAGGCATTCGTGGAACGGTCGTCGTCGATGATGGCGTCGTAGACGACCAGCGAGCCTCCCGGTTGGAGGGTGTCGAAGGCTTTTTTGATCAGCGTCTTCTTCTGCTCGAGGTTCCAATCGTGCAGGATGTGTCCCATGGTGATGGCGTCGACCTGGGGCATGGGGTCGCGGAAGAAGTCTCCGGGCTGAAAGCGCAGGCGGTCCCTCACGGCATTCTTTTCCGCGTACTCCTCAAAGATGGGACCGCACTCGGCCAGATCGAACCCGATACCCTTCAGATGAGGATTGGCGAGCGCGATCTGGACTGCGAGGTCGCCCTGCGCTGTGCCAAGATCCGCGAAGGTCTTGTAGTTTGCCCATGGAATCTTTTGGGCGATGGCGAGGTTTGCGCCGTGGCTGATGCCGGACATGGCACTGAGAAAGTTGCGCAGGCGTGCCGGATCGGCGTAGAGAGCCGAAAAGGTTGCGGCACCTCCCTCCTGCCGGGCTTCATTCTGCTGCAGGCCGGTGCGAAGGGCTTCGGTGAGATTGCCCCAGAACCGGAAGAGCCGGGCGTTTGCCATCTCGAGGATGCCGCCGATGTAGCTGGGCTTGCGCCGATCGAGAAAGAGATCGGTCTCTCGGGTGTTGCAGTAGCTGTCGCCGGTGCGACGAAGAAATCCGAGGGCGACCAGGGTATCGAGAAAGTCGCGAGCGGACCGTGGGTGAAGGCCGAGCCTTCCGCTCAGCGCGTCGAACTTCTCCGGGCCGTCTGCCAGCTCGGTGAAGACTCCAATCTCAACAGCACTCAAAAGCGTCTTCGACGCCCAGAATGCCAGACCGGTCTGCAAGATGTGGTCCGGGGTAGGGCCACTGCTCTGTGTGCTCAAACTATCCTCCATTCGCGAGTCGCCTCCGGCACGGAGGTCTGCCGGAACCGGCAGAGCGTCCTTTGGAGCCTCGCTCGTCTTGTCAGAAAAAATGTGTCAAGAGCCCGTGCCGGCAGAAGACCGGCTGAGGTCATGCAAACTGCACAAAACAGGCAATCTGAACGACGAAGATAAGATACGACAACTGCCGACTAGATCCGTTCAATTCTTTAGAATTAAGTAACCGGAGGATGGCTGCAGCAGGACACCCTGGTGGCTCGACCGACGTGCGGTTCCAGCGCGGGCCAAGAATGGTTCGGGCAGAGAGCGTCCGGAACACGAAGTCCGGACCTAAGTGCCATCTTTCGAAGACTTTGCGCAGAATAGATAGGGGATGGGCAGGTCCAGAAAAAAGGCACCTCGTCGGGTGGACGGGGTGCCTTTCAGGGTTTTCTAGCTGTAAGCCGGATTATTCGGCGGAGGCGGCGGTGATCGCTTCTGCCTCGGGCTGGTCACTCTTTACGGTGACCTTCACGTGGCTGGTAACCTCGCGGTGGAGCTTGACCGGCACGTGGTACTCACCGAGCGACTTGAGGGGCTCATCGAGCGAAATCTTGCGGCGATCGATGGTGTAGCCCTTGGCTTCCAACTCGTGCGCGATGTCGCTCGAGGTGACCGAACCGAAGAGGTGGTCGTTCTCGCCAACCTTGCGCTCGAAGACCAGTTCGACGGCATCGAGCTGGGTGGAGAACGCCTCAGCGTCGACCTTCTCCTTCGCCGACTTGCGAACGGCGGAGGCCTTCATCTGGTCGATGACGGCCTTGTTGTTCGCAGTGGCTTCGATGGCGAGCTTCTGCGGCAGCAGATAGTTGCGCCCATAACCCTCCGCGACTTTGACGACGTCGCCGCGGTGGCCGAGCTTGTTGATGTCTTCCTTAAGAATGACTTCCATTGCAATGTCTCCGTTCGTTCTCAGGCCACGCAGCAGCCGCGGCGGCCTGGCGATAAATTAGTAGCGCGTAGCGAAGGCAAGCAGGGCGATGTTGCGCGACTGCTTGATAGCCAGCGAAAGGCGGCGCTGATGACGGGTGCAGACGCCGGTCAGGCGACGCGGAACGATCTTGCCGCGCTCAGCGACAAACGGCTGGAGCAGGCGGACATCGCGATAGGAGATAGCGTCGATCTTCTCGGTGCAGAACTTGCAGACCTTCTTGCGGCGGAAGAACTTGCGTCCTCCGGGACCGCCTGAGGGGCGCGCAGGACGCGCACCGCCGGCAGCAGGTCCGCCGGAGCGGGGTGCGGGAGCCTGGTCGTTGGATGGAGTGCTGGTTATCTCGTCAGCCATGAGTAATTTTCCTCTTTCGTTCGTTGAACCTTTGCCGCTCCAGACCCGCGATGGAGTCTTTGGACATGGGCTCCTGAGAGCTGCATGGAAGCGGGTTCAGGCGATTCGTCGTGCGTTGTGCGGCGTTCGTTGCTGAAGCGTCGCAGATCTTAGTGAGAACGTGAAATCTAGACCGCTGCAGCTTCGGGGGCAGAGCCTTCGACAGCGGCAACAGGAGCCTCGGTGCTGCTCGGTTCGCTGGGGGTCACTGCGGCGCTGCGCTTGACCTTGGTGTCGCGGATAGCCTTGACCTTGGCCAGACGCTTTTCCTCTTCGTCGATGCGGACAGTGATGAACTTGATGACCTGTTCGGAGACGCGGAGGCGGCGCTCGATCTCACTGACGAGCGAGCCGTCGGCGAGGATGGTCATCAGGACATAGATGCCGTCGTTGAACTTGCGAACGGTGTAGGCGAGGCGGCGACGTCCCATCTTCTCGGTGGACTTGATCTCTCCGCCACCGTCGGTGACGTTCTTCTGGAAGCCCTCGATCAGCTTGTCGAGGTCTGCCTCTTCCACGTCCGGGCGGACGATGTACATGACTTCATAAGTACGGCTCATGCGTTCACTTCTTTCTGCGAAGTTCTGCTTCGCACCGCTCGGCGATGTTCTGTCGAGCCGGTATGGAATCTACTGCGTTCATGCTTCTACTTCCCGCCATCGGTATCCTTGTCGGGCCGACGGTTGAACTCGTTCATTGCGGCGCTGACGCCTTTGGTCAGCACCGTCTCGACTGCAATCTTCACGCGGTCGAGCACCTCATCCAGCAGCGCAAGCTCCTGCTTGCGCATCGGCGTCAGCAGATAATCCCTGCCACCCGCCCTAATCTCTCTGCCATCCTCCAGCGGCGGTTTCCCGATGCCGATACGGATGCGAATCCATTCTTCTGTTCCAAGCACACCGGAGACTGATTTGACTCCGTTGTGCCCGTTTGCCGAACCGCGCTGTGCGACTCGGAACTGGCCGAGCGGAAATGCCAGCTCGTCGTAGAGAACGATGACATCGGTTGCGACGTCCTCTATGCCGAGCTCATGAACAAGCGCGGCGACAGAAAGCCCGCTCAGGTTCATGAAGGTCTCAGGCTTTGCCAGCAGGACATCTTCGCCTGCAAGCTTCGTTCTGGCCGTGAGAGCCTTGCCCCGCCGGTTGCTGACGACCACTCCGCAGCTTTCTGCGATGCGATCGATAGCCAGAAACCCGGCATTGTGGGGAGTGAACTGATACTCGATCCCTGGATTTCCAAGTCCGACGATCAGCTTCACGCAAACATTTCCTTCCGTACAAAACCAGTGCCCATCCCGAGCAGGCCCGGGATGGGCAGAATCTTACTTCTTGGCCGGAGCCTCAGCGGTCTCCGTCTTACCCTTCTTGGCGACTTCCGGCTCGGTCGGAGCGGCCTCAGCAGCTTCCGCCGGAGCCTCTTCCTTGATGACGGTTACGTGTGCAACCGTTGCCGTCTCTTCGCCAAGATACTTGATGGAACCGGAGTGCGGCAGGTCGGAGATGTGAATCGCGCCATGCAGCTCAAGACCGGTGACATCGACGTCGATGTGGCTCGGAATGTCGCCGGGAAGGCACTCGATTTCGACCTCACGCAGAATGTGATCGAGAATTCCGCCTTGGTTTTTGACGCCGGTCGGTACGCCGATCAGCTGGACGGGAACCGAGACGCGCATGGCCTTATCCATCGCGATGCGCTTGAGGTCGATGTGGAGCAGCTTGCCCTTGATGGGCTCGTGCTGCCAGTCGACGATCATGGCCTTCGTGCCGGCTCCGCCCTCGATGTTGAGATCGAAGATGGTGTTGTGGCCGGACTCAGAGTGAAGAATCTTGGTGATGATCTTGGGGTCGACCGTGACGGCGATGGCATCCTGTCCCGCGCCGTAGACGACTGCGGGAATCTTGCCGGCGACGCGAACGCGACGAGCGGCATTCTTGTTGAACTTGCCCTCGCGAGGGGTGGCGACGACTGCATCGAACGTTGCTACTGCCATGTCTGCTTTCCTTTCGGGCACGAAGAAGTTTTCTCTTCGCTCCCTTTGCGGCTATGCCGCGTGATTTATACAGCGCCTGCTACCTGCTGGCTTCGCCCCGACAGCGGCGGAACCAAACTTTAGTTGAAGAGCGAGCTGACGCTCGTCTCCATGTGAATGCTCTCAATGGCGCGGCCGAGAAGACCGGCGATGGAGAGCACCTTGATCTTGCCCACCTTCTGCGCTTCCTCGCGCAGAGGGATGGTGTTGGTCACGATCACCTGTTTGAGCCGTGACTCACGAATGCGCTCGATGGCCGGACCCGAGAGCACCGCATGCGTCGCGCACGCGTAAACCTCTTTTGCCCCCTGGTCGAGCAGGGCATCAGCCGTCTTGACCAGCGTTCCGGCGGTATCGATGATGTCGTCGAGGATGAGGCAGGTCCGGCCGCGTACATCGCCGATAACGTTCATCACCTCGGTGACATTGATGTCGGTCCGCCGCTTGTCGACGATGGCCAACGGTACATCCAGCTTCTTGGCGAAGAATCTCGCCCTCTCCACGCCGCCGGCATCGGGGGAAACGACCGTCAGGTCCGGCAGGTTGAGATCCCGGAAGTAGCTCACCAGAACCGGGCTTGCGAACAGGTGATCGACCGGGATGTTGAAGAATCCTTGAATCTGCGCGGCGTGCAGATCGACCAGCAGAGCGCGGTTTGCACCGGCTGTGGTGAGAAGATCGGCCACCAGCTTGGACGTGATGGCAACGCGGGGCCGGTCCTTGCGGTCCTGCCGGGCGTAGCCGTAGTACGGAATCACGACCGTAATCCGGCCGGCGGAGGCGCGTTTGAGCGCGTCCATCATGATGAGCAGCTCCACGAGGTGCTGGTCAACCGGAAAACATGTCGGCTGCACGAGAAAGACGTCCGCACCGCGAACGTTCTCGAGCAGCTGAAAATGAACCTCTCCGTCGGAGAAACGCTGCAGACGGCTCTCGCCCATCGGCACCCCAACGAACTTGCAGATCTCCTCGCACAGGGCGATATTGGAGGATCCACAAAAAATCTTCATGCGCTTATTCTCACTCTGCCGCGGAGCGCGCTTTTTCTCCGCTGCCTTGGGCTGTCCGGCAGATTGGGCCGGTGCAGGCTGGGAGCTGGTTTCAGCTTCCTCAACCTGACCCTGAATAGGGGAAAGAACTGCAGTCGCGTCTTGTTCGTTCACGATGAAACCTCCAGGCTGGTTGACCTTGAATAGTTCCTGCTGCTTTCGTCTCAACGGAGCCTTGTTGCGACTCCGCGTTCCATCAAAATCCTTGTAGCGAATCCCTGAAACTACGTAAGACTGTCTTTCTCAAAAACTTTTGATCCTGATACTCGGCCTGTTCTTTGGTAATGTCTGCAGGCCGCAGGAGCTCAAATCTTTACTTCGGCGGCATATTATTGCCGCAAAATCCCTAAATTGCACTTTCCGCTGGCGAGCGACTTTCTGGCTGGGCGACTAGGATTCGAACCTAGACTGAGTGCGTCAAAGGCACTTGACCTACCGTTAGTCGATCGCCCAGTAAATGACCGCGTTCGTTATCGGCGGTCGATGTCACTCTGCGAACATTCTCGTCCAGTACAGCTTGCGGGGCAAGGTTGTCGTAAACAAAGCCCTGATGCCCGCGTTCTGGACGCGTTGTTGAGCCGCTTTGGCGTCCGCCTCGGACCGGTAAAGCCCGAACAGAGCCGAACCCGAGCCTGAGAGCGCTGCATACAGCGCCGGGCCGGATTCATCGCCGGAGGTACCCATCAATTGCCGCTTGATTTCACGCAAGGAGGGATAAGCAGGAAAGACGACCTGTTCAAAGTCGTTTTCGACCCCGGTGCGGACAAGCGAGAGAAGGGTATTCTCCGCCAGATCATCCTCCTGGCTGCTCTGACCCTGGTCAGAACCTCCCTGCGTATCGGCCTTTTTGGGACCGGCAGGGTTCGAGCCATGAATGATACCGGAAGTGCCTGGCTCCGCATACAACGATGCGTAAGCGAGACTCAACTCGCTTAGTCTATCGGGTTTAGCGGGGCGCGTCAATTCGAGAGCGTCCCAGTCGCGGAAGGCCTGAGGGGTAGAGACCCCCACGTTAGGGACGGCTATCACGCAGAAAAGGCTTGGAATATCGGGAATGGCGAAGACCTGTTCGCCCCTTCCGAGGCCCAGAACGGAACCACCGATCAGGAAAAGGGGGACGTCTGAGCCGACGTCCGCAGCCAGTTGAAGGCGTTGGGGACCGGGAAGAGCGGTGCCCAGCTCACGCTCGAGCCCGATGAGGGCTGCTGCGGCGTTCGCGCTGCCTGCTCCCATGCCGCCCTGCACAGGGAGGCGCTTCTCTATATGGATAGAAACTTCGGCCTGGAGGCTGAGGGCAGCGAGCGCCCGCTCGACCATCTTCCAGGCGGTGTTGCGCTGGTCCTGAGGAACCCGCTGGTCGTTCGAGGTGATGACGAGGGAGGCTTTGCCCGAGCGTTTCGCCGAGACCGTGACCAGGTCATGCAGGTCCAGGGTCTGGTAGAGAGTGGTCAGCGCGTGGAAGCCGTCCGACCGAACCGGACCAATCGCCAGTCCGAGATTGATCTTCGAGTACGAACGGATGCAAGTAGACATGTTCCCCAATTCTAAATTGTGTGAGATTATGGCTTCCTCCCCGAAAAGAAGCCGGCCCCCTGAATTTCTGTTCACAGAGATGCACGATGGAGGACCAAGCGGATGCCAACGGACGATCGTTCGGTTGCAGTGGTGATTCCTGTCTATAACGGGGAGAAGTATCTCGAGGAAACTCTGAAGAGCGTTCTGCGGCAGACGCTTCAGCCCTCGGAAATTGTAGTGATCAATGACGGGTCCACGGATCGTTCTCTTGAGATCGCGCGCGGATTTGAGCCGGGGGTCCGCGTCCTCTCGCGGTTGAACAGGGGAGTCTGTGCTACGCGTAACTTCGGCGCCTCAATCACAAGTGCTTCGTGGCTGGCCTTTCTGGATCACGACGATGTGTGGGAGCCGAATTTCCTCGCTCGCATGACGGCCCTGATGGCCGACGTCCCGGACGCAACCTTCGTATATGCGGATCGCCGCATCCTGTCCGAGGACCCGGATACGGGCACCTTCGCCCTCTCCGACCCGCAGTCCATGCCGAAGCCAGAGATGCTCTCCACCCACCTGCAGGACCGCTGTCCTTTTACGCCATGCTCAGCTCTCATCCATCGTCAGGCATTCTTCGCGGCCGGTGGATTCGACGTACGGCATAACGGGGTCGAGGACTGGGACTTGTGGCTTCGACTGACTTTTCAAAAGGTGCGGTTCGCACAGTGCTGTGAACCGCTGGTGCAGTACAGAGTTCATTCCGCGAATGCCAGCCGGCACGCACTCAGGATGCTTGCCGTCAGCTTCAGAGTGCTGGACCGGAATCTTGGTCCACGCATGAAACCTTTCGAGCGCATGATGAAGTTAAGCAAGGTCAAGAGCCGGCTCGAGGCAGAGGCCGCTATTCTGATGCGCGAGAATGCAACGCCCGGCAGCCTCTCGATGATGCTGCGATCGATCATGCGGCATCCCCTTCATGAAAGGCGCCGCTACCCGATCGCGCTGCACATGCTTCTATCGAGAACGAAAGCGGTCCCATTGCTTCTAACCGACAGGGAGCGCGTTCGTTCGTCTCTCGCGGTACTCTCCGGCGAGGTCTTGACCCAGTATCAGGAACTCAAGGATTCGGGCGAGCATGTGGTGCAGCATTGATCGAGGTACCGCTTTGAGTGAGCAATTCGATTGATCTTCGCAAGGAGGAACAGGCTGCGAGCGCGCGAGTGTGATTTTTACTTGTCCGTTCCGTTTGCTCTTTCGACAACCGGAGTTACGGCCAGGTCGATCTGCATGACCTTCTTCGAGGATAGGTCGTCGGAGCTGAAGATGACCTTGTGACCGCCGATCGGAATCTCGACGTCGCCTTGCCAGCGGTTCTGGTGAACTGCCCTGGGTTGCGATTCAGAGCCGGCCGTGGCATCGAAGCTGCTGATCTCAGACGAGACTCCCATGGCCAGACGGTTTCCTTTCACAATTCGCGCCCGGTTCACATCGAAGTTTGCCCCCATATCTATATAGGTAAAGGAGCCTGCACCTCCAGTCTGCACCGGAACCTTCGCGCCAGCCCGGATGCTGCTCATCCCTGCTCCTTTTGGGGAGTTGGCGAGAACCATCGTGTCGAAGCGGCGCGAGTTCAGGATTTTTCCATTCCCGTCCAGCTCCTGCACCGTGAAGGTCAGCTGCAAGCTTCTCTCCTCCTGAGGAAGTTCTGCAACGGCGGTCTGGTCCGTTGAAGGCGGGGTCTCAGAAGCTTTTTTTTCCGCCTGCTGACCGTAGCAGAACGCAGTGGCGGTGAGGGCAGCGCCTATCAGGGCTCTTCGCATCATCTTTTTCATATCTTTTCTCCGTTGATACTTTGTTGGCTAGAGCGGCTGAATCTCAATGGCGCTTATCTGCAGGGGGCGTTGCTGCTCAGCCTTGAGTTCCTGAAGAGCCTGAAGTGTTTGAGGGGACTTTGCGAGTAAGCCGTCGTCTTTCTGGATCACTGCGGGAAACGTGTCCAGCTTGGGCATCTGCTGTGTTCTTGTGGCGAGCTGCGGGCGAACTTGTATGTCCGCTCTCGGTTGCGGCGCAATGCGGTTCGCGGGAGGCAGCCTTCCAGGCTTTTTGGTGGCCATCTCCACATGGCTGGAGTCGTTCGCTTTGGGCCGGGACGCGACCGGTGCTGCCGCAGTTGCAATTTCGGGGGCTGTGGGCGACGGTTCCGGACGCGGCTGGATGATCAGAGCGAAGCAAGCTGCGAGGCAGGCCGCGCTGAGGCCGAGGCCCAGCTGCCGGCGTCTGCTCCGTATCTGCTGGTCATGCACACGGGAGAGAGTCCGCTGTTCCATTCCGAGAGGAAGCTTGGGTTGTGCCTGGTCCTTCAATACGGCATCGAGTAGCCTGTCAAACTCCGAGGGGTTCATCGCCGTACCTCCTGCATGGCTTCGAATCTTTTCTTCAGTTCGGTTTTTGCGCGCATGATGCGTGTCCGCACGGTTGCTTCGGGAATGCCCATGATCTCGGCGACCTCTCGCGAGGTCATCTCCTCGATGGCGGAGAGAACGAGCGGCTGTCGCAGCTCTTCCGGCAGGGCATTGAGCATCTGGCGCAGAAGCTCACGTTGTTCTCCCCCGGCCGCACACTGCTCAGGAGTTGCGAGAGCTGAGGTGAGTTCGATCGCTTCGGCATCCTCAGCTTGCGGTTGGCACGGGAGTCGATCGAGCGCGAGGCGCCATACGGTCTGCCCAAGGAATGCCTGCTCATTGTCGATTCGTCGCCACGCCTGGCCGCGATAGAGTTTGAGGAATGCCTCCTGAACGGCGTCCTCAGCGTCATGCGAGTTGTGCAAGAGACTGTAGGCGACGCGGAACATCCGTCGTGCATTGCGGTGAACGAGCGCGGCAAACTCCCCTTCACGCTCCGTTGCCGTTTCGCGCGCGCTCCATTCTCCGGCTTTCTTCAAGACAATCGCCTCGTGCACATCGACCTCGGGACTGCGGATCTATTCACTATGACCGGGATTCGTGGAGAGCTGTTTCATTTTATTTTTGGCCCTTGAGAGGAGGGTTTTATGCGGTCCGTCTCCGTGTCCTTGTGTAGTGAATGAGATCGGAGCCGCATCGCAGATTGGAGGGCTCCGCACGACAGGACACTTTGTCGGTGCTGGGTTAGGAAGGTTGCGAGGTTGAGGCATCCTCGAAAAATACGGGGATGCTTCGCTGAGCTCAGAATGACACCGTCGAGAATGTCTCGTATATGACGATGTCTCGTATATTCTGCTGATAATCAAACCCTGTTCAGCGGAGTTGCAGCGAATGCCAAGGAACCTGCTTGCGGCCTTGAAGTCTACGTGTTTTGTCACACGCGCCTCTGCTGTACTGGTGCCTGCACTTTTGATGTCAACCTCGATGGAGGCGCAGCAGGCGGGAGTCGAGCCGACGCGGGCCTCGCATGCGATGGTCGTGACGATTCATCACGATGCTTCGGATGCTGGTGTGGAGGTCCTGAAGCAGGGCGGCAATGCTGTGGATGCAGCTGTTGCGGTTGGGTTCGCGCTGGCTGTGGTTTATCCAGCTGCGGGAAATCTTGGCGGCGGCGGGTTCATGCTGATCCGCGACCGTCATGGCAAGACCCATTTTCTGGACTATCGCGAGAAGGCTCCGGCGGCGGCATCGCGCGACATGTATCTGGATGAGCATGGCAATGTAATTCCCGGAATGTCCCTGGTCGGCTATAAGGCCTCGGGGGTTCCGGGATCGGTTGCGGGACTGACCTACGCGCAGAAGCACTATGGCAAGCTGACGCTGGCGCAGGATATGGCTCCAGCGATTCGTCTTGCCAGCGAAGGGTTTGTGCTTACGGCTCAGGAGGCGCGTGCTCTTCAGAGCAAGAATCTGACCCGCTTTGCTGTTTCGACGCGGATCTTCCAGCGAGACGGCAACTTCTATCAGGCGGGGGAGACGCTACGACAGCCGGAGCTGGCTGAGACATTGAAGCGTATCGCAAAGGACCCCGGCGATTTCTACAAGGGGGCCATGGCGCAGCAGATCGCGTCGTTCGAAAAAGCGGGCGGTGGTCTGATCACTGCCGACGACCTGGCAAAGTACGAGGTGAAGGAACGCAAGCCGATCCGAGGGAAGTATCGCGGCTATGACATCGTTACCGCACCGCCTCCGTCTTCGGGCGGAATTGTGCTGGTCGAAATCCTGAATATTCTGTCGGGCTTCGATCTTCCAAAACTGGGTGCAGACCGCAGCGCGAGTCAGGTCCACATCATCACGGAAGCTTTTCGGCGGGCTTATATGGATCGCGGTGATTACCTGGGAGATCCTGATTTCAACCAGCTGCCCCTGAAGCAGATGGCAAACCTGAAGTATGCAGCGGCGTGGCGCAGCTCGATCGAGCCGGCAAAACCAACCCCGTCGGCTTCGCTGGTGCGTCCGGCGGGGTTTATGCCGCCTCCACCTCAGGCGGCGCCGGTGAAGGAGTCGACCCAGACGACTCACTTCTCCGTGGTGGACGCCGAGGGCAATGCAGTCTCGAGCACCTACACGCTGAACGGCGGCTTTGGCTCCGGGGTTACGGTTGAGGGGCTGGGCTTCCTGATGAATAACGAGATGGATGACTTCACCTCGAAGGTCGGGGTGCCGAATGTCTATGGGCTGATCCAAAGCTCTGCGAATTCGATCGCGCCCGGCAAACGTCCGCTCTCGGCGATGACGCCGACTATCATCACCACGCATGGCCACTGGTATCGGCATGGCAAGCTGGCGTACGTGATGGGGACACCGGGTGGATCGACCATCATCACCACGGTTGCCAATGACGTTATCAGCGCGATCGACAACGGGCTGAACATCCAGCAAGTAGCGGATGCTCCGCGCTTTCATCATCAGTATCTCCCTGACCGTCTCGATCTGGAGAAGAAGTTCTCTATCCCGGTGGCAGATCAGCTGAAGACGATGGGATACACCATTAACCGTTTGGCAGTTGCCGATGAGAAGAATCCAGGCGTCTGGGGGGACAGCGAACTGATTGCTGTTGATCCAAAGACCGGGGAGTTGCTTGGAGGGCACGATTCGCGGCGAGATTACGGCAAAGCGGCGGGTTACTGAGGGCTGAACAAAAAAGATCGTTTTAGGGCTGGCACTTTCCGCCGTCGGGGGTATGCTCAAGGCAAAGTTGTGAGTCAAAAGGAGAGCTTTACTATGGGGATTCCATCACGTCGCCGTTTTCTGTTCTCTGGCGGCGCGGCGCTTGTCGCTCCATCGTTCGCGAGTCTTGTTGCGCAAACCGGTTCTCACGCAACATCAGACCGCAGCCCGGATGCCGTTCTCCATCGCCTGATAGAAGGCAATCGTCACTTTGTCGCGGGAAGCCTTACTCATCCCGGTCGTACGCCAAATGACTTTAAGGCCCTGTCACAGGGGCAAAACCCGATGGCGGCTATTCTGGGCTGCGCAGATTCCAGGGTTCCGCCCGAGATCCTCTTTGATCAGGGAGTGGGCGATCTCTTCGTCATCCGTGTCGCAGGCAACTACGTGAATGGTGCAGGCGCATCGGTGAAAGGCTCGCTGGAATACGCTGTCGCGGAGTTGGGGGTAACACTGCTGATGGTTCTCGGCCATAGCCAGTGCGGTGCCGTGAAGGCTGCGATTCAGCACCTCAACGATAAGGATGCTCTACCCGGGGCGATCAACGATCTGGTGAACACGATCAAGCCTGCCGTTCTGGAGAGCAAGGATAAACCTGGGGACGCGCTCGAGAACGCCATCCGTGCCAACGTTAAGCGATCCGTGGAGCGTCTACAGACGCTGGAACCTGTCGTCGCGCCAGCGGTTCATGCGGGCAAGGTGAAGGTGGTTGGCGGCGTCTATGATCTTGCCAGCGGGAAGGTCCAGCTGCTCTCGTAAGGGTGGGTTTGTCAGGAAGGGACAATCGTCCGAGGCGTCCTTCTGGATCTACTTGTATAGTTCTCTAGATATCGATCCCGTGTCCAAGGAGAGAACTGTCCCGTGAAGCGTATAGCCGCTTTTACCCTGCTTGGTGGTGTCCTGCTTATGCCTGACCTGTCACCCTCGCTTTCTGCTCAACCTGCTTTCGTCAATACGTTGATGCCACAGCCAGCACATCTGAACGTCGGGTCGGGAGCCCTTGCGTGGAACACCACGGTGACGGTGGGCGTCCCTCACTTTCGCGATCAGCGTCTGGAGGGCGGTCTGGAGCGGACGCTCGAACAGATGGAGCGCAAGACGGGCGTTCCGCGTCAACGCGAGATCGGCAATAGCTCTACGGCGACTCTCGTAGTGGATGTCGACGGAGCTGGGGATGCCGTCCAGTCGTTCGAGGAAGATGAGTCTTACAGCCTGACGGTCTCCGCAACGGATGTAAAGCTGCACGCTGCCACGGTGGTGGGAGCTATGCGCGGACTGACCACGCTGACGCAGCTGGTCCAGACCGATGGCAAAGAGTTTTTTGTTCCTGCGGTGCAGATTGAAGACACGCCGCGGTTCCGCTGGCGGGGCCTGATGATCGATGCCGGGAGGCATTTTGAGCCGGTTGAGGTGATCAAACGGAATCTGGATGCGATGGCGGCGGTCAAGCTGAACGTCTTCCACTGGCACCTGACGGAAGATCAGGGCTTCCGCATTGAAAGCAAGCTTTATCCGCGGCTGACCGGTGTGGGATCGGATGGTCTCTACTACACCCAGGATGAGGCGCGGGAGATCGTGGCGTACGCGCGGGCTCGCGGGATTCGTGTGGTGCCTGAGTTCGATATGCCGGGGCATACGCGGAGCTGGCTGGTGGGTTATCCGGAGCTTTCGAGCGATCCCGGACCGTACACGATCCGCCGCGAGTTTGGTGTGGAGCAGGTGGCGATGGACCCCACCAAGGAGAGCACCTACGAGTTCATCGATGCCTTTATCGGTGAGATGGCGGCCATCTTTCCGGATGCTTATCTTCACCTCGGCGGAGATGAGACCCCGGGAACACAGTGGAAGAACAATCCTCGCGTGGTTGAGTTTATGCACTCGCATCACTTCACGAACACAGAGGAGTTGCAGACCTACTTCAGCCAGAGGGTGCTTGCGATTGCGAAGAAGCACGGCAAGCACATGGTGGGCTGGGACGAGATTCTGAATCCGGCGCTGCCGACGGATGCGATCATTCACTCCTGGCGCGGTGCCAAATCGCTGTACGATGCGGCGCAACGCGGGTATCAGGGCATTCTGTCGCAGCCCTACTATCTCGACCATATGAAGTCGACTGAGGAGTACTACCTGGCCGATCCGCTGCCGGCGAATACGACTCTGACCGCTGAGCAGGGCAAGCTTGTACTGGGCGGCGAAGCCTGCATGTGGGGTGAGCATGTGAATGAGCTCTCGATCGATTCGCGCATCTGGCCGAGGACGGCTGCGATCGCGGAGCGGTTCTGGTCGCCTGCCAGCACGCGTGACGTGGACGATATGTACCGTCGCCTTTGGGCGGAGTCCCTCCGGATAGAAGCCGTTGCCGGTACGACGCACCTTATGCACGAGGGCGCTGCACTGCGCGAGCTTGCGGGAACAGAGAATATCGATGCGCTGCGAGTCTTCTCGTCGTATCTGCAGCCGGTCCCGTTTGGCGAGCGGTATCGCGGCCAGCACACCTCGCAGCTTACGTCGCTGGATAATCTGATCGATGCGGTTCGGCCCGATCCGCCGTCGCGTCATGCGATGACGGTGTTGGTGCGGGATCTGTTGAAGCAGCCTGGCACGAACAATCCGGCTCGCGCGGAGCTGAACCGGATCTTCCAGAGCTGGATCAGCGCGGCGCCTGTGATTGAAGACCAGATGAACCACTCGCCTTTGCTCGCCGTGGCTCGTCCGCGCGTGGAACAGATGGCGAAGCTGGGACAGACCGGCCAGCAGGCCCTTGGTTATCTTGCGGGCAAGAAGAAAGCGCCTGCGGGTTGGCAAAAGAAAAATCTTGCCGAGATCGAAGCTGCAAGAAAATCGCAGGCGCTGGTGTTGTTTACGTTCATCGATCCGCTGGAGCAGATGGTCAAAGCCGTAAAGTAGCTGGATGAGGAAGAGAGGCCGCACAAGAGATGCTGCCTCTCTTTTTAACGCAGAAAGTCGACGAGAAGGGGATTCACTTTATCGGGGTGGGTTGCCAGGAGGCCGTGAGGGGCACCCTCGATGATGGCGAGGCGGCTGCCTCGAATGGCGCGCTGGAGCGGGCGGGAGCTTCCTTCTAGAGGAATGGTGCGGTCGGCGCTGCCGTGGATGATCAACGTGGGGACATCGATCTTCGCGACGCACTGGCGAAAATCTGCCCACCAGGTTTCCACGCACCTCAGGGTGGCGTGCGGCGATGCCATCGAAGCAATATTCCAGCTGTAACGGAGTTCCTCTTCGGTCAATCGTGATCCGAGCAACAGGTCAGCGTTGTACATCGTCTCGAAGAAGCTGGTCAGGAAGGTGAGGCGATCCTGCTTGATTGCAGCTTCAATCTTTGTGCGGACGTCGAGGCTCACGCCGCCGGGATTCTCCGGCGTCTGCAAGAGGTACGGAGGAATTCCGGCAATGAAGACGGCGCGGTCGACGTTCTGAGAGCCGTATCGGGAGATGTAGCGCGCTACCTCGCCGCATCCCATCGAAAACCCGACGAGCGAGGGCTGCTTGAGGTCGAGATGTTTGATTAGTTTGCGCAGGTCTTCGGCGAAGACATCGAAGTTGTATCCGGTGATGGTTTGAGAGGATCGGCCGAATCCTCGACGGTCGTAGACGATGACGCGATGTCCGCTGTCAATCAGCGGCGGGATCTGCTTCTCCCACGATCGTCCGCTGAGTGGAAAGCCGTGGATGAGGACGACGGGCTTGCCGACGCCGTGATCCTCAAAGTAGATATCGATGTTCCCTGCATCTCTGCCGACAGTAAGGTATGGCATCCCGCTCTCCTCTGCGTTCGTCGTGCACCGCTTCACTACGAAAGACTGGAACAGCTACCAGAACAGATACAGCAAATAACAGCGGACTTGCTAAAGACCGAGGTCGCTCAGGCTGGGGTGGTCGTCCGGACGTCGTCCCAGCGGCCAATGATACAGCCGCTCGGCGGGTGTGATGGCAAGGTCGTTGATGCTTGCGTGGCGCACCCGCATCAGGCCGTTCTCTTCAAACTCCCAGTTCTCGTTGCCATAGCTGCGCCACCATTGTCCCGTGGCGTCGTGAGACTCGTACGCGAATCGGACCGCGATTCGTGCGCCATCGAAGGACCATAGCTCCTTGATCAAGCGATATTCCTCTTCGCCAGCCCATTTGCGAGTGAGGAAGGTAACGATCTGGTCGCGGCCGTTGAGGAACTCGGAGCGATTTCGCCATCGGCTGTCAATGGTGTAGGCCAGCGAGACGCGCTGCGGATCGCGGGTGTTCCATGCGTCCTCTGCTGCACGCACTTTCTGGATTGCAGTTTCTCTTGTGAACGGAGGGAGGGGCGGCTTCGTGATGTTTTCCATGGGAGTTCTTTCCGATCAGTGAGCCAGCGCTTCGGTGATGGCTTTTTCGGCCAGGGGAGACATGATCGCATATCCCTTGCTGGTGGGGTGCACGCCATCCTTTGCGAGATCGGGATCGAGTCCACCCTTCGCATTTGCCATGGCGGAGTAGTAATCCAGGTAGACGAGACCTTCGTGCTGCGAGAGGTCTTTCAGCTTCGCATTCATCTGCCGAATCTGCTCTGCGGGCAGCACGCCGGGGCGCCAGTTGTAATGATCCGCGGGAAGGATGGAGGAGACGATGACCTTGATGTTGTTCGCTTTTGCGATCGCAATCATCGACTCGAAGTTGTCTTCGATCATCTCGGGGGTCGAGGGGCCGGTGTTGCCCGCGATATCGTTGGTGCCTGCCAGAATAACGACGGCTGCGGGCTTAAGGTGAACGACATCCTGCTGGAAGCGAACGAGCATCTGTGGGGTTGTTTGCCCACTGATGCCGCGGCCTACGTAAGGCTTGCCGGGGAAGAACTCGTCAGGGTGACGGGCCCAGGCATCGGTGATGGAGTCGCCATAAAAGACGATGCGCTTTTCGCCGGATGCTACGGCGGGGAGGGCCGTGTCGGCATCGCGATATCGGGAGAGCTGAGCCCAGTCGTCGAGCTTCTTCTGCATGGTCGCGATCTGCGTCGCCGGATCGGCGGCGGGGACCGCAGGAGGCGGGGTGGGCGTTTGGGCCCAAAGTCCCCCGGTCATGCAGGCGGCCAGTAGCAAAGCAGTTGTTCCTCGAACCATGTGTTGAATCCTTTCCCGTTTTTTCTGAGGTTATGGAGCGGAGCTCTTCAGGGTCTCCGCGATTGCTTTTTCTGCCAGAGGCTGCATCCGGGCATAGCCGGCTGCGTTTGGATGAACTGCGCCATCAAATGCAAGTTCTGGTTTCATTCCACCATTTTCGTTCGCAAGTGCTGCATAGTAGTCCAGGTATACCAACCCTTCCTGCGCGGCGTAGCTCTTGAGCCAGTCGTTCCATTGCCGGATCTCCGCAGCGGGACGAGCCTCCGGCTTCCAAGGGAAACGTGAGGCAGGCAACAGGGATGCGAGGATGACGCGAATGTGGTTTGCACGTGCGACCGCGACCATCGAAGTAATGTCGTCCTGGAACATCTCAAGGGTGGCGGGCCCGGCGTTGCCTGCAATGTTGTTGGCTCCGGCATCGGCAAGGATGACGGCGGCGGGCTTGAGTTGAACGACGTCCTGTTGAAACCGGACGAGCAGCTGCGAGGTGACCTGTCCGCTGATGCCACGGTTAATGTACGGCTTGCCGGGAAAGAATTCACCGTATTTTCTTCCCCAGAAGTCGGTGATGGAGGCTCCTAGAAAGACCACGCGTTGCTCGCCGGGTTTGGGCGCTCCCAGGGATGAATCGTCATCACGATAGCGGGCGAGATCCGGCCAGTCTGTAAGTCTCTTCGCCATCCGGCTGTAACGGTCAGCTTCATCGGGCGGAGGAGGGGTGGCAGGGGGCAGCGCACCCTGGCCCCACAACGTTCCAACAGAGATGGCCATTACTACGACCCACCGCATGTATTCTCTCCCAGAGATGCAGCGCCCATCCTAAACCAAATCTTCCCACCGGACTCTGTTGTAGTCTTCTTCTCAGGATGCATCCCGGAATTTCGACTCACGTCTTTCTCTCTCAGCGGCTTCACCCTGGTCTGCTCGATGCGCTGCAACGAACCGGCGCTCGCACCATTGAGCTGTTTGCTGCGCGCCATCACTTTGACTACACCGATCGCGCCGTCGTCCGGGAGCTTGCCACCTGGTTCAACGACACCGGCGTAGCAGCGACGCTGCATCAGCCGATCTACACGCGGGAGCAGTCGGAGAACTGGTCGCGTCACGTCAGTCCGACCCTGTCGCTGATTGCGCCGGAGAAGACGCATCGCATTGAGGCGATGGATGAGGTGAAGCGGGCGCTTGAGGTCGCGGAACAGATCTCAATCTCCGCCATTACGCTGCATCTTGGTCTGAAAGATGATCCGTGGGACGAGCGGGCGATTGAGAATTCGTTGACGGCAATCGAACACATCAAGGCGTTTGCCCAGCCGCTCGGAATCAAGGTGCTGGTTGAAAATTTGCAGAACGATGTGACGACGCCGGAGCACCTGCTGGAGATTTTACACATCGGTCACTTCGACACCGTCGGCATCACCCTGGATGCGGGCCATGCCCACCTGAGCGATTCCGGAATGGAACATGCGCTGGAGTTATTGGGCGGACGGATTCATGAGTTTCATGTCCATGACAATCATGGGCTGCGAGACGAGCACCTGTGGCCGGGGTCCGGAGAGATCGACTGGACAAAATTCGTGCGCCTGGCCGGCAAGGTCGCTTCGGAGGCTCCTGCGATTCTTGAGATCGCCTACGACCTCAACGACACGACGGATTCCGTGCTTTCCAGAGCTTCCGAGGTGTTCTCGAACCAGGCGAGGATTGAAGAGACGCTGCAGGAGTCGGCCTAGAGTCGAGGATCTGCGGGCTTCCTCACGGGGTAGAAAGCCCAATGAGTTACTCGTACTTGAGGGTCTGGACCGGGTCGAGGCGCGCGGCGCGGTTTGCGGGCAGTGTTCCGAAGAGGATGCCGACGAGCATCGAGGTGCCCAGAGCAACCACGGCTGACCAGGGCGAGATCGGAATCTGAAACGGTGTGAGCAATCGCACTGCCAGCGGAATCGCGAGTCCAAGCAGCGTTCCGATCAGACCGCCGCTGAGTGAGAGGAAGACGGCTTCGGTCAGGAACTGGAGGCGGATTTCGTGGCTTGTGGCTCCCAGGGCTTTGCGGATGCCGATTTCGCGAAGACGGGCCTGGACGTTGGCCAACATGCTGTTCATGATGCCAACCCCGGAGACGATCAAGGTGATTGCGGCCGCAAGGGTGAGAACAATCGTCAGCATGTTGGCGATCTGGGCCATTACGCTGAGGACCTGCTGCATGGTGAATGCGGTATAAACCGAGTTTTTATAGTGACGGTTCTTGATGATCCGCAGGATCTCCTCAGAGGCAGGGGTTACGTCTGAGGTGTTTTTCATGCTGAAGAAGATCTCTTTTACGGTGTCGGTCCCGGTGAAGTACCTTGCAACGGGATAGGGAATGAGCACCGTTTGGTCAGAGACCTCCGACTGGCCGAAGGTATCAATGCGCATCTTGAAGACGCCGATGATGGTGAAGGGAATGCCGTGCATGCTGATGGTTCGGCCGACAGCTGCTGTGGAAGAACCGAAAAGCGCGCGGGCGAAGGGTTCGACCATGACAGCGACCTTGGCGTGCGTGATGGCGTCCTGATCGTCGAAGAACCGGCCGGCCGTGACCGCGAGATTTCGCACGATCCGATATTGCGGAGAGACACCAAGAATCATGGTGTTTTTTGTGATACCTCCGCCCATGCTGACGTTGTCATGGTCTTCGAGCATGGGGGAGGAGGCGATGATGCCTGGAACCTGCTCCCGGACCACGGCCTCATCTTCGCGAGTCATAAAATCAGGAGTTGTCGTGTTATCAGGTCCTACGACGCTACCGCCGTTGTACTGCATCTCGATCATGTTTGGACCGATCGAGGAGATCAGGTTGAGCGCGTACTCCTTACCTGTGAGACCGAGGGTATAAACCAGGATGATGGATGCAGAACCGATGATCATGCCAAGCATGGTCAGAAGAAATCGGACCTTGCTGGCTCTGAAGCTGTCGATGGCAAGCTTGACGACCTCGCTGAACATCATCGTCGAGCGAGCGCTCTGCAGCGTACGTTCGAATGAGGACATCCTCGTCCTGGCAGATGCAGCGGGTTTGGGAAGGTTTGCGGTAGCCATCGGCGATTCCAACGATTAGACGCTTTCTAGTATCGCAGCGGTGCACACATTCTGCTACTTTGGGCGGTCTCAACCCGGAATGGGTGGCAGCGCATTCTGAAGGGGGCTGGTGCATGGAGTGGTTCCTACTTGTATCTATGGCATGACCCTGTAACGATAGGCAGGTCAAGGAGAAGATCTTTTGAGCCAGGAGTTCCGGATTCTAGTGCTGCCCGGGGATGGAATCGGTCCCGAGGTGATGGAGCAGGCGGTTCGCGTCCTTAAACGCGTGGAAGCGATGGCAGGGGTCGATTTCCGACTGGAGTATGCTCTTGCCGGTGGCTGTTCCATCGACGCGTATGGAACGCCGCTGCTGGATAGAACGCTGGAACGCGCACGCGGCTCGCATGCCGTCCTCTTCGGTTCGGTCGGTGGGCCGAAGTGGGAAGGGCTGGGCTTTGATCTGCGTCCTGAGATTGCCATTTTGCGGTTACGTAAAGAGCTGAATCTTTTTGCCAACCTGCGGCCGGCTAGACTCTTTGACCCTTTGATCGATGCGAGCACGCTGAAGCCAGAGGTGATCGGCGGGTTCGACCTGATGATTGTGCGGGAGTGCGTGGGCGGACTCTACTTTGGGGAGCCGCGTGGGATTGAGCAGCTATCCGATGGCGGCAGGCGCGGCTTCAACACCGAAACCTATTCGACGGGAGAGATCGAACGAGTTGGCCGCGTCGCATTTCAGCTGGCCCGCAGCCGCCGGAACGAGGTGTGCAGCGTGGAAAAGGCCAATGTAACTGAGAGCGGTCTGGTTTGGCGCGAGGTCATGACCGCGCTGCATCAACGCGAGTTTTCTCACGTCACGCTGCGGCATATGTACGCCGACAACTGCGCGATGCAACTTGTTCGGGCGCCGAAGCAGTTCGACGTCATTGTGACCGGCAATATGTTTGGGGACATCCTCTCCGACCTTGCTTCCATGCTGACGGGAAGTTTAGGCATGCTGCCCTCCGCCACGATCGGCGCGACGAACGGGGATCGCTTTAACCCGGCGGTTTATGAGCCCATTCACGGTTCTGCCCCTGACATTGCAGGCAAGGGAATCGCAAATCCGATGGGGCAGATTCTGAGCGTCGCCATGATGCTTCGCCTTTCCCTTGGGCTTCCGCAACAGGCCGCAGAGGTGGAATCGGCGTGCATTCAGGCTCTCGGTGAAGGGGCAAGAACCCCGGATCTGGGAGGGAGCTTCTCGACCGTGCAGGTGGGCGATGCTGTTCTGGAGCAGATGGGGAGGCTTAGGACTTCATCGGTTTCCGTTGCATGAGACCAGGGACGGGTATATGCTCCTACGCATGAACGACGCCGCCAGCTTGTTGCACCTTTGCGCGGGGAGGATTGTCCTGCGCGGTGGTCTTGCTGCGTCCAGTATTTCGATTCGGTCCATTCTTTCGCCCATTCCAGAGGGTGGCGGAACGTAATCGTCCGAGTCAGTCCGGAAGTTTATGAATCCCGCCACAGCCGATGCTCTGGCGGGATTTTTATTTGGAGAAACGAGACGGGGAGGAGCGACCAGGATGGCATGGACCTATCGAATCACCGCGGCGGCGCGGCCCAGACTGGCGATGCGGATCGCACAGGTCTTTGATCAGCAGATGCTGGAAGTCGACCGGTTCGAGCTGGTGCGGCAGGATGCGGTTGCCGTTATCCGGATATGTGTCAGCTGTGATGAGTCGCTTGCACGGCGCATTCACGCCAAGCTGTATCGCCTGACCGACCTTGTGCAGGTCGAGCTTTCGGATGGAGCAGTCCAAGGAACAGGAGAGGGAGAGCTGCGTAGTCCCAACTCTCCCCCATACCTCGATCCGCTTGGGCCGCAGCCCTAGATCCGGCACCGGTTCTTTAGAGTGGCGGCATGAAGCGCCCATCGACGGCGGTCCAGCCACCATCCACGATGGTCAGGGTTCCGGTTGCGAACGATCCCGCATCCGAAGCCAGATAGACTACGGCTCCTGCCATTTCATGTGGCTTGGCCCATCGTCCCAGCGCGCTCTTGTTTGCGTAGGCGTTGTACCAGTCTTTGTTGGCGGCGATCGGTGCGGTCAGTGGAGTATCGACAACCCCGGGTCCGATGGCGTTGACGCGCACACCGTCGGGTCCCAGTTCGGCGGCCAGAGTTCTGCACATCTGCAGCACGCCCGCCTTGGTTGCGGAGTAGACGCCCTGTCCTGGTTCGACTGTCAGGGCACGAATGCTGGCGAAGGCTATTATGCTGCCTTTACCGCGCTTCTTCATGATGCGACCTGCGGCGGTGAGCAGACGGAAGGTCCCCTTCAGGTTGAGGGTCATGACGCGATCAAACTCCTCCTCGCTCATGTCCAGCAGCTGCTTGCGAACGTTGATCGCAGGCGTGCTAACGAGGACATCGAGGTCGGTGAGACCTTCGAAGATCTTCTTCACCGCATCGCCATCCCGCATGTCGAACGGAATTGCCTCGGCGCTTCCACCAGCGCTCTTGATGTCGCTGACGACCTTCTGCGCGCCGTCCATATTCAGGTCACCGCACAGAACGTGTGCTCCGTAGGCCGCCAACCCATGGGCCGCGGCCTCGCCGATTCCGCTGCCTGCTCCTACCACCAATGCCTTCTTACCTGTGAGATCGAAGAGTTTTTTGTAGTCGTACAAGACGCCGCATCCTTTCCAAGAGAGAGTTTCAGAAGAGTTTGGATACGCCTCGGATGTCTTCCACGGGTGCTGTGGCAGGTTCGCGGTGCGCAATGGTCCCTACTCTAAACCCCTCTCCGGTGGTTTAAGCAAATTGCCGGTCTCCAGGGGAACGGGAACGGAGTGTTCCGGGCGCTGCTGATATGCTGCAACGCAGATTCGTTTCCAATGAAAGATCTCCGAGTAAGGAACTGTCTAATGTCTTCTGCGTTTCTGCGTTCGTTCGCATGTTTTCTTGTGATGGCGGTTCTTTCGTCCTGCGCGGTCTCGCTCGCTGGACAAGCACCGGCCAGCGCCCCTGACCCTTCGCTTGAGATTGAACTGCATGGAACGATTACACCGGAGAAGATTGGCACGCACGAGACCCAGACCTTCCAGATGCCGCAGGGGATTCAGCGCATGGATGTCGAGCTCGATTCTCCCGGCTTTCAGAAGGGCATGTACGTCACGGTCGGGATGTTTGACCCGGAGCGCTATCGCGGAGAAGGCAGGGCTCGCTTCAGCATCTCTACCGTCACGGCTACTGGGCCGTATATGCCGGGGCCGCTGGTTCCAGGGACGTGGAAGGTTTCTTTCGGGTTCAACTACATCGCACCCGAGGCTCATGGCGAGTACACGCTGCACATTCATCTCTCGCGCCAGCTTGATCCCGTCCACTACATGGTGCTGAATCCGAAGCCCGGGTGGTACATGGGGGATCTGCACTCGCATACGGGCAATACTGATGCTGTCTGCAAGAGCCAGGCAGGGAAAGATGTTCCGTGCCCGGTGTGGAAGCTGCTCGAGGCTGCGGCCTCGCAGAAGCTCGATTTTCTGGCTGTGACCGATCACAACACCCAAGTGACCTTCAACGAGCTGGGCGAGGTCCAGCCCTACTTCGACAAGCTGCTGCTAATTGCGGGCGAGGAGGTTACAACGGTGCGCGGTCACACCAATGTCTGGGGAACCATGGGTTTTCTTGACTACCGTGCAGCCGAGCACGGCTTTACCGTAAATGATCTGTTCGATCAGGCGCACGCCCAGCACGCGCTGGTCAGCATCAACCACTGGTACTGGCCATGGGATGGGCGGTGTCCCGGCTGCGGGTGGGGGTGGGCCCCCATTACGGACTACTCCAAGGTAGACGCCATCGAGGTGATCAACGGATATCACGAGCACGGTTCGTGGTTTACACCGCCAGCGGGAAACGGCATTCCGCTTTGGGAGCAACAGCTTGCCAAAGGACTGCGGCCCACGGGAGTTGGCGGCGGAGACGAACATCGCGGGGGCGAACAGCTTTCGTCGCACGACGGCGTTGGGATTCCAACGACAGTGGTCTATGCTCGCGAACTGTCGCAGCCAGCGATTCTGGAAGGCATCAAGGCGGGACATGTCTACATCAAGACGCACGGCCCGGATGGACCTGAGCTTCTGCTGACGACTGGTTCGGCGATGATGGGCGATGCGATCAAGGCCGCCAAGGGCGCTCAAGTGGACTTCTCGATCAGGACAAACGACCACTCAGGAGCGCAGCTTCGGCTATACCTCGACGGCAAACCGATAGCCACTCAACCGGCGGTGTCCGATGGGGCCGCAAGCTTCCAGTGGACCTCAGATGGAGGCCGGCACTGGATCCGTGCGGAGCTCGTAGATGGCACGCCGGGGGATGATCCGGTCGTATTGACTAATCCCATCTATCTGAATTGGCGCTAGTTAGTTGGCGGTATACAATTTATTGACTTCTGTCGATGGGCTGTCTACGATGATTTTCTTCTTCCCTCTGCGATCGCTTCGTCAGGAGACGGTATGTTCAGGAGTGTTTTGCGCTTTGCGGCTGTCGCGGTTCTCGTGTGCCCCGGCCCTTCTGCTGGCGCAAAAGAACCGGTAGCAAAACAGGTCATTCTGATCTCGGTGGATGGGATGACTCCCGCTGAGTATGAGCAGGCCGATGCGCATGGCCTGCGAATTCCGAATATCCGTGCTCTGATGCGATCCGGCTGTGCGTCGCCGGGGATGATGGGCGTGTTTCCGGCGAGCACGTATCCCAGTCATACTTCGATGATTACGGGCCAGCCTCCTGCCGTCCATGGGGTGATCAGCAACACCCCGATGGATCCGTTCAATCTCGAGTTCGGCGGTTGGTTTTACTACGCCGAAAAAATTAAAACGCCGACTCTCTGGCAGGCACTTCATGCGGCACATCTGAAGACGGCGGCGGTGTCGTGGCCGGTGACGGTAGGGGCTGATGTCGACTATCTGCTGCCGGAGTACAGGCCTGTCCGGACCGAAGAGGATGTGGCGCTGATGCGTGTCCTGTCGACTCCGGGCCTGTTCCGCGAGATGCAGCAGCAGAACAGCACTGCGCGGCCGATGTCGGATGCGTGGCGTACGGATGCCGTCCTTGCTATCTTGCGGACGAGAAGGCCATCGCTGCTGGCGCTGCATCTGAGCGAACTCGATGAGGCGCAGCACAAGTATGGACCCCATGCAGCGGAGTCGCACGAGGAGCTGGAACGGATTGACAGCGAGATCGGCAAAATTCGCTCCTACGTCGACCAGTCGGGACGAGCCCGAGAGACGGCGTGGATTCTGGTCTCGGATCACGGTTTTCTTCCGGTGACAAAGCTGTTTCATCCTCTTGTTGCCTTGCGGGATGCAGGTTTGATCGCAACAGACAAAAATGGCCGACTGGTGGACTGGAAGGTGTACCAGCGAAATCTTACAGGCTCGGTCTTTTTCGAAGCGAAGGACCCGGCTGACCATGCCAGCATCGAGAAAGCGACTGAAGTTCTTCGAAAGCTGGCTGTGGACCCGGCCAATGGCATCGGCCACATTTACACACCGCAGGAGTTGAAGGCCTTAGGGGCCGATCCGATGGCGTTTCTTGCGATGGATCCCGTCAAGGATTTTGGATTTGGCAGCAACCTCACCGGGCCGCTGGTGACCGAGTCGGCGTCGAAGGGAGCGCATGGCTATAACCCGCAGATTCCAGAGATGCACCCCTCGTTTATTCTCTCCGGAGCAGGGGTGAGCAGGTGCAGCGAAGTCGAAGGGGTCACGATAGAAGATGTCGGTCCTACGGCAGCGGCCCTCCTGGGAGCTGCGATTCCGGGTGCCGAAGGCAGGGATGCACGGAACCCTCAAAAGTAGACCGTAGTTATTGCGTATTATGCAACAGTGGTTGACGATAGGACAATTGCAGGTCTAATTTGGTAGCGCGTAGAGTTGTTGCGTAACTTTCGAATCGAGGTTTAAGCCATGTCATCGACCGCAATCGCACCTGAGACCCGCAGCGCCGACAGCACGAAGCTGCGCGAGATTACACATTGGATTGGAGGCCAGAAGGTCGCCGGCACATCGGGGCGCTTCGGCGATGTGTTTAACCCCGCAACGGGCAAGGTGCAGGCTAAGGTTCCTTTGGCGAACAATGCGGAGTTGGCGAAAGCTGTCGCTTCCGCGAAGGCAGCGTTTCCAGGCTGGTCAGCGCAGCCACCGTTACGCCGGGCGCGGGTTCTGTTCCGTTTCCGCGAGCTGTTTGAGCAGAATATGGACAAGATTGCCGGGATGATTACGGCAGAGCATGGCAAGGTCTTCTCGGATGCGAAGGGCGAGGCGACGCGCGGGCTTGAGGTGGTCGAGTTTGCGACAGGGATTCCTCACCTGCTGAAGGGGGAGTTTTCGGAGAAGGTCGGCTCCGATGTCGATAGCTGGTCGTTGCGTCAGCCTCTGGGCGTGGTGGCAGGAATTACCCCGTTCAACTTTCCGGCGATGGTACCGATGTGGATGTTTCCGATTGCGCTTGCCTGCGGCAACACCTTCATTCTGAAACCGAGCGAGCGCGATCCGAGCGCCGCGGTTTTGATTGCGGAACTGCTGAAGGAGGCAGGCCTTCCCGACGGCGTCTTCAACGTGCTGCATGGGGATAAGGAGTCCGTCGACGGTTTGCTGGAGCATCCGGATATCAAGGCAGTCAGCTTCGTGGGCTCCACACCGATTGCGGAGTATGTGTACGCGAAGGGAACCTCGCACGGGAAGCGGGTGCAGGCGCTTGGCGGAGCAAAGAACCACATGATCGTAATGCCCGATGCGGACATGGATCAGGCTGCAGATGCTTTAGTGGGTGCGGCGTACGGGTCAGCGGGCGAGCGCTGCATGGCGATCTCGGTTGCGGTGGCGGTGGGCCATGAGACTGCCGATGCGCTGCGAGAGAAGGTGATTGAACGCATTGGCAAGCTGAAGATCCTTCCGGGAATGGAATCCGGATCCGACATGGGACCGCTGGTGACGAAGATCCATCTGGATCGCGTGAGCGGATATCTCGATAAGGGAACCACTGAGGGAGCAGAGCTTGTGGTGGACGGTCGCAAAGGCGCGCTGCCGAAGGGAGAGGGATTCTTTATGGGAGCGACCCTGTTCGATCATGTGAAGCCCGAGATGCTGATCTACAAGGAAGAGATCTTCGGGCCGGTGCTTGGATTGGTGCGAACGAACAACTTCAAGACGGCGCTGGAACTGATCAATGAACATGAGTTCGGCAACGGCACCTCGATCTTTACGCGCGATGGCGATACGGCACGCGAGTTTGCCAACAATGTGCAGGTCGGGATGGTCGGGATCAATATTCCGATTCCCGTACCGATGGCGTTCCACAGCTTTGGCGGATGGAAGCGTTCCTTGTTTGGAGATCACGCCATCTATGGCCCGGAGGGTGTCCGGTTCTATACCCGCATCAAGACGATCACCGCGCGCTGGCCAACGGGTCTTCGCGAGGGCGTCGACACGACGATGCCTACGCTGGGATAGGCGTGAATGTACGTAGGCTTTATCAATAAAGACAACGCCCCGGGAGAGGACTTCTTCCGGGGCGTTTTGACTTTCGATTCAGTGCGGCTTCGAGTGCTTCCGGGCCACCTACCTGAGTAGAGGTGCAATTTTTAGCCGTGCCATGCGGAGTTGCGGATGACGGAACAGAAGTTTCCGCGAACGAAGGCTGGATCTTTGTCGGCGAGGACGTCCCCTTTAACATTGCCGAAGGTGGTCTCCGGCTTGCGGCGGATGCCGTCATAAAAGGCCTGAAGGATCTCTTCCTTGAAGTGGATGGGTCGTGGATAGGCACGGACGACGGCTTCGCGGTCTGCGTTATCGTATTGGCTATAGGCGATTCCGAGAACATCCATCTCGACGCCTGCAGTCACCAGCGCGATGACGGGATGCATGTATTGCGGGATGCCCGGCGTCGTGTGGAGTGCGATTGCGGTCCACACGATATCGAGGTCCTGGGGGTTGATGCCACGAGACTTCAGGAAGGACCGTGCAGCGTTGGCTCCATCGACCTCGAAGCGATCGTGGGGACTGGAGTAGGCGGGGACCAGGCCGATATCGTGAAACATCGCCCCCGCATAGAGCAGCTCGGGGTCGAAGCGAAGCCCACGCTGCTTGCCGGCGAGTGCGCCGAAGTAGTAGACACGGCTGGAGTGGTTGAAGAGCAGCGGTGATTCCGTGTCGCGAATGAACTCTGTGATCTCGTGGGCGAGAGGGCTGTCGGGAATAGTGATTCTGGAGATTGCAGCGCTGTTTTGAAGTGCAGATGCCATGGTGTTGTTCTCCTCACGAGAAACACTAAGTTCGCACAGACACGTGCGCCATGACGTAGATACAGCAATTTCGGACATGAGAGGGACGTTTCGCTCTCACGGAGGCTGCTCTATTGGAGGGATCTGCTGCGGAAACGGCTGGCGTATTCGCCTGCGGTAACCCCAAGCACACGCAGGAAGGTGCGGCGCATGGCATCGGCTGAGGCGAAGCCACAGGTGTCGGCGATCTGCTTGAGGCCGAGGGTGGAGCTGTCGATCATCTGTTGTGCGGCTTCAACGCGCATCCGTTCGGCAAACTGGGCTGGCGTCATCCCGGTCTCACGCACGCAGACACGAGCGAAGTGGCGTGCGCTCATACCGACGCGCTCGGCAAGAGCTTCGACGGAGAGATTTTCGCGCAGATGCTCCAGCATCCAGACCTGTAGTTCACGCAGTGGTCGCGACGTGACGGCCTGATGCGAGAGCATGTGGCTGTACTGGGACTGTCCGCCAGGGCGAACGAGAAACATGACGAGCTGGCGCGCGATGTTGAGCGCGACCTGATGGCCGTGGTCTTCTTCTACCAGCGCGAGCGCGAGGTCGATACCGGCAGTGATTCCCGCGGAGGTGTAGGTAGATCCATCCTTGAGGTAGATGGGTTCCGGATTTACGTGGATTTCGGGATAGTCGCGCGCAAGCTGATCGCAGAAATGCCAATGGGTGACTACCTTCTTGCCGTTGAGGAGACCGGCTTCCGCGAGCAGGAAGGCGCCGGTGCAGATGGACGCGACGCGACGTGATTCTTTCGCTCGGGCAGCGATCCACTCGACGAAGTTCTTCTCGTAGATGCCGGACTCTGCGCCCGGGCCACCGGCGATGATGAGCGTGTCGATGGGGCCGTTGACGTCGCTGATGGGAATGGCGTCACTGAGAGAGAGACCGTGGCTGATGCGCAGCGCCGTCCCGTCTTCAGGCGTAACTAACTGGACGTTGTAATCGGGGACACTCGAGAAGACCTCGAGGGGACCTGCAACGTCGAGAATCTGCACCGGAGGTGGGCCTGCAATCACGACCTTCCGCATGTATCAGATTTTAGAAGGAGGTACTT
Source organism: Acidobacteriaceae bacterium KBS 146 (assembly GCA_000688615.1). GTDB lineage: Bacteria > Acidobacteriota > Terriglobia > Terriglobales > Acidobacteriaceae > Edaphobacter. The sequence continues at coordinate 3,484,884 of JHVA01000001.1, forward strand.
GTTGAAGTCTCTGTGATCAGGGAGACAGATGCAAAATTCAGGATTGATGCAATCGATTTACCGCCACAGAATTTGAGAAATGGTTGCACCACTTCGAAGAAGTGAGTGGTGCTAGAATAAAAAAACTTTAGTTGAAAGGAAGGACTCTGATGACATCAATCAAGCGCTCTGTGCCTCGTTCCCCGGCTAGTTTCGCGCGCTTTGTCCTTCCTGGCGCAGCGAACGCGTAACTCGCTTCTTCCAAACATCCTGAATATTTCGATCTTCCCCCGCCACAAACGGGGGGTGTTCGTGTCTTGCTGTTCTGGGTGTTTAACCCCATTTTTCTGATCCAGCCGACTGCGTTTTCGCAGCGGCCTTGTCCGCGGACTTCTGTGTCCGCCTGAGAGACGACATGACTGCCTCCCGGAACTCCGCAATTCGTGATGTGCTTGCTTTTCTGTTTCGCCATTGGCGTCGCGAGAAGGTGCTGGTGGCGATTACAGCTGCCTCGATGGCAATTGCTACCAGCGCCGACCTGCTGATGCCGGTGTATTCCGGCCGCCTGATCGACGCGATCTCGGCTTCTGTGTCGACTCGTTCCGCGGGTCTCCAGGATGCGCTGCACGCTGTTGCGTTGATGGCTTGCCTTGGCGTTGTGCTGGTTGCAGGCCGCCATGCCGGATTTCTTGGCATTGTTCGACTTACACTGCGGCTGATGTCGCGCTTCGCCAGCGATGCTTTCTGGAGAGTGCAGCGGTTCTCGACCGACTGGCATGCGAACAATTTCTCCGGCTCGATTGTGCGGCGCATCACGCGTGGTATGTGGGCAACCGATTTGATGAACGACACACTGTTGCTCGCGCTGTGGCCGGCGGTGCTGGTTCTGGTTGGGTCGTCGTTGCTGCTGGGTGCGCACTGGCCGATGATGGGAGCAATCGTCTCGATCGGTGCAGTGCTCTATATCACGCTGTCGATTACGCTTTCTCTGCGGTTTGTGGCGCCGGCTGCCCGGTTGTCGAACGCGCAGGATACGCGGATCGGTGGGGCCATGGCCGATGCGGTGACGTGCAACCCGGTGGTGAAGGCCTTCGGAGCGGAGTCGCGTGAGGACCGTCGTCTCGGAAAGGTGATCGATAAATGGAGACAGCGGATCTTCCGAACGTGGACTCGAGGGACATGGAGCGGAACCGTGCAGCTGCTCGTGCTACTGGTGCTGCGGATCTCGGTGATTCTCTATGCTCTGCTGCTTTGGTGGCAGCGGCGTGCTTCACCGGGGGACATCGCCTTCGTGTTGACGAGCTACTTCATCATTCACGGGTATCTACGCGATATCGGTCAGCATGTCGCGAACCTGCAGCGCAGCGTGAATGACATGGAGGAGATGGTTGCGATTGAATCGCTTCCGCTGGGAGTGATCGACCGTGGCGATGCACGGCCGATCCGAATGAGAGAGGGAGACATTCGCTTTGATCGAGTCACGTTCCGGTATGGAGCGCATGCGACGCCCCTGTTCGAAGACTTCTCACTCCATATACCGGGTGGGCAGCGGGTCGGACTTGTGGGCCACTCCGGGTCGGGCAAAACGACTTTCGTGAAACTGCTGCATCGTCTGTATGACATCAATGGCGGGAAGGTCCTGGTGGATGGTCAGAACATCGCCGATGTTACGCAGGACTCGTTGCGATCGCACATGGCGCTGGTTCCGCAGGAGCCGATTCTGTTTCACCGCTCGCTTGCGGAAAACATCGCGTATGGGCGGCCGTCAGCAACGATGAAGCAGATTGAGGAAGCGGCGCGTCTGGCCCATGCGGAGGAGTTTATCCTGCGCCAGCCGAAGGGCTATGCCACGCTTGTTGGAGAACGCGGTGTGAAGCTTTCTGGAGGCGAGCGCCAGAGGATTGCACTGGCTCGGGCGTTTCTCGCAGATACGCCGGTGCTGATTCTGGATGAGGCCACTTCAAGCCTGGATTCGGAGTCGGAGGCCCTAATTCAGGAAGCGACGGAGAGGTTGATGGTTGGCCGAACCGCGATTGTGATCGCGCATCGTCTTTCCACGGTGCGAATGCTCGATCGCATCCTGGTCTTCGATCACGGACAAGTGGTTGAAGAGGGGACGCACGAGTCTCTTGTTGTTTTGCATGATGGGACGTACAAACGGCTGTTCAATCGGCAGGCCCTGGGGCTGCTGGTTGGAACAGATGCTGAGCCGGAGATGGAAGAGTCGGAGGACGAGGCGCTGTCGGGATATGGCACGGATTAGACCGTGCCATATCGGCGCCTGTGGATTGACTGCTATGACATGATCGCGCTGCAGGATTCCGCTATTGATGGGTCCACGACTTTTGTAATGACGGCAATCGAATCGGCTGCGAAGCCTCCTAAGCGGGCGTGTTCGCGGATGATCTCTTCATTTGGCGCAACGAAGACGCAGTACACCTTGTTGGGGGTGACAAAGGTCTCGAGCCATTGGATCTGCGGTCCGAGCTCCCGAAGCACAGCGCAGGAGGTTTGCGAAGCCGCCTGAAGTTGCTGTGGTGTCAGATCTCCAGCGCTCGGCATGGTCCGTTCGATCATGTACTTAGGCATCTTTGCGATCCTTTCACGAGAGATTCCGCGGAAGTATAGCACTCAAAATTGAGACGTTTCAATTTTGAGTGGACAGACCAATACGTTTTCATGGACAGACCAACGCGGCATGGCTCAGCGGGCGCCCGGGGCAGCATGGCGATATGCGATGATGTGTGCCTCGAGGATTTCTATGCGGAAGAGGTTTGTTGTTCTGACGTCACTGCTGTTGCTGGCAGTGGTGGTTTGCAGCCCGAGTTGTGTGGCGCAGGCCACGTCTTCGAATTGGCAGGCGAAGCTCAGGCAGGAGCTTCCGCTTCTGGGTCATCGCAATTGGATTCTGATCGTTGACGCTGCGTATCCGTTGCAGATATCGCCGGGGATCGAGACGATTGAGACGGGAGCCGATCAGCTTGCGGTGACGCAGGGAGTGCTTGCGACACTCAACCACACTATCCACGTCAGACCGGTGGTTTATCTGGATGCCGAACTACCGTATGTTTCGGTGGAGGACTATGCCGGTGTTACGGCATATCGCGACGGTTTGAAGAAGGCGCTCAAGCCGTATCCGGTGCAAACGCTCTTGCACGCGGAGATTCTGGACAAGCTTAACGAAGCAGGAAAGACCTATAAGATTCTGGTGCTGAAGACGACGATGACGGTGCCGTATACATCTGTGTTCCTGCAGCTGGATTGTAAGTATCTGAGCGAAGAGGGAGAGCGTAAGCTGCGGCAGGCGATGAAGGCTGGGGCGATGCGCTGACGCAGTTTGGCTTGTGAGTGCGAAGTAGCGACATCCTGCAAGAATCCACACGCTTCGGGTGTATGGGGCGCCCGGTAAAGCCAACCTGATTCATTACTCAGACAGCGATAGAACGCCACCCTTGCGAGAGGCGTTCTATCGCGGCTGGTTTAGTCGGACGCGTTAGATCGACTGGTTGAGCACGCGGTTGAGGCGCTTGACGAAGCTGGCGGGATCTTTCAGCGGCACGCCTTCGAGTAGCAGGGCCTGGTCGAAGAGGAGCCAGGCGGCGTCCTCTACCTTGCCGTTACTCGGATCGGCGAGCAGCTTTTTGATGATCTCGTGGTCGGGGTTGATCTCAAGCGTGGGTTTCAGCTCGGGAAGGTTCTTCTGCCCCATGGCCTGCATCATCTGGCGCATGCGGGCAGAGGGCTCGTCCTCGTCGGAGACGATGACCGAGGGGCTGTCGGCGAGGCGTGAAGAGGCACGGACCTCTTTGACGGTATCGCCCAGAGTGGCCTTTAGTCTCTCAAGCAGCGGCTTGAGCTCTTCGGCCTTTTCGGGTGCGGCTTCGTCTTTGAGATCTTCGCTGGCCGTACCTTTGTTGACAGCTTTGAGTTCGATGTCGCCGTACTTCTCGATGGTGGAGAAGACGATCTCGTCGATGTCGTCGTCAAGCAGAAGGACTTCGATGTTCTTCTTCTTGTAGATCTCAAGCAGCGGCGAGTTTCGCAGGATGCTCTCGGTGCCGCCGGTGATGTAGTAAAGTGCCTTCTGCTCGGGCTCCATCCGTGCCTTGGCCTCGGCAAACGAGGTGAGGCCTTCCACTTTGGTGGACTTGAACCGGACGAGATCGAGGAGTGTTTCACGATTGGCGAAGTCGCCGTAGAGTCCTTCCTTGAGCGGACGGTTGTACTCGGCGATAAACTGTGCGTACTTGTCCTTGTCGTTCTCGGCGATGTTCTTCAGCTCGGAGAGAATCTTTTTAACGCTGGCGGTTTTGATGCTGGTGAGCACCTTGTTCTGCTGCAGGATCTCGCGTGAGACGTTCAGCGGCAGGTCTTCGGAGTCGATGATGCCACGAACGAACCGGAGGTAGGGCGGCAGCAGTTCCTTGGAGTCGTCCATGATGAAGACGCGCCTGACGTAGAGTTTGACGCCGGTCTTGTAATCGGCCTGGTAGAGGTCCATCGGGGCCTTCGCAGGGATGAAGAAGAGCGTCGTGTACTCAAGCGTGCCTTCGGCGCGGGTGTGGAACCAGAAGAGCGGGTCTTCCCAGTCGCCGGTGATGGATTTGTAGAACTCCTTATAGTCCTCGTCCTTCAGCTCAGACTTGGGCCGCTGCCACATGGCGGAGGCGGCGTTGACCTGCTCGGTGGTGCGGGTCTTGATGGACTCTTTTTTCTCGGCGTTCCACTCGCTCTTGTCGTAGGTGAGGAAGATGGGGAAGGCGATGTGGTTGGAGTACTTCTTGACGATCTCCTGGAGCCGCCAGCTGTTGGCGTACTGCGCGCCTTCGTCGTTGAAGTGGATCAGGACGGTGGTGCCTGCGCTCTTTCGTGCGGCCTCTCCTGACACCTCTTCGATATCGAAGCCGGTCTTGCCGTCGGAAGTCCACTTGTAGGTCTCGTCTTCACCCGCCTTGCGAGAGAAGACTTCGACCTTGTCGGCGACCATGAAGACAGAGTAGAAGCCGACGCCGAATTGGCCGATGAGATTGGAGTCCTTCCTGGCGTCTCCGGACAGCTGCGAGAGAAAGTTCTTGGTTCCGGAGCGGGCAATGGTCCCGAGATGAGAGATGAGGTCTTCCTCATTCATGCCGATGCCGGTATCGGAGATGGTGAGGGTCTTCGCCTCCTCGTTGAGTTCGAGGTCGATGCGGGGTGAGTCGATGCCGTTACCAACGAGGGCTTTGTACTTGTCCTCGGTAAGGGTAAGGTGACGCAGCTTGTCGAGAGCGTCGGAGGAGTTGGAGATCAGCTCACGGAGAAAGATCTCCGGGTGGGAGTAGAGAGAGTGAACGATGAGGTGGAGGAGCTGGCTTACTTCTGTTTGAAATTCACGCTTAGACATATCGATATCTATTATCGCCAAGAGGAAATGGCAATGCCAGAGAACAGTCGTATCTTGCGGATATCTAGAGGGCGGCGATGGTGAGTTCGGTGTCGGCGTGCTGCCAGGCCTGACGGAACTCGCTTTCTGCCTGGGAGGCTGCGCTGGATTTCTTCTGGGCGAGCAGGCTCTGCCAGAGGCCGTAGAGGGAGCGCGGATTTCCGGGGTTGAGGTGGAGATCATGCCGGAAGACGCTCTCGGCTTCGGCAGGCTGGTTGTTCCGGAGCAGGGCTCCGCCAAGGGATTCGCGAACGGGGTAGTACCAGTCAGAGGGTTCGTTGTAGGTGAAGGTGTCGTTGAGAGCGACCGCCTTGCGCCACATTGTGATGGCATCCACTTTTTTGCCCTGAGCCTCGAGAATTCGTGCATCGAGCACATCGAGCGCGAGCTGAAGTGCGGACTTCGCGGGATTCAGAAAGTCGGGGATGGCGTCTGCGGGGAGGGTTTTGACGGCATGAGCAAGGGCGGCTCGTTCCTGCTGCGCGTTGAGAATCTGTCGCTGGGCGGCGTAGGCCGATCCGCGAGCGTAGTGCCAGAAGGCGGTGAGGAACTTGAGGTTGGAAGGAGGCATCGGAGCAGAGAGGATGGTCTGCCACTGCTGGAAGCGCACCAGCATCCAGGGCTGCGTCGGTGTGTACCACTCGACCTCGGGCAAAACTTTGATCCGGGGCAGGACGTGATCGACCAGTTCTTTCGCAGCCCGTTGTGTGCATGCGTTGTTGCCTTCCATCGAGCAGGACGATGCCAAAAAGTGCATGTTGTGGGTGTAGTACATGCTGTCGTACATGTTGGCGACCCCTTCAAGATTCTGTGACTTGAAGTAGGCGCGGTCGGCGGCGACGGCACGTTGGTTGGCCAGCGCAGAGCCATTGAAGTTCCCGGTGCGCTGATAGGTGTGAGCGGGCATGTGGACAAGATGGCCGGCCGCGGGAGTGGCGCTCTCGAGGTACTTTGCAGCGGCGAGCGCAATCTCGGGATGGGGAGATGCTTCGGTAGCGTGGATCAGGAGATGATTTGCGCCGACGTGATGAGGGTCTTTGCGAAGCACGGTTTCGAGGGTCGAGACGATCTCTTCCGTGTGAGGCCCAGGCTGGCCGGAGGGAGACCAGAGCTTCCACGGGTTGAGATCCATGAGTGACTCGGCATAGAGAGTCGCCGCGTCTAGGTCATTTGGATAATTGCCGGTGAGCGATTTCATGGCGGAGGCATACGCGTTGCCCTCCACGGTGATCTCGTTGCTGGTTCCTGAGTAGCGGGTAGAGAGCGCGGCGATGTAGTCGCGCTCCGGCTTCGACTGAGCAAGGGAGCGCGCTTTGGCGAGCGCATTCATAGCCTGTTGGCTACGCACGTGACCGATGTCGATGTCGTTATAGTTAGGACCGACGGCAAGGGCGACGCCCCAGAGCGGCATGGGAGCGGACGGGTCGAGATCGGCAGCCCTCTGGAAGGAACGACGGGCCTCCTCGTGATTGAAGGCCCAGATGTAGTCGAGGCCCTGATTAAAGTATTTTTGCGCTTCGGGGCTGGAGGTCTTGATGGGATGGTTGGAGTTTCCAATTCCCTGGACGAGAGGAACCGGGCGACTGTCGGGAGCGTCATGATCGTGCGCCATCTGCATCTGTGCGATGAGAGGCGAGGAAGCGAGCAGAGCAACAGCAGTCAGGAGTTTCATGATCGGTCTCGTGCTTATCGAAGCGCGTTGATGTTCTGTGATCACAGACTACAGAATGGAGTGCAAGGCAATCCGTATGGGGACAGATACCAGGGTTTCAAAGATAATTTACGCGCCTCCAGAGAGACTGTATCAAGCATTTCTGGATCCGGCTCTCTTAGCGACGTGGAGAGTTCCTGACAACATGACGGCACGTGTCAATTCATTCGAGCCCCGCGAGGGTGGAAAGTACTGCATCACGTTGACATACAGATCTGGCGAGGAGTCGGCGTACGGTAAGAGTACTCCCGGCACGGACACGTTTCGTGGAGTGTTCGTCAGGCTGGTTCCAAATGAAGAGATCATAGAGAAGATCGAGTTTGAGTCATCGGACGCGAAGTACATTGGCGAGATGACGATGACCACCACACTGACGAAGGTTGCTGGAGGGTGTGAGGTGACGGTGCTGTGCGAGGATCTGCCGCGCGGCATTCGTCCGGAAGATAACGAAGAGGGTTGCAGGATGGCGCTCAAGAACCTAGCGCGGTTGGTTGAATAGATGGGAGCATACCCACCCCCGGCGAGAAGACGCTAAGGGTGGGCACCGGTTCTGGAGCTTATCGGACAAGCATGAAGGTGTTCAGGCGATGGTCTGCTGATCGAGCAGACCATCCGCGATCACCAGAGCGTTGTCGAGTGCGATGACGGCTTTGTCGATGTCCTCTTTCTCGACGATGAGAGGCGGGGCCAGGACAAAGTGGCTCATCCAGGCCTGCATGACGACACCTTCGCCCAGCATCTTTGCGGCGATCTGTTCGACAACGATCGGTTTTCCGTCCAGCTTCTCCTGCCATGTGTTGAAGGGCGTCTTGAGTTTCTGGTCCTTCACCAGCTCGACGGCCCAGAAGAGGCCGATCCCGCGGACGTCGCCGATAGACGGATGTTTGGGCTTGAGCGCGTTCAGCTTTTCGCCGAGGTAGGCTCCCATCTCGTTGGCACGATCGACGAGGTTGAGCCGCCGCATCTCATGGATGGTGGCGACCGCGGGGCCGAGCGTCATGGGGTGGGCTTCGTAGGTGTGACCGTGGGCGAAGTAATTGTCTTCAAAGAAGTCAGCGATCTTCTGGGTGGTGGCGCATAGCCCGAGTGGAACGTAAGCCGACGTAATGCCCTTCGCGGTGGTAAGGATATCGGGTTTGAGGTCCCAGTTGTCGATGGCGAACCACTTGCCGGTGCGTCCCCAGCCGCTCATGACTTCGTCAGCGATCAGCAGGACGCCGTGTTTGTCGCAGACCTCGCGCAGCTTCTTGAAGTAGCCCTTGGGAGGAATGAGAACACCATTGGTTCCAACCACGGGTTCGACAATTACTGCGGCGACGTCGCTCTCGTTGGAGATCATGTAGTCGAGATAGTCGGCGCAGGCGATTCCGCAGTCGGGGTAGGTGTGCTTGAGCGGGCACTTGTAGCAGTTGACCTCGGGAGAAAAGATCATCCCCTGGCCCTTGCCGCGGGGTTCGACAGGCCAGCGGCGAGGATCACCGGTCGCAGCGATCGACATCGAGGTAGAGCCGTGATAGCTGCGATAACGCGAGATGATCTTGGTCTTGCCGGTATACATGCGTGCAATTTTGAAGGCGGCCTCATTGGCGTCGGTGCCGGAGGTAGTGAAGAAGAACTTGGTGATTCCCTCGGGCAAGACCTCGAGCAGCAGCTTCGACAGCTCGGCGCGTGCTGTGGTGGCGTAAAAGGGCGCCGCGTAAGCGAGAGTTTCAGCCTGCTTCTTGATGGACTCGATGACAGCCAGGTTGTTGTGACCGAGGTTGGAGCACATGAGTTGTGAGGAGAAGTCGAGGAAGCGCTTCCCGTTGCCGTCGGTGAAGTAGCAGCCGTCGGCAGACACGAGATGGTTTGGGTTCCAGAACTTCTGCTTCCGCCAAGTTCCGTAGTTGTGGTCTTTAGTGAGCTGAATGACTTCCTGAGAGGTGAGCTGTTCTGACATGGAGGCTCCGTGCTTTATGCGAGATGAATGGATGCTGTCGGGTTACAGGACAAGAGTGAAGATGCAAATCTAAGTCTGGCGAGTATGGGAATGTGCGTTGGAGATGGTTCCATCGAGAGAGCTGTTGGCATCGAAGACAGCCTCGCCGAAGCGGATGGCGCTCATTAGCAGGCTGGCGCTACGCTCGATCGCCATTCGGATATGTTCGCTGGCCCGACAGCGGGCCTCCGCGGCATCGCGGTCGCAGATGGCATCGACGATGCGGATATGTTCAGCGACCAGGGCCGGACCATAGGATTCGAACGGAAGACCAAGATAGAAGAAGCGCATTAACCGTATGTGGATGTTGCTGACGACGTCATAGAGCCGCTTGTTGCGCGTGGACTGTGCGATAAGCGTGTGCAGCTGATAGTTGGTCTGGATGAACTCCCGATAGCTTGAGCGATCTCCGACACGGTACTCATAGGTGCCTAATTTCTTCATCTCTTCCAGTTCTTCGTCCTTGGCGCGCTCTGCTGCAAGGGCTGCGGCTTCGGGTTCAAAGATCAGCTGCATCTCTTCCAGATCGTGAAACTCCGCGACCGAGAGAGGTGCGATCATATAGCCACGGAATGGAATGATGCGGATGAGTCCTTCGTGTTCGAGGCGGCGGCAGGCCTCGCGAACCGGAGTGCGGCTCGCGGTATAAAGGCGACCAAATTCAGCCTCGGAGAAGGCGCGTCCGGGTGTGAGCTCACATTCGACGATGTCTTGACGGAGCTTACGATAGAGGGGTTCTACGATGCTTTCCATTGCGACTCCACAGAGAAAGCTGAATGGTTGGGTCGACCAACTCAGTCAGGATAAATGCGGCAAGTGCACCGCGACGGTATGGAAATTTTTGAAATCAGTATACAGATTGTTGACAGGTTGCACGGAGCCGTATATGGTCTCCCCAATCCCGTCGTAGAAGTACCCATGCTGTTCACGCACCTCTTGCGGGTGCACGAGCTACACCTCTTTGTACCGGTTTTACATGACCTCGGAGGTTGGTGATGCGTGAGGCCTTTGTGTTTCGTCCCCTAACGTTTTCGTTTGCCGCCGCAGCTCGCTGGATCTTCCCCGTTCTGGTGACAATTGCGCTGCTTTGCGGATCGTGTGCACTCTTTGCGCAGGCGACGGGACAGATCAGCGGCGTGGTCTCGGATCCAGCCGGGCAGGTTATGCCGGGTGTCCGGATCGAACTTACCAACGTGGCCACGGCGGAGACACGGAACACGACAACCGTGGCCGACGGAACGTATGCGTTTCCTCTGGTGAATCCTGGAACGTACCAGGTGAAAGCGACAGCAACCGGTTTCAAGACCGTGCTTGTGGATCAGGTTCTGGTCCAGGTCAATGGCACCTCGCGTGTCGATGTGCATCTGGCGATCGGCGGAGTTGTGGAAGAGGTGACTGTGACGGGCGCAGCTCCGCTGGTGGAGACAGGGAATGCGACTCTCGGCACAGTGGTCGATCATCAGGCGGTGGTGGATCTTCCCTTGAACGGCCGCAACTTTGCACAATTGGGAACGCTGATTCCGGGCGTGATCGCCGCTCCTTCGGCCCTGGGCGGAGCCAATGGAAATGCGACCCCGGGTGGGTTTGGTAATACAACGGGCAGCTTTAACGTGAACGGCATGCGCAACCAGTCGAACAGCTTTCTGCTGGATGGGGCGCCGAATAATGACTCGTTCAATAGCGGTTTTGTAATGCGGCCACCGCCCGATGCCATTGAAGAGTTCAAGATCATGACACACTCCTACGACGCACAGTACGGGAGGAGCGCAGGAGCGATCGTGAACGTGGTGACGCGCTCTGGAACGAATGCCTGGCATGGCAGTGTGTGGGAGTTCAACCGTGAGGCTGCGCTGGCGGCGAAGAACTTCTTTACTCCCGCAGGCAAGCCGAATCCGAACTATCAGCAGAACCAGTTCGGCGGGGCAGCAGGCGGAAAGATCATCCGCGACCGGTTGTTTGTCTTTGGGTTTTATGAGGGCTTCCGTTTGAAGGATGCAACCAGCAACGTGCTGAATCAGCCGGTACTGAGCCAGGCGATGCGAGGAGGAGACTTTTCCGAGATATCGACGAAGATTATCGATCCACAGAGCGGCAAACAGTTCGCCTATCAGGGGCGTCCGAATGTCATCGATCCTGCGCGTATCAGCGCAGTAAGCTCAAATCTGCTGAACAACTACATCCCTCTCCCCAATGCGCCCGGAAACTTCTATACGGCATCGCCACCGAATATCGACAACCGCGATATGTGGGGCATCCGCGGAGATCTGAAGCTGGCATCTCATTCTGTGCTCGGACGGTACATGCGATCCCACCAGAATCTGTTTGGGCCGATTACGCCGTCGAACTTCGCGCCTGCAGGCAATCGTCAAATTATGACCCTGCAGGATGCCATGGGGTCTGATACCTGGGTAATCAATTCACAGATGATCAACGTCGCGCGTTATGCGCGACAGTGGATCGATGGCATGCCGAACCAGACCAGTGGACTCGATCTGGCGACCTCGGGCTATGTATTCAAATCCACGAACCCTCAGGCTGCAGGTCTGCCGAATGTAACCATCACCAGCTATTTCACGCAGGGTGATGCGCAGCAGCCGTTTGCTTCGCGCAGCAACAGCGTCGATACGATCTCGGATGACTTTACTTGGACCAAAGGAAGGCACAACCTGCAGTTTGGCGGCGAGTTCCGTCGCGATGGGATTGGGCTGCTCTATATTAATCGACCCAATGGAGCGTTTACCTTCAACGCCAACTTTACCGGCTATGCTTTAGCGGATTTTCTGCTGGGCTATCCCTACATGTTTCAGCAGGGCTCCGGCGATCCGGCGATGAATGGCAAGTCGTGGACCTATTCCGGGTATGCGCAGGATCAGTTCCGCATCAGCCCGAAGATGACCATTGTTGTTGGCGGACGCTATGAGGTGAACCTCCCTTACACAGAGGCCAAGGGACACCTTGCCGCGTTGCATCCCGGCCAGCAGTCAACCGTGCAGCCAAATGCACCGGTGGGTCTGGTGTATCCGGGAGATAAAAACACACCGGACGCCACGTACTATGCCGACACTAACAATATCTCCCCCCGGCTGGCAGCGATCTATGATCCAGCGGGCGACGGCAAAACTGTCCTGCGTGCAGCCTATGGCATCTACTTCGACACGGTTCCCGGGCAAGGAGACTTCTTCCAGAACGGCACCCTGGCACCGCCGTTCCAGCCACTGCAGGAGATCGACTTCTATCAGCGTCCTGGCAGTGCGGTCACCCCCAACTGGTTTTCGAATCCCTACGCTGGAGTTTCGACTGGGGCCGCTGGATTTCCTCCCGGTTTGACCTTCATCGGGTGGGGTCTCCCGCACTCTTATAAAGCGGCGAATATTCAGCACTACAACCTGGGCATCGAACATCAGTTCACACCCCAGATAGGGTTTGAGTTGGGCTATGTAGGAACGAAAGCCAAACAACTACCAATCTTTATCGAAGTTAACCCGACCAATGTTGTGGCCTCCACTTCGGCGCTCAATGCCTATGCTGCTGGAAGCCGAGCTGTCTTCCCCTCTTTCGGATTGACTCGTCCTACTTTTTCTGCAGCCAAGAGCTGGTACGACTCGTTACAAGCACGCATGACTCTGCGAAGCTGGCATCGTGCGACGGCAACAGCCGCGTATACGTGGAGCCGTTCGATCGATGATGTGTCCGGCCTGAATATCGGGAACGATTCGCGCCCGATCTTGCCGGTGACGATCGGGGACGAGGATTCTATTGATCGCGCGATGACACGGGAACGCGGCAACTCGCTATTCGATACGCGCAATCGTTTCGTACTGAGCTTTGGATATGAACTTCCTCCACTGCTAGGTAAACCTTCCTACGAGCGCCTGCTGATTGGTGGGTGGCAGATTAACGGAATCTTCCAAGCGCAGTCTGGCAATCCCTTTACGGTGGTCAACTCTGCGACCACAGCGCAATCCTTGACGTTTCGGCCGAATATGACCTGCAATCCGAATAACTATGCAAAACGGAATGTCGGAACGACCTCTACGTTCTTCAACACCGCCTGCCTTGCGCTGCCGATGGTCGGGACGAGGATTGATAACAGTGCATCGGGCAATGAGCCTCGAGGCGTGGTTGTGGGACCGGGCTTCAACACTACAGATGCTTCGATCTTCAAGATCTTTCGTATCACCGAGAGACAGCATGCGGACTTTCGATTTGAGGTCTTCAATGTCTTCAACGAAGCGCACTTCGCGCAGCCCGGGCTGACGTTTGGTGCGGCTACCTTTGGGCGTATTACATCCACGGTCGGCAATGACTCGCGGGTCATACAGTTGGCTTTCAAATACGGCTTCTAAGCAGATCGCGTGATTGGCGGGAGTTATCTTCCCGCTAGCTGCGGTTTGGATTTCAAATGCTTCGGACGCAGGTCCGGGCGCACCTCCCCTTGAGGTATTGCATGGCGGCATCGGAAGTATCGGCGAAGGTTCACGACGTAATCTGTAGAAACATCGAACAGATTCAGGATGAGATGATCTCGTTTCTTCAGGACCTGGTGCGTATTCCCACGGTCAATCCTCCCGGCGAACTGTACCGCGAAGGCGCGGAACTGATCGGGAATCAGTTGAAGAGATTCGGATACGATACGCACTACATCGTTGCAGAGGGATTGAAGGAACACACCGCCGAACATCCGCGAGTGAATGTCTTTGGAAGAATGAAGGGCAGCACAACAAGGCCGTCGCTTCACTTCAACGGACACTTCGATGTGGTTCCGGTAGGGAAGGGATGGACGCGGGACCCGTTTGCTGCCTCTATTGAGGATGGGAAGATGTATGGTCGAGGGGTCTCCGACCAGAAAGCCGGGATCGCGGCATCGATCTTTGCCGTCGAAGCTGTCCGACGCGCAGGGCTTAAGCTACACGGTACTGTAGAACAGAGTGGAACGGTGGACGAAGAGAGTGGAGGATTCGCGGGAGTCGCCCATCTTGCGCGTCAAGGCTGGCTTGGTAAAGAGAAGAATGACTATGTCATCATCACCGAGCCCACAGATACGGATCATATCTATCTTGGGCATCGCGGCGTGTATTGGTTCAAGGTGACGACGCACGGACGCATCGCTCATGGAAGCATGCCGCACCTTGGCGTAAGCGCCATCGATCACCTGGCGGATTTTCTGCATGGAGTCACCCACGATCTGAAGCCGAAGCTCGCGGCTCGAAAGACTGAAGTTCCAGTCCAGCCGCCAAAGTCACGCTATGCCAGCATCAATGTGAATGCGGTCTTCGGAGGACAGCCGGAGCATGGAACCCAGACACCGTGTGTGGCTGACAGCTCTGGCGCCATCTTCGATCGTCGCTTCCTGACGGAAGAGGCGTTCGAAGAGGTTCGGGGAGAGATTGCGGAGATGCTCGAGAGATATAGAGCCGCGAATCCGGAGTTTCAATATACGCTGGAAGATCTGATGGTGGTGCACCCGGTTCAAACCGACAAAAATTGCGACCTGGTGCAAACGTTGGCGGGATGCATCGAACAGGTTGCGGGGCGGGAGGCAATCTATGCCGCGAGCCCTGGAACCTACGACCAGAAGCACGTTGTGAGAATTGCAAACGTCGCACAGTGTGTGGCCTATGGCCCCGGACTTCTTGCACAGGCACATCTACCGGATGAGTTTTGCCGGATCGACGATATCGTGGCTTCCGCCAAAGTGATGGCGCTGACCGCCGTACAGTTGCTAGGGTTGGAGCAGAGCCTGACGAAATGAATATCTATCTCATCGCACTGCTGCTTTACTCCATCTTTTTGATGGCGCTCGGTATTGTGATGAGTCGCAGAGTGAAAAACTCGGCAGACTTTCTGGTCGCTGGCCGAAACATGGGAACCAGCCGGCTATTTGCAACGTTTCTTGCCGCGAATATTGGCGCGGGATCGACAGTAGGCGCGACAGGCCTGGGGTACCGGCTGGGTATGTCGGCGTGGTGGTGGGTTGGCTCTGCCTGCATCGGAACTTTCCTGCTCTCGCAGTTTCTCGGGCCGAAGTTGTGGGCGATCGCTAAAGAGAACAACCTGGCAACCCTTCAGGATTATCTAGAATTTCGATACAGCAAGGCAGTCAAGGCAGTGATCGCGGTGCTTTTCTGGTTTGGAGCACTCGCTATTCTCGCCGGACAGCTGATTGCGATTTCATGGATTTTAAATACCGTCGCAGGCATTCCGAAGTGGGAAGGATGTCTCATCGGCGGGGTGGTGGCGATTGTCTATTGCACTGCCGGTGGCATGATGTCGTCTTCTTTTGTGAACATGTTTGAGCTCGCCGTCACCATGTCGGGTCTGCTGCTGGCTGTACCGTTCGCCCTACATGCGCTAGGTGGCTGGTCTCACCTTCACGAGATTGTGCTTGCGAACACTGGAAACGAAGCCCGAGCAGATGCGCTGTTCAGCATCACCGGAGCGGGGCCGAAACAGCTGCTGGCATGGATCGCGATTCTCATACCTTCTTTTATGATCTCCCCTGGGCTTGTGCAGAAGGCTTATGGAGCTCGGGATATCAAAACTCTAAAGAGAGGCATCGGCCTCAACTCATTGGGGCAGGCGGTTTTTGCGTTTGTTCCGGCAGTGCTGGGATTATGTGCCTTCGCCGCGATGCCGCATCTGGCGAATCCGGAACTAGCGTTACCTGCTGCAATGAAGGCCCTTTTACCTGCCTGGCTCGGGGTTTGGACGCTGGCCTCCATCTTTTCTGCAGAACTAAGCGCAACTGACGCCATTCTTTTTATGCTCTCTACTTCGCTCGCGGTCGACCTCTATAAGACATTTCTGAATCCGAAGGTATCGCAGCAGAAGATGTTGTGGGTCAGTCGCATTGCGTCGGTGGGGGCAGGGATTGTGGGAATTCTGCTCGCGGCGGTTTTGCCCTCGATTATCCAGGCAGTTTCGATCTTCTATGGTTTGATTGCCGTTGCGTTGTTCGTTCCAGTGCTGGCGGGACTGTATTCTCGGCGGGTATTTGCGTCGGCGGCTTTGAGTAGTATTGCGGCTGCACTCGCAGCAACTCTGACAACCATACGTCTTACTGATGGCGCAGGAGTAGGCGTGCTTTCTCCTCAGGCGATCGGAATCGGGACCGCCGCCCTGGTGATGATTGCATTTCATGCCTTCTCGTCTTCGCATGCAGTTCCAAAGAATTCCTCCTCGGTTGAGGAGACGGTGTTGTAGAAGCTGCAGCGCACGCTGCAAGTTGATTTTCTTTTGAGGTAGGCAATGAAGCGTCGCGAATTTACACGGAACTTGCTCGGATTTCCTCTGGCAGCAATGTTGCCGACGGAGGCTGCCCTCGCCGCAACAAAGGAAGCCATTGCCCTTCCCGAGGGGGGATCGATCACCGATGTGCCTGGCCTGAAGGTGGGGCAGCACACCCTTACAGAGCGACCCACGGGCTGCACTGTGGTGATCTGTGAAAACGGCGCAACCGCTGGAGTGGATGTGCGTGGCTCTGCGCCGGGTACCCGCGAGACAGACCTGCTTTCGCCGACGAATTCTGTGCAGCAGGTGCAGGCGATTTTGCTCTCAGGAGGAAGTGCCTATGGTCTTGCCGCTGCCACCGGTGTTGTCCGCTGGCTGGAAGAGCACAACCTTGGATACAAGATAGGGAAAGGCGTGGTTCCGATTGTCCCTGCGGCCATTCTGATGGATCTGGGAGTCGGCGACTTCAAGATTCGTCCGGGCGAAGAGCATGGATACAAGGCTTGCCTAGCTGCGTCGACGGGACCTGTAGCCGAAGGCAATGTTGGTGCTGGGGCGGGAGCGACAATCGGCAAAATGTTCGGGCCGAAGTTTGCAATGAAGTCAGGTCTCGGTACCGCGAGCGTCAAGATTGGCGACACGGGCATTGTTGTGGGCGCTATCGTGGCCGTGAACGCTGTCGGCGATGTCATCTCCCCACACACAGGAAAAGTGCTTGCTGGGGCGCGCAGTGAAGATGGAAAGGGGTATCGCGACTCCATGGAAGCGATCCTGAAGGGGTATCGAGTTGTGGTTCAAAATGGCGCGAATACCACCATCGGCATCGTTGCGACCAATGCTCCCTTTACCAAAACCCAGATGACCAAGATCGCCCAGATGGCTCACGACGGCTACGCGCGTGCGATCAATCCGGTCCATACGATGGGTGATGGCGACACTATCTTCGCGATATCTACCGGTACGACGAATGTAAAGGCCGACGTGACGGCGATTGGCGCGATTGCCGCAACGGTGATGTCGCGGGCGATCGTGAGAGCAGCAATGCAGGCATCCAGCCTCCCGGACCTGGGCTTGCCTGCCTATAAGGATTACATCGGCAAAGCGTAGCCCGCCCCAGAGATTAGGTCGTTGCGACGTGTTGCCTCGGAAGGGAAGAGGCTCAGGCGTCCTTTTGTTTGCCCTCGAAGGTCGCATACACCACCGGCAACAGGATGAGCGTAAGCAGCGTGGAACTCAACAGGCCTCCGATGACAACGATCGCGAGGGGGCGCTGGATCTCGGAGCCAGCTCCTGATGCGAAGAGAAAGGGAACCAGTCCAAGGGCAGCAACGGTTGCCGTCATCATGACGGGCCGGAAGCGTAGCCGCGCTCCTTCGCGGATGGCTTCTTCCTGGGACTTGCCTTCAGCGCGAAGCTTGCGGATGTAGGAGACAAGTACGACGCCATTAAGCACCGCGATTCCCCACAGAGCGATGAAGCCCACGGAGGCAGGGACCGAGAGATACTCTCCCGAGATAAAGAGTCCAAGCACGCCGCCGATCGAGGCCAACGGAAGCACGGTGATGATAAGTGCGGCGAATCGCACAGAATGGAAGAGGACAAAGAGCAGGAAGAAGATCGCGGCAATGGTAATGGGCACGATGATCATGAGGTGATGCATCGCCCGCTCCATGTTGTGGAACTGGCCGCCCCATTCGATGTAGTAGCCCGGAGGGAGTTTCACCTGCTTATCGACCTTTTGCTGTAGTTCTGCTACAAACCCGCCAAGATCGCGATCCTGCACGTTGACGCCAACGACGATGCGTCGTTTGCCCATGCTGCGATTGATGAGAGCCGGACCCTCTTTGACGCTGACCTTGGCCAGATTGTCCAGCGGGATCAGCGGGCCATCGGGGGAACTGATCTGGAGCTCTTTAATATCGGGAACACTGTCACGCAGCGTCTGAGGAAGGCGGACGACAGCTTCGAAGCGGCGCTCCCCTTCATAGATCTCCGTGGCTGCCTTTCCGGCGATTGCAGTCTCAATGACGTCGTTGACGTCGGATGCGTTGAGCCCGTAACGGGCAATCGCGCGGCGGTCGATATCGATGTTGAGATACTGCTGGCCGCCCACCCGGTCGACGCGGGTGTCCTGCGTTCCCTGGATCCCATTGGCTACACGAGCGATCTCGCGGGCTTTCTCTACCAATACGTCCAGATCATCTCCATACAGCATGACGGCAACGTCGGCCCGGACGCCGGAGACCATCTCATCGACACGGTCAGAGATGGGCTGGGACATGACGAGGTTGATGCCGGGAATTGAAGCGAGCTTTTCGCGCATCTGATTTGCGATTTTCTCCTGAGTCATTCCCCGGGGACGATCGTCGATCGGAGTCAGCGAAGCGAGTACATCGGCTTCATTCGGCCCTGCCGGATCGGCCGGCGACTCACCGCGGCCAACGCGGGAGACGACATTATCGACGCCTTTTACGGTAAGCATCGTCTTCTGCATGGCCATCTCCATGCGAAGCGATTCGTCGAGCGAGATGTTTGGAACACGGTCGGCATTCGGGGACAGAGTTCCTTCCGCCATCTCGGGAATAAATGCAGTCCCAAGAAAAGGAAAGAGGCAAAGAGCGAAGATGAAGAGACCAATAACGCTAAGCACCGTGGTCTTGCGGTGCGACATCGCCCATTCGAGCATGGCGTTGTAGGGGCGGCGCAGGTGCCGTACCAGCCAAGTGTCATCCTCAGAACCGCCACGTAACAGATAACTGCAGAGCACAGGCGACAATGTCAACGAGAGGAGCAGTGAGATACCGAGCGCAATGGCGATGGTATATGCAAGAGGAGCAAACATCTTGCCTTCCATTCCTTCAAGAGTCATCAGGGGGAGGAAGACGAGAATGATGATCGTCACGCCAAATAAAACCGGTGTAGCAACCTC
Source organism: Acidobacteriaceae bacterium KBS 146 (assembly GCA_000688615.1). GTDB lineage: Bacteria > Acidobacteriota > Terriglobia > Terriglobales > Acidobacteriaceae > Edaphobacter. The sequence continues at coordinate 3,504,133 of JHVA01000001.1, forward strand.
CCCGACAGCATCGAGCACGATGTGCATCTTGCCCTGGACCGATTTGACCTCATGCCCGTGATGACGCGCGTGGCTCAGCTTGGCGAAGACATTCTCAACGACAACCACCGACCCGTCCACCATGAGACCGATGGCGATGGCCAAGCCTCCCAACGACATAAGGTTGGCGGAGAGGTTGATCTTATTCATCACCAAAAAAGTCAACAGCGGGGTGACGAGCAGCGTAGAGCCGACGATGAGACTTGAGCGGATGTCCCCCAGGAACAGGACGAGAACGATGATGACGAAGATGATGCCTTCGCCCAGCACCTCCGTAACGGTGTGAATCGCTGCATCGACGAGCTGCGACCGATCGTAGTAGGGTTTGATCTGCAGGCCACCGGGGATCATGTGCTTCGAGTTGATGTCAGCAACCCGGGCCTTCACGCGGCTGACGATCTCTTTCGCGTTGCCGCCCGACATCATTAGCACCACGCCGCCTACTGATTCCGTATAGCCGTTCTTAATCATCGCGCCATAACGGACCGCAGTGCCGAAACGAACGTCCGCGACATCACGAATGTAGATGGGAGTTCCGCCAGATTCCTTGAGAACGATACCTCGAATGTCGTCCAGGTCGCGGATAAGCCCGACAGCACGGATCAGATACTGCTCGGCGTGCTGGGGAAGAATGCCTCCGCCGGCGTTAGCGTTGTTTCTGGACAGGGCGTTGCGAACATCCTGGATCGTGAGGTTGTAGTAACGGAGTTTTTGCGGATCGACCAGAGTCTCGTACTGCTTGACGTAGCCACCGGTTGAATTGATCTCGGCGACTCCGGAGATGGAGCGCAGCAGCGGGCGAACGACCCAGTCCTGCACTGTGCGGCGTTCAGTAAGCTCTTCTTTAGTGAGCGGGCGCTTTCCGTCGTCAGGACGCTCGAGCGTGTACTGATAGACCTCGCCAAGAGCATTGGTGATGGGACCGAGAACCGGAGTTACTCCCTCGGGCATGCGATCACGAAGCTCGCTGAGACGTTCGGAGACCATCTGGCGCTCGAGATAGAGGCTGCGGCCATCTTCGAAGACCAGCGTGATGAGGGAAAGGCCGGGCTTATTGAGAGAGCGCATGTCCGTCATTCCCGGGAGACCGGTCATTGCAATCTCTACAGGAATGGTAATGAAGCGCTCGACTTCCTCCGGAGACTTCCCAGGGGCTTCGGTGGCAATCTGAACCTGGATGTTCGTGACATCCGGAAAAGCATCGACGGAAAGATGTTGGGCTGCGTTGACGCCAAAGGCCACTAGCGCAAGCGCAACCACGATCAGGATGAGGCGATGCTTCAGCGCACCGTGAACGATGGACTGCAGCATGCTACTCGCCTCCCTTGATGGCGTTCTGTTTGCGTTGGTTATTGAGATGGAAGGCGCCGTCGAGCACGATCTTTTCACCCGGACTCACTCCACTCTCAAGGACGCGGTTATCTCCGCTCTCCTGACCAAGAGAGACCTCTCGCAGCATGAACTTTGTGGGATCAATCTGGACGAAGACGTAATCCTTATTTTCTTCGCGTACGACTGCAGTCGATGGAATGGTGTTCTTCCGTTCGGAAGCATCGAGGAAGGTCAAACCTGCGAGCATGGCCGGCTTGAAGATGCCTTTCGGATTGGGAAGATCCATACGCACCTGCACTGTGCGGGTGATGGGGTCGACGATTGGTGAAACGTACGAGAGCTTACCCTGAATATTCTGATCCGGCAGGGCAGGAACTTTGACGATGACATCCATGCCCTTGTGCAGGCGACCCGAGCTCTCTTCCGGAACATCGGCAATGACCCAGACGTTGGAGAGGTCGGCGACCATAAAGGCCATCTCGGCTGGCTGTACGATCTGTCCAATCGTTACCTTGCGGTCGAGCACGGTTCCACTGATGGTTGAGAGAATGGGGTAATCCGCGTTGAGTTTGCGACTGCCTTCGAGCTGGCGAATTGCAGTATCCGACATGCCAAGGCCCCTAAGTTGGGTACGAAAAGCGTCAGCCTCGGTGGATGCCTGCAGCAGCTCCGCGCGACGGCGTTCCAGTTCTGCCCTTCCCATGACGTCGGCTTTGACGAGCTGCTCGGCCCGCTGTGTGGCTTGCTCGGCCAGTTTCTCCTGCGAAAAGGCCTTGATAAAGGAGAACTGCGTGTCCGACAGGTCCGTGCTGTGCAGCGTAGCCAGAGCCTGGCCGCGATGAACATTCTGCCCCTCGAGCACGATCAGTTTGATGATACGTCCGGCCACCGGAGATCCAATGCGAGCGATTCGGCTGGCGTCGGTATCGATTCGGGCAGCGACCTGTAGAGATCCAGTGACTTCTTGAATCTTTGGCTCGCCGATGACGAACTGTTTCGCAAGCTCGGGAGTGATCGATATAACGGTGGGATCTTGCTCCGCTTTCACCTCGGTCGGAGGCACATTTTTATTGCATCCACTGGCGGTAAATAAAAGGACAACGGCAACAGATGCCAGCGTGCAGCTGGCCAGCGAGCATGTACGCTTCACGGTCTTCAATGCTTTTCTCCCGAGGCAACTACGCCAAGTTCTTCAAGATCGACAAGTGCAGACTGGCGCGCAAACTGCGCGTCCAGCAGATCGCCACGAACGCTTTGCAGAACGCGTTGTGCATCCAGGACTTCAACGATGCCGCGCTCCCCAAACCGATAGGCCGCCATGGCTGCATCGACTGCACTCTCTGCTTCGTGCAGGGATCCAGCCTGCAGCGAGTTAGCCTGCTGATCGGCAAGCTGGTAGCTCTCATACGCGCGTTCCAGCGCTGCGGTCAGTTCGAGCTGACGTTGATTGCGTTCAGCCGACGTCTGACGAATGACGGCCTGCGATTCGGCGATCTGGCCACGGCGACGGTCCCACAAGGGAAGAGGAACATTTACGCCCATCCGCCAGAAGGTGAGGTCGGGTTGCCGTTCCCATTCTCCATAGAAGGTGGGCTGGGGAACACGAAGCGCCTGCTGATGATCGAGCTCGGCCTCAGCCTGTTCCATGGCGACATTCGCGCCTGCGATCACCGGATGATTTTTCAGCACGAGCGCACGAAGCTCTTCCAAAGGACCGAGACGCACAGGAGGCTCCAGCGTGCCCCTGGGATCGATGGGAATATCGGGAGGCGCCGCAATCGAAGCCCGGAGAGAAGCGATAGCGTTGACTAGATTGATCTGTGCACTGCGCACGCCGAAGTTTGCGCGGGCCAGTTCGGCCTCCGCACGCGTCAGCTCGAGTCGTCCTTTTTCGCCGACCCTGACCTCGACCTCGACGCGGTTGCGAAGATCCTGAACCAGGCCAAGGTTCTGTCGTGCCTGTTCGACTTCGTGTTTCCAGCGTAGAGCGTCGTAGAACGCATGCTTTACGGCTGCTGTTACTGAGAGCTGTTCGCTTTCACGCTCGAAACTCTGACCTTGCCTGCCGAGATTGGCGACTCGTACTCGAGCTGAACGCTCACGGGGGATCTCAAGCGTCTGGTAGCCTGCGTAGTGCTGCAAGAGGCCTGGTACGCCGGGCGTAGCAATATTCCGTGCGCTTTGTTTGCCCGCGAAAAACTCCACCTGCGGATTGGTGTAAGCGCGCGCGGTCTGCGTAGCGGCTGCTGCGCGGGCAAGCATCGCATTCGCTGCGTGTAGTCGTGGGCTGTTCTGTTCAGCCATCTTGAGGGCCTGGTCCAGAGTGAGTGGGACCGCGGAGGCCTGTTCTGTTGGAGTTGGAGGCGGAGGCTGAGAGGATATGGGGGCTTGCGGCAAGGAGTCAACCTTGGCCGGCGTTTGCGCAGACACAGGACGCAAAGAAAGCAGAAGAACGATCAGAAACCATCGCAGATGCACATGGAGAAGAAATGCAATCGAGAGGCCAAAGAAATATAGCGGAATCCCTCGGATTCTCCGTGGGATAGTCCCATTTGGTACAGTTTATCGCTCCTGACTGTCCCCTATGGTTCACGAGTCGTTGTTTTCGTATTGCTTCTACAGAGTTGAAGTTACTCCGATTATGGAAAGCGAATTGCATTTCATCCAGCGATGCATACCTGGTTCTCGTCAACGGTGACGGTAACTCGCCTTCCGCCCTTGCTGGAGCAGTCATATCCGTCCGCATGGGAAAATAGAGAGATGGGGCAAGTTTCCAGGTCCTTGAGGATCCTGCGAATGCCGCGCGTGAAGGCTGCGGCGATCGCCGCGATGATTGTCGTCCTCGCCCTGACAACATGGTTTACTTCGCCTCGGGCCGTCGCGCTTCATAACGTATTGCATCACCTCAATTTCCTGCCGTTCATGATGGCGGGCATGCTGTTCGGGTGGCGCGGTGCCGTAAAGGCTCTGCTCTTCGGCATCCTGATGCAGGCGCCAATTATTGCCCGACATTGGGCCCGGTGGCCCATGGATGCACAGGACCAGCTGCTGGAGTTGACCATCTTCGGAAGTGCAGGAATTATTGCTGGCCTGCTCGCGGACCGGGAACGGGTTCAACGCCTCAGGGTGGAGTCGACCAAGCACGAGCTCGAGGATGTCTACACTGAGCTACGCGAAAACGTCGAAAAGATGAAGAAGACAGAGAGACTCTCGGCAGCTGGACAGCTTGCGGCAAGCCTGGCGCACGAGATCCGGAATCCTCTTGCCAGTATCTCTGGCGCTGCTGGAATTCTGAAACGAGGAAATGCCTCACCCGACAATAAGCAGGAGTGTCTCGGAATCCTGGAAAAGGAATCGCAACGGCTGAACAAGCTATTAACCAACTTTCTTGATTTCGCGCGCCCGCGATTACCCCGTTTTCAGCGCGTCGATCCTCGCGCACTGGTGCAGTCCGTGACGGTGCTGGCGCGCCACGCTGCGATGCGCCAGCAGGTTGCGATCATTGACGATTTATCACAGCAGCTTCCTACGGTCTACTGCGATGCGGAGCAGATGAAGCAGGTTCTCCTGAATATTGTTTTGAATGCAATTCAGGCGACCCAGGAGGGCGGCAACGTAGTCGTGAAAGCTCTCGTGGAAGGAACGGATCTCTGGATCGAAGTCCGCGATGAGGGATGCGGAATGTCTTCGGAGGAACTCGACCGCATGTTTGAGCCTTTCTTCACCACAAAGGAAAGCGGAACGGGGCTGGGACTTGCGGTTGCTGCAAACATTGTGGAACAACATGGCGGTGTCCTCCGTGCCTCCAACAATCCGGACAAGGGGATGACCTTTCGCCTCGAGTTGCCGCTGGAACGCGCGCAGAAGATGGCCGGTGCGCTATGAACTCGAAACGCATTCTTGTTGTCGACGACGACAGCAGCCTTCGAAGCGTGATGAAGATGCAGCTGGAAGAGGCCGGTTATCAGGTCACACTGGCCGCTGATGGCGCGGAAGCATACAAGCTTATCCACGAGACGCGTCCACAGCTGGTGATCAGCGATTTGAAGATGCCAACCAGCGGCCTCGAACTGCTGCGACGCATCGCTGCTGACGACATTCATCCTACCTTGATTATCGTGACGGCTTTCGGCACAGTTGAAACCGCTGTCGAAGCCATGAAGCTAGGCGCATACGACTATGTGACAAAGCCGCTGGATTTTGAAGAGCTGGTGCTGGTCGTTGATCGTGCGATGGAGCGTCAGAATCTTTTAGACGAGGTCCGCAATCTACGTTCGGTGCTCGATCAGCGCTACGGCTTTGAAGGAATCGTCGGGCGTGCGAAAAGCCTGTTGCGGGTTCTCGATCAGGCTTCGCGGGTAGCGCAGCGTGATACTACCGTTCTGATCCAGGGCGAGACCGGTACCGGCAAAGAGCTGATGGCGCGGGCGATTCATCAGAACAGCCCGAGAAAAAATGCTCCCTTCGTGACCATTAACTGTGGATCGATTCCCAAGGAACTGGTCGAAGCCGAGCTGTTTGGCTACACACGTGGAGCCTTTACAGGCGCTCAGACAACGAAGCCGGGCAAGATTGAGCTGGCCGACGGCGGAACCCTCTTTCTCGACGAGGTAGGAGAGCTTCCTCTGGATGCGCAAGTAAAACTGCTGCGCGTTCTCCAGCAGGGAGAGATCGCAAAGATCGGCGCAACCGAAGTACAGAAGGTCGATGTTCGCGTGGTCGCCGCCACCCACCGGAATCTGCAGGCGATGATTGAAGACCAGACCTTTCGCGAAGACTTGTACTACCGGCTGGCTGTGGTTCCTTTGATGCTGCCTCCCTTGCGAGAGCGCCCCGAAGATATTCCGGAGCTTGTAAAACATCTCTTCAGCAAAGCGAAGGAGCGGCACGGCATGCCCGACGTGGAGTTAACTCCAACGGTCGTGCAGCATCTGACGCGTTATCGCTGGCCAGGAAACGTTCGTGAGTTAGAGAACGTTCTGGAACGCATGCTTGTCCTGAGCTCCTCGAACCGGATAACGGAGGCCGATCTTCCAGAAGAGATTCGCCGCGTGCCTCCGGATAACTCCGCCTTCTGGATCGAACTGCCAGAGGGCGGAGTCAGCCTGGAGGCGGTGGAGCGCGAACTGATTCTGCGGGCCCTGGAACAGGCCAAGGGAAACCAGACCAAGGCCGCGAAGTATCTCGATATCAGTCGCAGAACACTGATCTATCGCATGGAAAAATACGGCCTCGCACCCGAGCGATCCGGAGCTGAGGCCGGAGACGACAACCAGGCTTCGTAAGGCTAGTCAGCTTCTCAGTCAGAACTTCAAGCTCCATTCGAAGTTGGCCTGTGACGCAGGTTTTGCCGTCTTAACAAGAAGACGCTCGCCGCGCTGCTCCAGCTTTCCTTTGTCAACGGATCCCGGGATGCCAGGACCCATCACAACATTTGGTTCGATCCCGGTCACAGCATCTCCGGGTTTCAGAACGGTTGCGGTGAGTGAGGAAGAGATATCTCCTGTTGGTTGCAATACGAATGTATGATCCCCGGTCTTGCGAATCGCCTTATCCGCATGCAGGATCTCCGTGTATATATGATCGCCGGTTGCCTTGATCGTGTCGTGAATGGAGATGCCCCTGGTCGAATGAAGCTCGATGCGTCGGCGAAACTCCACCAATCCGAGTGACGCATCGTAAGCTCCTGCTCCTTCTCCGACCAGGACAAAGCTCTTCGGAGTAAATTCAGCAATGGTGATGTGAACCGTATTCAGGCGGGTGTAGTCGTACTTGGCCCACGCATCGTGTCCTACGCCATCGTTGCCCTGACCTCTGCCGTCGATTAGCAAGGTATTATGGTCAATCGTCTTTGGAACACCGGAGTAACCGGAATCTCCGGTCAGGTAGGCCCCATTCGCCCATACGATGAAGCTGTTGACATCGGGATGCGCATGGCCTTGTTCAAAGTGCCAATCCGGATACTTTGCTTTGAGAGTCTCGGCATCGTGACCTTCCGCAGGTCCACACTTGAAGGCGATTGCAGTTGCTTTTGCAGTCCAGTCGCTTCTCCAGTAGGCGACATCGTGATCGTGAAACCAGTGATAGGTGGGAATGCTGGACATCGGCGCCGACTGGAGTGCTCCCTCGCGCCAGGCCAGCGTCCACCACTCCTCCTGACCGGTGTGGCCAAGCCCGTGCAACCAATCGGCAACACCTTGAATTTTGGGGTCATGAAAGCGCGCTGCCAGATCGTAAAGCAGATTGTAGTTACTTTCGAAGTTTCCCCCCGGATGGCTGCGCTGGTAATCCTCTGCCCGCCGAGCGCGCGTGACAGGACCCTCGAAGACATCCCCAAAATCGAACATCATCTCGCCGTCCGGTGTCACGCTATGCGCGACATATAGATAAGACTCCCGCAGCCCGGGCTGGTCAAAGAGATTCTCGCCCGTAACATGCGCCTGTGCGTCCAGATAATGCACAATCCAGGGTGTTGCGAAGATCCAGTACTCGAAGCCTTCGAAGTAGTAACCGTCCTTGGAATAAGTAGTCAGTACACGGTCATAAATGGCACGTGAAAGTGCTGCCCACTGTGCTGCCTCGGGAACCTCGCCATAGAGGGCATAGGACGCTACAGCAAGACCTGTGATCGGAATAAACGTGTGGTTCTGACTGAAGGCCCATGTCCGCCCCGGACGAGGCGCAAAGTAGTTGTAGAGCAGATTTGCATGATGCGCGATCGCGTCACGGTACTTCGTGCGTTCTGACTGCGAAAGATCATGATAGAGAAGATCGTAGGCCACTCCCATTCCATACAACAGATGGCCAGCGGCGAGGTCGACGTTGGGCTTGCTCCAACTGTAGCCCCAGACCGTATAGCTCAAAGCGGCATCCATATACTGCTTTGTTGCCGCAAGGACTTTGGGATCCTTATCCATTTCGTACGCGAAGGCTCCCTCCGCAATGGCAAGCGCGACTTCGTTTTGAGCGCGGCGCTTCTCCGCTGGCGGCGGTGGAGGTGGCCCCTGAAGAACTCGAAGATGAGATACACGCTGCTGCCACCATGCGCGCTGCGGTCCATGAGCCTTTCTGCGGAGAGTCTCCAATTCCGCCGACGTGAAGTAAACGCGGGGATGGATGTTCGCGAGCTCCGGCTTTGGGGTCGAGCGCAACGTCTTCATCTCCCTAAGGAGGTATGTCTGCTTGCCGGCGGTATCTTTCGGCCCAAGAGCCTCGTCTGCACTCTGGGCCCTCGCAGAGATTCCGGGGAGCAACAGGACAATGAGAGCAAAAGCCCCGAGCGAGTATCTGCGGGAGGGGCGCTTTCCGTTAGCGTCAGCAAAATGTGTTATCGTTATCACACGCAAAACGGTACACCACTCGCCAAGCTATCGACAAGCCCCGTTTTTGCGAAAGAAAAAGATGCTTCCAGTCGATAACAAATCGCGTGTGGGGGTCATGACGGCTCGACCACACAAAAGAAGCATATCGGGACTGCGTTGGTACATCATCACGCTAATCTTCGTGGTTACGTGTATCAATTACATCGACCGTAGCAGCGTAGGTCTTCTGTTTACCCACTTCGGTCCGGAACTAGGGATCTCACGCGAGCAGTACAGTTGGATCGGCGCCATTCTCCTGTTCGCCTACACGCTGAGCCAGAGCGTCTCCGGAAGATTGTACGATCGCTTTGGCGCTCGTATCGGGTTTGCGGTTTCGATTGTTGTGTGGTGTATCGCTGCGATGGCGCATGCTGCCATCACCGGATTCGCGGGGTTTGCGGCAGCCTCCTTTTTTCTCGGTCTGGGCGAAGCTGGCAACTGGCCTGGCGCTGCCAAGGTCGTTGCCGAATGGTTCCCACAGCGGGAGCGTGCAACCGGCATGGCCATCTTTAATGGCGGAGCCTCCATGGGAGGAGTGCTCGGGCCCCTGCTGGTTGCTGCTCTGCTGGACCCCTGGATCGGATGGCGCAGAACGTTTGTCGTCGTTGGTTCGCTTGGGTTCTTCTGGTTAGTCGCTTGGCTTATCGTTTATCGCCCGCTTGACTCCAACCCCTGGGTAACGGATGAAGAGAGGCGATACATTCTCGATGGTCAGTCGCAATCTACGCGTGAGGCCTCCCCTTCTTTGCGCGTGCTTCTGTCCTATCGGCAGACGTGGGGCATCCTGTTGGCACGATTTATTGTCGATCCCATCTGGTGGCTTTACATGCTATGGCTGCCAACGTATTTGAAGGATGTCCATCATCTTTCTCTCAAGGATATTGGCATCTTTCAGTGGGCGCCTTATCTTTGCGCCGCTCTCGGAGCGCTCTTCGGAGGCTGGGCGGCAGGTCGCTTGATCGCGCGCGGCAAGACGGTTGACCGGGCTCGGAAGATCGTCGTCGGCTCCGCTGCTTGTCTTATGCCATTCGGCATCCTGGCTGCGCGATTCCATCGGCCTTATCCCGCGCTGATCTGTATCGCCATTGTTCTCTTCGGCTTTCAGATGTGGATTTCGAATGTGCAGACGCTGCCTAGCGATCTCTTTCCGCAATCGGCCGTCGGCACGGTAGCAGGGTTGGGGGGAACTGCTGCAGGCATCAGTAGCCTGTTTTTCAATCTGTGCACCGGCTGGATCGTCACCCACATGGGCTACGGCGCGGTCCTGATCCTCGCCGGACTGCTGGCACCATTCGGCGCAGTGCTTCTGCTTTTGCTCGTCGGCACAATACGCCGCATTGAGATACCAACCACACTTACAAATCGCGAATAAGGAGAGCATCATGGCAACTGGTTTTGAGAATCAACTGGTAATCGTCTTTGGGGGCGGGCGCGATATCGGGGGAGCGATTGCGGTCGAGTTTGCGCGTCGCGGGGCGCACGTCGCGCTCAGTTATCACAGCTCTAACCCAGCTAAGGTTCTTGATGCGATCAAAGCCACCGACCGTGATGCCTTCTCCCGCAAAGTTGACGCGATGGATACAGCTGCAATCCGCAGTTTCATTGCCGATGCCGCGAAGAGTTCCGGCAAGCCTCTCACGGCGCTGGTGAATGTTGTTGGCGGTCTGGTCGCGCGCAAAAAGATGGAAGAGATGGATGATGCCTTCTGGGACCAGGTCTTTCAGCTGAACGTCCGCTCGGTCTTTGCTGCAACGCAGGCGGTGCTCCCGCTCATGAGCGATGGAGGCGCTATCGTGAACGTCTCTTCGCAGGCTGGCCGGGACGGCGGCGGACCCGGAGGTATTGCCTACGGAGGCTCCAAGGGAGCCTTGATGTCGATGACGCGCGGTCTGGCCAAAGAGTTGGGTCCACGTCGCATTCGCGTCAATGCCGTGTGCCCTGGCATGATCGCGACAAAATTCCACGACGACTTTACTAAGCCCGAAGTGCGTCAGAGAGTCGCCAGCATGACTCCCCTTGGCCGCGAGGGGAAAGCGGAAGAGGTTGCGACCCTGGTCACATTCCTAGCCAGCGAAGAGGCGGGATTTGTGAATGGAGCCAACGTCGACATCAACGGCGGAATTCTCTTCAGCTAACCCCGGAGGCAGTGTCGATGAAACTCCTTTTAGTCCTTCTTTGCCTTTTTGCGGTGTCGGGGATTGCTCAGACTCCGCAAACCGACCTGCAGCATCCGCCGGTCAATCCGGAGTTCATCGCGCTGCCTCACGCCGGCGCAGACAGCAAAATTATTGAACACAAAAACATCACCTACCTTCACGCAAGCGGAACGGACCTGCAGCTGGATGTCTACCAGCAGCCCGGCCAAAAAGCTGCGCCAGTGGTGGTCTACTTCCATGGCGGAGCCTGGTGGAAGAACGCTCGTCCGGCTTCGGCAAATGGATTCCGCTCGTTGTTGTCGCTCGGTTTCTCGCTGGTCACAGTGGACTATCGGCTCACCGGCGTTGCACCTGCGCCTGCTTCCGTTCAGGATGCTCGCTGTGCTCTGGCATGGGTCAAGCGAAACGCCAGCCAGTACAACTTCGACCTCAACGAGGTGATTGCATTCGGCACCTCTTCTGGAGGCCACCTCGCGTTGATGGCAGGGATGATTCCTGCAGGCAACGATATCGATCTCGAGGGTTGTACCGACCAACCGAAGGTGGCGGCGATCTTTGATTTTTACGGCATTACTGATCTCGCTCCTTTATTGCAGCCAGGAGCGACGCTGAAAAAGTCAGGCTCCAACTGGCTAGGCCAGAGGTCCGATCTCGCAGCGTTTACTGCAAAGATGTCGCCTTTGCACTATGTGCGTTCCGGACTGCCACCTACCTTTATTGTTCACGGCGATGCCGATCCCGTCGTGCCCTACACCCAGTCCGTGCAGCTGCGGGAACAGCTTGTGGCCCATGGTGTTCCGGTGCGGATCTTTACCGTTCCTGGAGGACAGCACGGCAAGTTCAGCCAGGAGGAGTCCCTGCAGGTGGGGGAGGCCATGAAGCAATTTCTTCGTGAAAACGATCTTCTCGTTCCATAATTTCGTGCGAGCCGTTCCATAAACTCGATATTTCGAATCGTTCTTTCGGACAACGGAGGCGGCCTGTCAACTACTTCGCAGACATGAAACAATCGCAGTTGTGCTATGTCTGTGTGGACCCATCTTCCGGAATACGTTCGAACGCTCGCTGCGACCTCGGCAAATGCCGTACTGCTGGAGACCTCCCGTTGCGATGAAGAGAATTACCACAGCTATCTCTTTCTTCATCCCGTAGAGATCATCTCGGCGCGGACAGCAGAAGAGCTGGATGTACTCCTCGCATGGATGGATGCAACTCGGCGCAGAGGCTTACACCTTGCGGGCTATCTAAGCTATGAGTGCGGCTACTTTCTCGAGAAGAAGTTCGATCCCAGGTCCGGCCCTCCCGTTCAGGCGACATCGCTGCCCCTGGCATGGTTGGGAGCCTATGCAGAACCGTACATCTTCGATCATTCGACGGGGACGTTTGCTGGAGCAGCGCCTACATCGGCTCCCGTTGCAATCGCGCCAAATCGCTTTGCTGATACAGTGCAGCTGGAGATCGCACCTGACGAATACGCGCAGAAGATTTTTGCAATCAAACGCTATATCGAAGCAGGGGACACTTACCAGGTTAACTTTACCGATTCGGTAAACGTCAATACCGTTCACGATGGCGCTTCTTCTTTTGCAGTTCTTTCAAACGCTCAACCGGTTGCATACAGTGCTTTACTGCACGTTGACGGTCATCATATTCTCTCTCTCTCGCCAGAGCTCTTCTTCAGGATTCGCAACGGCCGCATCACGACCCGCCCCATGAAAGGCACCATGCCTCGCGGTCTCGATCTTGCTGAAGATCAACTCCAGTCGACACTGCTCTTCTCCGATGAGAAGAATCGTAGCGAACACGTCATGATCGTCGATCTGCTCCGCAACGATCTCGGAAGAATCTGCCGGATGGGTTCCGTTCAGGTGGAGCAGCTCTTCTCCATCGAACGCTACCGCACGCTTCTTCAGATGACGTCCACCATCTCCGGCGAGCTTCGCCCAAACCTCTCGTTTGGAGAGATCTTTCGCGCACTCTTTCCCTCCGGTTCGATCACAGGCGCGCCCAAGATTCGAACCATGCAGATTATTCGTGAGCTCGAGCGGCAGCCGCGAGGTATTTACACCGGCGCCATCGGTCACATCGCGCCTTCGGGTGAATCCACCTTCAACGTGGCGATCCGTACGCTGGCTCTCCGTGATGGAATCGCGACAATGGGAGTCGGAGGAGGAATTGTGGCCGACTCCAATCCTGCTTCCGAATATCGTGAATGTCAGCTCAAAGCATCTTTCCTTACCCGTCCTGCGCTTCGATTTCAACTGATCGAAACCATGCTCTTCGACGGCGCTGATGTGCCATTGTTGGCACTTCATCTGGATCGTCTCGCCGCGTCGGCGGCATATTTTGATTTTGTATTCGACCGAAGTGCGATTGAATCCCGCATTCGGGATCTGACAGCGTCTCTTCTTCCGAGCCAACGATTCCGTATCCGCCTGCTCCTGAATGCAGCGGGTGAAGCGAATTTGACCGAAACACCTATTACCGAGGACCTTTCTCCGCTGACTATCCGTATCTCACAGCACAGAGTTAATTCCAGCGATCTCTTTCTACGCCATAAAACAACGCAGCGTGACCTCTACGACAAAGAGTATGCGCGTGCGAGGGAAGCCGGCTTCGACGAAGTTCTGTTCCTCAACGAAAGAGACGAGCTGGCAGAGGGGGCCATCAGCACGCTCTTTGTCGAGCGGGGAGAACAGTTTCTGACGCCGCCCCTGGCTTCGGGGGTGCTCCCCGGCATCCTGCGTCGCCATCTTCTCGCGACCAGGTCTGACGCAGTGGAATCCCCGGTTCTCCTTGAGGACCTGCGCTCCGCTAGCGCCGTGTTTCTTGGCAATTCCGTCCGAGGCCTTCGGCAGGTTTGTCGCATCGAGATAGAGGACCGACTGACTCCGCCGATCCTCTTCGAACCGCCGGTTTGCCTGATTTCAGGCAGTGGCGGCTAACATCTTCTCTCGCAATGACGATTTGCAGGTTTATTATGATGGATCGTTCGCCACCTGAGTGGGCCGAACACAGGAGCCAGACCATGAGACCTGAAACCGGCATTCTCTATCGGCTTGTTGAACTCATCCTTGGATCTGAACAAACAGATCGCCTATTCCACGTCCTTGTCATTCAAGGCAATCTTTCTTCCGATCCGGGGCCTCAAATCTCACGCGCAATTCTCGCCCAGGCCCTCAACATGCTTCTCTTTGAGGATCTTCTGAAGCGAGTTCCGTCTGCGGCGCAATACGTGCAGCGGTGCTTCGATCAGAAGCGTACCGTTATGCACGATCATGGGGCCGTGCGCACCATTGCCCTTGAAGGGATGGGATCGCTCCCTGCCGGCCAAAATGCAATCACTCGTGTATTGCGTCCTCTTGGTTATGAGTTGAACGGAGTCTACCCGCTGGAACGCCTTCGTATGACCGGCCGCTCTTATGCCCAGAAGGACTACCCCGAAGACATCGCGCAGTTCTTCATCAGTGAACTCCATCCGGAGCGCTTCTCTCCCGCCTTTCAAGCCGCCGTCGCCCGTGTCACCGCAACCTCGGTCGACCGTCTCACTCCTGAGGCAGTGGCGCTCCTCCAGCAGCTTGAAACTAAAGGCTCTTTATCGCTCGAGGAGGCCCAGAAGCTGCTTCCCGTGCTCGTCTCTGTCTTCGACCGCCAGCACGCCGAACCCGCCCTATCCGACTATCAGACCCTTTTGGCCGAATCGCCCGAGATGGCCTGGATCTCCACCGAAGGCAATGCTTTCAATCACGCCACTGACCGCGTCCCCGACGTCGATGCGCTTTCAGACGAACTGAAGACCCTCCATCAGCCCATCAAAGATACGGTGGAGAAGTCCCAGTCGGGCCGCGTGCGGCAGACAGCCTTTCATGCTGCACGCGTGCAGCGCAACTTTCGGACTGTCGACGGAACGATGATTACCCGGGAGGTTCCGGGTTCGTTCTACGAGTTCATCACACGGCTTCCCATGCCGACGAAAAATGGCAAGAGTCCGCTCGATCTCAGCTTCGATAGCTCCAACGCTCAAGCTATCTTTAAAATGACATCTAATACAAAGTCATAGCCGATCGACCGAGACGTCGCGGCTTACGACCAACGAAAGAGTACACACCCGTTGTCCACTACAACTTCAGCCGCCGCTTCTCCCTTCGTCCTCCTGCCCAGCTCGCACGAACGTGCTCACGACACCTTTCCCTCTGCCGCCCAGCTCGAACAGGGTCTCCGGGAGAAGGTCAGGGGAGAGGTGCGCTTCGACCAGGCGTCTCGTGCCCTCTACGCGACCGACGCCTCCAACTACCGGCACATCCCTATCGGCCTGGTTATTCCGCTGGATGAAGACGACGTCATCGCCACCGTCGCCGTATGCCGCGAGTTCAATGCGCCCGTGCTCTCACGCGGCGGCGGAACCTCGCTGGCAGGACAGGGAACCAACGCTGCGGTCATCCTCGACTTCTCGAAGTACATGAATAAGATGGGTCCGGTCGATCCCGTCAGCCGTACCGTGCATGTGCAACCTGGCATCGTCCTCGACCGCGTTCGCGAGGCCGCTGAGAAGTTTGCCCTCACCTACGCGCCCGACCCCGCCACCCACAGCCGCTGCACCATCGGCGGCATGATCGGCAACAACTCCTGCGGGGTCCACGCCCTGATGGGTGGCAAGACCGTCGACAATATTCACTCGCTCGACATCCTGCTCTACGACGGGACCCGCCTCACCGTCGGCCCCACCACTGAAGAAGAGCTGACCCAGAAGATCGCCGCCGGAGGCCGCATCGGCGAAATCTACTCCGGCCTCAGGCAGCTTCGCGACAACTACTCCGGCCTCGTCCGGGAGAAGTTTCCCGACATCCCGCGCCGCGTCTCTGGCTACAACCTCGATGAGCTGCTTCCAGAAAACCACTTCAACGTCGCCCGTGCCCTTGTCGGAAGCGAAGGCACCTGCGCCGTCATCCTCGGCGCCACGCTCAACCTCGTCGAGTCGCCGCAGTACCGCACCCTCGTCGGCATCGGCTTCGAGGACGTCTTCATCGCCGCAGACCATGTGCCTCTCGTGCTGACCCACAAGCCTATCGGCCTCGAAGGCATGGACGGCCTTCTTCTGGATTCGTTGCGCAGCAAGCAGAAGGCGCTCGACGACATTCCGCTGCTCCCCGAAGGCCGAGGCTTTCTGTTGGCAGAGTTCGGTGGAAACTCCCAGGCGGAGGCCGACGAGCGCGCCAGCAAGCTGGTCGAAGCACTCCAGCAGATCACGCACGCCCGCATCTACACGCCCGAGCAGGCCCATCGCGTCTGGGCCATCCGCGAATCCGGCCTCGGTGCCACCGCCTTCGTTCCCGGCCACGAGCGCACCGGCTGGGAAGGCTGGGAGGACGCCGCCGTCGATCCCACCCAGCTCGGCTCCTATCTTCGCGCCATCTACGCGCTCATGCAGAAGTACGGCTACTACAGCCCCATGTACGGCCACTTCGGCCAGGGCTGCGTTCACATGCGCCTCAGCTTCGATCTCGAAAGCGAAAAGGGCATCCTCGATTTCCGGGAGTTCATGGATAAGGCTGCCGATATCGCCCTCGCCCACGGCGGTTCGCTCTCCGGCGAACACGGCGACGGCCAGGCCCGCGGCATCCTGCTGCCCAAGATGTTTGGCCCCGAGCTGATGGACGCCTTCCGGCAGTTCAAGCGCCTCTTCGATCCCGACCTGCGCATGAACCCCAACAAGCTCATCGACCCGCACGAAATCCACGAAGACCTTCGTCTCGGCGCGGACTATAACCCGTGGGAGCCCAAGACGCACTTCGCCTTCCGGGAAGACCACGGCTCCTTCGCCCGCGCTACGCTACGCTGCGTCGGCGTAGGCGCGTGCCGCAAAGCCGACGCCGGAACCATGTGTCCCAGCTATATGGCTACAGGCGAAGAGCAGCACTCCACCCGGGGCCGTGCCCATCTGCTGTGGGAGCTGATGCAGCGCGAAGTCCTACCCAACGACTGGGCCAACGAGCAGGTGCGGGAATCGCTCGACCTCTGCCTCTCCTGCAAGGCCTGCAAGTCCGAGTGTCCCGTCTCGGTCGACATGGCCACCTACAAGGCGGAGTTCCTTTCGCACCACTACGAGCATCACTCCCGTCCGCTGGCCCACTACGCCTTCGGACGCATCGACCGCTGGGCCAAGCTTGCTTCCATCGCTCCCGGCATCGTCAACGCCATCAACAACGCTCCAGGAATCTCGAGCATCATCAAGAAGGTCCTGCACATCCACCCCAGCCGCAGCTTCCCGCGCTTCTCGCGGCCCTTCACGCCGGACCGCCGTCTTGCCCGCGACCCACAGCGCCGCAAGGATCGTCGCAACCCACCGCCCGCCAATGCTCCCGCAGTCTTCCTCTGGGCCGACACCTTCAACAACTACTTCCATCCGGCGACCATGCGCGCCGCGCACAAGGTTCTCGTCGACGCTGGCTTCCGCGTCAGCCTTCCCAACCGCCACCTCTGCTGCGGCCGTCCGCTCTACGACTTTGGCCTGCTCGACACCGCGAAGCAGTACCTGCAGAAGATTCTCGACGCCCTTACCCCGCAGATCGAGGCAGGAACTCCCATCGTTGTGCTCGAACCAAGCTGCGCCTCCGTCTTCCGCGACGAGCTTTGCAACCTCTTCCCCGACGATCCGCGCGCTCCCAAGCTGCGCTCGCAGGTTCATCTGCTCAGCGAATTCCTCGTAAAGTTTGCCCCCAGCTACAAGCCGCCCAAGATCGACGGCAAGATCGTCGTCCACGGCCACTGCCACCACAAGGCGATGACCGGCATCGGCGAGCACGGCATGACCGCCGAGCTGCAACTGCTCCGCGCCACCGGTGCCGAGGTGCAGGCGCTCGACTCCGGCTGCTGCGGCATGGCCGGCCCGTTCGGCTTTGAAGAGGATAAGTACGAGATCTCGCAGAAGCTCGGCGAGCGCGTCCTGCTGCCCGCAGTCCGCAACAACCCCCAGGCCATTATCGTCTCCGATGGCTTCAGCTGTTGCGAACAGATCACCCAGAACACCACCGCCCGCCCCAAGCACCTCGCCGAAGTCCTGGCCGAAGCCTCGAAATCCTGACGTTAGAGGGCAGGTCGGGAAGGGTGCACGATCTCGTGCCAAGCGGATCAGGTGGCGACAATAAGCGGGTGCCCCATCTTCGCTGCAGCTTCATCGCGGCTAAGGTGGGCCATTCGCGCGAAAGCGCGAACCACTCTCCACGCGCCTTCATCTACTCCACCGCGTCACCCAGGCACGTATCATCGCTGAGCGGGTGAGTTTCCTTCGCCAGCGGCTTTATACCCCCTATGTTCGTCTTTGTTAAGATGTGATCTGTAATTTCTGCGGGCTCTGCTCGCTTTGGATTAGGAGAGGCATGTCGACCACCGTTTTACAGAATGACCCGAACTTCCAGAACCTGAGGAAGGGCAACAATCTTCGCTGGCCTGCCTCCGAAGCGGAGTCCGTTAGTCGGATTGAGATTTGCCAGAGTGCAGACGATGTCGCAGAGGCTCTTCAGAAGGCGGTCAAAGCCGGCCTTCGGCCTACCGTTCGGTCCAGTGGTCACTGTTATGAGGATTTCATCTGCAACAATCCCGGCGGTGTTTTGCTGGATGTCAAGCATCTGAACGATATGAACGCTGAGGGCAGTGGGCACGCCTACAAGATCGGCGCTGGCACCCGGATGGGAGATGCTTACGACTCACTTTATAAAACCGGGGTTACTCTCCCTGGCGCCTCCTGTACCAGCGTAGCCGCCGGAGGTCACATCTGTGGCGGTGGCTATGGCGTGTTAAGCCGCCTGCAGGGCCTCACCGTCGACTGGGTCTCCGCCGTCGATATTCTCACAGTCGACCATTCTGGCCATGTAACCAAGCGACGAGTGGACAGCACTCACGAACCGGATCTCTTCCGAGCCTGCCGCGGCGGCGGGGGCAATAACTTCGGCATCGTTACGGCATATTATTTCGACAAGTTGCCGCAGGCTCCGAAAGAAGTCGCGAATGCCCGCATCTCTTTCCCGTGGGAAGGGATGACGCCTGAGCGGCTCGAAGCGATCATGACCACCTACGGGCATTATCAGGAAACCCGTGCAAAGGATCCGGATACCTGGGGACTCTTTACCGCCCTTGGCCTCTCTCATCGCAATTCGAGGCGCATCGGAATCTCCGCACAGTTTTGTAATCCGGATGGAACCTGCGACGATCTCAGCGTGCTGAATGAGTTCCTCGATCTCTTCCAGCCATGTAAGCCGGTTGTCGAACAGCCGCAGTCGGTGGAGTCCCGACACAGCCCCGAGACCGGTACAGCACACATTCTCACCGGGCCAGATGGCACGCCTCTTCCCTGCTCGGGACCGCACAATATAAGCCGGCAGTCCTGGTACTCCGCTACGGTGCGTGGAGGCGGCGGCGGAGGAATCCGTGCAAAGTACAAGTCCTGCTACATGAAGCAAAACTTCACGAAATACGAAGCCCGGACGCTCTACAAACATCTCACTCGAGAGATCCCAGGCGCACAGTTGAGCGGTATTGTCGCCGTGGATAATTATGGCGGAGCCACCAACCGGACCGAACTTGCCAGTCAGACCGCAGTGTCTCAGCGCGCTTCCATCATGAAGCTGCAGTTCCAAAGTTACTGGATGAGTCCGCAGGATGACGCCGTACGTCTGCAGTGGATGCATGACCTCTATGAAGAGCTGTACTCGGATCCCGCCAACAATGCGAAATATAAGGGAACTCCGTACCCCGGCCACCAGTACGAAGGCTGTTACATCAACTATCCCGATGTGGATATGATCGCCTATCCGTTCTGGCCTCAGCTCTATTACGGGGAGGAGCTTTATCCATTTCTTCAGAAGGTCAAGCGCCGCTATGACCCGAACAATATCTTCCATCACTCGATGTCGGTCCGCGCGTAGACCCTTCATCGAGTAGCAGTTTCGGTGCAAAGAATCTGTCGGTTCCGCCTTCCGGTCCGAACGCTTATTGGGAGACTCTATTGGGCGCTGAGATCACCACCTAATACTTGAGCTCCCCAATAAATACCATGTGCGGCCCCAGAGTCATCCCATCCAGGTGCATGGCTCCCATGCCGTTGTCCGACCGCAGCACTGTCCGCAGAAAACTCCCGCGCAGGTGCAGCTTCTGGATATCCGCCTTCAGAGAGACCGTCACTGGCTGGTCCGAAAGATTCTCAACCACCACAATTGCCGGGTTCGCGAGCGAAACCGCTGCTGGCCTGCGCACCCAGGCCAGCACGTTCTGATCGTCATGGTTCAGCACCGTGATCGCGCCCGAGATCATCGTGCGATTGCTGTGGCTCAATGCACTCAACTGGCGATACCAGCTCAGCAGCGAATCCTTACCTGCATTCTCCGCCGCCACGCTCAGCGGAGCCGGTTGTTCACCCCTCTTCTGCGGAACGGCGAAGGAGATCTCCTTCGCTGCATCGTCCAGCCCCAGCTCCTGCCCGGAGTAGAGCATCGCCCCCGCACGCGTCGTCAGCAGCAGTGTAGCCACTTCCTTGGCGATGGCAATATCCTGCGCGCCGCCGCCGTAGCGGCTCATGCTGCGCTTCAGCTTCGGCCCGTCTGAGAGCACCAGCAGAGCACTGCGGTCCGCGAACTGTTGCGATGCCTCGAGTGCCGGACGCACCAGGGACGCCACAAACTTCTCCTGCGTTCCCGCAGTGTGATCCACCAGCATCTGCGGTCCATCTCCACCTCGACTCTGCGAGCCAGCCGCATCCGCATCGCCAATCACCACACGCTGACCGCCCAGTCCACCTGCGGCTTTGCGTACAGTTGCGAGCTGTTCCGCATTGGCGCCCGGAACATAGAAGCCCGCTGCACCGTGTACCAGCCACATTCGCGTCCACGATGAAAGGTCCTGCTGCGGGTCCAGCTCCACCAGCACTCGAATGCTCTGCTGGCTTGCGCGGCGAACGATCTCCTCAAAGTCGTCCATCGTTCCGGCGGCAGCATCGATCGGCTGCTTCGCATCGCTGGAAAGCGATGTCAAAAGCACCGCATCCACGCCGACTGAACGGATATAGTCCAGGTGTTCCGCAATGCCGCGCAGACCGCCGAAGGTGCGCGGATCGGCCTGGTAGATCACCGGGTGCTTCCACCACGGGGCAGCGTTCATGCCCGACCCGGCCCATCCGGGCCTGGCCAGCATCTGCGCGTGCGAGCAGAACGGCACTGCGAGAAAGAGAGAGAACGCTACTACCTTGAGCCGGCGAGGAAAGATGAATTTCGGCATAATCGATGACGGCGGACCCATCCTGCGAGCCAGCTTCCTATCGATGCTAAATTGCCCGCTCCCTTCAGGGAACAGGCTGCGCTATACTTCGGCCCATCCTTTATCAACGACTGGAAGAAGATCCCTCAGATGAGCGTCGCGGCAACCGATCAGGCACTGTATCAAATCGTCACCGAAGCCGAGCCCGACACGATCGACGGTGTTCTTGCCCGCATGGATCGTATCGACGGCGTTCTCGAGGACAACGACGGCCTCAAATGGTTCAACCGTCTCTATCGCATGGTGACCGAAGAAGTCGATCTGCGTCCGCCAAACAACGGATGGAAGGACATCGCCTGGCTCGATCGCCTGGATGTAGTCTTTGCCGGATTCTACTTCCGCGCAATCGCCGCGTTCCTCAATAACTCGCGCAATGCTCCCGATGCATGGGATGCCTTGATGGAGGCCCGCTTTCGCGACGGGATCGACCGAATTCAGTTCGCGGTAGCGGGGATGAATGCGCACATCAACCATGACCTCGCGCTTGCCCTGATCGAGACCAATCGGCAGAGCGGCATCACGCCTACCGCCGCCAGTCCGCAGTTTGCCGACTACCAGGCTGTCAACCAGCTTCTCGCCACAGTCATGCCACGCGCTCTCGATGTGCTCGCAACCGGTGTGCTCGGCCAGATCGCACAGGACACCGGGAAAGCCGGTCGCCTGCTCGCATTCTGGAACATCTGCAAAGCTCGCGACCTCGCGTGGATGTCTTCGGATCATCTGCGAAACCTTGATGGGCTTCAGCTTGACCTCGCCCTCGCGGCCCAGGATCAGATCACCGGAGTCTTGGGCAGGGCGATTCTGCTTTGTAGATAAGGCTTGACTAACGTGTCTGCTTTCCGTACTTATGCCTGATCAAACTTTTGAATCTGCCGGTCTGCTGCCAAGTTGATGCATGAAATGACAGAAGTCTGTCGAACGTTGCGTTAGAGAAATCTTGTCATTCGGAACTTTAAAAGGTAGGTTAAAAAAATCCACATGAAAAAGGACCCGGTATCCGTACATCCGCGACGATGTACTAAGTAGAGCCCTCCGTTCGGGAACCGTTGCGTCTGTTGCTGAGCTTCTTGCAAGTCTCAGCCATTTGTATTCCAGCTAACGTGTGTTTTAGGAGAGCCCCGTGATGAAATTACAGAGGTATATCTATCTCTTTCTCTTAGTGTTTGTGTCTGCGATGACACCGCTCCTCACCGCCCAGACCTTCCGCGGTGGAATCGCCGGAACCGTACAGGATGGCAGCGGTGCGGCAGTTCCAAACGCTCAGATCTCGTTGATCGGTAACGATACCGGTTTCAAGCGCCAGATGGTCTCCACTAGTTCTGGCGATTACAGCTTTCAGGATCTCCCTCTCGGCGACTACAGCGTTGAGGTGACCGCCACTGGCTTCGCCTCTTACAAGGTGGCCCATATCGCTGTGCGTCCAGGTCAGGTCTTCGCGCTCGATATCAAGCTCGGAATCGCTTCCACCAATGAGTTGATCGAGGTCAATGCCGATGCCGTCGCTATCGACGCGCTCTCGACGACCAACAACTCGGTCGTCCCCGAGCAGGCCGTGGCCAACATTCCTCTGAATGGCCGCGACTTCACGCAGCTCATCAAGATTGTTCCCGGCTATAACGGTGCCGGTTCGATGAATGGCGCCCGCACCAACCAAAATAATTGGCAGATTGACGGCGTCGACAACAACGACATCTGGCACAACTCGCAGGGCGCCAACCAGGGCGGTGTCTCCGGTATTGCCGGTGTGACCCTTCCCGTTGAGGCAATCGATCAGTTCTCTGTGCAGTCTCAGGGCAACGCCGAGGTCGGCCGCAACGGCGGCGGTCTCGTGAACATGGTTGTCAAGAGTGGAACCAACAACTTCCACGGCAGCGCCTACTACTTCTTCCGTAATGAGTTCTTCGCGTCGAAGAGTGCTTTCCTTGCTCCGACGGCCCGCACGCCAAAGATTCGCAACAATCAGTGGGGTGGGTCGCTCGGTGGACCCATCAAGCGCGACAAGCTCTTCTTCTTCGTAAACTACGAGCGCCAAAAGTACATCATCGGAGCGCAGTCGGCAGCGACCGAGCCCACGGATCAGTGGGTCAACAAAGCCAAGGCTCTGTTGGCGGCGCATAATGTTCCTGTCAGCCCGACCTCAACCAATCTGCTCACGGCTCTATGGCCCCAGGGCAACAAGCCCGGCGCCGCTTCCACCAATAACTTCACGGACGCGCGCCCGCAGAGCGGTTACAGCGACAACATGGTCGGCAAGATCGACTGGAACATCAACTCCAAGCAGACGCTCTCCGTGCGTGCTTTCATCGGCTCCGGACGTCAGCTCGGCAACGCCGGGGTCAACATCTGGGAGTATTACCAGGTTGCTCCCGATCATGTTCACAACTACGCGGTCACGCACAACTGGATGATCAATAATCATCTGTCGAACCAGGTCCTGTTCGGTGTCAACTACTTCGGCCAGACCTTTAACGACAATGTTCATAACCAGAATATTCCGGCACTCGGTCTCAATACGGGCGTAACCGATCCCACACTCTTCGGCGCGCCTACTATCACGATCAATCCGTTCGACCAGGTTGGCGTAACGCCTCCCCTTGGCCGTCAGGATTACACCGGTCACGCCACCGACACCGCGACCTATGTTGTCGGCAAGCATCAGTTCCGTTTCGGCGGCGAATTCCGCCGCAACTACATGAACCTGCTTTACCAGCGCAACGTTCGTGGCAACTTCACCTACAACGGTCAGGCCTCAGGTACGATTTTGCCTGCGACCGGTGCAGGCCCCACATCCTACGCCAACGATGCTTCGCAGGATGCGAGCGCGTCGGATCTTTCAGTACGTACACTTGCCGACTTCCTCGCTGGTTATGCGGCGTCGGGAAGCATTGTTCGCGGCCAGCTGCAGCGTGACGTCTGGGTCAATCAGTGGGATGTCTTCGCACAAGACCAGTACCAGGTAACTCCCAGCCTCACTCTCAACTATGGCATCCGTTGGGACTATTCCGGTCCTGCTTACACGACGAACGGAACGTTCTCGAACTTCGATCCTAATTCCGCAACCGGATACGCAATCGTCGGACAGAACGTCGATACGCTCTATCCTCGCCGCTATACCAACTTCTCGCCCCGCTTTGGCTTCAGCGAAAAGGTCACCGACAAGTTCGTGGTTCGTGGAACCTATGGTCTGTTCTTCGATCTTCCGAACCTGAACGGCTTCTTTGATAACCGTCCCGGAAACGGAGCCTCAGTAGGTGTCCAGGCCAACAATGCTGGCCCCAGCCCGGTCTTCACCGTATCGAAGTCCGCACCGTTCGCAATCGCTACCGGCGTCGATCCACTTCCATCGTCTCCGGCAGCAGGTGCGACCTTCGGCGTCTCGACCGTCTCGCCTGACTTCAAGAATGCGTACCTGCAGAACTTCAATATCAACACGGAGTATCAGGTAAGCCGCAATACCATCGTGCAGGTCGGATACGTCGGCTCGGTCTCGCGTCACCTCTTCAACCTGCGCGACATCAATCAGGCCGCTCCGAATACGACCAAGTCGACCATCCAGAGCAGCCGCCCCTACTATGCGAAGTTCCCGACGTTCGCCGCGATCAATCAATACGAGTCGAGCGCCGGATCGAACTATAACTCGCTTCAGGCCATGGTTCGTACCAGCGGCTTCCACGGCTTGACCGCACAGGCTTCTTACACCTACGGTCATGCTTTGGATAATGTCTCGGGAACGCGCGGTTTTGCACCACAGGACTCGCGCAATCTTGCCGGTGAGTATGGAAACGCGGACTTCGATACACGCCACACGTTCAACGGCTATATCGTGTACGAGGTGCCGAGCTTCAGCAACAGCTTCAAGCCGCTCACCCAGGGGTGGGAGGTCAATAGCTTTATGACCTTCTACACGGGCAAGCCGGTCAACCCGAAGACCAGTGCGAACAACAGTGGCGTCGGTGAGTTCCAGGATCGCGTGACCAAGGTCGGCAATCCGAACTCCGTCAGTCGTTCCTTCACGCGCAACTCCAGCGGTACGGGCTTCGTCCAGTGGTTCACACCCACGGCCTACGCTGTTCCCACCGCCGGAACCTTCAGCTCCACGCAGCGGAACTCGGTCTACGGACCGGGATTCGCCACCGTGGATGCTTCGCTGGTCAAGAACACGACGCTGCACGAGAACGTCAAGCTTCAGCTTCGCGCGGAGATGTTCAACATCTTCAACCGTCTGAACCTGGCGCCTCCCAGCGGCAGCTTCACCTCGTCTAACTTCGGCCGTTCCACCACGACTGTCGGCGACAACAATGGTGCCCCCGGCATCGGTTCGGGTGAGCCCTTCAACGTGCAGTTCGCGGGCAAGATCATCTTCTAGCCTTTACGAACCGCTGCTCTGTACAGGCTGGAGACGTCCATCGTCTTCAGCCTGTACTTTTGCTTGACTTCTCATTCAGGGTTTCGATCGATAGGAGAGTTTTAAGATGAAGCGTTTTGCTGCACTCATGATCTCTGCTGCGCTGCTGCTGGCCCACACGGGGCTTGCCCAGATGGGAGCGCCCGGCGAACGCCCTGCTGTGCTGTCCGCTGTGCCTGGCCCTCTGGCGGCGAAGTACAAAGCCGACGCAGATAAGATTCTTCAGGCTGCCATGGTCGATGACGAAGGCTATGCCCACCTTGCGTATCTCACCGACCACATTGGTAAGCGCCTTAGCGGCAGCCCGCAGCTGAACACCGCTGTCGAATGGGGAGCCGAACTGATGCGCAAGGCTGGCCTCCAGAACGTACAGATCCAACCGGTCATGGTGCCCCATTGGGTTCGTGGAAACGAATCCGCAACTATTACCTACAAAGGTGAAGCCGGAACCATCACAAAGCCCGTTCACATGCTCGGACTTGGGATGAGCGTGGGCACGCCCAAGGGCGGCATCACAGCCCCCGTGGTCTTTGTGCATGACTTTGCTGAGTTCGACAAGCTGCCCGACTCAGAGATCAAAGGCAAGATCGTCGTCTTCAATCCCGGGTGGCATGGCTACGGAATCGGATCGATGTATCGCACTGGCAGCCAGGGACGCGCAGCAGCCAAGGGAGCCGCAGCCGTCCTCGTGCGATCAGCCACGGGCCTCGTCATGCAGATACCCCATACCGGAACGCTGCGTTACGACGAAAAGCAAACCAAGATTCCTTCCGCAGCCATTACCGTGGAAGACGCTCTATTGATAGAGCGCCTCGCCAAAGAGGGTCCGGTGCAGGTTCACCTTGAGATGGACGCTCACATGGAGCCGGATGTGAAAGCCGGAAACGTCATCGGTGAGATCGTCGGCTCCGAGCATCCCGAACAGGTCGTGGTGCTTGGCGGTCATATTGACTCCTGGGATGTAGGGCAAGGTGCACAGGACGATGGCTCCGGCATCATGGCCACCTTCGAGGCCGTTTCGCTGATCCATCAACTCGGCCTCAAGCCGAAGCGCACGATCCGGATCGTCTTCTGGGTCAACGAAGAGAACGGTGGGGCCGGCGGTCGCGCCTATCGGCAGTGGATCGGCGACAAGATCGGCGACCAGGTTGCAGCCATCGAGATGGATGGAGGCGCCGAGAAGCCTCTCGGCATTGGTTATGGTGGCTTTGGAAGAGCTCGTCGACCAGCTCCGCCGGCACCGGGAGCTGCAACGCCGTCATCCGCGGCTCCTGCCTTCGATGAGAGCTCGCTCGATCCCGAAGACAAGCAGTCGTTCGACAGCCTGCGCGATATCGTCTCGCTGCTCGGTTCCATCGGAACGGATACCGTGTCGCCTGGGGGCGGAGGCTCCGACATCGGTCCCATCGTGGCCGATGGCGTTCCCGCTCTCAGCCCGCGCACTGAAGGGGATCACTACTTCGACTGGCATCATACGGAGGCCGACACGCTCGATAAGGTCGATCCCGACTCCTTCAAGCGCAACACCGCCATGCTCTCCGTCGTTGCCTACGTCCTCGCCGATATGGATGGAAGACTTACCGGCCACAAAGGCGCTGCCCACGAATAAACATCCGTGAAGTACTGGAATGAAAGCGGCTACCCAGAGACGGGTTAGCCGCTTTTGCTTTAACTGCTCTCGGCAATCTCGAAATTAGCTCCTGTCGAACTTTGTTTTTGTGCCGTGACTCGATTCGAGTACAGTGTTGCTGTCTTCCTATCCCCGCACTGGAGCCTCGGCGTGATCACGACCATCGTCGGCTTTGCCATCAGCATGGCGTTCCTCTTTCTGATGTTGAGCGCGGCATGCTCCGCAATCCAGGAGATCGTCGCGAACCTGCTGCGATGGCGAGCCTCTACTCTCGAGCGTGGTCTGGCAGGCCTTCTGATGAGCTCCGACTTTAAAGAAGCTGTCTACAACCAGCCATTGATTCAGGGCCTCTGCAGCCCCGGACCCAGTGGAGAGTTCGGTCGCCGTCCCTCCTACATTCCCGCCACCACACTCGCGCTCGCAATTCTCCAGGCAGCGCAGGATCAGGGAATGAGTTTTGACGGTTCACCGCAGCCACAGACCGGTTCGCCCTTGCCGGTACCGCAGACAAGCAAATTCGAGAAGACCGAAAAACTTCTTGCCTCTCTTCTGCGCGACTGCAAAACCCCCACCGAGCAAAGGGTACGTCTGGAACGATGGTTCAACGAGTCAATGGAGCGTGTCTCCGGCTGGTACAAACGAAAGTCTCATGCGTGGATCTGGATCTTCGGAGGCATTCTCTGTCTTCTTCTGAATGCGGATGCCATTACCCTCAGCAAGCGCTTCTGGAACGATCAGACACTCCGCGACGCCGTAACGGCCGAGGCTACGGAATACGTCAAGTCGAACCCCGCCAATCAGGTTGCCGTGGACGATCAGGCAAAGCTCGACGAATCGCTCCATCGCCTCAACCTGCTGCGCGAACGTCTGCCGGGGGTTCCTCTGGGGTGGTGCTTCGTCGATCCAAAGGCTTCCCCGAAGCCCGGCGAGAAGACTGCGATCGAGGCCGATGGTTTCAGGGCGAGTTGCTGGCCCGATCTGATCCATCCCGGCACTTCTGTAACTCACGTCTCTCTCGCCAGCACTGACCCTCGCCTGGTCGATCGTGGAGAGTGGAGCTGGTGGTTGTGGAAGATCATCGGGCTTGCGGCAACGGTGCTTGCCATCTCGCAGGGCGCACCGTTCTGGTTTGATCTGCTGCAAAAGGCAGTCAATCTCCGTCTCGCCGGAACCCCGCCTTCGAATACCACACCGCAGAAGTAAACCACCACTCTGTCTTAGCCGATCTCGAACACGACGCCCTGCGCCAGCGGCAGATCACTTCCGTAGTTGATGGTATTGGTCGCTCGACGCATGTATTGCTTCCACGCGTCCGATCCCGACTCCCGTCCGCCGCCGGTCTCTTTCTCGCCACCGAAGGCACCGCCGATCTCTGCCCCCGAGGTCCCGATATTCACATTCGCAATGCCACAGTCTGATCCTTCTGTGGACAAAAAGCGCTCCGCCTCGCGCATATCGTTGGTAAAGATCGATGATGACAATCCCTGTGGAACGGCATTGTGCAGGACGATTGCCTCATCCAGGGTTTTGTAGCGCAGAACATAAAGAATTGGAGCGAAGGTCTCGCGCCGGACAAGCTCGCTCTGCTCTTTCATCTCCACCAAAGCGGGCCTTACGTAGAAGGCCTCGGGCCACGCAGATCGCTCGATTCGTTCTCCGCCGTGAATCGTCGCGCCTTCTGCCCGCGCCTCCGCAAGCGCCCTTTGCATCGTTGCAAAGGCGCGACCGTCGATCAGAGGGCCAACCAGCGTTCCGGTATCCCGAGGATCTCCTACTCTGACGGAACCAAAGACTCTTTGCAGGCGCCAAACAAATTCGTCATAGATGGTGTCATGCACGATCAGTCGTCGTAAGGTGGTGCACCGCTGTCCTGCTGTTCCCATTGCAGCAAATGCCACTCCACGCAGAGCGATCTCGATATCGGCAGAAGGGCAAACGATTGCCGCATTGTTGCCACCCAACTCCAGGATCGCGCGCGCGAAACGTTGTGCCAGCCTTGGACTGACGGCGCGTCCCATCGCTGTAGACCCCGTGGCTGAGACTATGGGGACCAGCGGCGAATCGACGAGTGCCTGCCCTATCGCGGCATCTCCTACCAGCACTGTGGACAGTTTCGCGGGTACGCCGCCAACCTTTGCTGCCGTGCGCTCAAACATCGCCTGGGTCGCCAACGCAGTCAAGGGAGTCTTCTCCGATGGCTTCCACACCACCGAGTTTCCACACACGAGGGCCAGTGCGGCGTTCCAGCTCCAGACCGCGACTGGAAAGTTGAATGCCGAGATCACTCCCGTCACGCCCAGCGGATGCCATGTCTCCATCATGCGATGGCGAGGCCTCTCCGAAGGCAGTGTTAGTCCTGTTAGCTGACGAGAGAGTCCCGCCGCGAAGGTGCAGATGTCGATCATCTCCTGCACCTCGCCCACGCCTTCCGAAAGAATCTTCCCTGCCTCCAGCGTAACCAGTCGTCCCAGCGTCTCGCGCTCGGCACGCAGATCCTCTCCGAACTGCCGGATCAGCTCTCCTCGTTTGGGCGCGGGTACCGTGCGCCACGCAAGAAACGCCTCATGCGCCTCGGCAATCGCCTCTGCAGCTGCTGTTGTGGGCTGGAGATTCGCGATGATCTCGCCGGTGATCGGAGATTGAACCGGAAGCGCACCCCCGGCAAGGGTGCCGGCATTCACGCCAAGTCGGAGAAGAAGATCCTGCACTTCCTGCTGAATCCCCATAGTTCCGCTAGGCTAGAGCGTGGCTTGCGCTCTGGCAAGTCACTGGTGCGACTCTCCGTATTGCTTCGGGACCTAATTGCGGCAAAAATTCCATACGCTCTGTTGTGGCTGGTTTTCCGATAGAATTTTCGTTGGCGCAACAGCGCATGAGGACAAAGGCGTTATGGCATCCGCGATGGCAAGTATTGAGGCTTTAAAGGGAACCCACCAGGAGTTGAAGTCCAGAATGGAGAAGTCGGTGGAAGACTTCCGGGCTCATCTGGCCTCCGCTCGAACTGGCCGCGCAAACGTCCACATGCTCGATCAGATCAAGGTGGATTACTACGGCAGCGACACCGCGATCTCGCAGCTCGGCCAGGTCAGTACCCCCGAGCCGACCCTGATCCTGGTTCAGCCCTACGACAAGGCGATGGTCTCGGCGATTGAGAAAGCCATTCGTACCTCGAACACGGGCCTCAACCCCATGTCCGACGGAACCGTCGTGCGCGTTCCCGTTCCACCCATGACCGAAGAGCGGCGCCGTGAGGTTGTCAAGCATCTGAACAAGACACTCGAGGATCATAAGACGGCCATTCGAAATATCCGGCGCGATGGAAACGATCAGATCAAAAAAGCCGCAAAAGATAAACTCATCTCGGCCGACGATGAAAAGCGTGCCAGCGAAGAGGTTCAGCAGCTGACCGATGCAGAGATCAAGCGCATCGAAGACCTTTTTAAAGCGAAGGAAAAAGAAGTGATGACGGTCTGACCTTCAAAGTCTCTAACGAAATTCAAAGAGCCGCCGGCTATCTCGGCGGCTCCGTTCTTTTAAAGCTCGTATCTCAGCCGGTGGTGTGGTCCACAACGATCTTCCACCCCTTCTCGGTCTTCTCAAGCACCAGCGAGAAGATACCATCGGCGCCGCCCCCATCCTTCTTTGACCGGTCAAGATGATACTTCCCCACAACAACGGCGAAGTGCTCATCGAGAGGATGAACTTCCAGCTCCGAGAAGGCCAGGGTTCCCATGGCGGCTCGATTCGGATAATTTTTGCGATACGCATCCACCAGGCCTGTAAAGCCTCGATTGACCGAACTCGTAACAAATAACGTGTCGGGTGAATCCTTATACGTCTGCGCAAAGGCGTCCAGGTCCCCCCGGTTCCATGCCTCTTCCTGCGCCAGCAGAACCTTGATGACGTCCAGTTGCTGTTGCGGAACCGTCGTAAGAGTCTGCTGCTGCGACACGGCAGATGTCGTCACCAGAAAAACTGCGGTCAGGGCAAGGACAAGGTGTAAGCGGAGAGCCACAGGAATCACCTCGAAGCAGGATTTCGGTTCAGTTGATGAGATCTCTTGGAATATGTCGTCTTCATGCATTAATCCCGCGGATACTCGTCCGAGTGCGAGGTCGGCAGAATCCAGATAACCGTAACCATTGTGATCGCTCCCAGAGCGATATGCGGATGGAAGTGAGCCAGTGGGATTGCGGCTATATAAAGCCCGAGGCTGAAGATGTGTTTTCGTTGAGTGGCGCTGTCCTCCGGCTGCAACCCACCGGTCCGGCGCAGCAGTCTGCCAATTGCCAGCCGAAGCAGAAAGAAGCAGATCGCCGTAAAGATCATGGAAGCTGCGTAGAGCGCAACGGAGAAGGAACTGGAGCGTTTCTCGATGACGTATGAAGTAAAGAACGGAAGTAGGGAGGCCCCGAAGAGAAAGCTTAGATTCGCATAAAGAACACGATGATCGCACTGCTCCACCCGGCGTACCAGATGGTGATGATTGATCCAGTAGATACCGGTAAACGTGAACGAAAGCAGGTAGATAAACAGCGTTGGCGCAATCGAGAGCAGTCCCGCAAAGCCATCCGGATGCGGGACCTTCAGTTCAAGCACCATGATTGTAATGATGACGGCCAGCACGCCGTCCGAGAACGCCTCGAGCCGGGTTGTCGTGTACAGTTTTTCTGCCATCGTTGGTGAGCTCACTTCCAAAAAATCCGGCAGGCATAGAATAGATGCATGGCCGGAAAACTGCATACTCGCGTGGTTCACGCAGTTTGTTCGCACGACTGCCCGGACTCCTGCGGTGTGCTGGTGACGGTCGATGACCTCTCCGGGCGTGCCGTCAAAGTTCAGGGCGATCCGTCCCATCCGGTGACGCGTGGTTTTCTATGCGCGAAGGTGGCCCGGTATCTGGATCGCGTCTACTCGCCCGACCGTCTCTTGTATCCGATGCGACGCCGGCCCAACGTCCCCAAAGGTCCGCTTCCGCAGGGCCGGGAATCAGCCGCCTTCGAACGTATCTTCTGGGACGAAGCACTCGATGAGATTGCGACACGCCTCCATGCCATCTCGACAGAGCACGGTCCCGAAAGCATCCTCCCCTACAGCTACGCCGGAACCATCGGTCAGCTGGGCTATGGATCGATGGACCGCCGCTTCTTCCACCGTCTCGGGGCTTCACAGCTTGACCGGACCATCTGTTCTTCGGCGGGAGGAGCGGCGCTTACCAGCGTCTATGGCGTACGACTGGGGACAGCGCCCGAAGACTTCGTCCACGCAGGGTTGATACTCGCATGGGGCGCCAACATCCATGGCAACAACATCCACCTCTGGCCCTTCATCGAAGAAGCCCGGCGCCACGGGGCGCGCCTTGTTGTTATCGATCCTTACAAGACCCGCACTGCGGCCCTCGCCGACGAGCATCTCGCGATCAACCCTGGCACCGACACCGCCTTCGCGCTGGGGCTGATGCATGTCATCCTGCGCGAAAGTCTCGAAGACACGGCCTACATCGAGCACTGTACCGAAGGGTTTGCAGAACTCAAGGCCCACGCCTTGCGGCCGGAACACGCACCGGAGGCCGTTGCCCGCGTGACCGGCATCGACGCTGCCGTCATAGAACGACTGGCGCTGCAGTATGCCCAGGCAGGTCGTCATGGCCGCCGCCCCGCTGCGATCCGGCTCAATTATGGCGTCCAGCGCAGCGAGAACGGCGGGACAGCCGTGCGTGCCGTAGCCATGCTGCCCTTGTTGACGGGAGCCTGGCAGTACGTTGGCGGAGGATTGCAGCTCTCAACCTCGGGAACATTTCCGTTTCAGTCGTCCGCTCTGCAGATGCCAGAACTGATGCAGGCATCTCCGCTCGGACGTCCTGCTCGTGTCATCAACATGAATCGTTTGGGCGAAGCACTCACATCGCCCGATGCGGGTGTCGGCGGTCCGCCCGTAAAGGCTCTTTTCGTCTACAACTCAAATCCGGGAGCTGTGGCGCCGAACCAGAACGCAGTCCTCCGCGGCATGCGACGCGACGACCTGTTCACCGTCGTTCACGAGCAATTCCTCAACGACACCACTGACTATGCCGACATCGTCCTCCCCGCGCCCAGCTTTCTTGAGACAAAGGACGTGCAGGGAGCCTATGGACACCACTTCGCGCAGATCTCGCAACAGGCCATTGACCCGCTTGGTGAGGCGCGAAACAACGTCAGGCTCTTCGGCGAACTTGGACGCAGAATGGGATTTCCCGAATCCTGTTTCGACGACCGCGAAGACGCTTTGATCGATCAGGCACTTGCTACCGACGATCCCAGGTTTTCCGGCATCACTCGGCAGCGGCTCGAACGCGAGGGCCACGTGCGTATCGAAATGCCGAAGAACTCTGAGGGGGCAACTCTTCCGTTCTCAACCCAGGAGTGGTTCCGCACACCGTCCGGCAGGGGGGAGTTCACTCCCGTTCCCATCTTCCATGCTCCCTCCGAATCACGGGCCAATGCGACCGTATATCCGCTGGAGCTTCTTCCCCGCAAGGCCGACAATTATATGAACTCGACCTTTGCGAATATTCCAACCCATCAGCGGATGGAGGCAAAGACCGCCGGCCTGCTTGAGATGCATGCCTCCGATGCCGATCCGCGCGGCATCGCAAATGGAGACGAGGTCGAGGTGTTCAATGCCAGGGGCAGCATCCGGCTTCGTGCGCACGTCGACGGCCATGTGACCGCAGGGGTTGTAGCCACGCGGCTGGATTGGAACAAGCTGACCCCCGATGGTGTCAACGTTAATGTCCTCACCAGCGAACGGCTCACCGACCTTGGCGGAGGAGCGACTTTTTATTCCACCCTGGTAGAGGTTCGCAAACTTTCGCCCGTCGCCGCCGACTGAGGGAATGTTCCTGCAACCGCTGCTCTGGCTGCGCATCCCATCGGAATCCTGATTCTCCGGAGCGAACGCCGTATGAGTACCGGACTGCCAAATCTTGACGAGATCCGTCAGGCCGCAGAGCTCGTCTATCGCACGATGCCACCCACGCCACAGTACAGATGGCCGCTGCTGAGCGAGCGGGCAGGAGCGGAGGTCTGGGTCAAGCACGAAAACCACTCGCCCGTGGGAGCGTTCAAAATCCGTGGCGGGCTCGTCTATATGGACTGGCTTAAGCGGGAGCACCCCGAAGTGGATACCGTCGTGACGGCCACTCGCGGCAATCACGGGCAATCGATCGCACTCGCCGCAGCCACCGGCGGCATTCGTTCCGTGGTGGTCGTGCCCTTGGGCAATAGCGTCGAAAAAAATCGCGCCATGCGGATGTTGGGTGCGGAGCTCATTGAGGAGGGCGAGGATTTTCAGGCCGCGCTCGAACACGCCACACGGTTGGAACGCGAGAACAAGTGGCACTGGGTGCCCAGCTACCATCCTCTGCTGCTCACTGGAGTCGCCACCGCGGCGCTCGAGTTTCTGTCCTCCGTTCCGGAGCTCGATACCGTCTATGTTGCCATCGGAATGGGCTCCGGCATCAGCGGCATGATCGCTGTTCGGGATGCCCTGGGCCTGAAGACGCGGATCGTTGGGGTGGTCTCCAGCCATGCTCCCGCCTTTGCACGATCCGTGGCAGCGGGCCGCGTCATCGAAGAAGCAGCCCTAACCCGGATCGCCGATGGCGTCGCCTGCAGAAAACCCACACCGGAAGCGGTGGAGATCGTTCTCAGGGGCGCGGATCGCATCCTTGAGGTCGACGACCACGAAGTTTCGGCTGCAATGCGCGTTTACTTTGCAGATACCCACAACGTGGCCGAAGGTGCCGGTGCAGTGGGACTGGCGGGTCTGCTCCAGGATCGTCCCCGGGGAGGGGCACGGGTTGGAACCGTACTGGGTGGAGGGAATGTCGATACAGACATTTTTGCAAGGGTGCTTCAGGAACCGGGATGCGTGTAAAAAGCAGGTCAATCGCACAGCTTGGCGTCGATGTCGGGGCGAAGTGAATGAGAAAAAGGAAGTTTTGTTGCGCCGGAAGTATCGGGGAAACTCGCTAAGGCGCCATGCGCTCCCATATAATCGAGATTCCCCTTCAGGAACCGTCGGGGCATGATTTTCAGAGCAGTGAGGGTGTGCGTATCTTTACCGTAGATCGAGAGAGCGGAAGCTCCCTGAAGAGAATGTCAAGGCCTGTGTGCACGCGCTCCAGCTGCTCCCGCATCGCTTATGCCGTGTTGATGACCGCCTTTGCCTTTGCGATGGTTCCGTCGCTGCAGGCGCAGGCTGTCGGTTCTGAAGCCCAGACCCTTTGCCAGCCGCAAGTTGTCGGCAACCGCAGAATTCCCAAAGAGTCCGTTCTTGCCCGTCTCTTCTCCCACCAGGGAGATCTGTACGATCCTCAGGTAGTCGAGCGTGACTTCAACTCCCTGTGGAACACCGGATACTTCGACGATGTCCGCATCGAGCGGGTCGACAGCCCCAAGTGCGTCCAGCTGGTGATCTACGTTCGTGAAAGACCGACGATCCGCGAGATCAATTACAAGGGAATCAACGCCGTCTCTCAGTCCGACATCATGGACGCCCTTAAGAAGGCGAAGGTTGGGCTCTCGGTCGAAAGCCAGTACGATCCCACCAAGGTCAAGCGTGCAGAAGTCGTCCTGAAAGAGCTGCTCTCTGCCCACGGTCATCAGTTCGCCACCATCAAGACTGAAGTCAAGACCATTCCGCCGGCTGCCGTCTCCCTGACCTTCACGGTTAAGGAAGGCCCCACCGTCAAAGTGGGCAAGATTGCCTTCGACGGCAATAACAATGTCTCCGATCGAACCCTGCGAAACGCGATGCGGAATCTCAGGCCAATCGGAATCCCGCATTCCATCATCCTTGAGAATCTCTTCGCCCGAACCTTCGATGCCAGCAAGCTCGACGAGGACACCGAGCGGGTGCGGCAGGCCTATCGCGATCGCGGCTACTTCAAGGCCCTCACCAGTGAGCCCAGCACCACCGTGCGTGATGCTGGCGGTCTCAATCCGCTTACACTGCGTCCTTCCAAAGGCAAGCGCATCGACATTCTGATGCCCGTCGAGGAAGGCGATCGCTACCGGCTTGGCGGCATTACCTTCACTGGAAACAAGCACTACACCAATACCAAGGCCCTTCGCGCCCAGTTCGCACAGAAGGACGGCGATTGGTTCAACGCCACGCTGTTCGGCAAGGGTCTGGAGCAGCTCCGCAAAGCGTACGGCGAAGGTGGCTATATTAACTTCGTTGGAACGCCAGTTCCGCGGATCGATGAGGCAAAGAAGCTTATCTTCCTCGACATCGATATCGATGAGGGCAAGCCGTTTTACGTCTCGCGCATTGAGTTTCAG
The DNA here is from genome assembly GCA_000688615.1 of Acidobacteriaceae bacterium KBS 146. GTDB lineage: Bacteria > Acidobacteriota > Terriglobia > Terriglobales > Acidobacteriaceae > Edaphobacter. The sequence goes on from JHVA01000001.1 coordinate 3,540,687, forward strand.
GGCAACAGCATCACGCGCGACAAGGTCATCCGCCGCGAGCTTCTTCTGGAAGAAGGCCAGGTCTACAACTCCCGCCTGTGGGAGCTGTCCATCATGCGTCTCAATCAGTTGAACTACTTCGAGCCCCTTAAGGTCGAGCAGGACTCCGAGAGCCGTCAGAATACTGACGACGCCACCGTCGACCTCCTGCTCAAGCTGAAGGAAAAAGGTAAGAACTCCATCGGCCTCAACGGTGGCCTTAGCGGACTCTCGGGATCGTTTATCGGTCTTAATTATGAGACCAATAACTTCCTCGGTCTGGGCGAAACCCTCTCGGTCCAGGCCAACATCGGTGACCTGCAGCGTAACCTGAGCTTCGGCTTCACCGAACCCTACTTCCGCAACAAGCCCATCTCGCTCGGCCTGCAGGTCTTTACCAGCAAGTACGACTTCAATCCGGCCAAGGGATATTCGATCGCGAATAACCTTAGCCAGAACCTGTCGACCGCCCAGCAGTCCCTGCTGACCAACTACAACCAGTCCCAGACCGGTCTGACGTTGTCGGTCAGCTCACCGCTGCGGCACCTCTTCGCCCGAACCGGTGTCACCCGCGTCGGCGTCTCCTACGCCCTGTCGCGCTCTTCTGTGACGACCTTCAACGACAACACGCGCAACGTCTTTCAGACCCTGGCCTTCCGCTCCGGCGTGCAGGGGCAGAACCAGTTGAACGGCATCATCAGCTCGGTTATTACGCCCAGCTTCACGTTCTCGAGTCTGGATCGGGCAGTGGGACCACACTCCGGTAAGGACCTGAATGCAGCCTTCGCCATCGCAGGCGCGGGTGGAAACGTGAAGTATATCCAGCCTGTGATCAGCTGGCGCCAGTTCTTCCCCATGCATAACCTGAAGGTGAGCCGCGAAGGACACAACGTTCTGGGCTATCGCCTGCAGTTCTCGCATATCGCCGGCTTCGGTGGCGAAGTCGCTCCGCCCCAAAACCGTATCTACGCTGGCGGCGAAAGCGACGTGCGTGGATTCGATATCCGCTCCACTTCGCCCTACACCTTCATTCCGACCAAGGTCATGTTCAATCTGACCAATCCGGATGGAACGATCGTTCCTCGCGACCCGAGCAATCCTCTTCTCGGAAACGTTCAGATCCCGATTCCCATCTATCGTCTGGTCTCGATCGGTGGCGATACCAGCTTCACCGGAAACGTCGAGTACAGAATTCCGATCGTCAACCAGGTGACCTTCGCCCTGTTCACCGACTTCAACATGACCTTCGACGTCTGGCCCGGCCAGCTCCGTCAGAGTGTCGCCGGTCAGCAGGAGATTTCGAGTCCGATGTATGGCTGCCCCACAGTCGTCAATGGCGCCTGCTTCGGTGGCAAACAGGTCTCGTTCCCCAATCCGCTTCGCATCGTCTCCGGAACCAACTACGTTCCACGTATGTCCAACGGTGCGGAACTGCAGGTCATTCTGCCGATCGTCAACGCTCCCTTCCGCATCTACTACGCGTATAACCCGCTTCGCCTCTACAAGGACGTTCCGCAGGCAATCGCTACAGATCCTGCCACCTTCCGAGGCTTCTTCCCCAACTCCGGAGCTGGCCAGTTTACCTATCTGCAGGCGCTCCAGCTCTACGGTTCGGACTACACGCTGCGTGAGCCGAGAAAGACCTTCCGCCTGACGGTGAGCACAACGTTCTAAGACTCAAACAAAACAAAAAAAGAGACCCAATTACTGGGTCTCTTTTTTTGTTTTGAAGCAGGTTCGTCTGAATCCGTTTTGCTCAGAGATCGAGCTAGTAGCTGCGCTGGTACATGCGCGAGATGCGATCATGCCAGCCGAGCCGCTCATCATCGAGTAGCGTCCAGAGCACGCCAAGTCCGAGCGAAGCCGACGAAAGTGCCAGCGCAAAGATACGGCGGCGCATCGCTGCCCGGCTGGGATTCTGGTCCGCAAAGGTACAAAGGCCGATACGGGCGTAGCGCATCCCCGGCGTGCTCTCTGAAAAGGTAAAAAACAGCAGCAGGTACAGCAATCCAAGCAGGACCATCGCACCGCCTGCGGAGATAGCCGCCGTCGGAATCGCCATGTGCACTCCACCGGGGATGAAGTGCGATGCCGTAAAGACCGCCGTTCCGGCGAACACGATAAACGCCGCCAAAACGATGCAGACGTCGACTGAGGCAGACATAACCCGCAGACCGATCGGAGCAACCTGCAAAGGCGTAGCGTACAGATGCTCCGTCTCGGGCGACATCTGAAGGTGTTGCGCCGCATGCTGCGTGGAGGTAGCCCCAGAGTATTGGGTCTCATCGCTCGAACGCGCACCTTGCACGAGAGAAGCATAAGCGGCCGCCAGAGATCGAGGCTGTGCATCCAGAAGAATCGAAGTCCATTCCGGCGCCACCGCCTCGGAGGCCGGCTCCGGCGAAATCTGTTCGGCCTCCACCTCAAAGATGCGGAGCTGCGAAGGGTCTGACTGTCCTTCCGCCTCTTCGCGCAGCGGTCCCTCAGCCAACCGCGGTCTCGCCTTTCGCGGCGCAATCAGTTGACGCGGAAACTCAATTAGATTTGCGGGAATCTCAACCGGAGCCTCTACCGGTTCAAAGACCGGCGACTGTCGGAAAGCGATCTCCTCGTCCAGAAAAAGGGCGTCGGAGGCATCTACAGCCGTCTCGGATTCTTGTTCGAACTGCATGCGCCGGGCAATCGCGGAATTCGTCTCCGCAGCAGGGAGCCGCAGATCCTCCACGTGTCGCACGGTAAACACTGGGGCGGCGGGCGGAGGACTGAAGTCAAACTCGCCGGTGGCATCTTCAAACGAGGCTCGCCGTTGACCCGTCGAAACGCGAGGACTTGGGACTGGAGGCGTGGACGGTTCGGCATACTCGTCCAGTTCAGTCAGCAGGTCATACTGTACCTGTGCCAGTGCCTCAGCGTTCCGTGCTGCAATCTCTGCGGCGGCCTCAGCTTGACGGGCAGCTTCTTCGGCTTCGCGAACGGTGCGGTCGGCCTCCTCGGCTAGGTAGGCACGATAGCTTTTGGACTGTGCATAGCGCTCCGCGACGGCGGCGGCGATCTTTGAGCTTCGCACCCGCGGATTGGTCGCCTCCGGTTGCTCAATCTCGGAGCTGCGAGGTCGGCGGGAGCGATGGGCCGCAAGCCGTTCGGCCACCTGCTGACGCAGAACAAACGGCTCGAGTGCAGTTTCCCGCTCGCTCCCGGTTCGGTCTTGAGTCTCTATTTTTCGCTCAGCGTTCATCGTCCTTCTAAAACCTCAAACCCGCACAACGTGAAATTTCGGTTAGCCTCAATAGAGTGGTGGTAAGCCTGATACGTCTTGATCCAAACGAACCGGTTGTAAGGGCCCAGCGATCGCACAGCGAAGCCCAGGACAGCAACACCGCTGTCAGAGCTGCAGCCCGAGGGACCGCACTCCTGCGCGGAGTTTATCTTCTGATAACTATCACGGGCCTCGCTCTCAGTCATCCACAGTTACGCGCTCAGGAGGTGTCGAATCAGGAACCTGCAACCAATTCACCGGCGCTTCTCCCTGAAAGTCCCGACAGCAGGCTGCAGCGCTATCCCGATGCCATCGTGCTTCCCGCCTCGGATGACGATTCCACCGTTGTCATCGAGAGCTCAGGCCCCCAGACCAAGACCGGCAACCGCTATACCCTCGACAAAGATGTGGTCATCACTTACGGCGACCGCCGTGTCGAAGCCGATCACATCGATTACGACAGCGACACCGGCGATCTGAATGCGAACGGCCACCTCAAAATCACCGGCGGCCAGAGTAACGAAAGCATCACTGCCAGCCACGGCAGCATGAACCTCAAGACCCAGACCGGGCGCTTCTACGACGTGAAGGGGACCGTAGGCTTTCGACCTCCCGGCCAGAAGCCGGTCTACGACAATGGCCAGCCCTTCCTCTTCGAAGGCCGAATGGTGGTCAAGACCGGACCAGAGTCCTACGACGTCTATGAAGGCTCGGTGACGTCCTGTCAGCTTCCGCGTCCCGACTGGCAATTGTTTGCCGGCAGGTTCAGCATCGCTCCCGGAAAGGCCACAGCCAGAAACGTTGTCTTCCGCGTCATCAATGTCCCGCTGGTCTATCTGCCCTATGCGACGCACCCCGTCGGCGGCGAAGAGCGTCAGAGCGGCTTTCTGATTCCAGTCTTTGGTGAGTCCTCTACCCGAGGTCTCATCCTCGGCGAGCAGATCTATGTCGTTCTTGGACGAAGCGCCGACATGACGGTCGGGGCAGAGTACTTCTCCAAGCGCGGCTGGGAGCAATCCGCCACCTTCCGGTACCGGGGCCTGGGCAACAACTTCGCTCTGGCCCATTACAGTGGCTTGCTCGACCGGGGATACGTCACCGGCGGTCAGTACGTCAATCAGGGCGGACAGGATGTCGTCTTCTCCGGCCGTTACGACTTCGGTCCGCAGACTCGCCTCGTCTCCGACATGGAGTATCTCAGCTCCTATCCTTACCGGGAGGCATTCGCCGAGAACTTCAACCAGGCCGTCTCCAGCGACATCCTATCGATCGGCTATGCCGTCCATCAGGCGGGCGGCTACTCGATGGACCTTCGTGTCGATCGGTACCAGGGCCTCAAGCGTTCAGCTACTCCCACCCAGGCCGAGCAACAGGTCCGCATCTTCCATTCCCCCTCCGCGGACTTCTCGATGACCGAGCACAGGCTGGGAGCTTCGGGCGCTTTTTGGAACATGGGGAGCTCCATCTCCGCCCTCAAGCGCGTTCAACCTAACTTCGCGACCATCGGTCTTACCGAGCGATTCGATATCCACCCCGAGATCGTCTATCCCATCAAGGCAGGCGGCTGGCACTTCCGGCCTTCTGCCGCCATCCGCGACACCATCTACACCCGAAGCCGGGAACACTCCGCGACCGCCACCACTCCTCAACAAAGTGGAGAGGCCGTGAATCGGGCCGATGCGGAGATAGGAGTCGAGGCCAGAGCTCCTGTCCTCGAGCGGACCTTCACCTCGCCCTTCGTCCATAAACTCTTCGCATCCGACGTAAAACACACCATCGAACCGATGGCCGCCTACCACCTCGTGCGCGGTGTCGATAATTTCCGCCAACTGCTCCGCTTTGACGAGACCGACGTCGTCAGCAATACCAACGAAGTCGAGTATGGGGTCACCCAGCGTCTCTTTCTCCGGCCTCGCTCCAGCGAGTCCTGCCCCGAACAGACCGGAGACGCCACCGGCACGGCAGCCTGGACCGGAGCCGCAGCCGCTGGTGTGATGGGAGGCGTAACCAATGGCGCAGCCTCCGACGCAGGTTATGTGGGTACCCCGCCAGCCTGCGGCAGCCGGGAGCTGCTCAGCTGGCGGCTGACCCAGAAGTACTTCTTCGATCCCCACTTCGGCGGTGCCGTCGTCACCCGCACCCGTAACATCTTTCAGACGACGCTCGATCTCTCTGGCATCGCCTTCCTCACCGAGCCCCGCGAGATCTCGCCGCTGATCTCCAGGCTTCGCTGGAAGACCTCTGACCACTTCGACGTCGAATGGGACTTCGATGTCGATACCGGAGCCAAAAAGTTCACCTCCAACAACGTCCTGGTCAATTTCCATGAGGGCCAGGTCTTCTCCGGCCTCAGCTATGCCCGGCTCAACGCTCCCGGAAGGTTCAATATCGCCGGCTTCTCTTCCGCTGTCTCCGACTTCAACCAGCTCAGGGTATTGCTGGGGTATGGTGGACCCACCAAGCGAGGGTTCGGGGTGGCTGCCAACGCCGGTCTTGACCTCAACCGTACAGAGGTGCAGTACGGCGCGCTTCAGGTCCAGTACAACTGGGACTGCTGCGGACTCAGCGTCGAATACCGCAAATATGAACTCGGTGCGGTGCGAAACGAAAACGCCTACCGCTTCAACTTCACTCTGGCCAATATAGGCACGGCGGGAAACCTGCGTCGCGCAGAACGTCTCTTCTAGCGAATAGGTCGAGGTGTTGCGCTAGATTGGAGGGGCTTGGTCAAGCATGCGGGAATCCCTCGCTACGCTCGGAATGAGCCTCGTTAGGGACCAGGGACTGAGAGACAGGGGATCAGGAACCAGGAAAAGGCCTGTCATCCCGACCGGAGCGGAGCGAAGTGGAGGGATCCGCTTCTGTGCACCTGATCCCATCCACCTCAATTCCGCACACGCCCACCATCCAGCCTCCCCCTGCCCTGCGTGAGATAATCAAAGGCATTGTGTTGAGTGCCGCCCGTCTGGTCCGTCCCTTCCTCTTTGTCCTCATGCTGGCTACCGCCGGCTGCCACGCCCAGAGTCCCTCTGCGGCGGGAGGAAAGCTTTCGCCGGAGTTGACGCGCCGGGTTGAAATTCTGATTCGATCCAGAGCAAATCTGCCGGCCAATTACGAGATGGTCATCGGTCCAAGGGAAAAGAGCAGCGTCACAGGCTTTGACGAGATCACGGTGCTCTTCTCCGCAGAGGGCAAGACCTCCAAGCCAATGACCTTTCTGCTCTCGACGGACGGCAAGACGCTCGCCCAGTTCACCAAATTCGATATCAGTAAAGATCCCAAAACGCTGGTCAGCGCAGAGGGTCGTCCCTCGCGCGGAGGTCCCCCCAACGCCCCGGTTGTCATCGTCGGCTTTGACGATCTTGAGTGTCCGTACTGCGCGAGGATGCACGCTCAGCTCTTTCCCGCGCTTCTGATGCGCTATAAGGATCAGGTTCGTATCGTCTATCGCGATTTCCCGCTGGACCAGCATCCCTGGGCCATGCGTGCGGCAATCGACGTCAACTGCCTGGCGGCGCAGAGTCCCGAGGGCTACTGGAACGTCGTTGACTACATCCACGCGCACGCCGCGGATATAGGTGGTGCGGAAAAGACACTCGCCAAGGCGAATGAGAATCTCGATACGCTTGTGCGGGAAGAGGGCAAGCGGCAGAAGGTTAACGAAACGACGCTCCATGCGTGCGTCGAAAAGCAGGACGACACGGCAGTTAAGGCCTCCATGAGGACCGCAAGCGACCTTGGAGTGGAGGCGACCCCGGCTCTCTTTATCAATGGCGAGCGGCTTGAAGGCGCTCTTCCGATTGAATATGTCTACCGGATGGTCGACAATGCGCTTGTTGCCGCAGGGCAGACACCTCCGCCGCCGGTACCGGTACCATCGCTAAATGGTCCGCCTCCCACGACAACAGAACAACCTTCAGGACACCCGTCCAGCGAGTAACCAGAGCATTCGAGGAGAGATTTGCGAGTGAGGAATGTGTTGACTGCAACAGGGAAGACAAACTCGATGCGCCGCTGGTCGTGTGCATCGTATCCCGCCGCGCTCGTCATCGTTGCGGTGCTTTCGGGCTGTAACCATACCCACAACGCCGATGTCATGGCTACCGTAAACGGCAAGGCCATCATGAAGACGGATCTCGACAAGGCCTACGAGACCCAGCTCGGCGATGCCCAGCAGCAACAGCAGAAGCCGACGGCGGAGCAGGCCGAATCTATGCGGCTGAATGTGCTGCAGCAGCTCATCAACAACGAGATTATCGAGCAGCGCGCCGCCAAGATGAACCTCACGGCGACCAACGAAGAGGTGGACGCTAAGCTGGCCGAGATGAAGGCCCCCTACACCGAAGATCAGTTCAATGAGAAGTTGAAGGCCAGCAATCACACCCTGGACGATCTCAAACGTGAGATTCGCCGCTCCCTGACCATCAACAAGCTGCTCTCCAAAGAGATCGACTCCAAGATCTCGGTCACGGACTCAGATGTGACCAACTACTACAACGCACATAAGTCCGAGTTCAATCTGCTGGAGACCCAGTTTCATCTGGCGCAGATCCAGGTCACAGGCATGCCCTCCGATCAGCCCGGCAATCTGCAGAACAGCAAGGCGATGAACGACGCCGACGCGAAGAAGAAGATTCAGGCGCTCAAAAATCGTCTCGACAGCGGCGAGGACTTCGGAGCGTTGGCGATGAATTTCTCTGAGAGCCCGGAGACCTCATCCAGCGGCGGAGATATCGGCTTTGTTCCCGAGTCGCAGCTCAAGGCCAATCCCCTCGTCTTCAACGAGATTATGAAGCTGAAGCCCAATCAGATCACCGACGTGCTCCCGATGATCGACGGCAGAAGCGGCAAGCCGGCAGGATACGTGATCTATAAACTGATCTCGCGCGAGCCCGCAGGCCAGCGCGAGTTGAGCGATCCCCGCGTCCAGCAGGCCATCCGGCAGCAGCTGCGTGAGGGGCGATCCCAGCTTCTCAAGGCCGCTTACTTCGAAATGCTGCGCGATCAGTCGAAGGTTGAAAACTTCTTCGCTGAGCAGATCTTGAAAAACGAGACCCATTAGAGTCTGAAGGCCTGTCCGGCCACCTCTCCTCTTGCAGTAGAACTGCTAAGAAGTGTGGTCCTGAGCGAGGTCGAAAGATCTGCGTTCACTGATGGAGTCAACTAACTTCGCCGCCAACGCCCAAAGCCGGGTGGCCCATCTTCGGCGCGAAGCGACTAAGGTGGGTATCCGAGCGAAGCTCGAACCATGAACCCTAAAACACCCTGTCATTCAGGAGACAGCCGCATGACCAAACCGGTACGTTTCGCCATCCTTGGCTTCGGACTCCACGCCGTACGGCGCCTTCTTCCCGCGTTCGCAGACTCCAGGGAGACGCAGCTGGTTGGGATGTGGCGGCGGGATCAGAAGGCCGCTCAGGAGAACTGCGCGCAGCACAATATCGCGCACTGCTTCGCCTCGGCCGAGGAGCTCTGCGCATCGCCGGACGTCGATGCCGTCTTCATCACCTCTCCCGACGCCATACATCATGCCGACGCTCTTCTGGCCATTCGTCACGGCAAGGCAGTTCTCTGCGAAAAGCCTGTCGCCATGAACGCAGCCGAAGCCCGCGAGATGGCCGACGCCGCAAAAGCCGCAGGCGTCCTCTATGGAGTCGCTCAGAACTTCCGCTATAACCGCAGTCTCGATTGGATGCGCGAACGCGTCCAATCCGGAAAGATCGGCCATCCCCAGTTTGCGTATGCTGAATTTGACTATCCCGCCGATCGCGCTCCACGCAAATGGATCAAAGACCCTTCGCTGGCCTGCGGCGGCCCCATCGGGGATGTTGGCGTCCATTGCGTCGACGCTCTCCGCTATGTGTTAAATCAGGAAGTGGAGACCATCAGTACGCTGGCGACAAAATCCCGGCCCGAAGACCAGGTCGAGGCTACTGCCACGCTCCAGATGAAGATGACCTCCGAAGTCCTGGCCAATGTCGCGGTCAGCGCTCGCACTCCGTACCGTACTTTTATCGGAATCACGGGCAGCGACGGTGTGCTCGTTGCTGAAAACGGTCTCACCGTGGATCGTCCTATTGAGATGCTTCTGCGTCGGGGCGGCGAAGTGATCGAAAGCGAGACCGTGAGCAACGCAGATGGCTATACCCGGATGCTGGATGCCTTCGCCCAGGCCCTGCACGGAGGCCAACCCTTTGCCGCCACTGGCGAGGATGGAGTGAGAAACATGCTCGCACTCGACGCCGCCTTCCGAAGCTGGAAGACGGGACAGCGCGAGACGGTCTAGCGTTTCGGAGAAGAAGAACAGGAAATGACAGCAGAGAACGGGAATAGAAGATAAGGGATGGGACAGGAATCAGCTTATCCCACGTCATTCTGAGCCGCAGGGCGAAGAATCCCTGTATTTTCGTCCGTTCCGCCACCAATCTCGCAGGCAAAGATCTGTCACTGCGAGTCACAAAAAAAATGCATTCGGATTTTTTCCCTCTGCGCGACCCGATCTCTTACTGGATCGCAGTCGCCAGCGCAGCCGTTCCGTGATGACCCCCGGCGATCTCATGCCGAGGCGTTCGATTGGAAGGAACGTACTTCTTGTACACGCTGATGTGGAAGCAGGCCTGCTGAAACTCTTCTTCGACGTCGATCCTCCCCTGCTGGATCAGCGGAAGAAGGTACCCTCGCAACCATGCGATCTCGGTTCGCGAGAGCCCATGCTTGGCAATATCCACGGCCTGGCCGGTAAGGTGCGGAGAGGCTGTCTCGCCCTCAGCAGGAGCGGCATTTCCATTTGTTCGAATCAGTCGCTGTTGAAACTCCACCGTGCGCACAGCCGAGTTGACCTGAATCGACGTGTGGAACCGCGCATAATGTGCTCGCGCCAGTGCCGTCAGGAACTGCGAGGTCCATGGGCGCGCATAACGCCGGTCTACAGGAAGACGGTCATCGACTTCAAGCTCTCGACTCGTCGGCAACGCAACCAGAAGGTGCTGTTCGCGCATGCGGATCAGGTCATTATCGTCTTGAACCCGATCCAATCCATCCTGATCAGCCACCACGTTCTGCCGCACCAGGATCTCATGCGACCCCTTCAGTGGCGGAGGAACTACCAGCCGTCCATGCTTGTTATAGATCGTCGGCAGAATGATCGGCGCTGCAGCCTCTTCAGCCACGCTGTCAGCCTCCGATTTCCGCGGAGTCTGGCTTCGGACCACGCTTACTACGGAGTCCGTCTTCGCAGGCTCGTTGACGGAAGCCGAAACCCTGCGCCGTCTGGCTGCTCGCCTCTCCGCATTCGTCCGCGGCGAAGCCTCGGCCGCTCTCACAAAATCGGCACTCGTCGCCTTGCGGCGATCCTGTGGGGTGTCTTCCGCCGCGCGCCTTCTTGCTTTCGTGCTGCGCACCCGCTCCACTCGTGCTGAAGCAGAGCGGCTACGGGTAGAGACTTCTTTCTTGGCAGTCGTCTTCGCGCTGGTGCGATCCTTGCGGCTCGCAGCGGTGGAGGTTGTTGTCTTGTGGGCAGCAGTGTGACGTGTCTTCCGCGCCGGTGCAGCAAGTGCCGCAGACACCGGGAACAGTGACGTCAAAGCAAGGAGAGCCGTGATGAGGGCGTTGCAACGCATCCTAGAATGTCCGGGAGACGCGGAACGCCAGAGCACTTTCTACCCTAGGCGCCACTCGGGCCTGTGTAAAGTGACCATGCGGATTCCGTATACTCTTCAGTTAACGGAGGATGGATGCGCAGAACGCCGTGGTTTTTAGGCTTCGCGGCGATCGCGATTCTAGGCTGGGCGGCAACGACCACCGCCGTCTCTGCCGGCGCCGATCAGGAGGCAGCGAAGCCGGAGTTTTACACCAGCAAAGTTCGACCCATCTTTCAGGCCAACTGCTTTCGTTGCCACGCGGGCATGAACCGCCGCGGCGGTCTCAGCATGTCCACCCGTGCCGGAATGATGAAGGGAGGCAAAGATGGCCCCGTCATCGTTTCCGGAGATCCCGCCAGCAGCCGCCTCGTCAAAGGCATCCGTCGCGAGCCGCCGGTAAAACCGATGCCTCCCAAGGGAAGCAAGCTCTCCGACGCCGACATCGCGACCATCGAACGATGGATTCGTGCCGGCGCCGTTATGCCTGCGGACCCCCCCGTTAACTAAACATCGCCGCAGCGCCGAATTTACTTCGTCGTCGTGAAGAGGCCGTGCGTCTAATGGGAATGACGGAGGCCGCTCCACACCGCAACGGCTGGGCACGGAAGGCAGGTGGCTGGTGCCTGCTGGTGGTCGGGATCGCCGGATGCATCCTCCCCGTCATTCCAGGAATCCCCCTTGCTCTCGCCGGACTTCTAATTCTCGCCCGCGACTATGCCTGGGCACGTTCTGCACTGCAGAAATTGAAACGCAAAGTGGTCCGGATGCGCCGTCGCACCCGCGCAAAGCGTTCAAATCCGCGTGCCGCCAATAGAGCCCCAATCTCCGGCAACGAAGTAGGAGAACCCTAAAAAGCGTCATCCTTGCGATCCCTCGCAAGGTTCTATCTTGCCATCTCATCCAGATGACGTTGATATGCCCGCAGCGAAGTGACGCCGCGATCTTCCAGGGCCTTCGTCAAAGCGGAAGAGTTGCCCTTCCGGCCTCTTGAAATCTCCGCCAGCACGGTCCAGTCGTGCCATTCGCCGCCACTCTGCTGCAGATGCTCGAACGACTCCGCGAGCATGCGCGCCCGTTTCGCACCTTTAGGGGCATTTTCGGCCATATAACGAGCCAGCTTAGCTACCTTCCGGATCATGTGCAGATGGTCCGGATCGTCAGGGGTCCCATCACGATCCGGTGGCCGGTTTTCTCTGAACCACTGCTCGGTCAGCTGGATGAGTTCTGTGGGCGAGATTGAAAGCTGCTCCACCGGTTCCAGGCACGAGAGCAGCGACTCCAGAGCAAGCGTGACCTTCGACTGCCGTCGGCGAAGTTCCTCCACAAGCTGTCCGGCAAACTCCTTGCGATCTTTTTGCAGGGTCAGTCGCAGCTTTGCAGCGTCGTCTTTCAACTCACCCCTTTTCGTCTTCGGAACGACCTCGCCGATCAGGTCCAGCTGGACATCAATATCGCGCACCTTGCCTGCCGCTCGGCGCAACTTCTTTAGCACCCGCCTCGCCTTCCGTGCCGGCCTTCCGTGTTTTGGAATTTTTGGTAACGATTCCAACAACTCCAGCTGGCCTTCGATGCGTCGCGTCGTCGTGCGTAGCCGGTGAACCGGCTTCGTCTGCGGATCTGCAAGGCAAAGCGTGATTGCTGCCTCCAGGGCAGTAACCTGTTCCCGAAGCGACTGGATTGGATGCGCGGATGTGGTCGAAGCTGCCATCGTCTTGTAGGAGGGAGAAGACCCTCCGTCCCCATGCGGCCCTGGCGGAATGCCCCATGCTTCCGTTTGCCGATTCTACCCCGACCACCATCTTCCTGTTGGACTTGACAAAAGGCGCAGCCACGTCTGAGCGTGGTACAGAGGCTGGTTAACGCAACTCCGTAGGTTGCATACGCTCTTTTGATCCCAGATCAATGGAGGCCAGTCCATTCGGCCCTGCCAATCTTCGCCTGCTCTTTCTTTTCTGCCGTGTAGCCCAATACATTCAAGTTCGGAGTTGAGGTTGATGAAGAGAGTCCTTTCCATATCACTCATTGCGAGCGGTATCTTTGCCAGTCAGGTGATGCTTGCGCAGAAGACGGCCCACAAGCCCTCTGCCGCGTCTGCGGCAGCAAAACCAGGCACAGCCGCCTGGACTCCCGAGGTCCAGCAGTACCTCGGCGTCGAGCAGGGAAGCTTTCGCATGGTCGGCTTGAACCATCTGTCGAAAGCCCAGCTGGATGCTCTGGTCAGCTCTGCCAAGCAGAACTTTACGGGCGATCCCAGGAAGCACATCCTCACCTGCGGTCCGGCTACGCCCGCGCAACAAGGCAGAACCCGCGTGCTGTTAACTGTCTCCGGAGATGATTCTTCAGGACAGAGGGCGACGGAGATCCGCCACGCGCTCGGAACCATCGAGGGAGTCGATCTCGTGGACTCACCGGCAGCCGCAGACCGCACCTTGCATGTCGTCATTCAGGAACAGACCCTGGGTAAGCGAACCATCGGATATACGGCTTCTTACGTCACCGGGACCCCGTGCATGGATGATTTTCATAAGAACGAGGCGGAGATCAAAGGGCAGCTCGGAACCTACACCGACCCCAAGGGGGTAGACCTCGCCAATGATCTCGCTCGCATGCTGAAACAGGATATCGCTGCGCCCAACGCTCCTTCTCAGTAAAGAGGGCCGTCTTCGGGGACGGAACACTCCGGATTGCATCCTACCTTCTGGAGGGTTAAGTTATGAGAGCTTTTCCGTGGTTATTGGCAGGAGCGGCAATTGGTGCAGGCATTGCTGTCCTCGTTCTGAACGATTGGGAGCCGGAGTACGACACCGGTTATGATTCCGTCGGCGACGCGGCGAGAAAGACCTTCGGGTGGGGAACTCGTCAGCGAGCCGAGGGCAAGGTCGGTTCCGTGGTAGGCAAGGTGAAGGAAGGCGTAGGCCGCTTCACCGGCGACTCCGGACTTGAAGCGGAAGGCACCGCTGAGAAGGTCGTCGGAAAAGTGAAAGATACCGCCGGAGAAGTTGGTCAGGCCGTCGCCCAGACCGTTCACGACCTCAACAAGTAATCATCCATCTGGTCGGCAGGAGCGTCAGTTCTTGTCGGCCAGACGAGATGATGTGTTTTGAGGGCCGAACGACCCGGCGCAGTCTCCCTTGCGCCAGGGAATATCGCAGCGATCTGCAAATTCCTCAAACGACATGCGAGAGATCATCTAAAATTTCGCGCAGTGAGGATAGTGACCCCGGTGATCGATCGGCTCGATGAAATGCGCTCCAGGACTGCCTGTGTAGGTGCCCTCTTTCTCGTTGCGGCCTTGATGAGTACAGCAGGGCGGGCCCAGACCCGAACCGAATCTTCTGCCCCTGCTTCGCAGACGAAGCTTTCGGTCCATTGGGAAGAACTCACCGGCCCGGACTTCGTCAAAGCCATTCAGAAATCTCAGGGAGCCTGCCTGCTCCCCATCGGAATTCTGGAAAAGCACGGTCCCCATCTCCCGATCGGCTCCGACCTTCTCAACGCACGCTACACCGCATTGCATGCGGCAGAGAAGGAATACGCCGTCGTCTTTCCCGAGTACTACTTCGGTCAGATCGCCGAGGCACGGCACGAGCCCGGAACCGTCTCTTACAGCCGCGAGCTTCAACTGGCCATATTGCAGGCGACCACCGACGAGATGGGTCGCAACGGCTGCAAAAAGATCCTCATCATCAACGGCCATGGCGGCAACAACCACCTGCTGCCTTACTTCGTGCAGACCCAACTGGACAAGCCCCACGACTACGTCGTCTATCTCTTCGACCAGCGCACCCCCGCCACGGGCGGCCCCAAAAAGAAGACGACCAACGACCAGCACGCTGGTGAAAGCGAAACCTCCAAGCTGATGATCGTCCGCCCCGACCTCGTGCACGCCGACCGGGCGAAAGACGAATCGGGAGCCGACCAGAACCGGCAGAAGCTACCCGAAGGCGTCTACACCGGCATCTGGTGGTACGCCCGCTTCCCCGACCACTACGCCGGAGACGGCTCCGCCGCCAGCCACGAGCTCGGCGAATACCAGATGAACTGGTGGGTCGACTCGGTAAGCAAGGTATTGGCCGCCATTAAAGTCGACGACGTCACCCTCAAACTCCAGCAGGAGTTCTACCAAAAGACCTCCCACCCGCTGGGCACCCCGCAGTAGGCGCTCCATGGGAGCTCTTTTCGAGCTGTTCCACGAATGCATCGATGACGACGCAGGGAATCCTGCAGAACAGGATCCTTCAGAGCGGCAGGCGCTATCGCCCGCTTAGGGCTTTACCCTCGACACTTGCCGTAGGCAGTCTCCTCACGCTTTCGAGGACATCGCCCATTCTTTCCTCTTGAATCACAATCAGTTCTGTCCAGATTGATTTCCCAGCTATAGCTCATCCTGATGCCGAAAACGGCGTTTATGAGGACCCATTTCGTTTCGTGGCGCACGCCAGTCATCAATTCGCTCTAGGACTGTTTTGCGGCAGCATACGATCCCGGAGGTTCACGAAAGGGTTCTACGTCAATGCGCTCGTAACGCACCTCCAGCACCGTCAGACGTTCTTTGCCGGCCGGTGCTTCGAGAACGACGCTGTCCCCCTCGGCCGATCGCATCAACGCGCGGCCCAGAGGACTCACCCAACTGACATGGTTGCGGTCGAGGTCAACCTCGTCCGCGCCGACGATGCTCACCTCTCGCTCCACTCCCGCGGCATTGGCATAGAGCACTGTTGCACCGAAATACACCTTCGTCGCCCGCAGACCCGATCTCGGAGCTTCCGGATCAACTACTTCGGCAGCTTCCATCCGCTTGGAGAGATGGCGAATCCGCCCATCGATCTGGCGCAGCCTACGTTTGGCGTACTGATAGTCGGCGTTTTCACTACGATCGCCATTGCTGGCAGCCCACGCTACGACCTCCGCCACAGCCGGGCGGTCCTTGATCAGCAGAAACCGGTGCTCCTCTTTCAGGCGCTCAAGTCCACCGGGCGTGATGTAGTTCTTGACGTGCACTGCCGGCGAGTCATCTTGCGGCCTTCTGGTAAAGCCTTTACGCATTTCGTATTATTCCATCCCAAAATCCAGCAGGTCTCCCGATGACAACGGATGACGGCCACTGCGAAAGATAGTAAACAGGTGCCCGCTGATGCCACGGCCTCATCGCGGCATGAGTAGGATGACGTCGCGTCCAGGAAACGCGTTTATCAGGAATACTCAATAGATCTGCGATTCTGTGAACGGCCGGACTTCAAGACCGACGAAATGACGCGAGGCAGGCAAAGACCTCCCGGTAGAACTCGGGATGCGATTGCCAAGTCTGTCCAGTGACAAGGCGGCCATCACGAACAGCCTGCTGGTCTACAAATGTACCGCCACCCTGTTCCGCTTCGACGCGAACGTGTTGGTAGCAGGTAATGCGTTTACCTTTCGTGAGGCCCGAGGCGGCGAGTATCTGGATGCCATGGCAGATGGCAAAGATCCATTTTTGCTTCGCGTCGAACTCGCGGACAATATCGAGCAGCCGCCGATCGTTGCGGAGGTACTCAGGAGCACGACCTCCAAGAATGAGAATGGCATCGTAGTCATTCACATTTATTTGGTCGAACGAGATGTCGGACTCCAGGCCGTAGCCGGGCCGCTCGACGTAGGTATCCCACCCTGGCTCGAAGTCGTGCATTACGAGATGGAGGCGACGAATCGAAGGAGCGGCAACGGTGGTGCGCCACTCTTCCTCCCGAAACCGATGGACCGCATAAAGCGCTTCGTAAGATTCACCGGCGTCTCCAGTAACAATTAATATATGTGGCATTTCGGTGGCCAGTTTATCATCCAAGCCAAACTTGAGACCCTGTTGGTAGAGCCTTGTAGAGGCTGACGGAGTTGACCACACCTGGCGCCAACGAGTGAGGATGCAATCGATGGCGAGAAGCGCGTTTATCGGGTACCACCACATTTACGCTCAGGCCCTGTTGAGGCCTGAGCTCCCCCAAGTGTCCAAGTGCGATGGTGACTACTGATCCCGTCGAAGAAGTACCGGGAAAGAGTCCAAATTACTAATGCTGCCACGCTGAAGGAAGCGCCAATTAGGCTAACACCATTCCAACGATACGCGGCATACGCCTTTGTAGAGGCCCAGGCGCCGGTCCCGCTTCCGAGAGAGTAGAACACCATATAAACGGCGACCAAGCGGCTCTTGGCTTCCGGACGAACTGCGAAGATCACGCTCTGATTGGTCACATGAACCGCCTGGACCGCGAAGTCCAATAGGACAACACCCAACAGGAAGAGCAGAAATGAACTCGGCAAGGAGGCGATACAAGCCCACGAAATGATCAGCAATCCAAGCGCGATTCCTGTTGTGAACTGTCCGTGGCCACCATCTGCCCAACGACCTGCGCGTCCTGCTGCAATAGCGCCGGCCACCCCCGCCAGTCCGATTGAGCCGATGACCGTATGAGACATCGGATGAAGCGCTGTACTTAACGGGAGCACCATCGATGTCCAGAGGGAGCTGAACGCAGCAAAGAGAAAAAATGCGATGCCTGCGCGTATGCGCAATACAGGTATATCTCGAAGCAGCGCAAAGGTAGAAAGGAGGAGTTGCGGGTAAGAGGTCCGTGCCGCGCCAGAAACATCCGGTAGCGTTCTCTGCAACGCATACGCCAGACACAGCATGAACACCGATGATGTGAGATAGACGAGCCTCCAGCTTCCGAGGTCGCTTAACACTCCCGCTACTGTTCGCGCCAGTAGGATGCCGAGAACCACACCGCTCGTGACAGTACCGACTGCGGAGCCGCGCTTCTCGGGCGCTGCCAACGTTGATGCAAAAGCCACCAGCACCTGGACCACCACGGCCAGCAATCCAACGAAGAAAAGCCCGCTCAGCAGCAGTCCCTTCGTATGCGCCAAGCCAATGACGCCGAGAGCAATCGCTGAAAGAAAGAGCTGTCTGACGATCAGGTTTCGACGGTTCATGAGATCGCCCAGCGGCACGACGAAAATCAGGCCTAAGGCATAACCCGCCTGTGTAACCGTGATGATCGATCCAGCAGAGTCTTCATTGAAACCGAAACTACGTGCTATCGAATCGAGTATCGGCTGCGCACAATAGATATTTGCCACGCTCAGACCAGCCGCCACCGCAAATAAGCGAAGAACCGTATCTGGCGTCTGAACTACTTCCTTATTTTGGTTCCACGAAGTCATGATTAAGTGGTTCGAATTTAGAACCACTTGAATCTTAGTTGAATCTGGTTCGATAATCAAACCGTTGTAGAGGTGAAATTGAGACGGCAAAAGGAATTGGCATCTGAGACCTGCCCAGTTGCCCGGTCGCTCGAAGTCATTGGAGATCGCTGGTCTCTGCTGATCGTGCGGGATGCATTCGACGGGATACGGCGCTTTAGCGAGTACCAGAGAAACCTCGGGCTCTCGAAGAGTGTGCTGGCAAGCCGCTTGCACGAACTGGTGAAAGAAGGTGTGCTCAAGGTGATACCGGGGGAGAACGGGAGCGCCTATCAGGCATACGAACTGACGGAAAAGGGGCGGGGCCTTTTCCACATCATCGTCGGATTGCGGCAGTGGGGTGAGAGCTTTCTTTTCTCTCGTAATGAAGCGCACTCGGTCATGATCGAACGAAGCTCGGGGAAGCCAGTCGGCAAACTGACTCTTCGCACAAAGGCGGGCCGTGTTCTCGTTCCGGAGGATGTAGCAGTCAATAAAGTAGTTGATCCTACGTAGGATCGATTGGTCCCGATAAGTCGGCTTATCGTCAGCGATTCAGCAGGATGAATAGAGACTTCAGCCCCAGGGCTCACAAAACGACTCTTCGGGATTGGCGTAGGAGGTGGCTTTGGAGTGTGAGGAGGATTACAGCCCAGGCATACGGCCAGGGGCATCGAGAGAGTCAAAAGAGATGCTCGCAGGCTGATCATAGTGTCGGTTCACTCCCGTCCGTGAGATCCTTCCGCAAACCTGCTTCTCCGTAAGATTCGTTTTCTGCCCTTCATGACCAATGTTGGGTGAAATCGTTCTGCCGAGAAGAGCATCTGCTGGTGCAGCAAATTCTGCCAGACTCCCGCAGCTGATTTCGAAAGGGAACGGAACGTGGACGACTCGGATTCGACATTCTCTGTGCCGGTTCGGCTGATGGCGGCTTTGGTCGCCATCCTTGGCTGGGCTCTCCTCGCGCTTCAGCTCTGGCTCATCCTGAGCAACCCGCTCTCCTCCACCAGGCCAGCCTCAGAGATCGTCGTCAACTTCTTCAGCTTCTTCACCATTCTCAGTAACCTGCTGGTTGCCGTGATCTTCACCTGGTGGGCGATGGCTCCGCCGGGACCGCCTGCCACGCTCCAGGCTGCCACTGCAACCTACATCAGCGTTGTTGCCATCGGCTACTCCCTCCTTCTCAGGTCCGTCTGGGATCCCGACGGTCTTCAGAAGATCGCCGATGTCATGCTGCATGACATCATGCCGCTGCTCTACGCGATCTTTTGGATCGCCTTCTGTCGGCAGATCAGGTCCCTTCCTTGGAGACATGCCTTTCTGTGGTTGAGCGTTCCTCTCGTCTATCTCGTCTACACCATGGTGCGCGGTCGCAGAATGGGTTGGTATCCTTATCACTTCCTCAACCCAGGAATGGTCGGTTACCCCCTTGTTATCTTTTCGATAGCAGGATTTCTCATTGCCTTTCTCGTCCTGGGCCTGGCCGTCGTCGGTCTAACGCGGACCCGCTTTCTCCAGGACTCCGCCACGGCACCTCTCCCAGGTGATCCGGACGGGCGAACGCCATCGAAACCCCCTATAATAGAGGGTAGAACCTATGGCAGACGATCAGAACCCACAGCTCCCGCTCGGTCCCAATTCAGATAACCCAAACGGCTCCGACAGCACGATTAAGGGCCCCGGCGCGGCGCTGCTTCTCCCCATCAATATCGAAGACGAGATGCGCCGTTCGTATCTCGACTACTCCATGTCCGTCATCATCGGACGCGCCCTGCCCGATGTCCGCGACGGTCTCAAGCCCGTGCATCGCCGTATCCTCTACGGAATGCAGGAGATGGGGCTCCAGCACAATAAGAAGTACACCAAGTCCGCCAAGGTCGTCGGCCATGTCATGGGTAACTATCACCCCCACGGCGACTCCGCCATCTACGACACCATGGTCCGGCTCGCGCAGCCCTTCTCGCTTCGCTACATCCTCGTCGACGGACAGGGTAACTTCGGCTCCATCGACGGCGACCCGCCCGCTGCCATGCGTTATACCGAGTCCCGCCTCACCCGTATCGCCGGTGAGATGCTCGCCGACATCGACTCCGACACCGTCGACTTCGCACCCAACTACGACGAGTCCACCCTCGAGCCCACCGTCCTTCCCGCGCGCATCCCCAACCTCATCGTGAACGGTGGCGGCGGTATCGCCGTCGGTATGGCGACCAACATCCCTCCGCACAACCTCACAGAGGTCGTCAACGCCTGCATCGCGCTTCTAAACAAAGAAAAGACCGACACCCGTTCCGACATCGCGATCGCTCTCGAGCACGTCAAGGGACCCGACTTTCCCACCGGAGGCTACCTCTACGGTCGCGCCGGAATCGCTCAGACCTACAACACCGGCCGCGGACGCTTCATCATGAGAGCCAAGGTCGGCACTGAGAACATCTCCGGCGGACGTCAGGCGATCATCGTTACCGAGATCCCCTACCAGGTCAACAAGTCCAATCTCATCAAGCGCATCGCCGAGCTCGCTAACGAAAAGGTCATCGACGACATCTCCGACGTCCGCGACGAATCCGACCGCGACGGCATGCGCATCGTCATCGAGCTCAAGCGCGGCGCAGAGCAGCAGATCGTCCTCAATCAGCTCTTCAAGCACACCCCCATGCAGGAGAGCTTCTCCATGATCTTCCTCGCCGTCCACAACGGCCAGCCGAAGGTCCTCCCGCTCGACCACGCCATTCGCGCCTTCCTCGAGCACCGCATCGAGGTCGTCCGTCGCCGCACCGCCTTCCTCCTCGGCAAGGCCCGCGACCGCGAGCACCTCCTGCTTGGCTACCAGATCGCGCTCGATCACCTCGACAACGTCATCAAGATCATCCGCCAGTCGTCCAGCCGCGCCGACGCCCGCGAAAACCTCTTCCAGTACTTCTCCAACAAGCGCATCAACCTGCGCGGCACCGAGCTCGCCGGAGTCACCCTCGATCCCGCCAAGTACGCCATCGACATGACCTTCTCGACCACCGGTACCCTGATCCTCAGCTACCGCCAGGTCGACGCCATCCTCGAGCTGCAGCTCTACCGCCTCACCCAGCTCTCCATCGATGAGCTCCTCAACGAGTTGAAGACCGTCCGCGACAACATCGCCGAGTTCGAGTCCATCCTCGCCTCCGAGAAGAAGCTCCGCCGCGTCATCGTCAAGGAGCTCGAAGAGATCCGCGACAAGTACGGCGACGAGCGTCGCACCGAGATCCTCGACGAGACCACCGAGATCCAGCTCGAAGACCTGATCGCCGACGAGCAGGTCGCCGTCACCATCTCCAACACCGGCTACCTCAAGCGCACTCCCATCTCCACCTACCGCCAGCAGCGCCGCGGTGGAACCGGACGACTCGGCATGAAGACCCGCGAAGAGGACTTCGTCGCCCAGCTCATCGTCGATTCCACCCACGCCTTCCTGCTCTGCTTCACCAACACCGGCCGCGTCTACTGGCTCAAGATCTACGAGATCCCCGATGTCGGAGCTGCCGGCAAGGGCAAGGCCATGGCCTCGCTCATCGCGCTCCAGCCCGGCGAAAGAGTCGTCACCATCCTCGGCATCCGCGACCTCACCGAAGAGGGCAAGTACATCCTCTTCGCCACCCGCAACGGCACCGTCAAAAAGACTCCGCTGCCCGACTTCTCGAACGTCATGTCCCGCGGCATCATCGCCATCAACATCGACAAGGACGACGAGCTCATCGCCGCCCGCGTCACCTCCGGCTCCGACGTCGTCTTCCTTGCCACCCACGACGGCATGGCCCTCCGCTTCTCCGAGTTCTACGACAAGGACTCCGAAAAGTCCGGCGGTCTCCGCCCCATGGGCCGCAACGCTGGCGGTAACAAAGGAATCACCCTCAAGAAGGGCGACTTCGTCATCGGCACCGCCGTCACTCCTTCAGCGGAGTACCGCGCCAAGCGCCGCGACGAGCTCGCCGCCGAAAAGAACCTCGCCAAAGACCTCGCCAAGGTCCGCGCCGAAATCGACGCCGCCACCGAGGCCCTGCAGAAGGCCCGCGAAGCCGCCAACGGCTCCGACAAGGAAGACGACAAGGTCAAGGCCGCACGCAAGGCTCTCGAATCCGCCTACAGCAAGCGCGACACCCTCGACGAAAAGCTCGGGCTCAGCCCCTGCCTCATCCTCTCGGTCACCGAGAACGGCTTCGGCAAGCGCACCAACGTCGAGGAGTACCGCCTCACCAACCGCGGCGGCTCCGGCGTCATCAACATGAAGACCACCGCCAAGACCGGCAAGGTCTCCTCCGTCCAGCTCGTCGACGACTCCAGCGAGCTGATGGCCATCTCCCAGTTCGGAAAGATCATTCGCATCGACACCAGCAGCATCCGCGCCGCCGGCCGCTCCACCCAGGGAGTCAAACTCCTCAACCTGGAGTCCGACGACAAGGTAGCCGCCGCCGTAGTCATCCCCCCGGATGAATCCAAGTCAGAACCGGAGACGGGAACGCTGCTGCAATAAGCGTCTTGGGAACCCTTCGAAAGAAGGGTTCCCGGTTCAGTCAATCTGTAATTCACTTTCGTCAGCTGAGAAATATAACGCTTCGGCTTCGTTCGAGATCTCAAAGAGCCGAGTTCCATGTTCATTCGAGAAACGCCTTACCAGATTTTTATCGGCCAGGTGTTTTCCCCTGCGGCCTATTAGCTGATATGAGCAATCGAGCTCGCCCGC
Organism: Acidobacteriaceae bacterium KBS 146; assembly: GCA_000688615.1. GTDB lineage: Bacteria > Acidobacteriota > Terriglobia > Terriglobales > Acidobacteriaceae > Edaphobacter. The sequence goes on from JHVA01000001.1 coordinate 3,563,533, forward strand.
GATAGCTGCAGCTCTCATCGGCTCCTTCTCAGAATGCAGTGTCTGTAGAATTCCTAGCTCCGTGGACGGAAGAAGAAGTTCCTCTCCTATAGCCTTCAATTCTGCAGCGTATTTGCGAGACAGGTTCTGAACTTTGACATGGCCTGCCTTACAGGAGGGACAAAGCATGCCAAAGATCTCTATCGCTGCAAGTTGATCTTGGCTGAATTTTGCTTTGCAATCCTCGCAAGATATCTCCTGGTTTTTAGCGAGATACGCGAGCACTATGTTCGAGTAATCAAAAAAGCGCTCTACGAAATAAAGCCTAAATTCTCGTTCGCCTAGTGGTCGTCCGAATTTGATGTCGTACTTGACGCAGAGTCCATAGTTAAGGGCATAAATTGTTACTTTGCGCGCGGAGCGATCTGTCATTTCGAAGTATTTCGTTAGGAAAAAGTTCAACTCCAGTGTCTGGAACAACGGCTCGTATTGTAGCGGTACATGGAAATGACTTGTCGGAGGTCTACCATGAATCTTTCTGATGACTTCGGAATCATGTGATCTTAGTTCCCGTGCCCTCGATATAAGTGCTTCAAGTAGTTCTTTGAGGCTAAAAATTGACGAACGTTCGTTAAAGCTCTCGTGCAAGAACTTACCTAAGTTGAAATATGACTCTATTTTTTCGTGATAGTAGCGTTGCGCCGCTTCTTGGATCGCCCTGATATTAACTGTCCTGCTATTGATGAGGCGTGATTCATATACGAAGTGGAGGAGATGCCCTAAGTTTCGAGGGTTGGCCATGGAAGCGAAAAATATCTCGCGCCATAGCTCATCCAGGTTTTTATCAAAGAAGAGTTCTGGATCCCGATCGGAGAAGTGCTTCACTCGCGTTGTGACTAGGCGGCGAGTGAAATCAATCGCACTCTCCTCCATCCTGCTGACGTCTCCGCCACCGTAGAGAGTGAAAAGATCCAAAGAGATTTCATCGATTTTGGTTTTGTCTATCTTGCCGTAATAAATTCTTCCCGGATATGCTGCAATTTTGAACTTTACGAATTCATCGGACCAGTTATTCAATGGTCCAAGTAATACATCGACAACGACCCGCATCGCGCCTTCAGGAAGCTCGGAAAAATCGTCGATCAAAACATATAAATTTCGGATCCCGATTCGTTCCAGCACATCTTTAAGACGACCAATAAGATCCCGGATATCAAAGGTGCGGAGGAGGATCTCCCCGAAATTTAATTGATGCTCGGAAGTTTCGTTATCCTTTACTGATCGCTCAAGCGATCCACTGATACTCGGGCCGCTTGGGGACCCATTTGCTCCAAGCTTGAGAGCATTGGCCGTTTCGTGGGAGAAGCCGCTTTTCTTTTGAACGTTGGTGTTGAGCAAGCCAAGGGCGCTTACAAACTTATCTTCCGATGCTTCTTCCAGAATGCCGTCTAAACCCTCAAATAATTCGGCTACGCTACCGGTTATCTTTTCCCGGATCCGGCTCAAAATTGAAGTTTCGACCCTCTTTTGTAATTCGCTCTTTATCTCCTTGATGATAGTGCGGAGAAATTCCTTATATAAAAGAAGTGTTTCTAACTCCGCTGGAGGAAGAGCCCCTTCTAGCTTCACAAGCTTAGCCAGCAACTCTTGATTTACTTGCGAAGATTCGAAGACAGTTTTGATATCAATATATGCTGATGTTTGGTGAGTCGTTTTTCTCAACTCACTCTGGAGTTTCTGAAAAAGAGTGGACTTCCCAGTTCCTTTTCTTCCTATGACGAAAGTAGTGCTCGGACGGAGGATTGTTTCCAGTATCGCGTTGTGCGGTAGGGGATCTACATAGAGATTGTCAATTAGTGGGGTTCCCTGATCGGTAAGATCAGCTCTGCGGTAGAGCTTCAACGATTCCGCAGCATCTCTAAAACCCTTGGCATCTTCAAGAGACCAGGCCGGCATTAACTGTCACCTTACTGATTGAGCTTTTATTTTGAGGAGTATACATCGCCGGGTGCCCCATCTTCGACGCCGAAGGCGGCTAAGGTGGGCAATTTTCGCGGCAGCGAAAATCCTGACACTCTCCCCACTCTGAACAAAGGATCGTGCTCCGCACGATGAACCCACCTTAGTCGCGATAAGACCGCGCCGAAGATGGGGCACCCGGATTCACATTCATCCCTAACGACACCGGGACAGTAAAATCCACCCATGCCGCTGGGCCTCGTACGATACCAACAGGAAGGTGACGACCACTTCATCACCTTCAGTTGTTATGGTCGTGAACCGTACCTCAACACACCACAATCAAGAGACACCTTCCTCGACTCCCTCGAACTCACCCGGCAACGCTACAACTTCGAAGTCCTCGGCTACGTCGTCATGCCCGAGCACGTCCACCTGCTCATCAGCGAACCACCAAACGCGCTTCTCTCCAAGGCACTCCACGCGCTAAAACTCTCCGTCTCAAAACGCCTCACCCAACGTCCCTTCTGGCAGAACCGCTACTACGACTTCAACGTCTTCACCCGCGACAAACGAGTCGAGAAGCTCAAATACATGCACCGCAATCCAGTCACACGCGGACTCGTCACCGCTCCTGAAGACTGGCAATGGTCCACCTACCGCCACTACCTCCTGGACGAACCCACTCTAGTCCAAATCACAAAACTAACCTGACACCAAACCGGGTGCCCCATCTTCGGCGCGGTCGTATCGCGGCTAAGGTGGGCAATTTTCGCGGCAGCGAAAATCCAGCACTCTCCACCCCGTAACGACGGAATCGCCCTTCACCCACCATCAATTTCCGGTTGCACCTCATCCTCCTCCGGCGTTACCCTCCTCGGATTCGGGCCACGTATCACGAGATCCCTTGCGAAGGAGTCTTCCATGAAGATTCGTTTTCTGGTCTCCCCTGTCGTACTCGCCGGCACCTTCCTCCTCACCGACGCCGCCCAAGCCAAAACCATCAGCACCAAAGGAAACTCACCCACCCAGGTCGAGGGCCGATGCGGCAACAACCCCGGCGGCGTCTACTTTCCTCCCAGCAAAAATGGCGTCTACGGCTGCCTGAACGGCGATGGCAGCGGCATCGTCTGCGGAGGCAAAGGTAAGTACGCCAAGACCTGCGATACCTGGGGCCCAATTCCGAACGTCGCCAAGCCCAATACCTCCGCCAAACCCACCCAGGAAGACTTCGACAAGCACGCCGCTGGCAGGGAGCAGTAGTCCACCGCAGCACCCAGCGCGAGCCCATATCGCACTGCCTCGACTCTGCGGAAGGCCAGAGGACGAAGCCGAAACGACGGCCAGATCTCGGATGTATCGGAGCCGGACTCATCCCCGCGCCGCATAGACCGAAAAGTCAGTAAAATCCCTCCATCTCGGGCCAGGCCGCAACCTATCTCCGGTACAGGAGGTCCACCATGACCACACCGCAGCCCACCCCCTCCGGCGCCACCCCTGCCAGACCCAGCCGCACCCAGCGCATCACCCACGAGCTCAAGGACTACTTCGCCATCTCCGCCTACCTGGCCGTCCTCTTCTGTGCCATGGCCGCCTACACCATGCTCCTCGCTCGCCAGTTCGATGACGTCTCACCACTCAACTTCACCTTCGCTCTCATCAATGCACTCGTCATCGGCAAGGTCATCCTCCTCGGCGAGATGTTGCACCTGGGCCGCCGCGCCGAAACCCTCCCTCTCTATCAATCCGCCCTCATCAAAGCCCTCCTCTTCGGCATCCTCATCTTCCTCTTCCACCTCATCGAGGAGTTCATCAAGCGCCTCATCCATCACGAGCCCACCGGGACCGTTCTCGAGCGCCTCGATCTTGAACAGCTCGCCGCCCGCTCCATCATCATCCTCATCGCCCTCGTCCCCCTCTTCGCCTTCCGCGAGCTGAGTCGCGTCCTCGGCGAATCCCGGCTCCACGCCCTCTTCACCCAACACCCCGGCTGAGGCCGGAAGACGCTGGTGCGCTTAGCCCAATCAGTGAGGAGCGAGCAATAATTTTGCATTTTGGCATGGTCCCTCTCGGAGAAGAAGAAATAGGGCCCGTTTGCCGTAGAGATACCCCGACCATTAACCGTGGCAAAGAAGACCATTCCCAAAAATCGGGGCCGATTTCAGCCAGGGCACCCCTCTCCGTCGGTTGGATCGCCGCCCTTCCTCGCTCGTCGGCACACCCAAACCCCGCCAAAGCCGCGCCTTCCAGGCGGTTGCCCCACTCGGATTCTTGACACCCCTTGCTATCCTTAAATGAGGGACCACAAAAGCCCCCCGCCCAATCGGGGGCTTCCTGTTCGGCAGCGTCGTCAGAAATATGAAGTCCAGACTTATGTTGTTTGTTTAGAAGACTTTGCGCAAAAAGTGGGGGGGGGTACCCTCAGCAGCGCAGGGCGATCTTAATGCCCGTGATCTCCTGACCCGTTTCCCTTCGTTTGAGCCACCCGAAGGCACTCTTCGAGTGCCTTGCCTGCTCGCTTCTCCCTCGCCTCCGGGCTTTGGTAATAGAAGATGCCCAGCAGATGACCGCGCCGCTGCACCCCGGTCATCGTATCCCAGCCCTTCCGTGCCGCCGGATGTCGGCGAAACGCGACTTCGAGAATCGGAGGAAGCACCTTCTCTCCCTCCATCGCCAGCAGCATCCGCTCCGCCGTCTGCTCGGCCCGACGCGCTCGAACCTCTTGGCTCTTCGGCTCTTCAATCCTCCTCGCAATATCCCGCCGGATCGAATCGCTCAGCTTCGCGTGCCACTTCGCCAGAGCCTTCTCCTTGCGGAAGATCTTCTCCAGCTCCGCAGGAGCCTCAACCTCCCGATCCTCAAGATCAGGCTCCACCGCCAGGTCAATCATCCCGCCGATGGCGACTCCCGCCGCCTTCTGCATCTTTTTATTCACCAGAACGAAATGCCCGTTTCCACCTGACTCAGCGAACAGCGAAGTCCGAAAGATCTCGCCGCCTGCTTCGACCTTTACCCGAAGCCGAATCATCTTCTTCCACGCCTTCTCCACCTCAAATGGAACCCTCGCGACCACCCAACCCAGACCTCCGGGCAGAGGTTCCAGCGCCGCCCGAAATCGCCTCACTTGTCCTGCCATGCAAGCACCTCCAGAAAAATCTACACTGAACGCATCGCGACGCCACCCAATCCGACCATCTTCCTCTCTGCAGGCGAGGCCTCTGGCGACCATTACGGAGCCCAGATTATCGCCGAGCTGGCGAAGCGCCATTCCGGCGCCACCTTCTTTGGCCTCGGCGGCCGCGAGATGGAGGCTGCCGGACAGCAGCGCATCATCCGCGCCGAGGACGTCGCCCACATGGGAATCACCGAGGTCATCCGGCATGCGCCGCGCGTCTACGGCTCCTATCGAAAACTTGTCGCCTCTATTAAGGAGCGCCGCCCTCAGGCCGCAATTCTCATTGACTTCCCAGATGTAAACTTTCGCCTCGCTCGCGAGCTGAAGGCACTCAATATTCCGGTCATCTACTTCGTCAGCCCTCAGCTTTGGGCCTGGAAACGCCGTCGTCTTCGATGGGTGCAGCAACGTGTAGACCGCATGATGGTCATCTTCCCCTTCGAGGAACCGTTCTACCGCAACCGAGGTGTGGATGCCCGTTTCACCGGCCATCCTCTCGCGGAGCTTCCGCTTCCCATCACCTCGCGTGAGCAATTCGCCATCGCTCATATATCTGCAAACATAGATATGCCTCAGACAAGCTCGCACTTCGATAGACAGTGGATCGCTCTTCTTCCCGGTTCGCGAGAAAAAGAGGTCCAGGCCAACCTCCCGACCATGCTTGAGGCAGCAGCCCTTCTAGGGCCCGGCTACGACTTTTTGATACCCGTGGCAAGTACACTCGACAGGCAGAAACTCAGCAACTTCGTCTTTCAAGAAATGCTGCCTCGCCTCAAGTGGTCCGCAAGTTCGATCACGCTTGTCCCAGATGCCCGCGAGGCACTCTTTCACGCACGGGCTTCGGTCGTGGCAAGCGGCACGGCGACCGTTCAGGCGGCTGTGATTGGCAATCCCTTTGTGGTCGTGTATCGGGTCTCCGATCTGACCTTTAAGCTCGCGAAACGCCTGGTAAAGTATCCCCCCGAGGTCTGGCCCTCTGGGTCACCCGATATCCATGGAAATCTGCCGATCGGTATGGTTAACCTGATCGCAGGCCGCACCGTGGTCCCGGAGCTGATCCAGGAAAACTTCACGGCTGCCAATGTAGCCGCCGCGCTCGCTCCCTTGCTGGAAGAGACTCCGCAGCGCGCGGGCATGATTGCCGCGCTCGCAGCGGTGCGAAAGAGTCTCGCCTCGCCCTCGGGTACCAGCGCGATTGTTCAGGTAGCCGGTGCGGTTGACTCGCTTCTACGGGGGCAGTCAAACTCCGATACAGCCCAGAGAGGCCGAATCGCACCCGCCCGCGTCTAAACAAACACGCCTGCCCTTGCAGCAGGGAACTACGGCAGTACCATGTTGTTGAGGAACTACGCCTTCATGCGCGCTTTTGGTCGAATTTTTCGCTTTTCGCCTGCATTCCTGATGGTTTTTTTCGTTGCCGCGAGCGCCGCGTGGGCCGCCCCGGCACGGCCGCAGCTCAAGGTGACCGGCTACGTCATCAATGCCGACCTTTTTCCCGCAGACAACCGGCTCGCAGCAACCGCCGTGGTCACTTTTACCGCGCTTGAGGATCTGACCGCCCCTGTCTTCGAGCTGAACAACGGCCTTCAACTCGCCAAAGTCACCGATGCCAGCAAAAAGCCGCTCGAAGCCGAGCGAATCGCGACCAACTCCACCGTTCGGTTCAACCTGACGAACCCGATTCCCAAGGGAACCTCGGCCACCTGGACCTTTGAGTATGGCGGCGTCCTTAAGGGAGCTGAAACCAGCCCGGTTGAAGGAATCAACTTTGCCTCCGTCGAAGATCCGATCAGCGTCCTGCTCTATCCCGGCCGGTGGTTCCCTGTAACTGGCCTCTATACCGACCGCTTCACGGCCGAGATGCACATTCGGGTTCCCGGCGATGAGCGTGTCGTCGGCTCCGGTTCCGGCATCGCCGCTCCCAAAAGCCTTCCTGGCAATCGCACCGAGTACACCTTTAAATGGTCGCGACCTGGCTTTCCCGGCACAATCATCGCGGGAAAGTTCCTTGAGCCCATCACCGCGCCCGGACTTAACAATGTTCATGTCTACGTGACCGAGCCCCATAAGGCGGTCGCCGTTGCCTTTGCCCAGGACGCCGCCAAGCAGTTCGAATTCATGACGACGACCTTTGGCCAGCCGGAGAGCAGTCAGGTCAATCTGGTCGAGATGCCCACAGACGCCGTCTCAGCTACCTGGGCACCGGAGATCGCTGCTATCTCAGGCGCGCGTGTCGCCGGCAAAACCTACTCGCGGCTGCTGGCCAATACCCTGGCGCATCAGTGGTGGGGAAGCGAGATCTCTCCCGCAACACTGAATGATGCCTGGATCACCAATGGCATGTCTCGCTATGCCGAACTGATGTACGTCGAGGACTCCTCCGGAAAGAACGCTTTCGAAGCCGCCGTCACCGACGTTCAGGCAGGAGCCCTCGCTTACGATACGCAGCCGCTGACCAGTATGGGACGGCTCGATCCCTTCTCGCCCCAATTTCAGTCCATGACCCTCGAGAAAGGGGCCATGGTCTTCCATATGCTTCGTTGGGAGATGGGAGACGATGTCTTCATCAAGTTTCTGCGGGGTCTCCTCTCCCAATACACGGACAAGTCCGTCAGTACGGGCAATCTCCAGACGGTCGCTGAAGCTCAGTCGCAGCTCCAGCTGACCCCCTTCTTCGCGCAGTGGTGCGACGGTACCGGTGCTCCGACCTTCACCAACAAGTACACCGTCTTCCGCCTTGGAAATAACAAGGGATTTCGAACGGTAGGGTCGATCGCGCAGGATCTGGACCTGTTTCGCATGCCGGTCGAGCTCAGAATCGAAACGGACGGTAAGACGGAAGTCCGTCGCGTTGATGTGTCAGGAACCGAAAGCAACTTCTCGGTCGAGACCTTCGGCCGTCCGCGCCGTATCTCTATCGATCCGCAGAACTGGGTGCTGAAGAGCACTTCGGACCTGGCCGTCCGCGTCGCCGTCCTGCGAGGCCAGCAGCAGGTGGCTCAGGGAGACCTGACCGCCGGCCTGATCGAGTACCAGAAGGCTCTCGATGCCAACCACAACAGCTCTCTGGCCAACTACAGGATCGGCGAGGTCTTCTTTATGCAGCGGAACTACCAGTCCGCCGCCAACTCCTTCCGGGATGCTCTTCGCGGCGACGGCGACCCCAAGTGGGTCGAGGTCTGGAGCCATATCGAGCTGGGCCGTATCTTTGACGTCACCGGCCAGCGCGACCGCGCCGTCAACGAGTACCGCCTCGCAGTCCAGACCAACGACAATACCCAAGGGGCCATCAACGAGGCACGGGCCCTCATGCAGAAGCCCTACAAGCGCGAGAGCGCGAGTAACTAAGACGTTTGTCCTACGATAAGCCCTTCCGAATGCGCCCCATCTCATCATTTTTGGCTGGCCTTCTTGTCCTACCTTTTGTTGCCTGTCCAAGGCATGCCGAATCGTCATAGCCTCATCCGGGTGTCGATGTATTTCGTCAATCCTTGAAATAGCGTAAGTTAGCTGATTATGGTTTTTTGTATATCCCTCTTTCGCGGCAATTAGAAAACATAAGATGTACCTCCTATGGATTTTTGGAGTGATTTGCTAAACATTTATAAACAAAGAATTTTTCAGCACCTGGGACGACCTGCCGAAAATGGTCCATGAAATGCCCTATACCTCCAGTGAATAGCCCAAATGGAATCGCAGAGTTCCTCCCCATAGGAAGCGATGAGTGTGTGTGGGCTGTACGAGGAGTATTAGATGAAAAGATTATTTGGACTCGCGCTGGTGTTGATTTCCATGACGGCGCTCAGCTTCGGTCAGGTCACCTCGCAGACCGGCGGAGCCATTCAGGGTTCCATCACGGATTCGAGTGGGGCGGTAGTCCCGAATGCCAGCGTGCTGATCAAGGGCACGGATACGGGATCTACTCGCGAATTGAAGACCGATGCGGCGGGATTTTACAGCATCGGCCCACTTACACCTGGTAACTATCAGGTAACGATTAGCTCTGCTGGCTTCCAGACTCTGTCCGTAAACACGGTCGTTCGTACCGGTACCGCGACCAACGGTAACTTCAAGCTGTCGTTGGGCGAATCGAATGTGACCGTGGAAGTGGACGCCGGCGCATTGCAGGTCAACACGGAACAGGTTGGGGTCAGCGACGTTATCACCAGGCAGCAGATCGACTCGCTACCAGTTAACGGCCGCAACTTCCTGGACCTTGCGCAGATCGAGCCCGGCGTAATCCTGCAGAGCGGTGAGTCCTTCGATCCCACCAAAGCAGGTTACTCCGCAATTTCGACGAGCGGCGTCTCAGGCCGTACCACCCGTATTCTTCTCGACGGTCAGGACATCACTGACGAGAACGTCGGAACGACCATCTTCAATGTTTCCTCAGGCTCCATCGGAGACTTTCAGCTCAATCGCTCAACGCAGGATGTCTCGGGCGACGTGACCTCGACGGGACAGGTTCTGGTCTCGACGAACTCCGGAACCAATGCCTTCCACGGACAGGTCTTCTATCAGTTTCAGGACCATAGCGCACTATTCGCCAGGACCGCTGGTGGAGTGGATACACCCTTCCAGCGGAATCAGTTTGGTGGCAGCGTCGGTGGACCCCTCATCAAGGACAAGCTGTTCTTCTTCGCAAACTCTGAACGCATCAAGCAGGAATCCCCGGTGTCAATCACCATGTCCCCGGTTTTCTCGGCGATTCAGCAGCAGTTCCCCACTATTCCCTCACCCTACCGCCAGACGTACTCGACGGTGCGGTTGGATTACAACGGTCCCTTCCACGGGCACTACTTCGCCCGCGCTAACTACGAATCCAACAGCTCCAGTTCCAACTTCGGCGCTGGCTATCAGATCTACAACAATCGTGACAATACTCCGGGTCTTGCGGGCGGCGCGGACTTCTCCAGCGGGCACTTCACCCACTCTTTCCGTGGCAGCTACGAGAAATTCCATAACCTGCTGGTCGATGGGACTACAGGAAACAACAGCGTTTACAACGGATTCCCGGGCCTGAACTTCCGTCTGTCTTCGGCAGGTCTTTTCTCTGGCCCCAACGCAAATTCTCCTCAGAATACCTACCAGTCGGACAAGCAGCTCCGTTATGACGGATCCTGGACCAAGGGCTCACACGTCATCCGCTACGGATACAGCATGAACCGTATTCTTGGTGGCGGTTTTGCGAACTTCTTTGGCCTTGGCCCTCGCGTGACTCTCCTTCCTGGAACCCTCCTCGCGAACTGCGGCGGTGTCAACGGAGCAGCTCCATGCCCGTCTGATCCTCTCAATGGTTACTACACCTCCTCGATCCGACTTGGCAACGGTCAGGGCTTCTCGACCGAGAACCCTGGCTTCGGTCTGCCTGGTGGAGGACTGTCGGATTGGCGTCAGGGTGCTTATATCGCCGACACCTGGAAGGTTACTCCGAACTTCACTCTGACCGCTGGTGTGCGCTGGAGCGTAGATACCGGACGTGCCAATCAGGACCTTCCGACGCCGCTTTGCTCCGATGTCGATACAACGCTTGTGGCAGCCCCGTGCAGCGGAAGCGCACCCCTTCTCGATCAGTTTGCACCCGGCCTGGGTAAGAAGATTCATCAGCCGTACGCAAACTTCGGTCCTCAGCTAGGTTTTGCTTACAGCCCTGGCGATCACAAGACCGTTATTCGTGCTGGCTTCGGTATCTTCTATGAGAACGATGTCTTCAACAACACCTTGAACTCGCGTTCCATCCTCATCAAGAAGGGACTCTTCAATGATTCGAACCATACCCTTTGCGGTGGCTCGAACTCACTGACCCTTCCGGATGGCAGTGTTATCTCAGACGATGGGGGCGTATCGATCGCCACTATCTGCTCAGAGCCTCTGAGCCAGGCTGGACAGCACTTCATCAATATCCAGAATAAGTACCAGGCGTCCACCAAGGCTGTGGGACCTGCGAGCAACGGCAGTTACGTGGGAAATACTCTCACTGTGGTTGGCGGTTATGCGGCACCCTACCGCACACCGTACTCAGAGCAGTGGAATGCCGGTGTTCAGCGTGAACTCTTCAAGGGAGGCGTGCTCTCGGTCGACTATGTGCACAACTCCACAATGAAGATCATGCAGCAGATCGACGTAAACCATGTAGGTGCGGCGCGATTCCTGAATAAAAATGCGGCGGCTCATGCAGTTGCAGCTACGGCAAGTTCGCTTAAGGATAAAAATGATCCTACAAGTGCATTTTTTCCCGCTTGTGTAGGTATGACAGGCGGAGCTGCAATCAATTGCGTGATCGGTAGCGGTGGAACCATTGCTGACTTTGCGGTGAACGGTCTCGATTCAGGAAATAACTTCCTGAGCAGGTTTCCTGCCTCTTCTCAGAACCTGACCCCAGATACGGGTGCGGCCTTTGCAGGCGCAAATCCTGCGCTCGGTCAGGGATTGTTCCTGCTTCCGGCTGGGCGCTCTGGTTATGACGCCCTGCAGGTTGTCTTCCGTCAACAGAAGTCGCATCCTGCTCCGGGAATCATGAGCTCAAACCTGCAGATTGCGTACTCGCTCTCGCGCATCGTCAGCACAGCCAATCCGGCGCTCAACAACGGCAATACAGGCGTTGGCGATCAGTTCTTCTCTTCGCCGTCGTATGACTATGACAATCCGACCCAGTACATGGGACGGAGCGGACTGGACCACACGCATGCGATCTCATTTGGCGGTTCGGCAACCCTGAAGTACGGTCCGCAGATTGGTCTCATCGGCCACTTCTTCTCCGCTGCCGCAATGGACCTGAATCTCGATAACGGCGGAATCACTGGCGACTCGACAGCAGGTATCTTCATGTCGGACGTCACCGGTGATGGAACGATCGGCGATCTTGTTCCTGGAACGAACCCTGGGTACTACATGCATCAGTACAAGGGGAAGAACCTGAACAAGCTGATCAGCCAATACAACGCAACGCATGCAGGCCAGTTGACACCGGCAGGTCAGGCTCTGGTGTCCGCGGGACTCTTCACTCCACAGCAGTTGACGGCGCTGCAGGCGACTCAGCAGCCCATCGAGACCGCTCAGGCTCATGCTCCGGAGAATGCCTTCTACCGCAATCTCGATGTCAACTTCGCGTATCCGATTCGTCTGAGCCGGCTGCGTGAAGGGATGTCCCTGGTTCCGGCGATCGCTTTCTACAACGTAGGAAACTTCTCCAATTTCAAGGACTATCAAAACGGCACGCTGGCCGATACGACCACCGGAAGCTCCAGCGGTTTTCTGAATGGGCCGAACGGCTTCGCGGATCACGATATCAATCGTTATCAGCGTGGATCGGGTACGTCGAACATCGGTGGTGCACGATCGACCGAGTTCCAGTTGAAATTGAACTTCTAACCTTGGTTCTTCCTCTCGTTAGAGGAACGGCGGAGAGCGAAATGCTCTCCGCCGTTTTGTTTTAACAGGCAAAAATAGAAGAAAAGATGCTAACCACCATTCCGCGTTTTGGTGGTTACCAGTCTCTTCGGCGTCGGTGCGTGACTGCCCCCAAATTATAAAAAGTAGATATAAGACTAAAAATGTCTGATATTTATCTTGATATAGGACCGATGTTGTCTTATATTTCAAACATCGATAGAGATACAAAGGATTTCGAGAGTTCGCAGTTCGAGCTGGCGAAGTCCTGGGAACCTTAGAAGTGAGGTGGAGAGGCAGATTCTCGCGACTTGTTTTCTGGAGTGACCGCGAGGACCTGGGCGTCTGGCTGTTGTTGAAACGGCAGATGGCTTGTGATTTTCAGGAGCAGCTGCGTGCAGTCGGCGAGGCTCCTATCCACTTCCTTCCTTCATGAATCTGGAACGCTGTTTTGCGATACCGCAAAGACGGTGTGAGCGGTTAATGCCCCTTCGTGCGCCTTTTTGACGCCCGGGGCCCAGCCTGGAGAGGAACGATGAAGAAGCACGCGAGAAGAGATAGCCTGAAGGGCCGGTTCAAGGGCTCGAGGAACTGGGTGGCGGTGGGGGCCCTGGCAGCGACGGTGATCGGCACGGGCCGACAATCTCCGGCAGCGGTCAAAGAGAGTCTGGCCGCAGCGGGTGGTGCGGCGGCGGCTCCTTCGACGAATCTTCCGGTCAAGCGAGTGAATATCGCGGCCGGGCCTCTGGATGCTGCTCTTGCGGCGTATGAGCAGCAGACGGGGATGCATGTCCGGGTGGACCTTCCCCAAGGCGCGATTGCGGGCTTTCAGACCAAGGGGGTTTCGGGTCTGTTTGCAGAGGACGAGGCGCTGCGCCTGTTGCTCTCCGGAACGGGGTTGAACTTCCGGGTGGAGGATGAGTCGACGCTGGCGGTGGGACTGCAGGCGAAGGATTCAGTGGATGTATCGGCTTCGGCCAATTCGGTGGCGCTCACACAGTTCACGGAGCCGCTGAGCGACGTGCCGCAGACGGTCAACGTCGTCCCGCAGTTCGTTATGCAAGAGCAGGCGGTCACGACGATGCGCGACAGTCTGCGCAACGTACCCGGCCTGAGCATTGCTGCGGGGGAAGGCGGAGCGCAGGGAGACAACCTGACGATTCGAGGTTTTTCGGCGCGGAACGACATCTTTCTGGATGGCATTCGCGACTTCGGCTCGTACTATCGCGATTCGTTCAACTACGACGCGGTGGAGGTGCTGCAGGGGCCGGCAAGCGTGGAGTTTGGCCGCGGTTCAACGGGTGGTGTTGTCAATCAGGAGCAGAAGCAGCCCCTGTTGCAGGAGCGCATCTCTGGCTCGCTGCAGCTGGGGACCAACCTGATGCGCCGCGTGACGGCGGATGTCAATGAGCCTCTGACAACCTTCGGCTCGGGCGCGGCGTTTCGCCTGAATGTGGCGGGAATGCAGACCAATGTTGCGGAACGCGATATTACCAATACACGCCGGTTTGGGATTGCACCTTCGATTGCGTTCGGGCAGAACTCGCCTACGCGGTACTTGGTGAGCTACCTGCATGAGAGCGAGAACACGATACCGGACTATGGCCTGCCTTACTTTCTGTACAAGGTTCCTCAGGTCGACCGTAGCAACTACTACGGCTATGCGGAAGACAATTTTTTGCGGACGAGTCCGGATATTGTGACGGCGAGAGTGGAGCATGACTTCAGCGCGCCGGTGACGCTGCGTTCGACGCTGCGATGGGCGAACTATCCCCGCGATGTTCGAATCACGGAGCCGCAGGTTCCCAGCACGCCGGTGTTTTCGGCGATTGGAGGAGTGAAGATGGTGGCCTGCGTTCCTCCGGCCTGCTTCCCGATCAATTACGACCTGAATCTTGTGCAGGTGGTTCGAAACCAGATCGCGGCCAAGAGCGTAGAAGACATGCTGTGGGAGCAGACCAGTGTGACGGCGCGTCTGAGGTTCGCCCGGATTGAGAACAATCTGGTGGCGATGCTGGAGGGAGGACGCGAGAGATCGAGTCCTCTGCGCACGAGTTACACGGTACCGAATACATCGCTGCTCAATCCGAATCCCTACGACCTGTTTGCGCCGTCGTCGGTGAGCATTCGATCGAACACGCACGTCTCGTCGACGTCCTACGGCTTCAATGTTCTGGACACGCTGAAGCTGACGCAGTGGCTGCAGTTCTCGGGAGGCATTCGTTTCGACTACTTCAACTCGGACTCGTTAACCGATGCAGTGGGTTCGACGCCGGCGATTCACTCGAGCCGGCTGGACAAGCAACCGACGTACCGGGCCGCGGTGGTTGTGAAGCCGAGGCAGAACGGAAGCGTGTATTTCGACTATGGGACGTCGTTCAATCCTTCGGCGGAGTCGCTTTCGCTGAGTGGAAACAACGCGGCTCTTCCGCCGGAGCTGAACTCGACGATAGAGATCGGGACGAAGTGGGACTGGCTGCACGATCGGTTGAATGTGAGCGGGAGCTATTTTTCGACCGAGAAGCAGAATGCCCGCGAGACTGATCCGAACAATACGGCCAATACGATTCTGGTGGGAACGCAGCAGGTTCGTGGAGCGCAGATTGGTGTGATTGGCCACCTTCCGGAGCATTTCGACATCATCGTTGGATACGCGTACCTGAACGGCCGCGTGGAGAAGAGCATCCTGAACGCATCGCCGTTCGCGTCGCAGTATAAGCACGGCGATCCGGTCTATGGGGGGTTCCCGTACTTCTTCTCGCCGACGGGCTTTCCGTTCGCGAACGTGCCGAAGAACAGCGGCAATCTATGGGTAACGCATAATCTGCGGTGGCGTTTTGTGGGTGGATTCGGGGGCAATTATGTATCGGCGCGTCGTGCGAGCTCGACGGCGATGGCGGCGGTATACAACAGCGTGGCGCCGGTCCCCGTAACCAGCGTCCCTCTGGACTTCAAGGCGATTCCGGGATACTGGACGTTCAATGCGATGTTGCGGCGTCCCATCTCGGACCACCTGGAGTTCCAGGCGAATGTAGTTAATCTGACGAACAAGTTTTATATCGACCAGCCACACCCAAATCATCTGGTTCCGGGAGAAGGTCTCAATGCACAGATAGGAATGAACGTTAAATTTTAGGAATGCCGCTCTTTGCTTTTGGGGATCTGGTGGGAGTGGCAGAGACCGCAGATCCTTCGACTTCGCCACTCGAGATAAGACTTGCGAGTAGCTTCGCTCAGGATGACGCGTTCGTTTGAGATTGAGGTCCTGTTGTTTTTGGTGTGTTGCGGCGCTGCTTGAATTCTGATGTGCGACTCTGGGTCGCAGACTTCGTTTTATGGTGAACTCATGCTAATTACGATTCCGGACGTTTTGAATGCGGCTGAAGTAGCGCAGATGCGAGCGAAGCTGGATGCCGCGAACTGGGTAGATGGCAAGGTTACGGCGGGATATCAGGCGCAGCGCGTGAAAGAGAACGAACAGCTGCCGGAGGCCTCTCCGCTGGCTGTGGAGCTGGGCGATGTGGTGTTGAAGGGACTGGCCCGATCTCCGCTTTTTATGTCCGCAGCGCTCCCGCTGCGGGTATTTCCACCGATGTTCAACCGCTATCAGGGTGGGGGCCGCTTTGGGACGCATGTGGATACTGCCATCCGTTCGGTGGTTCCTTCCGGACAGAGGATTCGCACGGACGTGTCTGCGACTCTGTTTCTTACACCGCCAGAAGAGTATGACGGCGGGGAACTGCTCGTTGAAGACACTTATGGAGCCCACAGCGTGAAGCTGCCGATGGGGCATCTGGTGCTGTATCCCGCGACGAGCTTACATCGAGTAGAGCCGGTAACGCGCGGAGCCAGAGTCTCGAGCTTCTTCTGGGTGCAGAGTATGATCCGAAGCGATGCAGACCGGACGATGCTGTTCGATCTGGACCAGACGATCCAGAAGCTCGCGGTGGAACTTCCGGGAAACCCTCTGGGAGTGAATCTGACAGGGGTTTATCACAACCTGCTGCGGAGATGGGCGGAGATGTAACCTATCAAGCCATTGTGATTGGCTGTCAGGCGTTCAGAGTCGTCTTAGGCAGCTTTTCGAGGCAAGGAAGGAAGATAGAGAAGACGGTCCCGTGATGAATGGGATGATCGCTGCTGCGGAAGGAGATGCGGCCCTGGTGGCGATCGACGATGCCAGAGGAGATCCAGAGACCGAGCCCAGTGCCATTGAGTTCTTTGGTGGTGTAGAAGGGTTCGAAGATCCGCGCCTGCACTGCATGGGACATGCCGTGGCCGGTGTCGGCGATGGTGATGCGAATCCCCTTGTTGGGATTGCCGTTGAAACGTTCGGTAGCATCGTGAGCGCGAACAAGAAGCCTTCCTCCCTGTCGCATGGCATCGATCGCGTTGGCGATGAGGTTGTTCAGGACCTGCCGGATATCGTTTTCAAAGCAGTAGATGGGTTGATTGGTGCGAAAGCTGGTATCCACGTGGATGCCGGAGTTGAACAGGCGGCCCTGATACAGGTTGAGTACGGCTTCGACAAGATCCTTCGCGGTGATGTGGGTTGCGCTGACTGCCTGACGATGAAAGCGCAGCGTCTGGGTCGCAATCTGGCAGACCCGCGAGAGTTCGCTTTGAGCGACGTTGACGTACTCCGCAAGCTGCGGAGGAAGCTCGGCTGACGTCTGGACGAGATAGAAGAGATTCGTGATCGCTTCGAGTGGATTGTTGATCTCGTGCGAGATGGAGCTTGCCAGCCTGCCCACGGCGGCGAGTTTTTCGCTTTGGATGAGAGCGTGCTCGGCCCTTCTTTGATGCGTGATCTCCTGGATGACGGCGGCGATAGCTTCTACCTTGCCATTGCTTCCAAAGATAGGCGAGTAGTTGACGTTCCAGAACCGATGTTCGCCGGGCCGGGTAGGCAGCTCGCCCTCGACGACATGATTTCGAATCGTCTTTCCGGCGGCAACCTGTCGGAAGAGTTCTTCGATACCTTTGATGGGAGCGATCTCGGAGATGCGGCGGCCGAGGATTTCTTTGATCGGCAGGCCGATGGTTTCAGCCTGTCGATCATTGACACGCAGATAGCGGAACTCGACAGGATCGAAGAGGGCCAGGCCGATGGGAGAGGTGCGGTAGATTGTTTCGAGTTCTGCGCGCTGGCGCTCGGTTTCCATCTGCCGTTGCTGCAGCGCGTGCGAAGCGTTTTTGCGATCGGTGATGTCGATACAAAGCCCGCGAAGCCTGGGTGCGGAACCGTCGAGAGTCAATGCCTGACAGCGGCACTCGATCCAGAGCAGAGAGCCGTTGGCCGCACGGATGGGGAAGTCGGTGATAACCATATCGCCGGTTTCGCGGGTCTGGCGGAGCATGTCATCGATAAGCGGAAGATGGGTCCGCGGAACATGGCTGCGGAAGGAATGCAGGTCAGGAAGATCGGAGAAGGGATGGCCGAAGACGGGATAGGAGCCGATTCCATAGTCGATCTTTCCAGTGGAGAGATCGACGTCCCAGGTGGTGACCCGCGCGGTCTGCTGCACAACAGCGAGCAGGTCCCGCTGCTTCTGCAGGGCAAGCTCGTACTGTCTGCGCGAGGTGATGTCGCGAAAGAAGATGATGACGCCTTCCGCGGAGGGCCTGATCTGGATCCCGAGCCAGAGATTGAGCGGTTCGGGGTAGAAGTCCTCGAAGTCGCCAGCGATGCCGTCATTCATGGCCTGCCGGAAGTGGCGTTCGTACTGACCGTGGTGCCTGACGAAGGGAAACTCCTGCCAGATGTTTTTTCCAAGCAGGTTTCCCTTTGCGGCCAGCAATTCGTGGGCACGGCGATTGAGGAAGGTGAAGATGCCTTCGCGGCTGACCGTGATGACGGCATCGCTGGTGGCTTCGAGAACCTGCAGGAGCTGCCGGGAGGCTGAATCGCGAAGCAGCTCGGCTCCTTTGCGGTCGGTGATGTCACGCAGGATGACGGCGATGCCTTCGACCATCGGCAGAATATGGACGTCGATCCACATATCCCGCCGCACGCTGAAGTGCTCCAGATGCGATGGAGCGCCGGTGCGCATGACGGTGCGGTAGTGATCTTCAAGCTCGGTGCCGAGTATTTGGGGGAACATCTCCCAGATGCTCTTTGTGTTGATGTGATGGGGCTCGATGGAGCCCACCTTCAAGGCTTCCGCATTAGCGAAGGTGATCTGCCAGTCGCGATTGATGCAAAGTATTCCGTCGGGAATGTCGAAGAGGAGCCGCGCGTGCTGTTCGTTCCGCGTATCTTCCTGACGGCGGGCGAGGTGCCGCCTCTCAGGAGGGATACTGCCGGAGATATGCGGATTCGGCATACGAGGTCACACGTTCACGATCATCTTTATAGACGAAACAAGGGCTCTCCGGGCGGGCAATCAAACTTTTCCTTCCAGTTGAGCGATGCGGGTTTCAAGCGCAACAACACTTTCGGACAGGCGCGTGAGGTCGGACTCCAGTTGTGCGATCCGGTCCGGATGCGATCTCGATGAGACGGGAATCGATGATGCACTCGTTGTGGCTTCGGGGATTCCGGCGAGCAGATGTGCGTAACGGGATTCTCGAGAGCCGGGCTGTCGAGCCAGCATGACGACCAGGGGGCCGGTTGCGTTGCCATTGGGGGGCGTTCCTTCGGTGGGCGATTCACGCGAGGCGAGCCGTTCAAGGATTGACTGGACCGCGGTAATGTCGTCGAAGGCGTAGAGGCGTTCGGAGCGGCCACGGAGCTCGCCCGGAGTCTGCGGGCCGCGCAGCATCAACAGGCAGAAGACGGCGGTCTCGTCGCGGCGCAGGTTGAGCACGGTGCGGATACGGTGCTCGTACTTCGGAACCCTGCCGTCCTGAACCACAGTAACGAGGTTCTGGTCTTCAAGGGCGTGGAGAGCCTGCCGAACTTCGTCCTCGGTGAGCTCGAGGATCGGGTCGCGGCTTGACCGCTGGTTGCAGGCGTTGACGAGGGCGTTGAGGGAGAGCGGGTATGTTTCAGGGGTAGTGATCTCTTTTTCTATGAGAGATCCGAGTACCCTGATCTGAACTGGATCGAGCACCATAGATAACCAGTCTACACAGGACCAGAAGATGAAATAGGTATGTTGCACTTATATAGAGGCTTATGGAAGTACTTCCATTTGTTGCACAAAAGTTACATTCCGCCTCTGGATCGTGGGGTTAGCGTTCGATAAACTGGAGTAACGAAATGATGGATGGTGAATCGCATTTGGCGATTGTCATTTCTGAAAGATACACAATTCCCGGGAGTATGCATGAGGACAGTGATCAGGCTGGGCCTTGGTGCCGTTTTAATGATGGTGGTTCTGATTGGAATCAGCGGCACGGCCAGAGCGAAGGATGCTTATAGGAATACAGCAGACGTGTATCGCTTGCACATGTTCCACACGCACACCGGCGAGAGCATTGACGTCGTGTATCGCGTTGGCGACCAGTATCTTCCGGACGGCGTCGCAAAGCTCAATCACTTTTTGCGGGACCATCGCACCCAGACGGAGAGCGATTACGATCCGCGGGAGTTCGATGTGCTGCACTCGCTCATGGAGAAGCTGGGACGCCCAGATGGCGTGATCGATATCGTCTGCGGATACCGGACGCCCTGGAGCAACAACCTGCTGCGATCGCGATCGCAGAGCACCGGCGTGGCGGAGCATAGTCAGCACATGCTGGCGAAGGCGATCGATATTCGTGTACCCGGTGTCTCAACGGCGACGCTGCGCAATGCGGCGCTCAGTCTTCATGCGGGCGGAGTAGGGTATTACCCCGTGAACCAGTTTGTGCATGTGGATGTAGGTCCAGTGCGTGAGTGGCAGTACGGACGGTCGCGTAGCGTACGGACGCGTTCGGTTGCGCGGTCCACGAGGCATGCGACCCACCATCACGTCTCGACGATCGCATCCGGAGAATAGTGACAGGCGAATAGCGACAAAGGATAAGGCGCTGCAGGAAGACCCGGTGCGCCGGGTCTTTTTTGCATCAAGGGCGCTGCGGTACACTGCAAGAACTTCCTATGAGCCGCGAATACTTCTCCAGCAACCCTGCGATGCCTTTCTCCGACGCCGTCCTTGTGGATGGCAAGACGCTGTATCTCTCTGGCCGGATCGGTCTGATCGCGGGAACGACCAAGGTTCCTGATTCGGCAGAAGAAGAGGCGCACCTGGTGATGCAGGAGATACAACGCGCCCTGGCGATGGCTGACATGACCATGGACAATCTGGTCTCGGTGCAGATCTTCGTGAGTGATGTTTCGTTGTTTGAGCAGTTCAATGCCGTGTATCGGACCTACTTCACGGGCAAGCTTCCCGCGCGTGCATTTCTGGGATCGGGAACCCTGCTGTTTGGAGCGCGGTTCGAACTGCAGGGTGTTGCGGTCAGAGACTAGCCGTGTCGGCGGAGCTGGCGCGTTCGCTGGAACAGGGGCGCTGGGGCCTGCAGCGGACAAGAGACCTGGCAGTGGAGATCGCCGGCAGCAAGCCGAGCGGTGAAAGCACTGGTGGCTGCAATCTTCAGCTACGGCACGGAGCTGCGTAAAAGGTCGTCAGATGTTGCGCGGCGAATCACGGACAGCGATGCAAAAGTACTGTGGCCGTAGGTGGAAGAACTGGCTGGACTCTTCGCCGGGCTGTCGCCGGAGGAATCGCGGGACGCGCTGGCATCTACGCTTGGTAGTGGCGAGGGTGACGAACCCCGCGAGCAGCGATTGCGTGCTGCCCGGCTGATGGAGCTCCTGACAGAAGATGAGAGCCACGCTGCGCGTTGGTCGGCTGTGGAAGGGTTAGGTCTTCTCCGTGTGATGAGCCTTCGTTGCGCGGTGTGGCTGCGGAGAGGATCGCTGCGGCGCTGCGGAGTGGAACGCCGGCGATGAGGCCCGGGGCCCGGCATGCCAGTCGAAGGTTGGAGAAGGCGCAAGCTGGTCGGAGATTTGGGATGAATGGCGGTGGCAGGGAGCGGAATTTCGGCTAGACTCGCCGCATGCAAAAATGGCTTGTTCCTGCGGGGCGTGTCCTCTACGCGATCGGGTTGAGCTCAATTGGGCTGATGCACTTCTTCTACATGAACTTCCCCTGGGTCGTGATCCCGGATTTTCCGGCGTGGCTGCCGTTTCGGATACTGTGGGTGCTTACCATCGGAGCCGCACTTACGATTGCGGGAGTTTGTATTCTCTTCAATCTGAAGGGTAGAAAGGTTGCCGCGTGGACCGGCGTGAGCCTCGTGATGCTGGTACTGATTGCGCATCTGCCAAGCCGGCTGACCAGCCAATATGCGTGGGTGCTGGGAGCGTGGACGAACGCGATCAAGGAGCTCGCGTTCGCAGGAGGAGCGTGGATTGCGGCGCTGTCATTCGGAGAAAGAAGAGATGATCTGCCGCCGTGGCTTGAGCGCGCACTGCCGCTGGGTCGATACTTCTTCGCGGGGTTGCTGGTGATCTTTGGCTACGATCACTTCCTATACCCGAAGTTTGTGGCGGTATTGGTACCGGCATGGGCTGGGTCGGCGGTGTTCTGGACCTACTTCGCGGGTGCGGCGCTGATTGCAGGCGGAATTGGGATTATGGTTCGGCGCGTGGCGAAGCTGGCTGCACTGCTGACCGGAGCGATGATCTTCTTGTGGGTGCCAATGCTCCATATTCCGCGGGCGATTGCTGATCCGTACACGAATGTTGGGAATGAGTGGGCAAGTGTGTGGGAGGCGCTGGCGTTCAGTGGGATGGCGTTTATGCTGTGCGGTTCTTGGAGGGGCGAGGACTGATCTTGCGATTGGGGATAGGCTGGCGAGTGCTCACTTGTGGCTATCCTTCACCCTTCGGACGATCATCCTGGAAATCACGTTCTGTCTATCGAGTGGAGGGAGCAGGAGCCTTCAGGCGCTCCCTAAGATCGCTGCCGTTTGAGGGGCTTCAGCCCTGGCTTGAGATGCGCAGGAGCAGGATCGGTGAGGAGTTGTTTGTTGGCAGAAGAAGAAGGAAACGTGCTGGCTTCCGAAACGAGGTTTGCGCGGACGGGGGTTTGGTAAATGGAGACGGAATGATCGTTTGAAGGCCTCGGACTCGCGAATCTGTGCTCGTTGAACGATGGTGTCCAAACGGGAAATTTGCTTTTAAGTCGATGGGAAAGTTGCCTTTGATAAATTGGACGGCTTTTTCAAGAGAGACATCCGGAGACGGTATCAGGATTGCATGATGATGATCGGGCATAAGGACGAAGGAGTGAAGATGGAGGCGGCCTTTCGTGCGTTGGTCCTGGAGTATGTCGAGCATCAGCAGAGCATTTGGTTTCCACCTGAAAGAGACGTCTTCGGTTTGCAGTAGTCGTGGTGATGAAGTACGTGCGGAGGTGTTGCGGGGCCCTGTGCATGTCGCGATCATAGTGAAGGCCGGGGCTAAAGCCCCGATATTTCATCCGCCGAATTTTATAGGCCTGAAGGCCCATGCCCCCCGTATGAAGATCTATATTTCCTGTTGTGATAGTGGAACGTGTTATCTCCCGATGGAGATTCGTATTCCTTTGCTTCGATGAAGGGCGGTGCGTTCTGGCGGATGGAGATTCGTATTCTTCTTTTGTGATGAAGCCCCGTGTTGTTTCGGGATGAGTTGGCCTCTTTCGGATCAGCTCATGATCGGTGACTTCTAGCGGGCGGTGGAGTTTTCTTAGAGGGCTTCGATCGAATTTTGGCTCATGCAACTGCAAAGGCCGCCATTACTGGCGGCCTTTGCAGTTGTTTTTACGTCGAAGGCGCGGTGGCCGGGACGGCTAGTCCTTAGTCGCCTGCGACCGTCTCTTCGGACTCGACCTTCGCGGCCGAGGGAGCTGCCTTGATCTCGCCGAGCGAGATGAAGCCAGGCTGTTCCGCTTCCTTGAGGATCTCCTTGCGGTAGAGCTTGGCCATGCGGGCGTTCTCGGCGTCCTGCTTGATCTTCGCGTCGCGCGCCCGGATCTTCTCTTCGCGGGCGTTCTTGGCGATGCCGGACTTTTCGAACGTGTCGTTAGCGGCCGAGTTGACGTGCGCATCGTTGAGAACCAGGTCATACTTCTCCTGCTTCTCGAGACCGACCTTTTTGCCGCCGGCGAAGATCTCATGACGGCCGTGCTCCTCGTACCACTTGGTGAGGGTAGCGGTCATGTGCATCTTCTCGATGATGTTTCTCCAGCCCACGCCGGTGTTATAGGCGCAGAAGCTGATCTCGCCTTCCTGGGTGGCGTAGGGGATGATGCACTGTTCGGTACGGCGGAAGTCGTAGTTGAACAGGTCCTGGAACCACATGCCCGCGATGAAGAGGAAGTTCCAGCGATCGGCGCGGCGTTTCTGGATGTCTTCCATGGTGCGGTCGCCGGTCACCTTGCCGTAGTTGCGGCCGGTGGCGCCGAAGCACTTGTCGAACTTCTGCAGCAGGTCAACGATTTTGAAGTGCGTCGGAGCGTTCGAGGGGTTGTAGTTGCGAAGCAGCGCAAGCGACACACCGACGATGGAGAGGAACTTGCCACGGGCGGCGTCGTTGATGCGGGCGACGTCCTTGGCCAGCTGTACAGCATCAAGGAACGCGGTGACGGGAACAGCTTCCTTGGTCTCCTTGTCGATCATCAGCGCCATACCGATACCGCAGTTCGGGTGGCAGCCGCAGGAGAGCTGGCCCCAGTCATGATCCGGTCCGTGAACCAGGTCGGCCCAGTCGGAGAAGGTGGACATGAAGGAGATGGGGAACCAGTCCCGGGTGCTCTCACCGAGGCCGGTCTGGTTGCGGACGTCGTGCGCAAGGTGCGACAGCGTGTAGCGCTGCGCGTGACGGCGCTCGTCAGAGACCTCTTCGTCGCGGCCGGTGAAAGACACAGGCTGGAAGGAGAGGAAGTTGATCTTCTTCGGATTGTCGAGGGCGAACTCGATGATGCGGCCGACCTGCTCGTTGTTGATGCCGTTGATGATGCAGGTGACAGGAACGATGTCCACACCGGCCTCGTGCAGGTTGTGGATGGCCTGCAGCTTGACGTCGAACGAGTTGCCGACCTTGCGGTGCGAGTTGGCAGCGTTGCCGATGCCGTCGAACTGCAGGTAGGCGTAGCGGAGACCGGCTTCAGCGGCAGCCTTGGCGAACTCCTTGGACTTGGCGAACTCGATACCGTTGGTCGCAGCCTGGACGGAGTTGTAACCCACCTTGCGGGCGTAGGCGACGGCGTCGAGGAAGTAGGGGCTCAGCGTGGGTTCGCCACCAGAGAACTGAACGGACATCTGACGACGCGGCTTGATGGTGATCGCGTTGTCGAGCATGGTCTTGATCTCGTCCCAGGTAAGTTCGTGAACGAAGCCGACCTGGTTGGCGTCCATAAAGCAGGGATCGCACATCATGTTGCAGCGGTTGGTCAGGTCGATGGTGAGGACCGAGCCGCGGCCGTGCGTCACGGTCGAGGTGCCGTGGTTGTGGAGCTTTTCGTCGTTGTGGGCGCGGATGTCGCGGCCAGGGAAGACGTCCTCGAGGTGCTTCATCATCGGCGGATCGATGGACATGACGTCCTCGAAGTGGCCGTGGATGGGGCAGTCCTTGACCATCAGGATCTGGCCGTCGCGCTCGATAATCTGGGCCTTGATCTCGCCGACCTTCTCGTTGAGAAGAATCTCATGGGGGAGCTTGCCGTCGACGATCTGCTGGCGAATCTCAGGGACGCACCGGGGGCAGAGAGAGTCGGTCGTACGGGGCCAGCCCAGCGGAGGCTTCTCCTTCTGATAGCTCTTCAGGAGGGGCTTGTCGCTCCACTTGGGGGTAAAGCTGGGGTTGGGCGAGATCGAGTTCAGCTTGTCGAACACTGCCCAGGCGGCCTTCGCGCCATAGGTGAGTGCTTTTTCGGCTAACTTCGCGGACTTTGCCATATGTGTTTCTTTCTCCTGGTTCCGTCTTTCAAAACTTGTAAGGCCTGAACAGCTGACGCCTGACGCTTATTCGGCTGCGAGTGCGATTTGGAATTGAGCACCCGGTTCGAACCCTCTGTGATCTTCCACTGATAAGTAGAAGAGAGGCAAGGGGTTGAACACCCTTAAGACTACTCAGCGGAGGGGCCGGATTGAAGCTGACATAAGCGAACTGCGAGATTGTGCATTGAACGGTAACGACGTTCGTCTGAGTGGGGGGCAGGAAACAGGTGCAGAATTTGATTCCCCACTGAAGAGAGAGTTACATGACGCCGCTTCCGGAGGCGGCAATGTTGTTGAGGATCTGCTGAAAGAAGATGATTCGCACGTGAACGTGCTTGGCGACATCGGGCAAAAACTCGTTGACCAGATTGTTGACCGGATCCAAAGCGTACCCGCTGAGGATGCGTTTGGCAGTGGAGGGTCCGTCGCTCTCGATGCCCGGCACATAAAGATTGCCAAGCTCGGCAACGATCGGATAGGTCGCGAAGACACCATAGTTGGGGATGGTTTTGCCGGTGTCACTTCGGGAGATGAAGCTGCGTGTGGCCGAATAGAGCAGGCGTTTGCCAAGCGGCTTGCCGGGCATCCGGTAATAGCGAGGATCCTGATGGACGAGTGAGGGGACCGCGAAGGTCCCAAAGAACTCGGCGGTAGCGTTCTGCAGCAGGCTGACGCCGGCGAGGGTTCCAAATCCCTCCATCCCCGGCCCGTAAGCGGAATGGGAGTCGGCAGCTATATTGATGGCGGAGATTCCGATGATGGTTCCGAGGCTGGCAGGGTCGGTCGTGTAGTGAATCGCCAGATATCCCTTTTGCCGGGGGGTGAGCGGAATTGCGATATTAGTGCTGAGGAAACGCTGGTAGGGGTAGACCAGCTCGCTGCATCGTGGCCGCGGCTCGTCAACTTTATTGGGATCGAAGTAGATCGCCCCGAGGGCTCCGAAGATGTTGCAACGGGCCTTGTCTTCACCGTTTACATGCAGTGATTCTTTTCCGACCGCCACCACATCCAGCTGTTGGGCTTCGACTGCGCTTGGGGCATCGGGCAGATCTTCTGCCGTATCTCCCGGAACAGCGGTAGAGGTTATGAGAACGGGAGCAGCGGACGAAGAGTAGACAGGTGTAGTGGGCTCGACGGGTATCTCTCCAAAGGGTAGCGTGGTCTGAGCCACAGCTCCACCCATGGAGAAGAGGATTCCCAGTATCAAAGCCCTGTACATAGTCACCAAAGTGTTTCCTGTCTGAATGATGAACCCTAAACAGGAAAGGATTACTCGTGTTTCGAGACGTGGAGCGCTTGAATAACCTCACCGCCAAATTCGCTGACGAGATAGCCGAGCGCGGATCCCCCGAGTCCTGACGCCCAGTTCCGCATAACCGTAGGCGCATTCCGATTCCGATCAGGATAGTAGGCGAGGTTGAGTGCAGCGGAGCCTCCCGTTCCCAGGATGCCGGCGTAGTTCAGGATGCTTTTTCCGTCATCCGTACGGCCAATGACCGGTCTTGTCGCGGCATAGACCGCACGGTTGAGGAACTTATGGCTGCGTCCCAACTGGTAATACCGGGGATCCTGGTGAAAGATCGGAGCGAAGACCGCGTCACTGAAGATCTCCTTGCTGGCTCCTGTAGCGGCGGCTGCACCGAGACGCTGGGCGAAGGCTTCGCTATTGACCCCATAGTTGGGGCTGCTATTGATAAGGTGCGACCACCCGGCTGAGAAGCCCCAGGCCATCATGCTGAACGGGGTGACCGACTCTCGCAGACCGAGCAGGACTTTGTCCTTTGGCTGCTGGCGAGGTGCTCTCTGCCCCGCTGGGATGAATTTGACGCGGGGCAGGGTAACGGGCATGCTGGCCGCACCGGTTACCTGTTGTCCTGCTGGATCGTAGGTGCTGGCCGGATCCACAGCGGAGTTGCTGGAACCGCTGTTCCTGGAGTGGATTGCTCCAGGCGAATCAGGAAGGTCAGCAGCCGAGGAAACACCTTCCGCGATGCTCGCGGAGGAAGGTGTCGCGGAGCATAGAAGAGTGGGGGCAAGAAGCAGCAGAGAAAACGGTATTGAAAACAGAAAGCGAGACGCTGGCAGGATCAAAAGACAATAACCTCGTAGGAACTCCCGGTCTCGCATCTCTCGGAAAAAAAGCAGCGAATACCCAGTTTGACGTTTTTTAAGAAACGTCCCTCTTAGGAAGGACGCCGGAGGGCCGGGGTGACGTTGTATATGGTGTTTGATTCTTCCTGATGACGTTACCACCTGGGCACCGGAGAGGGAATAGAGAACAAGAGCGATTGACCCCGCAATTTCCTCATTCTGATAATGAAAGGTGGAGAAGTGTGCTTATGACGAACGGGAATCCAAGGCGTCCCTGGGAAGAGCGTTTGCACGAGGCAGGCACCCGCGTGGAAGAGGATGTTCGCGAGTTCCTGCGCTACTTCAACGACGAGATTGTTCCGGACCTGCGCAAGAACGGTTCCGAAGCACTGCGGGCTGCGGCACGCGAGTTGAACCGCATGGCGCAGCGTATGGACGAGCGAGCCGGTAGAACGCCGCCCGTCGATCCAAAGGACATACCGAAACCGTGACCCGCTCCCGCCTTGCGTTCGCCGTACTGATGCCGGCGCTGACGTTGGCAGTGACGGGCTGCCATAAGAAGCACGTGCGGGCGCATCAGCCTCCACCCCCTCCATCGACATCTTCCAGCGGGACCTATGCGGGAAGGGATACCCGCTCCTCAAGGCCAACCGAGCCATCTACGAGAGCCACTCCGGTTCCGCCACCTGCCGCACCCGATCTCCATGGCAAACCTTCGCTGGTCGAAACCGGAGTTGCAAGCTGGTACGGGCCGCCGTACGCGGGCCGCAAAGGAGCCGATGGCAATGTCTATGACCAGCATGCGATGACGGCGGCTCACAGAACCCTGCCCCTGGGTTCGATGGTGCGGGTTACCAACCTGTCGACGAACCAGTCGGCTGTCGTTAAGATCACGGACCGCGGTCCTTTCGTGAAGGGACGCATCATCGATCTCTCCCTTGCTGCGGCCAAAGCAACGGGACTCTATCGCATGGGCGTAGCCAGGGTGCGGGTCGAGGCCTGGACGCCGGGGCCGAGCCGCGATCCGCGGGCGATTCCCGGCGGAAGATGGTGCGTGCAGGTAGGAGCGTTCGAGCGCGAGAAGGACGCCATCAAGCTGAAGAACGACCTCATGCGGCGGTACACGACGGCGAAGGTGATCGAGTTCCCCGGTCCGACAGGACACTGGGTGCGGATCAATCCAGCGCATCCGGATAAGGCGAGCGCGGATCAGGTCGCGGAGAGCATCCGTACCTCCGGCGAGGTCGCGCCGTATCTCGTCCGCACTGACTAGGCCTCAGAGAAGGCCGAATTTCGATCGGACTGACGGGGGAGTTCTGCTAGCGAATCACGCGCTTGCCAGTGCGGCGCTCAAGCTCCTTGCGGAACGCTTCCGAGGCGCTATGGTTCCAGGTGTGCGTGATGCTGACGCGATTGTCTCCGAGGACGCGGGTCATCTTGCCCGCGCCAACCACCTGAGCACTCATGATCTCGTCGTAACGCATGGCTTTCTCTTTCCTGAGCCAGAAGCGCTGCACCAGTCCGGTGGGAGTAAAGACGATGGTCCCCGGCATCTGCCAGATGACCAGGAGAAACAGCACGAGAAACATCAGCGGGAGCCAAAGAGGGACGTGGTGATGACTCTTCCACAGCGGCCATAGGATCAGCGCAAAATAGACAGGAAGAACGAGAGCGCGGCTCCAGAGCACCAGCGGCTTCAAAGGAAATGCTAGACCTTCCGCGGTCTCTTTAGGAGAGCCCTTCGAGAGGCGGCCCGCATAGATGAGCGCGAACAGCGCGGCGAGGGTCAGCAGTTGCAGGTTTTTCGGATCGAACATCGAGACCTTCCGTGGTGCAGGTTCCAGCTTACCTGGCTGGAGGCGGTGGATAGTAAGGCAGTTTTTGCTGCTCCTCGGTAGCGCGTTTTACGCCGATGTCGCCGAACAGCAGGCTTGGCACGATGGTGGTCTGGGGCAGCGTTCCGAGGGAGTCGTTGACATAAGGATCGTTTCCTACGGCTCGAATCTCGGAGCGCAGGCTTCGATGGTCCAGCTCGTCGAAGACGGCTCCACGGACAAGCTGGCGGCTGCCGTCAGGATGAACCAGATAGAGCAGGCGTGGAGCTTCGCCTCCCATGGTTTCGACGGCGTAGACGTCGCGCTTCTGCTCCTTCGCCATGGCCAGCAGCTGTTTGTTCAGGTCCTCAGGGGAGACAGGATGTGCGGAAGAAAAGATCATCACCCCGCTGCGAGAGTGCGCCGGAGCTCCTGGGGCAGCTCGCCCGTGCCCGTTAGAGGCGGGAAAATCTTTGATGGGTTCGCGACCGATCAGATAGTTATCGAGCCTGCCGTTGTCGACCACGTTTACCACCTGGGCCGGAACGCCTTCATCATCGACCGGATAGGCGCCCAGCAACGAGCGGCCGTTGAACTTTGTCTCGAGCGGATTGTCGACGACGTTCATAAACTCGGGAAGGACCCGGGCTTTATAGCTGGAGGCGTAGGCTCCACGAGTGCGCGCCATGGTGCCGAGCTCCGGCCGGTCCGCCTCTACATTGCCGACGAAGAGCTGGTTCATGACATCGGCAGCGGCGTCACCGGAAAACAGCACCGGGCCGTGATAGTCCTCTGCATCGACAACCGGTGCTTTGCTAAGGTCATCGAGGCTCCTCAGATCGTCGATGACCTGCTTGCGGAAGGCTGGCCAGCTCTCCAGTTCAGCAGCGGTAACAGCAACAGAACCGTTGTCCCGTCCCAGCCGCATGCCATCGGGAGCCTGGCTGCCGACGCTGATGGCATTGTTGTATCCGCTGAGGCCGTAGCGCAGGACGGTACCTTCTGTGTTTACGAGATACCGGTTGAGGACCATAGCTCGTATGTTCGCAGTCGAGTATTGGACCTTGTCGGCGGAGGTGCTGACTTCTGGGGCGCTGGCATACAGGCCGCTGGCCTCGACGATTCGCTTCTTCCACTCCTTGCGATCAATGTCGAGGGTGCGGAGAGGCTCGATGTGAGTGACCGGCGTCTGACGCGAAAAATCACTTTCAACGCGCGTTGACTGGAATTGCTGGAGAGCGGCCAGTTTTGCGGAGTAAGCCCGAAGTGCATTCTTGTACGCCTCGTCCGTGGCTGTCCAAAGAGCGTAACGCAGAGCGTCGGGGTTGTTATCTTCCGGAGCGAGCTGCACGGCCCCGTCGCCGCGGCCGGTACTCGAGTCGACGTTATAGTCGCCGATTCGCACGGTGACGCGAACGACGCGTTGGCGCCCTTCTTCTTCGCGGGTCAGCGCGCCATAGTTGGCGACCGCCTCATAGCTGGAGAAGTCGTCCAGGCGGTATTCGATGAAATAGGGCCGCTGCATGCCGGGTAGGATGAGCTGCGCCTTCTCTCGTTCGAGTTCGGTCTGCATGGCCTTGAGCATGGCATCGTCCACCTTGGATGGGGACTCGGCCGGTGAGGCGATGCCGCTGAAGATGGCGAACAGGAGTACCGCCGAAGATATCTTGAGCAGGGTTCTGACTTTCATCGTAAGACTTGCTTCAGAGGAGACCGAGCTTCGCTCGACGTCCCACCTTAGGGACGATGAAGCCGTCGCGAAGATGGGGCACCCGGTTGGAGACGGCAACGGGGCTGCCGAGATGCGAAAGAGGTTCTTCATCGCTCGTTCTCCTTTCCGGAGTTGTCGATCGGTGGTGGTGGAAGGATGGGAGGACGTGCCGTGCCCTGTGCCTGGCGCTGCGTCTCAATCTCGCTGACGAGCATGGCAGGAGAGACGGCGCTTACGGGGATGCTCCCGGACTCCGCTCCGCAGATGCCGTTGAAGATGTCCTGCTTGTTTCCGGTGGCTACGATCCTTGCGAGCGCAGCCTGCGGAGTTCCTACGATGGAGACGCCGCGCACCAGCTCGTCAGGACGTCCATCGACGTAGACGCGATAGACGACGAGGGGAATGACCTGGAAGGCCTGCGGCGACCGGCGTGTCGTGACGGCGAAGCCCGAGGAGATGTCCTCAAAGTACAGCCCGTAGGGCTTTCCCTGTCGTTTTGCTTCGTCGACGAGCATCTGTCGAAGCTCTTTGTCGCTTACGGTCTTGCTGGAGCTGACGATGAGATTGCCCTGCCGCCCTGTGGGCATTCGGCCGACCTCTGCGCGGCCGTGGCCGTTCGAGCTTGAGAAGCCGGCGATGGGAAGCCGTGACATGAGGAAGGTTTCAAGAACGCCATCTTTGATAAGGTCGACACGGTGGGCGGGCTGGCCTTCGTCGTCGTAGTCGTAGTGGCCGCTTAGCGAGTCGCCATCGAAGGTCTTCAGGGTAGGGTCGTCCATGACGCTCATGAACGGAGGGAGAATCTGCTTCCCGATCAGCTTGGTGAAGGTCTGGCCCTCGTTGTCGCCGCGCTGACGCTGGCCCTCGAGCCGATGACCGAGCACCTCGTGAAAGAAGACGGCAGAGGCACGGCCGCTCAAGATGGCGGGGCCGTTATAAGGCTCGGTTACGGGAGCGCTGCGCAGCGCGACAAGATTGGCCGCCATGGCCTTCGTCTTCTCAAGGAGAGTCTTCTGGGCAGGAAGATGTGCGAGAGAATCGGCCTCGAAGGTCTCAGCACGGAACAGGTCCATACCGTCAGCGGCACGGGTGCGGGCAACGATGACCAGCCGGGCGACCTGGTTGGGCGTGGAGATCCTGGCTCCCTCAGAGGAGACGAAATAGGTGGTGTCGGTGGTGGCCTGGACGACGATGTTGTTGAAGAAGATCTCTGGATAATTGCGGAAGAGGCCGGAGAGCTCGCGAAGGCGCTTCTGCCAGGTCGCCTTATCGACAGAAAGGGAATCGGCTGCGCTAAGGACGGCGGTAGAAGGTTTTTCGGACGAGAAGTCGGCGGAGTTATCCTCCTCCTTCGCCCGCACCTGCTGTTCGGTCTGGACCTTGACATAACTGTCGAGCGCTTTGCCATAGCCGCGATTGGTTGCGAACCACAGGCTGCGCGCGACGGCTTTCGGATTGTCTGTCAGGGGGAGGGGAATAGTCGTCAGGGCGCTGGCACGGTGATCGCCGTGAGTGTTGTCTTCCGCCTGGCTTCCGATACGAAGCTGGATATCCGCGGTACGGCGACGGCTCTCGCGGGAAAGCGAGATCGCTCCGAACTGAGCGGTCATATTAAAGCTGTCGGAATCGCTGACGGCGTAGCTGAGGAAGTAAGGCCGGGGTTCCTTTGCCGCCTCCGCGCCGGTCCTGCCGAGAGACTCCATGGCACGATGCAGCTCGGCGCTCATCGTATCCAGCAAAAGCGTGTCCGCCGGTTTGAACGGAGGGGCATCGGCGGCGCGAAGCAGAGGGGCAGCGAAGACCAGGGAAAGGGCGGCGAGCGTGCGACCAACCGCTGTTTGAAGTCGCTTCATAGGAACGGATTCGTCTTTCATTTACGGGAACCGGCTGAAGCAGAGTGTATCGGAAGTAAGCTCTCAGACCATATTCTGACGAAATTATCCTTCGGGAAAAGGGGACTGAGGAGCAGAATCGAGCCATGCGTATTCGGGGCCTTGCCTGCTTGCTGCTTCTATTGGTTTGTGCCGTTCCGTGTGTCTCCGCGCAGTCCTCCAGTGAGGCCTCCCCCCCGCAACAGGTTCAGCCGTCGTCCGGGCAGGAGAAGCCCGCCTATTCGCTGCCTCCTGAAAAGCTTGGCCGGGCCATTGCGTACTCGCGTATTCGCGTCCTGCTCGATCTTGCGGGCAGCGGGTGGGGGATGCTGCAGCTCCTGCTTCTGCTGTCGCTCGGTGTGGTGGCGAAGATGCGGAACGCTGCGGTCGATCTCAGTAAAAATCGTTGGGTTCAGGGATTTACTTTTACGCTGCTGCTGCTGGCCATCACCACGGTCCTCGACCTTCCACTCGATCTCTACGGACAGCATGCCGCCAGGGTCTATGGGCAATCAGTACAGGGATGGGGAAGCTGGGCCTGGGATGCGGCGAAGAGTTTTCTGCTGACGTTCGTCTTCGGGGGCCTGCTGGTGATGTTGCTCTTCTGGGTGATTCGCAAGTCACCGGACCGCTGGTGGTTCTGGTTCTGGGTTCCGGCGATGCTCTTTGTGTTGGTGGCCGTCTTTGTCGCGCCTGTCATTCTCGATCCTCTGTTCAATAAATTCGAGCCGCTGGAGAAGACGAATCCAGCGTTGGTCGAGCGGTTGGAGCAAGTGGTGGCGCGAGGAGGAATCACGATCCCTCCGGATCGCATGTTTCTAATGAAGGCCAGCGAGAAGGTCACTACTTTGAACGCATACGTTACCGGCTACGGGGCTTCAAAGCGAGTCGTCGTCTGGGACAACTCTATTAATAAAGCGACGCCTGACGAAATCAGTTTCATCTTTGGCCACGAGATGGGACATTATGTGCTGAACCACATTCCCGCAACGCTGCTGTTTCTGGGGGTGCTTCTGCTGGTGGAGTTCTATCTCGGCTCTCGTGGGATTCGGTGGCTCCTTCATCGTCTCGGTCCACGCTGGAAGATCCCCTCGCAGGACGATTGGGGCGCGCTCGTCGTGCTTCTACTGGTGCTCTCGGTTCTCTCGTTCTTCAGTGAACCGATTGTGAATGGCTACAGCCGCCTGCACGAACATGAAGCCGATGTTTACGGGCAGGAGGCGATTCATGGAATTGTTGAAGATCCCCAGAAGGTTGCACAACAATCCTTTCAACTGCTGGGAGAGATGTCTCTGACGGATCCGAATCCGAATCCGTTGGTAGAGTTCTGGACCTTCAGTCATCCGTCTGTGGCAAGCCGCGCCGCCTTTGCGGCAAAGTACAACCCCTGGATTGAAGGGGGGCATCCGAAATACTTCGTTCGAGGAACACATTGATCGCCATCGAACGGAAGACTATAAGCGAGATAAATGATGAATAATTCGGACTGTTTGTTCTGTAAGATTCTCGCCGGGGAAATTCCTGCAAACCGTGCTTTTGAAGACGAGTTCTGCATCGCTTTCCCGGACATTAATCCCCAGGCTCCCACTCATTTTTTGATCGTCCCGAAGGAGCATATCGCGTCGCAGGCAAAGGCAATGGCAGAACACGAGCCCCTGCTTGGTCATCTGCTGGCGGCGGCCGCGAATCTGGCGCGAGCCCAAAAGCTCGATAAAGGATATCGTGTGGTCATCAATACGGGCGACGATGGCGGGCAGACTGTCCATCATCTGCATGTTCATCTGCTCGGCGGACGAGCGATGAAGTGGCCCCCAGGTTAGAAGCAGCCGGGAACACGCCAGGAACACCTGATCCAAAACGATTCGTCCCCACTCTGTTGTTCGAAAGAATCGAAGCATCAGAATGAGGACGAAGGACGTGTGTGCCTGTGCCAGGCTTACTGGTTGTAGTTGCTGCTGTCCTCTTCCTCAACGGTGCCATAGCGGCGCAGCAGATTCGGAAGATTCTGTGAGAAGGCTGCGCGAGGCATCACGGTGTCGCATCCTGCTTCCATCGCCTTCGCCTTCAGATCGCCCTGCAGATGAGACAGGAAGCCGATGATGGAGGTTCCTCGCTTGAGCTTGGTCTTTAGCTTGGGAATCAGCGTCAACGGTTTTGCATTGGTATTGTTCAGGTCGAAGACGATCAAGCCAGGACGTTGTTCTTCCTTGGCCGTGGTCAGCTGCGAGATCGCCTCTTTGTCGTTTTTGACGAAAGCAACTTTCACGCCGAGCTTGCGCGACGTCTCCTGAATCTTCGCGGTAATGAACAGATCTTCGATGAAGAAGAAGATCTTCGTCGGAGCACCCTCGGGGATCGGGATCGCCTTGCCCTGAGAGTAGTCGATCGGCTGCGAATCGCTCACATACCGGCCACCACTTCCATGGGGGCGGCGGAAGTTTCCGGTCTCGATGGTCGAGGGAGGAGAATCGGCGAAGTTGCCGTTCACCTCGCGATAGCTATGATCCATCGGGCCCACAAAGCTGCGCGGTCCGCGCTGCTGTTTGCCTCCCTTGGAACGCTTGAAGGTATTGTTGCCGGGCTGATGCGTATCCCGGTAGCCACCGCCGTTAAAGTCGGTCCCGTTTCCGGGATTCTGGGAGCGCGGCTGGCGATCGCGATCCCGGAACTTCTTCTTCCAGCGCTTGGCGCCCCCTGGACCCTGCTGCTGGCCACCATTCTGGGATGGCTGCCCCGCGGATTGGGGTGGGGCTGAAGCCTGGACCGCAGGAATCTGTCCGGACTGGTCCTGGGCCCCCTGGGCCGGCGAAACTTCGACTTTGTTCTTGCGTTTACGGCGTCTGCGCCGGCTGCTCTTCGACTGTCCCATGCCGTGGGGACTTTGCCCACCGCTAAATTGCGAATCCCCCTCCTGAACGGGGGCTACCGCGGAACCCTGGTGCGGTTGCACCTCGGGTACATTCTGCTCTGAAGTCATGCTTCCACTTCCTGCTGCGCCGAAGCGCAATTAACGATTCACTCCCACGACAACGAGATCGGTTCTGCTTCGCAGAAACACGAAACAAGAGCTAAACCCGTATTGCAGCGTCGGAGGAAACGATTTCAATTTGTACTCAAAACGGACTTCTATATTGCCGTTACTTTCCGCGGGCCAGCCAATTTCCGGCTCAGACGGAACGGAACGCCTCGAATCGGCCGTTCCTTCACCCTTTCCTTCATATGAAGCATTGCACGGCAGCGCCGACGCAATTTATCGAAATGCCTCCACATGTAAGGAACTTTCGCCGGCCCATAACTTCGGAACCTACGGCCAGTTCATCGAGGCAGACACAGGGTACGCGCAAAGGCTTCTCTTTTGCAAGCCTTCAATGCGGATAACAGTTCAATTTTACACGAATGGCTTTCTTTGCGAGATTTCCCCGGAAAGAAAGCGAGGAAGCCACCTCGGGGGAGGCGGCTTCACCTGTCAGATGGCCAGTCACTGGCCTCCCAAAAAAGACTCCTGGGAGTCTAACCGACTACTCCGTGACCTCGCCGTCTTTGGACGGGCCTCTTTGACAAGCAATCGATGCGTCTACTTCGCAGCTCCCCCCTTGAATGGGATCCGGTGCGGACACGTATACCTAAGGAGCAATTCCGATTCCAAAACGAAAACCTTATTCTGCCTGCAGTTCCGGGCTTTCGCCGGTCCGGTTTTCCGTAAAACCGTGCGGCCCCTCAAAATATCTCCACATTTCTGGATTCCTGGGGCTGCCAGTTTCGTTTGACCCACCCGGAGGGCGGTCCTATAATCGACGTGTTCTGGCAGCCCTCTCGCTTCCTGCCGACGTTGAACGACGTCGGGGTGCCGAGGCACAGATGATTGCGTCCATAATGCGTATATCATCGAGCGGATGCAGTGCCATCGGATCAAGGGTACGAAGCCCAAGGCCGAATGATTTCTCGAGGGATTCCTGAAGGAGCACCAAACACCGCATGAATCGCAACCTTGCATTATCCTCCGCCCTTGCTGCGGTCTTTACGGCTGCAGCCTGCCCGGCGCAGGTCACAGGTACCCCTGCACCCGCACCCGCGAACGCAGCCGCACAGGCTTCCGCTGCACCCGTGGCTCCGCAGGCTGTTCCCGCGAAGATCGCAATCATCGAGTACGAACAGGCCGCTGCCGCAACGAACGAAGGGCAACGGAGCCTGCAGGAGCTGCAGGCCAAGTATCAGCCGAAGAAGGCTGCGCTGGACGCTTTGGCGGCTGAGATCGATACCCTGCAGAAGCAGCTTCAATCCGCTTCGACCACCATGTCGGAAGAAGATCGCGCGTCTCGCGTAAGGTCACTGGATACCAAGCAGAAGCAGTATCAGCGCGATGCCGAAGACGCCAGCAACGCCTACAACGCGGACGTGCAGGAAGAGATCGGGAAGGTCGCCCAGAAGATGGGACCTGTCGTGATGAAGTACGTGCAACAGAACGGATATACGATGCTGCTGGACAATAACGGAGAGCAGCAGGGCGGCCTGACCCTGATGTGGGCCCCCGGGACCGATATCTCGAAGGAAGTTGTGGATGCATATAACGCTGCCTCCGGCGTGTCCGCGCCTGCGCCCTCAGCTCCATCGGCATCCCGGCCTCAGCCGGCGGCTCCCGCAGCCCGGCCCCGGACGTCTAAATAGACACACCAACATTGTTGCAGGATCGGCGAACGCAGCATTTCGCAAAGAGCCGGACTATTCTGAACGACCCTGAAGGAGCACCACACACCGCATGAATCGCTACCTCGTTCTCGTCTCCGCCCTCAGTGCGGGACTGTCGACCTCCGCCGCGTTGGCGCAGACTCCTGCTGCCCCGGCCCAGGCTGCTCCCACGACCGCACCCGCCGCCACCCGTACCCCAGCTGCGCCTCCGCAGGCTGTACCCGCCAAGATCGCGCTGATCGCCTTTGAGCAGGCGGTTTTTGCCACCAACGAGGGCCAGAAAGCCGTTCAGGACGTGCAGAAGAAGTATGAGCCCAAGAAGGCCCAGATCGACACGCTCGCCAAGGAAGTGGACTCGCTCAAGAAGCAGTTGCAGGGAGCTCCCGCTACACTCAGCGATCAGGAGCGGGCGACTCGCCTGAAAAACATCGATACGAAAGAGAAGGATCTGAACCGGGACGCAGAGGATGCCAACAATGCCTACCAGGCTGACCTGCAGGAAGCTTATGGCAAGGTCGCCCGCAAGGTTTCGGCAACGGTCCAGAACTACGTCGCACAGAACGGCTACACGTTGCTGCTGGATGTCAGCAACCAGCAGAACAGCAATGTGATGTGGGCGAGCCAGAACCCGAATATCGACATTACGCAGGCTGTCGTCGCGGCATACAACACCTCCTCCGGCGTGGCCGCTCCTCCACCGGCAGCACCTTCGGCTGGCGCACCGGCGGCTCGGCCCAGGACGACTCCCGCAACTCCGCGGTCGTCCACCCCACGATAACCAGTTAGCTGCATTTTTTTGCGTAAGGGGAGCTCTTGCTCCTCTTACGCTTTTAAAGCATCCTTTTCAGAGAAGGACGTTTTCTGTGGAAATGCTGTGTATCGCTTTCGCGGGTTATGGTAAATAACGGAGATCCAGCGGCGCCGATCTTCGGAGCCGTTTTCAGGGATGAAAGACGCAACCCCCCTCCTTCCGATGATTTACGGGAACTGCTCTCAACGAAGACGGCAAGCCAGGGCCGGAAAAGTCTGAAAAGTACGACTATGGAGACTTTCCACAGATCAAGGTTACTGGACTGTTACTAAGGCGCGGTTGAAGCGCACGAATAGCTAAGAAACATGCAGTTTCCTGCACAATTCTGCTACTCCTCGCCCACCTTGAGAACCGCCAGGAAGGCCTCCTGCGGGATATCGACTTTGCCGATCCGCTTCATGCGCTTCTTGCCTTCTTTCTGCTTTTCGAGCAGCTTTCTCTTTCGCGAAATGTCACCGCCGTAACACTTGGCGATGACGTTTTTGCGGATAGCCGTAACGGTCTCACGGGCGATGATCTTCGATCCGATCGCAGCCTGAATCGCAACCTCGAACATCTGTCGCGGTATCAGTTCGCGCATCTTGGACACGAGCGCTTTTCCGCGTTCATAGGCAAAGTCACGATGAACAATAATCGAAAGCGCGTCGACAGGCTCTCCGGACACCAGAATATCCATCTTCACCATTGGGGAGATCCAGGTTCCGGCCAGATGGTAGTCCAGTGAGGCGTAACCGCGGGAGACAGATTTCAGACGGTCGTAGAAGTCGAGAACGATCTCATTCAGCGGCAGCTCGTACGTGAGCATGACGCGAGTCTCGGAGACATATTCGAAGTTCTGCTGCCGGCCACGTTTGTCTTCGACCAGCTTCAGGATGCCGCCGACATACTCCTCGTTCGTGAGGATCTTGGCGGTAATGACGGGTTCTTCGATCTGTTCGATCTCGCTTGGGTCCGGCCAGCGCGAGGGATTATCCACCTCAGCGACGGAGCCGTCTGTCAGCGTGATCTTGTAGCGAACACCGGGAGCGGTTGTGATGAGATCGAGGTTGTATTCGCGCTCCAGGCGTTCCTGAATGATTTCAAGGTGCAACAGGCCAAGAAAGCCGCATCGAAAGCCGAAGCCGAGCGCTACGGAGGATTCGGGTTCGAAGTTGAAAGAGCTGTCATTGAGACGAAGTTTTTCCAGCGCGTCCCGGAGCAGGCTGTGTTCGTGCGAGTCGACTGTGTAGAGACCGGCGAACACCATGCTCTTGATGTCTTCAAAACCCGGCAGGGGCTCTGTGCAGGGATTCTCGACGTCGGTGATGGTGTCGCCAACTTTGGTGTCGGCGACGTTCTTGATGGTCGCGACGAAGAATCCGACCTCGCCGGCTGAGAGCTCGGTGAGCTCCATCGGCTTGGGAGTCATGACGCCCATGCTTTCAATATCGAAGACTCTGCCGTTCGACATCAGCTTGATGCGCTGACCTTTCTTCATGCGGCCGTTGATGACACGGGCCAGTACGATGACTCCGCGGTACGGATCGAACCAGGAGTCGAAGATGAGAGCCTGAAGCGGTGCCTCGGCGTCTCCCTTGGGCGGGGGCAGCAGGTGGACGACAGCTTCAAGAATCTCTTCGACGTTCTGTCCCGTCTTGGCCGATACCGGGATTGCATCATCGGCCGGAAGACCGACGGATTTCTCGATCATCTCTTTGGTGCGGTCAATATCCGCGCTCGGAAGATCGATCTTGTTGATGATGGGAATAATCTCGAGGCCGTTGGAGATTGCGAGGTAGGCATTGGCCAGCGTCTGGGCCTCGACACCCTGGGAAGCATCGACAACCAGCAGGGCACCTTCGCATGAGGCCAGCGAGCGAGAGACCTCGTAGCTGAAATCCACATGACCTGGCGTGTCGATCAGGTTGAGCTGAAAGGTCTCGCCATCCTTTGCTTTGTACATCATGCGGACGGTGTGAGCCTTGATCGTGATGCCGCGCTCGCGCTCCAGATCCATGGCGTCCAGCACCTGGGCCTGCATCTCCCGCGAGGTCAGGGAGCCTGTGAGCTCAAGCAAACGGTCCGACAAGGTGGACTTGCCATGGTCGATGTGCGCGATGATCGCGAAGTTTCGGATGTGACTGGGGTCCATACGGAGTTACACAATGCCTCAATCTATCGATGATATCAGCGTGCGACGTCTCCGCGTGCGCCAACCAAGTGGGCTCAGGTTGTGCAGTGCTTTAGTTTCCCGTGCTCCGAACGTCATACAATGAGCAGGAACAATGCATCGGCGCAAGGAAACCAATCTACTGCGACGGAGTGCGCTGCTGATCGCGTGTACGCCGCTCGTTCTGCTCGCAGGATGTCCGCAGGACAAGGCGACTCAGGCGGCAGCACCCGGCAAGGTGCCAGCGGGGGCGACGGCGCCTTCGGTGGCAGGCTCGCCTTCCGGCAACGGAACACAGGGGACAGCGCGTACGACTGCACAGACTGTTGAAGACTCCACGAAGGCCTATCGAGCTCAGCAGCTGATCGCGCGCGCGGAGCAGAGCTATCACAGCGGCGTTACCAACTATCGTGCCGGGCATCTTGAAGCAGCGCGCGCCGACTTTGACGCTGCCGTCGATCAGATGCTGACCAGTGGATTGGATCTCAAGAGCGATCCGCAGCTGAGCGACGAGTTCGAACATCTTCTGGATGCGGTCAACTCGCTGGAGATTGCAGCTCTCAAGCAGGGCAATGGACTCTCTCCGGCGGTGGAAGCGGCTCCGCTCGATACGGCCAACGAGGTTACCTTTCCTCCCAACGCCGCTCTGACGGCGCAACTGAATGCGGAGCTGAAGACGACCCAGTCGGACTTTCCTCTGGTCGTCAATGACTACGTTGCCGGATTCATCAGCTACTTTTCCAGCTCGTCGACAGGACATGCTCATTTGCTGCGCTCGCTGGAGCGCGCCGGCAAGTACAAAGACATGATCTCGAAGAATCTTCGGGAGGAAGGCGTACCGCAGGACCTGATCTATCTGGCCGTCGCTGAGTCCGGCTTTCAGCCGCAGGCGCTCAACGCTCACACGGGAGCTGGCGGCATGTGGCAGTTCATGCCCTTTGCGAACGCGTATGGACTCGCGAGAAATGGTTGGGTCGACGAGCGGTTCGATCCGGAGAAGTCGTCGAAGGCGTATGCGCGTTACATGAAGACGCTTCACGATCAGTTTGGCGATTGGTATCTGGCAATGGCAGCCTACGACTGGGGTCCAGGAAACGTGCAGCGCGCGGTCATGCGAACCGGGTATGCGGATTTCTGGGAGCTGTACCGCCGCGGCGTGCTGCCTGGGGAGACCAAGAACTATGTGCCGGGCATTATTGCCGCCATCATCATGGCCAAGAATCCCACCCAGTACGGATTGGACAAGCTCGTTCCGGATGCGCCGGTGATCTCTGACACCGTTACGGTCGACTACTCGATCGACCTTCCGTTAGTTGCCGATCTTACCGGAGCGTCCCTGCAGGAGATTGTTGCACTCAATCCTAGCCTGCTGCGTCTGAACACGCCTCAGGACATGCCGTTCGATCTTCATATTCCTACGGGCACGCTCGATACCTTTCAGACGCGGGTGAAGGAGATTCCTGTCGATAAGCGATCGACCTGGCGCTTCCATGTAGTGAAGGCAGGGGAGTCGTTGGAATCGATTGCGACGATGCTGCATGCGCGGGTCGCAGATATCGCCGAGGCAAACGATATCGCGAGGGACGATCCCCCCGAGTCCGGAGACGAGCTAGTGGTTCCGGTAACGATCGCGACGACGAAGCATGCGCAGTATTACAAGCTGCAGCGTGGCGATACGCTAATCACGGTAGCGGACCGATTCGGTGTCTCGGTCGAGAATCTTCGCCGCTGGAATCATCTCTCTTCCAATGTCGTGAAGCCGGGCCGTTCGTTGGCTGTGGCAGAGCCGATTAAGCTTGCGCCACGCACACGAAGCCGCAAGACGACAGTGAGCGCGAAGAGCACACGACCGTCCTCCCGCACGCACTCTTCTTCGCGAAAGACGAGCCTAAGCGCGACGAAGACGACGAGTGCGAAGTCGAAATCTTCTTCCAAATCGAAAAAGAAAGCTGCACGATAAGCTTCCCTGCAAAAAAGAGTGCTTGCCATTGCTGGCGCGCAGAGGC
Source organism: Acidobacteriaceae bacterium KBS 146 (assembly GCA_000688615.1). Lineage (GTDB taxonomy): Bacteria > Acidobacteriota > Terriglobia > Terriglobales > Acidobacteriaceae > Edaphobacter. The sequence continues at coordinate 3,606,089 of JHVA01000001.1, forward strand.
ATCCTGTTGCTAGAATCACGTGCCAGGATCGAGCAACAGATTCAGCATGCATCGAAACGGGATAGAAGGATCGAAGCGGTGCAGTGGATTCAAAGTTCAGGGAAGTCAATGCAGCCAGGGGATAAGCGACCATGATGTTTGAAGACGAGACGATCAGGTATTACGCAGCGGCCGCGGACGATAATGGTTTCGATGACGATGATGATCTAGATCAACAGTTTCTCGAAGACGAGGAAGAGGAAGAGGTCATAGTCTCCTCCGACGACGATGACGCAGATGAGCTCGACGACGAAGAGAGCAACCAGATCTTCGGTCGAGAAGAGACCGAAAACGAAGACCGCGCAGAAGACGCCCGGATCTTTGCTCCGCCTCCTTCTCCTGTGGCACCGTATACGCCGGCAAGCCGCGAGTCCGAGGTTCCCAGAAGCGAGCCTGTTACCGGAGTGAAGCGAACGCCAGCCAAAAAGAGCTCCAGCAAAGGCGCGACGAAGAAAGCGGCACCCGCGAAGACTGCACCGGCGAAGGCGGCCAAGAAGGCTGTTGCGAAGAAAGCTGCCACCAAGCAAGCTGCACCGGTGAAGGCGGCCAAGAAGGCCGTTAAGAAGAGTGCACCCACGAAATCGAAGAAGGTAGCTGCAAAGAAGTCAGCAGCGAAGAAGGGCTCCAAGTCCATGCCTTCCACAAGATCTGCCGCGAAGAAAGCCGGGACCCAGCGCGGCGGGAAGGTCGTCTCGAAAAAGGCGGCCAGCAAGAAGGTCACGGCAAGCAGCAAAAAATCCATGAAGAGAGGTACGAACAACTTGGCAACGAAGAAAGCAGCAAAAAAGGCAACGAAGAAGGCTGTAAAGAAGGCTCCCGCAAAGAAGGCGGTCAAGAAGGCTCCTGCTAAGAAGGCAGCCAAGAAGGCTCCTGCGAAGAAGGCAGCAAAGAAGGCCACCGCAAAGAAGACGGCAGCAAAGAAGTAAACACGATCTACTAAGGCAAGCAAAAAGGCCCGGTCTGCTCCCCGTGAGCGCCCGGGCCTTTTTGCGTCTGCTGAACGGTTCTATTTCTTATTTGCCGCGATCTCGGCGAGCACCTCTTCGCTGTGCTTCTGCACATCCACCTTCGGCCAGACCTTGACCACCTTGCCCTGGGGCGAGATTAGAAAGGTCTGCCGGCTGGCGAACTTCATATCGCCATGGGTCATGACGGGAACTCCATAGGTATCCACCACCTTGTGGTCAGGATCGGCCAGCAGCTTGAAGCTGAAGGTATCCTTCGCGCACCATGCCTTGTGTCCCTCGACCGTGTCGAGGCTAACACCAAGTACGACCGCGTTTGCAGCATCATACTTCGACATATCCCGCTGGAAGTTGTGGGCCTCGATCGTGCATCCGGTCGTCTGATCCTTCGGGTAGAAGTAAAGGACGACCCATTTGCCTTTGTAGTCGGACAGACTGACCGGCTTATCTTCCTGCGAGGGCAGGGTAAAGTTGGGAGCCGTTGAGCCAGCCTCTACAGCATCGGCAGCAGCGTGGGCTCTCGTCCCAAACCCGCAAGCCGCCACGACACCAAGCACCACTGCAATCCACATTGTTTTGCGCATCATCGTTCCCCTTTATTGGACCTCTTCTGTTAATACGGACATTGGCCGGGTAAGACGCGCGTCGGCACCCGCGCTCAACGAAATTTTACTCCGCAGAGACAATTGCTCGTTGCAGGACAGGCTTTGCTATTCGGCGACGATCGCGAGTCCGGCCTCGTCGGCCGCCCTGACGATGGCGGGCGGGTCGAACATCAGGGTTCTGCCGGCTTCGATCGCCAGGCAGGTAGCTCCGGCGCGCTGCATGGTCTGGATCGTGGGAACGCCGATGACGGGAACGTCGAAGCGCATGTCCTGGTTCGGTTTAGCGACCTTGACCACCGTGAGGGAGCGCCGAAGCGTGGTGTCCTGCTGGCCATCGGTTCGCAGGACGTCTTCCGCTTCGAGAGTGCGGAAGAGAGCCCCGGCGCGTTCGATGGTGGCGTCCGTGCCTTCCATGGCCTCAACCGCAACGCAGGCCTGCGCAGCGATGACGACGGTCTGTCCCAGATCGTAGCCGGCGATGGCGCGCGCAACCGTCCGGCCATAGGCGATGTCCTGTTGCTCCTGATCGTCGGGGGCTCGTCGGGTTAGTACGCCCGCTTTTGCCAGGAGTGGTTCCAAAAACTGTGTGGACGAGATCAGCTCGATGCCTTCGTCTCCCAACACCTTGGCGACGGCTCCCAGAAGCATGTCGGTTGAGCGCGTCCGCAGGTTGAGCAGAAGCTTGGCGAGTCGCCAGTCAGGCCGGATGCTCGAAAAAATTTGCTTATGCTTGACCTGACCGGCCATGACGGCGCGGTTGACTCCTTCGCTGTGAAAGACCTCAATCAAACGGGAGAGTTCGCCGAGCGACATCCAGTGAACATGGACGTCGGGATCGGCGGCGGCTCGCGCGTTCATCGCCGGGTCGGTCTCTTCCTTGATGGCTGCAACAACGACAATCAGGCCATGGGCGCGTGCTGCATCCAGAAGAAGGAAAGGGAAGCGGCCATTCCCTGCGATCAGGCCAAGTTTCGACATTGGCTTACTTTAACTCAAGCCGCCTGGTTGCGTCGCTTTCCGTAGAGGGATTCCCTCTATGGAAAGGGCGAGTTTCGTGCGAAGTACTGTAGTGGAATCGATGGAAGGAATGCTGTCACGGCAGGGGATGTACTTGGATCTTCGGACTACTTCCAGATGGTATCGAGCAGAAGAAGCCGGCGGAGCTGCTGGTTGCGTGTATAGCGAATTAATCTGCGGTCCTGCACCTGGGGGATGTGCTGCCAGTAACCCTTCAGAAATCCGAGCATCAGACCCACCGAACCGACCATGTAAGGATACTTGGTGCTTCGAACAGCGCACTTTACCAACATAAAGAGAGGGTGGTAGCCGGTTATGTAGTTGGCGCGGCCATCTTTGATCGCGTTCTTCCAGGCTCCGTCAGCTGCACCGGTATAGCGATGATGCAACAACTGGAACTCCGGGAAGCTGCGCGTCTTCCAACCCAGCATGTTGGCTTTCAACTCATCCACAGTATCCCAACCCGGCGCGCGCATCAGGCCACCGATATCGTCCCAGCACTCGCGTCTGTAGATCTTGGTAGCCCCACGAACGTGAAACTGAGGGCTCTTCTCCAGAACCACTTCGCCATTGAGTTCATGGTAGATTCCCCCTCCGCTGATCCCGAGGCGGGGATCCTTTGCAAATTCGGTAAGGCATTTTGCGAAGTAGTCGGGTGCGAAGCTGAGGTCTCCGTCAAGCTTTACGACGAAATTCCAGTCGCTGCATGCGATGCGGGAAAAACCATCGTAAAACGCATCAATCTCTCCTCCTGCGGAGTTGCGGAAGCCCCTGTCGTTCCGATGGCAGACCGTCATCCAGGGATAGCGCTGAGCGTAACGGTCCATGATCTCTCCCGTTCGGTCGCGCGAGCCGTCGTTCATCAGAATCCATTGAGTCGGTCGAATATTTTGTTCAACAACCGATTGAATCGTTCGTTCCAGGTAATCTTCTTCGTCACGAGCCGGTGTAATGAGGATGTATTTGGTCATTTAGAACTCCCATGGGAGATGCGTCCACCACGCATGCACATGTCAAGGCGTCGACGATACTCAGGTATCCCTGTTCTCATGCGTCCATTTGCCTTTCTTGCTGGCGCATGAGGCGTCCAACGAACATTCAGAATATTGCGCACCAATTCATACTGCTGCAAGTCCAAGGCCAAACTAGAGCCCAGGCGATCGCTTCGCAGCGCCGCAATAGATAGGACACGCTGTCTTCCAGGATGTTCCGGTGCGATCGGGGGGGCGGCAGGCCTCGATCTACATTCAAACGTATGCAAGATTCGGGGACGAGTTGCAGTGACTTGCAACTCAAGATGCTTCTCAAAACGCTCGCTCAAGTAAGCGCGAAAATCATGGTTTTCTTGAAGATTTCTTCATTGCAGGCCCCTGCGTGTTGTGCTTTAGTGACTGCCATGCACATCGACCTCGAAGCCCGAGGTTTACCGCCGGCCTGCCTGTCGGATGTGTGTGTGATCGGCGGCGGGGTCGCAGGGATTCTACTTGCGTGGCGCCTGGAACAGAGCGGTCGGGATATCCACCTTCTGGAGGCCGGGGGCCTGGAGTTCGAAGAGCGAAGTCAGAGGCTCTGCCGCACGAAGATCGTGGGCGAGCCTCACATAGGTGCTCAACTTCACCATGATGGCTCTAGCCTTTGGTTGGCGGACAGGCTTCAGGCAGATATGAACCATGTCCGCACGATGTCTTAGGGCACCGGGTGCATATGGCTCTTGTGACGGGCTCGCACCGCCACATATCGAACAAGCAACAACATCATCGACGCAAGAAAGAGAACCGCCAGCATGGGGCGCAGATGCGCGGCGACAGATACTCCGGCGCCGGCTCCTATCCAGAGCGTCAGATATGCAGCAATGCACATCGGACACTTCGGCAGCAGGAGCAACAGGGCACCCGAACTCACACATCCGCTCATTCCCTGCCGCCAGCGGCGTTGCTGAGATCTGTTTTGTCCACGGCAGCAGTGCAACGTCGCGATTGGAAGAGAAGACTTCCTCTCGCCATTCATAGAAGAATCCCCTTTCCGTTCATGAGGAGGCATCGTCGACAACATCCAATAATCCTTTTGCACTCGATTTTCAATACAGGTTTAAATGGCAAACCGTAATGTGCCCCGGTTGTCGTTCGCATCTGCCGTACTCGTCGTGCGACGCTTAGAAACAGCGAAACTGCTCGTTCTTCGGATGACCTCACCGTTCGTGGCCATGAGATATATTTAGTCCCGGGTGTCGAAACAGTGGGAGTGACAAATGTGGCGGGATTCCAATGGATTCGATGATCACCTCCGCGGCGCGCGCGCTCGCAAGGGGAGATGCGCTCGGAGCATTGAAACGAGTTTCGTTGCGTGAGGATGCCCCCGCGCTCGCCTTGCGCGGCATCGCGATGGCACAGCTCGGCGATCTCGCTCGAGCGAAGACGCTGTTACGAAACGCGGCGCGCGCCTTCGGCCCAAAAGAATCGCTGGCTCGCGCAAGATGCCTCGTTGCCGAAGCAGAGATTGCCCTTGCCTCACGCGATCTTGGGTGGTCGGCGAAAGCGCTCGATGCCGCCGGTGCCACCCTGCAACGCCACGGGGACCACTGGAACGCCGCGCACGCGCGCCATCTCGAGATTCGACGTCTTCTCCTGACCGGGAGACTCAACGAAGCTGAACAGATGCTACTTGCGGTCAAAGCAGAGTCCCTACCGCCTCCATTGAGAACCATCCACGAGCTTGCGGTTGCGGGACTCGCCATGCGGCGCCTCCGTACGCAACCCGCTCGCGCTGCGCTGATGCGAGCGGAACGATATGCGCGTCAGGCAGGGATTCCCGCACTGATGGCAGAGGTCGAAAGCGCCGCCCTTGTGCTGCGGACTCCCGCTGCGCGACAGATCGTTAAGGGCAGCGAGCGGCCACTGCTGCTCGGTGAGGTCGAAGCCCTTCTGGCCTCCACAGCTCTCATCGTCGATGCTTGCCGTTATGTCGTGCGAGATGCCTCGACGGCAGTCTCGCTCGCGGGCCGCCCCGTCTTGTTTGCGCTGGCCCGGGCTCTGGCAGAAGCGTGGCCCTGCGATGTTGCGCGCGACGAGCTTCTCGCCAAAGCCTTTGGAGCGCGATTGCTGGACGAATCTCATCGCGCGCGTCTGCGAGTCGAAGTCGGTCGTCTGCGCCGTGTCATCCGACCACTGGCCGATATCAGCGCAACCAGCCGGGGATTCATTCTTGCGCCCCGAAACGCGGCGGAGGTAGTCGTGCTCGCTCGTCCCGTCGATGAGGAACATGCTGCAGTTCTTGCTCTTCTAGCCGACGGTGAGTCCTGGTCGAGCTCGGCGCTGGCGCTCGCTCTGGGAACAAGCCAGCGCACCGTGCAGCGAGCGCTTGACTCCCTCGCGGAGGCGGGAAAAACGCAGTCGTTTGGCCGGGGAAGAGCTCTCCGTTGGACCACACCGCCAATGCCGGGATTCGCGACGACTTTGTTACTCACCAGTCCCTTTGTAAGTGAGTAGGATCATGGCATGAATCGATCAGCAGCCGAAATCATTCGCGAGTACGGTCCTTTTTCGGGAGTCGACCAGGTGCATGGCCTTACCTATGACGGGCATAACGTCTGGTTCGCCTCTGGAGACAAGATAAACGCTCTCGATCCATCGACCGGAAAGGCGGTGCGCTCGATTGAAGTCGCCGCTCACGCAGGTACGGCCTTTGACGGCGAACATCTGTTTCAGCTCGCCGAGGATCTCATCCAGAAGATCGATCCGAAGACCGGCCATATCCTCTCGACGATTCCGGCCCCCGGCGGAGGCGCCGACTCGGGGCTTGCGTGGTCGGAGGGTACGCTCTGGGTCGGGCAATATCGCGACCGGAAGATCTATCAGATCGATCCTGAGACAGGGGCGATTCTTCGCACCATCGAATCCAACCGCTTTGTTACCGGCGTCACCTGGATCGATGGAGAGCTCTGGCATGCCACCTGGGAAGGAGACGAGAGCGATCTGAGGAGGATCGATCCTGCGACAGGAGAGGTTCAGGAGAAGCTCGATATGCCTCGCGGAGTCGGTATCTCGGGCCTGGAGTCCAACGGCGTCGATCAGTTCTTCTGCGGCGGAGGAAAGACCGGAAAGATCAGAGCAGTCCGGCGACCCCGGCGAAAAGTCGTCTAGCGGCATCTCCATTGGGGTTGAGGATTCGTTGTGAACTCGCACGATCCTGTGAGGGCTTATTCGAAACGTAGTGCTTCAATGGGATCAAGATAGGCAGCTTTGCGCGCTGGATAAAAGCCGAAGCCGATTCCGACAAGAGCGGAAAATGCGACAGCCAGAGCAATTGCGCCAGGACTTACCACCGTCTGCCAACCGGCGACGTGGGAGATGAGGATCGAACTAACAATCCCAAGCAGCACACCGACAACTCCTCCGCAGATCGATAACGTCGCGGCCTCTACGAGAAACTGAGTCAGGATGTCTTTCGTTTTTGCTCCGACTGCCTGGCGCAATCCAATTTCGCGTGTTCGCTCACGCACTGAAACCAGCATGATATTCATGATTCCGATGCCGCCGACGATGAGCGAGACCGACGCAACCGCAGCAAGCATGAGCGACATGATCCTGGAAGACATGGCTTGTGCCTTCAGAATCTCCTCCAGATTGCGCATCGAAAAATCGTCGTCCTCATTCACGAGCAGGTGGTGACGCTGGCGCAGCAGCAGCCGAGCCTCCTCCTGTGCCGCATCAATTCGATCGCTTGCAATCGCCTGCATTAAGATGGCGTCAACAGCGTCTGCATTGGCAGATTTAAAGCCAAGCACCTTTTGCTTTGCCGAAGAGATCGGCAGCAGAACGATGTCATCCTGATCCTGCCCGCTCGCCGATTGGCCTTTCGGCGTGAGAACGCCCTGGACCAGAAAGGGCACCTGTTTAATGCGAATGATGGTTCCCACCGGGTCGGCGCCGCCGTAGAGCTTCTGTACTACGGTGGTACCCAGCAGAGCCACCTTGCTCGCTTTGTCAACATCCTGCTGGGTAAACGGCTCTCCTTCCGCGATCGATACGTCCCTGATTTTTAAATAATCAGGAGTCGTGCCCAGAATAATCGTTCCCCAGTTATTGCCCTCGTACACGACAGAGACAGCTCCACGCACAGCGGGGGCGGCATAGCTGATGTCAGGACATTGCGCGCTCAACTCGCGCGCATCGGCGCGCGTCAAAGTCGTGGCGCTGCCGGTCCCGAGTTGCAGCCCTGAACTTGTGAGGCTTCCGGGAATGACGATCACCATATTGCTTCCAATGCTTGCAATCTGTGACTGAACGCGTTGGCTGGCCCCCGTTCCCACCGCAACGGTTGCGATTACCGCGGCTACACCGATCACAATTCCGAGCATCGTCAGCGCGCTACGCACACGGTTGGTTCTTAGCGCCGCTAAGGCCACGCGGACGGTAGAGATCCAATGCGACTTCATACCAGCTCCCGCTGCGCCGCAGCCGAGCTCGAAATCGAAGCGGGCCGAGTCTCATCCTGCACCAGTCTTCCATCACGAAACCGAATCACCCGATCGGCATAAGTGGCCACCTCGTCCGAGTGCGTAACGACGACAACAGTAATGGCGTGGTTTCGATTGAGGTCTCGGAAGATTGCCATGATCTCGTGGCTCGTCTTTGTATCCAGCGCTCCTGTGGGTTCGTCAGCCAGAATGATGCGCGGCTGATTGACGATTGCCCGGGCGATCGCTACGCGCTGCTGCTGGCCCCCTGACAGCTGGCTGGGAAAACTCTGAAGCCGGTCGCCGAGACCAACGGCCTCAAGCGATCTCCTGGTCATCGCGTCGACATCCCCAACTACGCTATCGGAGTACAACAACGGCAGTTTGACATTCTCAGAGGCAGATACATGCGCGAGAAGGTTGAAGTTCTGAAAGACAAAGCCGATCTTGCGGTTTCTTATCTCCGCCAGCTCGTCACGCTGCATGTTCTCGACCGAAACGCCGTCGAGGAGATACTGTCCGGAGCTGGGGCGGTCGAGGCATCCGAGGATATTCATAAAGGTCGACTTCCCCGACCCCGATGGGCCCATGATCGCAACAAAGGAGCCTTGCTCGATCGTTGTCGTGACATCGGAAAGCGCATTCACAACGACCTCTCCCAGGCTGTAGGACTTGCTCAAATGGCGCACATCGATGAGAGGGATCATGATCTTCGGGCTTAGGTGCCAGGCAGCCGGCGAGAGGGAGGCGGTGTAGATGGCGCTTGCTTCGAGCGGGCCACTCGAAGAATGACGGTGTCGCCCTCCTTAAGAGAAGGAGAGGTCGCGGCTGTGAACTTGCCATCGGTAATGCCTGTTGCAACCGGCACAGCAGAGACGTTCGATGCTGACAGCAGATAGATTTGTTGTCCTTCTACCGCCTTGGGAGCTGTCGTCTTGATCTTGGATAGTAGTTCGGCGCTGGGCCTGAAACGCAAAGCGGCATTCGGAACTTTGAGTACATTCTCCTCTCGCTGAGTCAGCACCGTCACCTTTGCCGTCATTCCCGGGAAGAGCTTCAGATCAGGGTTCGCCACAGTGATGACGACGTCGTACGTGACGACGTTCTGAGCATTGATGGGTGCTCGTCTCACGTCAGCCACGGTGCCTCGAAAAGTCATCTCCGGGTACGCATCCACTGTAAAGACGGCGGCCTGACCGGAGCGGATGGTGCCTACGTCGGCTTCGTCGACGTTTGTGTCTACTTGCATCTTGGTGAGGTCTTCCCCGATGTCGAAGAGGTCGGGAGCTTGGAAGGAGGCAGCGACGGTCTGGCCAACGTCAAAGTGGCGCGCAATGACCGTGCCGGAGACGGGAGCGACGATTCGCGTGTGATCCAGGTTGATCTGGGCCTGAGCCAGGTTGGCCTTGGCCTGCCGCAACTGTGCTGCTGCTGCACTCAGCTGGGCCTGCGCGGCGACAGACTGCGCTTTAAGGGATTGGATATTTTTCGTCGACGCATCAATCTGAGCTCTATCCGATTCAAGCTGAGCCTGTGCCGCATCGAAGGCCGCCTTCGTTGTGTCGTGATCCTGGGACGAGACGACGCCCTGCTGGAAGAGTCCTTCAGAGCGACGCCACTGTTCCTGAAGATTTGTGAAGGTAGCGTGGTCCTTCATCTCAACTGCCATCAGGCTCTTTTTATTTGCAAAAGCTCCGTCAATGTCGGAGACCGCTTTAAGCAGTTGAGCATTCGCTGTGGCGGTGGCCGCCTCAAACTGCTCGACGGACGCCGATGCTGCGTCTACCTGAGCCTGGAAGATCGCTGGATCAATCTCAGCGATCAGTTGCCCTTTCTGGACCTTTGTATTGAAGTCCGCGTAAAGAGCCTTGATGTTGCCGGAAACCTGACTCCCAACCTGAACATTCACAACAGGATTAAGATTGCCGGTCGCGGTAATAAATGCCTGGATCGAGCCACGCTCGATGTTTGCCGTCTCAAAGGCCGCGGCGTTTTGAGAGCTCGAGTGTTTTTTGAGGAGAAAACCTGTAACAGCAAGCAAAGCCACGCACAGAACAGCGAGCCAAATCTTCACCGAGCTCTTTATTTTGCGAGGTGTGCGAGGCGCTGAAATAAGCTCCTGCGGCTTTGTTACGACCAGCTCAAGGGGAGGCATATCAGGTGGAGCGATTTTGTTATACGGGGCCTGATCCGGAACCTGATTTTTACTCCCCATCGCAATTACTCCCATCACATAGCTCGATTATGGGACGGGATCTGCCCTGGGGGTGTGATGGCCATCACCGAGGTCGTCTGCAGGGCGACGGGAGCGTCACTTCCGGTGTGACATCCCTCGTAGTTTTCTGTGACTTAGAGAGCAAGAGGAACCCGCCACAGGCGATTCGACCGGGCGACTTTCTCTCTCTTTTTATCGGGGCAGATGGGGCTGGTTCCTTGCCAGGTATAACTTACTTGATAACACCGCGCTGGCTGCGTGCGATAAAGTCGGCGAGATAAGCCACTTTATCTCCAAACTCTCCGGATGCGATCTTTTCACGAATAGCGGCGAGGGCCTCGCTGGTGTTCATCTTGGACGCCTGGAGCAGACGGTAGGCGGCCCGCAGCTGCTTGATCTCTTCCGGTGTAAAGCCCCTTCGCTCCAACCCGACTTTATTGATCCCGTAGGCGTGGTTATTGCGTTCGATGCTGGTCAGAGAGTAAGGAAGTACGTCCTGCGTGATCGTGGTTCCGCCGCCGATATAAGCATGGGTTCCGATGGTGCAGAACTGATGGATCGGATTCAATGCACCGACGACAGCATGGTCTTCAACGATGACATGACCCGCGAGGGTAGCTCCGTTGGCAAGGATGCAGCCATCGCCGATTACGGAATCGTGGCCGATGTGGGTGTACGCCATGATCAGGCATCCGGAGCCGATGCGGGTGACGCCCCCTCCACCGGAGGTTCCGCGCGAAATGGTGACGTACTCGCGAATATCATTTTTGTCGCCGACGACGAGCTGGGTCGGCTCACCCTTGTACTTCAGGTCCTGAGGCGCAATACCGAGGCAGGCGAAGGAAAAGATGCGGTTGTCGTCGCCCATGGTGAGATGTCCGTCGAGGACCACATGGGAGATCAGCTGGCAGCGCTCGCCCAGCACGACGTCTGCACCGATCGTGCAGTACGGGCCGATCATGCAGCTTTCAGGGATAGTCGCTCCCTCTGCGACGATCGCTGTGGGATGAATGCTCACTCGGACTTTGCCTCGGGCTTTTTGGCGGTTCGCGGTACCAGAGCGCACATCACAGTCGCTTCGCAGACGACCTTGCCATCGACGGTGGCGGTTCCATGCATCCGGACGGCGGTCGAGCGCCAGTTCAGGACCTTGACCTCGATCCGTACCTGATCGCCGGGAACGACTGGCTTGCGGAACTTCGCGCTATCGATTCCGGTAAAGACCATGAGCTTGTTGTCGCGGTCGGGAATCTCGGTCAGCAGCAGGGCTCCGCCTGCCTGTGCGATGGCTTCCACCATCAGCACGCCGGGCATGATGGGATAGTCAGGAAAGTGCCCCTGAAACTGCGGCTCGTTCAACGAGACGTTCTTGATGGCCACGATCCGCTGTTTGGGCTCGATCTCGACGACACGATCGATCAACAGAAAAGGATATCGATGGGGGAGGATGGACATGATCTCGAGAATGTCCATGGTCTGCTTGGTTTCGGGCGTCTCGGGCCCCGAAGGCGACACTCGATGGTTTTCTGTCAATTCACTCATGGCAGACCTGAGTATAAACCGCCAGATGGGACGGTTGATCTGGATAACCACCAAAACCATGAATAGCGGTTACTTCTTTTTGAGCAAAAGATCGGGGTTAAACAGGTCGGGAGAGAGTCCCTGGTTATAGACCACGCGCGTCACAAACCGCTGATTTACCATGTCGCCATTGCGGTAACGTGTGATGTTGTAAGGCGTAGGGATCCCCTGGACCGTGTGATAGTCGTCGTAGGTCTCGGCCTCTTCATCAAAGTCGTTGAAGGTCTCGTTCCTCCATTTGAAGGCCCGCCGGAGGGGAAGGTGCGAGGAGGCGTCGAGCTCGAGGGTGACCGCGTCGTTGTTGGCGCTGAGGATGGTGACCTTATCGGCGATGCGGCGCTCGACCATGGTGCTTCCTTCCGAAAGAATCATCACGCCGGGAGCCTTGATCCACTTCTCGACGACACTCTCGATGGAATGGTCCTGACGGCGGTAGTAGTCGGCGACCTGGTCCTTGGGAAGGGTGGTTCGGCCTTTATAGGTGACCTCGTAGCCGTTGCCCCCGGTCCAGACCTGAACGACATCGATCTTCTTTCCGGGGAGGATCATGCTTTTGTCGGTAAGGAAGCCGATGCGTTCGGCTCCTCCCTGGGTCGCATCGGGGAATCTTCGCCAGCCGGTGTAGTCGATGACAGTGCCGTTCGGGGCTCCACGGTAAAAGGCGGCGGTCCGTCCGGAGACCTGAAGGTCCTTACGAGTCCTCCAGGCTTCACCACCGAGTGCCTCGACCATTTGATCGATCAGCTTCTTTCCGAGCTGCTCCTGGGACAAGCCCTTTGGATCAGAGGGGTCTGCGCTTGGAATGGCGCTTGCCTGTGCCATCGCAGAGCGCACGGGAACAGCGAATCCAAGAATGAGGACCAAGGCAAGAAAAGACTTCATCTATCTCTCCAATCAACGCAATAGCTATCCAACCAGTACGGCCCCACCGTTGACGTTGAATATCTCACCAGAGATAAACCCTGCCAGAGGGGTGCACAAGAACAGAATGGGGCCGGCGATCTCCTCCACCCTGGCGGGGCGGCCCAGGGGAATAGTGGCCAGCACCTTTTTGGACGTCTCGGGATGGCTCAGGGCAGCGGAGGACATTTCAGTATCGACCCATCCGGGGGCGACACAATTGCAATAGATGCCGTCCGTTGCCAGTTCACTGGAGAGGCTTTTGGTCATGCTGACCAAGGCGCCTTTGCTTGCGGCGTAGTCGGTGTGGAAGGCCTCCCCGCGCTGGGCGGCGGTCGATGCGACCAGGACGATGTGTCCGCGGACGCGATCGCGAAGGTCCTGCTGCTTCATCTGGCTGACGGCCGCCCGTAAGAGTCCGAAGGTGCTGTCGAGATTGATGCCGAGTGTGGAGCGCCACTGCGCATCACTCATCGAGTCGATCGGAATGTCATGCGGAGGCCAGACGCCGTGATTGACGACGAGGCAGTCGAGTCGTCCGAAGGCTTCGACCGCGGCACGGACGAGGGCGCTGCCGTCGGACGGAGAAGCCAGTTCCTGACAGGCGGCCCTGCAAATTGCCTCTCCCCCGCATTCCGTCATAAGTTGTCTGGCCTGAGCTTCCGCAGAGCGGTAATTGAAGAAGACATTTGCACCTGCCTGACAAAACATACGAACGGTCGCGGCTCCGATCCCCCGGGAACCGCCTGTAATCAGGGCGGTGCGGCCGGCGAGTGAGAGTGCGATACCGTTTTCGGTCACATTTTTCATATGCTGACGCTACCGAACTCCATTATGATGGTGCAACTCTAACGGATCGCCTGCACGCAGTTCAGTTCACCGAAAAGGAGAATTGCTCGTGAAGATCGCCGTCCTCATTGCCCGGATCCTGCTCGGTTTGGTGTTCACCATTTTGGGGATGAACACATTCCTTCATTTTTTCCCGATGCCTCCACCGCCGGGTGATGCCGGTGTCTTCGCAGGTCTCTTATTCAAGTACGGCTGGCTTGCCTTTATAGCCATTCTTTACATTGTGGCGGGGATCCTGTTGCTGCTTGGGCGTTACATTGGGGTAGCTCTCACCATACTGGGGCCCATTATCGTGGTGATCCTGCTCTTCCATATCACGATGAATCCCCAGGGAATTGGCCTGGCGTTGTTTGTGGCCTTGCTGGAGGTGTTTTTGATCTATGCGCACTGGCATCATTTTGGCCCGGTGCTGAATGGGAATCAGAACCACATTAATAATTCGGCTAACTCTCACTCGAGATAGTCTGCAGGTCTTTCAGGTTGAGATTTTTGCCGCAAGCGCCGCTCTCTTCTGTGAAATCATCCGTTTCTGTTCCCGAATAGGAAGCGCGAGGATATCGCGCGTTTTCCGGGAAAGTCTGGATGCAACAAGCTGATGAGCTGTGGTGAGCTGCTGATTCCACTGCGCAGAACGAAAGACGTCCCAGCGCTCGATGGCAACCCAATAAGCTCGTGCGAGATAGGGTGCAGGGAATACCCCTTCACACTCGAGCAAGTCTGCATAATTCTCTTTTCCGGCGCAAAAGGAGATAACGGCGCGGCGGGTTCCCTCAAGGTTCGCTACCGCAAACATCTTTCCTCCGATTGCCTTGTCTCCTACCCAGAAGACAAGATTCTCTCCCCACTGCATGGTTTCGACCACATTGGGCAGTTTCAGGAGGAGTTTGCGGATCTGCTCAACATCCATGCGTCTGAGTATAAGCAGAGTCCTTAGCCGCGAAGGCAATCATTTCGTCGCCTTTGGATTGGGCTTTCCTTGTTTTTGGAGTTTGGAGACTGCTGCGGCTTTTTGTGTCGCGCCGGGTCTTCGCTGTGTGGGGACCGGGGACCGCTTCGCAACTGCCTTTCGCCCCGGGACGTTTGCCTGGCGTGGGTTCGAACCCTGGCCAGCAACGATTGTTTTTTCTGGCGCTGGCGCGTTTCACGTTCTTTTTTGGGTGGGCTTTCGCCGTTTTGTGTGCCGTTGCCACAGTTATAAGAAGCAGATTGTTGTCTTTGGGAGGTCTCGCCGCATTCTCTCCTCTCTTTATCCATCTCACTCCTGATCACGACCTTGGCTTCATCTTTTTATGCAGCAGGTATAGTGTCTTTGCCGCATGTCCCTCTTCAGGAGTGCCCTTCAATGAAAGCATGGTTAGTGTTGTCCTCTGCTCTCGCTTTGTTCGTTCCGTGCCAACTTTATGCTCAGGGAAATTCTGTGACACGATTTCCTGCGAACAAAGCTACGGGGGTAAATCCAGATACGCACCTTGTCCTCACTTTCGCGAGTGCTCCGACGATTGGGAGATCGGGAAAGATTCAAATCTATGATGCCGCGGATCACCGTCTTGTCGATACGTTGGACCTTAGCATCCCGGCCGGGCCCGATCCTTTGCATCGCATCAACACAACAGCGCTGGTGATTGATTCGAATCCGCCGACTCCAACGACGACTACGCCAGCGGTCAAGTCCACACCCTCCGATCTGCACAGTTATCAAGTCAACACTATTGGCGGGCTGGCCGACTTCCATTTTTTCCCCGTGATTGTGCATGGCAATACTGCGACGATTTACCCTCACAACAATGTCCTGCAGTATCGCCACACCTACCTTGTGACGATCGATCCTGACGTCCTCAGCCCAGCTGTAGGGGAATTCAAGGGTTTTGCGAGGAACAATGTCTGGACCTTTACCACCAAGCCTGCGCCACCCTCGATCACCGCAAGCCGCATTACGGTCGCGGCAGACGGAAGCGGCGACTTTAATACGGTTCAGGGAGCAGTCGATTTCGTTCCGGCTCGCCCGGCGCATCGCCTCACGATCTTTATCAAGAATGGGACGTACGAGGAGATCGTATTTTTTCAAGACAAGTCGGACCTGACGATTCGTGGAGAGGATCGCGACAAGGTTCAGGTCGGTTATGGCAACAACAGCGCGTTCAATCCGCCGATGCCCGGACCTTCGCGGCGTTGCGTATTTTCGGTGTATCACTCCACGGGAATTGAGCTCAGCAATTTCAGCGTCAGTAACTATTTCTTCGGCCAGGCTGAAGGTCTTCTGATCTACGGTTCCAAAAATATTGTACGGAACATGAACATCAAGGGCTCAGGAGATGCCCTCAATCTTCGCGGTTCCGTCTACCTTGCCGATAGCCGCATCACCGGGGACGGAGACACGATTCTCGGGGTAGGTCCGGCCTTCTTTGATCATTGCGAGATCAGTTCCATGGGGCCGTATATGTGGATTCGCAATCCCGAAGAGAACCATGGCAATGTCTTTCTCAACTGCACTTTTCTTACACGCGAACGATCTGCACCAGCGCAGGCCGCTACAACTTCCCCATCCCGTCCAATTATGGGAGCGGTTCTGGCGCGACTGCCCAACAATCATGGGCTCAATTATCCATATGCGGAGGCGGTGCTGCTGCATTGTCGCCTCAAAGGCATTCCACCGGCCGGATGGGGACCGATTGAAGCTGCCCCGGCGCATCTGCATCTATGGGAGTTCGACAGCACCGACCTGGATAGGAGACCGATCGATATCTCTCAGCGGCATCCCGCGTCCCGGCAACTTCGGCAGCAAGAAGATGCAGAGACGATTGCAAACTACAGCAACCCGGCTTATGTGCTCGGTGGCTGGGCGCCGATGCCTGAGAGATAGGCAAAGCTTTCCAGGTTAAGTAAGATGGAGTCGCACGGGCCCTTTCGCGGTCTTAGGGTCGACTACCTTTCCTTTTTGGGTCATGACAATTTTGCCGTCCCGCACGAGCCGGCGAGCAGCTTCGCGAGCCGGTTCCATGAGGGACTCCCAGTCGCGGCGCGTGGCATGGCCACCTACGAGTTTGGCGGCCTCGGAGGGACAGATGCTCTTTTTTGGTCCCCGTTCTGCCAGCAGCTCGAGGATTGCTGCTTCCAGTCCTGCAGCTTTGTCGCCAGCGAGATCTCCTCCGCATTGGGGACTGCAATATTTGGCGATATCCCAATCCCGCGCGCGTCCTTCCGACCAGAAGAAGGGTCGCCTGCAGGTCTTGCAGATCTTCTCTTTGGGGGGAGTGAGACGATCGGGTTTGCGCTTGGGGTCCGGCATTCTCTTCAGGTCTCTTTATACTGAAAAGGCGACCATGACGACATTTCCATCTGTTGAAGACCAGCTCGATCTCATCACCAAGGGTACGGCGGAGATCATTCCACTGGAGGCTCTCAAAGAGCGTATCCAGCAGTCCATTAAGACGGGTACGCCCATGCGCATCAAGGCCGGCTTTGATCCGACGGCTCCTGACCTCCATCTTGGGCACACGGTGCTGATTCGTAAATTGCGCCACTTTCAGCAGCTTGGCCATACGGTGATCTTCCTGATCGGCGACTCGACCGCGTTGATCGGTGACCCGACGGGGCGCAATGTAACTCGAAAGCCACTGACGCCGGAACAGATCAAAGCGAACGCTGAGACCTACAAAGAGCAGGTGTTCAAAATTCTCGATCCGGAGAAGACGGAGGTACGGTACAACTCCGAATGGCTGGACAGGCTGAGCTATTACGATATGGTGCGATTGCTGGCGCAGTTTACGGTCTCGCAGATGCTCGAGCGGGAGGATTTTCATAAGCGCTTCGATGCCGAGCAGCCGATTGCCCTGCATGAGATGATCTATCCGATTGCGCAGGGGTACGATTCGGTCGCATTGAAGTGCGATGTGGAGCTGGGGGGGACGGACCAGAAGTTCAACCTGATGCGCGGGCGCGATCTGCAGCGTCATTTTGGCCAACCACAGCAGATCATCCTGATGAATCCGATTCTAGAGGGTCTGGATGGTGTTCAGAAGATGTCCAAGTCGCTGAACAATGCTATCGGCATCCATGAGCCGCCGTCGGAGATGTATGGCAAGCTGATGTCGATCTCTGATGAGCTGATGTGGAAGTACTGGACATTGCTGACGGATCTGCGCGGGTCGGAGATTGCCGCGATGCAGGCGGAGGTGGCTGCGGGGGGGCTTCATCCGATGCAGGCCAAGAAGAACCTCGCCCATACGATCACTAGCGACTTTCATTCACGGGAAGCTGCCGATGGAGCGGCGGAAGGCTGGGCGATCCAGTTTCAGCTACGGTCGGTGAGTGAAGATGTTCCTGTGGTGCGGATTGCGCCGAATGCGGAAGGTCTGGCGGCGGGTGATGGCAGCGAGTTGCGGATGCCGAAGTTGCTACAACTAACCGGACTGGCAGCCTCTGCAGGAGAGGCGACGAGAAAGCTGGGCGAGAACGCGGTCAGTGTGAATGGCGAAAAATACAGTGATCGGGCGATCCAGTTGGATCAGCTTGGCCCCAGACCGGTGCTTCGATTAGGCAAGCGCGCGGTGAGGATCGAGTGGGAGCAGTGAGCAGGAAGAGAATTTGAAACTCATTCCGATCTGGCGCGTCAAAACCTCATCGTATGAGTGGCCCGTGGAAGGCTGAGCAAATTCCTTTACTTTCAGGCAGGCGCTTCCTGATTACAGGAGCGAACAGCGGCATTGGATTTGCCGCGGCCTTGAAGCTGGCGCGCAAGGACGCAGAGCTGATTCTTGCATGTCGCGATGCGAGTAAAGGCGAAGAGGCTCTGGCGCGGTTGCGGGAAGAGGCTCCGGGGGTTCGAGCCCAAGCGGCTGTTCTGGATCTCGCATCCCTGGCTTCCGTGCGGGAGTTTGCGAAACGAGAGCTGGACCGTCAGCGGACGTTGCATGTGCTGATCAACAATGCGGGCGTGATGGCGTTGCCTCGCAGGACTTTGACGGAAGACGGCTTCGAGATGCAGTTCGGGACCAACGTTTTGGGGCATTTTGCCTTGACGGGATTCCTGTGGCCAGCGATCGAACAGGCTGCTGCAGAGCCAGGAGATGCGCCGCGTGTGGTTACGATAGCGTCCATCGCTCACAAGCGCACCCATCTGGATCTTGAAGATCTTCAGTCAGCGCGATCGTACTCGCCCATGCGAGCTTATCAACAGTCCAAGCTCGCAAACCTGATGCTGGCTCTGGAGATGAGCCGTCGGCTGCGAGCGAAAGGATCGCCAGTACTCAGCGTTGCAGCGCACCCGGGAGTTGCTTCGACTGCCCTGTATCGCACGGACGAGAGATCGGCGATGGCGAAGATGTTGCGCAACATCGCCGGACACGCCATCAGTATCTTATTAAACGACGAGGCGGAAGGCGCGCTGCCGACTCTGTATGCAGCAACCGCTGTCGAAGCGCAGAACGGTGGTTATTACGGCCCCCAGCAGCTGAATGAGATGCGAGGTGAGGTTGTTGGTCCGGCGAAGATTGCTCCTCAGGCACAGGATGAAGCCCTGGCAGCGAGGCTGTGGGAGAGGTGCAGCGATCTGACCGGAGTGGACTTTGCTTGAATAGTCCTTTCAGTCCGCAATGAGGACGAAGCGCTTACCGCCCAGGTGCCTGCGCTGGTCTGATTGATCGCAAGAAAGCCGATGCGCATCTTTTCTGCCTGCATATCGCGCAGCGTGATGCTTTCGATGAAGGCGCCGCGTCCGATACGGCTCTTGATATATAGATACCGAATTTATAGACGCCGGTACCCCGGCGATGCTCGATGATGACGTCACGACAGTCCTCTGGTGTTTTTTATGAGGCCGGTCGCGAGGTTCTCTTCGCGGGGCGGATTTACCCAATTTAGAAGACGTCGAAGGCGGGAAATGACGCGGGGTGCTTCTAAGTCCATTTATACCGTGACTTGACAGTGATTTCAAAAAGGGATTAGTTTCATAAGTGAATTTTTCATCTTACCGTCAAAATAGAGGTCTGTTTTGCCCATGTCTGTTCTGAACGCCGCGAGATTGCGTCGGCTGATGCGATTTCTGGTTGTTGTGCTGCTTGTTATGCCGTTGGGAATGAATGCGCAGGAGTTTCGCGCGACGATCAGCGGTACGGTTACCGATAACACGGGCGCCGTTGTACCGCATGCTTCGGTTGTCGTAACCAATCTGGAGACCGGTGGCGAGGCAAAGTTGCAAAGCAACGATGCGGGTGCGTACGCCGCTCCCTCGCTTACTCCGGGGCGGTATTCGGTCCGGGTAGAGGCGCCTAACTTTCAATCGATGGTCCGCAACGGCATTACGGTGCAGGCAGGGGATCATCCCCAGATCGATATCCAACTTCAGTTGGGCGAGGTTTCGCAGAGCGTTGTTGTCGATGCGGACGTTCCGCTGATCGACACGACGAACTCCGCAATCGGTCAGAGTATAGGGACGAAGGAGGTTGAGGACCTTCCGCAGAATGGTCGCACCCCGGTTGTCCTGGCACAGCTGGCGCTTGGTGTCTCCAGCACGCAGCCCCCGGGGCAGGTCCGCCCTTTCGATAATGGCGGCGCGGCTTCGATCACGATTGCAGGTGCAAAGAATCAGACGACGGAGACACTGCTCGACGGCTCGCCCGATACCGACAGCCAGCTGAAAGTAGCGTACAGCCCGCCGCAGGATGTGGTTCAGGAGGTCAAGGTCTATGCCTTCCAGGCGGATGCGGCTTACGGGCATTCCGGCGGGGGTGTTGTGAACCAGGTTACGAAGGGCGGCACAAACAAGCTGCACGGTTCCTTGTACGAGTACAACCAAACCGCGGCTTTGACAGCGAATAACTATTTCAGCAAGAGGAATGGTACTCCTCGTCCAAATACGCATTTCAATCAGTACGGCCTGTCGGTTGGTGGACCAGTCTGGATTCCAAAGGTCTTCAATGGCCGGGACAAGGTATTCTTCGAGTTTTCGTGGGAGGGAATCCGTGATTCGCAGCCGGCAGGCGGTTACCTGCATGTCCCTACAGCCGCGGAGAAGCAAGGCGACTTCGCCGATCTACTGGCAGCTGGTGGTTCTGCGTATACGATCTACGATCCAACCACGGCTGTGACCACGGGAGGCGTAACCCGGCGCACTGCCTTTGCCAACAACAAGCTGCCGGGCGTTAGTCCGATTGCGACGAAGTTGCTCTCGTACTACCCAGACCCGAACGTTCCGGGGGCAACTGCCCTCACCATGAATAACTACTTCAGCAACTTCAACAGCACGGATACGTACGACAATCAGTTTGGCCGTATGGATATCAACATCGGCTCGAACAATAAGCTCTTCTTCGATGTACGGCATAATCAACGGTTGCAGACAACCTCAGACTACTTCCACAATGATGCGACGGGAGCTTTACTGACGCGCACCAACTGGGGTGCGGTCGTGGATGATGTTCACACCTTTAATGCAACGACCGTCGCCAATGTGCGATTCAACTGGACGCGGTATGCTTCGTTGACAGGCGGGCCTTCGCAGGGAACGGATCCAGCTTCGGTCGGTTATTCCGATTCGCTGAGCCGGGGGGCAAACATCCGCCAGCTTCCGAGTGTGGCACTGGGCAGTACGGGGTCGTGTAATAAGCCTGGATCGCAGACGACGTTTGCTTGCCTTTTCACTCCAAACAACACACCGAACGCGAATTGGAACGATTCGTTTCATATTTTTGGCAGTGTCAATAAGCTGGCTGGAAATCATTCGCTCAAGTTCGGCGCAGATGCTCGCGAATACCGGATTGAAAACATCTCCTACGGGTATCCGACGGGACAGTTTGTCTACGGTTCGGACTTCACGCAGGCAGCAAGCAACTCCAGCACGGCACCGTTCGGTCAGGATCTCGCGGCGTTTGAATTGGGTCTGCCCACCTCTGGTGCGATCAACAGGAATGTCTTCACTGCAACGTGGAACCGGTACCTCAGCCTGTTTGCACAGGATGACTGGCGCATCAGCCGCACGTTGACGATCAATGCAGGTGTGCGTTTTGAGCACGACTTCCCCATGTACGAGCGGCACAACCGCGCCATCAGCAGCTTCGATCCGACGCTGACCACGCCGCTTTCCTCCGCAGCGATCGCTGCTTACAGCGCGAATCCGATTCCGCAGATTCCAGTTGGACAGTTCGCTGCTCCTGGAGGCGTCGTTTATGCGTCGAGTGCACGGCCTCAGCTTTACAACACGGATTCCTACACGTTCAGCCCACGTGTAGGGTTTGCCTGGAATCCGGAGGTTTACGGCGGCAAGACAACGATCACGGGTGGTTTCGGGCTCTTTGTCTTCCCCGTGCAGAATCTCGCAACCATCAACAGTACCGGTTTCAGCCAGAACACGCCTTATGTCGCGACCAACGATAACTACGCGACTCCGGCGAGCACACTTGCGAACCCGTTCCCGAATGGTTTGCTTCAGCCTCAAGGCGCGGCGGGAGGAGCGGCAACGAACCAGGGTTTGAGTACCGGCACGTTCAATCAACATATGAAGAACGGTTATTCCGAGCGCTGGGCCTTGTCGGTACAGCAACAGCTGGACGCCAACACGGTCTTCCAGCTGGCCTATATCGGCGCCCAGTATGTGAAGCTGCAGGTCAGCAGCATTCCTCTGAATCCCATTCCGGCACGGTATTTGAGCTCGAGCGCTGTGCGGGATCCGAATGTGGTGGCCCTGCTCAACAGCTCGGTGACAAATCCGTTTCGTGGACTTCTTACCGGAACCACACTTAACGGGAACACGATCGCCCGCGGTCAGCTGCTCACGGCGTATCCACAGTATCCGATCAACGGCCTGACGTTGCAGGACATTCAGAATGGAAAGGCCAATTACAACAGTTTGAATGCACGCGTCCAGCGCAGACTTTCGCATGGGTTGACGTTTATCGCGAACTATACCTGGTCGAAGAACATCGAACAGACGACTCGTCTGAACGATTCGGACCTCAAATACGAGAAGCGTATCGCCAGCTTCGACTACACCAACAAGCTTTCAATCGCGAGCGTGTATACGCTCCCGTACTCTGCGACAGGAGGGGAGGGTGTAGCGAGCCACCTGGCCCATGCTGTGCTTGGCGGCTGGGCTGTGAGTGGTATTTACACATTGCAGTCAGGCGCTCCACTTACCTTTGGCAATCTGATCTACTATGGCGGTAATCTCCGATTGAATCCTCGTGAGACCAGAGCGAATGTCCCAGCATTCGACACCACTCAGTTTGATCAAAAGGCGAGCGATCAACCTGGAATTTCTGTGAACGGTGTAACGGGCCAGACGAATATTCGTACTTTGCCGTCAACCTTCTCTCAGTATCGCGCCGACCGCACGAACAATCTGGACGCATCGCTTGCACGTCAGTTCCACTTTCGAGACAGCCTGACGGCTGAGGTACGCGGTGAGGCCTTCAATGCCCTCAACCGCGCGCAGTTCGGCGGTCCGAATCTTTCGGCTACGTCGACAAGCTTCGGCCAGATCAGTTCGCAAGCGAACGATCCGCGGGTCCTCCAGGTCTCGGCGCACGTTCGTTTCTAGCCGACGCAAAGACTACAAAGGAGGGATAGCCGGATTGATTGATCCGGCTATCTTGTCGTGAGAAAACATCCTTCCTCGGAAGGATGTTTTTGTGTGCCGCTCGCGTCAGCGCTAAAGCTCGTTAGCGGGGTTTCGCAGACGCTGTATCTGATGAGGAACGTGGAATAACCGGTTTCTACTTTTTTATGATTGAAACTATTTTTCCATTGACAATTTCATCGACCGATTCCTAAGATTGGCCGGATAGAAAAAATATATCTATAGAAACAACCTTTGCGAGGAATGATGCACAAGAGAAGGCCGTTCGGATCTCTCCGTTTGTTCGTATGTTTTTGCCTGGCGCTCACGGCGATCGGCATGAAGGCGCAGATCGCCGGACAAGGTGGGATCTCAGGTACGGTAACAGACAGCACAGGAGCAGCAATTCCGAGCGCGAGCGTTACGGCCACGGAGAACAGCACGCATGTTGCAACGGTGCGTCGGTCAACCGGAACGGGATACTACGTTCTTTCGCCGCTTACTCCCGGGGTGTATACGGTCGTTGTCAATGCACCCGGATTTCAGAACTTCAAGCAAGAGAATGTGACGGTGAACGCACTGCAGACGGTAGGGCTGAATCCACAGCTCACGGTCGGAAGCGTGGCCGATACGGTTACGGTTTCGACGGAGCCGCCTGCACTGCAGACGACCAATGCGACGCTCGGCGCGGTGATGGAGAACAAGACATATTCGGAGCTGCCGATCCAGATGACCAGCGGGACCCCGCGCGATCCGACGGCTTTTACCAGCTTGATGCCGGGAGTACAAAGCGGAGGGCGATCTGGAATCTTCAATGGCGTGGGCTCGGGAAACTCGAATGAGATGTATGTGGAAGGTGTGCCGCAGACGACAGTGGATTCACAGGGCGACAACCGCAAGCTGAATCAGAATCTTTCAATCGAGGCGGTCGATCAGTTCCAGGTGCAGACCAGTGGATCTTCCGCTCAATATCAGGGGATCGGTGTCGAGAACTTCTC
This sequence comes from Acidobacteriaceae bacterium KBS 146, assembly GCA_000688615.1. Classification (GTDB taxonomy): domain Bacteria; phylum Acidobacteriota; class Terriglobia; order Terriglobales; family Acidobacteriaceae; genus Edaphobacter. The sequence goes on from JHVA01000001.1 coordinate 3,630,263, forward strand.
GATCAAGCAAGGCACAAACCTCTTTCATGGAAATGCATATGCTTTCTTTCGCAACACTGCGTTTGATAGCTGGGGATATTTCCAGCCATGGACTCCGGTGGTGCATGCGGACGGGACAAAGGGGCTGCCTACGCAGAAGAATCCAGAGCATCAGAACGAGCTTTCGTTTTCCCTCGGTGGACCGATCAAGCGAAATAAGCTGTTCTTCTTTGCGAACTACGATCGTTATCATTACACGGGTGTAGCGAATCCTTCCTTGCAGACGATACCTACGGCAGATGCACGGAATGGAGACTTCTCGGCCTATAGCGCCAGCACCGGATACAACATCTATGATCCTACGACGGCCGCGGAATGCACTGCTACGAACGGCGGGGTTCCATGTGTTCGGCAGTTTATGGGAGTCAAGAACGGTGCACCTACCCCGAATGTGATTCCGGCGTCGAAGCTTTCTTCGATCGGGCAGGCGATGCAGAAGAATCTTCCGCCCGTTTCGAATTCCTCTTTGACGAACAACTATCTTTATGGACGTCCGGTTGGGAATGATGTCTGGGGAGTTACGGGACGCCTGGACTATACGATCAACGACAAACAGCAGATCTCACTGATCTCCACGTCGGGAGACAAGAAGTTTATTCCCTGCGACTACGGGTCGACGTCTGTGCTGCCGAATCCTTATACGAACTGCACGTTTGTAGACGAACGTACGACGACCGACATCGTGAAGCACACTTACACCATTACGCCGCACGCGGTGAACCAGTTACGATATGGGTATACGAGGTTTGCGACTCCCGTTCACAACCTGACTGACGGTACCGCCAATACAGCGGCGAGTCTCGGAATTGGAAACCTGCCGTCGGGACAGGCGTCTTCGACGTTCCCCGGCGCGAGTTTTTCGGGTGGGGTTGATAATCCAACTGGATTCTCTTCACCGACGGGACAACATGAGGCGGTAAATACGTACACGATTGGAGATGAGTTCCAGTGGGTACGGGGACGCCATTCGATCACCTTCGGTGGAACCTTCCAGTGGCTGCAGTTCAATCAGTCCGCGGCTGATAGTGAGTCGAAGCCAGTTACCTTCAAGTACACCAATGACTCCACGGCGGGTTTCACAAAAGGCAATATCAATGTCAAGAGCGGGTTGGCCTATGCGAGCTTTCTCCTGGGGGCGGTAGACTCGACCTCGCTCTACATTCAAAACTTCTCGACACTCGGGGCGAGGTATAAAGCTTTTTCGCCTTATGTCCAGGACGACTTCAAAGCGACAAAGAATCTCACGTTGAACCTTGGATTGCGATGGGATCTCTACACTCCGTTTACGGAGACGGAAGATCGCTGGTCGGGCTTTAGCCCTTCGCTGATGAATCCTGCGACGGGGTCGACTGGAGCGCTGTTCTACTACGGCCGCGGCGACAGTACGTGCAACTGCAAGACAACCGTGAACACGTGGTACAAGAATTTTGGTCCGCGACTTGGCTTTGCTTATCAGGCAGGTTCCAAAGATGTCATTCGAGGCGCTTTCTCCATCATGTATACGCACAGCGGCGGCGTGGGAGGGTCAAGCGCGGGAAACTACAACGGAACGGGGCAGGTAGGTCTTACAGTCAGCCCCGCCTTCGCTTCTTCAAATCAAGGAGAGCAGCCGGCATTCTTCCTCAACCCGGCGCTGGGCAATAGTAGCCTGCCAGGTTATGCGACAACAATTAATCAGACGCCGACCGCGAATGCCGGCAACTATGTCGCAACTGATGGGTCGTCTGTTGTTGCCAGTTCCGTCAGCTTCGCAGACCCTTACCTTTCAGGGCGTCCTCCATACGCGGTCAGCTGGAACTTTGGTGTGCAGCATCTGCTGACAAATACGCTTACGTTGAGTGTCGATTATGCGGGCAATCAGGGCCACTTTCTGGTCGCAGGACTTAGGGGCTACTACAACAACCAGCTGGCTCCGCAATATCAGGTTTTGGGAAGCCTGTTGAAACAGTTGCCCAACAGTGTGGACAAAGCTACCGGGAAGACCTATCTGCAGGAGGCACAAAAGATCGTGCCCGGAATCGGACTTCCTTACGCAAATTATGGCGGATCAACTGCTACGCTTGGCCAGATGCTGAAGCCCTTTCCGCAATACTCCGGCGTTACCGACACGTATGGCAATGTAGGAAATAGCAACTACAACGCCCTGCAGATATCGCTGTCGCAGCATGAGTGGCATGGGTTGAGTTATACGCTGAACTATACGTTCGCGAAGACGATCGATGATATATCGGGGTCTCGCAGCGGGTACGCTATTCCGGCCAATGTCATTGACGGAGGACACGGAACAGTTGAGGCGAACAGAATCGATCGCTCTGTGAGTTCGACCAACGTTCCAAACAACCTGCATGTTTTCGGCGTCTACTCCTTGCCGTTCGGCCAACGGGACCAGCCAGGAGGTCAACATTTCGTTGTGCGTGCGCTTACGGGCGGATGGAAGCTATCCTTCATCTTCTCGAAGACCTCGGGCGCTCCACTTTCGATCAGCGGCGCCAACTGCCAGACAGCGGGGAGCTGCTATCCGAGCTACAACTCAGCGTTTACCGGTCCAGTGCGTATCAATGGGAATATCGGCAAAGGAATCACCGCGACGACGGTGAATGATGTCTCGTACATCGATGCAAATGCTTTCGTAGCAACTCCAGGGAACGGCGGATTCAATTTCGGCAATGTTGATCGCAATGCTCCCTATCACCTCTACAACATAGGGACTTATAACCTGGACGCTGGACTGAAGCGCGAGTTTCCTATCTGGGAGCGTTTGAAGTTTATCTTCCAGGCGGATGCCTTCAATGTGACTAATCACACCCAGTTCGGCGGTCTGGGAACATCCCTGTCGAATCTCAGCGCCTTTGGGAGAGTCACTAAACAAAACAACAGTGCGCGTGACTGGCAGTTTGCCGGAAAGTTCAGCTTCTAATGCTTATTGCGAGAAGAGGCGTAGTTGATCCCACCTCTTCTCGCTAACGCGGTTAAGAAACGCATGGACCTGCAATCGTATTGGAACCGTCGTCGCTTTCTGTCGCACGCTGCCGCTACGGCAGCGTTGGCGGCTCACAGGCCGCTGCTGTCGCAGCAACAATCTTCGCATCCCCGATCGGCTGCGAGTTCCCCTGAAGAGATTGCGGGTAAGATGCGTGGCTTGATGGCGGGCCAGTCCGCTCGACCTCTTCGGTATCAACCTCAGGATGGCGGTTTCGTTATCCGGAATGGTCAGGAGTTTTTCAATCGCCCTCTTTACGGGCCAAATAATGCATTTCGGGTGGATGCAGGCGATTTGCCCGAGTTTTCCCTTTATCTGCCAGGTCATGGTGGCAACCTGCGCCTGGGCTTTTCGCTCGGCATAACGGCGAAGTGGCTTTTTGAGGCAAGCGATATCGTTGCTACCTATCGAGCAGGGCGGATGTTCTATGAAGTTCGAGATCCTTTGCTCAAGCGAGGCTCGATCCTGCTTGAGCTATGCACGATGGGCGTAGCAGAAGGACTGCAGGTATGTGTTCAATCTCAAGAGATTCCCGACGGGACAAAGTTGATATGGATGTTTGGCGGGCTCAGTGGCCGCAAAGGAAAACGCGGGGGTGATATCGGTTGTGAGAGCGAACCAGTCAGTCAGTTCTTTCAGGTTCGGCCTGAAGAGTGCAGACAGAACCATTACTCCATTGATGGGCATAAAGCTGTTCTCAGCGGCCGGGCGGCAAAGCTGCTTCTTACATTCCCCAACGGCTCCTACCTTTCGATAGGAGACGGTAAGTATTGGAACGATGGCTGGCAGGCGGTAAGCAGCTCGGGGAAGGTGGTTGGGGAAGAGCCTGTAATTGTTGGATATATAGACCTTAATTCCGATAAGTCGCAGTACATGGGGATCAAGAAGATGGATGGCGCCGCACCTTCGACCTTGGAGGATGTGGCCAAGTCTTTTACAGACCGAACTAAGCAGCTCGAGATGCTTGCGAGTCAGATGGCTATCGCAACACCCGATCCATGTATTGATGCCGCCGGGGCAGCCTTATGCATTGCGGGAGACGCAATATGGGATGATCAACAGAGATGCGCCATGCACGGCGCAGTGGCCTGGCGTAGCCCTTTGGCAGGATGGCGCGGTCCTTATGTACTCGATTGCCTGGGATGGCATGATCGTTTTCAGGAGCATGCACGCCACTGGATTGCGAAACAGAATACTTCGCCCGTAACGACTGCAACGCCTGCGACAGGAAGCCCTGATCCTAGTTCGCATATGACTCGCTCGGAGAATCTCCTGCACAGTCGAGGAGATCTCTCCCACAACCATTACGACATGAACCTTGTGTTCTTCGATGCGTTGCTGCGGCATTTGCAGTGGACCGGAGACAAAAGATTTGCGCGAGAGATATGGCCTGCGCTGTTGACGCACCTGGAATGGGAGCGCCGGTTATTTCGACGGACGTATCGATATCAGGATGGAAGAGAGCTTCCTCTTTACGAGGGATATGCCTGTATCTGGGCAAGCGATAATCTGCAGTACAACGGCGGTGGAGCGGCGCATTCGACTGCGTACAACTACTATGGGAACGTATTGGCGGCAAAGGTGGCGAGATGGCTTGGAGAAGACTCTTCTGTTTTCGACCAAGAGAGCGCATTGATTCTTGAAGGGATGCAGAAGTTGCTCTGGCTGCCAGAGCAGGGAACATTTGGCGAATCCAAAGATATCCTCACGAACCAACGGGTATACACCTCTCCGGCCTTATGGTCTGTGTATCACACGATCGATTCGGAAGTGGCCAACTCGCGAGAAGCATGGCAGATGACGGCAGAAGCGCTGGGCCGTCTGAAAAAGATTCCCATCGAGGGAATAGGTGTCCCTTACGGCGACCTGTACATGCTTTCCTGCTCTGATTGGCTTCCGTATACATGGTCTTTGAATTTGCTGCTGCTTGCTGAAAATATGCATATGGCTCTGGCTCTGTGGCAGGCAGGGATGACAGAAGAAGCCTTTAAGATTTTTAAAGGTAATGTTGTGGACTCGATGTTCCAGGGGCTATGCCCTGGGAACTTTCACATGACCTCTGCTTTGGATGATCATCGGCAGGAGGCACAACGTGACTTTGGAGATCCGATCGGCATTACATCACGCGCTCTTGTCGAGGGACTTTTCGGGATTAGGCCGAATCTCATTCGCGACAGATTAGTCATCTCGCCGGGTTTTCCTAAAGAGTGGAATAACGCATCTCTCCATCACCGCGACCTGGACTTCAAATGGCGCCGGACTGGCACAAAGGAGGTGCTAGAGATCACTTCCCATTTCGGAAGACCGATCGAACTTTCATTGAAGCTGCGTGCCTCGCGAACCGGCAAACCGATCGTGCGAATTAATCAACACTCGGTCCACACCGCAAGGTTTGATCCCGAAGCAGTGGGAAGCCCCCTACTGATTATTTCGGCCGGTAAGGGAGACCGGTGGGTTGTCGAGATAGAGTGGACAGGACAGCAGATCCCGCAACCGCTTCCTCTAGCGACTTATGCTCTGGGGGAGAAGGTAGAGCTTCCGAAAGGAGCCTTTTCTAAAGTTGAAGATCCGCAGTTGTGTATTAAGGATGGACGAGCGACAGCGCCTGGACCACACACGATTTTTGCCCGAATGGAAGACAGAGAATGCCGGTGGTGGATGCCGGTTTCGTTTGAGGTGCGATCCGTTTTAGCCAATCGTGAGCCATTGCAACTTGCCAGCAATGTGCGCGTTGAACCCTTGGACCTGACAGGACATCTGAAGCACCAGATCACCGAGATCTTCCAACGGAATTACTCTACCCCTCGGTCGCCGTACTGCTCACTTTCTATCCCTCAACAGGGAGTAGGCGCGTGGGCGGCCTTTGATGTGCAGCCGGTCATCGATGACAGCGGTTTGCGCGCCGCAAGCGGTACTCTGACAACACCTCTTGGTGTTCCCTTTCGCACGCCATCTGATATTGCAACACCAAACTGCTTATTTTTGTCCCAGTGGCAGCAGGATCAAAGCAGCTTCGAGCTTCCTCTGGCAGGAAGAGCAAAGACTCTATTTTTGTTGGTCGCTGCGAGCACGTTTCCTCAATGCAGCCACATGAGACATGGAGCAGTAACGGTGCACTATGCAGATAAAAGGATTGCCTCATTGGAACTTAGAACGCCGGAGACGCTGTGGCCGATCGAGCAGGATTTCCTTCTCGACGACTTTCTGTTCGTCAGCAAAGCCCCCATTCCTCCGCGAGTTGATTTACGTTCGGGAAATGTGAGGATGCTGGATCCAGAATCTTTTAAGGGGAAAGGAAAGACTGTACCCGGGGGAGCCGCTTATATTCTCGCACTCGAGCTTGACCCGGCAAAAGAGCTTTCCAGCCTGCAGATTCAAGCAGATCTATATGGTCCCATCATCGCCCTGCTTGGAGCGACTCTCGGCCGTCCTCGCTGATTTTGGCAGGTATGCCTTCTCAGCTATCAAAGAAGTGCCGGTATTGTTTGTTGCAACCTCAGGGCGAGGCCGAAATGATCGCTCTGGATTTCAAATGTTGGTCGACTGTTTTGGACATCTTCGTATCCCGCGCTTAAGACATCCGCCACTTCTGGTGGGACTTCGCGGCTGTGGTCATTGCTTCTCCAGCCGCGGTTCGCTTGAAAGCGAACAAAAGCGTAGACAGCAACCCAGGGGCGCTCCACGGTTTGAGCAAGAACGAGATTTCCTGAAGCACGCCAAACTGCCTTATGACACACCGGAAATCCTCTTCTGCCACTCCGAAGCGCCGACAAGCAGGATACAAATCCTGCATAGATCAGCCTGTTCGATCTACCCGGGAGTAGCCTACAAGCGGCAAGTCTTAGGGGAAAGGCGCGTATGCCGGCATCAGAATGTGAGGTCCGTGACCGCTGACGTTGTCGTCGTCGTGAAGATATTTAATAGCCAGCCTGCTGTACTGCACATTGCCTAAAAGGCATTTGTGCGCGCAATATTACCCACGGACGGTATCGACATAATAATTCAGGGGTGTTTTTTGTGAGGGCACGAAAGCTATTTGTTTTTTCTATTCTTCTTGCTTCTTGCTTCGTTGAGGGACAAAGTCTTGAAGGATTTCCTGACCCCACAGTGCAGCAGACCTACGCCCTACACCGATCATCCAGTCGTGAAACGACCGGAGCCAATGCGGACTACCGCACCTTAACGGCCGGACAGACACTGACTATTCTGGATGCTGATGGTCCGGGAAGAATCTCTCATATCTGGTTCACGATTAATGCACCGGAGAGCTATCACCTGAAACGGATCGTGCTGCGCATGTATTGGGATGGCGAGGCTACGCCAAGCGTAGAGACACCGATTGGGGACTTTTTCGGTTTGGGAAATGGTCAATACTACTTCTGGTCATCGCCGGTCTTGTCGGTAGGAAATGATCGCTCCCTTAACAGCTATTTCCAGATGCCGTATGCAAAACATGCCCGCATCACGGTGACAAATGAGGGAAAGCAGTCAGTCAGTAATTTGTATTGGAACATTGACTATCGACAGGATACAAAGCCGCTCCCCGCCGGAACGCTGTACTTCCATGCCCAGTACAGGCAGGCACAACCGAATCATGGATGGGTTTCTGACTGGTACGACAATGGTGATCCGAGGGTGAATTATCGACGCAATCTTGACGGCAAGGACAACTATGTTTGGTTTGAGGCTAAGGGACACGGTCAGTTTGTTGGTGTGACCATGTCGGTTCTGCAGAACCAGGACGGATGGTGGGGCGAAGGAAACGATCGTTTTGATGTGGATGATAATGCGATCCCGACGATTGTCGGCACAGGATCGGAAGATTATTTTCTTGGGGCCTGGGATTTTGGGACGCCTCAGAGCTTCCCGCTCCATGGCTCGCCGGTCGTAGGCCCTGAACTCGCGGGATCTCGATCGAGTGTCTATCGAATTCATCTGGATGCTCCGATTCCGTTCACAAAGTCGATGAAGGCAAGCATTGAGCACGGACATGCCAACGCTCGTTCGGATAATTTCTACTCGGTCGCATATTGGTATCAGGAGGAGCCACATCTACCTTTCTCTCCACTCCCGGAGATGAGCGATCGTATTCCCGCATTGCAGGCAGTAGGGGGACCGGGCAATGCCAAGCAGCCTCGGAAAGAAGGCGACCCGCAGCCGCGTTGAACCCGCTCTGTCAGGACGCATGCGAGCAGTTAAACCCAATCAAGATGGAGAAGTGAATGCGGAAGTCTTTCGATGGTAGCCGGCGCCGGTTCGTAAAGCTGGCGGCAGCCGTAGCCGCACCGATGCCTGAGTTCTCAAGCGTGCTTGATAAAGAGCCGCCGAGTCAGCCGAAGACGAAAGCTCCCTCTTCTTTTGAATCCGTTGAGTTCCCAAGACGCTTTTCGGGAGAGCACCTAAGCCGCATTGCTTTTCCAGTTGGAGGAATTGGCACTGGGGGGCTTGAACTTGGGGGGAGGGGAAATCTCCGATGCTGGCAGATCTTCAATCGACCCTCGGATCGTGAGACTCAGTCCTGCATGTTTCCCGCGATCCATGTGCGCGCTGCGGGACGGCCAGATTTTGCATCGTTTCTGGAGAGTCAAGAGCTGCCTCCGTTCGACCTGCACGATAATGGTGTTCGCCATTATGAACTGCCTGGCATGCCTCGCTTGGCTGATGCGGAGTTTCACGGAGCATTCCCCTCGGCTCGTATCCATTTTGTGGATTCGCGCTGCCCAGTAAATATATCGCTCGATGCATTCTCACCATTCTTTCCGATCGACATCGATAGTTCAGGTCTTCCCGCGGCTGTATTGACATACACGGTCGAGAATCCGCTCAAGGTTACAGCTGAGGTCTCGATCGCCTGGAACGTATCGAACCCGTCAAGCAATGATCGGTCACGAGTCAACGAATGGCGAAGCTCTGCGGCGTGTAAAGGTACATTGATGACCCAGCCATCGTTGGCTCTGGATTCGGCACGTCGAGGTAGTTTTGCATTATGTGCCCTTCCGAATGAGGGAGGGGTTGAATCACATCTGTCGATGTGGAGAGATCTCGGCGGCGCTTCTGCCATCGATCTTTTTTGGGACAGATTCTCTAGGACAGGAACCTTGCCACCGGAGCCGGAGAATATCTCAAAGGACACGGCAGCCGTTGCAACTGCCAATATCCATCATTCAATCCCTGCCGGAGGGACGAAGACGTTCCGATTTCTGCTCACATGGCACTATCCGGTTAGAACTCCGGAAAACATCGGTTGGGATCCAGTGAAAGGTCACGAAAAAGCTGAGCTTGGCAATTACTATTGCACCCGATTTGACGATGCCTGGGCGGTGGCTGAGTATGTTTCATCGAATATGTCCGCCCTAGAGAAGCAGACGAAAGACTTTTCAGAGAACATCCGACTCTCAACATTGCCTAATCCAGTCAAAGATGCCGCGGCTTCCAATCTCTCGACTCTAGTCTCGAATACGCTATTTCGCATAGCCGATGGTTCCTTTCACGGCTTCGAAGGTTGTGGAAATAGCGGCGGTTTGGGCTTTGGCTCCTGCACGCATGTCTGGAACTACGAGATGGCAACGCCGCATCTTTTTCCGAAGATTTCCCGATCGATGCGGGATACAAGCTTCGGATATGCGACGAACGAAGATGGCCATATGGACTTTCGCCAAAAGCTGCCAATCGGTCTGGAGCATTGGGGAAACGCTGCGGCGGATGGCCAGATGGGTCAGATTGTTCGCTTATACCTCGACTGGCGGATATCCGGCGATACCTCTTGGATGAAGGCGCACTGGCCCTCCGCGAAGCGAGCATTGTCTTACGCGTGGAGAGCCGGAAGCTGGGATGCTGATAAAGACGGCGTGATGGAAGGCGCGCAGCACAATACCTATGATGTAGAGTTTGTTGGGCCCAACGCTCTCTGCCAGATCTGGTATCTGGCAGCTTTGCGCGCTACTGCGGTCATGGCTGAGGCTGCAGGTGACAAAGTATTCGCAGATGAGTTGAATAGCCTCTTTGAACGTGGTCGATCCTGGACCGATGCGAACTTATTCAACGGCGAGTTCTACGTACAAAAGATAAGAAGCTTTCCGAAAGACAAGATTGATCCTGGAACCTTGAGTGGCGCGGTTGATCCTTCAAGCCCACGTTTCCAATTGGGAAACGCCTGCCATTCCGATCAGCTTGCCGGTCAGCAGGTCGCCAAGATGGCCGGACTTGGCGATCTGCTATCGCCTGTGAATCTGAGCAAAACACTCACTTCCATCGAGCGTTATAACTACAAGCGCGATCTCGCCAATTGGCCCGGAAGCCTTCGAACCTATGCGCTGAATGATGAAGCTGCAATTGTGATCTGCGATTATCCGAAGGGCGGCAAGCCGGAGGTTCCGGTGAACTACTACAGCGAAAATTGGACCGGTGTGGAGTACAGTGTGTCACAACTGATGTGTATGTACGGCATGGATGATCGTGCGATTAGTCACGTGGCGGATATCCGGAGCCGGTTCGACGGGAAAAAGCGAAACCCGTATGACGAGCCAGAATATGGACATCATTATGCGCGTGCGATGTCATCCTGGGGATTGATTCCTGTACTCTCTGGCTTCCGCCATGATGCTGTTATCGAGGAGCTGACAATCCTGCCTCGTTGGAATATGTCCGGTAACTTCCGTTGCATTTGGAGCGCTCATAGCGGATGGGGTTACTTCACAAAAAACCTAAACTCGCTTGAGATGGTTGTGTTGTATGGAGAACTTACATTTCAGCATCTGGTAACGGCTGTGAGCGGCAGGGAGGGAAGCTCAATTATCGAACTTGACGGGAAGAGGCTAGATGCTCGACTTCAACCCGTGACCGCAGGTAAAGAGGTTTCGCAAACGATTCACTTCAGCGAAGCTCTCACCCTGAAGTCAGGCTCAACACTTCGCATAAGACGCAGTTGACTTCGACAACTCGAAACTGGTTAAGGCACCTTCCATCATTTTTTCTGCCGGTAATGTGACGGTGAAAACGATTCGAATTCAATAGCATCGACCCAGTCTTGTGATTGTTCTTGTCACTAATCGGTTGAGCCCCTCACTCAATCGTGAGATCGGGGCCCAGATTGTTGGTTGCGGCCATTCGGAGTTTCACTTTTTATTCAGACCGCGAAGGTAGTTTCCAAGTTCGGAGTGAATTTCAGGACGATCCCACATGAACTTTCTCGGAAATTGCCCCGTCATAATATAGGGAGCGGGTTCAGGCGGCATCATTCTCGTCATCTCAGCTTTCGTTGCGCGGTATTCGCCGATCCTGTACCCGTACATGTCGAGATGGCGTATCCCAAGCTTCAACGCATCTTCACATACGCTTTTGATCTGAGCGGCCGTTGGATACTTTGCGGGAGCGTTGCTCAACTCTTCAGCCACATTGGCGGACCAGAAGGTATAGATAATCTTCTTTTTGTCTCCCACTACTCTGCGAACGCCCTCTATAGAATTCTTGGTCAACTCAGACACCTTTTGATCGGAGTCGGGCGCAGATGTCCACTTTGGCATCGTGTATCCACCAACCGCATCGAAGTGACGCGCCACCCTGGCGAAATCTACTCCAGCGATTGAATTCCTGGATTCATTTGTTATCCGGTCAGACGTGTCTTCCAGGTAGATTTCGTGTTGTTGGTTCGGATCGACGGCGCGAAGATACTTCATTGTGTCCTTAGCCCAATCTTCCCACCAGTCCTGACGCATTTTCGTCCACTCCTTCCAACGCGGATCGGTCGGTTTACGAGGCAACGGTGTACCAAATTTCTTTTCCTCATACGAACCGTACGACACATTCCCGCCGCTGAATGAATCGTCGAAGACATAACCAGCCATGCCTGGTTCATGTCCATACGTTTTCGCAATTTCCTGAAGATAGTTTTTCCAATAGGTTGAACGCCATACAGGGTTGAAGACATCAAAGGAGTCCAGCACCTTGCCGTCTACATTTATGTGAACAAATTCCGAGATACGTGGAAGAGAATTCGCTTCTGGCTGCCAAACGATCAGATAAGAGCCCATACCGGCCTTGGAGGCCCAACGCATCGCTTGTCGTGTGTCTCCTTTGCGGGTTATTAGGCCGGCTGTGTCCAAACCCCATGATAGAAGCACGTCCGTAAATCCGAGATTTTTCATAGTAACGAAGTCGCCTTCCCAATCCGCTTTAGGAGCGGAGTTCAGCCAGTACCAGGCGCTTATACGTATCGCTGGCTTTTGGGCGAATAGAAGGGGACTTGTACAAAGGATGATAAGAAGAGAACTTATCGCGCGTATAAACATGTCTGCTCTGCTCCTGACAGTCGTCTTGTTGCGACCGAATGTGTGCGATTCATAACTTCAAACGGGATGTGCCACCAGTTGACTGTAAAGACTTGCCGCTATCGACCGTCAAGTTCTGTCGCACACAAGTTCAGCATGATGGATTTTGTTTTTCTTAGTCTGCAAGTGCAAATGTGTCGCCCGACCTATGGTCTTTATTTGTTGGCCTCTAAACCGTTCCTCAAGGCGGAGATCTGCGCTGCGCCATTTTTCAGGTTTTCGGTTGCGGCTCTATAGCTCTCCAAGGCTCCTTACGGAAGATGCAGTTCGTTTCATCCAGCCGCGTGGACGGCCAATCTGAAATAACTTGCTCCTGTGAAGCTGCAACGCCAGAATGATTACCGTATTGATTTTCTCGATGCAGGTCGAGCCGTCGGCATCAACCGTTTGTGCGAATCGGACACACCGAGGCACGTCATTAAGGAAGGCAAGTTAGATCATGAGTGAGCAATCCGGGCAGACTCCTCAAAAAGTCGTCGCCTATGTTTCGGACGAAAATTATGTTGGATTGGATGGAGTACGTCTGGAAGCGATCTCCGAAGATGGGGCGGTTGTCCTTCTGGAATCATCTCCGAGCGGCTCGATCTTCGGGACGATTCCCCCGGGTGATTATCGAATTACGTTGGCGAAAAAGGGCTATACGTCGAAGCGGGTCACCTGCCATCTTGGTTCTGGTGATCCCTATCAATTTCGATTGCTCAGTCGAACACTGATGGGCTATGTGTGGCCAAAATGGGTTAAAAGCGGAGAGCGCTCTGAAGTCAGAGCGCATAGTTCGGAACAGTTCCAGTTGAGCCTTTGGCGCTATGGTTTAGCCAAGGAATATGTTCGTACTATCAGCTGGTACGACGAACACGGCCCCGAGGCTGTGGCGCAGATCACTCCGGATGGAGACTATTCGCAAACCGGAGTGAATTGGAATAAGGTCGGTTACCCCTCGCCGCATATCCAGCAATTTATTGAGGCACCCGACCGTTCGGGGCTCTACTATTTGTGGGCACGCACTCCATCGGGAGAAAGTTACTCTTTTCCCTGGGTCGTAGCGCCGGCACAGCCGCGCACAAAGATCGCCGTATTGGCTAATACGAATACATGGAACGCTTATAACAATTTCGGTGGGCGATCGAACTACATTAATCCAACGGCGCTACCACCGAGACCTACCGTCAATGCTCGACAGGAGCTCTCGCGATATACAAGCGCAGTCAGTGTGTGGTCGTCTCCGGATGAGATGTATCGTCCGCTCTCATTCGAACGTCCGGAGCATGGCAATCATGTTTTCGACAATCCTCCATGGGATACATCCTCGATTGAAGATCCAATTGGAGGGCGTCTGCAATGCGGTTTAGCGCCCGGAGAATGGCGATTATTGGGATGGATGGAGCGTGAAGGGTTCGACTACGACTATTATTCCGATGCGCAGCTTGATGATGGCAGCATGCCATTGGATTCTTATGAAGTTCTTGTCATTGGCGTACATCCCGAATATTGGACGAAGGAGATGTTTCGTCGCGTCGAGGATTGGGTTCATCGTGGTGGCCGTCTTATGTATCTGGGCGGTAATGGCCTGAACTGCGAAGTCACGATTGACGGTGATGCCATGAGGTGCCTGACGTTTGACGACACGAATGCGCCGAATACCAAGCACGAGTCCCGGATGCATCGGACCTATGCACCGGAAGCGCGGTTGCTAGGAGTCGCCTTCACAGATCCGGGTGCGATGACTGCGGCTCCTTATTCAGTATTGCTGCCGGATCACTGGGCTTTCGAAGGCACAGGTCTAAAGTCCGGTGAAATATTCGGTCAGAAAAGTCAACATGAACGCGTCCCGGGCGGAGCTTCCGGTCATGAGACTGACAAGCTCACGCCGAGTTCTCCGGAGGCGCTGAAGATTCTTGCTCGGGGCGAGAACCCGGGAAATGGTGGCGCTGATATGGTGTGCTTTGCTCTGGGTGAGGGAAGTGTTTTCTCAACAGGTTCGATCACATGGGTGACCTGCCTGTTTTTAGACGAAAATGTGTCGCGTATTACTGCAAATGTGTTGCGCCGATTTTTAGCAGCAGAGAAGTAGAACTGGTTTCACGTCGACCTAAAAACAGCATCGCGCGTTTCAGAGCGCGACGAGACGATTGAGGGCAAGACACTATGAAGGTGATTAAGGCAGGCGGGCACAGATTGTTCGAACATGACGTCGAGACGGCAGCCACAGTCTCTGCCATGTTATTGGATCTAGAAAAGAATGGAATGGATGCCGTTCGCAAATACAGCCACAAATTTGACAGTTGGAACCCCGAATCCTTCCAGCTCGATTCGGCTGAGATTGAGCGTGCGATCAATGAGGTGCCGGAAGTAGCAATTGAAGATACGGATTACTGTCAGCAAAATGTGCGTGTCTTTGCAGAGGCTCAACTCAAGACACTGCTCCCGCTTGAGGTTAACATCCGTCCGGGAGTCACCCTAGGCCATCGGCATATTCCTGTAAATTCCGTGGGGAGTTATATACCGGGCGGACGCTATCCCATGTTTGGATCTGCACAGATGAGTATCATTCCGGCTAAGGTGGCGGGCGTAAAGCACGTGACTGCATGTACGCCGCCAGTGCGAGGCAAAGGATACTTTCCGGCAACCATCAATGCGATTCAGAAGGCGGGCGCTGATTCGATCTACATTCTGGGGGGTGTTCCCGCACTTGCTCTTATGGCGTTTGGCCTGGATGGAGTTCCGCCTGCAGATATGCTTTGTGGCGCAGGGAATCGCTTCGTGGCTGAAGCAAAGCGACAGCTTTTCGGCCGGTGTGGAATCGACCTACTCGCGGGGCCCACCGAGATACTTATTATTGCCGACCACACAGCGGATCCGTTCTTAGTCGCTTGTGACTTGCTGGGTCAAGCAGAGCATGATCCCAACAGTGGTCTATGCCTCATCACTACAAGTGAGGAGCTCGCCGTCAAGACAATCCAGGAGGTCGAGCGTCAGCTCAAGGCTTTGCCTACGCGCGACGTCGCAGCGCTTTCGTGGAGAGACAATGGCATCGTTTACCTGGCGAATTCTCGCGAGGAGGTCCTGACTCTTTGCGACGATTATGCTCCCGAGCATCTGGAACTGCATACGGAAGACGATGATTACTTCGCCGAGCGCTTGAGCAACTATGGCTCTCTTTTTATTGGTCTGGAGACAACCGTGGCGTACGGTGACAAGACCATTGGCACAAATCACATCCTTCCAACCAGTCGTGCTGCCCGGTATACCGGAGGGGTGTGGGTCGGAAAGTTTTTAAAAACATGCACCTATCAACGGATGACTGAGGCGGCAAGCGTTCGCACTGGCGAGGTCACGGAGAGGCAATGCATGCTCGAGGGTATGGTTGCGCATGCAATAACGGCCCAAGTGCGCGTCGAGCGTTATGGGAAGGTTTAGCGGCAACGAAGTTAACAGGGCCGATGTGGGATCAGAAGAGAGGAATTAAGTTGGAGGAAATTGTGAGCGAAGTAAAAACAAGTGAGAACGCCCACCGAATCGAGAGTCGACCGGCCGACAAAGAAGAAGTGGCCATGTTTGAAGAGATAGAATCGAAGCTCTACACTGCAGTAATCGCTGATGCACTGGATGAACTTGGGCGGCGCGATCAGGCGATGCGCGAATACCTGAGGCCGTTATCTCCAGATGCAACCTTTGCAGGGTGGGCACGAACCATTCAGTGTCAGGATATGTTTTACATTCCCGATGATCCTTATGGCCTTGAGATAGAAGCGATGGACAGCATACTTCCGGGAGAAGTGGTTGTCGTTTCAACTTGTGAATCGAAACGCAACGCTCCCTGGGGAGAGTTGTTATCAACCGCCGCCAAAGCGCGCGGCGCCCGCGGCGCAGTTGTTGATGGCCTTGTTCGTGACGTGCGCACGATACAAAAACTTGGTTTCCCGGTCTTTGCCGCAGGTATTAAACCTGTTGATTCGCGCGGTCGTGGGCAAGTCGTCGATTACAACGTACCTGTCGTTTGCGGTGGCGTCCTAGTCAATCCCGGCGACCTGATCTTTGCTGATTACGATGGCATCGTGGCTATCCCCGCAGAGATGATTGCCGAAGTATTTTCTCAAGCCAAAGAGAAGGTTTTTCGCGAGAACGAAAGTCGCAGAGATCTATTCGAAGGGGCCTTTCTCTCTCAAGTGTATGCGAAATATGGTGTTTTGTAGGCGTCCGACGAATACGTTGGAACAATCGTGAAGAGTTTCAGTTGAACATTGATCCTCGTCTTAGCAAATAAGACGGGGATTTTTGTTTCTCAACGAAATGTGTTTTAAGCGGCGGGAGGTTGGAGCGCATTCTCTCGATTTGAGAGGACAAAGAGATCGTCCAGCCGCATGGAAAGTTGAACCAATCTTCTTGCCAATCATCCCGGACGCTAGACATGATTGCTTTCACGCTGAGCATTAAAAAGTGGTGAAAGACGGCAGGATCTTTCTGAAGATCGAGCTGATCAGACTTTGGCATTTTTGCTGAACCGCCTTCTGCGGTAGAGAGTTATCCAACTATAGATGTTTGAAGGGGAGTAGATATGAGCTTCTCATGTAAGTTTTTCTCAGTGATGGTGCTGGCCACAGCGACGCTTTTTGGACAAGTAGGAACTCAGGCTACGATTACTGGCACGGTTAGCGACCCGAGTGGCGCAAGGGTTTCGGATGCCACGGTAACAGCATCTAATCTTGCAACTGGCGCAGTGAGTCGGCAACACACTGGACGAGACGGCGAGTTCACGATTCTGGCGCTTCCAATCGGCGCATATCGCGTCATGGTTGAGGCCTCAGGTTTCAAGCATTGGGAGAACCCCAACGTTCAGCTGACGGTCGGATCGCAAGTGCGGATTGAACCAGTACTGGAGCTAGGCGGGGCCACAGAAACGGTCTCTGTCCAATCGACGAGCTCTGCTCTTCAAACAGAGAGCGCAACCCTTGAGACCGTAGTGCAGATGGATCAGATTCGACAGCTGCCCCTGGCCACTCGCAATCCACTTGCATTGGTCGGTCTGGTCCCGGGTATGAACTATCAAGGAACAAGCAATGCAGCGGGTATGCGCGTTACTACGGTTCAGGGCAATGGACTGCGAAACGATAAGACAAACTTCCAGCTGGACGGCGTCACGAGCAACGACGGTTCTGCAGAAGGTGGAACTGCGGTGCCGAACGTGGATTCGATTGCAGAGTTCAGCGTCCAAACGATTGACTCTGGCGCAGAAGCCGGCCGTAGTCCAAGCCAGGTCATTATTGTTACGAAAGGCGGAACGAATGCCTTTCACGGCAGTGCGTTTGAGTTTGTACAGAACGACATCTTCAACGCATATAACGCTTTCGCTGACAAGACTAAGCGCAAGCCACGTGTTCGTTACAATCTCTTTGGCGGCACGTTGGGTGGGCCAATCTACCGCAACAAGACATTCTTCTTTGGAAGCTTTCAAGCGACGATCATTCGCAATGCGCAGCTACTGAATGAGGCTGCTATTCCCACCGCATTTGTTCCTAAAGGCTCCGGTGGCGCGGATTTCTCTTCGTGGCCCACCCCCATCAAGGATCCTTTGACTGGCCTTCCTTTTGCGAACAATCAGATTCCGGCGTCCCGGATCGATGCTGCCGCGAAGTACTTTCTGCCCATATTAGTGACACCAAACTCCTCGGGTAATCGATATATAGCGAATGCGAATACCTACGACAAGACGTATGAATATCTGGGGAGGGTAGATCACCAGATTACGTCAAACCAACGTATCTATGGGCGGTACTTCTATCTACAGGAGCCCACGCAGCAAGCCGGTTACCTTGCTGATCCGTCGACCTATGGCCTCAACACACTTCGTCAGCATGGTCTGGCAGTGAACTACACCTGGACCTTGACGCCAAAGACGCTGCTCACAGCGACAGGCGGCTTTATGCGGAGTAAAGATGAATATTCAAATCCAGCACTTGGTAAGCAGAACGATTCGCAATTAGCGGGCATCCTTGGTATTCCGACTGCGGGCCGAGAAAAGTGGATTGGTCCCCCGGACATTGGTATTAGCGGCTACCAGGGTGTGTCTTTCGCGGGCGGTTATGGTGTGCCCGGCGGCCAACGAAATGCTCAGTA
Organism: Acidobacteriaceae bacterium KBS 146; assembly: GCA_000688615.1. Taxonomy (GTDB): domain Bacteria; phylum Acidobacteriota; class Terriglobia; order Terriglobales; family Acidobacteriaceae; genus Edaphobacter. The sequence goes on from JHVA01000001.1 coordinate 3,648,722, forward strand.
CACGGGAAAGGCGTCGCTCGATCGGATCGAGGGAACGCACACTTTCAAGGTGGGTTTTGACTTTGGGAATCGGCAGGCCTATGGAGGCCATGGTTCAGCTGCTGCTCGTGGCAGCTTTGGGTTCAACGGACAATACACCGGCAATGCATTTGCCGACTACCTATTGGGTTATACGAACACAAGCTCTCTGAATGACCCTCTCACGTTTTTTGGCGAGGACAAGTCACCCTTCATCGGCATTTATGCGAAGGATACCTGGAAGGTGCGTCCCAACCTCACGCTCGACCTTGGCGTCAGGTACGATCGCTACCTTGCTCGAGGCTGTTATCTGTATCTTTGCAGCGTCTGGAATCCCACGGACAACAAAGTTGTCGTTGCTGTAGATGGGACAGGCCAGCCAAACTTCTCGACATTCTCGACGTCGCCCGCATTGGCTGCGCAGACCGCTGGTCTCTGGGAAACTTCGACCCAGGCAGGCTATCCCAATGGTCTCTATGAGCCGAATGGAAACTGGCAGCCTCGCGTTGGGGTCACCTATCGGCCCTTCGGAGGAAACGACATCGTTCTCCGCGCCGGCTATGGAACCTACTACAACAACTTCACAGGGAACCGCGGCGCGTCACTGATCAATATGCCGACGTGGACTGTATATAACCAGAACTTTTCGGCGGCCTCGCTCAACAAATGGGAGAATGTATGGGCTGCAGGGCCGAATGCCGCAAGCAATTTCGCTGTGTACTCGCCACTCGTAAATATCAAGCCTGCGGAGACACGCGAGTTCAATGTTTCGGCACAGGTGCCCGTTATCGCAAAGACTGCTTTGACGATTTCTTATGTTGCCACCCGAGTGCCGAACGAAATCTCTGGCCAGGAACGCAACGTGGCAACCGTGGGCTTTCATGCAAATCTGCAGGCCGACCTTCCGTTTCCCAGGTTTTCGTCGATCCATACCTATGGCAATCAAGGCCGGTTCTGGTACAACGGACTCCAGGTTTACGTGGAGAGGCGTTTTACCGGCGGCTTGGCTTATACCTTCGCATACGCGTTTTCAAAGAGCATGGATGAGAACGTGGGCGAGGGCGAGTTCGATGCTCTGCTTGCTTATTCTCCAGCTTGGTACAACCGCCATCGCAGCATTAACGATTACCGACACATTCAAGCCGCGACGCTCGTATGGGAGGTTCCCTACGGCCACGGACGACATTTTGGTGGCGATTCGAATCGATTTGTAAACGCGATCCTCGGAGGATGGCAGGCTTCCGTTTACGAACGTGCTCGTTCGGGACAGCCGCTTACGATTTCGAATGCAAATGGAAATCTTGGAAACGGCCAAAGCAGTCGAGCTAATCTGATTGCAAATCCGAATATCACAAATCCAACAGCCAGCAAATGGTTCAATCCGGCCAGCTTTACGCCAGCTCCACTCTACACTTTCGGAAATTCCAATGTGGGCGACGTGAATGGACCGGGCTTTTTCAATGCAGATACTGCGCTTATGAAGCGTGCCTACCTCAGTGACGCTCGTTATTTTGAATTTCGCTGGGAAGCATTCAACGCTATCAACCGAACAAACCTGAATAATCCGACCCAAAACGTCAACGACGCCAATCTGGGTAAGATCTTTGGCTCGCAGGCGGCGCGCACCATGCAATTCGGCCTCAAGTTCCTCTTCTAAAAGTGAAAGGAAGTAATGAAAATTTTTGTTCGAGAAAGAATGGTCGTTGAGCGCAAAGGAGGGTGGGCGACCATCCTCCTCGCTTTAGTCTGTCTTCCAAATTCCACACGAGTCTGGTCGCAGGCTGTAAGTGTTCCGCCTGTAAAGATGTGGGTCGAAAGCTCGCTGCAACGGGTTTTCCCAACGTCTCCTGTTTCAGAAAAAAAAGATATCCGGCTACTTTCCGCGAGAAATGCCACCCTATCTTTCCAGGTTGTTGTCAGGAGTGAGGCACCCAAAAGGGGACTTCGCGTAAAGTGCGAAGTCGATGGAGGGAAGGACCTTGGAATCCAGATCCGTCGCGTTGGCTATGTGCCAATGCCCCATCGAAATACTGATATCGATTTTAAGGTAGCTGATGGAGGAGACCACCTGCCAGGTCTGGTGCCGGATCCCCTGTTTCCAGAATCGATTACTACGGTAGGGCCGTACGAGAATCAGTCGTTCTGGATTACCGTCAAGGTTCCTGAATCGGTCCCTCCTGGCATTCGCGATCTTAATATCCATCTCACGGCAGAAGAAGGAAAAGAAAAGAAGCAGACGGAATTGGGAACAATGTCCGCGCATGTCGATGTTCGGCCGTTTGTCATTAAAGCGCGTCATGATTTTCCGGTGACTCATTGGTGGAGTGCGGATGGCATCTACGATGCGTATAAGACCCAGCCGTTCAGTGAGACGTGGTGGAAGTATACGGAGCGGTATGTCATGGACATGACGGCGCACGGGTCCAACGTTATTGCAGTTCCAGTCTTTCAGACCCGACGGGAGGTAGTGCCTCGGCCTGCGCAGCTTCTGAAGGTCACTGAAGTATCACCGGGAAGGTATAGTTTCGATTTCAGCGATGTACGGCGCTTTATTGAGATGGGGAAACATGCTGGAATGGAGTACTTCGAGTTTCCTCATATGTGGCTCTATTGGGGGGTGCGAGAACCGATTCACGTGTATCAGCGCGAGGGAGATGAGTTCAAGCTGCTCTGGCCGACGAAGACGGATCCAACTACCGGTGTTTATCGAGGCTTTCTCGAGCAATACTTACCCGCGCTGAGGAAGTTTCTTGATGAAGAACATCTGGATCCAGATCACACGTTCTTTCATGTCTCGGACGAGCCAGGAAGCGGAGAGGACCTGCAAAACTACAAGCGAGCTCGTGCACTGTTGAGGGAACTGGCACCATGGATGAAAACGATGGACGCCCTAAGCGACGTGGAATATGGGAAGCAGCACATTACCGATATCCCTGTGCCAATCCTGCAATCCGCCCAGAGGTATATTGATGCCGGCATACCTCACTGGGTGTATTACTGCACCGGACCCCGAGGCGATTATCTCAATCGCTTTTATGACACGCCACTCGCAACCATTCGCATGAGCGGATGGCTGTTCTATCATCTAGGCGCTGGTGGCTTTCTTCACTGGGGCTATAACTACTGGTACAAGATGGATACACAGGAATTAGAAGATACCTTTATTGAGGGGGCTGGCGGGGCATGGCCCGGTATCGCTTATGGCGATCCATTCGTTGTGTATCCGGGGCCGGACGGGCCAATCGATTCGATTCGCTGGGAGGTCTTCGCGGAATCACTTCAAGATTATGCGATGCTGCAAACGGCAGGTGTCAAGCCGAACTCAACTCTGCTTGGCGACCTAAAGTCTTATAAAGATTTTCCTCGACAACAGGCATGGGTGCAGCAAAAGGTTCAGCAAATCCTGAACGGTTCAAAATAGCGATTGCGGTATCGCAACCGAAGGGGTGGCATGCATTGCATTCCACCCCTTCTATCGTTAATGCTTCTCTCTACGAAAGCCCTAGAATTCCAAATGTGTCGCGGTTGATAATTGCTTCAATCTCATCAGAAGAGAGGGTCGGCAGTGACGTTCCGGCGGCCGGAGCATTTAAATTTCTCAAGCCGTCGATACTTTGCTGGGGTGTGGTTACGGGATAGTCTGAGCCGAGGAACAGCTTATGGAGAACCCCATATTCCTTGGCCAGCACCAGCGCGTTGTAATACTGCCACGGCCGATAGTACAACGCCGATAAGTCCGAGTAGAGATTGGGATGTTTGCGAATAAGAGAGATAGTTTCACCGATCCAAGGGTGACCCAGGTGGGCAATGATCATGCGCAAATCAGGAAATGCACGGGCGATCGGCTGAAGTAGAACGGGATTAGCGAATTCCAGCGACACATCGCGGCAGAACGTCGTTCCCTGATGGATCAGAATCGGAATATCTAGTTGTTCCGCTCTTTGAAATAGGCGAATAAACCGAGGGTCAGAAGGGTGCATATTCTGGTAAATTGGGCCGAGCTTTAGACCCTTAAGGCCAAGATCTTTCACGCAATAATCGAGCTGCTCGACAGCATCCTCGTCGTGAGGATCAATGGACGCGAAGCCAACAAGTTTTTCATGTTGACGCACATAGTTCGCGACATATTCGTTGGGAACAACATAGCCAACATGATGTGCTCGAAAACCCAGAACAATCGCACGGTCTACCGGCTCCATCGCCTTGAGATGTTCTTTAAGGTCGACGGCAAGGGTTTGGTTTGGATTGCCGGAGACTGTTCTTGCGTCCTTCACGAAATCCTTAGACAGGTGCTGTTCCTCACCGACGTGAGTATGACAATCTACGATCATGCAACTCCTTCCTGTGTCTCTTCCAATGTAAGATGGCGAACGCGTGTAGGTTGCAGCTGTGATGCGATTCTGCCTGCAGCACATATCGCCTTCGAAACAACATTGGCGATCGCATCATGTGGCATCTGAGCAGTTGTTCCGGTAACACTGACAGCGGCTACTGCGATGCCATCCGACAGGATTGGCACCGCAATGCAGCGAATTCCCAGTTCCTCTTCTTCATCGTCAATCGAATATCCCGCACGTCGAATACGTTCGCACTCCGTCATGAAGGCGTTGTACGATGAGATCGTCTGTTTCGTGAATCGACTAAAAGCATATTTCTCGAGAAGTGTCTTAATTTCTTCTTCAGAGCGAAAGGCAACAAGCGATTTGCCCAAGCCCGTGCAGTGAAGCTGGGAGCATTTTCCGATATAAGTATCGAATTTGATAATGCCAGGGCCATCGACCTTTTGAATAAAAACCACCTGTTTCTTTTCCAGAATCCCAACGTGCGCGGTAAGGTTCGTTTGCTGGACCAGCCAATGAAGATGAGGGAGTGCAATCATAGGGAGAGGCGTCGTCTCCAATGCTCGCCGGCCAAGACCATATAGTTTAGGGCTTAGCTGATAGCGCCTGGATGATTGGTATTCGGTAATGTAACCCAGCTTATCCAGCGTAGAGAAGAGTACGTGGGTCGAGCTCTTTGGCAGGCCTAATTTACGGCTTATCTCCGAGATGTTCCATCCGCGTCGAGACGAATTGAGGAACTCTAGTATCGCGAAGGCTCGCTCAACAGAGTTCATGTTGGCAACCTTCCGGTTAGGAATCGATTTTCTTGCGGCAGTCATTGTTCAAAGTCCCTTCCGCATCTGGAGCGCCTCAGAGCCGATTTCATAAGCTTGAACACGCCAATGTTAACTGGTGGTTGCTGAGTATGCGAAGCTAATCTGTTACTTCGTCCAGCATGCTGGACGAAGGTGAAAGGGTAACCTCCGCGTTCTCAAGTAGCAGAAGAGCCGGATTTGTGGCGTTTTACAAACTGCTGGTTCCGCAGCGAGGGCTACCAGGCAGTCCATCCGCCATCGACTCGGTGTGTTTCGCAATTGACCATTGCGGCTTCTTCGCTAGCGAGGTATACCGCCGCTGCGCCAATTTGTCCCGGCTCGGCGAGGGTTCCCTTTGGAATTTTGCCAATTACGAAACTGCGGAAGGCAGGATCGCTCAACCGCTGGCGGGTCAGATTTGTTTCAACGAATGTAGGGGCTATCGAATTCACCGTGACGCCATCTTTTGCCCACTCTAGTCCGAGCGTACGTACCAGTTGGATGACTGCGCCCTTGGTCGCACAGTAAATTGGCTGACCGGGGATACCAACGAGTCCGGACTGGCTTGAAATAAAGATGATTCGTCCCCATCCTCGTGTTCGCATTCCCGATGCCACCGCTTGCGCAAGAAAAAAACCGCCGCGAACATTCGTATTGAAGTGGTCATCCCATTCTTCAACGGTCGCTCGATCCGCTGGGGCAGGACGATTAATCCCCGCATTGTTGACCAGAATATCAATCGGGCCGAAGTGCTTTTCAATCTCGGGCACTCCCCATTCAATTTGCTCGATGATACGAACATCGATCATCGTCTTGAACACCCGACGTCCTTGTGCGACAACGAGCGATTCCGTATCAGCCAGAGATTCAGCGTTTCTATCGGCAATCGCAATATCAGCGCCGCTCGCGGCCAGAGCCACCGCGATTGCCTGACCTATTCCAGTTGCTGCTCCCGTAACGAGAGCAATTTTGCCATCGAGACGAAACATAAGTGCTCCTGCGCACATACTTGGATAACGCAATCCGAAGAGACCACATAAGATGTGTAACGCGCCTATCGCTTCATCATGCTTGACTCAAGCAATGGACATAATAGGGTCGTCCAGCGGACCGGACGCTTTTCTTGGCATTTTGAGCTCTTCTATTGACGCTGTAAATGCATCCTGCATATTCTCAAAAATATTCCAATCAGGATCTACCTTCACAGTAGATCTGCGCATAGAACACGATAGAAGCGCTTCTCTTTTGTAGTGTTTTTTGTGAAGCACTGTAATCAAACAATAAATCACGGAAAGCGGCATCGATGGCAACACTCGACTGGTTAATTTTGGCGGTTTACTGCTTGATTGTTCTAGGTCTTGCGCTCTATTTCCAGGCGCGCGCCAGCAAAGGAATGGAAGAGTTTTTTGTTGCGGGGCGCGACCTTCCATGGTGGGTAATTGGATTTGCCGATGTGGCCGGATACACAGGTGGTGGCCAGGGCTTTGTCATGGTCCTCTTCCTTTCTGGCTTCGCGGGCTTGTGGCTTATGGCTTGGGTAAGTTGGGTTATCTGGATGCCTCTCGTCGCAATCATATGGGCGCCTATGTGGCGACGGCTCGGCGTCGTAACGACCGGAGAATTTATCGAACGCCGCTATGCCGGCCGCCGCGCCGCTGTCTATCGCAATATCTATGCTGTCTACGCTTGCTTAGTGTGGGGAATCACCTCCATCGCGTATGGCGCCGCCTGGATGGCAGTCACTGCCAGCCCCGTACTTGGATGGAAGCCGATGTCGGTCATCCTGGTCTTCGGTGGCTTCACGATTGTTTATAGCCTGATGGCAGGCCTATTCGCTGTTGCGTATAACGACGTCCTGCAGTTCGTGATTTTAATTGGAGGAAATTTACTGTTCGGCCTGCTTCTTGTCTCCAGGGCGGGCGGGCTCTCCCATATTTTGGCGCAGATTGTGGCATCCAGAGGTTCTCAATTTCTGGCGCCGTTGCCCAGCGGGTCATCGCTGACGGGTGTCACTTTACTAGCCCTTTGTGTGCAAGGCCTCTTCTTCGCAGGCTCTCCCTTTGCTGGTGAAGGTTGGACAGCGCAGCGCTTTATGGCAGCCCGCAATGAACGTCATGCGATTCTGGGGCAGATGGCCAATGGTGTTCTCGCACTAGCCATCAGGTTGATTCCATTTATTGTGATCGCACTCGCAGCTGCGGCGCTGTTTCCATCGAGTGCCGTTTCAGTTCCGGCATCACTTTGGGGAGATCTGGTTAAACGTTATGCGCCTCCCGGTCTATTTGGCCTGTTGCTTGTCAGCAGCCTCGCAGGGTATATGGCCGCGATATCTTCGATCGGCAATTGGGCCGCTAGCTATGTTGTCAATGATGTTTACAAACGCAGCATACGACCCGATGCCACACAGAAGGAGTTTGTGCTGGTGAGCCGAGTCGTAACGGGTGTGCTGTTAGTCGTCGCATTTCTGTGGGGAGGATTTATTCATCCGGAACAACTGGACAAATGGATCCTCTTCATTAACTCCGCTCTCATCGTTTTTTCGCTTCCTCTCGCATGGTTGAAATGGTTTTGGTGGCGGACGAATGCGGTCGGAGATATGGTCGGCGTTCTTGGCGGATTTCCAGCGGGATATCTGATCTGGTTTGGTAGCGATTCTGTGTTGCCCAGTGGGCTTCGAACCGCATTGAGTCGGCTAACCGGATGGAACTGGAATGGGATAATACCTGCATTCAGCGATCTGGATCGCTTTCCCTTTTGGATGGGCTTTGCCATTCTCTTCGGGATAGGTTGGATAGCGATCCTTGCGGCAACGCTTTTGACCAAGCCAGAACCAATGCATGTGCTTGAGGACTTTTACTGTGCCGCGCGCCCTGTCGGTTTATGGGGACCCGTGCGCCGCAGTCTTAACGCTAAGGGGCAAGAGCCCATGGCGAACCATCTTGGAAAAGATCTTTCGGCCAGCGCCTGGGGAATTCTTTTCTACTTCTCTTTGTGTGTGGGCCTCTTCAGCGCGATGGGCGGACGAATTCCCCACGCTTGTGGAGGATTTGCGGTTGCTCTGGTTAGTGGCTATTTCTTTGCCCGTAAAGCGATAGCGCGGCTTGCGGTTGGTTCTCATTAATCTTTTTACTGGTATCGAAAGGGTTCCTGCATTCTATGAAGATCACTGCCGTCAATGCGATTCCTACGTCTCTGGTTGTCAACCCGAAGCTTGCGATTGTTAGTGCTGCCGGAGCCCACCCCGAGTCACACTATCTGGCTATTACAGTGCAGACCGACGAGGGGTTGGTGGGATACGGTGAGGCGACGGTGGCGCCTGGGTGGAGTGGCGAAAGCCAGGGTACGGCACTTGTTCTCATACAACAGATGCTTGCACATGCATTGATTGGATCCGACCCGCTGCAAACGAACATGCTTGTGGATCGGATCGATCGCATGTTAATCGGGAATCCGTTTACCAAAGCGGCGCTCGAAATAGCTTTACTCGATCTGAAAGGTAAGGCTCTGGGGCTGCCAGTGTACATGTTGCTTGGAGGCGCCCGACGGCAGGGCAAGATTCCTCTGAAGTTTTCGATCGGTGCTTTTTCTCCGAAAGAAGCTGTGCGTATTGCAAAACATGCTGCGAATTTAGGGTTACGGGCCGCAAAGGTAAAGGTCGGCCTGGTTGTGGAGGATGACATCGCGCGAGTACAGGCAGTGCGAAGCGAGATGGGCGATGATTTCCGTCTGGCTGTTGACGCCAATTCGGGATGGACTGAGGCAGATGCGGTTCGAGCCCTCCCTGCTTTGGAACGGCTGGGAGTTAATGCGATTGAGCAGCCATTAAGACGTGGAGACTTTCGCGGATGCTATCGATTACGGCAACGTACGCACATCCCGCTGATGCTCGACGAATCGGTCTTTACAAGACAAGATGCGATCGAAGCGATTCGCGAAGATGCATGCGATTTCATCAGCGTCTATCCAGGCAAGAATGGCGGCATTTTGAAATCGATGGAAATTGCGCAGATCGCCACCGCTGCAGGTATTGAATGCACAATCGGCAGCAATCTTGAGATGGATCTTGGTACAGCCGCAATGTTGCATTTGGCGGTCGCGATGCCAAATCTTGCTACGACTGTGGACCATGACATACTCGGCCCGCTGTACTATCTCGAGTCTCTGACACAACGCCCAATATCTTATGAGGATGGTTGCGCTGTATTGCCGGAAGGCAATGGATTGGGCCTCGAGTTTCGTGAGGCGTAGAAAAATCTAGTCACCAATTGGACGAAATTCATCAATCCGTCCCGACTCGATCTCGCTGACCAGTTCCGCGAGTCGGTCTATGATTGCTGTAAAGAAGCGCTCGCCTTTTTCAGCCGAGGCTGTACGAGGGTCTCCTACTGCTCCATATTGGCTGATCTCTGAAAAATGTCGCGAGACGGTGATGGATCCACCTTTGAGCATATCTTTGCCGGCAAACTCAGAGACAGCTTGACGACCATCGGGTGCGATTCGCTGACCGCGAACAAGGTCCGGCCTCACTGCGAGCACGAGCGAGGTCTCCAACTCACAGGCATGTCCCATCCCTCCAATCGAACTCTCTCTTATCGAAGCCAGTCCGGTCGCAGCCGCATTCCAATAGGTAACGCCCACAATGCGGGTGTTTGGATGCGCCTCCCTGCATTTGGTTAGCACGAGGTCGAGGGCCGAAACATTTCCGCCATGCGAATTGATGACTAAGATCTTGCGGAAACCTGCTCGAGCTATCGATCCAAGCGTCTCAAACGCCATTGCCAGGTAGGTTTCAACGGATGTAGTAAGCGTTCCGCTGAAGCTCATGTGATGCAGTGAAAGGCCCAGCCACTGGGTTGGAAGAACGAGAAGCCGCTGATTACAAGCCGCATCCAGACGTCGCGAGATCTCTTGGCCGATAAGTGCGTCGGTCTCCATCGGAAGGTGAGTTCCATGCTGCTCCATGGCGCCAAATGTTGCCACAACGACGGTGGAACGGTTCAGCGCGTCAATCTCTTGCCAGGTCATCTCCTGAAGCAGCATGTTCTGTCCTTGTCCTATTCTCTTTGATAGTGATGCGAATGCGGCGCAAATAGAGAAGCGTCTGGATGTTTATATAGAATGCGCCTTCAGGTACAGAGCGCCAGTATAGTCGTCCACCTGGTTGGACAAAATGTTAAGGCGATTCCGCTGGTACTGCTGATGATCGATCATGCGGCCATAATGCTGGACGATTTCAGTTGGAATCACTTTTCGGAGTGAGGTAATCCACGAAACCGTTGTATAGGCTGTATCCATATGAGATTCCTTCGAACGAGCGCAACGTTTCCATTTAGTGCAGCGGTGATTCACAATGGCCCCGTGATGGAGGCCGTTCTAACGGGCATCCCTCCAGGAGATAGTGCTCCTGTACCGGGAGGCGTGGGGGAGGAGATGCGGGAGATCTTCCGTCAGTATGATGATCTGCTCAAGGAAGCAGGTGTTGAACGGACCGCGGTTGTTTCAGTCCGGTTGTACCTTCAGAACGTAGTACGCGATATCGCTGAGGTCAATGCAATCTATCGCGAGTACTTTGGAGACCATCCTCCGAACCGAAGGGCCTATGGCGTGGATCTGCAGACTGGCATGCTTGTAGAAGCTGCCATCGTAGCGGAGCTTCCTTCTTCGCTTTAGGCGCTCATGGGGCGATCGATGGTAGCCGGCGGGTCGATGTGAGTCCGCCGTCTACAGGTATGATCGCCCCATTGATAAAGTTGGCCTGATCTGAAGCAAGAAACAAAATTGTTGCTGCGATATCACGAACGTGACCGAATTCACTTGCTGGGTAGAGGCTTCTTAGATCGGCCGCGATCTGTGGCCTGTCACGATAAAAGTCTGCCGAATTCTCGCTCATCACTGTACCCGGGCTGACCGAATTAGCCCTTATACCAAACCGTGCATAATGTGCCGCTGTGAGCCGGGTCAGGGATTCAATACCGCCTTTTGCTGCTGTGTAGGCTGCGAGGTTGATTCCGACCGCCGCGTTCGCCGAACTAAGATTTACGATTGCACCTGATCCCCGGGGCATCATGATTTTCAATGCTTCCCGAGAACATAGAAAGACACTGCGCAGGCATATCCCGAGGACGTTGTCCCAGGCTTCTGCAGAGAGATCCGTCAAAAAGCCGTCGCCATAGACAGACGCCGCATTGTTGACCAGAATGTCGATCGTCTCAATATCTCGAAACAGGCCGATAACATCTTTCTCCTGACTGATATCTGCGGTGACAATTCTGCATGAGCCGCCGGCGTCATTTATAAGTTTTGCAGTGGACTGATTGTTTGGCTCATCGCGGTCCACGGCTATCAATTCCGCACCTTCGCGAGCGAATAAGATGGCCGTTTCGCGGCCGATGCCTGTCGCGGTTCCTGTAATAACCGCCTGTCTTCCTTTTAGGCGCATTGTTTTCCTCTCGGAGCAACTTGTCGTTTCAAACTTTCACTGCCGATCGCAGACGAAGCTTATCTACAAGGGTGCACGACGAAAACACAATTGGCTAGCCGCATGTCGGTTTGAGAAAACGTCTGTCCACGCTGCTGAACCTTTTCCGACGCCAGCTTAAGAAATGACCCCGAAGAGAACTTGTAATGATCGAGAAAGCTGACACTATATCTAAATAATGAGATTGAGGCAGCCGAGGATTATCGGGCCATGGAACGTTCTGATACTGCTATCGCTCGCCTTTGTCCTTAACTATATTGACCGTCAGATCGTCTTCACGATTTTTCCCCTTCTGCGTCACGACTTAGTATTCAGTGATTTTCAACTGGGCCTGGCTGGGAGTCTTTTTACGTGGACCTACTCCCTCTGTATGCCTCTCGCCGGACGTTTGGCTGACATCTGGCCGCGCCAGCGTCTGGTGATAGCCGCCATCATATTGTGGAGCTTTGCCACACTCGGGACAGCTCTCAGCTTTAGCCCTCTAGAGTTTTTGTGCTGGCGAGTTGCCATGGGTTTTTCGGAATCTTTGTACGTTCCCGCCGCGATTGGAATGATCACGACCGCGCACCCCGGGCCTACTCGTTCGCGAGCGCTATCCATACATGGATTCGCTCAGTTCACAGGACTCACCTTAGGTGGTTGGTATGGAGGATGGGCAGCAGAGCATCTTGGGTGGAGGTGGGGATTTGGCTCGCTTGCGATAGTGGGTGTTCTTTATGCGTGGTTCCTCGGAGTCCAATTTCGCGGATTTCAGTCAGTGGTTGTTTCAAAAGAACACGCCGCCGCGCGCGATCTTCTTCAGTCGCGGTGCTATATCGCTCTGTGTGTAGCATTTCTACTCTTCTGTTCCATGCTGTGGATGTTGTATGCGTGGCTCCCGAATCATATCTTCGAAACTTTTCATCTTTCTCTCGCGAAAAGCGGTCTGACCGCAACTCTTTATCTTCAGGCAAGCTCCGCAGCCGGGGTGCTTCTGGGTGGTGTACTCGGGGACAGATCGAGTCGCTATACAGAAAAAGGACGCTTTAATATAGTTGCGCTCGGATTGTTTTTCTGTTCGCCTTTTGCGGCAGCGATCTACAGCGCAACGTCGTTACCACTACTAGAGCTTTCTGCATGTGGCTTCGGAATATTTGCCGGCTGTGTCGCAGCAAATGTATTTGCCACTCTCTCAGAGGTTGTAGCCCGGAAAAATTTCGGCCTTGCCACCGGCTTATTGAATCTTGCAGGCGGTTTAGGGGCAGGTGCGGCAATCTTATTGACCGGCCTGCTTCGTCATACTTTTTCCAGTGCGAGCCTGATGATGGTAGGCAGCGCTCTGGCGATGGTCGCGGCAGTCGGTCTCTTCCTGGTCGTGAAATCAAACTTCAACCATGATCGCGTTCAAGTGTTTGGAGAGTCTCTGCAATTCTAAAGAGAGCGCCTAAACAATCTCCCTGTTGGACAAGTCATGAACTGTCCTTGATGATGTGTGCGAGCTTTCGAGGCCGCTGGATAGGCTGCATTTAAACGAGAGAGCCGCGAAGGTAGTTTCGCGGCTTCCAGGGATAGCAGAATATTTGCTAGAAATTGATTTTTCCCGCGAGTTGCAGCAATCGCTGTCCACCTCCGTTCTGGGCGGAGTTTTGGACCGTTGTGATAGTTCCAAAATTAGATCCGGTAATTCCATAGTTGGCGGCTGCGGGATCGAAGCTTGCTGGAAGCGTTGCATTCGGATTGCCGGGATTGGGGTGATTGAACACATTGAACGATTCCATGCGGAACTGCATTGTTACATTTTCATGGATAGGAAAGTTCTTGAAGAGAGAGAGATTCGTATTGATGAATCCAGGACCGTGCTGGTCATTGCGATGCAGGTTTCCATAAGTGTAGAGAGCAGGCAGTCCGAAGGCAGAGGGGTCGATGCACGAAGCCCCGCCTCCACGAATTAGCGTTGATCGCGAACAATTGTTTGTGCCGATGCGGACACCATCAGGCCGTTGTGTACCGAGGTTTCCTGCATTAGCACGATCGCTGCTGATGGCGACGTTGAAAGGCATCCCTGTCTGCAACGTAACAATTGCATTCGCCTGCCACCCGCCTATCACAGCACGGACGGGGCGGTTGAAGTTCGCGATTGCAGGCATCGCATAGCTGATTGTCCCGACAAATCGATTGCGAATATCCCAGCTGGAATCTCCATAGTCGCGCTTTAGGTTGCTCTGATCCATGGCCGTTCCACCACCATTGGCATCGGTCGAGCTGTCTAGAGTGTGCGACCACGTGTAGCCTAAATTCATATCGAAGCCGTAGATGACGCGTTGCCGCAGGATTGCAGTCAGGCCATGATAAGTCGAGAAGCTGTCGTTCTGGATCTGGCGAACCTGGCCAAAAAGCTGATTCGGACGGCGAGGGTTAATCGATCCCGGGCCAGGCAATGGTTGATTGGGATAGTACGAACGATCAAAGAAAAGACCGCGAGAGCCGAGATACTGCAATTCGAATGCGGCGTTTCGCCACAATTCGACGCCGGTATCGAGATTCCATTGATATAGGCGGGGAGTAGGAAGGTAATAGTTGTCAGTGAAAACGCTGGTGTAACAACCTTTCGTTCCCGGGATGCAGGTTGTGGAGGACTGTCCCCCGGTAGGATTCGAGAAACTAAGGTTAGCGGGATTGGTAGTATTTCCGCTGTAGCTAAATGATGTTGCGAGCGGATAGTTACCAGTGGCCAGCGTGAAAGAATTCAGGTGATTCGGGTTGTAGAAGATCCCGCCTCCTGCACGGATAACAATCGTATCCGTTGCGCGATAAGCGAGACCGAACCGGGGAGCCCAGTTCGCATGATTCGGGCCGACAAATTTAAAGCCCGGTGTCGGTGTGAAATCTTTTCCAGTGGTAGCATTTGTCGGAGGAATCATGGCCGCGCCATCTCTGTTGATGATCCGGGCATATCCGTTGAGGCTGTATGGTACGGTAGGCAATTCGTAGCGCAGACCATAAAGAAGCGTTAGTTTTTTCGTGGCTTGCCAATTGTCCTGCACAAAAAAACCATCCCGCCATTCAGAGACAGAACCTTTGAACTGCGCAATTGGCGTCACTACTGTTACCGCATAGCCTGTAAGAAAATCAGCAGCGGAATATCCTGAATATTGGCCATTGAAGGTAAAAGAACCTCGAGGAGCGTTCTGCGCCGCACGTCCGGTGCTCAACTTTCGAAGGTCGACGCCAGCCATGATGGTATGTTTGCTTCGGGTCCAGCTAATCTGGTCGTATCCGTGAAGAGCTCGATCATCCTGATACCAGTTCGTGCTGTCCGATCCGAGGGACTGAAAGTTGCTGATAAGGACACTCGGAATACCGGGGTTGTTGTCTGCCACATCCGACGTGAAGCCAGGAATACCCAGGGCAGACCCCGCGCCGTTGACATTATTCTGTGCGAAGTCGTTTAAAACATTGCTGTAGAGTTTGTTGAACCCGAAACGAAAGTCATTGATGAAGTGGGTCGTCAGGATATGCGTATATCCAAATGCGGCGTTGGAATTGGCGGTCGGCGAATAGCTGCTCGATGTTGGAATAAGAGATCCGGCGACGTAAGTTAATTTCTGCCAGCTGTAACGGGCAAACAGCCGAACGTTCTCTCCAAGGGTGTAATCCACGCGATCAAGAGTCTGGTTCAGATTAAAGTTCGTTGGCACGGTGCTGTTGAGATTGCTAACAGTACCAGGCTGATTGGGAAGGGGCATATAAGCAAGCAGCTTGGTCGCGATCGGAGAGATATTTGTTACCTGATTGTTGGTATAGAGTGTGCCGTTTGCAGGGTTTGCAAGTGGCCTGGAAATCGCCGAGAAGTCGCCGTTGCGCATCGCCTGCGTCAAGACTGTTGCTGTGCTCTGGGACTGGGAGATCTGACGCAAACCTTCGTACGACCCCATGAAAAACATCTTGTTGCGACCGTCGTACAGATGTGGAAGAACGACTGGTCCCCCAATCACTCCGCCGAACTGATTGAACCGTAGTACCGGCGTGCGCGATGTCTTCGAGAGGAGCCATGGGCGCGCGTTGAAGAAGTCATTCTGGACATAGTCGTAAGCGGTGCCGTGCAGCTGATTCGTGCCAGCTTTTGTGTCCATATTGATGTGGACACCCATGTATGCTCCGTACTGCGCGGTGTAATTTCCGGTCTGCGTCTGAACCGCCGAAAGCGCATCCGGGTTGGGCGTAACGGCGGAAGAGGATCCCAGAGAGTTCATGATGGTGATGCCGTCAAGCGTAAGAGAATTGTGAACCTCGCGTGTGCCGGCACCAATATAAGTTGCTCCGGGTGGAACCCCTGTATAGGAAGTCTTCGGGCCAATAATGATATTTGAGGCTGTTGCCGCAAGGTCCATTGCTCTTCGCCCAATGATGGGAAGATTTGTCACTTTGTTCTGATCGATGGTTTCGCCAAGGACGGCATCGTCTGTTGAAAGGGGCGGATTTGTCGCCGAGATCGTCACTTCAGAGGTGGTGGAACCCACCCGAAGCGCAATGTCCGTCCGTGCAGATAAATTAAGCTGAACGATTGTTCCCTTACTCACAACCTTCTCAAACCCGGTCATTTCGACGTTGATGTCGTATGTACCCGGGGAGACATAAGGAATAGAGTAATAACCTTCGCTGTTTGTTGTGCCAGGATATGAAACATTGGTAGCGACATTTACTGCAGTTACCTTTGCTCCTGCTACGACACCGCCGGATGAATCGGTGACAGTCCCTACGAGGGTTGTGTTGTTCGCAATCTGTGCCCAGACACTCGATGAGAGACAGAGAGTCAACGCTAAAAGAAATCTGCGTAATCGATGCATAAGTTGTCCTTCCTGGCGTTGCGGAGATGGGTGTGTCTACAAGACAGAACGGCCCCATTCATTGCGGGGCGCAGTTCAGCGACTGAAAGGCTGTGACGCGCCTATAGGCCTTCGATACAAAGCTCTATGAGTGATGGAGGTCATCATGAGATATGTAGCAGGCGATTACAAGAATCTTCAGGCTGGAGTTCAGAAGGCTGGACGAATTGCTAAAGGACGCCGGTTCGGGCGTCCGGGGGCGTGCCTGCTCTCAAACAGAGAAACAGCTCATCTGCCTCAGTGCGAATGATGCGGAGTCCACATCGACAGATTCGCAGTAGGAACATCTGCGGCAACAAGCTGAAGGTGGCTGGCTTATAAGGACAGAAAACGGGGCACGGATCGTCTGCGAGGTGATGGCCTAACGGCAACCGTTTTTCGAGGCGGAGGGATTCGAACCTATCCGCAAGTATCTAAAAATAAAATAGATGAATATATTCGTTTAGATAAAGCCCCCAAAAAGGCCCCCACGATGACGGGGCCGATTTGATGGAAGCATGCCATCTAGATCTGAGCCGCATTTCGTCTGCGTCAACAGAGTTGTTGCTCAAGTAGATTTCGATGCAGTCTGCCAGTTTATCCGGGTCATTGCCCCTGTAGTAAGCAATGGCTAGCGCGGTTGGATCTACATTAAACGCTTTTCGATCATCGGCGAGATAGAACTTTCCACCTGCTAATATCGCGGCTCCAATTGCGCACAAGTAGCAGACTGATATCTCGGCTAAATCCGTCCGGTAGGGTGCGCATCGAATATTTGTTGTAGAAGTTTCGCCATCTCTACTGCGATGGCACGCATATTCGATTCCTTGGACACGTTCTGGCTCGTTGAAGCGCTGGATTGACTGCCGTAACGATGAGCAGAACAGACGCGACCTCATTCCGTATACAAGTAATTTGGGTGGACCAATTCATGAAGCAGGGCTCTCCGCAGGCTGCCCCGCCCTGAGGCTACTTTAGCTGGGCTAAATTTCTTAGGTCTTCATGTAAACACATTGGCAAGCCCTCTAACTAAGGCGATTGTGGGCCTGGATGCAGAGGGTTACACTTGATCTTCGGATAGTCAAAACGTTTTCGGTAGCGGCTGATTGATCTCGCTCGTGGCCCAGCCCGAGTGTGCAAAATGCAGCCCTTCCGGAGTACCCCAACAACGATTAGAGAGAACATGAAGCTTACGCAACAGCAACTAGAAACCCACCTTTGGGGTGCAGCAAACATTTTGCGCGGTAAGACCGCAGGGCAGGATTACAAGAACTACATCTTGTCCCTCATGTTCTACAAACGTCTCTGCGACCAATGGGAGAACGAGACCGACGAGGCGATTGCGGAGCAGGAACGCCAGCATGGCAGGACGTTCACAGAGGCGCAAAAGGCTAGATTTCGGGCGCATGGAGAGCATCGCTTTTCCATTCCTGATGGGAGCCGCTGGGGAGATGTCCTGGCCGCGTCTACAAACCTCGGGCAAGTGCTCACTGACGCCATGAAGGCGGTTGCTGCTGCCAACGACGACCTTAAGGGCGTCTTTACCGTTGACTGGAATCAGCCCGCCCCGGATGGAAGCGGCAAGCCCCTTATCCCGAATGAGGTGGTTCACGCTTTGATCCAGCACTTCGATACGCACGACTTGTCAAATGCCAGTGTGCCGTCGGATGTTCTTGGCCGTGCATACGAATATCTCATCAAGAAGTTCGCCGACGATGCCGGAGCGAAGGCTGGAGAGTTCTTCACCCCACCGGAGGTGGTCGATGCTCTTGTCCGCATTCTGGAACCGAAACCTGGCGACACGGTTTACGATCCAACCTCTGGCAGCGGCGGGATGCTTGTTCATTGCGCGGACTACCTTCGGGAGCAGGGGTATCACGCCAATCGTGCTCGTTACTTCGCTCAGGAGATGAACTGGGGAAATGCGGCCATTGGCAAGATCAACTCTGTCCTACATGGACTCGACGCCAAAATCATAGCGGGGACCAGTACCATCACGGATCCTGCATTCAAGGACGCTCAGGGCAAGATCAGCAAGTTCTCCCTTGTGCTTGCCAATTTCCCGTTCTCAGATGAGTTTTGGTGGCTCAAGCCGGAGCAGCAGACGGACGATAAGAAGAAAAAGGACAAACTCAAGAAGGAAGTCTTTGGGAAAGAAGGGTACAAGGACCCTTTTGGGAGATTTGGAAAAGGCACCCCGTTCAATGCGCCGCCCGCAGGGTATGGAGACTATGCATTCATACTCCATATCCTGGCCTCACTCACTGACGATGGACGTGCAGGTATCGTCTGTCCGCAGGGCGTCCTCTTCCGTGGTCAGCCGGAGGTCGAAGAAGAGACGGGCGAGTTCGATGACGAGGGCAACCCCAAGATTAAGCGCCGGAAGGCCGACGATGAACACCTGATCCGAAAAGCACTGTTGGATTCCCGCCTCATCGATGCCGTGATTTCTCTTCCGCTCAACGTTTTCTACGGCGCGACAGTTCCCGCTTGCCTGCTGATTCTTAGAAAACAACGTCCACCTGAGCGGCACGACAAGGTGCTGCTTGTGTATGCTGCCCGCCATTATCGCGAGCTTTCCGCCCAAAACGAACTGCGCCCACAAGATGTGATGCGAATCCTAGTCCACACTCATGCGTACGGTGACGCCTCAAGGGTGCCTGCACTAGTAGCGGAGTATAGCCAGTTCATTCGGGAGCAAATTAATACCCGGGAACATGACGATATCGAACGTCTCGAAGCGGAGTATGCCGACTATGTGGCGTCCGTCGCGAAACTCGATGCTTCGGTTGCTGAGGCAAAGGCGTCCCTTGGCGCGATTACCGGCAAGACCGCCAAGGATAAGGCGCTCATCGCTCTGGCAAAGCTGGAAGCGCGACGGGAAAAGCCTGCCGCCAAGGTTGCTGAGCGTGACGAGAAGATTGACGAGGCGCGGAGACGTGCCGAGGATGACCGGCATGATGTGAAACAAGTTGGCACCGAATTGGGTTCACTATATGGGACAGCCGATGAGTTGTTGAAGCACGCGCGAGTAGTTGGTCTAGATGAGATTGAAGAGAATGAATTCAATCTCAACATTCCGCGTTACGTGGACACGTTCGAACCAGAGCCGGTTGTCCCTGTAAAAGATGCAATCCGAGAGCTTCGGAGGAGTGAAATCTCGCTTCAGCAGGCAGAGGATTCCCTCTACGCACTTCTGAGGAAGGCGGGCTATGTCATCAAGGCTTGATGCGAGTTACGCTGTTCTTCGAACGACGGGTGTTCCTAAGGGATGGTATGTCCGTCCCGTCTCTTCACTGGTGCGTATAGTGGGCGGTGGCACTCCGGACCGCGATGAAAGCTCTTTCTGGCGTGACGGTGCGATTCCCTGGATTACGCCGACAGATTTGACTGCCAACCTCGGAAAATTCATTGGGGATGGAGCAGATCGTATCTCCGAATTGGGATTGGCAAACTCCAATGCGCAATTAGTTCCGGCCGGCTCCATTATCTTCTCTACTCGAGGCACAGTCGGCAACCTGGCAGTAGCAGCCGTACCTCTGACGACGAATCAGTCATGCGAAGTGTTGATTCCAAGAGACGGAGAAGTGTGCGGTGAGTTCCTCTTTTACCTCCTCACTTATGGGATGTTCGCGTACCACCGGCTAGCAGGAGGAACAACCTTTGGGTCAATTACACGCCGAGAAATCGGACGAGTTCACTTTGCTCTACCGGATAGGCCGGAACAACTCGCAATTATCACAATTCTAGCTGCAATCGATAAGGCCATTGAAAGGGCACGAGAAGCTCTGGATAGGGTCGCGCAATTGCGAACGAGCTTAGTAAACCAAGTGCTTACAGTAGGTCTTGATCTAGACAATAAATTTAGAACGGACTTTTCAGAATCAGATGACGTCTTTGCGGCTACGAAGTTAGGCCGGTTCCCCCGTGAATGGCGAGTCACCGCTCTTGGCAAGTTATGCACTAAAATCACTGACGGTACTCATCAGGCGGTAGTGCCAAGCCACGCGGGCATTCCATTCCTCTACGTCTCATGCGTCAGAAATGGAACAATCTCTTGGGACCGCGCCGCTCGTGTGAACGAACGAGATTACAAGATTATCTCAAAGGGGCGTGAACCGAGAAAGGGATCGGTTCTTTACACAGCGGTGGGTTCGTACGGTCATGCAGCCGCAATCGACGAAGACAAGCAGTTTAGCTTTCAACGCCACATTGCAATTCTCTACCCAAAGCCCAACGAACTTGATCCTTTGTTCTTGGCGACCTGGCTAAATAGTTCAATCGGAAAGCGTTGGTCGGACATTCTGGCTGTTGGCAATGCTCAGAAAACGGTTACGCTGACTGCGCTCAATAAGTTTCCGATTGCTGTGCCTACACTCGATGAACAATTGCGCATAAGAGCGTTACTGGAGCCTGCCAACTCGATGGTTAAAGCAAAAGAAGAAAAACTGAAAGCTCTTGAAGTTCTCAAGAAGTCACTGATGCGCGACCTCCTTACAGGAGCCGTCCGTGTTGATCCCAATCTGTTCAAGGAAGAGGAACGTGGATGAGCGAAGCTGGTTACGTTGAATTGCCGGTAATTCAATGGCTCTCTGGACACGGCAGCACGATACCAGGCGATGTTGGATTGGGCTGGACCTATCGTAATGAAGCGGAGATGGCGGCCTTTGACCGGCCTTTGACCGATCCGCTAGTAGAAAAGCTCCTCATCGCTGCTATTCTGCGCATCAATTCAGACGTAAAGACGGAAGCTCAAGCTCTGCTCGCTGTCGGCGCTCTCCGAAAGACGATGGAGAGCCCCGACAAGATGGCCGCGAACCGGGAGACGCTGGACAGGCTGCGCGATGGCCTCCGGGTTGTTCTAAATCCGGGGGAGGACGCGAAGACGGTTTTTGTGATTGAGTTCGACCCAGCCAAACAGCACCTTAACAACTACGTCGCTACGAATCAGTATCGCGTACAAGGCATGAAGGAGTGCCGCGACGACACCGTTTTGCTCGTGAACGGAATTCCGTTGGTGATCGCCGAATACAAGAGCTACAACTCCAGCCGCAAAGATTGGACTGAAGCGGTGCACCAGTTGCATCGCTACCAGCGTCAAGCGCCTCTGATGCTCGCGTCAAATGTTTTCTGTGTCGCGGCGGACGAAGAAGCCTTCCGCTACGGTACGGTACTGTTTCACGATGCCGGGAAGGAAGAGATTGAAATCCACCTTGACACCTGGGGGCCGTGGCTGTCGCGTTATCCTGAGCTTAAGGGCTGGTGGAACGATGCGGCGGCAGACGCTCAAGACGATCCGCTGCTTATCCCGGTTAACGGTCTGTTGCGCCTCAAGCCCTGTCATGTTCTAGATTTCCTGCAACATTTTGTTGTCTTTGAGACCAAACGTGGAAAAACGATCAAGAAAATTGCCCGTTACCAGCAGTTCGAGGCCGCGAATGACATCGTTGATCGCGTTCTTTCCCTGATAGGCAAGCCAATTAACGCTCAGGATAGGACTGGGCTGATCTGGCATACCCAAGGCTCCGGTAAGTCCTTGACGATGATCTTTGCAGCCTACAAACTCCGGCGGCAGACCGCCTTGAAGAGTCCGATGGTGATGATCGTCGTTGACCGACGTGATCTCAAGACGCAAATCTCCGACGATTTCGATGCCTGCGACTACCCGAGCGTCGAAAAGGCGATGGGTGTTGAGGATCTAAAAGACCGGCTGAAACGCGGGTGGCGTGGGACGCTCGTCACAACGGTACAGTCGTTTCAGAATATGGCAGACCTCGATCCCGTAGACGCCGACAATGTCATTACGTTGGTGGATGAAGCCCATCGTTCGCAGAAGGGATCGACCGCCGACAGTTACGCCATGACTATGCGGGTCAAACTGCCAAACTCTTTCCGCTTTGGCTTGACGGGTACTCCCATTGACCGCACAACGATGAATACGCATAGGGACTTTGGACCGGTGATTGAGGGAGAGCAGGAGCGCTACCTCAGCTACTACGGGATCAAACGAGCAATCCAGGACGGCGCAACTCTAGAGGTCCGATATATCCGCGACAAGGTTCCATTCAATGTTGATGAGAAGACGCTGAGTGTCGGCTTCGAAGAAATGTGCAAGGAGATGGAACTCGAGGATGAAGAGGCAAAGGATCTGATCCAGCGTCAGCGGGCTCAGTGGAAGGAGTTGGCAAGACATCCTAACCGGGTCGAGATTGTGCTTGAGAAAATGCTAGAGCACTTTCTGGCCTATCCTGACCCCAGCGGATTCAAAGCGCAGCTTGTGGGCGTGGACCGAATCGCTTGTGCGCGGTTCAAAGACGCCCTTGATACGAAGTTGAAAGCGCGTGGGCTGGCGCCGGAGTGGTCCGATGTCATCATCTCTGATGCACAGAATGACGATAAAGATTTGGCGCGGTTCCACTACGGGAAGCAGAAACAGGATGAACTGATCGACTACTACAAGCTCACCCCAAAGCAGTGGGAGGAGTGGAACCGCGAAGCCTTCGGTGAGGATAGGTCGAAATGGCGACCGCCCCTAAAGATACTGATTGTCTGTGACCGTCTGTTGACCGGCTTTGATGCACCAGTCGAGCAGGTGATGTATCTCGACAAGCCTCTGCGAGATCACAATCTTCTGCAGGCGATCGCCCGCACGAATCGTCCACTGCCCACGATGAACAAACTTACAGGTGTAGTGGTTGATTACTTTGGCGTATTTGCTGATCTCTCCAAAGCGCTGAACTTCGATGAGAATATTCGCGAAGAAGCCTTGATCGATTGGGATGCGCTTAAGCTTACGGTGCCCGAAGAGGTTGCTCGGTGTATGGCGAGTTTCCAGGGTATTCAAATTGCCGATACACGCGATTGCCTTCTGGCGGCACTTCGGGCTGTTAGCGATCCGGACGCGGCGCAGAGATTTGAACAGAACTTCAAGAGTCTTGAGAGGTTATGGGAAGCTCTTTCTCCAGACCCGGTTCTCTATCCCCACCGTTTTGTCTATGGTTGGCTCTGTGGAATTTATGTAGCGTACCGCCGCCGGAAGCAAGGTGCGTCAGGGCGTGGAACATTCGGAGAGCTTTCAAATAAGACCCGCGCTCTGATCGAGGAGAATACAACTTTCCTTGGAATTGCGCAGTCTCTTCCCGAGTTCAAGATTGACAAGGATTATGTTTCGAAACTTGAAGAATTGCCGAGCGCGGCTGATAAGGCTGCTGCCCTAGAAGCATTTTTGGATGCGGAACTAGCCGAGGATGGGCAGGCATTCACCTACCAACAACTCGGTGTGCGTCTCGCACGCATCAAGGCGAGAAAGGACGCTGCAGACAAGGCGGCCGAGGAGAAGCTGAAGTCACTCCGCGAAGTTGCGGATGAGATCGTGAAGTCAAAAGGTGAACCGTCACGGCTGAAACTGACGCAAGCTGGAGAATACGAATTGTTTACGGTATTGCGCGAATTCTCTAAGGACAAGGATGAGGCTTACCTGAGCAATTGCGCTCGTGTCATGGTTGAGTATTTGAGAAACAACTCGCTTCTTCAACCCGGTTGGAGCTACTCGAAAGGCGGGCGTCTACAGGTTAAGCGTTCGCTGCTCGGCGAGATTCTGGCGCATGAGGAGCAATACGAGGAGCTTGGCCTTGGCACTTCCGAAGCCGCTTTCCTGGACCTTGCCGTGAGTGAATTGGTGAAGACCGATGCGATCTAATACACAACGATCGAGCACTCTCCACCACGTCTCTCTGTGCGAGCAGGAAATTGAGTGTCGCTTGACCCGATCCACGGTAGCAAAGAAGGTACGCATCAAAATCTCGCGTGGAGGGCTAGAGATTGTCGTCCCAGAAGGGCGTCAAGCGGATGAAGGTCTCAAGTTCCTGCAAGAAAACCAACGATGGGCTGCCGCACAGCTTGAACGCTCCAAAAGGCTCCAAGCTATTCATCGCCTGGTAAAAAGGCCGGCCGGAGAGATTCTTTACAGAGGCGAGTCTACTCCCATTAAGGTCCTACGCGCTGACGCGTGGCAGGGATCAAGTCGGATCAAGCTAGAGAATGGTGAGATTACGATTCGGTGCGGTAATCGAGACCAACTCTCTTTGACTCGATCACTCGAAAATTGGCTCCGCAAGCAGGCTCGGGAGCAGATCAAGGGCTTTCTTAGGCCGGTCGCAACTCGGCTTCATCGGGAACCGAATAGTGTCTATGTAATGGGCCAGCGAACGAAATGGGGAAATTGCTCTGCACTTGGGAATTTGTCTTTCAATTGGAGACTTATCATGGCACCCGATTTTGTTCTTCGGTATCTAGTTGTCCACGAAGCCGTCCATTTGGCCATCCCTGATCACTCTCGGAAGTATTGGCTGACGGTTCAAAGTTTGTGCCGCGAGACCGAACAAGCACGGCGTTGGTTAGTTGCAAATCAACTGCGTCTGACAGAGCCTTTGTTGATTAGCCAGTGAGATTGAACTGACGCAGCCCAAATCATCTCCTCCCACCCACCGTAATCAGTTGTTGAGTGAAACGCGGTTAGACATTTAATCTCCGGTTAGATTCCAGGCTGTTGCCGTTCTTGCCGCGTGTTTGCTCGCGCACAGCCTGGGTCCATCTGCGGGTCCAATAAGGGTCCAATAAGCGTTGCGTTCCTAGTTTTCACACGGTGGAAGTCGTAGGTTCGAATCCTGCTGTGCCCAGCAACTAAATCACTGAGTAATAGGGGAGCGCGGCGGCATTCCGCCGTGTGAAACGGCCAACTCGTCGCCATTCGTCACCAATTGAGACATTCTCTCGACTGCTGCCCGTTGATGGTCTGGAGTTGGTCGTGTGTAGATTGTGGTGGATATATGTGCGTGCCCAAACTGCGCCTGAGCGTCCTTGGGGGACGCTCCCGCTTGCGAGAGCAGGGTTGCGTGAGTCCGCCTCAGCGTTTGCCAACCGACCCACGGCGTCCCGATCTGCTTGCCAGCCGGTTTGAGATGTCGGGCTAGCAGGTTGGTGTCGCTGTGGGGTCCGCCGGTACGAGTGGGGAATAGATTCGACTTCACACGCTCGAGTGCATCCGTCGGCATTACATCGGCCAACACAGCCTCCTCGAGCATACGCTCAAAAGGTACGGCGATTTCTCCGCTTTGTTCGAAGACTTCAATGGGTACGTGAAATTCTTCATGCTCCAGGACCTGGTCGTTGACGACTACTCTGCGGTGACATTCCTTATGCCTTTCGATGACTTCAGGCCTTCACCGGTACCAGGGAATGTTGACACTTACGATGCCTCTCCATTGAGTTCGTGTAAGCTCGAAACCGCCGGATCGAACGACATGCCGATTCTCGGTAAACGCACACCTCACAACTCGTAACCAAACTCCCCAGCGATTCTTTTGAATGTGCTCGTCCAATCTACTGCTTCAGCGTTTTACTGGTGCCTGCTTTTCATCGCCAGAGTTGTAACTTCTCGCCTACAAAAAACGCGGCACGGAATACTGACTTCACTGGAACCTAGAACGGATGTGCCGCTGCCCAATTCATCACACATTTCTCCAGTACATCTTGTGTCTGACGCAGTGATCGGTAGAAAGGCCCGCGTTGCTCCTGAGGAACACAGCTATAAGCGGCGATAAAGGCTCTGCGTGTCCACGGGTCAAATTGATCTATGAGGCGCCGTTGCGCTTGAAACCAATAGCCCTTATCAGCCCGGCCAAGCGCCAAGACGAGTTCTCTGCGCACGGCAGGCTCTGAACTATCTTGATAGAGACGCTCAAAGGCATTCTCATTGTCGAATTCCGGCCCTTTCGTGAAAAGGCTCAGAAGACACATACGCTCATACGTACTGGTTGTAACACGCCTTGCGGCGGTCAGGACGATCCGTCCGATCCGGTAACGGCTTCGCTGGTCGAGATCAAGGAGTGACTCAAGATATTTCACAACGGAATCGATCACAGGGAAGAGCTTATCTAGGTTATCTAGTACCAAGCCCACCGCCTCATCAATTCCTAGCTGCTTGAGCCGGTACAGCACAAAGCCAACGATGACAGCATCGATGTGCTCCATTTCAAGCTGCTCGCTGAGGACGTGTAAAAGGTTCAGTCGGTCAATCTCTATTTGAGTGTCCGCCGGAAGCTCATCGTAATTGATCTCTTTCTCATACTCGTTCTCCCATCCTGCCTCATCCAACAAATCTTGTAGTCGAGAGGTCAGGCTTTCTATCTCGGTGCGTTCTCCGCTCTCGCTAAAGCGATCAAGGTAATCCTGCTTTGGCAGGATCTCGGTTTTGGAGGACTGAAGCGTTAGGCCATGAGTTTCGAAGAGATGCATGGCAATATGCTCGAGCGCTCTCCGTGCCTGTGCCTCGGACGTGCAGAAAATACGCATGTCGTCAGAGTATCGACAGTGTTGGAGGCCTAAACCTTGGATTGTTTCATCGATATCGGCAATTGCTGCCTCTGCCAATATGCGAGAACCAGCGAGGCCTACAGGAAGACCATAGGAGACAAACGCATTCCAATTACTGATCATGCGAAGCAGGCAATATGCCTCCGGAGATCTTCTTGTTGCCCTATCGAGTGCGTTTTCAAGTGGGTGGAGGTAAATGTGGGCAAAGAAGTCTGCAATGTCAGCAACGACAACCCATCGGCACGATCTACGTTCCGCCAAAATGCGGCACCGCTGGTTGAAGTCATGCCAGCGATAGTCTGGATCGAAAATCTGTCCGGCGGTTCCAGGCAAGAAACGCCAACTGTAAGCCTTCTTCTTCGTCTTCGGAACTCGTATGGCTTCCAGTTCGTCACCCACTCGATAGATTAGTGCCGTGAAGAGGAGGTATTCCAATGGGTCAAGCTGCGTAACATAACGGAAGGAATACTTGCCCTTCGAGGCAAGAAAACGTCGCTGCGGCCTTGATGTCCATTTGCGAAGATCCTGTTGAGTGAGCCAAGTACGTATGTTGTCCCAGTCACTGCGGATGGCAGCATATTCGAATGCCGTGGGAACAAAGACTGTATCTCCGAAGTACTCGACGTGTTCTAGTGCCCAATCGAGAGCAGTTTGAGTCGCAAAGACTGGATTGTTCGGCTCGTTCCACCTTGCCAAGGCCTGGCGCCTCCGGATCGATTAGTAAGCGGTTTCTCATTGGAAGAACACCGAGTCGATTGTGACTTGGATCAGCTTACATCATTGAGCAATCTAAGAGATTTATTTTCTGAACGATAGCATCCCTATCCAGCATCGGTTTCAGATCATGGTTGATGGTAGCGGCATCTTCGTGGAAAGACGCCCAGCTACCTAGATCAAAGAATGACCCTCCGCATCCTCGTCATTTAGCCTCCACACGGTTTTAACTGCTCATTCACTACCCACGTTTCTCGCCGAGAGCTTCTTCCATGGGTCGGTGTGGGCATGCCAGCGGGCGGCGGTGATCGCACGTTGAACCTGTACAGCGCTCCACTCCCCGCAGCGAGGTGTGGTGACGTTCTGCTCATTGAGCGCCGCCGCTATTTGTCGTAAAGACGTGGCGCCCGCGGCTCGAATGCTCCGAATCAACGGCATGAGCTCGGCAGCGCGCTTGTCGGCCTTTTCTGTTCTCACCTTGCGGGCGGCGCTCCCGATCTCTGCAAACCGTTCCGCCGATACGCGCCGCCCGCCCAATTGAGTGCCGCGAGCCTTGGCCGCCGCGAGCGCCGCTTTGATGCGCTTCGAGATGGCCTCAGCCTCGTGCTCAGCCACGGCAGCGAAGATGTGCACAACGAAGCGATTGGCTTGGGGCATATCCACTGCAACAAACTCGACGCCAGACTCCATGAGGTTTGAGATAAACGCGACGTTGCGTGCGAGACGGTCGAGCTTGGCAATCACGAGGGTAGCTTTGTGCTTGCGGCATACCTTCAGAGCGTCGGCCAGGACGGGGCGGTCATTACGCTTACCGCTTTAGATTTCTACCATCTCACGAAGCAACTCCCAATCGCCCCCATTGAGATACCCTGTAACCGCCGCCCGCTGAGCTTCGAGCCCTAAGCCACTTATGCCCAGTCGCGCCGTCGATACTCTCAGATAGCTTACAAATTTACCGTTTGCCACTGCTGTTACCTTCTTTCAATGACCGTAGAAAGAATGTAACAGGTTGTTCGGAGAGAGCGACGCAATCGTCAGCCCGTCTCAGCCTCGATGATCATCTTCAACTGTTCGTCAGTGAGTTGGGTTCTGATCGGCAATCCCAGGCCTAGGCATAGGAGCTCACGGAGTCGCGCCTCGGGCAATTGGCGGGCTTCCTGAGCGCCCAGGTCGCTGACAGCCTTAAGCAATTGTGCTCTGTATTCATCCATTGATGGCCTCTTTCGGTTTTGCAAGTCTCATCCCCTTCTCACGAAGAATGTCTTCGAGTTGTTCGTTGGTAAGAGTGGTGAGCGCCTGCACCGCCACCGTCTGTAGCTGCAATGGTCCGCCGCCGGGCCCGGTCATCTCCGTCTTGTCCTTGAATATGCCCACGTAGCGCCCCAGGGCCATCAGGGCGGCGTTCTGATCGCGTCCGATAGCCTTGACGCCCTCTTTGGTCTGCTGAGCGCCAGCGTAAAGCTTGGCAGCTTTCCCTGTGAGCGTCCGGCTATCCTTCACTCGGACGACCTCGACGCCGCGCCCGAAGCACTCAGGGCAGTCAGGGTTAGGGTCTAGCGTTGCCTTATAGCCGATGCCACCGGCGAGCGGGGGCGCGGGCTCATCTTTGGCCACAGCCGCGTCTAGCGCTTCCTTGTACTCGGCGGGCGTCCACTGTCTGAGGTGGTCGATGCCGTAGCAATGGCGGCAACAATCGTTGTAGA
Organism: Acidobacteriaceae bacterium KBS 146; assembly: GCA_000688615.1. GTDB lineage: Bacteria > Acidobacteriota > Terriglobia > Terriglobales > Acidobacteriaceae > Edaphobacter. The sequence continues at coordinate 3,677,990 of JHVA01000001.1, forward strand.
CGGTCACAAGGTCGCGGGGGTCAGCGGTCGCCACGTCGTACAACTCGCGCACCACCATAGCGGTGTCGACATCAGCTAGTGCAGCTATCTCAGACTGGCGACGCTCAACGGCGGCCTTGATGTGAGGGAATGTGAGGAGCTCCGATGCAATCTCTTTAGCGCTCGCCTCAGAGTAGCCTGCACGAATCGCCGCCTGAGCTCCATTCCAGTCGACGCAATACTCGCGGACGAAGGATTTTTGCTTAGCCTTCCTCAGTCCGTCGGAGTCCTCATCCGCGAAGTTGACCTTCGCAGTGGGCGGGCACTTGGCCGCTCTAACTTTCTCCATCTTGTCCATCACATTCTCCAATTGGGGCCACCTAACGTGAAGCCTGCTAATTACCGCTAATTATGTAATTAGCGGTATTTCGAAAAGTGATGCGAGTGACGGCTGGAAGTACCTTTTCTATAGATTTGAAATTCATATTAGAGTCACTTTCAGAAATCACTCGCGTCACTTTCCTTTAGAATCAATAACTTATATTTTGGCGATAATCGCACGATCCCGCAAAAATTACATGATTTGCCTAGATGCGAAACTCAGCGAAATCCACCGTGGTAGTAGTAGCCGGGGGAGGAAAGAGAGAAAGTAGTCGCACCCCTCGCACCTTTAGCCCTGCGTTGCTCTTCATTACCTCGAACCCTTTGAGTGCGTTCTCCTGCCATCGCGTCTGCGATAGTGCCTGCTCACCTCTCGCCACCTTCCAATCTTTGTAGTTCCGATAAAGCTCTCTGACGGTCGGCAAGTCTTTCAGCGGTCGGGGGTCCACCTTGAGAACCTCGCAGTTCTCTTTTAGCCATAGCTGAGGAGTGCTCTGCGACTCAAAATACTCCGAGCACTCCGCGTCGACGGCTGCGCACTTGGGGAGCTTCTTACCTGTAGCCAGCCATTTGCTGTGACCCTCAATCAACCATTGCAGGACGTACCCCATATCGGCTCGCAGACGCCCCGGCAGGTCCGCATCCTCGCGACCCAGGAACGACACCTTGAACGGGGCGATCTTAATTCGACTCCTGATACCATCGCCAACGCTGCGAAGCTGTGGCTTGTAGTTGGCGTACACCAGATGCTTGTGTGTGCGCTGGAACTGAAAGGTGCTTCCGTACATGTGGCGTGCGGTGAGCGTGGGGTTCCCGGTGACATCTTTGATACGCGCTTCGTCCCAATGCTCCCCGTCGTTGATCTCTGACGAGACAGCGATACGCGCGCCATGCAGGTATGCTATCTCTTCCGAATGACTTTGGAATTTCTTGGACATGAGCGTGGATGACTGTATTGTCTTTGCGTACTCGCCCATCGCGTCATGCACGAGATCGCCGAGGGTGTTCTTACCGTTGCGCCCCTCTCCCGTCCAGAACAGCATCCAATGGCCCTCCACGGCACCGGAGAGACACGCGCCTAGCGATATCTGGTGGAACTGGGCGAGCTCGTCATCGCCGTCCGTTATCTCGCGCATAAACTTGCGGAACGCCGCCCCATCACCTGCCACTGTGGGAGAATCCCCCGTGCATTTTGTAATCATGTCGGCGGGGGCGTGTGGACGCATCTCGCCGGTCCGGAGGTCGATCGTACCGACGGGAGTATTCAGCAGATAGTGGTCACGGTCCCACTCGGTACCGGCGGCGACCATAGTCGGCTTGCTCGACGCGATTTTCTCAACACCTTGAGCGAAGGATGCCGAACCGATCGATGACTTGCCCTCGTGATTTTTCTTACGACAGAGATTCACCACAAGGTCGAACACTCGGTTTTTATCGTCTATCCTCCAGCGAGTGTTGTCCCACACATACCACTTCTTACGCGAGCAATCGAACTTCAATTTGTCGGCGTACAGCATGGCGAAGCCGGACGCGATGCTCTCCTGCGTCCCGATCTGCGTCATGTGCTCCATTGCTTCGGCTTTATCGGGATGGGCTGTCGCAATCGCTTCCAGTTCGGCGATATACCCCGGCGATAGCTGCCCCTTACCAACGCGCACAGCCCCCGCCACAGGCTCAAGGCTCGCCCCAGGCGGCAGGGGAGCGTCTCCGAAGCCCGCTTGATCCAACAGGTAACCCTCAGTCTCTGCGCCGTCCCAAGGTGAGGTCGCGCCCACCGTGAAGCCGCTGGCAAAGTTCGCTTCGACAATCCTCGGCTCCTCGGACATGTAGGCCTCGACAGTGGGGACGGCTAGCATCAAGGTCTCGGCCTCTTCCTCAGTGAAGACACCAGCAGCCACCATGCGCCCGGCGAGGAAGGTGAGCTTAGTAAGCTCGTTATTCCACTCCCCATCTGAGACCTCGGCGTACTCCCTGCATCTTTTATTGAATATGGCTAAGCCGAGTTGCCGCTGGTTATCCGTCAATGGCTCTATGTCACTGAGCTCCACCGGCGCTCGCTCAGCCCTCTCATCCACAGCCAGCGCTAAGAGCCACGCGGGGGAGCGTCAGCAATCTCCACGTCGTGCACTACGGCGTAGCGGTTGCCGCTAGGGTGGAGTGATGGAGCGATGAGCACCATACCGCCGTCGCCCCTCACGTCGACGCCGGGGGCAATCTCACTGGCGCTATTTCTTACACGCCTACCCTCAGGTATCCTGAAGTAATACTGAAGGCGGTATGGGTCGGGATTACCTGTCTTGACGGTGTACGTTGCGGGAGCACCCTGACCTGCAAACCACAACCAACCCTCAAAGCTGTCGGTGTCGACTACAAAGAATCCGCTCTTTGCCCCCGTAGCGCATCCCCAATTGCAACCGGGACGCCAAGCGGACCATTGCGCGATCTGGTTGATGTCACTGGTGGCTTCGTGACCGGGGCCGCCGTGCACCCACTTAGTGAGAGCGTCACTTTTAGTTCCTGCGGCGATAGGGAATAACTTCCAGCCTTTAGCGCTGGCGCTGATAATCTCCGGTCGCAACATTGAACTGACATGCGCTACCATTGTCTTGCCTTTCATTAGTTAGTGAGCTCGCCGCTCAGTTATTTCCTAAACCTTCAGTTGTCAGCTGAGGGTTTTTACTTTTGCAGAGCTTGCTGCTCATATAGCTCTGGGCGCTGGCTTTTCACGGCAGCTTCGGCCTGCTCATCGCTAAACCCGTGTTCTCCAATGAGCTTGTTTTCCAAGCTCTGTCGGTAACGCCGGTTAGCTTCAAGCTCATTGAGTCCACGCCTAGCTGGAACGATGGGGTCTCGAAAGTAGCTCACAGCATCGGGCAGGCCATAATAGAGCCCGTTCTCTCGGAAGAACGCGCAACAACGGTCACAGAGGTGGCAGGAGGTGAGCCGCTCGGATCTTACCGGCGTGAAGATGGCCAAGCGAATGGCTGGTGTGGGAGTGGCGCAATTTTCACATTGATACATCAGCGCCCCACCACAAGACTGTCGGAGATGCGCAAAACGTCGGCGGTAATCTTCGGCCACTCGTAAATGGTCGCGGCGCCGTTGAACATCGTGTAACTAAACTCCTCGTAATGCTCGAAGCAGTCATCACAGACTGCGTAGAGCATTACCACGTTGTCGTGTAGCTTAATGAGAAGAGTGCAGGCCCGCCGTTCGATAAACTCCGCGTCAAACGGGGCGCCACACTCGGCACATGGCTTACCTGGGGAGGAGTTGATGCTCTTCCACACTAGCCATTGGAGTTCACTCATGCGGTCGTCAAGAGTGGTGCTGTATTTCTCGAGGGTAATCATCGGAGCACCTTGAGGAGAATCAGAGCGGCAATCTCGGCAAAGAGGACTCGCAAGAGAGCTGGGAGAAGGCGGGAGCTCACTTGCCACCTACCAGAGTCGCGTCGGGGTTCTCGATGAGAGCCTGAATGTCCTCTGCTCGCCAAACTGTCGTACGGGGGCCGAGCTTTACCCCTTTGGGGTACTTCTGATTACGAATCCCCAGCCACCAGGCGCTACGAGATATGGGAATGAGTGGTGAGATGTTGCGCTTGCGATCTCCGATTATCTGAGGCAATCGAAGAAAACCTATCTGTGGCAGTTGGGGCATATTGATGCACTCCTGTTCCATGAAGTCTAGGAGTGATTCTTATTCGCCCATTGTGAATCGTCACCTTGAAAGGCTGTTAGGTTTTCAAGGAAGACCCAATCCTCCGCACCTCGGCATAGATCCCTTCAAGCTCCGGCAGCACCTCGGCATAAATTCCCTCTAGTGTCTTTGTGTTCGGGGCTTTCGTGTAACCGTATAATTCCCCGCGTACTCTGATGTTGTCCTTGAAGAGCTCTTCACACTCTGCGCTGGCGTCTTCAAGAGACATTCCGTCCCGCATCGACTCGTAAATCCGAAGTGCAATTATGAGCTTTGTATAGCGCCTCCGACGTGGCCTTCCACTTCGCTTCAGATTGAGCGTAACGTCTGCCGACTCTCCAAGCGATGCCTTCGCAAGGGCATTTCCCAGATATTGCCTGAGTGATGGTGGCATTGGCCCATGTATTTCAGTCATCAGATAGCCAGAAATCAGCGCTAGAACTTCTTTAGCGGATGCTGTATCTCCGCTCTTCGCATGTTCAATAAGGTTTTCAACGCTTGGCGCTGAAATCACGGCTTCGACACACTCGGCAGTTGTTAATCCATAACTGTAGAGTGCTGCCACATTAACGGCCGTCGCTCTCTCATTCTTCTCTGCTCTCTCGGCACCGGTCTTCCGCTTACCCATTCCACAACTCCCTTACGCACGTATCCATGCAGAATGGCAGTACGTTACCCATGCGCTCACATCCGCCCGAGATAGCGCTTCAACCCTAAATATCAAGGTTGTGCGAGCAGTCAGCCCGCGTTGTAGTTGTAGCGCCAACAACCTCTCCGACGCCGAGGGAAACTCAAGCCACACCCGCACGGAAGGGAATCATCTTGCCGCCGCGCTGTGTTATCTCTAGAAAGTCGCTCCAAGCCTCCATCATTTTGGTTCGCGGCTCTAAATAGAGGGCGTGATTGTAGGCTGCGCTCACGGCATTACGCGGAGCGTGCGCTAGCTGTAGCTCTATGTGTTCGTGCGGCCATCCCTGCTCGTGCAAGATGGTGGAGGCCACCCCACGAAAGCCGTGTCCAGTATGGATACCGCCATAACCCATGCGCTTTAGCGCCAGCAGGATGGTGTTATTGCTCATCGGCTTGCTTTCGTTGCGTTCTCCGGGAAACACCAAATCATTGTTCCCGCTCAGATCCTTCAGCAGCGCAAACACATCAAGCGCCTGCCGGGAGAGTGGCACGATGTGGGGCGTCTTCATCTTCATTCGCTCGGCAGGAATATTCCACCTTGAAGCTTCCAGATCAAACTCTTCCCATCTGGCCCCGATCAACTCGCTAGTACGCACAAAGGTCATGGCCAGTAGCTTCATGGCCAGCCGGGTTATGTGCTTGCCCTGATAGATCTCAATCGCCCTCAGCAAGGCGGGAAGCTCTTTCGCATCCACACGGGCGTGGTTCTCTTTCTGCCTGGACTTGAGAATGTCACCCGGCTTGATATCGCTCGCGGGGTTACGCTGCGCCAGACCGTGTGCCACGGCATAACGAAAGATCTGCCCCGTGGTTTCCAAGGCTCGCTTGGCAATATCGAGCTTGCCCCGGTCCTGAATGGCCTTAACCATAGCCACGATCTCAGGGGCTTGGATCTCCGTAATCAGACGATCACCGAGGGCCGGAAATACGTTCGTCTTTAAGCGACTCCATGTTGCTTTCACATGATGTGAACTGTTGCCGTCCTTCCAGTGCTCATGCCACTTGAAGGCGACCATGCGGAAAGGCAGTTCATTGCTTTCCCGGATAGCTCTCTTTTCAGCGTTGCGCTGCCCCATCGGATCGACACCGGAGGCTAGCATCCGCCGCGCGGAAGCGTGGAGTGCTCTGACCTCGGCTAGAGTCACCTCGGGGTACTGCCCGAAGCTCATCTTCTTTTCCTTGCCCTCGAAGCGATACTTCCAGCGCCAGAGCTTGCCGCCTGCCTTTGTCACCAGCAGGAACAGACCACCGGCGTCTGCCATCTTGTAATCTCGATCGCCCGCGGCGGCCCTCTTGATCGCTGTATCCGTCAGCACTGTTTCCCTCGCAACTCAGGGAGCAGAATCAAAAGGCCCCCATACGCCGACGAGCGGGCCCCCACAAAGGCCCCCAGCAGAGCGTGGATTTCATAGTACATCGCCGGACAACGTTGGACAATTAACGTCGCTAAAGCCAGCTCATTCACTGGTTATATTGAATTATTTTGGACTGTGTGGGATGAGTTTGGATGGTTTGCTGGTCGGGGCGGAGGGATTCGAACCCCCGACCCTCTGCTCCCAAAGCAGATGCGCTACCAGACTGCGCTACGCCCCGACTCCTCCTAGTCTATCGCAGCCCTATGCGTCCTGTCGCAATTAAAGCCACGTAGGGAAGTGGACGTCCACGCCGAATAAAGCGTGCATAACGCCATTCGCGAGCCATGCGAGAAGGATCATGGGGATCAGCATCAGTACGGCCATCACGGCAAAGAGGATGATCAGAAAGACCCAGCTGTGGATGGTGTGTTTACGCGGCTCGTAGAGGCTTCCGGTCAGCAAGGCATAGTTGCGGCGGTTGGCGCGCCAGGCGATATCGAAGGCGTCTCCCAGCAGCGGAATGGTTCCTACAATCACTTCGATAACAACATTCGCCACCATGCGGGTGAGGACAACATAAGGAACACCGCGCATCCAGGCGCCGAAGATGATCACGCAGGAGGCGATGCCGCCGAGGACGTCGCCGATGCCGGGAATCAGGCCGACGATTCCGTCCAGGCCAAAGCGGATCGAGGTACCCGGAATCCGGATAAAGTCGTCGAGGATGTGAGACAAGATATCGAGGTTCTCATCGTCGAAGACACCGCGGCCCTTGCGGGTGCGGGGAGAGAGAATTTCGGGCTGGGGGGGCGGCTGCATAAGGGGAGACTCGGACAACGGCAGGATTTTCCTGCCTTCGCTAAGGGAATGCTACAATTGAAAACGATACGGCGGCTATAGTTCAGTGGCAGAACGCCGCTCTGTGGCAGCGGATGTCGTGGGTTCGAAACCCACTAGCCGCCCCAAATTCTCCTTTCAATTCTTCGGAGATCTTTGCGGGCATTGACCGTATCGCATATCCTTCTTACACCGTGTCCCGACCTGCGCAAGCTCCGATGCCCGTGAGTGAAAGCGCCGAACTTGCAGCTTCCATGCGGCTCTTCGCAGGAACATCCGGATGGGCATATTCCACGTGGAAACCAGAGTTTTATCCCGAGGGTACGCCCGCGAAGCGTTTCCTGGAGTTTTACTCGAGGCAACTCAGCTCGGTTGAGGTAAATTACACCTTCCGTGCTCTGCCGACGGCAACCATGCTTGAGGGGTGGCTCGGGGCGACTCCGGAGTTCTTTCGTTTTAGCTTCAAGGCACCTCAGAGAATCACGCATATCAAGCGTCTCGCCAACTGCGAGTCCGACGTCGCCACTTTTGTGTCGATACTGGAGCCAGTACGGCAGGCTGGCAAGCTCGGTCTCCTGCTGTTTCAGCTTCCACCCAATCTGAAGGCGGACGCGGGTCGATTGAGGAGCTTTCTTGCGGCTCCAGCGCTGACTGGTCCCGGCGCTCCTTCTGTCGCGTTTGAGTTTCGAAACGAGACCTGGTTCTCAGACGAAATATATGCCGTGCTCCAGGCGCACAATGCTGCTCTTTGCATTGCCGAAAGCGACGAGATAGCGACCCCGAAGATACACACATCGAGTCGTTTCACCAGCTTCCGTCTGCGTCGCACAGGAGCCTACACACCACAAGAAATTGCTGCATTTGTAGATCGCTTTACTGCGCTTGCTGCGGAACGAGATGTTTACGCCTACTTCAAGCACGAAGATGAGCCGACCGGAGCGCTGAACGCGGTGGCCTTCCTCGAAGGCGTTGCCGGGAGGGTGCGGCGCTCGTGAGCAGCACGAACGAATCCATCGCGCACCATATCGCCCAGGTCGTCGAGTTTGTGCCACGCCGGTTCGTTGCAAGCGGGCATCTGCAGACCATCGTCGGCAACTTCCTGCGTCGTCAGGACTTGCTTCCAGAGGCAGAATCTGTCCTGGTCGAAGTGGCAGCTGGAACCGACGGGAAGTTGGGGAGCTGCGTACGATGCGACTGTCACTGGCAGCCGGAAGAGGTTCGCTCCGGGCGTCCGACAGCGATTATCGTCCACGGACTCGAAGGCTCTTCCAACTCGCAGTACGTGATCGGCAATGCCAACAAGCTGTGGCAAGCCGGGGCAAACATCATCCGCATGAACATGCGCAACTGCGGAGGGACTGAGGCGCTTAGCTCAACTCTTTACCACTCTGGTCTCTCTGGCGATGTAGATGCTGTCATGCGGCACTTCATTGATCTTTATGGGCTTACGTCCATCTCGCTGATCGGATACTCCATGGGAGGGAATCTCGTTCTCAAGCTCGCCGGAGATCTGGGCCGATCGGCTCCACGTGCGCTGCGTTCCGTGATCGGAATCTCACCAGCCATTGATCTCGGGCCTTCTGCCGACGCGCTTCACGCTCCGAAAAATCGTATCTATGAGATGAAGTTTCTCTACGCCCTGCTGGCGCGTTACCGGCGCAAGGTTGCGCTCTTTCCGAATGTCTACGATCCAGACAGGGCCGATCAGATTCGTTCCATCCGGACCTTCGATGAACGCATCACGGCGTTCTACTCCGGATTTACCGGGGCTGACGATTATTATTATCGAGCCGCCAGCGCTCGAGTTCTCGATGCGATTGCAGTGCCGACCTTACTTCTAAGTGCTGCGGACGATCCTTTCATCCGGTTGCTGCCGGAGAGCCGAGAGAAGATCGCCGGAAATCCCCGGATTACGTATCGAGAGAGTGCGCATGGAGGGCATTGCGCCTTCCTGGCTGCTCCCAACCCGGCGGCGAGTTACGACGGCTACTGGGCGGAGCACACTCTGCTTCGCTTTCTGCTGGAACATGCCGAAGTTTAGGTAAACGTCACATAGAGGGAGCGATAGCAGCGATCCACTTCGTCACACTTTTTGTTGGGGGTATCGCGGGGAGTACCTGCGCGAGTTTTCACCGTAAGCGCAGGTGGATGAGCCTCTTAAACTGAAGCTGCGATGTCTGTGTGCAGCAAAATGCGTAAGGTCGGATTCTGGTGTGCCGTTTGTGCGGCTGGGTTGAGTTGTACCGCCGTTGCAGGTGCATCTACTTCGAAGACGAAGACGGCCTCCGCGGCCAGGCATGCGGTTGCGTTGTCTCCGTGGGAGAAGGCGACGCAGAGCCGCGAGGCCCTGGAGGCAAAGCCCGCGAAGGATCGAACGCGCGAGGACTATCAGCGGACGCTCGAACTGTTTCGAGAGATCTACCATGAAAATCCGGGCAACAAATATGCTGCGGCGGCTGTGAACTCAGTCGCGGAGCTTCTGGCCGAGCAAGGGCGCGATCTGAAGGACGAGAAGAGCCTGAAGGACGCCGTCGGTCAGTACGAATTTCTGCGAACACAGTATCCGGGAAGCTCGTTTCGCGTCGGTGCTCTTCTGGCCGAGGGACAGATGTACGAGAACGATCTGCATGATCCGGCGACTGCACGAGAGAAGTACCAGTTGTTTGTAAAACAGTATCCGGGCAGCTCGCGAACGGACGAAGCGAAGGCCGCTCTGGCTTCGCTGGACCGAAGTGCGGCAAGCCCGAAGGTCGCCAGGCAGGCACGCGACCCAAAGGGCACAACCAGGCAGACGTCAAAGAGTGATCCGGTGCCGGCTCAACCCGTCTCGTCGCGCACCGATCCCGACTCTTCATTTGCTCCAATGCCGACGACGGCAGCGGCAACCGAGACGACGCGGCGCAGTACGAACCGAAGAGCGATGCAACCGGCGGAGGTCATTCAAACTGCCGGGCCGTCTGACTCGCCCGAGAAGCAGCCTTCAATCTCCCACGTCGCGGCGACGGAAAAAAGACGAGGCGAACTGGCCCAGGTCAGCGGCATCCGGCACTGGTCGACCCCGAACTATACGCGTGTGGCGATCGATCTGGGGGATGATGTTACCTACGAAGCGGCGCGAGTTCCGAATCCTGATCGCATCTACTTCGACCTGCACGGGACGAAGCTGACTCAATCGCTGGTCGGCAAGACGTTTACAGTCACCGATGATGGATTCCTGAAACAGGTTCGAGCCGCGCAGTTCTCGAATGATGTGACGCGCGTGGTCCTGGATGTGAACGATGTGACAGAGTATTCGGCATTTCTGCTTCCGAACCCGTACCGTCTGATCATCGACATCCACGGCAGCAATGTTCGATCTCAGGTCGCGGGGGACCGCGGGCCTACGCCACTTCCCGCTCCCGCGAAGGCGAGAGGAGAGAAGGTTCCTGCGCCCAGGACGGAGCCCGAGCAGGTCGCCACATCCCGGCATCCGGTTCCAGATTCGGTTGCGACGAGCAGCGCGGCAACGACGACCGATGTCGCGGATCTGAGTCATCAACCCGGCAAAGAAGAGGCGACGAAGCTTCCAACCTCGAAGCCGATTGCGGTGGTCCCGACGAAGGCGGCAGGGAATCCTGCGTCCTCCCGCCGAATTCGTAGGAGGACGGAGACCGCGGAGTCGGCGGCGCCGGCTCGAGCCGCCGTTCCGACGTCCGACGGACAGACCTCGCTGGTGCGTGCGCTGGGGCTGAAGATCGGGAGAATTGTGATTGACGCGGGGCACGGCGGCCACGACTCCGGAACCATCGGCGTGGATGGCCTGGAGGAAAAGGATGTTGTGCTCGATGTCGCGCTTCGTCTGGGCAGGCTGCTGCATGAGCGCCTGGGAGCGGAGATCATCTATACGCGCTCGGACGACACATTTATCCCGCTGGAGACGCGGACGGCGATTGCGAACAAGGCGCAGGCGGATCTCTTTCTTTCGATCCATGCGAACTCTTCGCGAGATGCGACCGCGCGGGGCGTCGAGACGTACTATCTGAACTTCACCTCGCAGCCCGACGCGCTGCAAGTGGCTGCGCGTGAGAACGCCGTGAGCGATCAGTCGGTCTATCAACTGAGCGATCTGGTGAAGAAGATCGCGCTCAAGGAGAAGATCGATGAGTCTCGGGAGTTCGCAGCAGATATTGAGACGAATCTCTTCGCCGGTCTCGAGCGCGGCAATGAGGGGCTGAAGAACCGCGGAGTGAAGAAGGCTCCGTTTGTGGTCCTGATTGGAGCGAATATGCCTTCGATCCTGGCGGAGATCTCGTTTGTGACCAACCCCCGGGATGCCGAGCAGCTTCGGGAGCCGGAGTACCGACAACGCGTTGCCGAGAGCCTCTACAAAGGTGTAGCGAAGTACGAAGCTGGCCTCAGTGGGGCGAAGGCACCAGTGGAGCAAGCCCAAGCTGTCAGCCGGGGGACGTCCCCCGCCCAATAATGTGCAAAGTCTTCTATTCAAAAGGCTTAGGTCTGGACTTCCTGTGTAAAGTCTTGAGAATAGGAGATTTAGCGGTAAAGTCTTGACGATAAAGGAATTGCTTCGTCTTCCTGGGTGATTGCGGTTTTCTGTTCTGTATTAAGAATAGCGGTTCGTGGAGACCGGATCGGCAGATTTAGTTGGCTTGGATTCAGTTAGATACGTGAAGTAGAGATTGACAGGCTTCTGGCCGGTGAGCGGCTGTTGGCCGTACTGGTGAAGAAGCAGATCCCTCCACTTCGCTGCGCTTCGGTCGGGATGACACTGTTGGAGGGGACGGTACGGTGTAGTTCGCTCTCTGGGAATGAGCCCACCTTAGGCGCGATGAGGCCGCGCCGAAGATGGGGCACCCTGCTGAAGCCGCTTTCTTGTGAGGATGGGGGTGGCAAGGCTGAAGCCATGTCCTTAACGAGACGCTTCGAGCTTTGCTCGAATGAGCCCACTCATGTCGCTGTAAGGCCGCGCCATGAATGGGGCACCCCGACTGCTGAGCGGTTGAGGATCTTATCGTTCCTCATGGAGCAAAGCCTTGAAGGAGAGAGGACCGCAGATCCTTCGACTACGCCTCTCGCGATGAGGCTGCGAGCGGCTTCGCTCAGGATGACACTTTCTGGTTGAGTTCATGTTCTTGGAGTTTTTTTGTGGTTCTCTTTCGATGGCAGTTCTAACGCGGGATGTCTTCATTCGGTTGTACCTTCCGGCGGGGGCCTCCGGATCGTTGAATCTGCGAGTAGGTCATCTGTCTGTTTGAAGGCCGGGCCGAATTGCGTAGAGTGGATCGGAGATCCAAACAACCTATTTCTGGGAGACATGCACGATGGCGGAGAAAAGGATCTGGTCGCGCCGTGAGGTTTTGAAGCAAACGGGATTGATCTCGGCGGCGGGAGCCGCGAGTGCAATGGCGCCGAGCCTGCAGGCCGTCGCTGCTCCTTTAAAGGATGCGAAGGGCGCGGCCGGTAAGGCGGGTCAGATTCTTACGAAGGAACAGGTTCCGTTTACCGACGGTGATTTCTCGGACAATCTGTATACACGCATCGGGGTGCGGCCGCTGATTAATTGTCGCGGCACGATTACGGCGATCAGCGGATCGACCTCGCTGCCCGAGGTGAAGCAGGCGATGTACAACGCCTCGCTGTACCACGTTCGCCTGGACGAGATGATGGAGGCGCTGGGTGCGGAGTTCGGAAAGCTGAGCGGAGCGGAGTGGGGCATTGCGACGACGGGAACGGCGGCAGCTACCTGCCTCTCGACCGTCGCGTGTATCGCCGGAACGGATGTGGAGAAGTCGCAGGCCCTTCCTTATATCAAGAAGAAGGACCAGGTGGTCATCCCGAAGACCTCGCGCAACCCCTATGACATTGGCGTGCGCATGTGCGGGGTGGAGATGGTTGAATTTTCGTCGCCGGAGGAGCTGCGCGAGAAGATCAGCGAGCGGACGGCGATGATATACATCCTTGCCAATCCCAAGTGGGACGACACCCCGATGAGCACCAAGAACCTGGCGGCGATCTGCAGGGAGCATGGAGTTCCGGTATTTGTGGACGCGGCGGCGACGGAGCTGGACCTTCCGAATCCGCATATCGAGGCGGGAGCGGACCTGGTGGCTTACTCGGGCGGCAAGAACATGAGGGGGCCGCAGTCGTCAGGGCTGCTGATTGGCAAGAAGGATCTTTGCAAGGCGGCGTACTTTCAGGGAGCACCGCACCACAACTACGGCCGCGCGATGAAGTGCAGCAAGGAAGAGGCGATGGGACTGCTGGCAGCGGTGCGAGCGTGGCGCAAGCGCGACCATGAGGCCGAGCAGACGATGTGGATGGGCTGGGCGCAGTCGATCGCAGACCGTATGCAGGGCCTGCCTTCGGTGAAGGCTACGGTGTATCCGGCAACTCCGAAAGGTACGATCGATCGCAGCCCGGGCGTGCGTATCAGCTGGGATGCGAACGTTGTTGGCATCACCGGAAGCGAGATGGCGAAGCTGCTGGACGAGGGGACACCGCGCATCGTGCTGGGAGGCACGGGGACGCGTCCGGACCACATGGAAAGCTCGGTCGCGATCAACGTCTACATCATGACTCCGGCTGAGATTAAGATTGTGGCGGACACGATCTATCAGCACCTGAAGAATCCTCCGCACTTTGAGAATCCGGTGGTTCCGACGGGAACTCCTGCGGCGGTGGCGGGAGAGTGGGCGGTGACGATCCACTACGTGCGGGGCACAGGCGAACAGAAGTTTGTGCTGAAGCAGGATGGCAATGCGGTCACGGGCGATCAGCATGGTGAGATCTACAACGCGACGATGTCGGGTTCGGTGCATGCGAACCAGATTGCGTTGAACAGCGTGTTGCCGGTGGTGGGATATCCGCTGCCCTGCCACTTTACGGGGAAGGTAGATGGTAACCGGATGTCGGGCACAGTGACGCTGGCCGAATATGGCGTGGCGGAGTGGGAGGCTGTGCGGGGGTAAAGGGAGCGATTGAGCTCTCTCCTACTCAGCTGCAGCGGCTTGTCATAACTTAGCTACGAAATTTTCTGAGGCTCGGATTCTTTGTATATTTCCGGCGGGGATGCGCTATAGTGTTGCGCATTCCCGGGGAAACTGAATATGAGCGCTGCAAGGCAAGTTCGCTGGCGTCTGTATGGGATCTTCGCTGCTGCCTCTTTTTGCGTTGGAGTTTTACTGAGCGGCTGTAATGCTCGACCGACCGCGACGAAGGAAAGTCCGGAGGCACGGGAGCGAGAAGAGGCTTCGCGGGCTCCGGCGTCGATCGATACCGAGAAACAATCGACAGCCCAACCGAGCGGCGTGGCTGGAAGCGTGATTGGGCCACCGCCAAGAATCCCGCACAGTCCTGCAAAGCGTCGAAAGTCGAGCGCGCGGCCTCAGCCTGTGCCGCCGAAGACCCCGGAGCAGAAGCTGGAAGAGGCCGTGAGCCACCTGAAGGTGGGGGGCCTGGCGTATAGCTTTCCCGAGAAGATGAAGACGGGACAGAGAGATGACGTGGTTGCGAGCATCGGGTCGGACAAGGTTCCAATAGCGGTGCTGAAGGCGAAGGTTCAGACGGACGACAAGCAGGAGGTGAAGACGGAGCAGACTCCGATTACGCCGAAGATGAAGATGACGCTGACGAGCGCGGATTTTGAGATTACTCCGCAGAGCTCGGACGAACAGCTGGTGGCAGGAAATACGCCGACGACGTGGAGGTGGACGATCGCGCCGAAGCACTCGGGAAAGCTGCATCTGCATCTCGCAGCCATTATTGAGCTGGAGGATCTGAAGCAGGACTTCACGACGGTTGACCACGATGTTGCGGTTCAGGTTGATCCGATGGATGAGGCCGAGAAATTTGTGCAGAACAACTGGCAATGGATGCTGAGCGGCACCGGGGGCGTTGCCGTGGTGGGAGGAATTTGGAAGTTGTTCAAGCGTAAGAAGGATCCGGGTGAGGACGATCCTGTGTGACGGGCGTTGTTGTTCGCGAGCGCGAAAGCTGATCGTCCCAGAGCGGCTGTGGCCGTGCTGCTGAGGCCGGTTGTGGTGTAATCTGCCTTCAGCAGGACGGTGTTTATGGCAGAAGGCAAGGGACGAGTACAGGGACTGGCGCGGCAGATGATGTGGATTTGTCTGGCGGGCGCAGCTCTTTCCTGCTGGGGCCAGGGGACGAAGACCATGCTGGTGGAACCTCCTGCGCCGTTGCTGCCACAGCAGGCGGGAGAATGGGTTCGTCAGGATGCGAGTGCGACGCCGGCGGATGTTGAGAAAGATGGCAAGCTCGATTCCGTTCTGAAGGAAGATGGACTGAGGCGAAGTGAGCAGGCGGTCTATCGCCTGGGAAATGCGGGGCCGAGCGTTCGGGTGACGGCGCGACAGTTTGTCGATGCTACCGGGGCGCATGCCGCTTACGACTACTTTGAGAGGGCAGGTTCCGCCTATCGTGGTGTTGGCGTGGGTGATGAGACGAGCCTTAACGGCAACCGCTATCTCTTTCGCAGCGGAGCGAGTGTGGTGGAGGCGGAAGGTGATCGCGGACCCAAGGTCGAAGCCTTATTGAGCCGGGTTCAGGTGGGCTTGCCGAAGGTCAGCGGACCGAAGGGGATTGCACCGACGCTGCCGGCGCTGCTGCCGTCGAAGGGACTGGACCACGAGTCGGTGAAGTATGCCGTGGGGCCGGTGAGCTATGAGGCGACGGGCGGCGTGTTGCCAGGATCGATGCTTGGGTTTGAGAAGGCTGCGGAGGCGGTCACCGCGAAGTATTCCGGCAAGGGCAAACTGACGATGCTGTTGTATCCGACTCCGGAGATCGCGGGGGATCGGCTGAGGGCGATTGAGCAGGAGGTCCATCGCGAGGGGAAGGCGATCGGCACGGTCGTGATACGAAGAGCCGGCAATCTGCTGATCCTCACGACAGGAGAATGGGGACTGGCAGAGGCAAAGGCACTGGTCCAGGGAATTCACCCTCGGGTGGAGGTGACCTGGAATAAGCCTGTGCCGCCGGAGTTCCATACCGAGGTTCGAAAGACTTATAGCCTGTTGAGTAGTATTGCGATCTTCTGCGGGTTTGGAGCGCTGGCAGCGGTGGTGCTGGGGCTTTCGCTGGGAGCGGGAAGGGCAGCGATCCGGGTGCTGCAAGGGAAGCCAGCGGCGACCGAACCGGAGTTCCTGCGAATCGATCTGAGCGGCCGGGCTTCTCCGATTCGGGCCGATACGCGAGGCAGTCGCTCCCAGGTGTGACCGAAGTGCACCGGTGGCGGTGCAACCGCAAAGCTAAGCCTCTGATTTAATGATTGTTTGCAGAGGCCACATTCGCATAAAAGCGAAGGTATGGCGAATATAGTAGTGAGGGTTACCTACTTGATAACGCTGTTAACTATATGAAAAATAGGCGTTTGCGGTTTTTCGGTTTAAACCTTGACACGTCATTTTGCCAAACATAGTATTTCGCCAGAAAGTTCTGATGGCTTTGCCTCCGTTGGAACTATTCTCCCTAAAGAAGAGGCCGCCCTGTTGCCGGGCGGCCTCTTCACGTTTTCAGCGAAGTTCGCTGACTGGATCTAAAGATCGAGTTTCACGCCGACCAGGGTCTAACTACGGCGCCTCCAAGACTAGAGGCAGCTCGAAAAGCCACTGATTATGTTAGGTTTAGCGTGATGTCGTTCGGGAGGTCAGACCAATGTTGTTCCGTGCAGGGCTGGTGATTGCGGTTTTATCGATAGGCGTGGCTGGGGCGCAGGATACCCGGAAGGTGGTGGAGCCCAAGATTCCACGGTCATGCACGAAGCTCAAGGCTGAGTTGCGCTCGGAGAACAATACCATTGCGGAGCAGGATGAAACGAAGCTTGATACGGAGAGAATTCAGAGAGCGTTGGATCATTGCAAGCAGGGAATGGCAGTCGAGCTAACGAGCTCACGCGGGAGGGATGCTTTTCTTACCGGTCCGCTCGAGATGCGTGAAGGAGTCACTCTGCTGGTAGATAAGGGAGTGACGTTGTTTGGATCGCGCGATGCCGCTTTGTACGAGATGAAAGGAGAGGGAGCAACTCCTGGGTTGTGCGGCACGATTGCGACGGGGGCAGCGCCTGCAATATTTCCAGCACCACAACATCCTGCTCCCACACGCGGCGGATGCCGGCCGCTGATTGCTGTGAATAACGTAAAGAACGCCGGGATTATGGGAGACGGCGTCATCGATGGACGAGGGTATGCGAAGATTCTGGGCAAGGATTACAGCTGGTGGCAGATGTCCCGGAGGGCGGAGCCGAAGAACGAGAGATACTTCACTCCACGGATGATTGTGGCATCGCATGCGGATGGCCTGGTCCTGTACCGGATTACGCTGCACAATTCGACGAACTTCCATGTGAGCGTGAACCAGACGAATGGGTTCACTGCCTGGGGAGTGCATCTGCTGACGCCGACCGTGCGAGGAACGGATGCGAGGAACACGGACGGGATCGATCCCGGGAGTTCGACGAATATCACGATTGCGCACAGCTGGATCGACAACGGCGATGACAATATCGCAATCAAGACGGGCGTTTCGCATATGAGCGTAATCGATAATCACTTTTATTCAGGGCATGGGATGTCGATCGGAAGTGAGACGTACACGGGACAGAGCTTTCTTATGGTTGATGGTCTGACCGAGGATCACACGACGAGCGGCATTCGCATTAAGAGCAATGTGACGCGAGGCGGATCGGTGCACGATCTGGTCTACCGGAATATCTGCATGCGGGATGTGAAGAACCCGATTGCAATCAGTCCTTATTACACCAACCAGACGACGGAGCCATTCGAGGATCCGAAGTATAAGGGGGATCGAGTTCCGGACTACAAGGCGATCAAGATCCAGAATGTGATGAGTACGACGGATGGGGATGTTCTGATTGCAGGGCTGGCAGGACACGTCACGCAGGTGATCCTGGATAACGTTCGAGTGGATGGGATTGCGCCTTCACAGGTGCATGGTCATTTTGCGACCGTGACGCTGGGGCCGGGAGGAACCAACATCGACTTCAGCGGCACAGATATTAAAGTGGTGGCTCCTACGGCTCCAAAGCAGACTGAGCCCTATGGTTGCGAAGGGAAGTTTGTCCCGATGCAGTGATGAGTGATGTTGTTCGGCTGATTCGTAGTCAGTCGGTCTGCGGGCGGATCGCTTCCAGTTGTTAGAGCTGGAGACGTATCTTCGAGCGCGTCAGCAGCGCGGCGATTGCGAGAATGAACGTCGTGAAGAGGACGGAGCGAAGGACGCCTGGGAGTCCCCAGACGAAGTGAGTGCGGAACCAGGTGATGCCAAGAGTGCTAAGGACGAAGTACCAGAGGTCGGGAAGAAGGTAGGTCAGCAGTGTGTTCGATCCCGCCGGACGCGCGAAGGCCGCCCATCGGGTATGGTGTCGAACGTCGCAGATCCAGTAGAGCAGGGTAAAGATGAGGATGCTGCTTCCCACACTGTAGAGAGACCAGGTGGGAGTCGCCCGGATCTTGGAGATCCCCAAAGGAGTTAGAAGGTAGGCAGCGACAAGAACGACAGCGGCGAAGCTGAGAGCTGCGATGGTCCTGGAGCGCACAGTGGGCCAGCGATGGCTGTGGCGTCCGACAAAGATGACGGAGGTGGCGACTCCCGCCATGGAGATGAGCGTGTCGGAGCCGTTGCCGAAGGGCCAGAGATAGATTCCGGCGTGACGAGGGAAGTCGATCCAATGGGCTGAACAGAACGCGCAGAAGGTTGTGAGCGGGATGAGCCATAGAAAGGGAGCCCATCGCCAGCGTCGAGTTGGGATATAGAGAAGGCAGGTCGTCAGATAGGCGAAGGCGAGAAGTCCCAGAATCTCGGGATAGGCGGTTCTGATCCAGGCGACTGAGCCATCTTTCAAGGTGCGGCGGAAGATGGCGAACATGACGATCATCAGGATGAGACCCGTGACACGAAGAGCCTTGACGAGATTTTTGTGTGTCTCCGCCTGGGGATAGACCATCCAGAAGAGGACAGCTCCCAGAAGAGCGAAGATGGCCCGGAGGCTTGAAGACATGTGGATGAGCGTAGGATCGCCGGCACCTGCGTTGGTCAGGATGAGACCGAGGACGAGGAGCGAGAGGGAGCGCAGGACGACGTGTTTCCACAGACCAAACCGTGAGGGTTCGCGGCCGAGACGCCGATCGACGGCAATAGGAATGGCCATCCCAAGGATGAAAAGAAAGGCGGGGAACACCATGTCCACGTAGGTCATGGCGTCGACCTTACCGGGGGCGTGATAGGTCCACCAGGGGAGGCCTTTTACGGAGGCAAGATCGTTGACGAAGATCATGACGACCATCGTGAGCCCGCGAAAGACATCGATGGAGAAGACACGCGGTGACTGAACGGTTGTGGCAGCGGTCTGCGTTCCGAGTTGAGCCGTGGCCATGGTCGTCGTCTCCTCTAAGTCAATCTGTCTCGCACGGATCCGTCAATGCTGAAAGACGATCTAAACTCAGTCGCCGTCTGAGGTTGCAGAGGACGGAGGGGGAGTGAGTCCGGCGTGTACGGCTTTGAGAAGGATGCCGGTGTTGTCGTTGGAATACTCCCAGAACATGATGCCTCGCAGCTTTCGGTCCATCACATACTTGCATTTGGTGGCGATGGATTGCGGATCTTCGTAAGTGACGAATATGTGCGTTTGAGGATTGTAGAGATAGGGAACGGAGGCTTCGGCATCCCAGTGGCGGAGAAAGCCGGTGGCGAGCAGATCGGGAAGCTCCGGATAGGAAAAATGAACTCCTTTAGCGGCTTTGCCGGGTTGAAAGAGGCCATGATTTTTATTGGCGACCTCTCCCCAGCTTCGACCGTAGAAGGGAAGTCCCAAGACGATCTTGCGAGCGGGAACTCCTGCCTGCTCATAGGCTGTAACGGAAAGATCCGCGGAGACGTGCTTGGGATCAGCTGAATTTCGGAAGAGCGGAGCGTCGTGACCGGTGGAGGGGCCTCCGACGTAAAAGTCGTAGGTCATCAGATTGACGGTGTCGACGTAGTTCTGCACTTTGGCCATCTCGGTGTTCTCAAGAAACCTGGCAGAGGCCCCTGTCGCAATGGAGGTATAGAGGCGGCGATGAAGGCGGGTCTGTTCCTTGTCAAAGCGCTGCCGCAGCTCGGCGAGCAGAAGTGTGTAGTTCTTTTTGTCTTCTGGGCGAAAGGTGTTCCCACTCCCTGGCTGGCCGGGATATTCCCAGTCGATGTCGAGGCCGTCGAGCTTATAGCGCTCAATGAAGCGAACGGCGCTGGAGATAAATCGCTCGCGGGAGCGGGAGGTGAGGGCGGCATCGGAGAAACCTCCGGACCAGGTCCAGCCGCCGACAGAGACAAGAATCTTGAGCGTGGGGTTGGAGCGTTTGAGTGTATTAAGGATGGCGAAGTTTTCTGCGTCGTGTGCGAAGCCTTCAACGATCTCGCCATCCTTAATATTGGCGAAGGCGTAGTTGATGCGCGTCATCTGACGGACGTTGACCTCGTTTGCTCCAAGGACACGATTCTGGGGAAATACGTAGGCGATGATTTCTTTCGAGAGCGAGGATGTGGTGTGTTCCGGGCCAGCGGGAAGGGCAGACAAGCTTTGAGAAGACGCGCACATCAAGAGAAGAGATGCGGAGGCGATCCGCAAGGCCGTGGGTACGGAAAGACGCATGGTGCCTCGAGAGTAATCGATTCGAGGTGCCGAACATCAGGCATTCGGCCGTTGCACCCCACGAATATTCCCGGTAAACTTGTTTCTGCAGGCAAAGGTCTTCCAAGCCGCAGGCGGGTGGCCTGTGTGGAGTTCCTCGAACGCCGATGTAGCTCAGCTGGTAGAGCAACTGATTCGTAATCAGTAGGTCAGCGGTTCAAATCCGCTCATCGGCTCCATCTATATACATGTGAATAAATTTTTATGCTTTTAGCTATTTGCGTCACGTAGACGGCGAATAGGGCTTTGCTGTGACTGGATAGCCTGCGAGCGGCAGTAACAGAGGAAGTTTGAACCTGCGGTAAGCAGGTCTCAATCTGCAAGCAAGACTGATGTTGTACATCAAGCGCGATTGGCTAAAGAAGAAAACCGTTTACCCCTTGAATTTTGTGGGAGTTCGGGCAAACCGCAGATTCTTCGACTTCGTTGCTCGCGATAAAACTATGAGCAACTTCGCTCAGAATGACAGCTTGTTTCTTGCATATAGACCATCCAGGAAGTGATGCTTCCGTCCGGAAACTTGCATACTAAAGAAGACATTGTGGAGAATGGTCTGACAAGAGGACGCTCCACCCGTCTCGATTGAGGTTCCCATGGCTAAAGATTTCGTTGAGTCGCCAACCGCTACTTGCGATCGCCAGGAAGAGCAAGTATCAGCACCAGAACAAGGCAGTCCTGGGCGTCTTAGCAGACGCTCGTTTCTCTCGCATCTGGGAGCTGCTGGTCTCGCCACGACGGCTTCACCTCTGCTTGCTTCGTCTGGTGCAGCGCCCGTTTCCGAAGAGATACAGGAGACAGCTTCCAAAGCGGCGCAAGGGGCCATTCCTATTACGTTGAAGGTGAATGGCACGGAGCATCGCCTTCGGCTCGACCCTCGAACGACGCTGCTTGATTGCCTTCGCGAGAATCTCAATCTGCCGGGCACGAAAAAGGGATGCGATCACGGCCAGTGCGGCGCGTGTACCGTGCATGTGAATGGAAGAAGAGTGAACTCGTGCCTATCGTTTGCGGTGATGCATCCCGGAGACGAGATCACCACCATTGAAGGGATCGGCGAGCCTGGTCACCTTCATCCGGTCCAGTCCGCCTTTGTGGAGCATGACGCCTTTCAGTGCGGGTACTGTACGTCGGGCCAGATTATGTCAGCTGTTGCTGTGTTGAAAGAGCCGGTAGGCCCAACGGATGAGGATGTGAAACAAGCGATGTACGGCAATATTTGCCGATGCGGCGCTTATCCCAACATTATTGCTGCCGTGCAATCCGCGCGGAAACGAATTTGAGACTGTAGCCCGCTTAGGATATCGGAGCCAAGAATGGAAACTTTTCAGTTCAGCCGACCTACGACGATAGGACAGGCGATTCAGCTTGGAGCGAAAGCGTCGACGGCGCAGCAGGTCGCCGATGTTCGCTTTGTGGCTGGAGGTACGACGCTTGTCGACCTGATGAAGTTGAATGTAGAGCGCCCGAGGCAGCTGGTGGATATCAATCTTCTTCCGATGGAAAAGATTGAGACGACGGCTGAGGGCGGGCTGGTCATCGGTGCACTTGCTCGGAATGCCGATGTCGCTCGACATCCTGTGGTCCTGCGTGATTATGCAGTTCTGTCTGAGGCGCTGCTGTCTGGCGCGTCACCACAGTTGAGGAATATGGCGACAACGGGAGGCAATCTTCTTCAGCGTACGCGGTGCGTCTACTTCAGAGATACGGTGCATGCGTGCAACAAACGGGAGCCGGGCAGTGGATGTTCCGCGATTGGCGGGCATAACCGTATGCTTGCGATTCTGGGGACGAGCAAGGATTGCATCGCAAGTAATCCATCGGACCAGAATGTAGCCCTGACTGCTCTCGAGGCTACGATCCAGGTAGAAGGACCGCGAGGGAAGCGAACGATTCCGATCAACGACTTTTATCTTCTTCCTGGATCGACTCCGCATCGCGAGACGGTCCTGGAACCGGGAGATGTGATTGTGAGCGTAACGCTTCCTCCTCCGCGCGGAGTGAAGTCGCACTATCTGAAGCTGCGGGACCGCGCGGCGTATGAGTTTGCCCTGGCTTCCGCGGCCATTGTGCTGAGGTTGAATGGCAAGAAGATTGAGCATGTGAGAGTTGCCATGGGGGGAGTGGGGACGAGGCCATGGCGTTCTCTTGAAGCAGAACATGTGCTGCAGGGCCGGACGGTGGAGATGGAGACTTTTCGGCGCGCTGCGGAAGCGGCCTTGAAGGATGCCCGGCCCGCGAGCGAGAACGGATTCAAGGTGGAGCTGGCGAAGCGGTGTCTTGTTCGTGCACTGGTGACGGCAACCGCTACGGCCTGATGGCGCTGAAGCGCGGGCGAGCCACAAGCGGCAGGATCTGAGGAGACGGTCTTATGATGTTTCGGGAGTTTGTGGAATTCATCAAATCGGATGAGGGGCCGGCGCCATCGGCACAGCAGCGAGAGGCGGCATCGCCGTCGAAGGTGATTGGAGCAGCGCTGCCGAGGATTGATGGACCGTTGAAGACGACGGGCAAAGCGCTGTACGCCTCCGACTATAACTTTCCGAATATGACGTACTGCGTTCCTGTCCGGGCTACGATCGCCAGTGGGAAGATCCTGCGAATCGACAGCTCGGCTGCAGCGAAGATGCCTGGGGTGCTGCTGGTTCTTCATCACGGCAATATCATGCCGCTGTATCGCAATGCTTCGGGAGGTCGCAATAGTGAAAATCGACCTCCTTTTGAGGATGACACGATCTACTACTGGGGTCAGTATGTAGCAGCCGTGGTTGCGGAGACGTTTGAGCAAGCGCAAGCGGCTGCGGCAGCGGTGCGTGTCGATTACGATTCGCAGCGCTTTAATGTTTCCACCGTGCTGGAGGATTCCCTGCCAGCTGAAGGACAGCCGGGTGGTCCTCGGCTGCTGAGTCATCGCGGAGATCCGGATGCGGCGTTTGCTGCGGCGGCGGTGAAGGTAGATGAGACCTATACAACTCCGGTTGAGACTCACAACCCGATGGAGATGCATGCCACCGTTGCTGTCTGGGACGGAGAGAAGTACACCCTTTACGAGTCCTCGCAGGGTGTCATGAATCATCAGACGGTGATGGCGCAGGTCCTTGGAGAGCCAAAGGAGAACGTCGAGGTGATTTCACGCTTCATCGGCTCCGGGTTTGGAGGAAAGCTGTTTCCGTGGACACATTCTGCGATTGCCGCCGCAGCAGCGCGAAAACTGAATCGACCGGTGAAGTTCACACTGAATCGCAAGATGATGTTTGCCAATGTCGGGCATCGCCCGCGCACCCAGCAACGACTGCGCCTTGGTGCTACCGCTGAGGGAAAGTTGGTCGCGTTACGGCATGACTACCGGAATCACACGTCGTTGGGCGACGATATCCGAGAAAACTGCGGAGAGGCTACACCGTTTTTATACAGCACAGCGAATCTCGCAGTGACTTCGGCACTTGTTCGCAGGAACGTAGGGACGCCTACACCGATGCGAGGTCCGGGCGCAGTTCCGGGGCTATTCGCGCTTGAGTCTGCGATGGATGAGCTTGCCATCAAGCTGAAGAAGGATCCGGTGGCTTTGCGTCTTTCGTTGGATACGCTGGAGGACGAAGAGAAGAAGAAGCCGTTTTCGTCGCGACACCTAAAAGAGTGTCTGCAAGTGGGAGCAGAGAAGTTCGGCTGGTCGCGGCGCACGCCCGAGGTTGGGTCGATGCGCAAGGGCGACGTGATTCTTGGATGGGGAGTGGCGTGTGCCTCGTGGGGAGCGAGTCGCGGAGCCAGCGAAGCCTCGGTCAGTCTTCGCAGCGATGGTACGGTGCGGGTCAGCTCAGGAACTCAGGATATCGGCACAGGTACCTACACGGTGATGGCCCAGGTGGTCAGCGACAAGACGGGCGTTCCCATCGACAAGATCGAAGTCATTCTTGGGAGCAGCAATCTTCCTCCTGGGCCAACGTCGGGCGGCTCTACTGCTACGGCGACGATCATGCCATCCGTCGTCGATGCAGTGAACGCAGCGACCAAGATTCTGATGACGGTCGCCACGACGACAAAAGGATCGCCCTTCAATGGCAAAGATGCGAGCAAGCTGATGCTGATGGATGGATGTGTCTGTGAGAAGGGAGCATCTTCGCCCGTACCATTTCAAGAGATTCTGAAGGCCGCAAACGTTGGATCGGCGGACGGCCGAGGAAGATCGGGAGGCCTTGGTGCGGATCCGAAGGCCCGTGATTACTCAACGCATTCTTTTGGAGCTCAGTTTGTCGAGATCGAGTGGGACCCGGGAATCGCACGCGTGCGTGTGAGCCGCGTTGTCAGCGTCATCGATGGCGGCAGGATTTTAAACAAAAGGACCGCTACGAACCAGATTGCAGGAGCGGTTGTGATGGGAATCGGAATGGGATTGCTCGAAGAGACGATCTACGATCCGAGGAATGGCCATCCGATCAACGATAACTACGCGGACTATATTGTCCCGACGATTGCCGACACTCCGGATATCGATGTCCATTTCCTTGATATACCGGACCCGATCATGGGGGAGTACGGCATACGAGGTATCGGCGAGATCGGTCTGGCTGGTATTGCTCCGGCGATTACGGCAGCGGTCTATCACGCTACCGGTATTCGGGTGAGGGATCTTCCCGTGCGGATTGAAGATCTTCTGGCTCATACAGGTCCGTCCACAAAAAGGGCCTGACTTCCTAAAGTAACGGCTATTTTCGTAGTGGATTTGCTGGCTCCCATTTGGAATGGAAGCCAGCAAGTTCAACAGAACGTGACTCCAGCTAAAAATAAATCTTTGCTGCAACCTCCCCCTGGCGTGCCGCATTCAGCGTAGAACTGATGGTTCCCGCTGAGACAGCGTCGATGTTGGTGGACGGGCTGGCAAAGGTGGTGTGATTGAAGGTGTTATAGAAGGAGGCCCTGAGTTCGAGAGATTTGGATTCCGTAAAACGGAAGTTCTTGATCAGGGACGTGTCGAACTGTACGAGACCATCCGCTCGCAAAGTGTTAATCCCTCCATTGCCGTAGGTGTACTGGGCGGGAACGGCAAATGCGTCGGTTCCGTTCGGCTGGAGGGAGCGGCAGGTAGGATTGCGGGAATCGTAGTACCAGCAGTTCACGTTTCTGACGAGGGTGGCCTTGCCGACTACATTTGGTCGCTGACTGCCTACGCCAGTATTTGCCTGATCGCCACTGATGGTTGGGGTGAAGGGGAGACCTGACTGGAGCGTGGCGATATTAGAGATATTCCAACCTCCGACGAGCGTATCTGCCCACTTTGGAATGTGCGAGAAGAGCAGCCGATCACGGCCGATCGGCAGATGATAGAGAGCGCTTGCGACGAAGTTGTGTTTGAGGTCGTAGCTGCACACTCCGTAGTAGCGGATGAGAGGCGTGTCTTCTCGAGTGACCGAGGTATAAGTCCCGTCGTTGAGGCATTTGGCATAGGTGTAGGAGACGAGAAACGTGGCTCCGGCTAAGTTGCGCGCCTCAAGCTTTGTCTGCAGCGCGTTGTAGCTTCCGCTACCTGCGAATTTGGAGTAGTTGATTGTGCCCCATTGCGGTCGTGGCCTTCGAGTCTGAATATCTCCAGACGCAGGATTGGGATCGTTGATCTGGAAGCCCTGCTGCATATGTGTCGTCTTGTTTCCGACATACGCCACATCGAGGGAGATCCGGCTTCCGAACTGGCGTTGAACGGCAGCGTTGTACTCCTGAATGTAAGTATTTTTTACGTCAAGCGCCATGGAGGTGATGCTGGGTGTGGAGCAGGACTTCGCAACATAGCCGAAGGCGCAGGTCGCACCGGAGGTGTTGGGCGCTACGACTGGTTGGCCGAGGTAATAGTCGGCAAGAGTATGGGTTGGAGTGCCCGATGTGTTGTTGAGAGTTTGAGAAGCGATGAAGGGTACGGTGTTCTGGGTGTTGTTGATGGCGTTGCTGTCGGGATAGAGAAAGAAGATTCCATATCCTCCGCGAACGACGGTGTTGTTGGACGGGCTGTAAGCGAAGCCCAAGCGCGGGCCAATATCGAAGTAGTCGGATTTTCGAATGGATTTCGGTAACCCAAGGTCCTCTGCATACTCAAAGCGGTCTGCAAACTGAGGAGCGAGCTCCGGGGTGAGAGGCTGGGCGTTGATGGAGTAGTCGCGGGGAAGAACCAGCTTGCCAGTAGCAAGATCAAAACCGGTGATCTGACCCTTGTCGCCCGAATTGTAGAAGGGATTGATCTCCCAACGAAGTCCGGCGTTGATGGTGAGGTTCGATTTCGCC
Organism: Acidobacteriaceae bacterium KBS 146; assembly: GCA_000688615.1. GTDB lineage: Bacteria > Acidobacteriota > Terriglobia > Terriglobales > Acidobacteriaceae > Edaphobacter. The sequence continues at coordinate 3,704,894 of JHVA01000001.1, forward strand.
TTGTAGTTGTCCTGGAGATAAAACGATTGGAAGTTGCCAGCATTTCCCCAGAGGCTCCGAAAGCTGGAGCGGCTGGCGCTGCGCGGGTATCCCATCAGGAAGTCGGCGAGATTATCGCCTGAATAGCCTCCGTTGAAGTTGAAGGTTCCAACGGAGTTATTCCCCGCGACGAACATGTTTGTGTTGTGGAAGAGTTCGTATCCGAAGCGGATATCGTGCTTTCCTGAGGCGTAGGTAACGTGGTCGACGTACTGCCAGGAGCGAATCTTGTTCTGCTTGGGATAGCTGTTATTGGCCTGGCCATTGAAGTTGGAGTAGTTTGCGATTGTGATGCTGGGAAAGCCTTTGGTGGAATCGGGAGCAAGGTCACTCAGACCCTGAATTCCTGCCGCGGCGTTGATGTCCTGACCTTGCAATGAACTTGTGAAGAGGAAATAGCTTCTGTAGTAGGAGACCTGAAGCTCGTTAATCCATTTGGAGTTGAAGACGTGCGTTTCGCGGAACAATGCATTCTGGCCGCGGCTTCGTAAGGGAAAGCCTCCCATGGCGGGATAAGCGTTCGGGTCGGTCTCGCGATTGTCTGCGATGGAGTATCGGCCAGTCAGCCGGTCGGAGTTTGTGAGCTGGTGATCGATGCGTATGTCGCCTTGCCCGAGCTGCTGCTGCAATTTGTTGGTGAGAATGGCACGGCCGACGCCGTTGATGACGGCATTGGCACGAGGCATGTATTGCAGCAGGTACGCGGACTGGGGGGATGGCGTAAAGGTATTGGGCCCACGACCGTCATTGACCTGTTTCCCGGTCTTCGGATCGCGGATGATGAGGTTCGTACTCCTGAAATCGCCGGTACGCTGAGCGTCTGTGGCTACGATGCTGTTGAAGGCCTGCGCAAGACTATAGAGTGTCTCCTGCATATCTACGAAGAAGAAGGTTTTGTCTTTCCAGATGGGACCTCCGACGGCAAAGCCGAACTGGTTTCGATGGAGCGACTGATTGCGGGCACTCGATCCTGAGGGAGGCACGAAGAAGTAGTTCTTAGCATCAAGCGCATTGTTTCGGAGAAACTCGTACACGGTGCCATGGAGCTTGTTGGTTCCGCTTTTGAGGGTGGCATTGATGATGGTGGGACTATGGCCGTATTCCGCGCCCATGTTGCTGGATTCGACCTTGAATTCGTCGAGCGCATCCACATTAGGCTGAATGATGGTTCCACCGAGCTGGAACTCGGTGATATTGGCGCCATCGAGATACCAGCCGGTGAAGGATGGAGATAGTCCGTTGACGTTTACATTGACGGCACTGGCTCGGATGGAGGTTCCACCAGAGGCGATATTCTGGCCGCCCTGAATATAGCTAACGCCCGGAGTGAGCTGGGTGAGCTGCCAAAAGGAGCGGCCGTTGATCGGCATGTTCTGTACAGTCTGGGTGTCGATCACCTGTCCGACTGAGGAGGAAGCCTGATTAAGAAGGGGAAGATCGGCGGAGATGACCGTGACCTGCTCATTCGTAGAGCCGACGTGAAGGATGGGGTTAATGGTGGATCGTTGTGCGACCTGCAGTTCGGTATCGGGGACCTGGGCCGGGGCGAATCCATCTTTAGTGACGCGCAGTGAATAATGGCCGATCTGAAGATTGGGTACGGTGAAGGATCCACTGGCGTCGGTGGTCACGTTCCGTTCTTCGCCGGTTCCAAGATTTCTGGTTGTAACGGTAGCGCCGGGGATGACGGCTCCGCTCTCATCGGTCGTGGTTCCTGTGATCGTACCGGTATTACTTTGTGCCGACAGAGTGATCGCACTCAGTCCGCCTAACAGGGTCGCGATCAGAAGATCGCGGACTCTTTGATAACGCATGGTGATACTCCTCTCAGTGCTACGTTGCTTCAGCGATCCGCGACTATACCCACAGGAGGGGCTGGCGAATCGGATAGTTCCGGATGATCTCTTTGTCCGTGGGATCAGGATTGAGCTGTTTCCACAGGGCGATGTATTCCGGCCGATGACAGGCGAGACCGGAGAACAACAGACCAGGAGAACGCGCTGGAAGAGCGTCGAAGTGCTCGACGTCTTTGCGGTATGGCCAGCGGGTTTTGTCCTTTAAATAGGGAAAGAGAAATTCGGCCGCTTTACAGAGTCCACGCCCATCGGGCAGAGAAAAGGTGGTGAGGTTCTGACCTGTGCCGATTAAGGATTGCGCGAGGCCTGCCATGACATCGAAGTTGAAGATGGAGTAGCTGTAGGGCTTTGTGCGATCCAGTTCGCGTGGGAAAGAACCATTTTGTCCCAGTTGGCTGGATAGCAGGGTTTGAACGAACCATGCGTGGATCTCTTTCCGGATGGATTCGTCACCGATCAGCCGGGCATATTCTGAAGCCTGCAGCGCCCAGCAGGTCGCATGATTGTTGAGGGCGGAGCGCTCATCTTTGCCCTTCTGACTTGTGGTCATCCATTGGAGATAGTCATGGAACCAGTCCTTGACCGCATCCATATCGTTGGGGGAGAGCGCTGATCGATCGAGAAGAGAGGCTGCGCGAGCGACCTCGACCAAATGCAGGGTGTCGATAATGCCATAGCTGCGCCCGGTGGAGCGGCCAATGACTCCCTGGGAGAACTCGAGATTTGGGTTCATACGAGTCGCTGGGGTCACGAACCAGGCTCTGAGATAATCCCCGGCTTTCTGTGCATAGCGTTTCTCATGGGTCAGTCTCCACGCTGCGGTAAGAGCCGGCATGCGGATGGAGAGCTCCACCATGACCCTTCGGTGATCGTCGAAGTTTTCGGGATTGCTCTGTCCGTCGCGGTTGATGTAGGGGCCATGGGGATTCTTTGGGTCGGGCCAGAAGTAGTCCGCCTGCGAGAAAAAGTCGTGCAGGCCGCCTGGGCTTTTGGGCGAGTGGAAGGAGGTGATGGTGACGGGAGCGAGGGACAGATATTGCTGGGCAGCTCGGAGTATCCGGGCCCGGTCAGTTTGTGCGACCAGTCGATACCCGGTTGATTCAGAAGATGCCAGGGCTTTCGGGGCAAATAACCCGGCCACGGCACTGAGGCAGAAGTCTCGGCGGTTCCATAACATCAGTTCGAATACCTTTCGTTTGGGAAACTGGACCACGCTGCTCTTTGGGAGCTACGGTCGGCAAGTAACTCACCGTTTGTCCCAAATGTTTGGTCTTGTTGTACGGGACCGGACGTTTGTCCCATTTCTGTAAGTGACTGAAAGTAAGGAGCAATTGGTGAATTCGATATACTGGTCTGTCTCAAATGATCGCGGTCCCTTCAGCTCGTGAACGGTGGACGCCTGGCTCTGATGAAGAGCGGGCAGCCGTCCTGAGCGAGCTTGAGCAGGTGCTCGCCAGCCCGCAATTTGTAAACAGCAAGCGCTACCCAGCCTTCCTTCGCTACGTTGTCGAGCAGACTTTGCTTGGGCACGGAGACGAACTGAAGGAACGGACGGTGGGAGTCGAAGTGTTTGGTCGGCGTCCAGACTATGACACCAATCTGGATACGGTGGTTCGATATTCGGCGGGCGAGGTCCGGAAACGACTAGCGCTGCACTATCAAGAGATTCCGGACACTCCCGTTCAAATTCGACTGATAAGCAGATCCTATAAGGCCGAATTTTTGCGGATCACAGAAGCGCCTGCACCGCTGCCATTGGAAGACCCTGAGCCAGTTCTTCCGGAGCGGATGGCAGAACAAGAAGCGATACGTCCTGGAAGACGGCGATTTCTTTTAGGTGCGGCTGGTGCGCTTGCAGTTGCGGGGACTGGCGCCGGCTGGTATTGGTGGCATAGTCGTGAGGATTCGCTGACCCGCTTCTGGAAGCCTCTGCTAACGCCCAAGGCGCCTGTGCTTCTGGGAGTGGGAGGCGTGACCTTTACTCCCAATACGCATAGCGGAACCGAACCTGCTGCCGATGGGCTTCCGGTCAATCCGTATTTGTCGTTTGAAAATGGACTAGCGATGGGGAGAGTTGCGTCGATTGTGAACGCTCAGGGTGGAGAGTATCGGATCCAGGCATCGGCCAATTTGACGCTGGCACAGATTCGCGAGAATCCAACCGTTTTGATTGGAGCCTATAACAATGAGTGGGCTCGTCGGATGGTCAATTCTTTGCGGTTTCATTTTCTCGCTCATCCGGACGAGAAGATTGTGGATGCTCAGGATCCCAACCGGCTCTGGGCGAGAGACAGCACTTCTTCTTTTGGCAATGAGCCAGACTATGCGCTGGTGGCCCGGTTTCGAAATCCTTCCACCAGAAGCATGGTCGTGGTTCTTGCCGGTCTTCAGCGATTCGGCACCGATGCTGCTTCCCAGTTTGTAACCTCGCCAACGCTTATGGACGACTTTAGCCGTCAGGCCGGAGCGGGTTGGGAGAGTAAGAATCTGGAAGTCATTCTGAAGGTAGAAGTTATTAATGGACGCGCCGGCGCGCCGACCATTGAGGCGATTCATCTCTGGTGAAGCTAGGTTCTTTGGGTGAAGCCAGCTTCGTTTAGAAGGTGACTCGCAGTCCGAGTTGGACGGTTTGGGGCAGATTGGCTTGTGAGGTGAAGGTTCCAAAGGCCGCGCTGGTGGGCGACAGGTTTGGCGCTGCGAAGGGGATGGCTCTGGGAAGAATTGATCTCGCATCGCGAAATGAATGTGTTGAAAACTGAGTAAAAGGAAAAGAAGGTTGTTGGGCATAACGACCCACCGGCGAGTCTGGTTAAGCTCATCAGAGGTGGATATTGTTGTTAGTGACCGTGATCACGATATGAGATGAGAGTTGAAGGCCGTCTCTCCTGGCTGACGTGACGGGAAGAGTATGCAAGGTTAGAGGCAGGCGAGGGCTTTCTGATCGAAGGTGTTCCTAAGAATTCGGACGACGACCTGGTGGCGAAAGGTTCTTCTTTCATCTCCTCGGAGGTGTGTTGTGAGCGCGAGGTGTCCAGCCGGTTGTGGCCAAGGTTGTTCCTGACAAGGTGGCTTCTTGGAAGTTTCATAATCGTTTCTTCGTGGACGCTTCATGCGCAGACGGGCAGTACCACGAGTGAATTCCATCAGGAGATCTCTCGAGGGATTCCTGTCTCGTACATGGCTCGAGAAGATGGATTCCTTACGCTTGTTCTTGAGGATCAAGCAGGCAACAGGATCAAAAACCTGGCTTTTGATCGCCCGGTGCACAGGGGCAACAACCTTATTGAATGGGACGGGACGACTTTGCGAGGAGTGGCTGATCCCGGACGCTACCATGTGCGAGGAATCTTTCATCGGGAGATCACGCCACATCTTGAATATTCGATTTACTCCCCTGGCAGCCCGCCGTGGCCGACCGCCGACGGTACTGGAGCGTGGCTAGCTGACCACACGGCACCGGCCTCGGCGCTGTTTTTACCGCAAGGGAGCCCCTGGCCGACGAAGTCGGCTGAGCCCGAGGTCCTCCTTGGAGCTGATGCTGCGGAGGCTGGCCATGCGTTGATGTGGGTAGACCTGAACGGACGCAAACTCGGAGGCACTAAGATTCGTGGATGGAACGGCGGCATTGCGCTGGCACGCGATATTGGCCCTTCTAAGAATCCGAACGATGTCGCATATACCGTGTACGTTGTAAATCCGAGCCGCGATTTTGGTGTTAAAGATCCGGGTGGGCTGCAGGTTTACGCCATCACGAAGACAGGACTGACACCGATCGACAAGGTGGTCGGCGGCATTCAGATGCATGATGCGTTTCGTCAGCTTGTTGGGTTGACGGCCTACAACGGACTTCTGCTGTTATCGAATCCTGCAGCAAACGAGATCATTGCGTTCGACGTACGTGATGGTGCCCATCCCGCTTTTGCACGCTTCAAAGTGCCTCACGTAGGAGCGATCGCCTTCGAACCGGATGGCCATCTGCTGGTGAGCACGGACGGAGCGATTATGCGCTGCAACGTGCAAAACGACTGGCATATGGTTCGTCTTACGGCCGAGCATGTATTGGTGCCATCGTCGCTTCTGGAAGTGCCCAAGCAGATGATTGAGGACAAGGGGGAGATCTATGTAACGGATTGGGGAAATAGTCACCAAGTCAAGGTATTCGATGCAGAGTCGGGCAAACGGCTGCGGGTCATCGGCCGGCCAGGGGGACCGCAGATCGGTGACTATGACGAACTGCGAATGGCGCATCCGATGGGCATGGCGGTTGATTCGAACGGTGTTCTTTGGGTCGCAGAGGAGGATTATCTGCCCAAGAGAATCAGCCGGTGGGATGCAATGACCGGACGATTTCTGAACGCGTGGTACGGCCCAACACAATATGGAGGAGGCGGGTTCGTCGATCCGCATGACCTGACCCGGGCTTACTATCCTTCGATAGGAAATCCCGGGAGCATGGGTCTGCTGGAGTTCAAGGTGGATCCGGCCCGTGGCAGCTCGCGGTTAACTGCGGTTCGTTATCGATATCCTGACCCCTTGAACGATTCCATCAGCTATGGTGGTTATGCGAAGCGGCCCATCTTTTTTCCGAACGATATGATCCCGGTGGGCTCGCACGGAGGCATCACTCCGGCACAGACTTTTTACCTGAACGGCCATCAGTATTTCACTGATTCGTACAACACCTATTGGTACAACCAGACACAGGTTGCAAACTTGTGGATCTTGCAGGACGGCGTATGTCGTCCGATCGCCTCCGCGGGGTGGGTGGGAACGGGACCCCATCATTGGGAGACATTGGACCTGCCCGAGATCAAGAAGAAGATTCCAGCTGGAGATCCGAATGGAGTTTTTTTTACGTGGACGGATCGCAATGACGACCACGCGGTTCAGCCGGATGAAGTGCAGTTTTCGCGACCCCCAGTCGCAGGCTCGGCCGGAGTGGTTATTCAGCAGGATCTTTCGATCATCAGCGGGGGACCTTATCATTTGCCGGTAAGCTCGGTCGATGCCAAGGGTGTTCCAACGTACGATCTCAGTAAGCTAAAGCTGCTCTCTGATACCCGTGCAGAGGGCGAGGTCGCGATGAGTCCTGACGGATGGTTCGTCGCGGGAATGGCGGGCTTCAAAGGGGGACGGCTTCGATGGACGCTGCCAAGTCGAGGCATCTCCACACCACCATCAGGTGCGGGAGATATTGCCGAGCCGAAACGGATGCTTGGCTACCCGGTTCGGTCGTCGCGCGGCCAGGCGGGATATATGGTTGCTCGCTATTCCTACATGGGAGAGATCTACGTTTACACGACAGATGGGCTCCTGGTAACGACTCTTGGGGCAGATACGAGGATGGCATCCTTTTGGCCCTACCGAGAACAAAAGCGGGGAATGGAGATTTCGCACCTGAGCTTCGACGCGGAGCACTTCTGGCCGTTTATGTTTTCGGTGAATGATGGGAATGTTTATCTGGCTGTAGGGAAGTGGCACACCTCAATTGTGCGACTCGATGGACTGGATTCAGTAGAACGTGTTGATCTGGGGACGATTGAGGCAACCAGTGCTGCGATTGCAGCGGCAGAGCCTTTGCGCAGAGAGGTTGAGCATCGGTCCACTCTTCGTAACGAAGTGACCGTCCAGACAGTAACGGATCGTCGAGATTTGAACTTCAGCGCGTGGCCTGCGAAGGAATGGGCTGCTATCAGCAAGAACTGCTCCTTCCAACTCGGCTCTGACGGGAAGAATCTGATCGTTGCGTATCGGACCGATCAGCCAGAGTTGCTGCGGAACTCCGCAACAGAATTCCCCTTCGCATTTACGCAAGGCGGAGGTTTGGACCTGATGCTGCGAACGACCGGCGAGAGCGATGCGAGGCAGCCGATGGTTGGTGATCTTCGTTTATTTGTTACGAAGCGTAACGGAACGCCTTTGGCAGTCCTTTATCGACAACGCACACGCGAGTCCGGCAGTCGTGTCACGTTTGCTTCCCCAGTGGGAGAAGAGACGTTTGACGACGTTCGAGATGTAAGTCAGTGGGTGAGACTCGATTCTGATGGAGGTAACTATACGATCTCCGTCCCCTTGTCGCTGCTAGGTCTTGACTCTTCGAAGGGTAAGATTTATCGAGGCGATGCAGGCATTGTGTTGAGCGATGGAGTTCGTGCGCGTGCGAGGATGTATTGGCACAACAAGTCCGACTCCATGACTGCCGATGTGCCAAGCGAGGCGCGGTTGAATCCAAGTCAGTGGGGATTGTTCAAGTTCTGAAACAGAAGGATTAGCGACGCGCCGGTTTCGTTTACAAGCGGACTGGCAATTGCGCAAGCAGGCCGCCATCGACACGATAAGACGCTCCGGTAATAAAGGATGCATGATCGCTGAGTAGAAAGGCGATCAGGTTTGCGATCTCACTTGCCTGCCCAACGCGCCCAACCGGATGGTTGTTTCCCCATTGCTGTAGCAGTTGTTCCGATTGATCTGCGCCACCAAATAGCTCGGCGGAAGAGCGCACCATTGGGGTATCTACGGTTCCGGGAAGTACAGTATTGACCCGGATCTTGTTTTCAGCGTGATCGATCGCCATAGCCCGGGCGAGCGCCTCCAGAGCGCCTTTGCTGGCAGCATAGGCGGCTACACCTGTCTGGCAGGCAAGTGCCTGAACCGACGAGACCAAGACGATCGCGCCCCCTTTCGTCATCTCTGGGATGGCTGCCTTGCATGCCAGAAACGCACCGCGCGTGTTGATCTGCTGGACAAGATCGTATTCGTCAATGGGCGTGCTTACAACCGAGCCATACCGTTGGATACCAGCGCTGTAAACGAGCCCATCCAGAGCCATGAGTTGGGTAGCAGTGCTAACGGCTCGCTCTACCTCGGTGGCGCTCCGCACATCGCAGGAGACATACTGAACTGCATCGTTGAAATCGTAGAGAGGCGCGTTCACGTCGGCGATAGTGAGGTGTACTCCGTTGTTGTAAAGTAGCTGCGCCGTTGCGAGACCAATTCCCGAGGCACCACCGTAGATAAGAATATTTTTCATGCCCGAGATATGCATCCTCTACTCCATCTTCCTTAGAAGCCGTTCTGCCATAAAAAGGGCTCCACGCAATTCAGCCAACCCGCGCAGGCGGCCGATGGCGGGATACCCTGGCGATGCTGCCCGCTCCCGGTCGTTGAGAAGTTCCTGACCGTGATCCGCTCGAAAGGGTAGGGGGAAGTGAATGCCCTCCGATCTCCGGCGATGATCTTCCTTGACTATTTCGATCATGAGGCCGATCAGATCGGCATCACCTTCCAGATGAGGTGCCTCCCAGAAACTTTCTGGAAGGTTGGATGAGAGAGAGGGTTCCCTCTGTGTGGAGCGCAAATGAAAAAAACCTACTCGAGGAGCGAAGGTGCGAATCATCGAGTGAAGGTCATTGTCGGCTCTGACTCCGAGTGCGCCAGTGCAAAACGTGAGTGAGTTTGCGCTTCCCGGATACTGGTTAAGGACCCAAGCAAGATCGGCCGCGGTACTGACAATGCGAGGCAAGCCCAATAAAGGACGAGGTGGATCGTCGGGATGAATGCAGAGACTGACCCCGAGCTCTTGCGCTACGGGGCAGACTATCTTGAGAAACTCGCCAAGGTTGTTACGCAGATCACCCTCAGAAACTTCGGCGTAGGATGCGAGAAGATCGCGTACTTGCTGCAGGGTGAATGTCCCGTTGCCTCCTGGTAGCCCCTGCAGAATTGTTTGTTGAAGTTCGTCGGCCTCTGATTGCGATCTTTGATGAAGGTAGGCGCGCGCGGCACGGCTGCAGTCTTCTCCCCATTCCTTCTCTGCATTCCTGCGATTGAGCATGCAGATGTCGAAAGCTGCAAATGCGGTGGCATCAAAACGCGTGGTGAAGCCCCCTCCAGGGGCAGGTTCGTGCAGGTGGGTACGCATCCAGCTGAAAAGTGGCATCCAGTTATAGGCGACGGTCCGAATACCGCAAGCCGCGAGGTTTCGAATTGTTTGCACGAAGTTATCGAGGTGCCGCTGCCACCCCGGACTGCGTAATTTTATGCACTCGGTAACATCCAGGCTTTCGACAACGGACCATTCCAATCCCTCACGACGGATCTCGTCCCGACGCCTATGAATTGTCTCAACGGGCCAGACTTCGCCCATCGGGACCTCATGCAGTGCGGTGACAATTCCGGTTGCGCCTGCCTGACGAGCGTCTCGCAATGTGACACGATCGTTCGGGCCAAACCACCGCCAGGTTTGCTCCATAAATATCGATTACCTTTGGTGGGATGAACGATTCGACAAACGGCTCACTGTGATGTTTTGCATAGTTTTGCAGATTTAGTGTACGTTTTCCTTTGCATTTATGAATGTGCTCCAGTGGCCTTCCAATCGTTGGAGAAGATGGTACGCGAAGAGGGCGGCCTGGTCAGCTGTGTTTTTCTGATTAGATATTGTTTTGCAATGCGAGATGCGGTGATGAGTGATTTATACGCAGCGAACGTACTAGAAAGCAGCCCGAGATTCAGCCTATGAAAAGTCAGCACAGTCGATCGATCGAACAAGGGTCTCAGAAACGTGGATATACGATCCAATCAGTAGTCCGGGCAGCATCGATCCTTCATGCCTTCCAGTCGACCTCGGAGGTTCTGGATTTACGAGTGATCGCGTCCAGGGTTGGGCTCCACAAAGCGACGGCCTTCCGACTCCTTGAGACTCTGGTAGAGACGCAGTTACTCGAAAGAGCGGGCAAACAAGGTTATCGATCACGAGTACAGCCTGTACGATCCAAGCACTACCGTATCGGCTATGCTTCGCAGAGCAATCTTCTTCCTTTCACTACTACCGTGAGTGAGAGCCTTGTGGTCGCGGCAAACGCTGCCAATATCGATCTGCTTGTCCTTAGTAATGGGTTCAGCCCCCGTGTTGCCTTACAGAACGCGGAGACCTTTGTCGCGGAGAAGGTGGACCTGGTTGTGGACTCGCAGATCAATGTCGCTGTCGCAGCACAGATTGCAGCGAAATTTTCTGACGCGCGAATACCATTCATCGCTTTGGATATTCCTCATCCGGGAGCGGTCTATTTTGGCGCGGACAACTATAAAGCCGGCAGGATGGCCGGGAGACACCTCGCCAAATGGGCCGCCAAACACTGGAAGAACGGCCCGGAGCAGGTGGTGCTGTTAGGAGTGGACGCGGCGGGCCCACTCCTGAATGCTCGACTGACGGGGGTGATCGACGGAATCAACGAGATCTCTCAGAATGGACACAGCATACCGACCCATCACTACGACACGAAAGGGGGACAGTTTGAAGCGACCCTCGATATTGTGCGAAAGCATCTTCGCCGTAGACGCCCGGAGCGTTGTCTGATTGGGGCCGTGAACGATTCGACCGCACTGGCTGCTTTACAAGCCTTTCGCGAGGTGGGGCTCGAACGCGCATGTGCTGTTGCCGGCCAGGACGGCAGCCTGGCCGCCAGAGAAGAGATGCGGCGCCCGTTCACTCGATTGGTATGTTCTGTAGCGTATTTCCCCGAAACATACGGGGCCAAAATCATCCAATTGGCACTCGATGTTCTGAAACATAAACCTGTTGCGCCAGCACTCTTTGTGCAGCACGAGCTGATTACGCCACAGAACGTTGACAAAATTTATCCCAATGACAGCTGGATGAAAGCGCGTCCAGACAAGGTTTGAGAGTGAGTCAGGGCTCCGACTCACACGCTTCGTCTATAGAAGTATGTTTCGTAATATGAGACACGCATAACTGCAAAAGATAGCTTCTCTAGACGAGCTATTTATTCTTTGTTTCCCCCATTAGAGCCGTTAGTGGCCACTATTTAGCTCCGGTGTTGCCTATTTAGAACCGCCATGATGTGCGGATACCGTATCGCGATGTGAGACGAAACCGGTCATCCACCAAAGTCCTCATTGCACAATTGACACCCGCTTCGAAGCTCACATACAAAGCTGCTCGGAACTCATCGTACGAAATCTTGAACGGCTCAACGGACTGATGCCATCGCACCCAGTCGATTGCCAGACAGGCCAGTACGACAGTAGGAGGCATTGTGCGATTCGATAAGAAAGAATTTATGGGTAGCGGAATGAAGAGAAAGACCCTTCAGGCTTGTTTGTGCGCTGTGCTTGCCACTCGCGTTCGCTATGTTCTCCCGGGATTGCTGCTCACGGCTCTTTTCTATCCAGTTGAGGTCGGTGCGCAGATTGGTCAAGGCGCGATTGGGGGAGCGGTGAAGGACTCGGCGGGGGCACTGGTTACCGGTGCAACTGTCAACGTAGTGAGCGACGCTACAGGCGTAAGTCTGACGACAGTTACCAACGCTGCCGGGACGTTTCAGGTGCAATCTCTCAATCCGGGGACTTACACCGTAATTATTTCGAAGAGTGGGTTCGAGCGTACAACGACCAAGTCTGTGACAGTGGGCGGCGTTGGATTGACCACGATCGATATAACGCTTGTGGTCGGCACAGCGAACGAAGTTGTGACGGTGAGTTCTGACGCCGACCTTTTGAACAAGACCGAATCGGACGTGACCACAACGGTCGATCATGCCATCGTCGAGAGTCTCCCCTATCCGGAGCGTAGTTCTCTCGAAGCCGCGCTGCTTGTTCCCGGAGTTCAGGGCGATAACTTACAACCCGGCGGAGTATCTACCGAGAATCCGAATGCGTATACGAGTTACGTGACTCCCGGAGCCGGTATCGTCATCGGCGGAGCGCCTCCCGGAACCAGCTCGATTGTCGTTGACGGTTCCGATGTAACGCAGGCCAGTCTCGCCCGAACGGGAGTGAACCTTTCAGGACGCGAGGTGCAGGAGACGAGCGTCATTGTCACCGGGCTTTCTGCACGTTACGGTCGCACGGGCGGCGGTGTCATCGTGCAAAGCAGTGCTGCGGGAACCAGAAATTATCATGGGGCGATTACCTACCGGCATACCGATCCCTATTTCAACGCGTTTCCGGACGGCAACACGGCGGCCAACGCTTTGCATGAAAACTACTATGGCTTTTACGTTGGCGGCCCAATCTGGTTGCCGAAGATTTATCCCCATCGTGACAAGACATTCTTTTTTGTGGGAGTAGAGCCAGCACGGATGCAGAACTCTTTTGGCTTCCGAGGAATCTTCCCGACGCCTGATGAACTTTCCGGCCACCTGCATAACTCGCTCGCATTGCTGAATCAGAGCGTTCTGAAAAGCTCTGGTTATGCCGCTGCTCTCGCCGCACCGCGTGTTGGAGCGATTAACTATCAATCCACAGTGGACGCAAATGGTTTTCCGAACGGCCCCTTTAACAGCGCCCAGATTCGCGCTATCCCCAATGACGACATCTCTGCTCAGCTCGCAAAAAACCCATTTGCTCAGTTCGTGCTGTCTCAGTTCCCGACTCCGAGCAATCCCGGCCCTTATATCAAGTTCGATAATGGCCAGGGTACTTCGCAGAACGACGGAACCAATGCAACGTACAAGAGGGGAGTGATCAACGAGGACAATCGTTACTCGATCCGTATCGATCACCATTTCAACGATTCCAATCAGTTATTTGTCCGCTACACAGTGATCCCGGTTTCTGCAACCAGATTTTTTGCAGTTGATCCCTCGAACCCCTTGACGATTGTCCCTTCTGACTCAGCCAACACGCACGACATCGCTTTGGGGTACACGCACGTCTTTACAAACGATATTGTGAATACCTTTCACTATTCGTTTATGAGAGTGAATCAGCAGAGGCTACCGCCAGCAAGCACACAGACGAAGGATTTCGCGGCCTCATATGGCCTGACACCCGCATCGTTTGGATTTGGTTTTCCAAGTCTTGGAAACCTGAATCAGAATGGGGTGGCCTACACGATGCAGATGGGCGTCTCGAACTCAGCTATTCAGGTCGATCAAAACTTTATCGCGGGAGATGACATTACGTGGACGCATGGCCGCCACCTCTTCCAGTTTGGTGCCGATATTCGATGGATTCAATCGAATCAGTATGACCTGGGCGGAGCCACGGGAGGCCGATACAATTTTCTCGGTGCCCAGACCAACAATGGTTCGGCCGGCGGAGCTCCTTTAGCCACATTCATTCTGGGAACGATCTCGGCATTCAGCAATACACCGGTTCAGGTCCCAGGCTATTATCGATGGCGCTACTATGCCGGGTATTTCCAGGATGACTGGCGTATAACACCCAAACTGACGATCAATGCAGGCCTCAGATATGAACTGGAGACTCCGCGCATGGAGAAGTTCAACAACCAGGCTTACATTGCGCTGAACACACCGGGAAATCTCAACGGTGTACTGCCTACTTCCACGGCTCTCTGCTTTTCCGGGGCCTGCACCAATCCCAAGACGCTTTGGCCGATCAACTATAAGGGTTTCGAGCCGCGTATCGGCTTCGCGTATGCTCCGACTTCACGAACAACCGTGCGTGCAGCTTACACGCTGCAGCGCCTGCCGCTTACCGGATACGAGAATATTCCTGATCCGAACTTCAATGTAGCTTCCCAATCAGTCGGTAACCAAACTGGTGGTGTTGTCGCGAATTCGACTGTCAATTACATAACAAATCCGGTTGGACCCTTGACATCGGCTTACACTGCGCTGGCAGGGAATCGAGGGCCCATTCTTTATTCCACGGGGCTGTCGCCTGTGTTTGTTTCTCAAAGCAGCGCTGTGCCGTACACCCAGACCTGGTCGCTCACCGTGCAATATCAACCGGCAGCTCGAACGGTATTGCAAGCCACCTACAACGGCACGAAGGGAACTCATCTCATTGGCCCATTCACGAATGCTCTCAACGTGCCGGAACTTGGCACGATCATCAACGCGGTCCAAACGCACCAGAATCTTAGTGCAACTTATCCCAACAAATACGGCATCATGCAAAACGGTGCCTTGGTATCGGAGACGAATCTGCAGCTTCTGAACCCCTATCAGAATTTCTACAATCAAGCTTTGCCGGAGATTTACTCTCGGGGAGGCACGATGGAATACAACGGCCTGTACCTCAGCGTAAATCAACGATTTGGGAGTGGTTTGTCGCTGCTCGCCAACTACACCTGGTCGAAGATTCTGGATAATGTGCCTGATACCAACACTGGAGCCAACGGGGGTGGTTTTGGCGCTGCATTGCCACAAAATCCATATGACACAAGAGCTGAGTGGGCGGTGGCCAGCTTCGATCAGGCGAGCCGGCTCAAGGCAGGATATACCTATGATCTTCCCATCGGGCAGGGTCACTTTCTCAGTTCTCATAACAGGTTTGTAGATCAACTGATCGGAAACATGTCGACTGCAGGGATCGCTACTGTGGCAGATGGACTCCCAAACGCTGTGACGATGGGGACAGTCGGCTACTTCGTTTCGGTTACACCCACAGGGACCAATGGCTGCGCCACGACTGGGACCGCGAAATACTGCACTGCAAATGCGTTGCCTTCAGGTTATACGCTTCGTCCTGATATTGTTCCCGGAGTGCCGCTGGTCAATAAGAACTGGAAGAAGAACGCGCTCAACTCCAACTTCACTCCCTATCTCAATCCCGCGGCGTTCGCGGCGCCGGGGTCGCTGAACAATCCACGTTTGGGTAATGCTCCCCGTACGTTGGCGAATGCGAGAAGTCCCCGCCAGACGATGTTCGACATGCGTTTCGTCAAAGGACTGAAATTCAGCGAGCGGTACACATTGAACGTCAATGCTACGTTCAGCAATGTCTTCAATCATCCGGTCTACTACGGCGTGGGGCGTACGGTGAATAGTTCGAATACGGTCTCGAACGTAACGGGCACAGTTACTCCCGTCCTTGCGGCTGGCTTCGGGCAATTCAATCAGTCGCAGACCGCGGGTATGTCAAGAATTATCCGGATAGGCGCAGAATTTATCTTTTGAGCCCAGCAACGAGGGAGATCGGTTTTCCAGTTCCCTCGTTTGCTTCCATGGGTAGCGAATACTTTCGAGGGCCGTCATGCGCACTTGCATAGGCGGGAGTGAACGTTTGTAACGCCGTACCACGCGCGTGCGCGAAGTAAGTGGCCCTCTTCGTTGTGAGGCTGCACGTAACGGTATAGAAACCTTCCTTTGGAAGGGATGGGATCGGCTTCTATCCCTCCGTGGCCTTACGGTAAGAGATAGATACATCTCCTGGTCTTCTGGCAAATGCTGAAGATGCGGCAGAGGCTCATCGCAATTGCAAGTCAAAGATGTTGCTGCTTCTGGAGCACAGTTATTCGAAGAGGTAATACGTCCGGTATCTCGCCTACAGAGACAGTGACGACGATCAGATTGATACAGAAAAGGCCGGCGAGTGCTTACCGTCAAGCATTAGCGAGATCGCCGGGCGAAGTCCGAAGCATAAGGTTTTATCGTATTTACCCACTGAAAACGACGAAGGCGCGGAGTGAAGATGAATCTCTCGGTGTGAAACGGGAGGTTGACCTATCGGCACGTTTCTTGACCAGCCCACCCCGTGCAGGTACAACCTGCACGATTGCGAGAAAGTTCCGCAAGCGCGCCGATGTCTTCACCGTACACATCCCCAATGTTGAGGAGTATGACTATGTGTTTTTTGATGCATCAAGTAAAGAAAATTTCGATAGTTTTCTATATTGTGCTGGTCGCTGCCATCTTCACTCAATGCGGCAGGGCTCAATACACGACTGACTGGATTGCGAATACGTATGGGCTTGACGCTACCCATGTAGGAAATGTGGCTCGATCAATGTGGGTCGCTCCCGAAGGCGTCATCTATACATCAAGCTTGTGGGACGAAGATGCTGGAGGAGTGGCTATTTACCAGAACGGCGCCATGATCGGTTCTATCGGCACACACAGTGAGTTTCAGGGAAGTGCAATTACAGGAAACGCGACTAACCTCTTCGTTGCCCTTGCCTATAACAGTTCGATCGGTGGCAGCGGGCGGGTGGGAAGGTATGGGCGCTCATCGAAGACCCGCGATCTCGTAATCCCTGTCAGCGACGATACGAATGAGACGAAGATCGATGTGATCACCGGTATTACGACTTCCGGAGACTTACTCTACGTGAGCGACCATTCGGGTAATCGTGTTCGAATCTACAGCACTGCAGGAGTTTGGCAGAGAGATATCAGCGTAGCGGGGCCAGGGGCCCTGGCGGTGGACGTGTCAGGGAATATATGGGTTGCGCAGAAGGCCAGTGGCAGTATTGCTGAATACAACGCAGCCGGAGGACTGTTGACGACGTTGACTATTGGATCTTCTTCTCGGCCCGCAGCCCTTTTCTACGATGGGGCCCGACAGCAGTTGCTGGTGGGAGATGAAGGGCCCGATATGAATATTAAGATTTACAACATTGCCGGCTCTCCGACACTCGCCAGTACCTTTGGCGTCCTTGGCGGATATCTCGACAGCACCGCCGGAACAAAAGGTCATGTTGGCGATAAGCGATTTACACGCGTCCACGGTATTGGAAGAGATTCTTTTGATAATCTTTATGTTTTGAATAACCCATGGGGTGGAACATGGGATCTGGGGCGTGACGGAGGTACTGATATTCATGCCTATGATCCGAGCGGGACCCTCAAATGGAAGTTGCAATCACTCAATTTTGAGGCGATTGCCGCCCCCGACCCAGCCAGCGATGGTGTGTATTTCTTTAGCGGCACCAATCTATACACGGGGACCGCAGGGGGGAGTTTTAGCGCCAATACCGTTGATCCGTTTACCTACCCTTCAGACCCTAGAATTAACATTTCCGATCCGTCGCGCGGCGAAGGCTTCGGTCAGATAGCCTATGTAAATGGCCGCCGCATTCTTGTGGCAAACGGACAGAATCCGGATATTTTCTATCTGTTCTACTTCACCGCTGCAACGGGATATATTGCGAACCCGGTGGGATCTATTCCGGGATCTCCTTTCGGCACGACTGCACGAATCCGGAATGGCTTTTGTATCGACAGCAAAGGTGATATCTGGGCGGGTCTGGATAAGACGAATGCAATCTGGCACTATCCACTGACCGGGTTCGATTCCGCGGGCAAACCGATGTGGGGAGCCGGGGTGTCAACTCCGACACCTGCATCGATTGGCACACTGACCCGGATTATTTATTTAGCGGACAGCGACACCATGATCCTTGCTTCAGGAGTTACTGGGAGCACCGATTGGACTGGCATCGGAACCCGGGTCGAGGTGTATCACGGTTGGCTTGCGGGAAATACGTCGTCCCCGAACCCCGTAATTACTCTCTCCAGCACCAATCCTAAGTCCATCGCGGCGGCGGGAAATTACCTCTTTGTTGGCTATGTGCATACGGTGCCAAATATCGATGCATTCAATCTAACGACTGGAGCGCAAACCATTACTTTTACCAACAGTAACCCATCCAATGTTTCTGTTGGTAATGATGTCGACTCGATGTATGGCATTCGCGCTTATCTTCGTTCGACTGGAGAGTACGTTGTCACGAAGGACAACTATAACAATACGAACATCGTGGTGTATCGATGGACACCTTCTTCATAAGTCTGATCGATCTACGCTGCAACGAAAACACCCATGTCCAGGAGGAGGAAGTATCCGTTACTTCTCAACTATCGTTGACGCGATGGAATCGTGTTGACAGAAAGTCGGTTCACAAGGCAACATTCCATTGTTAGCGGCAGAGACCAGAGGGCCGCCCCGATTGCTGCGAGAAGATGTGCGCAGCCCGGGGCGGCCTTTTTTGCTTCGGTGCGTAATTCAGGTGAGACGGATGCCTTCGACAAAGTACGAACGAACACCAAAACTCGATTCAGCTCTGGACAGGATAGGAATACCTTCCACTCTCGCCTGGGGTTTTGTCGGTCTCCTTCTTTTTATGATCGGAGATGGAGTCGAGTCAGGATACTTAGCCCCATATCTTGTTAGTCGGGGGCTTGCATTGGATGCCGTCGCTACCATTTCAACATTCTATGGAGCGATGGCGGCATTGGCAGGATGGTTTTCTGGCGCTCTCTCTGATGTCTGGGGTCCTCGACGTGTCATTACGCTCGGCCTCTTTATTTGGATCATCTTCCAGATTTCCTTCCTGGCGATAGGGCTTTCTCATGGCTCTTACGTTGCGATGTTGATGACTTACGGATTGCGTGGTTTGGGATATCCGCTCTTTGCTTTCGGTTTCCTGGTCTGGATTACCGTGGCGGCACCGAAATCCCGGCTGGCATCTGCAATGGGATGGTTTTGGTTCGCCTTTACAGGCGGATTGCCGACGCTTGGATCCCAAGTTGCAAGGTTAGCGATCCCAAGGATCGGGGAATACAAGACATTTTGGCTGGCGGCGCTCTTGGTCCTGATCGGTGGAATCATCCTGCTGGTCGGGGTCAAGGACAAACGTGGGGCTACGCGTTTAGTCGCAAACGAGGAGAAGCCAATAGCGGCTGTTCTTCGTTCTGTTTCACTTGCATGGCGAAAGCCGAAGACCGGTATCGCCTGCATGGTTCGCGTCATTAATACTGCTCCAGAATTTGGTTTCTTTGTGATTCTTCCTGGCTTTTTTGGAGATACAATCGGCTTCTCGCAGGCCCAATTTCTTACCTTACTAAGTGCAATTTTTCTTTCGAACATTTTTTGGAATTTACTCTTCGGGTTCATAGGAGATCGCTTCGGATGGCGTAAAACCATTGCACTCTGTGGGGGGCTTGGCTGCACGGTAAGCACGCTGGTTCTCTACTACGTCCCGCTCACCACCCATGATTACAACCTGACTCTGCTTGCGGGCATGTTCTATGGTGCAACCCTTGCTGGGTATGTACCACTGTCCGCTCTCACGCCGATGCTGGCCCCGGAACATCGTGGCGAGGCTCTTTCGCTGCTGAGTCTGGGAGCCGGAGCGGCGATGTTAGTGGGACCGGGGCTTGTACGTTTATTTCATCACTCTGTAGGAGTTGGCGGCTTGATGTGGATCTTCGCGATGCTGTATCTGTTGAGCGCCTGCCTGGCATGGACTTTGACCGACCCAAATGAGACAAAGGCAGGAATCTAGCATGGCGTGGATTGCGATCGATGCAGGAACAACTGTTATCAAAGCGATTGCTTTTGGTCACAATGGTAAAGAGCTGGCCCTTGCACGCGAAAGTACAGCCGTGCTCCGATCGCGACCCGGCTATTCGGAACAGAGCATGGAAGGAGTATGGCGGTCCGTCGTCTCTGCGGTGCGTCAAGTCGCTCGAAGGTGTGATGAACCGATTGAAGGCATTGTCTCGACCGCGCAGGGAGATGGTTGCTGGCTTGTCGATGCTGCGTGCAAGCCTGTACGAGATGCCATCCTTTGGAATGATGGACGCGCGAGGAAAATTGTCGAGGAATGGCAGCAAAACGGCTACCTGGAAAAGGCCTTCAAGATTAGTGGCTCAGTTTCTTATCCAGGCCTATCGAATGCAATTCTCTGCTGGTTAGAGAAAAATGAACCCGAATCTATAGCTAGTGCAAGATGGGTGCTCACTTGTAACGGATGGATCTTTGCTCGAATGACAGGGTGTATTTCAGCGGATCTTTCGGATGCTTCCAATCCATTTTCCGATGTAAGGGCTAAGGAATATTCGCCTGTCCTGGTGCTGGACGTGTTTGGTCAGAAAACTATGGCGAAGAGTCTGCCTTCCATCGTGCGGAGTCATGAGACATTGGCACCGCTCCTCGAAGATGCGGCCCGTGAGATGGAGGTCCCTGCCAATATTCCGATAGTCATGGCTCCTTATGACATTGTTACAACAGCATTCGGATGTGGAGTTTCGCTTCCTGGCCAAGCGTGCGTGATTTTAGGAACCACAATCTGTACGGAAACAATCACAGAGACGCTTGATTTGGAGGGAAAGGCGGCTGGCACAACTATTGCACTTGAGGATGGATTTTATCTGCGAGCGATGCCGACCCTGACAGGCTGCGAGGCGCAGGAGTGGGCGGCTGATCTTCTTACGCAGGGTGATCTGGAGCGATTGAGTTGCCTCGCTTCGGAAACGAGGCCTGCTCTGCATCTCCCCTTGTTTCTTCCTTATCTCTCCGCTGCAGGAGAGCGCTCTCCATTTCTTGCGCCAGAGGCGAGAGGAAGTTTTCATAATCTTTCCTTGTCTTCTTCTCCATCTCAGATTGCACATGCGATCTACGAAGGCCTTTCTTTTGTTATTCGGGAATGCCTCGGGGTAGCAACAAAAGAATCTGTGTGGGAGATACGACTCGCGGGAGGGGGATCGCGCAGCGACTTTTGGTGTCAAATGATTGCGAATGTAACTGGTGTAAATGTGATTCGCGCTGCGGGCACTGAACATGGAGCGCGCGGGGCCTATTTATTCGCTCTTGCGGCAATCAGTCAGATCGAGAATGTTACGACTGTGGCCGCTCGTTCTGTCGCTGTGGAACGGAGTTTTGTTCCAGATGCCGAAAGTCACGATCTATATTCGTACCGTTATCCTCTGTGGCTCGCACTGCGCGAAAGTTCCAAGGAACAATGGGATCTGCTGAGAGGTACACAATGAGTGCACCTGTTTACCTTGGGATCGATCTCGGAACTCAGAGCGTTCGCGTCATGGGTGTCACAGAGGACGGGCAGGCAACTGCATCCTCATCCGTCCCTCTCACCAGCTATCGAGAGGGTCTGCGTCACGAACAGCACCCCGATGAATGGTGGATTGCCACTGCAAAGGCTTGTCGCAATGTGATGCGCCAACTAGGAGATGTTAAGGTACTTGGCCTTGCGGTCGATGCAACTTCCGGGACGATTGCCGTCGTTGATTCAAATCTCAGGGCTTTCGGTCCTGCACTTATGTATGACGATCAGCGGGCAAGTCAAGAAGCTGTGGAAGTGAATGATATTGGCTCTTCGCGATGGAAAGAATTAAGTTATCGAATGCAGTCTTCATGGGCACTCCCGAAGGCCGTCTGGCTTGAGCGGAATGGGTTTGTGTCGAGAGATTCCCGGCTTGTCCATCAAAACGATTTTATAAATGCGCGATTGGCCGGGCGATTTCTGGCAACAGATTCCAGCAATGCGCTGAAGACAGGATATGACCTGATTCGCAATGAGTGGCCCCTAGAGGTGCTGGAGGCGCTGAAACTAGATTTCGCTTTGTTTCCCGAAGTGGTTTCCCCGGGCGTCCGTATTGGTGATACAAGTCTCGCCGCGCAGGAAGAGACCGGAATTCCTCATAGCGTCCCGATCTATTCGGGGATGACGGACGGATGCGCAGCGCAGATTGCCTCCGGAGTTGTTAGTCCGGGAAGTTGGAGTTCAGTTATTGGCACAACCCTTGTCATGAAAGGAGTAACTCATCAACCGCTACACGATCCTCATGGAGTGATTTACTCCCATCGTTCGGCAGATCGCAGTTGGCTTCCGGGAGGGGCGTCCAACACTGGGGCCGGAATTATTGCAAAAGAGTTTAATCAGAGCGAACTTCCTTACCTGAACGAAGAAGCACTTCGAAGTAAGCCTACAGGAATATCGATATATCCAAATGCTGGAAAAGGCGAACGGTTTCCTTTTGTGGCTGCCAAAGCAGAAGGTTTTGCAATCGGACAGGCGGGTTCAAAAGAGATTCGTTATCGCGCCATCCTTGAAGGAATCGCTTGTATTGAAAGGCTCGCTCTCAATGTTTTGGCTACTCTAGGCGCGCCGACTGATGGAACCTTCAACATATCGGGGGGTGCAACTAACAGTGAGGCATTCAGCCGTATCCGGGCCGACATCCTTCAGAAGCCCCTTACGATCACATCCGTTCCTGAGAGCGCATTCGGAATGGCAATTCTCGCAGCCGCGTCTCACTCTTCATTGAAGGAGGCTGTTCAACAAATGGTCCGTGTCTCTCGTGTCATCGAACCGGCGCAGCCATTTGAAATCTATGCAGGACAGTATTCCGCTCTTATTAATGAGCTCGAAGAACGAGGTTGGCTTTCACCAATGCTTGCGCAAGGCGCTCATCCTGGAGTCGGTTCATGAGTCGTATTGTTATGGTTCGTCATGGAGAGACGGTATGGCACGAAGAGAACCGTTATGCCGGACGGAGTGATATAGCGCTGACTCCGAAGGGCCAGGAGCAGGCGAATAAGCTGGCTCGTTGGGCGACGACGGCAGGAGTCACTGCTGTCTGGAGTTCTCCCTTGTCTCGCGCCCGCAATACAGCGGCGCCCGCAGCTAAAGCTCTCGGTCTTCCGCTTCAGATCGATGAGCGCCTCACAGAGCTGGATTTCGGAAAAAGCGAAGGACTTACTAGCGTTGAGATGGCACAACGGATTCCTGCGGAGTATGCCGCGTTTCGTCTAGACCCCGTAACGAACTTTCTTCCCGGGGGAGAGGATCCGGCGCACGCAATGGATCGAGCCATTCCGGCGATTTACGCGATTGCCGGGGCGACGGCACCTGGCAGTCGCTCCCTGATCGTTGCTCACAATACCTTGCTGCGGCTCGTGCTCTGTCATCTTCTCGGAATTTCCCTGTCCCGCTATCGCGCCGTTTTTCCTTTGTTTGATAACTGCTCTTTGACCGAAATAGATCTGAGTCCCGGCAAGGATGTCAGTCTGCTCCATTTCAACGCCCCACTTTTGCTATAAATCACAGTTCAATCTGGAGAATTGTTCAGGATGACGAAACAAAAGCTTCTTGCGATCGGAGATCACTTCATTCTTCCCGATCTAATGCGCAGCAGTCTGGGCGATTTAGCCCAGCAGTTCGATGTTCTCGAGGCGTCTACTCCGTTTCCAGTCGAACCCTTTCGTAATATTGCTGAGGTTCGTGAGGCGTCTGGTTCGGAAGAACAGATGATCAGCTTGTTGAAAGGCGTTTCAATTTGTATTGCGCACCATGCTCCGCTGACGAAGCACATTATTGAAAACGCCCCTGACCTGAAACTCTTTATCGTATGTCGCGGAGGGCCGGTGAATGTCAATGTCCGTGCCGCGACCGAACGAGGCATTCTCATAGCGTATACGCCGGCACGCAATGCGGCTGCGACGGCAGAACATACCATTGCGATGATGTTGAGTGCGATGCGGTCGATACCTCGCGCTGACGCCGCAATCCGCCAAGGCCAGTGGAAAGGAGACTACACCTGGTCGACGGCAGGTTTTGAGCTTGAGACTGCGATTGTAGGATTGATTGGGTATGGCGCGATTGGACGCATTGTGGCCAGAATTCTTAGGGGCTTCGGCGCTACTGTCCTTGTCTATGATCCGTACGCGAAGATCGGAGTAGAGGAAGATGTTCGGCAGGTAGAGCTTGATGAGCTGCTGGATTGTTCGAATGTTATATCGCTCCACGCGCGCGAGACTCCGGAGACGCAGGGGATTCTCGGAGTGGAACAGATAGCCCGTTTGCAGCCGGGCTCTATTGTTGTCAACTGCGCGCGCGGTTCCTTGATGGACTATGATGCCGTCGCTAATGCGCTGCTTTCGGGGCATCTCTATGCTGCGGCCGCGGACGTTTTTCCCGTCGAACCTCTCCCACCTGGTTCGCCACTGCTGGAACTCCCTAACTTCATCATGACGCCGCATATCGCAGGAGGAACTCGACAGGCCGCTATTAAGGCGACACGTATGGCCGCGGATGAACTAAGTCGCTATCTGAAAGGGGAGTCCTTACGCTATTGTGCGAACCCCGAAGTTCAGCTCACGCAATCTAAATAAGCCAAAGGCGAGTATTACTGGTTGTGATGGCATGGATGCCATCCGCGAGCAATGCTTCAATCTCTTTCACAGTCTCTATAAGTCCCCCACCGATGGTGGTGAGTTCGGGATACGCTTCGCGTAGGCTTCTGCCCACGCGAGGGGCCACTAATGCCGGCAAAACCTCCACCGCATCCGGCCGAAATTGAACTAGAGATTTTTTTGCTGCGGTCACAGCAGCGGTATCAATGCCGAAGGTACGCAATACTGTCATTAGGCCGCATCCTTGTGCCGATTTAAGTGTGTCGACACGCGTAGAAACGATGCCGGCAACTCCGCTCGCAGCCAAAAATTCAACCGCAAATCGATCACGGGACAGGCCATCGATGAAATCCATGTTCACCAAGCAGAGCTTGCCGGAGTCCTGTGCCCTCTTCAACATTGCAGGTAAGACGAGGGGATTACCCGTTAGAAGAAACAGGCATCGGGTTGGAGCGAGCAACGCGGTTTCGAATGCTTCCTGCGTGTTAACTGCGGCAATAACGGGACTATTCACGAGCTTTGTCGGATCAGACAGGTTTGTCCTTGATTTATCCGCACGGTAGATGCCACCGCGTGGCCGTCTGTCTTCTTTTGGTACAACGCTTGCCGAAGGGCCCATGATTTTTCCTCGTCGTCAGATCATATCCGAATCGCAGCGACAGAATTTGCGGTAATAACTGCCGTAGAAATATGCTCTCCGAGCTCAGCCTAGGGTTTTATGAATTATCAGTCCCTTAATGCGTTTGCTTGATTCGAAGTGTACCTTTTCAGAGGAAGGCAGGAAGTAAAGTTCGATTCCATTCGAGACTTCAGACTTTTTGATTCAAAACGTTTGACATCGTTCTTGCGGATTGCTACTGTTCTTTCGCGCGGCCAGATACAAGAGAGAGCCGCCCCTTATTTACGAAACGATTCCTCAACGCTCTCGGGCGTTAGAGTTTCGTCCCGTCAATAAGGGGCGGCTCTTTTATTTTGCTCTGAATTTGTGAATAAAAGCATCACCTGCAACAACTTTTCGGAGGTTATACCCAGCATGCGAATCCTCAGGATTCTTCCCCGCAAACTATCACGGATCGGTGTGATGCTTGCAGTGATCGCAGTGTTGTTAGTCGATACGCCTTTAGCTCGAGCAAGTGCTGGAAATAACGCCCTGAAAATATATGAGGTGGCGGGAGCCGGCGGGTTAGCGGGTGCTACATACCGTCAGGACACGATTGTTCTGTTCAACCCAACCCAAGCAACCATCAGTTGTAAAACCTGTGCGATTCAAACCCACAGCGGGACAAGCAACACCTCTTCATGGACAGTCTATAAACTTCCATCTTTATCGATTCCGGCTGGCGGTTTCTATATGGTTTCCGCCAGCTCTCCGACGCTCTCTACGGCGGGAAGTTTGTCACCTATTCCGTATGACTATCGCCTTAAAACGATTGAAGGAACAGTCGTGGATGGCACAAGCGGCGACAACATCCTGAGCAGCACCGTTGGGGTTATCGCTCTAACCAGCACGCAATCGGCCCTGACGGCAGGCTCAGACAGTCTTTGCGGAACAGGTAATCAGTTGCTGGACTTTGTGGGTTATGGATCGGATATCGCTACGAATAGCTCCACTACTGCTACCCCCGCAAGCTGTTATGCCGGTTCGAGTGCCGCTTATTACGATGGCAGCGCTGCGTATGGCCGCGAGCTTGGGGTGGCCAGGAAAAATAAGTGTATCGACACATTCGACAATGCAAACGATTTTGTAAATACCGAAGTTACATATTTCAATGGATCCTCACCTGTTTCACCATGCCCAACAGGCAGTCAATTAAGTGCGACTGTTTCTACAACGCCAACAAACCCGGGCGTCCTAGAGTCTGTGACCTTCAAGGCTGTTGTCAGTGGAGCGACTCAGCCAAGCAGTACTGGAATTACGGCCTCTTTAGATTTCGGATCGCCGTATTATTCAGGTTCTTTGCAGCGGATGTATGACGATGGAACCCACGGAGATGGTGTCGCAGGCGATGGTACCTTTACGCTCACGACCACAGTTCCTGCTGGAGTCGACTCCGGATTCGTTTATCCAACCAATGTCACAATCACCGATGCGTTAGGGAATTCCTACACCGGTTCCACGCGGTTGAATGTTGCCTCGGGCACGATCGCCATGAGTACACCTTCCACGACTGGCACGATCTCCTCTGGAGGAGTACTCACCTTCCCGATCACGATCACTGGTCAGCACGGATATGGCGGTATCCTGAATATTTCCTGCGCCGGATCGCCGAATGCCAACTCGCTTGGCGTCCCTATCAGTACGCAGTGCGTCTCTACACCCCCAGAAATTACGCTAAGCAATAACGGGAATTCAACAATTTCACTCGCCGTCGCAACCGGAACTACACACTCGGCGAGCCTGATCTCGCGCTCTCCCCTCGCGGCCATGGGGATATTTTCTGCGGTCCTATTCTCTTTTGGAGTCTTGAGGCATAGACGACTTTCTTCCGTTGGTCTACTTATGCTGATTGCGATGCTGACGCTCAACATCGCAGCCTGCGGTACGAATGCCGGCCTGGGGAACACGGGAGCTGCGCCGGGCACTTATACCTATACGGTTACCGCTACGGATTCCAACATTTCTACCGTGACCAATTCACTCATTCTGACAATCAATGTGCAGTGAGTTAGCCGGCGAAGACCGGAAAACGCAACAACATTCACTTTGAATTTACGGGAGAAGATGCAATGCCACGCATAATCCACACGGCCTCTATTCGCCTTATCGCAGCAGGGTTGACATTCGGAGCTTTAGTCACACTTGCCGGGTGTGGAGTTAATGGTTCAGTACCTTCAACGAACTATGCCGCACCACTCACACTGCAGGGGCAGGTCTTTGCCGGCCGAAATTATATGGCGGGAGCAACTGTAAAGGTATATGCGACCCAGCCGAATGGTGTAGCCGCAAACGGATCCTACACCGGCACAGCTAAGCTTCTCACGACCGTGACAGCAAATACGACCGGTGGATGGACGGCTTCTGATTTGAATTGCTCCAGTCCAGATCAGCTCTATGTAACGGCCGAAGCGGGCGTGCCTTACGCATCGACTCAGACGGCGTCCACGTCTCTGACCAATAATCCCAACTCCCTCATGATGACAGCGGTCGGGGACTGCTCCACTCTCAAATCGACACCGGGCACAAATAACATAACGTCGATCGTAACCAATGAAGCTTCAACCGTTGCTGGCGTATGGGCCTTGAGGAACTTCATTAGTCTGACCGGCACTACTGTAAACATCACAAGTTCCCCAAGCAATTACGCTGGCACGAATGGCGTTGGAGCGCCAGGCAATTTCGCAGGGCTGGCGCATGCGTTCCTCAACGTCAACAACTTGTCACCGTATAAGGTTGGAAATTTTGTGCAGTACACCAATGGGAGTGCCGATGGAAGCGGCGGCGGCCTTGTACCTGTCCAGGAACTGAATTCGCTGGCCTACGCACAGTATCTATGCACCATCGGTGGAACCAAGCCGGGAGATTTCGGCTACTGCAACACGCTGTATCAGCTTGCCACTCCGCCAGGAGGAGCTGCTCCTACCAATTCGTTGCAGGCAATGCTGAATATCGCGCGCTACCCGAAGAATAACGCAGCCGCGATCCTCGCTTTCACTCTAACGCCAATTCCTTTTACCAATCAGCAAGGATCACAACAGATCAATGCAGGCGTTTATGTTCCGTATCTCACAAGCTTTGGAACTGGCGGAGGATCTGCAACTGACTGGAGCGTGGCGATCTATTACCTTGCCGGGTATGGAGCCACTTCTACAGGACAGGGCTCCACGTATCCTCAATTTGTAACTCTGGATGCGAATGATGATGTGTATTTTTCCAACCCAAACGCTTCCAGCAGTACGGCTGGGAATGTCATCGCGCTTACCAGTAATGGCCAAAGCCTTTGGACTTCCGGTACGGACAAAAGCAAACTAACCGTTCCGAGAGCGATTGCTTCGGACGCATCAGGACACATATGGATCGCGAACGGCAGTACTGCTGTCGCAAGCGCTTTTGTACAAGAGATGGACGCGTCTACAGGTGCGGTCCTTCAACGATATCCATCCACCTCCGGTAGTCTGTTTGGAGTTGCCGTCGATTCGTTAGGGAATGTCTGGTACAGCTCCAACACAACAATAGGCCAGAACTTGCACGAACTGGTCCGGAATGGGTCCTCTTACACCGAAGGAACTTTTCCGGTTTCACTTTCTTCTCCGACTGCGCTACTGCAGATCCGCCCGGATAGCAATAACAATGTCTGGGTTGCCGGTAACAGCTCTACGAGTGCTCTAGCCGTTTATCTCCCAAACACAGGAACCGCGGCAGCACCCAGCTACACGGCAGGACTGAAGTTTGCAACAGCTGCAGGGACGGCGCTCTATGGAATTGCCCCAGATGCAAACGGCAATGCCTATATCGCTTCAAATGGCTCAGCGAGCGGCATTTTCAAAACGACTGTGACAGGAAGCGGTGCGTCGGCGGTGTTGAACGCATCCAATGCAGGTCCGAATCCAGCGGCAAATTCCCGCTTTCTCGATATTGATGGCGCTGGTTCCATCTGGTATCTCGACAACACCACCGGCACCTATCTTTATCAGTACATACCTTCCACAGAAATCACTAACTCCTATTATCCCTGCTATAACGCCGGAACAACCACTGGCACAGGAACCGCAACCAGCGTGGTCCAAGTATGTTCGACCGGCATGAGCACCAAGCTGGACCTTGCTATTGACTCCACTGGGTCGGTGTGGGTAGCAAGCTACGGAAACTCTGGCGGTGGGCGCATGGTCCAGATTATCGGCGTCGCTTCGCCCACTATTCCGCTGAAAGCGCTGGGTAAGCCCGGCATCATGCCATGATCCGCATTGAAATTGCGGAACCGCGATAGACCAAGATTTTCCAAACAGAACGGTACACGCGTTGAGCTCTGGAGGTTACATCAACATGCGATTTAAAAAGTTGCTTTCCCTGGCATTGGTCCTGCTCTCTCTGTGTGCCGGGAAAGCCCTTGCTCAGTTTGAGACGGCCTCCATCGGTGGAAGAGTCGTAGATTCCACTGGCGCTGCCCTGGTTGGTGCAAAAGTTACGGTCACGAATGTAGATACGAATGTAGCGATCAGTCGCGTTACGGATAAATCGGGCGAATACATTGTTCCCGCTTTGCGTGCAGGAGTGTATCGAGTGGTCGCATCCATGGATGGGTTCCACGACGCCATTACGGAAAATGTCCATCTCCTGGTCGGTACAAATCAGGCTATCAACTTGACGATGGCGGTTGGCTCTGCCGATACGATAACGGTTGAATCGGACCAGCTTGTGCTTGAGACCGCGACGAGCCAGAAACAGCAGGTTCTCACTGATGACGAGATCGAATCTTTCCCGTTGCTCAACATGAACTATAGCGATCTGCTGCCACTCGCAGCTGGTGTCACGCAGGACGCAGCAGGTCAGGATCTTGGCACGTCAAGCACGGTCCGCGAGGGTTCGTACAATATTAACGGTCAACGGTCCACTTACAATAATTATCTGCTTGACGGTATGGATAACAATGCCCATGGAACGTCCAACCAAGGGTTTTCAAACCAGGTTATCAATCCATCGCAATACAACATTACTCAGTTTTCGATTGTGACCACTATTCCTGGCGCAGAGTATGGCCGTTCTGCTGGAGGAACCATCAATGTAGCTTTCAAGCAAGGGACGAATAAGTTTCATGGCACAGTGTATGAATCGCTTCGTAATACGCTTGCGAATGCGAACGGATTTTTCAAGGCTGCCAGTAACTCAGGGGTGAGTAAGAGAACTACTCTCAACCGTAATCAATTCGGCGGCAACATTGGCGGCCCGATCAAACAAGATCGATTCTTCTTCTTTGCCGATTATGAAGGCTTACGTCAGGTCCGACAAACAGTAAATCAAGCCAATATTTTTAAGATAAGCGATCACCAGCTGATCGCATCTCCTAACGCAACAGCGAATACAACTACCGTCCTCAATCCTTTCACAGGGGAGCAGTATGCTGCTGATCGCCCTCTACCTCGATCCGCGCTCTCACCTATCGCGTTGGCTATTTTGGACGCATTTCCTTTGCCGAACAACAATGGGGCTGGTGCAGCGTCCATCTCCAGCAACTGGTCTGCACTGCAACGTTTTATAAATAGCTATGACAAAGAAGACCTTCGTATTGATGCACAATGGACACCTCGCATGTCCACATTTCTCCGCGTAAGCCAGTCGAAAGAGCACGACCTTGATGGACCGATCCTTCCCTCACCAATCGGCGGCGGGAATGGTTATTTTCGTACTATCAACCAACAAATAGCCTTGGGGCTTACTCGTCAAATTGGATCGGCTCAACTGCTGGAGGCGCGTTTGGGGGCTTCTTTCACAAAAGGAGGAAAGCATCCTTATACACTTGGCGATCCCCGCACCTTCGGCATCAAGGGTACACCTACTGATCCTGCAGTGTGGGGCGGTCTAATCACGCTAGGCCTGAATGGATATACCGGAATCGGACGTCAGTCGACAAACCCGCAATGGCAGTATCCCTTCTTCCTAAACCCGAAAGTAACTTATTCCTGGCTGCACGGACGTCATAATTTCAAAACCGGTTATGAATTTGGATATCTGCGACAGACGGTGCAGGACGTAAATCCTATCTATGGGGATATGGAATTTCAGAGCTCCTTTACTGGATATACCATCAGTGACTTTCTGTTTGGCGTTCCTAACGAGATCGATCTGACAACTTATTACGTTGCTCATATCCGCCAAGGGGGGCACTCCGCATTTTTCCAGGACGATTGGAGAATCTTGCCGAAGCTGACATTGAACGTAGGCATTCGTTACGAGTATGCTTCGCACTTTTATGAAAAGGACAGCAGACTGACAAACTTTGACCCTGATAGCACTCCTTACACAGGTCAGTTATTGCGTGCGCGCGCCTCCGGCTCGGCTTATCAGAGACAACTAATCGATCCCGACTTAAACGATTTCATGCCTCGTTTTGGTTTTGCCTATTCTCCAAATTCGAAGATGGTTCTGCGTGGCGGGTACGGCATCGGCTATATGCACTACACGCGATCCGGCGAGGTCGATAACCTGGCTGTCAATGGTCCGCAGATGAATGCAGCCGTCTACAACCAGGTGCCCAAATTTTTCAAGACTGCTAATGCCAAGACGACATCCACTTTCTATACATTGGATAACGGCTTTCCTCAGGGAATGGCATCCCCGGCCAACTTCAATTTGTTTACCTCAACCGTAAAATGGCTGCCGCGTGATTATCGTGATCCATACGTACAGAGCTGGTATGCCGGTTTGCAGGCGAGTGCGGGGAGAAATCGAGTTGTTGAAGTTGCTTATGTCGGTAATCACGGACTAAAACTGCAAGAAGTTGGTACCTACAATCAGCGACGCCCTGAACTCGGGCAGGATCCGATATCTGGGAATTTCAAGCGTCCTTACAGCAATATTGGAGATGTCACTGAAACCTTTAATGGTGGCATGAGCAATTACAACGGACTACAGGTTCGATTTGAACAGAAGAGTTTTTACGGCGTCTGGCTTCTGAATGCATTCACCTGGTCGCGTTCCTTCGGCAACGTCGGGGACTCACTTACATCATCACGCGGTTTCTCTGGCAGTCCCCAGGATTACTACGCTCCACAAAATAACGACTACGGTCCGTTGCAATACGATACCCCGATTCTCAATAACACAGCCTTGACCTGGAAGATCCCTGTCGGTCGGGGTGGAAAACTGATGCGGCATGCCGGCCCTTTGATGAATAACCTGGTTGGAGGATGGCAGATTACAACCTATAACCAGTATCACTCCGGCCCCGCGCTGACTCCAAACTTCACACCTTCGGGCGCGCAATTGCTCTCCAACTCAGGTGGCGTTCAGTACAGGCCTTTTATCGCAAATGGTGTTTCACGCGATGAGGCAAGGCAAAGATTGCACATTCCGGGACATCCAGAAGCAGCGTTTTGCGATACTGTCTACGCGGGCTTATATGGTTGCACACTTAATTTCGCAACTGCGAATCCCAATCCAATTCCAAATCCAGGGATTAACGCCGACTGGACGGGAACCAGCGCGGACCCACGCGGTAATGTGTCTAACGGCTTTTTGCGCGGAGACTCGTTTGATGAACTGGATGCGGGGGTCAATAAAATATTCTTCTTGCCCGAGAATCTGCGCCTCGAATTTCGCGGTCAGTTCTACAACGTTATTAATAAGACCAACTTCACATCGCCGGGTATGACCTGCTGTTCGACTTCCTTCGGACGTATCACCAGCACGTATGGTCCGGGTCGTATTGGTCAGATCCAGGCTCGCCTTATTTTCTAGCCAAAATACTCTACCTGACGTCTCGGGAGGAATTAATGGAAACAAGAAGAGATTTTTTGAAGAAGGTTGCTATTTTGAGCGGAATGGCGGGGACATCGAGTGTTATCCCCCAATCTGTACAGCGAGCTTTCGCTATCACCCCTGACCCCGGATCAACCTATCTGGATGCTGAGCATATCGTGATCATGATGCAGGAGAATCGTTCGTTCGATCACATGCTTGGAACGCTTCAGGGAGTTAGAGGGTTTAGTGATCCACGTGCGATTCGTCTCACAAATGGAAACAGCGTTTTTTTACAAACTGATATGGCGGGCGAGACATACGCCCCATTCCGCCTCGATATCAAAGATACAAAAGCAACGTGGATGGGCTCCATTGCGCACACGCGTCATTCGCAAGTCGATGCCTGGAATCGTGGACATCATAATGGATGGATTGATGCAAAGCGTCCCAGCAATCCGGACTATGCACATATTCCCATGACCATGGGCCATTACACTCGTGAGGATCTTCCTTTTCACTACGCATTAGCCGACGCCTTCACGGTTTGCGACCAACACTACTGCGGGGCAATGACCAGCACGACACCGAATCGAAGTATTTTCATGACTGGCACTGTGCGTGATCAGCAGAAGATAGATTCGAAGGTCTACATGCGCAACGATCAACTTTCCGCAGGTAATCTTCCCTGGAAGACGTTCCCCGAACGGTTACAAGAGGCAGGTATCGACTGGAAGTTCTATCAGAACGACCTCACTCATAGTACGGGGATGACTCATGAGGAACATCAGTGGCTCTCGAACTTTGGCTGCAATGTGCTGGAGATGTTTGGTGCCTATCATTCGCAAACCAGCAACGCTGATTTGCAGAAACGCGCATTTGTAACCAATGCAGCGGATAAAAATTATCACACCTTGGAGATGCTCGAGTTTGAGAACGATGGGAATCAAGTCCAGATGCGTGTGCCGAAGGGCGATGTACTTCACCAGTTCCGCCACGATGTAGAAAATGGAAAGCTTCCTACAGTCTCATGGCTTGCTCCGCCAGAGAAGTTTTCGGACCACCCTACGGCTCCGTGGTTCGGTGGATGGTGGATCTCTGAAATTGTGGACATCCTGACCAAAAATCCAGAAGTATGGAAGAAGACGATCTTCATCTATACCTACGATGAAAATGATGGCTACTTTGATCATGCGCCTTCCTATGTCGCAGCGGATCCGAAAAATCGTGCGACAGGTCGCGCCTCGGCAGGAATAGATACAGGGTTGGAATACATGTATGTGCAGGACGAGATTCGCCAAGGCGTTCCTGAGCACGAAGCCCGGAACGGCCCTATTGGCCTGGGCTATCGCGTGCCTCTCATCATTGCTTCCCCCTGGTCTCGCGGAGGGTGGGTTAACTCGCAACTATTTGAACATAGCTCCACGCTGCAGTTTCTCGAAGCCTTTATTAGCCAGAAGTACGGAAAGCAACTGCGAGAATCGAACATCAGCGACTGGCGCCGAGCTGTATCAGGAAACCTCACATCAGTGTTTCGTCCGTACGATGGGGAAAAGACGGAGCTTCCATTCCTGGAACGCGACAAGTTTCTCAAAACCATTCAGTTCGCAAAATTCAAAGAGCTCCCCTCCAACTTTAAGAAACTGAGTAAGGAAGAAGTCGCGCATATGAATGCGGACCCGCAGCCTTTTATTTCACAACAGGAGAAGGGCATTCGACCTTCCAATGCACTACCGTACGAGCTTTATGTCGACGGTGCTTTGACAAGCGGAAAATTTGAACTCTACATGACGGCTGCGAACACGACCCATGGCGCGAGGTCCGTCGGCTCTCCCTTCAACGTATATCTGCGCAATGCCCGGATAGATAGCGGTGCCAAAAAATATGCTGGTGACCCTTCAGACATCCTTGTGGCAACCTACACGGTCAAAGCAGGGGATACTTTGCGCCAAGCCTTTCCCATAGAACTTTTCAGGGAAGGTCAATACGATATCGACGTCGTAGGACCAAACGGATTTTATCGCTCTTTCCGCGGTGACACTACGCCGCACGAATTGATCGTTCGCACCGCTTACGAAAGTAAAGGGGGCAGCCTTACAGGAAATATAGAAGTAAAACTACGCAACATCAGTGCGAATCCTATGAGTGTCGAGGTACACGACAACTCTTATAAAAAAGGCACTACGACTATTCAGGTCGCCGCTTCTAAGGAAGTTTCAGTAACACTGGATCTATCGAAGCAGCATGGTTGGTATGACTTTACAGTCAAACAGACGGGAGCAAAAAGCGCGACACAATACGCCGGTCGGGTAGAAACAGGGCGTGCGAGCTACAGTGACCCTCTCATGGGAGGCATCCTCTGACGCAAAACGAGCGAGATGAGGACATTTCGGAAGACCGCAAGCCGTTGCATCGAGCGGGGATCGAAGTCATACTCGGCGTCGTGTTCAATCACACCACAGAAGGCAACCATGTTGGACCGACGTTATGTTTTCGCAGAATCGACAACAGCTCACTGAAGGATATTCGTGGCATCGATGGATCGACACATACTTGGATTCGCCACATGACATCGTTGAGTGGGAAGCCGCTCCCCTAGTTTCGAATCGCACTTATCAAACAGGGGCTCGTTCTGTAGTCGTTCTGTGGGCAAAGGTGAGCGGCGCAGAATCTCATTCATCGCCTCGCCCTGCTCTGCCACATGATTAGGGACGTTGATGTCCCCATTAGGACCCAACATGATTGCGAAGACAACCAAACCTTGGTATCGGGAATACTTTCGTCTCCTGCGGATCAGATCTTGTCACATCACTCTCGCCGCCACATCAAGGATCTGCCTCTGCGGATGCATGGCGATTTTTCGATGGACCAGAACGGAAGCCGTAACTGTACGTTGCAGGGTGTGCTCTGGCCAGCAGGAATGCAGAAGGTTGCAAACAAATCCAGTAGCACACTACAGATCGCGCGACCAAACAGATCTGAAGGCGCAATGCAGGAAGATGCTGCGCTAACAACGGCAGTGTTATTGCCGCCACCCTACCAAAGTATTACCCATACCATCGTGCAATTGTTCCGCCGACCGAGCTTTGTTGAGATGTGATCCATCGGTCCCGCCCAGGATCTATATAGCAACGGTTAGGGAGACGGAACATGAAAATCCTGATATTACTCACATCACACGCTCAACTCGGAAACACAGGCCGCTGGACCGAGCCCTGGCTGGAAGAATTGCTGCTCCGTGCCGGTCGACCCCATATATGTAATGTCGGCGACACATTGGCAAAGGAGCAGCGGTGCGAATCGAAATAAATCGAGCACCTCGCTTTTTTGGGATGACAGTATGCATGCTCTCGGTTGAGCTTGGATACCGTCGCGCCGTCGGACGATAGTCGGATAGTGCGTACTGCACAGACCGGTAGTGGAAATCACATGATGCTGTCTGCATCGCCGCGTGGCGCGAACACGTTGGCTGGGCAGCGAGCTCTACTGGAGTCAAAGGGAATTAGGTTCAACGCTCAACATCATAAGAACAGCCGAGGATTATCGGGACAGGAGGAAGGCATGTCGAACAGAAGAACAGTTCTCGTGACAGGCGCTTCACGAGGTATAGGGGCCGCGGTGGTGGAGACGTTCCTGGAACATGGCTACCAAGTGGCTGCTAACTCCCTCACCTTTTCCCGTGGAGAGTTTACGGATGGGCCGAACCTTGCATTGGTCGAGGGCGACATCGGTTTGCAGGATACGGCTGAGAGATTGATCGCCACGGCGATGTCGCGATTCGGATCGATTGATCATGTCATCAACAACGCGGGGATATTCGTCGCCAAATCCTTCACAGATTACAGCGTTCATGACCTCGCCCGCCTGATGGCGGCGAATTTGAATAGCTTCGTCTTCGTCACCCAGTCGGCAGTGAGACAGATGCTTTTGCAGAGTACTGGCGGAAGCGTTACAGCCATAACCGCCGCATTGGCAAGCAACCCAATGGTTGGCGTCCCGGCTTCCATCGCGATGATGACCAAAGGCGCATTGAATGCACTGACCTTGAGTCTTGCGAACGAATACGCAGCCAGGGGCATCCGTTTTAACGCGGTAGCACCAGGAGTTGTCGACACTCCGATGCATGCGGCAGGAGACAAAGACAACCTGAAGAAACTTACCCCCATGGGCGTTATCTCAGAAGCAAAGGACATCGCCGATGCGGTTCTCTATTTGACGGAAGCACGATTTGTTACTGGGGAGGTGCTGCACGTGGACGGCGGTGCGCACAACGGAAGATGGTGAGGGCAGCAGGAGGTACAAGGCATGAAGGTGCTGAAGCGCGACTCCAGGCTCTTGAGATCGAGCTTCCAGCAGCTCCCACCCCCTTCGGATCGTATGTCGAGGCCGTTCAAACCGCTAACCTTCTATATCTGAGCGGCATGTTGCCCGTCGAGGATCATAAACCGAAGTACGTTGGCAGGTTAGGCAAGGAACTCGACACGCGGGATGGACGCGATGCAGCGCGGCTTGCCGTCCTCGGTGGTCTGGCAGCCGCTAAACAACATCTCGGGTCACTCGACCGCATCACGCGCGCAGTCCAACTTGGAGTGTTTATCGCAACCTCCGGTGATTTCTTTGATCATCCAACAGTCGCCGATGGGCCTCAGACTTTCTGGTCGAGATCTTCGGAGCAGAACGTGCACCCGTTCGCCTTGTGATCGGTGTTGCCAGCCTGCCTTTAGGAATGCCCGTCGAGGTGGAATTGATGTTCGAAGTAAATCTGTCAGAGGAAGGTAACCGATGACAATGATCAAACTCAAAACGAACGCTTTAATCATGGCCGGACTTGCATTCGCGATAGCAACAGGCTTGCAAGCTCAACCAAAGGAGAGACAGATGGAGCAACCGGTGTTTTATCGTTCCGTAAAAGTTGATGGGATTTCGATCTTCTATCGCGAGTCAGGTCCAAAAGATGCTCCAGTACTACTTCTATTACACGGGCTGCCGTCCTCGTCGCGCATGTTCCAACCCCTGATGACCCGCCTCGCCGACAAGTACCACATGATCGCTCCTGACTATCCAGGGTTCGGTCACAGCGACTGGCCCGATCCTGGGAGCTTCAGCTATACCTTCGATCACATCGCTCAGGTGATGAATGATTTCACCAAAGCACTGGGTCTCTCTCACTACACGCTTTACATGCAGGATTATGGAGGTCCGGTTGGCTTCCGCATGGCATTGACACATTCGGAACAGGTACAGGCGCTGATTGTGCAGGACGCTGTCGCCCATAATGAAGGATTAGGAATGAATTGGGCAACACGACGCGCATACTGGGCAGACAGAGCCGGTAACGAAGAGGCACTACGGAAAAACTTACTGTCACTTCAAGCCACACGAACAAGGCATATAGGTGATGATCCAAATGTAGAGCTTTACGATCCCGATCTTTGGACAGACGAGTTCGCATTCTTGAGCTCCGCGGCACAAGCCCAGATTCAAGCCGACCTGTTCTACGACTATCGCACCAACGTCGAGCAGTATCCGATATGGCAGGAGTGGATGCGCAAGACCCATCCCCGCCTTTTGGTGATCTGGGGAAGGCATGATCTTTCTTTCGACCCAGGTGAGCCGGAACGCTACCGCAAGGACGTGCCGGACGCTCAGATTCACATATTGGACGCGGGTCACTTTGCTCTAGACACTAAAGCCGAGGAGATCGCCATGCTGATTCGCCACTTTCTAGCTGATCAAGCAACCGGGAGCGATGTATCTGCAGCACGGCAATCAAGATAGTTCTCGGTCTGCAAGAGTCCTGTAAAATCTCATGTCGCTGCATACCTTTCGATTTGAAGTCTGAGGTGGGACGGATCACGCCAGAGTAAAAGAAGGCAGGCCGTCAGGCGGAGATAACGGGCTAAATCAGCCCCTTATTTCCCCCCTTTCCCTTTAGAGGGTCTTCGTCAAGGCGTATAATCGTTTCGCAAATCCCTTCTATTTCATCGCTCGCGTGCGGCAACTGGCACGTGTCGTCGTACTCCGCCTTGTCGTTCGATGGAGAGATCACTGGGATGAAGCCTGCTGAAGTATCGCTGGAACGCAGTTATCGCTCTATAGTGACCTGAGTTGTTGGAACGCCTTATTGATCGTCGAGGTGAGGGTGGCCTTCCGCAGTATCAGTTTTTTTCGCATCGGTCTTCGAAGCTCGTCCAGAAAGCTCTGTCTCCAGAGCTTTGTTTTGTGGTCTACGTGTCTGTACTCTCCGGCTATCGTCTCGACAACGCCCATCGTTCGCCAAGATTTAAATAGTGACGCGCTGCCAGCGAGGATCGACCTCGTGGATAGGAATGACATCCGCTTTCGGCGCTTATCCTCCAACTCCGGTTTGTCGCAGACCCGTGTTGAATGGATCGCTCAGGACAAGACAGGTTTTCTTTGGCTTGGAACCCAATATGGCTTGAATCGATACGACGGATATCGATCCAAGGTCTTCAAACACGTGCCAGGGCGGTCAGACACCCTCGGCTGTGTCTATGTCCGCAGCCTGCTTGTCGATCGAAACGGGAATCTGTGGGTGGGCTGTGAACGTTTTCTCGATCGATTCGACCCAGCGACTGAGACCTTCAAGCATTATCCGATCTACATCGGGAATGCCGATCGAATGTCTACTCCCATCGATCGAATCTTCGAAGACCACACGGGGATGCTGTGGCTGGCGACGTCGAAAGGGCTATATCGATTTGACCCTGCCACGGGCCATACAACGCGATATGTACACAACGCGAACGATCCGAGCACCATCGCGGCAAACCGGGTCAACATGGCTGCAGAAGATCGAGAAGGACATTTGTGGATTGGAAGTGCTGGCGGCCTTGATCAATTAGATCCGCACTCCGGGAAGGTGTTGAGGCGTGCTCCTCTCCGGATGGAGGTCAGTCACTTGCACGAAGATCGTGATGGCTTGCTCTGGCTGGCAGGGAGTAATCCATCATGCGCACTGATGAGTTGGGATCCAAGTACAGAGGTCGAGAGATGCCATACCCTCAATTATCAGATACGTGGCACACCGTCACAGGCTCTTATCTCGGGCATGGTCGATTCACGTGATGGATCGATGTGGCTCAGTTCAACGGGGGGATTGCTTCGATTCGACCGAAAACATAATCGTCTCTTCCGTTATCACAACAATCCGCTCGATATAGAAAGCCTGGAATCAGACAACCTCATCCAGCTCTATCAGGACAACCAGGGAGATATCTGGGTCTGCTCTCAAGCAGCGGCCCCCAGTTTTTTTTCAGAAATAACACCGGTCTTTGAGAATTTCACGTATCAGCGTGGGACCTTAGCAAATTCGCTCGTCACTTCTATCTATTCCGATAGCGCGGGTATTCTCTGGATCGGCTCAATGGGCGGCCTCAATCGTATCGATCGGCGCGCGGGCACGAACACCGTACCGCCCGGTTCCGGTGTCGGAAATGAAATTCTGTCAATTCTTGAAGATAAAAACGGGGTCCTCTTCAGTGGGACTTTCCACCGAGGCCTTCAGACGCTCAGCCGAAAGACAGGCCAGATGGGACCGTATCCCCCTGGGTCATCACAGCAAGATACAGATCCGATCATGCAGTTAATGTTCGATCATGCCGGCAACCTCTGGGCAGCCATGTATGGCGGGATTGGGCGCTACGATCCTTCAACCAAACGATTCACGATGTATATGCCCGACAAGCAAAATTCCATACAGTACCAGAAGCTTGCAGAAGACCGCGCCGGCTACCTTTGGCTCGGCGCCCAATCGGGATTGCATCGGTTCAACCCCCGTACCGGTGAGTTTACAGTTTTTGAACATGATTCGGACAATCCCAGATCTCTCAGCGACAACCGAGTTAACGCAATCCATCTCGATCCCTCCGGTGAATTATGGATCGGCACTCAGAGCGGCTTGGCGAAGTTCGATCACCGGACCGGAACGTTCGAAAACTATTACGAGAAAGACGGTTTAGCGGGGGACGTCGTAAGCTGCATTCAGGAAGACAAGCACGGTGTACTTTGGATGGGAACCAATAACGGCTTGTCATCTTTTGATCCACATCTGCGGCGCTTCCGTAATTTCAGTGCAGCCGATGGATTGCCCGGACAGGACCTTACCGGGTGGGGAACTTGTTATCAGAGCCCGTCAGGGGAGATGTTCTTCGGCGGCTTCAACGGGGCAACGGCCTTCTATCCTGACAGAATTGCGCAAAGTTCGACTTCCCCCAAAGTGGTTCTGACTGATTTCAGGTTGTCAGGGGATCCTGTCCCCATCGGACCTGAATCCGTCCTAAAACAATCAATCACACAGACCGATTCAATCACTCTTTCCCACAATCAGAACATCTTTTCGCTTGAGTTTGCGGCCCTCAGCTTTTTCAATGCACAAGCTAGCCGTTACCGTTACAGGTTGAACGGACTCGATGAGAATTGGCATGAAGTCGGCAGTGATCAGCGGATCGCCAATTACACGACTCTGCCTGCTGGTGTTTATTTCTTTGAAGTGCAGGGGGCATCGAGCGGCGGGCCATGGAGCCAGCCTGGTGCCCATCTGAGAATAGAGGTACTGCCAGCCTGGTATCAGACATGGAGGTTTCGAAGCCTGTGCTTAGCCACATTGTTGGTCTTCTTATGGATCGTCTATGTGCTCCGCCTAAGGCAATTGCAGCAACAGTTTCATGCCGCGTTGGATGCTCGTGTGGATGAGCGTACGAGAATTGCGCGAGAGTTGCATGACACTTTGTTACAGAGCTTTAACGGCCTCCTGCTTTCCTTCCAATCCGTTGTGAATCTTTTGCCCGGCCGGCCGGATGAGGCGAAGCGGCGTATGGAAGGCGCAATTGACCAGGCGGCAGACGCGATTACAGAAGGTCGAGATGCGGTGCACGAGCTTCGAAGCAGCGGATCAAGCTCAATAGAACTCGGCCAGGCGATCGGCAACTTTGGTAAGGAGCTTGTTGCCTCAAACGGCTCTACATCTTCTCTGATCCCAGAGTTTCACATTCGAATTGAAGGAGCACCACGACCACTTGATCCCATTATCCGAGATGAGGTCTATCGAATCACAATTGAAGCAATCCGAAATGCCGTTCGGCATGCACAGGCCCATAGGATTGAGGTTGACATCTTGTATCGGGAATCAGACCTGCGATTGCGTATCCGAGATGATGGGAAGGGGATTCCGGTGGATGTCCTTGACCGTGGGAGCATCGCTGGCCACTGGGGATTGCGGGGCATGAAAGAACGAGCAAAACTTGTGGGTGGAAGATTTGAGGTTTGGAGCCAACCGAACACCGGTACTGAGATAGAGCTCACAATTCTGGCAGCAAGCGCTTACATCAAAGCGAATACTTCACGTCGATTTATCTTCCCTGGACTATGGCGGAGTTCTAAATGATGCATGTAAATTCAGATTCGATTCGGATTCTGGCCGTTGATGACCATCCAATCTTTCGCCGCGGGATCAAAGGATTGCTAGCCGACCAACCCGATATGCAGCTCGTCGGAGAGGCAAGCACAGGACGCGAAGCCATCCAGGAGTTCCGCTCCCATAAGCCCGATATAACCCTTATGGATTTGCAGATGCCCGAGATGAGTGGTCTCGACGCGATCATGTCGATCCGCGGTGAATTTTCTGATGCGAAGATCATTGTCCTCACCACGTATAGTGGCGACGTTCAGGTCCTTCGTGCTCTGAGAGCTGGCGCTCAAGCTTACCTTCTCAAAAACACACTCCACAAAAGCCTCATCGACACGATTCGAGCAGTTCATGCCGGCAAGAAGACCCTCGCGCCGGAAGCTTCGTTCGAGTTAGCCGAACATGCTATGGACGAGGCTCTTACACCAGCCGAGATCGCCGTTCTCCAGCTGATTGCGGCGGGGAACGCGAATAAGCAGATCGCCGACTTGCTTTCGATCACGGAGGATACCGTCAAGGGGCGGGTCAAGAATATTTTGTCGAAGTTGAATGCGAACGATCGAACCCACGCGGCCACGATCGGCCTCAAGCGAGGGATCATCGAGTTATAGTACGACCCGAAAGAGTTTCCCAGTTGCTCTTTCGGGGCTCAAAACAGTCGTCATGCGTCAGGTAGCCTCAACGAGAGGTTCCCTTGCGTCGTCTATTCTCACCTTTTGCTCGTGGCTGGCCTGGGGCCGGACTTTTCCTGCTGCGAATTGCGGCTGGCGGGGTTCTCCTGGCCCACGGGATTTCAGGTTTCCAAAGCGGGCGCGCCAGCGGCTCGGTCTTATTTACCCTCCCATTCGCTTTAGATGGAGCCTTGCTTATCGTAGGGCTGTGGACTCCGCTTGCAGGAACATTAGCGGCTGCCCTGTCTATCTGGGGGGCCGTCGCAACCCACAACGATCGTCACGCAGAGTATCCCCTACTCATTGCAATCGGAATTGCCCTCGCGCTTGTGGGCCCCGGAGCCTTTTCCATCGATGCCCGCCTCTTCGGGTGGAAACGAATCGATCTATGACGACATTGCAGCGGACCCGTTAGTGGATATCTTGTAACCCCTTGGGGTGAGCGCATCTCACTCCAAGGGGGACCTTTCAGACGCGATGCAGTTTCTAACCCGCTCGATATGGGGCTTCGCTTCTTTCAAGAATTCGCAACAATGGCTTCACTGCTGAAAGAAGTCTCAGCAATTCCGTACGTCGTCAGCGGCATCGTTGCACATTCAAGGGCCATGTTCGTGCACCACTGCCAGCTCATGGAGGTTAGCTTATGTTGTCTGTGCCCGCCACTTCGATCGTCTACATAATCGATGACCAAGACTCGATCCGAGAGTCCCTGTCGGAGCTTGCCGGTGCTGCTGGCTGGTGCCCGGTTACCTTTTCATCAGCAGCTGAGTTTCTCTCTTACCCTCGTCCGTCGGTCCCTTCTTGCTTGATCCTCGATATGACACTTCCGGACCTGGATGGTTTGGAACTTCAGAGGCGAATCACTACAAAGCGCAGTCACATCCCCATCATCTTCCTCGCTGGAGATGCGGATATTTCGACGGCGGTCCGTGCAATGAAGGGCGGAGCCGTCGACTTCCTTATGAAACCCTTTGATGTCCAAGTCATGCAAAGGGAGATTGGCGAAGCATTGAGACGGAGTGAGTCCGCACTCCGCCGGGAAAATGAGTTGTCTGTCCTACGCGCCGACTACGGCTTGCTC
This sequence comes from Acidobacteriaceae bacterium KBS 146, assembly GCA_000688615.1. Taxonomy (GTDB): domain Bacteria; phylum Acidobacteriota; class Terriglobia; order Terriglobales; family Acidobacteriaceae; genus Edaphobacter. Next base: position 3,749,010 of record JHVA01000001.1, read on the forward strand.
ACCCATCGGGAACGAGAGGTCATGCAACTGGTGGTCTCTGGAATGTTAAATAAACAGGTCGGCGGTGAACTTGGTATTAGTGAGATCACCGTCAAGGCACATCGCGGCAATGTCATGCGTAAGATGAAGGCGGAATCATTCGCCGCTCTTGTGACTATGTCTGCCAGGCTTCGTGTTTCGCGCCCTCTGATCACAAATATCCCAGTCAACTGAAAGGGTCTCTCAATGCAACGAAAAGTCAATCAACTATCACGCCGACGCCTGTTGGCCCTTGGTGTGCCCACCGCAGCGTTTCTACTCGACTTACCATCTCTGGCGAAAGCGAATGAAACCGAACCACCGACATCGCGTGGTACACAAAACAAGACTCTCGGCCCTATCAAGCAGGTCGATGCCGGTGTACTCAACGTTGGATATGCAGAACTCGGCCCCGAGAATGGACGCCCAGTATTTCTTTTCCATGGGTGGCCATACGACATCTATAGCTACGTTGATGTTGCACCGCAGCTGGCATCAGCGGGATACCGCGTGATCGTCCCTTATCTGCGGGGCTATGGCAGCACGCGATTTCTTTCCGACGAAACCGTGCGAAATGGCCAACCCTCTGCGCTAGCAGTTGATGTCATCGCTTTCATGGACGCTATTAAAGTAGATAGCGCGATCCTTGCTGGATTTGATTGGGGGGCGCGCACGGCAGCCATTGTGGCCGCTCTGTGGCCAGAACGCTGTAAGGCTCTGGTTTCAGTGAGCGGCTACCTGATTGGCAGCCAGGAGACTGGGAAACAACCTTTGCCTCCGCGAGCAGAACTCGCCTGGTGGTATCAGTATTACTTCGCAACAGAACGCGGACGATTGGGCTACGAGCAGAATCGTCGGGAGTTTGCGAAGCTTATATGGCAGCAGGCTTCGCCAAAGTGGAGCTTCAGTGAAGATGTCTTTGAACGTAGTGCAGCAGCCTTTGAGAACCCGGATCACGTCGCGATCGTCATTCATAATTATAGATGGCGGCTTGGTCTCGCCGGCGGTGAAGCCAGATACGACGAACTCGAGAGGCGATTGGCAAGCGGACCTTCAATCAGCGTTCCTACAATCACGCTCGAAGGAGACGCGAATGGAGCACCGCATCCGGACCCGTCCGTTTATGCCCATAAATTCACTGGCAGATACCAACATCGCAATATCTCCGGCGGAGTAGGACACAACCTTCCACAAGAGGCTCCTGAAGCTTTCGTGAAGGCTGTCATTGACTCTAATACGACGCTTTAGCTTTTTCACAGCTGAACGCTCCAGATGAGACGTTTTCAGGAGGAAGCAATGAACGGAGCCCCTTATCTTCGCGGCATAGACAACGACGCCACCGCCGAGCTGTGGTCGTCCTCAGAGGAATGCGTATCTCAACTCCGCGCTCTGGTTGCATACCTCCTTGAAAAGAATGAACGGCTGAGAAGCGTGATCGTCGCTCAATCTGAACTCGTAACGAAGGATAGCGGTCCTCGCTATCTATCAGACAGACTCCAGACATTATCGGGGGCTGTGGAGTTGCCACAGTAGCCCACTGAACGAAGCGTATCTGCACCTGCACAGTACAGTCCCGACAACGTTTGAGGAACTCGATGTCACCTTTTTCCTTTTGATGGCCTGCTCCGTACGGTAAAGGAATCGTCGCCCACGCGTGTACGGGCGGATTGACGTCGCTGAAGTTCCGCTCAAAGGCTGGTATTGGCCTGTTGGGTGGATGAAGAACTCCTGCAACATCAGGGTCGAGCTGTTGTTTAGCGAATTCTAGATCAACGGTGCAAAGCGCGATGGTGTGAAACGCGAGATCCCAGGCCGCATACCACGGATACTCCCACTTGTCGGGCATTGAAATGACGTGCTGATTTACCATGTGGAATCATTCGCTGTTCGGGTTAAGCATCCGCCTGACTTCATCGGATCCACCCCATGTTCCGTGAGCCATTTGTCCAGGTCGAAGAAAAATACTGCCTGCTCCACGGCATCCCGGCGAGCGCCTGCCGCCTGACGAGGGCGTCATCCTCGCTGACCGCTCTGGAGTAATGGATTTGTAGAACTCATCCGCCTCACGCAGAGGGATGCTTAAAATCTCAGCAACGGTTCTTGAAGGCGTCCCCATGGCTGCAGGCGCCAGATCGCCTAGTCGGAGGCGGACGGTTACCGTCTTTGACGGAGGGACTGGCATTCGGCGTATCAAAATCCGTTCGCTGTTGGTGGCGTTCTCTGTAAACAGAAGCGGGATATCACCTTCGCAATACAGATAACGTTCGCCCAGATCGGCGTGGGGCGCTGCAACAACCTTGCAGCCTTTCTGGCCCGGCAACTTGCCTTAAAGCCGGTTTGGGCGTCTCTGGCCGCCAAGTCCAGGTTTTGCGAAATAACAGTGTTGGCAGAACGTGAATTTTTGCGGGATCAGGACCGCAGTTATAAACATTGATCAGGATGTCTCAGTTCATCGTTTCGCGGAGTATTTCGCCACATCGAACGGCTTTGGCCTGTTCGATGCACTCGATCGGAGAATGCGAGACGCAGTTCCGTGATGTCCAAGGAAATGTATGACATTTATCCAACGGACTTCGCTATAAATCTTTTGGGACACTTCGGGTGTGCGGTCCTTGGAAGGACTATGGGCCAGTCGAGAATTTCGGTTTGACTGCCATGGGATAGCAAACCTTGCGTCGTCTGCGATAGGTATTGTCTGAAGTAGACCACCACAAGTGCGTGGACCGGGTTAACACCAAGCTCTAAACACTTAGCGGGTCAGCGATCGTGACGGCTATCACATCACTCAGACGAGGCTTCCGGTAGTGTGACTACCGGACGTAATCGTCATCGAACCTCGTTTTAAAGCCCACGATTCGTTCCAGGAGGAGAGATGAAGATCAAACTTGTTTTTGCCGCATTGATAGTCGCTGTGACGTTCCTGACAGTGGAGCTCATTAACGCAGAAAGTGAGAAGAAGATGAACGAGCAGACCATGAAGAATCTGTCGACTGCCATGCACGGCGAAGCCTTCGCGTATGTGAAATACCTGCTGTATGCAGAGCATGCCCGCCAGAATGGGAACACCAAAGTTGCCGATCTCTTTGAGAGTGCAGCCAAGACGGAACGATTCGAGCATTTCTCAGAAGAGGCGCAACTCGCTGGATTGGTAGGCTCGGATTCCGACAATCTCAAAGATGCTATCAAGGGTGAATCCTACGAAACAGAAACGATGTACCGGGAATTTGCCCAGCAGGCGAAACAAGCCGGGGATCACGAAGCTGCCAAGCGTTTTGAAGAAATTCGGCTAGATGAGGCAAAGCATCGGGATGCGTTCAACGCAGCACTGAGTGGCTTGAAGAAATAGAGAAATAAAAGCGTCGATTCTTGCATGGTAAGGAGGCTCTGTGCGCAGTAGATGGAGATGGGGTATTGGGATTGCTGTTGTGATCCTAACGATTATTCAGTTGATAAGGCCTGCGCGTAACAATCCTCCGGTCATAGCAGGAGAGACGATCCATGCCAGATTGCCTGTCGATCCAGCTATGAATGCCACGCTCCATCGTTCCTGCAATGACTGTCACTCGAACCTGACCGTATGGCCTTGGTATACCAACGTAGCCCCCGCATCCTGGCTTATCATTTCCGATGTGCGTCGAGGTAGGGCCGAGCTAAATTTTTCAGAATGGGGAACGTACCCGCTTAAAAAGCAGCAGGAGTTGCTAAAAGAAACCTGCGCGGAAGTTTCGGAGCGGAAGATGCCGGTAGCTGCATATACGCTGCTGCATCCATCAGCTAAATTCACAGATGCAGACATAGCAGCAGTCTGTGCCTGGACACGATCTATTGCCCAAAGCCGGATCCAAGCGCCAACCGGGGAATAATGATTTGAGTGAGCGATGAAGTGCAGAACATTTCGAGGCGGACGTGATCCACAGACCCATTTAGGTGGCCTGTCTTTCGATGACGGAGATCACCCTAGATCTGCAGCTTACTTACCATAGCCGGATGGAGGCCCGGCATATTCCTGTGCTAGAGCATGCGTCATGGAAAGGTATATGGCCAACACAATCCTATTGACGCACGACCATTCCTCCGGCCTGCGCGGACTCACGGAAACTGAAGCGGCAGCGAGATTAAAAGCCGAGGGATTTAACGAACTGCCTGCGGCCAAATCGCGCAATTTCCTTGCAACAATGTGGGAGATCGCGCGCGAGCCAATGATCCTGCTCTTGATCGGTGCAGGCGTTATTTATTTATTTCTCGGCGAGTTGCGCGATTCGCTGGTTCTGCTGATTTCTATATTCGTGGTTCTTGGAATTAATCTGTACCAGCAACGCAAGACCGACCACGCGTTAGAAGCACTGCGCGACCTTTCTAGCCCGCGCGCCATGGTTGTCCGCGACGGGCAGCAGAAGCGCATCGCTGGCCGTGAAGTGGTTCGGGGAGATCTCGTCATTGTCTCCGAAGGAGACCGCGTTCCTGCCGACGGAGTTGTGCTTTCGGCTGTCAATTTATCCATAGACGAGTCGATGCTGACGGGCGAGTCGGTACCTGTACGGAAGGTCAGCTCCGACCATGCTCTCGGCGAAATCGGCCGGCCAGGAGGCGATGATCTGCCATTTGTTTTCTCGGGAACAATGGTGGTGCAAGGACAAGGCTTTGCAGAAATTAGAGCCACGGGCGCCAAGACTGATTTGGGCAAGATCGGGAAAGTGCTGTGGGCGGTTGAGCCCGAAGCTACCAATCTGCAGGCGGAAGTGAACCGTTTGGCTGGGATTTTGGCAGCCCTGGGGTTGTCAGTGTGTGTTGTGATTGCTGTTGTGTACGGGTTGACTCGCGAAAGCTGGGTCAATGGTTTCCTCGCCGGCATTACGACGGCGATGTCCTTGCTCCCCGAGGAATTCCCCGTCGTCCTCACGGTCTTTCTTGCGCTTGGTGCCTGGCGAATCTCACAAAGACGAGTGCTTACGCGCCGCAGCAGTGCTATCGAGGCACTTGGCTCGGCGACGGTTCTGTGCGTGGATAAGACGGGCACTCTCACGCAAAACCGCATGGCAGTCCAGAAGCTATTTGCTATGGGGTATCTTTTGGATGTCACTGCGGAGATGGACACACTTCCTGAGGAGTTCCACGAAGTGTTGGAGTGCAGCATCCTTGCCAGCAAGCGGAATCCGGTCGATCCTATGGAGATTGCGTTCCAGCAATTTGGCTCTCGCTATTTGTCAAACACCGAACACCTGCATCACGACTGGGCGTTAGTTCACGAGTACCCATTATCGAAAGCCCTCTTATCCATGTCGAGAGCTTGGAGGCCTGCGCAGGGATGGGGCTATGTGATCGCCGCGAAGGGCGCCCCGGAGGCAATCGTTGAGCTCTGTAGACTTTCATCGGATGAAAGCAAAGAGATGATATCGCGGGCTTCTCAGATGGCCGCGGAGGGTATGCGAATCCTCGGCGTTGCCAAGAGCCGGTGGGAGCAAACTGAATTGCCGGAAGGTCAGCGGGAACTTTCCTTTACGTTCGTCGGGCTGGTGGGCCTGGCCGACCCTATCCGGCCAGAAGTTCCTACCGCGGTCGAAGAGTGCTATGGTGCCGGCATTCGAGTTGTCATGATCACCGGGGATTATCCCGGAACGGCACAGAATATCGCTCAACAAGTCGGTATACATGCCCCTGACCGGGTCTTGACCGGGGCGGAACTGGAACCCATGAATGAGATGGAAATGCGAGAGCGCATCCGATCAATCAATCTCTTTGCTCGTATGGTCCCAGAGCAGAAGCTGCGATTGGTGAATGCCCTGAAAGCGAACGGCGAAGTCGTGGCCATGACGGGGGATGGCGTTAACGATGCACCGGCCCTGAAAGCGGCGCAGATCGGTATTGCGATGGGCGAACGCGGAACCGATGTGGCGCGTGAAGCATCCGACCTCGTGCTGTTGGATGATTCTTTCTTGTCGATCGTCGAGGCCATTCGGCTGGGCCGCCGGATTTTTGACAACCTACGGAAGGCCATGTCATTTGTATTTGCCGTTCACCTGCCACTTGCCGGGCTCGCTTTAATTCCGATCCTGGCAAGATGGCCGTTGGTACTAATGCCCGTGCATATTGTCTTCCTGGAGCTGATTATCGACCCAGCGTGCTCGATCGCCTTTGAAGCCGAACCCGAAGAGCCTGGCTTAATGGAGCGTCCACCCCGCGACGCGAAGGAGCTACTACTTCCTCGGCGTCATATCATCCTTAGTTCGCTCCAGGGTGCAAGTGTAATGTTGGTCGTTATCTTTGTGTATGCCGTGGCACTGTATCGCGGCGAGAGTGAGACGAATGCGCGAACTCTGACATTCGCGACGCTAGTGATTGGAAATCTTATGCTTATCCTGACAAACCGGTCGTCAGAGCGCACTATAGCGACCACATTGTTCGCTCCTAACCCCGCGCTGTGGTGGATCGTAGGCGGCACGATCGCGGTTCTCGGGTCGGCCATCTATGTCCCATTGTTGGAAACGCTCTTCCGGTTTGAGCGTCTTCACCTGCTGGATATCGCTGTCTGCGTGTCAGGTGGCATCGCCAGTCTGCTGTGGTTCGAAGGTTTGAAGCTGCTGAAGAGCAAGGTAACTGTTCCTTGAGCGTTGTGAGCTGGAGATCAGTTCGAGCTTTTCAACGACGTTTAGCGTGTCATCGTGGCGCAGACCGCATTCGCGGGAGGAACGTCGACGCTGGTGCCCGGCTCCCTCCTACGACAACGAGCCAGCGGCATCGGTGCGCTTTCAACAGCATCCAGGACACGTCGGTTGAACAGCTCCGCGTTGGTGAAGAATAGCGGCGCATCCCAGCGGAACCAACGAGGCCGGGATCAAAACACGCTTCCGGATGCCTGGAGATATCGGGATGGTCCCTGACCTCGACATTTCTTCCTCGGACTCTTAACGATGGATCCGAACTCTTACCCCATCTCTTACGCCTGTGCTGGGATGCGTTATCACAATATCTTCGGCATGAAGCCCTTCTGTTACTTCCCATTGATTTTGGCCACGATGTCCGATTCGAATCGGAGAGCTATAGGCTCTTCCGTTGCGTACGGTGAACACAGACCATTCGTTGCCTGAGCGAAATACCGCGCTGGATGGGACGAGTAAGACATCTGCGGCATCCCAAAGAATCACCTGGACCTCGACGTGGTAGGCATCCTGCAACGCCTGTGGATCACCTTCAAAGTCGCAGATCACATTGACTCGCTGCTCTTCGACTCCAAGCGCTGAGATCTTGGTAAAGGCTCCGGGTTCCACCATTCTTACGCGGGCTGGAATTGGTGCATCCCCACCCCAGTCGGTAATCTTCGCCGTCATTCCCGGTTTTATTCGAACGGCATCTCGAGTGAGGAAGTCGGAGACTACTTCCAGACGAGGGGAGTAGCCGATTTCCACGATGGGCACTCCGGGACTCACGACTCGTTCGCTCTGCTCGATAAGTTTGAGGATGTGGCCATCGACAGGAGAAAGGACGGCTGTGGGGAGTTCTGAACGCCCTTCCTGATAGACCAGCAGTGCCGACTTCGCTTCCTCTACCTGGAAGGCTGCAGCCTGTGCCGCCGAATCTGCCGCCTGCATCTGCTTCACCGTCATCTGCTCGAGTGTGACAGCTTTGTCCATGGCATCTTTCGAAATAATGCCTTGCCGAAAGAGTTTCTGTCCCCTGGTCAAATCAGTTTGCGTTTGTTTGTACTCCGCTCCGGAGCGTCCCACCAGTGCCTCGGCCTGCCGCTGAGCGGCGAGCGCGGTCTGAAGCCTCGCCTCAAGAACGGCACGCTGCCGAGGATCAATGGGAGTGGGGTCAATCCATGCAACAGGCTGGCCCGATTGCACACGATCTCCTGCGTGCAGGTCCACCCTCCGTAGTTGTCCTGTAACGGTGGCGGCCAGGACGAAGTGGTCGTGCATTCTGGTCTTGCCTTCTTCTTCAACGATCTCTTGCAAATGCCCACGTCGAATGGAAGCGGTCTCGACAGTAAGGGGAGAGGGACGAAAGACCAAGGCTAGAGCAGCCGCGAGCAGCAACATGATAATCCCCGCGATGATTCGTGTTCGTCGTTTCATATCAGTCCCCCGCTTTGAGTACAGAGACGATATCCAGGCTTGCAACTCGCCGGCTGACTAGAGTGCCCGATGCGATTGCGGCGAAGAGCACGATAAGGAAGGCCAACCCATAGCTTGCCGGCTGCACAACCAGAGGCATGCGATAGAGTTCGGTTTGCAAGCGAATCGCCAGTATTGCACATAAAGCATAGCCAGCTACGAATCCGAAGGGCAGCGCTACCATCGTGAGCAATGCTTGTTCGCCGAGAAGGATAAAGGTGATTTCGCGACGAGTGAAACCAAGAATACGGAGGGTTGCCAGCTCGCGTGAGCGCTCCGAGAGGGTAATGCGAGCTCCGTTGTAGATCATGCCAGCAGCAATTACCGAGGCAAAAATGATCAACGTTCCAATGGATAACGTCATGCTTCGACTGATTGTCTCCTTGAAACTGTTAACAGCAGCTGCTTTGATGGATACGGCAGCAACCGCGGGCAATTGCTTCAATCGCTGATAGAGCTGCTCCTGTTTTCCTGCATCGACCTGCATGAGCGAGCCCGAGATAGAGTGATCCTCGTGCATGAGCCGATTCAGAGCGCAGAGATTCATATATGCGTTAGTTCCCAACAGTTCATCGACAGTAGCTGCGACAACGATGCTGCGAACGGGACGCTTACCTTCCAGTACTTCCACGCTGAGCCTATCGCCGGGCACGACACCTAAGAGTCCCGCCAGTGTGGAACTCAGGACAATGCCTTCCAAGGGCAAAGAGAGTTGATTCCCATGGTCATCAACGATCAAATGAAGCTCGTTGTTTTCTCGGAGGCCAAGGATAGATGTCTTCCTCGATCGATGTTGAAATCGCAGCCGTACGGGAACTGCCCGGAATTCTTCTGAGCGAATAACTCCGGGCAAACCGGCGAGCTCAAACTGAGTGCGCGCAGAGTGTACTTCGTTCAGGGTCACAGCGATGTCTTCCCGCTGGATATCGCGAAATTGCACTTCCATCATGCGATTAAGCGCATCGAACAGCCCAAACTCAACGACGATGATCATGACCGAGCAGGAGATTGCGAATGCCGAGGCGAGTGCCCTCAAGGGTCTTCGTTCAAGGTTTCTGAGTATCATGCGCAGTGCTGGAGATATGAATGGCATGTTCAGCTTGTCAATGATCATTGGGCGGAAACGAGAAGGCGCTTCCGGGCGCATGGCTTCGGCTGGCGGCAAAGAGACCGCTCTTGCGACTGCACCGATGGCTCCTGCAATCGCGGTGACAAATGTGATGAGGGCTGCCAAGAAAAATATATGGAGCTCCGGCCGATAGACGAGAACCGGGAAGCGATAGAACTCAGCATAGAGCGTTGCGAGCTTGATGCCGAAGTACCACCCGACGCCACACCCCAGCAGATATCCAGCGATGGCGACGAGAAGGCTGAATTCGACGTAATGAGCACCGACCTGCCAGTTGGAAAAACCGAATGCCTTAATAACGGCGATTTCGGATCGCTGCGTATTGACTAGACGCGTAAACGACAGATGGACGAGGAGAGCAGCGACGGCAAGAAAGATGGCGGGAATTACGGTGGCGGTGATCCTGTTCTGGGAGATTTCGTCGGAGATAAAACGATGAGATACCTGGTCAGAACGCCCGTAGGCTCCCAGTGTTCCATAAGAGTCGAGCTCGCGGTCCATTTGCGAGATGACGTCTTCTTCGTTTGCGCCTGGAAGGAGTGAAACCGCGATAGAGTTGAAAGCGCCCTTCATGTTCAAGGCGGGTTCCAGGGTTTCTGCGGACATCCAAAGGACGCCGAATCTCTTGTTGTCAGGGAAGAGCGATCCTCCTCCTCGGATCTCGTAGATGTATTCGGGGGAGAGAGCGATTCCGACGATGCGAAGCTTCTGCCAGCGCCCATTGATCACAGCTCGCAGTTCACTGCCGAGTTCGAGCTTGTTGGCCTCGGCGAAAGCCTCGCTAGCGATAACTTCATTGCCTCCGGTTGGGGACAGGTACCGGCCCTGGCGTAGAAAGAGCGCATTGAGTCCTTGAGCCTGTCGTGCGGGGATCGAGATCATGCGGCCTACGGCAGGCTCTTGCAGCCCCGGCACATCGACTGTTACGTCCATCACAACGCGTGTTTCAGCCTGCGCGACGCCTGGTATCTGACGAATGCGTTCTGCCACCCAATCCGGAGCGCGCTTCAGCTCAACAAAGACGTCGGCGAAGCGATGTTGGGTGTAGTAGTCGGCCTGAGAACGCAGCAGAGAGAGGTACATCGCCCGCATGCTTACAAACGACGCGACTCCACAGGCGATAACCAGAGCGATGGCCGTCGCTTGACCCCGCATGTGTAAAAGATCCCGGAAAAGTTTGCGATAAAGCGTCCGCATAGTTCACCAGACCAGCTCTTCGGGTGAGGCTTTCCTCGCGTTTTGCGTGACCTCGACGATTTCGCCACTGCGGAGACGAATGACGCGATCGGCCATGGCAGCGATTGCGGAGTTGTGTGTGATGACTGCGACGAGGGTGTGGAGCTCCTTATTGATGTGCGCGAGCACATCGAGCACCAACTTGGCGGTTGGGAAGTCCAGTGCTCCCGTTGGTTCGTCGCAGAGCAGGATGTCAGGTTTCTTCACAATGGCTCGTGCAATGGCAACCCGCTGTTGCTCTCCTCCCGAGAGCTGGGACGGGAAGTGATGCTCTCTTTCCGTCAGTCCGACAAGACGGAGTGCTTCTTTGGGGTCCATGGGGTTTTCGGCTATCTCTGTCACCAGCGTTACATTTTCAAGAGCGGTGAGACTCGGAATCAAATTGTAGAACTGGAATACGAAGCCTACATGTTCTCTGCGAAAGCGTGTCAGTTCAGCATCATCCGCTTGAGACAGCCAATGATCTCGAAAACGAACGTCACCGGAGGTAGGTGTATCGAGCCCGCCAAGGATGTTCAACAGTGTCGACTTGCCACTCCCGGAAGGGCCGAGGAAGACTACGAATTCACCGGCGCGCAAGTCGAGCTCGACCGATCGAAGTGCTATTACGGAAATGTCGCCGCTCTTATAACTCTTAGAAACGGCGTGCACATGGAAGACACATTCTGAATCCTGCGAAGTAGAGCCGGGCGAGATAGAACTCACAGAAGTCAAGAGAATGCCTCCGCACTACCAAAGCCCCTGCATGTGTCTTGCAAGCTATTGATTGCAAATAGAGAAAAGAGGCCGATCAAACCTTCGACGCCGGCACGATTAGGGCCAAATGGTAATCGCACGAAGTGGTCTGGAGCACATTTCATAGATTGCTCACAGGGCAATACCGGCCGTCTCCTCAATATCCTTCACACCGGGAAAAGTATGCGAACCTATACGTTTTCCGATTCCATCTCTTTCTTCCTTTGACAGTACTTTGGAGGACGACGAAGTGTTGGTGATGTCCATCACTGTCCGCTGTCCAATTGGGCCAGACACTGGGAGCTGATCGCGTTGCAAGGAAGAAATGATGAGATTTGTCGTCCTACTCGTAACCGTTTTAGACATTCTGCTGGGGACGGGTGTGGCTGTAGGTGCGCAGACGAGTGCGCCTATCAGCTTGAGCGAAGCGATAGGACGAGCATTGCGGAAGAATCCAAGCCATGAAATGGCTTGGGCTGATGTTGCATTGGCGCGCATATCAACCCGTTCAGCACGGATCAGCCTGCTTCCCGTTCTTTCGTTCAGCGAGGCGGCGAGTCGCGGGAATGATCCGGTCTATGTGTTTGGAGCGAAGCTTAGGCAACAGATCTTCACTCAAAATGATTTCGTTCTGGACAGCTTGAACCGACCTCCACCCCTGAATAATTTCACGACCCGTTTTGCAGGGAATTGGACTGCATTTGATTCGTTGCACACGCAGTTCGAGATTCGCCGGGCAGATCTGCGCCTCAAGAGTTCCCAGGCTGTGGCTACGCGTTCCGATCAGATCATTGTGTACCGCACAGTGGCCGCTTACGAGGCTATTCTGTTTGCGACGCGTGAGGTGGACGTTCTACAACATGCCGTAGAGACCGCGACCGTGTCACTGACATCGAGCAGGACGAGGGTCGAGGCGGGTCTCGCCATCGAAGCCGATGCGCTGACCGCTGCAGCAAATCTAGCGGAGAGACAGCAGGAACTGATCGCGGCTCAGGGTCGAGTCCAGATTGCGTGGGCCGAACTGGAGGCCGTTATAGGAGAGCCCGTACCTGAGAACTCGCGGCAAGCGCAGGCGTTCACCGAACAAAATTTCAACCTTCCTCCTCTTTCTGAGGCGATTGATTTCGCGATCAAGTCACGACCGGATCGCCAGAGCCTGACTCTACAACGCGAAGAACAAGCGGCATCCGTGCACTCCGCGAGTGCAGCTTTCGGCCCCCAGGTTAATACCTATGGGTCGTGGGAGATGGACAAGCCTTCCTTTGCTGGATCCGGCGGCAACAATTGGATTGCAGGAGTCGAACTTCGCTTAGACATTCTGCCGGTGGCAAAGCGCGAGAACCTGGCCGCGGCAAAGATCGACCTTCAGCGGGCCGACGCTGCGGCGACAGCCGCCGATCAACAGATTCGCCTGGAAGTGACGCGCGCATACTACGAGCACAAAGCGGCGCAGCAGATGCTAGAGGGCGCTTCGGAGAGCCTGCGATTGATGAAGGACCGATATGATGCCGGTCTTGCCACCATGACAGAGTTGTTGCGTGTTGAAGATGTGCAACGGCAAAGTCAGACGAGCTATTGGCAAGCCGTGTTTCGAGATGTCCTAACCTACGCCAACACCAGATTCGCCGCAGGAACGTTGAATCAGGAAACAGCAGGTGAGCTGCAATGAACCGATCGGTCAATAGGTGGAATATAGCAGTCGTCGGCGTCGCACTTATATTGACAGGATGCGAAAAAAAACAGTCGAAGCCGATGCCTCGGACCGTCGTAACTGGACTTACGGTTGTTCAGGCGCATCTTGAACAGATGCCCGATGCTGTCGACGTCACCGGATCAGTACATGCACGGGAGTCGGCAGCCATCGCTTCCCAGATTTTTGGACGCGTGCAGTCCGTGTCGGTTCATGAGGGCGATCCTGTTTACGCGGGACAGGTGTTGATCGCGCTCGATGATGCCCAGTCTCACGCGGACGTGGAGCATGCCCATGCAATCGTTGCCAGCGGTGATCAGCAAGTGCAGGCGGCAGAAGCGGAGGCTTCTCTTGCTCGTTCCACACTCGCTCGGTATCAGATTCTCCGGGATAGAAAGACGATTAGTCCCCAGGAATTCGACGAGGTCGAGCGGCGGGCCCAAGTTGCAACGTACAAGCTAAATGCTGTTCAGTCCCAGTTGAAGGCGGCATATGCATCCGAAGCAGGCGCGCTGGCGGGGGCTGGATATACCCGGCTGAGCGCTCCCTTTGCCGGTATCGTCACTGCGCGCAAGGCCGATCCGGGAGCGATGGCAGCTCCGGGCGTGCCTCTCTTGGAAGTAGAAAAATCTGGTCCTCTTGAACTCGATGTAACGGTCGATGAGTCAATGGTAAGGTCCATACAAAAAGATCTCTCTGTTCCAGTGGTGATCTCTGCACTGTCCGCTACTCCTGTACAGGGCCGGGTTGCTGAGTTGGTCCCGGCGGCAGAGTCGACCAGCCATAGCTTTCTTGTGAAAATTGCCCTTCCTCCCATTCAGAGCTTGCGTTCCGGAATGTTTGGAAGTGCAAGACTTGGCGGCAGCCTTCACCCGGCAGTCCTGGTGCCACAAGCGGCGATCGTAACGCACGGTTCCGTCTCAGGAGTGTGGACTCTGGATAGCGATAACATCGCTTCCTTGCGCTATGTGACTTTGGGTGCCAAGCACGCGGACGACGTCCAAGTCCTCTCCGGACTGAGTGCGGGAGAGTCGGTGGTACTTTCTCCCCAGGACCGCGAACTTGGCGGCAGCAAGATTAAGGCGCGACAATGACGCAGTCACAGGGCATTGCGGCAGAATATCTGCGGCCTTCCTCAATTCGAAGTTGACGCCCCTGTTCATCGCCTCGTCGCTTCTACTGGGCGTGTTTGCGGTCACGGTTATCCCGCGCGAAGAAGAGCCGCAGATCGTCGTTCCAATGCTCGACATCACCACTACCCTGCCTGGAGCATCTCCGGGCGAAATCGAACAGAGGATTACGGCTCCCATCGAGAAGCTCATGCGGCAGATTCCCGGGGTCGAGTACGTCTACTCCACCTCAAGTTCTGGGAGTAGCCTTGTCATCGCTCGCTTCCTCGTGGGGACCCGACAGGAAGATGCATTGGTGAAGGTGTACAGCAAGCTATATGCCAATACGGGCGGGCTTCCATCCGGTGCTTCGCAGCCGATGGTACGGGAGCGTTCGATCGACGATGTGCCGATTCTTTCACTAACACTATGGGGTAAAAACTACGGCGCGTATCGACTCCGGTTGCTTGCGGCCGAGCTTCAACACAGCATCCAGCAGGTAGAAAACGTATCCGAAACGAGCATCCTTGGCGGTCAACCACGCACAATACGGGTCTTGCTGAGACCCGATCGAATGGCTGCCTACTCGGTATCGCCGGTGGCCCTGCTTGCGTCGCTGCTGGCTGCCAATGCTCGTATCGAAGCGGGGCAGTTTGCTGCAAACAATGAGCAGATTAGGGTAGACGTTGGAGAATTCTTCCATCGCAAGGAAGATGTCGAGCAGGTTGTTGTCGCTGTGGATCGAGGCCATCCCATACACCTTCGCGATGTTGCCAAAGAGATTGTTGATGGCCCCGGTGAAGCGACGAACTACGTAACGTTCGGTGGTGCCGCAGGCGATGGTTCGTTAAAGCTTGCTGCCGGTGGAGAAGTACCGGCGGTGACTATTACTGTAGCTAAGCGTAAAGGGACGAATGCTACCGATGTTGCCAACGCCGTGCTTGCCAGGATCAGCGGGATGCGGAATACAACGCTTCCCGCAGATCTGAACATCACGACCACCAGAAACTATGGGGACACGGCGAAGGCCAAATCCGATGAGTTGTTGAAACATCTGCTGCTAGCGACGTTCTCTGTGACGTTACTTATCGCGATCTTTCTCGGCTGGCGTGAGTCCGGAGTGGTGCTTCTGGCCATTCCGGTAACGCTGGGACTCACGCTTGCGGCTTTCTATCTCTATGGGTACACGCTCAATCGTGTCACTCTATTCGCTCTTATATTCAGCATCGGCATCTTGGTAGACGATGCGATTGTCGTCGTCGAAAATATCGTCCGCCATTTCCGCCTGCCTCAGAGCAGGGTCCGGCCTCGGAGTGAGGTTGCCATCGAGGCAGTAGCGGAGGTTGGAAATCCGACGATCCTTGCGACGATCGCAGTCATCGCAGCAATCCTGCCCATGGCATTTGTAAGGGGGTTGATGGGGCCTTACATGCGCCCTATTCCTGTAGGAGCGTCCTCTGCGATGCTTCTTTCTTTGCTGGTGGCTTTTGTAGTCTCTCCGTGGGCTGCGATGCGCCTTGTGGTTCATGCGGCCGATCACGGGCAAAGACAAAGTGGGGAAGAAGGCTGGAGCACTCGCCTCTACAGGCGAATCATGTCGCCCTTTATCCATTCGGCGCGCCACAGGCTCCTCTTCCTTAGTGGCGTGATCCTCTTGTTGCTAGCTGCAGTTGCTCTTGTGCCACTCAAACTGGTCCGGGTAAAGATGCTACCGTTCGACAACAAGAGTGAGTTTCAGGTCATTGTGGACATGCCGGATGGAACGACTCTGGAACAAACCGCCAGAGTGACACAAGCACTAGGACACTATCTCGCTACTCAGCCTGAGGTCGCCAACTATCAGACGTACGTGGGGCTCTCCGGTCCCTACAATTTCAATGGCCTCGTCCGTCACTACTACCTGCGACAGCAGCCGAATCAGGCAGACATCCAGGTCAATCTGCTGCCGATCGAAGACCGCAGCACGCAAAGCCACGGCATCGCAAAGCGGCTACGTCCTGAGTTAGTAAAGCTCGCGCTTCCATTCGGGGCTCGTATCAAAGTGAGCGAAGTCCCGCCCGGACCGCCGGTTGTGCAGACGCTGGTCGCAGAGATCTATGGTCCGGAGATGTCAGGACAGTTGGACGTCGCAAAAAAGGTGAAGCAGATATTCCAGCAAACCGCTGGAGTGGTTGATTCGGACTGGTATCTAGAGGATCCGCAGCAGCGGATCGAATTCACTGTAGACCAATCCAAGGCTGCGCTGCATGGGATCGCAGTGGCGGATGTCGCAAAGGCTCTACAGCTTGCCGTATCGGGCACTGCCGCTGGACAGATTCACGACACATCCGAACGAGAAGCCGTGCCGGTTCGTGTTCAGGTAGATCGACCGGAACGTTCCTCGTTGGAACAACTCGAAAGCATCCGTATGAGAGCCTTGGATGGAAGCCTTGTCTCGTTGCGTGAGCTTACACAAATTCGCCAATCGACTATACAACCAAGTATCTATCACAAAAACCTGGAGCGTGTGGTGTACGTGACGGGGGATGTAGCCGGCGCGGAAGAGAGCCCGGTCTATGCCATCTTCAGGATGAATGAAGCGCTGGACCGCTTGAGGGTTCCGGCAGGTTATACGCTCGCTCGTTACAACTCTGCACAGCCCGAGTCCACAGATCATTACTCCATGAAGTGGGACGGCGAGTGGCAGATTACGCTTGAAGCCTTTCGCGATCTCGGTCTGGCCTTCGCAGCGGTTCTCGTGTTGATCTACGTGCTTGTCGTTGGCTGGTTCCGTTCTTTTCTTGTGCCGCTGGTCATCATGGCGCCCATTCCGCTCACCCTCGTAGGCATCCTGCCGGCCCACGCTATGATCGGCGCATTCTTTACAGCCACTTCGATGATTGGCTTTATCGCCGGTGCCGGCATCATCGTTCGGAACTCCATTATTCTGGTGGACTTCATCGAGCTCCGCAGAACTCAAGGAATGCCTCTGGCTGAAGCAGTCATCGACGCAGGGGCAGTCCGCTTCAGACCCATGTTGTTGACGGCGGCTGCCGTTGTGGTTGGCGCCAGCGTTATCCTGTCCGACCCGATCTTCCAGGGGCTTGCACTCTCGCTCATCGCGGGTGAGGCGGCCTCTACGGTGCTTTCACGGTTAGCCGTTCCTGTTCTCTACTACATAACTCAGAGGGGAGCCGCCGAAAGAGATAGGAGGCGCACGCCAAACGAACCAGCCCCGAGCCCTGTTCCGACCAATGCTATATGAAACCCAAAAGGGGACGTAGATAGAGATCTTCTCTTCTTTTGTACGAACTGTAACGAGAAGCTGGTTCGACTAAGTGATCAAGACGATCGAAAGACTTTGCGGACCGCGTCGAGGTATGCCTTGCCGTGTTCTGCGTCGGGCTCGAGATAACTACCCTCAGTCCACTCGTTCCACGAGTTGAGCGTGATCAGGCGCTTGCCTGCAGGCAGTTGGCTGAGTGCAAACTGCTTTGCGGAGTGAAGCGCTTTCTCGAATGCCTGGGGAGAGTTGTTGACCACTACAGATGTGTATGGATAGCCGCTCACACGGAAGTTGTCTGTTTGGCAAGTGCGAGGCGTGGCGTCCCATCCGACAGTTACGTTAGGGAAATACATGCAATTCAGCTCTGCAGAGGCCCGACTACGGTAGGCTTCGTACTGTCGACGGATATCTTCGTAATCTGTGGTGACCGCTTTCGAAAGCTGAACATGATGGATCCACACGTAGGAGGTCGTGCTGTCAATGCGCAGGCGATGTAGCAGTTCGTGCACATTCGTCATCTCCGTTTCACCGGGTAGGAGCTTCACACCCCATGTGACTGCGTTAAGATGGACACCGGGAAAACCAGCGGCAACTGCCTTCTGGCGGAGTGTATCGAGCGCCCTCTCGGCCTGCGAGGGTCCCCCCATACCCTGCACAAAGCGAAAGAGTTCGTAGATGGAGAAGTAGGGCTGTCCATCGAGCTTGAGGTATGTAGAGTGCTGGAAGAGTTGGACAAGGCGGTCACACATTGCATCGAAGGCAATGGGTGAAATGCTACCGCGAAACTGTACTTTTCCGGGGCTATCCAGTTTGGCAGGATGTAGATCGATCCAATCGTGATTTGCCCACATCAGCCCAAAGCGAACATCGTTCTTGTTAGACGCTTTAAGGTAACCGCTCTCGAGAGCGCGGTTCAGAAATGGCCCATCTTCATACCAGTACCAATCAAACAAGAGTGCGTCGACCCCATGCTGGCGAGCAGCGAAAATCTTCTGGCTAAAGACTTCAGGAGTGGACTCATCCGCGTAACCCCACTGCGGCACCTGTGGTTGGTAATGGCCGGGAAAACGGGGCCTTGCGGCCTTGACGAGGTTCCATTCAGTCCAGTCGCTGCCGTGGGCCTTCTCGTTCCGCGGGTCTACATGGAAGTTGCCGAAGTAATAAGCTGCGGTGATGATCCCGTCGGGCCTTACTGGTTCGGCGGAGGCTCTTCCTGAACTGAGCCCACCGTTCATCAGTACAGCGCCGGTTCCGGCGATGAAGTCACGGCGATCCATACGTCTCCTCTTGCTTAAAAGCTCTTCCTGTTGACAGCTTCATTCATCTGGAGCCGAGAAGGTGCATTGCCGCATTCTTCTCCTGTGGCAGCCAGTGGACTTGCTGCGCAGCACCCAGTCCTCCTGGAAAGGCGATGCTCATTGAGCGCCGTCCAGTAGAACTTCCATTCCTAGACGGTGGGCTTTGGACTGTCAACGTTCTGTCAGTACAGTGCAGGTGCAGTGCTGTATGATGACTCCCTGAGGAAAGCTTCAACGTCTATTGTCATCAACGAGCTTGGTGATCTGGGACGAGATTCGAGGTGCTGCGGTGCTTGCCACAAACGGAGTTGACACCAATGGCGAACAGTCGCAGGCAGAAACACAAGACTCCGCCGAACGCATCTCAGAAGCACTGACTCATATCCTCCACAGCCCCCGCTTCAAAGACAGCCCGCAATTGCAGAGTTTATTGCGCTATGTCGTTCATGAAGCTTTGAAGGGGAATGAAGATGCTCTCAAGGAGCGAATAATTGGGATGAACGTCTTTGGGCGACGTCCCGACTACGACACAACGGATGATCCGATCGTTAGGTCCCGCATGGGATTGCTTCGGAAGCGGCTCGCGCAGTATTACGACGGAAACGGCGGGGAGCGCGCAGTAGTCCAGATCGTGATCCCCAACGGTACGTACCGGCCTTCTTTCATATTTCGGCCGGCCACAAAGAATTCGCTCGCGAAAGCCGCACTTATCGAGACAAAGGCACCATCATTTTCCATTGAGGAGCCCGAGAGATCCCCCGGTAATCCCAACGCGCCCTCGACCGTAGTCGGGGGCGCGAGCGTTACTCCATGGGTGGCCGGAGCGAAATGGAGATTCAAAATTGGACCCCTTGTAGCTGCCGCCCTTCTCATTCTCCTTGGAACGGGGTGGTTCGTCCTACGGACCTCGCAGAGTGAGCTCGATCTGCTATGGGCGCCGATTGTGAAAAGCAAGCAGCCGATATACGTCTACACAGGGACCATTCCGGTCTTTGAAGAGGAATCTCCTCTTGATGAAGCGGCGTCTCCCGAAGATCGAGCCTCGCCATTACGCGTGCCCGAACCACCATCGGTGGATGCACCGCGCACCGGCCCTAACCATGTCTTTTCATGGGGTGAGGGAATGCTCACCGGCTCCGTCTACGCCGATATACGATTGGCCGCTTTTTTAAGCAAGCGCAATCGAACTTCGGTCATGCGCTCCGGTGCAAACCTTCCCTTCATGGATTTGAAGGGATCCCCTCTCATCCTTGTCGGCTCCTTTGACAACTATTGGACAAGGGTGATGAATGAAAATCTGCCCTTTTATCTGGATCGCGGCTTTGGAATCCGCGAGCGCGAGGGGGCGCACCGGCGGTGGTTTAATCCTCTGAAAGCAGAGATGACACCGAGGATGATGGAAGACTACGCTCTCGTCCTTCGAGTCATGAACTCGAAAAATGGAGCGCCAGTACTGGCAGTTGTCGGCCTTTCCACCTGTGGGACACATGCTGCAGCGGATTTCGTCACCGACCCGGTACAAATGCGAGCACTGTCAGGCGTCCCCCGTGAGTCTCTCATGAACAAGAACATCGAGCTCGTCCTCCACACGTCTTTGGTGAACTGCGCGCCCACCTCAGTAGAGGTCATTGCAAGCAAGGTTTGGTAGCGGATCTCCGCGACTCCACCGCATGGGATCGTCGCAGTGTCTGCGGCGCGTTCATCCCGAGGTGGATGCAGATCGGCCTTTCGAAACATCTTGACTAAACACCCGGCCACGACACTGTCGCGTGTGAGGTCGCTCAGTAAGTTCGCCGGCGGTCTTTCCTCGCCGCTCGGAGGCCTGCGGTGCACGGCCTCGATACTGTCCCCGTACTGCCGAATGCAACCGCGCGTAATCGCCCAGTAAGCCATTGCAGGAGTGATGGTTACGATTCCCTTGATCTGTGCAGTACTGCACCGCACCTACACCATACCTGCGGATCATTGACAGTCAATCCCACCATCCCCTAGCACTTGTGAGGCTTGTCATCACGAGTTTCATTATTCGTTTTATTTCAGAGGGTAGAACATGAGATTGAAGTTACTCCTTCCAAGCTTTCGACCCAGGGTCGCAGAGAAGAGTGGATCTACACAGACAACGAGACAAGTCCGATGGAAGGCGTCTCTCACCGGCTTCATTCTCTCCACACTGCTTTCAGTCGCCCTCGTGTCGGTTGTTCCTCAGCGAAAGGCATTCGCTCAAACAAACCTTGCCAGCATCACAGGAACGGTCACGGATAGCACCGGAGCCGCACTTCCGAACGTCAGCGTTAACATCCTGAACACAGAGACCACTGCAGTGCGTGTCGTCACAACGGACGCAATGGGGTTTTATACGGCCCCTTCATTGAGTGTCGGCTCGTACCGTATCACGGCAACAGCGGCTGGCTTTAATAAGGCGGTCGTTTCAGCTTCGCTGACTTTGGGCGGCCTCAATCTTGATGTTCACATGAACGTAGGAAACATTTCAGAAGAGATCACAGTGTCTGGATCATCCGGATCGGTGGCTCTCCAGACGGACAGCCATGAATTGTCCACGTCTATGGACAGTGTGCAACTGACAACACTTCCGAACGGTGGCCGCAGCCTTCTCAGCATCGCCACTCTCGGTCCGGCTTCACAGAACGGTACGGACTCTAACACATCGGCTGGAGACCAGAGTTTTTTTGGACAGACTGGAAACTCCGTCATCCTCGCCGGTCTGGGGCCAAATCAGACACAGTTTCTGCAGGATGGAATCGACAACACAAACCTTCTCACGCAGACCGCAAATATCCTCGCCTCCGTCGAGGCAGCCAAAGAGGTGTCCACCCTCTACAGCAACGCTCCGGCTATCTTCCGGCAGCCCGCGATAGTCAACGTCATCACGAAGAGCGGCTCCAACGAGTTCCATGGGACCGTGTATGACTTCCTGCAAAACGATGCTGCAAACGCCAAAAACTGGTATGCGACGTCGAAGGCGCCTCTGCGGTACAACCTCTTCGGAGGCAACCTGGGAGGTCCGATTTTCCGGAACAAAATCTTCGGTTTCTTCGATTACTCCGGCTTGCGAAGCCACTCGTCTGGACTCTCGCAGAATCGTGTCCCCACAACAGCAGAGCGTCAGGGAGACTTCTCAGCTGACCCGGTTATCTACGATCCCTCAACATACAATGCTGCGACCGGCACATCCAATCCATTTCCGAACAACAAGCTGCCCGCTATCAGCCCATTTGCTCAGCTCTGGTTGCAAAACTATCCACTCCCGAATATGGCACTCAACGCGAACAACGTGAACTATCAGGTCAACCTTCCCTCAATCAGCAACTACGATGAATATCTCGGTCGCGTCGATTGGAATCTCTCCGAAAAGAACCAGTTCTTTGGAACGGTAGCTCGTTACAGCAGCTCCGGCGGTGGCAACAGCATCGTTCCGCGATTCTTCGGCATCAGCATTCCATTAAAAGGCACTAACGCCTCCATGACCGACACTTATATCGTGAATGATCACGTCGTCAATGCCGTTAAGATCGGCTACAACCGCAGCAACCTATTCCGTACGCAGCAGGGAACAGGAGCAATGAACTACGCGAACTTCTATGGATTGAAAAATCTCAATCCCTTGCTGGAGCAGTCAACACCACCCGCGATCTCCATCTCAAACTACACCTCATTGGGTGATCCGTATTCCCCACAAGGCGCTATCCAGAACCGTTACCAATTCGCGGATCAGGTTACCTGGACGCTCGGGAACCATACGTTCAGCTTTGGCGGTGAATTCATTCGGGTCCAATTCAACGGAAGCTGGGTGGTTACTAACAACGGCAATTACAGCTTCGACGGATCCGCGACGTCCCAGTATGTCTCCGGAAAGCGCAGTTCGAGTAATCAGGGTAATGCGTTAGCCGACCTAGAACTCGGATACCCCGTCAGAGGAAGTGGCCTTACAGGCACCTCTGCTGGAGCGTTCCGGGAATTTGACGTATCCGGGTTTCTTCAAGATGACTGGAGGATCACTCCCCGCCTGGTTCTCAATTTCGGGTTGCGGTACGACTACGTCAATCCTCCAACCGACAAGAACGGGCGCGGTGCGCTTTACGTGTTGGCGGCTAATGCGAACCGGCCTGGTGCTTGGAACGCTAATTACAACGATTGGGGGCCTCGTATTGGTTTCTCTTACAAGGCGACAGATCACGTTGCCATTCGCGGCGGCTATGGCATTTACTACGCGCCGATCCTTTACAACAATCTTCAGTTCATGCTTTTGTACTCACCGAACGTGGTGGCACAGAGCTATAGCTTGAAGATCCAATCACCACAAAATATACAAAACCTATTTCAGGTCAACCCGCGTTCGGTTCCAGGCCAGGGCGGTTACTCCATCACCCCAACCCTTAAGGACACATCGACGCAGGAATGGAATCTGAACATCGAGCGGACTCTTGGTAGCAGCACGATGCTCACTGTGCAGTATCTCGGCAACGTCACCCGCCACCAGTCTGCTCGCGCTGATCTCAATCAGCCAGTCGCTCTTTCCGTTGGCAATACATCTGGCAAGCTCGACGTTCGTCCCTATCCCAGCGCGGGCCCCATTAACGGTCAACTCAACGCCTTCAGCGCGAACTACAACGCGCTGGGTGTCAAGTTCGATAGAAGACTTTCCAACGATCTCCAGCTTCTCGTCAGTTATAGCTGGCAGAAGGCGTTGGACAACGTGGACGGAGACAACAACAACATCCAGTCGATCTACGACCCTCAGCTAACCTATGGTCTAGCGAGCTTCAATCGTAGTCAGGACCTCAACATCAGTCCGATCTACTTCCTGCCATTTGGGCCCGGCAAACGGTTTGCGAACTCGAATAATATCTTCAACCGTGAGCTAATTGGAGGTTGGGAGCTATCGGGACTTCAGTACTTTGCATCCGGTCAACCGATCAGCGTGTCAGCGAATAACAACGCGGATACAAGCCCGAACCATGGTGTTTACGCAAATCTGACCTGCAATCCCATGCGGGGGTTCCGTCGCACTCGCTTCAACATATTCAATCCCGCATGTTTTGCACAACCCGCAGCGGGCCAATACGGCACCACACGTTCAGTAGGGTCGCAACCCCGAATTTTCTCCACGAACCTTTCGGTCTTGAAGAACTTCACTATCACAGAGCATCATCAGCTTCAGTTCCGTGCAGAAGCGTATAACCTCTTCAATCATCCCCTCTTCAGTACCGGCGGCGGTGGAGTAACCTCTCCGACGCTTGGTATAGCAACTTCGCAGTCAAACAGTCCACGGTCGATGCAGTTCGGTCTCAGGTATTCTTTTTGAACCCGACGAGTGCATCGGCGATTTGCCGCTCACGAAGGGACTACGCTACGAGCACAACACCCTTTACTCAGGAGTATGTCAAACTTTACTCCGGCTCAACAGAGCGTTGTACCTGTAAGACTTCTTGACGAGGAGATTGGATAGGATAAACGAGATTTCTTTTAGAAGCTTAGGCGGTCGAGCTTGGTGACGCGTCCCGTCTTATTCCAGTCAGAGATGTAAATACTGCCTGCTGAGCTCACATGGCAACCGTGGGATGCGCTGAATGATGCGAAAGAAATGTTCTGAGGCGGCAGATCATACTTTGCCCACTGAGTCTGGTCAGGATTGTCACCGAGGAAGGCGACTGGAACATTGTCTTTGTCCAGGATGACAACTCGCCCTTCGAGTTCAGAGATGACAACGTAGTCCCCGAGAAAACCTATCTGACAGGGGCGGCGGAGGTGCGAGGTGGTTGTGCGAACAAAGTTGCCATCGAAGTCCATGTGTACCATACGACGATTTTCGCGGTCGCAAACGTACATTAGCGGCTGGTCGTAGCGAGTGTCGATCGCAATCCCGTGGTTGCAGTGGAACTTTCCGTCTTCGGTGCCTTTGCCTGCGTAGGCCTTTTTGAAGTTGCCTTTTCCATCGAAGCGGAAGAGGCGCGAATCACCGTAGCCATTCGCGATCCAAATATCACCATCTGGTGCTGAAAGAGCTGACGTGATGCGCCAGGCATTTGGCTGGTTGAATCCTGCTTCCGCCGGGGCCTTAATCTTCAGAACAGGAGTGCCATCGGTCTTCATTTTTACAAAGAGCCAGTTTTCGTCAGCCGTACCTTTCTGTACGGTTGTGTAGATATATTCCGTGCCGCCTTCCTCGGTAAGCCACATCGAGTGCACCTCGGGAAACTGATGTGCCACCGTCTTTAGAAATTGTCCCTTACTGTCGTAGATGATGATGCCGGTGGTGCTTTGAGTGCTTACATACACGTTGCCAGCCTTGTCTGTTGCGATGGCGCCATGTGTACCTCCGAACTGCTGCCCGGACGGAAGGTGGCCGAACGCGTCATCCTTCTTGTAGCGCCACTGTCCATTTCCGGTGACGAACGTCTTCTTATCTGCCTCATTTGGCTGTTCTGCATGCAACATTTCATCCGAAACGAGCGAAGCAATGGCGACCGTCCCGACGCAGGAGGCAAGAAATCTGCGACGTGTCGTGGATCCAGATGGGTTCGACATAAGTGGCTCCCTATTAGAAGATGAGTTTCTGTTTCAGTGTCGGAGTATTCGCTGACGCCGGCGCGATCTTTGTACTTGCAACGTACACGTGTTCCATCTTCGGCATGGAGGCGATCATGCCAAGCATTGCAGGTGTAACCTGCGTTCCCAGTAGATTGATGGATTGCAATTGCTCGAGGTGACGCAGTCGCTGGACTCCATCGTCTGTAACGTGGGTGTGTGAAAGCCGAAGAAGGCGAAGATTTTTCATGCTGGCAATGAGATCACTGGAGTGATCGCTGATGGAGGTACCAGAGAAGTCGGCAGCCCTGATCTGCTCAAGAACCGGTTTGAAAGATACGAGGTCGCTATCCCCAAATTTTTCACCGACCAGGGATGCGTTCAAGCTGAGCATTGCGGAGGTTCGAGACTCATATTGTAGAAGATCCGGATAACGCTTCTGAAGAGCAGCTACATCTGAAGCATGCGTGGAGCGGGCCTTATCTGCAATGGAAGGATCGTACTTCGGTAGCTCAATTTCTTTCGGAGTGGTTGCCACGTTGGTGGGTGCGCCCTGAACTGCATTCAGTGGTGAAGTCTCACTCGCTCCAGCTTTGATCCATGCTTCGATTGTTTCGATCTCGTCGGGGGTGAGTCGCCGTTTGCCCGAAGGCGGCATGGCGTTGTCGTCTGTCTGCGGGAGATTGATGCGATGAAACAGTTCGCTCCCGGTTGAGTTGCCGGGTTGAATGACGACGCCGTGCTTGCCACCGCGCAGAATTGCTTTGTAGCTATCCAGGCGTAGCTGTCCTCGCTGTTTGTTAGGGCCATGACAGGAATAGCAGTTCTTCGCAAAGATTGGTTCAATGCGTGCGCCATAGAATGTATTGCGATCGATGACTGTAAGGGTGGTTCCGCCCGTGGCCGCACTGTCGTCGGTACTTATGCCGAGTAGGGTTTGCAAGGGAGTGGGCATGCCATCCGTAAGGTGATTCTCGCCTTGCGTAAGTTGACCGCCGCGATAGCCAGTCCAGGAGACTAACGCGACCGTGATTGCGAGCGCCGCCCAGTAGACGATATTGCCGCGTCGCGTGGTTGCATGATCACGCAATATCCAACACAACCAACACGCCAAGGCCGTGAGCAGCCCTCCCCACATGTGTTGCGTGACGATGCGTCCAGAGTAGCCTCCATTGCGGGCAAGTGCCCATCCGAGCGAAGCTGCAAACATGCTTGCCAGAAGGCCGAGCATCAACATGAACTCGACCGAAGCTCTTAGATGGGGAAAGCGTTTATGTCTTCCAATCAGCTCCAGGAGTGGAACTACATACAGAAGTGCAATAGGAAAATGAATTGTCAGCAGATGAAATTTTCCCGCGAACAGCAGCCACGAGGAACGCTCCTGGCCGTCTGGAGGAGAAGCCAGAAACAGAAAGGCGAGTGCCAGTATCGCCACAAGTACGACCAGCCGGTGTCTGCGGGCGGAGATCAGTTGACGTAGTGAGAGTGCCATCCTTGTTACGCAAGCACCTCGCCAACGACGCGTGCTGGATTCACCGTGGTTAGTTTTTGTTCCAGGCCCTGATAGGGATAGTTTAGTTTGCGGTGATCAAATCCAAGGGCATACAACATGGTGGCGTGGAGGTCGCGCACTTCCACCGGGTCTTTCACGATCTCATAACCCATCGCGTCGGTTTCCCCGTGGGTGTATCCAGACTTCACGCCGCCACCCGCCATCCAGATGGTGAAGGCTCCGGGGTTATGATCGCGTCCCACAAACGGTGAGCCGCCGTTGCGGTTCTCTTTCATCGAGGTGCGGCCAAATTCTCCGCCCCAGACAACCAAAGTGTCTTCCAGCATGCCGCGCTGTTTCAAGTCGTCAAGCAGAGCACCGATGGGTTGATCCGTTTCGCGGCAGCGATCCTGAAAGCCGAGATTGAGAGCTTCCTTTGCGGCTGCTCCGTGCGAGTCCCAACCCCAATGGTAGAGCTGAATGAAGCGTACTCCACGCTCTGCAAGTCGACGCGCCACAAGGCAGTTATTTGCGAAGCTCGCCTCGCCCGGCCGGGCTCCATAGGCTGCAAGCGTAGCGGCGGACTCCTTGTGAATATCCATCGTGTCGGTTGCTTCCATTTGCATGCGGAAGGCCATCTCGTATTGGGCGATCCGGCTAACGGTCTCAGGATCACCGAACTCCTTGTGTTCCTGCCGATTGATCTCATCCACAACGTCGAGCATGCTGCGCCGCGCCTGTCGAGAGACTCCTTCGGGATTCTTCAAATAGAGCACCGGATCACCGTGGGACTGGCACTGCACGCCCTGATAGACACTGGGCAGAAAGCCGGAGCCCCACAGTTGCTTTCCTCCATCCGGCATGTTTCCGCCGGAGATGAGAACGATAAAACCAGGAAGGTTTTGGTTCTCTGTTCCCAAACCGTATGTCACCCATGACCCGATGGATGCATAGCCCAGGCGCGCATTGCCTGTTTGTACCAGTAGTTGGGCTGGAGCGTGATTGAACTGATCCGTCTTCATCGATTTGATGAAGCACAGGTCGTCCACATGCTTTTCGAGATGAGGCAGCCGATCAGAGATCCACTGACCGCTTTGCCCTGCTCGGTGAAATGGATACTGCGGCCCAAGCAGTTTAGGGACACCGGTGATGAACGCGAAACGTTTGCCGGCAAGGAACGACTGAGGGCAATCCTTTCCATCCAGATGGGCGAGGTCTGGCTTGTAATCAAACAGTTCTAGCTGGCTCGGAGCCCCTGCCATGTGCAGATAGATGACGCGTTTTGCCGTCGGTGCAAACTGGGGAGGAAGTACAGAGAGTGGATGGGATGGGTCGCGTGCGAAATCGATGCGGAGATTTCCATCGATGCTGCGATCTGCGGCGTGGACGGAACGACATAGTTCGGGCAACGATGCTCCAAGGAAAATCGTGCCGACACCTGCGGTGAAATTGCGGAGAAAGTGGCGACGTGTCTGCGCCTGCAGATAAGCGAACTTCTCCGCCGGGAACATCGTAGTCAACGCTGTTCGTTCCTGCTCGTCGGCGATATGTGGATCGCAGTAGGCTTTTGGATCGTCGTGATCGTGATCGCGCATCGTTATGTCACCTCACAAGGGCTGCATCTAGGTTGAAAAGAATATTACCTACAGTGGTTAAGCCGGTTATCTCGGCACTGCGACTACTGTGAGTGGAAGACGGATAGTTTGCTCGGACGAATTTGTCTGAGCCCCGATTGCGAAGTGAGCGCTCATAAGCCTGGCGCAGCAATGCCAGTTCTCGATCGTTTGGAGGCCGAGAAAGCACGAGTTCTGTCGCGTTGCGGAGCCGTTCTGTGAGGATATCCTCTCCCGTTGGTTTATCTGCCAGCTGCCCCGTCATGTTCATGACGCGCAATGCGAGGGCGGTGGATGCCTCTTGATACACAGGGTCATTCAAGGTGACAAGAGCCTGTAGGGGAGTGTTTGTCGGGATGCGGCGGGGCAGCATGACATCGCGGTCCGAAGCATCGAAGATCAGGGCGCTCGGGTATCCGGAGGTGCGCTTCACAAAGGTATAGATTGCGCGGCGGTAGCGGTTAGGGCCTGTGGCATCGGTCCACCTTTCTCCGCTGTAGACAGAGTTCCAAATGCCGGCCGGTTGAGGCGGCATGACCGGAGGGCCGCCCACGGTTGTGTCGAGGAGACCGCTTGCCAAGAGCGCCTGGTCGCGAACCATCTCCGCCGTAAGCCGTTGCCGCGGTCCGCGTGCAAGCAGCCGGTTCTTCGGGTCGCGTGCGAGCAGCTGCGGCGTCTCTACCGCGCTCTGCCGATAAGTTGCACTTGTGACGATCTCACGAATAAGCGCCTTCGTGTTCCAGTGGAGATCGTTCTGGAAGTGCAGTGCCAGGTAGTCCAGTAACTCTGGATGGCTTGGTAATTCTCCAACGCTTCCAAAGTTCTCCAGCGTTTCTACGATACCTGTTCCAAATAATTCTTCCCAGTATCGATTCACCGCGACGCGTGCAGTTAGCGGCTGGTCTGGCTGGAAGAACCACTTCGCCAGCGTCAGGCGATTCCGTGGCTCCCCCTTTGGAAACTTCGGGAAGATTGCTGGAACGTCCGGTTCGAGGTCAGGGCCAACCTTGGTCAGGAAGTTGCCCCGCTCAAATTCAAGTGTGGCGCGCCGCTCATACGGCTGTTGTTCAACCATGACCGGAACGGGCACAGTCAAAATGTCGTGGAGTTGATTGTCCAGTGCAAACAGGTGATCTGTCTTAGATTTGTGTTGGCTGATCGACTGCGTCCATTTTGCATCGCCACTCACGTCGATGCGCAACCGCATGATCTTGGCGGGTTTACTGTCGATATCGCCAACCTGTTTGATGTTTATTTCAAGGTGAGCATCCTTCCCAATCGTGACAGGTTCCGCAGGTACTCCAATTATCCATCGAGTTTGAAAGAGCTTTGGAAGAGCTGCGAATGGACTTGGAATCTCTTCCTGGATTGTGCGTGGGGCAGCGGCGAAGGCGGTCTTCATCGGTGGTGCTGGTACCGGCTTTGCTTTGTCGACGCTCTTGCCGTGTTGGGAGGTTTTTGCAGCCCTATCTTCGTCTGCGCGCAATGCCGCGGTAGGCTTCAGTGCAAGCTTTACTGAGGCGGCGTTAGAAGGGTTTTCCTTTGTTGCCCGAGCCCCTTGCTTTTCTGTTCCTTCAAGTGGCTTCTCTCCTTCTCGTTCGGCAGCCATCAGATTGTCTTCTGAGTCCTGCGCGAAGTAGGCCATGGGAACCGGTTTTTTCTGTCCCTCCGCCGTCACGACAAACACCTGAAGCCGATTTACGATGAAGCCATCTTCAGGAGTGTGGGATGCCTTTTTCGAGTCGATGGGAGGAACCTGGATGCGCAGCGCGGTAATCTGCGATATGGGGGATTTGCCGGCTAACTGATAGATCGACTGCGCAGGCGTCTCCGTCTTTGCGAAGGCTTCACCGTTCTTCAGGACGAACGTCTTCGCCGGTCCATTACGCTTTTCTGCAGCGGCCATCTGTGTGCGTGACTCATCGAGAGATTTTTTTGTGGAGACGATGCGCTCGGCCTTCTGCTCAGCAGGAAGTCGCGTGTTTTTCTTCGCGTTCTCCAGGGCCTTTTCCAGTGCCGGAACCTTGTCTTTCAGGATGACAAGGTCGTCCGCGCCAGCGCTATCAATAGGAAGTTGTTTCCATGCGGATGCCGCCTCCATGGCGCGATCCGAAGATTCGATGGAACCCACAAGAGCGCGCACATCATCTTCGAGTTTGTCCGCTGCGGCATACTGCGTGTGATCCGAGGGAACGGGCAGTACGGGGGCATCCTCTGTCAGGTCGGAATCCCGTTGCGTATTGAAGAAGGCAAGCGATTTGTAGTAGTCCGCGTGACGGATAGGGTCATATGGATGCGAGTGACACTGCACGCAATTCATCGTGACACCGCTGGTAACCTGCCAGGTCGTTGCAACTCGGTCCATCACGGCAATCATGCGGTATTCTTCATCGTCCGTTCCGCCTTCATCATTGTTGGGGGTCAGGCGATGGAATGTCGTTGCAATGCGGTCGTTCAT
This sequence comes from Acidobacteriaceae bacterium KBS 146, assembly GCA_000688615.1. Lineage (GTDB taxonomy): Bacteria > Acidobacteriota > Terriglobia > Terriglobales > Acidobacteriaceae > Edaphobacter. The sequence continues at coordinate 3,779,710 of JHVA01000001.1, forward strand.
CGTTGCGTTCGGAAGCAGGTCGCCGGCAAGCTGACGAATTAAAAACTGGTCATACGGCATGTTGCTGTTGAATGCGTAGACGACCCAATCGCGATACGGCCATACGTTACGGGACAGATCTTTTTCAAACCCCATCGAATCAGCGTAGCGTGCGAGGTCAAGCCACATGCTGGCCCAGCGTTCGCCATATCGTGGAGATGCGAGGAGTCGATCGACTTGCTTCTCGTAAGCGTTGGAAGAGTTGTCCGCAGCAAACGCAGCTTCTTCCTCCGGCGTAGGCGGTAGTCCGGTTATGTCGAGTGAAGCACGACGCAATAGCTCGGACTTGCCCGCCTCCGGAGAAGGAGAGAGGTGCTCTTTTTCAAGTCTGGCCAGAACGAAGCTGTCCAGCGGCTGACGAATCCAACCCTTCTCCTGTACTTCGGGCAGAGGCTGTGGTTTTGGCGGTACGAACGCCCAGTAATCGTCGAACTGAGCGCCTTCCTTGATCCACTGTCGCAGGAGCCCGATCTGCTGATCGCTCAACCTGGGGCCGTGGTAAGGCATGCGTGCCTCGGAATCTTGGGAAAGGACCCGCACCATGAGCTCGGATCCATCCGGATTTCCTGGGACGATGGTGCGATGCCCACTCTTTCCAGTCCCGAGCGCCTCGTCACGAAAGATGAAGGAGACGCCCGCCTTCTGGCGTACTCCGCCGTGACAGCCTACGCAATTCTGATTGAGGATGGGGCGTATATCGCGACTGAAGTTGACTGGGCCTGCGTGCGAGGCGGCTAGTTGCCGGCCGTGTAGAGCGTGTCTTGCGAAGCTGGCCGCAACAGTAGCGACAAATAGAGTAGCTACTAAGGTGATCGTCGCTTGCCGTCGCGAAGGTTCCACGATCCTCATGTTATAGCTGATCTCCCTTGAAATGGCCTTCAATACGCGATTGGAAGGGGCAAAAAGACCGTCCCATCATCTCATCAGGAGGCTCAATCGAAAGCAGCCTACTGTTGCGGACTCTATAAGCTGCTTTAGCTGGCTCTTCATGATGCCGAAACGATAGAGCCCATTATGAGTGCCTATCCAAAGAAATCGATAAGTCGCTAAATGGTGGCCAGAGACGGGATCGAACCGCTGACGCCGGCCTTTTCAGGGCCCTATCGGTGGACCTAAGTGGCTTAGAATCAGCACGATTGATATGAAAGGCTAGATCAGCGCCGACTTAGGATTGTTGGGGATCATTTGGGATGGTTTCCTTTCCAGGTTGCTCCCGTATTGTCCCGCCGGTCCGATCGATGTGCTGCGTTCTTGCACGTGTGAGAACGTGGCAGGTTGTTGACTCGCTCACCCAGGATGGGTCAAGACCGGAACTCGGTACCGAGCACGCCCAAATGGAGATCGCCGACGCTGCTTCAATGTCCGCAGCAACAAGGTTGTCTGCGGTGTTCTTCGCCTCTTGCTGCATCCTGCCGCTAACCACGACCGTGATGCCCTTCTGGCCAAGCTGACGTGCTGTTTCAAAACCAATTCCCGAGTTGCTCCGGTGATGAGGGCTACCCTCTTACCGCTAGGCATGTATGCCCTCCTCAGGATATTTGGATAGGCAGCTTCGGAATGTGACTTAATAAGAGCGACCAGTCGGAATATTTAATTTAGACAATAACACCAGATTTGCACGCATGCCTCTATCCCGCATCGTTGGATTGTTCGCTTCAGCACAATATGAGGAGTGGAACTATCTGCATGAACGAAAACTCCCGCGCTGTCTTCAGCCCCATCTCTTCAAATAAGAAAGATTGTTCAAAGAAGTTCCCAAGGTGCTTCAACCGGAGGAGCTAGACGCAGATTATCGGTGATTTTGTATACGGCAACTTCTGAAGACAGATGCGCACACCTGTGACTTTTAGCTTTGCGCAAAAGGAGCCGTCGTGGGATCGTCCGTGTGCGATCTGACCACCGTATCGAAAAAACGATCCAGATTATCTTGTGCGTGTGCAAGCGCGCCAGAACGCTTATCGATCCGATAGATAGCAGTCGCGCCTTCCAGCGTCGCAATCAGAAAGGTAGCGACGCTCTGGGGTTGAACTTCCGACCGAACCTCTCCGCGCTGCTGCCCCTCCATAACGATATTTATCAATGCCTCTTCCCACCCACATACCGCTTTGCGAGCCCGATCCCGAAGAGCGGCGTTACCGTCGTCAGCATCGACGGCTATATTCAGCCACGGGCAGCCCCCGGTAAAGCTTGGCGTATCGACATAGTTCTTGACGTGCAGCTTGAGCTTATCTACCGCATTGTTGACCGTGTCCAGATTTCTCAGGCGCTTCTGCACGGTATCGCCCCGCGCAAAATCGAAGGCTTCAAGCGTCAACTCTTCTTTGCTGGAAAAGTGGCCATAGATCGATCCCTTTTCCAGTCCAACAGCATCGACAATGTCTTGCATGGAACAGCCCTCAAAGCCTCTCTGGTTAAACAGGACGGCTGCCTTCGATACGATATTGAAGCGAGTCGTAAGTGTGTTTTTGATGCAACGCCGAAGTCCAGTTCAAAATAGAAGTTGTATCGCGTCTATCTTTCCCATTCGCTCATCCGGCATGTTCTAGTAGTTGCTGGTTTCATAGGTTCCGAGATGCCCGACAAAGGAGAGCTCACTGGCGAGTCTCCAGCGTTCAATCAGGGGGTGGATGTTCGCAGGCCAAGGCTGCCTCTTCCATCCTCTAGATCAAACCCATCAACATCGCACTAATTCATGGGATAAATGTTCCTCAAACTGTGACTACTTTGTCAGGTGTTCCATGTAGTTATTTGGATACGTGGCAAATTGAAAGTCAAGTCCGAGATAAAATGGCTGGGCATCGTGCGTGAGTAGGGCGACTCGTTTAAGAGACTTGACGTCAGGATGTTCGAGGACTGAGCGGACCAGCCACGATCCCAATCCCTGCCTCCTTCGCAACTCTATGATGTAAACGTCACATAGGTATGCATAGGTGACGTAGTCCGTGATAACTCTTGCTATACCGATCTGTCGATTCTCTTCCAACAGAGAGAAGCAAAGAGAGTTGCGCACCGCACGATCCAAGGAGTCTGGAGTGAGGTCACTCCACCAACTTGTCTGCGCAAGGAACCCAAATACTGCCTCGCAGTCCAGAAATTTTGGGTTCGTCGTAATTAAAAAGCGGTCCTGTTCTCGAAGAAAATAATTCACATCATGGACTATACACGGTCATCGTCAAGATGACTTGATGACACATTTGTGTCTACTTTATCGGTATTTGCTCGATAAAGTAGGTGATGCTGTAGGCTCGCAATTAAACTGTTAATTATTAACAAATCCCTCGTCTCGAAGAACTTTGGTTTGGTCGGAGGTATCAAAGAAGAACAGCATGCCGGTGGCGAATAGCACAATTGCTGAACCAGTCATTGTGCGGGGTGCCAGGCGTTCCTTCAGGATGCAGAAGGCCAACGCCACACCGGCAATTGGCATGAAATAGAGGGATGCTGAGGCGGTAATAACGTCGACAGTCTCGAGTGCTGTTAGGAAGAACACCATTGCAAGCCCATAGAAGAACACTGCAAGATATCCAAACGCGCCCCACTGTGTGAGAGTGAGATGTCCAAGTCTGCCAAGACAATGTGGTTCCACGAAAAAGAGTACAGGCAGGCTGACGACGGACGCCGGCAGATAGCTGAAGAATAGTGTTTCGATACCAGAGAAGTAATTCAAGAGTCGCTTAGAGTAGACATTGTAGAAAGCTGAGCCGATACATCCGGCAGTGATTAGCAAGTCACCCAGAAGTTCATGGCGCCCGTTTCTAGTGATGGACATGTTATGCAGCGGGGAGAGGATGAAAACTCCCGCCAGCCCCAGCGAGAGGGAACTGACACGAAGCGAAGACAGGCGCTCCCCCAATAGCCACACTGCGATCAAGGCGCCGAAGATCGGAATAAGCAGGCTGAGGATCGCTCCATTGGAGGCTGTTGACCAGCTCACCCCGAGTGTCATACCTATCTGAGCCATGAGTTGACCGCAGATACCAGCGAGGAAGAACTCACGATGGAATCGCCACGCCGCTCTGAACTTCTGCATAACTCCTCGGCGCAGGACGAGAAGTCCCAGGCCCACGATCGTAATGGAGTAAAGCGGAAGCAGGGCGATTGCGAGTGGGTTGTCGTTGACAGCAAGGATTTTGATCGCGACTCCTTGGCCTGCCCAAAGCAGATTGGCAGCGATCAGAAGCAGAACGGCGAAGGCGACGCGAATATTTCGCGCAGACAACACTACTGTCTTCTCCAGAGGAAGTCGGGCTGTAAAACTCGAACGCCGAAGGTATCGGCGCCGTCAGAGCTGCCTTCAAAGATGTGAGGAACGGCTCCCCGCTCTTCGCCGAATGCTTCGGCGATGCTGCGTACAGTATCCTCCTCGCCCGAACGGCAAAGGATGGCAACGACACCACCACCACCTCCTCCAGTCATTTTTGCCCCGGCAAGGCCGGATTTCAAAGCGCGTTCGACTAGTTCGTCGCACGCCTCGTTTCCCAAACCGCACTCGGCATAAGCTACATGAGATTGACAAACTATCTCGCCGATCAACGGCAAGGTGCTCTCTGATCCGCTCCATGCCATGGACTCGAGGAGTGTACGTACGGTTTGCACACGAAGATTCTCCTCGATGGCGTATCGCACGGCAGCGCGGACAGGGTATTGCGTCTCGGGATTGACCTTTGTGAAGGGGTCGATATGTTCCCCTCCATAGTCAAGAAGCTCCTTGCCCGTGATCGATTCGGGCAACAAGCGTTCGTACTTTGCACGAAACTCCGATGGCGCGAGATTAGAGAGATGACCATGCCACCGATTCTCTGTCCATCGCGGTATTTCGCCTCCTTGTTCTAAAGTGATCTCGATTCCTTCATGCTGGCAGATCAGCTTATACCCTAGGAATGCAGCTGCCCTGGCTGTCTCGTATGCGGTGCTTGTTGTCGAACGGGGAGCCATCGAGTCGATTCCCATAAGCTGCACACCAGCAGGCAGTGTCACCAGAGCTCCGGGCAGACAAGGCTGGCAGAGCATGGGCAGAAGATGACCTTCCTTACCCAGCACAATCGCCGCCTGGTCCATGATTCCGCAGGCAGCGCCCACAACGATGTTCTCCACCCATTGTCCGGCGGTGGCCAGAGCTGTGCCATAGAGCGCGACTCCCCATGCAGCCGAAACAGCCTTCAAGGCAGCAACTTCCAGTGCTGCCGAGGAACTGACTCCTTTATTGGGAGGCAGATCTGAGGCGAGAAATAAATCGACCCCGCCCATCTCCCCGAATCCTCGAAGGTTCTTCAGGAAGTAGAGCGCTCCCAGAATGTAGCAGACCCAGACCGAACCGGGCTGTGACTTGCAGAGCGCCCGCACCCTATCTACATCGCTTAGATCACTCATGAGCGCTTCGAATCTGGTGTCCCATCCGAACTGCTTGGCGCCTGGGTTTACGATACGGATTACTTCGTCTGATCGTGCCTGCGCAGCAACCCATGTGGCCTCGCGTAAAAGTCCCTGCAGTACAGTGCCGCCAGTGTAGTCGACATTGCCACCCATCACGTCCAATCTGCCAGGAGCCCGAGATATATAGAGGGGCGTCTCTGCAGAAAACAGATCATCCTCAACGGAGGTTGCGATCTGATCTTCAAAAGAGCGGATGTTCGACATTGCCTGGGCAAGAGACGGCATATCTCTTTGAGGTTATCGAAACGCCATACAAGGAGCGTTAATATTCACCTTAGATTGGTGACCTGAACTTCAGTCATGCGGCGCAGACGCGTCAGAGCGTCATTCGAGATCCCTTTGTCTGTCAGGATGAGGTCACAATCTTCTATTCCGCAGAGCCGGTAGGTCGCTTCGGTTCCAATCTTACTGCTGTCGACAACCAGCACCTTCCGCCTGCCGGCTCGCAATAACTCATATTGTGCATCTGGATCATGAACCATGACACCCCGGCTCAACGAGATCGCCGCCGCTCCAAAGATCACCGTGTCGGCATAGATTGAAGTCAGACTCTTTGCAACTGCGGGGCCGATCAGATCATGGCTGCTGGAGCGGTAAACCCCGCCGGTCAACTCCACGCGAATGTGTTCCGCCGAAGTCAGCTCTTCGAGCACCGCGAGGGAGAAGGTAAAGACGACTACATTTTTGCGGATTCGTAGCTCTCTTGCCACATAAAGTGTGGTGGTTCCAGAGTCCAGAACGACCGACTCCCCATCTTTTATCAGCGAGGCCGCTGTGGCTCCGATGCTCCGTTTGGCATGGCCCATCTTCTGCAGTCGCTCGAAAAAGCTTCTCTCCGCGCCTCGCCAATGCTCGATACGTGCTCCGCCGGGAATGCGAATTACCTGACCGGTTTCAGTTAGCTTCTGCAGGTCACGCCGGATGGTCATCTGCGAAACGTGACATGCCTCCGCAATCTCAGCGATGGAAGCAGAAGTGTTTATTTTTAACATCTCAACGATGAAGTTGAGTCGGGAGGTCTCGGTAAATTCACTCATTGAAATTTCATTTCTCGGGTATTTGTGACTTCAAAAATCTTTATTTTCAAGGTAAATCTGAACATTTTTCGTTGGAAAAATCTATATCTCGAGAGAATTATGGAGGGAAAAGGTCTTGTAAATTTTGATCACCGAACGGAGGCTATTTGTTATTTATTAACATTGTCCTGTTACTTTCTGATCATTCGATGTTGATCGCCGACCCTTTACTTCCGATGTAGTCAAAGTTCCGCTTCCACTTTTGGACGCCAAATCTCTGGAGTTTCTATGAATTGCCTCTCCCTTGTCACTCATTTCGATCGCCGTATGAGATCCGGCATCGCCCGCCGGTTCTATGGTAGCGGCAAACAAATTTTTAGGGTCATTGGAAGCGTCGCTTTCCTGTTAGTGCTTTTCAGTTTGAGTGGCAATCTCGAGGGCCAGACCTTTTATGGCTCGATCAGCGGTGTAGTGAAGGATCCCACCGGAGCCGTCGTCCCAGACGTCGCGGTGACAGTGCATGAGAATGGCACGACCACCGAATATAAGACTGTCTCGAACAAGGCTGGCGCGTATCGCATCTCCTTTCTTAAGCCAGGCGGCTACACTGTCCGCTTTGAAAAAAACGGCTTTGCTCAGTACGTGACAGACGAACTCAGCATCGTCCTCAACCAGGAGCGCGTTGTTGATTGTTCGCTAAAGCTGGGGGCGACCTCGGAGATCATGACCGTCTCCGGCGCTGAAAGCTCTCTTAATACCTCCAATTCTCAGGTAGGCGGCGAACTCAGCACTCAGGAGCTCATCGATCTTCCTGAATCGACGGGGACCAAAGGTGCGAACGAGTTTCTTATCACCAAGACCTTTGCCGGAGCTGCCAGTTCCAGCCAGGATTACTCGAATGTCAACAGCCTCTCCCTCGGTGGGGGCAGGGCAGGCACCAATCCCATCATCATCGACGGCCTACCCAGCAATATGGGTATTGATGGTACCTACGGTCTTATCCCTACACCCGACTCCACTGAAGAACTTCAAGTCCTCACTGCCCCCTTCTCTGCCCAGTACGGTCAGAGCGGTGGCGGTGCAATCCTCACGACTACCAAATCCGGTACCGAAAAGTTCCACGGTAGTGCTTTCGAGGCCTATAGCTCTCAAAGTCTTAACGCGCTTGGTTATTTCACTAAGCCCGGCACGATCATTCAGCCTTCCTACTTCCACTACTTTGGTGGGTCGATTGGCGGCCCTGTAGTCCTGCCAAAGCTCCTGGATGGACGCAAGCATCGCCTCTACTTCTTTACTGATTGGGAGTACACCCTTAACCACGCCAACGCGCCGTTTACCACCACCGTACCCACCACAGCTGAATTGAACGGAGACTTCTCCGCACTATCTCCCGTCGGTATGCCGACCGCGCCTATCTATGATCCCCTGACCACAACGACTGTCGGTAAGGTAACCTCCCGGACACAATTCGCAGGCAATATCATTCCGAAGTCACGGATCGATCCAGTCGGCCGGAACATAGCAGCCTTCTTTCCTGCACCAAACTGTACCCCCACCCCGACCTCTCCTTTCAACTACTGCTCCAATCCCATATCGGCTACCAGCTACCTCTATAATGCCGACCGCGTCGATTACAACACCTCCGACTACGATCATATTTGGGCGAAGTTCTCCCGTGACGGGCCACGAAACCAGCCCACCATCAACATTCCCAATGTCGCAAACACCTCCGCGTTCAGCGGCTGGACCGATGACCACTACGAACTCTCGTGGAGCCATATCTTCTCGCCCCGCATCTCGAATGAAGCTCGCGCAGGATATGTCTCAGAGGTCAACTTTGCCTCGCCATTGCCAGCCGACGCAAGCTCAATCGGACTGCAAGGTGTGCCGCTGACTCAATTCCCCACTATCAAGACCAACCAGTACGCCAGTTTTGGCGCGGGCGGCTACTCAAGAACGAGAGATGGGCACTACATCCTGAACGATGCGATGGTCCTGCAGATGGGACGTCACACGCTCTCCATTGGCGGCGAGTTCATGCGCTACGCATACAGTTCTTACAAGCCCGGCGTTCTCTCTGGCAGTTACAACTTCACTGGCGGCTTTACAGCTGTTCCTGGTCAGAGCGGATACGGTTTCGCTGATCTTCTCCTTGGCTTGCCCGCGACCACAACCATCAGCACAACCAATACGGTCTTCCACTACAACCTGAACTACTTCGCCGGTTATCTGCAGGATGACTACAGAATTTCATCCCGGCTCACCGTCAACCTCGGGCTGCGTTACGAGTTCGACGGCCCAGCCGTTGAGAAGAACAACAACTACTACAGCTTCAACCCGAACATCATCGACGCCGCCACCGGCAAGCAGGGAGGCATCGAGTTTGCCGGGTTCAACGGCCCTCACCAGCTGATCCCGAATACCTATACCGGAGTCCTCCCCCGTATTGGCTTCAACTACCGTCTCCTCCGCAACACCGTCGTACGTGGCGGCTATGGAATCTACCAGCTGCCCAGTATCGGTTTCAATGCACTGAGCAACACCTCAACCTCAACCGTATCCACAACGTTTCAAACTCCAACTGGCAGCTTTAGCCCTGCGTATCAACTCTCTCAGGGAGTCCCTCATTACTCGCCCAACGTCGGTCCAAATGGTCAGCCTCTCATTCCCTCGAGCCTGACGAATCCTACCTCCAGCCCCGTCCAGCTTCAGCTGACAGCAGTTCTCCCCTATCTCCAGGAGTGGCAGATTGGAGTGCAGCAGGATCTCAGTCATAACTGGATCGCTGAGGTTGACTATATGGGCGACCACGGCGTTCATCAACCTGTCGTGCTTCCGGTAAACCAGATCGCTCCTTCTCCTAACTGCTGCTTCAATGTCAAAACTGCTCAGAGTCTCCGTCCCTATCCTCAATTCCTCAATGTCTACCACGTCACGAACGCAGGAGCGCAGTCCTATGCGGCCCTCTTTGCTACTCTGAGTCATCGATGGAGTAATGGGATCTCGGTACGTGCCGCCTACACCTTGGCGCACACGCAAGACGATGTAGATGGCGGCAGCCTCACTCCACTGCTCCAGAACTACTACAACCTGCACGCGCAATGGGGAACGGCAAAGCTGAGCATCCCACAGCGCTTCTCCCTTTCTGCGGTCTACGCTCTCCCTGTAGGTTCTGGAAGCAGATTTCTACAAAGCACTCCCGTCGTCTCGCAGGTCATCGGACACTGGAAGGTCAGCACTGTGGCCCAGTTCCAGGTCGGACTACCGTACAACGTCTCACAGGCAGACCAGCTCCAGATCGGTTCAGGAGGACAGTTTGTAACCGAGACAGGCAACCCTAATCTCTCTCGCGGTTCGCGCTCGGTCGCGAAGTGGTTCAACACGTCTGCCTTTTCGATCACCCCTCCTGACACATTGGGCAACGGTCAACGTGCCAGCTTCTACGGGCCCGGTCAGAATGTATGGGACATAAGCCTCATGCGTGACATTCCCCTCTGGGAGCATGCCGCCTTCACCCTCCGTGTTGACGCGCATAATGCCTTCAACCATCCGCAGTTCTCCGGTCTCAACACCTCGCTGTCCGCGACCAACACCGCATTTGGCACAGTCACTGGCGCACAGGATCCGCGCTCGTTACTCCTTGTCGGCCGCCTCAGGTTCTGAGCCGGCACCACAGAGATTTATAGATAGAAAAGGAAAAAAAGAAATGCGTAATCTCATCCTGAAGTTCCTCATCGGCTTTGCCCTTACTGGCAGCGTAGCTTTCGGCCAGACAGCATGGACTCCGAAAGAGGAGGGCAAAACCATCAAGGTTATTTCTCACCGTGGAGAGCACCTCCACCACCCTGAGAACACCATGCCTGCCTTTCAGGCCGCTATCGATGCAGGCGCTGATTACTTTGAGCTAGACGTTCGCACCACCTCAGACGGTAAGTTCGTTCTTATGCACGACAGTACCCTCGACCGCACGACCAATGGGACCGGCGAAGTTCATAAGCATACCTTCGACGAGATTCGTGCCCTCGACGCCGGTTCGAAGTTCTCTTCCTCCTTCGCCGGAACGAAAGTTCCAACCCTCGACGAAGCCTTCGACCTTGCCCACGGCAAAATCAACGTCTACGTCGACACCAAATACGCCGACCCCCAGCAGCTAGTCGACACAATCGTCCGCCACGACATGCAGGATCATGTCGTCATCTACGGCAACCCCTTCTTCCTCTATGAAGTCCGGAAGATTCGCCCAACTCTGAAGGTCATGCCCGAAACCATCAGCCCTGACATCTGTAAATTCATGGTTCGAGCCATGCAGCCGCAGGTTCTTGCATTCGATGCCAATGACTTCAAAGATCCTGTGATCGATTGCGCCAAGGCAGCAAACGCAAAGATCTTCGTGGATCGCCTAGGAGATGCCGACAACCCCGAAACATGGCAGAAGGCTATTGACCTTGGGGCAGTCGGTATTCAGACGAATCTTCCTGCGGAGCTTGCGGGGTACCTCCGCGCCCATAACCTCGCCACGCACTAAGACATCGAACCCAGCATTCATGACCCTGATTCGGAGAAAATGCAAATCTTGTTACGATCGACGTTACGCCGTCCTGTTCTTCTGTCGACGTTCGCGGCTCCCTTGATGGGCATGCAGTAATTTGATCGGGCGATGTCCAAAATGATCGTTGCTTTTCGTGTTCTTCGTGCTACCGTCCGGCGTGGTTAGCGATCCGTTGCGGCCGCAGCGACGATACTTGCCTTGACAACTGCAGCCGACGGTCCGGCTTGGAGAACGCAACCGACCGACAAAGAGGGCGATCTTGAAAAGGTTGGCGTCGGTCGTTCTAAAATCTACGCATCTGCAATTCCAAGAGAATTGCATCGTCCGCTTCTTATCTGCAAGGCAGCGCCACGATCAATACACGGCTGCATCCGAACTACCGTGTTGTTCCAAAACAGGGTAGTTGCCCAAAAAACGTTAGAGCCTCTTGAACGGAGGCTAACGAATGAGCAATTGTGAGCCATTGATTCTAAATGGTGGCCAGAGACGGGATCGAACCGCCGAGATCATACGGCTCCGTCTAGGTTCCGTGTCAAATGATTTTTTGTAGCACAGCCCGACGTCAAAGATCAATCCACCGCGGAACAGGATTCTATCGCGTTGGCGGATACAGCTTCTTGAGATTGCTGCGATTGAGTAGCACGTGATCGACGTAAACAGCAAGCGGCGTCTTTTGATGTGCAATAACGGAATCTGCGATCTTCATTAGCTGTTCCCCATATCTCTCAGGGAAATACGCGATGGAAGCGATCAATGCGCTTGACCGGCGAGCCAACTCAGACCGGCTTTCTTCAGTCCCGTTCTGACCGACGATGGCCGCGGTAGCTGCACGGCCGGACTCATTCACAGCAGCAAGGGCTCCAATGGCGCTGGGGTCGTTGAAGCAGGAAATGAGGACGCGGCTTTTATGCGGCAAAGATTTGAGGGCACGAAGACACGCCTCTCGACTGGCTTCGAGCGAAGCTAGACCATCAACGTGAATGATCTTCTCGGGAGGGACCTGGCCGACAATACTATTGACTCCTTCGACCGTACCGGTAAGGCGCGCCATATTCTCTACGGCGGATAGAGATGATTCAATCAGCAGGAGGCGGTCAAAGTCCCCTTTCCAATGTTTTTGCGCATACACGCCCAAGGCTTCCCCTGCCATGAGGCCGGCCCGATAACTATTACCGCCGAAATAGAGCGCTCCTGCGATTGGCGTTTCTACGCTGATAACTGGAATTTGCTCCTGCAGGAAGCGGTCTGCGAGCACATGGGCCAAAGAACCGCGTCGCTGGAAAAGTATGACCGCGTCTGCGGCAGAGCGAATAGCTTCATTCACTTGATCCCGCGGAATTTCGGTGTCAGTCGTATCGATCATTTCGAGGTGAATTCCGTGCTTAAGCGCAGCTGCTTTCAGGCTCGCGGTTACATCGACCCGGAACGAATTTCCTGCCAGCGGAGCTATGTAGAACACACGCGCTGCGCGCTTCCGGTTCTTTACGGAATAGCGTTTGTCTTCGAGGCGCTCGACGTACCCACGATTCTCAAGCGTACAGAGAAGCCTGAACACGGCTGCTCGATCAAGTTTGGTCAGGTTTGCTAAATCCAGAATACGAAGCGGTTCGGTTGCGCGTTCGAGGGTTTCAAGCACATCCAGGCCTTTATCGAGTGTTCCGGAACCGTACTGTCTGTGTTCTTGTTTAGCCATTTGCCTTCTCAGTTTACGTCGCTGAGTGTAACGCAATCCGCCGTCGCCAAAAGCCCCATTTGAAAAAGAACTTGACAACCCATAAAGCGAGGGGTTTAGATGGGCGCCATAAAATTGAACATCAATATTCATTTTTTGAAGATCACTTCAGCGGGATCGCGGAGGCTGTACATCGCATCGGCGAGCCCCCTTGACGTCTTCAGGAGGCAAAATGCAGTTTCTGAGGGTAATGAGATCGGTCGCTCTCTTATGTTTCTTCTTGGCTTTCCCGTCATGGGGTCAGGTAGTCACAGCGGATATTACCGGAGTGGTAATGGATCCTACCGGTGCGACGATTCCAGGCGTAAGGATCACGGTTGTTAACGTCGAGACCAATCTGACGAAGGTTGTCACTAGCACCGGAGACGGTTCGTTCTCCGTGACTCTCCTGCCGCCTGGTACGTACAACATAAAAGCCGAAGCGGTGGGCTTCAAAAGTTGGGAGGTACATGATCTCAAGCTCGCAATTGGTGATAAATATCGCGTTGATCCTAGCCTGTCCGTCGGTCTGTTGAACGAGACAGTCGAGGTCAGTGCTGGGTCTCCGTCGATTCAACGCGAAGAGTCGAGTGTCGGGACGCTAGTGGGGGAGCGAGCCGTGCAAGACCTGCCGTTGAATGGACGCAACTTCGTTCGTCTGGCTCAGATTGCTCCAGGTGCAACTGAGGGCGCAGCCAACTCGACCCAGAGTGGGACACGGCCTGACGATAGGAGACAAAGTTCCTCCGTCTCCATCAATGGACAAACGAGTGACCTCAATAATTTCCTTATCGACGGAACAGACGACAACGAACGCTTTCTGGGAAATGTGGTCGTGAAGCCGTCGATCGATGGAATCCAGGAAATGAAAATTGAGACGAACTCCTATTCCGCCGTGTTGGGACGCACCGCAGGGGGTGTGATCAGCATCGTCACCAAGCCAGGAACCAATGCACTGCACGGGACGGTGTATGAATACTTCCGGAACGAAGTGCTCGACGCAAGAAATTACTTCGCACGCACGGGCCCGAAGCCTGCCTTCAAGCAGAATCAGTTTGGAGGCAGCCTCGGCGGACCAGTTTTGCGAGATCGTCTCTTCTATTTCGGCGACTATGAGAGGTTTACGCAACGAGTAGGACAGACTTACAACGTGACAGTGCCGACTCTTGCGCAAGCTGGAGGAGCGGACCATACCGGCCCAGCGTGCTTCACGCAGAACATCTTTGATCCTGCTACGACAGTGCAGGTATCTCCGGGGGTGTACACCCGCCAACAGTTTGCCGGAAACTGCATTCCAAACAGTAGATGGAACTCTGCAGCTCGCAACTTTATTGCTCGCTGGCCTTCGCCTAACGGAGGCAGTACGAACAACTACAGTTCCTCTCCCGCTAAACGTCAGGATTCCGACAGCCTCGACGCACGTGCTGACTACAAAATAAGCGATAAGGACTTCTTTTTCGCACGCTATTCCTACAATGACACCCGCACCGTTACCCCCGCGGCGCTCCCGGTCATCAATGGCGTGAGTCTCGTCGGAAACGCAGGTGTATTTCCCGGGCCGTCCAAGCAGCGCTCGCAAGGAATCCAACTCAACTACACTCGTCTCCTAACGTCGAATCTTGTATTGGAAGCAAAGATGGCTTATACACGGTTTGCAAATGCGGCTACTTCAACCAACACTGGCACGAACGCCGCAGCGACGTTGGGAATTCCGGGGCAAGGCACAGACCCGACTACCTCTGGCGTTCCGACGATCTCAATCGCTGGTGGACCAGCTGCAGGCGACGCCACTTTTGTTCCGATCATTACGAAAGACAATAGCTATCAAGAGATTGTTGGTATTACTTATACGCAGGGCCGCCAGACGATCCGGTTCGGAACCAGCTATATCCAACGCCAGGTAGCGTCAAGTCAATCGAGCGAAGGACGTGGACAATACGCGTTCGGCGCAAATTTGACTGGACGTGTCACAGGGAATGCCTTCTCCGAAGGCAATGCGTTGGCTTCCTTCATTCTTGGGCTACCTGGCAGTGAGAGTCGCAATATTCTGCTTGCAAAACCTCAATACAGCTCGCACGAAGGGGCATTTTATTTCCAGGATGACTGGAAAGTCACGCGCAACCTGACAGTGAATCTTGGTGGACGCCTCGATTGGTGGACCCCTATGACAGAAAAGCATGGCAATATCTCGAACTTTAACCCGGGCGCGATTCCTGCTCCTGGTACACCTGCTATTACGCCGATGCCCGGAACTCCCATGCCATCGATCATTCAGGCCAGTGTGAATGACGTTAATGCTTCGGCAGGTGTGAAGACATATCGTTGGAACCTTGCCCCTCGCCTCGGATTTGCTTACAGCATCGACGGTAAAACGGTCATTCGCGGTGGCTTCGGGCTCAGCTACTACCCGCCCTACATGGGAAGCGCGCTCGCCTTGCGAAATCCGCCCTTCGTCAGCCTGTACGGTCCCAGCTACTCTGACTTCTTTGGGGGAGCACTTCTGTCAGATGGGATGCCAGCCCCTTTAGCAACCTCTGCGGCAGCTCCTACTGGAAATCTGACCGTAGTCGATTTCAACCTAAAGATGCCCTATGTCGAACAGTTCAACCTTACGCTCCAACGCGAACTACCGACTGGCTTCGTCGCCACGGTAACGGGCGTAGGCGCTCTCACTCGTCGCAGCATTCTGGCGATGGATATCAATCCGGCGCCGCCTCAGGTGGGCAGTACTCTCCCGGTCAACCAACGCCGTATCTATGATGTGGCATACCCCACCACGCTGGGCTTCTCAAACGGAAATCCGCTCGGTGGTATCGGTTCGGTAAGTCAAAGCCGCAACTGGAATAAAGCGGACTACTTCGCATTGCAGACTGTACTGGAGCGTCGTTTTAGCAATGGTATGAGCCTCACGGCTCAAAACACCTGGTCTCACAGCATAGATCTCGCGGCGCCCTTGTACTTTTTCAATGATCCAAGATCGCAGCGCGGCAACTCGGATCTCGACGTTCGCGAGCGATTCAGTGTGAGCTTCAATTACCAGATTCCATTCTTCAAAAACGCCAATGGTGTCATGTCTGTCGTCGGAAAAGGCTGGCAGGTGAATGGAATTACGCTTTGGTCCAAGGGCTTTCCATTCACGGTTACCAACGCGACAGCTCGAAACGGCGGTAGCGCGGCTGATCGTCCGAACCTGATTGCCAATCCCAACCAGGGAGACGGCACAATCAATAAGTGGTTCAATACGGCCGCTTTTGTTTCTCAACCTGCCGGAACGTTCGGAAATTCACCGAGAAACCTTCTGACGGCACCCAGTTACTTTACGCAGGATGTCTCTCTTTTCAAGAGTTTCAATGTTATCGGGGATAAGCTGCGCGCTCAGTTCCGCGCGGAAGCATTCAACGTTCTCAATGCACCGAATTTCGTCGCTCCTGGTGCCGCTTTCGGTGGTGCGAATTTCGGAGTCATTACCAGTACAGGAAACTTTCTCCCGCGCAATCTGCAATTTGCTGTTAAATTCGACTTCTAACGCGCAAGGCGGAGCAGCAGACATTTGATACTCCGCCTTCCTCCCCTAAACCGTAAGACTTATTTGAGTATTCGTTTCATCGGAGAACCTAAAACGTGGCTGTTAGGCAAATGCTCACCCGCCAGGTTTTTACTGCGGCATGCGTCTTTGTGCTCCTGTCCGCTCCTGTAATTCTTTGGAGCCGGTACAGGGCATATGCAGCATCCACCACCTCACATCAGGCAAAAGATGCCGATTGGGCGGTCTATGGCGGACACGCGGGAGGGGATCACTATTCCTCCCTCTCTCAGATCAATCGGTCAAACGTCAACCAGCTTAAGGTTGCTTGGACCTTCGACACGAAGGAAAAAGGCGGCCTGCAAACCAACCCTCTGGTGATTGGCGGCAGGCTGTTCGGCTATACCCCATCGCAAAAGGTATTTGCGTTGGACGCTGCAACGGGAAAAGAGGTCTGGCGGTTCAACTCCAATCTTGCAAGTGGTCAGCCCGACCGCGGCCTCTCGTATTGGACTGACGGTAGGAGACGAATACTATTCGCCACAACTCTCTATCAAGTGTGGGCTTTGAATCCCGATACTGGCAAGCCGATTGAAACATTTGGCAATAAAGGGTCGATAGACCTTAGAAATGACCTGGGACCTGAATCGCCTTCTGGCTTAGTTGCTATCACCTCGCCCGGAACCATCTACAAAAACCTCATCATCATGGGGTTCCGCACTGGAGAATCGGCACCGGCGCCTCATGGAGACATTCGAGCCTATGACGTACATTCGGGCGCACTCCAATGGGTGTTCCATACAATCCCACATCCCGGAGATCCAGCCTATGAGACATGGCCGAAATATGCTTGGAGAAGCACTGGTGGAGCAAATAACTGGACCGGCATGGTTCTGGATGAAAAACGCGGCATTGTCTTTGTACCTATCGGTTCTGCCACGGCGGACTTTTATGGAGCAGACCGGACTGGGAACGACCTATATGCAGACTGTCTCCTGGCGCTGAATGCTGGGACCGGAAAACTGATCTGGTATTTTCAGGGAGTTCATCACGATATCTGGGACCGTGATTTTCCTTCACCGCCCTCATTGGTCTCGGTGAGACATGACGGCAAAATGATGGATGCCGTCGCGCAGACCACGAAGCAAGGAGTGTTGTATCTCTTTGATCGAGCGACGGGTAAACCAATCTTTCCGATTGAAGAACGAGCCTTCCCGCAGACAGATGTTCCGGGCGAGGTTTCATCGCCCACTCAGCCAATGCCGATTCTGCCTGCGCCGTTTGCGCGCCAACAGCTCACAGAGGACTTATTGACGGACCGCACACCGGAGGCCCACGCGTGGGCACTAAATGAGTTTCGGAGCTTCCGCAGTGGAGGTCCGTTCGTTCCGCTCACGGTTGGGCAACAGACCGTCGTTTTTCCTGGTTTTGACGGCGGCGCTGAGTGGGGTGGGTCTGCCGTCGATCCTGGAACAGGCGTTATCTACATTAACGCGAATGACCTTGCCTGGACAGGCGGATTGGAAAAAGTAGGCCCTGGTTCCGGAAAATTCGAAGGGCTGTATCAGAGCCAATGCGCTCTGTGCCACCAAACAGACCGGAAGGGTCTTGCCGGCACGTTTCCTTCGCTAGTAGAAGCCAGTCAACGGATGACCGCAGAACAGATGGCGGAGGTTGTGAAGAGTGGCCGGGGACGCATGCCCGGATTTCCGCAGATCCAAGAGGAAGACTTACGAGGGCTGCTTCAATTTGTGCGCATCGGCAAGGAACTCGCACCGGCGCGTTCGTTGGATAAAGAAGAACCCGGATCAGAAACTCAATTGTCCAACCCTTCATCGGCAGCTTATAGATTTACTGGCTACAGGAAATTTCTGGACCCGGAAGGATACCCTGCGACTGCTACGCCGTGGGGAACGCTGAGTGCAGTTGATCTAAACACCGGCACATATCTATGGCATATTCCGTTTGGGGAGTATCCCGAGCTTGTTGCAAAAGGCTTGAAAGACACGGGTAGCGAAAATTACGGTGGCCCCATCGTTACTGCTGGCGGAATTGTCGTTATCGGTGCAACAAACTTCGATCGAAAGATTCGTGCGTATGACAGCAGAACAGGCAAGCTCCTTTGGGAGTCTGTCATGGACTATGCAGGAAATGCCACACCTGCGACCTACATGGCAAACGGAAAGCAATACATCGTTATCGCGATAAGCAATGCAAAAGCTAAGAATGAGCCTCAAGGCGCAAAGTACGTGGCCTTTACATTGCCATGATGAATCCCCTTCTCGAAAAACAAGCAGGTTGTCTTTGATGTGAGGATGGAATGACGACAGGTCTCTCTAGGAGAAAACTGCTGAATCATCCGGCATTATGACGTGCGGAATACCTGATCTCGAGATAGGCTGGCGTCCCGCGTTCTGAAGCGCTGCAGTTTGCACATATCGACAGGTTGGAAACGCCGTTTTCGCTGGTAAGGTATGGCACGACCTTGCTGCCGAACCGACGCATCGCCTGTGAAAGTTTCAGTCCAACGCTTGCGACTAATTGCCGACACTGACGGGCAGCGGACGCAGCGATCGTCACAGCACGCACGCGTCGAAATGAATTGAAGGACCGCCGGCAGCAGCCGATTGGGGTGCCTTGAGCACGACACGCTGACACAACATGGAAGAAAAACAGCAAGGCATGAAGCACTAAACGCCTAACGCTCGGCTTGGCTCCTCGCTCTCCCATAGTTTTCCGGATATATATAGATCTCTTGGAAGGGCAGGGATCGCGAGAGGTATCGGAGAGCCAGCCCATCCGTTCAAAATCCTATTTAGGATAATGAGGCACACAGATTTCAAAAGGCTGGCGTCGCCGGTTACCAATGACTCGCATTCAACACATTCCGCAGGTCTTAGAAGAGTACTTTCAGTGATGAATCCCAACGAGCACGACCAATACGCGACCATCTTGGGAACTTGTCAGTCCCTCATAAATGGGAACTTATCCAATAAACGCCAAAACCTCCCGAGAAGGAAGGCCACTCATTCCTGATGTCAGCTGCAAAGCTTTGTACCTCTCTTCGGGATCACTTCTGCCTAAGTGCAAAGCGGTAAACTCTGTGACCTTGCTGCCCTCCAGCTGAAAGTGCCTTTGTACGTCTGTACTCGGAGGGATGCGACCATTCCGGGCTTCGACCATGCTCGCGCAACCTCTTCGAACTTTTTCTTGGCGCCACGTTGGAAGGCTCACTCAGGTCTGTCATAAAGTTCGTGGGGGCCGAAGAAGCAGCGAGAGAGCGCTTCGCGTGCGTAAAGCACGGTTCCATTCTGTACCGCACGTGTCATCAAAGCAGAGGCGATTGGCGACGCCAGTGAGCGCATCGGTCAATGAAATGGCTTCCAGCTTGTCGCGGGCTTCTTTGAGAGATCGCTCGGATTGCTCGAGATTGCGCTGGATGATCACGGAACGAACGAGATAGAGAGTGACCCCGATCGCTATTACGCCTAATCCGAAGTTGAAGAAACGCCGCATGGCGTCGACACCTGCGCCCATGAGATGATTGTGAGGAGGATGGGCAGCCGATATAGCAATGGCCAGCGGTCAGCCAGTGACATGTCAGATTCGATACACGCTCAATCTTTCCCAACTTGACGCGTTTGAAACCTACGCACGCACCTGGATGGCGCTCATCGAACAGTACGGTGGCGTCCATCATGGATATTTCATCCCGAGAGCTAATCCAGACGAAGTAGGACCGAGCTTCCCGGGCCTCGGCTACGATGGCCCAACCAACGTCGCCATCGCGATGTTCACGTTTCCTGATGAAGAGAGTTACCGGCTCTATCGCAAAGAGGTGACAACGGACCCGGAGTGCATAACGGCTGCCGCTCTGGTGCGAGAGTCTGGCTGCTTCACACGATACGAACGCCTCTTCCTTCAACCCGTAACGAGGGCATGAAGTATACCGCCAACTCGTTGGGAAGCATCTAAACACGTCAGTGGCTACGAAGAAGAAACCGCCTGTGATGACGGAGTGCGAGGTGAAGATGCGTGGGCGTTGGCTCCCATGCACCATCTACGAAGCCCTTACAGAACGGGATCAGCTCATGCGCTGCAAATATTGCCACGGCCCCGTGCAAGCCCTCAAAGAATCCAGCAACGGAGCCCGAGCGCACATCGAACACCTTCAAAGACACACCGGCTGCCGGTTCCCGGTTAGCAGCTTCAGTGGAGTCGAATCCGAACATCCCCTCGCGTTGAAGTAAGACGAGGCGCATAGAGATAGTTGCCTACCTCTTCCCTCCTGCATCCGTTGCTCAATCCAACAAAGACGCACAGTGGAGGTAGGGAAGCCCGAGAATGGTATTTCCGGCGATGTCGGCAATGGTTGGAGTACTTCGATTTCGCATTTCAAGTTGGTGTTCGATGAATGATGAAGGCAGACACTTCTTACTGCAAACGGAGCACAATTCCTGTACCTAGACGCAGATTGTTTTGCACATTGGTCGTACTGTTTGTATAGCTTGTTCTGAGCCAGTTGGCTTCCAATGGACGCAGAGCGATCCGCCTGCTCAATTTCACATCGATACCGCCACCGACCTGAAGAACTGACGCGTCATAAGTGGAAGTTGCACCGCCGGTCGAAGGAAAAACACTGTTCCAGCCACGCGAGTCTCCAATCAATCCCTGACCAAAGAGGGAGAGCCTATCGGAACGCGGACGCCATGTATATCTCGGGCCGAAGGTCATTGTGATGGAAGTCTGATCTACACCTGAGTTGTTGATATTGTTCACATGCATTCCTGCAATGTTCATAGCTATACCGAACCCGCGATACAACTCAGCCGAGATTTCACCAGCGCCTCCCTGAAGCCAGAAGGTATTGCCTCCGACGGTGTTGCTTCGCTGCGACTGATAGATGAAGGCAACAGATACGGGATGCTGTACCTGCTGCGATGTTTGTGCGATGTTGCGGATGGGGGCTAGGAGCAGAACTCCGAGCAGGAGCAGGCTATGTCTGAACAGATGCATAATTCTTCTCCTTTTCGAGTTACTGGATGTTCAGATAAACGGTCGATGTGTGGGAGATAGTTCCGGAGGAGGCTGTGATGGTCACGGCATAATCACGTGCGCTCTGTATCAGAAAGCCATTGCCGCTGCCGCAGCCCGTCATACCGATGCAGAAACAGACCGCAAGCAGGATATACAGAGTGCCCGCCATCTTCTTCGAGGTAGATCGCAGCCTGCGCGCACCGGCAAACGGCAGCAGCAGTATGGCAAGCACCCATTCCCGGTTCTGCATCGAAGTGCCTGCCGTGGATGAGGGTGCTTGGATCGTCAGCTTCACCTGCTGTGGACCTGCGTTCGATGCCACGGTGTTTGGCGATAGAGTGTAGGTTGCTCCCGTCGGCAGACCGCTCACTGTAAAGGTCACGGGCCCCGGATAGGCGCCGGAGGTTGGCGTAAGAACGTAGGTAAAGTTCGCCGTTCCTCCGGGAATCACGGTCTGCGAACTCGCTCCGGTAGAGGCGATCGTGAAATCCGTAGAAGCAACCGTGATGCTTACTCCGGAGGACGTAGTAGAGGCCAGGTAATTTGCGTCGCCACTGAAGGTCGCGGTAACAGCATGAGCGCCCGCACCGAGCGTTGTAGTGTAGCTTGCCGTCGATCCGTTGAGAGATAAGGTCTGCAACACAGTACCTCCGTCGAGGAAGGTAACGGTACCGGAAGGAGTTCCATTCGACGCAGGCGTGACGGTGGCAGTGATCGTTACTGCCTGCGCCGCGGGCAGGGTCGCGGCGCTTGCCGCTAAGGCGATGGACGACCCCTGCTTATTGACCGTAATAATTGTTGAGGCGGTTGCATTTTGATAGTTCGTTGTGTCGATGGGAGTGAAGGCGACGGTCAACGGTTGGTTCACTCCAGCAGCAAGCGCGGTGCCAGCAGGCGGTGTATAGACATAGATTCCGCCGGTGCCGGAGGTCGCGTTCAACTGCGCGGCCGAGAGCGATGTGCCGTAAGTAATGGCAGCGGGTGCAGCCCATGTGATGGACGGCGCAACTTTTCCGATAGTAAGGGTTCCTGTTGCAGAGCCCTGATAGTTGGCGTCATTGACGGTAGCCACTACGGAGTAGCTGCCTACGGCTGTCGGAGCGATGGCCGCACCGTTATAGGTGAGGTCCACGGTGAGACCTGATGGCGTTGTGGTTGCTGTTGCGGCATGGGGATTGCCGTCGTAAGTAGCGCTGAGGCCGGCCAAGGAGATGGTCGCCGTTTCCTTATCCACGGTCTGCGTGGCCACAGCCTGTAACGAACCTAGGGTCGCGGTGTAGGTGTAGGCGCCAGCGCGATTGAGCGTAGCCGATGAGAGATTGAATGTGGCCACTCCATTGACGGCTGCGGCGGTATAGGCCTGCAAGTAGCTGGAAGGACCGGTTACGGTGAGGGTGATGGTGCCGGTCTCCGTAGTGATAGTGCTGCCGTCGGATGCCGCTTCTCTTACCGTTACGGCCGCGCCTGCATTGCCGCCAACTGCAATAGGAGTTGCCGGCGAGGTACCGAAGAGAAGCTGAGAGACCGCGCTCAATACACTGAACGAACTACTTGTGGCGGAAATGGTCGTGGCGGTGTTGGAGTTCAGCGTAAGACTTGCCTGCAGCTTATTACCTGTACCGATGGTGTCGATCTTCAGCGCAGAATAGGTAGCGACACCGCTGCTTGTGTTTGCGGAGCCTCCGTTCAGACTGCCCGTGCCCTGCAGGGTGAGAGGAATGGTCACCGCCGGACCGAAGGCAGCACTGTTCTCCGTCAGTGTCACCTGTGGGGCCGGGTTCATGGCGACATTCGGGGCGACATCCGATGGCGATTGTGTGAATGCGAGCGCGAAGCGGGTCTGCACCGCACCGGAGTCGACGCACGGCGAACCGCTGTAGCTGGTTGTACGTGCATCGCCGCGCTGATCGAGCGTAGTGCCGCTGGGTATGCTCGCAATCGCCCCTGCGCAGATTGCCGGACTACCTGGCAGCGGAATCATGGTCTGTGTCGGGCCACCGTAGTTGCCTGGCGGGGCGAGATTCCCAACTCCAACAACATTGCCATTGCTGCCGTTGGTTGGGCAACTACCACTCCCTGCACTTGCGCAATCGTCGGGTGTGTTGTCTGTCAGAATACTGTTCGAAACGGCCAGGGTGCCGTAGTTGAAGATTGCGCCACCTCCGGCCGAGGTGTTTCCAGAGAAGGTGCTACCGGAGATGGTCACGGTGGCGTTGTTGACGAAGATGCCGCCACCCGCTCTGGTGGCGATGGCCGAGTTTCCAAAGAAGGTGCTGTTGATGATGGTTACGGTGCCGGAGTTGGCGCCAATCGCTCCACCTGGCGCGGAGATATTTCCACTGAACGTGCTGCCCACGATCGTCAGATCGCCAGTGTTGGCGTAGATTGCGCCACCGCCATTGCCTCCGCCTGTGGCATAACCACCGGCATAGTTGTTTGCGAAGGTGCAATCAGTGATCGTCAAGGTGCCGCTATTGATAAGGCCACCCCCCTGGGAATTGATATACCCATCCGTGATGATCAGATTGCTGATGGCCGCAGCGTCCGTACCTGCGTTGACCTGGAATACGGAGAAGTCGCTGGACGATCCTCCACCCCGCACGGTGACGAGATTCGTGAGCGTGGCGCCGCTTCCCGATGTCGCACCCGTGACCGTCGTATACGACGGGACAGTCAGCGTGCTGTTGGTGAGCGCGATGGTTTGCGCCGTGGCGAACCTGGTGGAGTCGAAGGTGATATTGCCGGCGCCAAGATTGGCCGCCTGCAGTAATGCGTCGCGCAGGCTGCACGAGGCATCGGTACCGGTTCCTCGCGTTGTCTGCTGGGTGCAATTGGCAGCGGTTCCGGCATCATCCGCCGCTGTGGTGACGACCAGGAACGGAACAGCAACCGCAATCTGGCCTGACGTCCCCCCAACGGAGTTCACCGTATCGGTCGCTGTGATGGTGTGGTTGCCGGCCGTCTTCAGGGTTGCATTGAAAGTGTGGGTTCCACTGTCGCCGCCCGTAAAGGTATAGGAGGCGGGTAGTACGGCGCGTGTGTCCGTGCTGCTGAAGCTGACGGTGCCAGTGTAGCCAATCACCGTGTTGTTGAACAGGTCACGCGCCCTTACGGTCACGGAGATCGGCTGACCAACTGTGATGGCTGCGGGAGTCGAGACGGTCAGCCCTACCACAGGGCCGGGAGCCATGTAGATGGTCGCGGTGCCTGTGATGGACGAATTTACGGAGTCTGTAAGTGTAATTGTGTTGTTGCCCGCGGTCTTGAAGGCGCTATAAACCGTGGTCGCGCCGCTGGAGAAGGTAAACGGCCCAAGGTTAGAGAAGCCCGGATCCGAACTGCTCATGATTGCCGTGCCGTTATAGCTGGTGGCGGTATTTCCATAAGCGTCCCGAGCGTAGGCATTGAACGAGAAGGCGGTATAGAAGGGAGCTGCTCCCGGAGCATCCAGGAAATACAAAGTAGCAGCTCCGGCGGAGATGGCTGCACTGGCGGTGCCAACTGCCGATGTCACTACGGCGTCTGTAACGCTCACACTTTGAGTGCCCGCAGTTTTGAGTGTGACTGAGAAGGTATGCACTCCATTGTCACCTGCAGTGAAGCTGTAGTTGGCGGGCAGCCCTGCCTGAGTATCGGAGCTGGCGAAGTGTACGGTTCCGGTGTAGCCCGTGTAGGTGCTGCCGCCGCTGTCTTTGGCGGTCACCGTGATGGTCTGCGCGGTTCCGGCAGTGCTTGCGCCGAGTCCGACGATGGTGAAGCTGGTGACGGACGGTGTACCTGTCCCGCTGAGGGCGATGGTCTGGGTCGTGCTGGGAGATGCGTTCAATGCGTCGTCGGTAAATACCAATGAGCCGCTGATATTGCCGGCTGAGAGCGGCTCGAAGCTGATGCTGGCGGTACAGCTTGCGCCCGCGGCTAAGGCTCCGGCGGAGCCACTGCTGGAGGAGAGCTGCGGGCAGGTCGAAGATCCGCCAAACAGAAAGTCGGCTGAGATGCTCGGGTTATTTCCTGTTCCCGGGATAGGGAAGGTGAGAGGAACGTTGCCGATGTTCTCGACCGTGACTGTCTTGGGGCTATCGCTGCTGGTGTTGCTGAGATTGGTGGAGGCAAAGCTCAGGGAAGGAGGAGTGGTACGGTCCAACTTGTTAACCTGGTTGCTGGTCTGGCTGATATATAGGTTGCCACTGCCGTCCAGGGCAACGCCGGCGACTTGAGTGAAACTTCCCAGCGTGGTGACACACGCGGAGGAGGCGCAGCCTGCCGGCATCTGTTTCAATGCGTTATTGCCGTAGTCGGCAACATAGATGTTGCCGCCGGCATCGACCGCTACTCCGTGGGGATTGCTGAAACTGCCATCCAACGTGGAGACGCAGACAGAAGAGGAGCAGCTTGCATCCATCGTCTTGATGGTGGCGTCCGATGCATCTGCGACATAGATCTTTCCGTTGCTATCGAGCGCCACGCCGTAGGGCTGAGCGATGCCGCCGCCTACGGTCGTTACGCAACTGGAGGAGAGACAGCCCAGAGGCACCCGATTTAAAGTGGCGTTGCCGCTATCTGTGACATAGGCGTTCCTGTTGCTGTCTAGTGTAATGTCGGTCGGAGTGGTAAAGCCGCCGCCCAACGTTGTGACGCAAGCCGACGAAGCGCAGGTCGATGGCATCTGCTTTACGGCATGGTTTGCTGAGTCGGTGATATAGAGGTTGCCGGCGCCATCCAGGGCAACCCCTGTAGGCTGGTTGAAGCCACCGCCCAATGTTGTGACGCAACTGGAGGCAGTGCAGCCTGCAGGAACCTCCTTAACAGCATTGTTGGAGGTATCGGCAACATATGTATTCCCGCTGCTGTCCACCGCCATGCCGCGAGGATTGGAGAAGCCTCCGCCAACTACGCCCAGCGATGATGGCAGAAAGGCCAGTTGTGGCCCGGTTCCGACTCCGTATACAAATGCTGTTGCGATGACGGTACCGGATCCTGTCAACAATTCAACGCCACCTCTGCGGACTCCGGCGAAGCTTGGCGTGAAGGTAATGTTGACCGTACAGGTACCGCCAGCACTATAGGCATAGCTGGTCCCGTTCGTGGTGCAGGTCCCTGTGCCGGCATCGGTAAAGTCGAGATTGGGAGCACCCATCGTCAGTACCACCGGCGCTCCGATCGTTCCCCCTGTAGCGAAGGTGAAGTTCAGAGCCAGGCTGCTGCTCTGCCCCACTGCCGTACCGGGCATGGCGACGGCTTGGGTCATGATCTTCTTCACTGCATTGTTGCTGGAATCGGCGACGAAGACGTTGCCGCTACCGTCTACCGCCACGCCAGCGGGAGCATTGAAGCCACTGCCCAGTGTCATCGGCACGCCGTAGCTGCCACCACTGTACGGAATCTCCTTCACCGTATTGTTGTTGAAATCGGCGACGAAGACGTTGCCGCTACCATCCACCGCCACGCCAGTGGGAGCATTGAAGCCACTGCCCAGCGTCACCGGCGTGCCATAGCTGCCACCGCTGTATGGGATCTCCTTCACCGCATTGGTGCCGAAATCTGCGACGAAGACATTGCCACTCCCGTCCACCGCCACGCCAGCGGGAACGCTGAAGCCGCTGCCCAGCGTCACCGGCGTGCCGTAGCTGCCACCGCTGTACGGGATCTCCTTCACCGCGCTGTTGTTGGTATCAGCGACGAAGACGTTGCCGTTCCCGTCCACCGCCACGCTGCGGGGATAGTTGAAGCCACTGCCCAACGTTACCGGCGCGCCGTAGCTGCCACCGCTGTATGGGATCTCCTTCACCGCGTTGTTGTTGGCATCAGCGACGAAGACGTTGCCGCTACCATCCACCGCCACGCCAGTGGGAGCATTGAAGCTACTGCCCACCGCCAGCAGCGTACCGTAGTTGCCGCCGCTGTACGGGATCTTCCTCACCCCGCCTGAATCGGCGACGAAGACGTTGCCGCTACCGTCCACCGCCACGCCTTTGGGATTCCCGAATCCGCTGCCCAGCGTCTGGATAGCATTGCTGAAGTACGCGGTCTGAGCCATGGCGCTCTTGGAGAATAGAGTGGCTAGGCATAGAAGAAACGCGACGAGAACCGTCAGTCGGTTACTCGATGAAATGGAAAGTGTTTTGATTCCCAAAAACGAAGTTACATTCGGATCCGAATGGCGCAGAGATGTGGGGCCCATCTAACGACCGCCTCCAAAAGCAGAAAAGTCCCCTGACGCGGACGTTATAGACGTGCTATTGCCAGTACAAAATCGATGACGCCCGACCAATGAAGTCAACGCCGAATCAGGGGAGAGAATGTTCTGGCGGAATCAGCATATCGAAGTTGCATTGTTTTGCACAGTCGTAGGTGCAAACACAGCAAAAGGTAATCGCTCGAGCTCGAGCGATAGCAGCTTAAGTCCCAACTTCACGTTGCTGCACGAAATATCTCGTAACCTTCTCCTCTTGGAAGTTCCTTCTAAGTAGTGGCGATACATTAGCCCAATGCGTTCAGCGAGTGTCTTCGATTCGTCTTCCGCTGACTCGCATGACAAACTGCACGACGGATTGACTCATTTCACGCGGTGTCGAATGTCAGTTTGTGCCGACGGGAACAATACGGGAACATCGCTAATTCATTATTTTCAGCCATTTACAAAAAGGAGTAGGAAAATGGCTTCGAAAAACTACTGAGGAATTCTCTGCTAAGTTATTGATTCTAAGTGGTGGCCAGAGACGGGATCGAACCGCCGACGCCGGCCTTTTCAGGGCCGCGCTCTACCACTGAGCTATCTGGCCTTGGCAATCGATCAAAACGCCTCTTTCGGGGATCGCCAAGAACGCCCGGGCGTTACGTCTGTTGCATCAGCCTTTTCAGGGGAGCTTGTCACCAACGGAGGGTCGGCAACTCAAACGCAGGTCAAGTATAGCAACCAGGAGCCATTCTCTCCAAACTTATGGAAACGTTACTGCCGGGAAGAGACCGCGCTATCCTTTCATAACCGACACCATAAGGATATCTATGCCTCCTCGACGCTATCGTCTCGTTCTTGCGTTCGTTCTGTGCCTGTCTTCTGCCGGTCTTTCGCAGACAACTCCCACCTCCTCCGTTTCCTCAAGGCCTGCGCCTCCGTCCCGCTCTGAGCAAAACGCGATTCGCCACTTCAACACCGCTGCACAGAACCCTCTTGAGCTTCGCGCGTTCGTCAGCCGAATGCCGAAAGGAGGCGATCTCCATATGCATCTTTCGGGAGCCATTTACGCAGAAAGCTTCATTCGCGATGCCGTTGCGGATCGTCTTTGCTATAACCCAGCAACACGTAGCCTCTTCAAAGCCTCCGCGAATACCCGAAGCCTCCCACCCCAACCGGTCTGCGGGGAAGGGAATCGACGTGCCGAAGATGCGCTCAAAGATCAGACTCTCTATGACGCGATGGTCGACGCCTTTTCCATGCGCAGCTTCGTCCCCAGTGCCGGTACGAGTGGACATGATCAGTTCTTTGCCACCTTCTCGCGATTCTCTGCGATCAATCACAGTCACATCGGTGAGTGGCTCGATGAAGTGGCGAGCCGTGCCGCGGCTCAGAACGAACAGTATCTGGAGGTCATGCACACGCCCAACTTCCTCGCTGCGGCGAAGCTGGGATATTCCATCCCCTGGCCATCTCCTTCGGAGGCAGATCTGAGCAAAACTGGCGATGCGACGGGAACCCGTCACGCCGATCTTGCCAGACTTCGCGATCAGCTTCTGGCAGGCGGTCTTCGCGATATGGCTACTGCGGACCGTAAAGAATTTTCCGATGCCATGGCTGCCCGTGACCACATCGAGCAATGCGGTACCCCTGCGGCGACACCAGGGTGTCAGGTGAAGGTTCGCTTTATTTATCAGATTCTTCGCGGTTTCCCGCCCCAACAGGTCTTTGCCCAGACCCTGCTGGGCTTCGAAACCGTTCAGGCCGAGCTGGACTCCGGTCATCCTCTTGTAGTCGGTATCAACTTCGTCATGCCCGAAGATGGGTATCTCTCCATGTCGGAATACCACCGTCAGATGCTCATGCTGGATTACCTCCACACGGTCTACCCTCGCGTTCACATTTCGCTTCACGCGGGTGAGCTGGCGCCGGGTCTCGTCACCCCCGATGGGCTGCGCTTTCACATCCGCGAGGCTATCGAACTCGGTCATGCCGAACGTATCGGACATGGCGTCGACCTGATGTACGAAGACCTCTCCGAGACTCTGCTTAAACAAATGGCTGCGCGTCACATCATGACCGAAATCAATCTCACCTCCAACGATGTCATCCTCGGTGTTGCCAGCCAGTGGCATCCACTTCCCGTCTATCGTGCCGCAGGAGTTCCGGTTGCCCTCTCCACCGATGACGAGGGCGTCTCACGCATCGACATTACCCACGAATACACTCGTGCTGCTCTCGACTTCCACCTGACTTACGTCGATCTCAAACGCATGGCGCGCACTTCACTCGAGCACAGTTTCCTTTCAGGAGAGAGCTTGTGGGCGCAAACTGACAACTTTGCTGCCGTCAACCCAGCCTGTTCCGCACAGCCTCTTGGCGCTGAGAAACCGACCGCCAAATGCGCGACCTTCCTGCAGGCCAACGAGAAGGCCGCCCAGCAATGGCAGCTCGAACATCGCTACCGGATCTTTGAATCGAACATTCCGTAGACGAACGAAGCCGGTCGAAATGTTTGAACCCGCTTCGATATCGCCCGATGGGCAAGGAATAAGGAGTGTATGTCATGAATCTGACACAAGAACAACATGAACGAGTCGCCTCGGAGGTAAAGAGATGCGCGTCGGATCTTAACCTCACCTCGGATCTGTGGCTCGCGCATCGCCGGATGGCAATGCATGTACTATGGTGCCGTGCGAATCCACCTCTTACTGGCCTTCTCTCTTCTTAGTTCAATCAGCGTAGCGCAGCAAGTCACACTGCCGCTCTGGCCCAACGGAGCACTCGAGCCCCACCGCGGCAAGGCTGAGACGGACATCACCAAGCCAACCGATCGGCTGGTCGCCGGCAAACCTCTGGCCCATATGACGAATGTCAGTAATCCCACCTTGGCCTTCTATCCGGCGCCGAATAATTCTGGAGTCACCGTTGTGGTCTTTCCCGGCGGAGGGTATCGAATCCTGGCTTACGATCTCGAGGGCACGGAAGTCTGCACCTGGCTGAACTCCATCGGCGTTAACTGTGCTCTCGCTAAATATCGTGTCCCTGTCCAGAAGCACTTTCCGGAGGACACCTCCGATCTCGAAGACGCCCAGCAGGCGGTGCGCATAACCCGCGAGCACGCCGCCGAATGGCATCTCGATCCACATCGCATCGGGGTCCTTGGCTTTTCAGCTGGAGGGCATCTTGTTGTGGTCCTCAGCAATCACTTCGACTTCAAGCGCCCTGGTCAGCCGGCTTCGGAATCTGCCGTGAGCGCTCGGCCCGACTTCGTCGTCGGTATCTATCCTGCGTATCTCGTTGAAGCACCCGCATTGACGCATCTCGCACAAGGAATCGATCCGAGCGCGAGCACCCCGCCAACTTTCCTCCTTCAGGCCGAAGATGATCCTGTCCACGAGGAAAATGTTCTCGTGTACTTTCAGGCGTTGAAGCAGCTAAAAGTTCCAGCGGAACTCCACGTCTACGCCGAAGGCGGTCATGGCTATGGCCTTCGCCCCTCAGAGCTTCCTGTCTCTCATTGGCCTGCACTGGTCGAAACATGGCTTCATACCATCCATATTCTGGGACCAGTAAAATAAACGAGCGCAACCCGGACAGAGGAGCGGACGCGTCCATGAAGAAAGCTATCAGTACCATCGGTCAACTGTTGCTGTTTCTTGTCATCTTCGCCTTTGGTAGTTTTCTCCATCCTTTCAATCTGCACTGGGCCACGACTACGGCTGCTTCAGGAGCAGTACGATACTTCATTCCGGACGGCCTTCTTCTGGCAGTCGGCGTCTTTCTCGCCATTGTCACCACGCAGGCGCTCCGAAAACGCATGTGTAACACCACGTGGACGGTCGTAGCTTTCCTCCTGGCCATCGCGATCGGGTATGCCCTCAAACTGGGCTTCATCACGCAGGAACTCTAAGGTCGCCTCGCCGATGTCCCAAACAGATTCTTCCATGGATCAGCTATTCAACTTGCTGAAGGAGGCACAGCGTCAGCTTGATGCTGGATTTTCGAACCTTCCTCCGACGTCCTCAATCGTCTTGGGCGATGACGCCGCCGCGATCTTGCAAGAGGTAGCGACGCGCCTCCACGACAACTATCCCTATGCCCATCCTCTATATGCGGGTCAGATGCTCAAGCCGCCCCATCCTATTGCAAGGCTGGCGTATGCCCTGACGATGTCGGTAAACCCGAACAATCATGCACTTGACGGAGGACGTGCCAGCTCAACCATGGAGCTTGAGGCGGTCGCCGAGCTCGCAAAGATGTTTGGTCTGTCCAGTTATCTGGGCCACCTCTCCTCAAGTGGAACCTTCGCAAATCTTGAGGCCCTGTGGGTCTCCGGTCAGACGCTTCCTGGACGAGGAATCGCAGCCTCGGACCAGGCACACTATACCCATACCCGCATCAGCAGCGTTCTGAGACTTCCATTCGCGGAAATTTCTTCCGACTCCACAGGCCGCATGGATATGACGGCCCTGCGACAGGCTCTGGAGACGAGTGATATCGGTACAGTGGTAGCAACTCTTGGAACCACTGCGGTTGGAGCGGTCGACCCGCTTCCGCAGATACTTGAGCTACAAAAGAAATATCACTTCCGCATTCATGTAGACGCAGCGTATGGCGGTTACTTCACGCTTGCCGGCAATCTCGACGACGACGCCCGTGCTGCCTTCGATCTGATTCCACATGTTGACTCCATCGTCGTCGATCCGCACAAGCATGGTCTTCAACCCTACGGCTGTGGGGCAGTTCTGTTTCGCGACCCCGCAGTAGGCCGCTTCTACAAACACGATTCCCCCTTCACCTACTTCACCTCCAACGAGCTTCACCTTGGAGAGATTTCCTTGGAGTGTTCGCGTGCTGGAGCATCTGCGGTTGCGCTCTGGGCAACGCAGCAACTCCTTCCTTATAACCGCGATGGAGAGTTTGCCCGTGGCATTAGCCTTGGACGCGAGGCCGCCCTCGAATTCAATCGCCGGATCGCGGCAGATTCGCGCTTCCTCGCTCCAAATACTTCTCCGCAGCTCGATATCGTCTTCTACGCCATGCGCAGCCCCGGACAAACTCCGGATGCTTCCTCGGCGCTTGCAAGGCGCGTCTTCGATGAGGCGGCAAAGCGGAATCTCCACCTCGCACTGGCGACACTGCCGTTGCGCTTTTTCCCGCCCGATACCTTTCCGGGATATCGGACCGGCTCCGTTACCTGTCTGCGCTCCGTGATGATGAAGCCGGAACATCGCGCTTGGATGGACCAGATCTGGCAGCGCCTTGACCATGCCGTCGAAGACGCTCGCAAATCCTGATAATCCGAAGATTTGATCGTTCTAAGGTTCGTCTCCCCTGAAATTGGCTGGACCACAACAAATTTCATAGAAAACTTGTCAATCCCCCGTGAGATCAACAGGAATGACCCTGTCTTGCACACGGCTGCTAGTTGCAGTTTGGTAAGCTTTAGCAAGCCCGTAGAAAGCGCGTCATTCCAGGCGTGTGACCTCGGGAGTGAGCCGAGAGATCAGACACTCGGTCGTACGCCTCCGAATTTGAAGAGGACTGCAACGCAATGAGTATTTTCCAAGCTTCCCCCTCCGCTGATTTTGACCTCTCCAATCGCAGCATCGCGTACTTTTCCATGGAGATCGCCCTCTCTCCTCAGGTCCCTACCTATAGTGGGGGACTTGGCATGCTGGCGGGCGATACCCTGCGGTCGGCGGCGGACACGTCAGCACCCATGGTCGCGGTCTCCCTTGTGTATCGTCGTGGCTACTTCCGTCAGCAACTCTCCGATGTGGGACAGCAGACGGAAGCCGACGTTCCTTGGTCTCCCGAGGAACTCCCCTCGGCAGGTCCCGCGATTACTTTGACCATGCAGGAGCGTCAGATTCAGCTCCGCGCATGGCGGTACGATGTCATCGGGACCACCGGTCATATCGTTCCGGTCTTTCTGCTCGACAGCGACGTCGAGGGGAACGATCCCTGGGACCGCAAGCTGACCGACCATCTTTATGGTGGGGATACCTACTATCGCCTTTGCCAGGAAGCGATCCTCGGACTTGGCGGTATCGCGCTTCTCCAGGCTCTCGGGGTAAAGCCCGAGGTCTACCATATGAATGAGGGCCACGCCTCTCTGCTCACCATCGGTCTGCTGGAAGAGCATCTCAGCGGCCGTCCGTTGAGCGAAGCGACCGATGCTGATCGCGATAGCATCCGGCAGCAATGCGTCTTTACCACCCACACCCCGGTTCCCGCAGGTCACGATCAGTTCGGCCTCGATCAGATGAACCAGGTTCTTGGACATGACCGTAGCGCCGCCATTGAAGCAGCCGGCGGCCTTCACAATGGCCTGCTGAATATGACATATCTTGCCCTGTGTCTGTCCCGTTACGTTAACGGCGTGGCGATGCAGCACGGCAAGGTCTCGCAGTACATGTTCCCGGAATATAAGGTCCACTCCATCACCAACGGCGTGCATGCTGCCACCTGGATGTCCCCTGCTTTTCAGGAACTTCTCGATTCCGAGATCCCCGACTGGCGCACGGACAATCGCTACTTCCGTTCCATCTACGGGGTCGATCCGGCCCGCATCTCCGCCTGTCACGTAAAGAGCAAGCAGCGACTCTTCGCATGGCTCGCGCGCCGCACCGGGCACTACTTCAACCCGTCCGTCCTGACATTGGGATTCGCCCGCCGTGTCGCCACCTATAAGCGAGCAGGCCTGCTCCTGCAGGATCCCGAGCGCCTGTGCTCGCTGGCTGAAAAGATCGGTGGCTTGCAGATTCTCTACGCGGGCAAGGCTCATCCGGCAGACAATGCCGCCAAGGCGCTCATTCGCGACGTCTTTGCCGCTGCCGTCAAGCTCAACTCCGACTCGCTCAAGATCTACTACGTCGAAAACTACGACTGGGAGATCGGGGCTCTGCTGACCCAGGGCGTAGATGTTTGGGTCAATACACCGCGACGCCCCTATGAGGCATCCGGAACCTCAGGCATGAAGGCGGCCCTGAACGGCGTTCCATCGCTGTCCATTCTTGATGGATGGTGGATCGAGGGCTGTGCCGAGAACACAACCGGCTGGGCAATCGACAATGGAGAAACCGAGGAGATCGAAGCGAACAGTCTCTACGGCAAGCTTGAAAAAGTGATCGCTCCGCTCTGGGCAAATCCAAATGCCTGGGCCCGCCTGCAGCAGCACTGCATCGGAATGAACGGAACCTTCTTCAACACGCAACGCATGCTCAGTCAGTACTTCGCCAACGCGTACTTTCCATCTGGCCCCAGCAGGTTCCAGCTCGATCTGCCTACGGAGGCGAAAGAAAATTACGGTTTGACCGAGAACGCGACCGTTCCCGTTCGCTAACCGTTAGCCGCAAAATTGAAACGCTCCTGAGAATTCCTCAGGAGCGTTTCTTTGTTTGGAAGAGGAAAGTCGGGGACGAACCCTAGTCGCCGGTAACAGCATGAGCATGCTTGACGGGCTTCTTTTTGCCGGCACCAGCCATCCTCTGGAAGCGCAGCCGCAAGCGATCGAAGAACAGGTAGACGACCGGCGTCGTAAACAGAGTGAGACACTGCGACACGATCAATCCGCCCACGATCGTGATGCCGAGTGGCCTGCGCAGCTCGCTGCCTGTACCGGTACCCAGCGCCAGCGGTAGACCACCCAGAAGCGCGGCCATCGTCGTCATCATGATGGGACGGAAGCGCAGCAGGCAGGCTTGATAGATCGCTTCTACTGGAGTCTTTCCCTCCAGCCGCTCGGCCGCTAATGCGAAGTCGATCATCATGATGGCGTTCTTCTTTACGATCCCGATCAAGAGGATGATGCCGATCATGGCAATCACGCTCAACTCAACTTTGAAGAGCAGGAGCGCCAGAATCGCACCCACACCGGCCGACGGAAGCGTTGAGAGAATCGTCAGCGGATGGATGAAGCTCTCGTACAACATGCCAAGCACAATGTAGACAGCGATCAGAGCCATCAGGATCAACATCGGTTCGCTGCTGAGGGAGTCTTGGAAGGCCTCCGCAGTACCGGCAAATCCGCCATGGACCGATGAGGGCATTCCGATATTGACTCGCGCCTGTTCGATCGCGGCGGTCGCCTGGCTCAGCGAAGCTCCCGGGCTCAGATTGAAGCTCAACGTTGTCGCGGGCGATTGCGATTGATGGTTCACCGTCAACGGAATTCGTTGCGACTCGAAGTGTGTGATCGCCGACAGCGGCACCATCGCGCCGGTCGTGCTCTTGACGTAAATATTTTTGAGCGAATCCGGGTCTCGCTGGTACTGCGGTGCAACCTCCATCACGACGTGGTACTGATTCAAAGGCCGATAAGTCGTCGAGACCTGTCTCTGTCCGAAGGCATCCGAAAGCGTCGCATCGATGGTCAGAGGCGATACCCCCAGTCTCGATGCAGTGTCGCGATCGATCACCAACTGCGCTCGCAGCCCGTTATCCTGCTGGTCTGAGGCAACATCTTTAAGCTCCGGAAGCTTCTGCATCGCTGCCATTAGCTTCGGTGCCCACTCATCCAGGTCCTTAAGATTGTCTGCAGTGAGTGAGTACTGATACTGAGTCGCCGATCCGCGCCCACCGATGCGCAACTCCTGAAACGACTGCAGATAGAGCACAGCCCCTGGCATACCGGCGGTCTTTGGGCGCAGACGATTGATAATTGCATCTGCCGTATCTCCGCGTGCCAGACGTTCATCATCCGGCTTCAACGAGACAAACATGTTGCCTTGGTTGCTGCCGCCGCCACCTGGACCACCGCCGCCCACAAACGACATCACGTTTTCAACGCCGGGATCTTGCTGGACGATGGCTGCCAGTTCAGCCACCTTCGGCTTCATCGCATCAAACGAGATGTCCTGCTGGCCCAGAATTCGTCCGCCAATGCGACCCGTATCCTGCTGCGGGAAGAATCCCTTCGGGACCAGAATATAGAGGTAGACGTTCAGGGCGAACGTCACGATCGTAATCGTCAGCACCAGCCCCTGATGTTGCAGCACCCACTTCAGGCCGCGCTCGTACTCTTCCGTCAGCCACGCCAGGCCCTGTTCTCCCCAACGATAGATGCGGCCATGTTTGCGCTTGTCATGAGATTCCAGAAACTTCGCGCTCAGCATCGGCGTCGTGCTCAGCGAGACGACAAGCGACATCAGGATGGCAACCGACAACGTTACGGCAAACTCGCGAAAGAGGCGTCCGACGATTCCTCCCATCAGCAGGATGGGAATAAAGACGGCGATGAGCGACGTGCTCATCGAAACCACGGTGAAGCCGATCTCCTTGGAGCCATCCATCGCAGCCTGGAAGGGACTCTTCCCGCTCTCCAGGTGGCGCGAGATGTTTTCGATTACGACAATCGCGTCGTCAACGACGAAGCCGGTCGAAATAGTCAGCGCCATCAGGCTCAAGTTATCCAGCGTATAACCCAGCAGATACATGATGCCGCAGGTTCCAAGCAGGCTCAGAGGAACCGAGACGCTCGGAATCAACGTGGATCGTACCTCGCGCAGAAAGACGAAGACCACAAGGATCACCAGCACGACCGAGATGATCAGTGTGCGGGTCACATCTTTAATCGATGCCCGAATCGTTGTGGTTCTATCCAATGCCACATGAAGCTGAATGGAAGGAGGAATCGACGCCTGCAGCGAAGGAAGAATCTTCAGAACGTTATCAACCGTCTGGATGACATTAGCGGTCGAAGTCTTGAAGACAATCACCAGGATGGCGGGCTTGCCATCGAAAAAACCGCCTGTGTGGATGTCTTCCACGCTGTCTACGACCTGCGCCACATCCTGGATACGGACGATGCCATGTGCTGCTGCTGCAGGGCTGGCGCTTGAAGTCGCTGTCTGCGACGTTGACCCGCTGGTGGCCGGATTCTGACTCACTGCGCTCTGCAGCGAAGCCGGCAGACCGCTTGTGGCTGCGGCGGAGCTGACGGGGCCGCGATCCGTCGCGACGATGAGAGGAGCATAAGCTGAGGCTCCGAAAAGCTGATCGGTGGTACTGATGCTCCACCGCTGTGTGTCGTTCTGCAGGTAACCTTTCGGCTGATTGACATTGACCGTGCCGACCGCGGCGCGCAATGCCTCGAGACCCAGGCCATAGTTCGAAAGCTGTGTTGGGTTCGCCTCAATGCGAACCGCAGGCTTCGCGCTGCCACCGCAAAACGTCTGTCCTACACCTTCGATCTGCGCAATCTTCTGGGCGAGAATGCTGTCACATGCGTCGTAGATCTGCGGCACCGAAAGCGTATCGGAGGTCAAGGCCAGAATCAGGATCGGAGAGTCCGCAGGATTGATCTTGCGGTACGAAGGATTCTGGGGAAGGTTCGACGGAAGCTGACTGCGGGCGGCATTGATGGATGCCTGTACATCGCGCGCGGCTCCATTGATATCGCGGCTCAAATCGAACTGCAAAATGATCGAGCCGTTCCCCAACCCGGAACTGGAAGTCATCTCATTAATGCCGGCGATTCTTGCGAACTGCCGTTCCAGAGGAGTGACGATCGCGGAAGCGACCGTTTCAGGATCAGCGCCCGGCAGTCCCGCTCCGACCGAGATCACGGGATACTCTACCTGCGGCAGGCTCGCCACCGGCAGCATCTTGTAAGCCACGCTTCCAGCCAGAATGAGTGCGATCGAAAGTAGCATCGTCGCTACCGGCCGCTTGATAAACGGTGCAGAGAAGTGAACGCCCGCCGTCTTCGGCATCTTTGCCGCGTCCCGACGGGCTTTCTGAAGATCTCGGTCTGGAGTAAAGTCTTCCATCAGTCTGCGCTCACCGCATGCTCGTGCTCGCGGAACTCTGCATCCGCTTCGGCAGTGCGGAGATACTTCCGGCCAATCCGGTCAAAGAAGAGATACACAACTGGAGTCGTAAACAGAGTCAGAATCTGCGACACAATCAGGCCACCGACGATCGCGATACCGAGAGGCCGCCGCAACTCGCTTCCGGTTCCGGTTCCCATCGCCAGAGGAACGCCGCCAAGCAGCGCAGCCATGGTCGTCATCATGATCGGGCGGAAGCGCAACAGACAGGCCTGATAGATAGCTTCTTCCGGCTCCATGTGGTGCTCGCGCTCAGCTTCCAGTGCGAAGTCGATCATCATGATGGCGTTCTTCTTCACAATACCGATCAGCAGGATAATGCCGATCAAAGCGATCACGCTGAGGTTTACATCGAACAGCAGCAGCGCCAGGATGGCCCCGACACCCGCGGAAGGCAGCGTGGAAAGAATCGTGATCGGGTGAATGTAACTCTCATACAGAACCCCGAGGACGATATACACCACAATCAATGCCGCAAGAATCAGCAAAGGCTCATTGCTGAGCGAGGCTACAAACGCCCGCGCTGTTCCCTGGAACTCTGCATTCACGCTGGGAGGAAAATTAAGTTCTTCCTTCGCGCGATTGACCGCCTCAACGGCGTCGCCGATGGACTTTCCTGGAGCAAGATTGAATGAGATCGTGACCACAGGGAATTGTCCCTGGTGATTAATCGCCAGAGTGGCGCGGCGCTCTTCAATATGGGTGAAGGTCGAAAGTGGCACTTGTGTGCCATTCGAGCTCTTGACATAGATATTGTCCAGAGCGCGCGTGTTGAGTTGATACTTCGGCTCGACCTCGAGCACCACGTGGTACTGGTTCAACTGGGTAA
The DNA here is from genome assembly GCA_000688615.1 of Acidobacteriaceae bacterium KBS 146. Taxonomy (GTDB): domain Bacteria; phylum Acidobacteriota; class Terriglobia; order Terriglobales; family Acidobacteriaceae; genus Edaphobacter. The sequence continues at coordinate 3,818,857 of JHVA01000001.1, forward strand.
ACATGGTCGAGACCTGCCGCTGGCCAAACGCGTCGTCCAGTGTGTCGTCAATATTCTGCGGCGTGATTCCCAGCCTGGAAGCAGTGTCGCGGTCGATCACCAGATGCGCTTCCAACCCTTCCAGCTGCTGATCGCTGGCGACATCAGTAAGTTCAGGAAGCTGCTTCAGCTTCTCCACCATCCGGTTGGTTGCGCTGGCCAGCTCCTCGGCGTTTGCATCCTCCAGAGTGTATTGGTACTGCGTACGGCTGACGCGGTCTTCGACGGTAAGGTCCTGCAAGGGCTGTAAGAAGCACTGAATCCCCTCAATCCTTGCCAGTCGCGGTCCCAGTCGTCGAATGACGTCTGCCGCTGAGATGGAACGCTCCTCGCGATCCCGGAGGTTGATCTGGATACGTCCGCTGTTCAGCGTGGTATTGGTTCCATCGATTCCGATAAAGGAAGAAACACTCTCAACATCCGGATCCTGAAGAATAGCGCGGGCAAGCTGCTGTTGCTTAAGGCTCATCGCCTGAAAGCTGATCGTCTGCGGAGCCTCCGTGATGCCAAGCAGAATTCCGGTATCCTGCACCGGAAAGAAGCCCTTTGGCACAACGATGTACAGATAAATGGTGAGCAGGAACGTAGCCAGCGTCACCAGCAGTGTCAGCGTCTGGTGTCGAAGCACCCAGCGGACGCCGACCCCATACTTGGAGATGACGTAGTTAAAGAACTGCTCGCTCTTGTGATAAAACGCGCTCTGTTCGCTGTCCGGCTTATGGCGCAGTAGCTTCGCACACATCATCGGGGTCAGCGTCAGCGAGACCACCGCCGAAACCAGGATCGTCACCGACAGCGTGACAGCAAACTCGCGGAAGAGTCTGCCGACGATATCGCCCATGAAGAGCAGCGGAATCAGCACGGCGATCAGCGAGATCGTCAGTGACAGAATCGTGAAGCCGATCTGTTCGGACCCCTTGAGGGCTGCGGTAAGAGGATCGTCACCCTCTTCGAGATAGCGTGAGATGTTCTCGATCATGACGATCGCATCGTCGACGACGAAGCCGGTCGAGATCGTCAGAGCCATCAGACTGAGGTTGTTGAGGCTGTACCCCAGGAGATACATCACGCCGAAGGTGCCGATGATCGATAACGGAACCGCGATCGAGGGGATGATCGTCGCAGCCAGCGACCGAAGGAAGAGGAAGATCACCATCACGACCAGCGCGATGGTCAGCATCAGTTCGAACTGAACGTCCTTCACCGACGCCCGGATGGTGTTCGTCCGGTCGGTTAGGACCTCGAGATTTACGCTCGCCGGCAGCGTATTTCGCAGCTGTGGCAGTAGCTTCTGCACCTCATCGACAACGCCGATGATGTTGGCGCCGGGTTGTCGCTGAATATTGACGATCACCGCCGGCTTCAGGTCAATCTCGCGTGCCGCAACCTCTCTCCCGTCCGCATCCTTATGGGCCGGACGAGCCGAGGTGCCCATCCATGCAGCCTGGTACAGGTTCTCCGCGCTGTCCACCGCATTGGCGACATCGGAGAGCCGCACAGGCGATCCATTGCGGTAGGCGATGATGACCTTGGAATAATCAACGCTCGAGAGCAGCTGATCGTTGGCCCCGATCGTGTACGCCTGGTGAGTGCCATTCAGGTTTCCCTTGGCCTGGTCGACGTTTGCTGTGCCCAGGGCGGTCCTTAGATCCTCAAGACTGAGCCCGTAGTTCGCCATCGCCATCGGATTGGCCTGAATACGAACCGCAGGCTTCTGGCCGCCATTGATGGAGACCAGGCCGACACCCGTCAGCTGAGAGATCTTCTGCGCCAGAACCGTGTCGGCCAGATCCTCGACCTTGACGAGTGGAAGAGAGTCGCTCGAAAGCGCTAAGGTCAGGATGGGAGCATCCGCCGGGTTCACCTTGCTGTAAACCGGTGGATTTGGAAGGTCTTTTGGAAGGTAGTTGAAGGCGGCGTTGATGGCTGCCTGAACATCCTGCTGCGCAATATCGATCGACTCCGACAGATCGAACTGCAGCGTAATTACGCTGCCGCCGCCCGAACTCGTCGAAGTCATCTGTGTCAGGCCCGGAATCTGTCCGAACTGGCGCTCCAGGGGAGCGGTCACCGAGGACGCCATTACCTCCGGACTCGCGCCCGGATAAAACGTCATGACCTGTATGGTGGGATAGTCCACCTGGGGCAATGCGGAAACAGGGAGCTGGAGGTATGCGACCCAGCCCGCAAGCAAAATGGCCACCATCAAAAGCGAGGTGGCCACCGGCCGAAGAATAAATGGCCGCGATGGGCTCATGGCTGCTGGCCTCCTGCACGTCCCTGACGGCCTTGCGGTTGATCCTGCTTCTCCTGCTTCTCAGCATCCGCTCCAACCCCTGTGTCTGCGCGGTTCGGATTGACGGCGCGCGGGCCATTGGGGTTCGTTGCCTGCCGTGGAATCACGCGGCTACCGCTCCGCAGCTTCTCCTGGCCATCGACGACGACCGTGTCACCCGGCTTGACTCCGCCTAAAAGAATGACCTGGGCCCCTTCTGTAAGGTCCACCTTCACGGTCTGCGCAATCACGTAGAAAGGATCCTGATTCTGCGCCGGCGCGCCCGCATTGCCGGAACGGCCCGACTTGCCCGCCCTTCGCCCACCGGATGGCGCTGCGCCCCCGGCTGCATTGTTCGCCTCCTGCAGCTCTGCTGGAGGATTCCCCGGTTTCACCAGATAAACATAGTTCCCTTGCGATCCGCTAAGCAGCGCCGCTGCCGGAACCACAATTGCATTCGGCCTCTGCTGCAGCACCAGCCGCACGTTCACAAACTGATTGGGAAACAGAGCGCCGTCTTTGTTGTCGAATACCGCCTTCACCTTTACGGTGCCGGTGGTCGTATCGATCTGGTTGTCTACCGTCAAAACGCTACCGGTCGCCAGATGCGTGGTTCCCGACCGGTCATAGGCCTCGACGGTCAACTTTTTGCCCTTGCGGGTAAGATCAAGCACCTGAGGAAGGTGATCCTCGGGCAGGGTGAAGATTACGGTGATCGGCTGCAGCTGTGTCACTACCAGCAGGCCGTTGGTGTCAGAAGCGTGCACGATATTGCCCGGGTCTACCTGGCGCAGACCGACTACACCGTTGATGGGGGACGTAATCCTGGCGTAGTTCAAATTGACCTTCGCCGCCTGGATCGCGGCCTGATCGGCCTGAATCGCTCCACGGGACTGTCCCGCCAGCGCTTGCTGAGCCTGCGCGTTCTCACGCGATACAACCCCTGCATCAAAAAGTGCGCCGTAACGACTCGCCTGCGCCTGGTCGTTGGCATTCTGCGCCTGATCGCGCGCCAGCTGCCCTTGTGCCTGCGCCAGGGCTGCCTGATAGGGAGCCGGATCGATCTCCGCCAGAAGTTCTCCCTGCCGGACCCGCTGTCCCTCCCGTACATTGACACGGATCAGTTGACCATCAACGCGCGATTTGATCGTCACGGTGTTGTAGGCCGTGACCGTTCCCAATGCCGTCAGGTAGATCGGCATCGTCTTCTGCTGAACCCGAACCGTCTGGACCGGCGTCGCCCGATCCATCATCGCCGACATGCGCTGGCCCTGAACCGCCTGCTCTTCGGTGTTCTTGCGGATCTTCCACACGGCGGCTCCCACCACAAGGGCGATTACCAGGAAGACGATCCACTTCCGGAAACCTGATCCCTCCGGATTCTCCGGTCCAGGTAACGACGGCAATGGTTTCGCTGCTGGCAGGGCAGGCTGGGTCTCGTGTTCACTGATCGGGGCTGATGACATTGGCGCGCTCACCGTGCTCTCGGAAATTGCTTTATTTTTCTTGTGAAATGTTCAAAACAAGACCCCGCGGGTCTCTGCAGAACCTTCAGAATAATTAATAATGACGTAGAAGGAGAACCGAATGTTTCGCCTCCTCCCCTTATTAAGTGACGACATCTTTGTGCTTTAACATTTCCGAGACCGATAATCGACTCATCGTGAAGGAAGGACTCGACTTTTGACGCAATCCGCCTCCCCCATCGATTCCGCCGTGATGCCACCTCTGTGCGTCGATTTGGACGGAACGCTGGTCAAATCCGACACCTTGATCGATTCAACGCTTGCTCTGGCGCGATACCATCCGGGTTTGCTGCTTCAGATTCCCGGTTGGCTCCTCCAGGGTAAGGCGGCCCTCAAACGCCACATAACGAGCTCTGTCTCCTTAGATGTAGCTCACCTGCCTTATAACCGCGAACTTCTCCAGTTTCTTGAACAACAACACGCGCAAGGACGGCCCATCTACCTCGCCACGGCGGCCGACTCCGCATTGGCAAACCGTGTCGCCGAACAACTCGGTCTTTTTCAAGGAGTTCTGGCCTCTGATGGAGCGCTGAATCTCGCTGGCCACAACAAACTCTCGGCCTTTCGGCAAACCTTTGGCGACCACTTCTGTTACATCGGAAACGCCCTGCCCGACCTGCCGCTGCTCCAGAACTGCCAGGACCCCATGGTGGCCAACCCCACTCGCGGACTCAGTTCCGCCCTTCGTAAGGCCGGGGTCTCACCGGTCCGCACATTTACAGAGCAGGTCTCCCCATGGAAGGCCTGGCCTAAAGCGCTTCGTATTCACCAATGGGCGAAAAATATCCTTCTTTTTCTGCCCATGCTCCTCGGCCACGCCATCCGACCCGCTTTGGTCGTCGCTTCGCTGCTGGCCTTTCTTTCCTTCGGGCTCTGTGCTTCTGCAACCTATGTCGTCAACGATCTGCTGGATATCGAGGCCGACCGTCAGCATCCGCGCAAGCGCCGTCGCCCCTTTGCCTCGGGAGATCTCTCCGCTCTGGCCGGAATCGTCGTTATTGTTCTGTTTCTTGTGGCGTCGCTGATCCTCGCGCTCGCACTGCCTCAGGCCATCATCCGGATCTCGCCGTCCCTCGGGCTGACGAGGCCCTACCACTTCCTGGTGTGGCTCGGAATCTACGCCGTGACCACGCTGGCCTATTCGCTGCGTTTAAAGCGCGCAGTCCTCGTCGATGTCATCGTCCTCTCTGGCCTCTACACCATTCGTATCCTCGCAGGCTCCGCCGCAACCGGCGTCGAAGCCTCCGCGTGGCTTGGCAGCTTCAGCATCTTCTTCTTTCTCTCGCTGGCCTTCGTCAAACGCTTTGCAGAGCTTGAGAACCTGCGCGAGCGTGGCGGCGAAGTCGCCAAGGGCCGCGGCTACCATATCAGCGATCTCGAACAGCTTCGCAGCTTCGGTTCCGCCTCCGGCTATGTCTCGGTCGCGGTCCTCACCCTCTATATCTCCAACCTCGATGCGGCCCAGCTCTATACCCACACCAAGCGCCTCTGGCTTCTGATTCCAGTGCTTCTGCTCTGGATCAGCCGCCTCTGGCTCAAGGCCTCGCGCGGGGAACTGGATGAAGATCCCGTGGTCTACGCCATCACGGACAGCCGAAGCCTGATGCTCGGAGTCGTCGTGCTGGCGATCGTGTTATCGGCACTTTAGCTCGGTCATTTATCCTGTTACCTGAGCCATGACCGAGACCATTCCTCAGCTGAACAGCTTCGACGACTCCTCTCTTGACGCCGCCTTCACCACCCTCGCCGACGAGGTTCGCCAGCAGGGCACGCAACTGGCCAGTCCCGAGGCGCAGGAAAACTTCCGGCTGCATTGGCTCGGACGCAAGCAGGGCCGCCTCAAGCTGATCTCCGACGCCTGGCTCAAATCCGCACCGGCCGAGGCCCGCAAGCCGCTCGGCATGCGCTTCAATCAGCTCAAACAGCAGATCGAACAGGCTCTCGAAGCCCCCGCCTCTTCTCCCGCTGCTACGGCCGGCCAGGGAATCGACATCTCCTTGCCGGGGCTCACCCGTCGCCCGGGAATTCCGCACCCGCTGCTCAACACCATGCACGAGGTAGTTCGCGTCTTCCACCATCTCGGATACTCGACCAACCTCGGCCCGCAGGTAGAGAGCGACTTCTACAACTTCGAGGCTCTCAACTTCCCGCCCAATCATCCGGCTCGCGACACTCAGGACACGCTCCAGATCGCCGCGCAGCAATCGCGACCGTCACGCGACCGTCTGCTGATGCGTACCCATACCTCACCCGTGCAGATTCGTACCATGATCGCGCAGGCTCCCCCCATCCGCATCGTCATTCCGGGCAAGGTGCACCGCAACGACGCCGCCGACGCCACCCACTCTCCCATCTTCCATCAGATTGAAGGGCTGTGTGTCGACACCAATATCACCTTCTCAGACCTCAAGGGAACGCTGGACCACGCCATGAAGGCTCTCTTCGGCTCGGCGGTAAAGACCCGCTTCTTCCCCAGCTTCTTTCCCTTCACCGAGCCCTCCGCCGATGTGCAGATCAGCTGCATCTTCTGCGGAGGCAGCGGCTGCCGCAAATGCAAGCACTCCGGTTGGATTGAGCTTCTGGGCTGTGGCATGGTCGACCCCGCTGTCTTCGCTGCGGTCACCCAGGAACGCCGCAAGATCGACCCCGCCGATGACGCCTACAATCCGGAAAAGATCTCAGGCTTTGCCTTCGGCATGGGAGTCGAGCGAATCGCCATGATGCTCCATGGTGTCTCTGACATCGGCCAGTTCTACTCCGGTGACATGCGCTTCCTCGAGCAGTTCGCCTGAGTCTTCCCTTGCCGTCCTTCTGAGCCGCAGCCGAAGGAGTCAATCCTAACGCAGGCTGCCCCGCACGCTCTCAAGATTCTGCGGGTGCACGCGAATGGTGCCGTGGCGCGGACTGTCGATATCGGCGATCAGGAAGAAAGAGATCGAGACCACAAGTGGCAGGATCAGCAGGAGCAGGGGCCGCAGATGCCGGGAACCATATCCCAGCAGCACGTTCGCGAAGACAGCGATCAGAAACATCAAACTCCATGCTGCCTCCGGAATCCGGTTCCACCACGCAGCCTGGGTGTATCCCTGCGAGTTCAAAACATCGTTCATCCCATTGACGGCAAGCGCGATCACGGGAGAAGGCTGAGCCTTCGCAGGGGCCGTCACTGTGGCCCAAAGTTGATGCTGCATCTCGCTTGTATCTGCGCCGATCTTCTGCAGCTCTCTTTCACCTCGCGTGACGTAGAAGAGGATACGGAGATCGGTGTAGCTGCGTAGCAGATCGCGTACCCGCGCCGCGTCCGCTTCAGGCAATAGGTCGGCACGAGCGTATTCGGTTCCGATTGCGTTGGCTTCCGCTTCTTCGTAGATCTTGCGCTGGTCATATCGCCCAACCGCCATCGAAAAGGTGAATCCGATGATCAGCCCCAGCAGAGTCAGGGTGGCACCTTGGATAACGCTGAAATCAGCCCGGCTGTCCTCGTCGAAGTTTGGCTGGAGGCGTCTGATTCGCCCCCCGAGCCACGTCGCCAACCAAAACAGCAGGAACGAGACCAGAAGAACCAATCGCGGAAATTTCAGCAAGGTTGCCATTCAGCTCTCTCGTCGATCTGAGCCCACGTAGCCGCATGCATCACGAGCGACTGCGATTGGCGCCCAGAAAGCCAATCAGAATCTGGATCAGCGCCAGCGCCAGCGCTCCCAGAAAGGCCGCTTTGAAGCTCGTCACCGCAAACCCCGGAACGAACTTGCTCGAAAACCACAGGACGATCGCATTGATCACCAGGAAAAACAATCCGAAGGTGAGAATGCCCAGCGGCAGCGTAATGAACTTCAACAGCAATCCCAGAGTCGCGTTAAACAGTCCAATCACAACAACGGCGATCAGGGCAGAGATAAATCCGCTGACCTCGAATCCTTGTACAAAATGCGAAACCACCAGCAGTGCCACGGCGTTCAAAATCCAGTGAAGGAACCAGCGCATGTTACTCCCTTTCGTTTGCTGACTTTACGGGTGACCTGCTGCCAGAAGAGAATAGCCGAGATCACTCGCTTGCACCATCTAAAGTTTCAAAGCGTCTCTCACCGGAATCCGCCTAAACTATCTGCATGGGCAAGCAATTCAGCGCAATGGATCCGGCACATCGCGAGTTCATCGAGCGGCAGCATATCTTCTTCAATGCCTCCGCAGCCGCAGAAGGCCGAATCAATCTCTCCCCTCGCGACGTAGCCTCTCTTCGCGTTCTCGATGCCAACACCGTCGTCTATCTGGATCTCACCGGCAGCGGGAACGAGACGGCAGCTCACCTGATTGCAGACGGCCGCCTTACCCTGATGTTCTGCGCCTTCGAAGGCGCGCCCCTGATCCTGCGCCTCTACGGTCACGGACGCGTCGTGCCCCGTCACAGTACGGAATACGACGCTCTGCTCGCCTCCCACTACAACAACATCGAGCCACCTGGAGCCCGCCAGATCATCCATCTCACCGTCGATTCCGTCCAGACCTCCTGCGGCATGAACGTGCCCTTCTACGAATACGTCGGCGAGCGCGACCAGCTCCTTCGCTGGGCCGCCGTCAAAGGCGAGGCAGCGCTTGACGAGTACCGCCTGCAAAAGAACACCCGCAGTATCGACGGTCTCCCCACCGGCATCGAGCAGGCAGTATCCCTATCGAAGTAGAAGGCAGCAAACACCCTCGGGTCAACGAAGCCATAATCGCGTAAAGGAAGTGTCATCCTGAGCGAAGCCCGCAGGGCGCAGTCGAAGGGCCTGCGGTCTCTTAAGTCCGGCAAATCGCTCCATCAGAGAGAGGCAACTTCAAAAGCCAGACCAATTACTTCGCTCCATGATGGTCGTAGCTGATCACCCGCGTAATCTTCCATGCCCCGTCCTTGTACTGCCAGAGTTGAACAAACTCCGCCTCACCCACTTCCCCGTGATCCTGCTTCCACGGATGCATAAAGCGGTGCACCCCCATCTCCACCGCGCCATAATCCTTGAGCGGATACACCTTCAGCGATCCCGGCACCAGCACCCGTTGCACCTTACCGCAGATATTGTTCTTGATCGCATCCAGAAACACCTGCCGGCCCACTGCCAGCCCCGTCTTGTCGTGATAGAACTCCAGGTTCTCATCCACCATCGACTTCATCGTCTCCAGGTCGCAGGTGTTGTACGCATCGAACAGCTGCTTATCCAGCATCGTCACCGCGTGCGTCAGCTCCGCATCCGTTTTGATGGCATCGAGCGGCGAAGCAGTCTGTGCATGCAGCACCGGAACCAATAAGCCACAGGCGAAGGCAAGTGCAGTTGCGGAAAAAAATCTACGCACGGGCAAGCTCCTTGAGGAAGCAGATAACCCAGATACGGTTGCCTCCTGCACAAGGTTCCCGCCGCAATCGACAAATTCCTCGTCCTGGAGATCCACCAATCCTTCGGCTTCCTGATCGCCCAATCCCTCGTCTCGCTGATCTGCTGATCTTCGTCCTGTTAAGGGCACGGCTTCAGCCGTGCCGCAGAAGACCACTCCAGGGCCGCGGCTTCAGCCGCCGAGGGCCGCCTCGCGTCACCGCAATGCTTCCGGAGCCGCTACCAGCTTCGGCAATCTCCGGTTATGCGTCGCCTGTTCATACGCGTACGCATAACCCAACAGATCCCCATCCCTCCACTGCACACCCGAGATCTCCAGCCCAAACGGAAGCCCGTTGCTGTAAAACCCACCCGGCACCGACACCGCCGGAACCCCCAGCCGGTTCACCCATCCCGTCTCACTGTACGGCCCGGCCTTCGACGCCCCCGGAACCGTCTCGTCGTACGTCGGTATCTGCAGTGCCGGATACACAAAGCCATCCAGCCGCCACCTCTTCCGCGCCGCTTCATACATCTCTAACGCCTTCCGCTTCGGCGCCCAATAGTTCGCCTCGGCCTCCGGATCGCTCTCGAGCCTCTTCTGCGGCGTCACATCGTCCCCCGTCCTCGATCCCCCAACCATATATGCAGGAAACTTATCGCCGGTCGCCTTCTCGTACTCCGCCACCGAGTGATATTGTGGCGGCCCAAAGTCTCGCAGAAAGTTATCCACGCCCTCTCTCCTGTAAGGTCGCGTGTTCACCGTCCTGACCAGCGCAAAAAAGCTCTCCGGCAAGATCTCCTTGTCGATCACCACCGTCGCCCCCGCCGCCCTCAACTGCTCCACCGCCTTCATAAAGGCCGCACGCGTCTCCGGCACAACCGCACCGTTGTTCGGAGGAGCATCCGATTCCTTCCCATACACGCTCGGCGATCCCTCCAGCACAAACCACGGCACACCAAATCGCTTGCCCTTCAAAGCATCCTTCTTCAGATACCGCGTATACGGCGTCGCCTCAGCCTTCCTCTCTGCCCCCTGGGTCCACTTGTCCAGCGGATCCTCCGCCTGCATTACCTCCAAGGCAATCGCCGCGCTGGTCACATCTCTCGCCAGCGGCCCTGTATTGTCCCGCAACCAGTCCAGTGGATGAATCCCCGCTATGCTTGTCAGTCCTCGCGTCGGCATAAAGCCCACCAGGCTGTTATTCGCCGCGGGCTGTCGAATCGAATTCGCTGTATCCGTCCCCGTTCCCACAACCGCAAAGTTCGCCGCCAGCCCCGTCGCCGTCCCACCCGACGATCCCCCGGGCGAGTAGCGCACGTCATACGCATCTCCCGTGCGACCACCGGCTGTGCTGATGTTTGTGTCGCTCGCCGCGAAATCCGGCATATTCGTCTGCCCCAGGATCACTGCGCCCGCACCCTTCAGCCGCGTCACCACCATCGCATCGCGAGGAGCCACCAGTTCCTCCCCCGGCTTAAGATACCCCTCCCAGCCCGCGCTCGTCACCAGACCCTTAATGCTCGTATTCGCCTTCACCAGAACAGGCACGCCCCACAACGCTCCATGCTTCGAGTCCTTCGGCTCGGCATCTTCTTCCTTTGCCCTGCGCAGCGCCCCCTCGCGATCCACATGCAGCATCGCCTTATAGGTCCCGTCATAGCGTGCAATCCGGTCCAGATACCACTCCGTCACCTGCGTCACGGTGTACCTGTGCGCGGCGTACAAAGCTTCCAGCTTCGGAATCGAAACCTCCATCAGGTCGCGATCCATCGCCGGAGTCTGCGCCTGCAACGCCGCCGAACTCATCCCGACTGCCACAACCCACACCACGCTCAGCCAGCTTCCTCGCCTCATCCCACGCCTCCACGCGACCTATATCGAACCGTTTCAGCATCACCCTACCAAATCGCTCTTCCGTCCACAGGCACTCCCGGCCACCGTTCGGGTCCAGCATTTAGACTGAATGCTGTCTATCATGAAAGTTCTAACCCGCTGGCTGCGCCATTATCTTCCCGCACTCACCGTCACCGATCGGCAACTCGCCGACGACCTCACCCTCCGTGGCATCGCCGTCGAAGGCGTCCACCCCTTGGGCGAAGGTAACGGCCACGGCCCTGCAACCAACGGCCACCTCTTCGAGATGGACATCACCACCAACCGCGTCGATGCCATGAACCACTACGGCATCGCCCGCGAAGCCGCGACCATCTACAACCTCGAGCTCCCTCCGCTCCACCCCAGGCTCCCCATCGGCACCCTCGTCGACGAGCCCTTCTCCGTCCGTATCGATCCGTCCGCTAAGGGGCTCTGCGGCCGCTTCACCGCCCAGGTCCTGCACAACGTCACCATCGCGCGCAGCTCCGGGCAGGTCTCCGAGTTCTTCAACCTCCTCGGCCAGAAGCAGATCTCGAACGCCGTCGACGCCTCCAACTTCGTCCTGCTCGGCATGGGACACCCCACCCACGCCTTCGACCTCGACAAGATTGAAGGCGGCATCGTCGTCCGCCTCGCCCGCAAGGGAGAGAAACTGCGCCTGCTCGACGGCACCGAGCGCACCCTCGAGGCCGACGATCTCGTCGTCGCCGACGAAAAGAAGGCGCTCGCCCTCGCCGGAGTCATGGGCGGCTGGGACTCCATGATCACCCCCGAGACGAAGAACATCCTCGTCGAGGCCGCATGGTTCGATCCTGCCACTGTCCGTCGCAGCTCTCGCCGTCACCTGCTCCACACCGACGCCAGCCATCGCTTCGAGCGCGGTGCCGACTTCAACGCCGCTCCCCTCGCCAACGCCCTCGTCTCCCACCTCATCCTCGAGAACGGCGGCTCCATCGAAGGCGAGCTCGTCGACATCGTCGACTCCGACGTAGCCCGGCGCACCGCCAGCCGCGCACCCATCGAGCTCTCCGTCGCCCAGGTGCAGCGCCACCTCGGCACCACCATCGCCCCCGAGGGCATCACCAGCGAGATCGTCTCCCGCTTCCTCACCTCACTCGGTTGCGAGCTCGTTCTGCACGGCATCGACCTCTACCAGGTCACGCTTCCCTCATGGCGGCTCGACCTCGAGCGCGAGATCGACCTCATCGAAGAGATCGCCCGCGTCTACGGCTACAACCGCTTCGCCAACACCCTGCCCACCGCGCTGCCCGTCACCGACTCTCCCTCAGCAACCGCCGAGCGCGCCGTCCGCCAGCGCCTGCTCGAACTCGGCTTCAGCGAGGCCGTCTCCAGCACCTTCGCCAGCCAGCTGGACTCTGACCTGTTCCACGCTTCCGCTGCAGCCGATCGCAGACCGGTCGAGATGGAAAACCCTCTCTCCGAAGAGGCCTCCCTCCTTCGTCCGTCCCTCGTTCCCGGAATGTTGACCATGCTGGCCAACAATCTCAACCGCGACGTCCGCGAGGCGCGCCTCTTCGAGCAGGGAGAGATCTTCACCGGAACCTCCGCCGCCGACGCCGGCTTCATCACCGAGGTCCACGAGGCCCCGCAGCTCTCCCTCGGCATCACCACCACTTCCGCCCCTGAGAGCCGTCTCTACCCCGCCGCCGACGCTCCCATCTTCGAGCTGAAAGCCGTCATCGAATCTCTCGTCTCTCTCTTCTCCGTCCCGGGAGGCCCATCCGCGCTCACCTTCTCAACCTCCGGAACTCCCGCATGGCTCGAGCCCGGCCGCTCCGTCGTCGCTCTGCTCGACAACCAGCCCCTCGCCAGCTTCGGCGAGCTCGTCGCCTCCGAGCGCGACAAGCGGAAGCTCCGCCAGCCCGTCTACCTGGCCCAGCTCGACCTTAAACTGCTCTACGAGCTTCCGCTGCGCCGCGTCACCGCGCATGACGTCTCCCGCTACCAGGCGGTTGAGCGCGACTTCTCCTTCGTCCTCCCCGACACGGTCCAGTTCCACACCATCGCAGCCGCCGTCGACGCCCTCGCCATCCCCGAGCTGCAAAGCCGCAGGCCGGTCGAGATATGGCGCGACGCCAAAAATCACCCCGGCGTCTACTCTCTCCTTCTCCGCACCGTCTTCCAGTCGCATGACCGCACCCTCCGCGACGAAGAGCTCACCACTTGGTCCCAGCGCATCATCGACGCCCTCACCGCCCTCGGAGGAACCCTCCGCGCCTAAGCCACAAGTGCCACTCAACTGATCCCACCCGTAGAGATCATTGAAGTCTAGAAATCGACTTGTTGTTACTGATCTCTGTCCATACAGGAGGGTAGTCCACGAGAGTCCGCTCTGCGAGACCGCACTACCGGATTTCAATAAGTCTCGGCGTGGCGGCAATGTGGCCTCTGGCTATCAAATCTGCTTTCTCTTTCGGAAGCCCCGAAGACGCGTTCGGCTCCGAGTTCAGGTATTCCGCGTACAAGCAGTAATGACCAGGAGAGATCGATGCTGTCGGAAGATCGATGCTCCACATACGAGTTTCTCCTGCCTGGAGTTCAACGTACGTGACTGGTGGCGTTGGGCCCGCCGAGGCGCAGCCTATTGGATTTGGATCAGCTGATCTGCCGTTGAGAGTTAAAATCGCGGCGGCAAACCCGTGTCTGCACGTCTGCAGAAAAGGCCCGAAGAAATCTGGCAGCAATGCCCCTCGCGGACCAGCCCGCAGGATAAGTTCTACGGAAATCCGCTCGCCTCTGCGGTAGACCAAACCTTTTGTTCGATTCTCCACACTGACGAGCGATTTGCTCAACTGCGGGGTTCCCAAAACCGGGCAGTTGGATGCGGGCTGGGCGCCAACCAGGTAAGAACTTAAAAGCAAGCAGCCTATCACCACGGCCAGAATAGTTGTGCTCTGTTTAGCGCGATGATTCGCTAATCGCTTCACAAAGGTACCTATCTTCTTAGACACCCTCCTCGAATCTTTTGTTCCTGTTTTCGAGGAGGCCTGCATTCGAGCAAACCAGGAACCGTCCTAAACCATCCCGGGGCTACTCATCCCTGATCCACCCCCAAATCGTGTCATCCTGAGCGTAGCCCGCAGGGCGCAGTCGAAGGATCTGTGGTTCGCCCTTCAACCCCGCCTCCGCGCCCTCACAACGCAAAACCTTACTTCTTCGGAACCGAAATAGTGATGTTGCGATAAGCAATGACGCCGTGGTGATCCCCCTGCAGATAGAACGACCCAGGCTCGGCCTCATTGCTGTCGAGAGCACCGCCGGTAGGCCCGGGAAGCTCCACATTGTCGTGGTACATCTTGCCATCGCGCAAAACCGTCACATGTCTTCCCACCAGCGTGACGTCGTAGCTTGTCCACTTGCCAAGGTCATTTTTCGCGCCCGCAGGCGGCGGATACCAGCTGTAGATCGCCCCCATCTCATGCGACGGCAGCTTGCCGCCCTCGGTGCCCACCTGCAGCTCATAGCGACCGCGGAGATAGATGCCGCTGTTGCCGCCCTCCGGGCAGTTCACCTCAATATGCAGCTTGAAGTCCTGAAACTTCTCCGTCGTCTTGATGTTGGCAGCTCCGTGCGTCTTCTGACCCGGAACCTCGGGATTGTCATTCACCAGCTCGCCATCACGCGCGACCCATTTGTTGTTGTCGACGTTTCCAATCGGCTCCCAGCCCTTCAGATCTTTGCCGTCGAAGATAGGTCGCGGCTTGGTCCACTCCTTCGGCATCGGCCGGTCAAGCGAAGGCGCCTTCACGCCAGCCAGCTTCGGACCCTCGGTGTCGCCGCGCTTCTCGACCCCGGTCAGCTTTCCTGCGCCGGGCTCCGTCAACTCCCAGCTGACCTCCGACCCAGAAGTCCCGGGCCGCGCCTCCTCCACATCCACGATCAGCTTGCCCGACTCCACCTTGGCGCCTGCAATCGGATGCCACGCGCCGCCCCTCGGCTGAACGCGACCTTCGATCTTGCCGCCGTTCTCCGTAAGCTCCATCCACTGCGGATAAGCCTTACCGGTGGCCGGCGTAACGGTCATGTCCCAACGGCCCAGAAAATCTTTGACGTCTTGCGCGGCAACGGTCGAAACCAACGCGGTCGCCAGGATAGGTGCAAACAGAATCTTCTTTTTCATTCGCTTTGAGTGTAACGCCCACGCTGTTAACAGCGGATCTAAAAGTTCCTCGTAAAGCGCAAGCCGCTCCATTTGTTGTAAAAAATAGACCTGTAGCCAACAGGATCAAATACCCCTATGAAAAAGAAGCAAATCGAAATTGCAGGCAGGGAAGCAGATTCATCCTCAATCGCCGAAACGATGGAGTCGAGTTCTCTCATCACCCGGCGTGAAATGCTGGGACTAACCGCCATGGCCGGCATGGCCGCTATGACCGGTGTCGCACCCGAAGCTGCTGCGCAGACAGCGCAAAAACGGCCTCGCATCGCCTGCCTCGTCAGCTATTGGGGTCTCCCGACTTCCCATGCGGACTGGATCGTAAACAAGCTGATAGACGGTTATTGGTGGCACGGCGCCCACACCCCATCACGGGTGGACGTGGTCTCCGTTTACATCAATCAGCTCGATACCAGCTTACTGGGGCAAAAAGTCTGCAAAGCGAAGAACATTCCTATCTATAAAACCGTAGGGGAAGCCGTCACGCTCGGCGGGAACGAACTCGCTGTGGATGGTGTGGTCATCGTCTGCGAGCATGGCAACTATCCCACCGATCTCAAGGGCCACTGGCTCTTGCCGCGCTGGTGGATCTACCAGCAGGTCATCCACGTCTTTGAGCAGAGCAAGCGCTCCGTGCCCATATTCAACGACAAGCACCTCTCCTACAACTGGGACGACGCCAAGTGGATGTTCGATAAATCTCGCGAGCTGAACTTCCCCCTGACCGGCGGTTCCTCCATACCCACTTACTTCCGCAAGCCCGAGATAGAGCTCGCTACCGATACGCCAATCAAGAACTCGATCCTGGTTGGAAGCTCTCCAGATGAGGGAGCCATCTTCCATTGCGTCGACACGCTCCAGGCCTTTGTCGATCGCCGCAAGGGCGGTGAGACAGGCGTCAAGTCCGTGCAGTCCATTCGCGGGCCTGAGACCTGGAAGTGGGTCCAGCAGACTCCCTGGGCCAACAACCTGCTGGAAGCGGTGCGGAAACAATTCGACCTCAAGCCAGGATACTTTCAGGAGGGCCGCCAGGATCAGCGGCGTCCCCCTCGACCGAACGTCTGCATCGTGGAGTACAACGATGGGACCAACGCCGCCGTAATCTCGGGCGAAGGTGTGGGCTGGACCTACGCCGGCGAGATCGAAGGACAGAAAGACCCCACGATCATCTCCATGCTTGGTTGGCCCGGCCCCATCTCGCAGTACCACGCTGCCAACGGCCACGAACACTGGATCACCGAGATGATGCTGACCGGGAAGGAACCGTTCAATGCGGAGCGGCTGCTTCTGTCAACCGGGATTGTGAACCACTACATGGACTCAAACTGGGAGAACGGCCGTTATTCTGCCGTCGGACGCCGCATTGAGACGCCGTTCATGAACATGAAATATCGCTCGACCCACGGTCCGCTCTTTGAAACCGGGCCGCGGCCGCCCAACACCCCCTACATACGAGGGTTTCAATCGTAATTTTAGAAATTCGATAGATCTCTGCCCTTATGCTCTTTAGGCTTTCTTGTTTTCACGGCGACTTCGCACAACACCGGTAAACTGGTGTGCGACATCCGCTGAGGTGCATCTATGGTCAAACCGCCGCTTGTCTTCACGTACTACATCGCCGCGCCGATCGAAAAGGTCTGGGACGGGTTTGTCTCCAAAGAAGCCAATCAGACCATCTTCATGGGCGCTGATTTCGCAGTGGAGCTGGTGCTGGGAGGCTCCATGACGTGGTCAGGGCCGGGAAAAGACGGCAAGCCCACGCGCTACGTCACAGGTCGCGTGACCCGCGTCGATGCGCCCAGACTTCTCGAGTACGACTTCGGAATGGGAATGGGCGACAGGATGTCCCACGTCAAAATCGAGCTCACGCCTGAATCCGAGGCCGTCAAAGTGGTCGTGACCAATGATGGTTGGACAGAGGACGATCCGGCATATACGCAGAATGCCGATGGGTGGCCTCGCATTCTTTCACGGCTGAAGACTCTGCTCGAGACAGGCAAAACATTTCGTCCGCACTAAGACGAGAAATACTTTTCCTTGTCATCGTTGTGTCTTCTGGGAGGACTAATCGTGACGGGCCGCGTAATCGGAAAACGTATCGAGGGAGTGGAGATCTGGAACCACTCCATCGCCGGTGCCGGGTGCCCATTCATGCGGCTCATCGCATGAGGGGGCCATTCGAAGGAAGTTCGAGCCTGAACGATGCTCCATTGGCCACGCGAACCCAATTCAAAGACTGCCATCCTGAACAAAGTCGAATTCGTAGGATCTACGGATCCCTACTCCGCTGAAGCCGAAGAATTCCCACAGACACCGCACTCACGCAGCATTTACTCGCGACGACT
This sequence comes from Acidobacteriaceae bacterium KBS 146, assembly GCA_000688615.1. Taxonomy (GTDB): domain Bacteria; phylum Acidobacteriota; class Terriglobia; order Terriglobales; family Acidobacteriaceae; genus Edaphobacter. Next base: position 3,836,446 of record JHVA01000001.1, read on the forward strand.
TCTCACTTCCGACAAGCCGACTTACCGTTCCTGAAGAAGCAGATCGAACCGGCGTTTACAGGGTGCAAGCGGTTATCGCTTTCTGCTTATATTGGTTAGGGCTTCGCGCTAGGTACTGGCATGCGCGTCACGGATCCGGTGGCGAGATCGATCTGAACCGATCCTGATCCCCTGTTGTAAAGGAGGGTGCGGTTGTCAGGGCTGAAGCTGAAGGTTCCGTGCGAGTACCACTGGGGTGTGTGATCTGTCATAGTTCTTCCGAGCACAGTAGGTGGAGATGGATCGACCTCATCAACCGGTATTTCCCGCACGAGCACACCCGAGTTGTAGCTCTGGTCAACGCGTGGCTGGCCCGGATGGTCGCGGCGGCGGAAGAGAAGGATCGCTCCCTTGGACGCGTAGCTTTGAAGCAGGAGCAGATATTCCCCGTCATCTGTCACAAGCACGTATGGGCATCCTACGATCCCCGGAGAACCCGCAGATGGGAGGTGTACACTCCAGGTTGTCAGGAGCGGTTGGTAGTCCCAGTAGGTGTTCGGGCCGTTCACCCCAAGGCCCCCATTAGATTCACGAAGCGGCTGAGTGTGAACTGCAAAGGTGGAGGAGGTTACCTTACGCGGTTGAGTTTCATCGCTACCATCGAAGGTCATTTCACAGGTGACCAGCACCTGACCATTTCTGGACAGGCTCGCGATTGGGCTTTTGGGAGCTGGTCCAGCGAAGGCCGTGGCAGTCGTCATCACGACCCCAGCCGCAAGCAGCAAATGGACAGTGTTCGTTTTTCGCATTTGCATCGTCTCCTTAGGGCCTTAGACATAGATCATGTCATTTTAGAGAGTCCTGTCATCGTAAAAACTTACCCCCAGACTAGTCCCCATAAACGCCGTTGTTGGAAGCGAGCAGATCACTGCCGAGAAGCCGGCTTGTCGTTATTGATCTCTGCTCGATGAATGCATTGTTGATTACGCACTCAATGCCAAGCGGTTTGAAATCACTGAACCCCATGTAGATATGGCCGTCGCCGGGTGGCCCATTCATGCGGGCTCATCGCATGAGTGGGTTATTCGAGCGAAGCCCGAACCTGAACCATCCCATGCACCCACCTGAACCCAAAATCCAGAGAGTGTCATCCTGAGCGAAGGCGAAGCCGAAGTCGAAGGATCCGCGGTTGCTACCAGCTGAACCGAACAAAATCCTCACGCAGCGGCTACTCACGATTGACTGTTCACTTCCTACAAGCCGACTCATGGAGACTGATCCGTGACGGTTCCATAATCATGGCTTTCAGCGGTGGCCCATTCATGCGGCCTCATCGCATGAGTGGGTTATTCGATCACAGCTCAAACCGCTCCGCTAAGGGTACGGCTTTAGCCGTCCCGCCGAAGCCATCCCACAGCGGCTTTAGCCGCTGTGGCCATCGAATCCAATCAGACGCACCCAACTCGATTCCCCCCTGTGAAAATCCACGCAGACGGGTTCTATACTTCTCAAAGAATCTTTGAAGCAGGAGCAGATGTCCATGAGCACAGCCACGGTCAGCGTCGACGAGTTCCAGGCACTCGAACAGAAGGTGCTTCGCGCCGTCGAAATCATCAAGCAGGAGCGCGAGGCCCGCGCCAAAGCCGAAGCCGAGATTAACGCCCTCCGCGAGCAGCTTGAGTTCCAGACCCTCGTCGCTCAGGAAGCCCAGAGTGCCGTCAATACCCTCAGCAAGGACCGTGACAACGTTCGCCAGCGTGTCGAAAAGATGCTGCAGCAGATGGATGAGCTCGTATAGCTCAAGGAGAACGGATGAACCATACCGCAAGTCCCGTCACACCTCCTTCTCAGCAGGCAAGTCCAGTTGAGAGCAAGGCCGTCGCTGTCGAGATCTACGACCAGATCTACCACCTCCGCGGAACCGACCCTGCCTATATCGAGCAGCTCGCCCGCGTCGTCGATGCCAAAATGCGCGCCGTCTCGGCCCATGGCAATACCGTCGATTCGCTCCGCGTGGCCGTGCTCGCCGCGTTGAACATCTGCGACGAGCTCGAGACCCTGCGTCAGCGCTACGACGCCCTCGCCGGAAGCCTCTCCCTCTCCCAGGTCACCATCCGTTCCCGCGCCGGGTCCCTCGCCGGAATGCTCGACGAAATCCTCGATGACCGCAGGGTCGGCTAAAGTCCTTCCCTGGAAGTTCTTTGCCGTCCTTGTTTGCCGCACGTCCTTATCCTGACGCATCGTTGACACGGGGTATGTTGGCTTTCGTTTCGGCTTCATCGCCCTGCCAAGTAGGGAAAAGCCGCATCTCCACCCCCATCTTTCCGGAGAGGGGTAAACATCTGTCAAGCCCTCAGATCGCGTAAACCCAACAAATGCAAGGCATATCCAACCGCCGATCTCTCCCTTCCATCTTGCTAAACTTTAATGAGGAGAGAAAGCGGGCATGGGCCTTTACAGCCTGCTAAGCGGTATGGAATGAATACTTTACTGATAAGTCATTTATTGTGAAGACTTTGCGCTGGAAGTCCGGACCTAAGTCTAATTTCTAGAAGACTTTGCGCAAAAAGACACGGAGGGGGCATGTACATACCGAAGCATACTGAAGAGACCCGGACCGAGGTCCTGGACCGCCTGATGGGCTCCCATCCTCTGGCCTCGCTCGTCACCGTCGGCGTCTCCGGTCTCTTCGCCACGCATCTCCCCCTCGTCCTCCACCGCGAAAGCGAACAGCACGCCACGCTTCGCGGCCACCTCGCGCGGGCCAACCGTCAGTGGAAGGAGTTTTCCCGCGAGACCGACGCGCTCGCCATCTTCTCCGGCCCCCAGCACTACATCACGCCCTCCTGGTATCCCGAGAAGGCCGAGACCGGCAAGGTCGTCCCCACCTGGAACTACGCCGTCGTCCACGCTTACGGCCCGCTCCGCACCATCGAAGATCCCGACTGGCTGCTCACCCACCTCAACACCCTCACAAACATCCACGAAGCCTCGCGGCCCGAACCTTGGAGCGTAGCCGATGCACCGGCAGACTTTATCGCGACCATCGCCCGCGGCATCGTCGGACTCGAGATGAAGATCGAACGGCTGGAAGGGAAGTGGAAGGTCAGCCAGAATCAGACGGAACAGACACGAGCCTCCGTAGCGGACGGCCTCGAGAAGCTGGACACGGAATCGAGTCTCGCGATGCGCGATCTGGTGAAGGGCGTGCGCCATTAAAACGATAGAACGGCAGACATTCTACGCCTGTCCGTCAACTTGCAAAGCCTTCGGCCCACAGGTAGCATCCATCTCAAGAGACCGGCCTGCAAAGCAGGTGCGCGATCCACGCTGGTTGAACCAACATTCATTGAACAGGGGCCTGGCTCGTAGACATGGTTCGGTGTGCAACGTCCGCCAGTCCGGAATGCCTAAAGAACCACGGCAGGGTCCCGCCGTCTTAGGACGGGTTCACCAGCGCATCAGCGCACGGCCCCGCGGGTCGGTTTTCTTGCCTTCACCTTCACGCCTTCTTCTCTCTGCTCCAGCATGCAGATGTCACCTTCTCTTGTATAAGGGTGTCATCCTGAGCGAAGCCCGCAGGGCGCGGTCGAAGGATATGCGGTTTTAGAAAGTAATGCATCCCGGTTTTCTTCACTTCGGCTTTCTCACCATCCCGGCCTTCGGCTTGCTCGCGGCCATCGGCCTGATGCTCGCACTCGGCTTGAGTCTTCGCACCGCTGCAATGGTCGATCTCAGCCCCGATCAGCTTTGGAACGCCGGCCTCTTCGCGCTGATCGCGGCCTTTGTCCTGTCGCGCCTGCTTCTCGTCATTGAGAACCTGCATACCTTCTTCAGCTTTCCCATCCTTCTATTAATGGTTCCGTCTCTCACACCCACGGGCCTGACGTTGACGGCATTTGCGACGCTAATCTATCTGCGCACCCGGGACATCAACATTCTCTCTGCGCTCGACGCCTGGGCTCCCTGTGCCACGCTGGCCTGGGCTTTTCTCGCTATCGGCCATTTCGCCGAGGGCAGCGATCCCGGCCTCCCCAGCCGTCTCCCTTGGGCGATGGCGATTCCGCCCGGGTCGATGCGGCTCCATCCCGTCTCGCTCTACGCCGCCATCGTTGCTGTGATGCTTACGATCTTTCTCTTTGCCCATCTCGGACGGCGCAGTCGCGCGGGAGATACCGTCGCGCTTGGCCTTGTCCTCAGCGGCGCGGCTCAGTTTCTCCTCAGCTTCCTGCGGGAGCCTGCATATTACGAAGACAGATTCAGCCGCCTGCTCGATCCCATTCAATGGGTCGCCCTCGGTATGATCTTGGTTGCGGGGCTCCTCTGGCAGCAGCCGCGGAAGGAAATTTCAAATGCCGTCTAAAAACATGCTTCCCAAAGGGCAGCGCCGCCGGACGGTAAAACCCGAATATCGCGCCACCCGCGGGGTCGAGCCTCCTCCTCCGCCCGTCATCCCGGTCCTTGCGATCGAAGACGAAACGGAAAATCACACTCGCACCTTCGCCGCCCCGGCCGAGGCTGCCGACCTCCGCCTGGATCAGTATCTGGCACGGGCCATTCCCGACATCAGCCGCTCTAGGGTTCAGCTCCTCATCGATCACGATCAGGTTCGCGTCAACGGGCAGCCTGCGAAGGCGAAACTCAAGCTTCAGGGCGGGGAACTCATCGAAATTGAAGGCGCTCCCCATCCGCCGCCCCTGCATGCCTTTCCCGAGGACATTCCTCTCACCATCCTGTACGAGGATCAGTCCTTCGCCGTGATCGACAAACCTGCAGGCATGATGGTTCATGCAGGCGCTGGCGTGGCTGCACCCGGAGAAGAGGCCGATGAACGCAATCATGGAACTCTCGTCAATGCGCTGCTGCATCACTTCAATCAGCTCTCTCACGTAGGCGGGGAACTTCGCCCTGGAATCGTGCATCGCCTCGACAAGCAGACCAGCGGAATCATCGTCGTCGCAAAGGATGACAGCACGCACCGGAAGCTGAGTGAGATGTTCGCCGGCCGCGAGCTGGAAAAGACCTACATCGCTCTCGTCCACGGAAACATGGCGCGCGAAGAAACGACCGTGAACCTTCCTATCGGACGGGATCTTGTTCGACGCACCCGCATGACAACCCGGCGTTCGCTCGAGAGCGAAGGTGTTCGTTCGGCGCTCTCCCACGTCAAAGTGATCGAGCGGATTCGTTCCGCCCGGTACGGCCAGTTCACCTTGGTGGAAGTGCGCATTGAAACCGGACGCACTCACCAGATTCGCGTTCATTTGCAGGCACTTGGCCATCCCGTGGTGGGAGACGCGCTCTATGGAGCGCCGCATCAGATTGGCCATCCGCCAGATGCTGTCTCTCTCGATCGTAACTTTTTACATGCAGCCCGGCTGGTCTTCCATCATCCACGGACACGAAAGATCATGACGATGGAATCGCGGTTGCCATCTCAATTAAGTGGCTTGCTCGATATGCTTCGATCCGATTAGCGGCCAGTTGAGTAAAATGATCCCAGTGACCGTACCGACACGAATGAACAGTACCTTCCGCTTCCTATCAGTTCTCTCCCTTTCGGCCGCATTTGCTTGGATCCCGCCTGCTCGGGCCCAGACTCCGGCAGCGTCGCCTGACGGCCTCCCTGCAGCTCCGAGCGCAACACCACCGGCTACGGCGGCACGACCACCGGCACAGCAGCCTGCTCCGACGCAGCCCGCACCCACGCAGCCCGCACCCACGCAGCCCGCTACGAGCCAGCCTGCCGGCACTCAATCGAATCCGAGTCAGCCTTCCCCCAGCGATGAGCCCATCACGACCATTAAGGTACAGGTCAATGAGGTCAATCTCATCTTTACGGTGACGGACAAGAAGGGTCGCTTCATCACGGGCCTTCGTCGCGAGAACTTTGGTCTGCTCGATGACGGCCGGCCTCCCGTTGCAGTGCTTCGGTTCAGCCAGCAGACGAATCTTCCCCTCCGTGTCGGTATCATGCTCGATACTTCGAGCTCCATCCGCCAGCGCTTTCAGTTTGAACAGGATTCAGCCATCGAGTTCCTGCTGCAGATCCTTCATCGCAACGACCGAGCCTTCGTTCAGGGCTTTGATATTCAGAGTGATATGGCCCAGGGCTTTACCAACAATATCGACCTCCTGAACCAGGGAATTCGCAAGCTGCGTCCTGGCGGTGGTACGGCACTTTACGATGCTCTGTACAAAACTTGCCGCGATCAGATGCTGACCCTGCAGGAAGACGGCGCCGTACGCCGCGCCCTGATCGTCGTCTCTGATGGTGACGACAACTACAGCCGCTCCCAGCAATCCGATGCCATCAAGATGTGCCAGCGGGCAGAGACGATCGTCTACACCATCAGCACAAACGTCAGTCCGAGCAAGGATAAGGGTGACGATGTTCTTCGCGCGATCTCCGAAGCTACTGGCGGCATGGCCTTTTTCCCAATCAAGATTGAAGACGTCGCGATAGGCTTCCGCAATATTCAGGAGGAACTCCGAAGCCAATACTCGCTGGTCTATCGACCCGCTGACTTCAAGCAGGACGGTTCCTTCCGGACGATCTATCTGCAAGCCCTCGATCCCCGTTACAGGGTTCGCGCCAGCAAGGGATACTTCGCCCCTCGTCCTTCGGCGCAGTAAGGCTAGAGCTGATCGCGGTACTTCTCAATCGCCAGCAGAACCAGTTGGGAACGGGTGCGCACGCCCGTTTTGGAGAACAGCTGCTGTAGTGTAGCCTTCACCGCGCTCTCTGAAATATTCAGATTCCCTGCGATCTCTTTGTTTGCCAACCCCTGCAAAAGATAGCGCAGCGTAACGCGTTCCCGCTCTGTGAATTGCGGAGTTGCCTGCGGCTGCGCCGACGCCAGGACAGCCTGGAGATATTGCTGGTCGATCAGCACACGGCCTTGTGCGACCTCCAGAATCGCCCGTTGCAGGTCTTCCGGGGACTCCTGTTTGTGGAAAATTCCTGAGATGCCTGCTCGAATAAGCGTAAGGGCATCCTTGTCAGGGAGGCCGGCGGTTACGATCAGGACCTTCCCGGCAAAATTCATCGATCGTAGAGGTTCCAGCAGGGCGAGCGCGTTCTCTTTTCCGAGATCGTAATCGAGTACCAGGACATCGACTGCGGTCGTACGCAGCTCTGCCAATGCCTGTGTGGAATCTCCACTTTGACCGGCGATCACGAAGCGCTCATCGGAGCCCAGGAGGCGGCGCAGTCCTTCCCGAAACAATCGATGATCATCGAGAAGATATATGCGGATCGCATTCGTGGTTGCGTTCATGCCTGCTCCTGCTTCTCTTTCGGCGAAGCCTGCGTGTCCGGATCTTCATCCTGCGCGGCCAGCAATGTGATCATAAAGCAGCAGCCAGCGATGGTCGGTTCAAAACGTAGCTCTCCTCCGAAGCTTTCGACCAGCGCACGGGAGACATAAAGGCCAAGCCCGGAACCATCAGACTCGGGTCGGAAAGGCTGAAAGAGATGCTCGGTGACCTGAATTCCTGGCCCTGTATCGCACACTCGCAGAGAGACTCTTCCATCGTGCAGCGCAGTCTCGATGGTAAATCGGGGAGCTGCAGTGCCCTGTATCGCACGAAGGGAGTTCTGCGAAAGATTCAGAAGCGTCTGGATCAAACCCTGATGATTAGCGCGCACGGGAGGAAGATCGTCAGCGACGCGCCATTCAAACTCACCTCCAATATCTTCCCAGTCCTGACCGATAATAACGCGCAACTCTTCCGCGAGTTCCTGCAATCGAACTGAACGCACTCGCATACGAGTCTTATTGCGAAGATCGACAGATGCAAGGTCTCGTAGCCCTGCAGCGAGGTTCTTCAAAGCCATGAAATCCGGGTCTCCAGCGATCGCGCTGCTTCTCTCCATGTTGGAAGCGACAACGAAGATGGCGCTGCACAGGTTTCTAATCTCGTGGGAGACTGCACTGGCCAGAATTCGGTCATGGCTGACGATCTGCTCGTACTGCGCGTGCTCTCGTTCCCGCACCTCATTCGAGGTGTCGACGACGATCGCGGCCAGATGCCGTGTGGTGCCTTCTCCGTAGATGGAAAACCACGTCGTTACCGGAAGCAGCGTCCCATCGGCGCAGCGTGCCCATGCATTTGCGGACGTGCGTATCTCGCCCATACCTGCCGGTAGTTGAAGGGCATCATGGAACAGCCCAACGTACTTTTGAATCTTCTGGCCGATTAGCGGCTCTCGCGACTGCAGCATCGTTTCAGCAGCCTGGTTTGCCGCGACGATCTTCCCATCGCAATCCATGGTCAGGATGGCGGCTGGGCTGCTTTGAGCCAGTAATCTCAGTTGTTCCTGCGCGCGACGTCGCATGCGCTGCTCGTAGCGAAGGCGCGAGTAATGCTTCAGCACAACGCGGCGGGAGTCGGCGATCTGGTAGATCCATAAACCGCAACCTGTATAAGCGATGGTGGCCATGCAGAACCGCAGCACGTGTTCCAGATGCGTCTCGTCTGCGGTGAATAACCCGCGGGTGTAGGCGCAGAACGCCGCCGCAATCACGATCTGCCATCGTGTCAGGATCGTCGCCGCGATCATCACCGGAAAGATGTAAAGAATTCCCAGCGAAAAGTCGAAGTCGAAGTACCACTCCAGCAGGACAAGAACGGAGACGAGAGCGGCCGCAATCAGCAGAACATGGCTGCGGCCGCCGCCGGCCACGCGCATTCGGACAAAACGCCTGTAGAAGGTGTTCACGCCTTCTATTAGACGCGGAAGTCCAAAAGAATGCAGGAGCCATGACCAAAAGATAGTCTCCTCTCCATCGTCCGGCTTTGCCCAAAGACTGCCCGGAAGATAGGGCGCGCATCGCTCCCGAAGGCTGTCTAATCCGCATATGGAGCTTGTCTCATGATTGTCCGCGACCGATTGCCGTTGAAGCGAATCTGGCCCCAGGCGTGGAAGCGGCTGCTGATCCTGCTGGTCTTTGACTGCACGGTTGCAGCAGCCTATTCCATCTTTCATCACAAATGGATCTCATTAAATGGATTGCCGGTCGCTCCACTGGCTTCTGCCCTGACGATCTTCCTCGTGTTCCGCACCAACGCTGCTTATGCACGCTGGTGGGAAGCTCGTTCGTTGTGGGGGCAGCTTGTAAATACATCGCGAGCCCTTGCCGTGCAGTTTCTCACCATGCTCGACGACGAGACCGAAGATCCTCGTCGCACTCCTTTGAGGAATACGCTGGTTCTCCATCACATTACTTTTACCCATGCCTTGCGGTGCCACCTTCGAAAACAGACGGCGCTTCCGGAGGTACGGACTTTTCTGGGAGAGAGCGTTGCACGCGACTTGAGCGTCTATAAGAATCTTCCCGCCGGTCTGGTGTTGCGGATGGGGAGCCTGCTTCGCCAGGCTCGCAATGAAGGCATGCTCGATAGCTTTCGCTGGACAGCCATCAATGAAAACCTCACCGTGCTGACCAATATCCAGGGAGCCTGCGAGCGTATCAAAAATACCCCGTTGCCCCGTCAGTTCGACTATCTTCCTCGACTTCTCGTCAATGCCTTTTGCTGGCTTCTGCCCCTGGGGTTGGTGGAAGACCTCGGCCTGCTGACGCCCATTGCCAGTGTGCTCGTCAGCTTTACCTTTATCGCTGCCGACCTGATGAGCCGCGAGATCTCGAATCCATTTGAGAGCACCATTCATGACACGCCGATGACCTCGCTGTCGCGAACGATTGAGCTTAATCTGCGCGAGCAAATGGACGAGATCGACCGGGAGCGCGGATGGGTTGGAAGTCCGAAGCAACGCCGAATCAGACCCATCGGCGATGTCATGCCGGTCGACGGCTTTGTCTTTTAGTGAAAATTAATCTCTGTTCGACGGAAGGAAACGCCATGCTTCAACGAGCAACTGAAATCGTATTCGCAACAGACTTCTCCGATTCGAGTCATGCAGTTATTCCTACCGTGGCGCAGTGGGTACAAAACCTGGATGCAAAGCTGACTCTGCTCCATGTGTACGACCCTCGGAAGACGCTCTATCGCGAGGCTGAGACGCTTCTTCGATCCTTCTTTGCTGAGGCGGATAACTATCAGCACTGCGATCGGGTCCTGATCAGCGGTGACCCAACTGAAGGCATTGCTGGTTATTGCGAGCGCCGTCCCAACGTGCTCCTCATGCTTCCTCCCAGTGATCTCACCGGGTTGCCACGGCCCTGGCATCGCTCGTTGCGTGCACGCCTCATCAAGCGTCTCACCGTCCCTATATGGACGGTGGGAAGAGTCAACGTGGGCGAGAGTGCTCCACCTTCAAGTCGGCATGTTGGCGTCTGGTTCAGTGGACCAGAGGAGGGCATGTCTCATCTGCATCATGCTGCGAACTACGCGTCACAGTCTGGGGCAACGCTCCATCTGCTCCACGTCGTGGATGAGATTAATGAAGGTTCACTCCTGAAGCCTCTCCTCTCATCCGCTCCTATGGGAGAAGAGGCGGCAGACGCTTGGCTAAGCGATATCGCCTGCCTGCCCGACTTCGACTGCAGAATTGAGGTGCATGTCGCACAGGGGCGAATCTCCCGTGAGCTGCCACAACTTCTTCGCCGCAGCGGCGTCAACATGCTGATCCTCAATCAACAGAGCGCGGTGCAGACTACGTGGCTCGGTCCGGAGATCAACCCGGTCTTTCGGAACTGCGCGATTAGCCTCGTCTGCGTTCCTTATGCGACGAAGCTGGAAGAACTGCACCGGCAGATGGCAGAATCGGCGGCGTGATCGTCTACGATTCGGTGGCGGCAGCCTTGATCAAAGGTATCGCTCGACCCGCCGTAGAAGTTCGAGCTTTCGCGTCGGATCAAGAAAGCTGGCCTCAACTGCATTCGCGGCGAGCTCCCGCATCTGTTCCATCGTGAAGCCATATCTCTGCTGGGCCAGGACATACTCACCCAGCAGATCGCTTCCGAACATTGGAGGATCGTCGGAGTTAAGCGTAATCATCAGGCCAGATTCGAAGTAGTCTTTCACCGGATGTTCGTCAAATGCTTTACAGCAGCCAGTCTTAACATTACTCGTGATGTTGATCTCCAGCGGAATCTGCTTCAACGCCAGAACCTCGATCAATTCCGTGTCATGCTGCGCTGCCAGCGCATGGCCGATGCGTTCAGCGCCGATGTTGATTGCCGACCAGATGCTCTCCGCCCCCACCGACTCGCCTGCATGTGCGGTCAAGCGCAGGCCGCTCGCCTTCGCCTCGCGGTAGAGTTCGCGGAACTGATCAGCAGGTCCACGGGCTTCGTCTCCGCCAATCCCGATTCCAACGATGCTGGGATATCTCTCACGCAGCTCTGCTGCTTTACGAAAGACTCGTGCGCCCTCTTCCACGCCGAAGTGGCGCACCGCATCGATGATCCAAAGCACGGTCGTTCCAAAGTCTCTCTCGCCTCGCTCGCGTCCTCGTTCGATCGCCTCGACGTAAGGCTCCACGTCGGTCTTCTTCCAGTAATAGATAATCCCGAACGAGATATACACTTCAGCGTGAACCACACCCTGGCTGGCGAGCTCGCGGATCATGTTGTAGGTGATCAGTTCGTAGTCCGCGGGTTCCTGCAATCGTTCGGTCACGGCCTTGAATGACATCAGGAATCCCAAAAAGTTCTCGTACTTGTAGAGCATGCCCGCCTCGTCCAGCGTAAGAGGCGTGTCGTCATGCCTGCGGCTCAACTCGACAAGGGTCTCGGGCTTGATCGTGCCCTCAAGATGCAGGTGCAATTCTGCCTTTGGCAGTCGTCGCAGCCACTCCACAATATCGATCTCTGAATCCTTTTTTGTCAGCTTTCGAGCCATCTCTCTATCTTAGGCTTCAGGCGAGTAAAACTCACTTCGCTTGCGGCTGTAAAAGACATAAACCAGAAGCCCTACGATCAGCCACACAAAGAATCGCAACCACGTCTTTACCGGAAGGCCAGCCATCAACAGAACGCAGAAGGCCACGCTGAGCAACGGAATAACCGGTCCGAATGGAACTCTGAATCCGCGATGTCGTTCCGGCTGGCGCGATCGCAGCACCAATACTCCGATAGAGACCAGAACGAACGCGAACAGGGTTCCGATGTTGGACATCTCAGCAAATGTGCCTACATCGAACAGGCCCGCGGGAATAGCGACAAGGAAACCTGCGACCCAGGTTGCGAATGCCGGTGTTCTAAAGCGGGGATGTACCCTGCTGAAAGCCTTCGGCAGCAGGCCATCGCGAGACATTGCAAACCACACGCGTGCCTGACCAAGCTGAAAGACAAGGATGGAGGAGATCATCCCCACAAGCGCTCCCAGCAGTACGGCGAGCCTTACCCAATGCAAACTATGGCCGCCGGGTGTGAGCGATACACGCTTCAAGGCGTTCACTACCGGCGCTGCATCCCCAGCCACGCTCTGCCACGGCACCATGCCTGTAAGTACGGCGGCAACTCCGATGTACAGAATCGAGCAGACTACCAGCGTCGCCAGAATTCCGATCGGAACATCTTTTTGCGGACACCTGCACTCTTCGCTCGCGGTGGAAACCGAATCGAAGCCAATATAGGTGAAAAAGATAATCGAGCCGCCCGCGAGAATGCCGCTCCAGCCATTTGGCGAAAACGGCACGTAATTGTTGGGATGGATAAAGCTCAGACCGAAGAAGATGAAGATCAGGATCGCCATGATCTTCACCAGAACCATGATGTTGTTGGTCCGTGCAGATTCGCGAATTCCCCGAACCAGAACGACGGTCAGCAACAGAACAATCAGAAACGCGGGGATGTTGAAGCCTGCATGCCAGCCGGGAAGGTAGATATCTTTTCCATTGAGATCCTGCAGGCCGAGAGGAAGATAAGCCGGCGAGAGCCATTGCGGCGATATCTTCAGGCCCAGCCAGTCCAGCAGATCCACCACGTGAGCCGCAAAGCCGACACTCACGCTCATGTTGCTGAAGGCATATTCCAGGATCAGGTCCCACCCGATGATCCATGCCACCAGCTCGCCTAACGTTGCATAGGTATACGTGTAAGCCGATCCCGCAATGGGAATCATGCTGGCCAGCTCTGCATAGCAAAGGCCCGTCAATGCGCAGACGATAGCAACCAGCACAAGCGAGACAGCCAGGGCCGGCCCGGCCCCGGGACGACCGGCAACGGCGCCACTGGTGTGGTGCAGCAGACCGAGGATTAGGTCGATGACGGGAGAATCCGAGATCTTAACCTCGGAGGCAGGATTCCCGCCGATCGCCGTTCCAATGACGGTAAAGATGCCCGAGCCGATCACAGCGCCGATACCCAGAGCCGTCAGGCTCACCGGCCCCAGAGACTTCTTCAGGGCATGCTCCGGCCGCTCCGATTCAGAGATCAGCTTGTCGATCGATTTGGTTTTGAAGATTTGCCTGGCCAGCACCCTGCTCCTCAAACAGAATTGTCCGGCAGCGTCGTTCCGGACTCACCCGATTACACCTTACAGCGAAACGCACCGGGGGAGGAGCTACCTTCCGCGCCAGAGTTGCTGGAACTATGCAACCCACAGCACGGAAGGCCTCGTGGATGGAACTAACGCTTCGACTGGCCTCGGCTCAACTTGCGAACCTTCGCCTTATTGGAGCCGCGAGGAGTGGTACGCTTTGCCTTCGGGGCAGCCTTCTTGCGGGCAGTCCGCTTTACCTTCTTGCGTTCTACCTTATCGGTAATGCTCTTGGTATTTGCCATCAGTCTCTTGTCAATCTTTCTCTTAAAGATAAGTTTCAGGAACTTAGAGGCGTTCCAGCTGGGCAAACTTCTCCACCAGCTTCTTCACGCCATGCTGTTGAAATTGTACTGTAATCTTGGCGTCATCCCCATCTCCTTCGCGACGAAACACGGTTCCTTCGCCGTATTTCGGATGCCGCACCCTTGTCCCCTGCTTCAATCCGGTCTTGCCGGTGGGCTCTGCAATCTCCAGCTTCGGGCGACCTCCCTTCGCAGCAGGCTTCTGCCCCCGTCCGGAAAAGAAGCTGGCAATGTTGTCCAGCGACCCTGAGCCACCGGTGATTCCGCGGCCACCACCCAAGGTCTTTCCTGCTCCGGCAGGCGGCATCTTACCTCCGCTCTGGTCTTCGTCCTCATAACTCCAATGGCGTTCGCCGGATTCCATCTCGCCCTGGCCGAAGCGATTTGCCTTTGGATACGGCGTCGAATAAGCCCGGCCGTAGTCTCCGCCGAACTGTGGTCGCGCAGGAGGACTTCCGAGATCTTCGACCAGCCGAGACGGAACCTCTTCGAGGAATCGCGATGCTACCGTTGCATCCGGCATATCGCTGCCGTATCGACGCCGGTGTCGCGCCCTCGTCATCACTAGCGTATCCATCGCGCGGGTCATCCCCACGTAGCACAACCGGCGTTCTTCCTCCATGCCGGCCGGGTCCATCATCGTGCGGGCATTTGGAAATAGTCCCTCTTCCATACCCGCCAGAAACACCAGGGGAAACTCCAGGCCCTTGGCCGCATGCAGCGTCATCAGGGTCACCTTCGCCTCGGCGGAGTACTGATCGGCATCGCTCGACAGCGCAGCATGGTCCAGAAATTCATCCAGCGTCTCACCACGCTCTTCCGCATCCTGTGCTGCATTCGCAAGTTCTTTCAGATTCTCAATGCGCGAAAAGCTCTCCGGCGTACCTTCATCCTCGAGCGAACGAATATAGCCGCTGCGGTCATTAAGAAACTTGATCAGCTCGGGTAAGGTGGCTCTTCCGCCCGGGCTACGAAACGCCGGCTGGCCATTGCTAAGAGTATCCTTCTCGCCCCCCGTAGAGGTGTCATCCTGAGCGGAGCGATTGGACCGCGCAGTCGAATCTGCGGTCTTCCGATTTGAGGATGCTTCCTTCAAAACCACGGGAGCAAAAGGATTGAAGCTCACCGAAGAGATCCCATGCTGCTCATCCGAGTCCTGCGTATTCTCTGCTGCAATCGTCGAGATCTCTTCGCTCGGCCCGAAGTCGAAGGCAAAATTGAAGCTGGTATCGAACTCCTGTTGATCCTCTTCCGGTTCCTCCGGTTCGCCAATGGACTCGTCGGAGAACGCTGCGATATCGAAGGAAGCATCGGCGCCCGCGTCTTCACGCACATCCTCAGTCAGCTTTTCCGCGAAGCCTGGCCCCAGCATCGCCCGCGCATCGTCGATCAGTCTGCGAAATCCATCCAGGGCATTCAACGTCCGTTGGGGCAACAGACGATCTTCCATCGCTCGCGCAATCGCATCCCAGGTGCTTAGCCCTGCGCTCAGGGCCATGCGCTCCAGCGTCTCCATCGTCGTCTTGCCGATGCCGCGAGGAGGAGAGTTCACCACGCGCTGCAGTGCAATCGAATCATGCGGGTTCTGCACCAGCTTCAGATAACTCAGCAGGTCTTTCACTTCGGCGCGATCGTAGAAGCTGAACCCCCCGACCATGTGGTACTGAATCTGGTACCGCCGCAGAGCCTCTTCCACCAGTCGCGACTGAGAGTTGGTCCGATACAACACGGCGCATCGAGGCTGATCTTCCTGCTGTCCGGCCTCGCGCAGATATTGCTTGATCCGGTCCGCAATAAACAGCGCTTCGTTCTCGCCATCCGGAGCCTCGTAATATCCGATCAGCGATCCGCCCTCGCGCGAGGTCCATAGATTTTTACCCTTGCGCTGCGTGTTCTGGGCAACAACCGTGCTCGCGCCTTCAAGAATCACCTGCGTCGAGCGATAGTTCTGTTCCAGCCGAATTGTCTTCGCGTTGGGAAAATCCTTCTCGAAGTCGAGAATGTTCTTGATATCGGCCCCACGCCAGCTATAGATCGACTGATCTTCATCACCGACGACACAGACATTCTTCTCCGCCCCCGCCAGCAGCTTCATCAGCTCGTACTGCGGACGGTTCGTATCCTGGTACTCGTCGATCATCACGTAGCGATAACGGCGGTTGTAGCGCTCCCGCACCTCCGACGAAGACTTCAGCAGCCGTACCGTCTCCAGCAGAAGATCGTCGAAGTCCAGCGCATTCGCCTTTGCAAGCTCCTTACGATAGATCTCAAAGATGTGCGCGATCTTCTCTTCCATCGGATTGGTCGATGCAAGAAAGTATTCCTGCGGGTCGATCATGTGATTCTTTGCCCAGCTGATTCGACCAAGCGCAACCCGGGGCTTCAGACTCTTGTCATCGATTCCCAGCCTCTTTAGCGCAGTTTTTACGACAGCCTGCTGATCCTGCTCGTCATAGATGGCGAAGGTCTTTGTCAGGCCGACGCCATTGACGCGCAGAGCCTCAATATCGCGACGCAACACCCGCACGCAAAAGCTGTGGAACGTCGCGATCGTAGGCTTCGCCAGTGTGGAATGCCCAAGAATCTTATCGACGCGCTCACCCATCTCCTTTGCGGCCTTATTCGTAAATGTGACAGCAAGAATGCCATCTGCAGGTACGCCGCGTTCTTCGATCAGGTAAGCGATTCGGTGCGTGACCACTCGCGTCTTGCCGCTGCCTGCGCCTGCAAGCAGAAGGACGGGCCCATCCACCGTGCGAATCCCCTCTTGTTGTTGAGGATTCATATTTTCCAAAAGACGACTCAATTTGATACACGCTCCATCTTCAATTTTAACCTTCAAAAGACATTCGCACCTCGCTCGGGTCGTCTGTCACTATTTCCCGGCACTTGGTCACTTAGCAAAATCTTTCGGAACTTCTTTGAGTCCAATGCGTATCGACATACGAAGAGCTTGCTGAACCATGGCAGCATCGCTCATCGCTCGTAACGTTAATATCCGGGAGCTGGAAAATGAACTATCGTAAATTTGTAGCCGCCACCGTCGTCGCTGCTTCTTCTCTGCTTGCATCGCCCGCAGTCCACGCTGCCACCAGCGTCAATTCGCCTGTCATGGCAATGTTCGGCAAAACAAAGACCATCAAGATCACATTCATGAATGACTCTGGTGCCCCGATGGAAGTAAAGGCGGGCGAAGAGCTCATCAAGCTTGACGCGGGCAAACCCGTCACTGTCAATCTGCCTGCCGGTACCCGCGTCGTCTCTACAACCGAGACCTCCACCCAAAAGGCTGGTGCTGTCATCGCTGAAGCCAACAGCTCGATCAACGGCGCAACCATTCACATCAAATAGCGACAAATAGCGACTTCGTACCGCTCATCCGGCCTTTGAGGCGGCGTCCTTCGCGGGACATCGCCTCAAGGGCCGCTTTCACATTCTTATCCAAATTCATCTTGTGTTCTGCGCATGTTGCTATCCTGAAGTTGTGATCCGCAATGCAGCCGTCTTCTGTGCGTCCTCAAACGGCGTGAACCCTGTCTATCTTGAGGCTGCGGTGGAACTCGGCCTCATACTCGCGCAACAAAATATCGGTCTCATCTACGGTGGCGCCAACGTTGGCTTAATGAAGGCCGTCGCAGAATCGTCGCTGCTCCACGGCGGGCGCGTCGTCGGAATTATCCCGGAGGTCCTCGTCGATCTCGAAATCGCCCATCGCGGACTTACCGAACTCCACATCACGACCAATATGCACACCCGCAAGGCCATGATGGGGGAGTTGGCCGATGCCTTTCTTGTCCTGCCCGGAGGCTTCGGCACCTTCGAAGAGATGTTTGAAGTTCTCACCTGGCAGACGCTCCGTCTGCATCAGAAGCCTACGATCCTCATTAACATCAACGGCTTTTACGACAAGCTGCTGGATTTTCTCGATCACTGCGTCACAGAAGGTGTCCTCAAGCCACATGCCCGCGAAAACCTCCAGGTGGTCCCGTCTGTCAGTGCTATTCTCGGTCTCCTGAACCCAGAAGAATAATTCGATTATCGACCGTTTCTTGCGCTAATCGATCTATCTGTCTAAATATGTATTTGAAATGAATATTTAGGAGGAAGCATGCTGCAACAGCACAAAGACCTCGTCAAAGCCACCATTCCTGCACTCCAGCAGCACGGAGAAGCCGTCACCAGAGCCTTTTACGAAACGTTGTTTGAAGAACACCCGGCACTGCTGAATATCTTCAATCCGGCGAATCAACGGAGCGGAGGACAGGCCCGTAGTCTCGCTGCTTCTATCCTTGCCTATGCCGCGCACATCGACCATCTGGATCAACTGGGCGGAATGGTGAATCGCATCGCCCACAAGCACGCCAGTCTCGAGGTGCAGCCGGAGCACTACCCCATCGTCGGGGATCATCTTCTTCGCGCGATCCGCTCCGTGCTTGGAGAAGCCGCGACCCCGGAAATTATTGAGGCATGGGGAGCCGCATACCAGCAACTCGCTACCATCATGACCGGCGTAGAACAGAAGCTCTACCAGGACGGCAGCTCTCAGGCCGGGGGCTGGAGCGGCTTCAAGCCACTCACGGTTATCCGCAAGGTTGAGGAAAGTGAGACCATCACCTCCTTTTATCTTGCAGACCCGGACGGAAAGAAGCTCCCTTCCTTTCAGCCTGGTCAGTACCTCGCGATCAAGGCGCAGGTTGCAGACGCGCCGTTTCAGCAGATTCGTCAGTACAGCCTCTCAAAGACCAGTGATGGGAATACGTATAGGATCAGCGTCAAGCGCGAGCTTGCTCCCAGCCACATCACAGCTGCGGAAAATGGATTAATCTCCAATCATCTGCATGACGACATACAAGAAGGCGACTCGCTTCTTGCCCACGTCCCTCAGGGCGATTTCATGTTGCAGCAGAGTGACCGCCCGGTCGTCTTATTGAGCGGAGGCGCCGGTATTACGCCCGCAATCTGCATGCTGCATCACCTCGCGGTGAGTGCTTCGCATCGCCCTGTTCTCTTTGTCCACGCAGCCTTGCAGGGAAGCCATCACGCCTTCCGCGATGAGATCCAGGAGCTGACCGCAACATATCCACATCTGCGCTCCCTCACGTTTTATGAGAGGCCCGCAGCGGCCGACCAGGCGGGTCTCCACTACGATCATGCGGGCCGTATATCCGCGGAGTCGCTCAGCTCTCATCTGCCGCCGCAGGCCGACTTTTACTATTGCGGTCCAATCGGCTTCATGAATGCGGTCGACACGTTGCTCAACGGGCTTAACATCCCCCTGGACTGCCGTTATAGTGAAGCCTTCGGCCCTGATCCGTCTTTCTCCACGGAGATTGCGCGGGCCTGACTGCAAGGAGCTTCTGGACGATGACGATTACCCGCTTCTCCGACCTGGCCCTGCGCCTTCTCATGTACCTCGGCAGCCGTGCCGAGCCCATGCAGGCCACGGTCACGGTCCGGGAAGTAGCTGAGCTCTTCAACGTTCCCTACACTCATCTGGTCAAGGTGGCGCACCAGCTAGGCCAGCAGGGATTTCTCATCACGACCAAGGGCGTCGGCGGGGGCCTTCGCCTCGCGCGCCCCGCGGACTCCATTCGCCTCGGCGACATCCTTCGCATCACCGAGCCGTCTGACGCTGTCATCGACTGTGTCACCCAGCCCTGCCCCCTCGCCGGGGCCTGCCTTCTCAAGGGAGCATTGGATTCAGCCTACGCTGCGTTTCTCGATACGCTTGATCGCTATACCCTGGCTGAAGTCGCACGCACTCCACGGCTGCAGAAGCTCGTCTCCATCAAAGCCTGAAGAGGGCACATCGCTTCTGATCGGTCAGCTCTTTGCAGCACACGCTTCACACTGGCAGACGCGCCGCAGATACTCCCAGGAGTAAATTCCGCTCTCGTGGCCGTCGCGCCACTTAAACTTAACGGCGTAGTTGCCCACCGGCGTGATCTCGACCGGCCGTGCAGGAGCTTCGTACATCGGCAGCAGAGTCTGCGGCTTGGGTTTTGGCTCTCCAGGCTTGCGTCCGTTCTGTTCCCGATCCTCATGACACGTCGCGCACGGACAGCCATTTCTCAGCCACGCGAAACTCCATGCGCTCCTGTGTCCGTCCTTCCAGTCGATCTCAACTCCGGTGCCTTCCGTCTTATGGATCCGGACCTTGGCCGGAGTAACGGCATCTGCGGGGAGACGCTTCTCCATAGCGGCCTCTTTCGCCGCATCATCCGCACTCACAAACCTGATTCCCTCGTGACTCATACTTCCACTTCCTTCTTTATTCCAATCTGTTCTGTCGCATGTGTCTCCAGCTTCACCGTCCGTTCCTCCAGAAGAAGTACGAAGCCACCAGACATCCCGTCACGACCACGATCGCGCGCAGCACATTCGGATTCATCCTTCGCGCATACTTCGCTCCTACATAGCCTCCCGCTCCGGCAAACAGCATGGAGACGACGCAATACTTCCACACGATCGCTCCGCTCAGTACAAACGTCAGCACCGCTGACAGGTTCGACAGACATGCGGCCAGCACCTTCAGCGAGTTCAGCGTGTGCATCTCCTCTATGCCAAACAGTGCCAGCACCGTCATGATCAGAAAGCCGCCGCCGGCGCCGAAGTAGCCGATATAAAAACAGATCGGCAGCAGCGCAAGAAAGACCGGCAGGGAAGAGATCTTCCTCTCCGCGTGCGGTATCGCAGATCGCCTTCGCATCCAGCGCGACACCGGGCCGCTCAGGCCAAACAAAACCGTGCCTCCCAACAGCAGCCATGGAATCAGGTGGAGAAAGGTGACCTGGTGCGTATGCAGCAGCATCACCGCTCCCGAGACGCCTCCGATCGCGGACGCGATACAGATCACCGGCAGCAGGTCTCTCCGCATGTCGCCGCGCAACGCCGCAACGGAGGTCAGCTGCCCCGGCCACAGAGCAACCGTGTTCGTCGCATTGGCCTCAATTGGCGGCACGCCGACGCCCAGCATGGCAGGAAACGAAAGAAACGATCCTCCCCCGGCCATCGCGTTCATCACTCCGGCGATCGTCGAGGCAGTGACCAACCAGGCATAGCGCCAGTGCGGGATTATGGTGGAAATCATCCACCTTTAATTGTATCGGGTACTGTGCAGGACAGTCTTACAGCCGTATCTCCGGCGTCGCCGCCACCAGCTCCCGTGTATATGCTTCCCGCGGAGCATCGCAGACCTGCTCGCACGTTCCCAGCTCCACCAGCCGTCCCCGCTTCATCACCGCAACCCGGTCGCACAGGTAGCGTATCAGCGGCATCGAGTGCGAGATAAACAGATACGTCAGACCGTAGCGCTGCTGTAGCTCTCGCAGCAGATTAACCACCTGCGCTCCCACACTCACATCCAGGGCGCTCACCGGCTCATCCAGCACCACAAACTCAGGCCGCAGAGCCAGCGCTCGGGCAATGTTGATCCTCTGGCGCTGCCCTCCGCTGAACTCATGCGGATATCGCTCCAGCGCCGACACCTCCAACCCTACCTCGCCAAGCATCTGATCCAGCCGTGCTCGATCGCAGGGTTCCCTGTGAATCGCAAACGGCTCGGCCAGAATCTCCCGCACCTTCATCCGCGGGTTCA
This sequence comes from Acidobacteriaceae bacterium KBS 146, assembly GCA_000688615.1. Classification (GTDB taxonomy): domain Bacteria; phylum Acidobacteriota; class Terriglobia; order Terriglobales; family Acidobacteriaceae; genus Edaphobacter. The sequence continues at coordinate 3,857,779 of JHVA01000001.1, forward strand.
GGGCCGCGAACGGATCCTGAAACACAACCTGCATCTTCCGCCGAATCGCTCGTAGCTCGCTCGCGCGTATCGTCAGCAGATCGCGCCCTTCGTACCGCACCTCGCCGGCCGTCGGTTCAATCAGCCGAAGCAGCATACGAGCGACCGTGCTCTTCCCAGAACCCGATTCTCCCACCAGGCCCAACGTCTCCCCGCGCGCAATCACGAACGCGACATCATCCACCACCCGCGCGCCCACGTCGTATTCCTTCACCAGACCGCGTGCCTCGATCAGCGTCGAACCCTTCATAGCCCTATTCTCACATCCTGCTAGTCCAGCTTCGGATGCAGCCGGTGAAATCCCGTTGCCTGCTGGTAAGCACGCGCAAACCCAGCCAGCCGGGCATCCGAGTACAGCGCCCCTAAAAACGTCAGCGACACCGGAGTCCCCGGGCCGCCGACATTCTGCGGATGTCCGTCCTCGGTATGGTCTGGAAGCGGTGCATCCATCCCGCGGACTCCATTCGGAACAATCACTGCCGGATGCCCCGTAAGATTCGTTGCGGTCAACTGGGTCCCTGAAGACGGTGTCACGATGACATCCACCTCGGTGAACACCTTTTCCATCGCTTCCATCGCCAGCGTCCGAGCCCGCTGCGCTTGTATGTAGTCCACCGCAGAATAGAACCGCGCTACGCGAAAGGTATTCGGCCACTCATTCGGTCCCTGCTCTGTCAGCAATCCATCCCGCCCACTCAACGTGAGGTCGTCGAACGCAGCTGCGGCCTCGGCTTCAAGCACTGGTTGGATATCTCCAAAGTGGTATCCCTTCGGCATCTTTACTTCAATCAGGTTCACACCCATCTTCCGCAGCGCGTCCACAGCAGCTTGTCCGTACTTCGCATCATAGGACTGCCTCGCAAATTCCCTCTTCTGCTCCTCAGTCGCATTTGCCGGTAACGTTGGAGCATCGAACTCACTCTTCAGATATCCCACCCGCAGCTTTTTCCATTCGAACTCCCCATCCCAGTTGAACGCCGCATCCTTCACGCTGCGATCATGCCCATCCGGCCCATAGATTGCGCTCATGACCAGCGCACAGTCCTCTACCGACCGCGCAATGGGCCCGATCTTGTCCATCGTCCAGGTCAGCGCCATCGCTCCTGTCCTGGGCACAAGTCCAAAGGTAGGCCGCAGTCCCGTCGCTCCGCACCGCGTCGACGGCGAAGAGATAGACCCCAGCGTCTCCGTCCCGATCGCAAAAGCCACGCACCCTGCGCCCACCGCAGAAGCCGATCCTGCCGACGATCCTCCAGAAGGCTGCTTCGCATTCCATGGACTCCGTGTCATTCCTCCAAACCAGATCGGCCCGCTCGCCAGTGCTCCCATACTGAGCTTCGCCACCAGCACAGCTCCCGCGCCATCCAGACGCTCCACAATGGTCGCGTCATAGTCGAACGTCTGTTGCTCGAATCCCCCCGCCCCCCACGTCGTTGGGTAGCCCCTGACCGCTAGCAAATCCTTCGCTCCCCACGGAATCCCATGCAGCGGCCCACGATATTTTCCCGCGGCAATCTCTCGATCCGCCTCCGCAGCCTGCCTCAACGCGCGTTCTTCTGTCAGGGTGATCACGAAGTGCAGCCGTGAGTCATATTTTTTTAATCGCGCCAGGTACATCTTCGTCAGCTCGACCGAACTCACCTTGCGTGTCTTCATTAGTTCAGCTAGCTCACGCACCGAAGCAAACGCCAACCCATCCTCTCCCCCTGAAACCAATTCCTTCACATCAGGAGCCCGGCTCAAGCGCATCGGCTTCCGGACGGTGTCGAGCTTCATCCCCGCCGGAACGGGATCAAAGACAAACGCCGGAGCTATGCCGTTCGGAATCTTCATGCTCCGAATCACCAGCACCGAATCACGTTGTTTCCTCAAGCCATCCAGCATCAGTTTCTTCTGTTCATCCGTCAGCTTTACAGCAGCAATCGCCGCCGCCGCGTCGATCATCTCCGGCGTAATCACAGTCAGGTGATCGTGATCGATTCCCGCTGTCTCCGTCTTCGCTGCACTTTGCCCCGCCTGTGCCGCCATTCCCCAAAGCACTCCAGGCAACAGAGTCTGCCCCAGCCCCACCGCCGAACACACTCCTAGAAACCGCCGCCGATTCACCAGTCCAGACTGTTCGCTCATCCGCGCATTATTGCATTCCAATCACAATTAGGCATTAGCCCGGCTGACTCGATACCTTCGGAAGTGGTACATTCTTCTCCGTTCCTCCCGGCCTCATTCCGTCTGCGCACGAAGGCGAAAACGTCTTGCACGCGGGCCCCTATGTCACTCCATGTGAAAGGAAGGCCATTATGAACTCACGCAATATTCTCCGTTTCATACCTCTGCTCTTCGCGCTCATCTTCGCTGGCACCGTCCAGGCCCAGAAAGTCAACACGGATTACGACAAAGCCGCTAACTTCTCCAGCTATCACACCTATGCCTGGACCAAGGGCACGCCCGCCCCGAACCCGCTGATGGACGAGCGCGTCATCAACAACATCGATCAGCAACTCGCTGCCAAGGGACTCTCGAAGGCCACCGACCCCGAAAAGGCCGACATGCTCGTCAGCTATCACGCTGCCGTTGGCCATCGGACGCAGCTCGATACCACGAATATGGGGGGCTGGGGCGGATGGGGCGGATACCGCGGTTACGGTGGAATGGGCGGAATGAGCACCACCACCGTAAACAATATCCCAGTAGGGGAACTCATCGTCCTCCTCGGCGATGCCAAGACTCACAAGGTCATTTGGCGTGGCACCGCCTCCGACACGTTGAGCGACAAGCCGGAAAAAAACGCCAAGAAGATTGAGAAGGCCACTTCCAAGATGTTCTCCAGGTACCCACCCAAGCCCAAGGGTTAACTGCGTCCTGCATAGTCCGACGACCAGCAAAAACGGCCTCGCGTATTCAAGCGCGAGGCCGTTCTGCTTTCGGATATCTATCTCTGTTAGATATCCAGATTCTTTACATCCAGTGCATTCTCTTCGATGAACTTGCGCCGGGCCTCGACATCCTCGCCCATCAGAGTGGTAAAGATCTCCTCGCAGGCTGCGATGTCTTCCAGCTTCACCTGCAGCAGCGTCCGCCGCTCAGGATCCATCGTCGTCTCCCACAGCTGCGGAGCCGTCATCTCGCCCAGACCCTTGTACCGCTGTACCTGGTACTCCTTGCGGCCCTGCTCGATGACATATTCGAAGACCTCGCGTGCCGTCTTCTTCTCCACAGGATCCTGGGATGCTTTCGGCTGCCTCTTGCCCGGCTTGGCCTCGAGAGCCGTACCAGGAGCAGAAGCCGTCTCAGCCACGCCCTCTTCGGAAGCGACCTCTTCGGCCTCTTCCGCCGTATCGCCCTTCGAACCCTTGGCGGCATACTCGATCACGAACGGCCCTATCAGCTGTTCCTTAATCTGCGCATGCTTGCCCAGCATCTGACGGGTCTCTGGCGCAGAGGCCAGCGTCCAGTCAATCGTTCTCACCGCACCCTGAGCATCCGTAAAGTTGACCGAGTACATCTTGTGCTCCTCGTCAAACTCCACATCGCCCACATGCTTGAACTGGTATGTCTTCGCCACGCCATCCAGCTTTGCCTTCATCGCCCGCAGCTTCTCCGGCGACTCGAAGTCGGAGCGCTTCGCCGGCTCCTTGCCCTCGTTGGCAAACAGGTCGGCGAACTCGCGCATGACTTCTTCATTTCTCAGGCGCTTCTGCGACTTGTCAGAGAACTCGAGATAGTCCTTCAACTGACCCATAAACTTCGTTAGGGATGCGCCCTCCAGCTTCGCTCCGCCGTCACCGTAGCGAATCACCATCCCGTCCGAGGCGCGCTTAACCATGACAGAGACATACTCGCGGTCGTCCTTGATGTACTGCTCAAACTTGCCCTTTTTGATGCGATACAGGGGCGGCTGGGCGATATACACATGACCGCGCTTGATCAGCTCCGTCATGTGACGGAAGAAGAACGTCAGCAGCAAGGTGCGGATGTGAGATCCGTCGACGTCGGCATCGGTCATCAGGATCAGCTTGCCGTACCGTAGCTTCGCCACGTCGAAGTCATCCTTGCCGATGCCGCAGCCCAGGGCCGTGATCATCGCACGGATTTCCTCATGGCCCAGCATCTTGTCGTAGCGGGCCTTCTCGACGTTCAGAATCTTACCCTTCAGCGGAAGAATCGCCTGGAACTTCCGGTCGCGTCCCTGCTTTGCGGTTCCGCCTGCGCTCTCACCCTCGACGAGATAGAGTTCGCAGCGATCCGGCTCGCGCTCAGAGCAGTCGGCCAGCTTACCCGGCAGTCCGCCGCCATCCAGCGCACCCTTGCGCCGAGTCAGGTCGCGGGCCTTGCGCGCCGCCTCACGCGCACGTGCAGCGTCGATGGCCTTGTTGATGATCTTCTTGGCAACCTGCGGGTTCTGCTCCAGGAACGCTCCCAGCCGCTCGTTGATGAACGCCTGCACGGTTCCCGCGATATCCGAGTTCAGCTTGCCCTTCGTCTGTCCCTCGAACTGCGGCTGGGACAGCTTCACGCTGATCACGGCCACAAGGCCTTCGCGAACGTCGTCGCCCGACAGGTTCTCCTTGACGTCCTTGAACAGCCCCATCTGCTGGCCGGCCCAGTTGATAGTGCGGGTCAACGCCGCGCGGAATCCCTGCAGGTGGGTTCCGCCATCCACCGTGTTGATGTTGTTGGCAAAGGTAAAGATCGTCTCGGAGTAGGCGTCGTTGTACTGCAGCGCAATCTCCATGGCCACGTTGTCACGCTCGGCCTCCATGTAGATCGGCTTTTCGTGCAGGACCTGCTTGCCCTTGTTCAGGTGCTTGATGAACTCGGCGATGCCTCCGACATACTTGAACTCCTGGTGCTTGCTCTCACCGGTCTTCGCATCGGTCGTGCGCTCGTCGGTCAGGTGAATCTCCAGGCCCTTGTTCAGGAAGGCCAGCTCACGCAGCCTCTGGGCCAGGGTGTCGTAGTTGTACTCCGTGACCGTGAAGATCGACTTGTCCGGAAGGAAGTGGACCTTCGTTCCCAGGCGCTTCGTCGGCCCCATCTGGCGCAGCTTGCTGATGGGATCGCCCTTGGAGTAATCCTGGGTCCACGCAAAGCCGTCGCGCCACACCTCGACGTCGAACTCTTCGCTCAGCGCGTTCACGCAGCTCACGCCGACGCCGTGCAGACCGCCCGACACCTTGTAGTTCGAGGCATCGAACTTGCCGCCCGCATGCAGCATCGTCAGCACGACCTGCACCCCCGGCATCGTCTTGCCGTTCACCGTCTTGTTGTCGACCGGGATACCGCGCCCGTCGTCGGTCACGGTGATGGAGTTGTCCACGTGGATCGTCACATCGATCCGGGTCGCATGCCCTGCCAGCGCCTCATCGACGGAATTATCGACCACCTCGTAGACCAGATGATGCAGACCCTGCTCGCCCGTCGAGCCGATGTACATCGCCGGCCGCTTACGGACCGCTGCCAGACCTTCGAGAACCGTAATGTTCTCCGCAGAGTAGCCTCCTGAAGGCTTGGGCTCCGCGTTGGTTGCCGTCTTGTCGTCCTGCAAAAGTTCCGCTCCGGTGGGGACTGCCGTAGTTGCCATGGATCTCCTGAAAATTCGGAAAAAACCCTCCGGGAACCCTGCCTCGGCCATCACGAAAAGCCGCGTCAATCAAGCACTTCAGACAGGTTTCAACCGGGATTTTTATTAACTTAAGTATAGCATGCTGAGGGGTACGGAAAGCCCGCAAGAACAGAGGTATCCGGGCCGGTTCTGCCTGGTCTATCTAGTTGAAAATAAAGTTGCTTGTTCCGTGCCCTTCAGTCTCTTGTCACGGGCACTCAACTCTCCCGTGCCCGACTCTCCACAAGGTCTTCAGCGGCGAGTTTCCTGTCAAGTCCCGGAATCACCTAAGTGACAGACTCATAAAGGTTTGATCGCTGCCGATCTACCCTGCTCCATCCGCTATTCTGGATATAGAGGCTCATTCGGTGGGTCGGCGTAACAGGTCTGACGCCGCTTTCGTCCTGCACCGGTTTCGCGTCCTGCTTTAAGGGCACGGCTTTAGCCGTGCCGCTACGGATGTCAACCGGGCGGCTTCAGCCGCCGAGGTCACAGTCAACGTTTAGAGGGACCCGCAAGCTTCATCATCCGATGCAAGCCTTGAAGAAGAGGTGTCATTCGGAGCGGAGCGAAGTCGAAGAATCTGCTTCGTGATCCGTAAACCTTTACCGATCAAGACTTTGCCTGTAACTGTCCTGAATAGAAGACTTTGCGGAAAAGTCCAGGCCTAAGTTCTTTCGATCGAAGACTTTGCGCGGATTCCATACGGGTATCCATGCTCGACAGAAACTATCCTTTGAATTGGAAGCTTTCCTGTATACTCGGTTAGTTGTCGAAAAAGCAGTAAACCTAGGATTACCAATGCCAAAGTTGAAGACACACTCAGGCGCGGCTAAGCGCTTCAAGAAGACCGGTACGGGCAAGTTCAAGCGCGGCCAGTCGAAGATGCGCCACATCCTCACCTCCAAGAAGACCAAGACCAAGCGCAAGCTTGCCAGTATTGTTCTGGTCTCCGTGGCGGATACGCCAAAAGTCGCACGCATGCTCCCCTACGCCTGAGGCGCAGGAGAACATGTAGTTTTTCAGGTCGAGCCGCTGGAAACAGCAAAGGGCCGGTAAAAGCGTAAAGGCCCCTGGAGTGAGCGAAGCGAACTCCACCGAGATCTGAAGCAGCAAGCGAGTGAAGAGGCGACCTTGCCTCCAGCCGCATAAACGATGTACGCAAAAGGAGATTCACGATGCCCCGTGTAAAACGGAGTACGAAACGCAGCGACCGCCGCAAAAAGATCCTCAAGCGCGCGAGCGGTTACTTCCTCACAAAATCCAAGCTCTATCAGGCAGCCCAGGAAGCCGTCGAGCGCTCCCTGATGTTCGCCTACACCGGACGCAAGCAGAAGAAGCGCCAGTTCCGCTCCCTCTGGATCGTCCGCATCGGCGCCGCCGCCAAGCTGAACGGTATGAGCTACTCGACCTTCATCGCTGGCCTCAAGGCCGCAGGCAACGGTCTCGATCGTAAGATCCTCGCCGATATCGCAGCGAACGACGCAGCTGGCTTTACCGCTCTGGCCGAGCAGGCGAAGTCCGCCCTCGCGGCCGCGAAGTCCGCTAAAGCTGCCTAAGCAAATTCTCTGCTGTCAGGGAGGCGCGGCTACGGCTGCGCCTCTTTTTACCTCCCCCGAAATCCTCCCGTCATATCTGCTGCCCCGGAATCGTCTATCCTGACCCTATGCCGACTGCCTCACCAGCCTCAAAACAGCTGAGCCTTCGCAGCAACGGCGACGGGCCCACCGGAAAAGCCTCTTTCGAATCCTGGGGCCGCTACCCCATCTACAGGGCCAACATCATCCCCCTGCACTGGCAGACGGACTATCCAGCCCTCATCCAGAATCTGCCCAACGGAATCCTTCCTGTCGGTCTCGGCCGCAGCTACGGCGATGTCTGCCTGCTCAAGGACGGCAATCTGCTCGCCACGCCCGCGATGAACCGTCTCATCGCCTTCGATCCCGAGACCGGCCTGCTCACCGCTGAGGCGGGAATCTCGCTGGCGCAGATCCTCGACTTCGCCGTCCCCCGCGGCTTCTTCCTTCCTGTCACTCCGGGAACAAAATACGTCACGCTCGGCGGCGCCATCGCGAATGACATTCACGGCAAGAACCACCACATCGCCGGAACCTTCGGGCGCCATGTCACTGAGTTCGAGCTGGTCCGCTCCGACGGAACCGTCCTCCACTGTTCGCCCACCGAAAACCAGAGCTTCTACGCGATGACCATCGGAGGCCTCGGCCTCACCGGCCTCATCCGCTGGGCCACGCTTCGCCTCAAACCCATCGTCTCCCGCGCCATCGACTACGAAGGAATCCAGTTTCACGGCATCGACGAGTTCCTCGCCCTCACCGAGGCCAGCAAAGAGATCGAGTACACCGTCAGCTGGATCGACTGTACCTCGACCGGCAAGAACTTCTGCCGTGGCATCTTCATGCAGGGGGATCACTCCACCAAGCGCGCTCCGCTCCAGCCGTCGCCCGAGCCAAAGCTCGTCTTCCCCTTCGATGCTCCCGGCTTCGCACTCAATCATCTCAGCGTCGCGGCCTTCAACACGCTCTTCTTCCATAAGCAGATCAAGGAGCGGGTCGCCACCCTCCAGGACTACGAGCCCTTCTTCTATCCGCTCGACAAGGTGCTGCACTGGAACCGCATGTATGGAAAGAGCGGTCTGCTGCAGTTCCAGTACGTGATCCCGTGGAACAATGCGCGCGAGGGCACGGTGGCGATCCTCAAGGAGGTCGCAAAGTCCGGCCTCGCGAGCTTCCTCGCCGTCCTCAAGGCCTTTGGAGACGTCCCCTCGCCCGGCGTCATGAGTTTCCCGAAGCCCGGAATCACGCTCGCGCTCGACTTTCCCATCAAGCCCGATAAGTCATTTCCGCTCTTCGAGCGCCTCGCCGACATGACGCTGGAGTTCGGCGGCCGCCTCTATCCCGCAAAGGACGCGGCGATGACAGCAGCCCAGTTCCAGGCCTTCTATCCCGAGTGGGATCAGTTGGCTCGCTTCCGTGATCCTGCGATCACCTCCAGCTTCTGGGAGCGCGTCACCGGAGAGCAGACCAGTCTATGAATCAAATAGCAACCGCATCCGCTGCATCGAACCACTCTGGCGCATCACGCAAGATTCTCGTCCTCGGAGCTACCTCCAGCATCGCCGAGGCCACCTGCCGCATCTGGGCCTCGCAGGGAGCCAGTCTCTTTCTCGTCGCCCGCAACGCCGACAAGCTCGCCGCAGTCGCTGCTGATCTTCGCGCTCGTGGAGCAGGCTTTGTCGACACGGCGGTGGTCGACCTGGACGACACAGAGCGGCATCCGGCTTTACTGACCCATGCTGTCAACTCGCTTCAAGGCCTCGATGTCGCTTATCTGGCGCATGGCGTTCTTGGCGACCAGCAGAGCGCCGAGCAGGACTTCAACACCGCCGCGCACATCCTGCACACCAATCTGATGGCTCCCGTCTCGCTGGTCACATGGCTGGCGAACTATTTTGTTCAGCGTCATTCCGGCATCATTGCCGTCTTGTCATCGGTTGCCGGAGACCGAGGCCGCAAATCGAACTACGTCTACGGCTCCTCGAAGGCCGGACTTTCAGCGTTCCTCGCGGGCCTGCGCAATCGCATCGACCGCGAGGGCGTGACCGTCCTGACCATCAAGCCTGGCCCGACGAAGACCGCCATGACGGCAGGCATGAAGGGCTCTGAGAAGTTTGCCGACGTGAACGCGGTCGCGAAGTCGATCGTGAAGGCGATCGATAACCGTCAGGACAATCTGTACGTCCCGTTCCAGTGGCAGCCCATCATGTTTGTCATCCGCCACATTCCCGAACGTGTCTTCAAGAAGCTGAATCTGTAGCTGTAAGCTGTTGATTCGTCGTTCCTGAACTGAGCGAAGGATCTCTGCATTTTGCCCGCGCAGCCGTATACGTCAGGCAAAATGCAGGGATCCTTCGCGTCAGGATGACGTTCTCAACCAATACACCGCGAAGGAAACTACTTCAGATCGCTCTGCTTCGGACTGTTTTCACAAACAAAAGATGGACCTGGAAGAGACTCAGTCGTCTGAGTCTTTGTTATTTCTCCAGCCGGTGTCCTTCTTTGCTGAAGTAGTCCAGCTGGCGGCGATAGCAGCGCTGGTGTTCAAGATCGAAGGCGATGCAGGAGTCGAAGGGTTTCGAGTAAACGTGGAGGCTGATGCAGCCTGTTGTGCTGGCGTTCTCGATCTGATGGATCGTCTGGAGCTTATCGACGGTCACCATGCCTGTGCCTTCGGCGCAATTGATGGTGCGGATCTTGTCGAGCTGGATCTCCGTTGCTCCGCCGATGCAGTCGATATTGACGACGTTCTGATTTTCAGGAGCGTTGCAGCGGGTGTGATGGTACTCATGTGTCAGCACCTCGCCCTGGGAGACGGTCATCCAGCCGAGCTGTCCGTTATGCGTGTGGATGGCAGTCTTCTGGCCGGGCGACCAGCAGATGGTCATCACCTCGAAGAGCTCGTCGCGATAGATCAGGTTACGGGTGTAGAAGCTGTCGCGCCACCATGTGTAGTCGTGCAGGGCTTCCGGCCGCAGGGTGGTTGCCGCCATGTAGGCTGCGATCTTGTCTTTTGTGATCAGGCCCCGCTCCAGGTCGCGTAGTCCGGCGATGAAGTCCGCTACGCTGGTCCGAAGCGGGTGGGTACAGGCTGCAATCTCTGGGCTCGACATGACGTACTCCTGATTCTTTCTCCATTATCTCGCGGAAAAGGGCCCTATCATGCGGGTTTTTACCCTGCATTCTTCATTCTGCTCCTGTCCCGGCGCTTCTATCGCGTTATCTGCGGTAAACTTAAACAACGCGTGTATTTTCAATTTTTCCCATCCTTAGGCGCGTACAAAAAGACAGGACATTTAACGCAGTGAGCCAGCAGCCGATCCGCAATATCGCCATCATCGCCCACGTCGACCACGGCAAGACCACACTCGTCGACGCCATGCTTCGTCAGTCAGGAACCTTTCGCGCCAACGAGGCGGTCGCAGAGCGCGTCATGGATTCGAACGATCTTGAAAAGGAGCGCGGCATCACGATTCTGGCCAAGAACACGGCCATCCACTACCACGACTCCAAGATCAACATCGTCGACACACCGGGTCACGCCGACTTCGGCGGCGAGGTGGAGCGCGCGCTGAAGATGGTGGACGGCGTCGTCCTGCTGGTGGACGCCTCGGAAGGTCCGCTGCCGCAGACCCGCTACGTTCTGGGCAAGGCGCTTGAGGCGAAGCTGACGCCGATCCTTGTGATCAACAAGATCGACCGTCCCGACGCTCGTCCGCAGGAGGTTCTCAACGAGGTCTATGACCTGTTCATCGATCTCGACGCGGATGAGAGCGTGCTTGAGTTCCCAGTCATCTACACCAACGGCAAGCTGGGCACGGCCACCATGGACCTTGCCAAGCCGGGCACGGACCTGATGCCGCTCTTCGACCTGATCGTTGCAACGATCCCGGTCGCGCCCGGCTCGTCCGACGGCGATCTGCAGGTGCTGGTTACCAATCTCGACTACTCGGACTACCTGGGCCGTCTGGCGATTGGCCGCGTCTTCAACGGCACCTTGCGGAACGGGCAGGAGGTCAATGTCTCGCGCGCTGACGGCTCGCTGTCCCCGGTCAAGATCACCAAGCTCTTTACCTACGATGGCCTGAAGCGTATCGATACCGACTTCACTGACGTTGGCGACATCGTCGCGATCGCGGGCATCGAGAACATTACGATCGGCGACAGCTTCTGCTCGATCGAAGATCCCAAGCCGTTGCCGCGCATCAAGATCGATGAGCCGACTATCTCCATCGTCTTCTCAGTCAACAACGGTCCGTTCGCGGGCAAGGAAGGCAAGCTGGTAACCAGCCGCAACATCAAGGAGCGCCTCGAGCGCGAGCTGCTGGTCAACGTCTCCATCCGCGTCGAGGATACAGGGTCGCCCGACAGCTTCAAGGTAATGGGCCGCGGAGAGCTGCAGCTCTCCGTGCTGATCGAGAACATGCGCCGTGAGGGCTTCGAGCTGATGGCCTCCCGTCCGACGATCGTCACCAAGCGCGTCAACGACGCACTGATGGAGCCCTCGGAGATTCTCTCGGTCGACGTTCCCGAGGAGTTCTCCGGCACCGTGATCCAGAAGCTTGGGCCGCGCAAGGGCGAGATGACCAAGATGAGCAATCACGGCTCCGGTCGCGTTCGCATGGAGTTCAACGTGCCGTCGCGCGGCCTGATCGGTCTGCGCAATGAGATGCTGACCGAGACCCGCGGAACGATCATCATGAACTCGATTGCTGGTGAGTACATTCCCTACACCGGAGAGATTCCGCAGCGTCCTTCAGGCGCGCTGATCTCCGACCGTCAGGGTACGACGACCACCTATGCGCTCTCCGGTCTCGAGGACCGCGGCGTCCTGTTCGTTCCCGATGGCGTCGAGGTCTACGAGGGCATGATCGTCGGCGAGCACTCGCGCGACAACGATCTCGACGTGAACTGCGTGCGAGAGAAGAAGCTGACGAACATGCGTGCTTCAGGCTCTGACGATGCTCTGCGCCTGACCCCGTACAAGCAGCTGACGCTGGAGCAGACGATCGAGTTTGTTGCCGACGACGAACTGGTCGAAGTAACTCCCAAGTCGCTCCGCATGCGCAAGAAGGTCCTGCAGGCGAACCGGCGGCCGCGCAAGGGACAGGTGGAGTAGCTTACCCCCCGCTTTTTGCGCAAAATCTTCGAAAGAAATAGCTTAAGTCCGGACTTCAAGTTTTGACTGAATCATGAAAACGGCTCAGGGGTACATACCCTTGAGCCGTTTTGCTTTCTCTTTTAGTTTATGTGGGCGAGCAAACTCATCGGCAAGTGAATGTGATTCTCTTTGTGTAGTTTAGGGGGTTTAGGGCTTGACAGGATGGGATGTCACAACCCATTTGGTGACGGTTTTGCGATCGCATTGTGGATTTGGGCGAGGGTGTCGAACGCTTGAGAGGGACACTCTTGAGGGATCACTTCCGACAAGCCGACATATGAAGATCAACGGCGATCACCAGAGGCAAGTCCGCAGTTTGCTAATGCTTTACGAGCCAGACAATCCCTGTAACAGCTATTGCCGCTCCAAACAGCCATGCACGTGCAGTGTTTAATCGAGTCAGCCACTTTGAGTTCATTGCGACACCTCTGATAGAAGAATACGCTTGAACGCGCAAAGGCATCTCTGGGTGCAAGCGCTTACACCTAGAGTTCATCGAAGTACCAAGTCCTCATAAACGCCGTTATCGGCACGAGCCCACGCGCACGTTGGAACATTCCGCAGTCGCTAACTCGCTTGCACGCGAAGTGAACGCACCCGCCTCCCGTCTGTCCTCGCGAATCAGGTGCAGAGTGATTCATGTTCCAGGCTGAAGGTAGGGGGCCTTCATGATCAGTTTGCGTTCCTGGCCTCGCGGATCGTTCTCGACGCGCACAGGCGAGTCCCAGAGCAAGGTTGGGCGTTTCGTAAGGTCATAGCGGGGCCATGAGGGAAGGCCGGCGTGGTTGGGGTCGCCGGTAGCGGCGAAGTGCAGCAGCGTTTCGGCGTAGATGGCGGCAAGGCGCGTGGCGTCAGGGCTGGTGCCGGTCATCGAGGCCGCAAGCTCAAGGTTGTCGAAGGCGAAGGGAATGTCCATGGTGTGAGGTGCGCCCCACTTTCCGCCGTCCACAGGTGACTTCCAGGTGAAGTTGTAGACCCAGGTTGGGCCGTTCTGCCGGGCGCGGCGTTCCGATTCGATGACCATGCCGTGCCACGAGCGAAAGGCGGTTGTGACCGCGAAGAAGACATCGGAGGCCGAGTAGGCCGCATACCACTGACGGTAGTCGGCGATGATGGCGTCGGTGGAGAGGTCGCCGAGGAACTGCCGATAGTGCTCCAACTGCGTGGGCAGCTGCGTCCACTCGAGGGAGAAGAGCGCGGGGTTCGATGCGCCGATGAGGAGCCGGGTCTCGTCGTGGGTGTTGCCGAGAATCATGGGGATGTTGGCAGAGATGGGCGGAGCCTCGGGCGAGAAGGGATCGCGGGGAAGAGTCCGGCCATCGTGGACGGGGCCGTAGTAGTGCCCTGCGCGAAGCGCGCCGACGAGTCTTTCCATCGAGACCTTGCCCGGGTCGCGGATGGTTTCGAGGGTGGACGGTGTGAGTTCAAGCGCCTTGAGAACTGCCTGCGCGGTGGCGGTCGCGTGTTCCGGAGTGGTGGCGGTGAGCTGCTGGCCGCTCATGGTCATGACGCGGTGGAAGAGGCCGCTTGCCGCAGGCATGGACATGAGGGTGGCGCACTTGGCGCCCCCGCCGGACTGGCCGAAGATGAGAACGCGGGAAGGATCGCCGCCGAAGTTGGCGATGTTGTCCCGCACCCATTCGAGCGCGAGCACAAGGTCCAGCTGGCCTGCGTTGCCGGAGTCTTGGAAGCGGTCGCGAACGGCTGTCGGCGCGAGCTCTGCAAGGTAGAGATAGCCGAAGAGATTAAGCCGGTGATTGAGGGTGACGACTACGGCGTCGCCGCGACGGGCGAGACGGACGCCATCATAGACCGGACCGTTCGACGAGCTGGAAGAGTATGCTCCGCCGTGAATGTAAACCAGAACCGGGCGCTTGCGATGATCGAGCCCTGGCGTCCAGACGTTCAGGTGAAGGCAATCCTCACTGTTGACCGGGTTGGTTTCATCCAGTGGAGCAAAGGTGGAGCGTCCCTGCCGGGCGTGGATGGGTTGCGGGGCCTGGGGGCCGAAGCCGAGGCAGTCGCGGATGCCTGGCCAGGGCTGAGGTCTGACCGGTGGAGCAAAGCGCGTCGTAGCGGTGTCGCCCCCGTAAGGAATTCCCTTGAAGACGAGGACACCGTTATCGGTAAAGCCGCGAACTTTCCCCGAACTGGTCGTTGTAATCGGGGAGACTGGCTGAGCGTAGATCCCCCGAGAATAGAGGGTTCCCGTGGCGATCAGGGCAGAGGTCTGTAGCAGCTGGCGTCGGTTCATGATTTGTTGGAGAGACGGGAGACGAAGTCTGCCGGTTTCGCGAACCGAAGGAAAAGTTGGAAAAGTGGACGACCAATTTTGACGTTTTGATGTTCGTCGACCTATTGTTATGGGCGAGCTTTTCCGGCAATGGATTCGGTTTTGAAATCAATCTGCGCTCGTGGGGCGCGTGGAACGGGAGTTTTTTGATGAGAGTAAGGCAGACAATTCCTCTGGGCATGGTGATGACAGCACTCACTTTGGCGGGCGCGAGTGCGAGCGCGCGGGCGCAGAATCCGCAGGGAGTGGTGGCCGGAATTCCGGTGAACTATGACGAAGCGAAGGTGGGGACCTACACGCTCCCCGACGCTTTGAAGCTGAACGATGGCAAGACGGTGACTGATGCGAAGACCTGGTGGAAGAAGCGTCGGCCGGAGATCGTCTCTCTCTTTGAGACGCAGCAGTATGGAGTTGCGCCGGGCCGGCCCAAGGGCGAGAGCTTCGATGTGGTGGAGAAGGAGACGCCTGCGCTGAAAGGGAAGGCCACGCGGAAGAGGATCGATATTCATCTCTCGACGGAGAAGAATGCTCCAGTGATTCATCTGGTGGAGTATCTTCCGGCCGCGGCGAAGAAGCCCGTCCCGATGCTGCTGTGCATCAGCTTCAGCGCACCATCGAACTCGGTCGATGATCCCGACCTGCCTGTCGGCGAGGTCTGGGACATCAAGACGAAGACAAAGATTCCTGCAAACAAGGCTCGAGCGTTTGGGAAGCTGAATGCGGAAGCTGTGCTCGATGCGGGGATCGGTGTGGCGACTTTCTACTACGGCGATGTCGATCCAGACTTTGCGGAGGGCTTTTCGAGCGGGATTCGCAAGTACTACCTGAAGGCGGGGCAGACGACGCGCGGACCGGAGGACTGGGGCTCGATTGCGGCGTGGGCGTGGGGAATGAGCCGTGTGCAGGACTACTTCGAGACGGACAAGAGCGTGGACGCAAAGCGGGTGGCGATCCATGGCGTCTCGCGCCTGGGCAAGACGGTGATGTGGGCCGGTGCGCACGATCAGCGATTTGCGGCGGTGATTGCGAGCTGCTCGGGCGAAGGCGGCGCGGCGTTGAGCCATCGCGACTTTGGTGAGACCATCGGTCACCTGACTGCTCCGACGCGCTATCCGTATCAGTTTGCGGAGAACTACGGGAAGTGGGCGGGATTCCCGGATAAGGCTCCGATGGACGCGAACATGCTGGTGGGGCTGGTGGCTCCAAGGCCGCTGCTGCTGCAGACCGGCACCACGGATTACTGGTCCGATCCCAAGGGCGAGTTTTTGTCGGCTGTGGCAGCAGCGCCGGTGTACAAGCTGCTGGGCAAAGATGCTTTGGATACTGAGACGTGGCCGGAGGCAAAGCGACCGATTCTACATGATCTGAGCTATTACATGCATGACGGCGGTCACGGAATGGTACCAACGGATTGGGATATATATGTGGAGTTCCTGAAGATGCATCTGCATCCGGAGAAGTAAGGACTCTGCGGCTGCGCAGGCGAAAAGTTGTAAATATCAAGCCTGACTGCGTCTGAGGAATTGCAGCGTTATTTCGCCCACTCGGAACAGGCAGGCTGCTTCTGCTTTTCTGATGGAGTCTTCTGAGTGGGCTTTCCGGCTTTGCTCCTTAAGAAAGTGGGGGAAGCTGGATGGTTTGTACACGAAGCCGTGCACTGCGCTGATAGGATCCTTTGATTGTGCAGTGTGCGATGGAAGAGGATTAGGGTCCCTCTCTGTTGCCGCCACTTGCGTCCGGGCCGTGTCGTTCCCGTAAAAGGGAAGGTTTTTGATCAGTTGATTTTGGGGACGGACCAATCAGCATCTTCTTGGCGTTAAACCCTGAGCCTTGGGTCCGATCCTGAGAGGTGCACATTCACAATCGCCGGCTGATCCGTGGGGACTGGAAGAAGATCCATCTCTTCGCGAGTCGCGAAGATGGGTGGGACCGCTGAGAGTCTACGCAGTGCTTCCGAGGTCAGACGATAACCCGCAAGGAAAGGAGTAGCAAGATGGCAACGCAAACTGAGCAGAAGTCAATCGCTGTGAAACCCGGTGAGCAGCAAAAACGAGAGATATCACGTACTCCCTCGGCAGGGTTGCAGCCTCGTCGAGCGGAATATTTTCCTTTTGCGATGAGCCCCTTCGATCTCTTCCGTGTAAGTCCTTTCTCGGTATTTCGCCGGATGTCGGAGGAGATGGATCGTATGTTCCAGGAATCGATGCTGGAAACTACCGCGTCCGCTCGCACGGGTTGGTCACCGGCGATCGAGGTATCGCAGCGCGACGGAAAGTTTAATATCCAGGCGGAGCTGCCAGGGCTGGAGCCGAACGACGTCAAGGTGGAGATTGAGAACGATTCGGTCGTGATCCAGGGAGAGCGAAAGACGGAGTCGGAAGAGAAGACGGCAGGAGTCCAGCGGACGGAACGTCAGTATGGGTACTTCTACAGGAGTATCCCACTGCCGGAGGGTGCAAGCCTTGACCAGGCGCAGGCAAAGTTCCGCAACGGTGTCCTGGAGGTGACGATTCCGATCTCTGAGCAGGCGAGTAACAAGCGTTCAATTCCAGTGCAGACCGAGGGAGTTCCTCCTCCCACGAAGCCGCCGCAACAGAGCCAGGCTGCTTGATCGATTCAGAATCGGGGCCTCATTGCGCAAAAACCACGCGCAGTGGGGCTCTGTTTCTAACGAGGCATTCTGAAGAGGATTGCCGGTCTGAAGGCAGCCGAGGCGGGCGATCTTACTTCTTCAGAAAGTTTTTACGGGCCCTGTCCGCGCCCCATTTGCACCGCCGTTATTGTCCCCGGAACGATAGATCGCTTCGGTCTTTTCGACGGGGAGGTGAGAGGTCACACCTTGTTTTCTGGCTTCACGTGTCAGTGCGCCTCGCTCTCTGATCTCTTCCGCCTCTTCGAGTTCCTCCTTTCGTCCTTCAGTCGCTTTTGTCGGGCGGCCTTTGCCGTTCTGCGAGTCATCGCTGCGAATCGTCATCACAATTCTCCTTCGACAACTTAAGACGCCTGAGGTAAACATCGCGTTGGCGAGGCGCCATCTCTTGTCCGATAAAACGGAATAGCGATTCGTGTGTTTTTGGAAACCGGGTTGGATGAATCTGTAGAATCGATCTCCGCCGGGAAAACGATTTTTTGCGCCGAGCGAAACCGAGGAAGTGAAGTGATGAAGCGTGCGATCTGGAAAGTGTTTAGCTTAGCCTGTGTTGCGATTCCTATGGTTTGTGTAGCGCAGACGGGATCAAATGCACAGAAGCAGGGCTGGCTGGTGGGGCCGTTTACGCGGCCGGTGAATGCTCCGGTAATCAGCCCGGCCCCACAATCGACCTTTACCGATCCCATCTCGGGCAAGCAGGTCCATTGGGAGGCGCTGCATACGTTCAATCCTGCAGCGATCGTGAGGGACGGCAAGATCTACGTGCTCTATCGAGCGGAAGATGACACGGGAGCGATGGTCATCGGCGAACATACGTCGCGCCTGGGGCTGGCGGAGAGCGAGGACGGGCTGCATTTCAATCGTCTGCCCGAACCTGTGTTTTATCCCGCTCACGACAGCCAGCAGGAGAACGAGGTTCCGGGGGGTGTGGAAGATCCGAGGATCGTCGAAGGCGAGGATGGCACGTATGTCCTGACCTATACGCAGTGGGCCCGCACGCGCGGCGTGTACTCGGTGGGAATTGCGACCTCCAAGGATCTGCGGACCTGGACAAAACATGGGAAGGCGTTCGGGTCTGCAGGCAAGTACGGCGAGTTGAAGTACAAGTCAGCGGCGATTGTCACGCATCGTGTGGGAGACAAGCTGGTCGCCGCGAAGATCAAGGGCAAGTACTGGATGTACTGGGGCGAGATCCAGATTCGTCTGGCGACCTCGACCGATCTGATTCATTGGACGCCTGTCGAAGATGCGAGCGCTAAGCCGGTTGAGCTTCTGAAGGATCGGGAAGGGAAGTTCGACAGCGCATTTCCGGAGAGCGGTCCTCCGCCCTTACTGACAAAGAACGGGATTGTGGTGATCTATAACGCCAAAAATGCTGAGAAGGGTGGCGGCGATCCTTCTCTTGCTCCCGGGATGTATTCGGTTGGCGAGGCGCTGTTTCGAGCGGATGACCCGACGAAGTTGAAGGCGCGCGTCGATCAACCGGTATTCCGCCCGGAAGAAGAGTTCGAGAGATCAGGGCAATATGCTGCGGGGACGACCTTTGCAGAAGGGCTCGTGTTGTACCGGCACAAGCTTTTCCTCTACTACGGCTGCGCAGACTCTTTCGTGGGAGTAGCGACTGCGCCGGAGCCGAAGAGTTTGGAGTGAACGATCATTCTGAACGAAGTGCTTCCATCGGCTCGATGTTTGCCGCGTGGCGGCAAGGCACAAATGTCGCTGCAGCGGCAGCGATGGCGAAGAGAAGCACGACCGACAGGCTTACGGTGGAATCCGTGATTGCAGTGTCGTAGAGCAGAGCAGAGAGGGCGCGGCCTATCCCAAAGCTTGCCGCCCAGCCTGCGATGAGCCCGAGGCTTACGGGGAGTAGAAGTGTTCCCATGATGAGCCAATAGACGGTTTGCCGCGAGGCTCCGAGGGCTATGCGGATTCCGACCTCCTGGGTGCGTGTCTGGACCGCATAGCTGAGTGTGCCGTAGATCCCGAGAAGAGCAAGCAGCAGGGCTGCGCCTCCGAAGGCGATGAGGATCGTGGTTTCGAGGTGTTCTGGTGCGAGTGAGTCGTCAACCTGCGATGCGAGCGTGTGAACGCGCGAGATGGTGACGTTCGGGTTGTAGCTCCATATAGTGCGGCGAACGGAATCCATCAGGGAAGCAGGATCCTGCGAGCCGCGAACGAGAAAGTAGGAGGCTCGCGGAGGCTTATTCCAATATGGAAGATAGACCATGTTGACAGGCGCTTGTCGAAGAGAGTTGTTGCGGGCGTCGGCGACGACGCCGACGATGGTGAAGACTTCGTCATTGTGCCGGAACTGGCGCCCGACAGCGTCGCGTCCAGGCCACACCGCACGCGCGGTCGCCTGTGAGACGACGGCGTTTTTGGAGCTATGATCCTGGTCGGTTAGAGCACGGCCAGCGATGATCGGCTGCTGGAGGGTGGTGAAATAGTCCGGGCCAATCCAGCGGTAGTTGGCAAGGAAGTTGTAGCTGTCTGCTCCGCCAACCGGGTGGACGCCGTCGATCCAGGTATCGCCTTCAAGCAGCATGGCGCTGGAGAGCGATGCGGACTCTACACCAGGAAGCGAGCGAAGTTTATTGAGGGCGCCGTCAGCGAAGCGGGCACGCGCGCTGTCATTGAAGATATTTCCCTGCAAGAAGATGTCGGCTGCGACTACATGGTCGGTGGAGAAGCCTTTATCCAAACTGGTGAGGCGGATGAGGCTCTTTGTGAATAAGCCGGCAACCAGCAGGAGAGTGGCACAGAAGAAGACCTGTGCTCCGACGAGCCATCGGCGGAGCACATTGCTCCACGAAGAGCCGGTGGCGCGGCCCATGCCGTGAAGCGCCTGCTGGGGACGCACGCGAAGAAGGCGGAGCGCGGGCAATACTCCGAAGATGAACGAGGCTCCGACCGTAAGGGCTACAGACAGCGTGAGAACAGTGATGTTGATCGTGACGGATCCTGTACGCGGGATTGCAAGCTGCGCATAGCGAGAAAACCAATGTACTGCGCCGATGGCGAGAGCGACTCCCAGAAGACCGCCTGCCAATGAGAGAAGTGGGACCTCGGCTAAAGCACTTTGCAGCAGCCGTCTCGAAGAGGCTCCAAGCGCGGAGCGGACCGCGGCTTCCCGGTCACGGCTTGCGAAGCGGGCGAGCTGGGCATTCGCCAGATTGACGCAGGCTATCAGGAGGACGCTGGCGACGGCTGCAAGAAGCAGCCAGAGGCGAGCAGCCGTTTTTCCGACGATGGCCTCTTTGAGTGGCTGCACGTACGTGGAGAGTGCTCCTTGGGGTGGTCCATCGAGTTGATTGGGCGGGATCTGCCGGATGATTTCGTGATCCAGGATATTTAGCTGGTCCTGTGCCTGCGCTATGGAAGCTCCGGGTTTGAGACGACCGAGCAGGGTAAGGTTGCCGAAGTCGCTCATCCAACCGAAGTTGTTCAGTGGATTGAGGACGAGGGGAGAGATGACTTCGATGCTCGGCAGTTGACGCGCGATGGAAGTAGGGGCGAGCTCGTTTGCCTTGGGAAAATAGAAGTCTTTCGGCAGAACTCCGATGATCTGGTGTGGGGTACCGGCCAGGTCGAGCGACTTTCCAAGAACGTCACGATCGCCATGGAAGAGTTTCTGCCAAATTTGCCAACTGATGAGAGTGACGTTCTCATGTCCTTTCGTCATCTCTTCCGGCAGAAAATTTCTGCCGAGCAGGGGCTGGATACCGAGCAGGTCGAGCAGGTTCGCTTGACCGACCACTCTGCCGATAAATTCAGGATGATCGCCTTCTGCCCGACTTATACCCACGGCATTAGCCTGCAGGAGCGTCATATCGCTAAAGGCGGTCGCTCGCTTCTGCCAGAAGTCGGCATGTCGAGGATTCGGCCCGGTATATGGGAAGAGCTTTTCCAGAAACCGCACCCGCTCCCAGACGGCTACCAACCGGCCACTGTCCCGATAGGCGAGCGGTTTGAGGAGTACGCCGTCCACGATGCTGAACAGGGTAGTGGTGGCGCCTATTCCGAGTGCAAGGGTCAGAACGGCGGTGATGGTGAAGCCGGGCGACTTCCGCAACTGCCTCCAACCGTAGTGAAGATCCTGGAGAATCGACTGCATGGCGTCTCCTGTCCGGGCACGAGTTCGATTGCTTGTGCCCTCAGGTACGCCCGACGGGGAAGAATGGTTCAGATTCTCGGAGTCCAGGCGAAGACAAAGAAAAGAGGCTGCGCGCAATGGCAGCCTCTTTTCTTACATGGTCGATAAGCGTTTTACTTCTTATAGGCCTTTGCGGCGGCGAAGCGCTTGTTGATCTCTTCCCAGTTGACGGTATTCCACCAGGCGGCGAGGTACTCGGGGCGGCGGTTCTGGTACTTCAGGTAGTAGGCATGCTCCCACACGTCGTTTCCGAGGATGGGATAGAGGCCCTGCGACAGTGGGCTGTCCTGGTTGGCGGTGGTGATGATCTCGAGCTTGCCGCCCTTGAACACCAGCCAGCCCCAGCCGGATCCGAACTGCTTCGCAGTGGTCTCGTTGAACTGCTTCTTGAAGGACTCGTAGTCCCCAAAGTCGGCCTTGATCTGATCAGCGATGGCTCCGGCAGCGTCACCGCCGCCCTTGGGCTTCATGATCTGCCAGAACATGGTGTGGTTGACGTGACCGCCGCCGTTATTCTGCACAACTTTGCGCACATCTTCAGGAACGGCGCTGAGGTTCTCAAGCAACTCCTCAGGAGTCTTATTGCCCAGCTCAGGATGCTTTTCAACTGCACCGTTGAGGTTGGTGACGTAGGCCTGGTGGTGCTTGTCGTGGTGCAGCTTCATCGTGGCTTCGTCGATGTGGGGCTCCAGCGCGGCGTAGTCGTAGGGCAAAGGGGGAAGTTCGTATGCCACTGTATCTCTCCTGTTTTTGCGATTTCTTTGCCGGCCATAAGCATCGAAAGGGCCGGGTTTCAGATTGTTCTGATGCCTGATGCGTGGAGTGCGATGCAAACCAGGCGGGGCACGCAGCAAATACTCGTAACCTCGGCCATCATAGCGCAATCAGATCATTGACACCTGGTTCATCGGAAACCGGTATTACGGTCAGAAGGGATTTGGGGTCTAATAACACGCATGAGCGAACTTTTTGAGATCTATCGCTGGCTCGACGACGATGGTCCGGCGTTCGGTGCCCCGGGCCTGGAAGCGCGGTGGACTTCGAGCAAAAAAGATGCTGTAGGCACGGCCTACTCGGCATCGAGCCGTGTCTGGTACACGCTCTCGCACGGAACCCTGAACGAGATCTACTTTCCGACGATCGACCGCCCGCAGACGCGCGATATGGAGCTGCTGTTCAGCGACGGCGAGACGTTTTGCCATGAAGAAAAGCGCGATCTCAAATACCAGTTCGAGTACGTCGATCCCGCGGCCCTCGCTGTGCGAATGTGTGGGCGTGAGCGCGGCGGCCGTTACCAGGTGACAAAGACTTTAATCTCGAACCCGCATTTTCCTTCGGTGCTGATGCACGTGAAGATTGAAGGCGAGGAAGAGGTTTTGAAGCGGATGAAGTGTTATGCGCTGCTCGCTCCACATCTGAATGGAGGAGGCGCAGGAAACTCCGCGCGCAGCATAGATGTTGCAGGCAGGCGAAGTCTGCTGGCGTGGAAAGGAACGACTTCGCTCGCGATGGGAGCGGATTGTGGCTTTACCCGGTCGTCGTGCGGATATGTGGGATCCAGCGACGGATATCAGGACCTCTTCGACGACATGCGGATGACCTGGCAGTTTGGGCAGGCGCTGGACGGCAATATTGCCATGACGGGAGAGATCGACGTCGCGCTGAATCGCGAGTTCACCATTGCGCTCTCGTTCGGTGACAGCCACCACGCGGCGCTGACCGGGATGCTTCAAAGCCTTGCGACTCCATTTCAGGATCATTTGAAGCGGTTTCTGTTGCAGTGGGGCCGGGTATCGTCTCCAGAACGTCTCGCAGCGGAAGCGACCGACGGAGGCCGGCTGGCGAGGATCAGTCAGAACGTTCTGTTGGCGCACGAGGATAAGAGTTTTTCCGGAGCCTTTATTGCGTCTGCGTCAATTCCCTGGGGGGCATCGCGAGGGGACTATGACCTCGGTGGCTACCACCTGGTGTGGACACGCGATATGGTCCAGACGGCAACCGCGCTGCTGGCCTGCGATCGGGAGGAGACTGCGCTGCGGGCACTGGTGTACCTGGCGTGTACGCAGCGGCCGGATGGAAGCTTTGCGCAGAACTTCTGGATCGACGGAACCCCCTATTGGAAAGGGATTCAGCTCGATGAGGTCGCGTTCCCCATCATGCTCGCGTGGCGTCTGTGGCAACGCAGAAGGCTGGGAACCTTCCAGATCTTTCCCTTCGTGGAACGCGCTGCCGCGTTTCTGGTGAAGTATGCCCCCATCACCCAGCAGGAGCGGTGGGAGGAGACAGCGGGTTATTCGCCGTCAACCCTGGCCGCGGTCATTGCGGGCCTGATATGCGCCGCCGACATTGCGCGGGCGCATGCATCGCTGGAACTGGCCAGCTTTCTGGAAGGCTACGCGGACTGGATCGAGGCCCACCTCGACGAGTGGACGACGACCAGCGATGGAGTGTTGCTGCCGGAGGTGAGACGGCACTATGTGAGAGTGGTTCCGCCTGCCCCCGGCGAGCCGTTTCACGATGACAGTGTTCCGGTGGGATCGTTCCGGATTGCGAATCGTGGACCTGGAGAAAAAAACGTCTTCGAGGCGCGCGAGATTATCGACGCCGGCTTTTTGGAACTGGTCCGTTATGGAATCCGACGGGCGGACGATCCCCTGATCGTAGATTCGCTGAAGGTTGTTGATCACGTCATTAAGATCGATACCCCCTTCGGTCCGTCCTGGCGTCGCTACAACCACGATGGTTACGGACAGAGAAAAGACGGCGGCCCCTACGAGGGATGGGGGCAGGGACGCGCCTGGCCGTTGCTGACCGGGGAACGGGCGCACTACGAGCTAGCGGCAGGAAAAAGTTGCAAGAAGCTGACGACGGCGATTGAAAAATTCAGCTCCAAAGGCGGCATGCTGCCCGAGCAGATCTGGGACCGCGCCGATCTTCCGTCCGAGGGCATGTACTATGGCCGGTCTGCAGGCGCAGCGCAGCCGCTGGTATGGGCTCATTCGGAGTACTTGAAGCTGTTGCGCTCCCTGGCCGATCAGCAGGTCTTCGATCGAATCTCGGTCGTCGCCGACCGTTACGCCGTCGCACCGGAAAAAAGGAAGTTCACAAACCACCAGGAGATCTACTCTGCGGGGCGGCCAATCAAGACCTTGCAGGCCGGACACACCTTGCGGATCGTGGATGTTGAGCGATTCCGGGTTGTCTATACGACCGACAACTGGGCCACAACGGAGGAAGCGATCTCGAAGATGGTGAGCCACTCTGCGGCCTACGTCGATATCTGCACCCGGAAGGATCAAAGAGGAAAGATCATCTTTACCCAGGTGTGGCCTCAGGAGGGCCAGCCCGACCGCTGGATGGGAAGAAATGTCGAAATAGAGATTTTGCCCGCCTAGCTGCTGCGATGGTCGGCAGGATGCGGCAGAGCCTTGGACGCCTGTACACTGAGTAAGGCGAATGGCCTAAATGAAAATCATGTGAACGAGCGCCGCCCTGCGAGCGCCGGAACCCGAAGAGGAAGAAGAAAAGAATGAGCGAACAGCAGACCGATCAGCAGAATGCGCTTGACCAGCTCTCCATCAATGCGCTCCGTTTTCTCGCCGTGGATGCGGTGGAAAAGGCAAAGTCAGGCCATCCCGGCGCGCCTCTTGGCTGCGCCCCTATTGCTTACCTGCTGTATCACAAGCTGATGAAGCACGATCCTTCCGACCCGAAGTGGATCGACCGTGATCGTTTCGTGTTGTCGAATGGCCACGCCTCGGCGCTTCTGTATGGCGTGCTCCACCTCTCCGGGTATGACCTTCCCATGTCGCAGTTGGAGCAGTTCCGCCAGT
The DNA here is from genome assembly GCA_000688615.1 of Acidobacteriaceae bacterium KBS 146. GTDB lineage: Bacteria > Acidobacteriota > Terriglobia > Terriglobales > Acidobacteriaceae > Edaphobacter. The sequence goes on from JHVA01000001.1 coordinate 3,883,084, forward strand.
GGGGATCGCATACCCCAGGACATCCGGAGTACGGTGAAGCCCCGGGCGTTGAGGTGACGACAGGCCCGCTCGGACAGGGATTTGCGATGGCAGTAGGCCTTGCGACTGCCGAAAAGCACCTTGGAGCGGTGTACAACCGCGATGAGCACGCGATCATCGACCACCACACCTACGCGCTGTGCGGCGACGGCGACCTGATGGAAGGTATCTCGCACGAGGCGGCTTCACTGGCGGGAACGCTCGGTCTGGGCAAACTGATCGTGCTGTACGACGACAACCTGATCTCGCTGGACGGACCCACGGAGCTGAGCTTTACCGAGGACGTTACCAAGCGCTTCGAGGCCTACCACTGGCAGGTCCAGATGGTGGAAGACGGAAACGATCTTGTCGCCCTCGAGAAGGCAATCAAGGCAGCCCAGGAAGAGAAGAACAAGCCTTCGCTGATTCGTGTACGCACGGTAATCGGCTACGGCAGCCCGAAGGCCGGCACCAGCAAGGTGCATGGCGAGGCTCTGGGTGCGGACGCTGTCAAGGCGACCAAGAAGAACCTGGGTTTCCCCGAGGACAAGAGCTTCTACGTTCCTGAGGAAGCTGCGAAGAACTGGGCCAAGGCCAAAGAGAATGGCAAGAAGGTTCACGCTGAGTGGCAGAAGAACTTCGATGCCTATAAGAAGGCATATCCTGCACCTGCAGCTGAGTTTGACCGCGTCATCAAGGCCAAGCTGGCTGACGGGTGGGAGAAGAAGATCCCGTCCTTCCCGACCGAGAAGCCGGTGGCGACCCGCAACGCCGGTCAGGTTGTGATGAATGCGATCGAGAACGTAGTGCCCGAGTTGTTTGGCGGCGCGGCCGATCTGACGGCTTCCACCAAGACCATCTTCAAGGATTCGGCAAACTTCCACGTCGATCCGAAGGGCCGCAACGTCTTCTTCGGCGTGCGTGAATTCGGCATGTGCGCCATGGTCAATGGAATGGCGGCGCACGGCGGCCTGATTCCGTTTGGCTCGACCTTCTTCACCTTCTCGGACTACGCCCGCAACGCCATCCGCCTGGCAGCGCTGATGAGCGTGCACTCGCTCTTCATCTTTACGCACGACTCCGTCGGACTGGGCGAGGATGGCCCAACGCACCAGCCCGTCGAGCAGCTGATGTCGCTTCGCCTGATTCCGCAGCTCACCGACTTCCGCCCCGCGGACGCGAACGAGACGGCGGCATGCTGGCAGCTCGCTCTGGAGCGCAAGAGCGCGAGCTTCATGGCGCTTTCGCGACAGGATCTTCCCGTCCTGGATGAGGCGAAGTACAAGGTCCACGAGGGGGTGAAGAAGGGTGCCTATGTGCTCGAGAGCACGGGCAAGGACATCATCCTCATCGCAACCGGCTCCGAGGTTTCCCTGGTGATGAAGGCCGCGGAAGAGCTGAAGGCCGCCGGCATCAACGCGACGGTCGTCTCCATGCCCAGCTTCAAACTGTTCGAGGAGCAGGACGAGGCTTACCGGACTTCGATCTTTCCGGAGAATACGCCGAAGCTGGCGGTCGAAGCAGGATCGACGATGGGCTGGTACAAGTACGTTGGCCACAATGGCGGCGTGATCGGGTTGGATCGCTTCGGCGCTTCGGCTCCGGGACCGATCGCACTGGAAAAGCTGGGAATCAGCGTTGCCCATGTCGTAGAGAAGGCAAAGCAGCTGGTCAAGAAGTAGAGGGCAGGGGCGAGGAGAACTTCTCTTCGCCCCTTTCTTTCGCAGGGCGTGTTCCGCGTCCGGCAGTAAGTGGGAAGCATCCAAAGGATAGGCCGCGCTGCAACTCCGAGCTCGATTGCGGCCTCTCAGGAATTTCCTGGGCTCATAACCCGCTGTTTTGGAAACAGGTCTCCGTTCCAGCTTGAGTCGCCGGAACGTTGAGGAGATGGAATGGCAGAGACAGGCAAGCGGCGAACGTGGTTTATCACAGGAAGCTCGACTGGGTTCGGGCGTCTGCTGGCTGAGGAAGTTTTGAAGGCCGGGGACAATGTGGTGGCTACCGCTCGCAAGGTGGAACAGGTCGCCGATCTTCAGCAGCAGTATCCCGACCATGCCCTCGCCCTCCCTCTGGATGTCACCCGGCAGGACCAGATCGACAGCGCGGTCGCGAAGACACTGGAGCGCTTCAAGAGCATTGACGTCCTCGTCAACAACGCGGGTTATGGTGTAACCGGTGCTATTGAGGAAGTCTCCGATGCCGAGCTCGAGCCGATGTATGCGACCAATGTGTTCGGCCTTCTGCGAGTGACGCGCGCCGTTCTTCCGCAGATGCGAAAGCAACGCAGCGGAAACATCCTCAACCTGTCCTCGATCGGCGGTCTTACCGCAAGCCCCGGCTGGGGACTCTATCAAAGCACCAAGTTCGCGGTCGAAGGGCTCTCCGAGGCGCTCGCCCAGGAGGTCGCTCCTCTGGGAATTCGCGTGACGATCATCGAGCCCGGCCCCTTTCGCACAGACTTCCTTGGCCGTTCGGGTGTTGAAGCACAAAATCGAATCGAAGACTATAGAACGACAGCGGACAACGCACGCCGTTATAGAAGCGAACAGCATGGCAAACAGCCCGGAGATCCTTTGAAGGCTGTGCAGGCGATGATCGACGTCGTGAACTCCCCAAATCCTCCCTTGAGATTGCTGCTGGGCGCAGGTGCCCTGCAGCGTGTACGTCAGAAACTGGAAGCATGGCAGAAGGAGATTGCGTCCTGGGAAACGGTAACGGTGGGCGCAGACTTCCCGGCTGGGCAGTAAGGCTGCTCAAAGACAATTCTGAAGATACGTCGATTGCCGGAGATGGCGATCGCACAGCGAGAAAGGAAAGACGATGGAACTTGGACTGATCGGACTCGGAAAGATGGGCTTCAATATGGCCGAGCGGCTCAGGCTGGCCGGACATAAGGTTGTTGGCTTTGACTTCAATAAAGATGCGACGGCAAAGCTCACCGAGTCCGGATCCCTGGGCGTGAACTCGCTGGAAGATCTGGTGAAAAACCTTTCGGCGCCCCGCGCGATCTGGATCATGGTTCCGTCGGGAGATCCCGTCGATCAGACGATCGCCAAGCTCGAGCCGCTCCTGGAAAAAGGAGACACCCTCATCGATGGCGGAAACTCGAATTACAAAGATACTCAGCGACGTTACGAGCAGGTCAAGAAGAAGGGATTTGAGTTCGTCGATTGCGGAACCTCCGGTGGCGTATGGGGCCTGAAGGAGGGCTACAGCCTGATGATCGGTGGAGATATGGGGCCGGTCGATCGGCTGAAGCCGATCTTTGAGACGCTTGCTCCCTCCCCAACCGAGGGCTGGGGCCATGTCGGTCCATCTGGATCGGGTCACTTCGTCAAGATGATCCACAACGGGATCGAGTACGGCATGATGCAGGCTTATGCCGAGGGGTTCTCCATCCTTAAGGCAAAGGAAGAGCTCGGGCTCGACCTCACACAGATCGCGCACATCTGGCAGAAGGGATCGGTGGTGCGTTCGTGGCTGCTGGATCTGACTGCGGAGGCTTTGGACCAGAATCCGACGCTGGCAGGTCTCGAGGCATGGGTGCCGGATTCGGGCGAGGGCCGCTGGACGGTGACGGAGGCGATCGACCTGAACATCTCGGCGCCGGTGATTACGGAATCGCTGATCCGCCGGCTGCGGTCACGCGAAGAGAACAACTTTACCGATCGCATGATCTCGATCATGCGCGGGGCCTTTGGCGGCCATGACGTCAAGAAGGCTTAACTCTGAAAAGAACGTAAGGAAGATCGATATGGCTACCACACAAGTTCAAGTAAGTCCCGATAAGGCAGCGGCAGCTCGCAGCAACGAGCGCACGCCTGATCCGTGCATCGTGGTCATCTTTGGAGCATCAGGCGACCTGACCAAGCGCAAGCTTTTGCCTGCGCTGTATCACCTGCAGCAGGCAAATCTGCTGCCGAAGGATTTTGCCGTGCTCGGCGTAGCGCGCCGCCCGCTGGAGAAGAGCTTCGCTCCGGATATGAAGGAGGGAATCATCTCCGGTGGAGGCGTCGAAGACAACGACCCCAAACTGGCTCCATTTATCGACCGCGTGCAGTACCACGCGATGAACTTCGATGATGCGCAGGGCTACGATGCGTTGAAGAAGAAGCTCGCGGAGATGGACGGCAAGTTCAACACCAAAGGCAATCGTCTTTTCTATCTGGCGACTGCCCCGGAGTACTTCTCCGACATCATCAACTTCCTCGGTGAGCACAAGATGGCTCAGCCGGAAACCGATAAGGACGGCAACGCGCCCTGGGTGCGGACCATCATCGAAAAGCCGTTCGGGCATGACCTCGAGTCTGCACGCGCGCTGAACGACGAGGTCAACAAGGTCTTCCATGAAGACCAGATCTTCCGCATCGATCACTACCTGGGCAAGGAGACGGTGCAGAATATCCTCGTCTTCCGCTTCGCCAATGGCATCTTCGAGAACGTCTGGAACCGCAACTATATCGACCACGTCGAGATTACGGCTGCGGAATCGATCGGCATTGAAGGTCGCGGGCCGTTCTACGAGCAGGCCGGGGCGCTGCGAGACGTAGTGCAGAACCACGTGATGGAGCTGCTCAGCTTCGTCGCGATGGAACCCCCCGTCTCCTTTCAGGCCGATGCCGTTCGTGCCGAGAAGGTGAAGGTGTGGAAGGCGATCTCGCAGATTCACCCGGCCGATACCGTACGGGGACAGTATGGTCCTGGGCTGGTCGACGGCAAGTCGGTGCCCGGCTACCGCCAGGAAGATCGCGTTCACCCGCGCTCGCAGACGGAAACCTATGCTGCACTTCGGCTCGAGATCGAGAACTGGCGCTGGGCGGGAGTTCCGTTCTACATTCGCGCCGGCAAGCGTCTGGCAAAGCGCATCACCGAGATCACGATCCAGTTCAAGCAGCCCCCGATGCTGCTGTTCAAAGGCGGCGAGTGTCACGACTCAAGCGCCATCAAGCCGAACCTGATCTCGATGCGCATCCAGCCCGATGAGGGGATCTCCCTGCGCTTCGGTGCAAAGCTGCCTGGACCGAGCATGGACATCAGCCCGGTGCAGATGAACTTCAGCTACGCGGATGCCTTTGGCAAATCGTCGGCGAACGGTTATGAGCGCCTGTTGCTGGATGCCATGCTGGGCGACGGTACCTTGTTTGCGCATCGCGATGGCGTGGAGGCAACCTGGGCACTGATGACCCCAATCCTGAAGGCCTGGGCGGAGACACCGGTCAAGGACTTCCCGAACTATGCTGCCGGAACCTGGGGGCCATCGGCCGCCGACGCCCTGCTCGAGTCCGAGGGGCGCAAGTGGCGTAAGCTCTAAATTCCTATAGTCCCGGCAGAGAGTGGGAAGAGACTCTTTGCCGGGATCACAAATCATTCACGCATCCCTTCGTCAAACCAAAAGAGAAATATGCCGCGTCCTGTCGTTGTTACCTACCGTGTCTCTTCTACTCCGGCCGAGGTTGCGAAGGCCGCTGCTGAACTCTTTACCTCCGCCGTGCAGACAGCGGCGAATGCGCGGGGTATCGCGCGTGTTGCGATCTCCGGAGGAACGACGCCGAAGGCGATGTTCGCCCTCCTTGCAGATCCTGCACAGCCCTTCGTCAAAGAGATTCCCTGGGACAAACTCGATCTTTACTGGGTGGACGAGCGCAGTGTCGGCCCCGACGACGCTGAGTCCAACTACAGGATGACCCGCGAGGCTCTGCTCTCGAAGGTTCCTCTGGCGCCTGGACAGGTCCACCGCATGGAAGGCGAGTTGAACCCCGAGGAAGCAGCCGCACGCTATGAAGCCGTGATTCGCAATGGCTTTCGGCTTGAAGGAGCGGAGACGCCGACCTTCGATCTGATCCTGCTGGGCATGGGCGATGATGGGCACACAGCTTCGCTCTTTCCCCATACGGAAGCTCTCAACGAACTTGGCCGAATCGTGGTCGCGAACCACGTGCCGCAGAAGGATACCTGGCGCATCACCCTGACGTGGCCGGTCATCAATCAGGGCAGGGAAGTGGCCTTTCTGATTGAAGGCACGGGCAAGGCAAATGTGCTGCACGAGGTCTTCCAGGGGTCCTATCAGCCCGAGACCTATCCTTCGCAGATCATTCGTCCGGCAAGCGGCAAGCTGACCCTCTTGCTCGATGCAGCCGCCGCCGCTAAGCTGCCCGAGCCGACAAACGGCGTTGGAACTTTGGAGCTCAAGGGATGATTCTTGCTGGCGATGTAGGCGGTACGAAGGTTCACCTGGCACTTTACAACTTCGAAGGAGGGCAGCTCCATCCGCTGCGCGACCAGAAGTTTCCTGCGGGCCAGTTCGCTTCCCTCGATGAGATCGTGAACAAATTCCTTGCGGGTTCCGGCGACCAGAAGGCGGCCAATCGCGAGGAGATTCTCGCGGCATGTTTCGGTCTCCCCGGTCCGGTGCGTGACGGCAGGCTGAAGCTGACCAATCTGCCCTGGACTCTCGACGTCCGCGATCTTTCGCGTTCGCTGCAGATCAAACATGTCTTTCTGATCAACGATCTTGAGGCCAACGGCTACGGCATTCCCGAGTTGGCTCCGGACATGATCTACACCCTGCACGAAGGGGACGAGAATGCTACAGGCCATCGTGGCCTGGTCTCTGCGGGCACAGGTCTGGGCGAGGCTCTGCTGATATGGAACGGAAAGAAACACTATCCCATCCCCTCAGAAGGCGGCCACTGCGATTTTGCGGCGCGCTCCAACCGCGAGATCGCGATGCTCGATTATCTGCGGAACAAACTGAAGGGCCGTGTGAGCTTTGAGCGGGTCGTCTCCGGGCTGGGGTTGAAGAATATTTACGGATTTTTGCGCGACGTCGAAAAGCTCGACGAGCCGAAGTGGCTGTGCGATCGCATGGCTGCGGAAGACCCCAACATCGTGATCGGCGAGTGTGCCGAGGATGGGTCGAGCTCCATTTGCTTCGAGACGATGAAGATCTTCGCCTCCGCCTACGGCGCGGAGGCCGGGAACCTCGCTCTGAAGGTGCTGGCGACCGGTGGCATCTACCTTGGCGGCGGCATTGCTCCAAAGCGGCTGAAGACCATGGAAAATGGCTTCTTTATGCAGGCCTTCCTTGACAAGGGCCGTATGTCGGCACTACTGCAGTCGATGCCGGTTCGTATCATTCTGGACGATACCTGCGCGCTGCTGGGAGCCGCGGCCTATGCCGAGGCTCGCGCTGTCGAGGCCGGAGGAGCCTCGGAGCGCGCAGCCTCCATCCAGGGCTAGGCCGACCCGTCAGTCACAAATCTGCTGTGTTGATGCGGGCTTTGTGCGGTACAGGAAGGTGCAGTTGGGTATCCTTGAAAGGATATGTTTTTCAAGAATGCCATTCGTCGCACCATCGTCCCTGTCATCGCCCTCGCCTTTGCCTCCGCTGCGCTTCAAGCGCAGCGCCTTCCGGAAGGAGTGCAGCCGGAACATTATTCGCTTACGCTGACGCCCGATCTCAACGCAGCGACCTTCAGCGGCGAAGAGACGATCGACGTTGTCCTGGATGCTCCGAGCAAGACCGTGACGCTTAACGCGGCCGAGATAAAATTCCTCTCTGTGAAAGCGGGGTCGCAGACGGCCGAGGTCTCTCTGGACAGCGCGAAAGAGCAGGCGACGTTCACCTTTCCCCAGGCGCTTCCCGCCGGAAAGGTCATGCTGAACATCAGCTATACCGGAATTCTGAACGACAAGCTGCGAGGCTTTTATCTTTCAAAGACGAAGGCGCGCAACTATGCGGTAACGCAGTTTGAGCCGACGGATGCGCGACGCGCCTATCCCAGCTTCGACGAGCCCGCGTTGAAGGCTACCTACGACATCACGCTTGTGATCGATGCTGCCGACAACGCGATTGCGAACACCCAGATCATCTCCGACAAGCCCGGCCCCATCGCAGGCAAGCACACGGTGAAGTTTGCCACGACACCCAAAATGTCGACCTACCTGGTCGCGTTCCTTGTAGGTGACTTCAAGTGCACCACAGGGAAGGCGGATGGCGTGCCGATCCGGGCCTGCTCGACTCCGGACAAAGTTGCGATGACGAAGTTTGCACTCGAGAGCGCGGAGTACATTCTGCCGTACTACAACAAGTACTTCGGGATTAAGTACCCCATGCCCAAGCTCGACATGGTGGCGCTGCCCGACTTTGAGGCCGGCGCGATGGAAAACTTCGGCTGCATCACCTATCGCGAGACCGACCTGCTGGTCGATGAGAAGACTAGCGCAATCCCGGCAAAGAAGCGTGTTGCCATCGTTGTGGCGCACGAGATGGCGCACCAGTGGTTTGGCGATATGGTGACCATGCAGTGGTGGAACAATCTTTGGCTCAATGAAGGGTTCGCCAGCTGGATGGAGTCCAAGCCGGTTGCGAAGTGGAAGCCTGAGTGGAACTTCCCGCAGGACGACGCGCAGGACCTGGATGCGACGCTCAATCTGGATTCGCAGAAGACCACCCGGACCATTCGCGCCAGGGCAGAAACACCGGAAGAGATTAACGAGATGTTCGACGGCATCGCCTACGGCAAGGCGGGTGCCGTTCTCGGCATGGTCGAGAACTATCTGGGCGAAGAGGTCTTCCGTCAGGGAGTTCACAACTACCTTGCGGCGCATCTCTACGCCAACGCCACTGCGGAAGACTTCTGGAACGCGCAGACCGAGAACTCGCATCAGCCCGTCGACAAGATCATGCAGAGCTTCGTCGCGCAGCCCGGTGTGCCGCTGCTCAGCTTTTCGCAGAAGACCGGTGAGGGCGTCCCCGTCACGCAAAGCCGCTTCTTCCTCTCGGGCACCGCGGCTGACGCCTCCCAGCAGTGGACAGTCCCGGTCTGTCTCAAGACGAACGGAAAGCCAGACTGCCGCGTTCTGACGCCGGAGCAGCATACGCTCGCGGTACCGTCCGCATCCGGGCTCTTTTATGCCAATGCCGCGGCGAAGGGCTACTATCGCACCGCGTACACGCCGGAACAGATTGAGACGCTTGTGTCCCATGCAGAGACCGGCCTGAACCCGCCGGAGCGGATCGGTCTGCTGGGAGATCGCTGGGCGTTGATGCGGGCAGGGCAGGGCGAAGTCGGCAGCTTCCTTGACCTTGTGCTGGCGCTGCGAAAAGATCCGAATGGACTCGTCATGGAGAGTGCCCTGGATAAGGTGAGGGCGATCGACGCCCGGATCGCGACCGAGGATCAGCGGCAACAGCTTGCAGCAGTTCTGCGAAACGAATTCAGCCCGGTGTATACCTCTCTGGGGCATCCCGCAAAAGGGGAATCCTACGACCGTCAGCAGTTGCGGGCAGAGCTGATGGAGATCCTCGGCGAAGCGAAGGATCCTGCCGTCCTGGCCGAGGCCAAAGACCTGACAGACCGTGCCTATGGCCCAGGAGCGCGCAAGGACAAGGGGCTCGATCCTATCCTCACGCGAGCAGCCATCTCGGTTACGGCCGAGCATGGAGACACCGTGCTGTACGACAAGGTCATGGCGGCGAGCAGAGATGCCAGCGACCCTGGCCTACAGTCCGAGGCACTCCGCACACTTGCCCTGTTCAGCGATCCCGCCCTGGTTCGCCGCACCATGGATTACGTCGTATCCGGACAAGTGCGGAACCAGGACAGCTGGATCCCGATCGCGATTCTGCTGTCGACCCGTGAGACGCGCGAGACGACGTGGGACTACATTCAGAAGAACTGGGAAAAGGTGCACGCGCAGCTGACCACCAACTCCGGATCGCGCATCGTCGCGGCAGCAGGAAGCTTCTGCTCCGTGGAGAAGCGCGATGAGGTTGGAGGCTTCTTCAAGACCCATAAGGTTGATGCTGCGGAGCGCACGCTGGCGAAGGCGCTCGACAACATCGACGACTGCGTTCGGTTGCGCTCCGCACAGGAACCTCATCTGCAGCAATGGCTGGCCAAGCAGACGAAACCGTGAGCATGCCCGTAGAGATTCGGAGAGAACAAACGTTTGCGATCCGCCAGTGGGCCCCCGCTCTGTCAATGACCTTGCTGGGGCTGCTCAGCTACGTGGATCGCAGTGTGCTCGCAATCCTCAGTCCCACCATACTTGCGTCGCTCCACCTCTCGGCCACGCAGTACGGCTACGCCATCCTCGTCTTCAGCCTCTGCTACATGCTGGCGAATCCCATCTGGGGTCTCTGGATGGACCGCACCGGTCTGTGGCTTACAACGTTGGCTGCAGTCGCGGTATGGTCGCTGGCTTCGGGCAGTCATGGCCTGATGATGGGATTCGCCGGAATGTGCGTTGCGCGCGGTGTCCTCGGCTTTGGCGAAGGCGCTACCTTTCCGGCAGGATTGAAGACCGTAACCGAGACGCTTCCCGAAGAGAAGCGGGCCTTCGGATTGGGGATCGCCTACAGCGGAAGCTCACTGGGAGCAGCGTTGACGCCGCTCCTGATCACGCCAGTGGCTTTGCGTTGGGGGTGGCGTGCTGCCTTCGGTGTGACGGCTGTGCTCGGGCTGCTCTGGATTGCCTTATGGACGACCCTGCGGCTTACCGGTTGGTATGCTGAGCCGGCACGGCCACAAATCCTGACCGCGGCCACTGCGATCACCGGACAGTCCCGCTGGAATAGAAATCTGTTTGCAGCAGCGGCGGCGTACGGTCTGGGCGCGGCTCCTCTCGCCTTTGGCTTGTATGCCGCGCCTCTCTATCTCACGCGCGTAATGCATCTTGGGCAGGCCTCGTTAGGCCATCTGCTCTGGCTTCCTCCGGCAGGATGGGAACTCGGCTATCTCGTCTTCGGCAGAATCGCAGACCGAAGGCGCCTCAACGATCTCAACCGAGGCCGCAGCCGCCGGCCGGGCAGTGTCTTCCTGCTCCTCTCCGTTGCCGGATTCCTCATCATGCTCGCTCCCGCGGCCGCCCGCTGCTCCTTCCCGGTGACGGCAACAATGCTGTTGTTCTTCCTGCAGATGTTTGTCGCGGGAGGCTTCGTGGTATTTGCCCTGGCTGACGGCATGGCAGTGTTGCCCAAAGAGCATGCGGCGTTTCTGGCGGGCTTCAGCATCTCCGCCTGGGCATTTGCGACGGGGCTGCTGATGCCTCTGCTCGGTCACCTGTTCGACGGCCAACGCTACACGCTCACGTTCTGGCTGGTGGCAAGCCTGCCACCGGTGGGGACAGCACTGTGGTGGCTCCTCTGTGCTCGCAGGCAGCACATCCGGTAAGGAGATGTCGTCCTTCTGCGGTCGATCTCGAAACAAGGTAGAACCAATAAATCCAATCCCGACAACAAGATTCCGGGAACAGGCTCGGTCTCGTCATCTGTAGTAACCGTGCGGATTTAGCAGTTTCTGGCCTTCAAAAACTCCTCCCAAAAAACACTCTTGACAATCGTTCTTTACAACATGAATTCTTAGTTACATTAATCAAATTGGTCTGACCTTACCGCGCAAGCGAAGTGGCAAACAGCATCTTCAGAGACGCGGAAGCGACCAAATGAATGCAGCAGCCTTTTGAGAGGTCATACGAATGCAAACTCATCGCAACACGCGTGCGATCCACCGCCTGCGCCATCTCCTTTCCGTCCTTCTGGTCTTGGCAGCAGGGTTCTTCCTGACCCCTTCCGCCCTGGCGCAGCTGGCCGGGAAAGGATCGATCAACGGGAAAGTCACCGACCAGACAGGCGCCGCTGTTCCAGGCGCCAACATCGTCATCACAAACAACGCTACCGGCACCAAACAGACCACGGTCTCGACAGGATCGGGCGACTACACGTTCTCCCTCGATCCGGGCAAGTACACCATGGCCGTTACCATGAACGGCTTCAAGACCTTCACGCAGCAGAACGTGAATGTCGATGCTCTTCAGACCTTTTCGGTCGATGTAGCGCTCAGCACCGGTGAGGTCAACGAGACCGTCACCGTTACCGCCGCTCCTCCTCCGCTTGAAACCTCCAACGCCACGCTCGGCGTGACTATGGAACAGGAGATGTACTCAGCCCTGCCCATCATCCAGGACGGCGGAGGCCAGCGCCGCGCGACGGACTTCGCCTCGCTGCTTCCCGGCGTCTCGGCAAACGTCAGCAACGGCAATCTCACCACCAATGCGGGTATCGTCAATGGCGGTGGAAGCCGCGGAGCGGTCTCCGCAATCTACATCAATGGCGTTCCGATCACGTCCGTAGCGGGTGAGGGAGATCCCCGTTTTGTCTGGACCTCGATGGCGGTAGACGCGATCAATCAGTTCCAGGTGCAGACAGTTGGGTATTCGGCGGTGTACGAAGGTCTCGGCGTACAGAACTACACGGTGAAAAACGGTACCAACAACATTCACGGCGTCGCTTACGACTACTTCCGCAATACCGCCCTCGACACCTGGGGATTCACCAAGGTGAACGATCCCGTCACCGGCAAGGCCACCAAGCCGGTAGAACATCAGAACGAGTACGGTCTCTTCCTCGGATTCCCGATCATCAAAGACAAGCTGTTCGTCTTCGGCGGCTACGAGGGATATCGTTACTCGCGCCAGGTTCCCAATCAGAACCAGACCATCCCGACCCTCGCCATGCGGAACGGCGATTTCACGCAGCAATTCGGGACCACCTCGCCCGCACTCTTCGATCCGGACAGCACCGTCGTCAGTCCCGACGGCAAGCAATATACCCGCGCTCCGTTTCGTGGAATCAGGAATGGCGTGCCGACCTACAACGTGATTCCTGCCACGCGAATCTCCGCGGTCGCCCAGCGAATGCAGAGCTTCCTGCCGGCCCCCATCAACTCCGAGCTGGCCAACAACTATGTGACCAACTATTCCACCGGACTCAACAACTGGACGACGACCAACCGCGTCGACTACACGATCAACTCCAAGCAGACATTTTCTGCCGTACTCGCATGGGGTCGTCAGGCGACAACCGGACCGGCGGCTGTCACGGTCAGCTCTGGTTCAAACACCAACGGAATGCCGCCGCCGTACATCTCGTCGCAGCAGTTCGCTCCCAAGACAAAGGTCTTCCTCTTTGAGCACACCTACGCCATCACGCCTCACGTGGTCAATCAGCTGAAGTATGGATACGGGCGGTACGACGGCCCAGGCTTCAACCAGGACATCGGCGGCAACTTCGCGGCCTCGGCTCTTGGGTTCCAGGGACTTCCTTCCGGGCAGGCGTCAGACTCCTTCCCGACGACCTCCTTCAGCGGCAATACCAACATCAATCGCTGGGCGGGTTACTCCTCCAATCGTTCGCTCGCGAACGGCTATGTGCTGGTCGATAACGTTCAGTGGAGTAAAGGCAAACATACCCTGACCATGGGAGGGCAGATCGCCTGGCTGCAGTACAACTTCACTCCCAACTCGACCGGCGTCAATCCGCTCCAGTTGAGCTTCAGCAATGCTGCGACGGGAGGATATAACACCGGGACCACAACCTTGAACCCCAACACCGGCCAAGGCTATGCCAGCTTCCTCGTCGGAGCCGTAACCGGCGGCACCAACTTTACGCTGTCCTCGGTTCCGGAGACCGGAGGACGCTTCCGCCCCATCTCGCCCTATATTCAGGACAACTGGAAGGTGACCTCACGGCTGACGCTCGACATCGGCCTGCGCTGGGACTACTACCCTGCCTATCAGGAGACACAGGATCGGTTCTCCTTCTTCGATCCGAATAAGACGAATCCTCTTACCGGCAGCCCGGGTGCGCTCTCCTTCGGTGGTTCCGGCTCTGGCCGTTGCAACTGCCGTCAGCCCGTCAACGACTCGATGAAGAACTTCGGGCCCCGTATCGGCTTCGCCTTCCAGAGCGATCCCAAGACCGTATGGCGCGGAAGCTGGGGCGTGATCTACACCCACGGCAACAACGTCGGCGGTTCGGCGCAGTCCCGTCAGGGCTCCGGCCTGCAGGGGTTCAGCACCTCGCCTGCGACCCAGTTCATCGCTCCTACCCCGGGGCAGGTCGGCAATCAGTATTGGAAGATCGACACTCCATATCCTGCTTACACACAGCCTCCGACGCTCGATCCCGCGCTCGGCACGTACTACACGACCAACAGCACCGCCGGGTCGCAGAGCGTGACCTACACCGATCCTTACTATGGCGGACGCGCACCACAGTTCATCACGTGGAGCTTCGGCTTCCAGCACCAGATCACCAACGACATGACCTTCACCATGAGTTATGTCGGTTCGCAGGGACACTTCCTCGCTCCGGACAGCTTGACCGGACGCGGAGTGTGGGCCAACCAGCTTGATCCGAAGTACCTCTACCTTCGCGATCAGTTGGGAAACGCCGTCTCCTCCGCAGCAGGTAAGGCGACGATCGCCCAGCAGGGATTCTTGCTTCCATACGCGACCTTCGGTGGTGTCGGAAATCCCAGTATCACGCAGCTCCTCAAGCCGTTTCCGCAGTACAGCGGCGTCAACGACTCCTTCGGATTCGTCGGCAACACGCGGTATCACGCGCTGCAGGTCTACATGAATCAGCGCCTGGCGCACGGCCTGACCTTTATGGTCAACTACACCTGGTCGCGCAACATCGACAACAACGGAACCTTCCGTTCCGGCTATGACATTCCCGCTGCCTTCGCCAGCGATGGCCAGTTCCACAAAGCGCGCTCGCTCGACAAGAGCCTCTCGCTTGGCGATCAGCGGCACAAGTTTGTCATCACCGGCGCCTACGATCTTCCGTTCGGCAAGGGAGAACTTGGCGGGAACCACTACATCACCCGCGCTCTGTTGGGAGGGTATAAGTTCTCGACTATCTTCCAGGCTTACTCCGGTGCGCCGGTCGGTGTCACTATGAATTCCTGCAACACCAACCCGTCGCAAGCCGTCTGCGAGCCGGTTCTCAACCCCAACTACTACGGCAACGGAAAGAAAGCAGTCACCCTGCCCTTCACCCAGGCAAACCTGAGCAAGATCCAGGTGCTGGATCCCGCTGCCTTTGTCGCGACACCCGCTTATCAGTTCAGCACGCTGGCCCGGACCGCTGCTCTCTCGGGTCTCTTCCAGCCGCCGAACTATAAGCTCGACATCAGCCTGCGTCGCAGCTTGGGAATTCCGACCGGCTCTCACGAAGGAACGAAGCTCGTCTTCCAGGCGGATATGTTCAACGTCACCAACCACACGCACTTCGTGTATAGCGCGGGGAACGCTCCGCTCTCGAACTGGGCCGGGCCGACGCTGGCACAGCTGGGGCAATCGAACGCTCCGGCATATTCCACCAGCTATGGCGTGCTCTCGGTCGACGGCACCGCTGCCATCAACCGTGCGGTCCAGCTCGCTGCTCGCATCGAGTTCTAAACTTTCCAACCGCTATATCAAGAGAAAGGCCGCCAGCATCAGCCGACGGCCTTCCTTTTTTCTACTTTCGCTTAGAACTTCAGCCGCACCATGACAGTTCCATGACTCGGCACTTCAGCGGTGAAGCTTCCCTTGGCCGTCTCGTCTTTGTGCGCCCACAGATCGCGTACCGTGGCCGACAGACCTGCAGGGTAGCCGATATCGTTCCATGCCACCGTAATCTTTCCGGCGGCCTTGCCACGATTGACGAGTGCAACGGCGCGGCCGCCGTCAGCGAGCTGCTTGGACCATATCTCGGTGTCGCCCATCTTCTTCACGCGCCGGCCCTGCTGGCCCAGCGTGTCCTGATCGATGGCGATCACCTCTTTGTTCAGGAGAATCTCCTTCGTCTGCGCCGTCATGTTCGCAACATCGTTGCCAGCCAGCAGCGGAGCCGAGAAGATGGCCCACATGCTGAAGTGCGTGCGGTACTCCTCCGTCGTCATGCCGCCATTGCCTACCTCCAGCATGTCAGGATCGTTCCAGTGGCCCGGACCGGCGTAGCTTTCGATGCCGTCCATCAGGTCCAGAATCTGGGTGACACCGCCGCCTCCCCAGGTACGCTTGCAGTCCCAGCAGTCCTGGATGTCAGGAGTAGCGCGCCACAGGTTGCCGACCGGGCCAGCCCACAGCCATGGTTTGGTCGAACCCCACTCACAGATGCTGAAGACGATCGGGCGTCCTGAGGCCTTCAGCGCCTCGCGCATCAGCGTGTACGAGGACTCACTGTTCTGGTTCGGAAGCGTGTTGCACCAGTCTTCCTTCAGGTAATCCACGCCCCACGCGGCATATTGCCGGGCGTCCTGATACTCATGCCCGATGCTGCCCGGACGCTTGGCGCAGGTCATCGTCCCGGCATCGCTGTAAATTCCGAACTTCAGGCCTTTGGAATGAACGTAGTCGGCCAGAGCCTTGATGCCCGAAGGAAATTTCTCCGCATCGACCACGATGTTGCCCTGTGGATCGCGTCCGGTCTGCCAGCAGTCGTCGATGATCACATATTCGTAGCCGGCATCCTTCATGCCGTTGGACGCTATCTGATCGGCGGTCTCGCGCACGACCTTCTCGTTCAGCCCTTTACAGGCAAATTTGTTCCAGCTGTTCCAGCCCATCGGCGGCGTTCGCGCAAGCCCGTTCTCAAGCGCAAGGCTCATGGATGGAGCAGCGAAAAGGGCGACGGCAGCCCAAAGGGCGATGGTCAACCTACGAATCATTCCTATTCTCCCGGTTATCTTTTAGCTGTTCTTTGTAACGCACAGAATTCTAATGCACTGCACTCCCAGCGACCGGCCGGATCGAGAAAAGTTCGCATCAGACTGCAGGGCTGGCGAATCCAATACTGTGCTCATCAGGAAGGGAGCTTTTCTCTATGAGCCGCAGCTTCGCGCGGATCGCATTCACGCCACTTGTACAGCAGCAGCAACGAAAGCACGGAAGCCGTGCGCAGTACGAGCGCGTCGAGAAGACCTCCTCGGCAGGAGACGCCCTGGGGGAGTACGAAACTGCATTCATTGCTGCGCGCGATTCTTTTTACCTCGCAACCGTCAGCGAAACGGGCTGGCCTTATATGCAGCATCGGGGCGGTCAGGCAGGCTTTCTCCATGTGCTCGATGACCACACGCTCGCCTTCGCCGAGTACCGTGGAAACCGCCAGTACGTCAGCAGGGGAAACCTCGATCACGAGGATCGCGTTGCACTCTTCCTAATGGACTACCCATCCCGCACGCGGCTTAAGATTCTCGGCCATGCGACCGCGTATGAAGGCGAAGCTGCAAAGCCGTATCTCGAACAGATCGTCACGCCGGGAGATCAGAAAATCGCAGAAGGTGTCATCGTGATCCGGGTTGCAGCCTTCGACTGGAACTGTCCAAAGTACATCACGCCACGTTACACCGAAGAACAGGTCGTGAAGGTTGTGGCGCCGTTGCGCCAGCGGCTCTCCGATCTGGAGGAAGAAAACAAGCGGCTCCGTGAGCAGCTTACTGAGACGGTAAAGCCGTAACGTACGATCTGCTGAGTGGAGGGAAGACGATCCTCATCCTCCCTTATGTCGACCGTACACCCGTTGTTGCCTGGCCTGTTACATGATCCTGAAGCGTTCGCGCATCAGGCGTTGGAATCTCGGCTTCCAGATCAGATCGTAAGCAAGCTCCTTGCCTGGAAACATCGTCAGAGCTGCCTTTCTTGAGTCGGCGATCATCTGGGAAGCTTCATCGATCGTCAGGCTTCGATCCTGCGCGATAACCTGCATCACCATATTCATCATCATCTGAAGGCGACGGATGAGCTTCTGTTCTTCAATCTGCTCTTCCGTCTTTGGCGAGATGACGCTTTGTTCCGTTTGCTTCAGATCCTGTTTGTCCATCCGTCCCGGCCTCCGCTTTCCCCACGGTACTCCTACAGAGGCGTGGTTTGCATGCGAAATCCGGGAGTGCCGCCCTCGGCACGTCCTCCAGAAACATCAGCCGTGCCGGACGCGAGTGCCGCGACGCCTGAGGAGAAGCAACAGCCCTACAGTGCCCGTACCGAACAGCAGCAGTGTTCCGGATTCGGGAGTCACCTCGATCTGACCTCGGATCTCTCCGCCCGGAAACGTTGCATTGTGAATGTTGGTATAGGCCAAGCCGCTGTTCATGCCGGCGATCAGAGCCGCCTCCGAGCCTCCACCGCTGAAGACGAACGTGGAGAGATCAATGGTGGCGTTATAGGTTCCGGAAGTGGTGGAAGGGAAGTTCGCGAATGGAACCCAGACGGGAGCATTGGTGCCAGGCGGCGCGCAGCAATGGATATGCGCCGCGCTCGGATTGCCCCCAATGATGCCCGTGTACTCGACGTGAATATCGAGAATGTCGCCTGTCAGGAGAAACGTTGCCATTCCGGTAGCGGTGGAGGCATTGGGAGGGTTCTCACTGGCGCCGTTCAGAGAGGCTGTATAGCTGATGGTGTCGCCGAGAGCGGGTGTTGCAAGATAGATCGCCCCCACCAGCGCACATCCTGCGAGCAGTTGTTTGCATGAAGTCATGTCTTGCTCCTCTCAGAAAAGATTTCAGAGGGGGCCCGGCGTGCAACATCTGCGAGTTAATGTATCGAATCGGGAGCTGGTCTGGCGCGTCGCAATTGTAAAAATATTCCCGTGCTGCTCAGGCCTAATCAAAGGAATGACTTACGCGATTACAGGAATCCCGGCAAAGTGTTTCCCTCCGCGTCGGGAACCTCATGGAGGCTGCCGTCGCGGTACAGCAAAAAGCTGGTAAGGCCGAACTCGTCCGTTCGATACAGACGCGTTCCCTCTGCTGCAATCCGGGAGATCACTTCAGATCTGGGATGCCCAAACGTATTGTCTTTGCCCACCGAGACCACGGCGTCTTTTGGATGCAGTCTCTTGAGAAACTCGGGAGTGGTCGATGTAAGGCTGCCGTGATGGCCGACCTTCAACAGCGTCACCGGGCCGATCCCGTCGGCGAGCATTGCCTCCTCACTCTGTGCTTCAGCATCTCCTTCCAAGAGGACGGAAGCGCTGCCGTACTGCACCCGAAGCACGAGCGAGTCGTTATTCTTCGGCTCTCCAGGATTCGTATAGCCGCGTTGCGGGGCCAGCACATTGACTGCAGCGTTGTCCCACGAGATCGTGTCACCGGCGCGCAAATGCCGCACACGAATGCCAAGAGAAGCGGCTTCTTTCAGAAGATCGCCATAAGCCTCCGATGCGGGATCGACAGCAACCCACAGCTCGCGAGGGAGAAAGTTGCGCATGACGGATGTCATTCCTCCCATGTGGTCGCTATGCGCATGACTCAACACCAGCACATCGAGCCTGCGAATGCGCCGTGACCACAGATAAGGAGACACAACCTCTTCGCCAACATCGAAGGCACTGGTCACGGCGGCCACCTCATTGACGCCGCCGACCGGGCCTCCGGCATCCACCAGCATCGTGCGCCCCTGCGGATTGACGACCAGAAGGGAATCGCCCTGGCCCACATCGAGCGCAGTAACCTCAAGCGCGTCCTTCGAGAGGATCGCCGGCTCCGGCCACAAGATCGCCGCGAGAACAAGCGGCAGAACTGCAGCTGCCATCCATGCTGCAGCCCTCGATCGTCGAACCGCCCAGCAGCAGAACGCCCACGATGCCAGAGCGATCGCTGCGATCCACCACGCCGGTGCGGGAACGCGAAGATCGGCTGCCCGCATCTGGCTCACCCACCCAATCGTCCATCGCACGCCGTGCAGCAGCAGCGCGGTCGTGGCCGCGGGAACAATCGCAATCCACGAGCCTGCCAGCGATGCGCAGAAGGTCAGCATCGCCATCGGCGCCAGCAGGCTGACCAGAGGAACCGTGAGCATATTTGCCGGCAGCGCGAATAGAGTGGCTCGATGGAAGTAGACGGCCATGGGCAACGCCATCACCATCTCAGCGACGAAACCGATCAGAGCTAGTTCCATCGTGTGGAGCAGCAAGCGAACGGCGGATCCTGGAAGACTGCGAGACCATCGCCCCAGAACTCCCGCAAAGGCCTCTCCCCACATCCGCAGCATCACGCGGAACTGTGCGACACGAGCAGGAAGAATAGGATCCATCCAAAGCTCGTTGAGCCTTCTCGTAGCTCGCGCGTATGGAAGAAACGTCCTCTCTCCCAGCGGAATCGCGATTCCTGCGATGGCAACGATAGCCAGGAAGGTCATCTGAAAGCTGGCCTCGTACAAGCTGGATGGAGACCACACCAGCTCCGTGAGAGCAGCAGCCCCCAGCGCATTCAGCACGCCGCTCTCTCTCGAAAGCAGCCGCGCGATGAGGAACACTGCCGTCATCAACAATGCGCGCTGGACAGGAGCGCCAAATCCCGTCAAAAGCGCGTAGAGCGTCATCACGGAAATCGTAACGAGCGTCGCAAGCCATCGACGAAGCCGCAGCCTCCGCAGGATCCAGAAGACGATCCCAGCTAGAAGAGCGACATGCATGCCCGACACAACAAACAGGTGAAAGGACCCGGTGCGCTCGAATCCAATTCGCAGGTCATGATTCAGGAGCGTGCGGTCACCGAAGATCATTGCATTCAACATGCCTGCATCTTCGTCCGTCAGTCTCAATGCCATCGGCATGCGTCGATTCGCTGCTGAGCGAACCAGACGCAACACCCTCTTCGAGGCCCAGCTTTGTGCAGCATACAAACGGCATTGCAATCCTCCGGCATTCCGCGAAAGTACATGGACTCGCCCGGATCGAACGTTCCCGTGCACGGAGATCCCTTGATCCAGAAGATAATCTGCATACTGCCACGCCCCCGGATCGCGATACCGCTCCGGGATCTTCAGACGAAGCGGCATCTCGATCTCATCGCCACAGGCGAACGAAGACAGCGTGCCGTCCTGCGAGATCACCGTCGCGCGCACGCCTCCCGCGGCAGGAACCATTCGCGAAATATCCGGTGTCACCTCTTCAATCGCATCTACCGCGACATCCACGGAAAGCGCCGACGCTGCCGAGGACGTTGTTTCACTCGAGGAAGCATCCTCGTCCATGTCGGAGGGGCTTCTCAGTGCATCCAGGATCCGTACCCTGACAACATGTCCGCGAACGGTGCGGCTCAATCCATCGGCATACTGCAAAAGTTGCTTCTGTGTTTTAGGAATAGGGCGAATGTGCCAGCACCACATTCCGGCGACGATCCACAGACCTGCTACGGGAATCACAGCTACGCGCAATGCTGATCGCAACGCCAACAGCGCAGCCGTTAGCAGAAGCACCATCGCGCATCCCAGCAACGCCGGCGGTTGCCAATTGCGCGCGAGAACAAGTCCCAGGGCAAACCAGCAGGCTGCCGCCAACAGCGGAGCACGCCGCAGTTGCAGCCGTTCCATCTTTCCTGTGGCCTGATCGATCTCTGCGTGGCCCCTCAGAACTTCGCTCCCGGTCTTACATTTGCATCAACGTCGCAGAACCGCGACCGCTTCCTGATGAAAGGTCTGAGGAAACATGTCGACGAGATGCACCTGGTCCAGCTTGTAGCCGGAGTCTACCATCATCCTCAGATCGCGACCGAGCGTCGTCGGGTCGCACGAGACGTAGATCAGCTTCGGAGCTTTCACGCGAGCAAGCAGACCACAGACCTCCGTGCCCAGCCCTGCGCGTGGAGGGTCCACGACGATCAGGTCGGGCCGGTCGCGCTCTAACACGGCCTGCCGCAAAAACTCCACCGTCGTTGCCGCGACCGCCCGTCGCCCGGGTCCGCGAAAGTTCGCATCCAGGCCACCTTTTGCGGCCTCCACGGCAACCACCTCGTCAAAATGTCTTGCGAGAACGCGCGAAAACAAACCCACGCCCGCGTAAAGATCCCACGCAAGCCTTCCGCCTTCCTCTGCCGTCGCCAGCTCCATCAACCGCGATATCAGAAAGCGGTTCACCTGGAAGAAGCTTCCTCGGCCCACCCAATAGATCTCGTCGGCAACTCTGTATTGCAGCCCCGCGGCTCCCCACACCGCGCCCGCACTGTGTCGCTGCGCCTTGCGCCCGCCACCCGTGCCCTCAATCAGCTGCACTCCCGCCCCACTCAGCTCAGGCAGCTCCTTTTGCAGAGCCGCGCAGAGTTCCGCAAATCCCCTCGCTGGCTGCAAGCCAGCGAACAGCGTCATCTGCAGCTTCTCTTCGTCGCCCGTCGTAAAAAGCTCGACCTCCTGCGTCGCCGTACCCCATTGCGGAAAATCGCTCACAGCATCCAGAAAGGCCTGTGCCGCCCGCCATAGAATTGGAGCTGCGATCGGACACATCTCGATAGGCAGAAATACCGTCGATGCCCGCCTCAGATAGCCGACGCGCAACTGCCCATCCACCATCGCCACTCGCAGCCGTATTCGGTTTCGATATCCCCAGGCTTCTCCCGAATGAGTCTGTATATCGGGAAGCGCGCTCAGCTTCGCTCTTTCCAGCGTCTCTTCCAGGATCGCTCGCTTCACTTCCAGCTGTGAGGCATAGGACGCGTGCTGATACTGGCATCCTCCACACACTCCAAAGTGGAAGCACCGCGGCTCCACGCGATCCTCAGATGGCGTGATCACTCGCTCGAGAGCCGCTTCCCGGATGCCTCCGTTGCTCGCGCCGACTGCGGCTTCCACCTCTTCCCCCGGAAGTGTAAACGGCACAAAGACAGCCTCGCCGGAATCCACTTCCGTTCGCGCCAGACCAGCTCCTCCATACACGATCTTTTCGATGGATAACTTCATCGATCCCAGAGATCCCCTCACCCGAGAGACATATAAAAGAGGCTAAGCCGCGGAAGCCTTCGCGCTTCCAGAAGCTTCTTTTGCAGAAACTGCTGTTGCACCTGCTTGATCTGTACGGCCTGCATCTTTCCGCGATAGGGAGCGAGCTCCCGCGTCGCCTGTTCGCGCAGCGCTGTCAGCTCCTTTTCTTCGGCGGCAGTCAGTAGCGCCGCAAAGACCTTCTCTTCCAGCACCGTTAAGGTTCGGTCCAACTCTTCCAGCGGAGGCGATGGATCTACTCGCAGCCCAGCCGCCAGGGCCCGCAGTCGCGTAGCGGTCTCTGTGATGACAGCATCTGCCGGCGCTTGCACCTTTGCACCCTCCAGCAGAGCGGCATTGCCTTCAAGATAGCGGGCAATGCGGTCGGCCTCGAAACCACTGTCGACCGGCTCCGTTGTGGTTCCCGCTGCGGTCCCCACGGAGGCTTCCATCGCCTGTTCCACTGCCTCCATTACACTTTGCGCGCACCACGCCAGGCCATTTACTTTTCGCATGCGACTCGAAGACCGTCGAGCCCGCTCATCATACTTATCGAACGCGTTATCGATTCCCCGCAGCACTGCTTCCAGCGGTATGCCCGCCTCGCGCCAGGTCTCGATCAAAGCCCAGTCAAGCGTGGATAGCATCAGCAGTGAGCCGCGACGCTGCTGAAAGCGCTCCTCAATCTCCGTGAAATAGTTGAAATAATTTTGCATGGTACCGTTCTGCCAGGCAGCATCAGCCACCCAATGACCTATCTTATGAAAATCAAAGTCCCTTAGTGCTGTTCTCGCACTCCACCCGAGAGCACCGTGTGGAGCAAGCCATCGTCGCCCCTTACCTGCAGGAATCCGCGAGCATCCAGTCCCGCTGTAACCCCGGCATAGCCTCCGCCCTCTTCCACGCGAACCCGCTTGCCTTCTACCCAGCTTGAGGCCGTCGTAAATCGTTCCAGCAATTGCTTGCCGTTCTTTTGCAGAAGATTCAGCTCCGCTTCAAACGCTCGCAGCAGCGCAATCAACATCGGCTCCCTTCTGACCGCATGGCCTGTCTCCAGCCGCAGGGAGGTTCCCACCTCCGCGATCTCGGGCGGAAACGAAGCATGGTTCAGGTTGATGCCGATTCCAATGACGGCGTATCGCAATGCGGCCTCTGTGCCCGGCGCAGGTGCAGCAGCGATGGCTGTCTCTACCAGAATCCCACCGCATTTCTTTCCATTCGCCAGCAGGTCGTTAGGCCAGCGGATATCGGCATTCAGCCCAGCGACTTCTCCGATGGCTTGCTTCGCAGCGAGCCCGGTTGCAAGCGAGATCCACAGTGCCATCGCCAGCGGCAACGCCGGAACGACAAGAACGCTGACATATAGACCATCGCCTGCGGCAGAGTGCCAGCTATGTCCGCCCCTCCCCCGGCCCGCGGTCTGCTCGTCGGCAACCCAGACCCCCGAACGCGCCCCTGCCTGACCGGCCTCCAGTGCAAGCGTATTGGTCGAGCTCACAGAAGGCAGAAGCGTCACGCAACCCGCAAACCGGGTTCCGGCCAGCCCGGCTTCAACTTCATCCTTGTCAAAAGCCACGGCTAATAAACGTCCGCGGTGATGCGCATGCTCAGGTCGACCGCCGTCGCGGAATGGGTCAGCGCTCCCACCGAGACGAAGTCCACCCCGGCGAGCGCGTACTGGCGCACCGTCTTCAGGTTCATATTGCCTGAGGACTCGATCGTCGTCTCCGGCAGCGCGGCGCGGATCTTTTTTACCGCCTTCTTCGTCTGGGCTGGCGTCATGTTGTCGAGCAGGATCGAAGGCGCTCCTCCTGCGATTGCCTGCTCCAGCTCCGTCTCGCTGCGGACCTCAACCTGCACCACCTGGCCTGCTTTGTGTCCCTTCATCGCCTTTTCGAGAGCCGCCGGAAGGCCGCCGCCCAGGGAGATGTGATTGTTCTTGATCAGGATGCCATCCTGCAGGTCGAGCCGGTGATTGACCCCTCCGCCGCAGCAGACGGCGTACTTGTCCAGTACTCGCAGGCCGGGAATCGTCTTTCGTGTATCCAGTACCTTGGTCTTGGTCTTAGCCACGGCATTGACGAACTCACGAGTCAGCGTCGCTATGCCGCACATCCGCTGCATCAGGTTCAGGATGACGCGCTCGGTCGACAGCAGCGCTGCTGCATTATGACGAACCACCGCCAGAGGCTGTCCCGGCCTCACCAGCACGCCATCAAAGATCTCCGGATGGCTGACGACTTCGAAGCGTCCCATGGGTGTCGTGCTCATCTTGCCGAAGATATCCAGGATGACCGGAATCGAGCCCAGCCCGGAGACGACGCACGCCTCCTTGGCCAGAATCGTTCCGGTGGCACGCAGCTTCGGGTCGACCGTAAGGGCCGTCGTGACGTCGTGGTTCACCTTGTCTTCTGCGAGCGCAGCCTCGAGGATGGTTCGTATTCGCTTACTCTTCCAGTCCATTCTGTAATCCTAAACCTCTCTGATGCATCTCACTGTCAGGACATTGGATGACAGCTACGATGGCAATGCCACTTTCCGTTCAGTTCGCCTATCTTTTTATGCTCTCGCTGCCCATTGCATGCGTGGCTTGGACCGTCACCCACGAAGAAGTCTTTCGGGAACCGCGGGACTGGTGCAAAGACAAAAGCCAGAACTGCCAGGCTCTCATCCCTAGAAAATTTTTCTATCTCTTCACCTGTGAATACTGCTTCAGTCACTACGTCGCAGCGCTGTTCCTGCTCATCACGCGATTTCAGATGCTCTATTCGGGGTGGCGCGGCTATCTGATTGCCTGGTTTGCGCTGGTCTGGGTGGCTAACGTTTATATGAGCTTCTTCAACCGGCTGCGCCTCGACATCAAACACGAGCACGTCGCCATCGCCGTCGAACAGACGAAGGTAGAGGACCAGCCTCCAGCCTCTCCCATTCACAAGCCCTAGACCGTATCAACAGGCTGAAGCCGCATCAACATACTGAAAATAGAGGGGACACCGTCGGTCTCTCTATAAAGGTGTCATCCTGAGCGGAGCCTCTCGAAGTTTCACCTCGAGAGACGCAGTCGAAGGATCTGCGGTTTGCCTGTGGAGCCTCAGCTCCACGCAATCCGCAAATCCCAATCTGACCTCTCCCGAAAATGCCGAAGATTCAGGCCGAGGGCAAAGCCTCCAGCGCGGCCTTGGCCTTCTCGTGCAGCATCTTCGTCTCCGCGGCCTGCTTTCTCAACCCGTCGACGATATGCGCCGGAGCCTTCGCCATAAACGAATCGTTCGTAAGCTGCCGTTCAGCCGCGGTCAGTCCTTTTTCCAGCTTCGCCAGCTCTTTCGTCAGACGCTCGCGTTCCGCAGCCACGTCGATCTGACGCTCGTAAACCACGGCAACATCAAAGCTGCCCGTCGCTCGCGCGTTGCTCCCCGCAACAGCCTCTGTGGCGAACTCAAGGTCCGACACCCGGGCCATCCGGGCCAGCATGTCGCGATTCGCATCCGCCAGCGCGAGAACCTGATTCTCGGCGTGCAGCCGGATGGGCGCACTCTCCTTCTCCGGAACCCCAAGTTCCTTGCGCAACGCCCGCACCGTGGTGATCAGCTCCTGCAGCGTCCCCATCGCGGCAACCGACCCTTCATCCGCCGCGAAGTCCTTAGCCTGGGGATAGCGTGTCAGCGCAACCGACTTCGCGGGCGGATTGCCCTCGTAGAGCGCATGCCACAGCTCCTCCGTGAGGAATGGCATAAAGGGACTCAGCAGACGGAGAGCCGCCTCAAAGACCGCCACCAGCGACGCCAGCGTGAGCGCCGTCGTCGGATTCTTCTCCGCCCCCTCGCCAAACTCCAGCCGCAGCTTGATCAGCTCCAGGTACCAGTCGCAGAACTCTCCCCAGAAGAACTGGTACACCGCAGCGGCAGCCTCATCGAAACGATAGTCCGTGAGCGAGCGCTCGACCTCAGCACTGACTGCATGCAGCCTTCCGAAGATCCATCGCGTCTCCAGGGGAGTGCTCTCAGGAAGCGCAGGAATTGTTCCGCTGGCCGGCATCGTCAATTGGTAGCCAGCCTCCCGTGCACGGTCCACCTGCATAAACAGGAAGCGCGCCGCGTTCCAGATCTTGTTGGCGAAAGCGCGGTAGCCCTCGGTCCGCGATTCGCTGAACGCAATGTCGGTGCCCGGCGAAGCCATGCTCGCCAGCGTGAACCGAACCGCGTCCGTGCCGTACTTCGTCACAATCTCGATCGGGTCGATGACGTTGCCCTTTGTCTTCGACATCTTCTGCCGGTCGGCGTCGCGAACGAGGGCGTGGATGTAGACCTCTCGGAACGGCACCGCATCCTTCAGCGTGCGTTTCGACCCATCCGGCATCGGAACATCCAGCATGAAGTGGCAACTCAGCATAATCATCCTGGCAACCCAGAAGAACAGGATGTCGAAACCTGTGACCAGCAGCTGTGTCGGATAAAACTCCGCCAGATCCCGCGTCAGTCCGTTCTCTCCCTCAGCACCGGGCCAGCCAAAGACGGTGAAGGGAAGCAGTCCGCTCGAGAACCACGTATCCAGTACGTCCGTCTCCTGCGTCAGTTCGGTTGAGCCGCACTTGCCGCACGCGCTCGGAGTCTCGCGAGCCACCAGAATCTCCCCGCACTTGCCGCAGTGCCACGCCGGAATCCGGTGTCCCCACCATAGCTGCCGGGAGATACACCAGTCATGGATGTTCTTCATCCACTCGTCGTAGGTCTTGCGATACTGGTCTGGCGTAAAGCGGATATAGCCTTTATCCACCGCTTCAATCGCCTTGTCCGCCAGCGGCTGAATCTTCAGGAACCATTGCTGCGAGAGACGCGGCTCAATCACCACTCCCGTTCGCTGGCTCAGGCCGATCGACAGCGTATGGTCCTTCACCTCGACCAGCAGTCCGCTCTCGCGCAGATCGTCGACGATCTTCTCCCGCGCAGCATAGCGCTCCATGCCGTCGTAAGGAGAACCCGGCAGAGCCACATGCGCCGTCTCATCCAGAATCGAAAGATTCGGCAGTCCATGCCGTTGCCCGATCGCAAAGTCGTTCGGATCATGCGCGGGTGTCACCTTAACGGCGCCCGTTCCAAACTCCGGCTTGGCCCAGTCATCCGCGAGGATCGGAATCTCGCGCTCAGGCCCGCCGTTCACGCCGCTCACCGGCAGTCGGACCATCTTTCCGATCAGCGCCGTATAACGCTCATCGGTCGGATTCACCGCGACCGCAACGTCTCCCAGCATCGTCTCGGGGCGCGTCGTCGCCACCACAATCGAGTCCGTCCCGTCCGCCAGTGGATAACGGATGTGGTAGATCTTCCCCAGTCGCTCCTCATGCTCAACTTCCAGATCGCTCACTGCCGTCTGGATCGCAGGGTCCCAGTTCACGATGTAGGCGCCGCGGTAGATCAGTCCCTGCTCCCACAGCCGGATGAAGCTCTCCTTGACCGCGACGCTCAGCCGGTCGTCCATCGTGAAGTACTCGCGGCTCCAGTCGACGCTGGCCCCCAGTCGCTTCATCTGGTCCAGAATGGCGCCGCCATAAAGACACTTCCATTGCCACACCCGGTCAACAAACGCCTCGCGACCCAGCGCGCGACGGTTGGTGCCCTCGCTCGCAAGCTGGCGCTCCACCATCATCTGCGTCGCAATTCCCGCATGGTCCGTCCCCGGAACCCATACGGCCGCCTCCCCCAGCATCCTGTGCCAACGGGTCAGGATGTCCATCTCGGTCTGGTTCAACATATGGCCCATGTGCAGCCGCCCGGTAACGTTCGGGGGAGGCAGCAGCATGGTGAACTTCTTCTGATCTTTGTCCGTATCTTCAGGCGTAGCAGTGTCGAACAGGCGTTCCTCTACCCAGTACCTTGCCCAGCGTTCTTCGATGATGGACGGATCGTATGCTTTCGGTAGTTCGTGGCTCATGAGTCTTTTAAGGGTAGCATCCGTCCCGGGGCATCTTTGGGGTGACCTTCATCGCTGACCATTCCGGGGACCGCCCCCGGCGTACACTTACCAACGAGGTTCTACATGCGCAGACAGCCCGGCAGACTTCTTCTCGCAGCCGTTCTGGTCCTCCTTCTCCCGTCCTCCGCTTTTGCCAGGCATACCAGTAGCAACGATCGTGCCAGCTTCGGCTCCGACATCACTGTCGCCGAGGGCGAGACCGTAGGCGATGTTGCGTGCGCCTTCTGCTCCGTTCATATCCATGGCGACGTGAGCGGCGACGTTGCCGTCGCTTTCGGCTCCGTAACCCTCGATCCCGGTCGCACCATCTCCGGCGACACTGCCATCGCCGCAGGCGATCTCAACCTCGGTGAAGGGTCCACAGTTCATGGCGATCTTGCCATCATGGGAGGCGAAGCGCACTTCGGCGATGGCTCAGCCGTCCAGGGTGCCCAGTCCATCATGCCCCGGCCCCTGGGGATGCTCATCCTGCTCTCTCCCCTCCTTATCCTGGCCGGGATCATCTGGCTGATCGTCTATTTCGTCCGCCGGAACCGGTATCATTTCCCAGCTTACCCCCAGGGACGGGGCATTCAGCCGCCCCCGCCACCCCATCGCTAGTCCCGATTCCCCAAATTTCCGTAACGACGGAACTCCTCCGGCCAACCCTGCGTATCCACCTCCGCGGCTCAGATTTTTTACGCCAGCCGTCAGCTTCACCAGACCACGCACGGAGAAAAGCCTGTGAGCATCAGCCGAATCCGCGTCCTGGGACTTCTCCTGTCTGTCCTCTTCACCTCAGCGGTTGCGCATGCCCAGCATCACGGCTCCCGCACCTACTTCCATCAGGACATCTTCGTCGGCCAGGGGCAGCAGATCCACAACGCGA
The DNA here is from genome assembly GCA_000688615.1 of Acidobacteriaceae bacterium KBS 146. Classification (GTDB taxonomy): domain Bacteria; phylum Acidobacteriota; class Terriglobia; order Terriglobales; family Acidobacteriaceae; genus Edaphobacter. Next base: position 3,912,464 of record JHVA01000001.1, read on the forward strand.
CCTGCTTCTTCTGCTCCGTGCAGGTCGAAGGCGATGTGACCGGCCGCGTGTTTGTTCTTTTTGGGAATATCAATGTCAGCGGCCGCGTCGACGGCCCGTCAACGGTCATCGGCGGAAACGCGGTAATCGACTCTCAGGCCCATATCGGCGGCAACGCCCTGGTCGTCATCGGCAACGCCGTCTACGAGGCGGAAGACTCCATCGCAGGAAACGCCTGGGTCATCGGCGGCCACCTTTCACCCGTGTCCCATCGTGTGCAATCCTCCCACCGGATGTCCTTCAGTCCTGTTGTCTTCTTCGCGGCGGCAATTGTTCTCTTCTTTCTGCTGGCCATCCTCTTCATGCCGCGCCACGGGATAGACGCCACATAATCTCTAGCCCTGACGAACAAAAGCCCCGGTCTCTGCCGGGGCTTTTGTAAAGTGCTGGTGTTTTTATTTAGAAGGGGTTGATCTTCTTCAGGCCCTTCTTCTTCTTGTGCGTGCTCGACGACTCTTCGTCATCGTTGAAGGCTGGTTTCGGTGTCTTCTTCTTGCCATTGTTCGCCTCAACCGGCTGACCCTTCGGCTGTGCCTTCGGATCGACCTCATTGATCGCATCCGGAGCCACCTCGGGCTTCTCAACCGGCGGCGGGGTCGCCGTGCTGGTCGGCCCAACCGGCTTCAGGCCGCCGTTGCGATCGTTCTGTGCCGGTGCCGTCTGGCCATTGGCTCCCGGAGTTAATACCTCAACTCCCATGGAGTTCGCGCCACCGCTCGGGGCCGCAGCCGCAGGCTGTGCCGTGCTCGGAACATTGGTCATCGTCGAGCTACTTGCGCCCCCACCGCCCGAAGCTGGGATATCTTCGAGCTGTAGCGGAGCTGCCGCCTTCGCAGGCGCGCTTGCAGCTGGAGCGGCCGCCGCGGGTGACGCCTCAGGCGTGGCTTCTGCGGCTGGGGTTCCCCCTGCAGGTGCCGCCTCGGCAGAGGCAGGATTCAATGCGGTTGAATAGTCTTGCTGGATCTGGCGGACTACCGCAGGAGCCACTACGGGCTTCGGATCCGTCAGAGAAGGATCTCCGGCATGCGCCGCGAGCACAGTGTCCGGACGGCGCAGAATCATCAGTCTTGCACGATCCTGCAGATGGTACTGTCCGCGGCTGTTCTCGAGCGCCGCGCTGGCTGCGGCCTGCTCCGCCGTCGGCGTCGGAATCGGAACATTCATGGCCGCCAGACGGTCCCTTGCGTCCTCCACGTGGGGAGACGCAGAGTGCTCCAGCGCTACCTTGCGATAGGCGGCAATGGCGCGATCATCGTAGATTTTTACCAGCCGTGCCTTGGCAGCTTCCTGCAGCTGCGGCTGAGAACGGACGATCTTGGCCTCCGAGGCATAAGCGTCGCCAAGGGCTACCAGGACATCATCCATGCCGCTGAACTGGGGATAGGTATCGGCCACCGTCTGGTAACGGGCAATCGTGGCTGGCCAGTTCTCGTGGGTCGCGTAGAACCCGGCAATCTCAGCCTCGCGCGTAGCCAATACTTCCTGAACCTCACGCAGCCTTTGCTTGGCCTGTGGAACCAGGGTCGAGTCCGGGAACTGCTGCAGCATCAGGCGGTACTCCTCCTGGGCATGCAACGCCTTCGCGTAGTCCCGGTCCGGCTTATCCATCTGCCGGAAGTAAATGTCACCCACACGCATCTGTGCCTCGGCGGCCTCAGGGGCATTGGGGAAGAAGGTGATGAAGTCCTTGTACTCCTGCTCAGCCTGAGTCAGGGCCGCCGTTCCGCCCTCGCGGTACCAGCTGTCCGCGATCGCCAGTTTTGCCTTCATCTGATACTGCGAATCGGGATACGTGTTCAGCAGCGTCTGCAGGTCCAGGCGCGCCACATCGAAATGACCCTTCTTGGTCGCGACCAGCGCCTTGTCGTAGAGCTGCTTGTCAGGAAGCTTGGAGTCGGTCTCGGTGATGGCGTCTGCCTTCTTGGTCTCCTTCATCCGCTTCCTGGTGTCCTTCGACTGGACAACCTTGTCGTCTTTCACTTTCTTGTTTTTCTTCCCGGAAGAGTCGGGCGACGCCTGCAGGGTCGCATCCGCCTGCGGCTGCGCAGGCGCGCCCGTCGTCGTCTGGGTTGCGCCGTTATCCTGTGCGAACGTCGCCGCAGGAACTGCCATCAGCGCGACCGCAACTCCAGCGAGCACCGCAGCCCGCAGGCTGGGAAAGAAAGAAGAACGATGATTCATCAGCCGTAAACCTCACATCCGCCTCGCGCCGCTTCGGGCGCCCAGGCTCGGTCTTATTCTAGTCTTTCCGGGTGGCCTTGTCTGGTTCTGCCGCCCGGGCAAGTTTCAGGAGTTTCTTCGCGTTCTGCTCGGTCTTACCCTTGCTGAAGACGGCAGAACCGGCGACCAGCATCTCCGCTCCTGCTTTGACGACCGAGGCCACCGTATCGGGAGCGATTCCCCCATCCACCTCGATCCGGAAATTCAATCCCATCTGCTTTCGGATCTCGGCCAGATAAGCGATCTTCTCCACCGCAAAGGGAAGGAATTTCTGCCCGCCAAATCCCGGATTCACGCTCATCACCAGGACGTAATGGACCATGGGAAGAACTTCGATCAGCGTATCCACCGGGGTCCCCGGGTTGATGACCACGCCAGGCAGCATGCCATGGTCCGAGATCAGCTGCAGCGTCCGGTGCAGATGACGGCATACCTCCTGGTGCACACTCACCAGGTCCGCTCCCGCCTCCCCAAACGCAGGGATGTACTGGTCCGGATCTTCGATCATCAGGTGGCAGTCCAGGGGAAGATTCGTCACCCTGCGCAGCGCCTCCACCATGGGCGGCCCGAAGGTGATGTTCGGGACAAAATGGCCGTCCATCACATCCACGTGGACAATGCTTCCACCGCCCCGCTCGGCAGCTTTCACTTCATCGGCCAGGTGAGCGAAGTCGGATGCCAGAATCGAAAATGCAAGTTCAACCAAGGGTGCGCTCCTGCCTTCAAGTCTATCAGCGGAATAAGACCGCACCTCCCGGCAGAAACATCATTCCGACAGAACCGCATCTCGTCCGCTGAGGCAGAACACTGAGTGCCCCATTCGAGCCTGGATGAGCCGCCTCTACTCCCCCTCGCGCCCCACCACTGGAACCACCCTCTCCACATCAGGCCGCCCTTTGTGCAGCACCCGCACCTTCTTCGCTGCTTCGCGCTGAACATCGGGCAGCGGCTTCGGCTCACCCAGTACTTGCCGTGCCGCACCGCGCAAGATGCGGCGGACAGGCCAGCTTCCATCGGCGTTCGGCAGGAAGACCTCTCCCACACGCTGCTTTTCCGGACGGTAGTACCACCGGCGGAACAGCGAAAGATGATCGCTCAACATCGCGATATCGTTAGCCGGTTTCGCTTCCGCCTCCAGCCTGTCGAGCACGGCTTTGGCGCGATCTTCCGGAGATCCCACCGCATCGGCTCCCTCTCCCTCTATCGGGACTGCCTGCAGCATCAGCGGCTGCGCAAACAACGAGCTGCCGACGCTGGTCTGTTCCTTCACGGCGCGCACTCCCAGCGTAGACAGAAGCTCTGGGCCCATCAGGCATCCTGCTTCCAGCAGAAAGACCGCCGCCTCCAGCGAATCGCGATTCTCTTCGCCCTCCGCCGCCTTCTGCACGATGATGGCGCGAACCGCAGCAAGCGGGCGAACAATCTCGTCAGCCAGCGCAGTCGCAGCCTTTACCTTCTGATGTTGCTCGTGCAACTGCGCAGCCCGCTCGAACTCCATCTCTTCGGACGCCTTCTCGCGATCCTCTGCGATGCGCGACAACATGCTCTCGCCATGCGTGTCGAAGAAGGCCTTCACCGCCGCTGCCTCCGCGGCATACTCTTCCGCCGTGCAGGCCTCTTTGCAGGGCTCGATGCACTTCTTCATCTCACCGTAGACGCACCCCGGATGCTCCGGATAAGGCGCAAGATCCTCGTGACAGCGTCGCAGCTTGAACAGATCGAGGACAGCGTCGCAATAACGTTCCGCAGCCGCACGTGACGGAAACGGCCCATACATCTGCGCCAGCGCGCGTTTCGAAAGCCGGTTGGTCGCGTATACCCGCGGAAACGCATTCTCCACCGTGAACCGCAGAAACGTCGGCGTATGGAGCCGCAATCGACGCCGCGCCTCCGCATATCCAAAGATTGCCGCCGCCGCATGATAGAGCGTCAGCGTCGACTCAAACTCCGAACCCGTGACGGTGTATTCAATGCGCGCAACTCGATCCCGCAGATTCAAACGCTTCGACTGCGACTCCGGCGGATCCAGCAATCGCTTCATGCGCCGCCGCAGATCCGCCGTCCGTGTCAGATAGGGTTCCGACCCCTCCTGCTTCCCATAAAGCGCAAAGATTCCCGGAAGCACAGGTACCGAGCGAAGCACTTCCTCTGCCTCTTCCGGAGAGAAGGCGATCGTTTTGTCGAAGTGGAACTCCGCTGCCATGGGGAAGATTCTAGGCGTATCGACGCTGTTTCAAAAGCAAGGTCATCTGATTGGTGAACCCTGGATTTATCTGTGAATCCCGGATTTATCTGTGAACCTGAGATCCCGAACAAAACTAAATTCGTGTCATTTCGACGGGAGCGAAGCGGAGTGGAGAACCTGCTTCTCTATCCCAGAAACCTGCTTCTCCACCGCAATGCCCCTTAAGCAAGATCCTCAGCTTCCCGCGATGGTCATGCCCTCAATCTGAATCGTCGGCGCCGCCGCAGAACTGCGAAAGACCAGATCATCCCCAATCGCCACAATATTGCGGTACATGTCCTTCAGATTTCCCGCAATCGTGATCTCTTCCACCGGATACGCCAGCTCGCCATTCTCGATCCACAATCCGGCCGCGCCCTGCGAGTAGTCGCCGGTGACAAGATTGACCCCGAAGCCCATCGTCTCGGTCACGTACAGGCCGTTCTTGATGCCGCCCAGAATCTCCTCCGGGCTCTGCGTTCCAGGCTCCAGATAAAAATTGCCTGACCCGATCCCGGGATTTCCCGCCAGCCCGCGCGATGCGTTTCCTGTCGACTTCATCTTCAACTTGCGCGCCGTGTACGTGTTGTTCACGTAGCTCTCAAGTACGCCGTTCCGCACCAGTACCGTCCGGCGGCTCGGCAGGCCTTCGCCGTCGAAAGGCGACGTTCCGAAGCCGCCTACGCCGTCCAGCACCATCGTCCCGTCGTCGATAACCGTGATGTTTTCGCCCGCGACCTGCTTGCCCAGCATGTCGTCAAAGAACGTCGCATGGCGGTAGATGGCGTCACCGTTCGCGGCGTCGAAGATGTTGCCGATGATCGATCGCGAAATCTCCGGCGAGAAGACCACCGAAGCCTTCTGCGTCGGAACCCGTCTCGCGCCCAGACGTCGCAGCGTGCGTTCCGCGGCGATGCGCCCAATCTCCTCCGGCGACTCCAGCCTGGTCGCCGTCCGCGAGCTCGAGTACCAGTAGTTGCGCTGCATCCCCCCCTTGTCATCCACCGCAATCGGGGAGACCGAGAAGCCGCAGTAGCTGCGCTTGTACTCTCCCGTGAAGCCACGTGAGTTGGTCAGAATCTTGTGTGACGTCCCGGTATCGAAGTCCGCCCCGCCCGAGTTCTGGATGCGAGCATCGAAGGCCATCGCCGCAGCCTCCGCCCTTCGCGCCGTCTCAATCCGGTCTGCCGGCGGCATCTGGTTGACGTCCTCAAAGTAGAGCTTCAGGTCGCCTTCCAGCTCTCCAAACTCCTCCGGCGCAGGCAAACCGGCAAAAGGGTCTTCACTGGTTACGGCCGCCAGGGCGATAGCTCCCGCAACCAGGTGCTGAATCGCATCGTCGGAAAAGTCCGACGACGATGTGCTGGCCACCTTCTGGCCTAGAAACACCCGTAGCCCGACGGCCCGCGACCCCGACTCCTTCAGGGTTTCTACCTCTCCCAAGCGAACCCGGGCGGAGAACTCATCCCCTTCATAAACAACGGCCTCGGCATCGGTCGCCCCAGCCCTCAGGGCGCGGGTTAGAACATCCTGGGCAAGCTGACGAAGATCGGTCTTTTGCGTTTCAGTAGCCATATCAATACATAGGATACTGTGTGCACTTTTCCGCGTGAAATTCAGGTGCGAAGATTCGAAAAACCTGCTAAAACATTCATTCCAACGGCTAGAATTGAGCCATCCCATGGGAGTCGGAGAACCATTGTGACGATTGAGGTTGTAAGCTCCGAATCCGGTATGGATCTGCGGGATCTGCTCGACGACGAGGAATTCGCCCGTCGGGTGCGGTCCCAGCATCGCTCGACGCGATGGATCGACGCGCTCGACCGCCTCGCTCATGTCTTCACTGAGAGTCCCAGTGTCGTGCTCCAGACCCTCGTCGATATCGCCGTCGAATATTGTGGCGCCGACAGCTCCGGCATCAGCCTCGAGGAGATCGGGCCGAACGGCGAGGCCCGCTTCCGTTGGATCTCTGTCTCTGGCACCTTTAAAAGGTATCTGAATGGCACCACGCCTCGAAATTACAGTCCCTGTGGAACGACTCTCAACCGAGGAAGGCCGCAGCTCTATCGTGTTACCAAGCCTTACTACGACTTTCTCGGAGTCCAGGCTGATCCGATCACCGATGGCATTCTGATCCCATGGGCCAGCGGCGAGATCCGCGGAACCCTTTGGGCCGTCAGCCACGGAGCAGAGGAGACCTTCGATCTTGGCGACTACAAGATCCTCAAGAGCCTTGCGGACTTTGCCGCAATCGCGATCCGCCATCGCCTGCAGACCGACATTTTGCTCAAGCAGGAGCAGATCAAGGCCTCGGCTGCGCGGGCCAACGAGCTCGCCCATCAGATCAACAACCCGCTCCAAAGCCTCACCAACTCGCTCTACCTCGCCTCAAACTCCGACGAGAACAGCCAGGTTTATGTGGCGCAGGCCGTGGAACAGCTGGAAGCCCTCTCCGGCCTCGTTGGCAGACTCCTGAAACTCCAGTAGTCGCGTCCTCCCTCTCCAATCCCTGAAGGATCTACTTCTGGCACGTCGGGCAGAAATGCGTGCTTCTGCCGCCGACAACAATGCGCTCGATCGGCGTCGTACAGGTGCGGCAGGGCTGGCCCGTACGGGAGTAGACGCGGTGATGCAGTTGAAAGAATCCGGCGACTCCCTCCGCATCCACATAATCCGAGACCGAAGAGCCCCCAAGCTTGATCGCGTGCTTGAGAACCTTGACGAGCGCCGCACGAAGCCGCATCAGCTCGTCCCGGGTCAGACGGCCTGCCTGCCGGCGTGGACGAATCCCGGCGTGAAACAAAGCCTCGTCGGCATAGATATTGCCGACGCCATGCAGCAGGGACTGGTTCAGAAGCGCCGCTTTGATCGGGGTCTTGCGATTGCGGAAGAGCGCAATAAAGTCCTCATTGGAGATCGTAAGCGGCTCCTGACCCGGACCCCCATAAACCTCCGTCGTCACCGAGAGCCGCCCAAACCGCCGCGCATCCACAAAGCGAAGTTCCTTGCCTCCGCTGAGCGTCAGGATGGCATGCGTGTGGGCCGGAACTTCGGTCTCTGGAGAAGAGACCAGCAGTCGTCCGGTCATTCCCAGATGAACGAGGAACTGCGCGCCCGGAGAGCCCGGTCTCGCTGACTTCGTTCCGCCCTTGCGACTCAGGTCAGCAACGATGGTCTTGCCCACCCGGTGAACGCGGTCGATGCGCGCGCCGGTCAGTACCTCGGCAATCTCCTCCGGGGAAGACTTGAACGTCTGCGGCTTATTGCTGGTCCACACGGAAACGATCGTCTGGCCATGGACACGCTGATGAACGCCATTAGCAACGGTTTCGACTTCGGGAAGTTCAGGCATGACTCGATTTCAAGTATAGGTGTCGTTGGAATTTTTTTGTGGTGACGAAATTTTTCGGCTGACGCGCCTGCCTGCCGCTCTCTATACTGGCCTGCGCTATGAAAAAAGACAATCTTCTCGCGGTGGTAATGTGCGGCGCTGTAGTCTGTGCGTCAGCTGGAGCAGCCTGGTCAGAGACACTGCTGGTGGCGAATCAGAAGGATGCAGATCTATCCCTGATCGATACTGCGTCGGCAAAGGTTGTGGGAACCATTCCTGTAGGTGGGGTCACAGGTCACGAGCTCGCCATCTCTCCCGATGGAAAGACCGCCTATGTTCCCATCTATGGAGACGCCGGGGTGGGACGTCCCGGAACCAACGGCAGCGAGATGTCCGTGATCGATATCGCCAGCCGCAAGATTACCGGCAAGGTGGACTTCGGTCATGGTGTGCGTCCGCACTGCGCCATCTACGACAAAAATAGCGGCATGCTCTTCGTGACGACGGAGCTCGATAAAAGCGTCAGCATTATCGACCCGAAGACACTCAAGATCGTAGGCTCGGTTCCGACCGGGCAGGAACAGTCCCACATGCTCGTGCTCTCGAAGGACGGCAAGCGCGGATATACGGCCAACGTCGGCCCCGGAACGGTCTCCGTGCTGGACATGGTGGGCCGCAAGACCCTGGCCGTCATCCCCATCTCCGGCAACACCCAGCGCATTAACATCTCGCGCGACGGCAGCATGGTCTTTACCGCAGACCAGAAGAAGCCACAGCTTGCCGTCATCGATACCGCGACCAACAAGGTGAAGAGCTGGGTCGAGCTTCCCGCGGTCGGCTACGGCACTGCGACAACTCCGGATGGACGCTGGCTGCTGGTGGCGCTACGCGGCGCAAAGCAGGTCGCTGTCGTCGATCTCAAGACGCTCAAGAATGCGAAGACCATTGATGTGGCAGGAGGCCCCTCGGAGATTCTGGTGAGCCCCGACGGACGCAAGGCCTATGTCGCCTGCAACTTCTCCAATCAGGTCTCTGTCATCGATCTCGGCAGCTGGACGGTCGCCCAGACCATCGACGCCGGCAAATATGCCGATGGCATGGCGATGACCAAATAAGCTCTTTCATTCGAAGTCTTCCTATTTCAGGGACCCCCATGCAGGGTGTCCCTGAAAATGTTTAAAAGCACTCCTCGCCACATGTCCGGGCCAGAGGACTGTACGCCTTCGTACCCTGGGAGTCCTATCGACGTACCAATCGACCGGCTGTCGTTGACTCAGTGGCTGCCCGTCCTGAGGATGGGTAGCAGGCTGGAATAGTCGTCGGTCCAGAGGCGCATATGCGGCAGTACGGAGATCCGGTCCGCCAGCGACGCGATCTCGTCGCGGTGAAAGAAGTTGCCGTCCCGCGTCATCAAAACCCATTCGGCGCGGAACTCTCCGCGGGCTTGGTTCGATCCCGTGATGACGTCGCGGGCCTCAAGATGCGAAGCCCTGGCCAGCAGCCCAAGCTCCGGGGCCAGATCCAGATACTGGTTCGAGACATGGAAGGCGAGGATGCCATTCGGCGCAAGATGCCGGAGATAGAGCTGAATCGCCTCCGTCGTCAGCAGGTGTAGCGGAATCGCATCTCCGGAAAATGCGTCGATTGCGAGCACATCGAACCTCTGGGGGGCTTCGGACACAAGCGAGGTGCGTGCATCCCCGGGAACGACCGTGATCGTCGCTGGCGAATCGCGAAGATAGGTAAAGAGATTTCGCGCAATGGGCTCGACCTGCGGATTGATCTCGTAAAAACGGATCTGGTCCCCGGGCTGCCCAAAGGCGGCGACCGTGCCCGTACCCAGGCCAATCACGCCGATTCTGCGTGGTCGCGTGGAGTCGCCGCAACAGAACCGGAGCGCCAGGCCTATCCCTGAATCTGCAGCGTAGTAGCTCGTGGGATGGTGGCTGAACTCCGGAGAGAAGATCTGGGTGCCGTGCTGGATCGCCCCGTGGAGCAGAGTTCGCATCGGCGCATGCTGCGCCGGAGCATCGGTCTGGGTAACGCGCAGGCTGCCGTAGAAGTTCCGCATCGACGCCAGCGAGTTTCTGGAATAAGAGAGATGGATCGCGATCGTAAGAGCAAACAGCAATCCACTGGCCGTGACCCAAAGCAGGCGCTGCGTCCAGCCGTCGCGCCAGGTAGCCGCCAGAGCGAGTACCGCCGTCAGGAAGAACGCGATCGGCAGGTCGTAATTGGCGTCGAACAGCAGCGGAAATGCGATTCCCACCAGAAACGTTCCCGTCGCTCCACCCGCTGCGATCAGAAGGTAGAAGAGCGTAGCCTCCGAGGACTTCTGCGGGCGCAGCGAGTAGGTCTCTCCATGACAGAAGAAGCAGGAGATGAAGCACTCCAGCAGAAAGAAGACAACGGTCAGCGTAATCGGAAGCGAAAAATCGGTCTTGACCAGCGCATATCCCAGGCTGGCAAGCATCAGGACCAGAACCCGCACGACCAGGGGGCGGCGATAGAAGCCGGGACGGTCAAAGGCCAGGATAAAGGTGATCAGATAAACCGCGAGAGGCAGAACCCACAACAGCGGTATCGCCGCGATGTTGATCGTAATGTGGGCCGTCACCGCCGAGAGCTGCATCGCCGCCGCCATGGGAAGAAGAAACCATAACCAGCGGTGGCTGCGGGGACTGGCGTCTGCGCTGTCCTCCGCGGGCGAAGGCGAAGCGACGGACGTAGGGGACGCATGCTGGCCTCGCAGCAAAAGCCACGACAGGGCCACGAACAAACAGAACCCGAAGGCCCACGCCCCGCGCTGCAATCTCAGCGCCAGATGAGGTTCCACCAGCACCGGGTAAGCGAGCAGCGCCAGGAGCGAGCCGGTATTGGAGAGCGCAAACAGCCGAAACCAGACCGGTGCCGGCTTCCCCGAGGCATCCGCCTCGGAACGCGAGAGCCACACCTGTAGCAGCGGGCTCGTCGAGGCGAGCAGAAGGAAGGGCAGTCCGATCGTGCGGGTCAGGCTCCAGAAGATCGTAGCAACTGGGTGCGCCGAACCGCCCAGTCGTGGGCCAAAGTACAGCCCAAAGAGCAAAGCACCGCAGGCCAAAGCGAGCATGATGCCGTGCGCCACCCGTTGAGAAGGAACATCCACCCCGCGCGATCCCTTCGTCAACCAGTGCGCATACAGATAGCCCAGCAGCAGTGTCGTCTGGAAGAAGACCAGGCAGGTGAGCCACACAGCTGAGGAACCCCCGAGGATGGGCAGAATCTGCTTGGCGGCAAGCGGCTCCACCAGAAAAAGCAGAAAGGCGGAGAGGAAAGCGGTGGTTCCGTAGAGAAGGCGCGTGGAGGGCATGAAGGAAGTGCAGCAAGAATACTTGAGGCGTCGATTGGGGACAGGGTTTTTGAAGAGGAATCAATACTCAAGTTTTAACTTGACAATCTTCCTGGCATTCCTAATACTTAAGTTATAACTTCACTAACCTCCAAAACAAGAAACGGTAGTTACTCGTTTTGAGGACGTGAGAGTAGAAATTCATCGAAGGAGTGGGGTCATGGAAGAGAGATCAGCAGTGCACAGCACCTTTATTATTCAGCGCAATTACCCCGTTCCTCCCGAGCGTGTTTTCAGCGCTTTCTCCGATCCGGCCATGAAGCGCCGCTGGTTTGTTGAAGGAGAAAATAAGGTCGTCGATACGTTCGAGATGGACTTTCGAGCCGGGGGTATGGAACGCGCCCGCTATCACTACGTTGAAGGCAAACCGTTTAGGGACGCTCCCTTCACCAACGAAGGAATCTTTCAGCACATCATTCCCAACCGGTGCATCGTGGGTTCCTCCACGATGACTCTGGGCGGAAAGACCATTTCTGCCGCACTGACGACCGTCGACCTGGTGCCGGACGCAGAGGGAACCAAGGTCATCTTCACCTTTCAGGGTGCCTTCTTCGAGGGATCCGATGGGCCCGAGATGCGTGAAAAAGGCTGGCAGACGCTGCTGGATCGCCTCGGAACTGTCCTGGGAGGCCAATGAGAGGCGCCCCTAAAAAGAAGGCAAAAGCCGAGAAGCCTCCCAGTGAGATCGATCGAATCTTCTATGCTCTGGGCGACCCAACGCGGCGAGCGATCGTGGAGATGTTGAGCGAAGAGTCCTTGTCGGTCTCACAGTTGGCAGCACATCTGCCGATGACGCTGACGGCTGTCGGTCAGCATCTCCAGATTCTGGAGGACTCGGGTCTGGTGCGATCCGACAAGGCAGGAAGAATACGCACCTGCCACGTCGCAACGGCAGGATTTGCCGTGCTGGAACAGTGGGCGCGCGAACATAGAAATGTATGGGAGCGAAGGCTGGACCGGCTCGGGGATCTGTTGGACCAGCCCGAGAAATAAATCTGTCGCCACAAGGCACGCCACCACCAGCATGCGAGATGGTCGAAAAGATTGGCTGTCAGCTCCTCTGTTGGACCTGGCAACGTCCTCCTTCATTGAGGAGCCTGCGGCTCACTGGATCCAGCGAGCACTTTTAGTTGGATCCCTCCGGCGGATTGGCACGGTGGCCCCGGGTGTGGTGACGCTCGTTGGGTGATGGTACCGGACACGATATGATGGACAAGGCGCGTTTTCGTTCCGGAGCCATCCGAGTCCGTTGCGTCCATCCGACACTTGCCCTGCGGGGCTGGCCAGGCTAAGAACCATCTTTGGAGAAGATATCCGTCGTGAGTCAACCGAGATCTGCGGTCATTTTGGGTGCCCAGTGGGGCGATGAAGGCAAAGGCAAGATTGTAGACGTACTGTCGGAGAGGTTTTCCGTCGTGGCGCGATATGCGGGTGGCCATAATGCCGGCCATACGGTCATCATTGGCGGCAGGAAGTTTGTGTTGCAGCTGATCCCGTGCGGCGTGTTGCGTCCGGAGTGCAAGGGCGTGATCGGCAATGGCGTGGTGTTCGACCCGGCGGCGTTTTTGAGCGAGGTGAAGAAGCTTCGTGACGCCGGTCTGCCGGTGGACAGTCAGCTCTTTGTCTCCAACCGTGCTCACGTGATCCTTCCCTATCATCGAATGATCGAACTGGCGGCAGAGACAGCTCCTGGACGCACCAAGATCGGAACAACCCGGCGGGGCATCGGCCCGGCCTATGAAGACAAGGTTCACCGCAACGGATTGCGGGTCGTTGACCTCTTAAATCCGGCGCTTCTGCGGACGCACATTAAGAACGCCTGCGACGAGAAGAACACGATTGCGCACGCGCTCTTTGGGACCGAGCCTCTGGATCCCAAGGAGATGTATGAGGACTATGCCCGGATGGCGGAGCAGATTGCTCCTTTTGTGACGGATACGGCTGTACTGCTGAACGAGGAGCTGGATCGCGGCGGCAATGTGATGTTCGAGGGTGCGCAGGGCGCGCTGCTCGATATCGATCACGGGACGTATCCGTTTGTGACCTCATCGTCGGCGACGGCGGGCGGTGCAGTGACCGGCACCGGCGTGCCTCCCACCCGGATCGGCACCGTCATCGGCGTGACCAAGGCATATGTAACGCGCGTGGGCGAAGGGCCGTTCCCGACAGAGATCCACGACTCCTCCGCCGAGCTGCTTCGTGCCCGCGGGCAGGAATACGGCGCCGTCACCGGCCGTCCGCGACGCTGCGGCTGGCTCGACCTGCCGTTGCTGCGCTACAGCAACATGATCAACGGCACCGAGTGGCTGGTGGTGACCAAGCTGGACGTGATGGATGAGTGTGAGGAGATTCCCGTCTGCACGCACTACAAGATCGATGGCAAGCTGACGGACGTGATTCCCGCAGATATCCGAGGCTTCGAGTCGATTGAGCCGATTTATACGACCCTTAAAGGCTGGAAAGCTCCGACTGAAGGAATAACGGAGTGGGAGAAGCTCCCGCAGCTGGCGAAGGACTACCTCCGGTTCCTCGAGAAGGAATCGAAGGCCAAGATCGGGATGGTCTCGACCGGGCCGGATCGCGATCAGACGATCACGTTGCCTGAATTTGACGCGGCACTGAAGGGATAGGATCGAGCGATGATAAGTTTCACGGTGCGGATGCGTTTTCATGCGGACGATCACGAGAAGATTGCCGAAGTCCTTCGCAAGCTCACAGAGGCATCCCGGCAGGAGCCGGGATGCGTGACCTATATCCCGCACTTTGTGGACGGTGATCCAGCGACCGTGGTGATCTACGAGCAATACACGAATGAAGCGGCTCTCGACGCGCATCGCAATACTCCCCACTTCAAGGAATATGCTGTGGGCGGGTTGTTTCAGCAGATGCTGGAGCGGCAGCTTGAGAATCTGACGGCTGTCTGTTAAGAGATCCGCGTCTTCTTTCCGAGTGACATTCTTTTTACGAAAGTTCTTTTGACTCAGAGCACAGTATCGGTCTACTATCCGGTACGCTCATGGTCCCCCGGAATCGAATTCGGATTGGTTCATCTCGTACTGCTCTCACGGCGATCGTCTTGCTGACCTGCTTTCTTGCCTGCGCTTATGCACAGCAGGAGAAGCATCCTAACAAGCGCGATGAGAGAAAACAGGTCGAGGCCCTCGAAGAGAAGTGGCGCACAGCCCAACTGGCTGGGGATATTGCCACCATAGACAGGATGCTGGCAGACGACTTTATCGGAATCTCCATGTCAGGGCAGGTCAACACCAAGGCGCAACAGCTTGACCGGATTCGGAATCATCGGCTTGTCTTGACCCGGATCGATCTGGATGACATGAAGGTGAAGCTGGTCGGGGAGGTGGCGATCGTGACCTGCCAGGCTCGGGTGGAAGGAACCAGCGAGGGCATGTCGGTCAAGGGGACCTACCGGTACACACGGATCTACCGGCAGCTGCCCTCCAAGGAGTGGAAGATCACCAGCTTCGAAGCGACTCGGATTCGTCCTCGAAAGTCCGCCACAGAGAAGCAGGCCCCGCCGACCTCACCTCCGCAGGCCGCAGTTCAGGAGCCGCGATTTGGATAGCGGAGGATTTTCCAGAATGCGATAAAAAGGCCCTGCCATAACGGCAGGGCCTTTTTCTATGAAAGATTTCGAGGCTTCGGAGTCCTCTGTGTCAGGCGATCTTTTCTACGCCCTTTTGACGATTACTTTTGCTGTCTGATCCTCCTGCAACGGGGAGGTTGAGAGCAAGGAGTCTGCGAAAGAGAGAACGCGTCTCGCCGGTCAGGCGAGCGTCTTCGGATTCGTGCGGGAAAAGCGGGAGAGAAGAAGCGGTGGCAGGGCGACTGGAGAGTCGTTTTCCATTCGCCATGTAGTAAAGGCGGGGCTCGGGAGAACGTGTCCCAATGGTAGGAGGCAGCGAAGACCCGGACCGAACGGAGGACGGAGGGATTTTGGGAAGAGTGTTCATGGTGCCCCTCGCACGGCAGGATTACCCAATCTGACAGAGGGTTATTTTGGTTCAGATGCGCTGGCGGGATTCAACGTTGCATTCTCCTGCAGAAACTGGCGTAGTCGGGTCCAGGTGGTGTCGAGAGTTTCAGGGAGAATGCGAGTCTCGGCTGTCACAGTCATGAAATTGGTATCACCAGTCCAGCGGGGAAGAACGTGCAAGTGGATGTGGTCTGCGACGCCGGCCCCGGCGGCTTCGCCGAGGTTCATGCCGAGATTGATGCCATCCGGCCGGTAGATTGCGCGGAGGGCGCGTTCCATGACCTGGGCGAGTTCGATCATCTCGTGAGCGGCATCCAGGGGGGCTGCGGACAGGGAGTCCGTGTGAAAGTAAGGCAGGACCATGACATGACCCGTCGCATAGGGATAGGCATTGAGACAGATAAAGCAGTGCCGGCCGCGATAGACGATGTGAGAGGCTCTTTCTGCGGCCTCGGACGGCATGCCGTGTGCGATTGCATAGTCGGTGGCGGCTAGCATGTTGCAGAAGACGCAGTGTTTGTCTTCGGAGACAGGCCATGCGGAGAGTTCGGGAGCGACGCCGGTGCGGGCCTGCGGGTCGGAACGGGTGATGTAACCATAACGCCAGGGCGTCCAGAGGTAATCCATACGTGAGCCGAGTATAGCGGCAGGGTGACTTCGCTGCGGACAGGCGAATTCTTACTTAATAGAGATGTAAAAACATCGATTCCGCAAGGGGTTCGGTTGACGGATGCAGGGTGAGGTTCTATCGTTAAAGACGAGCCTCTGCGTGTGGGACCCAAGTGCAGCCGCTCCTTCTTGAGAGATGTAAAATTCGTTCCTGCCTGCGCTCGATCAGGAATGGAAGTTCAGCCCTTAAAACCGGGCTGAGCGGTTCCGAGAGAAAGTCGCCCGCGATGGAACGGAGACTTGGGTTCTGGAGTCCGCATACACATGGTAGATAACCATCATTCCGATCAAACCGAGAGCAAACCCCTGACCACCGAAATGGAAGTCCTAGCGCCCGAAGCGACAGCTGAAAACTCCGAGCTGTCTTCCGTATCCACCCCTAACCAGCAGCATGAGAACGCCCAGCCCGTGGAGCATCCGGTAGCGATTGCAAGCGAAGCTGTTGAAGAGCCTGACTATGACTCGGCCGATTTTGCCGAGGCACTGGCCAACTTCGACCGCGAACAAGCCGCCGAGTCTGCCGCCGCGCAGAGCCTGACCGCCGAAGAGGTGATTGTCACTGGCACTGTCGTCAAGATTACGGACAAGCATGTTGTTGTCGATATCGGGCTCAAGTCTGAAGGTCTCATTCCGCTGGACCAGGTCCTGGATATTAATGGCGTGCCGAAGTTTCAGGCAGGAGACCAGGTTGAAGTTGTTGTAGAGCGCGAGGAGACCGAGGGCGGATACCTCGTGAGCTACGAGAAGGCTCTGCGCCATAAGGTTTGGGACAAGCTGGAAGCAGCGGCCAATGAAAAGGTCCCCGTCAAGGGAATGGTCCTGAGCCGCGTTAAGGGCGGCCTGACCGTCGATATCGGCATCAAGGCATTTCTTCCGGGATCGCAGGTCGAGATTCGCCCAGTACGGAATCTTGACGGTTATATCGGTCAGGAGATCGAAGTCCGCGTTATTAAGCTGAACAAGAAGCGTGGAAACGTCGTTATCAGCCGTAAAGAGCTACTTGAAGAAGACCAGAACGCTAAAAAATCTGTCACGCTCGCCACCTTGGACGAAGGCACCGTGCTGACCGGCACAGTAAAGAACCTGACGGACTACGGCGCATTCGTCGATCTGGGCGGCCTTGACGGCCTGCTCCATATCACCGATATGAGCTGGGGCCGTCTGACGCATCCGCGTGACCTGGTCAATGTCGGTGACGAGATTCAGGTCAAGGTTCTGAAGTTCGATAAGGACAAGCAGCGCGTGTCGCTTGGCTTCAAGCAGCTCACGCCTGATCCGTGGCTGGATGCGACCGAGCGCTATCCGATCGGTGCTCAGGTGCGTGGCCGTGTTCTCTCTGTCACCGACTACGGCGCATTCGTCGAGCTGGAGCAGGGGATCGAAGGCCTCGTCCATGTCTCGGAGATGACCTGGTCCAAACGCATGAAGCATCCGTCGAAGCTGGTGAAGCCAGGCGATGAGGTCGACACCATTATCCTGAGCGTCAACCCGAACGATCGCAGGATCTCTCTGGGCATGAAGCAGCTCCAGGAGAATCCGTGGGAACAGCTGGAGGACAAGTATCCTACCGGTGCTGTCGTTGAGGGCCGCGTTCGCAACCTGACCGACTTCGGTGCCTTCATCGAGATCGAAGATGGAATCGATGGTCTGGTTCACGTCTCGAACCTGAGCTGGACGAAGCGTATCAAGCATCCTTCGGAGGTTCTCAAGAAGGGTGAGAAGGTCAAGGCTGTTGTTCTGGGCGTTGAGCCGGAGAATCGCCGGTTGTCGCTCGGTGTCAAGCAGCTGCAGCCCGATGTCTGGGATACCTTCTTCGCGCAGCATCGCGTTGGCGATGTCATCAAGGGCAAGGTTCTGCGTACGGCGCAGTTCGGTGCCTTCGTTGAGATTGCTGAAGGTGTCGAGGGTCTCTGCCACGTCTCTGAGGCTGTGGATGAGAACAACGTTCCGGTCAAGCTCGATGTCGGCGATGAGCACGAATTCCGTATCGTGAAGATGAACCAGGACGAGAAGAAGGTCGGCTTGAGTATCCGCGCTGTGGGTGAAGAAGCCAGCCGCGCCGAAGTGGAGCTCTACAAGGAGCGCGACCACAAGGGCACGTCCTCCTCTTCGTCAAGCGGCACGACGCTTGGTGATCTGATCAACTGGAAGCGCTCGGAGTTTGGCGAGTAGGCACTCCGGAGCGAGAAACCTGAAGGGCCGCCCATCGGGCGGCCCTTCAGGTTTGATCTTGGCTGAATTCAGATTGGAGTGCGGGAAGATTAGTTACGAAGAACTGAATCCGGCTTTATGCAGGGATCGATTGCATGATCGTTGCAGCAGAAGGTCTAGGAAGCGCTTCGACGGCCTCGGGGACCATCTTGGCTGAAGCGCGGCGCATCACCTCAAGCTCTGCAGGGGCGAAGAGCTCAGGGGGAATGCCTCCGACGGCAACGAAGCCAGGCTCATCACCAAGCGCCATCGAGATCTGGTTCCAACGAAGGAACGGCGAGGTCGTTGGCAGAACGATGAGGCGACGCTTCGGCTCGGGGAACGCGAAGTAGGCGGACCAGATGCCGAGGGTCAGACAGATAGCAACTCCGTTGACGATGCTAAATGCTGCTCTCATGTCAGAGCTATGCGAGAGCCACGCAGACTGTACGAGATTCGTCGTTGCCAAAAAGCCAAGACCGAAACTAACGCCAAAGATTCTGCTGCGATGAGAAAGACCCATCGGGCGAATAGCAAAGCAGACGAACAGCAGAAGGCACAGTGTCAAGATGCTCGATGTCTGCTGCAGCTGCGTGATCATGGCGACCATAAACTTCACGCCGGCAAGATGGGGGCTAAGCGCAACGCCCATAGCCACTGCGATTGAAATCACAGCAACCCACCGGAACACGAGGATTCCTAAGGTTTGCAAGCCCTTCAGCGGAGCCATCGCAAGCTTGAAGATGCTATAGATGACGAGAAGCGACAGGATAGCTTCGAGCGCATAACTCATCCAGTAAGCATAGAAATAAATCTGATAGGCAAGATGCTTTTCAAGGATATGGCGCGAGCTTGATGCTAAGTACAGAACTGGCAGGCAAATAGCAGAAGAGATAATCTTCACACTAAGTAGCGCGATTAAGTTTAGATAACTCTTGGCTTCCTTGCTGCGCACAAGGAGGGTGAGAACCATTGCGCAAAGGATAGGCTCGAGATAAGAAAGTGTGCTAATCAGTACGTCTTGAGTCATCGATCACGTCCCCAAAAGACATTAATGAGCGTAGCTCAACACGAGGACGGATACAACAATGTTTAATGAACGAACTGCACTTTTTTGCAGCGCTTTAGCGAGCGATACCGCAGGCGTTGGGATCGTCGGGAGCGCACATGGGGACGGGCAGGGCGCTATTGCGGGCGATGGAGGCCTTGGCACAGGTGGAAGCGGAGGAGATCTGGGTGGAAGCGAATGCACCGGTAAGGGCGAGGGCAACTGCGAGGGTCCGGATGATGCTCTTCATGGGTATAGTTCCTTTAGTCTCTAAGAATCAGTAATTTATGTTTCGACGTCGGCTTAGCGAGCGATGCCGCAGGCGTTGGGATCGTCGGGAGCGCACATGGGGACGGGCAGGGCGCTATTGCGGGCGACGGTGGCCTTGGCGCTGGTGGAGGCGGAGGAGATCTGGGTGGAAGCGAATGCACCGGTAAGGGCGAGGGCAACTGCGAGGGTCCGGATGATGCTCTTCATGGGTATAGTTCCTTTAGTCTCTAAGAATCAGTAATTTATGTTTCGACGTCGGCTTAGCGAGCGATGCCGCAGGCGTTGGGATCGTCGGGAGCGCACATGGGGACGGGCAGGGCGCTATTGCGGGCGACGGTGGCCTTGGCGCTGGTGGAGGCGGAGGAGATCTGGGTGGAAGCGAATGCACCGGTAAGGGCGAGGGCAACTGCGAGGGTCCGGATGATGCTCTTCATGGGTATAGTTCCTTTAGTCTCTAAGAATCAGTAATTTATGTTTCGACGTCGGCTTAGCGAGCGATGCCGCAGGCGTTGGGATCGTCGGGAGCGCACATGGGGACGGGCAGGGCGCTATTGCGGGCGACGGTGGCCTTGGCGCTGGTGGAGGCGGAGGAGATCTGGGTGGAAGCGAATGCACCGGTAAGGGCGAGGGCAACTGCGAGGGTCCGGATGATGCTCTTCATGGGTATAGTTCCTTTAGTCTCTAAGAATCAGTAATTTATGTTTCGACGTCGGCTTAGCGAGCGATACCGCAGGCGTTGGGATCGTCGGGAGCGCACATGGGGACGGGCAGGGCGCTATTGCGGGCGATGGAGGCCTTGGCGCTGGTGGAGGCGGAGGAGATCTGGGTGGAAGCGAATGCACCGGTAAGGGCGAGGGCAACTGCGAGGGTCCGTACAACAAGCTTCATGAGTTTTCCTTCAGAGGTGGAAAAAATTTACCAACCTTGCAAAATTTTTCGCTGGACAGATCAGCTGAAGTAAACATATGATGGACTCGTATATAAGTCCAATAGAATGAATGATATATAAGAGTATTTATAGAATTCTGTTACTGACGTAACAGAACATTCCCACTTCATTCGGCAGTCGGAAGATATCCAAAAACATTTTTTGGAAGGTAAATTGCCCTATTTGCTGATAGATAGCGAAATAGCGGCGATAGCCGACGTTTGCCAGCCATTGAAAATCCAAGATAGAAGAATAGCCAGAGCGCCCTTGTAGATACCTGTTGATGTAGGTTGGGCGATGAGGCTGCTAGTCCTCACTCAGGGGTGTTATCGCAAGTTGGGTGTGGGGAACGCGATGGAGAGCTGTGTGCAGCCCCGCTTTATGCGCGAGGCTGCACGATCAATCAAGCCTGCGCGGCTGTAGTGGCGTCAGGTGTTTCAGCCTTGACCGGGGGATTGGAAGGCTTCTTTGGAGCGGATTCGGCTTTTTTCGAGGGTGCCAGGATGGCATGAAGGGTAGTTCCTTCCATGCGGGGCATAAATTCCACGAGGCCAGCGTCACCGATATCAGTGATCAGACGGTTAATGATCTTGTAACCCAGATCGCGATGAGCCATCTGGCGACCCTTGAAGCGCAGGGAGGCCTTAACCTTATCCCCCTCGTTCAGGAACCGGATCGCCTGGTTTTTCTTGGTTTGGTAGTCGTGTTCGTCGACGGTAACGGAGAACTTTACCTCTTTAATGATGATGACCTTCTGCTTCTTGCGTGCAGCGCGGTCGCTCTTGTCTTTCTCATAGAGGTATTTGCCGTAATCCTGGATCTTGCAGACGGGGGGAACCGCATTAGGAGAGATCTCGACCAGATCCAGCGACCGTTCCCGGGCCATCTTGAGCGCCTCAAAGGGCACCATTACGCCAAGCTGCTCGCCGTTTTCGTCAATGACCCGAACTTCGCGGGCACGGATACGCTCGTTCGTACGAATGAAGGATTTAGCGGAACGTTTATCGATCGGTGGAATAAGTCGCCTCCACAGCACGCCACCAAGGCATGCCATGCTTGTCTGTATTGGATTCGCGGTTGCACTGGAGAAAGCACCGCACGTTTAAGTATAGCACTCTAGCGGTTGGATGCGGGCGACGGGGAGGATGCAGCGCAAACCAACGCAGCAATAATTTCTCGCATCATACGCAGGGTTCTCGACAGCTTGAGGAAGCTCATTCCGTTGCCGGATTCTGCGGCACGTGCTGAGTTTGTGTATTGTAGAGACGAATCCTTGAGGCGTATTGAAGTTCCCCACGGGGGAGCCAACTCGTTTTCAATGTAGGGAGAAAGAAGATGAAGAAGCGCATCTTGCTAGTGGATGATGAGGTTGCTGTTCTGCTGACGCTGAAGGCCGTCCTAGAGATCAACGGCTTTGACGTTGACACAGCGGCTTCGGGGCGCGAGGGCAAGTTGAAGCTGCGCTCCCACGAATATCACATGGTCATCAGCGATATGCGAATGGAGAGCGATCAGGCGGGCGCCGCGGTCATTGCTGCGGCGCGATCAGCCTCCTACCAGCCGGTCGTTGCGCTTCTGACGGCCTATCCCATGGCGGAGGAGGACTGGCAGGAGATGGGAGCGGATCGGATGCTGGTGAAGCCGATGCATACGCGTCTTCTGCTTGAGCAGATTGACCGTCTGATGAAGGCTCACGAGACACGGCGCGCAGGGAATGGTGTTGCTTCGTCTGCGATCACTGCGGAAAGCTCAGTAAAGGCCAGCAAGAAGCCAGCGGCAAAAAAGGCGGCGACCAAGAAATCCATAAAGACGCCGGCCAAGAAGGCAGTTGCGAAAGCGGCCAGACCGGTCGCGAAATCGGATCGAAGATCGGTCAGCCGGGCCTGAAGGTTTCTCCGGCTGAACCGCCCGTCTACGATTCGGAGTGGGACTTTACGTAATTCCGTAAAGAAAGATTGATGTCCATTGCCTTGTTGACGCCATTGTCCAGCATGCGCAGCCACTCCGAGCCCGGATCTTTGATCTCGACTGTTCCGAGCAGATAACTCGTCTGAACGATGATCTCGAGCGCATTGCTGAGCTCGTGTGCCATCTTACGAATCTCGACGGCGAGATCAGCCGGAATCGTCTCTGCAGTCGCTTGATCGGGATTCTGGGAGGGGCTTTTCAACGGATGTTCCATGCGGGAAAGATGCTCCTTGTCCGAATCAGTCTAGACGATCGCTCAATTGACACCCAAGCTGGGCTTTGCGACACTAAAGACTCGCGGTTCGGTGTTCAGCCTCCACATGCGAGGCGCGCAGGACCACTTGCCGAAGTGGCGGAATTGGCAGACGCGCATGGTTCAGGTCCATGTACTCGCAAGGGTGTGGGGGTTCGAGTCCCCCCTTCGGCACCAAAGATCCTCATCTGCTCAACGAGCGAAAAAAGAGAGACGCTAATCGCGTCTTTTTTTTCGCTCATTTTCATCGGTGTCTTTCCCATGTCATCGTTGCGTCATTCTTCTATCAGGCCCTTCCCTACACATGCTCTCCGAGTTTTTGCGCCATTAGAATGGAGATATGCCGACCCGACTTGATGAGATCGTCGCAAATACGTCCCGCGAAGTAAGCGAGCGCAAAGCGTCCGCAGACCGCACCGCCCTGGAGCAGAAGGCTGCCGGCCATACTCCCCGCGGCTTTGCCGCGCGCCTGCGCGAAGTAAGCTTCAGCCGCCCGGCAATTATCTCCGAGATCAAGAAGGCGTCTCCTTCCAAAGGATTGATCCGGGAAGATTTCGATCCGCCCGCTCTGGCCAGAGGTTTTGAAATGGGCGGGGCCGCTGCTCTTTCTGTCCTTACAGACGAAAAGTACTTTCAGGGGTCTCTTAGCTACCTTGAGGCTGCCTCTCAGGCTGTCCGCATTCCATGCTTGCGGAAGGATTTTATTGTCGATCCCTTTCAGATCGTTGAGGCACGGGCTTCCGGAGCGGATGCGATCCTACTGATTGTTGCGTCGCATACGGACAAGGGCTTGCAGGAACTGTGGAACGAAGCTCGCAAGTACGAACTGGATGTTTTATGTGAGGTCCATTCCGCCGAAGAGTTGAAGCGGGCCACGGGATTGGGTTTCGACCTCATCGGGGTGAACAGTCGTGATCTGCGGACCTTCGAGATGCATCCGGAGCTGTTGTTCAAGCTGGTAGATGCCATGCCTGCAGAGACCGTCAAGGTTGCGGAGAGTGGCTTACGGAACGCTGAGGAGATCGCCAGCCTGAGAGGCGCAGGTTATGACGCTTTCCTCATGGGCGAGACCCTGATGCGTCAGGCCGATCCCGGGGCGGCCCTGGCGTCCCTGCTGCAACATGAGTTCCCGGAACGAGTTCTGCGATGACCTGGGTAAAGATCTGCGGCAACACGACTCTTGCGGATGCGCAATTAGCAGTGGAGCTGGGTGCGAACGCTTTGGGCTTCATCTTCGCCGAGAGCAAACGTCGCGTAACTCCTGCGCACGTGGCCACCATTACGGCCCATCTGCCGGATGATATCGAACGGGTCGGGGTCGTCTACAGTCGTGATGCTGCAGAGATAGCATCGATCGTCCGCGAAGCAGGACTCACGGCCGTCCAGCTGCATGGAGGGCTGGACCTTCCGCTGCTTCAGCAGCTTCGTGACCGCCTTGGAAAAGAGGCCGACCTGATCCAGACGCTGCATTGGGTCATAGGATCGGAGAGCGGCCAAAGGCTCAGAGAAGAGATGGACCGCATCGCAAGCCTGAGGCTGGTGGATCGGATTCTTGTGGATTCGAAGGTTGGCTCTCTAGGGGGAGGGACAGGCGTTGCCTTCGACTGGAAGGCGGCTCGAGAGCTCTTCCAACGAGATGATCTAAAAGTCATCGTCGCTGGTGGCTTAAAACCGGAAAACGTCCGTGAGGCGATTCGTGAGCTGGAGCCGTGGGGCGTCGATGTCTCCAGCGGGGTGGAAGCTTCGCCAGGACAAAAAGACCCTGACAAATTGCGTGCCTTTCTGGGTGCAGCTAAGGGATAGGACTCCGAGCGAATCGAAGCCTTATTGCTTCGCCGAGAAAACTGACAATGTCTTAGCGCTGATGTGGGCGGGATTCGTGCAGCCGAACCTTCGGCGTTCGATCGTGAACCGTCTGTGTGCGTGCGCGAGCTTCAGCAGGCTTCGGATGTGCCATCGCAACAAGGGGACTCAGCGCAAACAAAACAAGGATGAAAGATCCAAGCTTCATAACTTAACTCCCGGTTATTGGACGCCCGCCCCGCATCAGAGATGCAGAATTCCAACGATTGCCAGGTGTATCGGCCTGCCGATAATGTCGTGATTCCCGCTCGATTCTTACAACTGTAGTTGTATCTTGAGTTGCTGTGAGAGAAACGCAAATTGATCGACAACGATATCGATCCTTTTGGCCAACGGCATACCTGCGCCATGGCCCGCCCTGGTTTCAACCCGGATGAGGATTGGCTCAGGACCGCCCTGCGCTGCCTGCATTGCCGCAGCAAATTTGAAGCTGTGCGCCGGAAAGACGCGATCGTCATGATCGGCCGTCGTAATCAGCGTCGCCGGATACGCTGTGCCGGGCCTGAGATTGTGCAGCGGAGAGTATCGATAGATGGCGCGAAAATCGTTCTCATCTTCACTCGGCGCGCCATAATCGCTCTTCCACGCCCAGCCGATGGTGAACTTATCGAAGCGCAGCATGTCCATCACTCCGACTGCGGGTAGGGCTGCGCCGAAGAGATCAGGGCGTTGAATCTCACATGCTGCCACTAACAGCCCGCCGTTGCTTGCTCCCGAGATTCCAAGCTTTGCTGCTGACGTGTATCTGTTTTCGATCAGCCACTCTGCAGCAGCGATAAAGTCATCGAAGACATTTTGCTTGGTCAATCTGGTTCCCGCCTGATGCCATGCTTCACCATACTCGCCGCCGCCACGCAGACTGGGCTGAGCGTAGATTCCACCCAGCTCCATCCACAACAGATTCCCTGCCGAGAACTCGGGTCGCAGAGAGACGTTGAACCCTCCGTATCCGTACAGCAGCGTTGGATTGATTCCGTTGCGCTCGAGGCCCTTCTTATAACTTAGAAACATCGGAACCTGAGTTCGGTCTTTGCTCGTGTAGAAGATCTGTTCTGTCTCATACTGTGCAGGATCGAACTTAAGAACAGGCTGACGATAGATGCTGGAGCGGCGGCTCTTCATGTCTACTCGATAAATCGTCGGCGGAGTCGTGAAGTTGCTGAACTGATAGAAGGTCTCCGTATCGGTCCGTTTTCCTGCAAAACCTGTAGCTGTTCCAATCGCCGGAAGACCAAGCCGATCCACAAGAGTGCCGTCGCGGCCGTACAGCTTCACCACGCTCTGCGCATCGGTTAGATAATTCGCGATCAGCGTGTCATCCACCATGCCGACGGTATCCAGGTGATTATCACTCTCTGGAATGATCGTCTTCCAATCTTCGCGGGCGGGGTTCTTCAAATCAATCTGAACAACGCGGCCATTGGGCGCTTGCGAGGTAGTGTGAATCCAGAAGACGGTTCCGTCATTATCGATAGGCGAATAGACTGCATCCGCCACCGCAGCAATCTCTACTGCCGCACTGCCCGGCTGCTCCAGGTCTTTGATTGAAAGCTGATTATTCGGGCTGGACCCCTTCGTCTGATAGATCAGAAGGTATCGCCCATCATCGGTGACGGCTGCACCGACGTTAATCTCCTTATCGTCCGGTCGATCAAAGATAAGCTGATCTTCGCTCTGCGCCGTTCCAAGTTTATGAAAGAAGATCTTGTGAAAGTAGTTTGTCGTTTTGAGAAGATCTCCCTCCGGTGCGTCGTATCCCTCGTAGAAGAATCCGGAGCCATCCTTTAGCCAGGAGGCTGAGCTGAACTTCGACCACGCCACCACATCCGGAAGATCCGCCCCTGTCCCGACCTCGCGAACGTACCACTTCACCCAATCAGAGCCTGCATCCGCGATAGAGTAAGCTGCAAGGCGTCCATCGTCCGAGATGCTGAGGCCGCTGATCGCAACCGTACCATCCTCCGACAGCGTGTTCGGATCGAGCAGAACCGTAGGCGTTCCTTCCAGTCCTTCAGTCCAGTAGATGACATTCTGGTTCTGCAACCCCGTGTTGTGCGAATAAAAGTAGCGCGTCCCTCTGCGCGCAGGCGGCGTATATCGCTCGAAATTAATCAGCTCCATCATGCGTCGATGCATGCCTTCGCGACCCGGCACGTTATCGATAATGCTTCGCGTCAACTGGTTCTCCTGCTCGATCCACTCCTTGACCTCTGGCGAGTCGATCTCCTCCATCCAGCGGTAAGGATCGGGAACCCTGGTTCCAAAGTAGTCATCCACCTGATCGGCCATGCGAGCCTTTGGATAGGAAAGAGAAGAAGACACAGTTACTGCGGAGGTGTTGTCGGCATGTTTCATCAGGCCTCTTTTTTATAAGCGCAACAATTCCGTTTGAGGCGCTCAAGTAATCTGGACCCATTGTGTGGCGCGTCGAACATTGGGTTCTGTCTCATTCTATTTTGAAAGGAAGATCTCTACGGGAACTGCAGCAATTCGTTAAACTCAGGACTCCTGTATGCTTCCCTGAACAACTGCTACGGTATGCGAACCCCCGCAATCATCCTCGCCTCTTCTTTGATTCTGTTCTCACAGACGGGTGCTGCGCAGCAATCCAACGCGCCCGCGCAGCAGGACAACAGCGGGTACACACTCAAGACTCAGGCGAACGTTGTTCTGGTTCCCGCATCGGTTCGGACCAAACAGGGCGAGGTGATCTACGCTCTGCGCGCCGATCAGTTTGTTGTGGAAGACAATGGCGTTCCCCAAACCATCCAGCTCGATGAGGACACCGATACACTCGGCCTGACCCTGGTCGTACTGGTGCAATGCAGCCGCTCCGCCGTGATGGAGTACGCCAAGCTTGCAGGTCTCGGCAGCATGCTCGACGATCTCGCCGGTGGTGCGCCGCGTCAGATCGCCATTGCGAGCTATGGCAAGGAGGCCACGCTTCTGGGCGATTTCTCCCCCGATCCCCAGGACACCGCTGCTGCTCTCGGACAATTGCAGCCATGCGAAGACTCTGAGGCTGCCACCCTCGACGCGGTCGCATGGGCCAGCAGCCTGCTCGACGCCAGAAAAGATCACAATCGCCACGCCATTCTCTTGATCAGTGAGACGCGCGATCATGGCAGCAGAAAAAAGCCTGCGGACGTGATTGCTGCGCTGGGCCAGACCAATACGGTGGTGGATGCAGTTTCGTTTTCACCGGGCAAGAACGAGATTCTGAGTGGCCTCAAATTTGGTGGAGGATCGGGACCCTTTGGACTATTGATTTCCGCGGTTAACGCGGCGAAGAAGAATGCAGCTCGGACACTGGCGGCACTCTCCGGCGGTGAGTACATCAACTTCACCACGCAGAAGAGCTTCGATGGCGGCCTGCATCAGTTATCGAACCGCATCCATAACTACTACCTTCTCAGCTTTCGGCCCCAGCCTGCGCAGAGTGGCTCTCCTGTCGAGGGCCTCCACAGCATTCGGGTTCGTGTTCCCGACTATCCCGATGCAACGATCGGTTCGCGCCAAAACTATTTCAGTGGTTCGCTCGACAGCGTTCCCGCAGATCTCCGTTAACCAGCGAAAGCTCGGCGTAGACCGAGCCTTCGCTGGTGCTCCGCGCTGACCCGGGAGATCACATCGCAGAGAACATCGCAACTCAAATGCAGCGAATGCTATTTGTAGTGTCCGTAGGCGTGACCATGCCCGTGGTCATGATGGTCCTCGCGCCACTCTCGGCGTTCGTGCCGGTCCCAGTCGCCCCTCTGGTAGCGCCAGCCTCGGTCCTCATGCACCCATCGCGGAGAACGCCATGCTGCACCGTAGTAGGGAGGACGAGCCCAGCGGCCGGAGTACCAGACATACTGGCCCTGCACGGGCGCCCAGTACCCTGGCGTCCATACATAACCGGGTTCTGGCATTACGGGAACGGCCTCATAACGGATCGGAGGCGGTGGGGTTCCAATCATGATGGAGATTTGGCCTTGTGCAGGCGCCGCAAAAGCTGAGACGGCGAGAATGCTACCCAGAAACCATTTGATACTCATCGAGTTCCTTCCAGGTTTGGTCCCAGGCGTTGGCGCAGACGAGGTTTGCCTCCCGGGAACGTTATTTTGGAGTTGCGATACAGGAAAGAAATTCCGATTTTGTTACAAACTTTCTTTCTTTCCCGTCGCAAGACGCCATTTCACGCCTGCACTTATAGATAACTGCAAATGAGACGCCAAACAGGAAGTTGCCTTAAAACGAAAGCCGCGACCGTCTCGACGGCCACGGCTTCGGGTTGGACGGGAAAAATTTAGCCTAGAGCAGGAAGATTGATCTGCTGTCCTGCCTGAATGCGATCGGGATTCGCAATTCCGTTCGCCTGGGCAATCTCGTTGTACTTGTTCGCATTCCCGTAGAAGAGTTTGCTGACCTTGGAGAGACTGTCGCCTGATTTGATGGTGTATGGCTGCGTGTCTCCGCCCGCGGTAGCGATTTCATGTTTCAGATCGGCGTATGAAGGGTCTATCTCCTTGATCGCATCCCATACACGGTTGGCAACGACTTTGGACGGAACGCTCGCTTTGATGTGCAGTTGTTCGCCGGCCAGGTCCACCGCCTCCACCTTCGCACCATACTCGGCGAAGCTGTTGATGGTCGAGATCACGGGATTGTACTTTTGCTTCAACTGCTCAAGATCAGCCATGCTGTTGTCTCCTGTATTGTTCTCGTGCATGTAGCACGGGGCACGAGAGGTTGAGATTGTGTTTTAAGGATGGTGGGGAGGCCTAGAGCAGTTTTCCCAGCACCTGTTGCGCCAGGCCGCTGAAGCTGCCGGGTGAAGCTGACTCCCCATTGGGGGCGAAGTGTTGGATCACCATCGGCAGGATAATCGCAAGCGCCGACGTGACCACCGACGAGGAAACGCCGGCTTTCTCTGCCGTCTTCTCGATCAGTCCCGTGGAACCCAGTCCCTGCTGAATCTGTTCCGGGGTTGCTGTCTGAGCCTGTCCTGCGGCCCATGCCCCCACATGGTCGCCCAGGCCGTTGGACTTCAGGGTTTGTAGGATTCCTGTAATCCCCTCAGGGTGTGCTGACAACGCTTCGATAAAACCTCCGGCAATCTTCGCCTGGTCTCCCTGGGCGGCTGCGCCCGCCTGCCCCGCTAACGACTGGATCGAATCGAGAATTCCCATTCGGTTCTCCTTTCACAACATCGTGCAACGCGGGGAATCATAGTCCCCTCAGAAGGCCCGTGGGTTATTGGCAGAGAAAATTCTGCTCGGAAACACTCTTTATCAGAGGGGTGGTAGCGCGAGTCGGGTTGGCCGCAGATCCTTGCACAGACTTTGGTTGCTGCTGCACCAGAAAGAGGAATTAGACTGCCTCTATGAGTGAGAAGAAGATTGTCGTAGCTACGGAGGCAGCCCCGGCTGCTATAGGCCCCTACTCGCAGGCCGTTCGCGTTGGAGATACTCTTTACGCTTCGGGCCAGGTTGGCCTGGACCCCAAAACCGGTCAGATCGTGGACGGTGGCGTGGAAGGCCAGACGGTGCGGGTCTTCGAGAACATCAAGGCTGTTCTGGCAGAGGCTGGCCTGGGATTCGAAGATGTCGTCAAGACGACAGTGTTCCTGAAAAATATGGGCGATTTTGCCGCGATGAACGCGATCTATGCGCAGTATCTTGCGCCCGAGGGAGTCGTCCCACCGGCCCGCTCGACCGTCGCGGTCGCCGCGCTTCCGAAGGATGCGCTGGTCGAAATCGAGATCGTCGCCAGGGATCTGGGACGCTGAGCCTGTCACCAAATCACGCTTCGGGCATCCAATAAAGGAAAGGAAAAAATGCCATGACTGAGTCTGTGAAGCAGCAGAAGGTCCACAAGACAGAGGCGGAGTGGCGCGAGCTGCTGACCCCGGAGCAGTTTAACGTGATGCGCGAGAAGGGAACAGAGCGTCCCTTTACCGGAGCGCTGCTCAACAACCACGAGACGGGCGTCTATCAGTGCGGAGCCTGTCAGGCACCTCTGTTTACTTCAGATAAGAAGTTTGAGTCGGGAAGCGGCTGGCCGAGCTTCTGGCTTCCCGTCTCGCCGGAAGCGATTGAAGCCCATGAAGATAATTCTCATGGAATGCGGCGGATCGAGGTGACCTGCGCGAAGTGTGGTGCGCATCTGGGGCACCTCTTCCCCGACGGGCCGCAACCTACGGGAATGCGCTACTGCATTAACAGTGCATCCTTGGGTTTCGAGAAAGCCTGAACCGCCGGTTGGCTGAAAACACGGAAAGCCCCAGTCCGCGGGGGCGGCTGGGGCGTTTTCTTTTCCTAAATAGAGGCTAGCCCTTAACGATTTTGCCGGTCTTGATGCAGCTCGTGCAGACGCGCACGCGCTTGCTGGCTCCGCCGACAACGGCCTTCACCGACTGCAGGTTCACGTTCCAGCGACGACGGGTGGTGTTGTGGGCGTGGGAGATGTTGTTGCCGAACTGCGGGCCCTTCCCGCAGAGTTCACATTTTTGCGCCATGTCTGACTCCAATCTCTTAGTCGCAGATTCTTCCGCGAGCAGGGGCTTCATCTCCCGGCGAGGGATCGAATCTTTCCTGTGGTCCGGGGCGTTTTGCGTTCCGGCTGCGGAGACGGCGGGCTCAATCTTTCAGCCACGCCTATGAATCTGCGGATAACTCACAAAATTTGGCGCTTGCAGGAGGTAAAACCACCCTGAAGACGCTAGTAGCTTATTATAGCGCAAAATCTAGGCTGGAGCGCTATGACCATTGCACTGTAAGACGCCAAGATAGGCACTCCAGGGTCCAACCGCCTCTCTGTACTGATACGCCAGAATCCGGGAGAGCTGGTGCAGGTGGGTCAGATCATGGACGGCCCAGGTGGCCAGCAGCTGCGATAACGTCACCGGCCCGAAGGCCGGATGGAGTCCCTTGAGCCCGAATTCGCTCTCCGTCAGCTGGAACGACTCAAGCTCCGCGAGATTTTCTGTGCGCAGGCGCGAAAACTCATCCAGAAGCTGGGCAAGGGACTTCCCCTCGCTCTCCCGCTTCTGCCCCAGCCGGTCCACCGGGCGAAATGCCGGGACCTCGCCGTCTGGACTGTTCCGGTTGGACAGAATCAGCCTGGCCCGTGTCATCCAATCCGTCCGTTCGCAGTAAACCAGGTGCCCGACGACATCGAACGCCGTCCAGGTCCCTTCACCTTCGTTCCGTTGAGGCCAGCCTTCCGGTAGGTCGCGAAGGAGCGCATCGAGAGTCCCGGGTGTATGGCGGAGAAGAGCGACAGTCTGCTGCAGGTCCTGGGTCATTAGGGGGTAACCTCTAAAAGTCGTTTTGGTGGTTAGCTGAATTTTGATAGATCTACGGCTCTTTAAGATTGCTATCGAGGCCTCCGCGCCGCTAAAAGATGACAAGAAAGAGAGGCGACCGATATGACACTCAGAACGACACGTCTGATCTCTGTGACCGGACTCATGGTCTCCGCGGTATCGATGGCGGCGACCGACCTGACCCTTCATTTGAAGGGAACCGACACAATCGAGCGGAAAACCGTGCAGTTTCAATGCGATGCGCAGGGCGTGAAGATGGGACTGCCGCAAGGGCCTTTCCCGGTTGAGTACCTGAACGGCGCAGGCAATCATCTGGCGGTGGTCCCGGTAAAGGGAAATTCGCTGATCTTCGTCACCGTGCCGTCCGGCTCGGGAGCCAAGTATGCGGCGGAACAGTTCACCTGGTGGGACGCAGGAGGGCGCGGAACGACCTTTGCCTCGGACTTTCCCGGCCCAAAAGCCAGCTCGAGCTGCCATGTCGTCCGATAAAACAGCCATTTCCAAAGGCGTAGCATAAGAGGTGAGCCTCTGGGAGGGGTGTTGCATGAGGTTGTGGCGTGTCCTGGCCTTGTCGGTTGTGGTCTTTGGTGGGGCCGGTCTGTCGGCGCAGATGAGTAACGATCATCCGATGGGAGCGGCCGCGCAGACTCCTCCGAAGTACCTGAAGGACGCCGGCCTGGTCGAACGGCTCAATCAGCCTCTACCGCTGAAAACCGAGTTTGTGGATGAAGTGGGCCGCCAGGTCGTCCTGGGTGACTATTTCCACCAACGTCCCATCACGCTGGCGCTCGTCTACTTCCGGTGCACCATGTTGTGTCCGCAGGTACTGCACGGAATGGCTCAGTCGCTGCGAAACATCGGTTTTACCGCAGGCAAGGACTATGACGTAGTGGTTGCGAGCATCGACCCCATGGATACGCCCAAGGACGCAAGCGAAGCAAAGAAAACCTTTCTGAGCGAGATGGGGCAGCTGGGGTCCGGCGATGGCGTCCACTTCCTGACCGGCCAGGAAGCATCGATTACAGCTTTGAGCGAGGCGACCGGATTTCACTATGTGCCGGTACCCGGGCCAGACGGGAAGATGGATCAGTTCGCCCATTCGAGCGTGATCATGTTCGCCACACCGGATGGAAGGATGTCGGAGTACCTGGCGGGGATCGACTACCCTTCGCGAGACGTACGGCTGGCCCTGGTGAATGCATCGCATCTGAAGATTGCCACGGCGAAGGATCTCTTTCTGCTTTACTGCTGCAACTACGTTCCTTCCTCGGGGAAGTACACGGTGGCGGTCCTGCGCTTGTTAGGGCTGGCGGGAGTTGTGACGCTGATTGCGATGGCAATCGGATTTTACTTTCTGGGCCGAAAGCGTAGTCACACCGGAGTGGCTGTCTGATCGCTGGAGGGAGAGTTCTTTGGAGACAGTCCTGCTGACTTAAAGGCTTGTTCCAGATGGAGTTGGTAGGATGGAGGTGGGCCAAGGAGGCTCATACTCAACGATGACTCCCCTTATTCGTTTTGCTTTTACTGCAGTTCTTTTTGCGACGGCGGCTTCAGGAGTTGCTCAGGGCCCCCCAGGGCGTGACCCCTACAATCCTCCTCCCGGACACGGCGGTGTTCCTCCAGGTCAGGCCAAGAAGCAGGGTTATGATCACTACGATCATGTTCCCCCCGGTCAGGCGAAGAAAAATGACGACTGGCGTTTCCGCGAGGAAGACCGTCAACATTTCTACTCGCACTACAGTCATCAGAGCGATCACTGGCGAGGAAAGAAGAGGCCGGTTTTCGTAAGAGGGCAAGCGATCCCGCGGGGATATGCGGTCCAGCCCGTGCCCCGTTCGTATTGGCAGGGAGTTCCTCCACCGCCACCGGGCTACCAGTACGGATACTACGACGGCTATGTCGTTTCGTACGATCCAACGACGCGCGTTATTGCCGATGTGCTTGACCTGGTGAGCGCGGCGACATCCAGGTAAGCTCGGAACGTGAATGAGTCTTCAGAAGAGGTCCGGCTGCGGCCGGACCTCTTCTGTTGCTGAGCAACTTATAACGCAGCGATGCCGTTGAAGCCGGAAGATTTGGGGAGATCTCCGGCCTGGCCAAGACTGGTCAAGATGCCATTCTCTTCGATCCGGAACATGCCGATGTTTCCGGCGCTGGAATTGATGGTGTAGACATATTTGCCATCCGCGCTGACGGCGATGTCGAGGTTGGTGCTTCCGGCGGGATTGTTGCCAACAACAGTGGATCCAAGAGGAGTAAGAGAGCCATCTTTACCGATTGCGAAACCAGAGATGGAGTCACTTCCGGCGTTGGAGGTGTAGACATACCTGCCGTCGGGAGTGATGGCGTTCCAGCAGTTGGCATTCGCAAGAACGGGAATGCTCTGACTTATCGCGGTGAGTTTACCGTCCGGCCCAAGGTTATAGGAGGAGACGGCAGAGGCGTTGTCCCGTCCGGCGACACCGGTCTCCGACACGATGGCTTTGCCGTCAGGGGTGAAGGAGAGGGAGAAGATCCCCGACGCCGGTTTTGCGTCGACGACAATGGGGCCAAGCGTACCGTCGGGATTTACACGGAAGGCGTCGATGTTGTCGGCCAACCGCTCGGTCACGAGCAAAAATCGCCCATCGGGGCTGAAGGCGATCGATGCTCCGCCGGTTACGTTAGCAGTGAGGAATGCTGTGGAGTTCTTGATTGGTCGCAGCTGCGCTCCAAGATCCAGACGGAATCCAACGACGCTTCCCGCTCCTCCAGAGTTGAGAACGTAGACGAGATTGCCGAGCTGCGCGACTGCGACCGGTTGGCTGCCGCCAGAAGGCGCCTTGCTAACAAGCACTAGATTAGAGCGACGCACGCCGAAGACGGAGATGGAGCCGCTTCCGGCATTGACTGCAAAAAGAATGGAATGGTCCTGGCTGAGGGTAAGCGCACCCTGCGCTTCGAGGGGATCGGTGATTCCTCCGCTGCCGCGGCCTTCAGTGTCATAGCGTCCTGCTTCCGTGAGGTAGCCATTGGCGGCACGATCGTACGCAATCACCTCGTTCTTCCTGGAGTCGTTCGTCATGACGAAGACTGCTCCTCGTCCCTTCGTCTGTTGTGCGAAAGGGGAGGCGGAGGCGATCTGAGCAGAGGAGGAAACAGCGCTGATTCCCATTGCGGCGAAAGAAAGAATCAGAGGACAAACGAATCGATTCATCAGGAAACTCCTTGGGGAGATTACGCGAGCTCGCATTTCGGTCGGCGGACCGGTGTGGGTCATCCTTCAGCGATGGTCGAAGTCGCGCACCCGTGAGAGTCGTGCGAACTTGCGGAGGTTACAGACGATTGTCAAAGGAAAGTAAAGAATCACTCATGAGGCGAATCGGTCTGCCAGCGGAAAGGGTGGGCTCCAGTCGCCGAACCGCAGATCTTCAAATAATGTCGACACGAGTTCGCAGGTGCGGCTTAGACAGGCACAATTCCGCAAGATGTCATCGAACAAACACAAATGTGCGATCTTGCGGTTATGGGCTGCGATGGTGATGCTTCGCTGCTCTACCTCGGAGATTGCATTGCTTCGACCCGAACGATCTTGCACCCGACTTTTTTGTTTGCCGGAGACCAGATTTTGGCCTTGTCGCCGTCGATCTCATAGCGGATCTGGTTTCCAACGACGAAGTCGGTGGCATTCATGGATTTGTTGGAGTCGGTCCGGCAGGTATAGCTTTTGCCTTGCGTGTCGAAGAAGAGATCGTAGGCCTGATGCTTATGGTTCTTATCTTTCATGCCTGTGGTCTGGACATCTTTGAGATTGGCGGAGCCCTTAAAATTTTCAGCGAATGCGGGCAGGGTGGCGAAGATGCCAGTGATGGCGAGAATGGCAGAGGCAGTGCGTCGGCGCATGAGTTCCTCCTGCGGGGATTCTAAATGCTAAAAAGTCAGTTCCTTCACGGAGGAGTTACGGAGCGATCTTCTGATAGCCGGAGTTCATGGTCTTGATCTCCATGTTTTTGCTTTCGGCCTTCAGGTCAGTATTGGCTGCATAGTTGGTGCCGTCGGGCAGGCTGGCGAAGTTTACCGCCAAAGTGACAGGGTCGGTTTTTGGATCGTCGAGGTAGCTGTCGACGCTGATGGTGCGGATCTTTTTTGCGGCGGTATCAAACGCGAAGATCATCTTGTCGCCCGGCTTGTAGTAGCTGTTGAGCGTAAGAGCCGTGAGGCCACCTGACGGGGCTGTGCTGGCGTTTCCGGCTTGAAAGGTGTCCTGAATCTTGTCTCGATTCGGGGGAAGATATTCGCCGATGAGGCTCTTGAGGCGAGCTCCATAGTCCTTCATTTCGTCGACCTTCTTTTCGACGATGCGTGCCTTCAGACGCCCGCCTCGCTGCTGTTGCTGCGGCGGCGCTTCAGCCGGGGCGCCGATAGGAGTCTTTTGAACTTTACCGTCGGGACCGTAACGGCACAGACTCTTCTCGGTCTTCTTAACCTCGCCCTTGAGCAGGATGGTTGTGGTCTCGGTCCACTGATATTTTTCAAGTTTTGCGCGATTGGCGGCTACGGATTCCTTGAGCGCGGTCACGCGTTGGGTGAGCGCCTGCTTGTCGGGAGCCTGAAAGGCCAGGGACGACGATGTTGTAACGCCGAGCGTGGAAAGAATTATGAAGGAGCGAAGAAGCGGAAGGGACATGGAAAGCCTCGTTTATTGGAATGAGAAAACGGGCCGATTCGGAGAAAGGGTATCACCCGCCGGCGTGGAGCGTCTGCAGCACGCCGGCCAGATGAGCATACGTCGAGACTCAGATACGGAGGAAGATGTTTCTGCGATACATCCAGTACAGGGCGTACCAGTAGAGAAATAAGGTCAGGCCGCCGAGCACCAGAGGCTCCAGCCCCGCACCGAAGAGATTGAGGATGCGATCGCCGAGATGGATGCGCAGGGAGGACTCTACGAAATCCTCCCAGAGGTGCGCGATGAGGTAAGCAGCGATGGAGTTCATGCCGACGATGACGAGTGGGAAGGCAAGCTTCTGGTGGCCGCGTTTATCGATGATCCACGAGAAGGCAGCGAGGAAGTAGAAGCAGAGGCCTCCGCTGAAGAGGGTCCAGGCCGGAGTCCAGATGCGCTTGACGATAGGGTTGATGCCGAGGATGTGGAGGAGAACACCGCCGGCGATGAGAGCCGTTCCGGCGAGAAGTATTTTACGGAAGGGAATGCGCGGTGACGATGCGACGAGCCATTGACCGGCGAAGAGGCCAAGTAGCATCGTTCCGAGCGTAGGAATGAAGCTGAGAGTGAGATAGCCGCCGCGGTTGTAGAGGAATGGCGAGGTTCGCGGAAAGAGATTGAGGAACCAGAGATCGAAGGCCTGCCCGAGGTTTGCGTTTTTGTTCCAGTGTGCGGCGAACCCTTGCAAGAGATGGGAGCGCCATTCGGGCGGGACGCCAACCTGATTCCAGTCGAAATTTGCGGGTGGCAGAGGATAGAGTGCCCAGGCGAGCCAGTAGCCGAAGAGGATGGCGGCGAAGGCTGTCCATTGCCAGTGCGGCCGGCAGAAGGCGAGCAGGAAGGCGAAGGTGTAACCGAGTCCGATCTGTGTCAGGGTGTCTTCGAAGGTGAAGTAGGTGATGGGCTGACCGATGGAGCGGAGGAAGATTCCGAGCGCGATGAGGATGAAGCTGCGCAGGATGGTGTGGGCGAGGCTGTGGTGGAAGGTCTCGCCTTTTCGCTGGCGGCTGCGGATGGAGTAAGGAAGCGCGACTCCGACGAGGAAGGTGAAGGAAGGCTGGATGAGGTCGTGCAGACCGAACCAGGTCCATTCAACGTGCATCTGGTTGAAGGCGAGAATGTGCCAGAAGAGACTGTTTGGGTAGGCGCGGGCGACGGCGGCGAAGCGGAGGACTTCGGCCATCATGAGCAGCATGACGAGTCCGCGATAGGCATCGACAGCTACGTTGCGCGGAGGCTTGTTTGTTTGAGGTTCGATTCGGCACCACCTGCGGGTCTGGAACAGGCTAATTTACAAGGTGACCGATGTCTCCCCCTCCCGTGCTGTTTTGTGCAAAGTCTTCAAGAATAAGGGCTTAGGTCTGGACTTCCCTTGCAAAGTCTTGAAAACAGGGAGCTTCCGCTAAACTATTCCATTTCAGGCAGATAGGGATGTTTTTATATGAAGAATGGAGGAGGATTGCCTACTTCCAGTTTAGCGAAACGAAGGGTACTGATCGGCAGAAAGATCTCTTTAGAAATGAGGGGAATAGGGGCGACTGCTGTTGACAGAGACGGAGGGAAGCATCTTAAGGTTGGATCCACAGGAGGCACTTTATGGCTTTTAGTTTTGCTACGGATATTCGGCCGCTGTTTCGGGATGAGGATATTGAGTGCATGGATGGCATGGGAGTGATGCTGGGCGATCCTGCATGGATGTGTGTCCCGGCGAATGCACAGAGCGTGTACGAGCGAATTGCGGACGGTACGATGCCTCCGGACGAGGCGTGGCCAGCGGACCGGATTGCGCTTTATAAGTCATGGATGGATGCTGGTTGTCCGGTATGATTTCGGCCATGACGATTGTCTCGGTTCTGTATCCACGGCATGGCGAGTCGCGATTTGATCACGAATACTACCAGCAGAAGCACATGCCGCTGGTGCAACGGCGATGGGCAGAGCATGGGCTGGTAAAGATGGAGTGGATGCGGGGCGTTGCGGCTCCGGATGGCGGGGAGCCGGGGTATGAGGTGATCACGCTGCTGACGTTCCCATCAAAGGAAGCATTCGAGGCTGCGGTTGCATCGTCGGGCGAGGAGGTTCTCGGGGACGTTGCCAACTTCACGAATGTCCAACCGGTGATCCAGATCAATCAGCCAGTCTTTGAAGGCGCCATCAACGCACCGGGGCAGGGAGAACGCGGGCAGGCGACACAGAAGCAGGATATGTGGAGCGTGACGCATCATCGTCGCTGAGCGATTATTTTGGAGGCTCTGCGCCGGATTGCTCGGCGACCATGTATTCGGCGTACCAGTCCGGCCAGTTGGGGTCGGCCTGCCCTGTGCGTGCCTCGTGCTGGCCATGTGCGGCGGCGGCGCGGCGAAGGGCGGCGGCGAGATCGCCTGCCGATGAGAAGCTGGTAGTTGCGGAGTCGATGCGGCCGGGCAGGCGCGAGGTGATCTCCTGGAGCAGCCAGCCGTTGCCGTCGGGGTCGCTGAATGAGGCGAAGGAGCGATAGCTGCCGTGCGCAGGATCGGGACCGCTGACGCGGCGACTGCCGAAGAGGAAGGGCTGGTCGGGCCCGGAGTACTGATCGCCTTCGCTGTGGAAGACTTCACTAACGTTGACGCCGTGGCTGATGAGCTCGGCGCGGGCGGCGGCGATGTCGGAGACGATGAGGTAGAGTCCCTGCGCGGAGCCGGGTGTTGCGGGCGTGACGTTTTTGCCGAAGATGATGGAGCATCCGGAGCCGGGAGGCGTGAACTGGAGGACGCGGTAGTCGTTGCCGGAGGCGAAGTCGGCGTCGAGTCGCCAGCCTAGTTTGGAGTAGAACTCTTTGGCGCGATCTGCGTTGGAGACGGGGATGACGACGATCTCGAACTTCATGTCGATCTTGTTGCCCATGGGTGGCTCCTGATGAGAGAGGGTTTGGACTTCACCGTACTTCACCTGTCGTTGCCGGGAGCGTCTCTCCGGCTGCGTGGACTTCTGGCCCTGAGCGCTGATGCAGCTTTGCTTTGAAGATTATCCGCGCCGGGGTTTGTTGTCCAACGAGGTTGCGGATGTGAATGTGTGGCGGATTTGGATCTTCGCTTCCGCGAAGATTGCCCACCTTAGCGACGATGCGACTGTCGCGAAGATGGGGCACCCGAATTGGCCGGAGCAGGTCAGATGTGGGCCAGGCTTTGTCAGTTGATAGAATTTCACCGGGCCCTCTAGAACAGCTTTCGATCTCATCGAAACTCGGAGGAGTTCATGCGTCTTCTTTTCAGACTTGCGATGGTGCTGTTGTTGTTGTTGACCACGGGTGCGAGAGCTGACAGCTTCAACTTCTCGTTCGTGAGCCAGAGGTTTACCGTAACCGGCACTTTCTACGGGAATCTGGTCAGTCCAGGCGTGTACTTTATTAACGGCTTGACGGGAACGATCAATCCGGGCAAAGAGCCACCACTCAACGAGCTAAA
Source organism: Acidobacteriaceae bacterium KBS 146 (assembly GCA_000688615.1). Lineage (GTDB taxonomy): Bacteria > Acidobacteriota > Terriglobia > Terriglobales > Acidobacteriaceae > Edaphobacter. The sequence continues at coordinate 3,952,306 of JHVA01000001.1, forward strand.
TTACGTTTACCCCGGGGAATTTAATGGAGTGCTTAACAACGACAACCTGCTTTTTACCAAGCAGCCTTACGTCGATTCTTTCGGGATTAGTTTCTTTGCGGGCAGTATTGTTTATTACGACTTAATCCACGATCAGTTCGGCTACGCGGTACTTTCCTGCGGCAGTTCTCCTTGCACCGGCTCCAACATACTTCGCACTCCAGGAGATCTCGAGGTGTCGCTGATCCCGGAGCCGCCGTCGCTGCTGCTGATGGCGTCAGGCGTCCTGGTGCTTGGTGTGGGAATGAGGCGGATGGCCTGGGGACGATTCGCTTAAGCACGGTTCGAGCTTCGCTCGAATGCCCCATATCTCAAGATCGAGATATGGTTTGGCCGGAGCAGGTCAGATGTGGGCCAGCTTTCGCCGCCTAATCCGGTTCGGTCTAAACTGATGTGGCAGGTGGGCCCCATTCTGAACTTCGAAAAGAGAATGCATCATGAGCAAAGAAAGCAGCCTAGCAGCGCTCAGCACTTTTGCTGAAGCCGTCAGTACGGGCAAGTTCGACCTGTTCGATCAGGTGGTCGCACCCGATTGCATCGACCACGATCCTGCTCTCGGACAGGTTGCGGGGCCTGCCGGTTACCGGATGTTCTTTGGGGGAATGCGAACTGCATTTCCTGACTTGAAGGTTTCGCTCGAAACGGCGGTGCAGGAGGATGACACGATCGCGTTCGCCTACACGTTGACGGGTACGCATACGGGCCCGTTGATGGGAGTTCCTGCGAGCGGGAAGAAGATCAAGATTCGCGGTCTTCAGATCTCGAAGTTCAAAGATGGAAAGATGACCGAACGTTGGGGAAGCTCGGATGAACTGGGACTGCTGAAGCAGATTGGAGTTATTCCCGACGCGGGGTGAGTTCGAGGAGCTGCGGGCGGTTCGTGCTTCGCTCGAATGCCCATCTTCGCGGCGGTAAAGGCCGTCGCTAAGACGGGCAACCGGCTTCAAATGTAGCCATCGTTAATTGTGGAATGGGTGCCCTTATGGGCCACCGTCCGTTGGGAAGCTAGAAGTGGTCCCTTACCCTGAGATGGCAACTTCTTCAATTATTTCGCTAATAATCTTGTGCTTAGTGCACAACGATGCAAATCCTATATGCGAGCCGATCAGGTCGGAAAGCCAATTCTTATATACCTGTTGGGCAGAGAGTTTGCGCGAAAGATCAAATCCATCCTTAAAGTCGTCTCTGATCGCTTGAATGACAATTGTCTCAGTTTCTTGCTTATGAGAATTCTCCGGTAATCCGATGAATGCTAAACCTCTATATTTCGCTCGATTGGGGTACGCAAACAGAAGATATTTTCGTTGGTGTGCCAACCTCATCGTTTGTGCCGAACTAATAATATTCGAGGAATATTCCACAGCTTCTAGGTGCTGACCCGTCTCAGAAAGGTACCACGCCATTCCGTCAAGAGCACCCGGCTCTTGCTTGTCTAACTCGAGACTTTTTGAGAAGTAGTGTTGCGCTCGGCCAAGCAACTTTTTGTCATATTCGGGAGAATTCATATTCTCTTTCAGCGTTTGTGCTTCCCAGCTAACAATTGCTCCGCGAACTCTCCAAGCGACGGGATCATTTGGGTCAATTTCCATTGCTTTTTCGGCATAGATAGTTGCACGCCGGAAGCTACCATCGGCAAGTGCAGAGTCCTTTTTCGATCGGTGATATGTCGATCGTACAAAATAAAACTGTCCGAGAGAGCTATACAGTCGAGACACTGTCCTTACCATCGCGGCATCATTCTTGATGTTGAAAATGTCAAGCGAATTAATGACCATCTCATCGATCGCGGTTTGCTCAAAGTTTTCGCTTGAAAAGATTCCGTACTTATCTTGTGTAGTGAGGTCTGCATCAACTGGCAATCGCCGTTCCATTTGAGCCAACAACTCTTCAAGCTTTCTTCCGATTCCATGAATTGCAGGTATGTCAGCCCGAACTTGATTTCCAAGATCGGTGACCTGTGTTGTCAATGCCTCAATAGCATCGTTAATTCTCTTACTGTTGTCATTGATAGCGTCCTTGGTATCCTCTTTCATCTGTTGCAATCTCGTGTAAGCAACCAAAGAAAGGATTGCTGCATAAAGACCAGTGATTGTGATTAGTGTCGCAATCATCGTCTGCTGAGCACTTGCCCGTTCCTTCAATGTTTCAATGGCATCGGACACCTCTTTGTCTTGAACAGAATGGTCCTGGGAACTTTTAATTGGTATTTCCGGCTTTTTGTCTTGTCCGAACGCAATGACGCTCAACTGTCCGCCTGTTATCACAGAAACTAAAGTGATTCCGACCATCGATACGCTGAGAAACAATAAACTGCGTTCAAAGAAAGTTTTGGTGCGAACGTGCAGTCGTGCACTCATTCGGCTGGCTCCAGGTTTATTCGGTGGATTGGCAGAATAATAATAGCCCGGAATCGGCCAAGCCTCGAAGGGGCTTTCGGCGGCAACGTGTAATGTCAGTCTGAGAAAAAGAAGCCGACTTGAAAGCGATGTTCGATAGATCGCTACTCCACTGTCACACTCTTCGCCAGATTTCTGGGTTGATCTACGTCGCAGCCTCTTCTTACGGCTATGTGGTAGGCGAGGAGTTGTAGCGGGACTACTTCGAGGATGGGGAGGAGTAGTTCGGGGGCGGGGGGGATGTAGATGGTGTGTTCGACGAGGTTGCGGATCTCGTCGTCTCCCTGGATGGCGATGGCGATGACTCGGCCGCTGCGGGCGGTGACCTCCTGAATATTGCTTAGGGTCTTTTCGTACTTGAGGACGCTGGCGGGGTCGTTGGGGTCCTTGGTGGCGATGCAGACTACGGGGAGGGACTCGTCGATGAGGGCGTTGGGGCCGTGCTTCATCTCGCCGGCGGGGTAGCCTTCGGCGTGGATGTAGGAGATCTCCTTAAGCTTGAGTGCGCCTTCGAGTGCGATGGGGTAGTGGATACCGCGGCCGAGGAAGAGGAAGTCGGTGGCGTTGTGGAAGAGCTTGGCGATGTGCTGGCAGTGCTCGTCGAGGGAGAGGCGCGGGGCTTTGCGGCGCTCGACGAAGGGGAAGGGCGGCAGGGGCGTGAGGGGTTCGGGTGGGGCGCCGGTGGCGAGCGCGGGCGCGGCGACGCCTTCGGACATGCCGACGGTGGTGGTGGAGTTGAGGGCGAGGAGGGATTCGAGCTTGGAGGGGAGCTTGCCGAGCTCGGTCGCGAGGTGGAGGGACTGTGCGGGGGTGATGGTTCCGCGGGTCTGGGCGAGGTGAAGCGCGAGGAGGAAGAGCGCGGTGAGCTGTGAGGTGAAGGCCTTGGTGGAGGCGACACCGATCTCGGGCCCGGCGTTGGTGGAGATGGTTCCGTTGGCGCGGCGGGTGATGGCGGAGCCGACGACGTTGCAGATGGCGAGGGTCTTGGATCCCTTGTCGATGAGCTCGTTCTGTGCGGCGATGGTGTCGGCGGTCTCGCCGGACTGGGTGATGAGCAGGCCGATGGCGCGCGGGTTGGGGATGGGATCGCGGTAGCGATACTCGCTGGCGTAGTCGACGTCGACGGGGAGGCGCGCGAGGCGCTCGATCATGAACTTTCCGGCGAGTCCGGCGTGCCAGGAGGTTCCGCAGGCGGCGATGGTGATCTGGGCGGCGTTGCGGATGTCGTCGGCGGTGAGGTCGAGATTGTCGAGGAAGACCTGGCCGGTGTCGAAGGAGATGCGGCCGAGGGTGGTGTCGCGGATGGCTCGGGGCTGCTCGTTGATCTCCTTGAGCATGAAGTGCTTGTAGCCGGCTTTTTCGGCCTGGATGGGGTCCCAGGCGATGCGCTGGACTTTGAGAGGGAGCGGGTTGCCGTCGAAGTCGGAGAGGGTGACTCCATCGCGGGTGAGCACGGCGAGCTCGCCGTCGGCGAGGAAGTGAATGTTGCGGGTGTGATGGAGGATTCCGGGGACGTCGGAGGCGAGGAAGAACTCGCCTTCGCCGATGCCGATGACGGCGGGAGGTCCCATGCGGGCGGCGACGAGCTTGTCGGGTTCGTTGGCGGAGAGGACGCCGATGGCGAAGGCTCCGGTGAGGCGCTTGACGGCCTCGCGCACTGCTTCTTCCAGTGCCGGTGGCTGCCGCATGGTCGTGTGGCCGTTGGTGTGGTTGTCCCGGCCGCTGGTCGCTGCGGCCAGCTCACCTATTTCTTTGAGCTCCTGCTCGATGAGATGGGCGATGATCTCGGTGTCGGTTTCGGTGACGAACTTGTGTCCCTTGGCGGTGAGCTCTTTCTTGAGGGCGAGGTAGTTTTCGACGATGCCGTTGTGGACGACGACGAGAGAGCCGGTGCAGTCGCGGTGCGGGTGCGCGTTCTCTTCGGTGGGGCGGCCGTGCGTGGCCCAGCGGGTGTGGCCGATGCCGAAGGTGCCGTGAATGGGATTGTCGGCGATGACGGTCTCGAGGTTGCGCAACTTGCCGGGGGCGCGGCGGAGCTCGAGGGTTCCGCGAGAGGAGCCGTTGCCGTTGATGGAAGCGGCTCCGGCGACGGCGATTCCGGCTGAGTCGTAGCCACGATACTCAAGACGGCGAAGACCTTCGATGATGACCGAAACGACTGGTTTAGGACCGATGTAACCGACAATTCCGCACATGGGAAGAGTGTAGATGGAGAGAGGGAATTTGTATGGGAGGAAATGTGGGACTTTTGGGTGAGAGGGAGGGCCAGGTGGACTGTTCCAGAGGATGGTGTAATAGAGGAGATGATCTCGGTCCTCATTCTTACGAAAAATGAGCAGCGCGACCTGCCCGAGTGCCTGAAGTCGGTGGCGTGGTCGGACGACGTGCATGTCTTCGACTCCTACTCGACCGATGAGACGGTAGCGATCGCGAAGGCTGCGGGAGCGACGGTGACGCAGCGGGTCTTCGATAACTATGCGGCGCATAAGAATGCCGCGCTGGCGCAGTTGAGGTTCAAGCATCCGTGGGTTTTTCTGCTGGATGCGGATGAACGGCCTACTCCTGAGCTGTCGCGGGAGATGCAGCAGGCAGTGCTGGGAGTGGGGGAAGAGGTCTCGGGATTTCTGCTGCGACGGCGCGATTTCTTTTTTGGGACGTGGTTGAAGCACGCGCAGATTTCTCCGTTCTACATAAGACTGGTACGACCGGAGAAGGCGAAGTACACGCGGGCGATCAACGAGGTTCTGGAGGTCGACGGTCGCGTCGCGGAGCTGGGATATCCGCTGGACCACTATCCTTTCTCAAAAGGCATTGGGCACTGGGTGACGAAGCACAATACGTACTCGTCGATGGAAGCGGAGTTGATCTATAAGCAGCAGGGGTTGCGACAGCCTTCGTGGAAGAGTGCGCTGCGCGATCCGGACTTCCATATGCGCAGGCTGCATCAAAAGGCCTTGTTTTACCGGATGCCGGCTCGGCCACTGATCAAATGGGCGTACATGATGTTCTTCCGCGGGGCTGTTCTGGATGGCGCAGCAGGTCTGGCTTACGCCACACTGCAGTCCTTTTATGAGTACCTGATTGTGCTGAAGACGCGAGAGCTTGAGCGCGGGGGAGCCTAAGCCGCAAGAGCGGTCGCTCCAGTTAAATTCGAAAAATTCATCGATACCGTTTCCGTGCTTCTTCTGAAAGTGCGCGACAGTTTGCGTGTCGATGGCGATTCCTGAGACAAGTCTGGATCGCTTGATGCCGCCGCGTAGGTGTGAATCTTCCTGTGGAGATCTGTCGACGTGAGCCGCCCAACAGCGAGTCGCGTGTTGTTCCATTGACAAAATACATCTTTGCAATATAAAAATTGTCGACCTGAGGTTTTCATGAAAAAAACTTTGCGTCGGTGTGTTTTCGGCATGATGGCAGTTCTTCTTCCGCTCCCCCTGTTTGGGCAAGTTACGACGACCTCGATCGTCGGCGTGGTGACGGACGCGACCGGCGCTGTGATCCCGGGGGCGACGGTGACGGCGACCGATGTGGATCGCAATCAGTCCAAGAATGCGACGACAGGAAACTCAGGGGAGTATCGTCTGGATTTTCTGCTGACCGGAAATTACACGCTGACGGCGAAGATCAGCGGATTCAAGACCTACACGCAGACGGGAATTCAGCTGAACGCGGGTGCTCCCGCGGCGATTGATGTGCAGATGAGTACGGGGGATGTGGCGGAGAAGGTAGAGGTGTTGAGCGCAGGGCCGCTGGTGAACACAGCGAATGCCGAGGTGGGAACGACGATCGATTCAACCCAGATGATCGAGCTGCCGCTGGTGAATCGCAACGCGTACCAGCTTCTGGATCTGACACCGGGGGTGCAGACGAACTCAAATATCCAGTCGTTTGGAGCTCCGGCGCAGGTGACGTTGATTAATGGAGGCTCGGATAACGGCGCGGGATCGGTGAACTACTTTCTGGACGGTGCGCCGAATCTTACCGGTCTTCGCAATACGGGGAACATCCTGCCCAATCCGGATGCCCTGCAGGAGTTTCGCGTTCAGACGAGCAACTATGGTGCGCCTTACGGACGGTTCGCATCAGGTATTGTGAATGCTCTTGTGAAGTCGGGAACCAATACAGTGCATGGCGTGGTGTACGAATTTATTCGGAACCAGGCGTTCAGCGCGCGCGACTGGGGATCATCGCCTACGCTGGCGAAGGCTCCTCTACACAGGAACCAGTTTGGAGCGACGCTGGGTGGACCGATCCTGCGTAACAAGACGTTCTTCTTCGGGTCGTATGCGGGACTGCGACAGAGCAGCGGCGCTTTTCTGAACACGGCGGTTCTGCCGACGGCGGCGGAGGCATCGGGCGACTTTCAGGCATCTGCGAAGAAGCCTGTCAATCCAGTCACCAATGCACCCTACAACTGCCAGGGCGTACAGAACGTAATTTGCTCTGCGAACCAGGATCCTGTTGCGACGAACCTGCTGAAGGCCTATCTGCCAGCGTCGAGCACAACCATCAGCGGCTTGCCGGGATGGCAGGGATATTACAAATCTCCGTACAACACGGACGATTTTCTGATCAAGGTGAACCACACGCTGACAGCGAACCAACAACTCGCGGTGACCTACTTCAATTCGAGCGGGCTTACCGCGGTACGGGGTGGATCGAGCAACGTCCCGTATGGGGCGCAGCAGCAGTTGTGGCGGCAGCAGAACGCCGTGATGAATCATACCTGGACGATGTCGCCGACGGTTGTGAACAACATCTGGGTGTCTTACACGCGATTTCTGTCTAATCGTGTGAACACGCCGGAGCTATCGCTGGCCGACTATGGTTCGTCGTTTACGCCGCAGGGGGTGCATGCTCTGCCCAACCTTGCTATTACGGGATACTTCACGCTCGGCAACTCGAACGGCGGCCCTGGATTTACGAATAACTATGCGGTTCGGGATCTGGTGACGTGGACCAAGGGAGATCACACGATCCAGTGGGGCGGAGAGGCGGTTCTGGATAAGTCACAGAAGGTGGCGAACCTTACCAACTTTGGTTCGTTCACGTTCAACGGTGGAGCTACAGGAAATCCTTTCGCAGATTTTCTGATTGGAAAGCCAAGCGCAGCTCAACAGGATGCTCCGGCTTCGGTTTCGGCAGTGACTTTGACGAGTTCTCTATTTCTGCAGGACGACTGGCGTCTGAATCGCCGTTTGACGGTCAATCTTGGTGTGCGCTGGGACATCCAGACGCCTCCTGTCGATACAGCAGACCGGGAGTCGGCGTTTGTTCCGGGGCAGCAGTCGACGGTGCGGCCTAATGCTCCGTTGGGATTGCTTTTCCCAGGGGATAAGGGGATCACGAGAGGAATTACGCCGGTATCGTATCGGCACTTTTCGCCGCGAGTGGGTTTTGCGCTGGATCCATTTGGAACGGGCAAGACGGCGCTGCGCGGCGGTGCGGGAATCTTCTGGGGATCGGTATCGGAAGAGACGTGGATGGCGAGCGGGAACACTATTCCGTTTGCGATTCGATATGGATTTGTGAACATCTCGAAGACCACCGGGCCGACGCTGAGCAATCCTTACCGCGATCAGCCTTCGGGCAATATCTTTCCCTATCGCGGAGACTTTTATCCTGTCGCTGGACCGATTCAGCCGACCAGCCCAACGACCCGCTGGCCTTACACGATTCAGATGAATCTGTCGGTGCAGCAGCAGCTCTCGAATTCAACTTCGCTTTCGGTGGCATATGTTGGCTCGCTCGCGAAGGAGCAGCCCTTCGCTCCGGACATGAACTATCCGTCGGCGAATAAAAACTATGGAGGCGCGGGTTGTCCTGCGGGTGGCACGGTTACGGCGACGACGGGAAATGTGCAATGCCGCAGAGCGTATCAGCCATTCGGTACGATTCTTCAACTTGGGAGCCCGCAGAATTCCTCGTTCCACTCGTTGCAGACCACGATTACAAAGAGGATGGAGAAGCACCTTTCGATCAGCGCTTATTACATGTGGGCGAAGAGCCTGTCGAGCGTGCAATTGGAAAGCTCGGGCCCAGGCGGATCGACAGCACAGAATGCGACGAACCTGAGGGCCGAGCGGGGACGTACCGACAATGATTACCGGCACACGGCTACGATCGGCATCGTGTGGCAGCCGGATTATTACCAGGGGCAGAATCGTTGGATTCACAAGGTGACAAATGGCTGGGAGATCTCTCCCTTAGTTCGCCTGCACACGGGAGCACCGTTTACAGTCACCAACTCGCTCGATGCAAATCTGGATGGGAATACGAATGATCGCGCTCAGGTGACGGGGGATCCGAATGTGGGTGGACGCGCCCTGAACCAGTGGTTCAATACGTCTGCCTTCGCTCAAAATCCTGTGGTGAATGGAAGACCCGTCGATGGAAACTCACCGCGGAATTACCTTACGGGCCCGGCGACGCACACGGTGGATCTCAATCTTGCGAGAACATTCGGGATTACGGAACGCGTCAAGTTTCAGTTCCGTGCTGAGGCATCGAACGCGTTGAATATCGTGAACTACAGCAATCCGGGAGCAACGGTGAGCACGGCAACCTTTGGAGCGGTCCGCAACGCGGCTGCGATGCGGCAGATTCAGTTTGGCGGGAAGGTCCTGTTCTGAAGCTGGTGAGTCGCTTCCACCTATCGCGCCGTTACCTCTGTTGCCGATCAGGAATGGAGGCGAGATCGGTCTGCACAAGTTGATAGAGGCGCCGTGCCGGGTTTTCAATTGCTGCATCATCGCTGACTGCTGCATTGGCGTGGATGCGGGGAGACTGTTTGGAGGAGAAGAGAATAACGCTCTCCGGGTTCATGACGAGTGCGGCTTTGAGCATCAACTTTGACAGGGTGGCTCCGTCGGAGAGATCGAGGCCTATCTCGTGGGACCAGCGACTCCGCTTCTCCGGTTGCGCTGCAAGCGTCTCGCGTAGGGTCTGAAGGCGAGCGCTGAGCGCGCGATGATGGATGCGGAAGGGTGTGCCTTGCGGAATGGCGGGATCAAAGACCGACCACTCATACTGCAGCACAGAACAATAGGCTGGACGGCGGGTGAGCAGATCGTTGATCTGGAGATGATCGCTACCGACTCCGAATGCGCCCACCTTGCCCTGCGCCACACTGTCTTCGAGGAAGCGCAGCAGCGAGTCGTCATTGAGATCGTCGGCCGTGGCCTCATGCAGCAGCCATATGTCGATGTGGTCGGTGCGCAGGGCAGCGAGGCTGGATTCGAGTGAAAGGCGCGCTTTTTCCGCTGTGAAGGATTTTCGCTCTGCAGGCTGCGCGGATGCTTGTGCTGCTACCTTTGCTGCGGCGGCGAGACGGTTTTTGGCTGCAGGGAACTGGCGGATGATTGGACCTGCGATAGAGCGGGCCACTCGAAAGAGGGATCGCCCTTTTGGAGGGGCGATTCCGTACTTGGTCGTCACGGTGGTATCGGAGCGATGTTTGGCAAGGAACTCGCCGAGGCAGCTTTCTGCTTCGCCGTATCCGTACATTGGAGCGACGTCGAAGTGCCGGATTCCGGCGTCGTAGGCTGTTTCAAGAACGGCAAGTGAGGCGCGGCGACCGAGAGACCCCATCAAGGTCGAGCAGCCGAAGCCGAGGCGGGATGTGGTGCGTGCGGTTTTTCCCAGAGGAATGGTCTGCATTGGGTCTCCGTCGATGTTTGCTTTATCGGCTTAGATGTCTTTCAGGTGGTCTGCGAGACGGATGGCAAGCGCCAAAAGAGTGTGTGTGGGATTGGAGAAACCCGAGTTAGGGTAAACGGCGGCGCTGCACACATATCCATTGTCCATGCCATGGAGCCTGAGGTTGAGGTCGACCACGCCTTCAGAGGGTGAGGAAGAGAGACGCATGCCTCCCATGTGGTGATAGTTGTCTCCGCAGTTGGGGCGGAAGCGATCATCGGAGTCGAGATCGGGATGCGGTATGACGCGAGCGACAGAGGCGAGGGACTTTTGAGCGACCTTGACGAAGGTTCGGATGGATTCGATCTCGTTGCCGGAGACCTGCCAATCGAGGCGGGTGCGAAACATGCCGAGAGAATCGCGCCTTTCAGATAAGGTGATGCTGCTTTTTGAGAGGGGATCCTGCTCGGTATGAACGCCGAGTTCAATGCGACTCTTGGGATCGACGTAGGCGCGATGCCTGAAGGAGTATCGATAGATCTGACGGGCGAGCAGCGGCGAATGGCGGAACAACGTGAAGATCTCCGATGTGCTGGCCTGACGCCACTTTCCGCCGAGGAGCTTGCGAGCGGTGGTCTTGAGCTGTCCGGCGATGGCTTCGGTATCTCCCAGATAAAGAATCATCGCCGCCACGTTCAAAGTTTGTTGCTGTGCCTGGATATGGGGGGAGAGGCGAAGCTTGGGCTGGTATTTGAAGCCGCGACTGAAGATGTTGTCGAAGATATTGTGAAAGGCTGCGGCGTTGAGGGGCTGAAGTATAGCGGCGGGTGCAATGATGTGGTCCTGAAAGTGTCGTCCGAGTAATCCGGAGCGGTTCCAGGGCTTTTCAGACGGTTCCGGCTGGAGGAAGAAGCGGCAGGATTCGATACCGCCAAGTGCAAAGACATATTGATGCGCGTGGAAGATTGCTTCAATTCCGGAGAGTGTTCGCGTCTTGATGCCGAGGATTCGGGAGCCTTCCCTCACGAGGGCAACCGCATTTGCGTGCAGCCAGAGATCGATTTTGGGCGAACTTTCAAGCAGCTGGCGGTGAAGGCGACTGAAGTCGGGCTCGGGGCACCAGCGAGAGAAGAAAGGTTCGAGGTCAGGGAAGGCAGGCTGTTTCAGGTTCAGTTCGCGCCATACGGCCTGGTCGGAGAGGGTTGCGTTCGCAAGACCTTCGAGCTGAATGGCACGTGAGTAGAAGGGGGCGAGCTCCTGCTTGGAGATGGGCCAACCGCTGCCGGGAACCCATTCGCGATGAACGAAGTCGGCGTCGTCGAGCTCGAGAATCTGGCCTCCCCATCGGGTGGTGGTCCCTCCCTTGGCGCGGAATCGGCCGACATGGACTCCATTGTGAGGGAGTCCTACGATCTCGCTGCGGTAGGGATCCTGGGATGCGTCTTCGACGGTGGGGCCACCGCCTTCGAGGAGGAGTACATGTTTTCCCTGTCGAACCAGTTCGATGGCAAGCACGATGCCAGCTGCGCCGGCTCCCACGATGCAGACGTCGGCGGGCTGCGCTGCGGATTCGGGCAGGCCCTGCATCAGGTCATGAATCAAAGTCGAGATCTCCTGGGATACGGTTTATTCGGAGCCATGAGAGTGGCTCGCGCAAACAGGGAATTTGAAAAGAGACGGCTCGATTATGAAAGGGGAGGTGACATTAAGCGGATTATATAGAGGATGAAAGAAGTTCAGAAGAACAGCCGGTGAAGCGCCGTTCATCAGTTGGGCCTAGACTCTGGGCGTTGAGATGGCATGAACGATATAAAGGCGTATACACATCCCCACGTTCGTGGGTGTTCAACAGTTCGATTGAAGGGTGGCATCTCACAGATGATCTTCGGCTCGTTTGACTTTCGCTTTTGTCGATATCCGGCGCGTTTTGGAATTGTTGTCGTTTTTGTTGCGATCGTGCTGCTCGGCGGAGGCTGCTGGTTGACAGCGCAGACAGCTGAAGGCGCGAGCGCTTATCAGTCGGTGGATCCTTTTATCGGGACGGGGCCGGAGGGGCATACCTTTCCTGGGGCTACGGTTCCTTTTGGGATGGTGCAACTGAGTCCGGATACGCAGATTCGTCCCTTCAAGCAGAGCTATAAGTGGGCCGCGGGTTATCGGTATGAGGATTCGACGATACTTGGCTTTTCGCACACACACTTCTCGGGAGCAGGCCACTCCGACCTAGGAGATATGCTGATTCAGCCGATTGCAGGCGAGGTGCGCCTGGAGCCGGGCGATGTCGAACATCCGAAGTCTGGATATCGCTCAAGGTTTAGCCACAGCAGCGAAAAAGCTGAGCCTGGCTACTATGCAGTAACGCTTGAGGACTACGGTGTTCGCGCAGAGCTGACAGCTACAACGCGCGTCGGCGTGCATCGCTATACCTATCCCACGGGTGCAGCAGAGCACGTGCTGATGGACCTTCGATCTTCGATCTACAACTACGAGGGCAAGGTGTTGTGGTCGCGTATTCGAATCCGTCCTGATGGGACGATCACGGGAATGCGAGAGACGCGAGGATGGGCTCCGGGGCGTCAACTTTACTTTGCGATGCGTTTTTCGCGACCAGTGATCTCGCACGAGTTGTACGATCGCGAGCCGCCGGTTGAATATCGCGGTTTCGCTACTCCGGGGGTGACACCCGGGGACAAGCAGGCACTGGAGGGACGTGGACTCGTCGCGGTCTTTGACTTTTCTCCGAATGCGTCGCCGCTGGTGGTGAAGGCTGCTCTGTCGCCGACCAGTGAAGAGAATGCCATCGCGAATATGAATGCCGAGGTGCCAGGCTTTGCGTTTGATGAGGTTCGTCGTGCAGCGCATGGTACGTGGGAGAAGGCGCTCTCGGTGATCAATATCGATGCTGCTCCGGCGATGCGAAAGAATTTGTATACGGCCCTCTACCATGCACTGCTTGCGCCGAGCACAGCGATGGACATCGACGGGAGCTACCGTGGCCCTGACAATCAGGTCCATAAGGCTGATGGCTTTCATTTCGTCTCGTCGTTTTCTCTTTGGGATACCTACCGCGCGGAACAGCCTCTGATGACGCTGATTGAGCCGGAGAGCCGAACGACCGACGTTGTCCGCTCGTTGCTTGAATCGCAAAAGGAGAGCCCGTTCGGCATCCTTCCCGTCTGGCAGTTTCAGGGGATTGAGACGTGGTGCATGATTGGCTACCACGCCGTACCCGAGATTGCGGATGCCTATATGAAGGGGATACGCGGCTTTGATCCGGAGCAGGCATTGCAGGCCATGGTTGCGAGTGCCACCTATGGACCGTATGGCCATCTCGATGAGTACATGAAGCTGGGGTACGTTCCCATCGATCACGATGGCGAGTCGGTTTCGAAGACGATGGAGTATGCCTACGACGACTGGACGATCTCTCGCATGGCAGCAGCCATGGGGCATAAGGAAATCGCTGAAGCTTTTGCGAAGCGAGCACAGAACTGGCGGAATGTCTTCCATCAGAAGAGCGGGTTTGCCCAGCCACGGTATGCGAATGGAAGCTGGCGTGAGCCGTTCGATCCTGCTCGCGCGGGTGCTGACAGTGGATTTACGGAAGGGAACTCCTGGCAGTACTCGTGGTATCAACCGCAGGATGAAGCCGGACTGATTCAGATGCTTGGGGGAGATCAGCAACTTGTGTCCAAGCTGGATGCAATGTTCGATGCCAAGGTCGATCCCAAGCAGTATGCCGATGTTGAAGATATTGCAGGGATGATTGGCCAATATATCCACGGCAACGAACCGAGCCATCACCTTGCGTACCTTTACAACTACGCCGGACAACCGTGGCGTACACAGGAGCGGCTGCAGCAGATTGTTGAGAGTCAGTACAGACCGGCGATAGATGGTCTGGTAGGAAATGACGATCTTGGTCAGATGTCGGCGTGGCTGGTCTTCACGTCGTTAGGTTTTTATCCCGTGGCACCGGGGTCGAACGAATACGTTATCGGGCGACCGTTTGTGAACCGGGCTGCACTGACGCTGCCGAATGGAAAGATGTTCCGCATTACAGCCGAGGGGATGAGCCCGGAGAACCGCTACGTTACGAATATTTCGCTTAACGGGAGGCCGTTGGATCGCAGCTACCTGCGTCATGAAGAGATTATGCGGGGCGGAGAGCTACATTTTGTGATGGGGCCGACGCCGAACCAGACGTGGGCAGTAAAGCCATCTTCGCGTCCGTTCTCTTTGTCTGCTCAGCGTTAGTCGAACGAAAAATTGCTTCACGGCGCAATACGCAGATAGGATTTCGAGGGAAAAGATGGGTAAAGTACTTTCAACGTTTGCAGGTAAGGTTTTTGGGCTCGTGTTGCTTTGCGGGACAGCTATGGCGAGTTCTTTTCAGTTGAAATCTCCATGGGATGGGCAAGCGGTCAAGACGACGAATGCAGCGTACGCCTGTCCTGCCGTTGTGACACCGCCGGTCGATTTTGTAACAGACGGGTTTTATGCTGAGAATGATCCCACCCATTCCATTGTTGATCCGGCAAGGATGAAGGCGTATACCGCCAGTTCAGGGCCGGTGAAGCATGAAGGAGACGTTGTTGTGGCCGCCGCGGACGCATTCCGAGAGAGCGGATCGCTCTCTGCCGCCCGTTGCGTCGTTCAGCATATCGAGAGCGAGGCTCGTGCCCGCTCGCTCACGGGAAAGATGTCGTCACGGCAGGCCTACTACGTTCAGGGATGGGTCCTTGGCGCTCAGGCGGTCGCTTATCTAAAGGTGCGTGGGGCGGGTGTGGTTTCAAAGGATCAGGAAGAGTTGATTTTTCCGTGGCTGAAAGATGTCGCCAGCCAGGCGCGCGAGTTTTATGACGAAAAAGAGAAGCAAGATGCGGGATCGCAGAACAATCATCTTTATTGGGCGGCGGTCGAGCTGGGAGCGGTAGGCATTGCAGCGAATGATCCTGGCGATTTTGACTGGGCGATGAAGGCGGCACGGGAGGGAATCGGCGCCATCCAGGAGGATGGAACATTGCCTCAGGAGATGCGTCGGGGCAAGCGAGCTTTGCATTACCACCTGTATGCGGCGGCGCCTTTAGTGATGCTGGCGGAGTTTGGGGAAGCGAATGGGATCGATCTCTATGCAGAGCGCGATGGAGCTCTGAAGCGGCTGGTTCAGGTTGCAACTGCGGGACTGCGCGACCCGTCTTTCTTTGCAAAGCAGGCAGGAATCGCGCAGGAGGTCTCGCTTCCTCCTTCGGGAGAGGCGATCGGCTGGGTCACGCCTTATCTGAGGCGTTTCCCTGATCCGGCAACGGCGAAGCTGCTTGCCATGTGCTCGAACCCTAGTTACATGTACCTTGGTGGTTTGCCTCCGGAATAAAGGGAGCGTTGATTCGCAAATGGAGAATAGGAATCGTATGCATCTAGGAAAAAGACTGAGTAATATTTTTCTGCTTGCTGCCTTTGTATGGAGCGCTCAAGCATCCAACGCTCAAAACACCACGCCCGTTGCCGCAACGCCGCCGATGGGGTGGAATAGCTGGAATCATTTTCATAACAAAGTTGAGGACGCAACGATTCGCGCGCAGGCAGATGCCATGGTCGCAAGCGGCATGCGCGATGCTGGATATCTCTACATCAACATCGACGACACCTGGGAGGCGGGGCGGGATGCCCAGGGAAATATTCAGACGAACTCGAAGTTTCCCGACATGAAGGCGCTTGCTGATTATGTCCATAGCAAGGGGCTGAAGCTTGGCATCTACTCGTCGCCGGGTGCGAAGACATGCGCGAAGTATGAGGGAAGCCTGGGGCATGAAGAACAGGATGCCCGGACCTATGCCAACTGGGGAATCGATTATCTGAAGTATGATCTCTGCGGACTTCGCGAGCCGATGAAGAGCGCGTCCTCTCCGGAGGCGGCGCACAAGCTTATGGTGGATGCCTACATCAAGATGCGCGATGCTCTTCGCAGCACAGGGCGGCCGATTGTTTACAGCCTTTGCCAGTATGGAAACGATGCCGTGTGGCGTTGGGGAGCGGATGTCGGAGGCAACCTGTGGAGGACGACCGGCGACATCAGCGACAAGTATGCCAGCATGGCGCAGATCGGGTTTACCCAGGCCGGTCTGGCTCGATTTGCAGGGCCCGGACACTGGAACGATCCAGACATGCTGGAAGTGGGAAATGGAGGCATGAACGCGGATGAATATAAGACACACATGAGCCTGTGGGCGATTCTGGCTGCACCGTTGCTGGCGGGCAATGACCTCACCACGATGGCTCCTGAAACGGTAGCGATGCTGACCAATCGCGATGTGATCGCAATCGATCAGGACAAGGAAGGAAAACAGGGAGATCGAGTGTGGGTGGAAGGACCGATCGAAGTGTGGATCAAGCCGCTCAGTGGAGGGGCGAAGGCGATTGGGATCTTCAATCGGCATCCTTCCGCGATTACGGCGCAGCCTGATCTCAATAAACTGGGAATTCGGAACGGTGTAAAGGTGAAGGATATCTGGCAGAACAAGGAGATGAATCTTTCCTCAGACTACTCCGTGACGATTCCGGGGCATGGTGTCGTCTTGCTGCGAACGCTGCCCTAATCGGAGTTGTGACAACCTTGATGGTGAAGAGAGAGCCCTCCATGGAGGGCTCTCTCGTTTTTAACTATTGATAGTCGGGATTCCATATTCGTGCGCGGTAGATGACGGCAGATCTTCGGGTTCTCGAATCTGTCGGTGAGTAGAACTCGACCACATCTGTACACCAGGTATTTTGCGAGCACGAGGGATGGGGCCTGGTCTCGATGATCTGACCGTCAGCCTGATTGTTGATGCTCTTGTAGCCTGGGACATCTTGGAAGATCAGCGCCTGCTGCGTGGTCTTGTTGTAGGTCCAGGTTTTTGACCCAGTCGTAAGAAGGAGAGTGTTGGGATCGCCATACTTCGGTGAGAGATCATGACCGCTTCCATCGGGCAGTGTGGTGCTCGAGAGCAATGTCAGTGTGGGGGACGCGGCGGTACCGCCAACGTTTAGTTGCACCAGCTGATTTTTGCCAAGAGCCCACAAGACTTTCCGGGCGGGGTCCCATAAGACGTTATGGGCATCCGGCAGATTGTATTGAGCGAAGGTGGATGAGCCAGGACCTTGAGAGGCAGCGTAGATGCGAACCCATCCACCAGTCGATGCAGCTACTGCCACGTTGCCGTCAGGGAGAAGCTCAATTCCGTGAACATTGGATTGCTTTCCGATGTTGACAGACCATTTTTTCTCTTTCGAGGGGTAAGAGATGACCGCGATCAAACCGTATCCACTGGCGGTTATCATGCATTGGCCGCCGCACATAGAGTTGTTGCGGAGACGTGCATCGTTGGGGAGATCCCATCCTTCCGGGCCCATTCCACTGTCGGAAGGCTTCCAACTCCACACAACTGCTGCGGGATTCGTTACGGACCAGTCTTTCTGGGAGTAGTCCATGACGAGAATGCGCGGGTTGCCGACCGTCTGATCGGCAACCGCGATGTAATCCGCAGCAAGTGCAGGCAGGGTGATTCCCATCGTTAGTACAAGCGTTGCAAAGCGAATCATTTTTATCCTTTGCTGTTCGCAGCCGGTCGTCTCAAAAGAGGATTCGAGCGCCGAACTGAAGGAAGCGAGGCTGCGATGTATTCGTCGGTTTGCCGAAGGTCGAGCTGGACAAGCCGGTGGAGATGCCATAGAACCGGTGACGGTTGAAGACGTTTGTGGACTGTGCGTAGAACGACCAGCGCACGCGCTCTGAGATTTGGGTGTCCTTCACGAGAGAGACGTCCTCGGTAAACGAACCGAAGTTTCGGAGATCCCCATACGATGGCGCTGAGTTGCCGAAGGTGAAGTTTGCAGGTTGTGTAAACGCCGCAGGATTGATGAGGCGATCGCCATCGGAGTCGAAGTTGAATGGCCCGCTGGCGAGACGTCCCCGCTTTACGCCGGGGACATAGTTTGGCCGCATGACGCGATTGAAGAATGTCCCAGAGGTTGAATTGGTTGCCGTAAGGAAGAGAGGCGTTCCGCTTTGATACCGCTGAATTCCTGAGAACTTCCATCCCCCTGCGACTACGCTCGCGAAACCGCGGGAAGCAAGCTGATGTCCTTTGCCGAAGGGAAGGCTGTAGGTGTAGTTCATGATGAGGGAATGAGTGACATCCTGCGGGAGTAGTGAGCGCTCGACGGTGGGGTTATAGGCATTCTGCAGAACGTTGTCGGTCACGCTGGTTCCGTCAAAGCTCGGGCTTGAGTATCCGATGTTCCTCGACCAGACATAACCACCAAAGAAAGTCAGGCCAAAGCTCATTCTCTGGCGATAGACGATCTGGCCGGCGTTGTATGAATTGAACCCGTCTTTGGCTGCAAGTGCGGTGAGAGTTAGATATTGCGGATACGGGCGCAACGCTTGTGCGACGGTTCCGGTAAAGCCTGGATAAGGAGCTTTGATGCCTGCCGCAATCGCTGCAGGCGAGGTTACCTGCTGGCTCAGTAATGAACCAAGGCCGTAGTACTGCGGCGAGAGCTGATTGATGTTTTTCATCTGCGGATCGACGAGCCGCGTTCCATGGTTGCCGATATAGACGAACTCAAGGGAAGCGCTGTTGCCGATAGCCTGTTGCAGGATCAGCGACCATTGCTGCACCCGCGGCATCGCATCGCTGTTTTGCTCCCAGTAACTGGCGGACTGACCATTGACGGCCGTTGGTGTCGGATCCGCAGTGCTGGGATAGGTCTGGGGTACGCCATTGTTCAGGACGAAGGATGGAGCAGAGCCTCCGTTGGGCGAGGTGAACGAGCCCGTGATGGAGTAGCCGGAGCGGATGAGTGCGGTGTTGGGGATGCTTTCGGAGTAGAAGATGCCATAGCCGCCACGCAGCACCAGGGTCGGATTTACTTTGTACGCGAAGCCAATACGGGGTGCGATCGCAGAGTAGTCGTTGGGGTAGAAGGTCGGCTTTGCCGCGCTGGCGAAGACGAGCACCCCGGGAAGGTTTCCGGCGCCTGGATTTGGGGCGTTCAGATCGATGTTGCTGTGGGCGTTCCGTGCCTCGTGGGCGGCTGCCTGCCATTCGTATCGCAGGCCGAGGTTCAGCGTCAGACGGTCGTTGACGCGGAAGTCATCCTGAACGAAGAACGCCGTGTAGCGTTTGCGGGTATAGACCTGCGCGGGTCCGTTTACGCTTCCCGAGAAGACCTGTCCGAGGAGGAAGCTGGCGAAGGAGTTTCCCCCGGAGTAGTTGGCAGAGGTCGTCGATTGAGTTGCGGTCTGCTGGCTGTGAAAGGTGAAGTTGCCAGCGAACTTGAATGGATTGCGATCGTTGAACTGCATAGCGCGGTACTCTGCGCCGGCTTTGATGACATGGCGGTTCACGGACCAGGTGATGCGATCTTTATAGTAGAAGTCGTTCTCAGGAACATTGGCGTTCTGGATCTGAGAGATGGATGCAAAGCCATTGGTGCTGAAGGTGAATCCTGGGAAGTAAGTCGAGTCAGGAATGCCTTTAAGGCCAATCGCCTCTGTGTAGTTCTGATCGAGATAGAGAGGGAGGTTTGCATTCGTGAAGCGGTTGAAGCCGACAAAGGCGCTGTTCAGGAGTCGAGCGTTGATGGTCCAGTTGTGATTGACTCGCAGTGTGTGCGCGGCGACGACCTGATAGGTGTTGTTGCCGATCGGCTTCGGGAGCGGTGAGCCGATGGTTGTGCGCGGGATTTTGGTGCGCACGTAAGAGACGCTGAGGGCCTGCGCGTCCGTCAGATTGTGATCGACCTTTGCCGTGTAAGTGTCGGGGACCAGGGAGATGGCGCCTGTGAATCCGGCATACTGGGTCGTACCGGTGTTTGGCAATGGAATGTACGCCATGACTGCCTTTGCGACAGGATCGAATCTTGAAGGATCGATCTTGTTGCCGGCAAACTGCTTGCGAACCGCATTGCCGTTTGGGGCGTAGGTTGTTGTTGCCGGATCGTAGATGGCGGAGGAGAACTGTCCATTGCGCTGATCCGCTGTCGGGACGGTCACGGTTGAGACGGTGGATGCGCCACCTGCGAGACGAGAACCTCCGTAGGCGAAGAAGAAGAACGTGCGGTCGCGCCCGTTGTAGAGATGGGGAATCCGGATGGGCCCGCCAATGGTCGCGCCAAACTCGTTTTGCTTCTTCGAGAGCGTGAGAGGCGTCGTCGTCGTGTGTTTTGCCAACCAGAAGTTTGCATCGAGGGCACTGTTCCGGATGTATTCGTAGACGGAGCCGTGAAACTGATTGGTGCCGGATTTGACAGAAAAGCTTCCGACCGCCGCACCGGTGTGTCCGTACTCTGCAGCGAGCTGCGTGGTCGTCATCTTGAACTCCCGCACAGCGTCGACCGAGGGTGCGCTCTCCGTGTAGTTTCCGGGTACGCGGGACTGGCCACCGGGAAGCCCCTCAAGCAGAAGCTCCGTTGTATATTGCTGGCTTCCATTTGCGATGATCACGTTGGTCGCGCCGGTGTACTCAGCGCCATTGGTCGTAATATTTCCCTGCACGCCGGGGGTCAGATAGACGAATGCTGCCGGATTGCGCATGCGGTCCTGCTGGACGAGGGGAAGTTCATCGAACTGCTGCGAGGTTACGTGACTCTCGAACTCGGGACTATCCGTCTGCAGCACGCTGGCATCTGCGGTGACGGTAACTTCGGTGGCCGTTTCTCCCGGTTTGAGTGTGATATCGACGCGGGAAGAAGTATCGAGGCTGAGAACGATGCCGGACTGCGAGAAGGGACGAAATCCCGGAGAGTTCGCGACAAGAGAGTAACGGCCCGGCTGCAATGCAGAGGCGGAGTAGAAGCCATTCGAGTCGCTTTTAATCTCTTTGGCTATTCCGGTATCGACATTTCGGACGGAGATCGCTGCGCCAGGAATAGAGGCACCGGTCACATCCACGACTGACCCTGTCAGCTCGGCCGTCTGCGCCCAGGCCCGCGACGGCATCCACATTAGAAAAAAGAGAAAGATGCCTGTCCATATCGGCGCTGGATAAGAAATGTATCCGGATTCTTTTGCCGGCCTAAAAGTTCCCTTCATCGTCCTAAGTCCTCTCCATAATAAAGTTCCAAGTCAGTACAGGCTGGTCTAGCCTTGGATGGGCTCTAAAAAGCTAAGTGGAAGTAAATGAATTACTTCCCAGGAAAATTTGCAAATAAAAGTGGTTGACTGCCGATCATCCTATTCAGCTAATATGAAAAGCGAATGAATCCGGATACATCGGGCGACGGAACTGTATTTCTCCTAAACTAAGAATGTCAAGAAAATCTGGTGTCTTGATCGAGGATCTCCTCCTATGACGATGAGGGAGGTGGCAAAGCGGGCCGGTGTCTCGCTGGCGACGGTCTCACGGGTGCTTAGCGGATCGACCCGGGTGCGTCCCGAGACTGCGGCCACAGTTCAGAGAGTGATCGATGAGCTGAACTTTGTGCCCAATGCTTCCGCGGGGACTCTGAAGTATGGTCGCAGCGATACCTTTGGGATCATCTTCCCGAACGTTATCAACCCATACTTTTTCAAGTTTTTCCGAGCATTTGAAGACCTTCTGCCCAGCAAGAAACAGGGGATTCTGCTGGCCAATTGTGAATCCTCAGAGCGAATGGCGAACTCCATACGGCGAATGATTACCAGCCAGGTGGATGGCGTGGTTCTTATTCCTTCGGATGAAGAACTGGGTCCGTTTTACGATCGTCTCGCGTTGAAGAATATTCCTGTGGTCACTATTGATCGAGGCTTTGTGCGGCCGATGGTCAGTGACATCAGCTTCCGGTTTGAGAAAGGTATGCAGGAGGCGGTTGATCACCTTTACGACTTTGGCCATCGCGAGATTGCTTTGATTGGCGGTACGGCGACCTTTCCTACATCACGCATGCGGGCGGAGAGTTTCTTTTCAGCTATGTCGAGACGGTCACTTCCTCTGCGCAAAGAATTTTTAGAGACGGGAGATTACGGCTGGGAGAGCGGAGAGGCCTGCATGCGAAGGCTGATGGAGCTACCCCTCCCGCCCACGGCGGTGATAGCTGTCAACGATATGATGGCTCTTGGAGCGCTGCGTGCTGCTCATACATTCGGGTTGTTTGTTCCCGAAGATGTTTCGATCATTGGATCGGACGACATTATGTTGACGGAGGTCGTGTCTCCTACTTTAACGACCATTCATTTGCCGTGCCGTCGTGTAGCGCAGGCCTGCCTTGAGGCTCTACAGTTTATGAAGGAGCACCCCGACCAGCAGGGCTCTCAGAAGATGATCGACACATGGCTTACAGTCAGGAAGTCAACAGGACCCGCCAAGACAGCCATTTAGATGGTTGGATCGGAGAATATGTCCACAACGGGGGTCCGTGCGCGGATGATTGGTGCGCTTTTGTGAGACTAGACAAACATTCCCAGACCCATACGCATCTTCTTCAGAGAGCGAGTTTTTATTCGAGTGGGGAGCCGCAGTGACGAAGGAATTTGACGGCAGGAGACGTGTTGTCATCGAGGAGATAAAGCCTCTCGTTGACGGCGGACGATTTCCGGTGAAGAGAATTGTGGGCGATGATGTTCGGGTAACCGCCGCCATCTTTGGAGATGGACACGACCATGTCGCGGGTCGGCTGCTTTATCGACATGAGGATGTGGATCGCTGGAGTACCGCACCGATGCGTCATGTGAACAATGACGTATGGGAAGGGTACTTTATCCCCGATCGAATGGGCCGTTGGCTGTTTCGGGTGGAGGGTTGGGTCGATCACTTTGACACCTGGTGGCATCAATTGGAAAAACGGCTTTCAGCGCAGCAGAGTTCGGTTTCCGACGATAGCCTGGAGTCTGGCGCTCTTACCAGAGCGGCCACAATGGACGAAAGCCGAAAAGAGATTCCGCT
Organism: Acidobacteriaceae bacterium KBS 146; assembly: GCA_000688615.1. Lineage (GTDB taxonomy): Bacteria > Acidobacteriota > Terriglobia > Terriglobales > Acidobacteriaceae > Edaphobacter. The sequence goes on from JHVA01000001.1 coordinate 3,975,284, forward strand.
CGCGTTGCTGACTGGAGCAAACCTGCTTCACACCATCGCCACCGAAGTGAAAGGTTCGGATGCTGCCGAATTAAGAGCGGTGGCAACTCAGCTTCGTCATCTGGCCGAGCAAAAAAGGGAACACTATGAGAATCCGGTTACGGATGCCATAAAGGCTCTGGTTGAGAGAAATCCCGATCTGAGATACGTGTCCCAATCTGACGACTTTCCGATAAGAGTTGATCGTGAGCGGGCACGCTTTTCGAGTTGGTATGAGTTCTTTCCGAGGTCTCTCGGGCCGGAAGACCAGCATGGAACGCTGAAAGATGCCGCTGAACTGATTCCGTCGATCGCGAAGGCAGGCTTCGATGTGATTTACCTTCCACCGATTCATCCAATCGGGCGCGTCTTTCGCAAGGGGAAAAATAACACCGTGACCGCCGAGCCCGATGACGTTGGAAGTCCCTGGGCGATTGGGAATGAGCATGGTGGCCACATGTCTATCGCGCCGGAGCTCGGCGGCTTTTCGGACTTCGACAAGATGGTGAAGGTAGCAAGCCAAAGTGGAGTAGAGATAGCGCTGGATATTGCGTTTCAGTGCTCTCCCGATCACCCATGGGTTCGATCACATCCGGAGTGGTTTCTGATTCGGCCGGATGGGTCGATTCAGTATGCGGAGAATCCGCCAAAGAAGTATCAGGATATCTACCCTCTCAATTTTGAGTCCACTGACTGGCGCGCTCTATGGGAGGAGCTGTTCAATGTTTTCAGCTTCTGGATCAAGCGCGGGGTAAAGATCTTCCGCGTAGACAATCCTCACACGAAGGCGTTTCCATTTTGGGAGTGGTGTATCGCGCGAATTAAACACGTTCATCCGGAGGTGCTTTTTCTCTCGGAGGCGTTTACGCGACCTCATGTGATGTACGGGCTGGCGAAACGAGGTTTCTCGCAGAGCTATACGTACTTCACCTGGAGGAACACGAAGCAGGAGCTTGAGGATTACATGACGGAGCTCATCTCAGAACCGGTGTGTGAATTCTTCCGTCCTAACTTCTGGCCCAACACTCCCGATATTCTTCCGGCGATCTTGCAGACGGGACTTCGCTCTGCTTTTGCACAACGCGCGATTCTGGCCGCTACGCTGTCTGCCAATTACGGAATCTACGGTCCAGCGTATGAATTGCTCGAATATCAACCGTTGCGAGAGAAGAGTGAAGAGTATGCAAGCAGCGAGAAGTACGAGATGCGGTTCTGGGATAGAAGTCGTGAGGATTCCTTATTCCCGCTGCTGCAGCTCCTGAATGAAGCGAGACAGTCGCATTCCTGTCTCCAGAGAAATGACAGCCTTCGTTTTCATTCAACCGATAATCCACAGCTGATCTGCTACAGCAAGTCGACAAAGTCCGATGTGATCCTGGTGATTGTCAATTTAGATGTGAACAATACGCAGAGCGGGTGGACGGATATTCAGTTGCAGGCGATTGGCGTGGCGTCGGATCGCCCCTATTCCTGCAAAGATCTTCTTACTTCCGCCATCTACGAGTGGTACGGGCCACGTAACTATATTCGACTGGACCCGAATATGCCCGCCCACATATTTCATATTGATTGCTCAGAACAAGTTCAAGACGAGGCGCGCGTGTGAACAGGAAAAAGTCAGGCAGCGCGATGGACCCATTGTGGTTCAAAGATGCCATTATTTATGAGCTGCACGTGAAGGCTTTCGCAGACTCCAATGGAGACGGGATTGGTGATTTTCCCGGACTCATCAGCAAATTGGATTACCTTCGCGATCTTGGCATCACTTGTATCTGGTTGCTACCTTTTTTCCCCTCGCCCTTGCGTGACGATGGCTACGATATCGCGGATTACATGGATGTCAATCCGACCTATGGCACGCTGGATGATTTCCGGACCTTTCTCGGAGAAGCACACAAGCGCGGCCTTCAGGTCATGATTGAGTTGGTCATCAATCACACAAGTGACCAGCATCCATGGTTCCAGGCGGCCCGGCAGGCTGCGCCAGGAACGCCGGAACGGGACATGTATGTCTGGAGCGATACAGACAAGCTCTTCAGCGGTGTCAGGATCATCTTTACCGATACCGAGAAGAGCAACTGGACCTGGGACGAAGAAGCGAAAGCATATTACTGGCACCGGTTTTTTTCGCATCAGCCCGACCTGAACTTTGATAATCCGCGCGTCATTGAAGAGGTGCTTCGCGCGATGCGTTTCTGGTTGGACATGGGGGTCGATGGGCTGAGGCTGGATGCGATTCCGTATCTGGTGGAGCGCGATGGAACGAGTTGCGAGAACCTGGATGAAACGCACGTCGTCATTCGTGAGATTCGTCGAGCGATTGATGAGGAGTATGACAATCGTCTGGTGCTTGCCGAGGCGAATATGTGGCCGGCTGACGTCCGACCCTATTTTGGAGACGGCGACGAATGCCACATGGCATTCCATTTTCCCTTGATGCCACGAATTTATATGGCCTTGCGGCAAGAGGATCGGCTCCCGATCACCGAGATTATGGCTCAGACGCCAGACATTCCTGAGACGTGTCAGTGGGGCTTGTTTCTTCGCAATCACGACGAGCTCACGTTGGAGATGGTCACCAATGATGAGCGCGATTACATGTATTTTGCCTATTCCGCGGATCCTAGAATGAGGGTGAATGTTGGAATACGCCGGCGCCTGGCGCCGCTTTTGGATAACAATCGTCGTCGCATCGAACTGCTGAACTCCCTCCTCTTCTCGTTTCCAGGGACGCCGATCCTCTACTACGGGGATGAGCTTGGGATGGGGGACAACATCTACCTGGGTGATCGAAACGGTGTGAGAACCCCCATGCAGTGGAACAGCGATCGGAATGCAGGGTTCTCTCGAGCGATTCCTGCCAAGCTTTATTCTCCGGTGATCATGGACCCGGTGTGGGGTTACCAGGCAGTCAATGTTGAAGCTCAGGAGGGCGATACGTCGAGCCTTCTGAACTGGACCCGCAACATGATTGCTTTGCGGAAGCTCTTCCAGGTCTTTGGACGTGGCTCGCTTGATTTTCTTAAGCCTGAAAATCGCAAGGTGCTAGCGTATGTGCGAGAGTATGACGGAGAACGCGTGCTGTGTGTCGCGAACCTCTCTCGATTCGCCCAGCCTGTCTCTCTCGATCTCAGCCGATGGGAGACTTCGGTTCCTGTGGAGATGCTGGGGTATGTCAGCTTCCCTCCGATTGCAAAAGAGCCGTATACGCTCACGCTGGGGCCCTATGCCTTCCTTTGGCTAGAGCTCCAGGAGCCTGCTCGCGTGCAGGAGTCCACGCCAGCTACTGCGCCCATTGAAAGCGCGTCCACGGTGAATGAAGTTGCTGAGATAATGACTGGTCCATGGCTTGAGTTATTTCAGGAATCCATGTTGCCCAAGTACATTTGCCGGCAACGTTGGTTCGGGTCAAAGTCTAAAACAATCCAAAGTGTTACTGTCATCGATTGGGCGCGATTGCCGGATGACGCAAGTCTCCTGGTCCTGTTGCAGATTGCCTATACAGAAGGCCAACCCGACACGTACGTGTTGCCGATCGCATTGCTGTCAGGAGAGGTGAGTGTTGACGAGCGCTACCACATCGGGCAGATCACTCTCACAAACGACGGTATGGAAGGCCAACAGGTGCTCGTCGATGCTCTTGCTCTGCCAAGCACAAGGGTAGCCATTCTCGAGATGATTCGAGAAAATCAAACGCTCACCACAATGAAGGGGGAGATACAGGGTATCGCGGGTGCTCTTGCCAAAGAAGCTCCTTCCGAAACATCGTCTCGAGTTTCTTCTGCGGAGCAAAGCAACTCCTCAATTCTTTTTGGCGACTCCCTCATCCTTAAGCTTTTTCGGCGGATACAGCCTGGAATTAATCCAGATGTTGAGATCGGGCAGATGCTCACCGAGGTCGCGAAATTTGAACACATCGCGCCTTATGCCGGACAGATTGTGTACAAAGCCGTTGATCCAGAGACCGCAATAGAAAGCAGCTATGTGCTGGCGCTGTTGCAAGGACAGGTGAAAAATGTTGGCGACGGCTGGTCCTGGACTCTCGAACAACTTCAAGAGATTCAAACAGTAGCAGAGAGTGATCTCATTCAACGGTTTGAGTCCGCTATAGGATTGCTAGGCCGCCGCACAGCCGAGATGCATTCTGCTCTTGAGGAAGCAGAGGGGCCGGACTTTCTGCCTGAAACGGGATCCCCTGAGATCTTCGCCCGGGAAGCAGACAAATTCAAGGAGCAGATAGCAGGGACCTTTTCGGTGTTGCGACAACGATTCTCCGAACTTCCAGAGGAGTATGTGGCGGATGCCGCCTCATTATTCGTCAAACGGCAGATGATTGAGAGCGTCGCTGACCAGCTTGCTCAACTTGACGTCAAAGAAGCGGGCTACTGGACGCGAATCCATGGCGACTTCCACCTGGGCCAGGTGTTGCGTACCGAAGATGATTTCGTAATCCTGGATTTTGAAGGTGAGCCTGTTAAGTCAGTGGAAGAGCGCAGGAGCCGCAAATCTCCTCTCCGCGATGTGGCGGGAATGCTGCGTTCTTTCAGTTACGTTGTAGCAGTCTTCCATCGCGACCATCCAGAAGCTGAGAGTAGGCTGAAGGAGCGAGAGCAGATCTTCCAAAAGCTTTATCTGGATTCGTATCTACTTTCTCGATCGAAGGAACTCACTGCCACCACGCGAACAATGTTGAAGGCTTATCTTCTGGAGAAAGCGCTTTACGAGCTTGAATACGAATTGAACCATCGTCCGCAATGGACGGATATTCCCCTCCGAGGCATTTTGGAGATTCTGCAAGACGAGTGGGAATCGTAAGGCTTTGCTTACGTTCACAGATCTTGTTCATGATCTGCGGGAGCGCATGAATCTCTGAATGGAGATGTCAGGCTCTCCGCACCCGTGCGTGGCGAAGAAGCTGGTTGCTGCGCGAGGTTCGCAGGTTGGCTTCGTAGTCGTAGCGATTCAACAACTTACAGGTTATCCAGGACTGCCAAAATCACTGATAATCCTTCATCGTCCGTTGCTACAGCGGAACTGGTGCGGAACAGGAGCGTCAACGCTTGAGCTCGGGATACCTGCGATCAGAGCACCCCCAAATGAGTGCATTGCCCTGAAGTCGGCAATTGATGTCGAAATTTCCGGATTGCCTCCGGACCGACTCACAGATAGCATGGTGCGCTTGAGGCGTGACTGTTCATGAACATCTTCGGACGGTGGTTTGTCGCTAATGTTGCCGGTATGACAATTGGTCTGGGCACTCATTCTTTCCTGGCTCATGGATTTACGGGTCTGCATGGAAACACGATGACCCCTGCCCAATGGATTGCCCACATCGTTTCCTTCGGCTGGGCAGCAGCGATCATCTTTCTCTGTCAGCGCAAGTCAGCGCCGGCGTTGTTTCAATCAGGGGTCGCGCCAGTTTTTCGCGCGAGTGCTTTGGCGACCCTGGCTTTTCTCGGCGTGTGGTCTCTGGTCGGAATCCCTTTCGATATCCTGACGGCGTTTCTTGCCTTCGGCTTGAGTTTGGGCCTGGCGCTTCGAAACCGAACAAAGCAAGCGGTGCTTGCCCTGGCCGCGACTAGCGCGGGCGCCGGAATTGTTACGGTGGGATCAGGTCTCCCCATCGCTGGCAAGCTTATGGCGGCATTCGGTGGCGGACTCGCAGGAGACGCTACGCTTTGGACTTATATCGGAGTCGTGGGTGGGGTGTCGTCAGGCCTGTTAGGATCATTCGCCCTGCGACGTATAGTCGCAAACGAGTCAGCAGCAAAAGTGAAGGTAGCGGCAGGCTAGCAGCTTCTGCGAAAGGGGATGCCCAACAGTCTTCATGTCATCGCAGATCACGATGTGCCTTGGTCGCGGTTCCGCAAGCTCTTCAGCGGCTTCGCAATTCTCCACGGGCTCCGCCGCTCCGTGCTATGAACGTCTGCCCTGACGGCGCGGCCGCTCGTCCCAATACGGAAGTTTGACCGTTGGAAATGCGCGATTGACGAAATTGCCATCCATGTAAGTCGCCTGTTAAGAAAAATGCACGAGAGTTCTGGGGCGAGCTCCGGAGAGCATTCGGTCTGATCGGATCATCATCCTGCGCACGTGTGCCTCTCGGCTTAGTGGTCCCTGCTCCCGCAGGACCGGACATCCATTTGCTGCCTCAAGCCTGGATGGAATGGAGGGCAATGGGCATAAGGCAGACATGAATTGTTGGTTCTATACAACCAATTAGAGCCTTGGATGGAGTGGCACAGAATCCCAGATGGACCATATCTTATTGAAGGATATGGTAGGCACGAGCGGATTCGAACCGCTGACCTCTACCGTGTCAAGGTAGCGCTCTAACCAACTGAGCTACGCGCCTGCTGCATGCTCAACCAGACGGTTCGATTTGATCGAAGTACTGGTCGCACTATTTTGATCTTTCGCCTGTTTCCACAGGTGCATCGATCATAGCGAGTACTCTCGTACTCTGCTCTTGAATTGTAGCAAAGATCGATCGCTACGCGGACAGAAGGTCTTGTGATTGAGAGGTCGTATTCGGGTGGCCAGGATTACGGGGCTGCAAAAGGGATCTTCTTGTTTGAAGGACTTGTCCTGTGTCGAATGAGGGTTCATTTCATAGGCGTCGTAACCGTTGTGGCGGATAGAATCGGTGGGACCCAATTCCGTAAGTTGCCTCATCCAATTTCTGTTTCGGTAGAAAGATATTCATGCGCATGACGTCCAGCCTTTTCCGTAGCACCGCCGTCGGAGCATTAGGAGGTCTCCTCTTCGGTTTCGACACCGTTGTGATCTCTGGAACAACAGGGCAACTTACCCAGGTCTTCCATTTGACGCCCCAGTCCTTAGGACTGACAGTCTCGATTGCCCTGTGGGGAACCGTCATCGGATGCATCTTCGCCGGCCCGATTGGACAGCGAATCGGTGGGAGGAACGCTCTGCGCATTATGGGCGCTCTTTACATTCTTTCGGCGATCGGGTGTGCCGTGGCCTGGAGTTGGCCGATCCTGATGATCTTTCGCTTTATCGGGGGGCTTGGGATCGGAGGCTCATCGGTTCTGGGTCCGGTTTATATCGCAGAACTTGCTCCTGCCAAGTGGAGGGGACGCCTGGTGGGGGCCTTCCAGGTCAATGTCGTTCTTGGCATCCTGTTTGCGTATATCTCGAACTGGTGGATCGCCCGCCTGGGGTTGGGAGTGACAGAGTGGAGATGGCAGCTCGGAATCGCAGTCGTTCCCGCGCTTCTGTTTTTCATCCTTCTTTATACGATCCCGCACAGCTCACGCTTTCTGATTACGCAGAATAGTGTCGAGGATGCGCTGTCGGTGCTTCGAATGATGGGATCTGACGATCCACAGCAGGAAATGGCAGAGATCCAAGCCTCCCTGCGAAGTGAACATCTACAGAAATCAGAGCCGCTCTTCCAGAAATCCTTGCGGCTTCCTATCTTCCTGGCAATCACGATCGGGCTGTTCAACCAATTTTCAGGGATCAACGCGATCCTGTATTACGCAAATGACATCTTTGCGGCGGCCGGTCTTAGCCGCCTGTCAACGTTTTCCCAGTCGATCTACATTGGTCTGGCAAATCTCGTAGGTACGACTATTGGGATGGCGCTCATCGACAAGATCGGTCGCAAGTTGCTGCTGCTAATTGGCGCAGCCGGCACTTTCTGCTGCCTATTATCGACGGCAATTATCTTCAACTCGGGCACGAACCAGGGCAGAGTGGTGTGGATCCTGGTAACGTTCATCTGCCTGTTTTCGCTCTCTCAAGGCGCTGTTATATGGGTGTACATCTCGGAGATCTTTCCGACCAGGGTACGGTCCAAGGGCCAGAGTCTTGGGGGAAGCGCACACTGGGTAAGTGACGCTTTTATTGCCGCGTTGTTCCCTGTGGCGGTAGCGCAATTTTCCAGGAGCGCACCGTTCTATTTCTTCGCTGCAATGACGGCGCTCCAGTTTTTTGTCGTGCTCTTTATCTATCCAGAGACCAAAGGAGCCACGCTGGAGCAATTGCAGGCGCGCTTGCAAGGTTGAGAGATGCATGCTGCCGGATTGCCGGCCTCAGAGGTGCCTAAGGCTCGCCGTTGCTGTCTCCGGTTGTTCTGGACATATCACTCCAACGGATGACAGTGTTTCATTTACGATTGCCTTAACAGATTGTGCCGTTTCTTACTCAAGTCCGAGCTACACCGAACCTTCTCACCCTGATGCGGCTGTTTATTCTGCCGTTTCTTGTCATTGAGATTCTGGACAACGACTATCCGGCGGCATTCGCCCTGTTTGTTCTTGCGGGGATTACGGATGCGTTGGACGGCCTGTTGGCTCGTTGGCTGGGGCAGAGCACAACACTCGGTCAGTACATGGACCCTATCGCCGATAAGCTGTTGCTGAGCACGCTCTTCATCGTGTTGACGCATGTTGGCGCTATCCCGCGATATGTGACGGTCCTGGTCTTCAGCCGTGATCTTGGAATTCTGCTGATCTCGACTTTGCTCTTCGCTACAGGAACGCTGCGGGATTTTCGCCCGAGCCTGCTGGGAAAGCTCAACACGCTCGTACAGATCCTTGGAGTCGTCTCAGTGCTTTTGGAGAAGCTGTGGCCGGAGACCTGGCTTAGTACCCTCAGTGGGGGATTGCTTCGGGTAGTTGCGATCCTGGCGCCAGTCTCCGCAGCTCAATATGCATGGATTGTGTTCCGCCGGACTAACTCCAACCCAGCAACTGTCTAGTTTTCTTCATCGGCTTCAGCCTCGACCTCTTCTTCGATGGCCATGTCGTTAAATTCACTAGAATCAAAGACTTCACCGCAATTCTGGCACTCAACGAATTCGGCGTCCTCATCTCGAGAGACGATCTTCACAATGGGATGTTTGCATTGGGTATTCATGGATCGATTTGGGGATTTCGAATAGGTTGGTTGGATTCTGCCCGTGTCCATACAGGTTGTCAACTGCAGAACAAAGGGTTCATAGAATTTCAATCCACTGCTGGAGTTGGTAGGGGTTTGAGGTGCTGCAGCTTGGACCCGTCTTGCGACTCGTTGTGCTGCAGACGTACACTAAGAACAGAGTTTTAGGCTGCAGGGATTGATAAGGAAACCATCGCTGAAGTCAGGCGGTGGCAGAATTGGGCTCGAGATGCTCCGGCTAACCAAAAAAGCGGATTATGGTCTGATGGCCCTGAAGTATCTGGCCGAGCAGAAGAGCGGCTCTGCGCACAGCGCGAAGGACATCGCTGAGGCCTATCATATTCCTCCACAGCTGCTGGCTAAGATTCTGCAAACGCTGGCGAAGGGGGGATTGCTGGTCTCTCATGCAGGAACCAACGGCGGCTACGCCCTGGCTCGTCCTTCCAAGGAGATCACAGCCTTCGAGGTTATCCGCACGATTGATGGCCCCTTGTTTATCACCAGCTGCATCACCATCCACGGAGCGTGCGATCTGACCAGCACCTGCACCATCAAGGAGCCGCTGCGAAAGGTCAATGACAGCATCAAGGATCTATTGAGCGGCATCTATATCTCAGATCTAGTTGAAACCGGTGATGCCGAACGCTCAAAGACGAACGCTGTTGGCGGCGGACTGGTCTCGATTGCACTCTAAAGTCGCGAGTTTTGACTACAAATTATTTGGAAATCTTTAAGTTAGAGAAAGTCAGGAGTGGGAACATTATGAGCACCAATGGAACCGGAGTTGTGATCTCAGAGTCGGCAACGCCTCTGCCGGAGGGCGTGCACCTTCCGATTTACATGGACAATCACGCCACGACGCCGCTGGACCCGAGGGTTCTTGAAGCGATGATGCCCTACTTTACCGGGATCTTCGGCAATGCTGCCAGCCGGAATCACAGCTTCGGATGGGAAGCCGAGAAGGCGGTCGAAAAAGCGCGTGAGCAGGTGGCGAAGCTGATCGGTGCGACCGCAAAAGAGATTATCTTCACCTCTGGCGCGACAGAATCGAACAACCTTGCTCTGAAGGGCATCGCCGAGATGTACCGGGAACGCGGCAATCACATCATCACGCAGGTCACCGAGCATAAAGCGATTCTGGATACCTGCAAGAAGCTCGAGAAGCAGGGATACCGCGTCACCTATCTTCCGGTAGGCGCCGACGGTCTTATCGATATCGAAGACCTGAAGCGTGCGATCGACGATAAGACGATCCTCGTCTCCATCATGTATGCCAATAATGAGATTGGGGTCATCCAGCCTGTTCGTGAGATTGGCGCGCTTTGCCATGAGAAGGGAATCCTCTTCCATACGGACGGCGTGCAGGCGGTTGGTAAGATCCCGGTTGACGTTCAGAAGGACAATATCGACGTGCTCAGTTTGAGCGGACACAAAATCTACGGTCCGAAGGGAGTCGGCGCTTTGTATGTCCGTCGCCGCAATCCCCGCGTTCAGATTTCGGAACAGATTAACGGTGGAGGTCACGAACGCGGTATGCGATCGGGAACCTTGAATGTTCCGGGAATCGTCGGTCTTGGCGCGGCATGCGAGATTGCGATGAATGAGATGGAGTCCGAGGCTAAGCGCGAGATTGAGCTTCGCGATTATTTGAAGGCCAAGTTCGAAAAGGCGCTCGACTATGTTCATGTAAATGGGAACATGGAGCACCACCTGCCGGGCAATCTCAACATGAGCTTCGTCTATGTCGAAGGCGAGAGCCTGTTGATGGGAATCAACGATATCGCGGTCTCGTCGGGTTCAGCCTGCACTTCGGCAACGTTGGAGCCCAGCTATGTTCTCAAGGCGCTGGGTCTTGGCGATGATGTGGCGCACAGTTCGATCCGCTTCGGCCTCGGACGCTTCAACACCAAGGCTGAGGTTGACTACGTTTCGGACAAGATCATTGATGTGGTGCAAAAGCTGAGGGAGCTGAGCCCGCTCTATGAGATGGTCAAGGAAGGCATCGACCTGACTAAGATCGAATGGGCAGCTCACTAAGTTTCGCGAAACAGGTGAGAGGGATAGGCCGGACAGAGCAATGTCGTCCGGTCTTTGCCTTTTAACCAGAGTTGTGGGAGTCAGTTTTTCTATTTGTTTGTTGAGGATGGCAACTTAGCGGGCCTTAGGAGCGTCCAGCCATGTAGCTGCTTGTTCGTATGCGGCATACAGAATGAGAACGATCTCTCGGGTCCTGACCGTATTGATGATCTTTGGTCTGGTGTTTGTGCCGACGGCCGGCGGATACTCGCTGCTGACGCACGAGCAGCTCATCGACCTGACCTGGGACAGTTCCATCGTTCCTCTGCTCAAAAGCCGTTATCCAACATTGACCGACGCGCAGATCGAGCATGCTCGAGCGTATGCGTATGGCGGCTGCGTGATTCAGGACATCGGCTACTATCCTTTTGGCGACTCCTTCTTCTCTGATCTGACACACTATGTTCGCTCCGGAGACTTTGTCGTTAATCTGTTCCGCAACGCGGGTAATGCAGACGAGCTGGCCTTTGCGATCGGTGCACTCTCGCACTACATCGGCGACAGCATCGGCCATGCAGATGCGACCAACCTGGCCGTGCCGGTAGAGTTCCCTAAGCTGGGAGAACGGTACGGCCGCTCTGTAACCTATGTGGAGGGAAAGTCACAGCATGTTCGCACAGAGTTTGCTTTCGACATCAATGAGATATCAAACCGGCGATTTGCCCCGGTTCACTATCTCCGGCACGTAGGTCTCGAGGTTCCCCAGCGTCAGGTGGAGTTAGCCTTTTATCAAACGTATGGGCTGGCGGAGGACTTCTCGGCAGGACGAGGCCGTAGGGTGAACGTCAAAGGTTATCGCTTCGCGGTCCGCAATTTTATTCCGCGCATCGCGTATGCAGAAACCTTACTTCACCGCCACCACGAGCCGCCTGTCGTCGATTCGCCGGAGCTTCACCAGCTTACGGAGCAACTGTCCAGTGTCGCTACCCGAAACCACTGGGACAACTACCGGGAACGGGCAGGGATAGGAACTTACTCTCTTGCCGGCCTGCTTTACATTCTTCCCAAGTTCGGTCCTTTGAGACTGGCTGCAGTCAAAGGACCAAGCGTGGAAACGGATCGTCAGTACATTCATTCTGTGCTTCGCTCTGCCGATGCTTTGAACTTTGCGCTTCGGCGTTTCACGCCTCCTCCCTCGACTCGCCCCTCTGCGGTGGAGGCGGCTAAGATGGATGTTCATTCGCAACCTCCGCCCTCCGATCCTCTGCCTGCGAAGCTGGGCGCCGATCAGCTCGTTCCACGAGGTTCCGCCGATCCCAGGCATCCCTTGAGAAATCGTGATCTGGATACTGGCAGTACAGTGCGTCCCGGGGAGTATCCGCTGACGGATGCGACCTACTGTCGGTTGGTTCATCGCCTCACGGAGAAACCGGGTCAAGCCATTCCTCCGGGAATCAAGACAGACATCCTGGCTTATTACGCAGATAGCAATGTCGACTTTGCGACCAAAAAACATGCTGGTACCTGGAAGGTACTGCAGGCCGATCTCGTCACGCTGCAGACGATGAAGACCAGCGATGAGCCGTTGCCGTTTCCGACCTATGGGCCGGCAGAGGGCGATCCGGCTGAGAGTACGCCTCAGTGAGACGAAGTCTCCGATTTGCGCAGAAGTGGCGGGATCTACGGCGTTTAGCAAAAATTACGTTCCGATGGCGCACCCAAACAATAAGAGTTATCATCTATAGAGAGCGAGGACTTTCCCATGGCATATAGCGACAAGGTCGTAGACCACTACAACAATCCGCGGAACGTCGGCACTCTGGACAAAGGCGCCCAAGAGGTCGGAACTGGTCTGGTCGGCGCACCCGAGTGCGGCGACGTTATGCGCCTGCAGATTAAGGTAAATCCCGAGACCCAGGTTATCGAAGACGCGAAGTTCAAGACCTTCGGTTGCGGGTCGGCCATTGCGTCCAGTTCGCTGGCGACGGAATGGGTTAAGGGGAAGACGGTTGCGGAAGCGCTGGCGATCTCGAACACCGACATCGTCAAGGAGCTTGCGCTTCCCCCAGTCAAGATTCACTGCTCGGTTTTGGCAGAAGATGCCATCCGTGCTGCGATTGGAGACTGGAAGAAGAAGAACAGCGTTGCTGAGACAGAGACAGCGACGGTAGTGGCACACTAGCTTCTGGCTTTCCTTCATAGAAACTGCACCCCGCGTTCTGCCGCTGTTTTGCGAGTCGCGGGGTGCTTTGCATCATCTGAAGATAAGGCACCTTTCAGGCAGGATTCAGTTCAGCAGTGCTTCGTTTCCATGCGACGTTATTGCATGGTGAGGTTTTTCAATGTCGATGGTTTCGATTCAGCCGACAACTTCGCAGGACGCCCAAGCGACAGGTGCAGAGCAGCAGAAGGATCCTTTTGCCGGCATGACCCTGTTGACGGCGGACGGGCAACAGCCCCGCGCCAAGGCAGCGGTGGAGATTACGAAGAACGCCCTCAAGCGCATTCGAGTTGCGATGGCGAAGGAAGGTGTTTCGCCCGAGCAGGGTGGCCTTCGACTTGGAGTGATGGGTGGCGGATGTTCGGGGTTGAGTTATTCCATTCGCTTCGATTCCAAGCCGCGCGAGCGTGATCGCGTGTTTGTCTTCGGCGAGGGGGTTGAAACTCCAGGCGATCCGACAGGCGGCAGCGCGGTTCGTCTCTTCGTCGACCCGAAGAGCTTTCTTTATCTGGCCGGGATGGTGCTTGATTTCGAGGAGACTCTGATGCGTCAGGGCTTCAACTTTATCAATCCCAACTCGACAAAGAGCTGTGGCTGCGGTTCAAGCTTCACTGCCTAGCCCCACACGCTTTTCCTGCAAAGTCTTGATTTCAGATAACTTGAGTCTGGACTTTATTGTAAAGTCTTCAAAACAGGAGATTTACGGATAAAGTATTGATTCAAAAGAAGGAAGGCTCCGAAACTATTCGGAGCCTTTCTATTTTTGAGTACATATTCTTCTCTACTTCATTCTATCGTTTGACAGCAAGCGAATCGGCAAGAAAACACGCTTTGTTTTGTGCATGTTAGGGCCGGATGGGCTTGACGGGTCGCTGGTTCATCGGGTGCCCGTCGGCGTTACCTGCTGTTCCACTGGTGTGTCGCGCTGGATCCCGTACTCGGAATCCCATCCGGGCAGATCCTGCGAACCGGTGATGAGGCGCGCACCATCCTGAAACGTAAGGTAGGTCCATGCCCATTGACGGAAGACGGCCAGGCGATTGCGGAATCCGATGAGGAAGAAGATGTGGATGATCAGCCACACGATCCAGGCAGGAAAGCCGCTCCAATGGCCTTTGAATGGCCATTTGATGTTCGCGACGGCCGCCTTCCGTCCGATGGTTGCCATGTCGCCCTTGTCGAAGTAATGGAACGGCTCATTGAGGCCGGTACCGTCGCTGCCAAGGTCGCGGGCCACCATACGTCCGATGTGTTTGGCGGCATAGGCTCCCATCTGCATAGCCGGCTGGGCGACACCGGGGACCTGATGACCGTTCTCTTCGACATGTGCGAGGTCGCCGCAGATGAAGACGTCCGGATGTCCGGGCGGATTGAGAAACTGGTCAACGATGACGCAGCCCCGTCGATCGAGAGGAACGCCGAGCAGCTTTCCGAGTGGAGATGCCTGCACTCCTGCTGCCCATAAGGTCACTGTGCAATCGATGCGCTCGTTGCCAACCATGACGTATCCGGGTTGCACGTCGGTCACGTGAGCATTGGTCCGGATGGTGACACCGAGGTGCGCCAGCTGATCGATGGCTTTCTTCTGAAGATCAGGAGGGTAGGCCGCGAGGATGGCAGGGGAGCCTTCCAGAATCTCTACCTGGGCTGTCGCGGGATCGATGTGGCGGAAGTCCCGAGCCATATAGAGACGGGCGATATCGCTGATCGCTCCGGCAAGCTCCACCCCAGTGGGTCCACCACCAATGATGATGAATTTGAGGGGAGGGTGAACTCCGGCTTCCTGCGTCTGACGCTCCGCAAGCTCGAAGGCGAGGAGGACCCGACGGCGAATTTCGGTGGCGTCCTCTACTGTCTTGAGGCCTGGGGCAAGCTTGGCCCAGTCATCACGCCCGAAGTAGGAGTGCGTAGAGCCAGTAGCGACGATGAGGAAGTCATACTCGAGAAGGGCTCCGGTCTTGAGTCGCACACGCTTTTGCGCGAGATCGAAGCTGACCGCCTCATCCATGAGAACTTCGATATTTTGATGATCGCGCAGGATTGAGCGAATCGGTTGCGCGATTTCAGCAGGCGAGAGAACGGCGAGAGCCACTTGATAGAGAAGCGGTTGGAAGGTGTGGTGGTTCTTCCGATCGACGAGTGTAATGTCGACGGGAAGTTTCGCCAATCCCATCGCAGCATTGATTCCGGCGAAGCCTCCGCCAAGGATCACGACTCGCTTGCGTACGTTGTTGCCAGCCGCCATATTTATGGCTCCTTTGCTTGTTCTGGCCCTTTTTTTCTTCTCTATTGTGATGCATGAAGGGCATCGAAAGACGCGGGTTCGAGCTTAAGGGAGCTTTTGGAGGTCGAGCGATACGAAGGCTCCGGTACCTGTCGCTGCAGCAAGATGCGTGATTTCGGCAGTTTCCGGAGATTCGAGTGGAGTTACGGTAATGGTCCCGTCGAGACCCGAGATCAGTGTCGCCGTGGATGCGTTGGAGGTAGGCGTAATGGGACAGCGCCCCTGGGAAGGGCAAGGCATCGACCATGGCTCGAGGGTCTGCCGGATCGTGACGGCTGCGCCTGAGACAGGATGGCCGTCGGTGTCCGCAATCTGGAGAACGACGGAAGAGAAGGGTGCCGCGGCACGGATGGACTGTTGCGCCCCGCTGGAGACGGAGAGCTGCAGTGCCGCATCGCTGATGCTGTTGACCGTGAAGGTGTTGCAGATGGAGTTCCAGGCGCAAGCCGTCGCAGTGGCGGGGTGGTTGTCGTTGTTCAGGAAAGGGCCTGCCGTGGCAGTCGTCTGAGCGATGGAGCGATTATCGGTGAGGGAGAGGGAAGCATGGAGAGACAGAGGGCCAGCGATGGGTGTCCATTGAACAGGAATACCGACGGCGGCAGCTGCGTTGTCGGCGAGAGCGACCTGTGGGCTCCACGTAACGACTGCCTTTTGGGCGAGGTAGAGCTGAGGATTAAGAGCGGTGACGGTTTGGACGCGAGGAATGGCGTTGATCTCGGTGGCGACCGTTCCGACAGTGCTGGATGCACCAAGCGTGAGATTCCCAGGCACCAGTGGCGTCAGGAGGGTGCTGGCTTTGCCAGATACGTCGGTAGAGAGTGTGCAGCTGGTGGAGCCGCAGGCCTCGAACTGTACCTGTCCTGCAGAAGTGAAGGATATCGGAATATTGGCAAGCGGACTGGTGCCGTCGGCGGCGATGGCTTTCACCACGAGAGGGAGCGGCGCGGTGGTACGGGCTACGACGGCTCCGGATGGCATGGAGAGAAGGGTGAGCTGCGGTTGCGAGGGTTGATAGCGGAGAGCCCCTGTCATGGTCGTGGAGCCGCCTGTTGCGAGGTCTCGAACGGTTATATCTACGGCGCCCGAGCTGCTGCGGTACAGGGAAGGAGCGACGGCGGTGATGGTGTTGGAGGTCCAACTGGTGACAGAGGCGGAAACGCCATCGATGGTCACGGTATTACCGGCGCGGAATCCCATGCCGGTAATCGTAATCGGCGCCCCTTTTGCCGGGACGGTGGAGGGGCTGACGGAGTCGGCGTATAAGATTCGTGCCTGATAGGCAAAGTCGGGCCGGCCATCGCCGCGCTGGTCCATGATGCCAATCCGAAGCTGCTGCGCCTGCGAAGTCTGAGCGGCAAGGGATGTCATACCGCTGACAGAGGAGTTGAAGGCCTCAGGGGTGGATGCGATGGACGGCAGGCTGCCGAGTGTGTCCGTGGAGTTCCACAGGCCAATGACGGGATGGCTTTTAGTCGAGGTTACTGCGGCGTGCTCGTCGAGCGCTGAAACCTCGATGGTGAGACTGCGGCCTGCTGCGACTGTGAGGCTGGACCAGGCGGTGTGGCCATAGCTGCACAGGTTTCCGTTCCACCATCCTGTGGAGGGCGCGCTGACGGTGGAAGATTCGGTTCCATCCTGCGTTGTCTGACAAGCGGCAGCGGCATTGGAGATCGTAAAGTTCACCAGGGCCTGACCGTAAGAGGAGCTGACGTAGTAGGTCTGCTGGGCGACGGAGCCGGAGGGTGCGACGGATCCGGAGTCGTATGGGCCGACGGCATAGGGACCGATGTAGAGCGGGTTGATGGGTTGCGTCGAGAGGACGAGGTTTTGCCAGGGCTCCCAGTCATAGAGTGGAGTGCGAAAGATGTCGTAGTAGCCCTCGAGCGAGGGGGTGGGGGAGCCCATGTTGAGGGTCGGTGACGAGGGTATTTTGTTGACGGGAGTGGAGCTTCGGCGACGAAACAGATATCCGGATACGGCCGAGGTTGACTCCCAGGCTTCAGGGATCGACCAGGAGGGCTCAAGCCGATGGATGACGACGTTGACCCCCTGCATGCCCTGGCCGTTTGGAAAGGTGATGGTTCCGGCGATGCGATTGGCCCGGTAAAGGGTATCGGTCTTTCCGGGAACGGAGGGGGCGATAGAGCCGACGGGATAGAGCAGCCCGAGGCCCGAGATGTCGTCATCGCGCAGGGTAAAGGGCTGAGGCATGCATTGATAGGTGTAAGGCCCACAGAGGACATCGATGGGATGCATCACCGGCCAATGCATAGCCTGCTGAATCGTGGGCGTGGGGGTGCCGGTGAAGACATTGTCGTTGGTCTGAGACCAGCTAAGGCCGATGATCCGGCCAAAGGCGCGCATCAGCTGATATTGAAGCTGGAGTTGTTGTTCGGGAGCGGGGCCGGTGCAGCGTCCGTTGAGGATGAGGATTGCGTGCTGGATCTTTCCGGCCGATGAGATGGAGTCAACGCTTTCGGTGACCGCGTTCTGGCGGCAGCTGGAGGGAGAACTTGCTCCGCTGCCCAGTAGAAGATCCGTGATGGAGCCGTCGGAGTCGTAAAGGACTGCGATCTGCCGCGTGAGGTAGCTGGTGCTCTGCACGTCTGCGGGAAAGACGATTCCCGTACTACCGAGATAGGCGTTGGCGAGGCTTACGTGTTCGGCAAGTGTGCCGCCATAGAGCAGGTTGAAATTGGCAGTCGGCACGGTCCATACACCGGCTGCGGCATTGACGATCGCATCCGCTGCAGCATGGCTGACGTAAGGGCTGAGGTCCCCGGCATCCGTAAAGTAGCGAGGGCTGGAGGTATACCAGACGATGGACCGGCCCTCGGGGTAATAGTAGGGCTGGCCGGTTACCCATCGTGGGCCACTGGCATAAGAAACCGCGGATAGGGCGCCTAGCAGGAGCAGAAGCAGCCGGGGCACCTTTGGAACGCAGATCATGGCATGGCCTGTTGCCAGGAACTGAGCATGCCCACAACAACGGAGATGGGTGTCTGCTGGACAGAGTCCGTGATGTCTTGCTGGGTGAGGGCAGTGGTGGCGCTCATTAAAGACGGTGTGGCAGAAGAAGAAGGCAGATCATAGGGGACGGTTCGCAGGATCCGGGTTGCAACCCAGCGCAGGTCGGCTACGAGCGGCTGTGATGCTGAAGCGTTCGCTGCAGAAAGAATTTGAGAATTGGAATGGTCGGCATGGATGGGAATAGCTCCGTTCATCCCATCGACCGGCGAGGAGATGCCGGCAGGACCTGGGGAGTGCAGCATCATGAGGAGGCGTTGACCGATCCGGTAACGTTGGTCGCCTCCTTCCCAGAGGCCGGCCCATTCACGGAGAGTGTAGGTGCCTGCGGCAGGACAGCCGCGAACGGCCTGGTCGATCCTGAAGTCTATTTCGACGATGCCGGAAGCGTCCTGCTGACCGGGTTGGTGGCGAATCGAGGTAACCTCTCCGATAAAGATGACGCCGGCGAGGTCCGACATGTGGTGGAGGGCTTCCTCAATCGTCGGGGGAGGATCGGTCTGGGCTCGGACCGAAGGCTCGCAGACGAGAAGGAAGATAGCGAGTGGGATTGTAATTTGAAATGTACGGATGGAACAGATCATCCTCGCCTCCCCGGGTACCCTTACTTCTTCGTCAGAAATGACTCGGATTGAGGCACCTGACCTGTTTTGGCACAGGGGTTGCGGGAGGTTGAAACCAGGGGAGATGGGCGATGTTCGGATGCCTTCTAGATTTCTTCGCCAAGGCAATTAGAAATCCTTAAATTTCACACTCACCTTTTGCGATTCCATGCATCCTACCCCAATACAATAGTGCGAACAGGAGACAAGTTCATGGCCGTCGAGCCCACAATGATTGAAATTATCGAACCACTTCGCCCCATCGATGTGAGCATGTTTGCTTCATTTGATTCGTTCCCTTTCGAGAAATTCGTTACCGCAGCGCGTAGCGTTGATGACGACGAAGAAGACGAAGAAGAAGATGAGGACGACGACGACGAGGAAGACGACGAAGAAGATGAGGAGGACGAGCTCGAAGACGACGACGAAGAAGATGAAGATGACGAGCTCGAAGACGACGACGAAGAAGATGATGAAGAAGAAGAAGAGGATGAAGATTACTACGACGATGACGATGATGACGAGGAGGAAGAAGAGGAAGGCGGGTATGACGACGACCTTCCCCGGATGCCCCGTGTCCGTCGTATGTAGCGCTTCCCGCTAACGCCGTTCGCATGGAATGAGGCCGCGCCCCCGAGATATGGTGGGCGCGGCCTCATTCCTGCTTTAATAACCGTCTGCGGTTACCTGATTTTCAAGTGGTTCTCCAGCGAGGTAACGTCTAACCTGAGCCGCGCCGAACGCGAATGCGCGGTGGATGAAGTCGGGTGTGGAACCCGCAATGTGTGGAGTAATGAGGCAGTTCGGCGCGGACCACAGGGGGTGGTTTGGGGGAAGGGGTTCAGGGTCGGTTACATCGAGTGCGGCGCGAATTCTGCCCTGCGCGAGGGCGTCGACCAGAGCCTGAGTATCGACGACGGGTCCGCGAGCGGCATTGACCAGCAGAGCGCCGGGTTTCATCAGGCCCAGCTCGCGTTCTCCAAACATCTTGTGCGTCTCCGGAGTAAAGGGAACGATTGCGACGACGATGTCCGACTTTGGCAGCCATTCGGAAAGCTGATCGACGGAGTACACATGGGGGGTCTTGCGTGCTTTTCGTGCGATGCGCGTGATGGTGACTCCGAAGGGAAGAAGCCGGGATTCGATGGCGCTGCCAATGGATCCATAGCCGACGATGAGTACGGATTTTCCGAAGAGGTCTTCGCTCAGGATGCGGTATTGCCCGAATTGAGCACCAGACTCAGAGGTGAAGCCATCCCGTACTGCGGCCTGGCCGTCCCACTGCTGACGGTTCTGCAGATCGCGATAGAGATGAAGGCGCTTGTACGTGGCGAGAATGGCGCTCAGAACCCACTCTGAGGTGGAGATGTCGTGAATTCCGCGGCCATCGCAGAGGGTGATCTCTTTGGGGAGCCAGGGGATGATCCAGTCCACGCCTGCCATCATGGATTGAACAACCTTTACGCCGCGCAGATGCGAGAAGGTGGTTGCAGCGTCCTTGCGGGCGAAAGGAAGGATCCAGAAATCGACCTCGTGTTCGCTGGAGGTGTCGCGAGGGATACGAACAATTTCTGCTTCGGGGGGAAAGTCGAGTAACAGTTCCGGGGAGAGATTCTCATCAACACCGACGCGCACCATGCATCGAGTTTGCATGAAAGGCCGGGAAAAGGAAACCATTGCGGTTGCGAGGGTGGCCAGTGATTTTCCGTCTGGTTTACACTGATCACGCGTTGGGGCCGGAAGGAAGAGCGTTGTTTCATGCGCAATTTTCGATTGCGATGATCCGCCGGAGCTGAGGCCGAAGGAGCCTGAAAGATGTCAGTAGCCGTGAGTTCACTTTCAGGGTTGTCCCTGATTGGAGAGGGCGTCGCATCACCTGGAGAGACGACGTTTTACGGGGTCAATCCCGCGACGGGAAAGAAGTTGGAACCCGCCTTCTATTCGGCCAACGAGCAGCAGATCAGTGAAGCCGTCGGGAAGGCGACTGCAGCATTCTTTCCCTACGCCGCGCTTACTGCGAAGGACAGAGCGGCGTTTCTTCGGAGGATCGCTGCCGGGTTGGCGGAGCAGGGCGCTGCCATTGTGGAACGCGCAAATCTTGAGACCGGACTTCCGCTCCCACGTCTGCAGGGCGAGCTTGCGAGGACGACGAATCAGCTCACGCTCTTTGCGGAGGTTCTAGAGGAAGGCTCGTGGGTCGATGCAAGGATCGATGAAGCGGATCCGGAGCGAAAGCCATTGCCGAGGCCGGACGTGCGTTCGATGTCGAAGCCGCTTGGACCGGTAGCAGTGTTTGGAGCGAGCAACTTTCCTTTAGCCTTCTCGGTTGCAGGCGGAGATACGGCATCGGCTCTAGCCGCGGGATGCCCTGTTGTGGTCAAGGCACATCCGGCTCATCCTGGTGTGAGCGAGCTTGTAGGGCGTGTGATTCAAAAGGCAGTCAAAGAGAGTGGTTTGCCGGGAGGCGTTTTCTCGCTGCTGTTCGATGCCGGTGTTGCGGTGGGCGTGTCCTTGGTGAAGCATCCTGGAATCAAGGCGGTCGCCTTTACGGGATCGCAGCAGGGCGGCAAGGCGCTGATGCATCTAGCCGCGGAACGCAGCGAGCCTATTCCCTGCTACGCGGAGATGGGAAGCACGAATCCGCTGTTCATTTTGCCGGGTGCGATGAAGGAGCGCAGAGAGGCGCTTGCGAAAGGGCTGCAGGCTTCCTTCACTCTGGGCTCAGGACAGTTCTGCACAAAGCCTGGCCTGGTGTTTGGACCGGCAGAGGAGATGGAGACATTCGCTTCGCAATTAGGTGAAGGCGTCAACTCGATGGGGCAGCAGACCATGCTGACACCTGGGATTGCAGGGAAGTACGGCGAAGCAATTGGAGAACGTGCGAAGGAAGCGAAGCTGATTGCAGGCGCGGACACGGCTGTCGACAAAGAGGTTGCCGCTGGAGCAGCGACTCTGTTTCGGGTGACGCTGAAGGATTTTCTGGGACACTCCACGTTAGAAGAGGAGATCTTCGGGCCGACAACGCTGCTTATCCAGTATGGAGAGAAGGATGATCTGGTAGCAGCGGCTGAGGGGTTGCATGGACATTTGACAGCGACGATCCATGGCACGGACGAGGATATCGCTGGTGCCGGAGAGCTGATTCGAGTTCTTGAGACGAAGGTCGGCCGGATTCTCTTCAATGGATATCCGACGGGAGTTGAGGTTTGCCACGCGATGGTGCATGGCGGACCGTTTCCCGCGACCTCGGATGCGAGAACAACTTCGGTAGGTACAAAGGCGATCCAGCGCTTCGTCCGTCCGGTGTGCTATCAGGACTTTCCCGATACATCGCTCCCGGCGGAGCTGCGGCGTGGGAATCCGCTTGGCATTATGAGGTTGGTGAATGGAACCCTCACGCGTTCCTAAGAGGCGTGAGGGTCTCTGTGGGATGAGAGCGAAGATCAAAGACGAAATGCAGGGATTCTTCGCCTCCAGCTCAGAGTGACGGGCTCTTTCTTTTTGAATTGCGTGAGTTTCACGCTACGGGGTTTTCAAGGGTTCCGATGGGCGGGATCAGGATCTTTACTCTGTCTCCGCTGGCGAGGGTGAAGTCGTCAGCAGGAACGATTCCTGTTCCGGTCATCAAGAAGGCACCGTTGGGGAAGCTGTTGTCGCGGAAGAGATAGGCGACAAGCAGCTTTGGGTCGCGCTTGAGCTCTGCGAGTGTGGTTGCACCGGAGAAGACGATGGCGCCGGCACGCTCGACCTGCAGCTGAATGCTGGTGTCGGGCGGAAGTGGCTCGGCAGTTAGAAGTAAAGCGGGGCCGAGTGCACAGCTGCCGTCATAGACCTTTGCCTGCGGGAGGTAGAGAGGATTCTCTCCCTCGATATCGCGTGAGCTCATATCATTGCCGATGGTGTATCCGGTGATTGTTCCGGCGGAACTGACGAGCAAAGTGAGTTCGGGTTCGGGCACAGACCATTTGGCATCGGAGCGGATGCGGACGGGTTGATTCGGGTGGACGACACGACGGGCCGTTGCCTTGAAAAACAGCTCCGGGCGTTCAGCATGGTAGACGCGATCGTAGAAGGTTCCGCCGCCTGCATCCTTTGACTCTTCGATACGGGCGTCTCGACTGCGGAAGTAAGTGACTCCGGCGGCCCAGATCTCTTGACTGCCTACGGGAGCGAGGAGAGAGTCTGCTGCAGGTGGTGGGCAGGGTGTGGGAGAGAGAGATGCTTTTACCCGCTGGTACACGTCGGGACTAGCGATGAGCTCGTCCCAGTCGGAAGTTACGACAGAGTAGCAGGAGCCACCTTCTTCGGCAAAAAAGCCAGTCTTTGTGCGATAGAGCTTCATCTTGCTTCCTTCTGCTGTGGAGTGGGTGTTGATTTTAGGGGTTGATGATCGAGGTGCAGCCTTTGAATGATTGCCTCGGTGTCATAGACGCATCCTCCCCAGATGCCTCCGCTTGCCTGAACGAGAGCGGCCCAGAGTCGTGTCTCGGTGGGGAGCATGGGGTGAGGCGTGAGGTCGTGGCGCGGAGAGCGCGCGGCGAGACGACGTTGCCCTTCTTCTGCAGAAAACCGCTCCGTGCCTGAGCCGATGAGGTTGACGCTACCGTGCAGGGCGCTGCGATCGATCATGATCTCGATAAGGTCGCCATCCTGAACGCGTCCGACGGGACCACCAGCGAGAGCCTCCGGAGAGATATGACCGATGCAGGCGCCGGTGGAGACCCCGCTGAAGCGGGCATCGGTGAGGACAGCGACATGTTTGCAGTCAGGCAGATTTTTCAGGGCGGAGGTGATCTGATAGATCTCCTGCATACCGGCGCCAGCGGGTCCACCGCAGATAAGAACGATGACGTCGCCCTTTCCTACGGTGCCATTCTTGATCGCCGCGATTGCGGCTTCTTCCGTCACGAAGACACGGGCCGGTCCGACGTGGTGATAGCAATTGTCTTCGTCAATGATGGAAGGGTCGATCGAAGTGCTCTTGATGATGGAGCCTTCGGGGGCAAGGTTGCCGACAGGGAAGCAGACCGTTGGCGTGAGCCCTCGTGTTCGAGCCTGGTCGGGAGAGAGGATGACCTGATCGGGATCAACGCCATCGAGATCTTCAAGCTTTTTCCTGAGCGCAGTTCTTCGATCACTCTGCTCCCACCAGTTAAGGTTTTCGTCCAGCGTTTCGCCGGTGACGGTACGTACGGAGGTATCGAGCAGACCGGCGCGACGGAGATGAAGCATCACCTCAGGGACACCTCCAGCGAGAAAGACCTGGACGGTGGCGAAGTTCTGAGGGCCATTGGGAAGAGCGTCGACGAGGCGAGGGATCTGACGATTGACGTGAGTCCAGTCCTCTATCGTTGGACGGCCGAGCCGAGCTGCGTGCGCAATCGCGGGGATGTGAAGCAGAAGATTGGTCGAGCCGCCGAAGGCTGCGTGAAGGACCATCGCGTTGCGAATGGCGGCGTCGGTGAGAACATCGGCCGTGCCCATGCCGAGGTGAGTCATGCGAAGCAAGGCACGTGCGGAACGAGCGGCGCTATCGAGCCAGATGGGTTGGCCTGATGGTGCGAGCGCGGAGTGGGGAAGTGCGAGCCCGAGGGCCTCGCCGACTACCTGAGAGGTCGCGGCGGTCCCGAGGAACTGACATCCTCCTCCTGGAGTTGCGCAGGCGCGGCAGCCGACTTCGGCGGCGTATTCGAGAGTGATCTGCTGTTTGGCGTAACGGGCGCCGATGGTCTGAACTTTGCCCGCATCTTCGCCTTCCTCGGCGAGCAGGGTGACGCCGCCGGGAACGAGGATGCTGGGGAATGGCCCGCATCCGGCGAGTGCCATCATCATGGCGGGCAGACCTTTGTCGCACGTGGCGATTCCGACGACGCCCTTGCGAGTAGGCAGAGAGCGAATAAGGCGACCCAGAACGACAGCAGCGTCGTTGCGATAAGGGAGCGAGTCCATCATGCCGGGGGTTCCCTGGGTCCGGCCATCGCAGGGATCGGTACAGGCTCCGGCGAAGGGGATGGCGTGGAGATTTCGGAACTCGCGAGCGGCTTCGGCCACGAGGAGGCCGACTTCCCAATGGCCGGTGTGGAAACCGAGGGCGATGGGAGTGCCATCCTGGGCGCGGAGTCCACCGTGGGTACTGAGAATGAGGAATTCGGGGTCGAGAAGACGCGAGGGCTCCCAGCCCATGCCTGCATCCTGGCTGAGGCCGAAGAGATTGCCGGAGGGCTGGGTCAGCAACATTTCGGGTGTGATGGGGAGCGCGCCCTGTGGGCCGGGTGCATGAGTTTTCACCTCGGCGAATAGGCGGGCGGCGCTGTCGAGGACGCTTGATGCAGAGATGGTGCTTGCGGAAGATGACTTCATATCAATTTTTGTACGGTATTCGATGGTGGGTTCTTAGGAAGAGCGAGAAGAAGGAACGCGGAGGCTATCAGCGAGAATGACATGAGGAGAAAGCCGGGGCGTGAACTTCCGGTGAGAGCCTGAAGGAGACCTACGAGGTAGGTTCCGGCGAATGCTCCGAGGGCACCACAACTGTTGATGAGGGCGAGGACTTCGGCGGTAACGTTCTTGGGCAGACGCTCTGGAATGATGGCGAAGAACGGTCCGTAGGGGGCGTACATGCAGCCTCCTGCTATGACGAGGCAGACAAAGGCTCCGGTGAAGCTCACGTTTGCGAACAGGAAAGAGCCGAGCATCCCAAGGCCGGAGAGAAGAAGAAACGGCCATGCGATATCTTTACGTCGAAGAGTTTTATCTGACAGGTAGGAGGCGACAACCATAAGAATAATTGCGAAGAGATAGGGAATGGCAGAGAGAAGGCCGGTCTGCCCCATCGAGAGCGATCCGCCCCGGCGCACGATGGATGGGAGCCAGAGGACAAATCCGTAGATTCCCAGACTCCAGAAGAAGTATTGGACAGAAAGCAGAAGGACATCACTGCGAAGAAGCGCATGCTTTACGGATTTTACTGGGTCAATAGAGGTCTGTTCCTGTTCCAAGGCTTGTTCGAGAGTCTCAGCTGCCTGAGAGGTGAGCCAACGGGCCTCGGCAGGCCGGTCGCGAACGAGAAGAATCCACGCGAGCGCCCACGCAACGGAGGGAAGACCCTCGAGGATAAAGGTCGTTTGCCAGCCGTAGGCCTGGATGAGATACCCGGTGATGGCCGACATCCATAGAACCGTGATGGGGTTTCCGAGGATGAGAAGAGCGTTAGCGCGAGAACGTTCTTCGCGGGTAAACCACCGCGTGAGCAGAAGCAGCATCGCCGGGAAGATTACGCTTTCAGCGACTCCCAACATGAAGCGATCGACGGCGAGCAGCCAGAACTCACGAATAACGCCAGTAAGAGCAGCCAGACTTCCCCAAAGGATGAGGCAGACGAAGATGAGCCAGCGCGCACTGTGCTTGCGGGCGAAGGTCGCCCCGGGAATTTGGAATACGAAATAACCGAGAAAGAACAGCGCTCCCAATAGAGAGGATTGCGCACCGGAGATGTGGAGTGTATCGGCCAGACCGGCGGCGGCCCCGAAGCCGTAGTTGGCGCGGTCGAGGTAAGCGAGACTGTAAGTAATAAAGGCCGCAGGAAGGAAGTATGTCCAGCGCCTGTTCAAGAAGGTGCGTATCTTCCTCTCAGCTTCGGAGGAGGAGACGCTTTGGGGGGGCAATTCCGAGTTGAGAGAAGAAGGGATCATTGGTCTTTCACGAAACGTAGTGGGCGTGATTCGGTGAGAAGCTGCTTTCAGCTCATGTACCAGCCGCCATTGAGATTGATCGTCTGTCCGGTCATATAACCATTCGTCGCGAGGAGCGTGATTGCGTCAGCGACCTCTTCGGAATAACCGAAGCGGCCGACCGGAATCAGATCGGGGCGAATTTTTTTGTTGTTCCGAATCATATCGGTTTCAATGAGCGCGGGCGCGATCGCGTTGGAGGTAACCCCTTCCCTGGCCAGCAGACTTGCGTAACTCCGCATAAGGCCAAGCATTCCAGCCTTGCTGGCTGCGTAGTGCGGACCGATGACTCCTCCTGTCTGGGCTGCGACGGAAGAGATGAAGATAAGCCGACCCCAGCTCTGCTGCTGCATTTGAGGAATGACCGCCTGAGAGACCAGAAATGCGGAGGTGAGATTGGTCTGGATGGTGAGGTTCCAGTCTTCGAGGGTTAGTTCAAGAAATGGCTTTGTAGGATTGATGCCTGCATTATTAACGACGATATGAATGTCACCGAGATCGCTGCGGATCCCTTTGATCATGCGGTCGATGTCGGCCGGCTGCGAGACATCGGCCTGGAGCACAAGCGCACGGCGGCCAAGTTGCTGGACGGCGTGAGCTACCGAGAGCGCTTCTTCTTCTGCGTTCCGATAGTTGATCGCGACATTACAACCGGCCTGGGCGAGGGAGATTGCTGCTGCGCGGCCGATCCCACGTGACGCTCCTGTGACCAGGGCCGTTTTCCCTAAGAGCGGTTGCAAGGTGACTCCGTTGGTGTGAAATATGAGGCGAGAGTGCTCCCCGATTTGCTCTCCAAGGCTAACGCGGCGAAAACGACTGGACAAGTCTCTAAAACATAGTGCTATGATGATGCACCATCGTGCAATATGAATTGCATATTGAGCAACATTTGCAGGAATGTTTGAACATGGATCGTCCAGTTGAGAGCGCCCGGCATGTCTTTCCTACGGAAGTCGATTCGAAAGTGGAAGCTCAAGCCGGGAGTGATTGCGATTCTGGCGATCGTTCTTTCCCTTGCGGCCGCGATCGTCATTTTTATCCGGCTTGATCCCAAGAAGAGCATAAGTCCGGCGACGTTCAACGGTACGACTCACTCACAGGTTGCAACAGGATATGTGGATTCGCAGGTTTGTGCGACGTGCCACGCTCAGATCGCCAAGACCTACCGAAAGACCGGCATGGCCAGGTCGTTCTACAAGGCAACGACCGCAAACGTGATCGAGGATTATGCGAAGGCGAACACATTTGTCCACAAACCCTCGGGACTGCGGTACAGAATGGTCCAGCGGGATGGACGGTTTTTCCAGCGCAGGTTTACGGCCGGTGCGGATGGCAAAGAAGAGAACGTTCGAGAAGAGACGGTCGATTATGTATTGGGTTCCGGAAATCATGCCCGAACCTACATGCATCGCACGACACAAGGAAAACTGATTGAACTGCCAGTGAGCTGGTATGTAGAGAACTCCGGCTACTGGAGTATGAGTCCGGGATTCGACCGGGCAGATCAGCAGGATATGCAGGGAGCCATCGGCGAGGACTGCATGTTCTGTCACAATGCATATCCAGAGGACGGAGGCGCTCCTGCACCAAATCATGATTTCTCTGTTTTTCCGCAGAAGCTTCCGGAAGGAATTGATTGCCAGCGTTGTCACGGTCCAGGTGCGGCGCATGTAGCTGCAGCCACTGGAGGCAAGGCCAGTGTGGCGGAGATCCGGAGTAAGATCGTCAATCCGGCGAAGCTGTCCCGGGATCGCCAGATGGAAGTGTGCATGGAGTGTCATATGGAGACGAGTGCGCTCCATGTCCCGAACGCGATCCGGAATTACGACCGCGGGCCATACTCCTTCCACCCCGGCGAGAAACTGGGAGACTTCAAGACGTACTTCGAACGGCCGAAGGATCCGAAAGGCGACGAATTCGAGGTAGCCCACGCCGGGTACCAACTACTGCGGTCTGCATGCTTTCGTAACTCGCAGATGACATGCCTGACGTGCCATAACCCGCATGATATACCGCACGGAGACGAGGCAAAGAAGCAGTACATCGCGGTTTGCGAGGGATGTCATCAGACGGTCCGCCACAAAGACGTGGCGATGCCGCGAGGCAGTGATTGCCTGAGCTGTCATATGCCGAAACGACGGACGGAAGGGTCCGTTCACATTGTCCTGACCGATCACTATATCCAGCGTGTGCGTCCGTCTCGCGATCTGCGTGCGCCGTTTCCAGAGAAGTTGCAGGCGGAAGATAGAACTCCGGTGCGGATCTTCTATCCGAGATCGGAGCCGACGGATCGGGAGGAGTTGTTACTGGCGGTGGCGCGCGTCAATGACGAAGGTATCGATGGGATTGGACAACTCAAATCACAGATCGATCGGCTCCATCCAACGTGGCCTGAACCGTATGTAGCGCTTGGGAAGGCATACGCTCGCGCAGGCAGAACAAAGGATGCGGTCACAGCTTTCAATGCAGCGCTCAGGCTTCGTGCGGACGACAGGACAGCGTTGCACGAACTGTCCTCGGTCCTGTTGAGCACAGGGCAGATAAGTGACGCTACGGACATTCTTCAGAGGGCCGTTGGTCTATACCCGGAGGATGATGGTTTTTGGGCAAATCTGGCCAATGCATATTTGCGACAGGGGAATCTGACAGAGGCACAGGACGCGGCGACCCACACGATGACCATCAATCCTGACAGACCTGACGTGCACGACCTGGAAGGACTGATCGCGGTCGATCGGCAGGATAAAGATGGCGCCGAGAAGGCATTTCGAGAGGCGATTCGCTTAAAGCCGAATCTTCCCGAGCCATATAACAACCTCGCGAACCTGCTGATCGGGGAGAGACGGTTCCCGGAGGCGGAAGCTCAGTTCCGACGAGCAATCTCTCTAAGGCCTGAATATGGAGATGCTCATCATGGACTGGGCCTCTTGATGATTCTGAAACGGAATAATTCTGAAGCACTGCGCGAGCTGCTAGAGGCAGCCCGTGTGGCACCCGGTGACGCCGCAATTCACACCGATTTGGCTGATCTGTGGAGCGCGGAAGGCAGATTGCCCGACGCGGCTTCGGAGTATCGCCGGGCGTTGAGCATTAACCCTGCGAAGGCCGATGCCAACCTTGGACTGGCGATGATTCTGCTACAGGAAGGCCAGCGGCCCGACGCTGTGCGGTATCTGCAGATCGCTGCGCAAAGCTCTGATCCAGAGGCGAGTCAACATGCTCAGGCTCTTCTGGGACAGCTGTTTCGCTGACGTGGATCGCAACATCCTCTTGATTCTTGACGATGTTCTTCACAGGTTGCTAGTATTCATCTCCGTAATGTGCAATTGATATTGCGTAATGTGCAATATGGGTAGATGTCGTTTAGAGAGGAGCCGTCTTTGAACGAGATTCGAACGCTTTCCCGCCGCCGGGTGCTTACGGGTGCGGCAGCTCTGGGCGGTCTTGGCGCGATGCGAAGCCTGGGGATGGCGACGGTGCCCTCTGTACCTGACAGAGTCAACATCGCCTTTATCGGGATTGGAAATTACGGTGCCAACAATCTGAAAGAACTTGCCGCCGAGAATATCGTCGCGATCTGCGATGTTGACTGGCGTACTCGATCCCAGTTGTCCGGCAGATTTACTCCAGCCAGCGAAACAGCAGCGGCACATCCTGAGGCGAAGCGGCTCGATGACTGGCGCGTCATGCTTGAGAAGATGGACAAGCGGATTGATGCGGTGGTGGTTTGTACCGCCGATCATGTACATGCGCAGGCCGCTCTTACGGCAATGAAGATGGGGAAGCACGTGTATTGTGAGAAGCCTCTTGCTGCGACGGTGCAGGAGGCTCGAGCGATGGCCCACATGGCAGAGCGTCATCCGAGACAAGCGACCCAGACGGGAATTGTAGGTCATGCTTCAGAGGATGTAAGGCTCATCGTGGAGTGGGTCCGTGCGGGAGCGATCGGGACAGTAGAGAAGATCGATGTCTTTCAGACCGACTGGGCGGCAGGCCAGCGGTACATCAATCCGTACTCGGATACAGAAAAGATGGACGTTGACCTTGTTGTTCCCGAAGAGGTGAAGTGGGATCTCTTTTTGGGGCCTGCGCCGGTGCGGAAATACAACCCCATGTATTTGCCGTTACGCTGGCGTAACTGGCAGGACTTTGGCACTGGGATCCTGGGTGATCACGGGCCACATTTTCTTGATCCCGTGGTATGGGCGCTGGAGCTCGGCTATCCCGAGACGATCGAGGGGGATGCCGATGCGGGCTATTCGGAAGCGATTGCAAGGCAGATGTTCGCGCGAGTCTCGCATGTGAACTATCGGTTTCCTGCAAAGGGAGGTCGGCCGCCTGTGACGCTGAAGTGGTGGGGATACGATACCCCTCCTGTGCCTCCGGGATGGAAGAAAGATCAGCCCCTGCCGACGGGCGGAGGAATTCTGTATGGGACCAAAGGAGTGCTGGTCTACGGTCCGGTCTACAGCAGCAAGCCTGGGGAGCAGAAACAGATATGGCTGCTTCCAGAGGAACTTGATCGTAGCTTCCAACGCCCTGAGAAGAGCATTGAACGCCCGCAGAGCCACTGGACGGAGTGGATTGACGCAGCCCGGCACGGCAGACAACCTTCGTGCAACTGGAATTACGGCGCGCATATCACTGAGCTATGCCTGTTGGGAAACATAGCGATCGCGCATCACGGTACAAAGTTGCGCTTTGATGGCGAACAAAAGAAATTCCTAAATTCCGACACTGCGAACGCGATGTTTACGAGGCCGCGCCGCAAAGGGTGGGAGCTGCCAGTCTAAGGTATCTGGCTTATTGAATTGTCGTATCAACCTGTCAGGCAGGAACAATCGAGATGAAGCAAATTTCATGGAAGACGCAGGCGGGAACGTGGGTTCTCGTCATTGGGACGTTCACCGCACTGTCTCTCAAACACCCACTTCGAACGGTGGACGCTGCGACCGCTACGCAAAAATCTTCGAACAGCTCGTGGCCAACGTACGGAGGGTCGAATGACGATTCTCAGTACTCGTCGCTGAAACAGATCAATCGGTCCAACGCAAAGGATCTGAAGCAGGTCTGGTTCTATCCGGCGGGGGATAATGGCTTCCGCTATGGATCGAATCCGCTTGTCATCGATGGTGTGATGTATGTCTATGGGAAAAACAATACTGTCGTGGCCCTGGATGCGACGACCGGAAAAGAGATATGGGTCTACGACACGCATAATCCGAGGCTGATCTCACATCGGGGTATGACGTACTGGGAGAGCAAAGATCGTTCGGACCGCCGCATTCTCTTTTCGATGAATAACTATCTCCATGCTGTGGATGCACGAACCGGCAAAGATGTTGAAGGTTTTGGAGATCGTGGTGCTGTTGATCTTCGACAGGGCCTGGGACGCGATCCATCGACGATGCGACAGATCCAGTCGAATACGCCTGGGAGAGTTTTCGAGAATCTATATATTACCGGCTCAGCGACGGGCGAGGAGTATGAGTCGCCTCCGGGTGATCTGCGAGCCTTTGACGTGGTCACCGGAAAGCTGGTGTGGCAATTTCACACGGTTCCCCATCCCGGCGAGATGGGCTACGATACCTGGCCGAAAGATGCCTACAAGTATGTGGGGGGAACGAACAACTGGGGTGAGTTTTCGATCGACGAGAAGAGGGGCATTGTGTATTTCCCTCTTGGCTCGCCTACCTACGACTTTTATGGAGCGGATCGTATCGGAGCGAATCTGTTTTCCGATTGCCTGCTCGCTCTCGATGTTCGAACGGGAAAATATATCTGGCACTTCCAAACCACGCATCATGATCTTTGGGACTATGACCTGGAAACCGGCCCCAAGCTGATGACGATCAAGCATGACGGAAAGATGGTGGATGTCGTGGTGCAGGCGGGTAAAAATGGCTTCGTTTATGTCTTTGACCGGACGAATGGGAAGCCGATTTGGCCGATCGAGGAGCGTCCCGTTCCCAAATCGGACGTGCCTGGGGAAGAGAGCTGGCCGACGCAACCGTTCCCAACTCACATTCCTCCGTTTGCGCGGCAGAAGTTCACGCCGGATATGGTGAATCCCTATATCGCGGACCCGAAGGAGCGAGAGGAGATCAAAAAGCAGGTTGAGGCGGCAAGACAGGAAGGCATATTTACGCCACCGAGTTTGGGCACGACGATGGAGACTCCGGGCAACAACGGGGGAGGAAACTGGGGATCGGGTGCGATCGATCCGGCGACCAACACCTTTTATGTGGTTTCGAAGGACGCACCTTCGCTGCTGCATCTTGCGCCTAAGCCACCAAAGCGAAATATCCCTGGGTCTCCTGAAACGCAAGGACTCGTGGTTTATCTGCAGAACTGCACGACGTGTCACAAGGAGAGCCGGGAGGGCCAGCCGCCTGCCATTCCCTCGCTGCAGGGTGTGATCGAGCGGGCGGGCGCGGACCGAGTGAGAAATGCAGTTCACAATGGCCTGGCTCCGATGCCAGCGTTTCCCGATCTCGATACGGCGGACATCGATCATCTGATCGCGTATCTGAAGACTCCGGATAAGGCGAATCTGGCGCCTGACGTAAGAGCTCGCGTTATGGCTCCCGCGATCCCGACGGCGAAGCTTGGTCCTGGGGGCAGAAGATACTGGACCGGATATGGCTACATGAATTCAAGCGAAGGGCTTGCGGCGATAAGTCCACCCTGGTCGAGCCTGACGGCCTATGACATGAATAAGGGCGAGATCAAATGGCGGATTCCGCTCGGGGAAGTGACGGAGCTTGTTGACAAGGGCATCCGAAACACGGGAAGTTACTGGCCGCGTGGAGGAGCGGTGATTACGGCAGGAGGGCTGATTGTTGTGGGGACGCGGTCCGATGCGAAACTGCACATCTACGACAAAGACACGGGACAGCAGATCTCTGAGATTCAGATGCCGGGAGGGCCGGAGGGAATTCCCACGATTTATGAGGTGAATGGAAGAGAGTACATCGCGATGAGTGCAAGGTTGAACTCCGACAAGGTTGTTGGGGATCAGCCGAAGACAATGGAAAAGAGAGAAGGTCCTGTAGAACAAACGCAGGGGTACTATGTGTATGCCCTGCCGCAGTCTTCACAGAGTAAGTAGTGGAAGCGTGTTTTTTGAGAGAGAAGATGCCGTTCAGGCATCTTCTCTCTCTTTTTTGGCAACAGTTACTTGCCCACCCACCCACCATCTACATAGAGTGATTGTCCCGTGACATAACCGGCTTCCTCTGATGCAAGAAACGCCGCCACAGATCCAACTTCACAGGGAAGCCCGGGACGTCCAAGAGAGATCTGAGCCACAACATGAGGGAGAATGTCCGGGCTTTCCAGCACCCAGCGGATCATCGGCGTGTCGATGAGTCCGGGATGAATGCAGTTGACGCGAATACCGTGCACGCCAACCTCGGCGGAGATATTGCGTGTGAGAGCTTCGATTGCCAGCTTACTGGGAGCGTAGTGGGTCCGGCCGGGTAAGACACGAGCCGCCTGGATAGAACCTATGTTGATGACAGATCCCCTTCTCCCTTCGGCGATCAGTCGTTTGCAGAAGGATTGCGAGCACATCCACTCGCTTTTGAGGTTGGTGTTGGTCACGTCTTCCCACTGTTTGTCTGTAAGCTCAGTGAAGGGAACGATGGTCTCGATTCCGGCATTGTTGACGAGAACGTCGACGGCGCCGAACTCGCTCCAGGCCGCATCGAAGAGCCGTTCGACGTCAGCGCGCTGAGAGACGTCGCCAGCCACAACGATGGCGCGTCGGCCTTTGCTCTGGATGTCATTCAAGACTTCATCTGTCCGGGAATCTGCAGTCAGATCATTGATGACAACATCTGCGCCCTCATGGGCAAAGACTTCAGCAATGCCCCGGCCAATGCCTTGACCCGCACCCGTTACAACAGCGACTTTGCCCTTCAGTTTCATTGTTTTTTGTCCTTTGAAAGTTATCGCTTAAGCGAGATGCATCTTGTACCCCAGCGATGTTCAATCGCCCGGCAGGCGCGTCTAGTGGATAGTCCAACCGCCGTCCACCATCAAGGTGTGCCCGACGATCATGTCTGCAAATTTGCTGGACAAGAACAGTACCGCTCCCACGAGGTCATCCGGCTGGTTCCATCGCCCGCGCGGAATCATGTCCTGGGTGGCCCATTCCTTATAGCCCGGCCGCTCAAGGATGTTCTTTCGTGATTCGGTTTCCGTAATGCACGGAGCGACCGTATTGACGAGAACACCCTGATGCGCCCATTCCAGCGAGAGCGCCTTCGCCATGTGATGTACGGCGGCTTTGGCGGCGGCATACACGGCCCTTTTTTTGAAAGCCACTTCCCCAAAGTTGGATCCGATGTGAATGATGCGGCCGCCTCCCTGCGCCAGCATCACGCGTCCTGCTGCCTGTGATGCGAAGAAGACGCTTTTGACCGTCGCATCGAAGGTCTTGTCATATTCTTCTTCAGTCACGTCCACGGCGTCACCGGTTCCAGTCCAGCTTGCGTTATTGACGAGTATGTCGATCCGACCGAACTCCGCCACGGTGCGCTCAACGAGGTTACGGCAATCTTCCACCTTGTTGACATCGGTAGGTACGATGATGGCCTTTCGTCCAAGTTGTTCGATCTCGCTTTGCAGTTGCTTGATCTCTTCCATCCGGGGACCAGGATACTTCGCCAAGACGAGGTGGGTTCCTGCCTGGGCGAGTCCTAAAGCAATGGCGCGTCCGATGCCTTGCGAGGCTCCCGTAACGACTGCGACTTTATCTTCGAGGCCGAAGCTGGAATAGTCCGACAAGAGAATCTCCTTCGCGGGGCAGTTTGAAAAGCTAAGCAGCTCAGAACCGGTTGATCTACATTTTATCCATTGCGCAAAGCGAGAATTGTATTGCGCATAATGCAAGCACGCGACAAATCTTATCTTTCACATGGGGATGCGTCAAGCCTAGTTGAAGGTCTCTCTATTGTCGGGAAATATTGAAGATCAGCTCAGGAATTCTTGACAAAGGTAAAGTCGGAAGTGCAGATTGATTGCGTGCTATGCAAATGTCGTTGCGATTGATGCACGAAAGTTAGTTTGTGAAACGATTAGTGATCTCTGGAGGTACGTTTTGAATCCGAATCTTAGCCGTCGTACGTTTCTTGCCCAGGGTATGTTGACTGCGGGCGCCCTTGCGACGGGGCATTCCTTTGCGGCTCAAGTGAAGAAGAGGAATATTCATATAGGGCACACCGGAATCACCTGGAGAAATACAGAAGTTGACCAGGCAATCCAGGCGGTTGCCTCGCTCGGATTTTACGGCTTTGAGACCTTTGGCGAGGTTTTGGCCAAGGCAGAAGATCGTGGCGGATTGAAATCTGTACTCGATCAGAACCATATTCCGCTCATCTCGGGATACTGCACGATCAATCTGACTGACCCGTCGAAGAAGAAGGATGAGCTTGCGAAGGCAGTGCAATGGTGCGGGCTTATCAAGAAGGCGGGAGGGCGGATTTTCGTTGTTGGACCGAACCAGGTTCCGCGGCAGACCTACGATTTTGCAGCGAACAAATCCAATATCATCACGACGTTGAACGAACTCGCCAAGACTGTGACCGATCAGGGGCTGACTCCGGTTCTGCACCAGCATACTGGTACGTGCATCGAGTCACGCGATGAGACGTATGCGGTCCTGGATGCGGTCGATACCAATCACCTGAAGTTTGGACCGGATGTAGGACAACTCACAAAGGGTGGTCAAGATGCCTTGAAAGTGGTCAAGGATTTTCTTCCACTGGTGCAACACATGCATTTGAAGGACTTTAATGGAAAAGATAACCATCTTTTAGGCTATTGTCCGCTGGGGCAGGGAAAGGTGGATGTGCCCGGAATCCTGGATGTGATGGAAGGCCGCAAGATTAGTGGTATGGTAATGGTCGAGCTTGATAACGACTTCAAAGACCCGTCTCCAGTCCCCTCGGCAGCCCTGGCAAAGGAGAGCCGGGATTATCTGCGGTCGATTGGAGTCAGGTTCCGAACATGAGCAGCAGGATACATGCCAAAGAAAGTAGCCCAAGTTCCCTTTATACAAAGCCTTGATCGCGGCCTAACAATTTTGCAGGCAGTCGCGACGTCGACGCAGCCGGTAACGCTGGGTGAGCTATCGGAGCTGCTCGGAGTTGATCGAAGCAGCGCCTTTCGTCTGGCCCAGACACTCCGTCGACGAGGGTTTTTATCCACACCGGCAGGGCGGAAGGACTACATTCTTGGTTCTGCCATGTGGACTCTGTCGCGCCAGTATGACTGGAGCAATATGCTGGTCAGGGTGGCTCATCAGGAGTTGAAAGCGCTGGCGAATGCGTTGAATGAGACCGCCCACCTGGCAATTCGCGAAGGGAGGAATGCTCTCTTTATCGATTCCGTCCATGCGCGTCATGTCTTGGTCGTGGCTGGTCAGACCGGCGAACTTGTCCCCTTATACGCAACCGCTCACGGGAAGGCGTTGCTGGTCGACTTCGACGAGAAGGAACTGCGAACGATCTTTGGTACCGACCCCCTGCAGAAATTCACGAAGACGACGATAAAAACGATTCCTGCTCTGGCGAGAGAGTGCGTCGGAATTCGGGAAAAAGGATACGCGCTGGACGAAGCCGAGTTTATGGAAGGAATGCGTTGTGTGGCAGCTCCTATTCGTCTGAACAGCGGAATGATTGTTGGATCGATCGGAATCTCCGCTCCGGCGGCGCGCTTCCTCAAAGAGAGTAATGCTTCCCATTCGAGATCAGTGGTTCAATGTGCAAAAAAGATCGGGCAGTTGCTCAGTGCATCTGAAGAGGC
This sequence comes from Acidobacteriaceae bacterium KBS 146, assembly GCA_000688615.1. Lineage (GTDB taxonomy): Bacteria > Acidobacteriota > Terriglobia > Terriglobales > Acidobacteriaceae > Edaphobacter. The sequence continues at coordinate 4,012,901 of JHVA01000001.1, forward strand.
TACGGAACAGAGCGCTTAACTTTTTTGAGATCCATCGAAGGAGGCATCTGGATTTTTCAGATGTCTCTTTCTCTTTAAGGAAGAGATGACGTTGGACGCGCCTGACCTGTGCTAGATTTGCAATACGAATTGCACATTGCGCAATTTGGATTTATTAGGGAGTCTTTGAGAGATGCGGAATCCTGTTTTGGATTTTGAGCTTGATCCATCTAAGTTGCAATACATCGGCAATGGTCTGCAGCGGCCAGAGTGCATTCTTGCGGAGAGAGATGGGACCTTGTGGGCTGCGGATTCACGTGGAGGTGTGGTCCGGCTGCGTCATGACGGGACCCAGGAGATCATTACCCAGAAGATCTCATCGCACTTCTCGAATGCAGATAGTGAAGCGACCCGATATTTAACAGGAACTCTTCCCAATGGATTGGCCTTTGCCGATAACGGTGACATCCTGATCTCCAACTTCGGAACCGACCGTTTGGAGATCATGACCCGCACCGGCGAGTCGAAGGTGCTGGCTGACAGCATCGATGGAGAGGCGATTGGAAAAGTGAACTTTGTCTTGCGGGATTCGAAGGGCCGCATATGGATAACGGTTTCTACAAGAATCAAAAACTGGATGCATGCACTTAAACCTGATCTTGCGGACGGTTACATTGCTCGCTACATTGATGGCAAGTTCCGGATTGTGGCGGACGGTTTCCACTTTACAAACGAAATCCGCATGGATGCAAAAGAAGAGTACATGTATGTCGTTGAGACGACAGGAGGGTGCATCAGCCGCCTTCGAGTCCATGACGATGGCTCTCTCGGGGAGCGAGAGATATTTGGTCCATCAAGTCTTGGCAAAGGAGCGTGGCCGGACGGGATCGCCTTTGACAGCCTTGGCAATCTTTGGGGAACCTGTGTCTACTCCGACAAGCTTTTTGTGCTTACCCCTGAAGGAGATCTCCGCGTTCTGTTGGATGAAGGCGACCCTGTGAAGGTGGACGCATTGGAGAAGCAATTCTTCGCCGGTGCCGTTACCCAAGAGGTGTTGTTTGACACAGGTAGAGGTGTAGCTCCGTGGATGGCCAGTGTTACCTTTGGAGGGCCTGACCTTCGTACGATCTACATAGGCTCTCTCCGAGCTCACAATATTCCTTATTTTTCCGCTCCCGCTCCGGGGTTGCCGATGGTGCATTGGAATGACGTCTACGGAACAAACCGGTTGTGAACTTACGTTCTAGATTGGTTCATTGAGCTGCATTGCAGCGACCGACTCCTGAACTGCCTGGAGAGACGTATATCGAGGGGCGTAGCCTAACAGGTTTCGGGCCTTGGCGATGCTGCAGTTTGGCGAGTGGGCAATGTGGTCCCAGGTGATCCGCGCGTCTTTTTCGTTCACTGATTGCCTCCACTCTTCCCACGGGACGAAGTTCAGTTTGGCTGAGTGTCCGTACCAGGTGCTCATGCGTTCCGCGAAGCCTCGGAGAGTGATTGCGGCGGGTGAAACAACATGAAAGCTCTCGCCGAGGGCGACGCTTCTGCGAGCCATTGCGCAGAGGAAGGCCTGTGCTACATCATCCGCGTGGACATGATGTAGCGTTTCCATCCCCAGATTGGGGAGAGACACGTTCTTACCCTGCGCCAGATCGGAAAAAATGGCTGGATTAAAGTTCCCCTGGGGGTTGACCGGGTTCCAGCCGATGCCGACCAGATGACCGGGATTGAGAACGGTGGCGGGCAGCGATTCCTTTCGAGCCTTTGCGAAAAGGAATTGTTCGATGGCAAGTTTTCGGATGCCATACTCCCCAAAGGGAAACTTGGGAGCTTCTTCTACGGTGGGTACTTCGCTGCTATGACCATGAACCCAGATGGTTCCGCAGTGAATCAGATGCTCGATTCGACCCAACAGGGAGGCAACCAACTGTTCCGCGCTCTCAAGCCGATAGCAGGTCAGATCCATCACGACGTGGGGATCCAGCGAGGCGATTTTTTCTCCGAAAGTCCCTGTCGCTTCTTCCACATCGCGGTCTAAAGCGATCTGCCGAATTGTCTTCCATGCGGTGCCAGGGAGGTAAGGGGTTTTTATCCCTCTGCAGATGCAGAGTACGGTGTGACCGGCTTCCACCAGTTTCGGAGTCAGATAGCTTCCGATGTGTCCTGTGCCCCCAATTACCGCAATCCGCATCGATCTCTCCTTGAGAAATTCATTGTACGGTCAGAGATTTTAGAAAGAAGGAGGGCCATCCCTCGAGAAGCATTTTGAGGCGTAGTCTTGACGATGATTTGCTGTGGCTCTTATACTTTCGCATCTAATTATGCAATGTATATTGCGTAATACGCACTATGGTACTGAGAAAGAGAGACGATGGATACCCAAGCCCTCGCAGCCAATGAATTCAAAGCCGTAAGCCGTGATGTATGGATGCATCGAGATGCGATGTTTCGCAGAGGATTGTTGAAGCTCCTCGCGATTAAGGATTCTGACATTCGCCTTTTGACGCTTGGCCAGAGCGGCGATGCGGTGGATAAGGGCCTCCATGCTGGAGGCGCCTTCTCTGCCATCGTCCCGTTAGTATCGCTTTACTATGGTGGGTTTCTGCGGCTGGATGTGGCAGACCCGACCAGGCGCGGACAGGATATGTTCACCCTGAGTAAGGGGCATGCCGTTGCTTCTCTTGCATCGATTTATGCCGAGCTGGGTTATTTCGACGAGAAAGTCTTGAGAGGATCCCGTTCGCACAAAAGTATCCTGAACGGTCATCCTGGCCCAGTGCTTCCGGGCATCCAGATCGCCACCGGTCCCATGGGGCAAGGGATTGGAGTTGCCCAGGGATTTGCGATCTCTGGAAAGAGAAGTCCTCAATTTGATTCGTATTGTCTGGTTGGGGATGGCGAACTCCAGGAGGGCTCTTGCTGGGAGGCTGTGATGTATGCGGCTCAGCACAATCTCGATAATTTCTGTGTCCTTGTAGATCGGAACAACGGTCAGCTGGATATTCACGATCGGATGCTTTTTCCGATGCCTCCGCTTGAAGAGGTCTTCCGCTCATTCGGCTGGAACACTCATAACGTTGACGCAATGCAATACGACGGTGTCGTAGGTGCGTTGAATGCCTTCCGGTTCGGCGCGAGAAACGGGAGACCGACGGTCATTTTATGCAATACGAAAAAGGGATTCGGGGCTTTCTCTGACTTCTTCAACAAACATAAGGTGACGGTGACAGATGCTCTGTTGGCCCAGGAGCTGCAGTTGCAGAAGCAACGCAGAGCGTCACGAGTAGAAGAGCTCCTCGCTTTTCTCGATGAATTATCTGCCTCGGGTGATGGAGAAGTGATTCGCGATCTTCTCTTGAATGAAGCCGAGAGGATGCACCTGAAAGCCGGAAGGTCATCAGAGGGAAATCTGTTTGATTCTGTTATTGGCCCGGTTCTCACGAGGCGCGTGCCAAAGCGTGACAAGAAGATTCATTACGAACCGTCAGCTCTGCCCAAGCTGGATCGGAATAAGAGCTATAGTGCTGCGGAGATTGTAACTGCAGCAATGAAGGTGTTTGCTCGTGATCAACGCGTCGTCTCGGTCGACTCGGACCTGGCTTCGACCAGCGGGTTGGAGGCCGGTGTTGGAGGGGCAGATCAGTCGCGGGCGCTGAATGTTGGCGTCGCCGAAGCGAACATGATGCTGATCTCTGAGGCCTATGCCGCCCTGGGTTACAACACGTGGTGTAGCACGTTCTGCCCATTTTTCAACTGGCAGGTCATGCGCCGTGTCGCTGTTGGTCAGCAGGAGAGACTGGAGGCGATCGCAGAGAGAGATGGGTGGCTCAGTGAAGGGCACGGCCTGGACATCACATTTCTGGCTACGGCGGCGAACTTTGAGACGCGCACGAATGGCGCCACCCACATGGGAAATGACGATGCTTCGACGTTTGATGCCGTCGCGCACCTGAAGATCATCGATGTGTCCTGCCCACAGCAGATGCTATCGATCATGAAGTGGATTATGGAGGGGAATCGCGGTCTGGTTTACTTGAGGGTAATGAGGACGGGCTCCGCAGTTCTATATGGCGGAGACTACGAGTTTGAATTTGGAAAAGGCTATGAATTACGGCGTTCCGATTCAGATCGCGCGATCGTCATCAGCAGTGGCCGGGGCGTACATGAGGCACTGAAAGCCGCAGAAATCTGTGCAGAAAAGGGCGTCAAGATTGCTGTTGTCGATATGCCTTCGATCGACGAAGACCTGATGATAGAGCTGTACCGGAGGGGCCTGCCAATTCTCTTTGCAGAACAAAATAACGGCTTTCTCTGGGAGAACTTTCTCAAGGTGCTTTACCGTCACCGTGGTGACACCGATACAGCCGGGCTGGGTCGTGTATCTACTATCAATACGCTGGATAAGCAAGGAAATGAGCAGTTTATTCATTCCGCAACCTATGAGGAGCTCATCGAGATCTTCGGGCTAACACCGGATGGTATTGCCGGAGCAGTTCAAAAGGTTCTTGGTAGTTAGGAAAGAGAGAATAGATGTCGATACCCATCGTAGATGAAGTCTCCGTTGATGAACTGGATCTGCCCGGAAGAAAGTTACGCTGGGTGATTACGAAAGAAAACGCTGGCGCGCAGTACTGCACGATGGCTGTCATCCGGGTCGAACCGGGTCAGAGAGTTCGTCCTGCACATTCTCATCCGAATGGAGAAGAGATCATATATATCCTGAGTGGTCATGGCAGGGTTCTCGTGGATGGAGAGGTTGAAGCCGTGCATGCGGGCTGTGCTGTGTTGTTTCCTCAGGGGAAAGTTCACATGCTTCACAATCTCTCGGATGTGGAGATGAAGGTCGCGTGTTTTTTCGCGCCCCCGGCAGGGCTTGAGAACTATAAATTTTTTGATGATATAGACTTCCCCGAAGACTGCTAGATGGAAGCTATGATTCCGATCATGCAATAAGCTGTTGATCAAAGCATATCCGCGCCCATGCCGCGCGCCGAGGAGTATTGACGGATGAATCGTCGCGAAGTGCTGTTAGGAACGACGCTAAGCGCGGTTGCGGGACTCGCCTATTCTGCAAAGGCACACGCGGCACCTGGTGCAACCTATTCCGGAGCCAGTCACGCAGGAGTTGTACCTCAGAAGATTGCCGCAGTTGAGCTGATTGAACTGGTCGGCCACTATGAGGCCGAATCAGGGATTAATCGTCAGCGCCAGGTTAGTCCTCTGGATATATATGACGATGAGAGGCCGGAAGAATATAAGGATATTCCCGCCGGCACGAAGACGATTCAAACCAGCGCCATCTATCTGCGCATCAGGACGGACAGCGGACTGGAAGGACTCTATGGTCCGATCGAACGCGAACAAGCCGTTGTCATCAATGAAGACCTCCGGCCCTTTCTCCTTGGAAAGGATGCGCTGGCAACGGAACTTTTGTGGGACAAGATGTATCGTTCCAATCGGCATTCCCGTGATGGTTATTTCATGATGGCGATCAGCGCTGTTGATAACACGCTGTGGGACCTGAAGGGACGTTTTTATGGCGTCCCGGTCTATCGGCTGCTTGGCGGTCCCACTCGTGAGTCGGTGGAGGTTTACGCTAGCTGCCTTGGATTTTCGCTCGAACCAGAGGCTGTACGAAAACGTTGTCTCGCCCTGAAGCAGGAAGGGTTTCGATATCAGAAGTGGTTCATGGCCTACGGGCCAGGGTCCGGCGCTGAAGGAATGGAGAAAAATGTCGCTCTTGTCCGGCTTCTGCGCGAAACCTTAGGGGATGATACGGAATTAATGTTTGACGCATACAGCGGATGGGATCAGACCTATGCCCTGGAGTGGGCCCATCAGGTTGAACCTTACCATCCGCGTTGGATGGAGGAGATAGCGCACCCGGAGAAGATAGAATCTTTCGTTAATCTCCATCGAGGCACCACGGTTCCGATTGCGTCGGGAGAACATTTTTACGGGCGATGGGAGGTGCAGCGCTATCTGCAAGCTGACGCACTTTCGGTGGTTCAGGCAGATCCAGAGTGGTGTGGAGGAATCTCCGAGCTACTGAAGATCGGTACGGTTGCGTCGCTCTATGATGTTCCTGTCATTCCTCATGGCCACAGTCTTCATGCTGCAATGCATGTGATCGCGAGCCAGTCTCCTATGACGTTTCCCCTAGGCGAGTACCTGATTAACAAGATGCGGCACTATTATCATTTTGAGAAAAACCCGCCGGTTCCGGAACGAGCCCATCTGACGCTGCCGAAGGGAGCAGGATTCGGAATTGAGCTGGATCCAGCAAAGATTGATTCGCAAAGGATGTTGCGTTGGACGTAGACACAAAAATTCAAAGCTCAAGTTCAAGAGAGCTGAATGGGCAGTGTGCTGTTGTCCTCGGAGGAACGTCGGGGATCGGCCGGTCTCTGTCTTTGGGGCTGGCGCGCTGCGGCATCTCCGTCATTGCGTCTTCGCGGAACGACGGCCCTGTTGCCACGGTCGCATCAGAGATCGAAACACTTGGAGTGCCTACACTGCGGATGTGCAGTGATGTATCGGACCGTGCGTCTTTATTGCGTCTTCGTGAAGCTGTCGTAGCGAAGTTTGGCGGTGTACAGATCCTCGTCAACTGTGCCGGTATCACCCAGCGGGTGTCGACCCTGGATATGGATGAGGAAGTCTGGCGACGGATCTTCGATGTCAATCTGACGGGAACTTTGCGGGCATGCCAGGTTTTCGGTGAAACCATGCTCGAAAACGGTTATGGAAGGATCGTCAACATCGCTTCGCTGTCGACCTTTGTCGCATTTCACGAAGTAGCTGCCTACGGTGCCAGCAAAGCAGCGGTAGGCTCTCTTACGCGGTCCCTGGCGGTTGAGTGGGCTCCAAGAGGGATTACTGTCAATGCAATTGCCCCCGGAGTATTTCCTACAGCGTTGAATCGCAAGATTATCGATAGTCCGAGAGGCCAGGAGCTTTTGCAAAGGACGCCCATGCGTCGATTTGGGGAACCTGATGAGCTGGTTTCGGCCCTTCTTTATCTTGTTAGCCCAGATAACAGCTTTACCACGGGACAGTTGGTTGTGGTTGATGGAGGCTTTTTAGCCAGCGGGGTGAACCAATGATCTCAAAAGAAAATCAACGCTCGTGGATGTCTCCTTTCAGGCTGATTTTGTCAGCAAAAAGCTTCTCGTGCTTTTTGGCTTTTGGTATCGCCTCTTTTTCTACGGGGCATTGTCAATCCACAGCGAAGCAACCTCGGAGCGCCTCATCCTCGATGGAGCGGCGTGTCGACGAGCTGGTCAGCAAAATGACGCTGGAAGAGAAGGCGCAACAGTTGATCAACACTGCTCCTGCTATTCCACGCCTGGGGATCCCCGCCTATGACTTTTGGAGCGAGGGATTGCATGGCGTGGCGCGATCGGGATACGCCACTTTATTCCCGCAGGCCATCGGGATGGCAGCTACTTTTGATGAACCACTGCTTGGCGGGATCGGTGATGTCGTCTCGACGGAGGCACGCGCGAAGTACAACGAGGCCGTTCGACATAATGTTCACTCCATCTATTACGGGTTGACCATCTGGTCTCCGAATATCAATATATTCCGCGACCCGCGATGGGGGAGGGGCCAGGAGACTTATGGAGAAGATCCGTTTCTTACGGCCAGATTAGGAACGGCCTTTGTAAAAGGAATACAGGGAACAGATCTTACGTATTTCAGGGCGATTGCCACGCCGAAGCACTTCGCGGTGCATAGCGGTCCCGAGAGCGATCGTCATCGATTCAATGTCAATCCCAGTCCCTATGATCTATGGGATACCTATCTCCCTGCATTTCGAGCGACGATCGTCGATGGACACGCCTATAGCATCATGTGTGCGTACAACGCGCTCGACGGCAAACCGGCATGCGCGAGTGATCTTCTGCTGAAAGACATTTTGCGTGGCGATTGGCACTTTCAGGGATTCGTCACTTCGGACTGTGGTGCTATCGACGATTTCTTCCAGAAGAATGCTCACCGATTCTCTGTGGACGCGGAACATGCTTCCGTCGCCGGTATCCGAATGGGGACTGATACGAATTGCGGGACGACGTATAAGAACCTCGCCGATGCAGTCAGGCAGGGTTTGATTCGTGAAAGTGAACTGGATGTTTCTCTGCGTCGCTTGTTCCTCGCGCGATTTAGATTGGGGCTGTTCGATCCTCCGGCGCGGGTCAAATATGCATCGTTGCCGTTCAGCGAGAATCTATCGTCTGCGCATACAGCATTGGCTTTACAGACCGCACGCGAGTCGATCGTTCTTCTAAAGAACAAGGATCATGCTTTGCCCTTGAGCCACAAAGCGATCAAGATTGCGGTTGTAGGCCCAAATGCAGCAGAGCTATCTGCCATTGAGGGAAATTACAATGCAGTTCCTAAAGATCCGATTTTGCCGGTCGATGGTATCGCCAATGAATTTGGAGGAGCAAAGATTCTCTACGCCCAGGGTTCACCCTACGCCGAAAATGCTCCAATCGTAATTCCGAGGACACAGTTTCGAACTGCTGCAGGATCCGAGGTTGAAGGGCTGAAGGCTCAGTATTATTCAAACGACAAATTTGAAGGGAAACCAACCCTCGTTCGGATTGATAAGCAGATCAACTTCGACTGGAATGGAGCTTCTCCTGGCTCGACGATCGATCCAAAGGCTTTTTCAGTCCGATGGACTGGGACTCTTCAAGCGCCCTCATCGGGAGATTACGAGATTACGGCGAATCTGGCGCATTGTTATCCTTGCAACAATGCGGAGAATTTCACGATCCGCTTTGATGGCAAAGAGTTGACGGCATTTCACATCAGCGATCAGCTAACCCATCATGAATCGTCCACGCCTCTCGTAAAAATTCATTTTGAGGACGCGAAGCCACACTCTTTTGAAGTCGCTTATTCGCATCGCGCCCAGTTGTTTGGAGCGGGGATCACCCTGAAATGGGTCGCTCCTGTAAAACCTCTTTTGGACCAGGCACTCAACGCTGTTAAGGATGCAGACGTTGTCGTCGCCTTTGTGGGGCTTTCTCCAGACCTCGAAGGCGAAGAGATGAAGGTCCAGATCCCGGGATTCTCCGGAGGAGATCGTACAGACATCGGTCTTCCCGTCGCCCAGCAAAATCTGCTTGAGGCGATGAAGAAGACGGGCAAGCCACTGATCGCCGTGCTACTGAATGGATCAGCGCTTGCCGTCAATTGGGCGCAGGAGAATGCCGACGGGATTGTCGAGGCATGGTATCCCGGTCAAGCTGGAGCCCAGGCGATCGCGGAGACTTTGAGTGGAAAGAACAATCCTGCGGGTCGTCTGCCTGTGACCTTTTATCGAAGCGTGAAAGATCTTCCTCCGTTCGCGGACTATTCGATGTCGAACCGCACCTACCGATACTACAAAGGGACGCCACTCTATAGATTTGGATATGGTCTTAGCTATACAGATTTTGTTTACTCAGGCATGAAGCTGAGCACGCAACGCCTCACCGCCGGCGAACCTCTTACTGTTGAAGCTGACATCAAGAACACCGGGAGATTTGCTGGGGATGAGGTCGCAGAGTTATATCTGACTCCGCCGAAGAATGGGATGCTGCCTCGATACTCTCTAGAGGGATTCCAGAGGATTCATCTTGGTCCGGGAGAGACGCGACACGTTCGATTTACTCTCGATTCTCGTCAATTGTCGTATGTCGATTCGCATGGCGTCCGCGCGGTGCGGTCTGGATCCTATTCAATTGCGATCGGTGGTTCTCAGCCAGAGGAATCAAAAGGCGTCAGGGCCTCCTTTGAGATCGCGGGACAGAAAGAGCTTCCGCACTGAATCTCGCGAATAGGATTTCGTCGCGACGCGGTTGAGTGGATGGGGCAGGGTGAGAGATGAAGATTGTAGCCGCGCGTTTGATCGTATGTTCGCCAGATCGCAATTTTGTCACGCTAAGAATCGATACGGATGAAGGCATCTATGGCTTAGGGGATGCGACACTCAATGGCAGAGAGCTCGCCGTAGTTGCATATCTTGAGGAACACATCATTCCTTGTCTGATCGGTCGCGATCCTTTTGCGACAGAGGACATCTGGCAATATTTGTATCGGGGTGCTTACTGGCGGCGCGGACCTGTCACGATGACCGCGATTGCAGCCGTTGATGTCGCTCTTTGGGATATCAAAGGCAAGGCGCTAAAAACTCCTGTTTATAACCTGCTTGGAGGGAAGAGCCGACAGGGGGCACTTGTCTATGCTCACGCCAACGGATCTGATATTCCGAGTGCGATTGATAGCGTCAAAAAGCATATCGCGGAGGGATATCAGGCGATTCGCGTTCAATGTGGGGTTCCTGGGGTGCTTTCAAGCTATGGAGTGCCGAAGGGAGACAAACCATACGAGCCGGCCGAGCGGGGGCTTCCTTCTGAATCGGTTTGGTCAACGGAGAAATACCTGAACTTCGTTCCAAAGTTGTTTGAGGCGCTCAGGATTGAGATCGGGGAAGACATTCACCTTCTCCATGACGTGCATCATCGTCTCACGCCCATCGAGGCCGCTCGTCTTGGCCGATCTCTTGAACCGTACCATCTGTTTTGGTTAGAAGACCCCACTCCCGCGGAGAATCAGGAGGCCTTTCGTCTGATACGGCAACACACAGTCATTCCGATTGCTACCGGAGAGGTATTCAATTCCTTTTGGGATGCGCATGACCTGGTTCGCAACCAGTGGATCGACTATCTGCGCATGACGATTGTGCATGGAGGGGGAATTACGGCCCTCAAAAAGGCTGCTGATTTTGCTGCCGTCTACCAAGTGAGAACGGGGTTCCACGGAGCTACAGATCTTTCACCGGTAACTATGGCTGCGGCGCTTCATCTCGGTATGGCAATCCATAATTTCGGCATCCAGGAGCACATGCCCCACTCTCCTTTGACCGATGATGTGTTTCCACACGCTTATCGCTTCGAGGAAGGCTATATGCATCCCGGCGACGCGCCTGGGCTCGGGGTTGATCTCGATGAGAGTCTGGCCGCTCAATACCCTTATCAACGAGCCTATCTACCCGTGGCGCGTACGTTGGATGGAACCCTCACAGATTGGTAACTCTACGGCCGAATGCCCTTTGCATTGAGCTGAATGCTGTAGATCGAATCCGTAGTGGTCGTATAGAGTGTGGTGCCGTCATCGCCCCCCCATGCAACGTTGGCTGTCGCTTTCTCGGTGCGGAGAGTCGCGATGTGCTTGCCCGTGGGGGAGATGATCCAGACCCCTCCTGGACCGGCTGCGTAGAGATTGCCCTTGGTATCAACCTTCAGGCCATCGGGAGCGCCTACCCGTTTGTCCTGTGAAGCGTCGATCAAGACAGTTCCTGTTCCAACAGTACCGTCATTGTTGACCGGATATCGCATCCACTTTTTGGGATCAGAATTACTCACGTAAAGCCACTTATGATCCGGGGAGAAAGCAATGCCGTTCGGACGGGGGAGATCGCGGATCAGAAGTTGCAGGGCAGCTCGGTTTGGAGAAGATCCGGCGGCCTGTTTGGTGGCATTCGGAATCCGATAGACGCCGTTGAAGCTGAGCTCCTTATGCGGATCATTATCCAACTGCGTTCGAAGCCCGTAGGGAGGATCAGTGAAGTAGAGAGATCCATCTGGACCATACACTAAATCGTTCGGACTGTTGAGATTTTTGCCCTGATATGTGTCAGCAAGGATAGTGACCTTACCGTGTGGATCCATGGACTCGAAGCGCATGATATTCCGTCCGGCATGACCGGCCACGGTGAGTCTGCCCATCGGGTCCAATGTCATTCCGTTAGTGCCTGGCTCTTTACCGCCGTATGGCTCCTGCCCGCGATACCCGCTCGGTTGCAGCCAGATCGAAGTCTTGCCGTCAACGGTAACTTTACGAATGCTGTTGCTTGAGATGTCTGCAAACATCAGATAACCGGCATGGATCCAGATGGGTCCTTCAACCCAGGTAAATCCCGTCGCGATCCGGTGCCACACCGGATGTTCGGGGATGATGAGGTTCGCCGCCGGATCAAGTCTTTCCACCTGAGCAGGATACTCGAAAGATGGATTTCCCGATCTTTCGATAGCCGCCTTTTCACTATTGGTGCCTGCGATCGACAACCAAACTAGAAATCCGGCCGATATCGCCATCACTGTTCGCAGCATCCTTAACGCCCTCCAGACTCGATCAGTATTTTTAGCACTTTTTGTGAAAAAGGCTCTCGACAATTGTGCAGTGGCCGGTGCTATTATGGCTCCGCTTTAAAAATGCCCATTGCATAGTATGCAAAATAAATTGCGAAGAACGCCGCAGGCGGATTCAAAAGAGGACCTTTCGATGTCGATGTTTCTGCGGTTGGCCGCTGTTGGAGTTCTTATGTCGGCGCAGATAGTTACGATGCATGCCCAATCGCCGAGCTTTACGCCTGACGGCTCGTTCCATGGCTCATCCCTGAAGGGATGGGACACGATTGGAAGTGCAAAGTGGACTGCTTCGGAAGGCGAAATTACGGGTACGGGCCAGGGGCTGCTCGTCTTCGGCAAGCCATCGCAGGATACTGCTGTTTATCTTCAGTTCCGCTGTGAGGGGGACTGCGCAGGTGGAATTTTTCTACGTCTCGAAAAAACATCGACGGGAATGCACGGATTCTTACTCGCCTTCGATCCGGAGCCTGCTGCCTACAACGTGACTCTCGATTCGGAGGGTAGAGAGATACAGAGAACCAAGCTGCGCAATGCGGGAGGCCAGATTCGTTTTGCTCCGCCCGCTCCTCCCGCAGGCACTGCTGCGAGAACCTTCCGTCGGCCTGAACTGCCTCCCATGCCCGCGGGCACAGCAGCACCTCTTGAACATCCCGCTCACGGACTTCGGAAGGACGGTTGGAACGACGTCGAGGTTTTGCTGGATGCCGATATCCTGCGCGCATTCTTTGACGACGGGGGAGACGCGGTCAGCGTGGCTACGGAAGATATGAATAGCTTCGGCCCATCTGCCCTGTACTCCTCCGGATCGACCATTCATCTTCGAGAGATCGCCTACAAAGATATCGGGCTAAAGACCTGGCCTAAGGAACAAGTTGGTTCGGGTTTCAAAATGCAGCGAATCAACGAGTTTTATTACGGCTGGTCCGCAGCAGCCGCGGATTTCAACCATGATGGCAAGCTCGATATCGTTTCTGGCCCCTTCGTTTACTTCGGCCCGGATTACACGACTTCTCGCGAGATCTATCCAGCGCAGATTGTGAACGCTTCCACAAACTATTCGACCGAAGACTGGGTGGAGCACGCGGACGACTTTACGGGGGATGGCTGGGCTGATGTGATTACGACAAGCCATGCCGATGGCGGCAAGGTGGGCGCCGTTTTGTATGTCAACCCTAAGGGCGAATCGCGCCGTTGGGAGAAGTATTCCGTAGTCGCTCCGATCGACAGCGAAGAAACTGTGCTCGCAGATGTCGATGGCGATGGAAAGTCAGAGCTGGTTTACACGGGCGGCGGCTATATGAGCTACGCCAAGCCAGATCCAACTCACCCCACCGACAAATGGATAATCCACAAGGTCAGTGAGCATGGGCCTTGGCCAGCTCATGGAATTGGTGCGGGCGATATCAACAGCGACGGGCGCGTCGATATCGTCGGTGCTTATGGATGGTGGGAGCAGCCTGCCGAGAAGAATACAGACGTCAAATGGAAATACCATCCCGCGCCGTTTGGGAAGTGGGGCAGGACCTCGGCGGGAGGTTCGAAGATTGGGGTCTTCGATGTAAACGGAGATGATCTTCCAGATGTTGTGACGTCAATGCAGGCGCATGGGTGGGGTATCAGCTGGTTTGAGCAAAAGAGATCTGCTTCCGGTGAGATTAGCTTCGTTCCTCATGTCGTCATGGGGCGCACGGAGAAGGAAAGTGCGGGTGGCGTGGTCTTTACGGAGCCCCACGCGTCCACGATTGCCGATATCGATGGAGATGGCACTCCCGACTTTGTCGCAGGAAAGCGGTACTGGTCTCATCTGGATGACTTCTATGATCCCGACCCGTACGGTGCACCGGTTCTCTATGTGTATCGAACGGTGCGCGACAAGGCGTCGCCGGGAGGAGCTCGTTTCGTTCCTGAGTTGATCAATAACTACTCAGGCGGCGGTTCCGATGTGCTTGCTCGTGATCTTAACGGCGATGGCGTGATGGACCTTGTGACGTCAACGCGAAGCGGCACCTATATCTTCTGGGGCACAAAGAAGCCCGGAAAGGCCAACTCCAAATGATCTCTGCTGTTGTTCGCGAAGGCATTCTACGCCCTGATCTTCACTTGCGAAGCGTTCTTCGTCATCACCATCGTAAAAATATGTCTTTAAAAATCAACGGTGACAGGCAAGCCTGTCCTTCTTCAGGAGGTAAAAACATGCGAGTTCTCAGACTCGTGATGCTATGCACACTCACCCTGTGCTTTGTGGTTTTTGCGCGAAGCATGAGGGCTCAGAGTACGACCGGTTCTGTGGTGGGAACGATCACGGATACTACCGGGTCTGTCATCCCCAATGCGACAGTTTCGCTGACGAGCAATTCCACGGGTGACAAACGAACAGCAATGACCACCGATTCTGGAGATTACCAGTTTCTGGCGATTCCTCCCGGGGAATACACGCTGTCGGTTGAAGCGCAGGGTTTCCGTCGTTATACCCACAACCCCGTCGAGGTACAGGTTGCTCTTGCTACGCGCGAGAACGTCGACATGTCCGTAGGAACCGCAACTGAGGAAGTTACGGTAACCTCACAGGCGCCTATTATTCAGTCGGAGAATGCAGCGCTCGGCCAGGTCGTTCAGGGTAAGGCGGTGACCGATATACCGCTCAATGGACGTAATGTTCTGGCGCTCGTTGGTCTCGTCCCCGGTGTTGTCCCGCAGGGAAGCTCTTCGGGAAACCTCACAGGTCAGAACGTCTTTGCGGCAGGCAACTACCAGATCGGCGGTGGCAGCGCCAACCAGAGCTCGACTTTGTATGACGGAGCGCCGGTCAATATCTCGTACGGCAACGTGACCGCTCTGGTTCCGTCGCAGGACGCTGTGCAGGAGTTCCGGGTACAGACCAGCAACAACACGGCTGAGTATGGTAATTACACCGGTGGTGTGATCAATATTGCCAGTAAGTCAGGTTCGAACGCGATTCACGGCACCGTCTATGAGTTCGTTCGCAATACGATCTTCAACTCGACGCCATATTTTGCGAAGCATAATCCCAGCCAGATTCTGAGCAAGAACCCATACCATCAGAATCAGTTCGGCGGTAACGTTGGGTTCCCGATCATCAAGGATCGTCTCTTCGGCTTCTTCGACTATGAGGGATATCGTCAGTCCCAGCAGCGCCTGTACAACTACACCGTGCCGACGCTGAAGATGAGACAAGGTGACTTTTCTGAGCTCTGCACAAATGGAATAAATCCGTCTACTGGAACATGTATTCCATCGCCTAATGTCAATACGGCGAATGGTATTCCGGGACAGATCTATGATCCTTGCGGAGGGACGGTTGTAGGGGGACAGGGTTGCTCCGGCTACAGCGGTGGCCGTACACCGTATTCTGGAAACGTTATTCCTGCTTCGCGCTGGAGCCCTGTCGCTAGAAATCTGCTCAACTTCCCCTACTGGGCACCTCCGACAGGACCGGGCGTCACCAATAATTTTGTTAAATATGCCGGAGCCGGTGGCTCGAACAATCAATATAACGGCCGTGTCGACTTTACGCTGAGCGACAAGCAGCGCCTCTTTGGCCGCTATACGCAGTGGAACTCCAAAAACCGCGGGTCAATGCCATATAACAACGGGCTGATCTCCGGCGACCCGATCTCCCCTGAGGCGTTCAAGACCTACCAGACGGTTATTGGTGATACCTATCTCTTCAATCCGACTTTGATTGGCGATCTTCGTCTCTCGTTCACCCGGTGGAACTACGTGCGTACACCAGGAACTCTGGGATATGACGAGACGAAGCTTGGATTCCCTTCGTATATGGGAACCATCTCGGGGCTGAATCGAGTTCCTAATTCGACGACCGTTCCCAGTCTTTCCCTGCAGAATCCAACGGTCAATGGAATCGGTACCGGGTACCTCTTCTCCATTAACAATAACTATGTGATCGCTCCGAGCATTTCCAAGACGATCAAGGGTCACACTATCAAAGCGGGTGCTGATCTTCGTCGCCTAGAGATGAACTACTTCCAGAACAACAATCCTGGCGGTCAGTTCGTGTTCAATCCATTTATGTCCTCTTTAGTCAATAACGGCAACGGTGGCCATCCATTTGCATCCTTTTTGATGGGATATATGGTTGACCAGGCCTCCAGTCCCAGTGTCGTTCAGATTGCTCCACCGACGTACAGCACGATCTATTATCAAGGCTATTTCGTGCAGGATAACTGGACGGTGAATTCCAAGCTGACTCTCAACATTGGACTACGTTACGAGATTCCAGGTGTCTGGCGTGAGCGCCATGACCTTATGGCGACCTTCAATCCGACTGAGGTAAACCCTGTTCTGGGTGCGATCTCTGTCGCGGGACGCCAAGTCACGGGCGCATATGACCTGGTCAACTCACCTCAACATCCTGACAAGGGGCTGCGGAACGAGCATTTTTCGAACTTCTCGGCTCGACTCGGACTTGCATATCGTCTAGACGACAAGACGGTCATCCGTGCCGGCTGGGGTAAGTTTGTGATTCCGGCGTATCTGCAGTTTCCGGAATCGCCTGTCCAATCGCCTCTCTCCTACATCACCAACAATCCGGTGTCGACGACCGATGCCGGACAGACCCCCAATGCCACCCTTGATAATCCGCTGCCCAGCGGAATCACGCCGGCCCCTGGACGCGCCCCAGCCTACCAACAGCTTTTGCTGGGAGGCTCGGCGACCTCGGTCAATTCGAATGAGGAGAACGGGGCTACGTACCAGTGGAACTTCGCGATTCAGCGGCAGCTTCCTCTCGGCATCGCTCTTGAGGCGGCTTACTCCGGATTGCATGGATCGCATCTTCCTGTCAGCCGGAATATCAACCAGGTCTCGAAGCAATATCTGGATCAGGCAGCTTCTGATCCGAACTGCGTTGGAGCCACAAATCTTGCAAGTAAATGCTTCCTCACAATACGAGTCCCCAATCCCTTCCCCCGTGCCCAGTTCACGCAGGGCAACCAGCAGTATGCGACGATTCAGGCGAACCAGCTGTATCGTCCGTTCCCACAGTACGGCGGTATCTCAAACACGGGTAATTACATTGGCTTCAGCAACTACAACTCGCTGCAGATGAAGCTGGAGAAGAGATTCTCTTCCGGCGGTGTATTGCTCGGTTCGTATACGTTCTCCAAGCTGATGACGAATGCGGAGTCGCTGACGTCATGGCTGGAGGCGACAGGTGCCCCTGGCTATCAGAACCTGAACGATCTTAGCCAGGAGTATTCGCTCTCGGGTTACGATTCGCGTCAGCGTCTGACCGTCAGCTATGTCTACTTCCTTCCATTTGGGAAGAACCAGCACTGGGGTTCGGGAGCCTCGGGCTTGCTTGGCGGGCTGATCTCCGGATATGGGGTCAACGGTGTGACCACATTCCAGAAGGGCTTCCCGCTGGGCTTCTCGATGGCTCAAAACACGGTGAGCACATACGCTGCCGCCGGTACAACTCGTCCGAACATTGCCCAAGGCTGCCAAAAGCAGACTTCGGGATCGATTCAATCTCGATTGGGGGACAGTTCTTCGAAGGGAAAGAGCATGTTTGATCCTACGTGCTTCGCGGCCCCGGGTAACTTCCGATTCGGTAACGAATCGAGAACGGATAATCAACTCCGGGCACCGGGAATCGCGAACTTCGACGTGGCGCTGTTCAAGGACACTCACTTGACCGAACGCCTGGTTCTTCAGCTACGCGTCGAGTCTTTCAACCTGTTCAACAGGGTTCAGTTCGGTGCACCGAATACCTCAATAGGGTCGGCCCAGATGGGCCAGATCACAACTCAGGTCAACGATCCTCGACTGCTTCAGTTGGCCGGGCGAATCAACTTCTAACTCAGACGTTGAAAGCGATGACCCCTGCAGCCTTCGTCGAACCTGGCGTCGGCTGGCAGGGGTTTATTTTTTGTACGGCTTATTTATATTTCCTGAGATCGTTTAGCGACTCTCTTTCGGAGCACCGATTTTGAGCGAACTGCCCTACCACTGAAGCAGTACCAGCTCTGAGCAGAACGCAGGGCCCATGGCTGCAAGGATGCTGTATGAACCAGGTTCGCCCGGATGCACTTTTAAGTAGTCCTCCAGAACGGCAAGGACCGAAGCCGCGGACAGATTTCCAACCTCCCGCAGGCTCTTCCAGGATGGCGCTAAAGCGTCCGGCGGAAGTCCAAGCGACGTCTGCATGGCTTCGAGAACCTTCGGTCCTCCGGAGTGGAAGATGTAAGAGGATATATCGTTGCGGGTGAGATTGTTGTCGGCTAGAAATGCTTCGACGTTCTGAAGCAGATTTTCTTCTACGACCTTTGGTACTTCGGGGGAAAGTACAATCTTGAAGCCGCTTTCGACGATATCCCATCCCATCACGCGTTCGGTATTGCGATAAAACGTCGAGCGGGTGGCAAGGACTCTTGGGCCGCTACCCGTGCGGCCAAGCTGCGTTTCCGAACCTGCGATTACCACCGCAGCTGCTCCATCCCCGAAGAGTCCGCAGGAGATCAGGTTGGCGATCGATTGATCGTCATCCTGCCATGTGAGGGAGCAAAGCTCAACGGACAACAGCAAAGCATAGTGGTCGGGAAATGCGCGGACATAATCCGAAGCTCGAGCGATTCCAGCTGCTCCGGCCACGCAGCCCAAGCCAAAGATTGGCGTCCGTTTGATGTTGACCGGAAAAGGAAGTCGGTTGATGAGACGGGCGTCGATGGTCGGACTGGCGATTCCTGTAACCGAGGCGAAGAAAATAGCGGAGATGTCCTCTGGAGAGATGCCGGCGTGATCGAGGGAACGGCAGATAGCCTGCTGGCCCAGATCAACGGCTGCTTTTATCCATGCATCATTCGTCTTGCGGAAAGTGTCGAGAGCTGGATATTGCTCGAGAGGAAAGACGGTGTGCCGGTACTCAACGCCACAGTTTGCATGCAGTCGAGTGAGGAGACGGGGTTCTTCCATTTTGTGCTGCCATCGCTCACGAAGCGCTTCGGCGATGACGGTCTGGTGATAACGATGCGGTGGATACGCGGTTCCTACAGAAGAGATGCGCATGCTTATTTGAGGCCTTTTTGGATCTTGAGATTGGAGCGCATAAGACCCCTTCAGCGTACATGCGTTTCGCTGAATTCTGATGCAAAAGTTTTGTCTTAGCGAAATCAGTGGATCAGTGCGAGTTGGCGATCATACAGGGAGTTCAGTGGGAACTCTTTCTTTAGGCCTATGAGAATGGAACGGGCTTCCTGCGGTTTGCTCTCTCGCAGTGCCGCAACCGCCAGCATCATTCGCGCAAAGGGGGCGAGATAATGTCCCTCGCTGGCGGTCAGCTTCAAAAGGCGGATGCCCTCTTCGCGGCTTGTGGAAGCTCCAGTGAGATTCAGCAGCCAACGAACAGGTGCGAATTTCAAGCTCAGCATGTAATTCTCAACACCAGATGCGAGATAGGCGTCGTACATGTGAGGGTTTGCAGCCAGCGCTTGTTTGGAGTAGGCACTCGCCTCTTTGCTGTAGTTGAGGGCGGCCAGATCCTTCTTGTCGATCATCAGCGCGTAGTCCGAGCGCATTCCGCTAACCAGCGTCTTGACATACAGTGCTCGAGCATCCCGGGGATCACGTTTTAGGGCAGCATCCGCGAGGTTTGATGCCTGGTTGAGATGATCTTCAAAGGACTTTCGCACGGTATCGTCGGGACTGAGGCGGCTTCGGCTGTCGAAACGGCTCTGATCTGCAAATAGCTGAACGTCGATGATTCGCAGGCGCTCGAATTCACTGAATAACGAGGCAGCAGCGTCAGATACCGGCCCCATCGGATCCTGAGGATGAGCTGACATCCATGTCTGAAACTTCATGTGAGCATCGGGAAAGCGCAGGTTATACATGTCCCGATAGCCGTCATCCAACGAGTTTCCCTCGAGAGGCACAGCCGCAAGGAGGGGTATTCCAACACCGAGCCACAGCAGGAATATTCCGCTTAGCAGATAACGCAGAGCAAAGGGTTTCATAAGGCGGTAAAAAGGTCGATCTGCAATTCCCAAAATTCTAGCCAATCAGATCTCCCCTACTACTTGGACGCATAATCTCTCGAAAACGGTGGACGGGTGCATTGTGCTTACAAGAGTTTCGGTGAGTTGCAATGCTAACCACCCATGAATGTGAAGTTTACGACGTCGAAAATCCCTGTTGGCAAAAAGGATGAAAGAACTGATGAGCTAATTTCCTCTTTAACGGCAAAAGATTGCAGGTCGGTAGACGATATTTGGGCTCAAGTATCTGATTCTAAATAATTTAATTTTGGACGGCAAGCTGCAGCAAGAGACGTCGTGAAACGAAAGACCGTACCGATCTCCACATGACTGGATGGTACGACCTTCGTTTCGAAGCAAGTCTGTTGGTCCGAATTCTGTGGAGGTGCCGGGAGCCCTTTCATAGAAAACAACTGACAGATCCAATCACGAGTGAGGAGTACGTCTCCTCGCTCGTTTTTTTTTGATCCTGAGAGGAACACGTTCCTCTGAACGAGGTTAGACGATGGTCGAATCGGGCAAAAAGGGACGGGTAAACCGGTCTAACACATAGTTCAGGGGAGTACCGATCGGTTTGGGAAGAGAGTTCGAGATGATCTTGAATCGGTCGCGATCTTCCGGTTCGAGGATCTTAAAAACATACCCGAGGACGATGAAGACGGCCGTCGAAATAATCGAGCCTGCAATCAAAGCGGGTAAAGCAGACAATTTTGCGGTTACAGCGTACGTCGCGCAGGCTGCGAAGGTGCTCATCGCCGTGAGCTTGAAAAGGAAGCCCCAGGGAAGCTGAATCTGATAATTGCGAATTCCGATGGCCCACATCAGGAAGACTGCTGTAAATTGAGCGACCCCGCTTCCCAGGCAGGCTCCCAGCGCGCCGTAGGAAGGAATCAAAAGCCACGCCACGCCAACATCAACGAAAGAGGCGATCACCGTCGTGATGATGAAGTACTTTTGCCGGTCAACGCTCTCAAACAGGCTTTGGATAGGACCAGAGAAGGCTTTGGGAAGACAAAGCAGTGGAGCGACCGTAGCGACGACCAGGGCTCCTGCGTATTGCTTGCCGTAAAGGACGAACACGGCCGGGGCTGCAAGTGGGACGGCAATGATGTGAATGGGGAGCGAAATGAGCGCAATGTAGCGCGCCGAGGCGGCAGTCATTGCGGGAAGCCTGGTACGATCACGGCCGTACTGTGCGTAGATACTGGCTCCGCTGGCCGAGGCAAAGATCGAAGGAAAGATCAGGAGGCGCTCCGCAAGGCTGAAGGCAACGGAGTAGAACGCGATTTGGCGGATATCCGGCGTAAGGTGCTTCAGTAGGAAGAGCTCGGAGCGGTCCCAGACAATGAGCGTGAGCAACATTCCCATGACGCTCTGGGCGGCGAAGCTCATCATGCGGGCGCGAAGATCCGCTGGAGGATGGGCGTGACCACTGTCCCACTTGAGGATGCGGCGCATGGTCGGAACCAGACGAACGAGGAAGTCGGCCCATTTCATGGCAAACATTGCGAAAGCGATGCCATTGACTCCCCAATTCAGGACAACCGCAAGCAACGTAAGGATGAAATAGGTCGCCGTGGAGGCGAGAGAGCCAGGGAGGTTGGCCGAGAGGGTTTCGGCGGCGACATTTGCCTGGGCAGAGATAAAGTTGCTCATTGCAGGCAGGATGCCAAGCACAAGCAAAAGCGCTGCGACGCGATACTCGGCGGGCGCATCGTGATAGACCCACAGAACCGCTCCCAGAGTAGCTACGGCCGCAAGAATGGTCTGAACCAGAAGGGTACGCAGGTAAATAAAACGGGCGGTAGTATAGTCACCGCCGCCCAGATACTCCGCCATGTACTTTCGGGTGGTGATCGGAATCCCGACAGAACCCAACTGACTGACAATGCCAGTCAGCCAGGTGACGTAGATGATGTACGCCATCTTCGTCGGTCCCAGCGTGCGAGCGATCGCGATCGAAGTGATCAGCGATGTCACAAAGCCGATCATGTTCTCCAGCCCATACCAGGCTGTATTGCGAGCAATAGTCTTGGTATTCACAAGCTTTCCGGAAGACAGGGTAAGCCGGACCTAAGTGGAGCACAGGTCCGGCGCTGAATAAAGACGGCTAGAGGCTAGCCAAGCTGTTCAAGAGCCTTCTGGGCGTCTTTTGCAGTCTGGCTGTTTGGAGCAAGACTGACGGCCTTCTTCAAATGGAGCGACGCATCCGAGCTGTCCGACAGCTTGCTGTATGTCAGTCCCAGGTGATAATGCAGCGCAGCATCGTTCGGACTGGCCTTTACCGCCTCCTCAAGAAGATCTCGCGCGGAGGTGTAGTTCCCTTTGTGATAGTACGCCCAGGCGAGGGTATCGGCAGTGCTCGGGGAGTTAGGCAGGGCTCGTCGGGCTACCTGTGCCAGTGAGAGGGCGACGTCGATGTTCTGACCGCTTTCAATCATGATGTAGGAGAGGTTGTTCGACGCAATCGGCTGTTCGGGTTGGATCTGCAGCGCCTTTTTATAGGCGTTGATAGCCTGATCCCGATTTCCCTGTGCTTCCTGGAGTGTTCCAAGAACAGTGAATCCCTGGGCGTCGTTCGGGTGATCGTTTGTCCATTGCTGCCACTTCGCGAGAGCCTTGCCTGGATCTCCGCTGGTGATGACAGCGCGGGTATAGACGACGGCAGCGACGGGGTCATTCGGATTCAATTGCATTGCCTTTTCTGAAGAGGCAAGCGACCCCGCGGTATCTCCGGTTGCTCCTTGAAGCTGGGCCAGAAGGCTGTACATATCCCCATTTTGGGGAGCTTTTGTGATTTGCTCCTGGACGCGTGTAACAGCTTTCGCGTTCTGCTTGTCGGCAACGTAGGCGGCGGCGAGCAGACGAAGTGCAGGCGACGAATTCGGATTGTGTGTTAGAGACTGCTCGAGGAGTGACCTTGCCTCAGGCAGATTCTTCTGAACAAGCCGTAATTTTGCTAGCTGAAGATAACCATCTGCGTTGTTTGGGTCGATTTTGATTGCTTCTTTAAAATCCGCCTCGGCCTTGTCATAAAGCTTTTGGCTTCCCTCAGCCATACCCCGCCACATATAACCATTAGCCGCCTGCGGATTCGATGCAATCGCAGCATCCCCTAGCTGGGCAAGGGTGGAGTTGTCGCCGCGATCGATGGAGATCTGCGCCAGTCCTTGCTGCGCTTCGATGTTGCGAGGGTTAAGTCGGACGGCGTCTCGATATGCCTGCTGTGCGGCTGGAATGTCGCCCTTCATCGTAGCGGCCCGGCCAAGCCAGATCTTGAGCTGGATGTTATCCGGTGTCGCCTTGGCGGCCTTCTGCAGGGTATCGAAGGCATCTGCAGTTTTGCCGTCATTCAACAACAGCATGCCGTTCAGAAGAGCGACCTGCGGAAGTTCACTGTCCGTCTTCGCAAGTTCCTGACCAAGAGTACGAGCCTTGGCCATATCTTTCTTCGCAATCAGAAGGCGAGCATACGAAAGCTTAAGTGGAACACTCTTAGGATGGCTGGACACTAGCTCAGAGTAAGCCTGGGCTCCGCGATCAAGCTGATTGGTGCGGATATAGTACGACGCCAGCATGTCTGCAGCGTTGCCATCCTCAGGAAGGTCGTTAGCTGCTTTGCGAAGAACTTCTTCCGCTTTCGCCGTGTCATTCTGTCGCATGTAGAGATCCGCCAGGCTGGAACGGGCGATGATGTTATGCGGATCGGCTGCGACGGCTGCGTTCATTTGTTCGAGGGCGCCGGCAAGATCGCCTTTCTTTTGCAGCATGTTGGCGAGCACAATGTGCGAAGCAACATTTTTGGTATCGAGAGAGACGGCCTTACGGAGCTGATCCTCAGCCTGTCCTGACGTCGAAGAATCGGAGGCGAGGAGCACGCCGAGAGTGGTGTGGAAGGCCGCCCGATTCGGGTCGATCGAGAGAGCTTTCTGGATGTCGGTCATCGCGGTTGCATGGTCGCCCTTGCGAGCCGAGATCGTTGCGAGAAGAGCGTAAGCATCCGCATTGTTGCTGTTGAGGGCGAGCACAGCATTCGCCTGCTCCGTCGCTTTGTCCTGGGCGTTGCCGGCCAGCAGGAGATTACCAAGCTCGATGCGGGCTTCCTGATTATTTGGGGCGAGATCGACGGTGCGCATGAGTTCGGCGTAGCCGGTCATGACCGATCCCTGCTTCAGGTAAACCTTCGACAACTCGTGGTGCGCGTCGGCGAAGTTGCGATCGACCTTCAGCGCATTGGAGAACTGGATCGTCGCTTCCTTGAGCTTGCCTTCATTGGCGTAGCGTTTACCGCTTTCGAGATATTTATGCTTCTGCTTATTGGGGTCGCGCGAACAGCCGGTCGCGAAGCCGAGGGTAAGCGAAGCCGCGATCAAACCGGCAGTGAGCTGAACGGTAACAGGAGCCCGGAAGAGTTTCATTGTCGTTTCCTCGTCAATCGCCATTCCGGCAGAGCTACCGAGATGGATTTTTGCGTCCGGATTCCAACCCGGCATATTCTGAAAAATTCTCAGTTAGGAATGAACTGAGACAGGTGCGGAGCCATTTGTGAAGTAAAGCGGACTGCACGGTCACGCGCATCTGCTATTTGTTCGGTGCCGACAATCGGCGTAATCACCCGGACCAGCGCGCCGTCGGTCCGGTTATATCGAATTGCATCGGCCAGCATGTAAGCTTTGGCCTTATATTCGTTCGCGATGCTGCGGCCGTGTGCCTGATACCAGTAAATGACAAACTGCCTGGACTCGCCATTGTTAATGACATACTCTCCAACATTGAAATGCTCACCCCGCACGTCGTTCAGGCCGGTATAGGCGGAAGATTCGAAGGTCCAGCCCGCCCCAGGAAGACAGTGTTGCGGTGAATGAATGGATTGGCCCGTGCGCTGTGTGGCAAAGTATCCGATGAAAAGGCTGACAGGATACGCCGTAGATGGCTTTGTTGAGACCCTCTGGGCGGCGGGGGGCACCGTGTAGATACGGTTGAGGAAGTCTCCCTTACCGAGGACAGCCAACACGTCATCGTCGAGAGGAAGATCCTGCGAGACCATACCATCGATGACCGTCGGCATCTGGCTTAACGGAGCACTGCTAGGAACGTTGTCGGCATCTCCGCGATGCACGAGTAACGCGAGAGTGACAACCATAAAAGCGATAACGGTCCAGAAGCGGGACGATCTCATGCGGTTGCTTTCTCCTTTGGCGGGGCCACCATGCGCATGAAGCGATGGATCAGGTAGAGACAGGCCAGCGAGATGACGAAGATGACCCAGCCGGAAAACTCATGGAAGAACCCCAGAGCTTTAACCGGGTCCCAGTATTGAACGCACAGGCCTGTGCCCACGATGCGGATGGCATTGGCGGCCACGGCGATTGGAATACTGGCCAAGGCGAGAATCAAGCGGCGCGTCGTCGTACGTTCGAGAAAATACCCGTAGAAGACGGCAAGGGTAAACAAGCTCATCAGAGATCGGATGCCGCTACATGCTTCTGCCACCTCGAGCTTCATCACGGGCAACTGGATAACGTTGCCCTCCTGCAGCACCGGGACACCAAGCAGGGGAAGCGTCATGCTTGCAAGCCGGGAAGCCAGAAGCTGGAGGGGGAAGGTGATCTGATTGAAGATAATGGCCGGAAAGGGAATTGCCAAAAAGAGAACCAGGACTGGGAAGCGAAGCTGGCGTAACATCGCATGACCGAAAAAGGTCCAGATCAGGCCCGTAAGCAGGATCACGAACGAAATTCGCGAGGTGAAAAGGTCGACGCCGTAAACTCCAAGAACCAGAACCAGAAGCCCCAGAAGAATCATGGGGAGGCCGGTCCAGGTGGGGCGAACCGGGGTTGCTGCGATCTGTTTCCTCTTGTCCCATAAGAGAAAGAGCGAAAACAAGGGGACCAGAAAGCCATGCGAGTAGTCAGGGATGTTGTACCAGTCGATGAACAGCTTGATGCCGATGCGGTAGTAGAGCGCGATCAGCAGAGTTCCGACGAGGGCGGTAGGCAGCCAGGCGTGCGCCGGAATCTGAATCCGGGGCGAACTCGCTGAAGCCTGGATTGGGCCTGGAGTGACCTCTTGAGTGAGTTGTTCGTTTTGCAAGCTGCCAATCACCATGTCTAGGCGTTATACGTCACGGTTGCTTTGTAAGCAATTCTCTTGCCGTCGGCAGATTCTCCAAGGTGAGAGGAATTTCTGCCCTTCCTCTCTGTTCTTGGACTACTTCTGGGAAGATACTCGACCATAGTTGTAGGGAAATAGGAAAAAGTTTTCCCACAGAGGCTGCCATTCTGCATACCATGAGAGTGCCTTCGATGGACTGAAAGAGCTTCCGCTCCCAAGAGCCTCCCGGGAAAGGGACGACATTCGGTCAATATTCTAGAGTGCATAGCAGACGTGCAAAAAAAAACTGGATTTGGAGTAATTTGGCATTCGTTGTGCTTGCAGGATAGGTGTGACGACCTCTATTGGGTGGTGAATGGCTTCGCACTCCTCAAAATGCATCTTTTCTAAAACAGGATCAAACTGATTATTGAGATGCGCAAAATTATGCGGGGACGATCCAGTCGAATGAGAGTGTCACGGCGATGAGGTTAAAGGAGGCACAGCTTAGCCGGATGAGTGAGAATGAAAAGAACCGTCAGCAAGGTCATAGAAGAATTGGGAGTGAACCCATGAAATGGCTCCAGGTTGGAGTTCTTGTCCTATTGTCAGCTTCGGCTGTTGCCCAGGATGCTCAGAACAAACAGGAAGTCCAGGGGCAAACCGCTTCGACTCCTGCTCAAACCGGGAACTCCGAGGCAACGGCATCGACCGGCTCAAGTTCCGCCCAGACGAACCAGGCCGGGGTTCCTAGTGCTCCGAAGGGCGCGGCGAACGTCGACAATGCCCGTTATGTCATAGGTCCCGATGACTCTCTGGCGATCACCGTCTGGAAGGAACCCTCCCTTTCAGGAACGATCCCGGTTCGTCCTGATGGCATGATCTCGATGCCTCTGATTGGCGACCTTCATGCCGCGAGTAGGACGCCGATGCAGTTGTCCGATGATATTACCCAGAAATTGAAGAAGTACATCCAGGATCCTAATGTTTCCGTCGTTGTGATGGCAGACAGTAGCCAGCGGATCTTCCTAATTGGAGAGGTTGGCCACGTGGGGCCGGTTGCGATGACTCCCGGAATGTCGCCTCTGCAGGCCATCGCGGCGGGCGGGGGACTGTCCGCTTTCGCTAACTCCAAGAAGATCTATATCTTGCGCAATGAAGGCGGGAAGCAGCAAAAGATCCCGTTCAACTATAAGAAGGCTCTCAAAGGGGAGGATGCGCAGGAAGTCACCTTGAAGCCGGGAGACACGATCGTCGTTCCATGAGATTACCTATGAAAAAGACGTGGATTCCCATCTCGCTAGCACTGTTTGCTCTCTCCGGTCATTTGTTCGCGCAGGCCACTCCAACGGCAACCTCGGTTCAAACGCAGACCCCGGCTGGTACAACAACGCCTCGCCTCTCCTGGGTCGATGGAACGGTACACTATGCTCTGAGCGGCTCGGAAGTCGTCCAGTATGGCTACTACGGTGACGGAAACGTGACCAGTTCGACGGCCCTTTCGGGGGTAGTTGGCTATTCTTCTCTCAGCGTGGTTCATCCTACGTCCCTGTTATTCGCTGGTGGTGTGGTCATCGGGCAGGGAGGACAGGGCACTTCGACCTATCAAAATCTGGCGATCAGTCAGAGTCTGATTAAGAAGCTGTGGGTCTTCAACGTTACCGACTCTTTCAGCTTTCTTCCGTCTTCTCCTGTAACCGGCGTGGCTGGGGTGCCAGGGATCAATGATCCTGGGATTACGCCGATCGACGGGCCTTCTCAAGGGCCTGCAGGCGGGATCCTGACCTTCTCCGGTAACCGTCTCAGCAATATGTTGAGCGGCACGGCGGAAAGACGACTCACTGGAAGAACTTCGGTCAGCGGCAGCGGTTCCTGGTCGGTCCTGCACTTCTTCGATAAGAACGCCGGTCTGGACACCTCGATGACCAGCGGGCAAGT
The DNA here is from genome assembly GCA_000688615.1 of Acidobacteriaceae bacterium KBS 146. Taxonomy (GTDB): domain Bacteria; phylum Acidobacteriota; class Terriglobia; order Terriglobales; family Acidobacteriaceae; genus Edaphobacter. Next base: position 4,041,132 of record JHVA01000001.1, read on the forward strand.
CGCGCTCAATCACCAGATCAATGCGCGGAACTCCGCCAGCCTGAGCGCAGTTTACTCAACCTTCAATACGACGAACCTCTTCGGTCTCTTTCCTCCTGGATTTCCCAGTAACGAAGTGACCTATCAGACGAAGGGCATCAACGTGTCATATTCGCGGCGTTGGACCCGATCGTTGTCGACGGATGTTTCAGCGGGGCCCATGTGGATCCAGAGCTCGGCTGCGCCTCTCATTCCTAACCAGCTCAATTTTTATATGAATGCCGGTCTGGGATATAGTCGTCGTCTCACGAGCTATGGACTACGCTATACCCATGGTGTCAACGGCGGTTCGGGTGTCCAGCCTGGAGCATTGTCGGACACTGTCAGCGGAACTGTTGGGCGCACGTTCAGCGAACGATGGGCTGCCTCTGCTTCGATGGTGTATACGCGGACCAGTGGCTTACTCGCGTTTCCTACCGGTCTTGGGACGGTAAATGGCGTCACCAATACCGAGTATGGCACCTTGCAGGTGACACGCGGTTTTACACGCACTCTCTCGGGTTACGCCAGCTACACGGCCCAGAATCAATCGTTCGATCAGGGATCACTGGCTCCGAATGCCTTCAATGGCCTGTCACATATCTTTGCAATCGGAGTTTCCTGGACGCCGCAGTCAACCCGGCTCGGAGAATTTTAAGGAGTTAGCTATGCTCGGACATCGTGCGCTGAATGTGGACGATTATTTAGGAATTCTGAAGCGCAGGGGATGGATGATTGCAGTCCCTGCGGTGCTTCTGGCCCTTGTGGGCTTTGCGGTGACCTTTGTCGTTTCTCCACAGTATGTCTCGCAGACACTCATTCTGGTCGAGCAACAAAAGGTGCCGGATGACTACGTCAGGCCGGTCGTGGTGGAAGACATCACTGCCAGACTGGCTTCGATGAAGGAACAGATCCTCAGCCGTTCGCGGCTAGAGCCCATCATCGAACGCTTCAATCTGTATGGAACCAAGAGGATGTCGATGGATGACCGCATCGATACAGTTCGAAAGAACATCGACATCAAGCCGATCCATTCCGAGATGGCGCGCACGGGAGGCTTGCCGGGCTTCTTCATCTCATATAAAGATGCTGACGCCCACACAGCGCAGCAGGTCTGCGGTGAGATTGCATCGCTGTTCGTTACAGCCAACCTCAATGCCCGCGCGCAATCCGTCGAAGGAACCACCGAGTTCCTGAAGGGTCAGCTGGCGGACGCAAAGCGCGCCCTCGATGAGCAGGATGCGAAGCTTGCGGCCTTTCAGTCGAAGTACATGGGCCGGCTTCCCGGGGAAGAGACTCCCAATATGAATATGTTGACCAGTCTCAATACCCAGCTCGATGCAACGACCCAGGCCCTTAACCGCATGGAGCAGGATAAGAGCTATACCGAGTCAATGATTGCGCAGCAGCAGAGCTTCTCGCAGCCAGGAGAGCGTGGTGGAAGCGTGGCCCCTGGTTCTCAGGAGGTTGCGCTTCAGAATCTCCAAAATGAAGAAGCCGATCTGACTCGGCGATACACCGATGACTATCCGGATGTAATCGCTGTCCGGAGAAGAATCAAGGAACTGCAGGCCAAGATTGCAGCTCAACCGTCAGCACCAACGACAGCGGCTCCCGCCAGTACAGCGCCAAGTCGCAACGACTCCCCTGCCGTCCAACAGCTGCGCGCGCAGCTTCGTTCGCTGGAACAGGGGATTCAAGCCAAGAGGCATGACCAGGCACTTGTGTCCGGGCAGATTCGGATGTATCAGGACCGAATCTCTTCGAGCCCGATGGTGCTGGAAGAATATAAGAACATCACTCGCGACTATCAAACCGCACAGGGATTCTACGACGATCTGTTGAAAAAGATGAACCAGTCGAAGATGGCAACAGATCTGGAGCGGCGCCAGCAGGGAGAGCAGTTCAGTGTGATGGACCAGCCGAATCTTCCGGACAGCCCGACGTTCCCGCGGCGCGGCGTCTTCGTCGGGGCAGGTTTCATGGGGGGACTGTTTCTGGGAACGATACTGGTGGCATGGCGAGAGTATCGCGACACCGCTATTCGGTCGGAGCGAGACGTATGGGCCTTTACGAAGTTGCCCACTCTTGCCGTCATCTCTTTCTCGAATAACGATCCCGGTGCAGACGCTTCGGGTGGACGCCGTTGGGGATTGCGACGTCGGAAATCAGAACTTCAAGCTGGTAAGCCTTTAGTGAATGCGGGCGGATGACGAATGTATAACAGTTTCTTCAAACTCCATAGCAGTCCCTTCGGCACTAGCCCTGATCCACGGTTTCTCTACATGATGCCGCACACACGGGAAGCGCTGGCCTGCCTTGAATACGGCATTTCGGCTCGAAAGGGATTTACCGTGCTGACCGGTGAGGTTGGTACGGGAAAGACAACTTTGCTCAAACGGGCGTTAGCCTCGTTCAACAATCGGCGTATTTCGACGGCGTTTGTCTTCAATCCGCGCCTCGAGGTTTTGGATTTTCTGGAGTTTGTTCTGGCGGATTTTGGGATTCAACCCGCCAACAGAACGAAATCTGGAATGTTGCTTCAGTTGAATCGTTGGCTGATTGAACGGTTCCGGATGGAGGAGACCTGCGTAGTCGTTATCGATGAGGCGCAGAATCTCTCCTGGGAGCTGCTGGAAGAGATTCGTTTGCTCACCAATCTCGAGACCTCGTCGGAGAAGCTCCTCCAGATCGTACTCTCTGGCCAGCCTGAGCTTGAAGAGAAGTTGCGACATCCCAGCGTCCGTCAGTTGCGTCAACGTATTGCTTTATGGTGCCGTACGCAGCCTCTTACGGAGAATCAGACACACGCCTATGTAGCTGAGCGATTGAGACTGGCTGGAGCGACCAGGCCGATTTTTACAGGCGACGCCCTGAACCTCATCTACCGCTACAGCCACGGAATTCCTCGCGTTATCAATCTGCTCTGCGAGCACTCCCTAATTGTGGCTTATGTGGAGCAGGTCCAGGAAGTATCCGCAGAGCTGGTCGAGGGAGTGGCCTCGGAGTTGGAGTTGGAGACCCAGCCATTTTTGATCTCTCCTGTTGCGATCGGCGGCAGTGGCCGCGGTAACTTCGGGGAGACTTCAGGACTGATGACAGCGTTTGAAGGCGATACAAAAGGAAGGCAGGATCGATGAGCCGCATATATGAAGCACTTCAGAAAGCTGAATCTGAAAGGAAGGTAGAGCGTCAGGGAAATGAACCTCGCCTGCCTGCTGAAGAGATGAGTCCAACGTCGGCTGCAGCGGCAACGTTGGAATATGATCTGCCGACCTCTTTTTCTGAGCCGCAAGTGGTGCCGTCGATTGCTGAGCAGCATCCACTGGGCGAACTGAATCCGAACGTGATTCCGCGGTTTCCGTGGAATCCATCCGTGGATAGACTTCCATCGCTTCTTGAGCGGGGGCCTGCGATCGAACAGTTTCGCAGCCTGCGGTCCCGTGTCTATGAAGCGCGCGATATACGGCCGATAAAATCCATCCTCGTTAGCAGCGGACTTCCGCAGGAAGGTAAGAGCTTTATCTCTGCCAACCTTGCCGTGAGCCTGGCGCGCCATAAAAACAGCAAGGTGCTGCTCATTGATGGAGACATGCGTCGCTATACGCTCCACGAGTTGCTGGGAACGGAATCCCACCCCGGGCTTGCTGAATATCTGGCCGGGAAAGCCACGGTGGAACAGATCATGCAGCGACCTGATGAAAATCAGGGTTCTGCCAACCATGCTCTCGCGAATCTGACCTTTATTCCCGGTGGCAACGGGGGAGATAAGGCAGCAGATCTTTCTGGCAGCGCGAGATTTGGGGAACTACTCCGCCTAGCTGCTCCTTATTTTGATTGGATCATTGTCGACTCGTCGCCGGTGGTGCCAGTCTCCGATGGTGTCAATCTCGCTCGTTCCTGCGACGGAGTCCTGCTGGTTGCGCGCGCGGGAGTCACGAAGTATGCCGTGGCTCAGCGTGCCACGTCGGAGTTGCGGGCATCAAATGTCCTTGGCTTCGTCCTCAATGCGGTGCATGAGAATCCGCAAACGGGAAGTTATTACGGCTATAACTCGAATAAGGAGTAGGTGGGAGCTGTACGGCAATGATTCGACTTTTCAATGTGTATTATCCCACCCGCACCATTGTTTTATTGATGTGCGAGGCATTGATCGTCAGCGGCTCGTTTCTGCTGGCGACAAAGCTCATCCTCGGGCCGGATACTTACATCTGTTTGAACTACGAGTACGGCGTGCTAAAAATTGCGGCACTCACCGTGCTCACCCTTTTACTCTCGTACTACTTTGATCTTTACGAGCCTCAGCGCATCTCAGAGCGCTGGGAGATTTATTTCCGCCTGTTGCTGGTTCTCGGCTTTCTCTCCTTCCTGCTCTCTGCGTTGGTCTACGTCTTTCCGCAAGTGGACATTGCGCGCTATGTCCTCTTACTCGGATTGATGTTTCTCACGCTTGGACTGGTCCTTTGGCGCGGCGTCTATGAATGGATCCTTGGCCGAGCAGTCTTTCGTGAGCGGGTCTATGTTCTCGGCGGAGGAGAGCGCGCTCGAATGATCGCTGAAATCCTGCGAACACGGAAAGACGCCGGAATGGAAGTCGTTGGATTCGAGCCCATGCCGACAGACAAGGCGGAGCGTAAAGAGGCCTTTAGCGCCGCACTGGAATCATTCCGCGGAAGGTCGGGAGGGGTAGATCGAGTCGTGATCGCTCTGGAGGACCGTCGTGGCGAACTTCCCTTGCGAGAACTTCTCAAGCTTCGTTTCGATGGCGTCCTGATTGAGGAAGCGGGGGCTCTGCTGGAGCGTCTTACGGGCAAACTTTATCTGGATGGACTTCGGCCCAGCAACTTTATCTATAGCGAAGGTTTTCGAGTAAAGCCCTCGCAGCAGCTTGCCCGAAGGGTCGTATCCACGCTTACGGCCGCGGCAGGCCTTCTCCTCTTTCTTCCATTGTTTCCTTTCGTGGCTCTCGCGGTCCGACTTTCTTCACCAGGACCCATCTTCTTTCGGCAGACTCGTGTGGGGATGGGTGGAAGGAACTTTACTGTTTATAAGTTCCGCACGATGCGAACCGACGCAGAAGTTGCGGGTGCGAAGTGGGCAAGCAAAGACGATCCTCGTGCTACGAAGATCGGGCGTTTCATGCGCAAGACCCGCCTCGATGAAGTTCCCCAACTGTGGAATGTTTTGCGTGGCGATATGGGCTTCGTCGGTCCTCGTCCAGAGCGACCCGAGTTCGTGCCGTGGCTTTCGGAGAATATTCCCTACTTCGATCTTCGCCACATGATTCGTCCCGGGCTTACCGGATGGGCACAGGTTCGATATGGGTACGGCTCAACGCTCGAAGAGGCCCGCGAGAAGCTGGAGTACGACCTTTACTACATCAAGCACATGACGCTTGGCCTCGATCTGCTGATCATGTTTGAGACGGTGAAGACGATTTTGCGCAGAAGAGGTGCGCAATGACCTCCCTCTTCTGGATATCTTTCTCGGTGATCACCTACACCTATGTTGGGTACCCGGTGATCATGTTTTTGCTGGCCCGATTCTCTCCCCGTCCGTGGAAGAAGGGAATCTTCGATGCTCCTGTTAGCGTAGTTATGGCGGTGCACAATGGGGCTTCGCAAATTCAGGTGCAGGTGGAACACCTCCTCTCGCTCAACCCGGATCGGGTACAGGAGGTCATTATCGTCTCAGATGGATCGAACGATGGCACTGCGGAGATCTTGAGAGATCTTCGCAGGCCTCGCCTTCGCACCATCCTTTTGTCGGAACAGGTTGGGAAGGCGACGGCGCTGAACTCCGGAATTGCTGCTGCAACCGGCGAGATCCTCCTGTTTATTGATATCCGGCCTAAGGTTTCACCCGGCGCCCTGGAAAAACTGCTCAACAACTTTGCGGATCCCTCCGTGGGTTGTGTTGCCGGAGAGCTGGTTCTGAACACCGATGGGCATGATGCAGCTGCCTCTACAGTAAGCGGAGTTTACTGGCGTTATGAACAATGGCTTCGCAACTGTGAAGCTGCGTGGGATTCGCCCGTCGGAGTCTACGGGGGCTTCTACGCCGCACGGCGCAGTCTTGTACGGCAGTTTCCCGACGGCATCATCCTGGATGATATGTTCCAGCCATTGTCGATCTTGCGTCAGGGCTATCGGAGCGTGCTCGATCGTTCTGCCATCGTCTTTGATACGTGGCCGGGTAAGGTCTCTGGAGAGTTTCAGCGCAAGATACGGACGCTGGCAGGGAACTACCAGCTCTTTTCGATGGCGCCGTGGACTCTTGGACCACGCAATCGTGTTCTGTTTCAGTTGGTCTCGCATAAGGTCATGCGGGTGCTTGTGCCATACTTTTTCTTGCTCCTTCTGCTGAGTGCAACCTGGCTTGCGGCGGATTCTATGGTCTGGAGAATCGTTGCTGCCGCGCAGTGGATCTTTTGGCTGACTGCAACACTTGCGCTTCGCATCAAAATTCCCATCATTCATCGCGTAGCTTCGGCGGCAGGCGCACTGTTGGTACTCAATGCGGCAGCAGTGGCCGGTCTTTATAAGTTTTTGTTTACTCGTGGCCCACTCTGGAAGATCTGGTTGCCTAAAAAGAAAGCGATCAATGCTTCGATTTCGCTGGAGACCGGGCGCGAAAGCGCATGATTTTTTTCCGAACCTCTTTGATCGCAGCCAGATGAAATTTTGTATCGAATCAGTGCGTGTACAGAAATCTTTGATGCGGAAGATGACTTCAATCTTGAGACCGACGGCGGTAAAGCTCCATATAAGACGCGTCCATGTGCTCGAGCGTGAAGTGCTCGCGATAGGCGTTGCTGGCGTTTTCAGACAGCGTGCGTCTTCTGGTCGGGTCGGAGGCCAGCTGAACGAGGGCTTCGGCCATCGCACTGGAGTCGCCGACGGGCGCAGTCAGGCCCGCGTTCGCGTTTCTTACAACCTCTGCCATCCCGCCTACATTCGTTACAACCGCCGGAAGGCCGACGGACATAGCCTGCAGGAGCGACATGGGAAGGCCTTCGGAAACAGAAGACATACAGTAAATATCCGCTGCCGAAAAGAAGCCTGCAACATCGAGACGCTCTCCCCAGAACGTAACATGATCCTCTATCCCCAGTTCGGATACGAGGTTATCGAGGAGCGGGCGTTCTGCTCCATGGCCAACCACCCAGAGATGAAGATTGGGAATACGCGTGGCGGCTATTGCTACGGCACGGATCAGGGTAGGGAGATCTTTGATAGCCGCCAACCGGCCCACAAACAGCACCGTGGGGCCCTTTTTATGGGGCTTCTCTTGCTCGTCAGCCGGCAAGACAGGATCAACACCGTTATAAATACGGACGATTTTTCTGCGACGGGCTCCGGGAGTATGACGAAGGTTTTCACAGGTAGCGTCGCAGATCCCTACAATCCAATCGGTGAAGCGTGCGACCAGATTGAAGGCGATCTCGGCTCCCATCTCGTAGGGGGGGGCCACCAGACTATGCCGGGTCGAAATCACCGCCCGCGTTCCAGCGAGTTTTGCGGGAATAGCCGCCTGCAGCGTAGGTGCAGGATTGTGGCAGTGAACCACATCGGGACGAAGGCGTCTGAAGGCGCTGACAAATCGCAGGAATGTTCGCGGCAGGGGAGCTTCGCCAAGAACAACTACGGGAATACCCTCATCAATGAGTTGCTCCCCCAGAGGCCCGAGATTGCTGTATGCGATCACCGAGACGTCGTGGCCATGCTGCCTTTGAAGACGGCACAGTTGAGCCACAAGGATCTCCGCTCCACCCATCTCAAGGCTGTAGATAACGTGAATAATCTTCATGCAAGGCAAGACATTAGTCTCTTTGTTGAAAGCGCAGGCGAAAAGCTTAAATTTAGCCTACATAATAGTAACTGCTGCTCATATTCCATGATGAGCGGCCTTACTCTTACTACATCTCACACATCGGCAAGATCCCAGCTTTGGTTAGAGAAGGCCTTCCCGCCTGCCGCGGTTTTGAGTGCCGGCCAAGGCAAAATTCAGCAGAGGAGCTTTGTTGTATGAGTAGCGAAGCAGTCGTTCTTCCAGCAGGATCCAGGGCTGGCCTCGAAGAGGTCCGCGAGCTTTTTGCGCAGCGATCTTCTGAGATATGGCCAGCTCTTCGCGCCGCCACTCGCACTGCCGTCGATTTCACCGAGGTGCTCTCTCTTGCCAATTTGAAGAAAAAAGCGGTGAGAGCCGGCATTTCGGGTGGCGCTGATAAGACCATCCGCCTCGCGGTTATTGGAGGATCAAGTCTCTATCCCCTGCATGAGCTCGTGCAACAGATGATCGGCGCAGGATCTTCGGTCGGGTGGTGGGAGACAGAGCTCTGGAAGGGAGACTATGACAACTACATCGCTGAGATTCTCGATCCCGAAAGCGAACTCTACACCTTCAAGCCAGAGATCATCTTCCTTATTCCCTCCAATCAGCGTTGCTTCTATTCGGGGTCGATGACGGATGCGGCGGAGCTGCAGCGGTCGGAAGCGTCGAAGACTGCTGAGGAGCTTCTTAGCCTTTGTCAGGTAGCTCATGAGCGTAGTGGGGCCGAGATAATCGTCTCTAACTTCCTGCCGGCGGCGGAATTCGATCCCGGACCCTTTCGGGTGAAAACGCTAGGCTCAAACTGGAGCTTCCGCAAGCTGGTCAATCTCGAACTCGGGCTGAAGGCGCCCTCGTACGCCCATATCTGCGATGCCGAGTTTCTCGCTACGCGCCGTGGGGCCGCAAGCAGCCACGATCCACGTGCATGGTTCGAGACCAAGCAGCTCTACTCCTCCGATTTCGCCGTAGAAATTGCGCGCGAGGTAGGAAGCATCGTCACCTCCTTGCATCGATCCTCAAAAAAAGTGCTCGCGCTCGACCTCGACAATACTTTGTGGGGTGGTGTCATCGGCGACGACGGTATGTCCGGCATCGAGATCGGAGGAACGCATCCTCGGGGCGAAGCGTTCAAACAGTTTCAGCTTGCCATCCTGTCTCTGGCGAAGCGCGGGGTTGTGCTAGCCGTCTGCAGCAAAAATGACTATAAAAACGCTGCGGAGCCCTTTGAAAAACATCCGGAGATGATTCTGCGGCTCAAGGACATTGCCTGTTTTCGGGCAAATTGGGAACCCAAATCGGAAAATCTTCGCCATATTGCGCAGGAGTTGAACCTAGGGCTTGATTCGATCGTCTTCGTCGACGACAACCCGGCAGAGATCGAGATCGTCAATCAGTTTGTTCCCGAGATTGAAACTATATGGCTGGGCCCTGATCCTGCGGAATATGCTTCTCAGCTCCTGAACTCCAGATTCTTTGAGCCTCGCGCCATTACCGCAGACGATTTAAAGCGTGGAGCGCAGTATCAGCAGCAGGCCGCGCGAGCCCAGGCGATGAGCTCGGGGACAGATATGGAGGCGTATCTTTCCTCACTGGAGATGCACAGCATCATCAGTGAATTTACCGCGGTCGATGTGCCTCGTATCTCGCAACTCATCAACAAGAGCAATCAGTTCAACGTAACGACCCGTCGTCGCACCGAAGCTGAGGTAGAGGGGCTGCTGACCAGTCCCAATCACTACGCCTTTAGCGTGCGCCTTGCCGATAAATTCGGCGATAACGGACTGATCTCCGTCGTGATCGTGAGGGTCGAGGGACAGACCGCAATTGTGGACACGTGGCTCATGAGTTGCCGGGTCTTGAAGCGCCAGATGGAAGAAGAAGTGGTCAATGAGATCGTTCGCCTTGCGAGGCAGCGTGGCTGCATATCTGTGATTGGGCACTATATTCCGACAGAAAAAAATGGAATGGTGCGTGATCTGTTCCCGCGGATGGGATTTTCCCTGGTAGGTGAGACGGACGACCTCGCGACCTATCAGCTGACGACTGAAGATTTCGAACCCAGAAAAACACATATTCAAATAGACCGGAGAGCGTATGAATCAAACTGAAATCCTTGCCAAAATGCAGACTGTCTTCGACGACGTATTTCTCGATGACGTCAAGGTCACCCCCGAACTGAGCGCCGATGATGTCGAAGAATGGGATTCGCTGCTGCAGATCTCTCTCGTCCTGGGTGTAGAAAAGGCCTTCAATGTTCGTTTTCGTGTCGGCGAAGTAGAAGCGACGAAGAACCTTGGTGAGTTTGCCGATCTTATCCAACGGCGCATGAACGAAGGTGCGAAGGTATAAATGTTTCCCGCGATCTGGTCCAACCGCCATGCGGTCGCCCTGATTCTTGTTATCGCCACGCTGCTCACCCTTCCGATGCTGATGTCGTTGGTAGGCCTGCCTCCCCGTGATCGCGTCTACAGCGGTATTCGTGTCGAAACAGGAACAGGCCCGCTGGATGAGAGAGAGATCTTCGAAGAAAAAGATCCCGTCGATATTCTCTTTGTCGGCAGCTCACTGATTGTGCGTGGCGTTGACCTCGACTACATCCAGCAGCAGTTGAGCTCCAGGCTGGGGAGGCCGGTAAAGATCGCCCGGCTCTCTTTGAAGTGGCAGGGGCTCGATATGCAGTACATGCTGATGCGCGATTTTCTGGAGCATCGAAAGGCAAGGCTGGTCATTATGGACATGCCAACGCTTGCATTGATCGGTGACTCGCCTCATATCCAGGCCTATCGCTGGATGCGCTGGGGAGAGTTTCCGAGATCGACTGCCGATCTGTCGTTTCGCAGCCGGGTAGCGATCTATGGCGCGCAGGTGCTGGGAGCTCCCCGGCAGCTGGTCAACTATATACGCCCGAATCGCCAGATCAGAGACCAGAATCTCGTCGCAAAACTCGGTTCACAGTCCGAGTACGGCACAGTGGGCTACTTTGGGGGACCGTTTGTCCCTGAACCCCGTACGCCTCCGGCAATTCCTCTTGAGAGCATGTTTTCTCATGGAGCGAGTGACTCGAACTTTGACTTCAGTGGTCAGCCACTCGGTCCCTATCACCAGTACTGGGCTCGTTCCATCGGCGATCTGGCTAAGCAATACAACGTTCCATTTGCCATGATTCATATTCCGGAAGACACAGAGAAGGGAATGACTCAAGTACCCGAACGAATGTACTGGCCCGCTGTGGTCGGTCTTCCTGCGGCTCCCATCCTGGCAATTCCGTCAGCAACTCTCTTCCGGGATACATCTCCGACGGAGATCAACAACTATTACTATGACCAACACTTCAACGACAACGGCAAGGAACTTTTCACACGTGCGATAACGCCGGCGTTGCTCGATCTCTATACGAAGGAAGTTCATGGCGCTCCCGTCCAGTAAACCGAATCCCGTCCTCGTTGGCGTGCTTTTCGCCCTGTGCTTTGCGGCGATTACGTTGACACTGTTTATCACGCCCGAATCCTTGTCGGTCAATCTCGTTTATCAGGCTTTTTAACATAGAGGAATAACCCTGCGATGCCGCCTGGCCTGACTCATGTTCTGTCCAATTCTCTTCTGCTTGTCACCCTGACAGTGCCTTTTCTGTTCTTTCCTGTAGCTGCCTGGGTCGCTCTGCGTTGGTCGCCTGTCAAGCTGCGAATGCCCGCGTTTGCCGCTGTCAATCTCATCTTCGCTTTGGCTGTGTGTATTTCGAGAGGGACATACGGCGTGCGTCTTCATGACGTGAAGCTGTACTTCATCTTCTCGACCCTGATGTTTGCGGTCTATGTCCTCCTTGTCGCCGTGCAGTATTTGCTGCTCGACAAGAAACTGGGCTCCTGGCTTCCACTCTTTTTCCCTATCCTGATGCTTGCCGTCGTCAAGTATGTCCCCGGCAGCTGGACTCAGGGATTCGTGCCCGCGCCCTTCTCCAATAAGGTTTTTGCCGATTTCTTTCTCGGCCTCTCCTACATGGCTTTTCGTCTTACGTATATGGTGCATGAGATCCGAAACCAGATCGTTCCCATGCCCAGTTTTGCAGAGTATCTATCCTTCGCCTTCTTCGTTCCTACTCTGTCGATCGGTCCCATCAATCCATATAGCGCGTTTCACAAATCGCTCGTCGCCCCTGACCGCACCATTACTCCAATTGGGCGCAGCTGGCAGCGCATCCTGATCGGTCTCACCAAGTACATCTTTCTCGGAAATCTCGCCAATCAACTTACCTATGACGGTCTGCTTGCCGATGGCCTGCCGCATCACTGGATCGATTTCCCGATCGCGGTTGCCGGTTATTGTGCGTATCTCTATCTCAATTTTTCTGGTTTTTGCGATATCGCTATTGGAGTTTCCGGGCTTCTCGGAATTCACGTCCACGAGAACTTCGATCGGCCCTTCAGCAAACGTAATCTGCAGGAGTTCTGGGCCCACTGGCACATGACTCTGACCGACTACATGCGCGACATGGTCTTCGTGCCGCTCTCGAAGTCGCTGATTCGTCGCTTTGGACCGGCCTCCGCACCCCACTGCATTGCGGCTGCGATTGCCATTGTCTTTGTGCTGATGGGGATCTGGCATGGCGCGGGATGGAATTTTGTGATCTACGGCCTTTGGCACGCCGTGGGCGTGGCGGCCGTCCACTACTACACGCTCTTCCTCAAGAAGCGTCTCGGCAAGGTTCGTTACGCCAAATATCGGGAAAACAGGCTCATCTATCACATTGCTAACGCAGTAACCCTGGCCTACTTTGCGTTAGGCCTGATCCTGGTTGCCAACTCCATGAGGGGGCTTCGCGTTATCTTCCACGCGTTCCGGCCAATGTAGCTGCGAGCTTTAGTGCGCTGTAAGGTGCTGGAAGCGAAGCATAAGATAGACCAGCAGAATGAGCCCCACAGAGCCGAGTGCAGAGTACTGCACGACTTTGAAGGCTCGCATTCTTGGCGGAGCGATGCCTGCCGAGAGCGCCATCGCATAGATGACCTGAACCATAGCGCCGTAGATGAAGAGCGTCATGATGTATGCGCGGGACAGAAACCACCCAGCCACAAAGTAGCCGACGATGGAGACCAGCATCAGTCGAGCCAGTCGGTGAATCTCCTCTTTCGGCAGAGACTCCTGTTCACCAGATCCCATCAGAAGATGGAGGGGGATCTTCGCCTCATCGCTAAGGCTGCTGTCTTCCATCAGGACAGCCGTGCTGCCTTTTTCCGCAAAAGCCGGTTGCATACCCTGCCACTTCATGGGTGCCTGAAAGTTGCGACGGACCCCCGTCGCACGTTCGTAAGAGAAGGTATCGTCTTCGACCGGTTCTGTGTTCTGCTCTACCGTGCACACCATTGCATCCCGGATCGTAGGCAAAATAAACATAACCCACCAGAAAAGGCCGAACATGCCAAGTTCGGCTGCGCATACGACCACCGTATTGTGAGCGGTGATATAGAAGTATTCGCTGAATCGGCTGAAACCTACGCCGAAGATCGGATGGCTCTTGAGGAGGTCAATTCCGACGGCCCAGGCCTCCATACGGCCTGCGCCTGCTTCCATGGAGACGTCGCGGCCTCCCGACCATCCCAACACGCTGGTAATGGCAAAAAGACCGCCTGCAATGATCGCCGCAGGAATTGTACCGATCTTGCGCCGCGATGCGAAAAGCACGACGGCGAGCAGAGCCACGATTCCGCCACGCGAGTGAGTCAGGTACATCCCAAAGACCAGCCAGCTCACTGGAGCCAGCACAAACAGGACATTGAAGGGCAGATTCCCTTTTTTCCAGAAGAAAAACATGCACGGGATCAGGCTGACCATGACTTGGGCAAAGTCATTTGGGTCGTTGATAAAGGCCATTCCGCGCAAACGGTAAAAATACCCCCCATCCTCGCTCCCCTGAGGCATGAGGTAGGGGTTCAGATAGTCTCCAGCCCGTAACGCCGCGTAACCCCTGAGGATCGTGTATCCACTTATGACAAAGAAGGTGAGCGCGAGGAGCTGCAGATGCCTCTTGGTTCTGAAATTGACCACCACCAGGAAAAAGGTGAAGGCGTTGGGGATAAACCCAAGCAATGCCGGCGTTATGGAGCCCAGCCAGCCAGTCATAACCATGGAGCAAAAGACGGCGACACACATGCCAAGCAGCGCAAACGTCTGCGGTATCGTAAAGATCTTCGATTCCTGAATGCGGGGAATGGAGGCTGCTAATGCCAGGGTCGCGAGAATAATCTCGATGTGGAACTCATAAAGAGGTCCCCATAAAGTCTCGGGACCGAGATACGCAGTCAGAATATAGAGTAGCGTTAGAAAAAGTCCCATAAAATAGGTAGAGCAGACCCAAATGTAATACTAGTTCATCTGGCATCATGGATCGCGAAAATTGATGGAATTCAAGGAGAAGAACGTCCGTAAATCTGCCGATATTGTAGGATTTCACTCGGGCCGACAGTCATGAAGCTTCCACGTCACGCTGAGCTTTGGTTTCCAGGCTATTTCCGCGATCGCGCCCGGCGCTTGATCCGCAGACCTGCAACCCGGAGATTATGGGTTGGAATTACCGATCATTACGAGCCACTCTGCCAGAAGGCATCGATAGAGACCGCACTCCGCCGTGTGGCACGGTGGCAGGAGGCATGGCCTCGAATTGCAGACGCTGCTCCGCACGATGCGTCTGGAAATCCTCCCAGATACAGTTTCTTCTACCCGCAGGAGGAATATCGGCCGGAACTGCTCGATCCGCTTGCCCAGATGACTCGCCAGGGAATTGGCGATGTAGAAGTTCACATCCATCACCGCAATGAGACCCGAGATGGGTTCATCCAAAAGATGACGGAATTCTGCCGGCGCCTGCGCAACGATCATGGGCTTCTGCATGATCACAGGGGCCGTATGGTCTTCGGTTTCATCCATGGGAATTGGGCGCTTGATAACTCTCGCCCGGATGGTCTCGATTGCGGACTGACCGGAGAGATCGAGCTTTTACGCGATCTGGGCTGTTACGCCGATTTCACCATGCCCTCCATACCGTCGCCTACGCAGGGACGCATCATAAACCAGGTCTATTGGTGCACCGGCACGCCGGGGCGTCCAAAAGCGTTCGATCGCGGGATCGAGGCCACCGTTGGAAGCGGCTCACAAGGGGATCTTCTGATGATCACCGGACCGGCCGGATTGCGGTTCGGGGGGCGGGCAATCCCTCGTGTCGAGATGGGGGAGATCGCGCACAATGATCCCCCTACAGCGCAGCGCGTCCGTGGCTGGCTTGACCTTGCACCACAGGTCGGGGATGAGATGTTTCTGAAGCTCCACACACACGGTGCTCGCGAAGACAATGCCGATGCTCTTCTTGGGACCGATATGCGTGCCGGAGGGCTGGAACAGATGTTCCGCTGGCTGCACGAAGAGACGCAGCGGCGCGGCATCGAGCTCCGATGGGCGAGTGCTTACGAGATGTTTTGTGCTGTAGAGTCTCTGACCGGCCCCCTTCACCCGGGCCCTCGCCTCACGCCAGAGATGGCAGGATCACCTGCCGGAGCAAGCTGACTTTGAATCTTCTCCTGATTACGTTCTCCTTCCCTCCGGCTGGAGGTGTCGGTGTATTGCGAGCTCTGTCCCTGGCCAAATATCTCCCTGAAAATGATGTCCGAGTGGATGTCCTTACTGCCAGAAACGCACCGGCGGTAGGTCGGGATCTGAGTTTGCTGCAACAGGTTCCGTCTGAAGTTCAGGTGCACCGAACCTGGACTCTCGATCTTCCTTTCTGGTTGCGCAAGTCTGTGAAAAAAGCAATTACCGGAGGCCGCGGTAGGCCCACTCCTTCGTCCGTACCGACCGCAGGAAAGGCAAGAAATCCTGTGAAGCGTTGGATCGGAAATCTCCTCCTGCCAGATCCTCAGATCGGTTGGCTTCCATTTGCGTTTCCGGCGGCAGCTCGCATCATCCGTAGGCGGTCCATTGACGCGGTCCTGATCACGGTTCCTCCATTTTCCAGTGCGAAGCTGGTCGTGCAACTTCGAAGACTCTTTCCCGATCTCCCGATCCTTCTCGACTTTCGGGATGAATGGCTGACAACGACTCTCGATCTCGTTAGCTTCAACAACAACGCCAGGGCTAGAAAGATTGCTCAGGACACAGAGGCCGAGGCAGTTCGCGCGGCAACGGCCGTTGTCCTGGTGACAGAGGCAGCACGACGCGAACTCCAGGCTCGTTATCCTGGGCTGCCTTCGGAAAAGTTTGTCTGTATTCATAACGGATACGACGCGATTCCTCCCTCGGCATCGGCTATAGCTTCCACATCTCCGGGGGAACGAAGGATAGTTCTCACCTATATCGGAAGCGTCTATGGCTCTACGGCTCCAGGAACCTTTGTAGAGGCGGTTCGTGGGCTGCCACAGGAGATCCGGTCCCGCTTGCACATCCGCTTCATCGGCCATATTGAAGCGCCGGCATATCGGGAGCAGCTCCTATCTCTGGGCGACACTATTGATCTAAAGGGATTTATGCCTCAAGCCGAAGCCCTCGCGACAATACGGGATACGGATTATCTGCTGCTTATCACGCACGATCGAATCAATGTGGCTGCGAAGTTTTACGACTATCTTGGGGGAGGTAAGCCGATTCTCGGCGTAGTCCACCCCGACGGCGATGTGCGACGGCTTCTCGAAGAAACTCGCGCCGGAAGATGGGCCGATGTAAACGACCCAGCTGCGATTCGAAAAATGTTGCAGGAGACAGTAGAAATGAGCGGCGCTCTTGTGCAGCCCGATTTCCAGCGTATCGCCGCCTATCACCGTCGTCCGCTTACCGCTCGCTATGCTTCCCTCGTGAAGCAATTGGCAGGATCCGATAAGAAGATTGAAGGGGTAAGACATTCATGAGAGTGGCAGTGATCACGCGATATTTTCCTACCTCGCATGAACCCTGGGCCGGTCACTCTGCCTATCAAACCCTGCGCGTCCTCGCCAAACAATGCGAGTTGAAGGTCTTTTATCCCGAATCGCGCTATCCTCCCCTTCTAACGCCACGCAGTCGAGCTGGGCGGCAGCTCGATTTCAAGCATCGTGTTGACGGAGTCGAGGTTGAATATATCCCGTACCCCGCGCTGCCCGCCGTCTCTCGGCCACTGAATGGGCTGTCGGCGTCGCGAAGCATTCTCTCCAGTGTCCGGACCTATCGTCCCGACATTATTTTGAACTACATCGTCTATCCCGATGGCGATGCGGCTCTGCGGGTGGCCCGCGCTCTCAGAGTTCCTTTGGTGGTTACGGCAATCGGCTCCGACCTCAATGTCATCCCCGACCCCTTATGCGGTTGGCTCACGCGCCGCGTCCTTCGGAACACAGACTTTACGATCACTGTCAGCGGAGATCTTCTGCGAAAGGCCCGTCAGCTTGGAGCTCCAATCGAAAAGAGTGCAGCCGTCTTGAACGGCTGCAACACCGCCATCTTCCATCCGGGAGACCGGTGGGAAGCACGCTCCGCTCTGGGCGTTTCGCCGGACGCCGAGACGATCGTTTATATCGGGCGATTGGATCTGGCTAAGGGACTGATCGAACTTGTGGCGGCAGTCGCGAAGCTGCGGGCACGTCGACCGCAGCTGCAGGTCTGGATTGTCGGCGACGGGCCAGCACGCCAGCAGATTTCCGATGCGATTGTGGCGCAGGGTGTTTCGGACCAAGTGCATCTCGTACCATCGTGCACTACAGAGAAAGTGGCCATGTGGATGGCTGCGTCGAACCTTGTGACGCTTCCAAGTTATCGGGAAGGATGTCCCAATGTCATCGTAGAAGCCCTTGCCTCTGGCCGCCCAGTAGTGGCTACCAACGTCGGAGGAATTCCTGAGCTGATGGACGATCGAAGCGGGCGTCTGATTCCGGCACGAGATGCAGCCGCCCTTGAAACTGCCCTCGATGAGGTCCTTTCTCAAGCTTGGGATGAGAAAGCCATCGCAAGCCGCCACTCCCGGAACTGGGCCGATGTCAGTAGAGATGTAGAGAATATCCTGACTACAGCACTTGATCGAAGCCGTTCCGTTGTTTAGAAGTGCCTCCGCCTCCGATAAAAAACCTACAACCTAATACAGCCGTGTGCGCGGAGTCGTCGCAGACAGGGCAGAACTAAGAGCGCTTTCCGTCCTCTTCGGGGAGGTTGCAGTACGGAGCGGACGCGGTGGAACCTCCGGCATACCAGCCTCACTCAGCTTATAGAGCAGCGAGCGGTAGCTGATCTGCAGCCATTTGGCGGTTTTTTGTCGATTCCAGCTATTTGCCTGTAGGACCTTCAAAATGATCTGGCGCTCCAGATCGTGAGTCGCCTGCCTCGTGATGTTCTTTAACGAAATGGGTTCGCTCAGATCGATCTCGGCTGTAACGCCGCTTCGGGGTTCTTCCGGAATCAGCTCTGCAACCAGTGCATCTTCGCTGCCAATCAGGACGTAGCTCCGAATCAGGTTTTCGAGTTGGCGGATATTTCCTGGCCAGTGATAGCTCTGCATGAGCCGCATGGCGCTCTTGGAGAGCAACTCCGGAGTGTGACGGAAGACGCGAGAGTAGTGATCGATAAAGTAGTCGATCAGGATTGGAAGGTCAGCGATGCGCTGGCGCAAAGGTGGCAAATTGATGGTGACCGCGTTGATGCGAAACAGAAAATCCAGCCGGAAGGTCCCATTCTCGACCTGGGTTCTCAGATCTCCATTGGCTGCCGAGACAAGTCGGGTAGCGATTGACCGGGACTCATGGCCACCGACCCGGACAAAGGTTCCGTCCTGAAGAACCTGGAGCAGTTTGGATTGAACGTTCAGGTCGAGGCTGCCAACCTCATCGAGAAACAGAGTGCCATTGTGAGCCTGCTCTACGCGGCCTAACTTCGTCGTGGTTGCCCCGGTGAACGCCCCTTTTTCGTAACCGAACAGCTCGGTTTCCAGAAGTGAATGAGGGATTGCCGGACAACTTACCTTGACCAGGCTTCCGCGCGATCGAAGGGAAAGGGAATGTAAGAGTTGTACGCAGATTTCTTTGCCGGTTCCGCTTTCGCCCTGAATCAGGACCGGCACATCTGTCTCAGCAACTCGTTCTATTTTGTTACGCACCGCCTGCATCGTGGCGGTTTTCCCGAAGAGGATATCCATCGGTGGCAGACTGAAGGAGGCAGCGGATTCCGGAGTATGAACCAAGTCAATTTCCCGTCTATTGGGTATGGAGCAAAAGTGCAATACATTTCATCAAGCACGTATAGCTCCAACTAGAGTCGGAGGGAAGAAGTTTCCGCCTAATGTTCCTGTGCAAAAAACCTTCTTTTGTTGTTCGGGACTACGCCGAAGCTGGCTTAACGCAATGTTTACAGCCGATTCTTAGCTCTTCAGTAAGATGCTTCGCACAAATGCCGGTATGTTCAAAAGGTAATTTTTGTCCGCTTCAATGGTGATTTTTTCCCTCCTGTCGAACGCCACTTCGCAGGAGTGGTAAACATTTTTCTCTTTTGTCGGCAAAATTATTAACATTTTTGTGTCGCACTTTAGGGAATCCGAACTAGAATTTGCAAAGTAGCTCGCCGGAAGGTCTCCCCACTTCTCGGGTGGTTGAGGTTACAGTACGGGCTGGGAATAAAAGGAAATCTGGTTACTAGCACGGCCAGCCAGGCTCGCCAAGATTTGAGCGTAACGACTCAAATCGGCATCATAGGGGTGTTGGTATGTCGGCTTCTCCGTCTTACAGTATGTCTGCTTTGAAGTCAGTGGCTAAATCTCGTCCTCAGGTTCTGATTCTCGAACCTGATCTCGCAGTTCTGGATTATCTTCGCCTCACGCTGGGAGATCGGTATGCGCTGAATCTCTTCTCGGAAGAGAAGTCCCTTCTTGATCGCCTCTCCCAGAACGATGAAGCGGATATGTTGCTGCTTGCCCTTCATTCAGGACAGGAATCTCACCCCTTATTGACGGAGATTCGCGCAACTCACCCAAATGTTCCGGTAATTGTGCTCTCCTGCTCGGCCGAGCTACGTGATCTTGAGGTAGTGATTCGCTCCGGCGTTCGAGCGATCGTCATGAAGCCGTTTGTCGGCACCGATATTGAAGAGGCCATCGAAGAGCATCTCATCTCCCCCGATCGCAAGGCGGCGTCGGCGGATTCTCCCAGAGAGATTCCCCTCAACGAAACCCATTCCTTCGTACGTTCCAGTAAGCGAATGCGAGATCTGGAATCCCAGGCAGCCTTGGTCGCTCGTGCCGATATTCCTTTGCTGATCCTCGGGGAGAGCGGTACTGGCAAGGAGATTCTTGCTCTTTACACCCACAAGATGTCCTCTCGCAGCCAGAATACGTTTCTCAAGGTAAACTGCGCCGCGGTTCCGGCAGACCTGTTGGAAAGCGAGCTCTTCGGTTATGAGCAAGGTGCCTTTACGGGCGCTGTGAAGACCAAGCCGGGCAAGTTTGAGGTCTGCTCGGGAGGGACAATCTTCCTTGACGAAATCGGGGAGATGCCTGCGATCTTGCAGGCTAAGCTCCTGCAGGTCCTTCAAGACGGCACATTCTCGCGGCTCGGTAGCCGTTCGCCGATGAAGGTGGATGTGCGCGTCATCGCTGCCACAAACATCAACATGAAAGAGTCGATGGCCAACAAGACCTTCCGTGAGGATCTTTACTATCGGCTCAATGGGTTCACACTCAACATACCTCCTCTCCGCGAGCGTCAGGAAGAGATTCCGGTACTCGCTGAATACTTTATGCGCAAGGGAGCGCGTCGTTACGATCGCGATCCGCTACCTTTTTCCCAGAAATTGATGGATGCTTTATTGCTACACAATTGGCCTGGAAATCTCAGAGAGCTCGAAAACGTCGTCAATCGTTATCTGGTCCTCGGCGACGAACGGGCGATTCTCGACGAACTGGCTCCGGTAACAGCGCAAGCTGCGGCAGGAGCGAACGTTGAACCGGGCAATGGTGCTGGGCTGAAGGCGCTGGTAAAAAATCTCAAAGGCGGCGCTGAAGCGGCTGCAATTGCACAGGTGTTGGAGGGTACTGGATGGAACCGCAAGGCGGCGGCAAACGATCTTCAGATCAGCTACAAGGCTCTGCTCTACAAGATCAAACAGTACGATCTATCTCCACAAGATCGCGCGTAGCCGCTAAAATCGCTGCGATGGCTGCGGCTGCGGCCGATGGCGTTCATCGTGTCGTGGTCCGGTTTGACGATCATACGGTGCGAGGAACGGCCCAGATCAGCGAACTTGGCTCGATCGAGGAGCTGCTTCATGAAAATCCTGGTTCTCCTCTAGAGACCATCAAGCTAAGCCTCGTGGACACCGGCGAGGTGAAGGAGATCCCGACTCGGGACGCTAAGGCTGTCTTCTTCGTCAAGACCTTCAGTGGCGACATCCGGCACAAGGCGCTCCACTTTCACGAAAATGCTCCTATCGTGCCCGGGCTGTGGGTACGCGTCTACTTCAATGACGGGGAGATGATCGAAGGGATTATCAGCAATACCCGCGATTTCGTTCTGGAGACCGGCTTCTTTCTGATTCCGACCGATCCGAATGGCAACAACAGGCTCGCCTATATCAACAAGAGCGGTCTGAAGGACTTTCATGTTCTGGGAATGCGGAACATGCCGAAGAACCTTCATAAACTCTAATCAGCGATGAGAAAGCGGCAGTCTCTAGACTGCCGCCACTGATTCCTTCGCCCACTCGATCGTCTGTTCCAGCCCATACGCAAGGTCAGCTGAGACTTTATAGCCGAAAGCTTTCTGTGCCTGGGAGATGTCAGCGAGGGAGTGCTTGATATCTCCTTCTCGCTCGGGTGCATGATTGATTCCCCCCGAGTAGCCAGTGATGCGTTTGATTTCGGAGAATGCCTCGAGGAGCGTAGTCCGGTTCCCTGTGGCCACGTTGAAGACGCGTCCCGCCACATTCTCCGCAGGTGCCCTCGCTGCCAGCAGGTTTGCTGAGACTACATTGTCAATGTAGGTAAAGTCACGGCTCGTCAGTCCATCTCCATAGATCGTTGGAGTTTGTCCTGCCAGCATCAGCGATATAAATCGCGCCAGTACGCCGGAGTACTGTGAAGAGGGGTCCTGCCTCGGCCCAAAGATGTTGAAGTAGCGCAGGGAGACGGTTTCGAGTCCGTAGACACGGTAATAGCTCGCCAGATAATGCTCTCCGGCAAGTTTCTGCACCGCATACGGCGAGAGTGGCCCCGGAAGCATTGCCTCGGTCTTCGGGAGCTCGGGCGAGTCTCCATAGGCTGCCGAGGAAGCCGCATACAGAACTCTCTTGACGCCTGCCTTACGGGCAGCTTCAAGGACATACAGCGTTCCTGTCAGATTCGGCCCATTGGTTCCCACAGGATCATCGACCGATTTCGGAACAGACGGGATTGCTGCCTCATGAAAGACGTAATCCACTCCCTGGCAAGCATCCGCCAAAGCGGTCGCGTCAAGCACGTCCGCCCTCCGGAAGTCGATCTTCGTCCGGATCTCTTCGATGTTCTCCATGGAACCGGTGGAGAGATTATCGACGCCGCGTACCTGCGCGCCTTCTTTCACAAGGGCTCGTGCAATGCTTGATCCGATAAATCCCGCAATACCGGTAATGAGAACAGTGGACATGAAACCTCCAGGAAAAACGCGAAAGTTGAGCTATTTCGGTCTATCTAAGACTACCGCACCTGGGCTGCCGCAAACTTGCGAAAGCCTGCCTCAAAAGTGTCATGTGGCCACGTCAATCCGTCGCAGCAAGCGCATTTTAGGCAAGAAAAAGCCGCGAAGACAATTTGCTTCGCGGCTTTCATCTTCGGATGTTCCTGTCAGGCACCAACCGGCTCGGCAACCTTGACGTTGACCGGGGTAAGCCAGTTGTACCGGTCGGGCTTGAGCCCGTTGACGATACCAAAGAACTCCTCATGCAGAGCCGAGGTAATCGGTCCCATACTGCCATCGCCGACCATAATGCGATCGACCGACCGCAGGTGAGTGACCTCCGCGGCGGTTCCCGTGAAGAAGGCCTCGTCCGCGATGTAGAGCAACTCGCGCGGAAGTGCCTGCTCGACTACCTCGATGCCGAGCTGGCGAGCCAGCGTAATCACGGAGCTGCGAGTGATTCCACTCAGCACAGAGTTGGCGAGTGGGGTGGTATAGAGAACACCATTGCGCACCAGGAACAGATTTTCTCCCGATCCCTCTGAGAGATAGCCGTTCACATCAAGAGCAATCCCTTCGGAGTAGCCGTTGACCTCCGCCTCCATACGAATGAGCTGGGAGTTCATGTAGTTTGCTCCGGCCTTTGCCAGCGAGGGCATCGTATTAGGGGCGAGGCGCGACCAGCTGGAAACGCAGACATCGGCGCCCTGATTCCCTGGGACATATTTCCCCCACGGGAAGTTCGCAATGTACACCTCTACCGGGGACTTCAAAGGATTCACGCCGATTTCGCCATAGCCGCGGAACGCGATGGGTCGGATGTAACAGGGCGCGATGCCGTTGGCCTCGATCACATCCACGACCGCAGCGGACAGCTGCTCCACCGTATAGGGCAGCGGCATGCGATAAATCTTGGACGAATCCGCGAGGCGCTGCATATGCTCGTGAAGGCGGAAGACCCCAGCGCCCGCGGGCTGGGTGTAGCAACGGATTCCCTCGAAGACGGAGGAGCCATAGTGGACGACATGGCTCATAACATGAATCTGGGCCTTGTCCCAGGGAATCAGCTTGCCGTTGTGCCATATATTCGCAGTACTTTGGATGGGCATATGTGCTCCTAGCGTGGAGAATTTATTATAGCCAGCCCGCCTTGATGGAAGCCATAGGGAAAGCCGTAGGAACGGACGTTCGCAGGAGATCTGGACCAGTCATGGGAGAATGAGGTGTGGTCTACGGCCTGCATTCTCCGATGAGTCTCTACGGCTTGCAGCACTCGGTGTATGTGCGCTTTTCCGTTCTTGCTCTCAGCTCCATCTTCTTTCTCGTAGATCCCTTCGCCGCATTGCCGACATTTCTGGCCGTGACCGCCGGTTCTGACGATTCGCGACGCCGCCGAATCGCTCGGAAAGCCTCACTGACGGCACTGATCTTTCTCAGCGCGTTTGCCGTAGCAGGGCAGTACATCTTCAAGATGTTTGGAATCACGCTTCCGGCGTTCGAGATTGCCGGCGGCATCATCCTGTTGTTGATTGGGCTCGACATGCTTGAGGCCAAACGCTCTCCGACGCAGGAGTCGACTGGAGATACCGAGGCGGCAGCCAGCAAAGAAGACGCTGGAATCGTCCCGCTCGGCATACCCATGCTCGCGGGTCCCGGCGCCATCGCCAGTGTCATGGTCCTGGTCGGACAGGCACAGACCGCCTGGCAGATGGTCGCCATCCTCAGCTCGATCTTTATTACGGCAGCCATCTGCTATCTGGTTCTTGGCAACTCCGACAAAGTCGCTAGGGCTCTTGGAGATACAGGCATTCGCATTCTGGTCCGCATCATGGGCTTGTTGCTGGTAGCGTTGGCGGTGCAATATTTTGTCAATGGATTTGCTGACCTTGGGGTCATCGCGAAGCCTTCCTGAATCCAGGAGAAGGCTGACGGTCAGCATCTAACGATTTTTGGCTGTCGGATTCACGAGAAGGAGTATTGCTCATGTTTGGATGGAAAGGCTCGGCACGGAGAACGTTTTTTATCGCTCTGGTCCTCTGTGGTGGGGCTACGCAGTCAGCCTGGGCGCGTTTTCAGGTTCCTCCTCCCTGCAAAAACGCCTTCAGTGTCCAACAGGAGCAGACGGAAGGCGCCAAGGTTGCCGCCCAGGTCTTCAAGGAGATGCCCGTCCTCCCAGACAGCTCTCCGGTCTCACAGTATGTCCGTCAACTTGGAGAAAAGCTGGTTGCGGTTACCCCCGGATATCGCTGGCCATTCAATTTCCACGTCGTGGCAAGTGACGAGATCAATGCCTTTGCTTTGCCGGGTGGAGCAATGTTCGTGAACCTCGGTGCTATTCGCGCGGCCGAAACCGAGTCTCAGCTAGCGGGAGTCATGGCCCATGAGCTCTCGCACGTTGTTATGCGCCACTCCACCTGCAACATGACCAAGCAGCAGTCGGTGGGAACCTGGGCGGCTCTTGGTCAACTCGGTGCAGCCATCGCTCTCGGGAACGGTGCGCTTGGATCCCTGGCGACGCAGGGAATAGGAATGGCGGCAGGCCTCGGCTTTCTGAGGATGTCGCGTGACTACGAAAAGCAGGCCGACCTGCTGGGCGCAGGAATCCTGTACGACGCCGGTTTCGATCCGCGCGGCTTGCCGCAGTTCTTCGAGACGATTCAGGCAAAGTATGGCGAGGGGGGAGCTCAGATCTTCAGCGATCACCCCAATCCAGGGAACCGAATGCAATACGTTACCGCCGAGATCGCTACCCTTCCCCGGAAGCCTAATCCGACTGTCACCTCGGCGGCGTTCACGCGGGCTCGCGATCTGGCCGCCAAGGAGAAGGCGTACAACGCCAAGGAAATGCAGGCCGGTGCCTGGAGACAGAGCGGCAAATATGCTCTCGTAGCCGGTGGTCCTGCTCAGGTAATCCCTGCATCGAGCCCCAGCCAGCAGGGACAGGGCAATGTGCCCTCCGCTCGACTCGACAAAGCTGCGCTCGGCCTGGATGACCGCACAGTCTTCTACAACGGCAGGGCGTTCTCAATCAGTTACCCGGAGAGCTGGCGAAAAGGAGAAGCTCAGAACGGAAGCGTGGCTTTTGTTCCGCAGAACGGCGCAAGCCAGGCCGGCATCGCCTACGGAGCCATCGTCGATGGCGCCAAATTTCAGACGCCAGTGGCCAATGCGAACGATCTGACGCAGGCAACCACCGCAATTGCCAAACAGATGAGTCAGCAGAACGAAGGAATGACCGTGTCTGGCGCTATCAGCGAGATGACAGTCAATGGTCGGCCGGCGAATGCTGTCGAGCTCCGAGGCCGCTCTCCCTTATCGAATGGGGGAACCACTGTGCCTGAGCGGGATTTGCTGGTCACCGTCACTCGGCCAGATGGAGCTGTCAATTACATGGTCTTCGTCGCACCCGAGGCCGATTACGCGCTGCTCAAGCCACTCTTCAACACAATGCTTCAGAGTTTTCGTGTTCGATGATGAAAAGGCGAAGAGGGAATACCCTTTGTTCATAGGGGTATTGAGAGTTTTCTACAGAAACGATGAGTTTTTCACAGCCTGAAGGGTTGCATGATCTCCTCGTCGTTGATACTCTCAGGAAGTCGCAGTTGAGCAGTCGGGCTTGCAAAGAGATCGCAAGCAAGGTACTCTCACTGTGGGTAGTGAATAAGCTTCAATCCTGATGCTGGAAACAGCGATGCTGAGATTCGAAGCGCAGTCCAAGCGTTTGATAGGCAAAAGGCTTCAAGCCGGCCGAATCTAAACCCAAGCCACTGCAAGCTAAAGTTATAGGAGCCTAGGCTCCACGGCATCATGTGCCGCTGAGATGTTTTGACATTCTGCGCTAGTGAACGGTCAACGTGGCCATATCGCTTTCATCGG
>JHVA01000001.1:4075000-4996384 GCA_000688615.1 Acidobacteriaceae bacterium KBS 146
GGCCCAAAGAAGCCGTAAGGCCTCGATGCGTTCTGCACCGAGGCCTTGTGTTCGTGTCCAAATCAATCAAACAAGGTAGCTTCTACCTCTCGGATAAAAGCGCTTTTTAGCATGGCTCTCTATATTCGAGCTTCGGATACCAGTTCTTTCCGCGGCCATCGGGAGTTAAATCGAAGATGGTCCATAGTGGATCGACGTCCGGAGCGCCACGAGGGTCCTGCCCTGGGTCGGCCATCTCTCCGCTCATCTCGCTAGCCCAGAAATGGTAGATCCTACCGTTGCGGCGTGTGAAGACATTCAGTCCAGGAACGTCGCCGTCCTCTGTGCTGACATAAGTGCGCGTATAGTCGCCGCTGCCATCGGAGTAAAGGGAGAGGTTCCGCCAACCGCGTTCCTTTTTGAAATCGAGAATGCGGTCGATTGGTGAGCGAGCGGTGACGGCAAGCGCGACGCGTTCACGCAGGTTTCTTGCGGTGCCGTCCCATGAGGTGAGCATGGCAGTACACATGGGGCACGGGCGCTGGCGCTGCGGCCCGAACATCATGCTGTAGACGACCAATGATTGCTTGCCGTTAAAGAGATCTGAGATGTGGATGGGCCCATTCTCGCCGTCGAAGGTGTAATCCTCGGGAATCTCACCACCGAGTGGCATGGCGCGACGCATCTCAGCGACGCGTTCAATCTTGCGGCGAAGCTCGATCTCTTCGATTAGCAGAGCATTGCGTGCTCTGCGATATTCGCTGCTCTCGTTTGGAAAGGCCGCTTTGTTTTTCGCGGCCAGCTCCTTTGCCGGAGTAAGTGGTGAGAGGTCCCCCATTCGATTCTCCTTTGCGTAACCATTTTTTGAGGCACGACTCTGAGTGAAGGTGCCCGTACCCTGCGATCAGAAAGGATATCGTCAGACACAAACGGCTGTCTGGTCTGTTCGTCACCAAATGTGGCAGCAGTTATGCTGATTGCAACCTTTGCCGCAGAATTGAATTACTCCAACGTCTCCCAGCTCCGCAAGGCATATTCATAGAGATCCATGTTGACTCGTCTGCCGCGGAACTTAACCCCCTCCATCATCAGCCGCAGTCGCTGTTCTGCCGCAGCTTCGCCTCGCAGCTTTATCTCTCCCCCTGCTCCAACGATCCGTTGCCAGGGCAGTCCTCCTGGAGCTTCCGTGCGCAAGAGTCGAGCTACCGCGCGATGGTACAACGGATATCCTGCAACCGCGGCAACCTTACCGTAGGTAGAGACTTTTCCTTTAGGTACAGAGCGGACAATGCGTCGGAACGCGGCATCCCGCAATTCATTTTTGCGGAGACCATCCTTCAGAATTCTTCGTTTTACTCCTGAAGGAATAATCGGCGAGCGCATCAAAATTCCTCATTCTCAAGAGAGGAGATTCGTAAAATTAATTCCGTCGGGCCGCCTCATCGCGCTCGGTGGCGACACGATTGATCTCTTTCTCGACCTGGCGGAGACGGCTGTCGATCTCTGATTTTGAGAGCGAGCGCCCATCCGCAGTGGTTCCGATCCGTGTACCGTCGGTACCGATCGTGATGCGCGTTCCGTCTTTGCCGCGGTACTTCTTGGATCCATCCGCAGCAGCGGCGTAGCGGGTCCCGTCTGATCCTTCGTACGTGCGCGCTCCGTCTACACCCGTCATGAGGCGGGTGCCTCTGTTGACATACACACTCGATCCGTCAGGCTTGATGTCGATGTGCAGGCCATTTTTGTCGGCGATGATGGTGGAACCATCGGAGCTTCGGATATTGACGCCATTCTTTCCGACGATGACCGCGGAACCATCACCACCTCGAATCGAGATCGGAGCCGGAGGCTCTGGAGGAGCGGGAGGCATGGGAGCAATGGAGGCCTTTTTTATCGCGATATCCTCCTGGCTCGTCGTGATGCGAACCAGCGGACCACCTTTGCCGACTGTGCCGTTATAGCTCTTGTGATTGCTGTCGTCTTTGCTCTGCTCCGGCAGGTTAAAGTCGTTTTCCAAGTCACCATTTGTTGTGTCTGCCTGAACCGCGAAATTCGCCTTCTCAGGAAGAGTTAATTCCACGGCACCGTTGCGATTCTCGATCGTAATGTTTCCGAGCGGTTCCGCAGCCGTTAGATTGACCGCACCATTCCGGTTTGTGATCGAGACCTCACCAGAGATGCGATCGAGATTAACATTCTTGTTTCCGGTCGCCAGTGTGAACGGCCCCGCTGCGCGATCGGCGGAGATATCGGAAGAGCTGATCTCACTCTCTCCATCCAGACGGCTGAGGCGCATCTCGGTGCGGCTGGTATGGAAACGGACTTCTCCAGCAATGTGCTCAAGGTGAGTGGTGCCAAAAAACTCGCCATTGATGATCGCGGGACCGGTGATATCCGAGAACGTCAGATCCCGAGCCCGGCCCTCGACGTCTACCGGTCCGGTAGCACTATGAGCTGAGAAGGAGGAGTCGCCGTTGTTGATGCGCGTCTTGATCGGGCCCGAGATAGCCGTCAGGGAAACATCGCCGTGGTTGGCGGTGACGTTTACTGGAGCTTTGATCGAGGCTACGTGAACATCGCCTCGATTTGCGGTCACCGTTACAGGCGCAGAAGACGGTACGGTAATGCTGAGATCGGCCCGGCCTCCCTCGATCGCAGGAACAGTCAGATGCAGAACAGAGTTATCGCTATCCAGCTTTGGAACCAGCTGCTGCGCGCGTCTGACTGCTTCAGAATCGGAACGCGTATAAACCTGCTTATGCACCTGGACATGGATCTGCTGGTCATCGCTACTGCCAGCAACAATCACATCGCCACGCGGATTATTGATCGTCAGGGAAGTCCCGCTCGAGAAAGCCTGCGAGAGTGTCTGATCGCTCTCATGCTTATCGCCCCAGAACTCATCCATATTGTCCGGATTCAGATTGAAGGTTCGGCTCAAGGACCCACCGTGAAGTCCGCTGAACACAATTCCTAAAACTCCGATCAGAAGAAGAAGGGTGAAGACCCCGCCTCCTAGATAACGACGGCGGAAGGGAGCATCGTCCGTTTGGAAGTAGCGATCCCAGCTCCACTCCAGAAGCATGATGACGCCGACGCCAATCAGCAGTACCGGCCACCAGTGCCCATACCAATCCCAGAAGAAGCGAGAGGACATGCGCCCGGTCTGAATGAAAAAGAAGACGACTCCGATTGCAATCATCAGCAGCGGACCTACGATCGACGTCCGGCGTGAGCCTCGGAGTTGCGCGCGGTAAGCGGCCTGCTGGGTTCGCAGATACGCGCGCTGCATGCGGGCCTGTTCTCTCATAACGCGACGTTGGTATCGCCAGTCACCCTGCGGTGGGGGTGGGTACTGTCCGGAAGGTGGTGGATAGGGCGGGACCTGGTTTGCCATGTTCGTTCAGCGCCCTTCCTGGTCAGGTGACTGAGATGGAGTGCCCGGCGGTGGGGGTGGCACAATTGGGCCGGGTGCTGGCGGAGCCGTTGCCGTAGTGACTGGCGGGACCGGAGGCATCGGATAGGCCGGAGCCGCCGCTGCAGGATTGTAAAACGTCTTCTCTGCCAGAATCATGACGCCGGCGACGATGATAAATAATGGCCAGCTGCTTCCCCATGACAGGATGTCGAAGGACGACAGCAGGAACATGACTCCCACAAGCACCACCCACACAGAGCCCCGAAGAGCGCTGAAGAGACGGAGTCTATAAATCGCCGTACCGTCATCTGCAAGAGTTGCGCCGCTTGCCGTCATCTTGTGGACGAAGAGCCATACTCCCAGACCAATTAGGAAGAAGGGAAAGAGGCGATGCACAGGGAAACCGTGAAAGAGTCCCGTGTTCCCGATCAGGAAGATGGCACCCAGTCCGATCAGCCAAAGAGCCCCGGTAGGAAAACGATTACGCGAATAGGACGCGTTTGGATCGAATGCCGGTGACGATGGCGAGACGTAAGGAGAGCCCGTGTAAGTGGCGTTGTAGGGTGAGCCAGTGTACGGATTGTTATACGGCGAGCCCGTGAAATTCTCCGCCGGCGCTCCCCACGAGCTTCCTGGAGGAGGATAGTTGCTGCTTGCAGGAGGATAGCTGCTGCTTACAGGAGGATAGCTGCTGCTTGCAGGAGGATAGCTGCCTGGAGCCTGATAGGGTCCAGCGCTGGGTGGCACTGATGCTTCTGAAGCTGCAGCCGTATAGGGAACGCTGGTGGAAGCCGCCGTACCAGTCGTTGGAGGTCCCGCGGTCCAGGCTTTTCCAAAGCCAAACCGTTCTCCGAGATCATTGAGCCCGAAAGGATTTGGCAGCGGAGTCTCATCACGCCGGGCCTTCGCCGTCTGATATGCCTCAATGACCTGGTAAAAGATCCAGCCGGTGACAAAAAGTCCGAAGATGCCATGCTCGTCCGCAAGGCTGACCAGAACAGCGAAGACGATCAGATGGACGATTCCCTTGGTGTACTGCCCGTTGTACATCGCGCCGACGCCGGGAATAAATCCCAGAAGGGCAGCGAGGCCTGGGTTAGGCACTCCGCTACCAGGCACCGGAGGAATGGGAGGAGCCTGAGCACCCGGGGGAACGGTGGTCGTGTAGGGCGTGCCCTGTGATCCTGAGAGCCGAGCCTCGAGGCACGGCTCGCAGAAGACGGCCGTCCCGATCACTCGGGCACACTCCTGGCACAGTGGCTTTCCGCAGTTCTGGCAGAAGGCGATTCGTTCACGCTCTGGATGATTGGCGCAGTTCATGCCTGTCCCCCTTGCTCCAGTGGGTTCAAAATTGTGGGAGTAACGATAACAAAGTCGTGCTGCTTCTCTTGACCGGGTTCGGGGGAGGAATCCGGGGGAGTGAGCGAAGCGCTGAGCACGCGCGAGGAAGCCAGACCCAGGCTGCGGCTGCTGCCGGAACGTTGCCGGGGATTCGATCGTTTCTGCTGGTTCTGTTGCTGCTGCTTCAGATTCTGTTCGCGCTGCTGATCGCCGGACGGAGCGTTCTGGACAGGCGCGGGGGATGACTGCGGGCCCGAGGAAGTGCTGGAGTCGCTCTCGCGCTGCAGATCGCGTACCCGCGACTCCAGCTCATAGACGACCCTGAGATTGTCGATAGAACGGACGACACGAGCGTTGGTGTCGTAAAAGGAACGCTTGATGCTTGAAGGGGTAAAGTCGCTGGCACGCAGCTGCGTGATGCGCACTCCCGTTAGATTGAGCGTCAGAGCGATAGAGAAGAAGGCCATCGCCGCAGTCATCGCCAGCCGGGGCTGCATCAGCGTATGGCGAAGAGACGTAAGTTGGAACGCTGTTGCTATTCTCCTGCGGAAAGGAAGAACCTTGCCACCGCTATAGGGCGCCGTGCCATACGCTGCAGGCACTCCTTCAACCTGCGTTGTCTGCAAAGCGCCGAAGCTCATCGAGATCTTCTGAGCCGCCGTGGAAATGTCCTCTTGTCTGGCCATTGGACCAGTCGAAGAAAGGATCTTTGCCAACAGATCAGTCGACGGCTCCGGCCGGGCTTTATGCAGCTTGCGAAGAAGATCCGCCCCCAGACGAGCATCGATGAACATGCGCGAGCATTCCGGGCAGACAGCCAGATGGCGATCGAAGATAGCCTGGTCCTCAGGCGAAAGGGTCCGATCCAGCGCATCGGTCAACATGACCTCACATTGAGCACAATGGGCCGGGTCCGGAGACCGGGAAGGCTGTGCGTTACCGAATTGATTGAGCTCTGCCACCTGAAACCACCTCACCTTCTATCCTTACATCATCTGTTGTTTTTCTATACGTTGTAACAGTCTTGCTAGTTCCCCGCGACCGCGACTGATGCGGCTTTTCACCGTTCCCTCGGGAATCCGGAGAACCTGTGCGATCTCCTTGTAATCCATGTCCTCAAGATCACGCAAAATCACCGCCTCCCGCAGCTCCGGGGACAGCTGCTTCAAAGCATCTTGGATGCGAACCTTCAACTCCAGACTGGCAAAGTGCTGCTCCTGAGACTCCCGCTTGTCTGCCAGGCGGTCGGCCATGGTGGGGCCGTCCTCTTCGCCGTCATAGGTCGCATCCAGCGAGTCGGAGGAGCGATCCATCCGGGAGCGGCGGAAGTGATCCACGAGCAGATTGCGGGTCAGGGTCGTTATCCAGGTCTGGAAACTGCCTTTTTGCAGGTCGAAGCTCGTCAGATTTCTATAGAGCTTCAGGAAGACGTCTTGAGTCAGGTCCTCAGCATCCGACGAGGATCCGGTAAAGCGATAGCAGATCGCATAGATACGCCGGTGCTGGGATGCGACGAGTTGCTGCCATGCCTGACCATCGCCGGCGATACACTGCCGGACCAGTCGGGCTACAGCTTCCTGTGCGGCTTCCTGTTCCGGTGTGCGCTCTAGCATGGAATCAATGGGCTTGGTCGGTGGTATGAGTGTACCGCGCAAAGAGCCCCGAGTCGTATGGACGGGAGCAGGGTTATCCGTCGTAGAACGGGCTGCGGGCATCTCTCTGTGGAATGCACGGCTGGTTCGACCAATGGAGGTTCGGCCGGCTACAGGAAGCGCAATGGAAAGAACGCCCATGCATTGGATATACGCAAGGGCGCTCGGTCTGGTTCAGTTCGTAAAATCGGATTCTTTCCCCGGGGCGCTCCCGCTTACTTAGGGGCGCTGATGACGCCACAGGCGATCCGGTTCCCGGCATTTCCAGTCGGATCCGTCTTCATATCGTCAGCCTTCTCGTGAACCATAATCGAGGTTCCACCATTGGCGAAGAGCGAGTTGGAAGCGGAAGGGTCCAGCGAAAGATAATCCACGTGGAATGTGGCAGATCCAGTGCCATTAGACCCAATGGTAACGTTTTGCGGCAGGTCTCCGTTGTGATGTCCCATCGGATTTTCAATCCCGTGCTGTTTCGAAGCAGGGTTGAAGTGACCGCCAGCAGTCTTGAAGTCAGGTGCATCGCAAACGGCATGCTCATGGATGTGAACGGCGTGTTGGCCGGGAGGCAGATTCTTTAGCTTGATTCGAATGGTGAGCTTGTCCTTGGCAGGAACAAAGCTGGCGGTTCCGGCGTCCTGTCCGCTGCTGGTCTTCAAGGAGACCGTCACACCCTTGGATTTGGCCAGGGCCGGCATGGTGAGGAGGCTGATGGCGAGAGCTGCGGCTGTAAGACGCATATGGTTTTCTCCTGCTGATCTTTAAGATGTTGAATCCTGTTAGATGCCTGAAAACACGTAGGCAAAGAATAACGCAGTACGACCGATTAGGTCTCCGCGGTTTCACGAGTCGAAAGCAGCTCCAGCTGTTCCGATCCTGACTCGTCCGTCCACGGTTGAAAATGCAGACGACAGCGCGCCTCATACATTCCCGCCGCGCCGACAACCACGAGCTCCTGGCTCTGCCCAAGTCTCTGCGTATGAATCGCCGGAGCCCCGCACACCATGCATACAGCCGAGAGCTTGGTCACCTCATCGGCAATCGCCATCAGGTTGGGAACAGGACCGAAGGGCTCAGCGGCAAAAGTGGTGTCCAGTCCCGCCATAACGACACGCTTGCCCAGGTGGACGAGTTCCACTGCCAGTGGAATGATGTCGTCCGAGAAGAACTGAACCTCATCGATTCCGACGACCTCCACCTCATCCAGCATGGGGAATAACGTAGCGCGAAGGTCCTCGACCGTCATCACGGTGGAGGCTTCATGAGTTTGTGAACTGTGGCTGGCGATCGCCGTGCGGTGATAGCGAAGATCAATGTTCGGTTTGTAGCATGCTACGCGCTGACGAGCGATGCGGGCTCGCTTGAGTCGGCGAATCAGTTCTTCGGACTTCCCTGAGAACATGGGGCCAGTGATCATCTCAATGCGGCCAGGAGCAACTGTGGTCATTGCCCCATGTTAGTCAAGCAGCGTCAGCTCCGTTGTGGATTTCCAGGCAGTAAATCTCCCGTATCTCGATATCGTGTTATCCCGATCAAAGGGATAAAGTCCGTACCGGAAGATTTGCTTTTATTCCGCAATTCGACAGCTAGACTCGCTCCACCACGACCGCTGTTCCGTAGGCAAGCACTTCTGTTACCCCCTGCATCAGCTCATTCGCGTCATAACGGGCGCAGATAATCGCATTCGCCCCACGTTCAGAAGCCTGCTGCATCATCATCACAAAGGCATCCTGCCGGGTCTTCTCGCAAAGCTGCGATAGCAGAGTGATATTGCCACCGAGCACCGTCTGCAGGCTGGCCCCGATCGTCCCGAAGATCGACCGGGAGCGGACCACAATCCCGCGGACGACTCCGGCACTGCGGACTACCCGATAGCCGGGTAACTCGAGAGCAGTCGTAACCATCGAGGCGTCAAGAAGTGTAAGAGGCGGTGGCATGGAAGACATTCTTTGAATCTCCAGCAGGCGATTGGTTCGCCCGTCGATTCTATGTCCCGCTGCGGAGCTGGTCGAGGAGTTTTGTCACGGCACCGGAATCGATCGTCTGGGCGGCCAGCGCCACGCCGGTCGCCAAATCCGGCGAGAGATCAGCAGCAACCAGGACCGCCGCTGCGTTCAGCAGCACGATATCCCGTCGAGGGCCCTGTTCTCCTGAAAAGATAGCTGCAAGAATCGCGGCGTTCTCCTTCGCTCCACCTCCCGCAAGCGCACTCATCGGTGCACGCTGCAGGCCAAATTCTTCCGGAGTAATGGTCGAAACCGTAACCACTCCGTTGCGGACTTCAGCCAGATGCGTCGGTCCGGAGATAGAGATCTCGTCCAGTCCACGGATCGTCCCATCCGGGTCCTGGGCGGTCCCATGCACCACAAACGCATGACGGGTTCCTAACAGGGCCATCGTCTCCGCCACCAGCGCGACTGCGTCCTGTGCATACACACCCATCACCTGCGCGGAGGCTCCCGCAGGATTGGTGAGCGGCCCCAGCAGATTGAAGACGGTTCGCACCTTCAGGGCACGTCGCACCGGCATGACGGCCTTCATGGCCGGGTGCAGTGAGGGAGCGTGTAGAAAGGCGAAGCGATAACGGCGAAGGGTCTCGGAAGCATCCTCCGGGGAAAGATCGACCGGCACTCCCAGCGCCTCCAAAACATCCGCAGAGCCGCATTGCGAGGTGATGGCCCGATTGCCATGTTTTGCAATGGAGGCCCCCGCCGCGGCAGCCACGAGGGCCGCAGCGGTCGAGATGTTGAAGGTCCGGCTGGCATCTCCTCCAGTCCCGCAGGTGTCAACCAGCAAGGCCTGCTCCTCAGCGGAGAGTGGAACCCGTGTCACCGCGGCCCGCATCACGTCAACAAACCCGGCGACCTCTTCGGGCCTCTCACCCCGGGCAGCCAGCGCACCCACCAACGCGGCTATCTCTATGTCAACAAGCTCGCCCGCGAGAATCTGCTGCATCAGCTCGCGGGCCTGCTCTCGCGACAGGGTCGCGCGACCTTCAATGAGGTGTCGAAGATGAGGCTGAAGGGACATAACTTAAGCCTAGCAGGAGTGAAATAACGCACCCGGATACAAGCGATAGTTTTCCACCTGTTCTGCGCCAACAGTGGTATTAATGTACGCATATAAACCATGGCCGGTAGGCCTTCCTTAGACTTCGATTCCTTTTTCTCCGTATTGCGGGCCTTCAGTTTGCAATTCCCTCCGTGAGGATAGGAGCTACTCAAATGAAATCGATTCCGAAGTTTTCCCATCGTGCGTGTCTTGCAGGTATTGCCGCGGTCGGCATCAGCGTTTCGGTCTCTGCTGCGGCGCAAGGCGCGCAGGAACCAGTGAAAAACAGCTATCTTCCTGTTACGGATTCGGAGACGTTTGCTGCGATTCACAGCCGCATGGTGGCTGCCAAGCCTGACATCATGAAGCGTCAGATGGATCTTCTACAGGAACGCTATGACCTGAGCGACAGACCTGCGTCAGGTGTGGTGATGGATCGCGCGAAGCCGGTGCAGGAAGGTGTAAGGGTAAAACTGCCGCAGGGTGTGACCTGGAATCAGCTCGCCGGTCAAATGCCGGATCAGATTCGCGATCAGGGGACCTTTCCAAAGGGTTTTCTTCCCCTACCCCATGCCAACCATCCAGAAGGGGGTATGGTTTTTCCGAAGTCCGAGCTCGACGAACTCAATCGTCAGGAGGCACGTGATCTGACCCGATTCGATCTCGATTTCGACATACCGGAGCGGTTTCTCGCTGAGTTTCCACCAGCAATCTATCTGACGACACGTCCTGACCTCGGCGACGTCTCCCAAGGCAAGCTCATCACCATCGAAAACTTCTACGATGTGTTCAGCGGCATCCTGAATCCGAAACAACTCGA
Organism: Acidobacteriaceae bacterium KBS 146; assembly: GCA_000688615.1. Classification (GTDB taxonomy): domain Bacteria; phylum Acidobacteriota; class Terriglobia; order Terriglobales; family Acidobacteriaceae; genus Edaphobacter. The sequence goes on from JHVA01000001.1 coordinate 4,085,259, forward strand.
AGGTTTACGGCTCCTGCTGACCCCCTTTCCGCAGCAGCAATTCAACCAAACCAACGACCGGCGTTCGGATAAGCCGAGCCGTGGCGTGGCGTGTTTCGATTGCCACACGAATGGCGGAACGAACGGCGCTTTTCATCTGGTTGGAGATATCCGTCCCCAGGAGTTTCGGCACCGGATCGAGACCCCCGCTCTGCGCGGCGTCAACATACAGCGCCTGTTTGGTTCGCAGCGAGCCCTCAAAACGGTCGAGGACTTTACGGAGTTCGAACAGAGAGCGGCTTACTTTGATGGCGATCCCGTGATCGCAACGAAGAAGGGGGTCAATGTGCTCGAGCGCGGCAGCCAGGTGCACTTCATGGCTGAGTTCCAGGAGATTCTCGACTTTCCGCCGGCCCCGAAGCTGATGTGGGATGGAAAGCTGGATCCGAAGCTGGCAACTCCCGCAGAGCTGCATGGGCAAGAGGTCTTCTTCAATAAAGGCCGGTGCGCGGAGTGCCACTCGGGGCCTTACTTCACCGACAACCTGATGCACGATCTTCATGCGGAGCGGTTCTACAAGCAGCACATGGAGAACGGCATGATGATGGCCCGCGATGGCGCGATCAAGACCTTCCCCCTGCGCGGCATCAAGGACACGCCACCGTATCTGCACGATGGACGTCTGTTGACGCTCGACGACACGGTGGAGTACTTCAACCTGGTGTTAGGAACCAAGCTGACGGAGCAGGAGAAGAAGGACCTGGTGGCCTTTATGCGTGCCTTGTAGGCGACGAGATGCTTGAACAGAAGGGATGTTGAAAGAGAAAACCCGCTCCGTTATAGAGCGGGTTTTCATTGACGTCATCGTAGTGTCAGAACGATGACGGCCGTGAGCATCAGTATTTTGTTACCGTGCGCTCGGTTGGTGGGACAACCTCGCGCCCGGAGGCAAGAGTCGCCTCGGTTGAGGCAGGCTTGAGCGAGGCCGATTCCGACAGATTGCCGAAGGTCTCACGACCACCCGTCTTATCGGCGGACGCCTCGCTGGTGGACGCGATATCACGGGCTCCGGTGGCTTTGAGGCTGGCCTTGGCCGCATCAATCTGCTCTGAGGTGTCGCAGTGAACCGACAGCAGGGTTCCGCCACCTTTAACCGCCCCTTCATATCGTTTCGCTTCGTACTCAGGAATGCCCATGCCGACGAGCGCTCCGACGATACCGCCTACGGCCCCACCGACTCCAACACCGGCAAGGGTTGCCATGATCGGGCCCGCAGCGATAAGCGGACCGACCCCAGGGATTGCGAGCGCGCCGATACCGGCGAGTAGTCCGAGCGTGCCGCCGACAACTCCACCCGTGGTCGCGCCGGTGGCTGTTCCCTCGGGAGCTTTCGTGCTCTTTTCGTGGGCGAAGGCGCGGGTGCTCTCATCATCGGGAAGAAGGACGGAGATAGAAGAGTTTGAAAACCCGTTGCTGATCAGATGATCAACGGCTGCCTCAGCCGTGCCAGGGGTAGCGTAAATTCCGAAGACTGCGGTGTTTTTGCTGGACATCGTAAAACTCCCATCTGCATATCTGCAGTGATTGTGGACGTGCATTGAAAACGTAGAATCGATCTACTGTTTGACAGTGATTTTGTCGGTGACTTTGTCGGCCGAGACGATGCTGGAGGCGTAGGAAATTACCTTTTGCTTCTCGTCTTCGGACTTGACTGGACCTTTAAGCGTGACGGTTCCGTTCCGCACGATGATTTTTACGTTATGAGCATAGGTCGACAGGTCTTTATCTGCCATGATCGACTTGCGAATTTGAGCAGCAGTATCGACATCAGTGCGACTGTTTGTCTGATCATCGGCAGTCTTGGAGTGGCTCTTGTTTTGTTTGGAATTGTCGGGAGCAGTTTGTGCAGAGGTAGACTGTGCAAACGAATGCTGAGAATCGAGAGTCCCAAGAAAGCACAGAAATGCGGTCGCAGCTAGCGCTGCTGGGGTGAAACGCTTCGAGATCATGAGGAGATTGCCTTTCGGGAAAACGGATGTTTCCGAACTGCCGGGCCGCCGATCGAGGGGGAAATACTTACTCGGTCCCGTTGTTGCAGTCAATAGTTGTGATGAGGAAGCCCGTAATGGAGTTGTCCTATGGACAGACGGAAGAGACAGGGTGGAGGCAGTTAGCTGCTGAGGGGAAGAATGGACGAATACGAGTGCGCGAACGATAACCGCACCATTGTTCGCGTTTCGCATTGCGGGCACTTATCGGGGTTCGCTACACTTCTCGCGCGGGCGGAATAATCTATGAAAATTCACGAGTATCAGGCAAAAGAGATTCTGCGGAAGTATGGTGTGCCGGTTCCAGGCGGCGAGATGGTTCAGACGCTGGAAGAGGCCGACAGAGCCGCCAAAGACCTTTTCGATAAGGGCAATGCGGTGGTGGTAGTCAAGGCGCAGATCCATGCCGGAGGCCGCGGCAAGGGCGGCGGCGTGAAGGTCGTCAAGTCGCTCGAGGACTCCTCAAAGGCTGCGAAAGCCATTCTTGGAATGCAGTTGGTGACCCATCAGACTGGCTCGCAGGGCCAGAAGGTTCAGCGACTGCTGGTCGAGGAAGGTTCAGCAATCGACCGCGAGCTGTATCTTGGCATCGTGCTCGACCGCGCTGCAGCCCGCCTCGTCTTTATGGCGTCGCAGGCCGGTGGCATGGAGATCGAAGAGGTCGCCCACGCCACACCGGAGAAGATCTACAAGGAATACATCGATCCTGCGGTTGGATTTCAGCCCTATCAGGCGCGCAGCCTGGCGTTCAAGCTGGATCTGAAGCCAACGCAGATCAGTCAGGCGACCTCATTCATGCTGGGCCTGTATAAGGCCTTCATTGAGACGGATTCGACCCTGATGGAGATCAATCCCTTCATCACGACCAAGGACGACAAGCTCTTGGCCCTCGACTGCAAGATCAACTTCGATGACAACGCGATGTTCCGCCACAAAGACCTGAAGGAACTGCGCGACCTGTCGGAAGAAGATCCGCTCGAAGTAGAGGCTTCAAAGTTTGCGCTGAACTACATCAAGCTCGATGGCTCGATTGCCTGCATGGTCAACGGAGCCGGTCTGGCGATGGCGACGATGGACATCATCGAGTACGCGGGGGGCAACGCCGCAAACTTCCTCGATGTGGGCGGTGGCGCTAACCAGGAGCAGATCGAGAACGCATTCGGCATCCTGCTGAGCGATCCCAATGTGAAGGCGATCTTCATCAATATCTTCGGCGGAATTCTGCGCGTCGATGTCTTGGCAACGGCGGTCGTCGCTGCGGCGAAGAAGCTGAATGTGCAGTTGCCCATCATCCTCCGCCTGGAAGGAACCAACGTCGAAGAGGGCCGCAAGATTCTTGCAGAGTCCGGACTCAAGTTCAGTGTGGGGGCAACAATGAAGGAAGCTGCTGATCTGGCTGTCGCAGCCGCGAAAGGTGGTAAGTAATGGCGGTTCTGGTCGATAAAAACACGCGGCTGATTGTGCAGGGCATCACTGGGCGGGAAGGTACGTTCCACGCAAAGGCCTGCGCCGAGTACGGTACCAAAGTTGTGGGTGGAGTAACGCCGGGTAAGGGTGGCACGACTCACGAGGGTTGGCCGGTCTTCAATACCGTCGAAGAGGCGGTTAAGGAGACAGGCGCCAACGTTACCGTGATCTTTGTGCCCCCTCCCTTCGCGGCGGACGGAATTCTTGAAGCCACAGCAGCCGAGATCCCCCTCATCATCTGCATCACGGAAGGTATTCCGGTGCTGGATATGGTCAAGACCTGGGAGGTCGTCCGGCAGTCGAAGTCCCGCCTGATCGGCCCCAATTGCCCCGGAGTCATCTCTCCCGGCAAGGCAAAAGTGGGTATCATGCCCGGCCGTATCCATAAGGAAGGGAGCGTCGGCATCGTATCGAAGTCGGGAACCCTGACCTACGAGGCTGTCTATCAGTTGACCCAGCGCGGCATCGGCCAGTCAACGGCAATCGGTATCGGCGGTGACCCAATCATCGGAACCACTCACATCGATGCGTTGAAGCTGCTGAACGAGGATCCTGAAACCGAGGCCATCATCATGATCGGAGAGATCGGTGGAACTGCGGAAGAAGCCGCGGCGAAATATATCAAGGAGAACGTGAAGAAGCCGGTCGTCGGCTTTATCGCCGGCCAGACGGCTCCCCCAGGACGCCGCATGGGACATGCCGGAGCGATCATCTCCGGTGGTGAAGGAACCGCTGCCGAGAAGATGAAGGCGATGACCGCGGCAGGAATCACCGTCGTGAAGTCACCGGCCGAAATCGGCGACGCCATGGCCAAGGTGCTCGGCAAAGCCTGACCCGTTCAACTTCGCAGACGAGGCACGGTCTTCTGGCCGTGCCTCTTCGTTTTGCAGACTATATAGAATGCAACGTTTCGAACGAAACCGCTGGTTTATATAAAAAGTGTCATCCTGAGCGAAGGGCCGCGCTTTTGCGGTCCGAAGTCGAAGGATCTGCGGTTACCCGGCACAGATGCAAGCCGGTCATCACCGCTGCTGGCGCCGGTAGAAAAAACCTGCGGCCAGAAAGACCATCGCTACCAGGAAGGCCAGCTGGGCGTGCTGGGTGGAACGGTAGTGAAGGCTGATGAAGCCATCCACTAACCATGCAGCAAAGCCGACGAACCAGATCCATGCGAAATTTCGCATAGGGCTATGATGCACCCGAAACGGCCCCGCGAGCATGTTTCAGGGAACTTTCACATCGGTGCTTTACACTGGTAAGGCATAAAAACAGCAAGGAGAACAACGTTGTCACAGCGCACATTCAGCATTATCAAGCCCGACGCAGTCAAAAAAGGACACGCCGGCGCGATCCTGGCCGAGATCGAAAAGGCCGGATTCAAGATTGTTTCCATTAAGAAAGTTTCCATCTCCAAAGCTCAGGCCGAGGGCTTCTACTACGTCCACAAGGAGCGTCCGTTCTTTGGTGAGCTGACCGAGTTCATGTCCAGCGGCCCGATCTTCCCAATGGTGCTCGAGAAGGACAATGCCATCGCCGATCTCCGCAAGCTGATGGGCGCTACCAACCCGGCCCAGGCCGAAGAGGGAACCATCCGCAAGAAATTTGCAGCTTCGATCGGGGAAAACGCGATCCACGGCTCGGATGCCGAAGAGACAGCGGCATTTGAGATCGGCTATTTCTTTGCCGGTTTCGAGCTGAAGTAACGAATTTAGGGACAAGAAAAACGGCGGTTGGGGTTCAAAAAACCCTAACCGCCGTTTTCGTTTTTGGTGGTTACGCGCTTATTTTGTGAAGAGCTTCAGATCGATCGAATTTCCCATCGCCTTATACCCCGCATCGCTCGGATGGAGGTGGTCTCCACCATCGGCTGCAGCGGAAAAGGCTGATGGATTTGCCGGATCCTGGGTGGCCTTGTCGAAGTCGACGAAACCATCCAGCTCCTTGCTGGTGCGGATCCACTGGTTGACAGCCTGACGCATCGCTTCACCGGCGGGCGAGGAGTATTTTGCTCCAACATAAGGGGTTAGGGTCGCTCCGTAGACCTTGATCCCATGCGTATGGGCACGGGCGGCGAGTTGGCTGAGCCCGGCGATCAGGTCCTCGGCCGAGACGACGTCATAGGGTTTGACCGGATCCTGGGCGTGTCCGATGTCGTTGATGCTCTCGAGGATGAGGAGGTATTTCACGCCCGCCTGTGCCAGGACGTCGCGATCGAAACGGGCGAGGGCGCTGGGACCGGTGTTGTCATGAAGGACGCGGTTTCCGCCGATGCCCTCGTTCAGGACGCCGAGTCTTCTGGTCTTCTTCTCCGCCTGAAGCCGCTGGGCGAGGATGTCGGGCCAGCGCTGGTTGGTGTTCCGGGTGCTGCGCGCTCCATCGGTGATGGAATCTCCGAAGGCGACGATGGCGCCCGCCTTGTCGTCGGCTCGAACGTCAATTCCCTTGAGGAAAGGCCAGTCGGTGATCTCGGTGGGGGTTTCGAGCGACTTGGCGCCGGCGACGCTTCCCGGAGCCGTGTAGCTGGTCTGGTCGGCGAAGCCGTGGTGGGTGGCCTGCTCGATGGGCTGGGCGGGAACCACGAAGCTGACGGCAACGTCTGAGAGCGGGGACAGCTTGAGGGCGATGGGGTCGCTGACGGCCAGGGCTCCTGCGGGGAGGGTGACCGACGGCCGACCGCTGAAGGTTACGGGGCGGGCGTTGGCGACGTCGATCTCGCTGCCCTGGGTGCGGGGCGCCACATAGGCGGAGTTGATGGTGAGCGGGGCCAGGCCGAACTCGTTGGTCAGGATAATGCGGGCGGTATCGCCTCCGAGGGAGATGTGGACGATCTCACGATAGGTGGTCTCGGCAGCGCCGTATTTGGCTTCCGGATTAGGAAGGGCGACGGGGGAGGTTGCCCAGGTTCCGACCCAGTGGTCGGCGGCAAGTGCGGGGACGGAGAGAAGCGAAGCGAGGCAGGCGGTGACGGCGAGGTGACGCAGGTTCATGAACTTCCTTTCGCAGAGAAGTGGGACGGGATCATGGTAATGCAGGGGGGATGGTTACAGCGCACAAGCAGCCATGGAAGTGTTTGTTGCACGGTGCTGAGTGCATCGCCTCCCGGTCTCGACCGAGCTGCTAGATTCAGGATATCTGCGTTGCTTCACGCAAAGCGAAATGGAGGAGTTGCCCATGGAATGGTTTACTGATTGCTCCTCCCCCTGTGCTCTAATTCTTCGATAGGGAGCGCCTATCACGCATGGAACTGCGACACCTTCGCTACTTCACTGCGGTCGTCCAGTGGAAGGGATATCGCGAGGCTTCGCGTCATTTGTATGTTGCCCAGCCTTCCATCAGTGAAGCCGTGTCTGATCTCGAGAGTGAACTAGGGATCAAGCTTTTTTATCGCGAAGGCCGCGCAGCGCGGCTTACTTCGGAAGGACAGGTCTTCTATGAGGAGGCTCTCAAGACGCTTGCGCAGGCAGAGCAGTCCATCGCAACCGCCCGGCGCGCTGCCAAGGGAGAGATTGGAAGGCTAGGCATTGGCTTCATGGGTTTTGCCACTTCGCCCTTTCTTCCTGATCTGCTGCGTAAATACAAGGCTCGCCATCCCGGGGTCGCGTTGCGTCTGGAAGAAAACGTACCCAGCGGACAGGACCTCGCATTCGACCGCAGAGAGATCGATATTGGATTTACGCGTCCGCCTTCGGCCGACCGCAGCTCGGCCTATGATTCGCTTCTTCTCTTCCGAGAGCCACTGGTCGTAGCGCTTCCCAAGACCCGGAAGGTGAGAGCTAAGCGCCTTCGTATCGCGGACCTTGCAGGCGAGCGCATCGTTACCTTTCGACGCTCAAGCTCGCCCGAGGTCTTCGACACGATCATTCGCGTCTGCAATGACAATGGCTTTTCGCCACGGCTCCATAATGAGCTGAATAATATGCATTCCGTGCTGTCTACCGTGGAAGCGGACGATGGAGTGGCCATTGTTACCGCATCGGCCCGCAATCTGCGGGCGGAGAACGTTTCCTTCTTCCGGTTGCAGCCTGATGACGTTCGGATCGACTTCGTCGCCACATGGAGGAAGGAGGAACCTTCGGTTGCATTAAAGCTATTTTTGCAGTTGCTCAAGGAAGAGCTACCAGCCATCAGTCGAACAATGCGCTATTTGGACCGATAGTTAATTCCGATCACTTGATCGGAAGATGCGACGAATCGCGATCACCCGGAAGTGAATCTTTATTGGTGTGCGGCAACAAGAGCCGTCGGCCAAAAGGAGGCTGAACATGGGCAGCAAACAGAAGACAGCTATCGTAACCGGAGCATCACAGGGTATCGGAGCCGGTGTAGTGCAGGCATTCCTGGATCGCGGCTACAACGTAGTAGCAAACTCGCGCAATATCATTGGATCGGGCGCATTTGCCGAGTCCTCTCAACTCGCACTGGTCGATGGCAGCATAGGCGAGACTGCCGTCGCCGCCAAGGTGGTGGAGACGGCTATCAGTAGGTTCGGATCGATCGAGGCGCTCGTGAACAATGCAGGTATCTTCTTCACGAAAGCGTTCACTGACTACACTCCGGAAGACTTCAAGGCGCTCTCCAATACGAATCTTGAAGGCTTCCTTTACATCACGCAGGCTGCCGTAAAGCAGATGCTTGCGCAGAAGTCAGGCGGAAGCGTGATCAACATCACGACTGCGCTCGCCGTGAACCCGATCTCTGGCATTACGGCTTCAGTGCCCATGATCACCAAGGGTGGTCTTGAGGCAGTCATCCGCAGCCTGGCGAGTGAATACGCGAAAGAGCATATCCGTTTCAACGCGGTTGCTCCTGGGCCGGTGGATACCCCGCTGCACAAGGACAACCCGAAGGAGTTTCTAAAGACGCTTACGCCCATGGGCGTTGTCTCAGACGTCAATGACATTGTGGACGCGATCCTCTATCTCACAGAGGCCCGCCATGTAACGGGGGAGGTGCTGCACGTGGACGGTGGTGCGCACTCAGGCAAATGGTGAGCGCGAAGAATCTGCAGCCGGCGATCGCGGAACGCCGGCTTGCTGAGCTCGGTATAGTGCTGCCGCCCGTGCCCACACCGCTTGGCGCTTATGTCGAGAGCCTACAGACTGGGAAGCTGCTTTACCTTAGCGGAGTGCTTCCTGTGGTCGCTGGCAGGCCGATCTTCACAGGCCGGCTCGGCAAGGAGTTGGATGTGGAGCAAGGCCGTACAGCGGCTCGCACGGCAACGCTTAATGCGCTCTCTGCTGCGAGGGAAGAACTGGGCTCGCTCGATAAGGTCACCCGTGTCGTCAAATTAACCGTCTATCTGGCTGCTCAGGAGGACTTCCTCGCGCACGCCAAGGTAGCTGACGGCGCCTCGGAGATGTTGCGCGATGTCTTTGGAGAAGACAAGCTGCCGGTCCGTATGGTGCTTGGGGTTGCGAGCCTTCCGCTAGGCGTGCCAGTCGTGGTGGAGGTTCTTTTCGAAGTGGACGCATGAGAAGTGGGGAGTGCCCGTCTGTTGACTTTGCGAGGTCGCGTGATGACAAGGACATGGAATCAAACTCGCGTTTCTGAGGTTTTGGGGATTGAGTATCCGATCATCCAAGGACCTCTCGGCGGTCTCTCTTCTCAGAAGCTGACAGCAGGCGTTTCCAATTTCGGGGGGCTCGGATCTTTCGGTGCGCATGGTCTGGAACCCTCCGCGATTGCCGACATTATTGCCGAGATTCGTTCGCTGACGACCAAGCCCTTCGCGATGAACCTGTGGGTGTCGATGGAAGATGAAGGAGCACGGTTCTCGGACGAAGCTGCATTCAGAAGAGCAGCCTCTCGACTAGCTCCCCATATCGCGGAGGCCGGAGGCACACCACCGATCTTCGCTCCGTACAGGCCATTGCGGTTTGAAGATCAAGCTCGCATTCTGTTGGACGCAAAAGTACCGGTATTCTCGTTCCTCTATGGCATACCGGCAGAAGAAATCCTCGTTGAAGCGAAGAGGCAGAGTATCGCCACCGTTGGTACAGCCACCACTGTCGATGAAGCGAAGGCGCTCGAAGATGCTGGCGTTGACATTGTTGTCGCGTCGGGCTTCGAGGCCGGAGGGCATCGAGGTTCCTTCCTTAAAAGTTCAGAAGATTCGCTTACCGGCACAATCTCTCTCGTCCCTCAAACCGTCGATGCTGTACGAATTCCAGTCGTAGCCGCAGGAGGTATTGCGGACGCTCGCGGTATCAAGGCTGCCTTGGCCCTGGGTGCTGAAGGTGTTCAGATGGGCACTGTCTTTCTGGCGGCAGAGGAATCGGGAGCACATCCTCTCCATAGGCAGGCAATTCTCTCCGGACAGGCTCGTCATACTGCGCTCACTCGGGGATTTACCGGAAGGCTCGCACGCGGGATCAAGAATGAGTTGCTCACAGAGTTAGAAAAGCCCGGCCCTGAGTTTCTTCCTTATCCCCTCCAGCGCACGTTGATGAAAAATCTGGCTCTCCCCGCACAAAAAGCCGGTCGAGCGGATCTTCTGGCCCTATGGGCGGGTCAGAGTGCCAACTTAGCTCGACCATCCGATCTACAACACTTTCTCGCATCGCTTGTCGAGGATATGTTCAAAACGGATGGCCTTCCGAACAGATAATTGTTGCTAACAGACCAACTCCCCGTTGAGAGAGCCTTGAGCAAGGGGGAGATAAATACCGACAAACGCGCTTGCATTTACCCGTGCCGCCTCAATCCAAATTGGCCTTCCAAGGAAACCCAGTCCTCCATGGGACAGGCAATCCATGGTGGAACGGCAGGAGTGACATGCTTTGTGTGGGCTACGTTATAGTGGCAGGGTTGCAGAAACGGTCTTCGCCGCGGTGTGCAGCGAAGCGACGGGAGCTGAGCGTGACGATACGTGGGTTAGCAGTTATGCTGCTTAGCATGGCTATAGCGGCAGATGCAGGGGCGGCAGTGACGAAGGCGGCGTTCGGGAAGATGCCGGACGGGACCGCGGTGGATCTCTACACGTTGAAGAGCGATGCGCTGGAGGTGAAGGTGATGACCTATGGCGCTCGCATCGTCGCGATCAACACGGCGGACAAGAACGGCAAGGTTGCCGACGTTGTCCTGGGATATGACAAGTTTTCGGACTACCTGGCGGATAAGAAGACGTACTTCGGCGCCATCGTGGGGCGGTATGGAAACCGCATCGCGCATGGACAGTTCAAGCTGGACGGCAAGACCTACGACGTGCCGAAGAACGATAACGGCATCAACTCCCTGCATGGGGGTACGGTGGGCTTCGACCAGCATGTGTGGACGGGCAAAGAGGTTCCGGGTGGCGTGGAGATGACGCTGGTGTCGAAGGATGGCGACCAGGGCTATCCGGGCACGCTGACCGCGCACGTGAGGTATACCGTGCACGGCAGGACGCTGCGGATCGACTACAGCGAGACGACAGACAAGGATACGGTGGTGAATCTTACGAATCACACGTACTTCAACCTGGGCGGCCTGGGCAGCGGGACGATTCTGGACGAAGAGATCACCATTAACGCCGACCGCTTTACGCCGACGGACAAGGGTCTGATTCCTACAGGCGAGCTTGCCCCGGTGGCTGGGACGCCGATGGACTTCCGCAACGCGACGGCCATCGGCAAGCGCATTCACGACAACTATGAGCCGCTGAAGCTGGCCGGAGGCTACGACCATAACTGGGTGCTGAACGGGGCGGATGGCCAGTTGAAGCTGGCGGCGAAGGTGCATGATCTGAAGTCGGGCCGGGTGATGACGGTACAAACGACGGAGCCGGGCGTGCAGTTCTACACCGGCAACTTCCTCGACGGAAGCTTCAAGAGCGCGAGCGGATGGCCGTATGCGAAGAACACGGCACTGTGTCTCGAGACACAGCACTTTCCCGATTCGCCCAATCATCCGTCGTTTCCTTCAACCGAATTGAAGCCGGGACAGACGCGGCACAGCACGACAACCTTCACCTTTACGACGCAGAAATAGCTGCGGGGTTGCTGGCATGAATAAGGTCGTTGACTCAGCGGATGCAGCGGTCGAGGACATCGCGGCCGGGTCAACGATCATGCTCGGCGGCTTCGGGCTGTGCGGGATTCCGGAGAACCTGATCGCCGGGCTGGTAAGGCGGCGCATCGGGGGACTCCATACGATCAGCAACAACATGGGCGTCGACGGCTTTGGGATGGGGTTGATGCTCGAGGCCGGGATGATCGCGTCGCATATCGGCAGCTATGTGGGGGAGAACCGCCGACTGGAACAGCTGGTGCTCAAGGGCGAGCTCGACCTGACGCTGGTGCCTCAGGGGACGCTGGCGGAGCGCATTCGGGCGGCGGGAGCGGGGATCCCGGCTTTTTATGTCCCGACAGGATTAGGGACCGTTGTTGCCGAGGGCAAGGAGACGCGTGAGATCGGGGGCCGCAGGTATGTGCTGGAGACGGCGCTGCACGCGGACGTTGCCCTGATCAAGGCGTGGAAGGGCGACAGGCTGGGGAACCTTGTTTATCGCAAGACGGCGCGGAACTTCAATCCCGTGATGGCGACTGCTGCAAAGATGACGATTGCCGAGGTGGAGGAGCTGGTCGAGCCGGGAGAGCTTGATCCGGACCACATCGTTACTCCGGGGATCTATGTGAAGCGGATCGTCGTCGGTGAGTCGTACAGAAAGCCCATCGAATCTCGCTTCATTCGAGAGCATGCGACGGCGGGAGGCGCAGCGTGAGCGGGAAGGAGAGGATCGCGCGGCGGATTGCGCAGGAGGTCCGAGACGGCTTCTATGTCAACCTGGGGATCGGTCTGCCGACGATGATTGCGTCCTATCTTCCTGCGGGAATCGATGTTGTCTTTCAGTCGGAGAACGGCATGCTGGGGGTGGGGCCTCCACCGAGCGAAGAGGGGGCTGACCCCGACCTGATCAATGCAGGCAAGCAGCCGGTGACGGAGCTTCCTGGGTGCTGCTACTTTGGGAGTGATGAGTCGTTTGCGATGATTCGGGGCGGTCACATGGATATGAGCGTCCTGGGCGCTATGCAGGTCGACGAAGAAGGCAATCTTGCGAACTGGACCGTTCCCGGAAAGATGGTGAAGGGAATGGGGGGAGCGATGGATCTGGTGGCCGGAGCGCGCCGCGTGATTGTGGCGATGGAGCACCAGACCAAAGATGGAGAGCCGAAGATCCTGAGGCGTTGCACACTGCCTCTGACGGGCACTCATGTGGTCCACGATATTGTCACCGAGTTGGTATGGATTACCGTAACTCCCGAAGGTTTGGTGGTGAGGGAGATTGCTGATGGGATCAGTGCGGCGGAGGTTCAAGCCCGCACTGAGGCGAAGCTGGTGTTTGCAACGAATCTTGTAACGATGGCTGTGACATAAAAGAATGCGAAACAGACACCAGGACATTCTCGATATCTTTCAGTATGCGTTTCGCGTCTCTCGGGTGGAGCAGGCGATCGAAGAACGCATCTGCTTCAGCGGCGAAGTGATGGAGCTTGATGGCTTCCACTACAACCTTTCTCAGTTTGATCGCTGTGTTCTGATCGCGATGGGGAAAGCGGCTGCGCCGATGACTACGAGCTTTCTTGCCCGCAGCGGAGAAGCCTCTCGGCGCTTTGAGGGAGTGATCGTAGCGCCGGACCCGGTTGAGGTTCCATCAAGGAAGTTTGTTGCGTTTCAGGGCGGACACCCAAGCCCGAACGCAGGCTCTCTGCAGGCGGCAGAGGAGATTTTGCGAGTGCTGTCATCTCTGACGGAGCGCGATTTTGTGATCTTTCTGATCAGTGGTGGAGGGTCGTCGATGGTGGAGAAGTTTCTCGCTGCCGACACATCGCTCGAGGCGATTGCCGCGACTCACAAGGCCCTGGTGGAGAGCGGGGCGCCGATCACAGTCATCAACGCCGTACGAAAACATCTTTCCGCAGTTAAAGGCGGCAGGCTCGCTGCAGCGGCTGCCCCTGCACAGCAGTTGACGATTGCGGTTTCCGACGTACCTGCGGGTCGGTTGGATGCATTGGCATCGGGTCCGACGACTCCTGATGACACCACCTTGGAGGATGTCTACGACGCAGTGGCGGCATATGGACTGATGGACCGGATGCCAGCGCAGATTACTGCTCAGCTTTCCGCTCATTCGCTGAAGGAGACGCCGAAGCGCGGAGACGCGATGTTCTCGCGCTCTCGATGGTCGATCCTGCTGGATAGTTCCTCGTTGGAAGCGGCAGCGGGCAAGAGAGCCGCGGAGCTTGGCTGGCAGGTCTCGATCGATAACGCCTGTGACGACTGGCCTGCAGATAAGGCGGCGGTGTATCTCGTGGATCGTGTTCGCGAGTTGCGTCGCATGGGTCAACGCGTGTGCCTGCTTTCGTCTGGCGAGGTGACGGTTACGGTTCCACATGGAGTCTCTGGGAGCGGCGGGCGAAATCAGCAGTTTGTTTTGGAGGCTGCTCGCATTCTAGTCGGTGAAGAGATTACCGTACTGAGCGTTGGAAGCGACGGCGTGGATGGTAATAGTCCGGCCGCAGGCGGAGTGAGCGATGAAACAACGGTTGAGAGGGCTGCCCGAATTGGCGGTTCTGTAGAGCAGGCACTAGCGGCCTATGACAGCTATCCCCTGCTTCAAAAGCTCAACGATGCGATTATCACGGGACGCACGGGAAACAATCTCAGAGATCTGAGAGTTTTGCTTGCGCCGTAGTCCGGCGTTCCGACCTGTTGTGGCGACGATTGTCTTGATGCGTTCGCGTCGAGAGGAAATCTTGCTGCAGTGCTGACCGCAATGGCGCTGTGATTATGAAAACAAGGGAAGGGAAGAGGGCGCTAACTTCAGCCATCTTCCCTTCGGCCTGGGAGAACCAGAGCTTGTTCAGGATGCGATTGCGGGATCGAGAGTGATTCGCGGCGCAAGGTGCGAGCGCTTGGGGCCACGTTTGCGCGCGACGAGAACGCGGATGCGCTCGATCATTTCGGCGGGCGAACTGGCTCCCTTGGGAAGAAACACATCGGCGCAGCAGGCGCGGTCGGAGGTGCCGGTGGTTCCAGAGACGATCATCGCCGGCAGAGTGGGCTGAAGCTGCTTGGCGCGGCGGACAAGCTCATTGCCATCCATCTGAGGCATGTTGAGATCACTGAGCAGGAGGTCGAGGGAGCCGGGAATGGATTGCTCGACGACTTCAAGGGCTTGGTGGGGAGAGAGCGCGGGGATGACGCGGTATCCGCGGGTCTCAAGCAGGAAGGTTCGGACGGACAGCGTCTGTTCGTTATCGTCTACACAAAGGATCGTCTTCTTAGGCCGCAAGGCAGTCTCGCTTCTGTCGGTGGGCAGCCGTCATGGCTGCTCCGGCGGATGGGCCAGACCTGCGGATCGGCTGGTTTGCGATCCGCAGGCCCGGATGGTTCAGGCATTTCCCCGCCAGTCCGGGCCGAAACGTCTCGGGCGCAGGAGGGCCTCTCCATTCCCAGAGGAAGCAGACGAAAGAGACAAAAGCTCTCCTGTCTGCTCCGATGGGGAACAGTGGCGGCGCCCGGCGTGTGACGGCCGGACCGCAGGGTGAGAGAGATACCCGGGCCCACACAGGTTGCCTCGCGAGGTGGTTCGAATCAAACGGATCGGTCTGCTGTTAGCCAGGTGAGCGTCGTCAAAACGACGCACACGCGGCATGAGTGCAGGCTGCGATGCTTTGGTTCGAAGACTCGCGACTGCGTGCAGTCGAGTGTCTCTCAACTCAGATTTTCAGTAATACAGGCGAAAGACTCATCAGCGATGTGCCGCGCATTGCGCGCGAACAATCGTTAACGCTTGCCAAGAGTATGAAGAGACGAGCCGCAACGCAACGGCGAAGCAAGAGCGAAAAGAGGAAAGATTAAAACTTGCACATCCACCGTTGAGTGAATTAGGCGCGAATTTATTGACGATTCACAAAGGGCGCCTGTTGAAATTAAGTGCATCACGGCAGGAAAAGACGTCCCATTGCAACAGGAATGGTGCGTCCGCCGACGAACACTTCAGAGATATTTTCGCCAGCGAGCTTTGCGGAGAGGTGAAGGCGACTGGGACGGTGCATCTCGACACCCTGTTCGACGACGACGGTCTGGCCGCTTGGTGCGAGGCCATGACGCACAAGCCAGGCAATTGCAGGGCCGGCGGCGGAACCTGTTGCAGGATCTTCCCCGTTGTAAAACTTCATGCGCGCGTGCCAGTCTGCTTCGCTGCCGGCGGCAGCGCGAGTGAGGAAGTAGAAAAACTTTGCTCCATGCTGTTGCAGATAATTTTCTATAGCCGCGGTCTGAGGTACGACGAGTCTGCTTGCCGCGTCGAGTGAACGCAGTAGCACCATGCAGAAGGGATTTCCTGTCGAGACGGTCTGAACAGGAATCGCGGAGTCGATGTCGTCCGGAGGCATGCCAAGGATTTCGGCGAGTTCCGAGGAGTTCTGTGGAGGGCCGAAGACGGGATCGTTTTGCCGCATGGTTCCGAAGATGCCGAACTTATCCTCGTGGGGGGAGAAGCGCACGGGAATGGTTCCTACCTGAAGGTCGAGCGAGATCGTCTCTGCGCCTTGCAGATGAGGATGGTTCCAATAGAGCCAGCTTGCTGTGCCGAGGGTGGGGTGGCCGGCGAAGGGGAGCTCCTCCTGGGTGGTGAAGATGCGAACACGCACGCCCTGCTTGCGCTCGAGTTCGGGATCGCGTGGGAAGACGAAGGTGGTTTCGGAGAGATTGGTCTCGCGTGCGATTGCCTGCATCTCGGGAGCTGTCAGGCCGCGAGCGTCGGTGAAGATTGCCAGTTGGTTTCCTTCGAGCGGCCGCTCCGCGAAGACGTCAACGAGGGCATAGTCAAAGGCGGTATGTGCAGTCGCTGGTGGCAGAGTTGACATGGCAGGCTCCCGAGTCTATGGTTTTGGTTAGACCGCAATCAGGCCAACCTGCTTGATGCTAGCCGAGCTAGCTGCGGTACGAAATATTTGACGCTGATGACGATATCGAACGCCACCCCGATGTGCTGTTGCTGTTGTACGGCTGGGGTCCGCGTGTGAGCGAGTCGGAGTAAACGTCTTCGAGTTGCACCAAGACCCACCCCAAGCCATTGTGCCGGGTGGTTTTTTTCGGCCCAGAAGAAAAAATGAACGATTGGGGCACTGCCCCGGAAGGTAGAACGACATGTCATTGCGCATTAACGACGTAGCTCCTGACTTTACCGCGGAAACGACACATGGCACGATTCATTTTCATGAGTGGATTGGCGATAACTGGGCTGTCCTCTTCTCGCACCCGAAGGACTTCACCCCCGTCTGCACGACGGAGCTGGGAGCCGTTGCAACGCTCGAAAAGCAGTTTGCCGCACGCGGAGCCAAGGTGATTGGCCTCAGCGTCGATCCGGTCGGCAACCACAGCAAGTGGGCCGTGGACATCAAGGACGTCAGCGGAGCTGATGTGAATTATCCGATCATTGGCGATCCAGAGCTGAAGGTTGCCAAGCTGTATGACATGCTGGCGGCAGATGCCGGCGATAGCTGCGAGGGACGTACCCCCGCCGATAACGCCCCGGTTCGCACAGTGTTTGTAATCGGTCCGGACAAGCGGATCAAGCTGACGCTGGCCTATCCGATGGCGACGGGCCGCAACTTCGACGAGATCATCCGCGTACTGGATTCGCTTCAGCTGACCGCGAAGCACAAGGTAGCGACCCCGGCGAACTGGAAGCAGGGAGAGGACATCATCATTACCGGAGCGGTCTCGAACGAAGAGGCGGACAAGCTCTTCCCGGGATACAAGACGGTCAAGCCGTATCTTCGTACTGCGGCTCAGCCGAAGTAAGGTAATCTATCTGTGAATTGCACTCCGCCACGGTTCTCCGTGGCGGGGCGTTCAGCACCGATGGCGAAGTGGCTAACGCGCTGGTCTGCAAAACCAGTATTCGTGGGTTCAATTCCCACTCGGTGCTCCATCAAGTTCAGTCCAAAGCCAGCCAGCAATGGCTGGCTTTTTTGCGTGTGGGGCTGAAGCTGCCTGCCGCTGAAAGACGCTGAGCGCTTACCCCACTTCCGGGTGATTGCCCTCGTCCATGGTAGGAGGTCCCCTCTACCGGAAGACAAGACCCGGAATGGCGACGAGGCGTTCGAAGGCGACTTCTCCTTCAGGGTCGACAATAACTCGGCTGAGGCGGGTGCCTGAACGGATCCGTCGAAATACCTCATTGCCGCTGACCTTTTCCCATAGACCTGGGCCCGATTCGGATAAGACCTGCCTGCCTGCGGGAGGCGGCACATCGGTATAGCACGGAACAGCCGGAAGCCACGGACCTCTTTTAGAGTAATCCGGCAAATGGATTGTTTCTAAGCCGGAATCAACTTGAGGGCAACTTAGTTTCGGTTTGCGGGGCCTGGGCAGTTTTGAATTAAAGACGTGGGGACAATGATCACTATCCTTGCGGATAGAAAGATCATTGTCCCCTTGATCGAATCGTTATCGGTGCTGCCCATCAGGCGATGGCTGCTATTTCTTCGGCGTTACGCGGAACACTCCACCCTCTCTGGAATCCTCGAGCATCCATACTGCGC
Source organism: Acidobacteriaceae bacterium KBS 146 (assembly GCA_000688615.1). GTDB lineage: Bacteria > Acidobacteriota > Terriglobia > Terriglobales > Acidobacteriaceae > Edaphobacter. The sequence goes on from JHVA01000001.1 coordinate 4,103,287, forward strand.
CATCGGGAGCGACCTCCACGTCACGGATGCGATGACCAACGTCCCAGCGTTCGGCAGGCTTCGCTCCACCCTTACCGTCGAAGGTGATGCGGTTGAGGGTCTTGGATCCGAGACCACCGATCAGGGCAGAGCCCTTCCACTCCGGGAACATGGCGCCGTTGTAGAAGGTAAGGTTGCCGGGGGCGATGACCGGTGTCCAGTAGATGACGGGCTTGGTGAGGTCAGGACGGGTGTCCGGACTTGGGATGGGAACCCCATCGTAGTTGACCGCATAGGAGACCAGAGGCCAGCCGTAGTTCTTGCCGGGCTCGATGAGATTTAGCTCATCGCCGCCTCGTGGGCCATGCTCGAGCTCCCACAACCGGCCGTCAGGCGCGAAGGCCAGACCATAAGGGGTACGGTGTCCGGAGCTCCATGTCTCCGCTGGGGTGAGGTTGGAGCCGGGGAAGGTATAGGTTTTTACGACCGGCGCCGTCTTCGCCGCTTCTGTGTCGGCTGGGGGGTCGATGACGGGCACGCTTGCCGACCCTGTCTTCCCGGCCATTGGGTTGCCCTTCGCAGGCTTTCCATCCAGCGTCAGCCGAAGGATCTTGCCGAGCGGCTGATTGGGATCTTGTGCCGGCGTCATCCGTTGTCGATCGCCAACGGAGAGGAAAAGGTATTTGCTATCCGGGGAAAAGGCGATCTGAGCACCGAACTGACCACCCTGGCCGCGTTCGCCATCGCGCCAGATGACTTTAAGCCCCTCAAGACTGGCCGAATCCTGGCCGATCTTCAGTTGGGCCCGAGCAAGCGCCAGACTTGAGCCACCATCACCAGGCTCCGAATAGGTCAGATAAACGTTGTGGTCCTTGGCATAGTGCGGCGAGGTAAAGACGCCCAGCATTCCGCCTTGTCCCTTATGGAGAACAGCTGGCACATTGCTGACGGGGATCTTGGCTCCCTTTTGCGTTACCACCCACAGGGCACCGACTTTTTCGGTGATCAGCATCCGTCCGTCCGGAAGGAAGGCAATCCGCCAGGGCAGATTGAGGGTCGCTACCTGGTTCATGTCGAAAGGAAGGCTGGGCTCGGGCTTCTGCTCACCTGCATTGATCTGCCCATCCGCCTGGCTCGCCGCCAGAGCCAGAAATAGCCCTGCGATCAGTAACTTTTTCATCTCGTTTTCCCTCTATCTGTATTGATTGGTCCGGCTCAAGCAAACCCTTCTCGCAGTGGCTTTTACTTCAGATTTCTCATACGCGTGGACCGTTTGGTCTCTAATTGCAGATCAGCCGTAATCCTCTTCGCATCACGAGGCAAGCCAGATCGGTACCCATTTTTTTATAACACCCTCATTAAAGCGAGATACGAATCCCTCCCCGTGAGACTGGCCAACGAAGTTGAATCGTTATAAAGAGATGATATGCCGCAGCGATCTCTTCTTAGGCCCGATGGTGGGGCTCAACGGCATCAAGTTCTCTGTAGCAGAGGGAGTAGGAGGGCGCTCGATTGTGCTGTCATGGCTCAGCGAGAGTTGCAGCTGCGCGTGGGACGTGAAGTCTAGTTCTTCAGGATGTGAAAAGTTTGCTCCCCCTGATCCTGTGGGGACTCGGAGAAAGAATTTTTCACGGCTCTCCAGGTGCCGCCGATCTTGTCGGAGGCTTTGAAGAGGTGACCGGCAGTGAGAGCGCCAAGGACGCGATAATGTCCGACGGCGGCCAGTCCCATCGACGCTATACAACCGCACTGAGAACAATCAGGATCTCCGCCAAACTGACAGGGGGTGATTTTGGTCTTGAGATCCGCGGAGATCGTATGGGTCGTCCGAGCGAAGATACAGTCTTCAGGACTGCTAGGCGGGGAAAGAATCTCCCGAATCACAAATTCCGGCATATCCAGGACGGGATAAAGAGGGCGCAGTCTTAGAAGATCGTCAACCACAGCAAGGCGCTGATCGTGGTTTAGAATCTCCGGTCCGGTCGCTCCTCGCTGGGGCGTGAAGAGACTGAACCATACTTTGACGATCTGAGGCTGTTGACTCCAGAAACGGAGAAACTCTTCCAGGTATCCGGAGCGCGAGGCGATGTTCCCTGTAATCGTCGAATGAATCGTGATCCTCGCGTTGGCAATGTTTTTGAGGATGCGTTCATAGGTAGCGGGCTTGCGTCGCTCATCGTGCTCCGGTTGGAGGCCGTCGATGGAGACGACGATGTTGAGGTACTTGAATTCTTTCCATTCCGCTGGAATGACGCGAAACGCACTGGTGACGACCTGGGTGTGGATGTTGCGTGCCTCCAGTTCGGGAAGGAGCATCTCAAGCTCCCGATACCGCACCATTGGGTCACCCCCGACCAGGGAAACGTGAAGCGGCTTTTCGCGGTCGACGATCGTCAGTATCTTTTGAACCAGCTCGGTGCCCCTGAAGTCGGAAAGTTGGCGCAGTTCCGTTTCACCGCCGAGGTGGGCAGCATCAAATGCATAGCAACCGGGACAGCGAAGAGGGCACTCCTTCGTTATCTCGATAGAAAGGGATGGCTTATGGCCAGCAAGGATACCTGCCCACGCCTGGAGCACTTGACTTGTTTTCATCAGACCTCGATCTGGTTATAAGATGCATCTTTCCAGGATGCTGTTCGTTTTGAGCGGCTCAAATATGTTGGAATAGACTGCAAACTAGGAGCTGCCTTTGATCGCGAATGGAAACGGAACAGAACACGAACTTCGGCGCGACCTTGTCAAATTCAGTAAGTGGTTGTATCGGCTGGGGTTTATGCCGGGCAGTTCCGGCAATCTCTCTGTACGGATCAGCGAGGATTGTATTGTCACGACCCCCACGGGTTGCAGTAAATATCTCCTGCAGCCGGAAGATATGGTCTTGGTGGACCTGGAGGGGAAAAGGATCGCTGGTTTGAAAAAACCGACCAGTGAGATTGGGATCCATCTCGCGATTTATCGATCCAGACCGGATGTTCAGGCGGTTGTCCATGCGCATCCACCGCTGGCTACGGGGTTCGCCTGCGCGGGCCGCGCACTCGACGAACCGCTGTGCGCCGAAGCGATCATGATGCTTGGTCCCGTGCCGCTTGCACCGTATGCAACGACCGGAACAGAGAATCTGGCTGCGAGTCTTCAGTCGTTGATTCCTGACCATACTGCCATCCTGATGGCGAATCACGGGGCGGTGACCTATGGGGAGAGTCTTCTCGATGCCTTCCTCAAGATGGAGACGGTAGAGCACTTCGCTCACATCTGCCTGGTTGCCCATCAACTAGGATCAGCGCGTCCCCTTGGGCAACCGGCCGTCGGGGAGTTACTCGAAGCCCGGGCAAAATATCTCAAGAACGCCCGCTAAAACTAGGATCAGATCAGTTGCTTATGCATCCTGCAGCGTCGGCTCGACAGCGGCGCGGTGACGCAGGATAGCAGCGTTGAGATGAGCCTGCATCGCTGCGCAGGCCTGTTCGGAATCGTGCTGCATGACTGCCTGGAGAATGGCCCGGTGCTCCTTGACGGAGAGAGGCATTGCCTGCGGCAACTGAAGAACCTTGGCAACCCCACGTTCCAGCTGTCCGCGAATGACAGCAACCAGATCGAGAATGAGCTTGTTGTTGGAGGCTCGGGCCAGACTGATGTGAAACTCAAGATCGAGCGCGGCGAACCGCTTTGCATCGTCGATTGACTCTTCCATCTTGATGACAAGATCTTCAAGCTTCTTGAGGTCAGCCGGCTTCGCGTTTCGGGCGGCACTTGCGGCGGTGATGCCTTCCAGAGCGGAGCGGACCTCCATCAGGTCCTCGATATCGTGCTGCTCTGTGCTCATGCGCCAGTGGAGTACGGTCTCCATGAACTTTGAGCCATCCATCGCCACCGACGTTCCTTCTCCCGGCCGGGCGGAGAGGACTCCCATGATGGAGAGGCAACGAAGGGCTTCGCGCAAGGAAGAACGGCTGGCAGCAAATTTGACGCAGAGATCACGTTCGGAGGGAAGGCGCTGTCCTGCCTTGAGATCTCCATTGGAGATCAGGGCGATGATCTGCTGCACGATGTCATCGCTGATCGAGCTCTTGCGGATTGGCCGGACTTTCAGACGCATATCAGGTTTGCTGTTGGTCATGGGAATCAGACCATCTCCACGATACAACATTGACTCGGTAAGGCTTAGATCCCCCGTTTTAAACTTTTCCTGGTAGGACCATGCGACCCTAACGAAAATGTGCCTCAAAACGCGGCCTGCGCTCTACCCGGACGGTTTCGCAGCCAGGGAACCCGAACGGACCTGTCATCTTCGAATACTTTCCTTTGTATCGCAGAGAGTTCCTCAACAAATTGGCGCGGGGAGATTCCGAGGAGGATATGCATTCCAAAAGGAGAATCTTCATTTCCCAAATGAAGTAAATAAAGAGCGAAGCTTTGACTCCGAGGGCCGGGAAGACGGCTTTATTCTTCAGAGATAAAATCGAAGGCACGGCGAAGCCGCCAGCCCGTTGCGCGAGGAAGGGAATCCTGGTTCCGATGGAGATGTGGCCCAATCGTTCGCTCTGTAAACTGATCGCGGCCCTTTGCCTCGCATGTGGCTTCTGTGCTGCAGCTCCGGGGCAGGGAAGTTCTCAGCAGAGCCAACCAGCCGAGACGAAGGCCGCGCCGCCACCTTCGAAAGAACCTCTCACTCCAGAAGAAAAGAAGCGGGCCGAACTCCGTGCTGATACCGAAAAGCTGTACCAGTTGACGCAGGAGCTCAAGGCAGAAGTAGCGAAGAGCAGCAAGGACACGCTCTCGGTCCCAGTGGTCAAAAAGGCGCAGGAGATCGAGAGGCTCGCCAAGAGCATCAAGGAACGCTCCCGAAATCAGTAGGCTCTCCGTTTCATCGCTTTCCCCTGTTGCCAGAGGGCGACCTGCCGGTATGCTGGAGGGGAAGCGCCACATCCCCGTAGGAATGAAATCAACCATGTTTTCAGGAGGCATCTTCGCTTGACACCTCTTCGCGCTGAGAGCGGCTGGCCTCCTGTCGTTGTAGCCAGTGTTTATCAGACTGGTTTGAACCTGATGCGCGATCTTCTGCGCCGCGGCGTGCGCACGGTTGGAGTCGACTGCGACACCAGCCATGAGGGCTTTCGCTCCTCGTACGGCAAATCGTATCTCTGCCCCAATCCGGATACTCATCCGGAAGAGTGGGTAGCCTTCATGATCGATCTGGCGAAGCAGCTGGGAGCAAAGCCGGTCATCATTCCTGCAGCCGATATCTTCGTTTCAGCTCTTGGGAAACACGTCGAGGCTCTCAGGGACCACTACATCTTTTCGCTGGAGTCGATTGCGGTGCAGGCTGCGCTGGCCACCAAGGAGCAGCAATACGCAGTCGCCGCTCAGCATGGATTGCCGATTCCGCGCACCGCGTACATCCGGTCCCGCAAGGATCTTGAAGACTTCGCTTCGCAGGCACGGTTCCCCTGCCTGATCAAGCCTCGGCACCAGCGGGAGTGGGATGCTCTGCCGGCGGGGAATCCGTTGCGGGGACTTAAGCTGACAACCGCCAATACTCCAGAGCAACTCCTGGCCGATTACTCCCACACGGAAGCGCTGCGTCCCGAGGTGGTAGCCCAGGAGATTATCGCCGGCGGCGACGAAGCGAAGTATTGCTACCTTTCGGTTTATGGCGCAGGCAGTCGCAGGCTGGGGCATGTGGTTGTGCATGAGCTGCGAGCCCATCCTGTCCTCTTTGGCAGCGGCTCAGCGGTTGAGCCTGTGATCGACCCGGAGATTTCGTCGCTTTGCGATAAGTTTTTGCAGGGTGTTGGATACGTAGGGATCTGTGAGATCGAGGTAAAGCGCGATACACGAGATGGCGTTGTCCGTTTGATCGAGGCGAATCCGAGGTACAGTGTCACCGCAGATGCCGCCGTCTATGCGGGCGTCGACATTGGGTGGCTGCATTACCTCGATCTGATCGGCCAGCCCGTTGATCCAGTCGAAGCTACGCACCTGGGTTACCGTCATATCGTCTTGCGCCGTGATATCCCGGCGATTCCGCGATATGTTGAGCGCGGCCTGCTTACGTGGGGACAAATTCGAGCGACCTATCGTGGAGAGCTTGCATTCTTCGATTTCGACCGCCGCGACTGGCGTCCGACGGCTGATACCGTGCAGGGTTGCGCTCGTGTCGTCGCCGGGACGTTGCTCCGCTCTCTGGGGCTGAGAAAAAAGCTCTCGCAGCAAGGAGACTGACCTCCTTTGGATGACTGACATCCAATAGAGTGAGATCGAAAAAGACTGGGAGTGCAGTGATCGAATGTCGAAGAGAGAGTTAGCCGCAACTGTCCTGAAGAACTCGGGAGCTTTGGCCCTGTTTGAAAGTCTGCGGTCCAAACCAGGAATCCTGATCGTCAATCACCATCGTGTGGGCGATGCAGCTTCTTCGCGTTTTGATCGTGATGTCTTCAGTGCATCTGCGGAGGCCTTCGAGAGTCAGCTCAGATATTTCAAACGCTATTTTCCTATCGTGGCGGGGGACGAACTGGAAGAGCTGGTCTCGGGAAAGACCCCGCTCAAGCGAACCTATGTTGCGGTGACCTTCGACGATGGATATATCAACGATTATCGTGTCTCTTTCCCGATCCTCAAGGCGAACGGTTGCGCTGGAACCTTCTTTCTGGTGCCACAGTATGTCGGTACCTCCACGATTCCGTGGTGGGATGAGATAGCGTATCTCGTTCGCAACTCTCCCAGAACGCAGCTCGTGTTTGAGACTCCTGTCCCGGCGGCGATTCGTCTGGACGGCAATCGTGAGGACGCGATCCGCAACGTGCTTCGTCACTACAAGCGTCCTGACAACACGGATGGAGAACGCCTCTTACAGGAGCTGCGTGACCAGGCAGGATGCACTCTCCCTGAAACCGGTCGCCGGTTTATCACGTGGGAAGAGGCTCGCGAGATGAAGGCCGCAGGAATGTCGATAGGCTCGCACACCCAGACCCACGGGATTCTGGGCCAGATGCCACCGGAGAATCAGGCCTGGGAGTTGACTGAATCGCGAAAGAATATCGAAGCAGGGATAGGGACCCCGATACGCAGTCTCGCCTATCCAGTAGGTATTCGGGGAGCCTTTGATGAGAAGACCGAGGACATCGCGCAATCCCTCGGCTATACCATGTGCTTCTCGTTCTACGGCGGAATCAATACTCCTGATCACATGCAACCCATGAATCTGCTGCGGATGGCAACAAATCGCGATTTTCTCCTGTTTCGCGCCGAGACGGTTCTGCTTTCAAGGTTCGGCAAACTTCCGTACTGACAGATCAGGAAGATCGTACCGGCTGCAGTTTTTCTGCAGGCTGTAACGCTTTGCGATGGCTGTAGAGGTCGACAACGGCTCTCGCGAGCGACGGCATCCTGGTTTCGGGGCGGTACGGACCGCTCCGGTCAAGCCAGCCGTCCCACAGACCCGCCAGGATAGCTTCTCCGCTCTCTGGCTTGGTCGCAAGCCGATTGCGATGGCGAAGAAATCCATTGAAGCTGTACCAGATCTGCTTCATGCTGCCTGCAAGCCCCAGATGCTTTCTCCAGAAGCGGCTCTCGTTCCGGGCCATGTAATACCAGTAATGCGGCTTGATCTCGAACGGCTTTGTATTCCGGTTCTTCTCCAGGTGGTGCACGACGGAGTTGGGATCCACGATATTCCGGAAGCCTGCCTGCGAGCTTCGCGCAGAGTAATCGATGTCTTCGTAGTAGGCGAAGAATCGCGTATCGAGCATACCGATCTTTCGAATGAGGTCGGTCCGGACCAGCATCGCGGTGCCAATCACCAGCCCACAGCCGGGATAGCGTGTATTCCATTCCTCGGCTACGGCAGGATCGTGAGTCTCGTTATAGAGCTTTTCCTTCATGGAGACGATGCCACCCGCGAAGGTCAGACGGTCTTCTTCCAGTGCGGCGATCCGCGGAGTCACCAGCCCGATCGAAGGATCCGACTCCGCCAGAGCCACCAGAGACGAAAGCGTGTGAGGGGCGACAGTGGCGTCGTTGTTGAGGAGCCACACGTACCGGGCGTTCATCTCCAGGGCGCGTTTCATCCCCAGGTTGCACCCTCCGGTGTAGCCGGTATTGATGGGAGACTCCAGAATCTCCACGCCTTGTCCGGTCAGGGACCGTAGCCGGTCCAGAGAGTCGTCCTGCGAGGCGTTATCGACGACAAGGATGCGAAAGTTGGGATACTCCATCGCCTGCACTGAGGCCACAGCCGTCGCCGTCTCATCAGCGCTCTCCCAGTTGAGTAGCACGATCAGGACGAGCGGAGCATCGTCGTGAGTGTAAATTTTTCCGGAATTCCAATTTCCCATGTCATCTCTCTGAGATGCCGAAGCACCTTATTCAGCCGCTCCACCGATGGCCCTGAATAATTCTTCGCTTCTATTTATTTACACCTGTCCGATGGTTAGACCATACTGGTCGTCACTTATTTTAAGTGGGGGAACACATTCCAGAATTTATGTCCACTCCAGTCTCTTCTCCTGGCACGGCCCTCGTGTATCTGTTTTCTGAGCCGATCGCCCGATGGGCGCAGAGCTACGATCCCGCCCATCACTGGCTTCTCTCTGCGGCATGGGCCGCTCTTCCACTGTGCGTCCTGCTGGTGACGATGGGAGTTTTTCGCGTCAAGGGGCATCTTGCAGCTCTCGCCGGGCTCGTCGCAGCTTTTCTTATCGCGATCGGCATCTTTCACCTGCCGATAACGATGGGCCTGCTCGCCACGGCGTATGGAGCAGCGTACGGCTTGTTTCCCATCGCCTGGATTGTCTTCCCGGTTTTGTTTCTCTATCAACTGACGCACCGCTCCGGAAGCTTCACGCTGCTGCAGCAGAGTCTTGTAGGGGTGACACAGGACAGCCGGCTCCAGTTGCTGCTGATCGCTTTTGCCTTTGGAGCCTTCTTCGAGGGATCTGCAGGCTTCGGAACGCCGGTCGCCATCTGCGCGACCATCCTGATTGGCCTGGGGTTCCCACCCTTGCAGGCGGCGGGCCTGTCGTTGCTGGCGAACACGGCGCCAGTCGCCTTTGGGGGCCTCGGAATTCCAATGGTGGCGCTCCACGGAATTACCGGACTCGACACGTTGCTGCTCTCACGCGTGGCGGCCCGAATGATTGCGCCATTCTGCATTCTTGTTCCGTTCTGGCTTATTTGCGCGTATGCGGGGTGGGCGGCCATGCTTGAGATCTGGCCGGCGATTCTGGTTGCGGGCGGCGTCTACAGCATGACCCTTCTGCTGGTCGCAACGCTGCATGGTCCGTGGCTGGTCGATATCTTCTCCTCCAGTTTTACGATTATTGCTTTACTCGTACTCCTTCGCTTCTGGCAGCCCAAGCGAGCTCTCAACCCCGCCTTGCAGGTGATCTCACCGGCGCCCCGGGCCGCTGTGAAGAGGCAGGATGGATTTTTGAAGCAGGCCATTCTTCCCTGGGCGATTCTTTCCCTCTTCATCATCCTCTGGGGGCTTCCCAAGTGGTCCCAGTGGCTGGACTCGATGAGCAGTATTCATATCGTCATCACAGGACTGCATCAGGCAGTTCTGCGGATGCCCCCGGCCGTTCCAACACCTGCTGCGGAAGCAGCGGTCTTCAACTTCAACTGGCTCTCGGCAACGGGAACAGGAATCTTTATTGCCGCGATCGTCGCGGGTTTTGCCATGAAGATTAAACCCGGCACCATCGCGAGGACAGGCGTGGAAACCTTCGTCTCGATGCGGTTCACGTTTGTGACCATCGCTGCACTGATGGCGCTGGGCTTTGTGACCCGCTACGCCGGGATGGACGCAACGCTGGGGCTGGCTTTTGCTCGTACAGGGCATCTCTATCCCTTCTTTGGAACTCTCATCGGCTGGATTGGCACGGCTTCGACGGGATCGGATACCTCATCCAACGTGCTCTTCGGAAGTCTTCAGAAGTTGACCGCGCAACAGCTCGGAATCTCGGCGTATCTGATGGCAGCTGCAAACTCTGCAGGAGGCGTGATGGGGAAGATGATTGCTCCCCAAAGCATCGTCGTTGCCACGACGGCGACCGACCACTATGGAAAGGAAGGCACGCTGTTGCGTTATGTGATTCTGCACAGCCTCGCGCTTGCTTCGCTGGCGGGCCTTCTGGTTCTGCTTTATACCTCAGTGCCTTGGATCACTCGTCTGGTACTTCGTTGAGATGTAGGCAAGAGTTGCAGCCGAAGAAGTTTATGCCTCGACAAGCCCATAACGGCGCTGCCACTGCTGTTTGAGCCTCTGCCACACCGCGTCGCGTTCTTCACGGGTGATGGCAGGATCGGGATTTTCAACAAACTGCGCCGCCTCGGTCTTAGCGAGCTCCAGCAGTTCGCGATCTCGCAGCAGGTTGGCGACCCGGAACTCAGGCATGCCGGCCTGCCGGGTTCCGAAGAATTCGCCCGGACCGCGCTGCTGCAGATCGAGCTCCGCTAACTCAAAACCATTCTGGGTTGCGACCATAGCGTCGAGTCTGGTCTCGGCCTGTTCGCTGACGCGGTCACCTGTCATCAGGATGCAGTAGCTCTTTGCCGAGCCGCGGCCCACGCGCCCTCGCAGCTGGTGCATCTGCGCCAGGCCAAAGCGCTCTGCATGTTCGATCACCATGACCGTTGCATTCGGGACATCGACGCCGACTTCAATGACCGTTGTGGCAATCAAAACGTCAATCTCACCGCGCTGAAAACGACGCATGACGATCTCTTTTTCATCAGCGCTGAGCCGTCCGTGCAGCAGTGCCAGGCGAAGTCCCGCAAGTGCGCCTGTGCGAAGCTCTTCATGCATCTCGGTCGCGGCCCGCAAGGGCTTCTTTGCGAACAGCTTTTCGGGCTTGGTGCTCTTCGCGGGAGTGCCTTTCCTCGCGCCGGATTTTTTCACGGTACGCGGAGCTGTTTTTCCGGAATCTTTCTGGCTCGCCTCGGCTGGCTCCGTCGGCTCATCCTGCGGGAAATCCAGCTCCGGCTGATCGTCCTTCGTCCCTTCGATGACTGGGTAGACGATGTAGGCCTGACGCCCTGCGGCGACCTGCTTTCGAACGAAGCCCCAGACTTCGTCCGCACGTTGTTCGGTCGTGCGCCGGGTAACGATGGGTGTTCTTCCCGGAGGAAGCTCGTCGATGACACTGGTCTCGAGGTCGCCGTACAGCGTAAGCGCGAGAGTCCGAGGAATCGGTGTGGCCGTCATAACGAGGACATCCGGTTCCGCTCCGGGCTTCTTCATCAGCTGGAAGCGTTGTTGTACGCCGAACCGATGCTGCTCATCCACGACCACCAGGCCCAGATGATGGAAGTCAACTTTCTCTTCAATCAGGGCGTGGGTACCGATCGCCAGTTCCGTCTCTCCGCGGTAGATTCTCCCGCGAGCTTCGCGTTTTGCCGCCTCATCCAGAGATCCGGTCAACAGCGTGATGCGATACGGCCTTCCGGTTCGAGGAGAGACGGCATCCGCCAGCAGCTTTCGAGCCGATAGATAGTGCTGAGTGGCGAGAATCTCGGTAGGCGCCATCAGCGCTACCTGGAAGCCGTTCTCAATAGCGATCAGAGCTGCCTGCATGGCCACGATCGTCTTGCCGGACCCAACGTCGCCCTGCAGCAGTCTTCGCATGGGCTGGGGCCTGCGCATGTCCACTGCGATCTCGCCAAGCACACGCTTCTGCGCCGCGGTTGGGTGGAAGGGAAGGACTTGTTTGATGGCCTTGCGAACGCTTTCATTCGTAGCGAAGGCCGTTCCCTCGCGCTCTCGCATGCGGCGGCGCTTCAGCTCCAAACCAAGCTCGAGATAGAACAGCTCCTCGAAGATAAGTCGCCGGTGAGCCGAAGTGGAGGCCGACATCAGCTCGGTCATCGGTGTGCCAGCCTCGGGAAAGTGAACGGACCGAAGGGCATTCAGCCGCCCGGGCATACGAAGGCGCTTGAGTAAAGCATTCGGCAGCGTCTCGACGACGCTCTGCGGCTCCGCCTGCAACTCTTCCAGCAGCGTCCAGACAACGCGCCGCAGCCAGCGAGAGGTCAGCTTTGCTCCCCAGGCCGTCGTCCCGCCCAGCGATTCATACACGGGAACGATGCGCCCTACCTCAAGGGAGGCGAGTTCCGCTTCCGGCGAATCCCCCGCAGGCAGGATCTCAAATTGCGGTTGAATCATCTTGAATTTGCCTGCCGTCGATCGAGAGCTCTCCAGTTTGCCGTAGAGAGCGACCATCTGGCCCGCGCGAAACTTGTCTTTCAGATAATTGCCGTGAAACCAGATGCACTTTACGGTGTCGAGGGATTGGCCGATCGTCATCTCGAAGAGGGGCATCGATCGGGTGCGCAGCAAGACAGAACCCCTCACCTCGCCGATGATTGAAGCCATCGTACCGGGCTTGAGCTCGCGAATAGGCAGCGGGTTCAAACGATCTTCGTAGCGGAACGGGAGATGGTAGAGAAGGTCCTCCACCGTCTCTACTCCCCGCTTCGACAGTGCTTCGGCGACTCGGTCACCGACCCGTTTTAGATATTTGACCTGAGTCGACAGTTCCACCACAGATTGATGCTACCAAGGCCTATAATCAGGCCGGCGCCTAGAGCCCTCTTCCCCGGGAATTCTTGATCCTCAGCTCGTTTCGTGGAGGTCGTTTATGACTTTTCTTGAAGATTGGTTTGAAGAAGTGTGGAACAAGGGCCGAGAAGAGGCGATCGACGAGATGGCGCTTCCCGATGCCAAAACTTACGGCCTCGCGCATCCGGATGGGACAGCTGTGAATGCCAGGGAGGCCTTCAAGGTATTCCATAAGCAGTTCTGCTCCACATTTTCCGATATCCGCGTTGACGTGAAGCATACCCTCTCCGAGGGCGACTACACCATGGCACGGTGTGTGGTGACGGGTGTGCATACGGGCGATGGGCTGGGGATTCCCGCAACGAAAAGAGAGGTAAGTTTTACCGGAATGTGCCTCGTTCGGTTGCACGATGGGAAGCTGGCCGAGGCCTGGAATAACTTCGACCTGGACAGCGTATACCGTCAGCTTCAATAGGGTGGCGTGAGTACGACGTCTGTGCCGTGGTGTTTGTCTCGCCTGCTACACTGGCGACAACTTCATCACGCGGAATTCCATGGCTATCGTTGAACTTCAGCAGGTTTGCAAGAATTACGACGTCAAGATTGCTGTTGATCATCTGAGTTTCCGTATCGAACAGGGAAGCATGTTCGGGCTGCTCGGTCCGAACGGGTCCGGCAAGACCTCCTCGATCCGAATGATGATCGGCATGACCGTACCTGACTCCGGCTCCGTCTCCTTGTTCGACCGCCCCTTCGACCGTAAGAATCTTCCTCGGGTTGGATACCTGCCCGAAGAGCGGGGCCTTTATAAAAAGATGAAGGTGATCGATCAGCTGATCTTTCTCGGGCAGCTACACGGCCTCGACAGCATCACCGCCAGCAAACGGGCCCATACCTGGTGTGAGCGTATGGAGATTACTGAGGCAATTCCGAAAAAGACCGAAGAGCTCTCGAAAGGGATGCAGCAAAAGATTCAGTTTATTGCAGCCTTGCTGCACGAGCCCGAGCTGATCATCATGGATGAGCCCTTCAGCGGACTCGACCCCGTCAATGCAACTCTGCTTCAGGACATTTTGCTCGAATTGAACAGGCAGGGACGAACGGTTCTCTTTTCGACCCATCGCATGGATCAGGTCGAAAAGCTCTGCGACACGATCTGTCTTATCCATCGCGGCCGGTCGGTCCTCTCCGGCCCCATGCAGGAGATCAAGTCCCGCTATCCAAAAAATCGAGTGCAGATGGTATTCGAGGGCGACGCTTCTTTCCTGGATCATGCTTCCGTAGCGAATGCAAAAAACTATAACGGCATGGCAGAGATCAAGCTCCACGATGGAGCTGACGCTCAACTCCTGCTCAAGGAGGCTGTCTCCAAAGCCCGCATTACGCGTTTTGAGGTGATGGAGCCCACTCTGGAAGAGATTTTCATCGAGACCGTAGGAGATCGCGTCGATGCATAATATCTGGCTGATCGCAAAGCGTGAGTATCTCGAGCGAGTTCGCACACGGGCGTTCCTCATCTCCACGCTTCTGATTCCTCTGCTGATGGGGGGAGGGATTGTTCTTTCTGTCGTCAGCGGCAGCAAGACCAAGCCAACCTCGCGGATCACCATCGTCTCGAAAGATCAGCAACTCGCGACGGACCTGCAATACGAGCTCGAGCATGGCAAAGACAGCCAGATGACGGTGGATGTCATCTCCCCTGGCAACAGCGCGACCAAGGCCACCCTCGACTCGATGCTGGCCGATAAGCAGATTGACGGCTACCTTTGGATCACGCCTGCATCCACTTCCGATGCCCGGCCCAGCTTCTCGTATACACCGCGTTCCGCAGGCGACATTTCTACAAAATCTGCGATCACTACCGCCCTGCGTACTGTGTTAATGCGTGAACGCCTCTCGCATAACGGGATGGTGGCGCACGATGTGGATTCGCTGATGGAGCCGGTTAAAGTCGATACGACGCAGGCCGGAAAAAATGCGGATACGACATCAAGCTTCGTGGCGATCTACGTTCTCTTCTTCTTGATGTACATGGTCATCCTGCTCTATGGGATGAACGTCGCGCGGTCCATCATTGAAGAGAAGACCTCCCGCGTCTTTGAAGTGCTTTTAGCCACCATCACGCCGGAAGAGATGATGGCGGGTAAGGTGATCGGAGTTGGATCGGTCGGCCTGACCCAGGTTGCGGTCTGGCTCCTTACGGCCATCCTTCTTACGAGCGGGTCATGGATCTCCGCCATCGCGGGAGGAAAAGTTCACGTTTCGCTCAGCCCCCTGCAGATCATCTTCTTCGTCGTTTACTTTTTGCTTGGGTACCTCCTTTACTCTTCGATTGCTGCCGCTCTGGGAGCGATGGTTAACTCCGAGCAGGAGCTTCAGCAGCTCAATATGATTCTGGTTATGCCGCTCGCCGGGTGTATGTTTGCACTCGCACCAGTGATCAGCAACCCCAGTGGAACGGTTGCCCGCATTATCTCCCTCATCCCATTCTGTACTCCGCTCATCATGTACCTGCGCATCTCACTGGCAACGCCGCCAGCGTGGGAGATTGCGCTCTCTGTCGTGCTGATGCTCGTTACGATCTACGCCGTTCTATGGTTCGCCAGCCGCATCTATCGGGTCGGTATTCTGATGTACGGAAAACGCCCGAGCCTCCCTGAGATCATGCGCTGGCTCAAGTACAGTTAACGGCGCCAACGGATGAGGCAGGAAGTAAACTCAACTTAGTGTCCCCTCAGTACACATGGAAACAGCGGCTCGTCCTGGCCATCGTTCCTCGTCTGGCCTACATGATCATCTGTCTGCTCGGCGTTACGCTTCGCTATGAAGACGTAAGTGAGGCTGGCGCGGAGCCTGCGTATCACACGCCGCCGCCCCTGATCTATGCACTGTGGCATCGGTGCCTCTTGGCATGTGCGTGGCGTTTTCGCAATGGAGGAATTCATATCCTGGTCAGCCAGAGCTTCGATGGAGAACTGATCGCCCGTACGGTTGAGCAGCTGGGCTTTGTTGCCGTTCGCGGTTCCAGCTCCAGAGACGGCGCGGTGGGACTGAGAAATCTGCAAAAGGCCTATCTCGCGGGGAATTACTGCGCGATCACCGCAGATGGGCCTCGAGGACCGTCGCAGATCGCCAAGGCTGGCGTCACGCAGTTGGCCCAGATGGTAGACGCCCCGGTAGGTGCAATCTATCTGCATTCGCATCGTGCATGGACGCTGCGGTCATGGGATCGCTTTATGATTCCCAAGCCTTTCTCGCGGGTGACGGTGGGTTGGGCGGCTCCAGCGCCCGCAGAGCGAGAGGCCGTGCAGGCTGCCCTCGATCGCGCTGTCAGGATTGCTGAATCCCGAGCCCCAAAGACCGTCGCAAAAGGTTGACGGCCTTCAATCCCGCTAAAATCAAAGACAGTGCGTGTATCGGACTTCCATTTCGATTTGCCTGAGGAGCTGATTGCGCAATCGCCGCCGCCTGTTCGCGGTTCCAGCCGAATGCTGGTAGTGGAACGCCAGAGCGGTGAGTATCGCGACAATTTTTTTCGCAATCTGCCCGACCTGCTGAAGCCCGGCGACCTGCTCATACTCAATGACAGCCGGGTCATTCCCGCAAGGCTTTACGCTACGCGCGCCCGTGGAGCAAACACGCAGCCACGCTCGCCCGATCCCAGTGGACGCATCGAAGTCTTGTTGACCCAGCAGCTCTCTGAATTCGAGTGGACGGCGCTGGTGCGCCCCGGCCGCAAAGTACAGCCGGGGGAACGTCTATATTTTGCGGCTGTTGGCGATCCTGCTCCGCTGTTGGAGGCAGAGGTGCTGGCTGCCGCGGAGTTTGGGGAGCGCACCTTACGCTTTGCGCCGACGGCAGAGTTTCGGACAATTCTCGATCGCATCGGCCACATGCCTCTGCCCCCTTATATTCACAGAGGGGATACGGTCGAAGACCGCGAACGATACCAGACTGTCTTCTCAAACGAGCCCGGCTCCGCTGCTGCTCCTACGGCCGGCCTTCACTTCACGCCTGAGATTCTGGAGCAGCTTCGTCTGCGCGGCGTTCAGATTGAAACCATCACCCTGCATGTCGGTCTTGGAACCTTTCAGCCGGTCCGCGCGCGGAACGTCGAAGACATTCACCTGCATGGCGAGCACTACACGCTGCCACCTGCAACCGCAGATGCGATTAATGCAGCTCTGCGCGAAAAGCGCCGCATCGTCGCAGCAGGAACAACCACCACGCGCACTCTGGAACACTGCGCCCAGATGGCGTCAACCGATGGCTTTGAACCTCATAGCGGAGTGCGATTGCATCCCCACACCGGCGAGACCAGCATCTTTCTTTATCCCGGCTATCGGTTTCGAGTCGTCAGCGGGTTGCTGACCAACTTCCACCTTCCCGAGTCAACGCTGCTGATGCTGGTCAGTGCTCTGGCTGGGAGGGAACTGATTTTGGCCGCCTACCACCATGCCGTTCGTGAGCGCTACCGCTTTTTCTCCTACGGCGACTGCATGCTCATCCTCTGAGGGTTTTTCACCCTTTCAACCGTTGGCGAAATTGTTCGATCGCAGCGTGGACGTTCGCCTGCCAGGGCTTGTCTTTTTGTCCACGATAGGTCTCCACCCAGATCAGCTTTCCCTGGCTGCTGCTGCCGGAGTAAACCTTCAACTCGAGGATCTCTTCATCTGCCGGTCCAATGTCGACGCCCGAGATCGCCGCTGGCATGACGGTAAAGGTCAGGTCCGCCGGTTGATCCTCTTTCGCTACGGTCTTACCGAGTTCTTTCGCGAGATCTTTTAGCTGAGCCCCGGTAGCTCGGTCCATCTCCTTGTATTCCGCTTTGACGGACCGGGCTGCATCGAGCGACTTTCGTGCCCAGTACCAGTTGCATTTGGTTTCCCGGTGCTCTGTCGTACAGCCGGCGGAATTCGCCGGTATCTGTGCTTGTACGGTTCCGACTCCCAATCCTAAGGCAAAAAGCAATCCAATCAAATTTTTCATTTATCAACTCTAAAGTGAGCCTTTCCAACCATGTCGACGGTTTGAGCATGTCGAAAGTTTCTAATTGTTTTAGCCGAAGTCCTCCCTGTGCCCATTACGACAATTCTTTTCCGACGCGCTACCATCAAAAAGCCATGGCAAAGACCCCGACCAAGCCCGCAGAACCGAAAAACGCAGCGAAGACCGATAAGAAGCCGCCGATTTACCTCCTGGACTCGATGGCGTTTATCTTTCGCGCTTATCACGCCATGCAGCGCTCCCGGCCCATGTCGACGCGCACAGGCATTCCAACGGCGGCGACCTATGTCTTTGTCAATATGATCAACAAGCTGCGCAAGGACTTCCAGCCGGAGTACCTTGCCGCCGTCTACGACGTCGGTGCCCCGGTGCACCGCAATGAGATGGCCGCCCAGCTCAAAGACGTCAAGAAGTTCAATATTAAGACGCAGCAGTTTGAGGCGACCGAATACGGCGGCTACAAGGCGAACCGCGCCGAGACCCCCCCGGATCTGATCCAGCAGCAGCCCTACATTCGCCGCGCCCTTGAGGCTTTCCGCATCCCCATCCTCTATTACGAAGGCTTCGAGGCCGACGATGTAATCGGGACCCTCTCCTGCAAACTTGCAGCCCTCGGACACCATGTATACGTGGTCTCTTCGGACAAGGACATGATGCAGCTCGTCAACGAAAATGTCTCGATCCTGAACCCGACCAAGGACAATCTCGTCCTCGACCCTGCGGGCGTCGAAGCCAACCTGGGTGTGCCTCCGCAACGCGTCATTGATGTCATGGCCCTTCGCGGGGACGCCATCGACAACATCCCTGGAGCTCCGGGCATCGGAGATAAAGGCTCTGTCGATCTTATTCAGCAGTTCGGTACGGTGGAGGCGGCCATCGATGCTTCGATTGCTCAACCGGACTCCATCAAGCGCAAGACCTACCGCGAATCTCTCGCCAACAATCGCGACAACATTCTGCTCTCGAAAGATCTGGTGACGATTCACACGAATGTTCCGATCGAGTATTCGCTCGAGGCCATGCGCACCCAGGCTCCCGATCTCGCTGCATGCCGCGAGCTTTTTTCCGAGCTTGAGTTCACGACGCTGTTGAAAGAGCTTGCGCCTGCACCGGAGAACGCAGTGCTCACGTACGAGCTCAAGCCCACAGCCGTCCAGGTAAAGCATCTTCTAGAAGAAGCCAGAAGCATCAATCCAGCGACCGGCGCCGCTCGCGGACTTGCTTTGGCAATCGTTGAGGATCTCCAGGCGATCGCCGAAGAGACTGCGGTAGAGCCTTCTGAAGACAATGCAGAGCGTGAGCCTCCGGCAGCGGAAAATATGTCTCTCTTCGGAGTCGACCCGACCGCTGTTGCTGTCGAAACGACGTTGATGGTGTCCGAAGATCCAGCCTGCCGCCTGGGCCTGGCCGTGAATGATCAGTTTGCCATTGAGGTCTCGCTCGATCATGCCGGAGTCAAGGAGGCTCTGGCCGATCCATCCCTGCCGAAAGATGTCCATGACCTGAAAGCTGTTCTTCGTGCGCTGGAGCCACACAAGCTCAAGCTGGAGGGCATACGCAATGACGTAATGCTGTTCAGCTACCTCATCAACCCGACACATGGGTCGCACACGCTTCCGGATATTGCCGCGCGTAGCACCAGCCGTACTCTTCGTCACCAGCCCACAAAAGAAAATCCCAAAGATCCGAATCGTCTTCCTGAAGCGGCTGCGGCGATCGTTCGCCTGTCGGCGACGTTAGAAGAACAGATTGCCAGTTACGCTCCCGTGGAACACAACATCCCTGCCGACGATCCCGCACTGGGAGGTGCCGTCACTCAGGAGATGCTCTTCGCGGATAAGCAAGCAGCAGGCGGTGCATCAGAGACAGAGGACAGGAAGCAGACAAAAAGAAGCTCCCTGCTGCTGCATGTCTATGACACTATCGATCTCCCTCTCGTCCCTGTTCTTCTACGGATGGAGCAAACCGGCGTTCGCATCGACCCTGAATTTCTTCGGGAGATGTCGACCCGGCTGGCCGTCGATATCGATAATCTCGCCGAGAAGATCTACGCCGATTCAGGGCATCGTTTCAATATCAACTCTCCCAAGCAGCTTGGCGATGTGCTCTTCAACAAGATGCTCCTTCCCAAGCCGATGAAGTACGGCAAAGGAAAAGTCGTCTCGACTGCCCAGGATGTGCTTGAGGAACTCGCCGAAAATCATCCCATCGCAGCGCTTGTCATTGAGCATCGCCAACTCCAGAAGCTCAAAGGGACGTACCTCGATGCTTTACCCGTACTTGCCGACTCAGAAGGGCGCATCCACACGACCTTCAATCAGGTAGGCACCGCTACTGGGCGTCTCTCGTCTACCAATCCCAACCTGCAGAACATTCCCATCCGCACTGCCATAGGCCGCGAAATCCGTGCCGCTTTCATTGCTGCGCCCGGAAATGTGCTCATGTCCGCCGACTACTCGCAGATTGAGCTGCGCCTGATGGCTCATTTCTCGCAGGACCCTCTGCTGCTGGACGCCTACCGGACCAATAAGGACATTCACACGCTCACCGCGTCTGAAGTCTTCGGGGTGGATGCAGCGACGATGGACAAGGAGACGCGAAATCGCGCCAAGGCCGTCAACTTCGGCATCGTCTATGGCATCTCGCCCTTCGGGCTGGCTGCTCAGCTCGGTATCGATCAGAAGACCGCGCGCGAGTACATCGAGCGATACTTCGATCGCTACAAGGGAGTCAGGCGGTTCATCGATGCCACCCTCGATACGGTTCGCCGCGAACAGGCCGTCCGTACCTTCTTCGGACGGGCTCGGCCTATCCCCGACATTCAGTCCCGCAATCCCAACATGCGCGGCTTTGCTGAACGCACAGCCGTCAACACTCCATTGCAGGGAACCGCAGCAGACCTGATCAAGCTGGCGATGCTGCGTATCGATGCCGAGCTTACGCGGCGTAAACTTCAATCGCGGATGACGCTGCAGGTCCATGACGAACTACTGTTCGATGTAGTTCCTCAAGAGACAGTCGAGGTTCAGCAGATGGTTAAACACGAGATGGAGAATGTGGCGGAGTTTTCTGTGCCGATCGTCGCCGAGATCGGCGTAGGGAAGAACTGGCGCGATATTAAGTAAAGCTTCGCGACGGCATTGGCGAGATTCGCGGAGCGCAGCAGACCAGGTTTCGGCCCTGAGCCTTCGCCTGATACAGCGCTTTATCCGCTGCCTCCAACAGCTGTTCCGGTGTCTCCCTTGCTGTTGGATAGACGCTCGCGACACCACAGCTGACGGTCGCGCGAATGCTGAGATCGTAAGGACCCTGTGCGGGATCGATCCCGGGAAAGCCCGCCAGTTCAACCATCTTCCGCAAACGTTCTGCGACCTGAATGGCAGCGGTCTCGGGAGTTCCCGGCAAGAGGATGACAAACTCCTCGCCCCCGAACCGCGCTGCGTAGTCGTCTTTCACGCGCAACGCCTGTTGCAGCAGCGACCCTATGCGTTTGAGAACTTCGTCTCCATAAAGATGACCATAACGGTCATTCAGCTTTTTGAAGTGATCCACGTCCACGATGACGAGCGATAGTGGTGTTCCCGCGATCAGGGATTTCTTCCACAGCTCGCCGTACTGCGTATCGAAGGAGTGGCGATTGGCAAGCCCGGTCAACGCATCGCTCTCAGAGCGGCGCAGCAACTGCGCATTCAGGCGATTCAGATCCGAGACCAGCAGCTCTCCCCGCAGATGGAGCAGGTAGTTCAGGCGTTCTTCGCGGCAGCTGCTGTAATTAGCCACCAGCGTGATGGCCGTCGTACCAATTGCCAGGCCGAGTCCAAAGACCTTATCTTCCGGTCTCAACATGGCATCTTTCCACAGAAAGATGCCATCGCCTGTCAGCATGACGATGGATACCGCAACGGCGTAGGGAAGTCTCAGCCGCATCACGATATTGGCGAACAGGATGACCGCAAGCACTGCCATCTGCACATAAGCAGAGGCGACGCGGCTGCGATTGAATTCGAGATAAAGCTGCGCAATTCCAGCTAGGCATGCTGCCGCGGCAATGCTCGATTCGCGCCACAGGCTCTTCATCATCCTCAGCATGCCTGCGTTGGCCAGCACGCACACCGGGGTTACGACCAGCAGGCGGATCACGAAAGCTTTGCGAAACTGCCCCGGGGCGCCAAAGTAATCGGCAATCAAAAAAAGATCAAACAATAGGATCGCAAGAAGGCCTTCCAGCCACAGGCGTCGACTCCTGCGCTGAACAGTCTCCTTCTCGAAGCGTTCTTCCAGATCTTTCGGAAAGACCAGCCATTTGAATCGAAGTCCCGAAAGTCTGTTGATCTGCCTGTTTACGATCTCACTCTGCTGTGGAAAATTGGTCGGCATAGCTTCTTACGCGCAAGTACCGTCCGCGTCTGTACTCCTTCTCCTCCTAACAACATCATCTGGCCTGGCGGTCCTAAAAGGCGCCTCCATTACTTTGGACGCGTCAGAGAAAGCGTAAGACCCGGGAAAGCATGATTTTAGATGGAAAAGAAGTTTCCCACCGAAAGTCCCCTTCTGGCAAAAATAATTTTGTCCCGATACCCGGGAGAAGACATCCCTCGGCGACTGATAAACTAAAATTTCGCGTCGGGGCATTTTGCTCTCGTGTGGAATTTGCTCCAGCCTCCTAAAAGGAAGATCGGAAAATCGTGGACCAACAGACCCGCCAAGCGCTCAAGCATGACCAGTTTGTCGACACTGCCCAGCACGGCCTGGAGTGGGCGACCGAAAATCGTCGCTCCCTCATCCTCGTGGGTGCCATCGTCGGCGCGCTTATCGTCATTCTTGCGATCGGTGCCTTCATCTTTAACCACCGCAGCCAACAGGCTGATGATGCCTTTGGAGATGCAATGCAGACGTATCAGACGCCGCTTGCCGCTCCAGGGCAACAGGTTCCCCCGGGCGTCAAAACCTTCGCCTCTGCTGCAGACCGCGCAAAGGCTGCCAACCAGCTATTCGTAAAGACTGCGGATAGTTACGGGATGACCTCCAGCGGAAAGCTGGCTAAATACTTCGCCGGACTTACGTACATTGAGGCTGGCAACGATTCGCAGGCTGAGAGCACCTTGAAAGAGGTCGCCGGCAGCTGGAACGGTGATCTGGCTTCCCTGGCAAAGCTAGCCCTTGCCCAGCTTTACCGCCAGACAAAGAGAGACCCTCAGGCGATCGAGATCTATAACGATCTCACCGCGCATCCCACCTCCGCTGTTCCCGCAGGGACCGCGCAATTGCAGCTTGCGGACCTCTACGAAGCAGAAAATAAGCCTGAGATGGCCAAGAAGGTCTACGCCCAGCTCAAAGATAAGGATGCCAAGGGACCGGCCGGCATGATCGCCGCGCAGAAGCTCAATCCGTCTGCTGCTCCTGCCCCCGCAGTTGCTCCATAACCGTCAGTGGTCGTGATCGTTCCGCATAAAGGCGGCGGCGCTATGGCCAAGATTGCCCTCGGATCTTCCTGCTTCAGCCTCCGAGCGCAGCTTCGATAGCAGCCGCCACTGGTCTTTCTCTTTCACGACGGGAACCCATGCTGGAAGCGGCATCCTCAGATAGTCAGACAGGGCAATGGCATGCGGTTCATAGAGCGCCCGAATAGTATGTAGCCGCTCGGCAGAGGCTCTGTCTCCGCAGAGTCGCAACCGCACTTCTCCCAGAACGTGGCAAAGCCTGTCGAAGTCCTCTTCGGAGAGACGTTCCTGGTTCACGTGAGCCGCCCGGACCTCCTGCTCCCCAATGTGGAAGACGTGAGCCAAGTCAATGAGCGCATGGCGAGCCATGACAAACGTCAACTGAGCCTGTCTGGACGCTGGTCCTTCCAGCACCGAGATCAGAAGTGCGCTGGTGTCCAGAATGGAGACCAGTGCCGACAGCCAGCTCTGGTTGTCGTGCTGAGAACGGTAGTAACAGAGGATGGGATAAGAGATGTGTGATTCCAGAATCTCGGCCGACCATCGCTCCCACTCCGCCAGCAGATCGATCAGAGCGTCTTCCCCGCCTTCAAAACCGTGTCTGCGCAAAAGCTCTGCCGCTGTCGGAGGAGAGCCGGCTCTCGCGTCCAGCAGCGCAATGCTGACCTCGCGTCGTGAGAACGATTGATAGAGCACGGGAAGATAGCCGATCACCAGGGCCACAAATCCCAACCCTACGCCCGATTCGCAGATGATCAGAGTTCTTGCTCCCATGCTATGCGGAACCACGTCCCCCAATCCAAGAGTGAACATGGTGGTGCCGCTAACGTAGAGCGCCGTGCGAAACTTCGAGAGGCCGGCAGAGGTCTGCACTCCCATCACATCCGTAAACGGTGTCCCGAGGGCAAAGTAAAAGAGACCGAATCCCAGGATCAGGAGTAAGGCCCAAAGAAGCAGCAGAAGAAGAAGAGACAGAGGACCGTAGACGCTGTAAATGTTGTCGCGTCTTTTTATCGATCGGCTCCATGCCGCGACCGTCGTCCAAGGCCTCCACGTCACGGCCAGAAACATTCGTGTCAGCCGAAAACGCCCTGTTGCGCGCCGCGGCAGAATGATGGTCTGGAATGCATCCAGAAACACCGTGGAGCAGCAGATGCAGCCGCCGATCAGTGCAAAAACGTGCAAGGTAATCTCTCCTCCAGCCTTTGGGACGACATTACAGGAGTGAAAGCATCTTCGCTATTTCACCGCCTCGCTGCGGGTCCATTCCGACAGCAATATTTCTTCCACCGCGCAAAGTATCAGTCTGGCACGTGAAGTGCATTCTCCTATGCGTGAAACTGAGAACGAAGACTATGTCCTCCCCTTCGCGACGGGTTCTGATAGTAGATGACGATCAGATCGTTGCCGATACATTGAGCATCATCTTCGAAAGAAGCGGATTTGAGGCCGTTGCCTGCTATTCGGCAGATGACGGTCTGAGATTCGCTCGACATTTTCGCCCTCACCTCCTTCTGTGCGATATTTGCATGCCGGGGCGGGACGGCTTGTCCCTGGTCCATGACATCAGTCTTGAGATGCCGTCCTGCCGCATCCTTGTCCTGACAGGCTCCTACTCGCATCTTTCGCGTATTCAGGACTATACGGATCGATTAGCGCAGGAAGTAGGCCTGATGACCAAGCCCTGTCCTCCGGACGATCTCTTACGAATGGCTACCCAAATCCTCTCTGCTGGCTGATCATGGACTAGCATGTCGGATCTCGGACGCATCCTCGTCGGATTCGGATTTCTCCTTATAATCGTTGGAGTTATCCTGATCTTCGCCGGCCGGTTCAATCTTCCGCTGGGGAGATTGCCGGGGGATTTTTCCTGGAAGGGCCGCGGCTGGGCGGTATCGTTTCCCCTCGCAAGCTCAATCGTTATCAGCGTTGTTTTGAGCCTGTTGCTGTGGCTAATCAGCCACTTTCGGCGCTAGAAGTTTTTTCCGCGTTGCAAGCCGTTTCTTCTTACTCAAAGCCATCCCCAGCGGTCTCTCACCCCTCTAACAAACGACATTTCTGGCTGCTAGACTCAACTTTTGTATGTCTTTTCAGGAAAAAAAACCGCCGACTTTAGCCAGTCTTCGGGCCGGCCGAGGAAGGGCACGACCCGATCGGCCGCCGCCCGGCCCGGAAGCTGCCCAGTCGATGCAGCCAAGCCTTTTCTTCGGTCCGGCGGAACCCCCGCATGAGGAGCCTGAGATCCTGTCCGAGCCTCCGCATTCTGCTCCTCCTGCCGTCCCGGAACGTCGCATCTGGACCGTAGCAGATCTGGTTGGCAGCATCCGTCAGCAGATCGAAACCACACGAAACGATCTCTGGGTGGAAGGGGAGATCTCCAATTGCCGGCCTGCCCCGTCAGGCCATATCTATCTGACCCTCAAAGATACAGACGCGCAGCTGCCTGTCGTGCTCTTTCGTCGTCAGGCACAGCTTCTTCGTTTCCGGCCCAACGATGGTCTGGCGGTACTGGTGCGTGGCCGCATCTCCGTCTACGAATCCCGTGGCCAGCTTCAACTGATTGCAGAAACCATGGAGCCCCGCGGCGCTGGTTCGCTCCAGCTCGCCTTCGAGCAGCTTAAGGCACGCTTGCAGACCGAGGGACTGTTTGACGCTTCCCGCAAGCGCGCTCTCCCTGCGTTTCCCCGATGTGTCGGGATCGTCACATCGCCTACGGGCGCCGTCATCCGCGACATCGTCACCATCATCCGGCGCAGGCATGCGCGGCTCAATCTGCTGGTCTATCCAGCTGTCATGCAGGGTTCCTCCAGTCCGGGCTCTGTCGCAGCGGGAATCCGCTTCTTCAATCGCAACCCTGGTCTGGTCGATCTCATTGTTATCGCCCGGGGCGGGGGATCCATGGAAGATCTCGCATGTTTCAACGACGAGGCGCTTGCGCGGATGATCGCTGGCTCCGAGCTTCCGGTCGTCTCAGCCATCGGCCATGAGACCGACTTCACCATCGCGGACTTCGTAGCTGACCTGCGCGCTCCCACACCTTCTGCCGCTGCCGAGCTGATTACGGCTGCGCAACATCGCATCGAAGAGCGCGTCGATGCCCTCTCGCTGCGCGTGCGGCGCGCCATGCGGCTTCACCTGCTCGAAGCCCGCCAGCGTTACGCTCGACTCTCCGCTCCAGCCGTCCTCCGCCGGCTTCATGATTCCATCAACCGTCGAGGGCAGCGGCTGGATGAGCTGACGCTGCGGCTCGACCGAGCCTCCGGTCGTCTCGTGCGCCAGCGCAGCGAAAGGCTGCGTATTTTGGATGAGCGCCTTCGCCGGCAGCACATCGGACTTCGTCTCGCAGCATCCCATCGTCGCGTAGAGAGAGCTGCTGCACAGCTCGACCGTTCGATGGCAGAGGCCCTCTCCCGGCGAAAGAGCAGGCTATCTGCAGTCGCAGCCCGTCTCAAGGCCCTCTCGCCTCTCAACGTGCTCGCCCGAGGCTACGCTCTCGTTTACGCTGAGAATGGCATCCTTCTAAGATCAACGGACGAAACGGCACCGGGCAGGACGATTCGCGCTCGTCTCGCCTCCGGAACCTTGACCGCACAGGTCGCCACAACCGATTCAACGGAGAACAGCAACTCATGAAGAAGCTTTTTGGTACCGATGGCATCCGCTCCATTGCAGGACAATACCCTCTCGATCCGGCTACGGTCCATGCCATCGGTCTCGCTCTCGCCCATACCCTCTCCGCGGCTTCTCCGTCTCCTCGGGTGCTTCTGGGGATGGATACGCGAGAGTCTGGTCCTGCGATCGCGTCACAGCTGACCGCTGGGCTTATCGCCGGTGGCGCCCAAGTGGAAAGCGCGGGCGTGATCACAACGCCAGCCATCGCCCACCTCACGCATACGCATGGATTCTCCGCCGGCATTGTCATCTCGGCCTCTCACAATCCCTGGCAGGACAATGGAATCAAGGTATTCGGGCCTGATGGATTCAAGCTCCCTGATGCGAACGAGCTCGCCATAGAAGACGAGATCTTCAAGCGTATCGGCGATTCGACGGCTCAGCGCTCAGCGGATCAGACCTACTCGCAGCAGGTTCCGCCGGTTAATGAAGCTGATCGCGCCGATTACATCCGCTTCCTGCTGGCTGCCGTTCCCGGCCTTTCGCTCGACAACCGTCGCATCATTGTTGATTGTGCCAATGGAGCTGCCTCCGCGGTCGCTCCCGAGCTCTTTGCCCAACTGGGCGGCACCGAGGTGGTCATTACGCACGCATCGCCCGACGGCCGGAACATCAATGAGAGATGCGGCGCGCTGCATCCCGAGACTGTCGCAGCACAGGTACGCCACTATGGCGCATCTCTTGGAATCACCTTTGATGGCGATGCCGATCGCGCCTTATTTGCAGACGAACAAGGCAGGGTCGTCAACGGAGACGCTGTTCTGCTGCTTGCCGCCCGAGACCTACAGGCCCGTGGCCTGCTGACCAACTCCACCGTCGTCGCGACCACCATGTCGAACATGGGCCTTGAGGCCGCGCTCAAGCGCAGCGGTATCCAGATGCTCCGCGCCGCGGTTGGTGACAAGTACGTCCTCGAGCAGATGTTGTCGACCAAGGCAGCGCTCGGTGGAGAGCAGTCCGGCCACATCATCTTCTCCGGGCGATCCACAACCGGAGACGGCATTCTCACAGCCCTTCTCCTGCTCGATATCATCCATCGCAGCGGAAAGAGCCTCTCCGAGCTGATCTCGGATCTCAAGGTCTTTCCCCAGGTGATCGTCAATGTGAAGGTGCGGGAGAAAAGGCCTCTTGAGACCATCCCTGTGGTCGCTGCCGCCATCGCTGCCGCCGAGGCCGAGCTGGCCGACTCTGGCCGGGTCGTCATCCGGTACTCAGGGACGGAAGCTCTCGCCCGGGTCATGATCGAGGCCGAATCCGAAACGGCCATGCGGCACCATGCCGACACCATAGCGAACGCAATCCGCTCCGAACTTGGGGCATAACGCCGCTGGTCTGCAGGGGGGCGCCTTGCCCCCTCCCAAGCCTCTGAACTAAGCTGGAGATAACCATGTACGAAGACTTCAAAGTGAAGGACCGCTGGACCGGCGAAGAGCTCCACTGTCAGTGGAAGGGAACCGTCGTCGCCATCGCCACGCGCCATGCGGATGCGACCGATATTCGTTTCTCGGTCAACCGGCGTCCGGTCTGGATTGCACTTCCGAATCTCGCCTGGACCGAGCAGAAGCATCGCACAGGTTATGTCATTACGGACTATCTTGCTGCCCAGATCGCAGGAAGATATCTCAAACAGGCGATCGAGTCCGGATACGATAATGGCCGCGAGATGTACACCATGACGGTGGACGAGGTTCTATCGCATGCCGATCAGGTTATCCGCGAGGTGGGTCACACCTCCCGCCTGCCAAGCCTGCCGGTCATCAACGAAAATGTCCGCGCAGAAGATGAGATGGGAATTCATCTTCCTGGAGAGCCCGCTTAGTAGCCATGACAACCCGCCGGCGTTTTCTTCTTTTATTCCCGGCATACGCTGCCTCTGCCCAGCAATTTACCTCGCCCTTTCGCAGAAAGAAGCCGGTTCCAGCTCCGCCCACTCGTGTCTATATCGGCACCGATACGACGAAAGGCGTCAGCAAGGGCATCTACCAGGCAACGTTCAATCCCTCGAACGGCCAGCTCGGTGTTCCAGTTCTCGCAGCTGGAACCCTTCGGCCCTCTTATCTGGCGCTTTCTCCCCTACGGGGCGGACATCGTTCCCTCTATGCCGTAAACGCTGTGCCTGATCCCTCGGCGACGGTTACAACCTTCGACCTCGATTCGAGGACCGGAATCCTGACAGAGAAGGGCAAAGTCACCTCTTCCGGAGCAGGGCCTGCTTATGTCTCGGTCGACTCGACGGGACACTCCGCCTTCGTGGCGAACTACGTTGGCGGAACCATCGCCTCGTATCGGATTCAGCCCGACGGCTCTCTTTCGCAACCGGTCGACACCTTCAACTACAAAGACCCGAAGTTCGGCCACCATGGCCCTGTTCCCGGACGCCAGGACGCATCCCATCCTCATTCAGTCGTCGTCTCGCCGGATGATCGCTTCCTCATCGTCAATGACCTCGGTAATGATGCGCTCAGCGTCTTTCACATCAACCCCATGACGGCGCAGCTTACGCCTGGGGATCCCCTGCTGACCGGAGTTCGTCCCGGTTCAGGTCCCCGCCATATCGCCTTTCACCCGAATGGAAGATGGGTCTATCTCATCAACGAGCTCGACTCCACGCTCGACCGTCTCCTTTGGACCACGACGCACTCGATTACGCATCCGCAGGCCTTCCTGGTCAATACCAATACGACCGTCAAAACGATTGCCGCTGGATTTCCAGCGGACAAGAATACCGCCTCCGAAGTCATGATCTCCCCGGATGGCAACTTTCTCTATGCGAGCAATCGCGGCGAAAATACGCTTGTCGTCTTCTCCATCGGAGAGGACGGTGTCTTGAAGGAAGTGCAGCGCGTCCCGTGCGGTGGCAGAACTCCACGGCACTTTACCTTCGATCCCACCTTCAACTGGATTCTCTGCGGCAATCAGGATTCAGCCTCGGTCACGGTCTTCCGTCGCGACTCTGGAACCGGAAAGCTCTCCGGCCCCGTACAGACCGTACCGATCGACTCTCCGTTGTTCACGCTCTTCGCCTGAGCCATGTTTGCCCGCAGGCTTCAGGTCGAACGCATAGACGCCGCAGGCGCCGCGCATCCATGTCCTGTCCACTGGATCGATAGCTTTGCCATGCGCAACTTCACCAACGATGCCATCTTTGACGACACGCTTCCCCTTGGGGATGGACTGATGGAAGCAGGCTACCGCGTTCCGCTCGACCTTCTGGCAAGCAGGATGGAAGATTGGTTCCGGCGGAAAAACTATATCGGGCCCGGAGAACATCTGCGGATTACATCCGCGTCTCCGAGCCCGAAAGAACCATAGCGATTCGTTGTTTACAGCGTCTTCAGATCCAGTACAAAGCGATATTTGACATCGCTCTTCAGCACGCGCTCCCAGGCCTCATTCACCTTGTCGAAGCTCGTCATCTCGATATCCGAGACGATGTTGTGCTTGCCGCAGAAATCCAGCATCTCCTGCGTCTCGCGAATGCCGCCGATCATCGAGCCGGAGAAGTTCTTTCGTCCGAGCACAGCAAATGCCGTCACTGCCATGGGGTTCTCCGGTGCACCCACCAGGCACAGCGTGCCGTCACGCTTCAGCAGCGAAAGGTACGTGTTGATGTCGTGATCGGCCGAAACGCAGTCCAGGATGAAGTCGAAGGTTCCGGCGTGCTTCGCAGCCCAACCCTCTTCTCTGGTCAGGATCACCTCGTCCGCACCCAGCTTCTTTGCGTCCTCAACCTTCGAGGCCGACGTGGTGAACAGTACGGTCTTCGCGCCGAATGCATGCGAAAACTTGAGTCCCATGTGCCCCAGACCGCCAAGACCGACAATTCCAACCTTCTTGCCCGGACCCACCTTCCAGTGCTTCAGCGGAGAGTAAGTTGTAATTCCCGCGCACAGTAGCGGGGCGGCGGCTGCCGCATCAAGGTTCGCCGGGATCGACAGCACAAAATCCTCGTCGACAACGATGTGATTGCCATAGCCCCCAAACGTAAGCTCGCCATCCTTGCCGCGTGAGTTATAGGTGTAGACGGTCTGTCCTCGCTCGCAGTACTGCTGTTCACTGTCCTTGCAGGAATTGCACTCACGGCAGGAGTCCACCATGCAACCCACCCCAACCAGGTCACCTGCTTTGAACTTGGTGACCTTCGCGCCTGCACGGGTCACCTTGCCGATCACCTCGTGCCCAGGGACCATCGGGTAAAGCGCGTTGCCCCACTCGTTCCTCGCCTGGTGAATATCCGAGTGACAGATACCGCAAAAATCGACATCGATCAGAACGTCTTTTTCGCCCGGCTCGCGATGCTCATAACTAAATGGCGCAGCGGGCGTTGTCGCCGAATGAACGGCGTAACCTTTGGTTGCAATCATTTCATCTCCAATTCAAGGGAAGGAATACTAAAGGTTGGATGCGTGGATCGGCAGGAAAGACCCAGGTGCAACAGACTTCTAACAAAGCGGAGAGAATCCTCCGCTCTGAGTGCGCAGGGCATGTTTACTCGTCGTAGTGCAGCAGGCTGAGCACATCGTACTCCGGGAACTTCTCCCGGCCTTTCAGGAAGTCCAGTTCCACCGCGAATCCCAGACCGGCGATCTCGCCGCCCATCTGCCGCACCAGCTGTACGGTCGCCGCCATCGTTCCTCCGGTGGCCAGCAGATCGTCGACGATAATGACCCGCTCCCCTGGCTTGATGGCATCCAGGTGGATCTCCAGAGAATCAGTGCCGTACTCCAGGTCGTAACTCACTCGTGCCGTCTTGGCAGGAAGCTTCTTTGGCTTGCGCACCGGAACAAAACCGGCGTTCAGGCGGTAAGCCAGCGCGGGACCAAAGATAAAGCCGCGCGCTTCGATTCCCAGCACCAGGTCGATGTCCCGGCCAATGTAATAGGCCGCAAACGCATCGATCAGCTGCGCAAAGCCGGTCTTGTCCTTGAGGAGCGTTGTAATGTCGTAGAAAAGAATTCCCGGCTTGGGAAAGTCCGGTACCGTTCGCACAAGAGCCTTCAGAGGCTCACAATTGATCAGATTCGCATTCTGCATTTCCTACCAGGCTCCTTCAATCACAAACGGTCCCAACGTTTCGTCTTCGCTCGGTTCCAGTTCCTGCTCCACCACCGCATCGACGCGACTACCCCGCGAACCCTTTCGCAGTGCAGCCTTCAACTCTTCCAGTATCTCCGGCTCTCCCGAAGCGACGACCTCGACGTGCCCGCTGTCGGTATTGCGAACCCACCCATGCAGGCCCAGCTCAGCGGCTTCGCGGTGCACAAACCAGCGGAACCCAACGCCTTGTACGCGACCTTTAATGAGGTAGTAACGCACCATGGAGCCTTCAGTCTCTCAGAGCGCTCCAGCACACGCAAGCCGGGCTGCCACAAAACAAAGGGGCAGAGCCAACGCTCTACCCCCTTGTGGTTGCTCGTAAATTTACGCGCGGCTCATATAGGCGCCTTCCGCCGTATCCACGCGAATCTTCTCGCCCTCATTGATGAACGGAGGAACCTGGACTACCAGCCCTGTCTCCAGCTTGGCTGGCTTGGTTACCGAAGATGCAGTGGCCGACTTGATGCCCGGCTCCGTTTCAACAACGGTCATCTCGACCACGCCCGGCAGTTCGATACCGACAGCCTTGCCGTCATGGAAGCTGACCGCAATGGTCAGGTTCGGCAGCAGATAGTCCACCGCATCCCCTAGCGTCTCGCGCTTCAGGTGCGTCTGTTCGAAGGTCTCCATGTCCATGAAGTAGTAGTCGTCCCCGTCGTTGTACAGGAACTCCATCTTCACTTCGTCAACCACCACGCGGTCGATCGGGTCCGGCGAGCGGAAGCGCTCCACGAACATCGCTCCAGTGCGGATATTGCGAAGCTTCGCCTGAATGAAGGCGCGGAGATTGCCCGGCGTCCGATGCTCCACCGAGAAGACAAGGTGAAGGTCGTCTTTAAACTTGATAATCATGCCCGGGCGCATCTGCGTTGCGGGAATCGACATGGAAAAACCTCTGATCTTGCTGAAAATTCAGCTTGTTTTGAGAGTTTGGCCGGCGGAAAGCGCCATCCTGGCCTTCAGCACCCGAACCTGTTCTATTGTATCGCAGCCGCTTTTTCGAGTGGTTTCAACGTTTGCCGAACAAATGCTTGAAGAATCTGCCGATCGAGTGAAATACATCGTTTGGAGAAGGTGCGGGCGGCGGGGGTGCGGCCTCTGCCTTGACCTGCGTCTCATTACTGCTCGCAGGCGCTCTGTCGGCATTCGGCGTTGAAGACGCATCCCCTGGGATCCCGGTCTGCGCCTCCGCAGTCGTAGCCGAAGCTGATCCGCGATCATCCCCCGTTGCACCTGCAGTCCCTTCGCCGCCGTAGCTTAAGGTCGTCGCAACCTGTGCGTGCACCTCTCCGGGAGGCGCTTGCGGAGGCGCGCTGATCGGGGCCAGACCGGCACTCTGCGCCGCAGGAAACGGATGCTGCTCCGCAGCCGTCTTCGCCACAGTGCTTCCAGGTGCCGCCGGAGTCGCTCCCGTGACTCCCGCATCTGCTACGGAAACCACGGGAGCTGCCGGGCATCCACAGGGCTCACTCTCATGATCCACCACCTCTTTCAGGCTTCCATGCTCAAACAGGACGTGCTGGCCTGGCTTTACCTGATAGCTCGCCTCGCCGAACTGATCTGCAACACTCAGAACAGGCGCTGCTGCGCCACGATTTTCGACACAGGTATCGCCATTCCGCGCCACGCGCACCCGCAGGTCCACCATACCCGGCGAAGTCATGGTGAATCGCAGATCTGGCGTCATCACCACATCGCTCTGGGTGACCCGCGTCGCAATCTCGATCGCGCCCCGATCCAGCGCCAGCATCAGCGGAGTGTCAACCGTGCCCTTGCCTGCGGTCACATGCAGGCCGCTGGTCGAGCAGACCTTGATGGCTCCTCCGCGATGCAGGCTCACCTCGGCTGTGTGGTCGCGAGCAGTGACGGTAGAGGCACCCACCAACTCGATGCGTCCGTTCGAGACCTCGAGCGCACCAGACACGGTAGCGTCCGCCGTTGCGACCGACCCTATCGGCTGTTGCGCGTAGCCATCCGCGAGACAGCCCATCAGGCCGCACACCACCGCTATCGTTCTGCATCGAGACAAAGCCATTTGAAAGAAGGTCGTCATTGTGAGCGCAGCGAAGAATCCCTGTAGCTCGCCTTTCCTGCAGGACAGCTGAAATTTTTACATCTTCAGAAAATTCGCAATGATCTCTTTGCCGTGCGAGGTCAGCACGCTCTCCGGATGGAATTGCACGCCCTCGATCGGAAGCTCGCGGTGCCGGAGACCCATAATCGTCTCTTCCCCCGTAATCGCGTCCGTCGTTCGAGCTGAGACTTCCAGTTCCTCCGGCAATCCCTTCGGGCTCACGATCAGCGAGTGGTAGCGCGTGCACGTCATTCTCGACGGAATCCCCGCAAAGATCGTCTTGCCATCGTGCTGGACTTCGCTCGTCTTGCCATGCATCAGCTTCGGTGCTCGCACCACATCGCCCCCAAAGACCGCGCCGATCGCCTGATGACCGAGGCACACGCCCAGAATAGGAACTCGCCGTTCCAGCTTGGAGAAGTAACGAATCAGATCCATGCTGATGCCGGCATCCTGCGGTGTGCAGGGCCCCGGCGAGATCAGAATACGATCCGGCCTCAGCGCCTCCACCTCTTCTGGTGTCAGCTCATCATTGCGCTTCACCACCATCTCGGCGCCCAGCTCGCCCATATACTGCACCAGGTTGTAGGTAAACGAGTCGTAGTTGTCCAGAACGAAGACCATGGCTCTTACGATTCTACGCCGCTGGGCAACGAACCGCTTCCGATGCTGCTCTTATGTGACGGGAGAACGTTCATGCAATTCGACTTCAGCCGCTGGAAGCACTTTACCGCGATGGCCTTGATCGGCGACGGTGTCATGGGACTGATTCACCCTAGTCGCGATTCCCGCGCGTGGCAGTACGGCCCAAAACCCTGGCAAAATCTGATGCAATCGCTCGAGAAGCACCCAAATCTCACCCGCGCCATCGCTGCCGCGCAGATCGTCGGCGGAGTCCTCTGGGTCTTGCACTCCGAAGAAAAACATCCGCCCACCCTTCAAGCCTCGGAAAAGGGAACCGGACGCCATATTGCTTGAATGAATGGGAACCGACGGTCACATTGCTGGACTCGCTTAACTGAAGCGGAACCGAAACGTCACATTGCTTGAATAAAAGCTACAGTTTCCTCGCATGAATCAGCCAGTCCGCGCACAAAGGGGAACGGTCTTGTTCGCGTAACCGTGAACAGCCTTGTTGAGGGCACGGCTTTAGCCGTGCGTGGCCCTCACGGCCAGGCAGGTGGCTTTAGCTGCTGGGGTCGCATCTCTTCCGCAACTGCATCTCTTCAACGAATCCAACGAAAAGGGTGTCTTCTTGAGAAAAGGTGTCACCCTGAGCGGAGCGCAGCGAAGTCGAAGGATCTGCGGTTCGTCACAAGTAGTACAGTCGTGGAGCCGCGTGCCCCATCTTCGCCGCAGCTAGGGTGGGCATCGCGCGAGCGCGAGCCCTACAGCCCTCGCGCCCTCTCGATCGCCCTAACCACCGCCTGGGCCTTATTCCGGCACTCCTCAAACTCCTTCTCAGGAACCGAGTCCGCCACAATCCCTGCGCCCGCCTGAATGTGTCCATGCGGTCCATCCATATACAGCGTGCGAATCGCAATGCACGAATCCAGGTTGCCGCTGAAATCCGCGTACAAAATGCTTCCTCCGTACACGCCGCGCCGCGCCGGTTCCATCTCTTCGATGATCTCCATCGCCCGCACCTTCGGAGCTCCGCTCAGCGTCCCGGCAGGGAAGCACGCGCGGAATGCATCGAGAGGCTCCAGCCCTTCGCGCAATTTTCCTTCAAGTGCGCTCACCAGGTGCATCACGTGGCTGTACCGCTCCACAAACATCAGGTCCTTCACCCGCACCGACCCGAACTCGCTTACGCGTCCAACATCGTTGCGCCCCAGGTCCACTAACATGATGTGTTCCGCGCGCTCCTTCTCGTCGGCGCGAAGTTCTTCTTCGATTCTGCGATCCTCGACCTCATCGATGCTCCGCGGCCTCGTTCCTGCAATCGGCCTGTACTCCACCTCGCGGCCGTGCACCCGCACCAGCAGCTCCGGCGATGACCCCACAATATGATGAGTCGAAGATTTGGGTGCCCCGCGTCTCGTTTTTGAGACGTCAGTTTTTTCCTCCAGCCCGAAGCGCAGGAAGTACATATACGGCGAGGGATTCACAATCCTCAGCGCGCGATAGATCTCAAACGCATCCACACCCGGTTCGCAGTCGAACCGCTGTGACAGAACGCACTGAAAGACATCTCCCGCAGCGATGTACTCCTTCGTCTTCTCCACCGCCTTCAGGAACTTTGCCTTCGGCGTCCGAGCCGTCAGCTTCAGCTTCTCCGCTGCCTTTTTCTTCTTCAGCACGGGAAGGGAACTCATCAGCTTCTTCTCCAGCCGGTTCAGCCTCCGCACCGCTCTCGCGTAGGCGCCCTCACGCGCCTCCCGCTGAAGGTCCGCCGTCACCATCAGGTGAATCTCTTTCTTCACATGGTCGAAGGCCAGAACCTGATCGAAGAACATCAGGCAGGCATCGGGAACCCCCAGCTCATCCTTCGCCGTGGAAGGGAGCTTCTCGATCTGCCGCACCACGTCATAGGAGAAGAAACCCACAGCTCCCGCCGTAAACGGAGGCAGGCCCGCAAGCTTCGCTGGCTTGTGTCCGCTCAGCGCCTGCTTCAGCTCTGCAAAGATGTCCCCCGTAAAGCGGCGCTCCCGCTTGCCTTCAAGGACGGTGATGTCTTTCCCGCGGGCAACCATCTTCTTGTAAGGCTCGATCCCGATAAACGTGTACCGGCCCACGTGCTCGCCGCCCTCAACCGATTCCAGCAGAAAAGCCTCCGGCTCTTCCGCCGCAATCCGCAGGAACGCCGAAACCGGCGTCTCCAGATCGGCTGCTACGGTCCTGTAAACCGGAATCAGCGTGTGCGAGCGGCCAAGCCGCAGAAAATCGCGCTCCGAGGGAAGGGAATTTGTGTTGGAAACTGGCATAACTGCCTCCATCATACCCGCGGGCCAAGCATGCAGCCTCCGTTCCTTACGTGAGGGAGGCCTGCAGGCATTAAGGGGGACGACCGCAGACCCTTGCGCCCTCGCCCCTCGCGATGAAGCTGCGAGTGGCTACGCTCAGGATGACAACCCGGTAGGGGCTGGGGAGTGCCCATCCCGTGTCATCCTGAGCGAAGAGCCACGCAGAACTTAAATCGCACTCAATGGCGTGGATTGAGACCCTCCTCGGCGCAATCCAAGGAATCCCCTCTCCTTCCACGAGAAAGCGCCTTCAGCCTCCGCTCGCTATATCGAATGCGATACACCCTCGTTTTCGATGCATTGAAACCCCGTCGGCTGCGTCCTATACTCAGCAGGCTTGGCCACAGACCGGTCTGGTCCAAGCCGCATATTGTCTTTGTCCCGGTGAGGAGGAGGCAAAACGATGGCCGGAGAACAGCTGATACCAGCTACAGAGCAGAGGGAACCCGCCATGCCAACCCTGACCCTCGAGCAGGAGACCAATCCCTGGGAAGCCCAGGCCGCTCGATTCGATTTTGCTGCCAAAAAACTCAACCTCGACGCCGGAATCTGGAAGGTGCTCAGCCAGCCCTCCCGCGAGATCATCGTTCACTTCCCCGTCAGCATGGACAACGGAAGCATCGAGGTCTTTACCGGCTATCGTGTCCAGCACTCCGTCGCCCGCGGCCCCGGTAAGGGCGGTATCCGCTACTCCCCCGATGTCTCCCTCGACGAGGTCCGTGCCCTCGCCTCCTGGATGACCTGGAAGTGCGCCATCGTCAACATCCCCTTCGGCGGAGCCAAGGGCGGAGTCATCTGCGATCCCAAAAAGCTCTCCCAGGGAGAGCTCGAACGGATCACCCGCCGCTACACCGCGGAGCTCATCGAGTTCCTCGGGCCTGAAAAAGACGTTCCCGCTCCCGACATGGGAACCGACGAGCAAACCATGGCCTGGATCATGGATACCTACTCCATGCACATGCGCCAGACCGTCAACGCCGTCGTCACCGGCAAGCCCGTCAACCTTGGCGGCTCGCGCGGACGCACCGCGGCCACCGGTCGTGGTCTCTCTGTCGTATGCGACGAAGCTCTTAAAACCCTGAACATGCCGGTTGAAGGTTGCCGCGTCATCGTGCAGGGATTCGGCAATGTCGGCTCCAACTCCGCCCGCCTGCTGGCCGACAAGGGGTACACCATCATCGGCATCGCCGAATACGATGGAGCACTTTTCAATCCCGACGGAATCGATATCCACGCGCTGCTCGAACATCGCAAGCGTACGCACACCATCACCGGCTTCGCAGGAGCCGAGGCCGCCGATAAAGACGAGCTGCTCACCTATCCCTGCGAGATTCTTCTGCCTGCGGCGACCGAAAACGTCATCACCAGCCGGAACGCAGGTAAGCTGCGATGCAAAATTCTCTGCGAGGGCGCGAATGGGCCGACCACTCCCATCGCGGATGACATCCTCGCGGACAAGAAGATCTTCGTCATTCCCGACATTCTCGCCAACGCCGGCGGAGTCACGACCAGTTACTTTGAGTGGGTGCAGGACCGCATGGGCTACTTCTGGACCGAAGCCGAAGTCAATCAGCGGCTCGATCACATCATGACCGAGAGCTTTCGCGACGTCATCACCTACGCCCAGAACCACAACGTCAACAACCGCATCGCCGCCTACATGCTCGCCGTAGACCGCGTCGCCTACACCACACGCCAACGCGGCATCTATGCCTAGAGCACAGCGGGACTCTGCCTAAAGCAAAGCAGGACCAGGGACTGCAAAAGTGTCATCCTGAGCGAAGTCGAAGGATCTGCGGTCGCGGCATCACGAAATCGTCCAAAGACCTTCATCGGCTCCTTAACCCGTACAAAAGAGAGTCGGGTGCCCCATCTTCGCGACGGTGTCATCGTCGCTAAGGTGGGTCGGGTGCCGCATGAATGCAGCATCATTAAATGAGTGCGACGTTCGAGCGAAGCTCGAACCGTCTTGCTTAAGGGCACGGCTTCAGCCGTGCCGCATCAATCCTGCAGAAGCAAGCGGCTTCAGCCGCTGAGGTCACGGCGTCACGACCAGCTTCACCTTCTGCGAGACTCCTGTCCCACCCAGGTTCCCCGTCACCGTAACCACGTACGTTCCAGGGCGCGTCCCCAGATCCGTGCAGGTTCCCACGCCGCACCCGCTGATCGCTCCCGCTACAAACACCGCGCCTACCAAAGCCAGCAGACTCTTCATTGACCGCCTTCGCGTTGGAGTTAGCACCAGCAGCAGTCCCGCCAGAACCGCCCCCCCCAAAGGCAAGCCTGCCCTCTTTGAAGGCACGCCATATGGCGTAGACGATCCGCAATCCCGCGGAGCAGAAGTTGCAATCCGCAACGACGTGGTGCTGCTCCCCGCAACAGCATTCGATAGGGGCGAGTATGAGCAGGACGCCTCCTCCGGCAGTCCGCTGCAGCTCAGGCTCACGGACTTCGCCATTCCCGATCCCAGATTCATCACCACGGGAACAGTCACCGTATCGCCCGCCGCCACCGTCACCGTTGTCGAGCCCAGGGTTAGCCCGTCCGGAGGCTCAGGCTGCGACTGTGCCGCGACAACCACCGTCACGGGGGCCGATACGCTCGGCGCATGCACTGCGTCTCCCGTGTATCGGGCAAGAATGCTGTGGTTTCCTTCAGCGAGTCCGGAGGTATTCCATGTCGCAGTTCCCGCCGTCACCATGGCCGAACCCAAAGTAGCCGAGCCTTCGGAGAAGGTCACCGTTCCGGAGGGAGCGGACTTCGCTCCCTGTGTTGCGATCTTTGCAGTAAACCCAAGACTCGCTCCCGCAACGATTGCATTCGCGCTCGCCGAGAGCGTCGTGGTGGTCTGGGCCAAAGTGCCGGAAACGGACTCATGCAGTACAGTGCTGGTCGATCCCAGCGAGTTCCCACTTCCTTCGTAGACCGCTGTTATGGCGTGATCGCCAGCCACCAGCATCAGGACAGATAACGAGGCTGTGCCGCTGTCCGGCAGCGTCGTCGAACCCATCGATACCGCGCCGTCCATAAACCTCACATCGCCGGTGACGGGTCCGTGGAAGCCCGTCACGGTGGCCGTGTAGACCACGCTGCCTCCCACCGCCACAGGATTGGCCGTAACCGCCACGGCCGTCGTCGTGGTATCCGGCTTCACGGTGACACTCACTGCGTTTGACGTCGCCGCAGCATGCGTCGAATCCCCCGAATACACCGCCGTGAACAGATGCGTGCCGGCAGAAAAGTTTTTTTCTGTCCCCTCCGGGCAGCTGGCTCCATTGTTCAGGGGCAAAGTGCAGAAACCACCAAAACCGTCATAGAAGGTTACGGTGCCGGTGACGGTCGAACCGTCCTCCGCCGTCACCTGGGCCAGCCCATCGACCGGCTCCCCATAGGAGACCTTCAGCGGCGTGGTAATCTCCAGCGCCACCGTAGTGGCCACCTTCGTCACGGCTCCCGCGGGGGCCGTCAGCAGGCACAATGCGACGATCTTGAGAGCCAGCGTGCGGATCGACATAGAGTTTCTTTGCAGTCGAGTCCTTTATCGGCAGGAGGACCCCAAAAAACAGCCTGCGGAGTAGAATTTCTCCGCAGCACGTCCGGAGGTGGAAATGCGCGCGCCTTTCACCGCTTTCATGGCCCTTCTCCTGGTTGCAGGCTCCTTCTGTCTTGCGAAAAGTAAGTCCAGGGACCCTCTTCCTGCCTACATCCTTCGTGCCCGCACCGTCTCCGTCGTAATCGATCCGGAGGCCGGTATGTCCCTGGAAGATCCCAACGCCAACCAGATCGCCCGACGCGATGTGGAAGCCGCACTCCTTCAGTGGGGCAGGTTCGAACCGCAGTTGGCAGGGCAACCCGCCGACCTGATCGTCGTCATCCGCCGGGGCCATCATCGTCTGGTCACAGAGACCGTTCCCGATCCGCGCCAGAACGACCGCATCGGCGGCATCAATCCCACCGACAACACCACCTCGATCGGCGGCCGTCAGGGACCGCCTGATCTTGGATCCCCCGGGCCTCCCGGATCGCGCCTTCCCGATCCCATGTCCCGCCCGCAGACCGAGATTGGCAACGAGGACGACTCCTTCGCGGTCTACGACGGCACGGCAGCGAAGCCTCTCAACGCCCCTGCGGCGTGGAGGTACGTCGCTGTCGATGCTCTTCGTCCTCATGCCGTCCCGGCAGTGGCAGAATTCCGCAAGGCGGTAGCGGCTGCAGAAAAAGCGGCGGCCAATCATCCTTAGGCAGGCGTACTCTGCTCCCCCTGCAGGCTGACGCGCAGGCAGACTCCATGCCTGGTGTGGCAGAATGTTCTCATTGACCGCCCCGGCGCGACCCTTGATCGCGTCTGAAGTTATCATGCGATGAATCTTCCGAACTCCATTACGATGAGCAGGATCGCAGCCATTCCGCTGCTCATCTGGATCCTCTCGCCCGCCTTTCCCCTGCAGGGGCACGGTCAGGCAGGCCTCCGCGGCGGCGAGCAGGCGATCATCGCCTCCATCGTCTTTATCCTCGCCAGCATCACCGACGGCGTGGACGGCTACCTGGCCCGGAAACGCGGCCAGATCACCACCATGGGCATCCTGCTCGACCCGCTTGCCGACAAGCTCATGATCTCGGCCGCCTACATCGTGCTCGTGGCCTACAACCCCCGCGTGGTCCCGCCCTGGATCGCCGTCGTCGTCATCGGACGCGAGTTCCTCGTCTCCGGCCTGCGCTCCATCGCCGCTACCGAGGGCTTCACCATCGAGGCATCCGAGATCGGCAAGCTCAAGACCGTCATCCAGATCGTCTCCGTCGTCGCCGCCATCCTCGCCCACCGCTGGGACTACTGGCTCTGGTTCCCCAACTTCCACGGCGGTTTCGTCATCGCGGTCCACTTCATCGCCGTCACAGCCATCTACTGGATGACCATCGTCTCCATCATCTCCGCTGTCGACTACTTCGTCGCCTTCTGGAAGAAGATCGACCGCGCCTCCGAGACCAAGCGCCGCCGCGTCGTCCTCAGCAGAAAAGCCAAACCCTCCCAGCCGTCCTCCGAACGCCCCTCCCACATCGGCTAGGTGTTATCGCCTACGGCGTCAAACACGAGAACCGGCACAGCACTGCCGGTCCTGCCCGTGGGTGCATTGGCGAGTTGCCACCCATCGAGGGTGACGTACTAAAGCAAAAGATAGCCTTTCGAAACGAATCCAGCTCAATCTCCGAAAACCTGGCTTCCAGGCAAATCAACCAGCACAAGACCCTCTTCGGTATTTATTATGGGTTACGTTTATCGCACCCTGTTCACGGTGAGCCGTCTCAAATCAGACCACATCGATCACAAAATCCCACCGGACATCGGGCGCTCGAATCACGCGGCGTCCGATCTCCAATCCTCAGCGCGCAACTCTCCAAGGAGATCCAATCATCATGCGCCAGATAGTCGTGTTGTTCCTGGCTACATTCGCCGCCACCGCCGTTGCCCAGCAGCAGGCTGCTCCCGTCACACCACCGCGCCCCGCACCCGCTCCGCTGCAGGTGCCCAATCCGCACTACGAGACCTTTGCACTGACCCAGGAGGTGAACGCGCCCGCCGACGTTGTCTGGACGCGCGTCGGCAAATTCTGCGACATCGGCAAGTGGGCATTTCCCGACTGTAAACTCCTCGCAGGCGACGGCGGCTACGCGTCCGAGCGGAGCATCGTGAACGAGGTGCTAGTCGGCAAAACCGACCACAGCTACACCTACACGCAGCCCGTGCGCAAGGACGCCAAGTACAACCTCTACCACGCCACGCTGGAAGCAGTGCCCGTTTCCGCGAAGACGTCGCGCATTGTCTACACCTTCTTCTACGACAACAGCATGCTCGCCGACGATGCCGCTCGCGCCGCCGAGATCGCCGCCCGCAAGAAGCGGTTCACTGCGTTTCTGCTGAACATGAAGACGCTGGGCGAAACCGGCAAGCTGCCGGCTTCGGCGAAGGAAGGCACGCAGCCTCCGAGTCCCACACCGGATCAGTTGCAGACTCCCAACCCTCACTATGTCGCCCTCCCCATGACCATCACCGTCAACGCACCCGCCGACGCAGTCTGGGCCCGCGTTGGCAAGTACTGCGACATCGGCGAGTGGGGCTTTCCCAACTGCACTATCCTCTCCGGCGATGGCAGCAGCCTGGGCACCGTCCGCTCCATCGGGCATGAGGTACTTGTAGGAAAAACCAGGTACAGCTACACCTACACCCAGCCCGTTCGTGAAGGCGCAATCTACAACCTGTATCACGGCTCACTCGAGGCTGTTCCTCTCACAGACAAGACCAGCCGCCTGAACTACACCCTCGTCTACGACAACAGCAATCTCGCCGACGATGCTGCGCGCGACAAGGATCTCGAAAACCGGCGCACGCGTTTCACCAAGATGCTCGAGAACATGAAGACCCTGTCCGAAGGAGGAACTCTGCCTCCCGGAGCCTTAGGTGCAGGCGCTGCCGGCCCGCGTCCCACCGGCCAGCGATAGACCCAACTTCCAAATCTGGGAGCAGGGAATACCCCATCCAACGCCAGACGACGGTGTTGGGTGGGGTCGCTTTATTCCGAATCAGGGAACGGAGAAGCCGCAATGACGTCGTAGGCATTGGGAGCCTTATAGCCCGGAATCAGACGCTCACAGATGCTGGAGTTCACGGTGCCATAGGTCGTGCCAGGCTTGTGAGCAAAACCGGCAAAGTACTCCAGGATAAAGTTTTCCTTAAAGTGTTTGCGAGGATATTTGGCCACGATCTCCTCACGCAAC
Organism: Acidobacteriaceae bacterium KBS 146; assembly: GCA_000688615.1. Lineage (GTDB taxonomy): Bacteria > Acidobacteriota > Terriglobia > Terriglobales > Acidobacteriaceae > Edaphobacter. The sequence continues at coordinate 4,146,850 of JHVA01000001.1, forward strand.
TCCGAAGGAAACTGATCGAAGCCTCTTCCAAGTACATCGAGGCCGACCCCCGAATACAGGAGAGCTACTTCGGGGCGCATGTACTGAGTAATGCCGGGAGTAGTGTGCAGCGCAATGGCTTCCCACGCAGTCTGTACTCGTTCTTCAGGAACATGATGTGCGGTGAGAAACTGACGGACAGCATTTGCGCCGTCGACCTCAAAACGTTCATTCGGACTCGAGAATTTCTTGAGGAGACCGAAATCGTGAAACGCCGCCGCAACGTAAAGGAGCTCCGGGTCGAAACGAAGCTTTTGTTGAAGACCCTGCTCAGCTCCAAACAGATAGACGCGGATGGAGTGATTAAAGAGCAGATCGGTAGAGTGCTCACGCAGCAGGTCGGTGGCCTCTTTCGCAAGCAAGGAATCGGGAATGACGACCGCAGAAGATAGATTTGACATTGTCGCAACCTCTTTCGACCACCGATTCTAGGAGCTTGGTAGAGTGGTTGCCATGACAGAAATACAGCAATTTTTGACATAACCGGGGGCTAGGTGCTCCATTCATGCGGCTTCATCGCATGAGGGGGACATTCTCGTGAAAACGCGAACCGCAGTGTTCAAGGTCACGGCTTCAGAGCCTGCCCTGAGCGAAGTCGAATGGGTGCCATGTCGATCGCAAGATACCAGGATTCCTGGCAGCGGAGAGGAGATCACTTATGTCCTGCTTGATGAAGATCGCGATCATACTTTCAGCCGCTCAGCTTGCTTGGGGACAAGCCCCGGCACCGGTGGACGCAACAACCGCTCAGCCCCTCCCCTCAGCCGTGTCTGAACAGACGGCACGGATCCTCGGCTTTCAACCGCTATTGCAGAGACTTGCCAGCATACAGGCGCAAAGAGGATGCGAGCCGGCCGTCAGTTTGGAAGAACTGACGATTCGCCAACAGCTTCTTGAAGAGGTGCAATCATCCACATTGGATGTGGACGGTGTTCTCGCGGAGATAGCGAATGAGCAGGGCCAGCTGTCTAACCTGCGCACCTCGCTGCAAGCGAAACGCGACAACACCGTCGCGAAGTTCAACACAGCTGCCCTGATTACCGGATCTGCGGCAGGAGCCTTGGTGAGTGCCACCCAATTCACCACGCTGGGAAGCAGGACCAATAACATCGGGGATGGCATCGGGATCGGTGCCGGAGTTGCGTCGACCATCTTCTCCGTCATGGCCGCAAAGAAACAAAACGGACCGAATGGAGCGGTCGGAGAGGTCCCTAATATGCTTGCTCCTCTCTTCGACAATGCTCCTGTTTTGAACGCTTACTATCCTCCCGCAGTGCTGCAGTATCTCCAGACAGTTCCCGCGAACGAGGAACCATCGCGCGGAGCCCGAATTGATCAGTTGAAGGCCGAGTGGATCCAATCCGGTCGGCTCGAAGGATCCTCTTCGACGACGCTCCATAGTCAAGTCACTGCTCTTACCTCGAGCTCCAACCCAAAGGTAAAGATTTCAATCAATGACCTGTCAAACCGCATCGGCATGCTCGTGGATGTGTCTGGCCGGGTTTCACTGATGAAGCGAGATCTCGCCGTCATCATGCGTTCCTACATGGACAAGCCCGCAGGATGCGAGCCGCCTAAAAGCCGATGAACTGCGATGAAACCACTAAGCGAGATTCGTTACGTCGGCCAGCGTTCCCAAATCCAATGCACGCAAATTCAGACCTGCGCAAAGCCCTCCGTTCACGGTGAGCGGTCCCTCGCATATTCGAGGAAGGGCCTACCAAGTCAGTTCAGGAAAACGCCAACTGCCAAGTGCCCCATTCTGCGCAAAACACCCTCTGCTAAAGTTCTCCTGCCATGAAATTCCTCCTCGTCCTCGCACTGGCCGCAGCGACCCTCCACGCACAGCAAAATCCAGAGATCCCGGACTGGGCCCAGCCCGGCTCCCCCACCCACAAACAGGTTCCTCCTCCCGCCGACTTCCACCGCCCCAGCAAAATCTTCAACACTTCCATCGGCATCTTCGAAGGACAAGCCGACATCGGCTCCGCCCTCGTCCCGGGCTCAGCCAGCTATGATCCCGCAACGAAGGAGTACACCATCCACTCCGCCGGTTACAACATCTGGTACTCGCGTGACGAGTTCCGTTTCCTCTGGAAGAAGGTCTCCGGCGACATCTCTCTCGCCGCCAATGTCTCCTTCCCCGACCCCAAAGGCTACAACGACCGCAAGGCCGTCCTCGTCATCCGCCAGAACTTCGACGACGACTCGCCCGAAGCCATGGCCGGGCAGCACGGCACCGGCATGACCCACCTCGCCGCACGCCTCACCAAAGGTGCCAACCTCCGGGACTACGAGTACCGCATCGGCGCCGTAGGCCTGCCCTCCAGCCCCAACCCCTCTTCAAAGGTCGACCTCCAACCCAAACGCATCGGCATCGAAAAACACGGCGACGAAATCGCTCTCTACATCTCGGTCGAAGGTGAACCGCTCCACCAGTTCGGCCCATCCATCCATCTACATCTCGACGGACCCTTCTACGTCGGTATCGGCTTCACCTCGCACCTGCCTGCCACATCCGACACAGCCGTGCTCTCCAACGTCACCCTCGAAGACTCCGCCGGAAAGGTCCACTAGCATCTGGATCGTTAGCCGACAGCTGACCCAAATCTGATACCCAAAAATGGTGCCCCATCTTCGCGGCGGTTCTATCGTCGCTAAGGTGGGTGTTTGCGCAGAGCGAGAACCATATTTGGCTGATGAACTCTGCTAAAGTTCTCTCGCCATGAGAACGTTCCTCTCCTTAGCGACCGGACTCTTTTTCCTGGCAGCAGTCACTCACTCGCAACTCACTACCGACTTCCATCAGCATCTCTATTAGCCCGGCCGATCATCAGCGCGCTCCGCGGGTACAAGCGTTCTTCGGAGTCCACCGCATTCTCTGGGGATTGGACAGCTCTTACGGTGGCGGTGACGCCGCGGGAGACGGTCCGTGCCTATCGGGCTCTGCCCCTCACCCTGCAGGAATTCCAAATGATTGATAGGAACTCTCCGCCTTATCTATCCGAAAAAAGAAAGAAGTAGTTCCCGAAGCAAGAAAGTGCTCCATGCGCCTGAACCATCCCCGGCCCTTCCGAACCTGACCCACCCGTATCATCCTGAGCGAAGCCCGCAGGGCGTAGTCGAAGGATCTGCGGTTTTGCCCACAAAAAAACTGTCAAGCGCCCATCTTGTTTAAACCTAACCCAGTCAGTCACATATATCTGCCGATTCGGGTCATCCGATCCGCTATCCTGAAATAGACCCAAAAAAGGGAAAGCCCCGCAAGGGGAGCTTTTCCTCTTTCTTATCAAGACTTTGGCCGTAACCGTCGCAATATCAAGACTTTACGCTTGAAGTCCAAAGCTAAATCCTCTGTTTTGAAGACTTTGCGCAAAGACAGTACCGGGGGGGATCTACTGCAGGATCGGAACCCCGCCCAGCGCTCCTGCGATTCTGGCCTTCCACTCCGCAGGCCCGGTCTGATGCACGCTGACGCCCTTCGAGTCGACCGCAACCGTTACCGGCATATCGACGACCTCGAACTCGTAGATAGCCTCCATGCCAAGGTCGCCGAAGCCCAGAAGCTTCGAGCTTCGAATCGCCTTTGAGACGAGATAGGCTGCTCCGCCGACCGCCATCAGATAGACGGCGCCGAACTCCTCGATGGCGTCGATCGCAACCTGGCCGCGCTCGGCCTTGCCGACCATCCCCAGCAGGCCGGTCTGCTCCAGCATCTGCCGGGTGAACTTGTCCATGCGGGTCGCTGTCGTCGGCCCCGCCGGACCGACCGCCTCCTCGCGCACGGCATCGACCGGGCCGACATAGTAGATAAAGCGGTTGGTGAAGTCGACCGGCAGCGTCTCGCCGCGGTTCAGCATGTCAGTCATGCGCTTGTGCGCCGCATCGCGGCCCGTCAGCAGCTTGCCGTTCAGCAGCAGAACCTCGCCCGGCTTCCACGTCTTGACCTCTTCGCGGGTGACCGTGTTCAGGTCCACGCGCCGCGCCGTCGAGGTGTCGTAAGTCAGCTCCGGCCAACTCTCGAGCGATGGGGGCTCCAGCGCCACCGGGCCCGAGCCGTCCAGGTGAAAGTGCGCATGCCTCGTCGCCGCGCAGTTCGGAATCATCGCCACGGGAAGATTGGCCGCGTGTGTCGGGTAGTCCTTGATCTTGATATCGAGCACGGTCGTCAGGCCGCCGAGGCCCTGTGCTCCAATGCCCAGTTGGTTGATCTTGTTATAGAGCTCGACCCGAAGCTCCTCGAGCTTGTTCTCCGGCCCCCGTGCGATCAGCTCCTGCATGTCGATCGGGTCCATCAAGGACTCCTTCGCCATGACCATCGCCTTCTCGGCCGTCCCGCCGATCCCGATGCCCAGCATTCCCGGCGGGCACCAGCCCGCGCCCATCGTCGGAACCGTCTTGACCACCCAGTCGACGATCGAATCGGACGGATTCAGCATCACAAACTTCGACTTCGCCTCGGAGCCTCCGCCCTTGGCCGCGACCGTCACGTCCACCTCGCCGCCCTCGACCATCTCGACGGAGACGACCGCCGGGGTGTTGTCGCCAGTGTTCTTCCGCGAGAACGCCGGATCAGCCAGAATGCTCGCCCGTAACTTGTTGTCCGGATGGTTGTAGGCGCGACGCACGCCCTCATCGACCATCTGCTGCACGGTCTTGAGCGGCTGGCCGTCGTTGTCCCAGCGCGCCTCCATCCCGACCTTCACAAACGCGGTCACGATGCCGGTGTCCTGGCAGACGGGCCTGTGGCCCTCGGCGCACATGCGCGAGTTGATCAGGATCTGCGCCATAGCGTTCTTGGCCGCAGGCGACTGCTCCAACTCCCAGGCGCGGGTCAGGTTGATGATGAAGTCCTCAGGATGGTAGTAGCTGATGTACTGCAGCGCGTCTGCGACAGACTGAATGAAATCGGCTTGCTTGATCGTGGCCATGGCACCCATCATTTTAGGTGCTGTGCAGCATGATTGTCGCCGGATACCGCTGTCTATGCGCGGTTATCGAAGGATGAGCGTACGGTGGTCTACATAGGTTATTCAAATAGGTCGGAATAAAGGTCGTCCAGCTCGTTTAGATGATTACGGGTGAGATCCTGTTTGCAGCTTGAAAGAATTTGAGGCCGTATTGTGCCTCCATAAAATGCATCTGCAACAGTTCGGCATTGCACTTCTCGATATCGAAGCCAGAGCCTTTCTGATCTCTCGAACGTTTCCGCTCGGTTCGGTTGGTTTGATACATCTGGATTTTCAGGATCACGCAGTTTCAGAAGGGCTGCAATGGCTTTTTTGTAGGCTGTGTAGTTCTTATGAGTGGTCTGAAAATCAACCGCAGCACAGATTCTTTTTTCTGCGGAACTTTCCGCTTTTTCGCCGCAATATGGAGCCTTCTCATGATCATTTTCGGCTTGTAAATAATTCGCGCCGACTGTTTGGATGGCGGCTCGCTTGGTCTGGTAGCTCGAGGTAGCTGTCGAGCCTTTCTCTTGTGGTGCGGCGCAGAGCGTTCCGCACGGGAGGAAACAAACAAGGAAAGCGTGAATGATGCCTCTCATCGGGCCACCCTATCATCACATTGTAAGCAGGAGTGATCGATGGCAAATCATAGAACCGAAAGTGATTCTCTAGGAAAGGTCGAGGTCCCCACCGAGGCACTCTACGGGGCCCAGACCTCCCGCGCAGTAGCCAACTTTCCCATCAGCGGGCTGAAGGCGAATCCCTTCCTCATCCGCGCTCTCGCCATGATCAAGTTGGCTGCGGCGGAGGCAAACGCGGAACTCGGCCTGATTACCGAAAAGCAGGGAAGCGCTATCGTGCAGGCCGCACAAGAGGTCCTCGACGGCAAGCACCACGAGCATTTTGTGGTCGATGTCTTTCAGGCGGGAGCAGGAGTGAGTCTGCACATGAACACCAACGAGGTCCTGGCGAATCGCGCCAGCCAGATCCTCGGCGAGCCGCTCGGAACCTACAAAAAGGTTCACCCGAACGACCATGTGAACTATGGCCAGTCGACCAACGATGTCTTCCCGACGGCGATGCGTCTCTCCGCCCTGCTCGCGCTCGAAGAGCTTTATCCTGTGCTCGAATCGCTAGCTGCTGGCTTTGCGTCCAAAGCCGAAGAGTTCAAAGACATCCTCAAGGCCGGCCGTACCCACATGCAGGACGCCGTTCCCATCACCCTCGGACAGGAATTCGCTGCGTATGCGGCTGCGGTCAAAGAGTCCTCTGCATCCATTCGGCGCAACGCCGTCACCCTGCACGCACTCGGGCTGGGAGGCTCAGCGGTTGGAACCGGCCTCAACACCCATCCGGACTACCGGTTCAAAGCCGTAGCCAAACTCGCAAAGCTCTCCGGTCTGGAGCTTCACCCTGCCTACGACCTGCGGTATGCGATGCAGTCCTGCGCGCCGATGGCCGACGTCTCGGGTGCCCTGCGTGGGCTGGCATTGGAGATGATCCGTATCTCGAACGACCTGCGCCTGTTGTCGTCGGGACCGAACACCGGCTTTAACGAAATTTCCCTTCCCAGCCTGCAGCCGGGATCGAGCATCATGCCGGGCAAGGTCAACCCGGTGCTGCCGGAGCTGACCGCGATGGTTTGCTTCCAGGTCATCGGCAACGACGCGGCGACGGCGATGGCGGTGCAGGCGGGACAGCTTGAGTTGAACGTGATGATGCCCGCGATGGCCCATGCCACACTGCAGTCCATTACGATATTGACCAATACCCTGCGCGAGCTCGATCAGCGCTGCGTGCGCGGAATTACAGCCAATAAGGAGCGCAACGCGTACTACGCATCGAGCACCATCGCGCTCGCGACCGCGCTCAACCCGTACATTGGGTACCGCAAGGCCGCCGAGTTGGTGAAAGAAGCGGTCGCTTCGGGGCGCTCCATCGTCGATCTGGCTCGCGAGAAGAAGCTACTCAGCGAGGACCAGATCGCCGACATTCTCGATCCCAAAAACATGACCGAACCTCATGCCAGGATCTCCTGACGAGGTTCGGTCATGTTTCTTGAGAAGACGTGTTACTTGATGCGGCCGAAGCGGTAGACCACGCCCATATTCACGCCGATGTTGTTCTGGATCGTTCCGCCCCAGGTAGAACCCAGGTAGGTAGGGGTGATGCGGACCGCCAGATTTGGATAGAAGTTGTAGTCCAGGTTGACCCCAACGGAGAAGACCGCGCGGGTCTCTGAAGGCCATAACCCGAGCTGTTCGGCCGGAATGCTCTTAGTTCCGCTGTCGAACTTGCCAATGCCTGCACCGGCGGTCGCAAACACGCTGGCTGCTGTCTTCTCCCTGGTGTAGAAGCGATAGAGCGGGCCGGCCATAAAGGTGTATTGGGAGATCTGTGGATTCTGGATGTTGAAGATCGTATTACCGACCTTGGCATTTCCGTAAGCGCCGCGAACATCGCCGGTGATCCCGAACTTCTGGGTCATGAAGCGGGTTCCGGACATCCAGAAGGTCACTTCATTGTTCTTCTGAAGAAGCTCTCCGGACCGGAAGCGAAGGTAACCACCGCCACCGCCTACCTCCCACTGGTGGCTGTAGGTATCCTGCATGGTACGTTCGATTCGCGCTCTGCGATTGGCATTGGTCTCGCGCCTGCGCGAAAACTGGGCCTGAAGGGGAGTCGCTCCACTAGCAACAAACACGGCCGCCAAGGCGGCTGCCGCACACTTCACACTCAACCTGAAACCGAACATCAACGATTACTCCTGCACTAGCTGGGCTCTTGCTATGGTGGAACTTGAGGCGCGCCGCCGGGAAATCGAACCGCGGGCCAGTTCTTATTAGAACATCCGCGGCATCCGTCTAACGAAGACGGCGGAATTTACCTCGCGATTTACCTCAGAAAGGGTCTTTCTGCACATGGCAAAAAAAGCGAGTGGTGGCGGCTTTGGCAAGTTGTTTTTGGGATTCATTCTGGGCATAGTGGCAGTCATCGCTGTCGGCTATGCCTACCTCAACTTCGGCAGCCTGCCGGTTGCGGTCAGTGATGCGCCTTTTCTGCTCGAAAAGCAGATTGTGCGGATTCCGTTGCACAGCCGTATCGACAGGGAAAAGACGGATCCTCCTTTTGGGATCAGCGAAGACGTCTTCGAGGCAGGCGCGAAGGTTTATCATGCCCAGTGCGCGGAGTGTCATGGAACCCCCGGACACGATGTAGGCTATGCGAAGTTCATGTATCCGTCTGCGCCCCAGCTGTGGAAGAAGCATGGCAACAAGGGTGTGGTCGGCGTTAGCGACGACGAGCCTGGAGAGACCTATTGGAGAGTCGCGAACGGAATCAGGCTGACCGGAATGCCGGCGTTTAAGCACGTCCTGTCTGACACGGAGATGTGGCAGGTGAGCCTTCTGCTGAAGAATGCCGACAAGGAGATTCCTGATCCTGTTCAGCGGATACTGAAAGGACAATAAAAGCGAACCCGATACAGAAAGGGTCTGGAGTGTTTCTCCAGACCCTTTCTGTCGTGTGGTTGGGCTTTCTAGTGGAACGTGTAGGTGACGCCGGTAACGAACTGCAGGCTGTTCTTGTTGAAGCCGTTGGCGGGATTGTTGAGGTAGTTATCCAGCAGATTCACGCTCAGGCTGAAGCGGTGATAGACCGGTAGAGCTAGGCCAAGAGCACCTATAGCAGACCATGCATTGGTGTTGTTCCACGACTGGATGTAGGTGCCGCTTTGGGTCAGGAGAATCTTTCCGGGAAGTGTGCGCTTGTAGGCTTCTCCAAAGGTTGAGCCGATCAGGTTCTGGTCGGGAGTCAGCGGAAAGAGGGGGGCAGGGGGAGCCAGCTGAATAGGCTGGATGAATTTTTGCTGCTCATAATGAATGTCGGCCTTCACGTCGAACTGATGAACGGCAGTCTGGAAGACGGTATAACCGGCGCCAACCCCGTAGATCTGTTGGAAGTTGAGGCCCTGCGAGAAGTTGTGATCGTACGACAGCCCACCGAGCATGTAAAAGCGAGGGCTGATGTACTTGTCATGTTCGAAATCGGTGTGGAAGATGCTTGTCTTCGCCACGGCCGCAGGCACATTGGTGGGGTTGGGAACAACCGGCTGGGTCAGCTTTCCATAGGTCTCCAGCAGGTTGAAGGTGGTTCGGGTGCGCGGGGGAAGGTAGGAAACGGAGGGAATTGCCCGAATCAGTGCAAGCGCCGCAGTGTAGGTCTGGCCGTAAGAGGTTGATTGCAGGACCGTGGCCCCGCCTGTGGCCGAACCATCCCACCCGCTGAAGAAACCAGGATTTCCGTTAAGTTCCTTGTTATACGTCGCGCCGTCGACGACGTAACCGACATCTTTGCTGGCGATTGTCTCCGACGCGCCGCTGGGAGCAGTTTGCTTGATCGCGCCCTCCTCCACGGTGATGTTCTCCGGCTGTTTGGGAGTTCGCGTGACCTTTTCGTCCTTCCGAAGAACGACGAAGTTGCTGCTGGAGCGCAGCTCCTTGACCTTGTCCATGGAGACTGTGACCTCGCCCACAGCGTCGCTCTTGAAAACAATGGAGTCTCCCACGCCGCGCTCGAGCTTGCCAGTCAGCTGATCCCCGGTTTTGAAGACGATGACGTCTGGAGCAGGAGCGGCGGCTTTCTCCTGCGCCTGGCCAGTCATCAAACTCGCGCCGACAATCAAGCCAGTGAGGAGCAGGTTGCGAACATGGCTCGGGCGGAGTCTGCGAAGGATGGAATTGAGGTCCAGATGTTCTTTCATTCGTCCTGCTTCGTGCTTAGATTTTTTTGGGTGAATGGAATAACCCTAAGTTTAGAAGCAGGTTGCGGCTCTCAGGTTGTCAGAGGGAGAGGAAGGAATTCGAAGCATGCTTTTGATTCTCTAACTGCTTTTTTGCCGATAAAAGAGAAGAGAACGAAAGCCCGCGAAATCAGGCGAAGATGCGGATGCCTGCCTTTCGGTGCATTTTTTAGGTTAAAAACCCTTGCCAACCGTTATTCAATCGGCTTAGTATCCGTTTCGGCTTCGGTACAGTGCGCTTATCGCGCAAGGTGCAGAAGGCGAAAGCGCCGTAAATGAAGAACTTGTCTAAACCTTTCGTTTCAGTATGAATTACATAACCAACTGCCTGCCGGGTGGTACAGCACCCTCGCACGCACCATGGGAAGGTAAAACGATGTCATGGTACGCCTATTGCATTGCAGAGAGACAAGCCTTTCCCGAGCTTTGTCGGCATCGCCGTCCGATGCCGCTCGCCGGAGTGACGGGCCTGTTTGGAAATCAGACATTTCTCTTTCCAGCCAGCGATCTTGCTGTAATTGTCTCCGAGCATAACGCCGAAGACAGTGCACGGATGGATCAGCAATCTCAGAAAGACCACGCTCGAGTGATCGCTGACTGCTTCAAGCACTCCACGGTCCTGCCTTTTCGCTTTGGAACAACCTTTCAGGACGACGACGCTCTTCGCCGCTCTGTACGATCGAATCAACGCCACTTTCTCGCAAACGTCGAACGCCTTCGCGGTAAAGCTGAGATGCACCTCAAGGTTCTTGTCGACGACACCTGCCCCGGCAACACCTTACGCGACATGACGGTAGGGCAACAGTACCTGACGAGTTTGCGCGAGAGCGCCAGCCGCCAGCGTGAGCGCCAGTCCAAGGCGCGTGCTCTCTCTGTCCAGATGCACCGGATGTTTCTTCCGCTCGCGGAAGAGATCACCTGCAAGCGGATGGAGTCCGGCAAGATGCTTCTCGATATAGCGCACCTGATCGATAACAAGACCGTGGAGCGCTATCAGAACAAGTACACGTCCGCAATGCAACAGATGAAAGAGTGCCAGATGCAGCTGTCCGGTCCCTGGCCCCCTTACCACTTCGTCCATCGTTCGAACACGAACCAGCATCAGGCTTAGGATTCAAGAAAAAAGGAGCGGGTCTCTTACCAGCCAAGGTGAGAGACCTGCTCCTTTGTCTTTGGAAACAGGTCGGTTAACGCCAGCAATCGGTTTCATGGACTACTTTTTCCCTGAGCCCGGCATCGCAGCATAAGAGAAGATCAAAGACTGCCGGGTCCTCGACTGGAAAACCGGCGTGCCTCTGGAAGCTCTGGAAGAAGGAGAAAGTGAATGTTGAAGATGAAGCATCAACAAATAGTTGTTGCTATTGCATTTGCCGCGGTGGGTTTTATTCCGGTCGGAAGTTCGGGGTTGCGAGCGCAGGAGCCGAATCCCATGTCGCAGCAGACCCCTCCGGACGATAACAAGATCACAAAAGAGTCCGAGGGCGTTTACCTGTATCGCGTGAAGGTGGTGCAACGCGATCTCGACGCGGTGAATTATCTGCACCGAAGCGGTTCTACGAGGATTGCGTTCAAAGGCACGCCGTTGCTTCCGATGGCAAAGGGAGAGGCCAAGGTGACGAGTGAGCGGGGAGGCATTACCATCGATGCCCGCTTTGAAGGACTGACCCCGGCCAATGGCTTCGGCCGCGAGTATTTGACGTACGTGTTGTGGGCCATCACACCGGATGGCCGCCCGAATAATCTTGGCGAGGTTCTCCCTGCGGGGACAAAGAACAATATCACGGTGACGACGGCATTGCAGTCGTTTGGACTGATCGTGACGGCGGAGCCGTACTTCTCGGTAACGCAGCCAAGCGATCTGGTTGTGCTGGAGAACCAGATCATCCAGGACAAGACGAACGGCGTCCTTGAGAAGGTTAATGCGCATTACATGCTGTTGCCGCGTGGAACCTATGCGGAGACCGAAGGCGCAAAGTCGGTTCTCAATCCGATCACGCGGGACGAGAAGTTGCCGCTCGAGCTTTATGAGGCGAATAATGCTCTGCGCATTGCCCAACAGTCTGGAGCTGACAAGTATGCCAAGGACATCTATGGCGAGGCCATGCTTGACCTTAAGAACGCTACCGATATCCTGACCGGCAAGAAGCCGGATACGAAGATGGGAATCACATATGCTCGCCAGGCTGTGCAGCGCGCCGAAGATGCACGGCTCGTAACCCTGCGTCGACAGGCAGCGGAACGGCAGCACAACGCCGAGATGGCCCAGCAGAAGTCCCAATTGGAGGCGCAGCAATCGGCGCTTGAGGCGGAACGAGCCCGCGCTGCCCAGGCACAGGCCGATGCAGAGCGGGCACGGGCCGAGGCACAAGCCGCCCAGGCGCAGGCCCAGGCGGCACAAGCACAGAAGAGCGCGGACAGCGCGACGGAGGCTCGTGAGCGGCTACGCGCGCAACTCAACAGCGTGCTGGCGACGAGCGAGACCGCTCGCGGCCTGATTGTGAACATGTCGGATGTTCTCTTCGATACTGCCAAGTACACACTGAAACCTGCAACGCAGATCAGCCTCGCCAAGGTCGCCGGAATCCTCCAGGCTTATCCGGGATTGAAGCTTCAGGTCGAAGGCTATACCGACAGCACGGGAAGTCCGGAGTTCAACCAGAAGCTTTCGGAGAACCGCGCCGGCGCTGTCCGGGACTTTCTGGTAACCCAGGGCGTTTCGCTGAACAATATTGTTGCAACCGGGTACGGGATGGCCAAGCCTGTTGCGGATAACAACACGGCACAGGGACGCGCGCTTAACCGGCGCGTGCAACTGGTCGTCTCGGGCGACGCGATTGGCGTGCAGCAGAAGGGGCCGGATGCAGATGCAACTCCAGCCCCGGCTCCCGAGGCAGCCCCTGTTTCCCGGGGAACTTCGAACCCGCCGCAACAATAAGGAAGTGCATTTCTCTTGAAAAAAGCTGGAGAGCTTTCACGGCTCTCCAGTTTTTTGTTTATATGAGTGGTATGGGAAATTTAAGCGGAAAGACAGTGTTGGTAACGGGAGCAAGCTCCGGCATTGGGCGCGCGACAGCGCTGGCGTTTGCGCGCGAGGGTGCTCGTGTGGCGGTCTGTGCTCGTCGTGAGGAGCGTTTAACAGGACTCGAGCCGGAACTGAAGAAGGCTGGAGCAGCTGCCGTCCTTCTCTTCACCTTGGACGTTTCGAATCGTGCGGCTGTCGAGAAGGCCTTGAATGGTTTGCCGTCAGAGTGGAACACGATCGACGTACTGGTCAACAACGCCGGCCTGAGCCGCGGCCTGACGAAGGTGTACGAGGACGATCCCCAGAACTGGGAAGAGATGATCGATACGAACGTGAAGGGACTTCTCTACGTTACCCGCACGGTTGTTCCGGGCATGGTCGAGCGCGGTCGCGGTCACGTGATCAATATGGGATCGACCGCAGGCTACATGACTTATGCCAATGGGGCGGTCTATTGCGCGACGAAAGCAGCGGAGAAGGCAATCAGTGAAGGCTTGAAGATTGATCTGATGGGGACGGCGGTAAGAGTGACCTCCATCGATCCAGGCATGGTCGAGTCGGAGTTCAGCGAGGTTCGCTTTCGCGGGGATAAAGAAAGAGCCGAGAAGGTCTATCAGAACATTACGCCGCTTCAGCCGGAAGATATTGCGGATGCAATCGTCTGGGCTGCCTCAAGACCGGCCCACGTCAATATTCATACCGTCGTGATGACAACGATCGATCAAGCGAACTCGGTCGTCTTTCACCGCCACAGTTAGGCCTCCGCCCACCTTGAGACGCGCCGAATCGGCCGGGCCAACAGCGCTACATATGTACGGTCCAGCCGAGCTCGGCCAGCTTTTCCTCGATGTCGGCTAAGGCATACGTCAGGGCTGAACGGCGGTGCGGACTCGAGGTCCGCTCAGAAAGGATGCGTTCGCGCTGCATCTCGAGCGCCTGAACCCGGCGTTTGCGTTCGGCGATCTCCGCATTGGTTTCCTGCGCATCCTGTTTTGGAGTGGCGGCCTGTGCCTGCTGTTCTTCCACGGATTTGCTCTCCCATCCACGCGACATAAGTCTATTCTACGCCCGATGGCAAAGTGGATTGGTTTTGCAACAGTCCATAGTGCGGATCTCATGAAAAGACGGGAAACGGCTGCCTGGGAGCCAGGAATCGTGTTGCAGAACGTATAGGACTTCCCTCCAGCTTGATCTGACGCCAGCTCGAGAGACCTGTGCCTTATGCGCAGACCACCCTTATCACACTGAAAAATCGGGGTCCGCCCAGTCGGTGAGCGAATCCAGGATTGTGCCAGGGCGCGGGTGCGTCGCTTCATGTAACCTGAAGTGTCGCTCCTCGTGGAGGAAGTACCTTGATTGTTGAAATCGAAGGATTACGGAAGGTTTACGACGGAAAACAGCGCGTCGTCGCCGTCGATGGGATCGACTTATCGGTCCACGAGGGTGCGCTTTACGGATTCTTGGGACCGAACGGCGCCGGCAAAACGACAACCATCAGCATCTGCACGACGCGCGCCCTTCCAACTGCGGGGCGGGTGCGAATCGCCGGAATCGATGTGGTCAAGTCGCCATCGCAGGCGAGACGCTGCATTGGGGTAGTACCGCAGTACAACACGCTGGACCGCTCCTGCACGATCTACGAAAACATTCATTTCCACTGTCTTTTCTTCGGATTTTCACGGATTGACGCTAAAAAACGGACCGAAAAGCTCCTCGAGCAATTTCACCTGGCAGAGCGTGCTGAGGCATATCCATCCCAGCTTTCGGGCGGCCTTGCCCAACGCGTGCAAATCGCACGTGCGATTGCACATCACCCCAAAGTGCTCTTTCTGGATGAACCGAGCGCAGGCCTCGATCCTCAGAGCCGCATTGCCATGTGGGATGCGGTTCGAAATCTGCGCGAAGAGGGAATTACCGTCGTCCTGACGACCCACTATATGGAAGAGGCAGATGAGCTCTGCGACCGGGTCGCCATTATCGATCACGGAAAAATCCTCGTAGAGGATACTCCCTCAGCTTTGAAGAACTCTGTAGGCGCCCAACGCATCTATGAGTTAGACCTTCGCAGTATGCACGATATTCCGCAATTGCTTCACAAGCTTGAGCGCCAGCAGGGTATTGCCAGTGTTGAGACGACGCAGAGAGGCCTGCGAATCTTTGCGGAGGGAACCGAGGGACTGCTCTCGGAGGTCGTACATGCCGCCAATCCTTATGGTCTAAAGGACCTGACCATCACAGAGCCGAGCCTTGAGACCGTCTTTATTCGCCTAACCGGACGAGATCTTCGAGAGTAACTGAGATTCTTCTATGACCGAACTTGCCACAATCGATACGGAAGCTTCTGCGCCGTCCGCTGCAAGTGGTTCTGCGAAGATGCAGTATCTTCGCGCTTTTGCGGGACTGTTTCTGCGCGATCTATACGTCCTGCGCCGAGAGATCTTTCCCTTCGTCATTCGTGTCTGCATGAACCCGATGTTGTTTCTGTTCGTGTTTACCTTCATCATGCCCCACATGAGTGGAGGAGCTGCGATGAACCCAACCTCCGCGGCCATGGGACAAAACTTCAGCACTGTCCTGCTGCCCGGCCTGATGGCAGTGGCCATCATGTTCAGCGGCATTGCAGCAGTTGCGCTTCCGCTGGCGCAGGAGTTTGGAATCACTCGTGAGATCGATGACCGTGTCATGTGTCCATTGCCGGTTGCCGCCGTTGCGATTGAGAAGATTCTTTTCTCTGCGATGCAGAGCATCATTGCGGCCGCAGTGGTCTTTCCGCTGGCGTATTACATTCCATCGACGCCGGTGGTGGCGCACGTCGACAACTGGGCTTACCTGATTGCGATTCTTATTCTCGCCTCAGTCACCTCAGGCGCGCTGGGGTTGACGATTGGTACAACAGTCGAACCGAAGCAGATTGGTCTTATCTTCGGCGTCGTCGTCATGCCGATCACTTTTCTGGGGTGTGTCTACTACCCCTGGACAGCGTTGGGTCAGATTCGTTGGCTGCAGATCGGCGTTCTTGTGAACCCGATCGTGTATATGAGTGAGGGGCTCCGTTCTGCGCTGACGCCCACCCTTCCGCACATGCACCCCGCCCTGATTCTCGGCATGCTGGTGTTTTTTCTGATCCTGTTGACCTGGCTCGGAGTTCGCGGATTTTTGCGCCGAGTCATCGGCTAGAGCAAGCCTTAATCGAAGGCGGCAGCGGAGACGTTCTTTGCGACCAGATCGGCTGCGATCAGTTTTCCGTGGAACCGCCCGTTCTCAATGAAGATCTCATTGGTGCGTTCGCCGGCAATCACAACCCCGGCGAGGTAGATGCCAGGAACATTGCTCTCGAGCGTCTGCGGATCGCATGCCGGGCAGCGATCGTTCTTCTCGTCCAACCGCACTCCGAGAGCCTCCAGAAAGCGGAAGTCCGGCTGATAGCCGGTGAGGGCAAAGACGAAGTTATTCTCCAGGGTCCGTTCGCCCTCAGGAGTCAGCAGAGTCACCGTGTCCTCTGCAATGCGAGCGACGCTGCTTGAGAAGTAGGCTTCGATCTCACCATTTTTGATTCGGTTGTTGATATCCGGCAGAATCCAGTACTTCACATGGCGATGCATCTCGGCCCCACGGTGCACCAGGGTTACCTTCGCGCCATGCCGCCACAGGTCGAGCGCCGCGATGGCCGCTGAGTTCTTGCCGCCAATGACGACAACATTGAGACCGAAGTAGGGATGGGGATCGTTGTAGTAGTGGGAGACTTTATTGAGGTCTTCCCCAGGAATATCAAGATAATTGGGGAGATCGTAGTACCCCGTTGCAACGACCAGTTTGCGAGCCTTGTGATCCAGAGGTCGGCCGAAACGGTCGGTTGTGTGAACGGTAAACTTGCCGTCACTGCCACGCACCTGTTCCACGGTCTCATACAGGCGGACATCAAGCTGATAGTGTTCGCATACCTTTCGGTAGTACTCCAGCGCTTCGTCCCTGTTTGGTTTCTGATTGGGGCTGGGGAAAGGGATATCCCCGATCTCCAACAGCTCTGGAGTCGTGAAAAACGTCATGTTGGACGGATAGTGAAAGAGCGAGTTGCAGAGGCAGCCTTTGTCGATGAGGATAACGGTAAAACCAGCGCGTTTTGCCTCGATGGCGCAGGCCATGCCGGTGGGACCTGCTCCGATAACGGCCAGATCCACGATCGGTTCTGTGTGAGCCAACGGCTTACTCATAGTTCCATCTTACTGAAGGGCAGACGTGGTTATCGAGAATCAGGCCTCCAGAGTGACGAGCTTGTGGGCGATAGCAAACAAGGCCAGCTCCAGACGGGTGGATACTCCCGTCTTGTCGAAGATATTCGAAAGATGCCGTTTCACCGTCTCCTCACTGATGGTGAACTGTTTGGCGACGTCTTTGTTGCTGCAGCCTTCGACGATGCAGGTCACCACCTCAAGTTCTCTCGGAGTCAGACCGTAGGTCTTCTTCTCGGGGACTGCAGCGGCTTGCTTCATCAGCTCGTTGAGAGCTGCCACCAGGTTCATCACGCGCTCGCCGCCGATCCAGTAATCGCCTGAAAGGACAGCCCGCATCGCTGTGGTGAGGTCCTCAGCAACCGAATCTTTCAGAATGATGCCGCGAGCGCCGATCTGGAGGGCTTCAATAATCTGCTGGGTAGAGATGGTGCTGGTTAGAAGAATAATCTTCACCCGCGGCGATCGGTCCATAATGGCGCGCATCGCCTCGAGGCCAGGAAGCCGAGGCATTTGAACATCGAGCAGGAGAACGTCCGGTTCCAGTTGCAGCGTTTCCGTTATGGCGATATCGCCATCTTCTGCCTCTCCGACGATCTCGAACGCGGAATCGTGCTCGAGCATATTGCGGACTCCAAAACGTACTACCGGATGGTCGTCTGCGATGACGACGCGAATCCTGGCGTTCCCATTGGACCTTTCGATAGACCTCTTTGCGGATTCCTTCATGCGCTCTTCTCCTCGCCTCCTGGTTGACGGCCCTGCTTCGTGATGGTGATTCCGTGCTCGCCCAATATATCTTTCAGGCGCGTGCAGGATCGCGTCAATTCATCAAGCGTATCCATGAGATTAGCAACAAGACCGTGACTCTCAATCGACCTGCCAAGTGATTCCATCTGTGACGCTCCTACCATACCGCAGCTTCCCTGTATGGCGTGTCCCTGCTTTCTGCAGGCTGTATCGTCGCCGTGTCTGGCTGCAACACGGATGGCTTCTACACGCCGAAGCGTGTCACTGAGGCACAGCTCATAAAGTTGCGTCAGCTTCTCATGACTCATAGATGCAGCCAGGCGTTCGTAGACAATCTGATGCAGCACCATAGTGCCAGAAGATGGCATCTTCTGCTCTGAGAGCCAGGGGGTGTTACCTCCGAGAGTCTGTTTGAGTGCATCCTCCGTGAAAGGTTTGCGGAGAAAACCGTCGAAACCCTTCAGCATCGTATTCTCTGGCTGGCTCCCGCTCATTGCGATGAGTCGGATATCGTCGCCATACTGTGTGCGGATGTTTGCTGCGAGCGCACTGCCAGCGATTCCGGGCAGCTGCATGTCCGCGAGAACCGCGTCCGGTTTCTCCTGATCTTCTCTCGCGAGCATCGTCAGGGCCATCTCACCCGACTCGGCCTGATCGACCTCATAGCCACTCCGCTTCAAAAATAGTTCAAGCAATTGACGGATCATGATGTCGTCATCCACGACAAGAATCCGGCATAAGTGGTGCTCGGTCATGCGTGAAGACTATCAAGGACGAGTTTTCCATGCCACTGGACCGGCGCAGGCGGTAGAGTAGTTGCCATGGGGCCGGAGGATCTTTCGCAGCCGAATCGCAGTCCTGACAATGAGGCCTCCGTTGGATCGGAGCTCCGCTCCCTGACCGCCCGCGTCGAAGCTCTGGAGCGGCTGCTGGCAGAGATGCGACCCGGTGCAGTTCCCGCAGAGAAGGTTTCTCTTCCCGAGGCTCCTCCGCTGCCTCCGTTGGAACCCCCTTTATTCACGGCATCCCAAGGACCTCGCGAGCAGGCCTCGGCCTCCGCTCCTTCTCCGTCGTTTGAGAACCGTCTTGGCGCCCAGGTGTTTAATCGAATCGGCATCATCGCCCTGATGATCGGCGTTACCTGGTTTTTGAAGCTTGCAATCGATAGCCAATGGATCGGGCCAGTAGGGCGGATTCTTATCGGCCTGGTTGCAGGCGCGGGAACGATCCTCTGGTCTGAGCAATTCCGGCGCAAGGGCTTTCCCGCCTTTTCCTACTCGCTCAAGGCAATCGGTACGGGCGTACTCTACCTCTCCCTGTGGGCAGCGCAACAACTCTACCATCTTCTGCCACCCTCAGCAGCACTGGCAGGGATGATCTTGGTGACGGCCTGGAATGCCTACATGGCATGGGCACAAAACGCGGAGCTTCTGGCCGCCTATGCCCTTGCCGGAGGCCTTGCCACTCCACTGCTGCTATCGACCGGAGGAAATCATGAGATATTCCTCTTCACCTACTTGTTGATGATCGATGCAGCAACGGTCGCACTCGTAAAACTCAAGTCCTGGAATAGGCTACTTCTCGGAGCATTTCCCGCAACCGTCCTGTACTTCATCGTCTGGTACATCGGTTTCTATGCAGAGCCGGCATTCGCCATCACCACAATCTTTGTGGGACTGTTCTTTCTCCTCTTCGCCTGTGTCCCTCTTGCTCAACGGACCGAGAGCATTCGTCTTAACCACAGGAAGCCATTCAATCGCTTCATTGCCTCCCTCCTCCTTCCCCTCGGAGATGCGGCATTCGGTTCGTTAGCGTTGTATTCGGTCATGCAGGACGCCGGACGTCACTGGTTCCTGCCGTGGCTGATGCTCATCTTCGCGGCCGTCTACCTGATGATCGCTCGTCTGCCTCAGAGTGCCCTGTCCGCGGCGATTCATCTTTCGCTCGCGGTGGTTTTTCTGACGATCGCTATTCCGCTGAAGGCAAGCGGTCATTGGATTACCGTGGCATGGCTGGTAGAAGGTGTCGCTCTCTTGTGGGTAGCCATCCGGATCTTCTCGTCTCATGCAGCCGAAGACACTTCGCTCTCTGATGCTTTCGATACCGTCAATGTGCTGCGCTGGCTTTCGGCCGGCTCCCTGATCCTTGGACTGGGAGGCGTAATCGCTCTGCCCTTCTGGTTCGATCAGCAGGTCGCCCCGTCCTTTTTCAACCGTAATCTGGCAACAGCAGTGACGGCGGCGCTGGCATTTGCAGCGTCCTGTTGGCTCGCCTTACGAGCGCGAGGTATAGACCGTGCCGGATGGCAATGGTCGCGGTTCGCGTTTGCAGCAGCAGCCGCAATCGATCTGGTTGCCGTGCTGTTGAGCGTGCGGGAGATCCTGAACTTGGGCTACGGTGGCCCGCCGCATTCACCGTTCCTGAATGCCGACTTTGGAATGGCACTGATGGGGTTGGGAATTCTTTCTGTCGTAGCGTGGGTCTCACTTCGCATTGCTCTTACCGACGAAGCGAGTTTGCTATGGGCACAGCTCTCCGCAGGCTCCGTCATTACCATCAATTTCGTTGCGCTTCTTACAGGGGTGCGGGAGATTGAATCTCTGTGGCCGATTACAGTGGCAAATCCCGAATCAGAGCTTCAGCGGGCTCTAGCCGTCTCCGCCTTCCTCATGATCTACGGTGCAGTTCTTCTGGCAGCAGGCTTCTGGAAGCGGAGTTCGTTCATCCGCTGGCAGGCTCTCATCCTCCTCTTCTTCACGATTGGAAAAACCTTCCTCTACGACATGCGTAATCTCAGCAAGGGATATCGAGTTGTCAGCTTTTTGGGCCTCGGCGCTCTCTTGATGGCAGTCAGTTTTGCATATCAGAAAGACTGGCTGGCCTTAAAGGAACAAGGTACGAAGCCGAGATCGGAGACAGCAGGGAGCAGCCAGTGAGGTGGATCTCTCTTTTTCTTTTACTGTGGTGGCAGTCAGGCGCCGATATGCCGACTGTCACGGCGCAGCGCCAATATTTTTTGTACCAGCGCGCCATCGTGCCAACCGCAACCGGTCAGAACTGCGCTGTGCTGGATGCTTCAACCTTTGCGCACGCATCCGCCTCCCTCAAGGATCTCCGGTTATTTGCCCAGACCGCAGCAGTGCAGGAGATTCCCTATGCCATTACGCTGAGCGAGCCTGTCCAACCCGATCCTGAAGCAGCGCACATTCTCAACCTGGGGCTCAGGGGAGACGTAATCAGCTTTGATCTTGCCATGCCGCATCGCCCTTATACGGAGGTGGTGCTCGATCTCGCTGGAACGGACTATATCGCGACAGCAACCGTAAGGGGAACTGATCAACCAGGCCAAAGCGGTGGAACGCTGCTTGGCGAATTTACGTTATTCGACCTTACTTCGCAGCACCTCTCGCACAGCACCACGCTGCCCCTGCAGGAGTCCAGTTTTCCTTATCTGCATCTAGAACTTCGCATCTCTTCTGCTCCCGGCGCACGGGATGTTCCCCTTTCCGCCCAGATGGTTCGGGGCGCATCTGTTCCGCCCAGTCGCGAGGCGCAGACCGTCTTCGTTCCTGCGGTTGAAACTCGTTCCATCACCCAGCGCAGGCGTCAGACGATCGCTCGTTTTGTTCTTCCTAAACGAGTTCCGGTGGAACGGGTGAACTTCATTCTTGCTCCTGGCTATAAAGGGAATTTCAGCCGAAACATTATCATCAGCGATCACACCGCCGGTACTTCGTCTACGGCAGGTGAGACGATCTCGGGAAATATCTTCCGGGTGCATATGACCCAGGCAGGGCGCGAGATTAATCAACAGCAGCTCAGCGTCCCGGCTACCCTGGGCTCCAATCTGCAAAGCTCCGCTGAGGTGGAGATCGCTGTCAACAACGGGGACGATCAGCCGCTTCCGATTGCAGCGGTGCAGTTGGAGATGCGCCAGCGGCGCATCTGTTTCAACGCATCCTCAACCGATTCGTTGACGCTCTTCTACGGTGACCCGATGCTACCCGCGCCTGAGTACGACTTCGCCCGCACCATCCAGTTGACGAACCAGGGTGCGATCGCGCGCGTAGGTCCCGAACAGAAGAACCCCATCTACAGACGACGCCCCGATATGCGCTCGATGACCGAACGCCATCCTGAATTGATATGGGTGGCATTCCTCGGTGTGATCTGCATTCTTGCCGTGGTGGCTATTCGATCGTCACGGCATCTTCCACGCTGACCCCAGACGGCTCAGACTAACGCATTGCGGCGTCGACCTCTTTCATCCAGTTCGGCGATTTCAGAATCTCGCGCGGCTTCGATCCATCGGCAGGTCCCACGAGACCATCGTTGTACATCATGTCGATCAGGTGAGCGGCACGCCCATAGCCGATCCGTAGTCTGCGCTGCAACAGTGAGGTCGACGCCTTTCCGAACTCGAAGACCAGACGAACCGCGTCGTCGTACATCGGATCATCTGCTTCGCCGTCCGAGCTTCCATCCAGGTCGCGCCCAGCCTCGTCCTTTGGTCCTTCGAGGAAGCCCTCGACATATTCGGCCTCTCCCTGAGCTTTCCAGAACTCGGTAACAGCGGAGATCTCTTTTTCCGTCACGAAAGGAGCGTGGACGCGCTGCACACGGCTCGTTCCAGGAGGAAGATACAGCATGTCGCCACGGCCCAGCAGGCTTTCTGCGCCGTTGGAATCGATGATCGTGCGAGAGTCAACCTTGGTCGCAAGACGGAAGCTCATCCGTGTCGGAACGTTGGCCTTGATAAGCCCGGTGATGACGTCGACGGAAGGGCGCTGCGTTGCCAGCACCAGGTGGATTCCTACAGCGCGCGCCATCTGCGCGAGGCGCGTAATCGCCTCTTCCACGTTGGCTCGATCGAGCATCATCAGGTCCGCCAGCTCGTCGATGATGATCATGATGTAGGGCAGCGGTTCCTGGTTGACATCTTCGAACAGATGTCCGCTTCCGCTGTCGAAGAGCTTATTGAACTGATCGATATTGCGGACGTGATTCGCGGCCAGCAGTTTCAGGCGGCGTTCCATCTCGCGAACGGCGTTACGCAACGCATTCGCCGCCAGCTTGGCCTCGGTAATGATAGGGGTGAAAAGATGCGGAATGCCTTCATACATTCCCAACTCCACCCGCTTGGGATCGACAAGGATCATGCGAACCTGTTCAGGAGTGGACTTGAACAGGACACTCATGATCATGGCGTTGATCGCGACGGATTTACCGGAACCCGTCGAGCCTGCAATCAGGACGTGAGGCATTGCCGCCAGATCGCCAGTGACGATGCGGCCGTTGATGTCCTTGCCCAATGCGATCGGCAAGCGGGATTTCGATTGCGCAAAGCTTTCGCACTCGACGACATCGCGTAGCCAGATGGTCTCTCGCTCAGCATTCGGAACCTGGATTCCGACAGTCGATTTTCCTGCCATCCGTTCGATGAGGATGCTCTCTGCCGCCATGGCCAGGCAGAGGTCATCCGCCAGCCCGGTCACTCGCGAATACTTCACGCCGGCATCCGGCTTGAACTCGAAGGTCGTTACAACCGGGCCGGGATTGATATGTGTCACCTGTCCATCGACATCGAACTCGGCACACTTTTCTACCAGCACGCGTGCCTCTTCGCGCAGAGCATCTTCGCGGATCGTTGTCTGCTCCTCGCTGCGGTGAAGCAGGGAAGAAGGCGGCAACTTGTAGCCACGAACGCTCTTCGGCGTAATGGCGACAGCTTTAATGTCAGCATCCGCGCGCTTGCCGAAAGAGATCCCATTCTCTGCTGCTGCGGCAGCCGGGGCTGCCTGCGGAATCTCTTCTACCCGCTTTGCGTTACGGGGCGGCGCCTGACGTTCTGGGACGGCAGGCGGAGCAGGTCGCTCCATCTTCGGGAGCGGCCTTTCTGCCTCAAAGTTGGCAGCATCGTCGATTGCCCGTACCGGAGTCGCAGCTTTTGCGAGCTCCTGTGCATAGGGAGCCACTGCTGCGGTTGCGGTGCTGATTGCAGTAACAGGGGGCGCGTCAACCATGGTTCGAGGCATTGCCTGCCATACGGAAGATTCCGGCATCGCAATCTCTTCCTCAGGCTCGGGTACGATTCGTGTCTTCTTCCGTCGGCTCAACCAGCCAAACAGGCCGCCCAGAAGCGTAGAGCCCGTCTCCTTTTTACGGGCTTCCGCTTCAGCAGTTTTGCGTTCGGCCAGCTCATGTTCGCGCCGGGTTCGAAGCTCTGCTCGCTCTCGTTTACTGCCATATTGTTCGGCGGGCAGTTCTGCTCCCTGTCGGCTCTCGCGCCAACGTACCCAGCGCTCCCACAACCTTTGCGCAAATCCGAATCGCATCGTAGCCCATTCGCGAGCAGTATTGAACGTAAAAGTCGTTGCAAGATAAAGAGAGAGTGCGACCATCAGTCCGAGGACAATGGAAGCCCCCGGCAGATTCAGGTACGCCACCATCATGTCTGCGAGCAGGCGCCCGCTGGTTCCTTCAATCGGGAGCGTTCCACGCCACAGCAGATGTCCTGGCAAAAGAGCGATGGCTGCTGGCCCAAAGATGATCCACATCATCAGTCCTACTGCCTTTGCAACAGGCGATCCCGCAGGCCGTGACATCATCCAGCAGATTCCCAGGCGACCCATCACCAGCGGGAGCAGGAATGCGGCTACACCGATTGCCTGCAGCAGGGCGTCGGAGACGTAAGAGCCCGCAATGCCGGTCCAGTTATGGGCCGGTCGGCCAGTCAGGTACCCGCCAACCGTATTGAAGGAGCGGTCTGTGGGGGTATAGCTGACGAGAGCCAGGAACAGAAGTCCGGCAGCGACGAGGACCGAAAGGCCGATAATCTCATTCAGGCGGCGATTGCGGGTGGGCGTCGAGACAAGTCTAAGGGTCTTCATCAGGGGTTCGCACAGCCTCTCTTACACCGGCAGCCGAGCCTCTCCGTGCCGGCCGGTAGTAGCTTTTGGCTACCGAGGCTGTAAACCACCAGAGCAACTTTGATTATCCCAGACCCTCTTCGGAGAAACGCGAAACAAAATCGAAAAACTGACGCCGGGTACCTGGATGCAAACCCGAGCCCAAACTTCGCATCTATCTTTACAACTTACCGCCGAGTGAATCTTCGGCGGCCCTTAGAATCCGGTGAGCAGGGGAGCGGGATTTTCGCGATTTCTCCTGTTTGCCGCTGGCGAAGGAGAATCGCAGACAGCCAGCGGACCCTGCTCAACTGGCCCTAACGTGCCTCGACCCTGAAGCGATTCAACCTTGATGTTCCTCAACCCAAAGAGGTTTTCATGCCGACAGACTCTGATAAGCGTAACGAAATGTACCTTGCCCTCACCGCAGTCATCAACATCCTTATCGACGGCCAGAAGGGATTTGCAGAAGTAGGGGAGCATCTGAAAGATCCCACTTTGAAGCGGTATTTTCTTGCCGAATCCTTGAAGCGTGCGCAGTTTCGTGGTGATCTCGAAGAGGTTCTCCATCAGAACGGTGTTCACGATATCAAGGAATCATCCGGAACTACCGTCGGTGCGCTCCACCGGGTATGGAGCGATCTGAAGGCCAAGCTTGGTGCCGGAGATCAAACCCTGCTCGCCACCGCAGAGGAAGGTGAGGATGCAGCAAAGGATGCCTATGCCGATATTCTCAGGCAGGACCTGCCATTACCGGTCCGCCAGATTCTCGCGGAACAGCAGGATCATATCCTTACCGCTCACGAGTACGTGAAGGCGCACCGGGACCAATCTGTATCGAAATAAGCCAAATCTTTTCGTAGAGAAGGTGCTCGAAGGGAGGGTGGATCATTCACCCTCCCTTGCCGTTTTAATACCCAAGGTGATGCAGGTAGAACACAACGCTCGAAGCAACCAGGCAGTAGATGCCAAACAGATACCAGCGTCCTTCTTCCAGCCAGGCGCTCAGCCATCGGAGAGCGATCAGTCCGGCGAAAAATGCCATCACCATACCGATAAGGCTGGTGGCGACGCTCGCCTGGAGATCTACCGGAGTTCCCGCGGCCGCCGCCTCATGAGAAGCCTTGAGGAGGCGCATCGCCTCTCGCAGGACGACTGGCGGAGTCAGCACAACAGCCAGGGCAAAGCTGAACCTCTCCGCCCGCTCCTTGCTGGCATCGGCAAGCATGCCGGTGGAGATCGTTGCACCGGACCTGGAGAATCCTCGGAAGGGAAGGCAAAGACCTTGGACCGCCCCCATCCATCCTGCTTGTCGCATCGTCACGCTGTTGCCATAGACCTGCTGAGGAGCTTGGCCCTTTCGTTCGCGAAGTCCCGCGATGAGAATCAGAACACCGGCAGCCAGCAATGCAGGGGCGATCAGGTCAAGTCTGCCGAAAAGCTCTTCAATCTCTGCCTTGGGCGCTCCATGGAACATCGTCTTCTCGATCGCAGTCTTAACCGCGACGCCGATGATGCCGGTGAGAAGTGTTGCCCACACAACTCGAATCAGAAATCGCTTGAAGGCGTCACCGCTGGAAAAGTAGGTTCGCTTCCACTGCTTCCAGAAGTATGCGATGACAGCAAACATGGTTCCGGTATGCAGCATGACCAGCAGCAGTGTCATCTGCGGAGAAGACGGATCCAATCCCATCAATTTTTCGGCAACGACGACGTGAGCAGAGCTCGATACGGGCAGCAGTTCCGCGAGTCCCTGCACGATGGCGAGCACAATAACCTTCAAAATAGGCATAGCTTCATGCTACATGCTCCGCCTGAAGATTCTATGAAGACCTCTATTCCGTTTCGCCGGAGAGTATCTTTTCAAATACAGCAGATGTTTTGGTCTGGACGAAGCCTTCCCGCAGGTAAAAACGGTGCGCCCGTTCCCGGGTCATCCGCGACGTCACCCGCAGGGTGCGGATACCTCTCCCCAGGCTCCATTCTTCTACCTCGGTACAAAGCCTCTTGCCTACGCCAGACGAGCGAAGCCCTTCTTTCACAACAAGCCCTGTAATCAGGGCATGAGGCTCCGATTGCAGATGCCGCGCAATCTCCGCCTCGATCCAGCCGACGACCTGCCCATGAACGCAGGCGACAAGCACAAGATGATCTTCCGGAAGCGGAAGCGCTTGTGCGATCCGCTCCTTCATCACCAGCGACGAGGCCTCATATCCCAACTGGCAACTTAGCGCGGCAACGGCTTCGGCATCTTCCGGCGCAATTGCGCGCGTAATGACTTCCTGGCCGTCAATCGCGATCATTGCCATAGATCGGGATCCCCTGGTTGACCTTGTAAGCGATGCTGGCAGCACGAGCCGTGAAGTCCGTCTGCGAAAATTTTGCTTTCATCTCAGCAGTTAGCGACTGAGTCTTCGAAGCCGCAGAATCCGCTTTCTTTTTATCGTCCTGAACCGTATACATTGTCACCACCGTAGCTTCGCGATAGACCGCGTTGTAGAGAGCCTGGGCGGTTCGTGGACCATCCGGGAATTGTTTGGCGTACTTCTCATACAACTCCGCCTCTTTTTCGGGACACTTCGGAAGCCCCTGCCAGTCACCACACAGCTTATTGTCGAGCATCTCGTAGGCGGCCATTGCAGCGTACTTCGATCCCGGATAGTTCTTGAGGATCTTCTTCATCTCGCCTTCAAAGATCGTCGGACGCAGCGTAGCATCCTGTTCCTTGGCGGAGGGCAGGGTACTGATGTCGCGTTTCTCCAGCTGCCAGCGAATATCGGCAGAACGCCATGCCGCTTCCGGAGCCAGATTCGACTGCGGAAAATACTCCGCTACCCGGCGGTACAGCAGATGCGCCTCCATGGCTGCGTCTTTTGGCGCGTTCGGTCGGGTCGCTGCGTCTTCCAGGTTCGCTGCCGCTCCGTACAAGATGATGTCGCCCTCAGGCGTCGTCGGTCCCACGATACCCTTATTGCGGATCCATCCGGAGGCGGGGGTCGGAGCAGCTTCGTCGCCGAACTCCGGCTTGTCTTCAGGATCTTCCTGAACGTCGGTGTTGGCGAAGACCTTGACCCAGGGTGCGCTTCGTTCTACCACCACGACCTCGTGCCCTGGAACCACAAGCGATACTCGCTGTGAGCTTGCATCCGCCGCGACGTAGACGTTCGCCTCGTGGAGCACCGTGGCGCGAGCGGCACGATCATAGCCGGCGTCGTTCTTCGGTTTTTGTGCAATCGCAGCCGAGGCAAAGAGGAGGAGTGCAGCTCCAGGGCTTATCCAACGCAACCATTGATTTCGCATGGGCAGCATATCAATTAGACGGAATCGCGATTCCTTCGTTCTTAAGGGGTTGTTTCCATTTCGATCTGTTTCTCGAGTCGCTCACGCAGGCCAGGCTCCAGGTTCCCTCCGCTCACGATCACTGCCACTTTACGAGCCTTGGGTAGTTCACTTGCATGAAACAACGCAGCCGCCAGACTGACCGCTCCGCTCGGCTCGGCCACCAGCTTCGTTACCGACAGAATCACCCGCATCGCGGCGAAAATCTCTTCTTCCGTTACGGTCACAATCCCGTCTACGTACCGCAGAACATGCTCAAAGTTCAGTGTGCCCAGGCTCTGCGTCCGTAGCCCGTCTCCGATGGTGCGGACGGTCTTCTCAGCCGGCCACTCTACCAGCTTCTTCGAGTAGAAGCTCTCTTTTGCATCGGCAGCTAACTCCGGCTCGACGCCCCACACCTGTACCTGTGCCGAAGCCAGCCCCTCCTGCGCCGCCAGTTTTACTGCCGTCGCCGTCCCGCTGAGCAGGCCACCGCCGCTGACGGGAGAGAGGATCAGGTCCACGTCCGGTAGCTGCTCGACGATCTCGAGGCCGCATGTGCCTTGGCCCGCGATGATCTGCGGAGCATCGTAGGGTGGAATCATCGCGTATCCAAACTCTGCCACCAGCTCTTCAGCCTTGATGCGTCTTTCGGACGAAGCCGGTCCAACCTCGACAATCTCCGCTCCCAACGCTCGGGTCGCGGCCTTCTTGACCTCTGGAGCATTGGAGGGCATTACGATTACGGCCTTCGCGCCGAGGGCTCTCGCCGCATACGCCACGCCTTGGGCATGGTTGCCGCTCGAGTAAGTGATGACTCCTCTGGACCGTTCCTCCGGCGAAAGCTGTGACACCATGTTGTAAGCGCCGCGCAGCTTGAAGCTCCCGATCGGCTGCTCGTTTTCTGCTTTCAGGTAGAGATCGAACGAAGGTTCAGGAAGCTTCGCTGCCTTAAGTCTGGCACGCTCAAGGCGATAGAGCGGCGTTCTCACAGCGACACCGCTGATTCTTTGTTTCGCTGCCTTGATCTCGTCCAGGGTGACAAAATCGCTCATAGACAGCCATCATAAACTGCCTTGGGAATTTCCCTGCCGGGCTCAGGTTGAAGCCTGAGGCCGTAATCTGGGGAGGAGCGTCCTCAAAATGCCTAGAAGACGCGCCCGACGCCGAAGTACCATCTGCGATGATCGCTGTCGCCGATGCTCAACCCAGCGAACACCGGTCCGATCAGGGTTTTGATGACGACGGCGGCCGCCACATCGTTTGGTGTATGTGGAGTCTGCGAGTTTCCACCATACATCTTGCCGATCTCATAGAAACCGCCCGCATAGATCGCATCTGCGAAGATCGGATTCAGCCGCGCAAGAAGGTGAAGATACCCAACCTGGCCTAGAAAATAATCCGTCCCCAGAAGCTCGTTTCTTGCATACGCGCTTAGCCGCAGCGGACCCCCAAGGGTCAAACCTGCAAATCCCAGATTGCTGGCGCCAAAGCTGGTGCCCCCTTGTACCTGGGCGACGAGCACATCGTTCGACCTCATAGGAATAAAGTGCTCCAGCCGGCCTGACAATTGAGAGTATCCACCAGGACCGTTAGGCTGCTTCGTGAAGTAGTTGTATGCGCTCGTTACGACACTGCCCTTCGTGGGCACCATCATGTCGTTCTGGCCGAGGTACTGAAATCTGACTCGGCTGACAAACGGAATAAGGCTAAACTCCTGCTGCCCGTCGGTGCCGATGGTGCGGTGCTCGTTGAACCACTGAACGTCTTCTCCAACGCGTAACTCTGTGCGCGAATTGAAAAGATACCCAAGGTCAAGGCCCAGTCCGTTGCGGTACTCCCGGTATTGCTCCAATTGCTGGCCACCCTCGTAGTAGGGATTAATCTGCCGGGAGATATAGGCATGCGGCGCCATGAATGCATGCGAGCCAGTCTTGAGCGGTTTGAATAGCTCCGCATTCAAGCCTGCGGGTTGGCCCAGCACGCCCTCCAGGCGTAGCTCGGAGCCTGGACCGGCTGCTGTATTGAAGAAAGTCGCTCGCACTCCAATTCCCAACTGGATATTATTGGCGTCATTTGCCAGGATCGGGAATCCTAGATTCATGAATGGAGGACCCCATACCTTGTTGCGAGGCCGGATCAAAAGACCGACCTTCCCGTTCTCCTCCACCAGGTTGTAGTTGATGGTGGTGTAAAGCCCGGTTCCCTGCAGATCGGCAATGGTTCGTTCCATGAGTGCTGGATCTACCGGCTTTCCTACGTACTTCTGGAATTTCGACCGGATATCACTCTGCTGTGTGCCGCCGACTCCTACGACCTCGACAAACTGCGGCAGAGGCAGATCCGTTTTTCGCCGGGACTGTCGTTGCGCAGTGTAGTCGGCCCAATCAGCATCGTTCAGGGCATACTTTTCAAGAGCCTTCGCCTCCAGCTCTGCGGCCTTGTAGCCCAATGGAATGATCTGCGCGTTCTTTTCGAAGTCAAGAGTCGCGATATCACTCACATCGGACGAGATCACAATGTCGGAGTTCTTCAGGCTATTGATCTCGTTGGTCGCTACCATGATCGACACGTTGCGTCCCACCACGCCCGTCAGCGAACCGAGGGTAGCCGGTTTGGCTGGGCCCGCATTCAGGTAAGACGAGATCACCACCTGCGCCCCCATGGAGCGCGCGACATCGACCGGGAGATTGTCGACTGCACCTCCGTCGGAGTAAATCTCATTCCCATGATGGACCGGAGCAAACAAGCCTGGTATGGACATCGTCGCCCGCAGCGCCTGCGCCAGCGATCCATCCTCAAAGACGTGCGCCTGTCCTGTGTTCAGCTCAGTCGCAACGCATCGAAAGGGGATCGGCAGGTCATCGAAGCTTCTGAGGTCCCAGTAGGGAAGCATCGTCCGATCAAACAACAGCCCTACCGCAGAGCCTGAATTGAGGCCGCTGGGCAGCGAAATACCATTTTTGAGACCGAACTCCAATCCATTTGGATACGTCAGCTTGTCTTCTTTACGTCGATAGCTCAATGCCGGGAAGGCAACCTGGCCGCTCAACACGACAGGCCAGTCGATCCGGCGCACAAACTCCCGGATCTCATCCGGGCTGAGACCCGAGGCATACAGCCCGCCCACCAGCCCGCCCATGCTCGTTCCCGCGACATAGTCGACCGGGATATGGTGTTCTTCAAACCACTCAATGACGCCTATGTGAGCAAACCCGAGCGCTCCGCCGCCCTCAAAGACCAGCCCGATCTTTGGCCGGTTCATGGCTCCGGGTGCGGGCTTCGTCTGCAGCGCAGGAGGATTCTGCTGTTGCGCTACGGCCGGCGCGCTACCGGCGACCAGTCCCCCAGCACAAATCAAAATCAGGCAGCGGTAAAATGCACAACTCAACATACCTTCACCATCGCTCTTACCCTTGCTGTTCCCCTGGTTTTCCCGATATTTGCCCCGTATCTTCTGTTTTTTTGCGGGATTGACGTTCAGGAGTCATCTTACGCCCCCTCCCGGACGAAATTGGGATGGTGTACCCTCAACGGCACCCTGCGGCCAAAGAAATGAGCGCCCATAAAGGACGCTCATTTCTTCCATCACTACGTGGGTCAGATCTCGAGAATCACAGGCATAATCAATGGCCGGCGGCTCGTGCTCTTCTGGATGAATCGCTTCAGATCGGTCCGGATCTTCTCCTTTACGACCCCATAATCCGCCTTCTCTTCGCTGGAAGAGCCATCGAGCGTCCGCTGTACAACCTGTCGCGCCTCTGCGATCAGCTCCTCCTCTGGAACCGCCATGCCGCGCATGACAATCTCCGGCAGGTTCTCGAGCCTTCCCGTTCCCTTGTTGATCGCGATGATCGGCAATACGATTCCGTCCTCGCTCAGATGTCTTCGGTCGCGGATTACCAGATCTTCGACCACATCAGAAGCTGCGCCCCCTGAATCGATGCAGACCCTTCCGACAGTAACGCTTCCATTCTTTCTAGCGGAGTTGCTGTCCAACTCCAGAACTTCGCCATCCTCCATCAGGATCGCCTTTTCGACCAGCCCCATCGATGTGGCTAGTTCGACGTGGCGCTTCAGGTGGCGATAATCTCCATGGATCGGAACGAAGAACTTTGGACGGACGAGATTGATCATCAGCCGAAGCTCTTCCTGGCTTCCATGACCGCTCACGTGGATCAGGCCCGCCGTACCGTCGTCATAAATAACCTTCGCGTCGCGCCGTTCCAGGTGGTCGATCACCCGATAGATCGATTTTTCATTTCCCGGGATCACTCGGGAACTCATCAGAACAGTGTCGCCCGCATCGATCTTGGCGAACTTATGGTTATTCACCGCTGCCCGGCTCAGGGCGCTCATCGGTTCGCCCTGTGTCCCGCTGATCATGATGCACAGCTTCTCAGGGGCGAAGTCCTTGATCTGCCCGGGATGAATAAGCATTCCAGGCGCGGGGTCGAGGTATCCCAGGTCCTGCGCAATCTCAGTCGAGTTATCCAGCGAGCGCCCGATGATCGCCATCTTGCGGCCATGCTGCGCGGCCAGCTCCATCGCCATCCGAATCCTGTGGATGGAAGAGGAGAAGCAGCTGAAAAAAAGCTTCTTCTTCGTCTGGCCGAAGATCTCATCCAGCCGCGGCCGAACAGCCTTTTCGCTCGGCGTATAGCCTCTTCGATCGACGTTCGTAGAGTCCTGCAGCAACGCGAGTACGCCCTGCTTGCCCAGCTCCGCAAACGCCTGCAGATCGAACGGCTGTCCATCTGTAGGGGAAAGATCGACCTTGAAGTCGCCGGTATGCAGAACGATGCCGACCGGGGTATAGATCGCCAGAGCCACACAGTCCACCAACGAATGAGTGACGCGGATCGGCAGGATGGAAAATGGTCCAAGCGTGAGTCGGTGCCCTGGAAGAATCTCGTTCAGTTCAGCGTCATCCAGCAGATTGTGCTCTTCGAGCTTGCCCTCGACAAATGCCAGCGTGAACTCAGTCCCGTAGACCGGCACATTCAACTCGGACAGGATCCACGGCAGACCGCCGATATGATCCTCATGTCCGTGAGTGAGTACGATCGCGCGAACCTTGTCGCGGTTTTCAATCAGGTAACTGATATCCGGAACGACGATGTCTACACCCAGCAACTCGTCTTCGGGGAACATCAATCCGGCGTCGATGACGATAATGTCATCCTGCCAGCGGAGGGCCATGCAGTTCATCCCGAACTCACCCAGGCCCCCCAGCGGAATCAGCTTCAACTTATCATGTGCCATGAAACTTAAATTTTAGCACTGCTAATCCTCTGGTTTATCGATTGCAAATGAGACATGGGCCTCGTTTCCCGAACTTTCAAACCCTTATGGGACACTGAAAGCGATCATGAATGACCACCAGACTCTTTTTCGTGGAAGGAATTCCAATGTCCAATCCTGAGATCTACGACGCAATCATTCTCGGCACCGGTGAAGCCGGCAAGTTCATGGCCTGGCATCTCGGCTCTCAGGGCCAGCGCGTAGCCGCCATTGAAAAGAGCAAGATCGGTGGCGCCTGCCCGAACGTTGCGTGCCTTCCCAGCAAAAATGTCGTCCACAGCGCGAAGGTCGCCTCCTACTTTCAGCGTGGCTCTGAATTTGGCATGGTCCACAGCCAGTGGAAGGTCGACATGGCGGGTGTCCGTGCCCGCAAGCAGAAGATGATCGATGGATTGCAGGAGCTGCACCTCAATAATTTTCATAAAAGCGGGGCCGAAATTGTTTTGGGATTCGGTCACTTCGTCGCCGAAAGAACCATCCAGGTGGATCTTCGTGATGGGGGCACCCGCACGCTTCGCGCCGACAGGATCTTCCTCGACACGGGCTCACGAGCGACGATCGACCCTCTGCCCGGGCTCTCTGAGGCAAATCCCCTGACTCATGTCGAGGCGTTGGAGCTCGACGTCCTGCCTGAGCATCTCATCATCCTCGGAGGAGGCTATGTAGGACTTGAATTCGCTCAGGCGATGCGCCGTTTCGGAGCCAGGGTCACCGTAGTCGAGCGCAATCCACGATTGGCTCATCGCGGAGACCCCGACGTCTCCGAAGCCATCGAACAGCTCTTCCACGACGAAGACATCCAGGTCGTCACCAATGCTGTCGCGCAGCGCGTAGAAGGGATCTCCGGCTCTGGCGTGACCCTTCACCTGACCTCGGACGGTGTCGCATCAGAGCTGAAAGGCTCGCATCTTCTCGTCGCTACCGGACGCACACCGAACACCCAGAACATCGGCCTCGAACTCGCTGGCATTGAGCTCACCTCCAACGGACACATCAAGGTCAACGAGCGCCTCGAAACCACCGCGCCGGGCGTATGGGCAATGGGAGACTGTGCTGGCTCGCCGCACTTCACCCACATCTCTTTCAATGACTTCCACATCGTTCGCGACAATCTGGCCGGCGCCAACCGCACCACAACAGGCCGTCAGGTTCCGTCCTGCACCTTCATCGATCCCGAACTGGCTGAGATCGGGCTGACCGAGACAGAAGCCTCGAAGCGCGGCATTCCATATCGTCTCGCCCGCATTCCGATGCCCGCCATCCTGCGCACCCGAACCATCTCCGAGACCCGAGGCTTTCTCAAGGCCCTTGTGTCCGACGACGACGGCATCCTCGGTTTTACCGCCTTTGGCCCAGAAGTAGCCGATCTTCTGGTCCCCGTTCAGGTGGTTATGGCTGCGAATTTGCCTTATACGGCGCTTCGCGATCTTGTCATCGCTCACCCCACAATGGGTGAAGGCTTCATCAGCCTCTTCTCAGCAGTTCCTGCAAAGAAGCTGTGAAGCCTTCGATTATTTTTTTGCGGGAGCTAGCGGAGTACGTCTTCCAGCACCAGCGAGAGCTCCGTCTTCTCGTCGCGATATTTCACGATGACCGGAGCGGCGACGCTCAGTCCCCATTCCGCTCCCTTGCCCTTGGTGACGGCTCGTGAACCAGGAACCACAACTGCGCCCTCAGGAATAATGAGTGGCGATTCAGCCGTTGCCTTGTATACCTCGCCCTTCACCAGATCATAGACCGGCGTCCCGCGCGTCAGCACTGTTCCCGCTGCAATCACAGCGCGTTTCCGCACAATCGTCCCCTCATAGACGCCGGTATTGCCCCCCACCAGGGCATCGTCCTCAATGATCACCGGACTTGCATTCACCGGCTCCAGGACGCCGCCAATCTGTGCCGCAGCGCTCAGGTGAACGCGCTTGCCGATCTGGGCGCAGCTTCCGACGAGAGCATGCGAGTCCACCATCGTTCCTTCGTCGATATAGGCCCCGACGTTCACATAGGCAGGAGGCATCACGACGACGCCCTTCGACAGATACGCTCCGCTACGCACGCTCGAGCCACCAGGCACGACACGCACACCGTCGCTCACACTGAAACGCCGTGCAGGGTAGGTCGCCTTATCGACGAACGAAAGGCCATCCGGGCAGCCCATGTCGACCATCTGGCCCAGCCGGAAGCCCAGCAGAATACCCCGCTTCACCCATGCATTTACTCGCCATCCCAGCGGCTGTGCGGCGTCCGGCGCTGCTGAGCGCAGGGAACCAGCTTCCAGCGCGCTCCGCAGCTCACTGAAGGCCGCCTCTGCCTCTTTATTTCCAACCGCCTCCGTGCCCTGGGCAAACCAATGCTCAATCTTCTGCTCTAACGAACCGTTCAGACTCACTTGTCACCTTTTCTTCAGAAAAACTTCGTTACGAGGCGCGGCGCGCTCCACCCTCTGCCGCGACAGCTTCGAAAAGCCCGAGCTCAACCGCCAGCGTCTCCAATCGTGCCCGCGTCGCATCGGTCACGGGAACCATCGGCAAGCGCAGGACATCGTCGCCGCGTCCGATCATCTTCAGTACGGCCTTCACCGGCGCAGGGCTTGCCTCCCAGAAGTGCGCCAGCATCAGCCGGAAGTATCGACGATTCACGCTTCGCGCCGTGGTCCAGTCTCCACTGAGAGCAGCCTGTACCATCGCCGACATCTCCGCCGGAATCACATTCGAAGCCACCGAAACCAATCCCGCACCTCCAAGCGCGAGCGTTGGTAACGCCATCGAATCGTCCCCGGCAAAGACCTTGAAGCCCGCAGGCGCGGTCGTCAGCAACTCTGTAATCTGCGTAATGTTTCCGCTGGACTCCTTAATGCCGATCACGTTGGACAGCTTCGCCAGCCGAAGCACCGTTGCCGGCTCCAGGTTCACTCCGGTTCGTCCGGGAATGTTGTACAGCAGTATCGGAAGATCAACCGCCTCCGCGATCGCCCGGAAGTGGAGGTACTGGCCCTCCTGTCCGGGCTTGTTGTAGTAAGGGTTCGCGGTCAGCACGCCGGTCAGTCCCGGAACCTTCGCCAGCTTCTTCGCTTTGGCCACTGCTTCGCGAGTCGAGTTATTGGTGCATCCTCCAAAGACAGGCACGCGTCCCGCAGCCGTCTCTGCCACAATCTGTACAACTCTCAGCCATTCTTCCTCGCTGAGTGTCGCTGCCTCGCCGGTAGTGCCGCATGGAACCAAAAATCCAATGCCGCTTGCAATCTGCCATTCGACCAACGAACGCAACGCCGTTTCGTCCACGCTCGAATCCTCGCGGAAGGGAGTCACCAGCGCCGTTCCACAACCCGTCAATTCCATAATGATTCAAAGTTTACCGCGTGGCAGCCGGACATGGCTCAGGATCAACGCTTCTGCGCTCAAATCTTTCGTAGGAAAAAAGAAAACCCCGGCATCGCCGGGGTTAATCTCACTTAAGCCGCCAGTCGTCAGCCGCGATAAAGCTCTGATGGAACATGATATTCCGGCATGTAGAGGGAGGCGCCATTCGCCGCTCCGGGTGCCGTATCCATGCATTTCACAAACGCCGTCTGGAACTTCGCCATCTCCTGTTTGGTTCCCACAGTGACGCGGACAAAGTTCGGCATCGCCGGCCATGAGCGGCCGATTGCAATATTCTCCTTGATCATGGCAGCCTGGAAATCCCGGCCCGGCCGCTTTACATCCACCATGAAGAAGTTAGCCTGCGAGCCCGGAACGACCTTGTAGTTGTGCTTCTCGAGGAATTCCAGCGTCTCGGACCGAACGTCGGCGTTGATCTTCCTGCGCAGAGGCACCAGCTCTTTATCCTGAAGGCTGGCACGAGCCGCGGCTGAGCTGGTGATCGAAATGCTCGCAAGGCTGCGTGCCGGCGGAGCCACCGTGGAGAACTTGGCCAATAGGTCAGGTCGAGCCACCGCGACTCCTGCGCGAAGCCCGGCCATGCCATAGATCTTCGAGAAGGTCCGCAGAACGATGATGTCCTTGTCCGCCGCCACCTGATCGATCACCGAATCCTCATTCGAGAAGTGGTGATACGCCTCGTCGACAATGACCACCGATCCTGCGGGTTTGTTTGCCAGCAGCCACAGAATGTCTTCACGCGGCGTAATCGTTCCGGTTGGGTTGTTGGGGTTCACGATGTAATACGCGCCGGGCGAAGGATGCGCCTTCACCATTGCCTTCACATCATGCGCAAAGGTTGCGTTCAGCGGTACCGGGACCTTCGGGGCCTTCATGGTCTCCG
The DNA here is from genome assembly GCA_000688615.1 of Acidobacteriaceae bacterium KBS 146. GTDB lineage: Bacteria > Acidobacteriota > Terriglobia > Terriglobales > Acidobacteriaceae > Edaphobacter. The sequence continues at coordinate 4,184,427 of JHVA01000001.1, forward strand.
CAGCGCGGAAACCCTGCTCATAACTTGGGTCGCCGTATACCAGCGCTTTGTCGGGCCCGATGTTTGACATCAGCGCCAGGTCCAGGGGGCCGCCCGAACCTGGAGTCAGCGCAAGGTATCCCGGCTTCAGGCCGAACAGATCGTTGAAGACCGCTACCGTCTTCATCGTCTCTTCCTGGTGATAACGCCCGCCCAGAGGAGCCGTCTCGCTGATCGCCGAGAGCGCTGATTGCGCTGGCCCGAGCGGATTCTCATTCGAGCTGATGATGACAGTGTCGGGAGAGAGGTGCCGCATCATGCCCGCGTCGCCGCCGAAGCCGCGCCGCGCGCCCTGGGCTGGTGCGGCCGCGGGCTGCTGGACCGCTGCAAGAGCCGGAAAAGAGGTAGCCGCGGCTGAGGCTGCCCCGAGAATTCGCATAAAGGACCTGCGAGAGACACTTGTATGTACGCTGGAACTCATAGGACTTCCTCCGAAACGCGACGAAAGCGCGATAGCTATTTTGGGTATAGGAATGCGACGACGCAACGACTTAAATCGTGCGAGAAGGCCAAGGTCGGGATTCGAACTTGCCCTGCGGAGCGTCACGGCTCACGCAGCAACTACGTTGTGGTGGGGTTCAGGGATACTGACGTATCGACTCTGCGTTGAGTTTCAATCTACAGCGAAACTCCGCTCCGCGCACTAAAAACTTTTTGATCGCGCGAAAAAATTCTCACATCCGGCCGACCTATTTCCTTACATCTCCGGCCAAAATAAAGAGCATCTTGCAAAAAATATCCGTCATTCTGAGCCGAAGGCGAAGAATCAATGTCTTTCGCTCGCGCACCCCATGCAGGAAAAACAAGCCCTGCAATATACCGAGCGATCCGGTTAAAAAGAAAATGCCCAGCGCAGTGTCTGGGCATCTCTCACTTCTCGTAACGGGCTAACCCTACACCCACGCCCCTTTACGCATCAGAGGCTCCGCCGTTCCATCCGCGCTGATTCCATCCACATCCATCTCCGCGGACCCGATCATCCAGTCGACATGGATCAGGCTCTCGTTGGCTCCAAGCGAAGCCAGCTGTGCCGAATCCATCTTTTCGCCCCCGATGATGCAGGTGGAATAGGCCTGTCCCAGGGCAATATGGCTCGCAGCATTCTCATCGAACAGCGTGTTCCAGAACAGGATGCCGCTCTGTGCGATCGGAGAATTATGTGGAACCAGCGCGACCTCTCCCAGTCGCCGTGCGCCTTCGTCGGTCGAGATCAGGCGATTCAAAACGTCCTCGCCTGCGGTGGCGGTGGCCTCCACGATCTTTCCGCCTTCAAAACGTACGGCGATGTTTTCGATCAACGTTCCCTGATGCGAGAGCGGCTTCGAGGCGCGCACCACGCCGTCGATGCGATCTTTATGGGGAGTCGTAAAGCACTCTTCCGTTGGAATATTCGGCTGGCAGTAGATGCCGTTTCCTGCCGTGGTGCCTCCACCAGCCCACAGATGTTCATCCGCCAGCCCGACCTTCAGGTCTGTAGTGCCGTCGGCAGACTTGAAGTGCAGGGCAGAGAAGCGCTTCGCATTCAGCATGTCAACACGCTTCTTCAAACGCTCTCCGTGCTGCCTCCACTCCGCAACTGGATCTTCGACGCTGACTCGTGACGCCGCAAAGATCGCTTCCCACAACTTTGCGACTGCAGTCTCATCGGGCTCGCCCGGAAACACCAGCTTCGCCCACTCCGGTGTCGCCGCCGCCACGATCGTCCAGTTGATCTCGTGCCGCGTAATCAATTCCATCGCTGGCTTGCCGGCCTTCGACGCCGCAACATTCACGCGCGCTACCTTGGCAGGGTCCTGCTTCGACAGCAGCGCTGGATTGGCGCCTGCAATGGCCAATCGCGCGGCCCCGCTGCGGAATCCATTGGCGATGGCATCCTGCAGCCACGTCGGAGCGTAGTCGAAACTCGCATCCGGAGCATACTGGAACCGTGCAAGCACGCTCGGATCATCGCTGTAGAAGGTGGTGACGAGCTTCGCTCCGCTCTTGTAGGCCTGTTCAATAATCTTGCGCGCCAGCGGAAGCGCATCCAGCGGAGCCGTCATAATCAGCTCCTGACCTTCCTTCAGCCCCAGCCCAACCTTGACGGCAACTTCAGCCAGGCGATCCAGTTTTTCGTCCAGCGAAAGCTCGGCAAACGGCGTAGTCCTGATCTCTTCAGCAACACTCATGGATATCTTTACCTCAATCTATTGGACGCATGCCCGTACTCAGGGTCCTCATTTTTATAACCCGATCCGATATGTCATTACGACGGAAGATCCTCGCACGAAGAGGCTGTCGTCCTGAGCGAAAATTTGGCGGCCTTATGCCAAACGCAGGAAAGACCTGCGGTTTCTTCGTGTCACCTCAGGTCCCCCCTGAGCAAAGAATTCAGCCAGCCGCGTAAGCCTAAAGCTGCATGTAAACATCCTGAAAGTCGTAGCATCCCTTGTGCAGCGAGAGCCATTCGGCCGCCCGTACCGCGCCCTCCGCGAATCCACGCCGCGAGTGCGCTTCGTGCGTCAAAACCAGCTTGTCCGCGGGGCTCTGGGCCGTCAGCACATGTAATCCAGCGGCATCTCCCACGCGATGGGCCTCGATAGGAATCTCCGGAGTTCCTGTCGCCGCCTTCACCACGGAAGCAAGCGTCAGCGCTGTGCCAGAGGGAGAATCGAGTTTTGTGATGTGGTGCGTCTCATCGATCGAAAACTCATAACCGGCGTTCTTCAGCAGCTCGCCCATGCGCTTCGCCATCTGGAACATGACCTGAACACCGACGGAAAAGTTCGTTCCATACAACAGGCCCGCCTGCTTGCGTTCCGCCAGACTCCGCATATCTGCAAGCTTGTCGTACCATCCCGTAGTGCCGACTACCATCTTGGCGCCGGTCGCGAGCACGGCCCGCATGTTCTGGACCACCGCCTCAGGGCTGGTGAAGTCAATGACGACATCAAAGCCCGCGACGAAGGGAGGCGTCAGAGCCGCGGCATTCGCGTTCTCTTTCGCGTCCAGCACATGGACGCTGTGACCTCGTTCTGCCGCGACCTCAGCTACCAGCTTTCCAGTCTTTCCGTGGCCCAGTACCAGTACGCGCATTCTTGGAAATTCCTTCCTAAGCTCTGCTCTCCGCGGGAATCCGAGCACCCACGTCAAAGATGTTCTCGTCGGGATTGGCGAAGAAATGCTTGTGCAGGCTGCGCACCGCCTCTTCCACGTCCTCCTCGTCGATCATGAAGCTCATATTGATCTCGCTGGCTCCCTGCGAGATCATTCGTAGATTCACATGGCTCACCGCCGTGAAGACCTGTCCGGCAATGCCATTGTGGCCGCGAATATCCTCGCCCACCATGCAGATCAGGGCCTTGTGGCCCTCCATCTTCACATCGGCAATCTTCGACAACTCCTCGCAGATCTCCGGCAGGCGCTCGTTCGAATCCACGCTGAGAGAGATGCTGACCTCGCTGGTCGAAACCATATCGATCACGCACTTGTACTTGTCGAAGACATCGAACACAGCCTTCAGATAACCGTGCGACATCAACATACGGCTCGCCACAATGTCGATGATCGTCAGTTTCTTCTTCGCCGCAATGCACTTGAAGGGGCTCTTGCACTTCGGAGCGACCGCCGTAATCCTGGTGCCTTCATTCTCTGCATTGCGAGAGTTCAGCACCCATACCGGGATGCTCTTCTGCACCGCAGGAAGAATCGTCGCCGGATGCAGCACCTTCGCACCGAAGTAAGCAAGCTCCGCCGCCTCTTCAAAGCTGATCGTCTTCACCCGCAGGGCATCCGGGCAGATCCGCGGATCGGTCGTCATAATCCCGTTGACATCCGTCCATATCTCGATCGCTCCCGCATGCAACCCGCCACCCACCAGCGCTGCCGTGTAGTCGCTGCCGCCGCGTCCCAGGGTAGTCGTGATGCCCTCAGCCGTCGATCCGATGAAGCCGCCCATCACCGGCGTCTTTCCCGCCTGCACCAGAGGAAGTACCAGCTCTGTCAGCTTTGCCTCAATCGCAGGCTCCTGAGGAGCAGCCTTGCCGTAGTTCGCATCCGTGATAATGCAGGTCCGCGCATCGACGTGCATTCCGTTCAGCCCACGTTGGTCGAAAGCCGCGGCGACCATCCGGCTCGAAAGCCGCTCGCCAAAACTTACGACCAGATCGCTGGTTCGTGCCGTCAGCTCACCCACGGCAGCAATGCCGCGCAACAGATCGTCCAGGGCATCGAACTCCATGTGAATGGCCGTCTGCAGCGCCGCGAACCTCTGCTCATCCAGCAGCTCCGTAGCGGTGTCGATGTGACGATGACGCAGCCTTGCGCTGATCGCCATCGCTCCGGACTTATCTCCCCGGCCCGCAGCCGCAGCAGCAGCAAGAAGCTGGTCCGTCACCTTCGCCATCGCCGAAACAACGACGATGGTCTCCAGACCTTTCTTCCGCCGTCCGCCGACGATGGCGGAGGTCCGGTCCATCGCCTTGGCGTCCTCGACCGAGGTGCCGCCAAATTTCATCACAACAAGCTGCTCCCGCGCCTCGCTCAAGCCAGCACCGCCTGATTCTGTGGTGCTTCTGTAGGAACCCCGAGCTTATCCAGCTTGCCCATCCGCGCCAGAACCTCTGCGTTCAGCAGCGCTGCTCCCGCGGCGCCGCGAATTGTATTGTGCGAAAGCACCACAAACTTCCAGTCCAGCAGGCTGCACTCGCGCAGACGACCGACCGTCGCCGCCATGCCGTTGCCTCGCATGCGATCCAGACGCGGCTGCGGACGGTCCGCTGCTTCATCGAACTCCACCGGAATCTCGGGAGCGGTGGGAAGGCCTTCGCCACGCAACGGAGCGAACTCGCTCCACGCAGCCAGAATCTCCTCGCGCGTGGCCTTCTTGCGGAACTTGATGCTCACGCACTCCGTGTGGCCATCTTCTACCGGGACGCGGTTACAGTGGGCGCTGACCTTCGCGTCCAGCATGGCAACGCTGTTGCCGGTCATATGGCCCAGCAGCTTGCCGACCTCTTCCTGCATCTTCTCTTCTTCGTTCTTGATAAACGGAACGACATTGCCCAGAATGTCGAGCGAAGCAACCCCAGGGTACCCCGCGCCGCTCACCGCCTGCATCGTGGTAACAAAAAGGCTCTCGATCCCGAACCGCTCCTCGAGCGGCTTCAACGCCAGCACCAGTCCAATCGCCGAGCAGTTTGGGTTGGTGACGATAAAGCCACCACTCTCGCGCCGCCACGATTGCGCTTCGATCAGCGGCAGATGGCTCGCATTCACCTCAGGAACCACCAGGGGAACATCGGCCGCCATGCGGAAGGCGCTCGAGTTCGAGATCACCGCGCACCCTGCCGCCGCAAACTTCGGCTCCAGCTCACGCGCAATATCCGCGTCCAGTGCGGCGAAGATAATCTTCGGCAGCTCGCCCTCGCACAGCTCCGGGACATTCGGCTGTACCTTCATCGCTGCGATCTTTGCCGGTAAGGGGGTGTCCAGCTTCCACTTACAGGCCTCGCCGTACGTCTTGCCCGCGCTGCGGTCGCTGGCCGCAAGCCAGGTTATCTCAAACCAGGGGTGTTGATGCAGAAGCTGAATAAATCGTTGACCGACCATGCCGGTCGCGCCAAGAATGCCTACCCGTCGCCGTTCCATAGTCTTTTAAGAATAACGCGACGCGTTCGCCTGCGTCACGAACTAGCCCGCAAAAGCGGGTGCCCCGCCAGAAAAGTGCTCCAGGAAGGTCAAAGATCCCCTCTTCGGCTCCGGTAGGTATGCCCTCCGCCCATCCAGACCAGGATCGCTACCACAAGATGAATCACGAACCACAGACTGAGTCCCTGGTCCAGATAGATCAGGTAAAGAACCAGTGCACGTGGCAGCAGGATCGCGAAGATCAGCGGTACCCATCCCACCAGATGGAAAGGAATCAGCACTCCCTGAAACCAGGCTACCGCCAGAGAGACGCGGGGAAGAAACAGGGCGAAGACCAGAAACCAGAAGGGAAGCCGATGTGAGATCAACGCCAGACTGAATCCGTGTACCGCCTCCTGCCACAAGACAGTCGCTATCCCCATCCATCTCCTCCTCTATTTCATCAGTCAAGCAATTCAGCCCGCACTCCTTCGATGCAATCTATCTCATCATCGTCTGCTTGCTCGCTGAAGGGGAAAGAGAAAAAACGAGACGCTACCTCGTCGCAACGGGGGATGCCATCGCTCCCAGCACTGCATCCGCAAACGCCTTCGTTCCAGCTTGGCCGCCCACGTCTCGCGTCAGTGTCTTTCCTTCGCGATAGACCTGTTCGATCGCATTCTGAATCCGTTCCGCCGTTGCACCTTCGTTGAGATGGTGCAACATCAGCACCGCCGACTGCAGCAGAGCGGTTGGATTCGCCATGTCCTTGCCCGCAATATCGGGTGCCGATCCATGGACGGCCTCAAAGATCGCGCACTCCCGGCCCAGGTTCGCTCCGGGAACCAGCCCCAGGCCGCCCACAAACGCGCTGCACAGGTCGCTCAGAATGTCGCCGTACAGGTTCTCCGTCAGCAGAATGTCGTACTGGTAGGGATTCAGCACCAGTTGCATGCAGGTGTTGTCGACGATGTGTTCCTTATATTCGATCTCGGGAAACTCCTCGGCAACTCTTCTGCAGCAGCGCAAAAACAGTCCGTCCGACAGCTTCATAATGTTCGCCTTGTGGATCGCATGGACCTTCTTCCGTCCATGCTTGCGCGCATAGTCGAAGGCAAACTGCGCAATCCGGCTCGAACCTTTGTCGGTGATGATCTTCAGCGACTGCACCACGCCCGGAACGATCTCATGCTCGAGACCGGCGTACAGGTCCTCCATGTTCTCGCGAACGATGATCAGGTCGATGTTCTCGTACTTCGCCTTGAGTCCGGGGAGACTCTTCACCGGCCGAAAGTTCGCAAACAGCTCGAACTTCTTGCGCAGCGTGACGTTAATCGAAGCAAACCCCCCGCCGATTGGAGTCGTCACCGGCCCCTTCAGCGCCACTCTGTTCTGCTCAATCGAGTCATATAGCGCCTGAGGAATATACTCTCGCGTCTGTTCGAATGCCTCTGCACCCGCAGCGAAGCGATGCCATTCAAAGCCCACCCCGGTTGTCGCTCCAGCAGCCTCGACGATCTTCACGACCGCGGCGGAAACCTCAGGCCCTATACCATCGCCTGGAATCAGAGTGATCTTGTGTGTTCTCTCGGCAGCCATCTTTCTTCCTCAACCTTCTTCTCGTGATCTGTTCGCAGCGCACTTTCGTGAGCTTCATCCGCCCACCGCGCGTTTCGCTGCTGTCATTCGCGGCTTGAGCGAAGGAATGCGCCTCTGCCGCAAGCCTCCAGTCGAGCCACGCGTTATCTCTTCTTCTTCAGGTCTTTGCCGTTGCCGCTTAAAAGCTGCTCCAGCTCCTGCTTGAACTCGCTCACGTCTTTGAAGTCCCGGTAAACGCTGGCAAAGCGGATGTAGGCGACCGTATCAATGTCTTTCAGGCGCGACATGATCAGCTCTCCCACCTCCGACGTCGATCGTTCGCGCTCCGGAGAGTCAACTACATAGGCCTCGGTCTCATCGACAATCTGCTCCAGCTTCACCGCCGAAACCGGCCGCTTCTCACAGGCATGCAGCAGGCCGCTCAGTACCTTCTGCCGGTCGAATTTTTCTCTTCGACCATCCTTCTTGACCACCATGTAAGGAATCTCGTCGATCCGCTCGTAGGTAGTAAAGCGCTTGTTGCAGCCCTCGCACTCACGCCTGCGGCGGATCGAGTCTGCCTCTTTGCTCTCTCGCGAATCGACCACTCGATCCTGGGTAAAACCGCAGTAAGGACACTTCATCGGATATGCCTTGATTCTAGCAGCGCATTTTGAATCGACGTTCCACGTAGAGATTCGTCATTCGGAGCGGAGAACCCTGTATCTTGTCCGCAGCTGTGCGGAAGCCAACGTCGATCGATCAGACCAGCACAGATACCGATGCCTCATTTATGCGAAGCATGAGTGGAATCGTTCACGGCAAGACGCGAAACCGCCTTCACTCCTGGACCGCTTCTGCTTCTTTCCCGGCCTCTTCGCTCTCGGAGGTAATGTTTTTCAGGCTCACCTGTTCCACCTGCGCATACACCAGCCCAACTGGAATAATGCAGAGAAACGTTACCACCAGCAGCAGAGCTCCGCACGCAGTCGCTGCCTCGATCGGAGCCCCATAGAAGGCATGCATCGCCGCAGCTGTGACTGCTATCTGCGTGAACCAGCCCACGATCGGAAGCTGCAGCAGGCTGCCTCCGATACTTGCCGCCATCAACAGCATCGCCCGCGAAAACGACAACTCGCCCAGTTCCGGTGTCTGGACGAAGGCGTGCGCCGTCTGGACATAGGCTGAGGCGATCATGCCCCACATCAGCAGCGAAACTCCGGCTACTACAGCAAACTCGCGCCAGTTTTTGATGGCATTCAGGCCGTCGCGAAATCCATCGATCTTGTCGGCAATGCTCGCGGCTACAGGTTTCGAGATCGGGCTTAATACCGTCCTCGCAAATCCCGCAACCGCTCCTCCCATCATCCGCACCGCGACGGCGAAGAGCGCAATCACCAGCGTGACGGCAAGGCTGCCGAGTCCAGCTCGCATAAACACCTGCTGATGCGGCATGTTCTTCGGCATAAATACCAGAGCCGTCGAAAAGATCAGCGCCGCCGCGCCCAGGTCGAACATTCTCTCCAGCGTCCAAACCGCAATCTGCGAGCTCAGGGAAAGCTCAATCTTCTTTGCGATTAGATAAGGACGTGTCAGGTCCGCCAGCCGGCCAAACAGCGCCACCGCCGTGAACCCAATGAACTGCGGTCCCACAAGAGCCGTGGCCTTGACCTCCTTTGCCGGCTGAACCAGCACACTCCAGCGGAAGGCACGCAGCCAGTACGTCGCATAGATCAATGCAACTCCGGCAATCGCATGCCCCGCAGAGATATGCCGCAGCTGCTCCCAGAAGTTCGCCCAGTCGAAATGGATTCGGTCGCGGTAAACGAAGACGATCACCGCGAGTACGGCAATCAGAATCGCCCACAGCACTCCGCTCCGTTTTTTCATGGAAAGACCGCCCGCTTCTCTAAAGTCTGTTGTTTCTACTTGACCCGCGCTACCTGCTCGCCCATACCGGCGATCTGCTTACGCCGGTTGAACTCACGGATCACTCGAGCCACGTAAGCCCGGGTCTCACGATACGGAGGTACGCCATGATAGCGGTCCACCGCTGCCGGTCCTGCGTTGTAAGCCGCCAGCGCGAGAGCCACGTTATCGTGATAACGCGTCAGCAATATATCCAGATAGGCTGTTCCGCCGGCGATATTCTCCTCCGGCTGGAACGAGTCGTGGACCCCAAGCTCTCCCGCCGTCGCTGGCATCAATTGCATCAGGCCCTGCGCTCCGACTCGTGACACAGCCCTTGCATGCCCTCCGCTCTCAGCCTTCACCACGCTCGCCAGAAGGTCCGCATCGATGTTGTGCTCATCTCCCGCATGCGTGAGCATCGTCTGCATCTCTTCTCGCGTTAGAGGAGCACTCCCGGCGACTGATTGTCGATCCATCACAGAAGTCGTCGAAGCTGCAGGTGCAGGAGCTGCGGGAGGATCCGGAACGACTTCTACCCGCATCACTGCATCGGCGGCAACATCCAGGTAGTTCGCGTTCGTCTCGCTGGTAGCTCCCGGTGCGAAGTAGAGCCGCACCCGATCCCCATGGGCCTCACGTCGCGCGCAATCCAGCTCGAATCCATTCCGCAAGGTCACATGTTCCGCCGCCTGTGCCATGGGACACACACCGACGGCAAACATCACCAGCATGCGCCAGCGGAACGACTTGAATTGCATATCCACTCTCAAAAGCCTAACACTGCACCGCAGGCTGGCGCTCCCCCGCCAGCGCAGCCTCTACAGCCACGGCCACCCCATCCTCCGCGTGATGCGCGCCGACCGACCATCCCTGGGCTTTGCCTGCGCTCTTCAGCTCCTCCGGTGCGTTCGCCATCAGCACCGCGGAACCCGCCGCCTCCAGCATCGATACGTCGTTCCAGTTATCCCCGATCGCCAGAATCTCTTCCCTGGCAATCCCGTGAGACACCGCCAAATCCATCAAGGCTCGACCTTTACTGCAACCCGCAGGAAGCACGTCCACGATGCTCAGGTTGCGCTCCGGGTACTCCGTTCGATGCAGCATCGCCTCGGGCGCAGAACGATCTGCGAAGGTGCTGTCTTTTGAAGGCTCCAGACCTACTCCCATCACCCTGGGATCCCCCAGCAAGGTCGCCTCTGCCTCCCGCATCCGCTCAATGGTCCCGCACAGCATCATCTGGATCAGGCCTTCGCGCCCCAGAGCGTCTTCCATCGGGACAACCCGCTCGATATACGGTTCATTGGCGGCCATCCATCTCCCAATGCTGTCATTCAGCGCATCGAGTTCCTCCACCACCAGTGCCCCGCGGGTATCCTCGCCATCGGGCTGCAGCCGGTCGAACGTGATCAATAGCGAGCGTCGATACTCGTCCATACGGCCAACCAGCCACTTGGCCGTGTCTTCTTCCAGTAAAGTCCGCTCCAGCAGTTTGGCTCCGAACGTCCGCACTACGGCTCCGTTTGAGCTGATGAGAGAATTACCTTCCCGAAGACCTACGTCCCGCAGTACCCTCATCGCGTAGCTGTGCCGTCGGCCGGTTGCGACCACCACCTGCACCCCAGCCTGCTCGGCAGCCTTAAGGGCCGCGACATTTCGCCCACTGACCCGCCCGTCTGTTCCAAGCAACGTGCCATCCACGTCCACCGCGACCATGCGAATCCGTGCGTCACCCATAACCTAATTCTCTCATTCCAATAACTCTTTCCCTGTCATCACTCAACTCCTCCCGCCCTTCTGACCGCAGTAACGATCCTGGTATTTCATCCCCCCATCCTGGTACCCCCTCTTCGCCGCGAAGCGGCTAAGGTGAGGTTGAAGGATCTGGGACTCCAGCTTTGCGACGGCCTGATCGTCTCTAAGGTGTTTGCAGGATCTCATCTCCCTCGCTCCTTTTAGTAGCATCAACACATGCCCCGCATCGCCTTCCTCGAGTGCTCCCGCTGCCACAACCACGTCTCCGCTGACACCCCGCAAACCCTCTGCCCCATCTGCGCTGGGTCCCTTTACGTCCGCTACGATATGGACGCCCTCAAGCGAACCGCCCGCCGCGAAGACATCGCCGCCAAAGCAGCGGCCTCTCCAGCGAGCCTTGGCATGTGGCGCTACTCCGCCGTCCTTCCCGACGTTACTCCCGTCACCCTCGGCGAAGGCTGGACCCCCATGATTCACAGCAAGCGCTACCCCGGCCTCTATATCAAGGAAGAGGGAGCCAACCCCACCGGAACCTTCAAGGCCCGGGGCCTCGGTCTCGCCGTCACCATGGCAAAGCACTACGGCCTCCAGCACCTCGCCGTCCCTTCAGCGGGCAACGCCGCAGGAGCCCTCGCTGCCTACGCCGCCGCCGCACAGATCAAGGCCCACATCTTTATGCCCCAGGACGTCCCCTTCGCCAACTACGTCGAAGGCATGGTCTACGGAGCCGACGTTAACCTCATCGACGGACTCATCTCCGACTGCGCCCGCATCGTAGGCGAGCGGATAAAGCAGCAAAAAGAAGCCAATACTCCCGCCGCCGAAACCTGGTTCGACATCTCCACCCTCAAGGAGCCCTACCGCGTCGAAGGCAAAAAGACCATGGGCTACGAGCTCGTCGAGCAGCTCGGCTGGACCTACCCCGACGCCGTCTTCTACCCCACCGGCGGTGGCGTCGGCCTCATCGGCATGTGGAAGGCCTTCGAAGAGATGGAAGCTCTGGGGTGGGTCACCGGCAAGCGTCCAAAGATGTACGCCCTCCAGGCCGCAGGCTGCGAACCCATCGTGAAAGCCTTCGAAGAACACAAGTCCGCCAGCGAGTTCTTCCAGAACGCCGACACCTTCGCCGCCGGCCTCCGCGTCCCCAAGCCCTACGGCGACTACATCATCCTCGACATCCTCCAGCAGTCCGGCGGCAAGGCCATCGCCTCCGACGACGCCACCATCCTCCAGAGCATCCTCGACTACGCCCGCAACGAAGGCGTCTTCCTCTCCCCCGAAGGAGCCGCCGCCACCGCCGCCTACGACCAGCTCCTCAAATCCGGTGAGCTGAAACCGACCGACAAGGTCGTCCTCTTCAACACCGGCGCAGGCCTCAAGTACACCGACATGACCGCCGAAGCCATGCACCTGCGCCGCCCCGGCTCACTACCAACCAGCCTGCCCGTAGGAGGCATCATCACCCCGCAGTAACATAGTGTCGCCCATGCGAATCGCAATCAAGCGCGTCTATCAGGAACCTGACCCGAACGATGGATTTCGTGTCCTTGTCGACAGGCTCTGGCCGCGCGGACTCAGCAAGGAACGAGCAAAGGTCGATCTCTGGCTCAAGGAAGTTGCCCCCAGCACCGAACTCCGCAAGTGGTTTCAGCATGACCCGGCAAAATGGACGGAATTCCAGAAGCGCTATAAGCAGGAACTGAAATCAAAGGGCGATCAACTGGACGTCATCAAAAAGAAACTCCATCAGGGTCCCATCACTCTGCTCTACGGCGCGAAGGACGAAGAGCACAATGAGGCAGTCGTTCTGCTCTCAATGCTGCGAACAAAATGAGACCTCGGTCCCCGCAATCTCCCATTCTCACGTCAGATTTCTTCCTGCGCTCGCCAGAGATCGTTGCACGCGATCTGCTCGGCAAAGTTCTCGTGCATCGTCGCAAAGGCGAGCGGCTCAGCGGTCGCATCGTCGAAGTCGAAGCCTACCTTGGCCTCGACGATCCCGCTTCTCACGCCTTCCGAGGACGCACCTCCGCCAACGCGGTCTTGTTCGGACCACCCGGTGTAGCGTATGTGTACTTCATCTACGGGATGCACTATTGCGTTAACATCTCCTGCCTGCCCGAAGGCGAGCCGGGCGGCGTGTTGCTTCGCGCTCTAGTTCCTCTTGAAGGAATCAAAACCATGGCGCGGCTTCGCGGCCTGCCAGAGAACGCTAAACCGCAGCAGCTCACCGGAGGTCCCGGAAAGCTATGCGAGGCATTAGACATCACGCGCGCAACCCACAACGGAATCGACGTTACGAAGGCTTCGTCCTCTTTACATATCGAGGATGACGGCGTTCATCCGGAAAATATTGAAATCACACCGCGCATCGGCCTTAGTAAGGCCAAAGAGCGACCCTTACGCTTCCTTCTCAAGGACTGAAACACAGCCATCGCCAGCGAGTGTTGTCACACAGAATGACGATGCACCTCCACCGCTCCCGATGAAATGAAAGTAGCCTACCCGTGGAAGAAGTTATCGCAGGGTGCCCCACATCTCGCTTCTGAGATGTGGGTTTGCAGGATGCACAGGAAGCCACCTCTCCACACTGGTGACCCGTTCATGCTGTCTTATCGCATGAGTGGATCATTGCGAAAGCCCAAATTCTTCTCTCGGAACATTTGTTGCTGTCGCCACATAGGCCTCCGATGTACATTGGAGGCGAATGAAAGTCTCCCGCGTCGTCCTTTGGTCTGCACTTCTTGTGGCCGCAAACATCTCATCATCAACTCAAAACATTGCGGCCCAGAATCCGCCAAAGCCTGCATCACAGAACCCCTCCCCGATGTCGGAGTCTCTTCGTGCCCACAAGCGGCTCACGCAAACCGACGTACCCGGCAGGCGCATCAATCTCTCCACCGGCACCCTCCTGATCCCCAGCACCGCTCGCATTCGCTCCACGATGCCGCTCTACATCCACTTCCATGGCTCACCCTGGGTAGCCGAGCAGAGCATCGCCGCCGTGAATCCAGGAGCAGCCATCATCACCTTCGACCTCGGTGCAGGCTCCGGTGTCTACTCCCGCGCCTTCCACGATCCAGCACGTTTCCAGCAACTCCTTCAGGAGGCCGCAAAGGCCATCGATCCTACTAATCCTCCGCAGTTCAAGCCCATCGTCCTGTCGTCCTTCAGCGCAGGCTACGGTGCCATTCGCGAGATCCTCCGCAATCACGACAACTGGCCTTACATCGATCGAGTCGTACTCGTCGATAGCCTTCACACCGGCTACATCCCCGATGGCGCTCCCGGCCCGCTCGACCCCGCACCGCTCCAGCCCTTTCTCGACTTCGCCCGCGAGGCCGCAGCAGGGAAGAAGGTCCTCGTGTACACGCACTCCGAGATCTTCCCCGGCACCTTTGCCAGCACCACCGAAACCGCCAACTACCTCATCACCACGCTCGGACTTAAACAACATCCGGTCCTCAAATGGGGACCCGGAGGCATGCAGCAGCTCAGCGATCTTCACGTCAAAGGCCTGCACATCCTCGGCTTCGCCGGAAACTCCGCGCCCGATCACATCGATCAGTTTCACGCCCTCCAGCAGTGGCTCCGCATGGCAAAGTGATCGTTCAGTCCATCACGCTCGATAGAATCGGGAACCGCACACCCTGCCTCTGCGTAAAGGAGTTCCATGCGCTCACTCGCCGCAACTCTCCTCTGCCTGACGTCGATCGCTTCGTTCGCCCAAACCCAAAAGCCCGCCACCGATCCTCAGGCCCGCATGCGGCAGATCATCGCCAACTACGTCGATGACAAATCCTTCATGGGTACGGTTCTCGTCGTCAAGGACGGCAAGACCCTCATCAACAGCGGCTACGGCTCGGCCGACCTCGAGTGGAACGTCCCCGACTCTCCCGCCACGAAATTCCGCCTCGGCTCCCTCACCAAGCAGTTCACCGCCGCCAGCATCCTCCTCCTTCAGGAGCGCGGCAAGCTGAACATCGATGACCCCGTCAGCAAGTACATGCCCGACGCTCCCGCCGCCTGGTCGAAGATCACCATCTACAACGTCCTCACCCACACCTCTGGCATCCCCTCCTTCACCGGCTTTCCCGACTACCGCACCACCGAGTGGAAGGACACCACTCCCGCCGAACTCGTCGCCCGCTTCCGCGACAAGCCCCTCGACTTCGAGCCCGGCACGAAGTTCAACTACTCCAACTCCGGCTACGTCCTCCTCGGCTATCTCATCGAAAAGGTCTCCGGCCAGACCTACGCCGAATTCCTCCAGCAGAACATCTTCATCCCGCTCGGCATGAAGGACACCGGCATCGACTCCAACGCCGCCATCCTCCCTCAGCGCGCCCAGGGCTATCGCCGCACGCCGCACGGCATCGAGCACGACGGCTACATCAGCATGACCATCCCCTTCTCCGCCGGCGCCCTCTACTCCACCACCGGCGACCTTGTTAAATGGGAGCAGGGGCTCTACGGCGGCAAGGTCCTCAAACCAGAATCGCTCGCCAAGATGACCACGCCCTTCAAAAGCGGTTACGGCTGCGGCATCTTCATCCGTACCGTCGACGGACACAAGCTCATCACGCACGGCGGCGGCATCGAAGGCTTCAACACCTCGCTCAACTACTACCCCGACGACAAGCTTACCGTCATCGTCCTCGGCAACCTCACCGGCGGTGCACCCGACATGATCGCCTCCAACCTCGGTAAGGTCGCTCTCGGTCAGCAGGTCATCCTGCCCTCCGAGCGCAAAGCCATCGACGTCTCGTCTGCTCTGCTCTCCGAATATGCCGGCACCTACCGGATGACCGATGCCCCCATCGACAACGTCATCGCCATTAAGGACGGCCACCTCACCACCAAACTAGCCGGCCAGCCCGCTCTCGATCTCTTCGCGGAATCCGAAACGAAGTTCTTCCTCAAGGTCGTCGACGCGCAGGTTGAGTTCTTCCGCGATCCCACCACTCACGCCATCAATCGCCTCACCCTCTACCAGAACGGAATCGAGCACCAAGGCAAGAAACAATAACTCCGCCACGAAAGAGAATGGCCGCCCATTCCCCGGGCGGCCCCTCTGTTCTAACGAACAATCACTTCGCGCCGGAAGTCGGCTGCCGACCTCAATTCTGAGATGTGGGCTCATTTGAGCGAAGCTCGTTCCCATCTCGGGATACCTCACCCTGAAGGTGTCATCCTGAGCGGAGCATCCTGCAGCCTTACCGCAGGATGCGCAGTCGAAGGATCTGCGGTCCTGCATGGGGTGCCCAGATCTCTACTGAGCCCCAAGCTCCTTCACAATCCCCTCCAGATGCTCCGCCTCGGCATTCACCGCATTGGTCACAATCACCATCTGCTGCTTTGCCTCATCGAACCGTCCATCTTCAATCGCCTCCGTGACGCCAGGCATCGTCTTCGCCCCATAGCCCGTGTACCAGCCCGGAGCATACAGCACATGCTCCACCCACGGGCGCCGCGGCAGTCCCGCCGGATTGAGGAACTTGTGCTCCGCCATCGCCAGCTGCAGGTTGATCGTCTCAGCCTTCTTCGCGTCGAGCTCCCCGGCGGAATCCTCAGCCGCCTTCAGATCATCCGCTGCCTTCTTCAACTTCCCAATTGCTGCATCCAGCCCCGAAAAATCGAAGTCAGGAGGATTCGGCAGCGCCTCCGGCAGCTTCACCGTCTTCGTCGGATCGGCAGCCAGTTTGTAGTACCCCGCATCGATATCCTTCTGCCGAGCCTCCGCGGCCTGCTGCATCTGCTTCACCAGCCCCTTCACCTCCTGCGAGTACCCCGCAACCGTCGTCGCCAGATCGCGGAAGTCATAAGGCAGCAGGTCAGCGTCCGCGACGCGCATCACCAGTGTGCCCGCCGTATCTGCCAGCGCCTTGCCGTACAGCGCGTCCTTGTCGCCAAAGTGCTCGATAAACCACGGTGTGTCGTACGCCGAGTGATACGTTCCGCTGTGGTCCTCGCCGCCAAACCCCAGGCTGATGCTCGTCACTCCCAGGTGATCAACAAACGCCTGGAAGTCCGAACCCGACCCCAGCGCGCCGATTGGGATGATGTCAGCATCGCCCTCCGCCGCCTTCGCTCCATTACGCCTCGGATGCACTGCCCGCGCGGCCCTCTGCCGCTCCCACACGCTCGCCTTCGTCTCCGGGTCAGTCACATCGCGTGCGACATCATTAATGACGCGCTCCGCCTGGTAGCTTCCGCTCGCGTTCAGGAATCCGCGGTTGCTCTCATCGCTGTTCACATACAGCACGGCGTGCTCCGCCAGCTCCTTCTGGTGCGCCTCGGCCCACTCGGTCGAACCCAGCAGCCCCGGCTCCTCGCCATCCCACGCCGCATAGATCAGCGTTCGCTTCGGGCTCCATCCCTGCTTGTGCAACTCGCCTAGCGCCCGCGCCTCCTCCAGCAGCCCAGCCTGTCCGCTGATCGGGTCATCCGCACCATTCACCCACCCGTCGTAATGATTGCCGCGAATGACCCACTGGTCCGGAGCACTCGAGCCCTTCATTGTCGCAATCACATCCAGCACCGGCTTCGTGTCCCAGTTGAACTTCAGGTCCATGTGGACCTTCGTCGTTCCCGTCCCCACGTGGTACGTAAACGGCAAGCCGCCGCGCCACGAAGCCGGAACTACCTGCCCGTCCAGCGACTTCAACAGCGGCTCCGCATCGCCATAGCCAATCGGCAGCACCGGGATCTTCATGATCGTCTGCGACTCTGCGATCTTCAGGCGCTTCACCCCAGGCACCGACCCCTCACCCGGCGTCAGCGGGTCGCCGGAGTACACCGGCGTATCCGAAACGCTGCCCCGCTGCACGCCCTGCGGTGGACGCATCGGCCCCTTCGGCAACACATCGTCCTGTGCGTAGCCATCATCCGCCGGGTCGGAGTAAATGATGCAGCCAATCGCTCCATGCTCATACGCCAGCTTCGGCTTCAGCCCGCGCCAGCCGCCGCCGTACCGCGTAATCACAATCGCGCCTTTGACGGAGATGCCCAGTCGCTCCAGCTCCTCGTAGTCATCCCGCATCCCGTAGTTCACGTAGATCAACGGCCCCGTCACATCACCGTCAGCCGAGTAGATGTTGTACCCCGGCAGCTGCGTCTTGGTCTCATGCGTGTAAGGGTCCTCGGCTAGCGGAGTCTCCTCCAGCTTCAGCCTGTACTTCGTCGGCGCAATCATCTCCACCATCTGCGACTTCGGCGTGGGATACAGCACGTCGAACTGCTCAATCTTCGCGTCCCACCCCCACTCCTTGTACTTCTTCACCATCCACTCTGCATTCTTCCGCTGCGCCTCCGAGCCCACATTGTGCGGATGCGCTGCCAGAAACTTCATGTTCTCGTGCGCTCGCGCCGCCTCCGGAATTGTCCGGAAACGCTTCTCCAGATCCAGCTCCTTCGCTGAGTCCGCGGCCGAATACCCCGGCAGGGTCTTGCTCGCAGGCTGCTGGGCAAAGCCCTGCGAGAGTGGAAGCGTAAACAAAAGAGAAAGAGCGGCAATCTGTCGCAACGAAAGATTCTCCTTGAAGTGGATTTCTGTGAAAGAAAGCGGCGGGTTTCGATCAGTCTCTAACAAAACGCATTCCAGCGATAGAAAAAACATCGGCCTGAAGTGTCGATCAGAAAGTTCCGCTAAGGACACGGCTTCCGCCATGCCGCAACCCGCGAAGTTGTTCCGCTAAGGGCACGGCTTCAGCCGTGCCGCAACAGCCCCCAGGGAAAAGGGCTTTAGCTCCTGAGGTCTTACTCTGCGCGCCGGCTCCAAACGTTGCCAGATATCCCGCACCACGACTCCCACGCGAGATCTCCATCGCGCAAAGCTCGCCCCCGCCCCAAAACCCCCTCTAAGAAAGTGTCATCCTGAGCGAAGCGCAGCGAAGTCGAAGGATCTGCGGTCTAAGCTGCAGCCGAAGAATCCTGCCTCCCGAAGCAAGAGCAACACTACAAACCCTCACGACGTCTCCCCGCATCCCACCCTACCGGAGGTTTTTAACCATGCGTCGCAATGTACTCCCCATCATGGCCCTCACCCTGACCCTCGCCGCTCCCATCCTTCCGGCGTACTCCCAGAGCGACTCCCAGAACACCAACCAGCAGATGACCAAAGAGCAGAAGAAGCAGCTCAAGAAGCAGGAGAAGGCAGAGAAGGCACAGGCCAATGCCGACAAGGCAAAACGCAAATCCCTCGATACCGACGAGCAGAAGAAGGCCGACAAGGCCCAGGACAAGGCCAATCGCGAGCAGCAGAAGGCCCAGCAACCCCAGTAAGCACTCGTATTCCTGTCAAGCGCCTTCGTCACGTATCCATAGCCATAAGAAGGACTTACTTCTGCCGAATCCACCTCCCTCAGCAGATATAATGGAACCAAGCGAAAAGCCCCGGCTCTCCGGGGCTTTTCTGTCTGATGGATTCTCGCTCATGCGGTTCTGCCGACCGTCTTCCATGCCGTTTGGCAACAGGCGTGCGCTCGAGGTCCGGACCTAAATCTCATCGTTCGAAGACTTTGCGCAAAAACAGGGAGGGGAGGGGTATGACAGCTCGCCAGCAGATCCGCCACATGCTCGTCCTCGCCCTCCCTCTCATCGCCGCCGAGCTCGGCTGGATGTCCATGGGAATCGTCGACACCATCATGGTCGGCCACATGGACAACGCGGCCGTCAACATCGCCTCCGCCGCCCTCGGCCAGGTCCTCTACAACACGCTCGCCTTCGGAATCGCCGGTGTCCTCCTCTCGCTCGACACCTTCCTCTCGCAATCGCATGGCGCCGGACGCTACGACGAGGCGAACCGCTGGCTCTACCACGGTCTCATCCTCGCCGCTGTACTCGCCGCGACGCTCTTCGGAATCGTCGAGCTCGCCCCGCTCGTCATGCACCGCATGCCCATCAACCCGCAGGTCATGGACGGAGCCATCCGCTTCCTCCATGCCCTCAACTGGGGGACGCCGACACTCTTTCTCTACTTCACCCTGCGCCGCTACCTGCAGGCCTTCGATCACGTCCGCCCCATCGCCTTCGCGCTGGTGACAGCGAACCTCTGCAACGTCCTCGGCAACTGGATCCTGATCTACGGCCACCACTGGGGACCGTTACAAATTCCCGCGCTCGGCATCGTAGGCTCGGGCCTCGCGACCTCACTCTCGCGTACCTATCTAGCCCTCTTCCTGCTCGCCGCCATCTGGCATGTCGAGCACAAGCACAACTACGGCCTGCGCTCCATGCTGCGCCACATCGAATCCAGCCGCCTCAAGCGACTCACCATCCTCGGCGCTCCTGCAGGCGGCCAGATCTTCGTCGAGATCGCCATCTTCGCCACCGTGACCTTCCTCATCGGAACCATGGGGCCGCTGCCGCTCTCCGGTCATGAGATCGCGCTCAACTGCGCCAGCTTCACCTTCATGGTGCCCTTCGCCATCTCTGCAGCCGCTGCGGTTCGCGTCGGTCAGGCGATCGGCCGCGTCGCCCCCCGCGAGGCCGCAGGGGCCGGCTGGACCGCCATCCTGCTCGGCGCAGGCTGCATGGCGACCTTCTCTATCATTCTCAGCGTCTTCGCGCACCCTATCGCCCGGGCCTTCACTCCCGACCACGCGGTGATCGCCGCGACGGTCCCTCTCCTGTACGTCGCCGCCGCCTTCCAGTTCTTCGACGGCCTCCAGATCACCGCCACCGGAGCTCTACGCGGTGCAGGCAACACGCACGCCGGCCTGATCGTCCAGATCGTCGGCTACTGGATCATCGGTCTTCCTGTAGGTGGCTGGCTCGGCTTCCGACGTCACTACGGTGCGCTCGGCCTCTGGATCGGCCTCTGCGCTGGCCTCATCGTCGCTGGTGTCGCCTTGACCGCCGTCTGGAGCCGCACGACACGTTCTCTGTCCCAGAGAACTCTGCCTCCTGAACTCGAGCTCAAAGAGACAAAGTGATAAGGGGAGCGCGGATCAAACCAGGTGTCATTCTAAGCGGAGTTTGTCGCGTGAGACGCAACAAACGAACTCGAAGGATCTGCGGTTTGCCCGAACTTTATGAGATCACGGTGGAAACAGAAGATCATCTGTCGATCGATACGCCTTAGCGGCTCTCTTGCACCAAAACTACGGCGGTCTTCTCCATCACATTGGTCTGCCGCTCGAGACGCCGCAGTTGATGTTCTACCGGAGTCTCCTCCCCGGAAGCTGCTTCGGGCTGGGTCGTTGGTTCCTGCTTCAATGTGTTCGACGTCTGAATCGCGAGCGCGCGGTCGAGCCTCTCTCCCAGCGCGTCCAGGCGAGCAGCGACCCTCTCCGCTCGGACACGCGAATCTTGATCGCCCTGTCCAAGCGCCGCCAGCGTGGTGACCGCTCGCGTCATGCGGCGAAGATAAGTGACAAACGTGAGCGCCTCTTCCCATCTCCCTCCTGAGGCGAGCGGCACCCGAGGTTCCAGCATGATGCGATCAAGGGCTTCTTCTGCATCGTTCAACGCAAGTCCACACGCGCGGCGGGCCGGCGCAAGCACAGTTCGATCTGCGGCGATGCGATCCGTGTCGGAAGAGGCACTTTCGAGCGCATTCCAGAAACGAAGCATCGCCCGCACATAGGCTGCGTCGGCCAGCGCACCCCGTGCGAGCAGCCTCTTCAGCTCCATGCGATCCTTCTCCGGCCACAGCAAACGCATAGCCAGCACCGCGACCCCTGCGCCAAGCAACGTCATGCCGATGCGGACCCCGGCAAAGTGCCAGTCGCGAAGATGAGGAAGACTCAGCAGGACGAAGGTTGGCGTCAGAAAGAAGCAGTACCAGGCATAATCGACCGCATAGGTCGCCAGCGTAAACACGCTGGTCACAGTCACGACAGCGATCAGGCCCTCCTGGCTGTGTATTCCCGCAGCGAGGACTGCTGCGAGAATACCTCCTGCGATCGTGCCGGCGACGCGCTGCACGCCGCGCCGCAACGTGCCGGACCCGCTCGGCTGCAGCACAATGATCGACGTCATTCCCAGCCATGATCCGTGGCTGATGTGCACCAGCCGCATCAGCATCACATCGACGGCCCCGACGATCAACATGCGCAAAGCGTGCCGCATCATGACGGAGCGGAGGGTCCAGTTGGCTCGGGCCGCATCGGGAATGGATCTCCAGCTGGTCTCGGCAACCATCTCTCCCGATCTCGAAAGCAACGATCGTGTATCGCGGGGAGCTTTGCCGGAAGGCTGAATTCTAGGTTCCACGCCACTCCATAAAGCGCGAATCGCCTCAAAGGCAACTTCGACATTCAACAACGCGTCCCGTTCTTCCTGGACCAGGTGGGCAATCAAGGGCTCCGTCGATTCCTCGAGCGCTCGCAGCTTTTGCGCGCGCTTGTGAAGATGCTCGATGGAGTGCGAGCCTTCAGGGGCAAACGACGATCCATCATCCGAAGGCCGTTGCCGAAGCGCCGCCGCGATCACGAGCTCCGCTCGTTCGAGCCACTTCAATGCATCCGTCATCGCCGCCTGCGACTCTTCATTCGATGTCGACTCGAGTAGTTCGGTCCAGCGAATGGTCCCGGCAAACAGAAGGTCAGCCGTCTCCAGCAGAACCGTCAGCGAACGCGCCCGCAGTGTGCGTGCGGTGATGCGAGCTCCTGTAGCCCCGATGGCGACACGAGCGCTCTCCATCCCGAGCCGCATCCTGCGCTGCAGCTCGTGCATGCGAACTCTCTCCGTCTGCCGCGCCGCGCTGTCCGGCGTGGTCGCATGCACTTGAGAGGTAAACGCAGCAAGCATCGTGTAGCAATCGGCCACACCAAGCCGTGCTGGGCGGAATGGATCGAGGGGCCAGAGAAAGAGGCTAAGGGCTGCCGCCCACAGTCCTCCAAGCACATAAGCGGCAGCACTTGAGAAGGCACCGGCGAGGGTGTGAGTGGTGCCTCCGAACCCGGCAAAGTAAAGGACCAGGATGATGACGGATGTAGACGCGAGCTGGTTGGTGAGGACGCGGGCAAAAGTGGTAACAAAACAGAAGAGCGCGGTTGCAACGATCGCCAGCCAGAGAGGTGCTGCGGCCAGCGAACCGACGATGCAGGCGATGGCTCCGCCAATCAGCACGGTAAGCATTGTGGTCCAGCGGCTTCGGTACGGTCCGCCGTTGTCGACCAGGATTGCTTCGAATCCGCCTAGTGCCGCCCAGCCCATGGGCTTGCCAAGATAGCGGCAGACAAGCATGGCCGCCAGGACGGCGATACCGGCGCGAAGTCCCCGTCTCCAGTGAAGTCGCCGGAGCGTATTGGCCCATTGAGTGAGCAGAGGCATCCTGACAAAGAGTGTAGCTTCGACCTTGCTCAGGCGATTGGCTGGTGTTCCGGGATATGAGCCTTGGAGCGTGTCGTCAGAATAACCGCGGCGGCAAGAATCATGCAGCCTCCTGTCCATGCTGTTGGACCAAGGTGTTCGCCGAGGACAAAGACTCCCAACAGACTTCCGATGAGCGGTTCCATGTTGAGTAGAACCCCTGCCTGCGATGCCGGTACCTGCGTCAGGCCCCAGTTCCACAACAGTGTCGTTGTGGCGGTACACAAAACTCCGCTCGCCGCTAATGCGACCCAGGCCTTGGTTGAGACATGGGCCAAGGGAGGCATTCCATATCGCAACGGCACCCAGAGCGCCAGCATCCCGGTGCCAAGCAGCAGGCCATACGCCGTAACGACGACCGGAGAGTGGCGATCCATCAGCCGCTTGTTGAGCAGAATCCAGAACAGGGCGATCGCAAGCGACAACACAACCAGCAGGTCTCCTGCAAGTGAAGGCTGGCCGGCGCCGGTTCCATGGCGTCCGAGCGCAATCAGAGCAGCACCGGTTGTGGAGCCCGCGAGGGCAATCCAGCCGATCGCATCGAGACGCTCATGCGCGAATAGCGTGGCTCCGACTGCGAGAATGACCGGCATGGTCCCCACCATCAGCGCCGCATGAGAGACCGTGGTCAGTGAAAGCCCATAAAACTGGATGAGGAACTGAACCGGAATTCCCAGGAAGGCGGCAAGCGCCAGGACTCCCCACTCCGATTTATTCAGGCCAGGCCGGTGAGTCGCCAGCAGCGGCAGCAGAACCACGACGGCAAAGAGGAACCGATAAAGCACCATGTGGGCGAAGGACATCTCGTCCATGGCGATCTTGCCGAAGAAAAAGCCACAACCCCAAAATGAGCTTGCAAGGGCGCAGGACAGGAATCCCAGGGCGCGGTGCTTAGAGGGAACTGGCATATCTCCACTGTCGCACAAATTGAGAGGGGCGCAGCCGAAGCTGCGCCCCTCTGTTGTCGTCGCGTGTCAGCTACCAGACGCGGCAACTGTTCGCCGGAACCATTGGAACTCCCTTCCTACATCCGAAGGCGGAAGAGAAACCAGGCTGATTGACGATGGCTCCGTTTGCGCGGAAGTGATCGGGTGAGTGTGGATCGGTGAGAACCTGTTGTCGTATCACCTCGGGCCGAGAGTTCTCGCACCAGTTCTGTGCATAGGCAATGTAGAACCGTTGCGGTGCCGTGTACCCATTGATCTTGGCATTGACGTCGACTTTGGCCGCCTTCGCTCGCTCAAGGTAAGCCATGTAAGCCAGCAGAAGTCCACCGTTGTCCGCGGTGTTCTCGCCGAGGGTCAGCTTGCCGTTAACCTTCACATCATCGACAGCGGTGAATCCGCCGTATTCATTGACCAGACAGTCTGTGCGGGTCTCGAACTTCTTTGCGTCCTCCGGGGTCCACCAATCGGTCATGTTGCCTTTAGCATCGAACTTTCGCCCTTGATCGTCGAAGCCGTGGGTCAGCTCGTGTCCGATCACCGCGCCAATGTGGCCGTAGTTCACGGCATCGTCCTGCTTCTGATCGTAGAAGGCGGGTTGCAGAATTCCGGCAGGGAAGTTGATGTCGTTCATGCTGGGATCGTAGTATGCGTTGACCGTTGGAGGCGTCATGCCCCATTCGCTATGATCGACCGGCTGGCCGATCTTGTTGAGCTGACGGTCATTCTCAAAGGCGTTGCCGCGGAACTTGTTGCCAAGTGAATCTTCCGGTTTTACCTCGAGTTTGGTGTAATCGCGCCACTTGTCCGGATAGCCGATCTTGTTTGCGATGCCGTGCAACTTTTCCCTGGCTTTAACCTTGGTGGTGGGCGACATCCACTCAAGTTGATCGATGTCCTTCCCCATCGCGTTTTCGATGTCGTGAACCATCTCGAGCATCTTGGCCTTGCTGTCGCCGGCGAAGTATTGCTCGACGTAGACCTGCCCAAGAGCCTCGCCTAAAGCTCCGTTGACTGCGTTGGAACAGCGCTTCCAGCGTGCACTCTGCTCGGGCTGGCCAGTCAGAATGCGGCCGTAGAAATCAAAGTTTTCATCATCGAAGCGCTTCGGCAGCCGGTTCGCTGCTCCCGTCAGCAGGTGATAGCGCATATAGGCCTTGAGGGTATCGAGGTCCGCGCTCCGCAGATTCGCCATCAGGGCTGTGATGAATTCAGGATTCGTGTTGTTAATCTCCGTGATCGCTGGAGAGTGGATCGCCTGACGGAACTGATCGAAGGAGTCCGCATCCACTGTCTCGTTGAAGGTAGCGATCGTTTGCAGGTGGTAAACCTTCTCCGGATCGCGTCGCTCCGTCACCGGCATCGAGGCTTTTGCAAGCTTCGTTTCGAACGCCATGATGGCGTCGGCATCTTTCTTCGCTTTTTCCGCGGGAGTTCCTGCCAGCGTCAGCATCTTTGCGACGTGTTCGACGTATTGTTTGCGAACGGTCTCGTCCTTGGCTCCCGTCCGGAAGTAGTAGTCCCGCTCCGGAAGGCCGAGGCCGGCTTGATCGATAAAGGCGATCTGCTTGGCCGCATCCTTGAAATCCTGCTGCTCCCCATAGCCGAAGAACACGTCGATTCCATATCGCTGGAGCTCACCGATCAGAGGAGCCAGATCATTCAGAGAGCTGATGGAATCGATCTTGTCCAGGTAGGGCTTCAAGGGTGCCAGGCCCTCCCTCTCGATGGCGTCGGTATCCATGCAGCTCTTGTAGTAATCGCCTATCTTCTGTTCGTTGGGGCTACGGCTGGCTCCTCCGGCGGCGGCTTTGGCCAGGATGCCGTTCAGCGACTGAGTGTTGACGTTGTAGAGTGCATAAAACTGATCCACTTCCGGTTGATCGGAGGGAATTGGGTGATTCGCCGCAAACTTCCCGCAGGCAAACTTGTAGAAGTCGTTGCAGGGATCGACCGAGGTGTCCAGAGAGGTGGCGTCAAACCCGGGAATCGGTTGATAGACCTCGGCAGGTTTTGCAGCGGAAACGTCCGTTGCCTTGGCGGAATTCGTCTGCGCGCCCGCGGTAGTCGCCAGCACCAGGACAGCAGAGAAGACGAGCCGCCCCTGAGCCCACCGCTGTAGCGTTCTTTCTTTTCTCATCTTGCTTTTCCTCTCAGGTTCCAGTGCAATCATTTGTCTTTTGTATCATCGGGATTCGGAAGAGAAGAGGGCTTCCCGCTTCCCATTGGCGAGCGCCACGCGTCTGTGAAACAGTAATATCCAACTGTCCCTTCGGGATACGCGTTACCTGTCATGCCGGTTCCCAGCATCATCTTCGCCAGTCGCCGGTTTCGCAAGACGCCTGGCACCGTCTTGCTTGCGGTAATGCTGCTTTTTGTGACGAGCGACGGCCTTGCGAAAGGCCCGGATCCGGCAGCCCGTATCCCTCTCGCTCCATTCGGCTTTCAAGTCCCCTTATCCCAGTTCCTGCTGTCTGGCAGTTCGATGTTGACGGTGGATTTCGTTGATCCCACGCACCTTCTGGTGACTTATAGCACCAAACGGCTGTTGAAGCGGCTGGCCGAGTGTCCTCCGGCAGATCAGGACCGCGTGGTGGATGTTGTCCTCCTCGAGCTGCCCTCCGGCAGGATGCTCGCAAAGAATTCATGGCGTACGCACGATCACGGCCAGTATCTGTGGAATCTCGGGCGGGGCCGGTTCATGCTGCGCATTCGCGATACCCTGACGACCTTTGCTCCGATGGTGAACCTGCCCAGGGGAAACGCCTTTCTTCAACGTCCATTTATTAAGTCCGATCGCCGGATCGGCGGCGTCCTGCTATCGCCCGACGCCGACCTCATGATCCTGGAGACTGTGGAACCGCGGCACCAGGATGACATCCTGGGAGATCAGCCGAAGGAGCAGGAGATGCCGGTTCAGATCAACTTCTTCCGCCTGATCAGCCTGAACGGCGACGAGATCGAGGTGCGCGCGACAGGGGCCCTGCGGTCTCGGGTTCCGGGAAGAATTCCAGCCGACTCGGCGGGTTATATCGCGATCCTGGATGAGGGACGCCAGCATTGGAGCTTCGACTTCAAGAGCTACGGCGGCAAGACCAAGGAGCTCGCCGGTTTCGACTCAACCTGCCGCCCGTCTCCCATGCTTGTGAGCCGTAGCGAGTTCATCGCCTTCGGCTGTCATCTCAGCCATACCCCCCAGGTCATTGGAGCCTTCAATATGAGAGGCGAAGAGATGTGGGAGCAGAATATGACCGAAAGCTATGTTGCCCCTACCTTCGCGTACGCGCCGGGGAGTGGCCGCTTTGCCTTCAGCCGGGTTTTGACGCGTTCTTCGCTGGTCGACTCCGAATCTTTCAGTCCGGAGTTATTTGAGGGACAGATGGTGACGGTCTACCAGACCGACAGTGGCAGGCAATTGCTTCGTGTCGACGCCGCCCCGATCGCGCGCGCTGGCCAGAACTTTGCTCTTGCACCTGACGGAATGAGTCTGGCGGTCGTGCGCGGCGACACGGTGGAGGTCTACAATCTCCCGCCCCTGACCTCCGACGAACGGAAGGCGGTGCAGATGGCGAACGCATCGGCTCCTCAGATCGATGGAGACCCGTCGATGTTGTTGTCTTCTGGGGGCAATGCCAGTGCGGGTCCTCCGGCAGCTTCAAGCGCCTCGGGCGCCTCGGCCGCTCCACCACCCCAGCCTGTGAGCCCCGCCGAATCGAGCTCTACCGCCAACACAGCACCGGAACCAGCGCAGGCTCCCGCTGCTGATTCCCCTGCCGCGGCCCGTCCATCATCGGTACCTCCCGCGGCAGAATCGCAACCAGGTGGCGCGCGAGAGAAGACCAATACCTCATCCAACGAGAGCGCTGAACCGGAGCAACGCCGTCCGCCAACTCTCTATGGGCCGGGAGAGAGTCATGGAAGCGACCCCGCCCACCGGGACGATCCCCGATAACAAGCAAAAGAGCCAGTCTTCTGACTGGCTCTTTTGCATGAATCGGGAAACTTAAAATCTGATGCCGAACTAGGCAGCCTTCGGAGCGACCACTGCCTTGACGCGGGCGTTCAGGCGAGCCTTGTAACGGCTCGCGGTGTTCTTGTGGAGGATGCCCTTCTGAACGCTCTTGTCCAGAACCGACACGGTGGAGCTGTATGCCGCACGGAGCGTCTGGGCATCGCCCTTGACGATAGCCTCACGCAGGGTGCGCAGGCTTCCGCGAAGCTTGCTCTTGTTGGCGCGATTAATCGCGGTCTTGGTCTCTGTCTGACGGGTGCGCTTCAGCGACGAAATATGATTTGCCATTCTGAACTCTCTTTATACCCTGAATCTTAGTCGGGAAATTTTGGGGCGCAGGCCTCAGGCTGGCCAGAAACACAGCCTGAACCATCCCCTGCAAACTCTAAGTTTAGAGAAAACTATAGCTTGGGTCAACTGCAACCTCTCTATTTCTCTGGAAATAGGCCCGACGTCCAGCGGCCTGCACCCGCCTCGGAAAGTCCATCCCGTGGTTACTCCTTTAGATTCATCTCTGTTGAAAACGAGTCTTGACGAGTCTGGCAGTCGGGGCTAGTCTGTGCCCATCGTCGGCATACGATTGGCAACGAACGCCAACCCGGTCGCAACGCCTGAATGGTCCATCCAGCCTGTGCGTTTTTGCCGAGGCCGCAACCTCGCCTACCCCACTTGTATCCAATCCAGTAGGACAACCCTGTTGTTGCTGACGGAGGTCAGACACACACTTGATTAAACAAGCCATCGAAATCACCCCAGGTATCGAATTGCTGTACGGAACCCACGACGAAAACCTACGCCTGTTGGAAGACGGGCTGCACGTGACAATCGATCTCCGGTCGGATGCGATTCACGTAACCGGCAATGCGGACAGCGTTGCCCGGGTGGAACGTGTCTTTTCCGATTTCGAGGCTCTGCGCAAGGCAGGAGTGAATCTGCACAACGGGGAACTCCGCGGAATGCTCAAGATGATCGTGGCGGACCCATCGGCGACGATTAAATCTCTTCTAGACTCCGGCAAGCAGCGTTCTGCCGGGGTCAAGCGGATGGTGCAACCGCGTTCCATCAACCAGAGCCGCTATGTCGAGGCGATCGAGCAGCATGACATGGTCTTCGGGCTAGGTCCGGCTGGAACAGGCAAGACCTATCTTGCAGTGGCCATGGCAGTCTCTGCACTCCTGGCCAAGAAGGTCAGCAGGATCGTGCTGGTTCGGCCCGCGGTCGAGGCTGGAGAGCGACTCGGATTTCTGCCGGGCTCCCTTCAGGAGAAGGTCGACCCCTATCTGCGACCGCTTTACGATGCGCTCTACGATCTTGTCGATCCCGTCAAGGTGGACAAGATGCTCGAGACTAACGTCATCGAAGTCGCGCCGCTGGCGTTTATGCGCGGACGAACGCTGAACGATGCTTTCGTCATCATGGACGAGGCTCAGAACACGACGACAGAGCAGATGAAGATGTTCGTCACCCGTCTGGGCAACAACTCCAAGGCCGTCATCACAGGAGACCTCACCCAAACCGATCTTCCGAACCCCAAGCGTTCCGGCCTTCTGGAAGCGCTGCATGTACTCGATGGGGTCGAAGGCATTCGCTTCTGTCACTTCGAGGATACGGACGTCGTCCGTCATCATCTGGTACAGAGAATCGTTCGAGCTTACGACAGCTACAGTCGGGCCCAGCAGGAGCTTCCGCTCTCAATGGGGGAGCCGGTTTTGCCGGAGTCGCAGATGGCAACGGCGGACAAGAACAAAGCCCGCGCTGCGAAACCACAGTAGTAGCAATGAGATACTATCGTCATCAGGGGAAGAGCGCTGAACGAAACGCTCCTCTCCTGATGACGTTGCCTTTTGTGCGCTGACCATCAGCAGACGATGATCACCATCGAGCCTCCAAGTACACGTTCCAGCTCCATCGCGTTGGCCAAGCCGGGCCTGACGCGGTTCCTTCGTCGTGCCCAGAAGGCTGTCGGCCTGACAGGAGAGGTCGGCGTGCTTCTGACGTCGGATGAAGAGATTCGGCGGCTGAACCGGACCTTTCGCAAGAAAAACAAAGCCACGGATGTGCTTAGTTTCCCGGCCCCCAAGCAACTGGCAGGCGAACACGCCGGCGATCTGGCGATCTCTGTGGACACCGCAGCCCGGCAGGCGGAAACCTTCGGGCATGCCCTGAGCGACGAACTTCGCATCCTGTTGCTGCACGGTCTGTTGCATCTCTCTGGCATGGACCATGAGGTCGATTCCGGCGAGATGGCTCAGCGCGAGGCGGAACTTCGTGCGGAGCTGAAGTTGCCTGTTTCCCTGATCGAGCGAGTCTCACAGCCGCGACCCGGAAAGCGGCGTGAGAAGCCCGTGAGGAGCCGAAGCCGATGAACTGGATGAATCTGCTCTACGGAGTCACTCTCGGCGTGCTCCTGATCGTGCTGGCCTTGGCCTCCTACGTTGATCGGGTGTACTCGGAGATGGGTAAGTTTCTTGCCCGTGAGTATCAGGACAACATCGATACATGGGAAGAGATGATCGAGCCGCGGTTGCGTCTTGGGCGGGAATCGATTGCACTCTCCGCCTCGGTTTTGCGCCAGCTATCGTTGGCCGGGATATCCCTGTTCTGGGGGCTACAGCTCTATCAGGTGATCAGCGGGCATGTAGAGTCTCCCAGCGGCGGAGCCATCGCCCGTGCGGTGGCCGAGTTGATCCTGCTGATTCTGATCTGTGATCGGCTTGTGCCACAGATTCTTTTTACCCGCACACGAGGGCTCTGGATTCGGAGAATCACCGTTCTCCTGCAAGTATTCTTTTTTCTGATTTTGCCGGTAACGATTGTCCTGCAGCTTCTGCTTTCGATTGCCGCCCTTGCTGAACCGGAAGATAAGCAAGAAGAGGAGCGGCCTTTAGAGGCGATGGAAGCCCTGCTGGAGGCCGGGGAGGAAGAGGGCATTCTCGAGGAGTCGGACCGGGATCTTGTGCGTTCGGCGGTCGAGTTTGGCGACAAGGTGGTTCGAGAGGTGATGACGCCGCGGCCCGAGATATTCGCGGTTCGCGGGAACCTGACCCTGAAGGAGTTCACGGCTGAGATCAATGAGCATGCGTTTTCGCGGGTTCCGGTGTACTCCGACTCTCTGGATCACGTAACCGGAATTGCATTTGCCCATGACCTGCTGAAGGTGCTGGATGTCGAAGCTGGGACCCGTACCGTGGCACAGATCCAGCGTCCAGCCGCCTTTGTGCCTGAGACCAAGATGGTGGCAGAGCTGCTGCGTGAGATGCAGCGCGAGAAGCAGCATATGCGCATCGTTATTGATGAGTACGGCGGA
Source organism: Acidobacteriaceae bacterium KBS 146 (assembly GCA_000688615.1). Classification (GTDB taxonomy): domain Bacteria; phylum Acidobacteriota; class Terriglobia; order Terriglobales; family Acidobacteriaceae; genus Edaphobacter. The sequence continues at coordinate 4,215,895 of JHVA01000001.1, forward strand.
GTAGCCGGTCTGGTTACGATTGAAGATCTGCTCGAGGCCATCGTCGGGGACATCGCGGACGAGCATGATGAGCCGGAGTTGGATGCATCTCCAGTGCGCGAGCCGGATGGTTCTTTTATCGTGCCGGGTAGCTTCGAGGTTTCGCGGCTGAAGGAACTCTTTTCCGAACAGATAGCCCAGATATCGAATCGACCTGCTGAAGATGGCGAGACTCCAGATGACGCTCAGAAGCGCGAAGAAGAGAGGGAGCTTTCTCTGGTGCCGGACGAGTATGAGTCAACGACAGTTGGAGGACTAGTGTCGGAGATGGCGGGCCACATTCCGGTCGAGGGCGAGGTGGTTGAGCAGGATGGCCTTAGAGTTGAAGTGCTCTCCTCAACCGACCGCAGGATCGGAAGAGTGCGGGTGAGACTGGCACATTAGGCGGAGCGGAACCCTTCGAAAGGTGGCTGCGGCAAATGAAATCGCCGCAGCCATCTCTGCGTTGGTAACGATCAGTTTGTCGTGAGGCTGACATTTACGCTGTGGGAGAGCGAACCGGACGTCGCGGTGATGGTGATCTGAGAGGCTGCAGGGGCGGGATTGCCGGATCCCGGCGAAGAAGGTGGCGGTGTCGACGATGCGGGAGTGGTCGGACTGCCCCCGCCGCTGCAACCCGTTATCGCTCCGAGACTCAGGACGCAGACAATCGCAAGGACGGAACCGCGCAGGTACTTGCTTCTTCTGCGAACCCCGGCGAAGCCGAGGAGACTCAATGGAAGCAGGCCTGCAAGCATCGCGTGAGCACCCTTTTGCAGGGCAGCAGAGTAGGGGGATACCGGAGTGGGAGGAGGTGTGGAAGCATTGGAGAAGGCGACTCCCACGGTAACGGGTGTGGTCCCGGAGACGTTGACCGAGGCCGGGCTGAAGTTGCAGGACATCCCCGAAGGCAGGCCCGAGCAGGCCAGAGCTACGGTTCCGCTAAAGCCGTTCGTGGCTGCCAGACTGAGCGAAAGATTGCCGACCTGGCCGTTGGAGACACTGACGCTTGTCGTCGATGGTGTAATGGTGAAGTCCCCGGCCCCTGCAGAAGGAGCGACCGTGATGGAGCCAAACAGCCCTCCGGTTTCATTGTTGATTCCCGCAGCAAAGTAGAGTGTGTTGGGATCACCTGATGTCGCTGGAGTTCCGATGGTGTTTCCTACGCCGAAGACGATCTCCCAAAGACCCGGATTTGCGATCGGGGCTCCGGTAGAGTCAGTGATCTGCCCTTTTAAGTCGTAGGTGGTGGGGTCGTATGCGTTGATGACTCCATCGCCGAAGTTGGCGACCAGCAGGGTTCCTCCAAGCGAGCCGAAGCCGGAGGGGGCCAATGCCATGCCCCAGGGCGCATTGAGATTCCCCTGGCTGATCGCACGCTTGATGAAGTTGCCATTGAGGTCAAAGGCATCCACATAGCCGAGGCCAGCCCCAACATTCTCACGTCCCTGATCATTGATCTGTGCATAGGTTATATAGACGGTGTTGCCAATGGTGTGGATACCGAAGGGAGAGTATCCCGCAGGCAGGGAAGGGTCGGAGAAGCTGCCGGTGAGGTGGCTGGAGGCAAAGTTGCTATCGAAGACGTCAACTTTGCCTCCGGCGAAGTCTGCTGCCAGAAGAAATGTGCCCGTATTGTTCTTGTCGATGGCGATATCGCTATAGGACGCCTTCGAGGAAGAATTATTGATGACGTTGACCGCCTCCGGTGTACCACTGTTCCAGGCAGCGATACTGCCATCGAGGTTGCCGAAGAGAAAAGTCGCTGAACCTTTACCGGGAATGTTGAAGACGCTGCCGTCGGGGTTGAAGACGGTTCCGGCCGGGACGCCGTGAGGCTCGCCGGAGTTAGCAGGTGGGATGGTGACAGCGAACTGTTTGTTTCCGCTGGCGTCGTCGACCAGGGAGAAGCCGGTTCCCGCTGTGTTAATCCAGAACTCCTGCCCAATGGAGACGCCCCATGGGTTGATGAGAGAAGGGTCAGTCTGCTGAGCGGGTACTGAACCGTCCGAGATGATGTTCTTCTGGACATAGCTGCTGCTACCTTGAGCCAGAGCAACCGAAGGAAGCAAAATGGAGGCGAAGGTGGCGAGCAAAGCGACCGGTCGAGACTTGAGCAGTGACCGACACCTTGAGGAGAGGCGCGTGCTCTCAGAATTGAACATTTTTGAAGACTCCTTGGCGGCGGTTGGAATTGTAGGAATGCATGCAATGCAGACCTCAACCGCCGTCTGAAGCTGAGGCTATCCAGCCATGCTTCAGGAGTTGTCAGCCATGTATCTCGCTGAAGTCATTTGCCTTTCGAGATTTTGTCTCTATGGCGTCAGCACGGGAAGGCACGTAAAAAGGCCCGGCAGCCAGCCGGGCCTTTCAGTGTTTAAAAATAGCTTCGCTCAGTCGATCGAGATCTTCCGAAGCAGATTGAAATCGGAGAGCATCTTGCCGGTTCCAAGAACGACGGAAGCCAGAGGATCGTCTGCGATGGAGACTGGAAGCCCGGTCTCTTCGCGGATGCGCTTGTCGAGGTTCTTGATGAGTGCGCCGCCTCCGGTGAGCACGATGCCGCGGTCGGAGATATCGGCTGAGAGCTCCGGCGGGGTCCGTTCCAGAGCGACCCGGATCGCATTGATGATGGTCGAGATGGACTCCGAAAGCGCCTCACGAATCTCAGAGTCATCGATCGTAATGGTCTTCGGAACGCCTTCGATCAGGTTGCGGCCCTTGACCTCCATTGAGAGAGGCTTGTCCAGGGGATACGCGGAGCCCAGCTGCATCTTAATCTGCTCGCCCGTACGCTCGCCGATCAGCAGGTTGTACTTGCGCTTGAGATAGGTAATGACGGCCTCGTCCATCTGGTTGCCGGCCATGCGGACCGAACGCGAGTAGACGATGCCGGCCAGCGAGATCACTGCGATGTCGGTCGTGCCGCCGCCGATGTCGACGACCATGTTGCCGCCGGCTTCCGTGATGGGCAGCCCGGCGCCAATCGCGGCAACCATGGCCTGCTCGACCAGATGTACCTCTGAGGCCTTCGCCCGGTAGGCGGAGTCCATGACGGCGCGCTTCTCCACCTGCGTGATCTCCGAAGGCACGCCGATGACGATGCGCGGATGCACCATCATCTTGCGGTTGTGCGCCTTCTGGATGAAGTAGTTCAGCATCTTCTCGGTGTGCCGGAAGTCGGCGATAACCCCATCCTTCATCGGTTTGATCGCGACGATATTCCCTGGCGTTCTACCGAGCATCTCCTTGGCCTCTTTACCGACGGCCTCCACCTCATTGGTGACTTTGTTGACGGCAATGATCGAGGGCTCGTTAACGATGATGCCCTTGTTATGGGCAAAGACGAGAGTATTGGCGGTCCCGAGGTCGATTGCTAAGTCGCTGGAAAACAAGCTGAAGAGAGACCGCATGTTATGAATGCGAGAGTACCGGGTCTGGAAGGAGTTCGAAGACATTTTCGGCTTTGTGGGCTTTCTGAGGGACGATGGTTACGGTTATTGTACGGCCAGATTCAGCAGGTTTGGGTCGTGCTTCTTAGGGTTCCAAGACCAATTTGGGAGAAAACTGCGCCTCCGCGAGAAGCGATCGAGAATCCGTCACACCTTCAGCTCTTCCGCAAAGTTCGTCCGGTGTTCCCGAAGCTCAGAATCATACTCGAAGTACTTCTTGAAGCGAAGGAACCGGACCTCGAAGAAGTCATAGCTGATCTTGGCGACGATAAACGTCAGGACAAAATTGAGAAGATCCGAGAGGGCATTGGCCAGAACCGAGGAGTGAAACCGCGTCGTGAGGAAGCCGACGAAGGCGGCCCAGGCGCTGGCCCAGAGCACATGGTAGACATAGAAGCCGTAGCTGTACTTGCCTAGAATCCGCAGCGGTTTCAGGTGGAAAAAGCGGAACGACTGGGAAGCTGGCCGCAGCGTCGTTCCGATGAGGCCCGCCGACCCCACCGCCAGCAGCGAAAATCCAATCGTGTTCAGCCACGGTGCCGCCAAAGTGGGCATCGCCACCGAAAGGGCCACAAAAAGGGCCACAGGAAACACAAAGAACCACTTGCAGCGCTGTTGCCACTGATCAGCGTTCGGTCCGCGAAGCAGGAGGGCAAGAATCGCCCCAAGCAGCAGGGAATCCATGCGGAAGGGAAGCTGGTGAACCAGCCAGGCCTCCAGATGGATCGGCTGGACATTCAGAACCATGGCGATCCGCAGCACGAGGGCAAGGATCGAGAGACCGGCGGCGGTCCAGATTAGCCGGATGCGGTCCCTGACCATCCAGACCACCAGCGGCCACATCAGGTAAAACTGCTCTTCCACGCAAAGGGACCAGAAGTGGACCAGGTGAGCGGAGGAGGCCGGGTGGGTTGCCGAGCGAATCACTTCAAGCGACGGGTTCACCGCCAGTGAGAAATTGCCGAGATAAAGCAGAAACAGGAGGTGACCCGCCTTCCACTGGTAGTGAAAGATCGGCGTCAGCAGCAGGAAGATCGAGAAGACGAGATAGAAGATCGGAAAGATACGAACGCTGCGGCGGGCAAAAAAGCGCTTGAAGTAGTGCGAATCCGACCGCGTGTCAAAAAGAATTCCCGTAATCAGGAACCCGGACAGGGTAAAAAACAGGTCGACCCCGATCCATCCGCGCAGCCGTATCTGGTTGACCAGATTCAGAACAGCGCCGCCGTGCGTGCCCCCTCCATAGTGCAGGGCGAAGACCATCACAATTGCCAGGGCCCGAATGCCATCCAATGCAGGAAAACGTGATTTGAAATCAATAGGTGCAAAATGACGCGTGGGGGAGGTCATTGCGGTCAGTATATGGGATTGGCGCTGGGGGGATGCAACAGTTTGGAAAAAGCCTAGATACAATTATCAGTGGAGCGAACAGAAAAATATGATCATTGGCGTGCCGAAGGAAGTGAAAGACCACGAGAGCCGGGTAGGTGTAACTCCGGCAGGAGTCAAGGCTTTGGTGGAGGCCGGCCATACGGTTTTGGTAGAGCATAACGCCGGCGTTCTTTCGGCAATGCCTGATGACGAATATCAGGATGCAGGCGCAGAGATCGTCGGTTCCGCCTATGACGTATGGCGCCTGGCCGAGATGGTCGTCAAGGTCAAGGAGCCCGTCGAAAAGGAGTACCGGCACTTCCGCGAAGGTCTGGTTCTGTTTACCTATCTGCACCTTGCCCCTTTGGAAGATCTGACCAATGCTCTGCTGGAGAAGAAAGTAACCGGCATCGCCTACGAGACCGTGCGGGATCGGGCCGGGGCCCTCCCGCTCCTTACTCCTATGAGCGAGGTCGCTGGCAGGCTCAGCGTCCAGATCGGCGCAGAGTATCTGACCAAAGAGCATCGCGGCCGCGGTCTGCTTCTGGGGGGAGTGCCCGGAGTTCCACCCGCCTCCGTCTGCATCATCGGCGGTGGAATCGTGGGAACCAATGCCGCCAAGATCGCCCTGGGCATGGGAGCAAAAGTTACTCTGATCGATCTGAACCTCAACCGGTTGCGGGAGCTGGATGACATCTTCAACGGTCGCGTCTTCACCATGGCATCCAACAGCTACAACATCGCGCGCGCGGCCTCCGAAGCCGACCTGTTGATTGGTGGTGTGCTGATTCCCGGAGCGGCCGCACCCAAGATCGTCACCAGGCACATGGTCGAGAAGATGAAGCGAGGAGCCGTCATCGTCGATGTCGCCATCGATCAGGGGGGTTGCATCGAGACCGCACATCCGACGACTCACAGCGATCCTTCCTACGAAGTCAACGGTGTGGTTCACTACTGCGTGACCAACATGCCCGCAGCCGTACCGAATACCTCCACCCTCGCCCTCACCAACGCGACCTTTCCTTACGTGATGAAGCTGGCGAAGCTTGGTGCCGGTGCGGCGATTCGTGAGGACAAGGGAATTGCGGAGGGTGTAAACACCTATAACGGCGTGCTGACCTATGAGGCTGTGGCAGCCGCTCAGAAGCGCGATTGGAAGAGCGTGGCAGAGCTGGTCTAGATCTGACGGTCGGAGGTTTCGATGAACGACAACAGGCGGAAGGTGCTGAGCATTGCGCTGGGAACCTGCCTGCTTGTGCTGCTGTCAGCCCTTGCAGCTCTCAATGCGTTCAATAAGCGTTTCCTCGATCCTGAGACGACAGGACAGATCTTCATCTACACAGGTCTGTCCATCGTCGCTTTTCTGCTCTTCGTCGCCGTGCTGGTGATGCTGGTTCGCAATGTGTTGAAGCTGTATGCGGATCAGCGCAGCAATGTGATGGGGACACGGTTGCGAACCCGCATGCTCTGGGGAGCTGTGTTGGTAAGCCTCCTTCCCATCTCTTTCATGTTCGCCTTCAGCTATCTGCTGTTGAACCGTGCTGTGGAACGATGGTTCTCACAACCGGTTACGGAGATGCGGGACGCCAGCAATAATATGGCCTTCGAGTTGGCGCGGTATACAACCGCCAACGCACGGGCAGAGGCTGAATCGATCGCCACGACGGTGCCGGATAGGAATGAGGGGGTACCGTCTTCGCAGTATGCCTCGCAGGTGCAGACCATCCTGCGTCGACACGAGATTACGCTCCAGAGCGGGTTTGTCGTCGCCTATCGGGATCAGCGTTTCGTGGCATCGTTTCAGGTTCCCGACGAAACCGGCGCCCCGGCTCGTGTAAAACCATGGGGTCCGGAGCCAACATCGGCTCCGGACCGAGCCAAAAAATCTGTTGAGATTCTTCCGTCGGCGGGCAGCTCCAACAATGACGCGATCTTTGCCGCGGCGCGCCGAAGCGATGGTCCCGTCTTCAGCATCGGAGATACCGACTATGCTTTGGGAACGGCAACGGCGCGGGACGGCGTGATGGTGGTCGTGGGGCTGCCGATGCCCCATGGAATGGCGGATACGATGGCCAGCCTGCGTTCGGCCGCCGACACCTATTGGACCCTGTTTCGCAGCAGGCGGCAGCTGCGGAACCTCTACATGCTGCTGTTGTTGATGATGACGTGCCTTGCCTTGTTCTCCTCAAGCTGGCTGGCGCTTCACCTCTCCAAGCAGGTAACCAAGCCAGTTGAAGCCCTGGCAGATGCTATGGCTGCCATCGCTGCGGGAGACTACGGGCACCGGGTAAAAGAAAGCGCAACCCAGGAGCTTGGCGACCTCGTTCGGAGCTTCAACCACATGGCCGCCGACCTGGAAGGAAGCCGCAGGGCGGTCGAGGAATCGACCATCCAGTTGAGTGCAGCCAATGCCGCGCTTGAAGCGCGACGGGGAGAGCTTGAGACCATGCTCGAAACTATCCCCAACGGCGTTGCGATGCTCGATCCGGAGCGCAGGATCGTCCTTACCAATCGTGCTTTGGGCGAGATGATCGATCCCGGGGGCCAAAGGCCATTGCTTGGCCTGCCCGTGGAAGAGCTCTTTCCCTCCGAGGTGGTGGAGTTGCTCGATCGTCTCATTCGCCGCAGTCATCGCATGGGTTCGACATCCAGCGAGATCGAGATTGCAGCGCCGGGCCCGGAAGGATTTGGTGGAACGCTCAACCTCCTGGTCACAGTGGCGTTGCTCGAAACTGCCGTCGGTAACGAGCGTCTGCGCCGGGAGCACCGCGGCTATGTGCTCGTCCTCGAGAACGCGACCGAATTGTTGCGAGCGCAAAAACAGTCGGCGTGGAAAGAAGTGGCGCGACGCGTGGCGCACGAGATCAAGAATCCGCTCACGCCCATCGGCCTCAGCGCAGAACAGATCCGCAGACATATCGATCGCCTTGCCGAAACACTACGATTTCACCAGATCGAATCGCCATCGCCTGCAGTCATTCGCCGGTGCAGTGAGGTCATCTCGGGCTCGGTAGAGAGTATGCGTTCCCTGGTGGATCAGTTCTCGGCTCTGGCGGAGTTTCCCACCGCGCAGCCGCGGCCCGCAGATCTGAATACCATCGTGGAAAATTCTTTGGCCATGTTCGCCGGTCGCATGCAGACCATCACCGTCGTCAAGCGCATGAGCAAAGGACTCCCCCTCGTGTTGGCCGATCCCGAGGCTCTGAAGCGTGCTCTCGGCAACCTCATCGACAACGCCGCCGAAGCCATGCAATCCAGCCTGTTGCGGGAGCTAAGAATTACCACCAGCCTGCTCGAAAACGGAATGGTTGAGCTGACCGTAGCGGATACGGGTTCCGGGCTCACTGACGAGATGAGGGAGCGGCTCTTCCTCCCCTACTTCTCCACGAAACAGCGCGGTACAGGCCTGGGGCTGGCCATCGCATCCAAGATCATCCAGGAGCACCAGGGCACGATTCGCGCAGAGAAAAATGTTCCCGCAGGCGCAAAGTTCATCGTCGAGTTGCGCCCCGCAACTACAGTCGATGGCGAACCGGAAACTGCCGCAACGGTCAACGAAAGTGGAGGGGTGACGGCTTGAATCATGTCCTGATCGTCGATGACGAGGGAGAAATTCGAGAATCGCTGGAAGGAATTCTTCGCGAAGAAGGATATCTCGTAACGACCTGCGCGACGGCGACCGAAGCGCTGGAACTGGTGCGCGATGCCGACTACGATGTCGTGCTGCTCGACATATGGCTGCCCGATCGCGACGGTCTCGAGACCCTCGGCGAAATTCGCCGGATGGAGGATGCGAGCATTCCCGAGGTCGTCATCATCAGCGGCCATGGGACCATCGAGGCTGCGGTGCGGGCCACGAAGCTGGGAGCTTACGACTTCCTCGAGAAGCCGTTATCGCTGGATCGTACCCTGATCGTCGTCAATAACGCCATGCGCGCGCGCCAGATGCGCGAGGATAATGCGGAGTTTGCGCGTCAGCTCGCGGTCAAAGGAAATGTAACCGGGCAAAGCGTCGCGATGAAGGCATTGCGACAGCAGATTCAGCTGATGGCTCCGACCAATGGACGCGTGCTCATCTTCGGAGAAAGCGGTACCGGAAAAGAACTGATCGGCAGAGCAATGCATTCAGCCAGCCTGCGAAAAGATCGCCCCTTCGTTGAGCTCAACTGCGCGGCCATTCCCGAGGACTATATCGAGAGCGAGCTCTTCGGCTATCGCCATGGTGCAGTGCAGGGCAGTCCGCAGGAGAAACGAGGAACCTTCGAGCGCGCCGATGGCGGAACGCTATTCCTCGACGAAGTGGGGGATATGAGCCTCAAGACCCAGGCCAAGGTGCTACGTGCTCTCGACGAGCAACGATTTCTTCCGGTAGGAGCATCGCATCCGGTCCATGTCGATGTACGCGTCATCGCTGCGACAAACAAGGATCTTGAGGAAGAGATCGCCCGCGGTAACTTTCGCGAAGACCTCTTCTACCGCCTGAACGTCATTCCGTTTTATGTTCCGCCACTGCGGGATCGCAAAGAAGATATTCCGCTGCTCGTAAAAGAATTTCTGGAAGAGTTTGGAACACGCTACGGCAGACCGCACATGGAGATGACCGAAGAGGCTCTCGGTGCCCTGCGCCAATATCACTGGCCCGGCAACGTGCGTGAGCTTCGCAATCTGGTGGAGCGCGTCCTCATTCTCAATCCAAAGGTGCAGCGAATCGAGAAGAAGCATCTCCCTCTGCTGGTCTATCGCGGTCCCAAGCTGACGGAATCCGGCAGGCTGAATACGAAGACAGAAGAGTTCTCAAGCCTGGTAGAGGCTCGCGAGGCATACGAGCGCGAGTTCATCCTGAAGAAGCTGGATGAAGTCCACGGCAACGTGAGTCGCGCGGCTGAAGGTCTCGGACTCGAGCGCAGTCATCTCTATCGCAAGATGAAGGCGCTCGGAGTCAACGTGAAAGAGTAGCCGTCTGCTAGGTGAACTGCTTCAGATCGAAGCCGAGGGAATAAGCTTCGTTATCGGCTTCAAGCTCCTGCCAGGTGACGGTGCGCCCCGTCTCGGCCGACTTGCGCGCCATCATGCAGCTGCGGGCGCTCTCCACTCCCGCTGCAATCTGGTTCTGATGCTTGCCGGAGACGATGCTCTGGACGAAGTCGCGATCCTTCATGGCATCGGCCTCGGCCAGATTGTCGCTGAACGATCCGTTTGCCGCGAACTGTCCTGACGGCGCGCTCTGGCTGGAACTCCAGGCCCATGGCTGGTTGCCGCGAATCTGCAGCGCTCCGCTGTAAGGAGCATCCGCAAGTCCTTCCGATCCGAAGAAGCGCTCCGAGACATCAAAGAAATGATTGTTGTTGAACTGCGTCGACGAGAAGCTAAGCTCCACTCCGTCGGGATAAGTAAAGATCGCCTCGTAGTTGTCCGACGTGTTCCCGGGATTCTGCACCACCTTGCGGCTGCTCTTTGCATACGCGGACACCGGATGCCCCTGCATCACCCAGTTACAGACGTCGATGACGTGGATGTTCTGCTCAAGCAGAATGTCCCCGGAGAGATTGCGATAAAGCAACCAGTTCCGCAGCTTGTACTCGTCAGAGGAAGGGCTACCCCGATCGACCATGACGGCTGGAGGAGAGTTATAGTACGCCGCAATCTGCGCTATCTTTCCAATCTGTCCTGCATGGATCCTGCGAACCAGCTCTACAAAGGGAGGCGCAGACCGGATCTGAAACCCGACCGCCATGCTGACCTTCCCATTCTCCCGCCTGGCGATCTCGAGAGCATGACGTGTCTGCGGAACGTCAACCCCGACAGGCTTTTCGCAATAGGCATGTTTTCCTGCTGCCGTAACGGTATCGAGATGTTGGACATGGAAAAACGGCGGAGTGGAGATCTGTACCGCATCCACGTCTGCGCACGCTGCGATTGCCTTCGAGGCCTCATAGCCGCGGAACATTCGTTTGCTATCGATCGCAGGCAGATGGAGCGATGCGTTGACGGAATCAAAGTGCGTCTTTGCTGTGGCCAGCTGATCGGGGAAGATGTCAGCCAGCGCCACAATCTCAACGCCTGCATTCTTAGCAAATGAAGTTGCGACCGCAGTACCGCGTCGTCCGCAGCCAAGCAGGCCCCAGCGCACGCGAGAGTTAGCTGCATAGCTGAATGCCGTCTCAGGCTTCACGATCATTAGGCCGCCCAGGCTGGCTGCGCCTTGCACAAACTTCCTTCGATCCATCGATCATTCCCTTCAGATTTTTGGGTTATGCTTTTTTCGTCTCGGCAAGAACGCGCTCAAGATAAATCTTCTCCTTGCGCACATCCTCGATCTGCTGTGCTCCCGAGGTCTCGCGTTCGATGCTGACCGCGCCCTTGTAACCGGCAGCGCGTAGTCCTCTGAAGACTCCCGCGAAGTCGACCTCTCCCTGTCCGATCACGACCTCCTGGCCAAGCTCAAGAGGATTCGTCGGCCACTTGCCATCCTTGGCGTGCATGGCTCGCACGTAAGGTCCAAGCATCTTAATCGCATCGACAGGATTTGCCTTGCCGTAGAGAATCAGGTTCGCCGTATCCAACCCCACTCCAAGTGCCGGATGATTGACGTCCTTGATCACGCGCAGCATCGTTGTGGGAGTCTCCTGGCCGGTTTCCATCAGAAAACTCTGCCCATTCCCGGCGCAATGCAGGGTCAGCTCCCGGATCGCCTTAACCGTCTCCTCGTAAAGCGGCTCCCTTGGATTCTCCGGCATAAAGCCGCAGTGAGTCTGAATCTTGTCGACTCCAAGCATCTTCGCGAAGTCGGAGGTTTGCTTGAGTGCATCGATGCGTGCGGCCCGATAAGCGCGAGGAACGATGCCGATGGTCGAAGGGCCATCGACGAAGTTCCATTTCAGTGGTGGAGGATTGACCACCTCGGCCGTAGTTGCGATGACCTGGTGTTTCTCGAGAGAGTCACGCATCCTCTTCGCCAGCTCCGGAGTGAACTTGCCAAGATATCCGTCGAGCGACAGAAAGCAGGTTGGAATCCCCAGCTGACGAACCAGAGCGATCTTCGCTTCGGGATCTGGATAAGGCTTGATCAGAAGGCCGAGTGCGAACGGCTCATACTTTTTTCTGGCAATATCTTCGGCGATCGCACCGTGCTGGAGCGCCGCGGCGGCGACTGCGGCCTGTGCGCCGACCTTCATGAAGGTGCGTCGATTGATCTCAGGGCCGAAAACGGGCGGTTTGTTATGCAATAGCTCCACCTTGTGAGTTGTTGATCGACAAACGAGATCGCAGGCCATCGTTAGCGGTAACGGCAAGCGAAGATTCCTCAGGTGGAAGGAGAATATGTGCTCCATTCCGGTGCGTCAAGTTGCGGTAAAGCGCTACTCTTCCTTTTGCTGCGCTGCAATCTCTTCGAGCTGACGACGCCAGTCGAGATCTTCAACGAAACTTGTTGAGCTGCGCCAGTCCTCGTGGACCTTGACGAAGAGCTCCAGAAAGACTCGCGTCCCCAGCAATAACTCAATCTCCTTGCGCGCCGTTGTGCCAATGCGCTTGAGCATCTCTCCATTTTTTCCGATGAGGATCGCTTTCTGCCCTGCTCGCTCGCAGAAGATGGCCGCAGCAATCTTCGTCACCGGAAGCTTGCCGTCTTTGGTCTTTCTCATCGATGGAGGTTCTTCGAACTTTTCGATCACCACCGCCGTTGCGTAGGGAACCTCCTCGCCGGTCAGCAGCAGGATCTTCTCACGGATGATCTCTGCCACCAGGAAGCGTTCCGGCTGATCGGTGAGCTGATGCTTTGGAAAGTAGCGCTGTCCCTCCGGAAGCTGGGCCACTGTCTGATCCAGCAAAAGGTCGAGTCCCTGCTTCTTGCGCGCTGAGATGGGGATGACCGCGACAAACTTATGCAGTGCGCTCCAGTGTGCAATCAGCGGTAGCAGGTCGGCCTTCGGTACGGCATCAATCTTGTTGAGCACAAGGATGACGGGGCACGTCAGCTTACGTACAAACGAAAGCGCAAACTCGTCCTCGGCGGCAGAAAGCTTGCGGCGGGCTGCTGTTGGAGACTTGTTCTCTCCATCGCGCTCCTGCGGAAGGCGGTGCGTCGCGTCGACCAGAAACAACACAACATCCCTGGACTCCAGGGCATCCTGCACCTCCTGCATCATGCGGCGGTCCAGCTGGGTCGCGGGTTTATGAATGCCGGGCGTATCGACCAGCACCGCTTGAGCGGCTGGCCTGCCTGGGTCTGTACGGGTCTTCTTGCGCAGCGGAGCCTCAAGAACGCCATGAATCCGCGTGCGCGTCGTCTGAGGCTTGTGCGTGACGATCGCAAGTTTCTGGCCGAGCAGCGCATTCAACAAGGTAGACTTGCCCGCGTTCGGGCGGCCAATGATAGAGACGAAACCGGATCGAAATGCCATTCCCCTTATTATGCTCTGCGCATCCGCCCTGCGGGGGGCGGGTTCGCTACACTGGTCTCGTATGGTGACCGGCATAAGAGCTCTGCGCGGCTGGCTGCTTCCGTTACTGCCGTTGCTGCTCGGAGGTGCGATCTCAGCCCAGACTCCGCCCCAGTTTCGTTCGACGGAGGTACACCCCGATCGCAGCGTCACGTTTCGCTTCTTCGATCCCCATGCCAATCGAGTGGAGCTGGTGCTCGAAAACCGTCCCGATAAGCTGCCCATGCAGCAAGACAAGGGAGGGCTCTGGACAGCCACCGTGCCAGCGCTGCGACCGGAGATCTACGGCTATCGATTTGCGATCGATGGCAGCCCCACAACCGTGCATGACCCCCAGAACCAGGTTCGGCGTTACGGGAACGATCTCCTGCTCATCCCTGCGCATCCCCCGGAACCCTGGGAAGACGCAGGTGCCCCCCGAGGGAATCTGACTCGGCACGAGTATGTCTCGAAGATCGTCACCGGGCTTCCAGAGAACCGAAGCGAGTTCGTCGTCTACACCCCGCCCGGATATTCGGCAAAAGCAAAGCCCTATCCTGTGCTCTATCTGCTTCACGTCTGGGGAGATCGCGCAGATAGCTGGAATCGCTTCGGGCAGGCGAACCTGATTCTCGACAACCTCATCGCACAGGGAAAGGCGCGTCCGATGGTCGTTGTCATGCCTCTTGGATACGGCGACATGAGGTTTGCCGACGATTACGATCTATGGAACGATCGCGCCGCGATCGACCGGAATCTGCGGTTGTTCGAGGGCGCTCTTCTCTCTGAGGTCATGCCCCAGGTTGCGTCCCTCTACAACATTCGCCGCGACGCCGAGGGGACCGCGATTATGGGGGCTTCCATGGGCGGTCTGGAGAGCTTGATGATCGGCCTCAGGCACCCGGATCGCTTCGGCTGGGTGGGAGGCGAAAGCTCGGCGCTCAAGAATCTGAACTTCGATGCAGAAATACCTTCGTTCTCAAAGACACCCCGTGGGATTTGGATGGTCTGCGGCCGTCAGGATGAGTTGCTGAACAGCAACCACATATTCGCCGAATGGCTCCGGTCGAAAGACCAGACCGTCGATCTGGAGCAGCCGGAGGGAACCCACAGCTACATCGTCTGGCGTGAGGGGCTGGTCCGGTTCGCTTCGAGAATCTTCTGATCCTCCATTCCGGGCGACTTGACCCGAAAGCACCATACCTGACACCCTCCGCGAAAACCTCTCTCGCGGGATAATTAAAAAAAGCCATGGAGTCCTTTTTTTCCCGATTCAAAAACGTACTGGTTCTCGTCGTCGTGCTGCTGGTACAGACCATTGGACTGGCGATTCAGGTCCGCAGACCTGCGGAGATCGGCGCGCCTGACGGAAAGAAGGTAACCCTGCTTCGGGCGGCGGTCATGGGAGCGCTTGCCCCCATCGAGAAGCTGGTCCATGGCGTCGGTTATAACTTCCGGTCAACCTGGGCGAACTATATTGACCTGCGCAATACCCGCCAGCAGAACCATGACTTGAAAGACGAAGTTGCCCGCCTGCGCCTGGAGCAGGCCCAACTGGCCGAAGATGCCCTTCAGGGACATCGCCTGCAGACTCTGCTCAACTTCCAGCGCAACTATGTAACCTCGACCGTCGCCGCGCAGGTCATCGGAACCAGCGGGACTGACCAGTCGCGGGTGCTCTACATCGACAAGGGCAGCGCCGACGGGCTCAAGCCCGATCAGGCGGTGATGACACCTGATGGCATCGTAGGTAAGATCCGCGACGCCTTCCCGCATACCGCGCAGGTGCTGCTGCTGAACGACTCCTCATCGGGAGCCGGCGTCCTGTTGGCTTCGACCCGCATTCGCGCCATCCTGCGAGGCGGGCAGGGTGGCCATGTGGTCATTACCAATCTGACCCCCGACTCGCGCATCAAACCGGGAGAAAAAGTCCTGACGTCCGGTGGCGATCAGGTCTATCCTCGCGGGCTCAACGTCGGGACGATTGAATCGATCGCCCCGGATCCTGACCACCAGCCGTACACCATCATTCAGGTAAAGCCGTCGACCAACCTCTTCCAGCTTGAAGAGGTCCTTGTGATCACAGGAACTCAGGGCGATCTTCCGCCCATAGCGCAGAAAGACCTTGCTCAGGGGGCAGCGGCAGCCAAAGAGATGGCCGCAGCAAAAGCGGCTGCGGATGAGGCCGCTGCAGAAGCTGCAGCGCAGTCGGCAGCCCAGATTATCGCCGAGAAACTCCCCAGCGTTCATGAGGATGAGCAGACACAGGCTCAGCCCGGTGCGGATCCCACAAAGGCTCCAATCACCAGTCCGCCGGTTCCCCGGCCCACACCCACGCTGCATCCGGATCGCTACACTCCCGGCGCGACCCCCCCGGCATCGGCTCTCAAGCCCGGTGCGGAACACAGTGTTACGACCTATCCGCCAGGCGCCTCTCCAGCATCGCCGCCCCGGCCCAGTCAGCCGGCAGATCAGGCGCCGGCCGCTCCAACACAGAAACCTCAACCAAAAGGGGAGAGCCCGAACACTGATAACTAACTTATGCCCAGTCTGAGCTATACATCACGACGAGAACTCGAAGAGCATAGTTTCTCTCCAGCCGTCACGATCCTGGTCCCCATCGCGGCGATCGTGCTGCAGGTTCTTCTTTCCAGGCTCTACTGGCGTTTCTCCATGCTGGATCTGCCGCTCATTGTGGCGATCTTCTTCGCCGTGTCCCGGCGAAGTCCCATGGTTGGCACACTCACTGGCGCTGCGATTGGATTGCTGCAGGACGCCCTGACCGGAAGGCCCATCGGCGTAAACGGCATGGCAAAGTCGGTGATCGGCTACATCGCGGCGAGCATTGGAATTCAGGTAGATGTCGATAGTCTCACCACCCGTGTTCTCATGAACTTTGTCTTCTCCCTATTGAACAGCTTGATTCTTTTTCTGATCGGCCGCAGGCTGCTAGGGCAGACACTTCACCTGCAATGGATTCAGGAATTGGTTCGCGCGCTTGCGAACTCGATCGTAGCGATTCCTGTGTTTCTTTTACTCGACACGACCAAGAGACCCGAGTGATCTCGGCAAACGTCTAACCGACACATCCGGAGAGATATGGAACTCAACCCGCAAACTGAGCTGGCGCTGGGGAAAGCTGAAAAGCTGCCGTCAGGCAAGCTGCATATAGCGCAGTACATCGTCGCTGCGGTTCTGACCATCCTCTCCATAGGGCTCTGGCGGCTCGAGGTAGTCAGCGCCGACAACTTTCGCGCCCTCGCTGAAGCCAACCGCATTCGCAAGGTGCCGGTCATGGCCCCGCGTGGGAGACTCTTCGATCGCGAGGGGCGCCTGCTGGTCGACAACTACCCTTCGGTCTCCTGTTACCTTCTGCGGGAACAGGTCAAAGACATCAATGCTGATCTGCCGAAGATCGCCTCTGGGCTTCACCTGACCATCGAACAGATTCAGGCCGCGCTCAAACACTTCCAATCTTCGCCGAAATACCAGCCCATCCCTCTCAAGCAGGACATTACTCCCGATGAGCAGGCCTTTATCGAAGCCCACAGGAACGAGCTGCCTGAGCTCGAAACCCTCGAGGAGCAGCGAAGGGTCTACCCCCGGGACGGCTTCGCCGCTCACCTCATCGGCTACGTCGGCGAGATCTCGGAAGATGACCTGAACAAAGAAAAATATGCCTTCTATCAGCCCGGTGACGTCGTCGGAAAGTCCGGGGTTGAAGCGACCTACGATGCTCTGCTTCGCGGCGTGGACGGAAGCCGCGACGTCATCGTGAACTCGCACGGCAAGGAGATCGGGCATCTCGGGGAGACGCTGGCAAAGCCCGGACAGGACCTTCGCCTGACCATCGACCTCGATGTTCAGATGGCCGCTGAGAAGGCCATGGAAGGCAAGACTGGCGCGGCCATTGCACTCGATCCGCACACCGGCGAGATTCTGGCGCTGGTCTCACGGCCAACCTTCGATCCCAACCAGTTTGCCGTACGCCTCAGCAAGAGCTATTGGAATGAGATCATCACCAACCCCGACCACCCGTTGCTGGATAAAGCGATTCAGGCACAGCTCGCTCCCGGATCAACCTTCAAGATCATCATGTCGTACGCCGGCCTGGAGGAGGGCGCCGCACAACCAATGCGTGTCATGTGCAACGGCGGCGCGACCTTCTACGGTCACTTCTTTGCCTGCGATAAGCGCCATGGAATGGTGGATATCGATCACGCCATCCCCTGGTCATGCGACACCTTCTACTACACCCTGGCCAACAAGCTCGGAATCGACACCATCGCCAAGTACGCGACCGAGCTCGGCTTTTCGCAGCGCACCGGTGTTGATCTTCCCGACGAAGCCGCCGGCACCATGCCCTCGACCATCTGGAAGATGAAGAACTTCCACGAAAAATGGTATGCCGGCGAGGTGATCTCCGTAGGCATCGGCCAGGGAGCGGTTGCCGCAACTCCCATCCAGCTCGCGCGCGCCATCGGTGGCATCGCCTCCGGCGGCATTTTGCATCGGCCCCACCTCGTCTTCCCGGATGAGGTCCCAGCGCAGGAACTCGAAGCCATCCACGAAAACTTCCCCGGCTCAGCCGAGAAGACCGTTCCCCTCAGCCAGGAGAACTGGCAGATCATCACCGACGCGATGGCTGAAACCACCGTCACCGGAACCGCTGCTGCCTCGCACCTCGAAGGAATCGACTTCGCCGGAAAGACCGGAACCGCACAGGTGATGAGCCACACGGCCCTGGCTCGAAGTGGTGGAGGCCATAAGACCGTGCCGAATGCGTGGTTCGTCGGCATGGCCCCCCGTCGCAACCCGGATATCGTCGTAGCCGTCCTGTGGGAGAACGGTGACTGGGGTGCAAACTCCGCCAAGCTCGGTGCTCAGATCATCAACGCCTTCGTGACCAAGCAGCGGCGGAAGGAAAACAACCTCCGGATCGCCGAGACGCCCAGGCCAGCGACAACGGCTTCAACCGCCGAAGGCAGCGCAATCACGCCGTCGAGTGCAGCAAAGTCCGCCGAGAATGAATAGTCGTCCATCCGAACACACAAATTTTGGGGCTGACCCAGCCTCTGGAGGTCTTCAGTTCTGAATCGGAAATACAAGAAGCACAGCCTTCTTCGATCCATCTTCCGATTCAGGTAACCTGACTGCAGCAAACATGCTTCGGCTCAACTCCTACCGCGATTTTGATTGGGTTCTGCTTGGATTCGTCAGCGTGCTGTCTCTCATCAGCGTGCTCGAGATCAAGTCCGCCACGCTTCACACAAAGTTTCACGGTTTCGATCACAAACAGATCGGATTTCTCGCCGCCGGCCTGCTGTTGATGTTTCTTATCTCGATGATTGACTACCATCGGCTCCTCGACATCGTTCCATGGGCCTATGGAATCAGTATCTTATCGCTCGTAACTGTCAAGCTCGCGGGCCAGAAGGTCCTCGGGGCCCGGCGCTGGATCAACCTCGGCGGGGGAGTGCACTTTCAGCCTTCGGAATGGGTAAAGCTGGTCCTCATCGTAGCCGTGGCCCGTTATTTCTGGAACCTGGCCGGTAAAGAACTGTCGTGGAAGGATATCGGGAAGGCCGTAGCCCTCGTCGGGATTCCAATGGCACTCGTATTGACCCAGCCTGATCTCGGAACCTCACTTACGTACTCCCCAATCCTGATCGCCGGTCTCTTTCTGGGCGGAATTCGTCTGCGCCAGATCGGAATTATCCTGGTTGGGCTGGTTCTGATCGGCGGCATCGCCTGGAAGAGCGGCAAGCGTTTGAAACCATATCAGCAGGCCCGTATTAACGCTTTTATCAACCCGGACTCCGACCCCAAGGGATCCGGCTATCAGATTCGCCAGTCCCTGATCGCCGTCGGTTCTGGAGGCATCTGGGGCAAGGGCGCCAACAAAGGAACCCAGACTCAGGGCGATTTCCTCCCTATTCCCTATACAGACTTCATCTTTGCCGCGTTCTGTGAAGAGCATGGCTTCGTGGGGGCCATGGGAGTTCTTCTCCTGTACTTCCTCATCCTCATGCGTCTGATCCAGAACGCCCAGACGGCCGCAGATCTTCCCGGAACATATATCGTGATGGGAGTCGCGGCGGTCATCCTCTTCCAGATCGCGGTCAATATCGGCATGGTAGTCGGGCTTATGCCCGTGACAGGAATCCCTCTGCCGCTCATGAGTTACGGCGGATCTTCCATCCTTTTTACTTTCCTCGCGCTGGGAATCGTGATGAACATTCGCATGCGGCGGTTCGTCAATTAATCTGGGGTATTTCGCCCCTTTTCAGGGGAATAGACGAGAATGACAGAGATCTGTAGCATCGGTTTCAATCTTTGCGGCATCTGGAATCGCACTGGCGGCTGCTGAGACTTTAGTGCAATACTAGGAGCAGAGAGTCTGACTGGCTGTAGATGCCAGTCAGCGATATCCCCGCTCTTTTCAAGCGCATCAGGCGCGGAGCGGCTAACAAGATTTTGAAGAAAAGGCCGGCCAGGCGAGAGACATCGATCCGTTGGCCGGACAGGTTTTACGGAAGATGAACGCATCCGGATGGCAAACGGCCCCGCCTCAGACCCTGAAAGATGAGGTTGTTCTGGTCACAAAGTCCGCATGCCCGCAGTTGCTCGAAGATTCTCCCGGCGTATCCGATCTCTTTCGTTCAAGCCCGGCCGCAAACAGCGGGAGGGACATTGGCAGAGTTGTTTACCCATCTATCGAACGCTCATTCGAGTCTGCACTGATTCCCCATCCTGTCCGCCCCGCGGTGAGCTGCACCTGACGTCTGTCAGGAAGCTTGCGATTTCTCTCTGCCGTGTCTGCCGCCCATTGGGCAGAAAGAGCAGAAGAAATGTCGAAGGAAATATATATCTCAAGCACGCCGCACGAAACGCGGCTTGCCATCGTCGAAAATGACGCCCTCGCGGAGATCTACTACGAGCGCGAAAACGAGTACACGCTCGCAGGATCCATCTATAACGGTCGCGTAACCCGTGTCCTGCCGGGCATGCAGTCAAGCTTCGTGGACATCGGTCTGGAGCGCGACGCATTTTTGTACATCACCGACTTCATGGAGGAGGCCGGAGATTCGGCTGAATTCGATGCAGAAGGTGCGCAGCGCGGTGGAAAGCGCGATCGGGGAAGTCGGGAACCAGCCACGCTGGACGGCGGAGCCGCCCCCCGGGAGGAGCAAAGCCGCGGTGGACGAGGGCGCCGGGATCGGAAAGGCAATCGCGATCGCCAGGAAGCCTCTCCATCCAATTCATCCCAGGAGCAGGACGAGGTCGCTCCCGAAGAGACCTACACCGCAGAAGCCTTCGAGGCTCCGGAAGAGGGAAGCCCCGATAGCCGGGACGAAAGCATCGGAGAAGGTGCTCCTGGAGCCGATGGCAGCCGTCGCTGGCGCGGCAGACGTGGTCGCCGGCGCGGGAGAGGCCGTCAATACTCAGCAGAGAACTCAGCCGAGACGAACGTCGACGCTCCGGTGGATGCAGCTGTTCCTGAAGAAGAAGCTGAGGAGGTCTTCGAGCTGGAAGGCGCTGCCGAGGTTCAGGAGACTCTCTCCGAGGCTCCGGTAGAAAGAACTCAGGAGAACCGGAAAGACTCCGACCGTCAGGAACGTGGCCGGCGTGAAGATCGCGGCCGAGGGCGTCGTGACCGCAAGGCGCCGCGCGGATTTGCGCCAAAGACAAATTTTTATGGCCTGGAGAACGCCCCCGAAGAGAGCTACGCTCAGTACGAAGCGCCGCTCGAGCCTATTGTGCTGCCCGGTGAATCCTTGTCCAAGTACCGGACGGGCGGGGAACCGAGAGAGCAGGAGCAGAAAGCCGTCGCTCCCATAGCGGCAGCTCCGTCCGCACCCGGCTTTGAGATCCCTGCAGGATGGGATGGCGGTCTGGTTTTGCCGGGAGAGTCGCTCTCCCGCCGTCGCCCGGCTCCGCAAAGCCGGAAGGAACCCGCAGCTGCAACAGTTGCTCCCGAGCCGAAGACCGAAGTCGCGGAGCAGACTGCTCCGGTCCAGCGCGTGGAAAAGTCTCACGACCATCAAGAGCCCGCAGAGTACGAGCCGACAGAGGCATCAGCCTCCTATCGCTTCGATCCCGTTCCTCCCAGCGAGTTCCGCCACAGCGCTCCTCCTGAAGAGGAAACGACGACCGCAGTTGAGGAGGTCGCGACCTTCCACTCCGAACTGCCTCACGCCGAGATTGAGCAGAGTGATTTCGCTGCTGAGCCCAAGGCGAGTGCTTCGGACCAGCTGGAAGCTTCTGCCGAAACCTTGGAGACTCACGAGATCACCTCCATCCATGCAACGGGAGAGATGATCTCCCCAACCCCGGTGATCGATCCCGTAGAAGCTGAAGCGGAACATCAGGCCTTCGAGTCCGGTATCGGCGTCGTTGAAGAAGAGGTCATCGACGATCAGGACTATCGTCCCGAGACCCTTCATGCCTCCTCCATCG
Organism: Acidobacteriaceae bacterium KBS 146; assembly: GCA_000688615.1. GTDB lineage: Bacteria > Acidobacteriota > Terriglobia > Terriglobales > Acidobacteriaceae > Edaphobacter. Next base: position 4,237,616 of record JHVA01000001.1, read on the forward strand.
AAGAGCTCGATGATCTCGACGAGGAAGAGACGCTCGAGGGAGCAGCCGATCTGGGCACGATGATTCGTGAGATGTCGATCGATCAGATCACCAGCGCGAATCTCTCTGAAGAAGAAGACGACTTTGAAGAAGAGGACGCTATCGATGACAGCAGCTTCGGCACAGACTATGCCGTCGCTGATGCCGAAGAGATCGAAGACGAGGTTACAGGCGAAGGCTTTGTGGAAGAGGAAGACCTTGGAGCCCAGCCCGAGAGCGCTGCTCCCGGTCAGGAACGAAGACCCGATGTGGACCGCCGTCGCGGACGCCGCGATCGTCGCGGGCGCGACCGCAGTCGCCATACCGGAAGCGGCGGCGATGATAGAAACAGTGGTCGCAGCCGGGGCCGCAGCTCCATGCAGGCGACGGACCTTCCCGCGATCACCGAGCTTTTGAAGCCGGGTCAGGAGATTCTGGTCCAGATCGCAAAGGAGCCGATCGCCAAGAAGGGCGCGCGGATTACCTCGCACATCGCTCTCCCGGGCCGGTTCCTGGTCTTTATGCCCACGGTGAACCACACCGGCGTCTCCCGAAAGATCGAATCCGATGGGGAGCGTCGCCGCTTGAAGGAAATTCTTCTCAGCGAGAAGGGAGATGCAGCTGGCGGTTTCATCGTCCGTACAGCGGCTTCGGGAGCCAGCGAAGAGGAGCTTCGTTCGGATCTGCGCTTCCTGCTCAACCTGTGGGCCGATATCAAGCAGCGTTCCGAATCTTCGAAATCGCCTGCCCTCATCTATCACGACCTCAATCTCGTCGAGCGCATTCTGCGTGATCAGGTGACGGACAACTTCTCCGCCATCTGGGTCGATACGGAAAGCGAATACGAACGGGTGCTGCGCTTCCTGCAACGGTTCCAGCCCTCGCTGATCCGGCGCGTAAAGCTCTACACCAAGGAAACACCGCTCTTCGAGCAGTTCGGAATCACTGAAGAGATCAACAAGGCTCTTCGGTCCAAGGTCTGGCTCAAGTCCGGCGGCTCCATCGTGATCAACCAGACTGAAGCTCTGGTTGCGATCGACATCAACACCGGTAAGTACGTCGGAAAGACTGCCCGCCTGGAAGATACCATCGTCAAGACCAACCTCGACGCCATCCCGGAGATTGTGCGTCAGATTCGCCTTCGCGACCTCGGTGGAATCATCATTATCGACTTCATCGATATGGATGAGCGCAAGAACCGCAATCGGGTCATGGCGGCGCTGGAAGAAGAGCTCAAGAAAGATCGGGCTCCGTCCAAGATTCTTCAGTTCAACGATTTCGGTCTTGTGGCGATCACACGCAAGCGTGTCAAACAATCACTGGAGCGCACGCTTTCCACGCAGTGCAACATCTGCACGGGAACCGGTATGGTGAAATCTCCGGTGACTGTATGCAACGACATCTATGTCGAGATGCGTAAGATGTCCCGGCATCTGGATCGCGGAGATGTCATGTTGCGTGTTCATCCGGACGTGGTCAAGCAGCTCAAGTCTTCCACAAAGTGGTTGCAGGAGATGGAGGAGATGGTGGGCAAGACCATTCTGGTTAAATCTGATCCGAGTCTTCATCCCGAGCAGTTCGATATTCACTAGAACCGATTCGATCTCTGAAGAATTGTTCTCAAAATGGCATCCGAAGGGATGCCATTTTGTCTTCAGTTAGACTGGAAAGTCTCTTTGTGTCATCCAAATACCGTTTTCCAGCGTCCTACACAACAAGAACATTAAGTTAGGGTTACTGGTAACCAGAAGATTTCATTCAGGAGTGAAGAGGATGTATTCAACCTTCAGAACAAGCCGCCTGTCCAAGGTGATATTCCACACTGTGGCTGTCACTTTTTTTAGTGCCGCGGCAACTCTGTGCCTTCCCGCGCAGACCACGACCTCCCCATCTGCCGGAAAGACGATTGACTTCAAAAAGAGCCTGATGGCTCCCATTGATCTGACTAGGCCCGCTGATCTGAGTTATAGCTCCAGCGCCGGAAGCGACGAGATCGCTTCCGCAGAAAATTTCATTCCTGCTCCGGGCGACAATCAGCCGCCTCCTCGTCGCAGCTATGGCCGGCGGACCAACTACAGCGATCGCTGGCATCATGCAGACGGCTCCAACAAGTACACCTTCGCAGGCGGTGGAGGCTTTGGACTGCCGACCGGGTCAGCCGGCAAAGAACTCGGCATCAGCTGGAAGGTTCAGGTAGCGGGCGGCTACAACTTCAATAAAAAGTTTGCGGTTCTGCTCCAGTGGGACTACGACAAGTTCGGCCTGACCGGTGGCAACCTCGACCGCCAGTACGTCCGTTACAACAACCTCGGCCTGGTGGATGACACAGGAACTCCCGTCAGCTTTGCAGGACTGGACGGGAACTCCCACGTATGGTCCTTCACGCTGAACCCGATGTACACCTACTACCAGGGCGACAGCTTAGGAGCCTACGTCATCGGAGGCGGGGGATTTTATCGCAAGGTGACAAACTTCACACTGCCTTCCACCGGAGTTTATTGCGACTTCTTCGGCTTCTGCTACCAGTTCACGCAGAACCAGACCTTCGATCACTACTCCAACAACGCCGGTGGAGTGAATGGAGGCATCGGCTTTACCTATCGGCTCTCTCGTTTCGCCTCGCAGAAGCTCTACGCCGAGGCTCGCTACGTTTGGGTCGACAATTCGCCCAGCGCAAATTCCGTGAACTCCTATTACCCCGAGAACAACAAGCGAACCGGATACTTCCCCGTCACGGTCGGCCTTCGCTGGTAGAAGTAAGGGTGGACGAACAAAAGCCCAGCCATTTGGCTGGGCTTTTATGGTCGCTACAGAGATTGCAGCGGAGAAATTCCTACCTCTTCATGGCGGACTCAATCTCATCAGCTTCATGTGGCAGCTTTTCGATAAGGTCCACGAGCTTGCCATCTTCATCGACATAAAACACATCTTCAATCCGAACCCCGAAGCCCTCTTCCGGAAGATAGATCCCTGGCTCGATCGTGAAGACCATGCCTTTCTCCAGCGGCTTTGTGTAGTCCCATGGATCGTGCACATCGATGCCGACAAGATGCCCGATGCCATGAATCATGTAGCCGCCCAGCGGTTCTCCATGCAGGTCTTTGCCGTGAGCATTGATGTAATTGAAGGCCACGGTGTCCAGAGAGTCGACGTCTTTATGCTGCGGATCGTTAATCTTCGACTTTCCTGCAACGAAGGCCGCCGCCGCCGCTCGCTGTGCCCCAAGCACCAGGTTGTAGATCTCGCGCTGTCGCGCAGTGAAGTGCCCATCGACGGGCATCGTCCTCGTAATGTCGGAGGCGTACATGCTGTACTCGCCCGCCTCATCGATGACCACAAGGTCGCCCACTCGCATTGTGCGGCCATTGTCGCTGTAGTGCAGCGTAGTCGAGTTCGGTCCCGAACCGACGATAGGAGCGTAACTCGGCCGTTCGCATCCCTCTGCCATCATCTTCGCCAGCTCAATCCCCGCGACCGCACGCTCGAGAACCCCAGGCTTGATCCCTCGCATGCCAGCAAGCTGTGCTGCGATCGAGGCATTTGAAGCCTTTCGGATCAGCGCCACCTCTGCAGGAGATTTGATCGCACGCAGCGCCGTAAGAGGCTGCGAGACATCGCCGCCCGGTTCGATATCAGCCAGCCCCAGCGTTGCAGCTGTAAACCCAAGAAGCGCCTTCGCCTGCGCCGAATCTTTCTCTACCCAGACATTTCTTACCCGTAGCCGATCCGCCTGCGCGACCTTATTCAGCACCGCGGGCAGCTCCGTCATCGGCAACACTTCATCGAAGCCCGTCTTGGCGGCTACATCAGGAGTCGCTGCATCCATCTTCGCGCCGGTGTACTTCTCGATGCGTGGATTCCGCGATGGCAGAAAAAGAATCTCGCGATAAGGCTGCGCCGCACGGCCTCCCAGTGCGGTTCCCGGAGTCTCTGGAGTCGCCTCCACCGCTGGAAGAACTACCATCGCCGCCCCGGGTTCGTTCCATCCGGACAGGTAGTAGAAGTCAGAGTCCTGCCGGTAAGCCATAAAGTCGAGCACGGGCTCTTCCGCCGCGAAAAGAACAGCCACTCCGCCATGCAGTTTGGCTGCAAGCGCAACGCGGCGCTGGTGATATTCGGGCTTCGGTACAGAATCCAGCGCGCTGCACATACTGCCTGCAAAACAAAGCGCTGCAGCGAAGAACTTCAGACGCAATCTCATGGGATACCTCGGACCGCTAAATTCCCATCGGATAGGGCTTCTCGTGAAACTCCTGACCCGCCGTCCCAAAGCGCTCGAAGCGCCCCTGAAGCAAGCTTAGAAGACCCGTGTACCAATAGCCGAAGACAAACAGCACCAGGAAGGGAACCGTAAAGTAGTTCTCCGTCGTAATCGCATACCAGACTGTCAGGGCAAAATAGCATCCGATCGCCAGCTCGATCCACGGAATAATGCCCAGTCGTTTGCGATACTTCTTCGCCTGGCTCTTCTCGCCCTTCTTGTTCACGCGATACTTCGGGGTTCGTGCAAACGCTGACTTCACGCCGAACAGCGCTTCCAGAACGGCCTTCGTATTGGTAATCGTCAGTCCAACCCCAAGCGCCATCAGAAAAGGAAGGTACAGAAACGTCCTGCCCCAGCTCTTCGGGAACAGCTCCTTCTGACTCACCAGATAGAAGCTGGAGACAGACATCGTGCTCGCCATAAAGAGCGGCAAGTCGATCAACAGCATCTGCAGCAGGCCCTGCCAGCTCCGTATGATCATTGCGGGCATCAGAAGCGCGCTGAGGACGATCATCAGCGGATAGCTGATGTTGGCGGTCAGGTGATACCACGCCTCCAGCTTCGTGTGCCACGGTACGTTGCTCTTCAGCACGCGCGGCAGAATCTTCTTTCCTGTCTGGATCAGCCCCTTCGCCCAGCGTGCCTGCTGCGTCTTGAACGCAGTCATCTCAATCGGAAGCTCGGCAGGGCACTCAACATCCTGAAGATATTTGAACTTCCATCCCACCATCTGCGCGCGATAGCTCAGGTCCGTGTCTTCCGTCAGCGTATCGTGCTGCCATCCTCCGGCACTGCCGATGGTTTCGCGACGCCACATGCCTGCCGTGCCGTTGAAGTTGAAGAAGACGTCCGCACGAGAGCGCCCTCCATGCTCGAGTACGAAGTGGCCGTCCAGCATGATCGCCTCAACCTGCGTCAGAAAGCTGTAGTCACGGTTCAGATGCGTCCATCGCGTCTGAACCATACCAATCTCTGGTTCCGCAAAGTGATGAACGACCTGCATTACCCACTCTCGCGGCGGAACAAAGTCCGCATCGAAGATCGCCACCAGCTCTCCGCGTGCCGTCTTCAGCCCTGCATCCAGAGCTCCCGCCTTATATCCGTAGCGATTGGTGCGATGAATGTAAGTGATGGGCTGCGGCTCCATCCCGGCAAATCCCATCGCATAGCGTTCCACAATCTGCTGCGCTACTTCAGTCGTCTCGTCGGTCGAGTCGTCGAGCACCTGGATCTCAAAACGATCTCGCGGATAATTCAGACGACAGCAAGCATCGATTAGGCGATCGATCACAAACTGCTCGTTGAAGATCGGAAGCTGAATCGTGACAAACGGTAGACCGTCATCCGCAAAGCGAGCCGGAGGCTCATCCCACTTGCTGGCATTCTTGCGATTCTTGTAATAGAGCCACACCAGCTGATAGCGATGGATTCCGTAGAACGCCAGGATGATCATGACGATGAAGTAGGGAATCAGCAGGCAGGTATCAAACGCGTTCCAGCGATAAAGACCCTTGAACGTCTGGTCCAGATAATGCGACTTCCAGTAATGGCCGAACCCATGTGGGGCCATCAGCAGCCCGAGGGCCGAGGTGAGGGATGAGGTTAAAAGCGACAGGACACTTGCTCCGGCAAAAGGCTTAAATCTGATCGAACCGATTCTACGTGAAGAAGCTCACAATTCCGTTCTGGATACGCTTCAGTTCAGGAACATCGTTCGGTACAGCGTGTCGCGTTGCACCGGTTTAAATCCTGCGTCGCGGATAATCCGCCGCAACTCTTCCTCAGTGGTGCAGTTTGCGGTTCCTGCCGCCTTTACGACGTTCTCCTCCAGCATCACCGAACCAACATCGTTCCCGCCAAACCGAAGCCCCATCTGCAGCACCTTCAGGCCCTGCGTCACCCAGCTCGACTGAACGTTCTCAATGTTATCCAGGTACATGCGGCTGATCGCCAACGTCTTCAGGTATTCCACCGAGGTGGCTTCATCCCATCCCCGGCCCCCAAGGGCGGTATTGTTTGGCTGGAAGCTCCACGGAATAAACGCTGTAAAGCCCCCGGTCTCTTCCTGCAGCCTGCGAACGACCTCGAAGTGATTGACACGCTGTTCAAAGGTTTCGCCCACGCCAAACATCATCGTCGCCGTGGTCCGCATTCCCAGCTCATGCGCCGTGCGATGGACCGAAACCCAATCCTCGGTTTTGCACTTCAGCCGCGCAATGCGGTGCCGCACCTCGTCGTCCAGAATTTCAGCACCGCCGCCGGGGATCGACTGCAGTCCTGCATCACGCAGCCGCATGATCGTATCCCGCAGGCTCAGTTCAGAATATTCCGCGATGGCCAGAATCTCGCTGGCAGAAAGGCAGTGAAGCCACACGGAAGGGAACCGCTCGCGAATCCCGCGGAAGAGCCGCTCAAACCAATCAATCTTCAGGTCAGGATGAAGGCCGCCCTGCATCAGAACCCCGGTTCCGCCCATCTCCACGGTCTCTGCAATCTTCTGGTAGATCGTCTCGAAGTCCAGAATGTAGCCCTCCGAGGCCATCTTTCCTTTCAGGGGACGATAGAACGCACAGAAGGTGCAGTACTCCGTGCAAAAATTTGTGTAATTGATGTTGCGATCGATGATGTAGCTGACGACCCCTTCCGGATGCAGACGACGCCGGATCGCATCGGCCTCCATGCCGATACCGATCAGATCGTCACTGTTAAAGCAATCCAGGGCCTGTTCGCGACTGATTCCCATAGGGCCATTCTACCGCTTTGTCCCCCATTCACGCCCTTACCCAGTGCGAAACCATCTTCCCTGAAATAAGTAGCCTGTCCTACTTCCGCAGCAGCAGCCCCACAATCACCAGCAGCAAAACCGTCATCACACTCACACCCAGCCGGACCCACAGATAGAGCGTGCCCAGACGTTCCTCCAGCGCAATCACCCGGCGTTCGGAGCTCTCCAGCGACTTGCGCAGCTGACGAACATCATCGCCAACGACAGAGATCTGTGCGCCCTGTTCCTGCAGCTGGCGGTACAGCCCGGCATGGGCCTTGGTGACCTGTCCCAGATCTGCCTGCACGCCCTCCGCCATCGCCGCGAGCGCCATCTCGTTGGAGCGTTCATTAGCGGTCTTCGCGTTGAAGTATCGTTCGGCGACCGGCATCAGCCGCGCCGCATGAGGTAAAAGTTCAAAAAGCTGCATCATGACTTTGGGCCACATCCTCGGGGTTCCTACCTTTCCACGGACATCGGTCGAGTCCGCATGGCCCGTACCGCCAGCATCGTCGCTGTCAGCAACAGCAGCACTGTCATGATTCCTTGCGACCATAAGCAGTAGATGCACCATTTCTCCAAAATGAAGGCTTCAAGGTAGCTCAAAAAGCAGGCTCCCATGAAACCGATCAGCGAAGCCTGAAAGGCAAGCCACCACCATCCCGCCAGGGCCAGCGCCGCAATCACCACGTACCCCACAATCCCGATGGTTGCAATCGGAATAGGATGGCCCGCGTTTGTTGGTTCGTCGAAGCCGCGAGGAGGAAACACTGCGAAGCGGCTGTGGTTCACCGCGCCGCAATCGAACTTTTCCGTCACCGCGCACGGCGGAGCCTGGGAGGGATCCATGTAATGCACATGAAGCGCCATCGCCGATACAACGATGCCTGCAACTGCCAGTAGGGCCACCAGATACTTCATCTCTCGATTCTACGACGAGCCGCCCGGGCCTCCTGTTCTCATTCCTGTGACAGAAAAGTCATAAAATGGCTCGCGTGAAAACCTCTCGCCGCGACTTCCTTACCCTTCTGGGAGCAACCGGAGCAGCCTCCGCTGTTCCATCGTCGCTCTTCGCAGCTCCTGCTCCGGAATCCTTCACCTTCCTCTTCGTCACCGACACCCACATCCAGCCCGAACTCAATGCGGCTCAGGGCACCTCGATGGCTTTCAGAAAAGCGCGCGGCATCATGGCCGACTTCGCCATTCAAGGAGGAGACCACGTCTTCGACTCCCTCGCCGTTCCAAAGCAGCGTGCTCTCTCGCTCTTTGACCTCTACGCAAAGACCGAACAGGATCTCGGCATGAAGGTGCATCACACAGTTGGGAATCACGACGTCGTCGGAATCTACCCGCAGAGTGGCGTCGCCCCTACCGACCCCCTCTATGGCAAAAAGCTCTTCGAAGAGCGCTTCGGCAAACCCTATTATTCCTTTGACCACAAGGGGCACCATTTCCTGGTGCTGGATTCGATCGGTGTCACCTCCGATCGTGCCTACGAGGGACGAATCGATTCCGAACAGATGCAATGGATCTCAAGCGATCTGGCTGCGCTGCCCAAGGGAACCCCGGTTATCGTCTCCGTGCATATTCCGCTCGTCTCGGCCTTCTCTTCCTACGTTCAGCTCCCGGCAAAGCCGGAGGCGCATCATGGCCTGACCATCGCCAACGCCAACGAGGTGCTCCCGCTCTTCGAAGGGCACAACGTTCTCGGTGTCCTCCAGGGCCATACCCACATCAACGAACGGGTGGAGTGGCACGGAATCCCGTACATCACCAGCGGCGCGGTCAGCGGCAACTGGTGGCGCGGAACCCGGATGGGAACTCCCGAGGGCTTCACCGTCGTGTCCATCGCCAACGGAAAGCTCACCACCCGCTACGAGACCTACGGATTCCAATCCATCGACCCCAACAACACCTGATATTGCAAGCTCCCGCGAGCAGGGTCACGCCGATCCTCTCTGACAAGGTCTTACCCTGAGCCAGAACAGGTGGTCATCCCAAGCCGAAAGAAAGTGTCATCCTAGGCGAGAGAGAGTGCCGAGCCAAGAGACGGTGTCGAACCAAGAGCGGGTGTCATCCTGAGCGAAGCTACTCGCAGCTTCATCGCGAGTAGCGTAGTCGAAGGATCTGCGGTTTCTCCAGCCAGCCGATGAAGCCATCCGCTTCATCCTCCCCCGGCCAGATACCCCGCGAGCCGACGCTTCATAATCCTGACCGCTTCTTCATTTCGATCGACCAGCACAAAGTGGCGGCCATGCCTGGCTGCCGCTTCCCCTGTCGTTCCGCTGCCGGCGAAGAAGTCCAGCACCGTCTCCCCTGGGTTGGTATGCACCTTCACGATCCGTTCCAGGATTCCCAGTGGCTTCTGCGTGGCGTACCCGGTCTTCTCCTTGCCCGTGGGAGAGACGATCGTATGCCACCACACATCCGTAGGCGTCTTTCCTCGAGCCGCCTTCTCCTCTCCGACCAGCCCCGGAGCCATGTAGGGGATGCGATCGCACTCTTCCAGGTTGAAGGTGTAGCGGTCCGGTTGCTTGGTGTACCACAGAATGTTGTCGTGCTTGGCTGGCCATCGCTTCTTCGACCGGGCACCGTAGTCGTAGGCCCAGATAATCTCGTTCTGAAAACAGTCGCGTCCCCGGACCTTTCCTTGGCCGCTGAAGATCTCATCCAGCATGACCTTGCAGTAGTGCACCTCACGGTAATCGATGTGGAAAAAAAAGGAGCCGGTTGGTGCGAGGATGCGGTACGCCTCTTCCATGCGCGGTCGCAGGAATCCGAGGAAATCGTCGAACTGATCGGTGTAACCGACCCCAGCCTTTTCACCGGTTACGCGTTCCGTGCGGTAGCGCCGCCCCCCGAAGCCGGTCCGGTCGCCCGCATCATCCCGTATCGTACGCAGCTGCGGACGGCTCTGGACGCGGCCGGTGTTAAAGGGCGGGTCGACATAGATCAGCTCGATCGATCCGCTCTCCATCTGCCCCAGTGCGTCCAGGTTGTCTGCCAGAAGGATGCTGTTCCTGTTTTTGACTGGGCCGGTCTCTTTCATTCCAACTAAACAGTAACTCAGTCTTTGCCTTCTTCCGGTCCCCGTGTATTGTTTTCTGCGGGCCTGAATTTTTCTTTCTTGTGGCAGACAGAGAACCCATCTTCGCGATGTTGTCGGACCGTGGCCAGGTGAGGCGTCAAAATGAGGACGCCTGTGCGGCCGCCCCTCTCTTCAAAGTCTTTGTTGTCTGCGACGGAATGGGAGGCGCCGCAGGAGGCGAAGTCGCCAGCCATCTTGCCGCCGAAGCCTTCGTCTCCTACCTCTCGCAGAATGGCGTCGAGGATGGTTTCCCGCCTTCGCGGGTCCGCTCGCGGGTAAACTCCGCCGTTCAGGTCGCTAACCGTGCCGTCTACCAGCAGTCCGTGAAAGCCTCCCATCTGTCTGGTATGGGAACCACCCTGGTCGGCCTCCTCCACTCGCCCTCAAAAGTCAACGGGAGTCTCTCTCCCGGCCAAAACATCGAGCAGTCGAGCCGCCCCTCCCTTTGGCTGGTGCATGTCGGAGACAGCCGCTGTTACCGGTGGCGCAGCCGGAATCTGGAACAGTTGACGGTCGATCATTCGCTCGTGGAAGAGCAGGTCCGTGCCGGGCAGATCACTCCGGCCCAGGCGCTGGAGTCTCCCATGCGTAATGTCATCACCCGAGCGGTCGGAACGCAGATAACCGTTGATCCCGAGATTAACGGTTACTGCCCCCAACAGGGCGATCTCTATCTGCTCGCCTCCGATGGCCTCACCCGCGAGCTTGCCGATCCCGAGATAGCCGATATCCTCAGCCGGGTTCCTGCGGAGATCACACAGGCCGCTCTGTATGAAGCTTGCCGTGATCTGGTGGAAGCAGCCAACCAAAAAGGGGGTAACGACAACATCACCGTCCTCCTCTTCGCTCCGGGCCCGTGCGAACGTTGATCTGGCGGGCCGAGGCTCGCATCCAAAGATGGTTATGAACGAGATCAGAACAATTGCTGTTGTCGGTGCAGGAACGATGGGGAATGGGATCGCCCATGTGGCGGCACGTTCCGGGTACAGGGTGTTGTTGTGCGACATCGCTCAGAACCTTGTGGATCGCGGCCTGGGCACCATCGAGAAGAACCTTGCCCGCGAGGTTGCCAAAGAAAAAATCACGCGCTCGCAGGCCGAGGAGGCCCGGTTCCGCATTACTGCTGTGCTCGATCGCGAGGGGCTCTCGGAGTGTGATTTTGCGCTCGAAGCGGCGACGGAGCGATTCGAGGTAAAGCGTGAGATCTTCCGTGATCTCGATCGGATTCTGCGGCCCGGCGTGATCCTGGCCACGAACACCAGCTCCATCTCGATCACGAAGCTGGCCGCCCAGACCTCGCGGCCGGCGCAGGTGATCGGGATGCACTTCTTCAATCCCGTCCCCATCATGCAGCTGGTGGAGGTGATTCGGGGCCTGCAGACCTTACAGGAGACCTATGATTCTGTTCACAGGCTCGCGGTGCGGTTGGGGAAGACGCCGGTAGAGGTGAACGATGCCGCCGGGTTTGTCTCCAACCGTGTCTTGATGCCCCTGATCAACGAGGCGATCTTCGCGGTGATGGAGGGAGTTGCCACAGCCGAAGCCGTGGACCAGATCTTCCAGCTCGGCATGGCTCACCCGATGGGGCCCCTAACCCTCGCGGACTTTATCGGCCTCGATGTCTGTCTGGATATCATGCGAGTCCTGGAGCAGGGAATCGGCGACCCAAAGTATCGGCCCTGCCCACTGCTCGTCCGTATGGTGGATGCCGGATGGCTGGGACGGAAGTCGGGAAAAGGGTTTTACGCCTATTCCTAAGCCAAAGACTGGTCAATAGGCCTGACGCAGCGAAGGTCTAAGGGGCTCTCGATGTCGGTACTTCATCGTGACTTCATCGTGCTGCGTAAGAACCACACTCGGGGCCAAGAAAGCTATGCATGGGTGCGGTTACACTACGGTTCAGGAGATTCCATGCCGAAAGAGATGTACTTTGAGGATTTTTACGTCGGCCAGAAGATGAACTCGGTCGGCAGCGCCAAGGTAACCGCCGAGGAGATCAAGGAGTTCGGTCAGAAGTACGACCCCCAGCCCTTCCACCTGGATGAGGCGGCCGGCGAAGGCTCTTTCTTCAAGGGGCTGGCAGCGTCCGGTTGGCTGACTGCGGCGATCGTTATGCGCCTGCGCGTGCAGTCGGTTCCGGTAGCGGGAGGCATGATCGGCGCTGGCGTCGAAGAGATGCGCTGGACCCAGCCGGTGCGCCCGGGAGATACGATTCGGACCGAGATCGAAGTTGTCGGCGTCCGGCACTCCAACTCGCGTCCGGATTATGGTGTCGTTCGCACACGGACCCTGGCCCTCAATCAGCGTGACGAGGTTGTGCTGCGCTCTACGGTGAACTTTCTCGCTCCCCTGCGTTCGAAAGTGCAGCAGTGACCGAAGAGGAACGGGCGGCTCTTCCGTCGCAGGTCGATCAGGTCGTCTTCTTAGAAACCGTTCAGGGAAAGCATCTGGTCGCACAGATCCTCGTAGTCTTCGACGAAGGAAAGACGCCCGACCTGTTTTGCGTTGAAGTGATCCCTGGGCCGGATGGGAGTTGGGTGAAGAAGAGCGAAGCCGGTCATTCCATTCTTCTGGCCGATATTTCTCGTATTCGTCCCCTCGTTTCGAGCCCGGGTGTACCAAAGCAGTAAACCTGCGCGAAAACCCACAAGAATACGGCGTATTGTAGAGCCATGATGCGAATGACGGTGCTTGCCTCGGGGTCCAAGGGAAACAGCACAGTCATCTCCTCTTCCAGGACCCGTGTCCTCGTGGACGCTGGACTCTCGTGCCGTGAGCTGATGAAGCGGATGCTGTTTGCCGGAGAAGATCCAGTCAGCCTGGACGCCATCCTGATCACGCATGAGCACCAGGATCATGTTGCCGGGCTGGGTGTCCTGGCGAGAAAACTTGGAATCCCCGTTTACTTTACGGAGGGTACCCATCGAGCCTGGGTGCGGATGGTACGTCCCCGCACAACGATGTCGTACGCGCAGTGGCTGGATCACGTGCAGCGGGAGAAGGAAGCTCGCGCCAACGCCGCTGCTGCGGCGGCAGACCTGCCGGAGACCGGACTCTGCGACAGCATGTCAGCTGCTGCGGAGAGGTCCTCCGATCCGGATTGTGGAGAGCCGGATGAGCCCGAAGTGACAGCGAAGTCGTCCGCCAAAGCCGATCCAACCTATCTGCCTGCGGTCGAGTACTTCCACTCCGGACGCCAGTTCTCCATTGGAGATATCGAGATCACTCCCTTCACCATCCCGCACGATGCGGCGGATCCCTGTGGTTTTGTATTTTCGTCGGAAGGGATACGGATGGCGCTGGCCACAGACCTTGGCTATATGCCTCCCAACGTCAAGGCTGCGCTGAAGCGAATCGACGTCTTGCTGCTCGAGTCCAACCACGACCTTGAGATGTTGAAGGACGGCCCTTATCCGTGGAGCGTCAAGCAGCGGGTTCTCTCCCGCGTGGGACACCTCTCCAATCTGGCTACGGCGGAATTCCTCGAGCGCGACTACGATGGGAGCGCTGCCTACATCGTTCTTGGGCATCTGTCGGAGTCCAACAACGCCCCGGAATTGGCTCGGCTCTCCGCTGAACAGGCAATGATGAACCATCCAACGCTGTTGGGAAATCGAATTTTATTGGCCGAACAGACTGCCCCGCTTGCTCCTATCTCGTTGTAAATAAAAACTTAGTTATCGCTAAGTTTTGTCGATAGGTGTCAGAGAAGCTTCTGAGAAGAAGAATCTTTCTGCTCTTTCAGCTATCAAACACGGTAAAATGGAAGTCTGAAAAGATGATGAAAAGATTTGCATCAGAGTCTGCCGAGAGTCGTGAACGGACAGCTTCCTGTACCGATCAGGTGGTAGGGGCCATTCTCTCTGGCTGGCGTTATGACATCTCGGGCCTGTCCCCGGCGATGCGAACGGATTATGAGCAGCACTTCACCGAGTGCAGCCACTGCCGTCGCCGCCAGCGCGTTGCACGCACCATCGACGTTCTGCTGATCTCGGTTAGCACGCTTTCGATCATCGCGTTTCTTCTGGCCGCGGTTATTATTCATCGGGTCGAGCTGATCACGCATGTGGGCAAGGTCGAGCTTCATCTGTATCAGGCCCATGCCGTTGCCATCTCGCTTGAGGCGGTTGCGGTCACAGGACTGGTGCTCTCCACGCTATTGTGGGTCCTGGTCGCGATTGCGACACCGCTGCCCGGGTTTCTGGGAGAGATGGTGCAGCAGCATATCCCCTCCGATCTTCGTAACCGCTTTACCAAAGCAGCCTAATCTTCGGCAAAATCGAAATATGCAACTTCCATAGAACCTGCCGCTTCTGAGACGGTCTTCGTCTGGGCTTCAGTGTTTGGTAGCTTAAGAAGGAAAGACCCCAATGTCATCCTCTTATCAGCCTGAAGGCCAGATCCTTCCGTCCGACGATCCGCCGGGTGCGTATATCGCAGAAGATGCTCCGGCTCCGCGCCGCCGCACCCGCAGCATTCTGTCGGCGCCTGGAACCTATGTTCTGGTGGGAATCAACTGTGCTGTCTACCTGTGGATGGTGCTTCACGGGGTGGACCCGGCGACGCCGACTCCGGGGCAGCTGATCCACTTTGGTGCCAATGTACCTGCGCTGGTGTTGCATGGGCAGTGGTATCGGCTGCTGAGCGCCACGTTTGTTCATGTCGGGCTCATACACCTGCTGACGAACATGTGGTGCCTGTGGAATCTGGGGCTGCTGGGAGAGCCCCTGCTGGGCCCGTGGGGAATGGTTGCGGTCTACATGCTAACCGGTGTGGCGGGGAATCTGCTGAGTCTACTGGTCAATATCCTGATGCGGGACTTCGTCTCCGTGGGTGCCGGAGCTTCAGGGGCGGTCTTTGGCATCGCCGGAATCCTGATTGTGCTGCTCTCCAATCGCAAGCTCCCAATTCCTGCCTTCGAGCTGCATCGCCTGCGCCGCTCGGTCATTCAGTTTGCTGGGCTGAACCTGGTGATCGGGCTTGCGACGATCTTTCTGCCGCTGATCCGGATCGACAACTCGGCGCACGTCGGAGGCTTCCTCTCCGGCCTGGCGCTGGGGGTTCCTCTGGTTCCGCGGATGACCAGCGGCAGGACGCGTTATCTGGCGCGCCAGAAGCTGACCTTTGCCGTGGCAGCACTGCTGCTGGCGCTGTTCGGACACTGGATCGCGAATCTGCGATAGCCCGCATCCGAGGGTCCTGCTGGTTTACAAGAAAATAGGATCTTTGCGGCGCTGCTGAGAAGACTCGTTTCGAGTCCCGCTTAGCTGAGAGCAGTCTGGGCAAACTTCCGAACCATGGCCAGCAACAGGCGGCGGTCGTTTTCGCCCAGGTTGGCGGAGTAGCGCTGCACCTGGGTCAGGAAGCGGATCTCGTCTTCGTTGAGGTGCAGGGAAGACATCTCCTTGCCGACCATCTCCTCGGCGAAGAACTCAGCCAGCTGAAGGTCGAGGGCTCGGGCGATCTTCTGAAGGGTTTCGAGCGAAGGAACGGTATGGCCGTTCTCCACGCGCGAGAGGTAGCAGCGGAGGAGTCCGGTTCGTTTTTCGATATCGCCCTGGGACATACCCTTCTGAAGGCGATAACCCCGGATCGTATTTCCAATATTCATTGCAATCGAAAGAGCCTCAGAAGACTCGTTCTCAATTTCGGCAGGAAGTGTTTGCATGGCGCCCATTAGCCACAAAGTAAACAGCCCGCGAACGGGGGTCAATCGTTATCTTTTGATACAGGAGCATCTTGGTACCACCCGAGGTTCATCTGCAGCCGGATGGAGGCCATTTCTTTAAGTTTTACTTGAACCCGGTGCGCGATGGGAACCTGTTACGACAACAAACTTATTCGTGTTATCAGACACAAAAACGTTCTGCCACCGGACCGCTTGTTGGCGATTAATTGCGCATTGACCTGGAGATGAGGTTGCGATGACCGGAGGACTGGAAGCCCTGCTCCTTCTTCCGGGCAGAATCGAAACCGCGATTCGGAGCAGGGAGGAGCAGGGTTTTAGAGCCATCCGTGTGTGACGATTCGTCGGAGAGTGGCGCTCAGGCTCGAGGATGTGGCCTCCGAAGGTCAGGCCCTCAGGATCAGGGCTCAGCCCATGTGCATGCCGCCGTTGACATCGAGGGTGTGGCCGGTGATGTAGCTTGCCTCGTCCGAGGCAAGGAAGGCTACAGCATATGCGACCTCAGCGTCGGTCCCGACTCGGCCCAGGGGAATGTACTGGGCGTTCATCTTCTTCTGCTCGTCGGTGAGGACGGCAGTCATGGCGGTCTCGATGTATCCCGGAGCGACGGCGTTGACGGTAATGGTGCGGCTGGCAAGCTCGCGGGCGAGTGACTTGGTCAGACCAAGGAGACCAGCCTTGGAGGCGGCATAGTTGGCCTGTCCGGCCTGGCCCATCTGCCCGACCACCGAGGTAACGTTGATAATGCGGCCCCAACGGTTTTTGACCATGGAGGACATCGCTGCCTGCGAGAGCAGGAAGGCGCCAGTGAGGTTGGTATTCAGGACGTCGTCCCAGTCCGCGCGCTTCATGCGCATGGAGAGCATGTCCTTGGTGATGCCTGCGTTGTTGACGAGAATTTCGATCTTGCCGAAATGTTCTACGACGGCCTTCGCGCCGGCTTTGATGGACTCTTCGCTGGCGACGTCGAGGGCAAAAGCTTTCGCGGCGCCCCCGGCAGCGGTGATCTCGGCCTCTACGGCGGCCAGCTTCTCGGTATTTCGTGCAGCGAGTGCGACGTGAGCTCCTCTTCGTGCCAGTTCGAGCGCTATGGCGCGTCCGATACCCTGGGATGCTCCTGTGACAAGTGCGATGCGATTGCTCAATGAACCTCCAATCCTCTGCTTTCGCATTATACGAATCGAGCAACCGCCTGCGGCTTCGAGCAGGAGTGAGGGAAGGCCGCCGACCGTAAGACAGGAGTTTTCCGAAGCCGCGAGTAAAGTATCCTGTGGTTCACCATGCCAGACGAGAAAAACCTTCCTTCCCCCTCAGCCGAGACCGATGTCTACGCGATCCACGGAGCCGACCCCGAGGTGCTTGCCTACGCGATGGCAAAGTATTCAAGGTCTGCGCTGAGCATGAAGGAGTCTCTGGTCGAGATCAGCGCCCAGCGCGCCGAGCAGTTTCTAAACACCTTCTACTTTCAGTACGGGCACCGCTCCATCGCTGACCTCGCCCATATTCCGTTTGCGATTGAACGGCTGAGCCTGCTTGCGGCGATCGACCTGGTGGATGAGCAGCGCTGGGACGGTCAGGAGCGTTCCACGCGCTATCAGGATTTTCGGCGCTCGGGATGGTATACACCTGACCTCGGCACGAAGACGGCGGACTTTACAGCGGCGATCGAAGCGATGTTTAAGGCCTACCAGAACCTGGCGGCAGGAATGCTCGATGCGCTAAAAGGCTCCATCGCTCGCCCGGAGGAGATGAAGCCCGAGGCCTACGAGCGGACTCTCAAGGCACGCGCCTTCGATGTCGCTCGATACCTCCTGCCGCTGGCGACCAATACCTCTCTGGGGCAGATCGTGAATGCGAGAACCCTGGAGACGCAGGTCTCCCGATTGCTGACCAGCCCGTTTGCGGAGATCCGGCAGATCGCAGAGAAGCTGCGCCGCGCAGCCACCGAGCCCGCATGGAACGTCCATCACGCCGATGCGCAGGTGCTGTGCCAGGAGATCGGGTCGGTGAACGATCTCTGCTGCAGCCGCGCGACCGAGCTACTGTTGCGCCCGGTCAAAGCTGCGCCGACGCTGGTCAAGTACGCGACGCCGAACGCCTATCAGGAAGAGAGCCGCAGGGAACTCGCAGCAGCCGCAGCGGAGCTAATGGCGGGACAACCCATCGATCCTGCTCCCGTGGTCGATCTGCTCGACGACTCAGAGCCGCTGGAGGTAGAACTTGCGACCTCGCTGCTCTATCCCAACTGCCATTACTCCTACCGCCAGCTTCGATCGCACGTGGCTGCACTGGCTGGGGCGCGCCGCGATGAGCTGATTGGTCTGGGAACTAAGCATCGGGGCAGGCATGATGAGTTGTTGCGAGCCTTCAGCGCTGGCCAGGGATTCCGCTTCGACATCCTGATGGATATCGGCGGCTTCCGCGATATGCACCGCCATCGCCGCTGCGTACAGCTTTTGCAGGGCTTCACCGACTTGCATGGGTACGAAGAACCGGTATGCCCGGGACAGCCGACGCTCGAGGAAGCTGGACTGGATGCAGACTACCGGGCAGCGATGGATGCGGCGTTCGCAGCGTATCGGCAACTGCGGGACTCTGGCATTGCCGAAGCGCAGCAGTCGGCACAGTATTGCCTGCCACTGGGGACGCGCTGCCGCGCCATGTTCAAGATGGACTTCGCCGAGGCACTGTACATCTCGGAGCTGCGCTCCGGCGTGGCGGGCCACTTTAGCTACCGGCGAGTCGCCTGGGAGATCTATAAGGCCATCGCAGAGCGGCATCCTGCGCTTGCGAAGCACTTCAGAATTGAGGATGTAAACCAGCCTGTGGATTTGCTGAAACGGTAGACCGCCGAGAATCTCTGGCGAGAATCCTTGGATAACACGGACGAGCCATTCGGTGTGACGATCTCTCATCGCAGTCGTAAATGCGACGAGTGCTTTCGGGTTGCATGCAGAACGCATGAACTTTGCAGGGTAAGATGATGGTTCCTAATCGTTTAGGCAATCTTATGGGTGTTGTTCCGCATCCAAGTTCCGATAGGAGGGACTGAGGATGATGAGCGAGGGGCTCCCAAAGAACGACGATCCAGGGAACCAGCAAAGTGCCCTTTCTCTGCTCGACACGAAGCATGTGAAGAACGAGAGGAAAGGTGAAACCCGGCTGCTTACCGGTGTTGAAGGATTGGACGCCATTCTGGAAGGTGGAATACCCCGGGGTCATCTCTATCTCGTAGAGGGTGATCCGGGAACCGGAAAGACGACGATTGCATTGCAGTTTCTACTCGAGGGAGTGAAGAGCGGTGAAACAGGCATGTACATCACTCTCTCTGAATCGAAGCAAGAGTTGGAACAGGTCGCGGAGTCGCACGGATGGTCTCTCGATCCGATAACCATCTACGAGATGGTCCCTTCCGATGAGGATCTGGGTGCAGACGCCCAATACACTGTCTTCCATCCGTCCGAAGTGGAGCTGGCGGACACAATGACCGCGATTTTGAAGCAGGTCGAAGAAATTGATCCACGACGTGTGGTGTTTGACTCTCTCTCAGAGTTCCGCATGATAGCTCGCGACCCCCTCCGCTACAGGCGGCAGATTCTTGCACTGAAGCGTTACTTTGCTGGGCGGCACTGTACTGTACTTCTGCTGGACGACCGGACGGCCGAGGGGAGTACCAATGACCTGCAACTCCAAAGCATCGCTCACGGTGTCATCAAGCTGCAAAGCCTGGAGCGGGATTTCGGCATTAAGCGACGCCGCATGGAGGTCCATAAGCTTCGCGGATCTCACTTTCGTGAGGGCTTTCACGACTACACCATCAAAACAGGCGGTATCGCCATCTATCCCCGTCTTATCGCCTCGGAACACAAGCCCGGCTTTCAGCGAAAACCGGTCCCGAGCGGACTCAAGGAACTCGATGAGCTCTTCCGCGGAGGCATCGATACAGGGACCAGTACGCTTCTTACCGGCCCGGCTGGATGCGGTAAATCAACCGTTGCGCTTCGATATGCTGTGTCGTCTGCCCAACGGGGCGAGAAGGCCATCATCTTCGCCTTTGATGAATCTCTCGCCACGTTGATTGAGCGGGGACGCGGGCTGGGTATGGACCCGACCGAACTGATGGAGAGTGGAATGCTGGAGATCCAGCAGATTGATCCAGCAGAGCTCTCCC
This sequence comes from Acidobacteriaceae bacterium KBS 146, assembly GCA_000688615.1. Lineage (GTDB taxonomy): Bacteria > Acidobacteriota > Terriglobia > Terriglobales > Acidobacteriaceae > Edaphobacter. The sequence goes on from JHVA01000001.1 coordinate 4,257,607, forward strand.
CGGGAGAGTTCGTCTCGAGAATCCGGAAAAGGGTTGATGAAGAAGATCTTAGGCTCGTCGTGATCGATAGCATGAACGGTTTCCTCAATGCGATGCCGCATGAGCAGTTCCTCGCCATGCAGTTGCATGAACTGCTCGCTTACATGGGACAGCAGGGGATTGCCACCCTACTCACACTTGCACAGCATGGCTTCATAGGGGTCACCGAAAGCCCAATCGATGTGAGCTATCTCGCAGACACAGTTCTCCTCTTCCGCTATTTCGAAAGCGCCGGTGCCATTCGAAAGGCGCTCTCCGTGGTGAAGAAACGCAGCGGTCCTCATGAACGGACCATTCGAGAGTTGATCTTGAGTGACGGCACTATCAGTGTTGGGCAGCCTCTGGCGGAGTTCGAGGGTGTCCTCTCCGGAACTCCAACCTTCGTCGGTTCGAAGATCTAGGAGGGGCCGTTCTGATCACCAAAACTGAGACAAGGTTGCCGGAAGGGCGAACTCTTATCCTCGCGCCTATCGGACGTGATGCCCAGCTAATTGCGGACCTGCTGGAGAGGCTAGGCAGGCCCTGCCATGTGGTGAAAGCCCTCTCGGAGCTGAGTCAAAACATCAGTGCGGGTGCCGGGGCCGCTATTGTGAGCGAAGAAGCTCTCCGAGGCGCTGCCCTCCACGAGATTGAGATGGTCTTGAAGCAGCAGCCTTCGTGGTCTGACTTCCCGCTTATTCTTCTGGTCTCTGGTGGGCGGGTCACGATAGAGAGCGAACGCCTGCGTAAGCTGCGGATGCCTCTCGGGAATGTTCTCCTTCTTGAGCGTCCTCTTCGTCCCGAAACCTTACTCAGCACACTTGAAGTCGCACTGCGGGGACGGCAGCGACAGTACCAGGTTAGGGACCAGATGCTACAGATGGAGCGAGCCCAGGAGGCACTCCGACGCTCGGAGAAACTTGCTGTGACCGGCCGCATGGCAGCGAGCATCGCTCATGAGATCAACAATCCTCTGGAGTCCGTCACCAACCTGCTCTATCTGTTACGCACCGAAGCCTCTTCGGAGCTCATGCAAAAATATCTGGATCAGGCCGAGTCGGAGCTCGCGCGAGTAACCGAAATCACGAAGCACACCCTGCGCTACTATCGCGAACCCAACAAGCCGGTACAGGTCGATGTGAACGCCGTGCTGGACTCCATCCTCACGCTGTATCATCCGCGTCTGGTGGCAGCAAACGTAAGCGTGACCAAAGAAGTACCCGCCACGACCATCTTCGTCTGTGCCAATCCTGGAGAGCTCCGGCAGGTGATCGCCAATCTTGTCGGAAACTCGCTGGATGCCATGCGGATGGGAGGAAGGCTGCGCTTGAGAATCTGCCTCAGACGAAGTCCGAGCACAAAGACGGGACCGCAATTGAGCCTGAGCGTCGCGGATACCGGCTCCGGTATCGATCCCGCTCTACTGCCGACCGTCTTCGAGCCCTTCGTCACAACCAAGGGAGAGACAGGAACGGGTCTGGGGCTGTGGGTGATTCAGGAACTCGCCAGCAAGAACGGATGGAAGGTTCGCGTTCGCAGCTCCATCGGCCCACGACACAAGGGGACGATCTTCTCCATTCTCATTCCGGTTGGAAGCGCTCCGAACCGTATGGAGCAGGGATTGGCGCTCAGCTCTTAGTCGGAGGGAGCTTTTTTCAGATTCGCTTCGTGGAGAGAGTTATCCTGCTGAATCTTTTGAGCGGCTGCGATGGGCTGCCCATCAACGACAACTTTCAGGATCCTACCGGTGAAGGCGTTATCGCTTTCCTTGGGATTGACGGTCATAGAACTGGCGCCGTCCAGACCGATGTCCGCAGCCTCATCCGCCGAGAATATGACCGATTGCGTTCGTTCGATGCGATCACTGCAATCCTCGTTCCGCTAACCAGAATCGTGGCCGTCCCGCCTTTGCCTAAGCCTCCATCGTAGGCAAAGTCCATGCGAACGGTGGTTTTGCTGGCTGCCGAAGCCTGCGGTGAGGTGACTTTGTCATGGCCGTGCTCTAACTGTTCAGGCGCAGTACCTCGGCGAGCGGGGCGATTTTGCCGGGCCGCTCGCCTGTAGCGCCTGTGGCCAGCTCGGTGATGCTGGCCATGTTATTCATGTGGTGATTGCGTCCATCCAGCAGTGCGATGCGCGAAGTGATATTGATCACATCGCGCTTCTACGCAAGTGATAGCGGCTATCGCTCTTGTGAGAAAGGCTGGCTTTCAGCCACGTTAGGTGCGGCTCCTCACTCTTCAGAAACGGACTAAGCGATTGAATCGCTTTGCGAATACATTCGTCGTCGCAGCCAAAACGCAACATTGACCAGCCCGATCAGCGCGGGCACTTCGATCAGCGGCCCAACCACCCCGACGAACGCCTCTCCGGAGTTCAGTCCGAAGACGGCAACGGCAACAGCGATCGCCAGTTCGAAGTTGTTTCCGGCGGCCGTAAAGGAGAGCGTAGCGGATTGTGCGTAATCTGCTCCAAGGCGCTTGCCCATCCAGAAGCTCACCAGAAACATCACGAGAAAGTAGATCACCAGCGGCACAGCGATCTTTACAACGTCTAACGGCAGACGAACGATCAGGTCTCCCTTGAGGGAGAACATCACAAGGATGGTAAAGAGAAGAGCGATGAGCGTCAGAGGACTGATGCGCGGAATAAAGCGGGTCGTGTACCATCGCTCACCTTTGGCCTTGATCAGCAGGTACCGCACGAGGAAGCCCGCCGCGAATGGAACTCCCAGATAGAGTCCAACGCTCTGCGCGATCTGGCCGATACCAACCTGCACGATGCTGCCTTGAAGACCAAACCACCTGGGCAGGATGGTGAGGAAGACCCACGCATAGAGGCTGTAGAAGAACACCTGAAAGACGCTGTTGACGGCGACCAGCCCGGCGACGTAATCCGCATCCCCCTCCGCAAGCTCATTCCACACGAGCACCATCGCGATGCACCGCGCGAGGCCGATCAGGATCAAGCCGCGCATGTAGGCAGGTTCGCCTCGCAGAAAGACCACGGCGAGGCCGAACATCAGTACCGGGCCAATCAGCCAGTTTTGGACCAGTGACAGCCCCAGCACCCTCCGGTTGCGGAAGATCTCGCCCAGTTTCTCGTACCGCACCTTCGCCAGCGGCGGAAACATCATCACGATAAGTCCGATGGCGATCGGGATGTTTGTCGTGCCGGTCTGGAAGCGATTCACGAAGGCGGCGGAGCCGGGGATGAAGTGCCCGATGCTTACGCCTGCGGCCATCGCAAGGAAGATCCAGAGCGTCAGGAAGCGATCCAGAAAGGACAGCCGTCTCCGTTGTGCCGGGGCACAGACGCGACCATGGGTTGCGACCGTGTTCATTGCAAGACCTCGCAGCACGATTCAGGAGCAGCGGCCGGGAGGGGTACACCTTCGAGCGCATACTTTGCAGGCGCGCAGCAGGCTTTCGTGAGACGCGTCCGGTCTGCCTGCATCGCCTTGTCTTCCTTTAGCCACTCCAGGGTCTGCCGCAGAATCTGCGTGGCCCCAATGTGAGGCGGCATGACGATGCGGTAATGCATCCATTTGCCTTCGCGCCGCGCCGAGACGATGCCAGCGTTCCGAAGATAGGCGAGGTGGCGTGAGATCTTCGGCTGCGGTGCTCCAAGGATCTCCACGAAGTAGCAGACACAGACCTCCTGCTCTCCCATCAGGTTGAGCAGCCTAAGGCGGGTGTTGTCCGCGAGGGCTAAAAAGAACTGCTGCATGTCGAACTGAGCTTTCCGCGCCATACACAATATATACGCTTTGACGAATGTGATGGCAAGGAATATATTCACCTAAGCAGATATGTAGGAGGTGGCACGTGGCAGAGATTCTTGATTCGGTTCGTTCGAAGTATGGCGCAGTTGCAGAGAGCAGTCTGTCGAGCAACCATGCCGGCGTGAAGGCCGTTGCAGAGGCCTTTGGCTACTCAGCGGAGGAGCTGACGTCGATTCCAGCGGAGGCCAACATGGGATTATCGTGCGGAAACCCTACGGCCACCGCGCACTTGCGGTCCGGCGAGGTTGTCGTGGATCTCGGATCCGGTGGTGGCCTGGATGTGTTTCTGGCTGCGAAGATGGTCGGGCCGGAGGGACGCGCCATCGGGATCGATATGACCCCGGCGATGATCGAACGTGCGCGCGCTGCCGCGGCCTCCGCGGGCTATACGAACGTGGAGTTCTATCAGTCCACGATCGACAGGATTCCCTTGCCGGATGCTTCCGTTGATTGTGTCATCTCGAACTGCGTCCTCAACCTTGCGCCGGACAAGCCTGCGGTCTTCCGTGAGATTGCCCGCATCCTCAAGCCGGGCGGTCGCCTGGCGGTGAGCGACATTGCTCTTAAGGGCGAGCTTCCGGAGGCGATCGCGCGCAGCATGGCGGCATACGTGGGCTGCATCGGTGGCGCAATCAAAATTGACGACTATCGCTCCGGGCTGCTGGCTGCCGGATTCGAGCATGTTGAGATCGTGGACAGTGGCGCAGACCTGAACGCGTACGCGAAGGTCGAGAATCAGTCCGGATGCTGCTCGCCTGCAATGGCGGAAGGCTCCTGCTGCGCGCCCGCAGCGGATGCGGATTCAGCGACGCTGCATGCGGAGTTGTCGGAACTGCTCAGCAAATACGACGTGAACACGGCAGCGGCCAGCGTAAAGGTATACGCCATCAAGCCCAATGCAGGAGCCGCCAGCAAAACAGCCGTGCCTTGCTGCAAGCCCGGCTGCTGCCAGTAGGAGAGAGAATGATCAAGGTAATCTTCGCGTGCGTCCACAATGCGGGACGCTCACAGATGGCGGCAGCCTTCTTCAATCAGCTTGCCGATCCGCACAAGGCCCACGCGGTATCGGCAGGCACGGAGCCGGGAGAGCGGGTCCATCATGAAGTGCAGGCCGTTATGCAGGAGGCGGGCATCGATCTCAGTCATGCGCGACCTCAAAAACTAACGGAGCAACTGGCGAGAGAGGCTCAGCTTCTGATCACGATGGGTTGCGGAGACAAGTGCCCGCATGTCCCCGGCCTGCGCAGGGACGACTGGCCGCTTCGCGACCCGAAGGGACTACCTGCCGATGAGGTTCGAGCGATCCGCGACGAGGTCAAGCGTCGGGTGGAAGAGCTTATCGACCGCGAACGGTTACGGTAAGGATGGCAGTCCCGGCGCAGCTACATCAGGGTACATGTCGCACTCTTCGGAGACCGCCTTCTCTAAACGGACCGATATTAATTTTCATGCTGCACGGAAAGTGCAATCTGAGAGATGATCGATCGGAGTTCTGATTCCACGGAAAGTTTCTTTCCAAACGAAATCGTCAGATAGCGTTGGCCGTATCAAACGGAGGTGAGGATGGATCGCAGAGTATTTCTGCAGCATGCTGCGGGAACGGTTGTTGCCGCGTCGCTGCCCGGTGCCAGTTTTGCGGTCGATCCGGCAAGACAGCAGAAAATGATCGGCATCCAGGTGGGAGCCGTCTCTTTCGTCGATGAGGGGGTTTCGAAGGTGCTCGACGAGTGCCAGCAGAGCGCCGCGGTCAACACGCTCTTCGTCGCTACTTTTACCTACGGGCGCGGTATAGCCGGTCGTCAGGTGCCGGGACAGCCGCTGCCCGATCACGGCAGCCAGAGATACGACACCGATACCTTCTTCGGAGGCTCGTATACCAAGGTTAATCCGAAGTACTACACCAATACGGCCTTCAAAGACTTTCGCGCCCCCGACCTCGGAAACTTTGACGTGCTCGAGCAGGTGATCCCCGAAGCAAAGAAGCGCGGGATGAAGACTATCTGCTGGTATGAGGATGTCTTCCGCCGCGGTCTGCCCAACGTGGAGAAGCTGCAGGAGGTCGAGCTCTCCGGCAAGAAGGCTGCAACGCTCTGCTTCAACAATCCTGACTATCTGTCCTGGCTGCAGGACATCGCAGAAGACTGGTCCCGTTCCTACGACATCGACGGCATCATGTGGGGATCTGAGCGGCAAGGCGCTCTGTCGAATGTTCTCGGTGCCAGCCATGCTCATCCACAACCCTCTGCCGCCACCTGCTTCTGCGAGTTCTGCTACGCCAAGGCGCGTCGCCAGGGCGTCAATCCCGAGCGGGCGAAGCAGGGATTCCTCGAGCTCGAAAAGTTTGTGTTGGCAAGCCGTAAGGGTGTTCGCCCTGTCGATGGCAGCTACGTCGAGTTCTGGCGTCTAATGTTGCGTTACCCCGAGCTGCTGGCATGGGAGAGCCTCTGGACATCAAGCCTGCGCGAAGCACAGAAGGCGATCTACGACCGAGTAAAAGGCATCAATCCTAAGCTAGGAGTCGGCTGGCACATCTGGCATAACAACTCCTTCAATCCCATCTACCGTGCAGAGCAGGATCTCGCGGAGATGGCTCCCTACTCCGACTTTTTGAAGATCGTCATGTATCAGAATTGCGCCGGCGAACGCATGGCGGACTACATCAACAGCGTTGGAACCTCATATTTCTCCGATGTCCCAAAGCAGGAGCTCCTGGAGTTTCACTATCGTGTCCTCGATTACGGCAAAGAGGCCAGCCTGAAAGATCTTCCCGTGACCGGCTTCTCCGCAGATTACGTCTACCGCGAAACGATGCGCGCGAAGAAGGCTCTTGAAGGCTCCAAGACAAAGCTGTGGCCCGGTATCGATATCGATATTCCCACCGCAGGCGGAAACGCCAAGTGCACCCCGGACGGAACCAAAGCGGTCGTCCTCGCAGCCTTTCGGGGCGGAGCAGAAGGCGTGATTCTGTCGCGCAAATACTCTGAGATGAAGCTCGAAAATCTGCGGGCGGCAGGCGGGGCCCTCAAAGAAGTGGGGCTTGGCTGAGGCGGCATGCTCCTCCCGCAGACAAGCCCCACTTCTCTGAGGCGTAGCAGATCTTCCCTGTACTGGACGGCCTGCAACGATCGTCGCTAAAGCTCACGTCCTTCAAACATTCTTTGGTTGCACAAGGCTGAACCCGTTTCCGAATGGATCTTTGAAGACAGCTTCCACACCGTAGAACTGGTCCTTTGGTTCGGATAAAAACTCCACGCCCTTCGCTTTCAGCTCCTCATACGTCTTACGGCAGTCAGCAGTATGAAAGGACCCGGAACCGACCATTCCTTTTTTCAGAAGGGCGATCATGGCATCCCGATCTTTGGGATCGGTCGCCGTCCCGCCCCCTGCTTTCATAGCAATAAACTCGTCGCTTCCTCCCACCTTCATCAGTGCAATCTGCATGTCAGGCTGGCCTTTGGGGGCAACGGCGAGCCAGCGAAAGTCATTATGAGGAAAGACGTGGTCAACCTTGAGGTCAAAGCCGAGTTTGTCAACGTAGAAGTCCTTCGCCACGTCCTGGTCGAGGACAAAAATGGTGGTATGCAACATCTTCTGAATCATGAGAGTTCTCCTTCACAAAGGATAGGAAGGCAGCCCACGCAGCGCTTCTCGATTCTTGCTCTTCCTCTTATCGCCGAAACAAAAGACATTCCGGCACCATAAGGATGCGCCACGGTGCGTTGTAGCCGAAGATGCGTCGTGTCTCCCGCTGAAATTCGATGGGACTGGCGCCGAAGCGCGTGCGGAACTTGCTGCTGAACGATCCGAGGCTTTCGTATCCAATGTCGAAGCAGACCTCGGTGACCGGATGCCCGGAGGCGAGAAGCTGACGGGCACGGTCTAACCGCAGACGGGTAAGAAAATCATGCGGCGTCTCTCCGAACGCGGAACGGAAGAGCCGATGAAAGTGGAACTCGGAGAGACAGGCCTCGCTCGCCGCCTGCGTCAGAAAGACGCGGGATTGGTACTTCGACGCAAGAAGGTCGCGCCCACGGCACAGACGGCGGAATGTATCGTCCTGAAGCAGCACAGGCACGATCATACTATCGGCGCGGAGGGCGACCTTCGCGCCGAACCTGAATCCCGCGATGCACGGATTCGGATCGCTTTTTCGCGCGTATGGGGCCGCTTAGCAGGGCCGATCTGATCCATCTCCCCGGATCAGGCGGAGTTCATCTTGCTAGCCTCATGAAACAGTTGGGCGTGTTCGCTTTTTCTTTGCTTTCCTGCCCTCAGCTGCTAGAATCCGTGTTGACGTTTACCCGAGGGAGAATCATCACGTGGCAGATGACCGCAATAAGGCTATAGAGACGGCGCTTTCGCAGTTGGAAAAACAATTTGGCAAGGGCTCCATTATGAGGCTGGGAGCCAAGGAGGCGATTGTCCCGATCTCCGTGATTCCGACGGGCTCGATCTCTTTCGATGCGGCTCTGGGGGTGGGCGGCGTACCGCGCGGTCGTGTGGTCGAGATCTTCGGGCCGGAATCTTCGGGTAAGACGACAATTACGCTGCAGATTATTGCCGAAGCGCAAAAGGCAGGTGGACTTGCAGCTTTTGTAGACGCCGAGCACGCGCTGGACCCGGGCTATGCCAAGAAGCTGGGAGTCGACGTCGATAATCTGCTGGTCTCGCAGCCGGACTATGGCGAGCAGGCCCTTGAGATCGTCGATGCGTTGGTGAAGTCAGGCGCAATCGATGTGCTGGTAGTTGACTCCGTGGCGGCGCTGGTTCCCAAGGCCGAAATCGACGGCGAAATGGGCGACTCACATATGGGTCTGCAGGCCCGTCTGATGAGCCAGGCGTTGCGCAAGCTGACCGGCACGGTCGCGAAGTCGCGGACCTGCCTGATCTTTATTAATCAGATTCGCGACAAAATCGGCGTGATGTTTGGAAACCCGGAGACCACAACAGGCGGGCGCGCTCTGAAGTTTTATTCTTCCGTTCGAATCGACATTCGCCGCATCGGTGCCGTGAAGGAAGGCGATGTTGTGACCGGATCGCGCACCAAGGTCAAGATCGTTAAGAACAAGGTGGCCGCTCCCTTCCGCGATGCCGAATTCGACATTCTGTACGGCGAGGGTATCTCTCGTGAGGGCGATGTGCTCGACCTTGCGGTGCTGCACAACGTCGTGGAGAAGAGTGGTGCCTGGTACAGCTACTCCGGGGAGCGGATCGGCCAGGGAAGAGAGAACGTTCGCAACTTCCTGAAGGAGAACAGGGACGTCTTTGCCCGAATCGACGGCGAGATCCGTAAGAAGCTGAATATCGCGGGTGTAAGCGGAGATCCCGACGTTCCGGCAGTTCCCGCCAATGGCGCTGCTACGGCAACGGAGGCAGTAAAGGGGAAGAGGTCGTAGGCAGTTCTTCCATCCGTTATCCTCAATGCGGGGCATACCCAAGATCTTTAGTAGGGCGTAAGAATCTTGCAAGGGTGTAAAAAAGAATCACCAGAACCAAAGGGCTCTCGCTAGCGCGAGAGCCCTTTGGTTTGACCGATATGCTGATCTTTAGCGATCAATGTCGACGTCAGGAGAGATATCAATCTCCGGACCGTCAAGGTCAATCGGGGGAACTCCGCCAATGGAGATTCCCATCTCCGGCGGGGAAGGCAGCGACGGTGGAACGAGCATGCTGAGGGCTCCGGGAGCAAACTCGAAGTGTTCTGTGCGACCTGGCAGGATCATCAGGCCTTCGGGTCCATGGCCCTTCGGGCCGAACTCAGGTCCGCCCGGTCCACCTTTGAAGTGGTACAGAAAGCGTTGATTGTCTCTCTGTTCGGCCTGCAGCTTGGTCCATTGGTCTGCGGACAGAACTCCACGGATTCCAAGCAGCATGCGAGCGTTGGCTTTTTCGAGCTCCGCCCGGGCGCTCGCGACATGATCGATCTGGGCAAGAATCTTGTTGGTATCAGGAGAGGTGGCCGAGAGCATGGGCTCCAGCATGACCTCCTGCTTTTCGACATTGGCCTTCAGATCGATAAGCTGAAGACGGCTCTGCTGGAAGATGTCGTCCATCCGCTTCTGCTGGTCCGACGTCAGGGAAAGTTTCTGGACGATATCGGGGTTCTTCCACCACATGCCGGGAGGAGCGATGCGCATCTCCGGACGCATTCCGGGGTCGCCTCCTCCCATGACGCGGTACTGGATGTTACGAACCGGGCGCGGACCCTTTGGCGCTGGGGCGGGAGCCGAAGACGGCGCAGGCGAAGAAGGTGGAGCGGGCTGCTGGACAGGAGATTCTGCCAGCGAGGAGATGCCACAGAGCAAGGCTACAGAAGCGAGTGCGGAGACGCAGGAGCGAGTCATGTCAGTTTTTCCTCGGGGTAGAGTCGGTTTGAGTAGAGCGGCCTGCCGTGGGGTCGGCGAGCGGCTCCATGGGGGTCGGAACGGAGGAGGATACGGTCTGGTCGATCGCCTCCAGAAGCGCTTCGTCTCCGATGGTGCTGGATGAGTGGACGGAGGAATTGGATGGAGTGACTGCCGTGTTGCGAGCTGCTGATGCGGACGAATGGCGCTCGTGCAGTGCGACCGGGACGAGCAGCGCCAGAAGAAGCGCAGCCGCGGCAAGCATCCATCCTGCAGCTCCGAAGGAATGGGAACGGAGCGGCAACGTCAACGAGCGGTTGGCCGAGTTATGGCTGGCCCAGGCAGTGGTGGCAGCACGAAAATTTTGAAGAGGCTGGCGGAGAGAGTCCAGCTCCTTCGAGCACTCTGTGCAGGAGCGAAGATGGTCGCGGAGAGGCTGAAGCTCAGGCGAGATCTCGTATGGACCGGCGATCAGAAGATCGCAAAGCTGTTGATGGGTCAGATGGGTCGTCATATGGTTTTCCTGGTGAGTTCCGCATAGCGTTCGCGGATATTGGTGAGGGCACGATAGAGATGGCTCTTGACGGTGCTGAGTGGCATTCCCGTCGCGGAGACAATCTCCGACAGCTCCATCTCTTCAACAAAGCGCAGGAGAAAGATTGTGCGTTGCCGGTCGGAGAGTGTGGAGACGGTCTGCCACAGGAGGGCAACCTGTTCAGTCGCGATCAGGCGGGAGTCGACGGGAGAATCCGGATGAGGAAGATAAGCGGCGATCTCTTGAGGATCGACAGACTGCGCTGAAGCACGCTTCCAGAAACGAAAACGATGGGTGCGTGTATGGTCGCGGACCAGGTTGAGGGCAATTCGCGTAAGCCAGGTGGTTACGGAGCAATCGCCACGGAAGTTCGAGCGGGAGTTCCATGCACGGAGGAAGGTCTCCTGGGTCAGGGTTTCGGCAAGATCGACGTCCCGCAGCGAAGCGAGCAGGAACCGAAAGACACGGGGACGGTGCGTCTCGATAACCGCGGCGATATCGTCAAAGGGTGTTGGGATGACGACGGCGGCCTGCGTGGCTTCGGAGAAGAGATCGGCGGCGATGTCTTTGATATACATGCGTTGACAGCAGGCTGAGCAGAAGACGCTCTGGCCTGCATACCAGAACAGACGAGGCTGCCAGAGGGAAGACTACAGCGGGAAAACAGATTTTTTCGCCCGGGAAAGGTATGCTGCTTGGGAATGCATACCGTAAAGGCAATCTATCCGGGCACGTTCGACCCGCTGACGAACGGACATCTCGACCTCATCGCAAGAGGGGCGAAGATTGTAGACCACTTAGTGGTGGCGATCCTGCGCAACTCCGAAAAGGCTCCTCTGTTTACGGTTCCTGAACGGGTCGAGATGATTACGGAGGCGACGCGCGTCCTCGGGAACGTCTCGGTAGAGACCTTCGATGGTCTGCTCGTGGATTTCTGCAGGGAGCAGGGCGCGAAAGCGGTGCTAAGGGGAATCCGGGCGATCTCTGACTATGAATATGAGTTCCAGATGGCGATGATGAACCGCAAGCTGGATCCGGAGCTGGAGACCCTGTTCATGATGCCGGCAGAGAAGTACAGCTACGTAAGTTCGCGGCTGATCAAGAGCGTGTTCGAACTAGGCGGTGATGTTTCGACGCTGGTTCCCCCTCTGGTAGTGGAGAGACTGAAGGCGAAGGTCGCCGGGAGAAGTTAGAGCCACTATTGAGGCAGGGCAAAGGCGACATAGACGCCTCCGATAGGGCCTCGCGGATTCATGCTGGAGCCCCCGGCGGCGATGATGAGATACTGGCGTCCGTTGACCATGTAGGTGGCCGGCGTGGCGTTGCCGGCAAAGGGAAGAGCCGCCTCCCAGAGCAGCTTGCCCGTGGTCTTGTCGAAGGCCCGAATCTTATGGTCGAAGTTGGTCGCCGCGATAAAAACAAGACCACCGGCCGTTACGATGGGACCACCGTAATTTTCGCTGCCCGTATCCGGCATCCCTTGGGCGACAAGCTCCGGATACTGGCCGAGAGGAATCTTCCAAAGATATCTTCCGGAAGAGACATCGAGAGCATTCAGGGTTCCCCAGGGAGGTGCCGTGGCGGGATATCCATCGGGGTCGTTAAAACGCCGGTAACCGGTCATCGTGAATTTAGTGGTTACGGTTTTTGAGGCTGGATTTGTGGTGGACGCCTGCTCCTCAGAGAGTGCAGAAGAGGCGTTATCCGCCGGGCTGGAAAGGTAGCCCAGCAGGTCGTCGAGCGCCTTTCCCTGCAGGGGAAACGCCGGCATCCGCCCTCTTCCCTGATGGATTGTGGCAGCGATCTGCTCTGGAGTCAAACGTTTGCCGATACCAAGCAGGGCAGGGAACTCGGGAGGGGAACCCTGACGGCGGTCGCCATGGCAGACGCTGCACTGCGACAGATAGGTCGCGCGGCCCGGCGAATCGTCGCCAGCGTGGGCCGCAAGAGCCCCGATAGAGGCATAGTTGTTGGCATTGACATAGAGAATGCCCGTCTGCGGGTCGAAGGCCGGACCTCCCCATTCGGCGCCGCCTTCAAAGCTGGGAGAGATAACCGTATCTTTTCCAACACTTAGGGGGATAAAAGGCCCGTCATGACGCATCTCGCGGAGGCGCTTCACCGCCCAGTCATGGGCAGCGAGTGTGCGTTGCGTAAGGGTCGCCTCCGTGACGTTCTGGGGAGCAAAGGGCTCGGGTTGAAGGGGATAAGGCTGAGTCTTTGCAGCGACTTCACCGGGCGTTGTGCTGGGAGCAGCCGGCCGTTCTTCAATGGGAAAGAGCGGCTTCCCACCGGCTCGATCGAAGAGGTACAGGGTGCCCTGTTTGGTGGTCTGCGCGACAGCAGGGACGGATCTTCCGTCGCGGTGGATGGAGAGAAGGATGGGCGCGGCGGGAAAGTCGCGGTCCCAAAGATCGTGATGAACTCCCTGGAAGTGCCAGAGGCGTTTGCCTGTGGCGGCGTCGAGGGCCAACAGCGTGTTGGCGTAGAGGTCGTCGCCGAGACGGGATGCTCCGTAGAAGTCAGGAACTGCTGAGCCTGTGGGGACATAGACGACGCCTCGCTCGACATCGACGGCCATCCCGGCCCAGTTGTTGGCGGCTCCTGCGGTCTTCCATGCGTCCGCGGGCCAAGTCTCGTAACCTGGCTCACCGGGATGCGGAATGGTATGAAAGGCCCATCGCAACTTACCGGTGTGGACGTCGAAGGCGCGGATATCTCCGGGGGGTGCAGGAAGAGTCTCGGGGGTGCGGCCACCGACGATAAGCAGATCCTTGTAAAGAACGCCGGGTGTCGTAAGAGCGATGGACTGGCTCTCGGGATCCCGACCCAGACCCTCGCGCAGATCGATGCGACCATTGTGCCCAAAATCGGGAATGGTTTTTCCCGTCTGCGGGTCCAGAGCGTAGATGAAGTTCATGACACCGGCAAAGAGACGATTTTCTTGGCCGTTCTTGCCACTGCTCCAAAGGGTCAGGCCTCGGTCAGGCCCGGTTCCCTTAATCCCGGAGTCGAACGTCCACAGAAGTTTTCCGGTTGCGGCATTTAGCGCGATGACTTTCTGGGAGGGAGTGAGAGCGTAGAGAGTTCCGGCGACAACGATAGGCGTAGTTTCGAGGCCGCCCTGCTCATGAGTATCGAAGCTCCAGGCAACTTCAAGTCTGGAGACATTGGAACGATTGATCTGCTGAAGCGATGAGTAATGGGAGTTGCCTGGCGTGCCTCCAAAGCTGGGCCAGTCGATCTGTTTTGCCGCCTGAGCGAGACAAGGAAGCGTGAGCAAGAGGGGCAGAGAGACGAGAGTTCCCAGTTTCGACGAGGAAAGCATCGACGCCATCATACCGAGTCGGCCGGCAGGAGGAACGTCCTGTTTTTATGCCGAGGAAGCGTGATCCGCCGGCATATCTTCGCCGCCCCATACTTTTGCTTCGGTCCACGGCTTTGCAGGTCCCGCCCAGAAGGGATCGGTTTCGGGAAGGCCGAGCGGTAACCATCCGACGGCACAGAGGTAGAGGCTTCCGGTGGAGATATAGGTTTCGCCAAGGTGAGGCTGGTGCCCGGCGAAGCCAATTGTGAGCCAGCCTTTCGCGTCGAAGGTGCCAGGACGTTCGATCATGCGGCGCATCACCGCCGTGAGGGCACAGCGCACCTGCTCGGGGGAGACGTGCTCCGGGAGCTGCCTACGAAGGCTGATGTCGCTTAACAGGTGGAAGGCTCCGAAGCGATAGGTGATGGAGCGCCCGATGACCGGGAAGGTCGCCTCGGGGCTGATCATCCTCTCTTGAATCGCGGCATAACGCCGAGCGCGTTCGAGCACGAGTGGCTTGAACGCGCTCCAGGAGGCCGAGCGAGGGGGCACGGTATCCAGCACCTGCATCAGCATGGGCTGAATAACAAAGCTGTTGTAGTAGTCCCAGTGAAAGTGAGCGCCGTCTCCGTAGGTTCCGTCGCCGACGAACCACTCTTTGTGCATCTGGATGGCATAGTCCACGCGAAGAGAGTCCCACCACTCGCCCATAAAACACAGGCCGGCCTCGATCATGGCGGAAAACAGGAGCCAGTTGGACTGGCCGGGAAGGACCTGGCGCGTCGCCTGAAGTGCCTTGACCAAATTGGAGCGCGTGGGTTGATCCAGAGGCTCCCACAGCTGTTTTGGGGCACGCAGAATACCGAGAACAAGGAACGCTGCGTCCACTACTGACTGCGAAGTCATTCCAAAGTTCATGTAGTCGGGGGAAGAGGGATCGGTGCCATTCTTGAGCCCGATTCGGGCCCACTCGCGATATTGAGCCTGGAGAGTGACTTCGGCCTTATCTGTAATCTGGCTTTCGAGCCACGGGGCGAGGCCGCTGATGAGGCGTCCGAATGCCTCGAGGTGGGTAGATTTTCTACGGTCCTGCTCGAGTCCCTGTGCGGCTTCGACCGGCATGGTGGCGCGCAGCTGCGCTTTGCTGACGGCTTCGAGGACCGGTTGCGAGACTCGCCGCAGAATGTCGATCCAATAGGCGCGATCCTCCTGTTTTTCTGCGGAGGGAGAAGGCCGCTGTGCGGGAGAGGAGACTGCCGATGCTGTTGTAACAGCAAGGGCGCCCTTCAGGAATCCACGTCGGGTGGAAGGGGAGGTTTCGGAGTAACTGAACAATACCGTTTCCAATCGGGGTTGGGATCTGCTCACCATACGTGAGCTTTGGTGTGTCCGACAACAGAGAGCCGTGTCAAGAATAAATCGATCTTAGAGGCCGTCCTGCGATCCTCCATCGCTTACTAAAACGTGACAATTCAGTGTTTTTGCATCAGAAGCGTCAACAATGAGTGCTTGACAAGCGTGCACTCAAAACGAGTTAATTTAGTTCGCTTTAAAAACTATCTTTGCGATCGATCCGGTTGGAAGTCCGGCCGGAGGTAGAAGCTTCGATTGAGACCGCCAGCAAAGGCGGCTCGGACGGAATGCAGTTAAGTTGGGCAACTTTTGGAGGTTGAGATGCAATACAGATTTCGCGCAGTTTTGAGCATTCTGCTGCTTGCGATTGGCTTTGTTTTTTCTGGTCTGTCAGCACAGGCGCAGAGTAGCTTCGGGCAAATATCGGGAACTATTCTCGATCCTTCGGGCGCCGCCGTGCCTGAGGCAGCTATCACCATCACGTCCATGAATACGCAGGCAGCGCGTACGGTCAGCTCTGACCAGAACGGCAACTTCATCGTCACGAACCTTCCGATCGGGCTCTATTCGATCTCAGTGACGAAGACGGGATTCCAGACAGCGAAGCAGAACGATGTTTCGATCAGCGCCGATGCGAAGGTGACGTCAAACTTCACCTTGCCGGTTGGTCAGACGACGGAGACGGTCGAGGTACAGGGCGGAGCGGTAGAGACGTTGAATACAACCTCAGGCGAGCTGGCCCGCGTGATCGACTCCAAGCAGGTCGATAATCTTGCGTTGAATGGCCGCAACTACACACAGTTGTTGACTCTCATTCCTGGCGCGGTGGTGACGAATCCGGATATCTTTTCGGTGACGACGTCGCTGGCGTCGGGCAATCAGACGATCAATGGAAATCGCAGCGATACAAACAACCTGACCGTGGACGGCGCATATAACCAGGTGGCGGGTTCCAACGGTTCGCTGATGAACAATGTTGGGCCGGATTTCATCAGCGAGGTGAAGATCGATACTTCGAACGCCTCGGCAGAGTACGGGCGTACCTCGGGGCCGACCTTCAACATCGTCACCAAGAGCGGAACCAACGCCTTTCATGGCGGGGCCTTCGAGTTTCTTCGCAACAATTATCTGGATGCGACCAACTACATTGCGCGCAAGAAGACTCAGCTGATCTACAACGATTTCGGTTTCTTCGTTGGTGGACCAGTTATTCACGACAAGCTGTTCTTCTTCGTGGGTGAGGAGTGGAAGCGTCTGCGTCAACAGGCTGTGGCGACCACCTACACGGTTCCGACGACGGCAATGCTGAATGGAGATTTTTCGGCGCTGCTGACCGGATCGAATCCAGTACAGCTGTACTACCCCGGAACCAATGCGCCGATCCCGAATAACAACATCTCGTCGTTGATGACGGCGGATGGCAAAGCCATCGCGAATGTCTATCGAAAGATCTCTGCGGCAGGGTTGAGCTTCAGGGACGGTGGAATTCCGAATAACAACCTGACCCTGGCACCATCCAATCCGCTGAACTTTCACCAGGATCTGGTTCGCCTTGATTACGTGATCAATCAGAAGCACTCTGTCTTCGGCCGTTGGATTCACGATCAGAACACTCTCATTGATCCTTTCGGTACGTTTTCCAACAGCGGCATTCTGAACACGACGCCGACAACGCGGAATCGGCCGGGACAAAGCTATCTTGTTTCGTGGACATGGGCGGCGCGTCCCAGCTTGATCAATCAAGCGACTGCGAACACGAGCTGGGCGGCGCAGCGTATTCCTCCATACGGCGATAACTGGAAGCGTGAGACCTATGGCTTCCAATACCAGAAGCTGTTTCCGGGAATTGGGCCTTACCCAAACGGCATTCCGATTGTGAACGTTACAAACTACGCCCCGTTCCAGGGACCAAACTTTGCCTTGCTTTCGCCTTCGACGGATATTCAGGTAGCGGACACGCTTACCTGGCTGAAGGGCAACCACACCTTTAAGTTTGGCGCTGCGTATATTCGTGATCGTGTAGATCAGAATGGCCGCTCCAATTACACAGGAACGGCAACGTTCAACCAGGTTCCCTCCGGGAGCAGACCTTCTGCTCTATGCGGCAATACCACGGCCAACACGACGTGTTACTCGGCGGCCGACGCTTTCCTCGGCAACTTCCAGAGCTATTCCGAAGCAAGCGCGGATCCGATGGGCCACTTCCGCTTCAATCAGATTGAAGGATTCGCACAGGATAGCTGGAGGGTGACGCAGAAGCTGAGCCTCGAATTAGGTCTGCGTTACCAGTGGATCCAACCGTTCTATCTACAGGGAAACAACGGCTCGAACTTCGACAGTGCCGTGTACAACCCAACGAACGCTGTGACGGTAACGACAAGCGGTCGAATTATTCCGGGCTCAGGAAATCCCTATAACGGACTCATTCGCGCGGGAGGTGGTGTTCCTGCCGACCAGCAGATTCGGGTGCCGAATGTAGACACCTCCTTGTTCTCGCAGATCCCAGCTGGTGCTCCACGCGGCTTCTACAAGATGAACGGTGCTTTAGGCCCGCGTTTCGGTCTGGCTTACGCGTTGAACGATAAGACGACCATTCGCGGCGGTGCAGGGCTGTTCTTCTACCGTGCCCAAGGCAATCTGATCTTCAGCCAGTTGAATCTTCCTCCTTTCCTCCAGAATGTTCAGTTCGATACAGGCAATCTGGCGACAGTCGGTTCGCTCTCTGCAAATAACACTGGTTTGCAGGGAACAATCAGCGCTATCGATCCTCGCAACAAGAATCCTTATACCTGGCAATACAGCTTCGGGTTCCAGCGCCAGCTTACGCGCACGGTTCTGATGGAGATGAACTATGTCGGCAGCGTCGCTCACCATCAGCTTCGTCAGCCTAATATCAACTTCGCCAATCTCAACGCAGTCGTGGCGAACGCAAACAGCTCCAGCGTGAACTCCTCGACAGCCATCTTCAACCCGTACAAGGGCTACACGCAGATTAACTCGAACCGCTTCGATTCCAACTACAACTACAACGCCCTGCAGGTGTTTGCTTCCAAGCGCGCGGGCTTCACCACCTTCACGCTGGCCTATACCTTCTCCAAGGCACTGGGTGATTCGAATGGAAACAATCAGACCCTGGAGAACTGGACTGATCTCCACTACAACTACGGTTATCTCTCCAATGACCGGCGTCACTCCTTTGTTGCTACCTTCGTGATTCAGGCTCCTGATCTAAGGGGGCACAATTTCCTGATACGCGAGGCTGTAGGCGGGTGGCAGGTGAGTGGCGTGGCACGTCTTCAAAGCGGCGCATACTACAACGTGCAAGGTACTTCCAGAGTCAACCTGGGAAATGTTCGCCCTGATGCTGTCGCAGGAGCTCGCATCTACAACTCGCATGCTGGAGTTTGTGGGTATCTCAACAACGGGAGCGGGAAGGGTTGCAACGATTCGAACAAGCCCTTTGTGGAGACGCCGAAGACCGAGGCTCGTTTTGGAAATGCACCGTATGGTGCTATCGAGGGCCCAGGACTGGCGCAGACGGATGCCACCGTGTCTAAGTTCTTCCCGGTTACGGAACGGGTAAGATTTAAGATTCAGGCGGATGCATTCAATATCCTGAACCGAACGAACTTCAACGGCCTCAACCTGAATGTCAGCAATACAAACTTCGGTACGATCTCTTCTGCCTTTCCTCCACGGCAGTTGCAGCTCGGAGCGAAGGTACTGTTCTAAAAACGCAAAAGGCAAAAAGAAAGAGGGGCGGCCATACGGCTGCCCCTCTTTCTTTAGGTCGCGCAGTTACTCGGCTTTGCCGACGGTGTGGTCCTTGTATGTCTTCTGGAAGAGAAAGAAGGCTTGTTTCTTCTCGCCCTTCTCTGAGAACAGACCCTTACGGTTGTAGCCGTCCTGGAGCTTCGGAATGTTGCGTGTGGGGGAACGGAAGTCCATCAGGACCCACGGTACGAGGCCGCGAACCTGAGGGATTTTGTTGATCATTGCGAATTGATGTTCGTAGACGTTGACCTGTTGTTCTTCGGCCCAGCGTTGATTCTTTTCGCCGTGGACTCCGAACTTTGCCTCGGCTCCGAACTCGGACATGAGGATGGGCTTGTTCGGGAGAGTCCAAACCATCGCGTCCGCATCTTCCGGCTTGCCTTCATACCATCCGACATATTCGTTCTGGCCGACGATATCGAGTGCGTCGATCAGCGGATCGTTCTGAACCATCTGGTTGCCCTTTGGATGGGGACCGATCAGAGCTGAGGTGATGGGGCGGGTTGCATCGAGATGGCGCGCTTCGTTGGCAAGATCCGTAAGGAATTTGGTGCGTGCTGGCATATTGGGGGTTTCGTTGGAGACGGACCACATGATGACGGAGGCCTTGTTGCGGTCGCGGCGGATCATCTCCTGCAGCATGGCGACAGCCTTGGCGTAGACCTCGGGCTTCTCGTAGGAGATGCGTTGCCAGATGGGGATCTCGGACCAGATCATGACTCCCTGACGATCTGCCATGCGCTCCATCCGCTCATCATGGGGATAGTGGCAGAGGCGAACGAAGTTGGCGTTCAGGTCCTTCAGGAATCCGAAGATGTTCTTAACGTCTTCATCGGTGTTGACGCGCCCACCACGATAAGGAGCCTCGGCGTGCATGTTTGCGCCCTGAAGGAAGATCGGCTTCCCATTCAGCATGATCCTGGTTCCTTCGACGCGAATATCGCGGAAGCCAATGTCGTCGGTCAGTGTGTCCTGGCCAGAGGCAAGTTCTACCTTGTAGAGCATTGGAGTCTCGGGCGACCACAACTTCAGGGTCTTTGCTTTGACTTCGAATTGCGCGCGGCCCTCAGCATCCGTCTTGACGGTGGTGTTGACGCCTGCCTCGGGCACCTTTACGGTGACCGAGGTGCCAGCAGGAGCGCCTTCAACATGGACGTACCCTGTCAGGGTGTCGGCGTTGGAGGCGGAAAACGTTGCGTCGTGCTTGAGGTGAACGTCGTAGTCGTCGATAAATCTCTCGGGCAGAGTAACGAGCGACACATCACGATGGATACCACCATAGTTGAACCAATCGATTCCGATGCCCGGTATCTGGTCGACGTGCCGGGTCGAATCGACCGCGATGACGACGAAGTTTGCACCGGGCTTCAGAGCCTGGGTGACCTCGCAGTCAAATGGCGTAAAGCCGCCCTCGTGGTCGCAGATACGTTTCTGGTTGACCCAGACGAAAGACTTATAGTTGGCGGCGCCGATGTGCAGGAAGGTTCGCGTGCCGGGCTTTGCCTGAAAGTCAAAGTCCCGCTGAAACCAGACAACGCCTTCGTAACGAAAGAGAGTGGGGTCCTGGCTGTTCCAATCGCCGGGAATCTTCATGGTGGGCGCGGTCGCGAAGTCGTACTCTTCGTTATGCGGTCCGCTGCTGATATTGGGATGAGTATTCATCCCGTAGCCGTTATCGCGAACCTTTCCGTCGAGGGTGTAGAGTCCTCGGGCCGGGGGCTGATCGACGAGATAGTGCCAGTCTCCATTGAGAGAAACGGTTGTACGGTGATCGACTCCAACCAGGAGCGTTTTAAGCGGTTGCTGTGCGGATGCGGCGAAGGTGCTGCAGCAGGCCAAAGAGACAGCCGCAATGTTGTAGAAATGGTGCCGGAATGCAAAGAGCGGAAAACGAGACATATTCCACCTAACTCTTTCTTCTGAAATGTGAAACGGAGCGGAAGGGCTGTGCCGGACGGAACGGCAGATTCACGAATTTGCCCTGTTCTCTTTGGCGAAAATCTTAACAGAAGCGGGGCGGTATCCGTTTCCAGCATCATCCGGTGCTTTATCTCGGTGGACAAATCTGCCACACTAGAGGTATGAGCACAGCAACGGCAACCAAGGTTTTTGCGGACCGTATCGGCCGCATTGAAGTTTCGGCAACGATGGCTATCACGGCCGCGGCGCTGAAACTGAAATCCGAAGGGGTAGACCTGGCGGATTTTGGAGCGGGGGAACCGCACTTTTCGACTCCGCGTCACATCAAGGATGCGGCGATCGAAGCCATTGAGAAGAATTTCACTCGTTATACGAATGTTGCCGGCATTCCTGAGATCCGTAAGGCGATCGTCGATCGCCATGCGACCGATTTTGGCTCCGCTTATACGCCCGAGGAGTGCGTTTTTACGACAGGCGGGAAGCTGGCCCTGTTCAACGCGGTCCAGGTTCTGGTCGACCACGGCGATGAGGTGATCCTTCCCGTTCCTTACTGGGTTTCATTCAAAGACATCATCCAGTATGCCGGTGGCGTCGTCGTTCCCGTGGAGACGAACGAGGACGAGAATTTCCGTGTGACCGCAAAGATGATTGAGGCAGCAATTACGCCGAAGACCAAGGCGATCATCCTCAATACGCCATCGAACCCGTCTGGAGCGGTTGTCTCGCCGGAGGATCTGGAAGCGATCGTTCGCCTTGCTCATCAGCGAGACATCTTTGTGCTGCTGGATGAGTGCTATGTTTACCTGAATTTCACTGGCAATATCGTCAGCGGCGGCAGCTTCAAGGATTGCAAAGAGCATGTCGTCGTTCTCGGCTCGCTTTCAAAGACCTATGCCATGACTGGCTGGCGCGCTGGTTTTGCTCTTGGCCCGAAGCCAATTATTGCTGCAATGAGCAAGTTGCAGTCGCAGAGCACGTCAAACACTGCCAGCATGGTGCAGCGGGCCTCGATCGCAGCGGTGAGCGGATCGCAGGAGTGTGTTGCGGAGATGCGCGCCGACTACATCAAGCTGCGGGATCGCGTTCTCGAAGGATTCAAGAGCATTCCCGGCCTGACCTGCACGGTGCCTGAGGGTGCTTTCTATGTCTATCCAAACGTGAAGAACTTTATCGGAAAGGGCGGCGTGACCTCTGCGACCGACCTTGCGGCAAAGTTGCTGAGCGAAGCTCACGTCGTTGTCGTTCCAGGCGAGGCATTCGGAACGAAGGAACATATTCGTTTGTCCTACGCTGTTTCTCATGATGTAGTCGATGAAGGCGTGAAGCGTATGCGGGAGTACTTCGCTACACTTCGCTAAAACGTGGCTTGAGCAGAGGACCGCATTGGAAAAGAACTCCGGTGCGGTCCTTTGCGTTGCGATGGGGAAGAGATGACGCAGAATCAGGCTGAAGGTTTAGGGTTTCGATTTGCCCCGGTAATTCTTGCCGGCGGAAGCGGAACGCGGTTCTGGCCGCGGAGTCGCAGGTCACGTGCGAAGCAGGTTCTGGCCCTCGATGGCGAGCGGACGATGATTCAGCAGACGGTCGATCGATTGCTGCCGATCGTCTCCGCAAGTGATGTCTGGGTGATTACCAACGATCTTTTGAAAGAAGAGATTGCCGGTCAGCTCCCAGACGTTGCCAAAGAACATATTTTGAGCGAACCGGCAGCAAGAAACACGGCTCCAGCGTGCGCCCTGGCCGCATTTCTTCTGGAGAAGACGGAGCCCCAGACCGTCATCGGAATCTTCCCCTCGGACCATATCGTCAAGGATGGAAAGCGATTTGCCGAGGTTGTTAAGGCTGGGGCTATGCTTGCGTCGAGCGGGGACAAGATTGTCGTCCTTGGAATTCCAGCCACCAAGGCGGAGACGGGCTACGGCTACATCGAATACGGCGACGACTCCGGAGAGATCGACGGGATAAAGGTCCGGCGGGTCAAGCGATTTACGGAGAAGCCTCACAAGTCATTGGCGGAGGCGTTTGTCGCATCAGGAAATTATGCGTGGAATAGCGGGATGTTTCTATGGAGCGTACAGACGCTGACAAACGCGATACGCGAACATAGTCCCGCAATCGCGAGGCAGATGGAGAAGATTGCGGCTGCGTATGGGACGCCGGAGTTTGAGCGGGTTTTCGCGGAGTCTTATCCGTTGTGCGAGAACATCTCAATCGACTATGCGTTGCTGGAGCCGAGGTCGGCCAAGGGGGAGCATGCGTCGGAGATCTATTGCTTGCCAGGAGATTTCTGCTGGAACGATTTGGGATGCTGGTCGGCGCTGCATGAACATG
Source organism: Acidobacteriaceae bacterium KBS 146 (assembly GCA_000688615.1). Lineage (GTDB taxonomy): Bacteria > Acidobacteriota > Terriglobia > Terriglobales > Acidobacteriaceae > Edaphobacter. Next base: position 4,280,973 of record JHVA01000001.1, read on the forward strand.
TCGCAGACTGCGGCCCCGAAGATTTGGCCAAGAAAAATATCTTCGATAAGACCCTCCAGCCGTGCGTGGATATCGATTCTCAGGGCAACTACGTTTATGCACCAGGAAAGACGGTTGCACTGGTAGGAGTGAGCGATCTGGTTGTCGTGGAAACAGAAGACGCTCTGTTGATTACGACTCGGGAACGATCTCAGGATGTGGGTAAGGTGGTCGCCGAGTTGAAGCTGGCAGGGCGAGACGATCTGGTGTAGTGAGACTCACTCATTCCTGAAGATGCGCCAATCGGCAGGTTGTCCGCTGCGGTCAGAATGACAGATAAGAAATCCTCCTGTGAAGGAAGGACCCTGGTCAGAGACTTATGACAGATATTAAGACAGTAGTTAAGTTTGGAACGGATGGCTGGCGCGGCGTGATTGCCGACGATTTTACCTATGCTAATGTTCGTGTCGCCGCAGCCGCGATTGCGCATTATGTGCTAGCACATGAGGACGCGAAGGCGGGGGTGTGTATCGGATGGGATACACGATTTGGCTCAAGGTCGTTTGCGTGGGTCGTTGCCGAGGTGCTTTCGAAGGCCGGTATTCCAGTCCAGATTGCAAAAGGAGTTACGCCTACGCCGGCGCTTTCTTACGCTGTTCGGCACCGCAAAGCGGCGGGCGGGGTGATGATTACATCGAGCCATAATCCGGCCGAGTGGAACGGGGTGAAATACAAGGCGAGTTATGGGGGATCCGGCAAGCCCTCAATCATGGCCTCTATCGAGAGCTATCTCCTGCAGCCTGCGCCCCTGGCTGAGACGCCCGCACGAATTGAAGAGGTTGATTTTGACCCTGAGTACATCGCCGCTCTTGAGCGATTCGTTGACCTCGCCGCGATCAAGGCGAGCGGATCGAAGTTTCTGATTGATGTGATGTACGGCGCGGGTCGTGGAGTGATTGCTGGAATCTTCTCTCGCGCCGGAATTCCGTTTGTGGAGATTCGGAACGAAATCAATCCTGCGTTTCCGGGAATTAATCCGGAGCCGATTCTGCCCCATATCAAGGCAGCCCAAGAGGCTGTCGTCCAGGAAAAATGTGCGGCCGGCCTGATTACCGACGGAGATGCGGACCGGATTGGTGCAGTGGATGAGCACGGCAATGTTGTGGACGCTCACAAGATATTTTCCATCCTGTTGTGGTGGTTGCTGGAAAGGAAGAAGTGGCCGGGGGAGGTGACCCGAGCCTTTAACACGACAAAGATGATCGACCGGATTGCGGCAAAGTATGGCCGCAAACTGAACGAGCATGGGATCGGCTTCAAATACGTTGTCGATCTGATGCTGGAGAAAGAGATTCTGATTGGCGGGGAAGAGTCCGGCGGCGTCGGGGTGAGCCGGCATCTTCCAGAGCGTGACGGCCTCCTAAATTCGTTGCTGCTGGCCAATGTGATGGCCGATGAGAAGAAGACGCTCGGTGAGCTGGTCACGATGCTGCAGCAGCAGTTTGGTGTGCATGAGTATGGCAGAGTAGACATGCACATCGATGAGGCGCTGAAGCAGTCGGCGATCGCACGTGCAAAGGCAGGCGTTACAGAACTTGCCGGAATGAAGGTCCTGCGGACGGAAAACCTGGATGGGATTAAGTTCTTTCTGGAGAATGCGGAATGTGCTGGAAAGCCTAACGCGGCTGAGACCTGGCTGTTGCTGCGGGCTTCAGGCACTGAGCCTTTGCTACGTGTTTATTGCGAGAGCTGCTCGGTGGAGTCGGTAGCTAAGGTTCTGGAAGCAGCAAAGTCGTTCGTATTGAAGGGAGCTCAGGTTTGAGCGAAGTTGTTCGGGTACAGACGAAGGGACTGCTCTTCGATATGGATGGTGTCCTCATCAGTTCCATCGGTTCTGTCGTTCGATGCTGGCGTGTCTGGGCAAAGAAATACGACATTCCGAATGCCGATACCTACGAGGTGCCGCATGGAGTGCGCGCGATCGATATCGTCCGGAGTCTCCGCCCTGATATCGATCCGATCGAGGGCTTACGTGTTATAGAGGACCTGGAGATCGACGATACCTCCGACCTGAAAGTGCTTCCTGGAGCGAAGGAGTTGCTTGAGAGTCTGCCGCCGGATCGCTGGGCAATTGTGACGTCTGCCACGCGACGCCTGATGCTCGGACGCCTGGAGGCGGCTGGTCTCCCTGCACCGGATCGCATCGTGAGCGCGGATGACGTGGTCCGTGGAAAGCCTGATCCGGAGCCTTACCGCAACGGCGCGAAGCTTTTGGGATGCACGCCGGAAGAGTGCATCGTGGTCGAGGATGCACCTTCGGGCGTTGGCGCGGGAAAGGCAGCGGGGTCGCGCGTTCTTGGGGTGGTTGGTACTCACACCCTCGCGCAGCTTGAGCAGGCAGACTGGATCGTAGGCTCTCTCGAAACGGTGAGCGCGAAAGCCCAGAATGGCGCCCTCGAATTGAGCTTTCTCGCCGAGAGGCGCTAACGCGTAAGGATGGACTCGACCAGTCGAAGGTCCTCTTCAGTGTCGACGCCGATAGTGTCGAATGGGGTCGGCTCAACGTAGACGCTGATCCCATTTTCGAGAAATCGAAGCTGCTCCAGTCGTTCGGTGTGTTCGAGAGTGCTGGTGGGCAGGGTCGGAAAACGCTGGAGTGCGGCCTTCTGGTAGGCGTACAGGCCGATGTGTTTCCAGTAGCGCGCTGGGTTTCCATCCCGGTTATACGGTATGGTGGCGCGCGAGAAATAGAGGGCACGGCCATCGGCGGCAGTAACCACTTTGACCGCATTCGGATTGTGAATATTCTCTGGCGTGCAGGCGACCTTGAGGGTCGAGACCTCCACGTGCGGTTTTGCGAAGGGTTGTAGAAGCGCGGTCAGATGCTCGGACCTCAGAAGGGGTTCATCTCCTTGGATGTTGACGTAGACATCGGCATCGACGGATTGTGCGACTGCATGAACGCGATCGGTTCCGCTCGCGAGATCAGGCGAGGTGAGCATACATCGCCAGCCATTCTGGTTGCAGAGGCTGGCGATCTCCTCGGAATCGGTGGCGACCAGCAGATCATCAAGTTGGGGACACGCTTGTGCGGCCTCCCAGACCCAGGCGAGCATTGGACGCCCAGCGATAGGCCGCAGGATTTTGCGTGGAAGACGTGTGGATGCAAGGCGTGCAGGGATGACGCCGACGATGCGTAAGGTTGTGTTTCCTTCGGGCTTTCCCGTCTGGATAGAATCAAGTATCATGAAATCAAGCCGTGCCGCGGTGCTTTTCCTCGAATCCGCTATGATTCTGATGGGCATGGCTTTCTTACATTGGCGGTGTAGCTCAGATGGTTAGAGCGACGGACTCATAACCCGTAGGTCGACAGTTCGATTCTGTCCACCGCCACCAAAAATCCTGCCCATATCGCGGAATCTTCGTACGAGAGTATCATTTTGTCAGGGTGTTCCGTCTAACGCCTGTTGGGCGATCCCGGATCGTCTGGAGAGTTCTGTATCTATGCCGAAGATTTCAAAAATCCTTCTGCTTTCTGTTTCGGTGGTGTTGGTACTCACCGTGTTTCTTGGCGTTAACTCGAGCGGTGTGAGCGCAGCTACCGATGACCAGGATGGGGCTTACCGGCAGATCAATGTTTATAGCGAAGTCCTACGGCACATCCAGACGGACTACGTGGAAGAGCCCAATATCCCGACAGTCACCAATGGAGCTCTTCGGGGACTTCTTGAGTCGCTTGATTCCGACTCAAGTTACCTGACTCCGGAGGACTACAAGGCCTTCAAGGAAGACAAAGGCGGCAAAGCACAGGTCGGGATTAATGTTTCCAAGCGATGGGGATATGCGACGGTTGTCTCCGTAGTGCCAGGAAGCCCCGCTGATAAAGCCAACCTGAACGACGGCGACATTATTGAAGCCGTAGGAACTCAGGACACGCGCGACATGTCGCTGGCGATGATTCGCCTGATGCTTGAAGGGACGCCGGGAAGCGAGTTGTCGCTCTCCGTCGTTCGTCCGCGAAAGGCTACCCCAGAAAAAGTGACGATGACGCGGAGCATTACTGTTATGCCTCCTGTTGGGGAGACGATGTACGAAAACTCTTCGATTCTGTATCTGAAGCCTCTCGTGCTGGATCACGAGCATGTGCAGCAGGTGGAGAGCAAACTAAAAGGGATGCAGAAGGCGGGCAACAAAAAGATTCTGCTGGACCTCAGAGATGTGGCGGCGGGCGAGAATGCAGAGGCGATCCGACTGACGAATTTTCTGCTGAAGTCCGGAACCATTGCGACGCTCGAAGGCCAGAAGGTTGAAAAGCAGACCTTCGCGGCGGATTCATCGAAAGCCATTAATACGACCTCTCCTGTGGTTGTCCTTGTCAATCGAGGAACCGCTGGACCGGCGGAGATTGTAGCGGCGGCCCTGATGGATAACCACCGTGCCGATCTTGTTGGCGAAAAGACGTTTGGCGAAGGGTCCCAGCAAAAGACCTTCGAGTTGCCTGACGGCGCTGCCCTTATCCTTTCCGTAGCGAAGTATGAATCACCCTCTGGGAAAAAGCTTGAAGACGAAGGCGTGACCCCCGGAGTCCTGGTGGCTTCGAACATCGACGACAATGCGCCAGTGGATGAAGATGCCACAGCACCGGAGTCACAACAACAACCAGAGACCAAGAAGCCAAGTGTCTCCGTGGATGAGCAGTTGAATAAGGGGTTAGAGCTGTTAAAGAGCAAAGCAGCGTAAGCGTCTTTTTTGTCTGGCTTTTACAGGAAAGGTCTCTATCCAGCGATGGGGACCTTTCGCTATTCTGCGCTGCTTGTCATGCTATGGTGAAGGGGAGTGCCGAGCTTACACAGACGCGAAAATAGTGCCGTTGAAACGGCCTCTGAGCCTCTCTGGCAACGCCTCTTTCGGCAGTTGATCGAGTGGCGCGAGTATCCCAGCCGCCGACGCGCCCGTCTTGTTACCTTTTATGTCCTGCTCTCGCTCTCCGCTGTTTTCGGGGCGATGTGCGGGTTGATGCTCGTCTATTCGATTGATCTCCCAGAGGTCGATGATCTCACCCGTTACCGCCCTAACACGACAACGGAGCTGCTGGATGTGCATGGGCGTCCGTTTGGGTCGTTCGCTTTGGAGCGTCGCGTGGTGGTCCCCTACTCAGACTTTCCTCCTGTTTTGAAACAGGCGATTTTGTCAATCGAAGACAAGAGCTTCGAAAGCAACTGGGGAGTCAATCTTGTCCGTGCCATGGGTGCTGCCTATCGCGATCTGCACTCCCAGGGAAAAGCGCAAGGCGCGTCTACGCTCACCATGCAGTTATCGCGGAATCTCTTTCTCTCTACGGAGAAGACGTATGGCAGAAAGTTTCAGGAGGTCATTCTCTCGATGCAGATCGAGAGGCGGTTCACAAAGAGTCAGATCTTTGAGCTGTATGCGAACCAGATTTACCTCGGACGGGGAACCTACGGCTTTGAGGCGGGAGCGGAGTATTACTTCAACAAACACGTACGCGATCTGACCTTGCCCGAGGCTGCTCTGCTGGCAGCTCTTCCGAAGGGGCCGGAGTATTACTCCCCGGTGCGTTATCCCGACCGTGCACTGAAACGTAGAAACCTAGTTCTGAGCGAGATGAAGCAGGACGGCGAAATCACGGCTGACCAGGAAGAGAAGGCGAAAGCATCTCCGCTGGGCCTGCATATCGAGCCTCCTGCGAACAGCACTGCCCCCTACTTTGTAGAGGAGGTTCGTCGGCAGCTCGAGAAGGAGTATGGCGTGGAAGAGGTCCATGGTGCAGGCCTGCGCGTCTACACCACCCTGGATCTCGACCTGCAAGCGGTGGCGAACAAAGCCGTGCTGGATGGAGCCGCGACTTACGAGCGTCGTGAGGGATGGAAGGGCGATCTGGCGAACATTGTGCTTTCCGGCAGTGACGTGGAGAGCTACAAGCATCCTGACTGGACCCAGCCAATTGCGAAAGACACCTACATTCACGGCGTTATCACCTCGGTTGAGCCCAGGAGAGTCACGGTAAAGCTGGGAACGCAGATTGCTGTCCTGTCTCCAGAAGATTGGCAATGGACGCAATACGCTGAAGCGGACAGTTTTCTTCGCAACGGTGATCTTGTCTATCTGAAGATCAATGGACCGGGGCCTGCCGGAACATGGAAGGCATCGCTCGAGCAGGACACCGGCGCGCAGGCAGCGCTGATGGCCGTCGATAACGCGACTGGCGAGGTTATTGCAATGGTAGGCGGACGCGACTTCGCGTTATCGCAGTTCAACCGCGCGACACAGGCAAAGCGCCAGGTAGGCTCGTCCTTTAAGCCGTATGTTTATACGACAGCCATCGAAGCGGGCGCGAAGCTGACAGACATCATCGTGGACGGGCCTACAACGTTTCCGACTCCCAGCGGACCCTATACGCCTCACAATTATGAGGGTAATTACATGGGGGCGATGTCGCTGGAGTACGCGTTTGCGGAGTCTCGGAATATCCCTGCACTGAAGCTGGCATCGCACGTCGGCATCCGGAAGGTCATCGATACAGCACATCGCTTCGGAGTTACGAGCGACATTCCAGCTTTCTTGCCGGTAGCTCTAGGGTCGGCTGACATTACGTTGTACGACCAGGTGGGCGCCTACAGCGTCTTCCCCAATGATGGAATAAGAATCGCACCGCATTACATCCGGAAGGTGACCCAGGCAGATGGCCTGCCTCTCGATGAAAAGCCTACTGACGTGCGGGAAGTCATCTCGGTCGAGACAGCAAGAACGATGATGCAGCTCCTTCAGGCGGTCGTTCGCATGGGGACGGGAGCTCGCGCCTCGCAACTAAACCATCCGCTCGGTGGCAAGACAGGTACGACGAACAACTACACGGATGCCTGGTTCATCGGCTTTTCTCCTTCTGTTACCTGCGGAACCTGGATTGGCTTCGATACCCGTCAGTCCCTGGGAGACAAGGAGACTGGCGCGCGTGCGGCTTTGCCCATCTGGATGGATTTCATGAAAGCTGAGATCGCCAATAAGCCGAATGAGGTCTTCCCTGCTGAAGGAGCTCCAAAGAAAGCTCTCAGTGTCGCGGTCAATAAATCCACGACGTCGAAGGGCGTTCTTCCCAAGAGTTCTTCCGATGACGGCAGTCACGAAGCGGGTCCTGAAGGTTCTACACCACACTGAGCCGGCTACAGGTTCGAGAGCCCTTTCCATAAAGAAAAATATCGCTGGGCGTGGCGCACATCGCGCCCGATCTGCTCGCGGAGAGCTTCCGGGGATGGCCAGCGGATTTCGTCGCGCAGGCGCTTCAGAAAGGTGAGTTGCAGCGGAGTGTGCTCCGTCAGTGTGATTGGATGAAAGTTGAGCAGGTGCGACTCGATAGTGAAGGAGTCTTCCCCGAAGGTAGGCCGGTTTCCCACGTTCGTGACAGCCTGAAAGGTCTCACCGGCCACATCGAGTGTAGTGATGTAAACTCCGATCGCAGGAATCAGCTCCGCGTACGGTGCGAGATTTATGGTTGGAACTGTGTATAGCGTGCCGTATCCCCGTCCGGACGCCGGAGTGCCGACGATCGCAAAAGAGCGACCGAGGAGGCAGCGTGCATCGCCCATGTCGCCAGCAGCGATGAGCGTACGAATTCGGGTCGAAGATACTTCATGGCCGCGCAGCCGTAGCGGTGAGTCGATGGCGACTCGAAATCCAAGTTCGTTGCCGAGAGCTTCGAGCGATTCCACTCCTGCCTCAGCGCGATAGCCAAAGCGGAAATTCTCTCCCTCATGCAGTTCAACCACGCCAAGCCGCTCTTTCAGGGTCTGTTGTGCAAAAGCCCGAGCAGTTGTGTGAGATAGCTCTTGCGTGAAAGGAAGCACAACGGTGGCGTCGAGCCCGGTGGCAGCGAGGAGATCCAGCTTCTGCGCAAGAGGAGTTATAAGAGGGCGCCGACTTTCCGGATGAAGAATATGAGCAGGATGCGGATCGAAGGTGATGGCAACGGATTGCGCGCCGAGGTTCCGGGATCGCGCAATGACCTCGCGGATGACCTTTTGATGTCCGCGATGGACACCATCGAAGTTGCCGATGGTGGCGACCGTAGGGCCAAAGGGAGCCGGAAGTTCAGCGAGGGAGCGAAAGATCTGCATGCTTCTCGTACCTGTCATCTAGGCGATCTCGAAGTTGAGTTGTAGACCGTCGTAGGCGAGCCGAACATGGGGCGGCAACTCGGCTTCGGTGGGGGCATGATCAAGATCGTGACTGATGTGAGTAAAGAAGGCTCGCCGAGGGCGGAGTTGCTCGACAAAAGCCAAAGAACGCTCTAAATGCGAGTGGCTGGGATGCGGCTGGCGGCGAAGGGCGTCGAGGATAAGGATGTCGAGATCTTGAAGAAGCGGGATGCTTTCGGCAGGAATATCGCTCATATCGGTGAGGTAGGCGGCGGATCCGAAGCGGTAGCCGGTGATGGTTTGCGGCCCATGGGAGACCGGAATTCTACGGAAACAGGCGCCGAAGATATCGACACCGGCTCCTGGGATGTCTTCATTGAGCGGATGGAGGGCGACTCTGGCAGCTGTTGAGTAGCGCTCCCGTTCGCTGAAGGTGTAGTTGAAGATTCTTCTCAGGGTTTCGGTCGTTTCGGAATCCGCATAGAGCGGCAGGTTCTCCTTCAGCCGGAAGCTGAGAGGGCGCAGGTCATCGAAGCCGAGTATGTGGTCGGCATGTCCATGCGTGTAAAGAACGGCGTCGACGTGCCGGATGCTCTCGCGAATCGCCTGCGCATGGAAGTCCGGGCCTGTATCGACGAGGACGACACGATTGTTGTAGCTGAGGCGCAACGACGGCCGGGTGCGACGGTTGCGTGGATCGCCTTCCGAAGAAACGGCGGAAGCACACACCGCGCAGTCGCAGCCCAGCGTAGGCACCCCCATCGAAGTGCCGGTTCCGAGAAAGGTGAGAGTTGCGTCCATTCCTAGCGAACGATGCTCGGTTTCCCTGGATTGCCTGGTGCTGTATTGGGAGCTTTGGCCGCAGCGGAGCGAGCCAGGGCCTGAGTGATCTCAAGAAATCCCATACGGACTTCGAAGAGAGCGCTGTCGAGAAGGCGCTGCTCAGAGATTGTCAGATTGCCTTTAGTCTTCTCCATTAGGATTCCCAGCATATCGATGCTCTGCCGCGCTCCCATCAGATCGACCTGCGGCTGCTGGCCTTCCGGAGTTGCTCCTCCAAGCTGCACAATCGTCGTCATGTAGATCGACTGTACGAGCGTCTCGAAGTTCATCGCCGGTGGATGGTCTGCACCTGGATTTGCCGCACGGATTGCGGTATCGAGACGATCCGAGGTGGCCTCGTAAGCAGCGCGTGCCTGCTCCGCCTGCTCCTCCGTGGGGCCGGCAAGCAACTCCTCATCCAGAGAGTCTTCCGACTTGTCTTCTGCAGAAGCCTCCGCCACGACCGCAGGCGGCGGGGTCAGGGGTTCTGCTGTTTGCGCCGTCTCGCGTTCGTCGGATTCCGGTGTCGGGTCGGCGTCGGGACGAAGCTCCCCATCAAGGTTGAACTTGCGGCGATCTGTGATGACAAAGGGCTTATTTTGCTCGGACATAGTCGATTTCTCTCTTAGGAATCAGATGCTTGGGGCGGCGGTTCCGTCGCTGTTGTCGAAATAGGAGAAGAGGTCGGGGAGGCGACGCCACCCAGATAATGCAACGGCTCGCGACGGTCGAGAGCCTCGCGCCGGATATAACCGAGCCCCAGTTGTAGAGATCCTCCATCTTCGTTGGAGATTGGAAGAGACATGGCACTGGTAAGTTCACCGACCTGCTTCTCTCCGGCTGTAAGGGCAGTTCCTGAGGGCGGCAGCGAGCCTTCAAGGCGAAATGTCGTAAACGTGCGATGGACACTGCCCCGAGACCGGATGCGTTCAACGATCTCCTGCCCGAGATAGCAACCCTTGTTGAAGTGCAGGGCGCGAGTCTGATTGGTCTCCTGTGGCAGATCCCGGTCCCGAATATCTGTGCCGTAGAGCGGCGTTCCTTCTAGAACCCGCAGCCAGTCAATGGCGGCCTGTTCGCAGGGGACTGCGCCGGCACCTTCTAGGGCCTGACGGAGTTTGCGGGAGCCTTCGGCGTTTGCTGTCCATAGCTCAAATCGGGGAACGATGTCTCCGTGTGCGCGAATGACGATGACCGTGGAGGAGTTCCAGGATAGCGTTTGCGATTCGAGCTCCTTACCGCTGCCGGAAGCGATTCCGAGCTTCGCCAGAAGCGATGGAGCCTGAGGGCCAATCAGCGTCAATCCGTGACGGCTCTCGGTGATGTCTACCAGTTCGACATCATCCATGATGATGTAGTGGTCAAGGTATGGAATCAGTGTCGGGACCTGCTGCAGGTTGGTCTCAATCAAAAGCTCATCTTCCGAGGCAAAGATATTGCCGTCGGCTTGAATCCGTCCCTGTGCATTGAGAAAGAAGTTGTAGGCCCCGGTTCCTGGCGCAAGGTCTTGAACTGAGTTGGTTGCCATGCCATTGAGCCAGCGGGTCCGGTCCGAGCCCGTTACCCTTATCCATCCCGTGTGGTCTAAAGGAGCGATGCCTGCGCCATGCAGAAGGGCGTTGAGTTGCGGATCGGATGCGGTAGGGATTGCAGCATGCGTATTGGAGGGGGATGCTGTCGTCATAGAGCCAGCACGCGACGTCCTGCTTGGACTCTGCGTACACTTGATTATAGCGGTCTTAGAGAGGGGTAGGTTTGCAGCCAGGCTTGGTGAAAACAAGGGTGGGGCGATTAGAACGATGGGTCGCGGGATCGATCTTACTGGCGGGTTGCTTCGTCACCGCTTTGGGACAGGTACCTGGCCAGAGCAAAGAAGACGACAATAAGCCGCACGCACCGATGACAAAACAGGAGGCGAAGGAACTGTTTCGCTCCGTCGACGAGATTCTGGGCTTCGTCAGCGCAGACACCAAGCTTCCCATCCAACACAGCGTCAAGCGCAATCTGATTTCTCGAGAAGAGGTAACGAAATATCTCAGGAAGAAGTTTGACGAAGACGAGAGCACCCGGAGAATGCAGCGCTCGGAGCTGGTGTTGAAAAAGTTCGGCCTTCTGGACCGCGACTTTCACCTGCGACCATTCCTGTTGTCTCTATTGACCGAGCAGATCGCCGGCTTTTATGACAACAAGACGAGAACGGTCAATCTGTTGGACTGGATCGAACCTGATGAGCAGAAACCTGTCCTGGCCCATGAGCTCACGCATGCTCTGCAGGACCAGAAGGTTGATCTGACGAAGTGGTCTGACATTAGTCTCGAAGGCGTCTCGCATAACGTACAGGACGACAATCGTCACCTGCAGGTTGACGAAGCGGACACGGCCCGTGAGGCCGTAGCTGAGGGGCAGGCGATGGCGACCTTTATCGACTACACGATGCAGTCTTCCGGTAAGACCCTTGCGGACGCTCCCCCCGAAATGATGTCTCGCCTCAAGGGAATGGTGGGGGACACCACAGGCTCGCCTGTGCTGGCGCGCGCTCCTTTGCTGCTGCAGGAGTCGCTCCTGTTTCCTTACACAGATGGCCTGAATTTTGAACATTCCGTTCTGGTGAAGGGAGGTAAAGACGCTGCTTTTGCAGGCGTGCTCGCAAACCCGCCCTCCTCGAGCTTCGAGATTCTTCATCCAGAGCAGTACATTGCCCATGTACCTGTGCCAGTCCTACGGATGCCCGATATTCACCCCCTTCTGGATGCCGACTGGGAGCCTTATGACCTGGGCGTGATGGGAGAGCTGGACGTTCGCATCCTCGCAGAGCTGTTCGGAGGACGTGAGATTGCAGATGGCCTCGGTCCGGAGTGGAACGGAGGTGTCTATTACGCTGCCCAGCGCAAGGCGGCGACCGCCGCGGAGAGGGAGACTACGGCCTCCATCGGTCTCCTGTACTACTCGCAATGGAAGAATGCAGATTCCGCCAGCACTTTTATGCGCATTTACGGCACGCAGCTGACCAGAAAATACTCGAATGTGACTCGGCGGCAAAAGGACGAGGCAGGTAACAACGAGCAGGTCTACTCCACCAATGAAGGAGATGTACTGCTTTCCCTCGATGGTTCGAGCGTCTTTGTCAGTGAGGGGTTTGACCTGGCGTTAGCGCACAAGCTGCGAGACAGCATTCGGGATGAGCAACCGAAGGGGCCTGTGCGTCTGGCCCAGACCGTTAGCGAGCCTGCTCTGTCGTTGTCTCGCTTATTGGGGGCTTATGGAGTTGTGAAGCCCGCTTTGCTGGAACGATATACTTCCCAAGGGCATAGGTTTGCGGGCCCTCAGTAGACAGGAGAGATACTTACTTTGACGAAGGCCGAGATTGGAATCATTGGTGGCAGCGGGCTTTATGCGATGCCGGGGCTGACAGACGTTCATGAAGAAAAGCTGACAACTCCCTTTGGGGATCCCTCGGATGCCTTCGTGCTGGGAACCCTCGAAGGACGACAAGTCGCGTTTCTCGCGCGACACGGACGTGGACACCGTCTGCTTCCTACAGAGTTGAACTTCCGCGCCAACATCTACGCGATGAAGATGCTTGGGGTGGAACGCATTCTCTCCGTTTCGGCGGTGGGCTCTCTCAAAGAAGAGCACAAGCCGACAGACTTCGTGATGCCCGATCAATTTATCGACCGCACCTATGCCCGCACATCGACCTTCTTTGGTGAAGGAATTGTGGCGCATGTGGGGTTCGGCGATCCGGTTTGCGGCACGGTCTCATCAGCCTTTCAAAAGGCATGTGATCTCAGTGGAGTCGTGGGAAAGAGCGGCGGAACTTACGTCTGCATGGAAGGGCCTCAGTTTTCCACCCGAGCCGAATCAAACCTTTATCGTAGCTGGGGAGCGGATGTGATCGGCATGACGAATCTTCAGGAGGCGAAGCTCGCCCGTGAGGCCGAAATCTGCTACGCCACTATGGCGATGGTGACCGATTACGACTGCTGGCGCGAAGGACATGACGACGTAACTGTTGATCAGATCGTTGCTGTGATGCACCAGAACTCCAAGAACGCGGAGAAGGTTGTTCGTGCCGCGGTCGCTGCGCTGCCGAAGGAACGAGGCTGCGCCTGCGGGGATGCCCTTAAATATGCCATCCTGACCGATCGCAAAGCTATTCCTGCGGAGACCAAGACAAAGTTGGCTTTGCTGCTCGATAAATACTTGCAGGCATAAAAGACAATACCGGCACTTAGAAAGAAAGAGGATAGATGTCCATACTTGTCGTAGGATCGGTGGCGTTCGACAGCATTCAGACGCCGAGTGGATCTGTGGAGAACTGCCTGGGAGGAGCGGCAACGCACTTTGCTCTCGCCGCCAGCTATTTCACCGATGTCCGCGTGATTGCCGTCGTTGGGAAGGATTTTACGGAAGAGCACGAGGCTGTTTTGACCAGGCGCGGAATCGATACGCGCGGCCTGGAACGCGCAAACGGCCTGAGCTTCCATTGGTCTGGTTCTTATGTGAACAACCTGAACGAGGCTCAGACGCTGGGTACGGATCTGAATGTCTTCCAGGCGTTCGATCCCAAGATTCCCGAAGCCTACAGAGACAGCGAGTACCTCTTTCTGGCCAACATCGACCCGGTACTGCAGGCGCGAGTACGCAGCCAGATGCCCAAGGTACGCATGGTCTGCGGCGACACGATGAACTATTGGATCGCCGATCATGCAGCGAATCTTGCGAAGGTCCTGCGAGAGCTCGATGTACTGCTGATCAACGATGGAGAGGTGCGGATGCTTGCTGGAGATCGCAACCTTGTTCTCGCGGCAGAGAGGGTTCTTGCGATGGGACCTAAGACGCTGATCGTCAAGCATGGCGAGTACGGAGCGACGTCTTTTTTTGGTGAGAGATCATTTCCTGGAGGAATTCGTGCGCTGCACCCCTTCCGCGCTCCCGCTCTCCCGCTCGCTGAAGTCGTGGATCCGACAGGAGCGGGTGATTCCTTTGCTGGAGGCTTTTACGGTTATCTTGCTTCTCAGACAGAGCTGACACCGGCGGTCTTCCGCACGGCGATGTTCTACGGTGGCGTGATGGGATCTTTTGCGGTGGAGCGTTTTGGAACAGAGCGCTTGCAGAATGTAACTCGCGAAGAGATTGACGAGCGGTTCAGGTTATTCAAGGAGATCTCACACCTTGAGTACGCGAACGCGTAGGCCGAAGCCTGGAAGCGAGGCAACGAACCGGCCTGCGCCGCTGAGTTTTGAGGTGCGCCCGGCGAAGCGGGAAGAGGCAACGCCATTTGCAGTCGCTGCAGTGGCATTCGCCTTGATCGCCCTAATCTTATGCATGGGGCGCGATTATCTGCTCTTGTACGGTGATGCGGTAGCGCACCTCGGAATCGCTCGACGCATTCTCGATACGAGAAATCCGGGGCTAATCCAGTTGGGAGGGGTGTGGTTGCCTCTTCCGCATCTGCTGATGCTGCCTTTTGTCCAGAGACTGGACTGGTGGCAGAACGGGCTCGCCGGCGCATGGCCTTCCTTACTGTGTTATGTCCTGAGCGTTGCCGGACTGTATCGACTGGCCAGGCGGATCGTGGCTCCGCAATGGGCGACGGTGGCGGCACTTTTTTTCGCGCTCAATCCGAATCTGCTGTATCTCTCGACAACGGCAATGACGGAGCCGTTATTTCTTGCCATTGTTATCTGGTCGACTCTTCTCGCGATGGAATGTGTCGCCGCGATCAAAGAGGTCCGGCTTCCAGCGGTGAAGGGAAGGCTGATTGGGCTGGGACTATTGATCCTCGCGGCGGTTCTTACTCGCTACGATGGCTGGATCTTTGGCGCAGCGGTGTGGTGCGTCGTTGCGTGGCATGTCTTCCGGGCGGAAAAGATTCGCTCGCGTATCGCCGTTCATTTTGTATTCTTTACGATTCTCTCGATTGCCGGACCGATCGCATGGCTTGCTTACAACCAGCACTTCTTTCATGATCCGCTGGATTTTATGCGGGGCCCATACTCCGCTCTGGCGATTGAAAAGCGCACCGCGAAGGCAGGAGCCTATCATCCGGGCTGGCATAATCCCTTTTGGGCCGCGGTCCTTTACATGCGGACTGCCCAGTTGGATATTGCAGCCTGGGAGACAGGCTTTGGCGTTGCGGCCCTGGCTTTTGCAGGAGTCGGGATCGCGATTCGCCGGCGTCTTGAACCGATTTCACTGTTGCTGTGGATCCCGCTGCCTTTCTACATCTATTCCATCGCGTACGGGTCTATTCCGATCTTTATCCCGCCGCTCTTTCCGCATTCGTATTACAACTCGCGTTATGGCACCGAGATGCTTCCTGCATTTGTTGTCTTCGTGTGCGTAGCTTTGGGGTGGTTGCAGCAACGCTGGGCGACCTCACAACCTCTTTGGGTGAGACTGATGCCTCCGGCAGCAATACTGCTTGTTGCGATCAACAGCATCGCCATGATGTATCGAGTTCCCCTGGTGCTGAAAGAAGCGATGGTCAACTCGACGACCCGCATTGCGTTCGAACAGGCGATTGCTAACGAAATTAAGACCTTTCCTGCCGGTGTGCCGATCTTGATGTACAACTCCGACCACGTTGGGGCGCTGCAGCGTGCCGGTATTCCGCTGAAGCAGACGGTCAGCGAGACAGACTACGACACCTGGAAGGCTGCTTTGGCGGACCCCGCCAAACATGCTGCTTATGTCATCGCGATTGCGGGAGATCCTGTGTCCGAAGCCGTCACGGCGCATGCGGATGGTCTGACGGAGCTGGCCGTGTTGTGCACAACCGGGCAGCCATGTGCCCGGATCTATCGTTCTTCTCACTTCTGATCAGACCTGAAGATTGCAGCAGGGAAGCACGCGAGCAGGTGCTACTATCTCTCGCAGGTCCTATGTTCGTTCCCCAGTTTCGCTTCAGTCAGATCGACCAGGAGTTGCTGTCAACGGGCACGGCTGCCCGGTTGCTCACCGCGTGCCTGTTGGGCGGCATCGTCGGAATCGAGCGTGAACGTCGTCACAAGGCAGCAGGACTCAGGACCAACCTTCTGCTTTGCCTGGCGTGCGCCTTCTTCACGATGCTCTCGGCCGTTCTTGCGGGAGACGGAAATCCCGATAAGGGACGGGTGGCCTCGAATATTGTGCAGGGAATCGGTTTTCTTGGTGCCGGGATCATTCTGCACAGCCGCGACCGGGTCATGGGATTGACGAGCGCGGCAACGATTTTTGTTGTAGCCTCCATCGGAATGGCCTGCGGGGCCGGTCTTTATGTGGAGGCGGTGCTTGCAACCTTCGTTACCCTGGTTGCTCTCAGCTTTGTGGGGTATATCGAGTCGCGAGCAGGGTGGAAGCACATTACGATGCTTTACGAGGTCCGTGGAAGTGACCAGAAAGCTCTTTTTGTGTGTGTCCTCAGCGTGTTGGATCGGATGTCGATACGACTTGACGTAATTGACCGAGACAGCATGGATGGCTTCGAGCGGATTGTCTTTGCCGTTCCCGCGAGCCGGAAGCGGCACTCGGAGCTGATCCGGGAGCTGCGCGACAGCGCCGCGACCGAACAGGTTGTCGTCTTTCGCGATCCTGAGGAAGAATAAGAGAGCGATGATTCCCTTTATAAAAGCACATGCATGCGGCAATGATTTTTTAGTCCTGGAAGAGACAGTGGCTGCGCGGCAGCACGCAGCACTGGCGCGAAAGCTTTGCAGCCGAAACACCAGCGTCGGCGCCGACGGAATTGAGTTTCTGGAGCGCCGGGCCAATGGAGAATTTTTCCTCCGGCTGTTCAACGCAGACGGCAGCGAAGCGGAGCTCTCCGGCAACGGGACCCGTTGTGTCGCGGCGTGGCTAGCGAGCTCCGAAGGTAGGGACGAGGTTGTCTTCGGAACCCACGGAGGCCCCAGAAGCTGCCGCGTGGTTGAGGAGGCAGATCCCCTTTACCTGATTGAAAGCGAGATGGGAGTTCCGCGCGTGATGGAACGGACCATTGCACTGCCGGAGATCGGCGAAATCGCTGGCGCTATGGTCAATGTGGGAAATCCGCACTTTGTTGTGTTTGTGACCTCCGAAGACTTCAGTTCGCACGGGCTTTCCTGGCAGGCTCTTGGAGGACAGATCAGTGTCAGTCCGCTCTTCCCTCATGGAACGAATGTCGAGTTTGTGAAAGTGTTGTCCGGCGAGGAGATTGCATTCCGCATCTTTGAGCGGGGATGTGGGCCGACGACCTCATCGGGGACAGGGACCTGCGCCTCCTCTGCTGCAGCAATGGCGCTGCGTGGTGTCAATCGTGAGTTGAAGGCTATCGCGGAGGGAGGAGCACAACGGACGGTGTGGCTCGCTGGCGATGATGTGATGCGTCTGACCGGGCCTGCCGAGATCATCTGCCGTGGTGAGGTTTCGGGCCTGTGAGCTCGCCGGGCAGGGCATTCCTCAAGCCCCGCGCGCTGCGTTCTGGAGCGACGCTCGGAGTGGTTTCTCCCGCGAGCACGCCCAAACGTGAGCTGGTCGAGCGAGGTCTCGCCGAGCTGGAAGCAGCTGGTTATCGCACCAAGCTGGGCAAATACGCGTTCGGAGGTGGCCCGCTGTACTATGCGGGGACGGTCGCCGAGCGACTTGAGGACTTACACGCAGCCTTTGCAGACGATGCGGTCGACGGCATTATCTGCACGCGCGGTGGTTGGGGATCTGCGGAATTGCTGCCGTATCTTGATGCGGAGCTGATCCAGTCCAATCCCAAGGCCTTTATTGGCTACAGCGATCACAGCTCGCTCCATAGCTGGTTTCAGAATGAAGTCAATCTGACGACTTTCTATGCTCCGATGGTGGCGGCCGATTTTGCCCGCGAGAATGGAGTAGATCGCGCAAGCTGGCGAAATACCTTCGAGGGCGAGCGTGAATGGTCGCTGGATGCAAAGGATGGACTGCGGGTTCTGCAGGAAGGAGTCGCTGAGGGCAATCTGCTTGGGGGATGCATTTCGATTCTTGCCGCCGGTCTTGGAACTCCCTTTGCGCCGCAGCTGTCGGGAAGCATTCTTTTTCTTGAAGATATTGGAACCAAGCCTTATCAGTGGGACCGAATGCTGCTGCACCTTCGTTACTCCGGCAGGCTGGAAGATGTTCGCGGCATTATTTTTGGTGACATGGCGCAATGTGTGGAACCCGACGAAGAGGATTTACTGGAACGGGCGATCCTGCACGGTCTACGAGATTTCCCGGGTCCGGTTGCGATCGGATTGCATTGTGGCCATGTCAACGGCGCGAATCGGACGCTTCCGCTTGGTGTTCCGGTGCGCCTCGATCTTTCGGAGGATAAGAATCCGCGGCTGAGCTTTCTTGAGGCGGCTGTTTCGGTTTAGTCTTTTCTTTGGCGAAATGCAGAAACATATTTACCTGATTGGAATCTGCGGCACGGCGATGGCGTCGCTGGCCGGAATGCTGAAGCAGCTGGGGCACGAGGTGACCGGCTCGGACGCGGCTGCTTATCCGCCGATGAGTGAACTTCTGCGCGAACTCGGCATCCCGGTGCACGAGCCGTATGCGGAGCGAAACCTCGATCGTCGGCCCGACCTGGTGATTGTCGGCAACGCAATTTCGCGCGGCAATGTCGAGCTGGAGCGGGTGATGGATGAGCGCATTCCGTTCACCTCCATGGCATCCGTGCTGCATGATGAGTTTCTAGCGAGCCGAGATCCGCTGGTTGTTGCGGGAACGCATGGCAAGACGACGACTACCAGCATGCTGGCATGGGTCTATGAAGTGGCTTCGCGTCACGATCCGAAGTTCGCGCCCTCGTTTCTGATCGGCGGCGTCGCTGAAAACTTCGGAACAAGTTTTATGGTGCGGCCGACCAGGCCCTTCATTCTGGAGGGTGATGAGTATGACACGGCGTTCTTCGATAAGGGCCCGAAGTTTTTGCACTATTTTCCCGATTCCGCGATTCTGACGCATGTGGAGTTTGACCACGCGGATATTTATCCGGATCTGGAGGCAGTCAAGACCGCTTTCAAGCGATTCGTAAATCTCATCCCTCGCCGTGGCCGCGTGATCGCCTACGATGGCAGCGAGAACGTGACCGAGTGCGTGGCTCGGGCTTTTTGCGCAGTCGAGCGTTATGGGTTCCACGATGACTCCTATTGGAGAATCTCTGACCTGCGGCATGATGGCCCGGTAACACGCTGGACGCTGTGGCGGGCGGGTGAGAGGTTTGCGGATCTTTCGCTGCCGATGGCTGGGGAGCACAATGCCCTGAATGCGACCGCGGCTGCGGCTCTGGCGGCGGGACAGGGCATCTCGGCGGAGGCCATCGCGGAGGCTCTTGGAACGTTTCACAGCGTGAAGCGCCGGCTGGAAGTGAAGGCGGTCGCCGAGGGCGTCACCATCATCGACGACTTCGCGCATCACCCGACTGCGATTCGTGAGACCTTACGGGCGCTGCGGGAGAGCCGGCCGGGACAGCGATTGATTGCGGTGCTGGAGCCGCGATCGAATACGCTTCGCCGCAATGTCTTCGAGGGCGCCCTGGTTGACAGCCTCGCCCTCGCGGATCGAGTGATGCTGGCGGGAGTGTTCAAGTCCGAGAGTATTCCGGTGGCGGAGCGGCTCGATCCGGCCCACGTTGTGCAGGGACTGTTGGATCGGGGAATTCCGGCTACAGTGTGTCCTGATGCCGATGCGATTGTGGCCGCGCTGACGCCGGAGCTTCGAAACGGGGATGTCGTCGTCATCCTGTCGAATGGCGGATTCGGTGGAATCTACCAGAAGCTGCCGCGTGCCATTACGGAAGCTGCAGTGACTGCCCGCGTGGCCGTTCAGTTCAACTGACCATGGCCGGTATACTTTTCGGGCAAAGTCTTGATTATATAGAACTTAGTCTTGGACCTCACATGTAAAGTCTTGATGGTAAATGACTTATACGGAAAGTCTTGATGATAAAAGAGATGCGGCACGAATAAGTCGCAAACTTCCTGTGCTGGCTCCTCTCAAGTTCGCCGAAGTCTTCTTTTAAATTCTAACCGTCTGCATGGGGCGATTCGGCACTTATATCATCTCTTAAATCAATAGTTTAGAGGTCTCCAGGGCTTGACAGCAGAGTAGGGATTTTGGCGGCTCTGGGATATCCTGACGACTGGAATGTTTGCGACGCTAAAGCTGCTGTTTGTTTACCTAACGCTGGGAGTTCCTGCGGGTATCCTTGGAATTCCTTTCTCGCTCCTCACCCAGGATGTCAGCCGCCTTTATCGGATTGCGATGTGGATCGCGAATGCCGGAGTCCGGGCTGCGGGGATCCGGATTGAGGTCTCCGGCCTGGAGCATGTGCCGCAGGGACAGCCCTGCATCTTCATGTGCAACCATGTGTCGAATCTGGATCCACCGGTGGTCCTGCCAATGTTGCCGGGGCAAACCTCGGTGTTTCTGAAGAAGCAGCTGATGAGTATTCCAATCCTCGGCTACGCGATGCGGATGGGTAAGTTTATTCCGGTGGAACGCGGAGGAAGGCGTGATGCGGCACAGGCCAGCGTCGTCGCTGCAGGCAGTGCGTTAGAGAGTGGCCTGAACGTTCTGGTCTTCCCCGAAGGTACGAGGTCGAAGGACGGCAGGCTGTCGACCTTCAAAAAGGGGCCGTTTTTCCTCGCGATGGAGACGCTGGCTCCGGTGGTCCCGATGACGATCTCCGGGACCGAAAAGATGATGCGGAAGGGAAGTGCAGCAATTTTGCCGGGAGTGGCGCGGGTGCAGTTTCTGCCGGTGATCGAGCCGAGGGATTTCCCGAGCCGGGAGGATCTGCTGCGGGCGGTGAGGGCCAGGATTGCCGAGGCGCTGCCAGAGGAGATGAAGCCGCTGGAGGTGTGACGATCCCCCGTTGTTGCTGCCATTGTGGCCTGGTTGAAGCGGGTGTCGCGGACATCGCGGTCGGAGATGACCGGTTTGAGGCTGGAGTAGGTTTGAGCTTCGCTCGAATGCGTACCCGGCGTGATGGGTGGAGATATGGGCAACCGCAGATCCTTCGACTGCGCCCTGCGGGCTCCGCTCAGGATGACACGATTTGGGATGGGTGGGATGAGCTGGCTTAGGGTGGGTCGGATGGTTCGGCTTCCGCTCGAAGGCCCGTTCATGCAGTGCCAGCAACGTGTCCTAAATTGCTGTAATTGTGTCGTGGCGGCCAAAATGAAATCGCCCTACGCTTGAACTTGATCGTTCATCAAGTGAGGTGATGGAATGCCTTGGTTATTCTTGCTTTTCGCGGGTACGCTTGAAACTATTTGGCCGGTAGCGACGAAGTACTCCGATGGATTGCATCGGCCGTTACCTGCGATGGTCGCGATAGCGGCATTGATCGCCAATGTGTTCCTGCTGAGCGAATCCATGCAGACTCTCCCTGTTGCCACGGTCTATGGCGTGTTGATTGGTCTTGGTGCTGTTGGTACATCGATAGCAAGCATGCTGCTGTTTCAGGAAGGTCTCAGCACGCGACAAATATTCTCGCTGGCATTCATAATACTGGGCGTCCTGGGGCTAAAAACAGGATCGCCAGCACGATAACTGCTGAGTCGCAGGCGATGAAGCATCACTACGCGCGATGGAAATGCGATGAGAAAGGAGAAAAGATGATTAGAAAAATTCTTGCAACGAGTGAGGATGTGCATCTCTTTGTTCTACGAGTTGTCCTGGGGGCGATTTTCTGCGCACATGGTGCGCAAAAGACTTTCGGATGGTTCGGCGGCCCGGGATACAGCGGTATCATGCACTGGTTTGCTCAGCAGCATGTCCCGGCACCACTTGCGTTGATGGCAATCATGGCCGAAGCCTTGGGGGGTCTCGGACTGGTATTTGGATTTCTTACCCGCATCGCTGCCCTGGGCCTGGTCGTGAACATGGTCGTGGCTACCTTCATGGTTGGGCTGCCAAACGGCCTCTTCATGAACTGGTTTGCCAATCAAAAAGGTGAAGGGATTGAATTTTACCTACTCGTGATCGTGATCGGTGTCACGTTGATTCTGCAGGGAGCAGGCAGGTGGTCGGTTGATCGCGAGTTGGCTCTCAAATTATGACCGCAAGGAAGCACATGTTCGCCCAAACGTCGCCAATGTCATCTCATCCTGGAACGCTCTGCTGTTCTGCCCTGTAAGACCACGCGGCGAGCAAGATATTCGTCCTGATAAAAGAACCCAATAAGCTGGTCGTCAGTTTGTGATCGTTATCGGAGCGGATATCAGTTGAGCGCTTGCAGCGGGAAGCAAGGAGCGATGCGGACTTGTTTCCATATTGGCTTTTCCGTCAACCACCGAGGTAATGACAAACAGGTAGGTCGTTCCGGACGACAGCAGGCCAGGCGGCACGGTCATCGAGGTCTTTGCAGTGCTCAACGTAGCCGTAGCGGAAAAAAGTGCGGATGTGCCGGTCCCGCTGATTACCGCGCCGCCCGACGGGTTTCCGACCGGGAATGTGGCGACCGTGCCGACTATCGTGCCCGGCGATGTGCCAACGGGGAACCTGCCGCCCGGTGATGTGCCGCCCAGCGATGTGCCGCTCGGCGGTGTTGTCGGGCTCATGATGGCCACGGTATAGCCGACCGGTGTTCCAATCGTGGGCGGATCCCAACTGAGCGTCACCGTTGTGCCGTTGATCGTGCTGGCGGTGAAGAGGTCGGCGCCGTTGATCTTCGGGTTCTGCACGGCCGAAAGCAGAGGCTTGACTGTGGCGGTTGGCAGCGAGGTTGTCTGGGTGTTGAGCAGATTGAAGTTTTGAGTACTTCCTCCGGGCGTAGGAAGAGCCACCGAGGCGGTCTGGCAGACGCGGAAGGTGCGTCTCCAGGCGGAAGAGAATGGATCGCTGTAGTGCACGGTCCCGGCCTCCACGTCGGCTGTCAAAGGCTGATTCGCGGGGCTGGAGGGTGTGAGGAGACCCGAGAAGCCTCCGCTGGCGGCGCCTCCGCCGGTGCAGTCTCCACTGGTCCAGAGAAGATCAACCGGTTTTGAGCTTGATACGTTTGGACCGTCGGCCGGGATATAGGGCTGTACGGAGAGGTAGAAGCTGCCTCCCAGGGCGGTTGGCGCGGCCGGAGCAATGTGATCGAACAGGGGAGCCCACGCGGAACCCTGGACGCTGAGGTTAATTGAAGTTTGAACTGCGGGATTCAGTGCTCCGCTGATCGTATTGGGGCCACCGGTGGTCAGGGACAGGTTCGACAGCGTAAGTGAAGGTCCCATCACGTATCCATTGATGGATCCAAACGCAGCCGGTTCGTACTGCCTCACGAACGCATTCTTTACCGCGGAAAAATCAAGATTGCTGTCAATCCCAAATCCTCCGGAGAATGTGGTGGAACCTGAATTCGTCGGACTCCGATAGGCCGGAAAGAAGCTTTCGAGAACATCGAATTGAAACAGTCCGGGCGTAGCCGTGGGATCCAACGAGGTGAAGTTAAAGTTGAGGTACGTCGTCGTGGGGGTCGGAGTGGTGGGAGTGGCGGTTGAGACAAAGATGTCGCTGCCGATGTCGAAGGTGCTGCTGCTTGTCCAGTATGTGTCGCGCGGTCCGAGCTTCAACCAGTAGTAGCCGGCGGGCACGCTGGGAATCTCGAAGGCACCATTGGCTCCGGCGGTTCCGGAGAATGACTTGAAGGAGCCATCCGGTTGTGGCACGAGCGCTTGAACGTAGGCGTTCAGAGGACTCCAATCGAAGGGAGCATTTATTGGGCCGGTTGTGGTCCACAACGTGTCAATGCGGCTGATGCGGATAGTACCGGATGGGGTCACTGTCCAGGACTGCGTTGCCGATGGTCCGCCTGAGGCGTTCGCCGTTACGGTGAAGCTGTTTGGAGTGCGGGATTGTTGCGCTGTGGGTGTCCACGAGACAGCGTTTCCGCTGAGTGTCGCTCCTGCGGGTGCGTTCGATAAGGAGAATGTAACCGCTGTGCCGGTGGCCGTAAGTGGATAGCTGTACGGTGACCCCTCGGTCGCCTGGGTGACCGGCGTGCTGGTAAAGACAGGCGCAGCCGGAGCTGGAGCTGGAGTGGTGTTGCTACCGCTACAGGCTGTGAGCAGAAAAGCGATCAGCGAAACAGGTACGACACGGTATTTTGGCAAAAGGCGACTTCCCAGGAATGCAATGGTGATGCCGGTTCAGTTTGAAGGGGTGCAGGGCAAATTTCAAGGGAAATGTAAGCGGTGAGACCGCGTGTTTGGGTACCAGCGTGATGGTCGGAGCTGATGGGAAGACCGCGGATCCTTCGACTGCGCCCTGCGGGCTCGGCTCAGGATGACACGATTTTGTGATGGGTTGGCTGTTCCTCGCAAGGAGCGCCCGCAGGAGGAGTTCTTCCATACGTTCAACGGCATCCAGCCTTATGTGCTTTGCGCGGTTTCCTCAGCGGACTTCCGTGCAGCAGCCAAGACCGCGGGATAGGTGTACGGAGACCATTTCATTACGTATCCATTGCCAAGCTCCGTGGTGAACTTGAACCGGTAGGCGTCCGGGTGTTCTGCGCCAGTCGATTGCTCATGCTCCCACATGACATGCTGATGCTTTACCCATGCGGCGTGCATGTTCCTCATCATGTGATACATGAAATAGATGGAAGCGTGAGCTTTGCCTTCGGTGTCGTCCGGCGTGAACTGAACGTAGCCGTAGTTTGGATCCTCCCCCTGGCAGGAGCCCCTGGTCACGATACCGGGGATACTGTTCATCAGCTTGATGAGATCGATCACACCTTTGTCGATCTCGACTGATTCGCCCGAAGCCAGCTTCAGCGTGACTGATGGGTGACCGAACGAGACGTAACCCTCACGCAACGACTCCCCCGACCGGGTCTGATTTGATTCTTTGAACAACATCATCTTAGGGTAAACGCCTCTTCGCTTTCCGTCCTGAGGAAGATCATCAGCTGGCGAGCCGTCGTCGCTCGTCTCTGATGAATCCACCCTGCAAAAATATGGGCTTCCCTCACTTCGCTATGCTCGGAACGACCCTATTTGCGTTAAGAGAAGAGCGGCGAGGACGGTCGCGGATGGAGGGCGCATCGACGGGTCTCCGTGACGGAGACAGTATAGGCGGATGGGGAGGAAAACTCGCGTAAAGATCAGGTTATCGGCGAAGGCTGTTACTTGACGATAGCGTTGTAGCCGTCGGCGCTGAGACGCTGCTTCATGGCATCGGCTTCCTTGCGGCTGGCGAAGGGGCCGAGCTGGATGTGAATGAGCTTGTCCTGTGGTTCGTGGCGAACGGCTACCGTATAGCCCTTGCGCTTGAGGGCGCTGGCGAGGATATCGGCATCTTCCTGGTGGGAGACGGCGGCGATCTGAACGAGCGCGGGTGCGCCAGCGGCTGCTACGCGAGTTGCGGGCACGGGTGTGGGTGTAGCAACGGCCGGGGCTGGTGTCCTGACGGCTACCACGGCGGGCTTAAGCTGTGGGGTTGACTGGGAGACAGAGGCGCGCTCTAGATGGGGTTTGGTGGCGGCTGGAGTTGGAGTGCTTACGGGCGCGGGTGCAGCGTCGCCGGAGCTGGTTTCGTCAGAGCTTTGTGCCGCGGCTGCGTCTGCGGGAGTGAGATCGGCGGACGAGTTTGAGAGTCCGGGGGCGGGCTTGGCATTGCCGGAGGTCTTGAGAGGCGCGGTGTCGTTATTGTCCGCGGCGGTGGCGGCTGCAGTTCCAGACCGGTGACCCATGCTGTAGCCGAAGCCGAAGAAGATGGCACAGATGATGGCCAGGAGAAAGAAGATACCGAGCAGCGTGGATGGGCTGAGCGAGATCTCTCGGTCGGAGGAGGCGTTGTCGAGGTCGTCGTCTTCGATGTAGCGGGAGTTCACGGTCGGATCCTTCGGTCGGCAGGAGCCATCGTGAAGGCGCCTACTCTATGGGTTCGGTGGGCGAAGGCCTCGCGGGAGGAGTGACAGGAGCCTGCACGACGCCGGTCCCGCCCTGATGCCCGAAGGGGGCCTTCGCAGCGTCCGCGGTCTGGACTGTTTTATTCAATAGGTTCATGAGCTCCATGGGAAGCGGAAAAACGATGGTCGTATTCTTCTCGACACCTATCTCGGTAAGTGTTTGGAGATAACGGAGTTGGAGGGTCATGGGCTGGGTAGCCATGAGAGCAGCGGCGTCGACGAGCTTTTGGGCGGCATTAAATTCGCCTTCGGCATGGATGATTTTGGCGCGGCGCTCGCGCTCGGCCTCAGCCTGTTTCGCCATGGCGCGGAGCATGCTCTCGGGAAGGTCGACTTGTTTGACCTCTACGGAGACGACTTTGACTCCGAAGGGAGCGGTGTGGCCGTCGATGATGGTCTGGATGCGCTGGTTGAGGCGGTCACGGTGGGCGAGCAATTCGTCGAGCTCGACCTCGCCCAGGACGGAGCGGAGCGTGGTCTGGGCGAACTGACTGGTCTGGTAGATGTAGTTGGCGACTTCGATGACGGCCCTGGTGGGATCGATGACGCGAAGCGTAATAACGGCGTTGACCTTAAGGGTGACGTTGTCGCGGGTGATGATGTCCTGCGGGGGGACCTCCATCGCCTCCTGGCGGAGGGAGACCCGGACGATCTGGTCGAGGGGGCGAAAGACGAGGATGACTCCGGGGCCCTTGGCCTGCTCCCGAACGCGGCCCAGACGGAAGACGACGGCTCGTTCGTATTCGCGGAGGATCTTTATTGAACTGATGAGGTAGAGGGCAAGGATGGCAAGGATGAGGAGAACAGGTGTATCGATCACAGAAACCTCGTATGGACCGCCGATGTGATTGTACGCGGATCGGTTGCCGATGGCTGATGGGGTCGTGGGCCGCGCAAAATGCGGGGACCTTGCTGCCCACGGAATGACAGCTCTTTTTGATCCAGACGACGCCTTCGCTTCATTGCCGCATGGAATGACCCCTGCACAGTAGGGCTACGCGGAGACGATGAATTTATGTCGGCGCGGTTGACGGTGTAGGGCCGTAGTCCTATGGTTTTGATATTGATTCGGGACTGAGACGCGTTCGATGAGGTGTGGTATGGCCGACGTGGAGCAGGTGCGTCTGCGCGAAGCGAAAGACGAGGTGAAGGCGTGGAAGTTGTGGGGGCCTTACCTCAGCGAACGCCAGTGGGGGACGGTGAGGGAGGACTACTCGCCGAATGGGGATGCGTGGAACTATTTCACTCATGACCAGGCGCGATCACGAGCCTACAGGTGGGGTGAGGATGGAATTGCAGGCATCTCGGATGATCATCAGCACCTGTGTTTTGCCGTGGCGTTATGGAACGGGAAGGATCCGATTCTGAAGGAGAGGCTCTTCGGAGTGACGAACTCGGAGGGCAATCACGGAGAAGATGTTAAGGAGTACTACTTCTACCTGGATTCGACGCCGACACACTCGTACATGAAGTACCTGTACAAGTACCCGCAGGAGGAGTTTCCTTATGAAGACCTGGTGAAGACGAATGCTCAACGGAGTAAGTTCGAGCAGGAATATGAGCTGATCGATACAGGAGTCTTCAACCAGGATCGTTATTTCGATGTGTTTGTGGAGTACGCGAAGGCGGATGCGAACGAGATTCTGATAAGAATCACCGCGAATAACCGAGGCAGCGAGTCGGCGACGTTGTATCTGCAGCCGACGTTATGGTTCCGTAACGATTGGTGGAGAGGCAAGGATCAGCCGAGGCCTGAGCTGAGGGCAAAGGGTGAGACGGTGATTGCGGCCCATCATGCCCGGCTTGGAGACTATTTCCTGCATTGCGACAGCGCCGCAGAGTTGCTGTTTACGGAGAATGAATCGAACCAGAGGCGATTGTCGGGAGCGGAGAATCCCACGCCATTTGTAAAGGATGCATTTCACGAGTACATCATTCACGGAGTGAAAGATGCCGTAAACCCTGCGCGCATCGGGACCAAGGCCGGGGCGCTCTACGTACTGAAGGTTGAAGCCGGGGGCGAGGCCGTAGTGAAGCTGAGATTGTCGCGCAACGGGGAGATTGTCGCGGGATTCGGAGCAGGCTTCGATGCGGTGTTTACGGACCGGATTCGCGAGGCGGATGAGTTTTATAAGTCGGTGTGTCCACCATCCTGTGAATCGGAAGATCAGACGATTATTCGCCAGGCTCTGGCGGGAATGTTGTGGTCGAAGCAGTTTTATTACTTCGACCTGGATCTGTGGCTTCGAGAGCATGGTTACAGTCCGACTGGCCCGGGGCGCAAGATGACGATGCGGAACGCGCCGTGGTTCCACATGCTGAATGCGGACGTGATCTCGATGCCGGACAAGTGGGAGTATCCCTGGTATGCAGCATGGGACCTGGCATTCCATACAGTTGCGCTGGCGATGGTGGACGTTGAGTTTGCCAAGGATCAGTTGAAGCTGATGGTCAGCGAGACCTATCTGCATCCCAACGGACAGCTGCCGGCCTATGAGTGGAACTTCGGGGACGTGAATCCCCCGGTTCATGCGTGGGCAGTACTGTATGTGTACCTGACGGAGAAGAGCCTCCATGGAGGAGAAGGCGATGTCGACTTTCTGAAGAGCTGTTTCAGCAAGCTGTTGCTGAACTTTACCTGGTGGGTGAACCGCAAGGACCGGTCGGGTCTCAATATTTTTGAGGGCGGATTTCTGGGGCTGGATAACATTGGGGTCTTCGATCGAAGCGCTCCAATACCGGATGGCGGGTATCTGGAGCAGGCGGATGGAACGGCCTGGATGGCGATGTTTTCGCAGAGCATGCTGAGTATTTCGCTGGAGCTGGCCTCGAAGGATGAGAGCTATGAAGATGTGGCGGTGAAGTTCCTGGAGCACTTCCTTTGGATTGCGGGTGCGATGGATCCGCAGGGAGACAGCGCTAATGAGCTTTGGGATGAGCAGGACGGGTTTTTCTACGATGTTCTGTATGCTCCCGATGGGACGGGCTGCAGGTTGCGGTTGAAGTCGATGGTTGGGCTGTTACCACTGGCAGCAGTCTCGATTCTGCCGCCGGAGTTGGCGGAAAAGTATCCGCGACTTTTAGAGCGAGCGAAGAATTTCTTCGAACGGAGGCCAGAGCTGGCGTGCAATCTGCACGAGCCGGATGTCCCGGGCGAGTATGGCCGATTTATGCTCGCGGTACTGAACCGCGACAATCTGAAACGGGTTCTGGAGCGGATGCTGGACGAGGAGCAGTTTCTGGGGCAGTATGGCATTCGTTCAATTTCGCGAGAGCATCTGGACGAGCCGTACAGCTTCGATCTGGACGGCAGGCGGTATACGGTGCAGTATGAGCCAGCGGAGTCAACTACAAGGCTGTTTGGGGGCAATTCCAACTGGCGGGGACCGGTGTGGATGCCGGTGAATGCGCTGTTGATCCGGGCCTTACTCCTGTTGTTTCAGTATTACGGGGATTCCTTTAAGGTTGAGTGCCCGAGGGGATCGGGCGTGGAGAAGAATCTATTCGAGGTGGCGCACGAGATTGGCGACCGACTGGCGAATATCTTCCGTTACAACGAGAAGGGGAGAAGACCCGTCCATGGAGACACGGAGAAGTTTCAGACAGATCCGCACTGGAAGGATTATCTTCTGTTTTATGAGTATTTCCACGGCGATAACGGGGCGGGGATCGGGGCAAGCCATCAAACGGGATGGACAGGCCTGATTGCGCGTTTCCTGCACCTTTTCGACAGTGTGAAGGCGAACGATGTGTTGAATGAAGGCTCCGGAGCCATGATGCGCTCCAAGCCGCTGGCTGCGACGGAAGCAGTCATTCCGGGAGAAACGCCTGTTGCTGCTCAGTGAGTTGCGGCATGCGAATCGGATCAATCTCTGATTCCCGGCGAAGTGCAGGCGGAAAGCACTGGTCGATTTGGAAGCTGTCTGTAAAATGATGAACAACAGACCCGCGCTCAAACCGAAATTTACCTTGTGGTAATGCAACCCGCCGCTTTTGTGGCTCTCTCTGGGGGTTCGTAATGTCACCTGCAAGCTTTGATGGACTAAGGATTTTGTCGCTCGAGTCACGAAGGGCGAACGAGATGGCGAAGCTGATCCGAACGTTCGGAGGCGAGCCTTTTGTGGTTGCTGCGATGCGTGAGATTTCGCTGGAATCGAACGGCAAGGCTCTTGATTTTGCGGAAAAGCTGATTGCCGGCGAGTTTGACCTGGTGATCTTTCTGACCGGAGTGGGCGTACGCACCCTTGCGAAGATTGTCGAGGAAGCGGGCCGCCGCGAAGAATTTCTAGCGGCGCTCAAAAAGACCCGCATCGCAGCGCGAGGCCCGAAGCCGGTAGCGGCACTGAAGGAGCTAGGGGTTCCGGTTGCGGTTGTAGCTCCTGAGCCGAACACCTGGCGGGAGATGGTTGAAGCTATCGAGAGAGAATTTGGCGCTGGCTTGTCGGGTTTCCGTGTCGCCGTGCAGGAATACGGCACCTCGAATCCGGATCTGTTGGAGGCGCTGGCTGAAAAGGCGGCCACTGTGACCAAGGTTCCTGTCTATCAATGGGCTTTGCCGGAGGACCTTCAACCTCTACGCGAGGCCGTATTGGGAATCGTGAGCGGAAGCATCGATGTCGTTTTGTTTACGACGGGGGTTCAGGCGATTCATCTGTTCCAGATTGCGGAGCAGATGGACTCTGTTGACGAGTTGCGAAAGGGGCTTCGGGGAGTCGTGGTGGCCTCGATCGGCCCTGCGACCACCGAGACACTCCATGAATACGGGATTCGTCCCGACTTTGAGCCCTCGCACCCGAAGATGGGTTTTCTGGTGAACGAAGCGGCTCAACTGGCAGGCAAACTGGTTGAAGAGAAAAAGAAAAATGATGCGCCGAGCCTGGGCACGCGGCAGTCAGGATTGCGGGTCGCTATTTCCAAATCCACGGGAGCGAGTGCGGTTCCTGCGGAGAGTCGCAGCGCGGACAGCACTCAGGCGATTGCGCCTATCGATTTTCTTCACGAGATTACGAGCCGTATCGCTTCGGCGGATTCGTTCCACAAGGTTCTGGGAAGAATTGTGGACTTCGTCACGACGATCATTCCCTGTGACTCGTGTTTTATCTACGTGCTCGAGGGCGACAAGCTCACGCTGAGATCCTCCAAGAATCCACACGCTGATGTTGTCGATCATCTCGGTATCAAGATGGGGCAAGGTATCACGGGCTGGGTGGCAGAGCACCGTGAGCCGGTTGTGCTGGCGGCGAATGCATCGGAAGATCCGCGGTTCAAGCTGTTCAAGAATCTGCCGGAAGACCGATTTGAGGCGATGCTCTCAACGCCGATTCTTTGCGCAAGCAAGGTGGTTGGAGTTATCAACCTGCAGCACCGCCTTTCGTATCAACACACCACGAATGAGGTTCGTTTGCTTTCGACCATTGGTTATCTGGTGGGAGCCGAAGTCGAGCGTGCGCGATTGGAGAATGAGAATGTGCAGCTAGCCGGAAGGCTGGAGGCACGCAAGGCAGTGGAACGCGCGAAGGGGATTCTGCAGCGCGATATGCGTGTCGGGGAAGAGGAGGCCTACCGCATGATGCAGCGGGAGAGCCGTCAACGGAGAAAGTCGATGCTGGAGATTGCGGAAGCGATTCTGTTGGGCGAGGAGATTCGCAAAGGGCAGATGGCGGCAGAGCAGAAGCCTGCTACAGGAAACTGATTATTCGCCCAGAGAATACGGCAGCGCGAAACGCCCGATCTGAAGGAACGAGTGGTCGGACGGTGGCCAGATGCGGAAGCTCTCCACCCGAGTGCCTGTAGAAAGGCGGCGAGCTGTAACGGCACCTCGCTTTGCTCCGGTCGAGGCATCGTAGATGGTTATAGAGAGGGAATCTTCCTGACGTGTCCATCCGATGACGTAAGAGCCAGGAGCGAGCGAGACCTTATCGAACCTGACCGGAGACTGTACGAGAAGGTAGTGGGAGTATTTTCCGTCTGCAGAGTAGCCGGCGGTGATGAGAACAACCCCTGCAATGATCTTTCCCTGAGCATTGATAATTCCAGAGGCGGTGCGCATCTCCGTCTCGATGCGCTCACGCTCAACCGGGGCTCTTGCGGGCAAGGCGGCGGCCAGTTCTGCTGGTGTAGCGGCGCGCCACGAATTGTTTGCCTGCGCCGACATGGAGCCGGGAATGGTAGCGAAGACCGCGAAGGCAAGAAGAACGAGTTTTCGAATGCTCATAGGTTGAGACCGGACTATTTCAGGTGAATAATGCCGCGCTGGATGGCGACGGTTGCGGCATGTGTGCGATCGCCGACCCCGAGTTTCCCCAGAAGGCTGTTGATGTGAGTCTTTACGGTTGCCTCTGATATCTGGAGATCGGAGGCGATCTCTTTATTGGATCGTCCTGCAGCGATGCGCTCGAGCACATCCTGCTCGCGCGCTGTAAGCGTCTGGCCACTCATGCGCTCGGCAAGTTTCTCGGCGATTCCGGGGGCGATGCGAGTTTTTCCCGCGTGAACCGCTTTGATTGCGGATGTGAGTTCTTCGACCGTCATGCCTTTGAGAAGATAAGCACGAGCACCTGCTTCGAGGGCGCGGAAGATATCTTCGTCGCCATCGAAGGTTGTGAGGACGATGAATCGAGCGGAGCTGTCGTCCTGGCGGATACGCTTGATGGTTTCGACGCCGGAGAGTCCGGGCAACTGCAAATCCATGAGGGTGATGTCGGGTTGGAGATCGCGATGGAGCCGAAGAGTCTCGGTTCCGCTGGCGGCCTGGCCCACAACTTCCATCTCAGGCATGATGCTGAGCAGAGCAACCAGACCTTGCCGAACGACGTGATGGTCATCGACGACGAGAATGCGAATCCGTTCAGGCATGGTGCGTTCCACCTTTCTGACTGGTTAAGGGAACTGTAAGTTTGACCTGCGTGCCCTGCTCCGGCGAACTGATGACGGAGAGATAGCCGCTGATGTTGTGGGCACGTTCGCGCATTCCCTGAAGACCGAAATGTCCGTTTCCAGAATGCGATGGTACTTCGTTGATAGAAAAGCCTCGTCCATTGTCGATGATACTGAGCACAAGTTCGCCGGGTTTGTAGGTGAGGCTCAGAGTTGCGGACGAGGCCCGGGAGTGATGCGATACATTCGCGAGAGATTCCTGGGCGATACGGAGTATCTCATTTTCGATGGCGGGATCGAGTGGACGATAGGTGCCGCTGATATGAACCTGGACCTGAAGCGACGGTGTTCCGGTTTGTTCTGCAGCACGGGAGATACGCGTCGGGAGCGTATTTTGCGCACTTGCTGCCCGCAGATCCCAGATGCTGCGGCGAGCTTCGTCGATGCCCTCGCGAACATAGGCGCGTGTCTGATCGATCTGTTGACGAGCCGCGTCAACCTGCTCGTGCGCGAGTAGCTGGTTGGCGATCTCCAACTGAACCGAGACGCCAACAAAGCTTTGTGCGAGGGTGTCGTGGATCTCGCGTGCAACGCGGGTTCGTTCTGCCAACACAGCATTGAACTGCGAACGCAGGCGGCGGAGGCGGAGGCGATACATCACGAGAACGAGAAGAAGCAACAGAGCCGTCAGGAGAGAGATAAACCATATCGTGCGGTAGAACGGCGGATGGATGGAGAAGGAGATGGCGGCAGCGCGCTCGTTCCATAAACCGTCATTGTTCGCTGCCTGCACCACAAAGCGGTAGTGACCTGGCGGAAGGTTGGTGTAGAAGGCAGTGCGGCGTGCTCCTGCTTCAATCCACTCTTTGTCAAAGCCCTCGAGACGATAGCGATAGCGGACGCGGGCGGGGGCTACAAAGCTCAGCGCAGCATATTGGAAGGCGAGGCGATTGTGGCCAGGAGCGATCTTGACGCCGTCCTGCTGTTCGATGTCGTCTACCGTAAATCGCTCGATGGAAACGGGTGGCGGAACCCGATTGAGGAAGAGGTTAGCAGGATCGACGATGGCCACTCCCTTTCGGGTGGCGAACCAGAGTGAGCCTTCTGCGGTCTTCCAGACAGCGGGGTGCCCGATTGCGGAGACCTCTTCG
This sequence comes from Acidobacteriaceae bacterium KBS 146, assembly GCA_000688615.1. Lineage (GTDB taxonomy): Bacteria > Acidobacteriota > Terriglobia > Terriglobales > Acidobacteriaceae > Edaphobacter. Next base: position 4,314,830 of record JHVA01000001.1, read on the forward strand.
GTGGGCATGCCATCGGAGGTTCCATAGCGGTTGATGTGCAGTGTGCAGGTCGAAGACGCCGCACAGGCGATCATCTCGTAGAGTCGCACACGAAGGATGCCGTGAGCCGAGCCGAGCCAGAGTGATCCACGGTTGTCCCCGATGATGGAGTCGACGGTCTCTGGCAGATCATCCCGATGAAAAGCGAGAAAGCGGCCAGCGGCGGTTCGAACGGAGAGTCCTTTGCCGCGTGTTCCTATCCAGAGGTTTCCCTGCGTGTCGGCGTAGAGAGCAGTGATGGTATTGCCGGAGAGCCCGTCCTTTGTGGTGTATGTCTGAACAGATCCGTTATGGAGGAGAGACAGGCCATCGAGCGTTGCGACCCAGAGATCGTCCGAACCTCCGGGACGCACGAGAGCGCCGATGAGATTGCTGCCGAGACCGTTTGCACTCGTGATGGTGGTGATTTTGCTGCCGTCGATGTGAGCGAGCCCGCGACGGGTTCCCACCCAGAGAGTACGGTCCCGATCCAAAAAAATAGAACGGATGAAATCATCTGGCAAACCATCGGCGGAGGTAGTTGAGGTGATGTGGCCGGACTGGATGTGACTGAGCCCGTCGGGGGTGCCGACCCAGAGATCTTCGACGGGGCCGGGAGCCAGCGAGAGAATGACATCGCTGGGAAGGCCGTCGCGGGTGGAGAGGGAACGCTTTGTCCCCGAGAGCCAGCGGTCGAGCCCGTCGCCGTTGGACCCCACCCATACGGCGCCGTCGGTGGTTTGGGTGATCGCGGTGTCCATCCTGTCGGCTGTGCCGGCGAGTGTGTGAAAGTTCCGATGACGAAGGACGTGGAGGCCACCTGCTTCTGTGCCGACCCAAAGATCTCCCTCCGCGTCTTCACGAAGAGAGAGGATGCTGTTGGTCTCGAGATCGGGTTGCAGATGCGGTGTCGCGAGGGGGTCATCCATGCGATACAGGCCGCGATTGGTTCCGATCCATAACCCTCCCTGGAAGCTGGGAAGGAAGAACTGGATGTGTGCGCCGTTGAGCGCAGCAGGCCCAATCGCCCGAGGACTGCCATTGGCGATGAGGGTAAGGTCCGTTGCGGTTCGCTGCCACATGGTGCGATCGGGAAGATAGCCAAAGGCACGAATCGGTTGCGTTGAGGGCAGAAGCTGCTGATAGGCTCGGCTGACGGTATTTGCGCGATATTGCAGCAGGCCGGAGGCGGTTGCGATAAGAAGGTTGTCGCCTGAGGCTGAGATCGCAGTTGGCAGAGATGGAGTGGGAATGGGAACAAAACGCGATCCGTCGAAGCGGGCCAGTCCGGCATCGGTCAGAGTATAGATGGACCCGTTGACAGAGGCCAGGGAAAGGATGGCTGGTGAGGGAAGTCCCTGAGCTGTGCCATAGCGTTGAAACGAACCGTTGTTGTAGCGCAAGATGGCGTCCGATGTCCCTATCCAGACGGTACTGTCCCCATCGCCCTGGGCGAAACAGCAGATATCGCCGCTGGTGATGGCCGGCGTATTTTCGTGTTGGAAGGTTTTGAATTCGATGGCATCGGAACGGGCGATCCCGTTTTCCGTTGCAATCCAGAGATAGCCGTCTCTCGACTGAAAGATGGCGTGGACGCTGTTCTGGGGGAGGCCATTCTCTGTAGTCCAGGCCTGATGGCTCAGATTCGACAGGGATTGTGCCGCGACAAATGCGGAGGGACTGCCCAATAGAAACAGAAGTGGCAGGCTGCAGAGTACGCGATGAAGAGAAGACCTCATATTAACTTCTGTACGGATGGTAGTGTGTTTTTGCGCTTGCCGGTCTTCTGAAATTTGCCGCTACTGTTTCTTAGTTGTCTTCTCGTCTTCGCGGAGCGAATGAACATAGGCAACCAGATCATCGGTTTCGGAGGATTTCAGGATCTGTCCGAACGCAGGCATCTGCTTTCCGCCTTTGAGGATCTGGGTTCGGATCTGGTCATCGCTGAGACGGTGACCTGCGTCGGAGAGGTCAGGTCCCTTGGTTCCTCCATGCTGATGGACGGTGTGGCATTGAGGGCATCCGTTTTCCGTAAATGCCTGCTCTCCGCGGATGCGAGGGTCGCTGCTTCGCTGGGGGGAAGGGGCGGAGGAGTTGTCCTGGCACAAGGCTGCTGTCGTCGAAAACAACAGAAAAACTGCGCAAGTGAAAAGATTCATTGTGCTGGGGTACCGTCGGGTCTGGACTGCTGCGGTGGAACGGCAAGATCGGAGTGCGTATGCCAGGGCACGGTTTCGTTGGAGACGTCGGTGTGCTTGCGCAGAAACCCAAGGGCATAGGTGCTGGCGGTGGGATCGTCCTTCTGGTCAGAGAACATGGCAGCTTCGTGGGAGGCCTTGTCGTTCATTCCCAGGCGCCGATAGACGATGGAGAGGATGTAGTGCGCGGCGAGGTCATCGGGGTCGATTGACTGAACGTTCTCATACTCTGAGCGGGCCTCGTCGTATTTGCGTTGCTGGAAGTAAGAGAAGCCGAGCTCGCGGTGGGCATCGCGAGAGCGGGGAAATTGCTTGGCGACTTCCCGGAGATCGGAGATCGCTGCATCGAGATTGCCCTGGTTGCGTTCGACCAGAGCGAGGTAATACAGCGCTCGGGCATTGTGCGGGCTTAGCGTGAGCGCCTTGCTAAGATTTGTGCGGGAATCGTCATATCGCTGCCATTGGAAGCTGGCGATTGCGATATTAGTGTAGGCGTCAGCGTAGTCGGGCCTCAGTTTGGCGACCTGTTCGAAGGCCCGGACGCTCTCGGCGTATTGCTGAGCATCGAGCATGGCAATACCGTAGTTGTTCCAGCGCATCCAAAGCGGATTGTCGGCAGGGTCTGGTGCTTCAGGGTTGTTCTGTCCTATCTGGAAGGTGCGAGTCCGCGTGACCATGTCCACGACCGGCTGAGGGTAGTGTTTCTTCTGCATTGCGAAGTCGATAAAGCGCTGATCGAAGCGCCGATAGTTGACGCGGGTGGTGACGGAGATGGGATCTTTTGCATCCGCCGGAATGCGGAACTGATAACGAACGATCTGCGAGCGCCCGGATGCGATGGTGTTGTTGTAGGCCGCAACACGGGTATCCCAGACCTGATGAAGCGCGTTGAGTTCCCCGTTGACGTTTACGAGACGATTCGTGAAGCTGTGCGCGTTGGGATCGAGATCTCCATTTGGTTGCAGGGCACCGGAGTGGGAGAGGATTCGTCCGGAGGCATCTTTGGCTTCGAACTCTACCCAGCTCTCGTAGATGTCGCGCTGTTCAGGAACGTGACTATGAGCGATCCCCTTGTTTTGAATAACGGCGGATACGGTGACGGTATCGCCTGGAGCGAGGGTGACTGGCACGGTACCGAGGGGAGCGGCCATGCTGCCGCCATTCTTCTCCAGCCCGAAGATATCGACATTGAAGACGTTGTTTCGTAAAAAGGCGATCGTCTTCGCGAGCTGCTCGTCGTAGTTGTAAAACTTCGCCATGATGGTGTTGGCGCCAATCCAGCGATGGCTGGCGAACTTGCCATCCTTGGCTCCAGGATCAGAGAGCGTGAGCTCTTCGCGAGGCATGTGGCAGGTCTGGCAGTTCGAGACGGAATCTTTGGTGTAGAAGGGCAAGGGAGATTGTTTGGCGAAGCTGGACTGCTGCCACTCATCGTAGAGAAAGATGGCCCGTTGCCACTTGTAGTCGTTGAGCTGCTTTGGAAGCGCGGCTTTGTGGCAGGCCGAGCAATATTCGCTGGTGCGGTAAAAGTCCTTCATCACAGCCTTCGAGTGGCGGTCAAGATGCGTAAGGATCGCCTTGTCGGAGACTTCTCCATAGATGGGCGCGCCCTGTTCATCGACCAGCACCGCCGGTTGTCCGAGTATGTAACTGCCTGTGCCGCGCGTGTCGACTCGTTGGATGGAGTGACAGACAGAACAGGTGACGCCATCCTCGTCGAAGCTCCGGTTCACCGGAGAATTTTTTGTCAGCGCACCGGACGTCAGTGATGTCGGGTTATGGCAGCCTTCGCAGTGTCGTGTGAATTCAATACCTTTTCCATCGATGAGCAGATTGACATTTCGCCTGTACCAAGGGGTGCGGAAGGAGTTGGCGTGTGCTGACTGGCGCCACTCCGCGTGTGCCTGTTGATGGCAGTGGCCGCAGTATTTCGCAGTAGGAAAGGATTTCGAATTGATGAACTCCCCTGTGTCCGTTCGGGCTAACGACGGGAGAAAGGGCTGATCCGTGCCGAAGCGATAGTTGTAGTGCTCCGTCGTTGCCTGGGAGTAAGCGTGCCGCTGGGACGACGGTGCCGGATCGTTGTTGGCATACGCCGTCTTCGTATGTGTTCCGGCCACGAAGCAGGCTGCGCTTCCACCCAAAAGGGTTCCAATCAGCAGACGGCCGATCCGGCGAGGCAAAAGACTGAGTTTCATCGCGGGCTGATTTTATGGAACTGGAGGCGGAGTTGGCTATCCATCAAAAGGTTGAGATGCTTAGGGGCGTGTGCCCTTTCCTTCAGTCAGGGTGAGAATCTGATCCGGTTTGGAAGCGGTAAATTTCTCAACGGTGCCGCTGGGCCAGTGGACCTCAATTGATTCAATGGCGGTAGCTTCACCCAGTCCGAAGTGAATGCGGGGATCGAGGGTAGAAGCGTAGCTTCCGCCCGAGACGACATCGCCCCGCAACTTTTTGCCACCAGAGACGAGGTACACGGTGGCACCGACGGCATCCCGGGGACTCTTTGGGCCTCCAACGAGCTTCAATTCAATCCAGTGGTGCTTGTCGGGCGAGACGTTCCGGAGCAGCAGGGGATGGGAGTCGATGACGTTGATGACGGCATCGACTTTTCCATCGTTGAAGAGATCTCCGGCTGCGAGACCATGTCCTGCGACTACGCGGGCCAGGCCTGAATCTTCGACAGCGGGAACGATCTCGAATTTCTTCCCTTCGAGGTTATGGAAGAGGAGGGGACGCTGCGCGTACGTGGTTCCCCAGGGCATGCGATCAACGATGGGATAGACGTGACCGTTGGCGGTCAAGAGATCTTTCCAGCCGTCGTTATCGTAATCGATGGCGGCGTTACCCCATCCGAGGAAGGGAATGGTCGGCTCGGCCAGACCGAGTTGATAGCTGATGTCGGTGAAGTTTGCGTTTCCGTCGTTGCGATAGAAGGGGTTGTAGTCGTCGGAGAAGGTTGTGTTGTAGAGATCGACAAGGCCGGTGTTGCGGAAGTCACCGATTGCGATTCCCATCGAGGCAGTCTCCCGACCGCTTTCGTTGAGGGCGTAACCGGATGCATAGCTGATGTCCTCAAAGGTCCCGTCCCCTTTGTTGAGGTAGAGGTAGTTTGGGGTGGAGTCATCCGCGACCAAGAGATCGACCTTGCCGTCGTTGTTGACATCGATGAAGGCAGAGGCAAGTCCGTAGTAGCCGCCTTTATCGGCCACTCCGGCTTTCTCACTTACGTCGGTGAAGGTTCCGTCACCGTTGTTATGAAAGAGATGGTCGGGCTCCCCTTTCAGGCCGCGTGGGCCACACATGACGTCTTCGCCGCGAAACTGACAGAATGCGTTGGAGGTATCTTTTTTGTCGGGAGCCGGTGTTGTTGCGACATCGTAGTGAACGTAGCCGGGAACGAAGAGATCGAGTTTTCCGTCGCCATCGTAGTCACCCCAGGTGGCGCCTGACGACCAGTTGCCAAGAGTGACGCCCGCTTTTTCTGCCACATCGATAAAGGTACCGTCGTGGTTGTTGTGATAGAGCCGGTTCTTGCCGAAGTTCGAGACGTAGATGTCGGGCCAGCCATCGTTATCGTAGTCAGCTACCGCTGCGCCAAAGCCCCAGCGTTCATTGGTGACGCCCGCCTTATCCGCAACGTTGGTAAAGGTACCGTCGTGGTTGTTGTGAAACAGGGCCGCTTTGGGTGCGGGGGCCTTCCCAGAGAGAGCATCGTAGGTAGAGCCATTGACGAGATAAATATCGAGCCATCCGTCGTTGTCGTAGTCGATCAGAGCGACACCGGAGCCGTTGGCCTCGACGATGAAGCTCTTCTGCGGTGTTCCCATGGTGTGGGTCCAGGTCGAGAGCCCGGCCTTCTGCGTGACATCGCTAAAGATGACGGGTCCGCTTTTGACAAAGCCGCCGGCAGTGATGGGGCGATGTTCCTGATCGTAGACGGCTGCATGGGTTCCCCCGGTGTTAACTCCCCCGGATGCCGGCGCCTGGCCACCTTCTTGTGGCCGATCATGTTGGGGACCGGATTGAACCAGGCCGAGAACAGGAGCCGTAGCGAGAACGTTGCAAAGAGCAGCGATGAGCAAAAACCGTTTCATGCAGAGTCCTTGTCGAGGACGGGAGCTTGATGCACTCCGGGCCGTCAACATATTTATCACGCAACCCGTTCGAGGTGTAAACGTGGAGAGGTTGGCGGCAAATTCGATTGACTTGCGGGAAGCGCAGGAGTGATAGGTTGGTTGTGCTTATTTAATTGCGGATTTTCTGTTGGTGGTGGGCTGCCGGAAGATTCTGGAGGAATGAAGTGGGGAGTTGGATCTTACGCAAAGCGGTAGCTTCTGTTGCTTTGGTTGGCACGATCGGTTTGTGGGCGGCGAAGGTAGACGCACAGGAGCGTAAGCCTGATTTGGTTTTGAAAGGCACCATTACCGAAGCCAATCGCGAGAGCTATGTGGAGGTGCCGTTTACCGTGCCAGCGGGAGTCGTGCGGGTGAGCGTCGATTTTCACTACACCGGGCATGAGAAGAAGGCGACGATCGATCTTGGCCTGCTGGATAACGAGAGATTCCGAGGCTGGAGCGGTGGCAATAAGAGCGCGTTCACCGTTTCGGCGAACGATGCGACCCCTTCGTACGTGCCGGGACCAGTGAAGGCGGGCGTATGGAAGCTGTTGCTCGGGGTCCCGAGTATGCCGGCCGGCGTCAACTCGGAATATGTGGCCAAGGTCTACTTTGGGCGCGCGGGGGAAAGGATCGGGGCTTCCACGTTTGGAGCGGAGGCTGTTCCCGGGCCTGTTCGGAGCGGTCCCGGATGGTTTCGCGGCGACCTGCACATGCACGACGCTCACAGCGATGGAAGCTGTACGAGTGAAGGAGGAAAGAAGGTTCCTTGCCCACTGTTCAAGACTGTGGAAGCCGCACGCGCTCGCGGACTGGATTTTATAGCGATTACCGATCACAATACGGTCTCGCACTTTAATGAGGTGCGTGAGCTAGCCCCTTACTTCGATCGGATGCTGTTCATCCCGGGGCGCGAAATTACAACCTTCCAGGGACATGCGAATGTCTTTGGAGCGACGGAATTCATGGATTTTCGGCTGACGAGCAAGTACGTGCCGACGTTTGATGACCTGCTGAATGAGGTGGAGAAGGAGAATACATTGATCTCCATCAACCACCCTGGATCGCCAACCGGGGCCGAGTGCATGGGATGTGGATGGTCGGTGAAGAATACGGACTTCAAGCGGGTGCATGTGATCGAAGCGGTCAATGGAGGCTCGCTGGATGGTCCTCAGTCAGGCATCCCTTTCTGGCAAAAGCGCCTCAACGAAGGCTTCAGGGAGACGGCGATTGGTGGGAGCGATAACCATAATGCCTCCTATGATCCTCAGCACGAGTCGGCAATTGGGAAGCCTACGACTGTCGTGTACGCGGAGAATCTCTCCGAGGAGGCCGTCCTAAAGGCAATTCGTGCCGGGCATGTGTTTGTCGACGTGCAGGGCTCTCGCGACAGATCCATCGAATTTACCGCTACGGTAGGCGGACAGAAAGCCATGATGGGTGACGTTGTAAAGGCTGGCGCCGGAACCAAAGTTCACTTTGTATTGGCGATGACGAATTTGGCGGGAGCGCACATCGAAGAGGTTATGGACGGTGTTGCGAAGCCGCTCGGCGATGTGGTGAAGGATGCAAGTGAGACACGACAGTTTGACGAGACCTCAGATGGCAAGAGGCACTGGATTGCAGTGAATGTTCGGGGACAGGATGGTCATCTGCTGATACTCGGCAACCCTGTTTATCTGAACTTCTAAAGAACGGAAGGGCTTCTCCTTCGTCAGAAACCTTTGCCGCGAAAGAGGTAAATGAGCTCGATCACCAGTATCACAACGACGGTGAATTCGAGGAAGAAGGCCCGGCTCTGGTTGAATTGGTCGACCATGAAGCGATAGAGATCCTCGGCGGTGTTGATTTTCTGTTGAACCAGGTCTTTGTAGTCGGGGACGCCTACCTTTGCGGCGGCTACGCGATAGAGACGTGCAACAAACATATCGCTGAGAAATTTGATGGCGTTATCGGCATGTTCGGTAAGCTCCATTACTTCGAGCAGAACAGTATGAAGGCGATTAGCTGATCCCGACCGACGGAGACGGGCAAAGATGCTAGGGCGCTGCTCGAAGGAGTCGTACACATCGTCAAGAACCCGGGTGAGCAGGTCATCGTAGTGTCGAAACTCGAGGAGTTGCGAGTTGGCGTACTCGAGCAGCTGAATGGCACCTTCCGCCCCTGCTGGAGTGTCATAGAGAAACGCCGCGTTCCAGCCGATCACCGTCAGATCGGTTGGGTAGTAGGAGATGCAGGATTGCAGAACCTCGTGACATTCCTGGCTTGAGAGGGAAAGGGTATCGCCGCGAACCACTTGAGCGATGTGCGAGCCATCCCGCTCGACGAGCTCTGCTGCATTCGGTGAGCCGGTGATGTGCTGCACATGGATGATGAGGTAGTCCTCGGAGAGCCAGTCGGTGTAGGGCTTGACCAACGCGGAGGGGGCAATTGCTAAACGCTGTCGAACCACTTGTGCTGCTTGAGCAGCGAAGTCGATCTCCCACGCCCAGCGGCCTGTGAGGGCGATAAGGTCCTCCCAGGAGGAAGAGAAGGAGAGCTGAAAGACGACGCTGACGACCCCGTAGTCGTAGTACTTGATCTCACCGGCCAGACGCTCACCGCCTTCGAGGATCAGGGGTTCGGTAGGTTCGACGATTGGAGGCCGCTTGTAGCGGACGTATCCAGGGGCTGGATGTTTGAGCGGAGGTTGCTGGACCCTGGGAGCGCTGAGAACCTCGCGAAGTTGTTCAAGGCGAATCTCTTCGCAGACGTCGAACTGCAGAAGCGCATAGATCGCGCCCGAGAGAAGGGTTGTTTCGGTTGCGGATTGGGTAGTATCCGGCATCCTTTGAAAGGATAGTACGAGACGCCTCCCACCGCCTTGTGTTTACCTGAACGCGATTACAGGCATCTGCGAATTACTGAAAAAGAAAGGACAACCGGGTTGCCGGTTGTCCTTTCTGCATCGATTCCTTCTCACTTACTGGATAGTGATGGTGAGATCGTTAGAGTTGCCGGAGCCTGGGTTCCGAGCAGCGACAGTGACGGTCTGTGCGCTGGCAAGATCCGCTGCCGGAACCGCGATCTGTAGATGAGTATCGTCCACAAAGGTAGTGGTTCGCGGAGATCCATTCCAGAGCACGGCTGCCCCAGGCAGGAAGCCGGTTCCTGTGACGTTGAGGTAGAGATTGCTGGTGCCCGCCGCTATCGTTGTCTGACCAGTGCCGCTGAGCGTCGGTGCAGAGTTAGCCGTGGCTTCTGCAGGAAGGACGAACGGACCGCGAATAAGGAAGATCTGCGGCTTGTTGGGACTTGTTGTGCTCGGAATCACATAGGCCAATCCATCCTGCCCAAAGCGAATTCCCGGCAAGGACGAGATTGAGTTACCCGGTAGCTGTATCTGCTGTTCGAGCGTGAAATGCTGGGTATCGAACCGCTGTAGATAATAGGCGGCTGTACCAGCGGTGTTGACGGCGCTGATGAAGGCCTTTGACTCCGCCTGATATGGAACTACCCCACCGCCACTAAGGCTTGTGGAAGAGGTTCCAGTACCGAGAGGCAGAACGGCGATTTGTGATGGTGGAGTCTTGCTGGGGTCGACGATGCCTCCAGAAGATCCGAAGACGAGGCCACGGTCTACCGCCAACTTACCTCCGAAGCCTCCGAAACCGTTCAATGACGTGCCGTCAATGAGCGTTACTCCGGTTGAGTCAATGCTGTATCGATAGAACTCTGCTCCACTGGTATAGGCGTCGTAGGCGTAGAAGTGGGTCGCGTCGGCGAAGACTGGATTATCGCCGCCGTACCCTTGAGAAAATTTGCTACGGAAGCCGCCCGTGCTGCCCGAAATGTCGTAGATCCCAATACCGTAGAACGAGCCGAACTCGACTGCTACACTCGAGTCGGTGCCCGGTACGGCAGCCATACTTATAGCAGGGACATCTCCGGTGTTACCAAACGCAGTTGAGACGATAGGTACGGTGACATCCATAGTTTGGTTGAGCAGGTTGAAGCGCCCTAAGCTCTTCGCTCCGCTGAGGCCGATGTAGAGGTACTTACCATCACTGGTCTCGGAGAGCAGGTTTGGCTCGCTGCCTACCTGAATGGGAGCTCCTACACTCCCGCTCGCAGGATCGATTGCAACCAGGCTGTTGCCTGAAATTGCGGTCGAGGTGCTTGGCAGTGCAGCGTAGATCTTCCGCGTGAAGGGATCGAAGCTGATCACATTCGCGGGAATATTCAGGAGCTGGTAGATATGCAGCGGAACGCCAGCGGACTGTCCTCCACCAGGCGTGGGAGTGGTGACGGAGATCTGTGCCCAGCCCAGGTTCTGGATCAAGGAGGAATCAACCGTCGCTGTCATCTGACCCGCGCTCACGAAGGTTGTAGGCAGAGCCTGGCCATTCCACAGGACGGTTGAGCCCGCGGTAAAGCCGGTACCGTCGACCGTCAGAATCGTTGTGGAGCTGCCCGCCTGAATCAGCGAAGGAGAGATCTGCGTGAGGCTGGGCACGGCATTGAATGCGTTGCCGGTCACTGTCGTGCTTGCATTGGTTTGATTGTTAGACGAGACCGGATCGAAGCTGACCGAAGATGCAGATCCCGTCATGGTGAGCGGGCCGGCAGTGGTGGGTGTTATCGAGATCGTCACGCTGGCAGAACTGCCATTCGCAATCGCCCCGAAGCTGCAATAGAGAATTCCGCCGCCGTTGCAACTGCCTTGCGATACGGAGAAGGTTCCTCCGATGACTGAAGCAGGTAACACGGTTGTAAGAGTTACTCCCGAAGCTGCGCTCTGGCCCATGTTGGCGACCTGGACGGTATAGCTGAAGGCGCTGCCAGTTGTGGCTGTTGCGGGTGTCTGGATGCTGACCGCCAGATCGGCAGGAGAGGAGGTGATGTCCTTCACGGCCGAACTTTGGAGCACATAGAGCTGCGACGCCGTGTGGAAGGCTAAGCCATTCTCACCCCAGCGGATGAGATCGGCAGGAACGTTGTTGTAAGAAGAGGACGGTGTGACCCCCACACCTGTGACCGGGATGCTACCAGACGGATTGAAGGTCGTTTCATCGTACGCAATGATCTGAGTAGATTGCGGATACGAATATGAAGAGGGAAGTACCCACGCGTGTCCAAGTGCCGAATCCGAGACAACGGGCCCGGCTGCTGCGACTGGTGTGTTGGAGCTTCCGATCGTCGAGGCCGTCGAGAACTGCCCAACCTGATTCCCTGAAGCTGCATCCAGAACAGCTGCGGAAGAGAGATAAAGTCTTCCGTTATCGTACTGGATCGAGTTACCGCCTCCATTACCGAGGGCTTTCGCGCTTGTAACGCCGGTTCCATCGATGGTGAGAGCGTAAAGGTTGTAGCTTGTCGACAGTGAGTTGAGGTAAAGAGTCGAAGCGGAGCTTCCGAAGGAGAGGCTTCCCGAATTCTGATTGAAGTAGATACTGAGTCCGATACTCGTCTTGGCTCTGGCGACGCCTGAGTCATATATCGTTACCACCCCATTGGTTCCGTAGACCGCGACAGAGTTAGGCTGCCCAGGAAGTACCGCAAGCGCCTGCGCGGTGTATGGAGGGTTGTAGACACCTGGTCCGCCGCCCAGCGAGAACTGGACGCCTGCCGTACCGGTGGCTAAATTGACCTGACGAACCGCACCTGCACCGTTGAGGCCGACGAAGAGTTGGGTACCGTCGCTGGAGAGAGCCATGCGGTTAGGCTCGCTGCCGACAAAGATGGTCTTCACGATCACGCCTGAGGCGGGGTTGATAGCAGCGATCGTGTTGCCTAGGCCCTCGCCTGCGGAACCGGGGATGGAGGCGTAGATGAGCCCATCGACCGCGTTATAGACGATGTCATTGATCGGCAGGTTGAGGAAGGTGGTGAAAGGCTGCGGAGGAAGTATCTGGTCCGGGTGTTCCGGAGTGGAGACCTGGATATTGGCCTGGGCGAAGCCTGTAAGGAGAGAAGCGGGAATAATGGCAGTCAACTGAGTCGCCCTGACATAGGTCGTGGAAAGAGCGGTGTCATTCCACATCACCACGGAATCGGCCATGAAACCGCTTCCCGAGACTGTGATCTTCGTATCGGGACTGCCGGCAGCTGCGTAGTTGGGCGAGATGGTAAAGCTCAGATTCGGGTTAACGACGGAAATGGTCGCCGTATTCGATTGCACGACTGGCGTTCCTGGATTGCTTACAACAATTCGAATGGAACCAGCGGCTGCAAAGAAACTTGATGGAACGGAGACAGTGATATTGGTTCCGTTCTGGCTGACCACCGGAACAAAGGTGCCATTCGCCTGTACCGTAGCGTTCGCGGCGAAACCGCTTCCGGAGATGCCGATCAGAACCGGCACGGTGGACGAGGTGTTGACCGTCACACTCGAAGGACTGACGTAAAGGATGGTTGGGACGCTCGCCGCAACGATCAACTCGGTCGGTGTTGTGATGCTGCCTCCGGGACCTGGATTGTTGACGGTGATCTGTCCGGAGCCAAAACTTTGTACATCGGCTGCCGTAAGCGAGACCTGGAGTGTTGTTGCATTGACGAAGGTGGTTGGGCGCGCTGCACCGTTGTACATCACAACGGAGTTGGCCTCGAACCCGCTTCCGGTCACAGTCACGGTTGCCGGGACGCCTTGAGGGACGCTACGAGGCGAAAGCCCGCTTACCCTTGGCGTTGGGCTCATGATGGAGAAGTTTGCAGGGTCAGAACTTCCGCCTCCCGGTGATGGATTCGAAAGGACGAGCTGTGCCACCTGACCGGCTGCAAGCGAGGATGCAGGCACCGCTACCTGTAAGCTGGTCGCGCTGGAATAGGTCGCCTGCAGCGCAACACCATTCAAGGTCGCTGCAGTCGCGGGGATATATCCGGTTCCTGTCACAGTGAGAGTCTGTGATGGAGATCCGGCAAGAACCTGTGTCGGAGAGATCGAATTGACGGTAGGGGCTGGGTTATTCGCAGGAGTCGAAGAGGTTTTCGAACCAGAACTGCTGCCCGCACAACCAGTCAGCAGAGCAAGTGCAAGAGTGGATCCAAACAGAAGCAGAACACTAGGGCGCATAAGTTTTCCAGAAAAGCAAAGAGAATTGTTCCGTAGAACGACAGCGGAGGAGGGAGGGTCTAAGCCCAAGCTGTTCTGTTATATCGGAAGCGTTTCGATACTATCGGGAAACTGTCGTACTGCCTAGTCAATTTTCGGGGGCGCATGTCGGAGGGATGTTGAAGATATGCGTCCTACTATGCCGCGTCGTCCGCACGCTCAGCTTCGTGTAGTGCGCTTGTAAACGATTGAAAACAGGAGATGAATGAATGGTCGGGGCGATTGGATTCGAACCAACGACCCCCTGCTCCCGAAGCAGGTGCGCTACCAGGCTGCTTAGAATCAGCAGTTTACAGGGTTTTTCTCAAACTAGATCACCTGCTTGGGAGAACCTATTATGTCGTTTTCAAACTTCCTTCGCGCGCGTCAATATTTGCAGAACGTCACGCCCGCAACCCTAGAGTGGTACCGCATTAGCTTCCAGTGGCTGCCGTCCGAGACCCCAACGCAAGCCGAACTCAACGAGATGGTGATTCGGATGCGTGAGAAGGGTCTAAAAGCAACGGGGTGCAATTCACTAATCAGAGCCATCAACGCTTATCTGCATTGGGCCAGCGGTACGACTCGAAAGTGTGGGGCGGGTTGCAGCCATCCACAATTGCAGCAATTGAAAGAGCCGCAAGTAGTGTTACCCACCTTCACAGAACCTCAAGTGCGGCGTTTCGTCTCCGATAAGCCGAAGGGGAAATGCCGTCGTCGGTTGCATCTCCTCGTTTTGTTCCTTCTGGATACAGGCTGTCGCATCAGCGAGGCGCTAGGCGTTCGGGTGCGGGATATTGACTTCGATAATTTGCTCGTCACCCTGGACGGCAAGGGCAGGAAACAGCGGGTCGTTCCCTTTAGCTTCGAGCTGCGGCGGGCGATGTTCAATCACTGCAAACAAGCGAACCAAACCCCCGAGCGTCTTCTATTCGAGAGCCGCTCACAGACGGCACTAGGCAAGAGGGTGATGCACCGGGACGTCAAGAAATACTGTCAGGATCTCGGGTTTGAACCCCCGCCCCGAATGCTCCATGCTTTCCGGCATACGTTCGCGGTCAACTATCTCCGGCGAGGCGGCTCAGTGTTTCACCTTCAGAAGGTGCTTGGGCATACGAGCTTGGACATGACTCGCGTGTACGCCAATCTGGTAACGACCGATCTACAGGCCGTGCACGAGCGCGTGTCGCTGCTTTCAAAACCCTGAAGGGTAAAATGAACCTCTCATGGGACTGCTTTCGAGAGCTGTAGACAGACTTCCGAGCTGGGCGCAGATGATTTTGATGGTCCTCGCGGTTATTGTGAGTGTCTACGCAATTGCCCGCTATGGATTTTGGTCGTTCTTATTGCATGCGATCTTTTCTCCAGTGCCCTAATGACCTGCGTTGTTTGGCGGTGCCTGTACGGGCCGCTAATACGCTTGTCTGCAACGTTGTAATCTGTGCTCACCCATAAAAAGAGAGCTGAAGCATGACCGAGAACATCACGGGATTGGCAAAGTACGGCAAGTACCTTGCGCTCCTGATGGAGCGAAGAATAGTAGTCACTCATGACAACGGCAACGAGCCTTCTGATTGGCCGCAATACCATTTCAGCGATGTTGGCACCGACGACGACTTCGTAAGGGAATTGGCTGTCGACTTCCAGGAGTTGCTACATGCAACCTCTATTGCCGGGGTTGACCGCGAAGCAGCGGAGACGGCTCTAATGGTCCTGTTAGTTGACGGTTTGCTACCTGCGTATAACCACCTCCGACAGATAGAAAACTCACCCCCACACACTGCGATGATTACGCAGACGCAGCAAGTGGAAGACTTCACAAGCGCATTGTGGCGTGCATACAAAACGTTGTTTCAAAAATTGTCGATGACTCTCGGATTTGACATCGGTTTCTTATTCAGCGGAACCGCTGAGTTCGAAAAAGGCGCGACTATCTTTACTTCGACTCATCCGCACCACGCCTACGTTATAGATTTTCTACGAACTCAGCGAGAAACATGGCAGCAAGGGCTTGAGGGATTCCGCAATCGCTTTATTGAACATCGAAACGTGAGCCGCGATGGTTTCGCGGACTATTACGCATCGGGCCGTCCCCGTGCACTCTTCGAGAACGTATGGAAAACCATAGAAGAGCTGGTACTTATTTTTCTTGCCTCTCACCTCAGAAGCTCCACCGGAGTTGGGATACAGCGAGTTACAAAAGCCGAACAAGATCCACGACACCCGCGTTGCTTTAGGTGGGTGGCGGGGTCAAATCTTGAGAGATGATTCCTTTATAGCCCTCTGTCGCAGCTAAATTCCTATAGACAAACAATTCCTAAAAAATACACCACTTTGATGAACAGGATCTGCTGACCGTGCCCGACCGCTCGACCCTGAAAGGGAAGCGGGACTATGTGATCCTGGCTCTTTTGGTTGGCTGCGCCCTTCGGCGAAACGAACTGGCCGAGCTCGATGTTGAGACCATTCAACAAAGAGAAGGCCGGTGGGTCTTGGCGGATCTCGAGGGCAAAGGCCGGCGGATTCGAACGGTGGCCATCCCGATCTGGGTGAAGAAGGGAATCGAGGCTTGGATGACCGCGGCAGAGATTAAAGATGGCCGGCTGCTCCGGTCGGTCTCGAAGAGCGGGAAGATCAATCGCGACACCCTGAGCGACTGGGCGATCTGGTCAATAGTTGAACACTCATCGAAGCAGATTGGAATCGAGCACTTTGGAGCCCATGATCTCCGACGGACTTGCGCCAAACTCTGCCGGAAGAACGGCGGAGATCTCGAACAGATCAAATTCCTGCTCGGCCATTCCTCGATTCAGACCACGGAGCGGTATCTAGGATCGGACCAGGAGATCGTTGTCGCTGTGAATGACAATCTGGGGCTCTGAAATTCTGTTTATCCTGATACTGTAGGAGCGGTGTTGGCGAATCAGGATTCAGGTATCTCCGCAGGGTATCAGTTGTTGCTGGCGAACGTGTCGACGCTCCTCCGGGAGGGTAGGCGGAGCGCCGCAAGGGTCCATCAATGCAGTCCTCACGACCACCTACTGGCTGGTAGGAAAGCATCTCGTGGAGTACGAACAGGGTGGCCAAGAGCGAGCGGCATACGGATCTGAGTTGATCAAGCGTCTGTCGGCTGATCTGGGAAGCCGTTTCGGCCGCGGCTTCTCCGAGCGCAATCTCGAGCAGATGCGGTTGTTCTATATACAGTGGTCGAATTCGCAGACGCTGTCTGCGGAATTGGGTCAGGAAGATCCCCGTGAAGTTTCGCAGACAGCGTCTGCGAAATTCAGTTCCGGAAGCGCTCCAGCTTTCGCCCTATCCTGGTCCCACTATGTACGGCTACTCACCGTGTCCGATCAGGACGCCAGGCGGCACTACGAAGAGGAAGCTCTCCGAGGGGGTTGGTCAGTCCGGCAACTGGATCGGCAGATCTCCACCCTATCCTTCCAACGTTCACGCTCAGAACAGGCCAATACTAGGCCGACGGAAGAATCTGTCGACTTCGAGATGAAGGATCCCTTCGTCCTCGAGTTCCTGGGGCTCAAAGACGAGTATTCCGAGGCTGACCTCGAAGAGGCGCTGATCAGGGAGCTGGAGCAGTTCCTTCTGGAGCTGGGAAACGACTTCGCTTTCATCGCCCGACAGAAGCGGCTGAGAGTAGGCACTGAGTGGTATCGGGTCGATCTGCTTTTTTTTCATCGCAGGCTGCGAAGCTTGATCATTGTCGAACTGAAGCTCGGCAAATTCACGCATGCTGATGCAGGTCAGATGAACCTATATCTGAACTATGCACGGGAGCACTGGACGAATCCTGATGAGAACCCACCTATCGGCCTCGTCCTCTGCTCTGAACACGATGCTGCTGTCGCGCATTACTCCCTCGGCAACCTCGGCAATCAGGTGGTCGCTAGGGAATACCAACTAGTACTGCCGACAGAAGAGCAGCTAGTCAGGCGATTAGAGGCAAGACGCCGTCAACTAGATATCTGATGGGACATCTATCTGATGCCACACACGCACAAGCATGAGCATGTCGGACGGAGAAGAATAGCACAAGAAGCGGTAGATTTCTCTTGAGAAAGAGGTGGACAAGTGAACGAAGCAGAGACGTGGCAGACTGACTCCGAATGGATAAAAAAGGAGATGGGCGCCAACATCACGAAGCACAGAATCCGCAAAGTCTCTTTCAAGCACAACGGCAAAGTGCTGACTGCTGAAGTTCCTTGTGCGCGCGTATCAGGGCATTGCGTCCGTTGCCACTCTGTCGATTTTGATGAATTCGAAGGTGCGCGTATCCGAACGGTTCCATCGCGTATTCGCGGAGGCCGACGTTCAGTTGGTTGTTGAAACTTCGCCCACGTTCCTTGTGGACTAACGCTCCGCCGCCATCCTCTCGATAGCGCATCCCCAGACGATGCATCTGCCGAACACTCAACGCCCGGACTGCCGCCCCAGATGCCACATCCCGCCGACCAGCCAATACCTCAGTCAGCACTTCGATCCGCTGCAACTCCCGAGCACTCATCGTCACCAAGCCCATCCTCATCGGACAGTTCTAATGGGCGGGACCCTGACATTTCTAACGAGCGCCTACACGGTCTGTTGCTGCAAAGCCGAAATGACTCAGCGGGAACAAAGTAGAACTGTCCGAATTCCGGGTTATAGCTGCGGTTGGACTCTCGGCTGCGCGCCTTGTGGGCTATCCCGCTGCCGCTTTCCTGTTGATACCTTGCAACAGGTCCACCCATCGCCTGCGGCACCCTCCGCTCCTGCCGCGCCAACAGCGTCCGCATCCCTCCACCGCAGTAAACATCAGCGAGAAACCGGAACTACTGCCCCGTTCCGCTCAACTGTATACCCGCCGTCGTCACGACAGCGTTGCTTATCACATTCAGAGTCGCACCACGAACGCCCGTGCTCTTTGGCGAAAACGATACGGACACCGTGCAACTCTTTCCCACCGGAACCGCTGCTCCGTAACAAGCCGTCCCATTCACGGTGTAATCGGCAACTCCTGTGCCTGTCATCGAAATGTTCGTAACGTTCAAATCCGCCTCGCCTGTATTCGTAATCGTGATCGATTGAGCAGGTGACGAGTGATATAAAGTCTGCGTCCCGAAATCAAGAGACGAAGGAGACAACGCAGGCACCGGGAAACCTCCTGTGCCGGCGACCGCCCAATACGTCTTCTTGCCCGTCACGGGATCCACCACCGTCACCGAGGTGTAAAACCTCCCCGGCTTCGTCGGGGTCACACTCAAGCTCATCTGGCAGGGAGTCTGCGACGCGCAGCTTCCACCATTAAGCGTATAAGTCTCCGAATTCGATGCTGTCACACTGGCCGTCACCGGCTCTCCATGAGGAGCATTGAGAGTCACCGTCCTCGACGGACTGCTCCCTCCAATCGCAATATTCCCAACATCAAACAACGTCTGAGAGACGGTCGGCGAGCTCACTCCCGGTCCAGCATCTCCATTCAGCGTGATGCTCTTAGTGAGGTTGGAGAGAAGGTCTACAAACGTCATATCCTCAGTCTTCGCCCCAGTGCTCTGATCCACAGCGAACGTGACCACAAATGTGCACGATCCACCAACCGCAAGGCTGATGCCGGTGGATGAAAAGCCGTAGGAATCAGGAGTGATGAACGTCTGATTCTTGCACCTCGATCCGCGCAGCGGATCGAAAACTCCGAACGCATCCCCTAATATGAAGTTGGTTTGATTCGAGGAGGGAGGCCTTCTAGAGAGCATGAGGGGAGCCGTCCCCCTATTCGTCAACGTGATCGTCCCTGCATAACCGGGCACGATACTGTCTGGAAAGTCGTTCTGCGTGATGGTGAAGTCAGCACCGTCACTGTCGCCCCCTAGGCCATACAGCTTGATTCCTCCAGACGGCGCCTGAACCACCGCTGTCCTCACCCCGCTCTCTTGCGGTATAAAGCTCACGGGAGTATCACACTCTCCTGCATGCCCCCCTGGCGGGCATATTCCAACGATAAAATCCCCAGGGTTTTCCCCCGTGACGGAAAACCCTCCTGGAAGCTCGTTCAGAAAGAGGACAAACATCGCATCCTTCCTGACCCCAATTTCAGCAGGTCCGAAGACGATGGAGCCACCGGCAGATCCTGCTTCCGTGGGCGGTAGCGACACAGGAATCGTGTAAGCCGTCTTCGAAGAAGTCGCCTGGACATAGGGCGCGCCACTAATTCCATCGACAGAGATCGTGCAGCTCGCCTGGCCCTCTAGCACCGTCGGACAGTTGTTATTTTCATAATTGATGGACTTGATCCCCACCGGTGTGGTTCCGGAATTTGTCACCGTAACCGTCTGAGGTATACCGGTCTGCCCGAAGAACAGTCCCTCTGCAGGAGAAAGGGTCAACGGGCCTCCCGCGAGCGCAAGGCCCGTGCCAGTCAGCGAAACCGTCGCCACACGACCGGACGGGAGGCTGAGAATCCTCAACGTTGCCTTTCTCAATCCCGCTGCCTGTGGAGTGAAATTCACCTGGATTCTGCAGCTCCTTCCCGCCTGCAGTCCCACACACCGCCCGCCGCTCAGAAGAAGGAAATCTTCGGTATAAGTCAGCACCTGCCCAGTGTCATCCAGGACCTGCACGGTAACATCCTCCGCACCAGGGCCGCCATTGGTGATCGTCACACCCTGCGGATCGGTAGTGTAACCGACAGTCTCATCGGCAAATGACAACGCTGTCGCAGAAAGTCCCAATGGCGACGGCGTGACCGGAGCCGTCCCCACCCCGGTCAGTGGGATGGATACATTGGCGCCCATTTGCAGTGAGGCCACCGCCGTCCCAGTGGCAATAGGCCGGAAAACGACAATCAAAGTACAGCTCTGGCCTGGACCGAAAGTGGAAAAGCAGGAACCACCATCGATAGCAAACGCACCCGCATCTCGCCCCCCAAATGTTTGCGGAAGATTGCGCCCTGTATTTCCATTGTTCCTAATCGTGACCACCTGCTCCGCCGAACTCGTCCCTACCTCTGTTGAAGGAAAGGATAGCGAGTTCGGAGATATTTGGAAGATCGCTTGGCCGCCGGTTCCCTGCACGAACAACGTGCTGCTTTGGTGGGTCGTCTCGTCGGTGATGACAAACGACGATGTTCGAAGACCGAGTGCCGAAGGAATGAATCTCACCTCGACGAAACAGCTACCCGTGTTAGGTCCGCTAATTCCAGGTTTGCAACTGGATGCCAGAGATGCCGAAAATTCGCTGCTTGCGTTTCCGCCTGTAGCTGGGCCTACAGTAAACGTGTCGTCATTGTTTAAGTAAAGTGCATTGGAGCTGGAACTATTCAATCCAACGATGCCGACATCCAATGGGTTCAAATCCAGTCGTAATCCCGAAGCCGCAGCCGTCCCGCTCTCCGTATAGCTCTTCACCGTCGTAAAGCCGGAGGTCGTGTCCTTCACCTGCAGAGATGCCGGGTATTCCTCAACCTGCGTCGGCTTGAAGATCACATAGGCCGTGCAGGAATCCTGCACAGCTAGCGTACTTGGGCAAGCAGCTCCCGCGTTATAGGAAATGTTGAAGATGCTGGTATCAGTCGGCGGCAACAGCGTTATCACTGGCGAAACCGGGACCGTTCCGTTATTCACGACAAAAAAGCCAACCGCTGTGGAGCTGCCAACCTGTACCGGGTAAGCGGTGTTGGTGGGCGTGACCGCGATGGAAGGCCCCGCCGGTTGCCCAACTCCCGAGAGAGCAATATTCCCATATTGCGTCTGTAGCGTTGCCGTGCGAGGTCCTAATGCACTTGGTTTAAACCTCACCGCACATTGTCCAATGACAGTATCGCAGTCCACCGCGAAATCCGCCGCGTTCTGTCCAGTGACTCCCCGATTCAAGAGATAAGTATTCTGAGGAGATGTCAACGTAACTGTCTGAGGAAGACTCTCCACTCCAACCCCCCAACCTCCAAAACCAAGCGGCTGGCCGGAAAAAGCAACTCCCTGGGGCAATTGCAGCGTAATCCCCACTGTCTGGGTAACCACATCAGCTCCCGCATGAGCATCAATACTTAAAAACTTGGGGATTGCGTTATACGCAGAGCTTCCAATCGTGTACACCTGGGCCGAAATCGTGCAACTCGCGGAAGGTGCAATCGAACCCTGCGTACAGGTACCACTCTGTCCCCATCCTTGTCCGTTAGGCACTGTCGCTGACGAGTAACTGGGAGGCGGATAGTAGGGAGTGATCGTCAGGTTGAATGGAACGGTTCCCGTATTGGTCACCGTAATCGTCTGTGGAATCCCAATCTGACTGAAGGTCAATGAATCCGGATTAATCGTAAAGCTTACTGAACCCGGCGCGATCTCCTGTGCCTGTCCACTCAACGGCACATGGATCAACCCATTCGGCGCCGTGCTCGTAATCTGAAGATCCGCAGACTTCTGCCCGGCGTTCGTTGGCGAAAGCTCCGTTAGGATCGTGCACGTCGCTCCTCCCGCCAGCGATGCACTCAGGCTGCACGGAGTCTGCGGAGACGACAGCGCATAGCTGAACTCTTGCACCGAGCTACTCGAAAGGATGATCGATGTCAGCTGAATCGGTGCGTTTCCCTGGTTCGTCAGCATGATCGCCTTCGAGCTCGTGTCCCCCACGACGACCGTATCGAACGATACCGTCGTCGGAGCCACCAGCAGCCCGCTCGGAAACGCCGTCGGAAGCGTGAAGCTCGCCGGCGCACTCGTCAGCACAGGCTGGAACGGAAGTGGCGAAGGCAGAAGCGCAAAAAGATCCGCAGCATGCTGCCCAGGATTATTCGCTAACGAAAGCGCGGCGCCAATAACATTGTTCGGCGCAGCTTCCCCAGCCGCAGTCGTATAGTCGAACAGCTTTCCACAAACCGACCCGTCTCCCGCAGCTCCTCCGACAGACTGAATGCAGCTCGCCAGAATATCCGCCAGCGTATTGATCTCTTCGATCGGAAGCGTTGCATCATTCGGCGCATTCGCTCCTGGAATTGTCCCCGTCGCTGGATTCACCAGCAAGGTAGCCGAGCGGAATGCAGCCGCAAGCGCAGCATCGTTGTTCGCACTCGTACCCACCGCATCTGCAGCCTGCATAAATGGAGCCAGCGACCACACCGCCGCAACTGTCGTCACTTCATTGATGGTGATATTCGTTGTCGCAGTAATATCGCCGCACTTACCCAGAACCGTCATCAGGTTCAGCTGCGGATTCGCTTGGCCCGTTCCAGGGTCTCCCCCCGTAGCCACCACATAGACAAGCGCATCAGCCGAAGGACAGGTATAAATCCCGGCAAGGTCGAACTCGCCAGAAGAATCCGACAATAACGGAGACGCAATCAAAGGCGTGGACGGCCCACCATCCGACGATCCAATCGCATACAGCTGAATCGTCGCTCCAGTCACCGGAACAACTCCACCCTTCACGACTCCATACTTCATCGAAGGGGGCGGATTTCCAGTCCCCGTTCCAGTTCCAGTTCCGGTTCCTGTTCCAGTCCCTGTTCCGGACCCAGTCCCAGTTCCGGTTCCGGTTGAAGTCTGCTTCGACCCGCTCCCCCCCGAGCAGCTGATCACTACACAAAGCACCAACGACACAAAAAGCGCCCGAAGCAACCTGTAAGATTCTCGCATCTGCGCCAGCCCCTGAATTATCATCTTGAGAGCTTCAGCATACAACGCACAATTCTTGCGTAAGTTAATCTCCGCCACAATTTACGCGCTTGCACTGCACATAAAGTGGTATGGAACCCCCACTCCTGAAAACACCTGCTGAGCCGTCACTTTCCTCAAGGAACCGGTGTCGACGTAGCGCTCACTGGAATCTCAATCGTGCTATCGGTCTTGCTGTTGCTGATGATCTGTAGTGTCGCCGACCGATCTCCGAGGGCGTGTGGAACAAAACCAAGAGTGACCTGGCAAGTGTCGCCGGGATCCATTGAGACACAACTTCCCACGACGGCAAAATCTCCGGAGTTTGCGCCTGACAAAGTCACACCAGAGAGCCTCAGCTCAGCGTCTCCTGTATTCGTGACAGTTACGTATTGATTCCCCCAGGTACTTCCAATTGCCTGGCTCGGGAAGACAACAGACGAGGGTGACACCGAAATCTGCGGCAGTCCTCCGGTACCCCCAAGATACACTCTGGCCAAACCACCGGTAATCCGATCTCTTATCGTCACAGAAGAACTCTTATTGGCCCCCGCAGATAAAGGATGGAACCACACACCGATCTGGCACGGTATCCCCTGCGCGCAGGTGCCACTATCGATCAGAAAATCTCCCGGAGCATCGAGGCTGACCACCATTGGGTGCCCATCCGCTTGAGCAACGCTGACATTCTGTACCGCACTCGTATCAACGGAGACCTCAATCTGGATGTGATGCCTCTCGAGAAGGACATCCTTGGGTTCACAAATACGTGGTATAGAGGAGCCCTTCAATCGCCTAGCCGGATCAACCTACCAAACGGGCTGACCATCCAGGTCATTACTGCTCCCTTTTTCCTCGGTACGAAGATGGAAGCATTTCGAGGTCGAGGTCGAGGTGATTTCCAATCTAGCCGCGATCTCGACGACTTTGTCGCAGTCGTGGATGGGCGAGAGGATATCATCGGAGAATCACCGGAGCACCACTGGACCTTTGTGAATATCTTTCAGCTGCTGCCGGAGAACTGCTCTCAGAGCCTCGCTTCATAGATGCACTACCGGGTTATCTGTTACCTGACGAAATCTCTCAAAGGAGGCTGCCCATGGTAAGGAGCAGACTGCAAGCGATGGCTATCGCCATCAAAAACCGTTGATTTCCAAACAACAGTTGTAGGCAGTGGAGCTGTCCTAACCAGGTCTCGCCTTAGGAGCCGGAAAGATAAATTATCGACATGCACTTTCAGGTTGTATCGAGTCATGGTGATGTTCAGCGAGCGACACAGCCGGGTGTCTATCTCGTCCATAGCTCATGGAATGATTGGTGGATGTACGAGACGCTTTACACGCTTTTTCTCGTATTGGTTCCAGGGACTGTAGTGGTAGCTGGTTCTGTGAAGATCGGTTGCCAAGGCATGACACCCGAGATTAAGGTGCCACCTCTCGATGAAAGATTTCCGGCTCTTGATCCTACCTACTTCTCTGTCGGACAGAGTGAAGACTACTACCAGACGGTCAACCAATACCCGGGGTACCGTGAGGCAATCTATGTCGGGCTGCGCGACTGCGCCTATTTTCCAGAGATCTTTGATGAGAATCTCACGGAAGATGTCATGGCGCAATCGCTGCTGCGCAATCTGAGCATTGCGTCAGTTCGTGGTCGTCTCCACCGGCTTGCCCATGGCAAGGCTGAACTGACAAAGTACAGTTTTACCTATCTCTTTCCGAATGGCGCTGATGTGCCTCCAAGGAACCTGAGTTTCGATGTGAGTCCTGGTGCCATGCCTCCGACAAACGTTCATGCTCTTATTGGACGGAATGGAGTTGGAAAGACCAAATGTCTCTCAGGCATGATCGATGCTATTCTCGGCAGACCCTCTCGTCTGGGCGATACGCCGGGCTCCTTTGTCGTCGACGACGATAACGATAATGGAACGTTCCGAAACCTCATAACCGTTTCTTTCAGTGCTTTTGACTCGTCGGATCCTCTACCGGCTAATACTGTGGGGAATCGTGTGCAGTATTTTTACATCGGTCTGAAACACCAGCCTCCGGCCGCGACAGATGGGCACCGCGGTGAAGACAGACCGGTGAGTGGTCGATGGACATCTGCTCTCAAAGACGTGCCTCAGCTTGCGAATGAGTTCATTCGTAGCATGGAGCAGTGTCAGGTAGATTTACGGAAGCTTAGATGGGCGCGAGCGTTGAACACCTTGCAGACCGATCCGATGTTCGAAGAATCTGAGGTCGCTTCTTTCTCAACGATGACGGTGGATGAAATCGGCAAGGACGCTGCGAGAAAGAGATTTGGAAAGCTCAGTTCCGGTCACGCCATTGTCCTTCTAACGATTACCCGTCTCGTCGAGCTCGTTGACGAGCGTTCTCTTGTGTTGATCGATGAGCCAGAAGTCCATCTTCACCCACCCTTGCTTTCCGCCTTCGTGCGAGTTCTCTCAGATTTGCTCATTGAGCGAAACGGGGTTGCTATTGTTGCTACTCATTCCCCGGTTATCCTTCAGGAGATCCCTAGAAGCTGTGCTTGGATCTTGAATCGATCACGGCTGCGCACGCGTTCAGACCGTCCCGAGGTCGAGACTTTCGGAGAGAACGTTAGCGTCCTAACACGCCATGTATTCGGTTTGGAGGTCACGCGGTCCGGCTTTCATGCGTTGATCGCGACGGCCGTAAACCGGAACCAAGGCAGGTATGACGAGGTCCTGCAATACTTCCATGGCCAACTCGGCGCTGAGGGACGTGCCATCGCGATGGGACTTTGCGCGACTTGGAGCCCTGAAGATTCAGGCATGAGAGATGTTGCCGAAAGCGAGTAGAGAAACGTGCGACGTCTGCCTAAGCCAACTATTTCAACGCATACCGTATTCACCGCCTGCTCTTCAACAGCTTCGCCAAACGAGCTGAAGCAAAGGCTGCTGAATGTCACGCCCACTGTAGTTGCATTTGCGGAGCAGTATGAATTATTGGCCAATCTTCGCTGTCTTCACTTGGTGGGGCGTCGCGATTCTATTGATGGGCAAGTCAGTTTGACCGAAATGAAGGACCTCTACAAAAGATCATTGAGTAGTCGGACCGGAATCGCCCGCGACGTCTACGACGAACTGGTCTCCTCGGTTCCGAACCGAATCTGCCCTTTGTGCGGCGTCGGCGTAGTAAGCACGCTCGACCATCACCTCCCGCAATCGCAATTCGTGGACTTTATCGTAACTCCTATCAACCTTGTTCCTGCTTGTGCAGACTGTAACAAGGCCAAGTTGGCCCAATATCCCAAGCTGGCACAGGAACAGACGATTCATCCCTACTTCGAGACTTTCGCCGAAGAGACTTGGCTATTCGCGGAAGTTCTACATTGCTCCCCGCCGGTCTTACGCTTCCATGTAGCTCCTCCGCCACATTGGAATGAGATTGATCGCACAATCGTGAAACGGCACTTCACAGTGTTCAAACTTGCATCATTGTTTACGGCCAATGCGGCTAATGAATTGAGCAGCCTGCGCTACCAGCTTGTGGACCGCCTAAGGGGCGACGCCGCCTCCATCAAGAAATTCCTTCATGAGCAGACTGAGAGCTGCCGCGATGCCTATCTGAATTCCTGGCGGAGCGCCGCATACGCGGCGTTGAGCAAGGATGATTGGTTTCTGACGTCGGGCTTTCTTCAAATACCTAAGACATGAGCGTTCATCAAATGGAGGGCAGTGGACATGTGGCTTTGCAGAGCTACGACATTATCGCTTTGCTCCTACATTTGCGCTCACAGAGTGTGTTGGCACCTGATAGAAATGTCAGGTTTAGCGCCCATTAGAAATGTCAGTATAGGTCCTAGTCGTCGTCGTGCGGTGGGAATGTGCGAAATCGCCGTTCTTTGGCGATTTCCACATTTCCATCCGCCTCGCGCGCATGCAGTTTTACTGCAGTGTTCAAAACACAGATTTGCCGGGGCCGCACGTCTGGGACGGTTGTTCTCCATGACGGCAGCAGAACTGACCGTTGATCGTTGTTGGAGACGGCAGTAACCTCCATCCCCTTGACATTCGACCTGAGCGAGTCTAGTCTCAGGTCGAATGACGACTCGAGAGCGAACAGAACAATTGGAGCTGATGCAGGGGACGCTGGATCTGCTGATTTTGCAGACGCTGGCGCCGGGACGGGCGCATGGACATGCGATTGCGCGAACAATTGAGCGGCGATCCGATGAGGTGCTGCAGGTGGGGCATGGATCACTGTATCCGGCGCTGCAGCGGCTGCTGCGGTCAGCGCTGATTGCGGCGGAGGATGGAGTCTCGGAGAACAATCGGAAAGCTCGGTTTTATCGGCTGACGGCCAAGGGGCGGAAGCAGCTGTATACGGAGACCTCGAAGTGGGAGAGGTTTTCGAGCGCGATGGCGCGTGTGCTTGCCCCTGTGGCGGAAGAGAAGTCATAGGGGTTTTGTCTCACCGAGATTCGGTGCGGTGAGATCCTGCGAACCCACCTCAGCGCCTTCGGCGCGAAGATGGGGCGCGCCTGAACTGATGTTTGTGGAGGGTTCGACGATGTTTGACAGGGGTCGGCGACGTAGCCAGTTGCTGGAGGAGATCGAAGAGCACATCGCGATGGAAACGCAGGAGAACATGGATGCGGGCATGTCTGCGGACGAGGCGCGGCGTGCTGCAAAGAAGAAGTTCGGCAATCCGATGACGGCGGCAGAGAACTCGCGCGAGGTTTGGGGTGGCGTGTGGATGGAGCGGCTAGCGCAGGACGTGCGTTATGCAGTTCGGCAGTTGCGGCGGAATCCGGGGTTCGCGTTGACGGCGGTTGCAGTCTTCGCGCTGGGACTGTTCGCAAGCACGGCGATCTATGCGTTTGTTGATGCGGCGCTGGTGAGACCTCTGCCGTATCACGATGCGGGGCGCCTGGTTGCGCTATATGACCGCATCCCGGTGGGCGATCGGTATCACCTCTCCTACCTGGATTACGAGGAGTGGAAACGGCGCAACCGGGTGTTCGGATCTCTGGATGTGTATCGGCCGGAGCCGGTGACGATGCGAGGCGCTAAGGGACTGGAGCAGGCTTCTGGAGCGCGGGTGAGCGATGGGTTCTTCCGTACGCTGGGCGTGGCACCGTCTCTGGGGCGGGACTTTCTGCCGGGCGAGGAAGAGGCATCGGCGGAGCCGGTAGTGCTGCTGAGTTACGAGGCATGGCAAAAGCGGTTCGGGGGAGACAACCGAGTGGTGGGGCGCTCGACGACGATCAACGGGGAGTCGTATCGGATCATCGGCGTGCTGCGGCGGAGTTTTCACTTCGCGCCGGTGGGGCGGGCGGAGTTCTGGATGACGCTGCGCGGAATGTGCAAGGGCAACTTCAGCTGCTTTCCTTTTTATGGCGTGGCGCGATTGAAGGACGGCGTGTCGCTGTCGGCGGCGGCGGAGAATCTGACAGCGATCAGCGGTGAGCTAGCCAAGGAGTATCCGAAGTCGAATCGCGATCGAAGCTCGACGACGTTGCCGTTGGCAGTGGCGATTCTCGGAGAGATCAGGCCGACGCTGCTTGTCCTGTTGATTGGCGCGGCACTGTTGTGCACGATCGGCTTTGTGAATGTATCGAGCCTGCTGTTGGTGCGGATGGAAAACCGCAAGAGAGAGATTGCGGTGCGCGAGGCGCTGGGCGCTTCGCGGTTGCGGCTGCTGCGTCAGTTGATCGTTGAGGGACTTCTGCTGGCCGTGTGCGGCCTTGCGGTTGGCCTCGGTCTTACCGTCCTGTTGCTGGGAGTGCTGAAGCAGCAGATTCCGGCGCAAGCGCTGGCGGCCATGCCTTATCTCGAAGGGATGCGATGGAACATGCGGATTGTTCTGTTCGCAGGGGCGGTTTCGCTGCTTGGCGGGATGCTGTTTTCTGCCGTGCCGGGAGCGCATCTCTTCATGATGGAGATGCACGAAGGCCTGCGCGAGGGTGGGCGTAGCGCGAGCGGACGATCGTGGCGAAGGTCGGGTGCGAGCCTTGTTGTGGTCGAGCTGGCGATCACGGTAGTACTGCTGGTGAGCGCGGGGTTGCTGGCGAAGAGCTTCTATCGGCTGATGCATGTGGACACGGGAATTATCACGGATCGCCTGGCGATGGTGCACGTTGTGCAGCTCGATGGTGTGGCGTCAAGCGACGCCGGGATTGTTGCGCTCGAGCGGCAGGTGCTTTCGGAGGTCGCCAAGCTGCCCGGTGTCGAGTCGGCTGGAGTTGCGGCTGAGCCTGCACTGGGCAGTGGCGAAGGATTCAACGCCAGGTTCACGCACTTTCGTGTTTCGGGAAGATCCTATATCGGTGAGGGTAATGAAGCGATCCAGGAGACGGCGGGTGTGGGGTACTTCGAGACGCTGCAGGTACGCTTGGTCGCTGGCAGGTTGTTTGCCGCGACGGACGATAAATCGAAGACTCGCGTGGCGGTGATCAATGAGACGATGGCCCGGCAGGAATTTGGTGATGAATCGCCGCTGGGTAAGCAACTCGTGGTCCAGTATGACCCGGAGCATACGATCGACATCGTTGGTGTGGTTGCCGACCTAAAGGATGGCGCGCTCGATCGCAAGCCGACGCCTGCGGTGTATCTACCGTTCGATCAGATTCCGACCAATAGTTTCTATGTTAGCTTCCGAACGTCGCAGGCTGCGGGCACTACGCTTGCTTCGGTGTCGCACGCGTTACGGCAGATGGACACCGGTCTGATTGTGAATGGGGAAGAGACGATGGCAGACCGTATCAGCAACTCGGAGGCGGTATATCTGCACCGGTCGTCGGCCTGGGTGGTGGGGGCGTTCGCGGGGATCGCTCTGCTGCTGGGGACAGTCGGTTTGTATGGCGTGATTTCGTACTCGGTAACGCAGCGCAGGCGAGAGATCGGGTTGCGTGTAGCGCTGGGCGCACAACGCTCGGAGGTGTATAGGCTGGTGATGCAGGAGGCCGCGTGGCTTTCGGTGGCGGGCATCGCGGGTGGCCTGGTGTGTTCGTTTGCAGCAACGATGTTTCTGCGCAGCCTGCTGTTCGGGGTGACGCGATGGGATGGTGGCACGTTCTTCGGAGTATCGTGCGTGTTGCTGACGTCCGCTTTACTGGCGAGCTATCTGCCTGCGCTGCGGGCGGCGAGAGTGGACCCGATGGAGGCTCTGCGGGCCGAGTGAGGGTGTGTTCAATCATCTGGTCTCACAATGCAATCCCCAGCTACCCCTGATCGAGATGCGGAAGATGAGCACGGGATCTCGGGTAGCGAAGCTCCACGCTTGTTCAACAAGGTTTTGATTTCGGCCTTCGCGACAAGATCCCATAATCGCCTTGCGTGGCGACTAGGAGTATTGCCCGAAAACATAAACAAAACTACTCGCTAGGAAGAGGAGGAAATCTTGGCGCACCATGCGAACCGGCCGCAAAGAATGTCGATTAAAGAATGTAGGCTCAATCGTCAGAGCTTCGTTCCGCTCTACCAGCAGATCAAAGACCTGCTCTTGGATCGAATTGAACATGGCGAACTTGTCGCCGGCGATGTGATTCCATCGGAGGCGCAACTTGGGGCCGCGTTTAAGGTTAGCCGCCTAACGGTGAGGCAGGCTCTTTACGAGCTTCGCGTGGAAGGTTACGTGATTCGTGAGAAGGGTCGTGGCACATTTGTCGGTGGATCTGCCGTGACGGGAACCTGACAGTTCTAACGAGCGGCTACAGCTCCACTATACATAAACCGACTTATCAGACATAGAATCAATAACTTAGAACTATCTCCTAAACAGTAACATCTCGCTCGAGTTACTGCTACCGCTATTTAGTTCCATTAGACCTCCTTGCTTATCTGGATCGCGTTTACGAGGAAGGCTTTTTGATCAGCGTCGCCTGAGTCGCGAGGACTTGGTTAGCTAGGTTGGTCAACTCCTTCGCAATCCGTAGAGCTTATTCGGCTGAGACGCCGAAGCTCTCAGTGTTCCATCCGATCAGGGCATCAGTTCGATCTCGCCCTTCTCATTTCGCAGATATTGAAGGTCGTCAGCCATCTTTCACCTCAATATGACTCTAGGTCGTGTTGCACTGCCCCACTCTATAATCAACGGTGTAACGAGGTGCAGTATCACTCGATGTCTTGCATGAGATGGCACTGCAACACGATTGGCGGCCCTCTTTTTTCAGTATGGATCGCGCTCGCGTGGTGGCTGTTCTATATCATTGCCACCAGACAACGTCCCTGCCACGTGCTGACGCCGTCAAGAATCGAAGTTCTCGGAAGCGTCGCGTGGCTCACGTTCCGGTCTTTGCGATCTTGATCGCGATTAAGTTGAAGCTGCTGGCATTTTAAAGAGCATCGTCTTCCGATGATTTGACTAGGGCCGAGTCGATCTAAGATGCCGCTCCTCCTGAATCTTTCTACGTCGGGTTAGAGAGAGCCCGAGTAAAAATATAACACCAGCTAAAATGATGCACTTCCACCATTGGAAGCTTTCAAGCGTCCAGTAGAGGCCCCCTAATAAGCCGCAAGTGTAGATTGCCGGAAACACTGACGGCATTGCTGTCTTTTGTTTCAACTTATGAATACCAATCATGTTGACGAAAAGAAGAACTGGGCCGACACCTAGTAGCAACGGCCACCTACGCGGCTCTTCAGTTAGAAGAAGCGCGGTGCCAAGAAGAACTATCAGATCAATTCCGACCATTCCAATAATCAGTTTCGCCCTTGCCAACTTTTCTATCGTTTCCATTCTCCACACCCCAATCCATAGCTTCTTTGTCGTCGTGTTTTCTTCAGGCGAGCCGCGCAGACAGCGCTTGTTGATCCCTCTCTGCGAACCGAAAGCGCTGTGTCACTTTTCCAACTAGTACGATAGAAGCGTTGATCTAATAAACAACTCATAACATGCTCTTAACGTTACTGGGTCCGTCCTTTCGCACATCCAGCGGCATTGCCCGATTGAACGCACCCTGGCGCTGGCGGAGGAGCAGGAGGCGGAGTCGGGGGTTTCGGCGGTGGCACTGGGTTAGGAGCTGGCTTTTGCGCAGTCTGTTGGATATTCATAGCCGTGTCTAAGATCGATCCGAACGTATTGAAAATACTCCGAGTCGCTGAAGAGGTCACCATGCCCTCGAGGGCTGCCGCTTTTGAAGCGGCGTCTAGGTCACCCTTCGTTTTTGCAAGAGTAGATGTGCCCAAGATACTTGTACCCACAATCATTGCATCGGCGGCTTTATTTGTAGCTTCGGTCTTTCCTGAGAGAGCTCCCCCTATTTGAGTCAGACCTGCATTCACCTGGCTAACTGTTTGAACTGCTTCGTATGCTGCGAGTACACCCGATCCTCCTGCGGTGACAGGCGTTGCCAGACCTTCTCCTACAACTTCCACAGCCCTAAAACCAGCCACGGTGAGATTCGCAACTCCACTTATCGCCTACGAAGAAGACGAAGGCAACCAAGCCCGTCAAGCGCGTGTTCGCCATCACCACCACCGAGCCTGGACCCTTCGCCTTCGCCGGCATCTGGGATGCCTGGAAGCGGCCGGACGGAACCTATCTCGAAACCTTTGCCTTGGTGACGACGGAGCCCAACGAACTTGTCGCGCAGATTCACGACCGTCTTGCTCTCATTCTGCACCCCAGGATTACGATCGCTGGCTCGGCATCGACACGAGGGGAGGGGACCCGCGCCCTCCCCTCGACCTTCTCCATCCCTACGACGCGGACAAGATGGTTATGAAACCCGCCAATCCCGCCGTCGGCAACTGGCGCAACAACGGGCCGGAGATGCTTCGTCCTCCCACCTAATAAAAGAAGCAGGCAAGTATGGTCCTTCAAATACCGAGCGGGATGCGCCAGGTTCCGCATCATGCGGACCACCTCGGCATAGTCGCCGACCTTCGCCTTTCGAGACTTCCAGTCGTCATTCAAGTTGAGAGCGGAGGGGAGCCAGCCCGCTGCTTTCACCACTCTCAGCAGTTCAACAAGCTCCCATTTCAGGAGCGGCTTCGGTGTTCCTTTGTGGATAGGCACCTTGCCGGTCTTTTCTGCTTCCTCCGAGTGGACATCGATCATGAGGATCAAGATGGTTTCGAGCGCAGAGCCAAGCATCACGCATCCTGCGAGGTAGACCGCAGAGGTCGACTTCCTGGCGTAGTTCCATTGAGTCGGCTTACGTCCCGCCTTACGATTCCATCCAGGACGGAAAACCCGCTACTCTGATGAACAGACGCCACCGTCGCAACGTTCGGATACCGCGCCACGTCTACGAGCGGGTGAGGCGACGGTATGAGGTCGCGTGAAAGTGAAATCTTCGGGGAACCCTTGGGTTTCTCCCTATGCGCTATCCAGCAAATCGGCTGAGTTGTTCTTCACGTTGCCAACGTCCTTACTGACAGCCTTCAATTCCATCTCGTCGGAAGGAAATGGACGCAGCAGATCAATAGGCGGCTGGTGGGTTTCTTCACGACTAAGCCAACGATTGAAGTCTGATTCATGAAGCATGACGGGCATCCGGTTGTGAACCGGCATCATTAGTTCGTTGGCATCGGTCGTGATGATGGCGAAAGTCGGGAGCCATTGACCATTAGCCGGGTCTTTCCATGCGTCCCACAGGCCCGCGAATGCCATCATTCGACCATTGCTGAGGTCGAACGCGAAGGGTTTCTTTTCCTTGTCGTGCGTCCATTCATAGAAGCCTGAAGCAGGCACGAGGCAGCGACGTTTCTTGAATGGCTGTGCCCACCATCCGCGAGTAATGGTTTCTGCCCTGGCATTGATGGTGCTCTTGCCTTTGAGGTCGGCCAGTGACTTTGTGGAGAAGGGAACTAGGCCCCATCGCAACTGCACCAACTCACGCTCTCCGGTATCACGGTTTGCACGAATGACGGACTGCATGGTGTTGGGCGCTACGTTGTAGTCCCAAGGCGGCAGAGGGAAGTCATCGACACGAGGGACGTGGAAGGCTTCGGCAATCTTCTGCTTGTCACTTCGTCTGTAGTAGCGGCCACACATTAGACAACAAGCTCAGTTATTGAGCATTCTCATTTTCAGGACTGAGTTCCTCATTTATCCAGATGGTACGAAAAGCTTCCAACCTCGGTGTTAGCAATTCCTTCGAACCAAACCCGAAATGCTGATTTTGTCGTCCGAGTAACAAAAGCAGTAGAACGTGTCCGTTCTTTATGGCTGTCCGGCGTTCTTTGCTTGAATCGACTTTGTAAGTCAACCAATTGCCAACAAAATCCAATTTGTCGTTGACACTCGTTCCGGTTGCATGCTCTCTTGCAGTCGGCTCCAAATAGCAATTAAGGTAAAACACAGAAAGTTTGGAGTGATCGACTCCCAACTCCTCCAGCCGATCATCAACTTTCTTTGCCATCGTGTCTAGTGTGACCTTCGTCCATGCGTGCACCTGAATAAGCTGTCCACAACTTTTGCAAAAAGATTCGTTGTGACGGGCTTTTGCCTCATCCGCCCTTCGACGGAGCGCCTCAACTTTTTCTGCATCGACCTTCTCAGCCAACTCAGGTCTGTGGGCTGTAGCTCGTCTCCACACCTTCCAGCTGTGGGTCCATGTATTGTCAACGAGGGCGCGAGAGACCTCAGGAAACAATGCAACGTAGGCTGAAGTCACAACACGTTCATACATTCCTCGTAAGGTCTTCAATGCGCCCAGGCCATAGCCATTGCAAGCGAGGGTCAGGAGTTCATAAAAGTCGTCAACAGCAGTTCTGGCAAGAATGAAGGAGCAGAGGTCGGCCTTGTATCGATCCTCTACCGCAATTACTTTAGGGTCATCTTCAGGCAAGCCGGTTAATTCTGTGGTGTCTGGCACGGGGATCGTGTGATTAAGCATCACTGCCTTCACAACTTCCTGAAGCGCGGCATTCTCAACGAGGAAGTCTCGGTACTCTTCTATGAACTTTGTGTGAACTAAGGGATCACTAAAGGCGATTGACATGCAATCTGATATGAGAGAGTGGTTCAAGAGATTTATCCTCTATCGATTTCTGCGGAACCTTACGAAACACGTGGTTAAATATCTCACGGGCAAGGTCCACCGACTCCTCGTTGGTGTGGATCGTGGGAATCACTCGGACGTTGACTTGCTTCTCCCGCGCCAACCGTATACCGGCGATACCTGCCGAGGTAGACCGTATTTGGGCGATCCTCAGGAGATGCGCGTCGGGGCCAAACAAGGTGAAACAGGGAAGTCCGATTACTCTTCTTTGCCTTCTTCGAATAAGTTTTGCTGTCTGCGCTTTACATGCTCCACGTTAAGCACCGTTGGAATTTCGCGTTGGACCCTGAGCGTTCCATATCGAGTGCGACGGGCGGTAGTTCTCAAGTGGACGGTCAATCGGTCCCCATCCGCAAATGCCTCGCCTCGTTCAACGCTTTTCCAAAAGCTGTCGTCATCTATCTTCGCGTCAAACGATGTCGTTCCGTCGTGAAAATGCCATGCGAGGTTTCGCCTCCAAGCTGCTTTCTCAACATCCAGAGTGATCTCTTCATCCTTGGTGAAATCTTCTAATTCCGCATCGTCTGCGGCTTTAAGGTCGCTTTTAAGTACTCGCTCGATAACTATACCTTCGCGTCTGGTTTGAAACTCTTCGATCCCGGTTTGGTGGAGCGGATCAATTGTTTTTCGGAGCTGTGCCTGGACCTCAGCATCGTTGTAAATGCGGATAAGGAATTCCACAGGAATATCGATGTTTAGGTCGGGCCGAATGTCTTGTGGCTTCTCGATTCGTCGTCCCTTCAAACGTTTAAAGAGCTTGTACAACGTCACTCCGCTAATGCCGAAGAAGCCCAAAATTTGCATTAGGTTCGATACAGCAGATACAGCCGGGCTCGTTAGGATGCCCTCAGCCGCTTTTATGCCATCCGTGAGAATGTGAACAGGGACGATGAGCGACCCTGTCTCGAACTTGGCGTCCACCTCGACCTGGACACGCACCGAATCCCCATAAAGTATTTGAAAGACTCGATGGATTAGCAGCGCCTGACCGCGTAGCCCTATGCCGAGAACGTCCATCGGCATACGTCCGTTTGTGGTGGCAAAGCCGCTGTAGGCGATCTGAAGAACTTCAGTCGTAATTTCTTGCATTTGGTCGGGTCAACTGGATTTGAGCAGTTAGACCACAGCTTTGCAACGAAAAACAGAGTCTCTACTGCGATTTCTCGCGCCGATTTCCTTGCACGGACTGACCCCCTGCCTTAGAATTTCCAGCAAGAGAGACATCCCTGTAAGTTATTGGATTTGCGATTGGTCGGGGCGATTGGATTCGAACCAACGACCCCCTGCTCCCGAAGCAGGTGCGCTACCAGGCTGCGCTACGCCCCGACTATGTACTGCGAGAAGTGCCGGAGAAAAGGTTCGTACCACATGCTAAGGCCGGGAATCGGGATCACCACGGGCCGGCAGGAGCGCTGTTTTCCGACTGACTTAGTTTAGCAGACTTTTTTGTGTGGGTTGCGGTGCGATAGGGAGCCTTTTATAGTTAAAGGGATGGCTAATTTGACACAGCGCGCTTGTTGTTGTCGCCGGATGCTCCCGTGTCCGTGTGCACGCTGTTGTCGTTAGTGCAGCCGCTCCTTCTCCTGATAGCAAAACGAATGTTGGTCGCATCGATCAGCGTTCCTGATTCCAGAACGGTTCTCTCGAGTGACTTACAGATCGAGAATTCCGGAAAGTGACCTCTCTATGACCCAGACTGTTGCTCTTGACTCCGATACGGCCATCTCCCCAGCGCGCTTGAATCACCTTCAAGCGCTTGAGGCTGAGAGCATCGCGATTCTGCGCGAAGCTGTCGCAGAGTTTGCCCGGCCGGTGATGTTGTACTCGATCGGCAAGGACTCGAGCGTGATGCTCCGGCTGGCCCAGAAGGCGTTTTATCCAGGCAAGATTCCGTTTCCTCTGTTGCACATTGATACCAGCTATAAATTTCCGGAGATGATTGCGTTTCGCGATGCTTACACCAAGGAGATTGGAGCGGAGCTGATCGTTCACAGGAATGAGCCGGCGATTGCGGCAGGGGCGAATCCTTACACGCTGGGAACACAAAATTGCTGCGGTCTGTTGAAGACGCGGAGTCTGCTGGATGGTCTGGCCGAGGGTGGATTTGATGCCGCATTCGGCGGGGCGAGGCGCGACGAAGAAAAGAGCCGTGCCAAGGAGCGGGTCTACAGCTTTCGCGATTCAGCTGGTCAGTGGGACCCGAAGAATCAGCGTCCAGAGCTGTGGAGCCTGTATAACTCGCGCCTGAAAAAGGGCGAGAGCATTCGGGTATTTCCTTTATCGAACTGGACGGAACTGGATATCTGGCTTTATCTGTACGCAGAAAAGATTCCTATCGTGCCGCTGTACTTTGCCACCGAGAGGCCAGTGATTGTGAGAGGCAGCCAGCTGACCCTCTTCTTTGACGGAATGAAGCTTCTGCCCGGCGAAGAGGTGCGAATGGAGAAGGTGCGGATGCGTTCGCTGGGATGCCATCCCTGCACGGGAGCCATGCGAAGCGAAGCGGATACGCTACCCAAGATCATCGAAGAGCTGTTGACCTTCCGGCGAAGCGAGCGCGAGAACAGAGCCATCGATCATGACGAAGAGGGATCGATGGAGGTGAAGAAGCGAGAGGGGTACTTCTGATGAGTGCGACTGCGACAAGAGATTTTGAGGAGTTCTTAGAGGCTCATCTGGGGCAGGAGCTCCTACGCTTTACGACAGCAGGCAGTGTCGATGACGGCAAGAGCACACTGATTGGACGATTGCTGCACGACACCAAGAGCGTTTACGAAGACCAGCTCGCCGCGGTGAAAAAGAGCCGAGTGAATCGCGCGGCGAACGGGCACGTTGACCTCTCGTTGCTGACGGACGGACTTAAGGCTGAGCGCGAACAAGGCATCACGATTGATGTGGCGTACCGGTACTTTTCAACCTCGCGCCGCAAGTTCATCATCGCGGACACACCAGGGCATGAACAATACACGCGCAATATGGCAACCGGAGCTTCGACGGCTGACGTTGCGATCGTGCTGATCGATGCCAAGGCTTATCTGCGTGAGGGAAGACTGCTGCCGCAGTCGCGCAGGCATACGTATATTGCCTCTCTTCTCGGGATTCCCCACGTGGTTGCGGCCGTCAACAAGATGGACCTGGTGGACTATGCAGAATCTACGTTTAGCTCGATCCGCGCGGAGTTCGTTGCATTTGCATCGCAACTGGGTTTGAAGAGCGTGACGGTGATTCCAGTGAGTGCGCTTGAGGGAGACAATGTCGTAACTCCCAGCGCGAAGATGGCCTGGTATGACGGGCCGACGCTGCTCGAGTTCCTGGAGACCGTTCCACTGGCCACGGCCGACACTCGGGGTCCCCTGCGGTTTCCAGTCCAGCTGGTGTTACGGCCGGATGCGAACTTTCGTGGATTTGCAGGCCAGGTGGCTCGTGGTGTGCTGCATCAAGGTGATCGGGTGATGGCGCTGCCCTCACGGCGGGAGACGACGGTTCGGCGCATCGTTACCTGGGACGGAGATCTCTCGGAAGCTTCCTATCCACAGAGTATTACCGTGGAGCTTGACGATGAGATTGATCTGAGTCGCGGAGAGATGTTGATTCCTGCTGGATCAGAGACGCAGAGCAGTGGGCTCCCGGAGATTACTCGGCACTTCCGTTCGATGGTGGTGTGGATGCATGAAGAGCCGCTGGTCGTAGGGCGGACGTATCTTGCGAAGCATACGACGCGGAGCGTGCGCGCAACCGTGAAGGCGATTCGGTATCGCGTGGATGTGAGTTCGCTGGACCACGTGCAGGCAGATCATCTGGCAATGAACGAGATTGCCGAAGTCGAGCTAGAGACAAACCTGCCGCTGTTCTTTGACGCGTATGCCGAGAGCAGAACGACAGGCTCACTGATCCTGATTGACGGGCTGACGAACGCTACAGTCGGCGCAGCAATGATTGTTGGGGCTGTCGATACGGAAGGCGGTCAAGGATCGCAGGCAGCCCTGGTTGTGGTGGCTCGCCGAGCGGAGCTGGCGGAACGTTTGCGTGACGCGCTCGAGGCCCGCGGACAGCGTGCCGTTTTGATTGATGATTCGCTTATTACAAACGATAGTCTGACTTCAGTCGTCCGGGCCCTGAACCTGGCCGGAGTTACGGCGATTACGGCTCGCGAACTGTCAACCGAAGCGTTGGCAGACATAGTGCGTTCGACACAGGCCTTCGCGGAAGGTGAAGTGGTTGTCGGCGATGGATTTGAGGATGACGAGATTTTGCGGTTATCGGGAGTACGGATATGAGCGCAATTGAAACCACAGTAGACTACGAGTCTCTAACCGCTGAAGAACTGGTGGACCAGATCGCACAGGCCGCGGCGAAGGGTTCCGTGTGCCTGACCTCGAGCTTTCAGACTGAGGACATGGTTGCGCTCCATATGCTGCGCAAGCATTTACCGGATGTTCCGGTGATCTTTCTTGAGACCGGCTATCACTTTGCTGAAGTGATCGCCTATCGCGACCGTATGGCCCAGGAATGGGGATTGAACCTCATCAATGCAATGCCCAAGACCACCGTGAAGGAGTTCGAGGGACAGTTTGGCAAACTGCACATCGTGGAGCCGACGGCATGCTGCCAGGCGCGTAAGGTTGAGCCGTTGATGCGCTCTCTGGAGCCGTTTGACTGGTGGTTTACGGGGCTGAGAAGGGAGCAGTCGCCAACTCGCGCGAACCTTAAGAAGGTCGAAGATCATAAAACCCCTTCCGGAAAACACCTGAAGAAAATCAGTGTTCTGGCCGATTGGGACTGGGCACGGGTGACGGCTTATGCGGAACGTGAGGGAATTCCGCAGCTGGAGTTATATGCGCGGGGATACACAAGTATCGGTTGCGAACCTTGCACTGCAATCCCGCAGGAGGGAACGGACGCACGCAGTGGACGGTGGGGCGGAAAGAAGCTTGAGTGCGGTATCCATACCTTCTCAGAGAAGAGCTGAATCTCTCTCTGTAGCGGATTTCGGGCCGTAAGGACTAAGCTTTCTCTATGGTGGAGCGGCGACAGATTGTCGAGCTTTGGCGGAGAGGTGAAGCTTGTGTCTTAACGACAGTCATTGAGGTTGAGGGCTCAAGCTATCGTCGTCCAGGAGCTCGGCTGCTGGTAGCAGGGTCTGGAGACTATGCCGGCACAATCAGCGGAGGCTGTCTGGAAGCGGAGGTTGTCCGGAAAGCTGCATGGAAGGTTCGGGATGGCGCAGTGTTGGAGCGCTACTCGACAATGTTCGACGATACGGCTGAAATACCATACGGACTTGGCTGTGGTGGCGTGGTGGACTTGCTGTTGGAGCCGGTGGACACCCCGGAGTGCGAGGCGTTGCTTTTGGCGATCGAAAGATCGCTTTCAGGAGAGCAAAGAACCGTCATTACATGGTTGCCCGGTGAAGGCAAGACGCTGAGTCGGGTGATTCTGGGCGAAGATGGTATGCCTATCTTTGCCAGCAGAGACCTCCCGGAAAAGAAGCTTCTCTGTGCAAGGGGATTGCGGCCGGGACAAGTCTACGAGGGCAGGTTTGTCGAAGAGCTGCTACCACCGCAACGTCTGATTGTATTTGGGGCAGGCGATGATGCTCGTCCCCTGGTTGCGATGGCCGCGATGATGGGCTGGCAGGTCACCGTCGCAGATGGTCGCTCCCAGCTTGCGCGAACTGAGCGGTTTCCCGAGGCCCACAGCGTGGTCTCTCTGGAAGCTGGCAAAGTTCATAGCCTCTCTATCCATGCAAAAGATGCCGCTGTGGTGATGACCCATAGCTATGAGCAGGATCGTTCTTT
Organism: Acidobacteriaceae bacterium KBS 146; assembly: GCA_000688615.1. Classification (GTDB taxonomy): domain Bacteria; phylum Acidobacteriota; class Terriglobia; order Terriglobales; family Acidobacteriaceae; genus Edaphobacter. Next base: position 4,355,648 of record JHVA01000001.1, read on the forward strand.
GTTGGCTATGCTGCTGCAGATTGCACCGCGGTATCTGGGACTGTTAGGAGCGCGCCACCGAAGTTCGCTGCTGGTAAGCGAAGCGGCTACGATGGCAGGACTTCCTCTGGAGACCTGTTGCGAGAGGATCTGGGCTCCGGTCGGTCTCGATCTCGGAGGCGAAGGTCCGGAGGCGATTGCATTGGCAATCATTGCTGAGGTGCAGGCGGCCTGTATGGGCAAGAGGGGATCTTCGCGGCACCTTAGCGTCCAGGACGTGGCGCGATATGTTGGCGAAGGCGGCAACGAAAGATATCTCAAGCGGCAGTGTGCTACGGATCTTGCATTGTGAGAGTCGCTGCAGTCATCCTGGCTGCTGGATCTTCGCGGCGTCTTGGAAGTCCGAAACAACTGATCCGTCTGCAAGGAGAAACTCTCCTGGAACGGGCGGTGCGCGTAGCGTGTGAGGCCGGTTGCCAGCCGGTGATCGTTGTGCTCGGATCATCGGCGGAGCTGATCAGAGAGTCTTGCCCGCTGCGAGAGACTGTGATCGTAGTCAATGAGCGGTGGAACGAGGGCATGGGAACCTCGATTTCGGCCGGAGTCGCCGGTCTACAAGACGACGTAGACGGTTGCATCGTGATGACGTGCGATATGCCTGCGGTTTCAGCAGAGCACCTGGGCGACCTCATGCGCTCAGGCGAAATCACCGCATCGCGGTATGCCGAGCGACGCGGTGTCCCCGCCTACTTTCCAAAAGACAGATTTTCGCTTTTAGCGGAATTGCAGGGCGATACTGGCGCTCGCACGTTTCTGAAGGACGTACGAACAGTAGAGCTCTCCGGTGGAGAACTGGACGTCGACACAATCGAGGACATGACGCGAGCACTGGAATTGTTCGACTGAGCTGTTGCGTGTCGACAGGGCCCGGACTACTTCGATTTTTTATTGCCTCGTTTGAGCGTCAAGGTCGGGGGTTTGCGTTTGCCTGGGAGTTTCTTCCTCGCGTTTGCCGAGGATTTGCTGGCGGTCTTTGTCCGCTTGGCAGTCGTCTTCTTTTTGGGAGTCTTTGCGCCGGGGCTGACGGTTGTGATGAGTTTGGGGGCATTCGGCGAGCCCAGGCCGGTGCAGGCATCCCAGCCCGCGTCTGCCTTGAATGCTCCGTTATTTCCCTGCGTAATATCTCGAAATGCCGATTTCGCCTTAGCGGTGTAGATGGCAGGGTTGATAAAGCCGACGCTCTTACCGTTCTGCTGATTGGCAAGCGCGATCAAACCTGCCCATAGAGGAGCGACGGCGCTGGTGCCTCCGATAACCATCGTCTGGCCGTCGACGCGGATGGTGTACCCGGTCTCAGGATCGGCGTTGCCAGCGACATCGGGAACACCACGTCCCCCAGTCGAGCCTGTCGGTTTGGGGACGCTAACCTTGCTTTGCCAGGAAGGCAGCGCAAAGGCGTTGCTGACACCACCTCCTGTGGCTCCGCCATTCAGATCGTTCCATACGGTTTCGGAGGTGATGGTGCTGTTGGAGCCGGCAAGTCTGGTTCCACCACATGCCAGTACATGCGGACTCGAGGCAGGAAAGTCGACGTGCTTCCCGTTGTCACTGACGCCATCGGAGGAGCCATTGTCTCCAGAGGCTACCGTGATCGAGATCCCGAGAGCTGCTGCGGATTGGCATGCGGCATCGAGAGCATTCATCGCCTGAGTGGTCCAGTTGGTCTCAGCGGCCCCCCATGAGATCGAGATGACACTTGGCTTGTAGGTCGTATCGTGAACGGCGGAGGCGATTGCGTCAACAAATCCCTGATCCGTGTTCGGCGCAAAGTAAACGACAATTCGTGAGCCGGGTGCCACCGCTGCGGCGACCTCGATGTCCAGCATGACCTCGCCATCGGCGCCATCGGGGGTGCCGGGTGAGTTTTTGCCTCCGGAGACGGGAACCGCTATGACCTTAGGTGCTTTTTGACCAAGGGATTGGAAGTAGGCTGTGATGTCTGCCTGACGGAAACCTCCTCCGAGCTCAATCAGCGCGATGGTTTGATTAGTGGCTTGAACAGCGGGAAAGCCGTAGAACTGAGCGACCTGTACGGGGGTGTAAGAGGTCCCGGCGGCATGGGGCCGGGCGAATCCCGAACCCTGCGCCAGGCGGGCAGCGGTGGCACCTGTCTGACCAGCGATGCGAAAGTGAGGCTGTGCCTGTGGGCGGTTATCCAGGCCGAGGACAGCGACGACATAGCCGAGCAACTCCTCAGGAATATTGATTCCTCCCTGGCGAACCCTGCAGGTGGTATCCCCGATGGTCTTGTGCATCAGTGAGACTTCGAAAGCCCGCTGAAGATTGGCGACCGTGCCGGTCAACTTGATGGTTCGTCGGCCCGGGGCTGGTGTTCCAGGCTGAACCGTGAGGTTATATTCTTTTGCGAAGGCTCGCACCAACCGTACCGCTTCAGGATCAGCACCGTGATTAGCCCGAAACTGCGCTCGGGTCAAACGTTCTGCGCCAGTGATGTGCGCGCTCTTAAGGGCGCGTTTGCGACGGACGATGACTGACACCGTAATTCGATTTGCGAGAGGGGCAGGCGTCTCCGCAACTCCGGCGCTGGCGGTTTTTTCGCTGCCGGGAAGAAGGGTGCGATGCTGTACGGAGAAGCGTGTGAGAGATTTTTTCGGAGCCATCAGGTTCCTCCATCTGGAGTGGGATGCCCAACGTAGGCCCGTAGTCAATATGCAGCGAAGCCATGGTATGCCGGAATAGGCGGCGAAGAAAGAATTATCTACCGGAGGGCATTTTGCGAAGGCTTGATGCACGGCCAAATCTTTTCAAGTACGGAAATATAATTTTGAATACGAAGAAGGGAAAGTGAGGCACTTTGGCAAAGAGGATTGATGCCCATCATCATCTCTGGCGATACTCGGCTGAGGAATATGGATGGATCGACGAAAGCATGAAGGAGCTTCGCCGGGATTTTCTTCCGAAGGATTTAGCTGCCGAGATGCGCTCTGCCGGAGTGGACGGCGCAATTACGGTTCAGGCGCGGCAGACTTTGGAAGAGACACACTGGTTGCTGGAACTCGCCGGAAAAAGTGAGGATATCCACGGTGTCGTGGGATGGGCTCCGATCGCCGCGGAAGACTTTGTGCGGACTCTCGTGCAACTCGCAGAAGATCCGAAGTTGAAAGGTCTGCGGCACATTGTGCAGGCAGAGCCGGACGATAATTTTTTGCTGCGGCAGGACTTCAACCGCGGGATCCGCCAGATGCGTAATACGGAGCTGGTGTACGACATTCTGATCTATGAAAAGCATCTGCCGCAGACGATCCAATTTGTAGACAGGCACCCTGAGCAGAGATTCGTTCTGGACCATATCGCCAAACCGCGAATTCGGGAAGGCATGATAGAGCCGTGGAGCGTTCGGATTCGAGAGTTGGCCCAAAGGGAGAATGTCGCTTGCAAGCTGTCTGGAATGGTGACGGAGGCAGACTGGACGAGCTGGGGACTCGAGGGCTTGCGGCCCTACTTCGATGTGGTGGTAGAGGCTTTCGGACCGCACCGATTGATCGCCGGATCAGACTGGCCCGTCTGCCTGGTCGCATGTCGATATCGCCAATGGTTCGGCGTGCTGGAGAAGTACTTCGAAGGATTTAGCAGCGAGGAACGAGAGGGGGTCTTCGGCGGAAATGCAGAGAAAATATATGGGTTATAGCAGCTGCAAATAGCGCTTTGAGCAAGCTGGAGCGCGAACCATGTAGGATTTGTCGCAACGATTTATTCACGGATCACGAATGGAGAACCAATGCAGATTTCGGCACCCATAACGACAGGAAAAAATCAGCCCGCCTCAGGCGGCAAGCATCCTCTGTTTCCTGTAGGGCACATGCTGCCGTTTGTGTTGGTGACGGTATTGTTCTTCCTTTGGGGGATGTCGAATAATCTAACTGACATTCTGGTTCAGCAATTCAAGAAGTCGCTCGAGCTCTCGCAGTTCAGTGCGCAGTTGGTCCAGACGGCCAATTTTTTCGGGTACTTTTGCATGGCTATTCCTGCCGGCCTGTTGATGCGTCGGTGGGGCTATAAAGCCGGAATGGTGACGGGCCTGGTGCTCTTCGGCTCGGGCATGCTTCTATTTCTGCCCGCAGCGGTGCGCGGCGAGTATGCTATGTTCCTGATCGCGCTGTTTACCGTGGGCTGCGGAGCTTCGATTCTCGAAACGGCAGCCAACCCGTTTATTGCACAGTACGGCGACCCCGCTACTTCGGAGCAAAGACTTAATTTCTCACAAGCCTTCAATCCTCCTGGCACAGTTGTGGGCGTTTTGATTGGCACGTATTTCATCTTTTCAGGAGTAGAGCCGGGTCCAGCTGAGATTGAGCAGATGAAGGCCGCCGGCACCTACCAAGGATATCTCCATGGAGAGATTATGCGGGTAGTTCCGACCTACATGGCATTCGGAATCGTGGTTTTAATCTGTGCGTTGATTCTTTCGCGGACGAAGTTCCCCGTCATCCAGTCCGAACACGAGGGTGCAGGCGAGGACCATGGAAGCTTTGGAGATCTTTTGCGAAACCCCGCTATCTGGGTCGCGGTGGGGGCGAACTTTTGCAATGTCGGTGCGCAGATCTCATCGTGGAGCAGCCTGATTCCATATATGAAGCAGTACACCGTGGTCAGCGAACGGACGGCAGCGCACTACCTGACCGCTGTGTTGATCGCCATGCTCATCGGTAGATTTGTTTCGACTCCTCTGATGCGCTATATCCGCCCAAGCCTGATGCTCGGCTTCTATGGCGTCTTCAACACAGTGTTGATGGTGATTGCCGTCGTGCGGCCTGGAATGGTGGGTGCATGGGCGGTCGTTGCGAGCGGCTTTTTTATCTCCATCATGTATCCGACGATCTTCGCGCTGGGCTTGAAGGGACTGGGACGAAATACCAAGCTGGGAGGATCGTTGCTGGTGATGGCTATCGTGGGCGGAGCAATCTTTCCCCCAATTGCCGGCCTGATTGCGCGGCAGACGGGAAGTTTGGCGCTGGGATACATTGTCCCGCTCCTGGGATTTGTCGGTGTAGCAATCTTTGGCTTCTACCAATCAACACAGCGGACATTGCTTTCGGGACCCGCATACTAAGGACCGGGTTCCGACTCTAAAGTGCTTAGCCTTCTGACGTGCTAGAAGTGCCGCAGAGTCTCTGTGGTCGTCTGAGGCTTCGATATGAAGTCCGGAGGAAGCGGTTCTGTCTCTACGTTCTTCTCCAGCGAGCGGCTTACGATATCGCGAGAGCCCAAACCGATCGCGAGCGAGAGCGTGAGGACGATGCCTCCAAAGAGGATGCCGAAGGCGAGGTCGACAACGGTTCCTCCAATCTCAAGATGATCGAGTACGGTTGCAGCAGTAAGGACGAGCACCAGCCACTTGACTCCGACCGAGAGAAAACGGGCGTACTGCAGGCGCGCATTCACGGCCTCGATCAGGACGGTGCGAGCCAGAAAGCGAGCCAGGATGGTTCCGGCAATAAAGAGCAGGATCGCCCCGACTGAGTGCGTGAGATAGGGAAGAAGGAAGAACGACATCTGCGAATTGCCGGCGTAGGCAGCGTCAAATGCAGAGATTCCGATGAGGAAACCCAATACGACATTGGCCCAAAAGACAGCGCGAGCTACAAGCAGGGTCGGTCCGTGCGAAGGGGCCCAGTCAAGCGGGACCAGCGTATTATGCGAAAGCCTCTCATCAAAACGAATGGCCGTGAGAAGGCGCTTGAGGAGAGCCGCAAGAAGCGCTCCTATTGCTGTGAGGATTAGCACGGCAAGCAACAGGGCCAGGAGGCCGGGGAGAAAATTGGCCAGTGTGACGAGAGCTCGGTGTGCGGATTGGCTCAGGGCGAGTTCGACTTGTTGCCACATGGGCGGATCTCCTTACGAGGTTTGTATGCGTTGGCGGGACCTATGGATTGAACCGATCAGGCCAGCGCCAGCGCGATACAAGATAAGGTTTGTCGGCTTCAAAAGCTTGAGCGACCTCTTCAATATGCTGTTCAGGCGGAACACCACTCTGGACAAGGATAAGGTGTGAGGCAACCCATGCAAGGTAGAGTGGAGTCAACGCCCCAAGCAGATGACCGCGATTGATCGTGCGCAACCGGTATGCGAGGACGAAGTCATAAACGATGCGCGCCCAGAGATTATCAGCAAGACGAAATGCTTCCTGCGGCATTACGGAGAGGCGCTTGAGACCAAGAAGTGTATGAGGGGGAAGCACGAGTGCCCAGATCTCATGCAGATTTTTATACGCCAGGTGAAAGGCATCGAGCATGGGGGTGACATCCAGTTGCTCCGCCGGTGTGGGAGCGGCAGCAATGGTACGGGGCGGGACAGTGGTGCGCATTCGTTGCCAGAATGAGGCTCTGCTATCAATGTCGGCAAATAGTGACGCCAGGATCTGACTCAACAATGCATTCAGGTCTTGCGTGGCGGGTTGTGGAATCGCACGCGACGGGACGCTGACTTCTCCAATGGAGTATCCAGCCGTCGCAGCTTCAGAGACGGGCCAGAGAAGTGCATCTTCCTGATTCGTCGCGGTGAAACGTTGAGCCGCGGTAGCAAGGCGCTCGGCCATGCGAAACGAGAGTGCCACATCCATCGCGAGCGGAAAACGAGGACGCGCGCAGAAGAGTGCGCGGGTGAGTGGATAGAGGATGGCGGAGTTGACCAGACCTTCGCGCGCTCCCAGATGATAGTGCGAAACGACCAGATCGGCGGAGGAATCCAGCATGGTTCGGGCCAGATGACGAATAGATTCCGGCTGCAGCGTTTGGGGTTCTGCACCAAGCAGGATGCACGTGGTCGCGTTATTTTCCTGGGCTAGCTTATAGGTATTCAGGTAATCGGCTGCAGTATGGACCCACTGCGTTTTTGAGGCAGCTGCGGGAGCGTAGGGAAGCAGCCGAAGCGAGTCGAACGTTCGCGTGGAGTTCAGGTTGGCTGATTCAGGAATTGCTACCAGCGCAGGCTGGTCAACAAAAGCAACAGCCAGATTTGATAATGTTGGCTCAAGAATCTCGGGCGATACCGTACTGAGGTGGATAAGCACGGTTGCACCGGCAGGCGCGCCAGTGTCGGGTTTTGTGCTGACGGTATTGATTGGCGAAGAGGCCATCGTGCTTTGCAGCTGTCCTTAGATTTGCCCGCAGATTCCTGGCGCTATGAGGTGAGATGCTGACCGAAGGCAAAGATAAAGCCTGCGGCAGGAATTCGCAAGGTCATCTGGCTGATACAGAGGCTGACTGCAACTCCAGCCAGAAGAAAGTATAAGGCGCGAGGGTGAGTGGATAAGGTTGCCCGGTAATGACAGGAAAAGGAACGTAACCCAACATCTCCATCGGTGTCATTCCCGCGAACTCTGAGAGATCGAGCGCAACCGGCTGCGCGAACCGTGACAGATTTGCCACACAAAGAACGGTCTCGGTTCCGGGAGATGTCAGATTTCGCGCGGGCCTGGTCGCTGTTTCCTCTCTGGACGGTGACGTGGGATCGTAATGACGGATATAGGCAAGAACCTTGCGGTTTTCCGGACTTAGAAACTCGAACGTGCCACGCCCAAAGACCTGGAACAGTTTACGCAGCGCGATCATGTTCCGGGTCCAGTGAAGCAAAGAGGACGGATCGGCCAGTTGCGCTTCTACGTTGACTGCCTGATATCCCCAGATAGGATCCATGACCACAGGAAAGCTGAGACGTGCCGGGTTGGCGGTAGAGAAGCCGGCGTTGCGATCCGAGTTCCACTGCATGGGGGTTCGAACAGCATTGCGGTCGCCCAGATAAATATTGTCACCCATACCAATCTCATCCCCATAGTAGAGGATGGGCGTCCCAGGGAAGCTGAGCAGCAGGGAATTGAGTAATTGGATGCGCTGACGGTTATTGTCGAGCAGTGGCGCCAGACGTCGCCTTATGCCGGAGTTGACCCGCATGCGTGGGTCGGCAGAGTAGGCAAAGTACATATAATCCCGCTCATCTGAGGTCACCATCTCCAGCGTGAGCTCATCATGATCCCGTAGAAACAGTCCCCACTGACAGCTGTCTGGGATGGGAGGGGTTCGAGCCATGATATCTGTGATCGGAAGCCTATCCTCCTGGCGCAGCGCCATGTAGATGCGCGGCATGAGCGGAAAATGAAATGCCATGTGGCATTCATCGCCGTCGCCGAAGTAGGGTCGAACTTCAGGTGGCCACTGATTGGCCTCCGCAAGGGTGAATCGATTCGTATACTCCTCGTCAATTGCAGCACGCAGACGTTTGATGATGCCGTGTGTCTCGGGGAGGTTTTCGCATGTGGTGCCATCGCGTTCGACAAGGTACGGGATGGCGTCGAGGCGAAGTCCGTCGACACCGAGGTCGAGCCAGAAGCGCATGGCTTTAAGAACTTCTTCCATGACCGCAGGATTGTCGAAGTTTAAGTCAGGCTGATGAGCGAAGAAACGATGCCAGTAATAGGCCTTGGCGGTGTCGTCCCAGGTCCAGTTGGACTTCTCCGTATCAGAGAAGATGATCGGAGCATCTTTATAGACCTGATCTGTGGAAGACCAGACATAAAAATCGCGCTCCGGCGATCCCGGAAGCGCACGCCGCGCGACCTGAAACCAAGGATGTTGATCGGAGGTGTGATTGACCACTAACTCGATAAGAACCTGCATTCCGCGCTGATGAGCAGCCGCGAGGAATAGCTTGAAGTCGTCGATAGACCCATAGCTCGGATTGACATCGGTATAGTCGGCAATGTCATAGCCATCGTCGCGTAAGGGGGAAGGGAAAAAAGGAAGTAGCCAGAGACAGGTGACACCAAGATCCTGCAGGTAATCCAAACGAGAGATCAGGCCGGGAAAATCGCCGATCCCATCCCCATTGGAATCCTGAAAGGTGCGCACGTGAAGCTCATAGAGGATGGCATCCTTGTACCAAAGGGAATCTGAAGCGCTGCCCGCTTTCTTCACAATATTAACGCTCTCTGTCAGGGAGATGCGAGCGATGCTTCTCCGGTTGCAGGGTACAGATTCAGAAGAGGATAGGCGCAAGGTACAACCTCTCGCAGTTCCCGGGGGCTCTAACCGGAAAAGCACTGTACTCTCGTCTACCAACTCTTACTGTAATTTACTCGACTGGGTTTATCCATGCCGCGTGTTCCTATCTCGACGTATCGCCTTCAGCTCTACAAAGAATTCACCTTCGACGATGCAGGATCGATCGCAGATTATCTTCGTGACCTCGGAATCTCGCATCTGTACTGCTCTCCTTATTTGCAGGCAGCGCCTGGAAGCACTCACGGTTATGATGTCGTCTCGCACCAGGCGGTCAACAAGGAGCTGGGCGGAGTGGAAGCACACCAGAAGTTCAGCAATCGGCTGGCTGAACTGGGGCTGGGGCAGGTACTTGATATCGTCCCCAACCACATGTCCCTTGGAAAGGAAAATCGCTATTGGTGGGATGTCCTCGAGAACGGAACCTCCAGTCGCTATGCCTCTTTTTTTGATATTGATTGGCAGCCTATGGAGGAGAGGCTGCGGGACAAGATTCTCGTGCCGATCCTGCCAGACCAGTATGGACGTGTCCTGCATCAGGGTGGCATTCGAGTTGTTCGTGCAGGCAACAAGTTTCAGGTGGAGGCAGGACAGAGTCTCCCCGTTTCTCCCCAGTCTCTGCAGGTGTTTCTGGGAAGGGCGGCCGAGTTATCGCGGTCGAAGACCCTGAGTTTTCTGGCGGCGTCGTTTGGGCGTTTGCCATCTCCGCCGTATGAAGATCGGCGCAAAGTGCTGGCACTTCACAACGACAAGAATGTTCTTTATGACCTGCTGGAAAGACTCTGCGGCGAAGAGCAAGGAGTCTGCGATGGGATTGAGCGAGCCATTGAAGAGTTGAACTCGAATGAAGATCGACTCGATGATTTTCTCAATCAACAAAACTATCGTCTTGCCTATTGGAAGACATCCGGACAGCAGCTGGGATACCGTAGGTTCTTCGACGTCAACTCGCTGGTAGGGCTTCGTGTAGAACGCGAACACGTCTTTGAAGAGACTCACGCGCTGGTTCTGGATTGGCTGGAACGGGGAGTTCTGGATGGCGTTCGCGTGGATCATCCCGATGGTTTGCGGGACCCGTTGGAATACCTGCAGCGTTTGCGTCAACGCGCTCCAGAGGCATGGATCGTGGTGGAAAAGATCCTTGAGCCCGGAGAGTTTTTGCGCGAGAGTTGGCCGATCGAGGGCACGACCGGATACGACTTCATGAATGTAGTCGGCGCTCTGCAAGTATGGCCCCAAGGACTGACGGAACTGACGACGGTCTATCAGCAGTTCCTGGGGAAAGAGATGGCTGCCTCCCCCTCCGATTATCAGGCTCTCGCGCACGACAAGAAAATCAATGTGTCGCAGGAAGCGCTGGGCAGCGACGTCAATCGGCTGACCTCCATCTTCGTCGAGATCTGCGAGTCCAATCGAGATCAGCGAGACTATTCGCAGGTCGAAGTTCGCAGAGCAATTCGCGAAGTCGCGGCCTGCCTTGATATCTATCGCACCTATGTGGTCCCCGAGCGCAATGAGATCACTGATGAGGACCGCCGTCACATCATCGCCGCGACCGAATGTGCGAAGGCCCAGCGTCAGGATATCGACGGTGGCTTGTTCGATTTTCTGCGTGATGTTCTTACCCTGGTGGTGACTGGTCGTCGTGAAGGTGAGTTCGTCTTGCGGTTTCAGCAGTTCACAGGACCAGTGATGGCGAAGGGGGTCGAAGACACGGCGCTGTACTGTTACAACCGTCTCACTGCGATGAACGAGGTCGGAGGAAACCCCGAAAGTGCCGGTCTAAATATTGGCGAGTTCCACGCGTATTGCGAAAAGATGCAATCGACCCATCCCCAGACGATGACCTCGCTGAGCACACACGACACGAAACGCAGCGGCGATGTTCGTGCCCGATTGGCTGTGTTGACAGAAGTTGCTTCGCGGTTTGGAACTGCCACCTATCGCTGGTCACGCATGAATGCAGGATTCCGAAAGAGGACGGCAACCGGTGTCATGCCGGACCCCAATACGGAATACCTCTACTATCAGACTCTCATCGGAGCATGGCCTATCTCTGTGGAGCGAGCCCAGGCCTACATGATGAAGGCCGTAAGAGAGGCGAAGTTGCAGACGACCTGGATCGCTAACAACAAGGAGTTTGAAGATGCGCTGATGGAGTTTGTAGCAAAGACTCTGGAGCATGCTTCCTTTGTGAAGGATCTGCAACAGTTCGTCGATCGGATCAAAGACGCCGGAAGGATAAATTCTCTGTCCCAGACGCTGATCAAATATACGAGTCCCGGTGTTCCTGATCTCTATCAAGGAAACGAGATCTGGGATTTGAGTCTCGTTGATCCCGATAATCGAAGGCCCGTCGACTATGAACTTCGCAGACAGATGCTTGCTGAGATCCATCAGCTCTCAGGCACGAGCGACGTTGCCTCACGCATTATGGAGCGCGTAGAGGATGGAATGCCGAAGATGTGGGTTGTCCACCGTGCGCTTCTGCTCAGAAAGGAACATCCGGAGTGGTTCGGCCCTGATGCTGCCTACGTCCCGGTGGTGGTGGAAGGCTCCAGAGTGGATCACGTTATCGCTTATCTTCGAGGTGATTCTGTAGCAACGGTTGTTCCGCGATGGACGATAAAACTGGCTGGAGCATGGCGCGATACGACTCTGCTTCTTCCTGAAGGTAGCTGGATCAATCGGCTTACGGGAGCAACGATGCAGGGTGGGCGGATTGCATTAAAGACGCTGCTCCGAGACTTCCCCGTAGCACTGCTGGTACGGGAGGGTGAGAATGCATGAGTTTCGCGTATGGGCGCCACGCGTCGAGAAGATAAGTGTGCGTATTGGCAATGAAGTCTTCGCAATGAAACCGCTGAATGATCGCGGGTGGTGGAGTGCACAGGTAGAGGAGGCTGGGCCCGGAACCGACTACGCCTTTATTTTGAATAACGACCCGAATTCCTATCCTGATCCAAGAGCCATGTGGATGCCCAATGGAGTGCATGGGCCGTCGCGAGTCTACGGCACGGGGGCGTTCGCATGGACCGACCAGAGCTGGAACGCACCACCTCTTGCGAGTGCCATCATTTACGAATTGCACATCGGAACGTTTACGACGGAAGGAACCTTCGATGGCGCGATCAAGCAGCTTCCGCATCTGGCAGCTCTTGGGATCACCCACATCGAGATCATGCCGGTTGCCGAGTTTCCGGGTGACTTCGGGTGGGGATATGACGGAGTTGCTCTCTTCGCGGTCCGCGAGGCCTATGGAGGACCGGATGGTTTGAAGCGATTCGTCGATGCCTGCCACGCACACGGACTCGCAGTTCTGCTGGACGTCGTATACAACCACTTTGGCCCGGTAGGGAACTATACGGGGATGTTCGGGCCCTACATGACCAGCAATCATCGGACACCGTGGGGAGACGCTGTCAATCTGGAGTTCGAACAGAGTGACGAAGTGCGGCGTTTCTTCTGCGATAACGCGCTGATGTGGATGGAGGAATATCACATTGATGGCCTGCGCCTCGATGCTGTTCACGAGTACGTAGACCGTTCTGCGATTCACTTCATGGAGCAACTAACAACGGAGGTCGAAGACTTGGCTGCGCGGTTGGGCCGAAGCCTGGTGCTGATTGCCGAGAGCGACCTGAACGATCCTCGTGTCGTATGGCAACGCGAGGCTCATGGCTACGGGCTGCACGCGCAATGGAATGACGACTTCCATCATGCGCTGTTTACCATGCTGGACGCACAAGGGGAAGGGAAGGGGTACTACGGGGATTTCGGGTCGATGGAGCGTCTGGCCAAAGCGTTGACGCAGGTCTTCGTCTATGACGGAATCTATTCTCAATATAGAAAGCGTATTCATGGACGTCCTGTAGACGCTTTATCCATGCATCACTTCGTTGGATTCATCCAGAACCACGATCAGGTCGGGAATCGCGCCACCGGCGACCGGCTGGAGCATTTCGTTGGTCTCGATCGTGCCAAAGTTGCTCTCGGTCTCGTGCTGACCTCGCCGTTTATCCCGCTGCTGTTCCAGGGGGAAGAGTTTGCGGCCTCCTCGCCCTTCCAGTACTTTGCCCACCATGAGGAAGAAGAGATGGCTCGATCTGTCTCTGAAGGACGGAAACGGGAGTTTTCCGCTTTCGGTTGGTTGCCAGAGGAGGTAGCCGATCCCGAAACCAGGGAGACCTTCGAAAGATCAAAGCTCAATTGGAACGAGATGCACGAAGAGAAGCATGCAGCGATGTTGGACTGGTGCAGGCGCCTGATAGAGCTTCGGAAAAGTTCAGGAGCGTTGACCGATGGGAACCCCCGACATGTCAAGGTCCGCTTTGATGAAGAGAAGCGATGGCTGGTCATGGATCGGGAAAAGACCAGAGTGGCCCTCAATCTGGGAGATTCCCCTGTGGACCTCGATGGATACCAAGGCTACCGGCTGTTGCTTGGCTCGGAAAACGACATCCGTCTCGTTGGCGAGAGTGTTCATATGCCAGCGGCCCGGCTTGCGGTATTTACCCTTGAAGATTAAAGGCAGCCTTGTCGGGAGCTAGTTAAGCATGGTTTAAGGATGCGGTGGAACGCTGGTCTGACAGGAGACGGCCGCAATGCGTTGCTGTTGACCCGTCCGGCACCGACCCGGAATCTGGTCACATGCCGGAAACTTTTAAATGACATTCTCGTCTTTCCAAAGGTACCGGCCATTAATTCAAACGGTCCGATTACCGCTCAAAAAATGTTTGTAGCCAGGAATGTCACATTATTGGCAGAGGTGGACGGAAAGAAGATGCGCATAAAGGCTAGTGTTTTCACGGCGATGTTGACGGCAGCCCTGCTTCTGGCAGGAGAAATGCAAAGTCCAAGCAATGTTGCCATGGCTCAGGCGGCTGCCGCTGCTGGCCGCCAGATCGGTACGGTGAAGGCGATCTCCGGAAACGCTCTGACGCTTGCCGTCGATGGAGGAGCGCAGGTCAGCGTCGCGGTTGCTGAAGGCGCCCGCGTCCTGCAACTGGCTCCTGGCAGCACGGATCTCAAATCGGCGCAGCAGATTTCCCTGGGCGATATCGCTGTCGGGGATCGAGTCTTAGTAACCGGCAAAACGGCTGACGATGGTTCGCTGACTGCCGCTCGCGTCATTCTGATGAAGTCGACCGATATCGCTCAAAAAAATGAGGCGGAGAAGACGGATTGGCAGAAGCGTGGATCCGGTGGGCTGGTAAGTGCTGTCAATGGAGCGGCAATCACGATCTCCTCCGGTAGCAGGAAGATTCAGGTCGAAACGACAGCCACTACCAAGTTTCGACGGTATGGCGCCGATTCGGTGAAGTTCGAGGACGCAAAGCCGGGGAGTCTCGATCAGATCAAGCCGGGAGACCAGCTTCGGGTGCGGGGCGACAAATCCGAGGATGGACTGACGATTCAAGCGGAAGACATCGTAAGCGGATCGTTCAAAAACCTTGCCGGCACGATTGCCACAATCAACCCGAGCGCCGGGACCATTACCCTCAAGGATCTTGCTACCAAGAAGCTGATGACGGTGACGGTCACTTCGAACTCCGATCTTCGCAAGCTGTCTCCCGAGATGGCTGCCAGATTCGCAACCCGGGCTCGCGGCGGAGCGCCAGCGGGAGAGCAGGCAAAGGCGGCTGCATCTGCACCGCCAGGCGCGAGTGCGTCGGCGGAAACACCGAGAAGAGAAGGTGGCATAGGCGCCGGACCGCGGGCCGGAGGCGGCGACCTCTCGCAGTTGCTTTTGCGATTGCCGACAGAATCCCTTGCCGACGTCAAGGCAGGTGATGCGGTGATGATTGTGGCGTCTGAGCCGACGCCGGGAAGTGACAAAGTTACGGCAGTGACGATGCTTTCTGGAGTGGAACCCATTTTGGCGGCATCTCCGAATGGATCACCGGCAATGACCCTTTCACCATGGAACATGGGTGGCGGAGCAGCAGCTACCGAAGGCGCGGGTGGTCCGCAGTAGTTGTCCCTTATCAATTCGCCGTTCAAGATTGAGGAGAAGGAATGAAACCGAGTAGGTCGTTGAAGTTCTTTTTGTTTTTTTTGATTGCCTTGGCATCTGGAGTGATGAGGGCTCAGCAGTCAGCACCCGCCTCTGTACATGGGGTTGTCACCGATCCAGATGATGCCGTTATTCCAGGAGCCGCGATTACACTGACCCCGACGAAAGGAAAGGCAGTTACGGTACAGTCTGGCAGTGATGGAGGGTACACGGTTAAAGGCCTGGCGCCCGGAACCTATATCGCCACTGCAACGATGACGGGATTCGCGACCTTTGTACGGGAAGGTGTCCGCGTTGCCCCCGGCCAATCTCTCGCGCTCGACATCAAGATGGCCCTGCAGGTGGAGTCGCAGGAGGTCCAGGTGACGGCGCAGAACCAGCAGGTCAGCGTGGATGCGGACAGCAACGCGAGCTCGACGGTGATCAAGGGCAAGGATCTGGATGCGCTTTCCGATGATCCGGACGAACTTTCATCGGAGCTGTCTGCTCTGGCAGGTCCGGCAGCTGGACCGAGCGGAGGCCAGATCTATGTCGATGGCTTTACCGGAGGCCAGCTTCCTCCAAAGTCCTCGATTCGAGAGATCCGAATCAACCAAAACCCGTTTTCCTCCCAGTATGACAAGCTCGGCTACGGTCGCGTTGAGGTCTTTACCAAGCCAGGAACCGATAAATTTCACGGCAACTACAGCATCCAGGGTGGAGATAAGGCATTCAACACCTCGAACCCGTTCCTCGGCCAATCGAACACGCAGCCGGATTATCACACAGTCTTTATGATTGGCAGCATCAGCGGCCCGATCAATCGATTTTCGTCTTTCACCGTGGGGGGATCGCATCGCGATATTCAGGACAACTCAATTGTGAACCCTGGAGGCTACTACGCTAGCTCAGCTGATGCCACGGTGCCGTGCCAGCCCGGTGATCTGACCTGCACGTACTACCCTTCCTATCCGGAGTCCGCACGTGCTGTCTTCCATCCGCAAACCCGTAGTGATCTATCGCCTCGATTTGATTTTGCCCTTGGCGATAAGAATACGTTGACGGTTCGCTATCAGTACTACGTGAACGGCTCCAAAAACAATGGTGTCGGGAATACTACCCTGCCGACTGCGGGATACAGCAGTGATGCAACTGAGCACACCATACAGATTAGCGATACGCAGATCGTCAATTCGCATGTCATCAACGAAACCAGGTTCGAATACCAGCGTGAATCTTCCTCGCAGAATCCATTGAGCACCGCTCCCACGCTGTCCGTGCAAGGTATCTTTACCTCGGGTGGATCGAGCCAGGGCGTTCAGCGCAGCACGTCGAACCATATTGAGATCCAGAACTATACGTCTGTCGCGTTGGAGAAACATTTCTTGCGCCTGGGTGGCAGGCTCCGGACGACGGGAGAATCGTTGACATCGACCGCGGGCGCAAACGGAACCTTTACATATTCGTATCTTCTTGACCCCTGCACAGATCCGAATCCCAGTATCCAGCGGCCATCGAACTGTGTGTCGACTCCGACACCTTGCGCGAAGGCGAACGCAAGCATTTCTTCCTATCAGTGCGGTGTCCCTGGGCAGTATGCGATCACGACCATCAACAAACCTACCGTTAGTGGTCGCCTGACCGATGTGGGGCTCTACGCCGAGGACGACTGGAAGCCAAAGCAAAATCTTACGATCAGCTTCGGTATGCGTTATGAGGCGCAGAATGTCATCAGCAGTGCCCACGACATTGCTCCCCGGGTGTCCTTTGCGTGGGGAATACCGCGCGGTCAAGGGAAGTCACCGATCACAGTCGTTCGTGGCGGTTACGGAATCTTCTACGATCGTTTTTCGTTGGATAACTATCTGACGACAGTGCAGTTGGATGGTACCGCTCAGGTAAGGTCTACCTTCAAGAACCCGGGTGCATCCTGCGGTCCGCAGAATCCGGAAGGTTGCGCAAATTCTGCCGTTAGCAGGCCGACGATCTATAACCTGGGAAACGGCATTCGTAGCTCATACACGTTGCAGGCTGCTGTTGGCGTCGATCAGCAGATTGGCCGGATCGGAACCATTTCGGTCAATTACCTGAACGCACGCGGTCTTCATGAGTACCTGAGCCGCAACTTTTTCAACCCAAGCACCCCAGGCACCCCTTACAACTATCAGTTCCAGTCGGGAGCCGTGTACCGTCAAAATCAGGTGATGGTCAACGGGAACGCCCGGTATCACGGGGTCAATCTGTTCGGCTTCTATGCGCTGAGTTTCGCGGATGCGAATACCTCCGGGGCGACCTTCTTCCCGACCAGCAATACTGACACTCACGCTGATTATGGGCGAGCGACCTTCGCACGACGCCAGTTTGGAGTGTTTGGAGGAAGCATGCAGCTCCGCTATGGCATTACCGCCAGCCCATTTTTGATTGCGCAGGCCGGCACACCGTATAACATCACGAGCGGTCTGGATCCGTTGAATACTTCAATCTATAACGCCAGGCCATACTTCCTGAATGGAGAGAGCGGCAGTTGCAGAACTTCCGCAGATTTCAGCGCGAATCAGACCGGAAGTCTGACTCCTGTGCCGATCAATTACTGCACGGGCCCAGCGAACGCCACCTTCAATCTTCGTCTTTCCAAGGTATTTGGATTTGGTCCTAAGACAGGAGCGGCGGCAGGGCCGAACCAGGGTGCGGGGCAGAATCGGCGCGGTGGAGGAAGTCGTGAAGGTGGCGGTGGCCGTGGCGGCTTTGGGCCAATGGGGATGAACGGAGCCAGTTCTGGACATCGGTACTCGTTCACTCTGGGAGCGCAAGCCATGAACCTCTTCAACATGGTGCCGTACGGAACTCCAACCAGCAGCTTGAGTTCTCCTCGCTTTGGCCAGTTCACAACTCTGTCTACCGGTCCGTTCAGTTCTCAGACTGCCGTACGTCGAATTATGCTGCAAGCATCCTTCAACTTCTAAAACGACGTTTCTCTAATCGAGGGGCGCAGCTTTACTTGCTGCGCCTCTTTTTCTATGTGAAGCGAAGTTGGAAGGTTAGGAGAGCGGAAGAGGAGCTACTATGCTCTGGTGCGAAGATTATCTTCCATCACAGCATTCGCCGATCGTGGCTTTAAGCTGACGCTTTCGTTATGCCTTGTGATCTGCGTTCTGCTCTTTTTCTTTTGGAGTATCCACTGGCCCCTGGTTGGAGATGCTTCGCTTATCCATTACATCTGTTTTCTGATGGACCACGGGATGGCTCCTTATCGTGACCTGGGCGATATGAATATGCCAGGGGTCTACATCATTGAATGGATCGTGATGCACACGTTCGGGATGGGAGATATTGCTTGGAGAATCTTCGATTTCACCTTGATGGCTTCCGCTGCCGCGGCAATCCTGACGATTACGCTGCCTGACTGGTTTGCTGGCGTGTTTGCCGCTTCGCTCTTCATTCTGGTCCATGGGCGGGATGGCCTTGGGCAGGGAGGTCAACGCGATCTAACGATGGCGGTTTGTCTTCTGGTTTCTATCGCCTTTCTCTTTATAGGCGTACGCAAGATCCGCAGCTTGCCTTTCGCGCTGTTTGGTCTCTTCTCAGGAATCGCGGCAACGATCAAGCCGACGATTCTCCCCTTTGGTGCTGTCTTGCTGGTGCTGGCTCTGGTCACGTTACGCAAACGTAACCAGCAAGCTTTCAGATTTGGTGTCTGTGCAACCTTGGCCTTTCTGATAGGCCCGGTCGTAGCATTTTGTTTCCTACTCAAGAAACACTCAATGGGGGCCTTCCTCGAAGGGCTGCGTAGCGTCGTGCCTTACTATGCGAGCCTGGGCCATAAGCCTCTCAGTTTTCTGTTGTCGCACAGCATCTCCCCATTGATGCCGCTCGTCATTATCTGGGTGGTGCTGATTGCTCTTACAAGACCGAAGCTGACATGGGAGCGCACAGCCCTTTTGTGCGGTGTCGGATTTGGTCTGGTGTCCTACGTCGTGCAGGCCCGAGGTTATCCCTACTATCGCTACCCCTTGCTTGGTTTCCTTCTCCCGCTGATGGCGATGGATTTTATTGCGGCTTTGCAGGTCCGGGGGAAAGCGATGCTCGCGCGATGCAGTTCGATACTAGCGCTAGCGGGAGTACTTGTAGGCGCACTGGTCATAGCTCCTGCTTCGATATTTCTGATCCGGAGCTATGAGCCCCATGAGGATTTTATTTCTTCGCTCCAACAAAATCTGAATGAATTGGGTGGCCTGAAGCTCTCAGGGCGTGTTCAATGCGTTGATTCCATCTCTGGTTGTGGCACAACACTCTACAAGATGCGCTTGGTGCAGTCGACGGGAGTGCTTTCTGACTTTTTACTCTTCGGACCGGATACGACGCCGGTAATCCACGCTACGCGCGAGGAGTTCCGTCGCGAGATCGGAGAAGCTCCTCCCGATGTCATTGTGGTGAGCGGCTGGCTCCACATCGATGGTCCTGGCGATTATGAAAAACTCGAGCGGTGGCCAACCTTCAAAGCCTATTTAGCAAACAGGTATGTGTTGAAAACGGAGTGGACTCCTAGCCGCCCTAACCATTGGTGGAGCCGGAAGCAATGGCCAGACGGATACAGGGTCTATGTCTTGCGAGCAAATCAAGACAACTTGCGCTGATCGCGCAAAGGACCATTTTCACTACTCTTCGATGGAGTGTGTTTCAGGTTTGCATTTTATGGCGGGAGGATCAATGCGGAGATGGGCTGTGGGGGTGTTTGTCCTTTTTGTTGCGGGGTGTTTGCAGGCGCAAACACAGGATGCAGGTAAGGCCGAGGTAGGCGGAGCGGCGGGAAGCCTCATCCTGAGCAATCGTGTTATTGCAGCACGATGCAGTGCGAGCGACCAGGGGCTCCGCGTTGAAATCAAAGACATGCATACGAACGAGGCTGTGCGATTCGATGAACCGTTCAGTGTTCTTTTTGCAGATGGATCCATCGTGCGCGGCAGCCAGATGCATCTTGTCGAGCGACCTGTTGGTGGGGATTTGAAGGCGAACCCGGAAGCATCCCGCGAGTCAGAACGAGCCGACGGGAAAGAGATTCATGCCGTGCTGGAAGACGGTGAAAGCGGTTTGCGGGTCAGGTGGACTCTGGTAATGAGAGACGGCTCAGCGTACATTCGCCAGATATTCGCGCTTGAGGCTCCAAAACGAGACCTTGCGATCCGCCGTGTTCGCCTAATCGATGTAGAACAAGATGCAAAGCTGCGCTCGATACGTGTCGTAGGCTCCGTGAATGGTTCACCAATCACAGCGGCGAGTTTTTTCCTGGGCTTTGAGCATCCGCTCTCAACGAGCAGAGTCGTGCGCGGTGAGGGCGTGGTCGAGCTGCAACGAACGCTTCCTCTGCTGAAGGGCCAATCGATTACCTATTCGTCTGTTGTCGGAGTAGTTCGGCCCACACAGCTTCGGCGTGATTTCCTGACCTATCTGGAACGCGAGCGTGCGCATCCCTATCGCACATTCCTCCATTACAACTCCTGGTACGACATGGGATATTTCACTCCGTACGATCAGACACTTGCGCTGGATCGGGTTCATACGTTTGGCGAAGAATTGCACAACAAGCGCGGTGTCACGCTGGATTCATTTCTCTTTGACGATGGATGGGACGATCATGCCTCTCTCTGGAGCTTCAACAAAGGATTTCCGACTGGATTCGTTCCGATTCGCGAGGCTGCAGCGAAGTATGGATTTGCTCCCGGAGTGTGGATGTCACCTTGGGGAGGCTATTCCAAACCGAAGCAGGAGCGGATCAAGTATGGCGAAGCACAGGGATTCGAGATTGTGAGTGGAGGTTTTGCGCTTTCCGGACCGAAGTACTACGAGCGGTTCCGTGACGTATGCATGAAGATGATTAAAGACCAGGGAGTCAATCAGTTCAAGTTCGATGGTACGGGCAATGCAGATCATGTCGTTCCGGGAAGCCGTTTCGATAGTGACTTCGACGCGATGATCCATCTGATTGGGGAACTGCGGGAGGCGAAGCCGGATATCTACATCAACCTGACAACCGGGACTACCGCTTCGCCTTTCTGGCTACAGTACGCCGATTCGATCTGGCGTGGCGGAGAGGATGATGACCTCGCAGGAGTGGGAACCAAGCGAGAGCGCTGGATTACGTATCGCGATGCTCAGACCTATCAGAATATCGTTGCGAAGGGGCCACTCTTTCCTCTCAACTCGCTGATGCTGCACGGCATTATCTATGCGCGCTATGACAAGCGATTGAATGACGATCCTGGGGATGATTTTACCAATGAGGTGCGCTCTTACTTCGGAACGGGAACACAGTTACAGGAGATGTATCTAACCCCCGAGCTTCTTTCGAAGAGAAACTGGGATGTATTGGCGGAGGCGGCACGCTGGTCTCGTCAGAATGCAGGAGTGCTGAAGGACACGCATTGGGTGGGTGGTGATCCCGATTGGCTCGAGGTTTACGGATGGGCCTCATGGTCAACGCAAAAGAGCATTCTGGTGCTGCGTAATCCCTCTGACAAACCGCAGAAGATAACGCTGGATATGGCATCCGTTCTGGAGCTGCCGGAGGGAGCGTTGCGACGTTTTCAGGCTCGTAGCCCATGGAAAGAGGACGCGGAAAGACCGGCGTTTTCGCTGGTGGCCGGTACTCCGCATCAGTTCAATCTCAAGCCGTTTCAGGTGCTGACTTTGGAGCTCCAGCCGATTCGCTAATCTTCAAGATCATCTTCTCTTTTGTTTGAATCGTTTATTTAGGGCTAGTCTCCGGCTTCGTGAGGGGAGCTGTGATGTCGTCGAGATAAGCCGGGCTGCCGGAGACGCGCTGCAGCTCCGGGTAGCGTTCTCCATTGTGATAATCGAGATTCGCGGTCGAGACGAAGGTGTCGGCCTGAAGGATTAGTTGAATCGGCTCGGACTTGCCCTTTGCTTCGTCAATTGCGGCTTTGAGAGCATCGGCAGAAAAGACATTGCTGTTGACGGCCAGAATTTTTTGCCCCGGCGCGAGATTGGCCCTGTCGGCTGGACCTCCCCATCGAACGTCGGTGATGGTGCCCTCATTATTCAGGCGGAGGCCAAGGGAATACCAGACGTTGATCCCGCTCGTCCGCCTGCCACCTGCGGCGACCATGGTGCGCTCGGAGCTGTTTGGTTTCTCCGTGAACACGAGCCTGTAGCCGCCTCGTTCGATCCCTTCAAAATCAGCATGGGGATTGATGGTGTCGATCCGTTCGTGGATAAAGCGTGCCCAATCGTAGGGAAGCACCTGATTGAGATCGGTGACAAGCTCGTCGCGATTGTAGGGCACGATTAGAGGTCCTGTATTTCCCCCTTTGGCCAGGAAGATGCGAAAGAAGTCCGTGAGCGACTTTTTGTTTCCGGTCTGCTTGCGGATGAGCGTGTCGGCGTCCAGCCAGAAAAGCTCACCTTCCTGGTAGTAGTCCTGACCGCGACGCCAGTTGGACCACGCTGGATTGCCTCCGCGCAGAATACTAGCAGCGACAGCAGTGTCTTCGGTGGGCCGCCACTGCCGGCCGGGTTTGTATTCCAGGTTAGCGGCAGACATCGCGAGAAGATCGCGATATTCTGCCTGCGACTTGAGTCCGGACCGAGCGGCGAGCACGTTTCCCATGTACTGCGTCAGGCCCTCGTAGACCCAGAGCAGGGAACCCTGCTGCATCTTCGCGAAGTCATCCTGGTAAAGGTTGTAGGGGCGTCGATACTTGCCATTCCACGAGTGCGTAAACTCGTGAGCCAGCAGATCGGCTTCTGCGAGCTGATGCGCGTCGTCGGAGAAGCCTTTTTCGCCCACACCATTATCGGAGGACTGGCCATGTTCCAGCCCTTCTCCTCCGGCTACATCAGAGAGAGTGAGCAGGAAGTGATAGACATGGTAGTGGCGTGAGCTATACGCAGCCCCGGACTCGCGGACGAGGTTATTCAGCTCTGAAAGCAGTTTTGGACGCAGATTCGAGTCTTGTGGCTGGTCCGACACGACATCGATGTAGTGTTTCGGAGTGACCTCCGGGGCAAGTGCAAACTCGTGGAAGAATTGCCCGGTGATGACGGGAGAGTCTTCGAGCTGCTCGACGGTCGTGGCAGCGTAGTGTGTTGTGCCGCCGCTCGGATGCTGTGGGTCGTATCCATCGGTCGGGGTAAGGGCCGTACCGATCCCCCAACCCTTAGGAACCTTTACAGAAGCTTGGATCGGGATGTCTTTGACAGCGGTATTTGCAGGGTAGAGCAGGAGCTTTTCCCATTCGAGCACCGCGAGTTTCTGACTTACGCGTGAGGTGACGATGCAATCGAGATGGGCGTGAAGGGTAGTTACGCCCTCCGGTATCGTCACATGAAATTGGTACATATCGTGGTCATCACGGCGCCACTGCAGGGTCTTTCCGTTGGCGGTAAAGACGACTCCCGTAATATCGCTGACCGGACCGGTAGGCCGGTGGTTCCCTGGAATCCACTCAGGTGTGGTAAGCGAAACGATACCTGGAGTTACGGGGATATCAACTTCAGCGTGATAGATCTTACGGGGTGCATCAGAGAGATCAGCTGTGATCTGAATGGGAGCCTTCTGAGCGAAGGAGGCCGTCGCGATTAGCAGAGTCAACGGAAGGGCAGTAAACCGGATGGGCATGAATGCATGTACCTTCGCACGAAGATTTTTAAGCAGATGATCAAAGAAAAACGAGGTTGGTCACAAGACCAGCCTCGTTTTTATCTGGCAAGCTCCGCTTCAATAGCCGCGACGATGCGAGGGTCGTCAGGAGTGATCTCCGGGGAAAATCGCGCCACAACGTTTCCTTTCCGATCCACAAGAAATTTTTCAAAATTCCAAAGAATACCGGGTTCAGGATTCGTGGTCGCGCCGTTGTGTTTGGCGCGGAGAAATCCGTTGAGTCGTTCGCGGAATGCCGAGCGAGTCTCGCCAAGGGCCTTCGGCTGCGCCTGAATCAGGTTCTGATAAAGGGGGTGGGTCTCGGGGCCGGTTACGGCGACCTTCGAAAACATTGGAAAGTCTACGGAGTAATTGGTCCTGCAAAACGACGCGATTTCTTCGTTGCTACCCGGCTCCTGGGCTCCGAAGTCGTTGGCAGGAAAGCCGCAAACTACTAGACCGGCGCCCTTGAATCTCGTAGAGATTTCTTCAAGCGCTTCATATTGCGGAGTCAGCCCGCACTGAGACGCAACATTAATGAGGAACAGTACTTTGCCACGATAGGCGGCGAGCGAAGAAGATTCGCCCGTAATCTGGTGGAGAGGGATGTCGTAGAGGTCAGTCATGGTAGTTCCAGTGTATTCCCGCAAGAAAATTTGATCTTCAGGTTGACGGGGCAAGTTACTATCGAATACGGCCATGTCATTTACTGATGTTCTTTTTGGGCGGCCGCTTGCATCAAGTGACGAGCGAGCCGAGCATATAGGGGTTGCGGCGGGAATTCCCATCTTTGGACTGGACGCCCTGACAAGTGCAGCTTACGGACCGGAAGCGGCGATGACGCTTCTAATCCCGATGGGAATAGTGGGGCTTAACCACATTGTTCCGATTATTGCTGCGATTTTGATTCTGCTTGTCATCGTGTTTTTTAGTTATCGGCAGACGATTGAAGCTTATCCCGGCGGTGGCGGCTCTTATACGGTCGCAACAGAGAATCTTGGCGAAGGGGCGGGCCTTCTGGCTGCCGCTGCGCTAATGATCGACTACATTCTGACAGCTGCGGTCGGAATCTCCGCAGGTGTGACTGCACTGACCTCTGCCGTGCCAGAACTGCATCATCACAGGCTGTCCATCTGCCTGGTGATCCTGACTATTTTGGCGATTGTAAATCTACGCGGCGTCAAAGATACCGGGGCAGCATTCATTCTTCCGACGTTTCTGTTTGTTGGCTCCCTGCTCGCGGTGATCGCCGTAGGAACCTTTGATGTTTACGTCAGCGGGGGGCACCCTGTGCCGCGGATGGCGCCGCCTCCGCCGGCAGTGGCTACCGTCAAGTACCTCAGCTTGTGGCTGCTTCTGAAGGCTTTCGCCAGCGGATGCGCTGCGATGACAGGAGTAGAGGCGGTCTCCAATGGCGTAATGGCATTTGAAGAGCCTCGTCCGAAAAAGGCGAAACGTACGCTCTCCATCATCGTAGGAACCCTGATCGTCCTTCTTTTTGGAATCACGTGGCTCTCGAAGGCATACGGAATCACGGCGATGGAGCCGGACGCACATAACTATCAGAGCGTCCTGAGCATCCTGACGACGGCAGTCTTCGGTCGGGGCTGGTTTTACTACGTGACCATGGGCGGCGTGCTGGTCGCGTTATCGCTGAGCGCGAATACGGCCTTCGCTGATTTTCCTCGCCTTGCCAGAGCCATCTCCATGCATGACTATCTGCCACATGTATTTACTCTCCGTGGCAGGCGTCTGCTTTATTCTCATGGTATTTACGCGCTAACCGGTTTCACGGCAGTCATCCTCATCTTGTTCGGTGGCGTTACCGATCGCCTCATTCCGCTCTATGCCATAGGAGCGTTTCTGGCGTTTACGTTGTCCCAGGCCGGAATGGTGGTCCATTGGCTGAAGATGGAAAAACACCCTGGCCGGCTCTGGCATATGTTCGTGAACGCCTTTGGGGCTGTAGCGACCGGTATTACTCTCCTGGTGGTCCTGGTGGCCAAATTCATGGCTGGAGCCTGGGTAACCGCGTTACTCGTGCCGGTCCTGATCGGCATCATGATGGTGGTAAGACGGCACTACACTCGCGTAAAGCGCGAGATGAAGGATATGACTCCTCTGAACCTGAGCAATCTTGAGGAACCGATCGTGGTCATTCCTATGGCCCGTTGGGACAGAATTGCTGAGAAGGCTCTGCGCTTCGGAATGGTCATGTCGAAGGACCTCAAGGTAGTCCATGTACATTCCGACGATGAACCAATGGGTCTTGAGGATGAATGGGACGAGAAGATTATTGCCCCTATTGAGAAAGAAGGCCTGAAGACCCCAGAGCTGGTCACCATTCCCTCAAGCTATCGGTTCATCATCAATCCTCTTATGGATTACATCCTTGAGCTCGAGCATGCAAACCCGGGAAGAAAGGTGGCCGTGCTTCTTCCAGAGCTGGTCGTACGCCACTGGTGGGAGAACGCTCTCCACAACCAACGTGTGCAACTACTGAAGCTTCTATTGCTCCTCAAGGGAAATCAGCGAATCGTTGTTGTTAATATTCCGTGGTATCTCTGAGATCGGGTTCTCTAGGCCGAGACTGCGATGCCTTTTTTAGAGTGAACTGGCGAGAGCTTTCGCAGGTGAGCCACCGCCTCAGGGATTAAGAGGAGAGCTTCGTCGATCTCAGCCTCGGTTGTTAGCTTTGAGAGAGAAAAGCGAATGCTGGCGCGAGCTCTGGCAGCAGAAAGGCCCATGGCGGTAAGGACGTGCGATGGTTCGCTTGCGCCCGACTGGCATGCGCTCCCACCGCTCACAGAGAGCCCTTTGAGGTCGAGAGCGATCAATAAGGCTTCCGCCTCAACGTGGTCGAAGTAGATGTTGGTCGTGTTGACTACCCGGGGAACTCCGGCGCCGTTCACCCCGGTTTCTTCGATCTGCGCAAGAAGGCTTTGTTCCAGGCGGTTCCGAAGCGCTGCAAGCCGGGTAGGGCCGTCCGACTGCAACCATCCCGAGGCGAGCTCCGCAGCTTTACCGAGGCCCACGATACCAGGAACATTTTCTGTGCCTGCGCGACGCTGGCGCTCATGGGAGCCACCATGAAACATCGGGGAGAGCTGCACACTGCGACGCACGTAGAGCACGCCAATCCCTTTAGGGGCGTGCACCTTGTGTCCTGACAACGTCAGCAGGTCAACCTCTTTGAGGAAGCCATGGTGACTGACATCCAGAGCAAGCTTGCCTGCAGCCTGCACCGCGTCGGTGTGGAAGAGAGCGCCACCGGCGTGGGCGATTCCTGCCAAAGCGTCGATTGGTTGAATGACCCCCGTCTCATTGTTGGCGTACATGATACTGACGAGCCGGGTATTCGGCTTGAGAGCGGCAAGCAGGGCCGTCGGTTCCACGATTCCCTGCGGAGTCACTGGAAGAAACGTGACTTCGACACCTCGTGCCTCGAGCGATTGAGCAGCGTGGAGCACGGCATGATGCTCGATTGTTGAGGTGATAAGGTGATCGCCTGGGGAAAGGACCCCGAAGAGAGCAAGGTTGTCGCTCTCGGTGCCTCCTGAGGTGAAGACGATCTCTGCCGGGCGGCAATGGAGCAGTCCTGCAACGGACTCTCGAGCGCGATCTACGGCAGACCGGGCCTGCTGCCCCTGCTGATGAATGGAACTGGCATTGCCGTAATGCTCGAGATAGAACGGACGCATTGCCTCAAAAACTTCTGGAAGGAGGGGCGTCGTGGCGTTCGCGTCCATGTATATCCGCTGCATGGCTATATTTTACTAGGCGAGCGAATCAGACGGCATTTGGGATGAACGTACTAGGGCCCTGCCGCGACATTCTGATAGCCTGAGCGCGGCCCGCTGCGGATCAGACCGCACATATGGCAAAGGGAGAGACGAAGATGCGTAAGCGAATCATGATGATAGGACTATTGGGCCTCTGTTGTGCTGTGGGAGCAAATGCGCAGAACGGTGCAATGGCTCCAAAGCTGGCGCCTGGAACGATGATTGAGCCGGCAAAGTCTTTCGATGCCTCGCTGTCTGCCTTTGAGGGGCAATTTGTGGGGCTGGCAAAGGCGATGCCCGCGGAAAAATATAGCTTCGCTCCAAGCGCCGCCATCTTTGCGGCTTCTCAGAAAACAGATTATTTATCGCCAAACAATCAGGGAGTGCGGAACTTCGGTCAGATGGTCGCTCACGTCGCGCAGGCGAATTACTTTTATGGCGGAAGACTGAGCGGGCTGAAGCCAGATGTGGATGTGAAGGCGATTGGTAGCCTGACGGACAAAGACCAGATTGTCGCGGCGTTGGAAAAGTCGTTTGTCTTTGTTCATCAGGCAATCGGAACCCTGACCTCCCAGAATGCATTCGAAAGCGTACGTGGAACGGATACGCGGGCGAGCCTTGCCGCCGGAGTGATCGCTCATGGATTTGACCACTACGGGCAGCTGGCGGAGTATCTCAGGATGAATGCAATCATTCCGCCGGCCAGCGAAAAGAAGTAGTCTCTGCTGCTACCAAAAGAAAAGCGTGCCATATGGCACGCTTTCTTGTTTTTGCAGGTACTTCGTTGAGACTAGCGATCTTCCGCGGGAATGTAAGGTGAAGGATAGGCAGGTCCAACATACTCGGCGCGAGGACGGATCAGGCGATTGTCATCATGCTGTTCGATGACGTGAGCGGCCCAACCGGCAATCCGGCTGACGGCGAAGATCGGCGTAAATAGGTCGATATCGATGCCCAGCAGCGTGTACGTCGATGCGGAGTAGAAGTCGACGTTCGCGTTTAGCTTCTTTTCTGCTTTGACAAACTGCTCAATCTT
Source organism: Acidobacteriaceae bacterium KBS 146 (assembly GCA_000688615.1). Classification (GTDB taxonomy): domain Bacteria; phylum Acidobacteriota; class Terriglobia; order Terriglobales; family Acidobacteriaceae; genus Edaphobacter. Next base: position 4,384,170 of record JHVA01000001.1, read on the forward strand.
CCGCGACATCTCGAACCACTTCATATTTCCGGAAGTCTTGCTCAACTCCTCCGACATGCGGCGTAGATGGGTCGCCCGAGGATCTTCGGTGTGGTAGACCCGGTGGCCAAAGCCGGAGATCTTCTTCTTCTCCGCAAACATCTGCCGGACATGCTCGACCGGATCGGCTCCTTGCTTGTCGATCTCATAAAGCAGGCGCATGGTCGCCTCGTTAGCGCCGCCGTGCAGGGGACCTTTGAGTGCACCGATAGCACCCGTAATGGCGGAGTGGATATCCGCCAGAGTCGCTGCAATGACACGCGCGGCAAAAGTACTGGCGTTCAGCTCGTGATCCGCGTGAAGAATCAGCGCGATGTCGAAGGTACGGGTTGCAGTTTCCGAGGGCTTCTCACCATTCAGCATCCAGAGGAAGTTGGCTGCATGCGAAAGCGATGGATCAGCTTCAACAATGTCTTTGCCTTTTCGAATGCGATCGAAGACGGCAACAATCATTGCAATCTGGGATGTAAGACGATAGGACTTCCGTACATTCGCGTCATGGGAGTTGTCGGCTTCGTCGACATCGTAGATGCTCAGAAGCGAGACGGCCGTGCGGAGCACCTGCATGGGAGTGGCAGTAGCCGGTACGCTGCGAAGCAGGTCGAGGATCTTGGGATCGAGTTTCCTGGCCGCGCTCAGCTTTTGTGTAAAGTCCGCCAGCTCTGTGGCATTGGGGAGCTTGCCGAACCAGAGCAGGAATGCGGTCTCTTCAAACGTAGAGTGCTGCGCGAGCTCATGGATATCGATGCCACGGTACGACAACACCCCAGCATCACCGTCGATCCAGCAGATGGATGAATTGGTGGCTACAATGCCTTCCAGGCCTTTCGGTGCAGCGACAGTGGACATAAATAGACTTCTCCCCACAAAACTAAATTACATCTGGTTATAGCTCAGGCGAGAAACGATTGTCACGAAGACCGGGCGAATATCGTCACGGCTGTGCGATTCCTGAGTGGAGTGATCGAAGGGGTGTGAAGGCGCCAAGGTCAACCGCAGGTCTCTCTCCCGCGAGTATTTGGGCCATTACAAGCGCGGTAGCGGGTGCAAGCAGAATGCCATTTCGATAGTGTCCCGCCGAGATGAAGTGTTGCTCCGTCACCTGGCCCAGCAGAGGCAACCCATCGCTCGTTCCGGGGCGCAGACCGGCCCAGGTCTCCACTGCAACAGCGTCAGCAATTCCCGGCAGAAGCTCTGTGGCCGCAGATCGCAGCCTGGCAATGTCTTCCGGGTGAACTGTTTTATCGAAGCCAACATCCTCCACGGTTGCGCCGATGACTGCCCGCCCCGCCGCTGGTCCCGTCGTCCGAGGAACTATATAGATATCGGGAGTTCGGAGGACGAGATGCAGTGGAACCGAAGGGGGAAGCTGAATGGCAAGCATCTGGCCTTTTCGTGGAAGAGGGAGCACGTGACCGGGGGGCAGTTGCGTAAGTCCCCATGCGCCGGTACAGTCCACCACGTATCGGGGATGCAGAATCTCCGACGTGGTATGGACTTCAATCTTTGATGAACCGGTTTGGACGAAATGCGCCGGCGTGTGACTGCGGACCTCGATCTCTGTCGCCTGAATCGCCGCCCACAGAGCTTGAGCCAGTTCCCGAGGGTCGAGGCTTTCCTCGTTCAGCAGAATGAACCGGCGATCTCTGGTATTCAGCTGCGGCTGCAGGATGGAAAGTGTTTCGTTGCTGAGGAGAGTGAGGCCTCGGTCCGCTTCGAGGTGAGAGGCGTGTACCTCCTGCAATGTGGTGCTCGTCTGAAAGGAAACCGTTGTTCCAGACAGGCGAAAGAGATGATCCAGGAACCTGGGATAAAGAGCGCGGCTTAACTCAGAAAGTGATTGCAGCTCCGGGGGATTCTCGGGATCCCTGGCGGCGAGCATTCCGGCCGCCGCCGTAGAAGCTTCGGCTAGAGGCAATCCTTGTTCCAAAACAACTACACGAGCGCCCCTGCTCTGGAGCTCGAGCGCAAGGGAGAGGCCGATGATACCTGCTCCCGCAATGCAAACGTCAGGCGAAGACATAAGACCAGTCTATGACCTTTGTTTGCAAAGGAAGATATATAGTCTCTGTACCTGCCTCTCCTCGCCGCGCGTCCGTGTGAGCAAGGAAAGCTAAGGAAGCGTTGAAAGTCTGCGTTCAGAAGGAGAGTACGATGGCGGAAGAATACGTAGAGGAACGGTCAGTCTCTGGAGCGTTGCTTGCAATTGTAGCGATCTCCCTCATAGCAGCGGTGGGTGGGCTGATCTGGTGCTACATCCTGCAGAGAGATCTGCAGACAACGGGACATAAACTCGCCCTGGCGGATCAGAAGAATGCTGACTTGAGTCAGAAGCTGGATGCAACGAATGCTCGCCTGCGAGCAACCAGTGAGACTCTCGGCCAAAGCGTCGGTATGACGCAGAAGCAGATTGAGTTGAGGGCCCAAAGTATTCTGGCGCAACAGAAGGTCGCACAGGCTAAGTTGGAAGAGGCACAGGCAGCCACGCAGAAGCAGATTGGGGCAGTCTCCAGCGAGGTCTCCAGTGTGAAGACGGACGTTGGTGGCGTCAAAACGGATGTGGCTGCCACCAGAACCGATCTTGAGGCGACAAAAACGCAGCTGACCCGTGTTGTGGGTGATGCCGGTGTGATGAGCGGCTTGATCGCTAAGAATCATGACGAGCTCGAGATCCTGAAACACAAGGGCGATCGAAACTACTATGAGTTCACCTTGCAAAAGGGCCAGCAGCCGACGCTGCTGTCGTCGATCAAGCTGCAATTGAAGAAGGCCGACCAGAAACACTCCCGTTACACCCTGAACGTAAGTGCGGATGATCGCGTCATCGAGAAGAAGGATAAGAATCTCGATGAGCCGCTTCAGTTCTACACGGGCAAAGATCCTGAGCTTTATGAGCTGGTCGTCAACTCAATTGAGAAGAACAAGGTCTCCGGATATCTCTCGACGCCCAAAGGAAAGACAGCCGCGCCGTAATATTCCATGGATGCAGACGCAAAATGGGGGACGCTTCCGCGTCCCCCATTTGTTTGCCTGTTTCGGTTTTTATTTCTTCTTCGCGGCTTTCTTGGTTGCCTTCTTAGCCGGTGCTTTTTTTGCTGCCTTCTTCGTTGCCATTTGCCTATTCTCCCTAGTGATTAGACATGGACCTGCAACACACTTCATTGCAGCTAACGAAGGTATAGATTTACGAAAATTCACTGTCAAGAAAAATCGATAGGTTTTTGAAAAAAAGTTTAAGCGGCGATTTCCCATTCCAGCAATTTGAGTCACGTCGTTCTTACTTCGTGAAGAGAGAAATCGCTCGCCGCTGCACCGTCCTATACTGTCGCATCGCTGTTTTGCGTTGAAGGTGAGCCATGAAAGAGATCGTGATCGTCGCGGCAGTTCGCACTCCAGTAGGAAAGTTTCAAGGTGGGTTGTCAGAGCTTTCTGCCGTGCAGCTTGGAGCGATTCCGATTCGCGACGCGATTCGAAGAGCCGGTGTTGACGCGGCTTCCGTCGATGAATGCATTATGGGTTGTGTCCTGCCGGCGGGCTTAGGACAGAATCCAGCGCGCCAGGCTGCGCTTCACGCCGGTCTGCCGGAATCTACTTCTGCGCTGACAGTCAACATGGTCTGTGGCAGCGGATTGCGAGCCGTTGCGCTCGGGGCGCAGAACATTCTTGCAGGAGATGCAGAGATTGTCGTCGCCGGTGGGATGGAGTCCATGTCGAATGCTCCTTATCTTCTTCCTGCTGCTCGTAAAGGTCTTCGGATGGGGGATGGAGCGGTGGTGGATTCCATGATTCGAGATGGCTTGTGGTGTGCCTGTGAGGATCAGCACATGGGAATGACGGGAGAGCTTGTGGCTGAAAAATACGGCATCACACGGCAGCAACAGGACGCTTTTGCTCTTGAGTCCCATCGCCGGGCGACTGCTGCGTGGCGAGAGGGGCGCTTCGACGCGGAAGTCGCTCCCGTGACTCTGCCCGCGAAGAAACCCGGCGCAGAATCCATCGTGGTGTGTCGCGACGAGAGCGTGCGTGAGGATGCTTCGCTCGAAGCACTGGCCGCACTTAAGCCCGCGTTCAAAAAAGAGGGGACGGTAACGGCCGGCAATGCCCCTGGGGTAAATGATGCCGCTGCCGCTGTTGTCCTCATGTCATCGAGCAAAGCATACGAGCTTAAATTAAAGCCGCTGGCGACCATTCGCGCTCAAGCCATGAGTGGTGTGGCGCCGCGTTGGGTCATGATGGCACCTGTGAGCGGTGTACGCAGAGTGCTCGAAAAGGCGGGATGGAGGGGAGACGAAGTCGACCTCTATGAGTTGAATGAAGCCTTCAGCGTCCAGGCTCTTGCGGTGACACGAGAACTTGGTCTTCCTCTCGATAAGGTCAACGTTAACGGGGGGGCCGTCGCTCTTGGTCATCCCATCGGCGCCAGCGGAGCACGTGTGCTGGTCACCCTGGTTCATGAGTTGATCCGGCGGGATGCGAGAAAAGGGGTTGCTGCCCTCTGCCTAGGGGGCGGCAATTCAGTCGCCATGGCGATCGAACGAGGGTGAGTTGTTCTGTCTGCCTTAATGTCGGAGAATGCAATCGATGGAGAGTATTCGCCGCTTCGATGGAAAGGTTACAGATTACGCCCATTTTCGGGAAAGGTATTCGTCGGAAATTCTACTGCCCATCCTTCAAACATCATGCGGTCTTACGCCCACCTGGGTAGTGGCTGACATCGGAGCAGGCACCGGGATGCTTAGCGATGTCTTTCGCGCCAATGGCAATCGTACTCTGGCGGTTGAGCCTAACGCCGAGATGAGGCAGATGTGTCGAAGCCTTCATGAGAGTGATCCAAAGCTTCAGGTTATCGAAGGTACAGCAGAAGAGACCGGATTGGAATCGTCGTCCGTCGATCTGGTTACTGCAGGGAGAGCGATGCACTGGTTCGATCGCGAAAGGGCCTTCACAGAGTTCCGTAGAATCCTCAAGCCCGATGGCTGGGTCGCGATCGTCGCCTTTGGAAGAACTGAAAAAGGACGGGAGGAAAACGTGGTCTTTGAGCAGCTGCTACGGGCCTTCTCACCGGATCATGCCGATACCCACGCCGGCTACGAGGTGTACCGGCGTCTCAGATCGGATCTGCCCCGGGATTTTTATCATCAGGAGATTCTGGGGACGATGTCGCTGGGTTGGGAAGACCTGCTGGGGCTCACCCTCTCGCTCTCGCACAGCCCAGCGAGAGAAAGCCAGGAGTATGTGTCATTCGAGGATTCGTTGCGCGAGTTTTTTCAGCGATTTGCTTCTGATGGGCAGGTTGCATTGGAGACGCGATACTGGATCAATGTTGGACGATTCGAGCGCGCTAGAATCGTCAGCATTCGATGATGTTTAGCGCCAGACCGGCGAGTGAGGTCTCTTTGTAACGCGACTGCATGTCCAGACCGGTCTGGTACATGGTTGCAATGACCTGATCGAGAGAAAGTTTATGACCCTCAGTCTCGTGCATAGACATACGAGCAGCGTTGATGGCTTTGACTGCTCCCATCCCATTGCGCTCGATGCAGGGGATCTGTACGAGTCCGCCGATAGGATCACAGGTCATGCCCAGATTATGTTCCATAGCAATTTCGGCGGCATGCTCCACCTGCTCGTTCGTTCCACCTAGTGCAGCAACGAGTCCGCCTGCGGCCATGGAACAGGCAACGCCTACCTCGCCCTGGCACCCGACCTCGGCTCCTGAGATGCTGGCGTTCTCCTTGTAGAGAATGCCAATTGCGGCGGCGGTCAGGAAGTAACGAAGAATGCCTTCCTGGTTCGCTCCTGCAATAAAACGTATGTAATAGTGTGCGATTGCCGGAATAACTCCTGCCGCCCCATTCGTTGGTGCAGTTACAACGCGAGTCCCTGCGGCGTTCTCTTCATTGACTGCCATCGCATAGACAGTTACCCAATCCATGGGGGCAAGGGGGTCGGCCGCAACTTCGTGCTCCAGGCGGCGAGCTAAACGAGGCGCTCGTCGTCGAACATTAAGCCCACCGGGCAGAACGCCTTCTGTATTCAGACCGCGAACCGTGCAGTCCTGCATCGTTTTCCAGATTTCCAGGATCCCTGCCTTCACCTGCTCCTGTGGGCTCATGTGGGAGGTTTTCTCATGGAGCGGTGGCCTTCGGATGGAGGTCTCAGCCATCAAGGCTGTCTCATTGGCGAGGAGGAGATCGCCGATCGTGAGGTGATGTTCTTGAGCGATCGAGAGCAGCTCGGCTGCGCTTTTGAACGGATATGGAACTCTCGGCGCTGCCTCAACCGTTGCATTCTGCTGCTGCTCAAACTCCTTCTCGGAAAGGATAAAACCTCCTCCAACGGAATAGATAACCTCTTCGGCAATTCGGGATCCATCCGCGAGAAACGCGGCGAATCGCATTCCGTTAGGATGGGTTGGCCGTTCCGGGGTAGGGTACATTTGTTCGCGATGAAATCGAAGGTGTTCTGCTTCCGTGAAGGGAATCGGTTCACGATCCAGCAGATAAAGTGTTCCGGTGGATCGTATCGCGGCAAGTTCAGCGTCCATGACGGTAGGGTCGATCGTGTCGGGAGCTTCGCCCATCAGCCCCATAAGAATCGCGCGATCGGTGCCGTGGCCACGACCTGTCAAAGCCAGCGATCCGTAGAGGTCGATGGTCATTTGTGCGACCTCGGAGAGGTTGCCAGTGTGATCGAGAGATTGAGCGAATCGCAAAGCCGCTCGCATGGGCCCGACCGTGTGAGAACTTGAAGGACCAATTCCGATTTTGAAGAGTTCGAACAGACTGGTATTCACGCGCCTATTTTAGGCGCGATGGCGCCACCTGTGGGTGAAGACCTTTACAGCCCCACGTCTGCGACTTCGGTGGTAACAGGGGCGAGGCCGCGGAGTGCTATACTCGCCGCACACTTAACTGCCTCAAGGACATATCAGGCTCGAAGATGCTTTTTAAAGCCCGTAGTGCTGCCGTTTATGGAATCGACGCTCACCTGATCGATGTTGAGGTCGACTTCTCCCAGATCAAGCTGGATAAAGAACAGTTCAGCACTGTCGGGCTTCCCGACGCTGCGGTCCGCGAAAGCCGCGATCGTGTGCGCTCTGCGATCAAGAACTCAGGCTTCGAGATTCCTCCGACAAAGATCACCATCAATCTCGCTCCGGCGGATCTGAAGAAGGAGGGATCGGGCTTCGATCTTCCGATCGCTGTAGGAATTCTGGGTGCGTACGGCGCGCTGACGATAAAAGATATCGACGACTTTCTTCTGGTTGGCGAACTAGGGCTTGATGGCTCACTGCGTGCTGTGCCCGGCGCGCTTCCGATCGCTGTGGCCGCGCGAGCGAACGGAATCCGCAACGTGATCGTGCCAGCGAGCAATGCACGAGAGGCAGCGGTCGTTGAAGGTGTAAATGTTTATGCGATGAAGAGCTTGATCGAGGTGCGGGAGCTCCTAAACTCCGCTTCGACAGGGACGATCTCGGTCGCTCCGCTCGCGGTACGAGCGACGGAGCTCCTGAATGAGACACAACATTTTCCTTTTGATTTCAAAGATGTGCGTGGACAGCATGTAGCAAAGCGGGCGCTTGAGGTGGCGGCTGCCGGCGGTCATAACATTCTTATGATCGGGCCTCCGGGATCTGGAAAAACGATGCTGGCCAAACGTCTTCCTTCGATTCTGTCGCCCCTGAAGTTTGAGGAGGCTCTCGAGACGACCAAGATTCACTCCGTGGCCGGAGTTCTGGATGGGGAACAGGGCCTGGTGACGCATCGACCCTTTCGCTCACCGCATCACACGATCTCTGACGCCGGGCTGATCGGAGGCGGGATGGTTCCGCGACCAGGCGAAGTTTCGCTGGCGCACAATGGATTACTGTTCCTTGATGAGCTTCCGGAGTTTCCGCGAAACGTTCTCGAAGTTCTCAGGCAGCCGCTCGAGGATGGAACAGTGACGATCTCGAGGGCGGCGATGAGCCTCAGTTTTCCGGCGAGGTTCATGCTGGCGGCAGCGATGAATCCCTGCCCTTGCGGTTATTTTAACGACAAGCGTCGTGAGTGTATGTGTACTCCCCCCATGATTCAGCGGTACGTGTCGAAGGTAAGTGGTCCACTGCTCGATCGGATCGATATCCATATAGAAGTTCCCGCGGTGGAATATAAAGAGCTGCGTGGGGGGGCAGCCGCCGAGGGTTCGACTGAGATTCGCGAGCGGGTGATGGCAGCCCGGCGGCGCCAGCATGAAAGGTTCGCTGAGGCGGGGGAGCGAACGAAGGGGTCGAGTAAGGGAGTTGCTCGCCGGGTATTCGCAAATGCTCAGATGAACACCCCGCAGATCAGGGCTTACTGCGTTCTCGAATCCGATGCCGAACGATTGCTGGAGCGGGCTATGCAACAACAAGGTCTCAGTGCGCGAGCTCATGACCGCATTCTGAAAGTGGCGCGTACGATTGCGGATCTCGATGCGGCCGAGAGTGTTGGAACCCGGCACATCGCCGAGGCGATTCAGTACCGAACGCTGGATCGAAGCTATTGGTCCTGACCTCCCCCTACCTCTTTTCGCGCAAAGTCTTGAATCCAAAGTACTTAGGGTTGGACTAGAAATGTAAAGTCTTCAAAAGAAAAGACTTAAGGCATACTCTTAAACTGGAGCGAAGCGGAGGGCGGTCCTATTGATTTCCTGCTTTCATTTTACTCCGGTGGAGTAACCTATTCGGCAGCTTCATCAGTCCCATATCGTGCTCATTTTCAATAGCTTGACTAAGCCTAGTATTCCTGGCGCTCTTGACAGGCTGGTATAGACCCGTCTGGTTGGAGAGGGGTATTGTTCGGGAATTTGCGTCGGCTAGCTCTCCGCTTTATGGGATTTTAAGTGAGAGTGTTTCCAAAAATAAGTATTGACCTACTGGCGGGGAGGATTTACTTTTCTAAGGGTCGATGCTGTTTACGCCAGACTAGGACGGCGCAGCTCGGCACCGGGATGCCAGGAATACCGGGTGTTCCGCTCTGCTACCTTCTGTTTTGTGCCCAGGCGTTCGAGCCGCTGAAGATACCAGGAGAGACAGGGTTTCGATTAGGCGTGTGGCTCTTCGGGGCTACGCGAAAGATTGTTTCGTCTGCTAAAGATGGGGCGGATCATTTTTAGTTTGAGATATTTACACGGATGTCCGAATCCATTTTCAGGGAGTTGGCGTCTAATGATTGGCAGTGGTAGGCGGAAGACAACGGACCTACCAGATTGTGAATTTCAAAATTTTGCGGAGAGTGAGCGCACAAACGCTTTTTGCCGCAACCGGACTGAATAAAGGAGAAGATGATGCGCTCGGATCTTGTTTTTGGAGCCCTCACTCACGTGAAGAACCGTTATGAACTGTGCCAGCTGGCATCGAAGGCGACCCGTAAGCTGCACAAGCCCAATACCCGTCTTCAGGACACGACGAACGAAGTGCTGGATCGGTTCCGTGACTCCATTCCGACGGGCGATGGAGAAACACCTGTTCAGAAGATTGAGCTGCAGGAGCGCCGCGCGGCATAACGCGCGGCCTGCGGCCCTTAAACCCTAACCTTTAACTCTTCCGCATCTCCCAATCCATCCTAAAAATTCAAGTCTCTTCCCGGTTGTCCCGTAAGATCCCCTTTCAGGCACATCCCGCCCAAGTTCCCTAGATTTCTATCAATTCCAAGGTAAAACCATGACAATTTCAGAGTTAAAAGAACACAATATTGCCGAGCTAGGTAAACTGGCACGCGGTTTGGACATCGCCGGCACCAGCGGGCTGCGTAAGCAGGACCTTATCTTCAAGATTCTTCAGGCGCAGAGCGAAAAGGAAGGCCATATTTTCGCAGAAGGCGTTCTGGAGATCTTGCCTGACGGCTATGGCTTCCTTCGTTCTCCTGATTACAACTATCTGCCTGGCCCGGACGACATCTATGTATCGCCGTCGCAGATTCGCAAGTTCGACCTGAAGACCGGCGATACCATCAGCGGTAATGTAAGGCCACCTCATGAGGGCGAAAAGTACTTCGCGCTTGTCAAGATCGAGGCCATTAACTTTGAGTCTCCTGAAGAGACGCGTAACAAGATTCTCTTCGATAACCTTACCCCTCTGTATGCAGAGGAGCGGGTCAAGATGGAGACGGTACGGGATAACATCTCGGGCCGGGTGATGGACCTGCTGACGCCGGTGGGAAAAGGGCAGCGCGGTCTGATCGTGGCGCCTCCCCGTACCGGAAAGACGATGCTGCTGCAGGCGATCGCGAACTCCATCACCTCCAATCATCCGGAGATCGTGCTGATCGTTCTTCTGATCGACGAGCGCCCGGAAGAGGTGACAGACATGCAGCGTTCGGTCAAGGGTGAGGTTATCTCCTCGACCTTTGACGAGCCGGCGGCGCGTCACGTTCAGGTTGCCGAGATGGTGATTGAGAAGGCGAAGCGCCTGGTGGAGCACAAGCGCGATGTCGTCATTCTGCTGGATTCGATTACGCGTCTGGCCCGTGCTTATAATACGATCGTTCCGCCGAGCGGAAAGGTTCTCTCGGGCGGTGTGGATTCGAATGCACTGCAGCGGCCGAAGCGATTCTTTGGCGCGGCCCGTAATATCGAAGAGGGCGGATCGCTGACCATTATTGCCACGGCCCTGGTCGATACCGGTTCGAGGATGGATGAAGTCATCTTCGAAGAGTTCAAGGGTACAGGCAACATGGAAGTCATCCTGGACCGCAAGCTGGTCGACAAGCGCGTCTTCCCGGCGATCGACATTCAGCGCTCGGGAACCCGTAAGGAAGAGTTGCTGATTCCCAAGGAAGACCTGCAGCGAATCTGGATTCTGAGAAAGGTCCTGAATCCGCTATCGCCTGTCGAAGCGATGGAGTTGTTGACCGACAAGCTGGCAAAGACGAGGAACAATCAGGAATTTCTTCACAACATGAGCTCGATCTAAAGAGCCTGCAAGTTATCACCGGGTCCGGGTGGTGCTGGTCCGGTGATGGTAAGGGCAGTCCCTAGTGGGCTGCCCTTTGTGTTGTGCGCGACCGGAATGGGCTAGCGTAGACCTCCGGAGACAACGAGGTTTTCTCCGGTAAGCCAGCCTGACTCCTCTGAGGCAAGGAAGACGGCGATGGGGGTGATGTCGCTGGGACGGCCAGTGCGCCCGAGGGGTGTCTGAGCCGCAAGAGAGGTCTCCAGGTCGGAGCCGATGAAACCAGCGGCATGCGTTCCTTCCGTATCGATCAGTCCGGGGCTGATGGAGTTGACGCGAATCTTTCGAGGCCCGAGCTCTTTGGCGAGCACAGCGGTGATGGTGTTGATGGCGCTTTTGCTGGCAGCATAGACGGAGCTTGTGGGCAAGTTAAGGACAATCGCTGCGGATGCGAGATTGATGATGCTTCCACCGCGGTCTCCGAAGAGTTTAACTGCCTGGCGGCAGGCGAGGAGCGTTCCGAGGACGTTGATGTTGAAGTGCAGGTGGAAGAGCTCCGGCGTGACCTCTTCGATAGGCGCAAACTTGTAGACACCGGCGTTGTTGACGAGGACATCGAGCCTGCCGAAGGCTTTGCGGGTCTCTTCGAAGAGGCGAATGACATCGGCTTCGACAGAGATATCCGCCATGACGGCGATGGCTTTGCCGCCTGCCTGTGCAATCTCATCGAGAACTTTGTTGGCGTTCTCTTTTTCAGAAGGATAGTTGACTACGACGGAGGCTCCCTCTGTGGCGAAGCCCTTCGCGATGTCTGCACCGATTCCCATCGAGGATCCGGTGACGATGGCGACCTTACCTTGAAGTTTGCGCATTTTCCTACCTCTTTCGTCCTTTGTCCCTGAGCCGTTCAACTGCAACAGGGCCCGGAGGAAGGCTCACGGCATGTCAGATGCGGACAGAATATGGGAAGAACCTCGGTCGTGTCTTCGGGAAAAACAGCAATGGTGCAGTCCCCAGGGAGACTACGCCACGGGCAGGGCTCTTAGGAAGATCAAAAGATGGCTGCCAGGGCCAAGGAGGTGTCAACTGTCAACCGGGTCCCCGCCTTAGAGACGAAGGAAGACGGCGATGAGAGATCAGGTTAGCTGCTGGCGTTTGGTACGAGGTGTGTTTCAAGTACGGCGAGGAACTGCGCCAGCCACGCCGGATGAGCTGGCCACGCAGGGCCCGTGACGAGTTTGCCGTCGGTGATGGCCTCGGTGACCTCGAGCTTGACGAAGGTTCCTCCGGCAAGCTCTACCTCAGGAGCGCATGCAGGGTATGCGCTGAGCCGTCTTCCCTTGAGGACGCGAGCCGCGGCAAGGAGTTGCGGACCATGGCAGAGTGCGGCGATGGGTTTGTCTGCTTCTGCAAAGGTGCGAATGATCTCGAGCACGCGAGGATTGAGGCGGAGGTACTCGGGGGCGCGTCCTCCGGGAACGACGAGAGCATCGTAGGTCTCGGGCTCGATCTCTGCGAAGGTCGCATTGAGAACGAAATTATGGCCTGGCTTTTCAGAGTAGGTCTGATCGCCTTCGAAGTCGTGAATGGCAGTGCGCACGCGGTCGCCCGACTTCTTATCGGGACAGACGGCGTGCACAGTGTGGCCGACCATCTGCAGGGCCTGAAAGGGAACCATGACCTCGTAGTCTTCAACGAAGTCGCCTACGAGCATGAGAAGTCTTGCAGGCTTGAATCGGCTGGCGATGGATCTTGCAGAGCTCATACGTGTCCTCTTTCGATCGCGCGGTTAGTACCCGTTGGCGATCAGATATTCTTCGGTAAGCAGAAAGCTGTCCGGTTTTTCGCTCTGACGTTCCGCGTATTTCCCCATCACATCAACCTCTATATTGAGAGCGTCGCCCGGAGAGAGCGTACGCAGGCTGGTCGCGGCGTAGGTGTGGGGAATGATTGCAATCTCGACCTGAGTTCCGTGGATGGCGGCAACGGTGAGGGAGATTCCTTCGACAGTGATTGAACCTTTTTCTACAACGTAACGAACGAGCGAATCAGGAATTGTGAAGCGCAGACGATAGTCAGTCGTCTCGGTATCCGGGGTGAGAGGTTCGAGACCGAGCAGAGTTGCCGTAGAGTCCACGTGTCCCTGAACAACGTGTCCCCCGAGGGGAGCACCGGCGGGGGTAGGGAGCTCAAGATTAACGACGGTCTGGGGTTTGAGCCGGGAAAGCGTGGTCCGGGTGATAGTCTCGGCGGCAAGATCGGCAGAGAACCGCGGAGGAAATGCATTCGGTTCGATATCGAGTGCGGTGAGACACACTCCACCGACCGCCACTGAGTCGCCTGTCGAGAGCCGACTCACGAATTCCTCCGGCGCACCGATAGTAATGCGCGTCACCCCTGCGTTTGGTGTGACGCAGAGGACGGTTCCAGTGGTTTCGATCAATCCTGTGAACATAGCTATAGCGTAACGCGAAGCGTGCAGCAAGGCGACTTGACGGCAGTCTCCTGTTTTATGGCTTTGGTTTGGATCGCAAGCCCTCCTGTAACTCGGGATGGCGTTTCAGGTAGTCCGTAGCGAGAGGGCAGAGTACGTCAAGGCGGAGATGGTTGTCTCGTGCATATTCAAGCGCGGTGCGGACCAGGACTCCGGCGATGCCACGTCCGCGAAGCTCCGTGGGGACCTCGGTATGAAGAAGCGTGATCCAGCCTCGTTCATCGACTTCGAATTCGAGGTAAGCTACCTGGCCCTCTTCCTCATACTCGAATCTGCTGCGTGTGACTCGACTGCTATCAGGCATGGGAGCTCCTTTCATATCGGTTGGCCAGACGAAACGTCAGGCCCAGGGATCGTGAAGATATCCTTCGACCCGGAGATCTGGTCCAAGAGAGGCGCGAGTGACGCGATGCAGCGATTGTTCGATCTCTGAGGGAGAAAAGATTCCTTCGGCAAAGGGGACGGCTTGATCTCCTAATATCTGCTGGGAGTAGAAAAGAACAACTTTGTCGACGAGATTCTGCTGCAGGAAGGCTCCATTGACAGAGCAACCGCCTTCCAAAAGAAGACTGAGTACACCACGTTCGCCAAGGCTGGCCAGGACAGCAGGAAGAGAGAGTCGCCCATTCTGTTGAGGGATTACTTCTACCTGGGCGCCGGCGTCGATCAGGCTTTTAATCTTCGAATCGGGAGCAGAGGTGTCGGCGAAGATAAGCAGGTCAGCGCTGGCAGAGCGGAGAATCTGCGAGGTGAGGGGGATACGCAGGGAGGCATCGAGAACTACGCGAAGCAACGGCCGGCGTCTGGGTAAACCGCTGCGATCGGTAAGTAGAGGATCGTCTGCGAGTACGGTGCCGATGCCGGTGAGGATGGCATCGGAGGCGTGACGAAGGCGATGGACCTCGTTCCGGGCTTCCGGTCCGGTCAGCCAGTACGGCTGGTTGGGGAGTCTGGTTGCGGGAGAGGGCGCGAGCTTTCCGTCGGAAGAGAGCGCGGACTTCAGGGTGACGAGAGGCGTGCGGGTGCGGATGAAGTGCGCGAAGGGGTCGTTGAGATCACGGGCTCTCTGTTGCAGGACTCCAACCAGGATCTCGATGCCTGCGGCTTGCATTTTTTGCAGGCCGCGACCGCTGACGAGCGGGTTGGGATCGGATGTAGCGACGACGACGCGAGCTACGCGCGCGTTGATAAGGGCATCCGCGCATGGCCCTGTGCGTCCGTGATGACTGCAGGGCTCGAGGGTGACGTAGGCCGTTGCTCCCTCGACGGAATGGCCGCGGGCTGCGGCCTGTTTGAGCGCGACGATCTCCGCGTGGTCAAAGTTCTGATAGAGATGACCACCTTCGCCGAGGATGTTGCCATCCCGCACAAGGACGCAGCCAACCTGCGGATTCGGGGAGGCGAGGCCGACGGTCTGCTCTGCGAGTTGCAGCGCACGGAGCATAAAAAACTCGTCGCGCTCGTCCTGTGGAAGAGATGCCATTTCCTAAAAATACATACCGGGGAGTGATTCAGCCGACGAGAGAATCGATAAATGCGGAGCTGTCGAAGGGAATCAGGTCGTCAATTTTTTCCCCGATGCCAGCGTAGAGTACCGGAAGCCTGAGCTCTGTTGCGATGGCGAGGACGATGCCTCCCTTCGCTGTTCCGTCCAGCTTGGTGAGGACGATGCCAGTCACACGCGCAGCCTCGGTAAAAAGCCGGGCCTGCTGGAGCCCGTTCTGCCCGGTGGTGGCGTCCATGACCAGAAAGGTCTGGTGGGGTGCTCCAGGGACAAGCTTTTCTGCTGTACGGCGCATCTTGTCCAGTTCCTTCATGAGGTCCGTCTTGGTGTGGAGTCGCCCGGCGGTATCGGCGATCAGGACATTGGTGCCTCGCGATTTTGCCGCAGTCAGGGCATCATAAAGAGCGGCCGATGGGTCGCCGCCCTGCTTGGTTTTGATGACGGGGACGTCGGAGCGTTGAGCCCAAACTTCAAGCTGCTCAATCGCGGCGGCGCGAAAGGTGTCGGCCGCGCAGAGCAGAACGCTGCGTCCCTGCGAGCGGTAAAGATTGGCCAGCTTGCCCGTGGTCGTGGTCTTGCCGGTGCCGTTGACCCCGACCATCAGGATGACCTCAGGCGGAGTCGCCGGATGCTGGATGGGATGGGCAACGCTATCGAGAATCTGCTTGAGCTCGGCCTTCAGGATCTCTTTGAGCTGTGCACCACTTTCAATTCCGGTGCGAAATGCTCGCTGACGAAGATTCTCCATAATGATGGCGGTTGTAGCGCTGCCGATATCTGCAGCTAACAGACGTGGCTCAAGGTCGTCGAGGGAGGCCTGATCAACCTCGCGAGTGAGCGCAACGACGGAGCTGATGGAATCGGAGAGCGACTCCCGGGTCCGCGTGACCGCCTGGCGCATGCGGTCAAAGAGGCTCAGCTTCGGCTGGTCCGAAGTGGGTGTTGAGGGCGGTTCAGGTTCAGCAGGGCGTTTGCCGAAGAGAGAAGAGAAGACCATGTCTCTTCCAGTTTATCGCTTCATCGCCGTGCAAGCCCCAGAGGCAGGCTCAGTAACCGGCTCGCGCGATCAGAAGAAGGTAAATAAGGAGGATGCCCACCAGAATGAGCGCTCCTACGACAACGTGTAATGGCCTGAATCCAAGAATCCTCCGCTCGCGCTCCGGATGCTCCCGCGGCGGATCGTACGGTGGAATGTGGTCCTCGGATCGATGGTGACCGTGATTTGTCTCGGGCATAAGTCCCACCATACTCCCCGAAGAGAGTGCCGATGGCAAGCAAAAACGCTCCTTAGCAGTCCACTATCGAGACGGGCCGAATCAGGCTGGAGGTGGGATGATTGTCCGGTGCCTGTGGAACCATCTTGCGTCCTTTGCCTTTGACCAGCACCACGCCGGCGATCAGAAGAAGGATGAGAGCAATCCCCGCGAGAATCACGACCGGCAGGAAGCGCGAATCCCCCCTCCGCTCTTCCGGAGTTGGATCGTTGCCGCCAGGTTCAATCTTCCCCTCTTCCGGGGCACCCGAGTGATATTTGCGGTTTGGATCGATTGGATCAGCCATGACCGGTTAGATGCCGGAGGAGGCGAAAGGGTAAACCCAACTAATACAGTTCGTTGCGTCCCGGGCGGGACATGAGATCCCGAATGGCATCGGCTGGTTTCTTGTGTTGATGGAGAATGGCGTCAACCTGCTCGATGATCGGCATCTCGACGCCATAGCGAGCCGCCAGACCGAGGGCTGCCGTCGTCGAACGAACGCCTTCTGCTACCTTCCCTCCCATACCAGCCAAGATGTCATCGAGTTGTCTTCCGCGTCCAAGCTCTATCCCGACGGAGCGGTTCCGGGAGAGATCTCCGGTGCAGGTCAGGATGAGATCGCCGACGCCGGAGAGTCCAGCGAGGGTCTGGCGACGGCCGCCACAGGCGACCGAAAGACGGGTAATCTCGGCGATTCCTCGAGTGATGAGAGCAGCCGCTGAGTTATGGCCCAGGTTGAGTCCTTTGACGACCCCCGCCGCTAAGGCGATGACGTTCTTGAGAGCACCACCGAGTTCAACACCTGTGACGTCATCGTTGGTGTAGATCCGCATGGATGGCGACGAGAAGTCGCGCTGTACAGTCTGGGCAAGACGGATATCCTCCGCGGCTGCGACGATGGCGGTAGGACTGCCGGAGGCAACTTCCTGAGCGAAAGAAGGACCAGACAGGACGGCGAAGGGATTTTCGGTCACCGATGCAATGACCTGCGAGATACGGAGGAAGGATCCCTCCTCAATGCCTTTGGAGGCGGAGAGGATGATCTGATTTCCTGTGAGCAGCGGCGCAATATGCGAGAACACGCTGCGCACATGTTGTGAGGGAATGACGCAGACGATGATGTCGGCTTCAAATATCGCTCTGGGAAGATCGTTGGTGACATGAACATCCATGGGAAGGATGTATCCGGGAAGATAAACGCGATTCTCCCCGCCATCGTGCAACTGTTGGGCAAGGGCGGACGAGTGAGCCCACAGATGAAGTTGATGACCCCCGCGTCGAGCGAGCGAGATTGCCAATGCGGTGCCCCAGGCCCCGGCACCAAGGAGTGCAATTCTGCTCAAGCAGCCACCCTGGGAGAACCAAACCGATGCTCGGTTCCTGCAAGAAGGCGTCGAATGTTCTGAGAGTGCTTAAGAATGATGATCAGGGGGATGAGGATATAGCAAGTGACGATCACAGGAGAGCGATCCGGCGCGTGAGGCAGCGCGAAGACTGGAAAGAGCGCCGCACCCACAATGGATGCCAGCGAGACGTATCGCGTCAGAAAGACGATGACCAAAAAAATCCCCAAAATGTACAAGACGGTAGTGAGAGGTACCAGGGCCAGAAAGACTCCGAGAGCAGTAGCTACCCCTTTGCCTCCATGGAATCCAAGCCAGACCGGGAAGCAATGACCGAGTACGGCGGCCAGGGCAGCAGCGGCTGCGATATCGTACGCCTGAGGAAAGCCATAGCGCTCCGCAATGTGTTGTGCGAGGACGACGGCGAGAAATCCCTTGAGCGTATCCAGGATGAGAGTGAGGATGCCCAAACCCTTGGCTCCGGATCGGGCCACGTTGGTGGCACCGATATTGCCGCTCCCGGTCGCACGTATATCCTCGTGCCGGAAGATCCGGACAAGAAGATAGCCGAACGGAATCGATCCGAGCAGGTAAGCAAGCGAAATGGAAAGAATCCAGGGGATCATAGTCGTACGGTGCAAGTTTATCAGTTGTCGTTAAATGGACTGGGGTCGTGACTTAGCTATCATCGTGACTGATGGAGGGTCTGCCGGAGAAATTCCAACGCGTTCTGAGAGGCCCACCAGCGGATGTAGTCCCGGTCGCCGTTAAGATTGAGTTCCTTAATAAGGGTTTCGCGACCGTCAGCCAGGCCGAGGTAGACACGTCCGATGGGCCGTTCGGCATCCTTTCCGGGAGCGGTTCCAGGACCTGCGAGGCCGGTGATGGAGATGCCGAGCGATGCGCCGGTGCGGGTGCGGATTCCCTCAGCGAGAGCGCGGGCAACCTCAGGGCTGACAGCGCCGTGGAGTTCGATCATCTCCCGCGGTACGTCGGCAAAAAGCATCTTGAGTTCCGGGGTGTAAACGACGGCGCCTCCGACAAAGGCTCGTGAGCTGTTCGGAATGGCAGTCAGACGCTGAGCCAGCAGTCCGCCGGTGCAACTTTCGGCAACAGAAAGTGTAAGGTGACGCATCTCCATCATCATCAGGACGACCTCTTCGAGGCTTTCGCCCTGAGAAGAAAAGATGGCTTCTTCCATCTCGGCTTCGATGCGATTGGCTACTTCGTCCACCCGGCTTTGTGCTTCTTCGAGCGTGCTCTTGGCCGCAGTGAAATGCAGCTGAATCTCTCCATGTCCGGCGAGGATAGTCGTCTGAACATCGGAGTATTGGTTGTAGATGGGAGAGGTACGGGCGTCGACGTGGGATTCCGGAATCAACGCCATGCGCAGCATGCGACGCGCGAGCCGGCGGGGCGGAAGGATCGAGGCGAGCAGAGGCTTAACCACGTCCTGAAAGAGAGGTTTGAGCTCACGCGGCGGCCCTGGGAGAAGGATGACGATCTTGCGATATTTGCCGACAACCGTATCCAGCATCTGGCCAGGAGCACTGCCGTTGGCATTCGCAAGGATGACGGCGCCTTCGAGCAGATCGGCCTGTTTTACGTTGTTTGGCGGCATGGTTATCTGGCGTGCGGCAAAACGCTTATATAGACCGGCAAGAATCTCCGGGTCGCGGCGCAGAGAGATGCCGAGTGCGGCGGCGGCGGCCTCGCGTGTGAGGTCGTCTTCTGTGGGTCCCAGGCCTCCTGAGAACACAATGATGTCGGCACGGGCGAGCGCTGTACGAGCAGCGTTGGTGAGGTGCGTGAGATTGTCGCCGACGATGGTCTTAAAGGCGACTTCTACGCCGAGATCGTTGAGCTGTTCCGTGAGAAAGAGAGAATTGGTGTCCTGCCGGTGCGGCGTCAACATCTCAGAACCGGCTGCGATAATTTCAGCGATCATGATCGAGTTTGTGTCCTCTCATGCCCGCAAGCCAGATGCAGGCACAAGGCTATGTAGGAGGCCTCGTACCTCATGATAGAGACATTTGGAAAAAGAAGGGTTGGTCAGTGGGGTTCGGCGACGTGACGAAAGGTTAGATTGATCCGGAAGGCGCCGGTGAGCGGATGGGTGCCGGCAGCGATGGGCGCGACTCCATGAAAGATAAGACGAGCGGGGCCACCCCACACGAGAACATCACCGTGTTCGATGCGGATACGGCGTGGAGTTTCGGAACGACGCAACGTTCCGAGTAGAAAAGTCGCAGGCAGTCCGAGGGAGACCGAGACGATGGGTTGGGTGTAGTCCTCCTCGTTTTTATCCTGATGCAGTGAGAGCCGCGCACGCGTGGAATAGCGATTGATCAGGCAGCTATTCGGTACGAAATGGGGGAAGTGGGCAGCCTCAGCGGCCCTCCGGGCAAGGGAGAAGAGGATCTCCGGCATCTGGAGCCACGGCTGTCCGGTGGCGGGATCGACTGTTGTGTAACGGTAACCCTGTCGATCGGTGGTCCAGCCAAAGGTTCCCGTGTTGGTCATCGCCACCGACATCGTGTGGCCACTGGGAACGATCATCTGGCGAAAGGGCGAGACGGAGTCGACTTTCTGGACGGCGCTGTAGATCAGTGGAGCGTCTTCGCGACAGAAGGCGCGCAGAAGCATCACACCTTCCGCGAGGCTCTCTTTTGTCAGATCATGGCTTTCTGGCCAGAGTTTATTGTCACTGTGCATCGTGAAAGATCACTCCCAGGGTAAAGCGCTGGCCGGAACGAATGGCGCTGACACCATGACGCATGGTGACCCGGTAGGTGCCGCGGGTGCCTTGTTGCGGACGATGATTGACGGCGAAGAGAACGGCTTCGCCTTGCTGCAAGGGCACTACCATGACACGCGATTGCATACGAGGGCGCTGTTCGGTCAGTACAAACTCGCCACCGGTGAAATCTGTTTCTGGACGGCTGAGCAAAAAAGCAGCCTGGATGGGAAAGACGAGTTCCCCGTAGAGATCCTGATGGAGGCAGTTGTAGTCGTCCTTCTGGTACTGGAGTAACAGGGGGGTGGGCCTGGTCTGTCCGGCCTGGTGGCAGAGCTGTATGAACTCGCGGTGTTCGAGGGGATAACTGTGTGGGTTTCTCAGCGCACGGTTCCACTCATTTGCGATGGATGACAGTCGTGGATAGAGAGAATCTCGGAGGGACTGGATGATGTCTGGAAGAGGATAGCTGTAGTACTGATATTCACCGCGGCCAAACCCGTGACGACCCATCACGACGCGACTGCGAAACTGTGAGGAGTCGTTGTAGCCGCCGGCGAGTTGATGGCATTCGTCCATGGTGAGTAGAGGGCCGGTCGTCGCGTAACCCTGTTCGTTGAGATTCTTCGCGATTGCGTTCCAGTCAAGGGAACCGATCTTTTGGAGGAGGTCCATCGATTTAAGTTCACTCGAACCATAAGATGCCGCACTCCGTTTTGTGCATCCGAACTCAGAAAAAAGAAAACCGGCAGCTTCAAGAAGACAGGCTGCCGGTTTCCGGGTTTTCGATGGAGCGCGCGGCTAAACCTTTGGAGCCCAACCCTTCTCGTACTCGCGATCCCAATGCTTCATGGCTTCGGCATCATTCAGGATGTGACCATTCGCCGGATTGAGCGAGAGGCCACGGTTAAGCTCCCACGCAACATTCGAGAGCTGAAGCATAGTGACTGCGACGTTGCCGACCTCGATGGGAGCGTGAAGCTTCTCCCCTTTTTGAATTCCAGCGATAAAGTTGGCGAAGTGAAGGTCAGTCATGGAGTCGGCGCCCACCAGATCCGCCGATGCAGAGGATTTCTCTGCCTTGAACTCGTTCGTCTTCGTGCCCTTCAGGTCGTAGATCTCATATCCTCCACGATCAACGACCACGGTGCCGGTCGTTCCCATGATGGCGGATCCGCGATCGCGGTCGTAGAACTTCATGCCCTGGCAGCACTTGCCCTCCCAGGAGATGATCTTGTCGTCATATTCATAGCTGGTGACCAGCGTGTCGTAGAACTGCCAGTCATCCTTGAACTGATACCGGCCGCCGGAAGAGGCGACATGCTTCGGGAAGTCGACTCCGAGCACCCAGCGGCAGACATCGACCTCGTGCGTGCCGTTGTTGAGAGTTTCACCGGTTCCCCAGTGCTTGAACCAGTGCCAGTTGTAAGGGTGATAGTTGTCCATGTAGGCCTTGCGTGGCGCCGGACCCTGCCAGAGATCCCAGTCGAGTGTGGCGGGAACGGGGACCGGCTTACCATGACCGATGGACTTGCGAGTATTGCTGTACCAGGCCTTCGCATAATAAGGGCGTCCAATTAATCCGCCCTTTACCTTTTCAACGACCTCCATCGTGTGCGGGGAAGAGCGCTGCTGGGTTCCCATCTGCACGAGCTTCTTATATTTATCGCGTGCTGCGATCAGCATCTCTCCTTCGCCGGGGTTGTGGCTGCAGGGCTTCTCAACATAGACGTGCTTGCCAGCTTCAAGTCCGAGGATGGCCATAGGAGCATGCCAGTGATCTGGAGTGGCAATCGTGATGGCGTCGACATCCTTCGAAGCCAGCACCTTGCGGAAGTCCTTCGAGGTGGCAGGCTTGTAGCCGAGGGAGACCTGCGCTTTTCCAGCGAATTTATCAAGAATGGGAGTATCGACATCGCAGACGTGGGTCACCTGTGCATTCTTCTGATTTGCTTTGAGCGAAGAGAGGTGGGCATAGGCGCGGCTGTTGAGGCCGATCACAGCGAAGTTAACGCGATCGTTGGCTCCGACGATCTGGGCATAGCTTTTTGCGTTCGTCGTGACGGCGGCAGCCGCAGCCGTTACAGCGAGAGAATCAAGAAATTCGCGTCGGGTGATCACGTTCATCTCCTCCTGAGGAGTTAGTTCGGGCTTTGAAGCAATTAGGGTGTCTTCTACTGCTTTTGTTCGCAAATGTTGCTGCGGGATAAATGTACATGAGTCCGCCCAGAATGGGCCAGCCTCAGCGTGCAGTTGAAACCAGGAACCAGTCCTCGATAGAGGCACTTCGATGAACAGAACGCTCCCAGCGCTGTGCTGTCAAGATGAAGCCCAAAGTACGGGACCGGAGGCGCGCGCAGACCCAAGGCATTTTCCTGAAACCGGATATCCGGTGTGGCATTCCTAACTCACTCTTTGCGATGGGTTTACCTGGTTTGACGAACCTTCAGCAGGTGAAGTTTGGAACGTAAAGATCGAATCGATATTTACCCTCAATTAACTTTTTGTTGCCTTTTGGTGGTGATTCGATGTATTACATTCATGAAAATTACAATAAGAAACAAAACGAAACACATAGAAAGTCCACATCGACATGCTTATGCGAAAGACTTACCTGCTTCTCGCCCTTCTCTTGTGTGTTAGTTGGCCGGGATATTCCCAGATCAACATGGCAACGTTGCGCGGCACAGTGACCGATTCGTCAGGGGCAGGTGTGCCTGGCGCCACGGTCAGTATTGTCGAGATCAGCACGAACATTTTGGCTCGACGGGTTACTACGGACGTGAACGGAAACTATGAGGTGCCTGATCTCAAGCCGAGTTCCTACCGCGTTTCGGCAGAGAAGGTCGGCTTCCAACGATTTGTCGCCAGCTCCGTTCTGCTTGACCCTCAGCAGGTGCGGCGCGTGGACATGGGACTCTCGATGGGAACGGTTTCGGAGACGGTTACGGTCGAAGCAGGCGCGCAATTGATCCAGACCGAGAATGGAACGATCAGCAGGCAGATCGATGCTACCAAGTACACGACGATGGCAGTTGTTGACCGGTCGGCAACGCCAGTGTCCATGCTGGTGACGACTCCGGGAATGCAGGGTAATGGATGGAATATGGTGATGTCGGGAATTCCATCCGGAAACGCACAGGCGTGGTCAATGGATGGTGTGGATGGGACCGCGGGTTCCGGCGGTGGCGGCAGCGATACAGCGCAGATGGACAACCCAGAGTTCTTCGAGACGATTGAAGCAACTACGGTCAATGCTGCTGCGGACGCGTCAAAGGCCGTGGGGTTCAACATGGCGTCGAAACATGGAGCCAATGACTTTCATGGCTCGGTGCTTTGGAAGGAAGCAAACTCCGCACTTGGCGCGCGCAAGTATTTCGATCCCACCAATACTCCGTTCATTCTTCACGCTGGGGCGGCTGAAGCAGGCGGTCATATCATCAAAAATCGCACCTTCTTTTATGGAGGCTGGTGGCATCAGGTTGTGCCTTTGGGATCGTGGTATCTGGCGAGTGTACCCACGGGACAGATGCGGAATGGGGACTTCAGCCAGTTTCTGAATCCTTCGACAGCGCCGAATGGAAAGGCGACAGTTCTCAAAGACCCGCAGACGGGCAAGCCTTTTCCAAATAACCAGATTCCAGCAAGCCGCCTTAATGATGTTTCGAAGAAGCTGTTGGACTACTGGCCGTTGCCCAATGTGGGGGGACCGAACCTGTTTCAGCAGAACAATGGACGAAACGACACCTATCCTGCCTACAAGATCGACTACATCTTCGCACGCATTGATCATCAGCTTACGAAAAATAACAGCTTGTTCGTTCGCTGGCTGGGCAAGTACAACCCTGGCGCGCTCGTATCGGGTCCGAGCTCGCAGTTCGATTATGCGCAGCAAAGGATTGACGCTCAGTGGGTCGCCTCGGATACCTGGGTCATCTCCGAGAAGCTCGTGAACAATTTCACCTTTGGCTACACCTCGGAACATCTGAAGTATGGGAATGAATACGCCGGTGTGCCTACTCCGCTGCTTGGCGATGAAGTTGTTAATAAGATTGGGCTGCAAGGCGTTAATCCCCAGGGCTTTCACTCAATTGGATTCCCAAACGTAGGCATCACCGGTGTGGGAAATGTGACAACGCTCAGCAACACGAGCGGTTGCAGCGGAGGTCTAGGGGGTCTATGTTCGAGCAACGCGATCAACACCTATAAAGATGCGGTTACGTGGTCCAAAGGAAAGCATGTTCTGAACTTTGGCGGCGAGTTTGAGCGGTATGGAGAGTATCAGGGCAGCATCAACACTGCCGTCTATGGCAACTTCAGCTTCAATGGAACGTACACAAATATCAGTTTCGCTGATTTTCTGCTGGGACTTCCAAGCAGCAGCACCCGGCTAACTGATCCTGTCGTGAATCGGAATGTTCACCAATACATGTCTGGACTGTTTGTGAACGATACGTTCAAGCTCACGCCAAGGCTCACGCTGGACTACGGCCTCCGTTGGGATTTCTACGGAACGCCGGGCTACGATGATGGACTGACCTACAACCTCGATCCGGCAACGGGCAACATTGTGGTGCCGCAAGGAACACGATCGAGGGTGAGTCCTCTCTTTCTCGCGACGAAGATTCCAGTCGTCGAGGGAGAGGTCACTCCTTCTGCGAAGCTTTCAAACTTTAGGCCACGCATCTCCGCGGCCTATCGGCTCTCCGACAAGATGGTGATTCGCGGTGGCTATGGCGAGTTCACCGAGACGTGGGGATATGGCGCCAGTGGTCGTCTCAACGCGCCGTTACCATTTCAGCTGAATGAGTCCTATAACAACACCGCTGGCACGCCGGTCTTCAGCTTTCCCAACCCATTTCCTGCGAACATCTCGAACTCGGTTGTGCCCAGCCAGAGCGCGACCTATCTGCCGAAGCACACGAAGGAAGGAGTGCTGCGGCAGTACAACCTGACTCTCGAGCGGCAGGTAGGGACGTTTGGTTTACGTGCTTCCTTTGTGGGGATGAACGGCGCAGGCATGAACTACAGTCTCAACGTCAACAAGCCACGCGCCAGCACTACTCCCTTTACGACTGCGCGCAGGCCCTTGCCGCAGTTCAATTCGGTCACGGAGTTTCGTAACGATGGATCGTGGCGAAGGCAGGCGCTGCAGCTTGAGGTGCAAAGACGTACCGGCATGCTCACGCTCGATTCCAACTTCACCTGGGCTAACAATATGGAGAATTACTACAACACCCAGGATCCCTATAACGTTACGAATAACTGGGCTCGCGATGGCAACGAGCGCCGGTTGTACTTCACAAACATGGCTTCGCTGGAGCTACCGTTTGGGCGTGGCAAACGTTATCTAGGAACGATTAATCGATTCTCCGATGCAGTGATTGGAGGATGGACTGTCCATGCGATCGTGACCTTTACCTCAGGAAGATACACCTCTGCTTCTTTCACAGGTCCTGATCCTGCGAATGCAAGCCCCGGCAACGTAACGCAGCTTCCGGACTGCGTTGGCGATGCCTATGCCGGCAACCGCACGCATGCAAACTGGTGGAATGTAAATGCCTTCGCTGCTCCTCCTGCCAACGCCGGCCGGTATGGAAACTGCAGGATCAATACGCTGGAGCTGTATCCCATTCACAATGCGAACATGAGCATCAGCAAACGATGGA
This sequence comes from Acidobacteriaceae bacterium KBS 146, assembly GCA_000688615.1. Taxonomy (GTDB): domain Bacteria; phylum Acidobacteriota; class Terriglobia; order Terriglobales; family Acidobacteriaceae; genus Edaphobacter. The sequence continues at coordinate 4,410,127 of JHVA01000001.1, forward strand.
CGGTAACGGATCGTTTGCATGCGATGTTTGCCCTGCAGGCGGCGAATGTGACGAACACGCCGACGTTCGCAGCCGCGAACACGAATATCTCGCAGGCAAACTTTGGCGCGTTTACCTCGGTGTTCAACTACAACGAGCCGGAACAGGATGGATATCGTCAGTTGGACGCCACCCTCCGTATCAGTTGGTGAATGAAGCCGGCAGAAGCATCACTAGATAGAAGAGGCGCACCGTATTTCGGTGCGCCTCTTCTGCTGGGCCTGTAGGCTGAGGTTAGAAAGTGAGACGCAGACCCAGCTGTGTCTGTCGCATGGCGTCTGCACTTGTGATTCTTCCAGCGGTAGAAAGGTTAGCAAGAGACGAGGTCGGGGTGGAGAGATTCACCATGTTGAAGAGGTTCGTGAATTCGCCGCGGAACTGCAGGTTATACCGCTCTCCGAATCGGAAATTACGGAACAGTGCGGCGTTGACGTTCTTGTAGCCTGGGCTATCCAAGAAATTGCGGGAAGCAGTGCCATCGGTTCCGATCGCGGGGATTGTGAAGGCGGTGGGATCGAACCAGCGAGCCTGGGCTTCAGTCCGGGAGCGATGCGGGTTCAGGATCGGATTTCTGGTTACGTTCGGACGATCGCTGTTTATGCCATCCAGATTGACGTCAGTTCCAGAGGTCACCGTGAAGGGATCTCCGCTACGCAGTGTAATGATTGGTGAGAGGGACCATCCATTGACGAGGTTCTTCATCAAGAACTGTGAGCCGTGATAGTAATCCAGCATCCACACAAAGGAAGCGACGAACGTGTGTCGATAATCGTTGTCTGCACGGGCGCGCTCAAGATACAACTTATTCGGGTTCTCCACCGTTGAGTTGGCGCTCTGCAGTCCTACGCTGGACCAGTTTTTCGCCCATAGATAGTAGGCTCGGAGGCTGAAGTTATTGCTCATGCGTTTGGTCGCGGTGACCTGGAGCGCATGGTACGCGGAGGTCTGGTTGGAGTCGGTGGCGCTGATGCCTTGATAGGTTCCGGGCATAATCGGGCGTCGCGCATCGACGTTCGAGGTCGTGCTGTTCGTGATGCCGTTGACCGGATTTTGCGTTGTTGCGAAGGATGGGTAATTGATGTCGGTTACGAACGGAAGGTGCCGTCCGAGGTTGCTGACATAGCCCACTGAGGTCGCGAAGGTGTTGGTCCACTGTTGTTCGACGCTCAGGTTGGCCTGATAAGCCGAGGGCCAATCGAAGTTTGAGTTGATGTATCCAATAGCAAAGGGATACGTAAAGATGGGAGTTCCACCCGGCACATAGTTATAGGGAAACGGAGATCCGCCAGGATAGTTTCCGTAGGGATTCGTCACGGACTGAATGTTGTTGAACTGCTGACGCACTGTGAAAGGTTCGCCGGCACCAGCCCATTCGTTACCCGCTATCGATCCCCAGAACCATCCTACCCCGCCGCGAACGGATGTCTTTCCATTGCCATAGACGTCCCATGCAAATCCCAGCCGCGGTCCAAAATGATTGATACGAGTGGAGACAAGTCCCCGAGGAACGCCGGCATCGCCGATCGTCAATAGACCAAGGGGCGCTGTGGGGATGCGTGTCGACTGCTGACCAAGCCGGAAGGTGGTGATCATGTCGGCGCTATCGACCGGAGGTGTCTGAAGATCCCAACGCAGCCCAAGATTCAGAGTAAGCGTTGGACGAATGCGAAAGTCATCGAGGATGAAGGCGCCTCCGTACCAGCTGTTCATGCGCTGTGTATTGGGAGCATCCTGGTTCATCGTGTTTGGCAGTCCCAACATAAGGTCAGACAGAGCATTGCCGCTGCGAGAGCTAGAGGAAGAGGTAAAGGCGAATACGCCGTAGTTGTTCAGCAACGATTCCTGGACGTCTTTATTGACGGAGGCATTGCCACCAAATCGTATCGAGTGGCGACCTCGCGTCCACAATACGGTATCCCGGATCTCATAGTAGTTTGACCCGGCGCGCGGTCCTGCGATGGCTTGGCCAGCAGTAAAGAAGCCGGCCACCGAGATCTGCGGAAGCGACGGTGTGCCTTGCACCTGAAACGCCGAGCCATATTGGCCGATCGCGACGTCGGGAGTATTGACGCGGCCTCCAAGATTCCGCGCGTAGCTGAGCCACACCTGGTTTACCCAATTTGGGTTGAAGGTATAGGTATCGCTCAAGACGGCATTCCACTGCCGAAAGACGTAGTTCTGTTTGGACCAGGTAATATTTCCGCCCGCATTTGCTGTGTTGACGCCGGCGTTTTCAAAGACCTCGCCGGACAAGCGATGCTTGGGTGAGAAGTTATGGTCAACCTTCAACAGATATTCATCGGTGTTGTAAGGCAGCGTGACGTAACCCTGAAAGAAATTGTCAGCTGCGTTCGGCAAAGGAATGGACGGTAGCGTGCCGTTCGAATTCACCAGGTTTTGCACCGTTGGGTCCAGCATGCCTTTAGGAATGATGTTTCCGGTAAACGGCTTTCGCGTTACCGGATTGCAGACGACGAAGTTTCCGGCTTGTGTATCTGCTGTGTTCAGCTTCTGCGTGCATGAGTTAATCGAACCGCTGTTTGTCGGAAGATTCGCGGAGAAGTCACCCGCTCGCTGCGCAGTCGTCGGCACGACAGCGGAATTCAGAAAGCTGGTTGTGATCTGACGAAGCCCGCCATAACTGAAGAAGAAGAAGGTCTTGTCTTTGACAATGGGACCGCCGATTGTTCCACCAAACTGATGCCGGTGCAGCGGCGACGCGACCGGAGAGTTGTAACTCTTCGCATTCAGCGCCGTCTCACGCCAGAACTCGAAAGCTGATCCGTGCCACTGGTTGGATCCGGACTTGGTGATGACGTTAATAACACCGTTGGGAAAACGGCCATACTCAGCGCTGTAGTTGTTGGTTTCAACACGAAACTGATCCACTGCGTCTGGATTCGGTTGCACGTTTCCTGTGTTCCGCAGCCCTGTCATGTTCGTACCGCCATCCAGGTAGTAGCTGGTTGAGCCTGAATTCTTGATCTGGATACCACCATTGATCAAGACCTGTTGCTGCGGATATCCCAAAGTAAAGGACTGCGTATTGGTCTGTACACCAGGGACCAGTGAGAGCAGGTCATATACGTTGCGATTCACGATCGGCAGATTTTCGATCTCGACATTCTGCACAGTCGCGCCCACCTCAGAGGTCGTCGTATTCACCAGAGGGATGGCGGTGGAGACATCTACTGTTTCATCGGTAGCGCCTACAGAGAGCGCTGCATTGAGTGTGGCTGACTGACCAAGGTCGAGTACGACCCCCGTCTGTTGAAATGTCTTGAACCCAACCGCTGTGACCTTCACGGCGTAGTTGCCGACAGGAAGAAGATTAATGCGAAACTCACCGGCGCTGTCGGTCTCAGCCGCGAAAGGAACGTTGGTTCCTGTGTTGGTCGCGATGACACGCGCTCCCGGAACGACGCCGCCGGTCTGATCAGTCACCGTGCCGGAGAGCGTTGCCGTGATCTGTTGAGCCCAGGCTTTTGAGGCGGGCAAAAGCAAAGCAGCCATTACGAAGAGAAGTGAGAATGCCGCGAGGCGAAGAGGTCTTTTCATGGGAGGGAACTCCTGGGAACGCTAGAAAGTCATTCTTTTATATGCGCAAATACAGTTTTCGTGGCTAAAAATCAACGTCTGACAGTTTGCCGACCCATGTCCATGAATGTCAATAGGAGAAAATTTATTTCATCATGTGAAAATACTCCTGTGGCGAAACACGAGGAGTGTAGGCAGTTCTTTTGTGCTGTGATCTGGTGTTGAGGAGACTACTCAGTCAGCGAACGGCCCTCAATATCAAGGGCCACATGGAATAGCGCATCCCGCGTCGCGAGCACAGCGCATCCATCTTCGACGAAGGCCAACCCTACGAGATTATTGCCGGAGACGGCAAAGGAGGCTTCCTTATCGGGGGAAATGCGAACAATACCACGCTGTCCCCGAAAAGATGCCGCCACATAGAGATTGTCGTCGACATCGAAGGCCATTCCCTGAGCTCGTCCCAGACCCTGGAAGAAGATCGAGAGATTGCCATCCGGGTCGATGGCGTGAATGGCCTGATTGGAGGAGGTTGTCGGCCCGGTGACGAGGAGAGTTCCGGCGGCGTTGAAGGCCAGGTGATACGCCGCGACGGAAGGTTCCAAGGTCGCAAAGACGAAGATCTCGCGGTCGGGGTTGATTTTGAAGATCGTTCCAGAGCGATCACCCACATAGAGATTGCCATTCGGATCGAAGGCAATTCCAGTCGCGATTCCCATGCCCTCTGCATAGGTAGAGATCTCTCCCTCGGGCGAGATCCGATAGACCGTGCCCTCAGCACGAGAACTTGCGTAGAGGTAACCGTCGCGGCCAAACGCGAGGCCGGTTGGATTCATCATATCCCGCACGAACGGGACCATCTGGAAATCACGCTGGATGCGAAAGATGGATACCGGCATGGCCTGACCCCGGGCGCCGGAGAGCGTCGTGAAGACCTGACCACTTGCATCGACTACAGGATTCGATACAGGGTGAACGTTATCGGCCATCGGAACTGCAATTCGCGCCAGCAGCGAGTTCGAAGTCTCCCCATTGCGATGCAGCACCAGATCCCCGGTGATGCTACCCTCCGGAATTAACACAGTGGCCCGGTTCGGCCGACTCAGGATGACGGGGGCAAAGACGTCCCCTATGCTTGCGTGCGGCATCCTGGTTCGGACGGGATCCAGGTGGATGCCCTCCACTTCTATTTCTCCGCCGGGCATAGCTGCAGGAGGCTGAAGTCGGTTCAGTTGCGGTGCGTCGGCCGAGGTCGGGTGAAATAGGCTCATGCAGCTCTAAGGGTAGAACGAGGATCAGGCCAAGACAAGGAGCGACTGCGGAGTCTCAGTAGAAATGCCGGATAAGCTGCGCGCACGCGAGGGCGAGAAGGCCGGCGGCAACATCATCCATCATGATACCGGCTCCTTCCGGCAGTTGTTCCAGCTGACGAACTGGCGGAGGCTTGAGGATGTCGAAGAGGCGGAAGAGCAGCAGCGAGATGGCGGCATGTCTCCAATCGGCCGGAATCGCGATTAGGGCGATGAGCTGCCCGGCGGCCTCGTCGATGACGACCATGCCTGGATCTTTTCGTCCCGACTCATGGGCGACGATGGTGGAGGCTGGAATGCCTATCAGAGTTATGGCAATTGCGGACAGAGCAGTTCCGATCGCAAGGGCCAGGAAGGATGGGTGCAGAAACTGCGCTGCGGCGTACCACAGCAACAGAGCAGCGATGGAGCCGTAGGTTCCGGGCCCGGGCTTCAACAGGCCCGATCCGAAGAAGGTCCCAAGGGTCCAAGCCCAGAGGGTCTTCTTCGCCGATGGAGGATGGATCTGCTCGGTGGAATTCGGCACTAGCTCTCGTCGTCCCCGGGCTTATTGCGCTCTGAGCGCGAGAGTTCTTCCAGCAGGTCGGGATCCTGGATGGGAGTCGAGACCTTGTAGTCACCGGAAGCCCACTTGCCGAGGTCGAGGAGACGGCAGCGATCGGAGCAAAAAGGGAAGTTCTCGTTGTCGATCAGGACAACGTTGCGGCAGGTCGGGCAGAAGAGCGCTTTCGGCATTGCAGTATCGATTGTAAATGCCTCTGGGAGGTCCTACGAATTGACCAATTTACGTGCCATCCTGGCCAGAATCGAAGGATCTGCGGTTCGATTTCGGCTCCAGCATCTCTACACGATGGAGCGAAGCAGTCCACCTTCTGCGCGCAGAGCGGCTCCGTTCGTCGCGGCGGAGAGAGGGCTGGCAATGTAGGCGACGAGACTGGCGACCTCCTCGCTCTCAATAAGTCGCTGAAGCAGGGAACTTTGCCGATGCTTCTCGAAGAACTCTTTTTCGGCCTGCTCGGGAGTTGGGTTTTTCTGCGTGGACATCTTCTCAAGGAACTCGACGATGGCCTCGGAGCGTGTGGGGCCAGGCATGATGGTATTGACAGTGACGGAGGTGCCCTTGGTGAGCTCGGCGAGGCCGCGTGAGATGGCGAGCTGCGAAGACTTGGTGACTCCATAGTGGATCATCTCAGGCGGCGTCATTATGCCGCTCTCGGACGAGATAAAGATCACGCGGCCCCAGTTGCGCTCGAGCATTCGCGGAAAGTAGTGGCGCGAGAGGCGCACTCCGCTCAGCACGTTGACCTCGAAGATCTTCAGCCAGTCTGCATCGGTGATCTCGACGAAGGGCTTGGGTTCATAGATCCCGAGATTGTTGATGAGAATGTCGGTGTCAGGGACCTGCTGGATGAGGGCGGTTGCGCCTTCAGCAGTGCCGGGATCGGCGACGATCGCTTTCACATTTGCGATGCCGGCGAGAGCACTATCGAGCTTCTCTTTGCTGCGGCCGGGGACCGTGACGGTAACACCTTCAGCCGCTAGCGCCTTGGTGATGGCGAGGCCGATGCCCGCGGAGCCTCCAGTGACGATCGCGGTCTTGCCTTTGAGCTGCAGGTCCATGAATTCTCCTCAAAAATCTGATCACTTAGATAGATGTCGAAATTGAGAAGCGCGATTCAAGCTCAGTTGGTTTTGAAACTATGGAACGTTCCGCAGATGATTGCACCCTGATTGTTGCGTGCTCGTTCGAACATGTGCTGCTTCGGCGGAGTCTGCCCAAGTGATGATGTTCATAAAGCCATTCGTATCGCCGGAAGGAAAGTCTTCCGGCTGGACAGCGATCTCTGCGCGAATGCTTCAGAGTTCGGTCACAAATATATTTTCTACTCAATGATGCGGGCGACTACGTCGTAGTCGTGGGACTCCGTGATCTCGGCGCGGTAGAAGGTGCCGGGGACGAGCTCTTCGTGCGGGCCGAAGTCGTTGATGAAGACCTTGCCGTCGATCTCGGGGGCGTGCTGGATGGTGCGGCCTTCCCAGAGGAGTTCGGTCTCTTCGGATTCGCCTTCGACCAGGAGGTCGATCTCGCGGCCTACCCATTCGGCCTTCGCCTTCGCGCTGATCTTCTGCTGGAGCTTCATCAGCTTGCGTCGGCGCGCCTGGATGGTGCGCTCGGGGACCTTGAGGGCGGCGTCGAGCTCGAAGGCCTTGGCGCCTTCTTCATCGGAGTAGGTGAAGACTCCGAGCCAGTCGATGCGCGCGGCTTTGATGAAGGCTTCGAGCTCCTTGTAGTCCTCTTCTGTCTCGCCGGGGAATCCGACGATGAAGCTGGTGCGGACGACAATTCCGGGAACGATGCGGCGAGCCTTCTCGATCAGGTCGAGGAAGATCTGTGCGTTGCCGCCGCGCTTCATCCGCTTGAGGACGGAGGCGCTGGCATGTTGGAGCGGGACGTCGAGATATTTCGCGATGTTGTCGTGTTTCGCCATTGTCTCCAGCAGCCGCGTCGTCACCTTGTTGGGATAGGTGTAGAGGAAGCGGAGCCACTTGAGGCCGGGCAGCGCAGCGAGGGCATCGAGAAGCTGGGCGAGACCGTCGGTGAGGCCAAGGTCTTCGCCGTAGCAGGTTGTGTCCTGGCCGATGAGTGTGATCTCGCGGACGCCTTGGGCGATGAGTTTTTCGGCTTCGGCGACGATCGACGAGAGGCGGCGCGAGCGGAATTTTCCGCGAAGCTGCGGGATGATGCAGAAGCTGCAGGGGTGGTCGCAGCCTTCGGCGATCTTGATGTAGGCCGAGGCACGCGGCGTTGCGAGGATGCGCGGCGTCTCGTCGGAGTACAGGTACTCGGGCAGAGCGGCTGTGGCTCCATCCCATGCGGTGCGGGAGAAGCGGCCCTGCTGCTCACGGAGGTCGCCTTCGGGGCGCGACTGTGTTTTGCTTCCTGCGCTTGTATCCTGCGAATCCCTCATCTCAGAATCGAGATGGGGGTCACCCGTTTTTGCGGCCTGCTCGAACTGGAGCTGGGCGCCGTGCTCCGTGGGGTGCGAGTGTTGGTGGACGGCGCTGTGTGCGCGGCTGACCAGCGACTGCGGCAGGATATTGAAGGGCGACTCCGATGCGGGGACGGGTCTGGGCGTGAGACCAGCGGCGTTGAGGATCGCCTCAAGCTCGCCGGTTCCGACGACGGCGTCGACCTCGGGGATGTTCTTTTGAATCTCGTCGCGGTAGCGCTCGACGAGGCAGCCGGCGACGATCAGCCGTTGGGCTCTTCCGCCGTTGGCCTGCTTGTGCTGCACCATCTCGAGGATGGTGTTTACCGATTCCTGTTTAGCAGAGTCGATGAAGCTGCAGGTGTTAACGACTAAAATTTCTGCGTCTTCGGCGTGAGGGGTAAGTTCGCCTCCGGCTGAGTGGAGAAGCCCCATCATGACCTCAGAATCCACCAGGTTCTTGGGGCAGCCGAGAGAGACGAACCCAATCTTGGGGCGCGGGGTTGTCTCCTGGGCGGTCGGTTCGGTCCCGCTGATGGCGATCATAGTCACAGACTTTCAGTTTACCAGTTTGGTGGGATGCCCACAGAGACCTACCCCGCGTTGCATTTTGCGCAAAGTCTTCATTATACAAGGCTTAGCTTTGGACTTGATTGCTAAAGTCTTGATAGGAAAGGGCTTCCCTGGTAAGGAGACGAGCTATGTTGATATCCAGGGTTTCTATTCCTATTTTACCGGTGATGCAAAGGTGATTCTGCCAAGTTTTTCCTGAAATATTCAGAATTAAACCATTTATTTTGTGATGTTTACGGTTTGCATTCTGAATATTGGGGGTTGACAGGCTGAAGTCCAAAAAAAATCACCCACGAAGGTCGCACAGGGCGAGATCTCCGTGGGTGACATACACACCAGTCGCTTCTGATTGGCAAAGAGTTTGCCTTCAGAGGATGAATGGCGGAGGGTTATGCCAGACGGCGCTTGAGAGCACCGGCAAAGCCGACCAGTCCGGTTCCGAGCAACATCAGGGTCGAGGGCTCGGGAACAGCGGAAGGAGTGCTGAGCGCAGTGGCCTGGAAGGTCACGATACCAGCGGTATTGGTCGTAAAGAGAAGCTGGAACTGTGTGGGATCGAAGTTGGGGTTCGCAGTAACCAACGTGCCGCCACCAACGCAGTTGTTGAACTGGCCAGCGAGGGTGCAGGTGATGGTGTTGAGAGTCAGCGTGAGCAGGGAGCTTCCGCTGCCAAAGGCGAGGGAGGAGCTTCCGGAAACGTAGCTGGCGTAGTTGATGGGCGAGGTGATGGTTCCGGCCTCACCCGCGGTGAGCAGGGTGGTGAAATCACCCATGATGGTGTTGGCTGCGCCGACATTGATGGTGTTGGGGTTGAAGATGAGCTGAGTGCCAGTGTCCTGGACTGAGGCGCCAGTTACAGAAAACTGGCCATTGATCGGTGTCGCGTGCAGCGCCGGAGCCACTGCAAGAGCCGTAATAACTGCAAGAGAGGATAAAAACTTCTTCACAGACGAAGTCTCCTAAGTAAGAGTTGGGGCAGGTGCTTTCTTATTTCTGGTAAGTAGTAGATGCCCCGAAAGTTGTATTGCCTAGTCTGAAAGATTTTTCTGGGGGGAATGCATTTTTTTGCACTCACGTTTTTCGGCAGTAGCCGTGCGGATATCGAGTAACTGGTATGGATGCCAACCAAATAAAAAAAAATTTGGCGTGCGCAAAACAATGCATCTTCGACGCCGAAATATGGTCGATTATCGGATGGGTATCCGTTGCAACGAGGGGCTTTAGATCTACCTGAAAGGGCTCAAAAGCCGCACACAGATGGGAAATTGGGCACGCGGGTCGGTCCAGCTTTATTTCTGATAAAACGCAGTCGGGATGGTCGAAGTTGAAGCGTCTTGCATTCGACGTCATCCCACCCGAATTGCGGAATCTGTCTTAAGCAGGGAAGTGAAGGGGATGCTGGCGGCAATGCGAAGAAGCATGGAGTTGCAAACTGCTTCTTCAGAAGCGAGGAATCGATTGCCTCTATCTTGATCGGCGCGTTCGCGCCTTCCTGCGTTTTTCGCCTTGTCGGGACTGAACCGTATAGGCATTGACGATGGAGGCAAGAAGGCCGGGGAAACGGGCCTCAATCTCAGAACAGCGCGAGACATTATGCATCTCGACGCCTTTGCGCTCGGAGCGAATAAGGCCGGATTCGCGCAGCACCTTGAAGTGCTGCGAGAGGGTTGACTTAGGAACGGGCTGCTCAACGATGTTCTGGAAGGCGGAGCAGGTCGCGGAGCACTGCGACGCAGTGATCTGGGTGAAGATGGCGACCCGGACGGGGTCGGAGAGGGCATGGAGGATCGACTCCACGGAGATGTCGTCGATCGAGGGATGAAAGAGCGGCTTCATCGAGTCTTAATCCTATTTCCACAGAAATGATAGTTCAATAGTTCATGTTTTCGGAACTTTTGGAATAAGACAGAATCAAAACCAGCTGCAGGAACAAAAAGGAGATTTATGTCGAAGAAGCTTGAGGGAAAGATCGCACTGGTAACGGGCGGCAACAGCGGTATTGGACTGGCGACGGCGAAGCGTTTTGTCGCAGAGGGCGCGAAGGTGATTATCACCGGGCGGCGCAAGGAGAACCTGGATGCGGCAGTCAAAGAGATTGGGTCGGCGGCGACAGCTATCCAGGCAGATGCCAGCAAGCTCGACGATATCGACAAGGTCGTCGCGGAGATCAAGAAGCAGTATGGCCGTATCGACGTACTTTTTGTGAATGCGGGTGGAGGGGAGTTTGCCACGATCGACCAGGTGACGGAGGAGCACTTCGACAAGACCTTCAACACGAATGTGAAGGGACTGTTCTTTACGGTGCAGAAGGCGTTGCCGCTGATTCCCGAGGGTGGGGCGGTTGTGCTGAACGCATCGATCGTATCGATTAAGGGGATGCCTGCGTTCGGCGTTTACAGTGCGACCAAGGCAGCGGTCCGTTCGTTTGCGCGTACGTGGACGAACGAGCTGAAGGATCGTCAGATTCGAGTGAATGTGGTGAGCCCAGGCCCGATCGATACTCCTGGAGTGGATGGCCTGGCGCAGGATCCGGAGCAGGCGAAGCAGATTAAGGCGGGGCTGGCATCGCAGGTTCCTCTGGGGCGCATGGGCACGGCGGATGAGATTGCGAAGGCGGTGGTGTTTCTGGCTTCGGATGATTCGAGCTTTGTGGCGGGTGTGGAGCTGTTTGTGGATGGCGGTATGGTGCAGGTGTAACGGAGAGCAGGAAGGTCGCTCATTTGGAGCGGCCTTCCATTTGGTTAACGTTTAACTAGTTCGTCGATGATGTAGTCGTCGAGGTTTTGATGCCGACGGCTGTCTCCGGGCAGCTCTTCCAGACGAGGCCGATGGCTTGGTAGAGATTGATCGCACGAGGCGGCACAGAGGTTTCGGAAAGCGATTTGGACCGTTTGGATGCCAAGATCCACCATGCGACAGGAGCTTGCTGGATGTCGTAGCCAGCGTCGTGAAGCAGACCGAGGCTTACACGACCACTTTGATTGAAAAGATCGGTTTCCATGGACTTGCTTTTGGGGTACATTGCGAGGCTCGCCAGACTGAGCCCAGGAACGAAGGCTCCGCCGGCCGCTGTTGCGATATCGGCGACTGACATGCTGGTATGAGCAGGCTGCATACGATACTCCTGTTTCTCCAATGCGATGGCCATGTTGTATGCGAGCACTGCAGCAACTTGTGAGTCATTCTGGAGCCGTTCCACGACTTGATGAGGAATAAGAATGATGCCGCTGGGAAAGACGAAGGCTTCGTGTGAGTTTGGTCGATCGACGACTTGGAACTGGAATGCGATTTTCGTGGGATCTCCTGCCGGGAGCTGACGCTGATAAGGCGGGATGAGGCTCGCTCCAATTCGGGAGATGCGTTCCTGCATAGCCTGGTCTTTGTACGGAGGAGTTTCTCTAGGGTTCCAGCCGATCAAGTACTTGCTGGCTGTACGTTGTTTTGCGGCAGGTACCGCAGCAGGATCGTAAGTTGTTTTCTTGAGTAGTTTGCTTTCTCGATCTGAGACTTTATTGATTTGGAAGCTGATGGTGTCTGTAACCAGGACGTCGTCAGGATTCAATGTGCCGTGGTATGTGATCCAACTATTGGCTTTTACATCGGATAGTGCAGCAAGCGGGCTTGCATAAGACACTGTTGTGCCGGAGCCAATCTTCATGACATAGCCATCCGCTCGGAGAAGAAGATCGTTTCCGTTGGCGGGTTTGATGATTCGGTCTATGACGGCGACGCCGCTTAGGGTGCGGGGTTCGGGTTCCAGGAAGATGATCTTTCTTGCTTCGACTTTATGTCTCTTGTGGTCGATCTTTCCATAAACAGCGACTTGTTCTCCGAAGTAGACCTCGCCGCCGTCCTTGCTTAGCTGCAAAGAACCTTTGCGGTGTTCTGTTTGAGAGCTGGAGATGATGCCATAGCCGTTTACATCGAAGTCGGAGATTGAGACTGAGCGAGTGATATAGCCGGTGAGTACAGGATCAGGCTGTGAGAAAGAAGTTTGGCATCGAGCTTGATCGAGGCAGAAGGCAGAAAGAAATGCAAGAACAACAGAAAGCCGAACCATGAGACTCACGATAGAGGCGCATGATTCGGCTGTCCACAACTCTCATGGGTGATTTGTTTATGCGAGCCCATTGCGGGCGATGACTTCTTTGTAGAAGTGCGCGCTCATCTTGGGGGTGCGCTTCTGGGTTTTGAAGTCGACGTAGTGCAGGCCGAAGCGGTAGGCGTAGCCGTCGGCCCACTCAAAGTTATCCATGAACGACCAGCAGAAGTAGCCTTTGACGGGGACGCCTTCGGAGACTCCGCGATGGAGTTGCGTCAGGTAGCTGCGCAGGTACATGATGCGGTCGGAGTCGTAGACGTGGCCGTCGGTTGTGAGGACGTCGGTGGAGGAGGCTCCGTTCTCGGTGATGTAGATCTCTTTGACTCCCCAGATCTCGGCGATGAACTTCGGAGCCCAGTAGAGTCCCTGCGGGCCTACGCGTAGCCAGGAGCTCATCATGTGCGGATAGGACTCGGGGGCAGAGATGATGGCGTAGCCCTTGGCGTCGGCGTCGGCGCGGACCCAGGTGGTGGTGTAGTTGTTGAGGCCAACGAAGTCGATGGGCGAGCCGATGGCCTTCATGTCGGCGTCGGTGAACTTGGGCGCGTTGGCGCCGTGATGCGCCAGATACTGCTCGGTGTACTTGCCCTCGAGGACGGCGGTGAGATAACCGGCGTTCTCCTCGCGCATGGCCTTGCGGGCGGCCTCGATGTGTTCAGGAGTTTCGATGATGGGGGAGCAGGCTTCAGCGTTCTCAGCGAGGCCGACCTTGATGCCGGACTTCGCGTGCGCGCGGATGGCCTGCACGCCGAGTCCGTGCGCGAGGACGGCGTGGTGGCGGACCTGGTTGACCTTGGCGGGTGGAAGCTTGAGGCCGGGGGCGTGGCGTCCGTCGCGATAGCCGATGTCGACGAAGGAACGCATCTCGTTGAGGGTCATGAAGTGGGTGACGCGGTCGGAGAGATGCTGCGCGACGTATCCGGCGTAGTTGGCGAAGGCCTCGGAGGTCTCGCGCGACTGCCAGCCGCCCTTGTCTTCGAGCGCCTGGGGGAGATCCCAGTGGAAGAGCGTGCAGTAGGGCTGGATCTTGTTGGCGAGAAGCTCATCGACGACGCGGCTGTAGAAGTCGATACCCTTGGGATTGGGCATGCCGGTTCCATTGGGAAAGATGCGGGACCACGCGACGGAGAAGCGATAGGTCTGGAGGCCCATCGCCTTCATGAGCTGAATGTCTTCCTTGTAGCGGTGGTAGTGGTCGTCGGCGACGTCGCCGGTGTCTCCGTTGTTTGTCTTGCCGGGGGTGTGCGAGAAGGTGTCCCAGATGGAGACGCCGCGGCCGTCGGCCTTGACGGCGCCTTCGACCTGGTAGGAGGCCGTGGCCGATCCCCAGAGAAAGCCGTTGGGGAAGAGTTGCTGTGCGGGCGGCGCGATCGTCCCGTTTTGCGCTAGCGCCCGCTCGGTGGAGAGCGCGGGAAGGATGGTAGGGGCGAGTGCGGCGGAGCCGAAGAGTTTGGCGAATTCTCGTCTGGAAAATCGATTTAGCACGTTTGTCTTCCTCTAAAAAGCTGACAGGAAGTTTAGCGTCCGGAGGCGAACTGTGCCAAATGTGTGTTGGGGAGTGTTCCGCTGCTGTTATTGCTGTTCCAGGCGAAATGCAGGGATTCTTCGCTCCGCTCAGAGTGAGGGTGATGGGTTAGGGAAGCTTTGCGGCCTCGGCGATGGGGCTCCAGTGGTCTTTGCCGCGAAGGAAGTTTTTCGGTTCGAACTGCTTTGCCTGTGCGTCGGTGAGTTGATGCGTCCATGAAGGGCGCTGCGATGTGTCCGCGCCGGGGCCGCTGTTGCCATACTCGGCATAGAAGGCGGTCTTCTCGTTGGAGGCCTTGCCCCAGTTGTTCCAGCCCTGTGGGGCGAGGGTGGCGGGCAGCTCGGTGTGGAGATAGACAGCGCGGGAGTATGGTCGCCAGGGGCGGCCGAGGAAGAAGTGGTGTCCGGCGAGGCCAGCTTCGTCGGCAGTGACGCGGCTGTTGGCGATGACGTAGCCGGTGGTCTGGTCGGCGGAGGTGCGCGACTGCGCGGTGAGATAGCCGGGGGAGAGCTCGTGGAGCTCGGAGTGGTCGAAGACGGCCTGGGCGTTGCCGAAGATGAAGTCGACGGTGCCTTCGATGTAGGTGTCGAGGTAGTACTGGCGGCCGTAGTCGGCGAAGAGGGTGTCCTGGTGGCCGAGGATGCGGCAGTGCTTGAAGATGGCGCGGTCGGAGCGGACGGCGATGGCGACGGCCTGACCGGTGTTGCCGGCGGTGTTCTCAAAGGTCAGGTTGTCGGCCTCGAAGCCGGGAGCGTCGACGCGGACGGTCTCGGTGAAAAAGGTTCCGCCGGCTTGTTTGGCGTTCATGGAATTTGTGATGACGACGTCTTCGGGTCGCTTGCCTTTGCCGACGAAGGTGATGTTGGGGTGGTTCTGCGTGATGATGACGCGCTCATGGTAGATTCCAGGTTCAATTTCGATGTAGACGCGTCCTCCTCTTCCGGCGAAGGGGTGGTGGTCCATGGCCATCTGGATGGTCGGGAACTCGTTTGTGCCTTCGATGCCGGTCTTGACGTCGTGGGCGACGCGAACGTGAACGTCCTGGGCGAGGGAAACGGGGGCAAAAAAGCAAGGGGAGATGACCAAAATAATTGGCAGGACCAATCTCATGGCTGAAGCGTAGCAGGTCCGTGACATGACTGGAAATGGAGGATTTAGGCGGATTTGGGATGTGGATTTCCCAATGGTAGAATGAGACGTGTGCCGGGTCCTACGCGACGTAATCCCGCCAATCCCGCCAGGTCCGGAAGGAAGCAACGGTAACGGGTCATTACGGGCGCAGTGGGTCGCCCGGTACATTTTTTTAAGGCTCCGCAGAGATGGAGCCATTGAGCAGTCCCCAGGATGCCAGCGCACAGGCACCGCTCAAGATTCCTTCCAGGCTATTGTTCAGCTTTGTCTTCCGGTAGATGATGAGATGAGAGCAGGATTAGTGTCCTGCGGCGGAGGGGTGCGTTCTGCATGACAGGCCGTGATTTCTCCGCGGAAAATAGTTTGGGCGGTGCTGAGTTTCGATTCGGCCTGCTCCACAGGATTTGAGGTGAAGGTTTGAGTTTGACGTTGAAGCCCCGGGCCCAGGTGCGGGCAAAGATATCTTCAGTAGGTACTTACGTTCCACCGCGGTTGCTGACCAACGCAGACCTGGAAAAGATGGTCGATACGAATGACCAGTGGATTGTGGAACGGACGGGAATTCGTGAACGGCATCTGGTTGAGCCGGGTGTGGCGACCAGCGACCTGGCAGTTGAGGCGGCCAAGTGCTGCCTGGCTAAGCGTGGCGTGGACGCCAGCGAAGTCGAGGTGATCATTGTGGCGACCGTCACACCGGACATGCTGTTTCCGGCGACGGCCTGCCTGGTACAGAACAAGCTTGGGGCAAAGGGTGCCTGGGGCTTCGATCTTTCGGCGGCATGCTCTGGATTTCCGTATGCCCTTCAAGTGGGCGCCAAACTGATCGAAAGCGGGATGCACAAAAAGGTCCTGGTCATCGGGGCCGATGTGATGAGCTCGATCATCGACTATACCGACCGGGCTACTTGTGTGATCTTCGGTGACGGCGCGGGAGCGGTCCTGCTGGAGCCGTGTGCAGCGGACGAGATTGGACTGATCGACTACTGGCATGAAGTCGATGGGTCGGGCGGTGTAGCGCTCAATATGCCGGCAGGCGGAAGCCTTCATCCGGCGACCGCGGAGACGGTCGCCAAGAAGATGCACTACGTCCATCAGGACGGGCAGACGGTTTATAAATTCGCGGTGCGCAAGATGGCGGAGGCGGCAGAGACTGTGTTGGTGCGGAATGGCCTGACCGGCAGCGACCTCTCCTGCTTCATTCCTCATCAGGCGAATAAGCGGATTATTCTTTCGACGGCGGAGAGGCTGGGAATGCCGCAGGATCGTGTAGTGATCAACATCGACCGCTTTGGGAATACGACGGCGGGGACGATTCCGCTGGCGATGCAGACGGCTCTCGACGAGAAACGCCTGAAGAAGGGCGATCTGGTGCTGCTGGCCAGCGTTGGAGCGGGCTTTACCGTAGGAGCGACGCTGCTGCGCTGGGAGTTCTGATTGGAATAGAGTACGGCCGCTCGAAGCGGCAGACAGAGGCGGACCTTTCGGGGTCCGTTTTTGTTTGGTGATACTAACGAATGGATTGCCGGGGTATCAACGGAGTCTGCAGGGCCTTCTGGCGTTGCTGCTCCACGAGATCGCAGAAGCTGTCATGAGACATCCACTGTTTACAGAGAGAGGGGCCGTCTGCGCTGATCTTGCGGAACAACTCGTCGGTGGGGGCGATCGGGTCAGGCTGGGCAGCCGAGGTCGGGGGGGCGTCATTGATCCTGCGTGCGCTGAGCAGCATATCGGAGTTATACCGTTCGAGGATCCTGGTGTCGTAGTGCGGAGGAAGCAGATCGTAGGTCAGCCAGCTCCACGCGCCGATATAGGCATAGACCAGGAACTCGCGATGTTCCGCAAGGAAGGTCTGGCTTGGAACAATCTGCAGAGGGAACCAGGGTCTGAGGTCCAGCAGTCCGCGGTCAACTGTGTCCTGTTGAAGATACTTGACGGAGGATTCCGCATTCGCAACGTAGGAGACATTCTGAATCGTCTTACGGGGGGAATAGAACGAGACCTGATGAAAGACGGTAATGTCGGATAGGGCGAGAGGCGATTCCGTGTGGCGGTCGAGCAGACTCATCTGCTCACTGAGCCTGGTCACTGACAAGGCATGAATCCGAGTCATCCTTATTCCAGATACCACAAAAAAGAGCAGAGCGGCGCAGCAGAGTAGAAGTGGAAAGCTGCGAGGGCGGGGAGCGACGGCGAAGCCGAAGTGACAGATTGCCACGATGGCGCCAATGATGCCCGCCAGGGCATAGCGTTCTGTAAACCCATGCGTCACAAACTTGGCCAGGAACATGGCGAAGAAGGGAACGGCGATGATGCACCCCCAGGCTACGACTTCGTAGGTGGAGAAGTGGCGCAGGATGCGTTTGCTGCCGGGCTGCTCGTAGGATTCGGAACGGAGAGCGGCGATCAGAAAGGGAATGGCTCCCAGAATCAGGATGTTGGCCAGCGGTCCCAGGATCCCCGGATAGAACTCAAGCAGGCTTCCCCAGATGGGGACCGCCCAGAAATGAGCCGAGTAAGAGTTTGCGCTGCGGATGATGGAGAGAAAAGCCAGCGGGGGGACAGCCGCGCCGGAGAGGGCCAGCCAGACCCAGATATCGATTCGTCTGAGTTGCAAGATGCGCGCGATCTCGCCCAGGGCGAGGGCGAAGAAGAATAGAACCGCATAGTAGTGGCTGGAGACTGCCAGGGCAGCGGCAAAAAAGAGGGTGCAGAGCCAAAGCACACGTCTTTTGTGGGAGGAAGTAAGTCTCTGCCAAGCAAGAAGAGACAGCGCGCAGAAGCCCAGCATGCTGCCGTAACCGCGTGCCTCGGTTGCATAGTAGATCGCGCTGGAGGTCAGTGGCATCAGCATTCCGAGGAAGGCCCAAAGCACTGAGGTCCGGTTTCGAAGCAGATAGAAGAGGCAGATGCACATCAAACCGAAGCCCGCGATCGGCAGCAGTCGAAGGGTGAAGTGACTGAGCCCGAACACGGCTGTGATCTGATGGATGAGGTAGTAGAACAAAGGAGGGTGTTGATCGGCCCCCGTTTTCAATCCCTCGAGCATTTGGGCCATCGTATGTGGCCTGGAGAGGTAGAGGGTAAAGAACTCATCGTCCCAGATCAACTTCCGTCGCGCGATGGTGGTCGCAATGCTGAGATAGACCGGAAGAAAGATACCGAAGACCAGCAGACTGCCTCTGGCTTCAAAGGCTTCGGCGATCTTTTCTAATTGCGCGAGGGTCCACGATACATGTTCTTTCGCATGCCGAATGGACGCGACACCGGTGTGGATCATGGACTATTTCCCTGAGAAAAATTTGTACAGGTTCCTGTTAGAGGAACAAATGGATATTTTTTGTTTTTCGCCGGACACCGCCGGTTTCGGCGGGGCGGCTCTGTATCCAACATATTCTAGAGCCGGGGGACTTCGGTAGGTAGTTTTTTCTTCAGGTATGTTGGCGGAGGGTCAGACGGTAGTGCCGCTTTGCGAAGCTAGGTCGGGAGAAGTCTTGATCGATTTGGCGGTGCGGTAGATCTGCCAGGCTGCGATCCCGCAGCTTAGGAGGATGATGCTCCAGACCACGATGAGAACTGTGGTTTCGTATCTGGCGGAGAGGCGGTTCCAGAGGCGAAGAATGGACCTGCCGTAATAAAGGCCGAGTCCGGCGGCGATGAAATGGCGTGCTGTACGACTGACGATGAAAGCCCAGAGGAACTTATGCCTGGACATTCTGAGAGCTCCTGCGGCAAGGACAAAGGGGGCCAGAGGCATTGGTGGGGGCAGGATTGCGGGAACGGCGACGGCCAGAATGGCATGCCGCTCCATCCAGTCGCGAACGAGCTTGAAGATGCGCGGAGGCACACGCTTCTCGAGGAAGGCCATACCGCCGGAGACGCCTACACGATAACTGAGATAGCCACCGACCGCCGATCCTGCAGAAGCTGCGAGAACCAATAGGAGCCAGTTTTCGTGGCGAGCAGCCATCAAGACGAGCATGATGTCAGTGATTCCTGGGATGGGTAAGGGGATAAAGGACGAATCGATGATCGACACCAGAAATAAACCAAAGGGACCAAATGTGAAGAGAAAGTGCATCAAGGGAGAACGATGCGGATGAGACGCAGGAGCGGCCAAGGCGAGCGCTATGCGCTTCGCAGAGTCAGCCACGATCGAAGTGGCAGCCGCAGTAGTCATACAGGATATGACGCGGACGACCGTCGCCGAGTCTCGCTGAAATCGCGAAAAACCGCCCTCGCTATGACTTAGAGGAAGCGGAGACTGGGGAGCGGAGGCAGGATGTCAGATTCGGCTGCATATTTGCGGAAGAGTTCCATGGCCTGGATGCAGTCGGGCGTCAGAGTGTAATGAATGTTTACCGAAAGGTAATCACGGATGGTCGAGGCGGGGATGGGGATTCGAGGCTCCCACTGGCGGACCAGATCCTCAATGTGAAGCAAACCGTGATCGCGAGAGCGGATCAGGTCTTCGGTGATTTGTGTTGATGTGACGTGGCTGGCTGCGAAGGCCTCTGGACGAACTGCCCAGACAGCCGCGACCCAAGGCAGGCCGGTTCGTGTGCGCCATTCGTAAGCGACGTCGAACCACTGGCATGGCCCGACGGATTCTTCTATTTTGGTACGGTTTTCATGGGCGAGGAGAGCCGGGTCGCCGATCAGCAGGGCAGCATCCGCATGATGGAGCATAGCGAGAGGATTCGCGTGTTCGGTCAGGAATCGAGGTTGAGTTCCGAGGAATTTGCGGAAGAGGATTTCAACGTATGCACGAGAGCTGCGGGAGGCATCGTCGGCGGCGACCGTGCGAACCGTCTGGAGAGTGTGAGTGTTTTTGACGATGAGCTGGATGGAGCGGACGTGATCGAGGGAGGCGATGGTGCATCCGGGGACGATGGCGAGGTCCGGTGTCAGCGAGGCAATTGGGATGAGTCCAAGGTCCGCTCGGCCAGCGAGCAGTTCATCGGCGCATCGCGAGGGCAGTGTGTAGTGAAGCCGATAGCGTTTCAGGAGCTCAGTCGAGAGCGGGGGGTGCTCCAGGTCCCACATTAGGGGAGCTGGATTAAGAAACTTGATGGCGGCGACGCGAACGGGATGGAGTGAAGTTCCCAAAGACCTAGTTTAGAAGATGCAGTGAGGAGCAAAACGATGCGGCGTGCGATCATCGGCTTTCATCGCGATGAAGAGAATCATTGGGTAGCAGACCTGGAGTGTGGGCACGGGCAGCATGTGCGCCATGATCCGCCATGGATGGTTCGGGAATGGGTGACGACGGAAGAGGGGCGAAGGTCGCGGCTCGGGAGCGAATTGGACTGCAAACGATGCGAGGAAGAGGCGTAAAAGATTTTTGCCGGATGAACGGGCAGGAACTTGTAGGATTCATGGCGTGCTGGGAATCAGGCTTACGCAGTCGTGGTGATGCTCTGGTGATACCCGGATATATTGAGCGGTTGGAGCCCAGGATATGGATCGTCGAAGATTTCTTTCTGCCTCAGGAGCTGCCGCGATGGCGCTCCAATCGGGAGCTGCGGTTGGCGCGAGCCGGACAAAACAGCACGGATTGCCGAAAGCGATGATGAAGCTTGGCTGTCAGAGTGCGCCGACAACGGATGCGCATTTGAAGTATCTGGCACGTTATGGCGTGAAACATATCTGCGGCTACCCGGAGACCTCCGAGGGAAGAATCGCATCGACCATTGATGAGTTGAGCCGTATGCGCGACCTAGCGGAGAAGAATGGCATTGAGATTCTGTGCGTTGGGCCACCGATTCTTGAATCGAGTTACATCGATCGTGAAAAGCATCCTGCGATCATGTTGGCGAAGAGTCCGGAACGGGATCGGGACATCGAACAGCTGCAGATCCTGATTCGCAACTGCGCACGAGTCGGACTTCCTTCGATCAAGTACAACATGAGCATTCTCGGTGTGCTGCGATCCGGCAGAGTTCCTGGGCGCGGAGACGCGAGTTACAGCCAGTGGAGGCTCTCCGAAGCGCATCCCAAAACTCCGCTGACAACCGCAGGAGCTGTGGATGCGGAGGCATTTTGGGAGAGGATCACGTATTTTCTTGATCGGGTGATTCCGACAGCGAATGAGTACAAGATTCGTATGGCGTGTCATCCGCACGATCCCGGCGTGCCCCCGAACGGATATCAGGGCGTAGATCGCGTGCTGGGAACCGTCGATGGCCTGAAGAAGTTTGTTTCCATTCGCGAGAGTGAATATCACGGCTTGAACTTCTGCCAGGGAACAGTATCGGAGATGCTGGCGGATCCGGGGAGAGAGATCTTCGATGTGATTCGCTATTTCGGTACACGGAAGAAGATCTTCAACGTTCATTTCCGCAACATTCGCGGTCACCGCGATGACTTTGTCGAGGTGTATCCGGACGAGGGCGATGTGGACATGTGGAAGGCGATCCAGGTGTATCGCGAGGTTGGGTATCCTTATATGCTGATGCCGGATCATGTTCCGGTGGCAGAGAGCGATCCCCATGGGCTGCAGTCATTCGCTTACTGTTATGGATATATTCGCGGATTGATTCAGGTAGTGCAGTCGCAGACATAGTGGCGAGGAGAGACGATTTTGAAGTGGGGCCGGCAAGAAGAGAAGTTAGCCGATACGGTTTGGACGGAGTCGCAGCTTGCGTGGCTTGCACTGGTCCTGACACCCGCGATGGGAGCGACTCGCACATGGCGAGTGATGAAGCGGCTGGATGAACCTCGGCAGATTTTTGAGGCTTCGCTTACGGAGCTGGAGGGGTTGGGAATGCCGGCCCAGTCCGCACAATTCATCTTTGAGGGGAAGGCACGTGAGGCCGCGGAGGATGAGTGGACGCGCGTGAGAGAGAGCGGTGGGTCAATCCTGACTCCCTCCGAAGACGGGTACCCGACACGGCTTCGTGAGATCTACGATCCCCCGGCGGTGCTGTGGATTCGAGGAGATGTCGAGCTGCTTTCCCGTCCAGGGATTGCAGTGGTAGGGACGCGTCATCCCTCACCCTACGGAACGGGAATGGCTGAGCTGCTGTCGCGTGACCTGGCTGCCCGACGCCTAACTATATTAAGCGGGATGGCCCGCGGCGTAGATACTGCTGCTCATAAGGGAGCTCTTGAGGCAAGAGGAAAGACGGTCGCCGTTTGGGGTACCGGGATCGACGTGATCTATCCGAAAGAAAATAAAAAGCTTGCCGAGCAGATTCTCGACAGCGGGGGAACCATTGTCAGCGAATATCCGCTGGGAACGTTTCCTGCTCCGCAAAACTTTCCTATCCGGAATCGGATCCTGAGCGGGATGAGTATCGGGGTTCTGGTAATCGAAGCAGCGGAGCATAGCGGAACCCGGATCACTGCGAGACTGGCGATGGAGCAGAACCGAGACGTCTATGCGGTTCCGGGAAACGTCACCAACAAAAACGCATGGGGTCCTAACACGCTGATAAAACAGGGAGCGAAGCTTACGGCGACCTGGGAGGATATCTGGGAGGATCTACCCTCCGAACTGCGGCTCCGGCTGGAAGGGGAGCTGGGGGGAAGAGGGGGGCCTGAATCGAAAGACGCTGGTGCCGCATCCTTATTTAGCGAAACAAGACTGTCGCAACATGAGCGGATGATCCTCGAAAGGCTGAGGCAGGATGAGTCGACTCAACTGGACGAGCTGATTGAACAGTTGGAAGGCGAACTTGGATCGGCAGAGATTTTTACCGGATTATTTGAGCTGGAGTTGGCGGGCCAGATAAGGCAGCTGCCAGGAAAGAATTACATACGGACGATGTAAAAGATGAAAGCCTCCTCGCGTATAGCTAAGACGTTTATCTGCAGATAGTTGCGGTGGAGACGGATGTCCCGGTCGGAATTATGAGAGCAGGTTCTCAGTGGTAACGTTTTGACACTGCCTTCGTCTGTTGGAGATTGTGAAGGGTGACGGAACCGTAGAACCGTGTTAGGTTCGCAAGGGAATCCTCGAAAGACAGCGAAGGAAGAATGGAACCTTTGGCTTAGGCCGGACGTTCTGAGGAATAAAGGAAATCAATGGCTAAGTCACTAGTGATCGTAGAGTCGCCAGCGAAAGCGAAGACGATCAATAAATATCTCGGCAGCGACTACGTAGTGGAGGCCTCATTGGGCCACATTATGGACCTGCCCAAAAACGATATCGGAGTGGAGCTGAAGAAGAGGACCTTCGAGCCAACGCTGATCGTCTCTCCGGGAAAAGAGAAGGTTGTAGACCGTTTGAAGAAGCTGGCGGCCAAGGCCGACACGGTTTACCTGGCACCTGACCCGGATCGCGAAGGTGAGGCGATTGCGGCTCATCTGTCGATGCAGCTACTGCCGGTGGTGAAGGACAAGAAGAGAGTACGTCGGGTGACCTTCAACGAGATTACCCAGAAGGCGGTGAAAGCGGCCTTCGAACATGCGCGTGATGTGGATGAAAATCTCGTGGATGCGCAGCAGACCCGCCGTGTGCTGGATCGTTTAGTGGGATATCAGATCTCGCCACTTTTGTGGGATAAGGTCCGGCGCGGCCTGAGCGCAGGCCGTGTACAGACCGTGGCTCTGCGATTGATTGTGGAGCGGGAGCAGGAGATTAATGAGTTCAAACCGGTGGAGTATTGGACGATCGATGCGGATCTTCTACCGGGTGGTGGAAAGCAGGGATTGACGGCACGATTTGTCGGCGTCAACGGTATCCCCTCGCGGGTAGCCAACGGCGTGGATGCCGAGGGCAAGGAGCAGTTCCTTTCGAATGCTCTGCCGGACGGCGATGCCGTCGAGGAGGTTGTCGGCGAGCTTCAGAAGGCAAAGTGGAGTGTTAAGGCGGTCGAGAAGAAAGAGCGGAGGAACAATCCTAAAGCTCCGTTCACGACCAGCAAATTGCAGCAAGAGGCAGCTGGACGATTGGGGTTCAACGTACGGCGTACGATGGGCGTCGCGCAGCGACTCTATGAAGGTGTCGAGCTGGGCTCTGAAGGTACTGTCGGCCTGATTACGTATATGCGTACGGACTCGACTCGCGTCAGCCCGGATGCGATTGCGGAGGCACGTGAGTTTATCGGCAAGCTGGGCGCAGCGTATCTGCCTGGGAAGCCGAATGAGTTTGCCGGCAAAAAACAGGCGCAGGCACAGGACGCGCACGAAGCGATTCGACCGACCTCGGTCAAATTCACGCCGGATTCGATCCGCAGATATCTCTCGGACGAGCAATATCGACTTTACAAGCTGATCTGGCAGAGGTTTGTGGCCAGCCAGATGACGCCTGCGGTCTTCGATCAGACGACGGTAGAGATTGACGCTAAGGCCAAGCTGACGTATGACTTCAGGGTCAGCGGAAGCGTGCTGAAGTTCGACGGACACCTGAAGTTTGAAGAGGAAGATAAACGTGCCCGTCTGGCTGCGAAGGAGAAGGCAGCCAAAGGAGAGCGGCTTGCGCAACAGAATGCCGTTGCGGACGCGGACGGTGACGAAGATACCGAGCGTCGCCTTCCTGAGCTCTCGGCGGGTGAGGCTTTGAAGCTTGAAAAGCTGGACCCGGAACAGAAGTTTACGCAGCCTCCGCCGCGTTACAACGAAGCGAGCCTGGTGAAGACCCTTGAAGAGAAGGGAATCGGGCGACCCTCGACTTATGCATCGATTATCAACACGATCCAAGACCGCGATTACGTGAAGAAGATCACCGGGCGGTTTGTTCCGACGGAGATCGGTACTGTTGTCACGAAGCTGCTGGTGAAGAACTTCCCCTACATCTTCGATACGCAATATACGGCGACGCTGGAAGGCGAGTTGGATGCAGTCGAAGACGGTCAGGAACGTTGGACGGATTTGTTGAACGGCTTTTACGGACACTTTGAGAAGGAGCTCAAGGTCGCCGAGAAGCACATGGAAGATATCAAGCGAATGGAAGAGCCTACCAAAGAGGTCTGCGAGCAGTGCGGCTCACCGCTGATTCTGAAGTGGGGTAAGTTCGGGAGTTTCTTCTCCTGCTCCAACTTTACGAAGTCCAAGCCGATGAATGTCGCTGCAGGCGCATGGAAGAAAGATTCCAAGGCTGTCCTCAAGAAAGTCACATCGGCCTTCGTCTTTCCCATGACGGTCAAGGCGATGACGGACGACGTTACCGATTTCAGCCGCGAAGCGAAGGATGCAAAGGAACTGACATCCGCCATTCAGGAGGCACAAGGAAAGGGTAAGAAGGTTGTGGTAGAGACCTTCAGCTGCGACTTCACAAAAGAGAACTACGCGGCGAAGCCTGACCTGAATGCGCCTGGCGCGGACGAAGTAGCGGAAGAGGAGTTCTGCGATAACTGCGGTCGCGTCATGGTGCTGCGCAACGGGCCGTGGGGACCGTTTATGGCTTGCCCCGGTTACAACGAGGATCCCCCGTGCAAGACGATTCGCAAGTTGAACCAGAAGGTGCAGCAAAAGCCGCCGGTACAACTTGAAGAGGCCTGTCCGAAGTGCGGCAAGCCGCTGCTTTTGCGCCAGGGCCAGTACGGGGAGTTCGTCAGCTGTAGCGGCTATCCGAAGTGCAAGTACATCAAGCAGGACCTGCTGGATGTGAAGTGCCCGAAGTGCGGCGGAGACATCGCAGCCCGGAAGACGAAGCGTGGCGACGTCTTTTATGGCTGTGTCAACTATCCGAAGTGCGATTTTGCTTCTAACCAGAAGCTGATCAACGAATCCTGTCCGAAGTGCGATAGCGCGTATCTGCTTGAAGTGATCAACGATAAGGGTACCTTCTGGGTTTGCCCGAACAACCGGGAAGCACTGCCGAAGCGGAGGAAGAAGAAGGGTGCAGCAGAGGAGGAGGCTGTATCGTCGGCCCCTCCTTGTACTTACGAAAAGCAGGTAGCCCAGCCTGAGGGCGAGGCTGCCTGATGTCGGAGAGCAGACTGAGACTGAAAGAGAGTATGAATGGCAACTGCGGCTGATGCGGAACTGATACTGAGGCTTTATGAGATGCGACGCGAGGAGACGCTGAGGAAATCACGTCGCTTCATGGTCTTCGACTTTCAGCCCAAGACGCTGGAAGAGCTTCGGGCGGTTTCGCGCGATGTAGGGTCCCAACACAATGCTGCCTGGAGGCAAGTGCTGGGATACTGGGAGATGGCTGCCTCTCTGGTTCTGCGGGGCGCACTCGATGCGGATCTCTTTCTGGACTCGAATGGAGAGGGCGTCCTGATCTATGCCAAGTTCCATCACTTCCATGTTGAGACGGAAAAGCAGTCGGGAAATCCGTTCATGCGGCAGACGGCGGCGCTGATTGAGAAGTATCCTGCAGCAGCCAGGTTGCACGACGGATTTCTCCGATCCTTGGGGTTGGCAAAGGGATAACTGTTCTGTTCCCTTCACTTTCCTTTTTGCATCCATTTCTGTTACAACTGCTAAGGTAGTCTATGGAAACTGATGTATGTGCGCCGCCTGGAAACTGGGCGGCTTTGCTGTAAATTCTTGAAAAGACGGGTTGCAGACTATGGCAAAGGCAGTTTGGAATGGACAGGTTCTCGCTGAGAGCGATACCTACGAGACGGTGGAAGGTAATATCTACTTTCCCGACGAGACGGTTAAGCGAGAGTTCCTGCGGCCGAGTTCTACGACCTCCAGCTGTCCCTGGAAGGGTCAGGCTCGGTATTACACCATCATCGTCGATGGGCAGGAAAACCAGGACGCGGCGTGGTATTACCCCGATCCAAAGCCTGCCGCCCGGAACGTAAAGCATCATGTGGCTTTCTGGCGTGGCGTCGAAGTAACAAAGTAACTTTTCCAAATTCTTCCAATTCTCGATTGCAGGAAAGCAGGCCTATGTCCAGGTCATGCGTTCTGCGATATCGTCGTCGCGCTTTTGTGCGAATCTCTTCTTTTCCGTAGACTCTGATGATCCGAGATGAATGGTGATGACGTGCGTTCTGACGCGATAGAGAAGACGCTGGATCCGGGCAGTGACGGAGACTGGGCTTCGCTGCGTGCTTTAGGGCATCGTATGGTCGACGAGATATTCGACCACCTTCAGGGAAGACGCAACGAACCGGTATGGCAGCCGATTCCTGAAGAGATCCGAAAGTTAATTGCAGCTGATCCTATTCCCAGGGAGGGCGAGGGAGCAGCGGCCTCCTATGAGCGTTTTGTGACGCAGATTCTTCCCTTCGGTATAGGGAACACCCACCCGCGTTTCTGGGGATGGGTGATGGGAACTGGAACGGCTGAAGGCGTTCTTGCGGAGATGCTGGCGGCAGGAATGAATCCAAACGTGGGTGGATTCGACGACTCGGCCACCATGGTGGAGGAACAGGTCATCCGGTGGATGGCAGAGCTGATGGGGATGCCTTCCGGAACGAGTGGACTGCTGATGAGCGGCGGCACGATGGCCAACCTGATTGGTCTAGCTGTAGGACGCTATGCAAAGGCAGGATTTGATGTGCGTGCCGAAGGCCTGCAGGGCGGGCCTTTACTTCGCGTGTACTGTTCCACGGAGGCGCATAGCTGGCTCAAAAAAGCGATGGATCTGATGGGAATGGGGCGTGTTGCTCTGTGCGTCATCGGAGTTGACGATCATTACCGTCTGCAGGTTGGAGAATTGCGCGAGGCGATCACTTCGGATCGCGCCGCCGGATACAGGCCTGTCTGCGTTGTGGCAACGGCAGGAACGGTGAACACGGGAGCGACGGATGACCTTAGTGCAATCGCCGATCTTTGCGCAACGGAGGATCTCTGGTTTCACGTGGATGGTGCTTTTGGCGCCGCTGCCTACTGGTCGGAAAAACTACGCACACAGATGAGAGGGCTGGAGCGAGCCGATTCCCTCGCGTTTGATCTGCACAAGTGGGGCTACATGCCTTACGACATTGGTTGCGTGCTTGTGCGTGATGCCGAGATGCATGAAGCGGCGTTTGCGACAGGCGCGAGTTATCTGACCGCGATGGAACGAGGGCCGGCCGCCGGAGGGATTCGATTTGCAGATCGCGGCATTGAGCTGTCGCGGGGCTTTAGGGCGCTGAAAGCGTGGATGAGTCTGAAAGCACTTGGCGTAAATGCGATCACTGCTGTGATTGAGCAGAACGTTGAGCAGGCGCAATATCTTGCTTCGTTGGTCGACGCATCCTCAGAGCTTGAGCTGGCTGCTGAAACTCCTCTCAATATTGTCTGCTTTCGTTATGCAGGAGCGAGTGATGCGCAGAATAAAGAGGTGCTGATGCGGCTGCAGGAGAGCGGCGCGGCGGTTCCGTCAGGCACGGTGCTTCGAGGGCGATTTGCTATCCGCGTGGCTATCTCGAATCATCGTTCGCGACGAGAAGATTTTGATCTTCTGGTACAAACCGTGGAACAGATAGGCCGTGAAGTGATCGCAGAGGCATCGAGTCGTCGCTGAACTGATCGCGAGGACCCGCTGCCTCTGCATTAGTAGGTTTGTGCCTGCTCCAGCGGGAGGCGGACCTGGAAGCATGTGGACCCCGGATGCGATTCGACCTGGATGAAGCCGGAGTGGCGTTCGAGGATTCGTTGTGCGGTATCCAGCCCGAGCCCGAGCCCGCGGCCCGGCGCCTTCGTTGTGTAGAAGGGTTCGAAGATACGGCTCTTGAGCTCCGGATCGATGCCGGGGCCTGTGTCCCATACTTCTACGAAGGCCATGCGTCCCTGAAGCCGCGTACAGACCCGCAGCGTGCCGTGGTCCTTCATGGCGTCAAGAGCGTTTTCGATTAGTGCAGTCCATACCTGGTTGAGCTCGCGCCCGTATCCAGCGACGGGTGGAAGGGCAGGGTCGAAGTCATTGATCATGGTGACATGCTGCAGGCGCGATTTGAACATCGCCAAGGTATTTTCAAGCGACTGCGCCAGATCAATGTCCTGGATGGGCGCCTGGTCCATATAGGAGTAGTCTTTGATCGCGCGAATCAGATCGAAGATACGGACAGTCGAGTTGACGACGGTTTCGGCCATACGCTCGACGCGCAGCGAACTAGCGAAGGTGGCGACCGCAACCGGTAGCGCCTCTGTGGTGACGAATCCTGCAAGTTCGTCGAGTTGAGCAGCTGCAATTCCCGTCTCTGCAAGAGAAGGTGCAATGGCCCAGGGGTTGGGAATGCGGTGTTCCTCGAGCCAACGCAGCAGGTCCACTTCGCGATCACTGATGGCCAGGGCGTCCGGAGTTCCACTGATGGCATCCTGTTCCGCAAGTATGGAGCGAGTTCGCGCTACCCACGATCGGTATTGCGAGGTCTGCGTATCCGACAGGCAGAGGTTACCGAGGCGATATTTCTGATCTCCATATTGGCGGAGCTCGGAGAAGAGGCTTGAGGCAGATCTCTGCGCGGCGGATGCCGGATTGTTGAGTTCATGAGCCAGATTGGCTGCAAGCTTTCCGAGTGCGGCCAGTTTTTCCGCCTGTTGCTCCATGCGGGTAACTTCGCGGACGCGATCCATCATGGTGGAGACACAACGCTGAGTCATCGACGGAATTGCAGCCAACATCTCTGGAAAGAGATCTTCGTGGATATCGAGCGACCATCCTGAACCGACGAGGTAACCTTCTCCGCCGTAGACCTTCATGCGAGAGAAGGGCAGTTTGCCGGTCATTTGTCCTGCCCGGCCAATCCAGAGGGTCATGGGGCCAGCATTGTGGCGGCGTACATGAACTTCACCCTTGAGGATGAAGACCATGCGATCGCACGGACTGCCTTCTGCAAAGACCATCGCACCGTCGTCTCCGACACGCTCTGTGCCATGCGTGGCAAACCAGCGGTATTCGTCTTCAGTGAGACCGTCCAGCGCAGGAATGGTGCGCAGCGCCGCAATGATCTCAGCCTGCGAAGTGGGGTGCGAGGGAGGAGCAATAAAGATCTGAGGCCCGAGCTGATGGGGAAGAATAACTTCGTAACTGCTGGGGGCGGCCATGAAGAATCTCCTTCTGCCGTCGTGGGCAGGGTAGAGGAACAGGAAGGACAACTCTGCTCTCATTGTGACAGGTTTTTGAACTTGTTTGGGAAGATAGCAACGGCGGAGTACGACGTTTTGTGACGAAAAGCGTTCCATTGCAGGGAATGGCGTTATGTGCCAGCAGACGGGGATTTCCAGCATTCTGATGTGGAAAGCTTTGTAGCAGTTGAGCCGCGGTGCAGCTTTCCAACAAGGCACTTAAGGACGACTGCGGCCTGACGATTGAATCTGATCCAGCTGCGCCAGCATGCGTTTGACGATCTCCGGATGTGCCGCTGCAACATTATGTTGCTCTGCAGGATCAGCAGCTCGATCGTAAAGCTGCGGATCAGGCGCGTTCCCGAGCTCTATCCTCGTATAGCGATCGTAGGCAGATTCTTGATCGCCGCGAATCATCTTCCACTTTCCTTCTACAAGTGAGAGTGATCCAGCCTCTTCGACAAGAGATTGCCTGCCTGTGCGAGAGCGGCCTAGTATCGCCGGCAATAAGTTAATACTGTCCGGTGCATCGTCATTACGAAGCGATTGGCCCGTGAGTGTAGCGAGCGAGGCTAGTAGATCGATCTGATCGACGAGGGCGCTTGAAGTTGTTCCCGGCTTTACGTGGTCTGTCCATTTGACAAGGAAAGGTACTCGGGTCCCACCATCGAAGTTGCTGTATTTTCCACCGCGATAGATGCCAGCCGGCTTGTGTGTACCGAGCTTTTCGACTGCCTGATCGTGATAGCCATCGTCGACGACAGGTCCGTTGTCGCTCGAGAAGATGATGAGTGTGTTTTGCGCGATGCCTTGCTTCTCCAAGGTATCCAGAATGCGGCCGACACACCAATCGAGCTCCACGATGGCGTCGCCGCGCGGTCCCATCTTTGTTTTGCCGACGAAGCGTCTATTGGGCAGGCGAGGAACGTGAATGTCATGCGCGGGATAGTAGAGGAAGAAGGGGTGATGGCTGTTCTGCTCGATGAAGCGAACAGCTTTTGTGCTGAGGGTATCCGCGATGTCTTCGTCGATCCAGAGGGATGACTTTCCACCTTCCATATAGCCAATGCGGCTGACGCCGTCGACGATATCCATATCGTGCCCGTGGCTGGGCTTCATCTTCAGAAGTTCGGGATGATCCCTGCCGGTCAACTCGCCAGGAAAGGGCGCTTTGTAGCTGACATGAATCGGGTCGGCAGGATTGAGATTGACTACGCGATGATTTTCCAGAAAGACGCATGGAACACGATCAGGAGTGGCGGGAATGATAAAGGAGTAGTCAAATCCCAGTTCGATTGGCCCGGGCTTGATCTCTTCGTTCCAGTCGATGTTGCCATTGCCCAGGCCGAGGTGCCATTTGCCGACGACCCCGGTCGTGTATCCAGCTTGTTTAAGCACGGAAGGCAGAGTGATTTGATGAGGGTCGATGATGAGCGGGGCGTCACCAGGAAGGATTCCGGTACCCTTCTTGCGCCATGCATACTGCCCCGTCATCACGGAGTAGCGGGAAGGAGTACAGGTGGCCGAGGTGGCGTGAGCATCGGTAAAGCGCAGTCCCTGGGCCGCGAGCGAATCGATGTGCGGGGTGTGAACCGAAGTTGCGCCGTAGCAGCTGACATCGCCGTAGCCGAGATCGTCGGCATAGATAAAGATGATGTTGGGACGAGAGACGGGTTTTGCAGCGCCGAGCAAACCCGCGGCAGTAGTGGCGCTAAGGCTTTGGAGAAACTGTCGGCGGTTCATCCAGACCATGGTACGCGATGAGTCACTGCCGTGGGCGCAATGCTCTAGGTTGCATGAATTTCAAGATCGGGATCGGAGTAGTGTCCGCTGGTCATGGCGCCTGCGTTGCGCGGAAGGCCGATGGCTTCGATGGCGGGAGCGAGAGCGAGTACTGACGTGCAGAGGATCGCGATGTGGAAGTCGCGAAGATGTGGATTCGCGGGCAGGTGCCCACTCGCACGCGCAACGAGGCGAAGCATCACTGCGCCCACAGCGACTCCCATGCCCATGGAGAGTTGCATCACGGCGGAGAGGAAGCCGTTGGCACGCGACATACGCTCAGGAGGAATCTCGGCATAGGCGAGAGTGGTCATGCAGGTGAATTCGAGTGAGCGGGCGGCTCCGTGAAAGAAGAGGAGCGTGGCGATGAGTGCAGGCGGCGTGTAGGGTGTAAACGTAGCGCACAGGGCGACGGAGACGGCGACGATTAGGCCGTTGAAGATGAGTAGACGCCGGAAGCCAAAGCGCCGAAGGACGGGAAGCACGATTGACTTCATACTGAAGTCGCCGCCGAAGAGAGCAAGCAGGTAGAGGCCTGACTTAAATGCGTTGAGGCCGAAGGCGACCTGGAACATCAGCGGAAGCAGGAAGGGAAGCACACCGACGGCGATGCGAAAGAGGCTCGCGCTGTAGACGCTTAACCGATAGGACTTGAGCTGCATGGATTCCAAGTCGATGAGCGAAGCCGGATTTCGGCGTGCCGTGACGACAGCTAGATAACCGCTGAAGAGGCTGAGTAGAAGGACGGACATCGCGGTAGTCGATTGACTTTCACCGGCGCCAAGCGTCTCGAGTGCAAAGATAACGCCGGTTGAGGCAACGCCAGCGAACAGGAAGGTTAGCCAGTCGAGTGGATGCTGTTCGTCAGAGCGCGTGTTCTCGATCCAGAGAATGGTCAGAACGAGCGCGATGATGCCGATGGGCAGGTTAAGCAGAAAGATCCAGTGCCAGGAGAAATAGGTGGTAATAAAGCCGCCGACCGGAGGACCGATGACAAGGGCAGCCAGTCCGGGCCAACTGATATAAGCGATGGCCTGCGCAATTTGGTCTTTTGGAGTAGAACGCAGGACGATCAGGCGACCGACGGGGACCATCATGGAGCCGCCGATACCTTGCAGGATTCGCGTCAGCGTAAAGACAGTGAGATTTGGTGCGGCTGCGCAGAGAAGGGAAGCAAAGGTGAAGATCCCGATAGCGGAGGCGAAGATGGTGCGTGCGCCGAAGCGATCCGCGACCCATCCGCTGATGGGGATGAAGACGGCAAGGGTAATGAGATATGCCGTCATGCCGATGTTGAGCTTTACTGCGCCCACACCGAAGCTATTCGCCATTTGTGGGAGGGCGGTGGCGATGATGGTGCCATCGAGATTCTCCATGAAGAAGGCGCCGGCGATCAGCGTCGTGACGTAGAAGGGAGAACGAGGGCTCTTCATTGGTCCTTTTCTTGGAAGATTGAAGCAAAGAGGCCCGGCTCAGGAGCCGGGCCTCAGAAGACAACCAGGCTCAGGCCTTGACGACAGCTCCGTTCTCGACCTTGACCGGATCGAGGAAGGGCATCGCCTTACGGAGTTCGGCGCCGACCTTTTCGATGCCGTGTGCGGCTTCCTGCTGGCGAATACGAGCGAACTCGTGACGTCCTGTCTCGTTCTCCTCGATAAACTTCTTGGCGAAGGATCCGTTCTGGATCTCCTCAAGCAGCTTCTTCATGGCCTTTTTGGTATCGGCTGTGACGATGCGGGGACCGGCGACATAGTCGCCCCACTCTGCCGTGTCGGATATGGAGTGACGCATGTAGGCGAGGCCGCCGCGATACATCAGGTCGACGATCAGCTTCAGTTCGTGGAGAACTTCGAAGTAGGCAAGCTCGGGCTGATAGCCCGCCTCGGTGAGAACCTCGAAGCCAGCCTTGACCAGAGCAGCGGTGCCGCCGCAGAGAACAGCCTGCTCACCAAAGAGGTCGGTTTCTGTCTCTTCGGTGAAGGTGGTCTCGAGAACGCCTGCACGGGTGCAGCCGATGCCCTTGGCGTAGCTGAGAGCGAGCTCGAGAGCCTTGCCGCTAGCATTCTGCTCGACGGCAACCAGGCCGGGAACACCGCCGCCCTCTGTGAAGACCTCACGGACGCGATGGCCGGGGGCTTTGGGAGCGACGAGCGAGACATCTACGCCCGCAGGAGGAACGATGGTACCGAAGCGGATGTTGAAGCCGTGCGCGAACATCAGGGTCTTGCCAGGGGCGAGGTTGGGTTCAACCTCATTCTTGTGAACCTTGGCAGCCGTCTGATCGGGGGTGAGATTCATGATGACGTCGGCCCACTTGGCAACGTTGGCGACGGTATCAACTTGAAGGCCTGCCTTACGGGCGCGCTCCGCGTTCGGAGAGTCAGGGCGAAGGCCTACGCGAACCTCGACGCCGGAGTCCTTGAGGTTGAGGGCGTGGGCGTGGCCCTGTGAGCCGTAGCCGATGATTCCGACCTTTTTAGCTTGGATGAGGGAGAGGTCTGCGTCTGCGTCGTGATACGTCTTTGCCATTGTTCTCTTCTTTCCTTTGGTTGTTTCGTTAATCGTAAATGGAGATTCCGCTAAGCTTCGTCTTCTGCAAACTGATTCGGTAGATCGTCGGTGACGGGACGATCGGGAAAAGCGACCGGAGCCTCTTCATCAGGCTTCGTGCCAAGGGCTTTGAGGACGCGGCCGGTGTGGTGGCCCCGGCGCATGGCCATGCGGCCGGTGCGTGAGACTTCAAGAACCTCAAACTTCGATTCGCGCAGGACTTGCAGCAAGCCTTCAATCTTGGAGGCGGCGCCGGTCATCTCGAGCATGATGGATTCAGGCGCGAGGTCGACGACACGGGCGCGGAAGACGTTAGCGAGCTCAAAGATCTGGGAGCGCGACTGCTGGCCGTGCGGCGAGTTGGGGCCGGCGGCGACTTTGATGAGGCACAGCTCGCGGATAACGGCCTCAGAGCGGCCAAGCTCATCGACATCACGCGTGGTCTCGAGTTTGTAGAGCGAGGCACGGATGCGATCAGCGGCGTGCTCAGGCGCATCGCAGACGATGGTCATGCGCGAGATGCCATCGCGCTCGCTCTCGCCTACAGTGAGGGAGACGATGTTGACGTTGAGACGGCGAAAGAGGGAAGCAACCCGGGTGAGTGTGCCGGGTTTGTCGTCTACTAGGGCTACGAAGGTGTGGAGCACTTTTTACTTTCCTTCCTCTGCTAACGCGAAAGAGATAACTTCGTCATAGCGTGTTGTATATGTGGCAGAACTAAGCGGCTTGCGGTATTTATGGTCACGATCTGATGCGAGAATCTCGTGAATAAAATCTTGATATTCCTCTTGCATCAGTAGAACCTTCACTGTCAGGTTTCACCATCGCTCGTGTTCATGGCGATGAATCTGTCGGTGTAGCTTCGCAGCCGTTCAATATCTGCCGCTGTCATTACTACTCGTCCTCAGCGGTTTCAATCAGCGGGTTAGGGCGGCGGACCATCTCGTGCAGCGCGGCTCCGGGAGCGATCATCGGGTAGACGCCATCTTCTTTCTCAACTGAAAAGTTGATGACGAAAGCTGTTGGAGAGGTACGCGCCTTTGCGACTGTGGGTGTTACATCCTTGCGCTCGGTGACGTGCGCTCCCGGGATGCCGTGGGCGTCGGCCAACTTGACGAAGTCGGGCGAGAGGATGGGCGAGCAGGCGTAGTTCTTGTCGTAGAAGGCCTCCTGCCACTGGCGCACCATGCCGAGAAATCCGTTGTTAATGACGGCGACGTTGATATGGAGGCACTCCTGCTGAATGGTCGAAAGCTCGGAGGCGGTCATCTGGAAGCCTCCATCGCCCGCGATACACCAGACGTCGCAGTCTGGTCGCGCGATCTTGGCTCCGATAGCGGCGGGCAGAGCGAAGCCCATGGTGCCGAGGCCGCCTGAGGTGATGAGTGTCCGCGTGTCCTCGTGCTTGAAGTACTGCGCCTCCCACATCTGATGCTGGCCTACGTCGGTGGCGATGATGGTCTTGTCGAGGCGGCCAGCAGCCTTGGCTTCCTGCCAGATGTCGTTAATGACGTGTGCGGCATAGAGGTGGCCGTTATCAGGCAGGTTGATGATGTCGCGCACGGCGGCGTCGCCCTTCAGGGAGCGAATCTCGCGGAGCCATGCCCGCGTGGTTTTGGTGGTGCTTGCATCGGCGAGGTAGTTCCTGTCGTGGATGAGTGGCTCCATCGTGTTGAGGACCTCTTTGAGGTCGCCGATGAGCGCGACATCGACCTTGACGTTCTTGTTGATTTCGCTGGGATCGATTTCGATATGAATCTTTTTGGCGTTCGGAGCGTAGCTGGCGAGATTTCCGGTGACGCGGTCGTCGAAACGCATCCCGAAGGCGAGGAGGAGGTCGGCCTGCTGAATGGCATGATTCACCCACGATTCGCCGTGCATGCCCATCATGCCCAGGGCGAGGGGATGCGACGCAGGGAAGGCTCCAAGGCCAAGCAGCGTGGTAGCGACAGGGATCTGGTAGCGCTCAGCGAAAGCCAGGACCTCACGCTCTGCGCCTGAGTGAATGATGCCGTGGCCGGCAAGAATGACGGGCTTGGTCGAGGCACGCATCAACTCGATGGCGCGGGCCATCTCCGTGGATTCGGCGCGAAGCATCGGATGGGGACGATAAGAAGCGGGAGCGGCTTCGTCGAAGTTGAAGGTGGCCGTGCCCTGCTGTGCATCTTTGGTGATATCGACCAGCACAGGGCCGGGGCGGCCGGAGGCTGCGATCTGAAAAGCCTCGCGGATCATCGGAGCGATCTCTTCGGCTCGTGTGGCAACGAAGTTATGCTTGGTGATCGGCAAGGTAATTCCAGTGATATCGATCTCCTGGAAAGCATCAGATCCGAGAACCTTCGAAGAGACCTGGCCGCTGATGCAGACGATTGGAATCGAGTCGAGCATGGCGGTAGCAATGCCGGTGACGAGATTGGTTGCACCAGGACCTGAGGTAGCAATGGCAACGCCCACCTTGCCGGAGGCGCGTGCATAACCGTCAGCCATGTGTGCAGCTCCCTGCTCGTGCCGCGTGAGCACGTGGTGGATCGGGAACTTGCGCAGAGCATCATAGGCGGGGAGGATGGCTCCGCCGGGATAACCGAAGACAGTAGTGACGCCTTCGCCGACGAGTGTGGCCCAGAGAATTTCAGCTCCGGTCAGGATGGGGTGCGTATTGTTGGTTGCCATAAAAGGATCCTGATGAATAAGGGTTGACGGCTACCTCGCGGCAGCCTGGGTTTTGGGAGACGGATAAAGACTACGCAGCTTGAGTTTGAGCAGATTGCAGAAAGGTCCTGCGAGAATCCCGAGCACCACGGAGGCCAAGAACATCATGAGCTTGGGGAACACATGGGAGTGGTTATACGGAATGAGCGCCGCTACCACTAAGAACAATGGGAAATGGAGCAGATAGATAGGGAACGTGCCTTCGGCGATGAAGCGCACGATACGGTCTGTGCGACTGCGCGAGGTAACGTGGAAGCGTCTCGCCAAGGCAAGGATGTTGATAAAAAACACGGCCCATATGAAGCCGAATAAAACCGTACTGTTCGGGAGCGGGAGTTTGAGATGGTGATGATTATGGAACGAGAACGGCTTGTCGATTGCGCTGCCGTGTCCGGGAATAAGCCAGACGGCGACGGCGGCGAGAGCGGGAATCCACAGCAGCCGGGCCGCGTTGCGGAGTTCTGTTCCGTGTTTGCACCAGTTTTTGTAAGCGTCATGGAGAACGCAGCCGAGTGCCCAGAGTGGGAAGAGGCCGACAACGAAGGGTCCAGCGATGATCGCTACAAGAGCCACTGAGATCCACCGCGACCAGCCGCGAAGATAAAAATAACAGCCGTAGCCAATGTAATAGATGACTTCGTAGTTGATAGACCAGTAAGGAAGGTTGAGGAGTGCCTCAACTCGACGACCCCAAAGCTGCCCACAGAACACAAGGTTCATCGCAAGGGCAAACACACGTGAGGTTCCGTGATTGGACCATTGTGGCCAATAGAAATCCGGTCTTGCAGAACGAAGAATCTGATCGGCAACGACCGTGAAAAGTAGAGTGGGAATCGCAACAGAGTAGATACGCGAACCACGATCAGCCAGGTAGTGGCCAATCGTAGAAGGACGCCGGCACGTGACATAACGAATGACAAAGCCGGAAAGGATGAAAAATACACCCACACAAGCTTGGGCATAGATGGTGCAATCCCGCCAGCCGGTGGAGAAATATGGCTGTGTGAGGTGGCCGAAGGCAACCATCATGGACGCGAGTACACGAATCACATCGAGTGCCAGAGATTCGGAGGTGCTGAGCGTTTCGGCCTTCATGGATAACCGGTCCCCATCGATTCAGTCTGTTTGCGGTATAGGTGTGTTGGAAGCTTATGTAGTGACAGCTCCCAGGCTGGCGCTGCTTACAGTGTTGGCATACTTGGCGAAGACACCGCGCTTGTAACGCGGCTCCGGATGCTTGACCTCTTTCAGGCGCCTAGCAATCTCCTCAGCGGGCACCTCGAGGTGAAGTTCGCGCTGCTTGATGTCGAAGGTGATCTTGTCGCCCTCGTGCACTGCAGCGATGGGGCCTCCGAGATAAGCTTCCGGAGCGACGTGGCCGACCATCAGGCCTCGCGTGGCTCCGGAGAAGCGGCCGTCGGTGAGGAGCGCGACAGTTTCGGAGAGCTCGGGGATGCCCTTAATGGCGGCGGTGACGGCGAGCATCTCGCGCATTCCCGGACCGCCGCGTGGACCCTCATAGCGGATGACGCAGACATCGTTGGGCTTGATCTTTCCTGCCTCAACTGCGGCGAAGCATGCATCCTCGGAGTCGAAGACACGCGCAGGGCCGGTGTGCAGCACGCGCTCGTGACCTGCGACCTTGACCACGCAGCCCTCGGGCGCGAGATTGCCCTTTAGGATGACGAGTCCGCCGGTGGGCTTGAGCGGCTTGTCCATGGGATAGATCACGACCTGCCCTGGGGTCTCAACGGCGTGCGTGGCCTCTTCGGCGAGCGTGTTGCCGGTGACGGTCATCTGGTTGCCGTCGATCAGGCCGGCATCGACCAGACGCTTCGCCAGCACGCGGGAGCCGCCCGCATCCTGGTAGTCCGTCGCGGCGTACTTGCCGCCCGGCGAGAGGTCGCAGATGTGCGGCGTGCGGTCGCTGATGGCGTTGAAGTCGTCGATGGTGAATGGAATGTTGAACTCACGCGCGATGGCGAGAAGGTGCAGCACAGCGTTGGTGCTGCCACCGCTGGCGCAGACCGCGGCGTAGGCGTTCTCGATGGCGGTGCGTGTGACGATCTTGGAGGGACGAAGGTCCTTGCGGGCCAGCTCCATGACGAGGCGTCCAGCCTCACGCGAGGCTTTGGCCTTCTCGGGCGACATCGCCGGAACGCCGGTGATCTCGATGGGGGAGATGCCGAGGAACTCGCCAGCCATCGCCATGGTGTTGGCGGTGAACTGGCCGCCGCAGGCTCCGGGGCCAGGGCAGGCTGCGGCTTCAACGGCTTCCAGCTGCTCGTCGTTGATCTTGCCGGCGGCGTGTGAGCCGATTGCCTCAAAGACGTTGAGGATGGTGATGTCCTTGGCGCTGCCGTCGGGCTGCTTCAGATGACCCGGAGCGATGGAGCCGCCGTAGAGCATCAGGCCGGGGATGTCGAGGCGGCCAAGCGCCATGATGGCGGCGGGCATGTTCTTGTCGCAACCGGCGATGCAGACGATTCCGTCGAAGCTGTTGCCGCGAGCGACCAGCTCGATGGAGTCGGCGATGACCTCTCGGGAGATCAAGCTGGCCTTCATGCCCTCTGTGCCCATGGTGATGCCGTCGGAGATGGTGACGGTGTTGAACTCCATCGGAGTTCCACCCGCTTCGCGCACGCCTTGCTTGACGGCCTCGGCGACCTGACGGAGGTGGAAGTTGCAGGGGCCGATCTCGGTCCAGGTATTGGCAATGCCGATGATGGGCTTGTGCAGGTCTTCTTTGCTGAAGCCTACGCCACGCAGGTACGAGCGCGCGGCGGCGCGGTTGGGGCCTTCGGTGAGGATTGCGGAATGCTTCTTTGCCGGATCGAGTTCGTTGCTCACTTCGAGATTTCCCTCAGGGGCTGAAGCCCCGCGTAAGAGTTAGCTTCCACGGCACGGCTAATGCCATGCCCTTAACAAATCAGGCGGCGGTCTTTGGTGCAGACCAGAAATCTTTGTCGTGCGTCTGCTCGAACTTGTCGAGCGAATCTTTATGGCGCAGCGTCAGGCCGATGTCGTCGAGTCCATTCAGCAGGCAGTACTTGCGGAAGGGATCGATGTCGAAATGCGCGCTGAAGCCTTGATCGTCGGTGACGGTCTGTGCTTCAAGGTTGATGGTGAGCTTGTGCTCTGGGTTCTTCGTGCAGCGCTCGAGCAGCGTCTGAACTTCCTCTTCCGTCAGACGAGCGAGGACGATGCCGTTCTTGCCTGCGTTCGAGAAGAAGATGTCCGCGAAGGTGGGTGCGATAACGGCCCGGAAGCCGTATTGGTTGATAGCCCATGCTGCATGCTCACGCGAGCTTCCGCAGCCGAAGTTCTTCTCGGCGATGAGGATCTCGGCGCCCTTGTACTCCGGCTTGTTAAGCACGAAGTCCTTGCGCTCTTCGACGTGGTCCGGCGTATCGAGATCGTAGCGCCAGTCGAAGAAGAGGAACTCGCCATAGCCGGTGCGCTCGATGCGCTTGAGGAACTGCTTGGGGATGATCTGGTCGGTGTCGATGTTGGGCAGCGGCAGCGGCACGGCCTTCGAGGTGATGATATTGATCGGTTCCATTAGCGCTGTGCTCCTTCCGTCTGCTTCCACTTGCGAATATCGGTGAAGTGTCCGGTGATGGCGGCGGCGGCGGCCATCTCGGGCGAGACCAGGTGTGTGCGTCCGCCGCGTCCCTGACGGCCTTCGAAGTTGCGGTTCGAGGTGGAGGCGCAGCGCTCGCCGGGCTGAAGGATGTCGGGGTTCATGCCCAGGCACATGGAGCAGCCAGGCTCGCGCCACTCAAAGCCTGCGGACTTGAAGATCTTGTCGAGTCCCTCTGCTTCTGCCTGGCGCTTGACCGCCTGCGATCCGGGGACGACCATCGCCCGAATCTTCGTAGCGACGTGGTGACCTTTGACCACGGCAGCGGCGGCGCGCAGATCCTCGATGCGGCCGTTGGTGCAGGAGCCGAGGAAGACGGTATCGATCCTGATCTCTTCCATCGGTGTGCCGGGCTTCAGGTCCATGTATTCGTAGGCGCGCTGGAAGCTCTTGCGGTCGGCGTCGGTCGCCGCCTCGTCGAGTGTTGGCACCTTGCCTTCGATGGTGGCGTGCATGCCGGGGGACGTTCCCCAGGTGACGGCGGGAGCGAGGGTTGCGGCGTCGATGTGTAGCTCGCGGTCGAAGATTGCACCTTCATCGGTGGGCAGCGTCTTCCAGTGCGCCACGGCCTCGTCCCAGGCTGTGCCCTGCGGGGCGAAGCGGCGACCCTTGAGGTAGGCGAAGGTCGTCTCGTCGGGAGCGATCATTCCCGCACGCGCACCGGCTTCGATCGACATATTGCAGATGGTCATGCGGCCTTCCATCGACAGCGAGCGGATGGCTGAGCCCGCGTACTCGATGACGTAGCCGGTAGCGCCATCGGTGCCGATCTTGCCGATGATGTCGAGGATGATGTCCTTGGCGGTAACGCCGAAGGGAAGCTCGCCGTCGACGGTGATCCGGAACGTCTTGGGCTTGGACTGAGGCAGGGTCTGCGTCGCCATGACGTGCTCGACCTCGCTGGTGCCGATCCCGAAGGCCAGCGCACCGAAGGCTCCGTGCGTCGAGGTGTGTGAGTCGCCGCAGACGATGGTCATTCCCGGCTTGGTCGCACCCAGCTCCGGTCCGATCATGTGGACGATGCCCTGCGAGGCATCCTGTACGTCGAAGAACTCTATGCCGAACTCAGCGCAGTTCTTTCGCAGCGCATTGACCTGCGCGGCCGAGACCTGATCTACGATGTGCAGACGGTCATACGCACTGGTCGTAGGAACGTTGTGGTCCACTGTGGCGATGTGGCGGTCTGGACGGCGAATCTTACGGCCTGCCATGCGAAGACCGTCGAAGGCTTGGGG
This sequence comes from Acidobacteriaceae bacterium KBS 146, assembly GCA_000688615.1. Taxonomy (GTDB): domain Bacteria; phylum Acidobacteriota; class Terriglobia; order Terriglobales; family Acidobacteriaceae; genus Edaphobacter. The sequence goes on from JHVA01000001.1 coordinate 4,452,154, forward strand.
GCTGGTGACCTCGTGGACGAGGTGCAGATCGATATAGAGAATCGTTGGTTCGCCTGCAGGCTCGACGACAACATGCTGTTGCCATACCTTTTCAAACAACGTCTTTGGTGCTGTGCTCATGAGTTTGCCTTTGGTGTTGTGCTCGAAGCCGGATTCGACTCTGTCGTGGTCTCTGGCGGAAGCTCGTTATGCGCGCCGATCGCGCTGGGCGTAACCGGATGAGGCGTGCCGTCAGGATCGACAAAGAAGACGCGTGTGATGTTCTGAAGATGTGTATCGCCCAACGAAGGATGCGAGGTCCAGCGGGAGATGCTGCGAGTCAATGCAGCGGGTATATGTGCGGGATCGAGAGAACGATTGGAAAAGAGCCACAGGGTGTAGGCAGCCCTATCCTGATCCGTAGTTCTGTTGTCGCTGATCCAATCAATGGCTGCGAAGGCAACCAGAGGGTGAGGCGGGCCGAGGTCAACCCATAGCAGGCCGCGGTCCGGACAGAAATGCGGGACGCATCCGTCTGCGTTGAGATAACGATTGTCGTCCCCGATCACCTGTCCGGGAACTCCCAGAAACTCCAGAACCACGTCGCTCAAAGTCTTGTTCTTCCCCCAGAAGGTCTGGGGGGCTTTGAGATGATTCTCAACAAACGATTTGAAGCGAGCATCCTGGAGGAGAGCATTCTCCTGGCTTCTTGCCGTCTCCAGCTGCGTATACTGCCACATCCACGAAAGATCTTCGACGGGAGGTTTTTCCCGCTTCAGATGAAGCTGCGCAACTCCCGCCGGCGCTATGGCCAGAAGAAGCAGTGCAGCGGCGGCGGATTGGATGAGGCGGCGCATTATCTTTTCGTTGAAGCAGGCTTCTTTCGGGTCAACAGGACGAGCACGTTCACTAGAAAAAACATGATCATCCCGGCAATCAACAGAGATTGGATGGGTGCGCCGAGATGCCAGCGGTAATACAGCGCACCGGCTACTGCAAGGTTCATCAGGACTAGTCTCAATTGCCAGTTCATCGTCTTTACACGGCATGCAGCGACTGGCGACGGTCGATGGACTCGGCAAGTGCCTGGTGGACATGCTTGCCCATCTCCTGCGTGGAGACCAGCTGCAGACCCTCGCCTCCGCGGGCGATATCGGCGGTACGATATCCCGCCTCCAGAACCTTGTGGACAGCCTGCTCGACCGCGCGGGCATCCTGTTCGAGTCCGGCCGAGTGCCGCAACACCATGGCGGCCGTCAGAATCGCGCCCAGAGGATTTGCCTTGCCCGTCCCTGCAATATCAGGGGCTGAGCCATGTACCGGCTCATAGAGATTGACAGCGCCTCCGATCGTCGCCGAAGGCAGCATCCCGAGCGATCCGGTGATGACGCCCGCCTCGTCGGAGAGGATGTCGCCAAAGAGGTTTTCGGTGAGCACAACATCGAAGTTGCGGGGGATGTTCATGATGTGCATCGCCATCGAATCGACCAGCTGATGCTCAAGCGTGACGTCCGGATAGTCTTTGGCAATTTCGGTGACGGTCGCACGCCACAGCTGCGAAACTTCGAGAACATTCGCCTTGTCGACCGAGGTGACCTTCTTGCGACGCTTTGAGGCCAGCTCGAAGGCGATACGCGAGACACGAACGACTTCGTCGCGGGTGTAGCGCATGGTGTTGATCGCTTCGTTGGTCTCCTTGTTCCACCAGCGAGGTGCGCCGAAGTAGAGGCCGCCCAGAAGCTCGCGAACGAAGAGAATGTCCGTATCTTTTGTGACTTCAGGACGGAGCGGAGAGCTTACCGCCAGAGCAGAGTACGCAATGGAAGGACGTAGATTGGCGAAGCCGCCGAGCGCCTGGCGAATCTGCAGCAGGCCAGCCTCAGGACGCTTGTCCGGAGAGAGGGAGTTGAACTTGTTGTCCCCAACAGCGCCCAGTAGAACAGCATCGGAGTCCAGCGCAGCATCCAGAGTCGCCGTAGGAAGCGGCGAGCCTGTCTCTGTAATCGCCACCCCACCAATCAGGCCTTCTACGAAACTAAAGTCGTGTCCGCCAAGCTCGGCGACCGCGCGCAGAATGTTGGTGGCTTCCCGTGTAACTTCAGGACCGATGCCGTCGCCGGCGAGAACTGCAACTTTGAGACGCATTCGCTTTCCTTCTTGAATGAGGGCTAAGCCCCTTCTCGTTGTCGAAGCCCGCTGCTGAAAAAGGGGCTCTAAGTGGTTGCTACGGCTGCCGACTTCTCAGCTTTGAGAAGCCCGAGAATATCCTGGTCGTAAATCGACTTCTTGCGATCAGCCAGTTCGGTAAAGCGGTGATAGACCTCGTCGAGCTGCTCACGCGTGAGACTGTGACCAAGCTTCTCCAGCCGATCAGCCAGCGCGCGACGGCCGGAATGCTTGCCCAGCACGAGGTTTGTGCTTCCCGCGCCGACGGATGCGGGAGTCATGATCTCGTATGTCAGCGGATTTGCGAGCATTCCATGCTGATGGATTCCCGACTCATGCGCGAAGGCATTGGCTCCGACGACGGCCTTGTTGGGCGCTGCACCAAAGCTGATGCACTGCGCGAGCATCTGGCTTGTCGGGAAGAGCTGTTCCAACTTGATGTTGTTCGTGTAAGGGAACTTGTCACGCCGAACCATCAAGGCTGCGGCGACTTCCTCAAGAGCGGCATTTCCAGCTCGTTCGCCGATTCCGTTGATAGCGCACTCGACCTGCCGTGCGCCACCCTGAATACCAGCTAATGTGTTTGCAACTGCCATGCCGAGGTCATCGTGGCAGTGCGTCGACAACACAACGTTCTCAATCCCGGGAACACGTTCGCGTACCATGCGGAAGATCGCCGCATACTCTTCGGGAATGCTGTATCCGACGGTGTCGGGGATGTTGATCGTCGTCGCTCCAGCCTGTACGGCGACCGTGATCATTTTCACCAAAAAATCAGGGTCAGTGCGGGTACCATCTTCGGTCGAGAATTCAACGTCGTCGGTATAGCTCCGCGCCTGACGAACGGACTCGGCAACCTGATCGAGGGCCTGCTCACGGGAGATGCGCAGTTTGTACTCCAGATGCAGGTCCGAAGAAGCAAGGAAGGTATGGATGCGATTGGACTTGGCCGGCTGGATCGCGCGCCCGGCAGCGTCAATGTCTTCGCGTTTGCAACGGGCCAGGGATGCAATGCGGGTTCCAGTTACCTCGCGGGCGATGGTCTGCACGGCCTCAAAGTCGCCTTCAGAGGCAATCGCGAAACCAGCCTCAAGGATGTCTACGCCGAGATCGCGAAGCTGATGCGCCATCCGCAGCTTCTCGTCGAGATGCATGGTGCAGCCAGGACTCTGTTCGCCATCGCGAAGGGTGGTATCGAAGAAGACGATCTGATCGGAATTCTGCATAACTCTGGTCACTTTCGATCCTGCACGTTATCATAACGCAGGCTTATGATGGTTTGCGCGTATATCAAAATTTCTAATTGAAGTATTCGCGTGATCAGCAACATCGGCCCGAAGTGAGGTAGAAAGTGGATCTCGTCCAGATGGAGACATTTCTGGCCGTAGCGGAAGAACGCAGTTTCTCACGGGCCGCCTCTAGGCTCCATCGTACCCAGCCTGCGGTCAGTCAGGCAATTGCCAAGCTGGAGACCGAAATCGGAGAAGTTCTCTTCGATCGGTCCTCTCGAGACGGTACTCTGACAGATGCCGGCGAGGTGCTCCGTGAATATGCCGCTAAGATGTTGAATCTAAGGAGCGAAGCCACCGGGGCGCTCTCGGAGCTGCGGTCTCTGCACCATGGGCGGCTGAACCTGGCTGCCAACGAATATACGAGCTTGTATCTGCTGCCCCTGCTCGACGAATTCCGCCGCCAGAACCCCAGAATCAAGCTCGCGGTTCAGCGTACCCTCGCCAGCCGAATTCCGGACGAGGTTCTGATTCACTCCGTCGAGTTCGGTGTTCTCTCCTTCCGTCCGGACGACAGCCAAATCAGGTCCATCGTGGTCTATCGGGATGAGCTGGCTTTGGTCGTCAACCCGCGCCATTCCCTCGCGGGCGCAGGGAAGGTCTCCATCCGGCAGCTTGGGACGCAGAACTTCATTGCGCACAACATCCCCTCTCCTCAACGTCAAAAGGTCATCCAGACCTTCAAAAAGCACAAGACGCCGCTGCATATGGGGGTCGAGCTGCCTTCCCTCGAGGCGATCAAACGCTTTGTCGAGATGGGGAACGGTGTAGCCCTGGTCCCGCGGCTGACGGCTGTTCCTGAACTCAAAAGCGGCGCTTTAGTGATGCTGGAGGTTCCTGAACTGCAGACGGAGAGAAGGCTGAGAATCGTCTATCGCAAACAGGCGAATCTCTCCCACGCGGCTGTGGCATTCCTCAAGGTTGTCGAGTCTTATGCCGCAACACAGGGTGACCCCTACTGCTTCCATCCTGAGCGGTGACCCCTGGTCGCTACAAATTTATGCGTCTCCGCCGGAACATTCTGTGCGGGACGACGTTTGAACGAGCAGTTCCGGTAGCCAAGGGGTCTAGTTCCTTCAAAAATTGCGAGGTGATGTCGATGAACAGGAGCTTTTATCAGGCATGCACGCGAATCGCGCTGACCACACTGATTTGTGGCGCGCTGTCCGCGATTCCAGTCAAGGCGCAGGATGCAGCCCCGCAGGCGGGTCCGCAGGCAGGGTCTCGGATGGGAAACATGCAGACCCGTCAACTGGAGATGCTCACTAAACAGTTAAATCTGACCTCGGATCAGCAGGCTCAGGTTAAAGCGATCCAGCAGGACACTGGCCAGCAGATGAGGGCAGTGCGAAACGATAGTTCTCTGTCCGAGGATCAGAAGCGTTCAAAGATGATGGATCTTCGTAAGACTTCCCAAGAAAAAATTCGCGCCGTGCTGACCGATGAGCAGAAGACCAAGTACGACGACCTGCAGGTGCACATGCGCGAACGAATGAAAAACCGTCAGCAGGAGCAGACCCCTCCCCAGTAAAACGGCTCTCTAAAAGTGAAAAGTGCTCAGGCCGGAGATCACTCTCCGGCCTTTCTGCGTTCGGAATCCCATAGTTGCGAGTTGTGCGTTTACAATGAAGGGACAGTGACGAAGGTGCTGGAAGTTACTGCGGCGGGTACCGTTGCCGACCGACAGCTCTACCTTGTTCTGGACGATTTTGAAGGGATCTAGCGAAGCATGAAGAAAACGATGTTGTTGGGTGCGCTGATGCTGATGGCATCTCTTGGATATGCGCAGGAGAGCCGGCAGGATATCAGCCTTAGCGCGATTGGGATCTTGACGCCGCAGGTCAATGGAAACGCGGTGCAGCTGAACACAACGAAGACGGTCGGCTTCCTCGCGAGCTACCGATACATGCTGACACCCCGCAGCGCACTTGAACTCAACTACTCCTTCGGACAGTACAGTTCCAAGTACAGCACCAGCTTTCTTCCTAATGTCCGTATCCATACCCGCCAGCAGGAGATTACGGGCGCTTATGTGTACACGCTGAACTTCCGCAATTTCAATCCGTTCGTTGAAGCGGGCGTTGGCGGCTTGCTCTTTACCCCGATCCGCGATTACAGAACGACCAACTTCGATACCCGGCAAAATACGAACATCGGAGCGTTGTTCGGCGGCGGTCTGGCCTACGAACTTAGTCCGAGCTGGGACGTTCGCGTCCAATATCGAGGCTTTGTCGTGAAGGCCCCCGATTTCGGTCTCGCGAATTTCAAGACGAATCGGTGGGAAGTTGTATCCATGCCGACCATTGGTATGGCCTACCACTTCTAACGCCAAAGGTGATAACGAAAAGAGCCCCGATACTGTCGGGGCTCTTCTAGTTTGAGAAGGATCAGAAGCGGTAAGCAGCTCCGATGGTGACAACAGACGGCGTCAGTCCGTTGGGCGGGAAATCGAACCAGTGCTGATATTCGTATTCGCCGCGAAGGTTGAGGAAGCGAAGAAGTCTGTAATCCACTCCCCCACCGACTCCGATGAGATTGTAGGCCAGGTTGGCGGTTTGCTCACCACGATAGGTAAAGTTGAAGACTCCTCGGCCGTAAAGCCCCTTCACATACGGTGAGAAACGCCCATAGGTGCGGGAATACCGTGGACCGATCTCGTAGGTTTTCTCATAGATGTTAGTACCGCCGTCTTTGACATACCGAAACTCGCCTTCGATTCCGAGGTGATGGAAGAAGTCATAATCCGCATAAATGGTGAGCCCATTTACGCGATTGGGGAGGTAGTCGGTATTTGCATTCGAAAAGCCGGCTCCTACCTGTACCGAGGCGGTACGAACTGCGGTAGGCCTAGCCTGTGCGTGGAGGAAGACGGGCGCACTGAGAAAAGATACGGTTAAAAGAATCTTGCTAAACAAATCACATTCCCCTGGATTGGCCTGTCTAATCCGCAAAGCAGGCCAGATCACCTGATTTAGCGGGGTCACACTTCCGAGAATATCGGCCGGGAGACCCCGCTTCTTCAAGCTTAGTGGAAGGTGTAGGCTGCGCCAAAGGTAAAGACGTAGGGAGTCAGGCCATTTTTTCCGTAACCCGGCCATCCCTGATACTCAAAATCGACGAGCCGGATATTCCAGTGGCGACTGGCGCGCATATCAGCACCGCCTCCGAGCGCGTACATTTTGTAGGTATTGGCGTAATTGGGCCGGAGTGAACGAGGATCGTAGTCTGTCTTAAACCGACCCAGTCCGAGTAATCCTTTTGCATAGGGCCGAAAGCGGCCGTAATGAAAGACGTATCTCGGCCCCAGGAGATAAGAGTCTTCGCCGATATCAGTAGGTGTAATTACGCTGATCCGGTGAATATCACCTTCAATGCCCCAGTGCCTTGTAAAGTCGTAGGTCCCATAGATCGTATAGCCCTGAATCTTTTTCTGGCCGTAATCCGGACTCGCAAAGGAGTAGCCGGCTCCTATCTGCACAGAGCTGTTCCGTGTGGCCGTCGGAACAGCCTGAGCATGAGAAAATCGGGCCGTCGTCCCTAATAAAAAAGCGAAAGAAAGGATAAAAAGAATGCGCTTCAACTCGGTGTTCCTCCAGCTAGTCAGCTTTCAGGCTAAGTACCGGGATAGGACGAGATAATCCCGGCAGGTGGTCGAAAGGTGGGACCACCCATTTTCGGGTGATCCCGGGAACGATCGAATTAGTTTTGCGGCGGGTTTGCCGTTCCGGATGTGGCAGCAGGTGCTGTGTTTTCAGCGGGAGCAGGTTCTGCAGTCGTGGCAGGAGCGGTCGGAGCCGCCGCAGTCGGAGCGGCAGCAGGAGCTTCCGTCGGGGGTTTGTAGTAGCTGAGTTTGATGTAAACCGGCGCAACTTCAAAGGGAATCTTATCGGCAGCGGAAAGCAGCGGTTCGAAGGCCGGATGCAGTGTGATCATCTGATCGGTCCATGGATCGCGTCGCAGGAAGCTCGAGAGAGGCATGGCGGCCTGCTGCTTCAAATTGGACATCTCCAATTTGGGGCTCTTCGCTATGATCGGTTCCATCCAGAAGGTTGGATCGTTATCGCTCTTGACCAGCCCATCGCCGATCATCGGCTCATTGAGAGCCTTCAGCGGCTTCAGCCTCTCCTGGAGTTGCTGAAGGTACAGGCCGAAGTACTGCTGTCCTCCAGCCAGTTCCTTAGCACTGAGCAGTTCCATTGCCTTCTTTGCAGCAGCGGCATTGTCGGCATCGGTATGGTGCATGGGGATACGGTTGAAGACCGAGGTCGACGGGAAGAGCAGGCGGTCATTGAAGGCGAACTTCGTATCCAGCCTGTGTCCCAGAATGATGTGGGAGAGCTGGAAGGCAAGCAGAGCGTTCAGGTTCCCCATCTGCTGGGCACCATCCTGGCTGAGGATCGCGGTCGTGTCGATCAGGCTCTTGGAGAGGATGATCGTGTTCCCGACAGAGAGAGATTCAAGGGGCTCGGTGAGCAGTGTGCGGCAATGGATGGGCCGCGAAAGCGTGATGTTGTTGTAGGCGAGGATGTTGGTTGCGAGGGCTTCGAGAGTCTTATCAAACTCGCTCGGAGCATCCAGCAGGCCAGCCTGGTACAAACGCTCTACGACGTTGTCCTCAGCCTGCTGCACCCAGGCACGCTGCGCTCCCAAGGGCGAGACGTCCTGTGCCTCATTGCTGACATCCGTTGCTCCCACGACATCCATGGAGGTGTTCTCCGACTCTTTGGTCGGGACCTTCAGCGCATATCCCCAGATATGGTTGATGGCCTTGAACTTCAAGGACCGGTTGACGCTCTTAGGATCGCTCTCCTCGACGTAGAAGGAGGTAGGCAGCCACAGATTGGGCTGTACGTTGGTCCGCCAGCTGTCGAAGTGGTAGTACTCGCGGGAGCCTGTCTCCGTTCCGGCGAAGTTGCCATTGAACCGGACGACGTTGCCATTCTGCGTCTCAACCCAGATACGACCGAAGAATCGGCCGGTTTTATTTTTGCCGATGGGCGCAACGTCGAAGACCGCTGTCGGGGTATTGCCAAGAAACTCATTGCGAACGTAGGCAAACTCATAATGCTGACGATCGAAGTCATTCGAGTCCATCAGCAGCATCTGGATAAAGCCGGTCTCGCTGAAGTTCATGTGGAGGCTGCTGCCAAGACCTGTGATGAACGAGGTCGAGTGGCGAAAGAAGCCAAATTTGCCACGGTCGCCGCCTTCAGCCGTCGCGCGGTTGGTGTCAAATTGATCGCCGCCGATAATTCGGCCAAATTCAACCCGGCCAAGAAAATGCTGATCCGACTCCGGTGCCTGTCCAAGCTTGTCATCCGGACGCATGTTCTGGATGTAGGTCTCAACAAGAGGCGCCCGTTCCCTGACGACCTTGATGACTTCTTTTTCTCTCGCGATGGACTTATCGATGAGCTGGTTCTGGCTGGCTGTCAGCTTGGCCGCCGGAAGGTCCTGTGCCACCTTCTTCTTGCCCAGAGGAAATGCTGAGGAGATCTGGGGTGAGAAAGCTGTGGCGATAAATGCCAGCGCGAGACCAGCGGCGGGTTGTTTCCGAAAGATCATGTCTACGGCTCCTGCGGTGACCTTAGGTCATCCATGATGTCTTAAGACGGTTAGAGAATGAAAAAACGAGATGAAAACAAATCAAACGGCCCTGAACAAAGATTGAATTACCCAGCGAGTTGGAAGGCGACGTTGACGATACCCTCCCAGTCGACAGGATGCCCGGAAGCGTCTGTTGCCGGTTGAAAACGTGTTGACTGGACGGCGCGGATTGCGGATTCTCCAAGACCATGGCCAAGATCGCTGGTCACGCCCAGCACCTGAACTGTGCCGGCCGCTGAAACTCGGACTCGCACTGAGACCGTGCCTTCCAGATGAAGCTGGATTGCTTCCTGGGTGTACTGCGGTCGAGGCTTGTAAAGCACCTTGGGCGCTTTAGCGGCAGTTTCTGCAGGTGCGGGAGATTTGGGCATCGGAGGAGGTGTTGCGCGCCCGAGGTTTACCGGTCCTGCCGCGCCAACCGAGCGGCTTGTGGAGTTGAGTGGGCCTGTTCCTCCAGGGACTCCAAGCTTAACCCCCTGGACCGGGCGTGACCCGTTTCCTGTCATGCTTTGGCTTCCCGCATATCCTGAGCCAAGTTGCACTGAAGTAGCTCGCGGACCGGTGCCAGTATTCGAGGCCGGCATCCCCGACATGCCTCTTTGACCGAGGTCCACCGAGGCGGTGGCGGGGCGGTTGGATGGGGCAATCGGGTTATCGGGGCGCCCCAAAGCGACCGGAGCTGGATGAGGGGAGTTATTTACCACCGAAGCAGCCTGTGGATGTGCCAGAGAGACTGGTCTCGGAGCGGCAGGGGCGATTACCTGCTTTGGAGGAGCGGGTGGGATATTCGGCGCCGGTTGAGCCATCTTCACGATCACCGGCTTGACCGGTTCAGGCTCCTTGACCTGTGGCATCGTGATCTTCGGCGGCGCAGTCTTCACCACTGGAGGGGGAGGGAGAGGCCTTGGTATAACTTTAGGCCGCACTGGCTCGACGGGTTTCAGCGGAAGCGAAAGACTGATCTCTCGTAAGCGATGATCGTCCTCGACCGTTTTCTTTGCAGCCGCACCAATAATGCAAACAATGATTGCCAGAATGACGTTTACAGTGACGGAGGTGAGTAACGATCCCTTGCTTTGTTGTCCGTCATGCAGAATCCCAAAATGTGAGAACTGCACGCTCGGTGGGTGCAGATCGTCAGTGCGTAGAGGCTTAGCCATAAATAGTGAGTCCTTTTTGTTGACACCTCTCCTGCAGAAGAGATGGAACATTGGGACCAATCCGGGTAAAGATACCGGAGGACTGGTGTACCGGGGAGAATGAAACCCCAGCCCAACTGGGGAGAATGCCTGGAGCAACTGCTCGAAGCAACAAGTACAGACGACAACGCATCGCTGCCGCCAAGGAAGCGTAACAAGACAGACGTGAAGAATTGCGTCAGGGTTGCAGCAGGCACCGTGCAATCGGGAGACCAAACCGGTCGTGTCAGCCGGGGCTCTGCCAATTCACTACTTCCAGTATAGTGCCCGAGGCCTAACTGGTTGACACTGGTACTTTTGTGGTATGCAGGAAACAGGGTTTAGGAGCCATGGAATGAATATCTTAGTGACGGGTGGTGCAGGTTATATCGGAGGTACGGTGAGTCGACTGTTATTGTCGGCAGGCCACGCGGTCACCATTTACGACAATCTTTGCCATAGCAAGCAAGAGGCAGTCGCAGCTGGTGCAAAGTTCGTCGAAGGAGATTTAGCCGATAGAGCTCTCATCGAAGACACTCTTAGGCAGAGCCATTTTGATGGAGTTATGCATTTTGCCGCTCTCATTGAAGCCGGCGAAAGCATGAAGGTTCCCGAGATCTATTTCCGAAATAACACCATGGCCACGCTCACGCTGCTCGAAGCCATGGTCGCGACAGGACATGATCGTTTGGTCTTTAGCTCGACCGCTGCCTGTTACGGTGAGCCTGTCTCGACACCCATTACAGAAGAAGCCCAGCTGTTACCGACCAACGCCTACGGTGAGAGCAAGCTGCTGGTCGAACAGATGCTGACATGGTTCAACCGCATCCACGGCTTTCGTTACGCCAGCCTTCGTTATTTCAATGTAGCCGGTGCCATCGAAGGATATGGCGAAGCACACGAGCCGGAGTCCCACTTGATTCCCTTGATCCTTGATGTCGCCCTTGGCCGACGCGCTGACATCAAGATCTTCGGTGAAGACTACCCGACCAAGGACGGCACCTGCGTCCGTGACTATATCCATGTCCAGGATCTTGCCGATGCCCATTTTCTCGCTCTGGGGGCGTTGGACCGCACCAGCCGTCTCATCTACAACCTTGGTAGCGGACAGGGATTCACCGTCAGGGAAGTCATCGATTCGGCACGCCGGATCACCGGCCGCGCTATCAGTGTTGAGGAGTGCCCAAGGCGCCTAGGCGATCCTGCCGTGCTCGTGGCCAGTTCTGAAAAAATCAAGAAGGAGCTGGGGTGGCAACCGAAGTTTCCCGAGCTGGATCAGATCATCGCCAGCGCATGGCAGTGGCATCAGCAACGTTATTCATAAGACGGAAGCCGAGGTGGCAGGCTAGTCTGGTCCTCTCAAGGAGACTTGTTAAATCGGAGAGAGAAATCCGTCGATCAGCAGATGGTGTCGCGACATTTGCTTGGCCAGGAAGCCGGCACGACCCCTGTCTCCATCTGCTATCCTCAACCTTTCAGAACTGAAAAAAATCGGAGTATCGCATGGCAAAGGGCGTCAACAAGGTATTTCTTCTCGGCAACGTAGGTAAAGATCCGGAGATCCGCTCCACTGCAGGTGGCACCATTGTGGCTAGTTTCTCTCTGGCTACTGCAGACCGCGCCAAAGACCAGCAGGGCAACTGGCAGGACAAGACAGAATGGCACAACCTCGTTGCCTTCAATCGCACCGCTGAAATTATTCGGGATTACGTAAAAAAAGGTACCCAGATCTTTGTTGAAGGCAAAATCCAGACCCGTTCGTGGGACGATAAGGAATCCGGCCAGAAGAAGTACCGCACCGAAATCCTTGTCAATGAGATGAGTCTCCTCGGCGGCGGACAGGGCCGCAGCGAAGGTGCTGCCTCCGGCGGATACTCCCGCTCCAATACCACGAGCTTCGACCAGCGCACGCCGTCGCAGCCTGAATATGCAGACCAGGGAATCACGGATGATGACATCCCGTTCTAGCAGGAATTGCGAGTGTTCATTCGCTGAATTCTAAAGTCAGTGTGTGCCTGAGCTGTTTTTCAACCGGGCAGCTTAGGCACGCTGCGAATAACTGGTCATTCTGAAATTCCCTCCAATGCCGCCTCGCTTGGAAGTTCCATCCCGAACTCTCCCTCCCATTTCGCCACTATCACCGAGGCAAGGCAGTTTCCAACGACATTGACCGTTGTGCGTGCCATGTCAGCAAGGGCGTCCACTCCGAGCAGGACAAAGATTGGTTCGGTAGGCAGGCCGAAGGTGGCTGCGGTTGCCAGCAGAACGACTAACGTCGCGCGAGGTACTCCGGCGACGCCCTTGCTGGTGAGCATGAGAGTGAGCATCATCATGATCTGTTTCCCGATCGAAAGGTGCATTCCCGCAGCCTGGGCAACGAAGATGCTGGCCGTTGCGAGGTAGAGGGTAGATCCGTCGAGATTGAAGCTGTAGCCGGCTGGGATAACGAAAGCGACGATCCGTCTTGGAACTCCGAGAGCCTCCATGGCTTCCATAGCGCGAGGTAAGGCGGCCTCGCTGGTGGAAGTGGCGAAGGCAATTGTGGCGGGTTCGGCAACTGCATGCAGAAATCGCCGGATTGGCACGCCAAAAAGGAGAGCTGCCGGGAGCAGCACGAGACATCCAAAGGCGACGAGAGCCCCGTAAATCGTGATGAGCAGCTTGCCCAGGTTGAACAAAACCCCAAGTCCCAGATGACCAACCGTGTAGGCCATTGCCGCTCCCACTCCGATTGGAGCAAAGTACATGACGATGTTCGTAAACCGGAACATGACTTCGCTCAACCCTTCACAAACCTCGAGAATAGCCGCGCGGCGGGAACCGCTGAGGCCGGCCAGAGCAATGCCAAAAAAGATGGCAAAGACGGCAACCTGAAGGATCTGACCGTCAGCGACGGATTTAGCGATGTTTTCGGGAAAGACATGGAGAACGAAGTCCTGCCACCCTGTTGGCGGCGGTGTACCCTGTGTGCTCTCAAGAGCAGCGTTCGATGGAAGCGAGAGGCCGCGGCCTGCCTGGCTCAGATTGATTGCGACTAAACCGATAACGAGCGCCAGCGTCGTTATGACCTCGAAGTAGATGAGGCTTTTGATCCCGATTCTGCCGACACTTTTTACGTCGCCGCCATGGCCCGCGATTCCGGTGACGAGCGTAGCGAAGATGAGTGGGGCCACGATCGCCTTGATGAGGCGTAGAAAGATATCGCTGAAGACTCTTAGAGAAGTGGCGAAGTGGGGAGCGTCGAAACCCAACTCCGCCCCCGCGATCATCGCTACAAAGATCCAGGGAGTGAGGGACCGGCGTTTGACCGCGACCGCTGTCAGTATCGCAATCGTCAACCAACGAAGTCCTATCGCTGTGAGATGGCTTCCGTAAAGCGAAGCCACGACACTGCTGGCTGCAAGTAATGAAGCTACCGCAGTAACAAAAAGTCGCTCTGTGGACCAGGCCCGCACTTTGCGAAGAATATCAGTAGCAGCTAAGGGGCGAAGAATGAATCTCCATAGCGTTTATTGATATAAAAAGCTTTGTCCTCTTCGTGAGAGATTCTGGCACTGGAGGACGAATGTAGCGAACTGCAGAACACATTTTCGGCAGAAGTAAGGATCTAAAACAGCTTCGGGGCTGAGGACAGCTGCAGTCGAGGACGGATCATGCGAACGCAAAAGCGATATATTCCCACGATGTTAGGTCTTTGGCTGGGTCTTGCTCTTCCAGTGGCAGCGCAGCTACCCACGCCTTCGTCAACGCTGGATGGCCTGGGTCAGAAGGGACCGGTCATCAGCCCGTTGACTCAGCCCACGCTTTCCCCTGGGGTCATTCAACTGATGGAACTCGAAGGCAGGTTTGCTCAAGCAGTTGCGGAGGGCGGAGGCAAAGCCTTCGCGCAATGGTTTGCTGACGATGCCGTGGTTCTCAATAACGGCCAGCCCGCCACCGCAGGTCGTGCAGCGATCGCCGCTCAGGCTCAGTGGGATCCCAAAGTGTACCAGTTAACATGGGTGGCACAGGGAGGGCAGATGGGACCCTCAAATGATATGGGCTTTACCTGGGGGCATTACGAGGGGCGATCCAAAGACAAAAAAGGGCAACCCGTCGTGATCTCCGGACGCTATATGACGGTATGGAAGAAGATGCCGAACGGAAGCTGGAAGGTGGCGATGGATGCGAGCGCCAATGAGCCCCCGGCGTCAGGCGAATGTTGTGCATTGCCAAAACCCTAAACGTAAGCTACACCTAAAGTTGGATACCCCTCCCCCCTTGCTGCTCCTAGGATCGACCCTGCAATATGAACGCTCTCCTGGTCAAAGACGAAGCTCTGCGGAGTCAGACCCTGGAGCAGAAAAAATCACCATACCCGGAATCTGATCCAGCCCTTCGCGATCTGGCAAAATTGGCGTCGCAGATCTGCGAAGCGCCGGTAGCCGTGGTCTGGGTAAGTAGCTCCGAGGGGGTGCAACTGAGGGCTGCTGTTGGGATTTCGGCAACGTATCTGGAACGGGAAACTCTTCCTTATCAGGAGGCCATGCGTTGGGATGAATTAATGGAGATTGTCGATACTCGGCTTTCGCCGGAGTTTGCTCCTAATGGCTTTTCGATAGAAGGACAGGTGTTCTCCTTCTACGCTGCGGTTCGTTTGACCAGCTCTTCGGGTGATCGGTTCGGGGCTCTGGCTGTTCTAGACTTTACGCCACGCGAATTACTGGGGTCTCAGAAGAGTGCCTTGCGTATTCTGGGACGACAGACTGTGACGATACTTGAGTTGCAGGAACAGATTCAGGGACTGACTGAGGGTGTCCGCTCCGGAGAGCATGATTCGGAGGCGCTGGCGACCGAAGATAGTCTCACTAGATCCATCGGAAGTGATGTCTGGACCAGAGCAGATACGGCGACTAAAGGTGAGCACGAGCCGAAGTATCGCCAGATTGTAGAGAGTTCTCTTGGCATCGTCTTCACACACGATCTCGATGGCACGTTGCTTTCCCTGAATGCGCATGGAGCGGCCACCGTGGGCCGAAGCGTCGAGGATATGGTTGGTCGTCTTTTGGAGACCTTTGTTCCTCCAAAGCGTCGCAACGCCATGAGCGAATACTTGAAGATAGTTGCTTCAGTGGGCGAATCCCAGGGCATGCTGCATCTGCTTCACAGCGACGGTGATGTGCGCGTCGTGGCCTACAGGAGCAAATTAATTACAGATTCCGAAGTGGAGCCTTACGTACTGGGTTTTGGCGTAGATATCACCGAACAGGTGAAGGTAGAGAAAAAGCTGCGGACGCTGACTCGACAATCGAATTCGATTCTGGAGTCGGTAGGGGATGGCATCTTCTGTATCGATCGCGAGGGAAGAGTCACTGTAGTGAATGCTGCCGCGGCTCAGATGTTAGGGTATCGCCAAGAGGAAATGCTGGGCAAGGTAATGCATTCGCTGATTCATCACACGAAGGCGGATGGATCCGCTTATCCTACGGATGAATCCCCTATTCGTAGAAGTATCTCGAATTTTGGAGCCGCCCGCGTGCGGGACGAGGTGTTCTGGCGACAGGATGGCACTAGTTTTCCAGTGGAGTACGTTGCCAGGCCGTTGATTGACGCGAACTCCAGCGAGAGCGGCGGTGTTCGGGCGTTGGGTGTGGTTGTTGCTTTTACCGACACTACGGACCGCCGGGCTTTGGATCGGATGAAGGATGAGTTCATCTCGACGGTTTCGCACGAGCTGCGGACGCCGCTTACCTCACTGCGCGGGGCTCTGGGATTGCTGAGCGGCGGAGCGCTGGAGGCGCGGCCTGAAAAGTCTCAACAAATGTTGGAGATTGCGATCAACAATGCCGATCGATTGATTAGGCTGGTCAACGACATCGTCGACCTGGAACGAATCTCGAGCGGAAAGAACGAGCTTCATTTGGCGACGGTTCGAGCACGCGAGTTGCTGCATGGAGCTGTGAATATCTGTGAAGCTCAGATCCCTGGGTCCAGTGCGCGTATCTTGCTACGGCCCACGGAGGTGAGCGTTTGGGCTGATTCCGAGCGTGTCCTGCAGGTTCTGAACAATCTTCTGTCGAATGCTTTCAAATTTTCAGAACCTGATGGTGAGATTTACATGTCAGCGCGAAATCTTGATGATCAGGAAGCTCTGTTCGAAGTTCAGGATCATGGACGTGGAATTGCTGCCGACAAGCTGGAACAGATCTTTGATCGTTTCCAGCAAGGCGATGCTTCCGATTCGCGTGCTCTTGGTGGAACAGGTCTAGGGCTGACCATCTGCCGGAGGATTGTCACGCTGAATGGAGGACGCATCTGGGCTACCAGCACTCCGGGCAAGGGCACAACGGTCCATTTCACCCTCCCGACCAGACCACGGATGAATCTTCGGTAGCTTTTTTAGAAATTCAAACCCCGACGATGGGATCGTCAGGGGTTTGAAGTGAGGATAGTCGTACCGACTACTCGTCGTTCTCTCGAAGTTTTGCTATCACGCTAAAGTCTTCCAGGGTTGTTGTATCTCCCTTGATCTCGCCACCCGTTGCCAGCTCGCGAAGCAGGCGCCGCATAATTTTGCCACTGCGGGTCTTGGGCAGAGTCTCGGTGAAGCGAATGTCGTCGGGTCGAGCCAGTGCCCCAATCTCTTTGGCTACCCACTGACGGATTTCCTGCTTAAGTTCGTCCGTCGCGACGTGCCCTTGTTCCAGGGTGACGAAGGCACAGATGGCCTGGCCCTTAAGATCGTCCGGACGTCCTACGACAGCTGCCTCAGCGACCTTGGAATGCGCGACCAGGGCCGACTCCACTTCCATCGTTCCAAGCCGGTGACCACTCACATTGAGAACGTCGTCAACCCGCCCCATGAGCCAGTAGCAGCCATCGGCATCGCGGCGGGCTCCGTCGCCGGTAAAGTAGCTTCCCGGGACTTCAACCCAGTAAGCCTGTTCATAGCGTTCGGGGTTGCCATAGACGGTTCGTGCCAAGGATGGCCACGGGGTACGGAAGACAAGGAGGCCACCCTTTCCATCCAGTACGGGATCGCCTTCCTTGGTGACGATCTCGGGCACGATTCCGAAAAAGGGTCGTGTGGCCGAGCCAGGCTTGGTTGAGACGGCTCCCGGAACCGGGGCAATCATGATGGCTCCAGTCTCTGTCTGCCAGTAGGTATCAACGATAGGGCAGCGCTCCTTGCCGATCTCACGATGGAACCACATCCACGCTTCCGGGTTGATAGGCTCCCCTACCGTTCCTAGAAGCCTGAGGGAGGCGAGCGAGTGCTTCCGTACATGCTCGGTTCCCCATTTAGTAAATGCCCGAATGGCCGTGGGAGCGGTATAGAAGACTGAAACCTTGTGGGCGTCGACAATCTTCCAAAAGCGGTCGCATTCTGGCCAGTTTGGCGCTCCCTCATACATCATCACGGTAGCCCCATTTTGGAGAGGGCCGTAGACCACGTAGCTGTGGCCGGTGACCCAGCCGATATCGGCGGTGCACCAATAAACGTCGTCTTCACGAAGATCGAAGACGTACTTTGAGGTGAGGTAGGTCTGGACAGAATAGCCGCCCGTAGTATGCAGCAGTCCTTTGGGCTTACCGGTCGTGCCAGACGTATAGAGAAGATACAGCGGGTCTTCGGCGTCCATCCATTCCGCTGGACAGTCTTTTTCTGCCGTCAGCATGGACTCGTCCCACCATACATCGCGACCGGGTTTCATGTTAACCGGGGTGCCGCTTCGACGGTAGACGACTACGTTCTTAACCGTGGGGCACTTTTCCAGAGCCTCGTCGGCAATTTTCTTCAGCTGAATCTCAGCGCCACGGCGATAGGCGGTGTCCTGGGTAATGAGAGCGACACAGGAAGAGTCGTTGACGCGATCAACGATAGCGTGCGCTGCAAAGCCACCAAAGATTACCGAATGTATAGCTCCGATCCGCGCACAGGCCAGAAGAGCGATAGCAAGCTCCGGGCACATTCCCATGTAGATTGCGACGCGATCGCCTTTGCGGATGCCAAGACCCTTGAGGACATTGGCGAAACGCTGCACTTCGGAATACAGATCCCCATAGGTGAGTTTGCGCACTTCGCCCGGTTCACCCTCCCAAAGCAACGCGATCTTGTCTCGGCGGGCCCCTTTGGCATGACGATCGACGCAGTTATGGCAGAGGTTGAGTTTTCCGTCGGTGAACCATTTGGCGCCCATGCCGGAGCCGTCACGGCCAGGCTCAAGAACGCGGGTCCAGGGCGCGAACCACTCAAGCTCCGAGGCGGCCTCAGCCCAGAATTCCTCTGGCTTTTCAATGCTTCGGCGATACATCTGTTCGTACTGCTCGAGACTGGAGATGTGAGCTTTGGCGCGGAAATCCGGCGAGGGTTCAAAGACCCTGTTCTCCCGCAAGCTTGAATCCAGATTCGCCGTTCCTTCTGCAATCGCCGTCACGCAACATCCTCCACTGATATCGATACAAAAAAGGTACGCTAAGCCTCATACGACCGGCAACCAGAAGCTAGGACAAATGTCCCGGACAAAATAGGTCAAATGTTTCCGGCATTTCGTAGAAGGCTCTGGCGCAATTTCAGTTGGATCATCAAGGAATAAACTTAGGCTAACAATGTCTTCCTCAACTCTCTTTTGGTCTGCGGGTGTAGGTTTTTTTCTGGGCTTCGTCTTCGGCGTGGGATGTGCGCTCGCGGTCATGTACTCCATCTTTCTTGGAGGTTATCGCGCGGCAATTCGCGACTCGAGGCTGCCGGAGCCCCCGAAGCGCTATCGACAAGCTCTCATGAAGCTTGGAGTGCACAGTAATAAATCTGAGGATTGAGTTTAAAAGCTTCTGCGGCTCAAGAGTAATTAAACAAAGTCGTCAGCTTTTTGTTCCCGATCTCTATGCCCCTCTTCGCCGCCAAAGGCGGACCGGGATTCGTAGTTCTCTTTTAGAGGAGAGATCTATCGAGGGAAATTATGAGATGTCAGAATTTTCTTGCGGAGCGATATAGGACTAAAATAGTCTTTATTCCATGCGTAGAACAAGGCGTTGATTTTATGGTTTTGGCGAAGCAAAGAATTCTTCATTTCCTCCATTGCCGTATTCAAGAGCCAACCTGACGCCGGTGAATCTGTAGCTTTTCGGCAGGCAGCGGATTCCCAGATGTTGCTGGCGTCGCAGGCGTATCTCGTTTAGAGAAGGAAGTGTTTTTTTTATGGGGCTGCTTCATACCTCCATTCATCATCCCCGCAAGCTGTGGCTGCGTCGAGCGTTCTTCCAGATCCACCTATGGGCTGGCGTTCTTTTGTCACTTTATCTGGTCGTTATTGCTCTTACGGGCTCCATTCTGGTCTTTGAAGATGAACTCACCGCCATGACTCTCCCTGCTGAGCTGCACGCGGCCGGGCAGGGCAGGGTGGCAGATGTAAGCGATGTTGTTGCGAGGTTCCGTTCGGCCTATCCAGGAGCTGCGATTACTTTTCTTACTCTGCCGACGAAGGAGGTGCCTGCCTTCCAGATTGAGGCTGCTGGTGAGCGAGGCAGCGAGTTTGAAGTTATCGGAGATCCCATCACCGGAGCTTTACAGTTGCGACCTCGCAACTGGCTTGACGTCGTACATGACCTGCATGTCTATCTTCTGCTTGGCCGCGCTTATGGGGTCCAGGTCAACGGCGTCGGAGCGGCGATTCTGCTTACGCTCGCAGCTACAGGAGCCGTTCTATGGTGGCCGGGACTCCGGTCCTGGAGACGCGGATTGCGGATCCCGTTCAAACATAACTGGCGAAGGATCAACTACGACGCACATAGCGCGATCGGCATCTGGACGCTCGCCATCGTCTCCTGGTGGGCCGTGTCAGGGTTGTACTTCGGCTGGTATCGGCAGGTGGGATTCATCGTGGATAAAATCTCGGGGCTCCGCAATATGCGGCCGCCGGAGTTGCCCACGCTTACCCCGCCGACAGAAGGAACTCCAAAAGTAAGCCTCGGGAAGGTGCTGCAGGAGGCTCAATCGGCTTCACCTGAGGGACGGCTTGCCGGCCTGACAGACGCTACCCTGGCGAAACCAACGATGATGGCGGTAATGGACCTAGGCAGAGCCGGGGACTTCTCTCATCGAGACCTCGTGACCCTGGATACCGTTAGCGGGCGAGTCTTGAGCGTCTGGCATTACGGCAAAAATGAGAGTCCTGGCGACTGGATCCTCTGGGCGATGCATCCGCTGCACTTTGGAACTCTTTGGGGTGTCGGGGTGAAGATTCTCTGGTCGGCGCTAGGGATCTCACTGGCGGTTTTGAGCGGGACCGGGGTCCTGATGTATTGGAACCGATACCTGAGAAAGCGTTGGCAGGCCCTGCGATCTGCGGCGACTGCAGAAAGATCCGAAACCGTTGTCCAATAATCGCGAAGAGTTTTCAGATGCGGATTTGTCTGGGAAGGGTGAATCCGCTCATAGCTCGCCCGTATAGGGTCAGCGGCGGCGATCACCATAGAGCTTCATGAGAGCAAGGATGAGGGTGAGTGAACCGGTGGGAAGGCATCCCATGGCGACCATGAGGGCGAGCCAGCCGGAGTTAGTGTGCGGTCCCTGAGGTCCCAGTCCTCCAAAGAACGCGTGGATTGCGAATACAGCCGCTGCGCCGGTTCCAAAGATCCAGAGGCCGGTTCGAAGGATTTTGCGGGTATCAGGTTGCATAGGACCAGGACGTGCATGGTTAGTGGATCGCTGATTGCATCCAGTAGACAATGACACCGGTGACGGAGACGTACATCCAGATGGGCCAGGTATAACGCGCCAGCTTGCGGTGTGCGGGAAAGCGTCCGGTCAGCGACAGGAAGAAGGTGATGAGGATCATCGGCAGGGCGATGATGGACAGAATAATGTGTGAGGCAAGGAGCTTCCAGTAAAAAGGCCACCATGCACTGTGGCGGTTGAAATGGGTCTCTCCATGGAGTGAGAAGTTGACCAGATACGAGACCAGAAAAATGCTCGAGAAGAGAAAGGCCGTAAACATCGCCGCGCGGTGCTGGGAGATATTTTTCGACCGAATGAAGCGATAACCGGCGATCAATGCAACGGTCGAAAGCGCATTGAGAACAGCGTTGACGAGGGGAAGGGAACGAAGTTGGGTCCCAGCGACGTCGGTGGGTGTGTGGAAGTAGACCAGCCAGCAGATGAAAGCGCTGGCGCCTGCGCTGACGGCAATGATGGCGGCGACGATGGAAGGTGGCGTGCGGAGGCTCGCAGTCGGCTGAGTCGTGCGTACGTTCATTAGAAGAGCAAGCGTCCTTTCGCGTCGAGCATCATGGCGGCCATGAGAAGGGGGAGATAAATCACGGATGCCTTGAGGAGATCGCGAGCATAGTTGTGGGGCTCCGGGGCCGAGGGGTTGCGGGTGATGCGTGCAAAGCGGATGGTGTACCAGAGATAGCCGAGTGAGAGGACGGCCGCGGTGACCTCATAGATATGCCCAGTGATGCCGAGCCAGGTTGGCCACATACTGACTGGAACCATCAGGACCGCATAAAAGAGAGACTGGATGACGGTCGAGCGGGCGGCGAAGTCGCGGTCGGGCTGAGTGGGGGTGAGGCGGATTCCGGCGGAGGCGTAATCGTCGCGGTACATCCAGCCGATGGCCATGAAGTGAGGGAACTGCCAGACGAAGAGGATGGCGAAGAGCGCGATGGCGGGCCACTCGATGATGCCGCGGACGGCAGTCCAGCCGATCAGCGGAGGAAGCGCGCCGGGAAAGGCTCCGATGAAGGTATTGACGACGGTAATGCGCTTTAGGGGAGTGTAGATTCCGACGTAGCCGACTGCCGTGAGGAGCGTAAGGGTACCGGTGAGCAGGTTAGTGACGTGCGCGAGGTAGAGCGAGCCGAAGAAGATGGCTGCGAAGCCAACGACAAGCCCGTGGGCGAGGGAGATTCTTCCGGCTGCCATGGGACGGTTGGAGGTTCGACGCATGAGGGCGTCGGTGCGGCGCTCGAGCGCTTGATTCAATGCGCTGGATCCGCATGTGACAACGGCGATGCCGGCCAATGCCTGGATAAGGCCGGAGTGGAAGGGACTGATTCCGCTTGCGAGAGAGGCGAGGTAAAAGCCTGCTCCGGCGGTGATGACAACCATGACCGACACGCGAAGTTTAAAGAGGGTCGCGTAGTCGGCGAAAAGGCTTGTGGCAGCTATAGCCTTGCGAGAAGGGAGTGCCGCCGGGGTTGTCGCGGATTGTGCCACGTCTTCAAGGATACCGCTTTTTGAATGTCCGGCGACCTGCAGGGACGATTAGCGGACGTCTCGGGATGAGCTGGGGAGGAAATCTGCGGTTCTGTTCTGGAGTTTGGGTTGGAGTTGCGGATAGTTCGGCTTCGCCTCGGCTCAGGATGACCTGCCGATGGTCGTGTCTGGGCCGTCGAGGCGGTCGCGCTCGTCAGGGGCGCGACCGCATGGCTAACAGAAGCGCCTCGGCGGAGGGCTTGGTGTTGAGGACGTCGGCGGCGCTCAGCCAGGCGCGCCGCAGCTGAACGATTCCGTAGCGAATCTGGTCGAGCTCCGTCGTGGAGTGGGCGTCTGTATTAACGACAATTTTGCAGCCATGCTGTTTCGCCAGACGAAGATGCAGATCGTTGAGGTCCGCGCGGGCCGGGCTGGCATTGTGCTCGACAGCGACGCCAAGTTCTGACGCCCGCTTGAGGATCGTTTCGATATGGACGGCGTAGGGATCACGTTTGAGAACCTTGCGACCGGTGGGGTGGCCGAGGATACGGACGTAGGGATTCTCGATGGCTCGAAGGATTCTTTCCGTCATTTGTTCGACGGGCTGATCGAAGCGGCTATGGACGCTGGCGACGACGATGTCCATCTGGGCGAGAGTGTCGTCGGCGAGGTCGAGTTCGCCTTCGGCAAGGATGTCGACCTCAATGCCGGGGAGGACACGGATGCGCCCCTGCATCTCAGCGTCGATCTCGCGGATCCGCTGGATATGGGCGAGGGCGCGGCGATCGTCCATGCCATTGGTCATGGCGAGGTTCTTGGAGTGGTCGGTGATGGCGATGTATTTGAGGCCGCGATCGATCGCGGCCTGGGCCATCTCGCGGATGGTGTTGCTCCCGTCGGTCTCAACGGTGTGCATGTGGAGGTCTCCACGGATGTCCGTGAGGGTAATAAGCTCCGGCAACGCGTGGTTCGCTGCAGCCTCGAGTTCCCCGCCGTTTTCTCGTAGCTCGGGAGGGATGTAATCGAGATCCAGTGCGCGATAGATGAGTTCCTCAGTAGCGGCGGCGACGATGGAGTTGTCTTCTACGCGAAGCAGAGCGTACTCGTTGAGGGTCATGCCACGCTTGATGGCTCGCTGTCGCAGAGCGACGTTATGCATCTTCGAGCCAGTGAAGTACTGCAGGGCAGCTCCGTAGCTGGCACGTGGAAGAAGGCGGACGTCGACCTGGAGATTATTGCGGAGGGTGAAGCTTACCTTATTCTGACCACGGGCAAGGAGCTTGTCGATGAGGGGGAGGGTTGCGACGTGCTCCACAGCTGCAGCAACGACCTCAGGTTCGCAGGCCGGACCGGTGACGAGAAGATCGAGATCGCCGACAGTCTCGCGTCCACGGCGGAGCGAACCGGCAGGGGTGATCTCGTCGATGCCTGGGAACTGGCGGATGAGCTCCGAGATGCGGTCAGCCTGCTCACGAGCCTGATCGATGCGAAAGCGGCTTGAGTTTTTGCGGTAATCCTCGATGCCCTTTAGGAGTTTGACGGTGAACTTCTCACCCATACGAGGAAGCTTGTTGAGGTGCCCAGCTTTTGCGGCTTCCTCCAAGGCATCGATGTCGCAGACGTTGAGCGCGGACCAGATGAGCGCCACGGTCTTAGGTCCCATGCCGGGAAGGCGCAGCAGTTCGAGCATTGACGGGCGATATCTTTTTAGAAGCTCATCACGAAGCGGCGTCGAACCGGTCCTAAGAATATCAACAATGTTCGCTGCCATGCCTTTGCCGATGCCGTTGATAGAGAGAAGTTGTTTCGGATCGTCAGCAAGGAGAGCGAGTT
This sequence comes from Acidobacteriaceae bacterium KBS 146, assembly GCA_000688615.1. Lineage (GTDB taxonomy): Bacteria > Acidobacteriota > Terriglobia > Terriglobales > Acidobacteriaceae > Edaphobacter. The sequence continues at coordinate 4,476,384 of JHVA01000001.1, forward strand.
GGGTGGTCTGTTGTTCGACAGCTTCGGCCGCGCGCCTGTAGGAACGGATGCGGAAGGGATCCGCCGCATCTATTTCGAGAAGAGCCGCCGTTTCCTCAAGCAAGCGTGCAATCGAGATGTTGTCCATGAAGATTCGACCCAGGAGCTATTTTCTGCGAAAGCTCCTGAGTCAGTATGCCGCATCTGGATTTTATTTCAGGTGGTGATGCTTCGAAATTCGGCGATACAAGTAATGCCTAGCGCAGGCGTTAAGCATAATTGTCCCCCATTATGGGGATCTTCCTGCTCAAGACCGATCATCAACTTGCGAGCTCTTTAATGCGAAAAACCTGATCGGCCTGAGGGCCCTTTGCTCCCTCAATAATGTCGAACTCTACCTCATCCCCTTCTTTGAGGCTCTTATAGCCGTCGCGCTGGATCGAGGTGTAATGAACGAAGACATCGGCTCCTCCGTCTCGGCCAAGGAAGCCATACCCCTTTGCATTATTGAACCATTTAACGGTGCCTTTGTACTGTGCCAAGACCCTTGCTCCTTACCATCAATTCGGTCCGACGAGTCGTGTGAAGTGCGGACACATCGGTCAAAAAGTGTGACGCAAAAGTATTGGGGCGGGTTTTCTGAAGATGATTTGAGTTACTGTAACTGCCGATATTTCCTCAGTAAGGTACGGTCGAACGTTCCGAGTTGAGGAAGATCAGAGACCACCATCACGACGAAGGCGGTCGTACAGCATGAGTCCAATCAATGTCTTACCGTCATGAATTTTGTTTTGGGACGCCAGCGCGAGGGCCTGGGAGAGCGGCATGCGGACGACTTCGATCTGTTCGTCGTCTTCAGGCTGGGCGTTTCCGTCCCGGATATCGCGCGCGAGGTAGATCTGCATCCATTCGCCGAGAAAGCCGGGGCTGGCGAAATATTTTGTCAGCAGGGTCCAACGTTTGGCACGATAGCCAGTCTCTTCAATCATCTCGCGTTTGGCGGCCGCCAGGGTCGCTTCACCCGGCTCCACGCGACCGGCAGGAAGCTCTAACAGAAATTGTCCGGTAGCATAGCGGTATTGCCTCTCAAGAATCACATCGGGGTCGGAGGGGTTCTTCGATTCATCGACGGCCAAGATCACGACAGAGCCATTGTGTCGGATCACTTCACGAACGTTTTTTGAGCCACCTGGTTCAATGACCTCATCCCGAAAGACGGAAAAGACCTTGCCTTTAAAGACAACCTTCGAGGACAGAACCTTTGCTTTTGATGATTTGGGCCGGGATATGGGCTTATCGGGTCCCACCTTCGGCTGCGTTTTGGCGCTGGAGAGAGCGGGGGCCGTCTTCCTGGATTTCCTGCTTGTTTTGGCTGCCATATCGCTACGGTATCATCCTGCATCTAGAGGTTTAGGTCCGGCATCCAACTCAAAAGCGAGAAAAGGGCAGGGCAGTAGTCTGTAAGTTGCATTCGGTAAAGAACATCAAGCAAAGTAGTTGCAAAGAGGTCATTTCGCGGATTCTGATCGAGTCTGCGACATAGGAATCCAGGACTCGAGGACGAAGGACCGCCATGAGCGTTGAGTGTTATCCGATTACAGTGTTGCCCCATGTATCGCAGCTCTACCGCGATTATCTGGTGATGGGAGACGGCACGGAGACTCCGGTTCGCGCTTGGTACGCTTCGGGCGAATCAGGTGGGCCATTCGCAGGTGGCTGGATGAAGAGCCCAGTTTCGGTATTGGATTCAAGTCGACTGGCTGAGGAGCTTCTTCGACAAAACCGGGAATTTGGCGCCAGCCCTGAGGCGATTGCCAATATTGAAAAACTGCGTGCCGGAGCGCGCGCTGTGGTTACGGGGCAGCAGGTGGTTTTATTTGGCGGTCCGCTGCTCACGCTTCTCAAAGCTGCGACGGCGATCTCCCGAGCCCGTGAGGCGACCCGGATTACTGGTGTAGAACACGTACCAATCTTTTGGATGGCAACAGAAGATCATGATCTGGCCGAGGTCGATCAGGCAACATTGCTGACCAAGACAAATGTCGAGGTCCTGAAAGCGGGTCTGCGGGTTCCCCTTCCTGTTTCCGTGGGAAATATTGAGCTGAATGCACAAACGGCTCCATTGCTGGAGCAGGCGATTGAGCGAGCGACGGAACTCCTGGAATTTGCTCCGGTTGCTGATTGGATTCGAGAGGCGTACCTCGCAAAGGGGGCAACACTTCAAAGTGCCTTTGGTCAGTTGATCGCCCGTGTCTTTGCGGCGCAGGGTTTGGTCGTGGTGAATGCAGCGAGCAGGGAGTTTCATGCGATGGGGGCCTCCACTCTGCGTTACGCCATCGAGCACGCCGATCTTCTGCGTCGAAGTCTCCTGGATAGGACAGAAGAGCTCGTGAAGCATGGTTATCATGCTCAGGTTCTTGTTTCGGAGACTTCGTCACTCCTGTTTTTGCTGGACGAGATGACGGGGGAGCGGCTTGCGCTTCGTCCCGTTAGCGATGTTTCCGAGGCGGAAGAGCGGTGGCGCGCCGGAGCCCATGTTTTCTCAAGGGAAGCATTGCTAGAAATTCTAGAGCGTACGCCCGAACGTCTCAGCCCGAATGCGCTCCTACGGCCGGTGTTCCAGGATACTGTTCTCCCAACAGCCGCTTATATCGGAGGACCGGCGGAGATCGCCTACTTCGCACAGAGTGCGATCCTGTATCAAAAGATTTTGGGACGGGTAACTCCTGTCTTGCCTCGGTTGAGCGCGACGTTGATTGAGCCCGCAATAGCTGCGGTTATGGAAAAAGATGAGGTGCAGGTACCTGATGCGATGACAACCCCCTCTGAGCTTGCTCAGAGGCTTGGAGCGCGAGCGATGCCGATCCCCCTCAAGCGCAAGCTGGCTGCGGTTGGAAACGCCCTGGAGACAGAGTTGGATGCGCTAACCGAGTATCTTCAAGGGATTGATGCTTCTCTTGGCACCGCCGCCGAGACCTCGGGGTCGAAGATGCGTTACCAGATGGATCGACTGCGCCGTATGGCGGCGACGTATGGGCTGCAAAAAGAGGCATCGCTCAGTAAGCATGCTGCGGCTATCACGCTGAACGTCTTTCCAGACGGACATCCACAGGAACGTCTTCTGGCGGGCGTCTGGTTCCTGGCCCGGTACGGGGAGGGGCTGATTGATCGCTTGGTGCAAGTAGCCAACAATCAATGTCCTGGTCATGTGATCGTGCGTCTCTAATCCATCACCTCCCGAACGTTAAACTCCTCACTCTTTCGATCTCTTATGCGGGAGCATTAGAATGACGCACGAGGAGACTGTCATGGGTCTGAGTGACCAGCCATTCGAGGTGATGTGTCCCGACTGCGGGGCGATGTTAAAGGTCGATCCGGTCAGCCGCGCCATTATTTCGCACAAATCGGTGCCCAAAAAGAAGATGTTTGAAGATTTCGGCGAAGCTGCCAAGGCTTTGCGTGAGGCTGACGCTCGTCGTGACACGATCTTCCAACAGTCTGTCGAAGCTCAAAAGAACAAAGACGATGTGCTGGCGAAAAAGTTCGCCGAGGCTGTCAAAAAAGCAAAAGAAACGCCTTTGGGTGATCGGCCGCTCCGCGATTTGGATCTCGACTGATCGCATTGACGGCGTTGCGTGTTTAAACTTAGAAGTATGCCTCCGATTCTTAATGCGCAGGGACTCTCAAAGAGCTTCGGCGCAAGCTCCCTATTTCGTGATCTTTCTTTTACCGTCTCCGACGGAGATCGGATTGGCTTGATCGGACCGAATGGTGCTGGAAAGAGCACACTTCTGAAGATTCTTGCCGGCGACGAAGATGCTGATGCCGGTGACGTTGCGATTCGGAAACGAGCGCGTATCGGTTATGTGCAACAGGAATCCACCTTTGCCTCTGGCCAGACAGTGCGCTACATCCTTGAGGCCGCTTTGCAGAAAGGCCACGTGGCCGAAGGGGAGCGCGAGGGCAAACTTCGAGAGATTAGTGGGCGCGTCGGCCTACCTGACCTCATGGTAGAGGCCTCCACCTTGAGTGGTGGGTGGCGGAAGCGTCTTGCTATCGCAGAAGCAGTGGTTGCCGGTCCTGACGTTCTGCTGTTGGACGAGCCAACCAATCATCTGGATCTTGCTGGTATCGCGTGGCTGGAAGCACTTTTGTCCGAAGGCAGCTTTGCTTCAGTCATCATCACGCACGATCGATATTTTCTTGAGAACGTTGCCAGCGAGATTGTCGAATTGAATCGCGTTTATGCGGATGGTTTGTTGCGGGTTGAGGGAAGCTATTCGAAGTTTATTGAGGTTAGGCAGGCGTATCTTGAATCGCAATCGCGCCTGGAAGATTCCTTGAAGAATCGCGTGCGGACCGAGATTGAATGGCTGCGACGTGGTCCTAAGGCACGCGCGACAAAGGCTAAGGCGCGCATCGACAATGCAAATCAGCTGATCGATCAACTGAAAGAGGTTTCGAGCCGAGGGCAGACTGTAACGGCGACCATTGGCTTTGAGGCGACCGATCGCCAGACCAAGCGGCTGGTTGAGTTAAAGGACGTTTCAATTGAACTTGGGGGTAGAAAGATTGTAGAGCACCTGAATTTCCTCTTTGCGAATGGAACGCGAGTAGGATTGGTGGGGCCAAATGGAAGCGGCAAGACGACGATTTTACGGCTGCTCCGAGATGAAATCGCGCCCAAGTCAGGTGAGATTCAGCGAGCTGCCGGACTGCGTATCGTCTACTTCAGCCAGATGCGTGAGCTTCCAGTGGGAGTGACGCTGCGGCGCGCGCTTGCGCCTGACTCCGATTCGGTGGTCTATCAGGGTCGTGTGATTCATGTTGCTAGCTATGCGCAGAAGTTTTTGTTCTCTGGGGATCAGTTGAATCAGCCCATCGAGCGACTGAGCGGAGGGGAGCGGGCCCGGGTACTGATTGCGAGGCTGATGCTTGAGCCTGCGGACCTTCTGCTGCTTGACGAGCCCACGAACGATTTGGATATCGCCACGCTCGAGGTTCTTGAAGAGAGTTTGTTGGAGTACAAGGGAGCGCTTGTGCTGGTCACACACGATCGGTACATGCTTGATCGCGTGTCCAACACGGTGCTCGGTCTGGACGGAAAAGGAACCGCCGCCGTCTTTGCTGACTACCTGCAGTGGGAACAATGGTTTGCGTCAAGTCAGCTGGGGCTGAAAGAGACGAGCGAGGACAGGCCGGTCGCGGCCGCTGCACAAGACAATGAGACGAAGGCGACTGGGCAGGGGAAGAAAAAACTCTCCTACCTGGAGGCTCGGGAATTTGCCACCATCGAGGAGCGAGTGGAGGCGGCGGATGTTCGGCTTGAAGCCGCTCAGGTTCGCGTCAACGATCCGGAGATTGCCATTGATGCCGCGAAATTGACGGCAGCATTGGCGGAGATGGAGGCCGCACAGGCAGAGATTGATACGCTCTATGCGAGATGGGCTGAACTGACAGAAAAGGCGGGCTGATTTATCGATGGGCCTACTTGCTTCTGCAAGCTTATTTGGCAGACCATTGTTCGTCGGCAGATGGTCCGTAGAGAGCAGGTACAGGGAGATCGTTCAGCCTCAGATAGACACCGAGTTGCGCCGTGTGGTGGATAAGGTGGTTGAAGAACATCATGCGAAAGGTCGTCGCTCGCGGCATCTCTGAGATCAGTTGTTCTCCGAAACTGAATCTCCACGAGGCCAACAGAGCCTCATCTGAGGCTGCTGCAAGCACATCGCGACAGGATTTTGCCGCTTCCTGCAGCTGTCGGATTGCCGCCTCCCGTGTGGTGAACACCAGCGGGACCTGAGCGCGTTTTGAAGCCGCCATATCCATGCCGTCATCAGCAAGGATGTAGAAGCCAAAGAGCGGAAGTGTGGCACAGTGCATCGTCAGCTTGCCTAGTTCCATTGACTTGTCATGGCATTTCCAACCGTTTCGATCCTCAGGCAACCGTTCTAGAGTGCGGCGTGTATTGGAGATTTCGAAGTCGAAGTCCTGAAGAAGCAGATCGGAGATCGTCATAGCCGTCCTTTTCGAATTCGTAAGCCCGTATCTGGGCCAAGCCTGCGTTGTGCTTTGAGCCAGGGTGTCGCGAATGCCTCACTTGGTATCAAGTACTTGCGAAAAAGAGATTACAGACCTGTGATGTTGTATCCAGCATCGACATAGGTAATTTCGCCCGTGATGCCGCTCGATAGATCGCTTGCAAGGAAGAGCGCGGCATTTCCGACTTCAAGCTGATCGATGTTGCGATGGAGCGGCGCGCGTTCTGTGACGGCGTCGAGGATCTTCGTGAAATCACCGATGCCCCGGGCAGCCAGCGTCTTGATGGGACCGGCAGAGATGGCGTTCACACGGATATTCTTTGATCCGAGAGATGCGGCAAGGTACCGTACACAGGCCTCAAGAGAGGCCTTGGCCAGTCCCATGACATTGTAGTTAGGAAAGACCTTGGTCGAGCCGTAGTACGTCAGCGTCATGATGCTGCCGCCTTCTGTCATCAAAGGCATTGCACCTCGCGACACCGCAATCAAGGTGTAGGAGCTTACATCGTGCGCAATGCGGAAACCTTCGCGGCTTGTGAAAATGAAATCATTTTTGATCTCATCGGCCGGCGCGAATGCTACGGCGTGGACAAGAATGTTGAGTTTGCCATACGTCTCTTTCAATGTTGCGAAGAGAGTTTCGATTTCGGCGTCGACTGAGAGGTCGCATTGAAAGGTTTTGGCGGATGCGAGCGATCCGGCGAGTTCGTCGGCATCGCGCTTCAGCCGTTCGTTCTGATAACAGATGGCTAGCGTAGCTCCGGCTTCAGAGAGCTTTTGAGCTATGCCCCAGGCGATGCTGCGCTTGTTTGCGAGGCCGAAGACGACGGCGACTTTGCCATTGAGATCAATCATGTATCCAGCGATTCTCCTGTAAATTTCCCTGCTAAGCATAGCAGTGTTCCAGAACAAGGATGACGGCGCCTCGGTAAACCACCCCAGGCTAGCCACTTCCTGGACGATGTGCGAGCAGAGAGTGGAGGCAAGAGAGATAGCAGCGCTTGTTGAATAACTAAACTTATTAGATAATAAGAATTATCGTTCTTTGGGGAGTACCGAGATTAATATGCAGGAACCCTCTAATTTCCGCCAACTTTGTGCCGAACACAGAATCGCTGTCACCCATCAGCGTCAGGTGTTGTACGAAGTGATGCAGGGAATGGAGGGGCATCCGAGTCCGGAAGAAGTCTTTGACCGTGTGAAAGAGAAGGTTCCTGCGATCTCACTCGCGACGGTTTACAAAAATATTCATCTCTTTATGGAGAGCGGTATCTTCCGCAAGATGAGCGTGCATCATGGTTCAGTCCGGGTTGAAATGAATAGTGAAGAGCACCATCATATGGTGTGTTCTCGCTGCAAATCCATCACTGACATCGGGGAAGAGGAACTGGGATTGACTTCGAGGCGCCGCCGGCTTTCGGGTGGATTCTTAGTGGAACGGTATGCAGTCGACGTGATTGGCTTGTGTGTGAAATGCCAGCAGGTGGTGAGTTGATCTCTCAACGGACTCGTCGTCCGGCCAAGCGGTACCGCATCCGCAGGATTTGAAACGTGGGGAATATGTAGCAAGACAATCGTTGAAAAGACATCGAGATTACGAAGGGATTGAGTTCGTTGAGCTCAATCTCAATAGAAAATTCTTCGCAAAACGGGCGGCTATTTCTTTGGCACCGGAGGCCTCTTTTTGGGGGTACTTCCACGGCTGCATTTTGCGGATAAGTCATTTATTTTGATTAACTTGCACCATTTGCAGCGTCGTTAGAATTTGCTAAAATAGGTTATGCGGCTTGAGGGCAAATTCTGATGTCGCGAAACCAGAAAAACTAATAATTGCCAACCTCGAGAGGAGTTACTGCACATGCTTCAAATTGGAGAAAAGTTTCCTGATTTTGAATTGACCGCCACCATCTCAACTGAGAAAGATGAGGCTAAGGCCTTCAAGACAACTACTGGCGACTCCTACCCGGGAAAGTGGAAGCTTTATTTCTTTTGGCCAAAGGACTTTACCTTTGTGTGTCCGACTGAGATCGCAGCTTTCGGAAAACTGAACGGCGAGTTTGCTGATCGTGACTGCCAAATTCTTGGCGCAAGCACCGACAATGAGTACGTTCATGCGGCATGGCGAACACATCACGCCGATCTGAAGGACCTGCCGTTTCCGATGCTCTCGGATATCAAGCGTGATCTTTCCGGCCAGCTTGGCATCCTGGACGAGAAAGCCGGCGTTGCGCAGCGCGCAACCTTCCTGGTGGATCCAGAGAACATCATTCGCTTCATCTATGTGACGGATCTGTCGGTGGGTCGTAATCCTCAGGAAGTTCTCAGAGTCCTTGATGCCCTGCAAACGGACGAACTGTGCCCCTGCAACTGGCAGAAGGGCGAGGCAACCATCAGCTAACGGTGGTCGGCTGGATAATGACGGCGCGGACGCAGACGTTCGCGCCGTTTTGTTGGGGGAAATAGGAGACAAAGACATGACAATGGAAGATCTGATTAATGGCTTGCCTGCTTACGCGAAGGATATGAAGTTGAACTATTCCTCGTTGGTCAAGCAGAATACCGAGCTGACGTTGCACCAGTTGTGGGGAAGCGTGGTGGCATCGGCCATTGCGACACGGAACCCCGAATTGACCGCTGCGGCAATCGCAGAAGCCGAAGCTGCTGGATTGACGCCCCAGGTTTTGGATGCGGTGAAGGCGGCGGCTGCGATCATGGGGATGAACAACATCTATTATCGTTTTCATCACCTGACCTCGAATGAAAAATATGCGACGCTTCCCGCGAGGCTTCGAATGAATGCCCTGCGCGGACATAGTGTTGATGCGGTGGACTTTGAGCTCTGGTGCCTGGTCGTGAGCGCAGTGAATGCTTGCGAAAAGTGCGTGGACTCTCATGAGCGTGTGCTTCGCGAGAAAGGCGCTACTGAGGAACTGATCAATGCGGCGATCCGGGTAACGGCGGTCATCCACGCAATCGGAGTTGTCCTTGATTCTGAAAAGGCTGCACCGACTCCTGCTGCGGTGCTCGCATAAGCCTGATGGAGCAACAATGAAGGTGCGGAAACCCGCGCCTTCATTGTTGCAGCTAGTGTTTCGCACCTGGCGGATTGAGTTTGGGATCGCCTCCCGGTTTCCATTCGGGTTTGAAGTCGGAGTTGGCCAGCCAACGGATCGGTGCAGTCATAGAGGCGATCGCGTTAGTCATATGCTCAAAGTCGATGGTGCGGATCTCGTCTGAAGTCTTGTGATAATCGTGATGGAGGCCGAAGCTGGACACGGTGTGAGCGATGATTCCTTGCTGGGCGAGAGCGTAGTTATCCGATCTCTGAAAAAAATGTTCTTTGGGATGCGGGTCGTCGACAAGATGGGCTCCGTGCCGGACGAGTTCCTTGCCGAGATTGGATCGGTTGAATCCAGTGAGCCAGAGTGTACCGGCAGGAACGGAAGAATCCGGGCGTCCAATCATCTCGAACTCAAGATTGGCAACAATCTCTGAAAGCGGCACCGGAGGATTGGCGAGAAAGGTGTGGTTTCCATATCCACCGATCTCCTCGGATCCGAAGAGTGCGAAGACAATTGTGCGTTGCGGGCGCCTTCCAGTCGCCAGAAGATGCGCGAGCGTGAGTACAGCTGTGGTACCCGAAGCGTCATCGTCGGCCCCGTTGTAGATGAAGTCACCTTTTTGAGTGAGCGCTGTACCAAGATGATCGAGATGTGCAGTAAGAAGGATGACTTCGTCCGGTCTGGAACTGCCACGAAGAACTCCGACAGCGTTCCAGGTCTCTGTACGCGGCGTGTTTTCAAATTTCGAGAGGTATTGCTTCAAGCGCTCTGGAAGCGGATCAGGGAGAGCTGCCTTCTGAATGTAGGTGCGATTGTTGCCACCCGGTTCAAGTCCGAGCATCTGAAACTGCGAAGCTGCGAAAAGAGCAGCAATATGTTCATCACGTGTGGCTGAGCCGCGCCCGTGCAACTCGTCACTGGCAAGGAAGTTCATGTCGGCGCGAACTTCCTGATCCAGAGATGAGTTTGTTGATGCCGTTTTTTGAGGGAGAGAGTCGAAGGAATGGGCAGTTTCCTGACCAGTTATCAAAAAAAAACAGAGGAATGCTGTAGTGCAGGAAAATCGGCGTACGGCTTCTGGCATGCCGGCGATTATAGATGAGGGTATCGTTGAGTCATCGGCACATGATGAGGAACGGGTTCGGCATGGGATGGAGAAGAGATAGGTACCAGGAGATCCGAATCCTGGCTTTGACAGGAATGCTGGCTTTGACAGGTTGTGGCGATTTTTTTGTCCCTCCGGATAAGAGCGGGGGTGGAGGCGGTGGAGGAACCGGGACCGCCCGTGTTTATGTCGCGAATGCCACTACTGGTTCGATCGCCGGGTTCACGATTGGAACCGGAAAACTGACGGCCGTTCCCAACTCCCCAGTAGCTCTCGGGTTTGCACCGGTAGCAGTCGTTGTCTCTCCGAATAATGGATATCTTTACGTAGCGGGATCCACCTCCATTAACGTCTACGCCATCAACACAGATGGCTCATTGACGGCGAAGAACAACGGCGTGCTGATCTCTGTGGCATCGCTGGACGTATCTCCGGATGGGAAGTGGCTCTTTGGTCTTGATCTGATACAAAACATAGTCGATGAATTTCAAATCGACGCTTCTTCGGGTGGGTTGACGCCTGTCGCTACACCGGGATACGACGCGTTGAATGGCAATATCGTCCCCCAGATGGTCAAAGTCTCTCCATTAGGGAATCTTGTTTTTTGTGCCCTTGGGACTGGAGGCGATAGGGTTTTCACCCTGGACACAGCCACCGGCACTTTGAAATACAGTGGTCAAGCGCTAACGTTCGACTCCGCGACCACAAGCGACAACGCTCTTGCCGTAGACAGTACGGGCTCCTATCTCTATATCGCTCGCAGCGGAACAAACGGTGGAGTCGCGGCCTATTCGATCGGAGCTGGGGGTGTTCTGAACGCAATCGCAGGATCGCCTTTTAGAGCTGGAAGCCGTCCGTTTTCGATCTTATTGGATAAGACTGGTAAGTATCTCTATGTCGCAAACCGAACTGACAGTACGGTATCCGGGTATTCGATTGGTACGGGATCGGCTTTGACAGCGGTCTCGGGCTCGCCATTCAGTAGCGGGCAGCAGGTGAATACGTTAGGTCTTGATCCAGGGGGGACGTACTTACTGGCGGGAGCAAACGGCGGCAATCCGGATCTCTCGATGTATAGTTTCGATGCCAGTTCTCCCGGCAAACTGAATCTAGCGACAAGCGCCGCAACAGATACCGATCCTGCAGGAGTTGTGGCTATCGCTGTCACCCACTAGGCGGGGTGCTCGAAGCGGTAACTGCATCGGATTTTGCCCTTCTCTTAGGGAAAGCCCCTCGCACCTGTCGGTAATAATGGAGGAAGACACAGCCTTATAGGCGTCGGGAGTTCCTGGACTATCTTTTTCCCCTTTGAAAGCATCGGTAAGCCGCGACAGCACATGGGCATTGCTTCGCTTCGAGCTCTTGTCCTGAGCGGAGCCTTGCTGATATGTCTCGGAGGCTGTTCTAAACTTCGGCCCAAACCTGAGAGTCAGTATGTATACGTAACGGCCAAGCAGACGTTTCTGCGCGATCGTGTGGCCGCCGTTTCAAACCGCACCGGGACTGTAGAAAACGGAAACAGGCTCGAAATTCTCGAGAAGGGTCGCCGGTTTTTGAGAGTTCGCACGGAGAAAGGCGAGACGGGGTGGATCGACGAAAAAGCTGTGGTCACCCAGGACGTCTTTGACGAGTTTGAAGCGTTGAAGCGGGGTCACGGCCAGGATCCGGTGATCGCAAGTGGTGTCGTTCGCGACGATGTTTACCTGCATACCAAGCCAGGCCGCGATTCGGATCGCCTGTTCCGCCTGGCCGAGGGTGAAAAGCTGAGACTGTTGCGTCGTGCAACGCTCCCAAAGCCGCTGCCTCCTGGACAACGCCTGACAAAACCATCCACGACCACACCAAAGACCGCTTCTGCGACAACTTCGACCGAAGCCGAAGAGACGCCGCTACCTCCTGTGATGGAAGACTGGTGGCTGGTGCGAGATTCAAAGGGTGACACGGGCTGGCTTTATAGCCGAATGATGGATGTCGATGTCCCGGACGCCATCATGCGCTACTCGGAAGGGCAGCGAATTGTAGGAGCTTACATCCTTACAAAGGTGAATGATCCGGAGGCGCCCCAGGATGACAAAGATGTTCCCGTCTACGTAACGGTGCTCAGCCCTTATAAGGCCGGTCTTCCCTACGATTTCGATCAGGTACGGGTCTTTACCTGGAACATCAAGAAACATCGCTATGAGACGGGTTTCCGGGAGCGCAATATTGAAGGGTACCTGCCGGTAGAGATCAGGACGGCGAAGGATCCCTTTGGGAAGGCTCCAACCTCGATGGCTGAGGCGCCCACCTTTAGCTATAAGGTTTTGTCTGCAGAGGCGCCAGTGGTCATTCCTGATCCGATTACTGGAGCGATTGTTCCAACTAAGACGAATCTGAAGACGTACCGTTTGGAAGGGAATCTGATCCGCCGAGTCGTCGATCCTAGCATCCCATCCCCGATGGATGCACACCCGGAGCCGGTGCCGGAGAAAAAGAAGAAAGCGCTGAGGTCTTCATCTCCGAAGAGCCGCCGGCGACGCTAACGCACCTCTTTGTTGAAATTGAGCGGAGTAAATCTAATTACGACTGAAGTGCAGTTTAGGCGTAGAAGGCACGAATCGCTGCTACGACTGTCTCTTGCTCGTCTGCACGCAGCTCAGGGTAAATAGGCAAGGCAAGGACCTCTTCTGCCGCCTGCTCGCTGATGGGAAAGTCTCCGGATCGGTAGCCGAGTCCCGACAGACTGGTCTGCAGGTGCAGCGGAAGGGGATAGTAAATCTCACTTCCTATCTTGCGATCAGCGAGATGCTCCCGAAGAGAATCTCGACGGGGTGCGCGTATCGTGTATTGATGAAAGACGTGGGTGGCGCGCGGATCCGTGTAGGGTAAAACAACTCCTTCCGTAGTCGTCGAGCCCACAAGTTTAGCTTTATTGAATAACTCGTCGTATCGGTGCGCAATCTGTCGACGCTGTTCGTTCCAGCGAGAAAGATGTCGCAGCTTCACTTCAAGAACTGCGGCCTGAAGGGAATCCAGACGCGAGTTCCAGCCTACCTCGTCATGGAAGTAGCGGCGACGCATTCCATGCGAACGCAAGACTCGTGCGTGTTCGTCAAATTGAAGGGAATTGGTTGTTACCAGACCCGCATCTCCGAATGCACTCAGGTTCTTGGTGGGATAGAAACTGAATGCGGCGAGATCTCCCAGGCTGCCTGCATTTTTCCCCTCCCAGGCGGCTCCAAATGCCTGTGCGGCGTCCTCAATGAGGAGTACGCCATATCGTTGCTGTAATGTGCGAAAAGCATCCCAGTTTGCGCACTGGCCATAGAGATGGACCGGAATTACAGCCTTACTCCCGGTTCCGCGGTGGGACTCGAGAACCTCCTGCACCGCTTCGGCTGACAAATTGAAGGTCAACGGGTCGATATCCGCCAGCAAGGGTTGTGCACCACAGCGCAGGATAGAGCTAACGGATGCAAAAAAGCTGAAGGGTGTCGTGATGACGCCATCACCTGGCCCTATGTTGGCGGAAGCAAGACTGAGCCAGAGCGCGTCAGTGCCGCTGGCGCACCCGATGGCGTAAGTGGCGTGACAGGCATCTGCGGCAGCCGTTTCAAAGGATTCAACGGCGGGACCAAGTACAAATTTCTGGGAGGCGCAGACCTGCTCGATTGCGGCGAGGACTTCCTCGCGGATCTCGTTATATTGCCGGGAGAAGTCCAACATGGGTACGGGTTGAAGGGTTTCGAGCGCCACTCGATCATGGTAAATCGTTATGCCGGCATTAGAGTCCCTGCGACACTTTGCTGCGTCTAACTCCCTATGAAGCGAAAATTGCTTCCTTATGGGGCCCGCCTCAGGTTGAAAAATGTGGTGGATGCTCGTATCGTGGAACCTCTTAGCTTCATGTTCAGCAGGACGGCTCTCTGTGCGTTCGACTGAAGGGCTTGAAGTTTGGCGGAATGTTTGATTTTGGAAATTTACCCTTAAGGAGATCGGCACCATGGATTCAAAGCCGGCACAGAATATTCAGGATACTTTTCTCAACACAGTCCGAAAGGACAAGAGCCCCATCACGATCTATCTCGTGAGCGGGGTAAAGCTGACGGGAAAGATCCGTTCATTCGATAAATACTCGGTTCTTCTGGAAAACAACAGCCAGGAACAGTTGATCTTCAAGCATGCCATCTCCACGGTAGTCAGTGGACGCATGGGAGGAGGTCATGGAGAGCCCAAGACAGACCTTCGAACATCAGCTCCACAACAGTCGACTTCTGGGGGAAGCTCCGCAGCAGCAGCGTCTAATGTTGCCGAGGTTGCAGGCGCTTCACCTGTTCGCTGAGTTCCATCCAGCCGGCGACTCTCAAGGTTCTTTCTAAGAACTTCACTAAGATTCCCGGATGACTTCTGTGACTACGCCGCAATCGAGGGGGACACATCTCACCAGGGCCCAAGAGCTGCTGGTGGATGAAGCGAAGCGCGCTCGTAACCGAACTGGTTCAGAGCGCGCTGTCCTCGTAGCTGTAAAGTTCACCAGCCAGCGTCGCCGGCTAACGGCCACGGCGAGTCAGGCCCGCAAAGCGGCGGTACTGCAAACCGTTAACGATTCAGTGGGTTTCCCAGACGATACAGAAAAAATCGGTGTCGGTGTCGCGCCTCTCGATAGCTTGGAATTAGATTTCGAGTCTGCTATTGCGGAGTTTCAGGAATTAACCCGGAGTGCCGGTGCAGAAATTGCAGCGACGCTCATTCAGCGTCGTGCGAGGCCGGATCCGGCCACCTTGGTGGGTCAGGGAAAGCTGGAAGAAATTACGGGAGTGGTTGCGTCGGTCAACGCCGACATCGTCCTCTTTGACCACGATCTCACGCCTTCGCAGATGCGAAATCTTGAAGAGAAACTTGGGATTCGTGTGATTGATAGAACCCAGCTCATTCTGGATATTTTTGCGCGTCACGCCCGCACACGAGAGGGCCAGTTGCAGGTAGAGTTGGCGCAGCTGGAATATCAACTGCCGAGATTGGCTGGCCGGGGTAAGGCAATGAGTCAGCTTGGAGGAGGCATTGGTACCCGAGGTCCAGGCGAAACGCAGCTGGAAACCGATCGCCGCAAGATAGGTTTACGCATTCATCATGTGAAGCAGCAGCTGGAATCCGTCAGGCGGGTTCGCAGGCAGCAGCGCCAAAGACGCGAGGCTGTTCCAGTGCCTGTAGTCGCTTTGGTGGGCTATACAAATGCCGGAAAGAGCACGCTTTTCAACGCCTTGACTGAGGCAGGCGTTTTGGAGTCGTCCAGGATGTTTGCCACACTGGACCCCAAACTAAAGCAGCTTCAGCTTCCCTCGCGCCGTAAGATCCTCCTCTCCGATACAGTCGGATTTATCCGAAACCTTCCGCATGCGCTGGTCACGAGCTTTCGAGCGACCTTGGAAGAGGTCGAAAGGGCAGAATTGCTGATTCATGTTCGCGACTCCTCGAGCCCTATGCTGGAGGAACAGAAAATTGAAGTAGAGAAGGTTCTGGCAGAACTGGGCGCGAGTTCGAAACCGGTCATTGAGGTCATGAACAAGATCGATTTGATCTCCCCAGAAGAACGAGAGGCCATCTCGCGAGGCACGAAAATTTCGGTCTCCGCATTGACCCGGGATGGCATAGATAAGTTGTTGAAAAAAATAGATGAACAGCTGACATCAGACCCCATCGTTGAAATCTGCTTCCGCATTCCGCAATCAGAGGGCGGGGCGCTGGCTGCTCTCGAAGCAGGGGCCGTTCTGAGTGGAAAGCGATTTGAAGGCAATCTTCTGTATGTAAGGGCGAAAGGCCCATCCTCGCGGCTCAATCGATTCCGTCGCTTTCGGGTAACACAGAAGGCAGCTGCGATCGAGGCTAGCGGTTCTTAACTAGCATAGGCCGCCTGAGGGGGAGCGGAGGTAGTGTCCCTTCTCACGCGACCTATGTGACCCAGAGAATCGGGTCCGGGTGGTGCCTAAATTTTACGAGATTTATGAGGGAAGTCAAAGGACGCTAGGAGTTAAAATGGCGGGCCGATGAACGCCCATTTGTTCGATTATCGCAATATGGAAGTTTGACACCCCGTCGAGCCCTTTGCTAAAACTAGTTGTACCGCAATCTGCACAACAGGGCCTAACCTGTAACGCTTCGAAGAAAATTATGTTTGCCGGAAAGGCTCATTAGAAATCCTCGAAGTGGTCGCGATCGAATCCCTACATGGACCAGATACTTAACGAACTCGGTGGACTTGTGCTCGGCGCTGTGCCGACGATGGTCCTTTTTATTCTTTTGGTGATCGTTTACGGACTACTCGTTCGCCGTCCGCTCGATCGCATTCTTGCGGAGCGTCACGCCCGAACCGCCGGAGCCATGGAGCAGGCGAAAGGCGCCATTGCCGCGGCTGAAGCTGAGACCGGCGCATACGAAGAGAAGCTTCGCAAAGCGAAGTCCGAACTCTTCGAGGCGCGGGAGCGGCGGATGAAGCAATGGGCTGCGGAGCGGGAAGCGTCTCTGGAGCAAGTGCGACAGTCGGCGCAGCAGCGCGTGGGCTCGGCTCGGCAGGGAATTGATCAAAGCGTGGTGGAGGCGAGAGCTCAAATTGAAATCGCAAGTTCAGACCTGAGCGCGAGGGTGCTTGCGGCTGTACTTCCTTCCGGAGTTGTCGCCGCAGAGGTAGCGCAATGAGGGAGAATCGGACAGTTCTCAAAGGCTTTTTGCCTGCCGCCCTTCTGGCGTTGCTGCTTTTGGGGCCATCGCCTCGTCTCCATGCGTTCGAGACTACACCTGCCATTGCGGCGCAGGGTGGAAATGAAGCTGGGTCTGCAACTCATGAGACGGAGAAGCAGGAAGAGCATAGCGATGAAGAGGCGTTTCGTCATTCCGCTGCAGTAAAGTCGTTGGGGGCGAAGTTTGGTCTCGATGCCGAGCAGGCAGCGACCGCGTTCAGTGTCTTCAATTTTATTGTTCTCGCGCTTTTCGTCGGTTGGTTTTTGCTGAAAGCCTTGCCGAAGACCTTCCGAAATCGAAATGCCACGCTCGAGAAGCATCTTGTCGAGGCGCGAGCCGCGAGTGCAGAGGCGACCAGCCGTCTCGGAAGCGTCGAGGCTCGGTTGGGCAAGCTCGATGAGCAGATTGCTGCAATGCGCACTCAGGCAGAAAAGGATGCTCAGCTGGAAGAGCAGCGTATGAAGTCCTCGGTTGAGGAGGAGAAGCAGAAGATTCTGGCTGCAGCCGAGCAGGAGATTGCAGCTGCCACTGCACAGGCTCGAAAACAGATTCAACAGTACGCAGCGGAGTTAGCTGTGGATCAGGCTGCCAAGAAGCTGGTTGTTTCGGCTGAGACGGATCGGGCTCTGGTGCAGGAGTTTGCCCGGCGGCTTGGGTCCGATTTTGAAGGAGGGCGTAACTAGATGTCAGTGATTGCTCTTCGTTACGCGCATGCCTTTGCTTCGGTTGTGGCATCTCAGAAGTTGGATGCAGATGCAGCGCAGCAACAGCTTGAGGATTTCCGGCAGACGTTTCAGGGAAGCCGTGAGCTCCGCGAAGTTCTGGCAGATCCTGTTATCCCCCGCGAGCAGAAGCTGAAGGTGCTCGACGCGATTGCAGGGAAGATTGGTATGGTTTCGCAGGTCAAGAATTTCATCGCAGTCATCATGGACCACGACCGGTTGGGCGATCTCGGTGAGATTCTGGACGAGTACCACGCGGTGGCCGACGAAGGTGCCGGCCTCTCGGAGGCGGAGATCGTTAGTGCGCACGCCTTGAATCAGGAAGACCGGACCACACTAGAGACACAGGTGGCCAGGCTGGCCGGTGGCAAGATTCGAACGACGTACCGTGAAGACCCTTCGTTGCTGGGCGGTGCAGTAGTGCGGATTGGATCGACGGTTTACGACGGTTCCATTCGCGCGCAGCTGGAGCGGTTGAAGCAACGGCTGGTCAGCGCGCAGTGAACGCAGCATTACGGAAAAGAATTGATACGAGGCGAGTAGAAGGACGACATGGCACAGATCAACGCAGGTGAGATAACAGAGCTGCTTCGCCAGCAGATCGAAAATTACGAGCAGAAGATCCAGATTGACGAGGTTGGTACGATCATCTCGCTCGGCGACGGTATTGCACGCGTTCATGGGCTCGACAAGGTCATGGCCGGCGAACTCATCGAGTTTCCCCACGGTGTGGCCGGACTGGCGATGAACCTTGACGAAGATCAGGTCGGTGCTGTTCTTCTGGGCGACTACACGATATTGAAAGAAGGCGATCAGGTTAAGCGCACGGGTCGCATCATGTCGGTTCCCGTCGGCGAAGCCATGATCGGTCGCGTAGTGAACGCTCTCGGTCAGCCGATCGACGACAAGGGGCCGATCAATACCGACACTTTCTTCCCGGTTGAGCGCCTTGCTCCGGGCGTTATCGCCCGTCAGTCAGTTCGTGAGCCCATGGCTACCGGTATCAAAGCAATCGATACGATGATTCCGATTGGCCGAGGTCAGCGCGAGCTGTTGATCGGTGATCGCCAAACGGGTAAGACCGCGATCGCTCTCGATACCATCATCAACTCGGCGAAGAACAACCTGATTTGCATCTACTGTGCGATTGGTCAGAAGCGGTCTTCTGTCGCCCAGGTAGTTCAGACCCTGCAGGAAAACGGCGCAATGCCGTATACGATCGTCGTTGCTGCTACGGCGTCTGAGCCTGCTCCGATGCAGTATCTTGCTCCCTTCGCCGCGACGGCAATTGGAGAATACTTCCGCGACAACGGAAAGCATGCGTTGGTGATCTATGACGATCTTTCGAAGCATGCCGCTTCCTATCGTGAGATCTCCCTGCTGCTCCGCCGTCCCCCGGGACGCGAGGCTTATCCAGGCGACGTATTCTATCTCCACTCGCGCCTGCTTGAGCGTAGCTCGAAGCTCTCCGACGAACTTGGTGGAGGTTCTCTCACGGCTCTGCCGATCATTGAGACCCAGGCGGGCGACGTCTCGGCTTACATTCCGACCAACGTTATTTCCATCACTGACGGTCAGATCTTCCTTGAGACCGATCTCTTCAATTCCGGTGTGCGCCCTGCGGTGAACGTCGGTCTGTCTGTATCGCGTGTCGGGTTTGCAGCTGCTGTCAAGGCAACCAAGCAGGTTGGTTCGACGCTAAAGCTTGACCTTGCGCAGTATCGCGAGCTTGCGGCCTTCGCGCAGTTCGGATCCGATCTTGATCCGGTAACGCAGCGTCAGCTGAACCGCGGCCAGAGACTTACGGAGCTTTTGAAGCAGCCCCAGTTCAAGCCGCTGCCGTTTGAGAATCAGGTCGCGATCATCTTCGCCGGTGTGAATGGTCTTCTGGACGATGTAGCGGTTGCGGACCTTCGTGCATTTGAGGACGGTCTCTACCCTCATCTTGAATCGGGTTCAAATGTTCTCGCTGATATCGCCTCGAAGAAGGCGATTGACGATGATCTGAAGGCCCGCTTGAAGACGGCGATTAATGACTATAAGGCGACCTTCCTGGCTCAGCGCAAGGAGAAAGAGACGGCTCAGGCCAAGTAGACCATGGCAAACGTACTCGATCTACGGCGTCGCATCCGCAGCGTGAAAAACACGCGGCAGATTACCAAGGCCATGAAGATGGTCTCGGCGGCTAAACTGCGCCGCGCTCAGGAGCGCGCGCTGCAGGCACGACCTTATGCACAGATGATCTCAAACGTGCTGGAATCGCTGGTGCGTCGTTCGGATATGTACAGCGATGACACAGGGGATATTCGTCATCCTTTGCTCGTTGAACGCGAAGAGAAGAATGTTTTGGTGGTGGTGATTGCTGGTGACAAAGGTTTTGCCGGTGCTTTCAACTCAAACATTACGAAGGCTGCTCACGCATTCATAAACGGGCGACGCTCCCAGGGCCAAAACATCGATATCGAGCCCATCGGACGCAAGGCACGTGATCTTGTCGCAAAGCGGTATCCTGCGGCGGTCTATGAGAAGAAAGAAGAGCACTACGACAACGATCTTGCAACGCACTATGAAGTAATCCGTCATCGTGCGTCCCAGATCGAAGTGACGGGTGACCATCCAACCTTGTTGAATAAGGTCGATATCAACGAAGTCAGCGGTTTAGCTCATTCGATTGTTGACCGCTACACGCGAGCGGAGATTGATTCCGTTTATATCGTCTACAACGAGTTCAAGTCAGTGATCGCTCAGCGGGTTGTTGTAGAAAAGCTGCTTCCCATCCGCAAGCTTGGATCGCACGAGATCACAGTTGCCGAAGAGATGACCGAGGAACAGAAAGAGGCTGCTGGTCACGCTGCAAAATCGGCGGGTGTCAGCCTGACGGTTCCCGAGGAATCTGTCATCGAATCGGAAGCAAAGAAGTTTGGTACTGCAGAGGTTGACTACATCTTCGATCAGGCGCCGGAGAAGCTGTTCCGACACCTTATACCAAAGTATGTCACCACCCAGATCTTTCATGCCTTGCTTGAGTCGGTTGCTGCTGAACACGCAGCGCGTATGACGGCAATGGATTCGGCAACGAACAACGCCGGCGATATGATCGACGCGCTCTCGCTGGAGATGAACCGAGTGCGCCAGGCAGCGATTACAAAGGAAATTATTGAGATCGTGAGCGGAGCGGCCGCTCTCTAGAGAAAGAGACCTATGGCAGAGAATATTGGAAAAGTGATTTCGATCAGCGGACCGGCCGTTGACATTCAATTCGAAGAGTCGAAGATGCCGGGCATCTATCAGGCAGTCCGCATCGTTAGCGAAGGCTTTGACGTTCCCGAACCTAAGGACGTAGTCGTCGAGGTTCAGCAGCACCTTGGCGAGGGCCGCGTGCGCTGCATCGCGATGACAGCGACCGAAGGTCTGGTCCGCGGAATGAAGGCGATCGATACCGGTGCCCCGATCACCGTTCCCGTAGGCCGCGAGACCCTCGGCCGCGTTCTGAACGTGCTTGGAGAGCCCGTGGACGAGCTCGGTCCCGTGCACGCCAAGAAATACCTTCCGATTCATCGCCAGGCTCCCGCGTTCGATGAACAGTCGACAAGCGAAGAAATGTTTGAGACTGGCATCAAGGTCATTGATCTGATCCAGCCGTTTTTGAAGGGCGGAAAGATCGGCCTCTTCGGTGGTGCCGGAGTCGGCAAGACCGTCGTTATTCAGGAGCTCATCAACAACGTTGCTTCCAAGCACGGTGGCTTTTCGGTATTCGCTGGCGTGGGTGAGCGCACCCGCGAAGGAAACGACCTCTGGCACGAGTTTCAGGAGTCGGGTGTTATCGATCCTAAGGATTACAACAAATCCAAAGCCGCGCTGATCTACGGCCAGATGACCGAGCCGCCGGGAGCTCGTCTGCGCGTTGCTCTGACCGGCCTGACGGTCGCTGAGAACTTTCGCGACGAAGAGGGCGCTGATACCCTGCTGTTCATCGACAACATCTTCCGCTTTACGCAGGCAGGTTCCGAGGTCTCCACGCTGCTCGGTCGCATGCCTTCGGCCGTAGGTTATCAGCCGAACCTGGCTACAGAGATGGGCCAGCTGCAGGAGCGCATCACTTCAACCAAGAAGGGATCGGTCACCTCGGTGCAGGCGGTTTACGTTCCGGCCGACGACCTCACCGACCCTGCTCCGGCGACGACCTTCGCCCATCTGGATGCGACAACGGTGCTTTCACGTCCTCTTTCGGAGCTTGGAATTTATCCGGCTGTCGACCCGCTGGCTTCGACCTCGCGTATCCTTTCGCCCCGCGTTGTGGGCCAGGAGCACTACGATGTCGCACAGGGTGTGAAGAAGATCTTGCAGCGTTATAAAGACCTGCAGGACATCATCGCCATCCTCGGCATGGACGAGCTTTCGGAAGAGGATCAGACGACGGTGAAGCGTGCGCGTAAGGTGCAGCGCTTCCTCTCGCAGCCATTCCACGTCGCCGAAATCTTCACCGGAATTCCGGGGGCTTACGTGAAAGTGGAAGACACGATTCGCTCCTTCAAGGAGATCATCGAAGGAAAGCACGATGATATTCCTGAGCAGGCTTTTTACCTCAAGGGTGGTATCGAGGATGTTCTAGCTGCCGCCGAGAAGATGAAAGCCACGGTGTAGGGACACTCTGGGAACTCTGCTCGGATGACGTCCGGCAGGGTTCAGCCACTTGATACAAGATTCACCTCAATTTTTTGGAAACGTAGAGTTACGACGAGTATGGCAGATATAAACCAATCCGGTCTCCTTACGGTTCGCTTAGTGACGTCGGATCGCGTGTTGGTGGACACGACCGCAGAAGCGGTCGAACTGCCGTCGATGTCAGGCTACCTCGAGGCGCTTTATGGCCACGCGCCCTTGCTGGCAGAATTGGGTGCCGGCGAGGTTCGGCTGCATGGTGGCCAATCAGGGAATCAAACGTTTTTTGTAGCATGGGGCTTCGTCGAAGTTCTTCCCGAGCGCGTCACCATTCTTGCTGAAAATGCTCTTCATCCTGAAGAGATCAATGTCGAAGCCGCTCGTTCTGAGCTGGCTCAAGGCGAGAAGCTTTGGCAGGAAGCGGGCGACGATGGCGAAAAGTATGATGAGGCGAACGCTATTGCCCGACAAGCGGAAGAAAAGATTGCATCCGCGGAAGGCCATCGATCCTAGTTTTCGAGTTTCAAACGATAAGCCACCCCAATCTGGGGTGGCTCTTTTTTTGCTGATTTCGAGACCTTAGGAGGCCTTCTTCCGCTTTGCCGTTGTCGCTTTCGGTTCTACGACCGTCTCCGTTGCCGCAGCTTCGGCTTGTTGCCGTAGAGCATGGATGACAACGCGGAGCATCTCTTCTTCAGGAGCAGGCTTGCCGGTCCAGATCTCAAACTGACGAGCTCCTTGCTGAACAAACATCTCGACACCGGTAATAAAGGGGATGCCTTGCTGTCGTGCAAGACGGATCAGTGGAGTTTCAAGCGGGTTATAGACGAGATCGAAGATTAGTTTCGCGTTGAGATCTTTCGCTTCGATGAGAGGCGATGCCTTTTGTCCAGCCATTCCGATTGGTGTTGCATTGATCACGACGTCGAAAGGAGTTTTCGCAAGAGCCTCCTTCTTGATCGTCTTAGATCCGGATTGCCGCGCCAACTTTTGCGCGGTTTCGATCGTACGGTTCAAAATAAAGACGTCGGCGCCTTTGTCTCTGAGCCCAAACACAGCAGCTCGGGCGGCGCCACCTGCTCCAAGCACCAGCGCCTTAGCCCCATGCAGCGACATTCTCTTTTGCAGCGGACCCACAATTCCTGCAACATCAGTGTTAAAGCCGTAGAGCTTGCCATCCTGCGCCCGCAAGACGGTGTTGCAAGCCCCAATCTTGGCCGACAGTGGGTCAGTCTTCTCCAAATGAGCCATGATCTCTTGCTTGTGCGGCATCGTGATACTGAGTCCCTGGATCGGAATCTCCTGCACCAGCTTAAGCAGATCCGTGATCTTGGCCGTTTGAAGCGCGAGATAAACCGCATTGACTGTTTCTCTACGAAAGGCGGTGTTCAGCATGATGGGAGAGAGCGAACTTTTGATCGGATTTCCCGCTACGCCGTAGACCTTGGTCGCGGCATCGACCTGATCAATCCGGTATGTCTCGATCAGAGTACGAGCGGCAATCTGGCCGGGTCCGGTCTCTTCGCCCTGAGAAGCGGCTGCAAAGGTGAAAGCTGATCCTGCACGCAACCCGAGAACGCGGGAGATGATGCCGGCGTCTCCCATGCAGATTCCAATAATGTTAGCTCTTTCGTGCATGCGTTCCATAAAACGCATGAGTGTCACATTGTCAGTCAGATTCTTGGCGGTGGGGACAATTTTAATGAAGTCGGGCTGAAATGGCTCGATCCGCTCATAGATCTTGTCCAGATCCTTGGTTGCCGTAAAGTCGTGATGACTGATGATGAGAGCGACGCCGGTGTCCCGCAATTTCTGCAACTCGCCCTTTTTGAGGACCTCGGCGGATTCCAACTCGACATCAACGATGTGAAAGCCTGCAAGAGCTGCCTTACAAAGAACATCCATTTCAGCCGAAGGAGAACCGCTGAATTTCCCACCATTCTCTTCTCTACGACAGGTGGCAATGCCAGTGGCAGCTGTATTATCCGCAAAAAATTGTTTAAATTTGGGGATGGCATTGACAGGCTTTTCGAGATAGTCGAGCCGGAACTCAAGAAACGGAGTTTCCTTGACGACGGCGTTCGCTTTATCGATCATTTCTGCGGCTGTCGTTCCAATAATGGCAACGCAAACCTTGCCGATGCGGTTACGGAGAAGTTGGGTGGCTGAGGTGGGAGTGGGCACGTTCGCTCTCATGTCTACAATCGCGGTATCTTACAGAGCCGCGACCGAAGATGCAAATTTTTGTTGAAAGAAAAGGCAGTTAGCATTTACTGATGATTCGAAACCGTCTTATGGGAGACGATGGGAAAGACAAAACGTCATCTCACATTCAAACTTTAGAATGAATAAATTATGACAGACTTACCGCTCCTGCAGATTCCCGGCTGGCAACAATTTCCCTGGCTTAGACATGGATTTGCAACCCGCGTCGGTGGGGTTTCGACAGTTTATGGCAAAAACTCATTGAATCTGGGGTGGACTGCGGAAGATGATCCCGAAGCTGTTCGCGAAAATCGAAGGCTTTTAGTGAACGCGACGTGTACAGAAGATTCGCTGGACCGAGGCATGAAGTTGGTCACAGTTCGCCAGATCCATTCGAATCATATACACAGCATTGAGGCTGGGGATGCTTTTGCCGGAAAGCTTGAGACGTCCGAAGGCAAGGCTGTTCTAGAAGGAGACGGTTTGATTACCAACGACGCTGGTGTGCTACTAGCGGCAGGAACTGCTGATTGTGCTCCCGTTCTGATCGTCGACCCGCATCTTCGGGCAGCTGGTGCCTTTCACGCCGGTTGGAGAGGAACAGCAGCACGCATCGTCGAGCGTGGAGTGGAAAAGATGCATCAACAATATGGTTCCCGTTCGGAGCATCTTCTCGCAGCTGTCGGTCCCAGTATCGGTTCCTGCTGTTACACGGTCGGGGAAGAGGTCAGAGATAAATTTGAGGAAGAGTTTTCCTATGGCGCGGAACTATTCGAAATTGTTCTAGATGCAAGCAACAAAAGGAGTTTCAAGCTGGATCTTTGGAAGGCGAACCAGCAGCAGCTCGCCGCAGCGGGCCTTAGACCTGAGAACATAACCATAGTTGGGCAATGCACGGCTTGTACGCTTGATTCTTCGGGCGAGGCTCGTTATTTCTCTCATCGAGCGCAGGCGGGCAGGACGGGAAGAATGTTGAACGTTGTCGGAATTGCAAGAAGTTTGTAAATTTGAGACTAAATGGTCTTTTTAGTATCAAAATAGTTAGAGAGATGAATAAAGGCGAAGAAACCCGACAAAAAATCATTGCGGCCGCCGCTCCGCTTTTTAACAAGCAGGGGTATGCGGGTTGCGTGATCAAGGACATTATGGCGGCAACCGGGCTCGAAAAGGGTGGTATCTATCGGCACTTTGAGAGCAAGGAGGAGATTGCTGCCGAAGCATTCGACTACGCCTGGATGGTGGCGTTCGCAGCGCGGCGACAGGGCTTGGAAGAGATTCCCGACCATATTGATCGCTTGAAGCACCATATCGCAAGATTTGTCTCGCGGTCCAGTATTCCCGGTGGTTGTCCGCTGCTGAATACAGGAGTTGACTCGGATAACGGTAACCCTATCCTTAGAGAGAGGGTTCGAAATGCCCTCAAGGGATGGCAGAAGATGCTGCGCACAATTCTGTCGGATGGCATTACGGCTGGTACGATTCGCGATGATATCGATGTCGACAAGGTTGTGAGAGTCATCATTTCAGGGCTCGAAGGTGGCATGCTTGTTAGCCGTATCGAGAAAAATGATGAGGCTTTACGGGCTGCAATGGAACAACTTGATATGTATTTAGAAACCAGAGTGCGCAAGATATCGCGTTAGAACAAACCGAATATCCTCTCCACGAAATTCATTCTGAATATATTCCCGAATCCCGAAGCCCTCGCGGTTCATCTGAAATCTAGTCTAAAAAGAGACTTATCGGTCTCTTAAAGCTAGGATTACAAATGGGCGCAGTCCAGGTATTGCCGGCGCAGTCGGTTCCAAAAGTAAAAGCTCCCGTAAATCCATGGGTAGTCGCACTAACAGTCACTCTGGCTACTTTTATGGAGTTGCTTGATACTTCGATTGCTAATGTGTCGCTACCTCATATAGCCGGTGGGCTTGGCCGCAGCTTTGACGAAGTTACGTGGATTTTGACCACTTACCTTGTCGCCAACGCAGTCGTTCTCCCGATGAGTGCGTGGCTAAGTCGCGTGTTTGGCCGGAAGAACTACTATATGGCTTGCGTTGCGCTTTTCACCCTGACCTCCTTCTTCTGCGGAATTGCTCCAAGTCTTGGCGTTATGTTGCTGAGTAGGGTATTGCAAGGCATAGGCGGGGGAGGGCTCGCTCCTGTCGAGCAAGCTATCCTGGTAGATACATTTCCACCTGCAAAGCGAGCATCGGCCTTCGCGTTATACACGGTTGCGATCGTAACGGCTCCTGCGATCGGCCCGGTGTTGGGCGGTTGGATCACGGACAATTACAACTGGAGATGGGTTTTCCTGATCAATATTCCCATCGGGATCCTTTCGCTCTATCTGACAAATCGGTTTGTAAGCGATCCACCGGCTTTCAAAGAGGAGCGAGAGAGTGCGCGGCGTGGTGGGATGCTAAAAATCGACGGCGTCGGGATTGGTCTGATCGCTATCGGATCAGCTGCACTCGAGATTATGCTTGACCGTGGCCAGATTGATGACTGGTTTGGAAGCGGCTTCATCTGCCTGCTATTTGCCATTGCCATCGTCTGCTGGTCCCTTGCCATCTATTGGGAGCTCAAGATCGACGATCCTATTCTTGAGCTTCGCCTGTTGCGCTATCCCAACTTCGCTGTAGCTTCCATCTTCTATTTCATCTTTGGTTTCGGATTGTTTGCGACAACAACGATGATCCCGCAGATTCTGCAGTCTCTCTATGGCTATCGAGCTATTGATGCGGGCCTTGTTCTGGGACCGGGAGCTTTCGTCATCACGCTACTCGCCCCGGTAGGAGCGCAGCTGGTGCAGCGGGGAATCGTGCATCCCAGAACGCTTTTGACCTTCAGCCTGGTTACTGTCGCTGCGGCCATGATCTATTACAGCGGGCTCACACTGCAAACGGACTACCGTCACTATGCTCTTGCCAGAGCATTTCAGGGGCTGGGATATGCATTCTTCTTCGTACCGCTGAGTGTTGTAGCGTATTCACAGCTAAAGCCTAATGAAAACAACCGTGCATCCAGCCTTACCAATCTATTTCGCAACTGGGGAGGCAGCTTCGGAATTTCGTTTGCAACGACAATGAGTGAGCGTCGTCAGAGCTTCCATCAATCCATAATGTCTGCAAATCTACCCCGCTCTGGCGCATGGCTCCAGGATTCCATTCGGCGGACGACGAACTATCTGTCCAGTCAAGGCTATTCCCATGCAGATGCAGCAAGAGCAGCTTATCTTCGTCACTATAATCAGCTGATTGCACAGACTAGTCTTCTCGGCTTTATGGACGTCTTTCGTACCATTGGCTGGGTGACGTTAGCGGTTACACCGTTGATCTTCTTCATCCAGAAATTCCAAGTCTCCGGCAAAC
Organism: Acidobacteriaceae bacterium KBS 146; assembly: GCA_000688615.1. Lineage (GTDB taxonomy): Bacteria > Acidobacteriota > Terriglobia > Terriglobales > Acidobacteriaceae > Edaphobacter. Next base: position 4,504,242 of record JHVA01000001.1, read on the forward strand.
CGTCCGGCGGACACTGAGGCTACTCGGCCTCAGTGTCGCCAGTGTGTATGTGTGGACGTCCTGGCGGACGCCGAAGAAGCAACGGCATGATGAAGAGGATGGCGAGGATGGTGGTCGCCATCCCACCAACGACAACACGAGCCAGTGGTTGTTGCGCCTGCGCTCCAATTCCATTGGAAACGGCAGCTGGCAAAAGGCCCAGGCCTGCGGCCATGCACGCCATCACGACAGGCCTCATTTCGTCGACGCAGCCGTGTTCCAGCCCGGTTCCATCAATGCTCTCCCGTTGCGCCCGGCGCACGCCCGACATAAAGACGACGGCTCCCAAAGTAGCAACGCCAATCAGCGAGGTGAAGCCGACGGCAGCCGAGATACTGAAGGCCGTATGCGTAAGAAAGAGTGAAACTGTTCCACCGACTGCGGCAAAGGGAAGAGTCGCAAGAACGATAAAAGCGTCTTTCCAGGTGCCGAACTGCATGTAGAGAAGGATGAGGATGATCGCGAGCGAAATTGGAATAATAACCGCGAGTCGCGCCTGCTCTTTTCGAAGTGAATCGAATTCGCCAGCCCAGGTGTAGTTATAACCAGTAGGCATGGCAACCTTCTGTTTGAGCTGTGCCTGGAGATCCGTGATGGTCGTGGCGAGATCACGTCCGCGAACAGAGAACTTGATTGGGATATATCTTCGCCCCGATTCGCGAAAGATCTGGAAGCTGCCTTCGCGGATGGAGACATCGGCGATCTGCGCGAGAGGAATACGGCTTCCATCCGGAGTGGGTACGAGAATGGCTCGAATCGCCTCAGGAGTGGATCGATTTGCTTCGGGATAACGAACCGTAAGATCAAAACGCCGGTCTCCCTGAATCACCTGAGTGACTGGAGCTCCGCCTACGGCAGCCTGCACAATAGCATTGATGTCATTGGAGAGAATGCCGTAGCGCGCAGCGCGTGCACGGTCAATCTGAATGACCAGCGAAGGTTGACCGCCGACTTTGAAGACTCCAACGTCCGCCACGCCTGGAACACTCTCCATTGTGTGTTCAATCTTGTTAGCGAGTGAAGTCAGAGTGTCGAGATCGTCTCCAAATAATTTGAGGGAGTTTTCTCCTTTCACGCCGGACATTGCCTCTTCGACGTTGTCCTGAATATTCTGAGAGAAGTTAAGCTCGACTCCAGGGAATCGCGAGAGCCGCCGATTCATCTCGTCAATGAGCTTCGGCTTGGTTAGGCCAGGCCGCCATTCGTCCTGTGGCTTCAATGCCGCCGAAATCTCAATATTGTTGAAGGTGGAGACGTCGGTTCCGTCATCGGGTCTTCCCATCTGAGAAACGGTCTGAGTTACCTCCGGAGACTCCGCGATCTGAGCACGAAGTTGATTGGCAATGTTTACAGAGGTATCGAAAGAGATGTCCTGTGGCAGTGTGGCGCGAATCCAAAGGTTCCCTTCTTCGAGTGGCGGCATAAATTCACCGCCGACCAAAACAAAACACAGTACACCGACGACGAGCATTGCGGCTGCACCGATCCATACAAGACGAGGAAAGTGAAGGGAATGATGGAGCGCCCGTTGATAACCATTCTTCAACCGGCGGCTGAGCCATGTGTATCCATCCCCAACCTTTTGTTCGGTCGGAGCGGTCATATAGCCCAGTACCGGGGCGAAGATAAGCGCGAACAGCAGCGCGCCCATCAGTGCAAATCCATATGTGACCGACATGGGCGAGAAGATCTGACCAGCTACGCCCTGCATCGTAAACAGAGGAATGAAAGCGATCAGAATGATCGCCGTTGAAAACAGAACTGGGCGCGCAGCGTCGGTTACACCTTCGACAATCAGGTCGCCGGTCTGCTCACCCGGAAGACGACGTGAGAGCTTGCGGTAGATGCTTTCCAGCACGATGATTGAGGAATCCACCAGAATGCCGAAATCAATGGCGCCGATCGAGATAAGATTCGCTGAGCGACCACTGAGCACCATCATCCCAAAGGCAAAGAGAACCGCAAACGGAATGGTGACGGCGGCAATGAACGTGATTCGAAGATCGCCGAGCATCGACAGTAGAACCAGCGTCACTAACACGAGACCGGTGAGAATGACTTCCCGGACGGTATGCGTGGTGCGATTGATCAGCGTCGTTCTGTCATAAATCGTGCTGATGTGCATGCCTGGCGGAAGCAGGCTGCCGGTGTTCAGGCTGGCGATCTTCTCTTTAAGTGCCTTGAGTGCTGGAAGAGACTTCTCTTCCTTCTGAAGCAGAACGATGCCGATCACAATGTCATTGTCGTGATTCCGCCCAACCTGGCCCAGGCGAGGCTGGAAACCCTCCTTTACCTTGCCTATGTCTCCCACCGTAATTGGAGCGCCGTTCTTCTCCGCGACAACGATATGAGAGATGTCTTCGACGGAATGCACCTGTCCAAGTGCGCGCACATTGACATTCTGATTTCCGAGCTGGACGTAGTTTCCGCCGGCATTCGCGTTTGAAGATTGAATGGCATTGAGTACCTGAGGAAGGGTGACTCCGTAGCTGAGTAAGCGGTTTGGATCGGCTTCAACCTGATACTGACGGGTCGTGCCACCGAATGTTGTGATGTCGATAATTCCCGGGACCTGCTTCAATTCCCGGCGTACAAGCCAGTCCTGTGTCGCCTTGATCTCGTTGACGGTGTAGCCGGGCCCGACGAGTTGGTAACGAAAGATCTCGCCAATGGGGGACCAGGGCGAAAGTTGCGGTTGGAGAGCATTGGGAAGTTGTAGCGTCTGGAGACGATTGAGCACTTCCTGACGATCGCGGAAGTAGTCAGAGTCAAAGCTGAAGTAAAGCTTGACGTCAGAGAGACCGAAGATCGAGATCGAACGGACCTGATCCAGGTGGGGTGTGCCATTCAACGTCGTCTCGACCGGGACGGTTACCTGCTGCTCCATCTCTTCGGCCGACCACGAGGGATTCTGCGTAATGATTTCTACCAGCGGGGGCGAAGGATCTGGATAGGCCTCAATGTCGAGACGGGATAAAGCAAATCCTCCGGCTGCCAGCATGACTACGAACAGGATAAGGATAATTGCGCGATAGCGTATGAAGAGACGAATCAATGACTGCACGCGATCACTCCCCGTTGCTGGGACGAAGCAGCGCTCCGCCGGATGTGACGACTTTTTCGCCGTCGTTGATTCCCGTAAGAACCTCGATGCTCTTCGTCGGACCGGAATCGAACGTCCGGCCGATGGTTACGGGATGTTGCTCATATTTACCGGCAGCATTCACAACGAACACAGAGGTCTTCTCACCTTCATGAAGAACTGCGGTCGCTGGAAGTACTATTGCACTCCGAGCTGCGCCCGGAATACGAATCGTCGCGAACATATCCGTCTTCAGCGTGTGCTTGGGATTGGGAAGAACAACGCGCAGTTTGAGGGTGTGAGTATTGGGATCAAGAGCGTCGCCTACATTGGCGATCCGACCGGACAGCCCGAGTCCGGCATATGCAGGAACGTCGATCTTGACCTCTCGTCCCGGTGTCACGCTCCCCAGGTCGCGTTCGAAGATGTCTCCGACGACCCAGACTGAATCGATGTTTGCGATAGTCGCGATCGGTGTGGCGTTATCCAAAGAACGCTGCATCTCGCCCGCAGCTGTTCCGATATCAAGCACTACGCCGGAGATAGGGGATCGTAGCGCGACCTCATCGGATGTGGTGTCTTCCGAAAAACCAAGTTCGCGGATGCGCTGACGGGAGCGGTCGAGTTCCGAGTGAGCTGTCTGATCAGAAGCATCGAGCTCGTAGTAATCCGCCTGCGAGAGAACCTCGTGCTGAAGCAGCAATTTACCCCGGGCAAGGGCTCGATCCGCACGGAGCACCTCGATCTTTGCCTTTTCAAAATCGGAACGGGCAGAGGCGATATCACTGCTCTGAAGCTGTGCAATGACGTCTCCCTTTTTTACCTCCTGGCCCGGGAGAACGCGAAGCCCGAGAATGCGTCCACTCAAGGGAGGAAAGATGCGCACAACATGCGAAGGATCCGCTTCAACGTGGGCCGGAAGGTCGAGATAGTCCGTGCTGCGTTGAACATGGGCGACGGTAGTTTCGATACCGGCATTCGCAGGTTGCGTACTCTGGTCCGCAGGAGGAGCGGAAGATTTGCACGCCGTAACGGATGCTGCAATGAGCGCAGGCAGGAGCAGGGATGCGGTGCGTAAGGAAGTCTTCTTCATACGATCCTTCATGGGAGAATGTCCGTTGCCGTGGCGAAGCTGAGCTGATGGATGGCGAGCCAGACTTGTGCATTTGCGGTCAGGCTGTTGACCCTGATAGCGCGGTAGTCGCGCAGGGCAGAGAGGTAATCGAGCAGCGTGGAGTTGCCGTTCCTATAACTGAATTGCAGGTTGTCGCGGACATGCGCTGCTTCGTCGAGGTAATGGCTGTTGTAACGCTGAGCCAACCGCTGTGCTGTATCTAGCGTTATCCATGCCTGATCGACATCGGAGATGACTTGATTACGGGCAGCGGTCACGGCCAGTCGGCTGGAGGCGACCTCATAGCGGGTCCGCTCCTTCTCGCCTTGATTCCGATCGAAGATCCGCAGCGGGATTGAAACATTTACTCCGAACGTATTGTCTGCCCCACTGCGCTCATACTCACTTGCCACTGTCGGATCGGTCGTTCCCCCTGCGATCGCAAGTCGCGCCTCGGCTTCAGCGGCAGTGAGCGCCTGGCGAGTCGCTAGAAAATCGGGTCTAGAAGCAAGAGCTTTGTCCTCAGCTTCATTCATGGTGAGAGGAAGCTGGGGTGGATCCAGTGTCCCGACGATGTCGAGCGTGGGGACCGGACGATCTACTCCGAACAGCAGTTGGAGCTGAGCGGATGCCTGTTGCAATTGAAGCTGGGCGTTGTCGAAATCTGACTCAAACTGTGCCTGCTGAAGATCGATTCGCTCAAAATCCGTTTGGGTGATGTCCCCCGCGTCCAGCCGGGATCGGCTCAAGTCGACAGTTTTGCGGTAGTCGGTGAGGTTTTCCTGCGCGACCGCAAGCGACGCCTTTGCCACCAGCATTGTGGTGAAGGCCTGACGAACGGCAAGCACAAGCTGCCGTTGCTGATCCCTGTACTGGCTTTGCGTTGAATCTGCCGTTGCGCTTGCTGATTCCAGACGCCAGCGGCGTTTCTGTCCACGCTCGAAGAGACGGGAGACCCCAGCCGAATAAAAGAAGGGATTGCCCCCCGTATTATTCACTTCCGGCAGAGTCATCGTCTGACCCAGCAGGGTGAGGTTCGGATTCAGCCGCAGTCCGGCCGTAATCTTGTTCGCCTCCACTGCTGAGACATGCTCCCGTGCCGAAAGCAGATTAGGATTTGCAGCCAGCGCACGATCCACTGCCTGTTGCAGTGTGACCGGTGGAGCTGGAGCGGGGGATGGCGCAGACGGTGGTGTCTGTGCCACGAGTACAGACGCCGCAGAGAAAAAAGCGGCGCCGAAAACACGAAAGGCTTTCGGTGTCATACCCTACCTTCAGGTTGAAACGAAGAGAGAAATCCCGTAAACGCGTACTATTTCTGAGGAACGAAAGGGATTAGGCCGTGAAGGAAATCATTGGGGGCGGACGTACGCCCGCAGTGCGGACGAGTCCGTCCATCAACTTACGTGGGGAGAGGCGCAGCGTAAATCTTGACAGGCGGGAAAACAGAACCGCGAAGCCAATCAAGAGCAACACGGGAAGCATTCCTGTATCGAGAAGTGCCGCAGTATCATGGGCCAACTGCAGCAGAGGCATCTCGCTTCTTCTGACTACGTGTTCCAGTTCGATACGATTTTCCATCGCGACCAGATCATCGGTCATGGAGATCACTGGAAGTAGCAGGACGAGAAGAAGGGAGAGCGCAATAAGTGCGGTCCAGGTTTGCTTCGTGTGTCCGTGTCGAACCGCCTGCACCCATGTCAAAACAAGAGCGAAGGAAACGGACAGCCACAAAAAATTGAGAAGCAACTCCACGTTCTATCGAGTATAGAGCATCGGGTCGAGGATTCGGAAACGATACCGCTCTGCCCACTCTTGCTCAAAGCAGGCGTAGGTGCTCGCCCCGAGGGCTTCAGGACAGGCACCTACGTTGAAAGAAAAGAACTTGTATCAATCACATGGCTGGCGGATGATGCGGGTCTACGTGCGCATCTTTCCCGGTCTCCGATTTGGGAGACGACTTTATTCCCGTGGGATTCACCGAATCCCGGAGCTCTTTAGACGGCTTGAAAAAAGGCACACGTTTGGCAGGGACATCTACCTTCTCCCCCGTTTTAGGATTGCGGCCCGTTCGGGCATTCCGTTGACGGGTTCGAAAGCTGCCAAATCCACGAATTTCAATTTTGTCACCAGCTTTGAGAGCGCCGATGACAGATTCAAAGAGCGTATCGACGATCACTTCGCCATCGCGACGGGTGAGGTCGCCGAGGGAGGTTACCTTGTCGACAAGATCAGCTTTGGTCATGAGCGGGGTCCTTTCAATCAGGGAGGGCCGTGCGGCTGCATCCAAATGCCGGCTTACTGACTTGATTATAAATGGGATGCATCTCTCATCGGAAAGGAAACTCCATTCCCGGTACGAAAATAGGAAATGTGATTCGTCAGGGGTGGATGGCCCCCCGGAAAGATCACAGGGGGCGACTGGCTCTCAGGACCCCGGGAGCGTGGGTCAAAACTGCTAAAAGCTGGCTGCTCGTCACTTCCACATAAAGTAGAAGCCCGGGGCACGGTTCAGCATCTGGCTGGGGGCTGGGAACAGGTCCTCGCCATCCTCCGTCAGAATCGAGAGCAGGCCGCGCTTGTTCTTCGCTGGCCGAACAATCGTAGGCTCCCCGGAGATTCCCACCTGCTTGGCGGTATCGAGTAGAGCGGTACGGAAGCCTCCAATCTGATCGATCAGGCCGAGAGGAAGCGATTGTTCCCCGGTCCACACCTGGCCGGTCGCCAGTGGTTTGATCTTGTCATCGCTTGTGTGGCGGCCGGTAGCAACATCATGGACGAACTGCGAATACATATTGTCCACCAGGGACTGAAAGTAAGCCTGTTCCTTGGAGGTGAGATCCCGGCTGGGATCGCCGGCGGACTTCAATTCTCCCGCCGTGATGGTTATGTTCTTCAGCTTGGCCCACTTCAGCAGATCCCCGTAGTTCATCCACTCCATAATGACGCCGATGGAGCCGACGACTGAGGCCTGGTTGGCATAGATCCGATCACAAGCACTCGCAATGTAATAGGCGCCTGAGGCTCCCACACTTTCGACAGAGGCGACGATCTTCTTGTGTTTCTCCTGCCGGACTCGAAGGACTTCATGGTAAATCTCCTGCGAAGCCGCCGCCCCGCCACCCGGCGAGTTGATATGCAGGATGATCGCCCTGACAGAAGAATCGTCGCCGAATTTCCTGAGCTGCGCATCAACCGTCTCTGGAGAGAAGATGACACCCTCAATGTCGATCACTGCGATCCGGTCCGTCGGCAAACCCAGCCCTGCTGAGCCCCCATCTCTAATAGACCGCATCATGAACCAGAACATACAGCCAAAGACGAGACAGATTGCCGCAAACGAACCGCCTATCGCGGCGACGTAAAACCACGGCGACCGGTTTGTCCGGGGACCAGGCCGGTAGACCGGGGGATAGGATCCCGGCGTGTAGCTATATGAGGTCGCAGGGGAACCGTATCCGCTAAATTGTGGGGGTGGCGGAGGGGGTGGGGTAGACGGCTGTTGGGAAAAATCGTCCTGCATGTTGTGGAGTGTAGCAGGGAACGGGCGGCCCCAGCCCTTTCAGAAGCAACCAAGCGTGGTCGAGAAACGGTTTAGCAATGCAATACCGCCCTTGTGGTGAAACAGAAAGTGGTTTTCAGACGTCAAATAATTGCAGTATGATGAACGGCGTTATCCCACGGATTCACTGTCGTCATGCAGGATTTTCCCCCGGGAGGGCCGGACCGCGCCATGGCGCACCCTGAATTCAGTATCGTCGTCCCCGCTTACAACGAAAGCTCGCGCATCGAGCACGCGCTCGATCGCATTCTTTCCTGCGTGGACCAGCAGGGTTGGAACGCGGAAGTTCTGGTCGTCGATGACGGCTCTACCGATAACACCGCAGCGATCATAAAGCGCTGGATGGAAACGCATCCGCGTCTTCACCTGATTCAGAATCCCGGGAACCGCGGAAAAGGATATTCGGTCAGGAACGGACTCCTGCAGGCTGCAGGCGAAATCGTAATGTTCACAGACGCAGATCTCTCAGCTCCCATCGAGGAAGCCGAGAGACTGTTCACAGCCATCCGCGAAGGCGCAGATGTGGCTATCGGCTCGCGCTGGCTTGACCGTGCCCGTCAGACAATTCATCAGCCCTTTTATCGGCAGTTCTTCGGTCGCTGCTTCAATTGGATTACGCGCACTGTGATGGGGCTTCCGTTCAAAGACACACAGTGCGGATTCAAGGCCTTTCGACGGTCGGCAGCACAGATCGTCTTTCGGTTGCAGACGATCGAGCGCTGGGGCTTCGATCCGGAGATTTTGTTCATCGCCCAAAAGCTCGGCTACGAAATTCAGGAGGTTCCTGTTACCTGGGGACATGACGAGCGCAGCCGCCTCAGCTACCTGAAAGACGGTATCAAGATGCTGGAAGACATGGCGGTGATCCGGTCAAATTCGATCGCTGGACGGTACGACAAGGCGATCGCGGAGATTCGGGACACGACCTCGATGGTGACCCGGCCGGTACGACGGAACCCGCCGGTGGTTGTTCATTCTACCCAGGACTCAGGCATCACGAAATAGAACCGGTTCAAAATCAGAAACGGGGGAGAGCCAAAGCTCTCCCCCGTTTTGCATGCCTCGAAGGTGGGATGGTCATGAAGAATCCTTTCGATAAACTCAACTTATTCCTCTGTTGAGATTCCCCTGTAGTGTTTTTGTCTCCCGTTCATGGGAGAGATGACGTGTGTCCGCTTCCTTGGTTACTTTGAATCGCTTTGCAGCTCTTGTTGTCCCTTTCCTTGAGTCGCCTTGCACGATAAGACGAGTTAGCTAAGGAGCGTTATGCGTTGGAAGAAATGCCTGCACGGGATAAGTGCGTCTGTGGCAATCGCCACAGGAACAATGCTCATCGGTTGCGGAACCGGAACGGTTCCCGGAGCCTCCCTCATATCAACCGGTTCTAGTCTTCCCACGGGGACTGGATCATCTTCTTCAACGACCAATCCGCCGTCTACGGGAACGACGACTTCACCGTCGACAGGCACGGGTACATCATCATCGTCCGGAACATCCGGCTCTGGTACATCAGCGACTGCTCCTCCTGTAACGACGCCCGCGAATCCTCCGGCAAGTTCGACCACTGGATCTACAACAACTCCTCCCGTGACAACTCCTCCGTCTACGACCCCTTCGACGCCTGCGGCGACACTTTCGGGAACGGTGTTGAGCGGACAAAATCTTCCGGTACGGGGTGCGAAGATGACTCTCTATGCTGTGGGGACTTCTGGCTACGGTGCTGGAGCGCGCTCTCTACTCGGTGGATCAGGTTCCGTGCTGACGGATGATCGGGGAAGATTTACAGGCTCCTATGTCTGTTCTTCTGCAACAGCCCGGGTTTATCTGATTGCTGCTGGTGGGAACGCAGGGGCGGGAGCTAATCAAGGTGCTGTGATGATGTCGGCTCTGGGCGCTTGCGGCACGATCAACGCACAGACGATCGTAGTCAACGAGATCACGACCGTCGCAAGCGTCTATGCGTTGGAGCAGTTCATGCAGCCCGGCAGCGTTGAGATCGGGGGCAGCAGTTCCAATGCGATTGGTCTCGCTAACGGCTTCAAAACTGCCGCAAATCTCTACGACGGAACTACGGGACGTTTGCGTGCGAAGACCCCGGCTGGAAACGGGACCATTCCGCAGACAAAGCTTGATAGCCTAGCCAACCTGTTGGCCAACTGCATTGAGTCCGCAACAGGATCGGTTGCATGCACGCGGCTTTACCAGGCCACTGCGATCGCTGGGGTCACGCCGCAGAACACGCTCACGGCGATGCTGAACATCGCCCTGCATCCTGCGATCAATTTGAAGTCGCTGACGCTGACGGGGCCTTATCAGCCCTGGCTTGCCGGTGCGCCGAATGACTGGACCCTGAGCATTGAATACACAGGCGGCGGTCTGAACTATGGACAGCTGATCGCGTCGGACGCCGAGGGCAATATCTGGGTTCCGAACGCGACAGATCCCGGAACTCTCAGCAAGTTCGGTCCAGCCGGGGAGCCGTTGTCAGGCGCTGCCGGGTTTGGCGGCGGCGGGCTTAGCTACCCGCAGGCCGTTGCGATCGATCAGGGCGGCAATGTGTGGGCTGCCAACCAGGGCAATGATTCGGTCAGCGAGCATAGGTCGAATGGAACTGCGAAGTCGGGAGCGGGTTTCAAGGTCAGCGGCCTGAAGCTGCCCTACGCTTTGGCCATCGATGGTAGCGGAGGCATCTTCACTGTCAACGGGGATAATTCCGTTACGAAGCTGAATTCCTCGGGTGGTTTTGCAGGCCACTTTCAGCAGGGTGGTCTGGATTTTCCTTTTGCTCTCGCGATTGATCGCTCTCCCAATGTCTGGGTTGCGAACTATGGCTTCAGCAACCGTGTCAGCAGACTTTCCAATGCAGGCACTCCCGTGATCGCCAACGGATACTCGGGTGGAGGTATCAATGGCGCTGTTGGGGTGGCCATAGATGCCAGTGGAAATGCCTGGATCGCCAGCTTCGATCGTCCGGTGGTCAGCAAGTTCAGCACCTCGGGTTCGCCTCTCTCGGGCAGCGGTTATGTCCTTCCAGCAGGTGCGGCTTCGATTGCTGTCGACGGCGACAACACCATCTGGACGGCGAACTCGGACGGCTCGATCAGCCGGTTTGCAAACCAGGGAACCGCGATCTCGCCAGCAACCGGATATGTCTCCAATGGTGCGACGGCTGGAGTCGGAATCGCCATCGATCCTTCCGGCAATGTATGGACTTCAGACAATTACGTGAACAGCCTCTTCGAGTACATCGGAGCGGCTGCTCCAACAACGGTGCCGCTGCAGGTTGCCATCCAGAAGAACCTTATGGGCAAACGGCCCTGAAGATGGATTCTCAATGCAGTCTGACAGCGTGGGAGAATATCTCAGCGCAAATGATGCGGTTGCGCTGAGGTCTCAACCTTTGCTTCGATCTGCTTTTATTGCCTTGTCGCAAAACCGGCTCCTGAGAAGGTTTGCAGAACGATCTTCGATCGGGCGCAGAATGTCCGGCCGTTTCGTGGCCGGGATGAGCATCGACGAGGCTCTCGCGGTCTGCGAACGGCTGAACCGAGAGGGCATCGCTGCGACCCTGGACGCGCTGGGTGAGAGCGTCACGACAGAGCCGGAGGCGAGAGCGTCAGCCGATGTTTACCATCGCATGCTGGATGCGATTGCAGCTCGAGGTTTGAACGCGAACGTAAGCCTCAAGCTCTCGCAGATGGGGATGGACTTTGATCCAGACCTGGCGGAGAAGATCGTCGGCGAGATGGTGGAGCACGCCTCCGCAGTGGATTCCTTCGTTCGGATTGACATGGAAGGGAGTCCGTACACCGAGGCGACGATTGCGATGACTGAGCGGTTGCAGACGCGTGGCGATGGGCCGGGCAGAGTGGGAACAGTGTTGCAGGCTTATCTTTACCGGACCGAAGGCGATGTGGAACGGCTGCTGCGGCAGGGGATTCGGATCCGGCTCTGCAAGGGAGCTTATAAGGAGCCACCAGCGATTGCGTTTCCCGACAAGCCGGACGTTGATGCGAACTACATCAAGCTCGCCGAACGGCTGATGAACTCCGGTGTCTTCTGCGGGATTGCGACGCACGACGAGGCGATTGTCGATAAGTTGCTGACCTTTACTCGCGAGCACGACGTTCCTCAGGATGCCTTTGAGTTCCAGATGCTCTACGGCATTCGAAGAGACCTGCAGCGGCGACTGATCGAACTGGGGTTCGGCGTACGGGTCTACGTGCCCTTCGGACCGGAGTGGTATCCGTACTTCATGCGTCGGTTGGCGGAGCGGCCCGCAAATCTGTTCTTCCTGGTGAAAAACGCCCTAAAGAGCTAACCCCCGGGGTGTAGCTTTTTACGCAAAGTCTTCCAAAATATAGACTTAGGTCTGGACTTCCATTTTTTGCCTAAGCGTAAATTGTTGAAAACACGAGGCTCACCCTCTAGATTCAACGCAAAGTCTTGAGGGGAATAGAGTTAGCTGGGCAGACAAGACTTAACCAGCGTCGGATACTTCTCGGTCTGTCACTCGCTCCAAAATACTTGCTGATTTAAGGATAGCAACTTGGAGAACCCAGATCGGCAACTTATTGGCTCAATGTTCCAATAAGTTACCGGTCTCCGGGGCTTGACAGCTTTTCGGCAGCCCTACCTTGAAGCTGTTTGGGTGGAAGGGGGCTCCTCGAGGAGTTTTTGAACGAGTTCGGTAACTTCACGCTCGAGTGCCTGATGCGCTGCAGGGTTGGCAGGACCTGCGAACCCGGCGTGGATCTCCCTGACTCTGCCGTCGCGACCAAGGAAGAAGGATGTTGGCCAGCAGTTGAGATTATCCGCCTGCGAGATCTTCTCGTTGAGCTGATCGGGTGTTCCGGCGACGAGGACGGGGTAGGTGATGCCGTAGCGCTGGATGAAGGCACGCAGACGAGCGGGATCTTTGAGCTGATCTTCTTCCTCAAAGCTGAGGTCTACAATCTCCAGCCCTTTGGAGTGGAATCGTTTGTAGAGGCTCTGCAGCAAGGGGGCTTCGTCGTGGCAGTTGGGGCACCAGGAGCCTCCGATCGCAACGATAACAACTTTGTTGCGGAACTCAGGGTCGGAGCTGGAGACCTGTTTTCCGGCGAGGTTGGGGAAGCTGAAGGTGAAGGGAGCGGACGGGTCCTTGATCCGGGTCTGTTGCGTGGAGTCGGTTGGAGCCGCCAGGTTTTGCTTGCGGGCCTCCGCGGGCCGGCGAGCTACAAGGTCGCGGGACTGGGCCTTAGCGGCATCGGAGGCGAGGAGATTGGAGACAAGAAGGGTGCCATCGGTATGGGGAACGATGGAATAGAGTGCCGGACCGGCGGCGGTGAAGTGGCTAACCGTATATTGATGACCGTCCCATGAACCGTAGAGCGAACCGGTGTCTCCATCGATGCGCTGGATAACAGCACGAATGGAGTCGGGCGTGGATGGTTTCGCGATCGGTTCGACCCGAAGCAGCCAGGCGGATTCACCCTTGCCGCTGGAGACGGCGACCTCCCAATCGCCATGAATGTCGGGGCCGGACTGAGGGGAGGCGGAACCCGCCTGGGGGCGGAGAATGACAGGAACCCGGGGAGTGGCATGAGGCGCATTCGAGGTGAGGCCGAAGGTTCCGGTGAGCTGATTGTCGGCGAGAGTCGCCTCAAGGGTACGGGCAAAGTAATTAAAGCCGAGGAGAAGCTTACCGTTCTGAAACGAGACGGAGGAGGCCGCTGCTCGTTCCGGACCATTAAGGAGAGCCGCCTGCAGATGGGATGGGGAACCGGTGATCTGAAGGCGGACGGGAACCTGCTGGCCCCGGACGGTCGCTGTCCCTTCCCAGATGCCATTGATGGGTGAGGCAGAGGCATGGAGGACGGCTGCAGAGAGCACGATTTGGCTGATGAGCACGGCCGGGGCCGATAAAAGCTTACGAGCGAGGACGTTCATAAAGGCTCGATTCCTGAGTTGTATGAGGAAAGGACGATGCAGGAGGGAGCTCTTTGAAAGCTAAGAGCGGACACGCCTCTGCGCTGGCCAGCTTAGGAGCGGCGACAGCGACAACAGAGGGTGTAAGGTGCGTTCATCCTTAATTAAGGGTAGGACGGTATGACGACGGAGTCAAGAATGATCTTTCTTCAGATGGCGCTGAGGGGGAATCTGCGGAAGGTGCTGCCGGGACAGCTACTTTTCTGATGGGGCGCCGGACTCCCGGGGCATGATGACATGATAGGGCTCGATGGAGATGAGTCCTGACAGTGCATCGAGTTCCTGATCGGAGAACCTGCTGCGGTATTGATCGGAGTTGAGGAGTGCCTGGCGCTGCTGGTCTGGCATGTCGCGAAGTTCGCGGAAGGCCTGAGCCACCTGATGCCTGCGATCTGGCGAGAGTCCTCCGAACTGCCGCATGGCGTCGCGAACCTGCTGGCGCTGCGGTGGCGTCAGTTGTGCGATGGCTTCGTTCCGCTCGAGCCAGCGGCGGCGTCGCTCGGGCGGCATGTTGTTGAGCTGGGAGAGACGTTCGTGCATTCTCTGCTGGGTCTCCGGCGGCAGATCCCGGAAGCCGGGCTCCCTCTCAAGAGCTTTCTGTTGCTGGTCGGGAGTGAGATCGCTGTGGCGGTCCATCCATTGGAGAAGGTGAGGCCCAGGGGCTACAAAATGGGGGACTGTAGTGTGAGGCTGAACAGGGGGCCTGGGAGCAGGCCGGGGTTGCTGCGCCAGAACGGGGAGACAAAGTGCAGTCATCAACAGAGCCGCAAGCACTGAAGAGCGGGTGTAGCGGGTTGTGACAAACAAGGGCATAAACGAGATTGCGTCAGTCGAGGATCTCTATTTTGTTAAGAAGCTTACTTTGTCCGGCTCCCTTCAAGGATAGATTTCTTCGGTTGCGTTAGCTGGATGGAAGTTCCGAAGCTTCATCCGCCGAGTTCTCATCCTGGAAAAGCTGATCCATGGTTTGCAGGGCCTGATCGTTATTATCGAGGACCTGGAGGTCTGTAACTGTGGCTGATGTCGAAGCCTTTCTAAGGTGAACGTTGGAGAGATTAGCGAAGGTTCCCCCGCCGATCAGAAGAGCAAGGCCGAGAGCTCCAGCCAGAGCCGGACGGAACTGACGCCCGGTATTGAAGAGAAGGCGGGAGCGGACGCGCTCAAACCAGCCTGCAGGTGGCTTTTCCTGTTCTTCACGAAGCAGTACGGCGAGCTTCTGGTCGAAGTAGGGAGAAGGATTCGGAGCCTCCCAGGTATCGAGCAACGACATCGTGGCCTGAAGAGATTCGAGCTCGTGACGGCAGCTGGGGCAAGTGTCGATGTGGGCCCGAGTCGGGGCGTTTGTGGGCGCAGCGGGATCCAGCAAAAGATCCGGAAGCGCGGATTGGCAGTCAGGGCAGTTCATGAGATTCTCTCCAGTTTCTCTCATCGTGTCACACCGGCAAAGAACGGTATGGCAAAGGTCCTCAGCGGACTAAAGAAAGCCTTTAAGCTTTCCACGCAACGTTTGGTAAGCGCGGAAGAGCAGTGATTTTGTGGCGGATTCGCTCAACTTGAGAACGTCGCCAATCTGTTTGTAATCCATACCCTCGTATTTATGCATGAGTACAGCCATGCGCTGGCGCTCGGGTAGAGCGAGGACGTGCTGACGGATAGCCTCCAGCCGCTCGCGCCGGAGTAAATTGTTTTCGGCTCCCGGCGTGGAGTCGGCAATGTCCGGCGTGGTTCCGGTTTCGGGATCAACCTGGTCGAGATATACGGTCGAAGCGTTGCGTTCGCGACGAGTATCGCGCGCGTGATTGACACCGAGGTTGGTGGCGATGCGATAGAGCCAGGTACTGAAACGGGCTTCGGCCCGGTAGGTTTCGCGGGAACGATACACGCGAAGAAAGACTTCCTGAGCAAGCTCCTCGGCGACGGCCTGGTTGTGAACCATGCGATACATGAAATGGACGATAGGCCTACGGTATTTTTGAATCAGATAGTCGAAGCCCGCCATGTTGCCAGCGCTCAGCTGGAGCATGATGGCGGCATCGTCCATGTGGGCGAATTCACCGGGAGAACAATGCTGCTCCGCTGTCTGGAGATCGTTGAGAAGTGTCGGGCTGACTGCCAGCGTAGCCATACCCTTAGTAACCCCGTCTTCGTCTCCAGGTTGCGCTTCTTCAGGCTTTTGCAGGGGAACTTTCCTCTTCTCGGGTCCAGAAATCTGAGGGGTCTTATCTGCTTGGCCGGACTGGGGACGAAAAGGCATGCTCAAACGGTTGTGCTGATTGTATCGCTAGCTCGGGGCGAAAGAACCTTGTGTCACTGGTTGCGCCGCTTCGTGAGACGTTGAGGAGCTTGGGGATCGGGGGCAGGAGTGATATTCTTAGCTGGATTAGGCGGACTAAGTGGCGGCCTAACGCAAAAAAGGGCGCATAACTCAGCGGTAGAGTGCCACCTTCACACGGTGGAAGTCGTAGGTTCGAATCCTGCTGCGCCCACCAATCCTTTCAACAACTTAGGCAGTGTGACCCTCACCTTAGAAGAGCCCGGTTTCCTTGCTTAGCGCGGAGCGCATGAAGACGTCGCTGGACTGATGTGGTGGGCGCTGCCGGAAGGCAACTAGCGATCGCTCCACCGACTGTAATGTCGCTATCGGCGACTCAAAGATTCAGTTTTTCGATCAATGGATTTGGCTTCCGGTTGCCGAACAGTGACGCCTTCAAGAGTAAATTTTCCTACGATGCGGAGATCCGCGATAGCACTGTAAGTAACGGGGACCCATATGCCGCCGAGTTCACCATATTGCAGGGTGATATGAAGATCCTTGAGCCAGAACGAGGGACTTCTGGCGGGTACACCTTCGATTTGGCGGATGCGGAAACTGTCGGCGTCAACCCAAATCTGTCCGCGCAAAAGGTATCTATCTTTCCGCTTCGGTGAGATTGAAAAAATGTATTCGGGAACGTCGCCGAAGTTCTGCTGTTTTAGAAAAACAAAGTCATAGTTTGCCCGGCTGATTTCCGTGCTGTGCTCTTTCCTCGTGGACGACGTTTCGCTGCTTAGAAGTTCTCGAACAATCTTTGCCCCTAAGGAGTTTCCGCTGGTTTGCACGATCTTGTATGTCTTCACGTCGGGGGGAACAAAATCGATCTGCGCGATAAGCTCCGAGGTCGGTCGCTTGTCATTGCCTCGGAACACTTTGTATTCTCGTGTCACCTCGTAAGCCTTGGATTGACCGGGACTTTGGTGCTGGGCGTCCTCGATGTGTCGCAAGATTGAGTTGAGATCCGGAGGTTTGATCTCCGAGCTAGATAATGAGGTCTGGGACGCTAATGGGAACGCTGACAGCACAACCAGAGT
This sequence comes from Acidobacteriaceae bacterium KBS 146, assembly GCA_000688615.1. Lineage (GTDB taxonomy): Bacteria > Acidobacteriota > Terriglobia > Terriglobales > Acidobacteriaceae > Edaphobacter. The sequence continues at coordinate 4,521,357 of JHVA01000001.1, forward strand.
TGCCAACCAGAACGCCCGTAGAGCTGGCTGAGCACGTCTCATAGCGGGAATCACCATATATACGAGAACCCTTCTGCAACCCCTGAGGGATCGATGTGACCATGTATTGCGTCAGAGCGGAGGTAACCTAGAAATCCGCAACTCGATCCTAGAACAGATACCATTGCCACTCGTCTGCTCATTATTTCAAACGTATTCATCGACTTCTGAATGTGCAGAGCTTCGTAGACCTCTCCTGTGTTCCAAAGATAGTGCAGCACAGCCAGCTTGCGGGCCACTGCAGTAATGGCTCACTTCTTGCCATTCTTTCCGCCGCGGCTGACTAGCTCCATATGCGGGACGTGATGAGGCCACCTTCTGCCTGCACGAGGAAGGAGAACTGACAGTGAAAGGTTGGGTAGTAGCCACATCCAGCCAAAATCTCAGTTAGCGTATATGCGCTTCTGCAAATCATTGATTTTGTTGAGGGCAATCAAGCGTGCTAGCCTTAGACTAACGGTTGAACAGATTGGTTTTCTGCAATAGCTATACTGTACGAGCCCCGATTGGTCCGAGCGTCAATTCAGTATGAAGAAGGAAGAAACAACATGGAACAAGGAACAGTGAAATGGTTTAACGATGCCAAGGGGTTTGGCTTTATCAGCCGGCAGAACGGCGAGGATGTTTTCGCACATTATTCAGCGATCACCTCGAGCGGTTTCAAGAGCCTCCAAGAGGGTCAAGCGGTGCAGTTCAACGTCGTCAAAGGCCCGAAGGGCTGGCAGGCTGCCGACATCCAGCCTCTCTAAATTTAGAAATAGCATAAAAGAGGGACGGCCTTGAGCCGTCCCTCTTTTATGCTTCATGGGTTAGCGTTTGCGGCTCTACGTCAGATTCCAATTTTCTCCACTTCATTCGAGTTGATTCTTGGTGAGTCGGACTATTAACGCGGCACAGGAGACGAGGGCATTCGCTTCTTCACCTCAGACCCTTTGGCGGCAGTCTTCTTATCCTTATCTGCAGTCTTCAGGCGATCCAGAAAAATCTTCTCGTTCGAAGGGTCGACCCCTTCTTCCACCGGTCGTGTCGGCTGATTCTTATTCATGGCGTCCACCTCTGCTGTTTTGATGCTAGGCCTGCGATTATGGCCGTCAATTACCGAATTTGGCCGCTCAGAAGTTCATTTCCTAGATCACGCTCCGCGGCAGACGCTTTACACGCCGCTCGATCCTATGGCGTTCCGCAAGAGGTGATGCGCGACGAGCTCGACCTCGGTCGAAGCGACGCCGATCCAGGGGCGTGTGCCAGTTTGGTCGCCCGATGGCCAGCGTAACGACCTAGCACACTATCTGTCCTCTATGAGTGCTCCAGGTCCGACGAGCGGATCGAGCAAGGATTGGCCGAGCGGTGCCAACCGATACTCCACACTCGGTGGTTTGGTCGGGAAGACATGGCGGGTGATCAGACCATCGCGTTCGAGAGCACGCAGTGTTTGGGTGAGCATGCGCTTGGGAAATGTAGCGAATGGTGCGCCACAGTTGGGCAAAACATCTCGGTCCCACACAAGTGGCGCGATCACACTTCCCAGAACAGCTGTTCGCCCCGCCTTTTTTCCGTGCGGGAGTAAAGTAGGTTTGATAGGCGACAAGGACGCGAAGTGCCCCCTGAGGAAGTTCGATATGTGGAAGCTGGTCGGCTTTACAGCAGGCGTAACAATCTTTGGCATGGCCTTCTTAGCTCCTTCTGCGAGGGCAAACAGAAACTTCGTACCGGATTGGACCTTCCAGGGATCATCGCTGGCGCAGTTCCGCACGCTTGGCGACGTTGACTGGCATGCAGAGAATAGTGAGATTGTGGGTGTTCCGCGGAGTCCGGCAGGCGGCTGGCTCATCCTAGATAGGCCACTTCAGGACACGCAGTTCGCTGCGACCTTCCGCTGCACCGGCGGTTGCAAGGCGGGAGTGCTGTTGCGCACGCAGGCGACAGTGGACGGAATTCATGGCGCATACGTGGCACTTCCGGATGGACAAAACCCCGCAGGCAGCTTTGCCTTAAAACTTGATGCGCAGGGTCGCGAAATTTCACGCGAGCCGCTCAAACCTGCAGGCGGGATGGTGCGTGTCATGACGCAGCCCACGGCGCCGCGCACTTCGCCTCCGCCGACCTCAGCCCGCCCGGGCGGCGCTTCAATGCGTTTTCCCGGCAATCGTCTTCCGCCAGGTTCGCCCTACACGCGGCCGGACTACTCGTACCATCCTGGCGAATGGACGACCTTGGAGATCATCCTCGATGCCAACATCATGCGTGTGTGGCTGCACGATGGACCTGAGGGCGGGACAACAAACGGTGAGGCCGATGACGCCGTAGCATCCTTCGGCCCGGAGGCGCTTTATGGGGGCGGAACTGGGGAGGTGGCCGCGCGCGGGAGGCAGCGTAGGCGGCGCGGAGATGGCTGTATATGATGTCAACGGAGACGGACTCAGCGACGTCGTCACCAGCCTAGAGGCCCATGGGTGGGGAATCGCCTGGTTCGAACAAAAGCGTGACAAAAACGGCGCGATCTCTTTTATCGAACACATGATCGTAGACGACTACTCCACAAAGAACGTCGGCGGCGTAACGTTCTCCGACCCGCATGGAGCAACGATCGCCGATGTGGATGGCGATGGCATTCCCGATTTCATCGTGGGGAAGCGCGTCTTTTCGCACCAGGAGAGCTATACAGATCCCGACCCGTTTGGGCCGGCCGTGCTGTACTGGTTCCGCACGATTCGAAATCCGAAGGCCTCGGGAGGGGCCGAGTTTAAGCCCGAGCTGATTCACAACCGATCCGGCGCCGGGTCGACGATCCTAGCGACCGATCTGAACAAGGATGGCGCTGTCGATATCATTACGTCGACCAATCGGGGAACCTTTGTCTTCTGGGGTAAACCGGAAGCAAGGACCAAGAAGTGACTTCGGTTTGCTGCATCACTGTGAACCCCAACTCCGTTGGAATTCCAGCTTGGAGGCAAGCAACGTAATCCGGTGACGTCGGTGCGATTGTCCCCGATGTGCTTCTGCAGAAACGAGTCATTTTCAGAGATCAATTAGCCTCAGGATGGGGAGAGAGAATATGTTGTGCTTTGCCTGCTTCGTCAGAGGATTAGCCGGGACCATCATTATTGCAGCAGCCGTTGGAGCAAATGCACAACGGTCTACGACCGGCTGGACAGACTACCTGGGCGGTCCGGACAGCTCGCACTTTTCCCCTTTGAAGCAGATAACGCCAGCCAATATTAGCAAGCTTGAAATGGTGTGGAACTTTCCGGCAGGCGACGGCACCTACACTTTCAGTCCATTGGTGGTGGATAACATCGCGTACGTTGCTGCACACCAGGGCGCGCTGGTTGCTTTGGATGCCACTAGTGGCAAAGAGATATGGTCGCACCCATTCGCGGGTGCCGGTGGACGCGCCGGCATCGGTGGCCAGCGCGGCTTGAACTATTGGGAGAGCAAAGATCGCTCGGATCGTCGGATCTTCGTCACCACAAATGGCTTCCTTTATGCCATCGACGCGCTCAGCGGTAAGGATATCGACTCGTTCGCCGACCATGGGCGGCTGGACCTTAAAACAGGCATCGATCGCACGCCCGTCTCTCTCGGTTCCAGAACCCCGGGAAGGACATTCGAAAATTTGATCATCCTCGGCAGCTTTCCCGGGGAAGGATACCTCGCGCCTCCCGGGGATATTCGCGCATTCGATATTCACACGGGTAAGCTGGTCTGGATCTTCCACACCATCCCACGCCCAGGGGAGATGGGCTACGAGACCTGGCCGAAGGATGGGTACAAATATCTGGGCGGCGTAGACGTGTGGGGCGAATTCACCATAGACGAGAAGCGCGGCATCGTATACTTCCCGGTCTCATCGACGAAATACGAGTTATATGGCGGCGACCGGCATGGGAATAACTTATTCGCCGATAGCCTGCTGGCTCTCGACGCGCATACCGGCAAGTATCTCTGGCACTTCCAGACCGTTCACCACGACGTGTGGGACTACGACCCCAATCAGGCGCCGCAGTTAGCCACGGTCCGTCATGACGGCAAGATGGTCGACATCGTCGCTCTTGCTTCGAAGAATGGCTTCCTTTATGTCTTTGACCGCGTCACCGGCAAGCCTCTCTGGCCAATCGTCGAGCACCCGGTGCCCCAGTCCGATCTGCCCGGGGAGCAGACGTCGCCCACGCAGCCCTTTCCCACTGTGGTGCCGCCGTTTGCCCGCCAGAGCATGACTGTCAACGATCTCTACACCGGTTTTATGACGCCCGAAGAGGCAACCTGGTGGAAGGACCGGATCTCCAAGGCAAAGGGTGGTCTGTTTACCCCGCCCAGTGACAAGTACGAGACCATTCAGATTCCCAGCGTCACCGGCGGAGCGGCGTTCTTCGGCAGCGGCGCGGATGCAGCTAAGGGCATGGTCTTTATAGAGACCAGAAACCTGCCTTCAATTCTCAAGATGGTACCGTCTGGGGAGTCGACGTCCTCGAACAACGGTGGCCTGATACCGGGAAGGATTGCCTCGACTACGCCGCGGCCGACCGCAACAATAGCCGGAGGAGCGGCTATGCAGGCAAGGCTGGGCCGAACCATCTATGAGCAGACCTGCCTGATCTGCCATGGTCCGGATCTAAAAGGAGACCGCGGCCCCGCGCTCGACACAGTCGTTAGCAGGCTTGGTCTGGAAGGAGTGAGCACGATCATCACCCACGGACGAGGCTCAATGCCGGCGTTTTCTTCCATTCCAGTGCAGGGCGTTACCGATCTGGTCGCGTTCCTGCATCAGCCGGATCTGGCGCCGCCCGGAACGGGGATCGGCGGGAATTCCTTCACGGAACGAATTGAACCCGATTATCCGGCTGACCTGAATCCGAAGCCACAACGATACAAGACTGGGTACGGCCAGGAGGGGTACATCATCACGCCTCCCTGGAGCACGATCACTGCCTACGATCTGAACACCGGCAAGATCGCGTGGCAGACACCCTATGGCGATATGCCACAGGCAGGTCCAAGTGATCAACTACGCGGCAATATCTTTCCCAAGAGCGGATTTGCTGTACTCGCATCCGGACTGGTCGTCTTCGTGGATAACCAGGGAATGCTCTACGCCCTCGACCAGAAAACCGGCAAGGTCATCTTCAGCAAGAAGGTGCCCAATGGCGGAGTGGGTGTTCCGGCTGTATATGAGGTGAATGGGCGCGAATACATCTTGTTCGCACTTACTGCAGGCCCCGCATTTTCGCAGGGGCTCAGGATGGCCCCTGGTGGAGTCAATCCGCCCGCAGGGCAGAAGAGCTACGTCGCCTTCGCCCTCACTCAATAAGAGAGGGGCGCGTCAGAGTCCAATCACATATATAGACGGCTCCTCGTGCGCGATTCAACAAATAGATAGGAGCTTTCTCGATGAATCCGCCATGACTGTTGTCTAAAGGGGAGGGTATTGGAACGAACTCCTAGTCCTGCGGTCTCATGATGCGCGTCAATGCGCTCATTATTGCCAATGCGCCGAATGATCGAAGGACTTTTTTGATGAGGATCCGTCGTAGCCAATATCTCAGGAAAGTATTTCTTCTCCGCCTGGTTAATGGATGAAGCAACACGTTGGTTTACCGTGTTGGGCGTTGGCGGCCCGTACGGAACCAGGCAACGCCCATCGTCTCGAAGTAGAAGGGAGATGATAAAGGGGACTAACGATTAGGTGGATAACGGGACAAGTTACTCATCCACACTCTCTTGCTGAGTGGCATTGGCGATTGAGTCTCACATTGCGCTTTTGGTCACACGGCTATCTTTCACGAGCGCGATCAAGCCCGCGTTCAAAATCGTGAGGCCAGCTAGAAGATACAAGCCTGCGTGTTGTGGGCCAAAATGCTGATCGGCCCAGACTTTTAGGTTCGGTGCAAGAAATCCGCCAAGATTGCCCATTCCTATCAGGGCGATACCGCCGGCTGCTGCGCGATCGGCCAGGTATCTCGTTGGAAACATCCAGAAAAGCGGTTGCACAGCAATAAATCCAGCTGCCGCCAGCGAAAGCATTGCAAGTCCTATGCGCGGCCCGGCGGTGGGAAATGCCAAACTTGCGCAGCCAGAGATCATCATGGTCAGCGACGCGAGTTGACGATGCTTATGCAATTTATCGGCAAGGCGGGGCAGGAAACAGACAGCAACCAGCGTGCTGATCCATGGAATGGCCGACACCAAGCCAACCTCAATCCCAACCGGTCTATGTATTAGCGCCGATATCTCGGTAGGAAGATAGAAAACCACTCCATAGGTACTGATCTGGATGAGGGTGTAGATCAGCAGGAAGTGCATGACCCGGAGGTTGCGAAACATGGGAAGAAGTTTCGCGGGCCCGGTGAAGCGTCGATCCTCCTCCTCAAGCGCCAATGCATCCGCCAGCGCCTGTTTCTCTTGGGCCGGCAGCCATGAAGCATTCGCTGGCCTATTATCCAGGTACCAAAATGCGAACAGGCCGAGAACAACTGCCATGAAGCCTTCCACGAGAAACATCCACTGCCAACTTTGAAGCCCGAACGTCGGGCGTATCTCAAGCAGCAGACCTGAGAGCGGGCCGCCCAGGATGAGCGCGACCGGAACACCCAGGTAGAACAGTCCAAGAACCCGACCTCGAATGTTGTTGGGAAACCAATAAGTCAGGTAGAGAATCGCACCAGGAAAAAAACCGGCTTCCAACACGCCGAGCAGCAGCCGCAACAGATAAAACGAAGTGGCGCCGCTCACGAACATGTTGGCCATCGACACCACTCCCCATCCCACCATAAGTAAAGCCAGCCACTTTTTCGCGCCAACCTTATGAAGGATTAAATTGCTGGGGAATCCGCATAACGAATAGCTTATGAAAAACAGACCCGCGCCCAAAGCGTAAATACTTTCGGAAATGCCTACTGATCTCTCTAGCGCCTGTTTTGCAAAACCGATATTCGAGCGGTCGAGAAAGGAAACGACGTAAATGAGCATCAGGAACGGCGTTAACCGTCTGGCAGCCCGTGAGACCGCACAAGCTAAAATCGGATTTGATGTACTAAGGACTGCGGGCGGTAAACTCAATGCCGGCCTCATCCCTTCTTCCAACCGACGATTTTAGAAATCATAACCGAGCAACCTGGGTTCCGCTCCTGCCAGTTCCCCCTGATCAGGCTCCAAACAAAGTTACCCTCCAAGGGTGGTACAGATGGGATGAGAAGACCGGTCCTCCAGCGGGATGCGTTAAGCTCCCAAGTCCAGAACTGCCTGCTGGCAGGTTGCCTTTCCCGAGCGTGTAGGACCGCGAGATCCAAGCGATCTGACTGTGTTGATGATGACATGCTGTGGCGGCGTATGCTGATTCCATCAAGACCACTTTTCCAGAGATGCCAATGAATCAATATGCGCTATCCCGCCGGGGGCTGCTCAAGGGAATGGGAAGTCTTGGATTGGCCGCCGTGAGCTCGAACGTTTGTGCGACTAATGGAAACGCCTCTTTCGCTCAAGAACCAGAACTGGCATCGTCTCCTGTGGCCCGGGCCGTCAGTTCATTCGCCCTCAGTGATGTGGACCTCCTCGATGGCCCTTTCCTTAAGGCTCGCATTCGAAGCCAACATTACTTGTTAAGCCTCGAACCAGACCGGATGCTTCATACCTTTCGCATCAACGCCGGTCTGCCACCCAAGGCGGATGTCTATGGTGGATGGGAATCTAACCCGACTTGGGCTGAGATTCATTGTCATGGACACACTCTTGGACACTATCTCTCGGGCTGCTCCATCATGTACGGTGCCACTCAAGACGTCCGGTTCAAGGAGCGTGCTGACTACATCGTCGCCGAGTTGCGAGACTGTCAGACAGCCAGCAAAACGGGGCTGCTCACTGCCTTTCCAGAAGGCAATTCCCTGATGGACACAGTTCTAAGCGGAAGAAAGTACACAGGCGTACCCTGGTACACCGTTCACAAAGTCTACGCGGGGCTGCGCGATGCAAGTCTTTACACGAGCAACCCGATGGCGCTGGAAGTGCTGACTAAGTATTGCGATTGGGCTGTCACCGCAACTGCTCTTCTTACAGACGAGCAGTTCCAAAAGATGCTCGATGAAGAGCACGGCGGCATGAATGAGGTTCTGGCCGATGTCTACGAGATGACCGGAAACGTTCGCTATCTGACGCTTGCGAAGCGCTTCTGCCATCAGAAGATCCTGGATCCTCTGGCCAAGTCCCGCGATCATCTTGACGGGCTACACGCCAACACACAGATCCCAAAGGTCATTGGATTCAGTCGGATCTATCAACAAACTGGTCAGAGAGACTATTTTGCGGCCTCTGCCTTCTTCTGGAAAACGGTAACGAACACGCGTTCGTTTGCTAACGGAAACCACGGCGATGGTGAGCATTTCTTTCCAGTGGTGGACTTCAGCGAACACGTCTTCTCCGCGAAGACCTCGGAAACCTGCTGCGACTACAACATGCTTAAACTTACTAGGATGTTATTTGAGCTTAATCCTTCCGCCGCGTATGCAGATTTCTACGAGCGCGCACTCTACAACGATATCCTCGCATCACAGGATCCCGACACCGGCATGGTGACCTACTTCCAGGGAAACCGCCCGGGGTACATGAAGCTTTACTGCTCTCCCATAGACTCTTTTTGGTGCTGCACAGGCACGGGCATGGAGAATCACGCGAAGTACAACGATTCAATCTATTTCAAAGGTGCCCATTCCGTCCTAGTGAACCTCTTCATTCCTTCGGTGCTTCGATTGGGACCAGGAGTGTCACTAACGCAGACAACGCAATTCCCTGACATTGCCACAACCAAGCTGCAATGGAAGACAAATCGGCCTGTTGAAACGACGGTGAAACTACGGCATCCCCATTGGTGCCGAACCGCGACGGTCAAGATCAATGGCAAGCGATTTGTTGAGTCCAGACAAGCAAGCTCCTACATCGAATTAAAACGAGTGTGGCACGACGACGACGTGATCGAGTTCGATGTTCCAATGGAGTTACGGACTATCCCGTTGCCTGGGAATGAACGAATCATAGCGTTTGTTTACGGACCCATCGTGCTAGCCGGCGCATTGGGCCGCGAGGGTATCACGCCAGGCGGCGACCTCTGTGTCAACGAGCGTCTTTACGGAACGGTGATGAATACTCCATTCAGTCCACCGACATTGACGGGAGATCCCGCCACGCTCATCAGACTGGCGAAATCTACAACGCAGCCGCTAACCTTCGATATCCCAACAAATAGGCCGTCGACGACTGTCAGACTTGTGCCTTATTACAAGATTGCGCATGAGCGTTATGTTACCTACTGGAATCTCGACGCAGAAGAGGATAGGTTAAGAGTCTAATTCTCCATCCACCGAGAGCCTTAGCCCGTCCCTCGGCTCTAATGGAGAAATTTAAGAAAGTCCCATCTATCTACCGCGAGGCCTGATATTGGCTCGCAAAACCATACCCGACTTTTTACAGAGTCGAGGATATCGGCCACCGACCCGGCGAAACAGCAGACAGGCTAACATGATCGTTCATGGGGGCTATTTTGTTGAGAATCTGTCGCCGCTCTGCGAGCGGAAGCTGAGTCAGATCCTTGCCTTTCAGAGCAAGAATGTCGAAGGCGTAATAGTGGATCTGAGCCTCGGCTGAGCGAAAGTTCTGCAACAGATTGAAGACGGATCGTCCCTTCGCGTCGAGGGCTACTAGCTCGCCATCCAGAATGGTCTCGTCTGGCAGTTCTAGAGCAGTAGCGATATAAGGAAACTTCGTGTTCAGGATGTTTTCACGCCGCGAGTAGAAGAGTCACTTTTCCATGCCGTTTAAGCGCTTCTACGCGAAAGCCGTCCAGTTTGATTTCGTACGTCATTCTGGGCCTTCGAGGATCTTTGGAACCGCCAAACAATCCATCGTCTCGGTGAAACCAACTTTTTTAGCTGCTTTCGCCTGATCCGCCTTAGTTGTCCCTGACAACTTTAACCCGTCTTTGTGTGCTCTCATCTTTTGACGCTCAACTATGAGCGGAGGGAGACTTACACATGGCAGATGACAAGTCGAATCGTGGGCCTGCGGATCGCGCTCGCCCTCCTACAGAATGTCAATAGGAGATTGCGCTCAAATGACGAGTAAAGGCCGATGCACTCATTGGATGGCGCTAGGGCCGTTTGTCATTATCGAGAACTCGTTTCTCGACAGTAATGCCCCCTACCGAAGTCGAATGCAACACCACAGTTCTTCATGCGAACTGAAAATGTGTCGCCAGACACTTCGCAATCCTTCTACTCCGCCCGAAGGGCTTGCATTGGTTCGACCGACGCGGCCCGACGCGCTGGAACGAGACAGGCTGTGACTGCGGTGAAGAGCAACACGATGGCGACGGAGACAAAGACGGAGATGTCAAGCTTTCCAATCCCATAGAGCGTACTCTGCATACCTCGGCCAACGAAATATGCTCCCACGAGGCCGACAGTGAGACCAACAGAGGCAAGCACCAGGCCTTCGCGAACGACGAGAGCGACGACCCGGCCCCGGTTTGCGCCGAGCGCCATACGAAGTGCAATCTCCTGCGATCGCTGCGCCACCGAAAAAGACATGACGCCGTAGACACCAAGCGCGGCCAGCAGAAGCGCGACGGCGGCGAAGCAGACGAAGAGCACAAGCGTGAATCGATCGTTGGAGAGGACGAGCCCGCGAATCTCCTCCATGGAGCGGGGCTGCGCAAGGGCGATTTCAGGATCGACTGAGTGCACGGCGGCGGCGATGCTCTTGACCATCGTGGCAGGGTCATTGACGGTGCGAACTCCGATGCCTGCGTTGGACCATGGTATCTGCCAGAAGGGAATCCGCATCTCGGGACGAGGTGCGTTCGTCTCTCGGCTATGCACGTTGTGATACACGCCGACGATCTGCCACTCCTGCGGCGGCCCCAGCTTAGTCACACCGGGGATGAGTTGTTCGACCGACACACGCTGCTGCAGCGGATCGACATCCTTGAGGTACTTCTTCACGAAATCTTCGTTGACGACAGCGACCTTCACGCTGGAGCCGGCGTCCTGATCGGTGAACGAGCGACCGCTCACCATGCGAATGCCGAAGGTTTTGAAGAAGTCCGGCGTGACCATGCCGAAGCCTGTATTCGGACGCATAGAGGGGTCGTTGAAGGCGGGCTTTCCGACAATCGTGAACGGCATGCCAAATCCTGCTCCGAAGAGAGGGAGCCCGGTCATCGCGGATGCCGAAGTCACTCCCGGGACCGTACTAACGCTGGAGAGAATCTGTTTGTAGTACGCGATGATCTTCTCGGGCTCTTTGGGGCGAGAGTCCGGAACAGGTAGGAAGAACGTGAGGACGTGATCCGTGTTTAGGCCAAGGTCCACGCGGAGAAGATTGAGGAAGCTGTGAATCGCAAGACCGGCGCCGGCCAACAAGGCGAGGGCAAGCGCAAACTCTCCAATGACGAGGGACTGCCGTAGGCGGTGGCGGCCTGATCCGATGCCGGTACGACTGCCCTCCTTCAGCGCCTCGCCGGGATCGACGCGCGAAGCGTACCAGGCCGGAGCACTGCCGAAGAGGAGCCCTGCGAGTGTAGTGACGGCTAGAGCGAAGAGCAGTACAGGAAAGTTAAGGTGCAGATCGGCCTCATTCGGCAGCGTACCGCGAGGCATAATGGCCACGAGGCCCTGGAGCATGGCGTAGCCGACGCCGATGCCGAGAAGCCCACCCGTGATGGCAAGCAACAAACTTTCCGTGATGAGCTGTTCAAAGATGGTTCTGCGACTCGCTCCAAGCGCAGAGCGAACGGCGAGCTCCTTCTGACGGGCCAGGCCGCGGGCGAGCAGAAGGTTGGCCACGTTGACGCAAGCGATGAGCAAGATGAACGCGACAGCGCCAAGGAGGAGCCAGAGCGTCTGCTTCCGTTCGCTGGGAAGGAAGTCGTTTTTGAGCGGCTCCACAAAGACACCCCAGCCCTTGTTGCTCTTGGGATTTGCCTCGGCAATGTGGGTCGCGACCGAGTCCATGTCGGCTTGCGCCTGCTGGATCGTGACGCCGGGTTTGAGGCGAGCGATCGCAAGCAGCCAATGAAAGTCGTGGTTGAGTTGTTCGGGCTTGAAGACAAGCGGCACAGCCAGCTGAGCCTCCGCGCGATCATCGAGACCGGGAGCCAGCACGCCCACCACGTTGTAGGGCTCGCCGTTGATGCGCATGGACTGACCGATGATTTTTTCGTTGCTGCCAAGGTGCGCCCACAGCTTGTGGGTGAGAATCACCACGTGGTCCTTGCCCTCGGTGCCTTCTTCCGGCAGAAAATCGCGGCCGAGGAAGAACGGCCGGCCAAACATCTTGTAATAACCTGCAGTGACCTGCCTGCCGTCAATGTTTTCGGGCTGGTCTTTGCTGGCAATATTGAAAGCGCCGCCGGTGAACGCGTTGATGTCCTGGAAGCTGGAGTTCTGACGTTTCCAGTCGGTGAAGTCGCCCGCCGAAATTCCATTATGGAAGGTCTGAATCTTCGACCACACGACCACGAGTTGATCGGGATTCGGATAGGGCAAGGGCGCGAGCAGCGTGGCGTAGTCGACCGTAAAGATTGCAGTATTTGCGCCGATCCCGAGTGCCAGGGTGAACAGAACCGTGAGGGTGAGACTGGGATTCTTCCACAACGTACGTGCGGAGTACTGCAGATTGCGCAGCAGAATAGACATGGACGACCTCGTTATCGAAGTTCAACTCACATGAAACCTTGGCACCCGTATCGTGAGCAGGATATTTGATTAAGGTTATTGCGAACTATTTTTTAAGCACATTGCCTCGTGTTTTTTAGACGGGTTCGTTTTCGACTAGACATAAATAGTCGGATGTCGATATAGTCGGATTCCGACCAAAATTTGGCGGTTGCCGGAAGAGAGACTCGCGTCATGCTTGAATTACAAAACCTTTCAAGAAGTTTCCGCGGTATTCCTGCTGTTCAGGATGTCAGCTTCACGCTCGCGCCTGGCGAAATCGTGGGGTTTCTTGGACCGAATGGCGCCGGCAAATCAACTACGGTCAAGATCATTACGGGAATGCTCCGTCCTAACGATGGCAGGGTACTCTTTGAAGGCCAGGATATTCGAAAAGACATGGTCGCCTTCCGCACGGTCCTTGGCTATGTTCCGGAGGAGGCGCATCTCTATACCTATCTGTCGGGCCTGGAATACCTGCAACTGGTAGGAAGACTTCGTGGCCTCGGCGAAGTGCTCCTTGAAGCGAAGGCAACTCGTCTGCTCAAACTCCTGCATCTTGAGTCCTGGCAATACTCGCCGATCTCTTCTTATTCAAAAGGGATGCGCCAGCGCGTATTGATTGCTGCGGCTCTACTGCACAATCCAAAGCTACTGATCTTCGACGAACCGCTCTCCGGGCTGGATGTCGTCTCCGCGCGGCTCTTCAAGGACCTCCTGGAGCTATTAGCGGCCGAAGGGAAGGCTATTCTCTACATCTCGCACGTGATGGAGATTGTGGAGCAGGTATGTAACCGCGTCGTTGTCATCGCGAAAGGCCGGATCGTCGCCGACGCCCGGCCAGACGACCTTGCGAGTTTGATGAAACTTCCGAATCTGGAAAAGGTCTTCGCACAGCTGGTCAAGCAGCAGGACACCAGGACTGTTGCGCAGGAGATCGTGGAGGTGATGCGGATCAACCATGCCTAAATCCTTTCATCGCTTCTTCAGGATGTCTGAGCCGGAGGTGCTTCCCCTGAAGGCTCAGGCGGAGCGTGGCCCAACACAAGTGCCCGAGCGAAGCCAGTTCTCGCATCTGGTCCGCCATTTTCTGGCGCGGTTCTTTAATCACGAAACCGCATCTCCAGACGCAGACGCTAAAACACGGCTGGTGCTGATCGCAGTTGCAATGGGGCTCCCAGGATTCGTCGTGGCGCTGTATCTATGGCCTGTCTATCACCCCTTTATAGCTTCCCTTCAAAAACATGGCTCCGTACCAGGACCACCGTACTGGTTGCGGGTCAATCACCATCTCTTCTTTGTGGTCTATTCCTTTGTCGCGATGGGGATCGCCACAGTGTTTGAGTGGGACATGTTCTTTCCCGATCTCCTGGATCTCTTCGTATTGACGACATTGCCTGTCCAGGCTCGCAGGCTCTTCCTCGCGAGAATTGCGGCCATTGCCATTCTCATCGCCGGCATCCTTTTCGACGCCAATGTTTTCGCGCCGCTGGTGCTTCCGGCAGCCATGGATCCACCCAACCTTTTACGGTTTCTAGCCGGCCATCTTCTGGCTGTCGCAGGCGGCGGACTGTTCGCAGCGGTCTTTCTTCTGGCTCTGCAGGGCGGGCTTCTTTCCGTTTTCGGCGAACGCATATTCCGCAGGTTCTCTCTTGCCTTGCAGGGCCTCCTGATCGCTGTCCTGTTCATGCTCCTGCTCCTGTTTCCAGTTCTATCCGGAACGGTTCCAGTCCTGCTTCAGTCGGGGAGCGCCTTCGCGCGGTTCTTTCCCCCATTCTGGTTCCTGGGGATCTACCAACGCCTCATGGAGGGACCATCGGCGTTGCCGATTTACACGCAGCTGGCGCAGACCGGATGTGTGGCTCTGCTTCTGGCTACTGGGCTGGCCGCGCTAACGTATCCGGTTGCCTACCTGCGCAGAGTACGCCAACTGGCTGTGGGGACCGGCACGCACGCCGCGCAAAGCTTGATTGCACGGCCGCTGCACGCGGTGGTCCATGCCATACTGGCCCGGCGCACGGTTCGTCGAGCAGTTTTTCACTTCATCAGCGAAACTCTGCTGCGCGTCCAACGCTACCGCATCTATCTTGTTCTCTGTGGAGGGGTCGGCCTTTCCGTCGTTACCGCCACCATACTTCGTCTGGCGGTTGTCCATAACCAGATTCCGATGGAAGTCTCCTCTGACGGCATTCGCGTCGCGGTCGGAATTATGGCTTTCTGGACGATTGCTGGACTGCAGATGGCATTTGTTTCTCCCGGCAATCGGCAGGGAAATTGGGTGTTTCGCAGCATCCACGGTAGGCCGGCACCATTCCAGACGGCGATGGATCAGTTACTGGCTGCGAAAACCTGGGCACTTCTTTGGGGTCTGCTCCTTAGCTTTGGGGCCTGCATGGCGCTTCGCGTCATTGCTCCTCCGGAACTTCGCGGCATAACGGCTACGGCAAGCCAGTTACTCGTCGCCGCCGGCATGTCCGTGTTGCTCACTGACATCCTTTTTTTGAACGTAAAGACCGTGGCCTTCACCGGCGAGCGGACCAGGGAACAATCCAACTTCGCCATCACGGTTCTCAAGTACATCGCATTCGTTCCCGTGGTGGCATGGCTCCCGCTGATCTCTGAACCGTGGATCGAAGCCGGAACTGGACACTTCATTCTTGCTGCGGTAGCCATCGCCGCAACGCATCTCGTACTTCGCTACCAACATCGTGCCATCATCCGGGAACACTGCAATCTGCCCGCCCTCGAAGACGACGAAGAAGATTTCCCTCTGAAGCTCGGCCTCCGCTATTGAGGCGGTGCCGGGAAGGCATTTTGTCTTGTGGGCAGAGGTAGGTGAAGTGAAGCCGTTTATCGTTACCTATCTCACATCGCTGGGTGGGCGCTCGGTCCGGAAGACTACGACACCGTCCAAGAAAGTTGACCATGCGAGCTTCTGGTACGAATGGTAAAAGAAGGCTCCTGGACGCGTGCCCATAGCCGCGAGCTGCTTTGACCCGACGTAGAGGGCACCGGCGGGGGTTCCACGCAGAGCCTGCACCTCTATTGAATCTGCGGGCGGAACGGGGATGGCTGGGAACCTACCTTTCCCTTGCCGGAACGAACCGTCAAGAGCAGAGAAGCCTAGTGAGCTTGCGCGATTTCCGTATTTGCGGGAAATGAAGGAGCCAAGATTGGTTCCTGCACGATCACCCCAAATCGGGTCACCTTGCTTCGCGATATGCACGGTTGCTGCCCAGACGATAGTCTTGTGTTTCCTCGGAAGGCGGCTCTCTAGCCAATCAAAAGTCTGGAACATGGAACGGTCGCGGTTGGCCATGTTTTCGCCATCGGGACTGAAGTCCCGGCTTATCCATCGCTCGGTCGCAGAAATCATCTCCAGCCGGTCTTCTTTCGCTCTACCGTTCAGGGTTGGATCTGCATGGGCGGCGACGTCCACCTTGGCAAGGCATGTCTCGATCTGAGACTGGTCCAATTTCGAGTAGGGCTTATCTGCCGGATAGTCATAGTAAACACGTTGATGAAAAGCAGCCTTGCAACTTTGCTGTTCCGTCAAAGGCAGCGAACTAGTAAATTCCGCGATCATTTCATCGTTGGCGTAGTTTTGCCCGAGCTGCCCGAGCTGGTCATCGAGACCGCCAATGAAAACCTTTCCAGACCGCGCACGTTCAAGCAGAAAAGGAGCGAGTGGCGTGAATTCACGGTAGAACTTCCAAAGGCCCCCTACGGCTGTGAGCAGGTCATCTGGGGCCACCGCTTCTCCCCAACTTATCCTTTGGTTCAGATTGATGAATTCATCCTGGTTTGCCTCAAATAGAACAGCATCAAATCCACACCTATTTACAAGCCGTTCGACAAGCGCAACCTTGAAGGCAAGTGTATGTCCGTCTCCGTGGGTCGCGATCTCGCCCAGCATGACGACCTGAACCTTGCATAGCCCTCGTGTAGTCGCATCCAATGCCTTCTCATCCTCTCGCGCGGTGGATAGAGTCTGGGTGTAGGCAGGCAGAACATCAGGAGCGCGACAGCACCGAAGAGCAGGTGAGTGATACGTTTCGAACACATCGTCATAAGCTCCATGTTAGGTGAGAAGCTTTTGGTCTTCACAAGTCAGGCTTGTCGTCAGCAATCCGGCAGGACAGAACGGCCGTCAGGAAGTCTCGTAACAGTCTCGTTCCCCCTTCCTGCACTTTCCCCTTTACTGTCTGCGGCGCAGGCGACGATAAGAGCGTTTATGAGGCCCCATTTCGTTTCGTGGCACACGCCAGTCATCGATTCGCTCTAGGACTCTTTTGCGGCAGCATACGATCCCGGAGGTTCACGAAAGGGTTTTACGTCAATGCGCTCGTAACGCACCCCCAGCACCGTCAGACGTTCTTTGCCGCCCGGTGCTTCGAGAACGACGCTGTCCCCCTCGGCCGACCGCATCAACGCGCGACCCAGAGAACTCACCCAACTGACATGGCCGTCAAATATCTCTAATGCTATTTACAACTTAGCTTGGGATCTGCACCTTCACACTGTGGAAGTCGTAGGTTCGAATCCTGCTGCGCCCACCATATAATCAACAACTTAGCGACACTGGTGGTGAGAGACTTGATGCCCTCTGGTGCCAAAGTTTGCCGGCTGGCAGCAACCTGTGCCGGTTAAATCCAGGGAACCTGAAGCTGCGATCTAGCTGGTTGCGAACGAGGGTTCCATCTGCACCTGAAGAACCTGTTCTAAATCCCTCCGCACCTCGAGGATCAGGATATCGTCCTCCTGTCCATACTGTTGCGCCTGATCTGCAATCTCTTTAGGACTGGCATGTCGATGAAGAAGCGCGTTGGTTCGTTCGAAGCCAAACAGCACCCCTTTTGCGTTCTGAGATTCAACGATTCCGTCTGACATCGCGATCAGCGAGTCGCTCTGTTTCAGCTCGAACGACATAGTAGATAGTTCCGATTCCGGGACCATCCCGATCGGCAAAGCACCCTCCATCTCGATCTCTTTGCCGTTGAGGTAAGGAGGAAGATGGCCGGCATTTGCCAGCAGAACTTTGCCATCCGAGCTGATCCGCATGATGAGGCATGTAGCGCTGCCCTGCTGATGATCGCAGAGCTGCTTGCTGACCTCGCTCAGGATCTCTGCCGGGTCGGAACTATGCTGCGCCGCGGACTGGATGGCCCCGACGATCAACGCAACCAGCATTCCCGCTTGCAGACCCTTCCCGGTGACATCACCGACCACGACCAGTACGCTGTCTGAAGTCGTGGTTGGCAGAACCTGGAAGAAATCGCCGCCGACCTCACGCATGGGGCGATACTCGCTCTGGATTACCAATCCGCGAACCTTGGGAACTTTTCTTGGAATCAGTAACTCTTGAATATGACGAGCCTGTTGGATTTCAATCTTCCACTGCTCTTTCAAACGCTGAGCTATGATGAATCTTCGCAGCAGCATCACGGTGATCACCAGAAGCGAGAGAATGGTCGAGATGGATCCGAGGGAGACACTGAAGTCCATCACCGTGAAGATCGTTCTGATGTGAAGCAGACGCAACTCACGCTGATAGTTTGCGACCACTACAAGCAATACCGCGACCGCAGCTATCCATCCTTCCGTGCGTTGATGAACAAATCCGCGATATGCCACGCCGCAAAGCAACAGACCCAACGCTAGTTTGGTAATCAGTAATACCGGCAGAACCGTACCGGCGAAGTGAGTTGGGACTAACTGGCCATACAAAGGCGGTCGCAACATCGCCGTTCCTGCCATCAAGATCGCGACGAGGGGCCATACGCACTGATGCAGGCGTTTGATATTCCATATCCGGAACCAATAGCCCCAGAACAGTACCCAAAGTCCAATGCGCATCGGCGCCAGGATTATGTCCGCCAGGATGACCCCCAATGTTTGCGGGATGATCGGTACGAAGTTGGCGGCAAGTACGATGGAGTTTCCCAACATGGTTGCTAGGCAAGCGAAGGCAAGCCAGAGATACGCCTTATCCTGTCGATCCAGCCAGAACAGAGCAATCGTCATAACCAGCGCCATGATGAGGATCAGCATCTCGAGAAAGCCTCCCCCCAGGTCGTGCGCGATCTCGTTATAGTCCAATTGGACGAGTGCACCGATAACGGAGGCGAATCCCAGCACGGGAGGTCCATGAAGGCCTCCAGCATCCGGACTATTGAAGGGAGTAGCGCTATCCATCCAGGTGCGGATCGCGATTGTAGCTACTCCATCGCGGATACTCTTTTGTAAGGGGAAAGACAATGGCAGACTGCTATAAGCCGAAACACGATGTTCGGTGAATTTGCCAAACTCTCCAATCTGAGTTCCGTTGACGAAGATCTGATACGCATCGTCGACGGCTGCAGGCATCTTGAGTGCAAGTCTGCGGTCTGCACCATTGACCTCCACTTTCAACCTGTACCAGGCAAAGCCGGTGTAGTTTGGGTAGCCTCGTACCGTCCAGCCAGGAACAAATCCGCTGATTCCCAGGCTCGTATCGACAGTGCCCTCAGGAGGCGACAGGTCCATCGTGCCCCAGGAAGAATCGTCGTAGTCTGCGCGTCCCCACGCAGGATCATCCCCTGTACGGAACTTCCAGGGACCCGCCAGCTCTGCCGAAGATTCTCCAAGACTAATTTTTACGACCTGCGGAGAAGCCGGTGTGGTTTTACTAGGAAGGTTTTGAGCGCAGATCGGAACGCATAGGATAGCGGGTAGAACGCACTGCATGACGGTTCGTGCAATACATGGCATAGGAGCGCTCTCTGGGATCTCACTTCTCGAATGCTGAACAATATACGACAAGCGGGCAAGCTATGCTCGTGCTCGGATCCTGAAAGGCTTCTCCCATCGAACACGGTCTGAGATGGCATGTTCGTTCAGAAAAACGAGAAGGGAAGAGGCGATCCGTGTCGGGTCGATCGGCTCTTCCCTTTGTCTTTGAAGGTCCTTAAGATGCGGAGCCTGAGCTAAGACGTGCGACGTCTGGAGATAGCCGATCCGGCCAATGCAATCCCAGTGGAGAACAGCCAGAGGGTCTCGGGCTCGGGGACCGCGGAAGTTGTCGTAAAGGATGCGGTGACCTCGGGAAATTCGGAGGGATCTACACCTTGCTCAGCGATGACGAAGTTCTCATTGTTCGTAAGGAGACCACCGCTGAAGATGAGAGTGTACTGTTGATCGTCGTGAAGGTCACATGCTCCGGGCCCAGGTTCAGGGAAGATGTCCAGTCCGCCTCCGTCTAAACTGCAGTTTGCCGGAGCAGCATCAGACAGCGCTGTGTTGTTGCTGAAGTTGAGGGTCAGGCTCGTCCAGTCCTGGCCCGTGCGGTTGACGCCAGAAAAGCAGCCATCGTATGTACCCGCGGTGCCCGTAGGCAGCTGACCGACGGCACAGGGCGCAAAGGTAAAGCTGAACGGTGAATCGAAGATCGGAAAAGTGGGGAAGCTGGCCGGCGGCGGATCAAGCACAACCATACGGAAATCATCGCCTTTCGCAATTCCCGCTGTGCCACTGATTAGAACGATGGCAAGCAGATAGCGCAACATTCGCATCTTGAAGTCTCCTTAAACGAACAGCTCAGATCAGAAACACGCACGTCTGGATCGCATACAGAAGAAGAGCCCGATTGAAAGGATTAGCGTACTAACAGCATGCACGTTGAGTGCCGAAGAGAAAACAATGAATCTGGCCTATTTCCAGTGCTGCTGAACGGAAGTATGCATAAAACTGCAGCGGGGGGGAGGAAACGTGTTCACAGCAACTGCAACAGTGCACTTAAGTTTTCGAGTACGAGGAGTTAGATCTCCGCCTCGGCGGCTTGCGCTGATGCGCATAAATGCAGCACGGATTCCACCTTCGTCACCTCGATCAAAACTCGACGTTGTTCATTTACACCGCAAACATAGTACGTCGGAGTGTGTTTGTGGAATGAACTCTGCTTGAGATCGGATGGCTCGATGGGTTCTCAGCTTATACTCGTGCACACATCTTTATCCCAGGGAACCCACGATGGAGATAAGTGAAGCGCTTCAGGCTCAGCAGCAGGTAGTTCGTCTGCAGGCACTGTTAGAGGCCAGCCGACAGCTCCACTCGACGATCGAACTCGACCAGGTTCTTCACATCACTCTCCAGATGGTAGTTCGGGAACTGGAACTGAGTGGAGCGTTCTTCTCCACCTGGCCTCAGACTTATGGCGACGTGCCATCTGCCCTGCGGGAAGCCGCTGCTTCCGCTGCTCTCGAAGGAGATAGCAATCTATCCGACTCGGTGCTTAGGTTTCCTCTTCGCGACAAATCAGGATTTCCGTTTACCGAGTTGATCGTGCTGATCCCCGTTGGTCGCACGCTTGATCTCGACGAAATGGATTTCCTCGAATCCCTGTGTGTCCAGGCAGCCGTGGCAATCGAGAACGCACGTTTCCATAGACGTGCTCTTCAGTGGCAACGCGTCGAGAGCGATCTTGCTGCAGCGCGCCAGGTCCAACTTAGCCTCATACCGCAGCAGATGCCGGTGATTCCCCACTATCAGCTAGCCGCCCGTTCGGTCACTTGTTACGAGGTCGGCGGCGATTATCTCGACATCGTACCGATGCCTTCAGGAGAGGTCATTGTCGTTGTAGGGGACGTCGCTGGAAAGGGGCTGGCATCGGCTCTTGTCGGAACCTCGTTCCGTTCCGCCTTTCGTGCCATGGTGCATGCCGGTCTCAGCCTTCAGGAGACTGCTACTCGTATAAACCTGCTTCACCATGGGGAAGGCCCGGAAGCTCAGCGTCGCTATGTGACTGTTATGCTGCTGCGTCTCGATCCGAAGACGCATACACTTGAGGCGGTAAACGCGGGACACAATCCAGCCTTCCTTATCAAGAGCGACGGAACGGTGCGCAAAATCGCAGCATCGGGCACACCTGTTGGAATGTTGCCCTTTTCGAGCTATGTATCGGAGGAGTTTCCTTTCAGTCCTGGAACGAGGCTTTTGGTCTACACTGACGGCATGACGGAGGTCTTCTGCGGAGAGGAGGAGTTTGGAGAAGCTCGACTCCTGCAGACATTTGTTGCCCTCGCCGAAGCTACGGCTGAACGGGCAGTGGGGTTGCTTTGGGAGACTTTAGAAGCGTTCTCTGATGGACGAGAGCAATCTGATGATATGACCGCACTCGTATTATCCAGAGACCGATAGCGGGGTTACACCGGATGGATGAGCATAAGAATAGTATCGAACTCAGGCTTCCTTCACGACTTGGCTACGAAAAGGTAGCCATGGATACTGCGGCCAGCGTTGCTCGTCTGATGGGCTTTGCCCCCGACCGTATTGAGGACCTTAAGACTGCTGTTTCAGAGGCATGCATCAATGCCATGGAGCATGGCAACAATCTCAATGAGATGCTGTCCGTCAGTATCATCCTTTCCATAGCCGGGGATTCTCTGGAAGTAAAAGTTGTCGATAACGGGGAAGGGCCTAAAGAACACGCTGTCCGCCCTGATATCGATAAGAAGATGCATGAAGAAGAAGGGGCTCGGGGGATGGGTATGTTTTTGATCGAGTCCCTTGTCGATGAGGTGGAGTGGGTTCGCTCCACTCCTGAGGGAAGCTATGCGCGTATGATCATTCGGTTGCATCCGGGAAATAACTAGCCATCCAGCGTGGGAGAAGCAATATGCAAGAGAAAGTAACGCAAGTGAAGATGGAAGAGGTTAGATGCGGCGAACTCCCTGTCATGGTATTGCGTTTCGCAGGCGATATAACGAGCGCATCACAAGCCGCAGTTATGGGCACTTATCAGGGAATATCCGACAAGGCGAAGCGTATCGTTCTCGACTTTTCCGCAGTGGATTATCTGAACTCAAGCGGAATCGCTCTTGTGATTCAGATGCTGATCGCCGCGAACAAGACCGGTCAGGTCATACAGACTTTTGGACTCAAGCCCCATTTTCAGAAGGTCTTCACCATGGTGGGGATTACGAAATATACGACCATTCATACTGATGAAAAAACAGCCTGCGGTGCTTTCTCGTCCTGATTCCATGTTCGAACCGGGCGGATCCCGATTATGAGGTTCCGACCCGCGACCATCAGACGGATCGCTGCTCACTGCCCAGGCTGCGGCTCGCTGTGTCCTCTATCGAACAACACAATCAAAAACAAGAACACTACAGATCCGCGGCATGCATCGCCGATCTGCGAGATTAGAGCGCTCAAGGCTCTCTGAATGGCATCAAGGTTCAGTGGAGTCATGCCTCGCGGTATCAGCAAGCATCCGAAAGATCACGCTCGAAAGCAAAAACTGGCAACCAGTCGATCCATGTTTACTAATTGAGCAGATTGAGCGAGTTGAGTGTCAGGTGGTATACGTATTCCCGACAGAACATTCGAAGAAAAGTGGCCGCAAAACTGAGGGGAAGATTCCGTTTCTTCGAAGCCCGACAGAATTCTTCACTGCAGACCAGGATGTGAATGAAAACGAGAATCGATTTTGTGCTTAGACTCTCACTCGCGCTTATGGTAGTTGGCACCACCTTGACGATGGCGCAACCGACTCCTTCTGCGGAACAACGCATTTCTCCACACAGGCCTCAAGGCCCCTGCGACATCTACACGGCCGCCGGTGCCCCATGTGTCGCCGCCCATAGCACTACACGCGCGTTATATGCGACCTACAACGGTCCCCTGTACCAGGTTGTGCGCCAATCGGACGGCAAAACCCTGGACATTGGCGTTGTTCAGGCTAATGCCACGCAAGTTCCGGATGCCGGCGGATACGCGAACGCAGCCGCACAGGATAAGTTCTGCAGCGGCACATATTGCTGGATCAGCATCATCTACGACCAATCTCCCAAACACAACGACTTGGTTCAGGCTCCGCGTGGCGGATTCAGTGGTCCGGCATTGGGAGGTTTCAACACTCTACCGATAGCGGACATGGCCCCGATCACGATCATGGGGCACAAGGTGTACGGCGTGTTCATTGAACCGGGCATGGGACTGCGCCAGAACGATGTGAAAGGCACCGCGGTCGACGACCAGGCCGAGGGACAGTACTGGGTGGTCAACGGGAAGCATTTCAACGCCGGTTGCTGTTTCGACTATGGCAACGCTGAGATTGACAGTCGCGATGACGATAACGGCACCATGGAGACCCTCTACTTCGGTAACGCCACGCCGTGGTACAGCGGGGCCGGTAATGGGCCGTGGATTATGACGGATCAGGAAAATAATCTTGTCGGGTGCGTCAATGATGACGGGACCAAAGGCTGTCCCAATTTACCCAGCATCCCCTGGCGCTTTGTAACCGCAATCGGCAAAGGAGAACCACACCATTGGACGTCTATGGGTGGTGACGCGCAAAAAGGCGCGCTGTCGGTCATGTTCGATGGGCACCGTGTGAATCCAACCTATGACCCGATGCGCAAGCAGGGTGCGATTCTGCTGGGCAACGGTGGTGATAACAGTGTCGGTTCGCAAGGAACGTTCTATGAAGGAGCGATGACCGCAGCTAATACGTTCCCATCGAACGCTACCGACCAGCTTGTCCAAGCGAATATTGTGGCTGCACGATACGACGTAACTCCACTGAGTTTGGCTCCGGCTGCGGCCGCAGGAACGCATGGAGGCCCGCAGACGTTCACTCCCGGATCGTCGCGAGAGTTCACCGTGACGTTCACGAATACAACAGGGACTCCTGCAGCGGACGTTACGTTGACCATAGCCGTACCCAGCAAACAGTGGACCGCAGTCGTTTCAGGCACTACCCAGACATCGAAGATGTTTGCTCAGCAGGTCGCGCCGGGTGCGAGCGTAAGCGCAACTTTCAAAGTCACCTCCGCGCCAGCAGCATTCAACGGCGATCTCGTCGGCCATGCATCGTGGACGGATTCGACCAGCGGCAAGAAGCTGGTTGAGACTGCGGTTGAAAAGATTCGTAACGCCAGCCCAGTCAAAATCAACGAGTTTCGAGTCAATTCGGGCGCTCCCGGCAACCCGACGGATTCATTCATTGAGCTCTACAACGCAGGTTCTCAAAGCGTCGATCTCTCCAACTGGACATTGACTGCGCACCCAGCCCACCAGGCAATCTTTTCGACGGTAAAGATTCCTGCTGGAACGAAGCTTGCGACTGGTGGCTTCTACCTGCTCGGCCTCTCCAACTCGGGGCTGGCGATCCCCGCACGCGCAGGTGACAGCATCATCCATGTCAGAAATACCGAGGGAATGTCAGTCGGCGACACGATCAACATCAGCATTGGTTCCAGTATGGAAACGCGCAAGATCGCAAGCCTCGGCACGCCTGCCAGCAACCATACGACGGTGTGGCAATCCCTGCCTGAGGAGCTGGTGATCACAGTTCCTGCTGGTTCGACTAATGTGCCTGTTCAGGATACATCTGGGTTTGTTGTTGGCCAGAAGATTGCGCTTGGCCATGGCACGACCTATCCGGTGATTGCAAATACCGTGGAGCAGTATGAGATCGCGACGGTGACCGCGGTAGGCAAGCGAGGCACACAAGCGTATCTGGCGATGGAAGCGCCAGCGGGAGCCACCAACCTCAAGGTGACATTCCTCGCAAATGTTTCCACCGGCGACAAGATCAGGCTGGATGTCGACAGCGTTGGTCACGGGGTCGAAACCGTAACGGTGGCGCATGTCGGTACGGCAGCGAGTCAGACCAATCTCTCAGCTGCTGCGAGCGTCGGGGCAACCCGGATCAGCGTGCGGCGGGCGGAGGGTTTCGCCGCAGGTGACAAGATCACGGTTGGCACGCCAGCGAGTCAGGAAGCTGTGACCGTCACCTCAGTGGGTACTCCAGGAGCGGATGGTACTCCCATCGAGTTCACGCCCGCCCTTGCCAAACCTCATGTAGTCAGTGAATGGGTGGTATCCCCAGGGACCGGTCTGGATCTGTCTGCTCCCCTACGGTTTAATCATGCGGCCAATCTTCCCTTCAGCGATCGGGGGACAGGAATCAGCTTCCAGCCGCCGACTGTGTTTGCCCATTCGAGCAACGAACCAGTCCAGGCGCTTGGGACAGGCATAACACTCGATAGACCCTTGAGCAAGAACCACGCGATCCACGAGGCCGTACGCGATGCCGCAGTCAAGACCGCGGGATACCAGGGGATGCCGACGCCCAATCAGTGGTTTGGCGGACCGGAATTGACCACCAAGTCCCCCCAGTTCGGCCGTACTCTCGTCGTCGAAGAAGGCAGCATCGTGCTCCGTGACCCGTCGGGAGCGGTTGCCGACAGCCTTAATTATGGAGGCCTCGTCGATCCGTGGGCTGCGGAAGGGGATCAAGCTGTCTCAGGAGCCCAGTTAAGCGGCTGCTACGCCCCGGCACCTGGTTCAGTTTTCAATCCCTGGTCGACAGTTGTGGCGCCTGTTGCCATCAACACGAGCGCAGGCCGGTTCCCCGACGGCGCCGATACCGACAGCAACTGTAGTGACTTTTCAACGCAGGCCGCTGCTTCTTTGTCGGCTACTTCGGCAGCGGGTGCAACGAACATCAAGGTCGCCAGTACGGAAGGCTTCCGCCCCGGTCAGACAGTCCATGTTGATTCTGGTGCAAATCTTGAAACCGCCGTCATCGCCGCGGTTGGAACAGCAGGCGCCACGACAGTACGCACTTCTACTGATGCTGGAGCAACTGTTCTCCCTGCCATGGACGTGACTGGCTTTGGTAAAGGCCAAACGATCACGATCGACGAAGGAGCAAATTCTGAAACGGCTGTTGTTTCTTCGATTAGAGCTCGTGGCGCCACCATCACGGTCGTCGCACCCCTCGCTCGTAGTCATGCAGCGGGCGCACAGATCTCAGGTAGCGGTATCACCCTCACCGCCCCACTGACCCGGGCTCATACCGATGGAGCGCAGGTCTCCGACAACGTTCCAACGCCGGGAGCGGCGAATCGATATAACGGTAGAAATCATTGAGCGAAAGGTGTTCTTCGAACTCCACGAATATCCGATGGTGTTTGTCGCTTAAGAGACGCGAAGACCAGAGGAAGGCTGAGTTCAGCACGCCCTGATTGACATTGGAAGGGTGGAACTCTCGTACGAAGGATGGAGGCGTGAGCGTTATCCCACGGGTACATCGAAGCGGGCCTCTTCCGCGCGATCTCAGATAGCCTAGCGAAACAGGGGAGCGAGTATCGCGGTGCGATACTCACTGCATAAAGCGGAACTCGATGCCACCATTGATGTCAGCCGGATGCCATCGGGAGAAATAGAGGGCTGTATCTGCACTCGATAAAATGACAGCGTCCGACCCGCGCAGCCGGTCAGCGTAGTTGGCATGAACCGTACTACGCTGCTCCGGCCCGACGAATCGATACTTCATCACATTTCGCCAGTCGGTCCACGATCTTATCTCGAAGCCTCTCGTTATAAGCTCCAAAGAGGAGCCTGCAAAAACTGACGGAAGCTTGCGATGATGTTCAGCAAGAAGTTGCTCGCCGAAGGGCGGGACCGGCTCAAGCGCTTGCGTCACACCGCGCGACACAGAGTTCAGCATAGCTTCGCGATAATCACGCGTGCGCAGCAATACGGACCACCTCTCTGCCTCTTCGGGCGACAGCCGGGTTCCATCACGAAGAGCAGCTGCCTGGATACTTTCTGCCGTAAGAAAACCTGTCTCGACGGAGATGGAGCGGTCGATGTAAATGATGTTACCCGGGTACGAATCCAGATACGACTTTCGCACAGGAGTGATGTCTTCCACGGGAAGTCCTGAGTAGAAGGTCAAAATCAAATGATCATTCGGAGCAGCATAGAGTTTCGTTGTCCGATCCATCGATTTGGACTTGAGGTAGTCCAGCGCAGCAGCATCCGTCTTCCAGTTACCTGCGGCGAATGTCTCATGAAAATTCGGTTTACGACCCATCGCCATGAAGACCACTAATAGGAGTACGGGAGCGAGGACGACAGAGTACCGCGGTACGACCGTACGAGTAATGGCCGCCGCCGTGATGGATGCTAATAGAAAAAGCGGCCCCCAGTAACTCAGATTTAGCCGGCCGCTGTCGAAACTGACTGCCGGTACAAATGCAAGAAATGTCGCGTACCCGCACGCTGCCCAAACACTCAGAAACAGGAGCACGGGAAGGAGCTTTTTAGCAGAGCCAAGACGGAGTGAAAAACCCGGCTTGATCAGAACCAAACAGACAGTCAGCACTGCGAGCACGACACCGGTTGTTGCAGACGATATTTGAACAGGTGGGTATCGCAAAAAGTCGCCCGGCAGATTCAACAGCGTCCAAGCTCGCGGAATGCGTTCCTGTTGTCGGTAGAATCCAGTTGCAATGATCCACGGCAGAGTCCCTGCGGCCACAAGTGCGGCGAAAGTACACAGTTTGCGTACACCATCCAAGTGCCTGTGGACGATCACGGGTGCAGCCAGGAGACATACGAGACCAGCCGCACTGAAACTCTGAAGGTGGGTGTGAAACAGCAATACAAAGGCGGTCGCCGTGAGGAAAACATGTTTCCACTTGCACTCTTTCACGAGAAGCCACAACGAAACCGCGCATGCGGTAGTCAGTGCAACTTCGGCCGAGTAATAGCGAGCCTGGCGGGAGATGGCAATGTGATAGGGGTAAACGGACCCTACCAGCAGTCCTGCCCAGGCCGCGTCAGGTCCAAAGAGAATTCTTCCCCCAGCAAATATCACGGCGAGAAAAAGTACGCCGAAGAGAACCCCAGGCAGACGAGCGGCCCTGGTACGACGTTTCCGTTCAGTGAGATCATGCTTTACCGCAGGTACCCCATTTGCAGAATCCGGAGTAACTCCTTGAAGGGCAAAGGACCCGGCGATCGCGTAGAGCGGAAGCCAGCCATGATAAACGGCAAGGTGCTTGTCGGAGTAACTCAGATCCCTAAACTCATACTCCGCATTTCCTGGCCACGGGTGGATCAGCGTGTTCTCGTAGATCGGAATTCCAAGATAGGTGTCGGTCGGATAGCCGTTTTGGAGAATCGTAAGTGCATTGATGGAAGACTCTGCTTCATCCACCCAAAATGGCCGCTCGTCCAGGTAATGCATTCGGATGAGGAATCCCCCAAGCAGTACAAGGATAGCCAGCGATGTTTCGATGATCCGGCTCCGAATTAGAGGATCTTTCGCCATATCAAAAATCCTTCGGTGGAGCGGAATTACAGTACCGAGTTCCGGCGCGTAGGATTTTTCGGACGGGATGAGGGTGGGACTCATTTTGGGAAGCTTCGAAGAAGATACAGAGAGACCCCCAATGTGAGCGCCCCGGTAGTGAGAAGAACGGTTGCCAGTCGGAGGGGACGATACATGAGAGCGGCTTTAGTAATGACTCCCAAAAAGCGGAGGCCATCCCTGCCCGCTTTCAACTTGGAATCGCCTACACGCTCGTGGTAGGGCATGTCGATTTCGATAAGCTTAGCTCCGGCTTTGCGATCGAGCAGGGCGCGTGCGCTCATGGCTGGTGTGAAGTGCAGGCCGTTGGGTAACGGACGTAGCCTGTCATAGGCTTCTCTGCGCACGATGCGCATGCCGCTTGCAGTGTCACGGATGCGTCGGCCTGAGAGTAACGTAAGCAGGCCGGCAAATAGGAGGTTACCGGTCTGCCGAAGCAGCGGCATTTGGGTTTCGGAGTTCAGTCTGCAACCAAGCACAATGTCGGCGTGCTCGTCCCACAATGCACGAGCGAGATTGGTAAAGAAACGCGGATCGCAAGTTCCGTCAGCATCCAAAAAAGCAAGAAGATCGGCATCCGAACTTTGCCAAGCATGTTGAATGGCAGCGCCATAGCCCCGATTCTTTTCGAAGACGATCAGTTGAATTTTATCGGTATGCCGGAGGGCAAGTTCGCTTGTCCGATCGGTGGACCCGTCGCTCACGACAGTAATATCCACTTCAGTAATGTGCGAGTTACCGATAATCTCCTTCTTTGCCGCGAAACAGCGCTGAATGATGTCCTCGATACTCGCTTCTTCGTTGAGTGCTGGAATGGCGATAAGAAGCTTCATCGCCCCTTCCAGGTGCAAGTAAGCGACCAAAGTGGGATAGCTTGTGTGTCACGGCGACCAATCATCGTCAATTTGGAGTAACCAGGTATGGTGACCCGATAGCCACTTATGCGGCTCCAGATGGAGGAAAGCGAGATAAATTCGGACGCGGGCATACGTAAAGTATGCAAATAAAGGGCAGGACTTGAGCCCCCCTCTTTGCAAACATATGCAAAAAGATGGAAATCGGATGTCATCGGACTCACGGTTCGCTGATTGACAGACCAGATCTTCCGTAGAGCCTGGTCATTGGCACTCTATTTGCTCTACCTGCCTGCAAAGACTGAGCCAGCGTCTTTTGGTGAGTTTTGCAACATCGTATCCCGGCAAAGGCAGACACGAGGTTTCATGAGAGTTCTTTTGGTCGGTGGAGCAGGATACATAGGATCTCATGTTGCTCTGCGGCTCAGCGAGCGTGGCCATATCCCGGTGATTTATGACAACTTTAGTACTGGTCATCGAAGATTTGTGGACAGATTTGAAGTCATTCACGGCGAAATGGCCGACTACGAATGTTTGCGGCACTTCCTCAAGGACATCGACGCTGTAATGCACTTTGCGGCAAAGGCTTGCGTCGGCGAATCCGTGTCCATGCCGAGGGAGTACTACGCAACTAACATGACCGACGCGCTCACTTTGCTCAATGCAACAGTCGATGCAGGAATAGGTAAGTTTATCTTTTCGTCCAGTTGCGCTGTGTACGGTGCTCCGGAACGGCTTCCCATCACGGAAACAACGCCACGATGCCCGCTAAGTGCGTATGGCCATACGAAGGCGGCCTTCGAAGACGCTTTGAAGAGTTACTCGGCCGCATACGGCCTCAAATTTGTCGCGCTCCGGTACTTCAATGCTGCGGGTGCGGACGAGTCCGGTATGTTAGGGGAACTGCGATCGACGGAAACCCATCTCATCCCACTTGTCCTGAAGGCCGCTTCAGGACAGTCTGCAGAAGTTAGCATTTTTGGGAATGACTATGAGACTCCTGACGGAACCTGCATTCGCGACTATATCCACGTCAATGACTTGGCTTCTGCACATGTCAACGCTCTCGATCTGTTGATACACAAAGAGGAATCTGACGTTTTCAATTTGGGAACGGGCATTGGCTTTTCTGTTTTAGAAGTCATCTCAGCAGCGGAGGAAGTATCCTCTTTACCCGTCCGGCGCCTCGTCCTCCCGAGACGACCGGGAGATTCACCGGTTCTTATTTGCGATGGGACGTACGCAAAAAACAGACTCCATTGGTATCCTCAGCGTGGCCTGACCGAGATCCTTAGAACGGCCTGGAGGTGGCAGATATCCAATACAGCGGTCGAACAGGCCATAGTTTGCTGAACTCGCCACTGCGATCCTCCAGGGGGCGGAGGATTGATTCCTGAGGTCGAAATCAGCTCGAACCAGCGCGTTGGGTTCTATGATCGATGACAAATTTCACCAGTTCTACAAGATTCCAATATGGGTGCTAAGGTTTCACTAAAGAATTGATGGGCGTCGGCCTCGCATCGAGTCGCGGTTTGGGGTTGCCTTGGAGCATCTGCTCTACTACATCTTCACTTAGCGGCGCATCGTCTGAATCGCCGGTGATAAGTTGTTCTGCTGCACGGTCTAGCTGTTGTTCGACGGGTGCGACTGTCTGTAAATCACCGTTTGCGTCAGCCACTTGGTCGGCCGCCCTCCAGTGGGTTCTTTGTTCTGTATGACTTTCTACGACTATCCAATTGTTGGTGCGGAGACCGGGAGAGTCCGCGGTTAAAGTGATGCGGAGTTCCTCCTCGGTCTCCTCGATATATACCTCCTCCTGGCTGGCAACTGTCTCGTAGTAGGTTTCGGTATCGGGCGGGATGCTTCGATCGCTGCTTTCGTAGATGCCCATCGCTTTCGCTCCTCTAAGTACTATTCATATGAATGCAGCCGCAGTGAAACCTAAGTCGGCTTACAAGGAAGACCGGTCATGCGATCAATTTGTGACAGATTGCTAATCTATTGCGGATGCGCTTGTTGCCACATTTGGGAGGGCTCTCCTGTCATAGGAGGTAGGTGATGCCGCGGCGCTTTCGGTGGGCACTTCGTCGTACCTCAGGACGGCCCATGTCAGAGGTCTAGCGACTGGAATCACTAGCCACGGGCAAAGAAAATGGGGAGTTCGATGAACGACAGGACCCCGCCGACTCATGGTCTGCACAAGATGATGCCGAAATGGAGGCTGTTTATGAATCAACGGGCGTATCAGTCAGAAATTCCTGTCTATCCACGGGACGAGGTATAGGGGACGCGGTGCGGTGCAGAGCCCTCCCAACGTATGCTCGATTATTCACGGAACTGCCATCATTTCAGGCCGATGAACAGTTCCTGCACGTCCTCGGCCGCTCAGGCGGTATCTGCGATGCGAGATTGAAGATTTATCACTCTCTTGGAGTGCGTGGACCCTGCAGCGAAGACAAGGTGTAGGGTTACCGTCTGGCAAGGCCGTCGCGCAGCACATCGGTGTCGTACCACTTACCGCGGAGCAAGTGGGCATCGATTTCACAGAGTGGGAAGGATACACCCTCCGTGGTACTACATTCTCAGCGAAGCTGATCTTTGTGGCGGAGGTCATCGGCTCGATCTGGATGGCTGCCGGATTGTAGCGGAAGTATTAGCGGGGCTCATTGATGGAGACGCGACATCGTTTCGTCGAAGCCAGAAGGAATGGCGGCCTACAAAGACACTGAACGAATTACTGGCCTGTTGATTGTGATTGAGCCCTGTCTAGATATTCGAGATGAACCTATTCATCAATAATTTCAGTTATTGCGGATAACCGAATCGACCGTGACCTGGCGCCATCGCAAATCCTACTTCCATCATTTCGTCTCGCCGGTAAGTCGAAGCATGGATTAGGTCCCTTGATGCATTTCGGACAAGCAACAAATGATCAAGCGTCTGTCACAGGTCGGCGTGGTATCCGGTCTTACCTGATACGAGAGGCAGATGAAAATGGCCGCTCGGAGATGGAGGAACACAAATGAAGATCGTAGTGATTGGTGGCACTGGCCTTATCGGGTCGAAGCTTGTTAATAAGCTTCGTGAACACGGACACGAAGCAGTACCGGCATCGCCCAACACCGGGGTCAACACGCTCACAGGCGAAGGACTAGCGGAAGTGCTGCAAGGTGCATCGGTAGTCGTGGATGTATCAAACTCGCCGTCGTTCGATGAGGCGATAGCGATGAACTTCTTCACTACTGCTACACGTAATCTTCTTCAGTATGAAAAAGCCGCGGGCGTCAAGCACCACGTAGCGTTGTCTGTCGTGGGAACGGATCGTCTGGCCGAGACAAAGCCGTCAGATGCCGAAAAGACGATTCGTGGATACTTTCGTGCGAAGCTCGCGCAAGAGAAGCTTATAGCCGAGTCTTCGATACCATTTTCAATCGTTCATGCGACCCAGTTCTTCGAGTTTGTGAAGAGCATCGCTGATGCCGCGAGCGACGGAACGACGGTTCGATTGGCACCTGTGTTGATCCAGCCTATGGCGGCTGATGATGTTGCAGCAGCGGTTGGACGGGTTGCGGTAGGTGCGCCTGCGAATGGAATTGTCGAGGTGGGCGGTCCGCAACAATTCCGCCTGGACGAGTTCGTCCTGGAAGGGCTCCGCGCACGTAACGATCCGCGTACGGTTATCGCAGATCCTGCCGCCGGCTATTTCGGAGTCGAAGTGGATGAACGTGCACTGGTTCCGGGGAAGGACGCGCGACTTGGCGAGACGCGTTTCAAAACATGGCTCAGCCAGTCCGCGAAGCCGCTTGCCCCATCCGCAGAGAACACCGTCGCGACATCCCGTTAGAACAGGAGCCGAATCTGAACTCGGTTTCAACCCTAAAGCTAAGGGAAACACCAAGGAGATCAATCATGAAGATCGCAAAAGTAATTTTGTGCCTGGCGTGGCTCATTTCAGGCCCGCTTTTGGCACAGGAAGCGAAGGTAACGGAGGTCCTGTCGAAAGACCTCTCGAATCTTCCTGGCAAAGAGGGTCTGATGATCACCGTGGAATACCCGCCGGGCGCTTCGGATCCTGTACATCGCCACAATGCCCATGCATTCCTTTATGTCCTGGAAGGGTCGATCGTCATGCAGGTGAAGGGCGGAAAGGAAGTGACGCTGGGGCCTGGTGAGACCTTCTATGAAGGGCCTGATGACATTCACGTGATTGGGCGAAATGCAAGTAAGACGATGCCAGCAAAATTCGTAGTATTCCTGGTAAAAGACAAAGGCGCACCGGTGCTGGTTCCCACGAACTAATAGCCGAGAGCATCGGAGAATAGGGACAAACAGACAGCGATGCGTACCGCCTTCGCTGATAGTGCTGAATCCCGCGCCCTAGCGAGGGTGCGGGATTCAAAATATCGGTGGTTGGCGTGATGATCTCGCGTTCTCAAACCAGATGACCGCGGACCCCTAATACAGGACACTTCGATTCACGAATCAGATAAGACAATGTCGAAGCGGGCGCATGATTTGCAAAAGCACGATCCCGGAGGCCAACCACGATCAAGCTCGCGGACTCCGATTGCCCAACTGTTGTGATCACTTCAGCGGCTTTCCCGTACTCCAGACGCGCCTTGACCTTGCAGTACCGTTCTGCGTCCGTCGGAATCAAGCGCATCAATTCCTGCTTCGTATGGTCTTGAGTGCGTTCGGTTTCGACAGCAGGCGTTCCAGGCTGTTTGCTTTGCACATGAAGGAAGGTCAGTTTGGCGTGGAATCGCTCAGCGAGGCTGGCGGCATACTGTGCACCGCGAAGGCCAGTCGTTTTTAAATCGGTCGCAAATAGAATCGAACGGAAAGGATGTGATTTAAATTCACAGTTTGGTCCAACGATCAAAACAGGGCATGACTGCCGGTGCAATACTGCTTCTGCTACAGATCCCAGTACCAATCGCTCCAGGCCACTTGCACCGTGGGATCCTACGATAATGAGATCTGCCTTGTCCTCTTGAGCAACCTTATTAATTAAATCTCTCGCATTGGCGTAAGCGACAACCACGTGCGGTTCTAATTGTTTAAGCTGCGGTTCGGCAGCTATCCATTGGTCCATTTCTCTCTTGTCTACATCCAGGCTTGCCTCCAATATCTCTGTCGAGACGGGGCCCTCCGCTCCTACGTATGGGACTGGAGACGATGCATGTACTAAGGAAAGTTTCGAGCCAAAAAGTTGGCTGATCGAGATTGCCAATCTCAAAGCGTCGGTAGCTTGTTTCGAAAAGTCGGTTGCAACGAGAATGCGCGTAAAAACAATTTCACTGGTTGCCAGGTTGGGCCCAGAAGCGGAGCTGTCTGCTGTCGCACTATCCCAATTCATAAGCGTACCTCTCTGAGTTCGTCGGATCGCAGTGATCTGGATGCAGGTTACAGTTGTTCTGCCCCCGCAGGCCGTGATGGAGATCACAAATGGGTTTGCCTCACCTCCTGGCTGGCCGTATTCGGGGTCAAGGTTGTCGGTAGGAATTGTCAACTGGGCGACATCGTAGAGAAAGTTACTCAGAGACTCTGTGTAGGAAGCATCGGCAAGAAGAGGAGAATCACAGATGCCGCCGCCAGCTTTGCCAACAATTGCTATACCCGCTCTTGTTTGCATGCCTGTGATGGACATCACTGGGGGCTGTGCATTTAGCCACTGATAGCTGTTTGAAGATACCCCTAAGCTAGTCCACGTGAGAGATCAGTTTGAGCACATATCTGCCAAGAGAGAGGTGTCCTTTATGCCAGTTATCGGCGATCAGGTTGGACTGACGATAGACCGCATTGTTTTAGCGACAGAGTTCTCACCCTCTTCTGAAGCGGCTACAGATTACGCAAAGAACGTCGCGAAGCGGTTTTCATCGAGCTTAACCGTTGCTCATGTGGTAGATCTTTCGATTGCGACCCGCTCGGAGCAGGCGGTAGTGGGAGTGCCGATTGACGATATGAGACGTGCCAGCAGCGAAAATTTGGAGCGTCTTCTCGATGATCTGAGCAACGAAGGCATTCGGAGCACAGCTCACACTTTGGAAGCTCATAATCCCGCAGCTGCCATCGTTGGGCTATCAGAACAAATCAAAGCAAATCTTATTGTCGTCGGAACACATTGTCGTCGCGGACTTAGCAAAGCAATTCTGGGATCGTGTGCAGAAGGCATTATCCGGCATGCAAGCTGTCCCGTTCTTACTATAGGGCCGAAATCCAAAGCGCCTTCGAAACAATCATTCGACTTTCATACGATTGTCTTTGCGACAGATTTCGACTCAGACGTTTCCGAAAAAGCGCATGTCGCCTTAGCGTTTGCTCAGGATAGCGCCGCCAAAATTTATTTTTGTCATTTCCTCAATCATCCGGGAAAGGACGTAGGCGAGACCTTCGAGATGCAATTGAAGTTTGAAACGGCTTTGCAAAAGTTGGTACCTCAGCCTGCTTACGACTGGTGTTCTCCAGAATTTGTGGTGGAGTCAGGAGAAATTGCACCTCATATCCTAAGCCTGGCGCAGAGAGTAAAAGCCGATCTGATTATCCTGGGAGCGAGCCGCAGCTCTTCCTGGTTCGCGCATTTGGTCGAAGGGGTCGTTGGGAAGGTGCTTGCTTCTGCGGAATGTCCGGTGATGACCGTATGCTCGTCCTAAAGCCATTCTGGAGATTCGATTCGAATTGGAAGGGATGAACGGCGGCTGCCGAGTGGCACCCGAGGCGATCAGGCTAAATGGTAGTGGTAGTTCTTTTCGACGAGAAGGGATGCGATTGCACATGAAGCTACACGAGACTCGGCTGAGTCGGCGCGGCTTGTAAGTATGATAGGAACCTTCGCACCCAGAACAATACCAGCCAGGCGAGCTCCGCCGAGATATTCCAACTGCTTGGCGAGCATATTTCCCGATTCAAGATCAGGAACCACAAGAATATCTGCTATTCCAGCTACAGGGGACTGGAGCTGCTTGACATGAGCCGCTTCCGCGCTCACGGCCGTATCAAATGCTAAGGGACCGTCAAGAGTGGCTCCGGTTATCTGACCGCGATCTGCCATCTTGCATAAAGCGGCTGCATCCAGCGTAGATGTGATCTTCGCGCAAACTGTTTCTACAGCAGAAAGGATGGCGACCTTGGGATTTTCAACGCCCAGCGTGTGAGCCAAGTCGATCGCGTTTTGGACGATATCCACCTTATCCTCGAGTGAAGGGTAGATATTGATCGCTGCATCTGTAATGAAGAGTGTTCGATCGTAGAGCGGCGCCTCCATAACGTAGACATGGCTGACACGTCGTGCGGTGCGGATGCCACCATCCTTTTGCAAAACAGCGTGCATCAGCAGATCGGTGTGCAGGCTACCTTTCATCAGTGCGGCAGCTTGGCCTTTCTGGCATAGTCTCACGCTTGCGGCAGCTGCCTCTTCTTCGTCTTCCACTTCGACGAAGCGACTCGACGCAATGTTAAGTCCTTCTGAATATGCAATTGTTCGAACGACCGACTTTGGTGCGACCATAATCGGTTCGATATATCCTGCTTCAGCTGCTTCCAGAGCCCCTGCGAGTGAGGGGGCGTTGCATGGCCAACAAACCGCTGTAGGAATGGGATGACGGCTGCGATTTTTGCTAAGCAGGGCGCTCAACAGGCATCGATCCACAATCTCCTCAGCTGCTTCATCGTCGTCCGCGGACAACTGGTCTGGACTTGCTGTTTCGTCATTGAGCATTGCTAGCCATCCCGATGGAATTTCCTTTGAAGCTGCGTCGACTGTTCGTCTCGAACGTAACGAATTCAGGTACATCACGCAGTGATGGGCATCACAGTCCTGATAAAAAGACGACAATCAAACCGTGATGCTTGTCACATATGCTTTGCGCACGCGCGGGGTAATGTTCAAAGTGGTTTTCAGAGATTCTTGGAATTCAAATGTTTACCAACTACCTACTTGATTTCTCCGATATTAGAATGGCCGATGTGCCACGCGTTGGGGGTAAGAATGCGTCTCTGGGCGAACTCTACTCTGTGTTCCACAAACGAGATGTCGGCGTACTTGACGGATTTGCTCTAACGACAGATGCGTACTGGCACCTCTTATCGGCGAATGGTCTTCAAGAGAAGCTGGAAGCAGTATTCAAAGACTTCAATCCGGAAGACATTGGCCTCCTGACAGCTACCGGCCTTGCAGCTCGTTCCTTAATTTTGCACGCGCCTCTTCCACAGGACCTTCAGGCAGTCATCCTTGACGGATATCAAAGGCTGGTGCGCCGGATTGGATACGAACCCAGTCTCGCGGTCCGTTCCTCTGCAAGTGCAGAAGATCTGCCAGAGGCCTCATTTGCTGGTGCGGCTGAAACATTCCTCAATGTAAGTGGAGAAAAGGCACTGCTGGATGCTGTTCACCAGTGCTTTGCGTCGCTATTTACAGATCGTGCTATCAACTACCGCGCACGTCAGGGATATCCGCCATTAAAGGTGGCTTTGTCTGTCGGTGTGATGCCCATGGTCCGTTCTGACAAGGCCTCCTCAGGCGTAATGTTCACCTTGGATACGGAGTCTGGCTTTCGTGATGTCATCACTCTGACGGGAGCATATGGTCTCGGAGAGTTTGTCGTCCAGGGGGTCGTCACTCCGGATGAGTGGACGATTTTTAAGTCGACATTGATAGAGGGGTTTGATGCGATCATCGGCCGCCACCTAGGAACAAAGGAAGTCAAGCTGGTATATGGTGATGGAACAAAGACGACGAAGAGCGAGGTAACTCTTCAAGACGACCGCGACCGCTATTGCCTAGCGGACCAAGAGGTAGTTTTACTTGCTCGGTGGGGCTGCATGATTGAAGAGCACTACTCGCGAATTGCCGGACGTCGGCAACCGATGGACATCGAGTGGGCTAAGGATGGAATAACGGGCAAGCTCTACATTGTTCAAGCGCGACCGGAGACAGTTCATTCCGGAAAAAATCGGGGGCATTCCACCGAAGTCTTTCGCTTGATTGAGCCGTCAGGTCCTGCGCTTTTATCTGGTCAGGCAGCTGGAGAAAAGATTGGATCCGGCAAGGCGCGAGTTGTGACAGATCTGCAGATGCTGGACGATGTGCAGCCGGGAGAGGTTTTGGTGGCCGCGAAGACTGATCCTGACTGGGAACCAGTAATGCGGCGTGTAGCCGCGATCGTCACCGATCAGGGAAGTCGCACTGCGCATGCGGCGATCGTATCGAGGGAGTTCGGTATTCCGTGTGTTGTTGGCACGGGTAACGCTACCCAAGTGTTAAAGACCGGGCAGGAGATTACCGTTTGCTGCGCTGAGGGCAGAGAGGGCCACATCTATTCGGGACTTATTCCCTTTCAAAGGGATATGGTGACCGTGACGTCGCTTCCGGATATGCGGACGAAAATCATGCTGATAGTTGGAGATCCTTCAAGAGCATTCGATTTTGCCGCCATTCCGAACGACGGTGTGGGCCTAGTGCGGATCGAGTTCATTATTTCAAACCATGTAGGGATCCATCCGATGGCACTGGCAAGGATTGACTCGGTCCGGAATGTACATACTCTTTCCGAAATTCGAAGGCGCATTGGCGTCGGCGATCCGAAGGAGTTTTTTATACGTAGGCTAAGCGAAGGAGTAGGTCGTATTGCAGCCGCTTTTTATCCCAAGCCTGTGATCGTTCGGTTAAGCGACTTTAAAACGAATGAGTACGCCAACCTACTCGGCGGCGGCGAGTTCGAACAACAGGAAGAAAATCCTATGATCGGATTTCGCGGGGCGTCGCGGTACTACGATGAGCGATACGCTGCCGGTTTTGCTCTGGAGTGTGCGGCTCTCGCCCGTGTTCGGAATGACTTTGGTTTGTCCAATGTAAAGCTTATGATTCCTTTTTGCAGGACGGTCGACGAAGGTCGAAAGGTGATCGAGTTACTCAGAGAACATGGATTGAAACAGGCGGAGAATGGCCTTGAAGTCTATGCAATGTGTGAGATTCCTGCCAATGTTGTTCTAGCGGATCAGTTTCTCAGAATTTTCGATGGTTACTCCATCGGCTCGAATGACCTGACGCAGCTAACGTTGGGGCTCGACCGCGATTCGGCGGTAGTGGCGCATCTCTTCGACGAGAACAACGATGCTGTGCGCTGGATGATCGAGCGGGCAATCAAGTCCGCGCATGCCGCTGGTAAGCCGATCGGCATATGCGGGCAAGCTCCGTCGGACTTCCCACAATTTTCTGAGTGGATTGTCAGGGAAGGAATAGACTCCATCTCCCTTAATCCAGACACGGCTCTTCAAACCGCATTGCGAGTTGCGTGCGAAGAGGAACGGTGTCGGCCCAAAGTCCACTGACGATGTCGCTGGCGGCAATGCTGATACCGCAGCGGATTATGGTTCAAAGTAGACAGGCTTGACACGGTCACTCTGAACCCAACGGTCTAATGCGACTTTTGCGAGAGCCCCTGTCTCGAGAGGGAGAAGATTGGGCAATTTGCCTTCGCTAAAAGTTGTGCCACGGCACTCTGCGCTCGCGCCCTGTCGACCGACTTTCCACTTTCGAAACAAGCGTCGGTTACGATGAAATCGACGATTTGTTCTTTAGTTGACGCCAAAATGCTTTCAGCGATACGGCCTTTCTGTATTAAGTGCCTGGTTCGAACTCCCTGGTTTCTAATAAATGCGGCAACGTCATTCAAAGTTTTGCTGCACTCGACTTCGAGTTTTGTGCATGGAAAATGATCGTGATCGCAGACATGCAATAAAACCAAAATGGCCGACCAGTCGCGGGCGAGAGAGATTGCCGATGGAATAGCAGAACAGGAGGTCGCGGAGAAATCAAATGGGAAGAGAAAGGTAGTTGCTGGCCCGTAGGGAGGATGCCACGCGACGTTTGGCCCAACGGCTATCACACTGCATGGCATGCTGCTGATAGCCAATTCGGCAATAGAGTCGTGATTTCTGGCGAAGGTTGTCTCTTTTCCGCCGGACCCCACTACAACTATATCCGCAGAATACTCTTGTTGAACCTGGAACAGCACATCTCTGACATCGCCACAACGAACCACAATTTCACTTGTAATGCCTGCAGCAGCCAGAAGGCTTTGACCAATCCGACTTAACTCCGATTTGGCTGATTTTGCCTGGTCGCGAAGATAGCATGTCATAGAGTCTGCCGCCTCCAACTCAGTTGGAGCAAGCACATGGACAAGCAGAAGTTTAGCCGCATAAACATGGGCGACTTCAGTTGCATACTGGAGTGGAGGCAAGGAGCTGTCCGAGAGATCTGTCGCGAGCAAAACAGTACGAACTGATGGGTTAGCCGGTCGCATTATGATTCTGTCCTCCTGAAGTCTCGTACGCCTCAACGTGACTACGATCGTTTACTGAGAACAAGGTCAAGCTTGGTTAGAGAACCATGCTCGAGTTCGATCTAAGATCGTGCTAATCGTACGAAGTTTTTCGAAGGCTTTCGGTGATGGCCCGCACAATAGATTTGTGAGTTGTACCCGCTATCAGTTCAAGCAATGCGGCCTCGGATTGAATTATCAAGAACTTTAAACACAGTTTTAGAAAACACAGTTTTAGAGAATGGGAGCAGATTGCAAGGCTTCATCCGTCGATCTTTGAGATATGGGAGATACAACTTAAACGCGAAGACTTACGTCTATAAAATACGTGGCAAAACTTTGCATATTAGGCGACCAGTTGATTGACGTTATGAAGTTCGCGGAGCGAAAGGCGTGGTCCGCACTTCTTGAGGATGCTGTTTATCCGGAACTTGCCGTAAGGCAGAAACCGTTGCTCTCGGCTGAGATGAACTTACTTACCCATGCCAAGAGCTGCGAATCTTGTAGCCCTGCTGTCCATTTCTATTTTTTGCCTTAATCTAGTCTGAGGGATTCCAGTAGGCGATCCAAACTATGGCATGCAATGAAGGATGGAATAATTGTCGATCGTTATATCGACAAACTTGAGCACATAGGGACCGGGACTGGGATTTAGAGTTTTTATGGAAAGCCTGTCGCACTTGGAAGCGCTCGTTGCGAGGATATAAAGCATATCCGATCATGTATGGATTGTTCCGGCGGCAGCCTTCCGATATGTACTTCCCATCGGTGCACCCTGCCAGAATTTTCAATGGATGTGCTCAAACTGGACCTGAGCGCCGGTAAGAACTCATCGATTGGAGCGGACTTTAGCCGTAATTATGCCTGAGCCAACGGTTTGGCTGGTATCAGGCATCAGAGCTACTTGACTAGTAGCTCGTTGGTTCTCTTTCGGCGACGCCGATTCCCTAATTTTACCCATTCCAGGTATGTACAGTTTGCTCCTCCGCAAGGAGACTTCTGCCCCGAGGTTCAAGGTTATGAATGATTTACGGTGCCCCCACGTAGACGTGTTAGGAAACCGCCTGATTGAGGCTTATCGCAAGTTAAGTGATGCCGAAATCTTTGTTGACTCCATCTCGACCCAAGCCCAAGCTGAGATGGAAATGGTCGCAATTAAGCAGGAGATTGTAAGGCACCGACAAGAGTGCTTTTTGTGTCAGGCAGCCCAGTGCCGACAGGAGGCCATCCGGGCTTTCGCGGTCGACGAACCGATATGGCGCGGAACGATGGCTAGTTAACGACTCCTCAGATAACAGATATGAGGTGCTCTAATTTGCAGGCACCTCTACTCCGCAATCTCGACACTGCGAATTCTGCAACTAAGATATGTCTTCCGTCCAATAAGGCCGCTGCAGAAGTAGCGGCTTTGGGCGGCATTCCACGCAATCTCATATTCGAACCATGCACCCCGCTGAAGAAAGCGCGGTGGAGATTGGTTCGTCAACTTGCCGAAGGAGGAAGTGAGACTCGAGGAGATGCCTTGAAGTCTTCCCCCTCGAAGAGATTGAAGGTTTCAAGTCGTAGCTGCAGGTTGCGAGCTCGCGAATGCGGTTGTTTTTGACAACGCAAAGTCTGTATTGGTATAGCCCGGATTGCGATATCAGGCGAAGCGGTTCGCCATGAAGCCTTCAAACACATCGTGTTACGATATGTATAAGACATGCGGGGGAAAAGTGCAGTTTCAGAGGCTCAGCTTCGTGGCCTTGCAGATTTTCGTGCGACACTTCGGGGATTCTTGCACTTCAGCGAAGCAGCGGCGGCACGTGTAGGGCTGACCTCACAACAACATCAACTTATGCTTCAGATTGCGGGAGCTCCTGAAGATGTTGTGATCACCGTCGGTTATTTAGCAGAACGTCTAGCCTTAAGACACAATAGTGCCGTTGAACTCTGTAATCGATGCGAAGCGGCGGGATGGATCGCTCGGTATCGATTTGCAGAGAACCGGCGCCTTGTGACCTTGCGTCTCACTTCCGCCGGGAAAGAGCTGTTGGATGAGCTTTCTATCGACCATTTTCGAGAGCTGAAACAGCTCGCACCTAAGTTGATCCGTGTCCTGAACGTGATTTCAAAACAGCAGGAGACGTCATGACTTGTCAGAAAGTAGACGCACGATGAATCTTCCGAGAAAGTTTTCGCAATATTCCCTATTGCGCCGTCACCTCCCCCTGGTCCATGAAGACCTCTCGACAACCTATGCACGAAATCTTCACAAATGGCTTCTGATAGCGCCAATCATCGGAATACTTGCGGGGCTGGCCATTACCGGTATCGCCGAAGTGCTCTTACGAAAGATGTGGCCTCCGGTTTTGGCTTACTATCTACACCATCACTGGGCGATTATTCCGGGCCTGGTTGCTGGTTGCGCGCTGACCGGCTTGATCATGCAGTTTTTCACCCCCGATCCCAACCAGCATTCTACCGAGGAGATTATTCAGTCCTATCACGAGCATGAAGGCTTCGTGGATATGCGCTCGTTTCCTCAGAAACTGCTAGCAGCCGTAACGACAGTAGGTTTGGGAGGGAGTGCTGCCCTGGAAGGGCCGAGCATCTATGGTGGAGCTGCCATAGGATCATGGCTATGGAGACGACTTAGCCGAATTCCTCGCTTCCGTCTCGATAAGCGTGATCGACGCATTATGCTGATTTGCGGCGCGGCGGCGGGAATGTCAGCAGTCTTCCGTGCTCCTCTTACAGGTATCGTCTTTGCGCTGGAAATGCCGTACAAGGACGATCTGGCTCACGAGGCACTTCTTCCATCCCTGATTGCTTCGGTTGTCTCCTACATGACGCTGGGAGTTTTCTTTGGGAGCGAGCCGCTCTTCAATTTTTCCAGTGCTGCGGTCTACACGATGAAGGATCTCGGATGGTCCGCACTTCTTGGACTATTGATCGGTGTCATCGCGATGGTGTTCGTCATCACCTTTCGCAGGTTGCGCCGATTTGTGGTTCAGTGGGATTTCCCCCATTGGTTGAAGCTCACTCTAGGTGGTCTGCTCACCGCGCTCTGCGGTCTTGCCTTCCTGTGGATTTATCCCGGAACGCTTGTTCCTCTCGGGCCGAACTACGAAGCCGTGCGAGACGTTCTTGTATTTGGGCACACTTCGAGGGAACTAATTTGCTTCGGAATCCTTAAGCTTGCCGCTACCGCGTTTACGTTGGGAGCCGGCGGCGTCAGTGCGATGTTCGTTCCTCTCTTTCTTTCGGGAGGAAGTTTTGGCATCGCTTTTGCTCAATCGATCGTTCACAGCCCAGCGGTAGGTTTATACGCTGCGGTGGGAATGGCATCTTTCATCGCTGCTGCGTATAAGACTCCACTGGCTGCAGTAGTATTCGTTGCAGAAGCGACTGGTGGCCACGGTTTTATTATCCCGGCTCTGGTCGGAGCGGCAGTGGCATATGCGATCTCAGGAGATGCTTCAGTCTCTGGGGACCAGCGCCTTCATGGCGTACGTCCGACAGTGACGGAAGAGGTTCATTTACACAGCTAAGAAGCTTAGCAACTTCATTATTTGTGATGTCCATTTTTGGACGCGCTTCCATGATTCGCCCAGCGCCTATCCAGCAAGTGTTGGATGGGCGCTCTTTACGTGAATCTCCCCGATTCAAACGTTCACGATGAAAGATTCCATCCAGCCTGTCTTTTGATCTCGCATTAATGGAATACGTGGACAGACCAATTTGTCTTTTTCATTGGTGTT
This sequence comes from Acidobacteriaceae bacterium KBS 146, assembly GCA_000688615.1. GTDB lineage: Bacteria > Acidobacteriota > Terriglobia > Terriglobales > Acidobacteriaceae > Edaphobacter. The sequence goes on from JHVA01000001.1 coordinate 4,566,168, forward strand.
GACAGTGTAGAAGAGGGGCTGATACCTTCCGTTCGCAGTTCAAACTATAGTTTTCGCCGGGAGGCAGTCAGTATGCCTCTCTTTCACGGGAGGACATACGTATGCTTCGAAGAATTGGTTTTATTGGGATATTCCTTTGTCTGGTTGCGGTTTCGCGGCCTTCTTTCGCGCAGGCCGTAAACGCTACATTGTTAGGAACGGTAACCGATTCAACAGGAGCCTCGGTCGCGAATGCCAAAGTTACGGCTACGGCGGCGGCGACCTCTACTTCCTATGAATCGGTTACAAACGAGGCGGGAAACTTCACGATCCCCAACCTGCCTCCGGGCACTTATTCGGTTTCCGTAACCGCATCCGGCTTCAAAAAAGAAACCCATCAAAACATCAATATTCTTGTCAATTCTTCGACTCGTGTGGACTTCGCGATTGCGCCCGGCAGTGTTACCGACGAAGTCATGGTGACGACCGCTCCTCCGTTATTGCAAACGGATCGGGCGGATATTAGTACTAAGCTCGAAACCCATCAGCTTGAAAATCTTCCAATGTCAACGAATCGGAACTTTCAGTCGCTGTTGAATCTTGTGCCGGGATCGACGCCTGCGACCTTTGAACACTCGCAGTTCTTTAACGCGCAGGGCTCGCTTCAAACCCGCGTGAACGGAATTCCCCGCATGGGCAATCTGTACCAGATTGAAGGTATCGACGACGATGAGCGTACGGGGCTGCTGCAGATCATCATTCCCCCGGCGGATGCGATTCAGTCGGTCGATATTACAACCAATAACTTCGACGCAGAGCTGGGTCGTGCGATTGGCGCCGTTACGAATGTTGTTCTGAAATCGGGAACCAACAAATTTCATGGTTCCGTCTTCGAGTACATCCAGAACAATGCGGTCAACGCGCGGAGCTACTTTGCACCTCCTCTGGGACACCTTTCGTACAACAATTATGGCGGATCGATCGGCGGTCCGATTTTCAAGGACAAGCTGTTCTTCTTTGGCGACTACCAGGGAAGCTCTGATCACGAGACAGTTGGCGGCACGTTCACGATTCCAGACGCCCGATACTTTACGGCGAATGCACAAGGAAACATTGATCTGAGTTCTACACTCGAAGCCTCAGGACGGGGCAAGATCTTCGACCCTGCGACGGGAGACGGACGAGCACGCAGTTCGAGTGATCCTACGGCCAGTCCACGGACTCCATTTGTAAACAACCAGATTCCGATAAGCCGCGTAAACCCGGTCTCGTTGGATATTTTGAAGAGATTGAATGCCGCGGCTGCGCAATATGGCACGCTGACGCCTACCGCTTCACTGTTGACCCCCGCGAACAACTACAAGACGATTTTGCCATTCACCAAAGGAACGAACAGTTGGGACACAAAGATCGATTACACGATGAATGAACGGAATCACCTCAGCGGCCGATTCAGCTGGCAAAGGGTAAATACGTTCCAGGCACCGACCTTCGGGGCGTTTCTTGGCGGCCCATTCGGAGGTGGCTTCCAAGGTGTCGGTACACAGACCTCGTACAGCACCGGCGTGAACTATGATCATGTCTTCTCATCGACCTTGTTTACTGAGGCCCGGGTTGGCGTTGCTCACCTACGTAACAATGCGCAGCCGAGTAACTATGGTTCGAACGACGCCGACGCGCTGGGAATTCCGGGTGTCAACATCAATCAGTTCTCAAGCGGTCAGGTGGGAATCTTCCTGACGGGCTTCGGCCAGTCTGGAGCAGATAACCCGCTGATCGGATACTCCGCTTCTGTACCTTGGATTCGCGGTGAATCGAACATCGACTTTGTAAACAATTGGACGAAGATCATTCGCAATCACACGATCAAGTTTGGAGGAGACCTTCGCAGAGTTCGTGACGATCTGCTGCAGGACCAGACGTTCAGTCCTCGCGGCATCTTCCGGTTTGCCGATCAGCAGACATCGGATGCGTCGAGCCCAGGAACGAATCTGGGAAATAACATCGCAAGTTTCCTTCTCGATCAGCCAAGTCAGGTAGGCCGAGATGTTAACACGTTCTTTCCGGCATATCGCCAGTGGTGGTTCTTCGCCTTCGTCAGCGATAAGTGGCAGGTGACACCGAAGTTGACGCTGGATCTGGGAGTTCGTTGGGAGTTTTATCCTCCAGCGACGCCGAAGATCGCCAGTGGATTCACGAACTACGACCCGGTCAATAACAATCTTGTGATTGCCGGGATTGGCAAAAATCCCTCGAACCTGGGAATGCAGACCCGGTATCGCTATTGGGCGCCGCGTACGGGCTTCGCATACCGCGCTACGGATGACACAGTGATTCGCGGCGGTTTTGGCGTGAGTTACATGCCGTATGCGGACAATAACTATGCCTACAACTATCCCGTGCGCTCGAACAACGCGTACAACCCGGTGGGAGCGAGCCCTTATACACCGGCAGTGTTGACAAACGGCAATACAGCGACGTTCCAGGCTGGGTTCCCGGCGCCAGTTCCGGTTCCGATTCCTGCGAATGGCATCATCCCCGTGACGACCGCAACGCTTGTAGCTCAGAATATGTTTTATGTTCCGCTGGATTACAAAAACCCCTACGTGGCATCGTGGAACCTTGCGATTCAACAGGCACTCCCTTATGACATGTCGATGCAGATTGCATACGTCGGCAATCACGGTACCGGCGTACCTTCCAATATCGACATCAACAATCCCTCGGATATCTATGGCGGAGGTAATGCTTCGAAGCCGGAATACAACTGCGTAGGATGTCCTTCTACAGTTCATCGCACAGCTACAACGTCGAAGATCTTCCAGGGATTTTCTTCAAACTTCCAGTCGTTGCAGTTGCAGCTGACCAAGCGATTTGCCCAGGGGCTAGGGTTTACCTCAGCGTTTACGTGGGGTAAGGGCCTCGGGTATGTGACGGGCGATGACGGCAACGTTATCTTCCTGACGACTGCCAACCTTCGCAGGAACTATGCACCGAACGATTTCGACCGCAAGCTGAATTTCGAGCAGAGCTTTGTCTACGAGCTTCCGGCTGGGCGTGGGCATCGATATCTCAATTCAGGGGTGGGTGCCTATGTGCTGGGCGGTTGGAAACTCGCGGGAACCATCTCGGCGGTCTCCGGTTTGCCGTTCTCGGTGTACGCCAACGGCGGTACCTTGAACACTCCGGGAACAGCGCAGTTGGCGAACCTGAGCGGCGTCTATAAGGTGCTGGGTGGGATTGGGCCAAATAGCCCTTGGCTTGATGTGTCGGCATTCTCGCAGCCAGGAGGGTGTCCGGCGGGTTGCAATGCCTCGAACGTCCAGTTGGGCAATACGGGAAGAAATCAATTCCGTGGACCAGGCTTTATCCAGGACAACTTATCTCTCTCCAAGAGCTTTCCACTCTGGCATGACAAGGCTGCTCTTGAGACGAAACTCGATGCGTTCCAGCTGAGCAATACGCCTCAGTTCGCAGTTCCGAACTCTGGTAGCGGTAACCTGTTTACATCGGGAAGCTTTGGACGCATCACAAACACTCTGGGCAGTGGACAGGGAAGCGTAAATGGCGTGGGCGGAGGACGAAGCCTGCAGGCTTCTGCGAGAATAACGTTCTAGAACTCGATCATGGTTTTTCGAAGACCAGAACCCGGACGGACCGGCTTTGTCGAAAGGCAGAGCCGGTCCTTTGATTTAAAACCAGAAGAAAGAGGAGTGAAGATGAACGGGATTTCGCGAAGAGGGTTTTTGCAGGGTGCGGCTGTGATGGGAGCTGTGGGGATCGCGGGCCGCAATGCGTTCGGGTTTGCAGGGGCGCATCCCTTCAAGATCGGCGTTATTACAGATGAGATCACGCAAGACTTTGACCACGCCTGCGCCGTTGCCGCTAAGGAATTCGGGATGCAATGGGTGGAACTGCGGGCGATGTGGAAGAAAAGTCTGATGAACCTCTCGGATACAGAACTGGCAGACGTGGAAAGGATCTTGTCCAAGTACAGTCTGCAGGTGACAGATATAGCGAGCCCACTTTTCAAGGCACACTGGCCCGGCGCACCGCGGTCCACCGAAGGGCCAAAGACCTCAGACACCGGAGATGTGCTCAAGCAGCAGGACGAGGTCCTGGAAAAAAGCATTGCTCTCGCTAAGCGATTCAAAACCAATAAGGTCAGGTGCTTCGACTTCTGGAGAATTGAAAACGTCGGCCCATATCGTCAAGCCATTGACCACAAGCTGGCAGAGGCTGCAGATCAGTGCGGCCGGCAGGGAATTCTGTTGGTTCTGGAGAACGAGCCCGCATGCAATACCGCTACCGGGCGGGAATCGGTGCGGTTGCTCAATGCGGTGAAGTCATCGCATTTGGCCCTCAACTGGGATCCGGGAAATGCAGTCATGCGGGGGGAGTTCGATGCTTATCCAAATGCATGGAACATGTTGCCGAAGGATCGTATCCATCACTGCCATGTAAAAAATGCGGTTAAAGGGCCAGAAGGCAAGATTGTCTGGTCCCCTACAGGGACGGGGATCATCGATTGGACGGGACAATTTCGTGACCTTGCAAAGGCGGGCTATCGCGATGCAGTGAGCCTCGAGACGCACTGGCATGGGGGCGCGACGCCGGAAGAATCGACCCGCGTAAGTTGGAGCGGAATGAAGAAAGCGCTTCAAGACTCTGGCAATTTGTAAAGTTTAGATCCGGTTTTTTGGGGGCTTTTTTCGCTAAACAGCCACTTCCGATAGACTTTAGGTCGAGAGTTTGAATTTGGAATCTCTCGACATAGGAGGTGGCTGATGGCTTCCACAGAACGCGCAGTTCTTGCTGGTGGGTGTTTTTGGGGGATGCAGGAGTTACTGCGGGATCGTCCAGGCGTCATCTCGACACGCGTGGGGTATACCGGTGGCGATGTGGCCAATGCGACCTATCGGAACCATGGCACTCACGCCGAAGCAATCGAGATCCTCTTCGATCCTGAGGTGATTCGCTTCCGGCAGATCCTGGAGTTTTTCTTTCAGATACACGATCCAACTACCCGAAATCGGCAAGGCAACGATATCGGTACGAGCTACCGTTCCGCAATTTTCTATACGACCCCAGCTCAAAAAGAGGTCGCCGAAACTACGATCGAAGATGTCAATGGATCCGGAATCTGGCCCGGGCCGGTGGTTACCGAAGTCGTACCCGCAGGACCTTTCTGGGAAGCGGAACCTGAGCACCAGGACTATCTCCAGCGCATTCCCCATGGATATACCTGCCACTTCATTCGACCTGACTGGAAGCTGCCGGTCAGGGCCGAAGTAAGTTAGCCCATCCTGCGACGGTGGCCAGGAATCGACCTGTCTGCCGAATGGCTGGCCCGGTCTGGAGTGGTGGCTTATATTATGATCATCGAAATTAATGAAGACCTCTCCCGGCAAACGTGAAACGAATGCGTCGGTTTCCATGCAGCAATATGGGATACGGCGGATCGATCTCTCCTCAGCTCAATTAGCGTCGAGCGAGATGGCTCGCGATATAAATCGCGACATCGTGCTGGAGTTCATTCGTTTTCGGCAGCCGGTATCCCGAGTGGATCTTTCGCGGCTCTCCGGGTTGCAGCCGAGTACCATCTCGGCCATCGTGGAAGACCTGATCGACGAAGGATGGATTAAGGAGGGAGCGATCGTCCGGGGTGGCCGCGGCCGGCCCTCGACCATGCTCTCTGTCAACGAAGATCTTGTTACGCTTGCCCTGGATATTCGGCCGAATCAGGCCATCGTTGCGGTGGTCGATCTAAGTGGTCGATTCTTGTCGCACGAAACCATTCCGACCGCGACAGCTCCCGATGCCGCAGTGGCTAAGCTTGTCCGGAAGATGAACGTTCTGCGGAGCCAGCACAAAGAGAAAACCTTTGAGGGCATAGGCGTCAGTGTTCCAGGACGGGTTGACCCGATCACACATCGCCTACTGATGGCTCCCAACCTCAAATGGGACGGATTCGATATCAAATCTGCTCTTGAGAAAGAGATGGATCTGCAGGTCGAAATCGATAACGATGCGAATGCCTGCCTCCTCTCCGAGCTCTGGTTTGGGCGGTTGGAAGGGGTTCGAAACGCGGTATTGATCGCGGTCTCTGAAGGGCTAGGCACAGCGATTCTGGCCGGGGGGCAGCTTCATTCCGGCTTCAACGGTCTGGCTGGCGAATTTGGGCATATTCCGATTGATCCGCGAGGACCGTTGTGTGGATGCGGTCAGCGTGGCTGCTGGGAGATGTTTGCCTCGTCGCGGGCTGCTCTCAAGACGTATCGAAAGATCTCCGGCAATTTGCAGGTGAAAGATGTGCAAAGCCTATTGAAGCTTGCCCAGGATAAAGATCCTGCTGCCTTGAAGGCGATAAAAGCTCAGGCCACAGCACTGGGAAGAGGATTGCGGCTTGTTACTGCCGCCTTATCTCCCGAGCGAATCCTGATTACCGGGGAGATCACTTCGTGCTGGGATACTGTAAGTCCTATTGTCCAGGCAGAACTTCAGGCTGGAATGCTGGCCGGCTCCGCTCCTCAGCTGACAACAGCTGGCGACGGGTATCTGGCTCGATTGAGCGGAAGTGCCGCGCTGCTAATGCAGAGGCATTCTCGTTATCATCGGTCGACCCATGTCTCACGTACGACCAAACGCGAGCGACGATCCAAAGCCTGATCAGAATTGGCCTTTTGTGGGCTTTTTCAGGCATGATGCATTGTCGGCCGGGTTTCACTATACGTTTACCTAAAAGGTGGACTGCGATGGAAAAGGGTCTCTGGGGAGGTTGTAGCGATGTTTCTTGGAATTGATTGCGGTACCCAGGGCACAAAGGCGCTGCTCATCGATGAAGATGGCAAGCCCCGCGGCAGAGGTTATTCCCGGCATCCGCTAATAGAACGAGAGACAGGCGCTCGCGAGCAGGAGCCACAGTGGTGGATTGACGCTCTTCGCGATGCCGTTCGACAGGCTGTCAGTCAAGCTCCGGGTGCAAAGGTGGTGGCCCTGGGTGTCTCGGGCCAGCAGCATGGTCTGGTGGTGCTCGATGAAGGCATGCAGGTTATCCGTCCCGCGAAGCTGTGGAACGATACGGAGACTGCGCCCCAGAATGCAGAATTGATCGAGCGTCTGGGCGGCAGCGCGGCGTGTCTGGAAAAGATAGGGATTGTTCCCCTAACGGGTTATACCGCTTCAAAACTGCTCTGGCTCAAGGAGAAGGAACCTGAGAACTTCAACCGTATCCGCCACATCCTCCTCCCGCATGATTATCTGAACTTCTGGCTTACAGGTAATTTCATCGCTGAGTATGGCGACGCTTCAGGAACCGCCTTCTTCGATGTTCGTTCCCGGGAATGGTCCGCTGAAGTGCTGGCCAGCATTGATGGTGGCACGGGACACCTCTGGAAGGCGCTTCCCAAACTATTCAAATCGGAAGATGTGATCGGGCAGATCCGTCCTGAAGTCGCTGCTGAGCTTGGGCTCTCACCAGATTGCGTTGTCTCAACGGGAGGTGGAGACAACATGATGGGAGCGATTGGCACTGGGAACGTTCGAGAAGGGGTCGTCACTCTGAGCTTAGGGACATCCTCCACGGTTTATTCGTTTTGCGAGCACCCTGTTGCAGATACGACCGGATCGGTTGCTCCGTTCTGTTCATCTTCAGGGGGATGGCTTCCCCTCGTTTGTACGATGAACGCGACCAACGTCGTAACCCAAACTCTGAATACACTGGGAAAGACCGTGGAGTACCTCGATTCCGCGCTCGCTACGACCAGGCCCGGAGCCGATGGTCTCACCTTCCTCCCTTTCCTCAATGGAGAGCGAACACCCGACCTTCCTCGCGCTCGGGGAACCATCAGCGGGATTTCATCGACGAACTTTACGACGGACAATCTGATTCGAGCTGCTGTCGAGGGAGTCAGCTTCGGTGTTCTCCGTGGACTCGATCTGATCCTCGACGGCAGAAAGCCGACGGTCATCTTCGCCATTGGAGGCGGTGCCCGTTCCCGCGAATGGCGGCAGCTCCTTGCCGACGCCACGGGAGCAGCGATCCAGGTTCCTCTCGAAGAGGAAGCCGGTTGCCTTGGAGCGGCGATGCAGGCGATGTACGCGTATCTGCAAGCCAAGGGCGCTCCGGAAAGCATGGCTGCGATCGCAGATCGATGCGTTGCCGTCTCAGAACAGGGAAAGCAGGTTCCCCAATCGCACCGTGGAGAAGCCTATCGGGAAGCGATGGATCGCTACGAGAGACTGCTTCAGGAACTTTATCTTCATAAAGATTGCTAGAAGCATGTAGACTGTCATGGTTATTTCGCGTCAAAAAATAAATTGCGTAATTGCTTAGGACGAGCCTGATGCCGATCTCTTCACCTCACCTTTTACTGCTTTACGCCTCCCAGCAGCTGACGACTCTCGCCCCTATCGATATCGCGGTTCTGGCGCTCTACTTCGTTGTGGTGATCTTCATCGGCTTTTATGTGAAGGGGTCTACCAATACGAGCGAAGAGTTTTTCCTGGCAGGAAGAGAGATGTCAGCGTGGATTGCGGGCCTGAGCTTTGTCTCCGCAAATCTCGGATCGCTGGAGCTGATGGGCTGGGCGGGGGCGGCCTACCAGTATGGAATTCTCGCTGCACACTGGTACTGGATTGGCGCAATTCCCGCGATGCTGTTTCTTGGCATCGTCATGATGCCGTTCTATTACATCTCGAAGACGCACTCGGTGCCCGGATATCTGCAGCTTCGTTTTGGAGAGGGCGCTCGAGCCGTAAGTGCGGTTTCTTTTGCCTTTATGACCGTCCTGATGAGCGGCGTCAATATGTACTCCATGGCGCTCGTGATGAAGGTCGTTCTTGGATGGAATATCAGTTTTTCCATCTGGGTGGGCGCCGTCACGGTGGCTGTTTACGTCATGCTGGGTGGCCTTCGTTCGGCCATCATCAATGAAGTTCTTCAGTTTGTTCTGATTTGGGCCGGAGCTGCCTTGATTCCCATCCTCGGTTTGATCGAGGCGGGCGGCTGGCAGAACCTCAAGGCACAAATCGCTGCGAACGTTGGCTCAAACGATTACACCCATCTTTGGAGCACCTTAGGTAGCTTCCGCGATAACCCGATGGGGGTCCACTGGACAGGAATCGTCTTTGGGCTGGGCTTTGTCATCAGCTTCGGATATTGGACGACGGACTTTCTGGTCGTCCAGCGCGTCCTGTCGGCAAACAATCTACGGTCTGCAAAGCTTGCTCCCATCATCGGCGCTGCTTTCAAGATGGCGGTTCCTCTCATCGTCATCGTGCCGGGTCTTTTGGCGCTGACCGTTCTCAAGAATCCGGACGGAAGCCTGATGCATCTCGTCGGTCAGGATGTGGCTGCAGCAACTGGCCAGCACAGTTACAACGAAGTTCTTCCGCTGATGCTGATTCGATATTGCGGCCCTGGGCTGCTGGGACTTGGGATTACCGCACTCGTGGCAGGCTTCATGAGTGGAATGGCGGGTAACGTCAGCGCGTTTTCAACCGTCTGGACCTACGATATTTACGGGGCATATATGAATAAAAATGCCCCCGATCGCCACTATGTATCGATGGGTCGCTGGTCCACAGTTGTGGGAATGCTGATCTCGGTGGGTACCGCTTATCTCGTGGCCCACGCTGCAAGCATCATGGATTATGTGCAGGCGTTGTTCAGCTTCTTTATCGCTCCTCTGTTTGGGACCGTCGTTTTGGGAATGTTGTGGAAGCGTGCGACCCGGGCAGGAGGATTCTGGGGCTTGCTCTCAGGGACCGTGGCATCTATCGCCATGTGGATCTGGGTGCAGCAGGATGGCGGCGCTTTGCGTTACATCGCGCTCTCAACGGACGCAAAGCCCATGGCGGAAAATCTGTACCGTGCTCTCTGGAGCTTTTTGATCTGCGTCATCGTCACCTGCGTCGTCAGTATGGTCAGTAAACCGACGCCTGTCGCCCAGTTGGCGGGTCTGGTCTATGGAGCCACGGAGATTCCGAGCGACGGATCCACGTACTTGTGGCAGAAGCCGATCTTCTGGGCGTGCGTGGTGATTGTGGTGTTCTTTATCTTGAACCTCATCTTCTGGTAGGAGAGCAATTATGGCTGAAGGCACAGGACGGGGAGAACGGCTTTCGATATGGTTTTTTGTGGGGCTTCTTCCATTGCTGTACGGATTGATTCTTTTTCCTTATGGAGTGTACGAAGCGATGGGACACGAAGCGCCGACTGTACTGCACGAGTTGCATCCCACTTTATGGTGGAGCCTTCTATTGCTGGCCTTTGGTGCTTTTTATGTAATTCGTTTTCGGCCTGGTAAAGGCTAGAGCTAACAACGCCGCGTGCGGCACGACTTGAAAGAGGGATGGGGGAAGTATGGGCAGGCAAATGACTTTTGGCGTCATTGTAGGGAACCGGGGCTTTTTTCCGAGCCACTTGGCAGCCACGGGGCGGACCGAGATGATCGCGGCGCTAGAGCGTCAAGGATATAAAGCAATCGTCGTAACTCCGGAGCAGACAGCGTTTGGCGCCGTGGAAAGCTATAGTGAAGCAAAGATTTGCGCTGAGCTGTTCCAGCGCCACGCCCGCGAAATCGACGGCATCATCATCACGTTGCCGAACTTCGGGGAAGAGCGGGGACTCGCGGATGCCATCCGGCTCTCCAATCTCCGGGTGCCTATTCTTGTTCAGGCCACTCCAGATGATGCCGGCAAGATGAGCATTGCATTCCGTCGCGACAGCTTCTGCGGCAAAATGTCCATCTGCAATAACCTTCGCCAGTATGGCATTCCTTATACGCTGACGACCTTGCATACTGAAGCTCCGGACTCTGAGCAGTTCTCGCAGGATCTCCAGGACTTCGCCGCAACCTGTCGCATTGTTCGCGGCTTTCGCAACCTCCGCATCGGAGCGATCGGCGCTCGCCCAGCCGCCTTCAATACCGTTCGCTACTCCGAGAAGTTGTTAGAGAAGAGTGGGATCACCGTCGACACGCTGGATCTGAGCGAGGTCCTCGGGAGGATTCAGCGCCTGCCGGATGCGGATCACGAGGTTCAGGATAAGCTGACCGCAATAAAAAGCTATCTCCCGGTTCACGAGGTTCCGGAAGTGGCGCTCATCAAGATGTCAAAGCTTGGCGTGGTGATCGATACCTGGATGAAGACGAATTCTCTCGACGTGACCTCTGTCCAATGCTGGACCTCCATGGAAGAGTTCTTTGGAGTCGTGCCGTGCACCGTAATGAGCATGATGAGTGAAAAACTTATTCCCAGCGCCTGCGAAGTCGATACGATGGGGACTCTCTCCATGCATGCGCTTTCGCTCGCCAGTGAGCCCCCCTCGGCCCTCCTGGACTGGAACAATAACTACGGTGGCGATCCAGATAAAGCGGTCTGCTTTCACTGCTCAAATCTCCCCAAGCACTTCTTTCGACAGGGCGTGAAGATGGACTTCCAGCAGATCATCGCGGGAACCGTCGGCAAAGAAAACACCTTCGGAACTCTGGACGGGCGAGTAAAGGCGGGACCCATGAGCTTCGTTCGTTTCTCCACCGACGAATTCGAAGGCAACATCAAGGGGTACGTCGGACAGGGCAGCTTTACCGACGATCCGCTCAACACGTTCGGTGGCGCGGGTGTAGTCCAGATTCCCAATATGCAGCCCCTCTTGCGCTACATCTGCGAAAACGGCTTTGAGCACCATGTCGCTGCAAACTTTTCCCACACCGCAGGTGCAGTGAAAGAGGCAGCGCAGAAGTATCTGGGCTGGCCGATGCACCTCCACAGCTAAGGTGCAAACTTACCTCGAAAAAAAGAACGCCTTCAGGCACGGTTCACACCTGAAGGCATTTCTTTTTTCTGAACGTGATAGCGTTTTTGGCGACCAGTGCTACTCAATCGTCGTAGTGGGGACGCGGATTAATGCCCGATACCGGTCTCCCCGGTAGCGAGTGCACGCCACTTCAATCGGAACCTGTTCCTTGGTCGTGAGCGTACGCGAGATGGACAGAACGCTCGCTCGTTTTGGAATAGTCAGTAACTCGGACTCTTCGCCGGTCGCCGGCAGGGCCTCAATGATCTCATCGGCCCAGGCCACCTTGACCCCATAACTTTCGCGAAGAACCTGATAGAGCGACTGCTTCGCAAAGTTGATCTGTTCCAACCCAGGGAATAGTGTCAGCGGAACATAAGACCTCTCCAGGGCCATTGGGATTCCATCGGCCAGGCGTAGACGACGCAGCTTCATAACCAGGGCATTGGGAGCAATCTTCAGACTTTCCGCCAACTCTTCCTCGGCGGGTATGATGCTCTGTTCCAGAAGCTGGGAGCTGGGCTGCATTCCGCGCTGCTTTATATCTTCGGTAAAGCCGCGCAGGTGCATCATGTTCTTTTCAATCTTTGGTTTTGTGACGAAGGTGCCTCGTCCCTTTTGGCTGAGTGCATATCCCCTGCTCTTCAGTCCATGCAATGCCTGCCGTGCCGTCATCCGGCTGACTTGGTAGGAACGTGCTAATTCCTCTTCAGAGGCCAGCAAATCTCCTTCGGCTAACTCACCCGACTGAATCTTCTCCAGAAGTGCTCGCTGAATCTGATAGTAGAGCGGTATGAAGCCGTTCTTATCAAGCGGCTGAAGGGATGAGGTTGCTCGATCCTGAGTTCGGGCCACGGTCGCTGTCTATCTCCTGAATCAGTTACGCACAGGTTTGTTAATCTCTTCTGTCCGTTTCTATCTGTATCGGGAACACTTGTCTATAACTACGATAAAACCACTAATAGGTTCCATTTTTCATGCAGAATCTAGTGGACCTTACCGAGGCATCATGGCTGGAGTTGCAATATCCTGCGCCTCCGGCCCGGAGACGGGAACATGCCATACCCCGCCACCGAAGGTGGAAATGTAGACCTTCCCCGCATCTTCTGGATCCGCCTGCACACGATGACCCCATTTGAAGTTAAAGCCCGGGATTCGCACCCAATGCTCCCCTCGATCATGTGAGATCCAGGCAGAGGATTCAAAGCCTGTCGCATAGAGCGTTCTGGAATCGTGTGGGTCAATCGTCACGTCATAAATATGGTGGTCCTCCGTCAAAGTCCATCTCCAGTTCCGGCCGCCATCGGTTGAAACTGCAAGACCGCCGTATATTCCATTCAGAACGTTGACTTCTGCTGTCTGACCGTCTTCTTTCAGCATCATCTCCTTCTGGTCGTCCTCAGGAGTAGCCCTAGCCCAAAGGGCGAGATAAATCCGATCCGGGTCTTCAGGATCGATGGCGATCCCATTTGGCGCATTCGCACCTTTTGGTAGCGCGACCGGGTGCCAGTGGTCTCCCCGATCGGTCGATCGGTAAAGCGCGCCGTCGCCCGAATTGCCAATGCTTCCATCCTCACTCCGCCGGGCGATCAGAGCATAGAGAGTCCCTTGCGGACTGCGAGCCAACCGCCACCCTAGAGCATTCTCCTGGACGATTCCATCGTTGGCAGGTTTCCAGGTGCGCCCATCATCTTCCGACCGGTAGATTCCATGCCCCATCGTGGCCGCCCAAAGGGTTCGACTGCCCACTGGAGTCGTTGGATCGACCAGCAGGGAGGTCGGTGCAGTGGAGGGCATTCCTTGGCTCGAAGCCTTCCAGGTTCGGCCTCCATCCTGGGAAACGCAGATGCCGCCGATGTACTCGGAGGTCGATCGGTGCCGCCACATCTTGGGCCGTGGAAGATCATGGATATCGCTCATAGCCGCCCACATCTTTCCCTGCGTCTGAGGATCAAATACGACGGAGTACGTTGTGTTTCGCCAGCGTCCCGGAACCCCATCGACCGATCGCATCCACGAGCGGCCCCCATCTTCGCTTCGAAAGAGGCCTATATCGGTCGTGAGAATGAACCGTCTCTTCCGATCGAAAGGATCGAACAGATATCCATACGTCGTCGTCACATCCAAACCGGTGCTGATCCACGAAGCATCTCTGCCCTCTGAATCGCCAGCTTTTTTCGAATACCGGGCTGCCCAGGTTCTTCCTCCGTCTGTCGTCGCCACCGTTCTCCCTAAGTCGGTCGCATAGACCAGCTTTGGATTGCGGTCATCTACTGCCAGGCTAAGCGGCTCCTCGGTCCATTCTGGAGTCATCGCCGCCGCTATCCATGCATCGTGGACGTGGTCTGATTCCTGACTGAAGGTCGATCTCCAGATCAGTTCCCAATGCGCCCCAGTGTCATTCGTTCGAGCGACCCCTTGAAACAGCCTTCCATCGACTGCAAGTCTTTTGAAAGATGCATAAGCGACCTCAGGATGAAGAAGACTTGTCGCTACCGTCCGAATCTGAGCTCCCTGGTCAGGTAGGGGGGACGGTCTCCATGTCTTTCCTCGATCCGTCGAAACGACCAATCCGGAAGAACCTCCCGCTTGTTCCGTCACACCATAGAGAACCTCGAGCGACCGGGCTTCTGAAGAAAAGCCAAGTGAGAGCTCTCGGAAGCTTTCACCCGCAGGCGCTGGACCTTCCTGCCAGATCCCCTGAATACGCGACAACATACCTTGAGCCGTGGCGACATAAACATCGCGGAGACGCCTCGGCGATCTCGGGTCAATCCATATGTGAAGCGGCTCTCCAGAAAACGAATGCAGTAAGCTCCATGTCAACCCGCCATCCTGAGACCGGATGACATACGAACGATTCTGCTGCTGCGATGTGGCGTAAAGAAGACGAGAATTTTTCGGATCGACAGCAAGGCTGGTGATGTTGCCGATCGGATCCGGACGTGCAACAACGGTCTCATCCGCGTGGTCGGAATCCATAAGGATGGCACGCACTGCAGCAGGTCTCGGCCAGACCATTCGCCAGGTGTGTCCGTCGTTGGTGCTCCTCCATAAAACATCGGTTGCTGCGTAGATCGTGCCGGGATGGTTCGAGTCGAAGGCAAAAAAATGGATGCTTCCCCTAAGGTTGAACATCCTCCAGTGGTATCCGGCATCGTGGCTGATATAGGCCCCTGTCATATCGCACGAAAGCAGGACCTCGTTTGAATCGACGGGGTTGATGGTGACGTGAAACATAGCTCCGCCGCCACCCGGGCCCACTACGCGAGGCTCTTGCGCCCAGCACGTGGGTGACAGCCAGAACGCGGCGCCCATGTAGAACAGGCGCTTCCATTGAGAGAATCTCTTTCCTTGCCGTCTGCTCAAAATTGCCACCGCTCCCATCCTTCATTATGATCCGTGAAAGTTAATTTTCTCGTTTCGTCACGATCTCAAATTCAATTGCAGTCTGTTCTTCTGGCTGCACAAACTAAACTTTCGTCGGAGTCTTTGGAATGCGAAAGATTGGCATCATCATGAATGGCGTCACCGGGCGCATGGGCACCAATCAGCACCTGGGACGATCCATTGCTGCAATTTGTAAACAGGGCGGCCTTAGGCTGCATGACCAGAGTCTCGTCATGCCCGATCCTGTTTTGGTAGGTAGAAACGAGGAAAAGCTCAAGTCGCTCGCGGCCGATTGGAATATCGACCGATGGTCTACGAACCTCGATCTTTGTCTCGCTGACAAAGAGAACATCATCTATTTCGATGCGCAACTGACCCAGGTACGGGCAAAGAGCGTGCAGGCAGCTCTAAAGGCCAAAAAGCATGTTTATTGCGAAAAGCCCTTAGCCGCGACCCTCGAGGAGAGTCTCGGGCTGGCTCGCGAGGCTGCAAAGGCAGGTGTAAAGAACGGAGTGGTTCAGGACAAGCTCTTTCTCCCGGGAATCCTCAAACTCAAACAGGTGATCGCATCCGGTCTGATCGGAAAAGTCCTCTCGGTAAGGGGCGAGTTTGGTTATTGGGTCTTTGAAGGGCCTAACCCTCCCGCCCAACGCCCTTCCTGGAACTACCGGAAGGAAGAGGGAGGAGGCATCATTCTCGACATGTTTCCTCACTGGCAGTATGTCCTGGCAGACCTCTTTGGTGAAGTCAAAGCGGTAAGCTGCACCGCCCGAACGACGATTCCGCGACGCATTGACGAGACCGGCGCCGAATACATATGCACAGCGGATGACGCTGCCTATGCGACCTTCGAGCTTGAGGGCGGCGCGATTGCCCATATCAACTCTTCATGGGTGACCCGAGTCAATCGCGACGAACTGCTCGAGCTTCACGTCGATGGCACTCTGGGAAGCGCGGTCGCCGGCCTTCGGGAGTGCAAGGTGCAGCCGCGGGCCGTTACACCCAAGGCCGTATGGAATCCCGACATCCCAAATCCCATCAGCTTCCGTGATGGATGGCAGACAGTACCAGGAACAGCTCCAGAGGAGAATGCGTTCAAAGTTCAGTGGGAGATGTTCCTTCGTCATGTACTCGAAGATGCGCCGTTTCCACACACCTTCCTGAATGCTGCCAAAGGGGTGCAGCTCGCGGAGGCAGGTCTGCGTTCCTGGTCACAGCGATGCTGGGTCGACCTGCCAGAACTCACTCTTAACCCAGCGTGATCCCGGAGCACGATATGAAGAGGATTCGACTTCCTTTGGATGGTGTCATCAAGGAATACTTTTTGAATGCCGAAAGCCCTTTCCAGGTTTCATCGACGTCTCCACCGCGCTCCCGTGTCGTTTATGCAGCAGCCCATGTTGTAATCGATCCTCTGAAACCTGAGTCTTTGGATCTCGATGCCACTCTGTCCTTCCGACGTTATCTGTGGTCGATGGGTTTCGGCGTGGCAGAGGCGATGGATACCGCGCAACGAGGCATGGGATTGAATTGGGAGACGGCCAGAGAGCTGATCCAGATCTCCTCGCGCGAACGGTCTGGAGCAATTGCCTGCGGTGCCAATACTGATCAGTTGGAACCAGGCGCCGCGGTGACCCTTGACGACGTCGTCGCCGCGTACGAGCAACAGTGCGAAATCATTGAGGCGGCGGGTGGCCGCGTCATTCTTATGGCCAGCCGTGCCCTCGCAAGGTGTGCGAAGGGGGCCGACGACTACGTCCGCGTCTATAGCCGGTTGCTTTCAGGTTTAAAGCAGCCGGCCCTGCTGCACTGGCTGGGTGAGTCCTTCGATCCTCAGCTCAAGGGATACTGGGGCTCTTCATGCGTCGATGAGGCGATGAAAACCTGTCTCTCCGTCATCCACGAGAATCAGGCAAAGATTGATGGAATCAAGATCTCTCTTCTCGACAAACAGCAGGAGATCAAAATGCGTCGCCTGTTGCCGGAAGGGGTGCGCATGTACACCGGCGACGACTTTGATTACGCCGAGCTGATTCGAGGCGATGAGCGCGGCTACAGTCACGCTCTTCTGGGCATCTTTGACGGAATTGCGCCTGCAGCAGCGCAGGCGTTCCAGGCGCTCGATGCCCAGGATCTGGCGACGTACCAAAAAATCTTGGAACCCACCGTTCCACTATCCCGGCACATCTTTCAATTTCCGACCTACTTCTATAAAACCGGCCTCGTCTTTCTGGCTTATCTAAATGGTCATCAGACGCACTTTCGCATGCTGGGGGGCCAAGAGAGCGCTCGCTCCATTACGCATCTTGCACGGCTCTTTGTCCTGGCTGATAAGGCGAGATTATTGATCGATCCGGATCTCGCCGTTCATCGGATGCAGCTTGTGCTTGAGCTCGCGGGAGTGGAGGCTTAGTGGCAGACCTCGAACGGCTGAGCTTCAACCAGATGACAACAGGCAAGGCGCCGTTGCGCGATGTCTTAGAAGCTTGCGCTAAGTCCAAGGTCCAGTGGATCGGGCCATGGCGTCATGCGATCGGGGAGAATCCCGGAGAATGGGGAAGAGCCTTTCGCGATGCCGGCCTCAAAGTCTCCAGCCTCTGTCGTGGAGGCATGTTTCCCGCCGCGACCGCAGAAGAGCGGCGGAAGCGGATTGAAGACAACCTGCGTGCGATTGACGAGGCAAGTGCAATCGGCACTGAGCTGCTGGTGCTGGTCAATGGTCCTGCGCCGGACAAAGACATCGCAGGTGCCCGGCAGATGGTCCGCGACGGAATTGGATCAATCTTGGATCATGCTCGAGCAAGCGGTGTTCGTCTTGGTATTGAGCCGTTGCATCCGATGTTTGCCGCTGACCGGAGTGTCATCGTTACTTTGGGTGAGGCGAATACGATTGCGGAACAGTTCGGTTTCGACACAGTTGGCGTCGTGATCGATGTCTATCATGTCTGGTGGGATCCGCAGGTCTATCCGGAGATCGCGAGGACGGGGAAACGAATCTTCGGATTCCATGTCTCTGACTGGATCGTTCCTCTCCCCGACACCCTGATGGGAAGGGGCTTGATGGGGGATGGCGTGATCGAACTTTCGAGGCTGCGCGAGGCGGTCGACCGAGCCGGATACACGGGGCCGATTGAGGTCGAGATCTTCAACGAAGCTCTTTGGAGCCAACCGGTTGACGAGATCGTCAGCTCTGTCGTCGAGCGCTTCCGAAGCCAAGTTTAGTGCTGTTTTTTCTACTCCGAGACAGAGCAGACACGCGGCCAGCGCCCTATCAGTGGTGCAGATTTTGCCGCCATCCAAACGCTGAAAGATGCCGGTTGCGTTTACCATAGAGGTATGAGCGAAGTTCTGGAGCAGGAAGCAAAAACCGGGGCGGGGCACGCCCAGAAGTACACGCGCAACAATCCGTATTGGTCGAATGTCAACGTCAACTATCTGCTGACCGCTGAGGGGTCGGAGAAGGAGACGCGCCACGTCGAACTTGCCCTGGAAGAGGGCATGACTTATACGCCTGGCGACGCCGTCGGCATTATTCCGGAGAATCGGCCTGAGGCGGTTGCGGACGCTCTGCAGGCTCTTGGCTATAAAGGCGATGAACGGGTATTGGACCACTATAAGGTCGAGATCTCGCTGGAAGAGGCTCTGCGGACGCGGCTCGGAATCGGCAAGCTGTCGCGCGGCAGTGTAGGACAGTATGCCAAGCTCGCCCCCGACGTCGAGGGATTGAAGGTTTTGACCGGCCCTGACAACCGCGCCCGCGCCGAGGAGTACTGCTGGGGCCGGGAGTTTGTCGACCTGGCAACGGACTTCCCGGGTGTCGTCACCGATCCGCAGCAGCTTTTCAACGTGCTGCAGCGTCTGACTCCGCGTATGTACTCGATCTCGTCGAGCCAGAAGGTCCATCCGGATAGCGTGCATACGACGGTCCGCGTCATCCGCTACGACGCGCATGGCCGCAACCGTCAGGGCGTTGCCAGCGGTCATCTTGGCGACCGTGCAGGCGAGGGAACCACGATGCCGATCTTCCTGCACTCGAACAACAACTTCCGTCTGCCCGAGGATACGAACGCTCCCGTCATCATGATTGGCCCTGGAACCGGAATCGCTCCCTTCCGCGCCTTTCTGGAAGAGCGCGAGGCTGAGGGAGCCAAGGGCAAGAACTGGCTCTTCTTCGGCGAGCAGCGCATGAAGATGGACTTCCTTTACCAGGAACAGCTGGAGGGCATGGTCAAGAGCGGCGTCCTCACGCATCTGCACACGGCCTTCTCACGCGACCAGCACAACAAGGTTTACGTGCAGGACCGCATCCAGGAGCACGCTAAAGAAGTGTTCGAGTGGCTGGAGGAAGGCGCTTACTTCTACGTCTGCGGCGATGCAACCCGTATGGCGAAGGACGTCGAGAATGCGCTGCTGGACGCGATCGCGAAGGGATCGAACGGTACCCTGGAGCACGCTGCCGAGTACCTCGCTAATATGAAGAAACAGAAGCG
Source organism: Acidobacteriaceae bacterium KBS 146 (assembly GCA_000688615.1). Lineage (GTDB taxonomy): Bacteria > Acidobacteriota > Terriglobia > Terriglobales > Acidobacteriaceae > Edaphobacter. Next base: position 4,585,827 of record JHVA01000001.1, read on the forward strand.
TTACCAGAGGGACGTGTACTAGGCCCCTGTTCGTTTTTGCGCAAAGTCTTGGATTGAAAAGACTTAGGTCCGGACTTCAAGCGCAAAGTCTTCAAAACAAATGGCTTACTTGTAAAGTCTTGATATAAAAAGGTTTACTTATAAAGAATCACCTAAGGTCCGGAGAACGAATCCGGGCCTTACTTCTTTTAATTGTACTTTACGGCCTGAAGGAGATCGGCAGATGTATCTTGCTTTTTATCAGTAGCTTAGGCCCAACTTTGCTTGACAGCTTTTGTAGGGAGCCAAGGTGTGTTGATTTAAACAACAAATGTTGTCAAAATCGGAATCGTTCTGAAGAATACCCTCATCTAAGAAGGCAAAAGGAAGTTGTCAGGAGGACGTGATGAACGTTGTGGTCTATGGAGCTACTGGAAATTCAGGCTCAGAGATTGTGAAGGAGTTGCTGCGACGAGGGCATAAGGTGACCGGCGTGGCGCGTAAGGTGGAGTCGCTCAAGAATCATCCCGAGGTGACGGCCAAGACGGACGACCTGTCGAATGTGGATGCGATCGCAGAGGTGATCAAAGGTGCCGACGTAGTGGTTTCGGCCTACCAGCCGCCTGCCGACAATACGGATGCGCTGATCGACGTGACCAAGCGGCAGATTGATGCGGTGAAGAAGGCAGGTGTGTCTCGTCTGGTCGTGGTCGGCGGCGCGGGACAGCTTGAGGTGGCTCCGGGAGTGACGCTGATCAAGTCGGGCTATCTGCCTGCGGAGTACCTTCCGATCGCGTTGTCGCATGAGAAGGCAGCTGAGGTGCTGAAGGCTTCTTCTGGAGTCAATTGGACGTATATCGCCCCTGCGGCGTACTTCGTTCCCGGCGATCGTACCGGCAAGTACCGCACGGGAACCAACAATCTGGTGTCGGATGAGAAGGGTGAGAGCAAAATTACGTTCGCGGATTATGCGATTGCCCTGGTGGACGAGATCGAGAAACCGAAGCATGAGCGGGCACTGTTCTCGGTCGGGTATTGAGGTTTGGAATGTGAGAGGCGGCCACCGGCCGCCTCTCTTTTGTTTAACGAGCATCGGTCAAGCCCTGTGTCCGAAAAGAGCGTATATGGGGGCTATCGTAGCTATAGGTGGCGATCGTAGCGCCAGACTATTTCATGTTGGTTGTGCGGCAAGCGTATGCTTGTAGATAACTGGGAACATTCGGACACTCGTCTGCGACCACGTGGAGGTTTCCATGATGCAGGCACGGGTTTTAGTCGTCGACGATAATGAGATGGTCCTTTCAAGTCTGTGTGCCATTCTCGAAAGTCATGGCTTTCAGGTCACATGCGCCAGTGACGTGAACGAAGCGATCCGGTACATCAGCTCACAGAAATATGACGTTCTCTTGAGCGATTTGCACATGCCGGGCGCGGGAGACGGCCTCACCGTGGTGAGTGCCATGCGTCACGCAAACCCCGAGGCGGTGACGCTGCTTCTGAGCGCGTTTCCTGAGATGTCCGAGGCGGCCAACGCCATCCTTATGCAGGCAGATGAGATATTGGTGAAACCGATGAATGTGCCCGACCTCATTGAGGTAATCACACAACGGCTGGCTAAGGGGCCACTGCGCAAGCGTAAGGTGGAAACACTAGCCACAATCCTGGAACGTACGACTCCAGCCGGCATTGCTGACTGGTACGAAGAGGTGGAGAAGGAGAGCACTTTAATGGCAGTTCCTTTGACGCGTGAGGCCCGTTGCAAGCATCTGCCTCAAGTCTTCCGGGACCTTGGGAGGCGTCTGCAAGCTTTTCAACCACTTGGCAGCAAACAATTGAAGTCCGAATCTGCCTCGAAGCATGGACTGGAGCGGCGCAGGCAGGGATATACCGCCGCCATGATGGTAGAAGAGAGCCGCATTCTTCAGGTGACCATCTTCCATACCCTCCAGAAAAATCTGGGCACAATCGACTTCAGCGTATTGCTTCTCGGTGTCATGACGATTGCCGATGAAGTGGATTCGCAGTTGAGTCAAGCAATGGAAAGCTACATCGCAGAATCCATCGAAGATGCATTGCCCGCGTGAGAGCGAGTGGCATTCGATGAATTCCTGTGGCTCAGACGCGATGGGAGGGTGCCGCAATGGTTGATAGAATTTCCATTCTGACGATTTGCGACATCGCGATGAGCTCCTCGACGGTGGATCAGTGCCACGGAAGTCGGCTCGTCGGAAGTAACCGATTTTAATCAGTCAAGGCAAACGACTTAATCAATCAAGGCAAACGACCAGCAGCTGAGATGATGAAGGCATGGCATTAAATATTCAAGAGCAGTTTGGGCATATTGACATTTATGTTTTCGATCAAATCCTGCGAGGAAATATTGCGCCCGGAATGCGTGTTCTTGACGCTGGATGCGGGTATGGGCGCAATCTGGTCCATCTCCTGCGCGAAGGCTGCGAGATATTTGCACTTGATCTGGACCGCGATGGTGTAGAGCACGTAAGGCGGCTTTCCGCTTCGCTGGGAACCGGACTCCCCGTAGAAAATTTTCAAATTGCTCCCATCGAACACATCCCCTTCCCAGATGCCTTTGCCGATGTTGTGATCTGTAACTCTGTACTTCACTTCGCTCGAGATGAGGAGCATTTCAGGGCGATGCTGGCGGAGTTATGGCGAGTTCTAAGGCCTGGAGGAATGCTGTTCTGCCGTCTGGGCTCGAGGATTGGCATGGAGTTCGAGCGAGTACGGGAAGGTCGGTTTTTGGTGGGAGACGGTTCAGAGTGGTTCCTGGCAGATGAGGAAATGCTTATGGAACTCACGGAGGAGATGAACAGCGTACTGGTGGACCCACTAAAGACCACGATCGTGCAAGACTACCGCTGCATGACGACCTGGGTTCAGAGGAAACGACGCTAAATGTCTCTGCCTCGGTCAACATAAGAGCGTTTATGGGGAGCTGAGCGATAGTCCCAACTAACTAGTTTTGCGGATTGTCTCCAAAGGTCTCATCCAGTGCTCGCTTGTAGTCATCGGCTTCCCAGTCCTCGGGATCACTCGGCAGACCTAGCATCGCAGAGGCAGCTTCTGCCACACGCACTTTCAGCTCTTGGGCATCAAGAAGACTGCGGAGAACGGGAAGAGCCCGAAGATCTCGTCTCTTACTGAGTCCAACAAGTGCCTCTTCGCGCACATCCTCGTCACCGTCCGCAATTCGCTCTACGAGGGCATCTCGAATTTCTGGAGAATCAGCATCGCCTTGAACCCCGAGCCCGAACACCGCCCAGTCGCGAACATCGGAGTCGTCATCGTGGGTCAAGATGAGTAAATTCGATACCGCTTCAGGGTTATTAGGGAAATGACCCAATGCGCAGGCCACGGAGCATCTCACGTTTTCGTCAGAATGCGCGGCGTAAGAGGCAATTATTGAAATCGCCGCAGGGTTGTGGAGATGTCCGAGTGCCGCTATGCCCCTGTCAAGAACCATAGGATCGTTCTCTCTCTTTAGCATCTCCACGATGAGAGAGTATGCCTCGTCTCGAAAGAGCCATTCCGCCGCGATAGAGAACACCTCTCTGCTTCCGTTGCTACGGATTTTAGAGACGACATCCCAGGGCGCCTCGTCTTCGTAATCGCCCTGCAACGTCGGAGTGGGCACTCACCGAGACAAGTCGCAACGCGAAATTTTACCGACTATCGCCCGCAGGCAAAAGGCAGCTAGCCGAAGCCGAGAAGAGCTTTAATCAGCTCATTCTTGGTGTTCGTTCCCTAATGCAAGATGCGTGAGGCAAATTGATGTTTCTATTCTCACGACTTAAGACACTTTTTAACCGTTCTGCTTTATCCGAAGAGATTGAAGACGGGTTGAATTGTCACATTGAGATGCGGATAGCCGATAGTGTCGCCGCAGGCGTGAACCCAGATGTCGCTCGTCGGGACTTGGGTGGAAACCGGCTCGGACGTAACCGTGGATGTGTCTAGCAATGACTCAGGCTCCGTTGCCGATCCTGGGGTCGGTGCCATAGCCGTTCCCCCTTCGAGTTCAAATAGTGGCTCCGGCGGAACGACGAATATCTCAAATAACGTCTATGTGTCTGTTCCCGGGGTTGGTATGCTCGGACCATCTCCTAAACAAGGGTGCGACCAAGTCGCTAGGGCTACGCAAGCAGCTATACACGCGACTGCAACAGCAGTTGGGAACATAAAGGGAACTGGGACGAAGTTGTTGGGTAGCCTAAAGGCAACAGCTCCCTATATAGGCGTTTATAGTGAAACTGGTGCAACCCTTTTGGGAGCTGGCGAAGCAGCTGCCGCGTCGGTAGGAGCTTTGCTATCCGGGGGTGCAGAAGCAATTGGCTCTGCCACTGCTGCCTATGCTGTAAGGACTGGCGTTGTTGATTTTTATAAACAGATGACCGATCCAATTAATGGCTGTCCGATTAACCCATGAAAATGAGATTCTCTAAACGTAATTTGCTGTTGTCGTTAGGGGCTATTTGTGGCGTGACTGCGACGCTCATCAATAATTATTTCGCAGATAACCGGCTAGCCTTCGCCCAAATGGTTCTCTGGACGGTATTGGTATTTGGAATCGTAACGATCCAAGCTGGCAAGAGTTTGTGGCGGCCCCGGCAACTTTGTGTGGCTTTGGCGTTGCTGTTTTTTCATATTATTGGGCTGATGAAATTTGCGGATCGGTTTCCGCTCGATAACATGATTGTCGGCTTCGGCGGGATGGGAGTTGAAGTTGCAGTTCTAATACTTCTTTATGTTCGCATTGGGCAGAGTGTGGATCCCAAGGGCCCGTACGGCCTAACGGATGCGGAAATCAGCGAACGAGCAATAAAACATGGCCGCCTCAAGTAATCTCTACGCTATGGGTTCAATTGAGCGGTAAATTATCGCCTTGGTCGCTAAGAAGAGTTGCAGACCGGGAAGCAGCATTATTCAGGGAAAAGACCTTTTATCGCTCGGCATAGATGGGGATGATGCCGTCGAACTGGTCGACGACGTGTGCAAGCAGTACGACGTTCCTGCGAAGAAAATCGTCTGAACGAGTACATCGGTCCTGAGGGGGCAGGTCTATTCAATCACTTTCTTTATGCCTTCAGCGGAAAGAACAAGAGCGATCAGGAGCGCCGAGATCTGCACATACGGGACCTCGTCAAGGCAGCATCATCGTTGGTTTCATTGCCCGTCGAACTTCAGTGGTTCTAGCGACAGCCTCCGGCCTCAAAATCAACAACTTCTTCTTTACGTTGCATTTGGGCCCCTTGTAAGGTAGTCACTGGAAGTTTGGTGCTATTGGGCACGGATTCCGTTGCTTTGGGCTGCTACCGCTTGCGCTTCTACTTCCCTAGCAAAAGCTGTATAAACATTGGTGTTTGTAACAGTTTGCATCTTCTTGCGCTCGTCTGCCGAAACCTGCAAAATTGCCTCAAAAGGGACTTAAAATCCGCAGACCTTAACCGGTCGTGGGGGTTCAAGTCCCCCTCCGGGCACCATATAATCAACGGCAAATCAAGAATTTATGGGATGATCTCGACGTAAATCATCGTAAGCCCTCGACGTTAAAAAACACCTTGGTGCTATTAGGTGCTATAGGGAGGGCGGCGATGGTGGGTACAAAAACGGGTGAGCAGCAAAATCTGTGTGGTGTATTCGAGAAGGAGCTAGGCTCGAACATCTGGTGGATTCGCTACACCGACGGCGTAGGCAAATACAAGCGAGAGAAAGTTGGAAGGCGTGGCGATGCAGTAGCCCTCTACCAAAACCGCAAGAGTGAAGCCCGTCTCGGGGTGAAGATGCCCGATAACATTCGGCATAGGGGCGTGATCCTCAAGGACCCTGCAGATGCCATTCTGATCTACATCGGAAAAAAAGACTACAAAGACAAGCGAAACGTGACCGCCCGACTTAAAAGGCTCGCTGCATCCACTCTCCCCGCAATGCGCGCAGCGAAGATCAACCGCATCACCGCCTTGCGCGGCGACTAAACAGAGCCGCGTCGAAAGCCTGACGCGAAAGGCTTAATGTGAAGAGGAGGAGATCTTGGTCCACAGGGAAAATCAGCCACTGAGATTAGCGATTACGGATTGCAGGCTCGATCGCCAGAGCTTTGTTCCCCTGTATAGGCAGATCAAGGATCTCGTACTGGATCGCATTGAACACGGTGACCTCGCCACCGGCGATCTGATTCCCTCGGAGACACAGCTTGGGGCGGCATTTAAAGTCAGCCGCCTAACTGTGAGACAGGCTCTTTACGAGCTTCGCGTGGAAGGTTACATCATTCGCGAGAAGTGTCGCGGCACATTGTTGGAGGGGCTGCAGCCTCGCTGCATGTTGTCAGAGACTGCGAAGTGCGCTTCTAGTAAAACTGAAGGGCGCGGGATGTCGGCTTGTGATAAATCGCCAATGCACTCATCCAGAAGCGGATGGTTCTCGTAAATCATCGCGGACTTTTTGAAGGTTTTCTCTTCCAGCCGCGCTCGCGACGTACCGCGAGCTGCAGAGGGTCAGCAGCATGAGTCCATATAAACTCGCTTGCGGGAAGCAGTGTATTGCTGACGCTATGCCGACTTATGAGGAGTGATCTGTATCTCATCGGCCCGTTTGTCATCACACCCCTACCTCATTTGATCGCGGTTTTTCATCATGCGTGTTGGGTTTGTCTGCGATCCAAGTCCGCCCTTGGTCAGTTCTTCCGCCCGGAATAGAAATCTTTTGAGCAGCGGAGAGGTGTTCGATTTGTTGTATCCCATTACCAGATCGATCGTAGGAGGCTCGCCGTGCAAAGACCGAGCGATTACCGATGGGAGCAAAGAATTTTGGACATAGATGGGGACGAGGGTGAAACCGCCTGTAGACGCGACCAGCGACATTCCGCCGGACAGCGTTTCCGCATCGTAGGTCTGTCGCAATTGGATACCAACCTTCGCAGCGTATTGCTCGATCACGCTTTTCAGCACGGGAGAGGCGCGCGCGGTACTGATAAAGTCCTCATGACAGATATCTTCTGGCCGGATGGACTTGTGCCGGGCCAAACGGTGGCGAGCGGGCAGGATAACGATCAGAGGCTCCTTGGCGAAGAGCTTGAAATCCAGGCCGGCGGTGCGGGCCTCGCGCCGCAGCAGCGCGGCATCAATCTCTCCCTGCATCAGCGCAGTGGCAAGTTCAGGGGACGATTTCGTAGTGATGGTGACGTCGATATCCGGCGCCTCTTCGCGCAGGATTCGCAGGACAGATGAGAGCCAGATCACTTCCTGCCCTGGTAGGAAACCGAGGCTGAAGCCAGGTTTGTGGGGTCGTTCGGTGTTGCGCGCCGCTTCGCATGCGACATCGATCTGCATGAGCGCCAGGCGCGCATGATCGAGGAAGACTCTGCCTGCTGCAGTGAGCTCGATGCCACGCGCTTTTCGTTCCAGCAACTTCACACCGAGCTCAAGTTCGAGATCGCGAATCTGACGGCTGAGTGAGGGTTGTGACGTATGCAGCCTTCGCTCAGCTGCTTGCAAGAGGCTGCCTTCCTCTGCTACCGCGATGAAATAACGGAGATGGCGAAGCTCCATGATGGCCCCCATATATGCCTCACAAGCATAGCTCAAGCAAGCAAAGTATTTGTACATGCTTACGTCTGCCGCGAAGCTATAGCCACCAGACAAGAACTTGGTGTCTGGAATTCGAATCACAGGAGTATCAACATGTCACCCCAAAACAAACCAACCATTGTTTTTTGCCACGGCATCTGGGCAGATGGCTCTTGCTTCAGCAAGGTCATCCCACCATTGCAGGCGGACGGCTACGAGGTCATCGCAGTTCAATACAGTCTGGAGTCATTCGAAGAGGACGTGGCTATGGTCAAACGCACGCTCAATCGCGTTGGCACTCCTGTTCTGCTCGTCGGACACTCCTATGGCGGCGCCACCATCACCGCTTCGGGAGTCGATGATCGAGTAGCGGGCCTCGTCTACATCGGAGCGGTCGCGCCCGATGTCGGCGAGACGGTTCAGGACCAGCTCGATAAATATCCCTCGGATATCTTCTCTCGCGTCGAGGTCGCTGATGGGTATGCCTGGATGCTTCCTAATGGGACCGAGTTCTTCTGCGGAGACCTTTCCGCGGAGGAGCAGAAGCTTGTGTGGGCCACTCATTTTCCCCCTCACGCCGATCTCTTTACGCAGCAGAAGCTCCAGAGCACACCTTGGAAGTCAAAACCAAGCTGGTATATTTTGTGCCTACAAGACCACACCGTGCACCCCGATCTCCAGCGCTGGGTCTCCAAGCGAATGGGGGCGACCGTAACCGAGGTGGAGAGCAGCCATGTACCAATGCTTTCTAAGCCGGAGCTAGTCATCGAGGTGATTCGTAAGGCTGCGAAGGCAATTCAACAGAAGACGGCGGAGTAACGCGTTTCCAATTCTGCCCGGCGGACAGACCGTCCTCAGACGGTCGTCCGCTGCTGTATGGATGTATAAGATTCCCGTGCCTTGATGGGCCAGATATTCGGGAAGTCGTGTATCCGTTGGATAAGCCCTGGTAAACGCTCTTCTCGCGAGTGCTTCGTTCTGTACGAAGGCTCAATGAGTGCATTGCCCTGTTATCGTCAACCGACCATCCGGAGCGTTGATTTCGGCAGACTACAAGCCGATTTATCGTTACAAGTAGTGCAGTCTTTCCTCGGTCATAGCCGATCGAGGAAGCGTACTGCAGCCACCCAGTCTCAATCGTAGCTGGAAATTGCAGCGAGCTTGCTTGGCCTCATGACATTTGCAGAACTGTCTCTTCACTGAGTGGAGGATCATCAGAATCACCGATGATAAATTCTTCAGAGCGCGCTCTTGCTTTGATTGAAACTCTCGTCTGGTCGTGTTGGGGGGCGTCGGATTCCAAATCATACGTAGTTCTTCCTCTGTCTCTTCAAGTTAAATCTCTTCCTCACTTGCAACTATCTCGTAGCAAGCATCCGAGTCGATCGGAATATCCCTGCCGCCGTTATCGTATGGGCGCATCGCTTTCACTTCTCCCTTCGGTTGCTTGCCTGTTATCAAAACTAATGCCGGAGACTCCATGGCGGCTGATGCAATGAGGACCAACCTCAATTTGAGACAGTGTCCTTGGACTATTTTTCCGAGCACATTATTTGTCACATTCTGGAGGGCTGTCCTGTCATAGGAGCAGACAGGATGTGACTCCGCGTCATGCGATCGCACGTCAATCACAATGGAAAGGCAAATAATGCAGACCAATTCGCCACAGACGCACTCCGCAGACTCTTCCGCCCGATCTGACGTTCTCAAAGACAATCAGTTTCGCGTGGACGCGGTGCACCCTGGTTCAGCCTTGCTAGTCGGAGATACGGCAGTATTTGCCCTTGCAGGCCATTTCTGTGCCACACAGGCCAAATGCTCCCATAAGCAAGGTCCGCTGAACGAAGGCAAACTCGATGGATCAACTGTCACGTGCCCGTGGCATGGTTCTCAGTTCAACGTATGCACAGGCACCGTATTGCAAGGGCCGGCAGTCGATCCGCTCAAAACTTACCGCGTGACGGTAGACGGCGAAATGGGATGTGTAGAGCCCGCGTAGCTAAAACGCGTAAAGACACGGGAGGCTAGATGACCACGGCCAGAATGGAAGCGTTCAGCGACGGAGTGATCGCGATCATTATCACGATCATGGTTCTCGAAATGAAGATTCCGCATGGCGACGGCCTGAAGGAGTTGAGGCCGTTGCTGCCTGTGTTTCTCAGCTACGTTCTGAGTTTCTTTTACGTCGGCATTTACTGGAACAATCACCATCACATGTTGCACGCCTGCACCGCTGTCACCGGTTCAGTACTTTGGGCCAACCTGCACTTGCTGTTCTGGCTGTCGTTATTTCCGTTCACCACTGGGTGGATGGGAGAAAACCATTTCACCGCAATGCCGACCGCGCTCTATGGTGTTGTGTTGCTGATGGCTGCCATTGCCTACTACCTCCTCCAGAAGGTGATTATCCAAACACAAGGACAGGACTCGATCTTAAAGAAAGCGATTGGGCGCGACTGGAAGGGCAAACTATCGCCAGTGCTATATATCGCAGCGATCGTTGCTACTCTGCGTGCCTCTTGGATTGCTCAGGCGATTCTCGTTATAGCCGCCTTGATCTGGCTGATTCCAGACCGGCGCATCGAAAAACGCCTTGCTAGCTCTCGCGAACCATAGAGCGAGGATGGATGAGTTCATCACATCAGTCAGAAACCATGGCCATTGCTGCGGACAATCGTCATTTGCCGAGACTCGGCTACCAACTGCATCCCAATCTTCTTGAACGAATCCCGAGCGTAGAAATTTAGACCAAGCGCCGCTCTGATTTGTGACACCTAATGCCTAGATTTATTGAGAACGATTTCGTTGTCACAGTTACGAGGGCTGACTTGTCATAGTAGGCAAGGGTGCGAGTGGGCGCGCCGTTTATCACTCACATCGATCAAGAATTGAAAGGGAAATTTATGCAGGCAACAAACATAAGCTTGGACAATGCTTCCGATAGAGCGGGGCGCGACGAGTTGGTCCCGTCACGTTATGCGCTGCGGATCGGCGAAATTGACGTGCTGGTAGTCAGCGACGGCGTGTTACCGCTCCCGACCACAATGTTGGGCTACAACGCCGAGCCAACCGTCCGGGCGGCCTGGATGCACGACATGTTTCTGCCGCCGGACGCTTTCGACTGGGCGCTGAACGTGGTTCTGGTGCGCAGCGGCGGCCAAACCATACTTATCGACGCTGGACTAGGGGCGGACCCGGAATTGAACTTGCCGCGGGCCGGGCAGACGATCAGGCGACTGGAAGCCGCAGGCATCGACCTTGGGGCTGTGACGGACGTGGTACTGACCCACATGCACATGGACCACGTTGGCGGGCTGCTTGTCGAAGGCGTGAAGGAGAGGCTGCGTCCGGATCTACGGATTCATGTGGCAGCCGCTGAGGTCAAATTCTGGGAGTCGCCTGACTTCTCCCGCACATCTATGCCGCAGGGGTTTCCGGACGCTCTTCGGTCGGCGGCTAAGCGGTTCGCGAGAGAGTACCAGAGCCAGCTGCGGCTGTTCGATGACGAGCAGCAAGTGGCACCGGGAATATTCGTCCGTCGCACCGGCGGCCACACCCCTGGGCACAGCGTGGTCCGTATAGCGTCCGGCGGCGATGCGCTGACGTTCGCCGGCGACGCGGTGTTCGCGGTCGGGTTCGATCAACCTGGCTGGTATAACGGCTTTGAACACGACCCCGAGGAGGCGGCACGCGTTCGGATCCGTCTGTTGCGAGAGTTGGCTGCGACCGGCGAGTTGTTGGTCGCCACCCATATGCCGTTTCCGTCCATTGGCCATGTAGCGATTGCCGGCGACACCTTTCGCTGGGTCCCGACCTTCTGGGATTTCTAATCGCTGTCTACTTAGGGTCGAACCAGGCCCTGCACCAGACCGGGGTCGCAACGCACGACCCCGGGGGTGGGTCGTCGGCGGCGGTAGATTAATTGGGCTACGGATCATTTACCGGCAAAATGCAGAGGGCGAATCCGCCCAGGTATTCATAGCCGCCAAATATGCCTGGACGGGTTCAGCCGATTGTTGATGGCAGCTGTTTACCTCCGCGCCAGCAAACCATCTTCGATTCCGGGGTGTTATGTCGCCGCGACCACTATCACCTTGTTTTCCGCTTGAATCGCCCAAGTTACTTTCGCGTTGGCTGTACTGATCTGGCTACTATCGGATCGCCGAACCAAAAAGCTTATCAACTAATAGAAAGGTTCAGGGATGAAGAAAATTCTCTTGCAAACGACTATTCCATACATACAAGACGACTGGTCAATTGAACGGTTCTCGACGCTTGCCGAGATTCTTTCAGACTCTTCGGACAACAACGGTAATCGTAAGTTCCAAGTCGTGAGTCGGAATCGCGACAATCACGGCAATGACGACGACAGTGTTTTAAAGAGGCTGGATGATAGTGACTTTGACCAGTTGTGGTTGTTCGGAGTCGATGTTGGGGGAGGTATCACCCCAATGGAGTGCGAAGCTATTGCCCGATTTCGCGCACGGGGCGGAGGACTGTTGACGTCCCGCGATCATCAGGACTTGGGACTGTCTTTCTACTCACTTGCAGGCATTGGCGATGCTCATCATTTCCATAGCCGCAATCCTGAGCCGGACCCCGCTCGCCTGGTTGTGGATGACACTGAGACATCCTCCATCTCTTACCCCAATTACCATTCCGGCAAGAATGGCGATTACCAGCATGTCACCGTGATGGAACCAATCCATCCAGTGATGCGGAGTAACGTAAATCGGTCCGGCAGAATCGAGCTGCTTCCTTCACACCCCCATGAAGGTGCGAATTCGATTCCCCCGGGAGTCAAGTTCGGTCGGGTAATTGTAACGGGCTCAAGCATTCTCACGGGGCGCGCATTCAACTTGGCACTAGCCTTCGAGCCCGACGGAGAACAAGGGCGTGCGATTGTCGACTCTAGTTTCCATCATTTTCTTGACTTCAATTTGGATCCCAACAAAGGATGCCCATCATTCGTCAGTGAACCGATTGGAACTGGAATGAAAAACAACGCTCAGGCCCGAGCCGATACGGAGACATACTTTCTCAATCTGGCGGAATGGCTCAGTTGAATATATTTCTGGCGCTCGAACTACCGACTCACATCCCTCATCCTTCCTGTGAAAGTTCTGGAGTAATTTGGAGCGATTCGTCTCACACGATGTCACAAATAGCGGCGGTGTTTGGTCCTAGCGAGTAGAGAAGGTAGTTCAGATCAAGTTTGGAATGAAGAGAACATTTATGAAAATCGTAGTGATCGGCGGCACTGGCCTCATCGGATCAAAGCTTGTCAACAAGCTTCGTGAGCACGGACACGAAGCAGTACCGGCCTCACCTAATTCAGGTGTCAACATTGTCACGAGTGAGGGCCTTGCAGAAGTATTGAAAGGCGCGTCGGTGGTGGTTGACGTATCGAATTCGCCTTCCTTCGAGGAAACGGCGGCAATGAACTTCTTCAATACTGCCACGCGCAACCTCATTAAGTACGGCCAATCCGCCGGCGTGCAGCATTACGTCGCGTTGTCTGTTGTCGGAACTGATCGCCTGGCCGAAAGAAGGCTCTCAGATGCGGAAAAGACGATCCGAGGATACTTCCGGGCGAAGCTCGCGCAAGAGAAGCTGATCAAAGAATCTTCGATCCCATTCTCGATCGTCCACGCGACACAGTTCTTCGAGTTCGCCAAGAGTATCGCCGATGCTTCGAGCGACGGGACGACGATTCGAGTAGCACCGGTGCTCATCCAGCCCATGGCAGCAGAAGATGTCGCCGCGGCGGTCGGACGGATTGCAGTTGGCTCTCCGGCAAACGGAATTGTTGAAATAGGCGGCCCGGAACAGTTTCGTCTCGACGAATTCATCCGACTGGGTCTTAGCGCCCACAACGATCCTCGCAAAGTCGTGGGGGATCCGGCAGCCGGCTACTTCGGTGTTGAAGTCGACGAACGCACGCTGGTTCCGGGTAAAGATGCCCGACTTGGCGAAATCCGCTTCGAAACCTGGCTTGCGCAGTCTGCAAGATCCACGGTGGGGGCGGCTGACACGTCCCGCTAACGGCACAGCCGAGTCCCCATGAACTCGGCTTCACCTCCTAAACGAAATCGATTCCGAGGATATTCACTATGAAGATCGCAAAACTAATTCTGTGTCTGGCGTGGCTGAGTCCTGGCTGGCTGAGTGCACAGCAGGCCGAAGTAACGCCTCTCTTGTCGAAAGATCTGGTGGACATTCCAGGCAAAGAAGGTCTGATGATCTCCGTGGTGTACCCGCCGGGTAGTTCGGACCCTATTCATCGTCACAATGCGCATGGATTTATTTATGTGCTGGAAGGCTCGATTGTGATGCAGGTGCGAGGCGGAAAGGAAGTGACTCTGACTGCCGGTCAGACCTTCTATGAAGGACCCAATGATGTTCACGTCATTGGCCGGAACGCCAGTAAGACCGAGCGGGCGAAATTCATTGTGTTTCTAGTGAAAGAAAAAGGCGCGCCGGTGCTGATACCTACCAATTGAAATATCTGTGGCTCCATTTCATTGGAGCCACGGCTATTCGCGAGTATTGGTTTGATTCATCCGAGCCAATACTGACCTTCAGGAAGGTCAGTTACGAGAGGAGATCACGATGGCAAAAATTCGGTTTTTGACTTTTGCGCTCATAGAGATCCTCGTCAGCGCGTGCATGCTCGCTTCTCCCATGTATGCGCAATCTACCCGCCCCAACGCTGAAGAAGGAGTAGCGGGAGAACCATATCCCAACACGCCAACGATTCCTCCAATCGGTGTACGAACCGGCAAGTACTTCGATATCCCCGTATCTGCTCAAGGGCCCGCCATCGACGCAGCCAAGGGGTATCGCCTCCAAAATCTCGGTAGTGGTCTCTACATGATTACGGATAACGCAGTCCAGTCGATGTTTCTGGTTTACGATCGCGGTGTTGTCGTGATCGATGCGCCTCAATCCTACGCAACGAAAATTCGACAGGCAATCAAAGAGGTGGCTGGCGATAAACCCATTACCCACCTGATCTACAGTCACTCGCATGCCGATCACATCGGAGGCGCTAAAGGACTAGGGCCGATACCGATCGTCATTGCGCAGGATGAGACGCTTCGACTGCTGAGGCGCGATGCCGACCCGAACCGGCCGCTACCAACACTTACGTTCGCTGATCAATACACGCTGCATGTCGGAGATCAAGTACTTGAACTTACGTATAGAGGCCCCGGACACGTACCAGGGAATATCTTTATTTACGCACCTAAGCAGCGGGTCTTAATGGCAATTGACATTGTGTTTCCTGGCTGGATGCCCTGGAGCCGCTTTGCCGACTCTCAAGACGTCTTTGACGAAATTGCCCGTCTTGAGGATGTCCGAAAGATCGATTGGGACACGTTAGTCGGCGGCCACGTAACACGCGTCGGAACCCACGCAGACGTGGAACTTCAGGCCGAGTTCTATCGGGATATCAAGCAAGCAGCTGCAGCCGCCCTGGCCGCGACCAAGGTTGGCGAAACCCTAAACCCATTGGATGTGGGCAACACTTGGGCGATCTATGACAACTATATCGACCGCGTTGCCGCACAATGCGTCAACACAGTGACACCAAAGTGGTCCACAAAACTCGCTGGCTATGACGTTTTTATTTGGGATCAATGCTATTCGATGGAGCAGGCTTTGCGCATCGATTAGGTGAATAAAACAACAACCGCAATCAAGATAAGGGGCGGACGGACTCCTCTTGGGCGCCTGCTCTGTACCCACCACCCAAAACCAAGTGCGCGCAGTTCGTTCGCGCAGATTTGAGGAGAAAGATTCGAATGAGCACGATTACGGTGAAAGATGGAACGACAATCTACTACAAAGACTGGGGCACCGGCCCGGTAATAGTGTTCTCGCACGGATGGCCGCTGAACTCCGATGCATGGGATAGCCAACTACATTTCCTTGCCGAGAACGGCTTCCGTGTAATCGCGCACGACCGGCGTGGACATGGCCGATCCAGCCAAGCCTGGTCAGGAAATGATATGAACGGGTATGCCGACGACCTAGCCACTGTCATTGAGACACTCGACCTCAAGGGAGTCACTCTGGTCGGTCATTCCACCGGAGGAGGCGAAGTCGCCCGCTATATCGGCCGCCACGGTACAAAGCGAGTTGACGCAGTCGTCCTGATCGCCGCGGTGCCGCCGATCATGGTGAAGTCGGCTGCCAATCCCGAAGGGATTCCGATCGACGTGTTCGATGGATCGCGCAGTGCCCTCATCAAGGACCGTTCGCAGTTCTACAAAGACTTTGCTCTGCCGTTCTACGGCGCTAACAGGCCAGGTGCAAAAGTTTCACAGGGGATTCTGGATCAGTTTTGGCTGTGGAGCATGCAGGGCGGTCTCAAGAACATCTACGACTGCGTCAAAGCATTCTCAGAGACCGACTTCACCGAAGACCTCAAGAAATTCGATGTACCCACATTGATCATGCACGGAGAAGACGATCAGATTGTGCCGGTCAACGACACGGCAAAGAAGTCGGCCAAGCTCATCAAGGATGCAAAAGAGATCTATTATCAGGGTTTGCCGCATGGCCTTACAGCTACGCATGCAGATCAAATCAACGCCGACTTGCTTGAGTTTCTCCAGTCAGTTCAACGAGCCCGCAATGCTGCCTAACATTACCGCCGCGGCAGGCAGCCATATTTCGCAAACCTGCTGCGGCTGAGATCAAATCCAATGAATTCATTCAAAGACAAAGTTCTTGTTGTTACGGGCGGAAGCTCTGGGATCGGACGATCTGCCGCACTTCAATTCGCAAACGTTGGGGCTCGCGTGTTGATAACTGGGCGGCATGTCGACCGTCTTGAGGAGGCCGCCGCAGGCCATCCCAATATCGAAGTCGTCGTTGCCGATGTCTCCCTTCCAGAGGATGCTTCACGAACGATCTCCAAAGCGATCAAGCGATGGGGTAGGTTGGATGTTCTTGTAAACAATGCTGGAGCAGGAGCGATCATGCCGCTAGCTGAAGTCAGTGCCGAGCGTATGATCGATATCTTTGCAACCAATGTCTTCGGGCCGTCGCTTCTTGCCAGGGAGGCGTTACCTCATCTCAAGGAAACGAAGGGATCGATCATCAATATATCGAGCACCTACGGTTCAAAAGCGGGCGCCGCCCTTTCCCACTATGGAGCGAGCAAAGCTGCTCTTGAATACCTGACTCGCGCCTGGGCTTTGGAATTGGCGCCAATAGGCATACGCGTCAATGCGATCGCTGTGGGACCTACCGAGTCCGGAGCCCTGACGGGCATGATGGGTCTTTCCCCGGAGCAAGCGGCAGCTATAGAGGAGCATGAGCGGAAACAGATTCCTCTCGGTCGCCGTGGTGCGCCCGAGGAGGTGGCCCGCTGGATCATCTCACTTGCTAATTCGGAGAACGAGTGGGTTACCGGACAAGTCTTAGGCGTTGATGGCGGACTCGGGCTCACTTAGCTGATGGGTCTACGATACCCCTTTGACCAAGCTGGTTGAGTTACTCGGTGAGCTCAAAAAAAGAGGAAGAATATGTTTAGAAGGATCACAGTCGCGTTTGATGAATCAGCGGAAGCTGGTAGAGCGTTACAGGCAGCAATCGAACTGGCAAAATCACTTCACGCTAGCCTCACCGTAATCAGCGTCATTGAGCCTGCTCCCATTTACTTTTCGTTTTCGACCTCGGTTGCTCCCTATATCCGATGGTCTGACGAAATGCGAAATAGATACATCACACTGCAAGAGAAGGCTCGCAAATTTGCAGAGGACGCTGGGCTCTCCATTGAAGCCGAACTCTCGAAGGGAGCTGAAGTGGAGGGCATTCTCGAGGCGGCAAAACATAACCAATCTGACCTCCTTGTTATTGGCATGCCCAAACACAATTGGATCATCGGTCATACTGCCCAAGAAGTAGCGGAGCGCGTCCCTTGTGCGCTATTGGGAATCAGATAACTATCGATTTATAGGGCCAGGTTTTAATCAAGCGAATACCTTAGTCAGCGAGCACAGCGATGAGCATATTAACGTCCCGACAAGGTAGCCTATCTGCAATGGAAGAAGACACCATTGCAGTAGAGCATCTGGACGAGCTTCAAGAGGTCATCGCCAGGCTCCAGCTTATCGTTTGCGAATTACTTGAAAAGAATCAGCGACTGCGCTTCCAACGCGCAGATGAATAACCGGCTCTAACCGGCTATAAACCCGCCTGCCAGCCATTAGTGGAAGGCAGCTCGTCGTGATTACATCTATGCGAAGTGACAGCTCGAATTTGCAATCCAGCGAACGTATCGTCCTTGCGACCACCATCCTTGGATCTGGTATGGCGTTTATCGATGGAACTGTCGTCAATGTCGCGCTCCCGGCGTTGCAAAACGCTTTGCACGCTTCGATTGCGGATGTGCAGTGGGTCGTGGAGTCGTACGCGCTTATGCTGGCGGCCCTGCTCCTCATAGGTGGTTCACTGGGAGACACCTTCGGCCGGCGTAGAGTTTACGTCGTCGGCGTTGCTGTTTTTGCTGCCGCCTCCGCGTGGTGTGGTCTGGCCCGGAATATCGACATGTTGATTTGGGCCCGTTCGATTCAAGGCTTAGGAGCGGCTTTGCTGATACCAGGGAGCCTCGCACTGATCACCGCATCCTTTCCAGAAAGTACAAGAGGACAGGCGATCGGGACATGGTCCGGCTTCTCCGCAATAACTGCTGCCATCGGCCCTGTCATCGGGGGCTGGTTGATCGAACACTTTACATGGCGCTGGGTCTTCTTCTTGAATCTCCCACTTGCCTTGATGGTTATTCTGTTGTCTGCCAAGGTGCCGGAGAGTCGCAATGAGAGGGCCTCACATCATCTCGACTGGTTTGGTGCTCTACTGGCGACGCTGGGGCTTTGCGGCGTAACTTACGCGTTGATCGAGTGGCCTGCTCGTGTCTACCATGATCGTAATCTCATCACTGCTATAGCGGGCTTGGGCGTGCTTGCCTTGGCGGCGTTCGTAGCTGTGGAGCATTGGTCTAGTGCACCGATGGTTTCGCTCGAGCTGTTCCGCTCGCGAAACTTCGCAGGTGCGAATCTCCTGACACTCTTCCTGTATGCATCGCTCGGTGGATTGATGTTCTTCTTCCCGATGGACCTAATCCAGATCCAACATTACACAGCCACTCAGGCAGGAGCGGCCTTTCTCCCTTTTATAGCCATCATGTTTGGACTGTCACGTTGGGCGGGCAGCTTGGTCACACGCTACGGCTCGCGACTTCCGCTGACAGTTGGTCCACTTGTTGCAGCTTGTGGCTTTGCACTTTTCGCGATTGCTCCACAGGACGGAAGCTATTGGGCAGCGTTTTTTCCGGCGGTAGTAGTAATGGGTCTGGGCATGGCCATCAGCGTCGCTCCATTGACGACAACGGTGATGAATGCTGTTCCAGAATCCGGGTCGGGTCTGGCGTCAGGCATCAATAACGCGGTCTCTCGGCTCGCGGATCTGCTTGCAGTAGCCGTTTTCGGTGTGGTTCTAGTCTCTGTTTTCAACCATTCGCTGGATCAACAGCTCACTCAGCTGACCTTGAGCCCGGATGTTCATGCTCAGGTTGATGCCGCCCGGTCTCAGCTTGCAGCCACTCACAATCTCAACCCTGAAATTCAGAGCGCAATTACCGAATCCTTCTTGAGAGGCTACCGCGTTGTGATCTGGATAGCGACCGGTCTTGCAACCCTCGCTGGTTTTACCGCCTTGTTGCTAATTGAATCTGGCACTCCATCGTCTACCGTATCGGCTAGAACCAACGCTACGACGGCGCTTTCATCAGAGTAACCCGACCAGCAACTGTCAACTAGTGCCAATCGCCGATGCACATTCATGGAAAGCCCAGGCCCTCGCCCTCAGCAACAGATTTGGCAGTAGGATCTGCAGCTAAGCGATGCGATGATGACCGCTGTGCACGTGCGCTGGAAAGGCAACAAGCGCGTCGCATAGCGGGATCTCGCACTGAAGTGCGATGCGAATTCTGGTACAAATTCAGGTACAGACATAAATTTGGCTTCCTTACGCTTAGCTTCTCTAAGCTATTCAACAGCAGGTACTTAGGATTCGCCCCATCATATTTTGCTTCCACGGCATTCAGCGCCGCGACGACTGCGTCGTTCGGAACATCTTCGAAAGGCTCGGAGTTTTGGTTTGATGAAACGATGGTTTCTGATTCTGCTGTTGAGCCTTGGCGCACCTTCTTGCGGTGTAGCTCAACTGTTGCCCAAATCATTTTTTGTAGGGGACAGCATATCGATTTATTACACGCCGTTTGTGCAAACTGACGTCTCCACCAGCTACAGCTTCAGCCGCAAGACTTCACCCAAGCCCGAAAGCATCGTCGAGCAGTTAGGTTTTCACGGGCCATACGGTATTCTTAGCTGGTTCTATGTCTCGCATTGCATTTCAACCTCAGGTCAAGGTTATGGCGATGTCTGAATCCCCTCGTCATTCAAAAACTTCAAGACCTCGCCGTAGATTTCAACCTGCTGATCCGGTGTGAAATGTCCGTGTGCTCCCCCTTTGACAATGTGAATCGCAGTCGGCTCCCCAGCTTTCTCGAGGGCAGAGTGCATCTCTTCGCTCTGCCTATAAGAGAGAATCGGATCGGCATCGCCTGCTATCAGAAATACGGCGGGGCCATCTTTCCTTACATAGTGAATCGGCGAGACGCGCCGAGCCATCTCCTCCCGATTGGGCATGCCTCCAAACCATGTGATGGCATCGTCGCGCCCGGGAGGGAGATCGTCCGCATGCAGCAGCTTCTCCATGTCACCGACGCCAAACCAGCTGATAACGGCGGCAACTCGGGGAAGCGGAACTCCTGGACACTCCCGGTCGAGTCCAACTGACTCCGGAATCATTCCGGTCGTCATCGCGAGATGGCCGCCTGCTGACTCCCCTGCAATCACAAGACGCGAGAGATCGAAGTGCCTTTCCTTTGCGTGTGCCGCCGTCCATCGCAGGGCGCAAAGGCAGTCCTCCACTGCGGCGGGAGCCAAAGCCGTTCGCGCCATACGGTACTCCACGTTGACGACATTCCATCCCATGAGCACCCAGGGCATGAACGCCCCAATGGCATACTCCTTGTTCAAGCCGATCCAGCCTCCGCCATGAATAAAGATCAGCGTAGGCATCGGTTTGTCAGTATCGATACGCTGATAGACATCAAGCTTGGCCTCGTAACCGGTCGCCGTCAGATATGTAATATTTGGCGTCATGGAGTAACGCGCACGCAGCTGAAAACCTGCACGCATGCCCTCAGCCATAGGGAACTCCGCGCTCTGCGAATAGGCCGTACCCAGCGGAAACGCGAGAAGGAGAAAACAAAGATAGTTGAACATCAGCATCTTTTTCATAGAAGCAAGACCGCTACCCCCTGACGCGTTCATGAGTTACTGCTAAGCTTGACTCTTTGCCTAGCCTGAGATGCCAGTGAGAACACACTGCGAGCTCTAATAGCATGCCGCATCAGCAGATAAGCAATTGGGTAAGCCACTCCGGACACAGCGAAGACCGGCACGAAGGAGAACCGGTCAGCTACGGGACCAATGATAAGAGTCGAGATCATTCCGGCTATCCCTCCGACCATACCGGTCAGCCCAACAATAGTTGCGTTCTGCTGTGCTGGGAAGAGATCCGCCACGAGTGACAAGTAATTTGTAATCCAGACGCCGTGAGCGAACAGAAGGACGCTCATGCACGTGATCGCCCAGTGCTTGTCCGGGGCAAGGCCCGCAGCCCATGAGACCGGAGTGACCGAGGCGGCGAGCAGCAGCATCAGGCTTTTGGCAGAGATGGAAGTGCGGCCACCGATAATTATCCTGTCCGTCAGACTACCGCTGAAGATCTGGCTGATGCCAAGAGTAAGAAAGGGTATCCAGAAGAGGTTGCCGATCGATTCCAGCGACAGGCCTCGCTCTTTGGAAAGAAACTGCGGAATCCAGAACATGTAGAAGTAGAACACCGGATCGAAGACGAAACGAGCAGCCAGAATCCAGAGCAGCGATTTATTGGCAAAGAGTTCACGATAGGAGATCTGCTCCCGAGAAACCGTTACTCCCTGGATACGCCGCTTCTTAACCCCGGCAGTCCAAAAAATCAACCAGATCAGTCCGACGACCCCGGTAAAGAGAAAAGTTCCCCGCCATCCATAACGCGCGGCAAGCAACACCGTAAGCGGTGGCGCGATGACGGCTCCAAGCGCGGAGCCGCCGATGGCGATGCCGGTTGCGAAAGAGCGCCTCTCACGCGGTGCATACTCGATTGCGCCGCGAGTCGCCGCCGGAAAGCATGCTCCTTCCCCGAGGCCAAGCAAAAAGCGCGCGACACCTAGCCAGACAACGTTACGCGCGAATGCATGAGCTGCAGAGGCAACAGACCAGACGGCAAGCGAAATACCGAGACCACGCTTGACTCCGAGCCTGTCGATCATCAATCCGCCCAGCGCCGACATCACGGTGTAACTCAGTTGAAAGGCGAATATGACACGCGAGTATGTCGTATTCGTGATTCCAAATTCAGTGATGATACGAGGCGCCAGCGTGGACAAAACCTGGCGATCGAGGAAGCTCAAGGCAGTTGCGGCAAAGAGCATGCCGATCGTGAACCATGGAAAGCGGGCGAGCTTGCTCATTGCGCCACCACTTCTACCTCCATGTTCACGATCCTCCCAATCTTCTTCAGAACGTCGATTTGCTTTCCGATTCCGAGAGCGAAGTGATGTGTTACGCCGGCATCGGTCCAGTTCTCGATAAACGATGGCATATCTGGATTGAATCTGGCACGCGTATTTGTGTTACCGGTTTCGGGGATACCGCCGGGAAGCGATTCACCTTCGGCAACAATCATCGCAAATTTACCATCTTCACGAACCGTGATGCCTGCAATGGTAATGGGGCCGTTCTTTACCTTGAACTCAACCGAGACGCCGCTGCCAAACTTGCCGTGATACATACTCAGGCCACGCAGAGCAGGCTGTTCGTTGCTGATGCCAATGTGACCGGGACCATCATGTCCGACAAAGACAAAGTCTTCGTTGAAGTCCGCCGGATGCAGCTCGCAGAACGATCCGCCGGCGTCCAGCCTGTCCATGATGAGCATCGCCGTGCAGTTCTTCAGATCACCTTCGCCCGCAACTGGTATGCCTTTCGCGGTCAGCAGAGAGGCCCCGACGATAATATTCGCAATGAGAAATTCATCGTTGTTACCCGGGAGGCCACGATAGTAGTGCGAGATGCCGTCGAGATTGTAGTCCGCCACCAGTTTCTCAAGGCCAACGGCGACGCGCGCTGAATTACGCAGGGCCTCTGGTGTTACTTCTCCTGCAATGGCCGAATCGGAGCCGGGCTCTGGGAAAATAAAGAAGTTATTGATGCGCTCTATCATGTCGGCAATCTCTTCTTCGGTTGCCTCATCAACGCGCTTTGCCAGATCTCCCATCTCGATCATGTCGATATGTGCCCCAAAGGCCACAGTGAAGCTGGTGGGATCGACATTCATATCGAGCATTCCCTCAAACGGATGCCCCAGCAGACCGATACGCACATTCTTCAAAGCATGTACCGCCTTAGCTGCGTACACCCAATCGCTCACAAGCTTCGCCGAACGCGCATCGCCATGAAGCATCCCGAAGACCGTATCGGCTCGCAAGCCACAGCGGCGCAGGGCGTACATGATCTCCGGCAGCGAAGTGCAGTTATCATGTGCCAGCTGGAGCCTTGTGGTGACCTTCTTTACATCCATGCCCGCAGTTGGTTGCAGGCCCACCAGCACCATATGAGCCTTCCCACGTTGCGCAACTGGCACGACAAAGGCGCTCTGCACATACGTAGTCACAAAGCAGAAGATGAGATCAACATTCTGCGACGCAAGGTAGTCACCCGCCTTTCGGCCGGAGTCGACCGTATCGACAAGTCCCGCAGAGATGACTTCGACTCCCATCTCGCGCAGACGATTCTCGAACTCCACCCGATATCCATCCAGCTCTTCCTTCAAACCAGGAAATTGCGGCCAGTAACGATGAAAGCCGACGTTGAAGACACCGATGCGAGCACGCGTATGCTTTCTTTCTGAACTTGTCTTCTTCGTCGCAGTGTCGTCTGCTGTAGAGATCATTTCGTAGGGCTCCTCAGTTTGAGAGATAGAAAAGTAATTGGCTACCAGGAGATAAAAAGCGATCCGGTGATTCCTCTGACAACGAGCTTGCGACCATCGTCGCTCCTGGTTACGGGTATGGAACTCTCTTCAATGTGAACTCGCATGTCATTGACCTGGAAGACAACGCGGCCTTTATCTTCGGGAAGAAAAGTCACTGTTGCCTCCTTCAGGCCTTTGACAAGCATGCGGCGCCGGAAACCAACCATGCCCGCGAGATACTCGACACACGATACCTCGCCCGACTCTCTCTGATCGACGAAGACACGGGCTTCGTTATGCCATGCCCGCGGCATCGTGTATAAGGAGTGACCGTCCTCCAGCCACGTCTCCTTGCCAACCAACAGAGGAACACCCAGAGGAAAGCGAAGTTTGATTGTCGCGGTGGTCGATGGCGAATAACCAGAGAAGAAGTATCCATTGCGGCAGCGCGCCGCAAACAGAACCGGAAGTCGCGTTGCAGCAGTCGGCTTCGTCACCATAATGGAATAGCCCAGGTTCGCTAGCACGGCTCGCGCCAAAGATTCGGCGGAAAGTGACTTAACGGGGTCATCTGGAACTGGGATGCGCGCACCCTCCGGAATCGTCGAACAAAACGTTCCGCGAATCCACGCGGCATCCCCCTTTTTAACGGCATAGACACGCTCATCTTCGCTTTTTCTTACCGTCGCGCACACGGTGGAAGCATCAACAGCAACCGTGTTAATCGGGCCACCGTTGAGGAGGCTGCGATGCTCAAATCCTTTTGGAGTTTCACCGTGTAGATTTTCGTCGAGCAATAGAGAGGTATGCAACTCCACCTGTCCATCGATGCCCTCAATTCGCTTCAGTCCAAGCAGATCCAGCATCGTCTGACTAGCGTGATCTACGGGGCCATAGAAAAGAATAGGGAGACCACGCTTCAGCCGTTCCAACAGGGCGCTTTCAATCGCGCTTCCGGACAGGGGCAATAGTGAAACCAGCACCGTCTCGTCGAAGAAATGTGGATTCGTCTTGATTGATGAAAGATAGTTGCCAGTAGAAACGACGGTATTCAAAGGCAGTCCGGAGTTCACTGCGCTACGCAGGAACCAGTCAGCAAAGAATGCAGTCGACGGCTGAGGATCTTTTCCGAAGACCATCTCGTGATATTCGCGAAACGGACAGAGCCACGTGAGTGCGCCCGGAGCATCAGAGAAAGCATCCATCGCGCTCAGAATGTGCGGCGTCACCTCATTGGCGCACTGCTCCGGCATGCGGCCGTAGCTGTTGTCCACGGTAAGGAATTCGAGATAGGCCGGTCTCGTAATCTCGGCCTTATGATCGACTCGAGCCACGGCGAGAGGCAGATAGATATCGTGCGGATCGCGCCCATAGCGGTCAAACCACGGACTGTTGAGCCACCATGGATCGTGCGTATAGAAGCGGAAGGGAAATCGCCCATTCGCCGGAAGCTCTGCGATGCGCGACAGATAGCCAACCAGCTCAAGGCCAAAGTCGCCGTCGATCGCCGCCCACGGCGAATTGGGCGGAGCCGTCATGTTGAAGTCGCCGTCGTATATCTCCTGCAAGGGACAGGCATTCGTCGCCAGGTCGGAGCCGAGCAATAGATTTGTACCGCGCGTCTCCAGAGGGAACTTCGGGCACTGCTTACGAAAGTCTTTCCAGAAACCGATGATTGCATCGCGAAGCGCGGGGGCCTTCTCAACATCGAACTTTGCGCCATCGAAGAGCGGTCCCTTGGCTGCCCACGCGCTCACGGCGAAACCGAAGCCATTCGAGAGCCAGAGGTAATCGAAGCCCATATCTGCCAGAAAGTGCTGCGACTGTCCGCCGAGAAAGGTTCCCAGCGACATCCCTTCAGTAATTCCCTCCGGAAAGGCGGCATAGGCCACATTATCGGCGTGCAGACGGGTCACGCAGGTGACGAATGTTCCACGCCCCATCGTGTTGTCGTTCGCGATCTCGGGGTGACGGGTGTATTTGAACCTCGAGATCGCAAACTCGGGCCCAGGATCGAAGGTCGCCCCGACAAAGATAGGTTTGCCTGTCATCTCATGCCCCACCTGTTTCAGTGTGCGGACGATCATCGCCAGCGTGCTGTAGGTCATCTTTGGAGGATTTTCCATATAGAGATGCGGCACAGCGTGCGGACCGATGCGCTGCGGGTCATCGCCCGGGGCTTTCTCCGGCTTGTTCGCAATGCCGATGTAGCGAGCCCACTCTATTTCATCAGCCATCTTGCCGCGATAGTCGAGGATCTCGCTTCCGTCGGCGGTCCACAGCATAACGGCCACAGCATCGACTCTCCGTATGAGCGGAGCCCATTGGCGGAAAAGATCGATACAGACGTTGCGTACGAACGTTGCGTCCATCTGCCGAAACGGCTTCGGGCTCATCTCAAAGGTGACCCGCTCAAAGGCACGGCCTTCAAGATTGGGCGAATCCGGCCACGGCGTATCGCGCAGTGGCGAAAACTCCGCCTGCTGGCCAAATGCAAGGATCGGCTGCACTCCAAGTGCTGCAGCTGCGGCTGGAAGCTTCAGAACATCACGTCGGGTTAAACCTGTCCTCGTCTTCATCATTCTCCGCTACCAATAAACTTTCAGGCCAAACTGAATCTGGCGGCTGTTCGTTCGCGTGCTGGTGATCGTGCCAAACGATGCCGAACCCACGGTTACGTTGGGGTTGCCGAAGCTGGGATGGTTGAAGGCATTAAAGAACTCCCCGCGAAACTCTACACGATAGCGATCGTGAAATACCGTGTTCTTCACCGCAGAGAGGTCAACATTGTTTTCGCCTGGAACTCGAATCACGCCTGTGGCACAGTTCCCAAAAGTACCGAAAGGCTGTGAAACAACTTTGCTGGTATCGAACCAGCGCCTGATATTGCGTTGATCGCCAGCAAGATTCGGATTGCCGACGCAGTTGGGAAAATTGCGGTCGACACGCCCAACGTTGGCGCTGATGTTCGATGATGGAGAGATGTACTCTCCCGCGAAGAACGTGAGAATTCCATTCGCACTCCAACCGCCGACAAACTTATCGACGAATGAGCCAGCCTGATTGAGAAACGCACGATTCTTTCCAAATGGGAGTTCCAGGACAGGGCTAACCGTCAGACGATGCGGCTGACTATAAACAGTCGGGCCGTAATACCTTCCGCGCGGAACATATTCGTTTCCAATCGCGGACTGATCGCCCGCCTCCGCAATGCCCATCGCCTTCGACCAGGTATAAGCCGCAAGCACGGATACACCATGCGAGGGGCGCTTCTCTGCTGTGACCTGCAATGCGTTGTAGTTCGCCTGGTCGATTGCCTTCGTAATGCTGATATCAGCGGCACCGGCAAACGGCCGCCGAGATGCAATCGATGTTGGTTGAGCCGGGTTCGCATCCAATCTCGCCTGATTGATGAGATCGCGTCCCGTCAGCTTATGAGAAGAGGAGCCGACATATGCCGCCTGCACCGCAAAAGTCGGGGTTATTTGTTGTTGTACCGTCAGGTTGTATTGATAGGTGTAGTTATCAGGAAGACTGTGGCTTACGGAAAAAACATTCGTTGTCGGTGTAACCGTTGGACTCGCTACAGGAAAGATTCCACCGGAAAGAGTCGGCGCCGATGTGCTCGAGTTGACAGTCGTGCTTGCAAGGAATGGAGGATTCAGACCATAGCCAGAGGAAAGCTCCGACCCGCGAATGAATCCGTAGTAGACGCCCGATCCTCCACGCACCACAGTCTTTGGCGTGATGCTGTATGCAAATCCAAATCGCGGCGCAAGATTGTTACGATCTGGTTTGATGAGACCGTCAATACCATTGCCGGGAGTCAGAAAACAGTTGCAGCCCGTGTCCCAGACATTGGCTTGTCCATGCACCTCATGAAAGGGAACGTTGTAGTTGTAACGCAAGCCCATGTTGAGTGTGAGCTTCGGAGTTAGCTTCCAGTCGTCTTGCACGTAACCCTGCAATTGATTCCATTGCAGAACTACCAGACCGTTCGAGCTCACAAGCTGCGTAACCGTCGCAGTGTAGGGAATGCCCAGTATCAAATCGGCGACGGGATTTCCAACGTGTGCTCCGTCCGCACCAGTGAAGCGGCCATCGAAAGAGAGATTGCCATTTGGCGTAGCGGGATCATACTGCGCGGGGCGGTACTGACGAACCTCAATCCCCGCACGCACTGTATGGGCTCCATGCGTCCAGGCGATGTCATCATCTAGTTGATAATTATTTTCATAGCCACCCGTCGGAACATTAATAGGCGAACCCATGAATGAGTAACCCTGAACACTAAGTAGTGGGGAGCCTTGCTCAAACGCAGGTATCTTCAGATTGGCAAGACCGAAGTCTTGTGTTGCCACATCGTGGTCAGCAAGAATAAGCTGTAGCGAAAACAAGCCATAGGTCCATCCTGCCGCAAAATCATTCAGCAGGCTCGAATTGAAGATATGCGTCTCATGCAGGAGTGCCTGCATTCCCTTATAACTGTTCACTGTTCCGCTATATGGTAGAGGAAAGTTATAGTTCTGGGCTTTCTCGCTCGCCCAGCTAAACCGGCCATAGATCGTGTCGCTCTTACTGAGCTGATGGTCGAGCCGTATGTTGTATTGATTTGCATCATCAGGCAGAGACGAGGACGCAATGTAGTTATAACCCGCAACACCAGTGAGATTCGGAGCGGGATAGAGCGCTGCAGCCGCCTTTCCTATCTTTGAGATCTGGCTGGCAGGAATTTGATTTCTCGGGTAAGGGTCGCGGACGCCATTCGTGAGGCTGTATGGGTTATAGATCTGCGCGCCGCCGGCAAAGTTCCCAGAGAGCTGAGCAGGCGTAGGGATCAGAGCATACAAGGTCTGCGCCTGGCGAATGCGAAGCCCTTCATAGTTGCCGAAGAAGAAAGTATGGTTTTTCCAAACAGGACCGCCAACCGTGAACCCAAACTGGTTGCGACGAAGAATCGGTACCGTCTTGCTGAAGTAAGGCTTGGCGTCCAGCACATTATTGCGAATGAACTCCCACGCCGCGCCATGCAGGCTGTTTGAACCGGATCGGATTGCCGTATTGATGATCGCGAGTCCATCGCCGTAAGCGGCTGAGTTCGCGTTCTGCTGAATCTTGAACTCCTGCACAGCATCCACAGAAGGCGTAATTGCAGGACGCCCATTCTGGAAGAGTCTTGCATCAATGCCATCCAGCAGTACCGATGTCTGATTGCCGCGCGCACCGTTGATGCTGAATGTGCTCTGTGCTCCAGGATTCTCCGAGGCGCCCGGCACCAACAGGCTCAGCGAGAAGACATTCCGGCCATTCAACGGCATCTGCAGGATCTGCTGCCCGGTAATCAATTGACCCGTTGAAGATGTCTCGCTCTGGATCAGAGGTGCAATCGCCTGAACTTCGACATTGGTCTCCACCGATCCAACCTCCAGCTGAACATTGTTGGCCAGGGTCTGGTTGACCTCCAGAGTCAGTGAAGCCGTAACGGTCTTGAAGCCCTGCATGGTTACGCGAATTGTGTAGCCGCTCGGTGGCAATGCCGGAAAGCTGTAATAACCTTCGCTGTTGGTCATTGCTTCCTTCGCCTGTGTAGTGGAGGTGTTCGTAAGAGAGACTGAGGCTCCGGCAACCGGTACCCCTGCCGGATCCGTGACACGGCCGTTGACCGCGCCTTGGGATCCCTGGCCGAATACGCCGATTGAAAGGAGTGACAAAGCCGCGCACAACACGACAGCAAGCCTGAAAGTTCTGGGAGACATATCCCTTACTCCTAATGTTCATCATATGAACATTAATGTTCATTTATGACGCCCATAGAACCTTGTTACAGATATGGTTGTCAAGGTTTTTGTTAAAAATATGGCCGCTCGCAGGCGGCGCGTAAATCAAGAGAGTCGGTCTTGGCTAAATGACGGCGGGATAGTACTTCTTCAGATTGGCATGATTGAGCACAACATGTTCCGTGTATAGCGCAAATGGTGTCTTTCGATGCGCCACGATATTTTCCGTAAGCTTTAAGCAGCGGGACCCGAGAAGTTGACAGCAATCGTTGGACAGAAGGGTACGGAAGAAAGCCGTAGAGAGCTTGCCCGCAAATCGAGTGCTCTGATCGCTTCCGTGGGTTATTTCCCAGAAGATTACGGGGAGCCAGGCGCCGGTTTCTCATCCCTATGAGATTGTCCACGATACGCTGGAGAATGCTCGACGCCGTGCAAAGATGTCGCCCAAACGTTTTCGACCGTGGCTGCAGGGCTTTAAGGACTACGCGTTTGATCATTGCGTCTCTGGACCATTCCAAGTCTCAGAACAGATCCGGGGAGCCGAGGATTTTGGTTCTTACGGATGGATGCTTTGGAATCCTCACAATCGATACGAGGGACTGGCTTGAGAGCTAACGAACAGGTCAAGAGCTCCCTCATTAGAACTGCAAGTAGACCGGAGTGAGAGACGGGGCGGACATATTAAGAAGCATGCTCGCCAGACGTGCTGTATTGGCATTTGGAAGATGCGGAAGTTGAGGAGGGCACTGTGCGTCTCGCCTCCTTTTACGGTTCCCATTGCTAGATGCCTGAAGGGAAGGTTTCGGCGGGTTCTCCAAAAGCAAACGTACCGATTGGTTCCAAGGGCTCCACTGCTCGGGTCTGGTCGAAATGGATGATGGCGTCGAACTGGTTCGAGAGGCTCGCCTGAAAATAGTGGCTGGCAAGTTCAGAAGTTGGACGGTATACGACACCGATGGCGCGCTCGAGCATTGGTTCGCGTAGTCCATCAGCAACATGAGAATCCCCTTTTAGGACGAGCGAAAAAGCCGGGATCCCAACCTGATGGAATAGACCTTCATAACTGTCCGATCTGGCTGGCGAGACCTGCTTCCGTTCTGCCGGACTGTCCCACGCGGATGCAGCTGTGACTGTTCCTGAGTAGGTTGTAAAGCCGATGTTTCGACACTCCTCGCCATAGTTTTCGCGAATGAGTTGTCCTATATTCCATTCTCCAGCTCGACCCATTTGAGTGGCGCGGGCATCGCCCACGTGTGAATTGTGGGCCCAGATGACTATCTTTGAAGATGATTGCCGAAAGTCAAGATAATCGCTCAGCGCGCTGAGTGTCTCCTTCATGTGCTGATCGCGAAGGTTCCACGATGAAACCGATTCGTGGAACATCGTGCGGTAGTATTCTTCCGCATCTTTGACGACGTGAGCGTTTTGTTCCGCATCGAAAAAACGCTCTAAGGCACCTAGCCCATCCATGCGGGCATAGCGTAACGCGCAGTGTTGCAAATCGATGAGCTGTGAGATTGCTTCGGCTTCACAGGAAGGGCGAAGTCCGAGTCCCGCCGCATAGCCATAGGTTTGGGGATCATCTCCGAAGTTGTCGAAGCAGGCGTAACGAAGGCGAGCACGACGGGCTGCTTCGGGATCGATCTCATCGAGATAACGGAGGACACGTTCCATCGAAGCATGCAGGCTGTAGAGGTCGAGTCCGTAAAACCCAATTCGCTTTGGTGAATCCAGAGCATCATTGAAAGTCCGCAACCAGCCGACGAAATCAAGAATGTCGGCATTACGCCACATCCATGCGGGAAACCGCTTGAAACCGGCGAGGGCCTGGACTGCGTCAGGATCCGCATTGTCTCCCTGCACATAGCGATTGACCCGATAAGCATCTGGCCAGTCGCCCTCTATCGCGATTGCGTTGAACCCCTTATCGCGGATGAGACGCTGTGTGATTCTGGCGCGCTCTCGGTAGAACTCATGCGTTCCATGAGAGGCCTCGCCGAGGAGCACAAAACGAGCGTCTCCGATCAGCTCAAACAAGGAGTCGTAATCGGTGACCGAGCCTGTCAGAGGATCTGCAGCCCCCCGGACGAGATTGGTTACGAGGGAAAGCGTCGTATCAATCATGAGTGATCTCCTATGTGTGTGTCGGGCCGATTAGTCCGGCTATAGTCATCAGCGTGACCTAGACATTTTCACGAAGCTGGATCCCTGACTTGCTCGATCAGATACAAAGTAGAGAGAGAACCAATCCGCAGCTAGATGTGCAACTTGCTCTAAGGCCCCAGGTTCTTCAAAGAGATGCGTTGCTCCAGGGACGATAACAACTCGCTTGTTCGGACTTTGCAGTCTGTCGTGGGCCTGACGATTTAGAGCAATCACCATATCGTCCCTTCCTCCGACAATCAGTAGGACAGCGGCACGAACTATACCGAGTGCCTCCCCTGCAAGATCGGGCCTGCCTCCCCGAGAGACAATCGCCGTAACGAGTCCTGGTAGCCGCGCCGCAGCGACGAGTGAAGCTGCGGCGCCGGTGCTGGCACCGAAATAGCCGATAGGTAGATTTTGGGTGGCTGGATGACGTGTGATCCACTGGGTGACGCCGACCAGCCTTTTAGCGAGGAGTTCGATATCGAAACGGAACCCGGCAGTTTGTTGGTCTACGGACTCTTCCTCGTTGGTCAGTAGGTCAAACAGCAGCGTTGCGAATCCCTCAGCTTGAAGCACTTGCGCGACCTGCCGGTTGCGCGGGCTGTGACGACTGCTACCGCTGCCATGAGCGAATAGCACAATCCCCTTTGGGGTTTTGGGAATGCTTAAGGTCCCCTCCAGCCGTACGTTGTCTAGATCAATGGTGATGTCAGACCGACTTTCATTCCATGACTGATCTGACCTCGAACTTTTGTACGCCGCTGGCCCCGCTCGCTGAAGCAGGTCTTGTACTTCAATATCCTCAACCTGAGGGAAGGACTCGTAAAATTGACCGACTGCGTAAAATTCTTCTGGCGCGTGCACGCAGATAAGTTGATCCACTTCGGGCCTCAGCCATGCGCATGTGGAGGCAGGCGCTACCGGCACTGCCAGCACAAGTTTGGCCGGTTTCATCTGCCGGAGCGCGCTAATAGCGGCATATACACTGGCTCCGGTGGCTATCCCATCGTCCACAAGGATGACCGTTTTTCCTGACACATCGAGTGACGGTCGGTTACCTCGATAAAGCAGAGCGCGTTGCTGCAACGTGTCTTTTACATCTCGAGTAACGCGCTCAATCTGTTGCTCGGAGATACCCGCAGCTGCGATCACCTGCTTGTCCAGATATCGGCCATCTCCAGCTGCTATTGCACCGAATGCAAGCTCTTCGTGTCCCGGAACACCGAGCTTTCGGGAGAGAAATATATCCAGCGGGGCATTCAAGTCCTGGGCCACTTCGAATGCGACGCTCACGCCTCCGCGAGGAATCCCTAATACGACAAGATCGTCCCGATTGGCGTAAGCACTCAACCGAATTGCCAATTGGTGTCCAGCGTCTACTCGATCTTTAAAGATCATGGCTTTGCTCCCGCTCTGGCCAGCTGAATCGACGCGGTCTGGTCAGCCTATTTGAGCGTCGTTACGATCTATTAGTGCAGTGCAGACAAAATGTACGCAGTGATGTTCATCACTCCGTTCACCTCTTTTAAGAGACGTGATCACTATCACAGGCGTCTGCCCAGTCCATCTGCTAGTGTAAGGTTTCGGCATTGAACTATAGGCATACCGGTCATCCGCCGCGAACGGCAGGATGGAAGGAGGTTTTATGAATGTCAAAGATGTGATGAGTACGACACTCTTTTGCTGTACACCGGCCGATGCAATCCAAAAGGCGGCGGAGCTAATGAAAAGCAACGATGTCGGAGCCATTCCTGTAGTGAATGATTGCACGGAGCGGAAACTGCTTGGAATAATCACCGATCGGGATATCTGCATCAAGGCGGTTGCTACTGGGAAATTGACTGGCGCTATTAAAGTCTCAGAGGTGATGAGCAAGGCTACGGTGACATGTGGTCCGGATGAGTCGCTTGAAGCTTGTGAAAACAAGATGGAGCGATACCAGGTTAGGCGCGTTCCGGTGATTGACGCGAAAGGCACTTGTATCGGGATCGTCGCACAGGCCGATATCGCACTGCGCGATACTGCAGAGCATACACACCACACCGTGGCCGCAATTTCTAAGCATCCCACTCAGTCTCAGACCAGAGCGCATGCATAGGCGGCAGATTCACTTAACATGAATATCTATCAAGGGGGCAAGGATTCCGCAAGGATTCCATGCCCCCTTGTCCGGGTCCCATTGATAGACGAACCGATCAGTATCGAAGAAGGGCACCGACTTCGCCGAACAATTTGGTCATCGCTAAGTCCGGCGCAATTACATTCGCTCCTGTCGATAGTGCCTTCCGCAGTAAGAGCTCTTCTGCGGGAAGGGTCTTAATATACGAACTTCCGCATGTCGGACAGAGATTACCGATATCGCGCCATTTCTGACAGTTGCCACACTCGGTGACATTTTTGCCGGAAAGATCTCCCAGAAAGAGAGTTTGCACGCGACTCGATTCCAGCTCTCGTATCACTGGGTCGACGCCAACGGCGCTTAGGGCAGTCCCTTCCCGGACACGTTCCCAGAACTGAGTATATTGTTGCCGCTGCTTCCCGGCGACCACGGGTTTAGCAATCTGAACCATTTCGTGTGGCGTCATGTCGAAGCTTGGAATATGAAAACGGCCAGAGATCATGGCTCCCATGCCTGCCTTGACGAGCTGAGGCTCGAGTTCAGACCAAAGATCTTCCCGGCAGCCGACAACGAGATACTGGCAAGGTAAGTCCTGCAAAAGTTCATGCACTTCACGGGCGAGTAATTTAAAGTATGCCTTCGTGCGTTCTCTTACGTTTCCCTCAATGTGATGAGACCAACCGACACGCGAGTCGTCTGCAGCCACGGCTAAATCCTCGGAAGGTAACTGGTGCAGCTCGTGAATTTCCGTACCATGGGCGATAAAGATTCTCGCTTTGCCGTGCTCGACGATTGCTATGCAATATGGAGTACAGGCGTCCATGGCCCGCAGCAGTGGAACAATATGAAAACGCTGGGCGATCTCCAGACGACTGAAGTCTCCACATGCTGGCAGGTCGATTTCTTGCCAGATCTGCCTATCGCTACATGCGAAGATCGCCTTGAATCGACTGGGGGAACTTCGAAGCTCCGGCTCCATACCAAGAATTCGTGCCAGGTCCTTCGACAAACCGTTGTTGGCGTCGTCGGATTGTGATTTATCTCTGGCTGTCTTTACAAGATGTTCAAACGTCAGGGCTTCTTCGCGGTGAGCTTTGTCGGAGAAGGTCGACCGGTTGAAGTACAGTGTGACTGCGTGTGATTCTTCGTCACAGACATTGGCAAGTTTTGCGAGAGTTTCGGAAGAAGGCAGATCCGAAGAGGGAAGGACAGGGGCAGTCTTCATACGATTCTCCTACCGAGAAGGATCACTTTATCGGTTTGAATACATGATCGCGGTGATCGGAATCACAGAGCCTTTGCATCGTGACCGTGGTGCAGTGTTGTGATCACGGTCACCGCAAGGACTTGCCAATAAGAGAAGACTCATGGCTTTGGAGGCGATCTATGGCATTTAAACAGATCTGCTTCGAGTCTGAAGCTCGCGAAAGAATTCTCAAGGGTGCGACGTTGTTGGCCAGCGCGGTAAGTGTGACTCTCGGGCCAAAGCCGAAGTGTGTGCTTATTGAGAAAGCCTTTGGAAAACCCATCGTGTGCAATGACGGTGTGACCATCGCGAAGGAGATTAGTCTCAGATGCCCTAAAGAAAACCTTGGAGCCAGCATGATGCGAGAGGCGGCCGAACGGACCGGGGATGCCGTAGGGGATGGTACGAGTACTGCAACTATTCTGGCCCACGCTATTCTCGCTGAAGGTTCCGCCTGTGTCCAAAGAGAGAAGGAACGAATCCGATGATGAGGCTCAAGGAGTTGATTTGCCTGTCTCACGATGTTTCGCCCTGGACACCAGACTCTAAAACAAGAACCGCGTAGACATCGTTGTAGTCGACTGAGGACTTACGAACGCCACTGATCCGGTTGAGTGTTCCCTCAACATCCTCGGGGAAGACCTTGAGACCTTCAGGGAGTGACAATTATGTGCTTTTTGCGCTCTCGGAATACCATATCGCCTTTTGGTGACGCAACGGTGATACGTGTCACATCCGAATCACCCATGACTATCTATGCTGCTATATAAACGCTAAATCCGACAGGGAGAAGTATATGTCTACCGCTATAGCCACTAACCCGATTCCTGCCAAGGACATCTTCAGTTTTAGCTCTCCTACGGAGGTTTTTTCAGAGATGCAGGCAATAGAAGAGGAACTCTCGCGTGCGGCTTTCGCTCTCTTCGAGCGGCGCGGATATAACCGCGGATCGGCTCTCGAAGACTGGCTCAGTGCCGAGGCGTCCCTCTTGGAGCCGGTTCCCGTTTTTATCGACGATAAAGGCAATCAGTTCACAGTGAAAGCAGAAGTTCCCAGCTTCTCGCCCGATCAGCTCAAGGTGAGTGTCGATGGGAATATGCTCTCCATTTGCGGTAAAGACGAACAATCGCAGAAGGAGACGAAGACTGGAGCCGAGAGCGCACAGACGTCGACCTCAACTCGCAGGATTCATTGCAAGGTTACTCTGCCGTCCAATATAGATAGCAGGCGAGCATCGGCCACCCTCGACAAGGGCGTCCTTACGCTTACTCTGCCCAAGTTGGACACCTCCGCGAAGATCGAAGTGAAGGCCGCCTAGCTAGTCACTGCAGGCCTCGTCCGTTCAGAGAAGTATCGGTTGCTGCAAGCAACTCACGAGTCCTGCGAATGCGTTCCATCGCGCAAAATTCAGGCGGTCAAGGAGATGATGAGAATGAAAACGAATGTCCAACTTCAACAGGATGTATTAGATGAGCTGCAATATGAACCAACCGTCGATCCGGCGGAGATCGGAATTACAACGAACGACGGAATCGTGACTCTTTCGGGAAAAGTGAAGAGTCTGGCCGAAAAATGGTCGGCTGTCCGTGCAGCCGAACGTGTCGGGGGAGTGAAGGCAGTCGTAGATGAGATTAATGTCGAATTGCCCTTCTCATATCGACGCACGGATGAAGATATAGCCCGTGCAGTGGTGACCGCCTTGCAGTGGGATGTCCTTGTGCCCGAGGATCGTGTCAAGGTACATGTGGAGCACGGGTGGATCATTTTGAAGGGGACCGTCGACTACAGATACCAGCAAATCGCGGCAGAGAATGCCATTCGCAGTCTGGCTGGGGTAAAGGGTATAACGAACCATGTCAAGGTTAAGCCAATAGCGATGCCTTCCGAAGTGAAGACACGGATCGAGAGTGCCATGCGTCGTGCTGCGGAATTGGACGCTCAAAAAATACAAGTCGACGTTCATGGAGCCAAGGTGGTCTTGCGTGGACAAGTGCGTTCCTGGTCAGAGCGCAATGAGGCCGAGCGGGCAGCGTGGTCGGCGCCAGGTGTAATAGAAGTCGAGGATAAGCTGCAGATTGCCTGAATCATTAGTTACATGCCAGGTTGTTTTCGAATCCGTGAAGCAAGGTGCGGGGTGCTTGGGGGGCGTGCCGTCTGCTCTGAACTCCAGCCACGGGAGTTGGTTGTGAACACCTCAATTCCGGCGCCAATCACATTTGAACGCATCCTCATTCCGACGGATTTCTCCGATACTTTTAAACGCGTGTGGGAATATGCCAAGAGCGTCTCCAGGGAGTATGGCTCTGAGCGTACTTAGCACTTCCGTTACAAACAGACTGGAGACATGGTCTACAGCGAGTGCGCCCTACGGGCTACCGTTGGATCAACCGCTACAACGAGACGGTGCCGAAAGGACTCGTAGATCGCAGCCGCCGCACGCATAGTTGCTCTCATGCGACGATCGAGCCGATTGAGAGAGTACAAACGCTAAGCGGCGACCGAACGGCGAGTACGAATTGAAGGGTCTACGACAACGACGAAGACCTTGACCAAACCATGGAGGAGCTGCTGTGAGAGATCGCGAGCCAGGTGGACGACCGCAACTGCTCCTCGGAAAGCCATGCGCGTATGCACAACGCGGACCGGCATTGGCTGAGCCACTCTTAAGGTCGACTCACTGCTCGACTTGTCGCTCTCCACTCCCTACCCGTGGTCGTAAAAAGGCTGGAAACGCGGTCAGGGCTAAATGTAGAAGCTGGTTTCGCCAAGTCTAGTCATCTTCCAACCCGGCTGGGCCCACCGGTAAGGGGGTTCTGGCACCTCCTAAACTTTCCCATTGGCGACAATACGTCCGAAAAGCTAGTTCGTAGGAAGCATGTCGTAACAGCCGAACGCAGCAAGCTTCGTGACGAGATCGTCGACGCGGAGGATAGCCTCCGCGTCTCGGACTGACAATCTCGAAAGAAGGGCCACTCAGCGGCCCGTTGGGGCCATCCGGGTACGACCGGATCAAGGATTGAGCTCCGTCTCTTTATTTTGTCTTTCTTGTCACAAATCCTCGCGCTATTCGGTCCTAGCTGATACAGATGAAGACCCACACTATCGTGGAAGGAGGGAGCAACCGCTCGCGATACAATCTTTGCCCAGAGATCGTTGTCGTTGTGCTGCTTGGCCTCAGCCTGTTCAGGTTGGTAGCACGCTCACGCCAGATTGACGGCTTTCGATGTATGCCCACGCTGTTTGACGTACTAAGGATGGGCTCTCACGGGCACTCCTGCAGTCATGCATGGTTGCGATGACCGCGCACTGTTGCTGTGCATGCGAGGGTCGCGTGCGGCTTTCCCCCATTATCATGCTGAGCGGTTCGGCGGATTTGCTTCCGGTGGACACACGCATCCTCTTTCCCGAAGTATTCGAAGTCAGCAACGTGCGGAGAGCTTATGGCGATCATTCCGACGTTTCTGGATAACAATGCCTTGCCAGATTGAAGATAAGGGCTTGTTGATGCACCGGCGGAAGAAAGCGGCTACGGTTTATCCCAAAAGAGTCGTTCCGGATAGGCCGAATGGGGATTCCGATCACTTCGAGCGAGTTCGATACTTCCAATAACACCGGTGGTGCAGAGGAAATTCAGATGACTCAACTTGAGAAGATGCATGAAGTCAACAAAGAAACAGTCTCAACCTCTTCGCCGCTTGCCGGTTCTTCCGTCACTGTCCCTTCCCAGGACGCAGCGGGCGAACCGTCTCGTCGTAGCATGCTTGCCGCGAGGGGGATGTCAGGGTCGGTAAGTCTATTGGCAGTGCTATCTTCGATCGAGTTGCTGGCTGCTAACACCCACAAGGCATCAGAGAAAGAAACGAAGGTCGCACCGCTCACCAAAACCCCTGCCGGATTTCCTGGGAAGGAAGTGCCGATTATCACAGTGGATTATGCCTGACGGCTCAGCCCCAATCCACAGGCATGATGCTCAGGGCTTTATTTATGTGCTCGAAGGCTCCATCGTAATGAGTGGGAAGGTTGGGGAGCCAGTCACACTTCATCCGGGGAAACCTTCTACGAAGGACCCAAGGACATCCACACCATCGGCCGCAATGCAAGCGCCACCAAGCCTGCGAGGTTTGTTGTGTTTTTGATCAAGAACCAGAATGTGCCGGAAGTTATCCCGGTCGACTGATTCAACGCGCCAAGACTTCGACCTTCTACCGGTGAGTAGCTCACCACAACTCCGAGACATGGCTCGGCTGCAGAAAGCCCCATGGGCGCCTCGAAAGGGTTTGCAATGAAGATCGTAGTTATAGGCGGTACAGGACTCATCGGCTCAAAGCTTGTACGTAACCTTGCCGAGCACGGTCATGAAGCGATCGCTGCATCGCCGAACACCGGCGCTAATACGCTAACTGGCCAGGGGCTAGCTGCAGTGCTCGCCGATGCTCACGTCGTCGTTGATGTTCGAACTCTCCTTCGTTCGAAGATAAAGCCGTAATGGACTTTTTCGTGACGTCGACAACAAACCTCTTGAAGTATGGAGAAGAAGCAGGTGTGGGGCATATCGTTGCGCTTTCCGTCGTCGGCACGGAGCGCCTGGCGGAGAGCGCTTACTTCCGAGCAAAGATCGCACAGGAAAGACTCCTCAAGGGGTCGAAGCTGCCTTATTCAATCGTGCATGCAACGCAGTTCTTCGAGTTTGTGAAGGGCATCGCCGGATCAGCAATGAACGACGGAAAGGTTCATCTTGCCCCCGTACTCATACAGCCGATTGCAGCAGACGATGTGGCGAAAGCCGTGGGCCACACCGCCGTCGGCGAACCCCTAAACAGCACTGTTGAAATCGCGGGGCAAGACAAGTTCAAGCTGG
The DNA here is from genome assembly GCA_000688615.1 of Acidobacteriaceae bacterium KBS 146. Taxonomy (GTDB): domain Bacteria; phylum Acidobacteriota; class Terriglobia; order Terriglobales; family Acidobacteriaceae; genus Edaphobacter. The sequence continues at coordinate 4,625,698 of JHVA01000001.1, forward strand.
ACGAGCTCATTCGTCGAGGACTTGCTGCCATCGGCGATCCTCGCGAGGTGGTCGCCGATCCGGACGCACTTTACTTTGGAGCACGTCTGAGCGAGCGAACACTTGGTCCCGGACGATGGTGCGAAGCTCGGTGAACTTCGGTTCGATGAATGGCTCGCGCAGGGTAATTTGCAGAAGTAAGAGGCTGCTCCGATGCCGGCACCGGGACCTCTGGGTCTCCTCCGGTGCCGGCGTGATTAGCCCCGATACCGCTATTCACGAACCAGTTTCACGCAAGATCTCGTACGTAGTCGCTGCATGCGCGAACTTCTGGAGTCCGTATGAACATCATCCCCAAGAACGATATCGCTCCCTACAATCCGCAACTTCGTCCTGAACTTGCGTTCCCTTGCTTGACGGATGACATGATTGCGCGGATTCGGCCTTATGGGCAGGACATCTGTTTCGCGCGAGATTCGCCTCTCTTCAAGCCCGGAGAGCGGGATATCGACATGTTCGTCATCCTGGAGGGATCGATCGACCGGGAAGAAAAGAAGTTTTGCGAATAGAGCTCATACAGTTGGTTCACCACTCGAACGTCGTAGGTAGCTGACAGCGCGGCATTGATTGAGTGCCTAACCCCCTAAATTTCTCAATCGACGTACCCAACAGGAGAACAGAGTCATGATGTCTGATCGAGTTTCGGTTTCCCCGCGTGCTCTAGTCGTTGGTTCGACTGGCCGCGTGGGAAAAAGGTTAATAAGTAGTCTGGAACGAATGGGGGATTGCAGGTTGTTTATGCCTCCCGCAATCCGGAAAAGGTCGCCAACTGGCGCGAAGATGGGAAAGATGCAGTATTTCTTGACCTCGACCGTCCAGAGAGTTTTGCCGCGGCTCTTCGAGGGATAGAGCGCGTCTTCCTCTCTACCGGATACAACGTTGCGATGCTCCACCAAAGCAAGAACCTCATCGACGCAGCCGTGGAAGCAAAAGTAAAGTTTGTAGTTCACCTGGGTATCTTTGGGAATGGACGGATTACGTATTCATACGGTGCATGGCACGAATTGATAGAGCGATACATCGAAAACAGCGGTATGGATTGGACACATCTTCACCCACATTTCTTCATGGATAATTTGCTTGAGGCGGCACCTGTTGTCAACGGAACATTCCATTGGTTCATGGGATCCCAATCGGTGGGGTTGGATTGCTCCGGAGGATGTGTCCGCAGTAGCGGCGACAGTTCTTTTGGAAGGTCCTCAGGTACACGGAAGTAAACAGTATTGGTTGGCCACAGAGATGCTCAATGGCGAGCAGGTAGCTCTGAAACTCACGGAGGCTCTTCAGGTCCAAGTAAACAGCGCAATATTGACTCCAGATGACCTCGAAGGAGGAATCGCGAGTGGTGCTATCAAGACGGCGGCATATATCGAGCCGACTTACGCAGCGGGCATTCTTGAGTGGGTCCGGCAGACCTATGAGGGCAAGTTGAACTTCAAAGGTGCGACGACCACTGTCGAGGAATTGACGGGCACGGCGGCGTTATCGCTCGTGGATTGGGCGACACGCAATCGCGAAGCTATTTTGGAAGCTGGAACGCGCCTTTCCCGGGCTTAATCAATCCTGCCGCCAGATCTATGGAAACGCTGAGAGTTGCCCAAAATGAAGCAGCGAACGTCATTTGCCCAGCTGCTAAAGTCGGCGCCGAGTGGGTTTCCGCATGAGTTCAACCCCAACGCGCGCATTACTGTGTGCGCGGAACCTGGTTGATCGCGCCGATCGATGCCCCGGCTCCGGCTGTGAGTTTGGAATCCGATGAATCGCCTCCACTGCTAAGCGAGAACCCCCCGACCAACAACGAGAGCACACCGCTAGAGAGCTTATTAGTGGCGACTCGCACAATTCTGCACACCGCGAGGAGGCGGAGGCAATGGTCATTCACAGGGCTACGCGATGGCATCTTATCTCTGAGTTCTTGGGGAAGGAATGAGATAAAGCCTGCTTCCACAGCTTGCAACCCTCCCCAAACGGGGGGACGCGGCGAGACAGAGTATGATCATCGCTATGTCGGAAGTAACCACATCGGAAAATCCGTCGGTCGTTTGTCTTAACACGAAAGCTGACCGAGGTGACGATGGGCTTTCGGCTTTTGCCGAAGTGCATCCGCGATTGTTCGGCATTGCCTATCGCATGCTTGGAAGCGCGGCGGAGGCTGAAGACATGGTTCAAAACGTGTGGTTGCGGTGGCAGACTGCCGCTCGTAGCGTTGTTGAGAATCCGGCGGCATTCCTCTCCACCACAACCACACGAATGTGTATTAATTTCGTGCAGAGCGCCCGATCGCGACGAGAATCCTACGTTGGCCCTTGGCTTCCTGAACCGGTAGACACGAGCTGCAATCCTGCTCTGGGTGCGGAGCGTGGCGAAGCTTTGGGGCTTGCAATCTTGCTGCTCCTTGAGAAACTCTCTCCTACAGAACGTGCCGCATATGTTCTACGCGAAGCATTCGATTACTCGTATCGCGAGATCGCGGACGTTCTACAGATCGAGGAGGCGAATACCCGTCAACTGGTCTCTCGCGCCCGTAAGCATATCTCAGACGGGCGGCGCTCACCTGCGAGTTCCGAAGAGCAGCTGCGTCTTCTGCAAGTTTTTATCGGTGCTGCCCAAACAGGGGATTTGGCCGCCCTGAAAGGTCTCCTCGCAGAAGATGTGGTTTCTTATTCGGATGGGGGTGGTATTGTGCGAGCGGCCGGGGTCCCGGTTTCTGGTCGTGAGCGTGTTGCGAAGTTCATTGCCGCTTTCGCATCACATTTCTGGATGGGCATGACGCTTGCATGGGTTGAAACAAATGGACAGGCGTCGGTTCTAATGTCACGTGAGAAGGTCCCCGTTGTGCTCGCAACGATTGATGCCTCCGCAGAAGGCATCAATCAGATCATGTGGATCATGAGACCTAGCAAACTCGCTGCAATCTCGGCGGCGAGGCTATCTACTGGGTGACCGGAGCACGGCCAGCAGGGCCTTCACCAAGCGCAGGAGTTTAAACGAAGAAGGGGAATTCCCGAAAACGCTCAATCTAGAGCGGGAAGGGCACAAATCCGAGGGGCTACAAGCACCAGAAACATGACGCGCGGCTCCCTCAACTGCTGCGCGGATATCCGTTCCAGGCGGCAGTTGAGATCTCTCTGCCTCCTATAAGGATGGGCGGACTGAATGTTTGAGCAGTCTGAGGTACAAGGTGAGGGTCCGTTCTGTCGTTGTCTTGGTGAAGCGCTGAAAGCATTTCTCAATCGATCATTTGAAGTAGGGACTGATACATGCGAAGGGAACGAGAACCGGAGCATATCGACTGAGGGCATAGCCTGCTTTGTGGCCCGTCATCTGAATCCGGACCCCCGGGTCCGAAGCTGAGCATCGGGACCAGGGGGTATATTGCCTTGGCAACTGTTTTGTGGCCACGGCGGCAAGCAGCGATGCCGTTCGTTCAAAATGAAAAGCCATTGCCGCGAATCCATCTCTCTCGGACTCATCGTAGAGGGTCCCTGCCGTTCCTTTGCTGCGTATTCAGCGCGGTGGCTACAAGGCGCTCGAGCAATCGCTGGATCGGCCGAGGGATGAAATCCTCAAGACGATAGAGCTTTCGGAATTGCGCGAATTCGTTTCGATGATATCGAGCAAGCCCACCCCACAGAAAACCATCTGGTCGTGGGTGCGCGAATCAAACAAGCCGCTCTAAAGTGAACGCGACATAGTCATCGATCCACGCAAGATCGAGCTAACACCTTATGCCGTGTTACGCCTGCAGCTTCGGCCAGGGACGAATATTCCACTTCTCAACGCGATAGCTGCGTGCGCTGTCCGGCCTCCCTGGTTGACAACAATCGCTGCCACTCGCCGCACCGCCGGCTCCCAGTCAGGATCAGTACTCTCCGCGACCAGAACATCGCCCGCCTGAACTCCCTGTACCTTGCCGATATCGGTGATCACGCGCACGGGGCCAGCAGCAATCGCTTCTCTGACCGGATGACCCCAATGAGAGGGGGCTTGGCTCTCAATTGATAGACCTCTGCGCTTCTCTTGGCTGATTTTGCCGAACGCCCCGTCTCCGGGAGCGCTGGAACGACGAACAGCTCTCCGGTCGTTCCATCCTTTGGCCCATTCAATATCCAATGGTTGTAGTCGACCCGGGATCTGCGAGTAGTGGTCCTCGATCAGGCAAATTATGCTTCGAACGATAACTGCACCGTGTGCAACAGAGTGTGACGGCGGTCACGCTTGCTTGGACCAGAGTCACGGATGATGGATCTACTTAGTTAGATAGAGAAGGCTTCTCTGTGGATTGGAAGTGTTGTTTATTGCAGTTGCAGAACATTGGAGGCTGAACATGGCAGGACGAACGACGCCTCTCGATGCTTTCTGGGATAAGCCACTTCCGGAATTACTGCAACTGTTACAAGCTAGCTCGACGGGGCTGACTACCGAAGAGGCCAATCGGCGATTGCGTCTTTATGGCCCCAACAGTTTAGGCCGAGAGTCTCGCTTTACTGTTTTGTTCAGCTTTTTCAGTTTCTTCGCAAATCCCCTCGTCATCATCCTTGTTGTTGCCAGTGGCATCTCGCTTGCGCTGGGGGAGCACGTGGGCGGGCTGATTATCATCGCTATCATACTGTTTAGCGTGCTCCTGAATTTCCTGATGGAATTTCAGGCTCGACATGCGATGGAGGAGATTCAGAAGCAGATCGCGATAACAGCTGTCGCGATGCGAGATGGACGAGAACAGAATCTGCCGACGGCCGAGTTAGTCCCGGGAGACATCATCCGGCTCAAAGCAGGGGACCTTGTGCCAGCGGACGCTCGTTTGGTGGAGGTGAAGGACCTGCATGTGCGGGAGTCAGTGCTCACCGGGGAGTCTCTGCCAGTCGAGAAGACAAGGGCTGAGCTTTCGGGCGAGAAGCACGGCGTGGCGGACGCGACCAACAGCGTTTTCCTAGGCACGGCTGTTCAAACCGGAATAGGTACTGCAGTAATCGTCTGTACGGGGAAGGACACCGTCTGCGGTGAGATCGCCCATCGTCTCGTGATGCGACCACCGGAGACGGAATTTGGCCGCGGCGTACGCCGGTTCGGAATGATGCTCACCTGGGTGACCATGTTGCTTGTCCTATTTGTTCTATTGGTGAACATCATTTTCCACCGTCCGGTGCTTGAGTCCTTTCTTTTCTCCGTGGCGCTTGCCGTCGGAATGACACCTGAGATGATGCCGATGATTATTACCGTCACACTGGCACAGGGCGCAAAGCGAATGACGAAGAAGAAAGTTCTGGTAAAACAGCTTGCCGCAATCGAGGACTTCGGCAGTATCGATATTCTATGCACGGACAAGACAGGCACGCTCACCGAGGGGGAGATCGTGCTTGATCGGCACGTGGATTTCCAGGGTAAGGACGACGACGATGTCCTGCGGCTTATTTACCTGAACAGCTACTTTGAGGCTGGCATCAAGAGTCCCCTTGACGATGCAATCTTGAAACATGAGCCTCCGTCCATCGTGGGGTATGACAAGTTGGATGAGATCCCTTTCGACTTCAATCGCAAGCGCCTTTCGGTGGTGGTACGACATGAGGACGAATATCTGCTCATCACCAAGGGCGAGGCTGAAAGCGTCTTTGGCATCTGCGAACTGGTCCTCATCGATGGCGTTCCTCAGCCGTTCGATGGCAAGCGATGGGCAGAGGCGGAATGCACCCTGAAGAAGCTGGGTGCGGAGGGGTACCGTGCTGTTGGAGTAGCAATGCGTAGAGTGGAAAAGCAGGATTTGTACACGATGGCCGACGAACACGCCATGACGCTGGTCGGGTTCGCAGCATTCCTTGACCCACCGAAGGTGGGGGTTCGTTCAGTTCTGGAAGCGCTGAAGCAAAATGGCATTTCTGTGGTTATCATGACGGGGGACAATCGGTACGTGACTCAGAAAATAGCCCAGGATGTAGGGCTGGGGGCGGACACCATCTTTACCGGCACCCAGGTCGATTCTATGGATGATGCTGCTGTGGCTTACCAGGCGGAGAACGGCGCCATCTTCGCCCGCGTATCCCCCGAGCAGAAGAATCGCGTAATCATTGCTTTAAAAGGACGCGGCCACGTCGTGGGCTATATGGGCGATGGCATCAACGATGCTCCTTCGCTGCACACCGCCGATGTTGGGATTTCAGTGATGAATGGAGTGAACGTGGCCAAGGACGCAGCCAAAATCATTCTGCTTGAGAAGGATCTTGCGGTTGTGAACGATGGGGTGCTCGAGGGGAGGCGCTCCTTTGCCAACATCATGAAGTACATCATCATGGGCACAAGCTCAAATTTCGGCAATATGTTCAGCATGGCTGCAGCGTCACTCTTCCTGCGATTTCTGCCAATGCTTCCGAGCCAAATCCTGCTGAACAATCTTCTTTACGATATCTCGCAGGTCAACATCCCTAGCGACAACGTTGATTCCGCCATGAAGCAACGGCCCAAACGATGGCAAATTGGATTCATCCGACAGTTCATGATGATCATCGGTCCGATCAGCTCAATCTATGATTTCCTGACCTTCGGGGTGTTGCTCTGGGTGTTCCATGCTTCCACAAATGAGTCGCTATTCCACACCGGATGGTTTGTGGAGTCCCTTGCGACACAGACGCTTGTGGTCTTCGTCATCCGGACGGCAGCCAACCCTCTGAAGAGCCGGCCCAGTCGGGGCTTGGTTATAAGCGTGTTGGCCGTCGTCGCTGTCGCGACTGCGCTGCCGTATACACAGCTCGGGAGATTACTGGGCTTCAGTCCGCCACCTATATCTCTCTTGTTCGCGATTCTCCTTCTTGCCGTGACCTACCTCTTTCTCGTCCAGGCTGTTAAATCCTGGTTTTATCGCAGACACGCTCTCCTCTGACAGCACTGGCTATCAAGCATCGATTGGTGAGGGAAGATCTTCATGACAACGAATCCTGAGGTTCCGAACCCTCTTCCTTCCAAAACGAAGGTGCGGCGTTACCTGTTTGCTCTCGTCCTGTCAGGGCTGGCCGTATATTTATTTCTACCGCGCCTTGCCGCAATGGGACACGCCTTTCGGGTGATATCAAATCTAAGAATTCCATTCGTCGTACTTTCCATCAGTGCACAAGTGCTCAGCTATTTGGGCAGCGGGTATCTGCTTAGATCCGCCGTAAAATTGGCGGGCGGCCCCATCTCCACGATCGATGGGGCACTCATGACGGCCGGCGCGAACAGTGTCGGGACTCTTGGGGGCGGAGTACTTGGAACGGCCGCAATGACATATCACTGGCTTCGCAACCGGGGTATAAATGCAGGAGCTGCTGGTCTGGGTGGTTGGCTTCCTATTTTCCTAAACGACACGGCACTAGCCATATTGTCACTAGCCGGGCTCATCTTAATCATCCATCTGAAGAAATCTTCCGGAGTGCTTGTTGCCGACTTCACTCTTGTCTTTTTGATCCTGAGTGCTGTCCTAGCAACCGTGATATTGTGCCTACTCTATCGAGAGAAATTGTCCCTCGTTGCGGTGGCATTTGCTCGATTCGTTGCGAAGGTCCGTCACAAGCCACTGGCGCATGCCAAGATCGAAGCTGCCGTCGGATACCTGCTAGATAGATGGGACGCTCTGTTGAGCGGGGGCTGGCGTCGGCCGGCAGTGGGTGCCATTCTAAATACCGGCTTTGACTTGCTGACCCTCGGCTTCCTGTTTTTGGCCTCTGGGTACCACGCCAACGCAGCAGTGCTCGTTGCGGGTTATGGAATCCCGCAATTACTAGGCAAGTTCACTGTTATCCTCGGCGGCATCGGAGTAGTCGAGGGCAGTATGGTGGGCCTCTACAGACTTCTAGGTGCACCGAAGGCGGCCACTATAATTGTTGTCCTCGCGTATAGACTCTTCTCATTCTGGATACCCACCCTGGTCGGCATAGCGTTAATTCCTTATCTTGATGTTCCGAGCACATCTTTTAGGAGAACTGGCGCATAAAGAACGATGCCTCGGACACGTAGAAGCGCAAGTGACCCATCGACAACCCTTGATAAACATCAATGACATTGGCCCGGACTGATTATTGCCCCACACATCTTCGCTCACCGAAATAGTTATCGCGATTGTCATCGCAACGTCATAACACCTGCAATCTCAACTCATCCTTTGCGATCGGAGAGTTTTACGTTCGGTCGCCAGAACCAGGACCTTGCCCATCGCGAGTCCTCCCATGGTGGCTCTTGCTGGCCTATATAGGTTTTCTTGGCCTTCTGAGCCCACTTCGGATTCTTCAGGATTGTGGAGTTTTTCGCCCTTCTAATGGCGGCGCTACCATTATGGCGGTCGGCGTCGATGAGCGCGTGATCGGCCTCGTTTACGTTGCAGCGGTCGCACCGGACGCAGGCGAGACCGTGCAAGACCCTCTCGACAAGTATCCGTGGATACCTTTACTCGCGTCGAGGTCCGGACGGGCGCCTGGATGCTTCCGAACGGCACCGGGTTTTCGCCGGAGACTTCTGCGAGGAAGACCAGAGGCTCGTCACTATGCGCCTGTCTTCGATTTCTCACGCCGGAAGGGACATATACCTTCCACGTCATTGCAAGGGCGGGCACCCAGATGCAGACGATCCCCTTGACGCTGACAGTACAGTGAGTATGTAACCGATAGATCCGCCATATAACCATCGAACGGAACCGGGTTCATTGATGCCTCCGTCTTCCGGCCGCGCGGCATGTGATAGCAGATCGAACGGCTGACGCTGCATTTGAGATTGTTCAAAATGCACATCTCTCGAACTGAACGTCAGAACTCGGCTCATTCGAAGCTTTATTCCCCCCAGACAGAGCCTGATTCCAGCCCCGAACACAGAGTTTACTGAGTAGGAGTTGAATTTTCTGCAAGTTCAAAAGCATCAGGAATGCGTTCCCGCTCGCACTATGCGAACGAGCTGGATCGGATTCGGCCCGTCCACTTCCATCACATCGCGTTCGATATTTTTAGCGTATTGATTGCCAGCAGTCGGAATATTGGGGGCTACATACGCTAGTGGCTGGCCGAGGCAGAGCGACCGTTGCCTTCGACTAGCTCGAGGATATGGTCGGGGACTGGAGGCGGATCGAAGATCTCTATAGGGCCGTTTGGCCAGCGAACTTGGATGGAATCCAGATGAGCAATTGAGCCGAGACCAAAATGGAGCCGGAGGTCGCTGGATGAATTGTAGCTGGACCCACTCCTAACCTCATCGACCCATACGCGCGCGCCCGCGCGAAGAGTGACACGTGCTCCGATGGCGTCACGATTCGAGGTAGTTCCAACGAGGTGCATGTCAAGCCAGTGGTTTTGATTGTGAGCAAGATTGACGAGGAGCATGGGGGCATCGGATAGATTGTTGATGACAGCTTCGATCCTGCCGTCATTGAACAGATCGGCAGTCGCAAGGCCACGTCCAGACAGTGGCTTGAGCAACGCCGGTCCGGATGCTTTGCTAATGTCTTTGAACTTCACAAGTTCAGATGAAGTGCTTCCGAGATTGTAATAAAGGAAGCGGGGCTCACGAAAGAAGGAGCCAAGGCGAGCGGAGTCAACCTCGGGATAGACGTGTCCATTCGCAATGAGAAGGTCTGGCCAACCGTCATTGTCGACGTCGGCGAACATAGCGCCCCATCCGAGGGCATCGGTGTTGATGGCGAGCCCCGCTGCGTGAGTTTCGTCGGTGAAGGTGCTGTCACCCTGAGAGCGATACAGGGTAGAGGTATCGTCGGAGAAGTTGGTCTTGAATAGATCGAGATGGCCGTCCCCGTCATAGTCGGCGGAGGTGGAACCCATGCCGGCCTGCTCTCGGCCGTCCTCGTTAAAAGCGACACCGGCCCCGGCAGCTACATCGGTGAAGGTGCCGTCATGATTATTTCGATAGAGAATGGAAGGAGTAGAGTCGCAGGCGATGTAGACGTCTGGCCAGCCGTCTTCGTTGTAGTCAAGGGTAGTAATGGAAAAACAATAATGGCCGTTCGTGCGTTCGATGCCGCTTGGTTTGCTGACATCTTCGAAGCGGCCATTCCCGAGATTATGAAACAGAATGTTGGGGGCGTAGGGAAGTCCCCGTGGCCCACACATCACCGGGACGCCTTTCCACATGCAGCCCGGACCGGATCCAGGCCTAGGGATAGTCGCAAGGTCGAAGTGTACGTAGTTGGCGACGATGAGATCGAGTTGTCCGTCGCGGTCGTAGTCGACAAAGGCGCAGCCGGTACCCCATTCTTTTTCCGCACTTGAGACGCCAGACGCCTCGGAGACGTCTTTGAAGGTTCCGTTTCCTTGATTATGGAATAGATGATTTTTACCGTAGGCGGTGATGTAGAGGTCGTCATATCCGTCATTGTCATAGTCCCCGACACATGCGCCCTGGCCCCAACCGGAAAGAGCGATTCCCGCACGAGTGGTGACGTCGGTAAAGGTTCCATCATGGTTGTTATGAAAGAGGTGGCTAATGGGCTTGTTTTTCGAAGTAGCAGCGTCGAGCGTGGTGCCATTCACGAGGAAGATGTCCTGCCAACCGTCATGGTCGTAGTCGATAATGGCAACGCCGGAGCCGGTGGCCTCGAGGATGTAGCGTTTGACTTCCGCGCTTCCATTGACGTTACGAACGAGAATGCCTGCCGATGCGGCAACGTCGACGAACCATGCAGGGGAAGGATGATCCATATTGGCGGGATAGGGATGCTTTTGGCCGTAGGCAGCGAGGGGAGAATTCGAGAGAGAGACCGTCAGCAGGACGCTGCAGAAGAAAGGGAGATCTCTGAGACATTGAGTTATGGGCAGTATTTGAGCTAGAAGATTTCTGATTTGTTTGGGAGCTGGAAACATCACGACTTCGGCTCTGTCGTTTTCGATTCGATGAGCCCCATAGGAACGGTCTTGAGCAGTTTGCCGCCCTCCTGAATGACATAGAGATTATTGGCGGCGAGTGCAGGTAGCCTGTCGACGATTCCGGAAGGCCAGCGGATCTCAACGTCAGCTTTCGGGGCGCGGTCGAGGCCGAAGTGAATGCGGAGATCACTTTGTGAGAAATAGCTGCCGCCACTGCGAACCTCATCGATCTGGACGAAGGGTTTTGCGGGAGCCTCGGACTGAGTGGTGATCATAATGCGTGCGCCAATCCCAGTGCGATTTGATTTTGTGCCGACGGTACGGATCTTGATCCAGTTGCGCCCAGTGGTGGAATCGCAGCGGATGAGTTGAGGGAGGTTGTTAACACAGTTGACGACAATGTCGATATCGCCGTCGTTGTCGAAGTCGCCGAAGGCAGTGCCGCGAGCAGTCACGCTGGCGTTGATTCCAGGACCAGCTTCGGCAGTAACTTCCTCGAACTGTCCGTTCCTCAGGTTGCGATACAGATACTTGTGTTGTGCATAAGGAGCGTCAACATTGGTGCCTTCTACCTCGGGATACACATGGCCGTTGGACATGAGCAGGTCGGGCCAGCCATCATTGTCCATATCGAAGAAGCCTACGCCCCAGCCGAGGAAGCGTGTGTTGACGCCAAGCCCGGAAAGGTAAGTGTTGTCGTCGAAGTTGCCACCGCCGAGGTTGACGTAGAGAGAGTCGGTATCTCCGGCGAAGTTAGTTTTAACGATATCGAGCAGACCGTCGCGATTGAAGTCGCCGATCGACACTCCCATACCCGCTTGTGGCTTACCGTCGGGAGAGTAGGCGATACCGGCCTCGATGGCAACGTCCTTGAATGTACCGTCTCTCTGGTTCTGGTAAAAGGTAGATGCGGTGGAGTCGTTCGCTACATAAATATCAGGCCAACCGTCATTGTTGAGATCGGCGACGGAGACAGAGAGGGCATATGTTCCGATCGTTCCCAACATGCCGGATTTCTCGGAGACGTCTGTGAAGGTTCCATCGCCATTGTTGCGGTAAAGTATGTTCTTCCCACCTTGTAGACCGGGTGGACCGCAAGCGACCTGAATGCCTTTATACGCGCAACCCGCAGCTTCCGGAAGCGGAGCCGTCTTGATGTCAAAGTCGATGTAGTTGGCGACGAAGAGGTCTAGGTGGCCGTCGCGGTCATAATCAAGAAAGCAGCAGCCGGTGTTCCAGCGAATCTTCGGTTGCGTAAGACCGGCTTTGGCTGTTACGTCGGTAAAAGTTCCGTCGCCATTATTGCGGTAGAGAATGTTCTGGCCGTAGTAGCTAACAAAAAGATCGTTCCATCCATCGTTGTTGTAGTCACCGACGCAACAGCCCTGTCCCCAGCCGCTGCGACCAAGCCCGGCCCTTTGGGTGACGTCGGTGAAGGTGCCATCGCGATTGTTTTTGAAGAGATGTGAGACCGGTTCCTGGCCCTTCGAGAAACCTTCGATGCGGGAGCCGTTGACGAGAAAGATGTCGAGCCAGTCGTCATGGTCATAGTCGAAGAAGGCTACTCCACAGCCGGTTGTTTCGAGAAGGTAGCGATTCTTATGCTCACCCCCGTAGATGGTTTTCGCATTGAGGCCAGATTGCCGGGCAACATCGATGAAACTGATTCCGAGCGGGGTCCCTGCGACGGGTGAAGCCACACCTTTGGGAGCGGGCCGCGGCTTGGCGTCGTAGGTGGGACGCGAGCCGATTTGTGGTGTGGGGGGAACCTGGGAGTCTTGTGCTAAGGATAGAACATCGTCGAGCGTAAGGACGAGCGCGCTTCGTGAGAGGGAGGTAAGGAAGGTGCGACGAGACCATGTCAAGATGGAGACTCTCCCGCTGTGGCCGTGATGTTAAAGACAGCTCAGACGAGGATGGCCACGGTGCGTGAAGTATAGAGAAAGGTTGAATGCGGGGCAACGTGTTTGTTACGGATCTTGAAAGGGAGTGATTCTCTAACTTGACGACATAACGCCCAAGACAAGCGTTTCTAAACCATGGTTGTCAATCTGGCTTTGGTGGTTGCTCCGGAGCGAGCCGTTGGGCTTGTTGGCGCTCCAGCGCGGCCTCGGCAGGGCGGCCCTGTTTTGCAAACGCCTCAGCGAGTGCAACGTGAGCTTCGGCGTAGTCGGGATCAGTAGCAACAGCGGCCTCGAGTTGCGTAATGGCTTCGGCAATCTGACCGCGTTTTAGTAGAGCTCGTCCACTGTCGAGTGAGAAGTTGGCGCGCTGTCGACTAACGGCCACGCGGCTCAGATCGGCTGCTATTTTGCGCTCGGATGCGGCGTCCGCCGTGTTTCCCTGTCGAACGAGGATGGAAGCAAGGGTGATGTGCGGACTGGGCTGGTTCGGCATTAACTGGATGGCATGCCTGAGAGCAGCGATGGCCTTGTCAGGTTGATTGTTTTGTTTGTAAACATTCCCTAGCATCGCCCAGGCGTCCCCATGGCCCGGTTGCAATGTGGTGGCACGCTCAAGTTCCACCTCGGCTTCAGGAAATCGGGCGAGTTGCATATAGAGGACGCCGAGCGTGTAGTGTGGATCGGGAAGTGTAGGGTCGAGTTTCGCCGCCTGCTCGAACTCGTGGATTGCGGCATTGATGTTGTCCTTAAGCTTGTAGGCAAGGCCAAGATCATAGTGAAGCTGAGGATTGGCCTGATCAATGACGAGCCCAGCTTGGAACTGTTCGATGGCATGGTCGAGATCGGCCTGCTGCAGGAAGGCGACACCGAGGTCTTCGCGTACGGTTGGGCTTGCAGGCGTAAGCGCGAGAGCACGCTTGTAGACAGGAATGGCAGTTTTAGCGTCGCCAACCTGGACGAGAGCGAGAGCGTAGTTCGTGAGGGTGGGAGCATCCTGTGGCCGGACGCCGGCAACCTGCTGGAACAGTGGAAGCGCCTCGCGTGCATTTCCACCGGCCTGAAGGCTGAGAGCCAGTTCGTACATCGCGTCGACGGAAGTGGGGCCGAGTTGTAGAGCATGGCGCAGGGTCGCGATCGACTGCTCGTCCTGATTCGCAGCGCGAAGAGCGCGGCCAAGTTGAAGCGAGTATTCAAGATTGGTGCTTGAGAGCTGGCTTGCCTGCGTGAGGGGGCCCAATGCGCTGATTGGATTGCGTTCGGCAAGGTAGAGAGAACCTAAGTGAAAGTGCGCGAGGGCAAACGATGGATTGAGAGCGATCGCTCGCTGAAAGTGCGGCTCGGCTTTAGCATACTGTTCCATCTTTGCGAGCAATGTACCGAGGGCGTCGTGAAGCGACGCACTATCGGGCGATGCAGCGAGGGCTTCTTCGATACGAACCTCCGCAGCGGCGAATTGAGAGATTGCCTCGAGCGCGCTGGCGTAAGCAATCACCTGTTCAGCTGTGAGCGTTTGATGCGCTTCGTCTGCGGCTCGGAACAGTGGGATGGCTTTTGCACTGTCATGAAGCTGTATGTAAGCGAGAGCAAGGTTGAGGGTGGCATCGGTATCGTGGGGGGCGAGCTTGTGGGCCAGTGCCAATTCGGAGACTGCTGCCCTAACGTTGTTTTCAGCAAGCAGCACGGTACCGAAGGCAGTGTGTCCGGCAGCGACGTTAGGTGCGAGACGTACAACCCGGGCGAATTGCGCGTGGGCTGTGATGAGGTCATTGCGCTGATAAGCTTTGGACCCGGCACGGAAAGCGGTATCGGCGGCTTTTATATTGCTAGAGGGCGGAAGCGAGGAGGTGCTTTGAGCATACCCATCCCCGGCAATTAACAAATAAAGGAGAGGGACGCGCAGGACACAACGGATAATGAGACATCCTCGCATTTGCAAAAATCCTACGTCTTGACGGGCAGGTTCGCAACGGTAGCTTATCGCATGTTCTCTGAGTAATCGTTTCTATTCCAGGCTGGCAATCCATACGGCATAAGCGGGTAGCGCGATTCCGTTAAGGCTAGTCTGATGCGCCAGCGAGATGCCGCTTGCGAGAAGTGTGGATGCTTTACCGGGGATAAGGTCTTTCTGTCCATCAAACGAGACGATTTCTGTGTTGCCGGTGAAGTTCATGACAACCAGGATAGAAGGATGGCCGGTGCCTCCTTTGCGTACATAAGAGAGCACGGAGGGATTCGTAGTATCAAGCATGATCGTCTCCCCTTCGCGCAATGTGGGGTTCGTCCTGCGCATAGCAATAAGTTTCCTATGCCAATTGAGAAGGGATTCCGGATTGTCCCTTTCTGTCTTAACGTTCTTGGTGACATAGTCTGCTGCGACGGGTAGCCAGGTGGTCTGAGCGGTACTGAATCCTGCGTTCTTCGTATCGTCCCATTGCATGGGTGTGCGCTCTCCGTCGCGTCCCTTATCTTGCGGCCATCCAGTAATGCCGACGGGGTCCTTAACGTCCTCTTTGCGCGTGGGCTGCGTGGTCGTCATGCCCAATTCTTCGCCGTAGTACATCATCGCTGTAGAGCGGGTTGTGAGAAGTATGGTGGCGAGAATGCGAGCGATCGCTTCGTCGTTTACGCCATCTCCGTAGCGATTCCAACTGCGGACATTGTCGTGATTGTCGAAGACGAAGAGGGGTTGATTCCCGTTAATCTTCGTTTCAGCATCCGAGATGCGTTGGCGGAAGAGTGTTGCGTCTAGCTTGTTGATGAATCCAACCTGCAGATCCATCGGTAGATTGAGTTCGTCGTGTTTTGCACCGCCGTACCATTTGTCCAGCTCTTGAACGTTCGGGAGATACGTCTCGCCGATGAGGACTCGTTGACCGGAGTACTTGTCGACCATGGAACGGAGTCGGCGCATTACACCATGAACCTCGGGAAGGTTTTCGTAAAGGGTGCTAGATTGATTTCGATCGCCATAGGCGTTGATCCCAGGAAGTTCAGAAGCATCGGTGAGCTTGGGATCTTCAAACAGCGTCGGGATCGCATCGAGACGGAAGCCCGCCACTCCGCGATCGAGCCAAAAGCGCACTGTGCCGAATACTGCTTTTTCTACCGCTGAATTACGCCAGTTAAGATCTGGCTGCTGGATGTAAAAACGATGGTAATAGTACTGCCCGGTTGTTTTGTCATACTGCCAGGCCGAGTGGCCGAAGTTGCTTGTCCAGTTGTTCGGGGGATTATTTGGCGGTACTCCTCCTGGCTTGCCATCGTGCCAGATGTACCAGCCTCGTTTTGAATTCGTTCGCGAACTGGCGGATTCGATGAACCAAGGGTGCTTGTCCGATGTGTGATTCATCACCATATCCATGATGACTCGAATGCCACGCTGCTTTGCTGCGGTGACGAGTCGGTCGAAGTCCGCCAGGCTCCCGTACTGCGGATCGACGTTTTCGTAGTCGGAGATGTCATAGCCGAAATCGACCTGAGGAGACGGATAAATGGGCGAGATCCAAATGGCGTCGATACCGAGCCACTGAAGGTAGTCGAGCCGCTGAACTATGCCGTTCAGGTCTCCTATGCCTTCCCCATTGGAATCCTGAAAGCTGCGCGGGTAGATCTCGTAGATAACGGCATGTTTCCACCATGGATCGCTCTCTGAAGCTTGAGATCTAGGCTTCTGACCATTGTGTTTTGTCTGTGACTGTACCGCCGGTGGGGTGATCAGTGAGAGTGTCAGAAGAAAGAAGGGAATTGTGCGGCCAATGCGAGAGAGCCATTCTGTGTATCTGCACATGGGTAGGCCTCGTGTCGATCGGACAAGACTATAGCAACACTATCCAGAGAATGGCTCTGTGAAATGCAACGAAGTGCCCTTCGTGAAGTGGGAGTGGCGCCACGCGAAGGTCGGACCAATGAGGTCCACTACGGTTGGAGCTTCTCCAGATGTCATCCGTACATTTGAAGGAACGAATATTGCCGTTGACATTCTCTTGCAATGAGAGTACGGTTCGCGTTCGAACAAGGGCTTTGATGATTGTCGTAAGGCAGCGCTGAATCTTTAGGGCCTAAGGTCCTGTCTCAGCCAGAGGCGCTTGCGAACCGCTCCCTTCGCCCAGCAAGTTCGCAAAAGCACCTCTTGGCCATGGGACAAGACAGAGCAGCACTCTTTCTGGAGAGTCTTGTCATGAGTTTCGCGATTCGAATCAAACTACTTTGTGTCTTCTATTTGGCGATCTTTTCGACTGTTACTCTGGCACATGCACAGGCAGTTTACGGGACGATCTATGGAACCGTGACCGACGCCTCCGGTGCTTTAGTGCCGAACGCAACCGTTACAGTGACTGATGTAGCGAAAGGAACTACGAGCGTAGTTCAAAGCAACACAAGAGGCGAGTTTACGGCGGATCATCTGATTCCCGATACATACGATGTCATGGTTGCCGCCGCGGGATTTCAGGGTTTCCAGCAATCGGGAATACAGGTCTTTGCAGACACCTCTGTGAAGGTGCAGGTCAGTCTTACGGTAGGTTCCTCAGACCAAACCATCGAAGTTAATGCCGAGTCGGTGCCACTCCTGAAGACAGATCGAGCAGATGTATCCACTGTTTTTTCATCAAGTGAGATCCAGAATTTGCCGATTCCCGGACGCAACTTCACCGGCCTACAGTTGTTGTTGCCAGGAGCACAGGAGTTGGGATGGAGTCATGCGGCAAGCGAAAATCCGCAGGGCAGCAAGCAGATCATGGTCGACGGTCAGGCTTTCGCTGGAGTGGCCTACGAGCTCGATGGAACGGATAATCAGGACCCGATCCTCGGCATCATCGTCGTCAATCCGAACCTCGACTCGCTGTCGGAAAGCAAGATCACGACGCAAAACTTTGATGCCGAATTTGGCAAGGCGGTGTCCTCTGTTGTGACCGCGCAGACCAAGTCTGGCTCAAATAAATTTCACGGTTCCGCATTTGATTATCGTCAAAGCGCCGCAAATCTCGCCCGAAACCCGTTTACTCAAGGTCCGACCCAGGGCAAAATTCCGCAAGCATTGAAGAACCAGTTTGGTGGTTCGATTGGCGGTCCGATTTTCAAGGATAAGGTGTTTTTCTTCGGCGACTATCAGGGTGTGCGGCAGAAGGTTGGAACCTCAAATACCCAAACGGTACCATCTTCTCTCCTGGTGGAAACGTGCCTTGGCAAACAGGTAGGGCCGAGCGGAATTCCTGGTTGCGACCTCAGCGAATATGCAGCCAATGTCACCCCCGCAGGTGCCGGCATTATCTATCAGTCTAACGGGCAGCCCTATCCTGGAAACGTTATCCCTGCGTCACAGGTTTCAGCGCAGGCCAAGAACTTCTTCGCGTTGCTTGAGCCCTACAAGCCGAACAATCCTGGCGCCTTTAACGGTCTCAAAAACAACTACAGTGGCGGTGGTACAGGGGGACTGAACAGCGATCAATGGGATGTGCGCGGCGACTATCAAATGAATGAGAAGGTCCACATCTTTGGCCGCTTCAGCCGGTTCACCGACGTTCTAAGCGGTGCGACCATGTTTGGCGCCGCTGGAGGGGCGGGATTCGGTCTTGGAGGCTACGGTGGCACCTCCAAGGGAGCCAATGACAGTGTTGCTGCTGGCGCAGATATCGCTCTCAACGCAAAGCTGGTAACGGATATTCGACTTGGCTACTTCCGCTACAACATCATCACCTCGAAATATAACCAGAACATTCCATTTGCTGATCAACTCGGTATTCCTGGAATGAATACAGGTACTCTGGCCACTGGTGGGGCTCCGAGCTTCCAATTGGCTGAGGTCGGATCAAGCACCGGATCAGAGCCTGCGAACCCACAAAGCCAGGGACCGCAATATGGTGCTGGTCTCAATGTCGATCGCTGCAACTGCCCCTTAACCGAGCGCGAAGATCAGTATCAACTCGTGAACAATTGGACGAAGATACTAGGCACGCATTCCATAAAAATAGGAGCCGACCTCCGTTATGCACGCAACTTGCGGGTTCCGAGCGATAACGACCGCACTGGGATTCTGTATTTCAGCAACCAACCGACCTCGAATCCGGCCATTGCCAGCGGCTCGCAGGGTGGCATTGGTTTTGCAACCTTTGCTTTGGGTAAAGTAACGGGTTTCAAGCGTTTTGTGAGCACTTCTACAAACGCGAAGGAGTTTCAGAAACGCGACTTCTTCTATGTGCAGGACACATGGCGTGTCACCGACAAACTGACCGTCAACTATGGGCTGCGCTACGAATTCTACTTTCCCGAAACGATCAATGCCCAAGGGAACGGTGCTCTGCTGGACATGAAAACCGGATATCTAAATGTTGCCAGCGTGGGAGTGGTTGGCAGCAATTTGAACTGGGGTCGGAATACGAATACCTATAGCCCCAGAGTTGGCGTTGCCTATCAGGTCCGTCCCAATACAGTGCTTCGCGGGGGATATGGGCGTAGCTTCGATATAGGTGTCTTCGGCTCGATCTTTGGGCACGCAGCAACGCAGAATCTGCCTGTTCTCTCAAGCCAAGAAGTAGTTGCCACGGGCGGACCATTGAGTCAGGCATTTACTCTCGCCTCGGGGCCTCCGGCGCCCGCGCCCATTGCCGTACCTACCAACGGGTTGCTTCCGAACCCGGGTTACGCCGTAAACTCTCGTGCGCGGCCCAATCCACTCCGGTTGCCGACTCTTGATGCCTGGAATCTTAGTTTGCAGCAATCACTGACGCCCACCCTATCGCTCACCGTTGCCTACGTGGGAAACAAGGGCACTCATACCCTCGGTGATAACAGCGGCAACACGACCAATCCCAATGAGGCGGCGATCTTTCTCCCTGCGGAGTTCAGCATCACCGGGCAGCCTCTTCATTACGATTCTTCCGTCAGTCCGAATACCAGCTATGGTGTGAGAGCGTTGAATGGTACCCCCGTTGCCGGTATCGCCCCTAATGGGGGTACGAGCAACTCCACCTATCTACAGCGCTACTACGGCGGCAAGCTTCCGGCTTGTTCGGTTCCGGGATATCAGACGAACGATCCGCTTATATCGAACGGACAGTGCGGCTGGACAAACGGCATCACGGATTACAGTAACAATTTTGACTCGCACTATAACGCGTTGCAGGTTTCGCTTGCCAAACAGTTCACGCATGGTCTGTCTTTCAACGCGAACTATGCCTGGCAGCGAGCGACCAGCTATGCTGGAGGCTTTTCGACCTGGGATAAGAGGGCGGTCAAGGGTCGTGACAGTGCACTCAGACAGCAACAGATCATTATTTATGGTCTATATCAACTTCCGTTTGGTCGTAACAAGCTCTTGTTCGGCCAGGTGAAGCCTATCGTCAACCAGATCATCGGAGGATGGGAACTCAGCCCCGTACTGAATTACTCCAGCGGCCTCCCCTTTACGCTTTCCTATGGCTCATGCAGCAACAGCATTCCAACTACATCCGCGCCTTGCTATGTCAATGGAAATCCGGGAGCATTTCATTCTCAGATATCCGGCTCTCCAGGCCATAATCTCACCTATTTCAAGGCCCAACCTTTGGGAGGCGCTTTTACCGCGACTGGCCCCGATCAGATTGGGACCATAGGTAGAAACAGTGTCTTTGGCCCGCATTTTTTCAATACGGACCTCGCCGTTCAGAAGAACTTCCCCATTCGGGAGATCGCAACAATTCAGTTCCGCATGGACGCCTATAACGTTTTCAATCACATCAACTATGGAACTCCTAGCGGCAACATCGAACAGGACGGTGCCATTAGTGCAGGGCCGGGGGTGGATGGCACGACCAACCCGCGTCAGTTGCAGTTCTCGCTGAGAGTGCAATTCTGACCTCGTCAGAAGGAGACCTAAAGCTTATACACTCATGTTCACCATGGATATGTTGAGGCCGTTCCGGAGAATGCTAGTCCTATCAGTGGTAGTCGGGGTGGCCTTCGCAAGAGGACAGCAATCAAGCTCGAACATGGTGGATGCCCCTTCAAGCGCGGTTGCGAACCTCACCCATTTGAGCCAGATGATTGATCGCGGTCATGCTGATGAGGCTTTACAGCAGCTTGATCGATTGAAATCTCACTCCTCGAATCTTCCTGGCGTTGACCGACTACGAGGGGTTGCTTTCTATACGCAGAATCGTTTTGCCGAGGCGGATGCCGCGTTCGCCTCCGCGCTCAAGCTGGACACGCGCGATGAGCAGTCAACACAGATGCGCGGTTTGACTCTCTTTCGTTTGGGTAGACCAGAGGACGCGATTCCATTGCTAGAGGCTGCACACGACTGGACGCCGGCGACAAGAACCGATCCAAGTTATGTCCTGGCGCTTTGTTACATCGACACCCGTCGTTACGACGATGCCCGCCGCGCTTTTGCTGGTCAGTATGGGTTTCCTCCCGAGTCAGCCGCTGCCTATCTGCTGGCGGCTCGCATGTTTCTCCGTCGCGAGTATGTTCCCGTCGCAAAGGAGTCTGCGATAAAAGCCCTTGCTCTGGACCCGAAGCTGCCAATGGCCCACGTGTTGTTGGGAGAGATTGCGCTGGCCGGGGAGCATATTGACGATGCGATCGCTGAGTTTGAGAAGGAGCGCGCTCAGAATCCTTTGGAAGCCAGCAGTTATGACAGGCTAGGCGACGCGTATACTCGAGCAGGTGACTACGAGCGTGCTCAGCAAGCCCTGCAGCAGGCCCTGCTACTCGAACCCAATTCAACCGGACCTTACATCCTGCTCGGAAAGGTTCTGTTAAAGCGTCAGGATGGTGTAAACGCCACCATGTACCTCGAGCGCGCGGCGAAGATGGATCCTAATAACTCTATGACGCACAGCCTGCTTGGACAGGCATATCGTCTCCTTGGCAGGACCGAGGATGCGAGCCGCCAGACCGAACTGGCGGAAAGGCTCCAGTCTGCGAATCAGCCGAAATTGCAGGATATCCGATAACCTCGCAAGGAAGTTTTTTCGATAACATCGCCAAACTCGAAATAATGCAGTCACCGTAATCGACTGTATATCGCGATAATTGTGCGTGCAGATTGGGTCTCAATCTGATACCCGAATCGATGCACACGGAGCCGACAGACTGTATGGCAATTCCGATATGTATATCCGAAAGTGGGCTAAAGCGTATTGATTGCATATTGTCTTGGGCAAGAAAGAATAAAACTGCACTTTCACTTCGCGGACTCACAGAGAGATGCGATGTATCGCGTCAGGAAGCGCCTCATAAGGATGAGTTGGGACTCGGTAGGATGGTGCCCTTACCGTCTGGTTCTCCCCAATCCACCTGTCAGTTCATTCTGGCGGGCATTTTGCACTTGCTCCGGTTCAAGTATGTCGATTTATTCGCTCCATCCCAGGCTTTCCGCTTCCTCAAAGGTGAGATTGAGGAGATATAGAAAGCCGTCGGGGCTCTCTACGTGGCCAAGAACATCACGCACATCAGAGCCGTGAGGGAGCAGAGCATTGATGGTTTCAATAAGTTCATATTCGTCCACAAAAGCACATTCTTGGGCTTGAGCATGGCTGTTACCCCTGACCGTCCAGAGTCGGATATTAGCGATGTAACGGCAGGTGAGATTGTCTTCGTCGTACTTGCAGCACAAATGGACCAGGTATCGCCGCTTTCGAGGTCCAGGATCGAGGCTCTCTTTGGACCCACTCATAGGTGAACCGGAGCGGTGCACCCAATGCGGGCGATACGGTTGAGGGTGAGGCGGTTATAGCGCTGTACGAGAATGCAAGGCAGGTTGGCAGAGAGGGCGTAGGCGGTCATTATCCAGCGAGCCCACGGAGGATTCCAGATGAAGAAAAGAGGCAGGCAGGCAAGCATGCACCAGTGCGCAATTTCGGCTCGGCGGGTCTCGATTAGAAATTGCGCGAAGTAGGCGGAGTTGCGCTCGCGTAGCTTCTTTTTAGGGACGCCGCCAAGCCAAGGTGCTCCATCGGGGAGCAAGAATTTCCATCTTCGAATGGCGAACCAATCCCGATAGAGATACCCATCCTGTTCCCAAGGGCGTGGGGTGGTGAGCCACGTGTCGTGGGCGAAGCTGTGAGAAGGGACGCGGATAGCGATGAACCCAATGGCTATGTGAAGAATGGGCCAGCCGAGGATATTTGCCGCCCATATCACCGGGATCATACTTCGCGTCCTCTCCAGACAGTTTTGCGATGGAGTCCACGACGCGCCGCTGAGCGCCCGAACACGGCACAGTAGTATGCAAGCGGCAACGGATACAGCAGAAAAGTGAGAAAACGATAGCTGCCAAGCTGGCGCGCGAGCCATGCGAGCTGCAAGCTGAACATCAGGTAGACAAAGCCCAGGCTGAGGCGGCCGAAGTCGCGCGGTGCGATCAGAAGCAGCGCCGTGGACCAGAGAGCGGAGATCCACACTACGGCCGACGCAAGAATAGAACCGTCCGAAGCTGCGGCTCCGTGGATAAAAGCTTTGGTCCAGCTGTCCGACATCTGGCCCAGGCCTTGCGGAAACATACGCATATGAAGAGTGTCGCGGCCGCCTAGGCACAGGATGCGCGCCCCCGAGGCGCAGATAAGGCTGGATAGAGTGAGATTCTCTAAGACGGAACCGCGGACAGCAGCGTGGCCGCCAACCGCGAAATAGATTTCTTTGGCAATGAGTAGGCATTGGCCAAAGAGCCGCGGTTTGGAAACTGGACCGAACCCACCGGCGCCCGCAGCCATCAGGAGGTTAAAAAAGATCGAGAGCTGCTCGTATGGGCATCTCATGACGTGGTAAGGCAACAATGAAAACACCAGTCCTGGATCCTGCTCTCCGCACCAACGCACAACGAGACGGTCCAAGCCTCTGTCGACAAAGAACGTGTCCGCATCCAGAAAAAGCAGATTATCTCCGGTGGCGCGTTGGGCTCCCTGATGACACGCCCACGCCTTGCCAGTCCACCCTACGGGTAGCGGATCCGAGGTGATGACGGTTGCTCCAAGACTTCGCCCGATCCGCGCGGTGTCATCGGTGGAAGCATCGTCAATGACGAGAATCTCTGTCGGCCGCACCCCCGCCATGGCGATCGATTGCAGCAGGCGGGGAAGATTGCCTTCCTCATTACGTGCAGGAATAACGATGGATAAACTGATCTCGCAATGCGGCGGAGCGGACGCGCAAATCGGGATTCGCCGGATTAGGAGAAAGCCAGCTGGAAGTCCGAGAGCGCAGAGCAGGGCCGGTGCGATCATGACTTTCCTTTGCTGGTTTGCTCAAGAATCATCCTAGCTACGTGTTGACCACTAAGCGTGACCATGGGCATGCCTGCCCCGGGATTGACGCTGCCGCCGACGAAGAAAAGATTGCTAAACCCTGGGCTTCTCTTCGGCGCTTTAAAAGCGAAGTTACGGCGGCGATCGCAGACAACGCCGTAGATGGAACCCTGGTTGGAGGCATAACGGGCCTCGATGTCGAAGGGGGTCCAGAAGTCTTCGACGATGATGTGTTTCCGTAAATCCGTGAGGCCCATACGCTCGAGCTTATCTAGGCAGAGTTCCTTGAAAGTGACGTAATCTTCGCGAGTGTAAGGATTACGATCACTGATCGATGGAATGTGGGGCAGGATTTTGATGTTGTCGCAGCCGGGGGGCGCCTGTGATGGATCGGTGCGAGTAGGCGCGACGACGTATATGGTGGGGTCGTCCGGCAGCATCTTATCGCGAAAAACCCGGCGAAAATGCTCGTGCAGATTTGTAGAGTAGAAGAAGTTGTGATGTGCGAGCTGGGGATAGACCCGATCCAATCCAAGGTGCAGGATGATACCG
This sequence comes from Acidobacteriaceae bacterium KBS 146, assembly GCA_000688615.1. Taxonomy (GTDB): domain Bacteria; phylum Acidobacteriota; class Terriglobia; order Terriglobales; family Acidobacteriaceae; genus Edaphobacter. Next base: position 4,650,244 of record JHVA01000001.1, read on the forward strand.
GAGCAGGAGGGTTCGAAGCGACGCAGCTTCTTCATGGTGGAAGCGGGCGAATGGATCAACCGCTGCATAGCGGGGACAACCTCCATGTTCGATACGACGTAATCGGCAGGCAAAGTATGAAGATTGCCCTTGGAATCACATACGTGCACACCCGTGGCAGTGCTGCCTGAGTAATCGATACGCAGCACCTCACACTCAAGGCACAGCGCCACGCCAGTTTCTTCAAGACGTCTGCGAAATGCGTGGCCTAGCTGATATAGACCGCCAGCGACATACCAGAGACCGAATTCCATCTGGATGGTTGGCATCAAGTTCATGAACGCGGGGGAGTCAAGTGCGCTGGAGCCGACATATTTGATGAAGTATTCGAAAATGTCGCGAAGATAACGATTGCTGACGCGCTTGTAGATGCTATCCGACATTGAGCGTAAGTAGTCGAGATCCCTGGCTTCCTTCCAGCCATAAAAGCGGAAAAACTGTAGAAGGGTATCTAAACCATGGCGGAGGTAGCCACGTTCAAGGATGTTGTATTGGCGCAATGAATAAGTAAGAAAATTCTTGTACTCGTCGAAGGCGTGCGGCCCAAAGGCTTCGAGCTCCGTACGCATTTTTTTACGATCTTCCCAGAGGTTGACGACGACTCCGTCTTCAAAGAAATTGCGCCACTGCGGATCGACCCGCTGCAGGGTTATATAGTCTTCCAGTCGCTTGCCATCGCCTTCGAAGATGGGCCGAAAAATCTCAGGAAGTGTAAAGATCGAAGGCCCGAGATCGAAGCTGAATCCTTCGGTTTGTAACTGATTGAGTTTGCCGCCGACCTGCGTATTCTTCTCAAGAATCGTGACCTCGAAGCCACTGCGTGCAAGCATGATGGCTGCGGACATGCCCCCAAGTCCAGCTCCGATGACGATTACACGTTTGTTTCTTTCAATTACGCTCATGATGCGTCTACCAAAGTAATAGTGATGGTCTGGGCAGCTTCTTCGAGACGGAATGAACACTCGCCGAAGTGCGGAGGGCCGAAACGCGCAACCGGGTTGTTTGAGACGCCGACCGGCTCGCGCGGGATGCCGATGAGGTTGTGATCGAGCTTGTGGTTGTCGTTGAGATCTTCGTACACACTGATAGCATAGGTTACGGGCGGGAGATCTATATCAACGTGGATGAACTGCGCGTTCGTGGGGATGGGAAGAAAGCCATGTCGGAACGCTTTATTGCGGTCCCCGGGAAATCCGGCTGAGGAAGCGAAGATGAGATATGCTAGCTCGCCGTGGGCCCGCCGCGCGAGATGTACTTCAATGGAGAGATGTGGCTGTGTTTTGGATTGCGCGGCCGAGGAGATGGGAAGAATTGTGCTGACCAGAAGAGGCAGAAGCCGACGGCAGATGTCTGCTATGAGGCCGGTCGCTCCGTGTCGGAGTCGGATAAGAATGGCGAGCTGACGCCTGGTGCGACTGTTGAATGGAAACCAGTTGATCTCATGAGCCCGGCGATCGCTGGCGATCATGATGGTCCTCGTGCGCGAAAAAGAGCGTAGACCTTCAGGACCGTGATAGCGCCCGTGGCCGCTATCGCGATTTCCCCCAAATGGAGCATGCGGATTTGCAATATTGCGGATGACGTCATTGACGCTGCAGCTTCCAGCAGAGAGCTTGGCAGCGACTCGACGGGCGCGCGCCTGATTGCGGGTCCAGATACTACTGCTGAGTGCGAAGGGGGTCGCGTTGGCGAGTGCAATGGCTTCGGTCTCATCTCGGAAAGAAGCCACGCATAGCACAGGGCCAAAAGACTCTTCAGTGAGGATTCGAGCTTCAGCGGGAACATCCGTGAGGAGAGTTGGTTCATGCGCGACAGCGGCACGATTATGCGGCCAGTGCAGCGTAGCGCCGCGAGAGAGTGCGTCTTCGACCTGCGTAAAAAGATCAGATTGCAGATCCTCGGAGAGCGGGTAGAGATCCGCGTCTGGATCAGGATTGACGCGAAGTTTCGTGACGCGCTCTGTTAGGCGAGCCAAAAATTCTCCATAGATGGGAGCTTCAATATATGCTCGCTTGACTGCAACGCACACGCGTCCGGCATTGGAGAAGGCGCCATAGGCAATGCCCTCAATTGCTCGGTCAAGATGGCTGTCCGCGAAGACGAGGCTCGCATCCTTGCCGCCGAGCTCAAGGATCGTGGGTATGAGTAGCTTTGCGGCGTGCTCTGAGATCTGCTTGCCGTGACGACTGCTACCAGTAAAGAAGATGAAGTCCGGGCGAGCATCAATTAAGGCTGCGGATTCCACAGGGCCTTCGCATAACACCTGCACCAGATCGGCAGGAAGGTTCACCTTTGCACAGATTTGCGTTATTAGAAGGGCCGTTTTGGGAGTGCGCTCGGAACACTTGAGCACCACGGCGTTGCCGGCCGCGAGGGCGGTGATGAGCGGAACTACAGATAGTTGAAAAGGATAATTTGACGAGCCGAAGATTAGAGACACGCCATGAGGCTCAAAATATGCCTTGAAGCCTGCACCGCAGAACAAAAAACGAGGCTTACCGATCCGGCGCGGCCGCAGTATCCGCGCGGCGGAGGACTCGTAGTAGCGTAGATGTTCGAGGGTAACGAGGACGTCTCCCGAAAGGGCATCCAGCCAGGGTTTTGAAGTTTCATCCGCGATGGTACCTGCGATGAGCTCGCATTGGAGGGCAATCTCGCGCCGCAACTTGCCCAGAATGGCACATCGGCGTGAGACAGGGATTGCTGCCCATGCAGGCTGTGCCGCACGGGCTCGGGCGAGAATTTGGTCTGGAGTAGGCGCGGTCATACGAGAGCCGGCTCCAGCGAGCTTACAACGGGAACTGGGACTTTATATTGCTGACAGATAAGGTTGGCCGAGATACGTGCCGACTCAAAAATCGTAGGCAGTCCACTGCCGGGATGCGTGCCGCCGCCTACCAGATAACAATTGGAGAACTCTTCGAACTTGTTGTGAGGACGCATGTACAGCATCTGGTCCCAGCTATGCGACATGTTGAAGGTGGCACCCAGAAAGACGGAGTGCCGCTTCTCCCAGTCTTCAGGCGTAATGATCTGTTCACGGCAAATATGCGGCGTGATATCACCATAAGGCGTACGTTCGCGCAGGACGCGGAGCACGTAGTCACGACATTGCTGCTTAGATTGCTGCCAATTGATGCCGCTGGTGTTGTTGGCTACGGGGGCCAGGATGTATAGGGCGGAGTGCCCAACGGGTGCAGTGGACGGGTCCGTTTTGACCGAATTTCGGATATAAAGCGACATGTCTTCCGAGGTGGCGCGACCTTGCGTAATGTCCTCGATGTTCTTCTTATAGTTATTCGCGAAGACGATCGTGTGGTGGTCGACGTCATATTCGCGATCCAGGCCGAGGTACATCATGAACGTCGAACATGAAAACTTTCGCTTGCGAAGGTTCGCTGGCTTATGGCGTCGAAGATCCTTTTCATCGAAGAGCATGCTCATGGCATGACCAAAGTCGGCATTAATTACAACATCATCACAGTAGATCTTTTCGCCGTTCGCAAGCTCAACGCCGCAAGCACGGCGATCATCGAGAAGAACGCGGCTGACCGGTGTTGAGGTATAAATCTCGGCCCCTTCCTCACGGGCAACCTCTGCAAAAGCCTGGCTAATTCGGCAAAGGCCACCCATGACGTGATACACGCCATGGGCGTGCTCCGTGTACGGGATCATGGTGAAGAGGCCGGGGCAGTCCCACGGAGACATGCCCAGATATTTCGACTGGAACGTAAACGCGAGCCGGAGCTCTGCAGAGCGAAAATAGTCCGCGAGCACGTTGTGCAGCGAACGTCCCGCGGCAATGTGAGGTGTAGCAGCGAACAACGTGGGACTGATCAGACTGGCGAGAGTGCCATACGGCTGCTTCAGACAGGGATAGAGCTTTTCAAACCGAAGCCTCTCGCGTTTGAGGAAACGGTCGAACCCAGCGCTTTCGCCAGGGAAATGCTTCTCAATCTCAGCCTTCATAGCATCCGGGTCAGAGCGTGCAAGCATTATCTTGTCGGGGAAGTTGAGCGAGTACATCGGATCGAGCCGGCGGAACTTCAAGTAGTCAATCGAGCGGCGGCCCCCTTCGATAAAGAGCTCATCGAGCAAAAACTTCATCATCAAGAACGTCGGCCCGAGATCGAAATTATATTCACCGAGACGGAGTTCTGCGTTACGTCCACCGATGACATCCTGCTTTTCGAAGACTTGAACGCGAAAGCCTCGTTGCGCAAGAAGCATTGCAGTGGCGAGTCCGCCCGGTCCTGCTCCCACGATCACGATGTGTCTTTTTCTATCGCTTTGCTGAAAGCTCATTCCCTAAACATAGGGTTATGGCTGATGAATTCGGCTTGAGCGATACCCTCAAACTTAAATCACTTGCTTCACATGCAAAGAAGCGGGCTTTCATTGCAGTTCAATAAACAGGCCGGATTTGGCTGCGCGAAGCGTGCTCTTATGTGGAAGACGTCGTGGTGATTACGACCGCCGTGCAAGGCTTCTTGACCAGACTTCGGTAGGCATGTTTTTGCAGGGAATCGAAGTAGATAGAATCTCCGGCGGAGAGTCGGAATTTTTCAACACCGATCGTCATCTCGAGTTCCCCCTCCATGAGATACAACAATTCTGCACCTGGATGAAAATGCGGTGTGATTTTCTGCTCAGGCAATGGATGAAAGTGCGCCAGGAAGCCATTCAGCTTCCTCTCATTTGCACGGAAGTCCAGGCTTTCAAAGGACCACGGAACGGAGGTCGATTTGGGATCTGACGGGAATACCTTGCGCTCATCGCGCCGTGAGATGGCAACAACGTGGCGCTTCCGCGGATCAGTGAAGAAGTAGTCGAGACCGACGCCGAAGACCAACGCAATGCGCGTGAGCGTCGGCAAAGTAGGCACAAGTCGACCATTTTCGAGACGCGACAACATGGCTGTTGAGAACCCAGAATGTTCGGCGAGCTGTGCGAGCCCCATGCTGCGGCGCAGGCGGAGTGTACGGAGCTTATCTGCAATCGCATAAGGCCGAATCGACTCTTCTACTATTGCCGTATCGGTTGTTTTCGAAGTATGCTTCTTTTTTTTCTGCGGGTTCGGCTCGTTTTTCATACGCAGCAGGTCGACTGAATGTCTTGTACTACTACTTTACTCACAATCAATATAATTTGCATTACTGTCAAGCGCATCGATAATGGGCGTGCGTTTGTCATGACCTAGAAGCCACGAAGAGCAAGATCACTGTCGCGTAAGAACGGAGTTCCATTCGTGGGTCAGCAGTGAAAAGGGTTGATCTCCCACCCTCCACTCCAAAAGTGGAAGACCCACACCCTTCTATTCCTACTTAGGCAAGCACGTTGTCCGATGGTAGATGGACCCTTGCTAGCCATACAGAGAAATCAACAACATTCAAAGCGGTCCTGCAGTTCCGGCTGCGACAAAGTGCATGGCGGGTGACTTCCTCGCACTATTGTCGAAAGCTGGTTTGGGTAGTGTTCGCGGGCGCCCTTGGTTCGGCACGATAGAGTCCGGTTCCCAACGGCGCGACTGCTTCGTCAGCAAATGCATAATCTCCAGGCTCGGTGAAATTTGTCCTTCGTCAGTCGACATTGCAGAGGGACAATCAAGCTGAATTAGGAAGAAGAATCTTGCTGGTTCTGAATCGACAAACTCCTAGTGTGAAAGTTACGAGACGACGTCGACAGGAGCTCCAGCGAGGAATGACCTGATGTTGTAGACGGCCGTCTTCATGATTCGCTTTCGCGCCTCAAGTGCGGCCCAGGCGATGTGCGGCGTGATGATGCAGTTCTGTGCGGTTAAGAGAGGATTGTCGGCAGAAGGTGGCTCGCTGGAGAGGACGTCAAGCGCGGCGCCAGCGATCCTGCCGCTGTTGAGTGCCGAAGAGAGGTCGCTTTCGTTGACGAGTCCACCGCGCGCCGTATTGATAAGGAATGCAGAGGGCCTCATGTGTTCAAGCAGGATGTGATCGACTATACCGATATTGTCTGACGTGAGTGCACAGTGAAGCGACACGATGTCGGATTCGGCAAAGACTTGTTGGAGTGTGCGGTGACGTTGTGTCGAATCGGGATGAGGGGTACGGGAGTTGTAGATGACACGCATGCCGAATGCCTCCGCCAGCCCGGCGACGCGACGGCCGATCCGGCCAAAGCCGACGACGCCCATAGTCTTATCGTAGAGCTCAATTTGAGGAGAGTTCCAGAAGGTCCAATCTTTTGAAGTCGCCCAGGCACCAGCATGCACAGCGTTTGAGTGGTCGCCGATGTGATGAGAGAGTTCGAGGATCAGACCCATGACGAATTGGGCCACGGTGTTAGTGCCGTAGTCCGGGACGTTGGAGACGGTGATGCCACGCTGCCGCGCCGCAGTGATATCGACGATGTTGTAGCCGGTGGCGAGTACGGAGATGAACTTCAGATTCGGTGCATTCTGGATGACGTTGTATGGCACAGGGGTCTTGTTGGTGAGCAGGATATCGGCCTTGGCGGAACGTGCGAGGGCTTCATCGGGAGTAGAGCGATCATAAACTTGCAGGTCGCCTAACTCCTCAAGAGCAGTCCAGGCATTATCTCCCGGATTGAGAGTGTATCCATCGAGTACAACAATCTTCATGCAAGCATCCTAGTGAATCTCCCCCGGCTTTATGTGTCGGGAGCGTCGCTTTCGCGTAGAGCTTTCAGGTTAATAGAAGGTGCTTTGCTCGCGCGGTTTTTCTTTAATGCCTAGGGGCTCGAGAAGTATCTTGGCCCCGAGTTTTATGAGGCCGAGTTCGGTGACTGACTGAAAGAACTGGAAACCTTGCGCGTGGAAGCGCTCGACCTCCTCGGCGCTGCCCGCGGGACGGCCCAGCCATTTGCCGTGTCGTTTGGCAGCAGCGACGATCTTTGCGATGGCATGATCGAGTGAAGGCTCATCCTGGCGGCCGCGCAGACCGAGCGAGAAAGAGAGGTCGCTCACGCCGATGAAGAGTACGTCGATGCCGGGAGTTGCGGCGATCTGTTCGATCTGGTCGACGCCGCTAGCTTCTTCGATGACGCAAACCACGAGCACGTTGGCATCGGCGGAGTCGTAATAGTTACCAGGAGCGGGCCAAGTGGTCACGGCGAGTCCCGCACCAGAGCCGCGGCGTCCGAAGGGAGGATAATGGCATCCCTGTGCGGCGATACGGGCACGTTCGACGGTGGAGATAAAAGGGAAGATGACGCCTTGCACGCCCTGGTCGAGCACGCGCTTTGCGAGCCAGAGTTCGGCCCATGGTACACGTGCAAAGACAGGCACGGGCAAACCGCGGGTAGCGAGCACCAGCGTACGCAAGGATTCCAGCGAAAGAGAAGAGTGCTCCATCTCGCTCCAGAGAAAGTGAAAGCCCAGCGAAGCTGCGTATGCTCCGGTCTCAACGTTATTCGAGGTTACGGTCATACCGATGACATAGTCTCCTGCCTTGAGTCGCTCACGGACGACGCTCCAAGTGTCAGGCGAGGGGGGATGCCGGTCGGCTGTGTACTCTTCCGACATAGTGCTATGCCTCCTTCTTGACGAAAGGTTTGAGCATCACTTCGGCGACCTGGCATCCGCGCCCGTTGCCGCCAAGGCCCACTTCGCGCGTCCACGTGAGGCGAAGCTCGCCGGACGATGTGGCGGCACGTGGCAGGGTGAAGGTCTGCGGAGCTGGCGGCCAGGGGCGCATCTGCAGGGGGTGAATCTCGATCGAGTCGTTTGCGACGAGCCGCGTTTTGACACCACGTGAGTCGCCGGAGAGGACAACCTGAAGAGTGTACTCCACGATGGGGTCAAGGCCGGTGTAATGCATCTTCAGCGGAGCTTCATAGAGGCTCTCGGCCCAGTGCTTCCACGCCATTGGCGCGTTGGCGCCGAAGTGGTCGGGATAGTTGGTGCCGACGTGAGGCGAACGACGAAAGTCGAAGTCGCCCTCAGCGTTTTCAATGACGAGGTGCGGCCGGTTACTAACGTTGCCGAGCTCGTCGTAGAAGCCGCCGGGGCCGGGGTTCGTGCGATTGAGCAGAGTACGGATGGCCTCGATCTTCTCTTCCTGATCTTCGATGGAGCTCATCTTGCGAAGCTGCTTGAGGAAGTAAGGACCGTCTGTGACGGGATGGTCGATGGTGTCGAGCGGCGATCCGCGGTCAACGGCTTCTCCCTGGAATCGTTCGACGGCGAGTTGCTGGCGAATGCTCTGCAGCAGAGCGTAGCCGAGCTCACTGATGCGTGTACGGATAGCAGGTGCAACTTGGGTGATGGAGCATTTGCGTAGGATTTCGATGGCCTCGTCGATAAGGTTCTGTGGATCGATGCCGTTGGCCGGCTCCTGCGCGGGTTTGGCTCCAATGCCCCAGGGCACTGACGCGAAACCGAAGTCTTCAATGTGACCCAGGACGCTTTGTGCGCGGGCAAGCTCGCCCGATTCAAAGAGTAGGCGCTTACGCACATAAGCGTCGCAGCAGGCTCGGAACATAGCTTGTTGCCAGCGCCAGTTTTCGAGAACGAAGGGTGACGCATTTCTCTCTATGGAGAGGAACTTCGACAAGGTAATATCGACGAGTTCCTTGGCCGCAAGCGGGCCTTCCCAGTTGTGCTCGAGATCGAGCAGACCCTGTGCATAGGCCGATCCATCATGCGCTCCGATGATGTAGTTGCCGAAGTCGCGCAGGGCGACAGGAACAGGAGTCTGCGGATCCCAGGAGATGAGGCTCCAGACGAACTTGTTGACGTCATCATTGACGCCTTCGGAGTAGCTGACGAAGCCGACGGTGCCCTTCAACTCAGAACGCAGGATGGTAGCCTCGGCCTCAGGACGCGGGTTGATGATTTCGCGGCCTTCGGTGAGAGCATAGGCGAGGTCCCAATTGTTAATGGAGTACTGCGACTGGATGCTGTGCGTGATGTCAGGATAGAAGCGGATGGGATACTTTGCAGGCAGCGCCTTGCGCAGTTCGTCAATGGACAAGCGATTCTGAGGGCCGAAGACGATGCCATCGAGCCACGACTGCGTGTGCGGATCGGCAACCATCTTGAGGAATTCGGTGGTCCAGTCAGCGTTGAATGACTGCGGAGACATCCACATCTGCAGCTTCGGGTGTGTCTTGCGCAGGCTTGCTCTTTGCTTTTCGAGCAGAGGCAGCATGTTCTTTGGGTCGGTGTGGCCCGGGTCGCCGCCGGGAACAAAGACAATATCGACACGCGGAAGATCGTGCAGCACAGCTGCCCAGTCGCGAATCTCGTCGTCGACGGTCTTGGGATCGCCATAGTCCTTGGCCATGGCCGGGTACCATACGGAGACGTCGAGATCGTACTTGTCGCAGATGCCCGACATCTCGATCATCATCTGTTGCGGCGGGATGGGAAAGTGTGGGCTGTCGGAGAGATCGTCGGAGATGGGTGGCAGTAGTTCGATGGTGTTCGTGCCGAAGATCGCAAGTTCACGGATGTACTGGTCCCACATCTCGACGGTCATCGCATCGTACGCGTTCGTCTTAGGTCGGTAGCCGAGCTGATGTCCGCGCACGGCGTAATGTGGCGAACTCGTGAGATTCATCGCCTTGAGGTCGGCAGTTACGGAGCGACGAGTGAGACGCAGCATACGGAGCATGCGTCCGGCGCCGAAGATCAGGCCGCGCTCGTCGCTACCGCAAACTGCGATCCAGGCACCGCTGCCGTCGCCGCCAGAGGCGATGGCATACGATTCAGCGGGCAGCTTCGCTGCTTTGCCAGCAACAAATGACACTGCAGGGCCAAGGCCGTGCCAGTTGGACCGTGTGCCAAGGTAGATCTTCACGGCTCCGGCGGTGGTGTTCCCTTGAGTCCATGAGACGCCGCAACGCTTCATGATCTCGTCAACAACCATTTGGGCCGCGACAGTCTCGCGCTTCGAAGGAGACAACGGAGTGACAATAGTGCAGTGATTGAGATCCGTTAGGCCGGCTTCGAGCGCATGTAGCATGCTACGGCCCATGCAGGAGACAGCGACAGAAGCCGCTGTCCCACGCAGAAATGTTCTACGCCTCATCTATTCTTTCTCCTAGGATCGTTTACCAGTGGAACCGCAGAGCAAACTGCATCTGACGTGCCGTTGCTCCGGTGGCCAATGCCGAGATTCTTCCCGCAGCCGCAGAACCGATGCTGTTGTTGGGGAAGCCAAAGTTTGCAGTGTTGAACAGGTTGAAGAACTCGGCGCGGAACTGCATACCGAGTGCCTCGTGGATGTGGAAGTCCTTGTGCAGGCCGGCATCAATCGTCTGATAGCTTGGCCCGATGAGAATGTTGCGTCCGGTATTACCAAAGGTGTACTGTCGCTTCGGGTTTTCGAAGCAGCTTATGTCGTAGTACGCCGCCAGTGTTCTTTGACCGCCGGACTTATTCCCATTGCACAGTCGATCAGGCCGAAGGAGTGTGCCCGTGTTGAGTGAGGCGTTGGAAGACATAGAGACGGAGAACGGTGCACCACTCTGCAGTGTGACGATGCCAGTCAGGTCCCATCCCCCAATAAGACTGTCGACAACCGCATTCACGCTTCCGCCATACTGCCGTCCGCGGCCGAACGGAAGCTGGTAGACAGGGCTGAAGGTAAACCGATGGCGATGGTCGAAGTCAGACAGGCCGTAGTCGGCGGCGAGGTTGCGTGGGTTCTGGATGTTGATGCGCGATTCGCTGGAAGATGAATTGCCGCCAGAGCCCTGATCGATGCTGCGGCTCCAGGTGTACGCAGCGAGATACTGCAGGCCATGCGATGCGCGCTGCTCCGCAGAGAGTTGGAGGGCGTTGTAGCTGGAAACGCCCCGATTTTCCCAGGACTGAATGGTGGAGTAGGCGGGGTACGGCGAGTTCGCTTGCGGACTGCCGGCACCGGGAATTGGAACGTTCTCGTTGAGAGCTATGCCGAGGTGCGTCCCCTTCGATCCGACGTACGAACCGCGTACAACAAGAGAGTTCGTAACCTGATGTTCGAGAGTGAGGTTCCACTGGTTAACGTAGGGAGTTGGGTTTTGCAGTGGAAAGTAGACGACGACCGGCACGTTACTCGCTGAAGGCGACAGTGGGATGCCGGTGGATGTGCTGAGGCAGGTAACGGTCGATGAGCAGGTTGTGCTGAACGTCTGGGCGAACGGATAGTTCAGGAAGAGACGCGCCGAAGATCCGGTTCCCTGTTCATCGAAGAAGTAAGCTCCGAAGGCGCTGCGCACGACCGTTTTGTTGCCGAGTTTATAAGCCAGGCTCATCCTTGGCGTGAAGTTGAGCTTACGGGTCTCGATGATGGCACGACTGTATTTACCCTGATCGGCGACTACGACCTGACCTGTACCACCAGCAGTCTGGGAGATCGTTCCTCCATCCGGCACGAAGTTCGACATGCGATTCTTACGGTCGATGGGCGAGGTGAACAGGTCGTAGCGGAGACCAAACACCGCAGTGAGTCGCGGCGTGATGCGCCAAGTATCCTGCGCGTAGGTGCCGAAGTCGGTGTAGCTGACGTAGGGCATACCTTGAGGAAGGATGGACTTGGTTGAGCTGACTGGCAGGCCGAGCAGAAAGTCGGCAAATCCGGACCCGCCGGATGATGTGCCGTTGTTCGTATAGGTCCCGCTGAAGCTGAGAGCACCGGAAGGGGCGGAGAGTTGGTTGAAGCCGAAGTTGTTGTGCACACCGCTAAAACCGAAACGGATGGAATGGGAGCCGTAGTTGAGCATGGCACCATCGGAGATCTGAATCGTGTTCTGAGGAACAATTTCAGGTTGAAAGCTCGCACTGTATCCGGTGAAACCGGAGATGGTCAGACTCGACATCCCGGAGCCATCCGTATTCGAAGCTGTATTGGCACCCTGAAGACCGAGTGCTTGTGCCGTATTGTATCCCTGGTCCAGTGGGTTTACCCGTAGATCGAACCGTGTATATCCCAAGGCCAGTTCGTTCACCAGCACTGAGGAAAACACATGTGTCTCCTGCAATGTCGCCTGCAGGCTTGGGGCGTGGTTGATGCGGTTCGCCCCGACTCCGGTACCGGATGCAAAGGCCAGCGGATTGAAGACGCCGTTAATCTTCACCGGAGTGTTGGGAAAGGTCACGTCGGCGGTCCCGCTCGTAAACTGAGCAAACATGCTGTCCTTCGGCGAAATCACATAGTCAACACGGACGTCATATTGGTTCTGTTTATTGACCATCAGGTTATTGAAACGAAAGTTGTTCGCATTTCCCGGCAGATTTGGCAAAGGCAATATCTGCAGCAGGTTCACCGCAATCGGATCGAATCGCAATGGATTGATCTGGTTGTTCGCAAACTTTGTGCGAGTCTTGGTTGTCGCGTTATACGTCGCTGGATCGTAGACCGTGGCAAAGCCCTGGAAGTTTCCGGCTCGCATTGCCGCGGTGGGCACACTGGCAATACCAGTGGGCGCGGTGTGTGTAATTAACCCCTGATAGTCGACGAAGAAGAAGAGCTTGTCGCGCTTGATAGGACCGCCGAGCGACCCGCCGAATTGGTTTTGTTGGAAGATAGGCTTGGCTGCGTCAAAGTAGCCGCGTGCATCTAGCGCGGAGTTACGGAAGAACTCAAACGCGGAGCCGTGGAAACCATTGTCGCCAGAACGGGAGATGATATTGACAACCGCGCCGCCGGCGGCGAACTGTGCGTCAGAGTTGCCGATCTGCACCTTGAACTCCTGGATGTCTTCGAGGTTGGGAAAGACCTTCGCGGTACCAACCGACTGATCGACGTTCTGAATGCCATTGATCATGTAAAGATTGAAGCTGCCGCGCGCGCCATTAGCCGTAATGGAGGTGCCAGCACGCTGGGTTTCATTGCCGCCGCCAGTAGCGCGAACGCCGCCAACAGAACCAGAGTTGACGCCGGGAACCAAAAGAGCGAGCTGCGAGAAGTTGCGGCCATTCAGCGGTAGCTGCACGACAGGCTCGTGCGAGATGACGTTACCTAGATCACCGGACTCTGTATTGAGTAGGGGAGCGCCAGTTGAGACGTTTACGGTTTCGCTCACCTGACCGACTTTAAGTGCGAAGTCCTGGCTAAGAACTTGCCCGACTTGCAAGGTGAGGCCACTCGTGAGCGCACTCTCAAACCCATTGGCGCTGATCTTGATGGAGTAGGTCCCCGGTTTAAGGAAGCCGGCGGTGTAGAAACCGGAACTGTTGGTCTTGAGCTTCGTTTCGCCATTCGTTTGCTGCTCCACGATGGACACGGTTGCGCCGCTGAGGAGGTCACCCTGTGAGTCGGTGACCCGGCCCGATATGGTTCCGGTGGAGTTGACCTGAGCCGATACAAGCACGGTACTGAAGATGAGCGTCAGCATGCAGATTGCGTTGCGGTAGCTTTTCCAGTTGTAAACAAATTGGCGGAAGAGGGGACCTAGCTTAGCTTGACCGAATCGTTGACTGTTCATCGACGTTCCCTTTTGCATCGCTAGAGCTGCTGTCAATTCTCTGAAACTATGCAGCCTGCGCGAACTCATATTTTTGTTTCGCCCGAAACTATACCCACCTGCATACTTATTGTCTACATATTGAATACAAAAAATCTACGAGGAGATATTGCGGGCCAAACTAGGGTTTATAGGCTCCGCGCGAGAAATTGACCTACCCTCAAGATTTGTCAAAAATGTGATGGAAATAAGGAATTTTATTCAAGTTTCGAGCGTCACCAACTAGGGTTTTGGATTTTGAGTAGATTGCGGACACGACGGCAACCATATGTGGTTCTTAGAGCGGGAAAGAAGTCCTGAGTTTGTGTGTGCTGTCCCATTTACAAATGTTCAGTATTCTGGAACTTCATGAGAGCCAAGACGAAGGCAAAATCCAGCAAGCCGAACTACACCATTCGCGAGAAGGCATATCAGTACATCCAGAGTCGTATCGCCTCAGGCGATCTTCCATCGGGTGGCGCTATCTCGGAGCTATTGCTCGCCAAAGAACTTGGAAGCAGCCGCACACCCGTACGAGAGGCGATCAGCCAACTCGTCTCCGAAGGGTTGTTAGAGCAAACGCCTAACCGTGGCACCGTGGTGGTGCAGCTGACGCGCGAGGACATTGTTGACTTATATGAGCTGCGCGAAGCGTTGGAGGTCTACGTGATTGCGAAGGTCACGCGCGAACATCTTCCGGTAGAAGACATCAAACGTCTTGAACTGCTCTCGAACGGCATCCTGGCGCTTGTGAATGAACTTGACGCCACTGGAGAACCTTATCTCAACACGGAGCAGATGCAACGGTTCATCACAGCAGATCGAGGATTTCATACGCTGCTTATGGCGTTTTCTTTCAATCCACGCATCCGGAAGGTCGTGGATGAGACAAGACTACTGATTCGCATCTTCGCCATGCGACGCCTCGGTTACGGTGCCGAGAAACTACGGAAAATTCACGGGCAACATGCGGCGATTATTGCAGCGATCGTGAGCGAGGATCCGGCTCTGGCGGTTCAACGTCTCGCGGAGCACATACAGATATCGCGGCAGGAGAGACTGGATGAGTTCGACCGCAATCGTCGCGCGAGCACGATCGAGCGAAGCTATTCTGATCTAAACCTCTGATGTGTCGGCGGCAGCCCATAGAGGCTTCATAGTGCCGGCCTGGCGGGGTAGACTGCGTAGCCGGCGTGATGCAAAGAGCGTGAGCAGGCCGATGAGGAGGTAAATTACTGCGGTGGCGCTGATGCAGGCGCTCATACCAAATTTCTTCGACTCGACAGCGATGATGACCGGGGCGAGTCCGCCGCCAAGCCATCCGAGCGAGTTGGCGATTCCTGCCGCGGTGCCGCGGTTCTGGATGGCAACGACGTCATAGAGGCCAGCGATGATGTTGGCATCGTAGAGCCCTTTAAAGTAGCCGAAACCAATCATAGCGAGGACCAGGATGGGAATGGAAAGCGTCCACCCCGTGAGGAAGAGAAACGGAGCGCCGAGCAGAAGGCCAATGGCCTGTGCGAGTTGCCTTCCCCCGCCGCGCTGACGTGAAAAGCGGTCGGCGAGATAGCCGCCGCAGAGCACGCCGAGAAACGATGCCGCTTGCAGGTAAAGGCTGGCGTTGAGACCTGCCATGGAAAGGCTCATGTGGAATTTCTGATAAAGGAAGGTAGGCAGCCAAGTCAGGAAGACGACCGCCACAAAGTTCGCTCCCATAAAGATCGCGATGAGCAGCAAAACCATTCGATTGCCAAGAATCTCACGAAGGACTTGTATGGTGGATGTCTTGATCGGCCCATGATCGGCGGAGATCTCGGACTGCCCGCGATGAGGTTCGCGCAGCAGAAAGATGAGGACTAAGCCCAGTGCGATGCCACAGCCGCCGAAGAAGACAAAGCTTGAGCGCCAGCCGCTGTGCTGACCGACGAGTGCGGAGATGGAACCTCCGGCAATACTGCCGGCATAAACGGCAGTTTGGTGCAGCGACATGGCCCGCGACCGTGTAGACGGGCCGTGATAGTCACTGATCATGGACATTGCAGCCGGAAAGTAGAACGCCTCGCCAAGGCCTCCCAAGGCACGACACCAAACCATGCTTTGATAGGTATGCGCGATTGCGGTGGCTGCCGTCACGACTGACCAAAAGATAAGGCTCCCAAGGATCAGCCATTTGCGCGGGAACCGATCCGTGATCCATCCGGTAAAGGGGCCGCACAGCGCGTACACCCACATGAAGCAGGAGCCCAGGATTCCGAGCTGCACATCGGTAATGTGCATCTCTGCCTTGATTAGAGGGAAGAGCGAGAAGATGGCCTGGCGATCCGCGTAATTGAAAAGGAAGACAAACCACAAAAGTCCGATGGTGATCCACTTGGTGTTCGTGTTAGCCAATGCGGGTTTTGGCACGTCTTCTCCTAACGGATTGCAGACCGGGCGCCACGCCGTTCTTGGTGGCCTACGGCGATCACAATCGTTATAGAAGATCGGAGAGTTGTCTGTCGACAGTACATCTCTTGGTCCTAATCGATTGACCAATGGGATATTTCATCGCAACCCGGTTGCGAACGGGTATAGGCGCTTTCAAGTGTCCATAAATGATGCACGTGGGCCTTAGCAATTGACCAAGAAAACATTGAAGTCTAGGTAAAATATTATGTATTCTTATTGTCGACACTATACTGATTATGTGTATAGTTGCATTCATTGCCTAGGGTAAGGTGCTCATGTTTTAGGGATGACCTTACCGCTAATGGAATTTTCAACTGTGACGGTGCTCAGGTTTGGTCGTCCCGATGTTTGTATGGTGAATCCTTTGAGTTCTTTTCGTGGTGTGTATGCTGCGTTACTCTCCCCTCGGTCCAGCGATGGCGAGTTGGAGGTAGAGTCGTTTCGCCAGCAGGTCATAGAACTAAACAAGTTTGGTCATCGGGGCTATGCCATCAACGGAGCAACGGGGGAGTTCACGATCGCCTCGGATGCGGATGTCGATAGTTTAGTGAGAGTAGCTCGAGACCAGGCTCCGGAGGCGGAGATATTATGCGGGATTGGTGCAGGCGATCTGCGTCTTACGGTAAGACGTGCGCGCGCTGCAGAACTTGCAGGTGCTCATGCCGCGCTGCTTCCCATGCCAAGTTTTTTCCCTTATCGAGCTGATGATCTGGTCGCATATACTTCCGCAGTAGCCTCATCGATTGAGCTACCGATTCTGCTCTATAACTTGCCGCAGTTTACTTCGGGTCTGCATGTGGATACAGTTCTCTCCCTCTTCGAGAAGTACACCAATATTGTAGGCATTAAGGACTCTTCAGGCTCACTGGATATCGTGCGCTCTATGACAAAGGCCGGCTTGAATCGTGCGCGTCTGATCGGCAATGATTCAGCATTGTCGGCTGCACTGACGGAGGGAGTTTGCGATGGAGTTGTTTCGGGAGTGGCCTGCGCGTTGCCGGAGCTAATGACTTCACTGTTTGCGACAGGCGGACGTGGCGACAGATTTGAGAGAAAGAGCCGGCTTCTGAGAGAGTTCATCGAGCACCTGGGGCCACTGCCAACACCGTGGGGACTTAAGGTGGCTTCGGCGGTGCGTAATTTTACGCACGGGAGCTATCCGTTTCCGCTAAGCAAGCAGCGTGAGATTGAAGTTGCTGAGCTTCGTGAGTGGTTCGGTGGTTGGTACGAAAAAACTCTGTCATAGACGAATGGCCAGGTAGCGTTGAGAACGTGATCTACTCACGACAAAAATGGATTGCACAGTTAAGAAGCGGGTCTCTTCTGATGTAGGGAATTGGCCTATTGTGTTTTCTAGACTCTGAGAACAGCTAAGGGCAGAAGAGTAGGTGTCTTCGATCTAGCGTTTAACTCTTCGGAGCTTCTTCATCGCGCCCTGAGTGGAGCCAGACTTTTTGAAATATGATCGCCTGGTATGGTTTGCCGGGCAATTTGATGCGGCTCTTCCCACTAAATAGACCTTCAAGCGGTTTAGTTGTCATGCCCCATGGGTCTACACACTCGGCTTTGAAGTTCACACTTTCGGGAAGAGGGAAGTCGTAATAGCTGGGCTGATGAAAATCGAAGTACCACAACAAAGCCTGGTTGGAGTTTCGCTTTGCTCCGAGGTAGTATTCGGGTTCGACGGCCTCCAATCCAATTCGGTCGCCCCCCTCTGCTCCGATTTCATCGAGCAGCTTGCGAAGAAATGCGATCCGTTGGGGACTTGTCCCCTTCAGCACCCCGCCGTGCGACCACCAGAGGATTGCCTTATCGTTTTCTATCTCGTCTCCTCTGACATAGGTTTCACCGTGGCCGCCGTATGCGCCTGCTACAGTGCAGAGCCAGAACCGACGTGTCATCTCTTCGCCCGATATGTTTCCCCAGCGGGAGTTGATGTTGCCTTCATACATGCACTCGTCGAAGATGACGGGCTTGCGCCAATCTTTCTTCCACTGCGGAGCTTTTTCGAACGCATAGTCCTGGACGCCAGCGTGCGTGCACCAACTACGCGAATAATCATAAGGGGCATGACTATAGTGGATGGATCGGAGATGAGAGTAGGGATCTGTCTCCGTGACGATGCGAGCGTATCTGTCCCAATCTTCATTGGTCTTTTTCCGCATTAGATCGTACTCGTTCGCAAGCGACCACCAAACATTTCGGTAGGCCGCGAACCTCGCGATCACATATTTCAGATATCGGTCATCCACCTCCGCCGGCATCTCCTGGAACCCCCAATTGTCATAAGGGTGAAACAAAATCAGGTCGGCTTCTATATTCATTGCGCGAAGCTCAGCGAGGCGGGTCTCTATATGATAGAAGAACTCTGGATTGAAGTGATTGTAGTCATTCGTTTCGTTCACTCGCGGAAACGGAAAACGGGGTGGGATACCGTGGTTATATTGATACCACTTGGGAAAGATGCACATGCGGATCTTGTTGAAGGGCCCGCTCCGCAATGATTCCAGCGTCTGCTTTTGTAGCTCGTCGGTCTGATGGATCCAGGCGTAGCAGGTTGTGCCGAATGGAAAATACGGAGTGCCATCCGCGTATCCGAAATGGTAGGAATCGCGTACGCCGACAGGGCCATGATTGCCAGACTTGGGCGGTGTACATTGCAGGAGGCCTTTTTTACCTTTCATCTCTGGGGCATTGCTGTCTGTTTCAAATTTCCACCCGCCCAGTTCATCCGGCATAAAGCGGATTTTATAAACGCCGTTTCCGTCATAGAAACCATCCACCCAGACTTCACGATTACCCTTGCGAAACACCGCGCGAATCCATATGTCGAGAAACGGATTCCCTCCGCCTGGTCCGGGGAAGTTCTCTTCGAAGATGTCCCATCGCTCAACGTTTGCGGATTTAGACTCTGCTGCCTGTATACCGCTTGCTGCCGAGCTTAATAGTGCGGCACTTCCGATCTTGAGCGCCTCCCTCCGGT
This sequence comes from Acidobacteriaceae bacterium KBS 146, assembly GCA_000688615.1. GTDB lineage: Bacteria > Acidobacteriota > Terriglobia > Terriglobales > Acidobacteriaceae > Edaphobacter. The sequence continues at coordinate 4,669,139 of JHVA01000001.1, forward strand.
TCATCGTCTCTCCTTAGTTCAAAAAGTAGTTGTTGTCTGCGGCGGCTCATCGGGAACGCTTACGCGATAATGTGCTTGTTCGATCCCTTCGCCGCGAAGGCCTTAAGGTTATAGTCCGACAATCGCAGCGTCGAGCACTATGTTTTTATTTCACGTACCGCTTTTTGGTGTTGCGATGGACGAAATCACACGAACTTTATGACGCCGACAAATACGCAAAGCAGCTCTCTGACGTTTGAAGGGATAACGATCGGAGAGCTGCACCGCTGTCATTGAACCTTGCTTTCTAAAGAACAGATGCATGAGAAGATGTCGATTAAATCGAGATCTTCTCATGCATTTTATGCGAGGGTTATGGGCTCGGAATTATAACTTTTACTTCATTGGAATAGGCGCTTTGCATGCCGTTCGTACCTACAGCCGTGACAGTGTAGTAGTAGGTGGATCCGCCGACTGCAGTCTGGTCGGTATAACTGAGCGTTGTTATCAGCGAGCTATTGATCTTGGAGTAAGCTCCGCCGGAGACGGTGGAGCGATAAAGGTTGTAACCAGAGACTTGAGAGGAGCTTCCGCCCCACGACAAAGTCACGCTGTGGTTTGACGGAGATGAAGCGACGCCTGTTCCGCTGAGAGACACAGACACATTGGGGTTTGTGGTTGCGTTGCTGGCGAAACTGATCGTTCCGTTTGCTGTTCCGGCGGTGATAGGAGCAAAGACAGCAGTATAGTTTTGGGTTTGGCCTGAGGCCAACGAGAATGGTGTCTGAAATCCTTGTAGGCTATAAGGCCCAGAGGCTTGAGCGGAGTTCACGGTGATCGTGCTGGCGCAATTGCTCGTGATACTACCCGAAGAAGCAAGTGTATAGCCCACTGTCGTGTTCCTGAAGCTAATAGATGTTGGATTAGCCGTCAGTTGGCAGGTCGTCTGTGTTGATGTTCCCGGGACGGTAACGGATTGGCCATTGACAGTGATGGTTTGCGGATTAGCCTGCTCCTGAATCTGCACGGTCTTATATACACCGGGAAGCGGATCTACGTTGTTGAATGTGGCTGTGCTTACCGTGACGCGTACTGTTGGTGAACCTGAAGGTGGGCTAAATGTTTTTGGGGAAGTCCATGTCTCCGGAGTTTGTGTCCCGGAACTTGCTCCCTGGCAAGGGCCGCTGCTTACTGCACCTGTGGAGCAGGTAGAAGCTACCTGACCGTAGCGAAGAATAATTGCTGCGGATGCGGTGATTACGGATCCCTCGGAGGCATCGAGAGTAAACCATGTTCCCGACGCTGAAGATGAGGATGTTCCGGGCACAGTGATTGACTGACCGTTAACGATAATGGTTTGATCGGTGGTCTTCTGCTGGATCTGCACCGTCTTATACACCCCCGGAAGAGGATCAACGTTATTGAACGTTGATGTACCCACGAGAACACTCACTGTTGATGACCCGGAAGGGCTGAACGTCTGCGGGGATGTCCATGCCTCAGGAGTGGGGGTCCCGGGACTCGCGCCTTGGCATGGCCCGCTACTTACCGCACCTGTTGCGCATGTAGAAGCAGCTTGGCCGTAGCGAAGACTAATCGACCCTGAAGCAGTGATTACCGATCCCTCGGGAGCATTGAGCGTGAACCATGACCCTGATGAAGGGGGTGAAGAGGGAGATGTCGAAAGTCCCGGCACGGCAACCTGTTGACCATTGACTGTGATGCTCTGGGGATTTGCCTGTTCTTGAATCTGAACCGTCTTGTACACGCCTGGAAGGGGATCGACACCTCCGAAGGTGTCAGAACTCACAACGATGCTTATGGAGGCAGATCCTCGCGCTGGAGTAAATGTTTCCGGACTTGTCCATGCCTCGGGGCTAGGTGCTCCAGCACTTGTCGCACTGCACGGACCGCTATTCATCACCACGGCACAGGTAGAAGTCACCTGACCGAAACGGACAGTTACTGGACTAGACGCAGTAATGATAGATCCCTCGGGAGCATTGAGGGTGAACCAAACGGGGGAGGTGGATTGCGAGAAGCTCAGAGCTGGAACGATTAGGGAGAGCACGACGAAAACACACGTCGAGAGTTTGCGCATGATGCCTGCCTTTCTGAAATCTCTAATAACCAGAAAGGCCGGGAAAGCGCGGTACATCAGCAGTTAGAAAATAATAGACCCATTCTAATAAAAGATAGGAATTATCAATTGTATTGCCATCTCTACGCGGCTAAGTAAATCGCCCACACTAGTAACGAACATGTTCCAGTATGAACGAAGGAGTTTTTGGGAAAAAGCCTGATAATCAAGTTGGTACAGTTATATTGTACCTCGCCGGGTCTATAGATAATTTTGCAGGATTTCTATTCGATGCTTAAACTTGAACTGCCGGGTGGAACGTCGAAAAATATATAGAGTTTGGCGACTGGAAATTCCCCCAGAGTCCACAGCCTTAGATCCAGATGATAACTAACCAATTTGTGTGATTGGGTAAACTAATAATAAATTTCAAACTACTCATGCAGGAAGGTAGTGTAGTTTCCAAGAGGTAATTTCTCATCTGCTTTGACATAACGGACATTAGAAAATAAATCATCTATAGATTGTGTTTTCTGTCTCTGTAAGACAAATAAATAACCATACTCTTCAACCCTACTTTTATTTTTTGCCTCTCTCCCTTGTGTAAGCTCCAGCGTGAAGGGGTTACTTTGCAAATGAGAACGTACGGACCCTCCCCCCGTCGTCCAATAGATTCTTTCAAGTTTTTAGCTCAAAAGGTCGTCTCACCTAGTCCGGTCGCATTCCTCACCGCTTTTCTAGCTTGTCTCGTGTTTGTACAGGTTGGTTGTGGGTCAGGTGTTGTTACAGCATTACCCGGCTCTCTCCTAGTCTCGTCCGGAGCATTAGATTTCGGGGATGTCATCGTAGGTCAGAAGGCGTACAGTCGTGTCACGGTTTCGAATCCGAATTCGATAACTCTTGATATAGATAAGCTTAGTTTTCCCTCCTCTGTGTTTTCCCTCACTGGCTCCGATAAGTTTCCTCTTAGTATTGCTCCGGGGAGTAGCCATACCTTCTCAGTAGAATTTTTGCCCACGGCAATCGCTGATTATTCGGGACAGATTAGCGTGACGGGTTCTGGCTCAAGACAGCTCGCACAACTGGCGGCCCATGGGCGCGGCCATGGTAATGTGCAGCTGACCGCGCAGGTTTCTCAAAATGAAAGCGAGCTCAATTTCGGTGATGTCACCGTCAACACTGGAACCATACGAACCGTAACGCTGACCTCTACGGGAAATTCTCCGGTGACGCTAAACCCCGCAACAGTCACGGGAGCTGGTTTTACCGTTGTAGGAAATTCCCTGTCGGCAAATTTGAATCCAGGCCAGTCGACCATGATACAGGTGCTGTTCCATCCAGGCAGTGTCGGGCCGGCTAGCGGTCAGCTTACGATTGGCAACAATGCTTCGGGCGGGGGGGCGATCGTGGTCGCCCTGAACGGAACCGGTACGGTAGAACCGGGGTCTCCGCAGAATGCTCAACTGACGGTCAACACAGAAAGCCTCACTTTCGGCAGTGTTACCGTGCACACAACAATGACGCAATCGGTCATATTAACATCGGCCGGAACGATACCGATCGACATCAGCGAAGCCACAGTCGTTGGGATGGGTTTCAGTCTTGTGGGCAGAAGCTTGCCGGTGACATTAGCACCAGGGCAATCGTTGACGTTGCAGGTGCGCTTTAATCCAGAAGTGATAGGCTCAGCAGCGGGCCAACTGAGTATTAAAAGCAACGCGCCGCCGACAACTACCACTGTTGCGCTTCGTGGAATGAGTATTGCTCAGGCAATTCCAGAGTTGGTATTGAGCGCAGAGACTCTCAGCTTTGGCAATGTGACCGTGAATACGGAAACGACACAATCACTTACTCTAACCTCAGTTGGAACGGCCGCGGTAATTGTGAATTCTATTGCGATTACGGGAGACGGATTTGCGGTTTCTGGAGCAAGTTTTCCCATAACGTTGAACCCAATGCAGTCACTGACTCTGCGAGTGCAGTTCAATCCTAGGTTGATGGGATTGGCCAACGGACGACTGGAAGTCGACAGTAATTCGTCTGCGGCAGAGAGTATGCAGGTTGCGTTAATTGGGACAAGTATTGCAGCGCCAAGTCCTCAGCTGACGGTAAGCGCAGCGAGTCTGAGCTTTGGGAACGTGACAGTAAACACCTCAACGATGCAGTCATTGACTCTGACTTCAACCGGAACTGCGCCAGTCAGTGTAAATTCTGCTGTCATCTCTGGCTCCGGCTTCGTTCTTGCAGGCGGTACTCTGCCGATAACACTGGCGCCAACGCATTCGTTGACGCTGCAGGTGCAGTTTAATCCCACGCTGACCGGGAGAGTCAACGGCAAGCTCAGGATTACAAGTAACTCAGCGACAGGAAGCACAGCGGAGATTGCGTTAAGCGGGACAAGTATTAAAGCGCCAAGCCCTCAACTGACGATAAGTACCGGGAGTCTGAGTTTTGGGAGTGTGACGGTGAACACGTCTACCACGCAATCGCTGACGTTGACGTCAACAGGCACTGCACCCGTGATGGTGAATTCAGCTGTGATCGCTGGCGCTGGCTTCACGCTGTTGGGCAGCACAACACCAGTGAGACTGGCCCCAACACAGTCACTAACGCTGCAAGTGCAGTTCAATCCTACGGCGACCGGCGCGGCTAGCGGAAAATTGACGATCAACAGTAGTTCATCAACTGAAAGCATGACAGAGGTCGCACTAAGCGGGATGAGTGTGGCAGCGCCAAATTCTCAGTTAACAGTTAGTGCGGGAAGTCTAAGTTTCGGAAATGTTTCCGTGAATACGTCAACCACGCAGCCACTGACGCTGACGTCAACGGGGACGATGCCGGTGGCAATAAGTGCTGCCGCGATCTCCGGCGCGGGGTTTTCTCTTTCCGGCGGTAGCGTCTTACCGATAACGTTGGCACCGAAACAATCGTTGACCCTACAAGTGGACTTCAATCCGACGTCGATCGGAATATTGAGTGGGCAACTGGAAATCCGGAGTACCTCATCCACAGGAAGTCCGACGACGATTTCGCTGCGAGGAATTGGAATTGAAGTGGCAAGTCCACAACTGGCGGTGAGTACCGGAAGTTTGAGCTTCGGGAATGTCTCAGTGAATACGTCAACGATGCAGTCATTGACACTAACATCAACAGGAACCGAGCCTGTGACCGTTAATTCAGCTGCAGTCATAGGAGCTGGTTTCGCTGTTGTAGGCGAAACTTTTCCGGTAACCCTGGCGCCGACGCAGTCGTTGACGCTGCAGGTGCAATTCAGTCCTGCGTCGACCGGCTCGGTCAACGGAAAGTTGACGATTAACAGCAACTCGTCAACGGAAAGCACTGCAGAAGTTACACTGAGCGGGACGGGCGTTGCGGCACCTACCCCTGAGCTGACCGTGAGTGTAAGGAGCCTCAGTTTTGGGAATGTGATGGTGAGTAGGTCAACGACGCAGTCGTTAACATTGACTTCGATAGGAACGTCGCCGGTGACCGTGAATGCTACTACAGTCACGGGAGCTGGCTTCGCCGTTGTCGGCGGTATTTTTCCGATAACATTGGCGCCGACTCAATCAATAGTCTTGCGGGTGCAGTTCAGTCCGATAGCGGCGGGCAGATCGAGCGGCCAACTTTTGATCAACAGCGACTCGTCCACCGGAGACAACATAGTAATCTCATTGAGGGGAACTGGTACTCCAGAACCAAATCCACAGCTGACAATAAGCGCCGACAGTTTGAGCTTTGGAGACGTGACGGTAAATACTACAGCAACAAAGAACCTGATTCTGACCTCGACGGGAACATCCGCTGTAACCGTAACTTCGGTAGCTAACATTGGCCTTGGATTCACTCTGCTCACGCCAAGGTTCCCGATGATCCTTGATCCGACGCAGTCCGTAACCTTGCAAGTGGAGTTCAATCCCACGGCAACAGGCTTAGTGATGGGGCAAGTTACGGTTAATAGTAACTCTACGAATGCAGGGACCTTAGTTATTGCGCTCAATGGCACTGGAGCTAGTCCGAATCCGAAACTAACGCTCAGTACCGGAAGTCTGTCCTTCGGTAGCATCGCGGTAAATACCTCTACGACAAAGACGCTAACCCTAACCTCAACAGGAACATCTCCCTTGACGATTAATTCTGCAGTCGTTTCGGGCACCGACTTCACACTACTGGGAGGTAGTTTCCCGGTGACGCTGAATCCGACACAATCACTGACATTACAGTTACGGTTTTTGCCAACGTCGGCTGGAACGCAATCGGGGCAAATTACGATTACCAGCAATTCGACCAGTGGTAATCCAGCTGTGATCGCTTTGAGCGGTACGGGGACAGTAGCGGCTCATGAAGTCGATTTAAGCTGGGATCCCCCAACCAATTCGCCTGTTCCCGTGATCGGGTACAACGTGTATCGGTCGGTTGGCAGCAGCGCATCTTTCAGCGCGATCAATCCATCGCCAGTCGCGACTGCAGTTTACATCGATAGCACCGTTATGAGCGGGACAACCTATCTCTATATAGTTCGATCAGTGGATGGCAGCGGCCGGGAGAGCCGCCCGTCTAATCAGATTGCGATCACGATTCCATAAAGACGAGCCGGATCGCGGAGAGCTTCGTATCGGCGGCGACTGCTGTCCAAAGATTGGCGGGGTGCACTTCCTGAGCCAGCTTTTAGAAAAGGATGCGAGCATATCTCCCGTGCCCCTGGTTGTGGAACTGTGTTGATATTTGCAAAGTACGCAATCTTGTGCGAACTATCTGAGAGTTGTTTTGAGCAAAATTATGCGTAACTGTGGAAAAAGACACCTCGAACGGAGCGCTTTTTTGGCTATTCATTTGCTCTGACATGTGTGCGGAGCTGTGATGCGTACTTCGAATCCCATATTACGGTTTGCAACGTTGGGCCTAGCTATATCTTGGGCGATCAATGGTTATGGCCAGAATGTAGCTGCTGTTCAGCCAAGTTCGACACATGTTCCAGCGAACACCGCGTCATCACCTGACACACTTCCTGAACCTTCGGCCACCTCGCAATTGGTCCTCGGACCTGCGGACATTATTCGTATTAACGTCTGGAAGAACGCGGATTTAACACAGACGGTCACGATAGGGCCTGACGGATTTATCTCCCTTCCGCTATTGGGTGACGTCCATGTAGCGGGAATGACGGCAAATCAGCTGGCTCAAGAACTAAAGGCAAAGCTTGCAGCATATGTAGTGAGTGCCCAAGTGACTGTGAGTGTAGTTGATATCCGCAGCCGACAGGTATTTATGACAGGTCAGGTCGGGCGGCCTGGAGGATATCCCCTTATTGCGCCGATCTCGGTGCTGCAGTTGATTGCGCAGGCGGGCGGCCTAAATACCTTCGCGAACCGGAAAGAGATTGTGATTCTGCGGAATGTTGGAGGCAATGTACAGCGTTTGAAGTTTAACTACAACAGCGCCGTACACGGTGACCCTAAGCAAAACATCAGCCTTCAGCCAGGCGATACGGTAATTGTTCCCTAAGAAGATGATGAAGAGATCTGACTATCTTCGTTGTGTCACTGTGGTATTGGCAAGTTTATGCTCGGGGAGCATATTAGCCCAGGTGACTGGCTACCAGGGAGATAGTGCCAATCGGGATACACCGAGCACGGTGGCCTCAAACATCGACGATGGCGGGGACGCATTGCGTGGAGGGAATTCTCAAGAGTCACGGTATGCAGCGGCCTTGAATGGGACGGGTCTGATCTCGATGGATGACGTCGATAAGCACCTGCTGCTTTCTACTGCCGTGGGTGGAGGATGGGACAGCAATCCCAGTAACGCAACCGGCGGAGGGTCTTCAGGCCTCTATAGTGCCAGCCCATACGTCGGATTTCGAGGCGCTTCGCTGAAGACACAATATCTAGTTCAGTATCAGCCAACAATTTTAGGGTATATGTCCGATTCTTACGCGAGGCAAACGCTACATCGCATGTCGGGTTCCTTCATCGGCAGTCTTAATGAGCGGTGGAAGGCGGAAGTGAACGCATCGGGAAGCTACGGGCCTAACGGCACGCGATTTCTGGCGGCACAACAGACGGTTGCCGTTGGCGAAATTCCGGGATCGGGACCAGGTTCAGCCTCTTACTTGTCGAATGCCGGGGATATTACGTACATCGTTGGCGGTGTCGACTTCAGCTATCGCAAATCCCAGAAAGAAACACTCGTGATGAGCGGATCGAACTCCTTCAGTCGCATTAGCAGCTACAACCAGCAGGGAAGTGTGGCAAGCACGAAATTTACCTATGTCCGCGACCTTTCACCGGAGCTAAGCGTGATCGGTTACGGGCAGACATCACATTTCTACGGAGATCTGAATTGCGACAGTTTTGGAGTCGGAGCTGGGATTAGATGGCAACCGAAGGAAAAGACATTTTTGTCAATCAATGCGGGGCCTCAAATGAGCACGCACGCCTGCACAAATCAAAAACAACTCGGATTTACCTACAGCGCAGCTTTCAGTTCGAGAATCTCCAGAAAATCTCAAATGTACCTCTTATCGGATTATCTACCGACTGTGTCGTATCTAGGCCCCGGTCTGTGGCAACGGAGTATTTCCGGAGGATATCAATATCAGGTGACACGGATTGGAGTCGTGGGAGTGGACGTAGGCTATGTCAATAGTGACTCCCTGACAGTTGTCAGCTCCTATCGCGGTAAATTCTGGGGCGTGAACTATGGCTTCCGGTTGCAGCATGGGATTGCGGTCTCGTACAGCTATCGAGGTTACGTGACCGAGAGTGGCACTACCGCTTACAACCGAAATATCGCACAATTTTCGATCACCTGGACACACAACGCGGGACAAATTTTTCAGCAGGGAAACTACTGAGGCCATGATTCAAGAAGAAGATTTTGATTCAACTCGATCATCGCTCACGATCAAACAATGCCTCGCTGCACTGCGAAGGCATGCTCATTTGGTGATCGCCTCCAGTCTCGCCATTCTGACTGCAGGAGTCGTAGGAACGTCACTGTTGCCTAATATTTTTTCTGCGACGACGACCATTCTGGTCGACCCACAGAGGATTCCCGAACGATATGTCGCGTCGACGATCACTGCCGATCCAAACGCGCGGATGAATACCCTCACCCAGCAGGTCCTTAGTGCCAGTCGCCTTCAAGAGATCATCGATAAAAACAATCTCTATCCGGGAATGCGGAAGAAGTCTTCAAGAGAAGAAGTTCTTGATTACATGCGATCAAAGACTAAGATCGATATAAAGCCGAGTCCGGAACCTGAACAGGGGCTAAGCAGCTTCAGTATTACTTACGAGAGCACGGACCGTGCTCAGGTAGCGTCAATCACAAATCAGCTGGCGTCCAGCTTTATTGCTTGGAATCTGAAGGCTCGTGAGCAGCAGGCGCTGGGAACGACCCAATTTCTTTCCAGTGAACTTGATCAAGCCAAAAGGAGTCTTGAGGAACAAGAGGCTGCACTCCAGGCATATCGCATGCAGCATGCCGGTGCGACCCCTGACGCGTTGACTGGAAATCTGCAAGCGCTCTCGCGATTGCAGGCAGAGAGTGAATCCAATGCGGACGCTATCAGCAGACTAGATCAGGAGCGGATCCTATTGACCCAGGTAAGATCCGCAGATCCCCATGAAGCCCCGTTGACGGATCGTGACCGTCTAATGCAGGAAAGACGCCGGCTAGAGACCGAACGCTGGAACCTCAAACGACAGTTCACCGATAGTTATCCAGACGTGATTGTAGTCACGGAGCAATTGAAGATGGTCAATGCTCGTCTTGCCAACACACCTGAATCTGCCGGGAATACAAGTGAACAGGTTGATTCCAATACTAAGGTTCGTCTTGCGCTGATTGAAAAAGAGCTACAACGCCACCATGAATTGCAAGCGAAGTTGCAACGCCAGATGCAGTCTTTTCAGGGAAAGGTTGACTCCGTGCCAGTTCTTGAAACGCACCTGACCGAACTCTCTCGCAACTACGAAGTTTCGCGGCAGAATTATCAATCACTCCTGGATAAAACGCTCTCGGCGGGGATGTCTGAAGAGCTTGAGCGAAAACAGCAGGCCGAGCGATTTACGATTCTCGATCCGGCCAAGACCCCGGAAAAGCCAATCAAGCCGAAGAGGATTCCATTTTTTGTTGGCTCTATCGTGGCGTCGTTAATCTTCCCACTAGGACTAACGATTCTCTTCGAGACTCTAAGTGGTGCATTTAAAAGTGAAGCTCAGCTGAAAGAGATGCTACCACCTAAAATTCCTATCCTTGGAACGATTCCGCCCATTATGAATCGAGTAGATATTCGTCGAACGAAGCTGATGACGGCTCAAACTTGCTTTTTGATAGTAATTACGTTCACTGCGCTCATAATCTTTCTTTTTAGGGTCAGGCCAATTGTATGAGTACAATTCTCGGATTAGATGTCTCAAGCGTGGCGCGTCCTGGAGCTCGAAAATTTCCGTCACCTGAAAAACGGGTCGCGATCTATCCCGATCGCAAATCCCGCCTCGTCTTTCTTACGGAACCGGCAGGGCTTGCTGTGGAGCGATATAGGTTGCTACGGCGACGTTTATGCACACTTTACCCTCAAGGTGGCGTTCTACTGATCACAAGCCCTAATCCGGGAGAGGGAAAGACGTTGACCTCAGTAAATCTCGCCTGGGCTCTCGCAGAAGCGAATTATCCCGCTTGTCTCGTCGATCTCGATTTCAGGGCACCCGGCGTCTCGCGAACTCTGAACCACAAGTTTGAACACGGTGGAGTGAGGGAGGTGCTTGAATCCCAAGCAGAAATTAGCGACCTAATCTGCAGGATTAGCGAACATCCACTACATGTCTTAGGAATCAAAGAACGGATGAGTTCGCCGGGCCACCTCCTCTACTCTCAATCCTTACCGTCGATGCTTGCAGATCTCCGAGCCAGATTTCAGTGGGTCATCTTGGATTTTGCGCCGGTGATCCCAATGGCTGACGTCTCCGAGGTTATTCCTTACGTCAACGGAGCAATTTTGGTTATTCGAAATGGAAAGACCGAAAAAGATATGCTTGCGCCCGCGTTGGAGGCTATTGGATCGAAACTTTGGGGCGTCGTGATGAATGATTGCCCGATCAACGGCAGCTCTTATTACGGGTACTATGGATGCCGAAAAGATTAGATGCTCCGTCATGTTTAGACGATTGCTCCATTCGAGGAGATCCAAGATGCGACTTCTTCAGAATGGTGAGCTTGTGCATACAGTCTGCAAACGATTGGTAGGCAATGACAGCCGTACGCCCCTTTATTCCAACACCAGAGCGGCTGATGATCTTCCTGTCTTATATTCTTCAGGTTGAACAAGGCCACGAAGGACGGGAAGCTCTAGAGTAGGTCGCGAATGGAATTGCGGGTGAGCAAGAAAGTGCACAGCAAAATAGTTCTTTAGAGTGGCTGGCAATTCAATTGCTTAACTCATGACTGTTACTAAGCATGTATTAATTCCCTGTCGGTTCCTGCGTACCGTAATCCTCGTACGAGAAAACGGCGCAGCTCAAGTAAGCAAGGGTTCAGTCATTTCGCACTTCAAGGACTTCTAGATGGCTATCCAAAAATCGGCTCTCCTTACGTGGGCAGATGACGCCTCGTACGAAAAGACTCCGGACGGTGCCTTCGATTCGCTGCTGGATAACCCTGTGATGCCAGAAGCAGCCTTCATTCGTATGCTTCGGCTAGAGCGCCGTAGAACAGAACGCTCCGGTCGTCAGTTTATGCTCGTCCTAATCAGCAGCGAACATTTTCATTGCGACGCCGAGAGCGACTTACTTGATTATGTCGTCACCGCAGTGTCAAGCGTCACACGCGAAACCGACATTTTGGGCTGGTATCAACAGGGGACGGCGTTAGGGCTTTTAATGACAGAACTTGGCCAAACAAACTCCCTGACTACCGAGACGATTGCGAAAAAACTTGTGATGGCAGTTCAAGAAAAGATCTCAGCAGAAAGCTTCCAAAAAATTTCGTTTCAGTTCCGTCTGTTTCCCCAAGAAATAGAGAAATCTTGTGAAAATGATGATAATCAGATCCACTACCCGGATATTACGCGAAAGCACCAGTCGAAATATTCTTCCGGCCACGCTCTCAAAAGGGTTCTTGATATTGCAGGAAGTCTTTTTGCCTTCACCGCGTTTATGCCAGTGTTTATACTCATCGGACTTCTTGTAAAGCTGACCTCCCGGGGTCCAATCCTGTTTTGTCAAAAGCGAGTTGGACAGTACGGTAAGGAATTCAACTTTTATAAATTCAGAACCATGTACACGGGGAATAATCCGCGGATTCACCAAGATTATGTAGCAAAGCTGATCGCAGGAAATCTTGATGAAGCAGATGGGATTTACAAGATCGTGAATGACCCTCGAATCACGCCATTAGGCCGATTTCTTCGAAAGAGCAGTCTCGATGAACTTCCGCAATTCGTAAACATTCTTAAGAATGACATGTCGCTTGTTGGACCGCGGCCACCACTTCCATATGAATTTGAGCGCTATCAGACATGGCATAAACGACGAGTGCTTGAGCTAAAACCTGGGCTTACCGGGCTATGGCAAGTTGAAGGGAGATCTCGTACGACGTTCGATGAGATGGTTCGAATGGATCTCAGATACGCAATCGAGCGATCTTTATGGTTTGACGTGAAAATCCTTTTACAAACTCCATCTGCAATATTTTCTGGCCGCGGAGCCTGCTGATTTGTTGCGGTACTGATTGGGACCTAGTTATGGCTACAATTCCAAGCACCAATTCGACTGTCGAAACATTATCGGAAGAAATTGGGAGCCGTTCGCAAGTCTCGTCAAAAAAAAGCACTCACGGGGAGATTTTAAAATCCTCTGCGCTCGTCGGGGGATCTTCGCTCGTAAATATTTGCGTAGGGATCGTTCGCACAAAAGCCATGGCAATCCTTTTAGGTCCCGCAGGATTTGGTCTGTTCGGTATTTATAATTCGGTTGCAAACATCACCCAAACTTTGGCTGGAATGGGAGTCAACAGCAGCGGTGTCCGCCAGATTGCGGAGGCGGCCAGTTCTGGAGGAGATGAGCGCGTAGCACGAACTGCTGCGGTGTTGCGTCTCGTCTCAATCTTTCTGGGATGTGTAGGAGCCGCCTTTCTTATTGTGTTTTCCAAGCAAGTCTCGGCGATCACATTCGGCAACCGCGGCAACGCCTCAGACATTGCTCTGCTTTCTGTCGTCGTATTTCTTATGCTTGTTTCTGCCGGCCAGAGTGCTCTTATTCAGGGAGTCAGAAGAATTGCTGACCTGGCGAGAATGAATACATTAGGCGCTATTTCGGCAACTTTATTTAGTATTCCGCTGGTCTATTATTTTCGCGAGCAAGGAGTCGTGCCGGCGCTCATTGCGGTAGCCGCGATGACACTACTAGCGTCCTGGTGGTACAGCCGGAAGATAAAAATAAATTCCTTCGCTTTTGATATTGCGGCCATGTGGCAAGAGACAAGCGGACTGTTGAAGCTTGGATTTGCATTTATGTCCAGCGGTCTAATGACAATGGGAGTCGCTTACGTCGTCCGTTTAACAATCCTTCGTAAACTTGGGGTTGAAGCGACCGGTCTTTACCAAGCTGCCTGGACTCTCGGCGGTTTGTATGTTGGCTTCATCTTGCAGGCGATGGGGGCTGACTTCTACCCGCGGCTCACCGCCACCGCAAATGACAACTACGAGTGCAACAGGCTGGTGAACGAACAGACAGAAATTGGCGTTCTTCTAGCGGGCCCTGGAGTATTGGCGACTCTAACCTTCGCTCCATTAGTCCTTGGAATCTTTTACAGTGCTAAGTTTATCGAGGCAGTACCGATTCTTCGATGGCTAAGTCTCGGGACTGTGCTACAGGTCATAACGTGGCCGATGGGATTTATCGTTATAGCAAAAGCGAGACAGAAGTTATTTTTTCTGTGCGAAACAGCGTGGGCTGTCGTCAGCTTGCTTCTTGCATGGCTATGCGTAATCAAGTTCGGTCTAGCTGGCGCGGGCGTAGCTTTTTTCGGATCATACATATTTCATGGTTTGATGATGTATGTCGTCGCCCGCCATCTCACCGATTTCAGATGGTCTAACGAAAATAGGCGGATTTTAGTCCTTTATCTGATCTTGATCTCTATCGTATTCGTTAATCTCTATTTGCTTCCCTCAATTCCTGCACTGTGCATTGGAGGACTGGCGATTCTTCTGAGTAGCATTTATTCCATCTGGATTCTGATGAATTTGATTTCTGTGGAGAACGATGGCTTTCTCGGCCGCTTTATACGACGTTTGAGCCCAGTGGTCATACGCGCGAGGAAAATGATAGCGGGATGACAACACACTTTAAAAACGATCGAGCTCATTTTTCAATAAGGTGAATGTCATTATGCAGCCTATTGAACTTTCTATTGTGATTGTGAATTGGAAGTCAAAAGAATTTGTTGAGCAATGTCTCAAGAGTATTTATACCCATAGCAAGTCAATCAATTCCGAGATTATTGTTATTGACAATGCCTCGTACGACGGCTGCAGGGAAATGCTGCAACGTGGATTTCCCCGCGTTATATTCATCCAAAGTGATGAGAACCTCGGTTTCGCGCGCGCCAATAATCTCGCATACAGCAAAAGTCGAGGCCAAAATATTCTCTTTCTGAATCCGGATACGGAGATTCGGGTGGATGCGCTTCAGAGCCTGTTGAACGCACTGAAAATGATTCCGAATGCGGGTATGGTTGGCGCCAAATTGCTGAATTCTGACAACACCTTGCAAACCACCTGCATTACGGCGCTTCCCTCTATACTCAATCAGGCTTTGGCTTCAAATTATTTACGTAAACATTTTCCCAACTGGTCTATCTGGGGGATGCGCTCACTTTACTCAACCAGACAGGATGCGTTCCCGGTAGAAGCTATTTCAGGAGCGTGTATGTTGGCGAAGCGAGAGATTTTAGATCGAATTGGCTGCTTTACAACTGACTACTTCATGTATGCAGAAGATATGGATCTTTGCAGTAAGGTGAATAAAACAGGAATGAAGATCTACTACGTTCCCCGGGCGGTGGTTGTGCATCACGGGGGCGGAAGCAGTTCTTCTCATTCCGAAAGCAATTTTAGTTCGGTAATGCAACGTGAATCGCTCGCAAAGTTCTTCGAATTGCATCATGGCCGTGGTTACGCGTTGATGTATAGAACAAGCACTGCGGTTGTTTCCATTTTAAGAATGGCAGCAATTGTTGTGAGTTGTCCCATTACGATTTGCAGAAGCGGCTATCAATCTTTTTTCAGAATGTCAAGTAAGTGGTCCTCGATTCTTTGCTGGGCAATTGATGTAAGCCGGTGGTAATCGATGTTCTCGGTTAAGTGAGATAGGTTCAGCGATGCTTATTGTCTTGTTCATGCAAGTGGTAATAATTATTAGCTTGATTGCCTCGGCAAGACGCCGAATCGAAAATGCTCTACCACTGTTTTGCTTCTTTTTGACCCTCATGCCTCTTGAGGCGAAGCTTGTTATTCCTGGCCTCTTTGACCTCAATATTATGAGAGTATCCTTGCTCACACTGCTTGGGCTCTTTCTCTTCAAAAAGGAAAAATATCGCCGGGATAAACTTCCTCTTCTTAACTTGATGTATTTGCATGTGGCATGGGCTCTATGCTCAACAATATACTCGTTGTCTTTCGTTACAAGCATTAAGCAGTTATTGGCACAATTGGTTGAATTTTACCTTATGTACTATCTGCTTGTACGCATCGTGACGAGCATAGAGACGATTCATAAAATGCTTTTTGCGATAACGATGGCAATCGGGGTCTGCTGCTTATTTTCTATATTTGAGGTCTATGCATCCTGGAGCATTCTGAGGATTTTTCCCGCGAGTAACTGGATCACTTATAACGGTGGTTTAGATCCCCTCTATTCCGAACTGGGTCGAGGTTTGCGGGTGCGATCGACATTTCCACACCCGATTTTGTTCGGAGACGCTCTCGCCGTCAGCATCATCCTGAGTTTGTATCTGCTGGGATACTGGGCTAAGGGGAAGCAGCGCCTATTTCTGTGGAGCAGTCTGCTGCTTATGTTTTGGTCGATTTACAAAACTCAAAGTAGAGGGCCATGGCTCGCCACTATAATCTGCTCATTCTTGATGTTTTTGATGATCCAGAAAAATGTAAGAAAGTATCTGATGACGGCTTTTATGCTGGCGCTGGTCGTTTTACTCGCTCGGCCTGGCGTGTGGAAGTCCATCGACGCTTTGTATCAAGCCAGTACCGATCCGAATCAGCCAGTTGGCACGTCCTATCTTTACCGTAATGCTTTAGCCGACTCTATCGTGAGTGCCGTGCAAAAAGAGCCGGGGCGGATGCTCTTGGGATATGGCCTCGGTACCTTTCGAGAGCTAGGGCTTGAGGTTAATTTCTTGGGTGAAACGCGACGATGGTACACGTGTGACGATAATTGGGCCGCATTTCTTTATGAAACGGGGTATGTCGGCCTGATTCTCATTGGTGCGCTGCTACTCTGGCCTCTTTTCCTAGCTTTCAGAAATTATTGGAGATTGCCGAGACAGGAAAGCGCGCTCAGTGGAGTTCTATTCATATGCATCGCAGGATTCTATTTTTCCATGCTGAGTGTGGCTTCTTATAGTTGGGGACAGCAGGGTTATATGAACTGGGTCCTAATATCAATGTCTATAAGTCTTCCTGGAATTGCGCGACAGCGAAAACTGATCCTCACAACCAAAGCTAAGACTGGGGATGAAGGGGGACCGGATAGGACGAGTGACTTGGCAAAAATATCACGTTCGACGGAAGTTGCCGATGATCAACTCGTTCATGCTCACTCTAGTGGTTAGATCCGCGATCTGTATCTAATCAGTAGAGTGTTTTGTCTGCATACCAAGTTCGGCAAGCGCACGCCTGAGAATCGCATCCACCGTTTCCCCTGCATGGTCCCATGTGCTACCGTGGACGCTTGATGCTGCGGTCTTTGAGAGTGATTCAAAATCTGGATTTGTGATGATTGCCTCTAGCGCATCTGCCAAGGCGTGGGGATTGGGAGCGGCATATCGCACGAAAGAGTTGTCGAGAACAACTCGGTTATGCGTGGCATCGTTGACCACAGGTATGCAGCCAGCAGCAAGCATCTCGTGAGGAACAAGGGACACGTTCGTCATCGACAGGGATAAGCCTGCATAACACTGGTTATAGATTTGATTCAGCTTATCCGGTGAAATGTGGCCATGGTCGATGAACCGAAATGGTAGCCTCCCCATTTTGTCTCCATAGAAGTGGAGGTCAATATTGGGTTTCCGCCGAGCGAAAATTTCCATTGCCATAAGGCCTAGCTCAAAGCCACGACGATCCGCCTCAGGTCGTGCGTAGAATACAAGGCCCGAGCGATTTGAAGTTTCGGAGCGCTGATAAGTTGATGAATCACAGCAGAAATTGAATGAGTCGGCTGACATCCCGAAGTCAACGCTTAGCTTCTGGGCCAGCCACTTTCCGGCCGTAATCGCATGAAAGCCCATGCGGTATGTGTTTTCAGCCAGCATACTGATTGCACCAACGGGGTGGAAATATGGTTCGTAGTCTTGCACAAAGTAGAAACGTTTGCCATGACAACGGGAGTTGAAAACGGGATATGCGGTCGGCCAAGCTGTCGCTAGAACGCCATGAGCATCTTCCATTTCCGGTCCGAGCTCCGCGACACGGCCATGGAAACCATAGTAGTCATGAACGATTGATTCGTAGTACTGGTGGTCGCTGTTGTGGAGGTTATAGAAATAAACTCGATTGACATAGCCGTGTGATTCGAGATAGCGGATGACACGAAAAATCGTGGTATGTCCGCCAGAACCTGGTCCGGGTGGAATCATTACCCAGTTCAGATAGATTGGTTCTGCCTGCTGCGTCTCGAGAATTGGGTGTTGAAAAGGATGAGATAGATCAGCTGCTAATACTTGATCACGCCCAACTGGTAGAGGAGCATGTTTGGGCCTAATGTAATCCGCAGCCGCCGTCCGGACAAGGTCGATGATTCTCGGTGTCTCTTTTAGAGAGAGAAGTTGTTGGAACTGCCGGTATCGTCGACCGGCCTCTTTGGTGGCATGTTTGAGGTTCATAGTCCGTGTTGCAGCATGCGATTTTTCTTTAGCTTTTGACTCATCCATCGAATCGCTGCGGGAACGATAAAGATCTGGGTGCGGTTACACAAAGCAGCTCCGAGAAGATGACGCCTTCTAAGAGCAGAATACTCGGAGGAAGATTGGGATTCGGGAGAAGAATCTAGCGCGAACTGAACAAGCTCTTCGATGCGAGAAGACTCTATGCGATTGTGATCATAGGCCCGGCAGGCGTCCCACAGTGCTTCGCGTGCCAGGGTGAGATTTACCGTTCTGCGCCATTGCTGAAAGGTAGGATGATGTTCGAGAAAATAATCGAACGCAGCTTTGCGATGTACCAGATCTACAAAACTACTTTTATATATAGTTCGCTGCATGCTACGAGCATGTACACGATAGTACGCTTGTACGCCGCGGACATAAGCGACGTTGGACACGGCGGCAATTCGCAACCACATCTCAAGATCACCGCTATGTGGCAGCTCGGCGCGATATCCGCCAACCGTTCTTTGAATGCTACCTCGAACAACAACTTCTGGTGAAGTGATTACGTTATAGCCGGCGTGCAGACGCCTCTTGATCCAATCGCAGCCTGTAAATTTATCGAATCTAGGGACAGTTTCGATCGCTCTGGGAAGCTCATTTTGGTTCTGGAAGTGAATCGTCCGGCCGTAGACCATCCCGAGAGATTTGTCAGCTTCCATGATGCGTACGGCGTGGTTCAGGGCCCCCGGTGCCAGCATGTCATCGGCCGAAAGGAGGACAACATAGTCCCCGGTGGACCATTCGAGCAGGCCTTCATTGTATGTTGCGATATGTCCTTTATTCGTGGAGTGCCGACGGAACTGAACGGCTTCATAACGAGCCGCCAATTCTTGTCCAGTAACAGCGGTGTCGTCGGTAGAGGCATCATCAATGATCATTGCCTTCACACGTACCCCTGGTTGCGTCAACACGCTCTTTACACAGGAGTTCAGAAATTTTCCATAGTTGTAGCAGGGAATTACTACATCCACAGTTGGCAAAGTCTGTAAATCGTTTGGCTTTCCACTTGTTTCTATCGCTACGGTCCTGACGTTTGTTGATTTCGTCAAAATCTATCTCCATACTCGCCCAATAGAAAGAGGCAGTGCATATAGCACTGCCTCTTTCTGCAGCAACTTTGATGCCACTCTGAATCAGGGGGCAACAACTCCTTGGAGATTGGTGGGAGGCGTAGGCGCTGATGATGTGGTTCCCAGAAACTGAAAAGCCCCACGATTCCAAACGCCATCTGGTCCGGGACGGGGACTTCCGACGAAATCTATGTTGTATGGAGCGTTAAGAGCCTGGCCGCCGGTCCAGTCTGCATTCTGACTGGCTAAGGTGAAAACCGTATTAGGCCAATCGGTGAAGGGATTAGGGGCGCCAGACGGAACGATGATGTCTGACGAGTTGGTTCCTGATTTGGGCGTTCCGGAATTTAGGTAGCTGTTATTTCCCTCCGTGAGGGATCCTCCGCAAAGTTGGAAATCTATGCGGTCTGCCGGAGTAATCCCGTAGAACAAGTTGTTTTGCCAAATAAACGTATTTGGATTGCCATCACAGTGCGTTCCTAACGCTCCCGCATAGTCAGCAGTGTAGTTGATGACATCATTACCGATGAACGACCAATTTGTGCATCGATTTCCTGGATTGATGCAGGAAAAAATTCCATTGGAAGTACCAGGCCGATTGCTTCCAGAGGGACGCCAAATGACATTGTTGTAGATTGAAAAATTACTCGCTTGGCATCCGGTCAGACAGACCCAGATGCCGGTGCCTTGAATGTCTTGAATCACATTGTTGTGGAAATCGACATTCGAGACGTTGACTTCGCTGTACCAAAGCTGTCCATGACATGTAGATGACGATTTGTTTTGCTTGATATAACTATTTTGAACGATGAAAGAAGTTGTCCATGGAATTTTGAAGAAGTCACAGCCGGTGTCGTGGAAATAGACGTGATCTACTAGAAAGTCGTCACAAGCTCCCCGGCAGCGTATTTCTTCTTCTGACTGTGCGCCATTGTTGGCATCGCCACCTCCTTGGACCTCAACGTATCTGATCGTCCAAGATGGTGATCGATGTTGTCCATCATTATTGTTCTGCCCAATGTCAAAGTCGCTATCCTGTCCGTTGCTTGCCGTGATCTTGAGTCCGCAGTCGTATGGGGAGGTTAGCGTTGTAGGAGATATTCCACACCCGGAAATCGTCGATCTTCCGTTGCCATCTAATGTGAGATAGCCAGGCTGTGGGACGGTACCACTTCCATAAAATTCGGCCCAGTTCGCTTGGCCAGAGCCCATTGAGCTTTGGTCCCAACCAGTTGATATGTCGTTGGAACAGCCATCGGATGATCGCCCATAGTCATAGGCCTGGGCTTTCTTTATCGTGATTCGTGTTGTATTTGAATTTGGGGTGGTGAAAGTGTATTTCCCGTAGTTTCCATCAGCGAGATAGTAAGTGTCGCCCCGGACTAAAGTCGCCGGAAGGTTTTTCATTCGATTAGACCAGTTTGATCCTGATCCATCTCCAGCTGCCGTTGCGCCGACCGCATGGCAAGCCCCTAAACTATGCATGACAGTTGTAGTCCCTAAAAACAGCAAGACTGTAACAACCAGTTTGTGCATGACTGTTGATCTCCGAGTGACGACCTCATTGCAGAAGGGAGGTTGGGTAGAAGTCGCCGCTACTCTATCTTAGAGTACCCGATGTGAGAAAAGGTACATATGATCGGTGCGCTCGCAAAACAGAAAGCACAGAACTCTATGTTTGTTAGAAAGCTCGGTCGGTAACTTATGCTATACGGTAACTTAGTGTATTGTTCTTAATCGCGGCATATGCGATTGTCGCTCGCTCTGAACCGGCTCCTTCTATAGTCCACCCCCCATGTTTCCAAATGATTTGCATATTATCTCGTTGCCTCCACCATGTATTGACCTCTCCGGGTAATGCGATCCACAAACCTTTTTGCTCGCGTGTCTCGGATAAGTGAGAGAGGAGCTGAATATACGTGTCCTGTGATCGCCTGGTCTGAATGTAGTCAGGATGAATAATGAATGAGATCAGGCCATGTTGTTTCATAATCAAATTCATTTGTTCTTGCCACAGGTCGAGGGAATAATTTTCGAGGACATTGAAAAGGGTATGATCCTGAGTCATCGTCACGGGGATTTCGAGAATATTACCTATAAAATAAGGCATGACAGTGCAACAACCTCCCCGCTGGGGATCCAGATGGGCCACATTTGGTACTGACATGTCATAAGCGAATTGGAATTCGCCATACCAGTCCTGATTCCGATACAAAGCGCCTGAGCGAAAACCTCCGCTCTTAAATTGGTCCACGAAGGCATTGATTTCTTTTGCGGACTGTTTGAATTTGTCGTAACTCTCGTAGAGCTGACCATCATGTTTGAGATCGTGGACATTCACTTCAAACCCTCTTGCTCTAATCAGATCAAGTATTTGAGGTGTTACCAGATACCGCGCATTGGGAATAAGTTGAAAAGAGCTCTTGATAGAAAAAGAGTCATTCATATCCATCAAGCGTGAGACAAACTGGAGACCGGCGGCAGATTCTACGTCATGCGTCATAATTGCGCAGCCTGACCTGCCTTCTGGCCAAAACCAGATGAAAGGAACCTCAAGGCCGGCCTGCGACTGTATCGTCAGATGCATGATTTTCTCAAACATCTGGTCCACACTTCGATCAACGGGCCAATGGGGGAAGGTTCTTTTTTGCCAATCTTTCAGCCAATACCGTTGCAGATGCCTCCGGAAAGCAACAGGAAACGCTGGACGCAGAGCGTAATAGCTTGCACGAATAGCTCTTTTCCAGCGAGAGAACTCAATACGATTTTCATATCGCTCGAATCTCAGATTGTCGGCAACTTCAGATGGGTTAAATGGGAGCCGACAAACATCTCCATCTAGTGGAGATAAATTGAGAGCGTCTGGAAGCGGAGCTGTTAAGCCCTCAATTGATACCGCTGATTGGCCGTAGCAGGTGATATCGGGGCCAAACTTGAAATAGCCTCTCTTCGCTTGGATCTCATTTGAAAGGGGTTCCAGTTTGACGAGTTTTTCGGGACAGCGAAAATACCTTATAAATGCTTGATTCATAGAGCGGGCACCGGCTCAGCTATCCCATATGTCGATAAAGTATGTTCCCAATACCAGCTAGCAGAGGATCTGGTAGCCGCGAGAGGGTGTAGCGCATCAAGGATGCAATTCCGGATTCTGAAGCCGAGCTTGAGCCCCTGAGAGGAGTACTTCGAAGGTAGGTTAAGTTGGTTGCGGTCGCACCCAGATGTTCCTTGAAAGCGATAAGTCCTTCATCTTTGTAGTCGGAACGCCCTAAATCAAACTCCATCAAGCCGTCTTCTTTTGCTTGTTGGATTACCCTCCAGAAAAGATACGGGGTGCCGCCCAGGCTGCTAAATGAAAGATCGGAGCAACCGTACTTGTAAACAATCGTACTCTTATGGGTTAAGGTAAGGATGCTGGCTATTGGAATACCGGCCTTCGATACCATGTGGATTTTCAATTTCTCGCCGAGAAAATGTGCAAGATTGTTGAACCATGCCGCAGGTGGAGGGGGTAGGCGATGTCGGCGGCGGGTAAGCAAGAATAGGTGCCGGAAATTGCGAATCAGATTCTCAGAAGAGCCTCGCTCGTATATCAGTTCTTCCTTTTCGGCTCGCTTGATTTTGCGACGGATGCAGCTGTGATGCATATTGCGGTAAAGACTATCGGTATCCTTCTGAAGGTCGATTGAGTGGAAGCAAAAGTGCGCGGTATCGGAAAAATTCGTGACCTCGGATATTGCGTCCTTCACCAGAGGCCTAAACTCTATGTATTTCAAGTCTTGTGAGATACCGTGCGATTGCAGATTCTCGACGATTGTGCGAATTGAGTCGTGATCTGCCAATGGCTGACAGTGATCTGAAAACGGAAGTGAGACCAAGCGTCGTCCTGTCAGCGGGCTCTTGATTTTGCAGAACACTATAGCATTGTCAAGTTCGGTCCCATCCGAGTCGGCGAATACGATGGGCTGATAATCATAGGTTCGATGTAACGCCGCCAGCCAATCCTTCGTATGAAATATGGTCGATTGCGGATGGCGGAGCACAAACTCCGGCCATCTTGGATCGCTCAATGGATCTAACTGGAACAAAGGCACAGATCACTCCTAATACGATTGCCAACAGCATTTCTTGCTCATCTGTTCTCGCGATAAAAGCGCTAGCACCGTCTAAGCTGGTGAAATAGCGTTCTGTTTCGCCTATAGGACTAAGGCAACCTGAAGATCTGGGCTTATGAGGGAGTCAACAAGCTGAAGGTACTCATGCTTACGTGCGTCCCAGGAGTTTTCTTCCAAGTATTTCTTCGCGTTCATTGCGAGGGATCGCCGCAGCTCAGGGTTGTTTCTCAGTCGCAAAATTTGTTCGGCCAATTGAAACTCATCATCATTGTCGTAGTACTGGATGATGGATTCGTCGTAATAGTAAGCATGAATTTTTGTTTTTGAAGCCACGACAGGTACACCCAGCGACATAAACTCCAAAATCTTTGTACTCAATGCTTCATTTCCAAACTTTGAGTTAGTTCGCTTTGGCTCAATAGCTAGATCCGTCGCTGCCATGACTTTGGCGATATCTCGGCTCGGTAAGAAATTGTAGAAGAAAATCCTGTCTTCCATAGATAGCTCGCCCACTAAGCTAATAAGCGAGGCTTTGGCTGAGCCCTCGCCATAAATGTGAAACTCTGCTTCTGGGATTCGATCAGCGATGATTGCAAATGCGCGAATGGCGACGTCTAGCCCTTGATGCCAATTGAGCGATCCCGGGTAAGTGAGGATGAATTTATTGCGGTTGGTATTTTCGACCGTTTTCTTCGTGAAGATGCTGAGATCAGGGCGATTACGGACTACGCTACATTTCGCAGGAGCTGAAGAACGCGAAGTAAGACGGTGTCTCCACAAATGATTGGCGATGATGATATGGTTCGCGAAAGCTCCGGAACAACGTTCCGCAAATACGAGTGCCTTGAATAGTAAAGTGTCGTGGCTGATGTTAAATTTGCTGGCGTAGAACTCAGGAAGAAGGTCGTGAATGTCGAGAACAATACGCGCCCCCCTCAATTTCGGATAAATCGCCGAAAATACGAGGAAGTCCGGAACATTGTGAACATGAATTAAGTCATACGAACAGCTGTTGTGCTTACGAAAAAGAAATAGCATCGATCGCAGCGCAAACCGCGTGATGCGGCTGGCATAGCTAAGAATTCCTTTTTCGTTTAAGACGCGGCTTTGAATTCGGTATAGATTTACGCCGCCGATCCGTTCAAAATCCGGAAGGCTAACATCTCGCTTCAGTGCAATGACATCGACGACGTCACCACGCTCGGCGAGAGATTCAGCATATTGAAGAATTCTCGTGTCGGTTTCGTAAAACGCATAAGCAAGCATGCAAATGCGGAGCTTCTGTCGGTTGCTGGATGGAACGTGTTCACTTTCGAAACCGCGTTCGTTCATCAGTTTGTCTGACGGTGTCAACGACATGTTTTCCCCAGTCCCATCCCGGACCAGGGGATGGGCAAATATCAAGTCCAAGATCTCCATTCGGATGCGCAGACCGTTTCGAAAAATCTCTAATAAAGATACTGTCGCAACGTTGCAGAGAAATCTTGGAGGTCTCCACCCATGACATGCAATTCTTGTTCCAAGATTGATGAAGTGTAGATTCATCGTGCTGCCATAAATCCGAATTTGGATATGAAGAGGTATTTCCCACACAAGTGGTTGTTAAGTGTATGCAATCCTCTGCGAGTTCGAGTACTAGGCCAATCATTCAGAGCACCATCGATCAGATGATTTTTCCCGCATCGTCTTGCATATTTCTTTACAAAATTTGTCGATTCAAGTCTGTCTCATACCCATTAGTAGGTAGTGACGCTCTTGTGCTGAAGAGTGTAGGCAGAAGGCTCTACTTGGCTGTTTTTGTGGACGGTATGCGAGGGCAACGGAGGAAACGGATGTTGAGGCGGAGTAAATGATTTGAGCCGGAGTCATGGCGAAAATACCACTCTGTAGTGTCGCCGCCGCTTTGGACTCATAGATGCATCTATATTTCTCAACTCATAGTTGGGGTGTGCACCATTAAAACCGAAGTCATAAATCGTGTCGTCAGTCGGCCGGAGTTTCGATTGTCTAAAGGCTTCCAGTGTCTGATCGGATTGATATTGACACTTCTGGTTATTTCAGGGCGAGCAAACGCCCAGTGCAGCAATCCGGCTAATGCAATTGTGGCTGAAAATTGCCTGCCGGGGAGCCCGTCTTCTGAATGGGATGTGAAAAATGGCTATGCGGGTGATCCGTCCATTCAAGGCTTTGCCACCGACATCAGTGTGAACCGAGGCACTACCGTCTATTTCAAGATCAATACATCGGCTTCCGCGTATACGATTGACATTTATCGCATCGGTTACTACGGCGGGATGGGGGCTCATAAAGTGACCACCATCAGACCATCTGCAACCTTACCTCAGACCCAAACTCCTTGTGCGACAGATACGACGGTCGGTCTGATAGATTGCGGTACCTGGGCAGTGTCCGCGTCGTGGGCTGTACCTGCGACTGCGACATCGGGAGTTTATTTTGCTCATCTAATTCGTCAAGATACCGGTGCTGATAGCCATATTATTTTTATTGTTCGCAATGATTCGAGTAACTCCGCCATCTTGTTTCAGACAGCCGACGAGACCTGGGAAGCTTACAACTACTATGGTTTAGGAAGTGTTTATAGTCAGGCAACTCCTATTTGGGATCTTGCGGGCCGGTCGCTTAAGGTAAGTTACAATCGCCCGTTTTATACCAGGAACTTCCAGCAGGAAAACGACACGTATATTTTTGGTCCCGAATTTGCGATGATCCAGTGGCTTGAGCAGAATGGCTACGATGTCACGTATTTCACGGGAGTTGATGCAGCTCGATATGGAAATCTAATCAAAAACCATAAGGTGTATATGGATACCGGCCATGATGAATATTGGTCGGGCCCTCATAGAGCGAATGTACAGGCGGCGCGAGATGCTGGCGTTAACCTCGCATTTTTCGGCGGAAATCAGATGTTCTGGAAGACCCGTTGGGAAAATAGCATCGACGGCTCTAACACTCCGAACCGAACCCTTGTTTGTTACAAAGAGACGTTGGCTTTCGCAAAGATTGATCCGAGCCCGACATGGACTGGTACTTGGAGAGATTTCACTTTAAGTCCTCCTTCTGATGGAGGATTGCCAGAAAACAACCTGATGGGCACGTTGTTTATGGTCAACGGTACCGGACCTGACAACGATGGCAGTTTACAGATCCAAGTTCCTGCTGCAGATGGAAAAATGCGGTTTTGGCGTAATTCGGCAGTAGCCAATCTTTCACCCAATCAGACGTACACTCTACCCTCGGGAACGCTTGGTTACGAATGGGACGAAGACGTAGATAACGGATATCGTCCTGCTGGCCTTTTCCACTTGTCTACCACCACCCACACACTTACCTCGGACCTCCTTCTGGACGCCGGCGCGACATATGGCGCGGGAACCGCAACACATCACATGACGTTATATCGTGCACCTAGCGGTGCATTGGTCTTCAGTGCTGGAACGATCGATTGGTCCTGGGCTCTCAATGATAATCATGACAATCCCTTTGCTTTTGATCCCCCACCACCTGATCTGAACGCGCAGCAGGCCACGGTAAACATGTTCGCTGATATGGGTGTACAACCGGCGACGTTGCAGGCTGGAATTGTACCGGCAACTGCGTCGACCGACTCAGCACCTCCAACCTCAGTGATCACCTACCCCACGGCGGGCATGAGTGTAAATACAGGAAGCGCCATCACCGTCACAGGAAATGCAAGCGATGCCGGTGGAGGTGTTGTCGGCGGAGTTGAGATATCGGGGGATGGCGGAGCTACGTGGCACCCTGCGACCGGGCGTTCCACCTGGAGTTATGTTTGGACCCCAACGACGACTGGCCCAACTACCCTAATGAGTAGGGCTGTTGACGATAGCGCCAACCTCGAATCGGCGCACGGTATCAATCTCACAGTTCTCCCACAGGCATGCCCTTGTCGGATCTGGACTTCTCCCGTGACACCTCAAACCGTTGATAGTGGTGATGGAAATGCAGTGGAAGTAGGTTTGAAATTTCGGGCGGACTCAAACGGATCCGTCCTTGGGGTTCGCTTTTATAAGGCCGCGGCAAACACTGGCACTCATATAGGGCATATCTGGTCCAGCACGGGAACGTTACTCGGAACCGCAACCTTTAGCGGAGAGAGCAGTTCGGGCTGGCAACAAGTCAATTTCTCAAGCGCGATCCCGATTATTGCCAATAATACCTATGTCGTCTCTTATTTCGCTCCGGTTGGCCATTATTCTGTCGACGCCGGATTCTTCGCTCAGTCAGGAGTAAATAATCCGCCCCTTCATGCGCTGGCAGATGGCGTGGATGGAGCGAACGCTGTTTTCACTTACGGGAGCACCGGGGGATTTCCCACTTCCAGCTTTCAAGCGGGTAATTATTGGGTAGATGTTGTCTTCACATCTTCGAACACATACAACATCTCTGGAACGATTAGTGGGGCTAGTGGTGCTGGGGCTACGGTGGCCCTCACCGGCGCGACCACCGCTTCAACTACGGCGGATTCATCGGGGAACTATAGCTTCAATGGGCTCGTGAATGGTTCGTATACGGTCACCCCGAGCAGCCCGGGAGTTACTTTTACCCCCGCAAGCCTTCAGGTTACGATCAATAGTGCTTCCGTGACAGGTGCTAACTTTGGCGCCACAGTAACTAATCCGCAGACGATTTCTGGCACGATTGCCGGGGCCGGGGCGGCTGGTGCGACAGTAAACCTAAGCGGAGCGGTAACCGCGACCACCGCGGCAGATTCCTCGGGGAATTATTCCTTCACCGGTCTGCGAAGCGGAACCTACAGCGTAGAACCGTCTGCATCAGGGATTATCTTTACTCCCGGTGTGCAATCGGTTACGTTGTCGGGGTCGGGCGCCTCAGGAGTAAACTTCCAGTCGCAGACATGCAATTGCCTCTCGATATGGCCAGCCTCTACCAAGCCGACGTTGGTGGATAGTAATGACAGCACTCCGGTTGAAGTAGGTGTTAAATTCACCACTACAGAGCCGGGTGTCGTCTACGGCTTGCGGTTCTATAAAGCGAGCACGAATACTGGGACGCATGTGGGGCACCTTTGGTCCAGCACAGGAACTCTGCTTGCGACGGCTACCTTTAGTGGAGAAACGACGTCCGGCTGGCAGCAGATCATCTTTTCTACTCCCATATCCCTCACGCCGAATGTCACATATGTAGCATCTTACTTCGCGCCAAATGGACATTATTCTGCCGATACAAATTACTTTGCCTCGAATGGAACAAACAGCCCACCGCTACAGGCTCTAGCCAACACTGCGAATTCATCTAATGGAGTTTATCTTTACTCGTCAAATGGAGGCTTTCCGGCAAGCAGCTATTCTGCGACGAACTATTGGGTCGATATCCTGTTTGTTGCGGATCAATCACACGCGGTAAGCGGAATCGTGAGTGGCCCTGGTGGAGCGGGAGCAACTGTTACTTTGAGCAGTGCTTCGGGGACGTTCACGACAACAGCCGGTCCTTCTGGAAATTACATCTTCAATAACGTCAACGCGGGATCGTATTCAGTGATGCCAAGCAACGCGACCGCCGCATTCTCTCCAGCGATGCAAAATATTATTGTTGGTAGTTCCGACATAACCGGAGTGAATTTCGTTGGATCAAGTCTTTGCCCGTGCACCACGATTTGGCAGCCTTCTGCTTCGCCGGCCGTCATTGATTCAGGAGATGGAGCCTCTATCGAGACTGGGGTCAGATTCCAGGCCGACTACGACGGATACATTCTCGGCGTTCGTTTTTATAAAGCTGCATCGAACGCCGGCAACCATATTGGAAACCTCTGGTCGGCTGCCACCGGGAGCCTGCTTGCCACCAATACGTTTACGGCGGAGAGCGGAACTGGATGGCAGCAAATCATGTTTGCCAATCCGATACCTGTTGCGGCAAACGCTCCCTATATTGCTTCTTATTTCGGTCCACAGGGTCATTACTCTACGACTAACTTGATGTTTGACAGTGGCGGAGTGGACAGTCCTCCGCTTCATGCGTTAGCCAATACCTCAGCTGCCCCCGATGGAGTTTTTTCGTATTCTCCGACAAGCACACTTCCAACCAGCGGGTTCAACGCTACGAACTATTGGGTCGATGTCGTTTATGCTCGGGCGACGACCTTCTCTCTAAGCGGAGTAATCGGAGGTCCCGGGGCGGCCGGAACTACCGTTACATTGAGTGGTCCGAATGGCGCGTCTAACGCGGTTGCTGATACATCTGGCAACTATCGCTTCAGCGGGCTTTCAAACGGAACTTATACGGTAACACCCAGCGGTCCTGGCGGCGTAACTTTCAGCCCCGGAAATCAGAGTGTCACGATCAATGGTGGGCATCTGTTCGGCGTAAACTTTACTGCCGCACAACCTACGTATTCAATTTCAGGTACGGTCGCTGGAGTATCGGGTGATTCTGTGGTGCTTTCAGGATCTGTAAATGCGGCAACAACAACCGATAGTTCTGGAAACTACAGCTTCAGTGGTGTGCCTAACGGTTCTTACGTCGTCACTCCGGGAGCTATAGGATATGTCATAAATCCCTCGAGCCAAAATGTTACCGTGAATGGTGCTAATGTATCCTCCGTCAACTTTACCGGATCCAGTCTGAGCTATTCGATCAGCGGTGTGATTACTGGGGGAGCTGGAGTGACTGTAACCCTAGCGGGAGCCGCGAATGCAACAACGACCGCGGATAGCTCTGGAAGTTACAGCTTTGGCGGACTTGTCAACGGTTCATATACGATAACGCCATCACATGTGGGACTGGTCTTTAGTCCGGCCAGCCTGGCGGTTACTGTTTTCGGCGCGAACCTCACCAATGCAAATTTGGCTGTCCCGACAAACTGTCCATGTGACACAATCTGGCAACCGTCAGCGACACCCACAACATTGGACTCGGGAGATACTCATTCGACCGAAACTGGGGTTGTCTTCCGAGCGGATTCAGACGGATATATCGCGGGGATCCGGTTCTATAAGGGAGCGACTAATACCGGCACACATAAGGGAAATCTGTGGTCCAACTCTGGAACCCTACTCGGGACGGCAGACTTCAGCAATGAAACTGCTTCGGGTTGGCAACAGGTAATCTTCAGCAGCCCTGTTCCC
Source organism: Acidobacteriaceae bacterium KBS 146 (assembly GCA_000688615.1). Classification (GTDB taxonomy): domain Bacteria; phylum Acidobacteriota; class Terriglobia; order Terriglobales; family Acidobacteriaceae; genus Edaphobacter. The sequence continues at coordinate 4,699,674 of JHVA01000001.1, forward strand.
GTAGTAGGGAATACTCCATACGTAGGATCGTATTTTGCTCCAGCGGGGCATTACTCAGGGGATTCTCAATTCTTCGCAACCTCTGGGGTAGATGTTCCACCCCTGCATGCACTGCAGAATGGCTCTGCCGGTTCAAATGGCGTCTATGTTTATTCTCAAACCAGTGCATTTCCAAATTCTACCTATAACGCAGCCAACTACTGGGTTGATGTCATCTATATCCCAACGTCCACTTATAGCGTTACGGGAAACATCTCCGGGCTTGGTGGACCTAATACCACTCTGAACCTCACCGGAACCCGGACAGCTACGGGGACGGCGGATGCCTCTGGTAACTTCATTGTTTCCGGTTTGACGAATGGTACTTACACCTTAACCCCTAGTGCCTCAAACGGCTACAGCTATAGCCCGGCTAGTAAAACATTTACCGTCAATAACGGGCATGTTCTTGGTTTGACCTTCGCAAGCCAGCAGTCCTATACCATCAGTGGAGCTCTCAGTGGGCCTGGAGGAGCGAATGCTTCGGTAGCGCTGAGTGGGACTTCTACCGCAACGGTTACTGCCGATTCCTCGGGTGTCTACACGTTTGTGGGACTTAGCAACGGTTCCTATACCGTGACACCGAACAAAGCCGGCTATGCTTTCTCTCCGACCAGCCAGCCTGTAACGGTGAATGGTGCTAATGCAACCGCTAATTTTACTTCTGCGTCTGTGACCTTCACCATTACTGGAACGATTAGCGGAGCGGGTGGTGCCAACGCAACTGTCAAATTGACTGGAGCCAGTACCGCAACCGTCACGGCGAATACCTCAGGAGTTTACACCTTCACTGGAGTCGGTAATGGCTCTTACACCATCACACCGAGTAAGACGGGGTATGCGTTTTCACCCATCAGCCAGACGGTAACAGTGAACGGTGCTAATGCCACTGCAAATTTCTCATCCACTAAGACGTATAGCATTAGCGGCACGATCAGCGGGGGCGGTAGAGCCAGTGCAACAGTGAGGCTGACCGGAACTGCGACCGCAACGGTTACATCAAGCTCAACGGGAACCTACACCTTCTCGGGGCTGCCGAGCGGAAACTATACGGTGACACCGAGTAAATCGGGCCATATTTTCATCCCGTCTAGTCGTTCAACTACCGTAAGCACTTCAGACGTCACAGGCGTGAATTTCAGCTCGTTGTAGAGGGATTGATCCATAAAAGATCGGGGCCAGGGGAGGGATGGTCGGTTTTCTTTTGCCTTGTTGCGGCCTCACTTTTATAGTGATGTAGTGAGTCTGCCCAATAATTGTCCTGCCCGGCTATATAGACCAGTCGTCAATTCCAAGTATCGGCGTGGTTCCGTGAGCTTCACACCCCATAGGATCGGTTTTGTATTTCTGATTGCTTTCCTTAGCATTACAGGACGGTCGCAAAGCGCGAAAGGAACTTTCCAAAACAAGAGTTCAGACGCAAAGGCGAGACTAGTCGAATCGCACGAGACCAATCAGTCAACCAAGTCCTTTGAAAGACCTGGTGTGACCAGAACTTACTTCATAGCTGCAGATGAAGTCGACTGGGACTACACTCCACAGGGAAGAAACTTAGCCGGAGTTCCGCACTCAGAGGCGGCAGAAAATGAATCGGCTGCTGGCATCAATCATCGGATCTACCACAAGGCGATCTACCAGGAATATACGGACGCAACATTTAGGACCCTTAAGACCCGCCCCCAGCAATGGGCGCACTTGGGGATCCTAGGGCCACTGATTCGTGCTGAAGTTGGAGATTCAATCCGAGTCGTCTTCCGAAATAACACTCATCTCACAGTGACCATGCATCCGCACGGAGTTCAGTATGCGAAAGATGCTGAAGGGGCAACCTATAGGGACGGAACGAGCGGTTCAGTGAAGGCGGATGACGGTATCCCTCGCGGAGGAACCTACACATACCTGTGGACGGTCCCGGAACGCAGTGGCCCGGGACCTATGGACGGGAGCTCCGTGCTCTGGATGTATCATTCCCATTTTGTTGAATCTACTGACATCAATACAGGCCTGATAGGACCAATCATTGTGACTCGAAAGGGTAGCGCCAAGCCAGACGGTTCACCAAACGATGTCGATCGCGAATTTGTCACAGATTTTTCAGTCTTCGATGAGACCGACAGCTGGTTCTTTGAGGGTAACGTAGGAAAGCAGGCCCGGACGGCTCGCATGAAAACGACCGATCCCTTGCTGCGGGATCAAAATCTGCTTTATTCCATTAATGGGTATATCGAAGGCAATTTGCCGATGTTAACCATGCGAAGAGGGGAGCGTGTGCGTTGGTATCTTCTCTCAAACGGCAACGAAGATGATGTGCACATGGCGCATTGGCATGGAAATACGGTGATGTGGAATAACATGAGAATGGATACGCTATTTCTTGGCCCGATGGCAATGGCAACCGCAGATATGGTCCCCGACAGCGAGGGTATTTGGCTGTTTCATTGCCATGTGAATGATCACTATTCTGGTGGCATGGTAGCGAGATATCAGGTATTGCCCTGAACGAAGATCTCGGGGGGAATGTATCCTCCTCGATTGTGTGTGATTGAGCGCCATCTAAAAGGGCTTTACACGGCGCTCACCGACCACCTTTCATGCACTCAAACCATGTTGTTGAATCTTGTAGAGAAGACTCCGATAGCTTATATTGAGATTGATTGCGGCTCTTCTGCGGTTCCATCCGGAAGCCGATAGCGCGTCCTGAAGCATTTTGATTTCAGTCTGATTTTTAATCTCGCTGATTGCATCTTTCATGCCGGTAGGATTCGGAGATTTTTTCTCGCTCATCTCTCCAGATAAGTTAGGGGTCGCAGCGTTCGTTTGAGTCTGAGCTTTGGTTCTGAGATAGGTGTATGCAGCCTCCTGATCCCGAAGGATAAGGGTCCGAATGACAAAATTGCGTAATTCACGCAGATTGCCGGGCCAATGATATTCCATGGCGGCATCGAAGATACGCTCAGCAAACACAATTGGCTGGCCGACGCCGGCGCCACCTCGACGATTCAACTCCTCCATGAGTAACGGAATTTCCTCACGACGTTCGCGAAGTGGAGGAATGATCAATGTCAATGCATTCAGCCTATAGAAGAGATCTTCTCGAAACCGTTTTTCAATGATGGCTGTCTGCATGTCGATATTAGTGGCCGCCAGTACTCTGACATCGACCTGAGTTGACGCGCGCCCTCCCAACCGACTGAAAGAGCCGTCCTGAAGAACGTGGAGTAACTTCGCCTGCATTTGTGGGCTCATCTCGCCTACTTCGTCCAGTAGCAAAGTACCTTTGTTGGCGAGTTCGAACTTTCCGGGCTTCGATTTTAGTGCCCCAGTAAATGCACCCGCTTCATATCCGAACAGTTCGCTCTCGAGCAGTTCGGTAGGAAGCGCAGCGCAATTGACATTGAGAAATCTGTTTTCAGAGCGAGCATGGTACTTATGGAGCAGCATCGCGACGATTTCTTTGCCAACGCCGCTTTCGCCCAAAATGAGAACGGGGATATCTACTGGTGCAAGTATCCGGATATCGCGATATAACTGCATCATCGCTGGTGATGCAGCAAGAAAGAAGCGATTGTTATCCAATTCTTCGAGGTGGAAGTTATGCGGCATCACGGATGATTTGATAGGTGGGATTGACGATGATCTTGTGTGCTGCCAGCCGAAGAGCTTCTCAATATCATGCTGCATGAGCGGCTTTGTCAGGACGTTTCGAATTTTCCACTCCGCAGCGATGCTTTGCCAATGAGCGGCTCCTGTCTCAGAGAGAATACAAAGTTGGTCATTCCTGACCATTTGTAAAAGAGCTGGATCGAAAAGTCTTCCATGCTGCTGATCATTACTCGTGTCCAACAGAACGAATTGGACTTTCACACCACTGTTGAGCATTTGAACAGCGTCGCTTGAAGAGGGGACACAGATCGCTTGATGACCATACAGGGAAAGTGAATTGTGAATCAGATTGCAGACATCAAGGTCATCAGTTATTGCAATAACTTGCACAAAGTCCGTCATTTAACGCAACCTCATACTTTCGGAATAATGGCATAGCAGAGAGACCCAATGATCGGCATATTTCAGCCGACCTAAAAGTATTCTCAGGACCCATTATTAGGAAAAGTCCGGAGAACCAAGCAGAAATAACTCGCTATGAAGCCCTACGAGTTGTAAATAAAAATCACTACAAAAAGCAGTCTGTTTATCTTTGTAGAAGAAGTAACAACCCATTTCAGTTACCGCATTTAGCATTGGCTGCAGTCTTATTGGGATGTTATGACTTCTTAAGTGGTGCGAATTTAGCGCCATCGCACGAGAGTGTCAAATGAAATTTGGACCTAAGTCCTGCATACCATTTGCAAACTTTAGCGTGTCCATCTAAATGTGAATATATCAATAGATAGATGGCTTTATGGGTTCATTGAAGGAGGGCTTCAGGGCGGCGCATAACGAATCGTTCATAGTTACGAGACCGTGTTTTCGTAACCGTTTAGTACCCTAAGCTTTCTTGCTATAAAGGCCATTGAAGTGCTTCGACACTTAAGAGTGCAAATGTTCGGGCGGCCTTATTTATGTAGATCCTCAATTTAACTGGAAAGGGATATACCCAGAGAAGACATGAGATCCATAATCTCCAAACCAAGATTAGCTTCGGTAGTTGGGCCTTAAATGAAATCAGGAATCACCTCAAAGTCGTTTCCGTTCGATGTAGCGATTATCGGCGCAGGTATCGTTGGATTGGCGACGGGTCTTGAATTCTGCACACGTTTTCCAGGCATCTCTCTTGCGATCATCGACAAGGAAGAAACTGTTGCCGCCCATCAGACAAGTCATAACAGCGGCGTCATTCACTCCGGCATCTACTACAAACCTGGCAGCCTCAAAGCTAGACTTTGTGTCGAAGGAGCGGATGAAATGGTTCGTTTCTGTCGGCAGTACGGAATCCCACTCGAGATTTGCGGCAAAGTGATCGTTGCGACCAAGGAGGAGGAGATTCCACGATTAGAAGAGCTGTATCGGCGTGGCAAGCAAAACGGACTTGCGGGTTTGAGAATCATCTCGCCAGAGGAGATTCAAGAATTGGAGCCGCATGCTGCAGGTATCCGAGGAATTCATATCCCTAGCACCGGGATTGTTGATTATGGAAAAGTGGCTGGGAAATTTGCCGATCTTATTGTGAACCAGGGCGGCCAGGTTTTTTTATTGCATGAGGTCGTCGGCCTAAAATCCTTCGATGGCCAGACAATCATTGAGACAACACAGGGCGAAATTACCGCAAAGCTCGTCATCAACTGTGCCGGCTTGCAGAGTGACAAAATAAGCCGTCTGGCGAATGCGAAAATTGATCTCCAAATTATTCCGTTTCGTGGAGAGTACTACGACCTGGTGTCGTCAAAGCGGGATTGTCTTAAAAGTCTCATCTATCCGGTCCCTGATCCGCGTTTTCCGTTTTTGGGAGTGCATTTCACCCGCCGTATCGGAGGTGGCATTGAAGCGGGGCCAAACGCCGTTTTAGCATTCAAACGCGAAGGCTATTTGAAAAGATCATTTGACGGGCGAGATGTAATGGAGCTGGCTACTTTCCCAGGATTCTGGTTGATGGCAGCAAAATACTGGCAGACTTCTTTGGGAGAATATTATCGGTCGTGGAGCAAAGCTGCGTTTGTTCATGCTCTCCAGCGTTTGATGCCTGATATCAGTGCTAACGATCTTGTACCTGGCGGATCAGGGGTCCGTGCGCAGGCTCTGGATACTCATGGAAAGCTTATTGATGACTTCTATTTTTCGTTGACAGCAAGAATAGTGCATGTCTGCAATGTCCCATCACCTGCGGCCACCGCATCGATCGCAATCGGAAGATACATTGTAAATACAGTAGTCGATCGCTTTGATCTATCTCAGAAGTGAGAGATGAGGTTCTGAGCAAGAGAGAAAACCGTTTTTAGACGTTTATCTCGCTATGGAGTAGAGAGTCTCAATGACATAGTCTTGGTCTGCGTCGGTCATCTGATGGAACAGTGGGAGAATCAGCGCAGTGTCGGTCGCGAGGTTGGTTCTTGATAATGTGTTTTCCCATCGTGCTGAACGATATGGTGCCTCACGATGAATTGCCATGATCGCTCTTCGAGTCGAGATATTCTTTTCGAGCATCTCTTGCATAATCAGATCACGCTTTATGGAGGAAGAATCGATCAAACGAATCATGTAAGACTGATAATTGTGGCGACAATTGCGCGGCACACGCGGTGTTTCTAGCCAAGGGAATGAATCGAGCGCCTCATCGTAGCGTAAAGCCAGACTCCGTCGCCGCTGCAAAAAGTCTTGAAGGCGGTTGAGTTGCACAATGCCCATGGCGGCCTGCATATCGGTCATGCGAAAGTTGTAACCGACCTCGTCATAGGTTTCTGTCGCGACCTGTTTCGCATTGTGACGAGCGACATCGGACAGACTCATTGCGTGTTGTCGAAGTTTGCGAAGCTTGTCTGCCAAGGAGGGATCATTAGTCGTGATCATGCCTCCCTCGCCGGTCGTTAGTATTTTGCGAGGATGAAAGCTGAAGCATGCGAGAGTGCCGAGTGGTTTCCCGATAAGGCTGCCTTCGTATTCAGAGCCAATTGCGCAAGCCGCATCCTCAATCACGGTCAGACCATACTCTCTGGAAATTGCCAGAATTGCATTCATTTCTGCGGCCAGCCCGATCTGATGAACAACCAGAATGGCTTTGGTGCGTGGCGTTATTAGTTTCACAATTTCTGAGGGGTCGAGATTATATGTTGCGAGATCGATATCGCAGAAGACTGGCGTCGCGCCTGCGTAGGTGATGGAGTTTGCAGTTGCAATAAAAGAAAGGCTTGGGCAGATTACTTCATCCCCAGCCCCAATCCCGCTCGCTATCAGAGCAAGATGAAGGGCGGTGGTGCATGAAGATACCGCGACTGCGTGGGCACACCCGATATACGTTGAGAAGGCCTTCTCGAACTCGGCGACTCGAGGGCCTTGGGTGATCCAACCTGACCGTAACGCCTCAACTACGGCATGCTCTTCTTCTGTACCAATAAAAGGGCGAGCGACAGGAATCATTGAGATAGCTTGTGCTGAGGTGGCAGTCACTTTGTATACCCCGTAGTTAGCATTAGTTCCGACTTAACTTGATTACGCCACTGTATTAAGAGGCGCAGACCTGTCTCAAGGTCGACACCCGCTTTAAACCCAAGCATCTTTTCCGCCTTCGCGATGGCTGCTCTCCTCGCCTGGACATTGTTAACCTTACGGGCCTCGTGATGTTCCGGCTTTAGGGGAGATCCGATGACTTTCAAGAGCAAAAGGCAAAGTTCATTTAGATTTGTTTGAACGCCAGTTCCCACATTGAAGACTTCATCGGTTACTTCAGATATCAAGCCGGCTACGTTGGCTTTGGCGACATCGTCCACATAGACGAAATCCATCGACTGAGACCCGTCGCCGAAGATCTTGGGTGATTGGCCAGATTCGATGGCATCTAACCATCGGATCAAGACCTCTGTATAAACGCCGTCAAGATCCATTCTAGGACCGTAGATATTAAAATATCGAAATGCCACATAGGGCAGCTTAAACATTTCGTAGTATGAGCGAAGCATTTGTTCGTTTGCAATTTTTCCCGCGCCGTACAGCGTGCGATTGTTGAATGGGTGGTCTTCGTCCATGGGGAGGTAGGATGGATCACCGTAGACCGAAGCGGAAGAAGCAGCCACAATCTTCTTGACCTTGTGGCGGACCGCACTTTCCAAAACATTCGAAGTGCCATCCACGAGAACCTGAATGGCCTCCCTTGGAGCTTCCGCGCAACGAGTAATTCTTAGTGCGGCCTGGTGGAACACATAATCAACACCTTTCGTCAGGTTATCCACTAAATCTGCGTCGCGAATATCTCCTTCCGTGAGCGTAAGTCGCCCAGTTTTTTGAGCTATTTCGAGATTGCGAACGTTTCCGCGAATGAAATTGTCAAGAACCCGTACTTCGGCAGCTCCACCCTTCAGGAGATGATCGACGGTGACACTTCCGACAAATCCTGCCCCACCCGTTACGAGTATTCTTGTACCTTCGATAGGATTCATTAGTTTCCTTTGCTCCGCTCTGTCTTATACGCCCAAAAATTAGTTAGTAAATACGTTCAATTTTGCTATCGACGATAACGGATCACCTTGGCCGGTACACCGGCAACGACAGCATATTCCGGTACATCAACGGTTACAACAGCGCCGGCCCCTACGATGGCGTTAGCACCGATATGAACTCCAGGAAGAATCGTTGCGTTTGTACCTATGTCGGCTCCATAACCGATGACGACCGGCTTAATCGTCAGTGCCGTTGCGATGATCGGGACATCGATTGGATCGCCGGTATGCGAAGATCCAAGGACTTTTGCGCCCGGTCCCCAGCCAACATAATCTTCAATAACTAGATGCCGCGCGTCGAAATAGGCGTGAGGTCCGATCCATACATGATTGCCAATTCGGCATGTGCCGTCATATCGACCTTGAATCATCGTTTGAGATCCCAGAAATACTGCATTTCCCAGCTCGACCGTTTCGGCGTGCTTTATCACGATCCCGGGGCCGGTCTGAAGCGAATGGCCTGCAGTCCGGCACATCGCACGAAGAATCACTCTTCGCATCTGAGATTCAAAAGAACCTTCTTCATTTCTGTATTTTGAAAAAAGCGCGAGCAGTTCTTGCGGCGAGTAGGTCTCCTTCAGATGAGAAGCACACTCCCATTCCCATGAAGGATCCTCGGTGATATTTTTACCTCCGAAGATAGCAGGGACCGTCCTGACCTGCGACGTTGTCACAATCTCGTGATCAACCGACATAACAGCTCTCCCTCAACCCCGAGACAACGCGCCCGATCGCCTCAGGTTTGATTCCTGGATACATAGGAAGCGATAGAATGCGATCCTTGATCCTTTCGGTGACTGGAAACTCGCCTTTTTCATATCCGAGAAAGCGATATGCTTCCTGAAGATGCAGTGGAGTGGGGTAATGCAACCCCGACTCAATACCGGCCTCTGCTAGCTGTTCCCGAAGCAAATCGCGGTTATTAGATTGAATTACATAAAGATGGTAGACATGCCGGTTATAGGGCATTTCAGTGGGAATCCCAAATTCGGTGTCGCTTAGCGCGATGTTGTATTCCTTTGCGGCAGATCGGCGCTCATCATTCCACCGATCGAGATATTTCAACTTTACGGATAGAATTCCTCCTTGAATCCCTTCCATCCTCATATTGAGACCTGGAAAGATGTGCTCATAGCGTTTGGAGGATCCATGATCGCGCCACAGGCGAATTCTCTGAGCGAGTTCTGCATCATTGGTCGTAACAGCACCGCCTTCACCGCAAGCACCGAGGTTTTTTCCGGGATAGAAGCTAAAGCAGCCGGCTATCCCAAATGATCCCGCTTTCCTTCCTTTGTATTCTGCGCCATGCGCCTGACATGCATCTTCAATGACTGGTATTCCATGACGGTCCGCAATCTCTTGAATCGCGTCCATATCCGCTACCTGTCCATAAAGATCAACAGGAATGATGGCACGGGTCTTGCTCGTAATCGCTGCCTCGAGCAAGCCTGGATCCATGGTCAAGCTTGTGGGATCGATGTCTACAAATACAGGCCGGGCACCCACTGCGGAAATCGCTTCAGCAGTTGCGATAAATGTATGTGGAACAGTGATTACCTCGTCGCCTGGACCTATATCGAGTGCCGCCAATGCAAGATGTAACGCAGCTGTGCCTGTGTTGACCGCGACACAGTGGTCTGTTCCGATGTATGCAGCAAAGTCTCGCTCGAACTGTTGGACTTCAGGTCCAAGTACGAAAGCTGAGCTGTTAAGGACGCGATCGAACACTTCGCGAAGCTCGTCACTAATCTCATCATGCAGCGCTTTGAGATCTACAAAGGGAACTTTCATGCTTCCTCCACTATCTTTAAGAAACGAGCAGGATTTCCGGCTACGATGGTGTTTGGCGGAACATCACGCGTCACAACACTTCCTGCGCCTACGATGGCAAATTCCCCTATTGTTATCCCACAGAGAATTGTTGATCCTGTTCCTACAGATGCGCCGCGTTTTACGACTGTCGGTATGACCTTCCAGTCCGATTCGTCCTGCAATCTGCCGCTCGCGTTTGTGGAACGAGGGCGTTTATCGTTAATAAAAGAGACATTGTGTCCGATAAAAACGTCGTCTTCTATCTTGACTCCCTCGCAGATAAAGGTATGACTCGAAACTTTCACATTCTTACCAACTTCTACGCCTTTTTGGATCTCGACAAATGTTCCGATCTTGCTGTTATCTCCGACAACACACCCGTAGAGATTAACAAATGCAAATATACGTACACCTGCTCCTAATTTCACATCTGGAGCGACTCGAGTGAATTCGGGCATGATGGCATGACAAGCACGAACCTGCTCGTTATTCATGTCTTCGCCCACTCGCATAGGATTGATTGTTATTTGACCTACCATCTCAAGCAGCTCCGAGACTCAAAGCAACTTCATCTTTGAGGCTGATAAGTTTGCCGCGCTGTTTCATCGAAAGGGATGCGCTCTCAAGAATGCGAACGACGCGAAGACCAGCTTGACCTCCGGTAATGGGTTCGGCTCCCGTACGGATGCAATCGGCGAAGTGCTGGATTTCAACCTTGAGGGCCTCGGACACATCGAGTTGGGGAGCGAACATATCACCCGAGCGATATCCAACCAGAGCCTTGTATAAGGAATCGGGCGTTGAGTTTATTGTGATCCCTTTGTCATAAACCTTAACCTTTTCACTGGGTTCCATGTCGTCATACACGATCATTTGCTTGCTCCCTCCGACCAGGGTGCGCCGCACTTTGACAGGAGAAAGCCAGTTTACGTTCACATGAGCAATTACATTTTCTTCGAAAAACATTGTGATATAAGCTAGATTTTCGGTACCGCCAAAGATATGGTTGATACCGGTTGCCGCCACAGCGCAAGGAGTTGATGGAAGAATATAGTCCATGATTGCCAAGTCGTGTACTGCAAGATCCCAGATCACATCAACGTCACGCTGGAAAAGACCGAGGTTGATTCTCGTCGAGTCGTAATAGAGGACATCTCCGAGTTTTCCAGAATCAGCAATCTCTTTGATTTTGCGCACGGCGCCGGTATACACAAAAGTGTGATCCACCATCAGCACGAGATTTCGACGCTTGGCCTCATCGATCAGCCGCATTGCCTGCTCTGATGTAGATGTCATGGGCTTTTCAACCATGACGTGTTTACCACTCTGCAAAGCCTGCAACGCGAGCTCATAATGTGTAAAGACGGGGGTCGCAATTGCGATTGCATCAATCTTGGGATTGTCGAGCAGTTGCTGGAAGTCCGTCGTCGTTTCAATCGACGGATAACGGCTCTTGACCAGTTTCAGCCGCTCAGGATTCATGTCACTGACGGCTACAACCTGCGTTTCAGAGACTTCAAACAGATTGCGGACCAAATTAGGTCCCCAATATCCATAACCAACTACTCCGAAATTTACCACGCGAACTCTCCCGGATTGCTAACTTTAGCCGTCTGTTTGCATTCCTGTGCAAATCATTTGCATAGGAATGCACTTCGACGAGGCTTGCTGCATGTCTTGCATACTCACAAAGCATGTAAGTTTCCAAATGTCTCGCGAGTCCAAAAAAGAGTTGTCGATATCGATGACCTCACGACTGGTCTCCCTCTGAAAAGAGGGTGCAGAAATTTCGGGGTCAAACGGAGCCAGAAGGGAAGAGTTCCCGCCTCAACGATATGAGGTTCTGCCATTCCCTTAACCTATGCGGCCTGTCTTTGCTCGAGAGCAGTATCCGTTTAGATTCCGGTACAGTGTGGGCTGCTTGGAGTCATTATTTCCGATATCACGAATCCACTCTTTCTAAACTGGTAGTAGCTGCTGGATACGAGACCCTCACAGATTCTACGAATTATGATTTGCATCGTATGGAGATCTGTGCCCAGCGAATGCTGGAGCGTACAGTGGATGGCGTTGCTGTAATGACCTTTGGGACTGAAGAGGCTAGGTGGCTGCAATTTTAACGGCGTTACCGTATTGCAATGGGAGGCGCCATAGCACTCCTGTATACGGGAATCGATACACTTGGCCTCGGCGGTAGTACAACGAAGCGGCCAAAGCCAAATGGGGTTGTGAAATATCCCGAAACCAACTGGGGCATGGGTTCAACAAGAGCGCTTTTGCAGATCCTATCGCTCCGTGGAAGGGCAGACAAATCAAGGCTTTGAAAATGCTGGAGAAAGACCCTTTAAGATTTCCCTGCCCTTTCAATTAACATGGCTTTGCTCAAGACGGTTGTCTTCAGGCAAGGAGAAACTCCAACCCAGGCTTGAGACCGCTATACCTTCGATCACGCACATTTCAATGGAATTACTTCAGCATGAAATGCTGCCAATTACGACCAAGCAACCTCAACCGATGTTCCTAGAACAATTCAGATTAGGAGAATGTTCTCGTTCTAAAAATGTGGTAGCAAAGAGGACGCCATTGACAATGGCGTCCTCTTTATTTCTCCGCAGCAGGTAGAAGCGACTTTGTGATGCCTTTTCCCTCTGTGAGGGTTATTAGCTGGTTGGCTTCAATGTGTGAAAATTGCTCAATCAAACCGTTTGGCCAATAGATCTTCAGATCAGCATGTGTGTTGTGGCCAAGTCCGAAATGGAGACGGCGATCGTTTACGGAATAAAAGCTGGACTGTGCCATCACCGCCTGTGCCTGAATCTTATCCCCATATGCGGCGATCACTCTAGCCCCGATCGCGCTACGATTCGATTTCGTTCCTATTAGTAAAACCTTCAACCACTTAAGATTATTTTTTATATCGTTTCTAAGAAGAGAAGGTGGTTCATTCAGATTAATCACTACCATATCGACATCGCCGTCATTATCGAAGTCTCCGAAGGCACAGCCGCGGCTGCAATGGGATGCAGCGATTCCGGGACCGGCTTCGTCGATGAGCTCTTCAAACTTTCCATTCCCTAGATTCCTGAAGATGAATCGTGGTGTCTTAAGAGGGTAGTTTGGCAATGATTGTTCGACTTCTGGATACACGGCCCCCGTCACGACTGCGAGGTCAGGCCAGCCATTGTTGTCGAAATCCGCAAAGCCCGTTCCCCAGCAGGTGTAACGAGTCTCTACGCCGAAACCACTTTTAATCGTCGCATCAGTAAAGTTACCCTTCCCATCATTCTGATAGAGGACGTTGGTGTCATCGGAAAAATGTGTTTTGAAGATATCAAGGCTTCCATCAAGGTTGAAATCCCCTATTGCGATTCCCATGCCAGCCTGCTCGGCACCATCTGCACTGAAAGCAACGCCACGCTCTGCGCCTTGCTCTATTAACATTGAATTTTTATTTAAAAACAGAAGACTCGGTGTGGAGTCTGAGGCTACATAAATGTCTGTCCAACCGTCTTCATTTAAGTCGGCCGCAACGCTCGTCATAGAATAGGTGCGTTGTGCCTTTGAGATACCCGTCTCATGAGAGACATCTCGAAAACTTCCGTCACCCATATTTCGATAAAGATAGTTCCGCGGCATGGGGAGACCTCGAGGTCCACAATTCACGGCCACTCCCTTGAAATTGCAATAAGGGTTTGCTCCTGGCTTGGGAATTTTGTCCATATGTACATCCACATAGTTAGCGACAAATAGATCCAGATGACCGTCGCGGTCGTAATCTACGAATGTGCAGCCTGATCCCCAGCGTGTGTCCCCTTCATAAAGAAGGCCGGCCTCCTTCGTTACATCAGTAAATGTTCCATCGCCGTTGTTACGATAAAGAACGTTCTGGCCGTAGTAGGTGATGAAAATATCTTCAAAACCATCGTTGTTGTAGTCTCCGACGGTAATTCCGCTAGGCCATCCATGACGAATTAGGCCCGCCTTTTCAGTCACATCCTCAAACGTGCCATTGCGGTTGTTCTTGTATAGTCGATTGCTAGAATCCGTAAGTTTGTCTTCGAGCCGCGATCCCGATAATACGAAGATATCCAACCAACCGTCGTTGTCAAAGTCCAGAAAGGCGACTCCGCAACCGACGGTCTCAAAGATGTAGTTCTTTCGGTTAACCCCGCCGTAGACAGTAGGGGCATTGAGGCCTGCCGTTCCCGCAACGTCTGTAAACCAGGCATCAAATGGAAGCCCCGAAGGTTTGCCTCGAGGTATTGGCTTTACATTTCTAGTTGAAATTCCTTGGGCGAAACCGATCGTGGAAGCGGCAGTCATCCAAAGAAAATTCCGACGGGAGACTTCATTTGTCATGTTTTTCCCGATTCCACTCCCGCCCACATCAATTGATGCCCCTTGCGGATAGCGTTCAGTGACTATTGAGTAACTTTATCGCCCGAGACCTTTTCGATCAACGTATCATCCGTTTTCTTGTGGAGTGCCTTCGTGTTCGCCAGCTCTTCTTCTGCTTTCTTTTTCTGTCCGAGCGACATATATACTCTGGCCAATCTATAGTGCGCGTCAGGTTGAGAAGGGTCTAACTGGATCGCATGCTGAAAAGCCTTAACTGCGTCCTGTGGTTTGCCCTGATTGACATAAACACATCCCAGGTCGAAGTAGGCAAGCCGGCTGCGCGCCTGTAATTGAAGGCTCTTTTGGAGCAGTTCCAATGCCGACTTGTCATCGTTGCTGTGCAGTGCGATGTCACCCAGATAGAGATACGATTGCGCATAACCGGGGTTATTGAGGATTTCTTGGTGCAGCTCTGAAGATGCCTTATCGTATTCGCTTTGCTTGTAGTAGAGATATCCAAGCTCGAAGTGGAGGACGGGCTCTTTGGGAGAGGAATGTGCGGTATCTTCGAGTTCTTTTATCGCTTCCTCTGTCTTGCCCATCCCATCTAAGGCCTGTGCGAGTAGCATATGTGCTTGAACCGCGTCCGGATTCACCGAAAGGATATTTTGAAATTGAGTCAGCGCACAGTCGTATTGTTGGCTCCAAAGACAACTTTGTGCCAATACATTATGCAATTCGAGATTCGACGGACTGTCTTGAACCGCGATTTTAAGAAACTTACTCGCAAGCATGTATTGCCGGAGGCCAAAGTAACTCATCCCGATCAGTATTGTGCCGCGCTGATCTTCTGGCTTCGTTTTCAACACTGGCTTAAGGGCGCTTATAGTGTCTGCAAAATGACCTCGTTTGAATTCAGCGATTCCGAGATTTGAGGAGACGTCCGTTTGATTCGGGTTGATTGCTAGGGATCTCCGGTATTCCTCGGTTGCCGATTCCAGTTTCCCTTGCTGTGCTAGTGCCACCCCCAAATTTGCATGGAGCACGGGATCGTTGGGGTGTGTTTTGAGCAGTTGACGCCAAAGCTGTTCTGCTTCGAAGAATTTTCCTGTCGTCATTAATTCTGAAGCGTGGGCAGCACGACTATCCTGAGCCCGAAGCAGGACGGTGGTAAGTACACAAAGGGCGACCACCACGATTATTCTGACTGCTCCACTGAGCGAGCGTATGTTGCCTGGGCATAAATCGCCGTAACAGTCTTTGGGACACATAGACGACAAAATGGACCAGAGCGCCATCCTCAGCATTCTAGCTACTAACCGCAGTGAGTCCACAATTATTCTTGTCGAGTGTATCAGGAGCGAATGTAGAGATTCCCGCTATCGCGGAGCCGATAAAACTGCGCGAGGAATTGCTCCCCTAATGAAAGCAGAGAAACGCATCGACATTGCTATCAGCTCGGTTTTGGGAAGGTCGCAGAACTCCATCGAACCTCCCCCTCTTGAATGCCGCCAGTCGAAGATTCGCTTGAAGATCCGCTGACGGCAAAGGTCGAATTTGGATAAATCGTGTTGTTGTAACCTGAGAAATTATCTGCAAGCAGTGTCGGGATTTCCCCACAAATCTTTAGCAGGCAGATTTAAGATTACGGAGCCTTTAAGGCAGACGATTGCTGTCACTATAGGAGGCTCAGTGGCTGCTTGTGCTGCCAGATATTGTTTTTGCAGATTCTGCCACGGCTCTGGATTTGAGGGCTTCCAACCTATTTTCGTTACCGTTCCCTGCGTCTTGAGTTTTGAGGTGCGTGAGGAGTGGAATTAGTATTTTACGGTGTCTTGGATGCGGAAATTGAGACAGTGAGCTAAGCGTCGTCCTTTCAGGAGATTGCGTGTCATTTTTGAAAATGATTGTATTCGCGAGCCTTGCAGGCCCGCTTAGCGCGATCCCAAGTTTTTTCCAATCGGCAGCGTATCTCCCAACCGCTCAGTCGTTAGAAGAGCACTCCTCTGCTCCACTTGCGCCTCCCGCGGGGAAGCCGAGGGCTTACAGGGTCCATCACGCGAAATCTGCTGTTGAAGTCGACGGGAAGCTTGAAAAAAAGGAATGGCGGCAAGCCGAGTGGACGGAGGATTTCGTTGATATAGAAGGAACCTCTGAACCAAAACCTCGTTTTCGAACACGCGCGAAAATGCTCTGGGATGATCGGTATCTTTATATCGCTGCGGAGCTTGAAGAGCCAGATGTAAAAGCCTCTATCACACAGCATGACGCGGTTATCTTCCACGACAATGATTTCGAGGTGTTTCTTAAGCCGATACCCTCGGAAGAAGGTTATTTTGAGTTCGAAATGAACGCGCTCAATACCGGGTGGGATCTGTATCTTGCTAAGCCATATCGCCTTGGTGGCCATGCTGACAATAGTTTTGAACTTGCAGGATCGCAAACGGCGGTAGCGATTCAGGGTACCCTCAATAAGTCTGCGGATAAAGATAAAGGCTGGACGCTGGAGATCGCGATTCCGTGGACCGCTTTTGCTTCCCGGCAAGTCGTTCCGAAGCCAGAGGTCGGTTCAACATGGCGTGTCAATTTCAGTCGCGTTGAGTGGAAGCCTGGCCAGAAAAGGGAAGATAACTGGGTGTGGTCGCCACAAGGTGTGATTAACATGCATATCCCAGAACGATGGGGATATCTTGAATTCGAAAATTAGTCACGGAATCTGCCTATAGCCAACAGCGCTAAGACGTCAGGCTCAAGGCCTATCCAGGGTCTCAAGTTACGCAAATAGAGGCTTTCCCCCTCTGGCGAGCGTTAAAAAAGAGTTCACTATTCCGTAGGTCGAATGTCTCATTACGACAAAGAACATCTACTGTTAGAGTGCGTCCAGAGGAATTTCCTGGAATGTCTATTGAGATAGTCTCTGCGGGAGATGTTCGGCTTGAGCGCCTTAGTCGAGGGCAGAATGCTCGTTTTCCTTCGACAGCCGAAGAGAGAGCGAGCCGGATCGCGCTTTGCGACACGACGGAAGATGTGGCTGAAGCTTTGGAGCGCTTCGTCAACGCCGGTCTTCGTCCAACCGTTCGCTCAGGAGGGCATTGCTATGAAGACTTTGTCGACAATAATCCTGGCGGCGCGATCATCGATCTTAGTTTGTTGGCTGGCACAGCTCCACTTCCGAATGGGCCGAAGTATAGATTAGGCGCCGGAACCAGGCTGGGCCAGGCCTATCCAGACCTGTACAAACGAGATCTAGTAACCATTCCCGGGGGAACCTGTCCTCCGGTGGGAGCCGGGGGGCATATATCGGGAGGTGGTTATGGGCTACTCTCGCGGCTGCATGGTATTACCCCTGATTGGGTTACAGCGGTCGACGTGGTAACCGTGGATCACGCGGGTAAAGCGAAGATTCTTCGGGCAGATAGACAACAAAATGCTGATCTTTTGAAAGCGTGCCGCGGTGCCGGCGGGGGCAACTTCGGCATCATTACCAATTTTTATTTCGATACCCTGCCAAAGGCCCCTACGGAAGTCTTGCGGGGAAGTGTGAATTTTAGGTGGGATGGAATGACAGAAGAGCGTTTTGCGCGCATCGTCTATCTGTTTAGCAACTATTGGGACACACGCGGTAAAGATCCGGAGACTTGGGGATTGTTCTCGATCTTCAACCTTTCTCACCGTAGCTCAGGACACCTGGGAATGTCGGTAACGTTCACCAATCCTGACGGAACCGTAAGAGATACGACGGTCGTTGAAGAATTTCTTGCTATGTTCGACGAATGCAAGCCAATCGCCGAACTATCGGTTCATCCGGCAATGGCGGAACATCATCCTGAGCCTTCGCAGTCAGGCACGAATCTTTGCCTGGCAAAGCATACGTTGAACAAGATGGCATGGATAGACTCGCATGGCCGAAGTTCAGGCTCCAATGGTCCAGTGATGGATCGCAGACACAAATATAAGTCGGCATTCATGAGGAAGAGCTTCAGCCCGGAAGAGTTACGTTGCTTTTACAAACACCTCAATCGCAAAATTGACGGGATTGATCTATCAGGAACGACAGTTTTGGCAGATTCTTTCGGGGGAGCTGTCAATAGACAGCAGATGCTAGACGAAACGTCCTGCCCGCAGCGAGATTCCGTGATGAAGCTGCAATTTATCGCCACGTGGACTGATCCTGCCCAGGATGAGGGCCAAATTCGGTGGATGAGAGACTTTTATACAGAACTGTATTCTGCCTCAGAAAAAGGAAAGAAGTATGCAGGAACCCCATTTTGGAGCGATCAATACGAGGGATGCTACATCAACTACCCAGATGCAGAGATGCTTCAATACCCGTTCTGGCCACAACTGTATTACGG
This sequence comes from Acidobacteriaceae bacterium KBS 146, assembly GCA_000688615.1. GTDB lineage: Bacteria > Acidobacteriota > Terriglobia > Terriglobales > Acidobacteriaceae > Edaphobacter. The sequence continues at coordinate 4,718,362 of JHVA01000001.1, forward strand.
AACAGGAGAGCTTTATCCGTTTTTGCAAAGTGTGAAACATCGTTATGATCCCAATAATATATTTCACCATTCAATGTCTATTCGTACCTAATCATGATGGAAGACTAGCCGCCGATTCTCGAAAGTTGTCCCTTGGGTGAGTCAGTGGACAGGATCCTACATTGTTCCATATAGTTGTCATTCACTGGGACGCGGGCAGTGAGGCTGCGGAGTATCGCGAGTTGGACGCACAACGAGGCCACTGTGATGCGCAGTCGGAGTGTTCTTGGGTGGAAACCTGTAACTATGGAGATTTCAGCTTTGTCTAGTTTGGGGTCGGAAGTCCAGATCACTGCACCGGTGTCATCAAACTTTGCAGCAATCGTTTCTGCAGACGCGATTAACTTCCTGACGATTCTTCAGCGTAAATTCGGTGCACGACGAAAAGAGCTGCTCAGTGCTCGTATTGCGCGCCAAGCGCGACTGGATGCCGGAGAACGACCTGATTTTCTCTCTGAAACAAAACATATTCGAGAGGGTAGATGGAGTTGCGCTCCTGTTCCTGCCGACCTGCAGGATCGGCGAGTGGAAATCACCGGGCCAGTTGATCGGAAGATGATCATCAACGCACTCAACTCAGGTGCCTGTGTTTTCATGGCGGACTTTGAAGACTCGTCAACTCCACTTTGGGATAACTTGATTGACGGGCAACTCAACTTGAAAGACGCTATTCGGCGAACGATTGCTTTTGACGATCTGAAAACTGGGAAGCACTATCGTCTAAATGACGAAACTGCGGTAATTTTTGTACGTCCTAGAGGTTGGCACATGCTTGAGCAGCATGTGCTTATTGATGGTGAGCCTATGTCGGCTTCCGTTTTTGATTTCGGTCTTTATTTCTTCCATAACGCGCAAGAACTGGTTAAGAGGGGAAGCGGTCCTTATTTCTATCTGCCGAAGATGGAGTCTCATCTTGAGGCGCGCCTATGGAACGATATCTTTATCGAAGCTCAGAATATGCTGGGCCTTCCACAAGGGAGCATTCGTTCGACGTGCCTGATTGAGACAATCCTCGCGACGTTCGAGATGGATGAGATTCTCTATGAACTTCGGGATCACTCAGCTGGTCTCAACTGTGGTAGGTGGGACTATATATTCTCGTTTATTAAGAAGCTTTCTGCAGACCGCTCTGTGATCCTTCCTGATCGCTCTCAGATCACGATGACCACTCACTTCATGCGAAGCTACTCCAAACTCTGCATCAAGACTTGCCACAATCGAAATATTCATGCCATGGGAGGAATGTCAGCTTTTATCCCAATAAAGTCAGATCCAGTAGCCAATGAAAAGGCTTTAGCTCAGGTGCGTGCGGATAAGGAACGAGAGGCACTTGATGGTCATGACGGAACTTGGGTAGCGCATCCGGGATTGGTGCCAGTTGCCATGGAAGTATTCAACCGCGTTATGCCTCAGTCAAATCAGATCGACAAAAAACTTGCAGATTACTCTGTGACTGCAGCCGATCTGTTGGAAGTACCAGGAGGAGAGATCACAGAGGCGGGGCTTCGACAGAATGTGGCAGTTGGCCTCGGATATGTCGAGGCGTGGCTGCGTGGTATTGGATGCGTCCCTCTGTTCAACCTTATGGAAGACGCAGCAACGGCGGAAATCAGTCGAGCGCAACTTTGGCAATGGGTTCACCACGGGGCCAGCTTGAATGATGGTCGAAGAGTTACGAAGGAGCTTTGCGATCAATTTATCGATCAGGAATTGGCAGAGGTTAGGCCCACACTCGACCAAACACGATTTGCAGCATATGAACAGGCCGCGTCTCTCATGCGCAATCTAATACGCACTGACACATTCGTCGATTTTTTAACGATTCCCGCCTATAACCGAATACTGAAGACAGAGGTTTTTACGGCGGCGGACCGCTAGGCAGAATATCTCCTCCGCGATTCATTAACGTTACTTTTATGGCCTCATTGCTTACCCTCGCCCTGATCTCCGAACTGCGCGGCATTGTTGGAGAGAGAGGTCTTATCACTGCAGCGAATCAGCTACAGACCTATGAGTGTGACGGTCTCACTGCGTTCCGTATTCCCCCGCTTGCAGTATTGCTTCCTGAATCTACAAAGCAGGTGCAGGGAATTCTGCGGATATGTGATCGCGAACGAATTCCGTTTGTTGGGCGCGGAGCGGGAACGGGCTTGTCAGGCGGGGCTTTACCTTCTGAAAATTCACTTGTCATTAGCCTCGCAAGGATGAACCGGATCCTTAACATCGATATTCCCAACCAGCAAATTACCGTTCAGCCTGGTGTTATTAACGCGAATGTAACCGCTGCGGTCTCGCCCCAGGGATATTTTTATGCTCCGGATCCAAGTTCTCAGACTGTCTGTTCTATCGGAGGGAATATTGCGGAAAATGCTGGTGGCGCTCATTGTTTGAAATACGGTTTCACTGTCACCCATATTCTGGAATTGACCGTGGTCCTTCCGAACGGTGATATTGCGACGTTTGGCAGTAAAACGCTCGATACACCTGGTTATGATCTTTCCGGTGTATTTGTCGGAAGTGAGGGTACGTTGGGGATCGCGACTGAAGCGACTCTTCGAATTGTTCGAAAGCCGGAGACGATCCAGGTGATTTTAGCAGCCTTCGACACGATCTCGTCGGCTGCTCAATCTGTTTCTGATGTTATTGCGAGCGGTCTGTTACCAGCGGCTATGGAGATTATGGATCGTCTCTCAATCGAGGCTGCTGAAATTTCCGTTCATCCAAACTACCCATCCTGCGAAGCTCTTTTGCTCATCGAACTGGATGGTCCCGAGGTGGAAGTCAACCTTCAGATGACTTCCGTCATTGAGATATGCAAGAAGAATGCTGCATGGGAGACGCGATTAGCTGTCGATGAGAAAGCCCGTTTTCTCGTTTGGAAGGGGCGCAAGGCCGCATTTGCTGCCGCCGGCCGACTTTCGCCAAACTACATTGTTCAAGATGGTGTAATTCCACGGACGTCTCTTCCAACTGTCTTACAGCAACTAAATGCTATGGCGGCCAAAGAAGGGCTCAGGGTGACGAACGTCTTTCACGCTGGCGATGGCAATCTTCATCCGATCGTGCTCTACGATCGCGACAATCCTGGCGAGGAAGAGAGAGCAATCGATCTATCTCTTCGGATTCTAGAAGTCTGTGTCCAGGCCGGTGGATCGATCACCGGAGAACATGGTGTTGGGCGCGAAAAGCAATGCAGCATGAGCTACATGTTTGCGGACCCTGATCTTGAGACAATGCAGCGCGTGCGTCGCGCTTTCGATCCATTGAACTTGGCAAACCCTGAAAAGATCTTTCCAACGCCTCGGCTATGTGGTGAACGATCGAGAGGGGCATATGCCCCTCATCCCATCGAGACGAGTGGAATTGCGGAGGTCTTTTGATGCCGTTGTGTCCGACAGCGTGGATCTCAGAGGCTGCTGATGAATTGGGCGAGATTATTTCGCCTCTAGGTCCAGAAAATCAAGAAGCCATCGTGGCCTCTCCTTCTGATACGGCGCAGGTCGCTGCTGTCCTGTCATTTGCGAAAAAGCGCAAACTTACGGTCAATCCAGCCGGAGGCGGCACAAAACAGCAGTGGGGAAGAGGCGGGGTGCCGCAGATTTATTTATCGTTGGCCCGTCTCAATCGCGTGATAGAGCACCCTTGGCAAGACCTAACCTGTTCTGTGCAGGCAGGATGTATCTGGACAAACCTTCAGCGGGTACTCGCAATTCAGGGTCAATTTGTAGCACTCGATCCTCTTTTTCCAAAGCGGGCGACGGTTGGTGGGATTTTGGCTGCCAACGACTCGGGAACATTGCGCCATAGGTATGGAAGCCTCCGCGATCTGGTGATAGGAATGACTCTGGTTTTAGCCGATGGAACCATCGTTAAAGCAGGTGGGAAGGTAGTTAAAAATGTTGCAGGATATGACCTGCCAAAACTACTGACCGGTAGCCTGGGTACTCTCGCAGTGATAACCCAAGCTAACTTTCGATTACATTCTCTTCCGCGATATACACAAGTGTTTATGGTAGCGGCTCCCCACGTCCTTCGTTTTCAGGCACTCTTGAACGAAATTCGCGCAAGTCATCTAATCACTCAGGCACTATACGTGTCTGTTTCAGAACAGCAGACTCAGCTGACGATAGCTCTTGATGCCCACCCCGAAGCTCATCAGGATGCGATTCTTCGCGATATGATCCAACGCGAGGGGTTGGTCCTCGAAGAGGCCTCCGCAGATGGTTGGGCGGTCTTACGAGAGGCGCTCTTTGTCCCTGAAGCGACTGTCCTTCGAATTTCGACACTCCCGATCCAGGTCTGTCAATTCCTAGATTATCTGCAGCGTACCAATCAAAGGATAGATATTCGCTCGGTTTCCTTGGCAATTGGACTACACTGGGTCGCTATGCGTGGTTCTGCCGAAAAGATAAGGGAATTAGTCTGTGAGCTTCGGTCGAATAGAGACTATAGAGGTTTGACAGTTTCAGTTCTGCAGGCAGGATCAGGTGTGGAGATAGAAGCCTTCGACTTGCCGGATTCCACGTTAGACGTAATGCGAGCTATCAAGGCTCAGTTCGACGCAGACAATATCCTTAACCCAGGGAAATATTTTTCTTAGTATGGATCGCCTTACCCTGATCGCAAGTCAGAACTCTGGATCGAAGCAAAGCAGTTTCGATGATCGCAAACCGCCTGCGAAAGATCTTCTTTCAGACTGTGTCCACTGCGGATTCTGTTTACCCGCCTGTCCCACGTACGTTCTTTGGGGAGAGGAGATGGACTCCCCACGAGGACGAATCTATATGATGGCGAAGGCAAATCAGGGCGAAGCTTCTTTGGACCGGATCTTTGGGACCCACATGGATAACTGCTTGGGATGTATGGCCTGCATGACAGCCTGTCCTTCCGGGGTTCAATATGACAAACTCATCGAAAATACGCGATTTCAGGTCGAACGGCATATCTCGCGACCTGCTAATGAGTCTTTTTTTAGAAAGCTTATATTTGCGGTCTTTCCCTATCCAAAGCGATTGCGAGCACTTGCAATTCCCGCACTCCTGTATCAACGCACAGGACTTGAGAGACTGGTGCGGCTGAGCGGACTTCTAAAATTTCTTCCGAAACGTGTGGCTGCCATGGAGGCCTTGCTTCCAACAGTATCCAACAGCGCCTTCCATCGCCTTCCGGTAGTCACTCCAGCAGCGCATCGACAATCTACGGATCGAAGGGGGGGGCGATCTGTGAGGGTTGGGATGCTGTCTGGCTGTGTGCAACAAGTGTTTTTTCAGCATGTCAACGAAGCCACATTGCGGGTTTTGTCCGCCGAAGGCTACGAGGTAGTGGTTCCTCCGCAACAGTCCTGTTGTGGAGCATTGATGGTCCATTCAGGCGTGGAAAAAGAGGCGCGTCTGCGAGCCTGCAAACTCATTGAAGTTTTCGAAGCCATAAATGTGGAATATATCGTGGTCAATGCAGCCGGTTGCGGGTCCACGATGAAAGAATATGGCCATCTTTTGGGTGATGATCCTCTCTGGGCCGATCGAGCGAAGAGATTCTCCTCCAAATGTCGCGATATCTCCGAGATTCTCCTTTCTGATCCTCCGAGACAAGTCAGGCATCCATTGCAACTGCGTGTTGCATACCAGGATGCATGCCATCTTCGTCATGCCCAGAGTATTTATGAGGAGCCACGTTCTTTACTTCGGGATATCCCACAGCTTGAGGTCGTTGAAATTGGCGAGCCCAATTTATGCTGTGGTTCGGCGGGTGTCTACAACTTGCTGCATCCAGAAGCTGCAAACGAATTGGGCGATAGAAAGGTAGAGAATCTACTCGCAGTAAATGCCCACGTTTTAGTCAGCGCTAATCCGGGTTGTCTTCTCCAGATTCAGGCGGGTTTACGTCGCAAGCACAAGCCTGAGATACCGATTTTTCATATGGTTGAGCTGCTAGACGCCAGCATTCGAGGTTTATCGTCGGACGACGTTTTGAATCGTCGAACTAAAGTGGGCGGCTCGTTGCATTAGGATAGTCCTCAATTAGGACCATTGAACGCACAGGTGGTTGCACGGCAGGAATGGATACATCGTGGTTTAGGAACGACGAAAATGGCTCCGAAGACAACCAGAATCTGCTTTGTAAAGAATGTTTTGTTCTCGGTGCCGTCGCTCTCCAATTCTGCTACACTTATTCTCATAGACGCGACGCGATTTGAAGATCAGTCGGCGCGGCGAAATAGTAGAGGAGAGCGTTGCGCTAGTCGATAACTGCTTGATTCTATGTGGTGAACCTAAGCAGCTGAAAAGCTCTTGGGGACGTAGCTCAGTTGGTTAGAGCGCTGCCCTGTCACGGCAGAGGTCGCGGGTTCGAGCCCCGTCGTCCCCGCCATACAAAACAAAGAACTTAAGTTTGTATGGCTCCTCAAGTGACAAGTAAATCCGGGTCCAATAAGGGTCCATTACGCTCCAACCTGAGCTTTCTGCGGGTCCGTCTCACCCGCCTTCTGACCCACGCCGGGAATCATCATCCTTACAACCTTGCTTTGTGCGGCGCGCTTGTTGGAGCCCACTGCCTGGGTATACACATCCAGTGTGATCCTGCTGTTTGCGTGCCGTAAAAGCTCCTGTACCGTCTTCACATCTTCCCCATTCGCCTTCAGCAACGTGCCGAAGGTATGGCGGAAGGTGTGCCAGCCGATGTTCTTGTAGATGCCGTTCGCCTTCGCGATCGGCTTGATGTACCGCTTCATCAGATTGTCCGGCCAATAGGGCTGTTCCCCCTTCATGGTCGGGCTGGCAAAGACCCAATCCTCCTGGGTTGGATAAGGACTCTTCTTTCGCAACTGAAGCAGGTCTTCCGCCATGTACTCATCGAGTGGGACGGGCTTGGCAGAAGCTTCCGTTTTGCAATCCCCGATCTTCTGGTGCCAGATGGATCGGGTCACACGTAGCTCAAGACTCTCGAAGTCCACATCCGCCCACCGAATCCCTAACAGTTCGCTCACACGAAGTCCGGTGGCAGCAGCCAGCAAAACCAAGGTGCGTTCCCGTGTGTCGAGCTTGGTGAGAAGAAGCTGAAGCTCTCTCAGTTCGAGAACATCAGGAACGCGCTCTCGCTTCGCGCTCTGGCGCACGAGCTTGATCGGATTTTTGTCCGTCCACTCGTAACGCATCGCGTGACTGAAAAGTGCGCTCATCAGATTCCGTAGCTTGGCACGTGTTGCTTTGGCCCGCTTAACCCCTCGCAGCCACTCCTCGACTGCGACGGGCTTTACCTGGTCCATCTTGAGTCCGCCCCATCGGGGCAAGATCCAGTTCTCCAAGTAGCTTTGATAGGCAGCTCGTGTCGGAAACGACTTTTGGCTGTGGCTGTCCTCGTTCAATTCCTTGAGACGATAGTGAGCAACCAAGTCCGCAATTGTTTCCGGCCCGCTCTCAACCTGCGGGGTTTGTGAGTTGGCGTCGATGCGCAACGCGCGAGCTGCTTTGAGGGCGATTGCTTCGGTTGGCAACGTGAGGATATTCCCCACGATCGCTTTCCTTCGCTTACTTGCGCCATCAGAGCCAGGCTCCCACCAGCGAAAGACCCATACATCCGGGCCGTTCCGCCGCTTTTCGCGCTGCACGCTTCCATTCTGATACCGTGTCCGCCTAGACATTCATTCTCCTGTCTTCGGCGCAACGGATGGCTGTAAACAGGCTAACGCTGCGCCGGGCAAAGGTCGAGGCATTTGTTGAGGGCTAGGAGGCGAGTTGGCTTTGAATCCATTCCTCAATGGTCGAAGCGCGGAACCGCCAGAGTTTTCCAACGTGAATCCCACGCACAATTCCCTTTCGGGCGAGCTTCTGCAACGTCTTCGGATGAACATTCATAATTGACGCTGCCTCATCGCTATCGAGAAGTCTTTCCGGCACAGCAGTGACGGCACTGGTAGGGGGTTTCCTGGAGGACGGTGCGGAATCGGTGTGTTGAGCGAACTCTGAAGACATAAGGACCTCACGGATCGTGCACAGAGTGACTTCGAAGACCGCATAGATCACGTAGTTCCATGCGAGTCTGTTCGATAAACAAGGGTGCCGCTCTTGCCTTCGAGAGTCCAATACTTCCCACCAATACCGCTCAAAGTTCTGCTTATAGTGCCCCCGGAAACGCGGGGACATGGGAGTATCTGGGCACCTATCGGTGCCCGCATACTTTTCGGTTTCTAATTGACACCCGTGGCGCGTGGGAAAACGATGAATTATCCGCAGCCGTACACGGTCTGCTGGATCGAGTCTTAACCAGCGGAGTGGATGGGCCATGTCGGATTCCGTGGAGTTTCGCCACCTTGAATATCTTGTCGCGATTCACGAAGGAAAGAACTTCACCAAAGCGGCAGAACGGGTTTACCGTTCCCAACCTGCGATCAGTCAGCAGATTCGCGCGCTGGAAGAAGACGTAGGTTTCCCGATCTTCGTCCGCGGCGGAAAGGATGGCGTCTCGCCCACTCCTGCTGGCGAACTTGTCCTCAACTGGGCGCGCACGGTGCTGTTGGAACGTCGCCAGATTTTCGTCACGGCAAAGGCCATCTATAAAGGCGAAGTTCCCCCATTAAAACTTGGCTTCTCACCTTTCATCAATCCGCGTCTCCTCCAAGAGATCCGATCCGCCTATAACGAGCTATTCCCCGCGTGCGAGGTTCAATTATCCAGTGGAGACCAAAGACATACTCTGGAACGGATCGAACTAGGCAGTCTGGATTGCGCTCTGCTTCCCATGCCTATAGATCAAGACCTGTGGAATGCCCTTCAGATCGCGCAAGCGCCGCTAGTTCTCTGTATGCGAGCGGATGATCCCCTTGCATCACAAGCGGTGATAAGTCTTCACGAAGCCGCCCCGCGAATTCGGATATTTCGCGATCCAGAGTTGCATCCTTCCGCCCATGCGCGTTTGTCGGAGATGTTTTTGGAGGCGGGGATTCCACTTCATTTGTCAAATTCGGCGGCTACCCCAGCCGACATGCAATGGATGGTCAAAGAAGGCTACGGTCTTGCTCTCCTCGACCAGCTTTCTCCGCTCGAATCCGGCCTCGTAACCAGACCAATTGCGCGTGTGCATTGGACGGCAGATACGGCGCTTATATGGAGCAAGACATGCGCTCACATCGCCCTGCCATTGATTGAGAAACTCATCAAACAAACCGGACTGCTCAGCAAACGCAAGCAACCGAAATCGGAGCAAGTTCGGCCTCAACAACTCCGATTGATCAGCTAGCCAAGTCTTCCATAAGCCGAATCTTGGGCACTATAGAAAATACGTCTTGGACGTGAGATAGAAGTCCGGCCTAACTTTCGTGACATGGCAGTGCGAAATCTGCCTCAGGAGAGTGCCGATGTCACTTCGTTCACGTTTCCGTATCCACTGTCTCAACCGAAAGCTCAATCATGCAGCGCATATCATCGGACCGACATTGGTTGCGCTCTTGCTCGCAGGCGCAACCAATGTCGCCCACGCCCAGGGGACGATGGATTTCTCCGGCGCGCAGACGTTGATGTCAACCTTCAAAACCTTCGCCATGTACGCGGGCGCGGTCATTTGCCTGGGCGGCCTGATCTTTGCCGGCATCCGCATGATGTCGGGGAGATTCCAGGACGCCATTCCCGGACTATTCGGCGCGCTCTTCGGCGCCGGAGTTCTCGGTTGGGGAGCCGGATGGATCGGCAGCTTAACCGGGCAGTCGATGTAGGAGGTACATCGGCTATGACACGGCGAGGAGAACCGCAGGCAATCAATCAAGCGCTGAATCGTCCGAGAGCCAAACTTGGCCTCGACCTCACAGCATGGATGGCGATCATATTCGTCTGCATTGCGGTTTTCCTCGTTGGGTTTCGCCTACTGGCAATGATGGCATTCCCGACGTTGGTTGTCGGCGTCTGGCTCACCATTCGCAAACACCCAAAGATGTTCCAGCTCTGGGGCCTCAGCCTCACTCAGAAAAGCTACTATGACCCGCGCAAATACTGAGCAGGCAAAATACGTTCCGTGGTTCGCTAAGGCGGGCGCGGGCTGCAGCATCGTCCCGATTGCACGCTTCGTCAATGACAACCTGTTTGCGTTGAAAGGCGGCGGCTATGGATGCCTCTTCCAACTCTCTGGTTTGGATGAAGAGGGCTTGACCGACCAGGAACTTGAATCGCATCTACGCATGATCGAGGGTGCGCTGCGTGGCCTGCCGGAAGGCTCTTGCCTTTATCAGTACACGCGCGTGCGCTCTGGATACGACCTGCCGCGCCAGCTTTGCTATGCAAATCCGGTTAGGTACGCACGAGCGCAGCGAGTCGTTCAGCTTCGCCTTCGCGGCGACCAAAGTGCGGGTCAAGCCACAGTTCAAGGTCAGCGGGTGGGATCGGCGGAATGATCCACGGCATACGGTCGTGATCGTCTTCGACCAACTCATTCGGGTCGGTTGTGATGATCGTGAACCATTCAATGACATCGCCGTTGGGCAACTTGAGCGTGTCCCATAGCGCCCCTGCTAGAAAGAAATCTTGGCCATGGACGGCGAATGCACGCGCTTCTTTTACGACTTTCGGTTTCTTCTTTTTCTTCGGAGGTTCCGGAGGCAATCGGAAGTCGAAGAGTGCGGGCGCTGCCTCCTCAGATGGCGCAGGGACATCGGTCTGCGGAGGATCGGGCAGCATCTCGACAACAGGAAACTCGTAGAATCCGCTCATGATGGCGCAGCCGCGCTGTCCTTTACGTATGAACGTCTTCCACATATTGGATTCAAGCAATCGCTCGCTACGGGCGTTGATTGTGGCATAAGCGGGCAAGTATTTCTGCTTGGACCAGTCCATCAACACAAGCTCTCGCTCTCCCGTGTCACGATCAACGCGGAGGATAGGCTGGCGTGTGGTGGGCGATGCGTTGTAGTCGGGCGCGATCGTCTCGGACGTGATGCGCTTCGCGCGGACGAACTCAGCGACCTCCTGTTTCGTCCCGTACTGGAAGTAGCGTCCGCACATGAGATGAGGGTAGCAGGGCGACCAAGTAAGCTAACGCGCTCGTCGGGCCTGCAGGAGAGCATTCAGTGCCGCATTAGCCTTGAGCGCATCGAGGCGGAGAGCCTGACGCTTCTCTTCGCCTAACTTCTCCAGGCGATCAGGGCGAGCGAGTTCGACGATGGTCCGACGTGACTGCTCAATCGAATCCCATGAAGCGTTCTGAGATATCTTTAGGATCTTGTAGGCATCTTCGACTGAAACTTGTAAGGGAGGCTCGGGTTCTTTCTTCGCGACAGGAGTGCTATTGGCTGCGGCCATCGCGATTGGTAACTGCCCTTGTGAGGGCTCGGCAACTCTATGTTCAAAGAGCACCTCTTGACTTGCCGCAGGAACGATTGGAGTCCCGCTGATAGCTCTACGCACTTTTGCCAATAGAGTTGTAGCGCGCGGGACGCTACGAAGCTTTAGCTCGGCTTCGAGCGCTTCCAGCATTTGAGGGTCAGCTTGGCTGGACTCAAACATACGTTCGAGCTCCGCTATACCGTTCTGCATGAGCGGGCGCGTCACACCATCTCCACGGCCGGCTTATCCAGGTCGAATGGATCGACCTCCCGGTATTGAACCCAAACAGTGTTATCCACTTCCTCTGATCCAATCGCTTCGATTCCCAAACCATCGAGCGTCTGAATCAGATCGCGAACGCAAGCCTCACGAGTTCGCGCCCAGCTTGAAGCGAAGCATCGCCAGAACGTCCAGCCAGCTCGTTCCAAAACACGTTGACGAGCCATATCATCCGACCACTGACCAGGGCCATGGAATCGGTCCCCATCACATTCGATCGCGAGGCGTCGTCCTTCTGCACCATTCACGACAAAATCAATCCTATAGGCGCCACACCAAACCTGTGGTTCAACCCGGTACCCACGCTTCACCAACTCGTCATACACGTCAAACTCAAAGCCAGACTCGCAACGATCTCGGAGGACCTGAGTCATGCGTGCATTCACGCGGAATGGTTCTTTGAAGTGACGAATGAGACGTCCGGTAAGAGTGTCCTCACCAAAGGCACTTTGCTCAACTGATCGAAAGAGATACATCCGGTCTCTCGCACGAGACATCGCGACGTTGTATCTCTGCTTCATGTCCGCACGATTGGCTGCGCCGCGGTCGTTAGGGCCGATGACCATAGAAACAAGCATGATGTCGCGTTCGCGGCCTTGGAACACAGGAGGAGGGCCAACCGCGATCTGCCGGGCGAGCACATCAATGGGCGAGATTCGTTGGGTAATGAGTCGCTGAATCTCCGCTGCCTGTGTCGTTCCTTGCAAGGTGACGATGCCAATGGAACGTCCTACCAAGTCCGGGTCGAGAAGAATCGTCTCTATCTCATCGACGATTGCTTTCGCTTCCGAATGATTTATGTCTTTGCCGTCGCGAAAGCCGCCTTTCACAAAAACATCAACCAGCGGAGGATCGAGTCGTTCGTTCGCTTTTGGTAGACGCAGAGGCTTGATGTCGCCTTCATAGAATTCGCGGTTGGAGTATTCGATGATGGCAGGAACGCAGCGGAAGTGCTCGACCAGCATCACGGAGCTGCCTGCGAACACGACGCGAGCCAAGTCATAAATTGACTTGTCCGGGGTCATTTCGGAGCCGAAGGGTTGTTCCGTAAGGAAGCGATCTCGAAGCTCTCTGATCTTCTCTTCTGGGACGCCGATCGCCGAAGGAGAGACCTGCTTGTGATCTCCAACGACAAGGAGTTTTTTTCCGCGCAGCAGGGCGGGTAATGCCCATATATCCGATTGCGATGCCTCGTCGATGATGACCAGATCAAAAAGGCCTAGTTCCGGTGGCAACGTCTCAGAGATACGCCATTCGGGTAATACCCAGCACGGAACCGCGCGGTAAGCGAGTTTCATCGCCTCGCGGGCCGTGCGACGATGGCGAATCGCACGAACTCCAGTTCCTGCGCCCATCGCTTGGATCGAGTTTAGGTACGCTTGCAAGGCTTGGCGGATCGAGCTTGGCGAATTGTTGTAGACACCCAGCCAAGTCTTCTCAGCGACGAGTTCCTGATAAGTGCGCGCGAGAATCGCGGTCAGTTGCTTACGTTCTGCGAACAGTTCGCGCATCTTGTAGTGCACGTCGATTCGTTCGAGGAACGTTACCGCACTCCGCCAGTGCCATGCTTCGAACCATGTTGCTGGAATGACAGGATCGATCTCGGTTTCCGCCGGTACTGTTCGAATGCGTCGAGCCCAGTGAGGTGCACCCGCAGTCTCGATATGACTTGATACAAGACCGATCTCATCCAGGGCAGGGCGCAGGCGATTTACCCGCGTCAATTCGGCGTGGAGAGCTAGCCAATCCTGACGCAACGCAGCTTCTTCCCGTGCCTCATTGCCGATCGCTTCGCTGAAGAACAGGCGGAGAGCATTCACGACTGCTCCGCTCTTGTCCTCTAGTTTCTTGACAAGCTCTTCCACTCGGCCCATGGCGTACTTGAGACGACCTTTGTCGAGATGAGCATGTAAAGAGTGATGCAGGTGTTCAAGGCCCGGTTCGCCTTTTTCAAATGCTTCAGCGGCGACTCCCGCTGGAATCGCTTTCTCGACCTCTGTACGTAGTTGACGGTCATAGGTGAACGACAACGTTTGAACATCGTGGATGAACTCTTCGATCTGGGCCATTGCGCGACAAGCAAGGTCCAGTGGCCCGTCCTGTCTGTCGATCCCGAACTCTCCTGCAATCGAGTTCCAGGTTGCGGTAATGCGCTTGGCTGAGGAGCGCCAGTCCAAGGTGTCCTGGACGTACTGCCAGTCCGATCCGGCGTCTGGGGCTGAACCTAAAACCGAAACGGCAGCGATCAGTTTCCGAGCCTCACCTTTTCCGAACGGAAGACCAAAAGCTGTCTTGCCCGCAGTCAATCGAGAAACCGCCTCCACAAAATCGGGATTCGTCTCCGCGTCGTTCGGTATGACAACCGCTTTGGACAACAGCTCTTTGCGTTTCGTTTCGAGGGCGCGTACATCTGTACAAACCTGCTTGAGCGCGAGAAGCAGCGGGTCGTCCTCGCGGAAGTCGCCGAAGCGTTCGGCGATGCCAATAAGCCCAGGAGCCTTCGCTTCTGCGAGCTTCGCTTGCAGCGCCTTTCTGGCATCAAGAAATTCAATCAGCTTTCGCGCCGCTGCGAAGATCTCAAACGACGAATTTTTCAACGGCATGGTCGTCCCGACGTGAATGCTGGCCTCGATTGATTTCGCCAAGATCAGATCGCGGTGCAACTCCGCCAACTCCGACCACGCTGGGAAGCTGTCCGGATCGGGGACGGACGCGTTGAGATAGGACAAGTCTGCGCCCACTAGAATCCTTGCCTTGCGAAGGGCTCCTATCTCCGCTTCACTAAATGGCAGTTCCGTTCCGCCCTCGGGCACGCTATCGTCCATCCATTGGTGCTCATCAGCCTGCGCTAGAACAAGCTTTGCCATTTCTTCAGGGCTGACTTCGCGGCCCTGAAACTTGTAGCTCTGCATGTGCTCTGCCGCATGTTGGCTCACTTTACGATCCACATGAGAGATCTTGGCGTGAAGTTGATTCAACCGCTCTTGGAGCGTGTTGATTTCGCGAAGAGCATTGGTCGCATTCATTGCGGAGACGTTCGTCGCAATGGTTTGGATCGAATGTTCGAACTTCTTCAGCCCATCACTCTCGTTGGACAACAGACCTACGCAAAGCGGCCTGATGCGTTCCGGAAGCTTGCCGATCACCTCGTTCAAGGCAGATTCGCCTTTTGAAGTGACGAGGACGCGCAAGCCTTGCGCGAGATAGTGCGAGATGATGTTCGCGATTGTGTGCGTCTTGCCTGTTCCGGGAGGCCCTTGCACAACGACACCGTTGCTGTATTGGAGCTTCTGAACGATCGAAACCTGTTCGCCGTTGTAGGCCATAGGGAAGTACAGCTCAAACGCCGCCGTGTGATCTTCGCTGAAGGACAGACCCCGGTACGACTGCAGGATTGGGGTCTCGACTTCACCCGATCCTCGAACGACGAAATCTTTCACGACAGGTGGGAGATTCGGTGCTGCTTCGACGCTCCTCTTGAGGCGAGCAACATCCTCAAGAAAGATTCCGCTGGAACGGCGCCGGGCAAACAGCACCCAGGCATTCGTGATTTTGAGCGTATCTCCCGCTATAGGCAACATCGGATTGTCGCCTAGTTCTACATACTTGCCGGAGGAGTCGAGATGTCCAACGGCCGCTCTCAGCGTTCCTTCGTAGCTTGACGGTTCGAAGGGATTCGGGCGATTCGCACCGTCCTCCAAAGCGCTTCGCCAGAACGCTTCGAGCTGTCTCACACCTGAGATTTCCAGCGCCGCATACGTGTCTAGTTCGAGTCGTGGATCGGCCTCGCGTGGTCTTATCTCAAGATCGAAGGTTCGCTCGTTGAGCGTGACTTCACACACCTGCGTCATCAGCGGATGACGTAGTGTGACGCCCGCTCCTTCTTTCTTCCAGAGCGCGAACCCTATCCCCCAGACCATTTCGAGCTGCGTTTCCGAACCTTCGGTCGAGATTGTCTGTTGGATGGAGAACAGTTCGTTGTATCGCTTAATGGTCTGGCGACGCGGAGCTTCCGCTCCCGCCCACGGCTTCCACTGATTTTCTACATACCAATCAAATAGTTCCGGAACGTGGGGAGAATCCTCAATTCTCTCGGTACGGACGAGGCGTCTGCCGTCGTACACCTCGCGCACGGGTTTTAGTTCAGGGAGGCGTGTCGGCACTTTCGGGAGCGTGATCCAGTCAACAAACTTGGAGTCGGGATGGGGAGGCTGGATCTCATGGAGCCGAGGAATCCGGAGCCAAATGTCTCCGTCCTCGTCTTGAACGTTGAATTGGACGTCCGGAAGCCCCTTCAGGTCTTCTTGTAGGGCCGAAAAGAACTCAGACGGGACACTGAAGGCCGGTTTTGCTTTCAGCTTTTCGACTTGTTCGATGTAGTTGAGGAGATCGAGAACTAGAGGTGCAACTTCGTTCATTGACGCCCTCCTGAAAGTAGGAGAGGCATCGCAGCACTTACCGTGTTCGCAGATAAACGACTCAACATTCCGGCCTCAATTTACCGCCGATGACGTGGCAAAAACCTATGGTTTCGATGTTTGAAACTACTTGGGATTTTATCGTGCTCCGCCGCGGATTTTTGCCCGAATTGGCCACAACTTCGGCTGCAAACCACCTCTTTAAGGGAGGAAGCCTCCTCCGCAGCTCCAGCCGCTAAAGCGTCTTACCCTATTCTGCTGGCGCGTGAGCATCATTTTCCGGCGACCATCGCCGACCTCTACGATCCTGCCGCCATGCCGGAGGACCTGCGTCAGGCGCATGAGCGCAATGATGAAGTGCTGGAGCGCATTTATATCGGTCGCCGCTTTAAGAACGACACCGAACGGCTGGAGAAGCTGTTCGACCTCTACACAAAGATGTCTGAGTCGGCTGCACCGGCAAAGAAAGGAAAGGTGAAGTCAGACGCATGAGCCCTGAAGCGAAGATCATTCCATCTGTTTCTGTTACCTACGCACGCAACGGCAGTTCTACAAAGTCGAATGCGCTGGGCATGCGGCCCATGCAGGAGCGCGCTTATGAAAAGCGCGGTGAGCAGTTCCTTCTGCTCAAGTCGCCTCCGGCATCCGGCAAGAGCCGTGCGCTGATGTTCATCGCGCTCGATAAGATCACGCATCAAGGTTTGAAACAGGCAATCATCGTAGTGCCGGAGCGCTCCATCGGCGCGAGCTTCAATGACGAGCCTCTGAGCAAGTATGGCTTCTGGGCAGATTGGCATGTCAAACCGAAGTGGAACCTCTGCAATGCTCCTGGCGGCGAGAATGGCAGCAAGGTAAAGGCCGTCGGTGCCTTTCTTGAAAGCGACGACAAGGTGCTGGTTTGTACGCACGCGACCTTCCGCTTTGCAGTGGATGAGTACGGTGTGGAAGCCTTCGATGACCGCTTGATTGCGATTGATGAGTTCCACCATGTCTCCGCGAACCCGGACAACAAGCTCGGCGCTCATCTCGGGCAATTCATTGCGCGCGATCGGGTGCATATCGTAGCCATGACGGGATCGTACTTCCGTGGCGATGCGGAGGCTGTACTGTCTCCGCAGGATGAAGAGAAGTTCGACACCGTTACCTATACCTACTACGAGCAACTCAACGGCTATGAGCATCTGAAGCAGCTCGACATGGGCTACTACTTCTATAGCGGTTCGTATATCGAGGACATTCCGAAGGTTCTTGACCTGTCAGAAAAAACGATCATTCACATTCCCAACGTCAATTCGCGTGAAAGCACGAAGCGCGGTAAGACAACAGAAGTCAGTGAAATCATGGGAGCGCTCGGAAGCTGGGAGGGCAAAGACCCTGAAACCGGCTTTGACCGCGTGCGTGTGGCGAATGGGGATGTATTAAAGATTGCCGACCTGGTAGATGATGGCCCGGAGAGACATGCCAAGGTGCTTGCTTCGCTGAAAGACCCGGCGCAGAAACATAGCGGTGCTTCCCTGGCCGGAAGCTCGGAGATCGTCCGCATGGTCGGCGGAATGTTCCGCGCAAGTCGCCGTCAACCTCATTCATGGGAAA
Organism: Acidobacteriaceae bacterium KBS 146; assembly: GCA_000688615.1. GTDB lineage: Bacteria > Acidobacteriota > Terriglobia > Terriglobales > Acidobacteriaceae > Edaphobacter. The sequence continues at coordinate 4,735,997 of JHVA01000001.1, forward strand.
TGGAAGACGCGGATTCTTTCACGGCTCAAGCATGGACCGGCGCGTCTTGGCGAACTGCGCCGGCTGCTTCCCCAGGCGTCGAAGAAGATGCTTGCGCAGCACCTTCGCGAGATGGAGCGAGACGGTCTCGTCGTGCGAAAGAACCTGAGTGGACGAGTGCTTCATGTTGAGTATTCGCTGTCCGCTTCCGGCGGTTACGCGGCATTGCATCTCATCAGCATGTTGCAGGATTGGAGCAGTGAGCACCTGCCCTTTAGCACGAAGGACAGTCCCATAATGGAGACGGAATGCCGTGGGAATTGATCTCACAAACGCCGAAGGCGTACACTCAGGTGTACGCATGGAGGTGTCTATGCCTGCAATTAAGGTGGGGGTACGGGAGTTTCGCGAGCAGATTGCCAGGTTTCTGGAGTCCGATACCCCTGTCGCCGTGACGCGGCGTGGCGAGACTCTCGGAGTTTATGTGCCAACTCCGCGCAAATCCGTCAAATCCGCCGAGATGACCGAATTACGTGCAGCGGCGGACCGCCTCGCTGCCGCCCTCTCCGATGTAGACGAGGAAGAGATCGTCGCAGAGTTCAAACAGATGCGTCGTGGAAGAAAGGCTGCTGCCCGCTGAGATGATCGTTCTGGATGTCAACATCCTGATTCGTGCAGTCCTCGGGAAGCGCGTCCGACAGCTTCTTGAAACCTATGCGGCGCACGGTATCCGGTTTTATGCACCGGAAGTTGTCTATGCCGACGCAGAGAAGTATTTGCCTGCTCTGCTGATCAAACGGGGAATGCCAAATGATGATGATGTTCCCGCCACGCTCGCCTATCTTCAATCCCTAATCGAGCCTATCGGCGCAGAGACATACAGCCTCTTCGAAGCAGATGCTCGGCAGCGCCTGCGGGGCCGGGACGAGGAGGACTGGCCAGTGCTCGCTACGGCCATGTCTATGTCCTGTGCGATCTGGACGGAGGACACTGACTTCTTCGGAACGGGTGTTGCGGTCTGGACTTCAGATCGAGTCGAAATCTTCCTGAAAGAACAGTCCAAGTCTGCTGGCATCGAAGGGTTCTAGGCTGTGGTGCAGGTGTGCCAATGGTCCTGCTTCAAAGTTTCGGCAGTCGGGTAACAGTGTGGTCATTGAGTGACTCGGCGATTGGGCGTCAATTGAAGATCCCCAACCGACATGCATGCAGCATCAACTCCAGCCGGCTGAGCCTCGGACCGCTTTCCCCGGGTCATACCTCCGTCCCATCGCTGACTTCTTACGCGGTGATTTCGCCAGCCGAAGAGGAATGTAAGCAGGGCACGGTCCCAGCTTGAGGCGGTGCACGGCTCTGCTCGCAGGACGAGTCACTCGTTTGCAATGCCCTATTGGACAGCAGCTTGCCGTTTGGCCCAGTCGCTCTTAGCGAGCGCGTATAGACGGTTAGATACGCTTCCCGCCTCCCCGCTTGTACATGCGCTTGGCGGCGGTTCGTTTCGGTTTCCGGCGTGATACCGACGAGCGGCTGTATGTTCTGCCTCCGAGCTTGAAAAACGCTTTTCCCTTCGAGGTGTTGATGGATTTGGTGGTCCGCATCAGCTGACCGCATGACGGGCAGAACACGCGATCGTTTGGCGCGCCAAACCCTGCAAGCCGCCCGAGCATCACTGATTTCTCGATGCCGAACGCTGGACAATTCTTGTTCACACACTTCGCACGAAGATTCATAGGCCTCCAGGGCCGAAGCCGGAGGAGATGTTCCGTCTGCTTCGACCATTGACTGATGGCCATATCTTTGCTCATTCTTTGAGTGACAATCTACTACACAATCATGTCACCAAATCCGAATCAACAACTCAATGAGGGCCACTGGATGCGCTGCCGCAGCGTGGAGATCCAGGACGGAAATCTTATTTGCGAAGTGGACTGGAACCGGACGTACGAGATCGAGAAGGCCTATCCCAAGGACCCGCATCTGCAGTACCTGAACTGTGCCACTGCGGAGGATCTCCAGCGCTTTACGCATGCCTGGGGGCCGCTTTACCTTCGAACCACGGGTGGCGCGGATGATGAATGGCAGACCGGGCGCGTGGAGCGGTCGGTTGCCGCATCTTTAGCCGACCTCCGGCGCTTTCGCGCCGTGAAGGGGATACTTGAGGCCGCCAAGGGGAACGGGGACGAAAGGGCTGCGTTGACAGAGTTTCTCGCGGCGGACGAGGGAGATTTCCAATTCAGCGCGCTGTACAAACCCGGCGATCCGCCACATCACCAGTTTTCCCTCAAGCTCTGGCTTCGTATCGAGGGTAGTGTCTTTGACTGGGTCCAGGCTGCACCGATCGCACAGCTAAGGGTGGCTCTCAAATATTGCGTAGAGGCGGAGGTTACGATGCCTTGGACGGGCGGAGTCCGTGTGGTGCCCTACAAAGGGAGGACGAAAGTCGTCCCGAGCTATCGGCTCTTCACGCTACGCGACGGGTTGGCGTGGATGATTTGGTTCGACGAGTGGAATACAAATCCGCCTACGGTTTGCCCGGCCTGTCATAAGGTGTTTCGCCCGTCCAGCTTTCACAAGATGAAATACTGCAGTTACCCCTGCGCACACCGCATCGCGGTGCAGAAGTATCGCCAACGGAAGAAAGTCAAAAAGAGAGCATCGGCTGCGAAATAGCAGCATTTTCATTTGAGGGTCCCTTCATCTCGTGCGCGAGAGATGCTGACAAACGAGAGCCACATGAAACAGAGACATCTGCGATTGGGATATCACTTGGTTACTTTCCTCGACGTGCTGGGTCAGCGCAATCGGTTCAAGGAGCTGCGCCTGCCACAGACCCCTGAGGAGTCCGCCGAAGTCGGTGAAGTCCTGCGTCAGACCGCCGGCTTTGTGCTCGATCTGAGAGAGACCTTTGCAGACCAGTACGAATGGTTTGAGGCAGGGCTCTCGCGGGTTCGGCAGGCGACAGGTGCCTCGGTTCGGCCCAAGTTTATGGGTTTCTCCGATTCCTTCGTCACCTCCGTCCCTCTACAGAATCCAGGGGGAGATTTGATCGCGATCATCTCTGTGTTTTCTTCGCTAGCTGCGGCTGCGATCGTGATGCTCACGTCCTTGGCGAGCAAGCATCCGCTTCGCGGGGGAATCGACGTTGGCATCGGCACCGAGATCGGTAAGGACGAGATTTACGGCACCGCGCTTGAACGGTCATACGTGCTCGAATCCAGGGATGCCGGTTATCCGCGCGTTGTGATCGGTGAAGAGCTCTGGAACTATCTGCAGGTAGGTCTTGCCAATTTCCAGCGTCAAACTACTCCAGAAGCGATATCAATCGCCGGCATCATCGGGAAGATGATGGGACTGATCTCCGTCGATGGCGATGGAAAGAGGATTCTTGACTATCTCGGTCCGGTCATTCTGGAGATTTCTGGCGCCGATCAGAAGGCTCGAGAGTTGATGGTGAAGCCTGCGTACGAGTTTGTGTTAGTCGATCAAGAACGCATCAATCAAGAGGGCGATCCTAGGCTGATCGCACGCTATCAGGCATTCCGGGACTACTTCGAATCACGTGTGCTCTCATGGGGTGTAGATGCCAAACAGAGCTGACTGCTCCAGGTTCAGAGATGAATTCTTCATCGGAGAGTTCTTTCGCTCGATGAACGAGCTGCGCGTGCTCCCCGAGGCTCACCTTTCAGATCTTTCGCTTAGAAACCCGGAAATCTCGGGCTTTCCGGGTATTTACCTGCGTAGGGGCCGGGAATGCCGAAGCACCCGGTTGACAGTTGAACGCAGCTCCGATGATCTGCCGCGATAAGTTCGCCCTCTGCTCCCTACAATGGGCAGATAGGAACGGTTAACTTCATGCTGCAGATCGACCCAATCGAATTGGCGAATTACTTCCAGAGGCCCGGGGGCACCGACTGGGTTGACTTCATGGACAATCTGCTTTGGGCTGCATGTTGGCAGGCAGGCGTACCGGAGAGCGCCGTCGTGACGTGTCTTCGCACGGACATTCCCGATGGAGGCGTGGATGCTCAGGTCACGCTAGGCTCCGGCCGCGACGTAACCGGCTATCTCAAGGACCCCAGCGTCTGGCAGTTCAAGGCTGCCCGTGAGGCGAACCTGAAGCCGGGAGAACTCGTCGCCGAAGTAAATAAGCCCTATGCGCGGGAGAGGATTTTAGCCGGGGATGCGTATCGGCTCTGCTTGTGCGCTCAACTTCCGCCTGACAGACGGGCAGAACTGGAGACGGCGCTGGAGGCAGCGGTTGCAGCCATCAACCATTCCGCACCCCATCCCAAAGTGCTGACGGTCGACATCGTCTCTCGTATCGCGGGCCATTTTCCCAACCTGCTGCAGGAGTTTCACGGTCAATTTCTTCAGAGCAAGACCCTCACGTTCCCGACATGGAGCAGAAAGGTCACCGCGCTGACTCCGACCTTCGTCCCTGGCGAAGCCTTCGAGCAGGTGAAGCTGCGGGTGAGCCAGCATATCGATCCGACGACGGTTCCGCAGCAGGCTGTATTGTCCGTGCGCGGCATGGCGAGCATCGGTAAGACCCGCTCAGTCCATGAAGCGCTGAAGTCGTTCCACGCATCCGCCAGCCTCGCCCTCTACGTAGATGATGGGCGTGAGGCGCAAGATCTCGCGAGATTACTCGCCAATACGGACAGGATGAGCGGGGTCCTGGTGGTGGACGACTGTTCTTCTCAGACCCGCGACTACCTCAATGAGGCGCTGGCCGGCCACCGCGAGCTCGTGCGCGTGATCGCCATCCAGCATGACTCGGATGAGGACGTGAGCGCTTCGCCTGAGCTGCAACTTCTCCGATACTCCCACGACGAGATTGCGGCGATTCTGCTGGCGAACTTTCCGGGAATTGCGACGGAGCGTTTACGCGCCTACATCGATCTTTCCGACGGATATCTGAGGTTCGCCATCGACCTCTGTCGAAGCGACCATGAGATTCAGAGGGGTATCGTCCCCGCGCTACCGGCAATCATGAGCTATTACCGGAATCGTCTCGGTTCAGATGCCGATTACATGGACAGCTTGGCTCTGTTCACCAGGGTGGGACGAGCCCTGGATCAGAGTGCGGAACTCGATGCTCTGTGCAAGTGGAGAGGGTTCGACCGCGGGCTGTTTGAGCAGCGGTGCGCCGTGTTGAAAGAATCGCCGGGCTTCATTGAGCGTTCTGCTATCTATTATCGTGTTCGGCCCGACATCATTGCTCTCCACGGATTTGCCGCTGCCTGGAAGAAATGGGCGGCGGGCAAAGAAAAGGAGTTCCTGAAGGGAGTTCAGGCTCTTCCAACCGAGATGCAGAAGAGCTTTCTCGATCGGGTCATCAAGAGTGGCAGCGCGAGCGCCAAGACGACGGTCCGAAACTTTTTTCAGGGCTTCGCTTCGAGCCTTACCGGAGCGGATCTCTGCGACGCCGAAAAGGTCGGCCGGATGATTGCGCTCGTTGAGGTCGATCCGGACCACTACCTGCCCCAGCTCCGCCGCCTGGTGGAGGATGCTTCAGACGCGGAGATCGGCGTGGAGCGCAGGGGTTTCTTTGGCTGGGGACCTCGCAGGAAACTGGTGTTTGCTGCCGAGAACATGGCGCATTTCGCAGCGCACTTCGATGACGCGGAGAGAATCCTCTTCCGCCTTTCCCGGGTCGAGATCGAGCCAGGCATCGGTAACAACGCATCGGGAGTGTGGGACCGACTTTTCCGACCTCTCTATTCCGGGACTCCGGTTCGGTTCTCAAAGCGGATCGCTCTCTTAGGGGAGCGACTGCCTCCGCCAGACCGGCCGCTCGGGTCGCAATTCAAGGCCGCGCTCGAGAAGACATTCGACTACTTTGGTACGGGCCGCGTGGCTCCCGGTGTTCTTGCCGGTCGCATACCCGACCCGCAGTGGCGCTTTGGCAGCGAGACGGACAGGGATGAGGCCATCGTCTTGTGCCTTCAACTACTCATGCAAACGGCGGTACGCCGGCAACAGGCCGAGGATGCTCACACTACGAACCTCATCCTGGTCAACGCGATCGACATGTTTGTCAGGGAGGGTTGTCTTGACATCGTGGAGCGAGAGATTCGTATGGAGAACTTGCCGGAGCATGTTCGCGCGAACCTGCATTCGCGTCTCGACCAATACGCGACACGCTCCGGTATCTATCGGGGAATTCCTGAATCCAAGTTGAGTTCTGAATACGCGCAGTCGATCTCCACCTGGATCGCTCCTTTCGCGCCTGTCACCTTTCTCGGCCGCATTATTCAGGCGGCTGGGGCGTTGTCCATGCGGACAGGAGATGAATTGGGTGGCCCCTTGTCGCCGCTTGCGAAGGAGTTCCTGGCGCTGTACTCGTCTGGTTCGGCGGAAGTCCTGGCCGTTGCCGATTGGCTGTACTCCGAAGACGTGCGTGGCGCCCTCCAGTTCGGGTTCCAGCTTGGCGCTAGCGACCAGTCCGGGGTTTTGCTGACTTACGTTTTCGATCGCGCCGTGTCGAGCGGTAAGACGGAGTTCGCCCGCGGGTATCTCTCAGGCTCGGCATACGGAAACACGCTCAACGGGCCCCGGCTCGTGGAATTGCTGGACGCCAGTCAGGACCAACATCCCGAGGTGGCATTTTCTCTCAGCCATGCGGCGGCAGAGGTCACGGACGCATTTGGACGAACGCTCCGGCTGGTCGCGGCGGGGAAACTACCGCCTGCAAGGCTGCAAAACTTCACCGTCTGGATTGGCTCCCGCAAAACAACGCACACGGATGTCGAGCGCGCTCTCGACACTCTTATGCCGATGGTCGCCTCAGGCGCGCAGGGTACCGCTGATCTTGCGGTCGAGTTCGTCGCATATCAGTACTACCGAAATGCCGATCCCGATTGGAGGGCACCGGAAAAGCAGTCGTTCGACGAACTCGCCTGGCAGGCAGTAGAAGCCGCGACTCACGACGAATTCATACACGGACACTGGTGGGGCGAGGTAGTCAAAGCGCTGACCCCAGGCTCTGATCCACGGCGCGCAGCGAGATTGCTCGTGCGCACGATGTGTTCCCGGAACTTCAATCTGAGACAAAAAGCCGATCAACTGCTCGGTGAACTCGCTGCAACGTCCCCGCAAGCCGTGATGGATGCGTTGGGCGAGATGATGCTCGATGAAGAGATGAGATTGAACTTCCACGTCGAGCGGTTTGCAACCTTCCTGGCTCTGCCGCCCGAAGCTGTCGGCCACTGGCTGGATCAGCATGGCACCGAGGGCGCTTTAACGATAGCGCACCATATTCCGGCGCCTTTTCTCGATGAAGACAAGAACCCGCAACTTCACCCTCTGACGGAACTTTTCCTTGGGAAATATGCAGAGGACGAGAGCGTATTCAACCAATACGCCGGGGGGCTCCACTCGCTTCAGTCGTATAAGGGCGATATCCCCGCGGCTAAGGAGGAGGAGGCAGAGATGGCCAGAAAGTTCCTCGACCACAAGCTCCCCCAGGTGCGGAAGTGGGCTTTGTATGAGATCGAAATGGCCACCCGAGATGCCGAGCAATATCGTGCGATCTTCGATCAGCAGCGGAAATGAAGGACTGGTAAATATGCACGACTGAACGAGCGTCGAGGTGACCTATGAGTGAGTGGAAGAAATACGCGCTTAATGTCGGCAAAGGCAAGCTCTCTGATGACGCTCAGGAGCTTGAGACGGTGTATCACGTCGTCCACGCCCGGATATGTCGACGAATCCTAGAAGACGAGAAGTTGCGAGCCGGCATCATTGGAGACGAGAGCATTCTCAAGACTTCGAGAATCGCCGTGGTCTGGACATCGGCCAATTACTGGCACAATGGCTCGATCTACGGAAGCGTCCGGTTCGGCTTCAAGTGGAAGAAGCTCGTGCGCGACCGCAAGATCTATTGGGTCGAAGACAGGGAGTATCGCAATCCCGCATACCGCCTGTTGATCACCGAGCGCGACCTAAGCAATGACAAGCGGCTGCAAGCGTACGATCCGGAGACCGACAACGGACCCCTGCGCAGGATAGACGGGAGCTGGTACTGGAACGGGAAGTATACGTCCGAGTTCATGATCGACCAGGACATACCGCTCGCTCAGGCGGCTTCCTTCGACTTCGTATCACACGCCAAGTGTCGCGAATCGCGAAGCTGCGATGAAGAGAAAAACGGCTACCAATCTACGGGCGGACAGGTAATGTCCTTCATCCTCGGAAACGGGATCCACGGCTTGGATAAGGTTCTGGCGGACGATGGCGATCTCACATCTGAGGCCAATAGCACCCTGATTTCCGTCTACAGAGCGTTATTGCCGAAAGCGCAAAAGTTCGACGGAGTTCTGAGTAAGACTTCTTCGGTGACGGCGGCGATTCGCGGTGCGCTCGCGCTGCATGGCTCAGGACAGCGTTCCGAAGCCATGAAGCTCATCGCCACCATTAGGGATGAGGATGTCTTCGAAAAGGGGCTTGAGGAGATCGTGCGCAGCCACTTCGATCTTGCGAATTGGAAGTTTGACTGATGAGGAAAAAGCTTCTCATCATTCTGGGCGCTGGAAGCTCAGTCGAGCAGCGTGTGCCCTCGGTGCACGACATCGATGAACAGATGGCCAGCTGGGCTCGGAAGTGGGCCATCGACACCGGCTATCAGGACTACTTCGGCAAGCTTTGGATAGCGGTCTCGAGGTACTACAGCACGGGGGACCGACGGTATCGGCCCGGTCCCAACTTCGAAAAGGTTCTCGGAGAGATGGTGGCTCTTAAGCACTGGATGACGCCCGCGCCATGGGGCGATTCCTTACGGGAGACAGCATGCGGGGGCTGCGCGCCTCCCGACCTCGAGTTTCCGGTGCATCCATTCGTAGAGTACGCACCCTATAACGCGACCGTCGCCATCGAGGATCAGAAAGATGTCCTGCTCGCAACGCTTGCCAGGCACATGCGGGGAGCGAGTCTCAGGATCGACCCCGCGGCGGAGGCGGCGAAGCGATACCGGCAGCTGGTCGACGGTCTCCGCAACGTGTTCGACGTTGGGATCTATAACCTCAACTACGATACCGCCGCGATCAACGCATGGCCTGGGGCGTATACGGGATTTGGGGCATCCGGGCAGTTCGAGCCGCAGGCGGTGCATCGCAGGGCGGAGTGGAACTTCATCTATCACCTGCATGGAAGCGTGCACCATTCCCTGAGTCATGAGCATGGTGGAGACATACGATGGCGCAACGATCTCAGCGACGCGGCGCACTTCTTCGACAAGCCGGTGACCTCGGCTGGAGATAAGAGATCGGAAGGCAGAGCTTTCTCCCGCGGGACACTGATCGCCGGTGGATACAAGCTGGATCAGCTTCTGATTGAGCCATTTCACTCGTTTCAGGCCGGTTTGATCCGCCACGTCTACAGCGCGGACGCGATTCTGGTGGGAGGCTACGGCTTCGCGGATGTCCACATCAACCGGGCACTGCAAAACCGTGTGGGCACATCCGCTGGACGCGTTCCCGTGATGGTTCTCGATTACGCAACTCCTAAAACCGACCCGATGATGTTCCGGCATGACCCGTGGGCTTACGAGCTGAGCAAAACATTAGCTGCGCCGGGAGACTTCTTTCGCGCGCTGAGCCATCCCTCCGCGCCATCCCCGCTCGAACTGGCGGCCGAGAAAGCATTCGAGATTTCGGCTCAGCACAAGGTGGCGATCTGGCATGCCGGGTTCACATCCGCTGCCACCGCAGTTGATCGGATCGGCCTATGGCTTTCCGGAGAGCCGGACGATGTGTTGGCTGCAACCTGAGTAATCTAAGGTGACGAGGATAGGGGCGAGATAATGGCTGGCAATCCTGACTACGCACAGATGATCCCGAGCGTCGTTACAATATGCGCAATAGCTACAGCCCGATGACCCGCTCGCGCGATGTCTCAGAAGCCCGTCTGGAAGATTGCCACTGGTAGGGTAACCCTCCACCAACGATCTCTACTTCCCAATAAAAAGGCGCGCATCTCGCGGCGTGGCGAACAGAATCTCTATGCGGCCAGAACGCCTGTCGTGCAGATTGGTAACGACATGCGGGCTTGGTTGACTAATCGACCGCTCAAATGACGGGAACAGGCGCCAATGCGCTTATTGAGGCCATCTCTACCGGGCTTCGGCGATCAGCTCAAGTCTTCAAATTTCGGCCGACCGCGACAGCGGACAGGGATAGGTCGGGTCAAAATGCACAGGGCTGGCAGAGGTCGAGGGCAAAGGTTTAGAGGGCAAAGGTCGCGGGTCCGATAAGGGTCCAATAACCGTTGCCAAGAGGGATTCAGAGCGCTCAGGTAGCCATCCGTTACGCCTGGTTTCAATCAGTTACGCGACACGGACTGTCACGGCAGAGGTCGCGGGTTCGAGCCCCGTCGTCCCCGCCATACAAAACAAAGAACTTAGTTCTGTATGGCACCTCAAGTGACAAGTAAATCCGGGTCCAATAAGGGTCCATTACGCTCCAACCTGAGCTTTCTGGGGGTCCGTCTCACCCGCCTTCTGACCCACGCTGGGAATCATCATCCTTACAACCTTGCTTTGTGTGAGGCGCTTGTTGGAGCCCACTGCCTGGGTATACACGTCCAGTGTGATCCTGCTGTTCGCGTGCCGTAAAAGCTCCTGTACCGTCTTCACATCTTCCCCGTTCGCCTTCAGCCTCGGCCGTTTACCCGGTGTACGATGGATGCTCTTGCACTTTGGGAGACCAGTTGCACATAGTGCCATGGATTCCAAATCTTGAACGAAGGCTGAATAGCTCAAAGGTGAAGCAAGATATGACGTTGAACGTCTTAGACGCCATCGATGAGGAACAGAATCTAAAGGGCTGTCGACAAAATAACCCGTGGAAGATTTGGAGCTGTTATGAAACAGAGTGTCGTAGACTCAGCCTCTGCACGCATCGACGAGAGGATTGAGGAGCTTGGGGGCTGGCGTGGAAAGATGCTCGCGAGGGTGCGCGAGATTATTCGTAAAACTGATCCCGAGATAATCGAAGAATGGAAGTGGAAGGGAACCCCGGTCTGGTCTCACGGTGGCATCGTCTGCACAGGAGAAACATACAAAAATGTCGTCAAGATGACATTTGCCAAGGGGGCTTCTTTGGAAGATCCTTCCTCTTTTTTCAACTCCAGCCTTGACGGAAATGTCAGGCGGGCTATCGACCTCCACGAGGGTGACGAGATTGATGAGAGGGCTTTGAAGAATCTGATTCGTGCTGCAGTGGCTCTCAATCTCGAGGGTAAAAGCAAGCCGAAATCCCAGGCAGTGAAAAGCAGAAGGACGGACTAGCTTCATCGGAGCCACAATCTTGTCTCCTCCGATGACAAATATTTTTCCCCCTGCGCCTTTTGCCAAACATTCATCTGCACCTGTCGATTCGATCTATCGGGCGCGCTGAACTGGGGTTGAAAACATCTCCATCTGTATGGACACGAGCTTGAGAGTGATTCGTGTTCGCGAACTTGCTGGTGCCGTAGATGCGAGCGTTGCTCAACCTGATCCCTCCGGATAGGTCATATGGCCTAACCCATATCAGGGCGTCAGGCCCATTCCTGTGTCACATCTCATGTGGTACATACGTTACATCGATTAGAAAAACGTTGTTCTCTTTCTGAGGAAGAGTTCGGAAGTGTGCAAGGAAGTTTAAGATATGAAGGCAATTTCGCCTTGGTAGAACTTAGCCGCTAAGCGGCCGATCTTGAGACCGCGTGGAACCATCCTTGCTTTGCAACGCGAAGTCGAATAACGCTGTAGAGTCCTTCTACGTGATTGGGGCCTATGAGACGTTTATTTTTTGCCGCCCTTACGGCGGCTGTACTAACGGGTAACTTGCGGGGACAGAGCGGAGACGCCAGTGCCGGCAGTAGGATCTTCGCTACGAACTGCGCCGGATGCCACGGCTCTGATGCCCGTGGCGGTGAACGTGCGCCAAACATCGCGACGGCACGCAATGTGGCGTCGCTCGCTGACTCAGAGCTTGCCAACTTTGTTCGCAATGGAGTCCCTGGCGCAGGTATGCCGGCCTTCGGTTTTCTTGGCGAAGAAGGCATTAGAAATGTCGTTGCCTTTCTCCGTGAACTTCAGGGTAAGACCTCTGCGGTCAAAATAACGGGCGATGATGGCGTCGGCCATTCGCTTTTCTTCGGCTCGGCCGGATGCTCAGAGTGTCACATGATGCATGGACAAGGCGGCTTTATTGCCTCTGATCTTTCTGACTATGGTAGTGGCATCGCACCTGAACGCATTCGTGCCGCGGTCTTGGAGCCAGAGACTTTCGTCAGTTCAGGTACTGAGGTCGTCGAAGTTCTTACTGCCCATGGAGAAACTTTGCGCGGGGTTCTGCGCGCAGAAGACAACTTCACGGTGGTCTTGCAGGCACGAGATGGTCGGTATCGACGTCTGGCAAAGTCAGGTCTGAAGAGAATAACCCATACTGGTCACTCCCTGATGCCGGGGGATTACAAGAGTCGGCTTTCCCCGAAAGAGGTGGACGACATCGTAAGTTACTTGGTGCGTTCGGCTGGTTCCATCGATCCAGCATCTCGCAGGAAAAAGGGAGCAGGCCAGTGATCGTAGATTCTATTGCGTATGCGGTCATCAGCCTGTTGCTGGCGACCGTCACCCTCCACGCCCAGCAACCCAAGCGCGAATTCTCTCTGCAGGCTGACTCCTCTCAGTTTTGGAATCTTGTCGCGAAGGACGCGGAGTTCAAAACCATTGGATCGGGTTTTGGTTTTACCGAGGGCCCTGTATGGGAAACTGCGGGAAGCGTCATTGTCAGTGATGAGGAAAAAAACGAGCTCTGTCGCCTCTTCCCCGATGGGCGCCATGAGACGCTCCTGAAGCTTGGCGACCCGGACGGCAATACGCGTGATTGGCGGCAGCAGCTCATCGTAACAGCCAGCGTTCTGCGCGCACTCATTCGCCTTGCGCCGGATGAGCGGAGCTACACCGTGATAGCTGATCGATATCACGGCATGCGACTGAACAGCCCCAACGATGTGACGCTCGGTCCCGATCACGCCCTTTATTTCACGGATCCTACACTCGATCTTGTGAAGGGAGAAAAACAGGAAACGCCGTTCAAAGGTGTCTACCGGCTAAGTCAGGATGGAAAGCTTACCTTGTTGATAGACAACCTGGCGCAGCCGAATGGATTAGCATTCTCCTCTGACGGAAGAAATTTCTACGTAAGCGATACGGAGCGCCGCAACATCTGGCGCTACAAATTCCATGCTGACGGGACCGTCTCCGACGGCATTCTTTTTGCTGAAGAGAAAAACGATGAGACCCCGGGAGTCCCGGATGGCATGAAGCTCGACCGCAAAGGAAATCTCTATGTAACTGGTCCAGGTGGCATTTGGGTATGGAACTCCGCTGGGCAAAGGCTGGGACGTATCCTCTTGCCTTCGACGGCTGCCAATCTGACGTGGGGTGGTCCAGGTCGCTCGACGCTCTGGATCACAGCGGGACATTATGTCTACACACTTAAGATGAAGGCCATTGGATACCTTCCTTATACCGAACCGAAGGAGGCAAAGTGAGAGCTCGTTTGCAGCTTATCTCTCGCAAGGTCGTTCTCGGGCTTGCTTGCAGTCTAAGCATCGTCTCTTCTGCTTCTGCGCAGACTGTAGCGAAACAGGGCGACGATGTTGCTGCGCATGCAATGCTGCAGGGTACCAAGTTGCTGGACAACTGGCCGTCTTATAACGGGGACTACACAGGGCGCCGTTTTACTGGTCTCACGCAGGTCACACCTGCGAACGCCTCACAGCTACAGGCGCAGTGGGTCTTTCATAGCCGCAATGCAGGAATTCTTGAAGCCACACCGTTAGTAATCGATGGGGTGATGTACGTTACGGGATCGAATGATGCTTACGCAATCGACGCTGCCACAGGAAAAGTATTGTGGCATCACGTTCGTTCGGTTACGCAAGGACTCATCGACGATGCGTCTGGTCATATAAACAGGGGCGTCGCGCTTCTGGGCACGCGCCTCTACATGCAGACCGACAATGCGCATCTTCTGTGTCTCGATGCGCGCTCAGGAAATCTGTTGTGGGATGTCTCGTACGCTTCCGGAAATAGAAACTATGGAGCGACCAGTGCGCCGCTAGTGGTCAAGGATAAAGTGCTCGTCGGGACCTCGGGGGGGGACGATGGTGTGCGTGGATTTGTCGCTGCGTTCAATGCAAAGACAGGCAAGGAAGTGTGGCGTTTCTGGACTATTCCTGCACCCGGCGAGCCTGGCTCCGAGACGTGGCCTCAAGGAACTGCCTATCAGCATGGCGGCGGCACAACCTGGATGCCAGGTACGTATGACCCTGAACTGAATACGATCTATTGGGGCACCAGTAATCCTTCGCCGGACTTCGATGGTAGCGTGCGCGAAGGCGACAATCTCTACACCAACTGCGTGCTTGCGCTCGATCCCGACACCGGCAAACTGAAGTGGCACTTCCAGTTTACGCCCCACGACCTCAATGACTACGACGCAACTGAGACGCCCGTACTGATCGATGCCCCCTACAAAGGCAAGCTGCGCAAACTGTTGATTGAAGCCAATCGCAATGGCTTCGTTTATATACTTGACCGCGTGACAGGCGAGTTTTTGCAGGCAACTCAGTTTGCGCAGACACAAAATTGGGCTAAAGGTATCGATGCAAAGGGGCGTCCAATTCGTACCGATCTCATTCCGAGTGCTGAAGGCACTCGTATGTGCCCAAGCTACGCTGGTGGAACCAACTGGTACTCGCCTACTTATAGCGAACGAACACGCTTGTTCTATTTCATGTCGCTTGATGACTGCAGTATCTTCAAAGCCAAAACAGAGGATTTTGAGGAAGGGCATGCCTTCTACTCCACGGGCGCTGCTCATCTGCCCACCGAGCACAATAGAAAATATCTCAATGCTTATAACCTTGTGACGGGTAAATTTGTTTGGCGTTACGCACAAACCGGTGATACACACTCGTTTGCAGGCGTCCTCAGCACGGCCACCGGTCTGGTCGTGTTCGGTAACGATGCGGAGGAGTTTGAAGCGGTCGACGGTATCTCCGGCCGATCACTCTGGCACTTCAACCTTGGTCAACAGGTGCATGCTTCACCGATGAGCTATGCCGTCGATGGTGTGCAGTACTTCGCCATCGCCGCAGGAAGTGACCTGTTTACCTTCGCTCTGCCGAAGCAAACGATTCATGCCGGAGTGCAGAAAAGAGATTGAGCTTCTCTACGAAGAGAAGTCAGTGCCGCAGGCCACGACAGCCTGCAAATAAAGAGCCCTCCAGTGGCTCAAGAAGCGATAGCTAATCCGAGCCGTGCTCAGCCAGCAGCCGAGAAACAGGCTGAATGAGTGCGTGTTTCTCTCCCGTGCATTTCGCAGTCACAGTTTTGACATGAGTTGAAATTTATCCAACAAGGAGAACACCATGCTTCTGCACATTCGCAGGATTCTGCTGACGTGTCTCGTCCTTGTCCTGGGTTCTTTGCCGCTTCATGCGGCTATTACGGGATCAATTTCGGGTAAGGTCCTCGACCCGAGTGGCGCCGCAATACCTGGGGCACAAGTGACGATTCGAAACGAAGCGACCGGAATTGCCCAGGTCGTCACCACCGATAATGTGGGTTTCTATACCTTTCCCGCGCTCAGCATCGGTGTCTATACTCTCACCACAGCGCCAAACGGCTTCCGTTCTTTTGAGGCGACGGGGATCAAAGTTGATGCGAATTCCGCGATCCGCCTCGAAGTTACAGTGCAGGTCGGTACAACAAACCAGACACAAGAGGTCAGCGCTAACGAACTGGAGGTTGAAACGCAGAACACGCAGCTAGGCCAGGTGATCGAGAGCACAAAAATGACGTCAGTGCCGCTGAATGGCCGATCGTTCACGGACCTGCTTGCTCTGCAGCCCGGGGTCTCGCCCTATCAGGGGACCTCGGAGAACGGGCGAACTGTTTCAGGCGACCTCAACGCGGGCAACGTCTCCGTCAATGGGGGCCGCGAGGCTTCAAACGGTTACATGATCAACGGGGCCGACGCAAACGAAGGGGTTTATAACGGCGCAGCTATCATTCCTAACCTAGACTCCATCGCCGAATTCCGCATCATCACCAACAACTTCGACGCTGAATACGGGAACTTCAGTGGCGGCGAGATCAACGTAGTGACAAAGGGCGGCACCAACAAGTTCCACGGTGATGTCTTCGACTTCCTGCGCAACACGGCTCTCGACGCCAGCAATTACTACACACCGGGACAGCGCGGTGTCTTCATTCAGAACATCTTCGGTGGCACGGTTGGCGGTCCGATCCGTAAAGACAAGGCCTTCTTCTTCGCAGACTACCAAGGCACCAAGCAGATCCGTGGGGCGACACAGAACTTCCAGGTCCCTACTGCTGACAATCGTAGCGGCAGCTTCTTTGATGGAGACAATACTCCATTGACCGGGACTGTTGCAGGAGCTGGATGGGCGCAGGTGCTAAGCAACCGTCTCGGCTACAAGGTAACTGCTGGCGAGCCTTACTATGCGGCGGGATGCAGCACAGCGACCTGTGTTTTCCCGAATGCGTCCATTCCCAAAAAGGCGTGGTCGCCTGCGGCGGCGGGCCTGATGCAGTACATCCCACAGGCAAACGCGGCCAACAACTTCTTTGCCACGTCTGCCGCATCTGCCCACCTTACGGACAACAAGGGAGGTATCCGAGGCGATCTGAACACGCGCTACGGTAATTTCTTTGCCTACTACTTCATCGACAATTTTTCGCTCAACGACCCTTACGGCAGTGGAGTAACTATTCCCGGCTTCACATCAGCTAACCAGGGCCGGGCGCAGATGATTAATCTCGGCCTGACGTCTACGGTACACGGCACTGCTGTCAACGACTTCCGTGTCACTTATATGCGAATCGTCAATCATCTCGGCAATCCCATAGAAGGAACAGGAGTCACGCTCGCCTCCCTCGGCTTTGTAACGCCTTGGGGTGGCGCAGGTGGCCTCTCTAATATCAACTCGGCCCTCACCGGCGTTCCCAGCGTCAACCTGAACAACTTCAGCTTCGGCACCCCTGTAGATACCTTGAATCAGTACAACAATATGTTTCAGGTGCTGGAGACCTACTCGAACGTCATCGGTCAGCACAGTCTGAAGTACGGCATCAACTATCACTACGACCAGATCAACGAACGGAACTACTACGGAGCTAATGGGCAGTTTAGCTTCAACGGCCAGGAGACCGGAAGCGACTTTGCCGATCTGCTGATTGGTGCGCCCAATAACTTCATTCAAGCCAGCCCGCAAATTCTCGATTCCCGCAGTCACTATTTCGGTGCTTTCGCACAGGACTCCTGGCGTGTGAAGTCGAACCTCACGCTGAACTATGGGCTTCGCTACGAGATCTCCACACCCTGGTACGACACGCAGAACAAATTGGAGACGCTGATTCCGGGCGTTCAGTCTGTCGTCTTTCCTGGTGCTCCTCTCGGCTATCTCGTGCCGGGCGATCCAGGCGTCTCGCGGACTCTCGCTCCTATCCGCTACAACAACTTTGCTCCTCGCTTCGGCTTCAACTACTCTCCCAGCAGCTCCGATGGAATCCTGTCGAAGATCACAGGTGGTCCAGGGAATTTCACCATGAGGGGCGGCTACGGTGTCTTCTACACCAACATTCAGGATGCAACTGGCTTCATCGAAGTAGGAGATGCACCTTACGGCCTCTTCTACTCCAGCCCGGTGCAGCCGATGCTTGAGACACCCTACATCGACCGTGCAACCGGCAACAATGAAGGACAACGCTTCCCGTTCGTGTTCCCGCCAACCAATGTGTCGAAGAACAATCCCGATACGACCTTTCCCTGGTCGCAGGTGTTGCCTATCTCCGGCTCCGCGCTCTTTGACGTAAAGAACGTGTTGCCTTATGTGCAGAGCTACTACTGGGGCTTCAGCGCAGTATAGGCAGCAGAACCGTGATGAGCCTGAACTACGTCGGTAATCTGGGGCGCAAGCTCATAACCCAGGAGGAAGCGAATCCTGGAGACGCTGCTCTTTGCCTTTCGCTACGGGGATCGGCACTAGCGGAGGGACAGACCGACTGTGGCCCCGGACTTGAGACAAGCCAGTACATCAAGGCCAACGGTACCGTTGTAAACGGAACGCGTGTGCTGGGTCTCGCTTTTGCTTCAAACCCTTACATGCGAACGGTTGCAGCATCCAACTACAATTCCATGCAAGCGACACTGCAGCACTCCAGCAAACGCTACGACTTTTTGCTGGGTTATACCTTCGCCCGCTCGTTCGACAATGCCTCGGCCCAATCGGATAAGACGAATGTGCTGAATCGGCAGCTCAGCTGGGGCCTTTCGAACTTCGACGTAACCCATAACTTCGTTGGGAGTTATACGGTTCAACTTCCGTTTGATTTGCTCACATCAAGCCAGCAAGGAGTGGCGGTTTACATAGCCAAAGGATGGTCCGTCTCGGGTGTCACCACACTCGCGACTGGTCTGCCCGTTACGATCTCGGAGAATGACGATCAGTCACTCACCGGTACCGGCGCGGATCTTCCGGATTACACTCCTGACCATCTAATCATCAACAAAAATCCTCGTAGTGGTCTTCCTTACTTCAACACGGATCTCTTTACCCAGGAACCCTTGGGTCAGTTCGGCACCTCGCGGCGCCGCTTCTTCCATGGACCCGGTCTGAACAACACCAACCTCGCACTGCTGCGCAAGTTCGATATCAACGAACAGGTCTATGTGCAGTTCCGCGCTGAGGCATTCAACGTCTTCAACCACGCACAGTTCAAAACTCCCGCCGGGCTCTGGAATAACCAGGGAGTCGGTGGCTTTGGCTATGTCACCGCAGCGAACGATCCGCGTATTATGCAGGTCGCTCTAAAGCTGTATTTCTAGCCTGTTCCTGTGATGCAGTCTGTCGTGCGAGCCCCCGATTCGCGTTCGGCGGCAGACTGCGTCTCACTTTTACGCCTCATCGTTTCGTGAACGGATATCGGATTATGAAGTCTCTCCATCTCGTCGGTGCTCTCCTCGTCATCCTTATTGGCCCTGCATTGCGTGCTGCGCCGCGAGCCGCAACCGGTTGCTCAGTCAACCCGGGCAAATACCAGGGATGGGACGCTCAACTGGTCTCTAACCGTTGGGTGAAGCTCACCTTTGTGCCCCAGCTCGGTGGCCGTCTCATGCAGGTTGAGTTTAATGGGCATTCCTATCTTTTTTCGAATCCACGATTTCGTGGCAAGTATATTTCTCCGGCCGAGGCCAAAGGCGACTGGATTAACTATGGCGGCGATAAGATCTGGCCCATGCCTGAAGGTAGTCAGGACGAGAATCACTGGGTAATTCAGTCTACGGCAATTGATGATTTGCCTTATTACTTCGAAACCCTCTCCGAAGGCAGGCAATGCGTCGTCCGACTGACCGGTCAAACTGATGCAATCACCGGAATGCGCATAGTGCGTACCGTCAGCCTTAGTGCGGATACGCCGGAGATTCGCTTTCATGCTGTGATGGAGAATGACACAGCCCATCCCATCACTTGGTCGATTCAATCAGTTTCTCAGTACGACCTGGAGGACCAGTCTCATCCCGAGGACTTCAATCGCGATCTGTGGGCCTTCACACCGCGCAACCCTGCGTCGTCATTTCCTGATGGATATCACGTTCGTTATGGTCTCGCGGAAGACCCTGCATTTTCGCTTGCCGATAGCCTCTTTCGTCTCCAGTGGACCTACTTTGGAAACGAAGTATGGCTCGATACGGCTGCAGGATGGCTTGCAATAGTAGATAAGGAGAGCCGATACGGAATGATTGAAAGCTTCAAAGTGACGCCGGGCGCTGACTATCCGGGGAATACGACTGTCATCTTCTATAAGAATGGTCCGTCCGTGCGTTTTGACAGAAAAGGCATGGCCTCAATCACGGAAGCCTCTCCTGTGACAGTCCCTTACTACATGGAGGCCGAAATCAATTCGCCCATAGTCACTCTTCAGCCTGGTGAGACTTATGCTTTCGACACACAGTGGCATCCACTCGCCATTGCTGCTGAGCCGAAAGAGATGCACTCTTCGGGAGTCACAACCCAGAGACTGAGAGCGACCATACAGGGAGAAAACCTGCATCTGCAGGGTGCGTTTTCTGTCTTCGCTCCCGGCAACTTGATTGCGCTTTTCTTCAGCAACTCAGGAAAGCAGATTGGTCAGGCCGATTTGCAGGCCGTTGATCCCGGTCAGCCAGTTTCGCTCGACCTCAATCTGCCCGTAACTCAGACGATCGAAAGGGTAAGCGTAAAACTCTATGGCGTAGACAAGCAGGATTACGGCATTCTTTCGACGACGCAAATTGAAAAGTGATAGGAGTTCGCGAAAATTTATCTAACCAAATGTGCTTGCAGATTCTTGGAAGGGCGACTAGTGCGCAGCAATTGGTCGTAGAGACGACTATGTCATGCAGGATTGGCTTTTCTGTTCCACAGAGGATTGCCCTAGTCTCTCTCGTTGAAACTCCTTCAATCGAGATACCAAGTTCTCGCTGTTCCATCCCGATGCTCCTACCCTATTCTTCGAAGAGATTGAGCGGGTAAAGACGTCTATTTGGCGGTGAAGGTCAGCGTTAGTGAATTCATCGAAAGCCTCCCTCAAAGAGACTTCTGGCGATACCTTCTCCAACCAATGCAAGAGTCGAATATAAGTCAATCTTGCATCATTTGATTTTGCGGCATGAATTAGTCTGCGAAAACGTGCTTGTTCTAAAGATCTGTAGGCCGCGAGAAAGGCCGCAATAATCTTTTGGCAACCTAACCTCCCAATCCAGCCGAGCAACCAGATATGGCCGTTGGGCGAGCATACAGAATGGTATGGAAGAACCGTATCGCAGACCTACAATCCGTGGACGGTGGGTGGGGAGCCAATTCTCAGGCGCACAACGCTTATGCGGAATGAGGAAGTTCAGTAGCTGCTCGTAATCGCGACTGAGTCCAACCGGACATGTGACAACAGTAGGTGGGACGGCTGCGGGGTATCGAACCTCGACAGGACGGCACGGCACAGCCTATGTCGGACAGAATGGTGCGGTGGTCCGCGGGGCAAACGATTCTGTCTATGCGGGTAACGATGGCAACGTCTACCGACCGGATTCCAGCGGCGGATGGAGCAAGTACGACAACGGCAACTGGAATACGATACGACCGCGGCAAAGCAAAGAACAGAGCTAAGCCGAGCGAAAATCGGATCACCCCGCTGGTTATGTCGCTTGTGGCTGCAACCTCGATCCTTGTCGGGATTGTGATTGTGAAGTATCTGGGCAGCGCAAACATGAAGCTATGGCAACCGGAGACCTCTCCGGATAATTCGACCTCAGAGATCACCCAGAGGCCAGATCCTTCTCGCACTGACGTACGCGATCCTGGCGCTGGAGCAAAAGACGCCTTGCAAAAAGTAACGTTCGAGCCTACCAGACCCAGTGAAGCCTCAGCCCCTCAGAGGGTCCCGGGGGCATGGTCTGGATTCCAGATGGAGAGTTTTCGATGGGAGCCCAGGATCCGCCGGGTATGGATGACGTCGGGATGAAGGCCACCTTGGATTCACGGCCGGTACACCGTGTTCATGTTGATGGATTCTTCATGAACAGGACCGATGTAACCGATGCGTAGTTTGAGAAGTTCATACAAGCGACGGGATACGTGACGATGGCCGAACGCAAGCCACGTGCGGAGGATTATCCCAGCGCTCCGCCAGAGAACCTCGTGCCCGGTTCGGTTGTCTTTTCGCCGCCGGATCACCCTGTGTCCCTCGACAACTACTTCCAATGGTGGAGTTATGTGGCGGGCGCAAACTGGAGACATCCACTTGGACCGAAGAGCAGTATCGCCGGAAAGGAGACTGTCCTGTCGTTCATGTTGCCTACGAGGATGCGCAGGCCTATGCAAAGTGGGCAGGGAAGCGCCTACCAACGGAAGCTGAATGGGAGTTCGCGGCGCGCGGAGGGCTCGCCGGAAAACCTTACATATGGGGCGACGAGTTCCGTCGACATGGCAAGTGGATGGCGAATACACACGAGGGATCGTTCCCAAGGAAGGACACTGATGCCGATGGCTACAAAGGAATTGCGCCGGTTGCACGGTTCCCGGCAAATGGTTATGGCTTGTTCGATATGGCAGGAAACATTTGGCTGTGGACGAGCGACGGGTATCGGCCGGACTACTACAAACGTTTAGCCGCGGAAGGCGTTGCGAAGAATCCTCAAGGGTCAGATTCGGCGTTCGATCCTGCAGAGCCGGCCATCAAAAGAAAGTGCAACCTGGAGGGTCATTTCTTTGCGCCGATCAGTATTGCTCGCGCTACATGGTTGGAACACGCGGTAAAGGAGATATAGATACAGGGACCAATCACCTGGGATTTCGCTGCGTCATGACTGTGGCAAAGAGGTATCGAGATGACGGTTAAACAATAGGGTTCGCCATCAACAAATCGATTTAGATCATCTGATGCGCTTGAACCTTATGAGGATCTCGTTCGAGGAAAGAATTAGCCGTCTGACAGTTCAGACGGCTAGCTTGTGGAGGGAGGAACTGATTAAGTGTTCTATGGAATCAGCAACGGTCGGAGACCTCGGCTTCTGTCAATTCCCGTGGGGCCCATGACGGAATCCAGTGACTGTGGATGCGAGACGTATCGGAGATAAAATCCAACCCGGCTATTGTTGTAGTCGCGCGCGTTGTCGATGCTGAAGAACCCACCGACATGCCAGTGTTCCGTCATCAGATAGGAACCTTCACCTTCGATGTTGTAGTTAGCGCCTACGCCGGTTTTTTCTGCGGAATAGGGATTTTTATTGGCCGCCTGCAGTGCAGGATCAAGCGGATAGAACGGGCTGGCATCTTCCTGGAAGGCCTGCAATCCGATGGACCCTGCTGCGCGGTAATGGAACCGAGTGCCCTGATGGCCTTCGAAGGTGATCGGGACATTGCTGAGAAGGTAAGCGCCAGGGCTGAAATAGCCCCCATTCCCGTAGGTAAACAGGCGCTGATTGTTCGCAAAGTGCATCCCAAAGAGATTCATACCAAGGGTCAGCTTTCCGTACTCCGGACGCTCCCAGGTCGACCAGTAAGCTCCAGCATAGCCGTCGATACGGGTGTTGGAACGGATATGCTGTCCCGTAATGTATTGGCCCCCAAGCGACGCATACCATCCTGAGGCAGCGTCTCCACGGTTAATCTGCAGCGAACCGGCGTTAGCAATAACTCCGCCCCAGATATTGCCGCGGTAGGTCGGGGAGACTGAACCGGGATCACGAAGTCCTGAGTATGACAGCTGAGAGTCCTCAATCGATTGCCGTTCAAAGCTGAAGGTGACGGGACCCGCATCCGGCTGGACGAGCAGACGCCCAGTTACGTTTTCGACGAGGAACCCATGAGGTGTGTAGCCGATCGCGGCGCCGATGCTTCTGGTTCTTAATTGCAGTTCGCCGCCTACACCTGCTGATGACTGAGCGTTTACAGTCGCGCCGGCCGGTAAGGTCCCGAGCTGAAAGGTCGCATTAGGGTCGGTCACTCCGCCCTGGAGCAGCGTGGGGTGAACGATGACAGACAGGCGAGCACCCGGAGCAATCATGGAAGACTGCTCGACGTCGGCCGTGAAAATCGTGAGTCGATCGAACCCCGGTTGCCCGCTATGGAAACCTATCCAAGAGCGACCGCCGAGATACGGGCTCATCGCCGCCTGTAACGCCTCCACATGTTGCTCCATATCCTGTCTGGGCGTAAGCGGCTGCTGCCGTACGACGACCGCCGGGCCGGTCAAAGGAGGCAACGGCTCCATCTTCGGCTGGGGAACGGGATCCAGCATGGCAAGAGAGGTTGGGGTCTCCAGGGTGTCGACCTGTTCTCTGGTACGCGGCAAAGGCCCTGCGGGTCTTGGCGGAGGCGCTTCGGCAGTTTGAGGTGGCAACGAATCGCTGTCAAAAGCTGAGTGGAGAGGGACGGAGGGAGCTTTTACGGAATCGTAAGAGCGCGACGGCCCCAGAGGATCGCGGCGAGCTGTGGTTCTAGGAATGCTATCGAGGTCCTGCGAATCCTCAGCGTCGTCACTGCCAAATACAGGATGTCTGCTTGAAGTTGATGACCTCACAGTTTCGGAAGCAGGTTTATCGAGCGGAAACGGATCGTTCTTCTGTGCAAGGTCGGAATCGGTACTCAAAGAATCTGCAGGAAGATCATCGTAACCGCGGTGTGACGAGGTGCCTCTCCGTTGGGAGGGTAACGGCAGATAGGCATCAGAGGTAAACGCAGATCGAGTGCTGCTGTTCGTCGCGCCACGCGTGGGCCAGAGGGCTTGCTGACTGTTGAGGTTGTCCCTTTGCGGCAAGGGTAAATTCTGTGCAGACGAATTCCCGGCAGAACTGAGAAGGCGAAAAAGTTCCTGCGTCGCGGGTATCTGCGAGGTTCTGGCGGAGGCGGTCTGCGAAGTAATCTCGTCGACGCTCGGTGGCCCGGATGCCTCAAGCGCAGCGCGGTAGTAGGCTTCTGCACGGCTGGAATCTCCCCTTTGCTGCTCAAACTCAGCGGCAAGCTGGAGGATCTGCCCATCTCTTCCGAAGCGGTTTAGAGATGTCTGGAGCCAAGATTCCGCCTGCTTGCGATCTTTCGCGGCAAGCGCCGCCCGGATCGCAGAGGTACAGACGGTTTTGTCTGCTTGCGAGATATCCTGTCTCGCGTAAAGCATCATGGCGCGTTTGGGATCACCTGCTTCGAGGTAAGTGTCCGCGAGAGAGTTGTTAAGCGAAATGTCAGAAGGAAAAGCACGAAGCGCGGTGGAGAGGATGAGAACCGCGGCCTGCGGCTTGCCCTGCTGACGGAATTGGGCCGCCCGCTGCTGTGCCCAGCTCGTCCACAATCGCGAGACCTCTTCCTGCTGATCCGCAGTCAGGTCGATATCGCTGTTCAGTTGCTGAATGACATTCGCAAGGCGGTTGTTTGCTCCTGCGCGCAGATAAAGCCAGCCCTCCTGAATCTGGACGGACGCCGGGGGAGCCATGCCTCTGTCGTTATAGATGTCGTTGACGCGATCGATAGCGGCAGCGGCGCGACGGCTATCTCCTGATGCGGCATACACCGAAGCGACGGCCTGCAGAGAATCAGGATCATTCTCGAGAGAGGAGGTGAGTTCCTCAGGCATCTCCTCAATCTGACGTAATGCTTCGCGATCACGGCCAGTAGCGTGAAGTGCCTGTATATAACCGGTCCATGCCTTCTGCGATTCAGGGTGCTCATTTGTCAGTTGTTTATAGAGTCCGGTGGCCCGTTCTTTGTCTCCGCCTGACATCTCAACGGAGGCTAGCTGAAGCTCAAGAGCAAGAGAGGGGTGGATCCGAATGGCGCGTTGCAGAGCTGCACGTGCAGCATCAGTCTGAGACTGAGACTGATAGATTCCCCCGAGCATCGACAGAAAATCAGCATTCGTCTGTGTCGCGGACGCAACA
Source organism: Acidobacteriaceae bacterium KBS 146 (assembly GCA_000688615.1). Taxonomy (GTDB): domain Bacteria; phylum Acidobacteriota; class Terriglobia; order Terriglobales; family Acidobacteriaceae; genus Edaphobacter. Next base: position 4,761,463 of record JHVA01000001.1, read on the forward strand.
GCCGGTGGCATCTGCCGGAACGCGCGAAGGGCCTCATCGTCGCGGCCCGCGAGATGTTCAGCCGTCACTATTCCACGCCAGGCATCTGCATCATCGGGGCTCTCCGCTAACACTCGCCGATAACCACGAATGGCGTTGTTGTATCGTCGAGCCGACATCATCAGAGTGGCGTACTGCAACTGCTTATCAGGGCTGTTCTCACTCGTGTCTGATTGAACGAGCCCCAGGGCTCGTTTCAGAATTCGATCTGAAAGTGACTGCTGACCCACTGACGAGTAGTCGGTTGCAAGGGTTCCCAGAAATTCGACATCTGTTTCGAGCTTGGTTCTGAGGTCGGACGGAATCAGTTCGGCTGTCTTAACCGCATCTGCCTGATGATTTGCGCGCGACTGAGAGAGAAATAGAGATCTCCACGCCTGCGAGGATTTCGCGTCGATCCGAACTGCGCGTTGCAGATAGGGGATAGCTTTTTCGGGACGGCTCGCACGTAGCAAAGTCCCGCCAAGACCTGTCAGAGCGTCGGCGTTTTCTGGCTTCATCTTCAGTGCGGCGCGATAGTGATCGATCGCCCCATCAACATCGTTTGCGTCCAGTGAGGTCTGCGCTCTTCCCATCGATTGCCAGAAGTGCGAGGTTTCGAGCGCCTGCGTCACACTTGCATCGTGATCCCCTTCTGAGCGGGCACGCTCGAACTGCTGTACAGCATCATCAAAGTTCTGCTGACGCATGCTGACAAAGCCAAGTCCGGCATAGGCCTGCCCGTGCGTGGCTTCGCGTGTAAGCGACGCCCGAAAGTGCTGTTCTGCTGAAGAAAAATTGCCGCTGTTCAGCGCTCGATAACCCGCCGCCAGTTCGGACGCGGACGGTGCCGCTGGAGTACGCGACGGTGCTGGTTGCGCAACAGTGGCAACTGAAGGAGCCACCGGCGCGCGTTGGTTCCATTGGGTCGCTTGCCGCAGCGCAGTCTGAGCAGATGAATCAGAGGGATAGCGCTGGAGGAGAGTCATTCCCTCTGATCTTGTACCGGCATCGTAGGTGAGGACTCTGCCAAGTGTGATGGAGTATCGATCATCGGCAGGAAACTGCTGTGCGAGTTTACGAAGGCCTTCAATGGCTCGAGAACGTTCAGCTGGTATTGCAGCTTGCGTGTCGTAATAAGCGAGCGCAATGGGCCCTGACGGAGGATTATTTCCATAAAGTTTGCGGTAGATCTCGATCGCATCCTTATATTGGCCGGCCCTCGCCGCTGTCGCTGCCTGCTTCAAAAGGTCAGCATCGGCCGGACGCGAGCGGAGCTCCTCCAGTTTCCCAATTACCGCTGAATTTGCACCCAGCTTTTGCAGGCGCTGAATGTAGCCGTTGGCCTCCTGCTGATGGCCGAGCTGAGCTTCGACGGTGGCCAGGCCTCGCAGTGCTTCCATGTTGTTTGGATCTGAGACGAGAACCTGTTTCCACGTGGATGCGGCAATATCCAGGTGTCCGCCCTGGGCCTGAGTTTTGGCGCGATCGAGTAGGATCCGGATCGCGGGCGAATCTGCTGCCGCTGCGGTCGCGGCGGGAAGAACAAATGTGCAGGCCGAGGCGAGAAGCGCTCGGCGCATCAGCCCTGAACTTATCTTCGCCATAGGACTTCTACATCTCCATTGCTTTGAATACGGTATTTGTGCGTTGTGTAGCCGACAGAAAACATCGCCAGATTCTGGTCGTAATAGCGTGGTGGATTGCCATAAAGTCCGGTTCGTGGCGACAAGGCAGCATCAAGCCGTTTCTGCTGTGCGGTGGCAGCATTCAGCTCTTGAACGGATAGCAGGAAAGGAATCAGTGCGGCGGAGAAGGAGACGGGCCCGGTGCCATGAGGATTCAATTGGCTTCCAGAAACCGACTCCGGTGGAAGTTGATGGACTTTCAGGTAAGAAGTCATCCCCGAGAGGCTTTTCAGAATGGCTTCACGCCCCGGGGTTGAGGCTGAGGTGATTCCCGCCCAGAGATAGACTCGAACCGCATCGTAACTGCCGCTTGCCTCGTCGGAACCCGAGTCGAGAGCGGCCGATGGAGTCATCATTCCATCGGAATCAATCTTGAACCAATCGGTTGCAAAGCCATTGATACTCGTCTTTTGAATAATGGTAGGCAGAGAGTTCGCCATGGCCTTCCAGGGCCCGGTTGGTTGAGCTTTTGCTGCGGCCTCAAGCAGAAAGAGAGGCATATAACTTGGGTTTGAGAGACTTGTACCCTCATGTTCAAACCCGGTGTGCCCCGGTAAAAGCACCGGAAAGGAATGAGCATTGGAGACCTCTCTCGCAGCAATCTGCTTGAGAAGGGCATCCCCGGTTGTGGTGTAGTCGGGGCGCTTCCAGAGGCGTCCGGCCTGGATCAGGTCATAAGCAATCCAGAGATCGGCGTCACTTGCTGAGTTGGAATCTTTCACTCCAAGGGTTCCATCAGGCTTGCGCCCCCAACTCCATGCCGGCAGATTGTTCGCAAGATCTCCTCCAGCCAGGTTCTGCACGGTCCAGTGATAGATTCTCTCGAAGCCAGGCCGATCGTTCGCAACCAAAGCGAAGAACATTGCATAGCTCTGGCCCTCGGATGTCGTCAGATTGTCCCGTTCATAATCGACGACACGCCCATCGTTCTGGATGAAGTGATCCTCATAGTGATCCCATAAGGGCCAGCTCGAGGAAACAGGAGGTGGCGGAAGAACGCTCAGGAGAAAGATCGCCAGAAGGGCCTTCATACGAGATCTCCATTGAGCCGTTTCCCAGCTCGGTCCTTAAGCCGTGCATGCACCCAGGGCGCGCACAACATGCCCACAGCGAAGGGGAAGAGAACGCCAATCCAGGGAGCCTGATGCATCTTGGCCCGAAGTTGTCCGAGTGCGCTGATGTGGCCGACGTTGTAAGTAGAAGGATCAATCAGAAAGGAATCGAATCGCCTGCCATGCTGAACAGAGACATTTCCATTGATCGTCGTGGACGATGAGACGTCGAGAAACGACGGGAAGGAATCATCCGTATCTTTGCCAAGAATGATCGCGACAACGGATCGGTTTCGTCCAGTAGGAGACTTTGTCATTTCAATCACGGAATCGAAGGGCTCCCCTAGACTGCGGTCCAACCGGGAATCTTCCTGAACGCCGTGAAAGTCGGAAAAGGAGTCTGGGTCCAATCGCGAGATCCTCGTCCAAAGGCTCTTGAGTAGAGAGAGGGTTGTATCTGTTCGATGGAAGAGGCCTCGCTCCTCCATCGCCAGCGGAAGTGCCGCTGCGACTGCAGCGTTAGTTGGAAGACTGGATTCCGTTCCAATCACCAGAAGATCCCGATCCTGGTCGAAGCTCTTTGTATCCCCAACCCGAAATCGCAATGCAGGATATCCAGTCTGGGCGCCGAAATAGGCCAGCAGGTCGAGCATCGCGGTGATCTCTCGGGACGAAGGATGGTCGGCCAGAACGACGGTTGTCTGGGAGAGACCAGCAAAACGCGTGAACGGGAACCCTGCATTCGCAAAGAGCTCAAGGTCAGGCATTGCTGTCCAGTGCGGAAAGGAGTGCAGGTCAAGATTCGAAGAGGGAAGAATGGTTCCCGTGGCGCTGGACGGTGGAACCGCCGTGCAAAAATCGCGGCGATTCTTTTCCGAAAAGATAAACTGAAAGAGAAGAGTATTGGCAAAAGGACGAAGAAAGCCCACCGGAACTGGAATCTCCGTATCCTGAATCGCGTTCGCTCCGCCCTTTTGCGCCAGGGGCATATAAGTCACCTGGGATCCATTCGCAACGACACGCATATATGCGTTCTGAGTCGATGAAAGATGAGCCGTGCTGTACTGCAAGTGGAGTTTGACCGTGTCCTGATCTCCGAAGTAAAGATCGGGAGGAATACGAACGTAAGATGCGATCGGTTGCGATCCGTCTGTGCTGAGCTCGTTCGTCTGGGTGTAACTCCACAGGGACGAAGGCCGTGTTGTCTGGACCCATCGCGGCGAATCGCCGACCTGACGTGGAGACGGTAGCGGCGACGGAATGACTTCGGCACTGCTGCCCGAGAATCTCTTCCCCATTGCCACGGTCCTTGCCAAAGCCACTAACTGATCATCGCTGTCGGCACTGACGATTAAGATCCTGCCGAAGTGATCCGCAGGATTCTCGATGATGCTCAGATGTGAGCCCTGCAGGTGCTGGCCGAGCGTGGTTGACAGGAGAGAGTCATTACGCGCTACTAGGACGACATTGCCGGCAGGCAGTAAACCCATCGTAACTGGGAAGGTAAGGTGGTGTGAGTTCGCCTGCACACCGAACCACGAAGACAATATGCCAGCAGCTTCCAGCTGAGTCGAGGATGGCTCTGAGTCCAATGCAAACTGGATTGGTTTGGAAGCAATCGTCTGGTCTTTTTCGTAAAACGGAGCCGGCAGATTCTCCAAATTGTTGGTCATGGGTAGCAGGACCCCTGCCACCTCAAGCGTCGAGGTCGAAGCGATCTTCGCCCAGAGCCGCTCATCATTCGGATCTTCACACCTCGCGGCATAGTGCCCACGAAGGTGAATTTCGACCGCATTCTGTGCAGCCAGCAACTCCGCGGGGACAGGAATATCGGCCGTCAGAATCGCAGAATCGGCTTTGCTGGATTCAGCAGGCATGACCAAATTCGTTAGAGTTGTGTCGTTGAAAGCGACAGTGAGCAGACTCCTGCCAGGAATCATCCCCGGCGAAAACTGATACTTCAGATGAAGAGTACCTGTTTGCGCAACCTGCGAAGGACTGAGGATGAAGGATGTTCTCGCCGCTGAATCCCAACCTTGAAGCCGAATTCCGTTATTCACACCTGCATCGGACAACGAGATTACGTTGTGGAAGGAATGGGTAGGCACAACCTCTTTTTGCGGTTCCGCCCACAGTCGGGTTGAGAGAAAGGGAAGGAGGCACAGCAAGAAAGCTGCCGTAATCTCCGCTCCCTGTTTTATCTCGTCGGGTTTTCGAGTAGGCAGGAAGCCAGTAAACGAGTAACGCATGCCACGGAAAGAAAGGCGAATGATGGTTGCCAGGCTTTTTAGCGGACGGTCACGCGGATGATCCTCGGTAAGCCACGAGTCCGCCCGCGAGTAGAGCACAACCGTAAGAGCCTCTTCCTGTTCCAACGTAAGCGGCTGGTATTGGAAACGGAGGCTCGTGCCACTATTGCTGACGACCTTTGCCGGCAGAATGACCGTTTCGGCTCCCGTGTAGATCACCTCAATCGGAGTGCCCGGATCGAGTGCAATTGCCTGCTCAAGAGTCAATGCTCCCCCGCCGAGCGAAAGGTCGGACGAGATTCCGGAAGCGGTGGCTTTGGAATGAGTACGAATGGAGACGATCATGCGGCGATTCAGCCGCACACTTCCTCTGCGCTGCTGCGCTTCTACCGCGACGGCGTTGGCTGTGCCGAGAATGACGCAATTAAAGACGATCCAGAAGACGTTCATCAGGACGGCACCTTTGTGATCGGCGTTGTGGACGAAAAATCTCCACGGCGCAATCGCCAGTCCCAGGTAGTTGAGCAATAGCAGAAAACCATACGGCCGCGCGATCGTCTTGTCGAAGTAGCGCTTTGCAACGACACCGCCCTTCGCGGTTACGTTGAACTTCCCAAGCTTAGGGTTAATCAGCGCGAGTAGTGTGGGCCCAAGGATGTAAGGAGCCAGCACGGTTTCGTAGATTTCGTTCCAGAACGAGTAACGGTATTTCCCCTGCAGTCTGGAGTTGGTGAGGGTTGAGAGAACCAGGTGAGGAACAGCATAGGCGCCAATCGTGATCCAGAGGCCGGGAATATTTCTCAGCCCGAAAAGCATGTAAACAAGAGGAGCGGTAAGAAAGATGAGACGCGGAAGTGCATAGAGAAAATGCACCATCGCATTGAAGTAGCAAAGCCGCTGTGTGAGCTTGAGATTGCGTGCAAACAGGGGATTATCGACGCGCAGAATCTGAATCATGCCGCGTGCCCAGCGAATACGCTGGCCCACGTGCGCGGAGAGACTTTCCGTCGCCAGACCTGCCGCCTGTGGCCGATTAATATAGGCCGTGTTCCAGCCCCGCATTTGCATGCGAAGTGAGGTGTGAGCATCCTCCGTCACCGTCTCGACTGCGATTCCACCGATCTCGTTCAGCGCGGTCCGGCGAAGCACGGCGCAGGAACCGCAGAAGAACGTGGCGTTCCAAAGGTCGTTGCCATCTTGCAGCAGACCGTAAAAAAGCTCGCCTTCGTTGGGCACAGTTCTGTAGTTTCCCAGGTTTCTCTCAAACGGGTCGGGGGAGTAGAAGTGGTGCGGCGTTTGCAGCATGCCGAGCTTCTTGTCTTTAAGAAACCATCCGGCCGTGACCTGAAGAAAACTTCTCGTCGGAACGTGATCGCAATCGAAGATCGCAACCAGCGGAGAGGTCATCTTTTTGAGGGCGCTATTAATATTGCCCGCTTTCGCGTGATTGTTATCGGGCCGTATGACATAGCCGATACCGACCTTCTCGCAAAACTCACGAAACTCCGCTCGTCTGCCGTCGTCCAGAAGGTAAACATGGAGCTTGTCGGCGGGATAATCAATATTGATAGAAGCCAGTGTCGTGGACCGCACCACCGAGAGCGGCTCGTTATACGTAGGGATCAGCAGATCGACGTCAGGCCACTCGTCAACGTCTTCAGGCAACGGAGCAGGGGGTCTCCGCAGCGGATAAATCATCTGGATAAAACCAAGAAGCAGAATGGCGAAGGCATACATCTCCGCCGCCAGAAGCAGAAACATGAAAAACAGCTCGATGACGCGAAGATCGCTGCTCGGATCGGTGACTGTCTCGTAAACCTGCGTGACACGCCAGACGGCGTAGCGGCAGGTCGTCAACATCGAGGCGACAATCAGCATCAGCGTTGCGACATAAGCCTGCGAGAAGGTGAACAGTGCGAGGCCAAGGATCAAAGTCAAAGACCCGACAATCGCCTGCTGTTTCCAGTCGAAGCGCAGGGTTACACATTGGTAAGCCAGAACCGCAAAGATGATATAGAGAACTGCGCGTCCAAATCGTCCTGCAAAACTATCACTTGCTCCCAGGCTCTCCCACAGTTCGTGGGCCTTTTTCATCGTTCACTCCACCGTTGCTGAGCCTTCGCAGGTGCTGTCCGTTTCGGAGCTTCGATCCAGCGCACAATTTCATTGCAGACCGTCACGGCCTGAGCCTCCGGAGCATAAATAGGAAGCACAATCCCTTCGTCCAGCGACTCCTGAATCTCTCCCTGTCGATAGATCGGAGTCTGGAATAGCTTGTCCCCGAGAAGCTGCGACAAGCTCAGACATACTTCTTTGGCAACGGGGGTGTCCTCCATCTGGTTAATCACGTACAGAACCTGACGGGGAGCGTGTGGCAGTTTTCCCAGAAATGTCTGGATGGCTTCTGCGTATCTTGCTGAAGCCAGCTCCGGAACCAGGGGCACGATGAGGACGGAGATCTGCTGGAGGTAGCCAGCCAATTCTCCTGAGGAGGCCCCACTCAGATCAAAGAGAACGTAATCTGTAGGCGTCGCCGCGACAGAAGCGTCGATATCGAGAGCCGCAGGTTCGTTGAGGTCACGCGCAAGAATTCGAACAGGAACATCGTTCCCGGGGGCGAAAAAGGAACGTAAACCAGCCCGAGCAGTGCTCGCACCGTAGTGATACGCCAGGGTAGGCCAGGGCGATGCGTCTACGACCAGAACCTTCTTCCCGAGTTGCCAGAAGATGGCCGCCAGACTGGCAGCCAGCGTCGTCTTTCCAGATCCCCCAATGGGAGAGTAGATCGCAATGCGCTTTGCATGATGGTGTTCTCCCGCAACCGCGCGTTCTTCCGCCTCTTGGGGCTTGGGAGTGCGGTGCCGGCTGAAAGTCCTGTAGCCCGCTTGATCGACTCTAAAGCTTGAAAATAAAGCATTTACATCCCGGTTTTGCTCTTGATCCTCGGATTTGGCAATGGATGTTGGATGGTCGGGAGAATTGGATTTGGACACGCCTGCTGCCTCCTGCACACACGCGAAGCAACCCCGAACGTGCTGGGACACTCGTGATAGGTTACTAAAGATAGCATAGGTAACTATCCCGTTTTGGGACCAAAAGAACCATTGACATGAGGCAAAAGATTGTTTTGCCGCAACCTTAGTTGTAGACCGGATTATGCCTTGCGAAAAAACGAGAAAGCCGCTCCACCGGAGCGGCTGGAATTCCCGAACGACTCCTGAAATTCAGCTCGACGAGACCTCGACGAGACATGGCAATCTCTCCAGGGTACTCATTGTGGCCAACGAAGTGCATGCGGCCTGTCGAAAAGGATAGGCTGCATCTGGATCGATCCGTCATTTATCCAGCTAGAGGAGCCTACCTGTGTTCTCGCGGATCCGACTAATCCAGAAAGCGCTTCGTAATTCCCTCGTACGCATCGATTCGGCGGTCGCGCAAAAACGGCCAGTGCTGCCGCGTAACCTCGATCAGTTTGGGGTCGAGATCGGCAATAAGAATCTCTTCGCTGTCGTGGGAGGCCTGGGCCACGATGCGCCCAAAGGGATCGGCAATAAAACTTCCGCCCCAGAACTCCAGACCCGACGCGGGGGTATGGTCGCCGGGACCACGAAGCTCAACCGTGGCGGGGTTGCCGTCGGCAGCGGTTACCTTGAACTTGACGTCGCCATGTTCATGACCGGTGCGATTGACCGCACAAACAAAGACGCCATTTGCGATCGCGTGGGCGCGCTGGGCCGTCTGCCAGGCTGTGTACTGCGCTTCGCCAAATTCTTGTTTCTCCGAAGGGTGCCAGCCAATCGCTGTGGGAAAGAATAGGATTTCGGCGCCTTTCAGCGACGTGAGGCGCGCCCCCTCTGGATACCACTGGTCCCAGCAAACAAGAGTGCCGATAGGACCTGAAGTCGTCTGCGTCGCTTTGAAGCCGAGATCACCCGGCGTGAAATAGAACTTTTCATAGTAGAGCGGATCATCGGGGATGTGCATCTTGCGGTAGAGATCGACGATCCTGCCGTCCTTCTCAATCGTCACGGCAGTGTTGTGATACAGACCAGGGGCACGCCTCTCAAAGAGCGAGGCCACCAGAACGACACCCGTCTCCCGGCAGACACGGCTCAGAACGTCAGTCGAGGGCCCTGGAATCGATTCGGCGAGACCGAACAGATCATGATCCTCTCTCTGGCAGAAATACTGTGCTCGAAAAAGCTCGGGCAGGCAAACCAGAGTCGCCCCCTGGCGAGCCGCTTCGAAGACGCGCTCAGCAGCCTTATCCAGGTTGAGCCTGGTATCGGGCGAACAGGACATTTGGATCAGGGCGACGCGCTTGATGCCGGACGGGGAGCTCGAGAGGTGATTCGTCATGGTGTTGATCTTATTTTATGGTGTTGCGCTCATTTTATAGATACGAAGATCGCGGTTGAGACTCGGCAAGAGCAGATTTCCCCATATCTTTACGCGGAGCCCGGGGGGACGAAGCGTAGCCGGTAGGACAGGATCGGCGCCGATCGTCAGGTGAGCTCATCGAGAGAAACCACGCAACTCTCCCTTTATTTTCTGTGGGAATTTCTGTTAGGTTGGAAACAGGGTCTTCTGCCCGCGACGCCAGCGGATCCATTCTCCAACAAATCCCCAAACGATCCTGTCAGCCCGACCACGCCAGTCGTGTGTATCTCATTGCAGAAGGAGCAAAAGACGTTGAGCGAATTTCGTGATTTCCTGGAACTTTCCTACGCAGAACTCGAAGACCTGAACCTGCAGGCCAAGGAGCAGCGCAAGAAGCGCGTTGCTGCCGACGTTATTCAGGAAGAAAGGCTCAAGTACCTGACCGACGAGCGCCGCATCAAGGCGGTTACGGTGCTGTTCAGCGATCTCGAAGGCCGGCTGCACATGCTGGACTACGACAAGAAGTTCCTGGTGAAGAGCTACGATAACCTGACGTTTGACGGATCGTCGATCCGCGGCTTTACGGCCCAGCGTGAGAGCGACCTGCGACTCGGAATCGACTGGAGCGCCTTCTACTGGGCACCTGCCGACGTCTTTGGCCCCGGTAAGGTTCTCGTCTTCGGCGAAGTTATCGACAAGAACGGTGGAACCTATAGCGCCGACATCCGTGGCGTCCTCAAGCAGTTTTCTCAGGAGCTCTATGCCGAGCAGGGATACACTCTCAACGCGGCCAACGAGATTGAGGGCTTCCTCTTCGAAGGTATCGACGCGGAGCGCAAGTTCCACGAGACCAGCCTTTTCGAGTACGTCAACAAGGGCGGTTACTACCATTCGCTTCCTGGCGATCCACTCCGTGAGTTCATTGACACAAGCGCTGAAGTTCAGCGCGCGATGGGCTTCGAGAACGAAAAGGACCATCCGGAAGTCGCTCCCTCGCAGTTCGAAATCAACTACACCTATGGCGAAGTTGTCGCTGCCGCCGACCAGATCCAGCTCTATAAGTTGATCTGCCGGCAGATTGCCACCCAGATGGGAATGACGGCTAGCTTCCTTCCGAAGCCGGTCGTGGGTGTGAACGGATCGGGCATGCACACCAACGTTTCGATCACCAAGAACGGAAAGAATCTGTTCTGGGATCCGAAGGGCGAAGAGAAGATCTCGAAGATGGCATGGCAGTTTACGGATCGCATTCTGACGCATGGCAATGACATCTGCCTTCTGTTGAACGCGAGCGTCAACGCCTATCGCCGCCTCGATCCTCACTTTGAGGCTCCCAATCAGATCAAGGCTTCGGCGACCGATCGCGGCTCGATGGTTCGTATCCCCATCGGAAACGAAAAGTCGGCTCGTGTCGAGGTTCGCTCCGTCGGCCCCGATGCGAATCCGTACCTGGTGCTGTACTCGATCTTCAAGAGCGGCCTGCAGGGCGAGACCTCGAAGATCAAGAATCTTCGCCAGGCCGAGCGCTACCTCCCGGACAACATCTATACGGCCATCGAAAACTTCCGTGGCGCAGACTGGACGACGAAGCTGCTGGGTGCCGACGTAAAGGGACGCTATGCTGACCTGAAGCAGGCCTCAGCCGACCGTTGCCCGCGCCTGTTGGGAACGATCGTGAAGGCTCCGGAGGTTCAGTTCCACCACGATGTCTACAACCAGCTTTTGTGGAACATCTTCTAGTTTTTCCACCGTATAACGACCCCCTCGCTCATCTGCGAGGGGGTTTTTCTTTAAGCACGAGATATCTCCATCATCTGTTCGCGCACTCGTTGCGGGCGGTACAGGTTCTCCGGAATCTCTGCCAGACGTGAAGGATGCACCTGTTCCCCGAGCCCGTAGAAGTTACAGAAGCTCATCATGAGCGGTCGCCACTGATCGGGATCAATTCGATTCTGGTCTGTCGCGCGCAGGATCTCAGGCTTTGCCCTGACTTTGAGGATCTTTACTTCAAGAGCGATCAGATTGCTGGCATCTCCAGTCAGCGGATGTACAGATGACAACTCGGCCTCCATCTGGAGCGGACATTCGCAAATCAACGGCGCTGATACCTTTTCCGCTGGCTCTGCGGTAAGTCCAGAGGCCGCAAATTTATCTGCGCAGTAACGGTAGCCGCGTTCCAGTTTATGCGGAGGCACAGGATTGGATGCCGTCAGCCGCGCAAGCCGGTCGACATGACCCGCTTGTTCCACTGACGGTAAATTGATGGTGCACTCGCCCGTGTGCTGAAGATTGATCGGGGTCTGCGAGCTACCTCCAAAGCCGAGCATGCAGTTCCAGCCCAGCCACCACGCCGACGAGATCGGAGCGACATTCGGAGAGCCATCGGGATTAAGCGTGCCGATCAGAACAACCGGGGTTCCGGCGTACAAAATGGGAGGGTAGATCGTGAGATGCATTCGAGATGCTCCTTGCAATCGAAGTCATCTTCACGCTATGAGCGTCGTGAAACAGATACACTCCGTTCTGTTCGGTCAAAGTCGTGTTGGTTTGACAAGGAATTGCTTCTCCGGCATCCTTCTCGTGTTTGGTGGAGGTTATCTTGGATTTGGATATGGAACGATCTTCCAATCGGCTTGCACCCGCTGCCGCGTTGGGCATATGTCTGATGGTGGGATTGGTACTAGGCGGCTGGCTTCTCGGAAATCAGATCAAAGAGACCCGCCTGGCGGATCGCTACGTCACCGTCAAAGGTCTCGTCGAAAGAACCGTCAAGTCCGACAGCGCCGTGTGGCCCGTCACTTTCAAAGAGACCGGAAACGATCTGCAGCAGGTCTACGCCAAGAGCGAGGAAGATCGTGCCGCGGTGCTGAAGTTCTTCCAGGGGCAGGGAATTACCCCTCAGGAGATCTCCGTCGGGCAGATTCAGGTGACCGATAAGCAGGCAAATGAATATGGCGGCAACAACAACGCCGGTCCACGCTACATCGTGCAGCAGACCGTCACGGTAAGCTCCGGCGATGTGGACAAGATTGCGAAGGCCGGACAAAAGACCGCACAACTCCTTCAGGCCGGCATTATCGTGGTTGGCGGGTATGGTCAGGGAATCCGCTATGTCTTCAATGGCCTGAATGCGCTCAAGCCCGACATGATCACCGAGGCGACCAAGAATGCACGCGCGTCGGCAGACCGCTTCGCCGCAGACTCAGGAAGTCAAGTCGGCTCCATTCGTTCGGCGAATCAGGGGGTCTTTTCTATCTCGGCAGCAGACGCCGGGAGTGCCGGACCCGGAGAAGAAGGGGGCGGCGGAGCGACCAGCCCGGACGCCAGCATCATGAAGAAGGTCCGCGTCGTCGCGACCATCGACTACTACCTTGTGAAATAACCTGCGCGTCTTTTATTTCAGGCCCTGCTTTGCAGGTCGGGATAGCGCCTGCAGGATCGATTGCGCTACCTGCTGCGCCTGCACCGCGCTGCCCTCTTTTGTGAAGTGAACATCGTCCTGATGCAGGTCCTGATGTTGCAGCATCAGTCCTCCCTGGTCGTCGACCTGGATATGTTGCTGCTGCATAACGGCGAGTGCAAGGCGGTTCCGTTCGTCGACTCGCTGATTCGTTGCGCCTGCCGTAGTCGGTTTGCGCAGCGGCGTTGTGCTCGCCCACAGAAGCGCAGCCGAAGGCGATAATTTGCGAACGGCAGCGACAACCCCAGGCAGCCCCGCAGCGTATTGCCGTTCGGTGTATTCCCATCCGTGCATGCCATTGTTGAAGTGGATGACCGCGAAGGTTGACGGCATCATTGTTGCCAGGTCAGCGATCTGCTTGGGCAGTCGAGAATCGCCAGAGGATGCGGAGGTGGCGAAAAGATAGCAGTTTGCGCGCCCGTCCAGCAGGCGAGACGTTTCGGCGTAATAAGCACGAGTAATGGAGTCGCCAATCAGCAGAATATCCGGGAGCGCGGGGTTAGGGTGCTCCGGGCGGTCTGCCCAGGTCCACTCGACCTTCTCCGTTATTGATTGTGCGCAGACATGCGGTGCTGCCGTCCATGCAATCACGATGAGAACGTAGACACCCAGAGAAACAAGCTTCCTTCGCATGCAGGAAATCTTACATAACGATTCTGGGCAGACGCCGTGGCCGTTCGATTACCGTTTTCATCGTGCGAATATTGCCAGAGCTTCCACGCGAGTGATAGTTTGGATTTCTCATCACCTTTCTTCGGGGGGACGATTTATCTATGCAGGAGAGCTACAACGGGATTGCGGTGCCCAAGGACGGAGCGCCCATTCAGTATGACAACGGAAAGTACACCATTCCCGACAACCCTATCATCCCCTTCATTGAGGGCGATGGTACCGGCCGCGATATCTGGAAGGCTTCCCAACGCGTCTTCGACGCCGCTGTCCAGAAGGCCTATGGTGGTAAGCGATCGGTAAAGTGGTTTGAAGTGCTCGCTGGCGAAAAAGCCTATCGTCAGACTAAGAACTGGCTCCCGGACGATACCGTCAAGGCGACGGTCGACTTTCGCGTCTCCATCAAGGGACCGCTGACGACCCCGGTCGGCGGAGGCATCCGCTCTCTCAATGTGGCCCTCCGCCAGCTGATGGATCTCTACCAGTGCGTGCGCCCGGTCAAGTATTACGCGGGTGTTCCCAGCCCGGTAAAGCATCCTGAAAAGCTGGATGTCGTCATCTTCCGCGAAAACACCGAAGACATCTATGCCGGCATCGAGTTCCGCGAGGGCACGCCTGAGGCTGCCAAATTCATCTCTTTTGTCAACGACGAGATGCTGAAGGGTGGAAAGAAGAAGATTCGCACGGATTCGGGCGTGGGCGTGAAGCCGATCTCGATCACAGGATCGAAGCGTCTGGTTCGTGCAGCCATCCGGTATGCACTCGACAACAACCGCAAGGTCGTTACCCTGGTCCACAAAGGCAACATCCAGAAGTTCACGGAAGGTGCCTTCCGTGAGTGGGGCTACGAGGTCGCATCGCAGGAGTTCCGCGACCAGACAGTGACCGAACGCGAGAGCTGGATCCTTGGCAACATCGAAGCGAATCCGAAGCTGACGCCGGAAGAGAACGCCGCACTGATCGAGCCGGGAATTGAGTTTGCCGCGAAGGAGTTTGGCGAAGGTGTTGTCGCTGAGGTGAAGCAGGTGATCGCTTCCATCGGCGCATCCCATGGCGACGGCAAATGGAAGAAGAAGATCCTCGTCAACGACCGGATTGCCGACTCGATCTTCCAGCAGATCATTCTGCGTCCGGAAGACTACAGCGTTCTCGCGACGACAAACCTCAACGGCGACTACATCTCCGACGCTGCGGCGGCTCAGGTGGGCGGACTTGGCATTGCTCCCGGCGGGAACATCGGCGACGGGTATGCTGTCTTCGAAGCGACCCACGGAACGGCGCCAAAGTATGCGGACAAGGATGTGATCAATCCGGGCTCCGTGATTTTGTCTGGAGTAATGCTGTTCGACTTTATGGGATGGACTGAGGCTGCCCGTCTGATCGAAAAATCGATGGAGACGACGATTGGTCAGAAGTTTGTCACCTACGACTTCGAGCGGGGAATGCAGGGCGCGACGAAGGCGAAGACGAGCGAGTTTGCCACCCGCATGATCGAGAACATGGGCTAGGTATCTTCGTTTCTCAAATGCGGCGGTCCTTCGGGACCGCCGTTCTGTTTCTTCCCTGGCTCAGTGGATGGGCTCAAAAGGCTGCGAGCTACTTGCTCTTGGTGGGCTTGGACTTCGTCAGATTCTCAGCCCAGAAGAGCCCCGCCTTGCCGCCGGTCACCAGATCAAGGTCGCCATCGCCGTCCAGGTCCGCTGCAACGACCTGCTGCACTCCGCCACCCATGCGTCCGCTGTAGTCTACGATGTGGCGAATCCACTCCACCCCACCGTTGCCCGGACCGCGCGAAGTAGACTGTGTTTGTGGAACCCTGCGGTACTCGTACCAATAAAGACCGATCGGCTCGCGCTCGCCGGGGTCGGCCCCGTTATGCGCGAAGTAGCGTTTGCCGGTGACGAAGTCGAGCTGGCCATCGCCATTCATATCGACCAACGCCGAGGCATGCGCCTGCGACCAGGTGTTGTCGATGACATGTTGAATCCACTGGCCATCAACGCTCTGCTCATACCACGCGAGACCGTAGTCGTGTGCCATGCCGGTGAGCAGGTCCTTGCGTCCGTCGCCATTCACGTCGAGCAGGTACATATACCCAAAGGCGACGGGCTTTTTGTTCACCTCCGCCGGATCGTATCTTCCGGCAGGGGGGATCGGATGGGTGGCCCAGTCCGTCGGATGAAACCTCCAGTCGCCCAGCGCATGAATATCCGCCGGAGCCTCAAGCCAGCCTTCCGGCGTCAGGATGTCGTTGCGCCCGTCGCCGTTCATATCGCCTGCGCCAATGCCATGGCCGTAGCTCTCCTTGGCAACCAAATGCTTGACCCATCTGCCATTGACCAGCTCGAACCATGCGGCGGGTACGTTCGGCCGGTCGAACTCCGGCAGTAGCTCCAGCGCCTTGCCATCGTTGTTCAGATCGACGAGAAAGGCAAACTCGGTAGGACCGGAGTTATCGATCTCGGTAACCTTCCATTCACCGCCCTTTTTGCCCGGATTCTTCAGCCACACGATGTTATGGGCGAAGTAGCTGCACTGCACCACGTCGGTCCAGCCGTCACCGTCCACATCCACGGGGATATCGCTGAAGTTGTCGATGTAGCCATTAGCGTAATCAATCTCCCGCAAGGGATGTTTGATCCAGCGCGGTCCTTCGTACCAGCTCTCGCCTGAGATGATGTCGAGCCTGCCGTCGTTATTCAGGTCTGCGGTCGCCACAGTCTCGCTGTAGCCCGGATCGATCATGTGTGTCTGAAAAGCTATATCCGCAGGGCGGCTGGCCGAGAAAACAGCCGGCGGAAGGAGGAGAAAAGATAGAGTCGCAGGGAGCCAGCGAAGTATCGAAGAGATTCTTGGCATGATTTGAATAAGAGGCAGTGCGCGCACTGAAAAAAAGCTGCCTTGATAAGA
Source organism: Acidobacteriaceae bacterium KBS 146 (assembly GCA_000688615.1). Lineage (GTDB taxonomy): Bacteria > Acidobacteriota > Terriglobia > Terriglobales > Acidobacteriaceae > Edaphobacter. The sequence goes on from JHVA01000001.1 coordinate 4,777,889, forward strand.
CGACCATCTTACCATCGCGTGCGAGGAGCCTGACGAATGGGCGTATATCAGCACCTCGCTACGATATTCGGCCATACGGCAGGACTAAGTTCGTCGACAGGAATATCATGGATGTGTCTTGCACATCCACCAACGAAGGAAAGAAATATCATGCGGAAGAAGGTTACGATTGTCGGAGCCGGCAACGTCGGCGCTACTGCTGCACATTGGATCGCTTCGAAAGAGCTTGCGGACGTTGTATTAATTGACGTGATCGACGGCGTACCCCAAGGCAAGGGATTGGACCTGCTTGAGTCGCTGCCGATCGAAAAGCGTGACGTCTCCGTAATTGGCACGAACGACTATGCCGATACAGCGAACTCCGATATCGTCGTCATCACCGCCGGAATTGCGCGCAAGCCTGGCATGAGCCGCGATGACTTGCTCAACACGAACTTCAACATCATGAGCGATGTCGCAGGGAAAGCGCTGGCTGCTTCGCCCAATGCAATCTTCATCATTGTCTCCAATCCTCTCGACGCGATGGCCCAGACCGCGTTCAAGAAGCTTGGCCTTCCCCGCGAGCGGGTGATCGGCATGGCTGGTGTACTGGATTCTGCCCGCTTCCGCACCTTCATCGCTCAGGAACTGAACGTCTCCGTAGAGAACGTCACGGCATTCGTTTTGGGCGGCCATGGCGACACGATGGTGCCGCTGTCGCGTTACTCGACCGTGGCCGGAATTCCGATCACCGAGCTGATTCCAGCGGATCGGCTGAAGGAGCTGGAGACTCGTACCGCGAATGGCGGTGCAGAGATCGTCAAGTATCTCAAGACCGGTTCTGCGTATTACGCCCCCTCTGCCGCTGCTGTCGAGATGGTCGAAGCGATCCTGAAAGACAAGAAGAAGATTCTCCCTTGCGCTGCATATCTACAGGGAGAATACGGCATCAAGGGACTGTATGTTGGCGTGCCCTGCAAGCTGGGTGCGAAGGGGCTCGAGCAGATCATCGAGATCAAGCTGACGGCTGATGAGCAGACTGCGCTGAATAAGAGCGCGGATGCCGTCAAGGAACTCTGCACCGTTATCGGTGTTGCATAAACTATTCTGCTGCAACAAGAAAAAGCCCGCAAATTGCGGGCTTTTTCATGTTTAACTTCGGCGAGTCCGAATTACGCCACGCGCTCAATCGTTACGGATTCCAGAACCACTGGCGTCTTCGGGCGATCCATGCCGTCGCGAGCGACCTTTGAGATCTTCTCGACAATGTCGTAGCCTTCAACGACCTCACCGAAGATCGTGTGCTTGCCCGTCAGCCATGCCGTCGGGGCCACCGTGATGAAGAACTGCGAGCCGTTGGTGTTGGGGCCCGCATTGGCCATCGCCAGCTTACCCTTCTCCTGGAAGCCGTGGCGCGAGCCGCGGGTCTCGTCGGCAAACTTGTAACCCGGACCACCCATGCCTGTCCCTTCCGGATCGCCACCCTGAATCATGAACTCAGGAATTACGCGATGAAAGACCGTGCCATCATAAAGCTTGTCGCCCTTCTTGCTGCGGCTCTCCCACTGCTTTGTTCCTTCGGCGAGACCGATAAAATTTCCAACCGTCTCGGGAGCATCCTTCTCAAAAAGCTCAGCAACAATGGTTCCCTCGGATGTGTTGAAGACTGCGTAAGTTCCTGGCTTGCGTGCCATCGTGTTCTCCTTTGGATTTCGAACGTTATGAGTGAAGCCTCTCGAGAAAAGCTGTAAGAGGCAAAAGAACTTTTATTGCGTGGGTGCAGCCGGCGCTGGCGGCGCAGCAGGATCTGCCGGTTCCGGAGGCATCGGCTGCCCATCGCGAACGATCGTGATCTTGTTGATCACAATCGGAGTCGCCGGTTTGTCGTTATCATCCCGTTGCACGCGAGCGATGGATGCGACCAGCAGCACCGTGTGAGAGTCGCACTGCCCGAAGATCGTATGTTTGCCGTTCAGCTGCGGAACCGGAACCTCCGTGATGAAAAACTGCGATCCATTCGTGTTGGGGCCGGAGTTTGCCATCGCCAGCCGTCCCGGCTCGTCGAAGGTCAGCGTTGGATCGAACTCGTCCTGAAACAAATATCCGGGATCGCCACGCCCATCCCCAAGCTTGTCACCTCCCTGAATCATGAAGCCCGGGATCACCCGATGAAACGTAGTACCGGTATAGAAAGGCTCCCCATGGACCTTCTTGAGCGTCTTCGGATCTGACCAGTCTTTGGAACCCTCGGCCAGGCCAATAAAATTCGCCACCGTCAGAGGAGCCTGCTTGTCGTACAGCTTGCAGGTGAGCCGACCCATTGTCGTATCGATCAACGCCGTAGGACCTGTCGGGACGACAGGTGGCTTCGCCTGGGTTGTGGTGCTGGGTGCATCGGGAAGGGCATCCGTAGGGGGTGCCTGCTGGGTCTCTGCTGGAGCGGCCTGGGTTGTCGTGACTTGTGGAGCGGACGTCTGAGACTGTGCCCAGACCGATCCCCCGGCAAGCGCAAGGGTAAGTGCAAGAAGACGAAGCGTCATGCGTAGCTATACTCCATGGAACAGGCTATCGCAGACACCCCGGTGGAGCAATCGGACACCTACATCAGGCGCCGTAAAAGGCTGCGGATTAGCTCCAGAGATCCTCCATAAACTACATGCGCAGCCCAATGTTGTAGATGATCCGTAGCCGCCGTCTCCGATGGTGAGGGAGCGAGCTGGAACGCTGGAACCGCAACCTCATCGGCCGCCAGAAAAAGGATCGTCCCATATGCTGTTCCTCCGCCCGTCGTCACCTCAGGAATCAGCTCTGCACTGACTCCATAGACGGCTCCCATCAAGGTTCCGAAAGCATAGTGGACTGCCTGCCCGGCCTTCTTCTTTTCGTCATGATGAAGATCCTTGCCCGCTGCCTCGGCAATCTTGCGCGCAACCTTCTCGGTAGAGTCCTCCCGCTGTGCGGCATGCTCCTGCTGCTGCTGATCACGCTCAATCGCTTCTTCCGGTTCGTGCTGCGCCAGTCGAAGCTGTTTCTCTGCAACCTTTTGCCCGGCGGAGCTTAGCTTCAGAAATTGATCCATAAGGATCGTCGCAGCAAGTCCTGCTGCCACCCCGGTGACAACTCCACGGAACACGTTTGGCTGATGCCTGCGCCTGAACCATCTTGTAACCAAATTGCACCTCGCTCTCCGTCACAGAATATTTACCTCTCTTGTGATGCTGATTTATGAAATCCGCGTGACCTGGGAAATCAAAGGGCATCCAACAATGGAAAGGAGATCTGCGATGTCGAAGCTTGCCCTTTACGTCCCGCTGAAGGCGAAACCAGGAAGAGAGGCAGAGTTAAAAGAATTTCTAAAACAAGGAGCGCAGATGGCCGCCCAGGAATCTGCTACGGTCACTTGGTATGCCCTCGATGAGGGAGATGGCCGATTCAGCATCTTCGATACGTTCGAAGACGAAGCAGGCCGCGAGGCGCATCTGAACGGACCCATCGCCAAGGCGCTCATGTCCAGGGCTGAAGAACTGCTCGCCGCTCCGCCTCAGATTAATAAGATCTCAATACTGGCGACGAAGCCGAAGTAACACCCCGACCCACCACTTGGAACGGTCCCCCTACTGTCCCTGTCCTGGAGCAATCACAGGGGTCTTTTCTTGCGCCGCCTGGACAGCCCGGAAGACTCGCATCAGGTTCCCTCCCAGCAGCTTATGCATGTCGTCGGCACTGTATCCCCGCGCCATCAGTGCCGCCGTAACCTTCGGAAGATCCGCTGCCGAATTGATGCCTTCCGGGGGAACGGGAATTCCGTCGAAATCCGTTCCGATCCCGACATGATCGATTCCGGCAACCTTGATGGCATGATCAAAGTGGTCGATCAGGGAGTTGAAAGGCGCGCGTCCGATCTTCTCAGCGAACTCTCGGTCAACTCTGTCCGATGCCGCATACGGAACCGGAAGCCCTTTGGCCTTGTATTCGGCCTCAAGCGCTTCCTGCGCCTTCTGACGCTCCGGTTTTTGTGCGTTCCATGCAAGTCGCCACTGCTCGTCGATAAATGCGGGGAAGAAGTTCACCATGACCACCCCGTTATTTTTTGCAACGGCACGGAGCATATCGTCAGTCATATTGCGTTGCGCGTTTGTAAGTGCGCGTGCAGAAGAGTGAGAGGCAATCACTGGAGCCTTCGTGACCTCCATCACGTCCCAGAACGTCTTATCGGAAACATGAGAGATATCGACCATCATGCCCAGGCGATTCATCTCCGCAACCACCTGTTTCCCAAATGGGGTAAGGCCGTCGTGATGCTTTATCGCCGGATTATCGATGTCGCCGGAAGAATCTGCCCAGTCGTTCGTGTTCGACCAGGTCAGCGTCATGTAGCGAACGCCAAGCCGATAGTAATCCCGCAACAGGCCAAGAGAATTTTCGATCGAGTGTCCGCCCTCGATTCCCATCAGAACGGCAAACTTGCCTTTTTGATGGGCGGCCACAATCTGGTCTGCAGTCACGCAAAGAGCAAGCTTGTCCGGGGCACGTCGAACCTGTTCCAGCGTGCCATCAATCAACTCCAGTGTGCGTCGTGCCGAGGCATTCGATGCATACTGGCCCGGATCGACCCATATCGAGAAAAACTGCGCATCGAGATTTCCTTTTTTCGCGCTCTCAAAGTTCAACATTCCGCCATTGAGCGGATCGGTGAAATTCCAGTGCTCATCGACAAACCGTTGCGGCGTGTCTGCATGGGTATCAATCACGATGGAAGAGTTGTGAACGGCAAGTGGATCCTGTGTAGCGCTCATCGTTTCCTTAGAGGACTGTCTGGTTGCCTGCGCTTCTAAAAAACATCCGGCACTGAGAAGAAAACCGCAGGCGCAGAACCCGGCAATGCGCATAAAGCGCATCATCTCATTCATTTGAGTGCGGACTGGAGATTTCATAGGGTATGAGCGATTGTAGCAACAGCCGAGGAAGGCAACCGCATGCAACACACGGCCATCTCTTCATGCAGAGAGGTGGAATCATGGCACAAGGACTGAACTCGACCAAGACTGGCGCACGACCCGCCCACGAGGCGATCGAATCGAATGCAAGCGCAACCGAGGTCGGCAAGACAGCCCAGCAGAAAGCTGATGACGAAGCTATGCAGAGCGCGAAGCGTGCACAAAACCGCATTCACAGCAATGAGAATAAGACACCGGGAAATACGATGTTTACGAAGTAGTTGTTAGATCCGCCGTCGCTGTTTACCCTAAGCCGTCGCTGTTTACCCTAAGAGGGCTTTCAGCCGAGAGCCCTCTCTCCATTTCACAATGCAGCTGCACCAGCCGTAGCCACTGCTTGATCCTGTTTCCCATCTCCACCGCTTACTCCGATAGCGCCGACAACTTTACCATCCTTCTTCAATGGAACTCCCCCGGCAAAGATCATCACCTTGCAGTCGTTGGAAACATGGATTCCAAAAAACTGGTCTCCCGACTGCGAATGCTTCGCCAACTCTTGTGTCTCGATATCAAACGCTCGTGAGGTCCAGGCTTTTTTGATCGCAATATCGATCGAGCCCAGCCATGCGTTCGCCATTCGTTCGAAGGCGAGAAGATTACCGCCCTCGTCGACGACCGCGACGTTCATGGGTTGACCAATCTCTTCCGCCTTCTTCTGTGCAGCGGCAATGATCTTTCGGGCATCGGCAAGTTGAATCATGGGTATCTCCTCCGTGTAGTTCACATTCTAAAACGCGCATTTTAAGGTGCGAACAAAAAGGCGGACCCTCAGCGTCCGCCTCCTGTGGAGTTTGAGATAGGTCTATCGTGTGAAAAAGTCTTTTACCTGTTGAACGAACACGTCGCGCTCCATATCGCTGATCGCCTCGGTAAGGGGAAGCTCCTTCGGGCATGTCATCACGCAGTTCTGTGCGAAGCTGCATTCCTGGATCCCTCCATCTCCTGACAGCGCGCGCAAGCGTTCCTCCGCTAGCACGGCTCCAGCCGGATCTAGGTTGAACAGCTTGGTCTGTGCGATGGTAGCCGCTCCGACAAAGTTGGTTACATCGTTGAACTGCGGGCAGACCTCCATGCAGCAGCAGCAGGAGATGCAGTTCGACAGGGGATAACGCTGCTCCTGAACCTGAGGAAACTGCCTGGGGCCAGCTCCCAGGTCATACGTGCCGTCGATCGGTACCCACGCCTTGATCTTCTTGAGGTTCTCAAACAGGACCGAACGGTCGACCGAAAGGTCTCTGACAATAGGAAACTTCGAGAGAGGCGCCAGCCGGATCGGCTGCTCCAGCTTGTCCACCAGTGCGGAGCATGCCATCCGAGCTTTTCCGTTGATCAGCATTGCGCACGATCCGCAAATCTCCTCCAGGCAATTGGAGTCATACGTCACCGGTGTCGTCGCTTTGCCCGTAACGTCAACGGGATTGAGCGCAATCTCGCCGAGCAATGACGTGATGTTCATGCCGGGGCGGTACGGAATCTCGAAGGTCTCTGTGACCGCTGCGGTATCGGGGCTGGCTTGGCGCTTGATCTCGACTCTGATTGTGCTTGGCATGGTCTGTTTCCTTAGCTGGGGGTAACGGCGGGATACCGATTTTTGATTCGCCGTGAATGAGCAAGTGCGAGAGATGGCTTTTCAACAAAAAACCACGAGAGGACTGCAGCAATGGCAATTGTCACAACACTGATTGCCAGCGCCGCCCACGGATGGTTACGGTACAGTCCGGCTGCAACAAACAGCTGGATGATCGGCCAGTGCAGAACGTAGATCCCGTAGGAGAAATCACCCCACCTCGTTGGACCCTTGATAGTCGGGGCCAGCAGGGAAGCACTCAGGGTAAGAGTTGCTACGCCGGCCGGACGAAGGGCAAACCAGCCGGTAGCGATATGTCCGAGGTAAAGGAGTGCGGCACCGACGGTGAGCCACTTGCCGTGAGCCTCAAAGAAATCGATGTGGTAGTGGATCAGAGCCCCGATCACAAAGAACGACAGCTGGCCTGGAAGCTGCAAGGCGAAGGTGTTGTGATCGGCCATCGCAACCCGGTAGAAGATCGACAGCACAAACAGCGTCCATAAGACCAGATCTCGGTTCAAACGCCGGCAAAGCCACACGATCACCGGAACGAGGATGTAGAACATCACCTCGATCTTGATCGTCCACAAAGCCCCGTTCATCCCATCCATGGGATTTTTATCGAAAACTCCGGGAATGGAACCCGCTAGAAAATTGGCAAACGTCAGGTTTGCAAAGAGAAAACGGCCGACGTGGAAGCTTCCATAGCAGAAAGCTATAAAGAGACAGAGAGCGGTCGACAGCCAATAGCCGGGAAGGATACGTGCGGCGCGCTTGAGGAAGTAGTCCTGCAGCGAAGACGACCGTTCGTAGCTGGCGAAGATGAGAAAGCCGGAGATCGCAAAGAAGCCTTCCACCGCAAGGTGCCCGCTGAAGTAGCGCGGCAGGGAATCGAAAAGACCATTCCCGCTCAGATATCCGACATGAAACAGCACAACAACCCCTGCCAGCAGCAGGCGAATAATGTCGAAGTTATTCTCGCGGCTCATGAGTCACCAACCTGACTCATGGATATCCTGTAAATTCCATCGCGGATGGCAGTTAGGCGGGATATCCCGAAAGCGACGCGATACTCATCCAACCAAACAGGCATTCCCCTCAGCCTGAAGACCCAACCTGCGGCGTCACTCCCTAGAAGATGCTTCCGGTCCTGCCGGCCTGCTCCTTCTCGAGCGTCACCAGAGAGATGCCTTCTTCCATGCACGTAATGTGTCTTCCAGATGCTTCGATCTGCTGGATTCTCTTCTTGACGCGACGGTTGTACAGGATGATGTACCCCCAGACCGCGACAAAGATCGTCGGCAGCAGCAGGAAGACAAAGTAATTTGACATTGTCTCGCTCATGCCCGGTTAGACGCCGCAAACGAGTTGTAGGGGTACCTGGCTGCATATTCCCGGATAACTTCGATTCGATCAGGCTGTCGCGTCGTACCGGCGCGGACGGGGGTTGATATGGCTGATATCGACGGCTTCGAACTCGAACTTCGGAGCGTCATTGACGAAACTCGCCTTGGTCGTCTTCAGGAACTTCTCGTCGTTACGCTCAGGGAAGTCTGGCTTATAGTGGGCTCCCCTGGACTCGTCGCGCAGGCGTGCACCCTGCACAATCACCCGGGCCAGCTCGAGCATGTTGTACAGCTGCCGGGCAAACGCGAAGCTGGTGTTCGCCCACTGGCTCTTATCCGACAGATTGATGTTCCGATAACGCTGCTGCAGCTCCAGGATCTTGGCATCCGCCTCGTCCAGCCCGGCGTTGTAGCGGATGATCGTGGCATGCTTCGTCATCGTCTCGCCCAGTTCGCGCCAGATTCTGAACGGGTTTTCTGTCCCCGGATTATTGAGAAGTACGTTGTTGTACTCCTTCTGGCGCTGCATCTCTGCCGCATGGCCGCCATCTCCCTCAGCTGCCGACAATGATTTCGCATACTGCATCGCCTGCGGGCCCGCCACAAATCCGCCGTAAATGCAGGAAAGCAAGGAGTTTGCTCCCAAACGGTTCGCTCCATGAATCGAGTAATCCGCCTCGCCCGCCGCAAAGACCCCAGGAATATTGGTCTGCTGATTGAAGTCCACCCAAAGGCCGCCCATCGTGTAATGCATACCTGGGAAGATCTTCATCGGAACCTTGCGAGGGTCGTCGCCAACAAACTTCTCGTAGATCTCGAGGATGCCTTCGAGCTTGTGCTGCCGCTCCGGCGCAAGGTGAGAGACATCGAGATAGACCATCGGCTGGCCGTCGATGCCCATTCCATGCTCGTAGACGACCTTGAAGATCGCGCGAGTAGCAACGTCACGGGGAACAAGGTTGCCGTACTTCGGGTACCACTCCTCAAGGAAGTACCAGCGATCAGACTCAGGAATCGACTGGGACGCCCGCTTGTCATTCTTGTCTTTCGGAACCCAGACGCGACCGCCTTCGCCACGTGCCGACTCCGACATCAGGCGCAGCTTATCCTCACCCGGAATTGCCGTCGGATGCACCTGAATGAACTCGCCGTTGGCATAATAGGCGCCCTGCTGATACAAAGCCGATTGCGCCGACCCTGTGCAAACCACGGAGTTCGTTGACTTCCCGAAGATCGCGCCATTGCCGCCCGTGCAGATGATGATGGCATCGGCAGGGAAGGTCCGCAACTCCATGGTGCGCAGGTCCATCGCGCTGATGCCACGGCATGCCCCTTTGGAATCCAGTACCGCCGAGAGGAACTCCCACCCCTCGTACTTCTTCACCTTGCCTTCCGACTCGTACCGCCGGACCTGCTCATCCAGCGCATAGAGAAGTTGCTGCCCGGTCGTCGCTCCGGCAAAGGCCGTCCGGTGAAACAGTGTTCCACCGAACCGGCGGAAGTCGAGCAGGCCCTCTGGCGTCCGGTTGAAGGGAACGCCCATGCGGTCCAGCAGGTCGATGATGGCTGGACCCTGCTCGCACATCTGCTTCACGGGGGTCTGGTTGGCAAGAAAGTCGCCACCGTAAATCGTGTCGTCAAAGTGAGCCCAGGCGCTGTCGCCTTCGCCCTTCAGGTTCTTTGCAGAGTTGATGCCGCCCTGTGCGCAAACCGAGTGCGAACGTTTCACCGGGACGATGGAGAAGAGGTCAACGTTGCCGCCTGCTTCGGCGATCTTGATGACGGCGGAGAGGCCGGCGAGTCCGCCGCCTACGACGATGATTCTGGGAGTTGCTGCTGCCATGTCGTTTTACGTGACCTTTCTAGCGCTGCAGGCTGGAGGGCTCAGGGTTGGTCGAGCCGGGAACAGGATTTTCGGGCGCTGGCATCGTCACTCCAGGCGGTTGCGGCGGCATGACATCTTCCGGCGCATTCGCGTACTTCGGTCCCACGAAGGCCCAGATGCTGATCAGGCCCATCAGGCACAGTCCCGCACCACCTGCTGCACAGACGTAACCGAAACGCTTGCGAGCCTTATCGCCAGGGGTGATGCCCCACTTTGCCGCAAACAGCCAGACGCCGTAGGCGAAGTGCCAGGTCGTCGCAATCATCGCGATGACATAGATGGCAAGCATCCAGGGATTCTGAAGCTCCATCTGCACCTTGTGGAAGGCCGCACCAGGATGCTCCGGCAGCATCACCCCGCTGAAGCGCTGCCGCCAGACGTGTTGTGTGATGTAAGCAAGCGCGATCAGTCCGGTCACCCGCTGGGTTAGATACATATAGTTGCCGGCCCATGGATAGACATTTACATTGCTGCGGCCTCGCAGCCAGATAAACACCCCATAACCGGCGTGGTAAGCCAGGGGGATAAAGATGAAGGCCCACTCCAGCAGGCGAACTAAGGGCAGGCTGTTCAGGAACTTGACCTGCTGTGCATATGCCAGCGGACCATTGATCGCCTCGAAGTTCGAGACAATATGCTCCACCAGAAACGCTCCGATCGGAACGATGCCGGTGAGCGAATGCAGCTTGCGCCAAAAGAAGGAGTGCCCTTCGCCAGCGCGAAGCGGTTGCACACCGCGCAGAGGCGGTGTGGCAGGAGGGGCTGGCGGTGCGGCGGTGGCCATGGCAAAACTCCTAGAAGATCGTTGGGAGTGCGGCTGCGCTTGGGATTTCCTGCAGCAGGCTGATTATTCCGCTCCCGTCATACCAGCGTCAAGAAATCAAGGACATTTGGTGCGATTATCGTTAAGTTTGTGCGATTAGGTGACTGGCTGGCTTTGACCCGCCTTTATCCCAATTCCGTCAACAGTTTCTTCAAAGCGCGTCCACGATGGCTGAAGGCAAGCTTGGTAGAGGCATCAAGCTCCGCCATCGTCTTTCCCATTTCGGGAAGAAGAAACAGCGGATCATAGCCAAAGCCGGAGCTGCCGCGGGGCTTCGTAAGGATTTGGCCTTCAACTGTTCCGTCGGCAGTGTGGACGATCCTGCCATCTTTAGCGGCAGCCAGCACACAGTGGTATCGCGCGCTTCGGGCTGCCTCGGGTACGTCTTTCAGAGCATCGAGCAGGCAGGCATTATTGCGCTCGTCGGTAGGCATGTCCGAAGTCGGAGCAAAGCCGGCATCCTCTGCATAGCGCGCGGACCTTACTCCCGGCGCTCCACCGAGAGTGTCAACCTCCAGCCCGGAATCGTCCGCGATCACCAGGGCGCCGGAAGCCTGCCGTGAGTAATAGATCGCCTTCGTGCAAGCGTTGCCCTCAAACGTAGGTTCGTCTTCGGGAGGAGCGGGAATCTCCTTCAGACCCGGCAGAGGCTCGAGTCTAAAGTTGGTGGCCGCGACCTCGTCAGTTGCAGCTGCAAAGTCGCGGAGCTTGCCCGGGTTCGATGTAACCACAAATAAAGTCATCTCTCTATTCAACCACCGCTCTCAAGGACTACCTGATCCCCCATCCAAAGGCGATAGCGACGTACAGGCATGGTGGACGCAATAAAGGAATGGTGTGCGTATCTCCATCACTACTGAAAAAGTGTCATCCTGAGCGAAGCCTCTCGCAGTCTCACTCGCGAGAGGCGCAGTCGAAGAATCTGCGATTCGCAAGCAGAGTCTCAGATTCGAGAAAGCCCGCCATGCTGGTACATGCCCGAAATGCTGACTCATCGGGCAATCCTGAACCGCACAAATGCCGCCACTCCCCAGGGATGATCCCCATATGTCGCACGCAGTGCTTCCGGTGTTGTGTATGTGGTGAACTGTGCTCCTGGTGCCGCTGTTACATGCGCTCCCAGGCGAAAGTCGCGGTCATAACCAAAGCTGTAGGCCTGCACATGCCCGATCGGATCTTCTTCGAAGCCCTCCGGAAGGGCCTGGCCTGGATGAAGCAGCAGTTCGCTCGTCCTTCCGGCATTCTCAATCCGCGTCCATGCGTAATTCCGTCCGCCAAACTTCAGCAACGACTCCGCCAGGTAGCTGTTCCCCTTATGCTCGTCATGACCGGTTGTGATCGAGCGCGTCCGTCCCCACACCAGCGTGTTCGACCAGTTTCCATACGTCAGTCCGTTCGCATCCTGGGCACCGAAGGCCCGGTTGTACATGATCGACGCCGTCTGTCGTTGCTGGTCCTCATTCGGATAAAGCGCCTCAGGGCTGGTAATGTGAGCGATCGAGTACTGGCCCGTCCAGTTCGGTCCCGGCGAGATGGTCAGCCTCGTCGAATAGCTGTCGATGGCAAGCCCGTTCGAAGAGGGTTGAAACTGCCATCTTCCCTCCGATGGCTCACCGCCGTGAAAGCCTGAACCCTCCAGCCGGACCCAGCGCCAGGTAACGCCCGCTGTCAGGACGTTATATGCGATGTGGGTCGAATCCTCCTGATGATGTCCCAGGGCCGCCAGAGGGTTCTCAGAGGCGGACATGCGATGCGGGTACGCCGTCGGGCCGATTGCAGGATCTCCCACGGGAGCCGCATAAAAGCTTATAAGGCCACGCTCGCCGACTCGGATGTCGTAGAGCGCTGCGACCTCCATAAAAAAGTTATGAGGATGCTGCCCATCCACGATAGGTGCGCCAAACGCCGTCTCTCCCTGCTGAAATAGCAGCGGATACTGGCGATCGGTCACCGTCGCCGGCTCCAGCGAAAACATCGCCCTCAGGGTAAGTTGTCCGGGCCCCACCCGGCGCATCGCCATCGGCATAATCCAGTTGGTGGAAAACAACTTGTCCCCGCCCCGGCGACCCCACGGTGTCTCGGCGGCCCCCTGTTGCAGTTCGGTCACAAAGGCTTCGCCATGCAGCATCCACATCCAGGCCCCATGATGGCCCATCATCATGTACATCGGGGTCGAGGCTGGTTCGATCGTGGTTCCGGACGACAGGTGATTTAGTTGGGCCTCGATCAGATTTCTCGGCTGGCTCATCGTCATGCCCCCCATCGCGGGCATCGAGGCCATCGTCTGGCCATGGTCCATTCCTTCCATCGACATGCCAGGCATGCTGCCCGGCTGTTGCGCCGCAGCGAAATGAGTTACGACGGAAAAGGTAGTTGCAAAAAACAATACAAAGGTGCCGAAGGTGCGGCGTTTCACGAATCTTTCTCCTGAGGGCTAAAGAACAACAGGCATCCACCCGGCGCGCATGCGGATCGGGTCGGACAGGTCTTTATGCCGAAGTCAGAATCAGATACGAAGAGCGATCAACGGGGGCCGTTGCAGGGGAATGGGGGACAGCCCCAAACTTACGGCAACATTCCTTGCGTTCGCAGGAGCCAGAGTCACGGAAGAGAGAGAATGAACCGCCGCCTGATGCGTGGCTACGTCAGAAGCCGGAGCCGCTGGCTGATGGTGCACCGTGCAGCACGTGTTCGTAACACTCGCATCGACAGGGGAGTGGTTGGGACAGCACGCATGACCTTGTGCCTGCATGCTGTGCATCTCTGTTCCGTTGCTTGTCTGCGCGTCAGGCACAACCAGACACGCTGCTGAACTGACCACGAAGGCCAGCAAACAGAAAACCGCAACGAAACTCGAAAATGCGTGCTTCATCCTGTATTGCTTAAGACGGTCCTGCGACCAACTCGTTACACCTGCAGCCACAGTTTACCAAGACGCGGCAGTACATTCTTGCGGTCTTCGGATCCCACTCGAACGGACGTAAAAAGAAAAGGTGTCATCCTGAGCGAAGCCTCGCAGTTTCATCGCGAGACGCAGTCGAAGGATCTGCGGTTAGAGATCGCCGATAGGCGGCTGCTCGAATCAGCCGCACCAAATCACATCGAACGGTTATCCCAGCATGCTGGATTCAATCCCCTCCTCGCACTCCCGTGAGATCCCAGTCACGCGTTAATGTGAAAAGCTGCAGTCCACCCGAAAAAAATTATGCTGACCAGCGTGAGGCGACAGCCTCCTCTTCCATCCCCGGGGAGGGAGGAGGTGTAGCGAACAGTTCTTCTTTGGTACGCAATTCGCGCGGCAATACCCTGCTGGCGTCCGGGTTGCGAGCCACTACAACCCATGCATCCCGGACATTGCGGACGGATGCGATGACCTCCTGGAACTGTTCCACCGACTCATAGTGGGACGCCTCCAGAGAGAGCGTAAACATAGCGGCATAGAAGTCCGCCAGCGACTGTGCTGTGTTCGCTCCCTGATCTGGCCGAAGCCGCGCCTGCAGGTACATCAGGATATCCAGAGCGCGGCTCACAGCAACTCTGCGTCCCGTTACATCCTCTTCCTCCACAGACTGGATGGCGCGGTAAAGAAAGCGAATCACGCCGTCATAGAGAGCCAGAATCAGCTCCATCCCGGTAGCGCCCATCAGGGCCTGCTGCTGATAGTTGGGTTCCATCTCTTCCGTTGTCCCTTACTGTCCTCTGTTGTAGCCGGTGATCGCGCTGTAAAGCTGGTTGATCGAATTCAACTGATCGGGCAAAGACTGCAGAATCTGATTCGCCGTGTTCAATTGATCTGTCAGGCGGGCTTTGTCGTCCGAAATCCGCTGCTCCTGGTCGCTGATGTTCTGGTTCAGCGTCCCCTCCTGAGCGGAGTTCTGTTTCAGCGCCAGCGAGACCGCCCCGTTGGTCGAGCTAGAGCTCAGGCCGTCCAAAATGGAGTTGAAGTTGTCTCCAAAGCTGTTGGTGTTCTGCAAAAAGCCTTGGATATCGCTGAAGTTCGAGTTCAATGCACTGTCCAGCGTGCCTCCATCGATCGTCAGGTGGCCCGTCTGGTCGACCGAGATGCCGAGCTGAGACAGGCTTTTGATCGATCCGCTGGCTGCACCGCTCAGTAATCCCTGGGTTAGCTGATTCTGGATCAGCGCTACAGTGGGGTCCCCGTAGAGTGGCTCCGGATTGCCGTTGGAGTCCTTTCCTTCCTGGGTTTTGATGTCGTCGACCACCGCGTTATACGCCGTGACAAAGTTTCCGAACACCTGCTCGATGGAATTCGTATCGTTCGTAATCTGTACCTGCACCGGTACGCTCGGATTGGAAGAGACGGACAGGATCTGGAACGTCACCCCCGGTATCAGGCCGGTCACCGTATTCGAAGCGCTCGTCGTGTCCAGGCCGTCGACGTTCAGGCTTGCATCCTTGCCCTGCATGCCTTGCTGGAATCCGATCGCGCTCGCGGTAGCATCGTCGGTCAACGAGGCACTCAGCGTGATCTCTCCGGCCGCCCCGCTGGTCCTGCTGACCAGGGAAAGGCGCGATCCGGTCGTATCGGTCACAACCGAGGCGGCCACCCCCATAGATGCTCCATTGATGGATGCCGCCAGCTGCGAGAGCGTCTGGCCATTCACATTCAGCGATTGGTTCTGGCCTCCGATCGTGATCGTCAGGGACCCGCTCAGGGTGTCAGTGGCGTTGGTGATCTTGTCGGAGTATTGCGAGGAGGTCTGGGCGAGATTGTTGACGATGATCGTATGGCTTCCCGCCACGGCCAGGTTGCTGGCAGAGGTCAGCGCGACGACGTTGGTGTCCGAGCTTGCCCCCTGCTTCGACGCAAAGACCCCACTGAAGTCCGTAAGCGACTGCAGCGCCGTGGAAAGGCTGGCAAGATCGGTCCCCATCTTACTTAAGGCAGTGTCCTGAGCCTGCAGGTTGGACAACTGGGTCTTCCAAGGATCTTCGATCGCCTTCTCCGAGGCAAGAATCTGGCTCACCGTAGAAGCTACATCGAAGCCCTGACCGCTGTTAATCGGGCCAAAGTTGATCCCAACCGTTCCCATCCCGTTCTCCTCAAAGCGCAGTCTGCGATGTTTGTGTGTGCAATGGAGGTGCCTAATCCGTGAGTCAGGGATTAGAAGGTGCTAACCACTGTTCTCTATTTTGGTGGTTATGCCGTTTTCAGGCGGAAACAGGCCGGCAGGCGGTCTCCCCGCCTACCGGTATCCCGTCTGCAACCGATTACTGGAGCAGCTTCAGAACGTCCTGCTGTACGGCGTTGGCCTGGGAGAGAGCGGCGATGCCGGTCTCGCTGAGGACCTTGAACTTTGCCATATCGCTGGTTGCCTGGCCGTAGTTCGTTGCGCGGATGTTGTTCTCCGCCGAGGACAGATTGACCGTCTGCGTGTTGGCGACGTTTGCAGCCGCGTTGAGCTGGTTGATGTTTGCTCCGAGGGTGCCGCGCTGGTATGCGACATCCTGAACGGCGGAAGTGAGGGTGGTCAGGATGCCGGCAGCCGTTGTCGCATCCAGCGTAGCGCTCGCCGTCAGGTCGGCGCCTGCGCCGGCGGAGGTGGTTCCCACGCTGGCGGTGGTGAGGGCGCCAACTGTATCGCTGAAGGTGCTCGCACCGGTCGAGGTTCCATCGCTGACGAAGATGTTGACGGCAGTTGCGGAGAAGACTGCGTTGCCGTTGTAGTTGGTTGTCGAACCGATGTTGCCGATCTCGGTCAGAATCTTCTGGTACTCCTGATCGGCCGAGCTGACCTGGCTCGTGTTCAACGTGCCGTTTGCCGCTTCAGTGGCCAGCGTGACAGCGCGGTTGAGCAGGTTGGTGACCTGGGCCAGGGCACCGTCTGCGGTCTGCAACATGCCGACGCCGGCGCTGGCGTTCTGGGCCGACTGGGTAAGGGCGGCGACGTTCGCATGCAGGCCATCGGCCAGGGCCAGGCCGGCTGCGTCGTCGGCGCCGCTGTTAATGCGCGAACCGGAGGAGAGCTGCGTCAGGGTGTTCTGCAGGCTCATCTGGGTCTGGTTCAGATTGTTCTGTGCGTAGATTGCTGAGATGTTGTTCAAGACACCCAAGGACATTGGGGACGCTCCTGTGCACACTCGAATTGAAGTACCCGCACTGCCTGTCCAAGGGGCCCCGGATGATTGTTTTTATCCGGCTACCTTACGAAAAGCCTTGCGTTCTCCCACCTCATCGGCCTAGGGAACGGGGACTTGAGGGGATTCTTCGCTGGAGAGAAAAGGCAAAGTTACCGGCGGTTCGATCTATTGCGTTTGCAGAAGCAAGCCGATGAGGCAACAGAGAGGGAGAGTGTCTCATGATCGAATTGACTCGCCTGAATGGCAGTCGCCTCAGTATCAATTGCGACCTTATCAAATATGCGGACTCGGCTCCGGACACGGTTCTCACGCTGGTTACAGGCGAAAAGCTGGTGGTTCTGGAGCCAAGGAGCGAGGTGATGCGCAAGACCACGGAATATCGTGCCTCGGTCCTTCGCTCGGCGTGGCCCGATGCGGAGAACGCGTTGGCGGCAAAGCGCGGCCGCGATCTTCAGATACTGGCAGCTGAATCTGAGAAATCCACAAGCTGAACCACAGACAGATTCCTGTGGAAAGAGGATGTTTTATGGATATCGCCAGCATTGGTGGCATCATCGTCGCGGTACTCGGCATTCTCGCCGGCATGATGATTGAGGGCGGAAACATCGGTCAGATCACACAGCCCACTGCTGCACTGATTGTGATTGGAGGAACGATGGGTGCCGTGATGCTGCAGTTCCCGCTGAAGTCCTTCCTCGCTGCTCTCAGGCAGATGATGAAGATCTTCATCTCGAGCGGAGCAGACAGCGAAGAGGTCCTGAAACAGCTTGTTCAGTTTGCCAACAAGGCGCGCAAAAGCGGCATTGTGTCGCTCGATCAGGATCTCGGCTCCATCGAGGATCCTTTCTTCAGGCAGGCTCTGATGCTGGCCATCGATGGCACGGAGCCCACCGAGGTCCGCAAGATCATGCAGATGGAGCTCGATAACAAGTCCGAGATGGAGGAGAAGATTCCGCAGGTCTTTGAGGCTGCGGGAGGATACTCGCCAACCGTAGGAATCATCGGCGCGGTGCTGGGACTGATCCAGGTGATGCAGCACCTCGATAACATCAGCGAGGTCGGACGTGGTATTGCGGTAGCGTTTGTTGCGACGATCTATGGGGTCGCGCTGGCCAACCTCTTCTTTCTCCCTGTCGCGGGCAAACTGAAGATACGGCATCGCGAGGAACAGATGGCCAAAGAGATGGTCCTTGAAGGCGTGATCTCGATTCTGGAAGGCATGAACCCGCGCATGATGGAGACCAAGCTCAGAACCTTCCTGGCGGAAGGCAAGACCATCGAGACGACGGCGGAGGCAGCAGCGTGAGCCGCAAGAAGAAGCACGAGCACGTCAATCACGAGCGGTGGCTGGTCTCCTATGCCGACTTCATCACGTTGCTGTTTGCCTTCTTTGTGGTCTTATTTGCCTCCAGCCAGTCGGATCGCAAAAAGCAGATGGAGGTCGCTGCGGCGATGCAGACGGCGTTTACGCCCATGGGTAGTTTTGAGGCACACGACAAGACACCACCTCTCGATCCCGCTCCCAGCAGCTCTATCGTGACTCGTCCCGCTGCACTGGCCATGCCCTTTGCGCAGCAGGGGCAGCTGACACCGGAGCAGGAGATGAAAGCCAAACTGGCGAAGCTGATGCGCGATGCTGGAGGCAAGCTCCCGCCAGGAAGCGTTACAACCCGCATGACACCTGATGGTCTGGCGATCTCGTTGCACGAGATAGGATTTTTTCCATCGGGATCGGCGGTGATTCGCCGGGACGCAATCCCGGTTTTGATAGCTCTCGCCGACACCATTCCCGATGCTCCTTTGCGTGTGGAAGGGCACACTGACAATGTTCCAATCCATACGACGCAGTTCCAGTCGAACTGGGAGCTGTCGACGGCGCGAGCCAGTGCTATCGCGCGTCTATTGCTCGAACGGGGTTCGATGCATCCTGCCAACGTCGCGGCTGCAGGCTACGCCGAGTTTCATCCGATTGCTTCCAACTTCAGCGAAGAGGGACGCAGCCAGAACCGGCGTGTGGACATTATCCTTTTGCGAGACCGAGCAGCTTTACGATGAGCATTTAGACCGCTGATCTCGAACTTGCTAAGAGATCCTATGCCAAGGGTTCCAAGATGGGGCCGGCGGCCGATGACTAGTACCGTGGTCTCGTGGTGCAGAAGGAGCGCTTCAGATGCACATCGGCATTGTCTTTCGGCCGATGGTGGCCGGGACAACCTAAATCGGCCTTATTTAGTCCTATATCAATACCGATTTCTCTTTAGGGATTGGGGTGGAGTTGCTGCTAAAATCGAGCAAACGCCCACAACTGAAACTTTCAGACGCGGCAAAGGGAGAGATTAGAGAGATGGCTTATGTGATTGCGGAACCTTGCATCGGGACCAAGGATACGGCCTGTGTGGATGCCTGCCCGGTCGATTGTATCCACCCGAAGAAGGACGAGGCGGGCCACGCCGATTCGGAACAGCTTTTTATCGACCCGGTCGAGTGTATCGACTGCGGCGCGTGCGTTCCTGTGTGTCCGGTTTCGGCGATCTATGCCGGCGACGATCTTCCGGAAAAATGGGCAGAGTTCCAGCAGAAGGCTTCCGACCACTTCGGACGCTAAGTTTCCGCGAAGTGCGGATCAGAACGCGTGGCTCCCAGCCACGCGTTTTCGTTTGGACCTGCAGGGGAAAAGGGAATGACGCAACGGCAGAGTGAAGCGATCGTGCTGCGAAGCTGGCCGTTTGAAGAGGCTGATCTCCTGGTTAGCTTGCTGACCCGGGAACAGGGTCGCATCAAGGGGGTTGCACGGCACGCGATGAGGTCTAGGCGGCGATTTGGCGGCGCTCTGGAGCCGATGACGTGTGTGCGGGCCACATATGCCGAAAAGCCCAAGCAGGATCTGGTCAGGCTGGACGCCTTTGAAATTCTCTGGTCTCCACTGTCCGATCCAGTGGACTACGGAAGAACTGCCGCGCTTGAACTCATCGCTGAGGTCCTCGAAGAAGCGCTCCCCGAGCAGGCGCCTGAAGACGCGGTCTTTCGTCTGGCGTTCACAACAGCAACTGAGATGCAGATAGGTCGAATATGGCTTCCAGTGACCTATTTCGCGCTCTGGATGGGACGGCTCATGGGCTGGATGCCGGCCCTGGGTCACTGTACAGTCTGTGGATTGGATCTGCGTGGCCAGAAGGTCTGGTATAGCGAGATAGCAGACGGAGTGATGTGCGAGGACGACCGCCGGGGCGATAGCCGGTCTCTTTCGGCGGAGGCCATAGGGGAAGCCACCAGAATGTTCCGGTCGCCGCTGGGAGAACTAACCCAGGAAGATTGGCCGAAGGGAAGGGCAAGCGATCTGCGGTACTTTGCTGTATCGCTGCTGGAGAGGCATCTGGAGCGCAGGATACGAAGCGCACGCGCCCTCGAACGGCTGTAGTTCTTCAGGAAAGTTCCCGACTGAGGCGTCCTGCCATTCTGGCATCCCGATTTGTGATGCCGCCTGCGTCGTGCGAGATAAGTCCCAGCCTGACCTTGTTGTAGCGGATGTCTATGTCAGGATGATGTCCCGCGGTCTCGGCCAGTTCCGCCACTCGGTTGACGAAGGACATTGCCTGGACAAAGTCTTTGAAGCTCCAGTCGCGAACGAGTTTTCCAGAATCGAGCTTCCATTCCGGATGTTCTTTTAGCAGGCCATCCAACTCGGACGGATTGAGAACTGTCATCGCATCCTCCCTCAACAGAAATCTACACCTTGGATGCTGGAGCGGCAGGGAGGGGTAGCAGATCGAGTGACAGGAGAAGATTAGAGGGTGGTAAGGGCGTCGAAGCCTGGTTCTTCGGTCCGCTTGCGCACTCCGATCCAATGTTCGTCCGGAATGCGCAGGTAGACTTCGACGATCGCAGGATCGAACTGACTTCCCGAGCAGCGAATGATTTCGGCCCTGGCCTTCTCGAAGGAGGTGCCTTTGCGATACGGGCGATCGGAGGTCATGGCATCGAGCGTGTCCGCGATGGCAAAGATACGAGCTCCCAGAGGAATCTGATTTCCTTTGAGCCCTCGGGGATACCCGGAGCCGTCAAACCGTTCCTGGTGGGCGTAGACGATCTCGGCGGCGTCGCAGAGGAAGGGAATCTTGCGCAACATCTCGTAGCCGCGCTGACAGTGCTCCCGCATAACAGCGACTTCAGACTCGTCAAGACGTCCTGGCTTGAGAAGGATCGCGTCAGGAGTGGCAATCTTTCCGATATCGTGCAGAAAGGCTCCGCGAGCGATGGTGCGAAGTTCATCATAACCAACACCAAAGGAGCGTGCGAGTTCGATGGTATAGGCGGTTACTCGTTTGGAGTGGCCCTCTGTCTCCTGGTCTCGAAGATCGAGGGCATCTCCCATTGCGCCGATGGTGATGTCGTAGCTACGCTCAAGGTCCTGCATGATGGCCCGCAGCCGACTGGTGCGGGTCGAAATGACCTCTTCAAGATGCTGGCGGTAGGCAAGATTTTGACGCAGGTGACGGCGATGCTCGGCTGCTCGCGCTACAACGCTTTCAAGCTGACGCCGCTCGAAGGGCTTGATGAGATAGTCGAAGGCCCCGCGACGAAATGCATTGGTGGCCACCTGAATGTCGCGTACTGCAGAGAACATGATGACAGGCAGGTCGGGATGGTCCGTAGAGATGCGATCGAGCAGAGCCAGTCCATCTGTTCCCGGCATCATGATGTCGGAGAGAACGAGAGAATAGTTAGGATCTTGACCGAGGAGCTCCATGGCCTCTTTTGCTCCCGAGGCTGTCACCGGGAGGTATCCGCCACGTTCGAGCAATGTAGCGACGATGCCGCGGATTGGTTCTTCATCGTCGACTACCAGGATTTTTTCCTGCAGCATCCGTTTTTAGGGCTCCCTCACTGTTGCGCCTCTTCCTGGTATCGGCAAGAATCCAACAGGGCTTTACCGCGGTATTTTACGATGCCACCGAGGAATTGTTATTACCACGGAAGAGGGAGAGACCAGACTTCCAAAAGACGATGAATCCGTTTGACCCGCGGCCGAATATAGATTACGAACCCTATCCAAGAGCTTCCTGCTGAGCGGAATCCTCGCAAGATCTGTGGAAATCGTTTAGTGGCTCTCTCCGGCCTGTTTTTTTCTGGCGACCCATCCTTCTTTGGTGGTCTGGCGCGAACGTCCGATTGCGAGTGAACCAGAAGGAACATCTTCGGTGATGCAGCTTCCGGCAGCGATGTAAGCTCCTGATTCGATGGTGACGGGGGCGACCAGTGTAGAGTCGGATCCCACAAAAACGTTGTCGCCAATAGTGGTTTGATGCTTGTGCACACCGTCATAGTTGCAGGTGATGGCTCCTGCTCCGACATTCACCCCGGCTCCAATGACTGCGTCACCAAGATAGTTGAGATGGTTTGCCTTGGAGCCTGCGCCGAGAGTGACCTTCTTGGTCTCGACGAAGTTGCCCAGATGTGCGCCGACGCCGATGTTGCTTTCGGGTCGCAGGTGGGCGTACGGTCCCAGAACCGCGGAGTCAGCCACACTGGCGGAATCCATGATGCAGCCGTTGCGGACGATGACCTGATCGCCGATGGTGCTGTTCTGGATCACGGAGTAGGAGCGGATACGGCAGTCGGAACCGATCCTGGTTGCGCCCAGGAGCTGCACATAGGGCTCGATTACAGTGTCGGGACCGACTGTGACCTCGCTATCGATCACAGCGGTCTCAGGCCGGAAGATCGTCACTCCGGAGGCCATGAGGCGTTTCGCTGTCGCAAATCGCATCGCGGCGTCGAGATGCATCATCTCGGCGATGGTGTTGGCTCCGAGGACCTCGTCGATGCTGTCGGCTTTGACGGCGACGACCCGCTCTCTATCTGCAACGAGCATTGCGGCGACGTCGGTCAGATAAAACTCACCATGAGCATTGTTGGTGTCGAGCAGGTCGAGCTTCTCAAAAAGGGCCGAGGTTTGAAAGCAGTAGATCCCGGAGTTGATCTCAGGGGTGTCAAGTTGATCGGCGGAGAGCGACTTCTGCTCGATGATGCCGAGGACCTCTGGAGATGAAGTCCCGGGATTGGCGCGGATCACGCGACCGTAGCCGGTCGGGTCCGGCGGCACTGCGGTCAGGATGGTCATCGCGGCTTTCTCTCCGAGATGGACCTGGCGAATGTGCTCAATGGTCTCCGGACGAATGAGGGGAACATCGCCCGAAAGAACGAGAAGGTTTTCGGGGACGGGTGCACCGGAGAGAGCAAAGGAGGCCTTGACCATCTGCAGAGCATGACCGGTTCCGCGCTGTTCCGTCTGCAAAACGAACTGGACGCCTGTGGATGCAACAGCATCCCGAACGCGATCGGCCTCGTGGCCGATGATGCAGTAGATATTTTCTGCAGCGACGACCTGCTTTGCTGCGGCAATGACGTGAAGCAGCAGGGCCCGGCCGCCGATCTCGTGCAGAACCTTGGGGCGCTTACTCTTGAGTCGGGTGCCTTTTCCGGCAGCCATGATGGCGATGGCAAATCCTGGAGTATCCATGTGACGCTAGTTTCTCATGGCAGGGTGCGCCCGTCGCAGAACTCCGGAACTCTCGAGAAACACCGTCTGTGACGACGGTTTCGGCTAAGTAATGGTGAAACCGGGATGCGTCGCGAAGGCGTTGTCGATAAGCATGTTGCCGCGCTGCTTGGCCGACTGCTGAAGAGCTGGCGTCGTTCGCGTCCCGGCAGCATAGAACCACCAGAGGTAAAGAGCGTCGTACATCCAGGCTCCCTGATAGTCCCAGCTGGAATCGGCTCCGCTTTTTCCAGCGCCGAAGGCTGAGCCTCGCGGGAAGTTCGCGTCGTGCGGTTTGCCGCCAATGTGACGCGACTCGTGAACATACGTCGCGGCGCGGCCGACGACATCGCGCGTGTAGAAGAAGGGAAGGTAAAGCTCGACCCGGCCTGGAACAAAGAGGTCACATACCGAACTGGTGATCCAGACCCAGGCGCGGCAGATCCAGGTAATAAGTCCGCAGATCCAGCTGCAAGGAATCCAGTCACAACAGTTCGCCTGCCAGTCGTCGCAAGCGTTATGGCTCGTGTCCCGGTAGTGCGCGCAGCCGGCATTGAACGTTGTAGCGTTTGCGGAGCCGTCACCGCACATCGCGCGAAGATCATTGATGGCGTGCAACTGTTCGCGTACGTAGCGGCGGCCCCAGTGGAGAATGTCGCTGTTCCAGTCCTCGTTGTTGTAGTCGTCCGCTGAGTAGTTGAGCAGCCACAGCCCGCTGAAGGCGCGGGAAAGCGGCTTGGTGTTATTGCAGCAGTCATCGAAGCCCCAGCCGTCTCCCCAGTACGATCCGTTGAAGCCGTGCGTAGGCCATGCCCAATCAATAAAGGCCTGGTCACAGATTCGCGGACCATAGAGACTATCGCCACTTGCGTTCAGATCGGGCACGCTATAAGTGCAGTTCGCCATGACTCCTCCTCAATTCTGCCTTCGTTCATCGCCGGGTAAGGGTAGGGGGCCGATTTTTCCCCGAAAAGAGACGTGCACTGCCTTCGGACGGTTCGCCTTCTCTGGCGTGTGGTGGAGGCGAGGAGAAACTATGTTTGTCTGTGAGGAATTGTTCGGGATTTCGCACTTGAGGGGCCTCACGCACGTCGATGCGGTGCAGATCAAGGAGGAAGCGCCGATCATCCGGCAGGGATTGAGCAATACGATCCCGATACTGCTGGCCATCGGGGGTCCCAAGCAGAGATTGAACCGCCGCTCGCTGGACGGAAAGGGAAGGCCGAGCCAGGCACTCGAAAAGAGCGTCGACAGCCTGAGCGTTTCCTGTATGAGCAAGATGGCCGATTCCTTCGACGGCGGTTGTTCTGAGGATGGTCTCTTCCGCTACGGTTGAAAACGAGTGAGTATCCTGGGATCGCTCTGCAGGGATGCGGCTGAGCGCCACAGAGCGAAGATAGGGAAGCGCTGCGGGATGACGAAGCTCGGACGCCGTAAAGATCAAGGCCCATCGTGTTGGATAGTCGGTCTCGCGAAACAGCGATTCGGACTGGCTAATCTGATCTAGCACCTTTTCCGGATCTGCCCGTAACGATTCCAACGCCTGACGATAGGTTTCCGTTGCATTCTCGCCGCTGCTGTACATCACGGAGAGGAAGTGGCGGAGTGCTTTCCCAGCATCACTTTCTCCAAAAGGATCTGGAGAGAGTTGCCCCGGACCGGTGGTATCGGCGATCTTTCGGGATTGCCGAATGGCAAGATAGACGCCAACCGCTGTAATGCCCAGAACGAGAATTGTTGTACGAGTAGAACGGCTGGCCATGGGAGTTACCCTCCACATCAAGAAGTTCTGCGTGCCAGGGCCCGTATGGGAACGGAGACTGCGAGCGCAAAGAGCGAAAGCACCGTTACCGCGACGATCGTGCAAGGAAGGCAGGGCTTTCGAAGATGCATACGCTTCTCCAATGCCGGACATTATGGACCCTTCGTTCGGAGAAAAGCAATGCTGTCGATTTATTTTCGAGACGAACTTATCGCAGTAGGGAAATACCTGGATCCAACGAAGAAGACCTGGACCATGCCAGATCCTCTTCGCCGAACACCATCAGCACTGATTTTGAGGCGCGCCTCTCCCTCTGGTTTTAGAACGGGCCTCCATAACCAAGCACACTCATCAGACCGCCGTTTTGCCATACACTTTCAGGAAGATTCTTGATGATGTCCCTAAAGAGGATGTGAGCAATCTCCGACTTGATCTGTTGCGCCCGTAGCGAAGAAGGATCCAGCGGAGATCCGGGAAGAGGCTGTGCAAGCTCATTGGGAATGAGATTTTGCATAAGCTCGTCGTATCCTTTTTGAGCCTTGTAATCGTTGGGCCGATTGTCCAGCTCCAGTTCCCCGAGCTTCGTAGAGTAATCATAGAACTCTCGTTGAACGCTGGTGGGGTCGATGGTAGTACTGGCGGGCTTCCAGCTGGCATAGATTCCCAGCTTGGTGTCATTGGTCCTGAGTCCGATGATGTTGGTCGGCGCGCTATTGAAGTTGTAGAAGTCCGGCGCAATCTCGTCCGTAGCGAAGAGGACGTATGGACGTCCGGGAGCCCATCGCGACTTGAGCATGGAATAGAGATCGTGCCGATTGCCGTAGAGCTGGTCGTACGGAGCCTGTTGCAGCCATTTTGCGCTTCCCTTATTGCCGAGGGTAACGAACAGTCGCAACAGATCGACAGAAGAACACAGGCCATGTCGGACGACATCGGGATCGCTGGTGAAGCGTCCGCTCGGATCCATGACGATGAGTGGGATGTGCATGCACTCCTCGTACACGGTACCGAGTTTGCCTTGCAGCAGACCGTGTGATCCGGCATACTCGCCGTGGTCGGATGCGAAGACAATGACGGTGTTGTCGATAACGCTCTGCGGAGCCTTGTTGAGCTGATCGATTACTGCGCCGATCTGTTGATCCACGATTTTGATGACCTGGGCATAGCTGTCCAGTCCGCGTTGCCAATAGTAGAAGGGAGCCTTTCCAATTCCGAAGCCTGTGTCGTTGTTTCCGTAAGGCACGACTCGGAAACCGAGTTGAGCCGGATTGTCCGCCGTGCCTCCCCAGACCATCTGCTGGAAGTCGTGAATGAAGGTCTGGGTGGTGGGTTTTTTCCTCGCGTTCCAGATCTTTGGTGTCTCCCAATTAAGCGGAAGGAACGGAAACCCATACGACGGTGGAGACTTCAGCTGGTCCTGATCCCATGGGACGCGAGGCCCTTTCACCGAGTAATCGACATTTTGCAGCAGATGGCGTGGATTGAGGCGAGGATTGGCGAATACGTTTGTCATGGTCTGGAATTCAGTTCCGGCGGGGAAGAACTCGCGATCGTGAGGATTGACGAATCCTACGGTTAAGCACCACGGGGCATCATTTGCTTTGACCTGCTTGAGGTAGTTGACGGCCTGATTCGCTGTGTAGGCATCGTTGTGAAATGGAGGTGTCGCGTTGTCATCGCCATAGGTTCCCTGGAGATTGCTGCCGACTGGATCGGGAAAGCTGTTCCATTGGAACCCATACTGGTTGAGGTTGTCGGTGTCAGTGGGAAATGACACATGCCATTTCCCGAAGTAAGGCGTCGAATATCCTGCCTGCTGCAGGAGCCTCCCATAGGTCGGAAATGCAGGATTCAGAACTGGGACATTGGGGGTATCAAGAATGGTGGTAAGCATCCAGTTCTGATGGGTGTAGAGACCAGAGATGATTGTGCTGCGGGCAGGAGTACACGCATCGGCGGCCGTGTAATAACTGCTGAACTTGATGCCCTTCTTCCAAACCTTCTTATAAAGGTTGGGCATGAACTGCTTGAAGAACCCTTCGGCGTTGGTGACTCCAGCCGGGAACACGGATGGCCAACGAAGCTCGTCGACCAGGATAAAAAGAATGTTCGGTTGTGAGCCAGGCTCGACCGCGTTTTGAGCGATGCCGAGTCGGCTGGCCAGACTTGCTCCCGCCACCGCGGCCGTAGTTTTAAGAAACTCTCTCCGTTTCATCGTCTGTTCTCCAGTTTTGATTGCGTACACCTGCGCGCCCGCATCAGCAGGAGATGGAGGGTATACGCATCTCGAATAGGCCCCACGACGAGGGAGAGATCGCCAAGACTCAGGCCCGCACCGTAAGGCCCGGTTGTCCCAATTTCACTCTGGCCGGTGTCGCCGCATCGCATGAATGCTGCGATCACCCGCTGAAACGGGCCCATTTACACAGGGATCAAAGAGTTTAGTGGCCGAAGGGGAAGGGGGCCTGGACTGAGGGCCTGTCGGCTGATAGAGAGACCTATCGCGGACTGTGCGCAATCGTAAGCCTTGATCCGGGATCCGTCAATTCAATCTTTCGAGAAATGACGGATCCCGGATCAAGGCCGCATAAAGGCGGGCTACTCTGCAGATTTCCCAGGTGGAGGCGGAATCGTAATGTCGAGATCCGTGACCTTACCAAGGGAGTCGAGTGCCGGCTTGATCTCGGTCTGGTTGCCGACAACGACGATTCCGAGCTTCGAGGGATCGACATATTTCCGGGCGACACGGGAGATGTCCTCGGAGGTCACCTTTTCGATTCCGGCCTTGTATTGATCCAGGAAGTTCGAAGGATAGCCATAGAAGGCGAGGGTGACCTGCTCATTGAGCGTCTTCGCCGGAGAGTCGTAGTGGAAGATGAAGGAGTTAAGCAGCTGATCCTTCGCCTTTGCCAGCTCCGAAGGCGTAGGGGGAACCGTCTTCAGGCGATTGATCTCATCCATCATGGCCTTTGTAGCAGCTACGGTGGAGACGCTCTTCGTCCCCGCCTCAACATAGAAGATGCCGGGGTGATCATACGACGCGCTGAAGCTGCCGCTGACGTCGTAGGCGAGACCTAGTTTAGTGCGAACATTTTGAACGATGCGCGAGCCGAAGCCTCCGGAGAAGATCTCGTTCATGACAGAGAGAGCATAGTAGTCGGGATTACGACGCTCCGTTCCCAAGCCGACGATGAGAACATTCGACTGGTTGATGTCGTCTTTATTCGCGAAGCGGACGCCCGGCGTCGGATCGGTGAAGGTAAATTTCTCGGGGCTGATGGCCGACCCGCGCGCGAGCGGTTCAAAGGCAGCGCGGAGCTTTCGTTCCATCTCGGCAGAGTTGAAGTCGCCGGAGACCGAGACGATGATGCCGTTGGGAACGACGGTGCGCTTGTGCCACTGGCTCAGATCGTCGACGGTTACGGAGGCGACGGTTGCATACTCCGGCTGACGGGCGAACGGGCTGTCGGCACCATAGACCAGCTTGACTGCCTCACGGACAGCGATGCCATCGGCATCGTCATTGCGGCGCGAGATGCTGGTGTAGAGCTGACGTTGTGCCAGGGCAAGTTTGTCAGCCTTGAAAGATGGGTGCAGCAGCAGATCGACCGCAGAGGCGAATACGCTATCGAAGTCACCCTTCAGGCTGGACCAACGCAAGGATGTGTTGGCGGATCCGCCACTTGTCTCAATGTGGGCAGCCTTGGATTCCAGCACGTCATCCAGCTTGTCTCCGTCTGCTGTCGCAGTTCCGCTGGTACGCCATGCTTCTCCGTACATGGTGACGAGCCCCACCTTGGCCGCAGGTTCGTCTCTGCTGCCGCCGCGAATCAGGATGCCTCCATTGATAAATGGCAGCTCGTGGTCTTCCTGAAGAAAGATCACCAGGCCATTGGAGAGCTCGATGCGCTTCGGTTGCTGCGGCTTGAACTCATGCAGCGCAGGAATCGGGATCTTCTTCCACGGCTGCGAAGGAGCAGCGCTCGCAGGTGCAGCCTTGGTTTGGGCTGCTGGAGCCGTCGCGGCTTGGGCGAGTAGAAGATGATTCGGAACGAAGGTGGTGACGACAATAGCGGACGCAATGGCCCAGGAAGATCGACTCATGAAGTGGCTCACTCCGCACCCCCGTGATTTTTGGCAGGTGCTTTTGGCGCGACAAACTCGATGCGTGCGCTGGTGCGGTTGCTGTCTACGAAGATCTTGTTGGCTACTCGGCGAACGTCGGCCTTCGTGACGGCGTTGATCTTATCCAGTTCGCGGAAGAGCTGGCGCCAGTCGCCGTACCGTGTCTGGTACTCAGCCAGCTGATGAGCGAGACCCTCGTTGTCGGCAAGGCCGCGAAGAAGATCGGCGCGGGCACGCGTCTTAAAGCGTTCAAGCTCTTCGTCGGTGACGTCCTCGGTCTTCAGACGATCGAGCTCTTTGTGAATTGAGGTGCGCATCTCTTCCGGCGTATGTCCTGGCAGCGGCACAGCATAGACAGCGAAGAGCCCGGGGAACTTATAGCCGGGAAAGCCGGAGAATCCTTCACCGGCAGCTGCGATCTTCTGGTCCCGAACCAGCGAGCGATAGAGTCGGGCGGTGCGACCATTTGAGAAGATATCGGTGATCGCGTCATAGACAGCGTCGTCCGGATCGCGATAATCGGGGCGATGGTAGCCCTCAAGGTAAAAGGGCTGTGTCGCCTCGCGGATAACCACCGACTTCTCCGCAAACTGGGGCGGCTCGATGGTAGTCATGGGGGTTGGTTTCGGTCCGGCCGGAATCTTTGAGAAGTACCGCTCGAGCACCGGCATCGCCTCGGAAGCTTTGATATCCCCCACGACAGCGATGACCATATTCGAAGGGACGTAATACTTCTTGTGGAAGGCTTCGGCCTCTGTCGCGCTCACCTGCGAGATCTCGCTCTCCCAGCCGACACCGCTGCGGCCATAGGGGTGGGCGACGTAGGCGGTAGCCAGAAATTGTTCGACCATGCGTCCGATGGGGGCGGAGTCAATGCGCATCCGCCGTTCTTCCTGGACGACGTCTCGTTCCTTGTAGAACTCCCGCTGGACCGGATGCGCGATGCGCTGGCTCTCAAGATAAGCCCAGAGCTCAAGCCGGTTTGAGGGCATGGACCAGAAGTACTGCGTCGAATCCTCGCTTGTGGACGCGTTGATGCCGACAGCTCCGTTCTGCTCTGCGATCTCCGAGAACTGATTCGGGATGACGTATTTTTCTGCAGCGGCCTGGGCATCCTCGAAGGCCTTTTTAAGTTGAGCAAGTTTTGCCGGGTCCTGTCCGACGCGCTTACGGTCCTCATCATCGTAGGCGGCGTAAGCCGTTTCTACCTTGGCGAGGGCAAGTTTTTCCGCGGCATAGTTTGTCGTTCCGATCTCAGTCGATCCCTTGAACGCCATGTGCTCGAACATATGCGCTAATCCGCTGTCACCCTGCGGATCGTCGGCAGAGCCCGCATCGACCAGCGTGTAAAAGCTGAAGACAGGGGCCTCCGGTCGCTCGCAGACGATCAGGGTAAGGCCATTTGGCAGCACCTTGACGGTGGTGCGCTTCTCAAAGCTGGCCAGGTCCTGCGCTCGAGCAAAGCACGAGAAGGTGAGAGCAAGAGTAATGGTAGTGAGCACACGTCGAACGGACACGCGATTGCCTCCAGAACTACAGCCGAAAGTCTTAACTATACCGAAGCCCGGCCCAGGTCTTCGTTTGGACGCGTGGAAATGCAGGATGTTTTGAAGAGTGGTTAAAAAGAAAACTCCCGGGCGACAGCGACGCGCCCGGGAGTCCAGGAGAGCCGCCGCCTAGAACAGAATTCTTCCGCCAACCTGAATGATGCGCTGGCCTCCGCCACTGCCCGTGATCTGGCCGTAGGTCGCACTGTTCATCGAAGCCGAGGGTGTGCCAAGGTTGACGAGGTTGAAGACATTGGAGACTTCACCGCGCAACTGGAACTTCACCGACTCGTGAAGGTCGAAGGAGCGGAAGAGCGAAGCGTCGACATTCCGATAACCAGGAACGTCAAGCTGCATGGGGCGCGTGTTGCCGAGCAGACCCAGAGGTCCCACACCGGGGCAGCCGGCATCGGTTCCGGGACGGCAGTAAGCAGACGTATCGAACCACTGCGCCATCTCCCCAACACGAGAACGACTCGGGAGCGTATGCGGGGTTCTGCCGGGGACAACGCTTGGCCGATTGTTTCCAAGGCCGGAGAAGTAGTTATCTACACCCGTGGTCACAGTAAAGGGCTGGCCGCTATTCGCCGTCCAGATTCCGGTGACAGTCCAGCCGTTGAACGCGGTCCGAACTACACGGTTGTAGTGGTCAAAGTAATCCGGCTTCCAGACAAAGGACATCGTCATCATGTGGCGACGGTCCTGGTCCGAACGCTGGCGATACTCGAGCTGTGGATAATTGGCGTCGACAAAGGTTCCGTTGAGACCGCCAGTCGCATCGAGATTGTTGCTCTGCAGCGTCTTGCTCCACGAGTAGTAACCGCGAGCGCTGATGTGATGCGTGATGCGCTGCTCGATCGTGACCTGCAGACCGTTGTAGTTGGAGTTCTGATTAGAGCGAATGATAAAGACGTTGCTGTATGCAGGGTTTGCCGCCGAAAGTCCGAATTGAGCGTTCAAAGGACGGCGGTTGTTAACGGTTGCACTGGTGTTTGCATATCCGCAGGTCTGGGTCTTATCCGCGCAGGAGGCGCCGCTGGTTCCCTGGGGGGTAACGTTGAAGACAGGGCCATTGATGTCGTTGTAGATGGGGCTCTTACGATTGAGAGCGCCGACGTAATAGATGCTCACCGCAAGACTGTTGGTCAGCTGCTGCTGCACACCGAAGTTGAGCTGGACGGAATAGGGCCAGCGATAGTTCGGGTCAAAAGCCACAATCTGATTTAGTGGAAGGAAGGTAGCGCTGTTCGAGGCTCGCGAGAAGCTCAGGCCGGGATATGGATTGGTTCCGGTCGGGAATTCGGTTGGATCGCCAGTATAAGGATGCGTGAGCGAGACAACCTTGCTGTAGGTGTTACGCACAGCGTAGGGAGCGAAGTTGGAGGGAAACTCCCATTGGTTGCCGGAGATGCCTCCGAAAAAGAGGCCTGCGGCACCATGGATCACAGTCTTTCCGTCTCCATACGGATCGAAGGCGAAACCGAAGCGTGGAGAGATGTGATTCATGGGAGTGAAAACGCCGCCCTTGGGAACGCCCGGATCACCGGGGAAGAGCAGGCCTACGGGTGCCAGCTGCGGACCGGTCTTTCCAATGATGGATACATTCTGGAAGGCATGGGACTGAGCGCCAGGGGTGAAGTTCGTCTGCATGCGCTGCGGGTCCGTGGGAGCCTGCTGCCAGTCGTAGCGAACGCCGACATTGAGCGTCAGGTTGGGAAGGATCCGCCAGTCGTCCTGTGCGAAAAGGCAGTAACTGAAGTAGCTTGCATTTGCGTAGAGACCGGTGTCCTGCGCCATCGTGTTCGGAATGCCCGCGATGAAGTCCGATAGTCCATTGGTCGTACGTGCGGCAGCACTCCCGGCATTGGCGGTGGAGAAGTTGAATGCTCCGTAGTTGCTAAGCGAGGTCAATTGGAAGTCTTTTTCGAGCCCGACTTCGCCACCGAGGTAAAGAGTGTGCTTGCCTCGCGTTGTGCTCAGGACATCGCGGATGCCATAGACGTTGGCACCTGCTTTAGGACCGGTGATGGCCTGACCGAGACGAAAGCCTTCAACACCGGTAACGTTGATGTCTGAGAGTGAAGGAGGACCGACGACTCCGAAGTCTGAACCGAAGTCAGCAAGAGTCTGTTTCGTCGAGTCACCAGAGACCGCATTGCGTCCACCATTCTGACGCGTGTAATTCACCCAGAACTGGTTGACAGTACGGGGACTGATCGTCCACACATCACTGATATTGGCATTCTGCTGCTTGTTGGCATAGTTCGAATACGACCACAGCTGCGTGAGCATAGGGCTCTGAGGATTGATGCGAACCTTATAGTTCAGCAGGAAGTAGCTGAGGGTTAGCCGGTGCGATTGCGTGAGCTGGTGATCGGTCTTGATCAGATATTCTTCGTTCTGCTCGGGCAAGGGGCCGCGAGTGCGATAGGTATATCGCGTATCGCCGGTTCGTGCAGGCTGTCGTGCCGGAAGGACTTTCTTTAGATAGCTGAGAATGTTGGCTGCGGTGGGATCGACAGAAGGAAGCTTGTTTCCCGGATAAGGGGTGAGCGTCGCGGGATTGCAGACCAGGAAGTGAACCGCGGTATTCGCTGCAGCCGTCGGAGCCGTGGTGCAGTTCTTCTGTTCCGCCGTGGTTGGCATGTTCTCGAAGAAGTCGCCCCGCATCTGTGCATCGGAAGGCAGGCTGCCGCTGTAGTCGCTGTATTGAATAAAGCGGTATCCGCCGAAGCTTCCAAAGAAGAAGTCTTTATCGCGACGGATGGGACCGCCGAGAGTAGCTCCGAAGCGATGCTGGTTGTACGGATTCTTTGTGGCGTTGGCGCCAGAGTTGTGCGCGATTGCATTGAAGTTACGGTCGCGGAAGAACTCAAACGCTGAACCATGGAAGCTGTTGGTGCCGCTCTTTGAGACCACGCTGACGACCGCCGAGGAGTAGCGGCCAAGCTGGGCGCTGTAGTTGTTGGTCACCACATTGAACTGGCTGATGGCATCGGGATTTGGAACCTGATTGCCCGAATTGCGGAGGCCGGTCATGTTCAAGCCACCGTCGAGGTAGTACGAGACCTGGCCGACGAATCCGTCGGTGGATCCATTCGCAAGAACCTTGATCTCCTGATAGCCGAGGTTATTGATCGTATCCACCTTCTGAATACCGGGAACCAGCTGAAGGAGGCGGTCGACGTTGCGGTTGACCAATGGAAGGTTGTCAATCTCAACGTTAGATACGGTCTGCCCGAGTGCGGAATTGCTCAGGTTCACCAGCGGAACATCGGCGCTGACCTCGATCGATTCACTGGTGGCTCCAATCTCTAGTTGCAGGTCAAGCGATGCGTTCTGCATGACGGAAAGCGTGATGCCGGAACGATCGAGCGTCTTGAAGCCAGCAGCCGTTACCGAGATCTTATAGGGGCCGATCGGAAGAAATTCTTCGTGATAAGAACCATCTTCCTTCGTCTTTCCGGCTCGCGTGAAGTTGGTTGCCGTCTGGGTAAGCGTGATGGTCGCATTGGGAATTGCAGCGCCACTTGTATCCGTGATGGTGCCTGCGAGCGTTGCCGTGCTGAGCTGTGCCTCTGCCGCGGTGCTGAAAACCGTCACCAGCACAGCAAGCAAAGCAAAGCGCCAGCCTTGAGAGAATAAGGCTTTATGCATAAGGGTGCCTCCATAGTCAAACGTTTGTCTTAGGCTCAACGAGATGGCCCGAGATTTAATTGTGGGAACGCTGAAAGATAGTTCGCGGAGCAAACAATTGTCAATCCCGTTTTGGCCTGCTAGAGAAAAGCAGGGCCAAAATGGGATTAGCCTGTCCGCAAAGCGTGAGAGAGTTGTCCTCAGGTGAGGGGCAAGAAGGCCGTCGGCAGACCCTTGGAGCTGATTCCGACGGTCGTTCGGTCACCCGCTTCCCGTGCGACGCTGATCTCGGTCCGCCCATTGCAAAGCTCGACAACGCGGGAGCCGGTTGGAGTTCCGAGGTTGTCGATCAGGGCTCCATTCCCGGAGATCGTAAAGCGGACACGGTTTCGTGCATCCAGGCAAAGGACACCCTGTGCATCGTAAAGCCGGGCTTCCAGGGTCACCTTTCCAGTCCGGCGGCTAAGCTCGGTCAGCTTGAACATTGCAGGCTGTCCCCATACTTTCGTCTGGTAGGCGAATTCCAGCTCGTCGTTAACGGTAGCGGAGCCTCGCCGGGCGACGACACGCAGTTTGTTCGTGCCATCTACAAAAGGAACGGACCAGCGCAGGCCAGCAGCGGGGAAGTCCTGGCTATCTCGTTTTTTGACACCCGCAGAGACGCCATTGACGAAAAGCTCCGCACTCTCGCAGTTGGAATAGACCTTGACCATCTTCTTTTCGCCAGCTTCTCCCCATCGTATCGGCCACGAGTGGCCATAAATCCGGGCCATCGGTTGGTCGGTCCAATAGGACTGAAAGACGTAGTACCCCTCTTTTTTCTGCATGTCACGCGTAACCAGACCTTTCTGATTCACGCGGGGAACAGGGTTTTCGACTCGCAGTGGGGTTGTAAAGTCTTTGAAGACCCATTGTGCGGAGCCGGTGAACCACGGCAAGGTCTCCTGCACCTTGAGGTGCCAGTCGAATAAATTGCAGGCGTAAGTCTCCGACCAGTCTCCATCTTTCGACACGCGGGCCTCACCACCCGAGTTGAGGTAGGCAAGCCCGCGCTCATCGGTTCCGTGCCCTGTGGCGATCTCGGCGAGCACCTTGTCCGGATTTTCGGAGTGGCGACCAGCATGGCTGTCCGCGCCCCATTCTGCATGAAAGAGATGTTTGACGCACCCGCGCTGTGTCTCGAGGGACTTCTGATACTCGGGATACGTTCCGCTGTACCAACCGGCCCAGATCGAAGGAGAGTAGACGTCCGGGATGTCGCGGGCAAAATCGCATCGGCGAATCGTGGTCATCCGCGACGGATCGAGCTGGTGGGAGAGGTCGCGAAGCTCAGTGAGATAAGCCCGAATCTTCTGCTGGTTCACTTCCGGGTATTCCGTCGGCCAGTCATCCTCATTGCCCAATCCCCACAGCAGGATACTGGGATGATTGCAGTGCTGCGCGATCATATTGCGCAATGTGCGACGGCCCATCTCCTGAAAGGCTTCACTGCCAACCCCACCGCGACACCAGGGAATCTCCTCCCACACCAGAATGCCCAGGCGGTCACAAAGGTCCAGCACTCGCCGTGATTGCTGATAATGGGCGAGCCGGATGAAGTTTGCGCCCATATCCTTAATGAGATTCATCTCCTGCTCGATCAGGTCATCGGGCATCGCTGCTGCATACCCGGCGTGGTCTTCATGGCGGTGGGTACCGCGAAGCAGAAGCCGTTCCCCGTTGAGTTTGAAGGGACCGTGCTCGACCCATTCCGTGTGCCGAATCCCGAAGGTCTCTGTGGCTGTATACTCTCCGCTCGGCGTCGTTATTTTGACGTGGCACTGATAGAGGGCTGGATCTTGAGGGCTCCATAAATGAGCCTTGGCAAGAGTGAAGTGTGAGGCCGATCTTTGCCCGGACCAGGGAGCGGAGGTGAGTTTCGCGGTGTGGACCGTCGTGCCATCGGGAGAGATAACTTCAAGCGAGAGCCTGATCGGAGCCCTATCGTTGGCCGGATTGTAGAGCGTGGCGATAAGTTCAACTTCCGCCGGTGAACTCGCTTCCTTGAGACTTGTCTTGATGTGCAGATGATCGAGCGAGACCGTAGGCACGTAGACCAGATTGACATGACGATAAAGGCCGCCGTAGAGCGTGAAATCACTCAAGTCCGATGGCATTCTGTCCAGATCTCGCGAATTGTCGCAGAGGATCGCGATGGGCATTCCGGAAGGCTTTTGCCTTGTCCCTAGCGAAGAAGAATACTGATGGATCGCATCGGTGATATCGAAGACGAACTCATCATATCCACCAACATGTTCCCCGGCGAGTATGTCTCCCACATAGACTTTGGTCGACTGCCCAGCGCCTTCAAAGTGAAGAAGTGTCCGTCCGCCGGGGTACGGATTCGCAACAGGCAGGTGGAGGCGATACCACCCGTTTCCTCGATAGGCCGGTGTATCGGGATCGCAGCCGTCATAGGCGTTGAAGCAGTGCGGCATGGCGATCGACTGCCAGGTCGCGATCTCTTTGCTGTGCCATACCTCCCACGGTCCACCGAGCGGTTCACGAAGAAACTCCCAGCCGGAAGAGAGTCGTGTGGACAGAAGTGATCCCGAAGACGATGGATCGATGAGGCGAGCCATGGAAGCGCCGAGCGCTGTACGCGAGAAGACGGAAGAAGAGGCCGCAGTAAGCGCACTGCTCTTGATAAATGTTCGGCGGTTCAGCATGATCGAGGCAATAACTCCAGAGGTCCTTCGGGGGACGGAAGACCAGACACAAGTGCAACGGCTGAGACATATAATTCAGAGCATCTACAAAGTGCCTGGCTGTCAGTGATATAAAGACTCGTTGTTTGTGATGTCAAGTTACGCGGATTGAGACTTTAAGAAGAAACCTTACGAGAGGTCCGTGAGTAAATAGAATTCTCTGCAGGATTGCGGTACCTCTTATTTGTACGAGAAAGCCCAGATGCCCACACCCCCGACTCATCCATTTACCTTCACGAGAAAACAGAGTGCTTCGAACAAGACACCGCGGCAGATCAACCGCAATCTTGTCTTCAATCTGATTCGCACGCGACAGCCCATCTCTCGTGCGGACCTTGCGCGCATCTCGGGTCTGCAGCGAAGCACAATTTCATTGATCGTGGAAGATCTGATTCGGGAGCGCTGGGTGCTCGAAGGTTCTACCGGCAGACTTCCCCGCGGACGCCGCCCCACCTTTCTTGAACTGAATCATCAACGTGCGGTTATCGCATTGGATATTCACCCATCGCAGACAACGGTTGCGGTTACCGACCTCGGGGGGAAGATCGTGGCGCAGAACGTCGTCAATCTGCCCGGCGACCCCAATAAGGCAATCGCTCCCATCGTCGCTGCAATACGAAAGCTGATGACGGACCACGCGGACAAGTCATTTGACGGAATTGGCATCAGCCTGCCAGGGCGTGCAGATCCCAAACAAAAGAAACCGATCTTTGCGCCCAACGTGAACTGGCCCATGCAGAGCATCCAGTCGAAGATTCATCGCGCGACCGGTTTGCGCGTTGAGATGGACAATGTTGCGAATGCCTGCGCCTTGTCGGAGGTGTGGTTTGGTGACAGCGACGGACTCAATGACCTCGTCGTCGTCAATGTCTCTGAAGGCATAGGAACCGGCATCTTCTCCAACGGACGACTGCTCCGAGGCGCGAACGGCATGGCTGGAGAGTTCGGTCATGTAGAGATGGAGCATGACGGCTACGTCTGCGGCTGCGGCGGACGCGGATGTTGGGAGACTGTGGCCTCCAACCGCGCGGGATTGCGCTACTACGAAGAACTCAGTGGTCGAACGGCACCATCGAATTTCTCCGCGTTGGTCAAAATGGCGCAGGCGGGTGACACTCAAGCGATCCGGGCGCTCGAAAAGATGTCGTCGTTTCTTGGTCGTGGACTGCGAATGATCGCGTCCGCTCTGGCTCCCAGCGAGATCATTATCGTCGGCGATATCACAAGCGCATGGCATCTGTTAGGGCCCAAGATCGAGGCAGAACTCAAGCAGAACGCCTTTTCGACAGCTCCCAGACTTCGCCCCGCCTTCGAAGGCAACACGGCCAGGTTGCGCAGTGCAGTCGCATTGGTCATGAATCAAGGTCTCAATTGAACTGAAAGGAAATTCTGTTTTATGGTATTTGCGGAACTTCGATCTTTCCGTCTCCCGCTGCTGCATCTCTTCCCGTTGCGACGCACCGGAATGGCCGGCCTGCTCGCCTTGACGCTGGCGGCATCAGGCGCCTACATGTACGCGCAGACTGCCCCGGCGACGGCAACGGCGAAGAAACAGTCCCCGGATTCGAAGTCTTCCGGCGACGCACCGGACGATCCCGGGCCGTTGGCGACCGATATCTCCGCCGAACTGAAGCCCAAGGCAATCCAGGCAGTTGTTGAGAAGGTGGCCTCCTGGCAGGTCAAAGCTGCCGAGCCGACGTTCAATCGATTGTGGACGTACGCCGCGCTCTACGACGGCCTGCTCGCCGCTTCGAAGACAACCGGCGATCCACAGTTTCGAGATGCCGTGATGAAGTTTTCCGAACAGGAAAAATGGCAACTGATCGACAATCGTTTTCCCCATGCCGACGATCAGGCGATGGGCAAGGCTTACATGGATCTGTACCTCGGCGACCCGAAGAGTTCGCGTAAGCCAGAGCGTATGGCAAATACCAAAGAGATTATGGATAGGCTCGTAGGACGGCCCGACGATCCGTCGAAACTATTGTGGTGGTGGTGCGACGCTCTTTATATGGCTCCGCCGGTGCTGTCCCGGATGTTTGTCGCCACAGGCGACAAAAAGTATCTCGACTACATGGACCGCGAGTGGTGGTTGACCTCGAAGACGCTGTACAACCCGCAGGACCATCTTTATTTCCGCGATGAGCGGTATCTCACCCAGAAGCAAGCCAACGGCAAAAACCTCTACTGGTCGCGTGGAAATGGCTGGGTAATGGGTGGCCTGGTCAAGGTGCTTGAGATCATGCCGAAGAACTATCCTGCGCGGGCAAAGTACGTTGAACAGTTTCGGCAGATGGCCGAAGAGGTCAAGTCGATTCAGGGGCAGGATGGTCTGTGGCGTTCCGGTCTTCTCGATGCGGATGCGTACGAACTCCCCGAGGTTTCGGGCTCCGCGTTCTTTACCTATGCGATTGCTTATGGCATCAATGAGCACATTCTTGATCGCAAGACCTACCTTCCTGTCGTGGAAAAATCCTGGAAGGGAATGCTGCAGCACGTCTACGCGGACGGGCGCCTGGGATCGATTCAACCGGTCGACGCGCAGCCGGGCAAGTTCAAGCCGTCTTCCAGTCACGTATACGGTGTAGGAGGCTTCCTGATGGCGGGCTACGAGATGAACCGGCTCGCCGGAGGGAAACGCTAGACGACGCTGTTTCCGCTTCGTAAACATCGAACCCGCTGCAAGCAAATGCAGCGGGTTCAGGTTTTAAAGCTTCAAGTTATGAGATCCAGAGCAATGGTTGCCGGATGGGAAAATTTCGTACGACCTCGGGGACGGTGGGATCAGGGTTCAGCCGCCTCCACACCGTGATGTACTCGGGCTTGTCGTAAGCAATGCCGCTGAAGAGCAACGCAGGGTTCCGCACCGGAAAATCGTCCCAGTGCTCGACGTCGTGGGCATAGGGCCATTTACTCTTGTCGTCGATAAACGGGAACAGAAACGCCATCATCTTCTTCAGGCCGCGTCCGTCCGGAGTGGTAAAGGCCCAAAGATCGTCCTGCGGAGTGGAGATACTCTGAGCCAGCCCGCAAAGTACGTCCATATCAAAAAGCGAGTAGCTGTACGGTTTCGTGCGAGCCAGCTCCAGAGGAAGGCTGCCGTCCGGCGCGATCTGATGAGGAACCAATGCGGTGCGGAAGCGATCCCTGCACCATTGCATCACCCCGGTGTTGCCGGTAAAACGGGCGAACTCTCCTGCCTGAAGGACCCAGCAGGTGCCGTGATTATTCTCGGCATCCCGCTCCTCCTGCCCGTTCTTTGAGGTACGCATCCATTCGAGATAGTCCGAGAACCAGTGGCGAATCTCGCCTCCGAATCGCAAAGCACTGGCTCGATCCAGCAACGTTG
Source organism: Acidobacteriaceae bacterium KBS 146 (assembly GCA_000688615.1). Classification (GTDB taxonomy): domain Bacteria; phylum Acidobacteriota; class Terriglobia; order Terriglobales; family Acidobacteriaceae; genus Edaphobacter. The sequence continues at coordinate 4,818,292 of JHVA01000001.1, forward strand.
CCGCTCGCGCTACCTCGACCAGATGCAGCGTATCGATAATCCCGATGCCGCGGCCCTTGTTCACTCCAAAGATAGCCTGCGCATACTCGAGGTTCGGATTCATCTTTGTCGCCGGATCGGCAAACCATGCGTTCAGATGCTGCGCCGCATGATCGGAATACTTCTTTTGCCGGGTAAGCAACCATGCGGCGGTCAACGCCGGAACCATCAGGCTGAGCCGGACCATCGCCTCGCGATGTGCATTGAAGTTTTGGGGATTACTGTATCCATCTCTCCGGATATAGGGGCCGCCGGGATTCTTGGGATCCGGCCACCAGTAATCTCCCTCGGAGTAAAAATCGTGTGGGCCTCCCGGGCTCCGTTCCGAATGCGCCGCCGTCACGGTTACCGGCTTCTCTGCGAGGTAACTGTTCGCCGCGTCCAGAATCCTGTCGTGATCTGTCGCTTCAACCAGGGAATAGATACCTTTGGGGGGTGCTGCCCACACGTTCCTTTCGCCGGTGCTCGCCGCAACGCCTGTAGCAAGCCAGCAAAACTCTCTTCTTGAAAGATCCTTCATTCCTCAGACTTCCTTGTCCTTCGCGGAAACAGATGTCGTCCCAACCTCACTCGAAGCTGCCGCGCCCATCATACGCGTTCAAATCCCGCTTATCTTTCGCTGCAGGTCTTAGAAATTACAAAGGATTCATCCCTGCGTCCTTGACCACTGAATGGTCATTCAGTATCCTCCTCCCCGTAGCGGCACCGGCCTGCTACCGAGGAGATCTCCAGGCATGGCGAGCAGCCCCGCGCCCCTCCGCATGATCCGCAAGGTCGCTGTCTTAGGTGCAGGAACCATGGGATCGCGTATTGCAGCACATGTCGCGAATGCGGGACTTCCTGTGGTGCTGCTCGATATCGTTCCTCCAGGGGCGGAGAGCAGTACCGCAAAGGCGGAACGGAGCAGATTTGCCCTCACTGCGCTCGATGCTTTGAAGAAGGCCAGGCCCGCGGCCTTTTATATCCCCGCGGCGGCGCGGTTGATTTCAGCGGGAAACTTTGATGACGATATGGGCCAGATCACCGATTGCGACTGGATCATCGAGGCCGTCGCCGAAGATCTCGCCATCAAGCATGCACTTTACACTCGGGTGCTGCAGCATCGCCGCGCCAATTCCATTCTGACGACGAACACCAGCGGCCTTCCCATCAGCAGCCTCGCCGAAGCCCTGCCTGATGAGGCTAAGCACCTCTTCTTTGGAACCCACTTCTTCAACCCGCCGAGATACATGCGTCTGTTGGAGATCATTCCGTTGCCGCAGACCAGCGCAGACGCTATCACCTTGATCTCGCAGTTCTGCGAAGTGCGACTCGGCAAATCCATCGTGCAGTCGCGCGATACGCCCAACTTTATTGCCAACCGAATCGGAACGTTTTCCATCGGAAATGCCGTTCGCCTGATGCAGCAGCAGGACCTCAGCATCGAAGAGGTCGACGCACTGACGGGCTCCGCCATTGGCTGGCCACGCACAGGAACCTTCCGTCTGGGCGATATGGTCGGTATCGACGTGCTCGTGCACGTGGCCCGCAACTTCGAGACGAAAGCACCTGGCATTGGCGATGAGCGAACCGATGTAAAACTCCCGGCCTTTCTCGATACCATGCTCGAACGTAAATGGCTCGGTGACAAGAACGGCCAGGGCTTCTACAAAAAAGAAGGCAAGGATGCAGAAGGCCGCGACCTGCGGCAGGTACTGGACTGGCGCACCCTTGAGTATCGCCCCGTCGAACGGCCGCGCTTTACTTCGCTGGATATGGTGAAGAACATAGAACCCGTCTCCGCGCGCCTCGTCCAGTTGCTGCATGGGGACGGGAAGCAGGACAAGGCGGCGCGTTTCTACTGGCCTCTGCTTACGGAACTCTTCACCTACGCCGCCAATCGTGTCTCAGAGAAAGAGAATGAACCGGCCGCCAGCATCGTTGAAGTCGATATTGCCATGCGCACAGGCTACAACTGGGAACTGGGCCCCTTCGAACTCTTCGACGCCGCAGGAGTTCGGGCAACGACTGAGAAGATGCGCGCCGCAGGAGCGCCCATCGCCCACAATGTCGAAAGGCTTCTCGCATGGGCCGACAAGAATAGAGAGGATGATCCTCACTGGTACAAGGACGATGCTGCCGTTCCGAGTGGACGCCTCTACTTTGATCCGTTCACCCAAAGTTACAGACCGGTGCCCGCGCCCGAAGGTACCGCGTCTATCGCTACCTTCAAGAAATCCCATGGTGTCGTCAGCAACAACGCTGGCGCTTCGGTGGTTGACCTTGGAGACGGTGTTGCGGCCATCGAACTCCATTCGAAGATGAACACCCTGGGCGGAGACATCGTCTCCCTCATCACGCAGACCCTCCAACCCGCAAGCGAACATGTTGCCCGCTTCGGGGCGTTCATCATCACCGGGGACGCAACCAACTTCTCCGTCGGCGCAAACCTGATGCAGCTCCTGCTTACGATCCAGGATGAGGAGTGGGATGAGGTGGACCTAGCCGTGCGTGCCTTTCAGAGTATGACTCAGGCCATCAAGTTCTGCCCTCGACCCGTTGTGGTTGCGCCCTATGGCATGTGTCTCGGTGGAGGCGTCGAGATGAGCCTGCACGCCTCCGCGCGTCAGCCGCATGCGGAGTCGTACATGGGACTGGTAGAAGCCGGCGTAGGACTGATCCCCGGCGGTGGTGGTTGCAAAGAGATGCTGCTCCGCTCCATCGAAGCTGGCACAAGCATCCGTCCCGATGCCCGTGGCGAGTCGGTGGAGATCTTCGAGGCAACCAAGAAAAACTTCGAGACCATCGCCAAGGCAACTGTCTCCACCTCGGCTGCAGAGGCCCGGTCTCTGAACTTTCTGCGACCCGACGATGAGATTACGATCAACCGCGACCGGCTGGTCATCGACGCCAAGCTGCGCGCGCGAGCTCTCGCGGATACAGGATATGCCGCGCCCGTACCTCGCACCGATATCCCCGTCCCCGGAGAGTCTGTTCTCGCAACGCTGAAGCTGGCAGTATGGACCATGCGCGAAGGGCAGTTCATCTCGGACCATGACCTCAAGGTGGCTAACTACGTCGCATATGTGTTGGCCGGTGGCAACCTTAACCCAGGAACACTGGTCAGCGAGCAGTATCTGCTCGATCTGGAACGGGAGGCGTTCTTGTCGCTATGCGGGGAAAAGAAGACGCAGGAGCGGATCGCCTTCACCCTGAAGACGGGCAAGCCGCTCAGGAATTAGGAGCCTTTATGAAGGACGTCGTGATTGCGTCTGCAGTTCGAACCCCCGTCGGCAAGGCTCCGCGTGGCGCGCTGCGCTCTACCCGCCCTGACGATCTTGCGGCGTTCGCCATCAGAGGAGCGTTGGAGCGTCTTCCGCAGCTGGACCGGTCGGAGATCGAAGATGTGATTCTTGGCTGCGCCATGCCCGAGGCGGAGCAGGGAATGAACGTCGCCCGTGTAGCGAGCTTTCGTGCCGGTCTTCCCGTGACCGCCTCCGCCATGACCATCAATCGCTACTGTGCCTCCGGCCTTCAGTCCATTGCTTTGGCCGCAGATCGCATTCGCGGCGGATCGGCCGACGTGATCGTCGCCGGTGGTACCGAGAGCATGTCGTGCGTACCCTTCGGCGGCAATAAGATCTCGATGAACCCCTGGCTCGTCGATCATTACCCCGGCTCGTACATGTCCATGGGCCTCACGGCTGAGAGGGTCGCTACGCACTATGGCATCGCTCGCGAAGCGATGGACGAGTTCTCTTTGCAGAGCCATCAGAAGGCTCTCGCTGCAATTCAATCGGGTCGATTCGAGGATGAGATCATCCCGGTCAGGATCGACAATACTGCGTTGAATCAGAAGGGCAAGGCGGAAACAACTGAGGTTCTCTTCAAAACCGATGAGGGGCCGCGCGCCGATACTTCGCTGGAGGCACTTGCGAAGCTCAAGCCGGTCTTCCATGCGAAGGGCACGATCACGGCGGGAAACTCCTCGCAGACATCCGATGGCGCTGCTGCTGCTGTGGTCATGTCGGCTGAGCGCGCCGCACAACTCGGCATCATACCTATGGCAAGGTTCCTTGCTTTCGCGTACGCCGGTTGCGATCCCGAAGAGATGGGGATCGGCCCTATCCATGCCATTCCCAAGGCTCTCAAGATGGCTGGCCTCACACTCGATCAGATCGACGTCATCGAGCTCAACGAGGCCTTTGCCGCCCAGTCCCTCGCCGTCATTAAGGTTCTAGGCATCGACCCGGCAAAGCTCAACCTCAACGGAGGAGCCATCGCTTTAGGCCATCCGCTTGGCTGTACAGGAGCAAAACTGACCGCAACCCTGCTGCGCGAGATGCCGCGCCGCAACGCAAAGTATGGCATGGTCACCATGTGCGTTGGTGGAGGCATGGGCGCTGCAGGAATTTTTGAGGCCATTTCCTAAGCATTCTGTTCGAGGTGATTCATCATGGCTACACTTGCTCCAGCTTCGACCGCAACCCGGGTCATCCCCGGCGGCAGCTTCCTCATCTCCAATCCCAGCCCTGCCGATTGCTTCTTCCCAGAGGACTTCACCGAAGAGCAGCGTCAGATCGCGCAGACGACGGCGGAGTTCGCACTCAATGAAGTTGTTCCGGCATCCGACGCGATTGAGGCGAAGGACTTCTCCGTTACTCGTCGTCTCATCAAGCAGGCAAGCGATCTCGGCCTCACCTCTGTCGATATCCCCGAGGAGTACGGTGGCCTCGAGATGGACAAGGTCACCTCGGCCATCATTGCTGAAAACATCGCCAAGCAGGGCAGCTTTTCGGTTGCCTTCTCGGCGCACGTCGGCATCGGGACTCTGCCGATCGTCTGGTATGGCACTCCCGAGCAGAAGAAAAAATATCTCCCTAAGCTCGCCAGCGGCGAGTTCATAGGAGCCTACGCGCTGTCAGAATCCACCTCAGGCTCCGACGCCCTCAATGCGCGAACGCGAGCCGTTCTCTCCAGTGACGGCCAGAGCTACGTTCTCAACGGTGAGAAGATGTGGATCTCGAATGCGGGCTTCGCCGATCTCTTTACCGTCTTTGCGCGGTGCGAAGTCAAGGAGGGCAAAGACGCGGGAAAAGAACGCCTCACCGCGTATCTGATTGAGCGCGGAACTCCCGGCCTGACCATCGGCAGCGAAGAGCACAAACTTGGCATCCGTGGCAGCTCGACCTGCCCGCTTATCCTCACCGACTGCAAGGTTCCCGCGGCGAATCTGCTGGGCGAGGTCGGCAAAGGTCACCACATCGCCTTCAACATCCTTAACGTCGGACGCTACAAGCTCGGCAACGCCGCTGTGGGAGCCGCGCGCATGTGTCTGGGCAACGGTATCCGTTACGCGAAGGAGCGTAAGGCATTCGGCAAGACCATCTCCGAGTTCGGCCTCATTCAGGAAAAGCTTGCTGCCGCTGCCATTGGAGTCTTCATTGGCGAGGCGCTCTCTTACCGCACCGTTGCCATGATTGACGCGGCACTTGCGGGGGTCGACCAACAGGATCCCGCAGCCATCCAGAAGGCTATCGAGGATTACGCCGTCGAGTGCTCCATCGTTAAGGTATGGGACTCCGAGATGCTCGATCAGGTGGTCGACGATGTCGTGCAGATCTATGGCGGCTACGGTTACGTTGAGGAGTATCCCGCTGAGCGGGCCTATCGCGACTCGCGCATCAATCGCATCTTCGAAGGCACCAACGAGATCAATCGCCTCATCATTACCGGATGGTTGATCAAGTCGGCCATGTCCGGAAAGCTGGCCCTGATGCCCGCCATCAAACAGCTTATGGATGAGGTCATGGCGGGACCATCCGAACGGCCCGAGCGCGAGGGCTCTCTGGCGGAAGCCTATGCTCTTCTGGACAGCGCAAAGAAGCTGACGCTGTTTGCGGCAGGGGCCGCGACCCAGAAGTATATGCAGCAACTCGCCGACCAGCAGGAGGTCATGGCCGCCATCGCCGACATGGTCATCGAGGCCTACGCGATGGAATCCGGCATCCTCCGCGCCAACAAGATCCTCTCGGGCAAGGGAAGTGCCGATATCGCGACCGCGATGGCGCGCGTCTATGCCGAGAAGGCGATGGAGAAGATCGAGATCTCCGCGCGTCGCGTCCTCGCCGCGGTTGCCGAAGGGGATATGCTGCGGACGCAGCTGACCATCTTGCGAAGGCTGGCCAAACATGATCCCGCCGACACCATCGGATTGCGGCGGCAGATCGCCCAGCACGTCCTTCGCGCAGGAAAGTACGCTCTCTAGGGCGCCCGAGAGAAAAATCGTCACTCTGACCCTGCGCAGCGAAGGGAAGAATCTTTGTCGTTGCCTTTCCCGTGCCTCGGCTTTCCTCAATACAGCACCGGCCTGGCACTTTTACCGAACTGGGAAACTGGCTATGCATTTTTCTGCAGACAGGCTCCAACTTTCCCTCATACTGATTTATGCCCGGTCTCGGGGAGGTAAAGTTTTTCCCTCAACTGCGTCCTGCGGCGATTAGTCCCGTCTATCAGGACGGATAAGTTCAGATCTACCGAAACCTTTTCCTGCGCCTCTGGTCTATAGAGGGAAAGTTTCCCTTCAAGTCAGGCGCCTTCTAAAGCCTTCATCTGCCTCGTTAAAGTTTCTCTATCAACGCAAGATAGGTTGTTGAACAGAAAAATGTCGATTCGTAACTATCCGGTCCCCCGCCTTCTGGTTCCCGTCCTCGCTGTTCTCGGGTCTCTGGTCTCCTCTGCGCACGCCGCGCCACAAAATCGCATCAGCAGGCAGATTACGGACTCCGATCGCTCCTCGGTTCGGGAGACGATTCCAGCCCACGCCCGTCAGGCAACCGATCTCGGAGAAGAGACCTCGGGGCAAACGCTGTCCGCCGTCAGCATCCACTTCAACCTGACGGATGCGCAACAGGCAGACCTGACGCAGTTGCTTCAGGATCAGCAAAATCCTGCCTCGCCCCACTATCACCAGTGGCTTACGCCGCAGCAGTTTGGAGTCCGCTTCGGCCTTTCAACCGCCGACCTCCAGAAGGTGCAGGCATGGCTCACCTCCAGAGGGCTGAAGGTCGTCGAGGTCGCGCCCAGCCGCAACTATGTCACCGTGAGCGGAAGCGTCGGGCAGATTGCGAGCGCCTTCAGCACTAGCATCCATTCACTGTCCTGGAATGGCGAACGGCACTTTTCCAATATCGCGGACCCCCAACTTCCGTCTCCGATCGCCAGCCTGGTTAGCGGAATCACTGGCCTGAACGACTTCAAGCCGCGCCCCCACGCCATCGTCCAGCCGCACTTCACCTCTTCGACCTCTGGAGTGCACTTCGTCGCACCCGGTGACTTTTACGCCATTTATGATGTCAAGTCGCTCATTTCGCAGGGAATTGACGGGACCGGAATCTCGATCGCTGTCGTCGGCCAGACCGATATCAGCCTGACGGATGTCGCCGCCTTCCGTTCCGCCGCCGGACTTCCTGCCAAGGCGCCAACGGTCACTCAGGCCCCTGGATACGTTGCAGGAACCGTCTCCGGAGATGTGGACGAGGCGCACCTCGACGTCGAGTGGTCCGGGGCCGCCGCGCCGAACGCAACCATTAACTTCGTCACCGTGGGAGCCAGCAAATCTGCGTCCGTTGTCAACGCTCTCTCTTATGCAATCTCCAAGAACGTTGCTCCCATCATCACCATGAGCTACGGAAATTGTGAAGCAGCCTGGGGCCAGGCCAATGTCAACACGATCAATCAGATGTTGCAGCAGGCCAACGCACAGGGCATCACCTTCATCAGCTCCTCAGGAGACTCCGGGGCGACGGATTGCGACGCCACTCCCCCCGCTGACTATGGGCTCACCGTTGACTTTCCCAGCAGCTCGCCCTTCGCAACCTCTGCAGGCGGAACGATGTTCAACGAAGGTTCTGCTACCGGAGCCACACCTTACTGGAACTCCAACAGCAGCTCCGGCACGAATAACGCCGGCTCCGCCACCGGTTATATTCCCGAGGCAGTCTGGAACGAATCCACATCGACCTCTCTCGGCTCAGGCGGCGGGGGAGTCAGCAGTTATTTCTCCAAGCCCTCGTGGCAGCAGGGAATCACGCCCGCTGACGGCTCTCGGGACGTCCCCGATATCTCCCTGAATGCGGCTGCCAACCATGACGGCTATCTCTTCTGCTCTCAGGGCTTCTGCACCAACGGTTTTCGGAACTCCGCAGGAAACCTTAATGTCGTCGGCGGAACCTCCGCCGTCTCTCCAGCACTCGCCGGCATCTTCGCTCTGCTTGAGCAGAAGCTCGGGGTTGGAAGCATCTCCCGCGATCAATGCTCTGCCGGCCAATCAAACCCTCAATGCGGGCTCGGCAACGTCAATCCCACACTCTATGGGCTTGCAACCAGCCAGTATTACGGAAATATCTTCCACGACATCACCAGCGGCAATAACAACAGCCTCTGCCAGCTGGGTACAACCAACTGCCCCAGTGGAGGCTCCATCGGTTACAGTGCTGGTCCAGGATATGACCTTGCCACCGGATGGGGTTCGCTCGATGTCGCCGAGCTTGCCAACAAATGGACTCTAGCAACACCGGCAGGAGGCTCCACCGGCACCGGTGCAGCAATCTCCAGCACCGCTCTCACCTCGACCAGTGCGCTTTGCAGCATCAACGGCCAGCTGGCGGTAACAATCACAGTCGCGAACGGAAGTACGGCTACTCTTCCAGTACCGACCGGGACCGTCCAGATTCTCATCGATGGGGTCGCTCCGAGCGGCGGAGCAACTGTCACACTCAACAACGGAACGGCTACGTATCAGGTTGGCCCGCAAACAAAGACAGGCCAGCACACCATTACCGCGATCTACTCCGGAGACGCGAACTATGCCGCCTCCAAGGGAACGCTCGTATCCGACTTTGTCTCTTCCTCAACAGCAGACTTCGCGCTGACTCCATGCACGACCTCGACCGCAGTCAGCTCCGGTACGACTGCCAGTGGAATTACCTTCACGATCACCTCTGCGAACAGCTTCAGCGGCCCCGTCACTCTATCGATCAACTCCGATCCCGTGATCAAGGCAAACCTTGCCCTCTCTTCTTCGTCGGTGAACGTCTCCGCCGGCTCTTCAGGCACGGCCACCCTTACCATCACCGCTTCCCAAACCACGACCGCTGCCCTCCACCGGCCCGGGATCTTCCGACTTAACTGGTACTCAGGCTCGGCGGTCTCCATTGCTTGCCTCTTCTTTTTCATCGCACCACGACGTCGAAGGATCGCTCCGCTTCTGGTTGTTCTTCTCTCCGTCGGAGCGTTCAACCTCTCAGGTTGCGGCGGAGGAAGCAGCAGCACTCCCGTCAACACCGGTGGAAACACCACGACAAACACCACGCCCGGAACGTATACCCTCAACGTCACGGCGACGGCAGCCAACGGCCTGGTCCACACCGCTGTTGTCACCCTTAAGGTGAACTAAAACAGAAGAGGCCACTCGGAGGAACTTGCTCCGAATGGCCTCTTTCTTTCTCATATCCGTTCCGAAATCTTAATCTCCCGCCAGTTTTCTCACAGGCGCCTTCTCTTCGCTCGCCTCAGCTGCAAGGCCCATCAGGTAATCCTGCGCTGTAAACGGAGTGCCGCTCTTGGGCGCCCTTCTATACTCTCCATCCGGATGTAGCAGACGAGCCTTCGTGTTGTCGTCGAGATAGGTCTTCAGAATCTCATCCATCAACCGCTTCTTCAGATCTGCCTGCGTCACCGGAAAGACGACCTCGCAGCGCTCCACCAGGTTACGCGGCATCCAGTCTGCGCTTCCGCAGTACACCTCATCCTCGCCTCCGTTGTGGAACTGGAAGATGCGGCTATGCTCGAGAAAACGTCCCACGATGCTGCGCACTCGAATCTTCTCGCTCAATCCCTTTACCCCGGGACGCAGCGTACACATCCCGCGAACAATTAGATCGATCTCCACCCCTGCCTGTGACGCCGCATAGAGCGCTTCAATCGTGCGCCGGTCGATCAGGCCATTCATCTTGGCGATGATCGCCGCTGGCCTTCCTGCCTTGGCGTGTTCTGCTTCCCGCTCAATCAGCCCCACCAGCTTATCCGCCAGCGTAATCGGAGCCACCAGCAGAGGATCGTAGCTCGCCGACTCCGTATCGGCCGTCAGATAGTTGAAGACCTTTTGCATCGCCGAGGTCAGTTCCACCCGGCACGTCAGCAGGCTGATGTCCGTATAGAATCGGGCCGTGATCGGGTTGTAGTTTCCGGTTCCCAGGTGAGCGTATCTACGAACCACGCCATCCGGATCCCTCCGGACCAGCAGCGCCAGCTTGCAGTGCGTTTTATAGCCATAGATGCCGTGGTAGACGCCGACCCCGGCATCTTCCAGCTCGCGGGCCCATCGAATGTTGGAGTCTTCATCGAATCTCGCCATCAGCTCCACGACGACCGTCACATCTTTGCTCTGCGCCGCCTCAATCAATGCCCTGAAGATGGGGGAGTCTTTACTGGTGCGATAAAGCGTCTGCTTCATCGAGATCACATTCGGGTCCATCGCGGCGGCTTCAATAAACCCTTCCACGGCGGAGTAGGAGTCGAACGGGTGGTGCAACATCACGTCCCGTTTTCTCAGCTCGTCGAAGATGTCGGTGGACTTCGGGCTCAGGCGAAACTCCTTGCTCGCAAAGGGAGCAAACTTCAGGTTCGGCCGCTTCGACTCTGAATACAGGTTCATCAGGCGTGAAAGGTTCACCGGCCCATCGGTATGAAATACCTGCCAGGGATCGAGCTCGAAGTTGATCCGCAGGCGTTCTGCAATCTCTTCCGGCGCGCTGCTCTCAATCTCCAGGCGAACTGCGTCTCCTTTGCGGCGGTTATGTAACTCCGTGCGCACGCTCTCAAGGATGGAGCGGGACTCTTCCTCCTGCAGGTAAAGATTGCTGTTGCGCGTCACGCGAAATGCGGCGCGCGCCAATACCTCGTAGCCCCGGAACATCTTCTCCACCTGCGCCTCGATCAGTTCATGCAGCATGATGAAGTCGATAGAGCCCTCTTCGCCTGGCAGCGAGATCAGGCGGGGAAGCGACCTCGGCACGGTCACGACGCCTAGCACGGAAGCCGCGGCGCGCGCACCGGGCTGTCTTCGCCGGTGCCGCAGCAGCAGGCCAAGGCACAGAGCTTTATTCAGCACTCGAGGGAACGGATGCGATGGATCAATCGTAACTGGCGTAAGCAGAGGATCGACTTCATTTGCGTAGAACTGGAGAGCATGGTTTCGCGCGGCCTCGCTCAGGTCTTCCCATCGCAGGACCCGAATCCTCTCCTTCTTCAGAGCAGGCAGCAGAAGGTCGTTCCAGCAGCGATACTGTGCGTGGACGAAATCGACAATCCGTTCGCTCAGGCGATCCAACCGCTCCTGTGGCGTCAAACCGCCCTCGTCGGGAAGCGATGGCATGCTATAGCCGTCTTCAATCCGTTGCAGCGTTCCTGCCACGCGAATCTCGAGGAACTCGTCCAGGTTACTCGCCGTAATGGCCAGAAACTTGACACGCTCCAAAAGTGGGTTCTCAGGATCCTCGGCCTCTTCGAGTACCCGCCGATTGAACTTCATCCAGGATTCGTCGCGATCCAGAAAGCGGCTGTCCACAAGGGGAGCATCCCCGGCGGCCATCTTTTTGACCGTGCCGCCTGTCCGGGCCTTTGTGCTTTTTTTTGCAACAGTCATATGAGGTCTATGAGCTTACCGCAACCTCTCTATCTAAATGTGAACAATCCGGCAAATGTTGCCTTTTCAAAAAAAACTTGTTCCGATCAAAATAAACGATCGCACTGAAACGTCTTTCCAGTAGATGACGCCAAGCCATACAGAGGGTTGGAGATTTACCGAGCAGGATCGACTCTTCTCCGAGGTCATGAAGCGCGATCGGCCGCGGCTGCGTGCCTTCATCCGCCGCTATGTCGGCGATCCGGGGGAGGCGGAAGATATCCTGCAGGACGTCTTCTTCGAGCTGCTCGAGGCCTACCGCATGATGAAGCCCATCGAGCAGGTAACCGGCTGGCTCTTTCGCGTGGCACGGAATCGAATGGTCGATCTCTTTCGTCGGCGACGCTCCTCTTCGTTGAGCGACCAGGCCGGTCTCGATGGCGATGATCGTGCCATCACACTCGAAGACCTGCTGCCCTCCGCCGAAGAGGGACCCGATGCCGTCTATGCCCGCAGAGTCATCCTCGAGGCTCTCGAAGACGCCATCGAAGAGCTCCCTTCGGAGCAAAGGGAGATCTTTCTCGCTCACGAGGTGATGGGCAAGAGCTTCAAGGAATATGCAGCGGAGACCGGCATCGGCATCAACACGCTGCTCTCGCGCAAACGTTACGCCGTCCAGCACCTGCGCCGTCGTCTCCAGGCACTCTATGACGACCTGGGCGGTGCAGTGTGAACCGGCAGAGTTGCGATACATCAGGAAGGAGAAACTACATGCACGCACATCGCGTACTAAGGGGCATCAAGATACTGCTGCTCGCGCTGGTGATCGCCACTGCGCTGGGTTTTGTGGTGAAGGGATTGTGGAATGCCCTGATGCCCCAGATCTTTGGCTGGAATCACATTACCTTCTGGCAGGCACTTGGGCTGCTCGTCCTCTCCAAGATTCTGTTTGGAGGATTTCACCGTCACGCTGGCGGACATCGCCGCTGGAAAGATCGCATGAAAGAACGTCTCGAGCAGATGACGCCCGAGCAGCGTGAGCGCTTTCGCGAAGGGATGCTTTGCGGTAGGTCGCCCTTCCGCGCAACGGAACCAGAGGCGCGCCCGTGATCGTAGCGCTTCTTCGTATGGAGATTCGTCTCATGACCACTGAAGATCATCAGAAGAGCAAAAGGAACTTCCTTGCTCAACCGGAAACGTTGAAGAGTCGCGACCTCCTCTCCCTGTACGACTCAGCCCGGGACCAGCTCGATGAACTGCAGACCGAGAACGTCCGGCTGCAGCGTCTGGTCGCCGAGCTGCTTCTTAAGAACCAGCGGCTTCGCAAGCCAGGCGGAATAGGCGAGCCGTGAAGGACAAACTCTTGCGTAGCTGTTTCCTTTTCCTGCAGTTATATTGCTAGCAGACCGTGTCTCAAACTCGGTACTGCAGGAGAAAGAAAACATGAAAGTTGTTCGATTTGGAGTCTTTACCCTTGCACTGGCAACGTCTCTTACGCTCAGTGCAGTTGCGCAGGATGCATCGCAGGATATGAAGAAGGCGGGTCACGAGACCAAGGCCGCCGCCACAGACACTGCTCATGGCGTCACCAAGGGCACGAAGAAGGCCTATCACAAAACCAAAGACGGCACCGAAAAGGCCTACGACAAAACGGCTGAAGGTACGGAGAAGGCCTACGACAAAACTGAAGCCGGAACCAAGAAGGCTTATCACAAGACAGCAAACGGGACCAAGAAAGCCGTCGATAAGGTCGATGGCAAGTAGCGATACCGATAGGCCCTCGGCGACGAGGGCCATCGCTTTATCGATAGGCGTTTTGAGTTTGATTCATGCTGCTCGTCGGCCAGACCAGGTCGCCAACCAGCGCCACCAGCACAATCCAGTAAAGATCGCCTACCAGCAGATGCAGAATCTGCATCCATGTGGGAGCGAGCAGAAAGACATCCAGAACTCCCAGTAATAGCTGCAGCACAAGTAATCCTGCGACCGTCCTGCTGAGAGTGGATCGAACCCGCATCACAAGCCACACAACGCAGCAGACGCTGATCGCCGCAGCTGCCGGATGAATCCATCGCATCCGGACCAGCAATGGGGCCGATGCAGCGAAATCCGCCGCAAGCGCAGCCTGAAGCGACGGAGAAGGGAACAGGGTATCCGCCAGCGCCGCAACTGCTCCGGTCGCACCGACTACGAGGGTCGCCGCTGCTGCAGTCCATGCCGGTCCCTTCAGTGCAGTCCCTGAAGGGATACCGCTCCGAGGACGCTCACGATTGGTAAGCCACCATGCCGTCAGTCCCAGCACAGCCAGCAGCATCATCGTGTTTGTGAAGTGGATCGATTGCATGATGACGCGTGCCGTCGAGATGTTGTGCTCGACATAGCCACCCAGCACCAGTACTGCGCCCAGCAAAGCCTCTGTGACTAAAAAGAACACCGAGGCCATCGCCGCTCGACGTGTGCGATCGCCCTTTACGGTCACTCGGAACGTCCATACGGCAAGCGCCACGACCAGGACGGTGCAAACTCCGCTCATCGAGCGGTGAGCAAACTCGATCACTGTCGCCAGTCGCGGATGATGCGGAAAGAAGTCCCCATTACAGAGAGGCCATCGATCGCCGCATCCGGCGCCCGATCCTGTGGCACGCACCACAGCTCCCCACAGAATGACGAGGATGTTGTATCCCACCACCCCCCAGGCGAAGGCTCCCAGCCCACGTGAGGGGCGCCTTACAGGAACCGCAGAGGTCGATGCTGTCGCCATAGCTCCATTCTACGACTCCGGCAGGTTGAAACGCCTGCCGGAGCGCCGTTGCCAGAACGCACAAATCCGGAAGTCATCGATCTCCAGAGGAACTAGCCGGCTGCCAGTTCTTTCGCGCGCTGCGTCGCCCGCTTTACGGCTTTGATCAGGGTTACGCGCAGGCCGCCCTCTTCCAGCTCCAGAATGCCGTCGACAGTACAGCCCGCAGGAGTCGTGACTGCATCCTTCAGCAGCGCCGGGTGGTAGCCCGTCTCAAGCACCATCCGCGCCGATCCAAGCGTCGTCTGCGCAGCCAGCAGCGTCGCAACGTCACGCGGCAAGCCAACGTTCACTCCAGCCTCCGCGAGCGCCTCGATGATGATGTAGATATAAGCCGGTCCCGATCCCGACAATCCGGTCACGGCGTCCATATGTTTCTCGTCCACAACGACCGTGCGCCCGACGGTCTGGAAGACCTTCTGGGCGATCAGCATCTGCTCAGGAGAGACAAAGCGTCCCGCACACAGAGCCGTAACTCCAGCCGCCAGCATGGAAGGCGTATTGGGCATCGCCCGCACCACGGCGAGATCGCACCCTGCAGCGTCCTCGATGCTGCGCGTCTTGACCGAAGCGGCGATCGACAGTACCAGCTTCTCCGGTGACAGCGCCGGACGGATCTGCTCCACCAGGGCAGGCACCTGCACCGGCTTCACGCCCAGCAGGATCACATCGGCCTGACTCGCCGCCGCAAGATTGTCCGTTGTCATCTCGATGCCATACTGCACCGACAGCGCCTGCGCCCGCTCAGCATGTTGGACCGTAGCAAAGATCTGGTCGGGCCCCAGCAGGTTGTTCTTCAAAAACGCCTGCAGCAGAATGCCGCCCATCTTGCCGGTTCCAAGAATAGCTACGCGGAGATTAGGCATCGCCGGTGCCGGCGCTACCACTTCATACGTTTCTTCGCTCATCTCAAAAGGCTACCAGACCAATCCACCGTTTACTTCTGTTTGGCCGTAATCCACGTATCCACCTGCTTCTCCAGAACATCCATCGGCAGCGCGCCTGAGTCCAGAACGACATCATGGAACTGCCTCAGATCGAACTTCGGCCCCAAAGCCTTCTGGGCCTTCTCCCGCAGCTCCAGAATCTTCAGTTGTCCCATCTTGTATCCCAGAGCCTGTCCCGGCCATGCGATATAGCGGTCCACCTCAGCCTGCACATTCGGCTCATCGATCGCCGAGTGCTCATGGAAGTAGTCCACCATCTGCTGGCGCGTCCAGTGCTGCGAATGAACTCCCGTATCGACCACCAGCCGGATCGCACGCCAGATATCTGCTTCCAGCCTGCCGTAATCGCTGTAAGGATCCTGATAGAAGCCAAGGTCTTTGCCCAGCCTCTCGCTGTAGAGTCCCCAGCCTTCCGTATAGGCGGTGAAGTACTCCTGCTTGCGGAACTCCGGCAATCCCGTCAGCTCCTGCGCAATCGAGATCTGCAGATGGTGCCCGGGAATTCCCTCGTGGTACGACACTGCCTCCACCGGTGCCAGCGATCTGTCTGCGAAGTTGTATGTGTTCACATACACACGACCCGGACGCTTTCCATCCTGGCTGCCCGGATTGTAGTAAGCCGCAGCCTGATCCTTCTCAATGTACTCAGGCACGGGGAGCACTTCGAACTTCGCCTTCGGCAGCGTGCCAAACAGCTCCGGCAGCTTCGGCTGCATCTTCGCAATGTAGCCCTTGTACGTATCCAGCAGAGCCTCTTTCGAGGCGGGATGAAGCTTTGGATTCGTCTTCATCGCCGCGCTAAAACTTTTGATGTCGCTGAAGCCCAGCTTCTTCACGATGGCCAGCATCTCGGCTTCATCGCGCTTCACCTCATCCAGCCCAATCTGGTGAATCTCTGCCGCGGTCTTATCCTCCGTCGTGCTTTGACGCACACGGAAGGCATAGTACGCATCGCCCTCGGGCAACGCCCACACGCCCGGATCCTTGCGGCCCGCTGGAACATACTGCGCCTTCAGAAACTTTGCAAAGCGCTGGTACGAGGGAAGCACGCTCGTAGTGATCGCCTCCGCCATCTCCTGCGTGATTCGCTTGCGATCGGCTGCGCTAATGCTCTGAGGAAACTTCTTCAGCGGCTGCGCGAAAGGGCTGTCTTCAGGCTTCTGCGCCCCAATCGCCTCCGTCTGCGTGACTACCTTCTCCAGCAGATAGGCAGGCGGGAC
This sequence comes from Acidobacteriaceae bacterium KBS 146, assembly GCA_000688615.1. GTDB lineage: Bacteria > Acidobacteriota > Terriglobia > Terriglobales > Acidobacteriaceae > Edaphobacter. The sequence continues at coordinate 4,834,963 of JHVA01000001.1, forward strand.
CCGTCCCTCGTCCACACCCAGCTGCATGTTTGTCATATTCTGCGAAAAAACTGTAGGGATCTTCTTCAGCCGGGCGATGTAGTCGTCGTAATCCTTGACTGTGTCGAACGACAGGCTGCTGACCAGCTGCACCATATCCGTGTGGAAGCCGCTGAACTGGTTCACCGGCATCTCCCACTCCTTGAAGCCGGCAGCCTCCTGGTTGTCCGTCAGGTCGCGGATCATCAGGTCGTGCGACAGAATCTCCTGCGGTTTCAACCCCGTGACATCGATTGCGCCCAGACGATCTAGAAACTCGCGTCCGCGTTCCAGGGACGCATTGACCTCCTTCACCGAGTAATCGCTCCACTGGTCGTTGTACCGCTTGTCTCCCAGGAACGACGCATACTCCGGCGAGTGCTTCAGCCGGTCCTGCCAGATATCGTCCAGCAGGGAAGCCAGGGCCTTGCTTCTCTCTTCAACTGTCTGCGGAGTCTTCTGCGCCGCCGTCGTCGGTGGTCCCAGCGGGCCGTCCTGTGCCTCCACCATCCCTGCGAAAAATCCGCCCGCTGCCAGAACCAAAACACACGCTACAAAACGCGACCCGACCAAACGAAACCTCTTCATGCACACCTCAAACGTCATAGGTCAGTGTATCGTGCGCATGCGTTCTAAAGCTGTGGTGCGGCGGCCTCTCCCACGCGTCCCTCCAGCATTCGATACAGCGTCGACCGGCTGATCCCAAGCACCTCCGCTGCACGCACTTTGTTGCCCGCACACTCCCGCAACACCCGCACCACGTGCCTGTCGATCACCTCCTGCAGCTTCAGCGTTGCCTCCGCGGGTCTCATCACCTCCACCGCGCCCGTCGTCTTTGCGGTATGCGTCAGCGTAGAAAGATCCCGCACCTCCACAACAGCACTCTCACACTGCAGCACGGCGTTGTGCACCACATTCTCCAGCTCGCGTACATTGCCCGGCCACTCATTGTCCAGCAGCAGCTGCATCGCTTCATGAGCGATGGCGTCCACACGTTTCCCATATCGCGACGAGAACCGCTCAAGAAAATGCAGAGCCAGCGCTGGAATATCTTCCGTTCGCCGCCGCAGGGGCTCAAGGGAGATCTCCACCATCGCCAGCCTTTGATATAGATCCTGACGAAACAGTCCCGCTGCCGCCATCACTCGCAGATCCTGGCTGGTTGCGGCGATCATTCGCGGGCTCGTCTTCTGATCCAGCATCGCCAGCAGCCTCTTCTGACCTTCGGCAGACATCTCGTCCACGCCGTCCAAAAAAGATGTCCCGTCTCGCCCTATCTCCGTAAAGAGAGCAGGATCGCCCGGTCTCTCGTGCTCCATCTCGTTCAAGCGGGCAGCATGACAGACTTTCAGCGGCTCGGCGGCTCGGGTGCTCTTTGCATGCAGCGCCCGTGCGGCCAGCTCCTTGCCACTCCCGATCTCTCCCCGTATGAGAACCGTACGAAAGTGCGGGCCGATCCTCTCGATCTGCAGACGGAGACGGCGCATCGCTGCGCTCTCCCCGATAAGAAGCGGTGCATCTCCAGCCGTGTCGGAGACGGGGCGGGAAACACGGAAACCCGCCACCGGGAAGCCCGAAGAGAATGAGCCGTAGGTGGTCATGTTACTTCCCTCTATCGGCCCACTGGTGCCTCAGGATGAGGCTTACAAACAGGAAAAGCCGGATACCGGGGGGCACCCCAATATCCGGCTCATGAAGAATGAAAGACTTACGCCGTTGTCTGGGCGCAGTAGGTGTCGAACGCTCGAGCCAGCTCCTGCGCAATCGCCGGTGCCGTCGAGGTTTCAATCGCCGACCGCTGCATCAGGTACACCAGCTGGCCGTCCCGCAGGATCGCAATCGCGGGCGACGTCGGCGGATGTCCAGCAAAGTAGCTCCGTGCCTTCTCCGTCGCTTCGCGGTCCTGTCCTGCAAAGACCGTTACGGAGTGGTCCGGCCTCGTTGCGTGCTGCATCGCCAGGCGGACGCCGGGCCGCATCTTGCCGGCAGCGCAACCGCAGATCGAGTTCACAACTACCATCGTGGTTCCGGGCTGAGCCACTGCCGCGTCAACCTCGGCTGCCGTGCGAACTTCCTTCAGCCCCGCACGAGTCAGCTCCTCGCGCATTGGAATCACCATAATCTCTGGATACATACAAACCCCCTTGAAGATCGCCCAACCTGAATCCGGGGCGTACCTTCTTCCTTCTTCCATTGTACTGATGCTCCTGAATATCCGTCACCCCCGGGTTACTTCGCCTTTCCCGCTGGCCTGATGTACCCTCAAACCCGTGCCGCAGACCCCGCTCGAAATCCAGCAGAACATCCCTCTGGCCCCTTTCACCACCCTTCGCATTGGAGGACCGGCGCGTTACTTCGCCGAGATCCGCACCGAAGCCGCTCTGCTGGAAGCGATCGCCTTCGCCCGGAAAAACTCCCTGCCTGTCTTTGTTCTTGGCGGCGGCAGCAACCTGCTGGTCGCCGACTCGGGCTTTGACGGCTTGGTGCTGCACATCGCCCTCGATGGCACGCCTTCTTCCACCTCAAACGGGAGTTCGATCGAATACACCGTTCCTGCAGGCGCCGAGTGGAACGCCTTTGTACTCTCCGTCTGCGGGCAGGGAATCAGCGGAGTCGAATGCCTTGCCGGAATCCCCGGCACCGTCGGTGGAACTCCGGTCCAGAACGTGGGTGCCTACGGACAGGAGGTCGCCGAGACCGTCGTCGCGGTCCGTGTACTCGACCTTGAAACCACAGACTTTGTGACCCTCAGCAACTCCGAGTGTGGCTTCGCCTATCGCCGCAGCATCTTCAACACCACCCATCGCGGCCGTTATATCGTCACTGCTGTTACCTTTCGCTTCCATCACGGTCGCAAGCCGCACCTCACCTACGCTGACCTTACTCGCTACTTCGGCGAGACCCAGCCTGCGCCCATCGAGGTCTATCACGCTGTCCGCACCATCCGGCACGGCAAAGGGATGTTGATCGTTGAAGGTGAACCGGACAGTCGCAGCGCAGGTTCCTTCTTTAAAAATCCCATCGTCGCACTCGATACGCTCCAGCGCATCGGTGACACCCTGCAACTCAGTCACGACAAAATTCCTCACTGGCCCGCCGAGTCTGGCCAAATCAAGCTTCCCGCTGCCTGGCTGCTCGAGCGCGCTGGCTTCGTCAAGGGCTACATCCTCGGCAACGCGGGTATCTCCTCGCGCCACACCCTCGCGCTCATTAACCGAGGCGACGCCCACGCCGCCGACATCTTTGCCCTCCGGGATGCCATCCAGCAAAAGGTGAACGCGCTCTTCGGCATCCACCTCGAACAGGAACCGGTTCAACTCGGAAGATAGCTCGCGCCACACGTCTCCTCATCGAAGCCGTCATTCTGAGCCGAAGGCGAAGAATCTCCGTATTTTGCCCGTACAGCTACATTTGCCTCAGGCATGGCAACAAGAGAGCGACTCTCAAAAAGTGCCATCCTGAGCGAAGCCATTCGAGGCTCTATCGAGAGTGTGAGTCGAAAAATCTGCTCCTGGCACAATCCAGTAATTAGCGGCCAGACGCATCGATAATCCGGGTAACGGCTCAACCAGCCTCAATCCCTCCACGCAGTCGCTGCAGCAGTCTTCGCCGCTCCTCGGCCAGCACCCGTTCCACCGGCCCCTGGTCCACCACCTGCCCTTCGGCAATCCGGATCACGGCTGCATCCAGCAGGTAGCACTCCGCTGCATCGTGCGAGACCGAAAGCACGGGTACCTTCCATGTCCGTAACCACTCACGCAACATCACCACCAGCTCGTCCCGCAGGACAGCATCCAGTCCAGCAAAGGGCTCGTCCAGCAGCAGCAACGGTTTCTCGACGCCATCGTAGGCAATCGTTGCCGCAACCGCGCGCGCAACGGAAACCCTCTGCCGCTCTCCTCCACTCAGCGTCTCCGTTCTTCGCCCTGCCAGCGTCGTCAGCCGCATCTTCTCCAGGACCTCTTGCAGCACCTGCCGCTCATCCTCCGGATGGGAACTCCACTGCATCCCATAGGCGACGTTTGCCTCGACAGTCATGTTCTGAAACAGCTTTGCCGTCTGGGCTGCACTCCGTATCGGACGCAGATGGGCTGGAAGGAATGTCCCGCCACGCGTATCGGTCAGCACCCGGTCCATGGGGCCATAAGCAATGCGCGCGTCGTCCGGTCTCACGAATCCGGCAATCGCTCGCAGCACCGTGGTCTTGCCGCTGCCCGAAGGTCCAAACAGGACCGTCCACGGCTGCGTCAATGCAAACTCAACGTTGAGAGCAACTCCTCCCACGCGATGCTTCATCCGCACGCTCAGCAGACTATCGGACAACGTCAGCCCGCCTTCCATCGCTCTTGCGTGTGCTCGGCAGCAGGTAGATCACGATCAGTGCCACCATGGCGAACGCTACCAGCGCCAGCGCCGTCCGGCTGGCGGCATCGTAATTCCCCTCCTGCACCAGGTCGTACAGCGAAATCGAAAGTGTTCGTGTTGCGCCTGGAATATTCCCTCCCAGCATCAGCACCACACCGAACTCCCCCACCGTATGGGTAAAGGCCAGGACCGCGCTGGTCAGCAGCGAGACCCGTGCCATAGGCAGGACGACCGACAAAAAGACGCGCCTCGGGGAGGCCCCCAATCCCGCCGCCGCCTCAATGTACCCGCGATCCACTGCCTCAAATCCAGCCACCAGCGGCTGCACGGCGAAAGGCAGGCTGTAGAGCACTGACCCGATCAGCAGTCCCTCGAAGCTGAAGGCCAGCGGATGTCCTGTCAGCCGGATCAGGAGGCGCCCCGGAGGCGTCAAGGGGCCCATCGCAATCAGCAGATAGAATCCCAGCACCGTCGGCGGAAGCACCAGAGGCAGCGCCACAGCGGACTGGACCAGCGCCCGCGAAACTCCCCGGCCCGCAGTGATCCACCAGGCCAGCGGCAGCGCGACGGCCAGCAGGATGACCGTGGTGCTCGCTGCCAGTCGCAGCGTCAGCCAAAGTGCTTCAAGATCCATACAGCGCAAGTCTACACAGCGCGTTGATCGACGGCTGCTATCGCACAGGCTGCAGACCCATCTTCGACAGCTGTGCCTGAGCCTCCGGTTTAAGCAGCCAGTTCAGAAAAGCGTGGGCCTCCGCTCTTCGATCCGAATTCTTCATGACGACAGCGCATTGCATGATGGGAGGGTAGGACGAAGTGGGTAGCCGGATCAGCGTCCCCTCGCCCTGAAACTTCGGCGTGCTGGCCGCCGTTAGGGAGATCAATCCCAGCTGTGCGTTCCCCGACTCCACAAACTGTGCCGCCTGGGCAATGTTTTCCGCGACCACCAGGTGCGGCTTCACTGCGTCATACATCTTCAGCCGTTTCAGCGCCGCAACCGCCGCTTGTCCATAGGGAGCGTGCAGGTCATTCGCAATCGCCACCGCTGTCACCCGTTTATCCGTAAGCGAGTCCAGGGTGATCGGCTGCAGCGGCGAATCCTTCCTCGCCCAAAGCACAAGGATTCCCCGGGCATACTGGGTGGGCGCTGTTCCGTCAGCAAGTCCGGCGGCGACCACCTTCTCCGGATAGACGAAATCCGCTCCCAGAAACAGGTCCATCGGAGCGCCGTTCAAGATCTGAGTCGTAAGGTTCCCCGAAGAGCCGTAACTGGCTAAAACCTTTACACCGGTTACTCTCTCATACTGCTCCGCCAGCATCGGCAGGACCGGTTGCAGGTCCGCTGCCGCCGCCACGCGAAGCTCCTTCTTACCCTGTGCTCGGCATGAGGAGGCCAAAGAGAAGATGAAGAAAATCAGCGCAATTTGCAGCCATCTGCCGTAGCCCTTTGGCTGAGTCAACCGAGTACGATACCCTAACGGAAACCATGAAAGTCGCGACACATCAGCTCCGATGCACAGAGTGCGGCGCCAGGATCGCCGGCAGCGCTGTCAATAGCATATTCCGCTGCCCCGAATGCAACGGCCTCTATGACGTTATTTATCCCTGGTCTTCAATGCCTTACGGCGATGCTCCCGATGCCGGCAGCAACCTCCCCAACGTCAGCGCCCTGCGCTGGCTCTGGCAGGAGCGCCGCACCTCGACCCTGCCCGTAGATCAGTCCGGTGTGTGGCGGTTCCGCGATCTGTTCCCCATCCTCGAGGACCTCAGCAATGTGGTCACGCTTCGCGAGGGCAACACCCCACTTTACGAACTTCCCCAGGCCTCGAAGGCCCTCGGGCTCGACTGGGTGATGGCCAAGCATCAGGGGATGAACCCTACCGGCTCGTTCAAGGACACCGGCATGACCGCGGCCCTGTCCGTCGCCCGCGAACGCGGCTTCGAATGGGTCGCCTGTGCCTCCACAGGGAATACCTCCGCAGCCATGGCTGCCTACGCTGCGCGTGCCGGTCTACGCTCTATCGTCTTCATTCCAGAAGGCAAGATCGCCTGGGGCAAGCTCTCCCAGTCCATGGATTACGGTGCCCTCACCGTCCAGCTCAAGACGGATTTTGACGGTTGCGTGCGCGTTCTGACCGACCTCGTCAATCGCTTTCCCATCATGCTGCTCAACTCCGTAAATCCTTATCGTCTTGAGGGCCAGAAGACTCCTGCTTTTGAGATGTTGGAGCAACTGGAGTGGCAGGTTCCGGAGCACGTTATCGTTCCTGGCGGAAACCTCGCCAACGGGTCAGCCCTCGCCAAGGGCTTCTCCGAGATGCATCATCTCGGTCTCATTCCGCGGATTCCCAAGATCAGCATCATCCAGGCCGAGGGAGCCAACCCGCTCTATCGCTCGCTCTGCGAGAACAACGGCGAAGAACTGATCCCCGTCAAGGCCAACACCCGCGCCACCGCTATTCGCATCGGCAATCCCGCCTCCTGGCGCAAGGCTCTCCGGGCACTCCGCACTACCGGGGGCTGGTGCGAACAGGCCACCGAGCAGGAGATTGCCCTGGCCAAGGCTCAGATCGGCTTTGAAGGCATCGGTTGCGAGCCAGCATCTGCTGTCACTCTCGCCGGCCTCAAAAAGCTGGTCGCACAAGGGAAGATTGGCAGAGAAGAACGCGTTGTCCTTGTTCTGACCGGCCACACCCTCAAGGACTCGAACTACACCATCGACTTCCATCGTGGAGAGCTCTTCACCGAGGAAGAGAACGCCCAGATACTTCCTGCCGATCAGCTGCTGCACGCCGCACTGCGCAAGCCGCCGATCGTCCTTGAACCCGACACCGACACGGTCTTCCGCGAGCTGGAGTCGCAGATGAAGCTGGTTCACGCATGAGCACACCGTCCGACCCAGCTGCTCAGCCTGGCCCTGTTCGCCTGCGCCTTCCCGCTACCTCGGCCAATCTGGGGCCCGGCTTCGACGCACTGGGTCTGGCGATGGGCCTCCACCTCACCATAGAGGCGCAAGTCGCCGATACGGGAGCCTTTCACATCGACGCCACCGGCCGGAACGCCGATGCCTGCTCCAGCATCGAGAACAACCTCATCCTTACGACTTACATGGATGTTCTCGCGAACGCCGGCAAGCTCTCGCCCCGACTTGCTCTCAAGCTCCACAATGAGATTCCTTTGGGAATGGGGTGTGGTTCCAGCGCCGCCGCTCTGCTGGCCGGGGTTTTGCTGGCCAACCACTTTGGCAATCTCGGGTGGTCGCGGCAACATCTTCTCGAAGAAGCGTGCCGCCGCGAAGGTCATCCTGACAATGTCGCCGCATGCTTCTATGGAGGGATGACGGTTTCATCCATGGATAAAAACGCTGTATTTACAGCGACTTACAGGGAAGACTTGAAGTGGAAGCTTCTGCTTGCACTTCCCTCAGCAAGTCTCTCCACCAGCAAGTCGCGGGGAATGTTGCCGGCCCACTACTCCCGTGAAGATACGGTGCTGAACATACAGTCGACGGCTCTCTTGGTCTCTGCGTTTGCTCTGCGTCGAGGTGATCTTCTGGCCACAGCCATGCGCGACCGGGTCCATCAGCCTTACCGCATGCACGCATGCCCGTTGTTGGCTCGTCTGCTGCCGCTCTCCGGAACTCCCGGCTTTCTGGGGGTAGCTCTCAGCGGCGCGGGCCCCTCGGTTCTGATGATCACGGAGAGTTCTCTTTCGGAACTGCTGCCCCGGATTCGGGAGGCCGTTCGAGATCCCGGCGTCGAAATCCTCGAGACAATTATCGCTGGCGGAGCTGAGTTCTAAATCGGGAAGTCCACCTAGGTAACCACTTACTTGATTACTTAAGATTCCTTTACGTTTTTCATCAAGTTAGCGTACCTTGACCGAGTGAGCAGTTCTGGGGAGGGCTGCTACGCCGCCCGTCGACCCCTCTCAAAGGGGTCCGGGCGTTTCCTCTTTAAGCCACCCTATTTTCCCATCTAACAGGCACTTACCAGATAAATCCAATTTCCGCCATTGGTTTGACCACATTTGAAACCAGAGATGCCTTCGTGCATCTATTATTGTGAAGGTTGCTCGCCGATCGCAGAGCACTCTTGGGAGGAAGATACATGGCAGGTCAGTTCGTAACAGAAGTCAGTGACGCGAATTTCGAGAAAGATGTCCTTCAATCAGAGCAGCCCGTGCTCGTGGATTTCTGGGCAGCCTGGTGTGGACCATGTCGCGCCCTGGCTCCCGTGGTAGACGAGGTGGCAAGCCACTATCAGGGCCAGCTTAAGGTGATGAAGATGGACGTTGACGCTAACACCGCTACCCCAATGCGTTACGGCATCCGCGGTATCCCCGCGCTGCTCCTGTTCAAGGATGGCAAGGTTGCTGACCAGATCGTCGGCTATGTGCCTAAAGACACGATCGACAAGTCGGTCACCAAAGTCCTCGCGTAAGTTTGTTTCTGCAGAAACTGCGGCCCGGCACCCAACCAGGTGCCGGGCCGCCTCTTTGCCTTTCAGCTTCACCGTGTCGCGGCGTTGACCAACAACAGCAGATTTGGCGTGATGCGGCAGCCTCCCTCGACTGGCCCACTCCACCGCGTTCCATCTGCATATTCAATCGATTTGAGCTCGATGAAGCTGACCGTTGCGAAGTGCTGCAGCTCCAGCTCGGTGGATGCATGTCCTTCTCGCGCAAGGTCGAGCTTTACAGCTACCACCTTCTTCAATGCAGGCGAGGCATGAGATCCAGCCGGGATGAGGCGCAGCGAGGCGTCGAAGCCATGGACCACAAGGGCCGCCGCGACAATCTTTTTGGGTAGCCGGTTGGCCCAGTCCAACCGCAGTTGCTGACGAACAGATTTGACCGAATGTTCCTTCGTTTCAACCATTATCCCTGTCCCGCGCCGCTGCGCCTGCAGGTCGACCGGACAGTCTGCTCCCATGGTAGTCAGAGTGGGGGCGCGCCAACTGCCGGCTGGGCCGAACTTTGGGCGGGCAGAGGGAGGGATAAGGCGAGAAACGAACCCACAAGAAGACCTGACGAAATGACGCCGGGACGAATCATTGAGAGACCTCCTGCCGCAATTTGCCTGGACTGAAAATACTCTCCGTCTAAGCCACTTCGCAATGCAATCGGAGCCTTCCTGAGAAGCCTCGTGGAATCAAGACGGAGGTTGCAGATCCCTCCTTAAGACGTGTCACCCGTTACACTTGTCATCACATGCTTGAGTGGATTCTCTTTCGCGTCATTCTGGTGGCCTTCTTCATTCTGGCCAGCAGTTTCTTTGTCGCGGCGGAGTTTGCCCTGGTCAGCGTGCGCGAGACTCGCGTTCAGCAGCTCATCGCGCATGGCCGTCCCGGCGCTGTGACCGTCCTCAAGCTTAAGCACACCATCAATGAGTTTCTGCCTGCCGTCCAGCTGGGAGTCACCCTTGCCTCTCTCGCTCTGGGCTGGATCGGCGAGCCTGCCGTCGCCGACATTCTCCTGCGCTTCGCCGCGGATTGGCTGCATCACCTTCCGCCTCACGCGACGATCTATGCCCATTCAGCAGCCGTCATCATCGCGTTTGCCCTGATCACCTACTTCGAAGTGCTTCTGGGAGAGCTCGTCCCCAAGTCGCTCGCCCTGCAGCGTACCGAGCGCATTGCTCTCGCCGTCGCCGGGCCGATGGATGTCTTCATCCGAATTACGCGTCCTGTTGTCCGGCTCATGAACTCCTCAGCCTCGCTTGTGCTCAGGCTCTTCCGCGCTCCTCTCAGCGGGGAGGGCGGTGTGCACTCTCCTGAAGAACTCAAGCTCATCGCGACCGCCACCCGCCGGATGGGCTTGCTCCCTGCCGTTCAGGAAGAGATCATTCATCGCGCCATCGAGCTGAACTACGTTACCGTGCGGGAGATCATGACGCCCCGCGGCAGAATCTTCTCGCTCCCGGCGGATATGCCGGTGGAGCAGGCCAGCTCTCGCATCGTCGAAGAACAACACTCGCGGATTCCCGTCTACGATCCTGCAGGCCCGGGCACAGATAATATCATCGGAATCGTCTACTCCAAAGACGTCTCGCGATTCATGCATGTGCGTTCCGTCTCGCTTACCCTCGGCGGACGCGGCCAGTCCGGCCTGACGCTTCGCCACATCATGCGTCAGCCCACGGTCGTTCCCGAAACCAAGCTGGCGATCGAGCTGTTGCAGGAGTTCCAGCAGAATCGCCGTCAGATCGCCATCGTCGTTGACGAGTTCGGCTCAACCGTTGGCCTGGTCAGCGCCGAAGACATTCTGGAACAGATCGTCGGAGAGCTGGACGACGAGTTCGACGTCACTCGCTCTGCACTGCCCAGCGCGACGGGTGTGATGTCGCTCGAAGGCTCGACCTCGCTCCGCGATCTCCGCACGCAGCTCCATTGGGAGTTTCCTCGCGAGGCCGGAGTTGAAACTCTCGCCGGTTTTCTGCTCGCCCAGCTTGGTCACATTCCCCTCGCAGGTGAGAGCGTCGAATACGATGGCCGGCGCTACACCGTCGCACAGATGCAGGGGCATCGCATCGGTCGCATCAACGTTGAGCCGGTCAACGCTCCCGTGGATCTCGTACCGTACGAAGAAGAGAGCAGGGAAGCAACGCAATGACGCGCTCGGCTCTCTGGCGGCCGCTGCGCCGCGTTCTGCTTACGCTTCCCGTACTCTGGGTCGTCGTATCGGTTGTCTTTCTGCTCATTCATCTGGTTCCCGGCGATCCTATCGTGCAGATGCTGGGCGAAGGGGCGACGGCCTCCGACATCGACGCGCTGCGTCACGCCTATGGTCTCGATGCTCCTCTGCTTGAGCAGTACGCCCATTACTGGCGCGGAATCCTCCATGCCGACCTCGGCCAGTCGCTTCGCCTGCACGACTCGGTCACACACCTCATCCTGCAGCGCTACCCATACACCGTTGCGCTTACGCTCGCCGCGCTCGTGATCGGAGTGGCGACCTCCATCCCTGCAGGAATCGCCTCCGCGCTGCATCGCAACCGCTGGCAGGATCGCGGGCTGGGTGTCCTGTCGCTCGTAGGACTTTCCTTCCCCAACTTTGCGCTCGGGCCCATCCTCATCCTGATCTTCTCGATCTCGCTCGGCTGGTTCCCCGTCTCTACTGCCGGCGATGGAAGCCTCGTAGATTTCCTGTTGCATCTTGTGCTGCCCGCGTTGACTCTCGGCCTCTCGCTCGCAGCGGTTCTTACACGCATGGTCCGGACGGCCATGCTGGAAGAGTTGGGGCAGGACTACATCCGCACGGCCCGGGCCAAAGGCCTCTCCGAAAACACCGTCGTCTATCGCCATGCCCTGCGCAACGCATTGATCCCGGTGCTGACCGTCATCGGCCTGCAGTTCGGTTCACTGCTGGCTGGAGCCATCGTGACGGAGACCATCTTCAGCTGGCCAGGAATCGGCCGCCTCACCATCTCGGCCATCTATAACCGCGATTACGCCCTGGTGCAGGGCTGTATTCTCGCCATCGGTCTCACGTATGTGGCTGTCAATCTTCTGACGGACGTTGCGTACACCATCGTCAATCCAAGGATGCGCAGCACCTAGCGTTAGCTTCTAGAAGTTCCAGGAGACCGTTCCGCGGATCACGCGCGGTTCGCCCGGCTTCACGTAGACATCGTTATAAGAGCCGCTGTAGTAGCGCTTGTTGCCGAGGTTATTGACATTGACCTGCCACTGCGCCGGTCCGCGTCGATAGGTGAGCGAAGCATCGACAAGTCCATAACCCGGCAGATCGAAGGTGTGGGCCAGATCACCGGACTGATCTGTGTAGCGACGTCCTCCGACGCCGAAGGCAAGACCACGTACGGCACCGCGCGGAATCTCGTAGGTCGTCCATAGGTTGAAGATGTTCTTCGGGGCATTGATGGTGGGCGTTCCTTCAGGCAGGGTCGTATCGTTGGTCACTACCGCATTGATGTGGGAGTAGGCAGAGGTGACATTCCATCCGCGCAGCGGATGCAGCGTAGCTTCCAGCTCCACACCCCGGCTGCGCTGCTGTCCCGTCACAAGGTAGAAGTTTGGGTGCGCAGGATCTGTGGTTGAGACATTTTTTCGGTCGAGCTGAAAGATCGCCAGGGTGGTCATGACGCGGCCGCCAAACAGGGCCGACTTTGCGCCGCCTTCCCACTGCTGCCCGCGTTCGGGAGTCATGTACCGACCCGTGGTGGAGCCATCAAACACCTGCCCTGACTGCGGCATGAAGGACTTGCTGAAGCTGGCATAGATGGTCGTCGACGGTATGCCCTGCCACGTCACACCGATACGCGGGGTCAGGCCCGTGTCGTTCTGATTGGGCGATCCCTTGATCTGGTTCTTTGCGAAGTCCACGCGGCCACCTCCGGTCACCGTGAAGTGGTGGGGGAGGCGAATATGATCCTGCAGATAAACTCCGGCGTACTGCGTGACCGTCTGGCTGCGGGTATACGGCGAGAGGGGACGCACCGGGTTTGCTCCATAGACAGGAGCGTAGAGGTCCAGCGGCTCGTACTGCGATGGATCGGAGAAGTCGATGGAGTAGCCGACCGACGACGCCGGCTTCCGGAAGAAATCCAGCCCAAGCAGCGCATTGTGCTCCATGTTCCAGAAGTCCGCATGACCCTCCATGCTGGTGTCGACCTCCTGTGTCTGCCAGGGTCCGTGCCAGCTCAGAGGATAGCGATAGAGCGTCCGCTGATCCGCTCCAAGGAAGGATGGATAGTAGATCCGGTTCCAGTCCTGCTGGTACCAGGCGAATCGCGCATTCTGACGCAGGGAGAGACGTTCGCCGAAGCCTTGCCGGAGCTGGTAGCCGATCTGCTGATTCGCCTCGGCCAGCTGATTGGCGTGTGCCTCCAACTCTCCGTTATAAGTGCTGATCGGAATCGCGCCGTTCGGATTTGGCAGCGCTGTACCGGCCGCGGGCAACGGCATGCCCTGCCGTCCGTTGTCGCGCTGAGCGCGCCCAATCAGCGTCAGCGTGGTTGCCGCCGCCGGATGCCAGGTAATCGACGGCGCGAGATAGTAGCGATGCCGGTAGGTGTGGTCCACAAACGTGTTGGCGGTGTGATAAAGAGCGCTCAGCCGTCCATAGACGGTGTTCGAGGAGTTCAGTGAGCTTCCAACATCGATAGCCGGATCCAGAAAGTTGAACGAGCCTGCCGTGAGCTGCACATGAGCAAAGGTGGCCGGCACCGGCTTGCGGGTAACGATGTTGATCAGGCCCCCAAGAACACTCTGACCGTACAGCGAGGAGGACGGCCCCTTGAGCACCTCCACCGACTCCAGCCCCCAGGTCTCTTCCATCATTCCATTACCGCTGCGCAGACCATCGATATAGGTGTTGAACGAGGCGTCGAAGCCCCGGATGCGGTAATAGTCCCAGCCGTCGTAGTAGCCGCCCGGCATCACTCCTGCAACGTTTTTGAGGGCGTCGTCGAGTTTCACTACATTCTGTGAGTTCATCAACTCACGGTTGACGACGCTGATCGCCTGCGGAACTTCCGCCAGTGGCAGATCCGTCTTGGTGCCCCCGATGGCGGCCGTCGTCGCAAACTCATTGCCTGCCGTAACCGTGACCGAGCTCTTGAGTTGCCCTAGCCGCAGCTCCGGGTTCAACACTGTGCCCGCCGCTGCGTCTGTAACCAAAACGTCCTGAACCGCATTGCCGAAGTTGGAAGCCTCGATCAGCATCTGGTAGTGGCCGGCGGGAATCGTAACCGAATACGCTCCGGCAGTATCCGTTGTGACCGCCAGGCGAAAGTCTCCACACAGGATCGTGAGCTGTGCTCCCCCCACCCCGGCGCCGCTGGGATCGCTGACGACTCCGGATAGCTTCCGTACGGGGTTGTCCGGTGCGCTGGTGCAGGCAACAGGGACGCTCTCCGACGAGACGGGATCGCTCGACAGTATCTCCGATCTCCCATCCTCCGCCCAGATACAGCTCGTGACCCCCATCGAGAGCAGCAAAATCATCAAACCGGCACGGACGATTCGTGCAGAAGATTGGGCCAGAAATTGGTATAGATCCATGAAAGTGCCTTTCCGTTCGTTCAATCGAGACGCAGCCTCGCCACACGCCGAAGGGATAAACCGTTCCGGATCAAACACATCGGCGACCTTCAAATATAGGACTGATCTAGTCCCTATTAATATCGGACCAATATGGTCTGAGTCAAACAATTTTAGGATTTAATGGAAAAAGGAAACTCTCATCGCAAGAGAGGAGACGGCGCCAGACAGCTGATATTACTTATATATTTGTGTTATTTACTGCTATAAATCTAGAGTCCTACTTTAGCGTTATGGAGGTTCTCTCCCGTGCTAAAAGCAGGCGGAATTGAGGTTCCGATGAGACGACTCCCATCACGTTTAGTCCAGTAATTCAATAAGTCTGGCGTTCACTCCCGTCTCGTCCGTGGTCACGAGAGCGACGGCGATGGGGAGAGAGAATCTGCGGGGGCCTGCACTTCCGGGGTTCAGGTACATCACCCCTCTCTTCTGTTCGATCGCCGGTTTGTGGGAGTGTCCGCTGACCACCACACTCACCTGGGCCGCGACGGGATCGATGTCCAGATCGTGGACCGAATGGACCATGTAAAACAGCCTGCCACCCAGTTCGATTGCCTCGGTGGCGGGCAGCAGCGCACATTCGCCCCGGACGTCGATATTGCCGCGAATCGCCGTTACCGGTGCAATCTGTCGCAGCCTGTCGAGTATGGTGTTGTCTCCAATATCGCCCGCATGCAGAATATGTTCGCACTCGGCCAGGGCCACCAGGGCCTCGGGCCGCAGCAGTCCGTGGGTGTCTGAGATGACTCCGACCAACATCGTTTTTATGCCAGCCGCAGGAGCTGCAGCGAAGCCACGGAACGGCTTTGTGCAGGATCATGGCTGCGATCGGGGTCGATCCGGAGCTCGAGCGCCGTCACTCCCCGCAGCTGCACCTTGTAATCTTCCAGCTCCTCGGCCGAACCGTTGGGCGAGAAGTTCCACTGCTGGCGTGCCACCTCGTTGAGTTCGTTGTCGGCCAAAGCCAGCAGCCAGAACTCCTGGGCTCGTTCTACGGTCTTCTCCACGAAGTGCAGCTGGATTCGCCGTATTGTCTGCGGCTCGTCGAAGAGAATCCGAATCCTCTGCGGTCCCGGACCTGCAGCCCGCCATCCCGTCGTTCCAGGTTTGTCGAGCGCGTGCTCGATGGGGAACGCCGGGTCCTCAGAGCTGATCTCTACCGAGGCAATCCTTTCGAGGTTCAACCAGGAATCGGAGTCCGGCTCTGCGTCGACGTTCTTTGAAATCACAACCTTTCGCATGTAGCCCCCTTTTCGAAAGTACGCTCTAGCAACATTGCCCAGCATACGTGAAAGCCGCAGTAGAGCGTCTCCCCGTCAGCACTGGTCCGAGCGGCCAGGGTGTATCGCAGCACGCAGGTGGCTCGCTCCGTCCTTTGAGCGGCGTGACCCTGTAGCAAAATATTAAGTTTATGAATTAGTTATTTTGTGAAAACACAACAAAATAAAAGAGATAAATATTGCGACCTGGTGGGCTCCATGTAGAAACTAGAAGGGCGCTGTCTGGCAAGAAAAAGCTGGCTCTGAAATCGAAGTCCGGACCTATCTCTTTTCCTCTGAATACTTTGCGCAAAAAATGGGGAGGGGGTGGTCGTTCAAAGTCCCGACCGCATTCGCGTGCGGGGGTCCATGTAGTCTCGCAGGGCATCCCCGATGAAGTTGAACGAGAGAACGCACAGCATGACGGCCATGGCCGGGAAAAAAACCATGTGGGGCGAGTCGAACAGATGAGAGCGGGCGTCGTTCAGCATCGACCCCCAGCTCGCCGCAGGGGGTGGAACCCCAAGGCCAAGAAAGCTCAGCGTCGCCTCCGCCATGACGGCGGTAGCCATCCCGATCGCAGCCTGAACGATCAGGGGCTGCACGATATTGGGGAAGATGTGCCGGCTGAGAATTCGGAAGTCGGAGGCTCCAAGAGCCCGGGCCGCCTCGACAAACTCGCGTTCTTTGACCGCCATGACCTGTCCACGAACCAGACGCGCATAACCGACCCACCCTGAGATCGCGAGCGCCACGATCACATTTCCGAGGCCAGGGCCCATGAAGGCAACAAAGGCAATCGCCAGCAGGATTCCCGGAAGGGCGAGGAAGGCATTCATCACATAGACGTTGATCGCCGTATCGAGCCAGCCGCCATAAAACCCGGCAACACATCCCGCAAACAGGCCGATACCGAGAGAGAGCCCGACGACGGAGACCGCGACAATCAAGGAGATGCGGGCACCGTAAAGCGTGCGTGAAAGGATATCGCGGCCCAGTTCATCAGTCCCGAACCAGTGCGAGCTGCTAGGTCCCAGCAATCGGCCATGCAGGTCGAGCGCAGCCGGATCCTGCGGTGCCAGCCATGGAGCAAACAGAGCGCAGAGGAGGAAGACCGCTAGCAGGAAGACGCCAAGTGCGGCCAGCGGCTGCTCTTTGACCATTTCAATCGGTGACCGCTGTGTTCCTGGCATTGTGATTACTGTCGTTTCTGCCACGCTCTTCTCCGTTTCAATCCTAACCTGCAATCAAGCTGTCACTTTCGTTGTAGATACCGCTCTGCCAGGCTGGTCCGGGGTTCTTCCAAAATCAACACGACGGTAGATATAATGGTTACCAACTCCCCAGTTGAGCGCTGAACGATGCGCTCTGCACCCTCATTCGCAAGTCAATCTGGCAAAATAAGGATCCTTACTACATGAAGCTCAAAGGCGAAAAGGCAGTCGTTTGCGGCGCAGGCGGTTTTATCGGCGGTCACCTGGTAGAAAGCCTGCTGGCAAATGGTGTCGATGTCATCCGTGCAGTCGACATCAAACCTATTGATGAGTGGTATCAGGCTTCCAAGGATGTCGAAAACTTGTCCCTTGACCTGAAGGACAAGGACAGCTGCCTGAAGGCTGCCGAGGGCGCGACTGCGATCTTCCAGCTCGCCGCCGACATGGGCGGCATGGGTTTCATCGAAAATAACAAGGCTCTCTGCATGCTCAGCGTTCTCACCAATACGCACATGTTGATGGCCGCCCGCGACAAGGGTGTCGAGCGTTTCTTCTACTCCTCCTCCGCCTGCGTCTATAACGGCGACAAGCAAAAGAATCCCGATGTCGTGGCCCTGAAGGAAGAAGACGCCTATCCCGCTCTACCGGAAGATGGTTATGGATGGGAGAAGCTCTTCAGCGAGCGCATGTGCCGCCACTTTGAAGAGGACTTCGGTCTCCAGACCCGCGTTGCGCGTTATCACAACGTCTATGGGCCGTTGGGGACCTGGACCGGCGGACGCGAGAAGGCTCCTGCTGCCATGTGCCGCAAGGTTCTTGAGGCCGTTCACTCCGGCAAGCACGAGATCGAGATCTGGGGCGACGGTCACCAGACCCGTTCCTTCATGTACATCGACGACTGCACCAAGGGAAGCCAGATGATCTTCGAGAGCGATGTACACGAGCCTCTCAATCTCGGATCGAGCGAGCTGGTCTCTATAAACCAGCTGGTCGACATCGTGGAAGATATCGCCGGAATCAAGCTTGAGCGCAAGTACAACCTCAGTGCTCCCAAGGGCGTCAATGGACGCAACAGCGACAACACCCTCATCCAGCAGAAGCTCGGTTGGGCCCCCTCCATCAGCCTTCGCGAGGGTATGGCCAAGACCTATGCCTGGATCGAGGAGCAGATGCTGGCCGTTGCCAAATAACTATGGCCAATCAAGTCACCGCGATGGACCATCGTCGTATCCTTGGCGTTGATTTTTTTGTCGGATCGGCTCAGGAAGCGATTGCAAGAATGCGTGCGGGGGGACTCCTTGTGGTCCCCGCCGCGCCCGCGCTTAAGGATATGGATAGCAACGCGGAGTATCGCGAGTCGCTTTTGAATGCTGACCTCGCCATCACCGACTCCGCCTTTATGGTGCTCATCTGGAACGGTCTCAAGCGCGACAATATCTCGCGTCTGTCCGGGCTTGAGTACCTCCACGAGCTTCTGCATGAACCCGACGTCCGCCAGCCCGGCAATACCTTCTGGGTGATGGCAGGGGAGCAGAGCGCCCGTCGGAATCTCGATTGGCTGAACCAGCAGGGAATTACCGTTCCGGAAGAGAACGTCTATCTGGCGCCCTTTTATGGCAAAACGGTGGAAGATCCTGCGTTGGTAGAGCGACTCAATCGCCTTCGTCCGCAGCACATCGTGGTTACGATCGGTGGTGGAACCCAGGAGCGTCTCGGACTCTACCTCAAGCGCAATCTAGCCTATAAGCCCGCCATTCACTGCATTGGCGCTGCCATTGCCTTTCTCAGCGGAGATCAGGTCCATATTCCGATGTGGGCAGATAAGTTTTATCTGGGCTGGTTGTTCCGCACGATTTCTGAACCTCGACGGTACTTCCCACGCTACTGGAGCGCACGCAAGCTCTTCCTGCTGATGCTTCGTTATCGGGAAAACCTTCCCGCACTTCGATCGCAGTAAACCGGAAACAAACGTCCAGGAGCCATGCACAAAGACTCCCGCATCTTTATCGCAGGTCATCGGGGACTTGTCGGCTCCGCGATTCACCGTGAGCTGACCCGCCTTGGCAACACGCACGTTCTTACGCGCCCACGCGCCGAGCTGGATCTATTCGATACCGAAGCTGTTCAGAAGTTTTTTGCGGACGAGAAGCCGGAGTACGTCTTTCTTGCGGCGGCCAAGGTCGGCGGTATCCTCGCCAACAAGACCTATCCGGCGGATTTCATTCGCGACAACCTTGTCCTCCAGACAAACCTTATCGATGCCAGCTACAGAAACGGTGTGAAGCGTCTGCTGTTTCTGGGGTCGTCGTGCATCTATCCCAAACTCGCGCCACAGCCGATGCCGGAGTCGTGTCTGCTGACAGGCCCTCTCGAACCCACGAATCGTCCTTATGCGTTGGCTAAGATTGCCGGTATCGAGATGTGCTGGAGTTACAACCGGCAATATGGGACCCGCTATCTGGCAGCGATGCCCACGAATCTTTACGGGCCTGGAGACAACTACGACCTCGCCAACTCGCACGTTCTACCGGCGCTGATCCGCAAGATGGCCGATGCTATCCGCACCGGGGCAGAGGCTGTGACCCTGTGGGGAAGCGGTACGCCTCGACGCGAGCTGCTGTACTCCGAGGATCTTGCCCAGGCATGCATTTTCCTGATGAACCTCGAGGATGAGCGGTACAACACGCTGCTGACGGACGATGAGCCACCGCTGATCAATATCGGAACCGGCGAGGATGTCACGATCCGGGAGCTGGCCGAGACCGTCGCTCGGGTACTCGGCTTCAAGGGAAGTTTGCATTTTGACGCGAGCAAGCCGGATGGAACTCCTCGTAAATTAATGGACGTCAGCCGACTCCATGGACTTGGCTGGCATCATACGATTGGTCTTGAAGAGGGAATTAGCCGCACCTGGTCGCAGGTTAGGGATCGGTTACCTTTCTCGTAAAACCTCTGGCCGAACGAACTCTCTTTTCGCTATAAAGCTGATGCAGTGCCGGGCCCCTGATCCTGCATTCTTTCTTGATTTGACATTCTTTTCTGCCGTCTCTTCCGCGTGCCACGAAAGTGGGATTACTACGGTTGGGTATGCTCCCTAACATCGGAAGCAGCCCGGTCGCTCAATCTCATTGAGAGGCCAGAACGACCGGATTCGGACCGATGAAGCAGATCTCCTCAGTACGAATTGGAGTGAACGCCGCGAATGTGCATATGCGCAAGCGGGAGAAGACTCCGTCCGTCAAAGGCCTCTGTTCTTCCTTGGCTCTCCTGGTCTGTGGACTGATAGCAGGTTCGTTGCCGACGGACGCCGCCTCCATATCCAGCTCTTTACCGCACCCGACCTTTCATGCGGAGCAGTTCCTGCTGGCTGCGGCCAACCGTGAGCGTGCGGAGCGTGGAATATCTCAACTCCGCTTCGATCCCATGCTCTCTGAGGCTGCGCGGTTTCACGCTGCGCAGATGGCGTCCCACGGGGACATCTCGCATCAGTTTCCCGGCGAGCCGGATCTGTCTCGGCGCGGAGCTGCGGCAGGAGCGCACTTTTCCCTGATCTCAGAGAACGTTGCCGAGGCTCCCAGCGCCTCCATGTTCCACGAACTCTGGATGCACTCGAAGGGACACAGAGAAAATCTCTTAGACCCCGAAGTCAACGTCGTCGGCATTGCTGTGGTCTCCAGGAATGGCCAGTTTTATGCCGTTGAAGATTTCGCATCCACTGTTGAGAAGGTGACCTTCAACGAGCAGGAAGAAGCCGTTACGCAATTGCTTGCACAGAAAGGCTTGGACGTAGGTCCGAATATGCGGACCTCGACCCTTGCTCAGGCCCGACTTGCCTGCGCGATGGACACAGGTTTCCCAGGCAGGCATAAGCCCTGGTACATCATGCGTTACACTGCGGATCGTCTGGACCGGATACCGGTGCAACTCGACGAGCGCATACGATCCGGCAAGTACCGTCAGGCGGTTGTGGGCGCCTGTCAGGACAACAGCAGTGGAGCTTTTACGGCTTACAACATTGCTGTTTTGCTCTATCCTTAGCAGCCGTTCAGATGAGGGTTTCCCGGAAAAGCGCGGTCAATTTGGTATAGGCTCGCTCGGCTTGCGGCTGGTTGTAGACGGGGCTGTCCGGAACCGTCCACCCGTGGCGCGCTCCTTCATAGATCTCGCTTTCGTATCGCCCTCCCCACTCCTGCAGGGCTTTGTTGAAGTGAGCGATTGCATTGGGGTCCATGCTCCTATCCTCTGTGGCATGGCCAAAATAGAGTCGAGCCTTGACGCGTGGGAGCACAAGATGCGGGCTGGATGGATTCTCGGCGGCGTAAAGTCCGCCTCCGTGGAAGGAAGCAATTGCTCCGACCACCTCAGGCCACTCCGCTGCGGCTCTTAAAGCGATTCCCCCTCCGATGCAAAATCCAACCGCGCCAACCTTCCCTTTCGCTGTGGTCGATTGGGAGGTAAGGGTATCCAGGTACAGCGCGAGGTCCTTCTTGATGGCTTCGGGCGTTAGCGGGGCGGAGAGTTCGCCAATCCGCTTGGTCGTTGCTGGATCGCCGGGCTTGCGAGGAAAGGAGAAGACCGGAGGCCGGCTGGTTCTGTAGAAGGGGTTCGGCATCAGTATGGTGTAACCCTCACCGGCCAGCCTGCGCGCCATCTGCCGCATCGTATCGCGGATACCGCCGATATCCGGGATGAAGAGTACGCCGGGAAGAGGTTTGCCGGTTTCTGAGATAAACAGGACGGCATCGATCACCCCATCGGGACCGGTAAGCTGAAGTTCCTTCTCAATCATGGTCTGCTCCTACTGCTGCAAATTGGTTTTACCATGTGCGCGAACGGCGTAAGATGAAGCCTCATGAGCCTTTATTTTTCTGCTGGAAGTCCGACCACTGAGATGTCGGCAGAGGATCTGCGGAGAGCACTCTTCTCTGCGTTGGATGCGATCGGAATCAGAAACAGAGTTCTCGCAGTTCCCCCGGACTTTACGCGTTTTCACTCTCAGGCAGGGATTCTGACAGAACTTGCCTGGCAGTATTATGGCGACCGGCTGGTCGATGTTCTTCCGGCGTTGGGTACGCATAAGGGGATGACGGACTCGGAGATTGCCACGATGTACGGCAGCACGCCGAGAGACCTGTTCCGTGTCCATGATTGGCGCAATGACGTCGTCACCCTCGGGGAGGTTCCTGGGTCGTTTCTCTATGAAGTCTCTGAAGGCAAGGTTGATTACACCTGGCCGGCACAGGTGAACAAGCTGCTGCGCGATGGAGCACATGACCTCATTCTGTCGATTGGGCAGGTCGTTCCCCATGAGGTCGTGGGCATGGCCAACTACAACAAAAACATCTTTGTCGGCACAGGCGGCTCCATCGGGATCCATCGCTCTCATTTTCTGGGCGCGGTCTACGGGATGGAGCGCATGATGGGACGCGCGGACACGCCGGTGCGCAGGGTATTGAACTATGCCAGCGATAACTTCGCCCGCAATCTCCCTATCGTGTACGTCCAGACGGTCGTGGGAAAGAACTCCGATGGTCAACTGGTGGTTCGCGGTCTGTACATTGGAGATGATGTTGAGTGCTTCAACCTGGCTGCAGCCCTTTCACTGCAGGTCAACTTTCAGATGCTCGACCGCGAGATTAAGAAAGCGGTTGTGTTTCTCGATCCTCATGAGTTCCGCAGTACATGGCTAGGGAACAAGAGCGTCTATCGTACCCGCATGGCGCTTGCCGATGGTGCTGAGCTTATAGTGCTCGCTCCGGGAGTGCATGAGTTCGGCGAAGATGCTGCGATCGACAAGCTAATTCGCAAGTACGGTTACTGCGGAACTCCGCGAACACTCGAGCTGGTGAAAGAAGATGCTGCTCTGGCAGGCAATCTGAGTGCGGCGGCACATCTGATTCACGGCTCGTCGGAGGGACGCTTCACCATTCGGTATTGCCCCGGTCATCTCACGAGGGAAGAGATCGAGAGCGTTCACTTTCAGTATGGGGACCTGGGGGAGTACAGCAGGAAGTACGATCCAAGCCTTCTAAAGGATGGCTGGAACGTCGTCGACGGGGAGGAGATCTTCTATATCTCGAATCCCGGCCTTGGCTTGTGGGCCTACCGAGGTCGCTTCAAGGACTAGACTCGTCCGCAAAACATTGGATCGTGAAGAAGGGGAGGCTTGAAAGCCTCCCCTTCTTCCATGAGCGCTGAAGCGTCAGTCTAGGCAGAAATCTTTTTGCGAAATGCGGCCGCAGCCCCGAGCAAGCCTGTGCCCATCAAAAACAGCGTCGATGGCTCAGGAACAGCAGAGGGGGAGGAGGAGACGTCAAGAGTTACGGGAAGCGTTGCGGTGAAGGCATCCTCGTCGCGGAAGAAGGCAAAGTAACCAGTTCCGTTGTTGAAGATATTGACGTTGAACTGGTCTGGGCCATCTGCGGCGCTGAAGCTGAATCCCTGCGAGTCCAGCAATGGGGTGCTGGAGGGAAACAGCAAATTGTCGTTGTTATTGAAGCCGCCGGGCGGAATGATGCCAGTGACAGCGGTTCCGGCGATTCCTGTAATCAGGTAGTTTCCCGATTGATCGAGTGTGGTTGTGAGAACGCCAGAGCCGCTGAAGCCGCCGGCACTGCCGTTTACAGTGAAGTTGAAGGTGTCAGCGTGCGCAGCCAAAGATGAGGCTGCAAGTGTAGTTGCAATGGCCAAAAGACACGAACGAAATAGAGTCATGGGGAGGGTCCCTTTCGCCAAAAATTTACTTCTAGTTTTGTTTATTTCGAGATGCAGGCATCAACGAACGGACACCTGCTGGATCGTTAGATGCGAGGTGGCCCGGGATGAGGTGAAGGCCCGGTGAATTCCGTTGGTTTGCCTGGGGCGAGAAGATGGCGCTATGATTGGTTGGACCACTATCTTATAAAAGCGGTGAAGAGTAGATGAAACAGCTTCCGAGGTTTTCCATAGGGGTAGGCGACCGGTTCGCCCACCAGGCGAAGGCGCAGCTTGCTGCATGCATCAAGGCAAAGGATGCCGGTCTTGAGGTCGTGCCCGTGTGGAATAAATCCAACCGCGAACACAACATCATCGGCAGTGAACCATCGCAGACCCGTAAGGCCGCAGATGCCGCAGTTAAAGAGTTGGGTTGGACAGCGCCCTTCTATCTGGATGCCGACCACATCAATCTAAGCACGGTGGAGCGTTTTCTCGCTCCCTGCGATTTTTTCACCCTGGACGTGGCCGAGATGATCGGTCAGCCCGCCGCCGCCGCTGACGTAAAGGCATTTGTCACGCGTCATCCAGAGTTGATAGGAACCGTCTCGATTCCGGGCATCCCTGAGCCCTTTCAAACCGATGAGGCGTTTGTGACCGCCGTCGCGAACAAGTTTCTTGCTGCCGTCCAGGATGCCGGTAAGATCTATCGTTTTCTCGTAGAAAAAAAAGGCGAGGGCAACTTTGTTCCCGAGGTCTCGATGGACGAGACGGATGCGCCGCAGACCCCGGTGGAGCTGCTCATCATTCTTGCTGCAATCGCCGACGAGAAGATTCCCATCCAGACAATTGCGCCGAAGTTTACGGGACGCTTCAACAAGGGGGTGGACTATGTCGGCGACGTTCCGCAGTTCGCCCGCGAGTTCCGCGAGGATATCGCGGCCATCGCCTTTGCGGTGAGGAAGTACGGTCTTCCCGCTAACCTCAAGCTGAGTGTGCACTCCGGCTCGGACAAGTTTTCCATCTACAAATCGATTCATGATGCGGTTACCAGCACAGGCGCCGGAGTTCACCTGAAGACTGCGGGAACGACCTGGCTGGAGGAGATCATCGGCCTTGCAGAGGCAGACGGGCAGGGACTTGAGATTGCTAAAGAGGTCTATCGGGAAGCATATGGTCACCGGGAAGAGTTGTGCGCGCCGTACGCTACCGTGATCGACATCGATCCAGCGAAGCTGCCTACTCCTGAAGCGGTGAATGGCTGGACGAGCGAGCAGTTCGTCTCGGCACTCCGTCACGACCAGAGCAATCCTGCTTACAACGCAAGTCTGCGGCAGTTGCTTCATGTTGGCTTCAAGGTCGCCGCTAAGATGGGCGATCGCTACTTGAAGGCCCTCGAAGCCAATGAAGAGAGCGTCGCGAGAAATGTGACGACGAACCTCTTTGATCGACACATTCGTCCCGTCTTCCTGGGATAAGCGAGACTGACTGATCTCTGAGACGATATTCTCAGAGATCAGTCCCCTGGAAAGGATGCTGGAGCGAATGATCGTTGTACTGATGGGTGTCACCGGTTCTGGGAAGACCACGATCGGCGAGTTGCTGGCGAAACGGACCGGCGCGATCTTCGCCGACGCTGACGATTATCATCCTGCGGCGAATAAGGCGAAGATGGCGGCGGGTCATCCTCTCGACGACGAGGACCGCCAACCCTGGCTTGAGACGCTCAATCAACTGATGCGCGGTTGGCATGAGCAGGGAAAGAGTGGGGTTCTTGCCTGTTCTGCGCTGAAGCAGCGATATCGTGAGACGTTGTCTGCAGCGATGCCGCATGGGACGATTACCTTCGTCTGGCTGGACGGCTCGCCGGAGCTGATTGCCGAACGTCTTGCCGAGCGCCATCATGAATTCATGAATCCGCAGCTTCTCGAAAGCCAATTTAAAACTCTCGAGCCACCGGCGGATGCGGTGCGTGTCCAGAATGACCGCAGCCCTGACGAAGTCGTCGAGAGTATCCTCAAAAAGATTCCAAACGCACCGACAGCGACAAACTAAACACAGCAGGAGAGGAAGAGACGAAATGGCGCACCCCTTGTTTGATCTGACCGGCAAGACAGCGGTCGTAGTTGGCGGAACCTCGGGCATTGGCCTGGCGATGGCAGTGGGCCTTGCAGAGTCCGGAGCCGATGTCGTTGCGACCTCCCGTCGCGCCGAACAGGTCGAGGACGCTGCGCAGGCAATCGAAGCCAAAGGGCGCCGAGCTCTACGTCTTACCTCGGACGTGGGCGATCGCTCCTCACTGGAGGCTGTTCTGGCAGGCACGCTCAAGGAATTTGGCAAGGTCGATATTCTGATCAACTCCGCCGGCAAGATCAAGCGCGAACCCACGCTGACCGTCTCGGAGGAGACGTGGAACGACATCATGGACACCAACGTGACGGGCACACTGCGTGCCTGCCAGATCTTTGGGCGACACATGCTTGAGCGCGGATACGGACGCATCATCAACATCGCGTCGCTGAACACTTTTGTTTCGCTGAAGGAAGTCACGGCTTATGCGGCCAGCAAGGCTGCCGTGGGAGCGCTGACAAAATCGCTCGCGGTCGAGTGGAGCTCCAGCGGTGTTACGGTCAATGCTATCGCTCCCGGTGTGTTCCGCACCGCTCTCAACCAGAAGTTGCTGGATGAGAGCGATCGCGGCAAGGAATTGTTGATGCGTACGCCGATGGGGCGCTTCGGCAAGACCGAGGAGCTGGTGGGTTCCGCGATCTTTCTTGCGAGCGATGCCTCAAGCTTTGTGACGGGAGAGATTCTGGTCGTCGATGGAGGCTTCCTGGCCAGCGGAGTCAATCAATAACTCTGTGACTACGCGGATGCAGCCTTGGCTGCGTCCGCGTCCATCCTTATCGCCGGGCGAGCTGCGTGCTTCCGCTCCACGCAAAATTACGAGATTCAATCTGCTTTCAGGTGCTGTCTCTCATCTGATGTTTCGTTGTCAGTCACTATTCCCTCGCCGCGTTCATCACAAAAATTCATCCACCGGTAGAATCGTTAGCAATGGCCTTCGAACTGGAAAGAGGAAGTTTCGACGCTCTGGTCTTCGATTGTGATGGAACCCTTGTGGATAGTGCGCCCGCGCATCTGCACGCAATTCGGGAGGCCCTCTCTTCTCTCGGGCTGACGATGGACCCGGAGTGGTACAGCATGCGTACGGGGCTGGGTCCGGATGATCTTCTCGATGCCTATGAGGCAGACTACAAAGTCGAAGCTCTCGTTCGTGAAGATTTCTATCGGCGGTCGAATAAGAGCTTTCTTGCGAATCTTCATCTCATCCAGGAGATTCGAGCCGTCACCGATGTAGCCCGCCATTGGTTTGGAGTGGTTCCGATGGCGGTTGCCTCCAATGGAGTGCGAAAGAACGTTGAAGCGACGTTGATCGCAACCCGCCTGCGTCCATTTTTTTACACTATCGTTACTGCAGAAGAGGTAACACGCCCCAAGCCGGCGCCGGATGTCTACCTGGAAGCGGCATACCGCATGCGAGTCAAGCCGGAACGTGTCGTCGTCTTTGAAGATTCCAACGAAGGTCTCGAAGCGGCATCCCATGCGGGAATGAAGGCGTTTGATATCCGGGTAGTTCGATCGCAGGAGTCCCATTTGACTCGCTGACGTTAGAGTCTTGCGAGATAGTCCATAATCTCCGGACTGGTCCAGGTTTGCGGCCCGATAAACTTCCTCCGCAAGAGGCCCTTGCGGTCGATCACGTAGGTTTCGGGATAGCGGAAGGTACCGTAGAGCGGATTGACCTTCTGCTGTCCATCCCAGACGGTATGAAGATTGATGTGATATTTGGCCAGAAAATGCCGATACGCATCCTGATCTTCATCCATGCTGATGGCTACTACGGAAAGCTGCGGCATTCGTTGTTGCAACTCCTCGAGCGAGGGAATCTCTTCAATGCAAGGCACGCATGTGGATGCCCAGAAGTTCAGTATGACCACTTTGCCGCGAAGTTTTGAGAGATCGGCCGACTGCGATCCGTCGCTGATAGAAAAGACCGGGGCAACGGTATTGACCTGCTCGGGGTGGCGTCCACGGTCACAGCCCACTGTCGTCAAAAGTAGTAGAACAAGACTTGCCCACACGCTCCGCATCGAACGCTCCATATTCCTATAATACGGAGTTGTGACCGAAGGCGTGGACCAGCAGAGCGGCGGAATTGAGTTTGAACTGTCGGTCATCGTCCCGGCTCGCAATGAAGAGATATCCTTGCCCGCCTGCCTGGATTCGCTGGTACGGCAATCCGGACCGGAATTTGAGCTGGGACGCCACTGGGAGCTGATCGTCGTGGATGACGATTCGACGGACGGGACGGAGGCGATCGCCTCCGAATTTGCCGGGCGATTCTCGGGGGTGAAGGTGGTTCATGCTCCTGAGCTGACTCCAAAGGGAAGCGTCACCGGAAAAAATAACGCCTGCTGGGCAGCTGCACAATCCGCAAGCGGGAAGTGGCTGTTGTTCACCGACGCGGACACCGTTCACGAGCCGGGTGACCTGTCTCGATCGATTGCGGAGGCAGACCGCCATCACGCCGCCCTGCTCTCGTATTCGCCGCGACAGATCGTTGAGGGATTCTGGCAGCGGGCGGTGATGCCCCTCGTTTTTTCGGAGCTGGCCAGTGTTTATCGGATGGCAGAGGTCAATGACCCTGAGCGCAGCTTGGCCGCCGCCAACGGCCAGTTTTTGTTGATGGAGCGAGAGGCGTATTTTGCTGTAGGAGGTCATCGGACGGTAGCGGACGATGTGCTCGAGGACGTTGCTCTGGCTCGGATTGTGAAGCAGAGCGGGCGGCTAATCCGATTCCGTTATGCTCCAGAGGCGCTTGCCACCCGTATGTACCGCACCACGAGAGACATGATTGAAGGGTGGACGAAAAATCTCGCGGTGCTATTTCCCAGTCCGGTTGCGTTAGCTGCGTGGCGGCTGCTCGACCTCGCACTTTTCTTTGGTCTACCGGCATTGGCGATTGAAATCCCATGGCTGGTCGGGTGGCAGCGCTGGGCGCTTATGCTGTTGTGGATACGAACGTTATGGCGGTTCTACGCCAGAGTCGCACGTTCCAACTTTCCTCGCGGCGATGTTCTGATCTCGATTCTCGGTGTTCCGCTGTTCGTGCTTCTGCTGGTCCGCAGCACGTTGCACCATCGGGTGCGCCGTGCAGTTGTCTGGAAAGGTCGCAGCTACCGCACGTGAGGCAGACCGAACGCCTGTACCAAGGTCTAAACTATAGAAGAGGCAAGATGATCTTTCTGACACGCAAGGCAGAGTTCTCCTCCGCGCATTTTTACTGGATCGATGCGTGGACCGAGGAAGAGAACTACCGAGTCTTCGGGAAATGTGCCAATCGCAATGGGCACGGCCATAATTACACCGTCGAGGTGACGGTAGCCGGCGAGGTAGATCCGGTTTCCGGCTTTGTCGTCGATCTCAAGCAGCTGAAGGACATCCTTGAGCATGAGGTGATCCGGGTCTACGACCACCGTCACCTCAACCTCGAGGTTCCTGAGTTTCAGTCCAGTGTTCCGACGACAGAAAATATCGCGATCTCCATCTGGAATCGGCTCGCAGGAAAGATTCCCAACGCACGGCTGCATCGTGTTCGGGTGTATGAGATGCCGGACCTGTTTGCCGATTTTTACGGAGAGCAGGGATGAAGGCCTACCTCTCGCGCCGCTATCACTTCAGCGCCTCGCACCGGCTGCACAGCGAAGCCTATGACCAGAATCGCAATCGCGAGGTCTACGGTAAGTGCAACAATCCTTATGGACATGGCCATAACTACACGGTTGAGGTCACCCTGAGCGGAACAGTCGATTCCGTCACCGGTATGGTGTGCAATCTTGCTGATCTGGACACCTTCGCGCGAGAGTACGTGCTGGATCGGTTTGATCACACAAATCTGAACCAGCTGGATAGTTTTCGGAATCAAGTTTCGACTACTGAGAATCTATCCATCGAGATGTATCGAATTTTTGCGAAATTTTCCGGCGCTCATTTGGAGCGGGTGCGTATCGAAGAGACGAGTAATAACTCTTTTGATTATGCGGGCGGTGCGCTGCCAGCCGAAGGAATTCCCGAAGAAAGGCCCCGATAATGGCCACTACTGAGATTACATTTGAAAAATCGACTCTGTCCGACATTTCCACGCAGGATCTTTATCGCGAGATCCTGACACGCATCGGCGAAGATCCCACGCGCGACGGGCTGGTTCGCACACCGGAGCGAATGGAAAAGGCGATGGCCTTCCTTACGCGCGGCTACAGACAGGACATCAATGAAGTCCTGCACGAGGCCTTGTTCGACGTGGACTACGACGAGATGGTCATCGTCAAGGACGTCGAGTTCTTCTCGATGTGCGAGCATCACCTGTTGCCTTTCTTCGGTAAAGCGCATGTCGCTTATGTGCCGAACGGTAAAGTGATCGGGCTCAGCAAAATTCCGCGGCTTGTCGATGTCTTTGCGCGACGGCTCCAGGTGCAGGAACGCCTGACGCGTCAGATCGGTGAGGCTATTACTGAGGCAATTAACCCTCAGGGAGTTGCCATCATTCTCGAAGCGCAGCATCTGTGCATGATGATGCGTGGAGTGGAGAAGCAGCACTCGCTGACGGTTACGTCGGCAATGCTGGGTGTGTTTAAGACGCAACTTCAGACCCGCAATGAGTTCCTCTCGCTCGTGCGGAGGAGCGGCGACAGTTTTTAGCGCTTTGGACTGACCAAAGTACTGAGTCGTCGCCAGCGTGGCGGACTGCATAGGAGCGCTGGAGCGGTAAACTAGGCGATGGAATGAATGGACTGTTAGTGATCGACAAGCCTGCCGGTATGACCTCCCATGATGTGGTCGCGATTGTCCGGAGGGCTACGGGAGAGCGCTCGATCGGGCATCTGGGAACCCTGGATCCCATGGCAACGGGAGTTCTGCCGTTATTGCTGGGGAAATACACCCGTCTGGCGCAGTTCTTCGGACAATCAGAGAAGTACTACGAAGGCCGGATACGTTTCGGTTTCTCCACAGACACCTTCGACGCGGAAGGCGAAGCCACCTCCGAGCCACAGCCATTGAAGATGGATCTCCAGCAACTCCGCAAACTTGCGGAGACCTTCCGCGGTGAGATTGATCAGGTGCCCCCTATCTACTCGGCAAAAAAAATTCAAGGGGTTCCGGCCCACAAGCTCGCCCGCGCAGGCGTCCAGGTTGCCATCAAGCCGGCGCGGATTATGATTCATGACTTCCAGTTGCTCACGCTGGAGGGCGAGGAAGCGGCCTTCACTGTTCATGTCTCTGCGGGGGGCTATGTCCGCTCCGTGGCTCAAGAACTCGGGCAACTTGCGGGATGTGGAGCGCACCTCTCCGCCCTTCGAAGAACTCGTGCGGGTGACTTTCCGATGGACCATGCTATCGGCATCGAGGAGCTAAAGCGGCTCTCTCCGGACGAGATTGCGGCGCGTCTACCCCACCCGCGTACTCTCCTGCCGGAGATGCCGAGTGTCACGGTGAGCGAACAGACAGCGGGCAAGCTGCGAAACGGACTTCAGGTTAATGTGCCTGACTTTTCGACAGCACCCCTCGTAAAGATATTTACGAGTCCGGTGGATCTGTTAGCCATAGGGCGGCGGATCGCTGGAACGCTGATACAGCCTATCGTGGTGATGGGTTAGCAGACTGCTTCTTGAGCAACGGTTGAATCAGGCCGAAGACATTCTGCGCGACAACCTTGTTTCCTGCTGCCGTTGCATGGGTACGGTCCGGCTGCATCATTCCATCGACGCCAAAGACTCCCTTCAGCAGGAAGGGAAGCATGGGGACGTGATACTTCTTCGCCAGCAGATCGTAGGTCTGATTGAACTGGCGAATGTAGTCCGGGCCATAGTCCGGCGGTAGTGTGATTCCAGCCAGGACCGTCCTCGTCCCGCTGTGGACCAAGGTAGAGACGATCTTGTCGAGATTCGCGCGGGTGTCGGCAATGCGAAGACCGCGGAGACCATCATTGCCACCGAATTCGACGATGACGAGCGCAGGCTGCATCGCCAGCACACGATCGAGACGCTCGACACCGTCCTTGGTCGTGTTGCCGCTGATCCCGGCGTTGATCACACGGTAGTTGTAACCCTTTTCGTCCAGGGTCGTCTGCAGGAAGTCCGTGTATGCCTGACCCGGTTCCGTACCATAACCTGCCGTCAGGCTATCGCCAAAGCAGACGATTCGGGGCCGCTGATCCTCTTTGAGGGTTGGTTCAGGCGATCCGTCCGCGGGCGTTGCCGGGGACAGCTGCTCCGTGGCCTTCTCCATTGGTGCGTTCGTCTGGGTGGGCTGGCTGGAGCGGCAACCGCAGAAGGACAATAGAAGAGCCGCTAGTATAGGAACAATTGCGACGCGCTGCATTGCTACGAATCTATCAAAGATAGTCGATGTCCAGCCGAGGAGGCCGAGTGACGGAAGGTTCCACAATGATTGAGGTGGAAGGATTAAGCAAGTCGATCCGGAACGGTGCTCGCACGGTCGATATTCTGAAAGGTATCAGCTTTGCGGTTCCGCGTGGCCAGTTCGTCGCCATTATGGGATCCTCCGGAAGCGGCAAATCGACGCTGCTCGGTCTGCTTGCAGGGCTGGACTCGCCCAGCGCGGGAGAGGTCCGACTCAATGGAACGGCGATCTCTTATCTGCCGGAAGATCAGCTCGCCAAAGTGCGGGGCAAGACCGTGGGATTTGTCTTCCAGTCCTATCAACTGGTTCCGACCCTCACGGCGCTCGAAAACGTTCTGCTTCCGTATGAACTGAACACAGAGGATGCTAACAATCAGGAAGGCCAGAAACGGGCGCGTGAACTTTTGAACAGTGTGGGGCTGAGCGACCGCCTCGACCACTATCCCGTTCAGCTCTCCGGAGGGGAACAGCAGAGAGTAGCGCTGGCACGTGCGTTTATTCTGCGGCCACCGATCGTTCTTGCAGACGAGCCGACCGGCAATCTCGACACAACCAATGGATCGCATGTGCTCGAGCTATTGCTACACCTCAACCGCAGTTTAGGCACAACCCTGGTGCTGGTCACGCATGATCCTGTCCTTGCTGGCTATGCGGACCGACGCATTGTGCTGCGAGATGGGGCTGTGATTTCAGACGAGATTCAGCAGCCGGCGTCCTTTATGGTGGCAACCTAGATGGCTGGGCTCTCGTATCGTTCGGCCCTCAGGATTGCCGGTCGCGAGCTGCGTTTCTCTCGCGGGAAGTTTTTCTTCGTCATTCTTTCGGTGGCCATTGGAGTCGCTGCGCTTACGGGAGTTCGCGGCTTTTCTACCTCCTTCCGTGCAGCGCTACTCGATCGGGCTCGATCCATCATGGCGGCGGATCTCTCGGCGCGTATGTTTCAGCAGCCAACTCCCGAGGAACAGAAGGGGCTGGATGCGATTGCCGCCGAATCTGTCCAGATCACTCCGGTAACAGAGATGCTTTCCATGGCGAGCTCCGCCAAAACGCTGGATCCTCTTCTGGTCTCACTGAAGGCAGTCGATCCGTCGCTTTATCCGTTCTATGGCGAAGTAGAGCTGCAGCCCGCGGGAAGTCTTAGGCAGGTTCTCAAAAACGATACTGTCGTTGTTGCCGACGACCTGCTCGTACGCCTTCGTCTGAACGTCGGGGACTCCCTGAAGATCGGTAATCGCATCTTTCGGATCGCGGCTGTTGTCGTCAACGAGCCAGACCGGCTGTCGGGAAACTTCGCTGCCGGGCCCAGGGTCTTCATCTCACGCGAAGGGTTGGATGCCAGCGGCCTGCTTGCACCGGGCAGCCATGCAGGTCAGAGATACCTGTTCAAGGTCCCGAAGCCGAAGGACGGAACACCTATCTCCGAGAAGGCCGTGGAGAGTCTTAAGGATCGTCTGGAAAAGCTGCTGCCTGAGTCCCAGGTAATTGATTACCGCGAGACAAATCCTGCGCTGACACAGGGGCTCGATCGTGCAACCAGTTTGCTCTCGCTAATGAGCCTCGTGGCCCTGGTGCTTGGGGCCGTTGGGGTGGCAATGGCGATGCGTGCTCATCTCGAGCAGAGGCTCGACAGCATCGCGATCATGAAATCGTTGGGGGCCGGATCAGCCGAGATCATTCGCATCTACTTGCTCCAGACACTTTTGCTAGGACTTCTTGGAGGGCTTCTGGGAGTGGGGTTTGGGGCGCTGGTCCAGATGGCCTTCCCTTATTTTCTTGGGAAGCTGTTCGGGGTTCCTACTGCCGTGCACCTGCAGTGGCGCACCGTCATGACGGGGCTGGGAGCAGGAATCCTGACGACGCTGTTGTTTACGCTGCCTCCGCTTCTCGACATCCGATCGGTTCGGCCCATTCTGATTCTGCGGCGAGCCGTAGAAGAGAGCGCCGATCCTTTCCTTGCTGGATTACGGAAAAAGCTGACAAACAATCTTTCGCAGATTGCTGCCGTCGTTCTGATTTTGACAGGGCTGGCTGTCATTGCGACGACGTTATCTGATTCCGCGACAGTAGGTCGTGTCTTTTCGTTTGGCCTGGTTACGGTGCTCGCGGTATTGCTTGCTGCCTGCGCTCTACTTTTGGCTGCGCTGCGCCAATTTCTCGCTAAAACGCGGCTACGGTTGCCGTCGGCGATGCGCCACGGACTGGCAAATCTTTATCGTCCGGGGAACCCTTCAGCGGCACTGCTGGCTGCTGTTGGGCTGGGTGTGATGCAGATTATGTCGGTCTTTCTTGTGCAGCAATCAGTCGTGCGCGAGCTTCATCTATCGAGCGCGCCAAACCTGCCCAATGTCTTTCTGGTCGACATCACGACGAAGGAGGTTGCAGGCGTCGAAAAGCTTCTGAAGGCACAGCCCAGCGTAACTGCAGAACCGGAACTTCTGCCGGTGGTTTCGTCTCGCATAGTGGCGATCGATGGCGTACCGGCGACTCGCGCCAGCCTGAAGAACTTTCCCAGAAGAATGTTGCGATCCATCTCGCTGACTTCGTTTCCACAAGCCCCGGCGGGAACGACGGTGGTGGAGGGCGCGTGGTGGAACGCACAGGAGCAGAAGCCCGTGGTCGCGATCGCGCAGCGAGTGGCGGAGAGACTGGGAGTCCACGTCGGATCGAAAGTAACGTTTGCCGCTCAGGACACTGAAATCGTCGCCACAGTGGTTGCTCTGACGAAAGCGGATGGCCAGCACACCTTCTCGCGTGCGGAGTTTTTTCTGCCGCGGCCTGTCCTCAACGGCCTGCCCGTAGTGTGGTACGGCGGTGTTCATTCCGATCCGAAGCGGGTGGGCGAGCTGCAGCGGGCTTTATATCAATCCTTTCCAACGGTGACGGTCATCAACGTCGCTCAAGCTCTGGAGACGGTCCGTTCCGTAGTGATCCAGATAACGTACGTCATCCAGTTTCTTGCCGCCTTTAGTGTCTTTGCCGGTGTGGTGATTCTCGCCAGTGCTGTCGCAGGGACGCGTTATCGGAGAATCCGCGAGGTTGTCGTCCTGAAGACGCTTGGAGCCACGAGGGCCAGGATCGCTGCTGTCTTTTCGATCGAGTTCGCTGTCCTGGGACTGGTTGCGGGTCTTGTTGGGGTGATCTTCGCCAACATTGTCGCTCGAGTTCTTCTGGGGAGAATGTCGATCGCCTTTCACTTTCCCTGGGCCTGGAATGGGCTGGCTCTGTTGGCAACAGCGGCGGCAACGGTTGCGACCGGATGGGCGGCGAGCTTCCGCGTCCTTGGCCAAAAGCCGCTGGAAGTGCTTCGCGAGGAATAATCGGGATCTCAGCACGGGGAAAGAGACGGGACGTGCTGCTGGACAGACTGTAGGATGAATGAGGTTTCAGAAATCTCTATTCCTCTTTTTCTGGTGCAGTGAATGACGGTGACCAATGACGCGCAGCGTGCGCACGGAGATCGATTTGGACAGCCAGGAAGGCTGTTTCGAGCTCCAGCCCGAGTCAATCTGATTGGCGAACATACCGATTACACCGGCGGCCTGGTGATGCCGATGGCGATTGGTTTTCATACAGTGGCGGTGATTAGTCCTCGTGAGGACGATCGCCTGATGTTTTATTCCGAAAATTACAAAGAGGAGACCGTCGTCGATCCTGCGGCCCTCGATAGCGGCCGCCGGGGACACTGGAGCGATTATCCGGCGGGTGTCGCCTGGAGCCTGCGCAAGGAAGGTTTACGATTTGGTGGCTTTAATCTGACTCTCTCCGGCGATGTGCCGCTTGGCGCGGGGTTGAGCTCCTCGGCTTCGGTGGAGGTTGCAGTCGCGATGGCGATTCAGTCTCTCTCAGGTTCAGAGCTTTCTCTGGAGAAGATGGCGACGTTGTGCCGTCGGGCGGAGAACGAATACGTCGGGGCGAAGAGCGGCATCATGGACCAGTTTGTGGTTGCTGGAGCGGTTGCGCATCGCGCGATGATGCTGGATACGCGCTCGCTGAAGTTCGATCTTTTGCCGCTTCCAGAGGACGTGCGGGTTGTGATCGCAAACTCGATGGTGAAGCATGCTGTCGCGACGGGCGAGTATGGAAACCGCCGCGATGAGGTCGAAGCCGGTCAGGAGGTTTTGCGGCGCGAGCTGGGTCGCGAGCTTCTGCGCGATGCGACGCTTGCGGATCTTGAAGCCTGCCGGCAGAAGATGTCGCCGGAGAGCTTTGCGCGCTGCAAACACATCATCACGGAAAATGCTCGCGTGCTTGCTGCCCGCGAAGCGCTGCTGAAAGCAGACATGAAACGCTTTGGCGAGCTGATGGCCGAGGCTCACGCGAGTTTTCGCGACGATTTTGCGGCAAGCTGCGAGGAGGTCGACCAGCTGGTTGCCATCGCTCTGCGGCAGCCGGGCTGCATCGGAGCGAGGATTACGGGCGGCGGCTTTGGCGGCTGCACCGTGAATGTGGTGAAGACTTCGGCTGCAGAAGCGTTTGTTGCTTCGGCGCGGCGCGAATATGCACAGGCGACAGGAATCGAAGCTGACTGTTTTATCTGCGAGCCTGAAGATGGCGCGCTTGCTCTGGCGAAGAAGGGCGGTGCGGCATGAATCCACTGGCGCAGCAGAATCCTCATCGGCGGTTCAATCCGCTGAAGCGCGAATGGGTGCTGGTCTCGCCGCACCGGACGCAGCGTCCGTGGCAGGGGCAGATGGAGAAGCCGGCTCAGCCCGCGGCGCTTCAGTACGATCCGGAATGTTATCTCTGTCCGGGCAACATGCGCGCCGGCGGGCAGCGCACGGACAACTACACCAGCACGTATGTGTTTGAGAATGACTTTGCGGCGCTCAAGCCGGATGCTCCGTTGTTTTCTTCCGATGAGGAGGACAAAGGGCTGCTGATCGCCGAGGGCGAGAGCGGTGTCTGCCGGGTTTTGTGTTTTTCGCCGCGCCATGACCTGACGCTGGCGAAGATGGAGGTCCCGGAGATCCGCAAGGTCGTTGACCTATGGGACGCGCAGACCCAGGAGCTTGGAGCGCGCGACGATATCCGCTACGTCCAGGTCTTCGAGAACCGCGGAGCGATGATGGGCGCGAGCAATCCGCATCCGCACGGCCAGATATGGGCGAGCCGCTCGGTTCCGAACGAGGCGTTGGTAGAGCAGGCTGCGCAACAGGCTTATCTCGAAGAGCACGGCTGCTGCCTGCTATGCGCGTACCGTGAGATGGAGGCGAAGCGCGGTGAACGCGTCGTCGCCGCGAACACGAGTTTTGTTGCCCTCGTGCCATTCTGGGCGGTGTGGCCGTTTGAAGTGATGATTCTGCCGAAGCGTCACGTCGCGGATCTTGCAGCGATGACGGATGCAGAGAGGGACGATCTGGCGGCAATGCTGAAGTCGATGACCTCAACCTATGACAAAGTCTTCGACACTCCATTTCCTTACTCCATGGGGCTGCATCCTCAGCCCTTCGATGGGGAGGACCATCCGGAGTGGCACTTCCATCTGCACTTCTATCCGCCGCTGCTGCGATCAGCGACCGTGCGGAAGTTTATGGTCGGCTTCGAACTGCTGGGTTCGCCGCAGCGGGACATTACTCCTGAATCGGCGGCGGAGACTTTGCGGCAGGCAGCGGGGAGGTAGTTCACCGTACTGCTTTTTGTGCAAAGTCTTCTAAATAAATGGCTTAAGTGTGGACTTGTTTTGCAAAGTCTTGATAATAAATAGCTTGCTGGCAAAGTCTTGAAAATAAATAGGAACGCACTCAAGGACACCCGCCCCCACTGATGTTTGCGGTGACAGCGGGATATGGAACCGCAGATCCTTCGACTACGCTACGCTTCGCTCAGGATGACACTCTCAGGGTGAGGCTGGGCTGAGGGTTCTCGCTTCGCTCAAATGACGACTCATGTCGCGATGAAGCTGCGCCATGAATGGGGCACCCGGCGATGAAAGCTGCGCCATGTATGCGGCACCCGGCACTGGGCGTCCGGCTGGAACATCGCAATCGATGTTTGTTGCGACAGCGGACTGGGTCGCACCCGGGATATGGAACCGCAGATCCTTCGACTGCGCTACGCTCCGCTCAGGATGACACTCTCAGGGTGAGGCTGGGCTGAGGGTTCTCGCTTCGCTCGAATGTCGCACTCATGTCGCACTCATGTCGCGATGGGGTGAAGACTTGTGCTTCGAGTCATGTCGCGATGGGGTGAGGATTCGGTGAGTTCACTGAGGTAGCCGCGGATTTGCTATGGACCCTGTCGGGCTCTTACTTTTGTTTCATCTTCTTGGTTTAAGTATGACGGATGGACCAGAACTGATCGGCATATGTATGTTGCTGACGGAGTTTGGTTTAGCTTGGAAGAGGGCTTGACACAATTTCCCTGTATCTCAGGAGCGAGATTTTGAAGACAAGGGTTCGTGCAATCGTTGGGTTTCTGCTGGTCACTGGGTTGGCGGCTATTAGCGCAGCGAAGGGATGGGGGCAGTCGGAGAATAAGCCGATTGATCTTCCGACGAGCAAGCAGATTCTGCCTCCGGTGCCCGGAGGTCCTCAACGGGTAAACAGCCTCCCGATCTCCATGGCGGTCTCGCCGGATCAACGCTACATCGTGATGGTGAATGCCGGTTACGGCACCTTCGAGTCGCGTTACATGCAATCGCTGGCGGTACTGGACACGAAGACAGGAAAGGTCGAGGACTTTCCGGAGAGCTGGACTCTGGTGGGAGCGCGGCAGACGCTG
The DNA here is from genome assembly GCA_000688615.1 of Acidobacteriaceae bacterium KBS 146. GTDB lineage: Bacteria > Acidobacteriota > Terriglobia > Terriglobales > Acidobacteriaceae > Edaphobacter. Next base: position 4,873,777 of record JHVA01000001.1, read on the forward strand.
TACTCGGGGCTTGCGTTCAGTGGAGACGGGAGCCATGTGTATGCCAGCCTGGGGTCAGAGACAGATCCTCTGGGCGACGGCGTGGCCAAGATGGGGAGCGGCATCATCGTCTATGGGTTTCGCGATGGGAAGATCACTCGCGAGAAGATGATGAAGATCCCGATGCAGCAGCTGGCTTCAGGAAGAAAGACGCTGCTGGTGGGTGGAGTGGAGGGCGATAAGGGGGTGCCGTTTCCGGCTGCGATTGCGGTGCTGCGCGAGCCCGGCGCAGAGAAGCTGCTGATTGCTGGAAACCTGTCGGACGATGTGCTGTTGATGGATGCTGCGACAGGTGCGATCGAAAAGCGGTTCGATCTGTCGGAGACGGACGCTGTGCCCTCGACCTATCCGGTAGCGCTGGCGGTTACGAAGGATCAGTCGCGAGCGTTTGTGGCGTTGTGGAATGCGTCAGAAGTTGTGGAGCTTGATCTGAAGAAGGGGATTGTGGGGCGAAAGCTGGCCTTGTTGAAGCCGATGCTGGCAACGGCGGCGGGAACGCATCCTGTGGTGATGGAGATCGCTCCGGACGAGCGCACGATGTATGTGGCGCTGGCAAACCGCGATGCGGTGGCTGCTGTAAATCTGGAAAAGGGACAGTTCGCGGTCAAGGGATACTTCGACACCCGGCTGCCGGGACAGAGCTACTTTGGCGCGGAGCCGGACGCACTGGCGGTCTCGCAGAATGGACGCCGTGTTTATGTAGGGAATGCGGCGTCGGATGCCGTAGCGGTGCTGGACGCGACGAAGCTGACTTCGAAGACAGCGAAAAAAGGGATGGTGGAGCCGCTGGGGTTTGTGCCGACGGAGTGGATGCCGACTGCGATGACGATGCTGCACGGTCGGCTGTATGTCGCCACGGCGAAGGGAAAAGGAACAGGTCCGAACAACTTTCCGCAGCGCATCACACCGGAGATGAAGGCACGCTTTAGAAGGTCAAAGTTTACGTATATTCCAACGCTGATCTATGGCTCGGTGGCGACGTTGGATGCCGATGAGATGGAGCGCGAGCTTCCGAGGATGACCGCGGCGGTGCTGGAGTCGAACCGGATGAAGGCGGCGGAGGAGAAGATTGCGTTTTCTCCGGAGGTAATGCGGAAGATTGGGCAGGGAGGTGGAGAAACGGATTCCTCCACACTGCCGCTGCGCGGCTCGGGTCGGAATGACACGGCTGAGGGTATGGGCAGTGAGACCGCAGATCCTTCGACTTCGCTGCGCTCCGCTCAGGATGACACTGCACAAGGAAAAGCCGGTGGACAGGATGCCTCAAAAAAAGCTGACTGGTCTGGACCGATTAAGCATGTGATCTACATCATCAAGGAGAACCGCACTTACGATCAGGTGTTTGGCGACCTGGAACAGAATGGCAAGCGCGTGGGGAATGGCGACGCGAGCCTGACGATGTATGGGAAAGACATCACACCGAATCAGCATGCGCTGGCGCTGCAGTTTGGCGTGCTGGACAACTTCTATGACTCGGGTGAGGTTTCAGGTGATGGACACGTCTGGTCGACGGCTGCAATCGGCACGGACTATCTGGAGAGGACGTGGGAGCAGGACTATCGCGGGTCGCAGAGGACATACGACTTTGAGGGCGTGGTCGCGGAGGGGTATCCGCTGCTGCAGAACATTCCGGACGTGAATGAGCCTTCGAGCGGCTACCTGTGGGGCAATCTGGCGAGGCATGGGAAGACGTACTATCACTTTGGCGAGTACATCTCGTCGACGTTCTGCGATGTGAAGAAGAGTGGAAGCTCGCAGGAGGGTCCGCTGCTGGAGGGCCTGCAGTGCGAGAAGGCGTCGATCAAGCCAGGCGAGGCGGTTCCGCCAATGTGGGGCGGGGGAGTGAACAAGTGGCCGTGGGCGATTCCTCTGCTGGCGAAGAACATTGCCACGAAGCCGGAGCTGGTTGGGCACTTTGCCGGCTGGAAGAAGGATCACGAAGCCGGCAAGGATACCATGCCGAACTTCATCATCGTAAGGATGGGCAACGATCATACGGCGGGAACGACACCCGGAGGACCGACGCCGCGATCGTCGGTAGCTGACAACGATCTGGCGATCGGGCGTGTCGTGGATGCGGTGTCGCACTCGGCCTACTGGGACGACACAGCGTTGTTCATCCTTGAGGACGATGCGCAGAACGGGGCCGATCATGTGGATGCTCATCGCAGCGATGCGCTGGTGATCAGCAAGTACGCTCCGCGCAGGGCGGACGGCAGCGCGTTTGTGGATAGCCGCTTCTACTCGACGGTGAGCGTGATCCGGACGATGGAGACTCTGCTGGGGCTTCCTCCGATGAACAACAATGACGCGTTCAGCTCGATGATCAGCCCGCTGTTTACAGGGCCGGGAGACCAAAAGCCATTTACGGCGAACTACATGAATCGCGATAACGGTCTGATCTATACGGCGAACCCGAAGGCGGGTCCAGGGGCGAAGGAGTCGGCAAAGATGGACTTCAGGCATGCGGATCGGGCCGATCCGGTGAAGTTGAACGTTATTCTATGGATGGATGCGATGGGCGATAAGCCTGTCCCGGCGATGCTGCTGGAGAAGAGAAAGAGTGCGAAGAAAGATGACGATGATGACGACTGAGTGAGCTGGTTCTGGTGCGTTGCATGAGCAACCGCAGATCCTTCGACTGCGGCTGCGCCTTCGCTCAGGATGACACCGTCTTGGGGTTTGCCTCTGGACTTTGAGGCGGCACAGATGAAGTACAGGAATTCTCCGTGTCCCTCAGAATGACCAGCGTATTCTGCGAAGAGGGATGACTGCACAGGAAAGATAGATTGGATGGAGGAGTTATGGGAGTTGCGCCGTTTCGGTTGAAGCCGTGGTTTAGCCCGCGGCCGTGGGGAAGAAAGAGTCTGAAGCCGTGGTATGACGATCCGGGTACAACGGAGCTTGTGGGAGAGGCATGGCTGACGGGGCCGCAGTGCGTGGTGGAAGAGGGCGAGCTTGAGGGCAAGACCCTGGCCGGCCTTGGATCGGAGATGGGCGGGGAGTTTCCGCTGCTGGTGAAGCTGCTGTTTCCGAATGAGAAGCTTTCGGTACAGGTGCATCCGGACGATGCGCAGGCGCAGGCTGCAGGGGAGACTCGCGGCAAGACGGAGTGCTGGTATGTGCTGGAGGCGGAGCCGGGTGCTTCTGTAATGCTGGGACTGAAGCCCGGCGTCGATGCGAAGATGCTGGAAGCTTCGGTCGCGGATAACACGATGGAAGACCTAATCGAGAAGGTTCCGGTGAGTGTCGGCGACATGCTGTTTGTCGATGCAGGGACCGTGCATGCCATTGGGCCGGGTGTGGTTCTGCTGGAGACGCAGCAGACTAGCGACGTTACTTATCGGCTGTATGACTATGGGCGTCCGAGAGAGCTGCACCTGGAGCAGGGGCTGAAGGTGATCCGGCCGAAGACGCAGGCGGGCAAGGTTGCGCCGAAGGAGATGGGCGGGTTCACCAGACTGATCGAGCAGAAGTATTTTGTCGTCGACCGGTTTGAACTGGGAAGAATGGAAGAGAAGAGCCTGACCCTGGATGGCCCTGGATGCCTTGTAGGACTGAAGGGGAACGTGTGGGTGGTGACGCCGGGCAGCGAGGTCGAGCTGGAGCCAGGAAAGGCTGTGGTGATTCCTGCTGGCACGGGACAAGTGATTGTGGATGCCGAAGAGGGTGCTACGTTTGTGCGGTGTGTGGCGCCAGCGGAGAAGCCGTAGCCGCTGTGGGCTGACCGCAGATCCTTCGACTGAAGCCAATGGCGATGACACCGCCATTGGCTTCAGTCAGGATGACACTTCTTTTTCATAACAGCGATTCGTTGAATAAGCCGGACAGAATTAGCGGAGGAATACCGCTAATTCTGAGGCCGCGTTGCGGAGATGCGGAAGAAAGCGGGTCTGCATCTCGAGCGCAGAGATGCGCGGCGCGCTTCCGCTGAGGTTGATGGTGGCTACTGCGCGACCGCTGGGGGCGAAGACGGGAACGGCGAGGGAGCGCAGGCCGACCTCGTATTCCTGATCGCAGAGGGCGTAGCCGTTGCGGCGAATATTGCGCAGCAGCATCCGCAGCTTTTCCACCGAGGTGACGGTCCGGGTCGTGTGCGGAACGAGATTGACGCGGGAGAGATAGGCTTCAATCTGCTCGGGTGGAAGATAGGCGAGCAGGATGCGTCCCATGCTGGTGCAGTAGGCAGGGAGGCGGCTGCCGATGTGGAGATCCACTGCCATGACGCGGTTGACGGTGGTGCGGGCGACGTAGACGATGTCGTCGCCATCGAGCGTGGCCACGGAGAAGGATTCGCGCAGGGCTGCAGACATGCGCTCGAGGATGGGCTGGGCTGCCGAAGAGAGCGTGCTCGATGCGGTATAGGTGTGGGACAAGGTCAACATGCGCGGACGCAGGGAGTAGCGCGAACCGTCTTCTGCCCCAGCGAAGCCGAGCTTGGTGAGGGTATAGAGACATCGCCGGACGGCGGCGCGGGAGAGGCCGGTGCGCACGCTGAGCTGCGAGATGGTCATCTGGGGATTCTGCTGGGTGAATGCCTGGATAACAATAAGACCTCGCGCGAGCGAGGTCATGAAGTTTGGGTCTCCGGTAAAGGCGTCGAGCGAGGCTGCTGGCGTCTGCTTTTGAGTGGGAGGTACAGGAGAAGAACTTGGTTCGGGAGAGAGCGGACGGCGCGGCATGGTACTCATGAGGTCCCTTTCCGGCCGGATGTTCGCGGAGGTTGAACGGGCGATAGCCGGACCTCTCTAACGATAAACGCACATCCCTCTCTTTCGCAAGTTTTGGGTCTTCATGCGGAAGAGGCGGACGCTGTGAGAAGATACAGCCGAACGTGTTTCCACAGTGATTTGTGGCAAACACCCCAGTCAGGACAGAACGATTTAACAGCATAGGAGAAACAGACGCATGCCTACGGCAACCAAGCACATCTCTCTCGTCGACCGCCCAGCCTGGAAGGCGCTTCGGGCTCACTCGGAACAGATCCGTGGCAGGCATCTGCGGGAGCTGTTCGCCGAAGACTCGTCCCGCGGGGAGCGCCTGACGGCGGAGGCGGAGGGCATCTTTCTGGACTACTCGAAGAACCGCGTGACCGATGAGACGTTGAAGCTGCTGGTGCAGCTGGCGAAGGAGTCCGACCTGCGAGCGCGGTGCGAGGCAATGTTTACCGGCGAGAAGATCAACATTACCGAGAACCGTGCGGTCCTGCACGTTGCTTTACGCGCGCCGAAGAGCGAAAAAATCTTTGTCGATGGCGAAGATGTTGTGCCGGAGGTGCACAAGGTTCTGGACAAGATGGCGGCCTTTGCGGAGCGGGTTCGCAGCGGGGCATGGAAGGGCCACACGGGCAAGCGTATCAAGAACATTGTGAACATCGGCATCGGAGGCTCGGACCTAGGGCCTGTGATGGCCTATGAGGCGCTCAAGCACTATTCCCAGCGTGACCTGACCTTCCGGTTTGTGTCGAATGTGGACGGAACAGATTTTGCGGAAGCAGTGCAGGATCTCGATCCTGAGGAGACGCTGTTCCTCGTCGCCTCGAAGACGTTTACCACGCTGGAGACGATGACGAACGCGCACACCGCGCGTGACTGGGCTTTGAACAAGCTGGGCGACGAGAAAGCAGTGGCGAAGCACTTTGTAGCGATTTCGACCAATGCGAAGGAGGTCGCAAAGTTCGGCATCGATACGGAGAACATGTTCGGCTTCTGGGATTGGGTCGGGGGACGTTATTCGATGGACTCGGCCATCGGGCTTTCGACGATGATTGCGATTGGCCCCGGTCATTTCCGCGAGATGCTGGATGGATTCCATGCGATGGATGTGCACTTCCGCACGACGCCGATCGAGAAGAACCTCCCGGCATTGATGGGTCTGTTGAGCATCTGGTACACGGAGTTTTTCGATGCCCAGACGCAGGCGGTGTTGCCGTATGAGCAGTATCTGAAGCGCTTCCCGGCGTATCTGCAGCAGCTGACGATGGAGTCGAACGGCAAGCACGTGACGCTGGATGGCTCAACCGTGGACTATCAGACGGGACAGATCTACTGGGGAGAGCCGGGGACGAATGGGCAGCACTCCTTTTATCAGCTGATCCATCAGGGGACGCGGCTGATTCCGTGCGACTTCATCGGGTTTTACAAGACGCTGAACCCACTGGGGCGGCATCACGACATGCTGATGGCCAACGTCTTTGCGCAGGCGGAGGCCCTCGCCTTCGGCAAGACGGCAGAGCAGGTGAAGGCCGAGGGAACACCGGACTGGCTGGTTCCGCACCGGGTGTTTGAAGGGAACCGTCCGTCGAATACGATTCTTACCGAGGTTCTGACGCCGGCAGTGCTGGGCAAGCTGGTCGCGTTGTATGAGCATGCGGTATTCACGCAGGGCGTCGTGTGGAACATCGACTCGTTCGATCAATGGGGCGTGGAGTTGGGCAAGGTGCTGGCGACCAAGATCCTGGGAGAGCTTGAGGAAAAGGGCGAGCCGAAGCTGGAGCATGACAGCTCGACGACAAACCTGATCGAGCTTTACCGGAAGAACAAGTAGAAGTTATTTCCGGAGCACTTGAAAAATGAGCGACGATCCAAAGGTTACGCAGTCCGTAAAGAAGACGGTAACCTTTGGCGTTGTTTCTGTCTTCCTTGTCGGTGCTGACGGCTATGCTCGCGCTCTGCCTGGGAGCTTGCCAAGGCTGGCTATCGCGAATGTCTTTTCAGCTGCAGAATTGCGCATGGCTATATCCAGACAGTGTGATGAGCGTCGAGATTCAAGAGAGAAAGCCCCCGGGCATCACGGGGGTGCGGAATATAGGATCAACGCCGGCGATCGATGTTCAGCTTTCGGAGTATGAGGAACGTAGCTCCGCCTTTCATTTGAAGCCTGCAAGCAATGATGCTCATGCCAACGACGACGTTTTGCGCGGTCTGCTATGACGTGCAGCGCGGCATCGGGAAGCGAAAGCATCCGGCTCTTCGATTTCCCGGAAACGATCTCGATACATCATGAATCAATTCGTATAATCGAAGGACTCACGCTGGGGAGACCCTGTGCCGACTGCTCCATCGCCGAATGAACGAGAGATTCGCCACTCAGAGGCATGGCTTGCCGCTGAACTGGAAGACGCTCGAATTCTTCAAAGACTCAGCGCCAGCCTGATTCCCGAACGCCAGCCTGAAGCGCTCTATCTTCAGATTCTTGAAGCCGCGATGGAATTGATGCACTCAGATGCCTCAAGCCTTCAGATGCTGGACCCGGACGGTGTTCATCTCAATCTTCTTGCTGCGCGGAACTTTCACCCGATCTCGCATGATTTCTGGCAAAAGGTTGAGGCTGATTGCAACAGCATCTGTGGGCAGGCGTTGGGGGCGAATACACGCATTGTTGTGAGCGATGTCGAAGGTTGCGATTTCATCGGCGCCGGGCAACTCCATGAATATCGTCGCAACGGAATCAGGGGTGTTCAGTCAAGCCCTCTCCTTTCTCGATCCGGCCGTCCTCTCGGTGTGATCTCGACGCACTGGCGGGAGGTTCACGAGCCTTCTGAAAGAGAGTTTGCCCTCTTCGATGTGCTTGCACGACAGGCGGCCGATCTGATTGAACGCACCCAGGTCGAGGTTGCCCTGCGTGAAACCCAGAAGCGGCTGGAGCGCGTGCTGGAGACCGATGCTGTCGGGGTTCTGTTCTTTGATTCCACTGGGAATGTCATCCACACCAACGACGTCTTCCTCAACATGACAGGCTACTCGCGCGATGATGTCGAACAGAGGGAACTTCATTGGCGCAATCTGACGCCTCCGGAATGGGTGAAGATCAGTGAAGAGCAGATGCAGATTTTGGCCAAAACGGGCCGCATCGGTCCCTATGAGAAGGAATACATTCTGAAGGATGGTTCTCGCCGCTGGATGCTTTTCGCAGGCCGGGAACTCGGAGACGGCACCATCTCCGAATATTGCATCGACATCACGGACCGCAAACGCACTCAGGAGGCGTTGCTGGAAAGCGAAGAGCGCCTTCGGCTCTTCCTTGAGAATGTCCGTGAATACGCCCTTGTCCAGACCGACACCAACGACCGGGTGACCATCTGGAATTCCGGAGCCGAGCGCATCTTCGGCTATACGCCCCATGAGGTGCTTGGGAGGTCGTTCTCCGCTCTCTTTGCTCCTCGAAATCAAGATGCCGCCGTGCATGCGACTGAGGTTTCTTCGAGCATGTGCGCTGGACGCCACGAAGATGCTCACTGGTTTGTTCACAAAGATGGGTCCAGGATATGGACCCGCTGGTTTACCGAACCCATTCGAAATCAGAGCGGCGAGATTGCTGCATTTGCCATGGTGCTTCGCGACGAAACGGAACGTTTGAAGACAGAGGCGGCATTGCGGCAGACGGAAAAGCTGGCGGCGGTCGGACGTCTGGCAAGCTCCATCGCGCACGAGATCAACAACCCCCTCGAAGCCATCACCAACCTTGTCTATCTCGCGCATCAGGAGACTGTTTCTCCGACGGTCGCGAACTACCTTGAGCTGGCACAGCACGAGCTGGCGCGAGTCACGCAGATTGCGACGGAGACGCTTCGCTTTCATCGCCAGGCCGGCGGGCCTACGCAGTACGACATCATCGACATTATCGAATCCGTGCTGCTGCTTCATGAAGGCCGTATTCGAGCGGCACAGATCACGACGGAACGCCGCTACGATCGTCATCCCACAGTTCTTTGTCTGGCAAATGAGATTCGCCAGGTGGTCGCAAATCTAGTCGGGAATGCTATCGATGCCATGTCGTCCAATGACGACGCACGCCACTTGATTCTGCGGGTTCGCCGTGCCGTCAATCCTCAGACGGGAGTGGTGGGCGTTCACTTTGCGATCTCAGATACAGGAACGGGAATTCCTGAGTCTTCGAAGTCGCATATCTTCGAGCCGTTCTTCACCACCAAAGCGATCACAGGCACGGGACTGGGGCTTTGGATCAGCGCGGAGATTGTGAGAAAGCATTGCGGTCGACTGCGTTTTCGCAGTCGTACGTCCTCTATTTACAAAGGGACGACATTCTCCATGTTTCTCAGCGACATCAAGAAAGATTGACTATAACTTTTCGCACACGCAGGTCTGCGGCGCTCGACGCATCTCTCTCTGAGAGAAGTGCACCGAACACTTTTGGTTAGCGTAGCTGCAGCATAATGGCGGTGTGTGCAGGGATGACGATGGACTGCCCTCCTGCTTCGCTGATGGACTTGATGCCTTTGGAGCCGCTGGTGATGTGGGTCTGAGGCTGGTCAAGTGCACTGCCATGGAGGACTTCGATGACTTCGCCGCGTGGCGTGTTGAGAGTGAGGTTCTGCGTTGCGTCCTTGTTGAGGACAGCGATCAGCACCTTGCCGTTCTTCTGGCGTGCGGCGTAGGCGGTAGCGTTGACCGAGCCGGTATGGAACTCCAGAGGCAGCATGGTGGTTCCGGCAAAGCGCGCGGCAAACTTCATGCCGTAGCCGACGGGTTCGATTACATATTTGCCGTTCAACTTGCCATCGACCCCGGAACCGGCCAGGGTGCCTTCATTGGCGATGGGAGTGTAGAAGGGTTTGGGATGCGGCGCGTTGGGATCCTTCATGAGCTGTTCGCCGCGAAGGGATCCTCCGACCGAGACGGCTTGCGCATGCCCGCTACCGCCATGCAGATTGACTCCGGAGTAGCCGAGCGACATCAGTTCGAAGAGATAGTCGGCTCCCCACAGTGCGGCGGCGTAGACGTCGCTGAGTCCTGATTTTCCGCCCTGGTAGACGGTGTTGCCTTCGGTCATGCGAAAGGGCACGCTCATCTTGGTTGCCGCTTCGCGGGCGAGGGCGGCTTTTTGTGCAACGGCAGGGCTGGGTTTCAGCAGCCGCTCGATGTTGGCATTGGGGCTGCTCGGAGGCCCGCCCCAGTAGTAGTGATGCGACAAGGTGATTACATTGGGTTTTTCTGAGAGCGAAGGCCAGCGATCAGCGATCTTCGGAAGCCAGGAGACATCGGACGCGACGTCGGGCATCCCGAACTTTGCACCAGGGACCGCCTTTTGAACGGCGAGGGCCAGTGGCACCCATTCCTTCAGGTATTGGTCTACTCCCCATGTTTTGGGATCGCGAAGGTGACGGTTGAACATGTCTACTTCGTTGCCGAGCTGGAAGTAGCGGAGGCGCGGCCCAAGAGTCTGGGCGACGAATCTGGCCTCGGGGATATCGGCTTCAGCGCTGCCATAACCGAGGTTCAGCCCGTAGATGCAGGTCCAGCCGGTTGCTTTGAGAAAACCATCGAGGTTGCGGATGGCCTGCGGCGTGATGGCGAAGATGGTAGTCGGAGGAGGCTCGCCGTTGTCGGTCTTTCCGTGTGGGCGTACAGGAGCCTGACTTGAGGGAGTGGGCTTCCACCATCCGAACTCGCTGGTGTTGCCGCCAAGACGGAGGACGCCGCGAGGGCTGATGGCTTTGAACTGAGCAATGAGGCTGGTGTTCTTCGGGGAGAAGAAGGCGGGGTCCTCAAGCTGCATGGCTTCGTAGGAGAGGCCGATGAAGTCGGGAGGCACGATGATGGTCGGAGCGCCGGCGTCGAGCTTGAGCGTCGCTGAAGGTGCCTGGGAGAAGAGGGAAAGGGGATCCAGCGTGACGGCAGCGAGTGCGAGTGAGGCGTGGCGAAGAAAGCGGCGGCGCGGCAGAGAGAGTGTGCTCATCGAAGACGACTATATCAGCGCGTCCGCGTCTTCGGCGGTGCGATGCTCCTGAACCTGAGGGGGACGAGTTCAGGTTGCGGTATCGAGTGCCTGAAGTACGTCGGCTGGCTCAGGACGAACGCGGAAGTCCGCATGAGCCTCGGCGAAGGTAACGATGTTTTGCCGGTTGATGACGAAGGTGCCGGGCAAGGGGAGACGCCAGCTGTCTTCGGTGGCGTTGTGGTAGTTGAGTCCGGCGTTGTTGAAAGGGATGTTGACGAGGATGGACTGGAAGTATCGCCGTTGTTCGGGGGTGACGGTGTAAGCGATACCGAACTGCTCTGCGATCCTGCAGCCTGCGTCGGTCAGCAGAGGAAAGGGCAGCGTGTGCTGATCGCGCATAAAGACATTCTGCCGGGAGGCCTGCGGGGAGATGGCGACCAGAAGCGCACCACGACTACGAAGCTCGCTGTTGAGATCGCGCCAGGTCTCGAGTTCCGTGACGCAGTAAGGGCACCAGCGGCCACGGAAGAATTTGAGTACGACGGGGCCAAGAGCGATGAGGTCGGAAGAGTGGACCTGTTTGCCGGTGCGGGCGTCGGGAAGAGAAAACGAAGGCGCCTGCGAGCCGGGCTTGAGGATGCGGTCTTCAATACCGGTTGCGAAGAGTTCAGCCACCGTCTTCTCGGAGAAGGCGAGGCGTTCGGGTTGGACGAGGGCGCGGGTGTTCTGGGTGATGCGGTCGAGCTCGTCCTGCAACGAGGTTTTCAAGAAAGCAGCCACACTTACATTATCGCAGCGACCTCGGTTGTCGGGTGACAGGAGACTTCTGAGGCTGTGGATTGTTTGGCGGAAGCTGAGGCATCCGATTTGGTCTGGAGATGGGCGCTGGATCCGCCCGGAAGAGCTTTGAGCAGTGAGATAAGCCGCGTAAAGGCGCGGTCGCGGGCTGTCTTGTTGGCGGGATTGTTGTTTGCCGGGTCTTCGCCTGCGCGCATAAATCCGTGGCCTGCACCGTCGTAGGTGACGGGCTCAAACTTCTTGTGTGCGGCCTTCATTCCGGAGATGGTTTCAGGCAACGTAGCTCCGATGCGGGCGTCGTTGCCGGCATAAAAGCCGTATACCGGAGCCGTGATGGTGGAGAAGTCGGATGGAGGAGGGCCGTAGAAGACGAAGGCGGCCGCAAGCTCTTTGCGGTGGGTGGCAAAGGCGAAGGATTTTCCGCCGCCCCAGCAGAAACCGACCGTGGCGATGGTGCCGTTGGAGGCAGGAAGTCTCTGGCCGTAGTCGGCGGCGGCGTCAAGGTCTGCGTTGACGGTGTTGGGATCGAGACCGGAGACAGCCTTGGTGATGGCGTCCATGCCGGAGTAGGAGTCGGTGCCACCGCCATTGGGACCGGTGCCGGAGAGCAGATCGGGAGCGATGACGATGTAGCCGGCAGCGGCAAGCTCATCGGCCATCTCCTTGGCCCAGTCCGATAGACCGAAGATCTCGTGAATGAGAATAACGACCGGCACCTTGCGGTTGACCTCGGGATAGACCACGAAGGCTTGCACCGAGCGGTCACCATGCTTGAGCGTGACGTACTCGCGATGTCGGGGAGAGGCGTCCAGCCGTGTCTTTGCCCAGTCCTGAGCGAAGGTCGAAGCGGGAAGAGTCAGCGTGGCTACGAGCAGAACAAGCAGAGCAAGGTTTGTGCGTCGCATGCGAGGAGTGTATGCCTGCGGCGATCCTCTCGACAATCAAGAAGATGGGAGAGGGATGGAACTGGCTCGGTCAGGGCCGGAAGAAATCTGGGTGGATCAGGCGAAGTGCGGGGTTCCTCCGCTTCGCATCTTTGCGCTTCGCTCGGCATGACGCTTTTTCCTGCTGTGGTCGTGAGTTGATCGCGAATCCGAGTTTTTCTTAAGCAGTTGTGAGCTTCAGCGTGAATCCTATATCGGCTGTGGCCGCTCGTCGGGATGGAAGTGTAATCCGAAGTCCGTCGGTCTGCTGGGTGTACTTCAGGTTTTGATCGTGGCCAAGAATTCTTACCTGGGTGATTCGGGTTGCATGAGGACTGCGGCTCCCGAGGGCCTGCAGGAGAACGGTACCGTTCGGCCATCCCTGCACGAAGGCATAGATGGTCGAGCCCTTCGCGGTGAAGCGAACGTCAGCGGCGGTGAGATCGGGTTTTTTGCCTTCGTTGGGATCGAACTCCTTGCCGTTTTTAGGAATGGCAAGCCTGGTCGAAGGACCTTCGCCGTAGATCTTCCAGGGCCGCGTGTCGTAGATTCCCTCGCTGTTGACCTGCATCCAGGAGGTGATGCCAGCCAGCGTGACGAGCTCGTCAGGGTCGAGTTCCCCGGAGTTAGGCAGGGGAAAGTTCAGTAAAAGGTTTCCATTTTTGCTGACGATGTCGACCAGCAGGTCAATGACTTTCTTAGCGGACTTGTACTTGATGCCACGTTTGTAGTGCCACTGGCCGATGCAGGTGTCGGTCTGCCAGGGATGCGGCGCGATGTCATCGAGAACGCCGCGTTCGCGATCGAGAGCACAGGTTCCGTTGGTGCAGTCGCTGGCGGTTTTGCTGGTGTAGACGGCCTCGACCTTGCCCCCATGCTTGGAGGCGCTGACGTTGTAGGCCTCGGCGACCGTCGAGAGGCCGTACTCTTCGAAGGGAATGCCGCCGTCGGTATAGAGCAGATCCGGCTGATGCTGATCGATAAGATCCTTGATACGGGTGAAATAGCGAAGCTTCCAGCGATCGGGTGCGATGCGGCCCATCGCCTGCGCAGTTTTGGCGAAGTCTGCGGGTTGGCCGGAGTAGTCGTGATAGAGATCCGAGTACGCTTTCAGTGTGCCGTCGTAGGGAACTCCGGCGAGAGGGCCACTGGAGTCGCTGGTGTGTGCAGGCGCAAGCCAGTCGTAGGAGTTTGACAGATGTTCAGATACTCCGAAGCGCAGATTGCGCTTACGAGCGGCGACCTTCCACATGCCTACGATGTCTCGTTTTGGCCCGGTCGCCACGGAGTTCCAGCGTGGCTGGTATTTGGAGTTCCACAGATCGAAGTTGTCGTGGTGGACGCCCATGGAGATGAAGTAGCGAGCTCCCGCCTTGACGTAAAGATCCATCAAATGCTCGGGATCCCAGCGGTCGGCTTTGAACTTCGGGATCAGGTCCTTGTATCCGACCTTTGAGGGATGCCCGTAGGTCTTCAGGTGATACTCGTACTGCGGTGTGCCCTGGATGTACATGTTGCGGGCGTACCAGTCGCCGTCTTCGACCGCGGACTGCGGACCCCAATGCGACCAGATTCCAAACTTGGCATTGCCGAACCACGCAGGAATACGATATGCGGCAAGTGACTCTCGCGTTCCACTGAAGGGACCGGAGGTCAGGGGCAGCGACGGCGCGAAGGCAAAAGACGGGCGCAGGGCGAGTGCAGGAGCGGCGGCGGAGAGAAGCCTGAGGGCCTGACGTCTGGTAAGTTTCATCGCTGAGATCGCTCTTCCAAGGAATTGTGATGACTGCACCACTCTAGCGGCGCATCCAGGGATGTGCAAGGATGCGTTATTGTGAGAGTGCTTGAAATGGAAGGCGAAGGAGCTGGACAGAATGACTGAGATGCCGATGATTGCGAAGAGCGACCACGAGCTTTATCTGCTGCCGGGGATGTCGAATCGACATGGGCTTGTAGCAGGCGCAACGGGGACCGGGAAGACCGTCACCCTGCAGGTAATGGCCGAGAGGCTCAGCGAGATTGGCGTGCCGGTGTTTGCCGCGGATGTGAAAGGGGATCTTTCCGGCATCAGCCAGCCGGGCAAGAGCTCGCCCAAGTTCGATGAGCGCGTGAAGTCCCTGGGCCTGGGAGATTGGACCTTTAGCGGTGCTCCGGTGGTCTTCTGGGACGTCTTCGGCAAAGAGGGGCATCCTGTGCGGGCGACGGTGAGTGAGATGGGGCCGCTTTTGATGAGCCGCATTCTGAACCTGAACGACACCCAGACGGGCGTTCTGACTCTGGTCTTCAAGATTGCAGATGACAACGGTCTCCTGCTGCTGGACATGAAGGATCTGCAGGCGATGCTGCAGCATGTCTCAGACAATGCAAAGGAGTATCAGACCAGCTATGGCAATATCTCCGCTGCAAGCGTAGGCGCAATTCAGCGGGGCCTGGTGGCGTTGGGCCAACAGGGCGGCGACCAGTTTTTTGGCGAACCGGCGCTGAACATCGAGGACCTGCTGCAGACGGATGCGAGCGGCAAAGGCGTCATCAATATCCTGGCTGCAGATAAGCTGCTGCAGTCGCCGCAGCTATATGCAACGTTTCTTCTGTGGCTGATGAGTGAGTTGTTTGAGAAGCTGCCGGAGGTGGGTGACCCGGAGAAGCCGAAGCTGGTGTTCTTTTTCGACGAGGCTCATCTTCTGTTCAACGATCTTCCGCCTGTGCTGCAGTCGCGGATCGAGCAGGTCGTCCGATTGATTCGCTCCAAAGGCGTTGGGGTTTTCTTCGTGACGCAGAACCCTATCGATGTTCCGGATACGGTACTGGGCCAGCTTGGAAATCGCGTGCAGCACGCATTGAGAGCTTTCTCTCCGAAGGACCAGAAGGCGGTGAAGGCAGCGGCGCAGACATTTCGCGTGAATCCGAAGCTGAGTGTCGAAGAGGTGATTACGCAGATGGGAGTGGGCGAGGCACTGGTTTCGTTCCTCGACGAAAAAGGGATCCCGGGTATTGTGGAGCGCGCGATGGTGTGTCCGCCGCACAGCCAGATAGGGCCGATTACGCCGGAGCAGCGAGCTGCGATTATCAAATCTTCCGTCGTGGCTGGAGTCTATGAGACGTCTGTCGATCGTGAATCCGCTTACGAGAAGTTGAAGAGCAAGGTAGCCGTCTCGACAACGGCTGCAGCGCCGGGTGGCGCCCCGTCAGGAACCGCGTCGCAGGCGGGCGGGTGGCTGGAATCAGCCGGGAGCGTGCTTGGAGGGGTGCTCGGTGGAGGTGGATCGCATCGCGGCGATACCGTCGTGCAGGCCATGGTCAAGAGCGCGGCGCGAACGATGGGAAGCACGGTGGGCAGACAGATTGTGCGCGGTGTTCTGGGATCGCTTCTTGGTGGAACGACGAGTCGCCGGCGTTGAGCAGATGTGCCCGTGGCCCAGCATCAGAACACGGGCACATCCAAATGCATTCGTGCGCTAGATGACTTTGAGCAGCAGAAGAAGCAGCACGATGGTGAGGATGAGGCTGATGCCTCCGCCACCGTAGTAGCCCAGTCCGGGACCCATGCGATAACCACCAAAACCAAACAACAGAATCAGGATGATCAGAAGGATGATCATTTTCTTTGTCGTTCTCCTGGGTAAGAAATGCTTACGGGAGTACGATGCAGAATTGATCGCTTGCGGCGATCACCGTGTCAATTATTTCGCTTTCGCTACTGCAGCGTTTTGCGTTCCATCGTAGAGCTGGAACTCCCGGACACCGGCTGAACCCACGGTAGAGAGCAGGTTGAGGCGAACGCGCTGCGTGGTGACGGCGGGAAAGAGATCGATCTTTTTGTGGCCGATGGCACGGGCGTGGGCGATCTGCTTCCACGCACCGTCCTGCCAGGCCTCGATGCTGTAGTCCTGGATGCGCTGACCCTCGTTGAGCCATTCCATCGTCACGGTGCGATCGAAGGTGACCGGCTTATTGAAGCGGAGCTCGAGAGTGGCATGACGGTCCGGCGCTGACCAGAAGGTGTCGGGGTTATTGTCGGTGGCCGCGACCGTGGCGTCGTTGGGCGCATGAGTGGCGTTGACTGCGAGATTGTTGCTGTAGATTCGCTTTACCGCTTCACCGAATTCACGGAGGCGGGCGACGTCGGATTCCGGCAGACGTCCGGTGTTGTCCGGCGCGATTCCAAGCATGAGTTGAGCGCCGCGACCGACGGTTTTTGTGTAGATGTCGAGCAGTTCATCGAGGCTCAAGAGGGAAGACTCGTCATTCGGATGCCAGAACCAGTGCAGTTTGCGTAGCGGAGTGTCTGCTTCCACGGG
Organism: Acidobacteriaceae bacterium KBS 146; assembly: GCA_000688615.1. Classification (GTDB taxonomy): domain Bacteria; phylum Acidobacteriota; class Terriglobia; order Terriglobales; family Acidobacteriaceae; genus Edaphobacter. The sequence goes on from JHVA01000001.1 coordinate 4,890,515, forward strand.
CCGCCAGCGAAGATAGCCGGCGCGGTCGATGACGTTCCAGTTTTCGTAAGGCACGGTGCCGTTTTCGGAGCCGACCCAGCGAGCGTCGGCGTTCTTGTAGAGCGCGGTATCGGCGAAGACGATGGTGTTGGGTTGATAGGTGCGAAGCTCCTGCACAATCTTGTCGAAGTCGTAGGTGCGTCCTGCGGAACCGGCGCCATCGAGCCAGAATTCAGTGAGCAGGCCGTAGTGGCTCGACAGCTCGGTAAGCTGCGAGAGGTAGTAGGTGTCATAAGCCTTCGGGTCGGGATAGCGCGAATCGTGACGATCCCACGGCGAAAGGTAGACGCCAAAGCCGAGGCCTGTTTTGTGAGCCGAGTCTGAGGCAAGACGGACGAGATCCCCTTTTCCATTCATCCAGGGGCTCGCTTTGACGGAATAGTCAGTGTGAGTGCTGGGGAAGAGGGCGAATCCGTCGTGATGCTTGGCGACCAGAACAGCGTACTTCGCGCCGCCCGCCTTTGCGGCTTCCATCCATTGATCGGTATCGACATGAGCAGGATTGAAGACAGACGGAGAGGCTGTGCCGTCGCCCCATTCGCGGTTCAGGAAGGTATTGGTAGAGAAGTGAATGATGACGCCGATTTCAAGATCCTGCCATTCGAGCTGAGCGGGGCTCGGCCTGACGTCGGGGAAGCTCTGCGCCGGAGCGAAAGTGAGGACGATAAAGAGGGTGCAGAGAGTAGCCAGAATCCTTGAAGGCATGAGACCTTCAGGTTACCTGAGCGCGAAGGGCCACCCCATACTTTTTGTGCAAAGTCTTCGAACGATGTGACTTAGATCCGGACTCGATTTTTAGACCCGACTATGGGCGCCGACTTTTCTGAAAGGCGATTCCGGCCTGAAAGTTCTGGGCGATGCGATTGGCTTTCGCGATGGCCAGAGAGGCGTGGCTGGGGGTCAGTACCTCATGGGCGGTCTCGGAGAAGAGGTCGAGCCAGCGGGTGAAGTGGTCGGGGTCGAGAGGAAGCTGGAGGTGGGTCATCATGGGGTCGCCCTTATAGCGTCCAGTGGTGAGCAGGATGGTGGACCAGAAGTCCTTGAGGGTGGCGAGGTGATGGGGCCAATCACCCACGATTGCATTGAAGATGGGGCCGATGTCGCGGTCATCGCGGACCTTGGCGTAAAAGGTATCGACGAGGATGGAGATCTCTGCTTCGGTGATCGCGGAGGTCATGGAGATAGTTTAGGCCTGCCGGTGCATGGAACTCCAACCGCCTTCTTTTGAGGAAACTCTGGCGAAGGAGGAGATTTCGCGGCGGTTAATTCGACCTATCCTCAGCGGGCTAAAGGGATAGTCATGTTTGAATAGATGGAGCAGTACGAAAGGAAACACGGGTCCCCATGACTGCGCAGGCACAGGATATTCCCAGCACCGCCCTTGGCATGGATGCGTCAAAGCGCCGCATCAACGGGCTGGATAGTATCCGCTTTGTCTGTGCCTTCATCGTGGTGCTGAGGCATGTCAACCTGATTCCTGGGGGGTTGCATGGCGGAGGGAGTGCCGGTATAGCGAAGTTTCTGATCGGCATCTTCAACAGCCTCTTCAACGGGCCAGCGGCCGTTATTATCTTCTTTCTTATCAGCGGCTTCTGCATTCATTTTCCCTTCCGATCGGGCCGGACACCTGAGCTGGGGGCGTTCTACTGCCGCCGATTCTTCAGAATCGTTCCGCCTGCGATCGTCTTTTTCCTTTGTTGGAAGTTTCTGCTGCATGAGCCAGGCGGGATCAACGACACGGTGTTGTGGAGTGTCTGCTGCGAGGTCATCTACTACTTTCTTTACCCGGCGCTGCTCTTTTTCCGGCAACGGTCCAGCTGGATGCTGCTGATCGGGCTGTCCACTTTGGTTACGGCTGTGCTTCTGTGGACGCAGCGCGGTTCTCTGAGCTACGACAACTATAACTATGTCGCTCTTGGGAACCTGACGTGGGTTGTAGGACTCCCGTGCTGGTTGCTTGGGTGCTGGCTTGCCGAAAACTATCTGCGGGTAAAAGCACCATCGACTTGGACGTTGTGGGGGATGCGGCTGAGCGTTTATGGCCTGTCGGTCGTGCTGGCGATGATCCATGTTCATGCCGAGCTTCTTTCAAACAAACTTTCTTTTTTGAGAAGCGACTGCATTCTGCTGAACCTGTTTGCCTTTCCTGCCTGCTACTGGCTTGCTCACGAGATGGCTTATGGTTCGGTACATGGAGACAATCGCTACCTGGAGTGGGCTGGAACCTGGAGCTACTCGCTCTATCTGGTCCATCTTCTCGTCCCGCGGATCGCGGCTGTCGTGGGGTTCCAGGATCGTCCGCAAAATCACGTTCTGATCCTGCTTGCGATTCTCATAGCGAGCTATTTGTTTTACCTGGCTATTGAACGACCATCCCATCGCCTTGCTGTGAACCTGGGACGGCGAATAGTTCCGGGTAAGGTCAGTGCAGCGGCGCTCTAAGGGAACGGTAAGCAGCATTTCGCGAAAATGTAGATATAGAAAGGCGTGTCATGGCGGCGTGCCGTTATGTCAGCTTATGCTTCGCGAAAGAGATTATTGTCTTTGACTAAGCGTTGGCGGGAAGAAGATTTTTTTTGTTCTCGAGTGGCAAAAAGATGGAGAAGACGGTGCCACGAGTGCGTTGCTGGCAACTCCGCACACGCATACGCCCGCAGTGACGGGTGATGATTTCGTGGCTGACCCAGAGCCCAAGGCCGGTGCCGTTGAATCCCTTGGTGGTAAAGAATGGCTCGAAGAGGCGCCTTTTCGTGTCATTGGATATGCCCATTCCGGTGTCGGCGACAGAGATGACGACACCCGGTGTTCCGGATGAGTCTACGGAGGGATGCGTGCGCAGAAATAATTCTCCTCCAGAGGGCATGGCATCGATCGCATTGGAGATGAGGTTGGAGAGGACCTGGCGAATCTCGTTTTCGAAACAGAGGATGTGATCGGTCGAGCGGAATAACTGCCTGACCTGAATGAAGGAGTTTTTGAGACGTCCTTGGTGGATGGCGAGAACACTCTTCAAGAGGCTGTCGGGGGTGACCTGAGTGGGCCTGGTAGATTGACGATAAAAGCGCAGGGTCTGACTAGTGATCTGCGAGACGCGCCGTAGTTCTAGATCGACCTGCTCAAGGTAGGCGTCGGTTTCAGCCCTGTCGTCGGTCAGTCGGGCCAGATAGATGAGGTTCGTAATGGACTCAAGCGGGTTATTGATCTCATGCGCGATGGAGGCAGCGAGTCGTCCCACGGCCGTAAGTTTCTCCGTGCGGATGAGAGTCTCCTCGGCGGTGCGGCGTTCATGAATATCGACATTGATACCGATCATTCGACGGGCAGTTCCGTCGGGCGCATAGAGGAAGTGAGCCTGACCGTGCAGCCAGCGTTCCTCGCCGTTTGCCAGAACGACGCGAAAGTCATATCCGTAGTCGCGTCTCTGCTGAGCGAGGACTATCTCGATCTCTGACAGGATGCGTCTGGAATCGTCAGGATGAACTCGTTTGGACCAGTCACTGAGGGATCCCTCGAAGGTTCCCTCAGGAACACCATAAAGTTTTTCGAGTTCCGGGGACCAGTAGACACGATTTTCGGGAATGAACCAGTCGAAGGTTCCGCTTCTACCAGCTTCCAGAGCAAGGCGCAGGCGGGCCTGGCTATCCTGCAGGTTACGGAGCACCCGGCTGCGTTCGATCGATTCCCAGCAGCGACTGGCGACCGCGCGGACGAGGTCTACTTCTTCCGTGAGCCAGTGGCGCGGCGTGATGCAATGCACCGCCATACTAGCTGAGAAGACGCCGTCTTTGAGGACGGGAACGCAGATGACAGCGCGGATCGCTGTGCCCCGAAAGACTTCCAGGACTGATGGTTCGTCGTTGAGGATTTGGGAATCGGTCTCGGAGTCTTCGACGATAAAGGGCTCGCCGGAGCGCATCTGGCGGAGGCAGGCCGTCGAGAACTGGGTGAAGGTATAGCGCCCTACGATGGAGTGGGTACCGTCGATGTAGTTTCCGGTGAGGTTGAAGGTGTCCTGGTCGGCCTCAACATCCGCGTAGGCGCAACGATTGACCCGAAGATACTGGCCGAGTAGGGTGGCGGCGGCGAGAAGCATGTCTTCGGGAGTTGTAAGGATACGAGTTGCCTGATCGATGCGAGCCAGCAGATCTTCACGTTCTGAGAGGATGGTGATGCGAGAACGAAGAGATTCCAGCTCAGAGAGAGCTTGCTCGGTTGACAACACGAAGTCGATTCTCCCTGCGCAGATTTTGGGCGGACAGTAGTTGGATGCAGTTTTGTATCGCGGCGGTGAATTGTCCGGCAACCTGACACGTGGCGGGACCTGGCTGTTGCAACGATTGCCGATACGCCGCGGCGCTCGAGAGCTTCAGCCTGGCGGAATTCTGAGGCGGCGGTGTTGTGCGCATCCTTCTTACTTCCCGCGACTGAAAGGCTGCTCCAATCTCGTGGGAGATATGGAGCAGCCCGATTGGGTGGGCTCGATTGAATTCAGGGGAGAGCAGTGGTGAATCTGACGCTTACTTCCACTCCCACATGTTTGAGACGGTGCTGCCGTCGGAGGCGACTTCGTACTCGAAGGCGGCGCAGGAGTTGTTGAGTGCGCCGAGCTGGGCGGATGTGGTCTGGAAGAAGAGCATGCCGCGATAGCTGACGGAGCCGCCTGGGCCGAATCTGCCGATGCCGTTGCCGGTCCAGGTGAGGGACTCGCCGTTGTCGGTGAGGCTCATGCCCTGTCCTTCGCCGACGATGGAGCCATCGGCGCGAACGATAGAGGTGTAGGTTCCCATGCCGGTGACGTGGACCCCGAGGACGTCGCCGGAGTCTTCGAAGGAGACCTCTGCGGTTGGCGGGTTGACGGAGAGGACTCGCCGGACGAGCCGTTTTCCTTTAACTGTGCCTATCTGTTTTCCGAGCATAATGATCTCTCACTTTCAGGAGGATTGAACTGTGGCCCGGGGGAGTGGGCAATTGTATGCCTGCGGGATTATTGCCGGGGAGCAGCTTCGGAATAAATCAGTCGTTCCGCCTGTGGGCTTCATTCGAGCCTGCCCGGATGGGGTCACCCGGACGAAAATCGTATCGATCAGGCAGAAATTTGGGTGTGATATGCTGTGCCGCATCCAGCATTCCAAATAGAAGTCTTCGTAAGAAGGGATCAGCTATGAAGCGCAAAAGCAAGCTCATGGTTGCGAGAGCCACGGCTGTGCTCGCCATTGTTGGTGTAGCGTCCGGTTACTCGCAGGAGAAGTACTCGCTGAAATCGCCGGATGGAGTTGCGTTCTCCGACTTCAAGGGATACGAGGACTGGGCTGTGGTCTCTTCCGCACGGACGGATGAGGTGCTCAAGGTGATCGTCGCCAATCCGACGATGATCAAAGCGCTCAAGGCGGGGATTCCGGGCAACGGCAAAGCTTTCCCGGATGGCTCCAGGATCGTGAAGCTGCAGTGGAAGCCGAAGAAGAGCACGGAGGCTCCCTTCGCGGTGGAGGTTCCGGACACCTTCAGCCAGGCTTTCGTGATGGAGAAGGACAGCAAGAGATTTACGAAGAGTGGCGGATGGGGATACGCGCTGTTCAATTACGCGGCCGCCTCGGATAAGTTCACGGCGGACCCCAGCCCTTCAGACTGTGGGAACAAGTGCCATGTGGCCGTGAAGGCGAAGGACTATATCTTCCACCCATACCAGAAGCGTTGAACTGCGTCTGACGCGGCCCAACTTTAGGAGAGGAAATTTGTGAAGCGATTCTTGGCGGCAATTCTTGTTCCAGCGATGGCGGCCTTCGCCAGCGATCTTCCAAGCAAGAAGTATCTGGATCTTGCCAACATCAAAGTCATGGTTGCTGCAGCGGAGGCAAAGGCTAAGGAGCTGAATGTTTCTGTAACCATCTGCGTGGTGGATGAGAGCGGCAATCTGCTTTTTCTAGAGAAGGGCGAAACAGCCTCACTCAGTACGATTCAGTTTGCTCAAAAGAAGGCGCGCCATGCGGCCTTCTACGGCAAACCGTCGAGAGATGGGGCAGAGACGATCAAGAAGGGCAGCACAGAGGCGCTGGCGTTTCCGGAGTTTTTTCCCAATCAGGGAGGGTTGCCGATCAAGGTCGATGGGCAGCTTGTGGGTGGGATCTCCGCGAGCGGCGCGAAGTCGGAGATCGATGAAGCTATCGCACAATCCGGTCTTGACGCGCTGCTCAAGAAGTGATGATCGATGGGTGGTTGGGACGATGTGCGGGCCACCCGTAGCTCTTCGAATCAGAGGCACCGGATGTGGAGGTTCGATCTGATCTATGGCGGCCTGTCCACGATCAGCTGTGCTGATCGGGATCCTGTACCGGTTCGTCCCAGAAGTCGGGGTGGACCTTCAACTCCGTCTGATTGGATTGTTGAGCCGAGCGCAGGTTGGTAGATGCGAGCTGGAGGGCGTAGAGGAGCAGACCTGCGCGGCGCACATCGATGTCGTTGGCCGCGAGACGGGTCATGACTTCGCCGAGCGACTCCAGGATGGCGATGGGGCTGGCAGGTGTGAAGAGGGAGAAGGTGCTGCGGCGTGCGATGCGCTCGTGCGGGTGGACGACGACACGGCGAGAGTCGTGGTGGTAGTAGCAGAACTGCTCATCACGCATGCGGGGGCTGCCGCAGCGCGTGTCGTCGGGAAAGATGTGGTGGCACTGGTAGTGGTTATTGGGGTTGTCGTTGTTCGTGGTGGCTTCGTTGTGCATGGTATCCCCCTTGTTTTCGTGCAAAGTCTTCAAAGCAAATAACTTAAGTCTGGACTTGCGGCGCAATTGGTGTGCCAAACTTGTGGTTAAAGCGAGAAGCCCCGGCGGGTGCCGGGGCTTCTTTTTGTATCTCTTTCTATTGTAAGAAATCGGGTGGATGGATTCGGCACTTTTGGGAGAATTATTTTGGGGTGGAAGTGGTTCGGTTTGTTTTGGATGTGGGTTTGAGTGCGGGTTTTGCACAGATTTGGGTCTTGACAGCAATTTGTTTGTTCACGTATCTGCGAAGGCCTGATCAGGCTTCCCCATTGACGCAATCCCGCTGCGCTGAGTAAGTCCGTTGTGTCAAGAAGGTCAGGTCAGATCTTGGCAGCTCGTCAAAATTCCCGGTCGATCCGAACAGTCGGGATAGATCCTGACTGTGCTGTGCCGTCCGGCTGACCCTTCCCCGCGGATCCCATTTGTGGTGCATCCGCAAACCTGCGAATTAAGCAGGCCCGCGCGCCTGCGTAGGAGGACTGATGGGATCTACGAGAGATGCACAATCCTTGGGATACGAAGGTACCTTTTCGCGCCGCGATTTTATTATGGGCGCCGCGGCGCTGAGTGCTGTTGCAAATGTGCCAAAAGCTTTTGGCCAACAGTCAACCGGCGCTCCGCGCGGAACGGTTTGGCTTTATATCAGCACCTACACGGGTGCGCCGGGACCCTTCTCAAGGAACGGGATGGGAATTTACTTATGCCAGCTCAGTCTTTCCACCGGGAAGTTAGACGTCTTGAGACTTGTAGCTCCAGCTTTACCTGCGAGTGGAAACAACCCATCCACGGCGAGTCCATCCACGATTGCTCTCGATCCGACACGGACGCATCTGTATGCCGGAAATGAATACGGGCCCCCCGGAGCTGTGACCGCTTATTCGATCAACCGGGCCACAGGCGATCTGGCGCTGTTGAATGGTCAGCCTGCCGTGGGATCGCCGGCTCATGTCAGCGTTGACGAGAGCGGCAGGTATCTTTTCGCGGCCGAGTACACAGGCAGCTACTTCGAAGTCTTCCCGATTATCGTAGGAGGGTCGCTTGGGCCAGCGGTGTTTCAGCAGCAAGATCTCGGCAATGTTGGTCCGACGACTGCGACCAACGCGCCTCCGGGGAGCTTCGCGTTCAGCGCTCATGAGGGGCCTAATGGCCATCCACATCAGATGGAGGCGGACCCCTCGAATCGATGGGTTTTGGGGACCGATGCGGGCCAGGACCGGATATACGTTTGGAAGCTGACCCCGGGAGCCAACCCGCCCCTGACTCCGGCTGCGACACCGTTCGTCGAAGCGCCTCCGGGCGATGGGCCCCGGCACTTCGCGTTCCACCCCAATGGGGTCTGGATGTATTCCATTCAGGAAGAAGCGTCCACCATCATGTTCTGGGAGTTCAATCGCGCTACAGGAGCTCTTTCGCAACAACAGATCATCTCCAGCTTGCCGCCGGGATTCGCCGGTACGAGCTTCACGTCTGAGATCCGCGTCTCCGACGACGGTAACTTCGTCTATGGGGCAAACCGCACGAGCGACACCATCTGCGTTTTCTCAGTCGGCCACGACGGCACGCTTAGGCAGGTAAGCCACGCTTCAACTCTCGGGGACTATACGAGAATATTCACGATCGATCCCACCGGCCGGTTCATCGTGTCTGGTAATCAGCGGGCCGACAACGTTACGACTTTCAGGATCAATCCAGGAAAGGGCAACCATGGTCATAACCTGTGGGACGATGACAGGGGCGAAGATCATGGGGACGAGGAGCACGGTCCTGGCTCACTGACCTTCACGGGTGATTACACGCCCGTAGGAAGTCCGTCAGGTATGGTGTTTTTGATTTGACGTGGTGTTGATGGAGCAGCCAGGATCGATTGATTCGGGTAAACGCGCGCGGCATGACCGATCGGCCGGCGAAACCTCCGCCGACGATGACGACATGCCGCGACGTTTGTTGCTCGACGCTTTCGCAAGGCACGGTGATCTCCAATTAGTAGAAGACTTTTTGCTAGCAGCCGGCAGCATGGGGTGATTGCTTTCGGGTTCGCGCTTTGCGCGAATGCCCACATCTCAAAATCGAGATATGGGGCACCCGACTGGTGGCTGGATAGTCAGATGTGGACCGCCTGTTCTTGCGTGATCAGGACTGGAGTTGGTTCGTTGAGGAGATAGTGACGGTAGGACGACCACGGCCAATCTTCGGGGCGGGGGACGAGGCCTCGGGTGACTGGATTGCGGTGTATGTACTTTAGCTTTTCGACTCGTTTGTTGTGAGTGAGGACGTTGAAGTCGTAGTAGCGGGTTTGCCAGAAGGGGCGCTCTGAGAGGCGTCTCGATACGGAGATTTTTAAAGCCTGGAGGGCTTTCGAGAGGGGCTCGTCGGGAGGCTCGCTTACGAGGAGGTGGACGTGTTCGGGCATTACGACGTAGCCGAGGATTTGGAATTGGTATCGGCTGCGTGTTCGCTCCAGAGAGTCGAGGAAGATGTCTTTAGAGGTGGGGGTGTTCAGGTAGGGTCTGCGGTTGTAGCAACTGAAGGTGATGAAGTGGTCGTCGCCTTCTTGTTGGTATCGCTTGAGGCCCAGCGGCATGGGTTGATTTTAGGGTATCGGGTTCGCGCTTTGCGCGAATGTCCCACATCTCAGAATCGAGATATGGGGCACCCGATTTGTGGTAGTTCGATCAGATGTGGGCCACCCGTCCTTAATGAGCCTATTCACTAATTGCCAGAAGCTAATCGACCAACCGCATCGTTCATTGTGTAATGAACGAACTGTCGCCCGAGAGCCGTCAAGACGTAAGCCTCTTTATCATCGAAAGCGCTCTTCATGGTTCGTGCACCATAGCCCTTAGGAACTCGCACTGCTCGCTTGGTCAAAAATTGACCAAGTTGATTTACATCCCGTTCTTGTCGGATCACCCCACCCGTGCTGAGATCTCTAAAGAGAAGTCTGAATAGGTCTGCCTCAGGGGAATCGTCCCGTACTTCTACTTTGTATAAGGCGTTCCAAATGTCGTTTCGAGTTGAGCCTGGATTTTGATGAATTTCACGGACAACAGCGAAGTGTGATTCGTGATAATTATTGAGCCAATCAACGAATAACCGGACGACATCATCGTCGCAAACTCGAGTTCCACCGGCATTAGTTACTAAGTTTGCGACGTACTCCTGCTTTTGCTTTGTATCTGCGTGGTCCCACACGCGGAATGCCTTGCGGACGATCCCAAGGTACTCTTCGCTTTCAATCCGCTCAGTGATTTCCTCGCCCAATGAGGCGAAACGCAAATCCACTTCGTTTAATGTCTCTTGTAAGTTTCCTAGCTTCTCGTGATGTTCTTCCAACCACTCCGTCTGGAGCTCACTAATTCGAATATTGTCTTCGTCATTTTTTAGCGACGCTGCAGCGCTGAGGTATCCACCTATCCAAGGGATGCTACCGAGGGCCGCTAAGAAAAACTTCTTGGCGAAGCGATCGCGCCTAGTACCGGAATATTCTGAAATCTCTGCCTTGATCGCTTCAATTTCGCCTTTTGCTGGAAAAGGGCCGAGATTTAGTGATATCGGGTCGTCGCTTTCCATTGTGCCTCTTATCGCCCGAAGCGCTGCCGTCCTTGTAGCTGGCTCATCATTCTTTGCTGGGCCTTCATGCCTCCGCCTGAGCCCATGGTCTTGAAGACCTTTCGCATCTGGGCGTACTGGCGCAGGAGGTTGTTGACGTCCTGCACGGTGGTTCCGGAGCCGTGGGCGATGCGCTTGCGGCGGCTTCCGTTGATGATCTCGTGGTCGGCGCGCTCGCGGGCGGTCATGGAGTTGATGATCGACTCGACGCGGGTGAACTGGCTCTCGTCGACGTTGTCGATGGCCTGCGACATTCCGGCGAAGGGGCCGACCGACGGGAGCATCTTGAGGATGGACTTCATGGAGCCCATTTTTTTGATCTGGCGGAGCTGATCGCGGAAGTCCTCGAGGGTGAAGCCGTCGCCGGAGAGGGCCTTCTTGGCGAACTGCTCGGCCTTGCCGCGGTCGAGGCGCTCTTCGGCGCGCTCGAGCAGGGTGGCGATGTCGCCGTGGCCCATGATGCGGGAGACGATGCGGTCGGGGTGGAAGGGCTCGAAGGCGTCGGGCTTTTCGCCGGTTCCGAGGAACTTGATAGGCGCGCCGGTGATGTGGCGGATGGAGAGCGCAGCGCCGCCGCGGGCGTCGCCGTCCATCTTGGTGAGGATGGCTCCGGTGATGGTGAGGCGGTCGTTGAAGGCCTTGGCGGAGTTGACGGCGTCCTGGCCGGTCATGGCGTCGGCGACGAAGAGGATCTCGGAGGGGTTGAGCAGCTTTTTGAGAGCGGCCATCTCGTCCATCAGGACGGCGTCGATGCCGGTGCGGCCGGCGGTGTCGACGATGAGCATGTCGCAGCCGAAGTTTGCGGCCTCGCGCTTGGCTTCTTTGGCGAGGCGGAGGACGTCGTCGGTGCCGGGATGGGCGGATTCGACCTTGCCCTCGTAGAGGTTGGCGTTGATGGAGCGGGCGACGATGGCGAGCTGCTCGCGCGCGGCGGGACGGTAGACGTCGACCGAGACGAGCATGGGGCGGTGCCCGGCCTTCTTGAGCCATTGGGCGAGCTTGCCGGAGGTGGTCGTCTTACCGGAGCCCTGCAGGCCGGCCATGAGGATGACGGAGGGCGGCTGCGAGGCCTTCTGGAAGCGGGCGGTGTCCTTGCCGAGGACCTGGACGAGCTCGTCGTTGACGATCTTGACGATCTGCTCGGCGGGGGAGAGGGCGGTGGCGACCTGCGAGCCCATGGCGCGGGTGCGGATGTGCTCCACCAGCTCGTTGACGACGGCGAGGTTCACGTCGGATTCGAGCAGGGCAAGGCGAATCTCGCGGACGGCGTCGGAGATGTTCTCTTCGGTGATGGTGCCCTGGCCGCGGAGGTTCTTAAAGGATCGCTGGAGCTTATCTGACAGGTTTTCAAACATGGCTACCTATCAGTTTATCAGCGGGGAAGGGCTTCACTGGCGACCCGGGTCGGGGGATTTCTTAAGGTTGTGGGTGGTGGATGGTTACGGGTCGGGGAGAGGTCGATCGAGACTTCCTGATTGGAGCGAGCATGAGGGAGCAGGAGTCCTTGGCGACGGCAAGACTCGCGATGGGTACGGGGTTAGACGCGCGCGGCGCGTTGGGCCATATTGAGGGCGTCGGACCAGAAGCTGGTGGAGGAGTGGACGACCTCCATGACGGATTCGATGGCGTCGAGGTACTGCTCGAGCTGAGCGTCGGTAACGACGAGTGGAGGCGCGACCTTGAGGACCATGAAGTTGTTGCCGCACATCTGCGAGAGGATGTCGTGGTGCTGGAAGAGGCGCATGACGAGCATCTGGCCGAACATGCCGGGATGGATGGTCCGGAAGGTCTGGAAGGGAATGCGCAGGCGCAGGGAAGTGGGCGGCTGCAGGACGATCCCGTTGAGCATGCCGAGTCCGCGCACCTGCGAAAACATCTCGAAGCGGCTGAGACGCTGGGTGAGCTGGTCGCGCAGCTCTGCGCCCATGCTGTCGGCGCGAGGAGCGAGCTTTTCCTGCTCGATGACGTCGAGGGTGGCGAGGCCGACGCGCATGGAGAGAGCGTTTTCGCTGAAGGTGGAGGTGTGGATGATGGATTTCTTGAGCGAGCCGTAGACAGATTTATAGATGGCGTCGGTCATCAGGACGGCAGCGACGGGGACGAGGCCTCCGCTGAGAGCTTTCGCCAGAACGATCATGTCGGGGTTCACGCCTTCGCGGTTTGCGGTGACGAAGGTTCCGGTGCGGCCGATTCCGGTCTGCACCTCGTCGAGTACGAAGAGCGCGCCGTGTTTTTTGCAGAGCGCCTGGACGGATGCCAGGTAGTCGGGCGGCGGAGGAACGATGCCGGCCTCGCCCTGGAGCGGCTCGAGGATGACGGCGGCGATCTTGTGCTGGCGGAGGGCGGCATCGAGCGCGGCGAGATCGCCGAAGGGAATCTCGTAGGTCTCTGGGAGCAGCGGACCGAATCCTTCCTTCCAGAAGTCGTCGCCCATCAGGGAGAGCGCTCCGCAGGTAAGGCCGTGGAAGGCGCCTTTGGCGTAGACGATGCCGTTGCGGCCGGTGAAGACGCGGGCGAACTTGATGACGGCTTCGATGCCCTCGCTGCCGGAGCTGCAGAAGAAGGTCTTGGTGAGGTGCGGACAGGTGAGCGCGGTGAGGCGCTCCGCAAGAGTGCCGGCGGTGTAGGCGATGTGGCTCTGCAGCATGGTGGGGCCGGAGGCCTGCAGCTCGCGAATGAGCGCATCGACGATATAGGGGTGATTGTGCCCGGTGTTGTAGACGCAGTAGCCGGAGAGAAAGTCGAGGATGACGCGACCGTCGTCGGTGTGGAGCTCGGTGCCGGTGCAGCGGCGATAGTGAACATCCATACCCAGAAGACCGAGCAGACGAACCCACTCCGGATTGACGAAGTTTCGATAGGAGGTGTCGGGGACGGTTGACGATGGGGCGGGGACCTGTGTTTCCGGGGAGAAGACGTCTGAGGGCATGGTCCGTTGTTCCTTAGGCTGTAAGACGGCGGCTGGACGGTTTTGTCTCCTGGTACCCGAATTTGCGAGAAGCGCGTGATGCCGCTATGTGCGATTTGGAGCGGGCGGGGTGGGAGCGGAAGCTTTGCCCGCGCGCCCCAGAAAGGTCATGGAGAGATAGGCTCCGATCCAGGAGCCTAAGGCGGCAAAGAGCACGTAGACCCAATGCCGGGTGTAGCTGATGACGGCGAAGGCGGAGAGCAGGTACCAGATGCTGCTCCACGTGGCGGCGGGCACGCGGCGGCGAGCAGAGACGGCGGCGTTGAAGAGGACGTAGACGGCATCGGTCGCGGCGGTGGAGACCAGAACGCCGGATGCCAAAAGGAGATCGAGATGGGGCATTGAGTTTGCTCCTCTTTGAATGAAGTTTCAGGAATCTTATTCTGGATCGCGCATCCAGATTATGCGTTCATCTTGTTGAATCCATGAGGTGCAAAGGATTGCGCAGAATTTTGAGGGGGTACGAGGAAGGGTTCGTACCAAGGCTGGTACGTCAGTCAGAGCGAAGAGATTTTCGGGACGCAGGCGGCGATAATCGGGGGTATGCAAGGACAACCTTCTTTGGCTGGCAACGTCCAGATCGTGCGGGAGTACATGGTGTACCTGCGCGTGGAGAAGGGGATGAGGCCTGCAACGTGCGAGGCGTACCGGCGTGATCTGGAGCAGTTGGCAGAGCATGTGGAGGGGCGCAACGGGTTGTTGCTGACGACACAGCAGGAGGACGTCAGCGGCTTTATGGAGAGTCTGCGTGTCCATGGTGTCGATGGGCGCTCGATTGCGCGCAAGCTGAGCGCTTTGCGAGGGTTTTATCGCTGGCTGCTGATGGATAAGAAGATTGCGCACGATCCTACGGTGAACATAGAGAGTCCATCGAGCTGGAAGATTCTGCCGAAGAGCCTGGCGGAGAGCGAAGTCGCAGAGATGCTGGAGCATACCAATGTGGCTGCACAGGCTGCAGATGCGGATGGCCTGGCGCTGCGGGATCACGCGATTCTGGAGATGTTGTACGGGGGCGGACTTCGGGTGGGCGAGATCTGTTCGTTGCACGTAGAAGATCTGCACCTGGATACGGGCCGGGCACAGGTGCGAGGCAAGGGAGACAAGGAGAGAATCGTTCCGCTGGGACGCGCGGCGGTTGAGGCGCTGGAACGTTACCTGTCGCTGGGAAGGCCGGAGCTTGCGGTATCGATTCACGAACGAACGTTGTTTTTAAGCGTGCGGGGAAGGCCGTTGACACGGCAGTGGGTGTGGGAGATGGTTCGTTCGGTGTCGCCGACAGGACATAAGGTAAGTCCGCATCAGTTGCGTCATAGTTGTGCCACGCACATGGTGGAGCACGGAGCCGATCTGAGAAGTGTGCAGACTTTGTTAGGACACGCAGACATTGCCACGACGCAGATTTATACGCATGTCGCTTTGGGAAGACTGAAGCAGATCCATCGAATGCACCATCCCCGCGGGAAGCGACTGGGGCGAGAGACTGAGGGCTGAGACGTGGGTGAGGCGGCGAAGAGGAGCGAATTTAATGAGCTGGCCGAGAGGTTCCTGTCCATGCTCACCAATCAGCGCGGAGCCTCGGAGCATACTGTGCGTGCCTATACCCGCGAGGTTCGCAGCTTTGCGGCTTATCTGACGGAGAGCCTGGGTAGCGAAGCGCAGATAGGTTCGGTTGAACATCCTCATATCCGTGTTTATCTCAGCGCGCTTTATGAACGCGGGCTGACAAAGGCGAGCGCGGCGCGCGCACTGGCGGCGATTCGGAGCTGGTTTCGCTGGCTGGCGAAAGAGCGCCTGGTGGAGCAGAACCCAGCCGTGCTGGTGAGTACGCCCAAGCTTCCTAAGCATCTGCCACGGGTACCCAGTGTGGAAGAGGTCAACCGCGTATTGAACTCGCTGGAGTCGTCGCCGAAACGAAAGAGACGAATGGGTGAGGAAGGGGCGAGCGAATCCGCGGAGGCGATCACGTGGCCGGAGAGGGAACGGGTGATCTTTGAGCTGCTTTACGGTTGCGGGATCCGAAACTCCGAACTGGTGGGACTTGATATCGGGAGCGTGAAGTGGGCAGACGAGGCGATTCTGGTTCGCGGCAAGGGACGCAAGGAGCGACTGGTTCCACTGGGGGATGAGGCTGCACGTGCTTTGAGGGAGTATCTTCCGGCCCGCGCAGAGCGGTTGACGTCGGCTGGAAAGGGAGCCTTCGTGAATCAGGGACCTTTGCTGATCAACCTGCGGGCGCGTGGAGATTGCAGACTTACGACCCGGAGCGTAGGACGGATCGTCAAGGCAATTGCTTTAAGCAGGGGACTGGCTGCGGATGTGCATCCTCACACGCTTCGCCATGCCTTCGGAACACACATGCTGGAAGAGGGAGCGGATCTGCGTGCCATTCAGGAGATGCTGGGGCACGAGCGGCTGTCGACTACGCAGCGTTATACCCAGCTGACCGTGGGGCAGGTTCAGAAGGTGTACGACGAGACTCATCCCCGGGCTCGCTAGCGTTCTTTTCGTCGATGGGTTGAGGGTTGCGAGGACGGGGGTGGGGACGTGTGACGTCTTCCAGTTCGCTCGAAGGCGCCTCGCTCATGTAAGGGAGAAAGATAGAGAAGACGGTCCCGCTATGCGAAGGAGACTGGCTGCTGCGAACCGAGATCTTTCCCTTGTGGCGAGCGATGATCTGGCTGCTGACCCAGAGGCCGAGGCCGGTTCCTGAAGCGCCTTTGGTCGTGTAGAAAGGCTCAAAGAGCTGGCGCCTCGTGGTTGCACTCATTCCAGATCCTGTGTCGGCAATGACGATCCGGGCGCCGTGAGTCTCCGTTACAGGATCGAATCCAAAACGGACCCGCACGCGGAGTCTGCCACCGTTGGGCATGGCATCGAGCGCATTGCCGATGAGATTGACGATCACCTGGCGCAGCTCTCCCTGATGCATGAAGAAGGGAGAGACAGAGATGTACTCCTTCTGGATCGCCACGTTGCAGATGGAGAGACGCCCGAGATGGAGAGAAAGGGCGCTCTCGATGATCTCGGGAAGAGGTGTGCTCGCTGAGCCTCGGCTATTGCGGAAGAAACCAAGAGTTTGGGATGCAATGTGTGAAACGCGCGCCAGCTCGTGCTGCGCCAAAGTGAGGTAGCTGCGTGCCTCCTCGGAGATCTCTTCGTGTTCCACGAGATAGAGAAGGTTGGTGATGGACTCGAGGGGATTATTGATCTCATGGGCGATACTCGCCGCCATTCGTCCAGCGAGCGCGAGTTTGTCCGCATTGCGGAGCGCCTCTTCGGCACGTCGCGTGGATGTGATATCTCGTGAGACTTTTGAAGCTCCGATGACGTTGCCGGAGGAATCGAATATGGGAGAGACGGTGATGGATACGGCTATGTCGGAGCCGTCTTTATGGCGTCGCAGTGTTTCGTAGTGATCGACCTTTTGTCCGATGCGTATCTTCTGCAGCACCAGCTCGGTGTCTTCAATGCAATTGGGGGACGCCATCTCGGACGTGGGGCGGCCGATGATCTCGGCAGCGGCGTAGCCAAAGACTCGCTCGGCACCCTTGTTCCAGCTGGTGATGATGCCGGCCAGATCGCAGCTGAGGATAGCGTCGTCAGACGATTCCACGATGGCAGCCAGGAGCGCGAGATCATGCTCTGCACTTTGGCCGCTGATGGATAGCTTTTCGGGTCCTGACGTGACGGAAGCCCCGATTACCTCGGAAGTCGAAGGACGGGAGATCACGTCTTTGCTGGTTTCTGCACCGCCCGGCTGCGGTGTAACATCCGATAACGCCATACTGCTCCCATGAGGGCCCTTTTAGAACGTGTAGGACCACTCTTCCTGCTAGGATGCAGAATTCCCCCGGAAAAGCTGCCAAAGCCGTAAATACGTGAGTTTAGGCGCAATCTGCTCCATCCAGGGCGCGACAGCTAACTGTTAGTAGCGAGGGACTAGTAGCGAGGGACTGCGGGGTCGATCGCGCGCGACCAGCGATCGATTCCCCCGGCGAGGGACTGCACGTGCTCGAAGCCCTGTTCACGGAGCCACATCGTCACGGAGAGAGAGCGTGCGCCATGGTGGCAGAGCACAACGATGGGCTGATCCGGATCGAGTTCCTGGTGCGCACGCGAAGGGACTTCTCCCATGGGCATGAGGACGGAATCGGGAAGGCTGGCGGTTGCAAACTCCCAAGGTTCGCGGACATCGAGCAGGAGAGGTGCAGGGAGCTGTTGGCGCCGCTCGGCGAAGGCCTCGACGCTGATTTCAGGGGCAAGCATAAGAAGAGGATATAGCAGCGTTGAAGGAATCAGGAAAGTGAACGCCCCGGCATGTCCCCTTAAATAGCAGGGCACCAATGGCTTAAGCAAAGGGCCGCAACTCTCCTATTTCGAAGGGGTATCAACTGAATGGAGGAGGCGATACACTTAATAATTCAGGGGCATCCAAGCAGAGTATCGGGCCTTGATCACTCTGAATCGGAAAGCAGGAAGAATTTTGGAACGAGTTTTAATCGTCGAAGATGAGATCCACGCACGCACTGGTTTGACCGAGCTGATTGAAAGCTGGGGTTATAAGACCATGGGGGCAGCGGACGGGGTGGAGGGCCTGGAGAAAGCGATGGCCTGGAATCCCGCGATCGTCGTCACAGACCTGAAGATGCCTCGGATGGACGGTATGGAGCTGTTGAGTCGTATCGCGGACCTCCCGAGTCATATGGCGGTGGTCATGATGACGGCCCAGGGATCGATCGAGTCGGCAGTGGAGGCGATGCGAAGGGGTGCGTACGATTATGTCCCCAAGCCGGTGGATCCATTAAGACTGCGTACGATCCTGCAAAATGCGAGCGAGCAGCATGCGGATTCGCTGTCGGAACGTGAGGGAAGGCGGCGGAGCCAGTACGAGTCTGGAATGCTGGGGCCGCTGGTGGGGACGTCGGAGAAGATGCGGGCCGTCTTCTCGTTAATCGAACGAATTGCGCCTTCGAACGTCAGCGTTCTGGTTACCGGCGAGAGCGGCACGGGTAAGGAGCTTGTGGCCCGCGCCCTGCACGAGTTTAGCTCGCGGCACAACAAACCCTTTGTTGCGGTGAATTGTGCTGCCATCCCTGAGACGCTGATTGAAAGTGAGATCTTCGGCCACGAAAAAGGCGCCTTTACGGGTGCTTTGGAGCGCAGGGCTGGATGTTTTGAGTTGGCAGAGGAGGGAACTCTTCTGCTGGATGAGATTGGGGAGATGCCAGCGGCGACCCAGGCAAAGCTGCTTCGCGTCCTGGAAGACCGCAAATTGCGTCGTCTTGGAAGTAAGAGCGAGACTCCTGTGGATGTCCGCGTGGTTGCGGCCACGAACAAGGATCCTGAGCAGGCTGTTGCTGCCGGAGAGATGCGTGGAGATCTGTACTACCGCTTAAATGTCTTCAACATACAGATGCCGCCGCTGCGGGAGCACGTTGAGGACATTGTTCCGATTGCCCACAAGATGATTGTAGACATGAATGAGCGGCATCACTGCAGCGTCACAGGTATTACGGACAGCCTGCTGAAGAGGCTGATGTCCTATTCGTGGCCTGGCAATGTTCGAGAGCTGCGAAACACGATCGAGCGGGCGACCATCATGGCGGGAACGGGAATGCTGGATATCGAGCACCTTCCGCCGCAGTTCGGTGAGGTAGGTTTTGCGCCGGTCGTCATCAAGACGGCCCGTCCCGGCGAACCATCTGCCGAAGGCTCACGGTCCACCGAGGTTGAGCGCTATCTAGAAGACCAGAATACGGTTCGAGTGGAGGTTGGCACGACGGTGGACGAGGCCGAACGTCAACTGATTCTGAAGACGTTGATGTCGACCCATAACAATAAGACCAAGGCTGCCGAGATTCTCGGCATCAGTTCGAAGACCCTGCAGAACAAACTGAAGGAATATTCGAATAACTCTGCCGTGGTGGACTAGGCATGCGGCTGAAAACGAAGCTGGTGGTATCGGCTACCGGACTGACGTTCGCTATTGTGGTGGTGCTGTCGATTCTGTTTGTCGGAGAGCTTCTTCGACAGAGAATCGAACAGACGGCTGCCGCGAACAGCGTGCTCGCCAGCGAGGTTACGCTGATGACCCGGCAGGCTGTCGAAACAGGCCTACGAGCTAACCCGCCATCGGACCTGAGTAAAGAAGCATTGCAATCCGCGGTCGCTGAGGCCATACGGAACTATCAGCCTCTGACAGACGTGATGAACGCGATCGTGCGTTATTCCCCCACGGTGCAGGACGTGAGTGTGACGGACGCCCGCGGCATCATCATTGTGAGTACGGATCCCGATGAAGTCAGTCAGCCGCTTGCGCAACGCGTCAGCCTGGAGAGCATCCAGAACGGGAGCATAGCCTACCAGAGAAAACAGGTCTTTGGGCGTCCCCAGGTCTTCGATTCGGTGCAGCCGCTGGAGCGGAACAGTAAGCCGTTTCTTGCCATCCATGTGGGTGTGCGTTCGACGTTCCTCCGTAACTCGTATGAACCCTGGCTGCGTGCCGCCATTCTTTTTGCTTTTCTGGCGGCGGTGGCAGCGATGCTTGCGGCGGCGGTGCTGGCAAATGCGGCTCTCCAGCCGATTGAACAGATCAGTCGACAGCTTCAGAAGCTGACTCTGCAGGCAGGCGCAGCGGCGGTGATTCCTGAGAACAAGTCTGATAGCGATGCGATGGTGCGGGTCTCGCAGACGATCGATCGACTGGGCGAACAGATGCGGTCCAAGGAGGCCGGCTACTCGGCGCTCCAGGCGAACCTTAACCAGATGCTGGATACGCTGCGTGACGGAGTCTTGCTGTTTACGTCGGATCGCAGAGCTGTCATGATCTCCGATGCCGCGGCTTACTTTCTCAACCGCCCGCAGGCTGGTCTGGTTGGCAAGCAGCTGGAAGAGATCTTTGAGCCCGACACGGCATTGGGAGCCGCTGTTCTTACCTCGTTTGCCGATGGCGAATCTGTGAGTGCCGACGGTGTCACGCTAGAGGATGGACGACGAGTCCAGGTTTCGCTGGATCGCTTCAACGACGGTCAGGGTGAGAGCATGGGGACCCTCATCACGCTGCGTGACCTGGATTCGATGATGCAACTGGGCCAGGAGCTTGAGATCTCTCGCCGCCTTGCAGCGATCGGCCGTCTGACGGCCGGTGTGGGACACGAGGTAAAGAATCCGATCAACGCGATGGTGGTTCACCTGGAGCTGCTGCGGGGTAAGCTCGCCGGAGCGGGGCCGGAGGCCTTTGGAGGGGCGCAGCGGCACGTCGATATTCTTTCCGGAGAGATGCAGCGGCTGGATCGCGTTGTGCAGACGTTGGCGGACTTTTCCCGCCCGATCGAACTAAAGCTGCGCGAGCATGATCTCCGGCAGGTCGTCGATGCGGTGATTCAGCTGACGTCAGCGGAGATGAAAGCGAACGGTGTGCGGGTGTTGGTGGATGCGCCGGATGAGCCATTGATGGTTCGGATAGACGCAGAACTGGTGCGCCAGGCGTTGCTGAACCTGTTTTTGAATGGAATGCAGGCCATGCCGGACGGAGGAACGCTGAAGCTTAACCTGCGGCGAGAGCATCAGTTTGGGGTTATTGAGGTCACCGATGAGGGAGAAGGTATCGCTCCGGAGGTTCTTCCACGTATCTTTGAACTGTACTTCACGACGAAACCCAAGGGCAGCGGAATCGGCCTGGCAATGACGTATCGGATCCTGCAAATGCACGGCGGCACACTCGATGTCCGGTCGAATGGCAATCCGCTTGCATTGGATAGGGGGACGACGTTTACGTTACGATTGCCGATTGCTGCGGGTTCGCCGGCAGAGACAAGAAAGGCTGTGTCAGGCGTAATGAGCCGGAGAGCCCTGGGAGAACACGTCTGATGCGGCTGGTCAGATCTATAAAAGCGGCGAAGAGCGCCCTGCAGTTGGGAGGGGTGGCTGCCTGTGTCCTCACAATCGGCCTGACGGGCTGCAGGCATAAGCACGTTCTTCCTCCTCTGCCGCCTGTCGCGCCGGCAATGGTTTTGCTTAAGCCGCCGGCACCGGACCCGCCCCCGATGATTCCGCTGGAGCAGATCGACCTGCCTCCGGTTCCCGTAGCTTCATCCGGGGGAACTCCGCGGCGGGAGAGACGACGCAAAACGACGACTCAGCCGAGCGCCGCCACGGGTGCTTCTTCCGTTACGGCGGTGGATACTCCACCTCCGGCGTCACCTGAGGAGACTGCCATCGGTGCGTTGTCGCTTGGGGGAGAGGCTAGTCCGCAGGCACAGCAGGAAGCCGCCGACCTGCTTGCCTCGATTGACCGTAGATTGGCTGGCCTGCCGTCCAGCAAGAAAAGCGCGGATCGAGCGCAGATCAGCCGGATCAGGAACTTTGGCCGTCAGGCGCAGGAGGCCTTGAAGTCCGGCGACGTGGAGGGCGCAAAGACGCTTGCGACGAAGGCGCGACTACTGCTGGATGACCTCGAAAGGTAAGAGTGGGGATAAAGACGGTGGGGGCGGACTTAGGTCCGCCCCCACTATTAGATCGAATTGATGATTATGCTTCCGTGCCGTGACACTTCTTGAACTTCTTGCCGGAGCCGCACGGGCAAGGATCGTTGCGCCCGACCTTTTCTCCGGTAACGCGAGGGGTATTTCCGTTGGTTGCTGTGGCAGTTCCCACAGCGCGGGCCTGATCCAGTTCACGTTGCTTTCTGCGCTGGAACTCCCGCTCGAGGGCGTCGATGGTAGTGGAAGGCGCTCGAGTCTGGATCGGAACCGGAGCGTGCTCCGGAGCGGCATTGACCGCAGGAACTGCCTGCTGGGCCGGCAGAGCAGGGACGTTCATCAGTTCAGAGGCGGGAGGTTGAGATCCGCCGAATCCTGGAGGCAGCTGATCGACGCTCTCGATGGGGGTACCGTCAGGTCCGATGATCTGCATCCGGAAGAGGTGGCGCAGGGTATCTTCCTGGAAGCGCAGCATCATGGCTTCGAACATCTCGAAAGACTCTTTCTTGTAGGCGACCAGCGGATCCTGCTGGGCATAACCACGCAGGCCGATCCCTTCCTTCAGGTGGTCCATCTGGAGGAGATGATCTTTCCAGAGGCCATCGAGGACGCTGAGCATCACGACGCGCTCGTGATAGCGCATCGCCTCGGGGCCGAGAATCTTTTCCTTTATTCCATAGCGGGCGCCGAGGTTCTCGAAGATGGTCTCGCCCAGCTCGTGGCGATTCAGATTCGTGATGTCCACTTCATTTTCGAGGTGGGCGCCGAACTGATCGTAGAGGGCAGAGAACAAGGCTTCGCTCTTCCACTCTTCCGGGTTGACCTTATCGGGGGTGTACTCATCCAGCATGTTGGAGAGGATGGTTGAAAGATAGTCGTCCGTAATGAGCTGTTTCTGGTCGACGCCTTCCATCAGCTGTTTGCGCAGGCCATAGACGGCCTCACGCTGCTTGTTCATGACGTCGTCGTACTCGAGCACGTGTTTGCGGGACTCGAAGTTCTGGGTTTCGACGGCCTTTTGCGCGGCTTCGATGCGGCGGGAGATCATGCCGCTTTCGATGGGAACACCCTCTTCCATGCCGAGACGCTGGAGCAGGGTCGAGACCCATTCGCGGGCAAAGATGCGCATCAGGTCATCTTCCAGCGAAAGATAGAAGCGGCTGGCGCCGGGGTCGCCCTGACGTCCGGCGCGTCCTCGAAGCTGGTTGTCGACGCGCCGGCTCTCATGGCGCTCAGTGCCGATGATGTGGAGACCGCCTGCAGCGATCACTTCGTCGTGTTCCTTTTGGGCAGCGCTGGAGTGAGCGGCGACGGCAGCATCCCATGCTTCCTGGGTCGTCTCGAACTCCTGCGACTGATAGTAGAAACGGAACATGCCGGGACCGGCGACTGGGGAGATCGTTCCTTCAGCAGCAGAAACTGCGCGGGCCTGTCCTTTGCGAACGAGGTCCTGGCGCGCCATAAAGTCGGAGTTTCCGCCGAGCAGAATGTCGGTTCCGCGGCCTGCCATGTTGGTAGCGATCGTCACCATGCCAAGGCGACCGGCCTGTGCGACGATCTCAGCTTCTTTTTCGTGAAATTTTGCGTTCAGGACGACGTGACGTACGCCTTTGCGCTTGAGGATCTCCGAGAGCAGCTCAGATTTTTCGATGCTTGTCGTTCCGACCAGGACCGGCTGACGCTTCTCGTGAAGACGAGCGATCTCGTCGGCGACCGCAAAGTACTTCTCTTTGGCGGTGCGATAGACCACGTCCGGATTCTCGATGCGCAACATCGGGCGATTGGTCGGGATGACGACGATATCGAGCTTATAGATGCTGTCGAACTCCGAGGCTTCCGTCTCGGCGGTTCCGGTCATTCCTGACAGCTTCTTGTACATGCGGAAGTAGTTCTGGAAGGTAATGGTCGCCAGCGTCTGGTCTTCCTTGCGGATGGTGACGCCTTCCTTGGCCTCAACGGCCTGATGCAGGCCATCGGACCAGCGACGTCCCGGCATGAGGCGGCCGGTGAACTCGTCGACGATGATGACCTCGCCTTCCTTGACGACGTACTCGACATCGCGCTTATAAAGCGCGTGGGCTTTGACTGCGACTTCGACGTGATGCTTCAGATCCCAGTTTTCAGGGTCGGCGATGTTGCCGATGTCGAGCAGCTTCTCAATCTTTTCCCAGCCCTCGTCGGTGATGGTGATCGATCGGGTTTTTTCATCTACCACAAAATCGCCGGTCCAGGTCTTCGTATCGAGCGTCTCGATCAGCTCGCCACGTTCCAGATGAGGAATGATGACGTTGACGCGGACGTACTTGTCGGTGGTCTGGTCGGTAGGCCCGGAGATGATCAGAGGGGTACGCGCCTCGTCGATCAGGATGGAGTCCACTTCGTCGACGATGCAGTAGTAGTGGGCGCGCTGCACCTGGTCGGTGAGCTCGAACTTCATGTTGTCGCGCAAATAGTCGAAGCCGAACTCGTTGTTGGTCCCGTAGGTAATGTCGGAAGCGTAGGCGGCGCGACGTTGCGCGTCGTCCAGATCGTGCACGATAACGCCCACCGACAGACCAAGGAAGCCATAGATCTTACCCATCCACTCGGCGTCGCGCTTGGCCAGATAGTCGTTGACAGTAACCACGTGGACGCCGCGTCCGGCGAGTGCATTCAGATAGCAGGGAAGGGTGGCGACCAGCGTTTTTCCTTCACCGGTTCTCATTTCGGCGATCTTGCCGGAGTGCAGCACCATGCCGCCGATCAATTGGACATCGAAGTGCCGCATTTGCACGACGCGGCGTCCAGCCTCGCGGACGACGGCAAAGGCTTCAGGGAGCAGAGCATCCAGAGCGGCCTTCTCGGCGGCGTCCCTCTCTTCGGCGTTCTCGCGCGTGTCTTCGATCCCGGCAAGGGCATCGGCGATCCGCTTGCGGAACTCTACTGTCTTATTGCGCAGCTCCTCGTCGCTGAGCGCCTGCATGGAGGGCTCAAGGGAGTTGATCTGGGCAACTGTCGGCATCAGCCGCTTGACTGCGCGATCGTTACTGGTTCCAAAGACTTTTGCTATGACTGAGTTAAACAAACGTATGTCCTTCAGGGATGCGCAAGATTCTACCCACTTATCAGTGTAAATGGTCCTGGGGAGAGGCGCTTCTGGTACGGGCTTGATTCATAACCTGTTCGCACGGATGAGAGGAATGGCGGTAACCGACGTGAGGCAGATTTTTCGAAGCTTTTGACCGACGCCGCCGGCTGATTTTCCCGATCTTACAGAAATTTCGAGGGATTGCGTGTGGATGGGCTACTCTGGCCACGGCGTTCGCGAGGGTGTTTCCCAGATGCTCAGTTATCTGCAAAGTGTTGTTCTGATTTCTGTCTCAGTTGCGGGATCGCTGCTGACTGTTAAGTTACTTAACCGATGGTGGCCCATCCAGAACAGGAAGATGATCAACGATGTCACCGGCTGGCAGCTAGGGGTGCTTGGAACGACCTATGGGGTCATCTTGGGATTCATGCTTTATACGGTCGCGGAGGGCTTTCGCGCTGCCCAGATCGATGCCGATCTGGAGGCGACCTCCATGCTGAACATCTACAGGATTGCGGGTGGGCTACCCTCTCCGCAGAAGGAACAGATTCGCGAACTGGCTCGCCGTTATGAGGCTGTCGTCGTCAACGACGAATGGCCCGCGATGGAGCAGCGCCGGGAAGAACGTGCTGCCATTCTGGTTCTGAACCAGATGTGGCTGACGCTGGATCAGGCAAAGGCCGAAACCGAGATCGCTACTAATAGCATCGACCATATCCAGTACGCGATGAGCAACCTCGCCGAGCGCAGAAATATGAGGAATCAACAGCGCAGTAACCAGATGCCGACTCTTTTGTCGGTTCTGCTGGTGCTTGGAGGAGGGGCGACGATAGCCTCCTCCTGCCTGCTGGGGAACGACAAGAAGTGGCTTCACTACTGCCAGGTGGGAGCCTTGACGTTTGTTATTGTGACGACCCTGTGTGCTATCGCGGACCTGGCCAGACCCTACGAAGGCGCTGTTGCGGTCAAGCCTTCGTCGTTTGTCCAGTCCCTGCAGGTTATGGACACCTACGACGCTCACTAGAATTTCGATGGCTCTACGGCGCGGTCGATTTGAGATACGACACCAGAGGGGAATGTGCCTTGCGCAGCGCGAGGACGACGGATTCCGCGTTACGTTCCGCTCCTTCCGCGCTGGTATGGGTGTGGTCGACAGGAAAGAGGGCCGCTGTTTTTTCCGGTCCGAGAGCCTCCAGACGGTCAGCTTCAACCGTTGCCATATCGACGACGGGAATGTGTTCTGCGGCGGCTACCTGGTACTCGTAATCGCGATAGCCCATATCGCGCTCGATGTGGGGCTTGCCATCGGTGCCGTCCTTCCAGATGTTTCGCACGGTTACGGTGAGCAGGATGGGATTGGCCCCTTTTGCACGTGCGTCGGCGATGTACTTGCGCAGATACCAGCCGTAGGTATGAACCGTCTCCTCACTCTTACCGGCGAGCGGTCCTTCCGTGAAGGGTTTTTTGATGGGGAGCTCCATCGTCTCATCGCCGATGCCCTTCATGCTCCCGCGCGACTTTGGGTCTTTGCTGGGATCTCCGCCGCCATCGTTGTGGCCCATCTGGATCAAAACATAGTCGCCCGGTTTTATTGTGGAGAGGACCTTGTCCCAGAGACCTTCGTTGAAATAGCTTCGACTGCTTCTGCCTGCGCGAGCCCGGTTAGCGACGTTGATGCGATCCGTGTCGAAGAACTGAGCGAAGTGGTCGCCCCAGCCGAGATCAGCCTGATTGCGCGCGGTCGAGTCGCCGACGATAAAGACGGTAGGCAGGGCGGGGTTGAGGGGGGCATCCTGGGCTACCGAGACCTGCTGGGGAGTGGAGGGAATCTCCTGCGTCTGCGGGAGAGCGGCGAAAGGACTGAAAGCCAGGATAGCGATGCATCCGGCAAATAATCTGAACTGTGCAGGGCCACGCATAGCCTGAGAGCGTAGCATTGCGAACGTACGGATGTCATTAGGAGAACTATGTGTCTTTAGAAACTGCGTGGAATGGACGTCGGCAAAGAGCCCAAGATTAGTGGCCGCCCATGGCCTCCGGATCGAGCTTCGCGCCTTTCTGCGGCAGACGCATGACGAAGGGGAGCGGTATCAGGCAGAAGATCACGATCGACAGAATGTAGAAGGCGTTTTTATAGCTCAGCATGGAGGCCTGCCGCAGCATATCCTGGTACGCCCGTCCCACTGCAAGCTGAGAGGCGGCGGCTGCGGACATTCCATGAGACATCAGCATCGAGGTGATGCGATCCATGTAGAGGCGGTACGGCACGCTTCCGGGAATCACATTTGCCGCCAGCGCCGCCTGGTGGACCTGCGAGCTGCGGGAGATGAAGGTCGTCAGGAGCGCCGTTCCCATACTTCCGCCAAGGTTGCGGGCAAAGTTCGAGAGGCTTGAGATTTGGTTGGTCTTATCCGCCGGCACGCCGACATAGTTCAGGGTGCTGATGGGGATAAAGACAAAGGGCAGGCCGATCACCTGGAGCATGCGCCAGAGGGTTACGGTGCCGAAGGCGGTATTCAGATCCAGCCGGGTCAGGTTGTAGATGCCTGCAGCAGTTGCGGCGTATCCCATGGCTACCATGAGGCGTGGATCGAACTTGCCGAGCGTACGTCCGGCGACAGCCATCATCAACATCATGACGAATCCCGCAGGAGAGAGCACCATGCCGGCACGTTCCGCCGTGTAGCCCAGCAAAACCTGCAGATATTGCGGAATAAGAACCGTGCTTCCAAAGAGCACCATGCCGAGAATGAGTTGCAGAAAGACGGCGGTTCCGAAGTTCCGGTTCTTCAGGAGCTTTAGATCGACGATGGGGTGGGAGTGGTTCCACTCCCAGATGACGAAGGTGATCAGGGTTGTGACCGCAAGCAGGGCGCAGGTCACGATCATCTGCGATCCGAACCAGTCTTTCTCCTGCCCCTTGTCGAGGGTGAACTCCAGGAAACCAACCCCGATCGCGACCAGTCCGAGACCGAAGAAGTCCACGCGCTCGTTGCGGGCCTGCTTTCTCTGAGCCTTCATTTGGGGTGGGTCTTCGACCATGCGATTGCTCAGATAGAGCGAGAGCAGGCCGACGGGCAGGTTGATAAAGAAGATCCAGTGCCAGTTGAAGTTATCGGTAATCCAGCCGCCGAGCGTCGGGCCGATTGCGGGTGCGACGACCACGGCCATGCCATAGACGGCGAAGGCCTGCCCGCGCTTCTCGATCGGGAAGGTGTCGGCAAGAATCGCCTGCTCGCTGGGAGCAAGGCCGCCGCCTCCTGCGCCCTGCAGGATGCGGGCAACGATAAGCATGGGGAGCGTCTGGGCCAGTCCACACAGCAGAGAGCAGATTGTGAACATAGCGACGCAGGTCATGTAGAAGCGTTTGCGCCCGAACCGGTTGGAGAGCCAGCCGGAGATAGGAAGGACGATGGCGCTCGAGACCAGGTAACTGGTCAACACCCAGGTGGCCTCTTCCTGACTAGCGCCCAGAGTTCCGGCCATGTGCGGCAATGCGACATTGGCAATGGAGGTATCGAGAACCTCCATGAAGGTTGCAAGCGTAACCGTCAGTGCTATAAGCCACGGATTGTGGTGCGGCTTCCAGAGAGCTGGAGTGACGGACGGTTGTGCGACGGCGGTTGACATATCAGGACACTGATATAATATCAGGTAGCTGATATTCCAGTGGCGAAACGATCCCACATTTCGAAGCCTGACGATCAGCGTTACCTGCAAAGCCGACAGGTCGTGCGGATGATGAAACGCATTCTGATTCAGTTTCGTGCCCGTCTGGACGATCAGCTGCGTCCGCAGGGGCTGACGACAGCGCAGATGCAGGTGCTGTTTACGGTTAGGACCCTTCCCGGTAGCTCAGGCGCGCAGATCGCCCGGGCCTGCTACATCACCCCGCAGACGACGCAGATGCTGCTGAAACACCTGGAGAAATCTGGCTTTATCGTCCGAGGCAAAGATCCCGTGAACGACCGCATTCTGACTGCCAGGATCACCGCCACCGGGGAAGAGCTAGCCGAGGCGGTCGAGAAGAAATCGCGAGCGCTGCAACAGGAGTTATGGCAGGGAATTACCGACAGCGAGCTTGGCAGCCTCAACACGCTGTTGGAGCGGTGTCTGGGCAATCTGGGAGGCAGCTTCGACGAGGCGGCCGTCCAGTAGAGACTGGGATGCTGGATCTTCCAAAGGCAGGTTGCCTGGATCTCGGTCTAGGTACCGTAGCCTCGGTGTTTGAGTTGCAGCAGTTCGCTGTTGCTGGGCCACGAGATGGTCAGAAGAAAGGCTGAGTCCTGGATAGCTTCGACCTCGTGGGGAATCGATGCGCTCAAAGTCAGCAGGCTTCCTTCGCGCAACTGATGGCTCTTGCCCTGAATGGAGAAGCGAATCTCCCCTTGGAGGACTTGAACCGAGAGGGTGCCGTCGGCATGATGCTCTTTCATGCGCGATTCGGGCTCCATCGTGATCAAGACAGTTCTGAAATCCTCTTTCTTGAAGAGCGTCTTTGCGTAATGACCCGCCTGCCATGGCTTCCTGCTCTGCGAGTCGGCAATCTCCTGCAGCAGATTGAAACTTGCGAAGTCATCGATCATAGTTCCGTCGTCTCGTGAAGTAGTCATGAATCTCCTCTCTTCCAGTGAGCTCAACATCGTAAGCCTTTCAGACAGTTGGATGCCACCTGCCTGGCCATAAATGTTGGTCTCGTAAGAATGACGGTGTCCGGAAACCTTCCGGCTCAAATCCACAGAAAAGCCGGATTGTCGATATCTGTGATGGCGCGAACGATCCGTTCGTTGACGTGCTGTCCATTGCTGCCGTTGGTGAAGAGGGCGATGGCGGTTCGGGAAGGCGGATCAGCAAGAATAAAGTTCTTCCAGCCGCCATTGTCTCCCCATTGCCATAGGTAGCTGGCTGATTCTGTCTTCTCGATGCCAATCCCCAGACCCCAAGAAAGCGCAGAGTTGATATGGGAGACCGGTGTCCACATCAGAGTTCGTGTCGCGAGCGAGAGGCCAAGGATTGTGTCGGCCGGATCCAGAAGCGCGGAGAGAAAGCGCATGTAGTCATTGACGGTCGTGAGCAGGGAGAAGGCGACGTTAGGAACGAATTCATTAGGTGGAGGAGCCGAGGTGCGATTGAACTTCTTCATGAGTGCCGCCCCGATCTCCTCTTCTGTCCAGAAAGACAGGGGCTGTCCACTCCTCTGAACGATCTCAAATACGTCGATTGGAAGATCCCGGTTGTAGAAGGGATCGGTTCCCCTATGGCCTGCTACAAGACGATCCTTTGCGTCAGCAAGCCAGAGGAAGGTGGAGGAGTGCATCTGGAGTGGTTTAAAGATCTGGTCCTGCATAAGAGACTCGAAACCGGCACCTGTGACATGCTCCACCACTCGTTGCAGATGGAAGAATCCCTCGCCTGAGTACCCGAAGCGGCTTCCGGGTTCGAACGCAGGTATCAGTTTTTGGTCCTTTTCCCAGCGCCAATTCGGAAGGCCCGTGGTATGCGAGAGCACGTGACGGATTGTGACTTGATCGCCCCACCTTCCGGTCAAAGCGTCCTCTTTGAGATATGCATTCAGCGGACGATCGAGGTCGAGCTGATTCTCTTGTGCAAGCCGAAGAACAAGACAGGCAAAGATGGGCTTGCCCAGGGAACAGCCAGGAAAGAGTGATTGGGGTGTGATTGGGGCTTTCGTGTTGAAGTTGGCCACACCGGCATAGTGCTGCCACGTCGGTCTTCCAGGGCCGATCACGGCCATGCCGAGCCCGGGCAGCGTAGCAAGTTCCATGAGAGCGGGCAGTCGCGCCATTAAATCCCTGCCGGGTGGATGGATAGCAGCTTCGACTCTGCGAGTGGCCAGGGAGCGGATAGGCGTTAGAAGGGCGGCTGATGCTGAGGTCCCTGCCAGGAAAGAACGACGATTCATTTTTAACTAGCCTCATACCGCATGGAGATAGCCCGCACTGGTCACGAGAGATGAGAGAGATACGGATGCCACTGCCGGAAGTTCCAGTGATCTGTTCGCAACAGAGTCTCATGCGTCTGAGAAGCGTGAATCAAACTGATTTATGGTCGTGCTGACTTCGAGCCGCGCTCCATTGCATACTTGAGTGGGGCAACATACTTATCCGGAACCAGGCTGTGAGAGGAGCAAAGGGATTCATGTCAGAGAAAACAGGGGCGGCAATCGAGTTTGCGCGCAACAACCAGCAGCGTTTCGTTGAGGAGCTCAAGGCGCTTCTGCGTATTCCTTCGATCTCGACGTTGCCGGAGCACGCGGGGGACGTACGCAGGGCAGCTGAGTTTATAGCGTCAGAGCTTCGGCGGATCGGCATGGAGAATGTCCGCTTGATTGAAACCGCTACCAAAGGGCATCCCCTTGTCTATGCCGACTGGTTGCACGCTGCAGGCGCTGCGCCGACAGTTCTCTGCTATGGCCACTACGATGTTCAGCCGGCTGAGCCGCTCGATGAATGGATAAGCCCCCCCTTCGAGCCCGCGGAACGCAATGGCAATCTCTACGCTCGAGGAGCCGTCGACGACAAAGGTCAGATGTGGATGCACGTTAAGGCGCTGGAGTCGCTGTTTACGGCGTATGAAGGAAAGCTGCCGGTCAATGTGCGTGTTCTTGTCGAGGGGGAAGAAGAGGTCGGTGGCGAGGGTGTGGCGTGGTTTGTGAGGGAACATCCGGAGGAACTTCGAGCCGATGTAGCGCTGGTAAGCGATACGGAGATGTTTGCGCCAGATCTGCCCACGATCTGCGTTGGGCTTCGAGGCATGATCTATACCGAAATCGAGGTTCGTGGCGCGAGCATCGACCTTCATTCGGGTATGTACGGCGGAGCGGCGCCAAATCCTTTTGTCGCACTTGCACAGATCATCTCGAAGCTTAAAGACGAGAACGGCCGCATTCAGATTCCGGGCTTCTACGACAGAGTGGCCTCGCCTTCTGCCGAGGAATTGAAGGCGTGGAAGGCGCTTCCTTTTAACGAAGAGCACTATCGTCAGACCGAGGTGGGCTCTCCAGAGCTTACCGGCGAACCCGACTACAGTGTGCTTGAGCGTACGTGGGCCCGCCCGACGCTCGATGTGCATGGAATGCCGGGAGGCTTCATCGGCGCGGGGGCCAAGACCGTAATTCCGGCAAAGGCGGTTGCAAAGGTCAGTATGCGGCTGGTTCCTGATCAGACGACCGATGAGGCGTTTGCGCAATACAAAGCGTTTGTGGAGTCGATCGCTCCGCGCGGCGTTGTGGTGACGGTTCGATTGATTCATTCTGCCGAGCCTATTGTTGTTTCCACTGACAATTCGTTCATCAAGGCCGCGGTTTCGGCGATGCACGAGGTCTTTGGGACTGATACGGTCTTTGTCCGCGGAGGAGGCTCTATTCCG
Organism: Acidobacteriaceae bacterium KBS 146; assembly: GCA_000688615.1. Lineage (GTDB taxonomy): Bacteria > Acidobacteriota > Terriglobia > Terriglobales > Acidobacteriaceae > Edaphobacter. The sequence continues at coordinate 4,922,822 of JHVA01000001.1, forward strand.
ATCGTGGGAGATTTTGTGCGAGGCCTGGGGCTGCCCACGCTGATGATGGGATTTGGGCTTCCTGACGACAACCTTCATGCGCCGAATGAGAAGTTTCATCTGGCGAACTTCCACCGCGGAATTGAGTCGATCGTGCGATTCCTGTCGACGGCTGGAGGCTGATGAAGACCTGCGCGCTGGCAGGCTGCGTTCTGGCGGGAGGCCGCAGCTCCCGCATGGGACGGGACAAGGCACTCCTTCCGCTCGCCGGGGTTCCGCTGGTCGAGCGTGCTGTGTCGAGACTCCGGAGCCTTACTGCTGAGGTTTACATTTTGGGCAACCGCCCTGAACTCTTACGGTTCGCTCCTCTTCTTCCCGATCTTCGCCAGGATTGTGGGCCGCTGGGAGGCATGGAGGCGGCGCTCTCTGGCACATCGTGTGACTGGGTGCTGACCCTGCCGGTGGATATGCCCTTTTTGCCGGCAGCCCTACTGCAGCATTGGGCGCGCGGTGTGCTCGAGCAGAAGACGGCAAGGGCTGCTTTCTTTGTGGTGGATTCTGTTCCGCAGCCGGCGCTTTGTCTTCTTCATCGGGAGATCTTGCCCTTTCTGTCCGGAGCAGCGGCTCAGGGAAGATTCAAGCTGTATCCGGTTCTGGAGGAGGCGGCACAGGCGTTGGCGGACCGCCAAGGTTTGGCGGTTGAGAGCGTTCTCAGATGCACCCCATGGAATCAGGCAGAAGCGCTTGCGCTGTTTGAACGACTCCGTGCAGCGAGCGGAGAAGAAGGAGGCCTTGAGCTTACAGCGGCACAAAGATTGGCATCGCACCGATGGTTTGAGAATCTGAACACGCCGGAGCAGTTTGCTGAGGCGCGGACGCATGCGGATGCTTTGGGCGATTGAGAAAGGTTGTCGCCCTGTTTTCAGCGCGTTCAATGCAACAATAACGGAGAGGGAACTCAATGGCTGGTGAACCAACCGATCGTCCGCAAGGGGTAGGTGGTGAGCAGGTACCGACGCGATCCGACAAGCGGGAGACCGTCCAGAAAGATGACACCGAAGGGTCGGAGCATGTCTCTGATGATCGTGTGAAGCGTTCCGCCAACGAACAGGTTCCTCTGACCTCGGAGGTCTCCCCTGAGGTGTCTCCTGTTGTCGAAGAGTTCATGGATCAGGCAGCGCAGCAGAACGAGGCAGCTGCGGAAGCCGTTCCAGAGCATCGTGACAAGCCAGGGCCTTACATCTCCTTTGAACATGTCTCCAAATCCTTCAATGGCTTCGCCGTGCTCGAAGACGTCAGCTTTTGCGTACTTCCGGGAGAGACACTTTGCATCCTGGGCCGGAGCGGTGTTGGAAAGTCCGTTTCTCTGCAGATGCTGATGGGTTTCTACAAGCCTGACAGTGGAACCATCCGCGTCGCGGGGGACGACATCACCGGTTACGACGAACGGCAGATGCAGCTGGTTCGCCGCAAGGTAACGATGGTCTTTCAGAATGGTGCGCTCTTCGATTCGATCACCGTCGGTGAGAATGTGGCTTTCCCACTGCGAGAACGCGGCGAACTTTCTGAAGAGCAGATCTTTCAGGTTGTGAAGGGACTTTTGGAGATGGTTGGCGTGGCGGGCATGGAGGATCTGTTGCCTTCCGATCTTTCCACCGGGATGAAGCGATCCGTTGCGATCGCTCGTGCGCTGGCGGCTCAGCCGGAAGCCATCCTCTATGACGAACCCACAACGATGGTCGATCCTCTCATGGCTCACCTGCTCGGCGATCTGATTGAACGGCTTAAGCAGCAGCTTCATCTCACCAGCATCGTCGTCACGCACGACATGCGCTTTGCGAAGAAGTTAGCGGACCGTGTCGTCTTTCTTCACGCAGGAAAGGCTCATTTCTTCGGGACGATGGAAGAGATGGAGAAGAGTGACGATCCTATTTTGCAGGAGTTCCTCCAACTGGACGAACTCGTCATGCCTGGATAGTTAAAGCCAAGTAAAGGAAGAGAGTGTTGCCGCTTCGCACACGTCTTTCCATTATGCCTTGTTGCGCGGAAAAATGACATGCCACATAAGCGTCATTGGTCGACAGTTGTTTTTCCTCTAAAACTAAAGTCGGCGTCAAGTTGCAGAGCTTCAAGCCTCCCGGTATCCTTGTTAACAACGGGCATGTGGGCCCGAATAAAAAAGAGAAGCTACCTCCCTCGTTACCAGCAACTAACGGCTTTCTAAGCAACTTTCTCTAACAGCCTTGAATCAAAACAAGAAGTAAAATTTCTTTTTTTTGTTGGTGGGTGGCCTGTATCCCGGTCGCTATTACCAACCTTTCCGAGCCTGACAACCTGGTTAGGGCGTGAACTTTTTTATGGCGACTCCAGATTATTTACAACAGGTAATTGTATCGGGACGAAAATCGACTATCAGAGGTAGTCGAGAGCAGTCGGCCTCTGTTGGGATTTTTCGTCGTCCATCGATGACCAGCCTCATTTGGGCATCGTTGGATCTACTTACGGTCTTAGTCGCAGGGATCCTTGCGTTGCGAATGCATGTCGCGATTCCATCCCAGATTTCTGCGTCGTTCGTCCTCTTCCGGCTCTTCCATGTTTCCGTTCATGCGCTTGTGCTGTACCTGTTGTGGTACGCGCTGTGCCTGATTTTTTTCTCGCGCTCGTATGGTTTGTATGGCCCCGTTCAGACACGCAGCGGCCTGCACGAGCAGCGCATGACGATGCAGGCATCGCTCACTGCCGGCCTCGTTCTCTGCGGCACGCTCTATCTTTCGAACGGCGCAGGTGTCTCGCGCACTGTAGTGATGCTGACGGTAGTTTTTTCAACCGTTCTGCTTTGCATGCGACGGGCGATTCAGAGAAGAAGCTTCTATCGCCGCAGCCTTGCGGGCATTGAGACCCGCAATGTTCTGATCGTCGGCGCGGGGCGAGTGGCGCATGCGCTCAGAAATCATCTGGAGTCTCTCCAGCACCTCGGCTTTCGGTTCAAGGGCTTCGTTGCTCTCACTGAGCGCGAAGCGGAGCTTGGTGACACCGATGTAATCGGTGATGTCCGCAACTGCCTGTCCCTTGCACGTTCTCTGTTTGTTGACGAGATCTTTTTCTCCGTTCCCGGGGACAAAAAACTTATTATCAGCATCGTCGAGGAAGCCCGTCAGGCTGGAATCGACGTCCGAGTCGTCCCTGATCTTTACGATGGCCTGGCGTGGAATGCACCGGTGGAATATGTCGGACAATTTCCGACGATTCCGCTGCATCGACGCGAGTTTCCGATCGGAGCGTTTCTTCTGAAGCGGGTGCTCGATATTACGCTCTCGTCGATTGCGCTGGCCGTGCTGTCCCCGATCATGTTCGCGATTGCCCTTGCGGTTCGCCTGGATTCCGAGGGCCCAATCTTCTATAGGGCCCACCGGATCGGTCGCAAGGGCCGTACCTTTTCCTGCTATAAGTTCCGGACGATGGTTCAGGATGCGGACAAGTTGAAGGAAAAGCTCGCCCACATGAACGAGCGGGACAGCGTGCTCTTCAAGATCTCCAACGATCCGCGCATCACCCGCGTAGGGAGGCGTCTGCGGAAGTATTCGCTCGACGAGCTTCCGCAGTTCTATAACGTTCTTCGTGGAGACATGAGTCTGGTGGGGCCGCGGCCGCCGATCGCGCGCGAGGTGGAGCAGTACGATCTCGACCACCTTCGCAGGCTGGACGTATTGCCGGGAATTACAGGCTTGTGGCAGGTGGAGGCTCGTCAGGATCCGTCCTTCGACAGCTATATCTCCCTCGATACCGCATATGTCGATAACTGGAGCCTGTGGCTGGATATGAAGATTCTCGCCCGTACGGTGGGAGTGGTTTTCGCTGGAACTGGAAGTTAGCCGCTGCTCCGCTGGAGCGCTACAAGCGGTAAACTACAGAAGTGAAGATAGCTCTGGCGCAGATCAATCCCACGGTGGGAGATTTCACCGGAAACACCAAAAAGATTCTTGAGTTCGCAGCTCGGGCCTCCGAACAGGGGGCAGAGCTGGTTGTCTTCCCCGAGCTTTCCGTTTGCGGATATCCTCCCGCCGACTTTCTGGAGAAAGACGCCTTTGTCGAGCGTGCCGTTGAGGCAGTCCATGAGATCGCTGCGTGGACCGCGGCTGCGAGCCACCCGTCCGTGCTGGTGGGTTCCGTTATGCCCGTGGCATCAAAGATCGGGAAGCGGGTCTCCAATGTTGCTGTCCTGTTGTCTGGCGGCAAAGTAGCTTTCGTGCAGCAGAAGATGCTGCTGCCGTTTTACGACGTCTTCGACGAGCAGCGGTATTTCGAGCCTGCCAGATCCCAATCGCTTGCCTCTGTGGGCGAACAGCCTGTCGCCATCACGGTCTGTGAAGATGCTTGGAACGACAAAGATTTCTGGCCTCGCCAGCTTTATCCGGTTGATCCTGTCGACGCATTGATGCAGCAGTGGAAGGCTGACGCTGCCGCACTGGATGAGCATCCTCGGCTTATTCTGAATATTTCAGCTTCCCCCTTCTGTCAGGGAAAACCTGCCGTAAGGGAGCGGATGCTGGCCGCGATCGCGCAGCGCCATCGTGCCTTCGTGGTGCTCGTCAATCAGGTTGGCGGCGACGACGGGCTGGTCTTCGATGGGTCTTCGTTAGTGATCGATCCTGCGGGGAAGGTGGTTTCGCGAGCGGCGTGTTTTGCTGAGGACCTTGTAATCGTCGATATTCCTAATGCCACGGAAGTTGCTCCGGGTCCCTGCGACGAGATCGCGGAGGTCTGGAAGGCTCTCGTACTTGGAACGCGTGACTACGTCCATAAATGCGGCTTCAGCAAGGCGCTCATTGCTGTCAGCGGAGGTATAGACTCAGCCCTGGTCGCGGCGATCGCGGTGGAAGCGCTCGGGGCGGAGAATGTCATTGGGATTGGCATGCCTAGTGAGTACTCTTCGCTTGGATCGATCGAAGATGCCCGCAAACTTGCCCGCAACCTGGGTATCCGTTTCGAGCTTCTTCCGATTCACGACGTTTTTGAGCAGGGTCAGAAGGTGCTGGCTCCTCTCTTCGCAGGAACGCCATTCGGGCTTGCTGAAGAGAATCTTCAGTCGCGTATCCGAGGCACCTTGCTGATGGCAATCTCAAATAAGTTTGGCGCTTTGGTCTTGACCACAGGAAATAAGAGTGAGATGGCCGTGGGCTACTGCACGCTCTATGGCGATATGGTCGGAGCGTTGGCTGTGATTGGCGATCTCTACAAGACGCGTGTCTATCAGCTTGCGCACTACGTCAACCGGTCGGCCGAGGTTATTCCGCAGAATACGATCGATAAGCCTCCGTCTGCGGAGCTGCGGCCCGATCAGCGCGATACGGACTCTTTACCTCCCTACGAGGTTCTCGATCCCATTCTGATGGACTATGTGGAGCGTTTTCTTTCTGCCGAACAGATCGCCCGGGAGCAGAAGGTGGATCTAGCCTTGGTACGTTCGGTGCTCAAGCTCGTCGAACAGAGCGAGTACAAGCGTCAGCAGGCGGCCCCTGTCCTGAAAGTTACCCAGAAATCCTTTGGAACCGGACGCAGGTTTCCCATTGCCGTCAAGGTTCAGGTCTAATACAGCTACGGTCGGATACGGCCAGAGACAAAGAAAGGTTTTGATTTTGAAGAGAGCTTATATCCTGTCCGCATTTGCGCCCTTTCTTGGCGCAGCCATCTTCGCTTCGGCGCAGGCGCCTGCATCTTCACCGCAAGCGGCCCCTGCACAGCAGACTGCTCCAGCACAACCAGCGTCTTCTACACGTGCTCCGCTTCAGCTGCAGACTCTCGATCCATCCAGCCATCCTGATCCCTTTCCTCCAGTGAACCAGAAGTACTTCACTGCGACGACTCCGACGGTAGCGACGGTCGATGCCTTCCTGAAGGCTCTTTGGGGCTATGATCCGGACCGTATCTGGCGGGTCGAGGCTATCCAGACGACCCAGGCTCCCGGCGTAAGCAAGATCGTTGTGTTTGTCTCCGATAAAAAGCCGAATGCCAAGGTAGCTTCTGCCTCGTTCTTCGTCACTCCGGACGGAAAGCATGCGATCGCGGATGCGTCAGGAATTATCAGCTTTGGAGCTACTCCCTTCGCCGATGCCCGCAAGACGCTGCAGGACCGCGCTGATGGCGCCCAGCGGGGAGCTGCCGGCAAGGACCTGATGCTGGTCGAGTTTGCGGACCTCCAGTGCCCGCATTGCAAGGAAGCGCAGGCCACGATGGACCGTCTTATTCAGGACTTTCCGAACGCGCATGTCGTGTTCCAGAACTTTCCCATCGCCGACATCCACCCTTTCGCTTTCAAGGCAGCTACCTACGGCTATTGCATCACGAAGCAGAAGAACGACGCCTTCTTTCCATATGCCAACGATGTGTTCGATAAGCAGGCTGCTCTGACGCCTGCGACCGGGGACCAGACCCTGAAGGAAGCCGTCACGAAGGCAGGCCTTGATCCGGCAGCGATCGATGCCTGTGCGGCGACGGACGAAGCCAAGAAGGCAGTTGAGGCCTCAGTCAAACTCGGTCAGGATATCGGTGTGGAGCAGACCCCTATGCTGGCTATTAACGGACGCCTTCTTCCGCTTACCGCCAACCTGCCGTACGAGACGCTGAAGACGATCATCTCGTATCAGGCACAGCAGGATGGTGTAAGCACAGGCGCGGCCCCTGCCGCTCCTCTTCGCAGAGCACCCAGCCTCAAGTAGCGTCTGCGCCCTTCGCCCTTGTGAAGCCCCGGTCCAGCCGGGGCTTCTTTCTTTTGCCCATCGGCTCCGGTCTGAAATAGCGGGTGCGGAACCGTTTCCATTTAAGCTGAATAGATGCCTCTGTTCTGCGATGTTGCGCTTCCGGTTCCTCTGGACCAGACCTTTACCTACCGGGTGAATGGGACGGTTCCAGTCGTCGGGGCGCGGGTTCTGGTTCCGTTCAGCGGACAAAGGCTCATGGGTGTGGTGATCCGGGTCCACGAGGAAGAGCCTGCAGGGGAATTCGAGATCAAGCCGGTCCAGCAGGTTATGGATGACTCTGCAGTCCTGCCTGAGGATCTGATGGAACTGGCCCGATGGATTGCGCAGTATTATGTGGCTCCGCTGGGTGAGGTACTCCGGGGCATGCTTCCTCTGACCGCGGAGATAAAACGGAACTTTCTCTATCGCATCACGGATACGGGCCGCAATGTCCTGTACGAGGGGGCGGCAAAAGGGGCTTCGCGACGTTCGAAGCTCACGCCGGAGGAGCAGAATCGGGAGTATTCCGTCCTGAACTATCTGGAGGCCGGCGAGCAGGCAAAGATCTCGGCGCTGCGTTCTGCGACTGGAGCGAACAAGTCTCTGCTCGAAGGGATGGTTCGCAAGCGTTGGCTGATACGAGAGGCTGTCGCGGAGGAGCGGGATGCGCGCCGAATGGAAAAGATCGCGATCCTGGTGGAAGATGTGAGGCTTCCGAAGCTCAATCCCAATCAGACGGCCATTCTCGCCGAACTGGCAGCTGTGGGCGGCAAGATGCGTACACGAGATCTTCAGGAGACTTTGCGACGGGCCGGTGTGCCGGATTCGACGCTGGGGACCCTGGTGAAACGCGGGCTGGTCCGGATTGAGGAGGTGGCAGAGGCCTTTCATTTCGGCGGCGTGGTTACGCACGGAAAGAAGCATGCCCATGAGCATGCCTTGAACGAAGCCCAGACGGAGGCACTCGGAACGATTGCTGCGGCCATGGCGAAGGGCGGGTTTGCACCGCATCTGCTTTATGGAGTGACAGGAAGTGGAAAGACCGCTGTTTATTTCGCGGCGATGCGGCGGGCGTTGGATGCGGGGAAGTCGGCGCTTTTGATGGTTCCGGAGATAGGGTTGACGCCAGCGATGACCGGTCATCTGGTGGCGGCGTTTGGAGATGAGGTCGCGTTATTGCACTCCCAGCTTACGCCGGATGAGCGCGCCGAGCAGTGGCACAGAATCCGACGGGGCGAGGCCCGGGTTGTCGTCGGTACGCGATCTGCCGTGTTTGCGCCGATGCCTCACCTGGGACTCATCATTGTGGATGAGGAGCATGACGGCAGCTACAAACAGGAGGAGACACCCCGTTACCACGGCCGTGATGTCGCCGTCATGCGGGCAAAGCTGAACGACGTGGTTGTCGTTCTAGGATCTGCGACACCGTCACTTGAGAGCTGGTCCAATGCGGAAAAAGGGCGCTATGCGAGCATTGAGATGCGCACGCGCGTGGCGAACCGGCCCCTGCCCTCGGTCGAGATGGTGGACATGCGCGCCGAGTTTCGGGAGACAGGACAGGAGCAGATCTTTTCGCGAAGATTGATTGAAGAGACCGAAGCGACGCTGTCTCGTGGTGAGCAAGCGATCATTCTCTTGAACCGCCGAGGGTACTCCTTTGTGGTGATGTGCCGAAGCTGCGGGGAAAAGATCGAGTGCGAAAACTGCGCGATCTCGATGACGTACCACAAGCCTGTCAGTGGCAGTGAGGCGATCGCGCAGCCGGGCCAAAGACTGGAGTGCCATTACTGCGGCTTTCGCCGTAGCGTGCCAAAAGAATGCCCGAAGTGCCAGAGCGAGCACCTGTACTTTCTTGGCGCGGGATCGCAGCAGGGAGAAGAGCGCCTGCAGGAGATCTTTCCGCATGCCCGCATTGGAAGGATGGACCGCGACACGGTTCGCGGCCGAAGCGATATGGAGCGCCTGCTCTCCCGGCTGCATGCCGGCGAGATCAACCTGCTGGTGGGGACGCAGATGATCGCCAAGGGGCACGACATTCATGGTGTGACGCTGGTAGGGGTTGTCGGGGCGGATTTTGCCCTTGGACTGCCGGACTTTCGCGCCGCCGAGCGTGTCTTTCAACTCCTCACCCAGGTCTCTGGCCGCGCAGGGCGAGGAGAGCTGCCGGGAAAGGTACTGGTGCAGACGTATCATCCCGATCACTACGCAGTGAAATTTTCGGCGGAGCACGACTATCCCGGATTTGTCGCCAAGGAGATGCAGTATCGGCGCTGGATGCACTATCCGCCCTTCGGCGTGTTGGCAAATGTCGTAGTGCAGAGCGAAAGACTGGAAGAGGCGACCGGTTGGTCTTCGGAGCTGGGGCGGTGGTTCAGCACCGCTCAGCTGGACAAGGTGAGGGTGCTTGGCCCCGCTGCAGCGCCGATCTCAAGACTGAAACGGATCTACCGGTATCACTTTGTACTCAAAGGGGAGAGCAGGAAGGCATTAGGCGAAGCTCTCCGGAAGATGCTTGGATTCGCGGAGACACGCGAGATTTCGCGGCGCAATCTGATTGTGGATGTCGATGCGCTGCACTTGATGTAGACGCATTCGCAGCCCGAAGATGCGAATTTTCGGGCGAGTTTAGGCGCAATCGGCAGAAAGAGGTTCGCTGTTGCAACAGGTCCGGAGCGCAGCAACAAACCTCTTCCATGCCGAAGCATAGATGTTTGACCTTCCAGGCTGGGACTCTTTCGTTGCTCAGCGATGCCAGAGGATCCAGGCAGAGTTAGTTCAGCAGATGCAGCTCTTTGCCGGGCTTGAAGCGGACTGCCTTGCCAGGCGCGATGGTAACCTCGGCTCCCGTTCGCGGATTGCGGCCTATGCCGGTCTTCCGCGGTTTGACGGTAAATACACCGAAGCCGCGCAGTTCAATGCGGTCACCAGCGACCAACGTCTGTTTCATGCTCTCGAAGATAGCGTCTACCGCAGCCTCTGCTTTTGTGCGTGGCAGGCCGGTACGTTCAACAACCCTTTGTATTAAATCCTGCTTTATCATTCTGGGCCGCCGTCCTTTTTTGGGCTGTAGATTTTTAGAAAACGAAGGTGAAATTTATTACGGACCTGGTTTAGTAACGTGATAGTAGAAATTTGAAACCCCGTTGTCAACGGCAGACTGCTACCGTAAGATGAAGAATCTAATGACGCAATCATGCCTGCGAACTGCCGGCCTCATTTTGCCATAAAGCAGGCCGTACTCGCGATAAATTGTTAAGCGAAAATTCTTTTTAGAGATTCACCAAGAAGAAGGGAAGCAGAGCCGAGTGGCTATTAAAAGTGACCGTTGGATTCGCCAGCAGGCGAAGGAAAACGGAATGATCTCCCCGTTTAGTGAGAAGCAGGTTCGAGAAGGCGTCATCTCGTACGGCTTATCGTCATATGGATACGATCTGCGAGTTTCCGACGAATTCAAGATCTTTACCAATGTGAATAGCGCCATTATTGACCCGAAGGCCTTCGATGAGAGGTCCTTTGTGACGGTTGTAGCCGACAGCGTTATCGTCCCTCCCAATTCATTTGCGCTGGCTCGTTCGATTGAATATTTCAGGATTCCGCGCGACGTTCTGACCATCTGTGTCGGGAAGTCGACTTATGCGCGATGTGGGATTATCGTGAACGTAACTCCCTTCGAGCCTGAGTGGGAGGGATTCGTCACGCTGGAGATCTCCAACACAACGCCGCTTCCGGCGCGGATCTATGCGAATGAGGGGCTTTGTCAGATCCTCTTTTTCCAGTCCGATGAGTCCTGCGAGGTTAGTTACGCCGACCGCAAAGGTAAATATCAAAAGCAGCAGGGAATCGTTCTTCCCAAGCTGTAGCAATCCGGGCCCCGTACAGTGAAACTTCCTGGGGAGCGCGTCCTGTGGATCGCGCACCCTTGACCTTTCTGATTTTGCCGAATCGTTCGAGGCCATGACAGACGCTAAGCAAGACGAGCCGTTCCGTATCGGTTTAATTGCCACCGATTCCTTACGTGTCCTCGGGTTACAGACCATTGTTGCGGAGAATGGCTCAGCTGAGATTATCTCCGTCGCAGGTCCTGGCGCCCTGGACGCGTCCGGGGTTTCGCTGGTTCTGATCGATGCGGCATGCACGGACCATCTCTTCGAGTTGCTGGAGACCTTCCGGCGCTCGCGGCCACATCTGCGGCTGATCGTCATTGGTCTCGAGGAGGATCACGATTACATCCAGAAGGTGATCGGTGCGGGGGTAAAGGGATACCTTGCTCACACGGCACGCGAGAATGAGATTCGTTTGGCGATCGAGATTGTACGGGATGGCTCGGTATGGGCTCCTCGCAAGGTCCTGGCGCGGCTGCTTGAGGCGTCGACCAACGAGAGAAGGACCGCCGCGCCGGATCCGAAGTTCACTGAGCGCGAAACGCAGGTGCTGCAGCTGCTGGTAGCAGGACGCCCAAACCGAGAGATTGCAGAGGCGCTTGGAATCGATGCGGCGACGGTAAAGGCCCATGTCGGACGTTTGATGAGGAAGATGGGAGTGGAGAATCGCATTGCTCTCAGCGTTCAGGCAGTCAATCGAAATCTGGTCGCTAAGTGACGGCGGTCCATCTGGTTACCAGCAGACAATTCCGGCGCGAAGGTCTATATACCTCCGTACTGTTGTAGATACCTGCCGGGTGAGGCACTCTCTTTGTAAGCAACACAGACCTGGGAGAGGGGTTGTAGAGAGCGCGCCTGACGATTCAGGCACTTCTCTACAACCCCCATTTTTTTCGTTGCGGGCCGGTGGGGACGTAGAGAAGCAACGTTGTTTTCATAGGGACCATCCAATCCTATTGGAAACAGGCAATTTATCGACCTGGCCCGGTAAGAAAGGTAATTCAAAAGATGGAAAAGTGGATGAAGCATTTGTCTGTGATTGCGTGCGGTGTTGCAATGACGGCGAGTTCGACGATCGCATTGGCTGCGACCGATAAGGCTAAGCTGGTTGAGAGACTGCAGGACGCCCAGGCAGTCGTCACCCAGATCATGGCAGCACCGGATAAGGGAATTCCTGAGAGCATCCTTTCCGGCGCAACCTGTCTGGCTGTTATTCCCAGCTTCAAAAAAGCAGCTTTCGTGGTTGGTGCTCAGTATGGCCAGGGTGTAGCGACGTGCCGGACTTCACGGGGATGGAGCGCTCCCGTTTTCGTCCAGCTTGCCGGAGGAAGCTTCGGATTTCAGATTGGCGTGCAGGGGACCGATCTGATCATCGTAGCGATGAATCAGCAAGGCCTGCAGGACATGCTGAAGAACAAGTTCAAGATTGGAGCTGATGCGGCCGCCTCTGCCGGACCGGTGGGTCGCAATGCGCAAGCCGGCACTGACTGGAAGATGAACGCCGAGTTGTTGACCTATTCGCGCAGCAAGGGACTTTTCGCCGGCATCGATCTCGACGGAACGGTATTGTCGCAGAACGAGGACGATACGCGAGTCATGTACGGAGATGCCATTCCCTTTGAGACGATTCTCAAGGGCAATCGGGTGACTCCAGAAGAGGCCCGGCCCTTTGTGCGTACTGTCGCGAAGTACTTCGTCGCCGCGCGTTCAGATAATAAGTAGAGCTGCATCAGGGATACGAAGAGAGGGTGGCCGAGACGGCCACCCTCTCTTCATGCAGTATTCTCGAATTCCAAACGTCCATTTAGACTGAAGCCTTGAATGATGTAAATGAAAGAGAGCCATCGCTGGCTGGGGCAAGCCTCCGCGAAAAGGCTGAGTTTGTCGCAGTATGGATGATGGTCCGGATGCTGGGAGCGCTTCCGCGTGGTATGGCGCGAAGCGCTGGTGCGGCGATCGGAGAGGTCGCATATTACGGTCTCGCGCGTCTTCGGCGTGTTGGCGTGCGAAATCTCCAGCTTGCCTTTCCTGAGATGGAGGGGCCTCGTCGCGAAGAGATCCTCAAGCAGGTTTACCGCAATCTGGGATATCTCCTGGCGGAGTTTTGCCTGATGCCGCGATATTCCCGGCAACAGGCGAGCCGGTTGATTCGCTACGAAGGATTGGAAAATTATCTGCGGGCCCGGGATCGAGGCAAAGGCGTTCTGATCCTGACTGGCCACCTCGGTGCGTGGGAGCTGTCGAGCTTCTATCACTCGCTGATGGGCTACCCCATGGGAATGGTGATCCGGCGGCTGGACAATCCCCTGGTGGATCGTTTTGTAAACCAGATCCGGTGTCAGCACGGCAACCGCGTCATTCACAAAGATGATTTTGCTCGTGGCCTGATCGCCTCGATGCGGTCCGGAGAGACGGTCGGAATTCTGATGGACACCAACATGACTCCGCCTCAGGGGACGTTTGTTCCTTTTTTTGGCGTGGAGGCATGCACGGCGAGTGGAATGGCCCGTGTGGCACAGAAGACAGGCGCTGCCGTCGTGCCAGGATTTCTTTTGTGGGAGAAGAACGAGCAGCGATACGTGCTTCACTTTGGCGAAGAGCTTGCGGTCACATCGAGCGGTGATGCGGAGGCGGACGCGATCCGGAACACGGCAGCCTTCACGGCGGTGATTGAGGCATACATACGGAAGTATCCTGAGCAGTGGCTGTGGATGCATCGGAGATGGAAGACCAGGCCGGCCGGGGAAGAAGGGATCTATTGAGATGGCGAAGATAAGCGAGATCGTGGCGTGGCTTAGCGATGCAACGGAAGTGAAAGCCGGAGCCAATGCTGAGATATCGCGCGTCGCCGGGATTGACGCTGCAGGCGCTGATGCGGCCGTTTTCGCGACCGATGCCGCGACACTCAAAGCTGCGCTCGCCTCCGGTGCGGGATTGATCTTTGTGAATGCAAAGTTACGAACTCCCAACCACCCACCGGACGACGCGAGAATTCTATGGGTGCGGGATGCTCGATACAGCTTCTCCGTGGTGGCGCAGCGGCTTGCCGGACAGACGGCAGAATCTGGGATTGATGCGACCGCTATCCTCGGGAAGGATGTCTCGATTGGTTCAGCAACGTCGATCGGGCCGGGGGTGGTGCTTGGAGACGGTGTGGTGATTGGTAAAGCGTGCCGTATCGATGCGCGTGTCACCGTCTATTCCGGCGTTGTGTTGGGCGATGAGGTGATCGTGCAGGCAGGCGCCGTTCTTGGGTCGGCAGGCTTTGGATATGCTCGCAGTGCGGAGACGGGGGAATATGTGCTCTTTCCTCAGCAGGGCCGCCTGGTAATCGAAGATCGAGTCGAGATTGGCTCCAATACCACCATCGACCGCGGCGCATTGGGTGAGACGAGGATTGGCCGCGGCACGAAGATCGACAACCTGGTCCATATCGGGCACAACTGCGTCATCGGCAAGAATGTTGTGATCGCCGCCCAGACGGGTATCTCCGGATCCTCCGTTGTTGAAGACGGAGCGATTCTCGGCGGTCAGGTTGGAATCGGAGAGCATGCCACCGTTGGAGAAGGTGTGATCCTGGGTGGGGGTGCGGGGGTGCTGAGTGGCAAAAAGATGCAAGGTAAGGGACAGGTCTTCTGGGGAAGGCCAGCCCGTCCTCTCAAGGAGTATCTTCGTGACCTCGCGCGTTTGCGACGTAGCGGCCCCGAACGGTCAAGCTAGGAGAACGATATGGCGATTGTTGTCGTGGGCGGACATTCGCGGAACATCGGAAAGACCAGCGTGGTCGAGGGCTTGATCCGCAACTTGCAGGAGATGCGGTGGACGGCGTTCAAGATCACCCAGTTTGGCCATGGAATGTGTTCCGCCAATGGAGAGCCTTGCGACTGCGAGACTGCTGAACATACGGTTGCGGTCAGTGAGGAGCGGGACAGAACAGGCGGGACGGATTCATCGCGCTATCTTGTTGCCGGTGCCGTGCGGTCGCTCTGGGTGCGGACCAGGACAGGGGATCTGGCTGAGGCCATGCCGCGGATTCGAAAGGAGCTCGCACAGGCAGAGAACGCGGTCATTGAGTCCAACAGTATCCTCAGGTTTCTGCGGCCTGATCTTTATCTGAGCGTTCTCGATCCTGCCGTAGAAGATTTCAAAGATTCCGCCCGGTTCTTTCTCGATCGAGCTGACGCTGTTCTCGTTCCGGAGGGAGCCGTCGGGCGACCTGAGTGGAAGGGTGTTTCCCTGAAGTTACTTCAAGGGACCCCGGTCCTGGCGATCCAGCCGCCAAAGTACATAACAGACGATGTGCTGGCATTCGTCAGGGGCCATCTTCGGCCTTAGACCAACCTGTGAAAAAACATGCTTTGTATTTGGATTCCATGGGTTTATGCTCTGCGTTCAGAAGTTTGAGCGGATGCGGGAGTATTCAAGGTTGAGACGGGCCCTCTCCATGAAGTAGTTCATTCTTCCTTCTTTGCGGAAGCAAGTAACGCACGAAAGCTCCCGGGGGGCACCCGGGGTAGGCGGGTACGATGGAGACGACGCCCCTAATTCTCGCGAATGTACTGCTGTTCGCCCTTTCCGCGGGCGTTATGTTAGCTAACGCCAAGGCTGGGGGAGCAATGCGGGGTGCCGTGTGGTTCGCGGGTGCGAACCTGTGCCGTGGCGCCGCGATGCTTGTGATCGGCATCAGCTGGTTGCGCGTGGAACCGCTACGCATGGTGGAAGCGATCTGCGGGATTCTGTCGATGACAGGGATGCTGCTCCTCCAGCAGAGTTTTGCGGAACTCCTCGAACACAAAATAATTCTGCGAAAGGCGCAGATTGGTTTTGCGGTCGTTGTTACCCTGATCCTGTTTTATTTCGTTCTGTTTCCATCTCTATCTCCGGTACCCGGAGTGGTCCTTTTGCTAGCGCTGGGAATTTTGCACGGCCTTGTGGCGGTTTTCGTTCTTCGATTTTCTGACGACGAGATGAGGCCTCTTGCCTGGATCACCACTTTTTCGCTCGGTGGATACGCTCTTCTTTTGTTTATTCGGGCGTTTGCCCGAGCTTATCCGGACCGCTCCTGGAGCTTTGTGAATGCTTCCAGGCTTCCTCCTGTGTGGCTGTTAGCTTGTCTTCTCACCACTACCGCAACCGCCTTCGGCTTTATGTCATTATCCGCAGCCAAGCTGAAAGTGGAACTGGTGTGGCGAGCCCAGGTGGATGACCTTACCGGCCTGCTGAACCGCTGGGCCCTCAAGCGCACGGCCCTGCGGGAGATTCAGCATTGCCGCCGAACCGACTCTTCGATGGCGGTCGTCATGATGGATCTGGACGGTCTGAAGATCGTCAACGACACCAAAGGCCATAGCTGTGGCGATGTTGTTCTTCAGGCCATCGGCGGAATATTGCAGGAGACCGTTCGTGCGCGCGATTCTGTGGCGAGGATAGGTGGCGACGAGTTTTGTGTACTGCTGCCGCAAAGCTCGCTTGAGGAAGCGGTGCAGGTCGCCGAAAGACTGCGAGAGGAGATCTACGATCTTGTCATCCGATACCGTGGAGAGGTGGTTCAGACGCAAGCCAGTCTCGGTGTAGCCTGCTCCGACGTCTCGGGGCTGCAATGGCAAAGTTTGGTCGAGGATAGCGACGCCGCTCTTTATCAGGCAAAGCGAAATGGGAAGAACAGGGTGATCGCAGCAACTCCTGATGGCGGCCAGGAGGCGATACAGCAGGCATGGAGCGAGGAGAGGAGAAAGAGGCGCTCTGAATGAAAATGCTTCGCGTTAGATCGACTGCACCGGAAGCATCATAAGGTCATCCACCAACCCAATTTCTTTTTGAACGAAGGGCTCCGCATAACGGACGCCGGCCAGCAGGCCATAGTGCCTCGCCGAAGCAAACGTGCGTTCGCGAATATCTTCTTCAGGTACAAAGAGACCTCCGCCGGTCTGCTGGTTGGAGTATTGCGAACGGTACGCGAGTAGCGACTTCAATCGCTGCTCTATATGTGGCGTGATATCGACGACAAAGGACGGACGAACGTCCGCATAGAGCGAAGCGTAAAGGATCTTGTAGGGACGATGAGGAGGTTGGTCGCAGCCCGGAATCTCCAGTTTGCTGAGGCCGCTGGCAAAGCAGGCCTCATAACCCAGCGTAGCTGTCGTGTAGTGGTCCGGATGCCGTCCGGTCCAGTAGGGAAGAATGACAACGCGAGGGCGAAGACGGCGGAGAACGGAGGCGATCTTGATGCGATTCGTCTGGGTGTTCTCAACATTACCGTCAGGCAGGTCGAGTGCCTCGCGATGTTGGACTGAAAGAAGCCTGGCGGCCTCTTCTGCTTCGGCCTGCCTTTCAGCAGCGGTTCCTCTGGTGCCGGACTCGCCTTGAGTCAAATCAAGGATGCCGGTCTTCCAACCGTGGTCGTGCATCGCCAGCAGTGTTCCACCGCAGGTCTGCTCTACGTCGTCCCGATGCGCGGCAATAGCAAGAATATCGATCATTGTTTTCAAAACAGCTGTGGGAGATCAGTATCGATCTCCCACAGGGTATAGCTTGATTCGCCGCTTTTAGTTCGCGGAGTTGGTGGCGGCATCCATGAAGGCGACATCGAGCGCCGTCCCCTGAACGGTGAACTGAGCGTTGTTGATCTCAGAGCCATCAGCAGTATTGAAGGCATGCACCTGACCGCCATAGGCCGTGTACATCTTGTTCTTGCCTTGTACCCAGCACAGACCCGTCAGATCGCCGTAGTAGTATTTGTTTTCGTTGGCGTTGGGGTAGGGGACGCTCGAGTTGGGATCGGCAGGATTGACGTCCGGGACCACCTTCGTGGTCTTTGCGCCGATGTCATAACGGGTCAGGCAGTTATAGTTCTGCTTCAGCTTCGCGCGCTCGCCGTTGGCGCAACTCTGCGATCCGATCCAGAGCGTATTGTCGTCTCCGAAGAGCATCTTTGTGTGGTAGCCATCGGAGATGGTGTACTGCCCGGTGATCTTGTTCGTACCAAGATCCATGGTCGACAGGAAGCCCGCAAACAACCCATCCGGTTGCAGCTGTTGCCCCGAAATATAAAGTGTAGTGCCATCGGCAAGGACGGCTGTCGCGCCGCCCGGCACGGGAACATTGCCTGTGACAGGCGATGGATAGGGTGTCGAAGTCGGGTAATTATCCACGCGCAGGGATCCCTGGGGCATCATCGTGATTCCCGCCGTGGTACCGCCGCACTCCGGACCGCAGTTCAAGACGTAGGCCGTTGTGCCATCCAGGGAGAAATACGCCCCGACAGGCCGATCGAGACTTGGGCTGCTCGCGCTATCGGGAACCGGAACGACGCACCAGACGGGAACGTTGAAAGGCTGACAGTCAATGGCTCCTGGAACCGCCGCCTGATTCTGATTGAGCCGCAGAAGACGGTACAGCGTATTCGAGTTCCGCACCATCGCCAGCACAACAGAGTCGCCCTGGTTGACGGCAACGCGATAAACGTTGGGGAGATTCAGATAGTAGGTCTGGCCGTTGGTATTGTCGATTACGGTCAGGACGCCCAGCGAGGACACTGCAGCGTAGACATGCTTGAAGTTAACCGGAACTGCGATCGAGTCCGCTTTAGCTGGCAGCTTTCCTCCGGAGCCCGCGACGGCCTCTTTGCCGTAGTCAACCTGGGTAAGGGTTCCATCGGAGTTGGAATAGACATAGCCAAGGACCTGCTCCGGGAAGTTGAAGATCATGTTCGGATAGCCGTTGGCGAAGCCGGAGATCGGAAAGGTCGAGTTCGGATTGAAGATGCTGTTGCGAATATCTCGCTGGGCATCCAGCATCTGCAAAGCGCCTTGAGCTCCATTCACCGTGATGCTGACCAGCACACGCGTGTTCAGCTTGCTGGGAGGGACAGGGCGATTGGCGAAGGTATACTCCGGAAACTTGTAGTAACGCACGCCACAGGATGTGAGGCCGAGAGTGACGATGGCGATGACGAGGCCGCAGAAGAACTGCGCGCAGAACGAATGGGAAAGGGGACTTCTATTCTTCAACGGTGATGGACTCCGAACTGCGCTACAAGCGTGGATTTGCGGCCACGACTCTAAGGCAAAGTATAACAAAGCGAAAGCGGTCTGGCGGTCAGAGGCGATTTGGAGCGGTCCGGGCTGGTGGCTTAAGATAGACAGAATAGGCCGGAGACAGGAATGAACGACAAGATGACGAGCGTAAGCAAGGGCTCGGATGCGGTAAAACGACTGTTTGGAAGTACGCCTGTGCTCTGCGATGGCGCCATGGGCACCATGCTTTATGCCCGCGGCGTTTTCATCAATAAGTCATACGACGAGCTGAACCTCTCGCAGCCGGAGCTGGTCCGGGAGGTCCACCTTGAGTATCTGCAGGCTGGAGCCGAAGTAATCGAAACCAACACCTTCGGAGCCAACGCCTTCCGTCTGGAGCACTTCGGCCTGCGTGACAAGGTCCGGGAGATCAATCTTGCGGGCGTCAAGCTCGCGCGCGAGGCGGTCAATCAGATTCGTGACAAACAGGCGACTCAGGCCTTTGTCGCCGGTGCGATTGGGCCTCTCGGCGTAAGGCTGGAGCCGCTGGGGAAGACGGGCCTCGATGAGGCTCGAGAAGCCTTTGCCGAACAGATTGCAGCCCTGACTGAAGGAGGACCGGGGGTCGGTGTCGATCTGCTGTCTATCGAGACAATGACCTCTCTCACTGAGGCGGAGCAGGCTGTCGCCGCTGCCCGTGCGGTTGCTCCGGAGATCCCGGTCATCGTCATGGTGACGGTCGATGAGGAGGGGAACTGTCTTGATGGAACCTCCGCCGAAGCCGCGGCAAGACGGCTGACCGCAACCGGGGCGGAAGCGATCGGCTGCAACTGCAGCGCAGGTCCAGCGACGGTTCTCAGCGTCATTGAGCGGATGCGTCCTCTGACGGACCTTCCTCTCGCGGCGATGCCCAATGCAGGCATCCCTCGCGCCGTCGAAGGGCGAACGATCTACCTGACCTCGCCGGAGTACATGGCCAGCTTTACACGCAAGCTGGTGAAGGCAGGTGCTTCGCTTGTGGGTGGTTGTTGCGGCACGACTCCCAGCTATACCCGCGCTATGCGCAGCGCGCTGCGCGCCCTCGACGCGATGGAGACGGGTGTAGAGGTGATGGCAAACCGTGCGGAGACGCAGGCTGCGCAGAAAGTTTCGCCTCCGCCGCTTGCCGAGCGATCGAAGATCGGCTCCATGATCGCTGCCGGCGAATTCGTCTCGATGGTGGAGATTGTTCCGCCGAAGGGAATCGACTGCTCGCGCGAGATCAACGGCGCATCGCAGCTGCACAAGCTGGGTGTCGACGCGATCAATGTGCCTGACTCGCCTCGCGCCAGCGCACGGATGAGCGCGCAGAGCCTGTGCGTTCAGATTCAGCAACAGGTCGGCATCGAGACGATCCTGCACTACACCTGCCGGGATCGCAACGTGCTCAGCATCCAGAGCGACCTGCTGGGAGCATCTTCCATCGGGCTGAAAAATATTCTGTGCCTGACGGGCGATCCGCCCAAGCTCGGAAATTACCCCGATGCAACCGCGGTCTTCGACGTCGATGCTATCGGGCTGGTAAACATCGTCCGCAATCTCAACTGCGGTCTGGATATCGGTAAAAACTCCATCGGCGAATCGACCGGCTTTACCATCTCGGTCGCCGCTAACCCTGGAGTGCCTGATATCGACCAGGAAGTTCGTCGGTTTGCTTACAAGGTCGAAGCAGGTGCCGAGTTTGCGATTACGCAGCCCGTCTTCGATCTGCGCGTGCTCGAAGAGTTTCTGAAGCGCATTGAAGGCTTCCGGATTCCTATCATCGCGGGCATCTGGCCGCTGACCAGTCTTCGCAATGCGGAGTTTATGAAGAACGATCTGCGCGTCAGCATGCCGGACGAGATTATGGCGCGTATGGCGAAGACTGGCTCGCCCGAGGCTGCGCGTGCAGAAGGGGTTCTCATCGCCCAGGAGATGTTGGCCGAAGCCCGGCCCATGGTGCAGGGCGTACAGGTCAGCGCGCCCTTCAGCAAGTACATGGCAGCAGCGCAGGTGCTTGGGCTGACGGAAGGCGTGGGTGTTTAGATGGCGGACTTCGAGCGAAAGCTGACCGACCTGGAAGCCGTCGTTGAACGCCTGGAGCAGGGCGATCTGTCGCTCGAAGAGTCGGTGCGGCTGTTTGAGGAGGGGATGAAGCTGTCCGAGAGCTGCAAGCAGGAACTTGAGGCCGCCGAAGGAAGAATTCAGATCCTGATGAGCGAGGGCGGCGGCAAGATGAAGGCTCGCGATCTCGAGATTGAAAGCGACATCGAAGAGCCTGACGATATGGAATAGGGCTTATTGCTTCTCTGGATCGCGAAGCCAGTAACTGGCTCGCGCTGAGACGATCAGCTCGGGATGGCCTGGTAGACGGACCTGAAGCGGATGAAGACCAGCTTCGGTCGAGGTGGGCGTAAAGCTCAAAGAATAGCGATTGCGCATGTGGTCGCTGATGGTCGCCAGCCCGTCGTCGAGCTGATGCTGGTTCTCAAAGCTTGCGGCTTCTCCTCCCGAAAGCGACGCCATCTCCGCAGCAACGTTTTTGCTCATTGCGCCAAGGATCATCTTCAGAGGCTCGCCCAGTTCGAAGTACGCGGCATAGCTTCCGGTTGGGAGATTGATGGGGGGATGACCGTGGCCGCCCTCCTTGAAGGAATCTTTCAGCTTTGTCATCTGCGGCGAGAAGGTGAGCGTGTAGATCGCGGTGTTGGTTTCGCCGGCGATCTGGAGAATCTCTTTTGCTGTGGTCTTGCTTCCTGAGTCGGTCGGCTGAGAGACCAGAAGGATCGCGCGACGATTCGCAGGCGGCTGTTGGGCAAGCAAGGAGAGCGCATACTTCAGGCTGTCCATGATGGCGGCTCCACTGTCGCCGGGATCCGGATGATCGATGGCGTCGGTCCACTGCGCGATATCGGAGGTAAAGGGGGACGCGGCTTCCGGCTTGCTGTCGAAGTTGATGATCGAGACCTGGTTGGGAGCCTCGCCGAGCATGTCGGCCAGCATGGTTTCCAGATTGCGATACTTCGCGAATTCCTGGATCGCCGCGCCGCCGGTCTGCATCAGGACGACGAGCGAGAGTGGCTGACGAGAGGCGTCCTCAAGGCTGATTTTTTGAGGGACGCCTTTGTCCGTCAGCAGGAAGTCGTTCGCCTGAAGCGAGTAGACGATCTGGTTCGACGTTGTCTGAACCAGTGTGGGAACGATGACCAGTCGTGTTGTGGTCTGGATGGTTTGGGTTGCAGGAGCGCTGTTTTGCGCAGGAAGGCTTGCAGCGATTGAAAGAAACAGTACGGTCGTGAGGGACCGGCACATCATGCGGGTTATTGTATTGTTTTTTTGCTAGCGGTCGCGGCTGGTGACGAAGCCGGGAACCCAGAGCAGAGCGCGCTTGGCGTCAGAGAGTGGCAGGTCGGCGACGGATTGGCGGGCGGCTTCGGCGTAGGCGCAGGCGGTGTCCATCGCGTACTCGATGGAGCCGTGGCGGCGGAGGATCTCGAGGATCTGATTGTGGGAGACCTGGGCGAAGCTGCGATCCGCGAGGACGGTGCGGATGGCTTCACGATCGGCTCCCGTGCCGCGCTCGAGGGCGTGGATGACGGCGAGCGTCGCTTTGCCTTCGCGCAGGTCGCTCGCGACCGGCTTGCCGAGAACTTCCTCTGCAGCGGTCAGGTCGAGGACGTCGTCGACGATTTGGAAGGCGAGGCCTAGATTGCGGCCGTATTCGCCGAGTTGTGCTTCGATCACATCGGGGTCGCCAAAGCTGTGCGGCGTGATGGCCGCGCCGAGCTGCATAGAGACCTTGAAGAGGCAGGCGGTCTTGCGGTAGATCAGGTCAAAGTACTCTTCCTCATTAATGAGGTGGCCGAGCTTTTCGATCTGGAGCAGCTCGCCTTCGACCATCTGCTGCGTGAGTGAGATCAGCAGGTCGAGGACGTGAAAGTTTCGCTCTTCGAGGGCCGACGAGAAGGCCTGCATATAGAGCCAGTCGCCTGCGAGCACGCACTTGGAGTTTCCCCAGGTCGTGTTCGAGGACGGGCGTCCGCGGCGGGTGTCGGCCTCGTCGATGATGTCGTCATGGACGAGCGTCGCGGTGTGGAGCATCTCAACGACAGCGCCGAGGCGGATGCGGCTGTGGCCGGTCGAGCCGAGCGATTTGGCGGCGAGCAACAGCAGCAACGGCCGGATGCGTTTGCCTCCGCCGGCGATGAGGTACTGGGCGATGTCGGTGATGACGGCGACGTTGGAAGCAGATTGGCGGGAGAACTCCTGCTCGATGGCGGCAAGGTCTTCGCGGAGAAGCTCAAAGACTTCAGCGGCGGTCGCGATGGAGAGGGTGCTCACTCAGGATTCAGAGTAACAGGATGTTTATCGAACGGTTGCCCCGGCTCGAAAATCGCACGGAAGATTTTCGAGCCGGGTGGGGTTGCGATGGCACCGTCGAAGGCCAGCCAGCGGGTGTTGGGTTATGCCGGCTTTGGGGTACCGCGGATCCTTCGACTGCGGCTGCGCCTTCGCTCAGGATGACACCTCCCTCAAGGTGGGCACAGTGCTCAGGAGGGCCCCTTCATAAGATTCAAGGCGCCACCAGTGCGGAGTGATATCGCCGCTATCTTTAGTTGCTACGGTAGTTGGTGAACTGGAGCTCGACGCCGAAGTCACCGGCGCGAAGTTTGCCCATGATCTGCTGAAGAATGTCGCGGTCTTTGGAGACGACCCGGACAGTATCGCCCTGGATGCTGGCCTGGGCCTTGAGCTTGGAGTCCTTGATGGTGGCGACGATCTTTTTGGCGCTGTCGGAGTTAATGCCCTGCTTGAGCTTGATCTTCTGGCGGACGGAGGAGTTGGCGGCGGGCTCGATCTTCTCGTACTCGAGGTTTTTGAGTGAGATTCCGCGCTTGACGAGCTTCTGGGAGAGGATCTCTTTGACGGCCTCAAGCTTGTACTCGTCTTGCGAGGCGAGCTGGATGGTCTCTGTGCCTTCGAGCTCGATCTTTGACTTGGAGTCCTTCAGATCGAAGCGCGCGCCTACTTCTTTGGATGCCTGATCGATGGCGTTCTTGACCTCTTGAATCTCTACCTTGCTGACTACGTCGAAGCTGTTATCAGATGCCATGTGTTTTTCCTTCTCTAGATTTCCGGGTTCTATTATGTCAGGCTCGGCCATTTTCGCGAGTGGATGGGAAGAGGTGGTGGAAGTTTTCGGTCGTGAGGTCCGCCAACTCTTCCATTGAGATGCCTCGCAATTCGGCGAGGGCTGCCGCCGTGTGGGCGACGAACGCAGGCTCGTTGCGCTGGCCTCGCAGCGGGATTGGGGCGAGGAAGGGGGCGTCGGTTTCGACCAGGATGCGGTCGCGGGGTGCGAAGGCCGCGGCATCCCGAATGCTTTGGGCTTTGGGGTAAGTCAGGTTTCCGGCGAAGGAGATGTAGAAGCCGAGGTCGAGGGCGCGGCGGGCGTCGTCGACGGAGCCGGAGAAGCAGTGCATGATGCCGGGCAGGCCGGAGGGGCGGAAGTGCTGTTCGATGAGGTTGTAGGTATCGGCTGCGGCGTCTGCAGGACCGTATTTCTCTTTCGCCTTGGGAGTGGCAAGCTCCGAGGTTCGACAGTGGATGATGATGGGCTTGCGGAGATCGGCGGCGATTTTCATCTGCTGGATGAAGGCATGCTGCTGGATGGGGATCTCTGGGTTATCGAGGTGATAGTAGTCCAGGCCAATCTCGCCGACGGCGATGCAGAGGGGTTGCCGGGCGAGGCGGGTGAGCTCGGCCAGGGCCTCAGGGTTAGCGTTATGGGCCTGCTCTGGGTGGATTCCGGCGCTGGCGAAGAGCTGCGGCAGATGGTCACCGGTCACGCTTTTGGCGAGGTCGAGCGCGAGATGCATCTGGAAGGGGTTTTCGCCGATGCCGATGGCGAGGATGGTGCGGACGCCGGCGTCCCAAGCGCGGCGGAGAACCTCGTCGCGGTCGGTCGGGTGCGTGGTGTAGAAGTCGAGATGTGCGTGGGAGTCGATGAGCATGCTGGTTTCGGTTGGGGGCAGGCCCCCGGGTGCTAATTTGCGCAAAGTCTTCGAAAGACGGAGCTTAGGTCCGGACTTCGGTTTTAATTTAGGCGAAAAGTCCCATATTTCTTCATCTTTTGCTGCAAAGTCTTCGAAATAGAAGACTTGGAGGTTCTTTTTTGTGGGTTGTTGCCTTCGCGAACCTCTCTCCATTCAGTTTACCGGACGTGGCGGTAGTAATCGGCACTGGTGATGTGATTGAGGGAGTTGGGGTTAGTGGGATTGTGGGCTTGACATGGTGTGGGACGCAACCGCAGATCCTTCGACTGCGCCCTTCGGGCTTCGCTCAGGATGACACGTGTGGTGGGGGGTGAGGGTGGGGAGGCTGCGGTTCGCGCTTTCGTGCGAATGCCCACCCGGTGGCCGCCGCGGCGGAGACAGGTATCCGGGCGAATGGGCGCACATAAGGCTGCGGTGAATATGGTGTGCCGGATTTTTAGTGACTGCGATGAGCGGACGATGGTTGCAGCTGATGTCCTTTTGCTTCCCAGAAACTGCCGTCACGGACTGGATACAGAAGACTGAGCGTGTTGATGGAGTACGGTTCGACATCGATCGTGGCTTCATCTTCGTGAAGAGAGACTTCTGCTTTGTCTCCCTTGAGGTCCCGTTCCAAAAGGTCGGTCTGGAGAACCCTGGAAGCTCCGGAGGGGACTGTTATCTTTGCGCGCGTCTCTTTACCGGCCCACTCGTAAAAGCGAAGGATGAGGCCATCGCCATCCTCATTTTTCTTCATTGCAGTGAGGACGAGGTTGTGAGGAGAGACGCGGACGAGGGAGCGTTGTGCAGGAAGGTCTCCAGCGTGAGATGCGATCTGGGAGGCCTGCATCTTGTAGTTGAACTCGTAGGCGCGGAGTACAGTGTCTGCCTGTTGCCATGAACCGGCATGCGGATAGAGCGAATAGCTGAAGTGTTGGTGTCCGCGATCGGAGGTGGGGTCGGGATAGAGGGGAGCGCGCAGCAACGAGAGACGGAGTACATTGCCGAGGGCATCGTAGCCATACTTTGAGTCGTTGATGAGGCTGAAGCCGTGGTTGCTGTCGCCGAGATCGGCCCAGCGCAGCGCAGGTACTTCAAAACGCGCGGCATCGACAGGGTTGTTGCGCGTGGTGCTGCGTTCGATGCTGCCGAAGGGAATCTCATAGGTGGCGACGGAACTGGTTGCTGTGAGGGGGAAGCTCGCCTTGAGCAGGACGTGCGTCTCATGCCAGTCGATGTCGTTGACGACATCAAGGCGTGCAATTCCGGCATAGAGGGTGAGGTCCTGGATGAAGGTGGATTTGCCCCATCGACGGGTGATGCGCACGATCTCACGGAGGGGGCCACTCTCGAGAGTCTTGATGCTGGTGACCGCAGTGATGTCAGTCTCCTGTTTGTCGTAGCTCTTGTCGATGTTCCAGGCATCTTCGACGCGGATGCTGTCGAGGTTATGCTCGGTGAGACTCCGACCTGTATCGACGAAGGCTTCAAGCTGGTTGCCGCACTGGCCAGGGACGATGCTCTCGAACCTTGCGGCTTTATGGTAGAGGCTGGTGATGCAACCGTTGTTGGGGTCGAGGGTGACGCGCAGGAAGGCGTTCTCCATCGTGGTTCCGTGGAGCGTGAGGTCGCTTGCGACTTTGTGCCGGCCTGGGACAGCGTGCAGAACGGTGTAACCGACGGAAGGTACGTTGTTCGGTTTGAGTAGCAGGTGATAAGTGTTTGTCTGCTTGTCATGCGAGAGCACCTGCGCGAGAACTGGCTGGTTGTCAGCATCGAGCACGGTGATGCCAGTGGGGGCGGGCCGGGGCATCTGGATGGCAACAGTTACAAGGTCACTCCGATCCCAGCTCAGCGGGTTCCACACGACGATCGGAACGCCGGGTTGCGCGGCCGTGTTGATGTGACTGTTCAGCTCGCGGAGTGCCTCGGTAGTGGCCTCGCTGGCGGCACGATGTGCGGTGTCGTAGTCGGACTGGGCGTCTTTGTAGACAGATGCGATGGCGGTTCCGGCGGCGACGTCGTGAAACTCGTTGAAGGCTTTTTTCTTCCATGCCTCCGCTAAAGAGGTTGCGGGATAGTCGAGGCCGCTGAGCCATGCGAGCGAAGCGTACTTCTCGGCATCGAGCAGCCATTCGTCGCTACGGCGCATATTTGATTTTTGAATTGCCTGGCTGGTATAGGTGCCGCGGTGATGCTCGAGATAGATCTCGTCGTTCCAGACGGGCAGGCCGATTTTGCCGGCGGATGGAGGGGGGAGCTGTGTGGTGCCTGCGGCCAAGGTCTTGTAGTTCCAGACGGGGAGCCCCGTGGAGGCGAGGCGTGGGGTGATGTCGTTGAAGAAAGACTGTGAGGTGCGGAACCCGACGCGCGGATAGATGCGGCCGGGACTTGACCAGTGAATTCCGTTCTCGATGGATTCGCGTGCGTCGGAGAGGTTGAGACGCCCGAGGCTGGGGCCGTAAACGTGCATCAGCGCATCCTGCCCGGGGTTGAGTTTTATAGCGACGGCGAGGTCGCGCGCTATTTCGTCGGCTTCGGTGCCCTGCACGATGTCATGAGGAAAGTAGGAGAGCACGCGGCTGCCGTCGGGGGCCTGCCACCAGAAGAGTTTGAGCGGAAGCTGATTGGTGTCGTTGTACCGCAACTTCTGCGTGATGAAGTAATCGATGCCGGACTTCTTGTAGATCTGTGGAAGTTGCCAGTTGTAGCCGAACGAGTCAACGTTCCATCCAATTTTGACGTCGACGTTGAACTTTTGCTGGAAGTAGCGCTTGCCGAGCAGGAGCTGGCGGACCTGTGATTCGCCGTCGGTCATATTGAGGTCGGGCTCGACCCACATGCCGCCGACCAGTTCCCAACGGCCTTCTTTCACACGTTTCTGAATTTCGGCGAAGAGTGCGGGAAACTTCTCTTCCATCCACTCGTAGTACTGCGCGCTGGACTGGGACAAGGTGTATTGCGGATATTCGCGCATCAACTGAAGTGCGCTGGAGAAGGTGAAGTGTACCTGATCGACAGCTTCAGAGGCGGTCCACAGCCAGGCTGCGTCGATATGGGCGTTGCCCGTGAGTTGAATGAAGAATTGTTTGAGCAGTGGCTGCAGGGGCTCGAGCGCAGCCTGCGCCTTCGTCAATGAAGCGTCGAATGCGGACTGGTCGTTGCGGTCGAGCGCAGCGAGGCTGACGGAGGCAGCTGCGTCGTCGAGGATCTTCTCATACGAAGCCAGGTCGATGGGATCTTTTGCGATGACGGGTAGAAGCTGCGTGGCGGAGATCAGTTCAGTGGCGAGCACGGCGGGGTCTGGGCGGTCAGCGAGAAAATTTACTTCGACGAAAGCTCCCTCGAAGTGCTTGATCTCGTAGGTGGCCGGCATGTGGACGGCGACCAGGACCTTGTCGCCGGGCTTTGCTGCTTCGATAAGGGTGCGCCGCGCGAGATGCGTGCCTTCATCGACTTGCTGACCGTTGAAATAGATAGTCTCGTGGAGATAGCCGCGACCGGGACCGAATCCTCCGACGTCGATCTTGAAGGTGATGCGCGTGCCAGCCGGGTTATAGCCGTTGAGGGTTTTGGGAACCTCGATCCAGCGACGAAGCCAGATCTCCTGCGGAGAGGCGACAAAGGGAAGGCGGACGGTGTTCCAGCCGGAGGTGTCGAGGCTGGTATTTTCGCCGTGGACGACTGGACCTTCATGGTATTTCCAGTCACGTGCGTCAAGGGTATTGAGTGAGGAAAGGCGTTGGACGACGAGCTGTGCTTGCGGGGAAAACTGATAGGGATGGACAGAATCTGCCTGAGCCAATAGCGGGACGGTGAAAGCCAGGGTTGCGATCCATTGGAATAAAAGAGGTGTCTTCGATCTCCATCTGTTCAAAGAGCGGCGTGGAGGACAAAGGTGCTGATCTGGATTCGTAAGACAGGGATTTGCCGAATGCACTCAACGTCCTCCAGGGCATGTGTGTAGGGGTGGCTCATTTAAGATGGATGTAGCTTTGGAATGACACCACGCCGTCTTTGAGAGCGCAGCCAGTATACGCATGATGACCCAGCTCATTTTTGAATTTAGTTTGGGTGAATGCCGGCTGTGTTTGCGAAATGAGCCACCTTAGGCGTGATGAAGCTTGCGCCGCTTCGCTCAGGATGACACTTGGGGGTTGAAGATGGAGCTGGAGGCGGCTCTCAGTTTTCGCGGGCTGCGGCTTCGAGGGTGGCCACGTCAAGCTTGATCATTGTCATCATGGCTTCCATGGCTTTGGGATGGTTAATCAACTCGTCGATATTGCGGGGAACGATCTGCCAGCAGAGGCCGAAGCGATCTATGAGCCAGCTGCAGGCCATGGGTTTGCCGCCGCCTTCCATCAGCTTGTCCCAGTAGGTGTCGATCTCCTGCTGGGAGTCGCAGCGGACGAAGAAGGAGATGGCGGGGGTGAGCTGTTGCGCGGGACCGCCGTTGAGAAAGACCATCTCCTGACCTTCGAGGTCGATGGTGATGGTGGCGATTTTGCCGGCGGGCCAGGGGCCGACGCCTTTGGAGCGCACCTCATTGATCTTGCGAGCGTGGGGGAAGACGCTCAGGTAGAACTCAGCGGCTTCTTCAGCGTTGTCGTTGAACCAGAGGAAGGGTGCGAGTTTATTCATGGTCGGCATGGTAGCAGAGACGAGATGGCTATTTACAGGCCGCGTGTAACGACCGAAGCGTCGGTGATGGAGTTTTATCGGCCGTCCTGTGTCGGAGGAGTGAGGGCGGCTTGACGGGCTCCCTTGAGAGCTCCACGCCGTCCGGGAGCATTCGCTAGAGCGGTCTCGAAAGCTTTGGCCGCCTCCTCAGAATTTGCCTGCATGAGCAACAGCTCTCCTAGCTGTTCGCGCGCTGGAATGATGGGCCCGGGAGTTACAGGGAGTTTCTCGATTCGGTCCTCGTCGTCGGCGGCACTGCGAAGAATGGCGACGGCTTGCGTGGACTGATTTGCAGCCTGGGCGGACCACGCCATCACTTCACGCCTCATGATATCCACCTGGGTTGCCCAGTAGCCGTTTCCTGAGGCGCGAAGCCGGTCTTCGATCCGTTGCAGCGCCTGCGCTTCTCGATCGGCTGCTTGTGCATCCCCGTTGCGGGCAGATCCCATACCGCGTGCCCACACGGCGATTGCCACGACGTGCGGCTGGGCTGGAGGTGGTGGATCAGCAACTTTCTCTGCCTCGTTCCACTTTTGTCGTTCGACGATGTAACGGATAGGCATCGCTGTTGCGGCGTATCCGATTTTGAAGTCGGCCATATGCAGGGCTTCCATTGTGTTGAGTTGCTGGATCACCTTGGCCGCGCTGTTGTCGTCTCCGCGCTGCAGGTAGGCATAGACGAGGTAATCCATGGCGTGTAGTTCTTCGCCGGTATCGCCCTGATGCTGCGCGGAGCTTCTTGCGGCCAGGTTGGATGCGATGGAGTCGTTCCACAGGCCGAGCCGCGTGAAGATGTGAGACGGCATGTGCAGCGCGTGCGGAGCCGAGGGCGCGATGCCCGCATAGGCTCTGGCTGCAGGAAGGCCCCGCGCCGCCAGCTGCTGATTGTCGCAGGCATGGATGAGGTAGTGTGGGATTCCTGGGTGATCGGGGAGCTCTTGAAAGAGTGGTTCCAGCAGGTCGGCGGCCTGCTTCTGTTTTCGAAGTTGCCCGTCAGTCGGAGATGCATTGGAGATGAGGGCCAGCGCATAGAAGACCTGGGCCTCAACGTCCCTGGGCGTGGCCACAGCGAGATCATGCATCGCGGCCTGATAGTTCAATGCCCGAGTGCTGTAGGGGATAGTAGAGGAGTCTTTAAACACAAGAGTGAGTGCACGGATAAACCCGCGCTCGCGCGCAGAAGCTCTATTGAGGAGGGTTACAGCGTGGTCTATCTCGTGCTGCGCGGCGGCGGTGTCTGCAGGCGAAGGCGGCAAATCCCAAAGCTGGTGGAAGTGCGTCATCGCGTTGCCCCAGTGAGCGATGGCGCAGTCGGGGTCCTGTTGGGCTACGCTATCGAATCCCTTCCCTGCATCTTTGTAGGCGAACGAATGAAGAAGGGCGACGGCGCGATTAAATTCTTCCTGCACCTCAGGTTTGCATGATGTCGGGAACGATACGGTGCCAAGTTTTTCGGGTGCGGGGTGATTATGCAATTCCTGGGCGACTGAGAGGGCAGGGAGTACAAACGCCAGGATAAGGGCCGATCTCATCATGCGCGCCTCCTTGAAGCGAAAACACAAATGAAACTGGAAACCCAGAACGCTTCCCTGGATTTTACGATGAAGCCGCGTCGCCGCCGGAAGACGCCCTTCTGGAGGTCGAAAACAGGCTGTCGAACGCTGACCTGATGCGGCCGCCTGCAACAGGTAGCGATAAACGGGTATCTACGAAGGAGCTTTACCTGGGCGTCCGGGTTGAGTTTCAGTTAGGATTGCGGGCATGAACAATCTCAATCGTCGTGAACTTTGTATTGCTCTTTCGGCACTGGCAGCGGTGGGAAGCCTGTCGCGGGAGGGGGAGGCGCAGGCGAAGTCGAACGAGGTTCTGTCGCAGTCGAAGACGTGGACCTTTGATTCGTTGCCGGTGAAGCATAACGCGAATGGTGGAGCGAGCCGGGCAGTAGTGCAGGGTGTGTTGGCGACCGGCGAGGCGGTTGAGGTGCATGAGACGACACTGCCTGCAGGGCAGATGCCGCATCCTGCTCACAAGCACCGGCACTCGGAGTTCATGTTTATTCGCGAGGGCGACCTGGAGTTCGACAACAACGGGACGAAGGAGCGCGTGGGGCCGGGCGGGGTGGTGTTTGCGGCTTCGAACGTGATGCACGGGTTGAAGAATGTTGGGACGACTCCGGCGAATTACTTTGTGATTGCGATCGGGCGGGAGTCGGCGATGCTTCCGGCGGGTGCGGGGAAGTAAGGGATAAAGGGGCACGACTAAAGCCGTGCCTTAAGCCAGGTGGTCGAGCTTGCTCGAAGGATCCCATTCATGTCGCGGAGAGACTGCGCCATGAATGGGGGCACCCGGCAGGTTTGAGTATCTAAGCTTTTGGGGCTGGTGCGCTTCGGGTGGGATTTTGGGCTCGACGGGCGAAATACAAAGATTGTTCGCTTCGCTCAGGATGACGAGCTGCATGGGGGAGGATCACCGCAGATCCTTCGACTACGCCTCTCGCGGTGAAGCTGCGAGAGGCTTCGCTCAGGATGACACTTCCATTTTGGGATGCGACGATGGTGCTTCCACTTTTGGATGCGACGATGGTGCTTCCACTTCAGGATGGGTCGATGACATTTTCATTTCGGATGCGACGAGATGCTTCTATTCGGGATGCACGAAGATGCTTCTATTTCGGGATGTGACGATATGTGCCAATGCCCCTGGCTTCGCCGCTGGAGCATTAGCTGTGAGCAGCGTGGCGTACAGCATTAGTCGCGGACGCGGATGACGATCTTGCCGAAGGCTCCTTCTTCAAGACGGTCGAAGGCTTTATGGGCGTCGTTGAACGAATAAACGGAGTCGATGACGGGGTGAAGTTTGAGCTCGTCGAACTTGCGCAGCATGTCTTCGAGGGCACGGCGAGGGCCCACGGTGATTCCGCGGAGGATGCCGAGTTTTTGGATGAGACCGAAGACGGGGATGGTGGCGTCGATGCCCTCGATGACGCCGATGATGGAGATCTGGCCTTCGGGTCGGATGGCCTTGATGGATCGGGCGACGTTAGGGCCGCCGACGACCTCGAGGATCTGGTCGACGCCTTCCTTGTTGGTGAGGGCGAGGGCCTCTTTTTCCCAGTCAGGATTTTTTTTGTAGTTGATGGTGTGGGTGGCTCCGAGAGCCTTGGCACGCTCGAGCTTGTCGTCGCTGGATGAGGTGACGATGGTGGTGGCTCCAAAGGCGGAGGCGATCTGGAGGCCGAAGATGGAGACTCCGCCAGTGCCTTGAAGGAGGACGGTGTGGGAGGGGTTGAGGCCCCCTTTTTCGACGAGCGAGTACCAGGCGGTGAGTCCGGCGCAGGGGAGAGCGGCGGCCTCGTCGTTGGTGAGGTAGGTGGGCGCAAGAGCTAAGGCCTGCTCGGTCAGAACGAGGTATTCGGCGAGGGCGCCGGGAATGAGGTTACCGAGGGTGTAGAGGGATTCCTTGGAGGTGGGGTGACCGTCGATCCAACGGGTGCAGTAGTTGGTGACGACGCGGTCCCCGACCTTGAAGCGAGTGGTGTTGGGGCCGACGGCGACGATCTCGCCGACGGCATCGGCGACCTGGGTGATGGGAAACTCGAGGTGCGGGTTGTAGTTGCCGTCATAGAGGAGTTTGTCGCGGTAGTTGAGGGAGACGGAGGAGATGCGGATGAGCGCTTCGCCAGAGCCGGGGGTGGGCTGGGGGATATCGTTGAGGACGAGGTTTTCGCGGCCGAAGGCCTGGAGCTGCCATGCTTTCATTTGCAGGTTCCTCTGGTGAAAATTAGTTCGAATAGATTCGAACTGTCGTACAATCGAACTATGAACGAGATAGTTGGGTCCTGTCAAGGCTGCTTGTGGAAGTTTGATGGCGGAAACGGACCTCAGGGCTAATGCCCCTTTGGTTGTGGAGCTGTGCGGCACGACTGAAGCCGTGCCCCTTAACAAAACAAATTATGGAGACCTGAAAGGGAGTGGGGAGAGCAGGATGCCTATTTTTTTGCCGAAGGAGCCGTCGCGGAAAGAGCTGCAGCTAACGGCGGTGCTGTATGCGCTGAGCGATGAGGTGCGGCTGGGGATTGCGCGTCAGCTTTCCGAGCGGGGCGAGCAGGCGTGCGGTGTGTTCGAGGTGGATCGGCCAAAGTCTTCGCTGTCGCACCACTTCAGGGTTCTGCGGGAGTCAGGTGTGGTTGCGACGCGGAAGGATGGCAAGCAGTTATTGAATACGCTGCGCAGGGAGGATCTTGAGGCGCGGTTTCCGGGGTTGTTGAAGGCTGTGCTGAAGGGATAGTTGCCGGTTTGTCAGTGGTGAATTTTGCGTGTCGAGGAAAATGCGGGGTTGCTGTGGTGGCAGGAGGGTAGAACCGCAGATCCTTCGACTACGCCTCTCGCGGTGAAGCTGCGAGAGGCTTCGCTCAGGATGACACCTGTGATGACGGGTGCGTTGTTTTGGGCTGACGCTGCTTTTCTCTGGAAAAGAGTAGAGGGCGGCCCGCGGTGGGTGCGCCGCCCTATTGCAGCGTGCGCTTGCGCTACTTGAGCCTTGAACCGAGCTCGATCTCGTCGGAGTCGGCGAAGGTGGCGAGGATGGGTTTGCCGTCTTCGCCGTGAGAGGCGGCGAGCAGCATGCCGTGGGATTCGAGGCCGCGCATCTTGCGGGGAGCGAGGTTGGCGACGATGATGATGCGGCGTCCGATGAGGTCCTCGGGCGCGTACCACTGGGCGATGCCGGAGAGGATCTGGCGCTTTTCGTACCCGAGGTCGACCTCGAGGCGCAGGAGCTTGTCGGCCTTGGGGATGCGTTCGGCGACGAGGACTTTGGCGACGCGGAGATCGACCTTGACGAAGTCGTCGATGGCGATCTGGGCGTTCTCCTGCTGGGCGGTTGTTGCAGCAGCGGTAGCGAAGATACCAGAGGCCGGGGCTTCGTGATGCGGCGCGGGAGGCTTGGCAAGCTCGGGCACGGGTGCGGAGGAGGCTCCGACCTGTGAGGCTGGGTTGTCGTGCGGAAGAGCGCTGGTGCGCGGTGCGGCTCCGGGATGCGTGGATTCGGCCGGCGGGGGCGCGGTGTGAGTGGTCTTCTCGTCGACGAGCTTGGAGGGCGTGGGCGGGGTGGCGTTCTGTTCTGCGTCGGTCATGATCTGGATGAGTCCTTTGTCGGCGCGCGGGAAGATGGGGCCGAGGGGGCCGAGCCTGGTTCCCGGCTCGAGGCCGCCCCAGGTGAGATTGTTCAGTCCGCCGTTCTTCGCGACGGCTTCGATGTCGCCGAGGCCGAGCTGCGTCCATACCTTTGAGGTGGAGTAGGGAAGGACAGGGTAGAGAAGCGCGGTGATGATGCGGATGGACTCGGCGGTGACGGCGAGGACGGCGCGAAGATTGTCGGCTGCGCCAGGCTCTGAGGACTTGGCGAGCTTCCACGGGGCGCTGAGAGAGAAGAAGCCGTCGACCTCGGTGATGAAAGCGGCGATGTTGGTGAGCAACCGCGTAAAGCGGGCGTCGGTGAAGTCGTCGGTGATGGTGTCGATGAGTGCGGTCGCCGAGCTCTGGAGTTTTTGAGCGGCCTCTGCCAGCGTTGTCGTCTGGGGCAGGCGAAGCGTGGGGTGGGTGCTCTCGAGATTTTTTTCAATCATCGTCAGCGTGCGGCTGACGAGGTTGCCGTAGCCGTTGGCGAGATCGGAGTTGTAGCGCTGCACGAGGGCATCAAAGGAGAAGCTGCCATCCTGGCCGAAGGGGATCTCGCGGAGGAGAAAGTAGCGGAGGACGTCGGAGGCGAAGAGATCCTGCTCGTGCTTCCAGTACTCATCAGAGAGCTGCGCACCGGGCCAGTCGATCGGTTTTTGCTTGAGGGTGCCGAAGGCGTCGAGGATGGTCTCAGTGCGGACGATGTTGCCGCGCGACTT
This sequence comes from Acidobacteriaceae bacterium KBS 146, assembly GCA_000688615.1. GTDB lineage: Bacteria > Acidobacteriota > Terriglobia > Terriglobales > Acidobacteriaceae > Edaphobacter. The sequence continues at coordinate 4,958,063 of JHVA01000001.1, forward strand.
GGACATCTTCGACTCCTCAAAGAGAAGCCAGCCGTGTGCCTGAACCTTCCCAGGTAGAGGGAGACCAGCGGCGAGCAGGAATGCGGGCCAGTAGACGCAGTGGAAGCGGATGATCTCTTTGCCGACGAGATGGAGGTCGGCAGGCCAGAACTTTTTGAACTGTTCCTGCCGGGCGGGATCGTTGGATCCGTAACCAACGGCAGTCATGTAGTTGGCGAGGGCATCGAGCCAGACATAGATGACGTGCTTTTTCTGGGTCTGGGAGGCGGCGGGTTCGGGGACGGGGATACCCCAATCGAACGAGCTGCGCGAGATGGAGAGGTCTTTGAGGGCTCCGGGGACGTAGGAGGTGCCTTTGGCGGAGAACAGCAGATCCTTTGGCTCTGCGCTGCGCGCTTCGCTCAGGATGCCACTTTCTGAAGATGAGACAGTCGGCGAATGACCGGAAGAGGAAGTCGCTGGCGAAGCGCCGGACGGAACGTTGCCGCGGAGGAAGCTGAGGACCTCGTTGCGGCGGGCTTCGGGTTCGACGCAGAATTCGCCGGATTCGATGAGGTCGATGAGCTGGCCCTGGAAGGCGGAGAGGCGAAAGTAGAAGTTCTCTTCAGTGACGGTCTCGGTGGGTTTGCCATCGGGGCCGATGGTTCCGGGGGGGCCGTCTACGAACATCTCCTCGCCGACGGAGTACTGGCCGGTGTAGGTGTCAAGATAGATGTGGCCGCGGGAGTAGAGCTCGGCGAAGAGCTTCTGGACGCCCTGCTTGTGGCGGGGCTCGGTGGTGCGGATGTAGTCGTTGTAGGTGATGCCCATGCGCTGCCAGAGGGAGAGGAACTGGGCGGAGACCTCGTCGGTGAAGCGCTGCGGGGGGATTCCGGCGGCCTCTGCGGAGCGCTGAATCTTCTGTCCGTGCTCGTCGGTCCCGGTGAGGAACCAGACGTTTTCCGATCCCAAAAGGAGGCGCTGGCGGCGGGCGATGACGTCGGCCGCGATGGTGGTATAGGCGTGGCCGATGTGGGGGCGCGCGTTAACGTAATAGATCGGCGTAGTGAGGTAGAACTTTTTCTGTGCGTCGGACATGAGAGAAGTAATGGCCAGTTTATCAGGGTGGCGCGAGGGTGGTCGGAGGGCGCGATGATGGTCCTCTGGGGCTGGAGGCCCTTTTTTCTGCAGGGATGGGTATGACATGGCTGCAACCGGCACCTGGCCGCGGACAGGGACTAAAGGGTGGGTGCCTGGCGGGGGGTCTTGAGATAAGCGACGACGAAGAGCATGCCGAGGAGGAGATCGATGGTGGCGAAGATGGTGAGGTTGGAAGGCGATTGATGGGTCGCGGTGAGCCAATAGATGACGACGGCGTAGGAGAACTTTTGAAGGATTGCGATGGCCATGACGGGCCGGTAGCGAACCGGATCCGTTGCGATCAGCAGAAACAACGCCTGGGAAAGCAGGGCTACGGCGAGGAATCCGTAGAAGTATTCAGGATGGGTGATGGCGGGAGGAGTTGCCACGGCGATGCGATCACGAAGGAAGAGGATTGGCGTAAGAATCAGGAATCCCCAGATGCCGGCGATGCGAAAGATGGTTTTCGGCATGGGGGGCTGAAGATTAACTGCTGATGGCTTCCAGGGAGTCCGAGTCGGCATCGCCCTCAGATGGCTGGGCTCGCTCGATTTCGGCTGCCTGAGCGGTGCGGGCCAGATTGAGGTGTTTCTCCATGGTCTGGCGGGCGAGCGTGGGATTGCGCGACTTGATGGCGCGGAAGATCTCACGGTGCATCTCGGCGGATTCTTTGAGGTCCTGCGAGTGCTGAACGGTCTTGGAGCGGTGCTCGTAGAGGTTGGCGGTGATGGTTTCCATCAGGGCCCCGAGGATAGGATTGCCAGCGGCGCGGGCGATGGTGCGGTGAAAGCGGACGTCGTGGATGAGATATTCCTGCGGGTCGGTGAGGGAGGCGTACATCTCCGCAACCTCTTCGGCGAGCTCCGCGACGTGCTCATCGGTGGCTCGCTCGGCGGCCAGATAAGCGATGGAAGACTCAAGGACGAGTCGGGCTTCGAACATCTGCCAGGGCAGGAAGCCGTGAAGGGCTCCGAGAACGGAGAGGGAGCTTGAGTCGAGAGCCGGAGGACCGCTGGAGACGAAGGTACCGGCTCCGTGGCGGCTTTTGAGCACGCCCATTGCGGAGAGAAAGCCGATTCCGGCGCGGAGGCTGGAACGGCTGATCTTGAGTTCGCGGGCCAGTTCGCGCTCTGGCGGGAGGCGGTCACCGGGCTTCACCTCTCCGGAGGCGATGAGTGAGCGAACGTGTTCGACGACCTGCATGGTGAGCTGGCTGTGCGGGGTAGCGTCGGTGGGGGCCTCTTTTTTCACTGCGGTACAGATCCCTCCCTCGGGAAGTGGGAGAAGGGTAACACGGAGTCCGGGGGGACTGCTAAGGCGAAGGTGCTTCTCCTGGATCTCCATTGCGGCACTCCGTGCCTCACGTTAGAGGACAGAGTTTAGTGGGCTGGTCGCGCTGGTTTTGCCGGATGACGGACTGGAGATGTTTGCGTCGAAGACGTAGAGCCGGTTGCGCGGGATGGACTAGACTTGAGTCGTCGCGAGGAGGGTGCAGTTGCGAAGGCTTTGGATTCGCGGAGTGAAGGTGGAGGCGGCCATATTGCTGGTGGCAGCGGTCGTTAGCGTGAGCGCTGCGGCTTATGGCGAGAGCTGTACGACTCAGTCTGCAATGACAGAGACGGACCGGAACGCTCTGGCTTCCGCAGCTCGCGGGATGGCGGAGAAGGTTCTGGCGGATGATGCGGCGGGACTGCAGGCGATCACGATTTCGGAGTACGCCCAGAACTTCAGTGCGATTCAAGGAGCAGTGGCGAATACTTCCTCGAAGGTAAAGGGCGCGACCCTGGTGGTGGAACAGGTCTATCTGTTGGATGCCAGCGATCTAAAGCCGGGGCCGGACGGCAAGCCTTCGAACGGACAGTTTCTGTGCACGCTGAATCATTCGATCGCGGAGGCTGATTTTTCCATTCCGTCTCTGCCGGCAGGGAAGTATGGATTTGCGATTGTGGAGGCGCGTGGAACTGCGACACCATGGAGGCTGTCGTTCCTGATGCAGCAGGGGCCGAAGGGGTGGCAGATGGCGGGATTCTATCCGCGTGCGATGACGGCTGCCGGTCATGATGGACTGTGGTATTGGACCGAAGCGCGGAGAATGGCAAAGAGCAAAGAGCAATGGAGTTCATGGCTGTATTACCAGCAGGCAGAAGCGTTGCTGAATCCGGTTTCGCTGATCCAGAGCACGCATCTGGAGAAGCTGCATAACGAACTGGCAGCAGCGGCTCCGCCCGCACTGTCGAGTGGGATCAGCGTGGACACTCCTCTGGTGGTCAAGGGTGCGGACGGTACGGAGTACCGCTTTGTGGGACTTGGGGTTGACGATTCGCTGGCAAAAGAAAAGATCGATGTCATCGCGAGGCTAAAGGTGGATGCGCTGGGGGATGCGGTTGCAGCGAGAAAGCGAAATACCGATGCGATGAGTGCCCTGGTGGGAGCTTACCCAGAGCTACGCAAAAGTTTTCATGGTGTATGGATGCTGTCCGAGGTCGCAGGACAGAATCCGTATGCAACGGAGCTTGCCATGAACGAGATTCACTAAGGGCGCAGGCTTCGAGATACAGGATTTGTTCTCCTGCATTTCGTTTTGGCCCGATAACTTTCCTCAAGAACCGGCGACCAGGATTTTTCGTTCCGTTCGTGTTCCCGGCTCGAAGAGGTGTTTGTTGCCTTGCAGGTTGCTGCGCGTAGATTTATCGCGTTGTGATTGCATCGCGCGTGTGAAGTGCTATCTTGAAGACGCCTTTGTCTTTGTAGCGGGACTGGGAAAGCCCTGCGGCAAAAGACAACATCCTAAGTAAAGAGAACAAGAGGACGATGGCAGAGATCAAGAAAACATTGACCCAGGCAATTGCGGAGCGACGGGCCACTCCGAGCTTTGATGGAACTCCAATTCCGCTGGACGACCTGAAGCAGATTCTCGATGCGGGGCTTCATGCACCGAGCGGGTACAACATGCAGCCGTGGCGGTTTATCGTTGTGCAATCGACGGAGCAGAAGAAGAAGCTTCGCGCTGCAAGCTATAACCAGGCGAAGGTCGAAGAGGCTTCGGCGATGATTGTGGCCTGCGGCGACGCCGACGGGTGGCGTAAAGATCTTGACCTGATGATTCAGCTTGGCCGCGAAGGCGGAATGCCGGAGAGCTATGCGTCGCAGGCGAGGACGAGTGTGTCGAACTTCCTGTCGGGTTTCAGCCGGGAGCAGATGCACGGATGGCTGAACAAGCATGTGATGATCGCGCTGACCAGCATGATGTTGATGGCCGAGGTGATGGGGTATGACACCGCGCCGATGGAAGGCTTCGAACAGGATAAGGTGCATGAGGTTCTGCGACTGCCGATGAGCTATTGCGTGGTGGCGTTGCTGGGAATCGGGCATCTGAAAGGGCCGGACAAGTACTATGGCGGGCGCTTTGACATGGCGCACACCGTCTTTGGGGAAGAGTTTGGCAAGCCACTGAAGTGAGCTCAGGCGACGAGTTAGCCCGGAAGGGAAGAGAATATCCGCAGTCCCCGATTGTCGGGGTCGCCGCGGTGGTTGTGCGCGGACCGGATATCCTGCTGATTCGCCGGGGACGGGAGCCGTTGTTAGGCGCATGGTCGTTGCCGGGTGGGGCCTTGGAGCTGGGGGAGACGACCGCAGCGGGAGCTGTGCGCGAGGTCTTGGAAGAGACCGGGATACGTGTGAAACCTGTCGAACTTATTGCGACGCTCGATCGCATTGTCCGCGATGAAGAAGAGAGGGTGCGGTTCCACTATGTGCTGGTGGAATGGTTTTGCACGGCGGAAGACGACGCGGAACCGCTCGTCTGCGGGGACGATGCCGCCGACGCGAGGTGGGTATCAAAGCAGGAGATTTTTTCCGGTAAATACGATCTCGGCGAGACTACACTGGGCGTCATTGAACGAGCCCTGAGGCTCGCGGAGACGATGTCGCGATGAGAGTCCTATGGCGAGTGTTGCTGGTCCTCGTGCTGCTGGGAGTCGCAGGCGGCCTGACGTTCTACTTCAATCCGCTGTGGTTTGCTGACCAGCAGACACGGCTGGTGCTTTGGCGCGAGGGAGTGAAGAGCGAATACGTTGATGCCGGAGGGTATCGCCTGCACTACTTCGAGGCGCAGCCTCCTGAAGGTGGAGGAGCGCCGCTGGTACTGATCCATGGATTAGGTGCGCGGGGAGAGGACTGGTCGAAGATGATTCCGGCGCTGGCGGCGCGAGGATTTCATGTCTATGCGCCGGATCTTCCGGGCTATGGGCGATCATCGCGTCCGAAGGATGCGGATTACTCGATCGTGATGGAAGAGAAGGCCGTGGTTTCGTTTGTGCAGGCAGTTCATCTTCCTCATGCCTTTGTCGGCGGATGGTCGATGGGTGGATGGGTGGCGATGAAGCTGGCGCTGGATCATCCGGCGCTGGTGGACCGGCTGGCAATCTACGACGGAGCGGGAACGTACTTCCCAGCGGATTTTGGAGCGGAGTTGTTTGTTCCGGCAGATGCTCCGGGCGTCAACCGTCTGCTGAAGGTGCTTTCGCCGCATCCGGCGCCGATGCCGGATTTTGTTATCCAGGCGGTACTGCGAAAGATGGCGGAGACAAGCTGGGTTGTCGAGCGCAGCATGAGAGCGATGACGAGTGGGCGCGATCTGCTGGACTTTCGGCTGCCGGACCTTCACCAGCCGACGCTGGTGGTGTGGGGCGCGGATGATGAGCTGATTCCACTGTCAGCGGGCAAGCGGATTCATGATCTGATTCCGCATTCGACGCTTCGTGTTGTAGAGGGCTGTGGCCATCTTGCACCTCTGGAGTGCTGGCGCCCGGTAGCTGATGTCACGGCGACCTTTTTGCATGCAGAGCCTGCTGTCACAGGCGGCGAAAGTATGGTCGCGGGTACACGTTAATCTTCGTCAGCCTGCCACTGATAAGCACCCGGTTGGGCGAGACCAATGTGCGCAAGCACGCGATGAACAAATTGCTGTGCCATCTGAGGAGTCGTCTGCGGCTGATTGTATAGCGTGGGGATGGTGGGAAAGATGGTCGCCCCGGCATCTGCGGCGAGCTGCATGTTGCGCAGATGAATGCGATTGAACGGGGTCTCGCGCACGCACAGCACGAGGGGATGCCGTTCCTTGAGGCAGACATCGGCGGCGCGATGGATGAGATTGCTGGCGAGACCGTTGGCGATGGAGGCGAGCGTCCCCATCGAACAGGGAAGGACCAGCATGGCGCTGACGGGATAGCTTCCGCTGGCGATGCTGGCGCCAATGTCAGAGGGTGCGTGCACGCGAAGTTTCGCACAGGGAGAGCCAAGAAGCTTTTCGGCGAGGTTGTTGCGTCCGCTCAGGTTCAGCTCTTCGGCGAAGACGCGAAGGGAGTTCTCCGACGCAACGAAGTGGATGCGCGAGACGCGATCGTCTGCAGCAAGAGAACGCAGCATCTCGGCGGCATAGAGACTGCCGCTGGCTCCTGTAACGGCGAGGGTGATGTTGCGGGGCGTCGATTCGGTTCCGTGCACAAGATGATTATCGCAAGCGGCTGCCGCGTGTGCGCGAGATTTCGCTACGGATGGCAAAGAGCGAAGGTGACGATGGTTTCGCCCAAGAGATGGTTGGCCGTATTGAAGGCTTCATTGCTGGCTGCTTCGCGACCGGGAATGGATGGATCGAGTTCGCAGGCGGCGATCTCTTCCTGAGAGGCGGTGATGTAGCAGAGCTCGCAGGTGGCTAAATCGCCTTCTGCAGTTCGCATCGGAGGGCCGAAGGTTCGGCAGACGATGGGGCGATACTCGTAGAGATCGCAGGTTCCGTTGGAGGGATCGAGAACGGGGCAGGGCTCACTGTTGCCGATGGCTTCCTCGGATTCCTCTGCAAACAAAGGGGAGTCCTCGTAGTCGGCACTTAGAACGCCTGTGACGGTATCGCCGGGAAAGAGCGATTTCAGCCGCTGGAGGGATTCAGCGACACGTTTGCGAACGCTCGAGGCGCGGTGCGGGTCTTGTTGATCGAGAGCGCACAGACCTTCGCGGAGACGTGCGGCATCCTGATACGAGATGGGGAAGACTCCGTGACAGCATTGAGTGCAGCCCGGACGACAGGCGAGGTGAGAGCCGCTGCGCAGGACGGTTGCGGCAAGCGCCGCGTCAACAATCTGAACGAGACCGGCATCGGTGGCAGCGCCTTGTTTCAACATCACGAGAGCCCTTACTTACCACTTTATGGCAAAGGCGTGGGATGGCGAAGCTCTGTGGATAAAGTGCAAGAAGTACTCAATATATAGCGGTTGACCACCGAGATAGCCCTTGCTATAGTCGTTCTACTTCATGGTGCTTTGATCCCTTGGGTCAAGGCTGAAAAGGGAAGCCGGTGAGATTCCGGCACTGCCCCGCAGCGGTAAGCAGGAACGAACGCTCCAGAAAATGGCACTGGCGAAAGCTGGGAAGCCGGAGCAAGTAGGTAGCCTGCAGAGTCCGAAGACCTGCCAGAAGGTCGTGCCAGATGGCACGAATCTCACACACCTTCGAGGGGAAGGTGCGGTGGTCGCGCCTTGTCCATGCGCCCCTCCCGCTCCCCCATTCGAAGCAGAAGGATATCTCAATGGCGGCGCAGGCGACGTTGAATGGGCTTGATCCAAGTTTTTCTTCGACAGAGTCGATTCCACAGATGCAGGTGCGCAAGCGAAGCGGCGCGCTGGAGGCGGTGGATGTCAACAAGATCGTTCGCGCGGTGCAGCGACGTTGCCATGGGCTTCCGCATGTAGACGCTATACGCGTGGCGAGTAAGACCATCGGTGGACTCTTCGATGGAGCGACAACCCGCGAGCTGGACGCAATTTCGATCCAGACGGCAGCGGCGCTGATTGCCGAAGAGCCCGAATACTCGAGGCTAGCTGCACGACTGCTGCTTGCGACCATCGAGAAGGAGGTTGCAGGGCAGGATATCTATTCGTTTTCGCAGTCGGTGGGGATTGGCCGAACCGAGGGGCTGATCTCGAAAGGTATTGCGGAGTTTGTCAGCGCCAATGCACGCAAGCTGAACAGCGCGATCGACGATCGCCTGTCGGATCAATTTGAATACTTCGGGTTGCGTACAGTGTACGACCGCTATCTGTTGCGTCACCCGATTACGCGGCAGGTGATCGAAACTCCCCAGTATTTTTTCATGCGGGTCTCGGCAGGGCTTTCAGTCCGAGTGAATGAAGCGATCGATTTTTACCGGCTGATGGCTTCGCATGACTATCTTCCGAGTTCACCGACGCTGTTTAACAGCGGAACCAAGCACTCGCAGATGTCGTCCTGCTATCTGCTGGATTCACCCAATGATTCGTTGGAATCCATCTACGACTCCTACAAACAGATTGCGCTGCTGTCGAAGTTTTCGGGAGGAATCGGGTTGGCGTTTCATCGGGTACGGTCGGAGGGATCGCTGATCCGAGCGACCAATGGACTATCGAACGGAATCGTCCCCTGGTTGCGTACGCTGGATGCCTCTGTGGCTGCGGTTAACCAGGGCGGCAAGCGCAAAGGAGCGTGCTGTGTGTACCTGGAGCCGTGGCACGCCGATGTCGAATCGTATCTGGAGATGCGGGATAACACTGGCGACCAGGCGCGTAGGACCTACAACCTCAATCTGGCGAACTGGATTCCTGATCTTTTTATGCGCCGTGTGGATGCTGACGGAGTGTGGTCGCTGTTTGACCCGAAGGTAGTTCCGCAGCTCCCTGATCTTTACGGGGAAGCATTCGATCGCGCGTACGAAGAGGCCGAGGCCCAGAAGAAATACGTGAGGCAGGTGAAGGCCAGAGATCTTTATGCACGCATGATGCGAACGCTTGCAGAAACCGGAAACGGTTGGATGGTCTTCAAAGATGCCTGCAATCTCAAGTGCAATCAGACGGGAAGACCGGAGAACGTCGTCCATCTGTCGAACCTTTGCACGGAGATTACGGAGGTGACTTCGTCGGCTGAGACGGCCGTGTGCAACCTGGGGTCTATCAATTTGTCCCGTCATGTGGCGGATGGAGCTTTTGATTTCGAAAAGCTGGCAGACACTGTGCGTCAGGCAGTTCCAATGCTCGATCGCGTCATCGATATCAACTACTACCCTGTTTCGCAGGCAGCGGCCGCGAACAGCCGCTGGCGGCCGGTGGGATTGGGCGTGATGGGGCTGCAGGATGTCTTCTTTCAGCTGCGCATCCCTTTTGATTCTCCTGAGGCGATGGCATTGTCGGCGAAGATTCAGGAAGAGATCTACTTTCATGCGCTGAGTGTTTCCTGCGATCTTGCGGAACGGAATGGGCCATACAGTGCCTTCAGTGAATCGCGTGCTGCTCAGGGGGAGCTCCAGTTTGATCTGTGGGATGTGAAACCGGAGACGCAAGCGCGCTGGGATCAGCTGCGCGAACGGATTCGAGCGTCGGGGCTGAGGAATTCGCTGATGATTGCGATTGCTCCGACGGCGACGATCGCTTCTATTGTGGGTTGCTATGAGTGCATCGAACCCCAGGTCTCAAACCTGTTTAAGAGAGAGACATTATCCGGCGAGTTCATGCAGATCAATCGCTACCTCGTCCTGGAGCTGAAGCGGTTGGGGCTTTGGTCGGAGGCGATGCGGACACGCATCAAGCTGGCTGAGGGTTCGGTGCAGGCAATTGAAGAGATTCCCGAAGAGCTGCGGATGGTTTACCGGACAGTCTGGGAGATCCCGATGCGGTCGCTGATCGATATGGCCGCAGATCGCGGCGCCTATATTGACCAGAGCCAATCGCTGAACCTGTTTGCGGAATCGCCGAACATCGGCCGCTTGAGCTCGATGTACATGTATGCCTGGAAGCGAGGGATCAAGACGACGTACTACCTGCGTTCGCGTCCGGCCACAAAGATTGCAAAGACGACGGTGTCGGCGAACGCACGCGAGAAGAGTGCGACTTTGAGCGATACCGCAAAGATCGCATGCTCGCTCGACAACCCGGAAGTCTGTGAAGCCTGCCAATAACCTCAGGAGAATTTCGATGTCTGCTGCAACACCCCACGCCATCCTCGATCCCGGTCTGTCCCTCACGCTCAGGCCCATGCGCTATCCCACGTTCTTTGAGATGTTCAAAGACGGCATCCGCAATACCTGGACGGTGGAAGAGGTCGACTTTTCTACTGATCTGGTAGATCTTCGTTCGCGATTGACTCCTGCGGAGATCCATCTGATTCAGCGGCTGGTTGCGTTCTTTGCGACGGGAGACTCGATCGTCTCGAACAACCTTGTGCTGAACCTTTACAAGCACATCAACTCACCCGAAGCTCGCCTCTACTTATCGCGTCAGCTCTATGAAGAAGCGGTTCACGTCCAGTTCTATCTCACGCTGCTGGATAATTATGTGCCTGATCCGGATGCACGTGCAGCCGCGTTTGCTGCCGTGGAGAACATTCCCTCTATTACAAAGAAGGCGCAGTTTTGCATGCGTTGGATGGATTCGGTTCAAGATCTCCATGAGCTTACGACCGTGCAGGAGCGGCGACAGTTTCTTTTGAACCTGATCTGTTTTGCAGGATGCATTGAGGGGCTGTTCTTTTTTGCGGCGTTTGCGTATGTTTACTTTCTTCGATCACGCGGACTGCTGAACGGTCTGGCATCCGGCACTAACTGGGTATTCCGGGACGAAAGCTGCCACCTCGAGTTTGCCTTCGAGGTCGTTAGCGTTGTGCGCTCAGAGGAGCCGGGGCTTTTTGATGCTTCGCTGGAAGCACAGATTGTCGAAATGATGAAGGATGCGGTCGAGTGCGAGCTGCAGTTTGCAGAGGATCTGCTGTCCGGCGGCGTCGCTGGCCTCTCGGTTCGCGAGATGCGGCAGTATCTGGAGTATGTGGCCGATTCACGTGTTCAGCGCCTGGGAATGGAGCCGATCTTCGGGTCGAGGAATCCATTTGCTTTTATGGAGCTGCAGGACGTGCAGGAGCTGACGAACTTTTTTGAGAGGAGGGTGTCGGCCTATCAGGTTGCCGTGGCCGGTGAAGTGAGCTTTCACGAAGACTTCTAAAGTTGCATTCTGAGCAAGTAAAATTGCATTATGAGCAAGCTTGTTTGTGGCTCAGGATGAAACCCACAACCTTGATGGTGTTCGACCACGCGGTCGAACTTAATAGGGAAGCCGGTGAGATTCCGGCACTGCCCCGCAGCGGTAAGCAGGAACGAACGCTTCAGTTGGCACTGGCGAAGAGCTGGGAAGCCGAAGCAAGTAGGCAGCCTGCAAAGTCCGAAGACCTGCCATGAAGGCCAACCGTTCACCGTCTCCGAGGGGAGAGGATGGCGAGGGCACGAGTGCATATTTTATTGACGGTGTCAGCATCTCCATCTCCTTTCGGAGCCATACCGGAAGGAGAAAGTTGATGGAATTTCCAAAGGCAGGGAACCTTGGTTTCCCCCGCATCGGATTGAATCGCGAACTGAAGTTTGCTCTCGAGGGATACTGGAGCGGCAAACACGAGGAGGGGCATCTACTGGAGGTCGCACGCCAACTGCGTGCGACGCATTGGGGACTGCAGCATGCGGCGGGAATCCTGAACCCGCCCTCGAACGACTTTTCCTTTTATGACCAGGTTTTGGATATGGCGGTTACGCTGGGCGCGATACCAAAGCGTTTTGGCCATAGCGGCGACAGCGTAAGCCTTTCTACATACTTTGCTATGGCACGAGGCGCTGCGGACGCGCCTGCAATGGAGATGACGAAGTGGTTCGACACCAATTACCACTACGTGGTTCCGGAGTTCGAGCCGGGAATGCGGTATTCGCTGCTCTCGTCCAAGGCGGTGAAAGAATATGAAGAGGCTAGAGCCCTCGGCTTTGAGACAAGGCCGGTTCTAGTTGGGCCTGTGTCCTTTGTCCTTCTGGGAAAGCCGACGCACCCTGAGGTGAAGCGTGCGGACGTCCTGAAAGCAATCCTTCCCCTCTATACGACGTTGCTCCATCAGCTCAAGGTCGCGGGCACGGCGTGGGTGCAGATCGACGAGCCCTGTCTTTGTCTCGATCTGGATGAGGAAGCGAAGCAACTTTATCGAGAGGCGTACAAGGAGCTTCGAGGAGAAGCAGGACCGAAGATCATGCTTGCGACTTACTTTGGAGAGCTTGGCGATAATCTGCCCCTCGCTCTCGAGCTTGGCGTTGATGGATTGCATGTTGACCTGGTGCGCGCGCCGCAGCAATGGCAGTCGCTTGTGAGCAGAGTGCCTGAACACATCATCCTGTCTCTGGGGCTGATCGATGGACGCAATATCTGGCGGTCCAACCTGGGTGCGGCAGCAGAGCTTGTACGCGACGCGGTCGTGCGGTTCGGCCCGAATCGAATCGAGGTCGCTCCCTCCTGCTCTCTCTTACATAGCCCGGTTGATCTGGATGCAGAACGTGTTCTGGATGAGGAGATCCGGTCATGGATGTCGTTTGCAAAGCAGAAGCTTGAGGAGGTGTCACTGCTGACTCGCAGCATGGCGGCATCCGGAGAGTTCGCAAAGGCGCTCGAAGCCAATGAGAAGGTGCTTCAATCGCGGCGTTCTTCTCCGCGTATTCATCGGGAAGAGGTTGAGTTGCGCCTGGAGTCAGTAGATTCCCCCATGCTGTCGCGACGCAGCTCTTACACAGGGCGCAGGGGGATTCAGGAGCAGGCGCTTGGGCTGCCTCTGTTGCCAACCACGACGATTGGATCGTTTCCTCAAACGGCAGAGGTGCGCAAGATGCGAGCGGCGTTTCGTTCCGGAAAGCTCGAAGCGGCGGATTACGAGCGGTTTGTCGAAGAAGAGACGGAACGGTGTATTCGCTTTCAGGAGAAGGCCGGGATCGATGTGCTGGTCCATGGAGAGTTTGAACGCAATGACATGGTGGAATACTTTGGTGAGCAGCTGGAGGGGTTTGTCTTTACCGACAATGGCTGGGTTCAGGGCTACGGTTCGCGTTGCGTGAAACCTCCGGTCATCTTCGGTGATGTCTTTCGAATCAAGCCAATGACGGTGCGCTGGTCCACGTTTGCGCAATCCCTGACGAAGTCATTAGTAAAGGGCATGCTGACGGGGCCGGTGACGATTCTGCAGTGGTCGTTTGTGAGGGATGATCAATCGCGCTCGCAGACTTGCCGCCAGATTGCGTTGGCGATTCGCGATGAGGTCAGAGATCTGGAGACTGCCGGAATCAAGGTGATTCAGATAGACGAACCAGCGATTCGCGAAGGGCTTCCCCTGCGACGTTCGGACTGGCCGGTATATCTGGCGTGGAGTGTGGATGCGTTTCGTCTGGCTTCGTCTGGAGTCGACGACGCCACGCAGATTCACACACACATGTGCTATTCGGAGTTCAACGACATCATGGACGCGATTATCCGGATGGATGCGGATGTGATCTCGATCGAATGCTCGCGATCCCGGATGGAGCTTCTCGATGCCTTCCATGAGAAACGTTATCCCAACGAGATCGGGCCGGGGATCTACGACATCCATTCGCCGCGAGTGCCTTCGGAGGGAGAAATGAGGAGTTTGCTGGAGAAGGCGCTGGCGGTGATATCACCGCGTCAGTTGTGGATTAATCCTGACTGTGGATTGAAGACCCGAGGATGGAAAGAGGTGGGAGAGGCCCTCGCAGCCATGGTTCACACTGCGAAACGCGCTCGTGCGTCAGTTGTTGCTGGTTAGCAAAGCATGATGGCCCGGCTATCCTGTCGCGAGTCGGGATAGCCGGGCCAATTTGTTTTGAGCGAGCACTATGAGAGGTGCGGAACACAAAGCTCCGGCTGTGCTGTCATAATGATCAGACTCACGGGCGATCACACATCGCCACTTATTCCGGTTAACTGCAAGAGAGATCATGGCGAAGATTGTTCTGTTTTTCCTGACCGTCGTCTTTGTTTCCAATTTTTCGTACGCGCAAAACGTCGAAGATCTGGTTCATCCGCTTGTAGGTACGGAACGCGAAGGGCAGACCTACCCCGCCGTGGGCGTTCCGTTCGGCATGACGAACTGGACCCCGCAGACGCGCGCCGGAGAGATCAAGTGCATTGCGCCGTACTACTTTACCGATGCAAAGATTCAGGGATTCCGCGGATCTCATTTTCTCAGCGGGAGCTGTGTGCCTGACTATGGAAGCCTCACCATCATGCCGGGTGTCGGAGATCTACACACTGAGGCGGTGGAAAGGTCGTCGGGTTTCGACAGGAGTTCGGAAAAGGCCAGCCCGTATGAGTACAGCGTTGATCTGCGGGATTCTCACATTGCGGCGCAGATCACAGGAGCGGAGCGCTCCGGCATGATGGCATTCGGGTTTCAGCAGGGAGCTCAACGAAGCTGGATTGTTATCGAGAATAATTCGCGAGGTGGCGAGGGCTGGGTGCGTGTCGATCCAGCAAGGCGGGAGATCACGGCCAAGGTTCCGGTGCGGCGCGAGTATGCGGGCAGCGGCAAGCTGGCTGGCTTCAGCGCGTATTTCGTCGTCGAGTTCGACCATGCGATTACCTCAAGCGGAACCTGGGTTGGGGACAAATCGACCGCTGGAGGGAACACGCAGGAAGGAGATGGCAAAGCTCCGGGCGTGATTACCGTGCCCGCGGTGATGACCTCGACGGGGGGAGCATCTGCCGCCTCGGGCCGCGTTCCTGCTGCGAATCCACGTGGCGGCTTTGGGACTTATATCGAGCTGGGTACAGTTCGCAGTGGAGAGACGGTTAAGGTTCGGATCGGAAGCTCGTTTGTGAGTGTGGAGGAGGCTCGGAAGAATCTCTCCAGCGAGATTCCGAACTGGAACTACGACGCCGTCCGTGAGAAAGCACGTCTGCAATGGCACGACCAGTTGGGCAAGATCGAAGTTCAGGGAAGCTCGCCGGAGCGAACGGTCTTTTATACCGCTCTGTATCACGCGCTGCTGGCGCCGCGAATCTATAGCGACGTTGACGGAACATATCCTCGCTTTGCGGGGCATGGAGAAGTTGAGCAATCGACAAAGGGTGTGGTCTATGACGACTTCTCGCTGTGGGATATCTTTCGCGCACAGCTTCCCCTGCTGACGATTCTTGACCCCTCAAGGGATGCCGAGATGATGCAATCCCTTGTCCTCAAAGGAAACCAGGGCGGCTTTCTTCCGATATTTCCGGCATGGAACAGCTACACGTCCGAGATGGTTGGAGATCACGCGATAGTCGCCATGATCGATGCCTACAACAAAGGCATCCGTGGCTTCAATTTTGCGAGGGCCTATGAGCTGATGCGCAAGAATGCGACAGAGATCCCGGCTTCGCGGGAAGAGTATCTCGATGGCAAGGGACGCCGCGGGATGGTGTCGTATCTGAAATACGGATATGTTCCTCTGGAAGATCATATCGATGACGCCTTCCATAAAAACGAGCAGGTCTCGCGAACCCTGGAATATGCCTACGACGATGCCATGCTCGGGATGTTTGCCGGCGAGCTGGGGCACAAAGAGGATGAGAAGCTGTTTCGCGGCCGGGGTGAAAACTGGAGGAAGGTCGTCGATCCGCAGACCGGGTTTGCTCGTGGAAGGCACGCCGATGGAACTTGGGTGACGCCGTTCGATCCTGCGGGGAAGTACACGTGGATTACTGAGGGATTGCCCTGGCAGTACACGTTTTTCGTGCCGCAGAATGTGCAGGGGCTTATCAATCTCGAGGGCGGGAAGGAAAAGTTCACAGCAAAGCTGGATGAGCTTTTCAACAAACACTATTACGACCACGGCAATGAGCCGAGCCATCATATTGCCTATCTTTACGACGCGGCAGGGGCACCGTCGAAGACGCAGCGGCAGGTGCGGATGCTGATGAAATCGGAATATAAAGATGGTCCTGGCGGCCTAGCCGGAAACGACGATGCGGGACAGATGAGCGCATGGTATGTCCTGAGCTCGCTGGGGTGGTATGAGGTCTGTCCGGGAATCCCGGAGTTCTGGATTGGATCGCCGGGGTTCGATCATGCTCGTCTTCACCTGCCGGGCGGCAAGACATTACAAATTGTTGCCACTGGAGCCGAATCCGGAAAAGTTTACGTCCGTTCGGTCTCATTCAATGGCAAGAAGATCGACAACTGGAAGCTGCCCTATTCCGAGCTGATGAAGGGCGGGGAGCTGCGCTACACGATGAGCGACACAGCATCCAGCGAGTGAGAGGGGATTAAAGTTCCTGCTGGAATGAATCGTGCGCACATCGCACGAAAGGCAGCTTCCTTTCCGGCCAAATGCCAGGGTTGCGGAGCATGTGATATACAGTTTTTGTAGGAAATACTGCAAGTCTGCCATCCGCAGAAAAACTGAGTGATCGTTAACTTCATTCAATGAGGGTCTGGAGAGCATGAGGAGAGAGTGTCGACGTATTGGCATCAGATTGTTGACCGCAGCGGCGCTGCTGGCGTTTGGCCTTTCGACCCAAGGCGCACTGGCGCAGGACCACGGGGGCGCGACTGAGGCTTCAAAGACCCTCTTCGGTTCCCGATGCGCGATGTGTCACGGAGCGGACGGTCACGGGTCGGAGATGGGCAAGTCGCTCAAAGTCAAGGACCTTACTTCGAAGGAAGTCCAGTCACAGTCCGACGCAGAACTTGAGCACGTCATCGCCGAAGGAAAAAACAATATGCCTCCCTTCAAGGACTCCTTGAAAAAAGAGGAGATCTCCGGCGTAGTCCAGTATCTGCGCACCCTGAAATAGATTGATTCAAATGAGGTGAATGGGTCCGTTACGAGCGGATCCTTCACAGCGTTACGGAGCCTATGCCCCCGCGTTTTCGCCCTTTTTTGACCGGCCCGATGCCGCTGGCCAGCGCATCTCTGCTTGTGCTGGCTCTTTTGACCGGCTGCCGGCAGGATATGCACGACCAGCCGAAGATGTTTCCGCTGCGCTCGACGACGTTCTATTCTGACGGGCGTTCGGTCCGGCCGCAGGTGCAGGGAACGGTGGCCCGCTCTCAAACCCAGTCACCGGATTACTTCACGACAGGGATGGTCAACGGAGCTGAGGGGGACGGTCTTCCTTTCAAAGCGACCGATGTCGTGTTGCGACGCGGACAAGAGCGCTACAACATCTATTGCTCGCCATGTCACTCCCGCGTAGGCAACGGCAAGGGGATGATTGTCCAGCGTGGCTACTATCAGGCGACGAGCTTCCACTCTGACCGGCTGCGGCGAGCGCCCCTCGGCCACTTCTTTTCGGTCATCACGAACGGCTACGGTGCGATGCCCGAATATGCCGCTCAACTGACGCCGCAGGACCGTTGGGCAGTCGTGGCTTACATTCGCGCGCTGCAGCTGAGCCAGAGCGCTGTTACGGATGATGTGGCCCAAGGCGCACGAGTGTCGCGCATGGACGCTGTGGTCGAAGAGTCGGGGCTGCCCAAGGGTTTTCTCGACTCATGGGCTGGTTCGCCACTGCCGCAAGCGGTTTCAACGGTCGTCTCTTCGGCTGCGCAGCCTGCACAAGCGACGAAACAGGGAACCCCGGCAACTCCAGGGAAGAGCGTCTCAGGAAGTGGCAAGTCTGATCCCGCTGCAGCAGCAGCAAAAGTAGTCAAGGGTGATCCTGCGAAGGGCAAGACGCTCTATGCGCAGAATTGCTCCGTATGTCATCAGCCGACACGGGCGGGCATGCCTCCGGTGTTTCCTTCGCTGCTTGGCGTCGTGGATCGCGTAGGAGAGACAAGGGTCCGCACGGTAGCCCGCACCGGGATTCCGGATGCGAAGCCACCGATGCCGCCGCATCCCAACCTGACCGACAAGGATATTACGGACCTGGTTGCGTTTCTGCGAACGAAATAGGCGGTCAGGCCAACCGTTAGGATTCGCTTCTACCGCTCCGGCACCTGCCACCCTGCGAGGGTTTGTGCCAGGTCGATCTTATCGGCTCCGCCCTTCGTGGTGGCCTCCGCCATCTTAGGAAAGGCTCCAGCGATATCCGAAGACTGCGCCCATACAGGGACGTCCTTGAGTGTGTAGTGATAGTCGATGCTTGTCTCCGGGAAGCCGCTGGGGCCAGTTTTAACCGGCGTGGAGTTGTCGATGGAACTTACTTCGCGGTGGCCGTAGCAAAAGCGGGGAGCGAAGCGCTGGCCGGTTCTGCTGACGGTATAGCGCGTCGTCTTGACTGCGGACTCGTAAGTGGATTCGAGCAGGCGCGCGCGGACGAGTGCATTCATCTGCTTAGTCTCTTCTGGGTCGGAGGTGGCGAAAGGAAACCGGATGTTAGGAAAAAGGCACTCCGACCTTTCCAGAAAGTAGGTATTGATGGCTTTCGTGAAATTTTCCGGCGTGGGCTTCGCCTTTGTATTGCAACCGGCGAAGATCCAGAGAGAGGCGAGAAGAAGAGCAGTTTTCGTTGCAAAGGTGCGTGGGCTGGACGGTGTTCTGAGATAGGCGCGTTCCATTCGATCTCCTGAATTCTTAAGCCGGAGAACAGTCTCCGATCAATTATTTTTCTTCTTTCGTCTGAGATGCGATTTATGAAGGACATGGCGTTACCTTGTTGGGATCGATTCCCGACGAGGTGGGTTGGCAATGGGGACTTTGTCACCAGTCGGAAAGCGAGCCTATAGTTGGCAGAGCCGATGCGCGATTCTTTCTTTTCCGGACGGGTTGTCCTTTACAGCGGAGCGGGGCTGGTTGCGATCGCAATCGCCTTTGTCTGGTTCTTCTATCTTCCCCATCGCGCAGGCGTGCGACCCGTGCAGCAGCGAGCTTCCATGCCTGCTCTTACTTTGAATCTGATTGACGGTGGAGTCTGGCGACTGAGCGACCACCAGGGCCAGGTGGTCGCAATCAATTACTGGGCGAGTTGGTGCAGTCCGTGCTGGCAGGAGACACCGATGTTGGCAAAACTCAGTCGGGAGCGGCAAAGCGATGGATTTGAGGTCTTGGGAGTGTCGGTGGATGAACGCAGCTCAAACGAGATTCCGTCAGAGGTGAGGCATTTTGTGGAGACACTTCATGTCCCCTATCCCATCGCAATCACCGCGCCGATGTCACAGCTGGCTTATGGAATGGACGGCTTGCCGACGACCATTCTGGTTGACCGTCAGGGAAGGGTGGCGCAGACCTATGTGGGAGCCCTGGACGAGACGCGGTTTCGCAAAGACGTCCAGGTTCTTCTCAAAGAATCTGGACGTCTTTAAACCTGTTTCGAGTCGATAGCGGTATCGCGACGGCGAGGAAGAACTACTTCTGCGCTTCTCCGAAGTAGAAGTGTTCCACAGCCAGACAGAAGATGTGTTCGAGCGCCAGGTGGCACTCCTGTATGTTCATGGTCACATCAGACGGGATGATGACGTTGTGATCGCACAGGGACTTCATCTGGCCTCCGCCATTGCCCGTAAAGCCAACGGTGGTGATATTCATCTCCTTTGCCTGGTGCAGCGCCTGAAGGATGTTTTTGGAGTTTCCTGAGGTAGAGATTCCGAGAAAGACATCGCCTTGCTGACCGAGAGCTTCAATCTGGCGCGCAAAGGCACACTCGAATCCGAAGTCGTTTCCTGCAGCCGTCATGATGGAGCTGTCTGTGGTGAGGGCGAGGGCTCGCATGGCGGGGCGGTTGTGAACGAGCCTTACCACGAACTCGGCGACGAGATGTTGAGCGTCCGCTGCCGAGCCTCCATTTCCTGCGACCATCAGCTTTCGGCCGGAGAGCATCGCTTGGGCGGTCACCTTTGCAATGGTCTCCACGGTTTCGGCAATCTGGGGATCTGCCAGTGTCGCTTGCAGCGTAGAGATCGTTTGCGCAAGCTGCTTCTCAACAAGTTGTTTCATGCCTTCTCCGAGGTCAGATTGCTGCCTGCTATAAGGGTACGGGATTGTTAACCGAAAAATCCATTCGCGTAGATGGCGATTTCGTTGCAAATTGTTACAGGGAAGCAAAATACGAAGAGGAGCTTTATCAAAAGTGCGATCGCTGTTGGTATGTCTTGTGGCTTTAGTCGTGACGTCGCCTTGTGTCTTTGCGCAGCAACCGGCTCAATCAAGTGGCAACGAAGTGCTGTTATGGCCTGCAGGAGCTCCGGGGGCGCTCGGAAGTGACGACACCGATAAGCCGGAGATCACGGTATTTCTTCCGACGGCACCGAATCCGACGAAGACAGGTGTCGTCGTTGCTCCGGGAGGCGGATATCAGCACCTTGCGATAGACAAGGAAGGATTTGCGATTGCGCATTGGCTCAACGATCATGGCGTTGCTGCCTTTGTTCTGCGGTATCGCCTGGGGCCGCGATATCACCATCCCGTCGAGCTGGGAGATGCTCAGCGCGCGATTCGTCTGGTACGAGCCCATGCCGCGGAATATGGCATCGCCGAAGATCATCTGGGGATGTGGGGATTTTCTGCCGGAGGTCATCTTACCGCGAGTGCAGGAACGCACTTCGATCTGGGCGACTCTGGTTCCACCGATCCGATCGGGCAGAAGAGCAGCCGGCCTGATTTCCTCATCCTCTCCTATCCGGTGATCACGTTGATGGATCCGTCGGTGCATCAGGGATCGAAGCGAAATCTTCTCGGCGAGAATCCTAATCCTGAGCTGGTTACGCTCATGTCCAACGAGCTTCAGGTGACACCGCAGACTCCGCCGACGTTTCTCTTCTCCACGACGGACGACAAGACGGTTCCGATTGCGAACAGCGTGATGTTTTATGAGGCGCTGGTTCGTGCAGGAGTTCCGGCGGAGATGCATATCTTTCAGCATGGAGCGCATGGAGCAGGGCTGGCGACGGCGAATCCACAACTCAGCGTCTGGCCCGATCTTTTGATCAAGTGGATGAGGGAGCGCGGGTATGCCGCGCCGACCCCATAGGAAAGACGGATGACGATAGCAGAGTTCAAAACGACAGATCCGGAGGGGCTGCGGGCGTCTCTCCGAGCCCTGTGGTGGGATGCACAGGGCAACTGGGATCGTGCCCATGAGATTGCGCAGGACGTCGATAATGCCGAGGGCGCGTGGGTTCACGCTTACCTGCACCGGAAGGAGGGTGACCTGTCGAACGCAGGTTACTGGTATCGCCGTGCAGGCCAGCAGGCCGCTCGGGGCGATCTGGAGGCCGAATGGTCCCGCATCGTAGAGGCCCTCCTCGGTTAGCTACTGGCCGTGCGAGGCAGGCAGCCGCAAAGATTTCCGTCTTTGGCCTGGATTTCGTGCTTTGTGTCGCGCCTTCGTTTGTGTAGATTAAAGGAATCAGTACATAGCCTTTGCTCCCACGCCGCAGCTAAGGCCGAACTGCAGTTTCGTTCTCTCCGAACGGTTAGAGCTGCATGTTTCTTTTTCCGAATTTCAATCTCTATCGACAGGTGATCGAATCCATGCGTGTTGCCGCAATGAAGGTGTTCCTGGCGCTTCTGTTGATGCTGGGGGTAGGCGGGCCCATGTTGGCCGGCCAGACGGCTCTTGCCCAGACCCCCGCAGAAGCTTCCGCATCGCAGTCCCAGTCAGACCGGCTGGCGGCTCTAGAAAAGCAAAATGCCAACAACGCGACGGCGATCGCCGCAGCGCAAACCGCGGGAGATAACGGCTGGATGCTGGTTTCTGCGGCTCTGGTGCTGATGATGAGCGGCCCCGGGCTTGCGCTCTTCTACGGCGGCCTGGTCAGAAAAAAGAACGTTCTGGGAACCATGATGCAGACCTTCGCCATGATGGCCCTGGTGACGGTGCTCTGGGCGCTGGTCACGTACTCGCTCGCCTTCGGGCAGGGAAATGCCTTTATCGGCGGCTTCCACAATGCCTTTCTTCACGGCGTCGGTCTCGCACCCGATCCGGCGTATGCGGCCACCATCCCGCTGCAGACGTTCATGATCTACCAGCTGATGTTTGCCATCATCACGCCGGCTCTGATTACGGGAGCTTTTGCGGAACGCATGAAGTTCTCTTCGATGCTGGTCTTTATGACGCTCTGGACGCTATTTATCTATAGCCCGATGGCGCACATGGTTTGGGGCAAGGGAGGGTTGCTCAATGCGGCGCAGGCCGGGCGGATCCCGTGCCTCGACTTCGCCGGAGGAACCGTGGTGCATGTCACCTCGGGTGTATCGGCGCTGGTAACGGCTATCTTTCTGGGTAAGCGTCTCGGCTTCCCGCGGGAACCGATGCCGCCCCACTCGGTTGTCCTCAGCTTTGTGGGAGCTTGCTTGTTGTGGGTTGGCTGGTTCGGATTCAACGCCGGTTCGGCGCTCTCCGCTGGAACGCTGGCGACGTCTGCCTTCGTTGCAACGCACTTTGGTGCTGCCGCCGCCGCTATCGGCTGGATCATCGCTGAGTGGATCCGTCAAGGCAAGCCGTCGGCACTGGGTGCGATCTCGGGCGCAGTCGCCGGGCTGGTTGCTATCACTCCGGCCGCCGGGTTTGTAACTCCGATCTCTGCTCTCTGGATCGGTTTGCTGGCAGGCGTCTTCTGCTACCTGATGGTCGTCAAGGTCAAGTCGTGGTTCGGCTATGATGACTCTCTTGACGCTTTTGGCGTTCACGGAGCAGGCGGTACGCTGGGAGCCATCCTGACCGGAATCTTTGCCAACAGCACCATCAACCCGATCTTTGGTGCGGGCAAGGCCACGGGTCTGTTAGAAGGGAACTGGCATCAGCTGATCAATCAGATCGGGGGTGTCGCTATCGCCTGGAGTATTTCGATCGTGGGTACGCTCATTATTTTGTTCGTTGTAGACAAGACAATGGGCCTTAGGGTGAGTGAGGAAGAAGAGCGCGACGGTCTTGATCTCTCCCAACACGGCGAAGAAGGTTACGATTGGGCGCACTAACGTTGAGGGGCATGGGCCCGAGAGGACGATACGACTATGCAGAAGATTGAAGCGGTGATTCAGCCTTCGAAGCTGGATGCGGTGAAAGATGCTCTGGTGGAGATCGGCGTAGACGGTATGACCATTCTGGAGGCCCGTGGACACGGCCGCCAGAAAGGACATACCGAGGTCTACCGCGGACGCGAATACTCCGTTGACCTATTGCCGAAGGTAAAGCTGGAGATCGTCGTTACCGACACCATGGTCGACGATGCCGTCAATGCAATCATTGCGGCGGCTCGTACCGGGACCATCGGCGACGGCAAGATCTTCGTCTCCAGGATCGATGAGGCAATTCGAATCCGCAACGACGAACGCGGCGAGATTGCTCTCTGAGCTCTGTCAAGAGGCATGAGAGCAACACTCGTTGATTGACTTAACCTGAAGACTCGGGGAGATGGGATGCAGGCGAGCGAGTCCACGGGCGGCGAGCGGCGCAACTTATATCAGCGAAGGATGCTGGAGATCCGTGGCGCCTTCGAGGCTGGGGGCTCGGGCTCCTCGGCGATTGCTGCCCGCACTTCTGCCGTCGACGAGATGGTGACGGGCCTGTGGCGAGAAGCCCAGTGCAGCAACCGCTATCTCAACTCCGGAATCGCTCTTCTTGCAGTCGGCGGGTACGGGCGCAAAGAGCTGTTTCCGTACTCGGACGTCGATCTCCTCTTCCTTCTCGATGCCAAAATCAATGAGAAGGACATCAAGGAATCCATCCGCCGGATATGTCAGGAGATGTGGGATGGCGGCATTCGCGTCTCCCAGGCCGTTCGCCGGATCGCTGAGTGCGAGCGGTTCTCTGAAGATAACGCCGAATTTACCTATGCAGTGATGGATCACCGCCTGCTGGCTGGCGATGGCGCACTATATTCCAAACTGGCGAACGACGTGGTGCCGAAGCTGCTGGACCGGGATCGCAATGCGATTCTCGACGGACTGCTCGGCCTGACAGAGGAGCGTCATGCCAAGTACGGCAGCACCCTCTTTCATCTTGAGCCGAACATCAAGGACTGCCCGGGCGGCCTTCGCGACGTCCACGTTCGAGGATGGTTGAGGGCGTTTGAGGAGAAGCGGAAGGATACGGCGACCAGTGACGATGATCTTGGGTTCGGCCAGGCGGTGGAGTTCCTTCGCCTGGTGCGTTGCTTTCTGCATTACCGGCATGAGCGGGATGACAACACGCTGGACTGGCAGGCCCAGGATGCCGCGGCCTCCATTTCGACGGGACTCAATGGCGACCGCCAGGCAGTGGATCCGGCGTACTGGATGCGGAATTACTTCCGCCATGCACGCAGCATCGAACGTGCCCTGAAGCGAGCCATTGAAGATCTGCCGTCACGCAAGCGGCAGAAAAAGTTCACCCTGAAGCGTGAGAGGGCGGTCGAAAGTTCTGGAGAGTTTCGAATCGAGCGGGGGCAAGCAATCCTCAAGCCAGCTCCCGCGCCTGGCGCCGGGGCGGAAGATCCCGCCCATCATCCCGAGGTGGTGCTCGATATCTTTGCCGCGATGGCGCGGACTGGTTGTTCGCTCGAAAGAAGCTCCGAGGAGAGAATCTCGCATTCGCTTGGCCCCATCTCTGCAAGCCTCGAAGAGGGCCCGGCGCTGTGGGCTCGCCTCAAGGAGATTCTTCTGGGGCCGCATGCCGGAGATGCGTTGCGCGCCATGCATGTCCTCGGACTGCTGGAGCTCCTGATCCCGGAGTTTCACGGGATCGACGCACTCGTCATTCGCGATGCCTATCAC
This sequence comes from Acidobacteriaceae bacterium KBS 146, assembly GCA_000688615.1. Taxonomy (GTDB): domain Bacteria; phylum Acidobacteriota; class Terriglobia; order Terriglobales; family Acidobacteriaceae; genus Edaphobacter. Next base: position 4,982,685 of record JHVA01000001.1, read on the forward strand.
CGCTATACGGTGGACGAGCACACCTTTGTGCTGATCGATACGCTTCATCGGCTAGAAGCTGCGGGGGATGCTTCTCGACAGGAAAAGGGATCACATGCGGACTGGGCGGCGCGATTCGGCTCTCTGATCCGGGAGCTTCCTCATCCGGCGCTGCTTTACCTGATGGCGTTGTTGCATGACACCGGTAAGGGCCGCAGCACAGGAGATCACGCGGAAGAGAGCTCCCTGATGGCGCGCGGCCTGCTGGCGCGACTGGAGCTCGACTCCTACGAGAGCGAGCTGGTTCTGGGTCTGATTGAGAAGCATCTGGAGATGTCGTCGACCTTGCGCCGGGATATCTTCGATGCCGAGACGGTGCGTGCCTTTGCGGGGAAGGTTCAGACACCGGAGCTGCTGCGCATGCTCACGCTGTTCACGTACGCCGATATCAATGCTGTTCATCCGGATGCGCTCACGCCCTGGAAGGCCGAGAATCTATGGCGTCTCTACATTGCGACCGCGAACTACCTGGATCGCAGCGTCGATGATGAGCGTGTAGGAGCGCAGGAGGCCCGCGAACTGGTGGAAAGAGTTTCGGCTCTGGTTCCTGACCAGAGGGTGGCGGTTGCTGCGTTTCTCGAGGGATTTCCCGAGCGTTACGTGTTGACGCGCTCCCCGGAGCAGATTCGGACCCACTTCAACATGGCCGAGCGATTGAACACCGATCGGGTGCAGCTTGATTTCCGTTACGCTCCGTCAGTGAGTGAGCTGACGGTGGTTACGCCTGACCGCGCTCTGCTGTTTGCCAACATGACAGGAGCCCTTGCGGCCTGGGGAATGAACATCGTCACCGCCGATGCCTTCTCCAACCGGAACGGAATCGTGGTCGACAGCTTCCGGTTTACCGACACTTTTCGCACGCTCGAGATGAATCACTCTGAGCATGACCGGTTCGTGAAAAGCATCTACGACGTCATGATTGGAACGATTTCGGTTGAGAAGCTTCTCAGTGGCCGCCGTCGCGGCCGTCGAAAGGCACCGAAGATTGTTGTCGAGCCCAGAGTCGAGTTTCACGAGGAAGCGTCTTCTCACAGCACCCTGGTCGAAGTCATCGCGCAGGATCTTCCGGGCCTTCTACGAGCGCTGAGTCTCACTATCGCGGCCCATGGGCACAATATTGAGGTGGCGTTGGTCGATACGGAAGGAGAGACGGCGATCGACGTGTTCTATCTCACCCACAACGCCTCTAAGCTCGAAAAAAAGCAACAGCGGGCTCTGCGTTCGGCGTTGTTGGAGGCGATGGAGGAGAACGCTCGTTAGGCCGCTTTCGCTCTGCTCTTGCCCAATGCAGGAAAGAGTCAGAGTAAAGATCTCATACCCAGGTTGCGTTAAAGATGAGCGTTTGAGTGGATACAGTCTTATTATTAACTCATGAGCATAGGATCGGAAGAGAACACCAGTAGCGGACGTCCTACCGAAGTTCCGCAAAAGGGTGACCGCTACCTGTTCGGTAGCCTGGACAGCTTCGCCAAAAATCAGGAAAAGCTGAGAGAGGTGAACTGGGGCTACGATCAGCCTGAAGGAATCGTTCTTGCGTCTCTGGACGCGGCGATCAACTGGGTTCGTAAGAATTCGGTGTGGCCAATGACCTTTGGTCTGGCCTGTTGCGCGATTGAGATGATGTCGATGGGCGGCTCGCGATATGACATCGCCCGCTTTGGGGCGGAGGTCTTTCGTCCTTCACCGCGGCAGAGCGATCTGATGATCATCGCGGGAAGGGTATCGCAGAAGATGGCGCCCGTGATTCGGCGGCTCTATGAGCAGATGCCGGAACCCAAATGGGTCATTTCGATGGGAGCCTGTGCTACTTCAGGCGGTGTCTTCAACAACTATGCTCTTCTGCAGGGTGTCAACCAGGTCATTCCGGTGGATATCTATGTCCCCGGCTGCCCTCCTCGGCCCGAACAGCTGCTGTACGCTATCACGTTGTTGCAGGAGAAGATACAACGGGAGCGCGGAACCGTTCGCAAGACTCTTAATCTCGCCTGAAAAACGGGAGAGAATGGGTAACTGCGAAGATTCTCCCTTTGGGGTTCGTGTTTGTATAACAGGTAAAGTATTGAAAATATAGTTGCCGGAGAGTATTTTTTACCGGTACAACTAGCAACCTGCGGTAAGCTTTACTGAATCGAAGCACCATATCAACAAGATTGAGCCGAAATAGGCTCCTGACACTTGGAAGAATTTGAGCGGAGGAAGTCGAATGGTTTATAGCCCTTTACGTAGTTTTGGCCGGTTCGTACTGGCTGCATGTGCAGTCAGCCTTGGAGTCGCAAGTCTGGGTGCGCAGACTCCCAGCACAACCGCCCCCGCGGGCCCTAACCCATCCCGCTTTGATGTCTTCACCGGGTACTCGTACTTCGGAGCTCATGGCCAGCTGAAGCCCCTTGGTGTCAACTACAGCTCCATCGATCTCGGAGCGATCGGAAGCGGCGCGTATTACTTCAACAAGTATTTTGGCGGCGAGATCAACTTCGTGGCCCATCCGGACGGAAAGAACGATGGACTGTATAGCGCTTCAGCCGGTCCGATCTTCCGTGCCCCGATGCAGAACTTCACGCTTTTTGCTCACGGCCTGGCCGGCGGAAGCAAGCTGGTTGGTCCGAGCTCCTATCACTCGTATCAGTACCACAACCCCTGGACCTGGGGCACCACGCTGACAGCGGGCGGCGGCATGGATTATGACCTGCCGTTCTGGAACAACCGGTTCTCTTTCCGTCTGTTTGAAGCCGATTATCGTTACGTTCACACGAACTTTGGTCCCTACACCCCTCCTCCCAGCGGACCGACCGGGGGACGTGCAAACCTAAACGGTGTTGATCTCAGCACCGGTATCGTGACGCACTTCGGCCACATCATTCCTCCTCCTCCTGTCACCTTCACCTGCTCGGCCTCGCCCGCGACGGCCTACCCGGGTGACCCTATCACTGTGACCGGAACGGCTGCGAATCTGAACCCGAAGAAGACCGCGACCTATAACTGGACCTCGGATGGCGGCACAGTCTCCGGTACCGAGACCACTGCGAACGTCACCACCACCAACCTGAATCCCGGCAGCTACACCGTCAAGGGCCATGTATCCGAGGGCAACAAGCCCGGCCAGATGGCGGACTGCTCGGCTCCGTTCACCATTCAGCAGTTCCAACCCCCGACGGTCACCTGCTCGGCCAATCCTTCGACGGTTGCTCCTGGAGACTCCTCCACAATCACCGCTCAGGGAACCAGCCCGCAGAATCGTCCTCTGACCTACAGCTACAGCTCGACGGCTGGATCGGTGACCGGCAACACCTCAACGGCTACCCTCAACACCACTGGCGCAGCTCCGGGAACCATTACGGTGACAGCGAACGTGGTTGACGATAAGGGCCAGTCGGCCTCCTGCACCGCGACCGTCACGGTCAATGCGCCTCCGCCACCGCCGGCGCCTACGACCCAGGCACTCTGCTCGATCAACTTCGATCGTGACAAGCGCCGTCCGACCCGCGTTGACAACGAAGCCAAGGCCTGCCTTGACGATGTTGCTCTGAACATGCAGCGCTCCTCCGATGCCAAGCTCGCAGTTGTCGGTAATGCCGCCAGCAAAGAGAAGGGCGGAGCCAAGGCTGCCTCTGCTCGCGCTGTCAACACGAAGGACTACCTGGTGAAGGAGAAGGGAATCGACGCTAGCCGCATCTCGGTATACACGGGATCGCAGGATAGCAAGTCGGCATCCTCAACCCTGATCCCGACTGGTGCCAACTTCGATCAGACTGGCCTTACTGCGGTCGACGAAAGCACAACGAAGGCGGTTTCACGGACCCGCCCGGCAACCCGCCGTCACAAGAAGTAGCAAATAGCAGCACTTACAGAAAGCTGGCCGGGGATCAAACCCGGCCAGCTTTTTTGCTATCCAAGTAGTTAACAGCGAGACGCATCTCGTCCGCTAGACTGATACGAGAATCATGCGACACCTAAATAAACGGTCCCCTCTCCTAGCACTCCTTGCTGCTTTGGTATTTGCTCCGGTTTTCTCCCACGCTCTTCCTTCCTCAGACTGGCTTCCTTACGGTCCAGATGGTGGAGATGCACGAGCGTTCGCCGCTGATCCCCATGACAACCAGCATCTTTATCTCGGCACTGCCACGGGCTGGATCTATGAGTCTCGCAATGGCGGCGGCAACTGGAAGCGACTGGCGAGGGTTGGCAAGCGCGACGACCTGGTGTTGGACAATATCGTTCTCGATCCCTCGACTCCGGGACGCATCTTTGTCGGAGCCTGGGTCTTGAGCAGCGCCGATGGCGGCCTTTACACGAGCGGCGATAACGGTGAGACCTGGACGGTCGTGCCGGAGATGAAGGGCCAGTCGATCCGTGCTTTGGTCACAGCACCTTCTGACCCGAAGGTGATTGTGGCGGGAACTCTCAAGGGCGTTTACAAGAGCACAGACGGCGGGATGCATTGGAAGCTCATCAGTCCGGAAGGCAGCATGGAGCTTCACGAGGTTGAATCGATCGCCATCGATCCAAAAGACCCGAAGATTATCTACGCCGGAACATGGCATCTGCCCTGGAAGACGACTGACGATGGAGCGCACTGGTCGAATATCAAAGAGGGTGTGATTGACGACTCTGACGTCTTCTCGATCATCATCGATCCGAAGGATCCAAGTGTTGTCTATGCCAGCGCATGCTCGGGAATCTACAAGAGTGAGAGCGCGGGATCGTTGTTTCACAAGATTCAGGGAATTCCGTCGACGGCTCGGAGGACTCGTGTCCTGATGCAGGATCCTCAGCATCAGAACATCGTCTTTGCTGGAACGACAGAAGGGCTTTATCGAACGACGGACTCGGGAAAGACGTGGGTTCGCACGACCGGGCCGGAGTTGATCGTCAATGATGTTTATGTCGATCCGAAGGACACGAATCGCGTCATGCTAGCGACGGATCGCGGCGGCGTTCTGGTTTCGAACGACGATGGAGCCAGCTTCCGTGCTACGAATGCAGGGTTCTCCTCGCGTCAGATTACTTCTTACGTCGAGGACATGAATCATCCTGGCACGATCTACGTGGGGATGGTGAACGACAAAGCCTGGGGCGGCGTCTTTATGAGCACGAATGGCGGCCTGACCTGGGCGCAGAAGAATGCCGGCCTTGAGCCGCACGACGTCTTCAGTCTCGGGCAGGCCCCCGATGGAACGGTTCTCGCGGGAACCCGACATGGAATTTATCGGCTGAACGGAGAGCTCTGGAGCAAGGTCGAGAAGGTTTCGCTCGAGCTTCCTGTTACCGAACCGCCGCCGGCTCCAAAGCCTGTCACGGTGCGGAAGAAGGGCGCCAAGACGGTGGCTCGGCCGCGTCCTGTTCCGGTGAAAAAGAAGCCTGCGCCGAAGCCCTTCGATGGAACAGTATTTGCTTTTGCACGCGATCATGATCAGGTCTTCGCCGCGACCTCGGATGGAATCCTGAGGAGCGTCGATGGGGGACAGAGCTGGAATCTTGTAGCTGATCCTCAAGGACACGTCTGGTATTCGATTGCTTCGTCCAAGTCGAACGTTATTTCGGCATCGCTCTCGAGAATTTCCTTCTCGCCAGACGATGGCAAGACATGGACCGCCGTCAAGCCTCCTGCGGATCTGACCCAGATTACGGCGGTTGCGGTTGACGGCTCGGGGGGTCTTTGGGCGGGTGGACGCGAGGGTGTCTATCTCTCTGAAGATAAGGGATCGACGTGGCAGATCGTAAAGAATCTGTTTGTCCGGGATGTGAACAGCATCTTCTATGACGAGAAGGGGCAGCGCGTTCTGGTAACGGCGAACAGCTCGACCACGATCGCCTTTGCGGCGCATCTTCCGGATAAGAAGGTCAGTTACTGGAACACGGGTTGGAACCTGCGCCTGATGCGTCCGGTTGGAGACCACATGGTGGCGGCCACTCTGTTTGACGGCGTTGTGATTCAGCCCCAGATGGTGAACTCGGCCGAGGTGAGTACGCACTGAGGTGTTTCGCGGCGGGCGGCAGCAGGCGGCAAAGGATTAGAATCGTGCTATGAGCCTGGATGCCACCACGATAAATCTGAATGCTACCTCAGAGCCGCTTGCCCGGCCGCGACACTCTTTCCAGACGGATGATCGCACCTTGGAGCCGATCGCCGAAAAGGTGATATCAGGCGAACGTCTGACGTTCGAGGACGGCGTTCAGCTGTATCGCAGCGGCGACATACTTGCGGTGGGCTGGCTGGCGAATTACGTTCGCGAGAAACTGCACGGTAACATCGCCTACTTCAACGTTAATCGTCATATCAATCCCACCAACATCTGCGTTGCTTCGTGCAGGTTGTGTGCGTTTGGCCGGAAGAAGGGCGACGCCGGAACCTACACGATGGCACTGGAAGAGGCGTGGGAGACGGCCGGCGCCGGTTACACCGAGGCTGTGACAGAGTTCCACATCGTGGGCGGCCTGCATCCGGATCTTCCGTTTGAATACTTCATGGACCTGGTACGCGGGCTGAAGGAGCGGTTTCCGAAGGTTCACATCAAGGCGTTCACGATGGTCGAGGTTGCGTTTCTGGCGAAGCGGGGCAAGATGACCATCGAAGAGACGCTGAAGCGGATGAAGGAGGCCGGGGTGGATTCGATGCCCGGCGGCGGCGCGGAGATCTTTGCGGATCGAATCCGGCACATCATCTGCGATCACAAGATCGATGGATCGGAGTGGCTGGATACGGCGCGGATGGCGCACAAGATTGGACTGCGATCGAATGCGACGATGTTGTACGGTCACGTCGAAAACGACGAGGACCGCGTGGATCACCTGGTTCGCCTGCGCGAGGTGCAGGATGAGACGGGCGGGTTCCAGACGTTTATTCCGCTGTCGTTTCATCCCGACAACACGGCGCTGGCCCACATTCCAAAGACAACCGGAATGCTGGACATCAAGCAGATTGCAGTGGGGCGGTTGATGCTCGACAACTTTTCCCACATCAAGAGCTACTGGCAGATGGTCTCGCCGAAGATGGCGCAGATCTCGCTGCGGTTTGGTGCGGACGATATCGACGGCACGGTGGTCGAGGAGAAGATTTATCACGATGCCGGGGCCACGACGCCTCAAGGGCTGCGCCGGAAGGACCTGGTGAGGTTGATTACCGAGGCTGGTCGTGAGCCGTTTGAGCGGGACACGATGTACCGTGCAGTGACCCGGACTGAAGATACGTTTACGGTTGCGGTTTGATGCTTCCGGGCTTGTCTTTTTCTCTGCTTCGCTTGAGAGGCAGAACAACGATGTTGTGGTGTTAGGGTAATCTGCTGTCGCCGGGTAAGCTTTGCCCTGATTGGCGAACCGCAGATCCTTCGACTGCGCTCCGCTGAGGGAGGGCCGTGCGATCAGCGGGCGAGGGCGTGAGTGCGTAGTTTGCCGATGCGACCGTCTAGGCCTACGACGAAAGGGAGAGAGAGGGCGTTCCAGTTCTTGTCGGCGTCGGGTGGGTCTTGTGGAGAAGGTTTGAGAGCTGTCCAGTTACGGCCGTCGTCGCGGGAGATATCGGTGCCGTTGGGGCCTACTGTGATCCAGGTTTTAGTCCTGGCGTCGTAGGCGACTGAGCTACGGTAGCCGTGGGGTGGGGTTTGAGCGGCGAGATATGTTCCACCAGTACCTGGATTGGTATAAGCAGCTGTCGATTTGCTGGAATTCGCATCTTTGTAATCGCCTCCGACAATCACGGCTTTGTACCAGTAACCTGAATGATCATCGACTCCGATAGCGAAAGAACCGGCCGATGGTCCTTTGGCTAAAGGTATAGGCTCGGCCTGCCAATATACCTGTTCCAACCTCCCGCGGTTCTTATCCGTAGGTTTGATTGGTCCAAAGTCCCCCAGCTCAAAACATTCACTATCGACGCCGACACATATGGAGATCCGTAGCAGACGTGATCCTTTCGGGCCGCCCGTGATGAAGCCGTCAGGCGACATCCCATTCGTCTGAAGAACTAACGATGAATTACTGGCAGCGAACAGTCCTTCTTCGTCCAAAGCCTTAGGTAAAACGCGACCTCGCGCCCAGTTGTTGCCACCGTCGAAGGTAAGAAAGATTGCGAATCGTCCATTCACCGGATCGCCAACGAGAGAACCGAACAGCTTTTCTTTGGGATCGATTTTGATGGCGTCCCAGAAGCCTTCTTTGTCGGGATTCGTGAAGACGAGCTTCCAGGTCTTGCAGCCATCGGTGGTTTTGTAGAGGCGGGAGAGGTCGCCTTTGCCCGAGGACATGACGATGGCGGTGTTCTGGTCAAAGGCCTGGATTGCGCGGAAGTCCAGTTTGTCGGCGTTGGGTGGGGTGGAGCAGTGCTGCCAGGTGGCGCCGTCGTCGGTGGTGCGGAGGACGGTTCCTTCAGTTCCGCTGGCCCAGGCGATGCCGTTGCCGAGGGAGTGGATGCCGCGTAGACCGGCGGTGGTGTGAGAGCTCTGGAGGGTGAACTGTGCGAGGCTGGGTGTGGCCATCAAGAGAAGAATCGCAGAGGTGGCCAAACGCATGGGCAAGGATAACAGGGCTTCTTTTTTTCGAGGCGAAGGTATCGGCGAGAGTCGCTCGTTTGCTGAGCAGGGCTTGCGGCTGCCCTTTGGAGAGAGTAGAGGTCAGAACTGTCCTGCGATGAGACACAACGATTCTCGGAATTCCTGTGATGCAGTGGCATTGTGAAAATGTTTGCTCTCGGAAGGGTAATTTCTTGTCCTAAGGGACAATCTCTTGCGTGTAAAAGGTTGCTTCACGAGTGGAGAAATATTGAGTTTTAGGTGAATTCGCGAAGAAATTATCAAATTTTAAGAATGGCCGCTGGCTTGCAATAGGCAGTTGCGTATCAACAACGACTTAGCAGTAGCCGTGCTGGTCGGATTTGCAAGACCGATTGACATGGCGTAACGAAGGAAACTTCGCGAGAGCGAACCTGTGTCTCGGCGAAACGATGCTCGGACCGGGAGGGAAGTGGAAGTGATTTCCCTCGGTCAGGGTGAGTCGGTGTATTGATCGGGCCTATTTGTAGGAATTACTTCTCCAGAGGGAGTGTGTATGTATATTTTCTTTCTTCCGTCCTTGGTTGCTCTCATCGTTATCGGTGGTATCACGCTGAGGGACCAGTTCCAATTCAAGCTGCAGTAATTCGCTAGCCGTTGACGAAAAAGAGGTCGGGTCCGAAAGGGCCTGGCCTCTTTGCGCTTTAACGTGACGTAGAAGCCGGATCGGCGGGGAGGATTCCGGGGGAGAGTAGCAGGAGGAGAGCGACTCCGAGGGTGGGAACGAGGAGCCCTGCACGGAGGCTGCCGAAGTGAGTTGAGATGACGCCGGTGAGCCAAGGCAGGGTGGCTCCTCCGAGAGAGGCAGAGGCAAAGAGGCGGCCGAGGCGGGGGTGGTTGGAGGAGCGGGAGAGCAGGAAGGCGATGATGAGGGGATAGACGGGGCCGATGGCTGCTCCAGTGAGGATGGCGGTGCCGAGCAGGATGGAGTGCGATGGATGGGGGAGGACGATGAGGACGATCTGCGTGGTGAGAAGCAGTGCGAGGGAGATGCGGTAGAGCGCGGCCTCGGAGATGCGGAAGAGGAGGGTGGCCATCGCTAAACGGCTGATGAGCTCGGAAAGCCAGTAGAGCATGGCGATGGTGGGAGCGCTGATGGTGGAGTTATTACGAGCGGCGAAGCTGGGGAGCCATCCTCCTAGAGAGTTCTCATTGCCGATGTAGAGGAGCATGCAGGTTGCGAAGAGCAGGATGGAAGCCACGGGCATTGGTGAAGACGGCGACGTGGTTTGAGTTGGAGCGGAGCTGGGATTGGTGAGAGTGCGCGGAAGGGTAGCGACGAGGATTCCGCCGAGTGCCACGATGGCGGTGGTCAGAAGAAAGAAGAGTCGCGTGTTGGAGGGGCCGGAGAGTCGGGCGAGAGCAGGGCACGCAATGGCTCCAATGCTCCAACTCACGTTGAAGAGAGCGAGGGTGCGGGCGCGGTGGATGGTGGAGAGGCCGGCAATGACGTTACCCGCAGTGAGGCCGGCGGAGATTCCGATTCCGGTTGCGAAGAGGGCGAAGTGAGCGAGGGGGAATCCAACCCAGGCGAGCATGGCGGTGCCAACGACGGAGAGGGCAGCGCCGGAGAGAAGGCTGAGGCGGGGATTGCGGGTGGCGAACCAGGCTCCAACGAGTTGACCGAGGAAAGACGCGGTGAAGAGAGTTCCGGCCTGAGCATCCTGAATGTTCCATCTGGCGATGAGTGCGGGAAGCAGAGGGCCGAGCATCACGGTGACAAGTCCCCAGGCCGCGGTGCAGGCGAAGAGCGGCGAGAGCCGGCGCCAGGTGGCGATGGGTGGGATGTCTGCGGCAGAGTTTTCGTGTGAGGCCATTCGTGGAGAGGTGAACCTCGGTTAACGTCGCTTCGATGGTTTTGGGTGCGGGGTTTTGAGAAGCGGGACGCTTGCGGTGGATTCGCGAACGATGAGCTCGGGGGTGAACCAAATGGTGTCGGAGAAGGGCTGGTCGGGATTCTGGATGCGTTTGACGAGGATCTCGGCGGCTGTGGTTCCCATCTTGCGGAGGGGTTGGCGGACGGTGGTGAGACGAGGGTTGGTGTATTCGGCGACGAGGATGTCGTCGAAGCCGATGACGGAGATGTCGCGAGGGCAGGAGAGGCCGACGTCTTCGATGGCGCGTATGGCTCCGATGGCGGAGGTGTCGTTGAAACAGAAGATGGCGGTGAAGTCGAGGGTGCGGCTGAGAAGCTCGCGGACGGGTGGATAGCCGAGCTCGGGAGACCAGGAGTTTTTCTCGAGGTAGATGCAGAGCTCGGGGATGATGTCGATGCCGATCTCCTGCGCGATGGTGTTGATGGACTGCCAGCGGGATTCGGAGTCGAGAGAGAAGGCCTGGCCCTTCATGAAGGCGATGCGCCGATGCCCGAGATCGTAGAGGTGCTGGAGTGCGAGGCGGGTGGCGCGGTCGTGGTCGAGCACGAGGTTGGTGATGCCGGGAATGCTGATGTGAGAGGAGACTCCGACGGCTGGAAGAGGAACGCGCTTGCGGAGATCGGTGTTGATGAGAAGGAGGCCATCGACGGCGCGGCTGATGAGAAGGTCCGGATATTCTTCGACGAGATCGGGATGGCAGAGATGACTGACGGTGAAGTAGAGATAACCGGCCTGCAGGAGATATTCTTCAACACCGAGCATGAGTCCGGTGAAGTAGCCTTCGCTGAGCTCGGGGACGACGACGCCGATGGTGTTGGTGAGGCGGGTTCGGAGCATGCGGGCGTGCACATTGGGCCGGTACTCAAATTTTTTGGCGGCGTCGAGAACGCGCTGGCGAGTCTCTGGCGAGATGGACTTGGCGACGGGAGAGTTATTGAGGACGATGGAGACGGTGGCAGGCGAGAGATCGAGATACTCAGCGAGGACCTTGAGGGTAATGGGCTTGTTTGTGTCAGGAAGCTGTTTTCGTCTGGCTGCCATGAAGCTCCGGAGCTGCGGGGAAAGAATGCAACAGTTTTACACTGTCGGGGATGCTGCATGGAATAACAAGGCCGAGGCAAGTCCGACAGGCTGGCCGATATATGACCGGGAGTTGTGAGAGAGCCCATGCCTGAGCGGCTGCGATACCGGAGCTATCGTCCGGAGGATCTGGATGCGATGGCGGAGCTGGATGCGGCATGTTTTGAGGCTCCTTTCCGATTCAGCAAGAGGGCGATGCGCCGGTTTGCGGAGGCGGAGAATGCGTGGGTGATTGTTGCGGAAGAACAAGACCGGCTTGCGGGTTTCTGCATCGTGCATCGAGAGAGGGCAGAGCCGTCTGAGATCGGATACGTGGTGACGATTGACGTCGCGGATTCGTGGAGGCGAAAAGGGGTTGGGGAACACATGCTCTCAGAGGGCGAGGCGTGGGTTCGGAGCTGGAAGGGGACGGGAGTTTTGCTGCATGTGTTTGTGAAGAACCAGGGTGCGTTGAGGTTCTACGAGCGGATGGGGTACGGGAGGGTGGGGCTGCAGCAGGGTTTTTATGGAGTGGGGATGGATGCGGCGCTGTACTGGAAGGAACTGGATCGCGCTTCGCGCGATTACCCACACATGCCGTGATGAAACTACGCCGTGTCTGGAGACCCCGGCTTCCCTTGGAAGGACATCTCGCTGTTGGAGTGGGAGATTCTTTGATTGCGGTGTGCGGACGCTTCGTGGGAAAGGCACCTCAGAGAGAAAGGGCTTTCCAGTGAAAATGGTTCTTTCGCCGCATCGTGTTTGAGAGGAAGGACAAAGCCATCTGAGGTTTGTCCTTCCTTGTTTTTCGGTTCCGCGATTTATTTTTTCCCGAAGACGTCGCCCATGCGCCGGATCTGGGCTCCGACGCCGCGCAGTTTTTCTTCGATCCGCTCGTAGCCGCGGTCGATGTGATAGACGCGATCGAGAATGGTTTCGCCGTCGGCGACGAGGGCTGCGAGGACGAGAGAAGCAGAAGCGCGGAGGTCGGAGCACATGACAGCGGCCGACTGGAGCGGTGATTTACCGCGGATGGTGGCAGTGCGACCCTGCACGGTGATGTTGGCACCCATGCGGTTGAGCTCGCCGACATGCATGAAGCGATTCTCGAAGATATTTTCCGTAACCACGGAGGTGCCTTCGGTCTGGGTCGCAAGAGCCATGTACTGGGCCTGCATGTCGGTGGGAAATCCGGGGTACTCCTCTGTGGACATGTCGGCTGCCTTGAGAGGATTGTCGCCGGAGCGGACGCGAATACAGTCTTTGCCGACGTCGAGACGGACACCACACTCTTCGAGCTTGGCTATGAGGGCTCCGAGGTGTGATGGGTCGCAGGAGTCGACGTTGAGGTCGCCTCCGGTGATGGCCCCGGCGACGAGAAAGGTACCGGCCTCGATGCGATCGGGATTGATGCGGTGGCGGGCTCCGTGGAGACTGGTGACGCCCTGAACGCGAATAGTTGAGGTTCCGGCGCCTTCGATCTTCGCTCCCATGGCAACGAGGAGGGCGGCGAGATCGGTGACCTCGGGCTCACGGGCGCAGTTTTCGAAGACGGTCTCGCCCTCGGCGAGCACGGCGGCCATCAGGAGGTCTTCTGTGCCGGTGACGGTGATCTTGTCGAAGACGATGTGCGCGCCCTTGAGGCGGCCCTGCCCGTTATTTGGACTGCGAGCTTCGAGGTAGCCGTGGTCGTAGGTGATACTGGCTCCCATGGACTCCAGACCCTTGATATGAAGGTCGATGGGACGGCCGCCGATGGCACAGCCGCCGGGCATGGCGACGCGAGCCATACCGGTGCGCGCGATGAGTGGACCGAGCACGAGCGAGCTGGCGCGCATGGTTTTGACGATCTCGTACTTGGCGACGGGATCGGAGAGGATTCCGCATTTGATGCGGGTGCGATGCTGGGCGCGGCCGTAGCCGAGTTCGACCTCGGCGCCCATGGAGGAGAGCAGCTTGCGCTCGGTCTCGATATCACGGACCTGGGGGATGTTTTCGAGGATGACTTCGCCTTCGGTGAGGATGGCGGCGGCCATGCAGGGGAGGGCGGAGTTCTTGGCTCCGGAGACTTTGATGGTTCCGAGGAGGGGATTTCCTCCGCGTACAACGAACTTATCCATCCATCCAGTTTACGGAAGAGTAACGAGGAAATGGGTGCTGAGATTGGTACCGCATGGTGAAG
>JHVA01000002.1 GCA_000688615.1 Acidobacteriaceae bacterium KBS 146
GACGAGCAACTTCTCTGCCGAAATTCGGACGCTCCTCCGCCGGCTTCGTCAGCGTCCCTCACCAAGAGCGGAACCAACCAGCTCCACGGCTCCATCTTCGAGTTCGTCCGCAACACCGCGCTCATCGCAACTACGCACAACGGGATCGACCAAAAACCTGACACCCTACCATCGCAACCCAGTTTGGAGCCCACCCTCGGCGGCCCCTATAATGAAGGACAAGCCTCTTCTTCTTCGGCAGCTATGGTGGGGCTGCGCCAAAGCAACCACCAGCACGCTTACCGCACTCGTTCCTACTGCAGCGCAGCCGCAACGGCGACTTCAGCGCAAACCTTCCCACCTCAGGAAGCCGAACCGCATGCCGCGTCGTTAACGCCACGCAATTCGTCCTCTGGCAAAACCTGACCGTAGCGGCGCTTATGCAGGCAACATCATTCCCAAAAGTCAGTTCGACCCCGTTTGCTCTCAACATCCTGAACACCTACGTCCCTCTCCCAAAATCCCATCGGTCGTCCCACCGATACAGTCAACACCCGCACCGATCCTCTAAAGCTCGCATACATCACCGACGAGTTCCTCATCAAGGGTGGACTATCAGCCCGTCAACTCGCACCGCATCACCGCAAGCTACTTCAACACCTCCGGCAACAGTCAGCAAAACCCCGGCGGAACCATCGTCGGATGGTCCACGCAGAACTTTAACTGGCGTCAGCAGAACGCCAATCTCAGCGATGTCTGGACTCTCACCCCCAATACCGTCAACCAGTTCTGGCTTGGCTACACACGCCAGATCGCAGGCCGCGTCAACACACCTCAGATCAGCCTCGGTGATCTCGGATCGGCCTTCCAGATTCAGGGTGTCCCGCAGCTACCTCAGATTGCGGTGGCCAACTGGTTCACGCTTGGCCAGTCGATCTCCGGACCTCTCGCCGGAGCTAACGTCTACCAGATTCGCGATGTCATCAGCACCACCAAAGGCAAGCACACCATCGCCACAGGCGCCGAGCTGTCCCTTGAAAAGGACATGCTGCAGACCCTGCTGAATAACTACGGCGTCTTCAGCTTCACCAGCACTTCGAGCCAACGTACAGGTATCTCCTTGAGCGACTTCCTTCTCGGCCGTCCCAACACCATGAATCAGGACTCCACCGTCTACGCTAACGCCAACTACTGGAACTTTGGTGCCTTCCTTCAGGATGACTGGCGGCTTACACCGCGCCTGACCGCTAACCTCGGCCTTCGTTATGACATTCAGACCGCACCTACAGATTCCCTGCGCCGACAATCAAACTTCCGTCCCGGAGTGCAATCCGTCGTCGTTCCCTCTGCGCCCACAGGCCTTCTCTTCCCTGGCGATTCCGGCGTTCCTGAGGGCGGCGCTTACACACCGCACAATCATGTCTCTCCACGCGCGGGCTTTGCCTTCGATGCCTTCGGCGACGGCAAAACCGTCTTTCGTGGCGCTGCAGGCCTCTTCTTCGGGACCATCGGCGGCAACGAGTGGCAATATCCTTCCAACAATCAGCCCTACGCGATCCGTCAGCAGTACAACAAGGTGGTCTCGCTCGCAAATCCTTACGCCACCGACACCTCTGAATTTGCCGGCGGAGTCTCGCCCTATCCTTACAACTTTGATCCTAAAAATCCTCGCTTTACGCGTCCCGCTGGACTTGTAGCGATGGACCCGAATTACAAATGGCCCTATAGCTATCAAATCAACTTCGGCGTGCAGCAGCAGTTCGGTCGTTCCACCGCTCTCTCGCTCAGCTATGTTGGTTCGCTCAGCCGTAAGCTGCCTCTGTACTTCGATCACAACTATCCCATCTACAACGCCGCCAACCCCGCCGCCAATACCACTTCCAACGTCGACAATCGAAGACCGCTACAGCCCGGTGGTTCCGCAGCCGATCCGACCTTGAAGACCGTCTATGTGGTCGAGTCAGGCCAGAGCTCCAACTACAACGGCCTCCAGGTCTCGCTCGATGAGCGCATGACCAAAAACATCAGCTTCCAGGGCTTCTACACCTGGTCCAAGACCATGTGGAGCGCTTACATGGCGAACAATACGCTCGCGAATGCCTTCGAAGACTACAACTTTCCGCAACTCGACCGGCAGCGCGCCGACTCCGACTATCGTCACGTCTTCGTAAGCTCCGTCGTGTGGAAGCCCAACTACTTCACCGGCTCCAATCGTCTCGTTCGCGGCTCGCTCAACGGATGGACCGTCTCCGCCATCATCACGCTCCAGAGCGGATCCCCCTTCAACATCACCACCGGCAGCGACACCAACGCCGATGGAAACAACAACGACCGTCCCAACGTCGCTACCGGAAGATCCGCGCGTGTCCTCGACAATGGCCACTCGCGCCTGGCCATGATGAATCAGTGGTTCGACACCAACGCCTTCTGCGTCTTCTCGCCCTCCGCTGGAACCTGCAAGGGTGCAGGCGCTGCCGGTCAGGATGGGACCTTCCGCTACAACGCGCTGGACGGCCCTGGGACCCGCAACGTAGACGCCTCCCTCTTCCGCGACTTCCCCATTCACGAACGGGTCAAGTTCCAGTTCCGCAGCGAGGTCAGCAACGTCTTCAACCTCACCAACCTCGGCCAGCCCAACGGGACGCTTTCCAATGCAAACTTCGGAAAGATTCTCGGAAGCAGCAGCTACTTCCCCAACCGCCGCATCCAGCTTGGAGCACGAATCCTGTTCTAACTGCAGCCAGCAGAAATTTCACGCAACACAGATAGATCAAAGCGTCACGCAGCACTTTAAATGTGTCAGCCCGACCTCGCTGCCGTCATACGGCGGCAGCGAAGCGGAGAAGCCCGCCACCGTGTCCTTCCAAGGCAGCCCAGGAACCCCGCATTTTCACACCATTCGTCTGCCTCAACCTCATAGAGCGCTATTTCAAAATCCCACAAATAAATCACCACAACATTCCTTTGCATCCGTGTTTATTCCATCAGCAGCACACGGTAGCGTAGCGCTACTGCAAGGAGTAGATCTCGATCATGAAACGCATCCTACTTAGCTCAACCCTGGCACTCTCTCTCGCCGCCACTGCGGCCTTCTGCCAGCAGGCGACTCAGCAGCCCACAAACGATGCCACCACGCAGCAGCAGCCCGCCGATCAGGCCGGACAACGCCATCACAACTTCGACGCTCATAAAGCTGCTCAGCGTCTCGGCAAACGCCTCAATCTGACCGACGATCAGACAGCGAAGCTCGAGCCCATTCTCGCCACGCAGCAGCAGAAGATGGCGGCTCTCCGCTCCGATACCAGCCTGAGCCGCGATCAGCGTCGTCAGCAGTTCCAGGCGATCCATGAGGACACCAAAAATCAGCTCTCCTCCCTCCTCACTCCCGATCAGCTGCAACAGCTTCAGTCCATGCGCCACTCCCACGGGCGACGTGGTCACCAGCAACAGCAACCCGACGCAACAAGTGCTCCATCTGCCAGCTAACTGCCTTGCTCTCCCTGCTGCATCGAAGAGAGAAGCCGCAAGACCTGCGGCTTCTCTTCTGGGACCGTCTCCTTCCTTCCCACCACCCATCTAAATGTCATTCCGAGCGAAGCACCCGCAGCGCGCAGTCGAGGAACCCGCATTTCACCCCGCTCGCACATTCACCAAGTTTCAAAGCAGACCACTCTCATTTCAAATCCAGGTCGCGTTTCCTCCCGCCGCCTTCTCAAATCAACCCTCAACCCAAACGTGTCATCCTGAACGAAGCCCGAGGGCGCAGTTGAAGGATCTGCGGTTTCCCCTCCGAAAGCCGGAAGCCCAAGACCGGAGACGGCGGATCAATTGCCACACCCCACCCCCATCCAGCCCTATTGGCATCCTGGGCGGCTCCTACCCCATCACCTCTTCCGAATTCCCCAAGCCGTCCGGCTTCACCATGCGGTACCAATCTCAGCACCCATTTCCTCGTTACTCTTCCGTAAACTGGATGGATGGATAAGTTCGTTGTACGCGGAGGAAATCCCCTCCTCGGAACCATCAAAGTCTCCGGAGCCAAGAACTCCGCCCTCCCCTGCATGGCCGCCGCCATCCTCACCGAAGGCGAAGTCATCCTCGAAAACATCCCCCAGGTCCGTGATATCGAGACCGAGCGCAAGCTGCTCTCCTCCATGGGCGCCGAGGTCGAACTCGGCTACGGCCGCGCCCAGCATCGCACCCGCATCAAATGCGGAATCCTCTCCGATCCCGTCGCCAAGTACGAGATCGTCAAAACCATGCGCGCCAGCTCGCTCGTGCTCGGTCCACTCATCGCGCGCACCGGTATGGCTCGCGTCGCCATGCCCGGCGGCTGTGCCATCGGCGGCCGTCCCATCGACCTTCATATCAAGGGTCTGGAGTCCATGGGAGCCAGTATCACCTACGACCACGGCTACCTCGAAGCTCGCAGTCCAAATAACGGGCAGGGCCGCCTCAAGGGCGCGCACATCGTCTTCGACAAGATCACCGTCACCGGCACAGAAGACCTCCTGATGGCCGCCGTGCTCGCCGAGGGCGAGACCGTCTTCGAAAACTGCGCCCGTGAGCCCGAGGTCACCGATCTCGCCGCCCTCCTCGTTGCCATGGGAGCGAAGATCGAAGGCGCCGGAACCTCAACTATTCGCGTTCAGGGCGTCACCAGTCTCCACGGAG